>NZ_CP183416.1:0-4800000 GCF_048565165.1 Pseudomonas sp. NFX224 | reverse complement strand
AGGTCGAAACTGTCGCCGGCAAAGCGAGCCAAAGATTCGCCATCTTCGACAAACTGGATCAGGAAAGCTGCCGGACCACCGGTGCGACGTGGCCAGCCATCGAGGTAACGCAAGAGCGTCGGCTGATGTTTGCCGCCAAGCAGGATTTTTGGATTGCGCTGGGTCAGATGTGCCGTGATCGGCGCGGGACGTATAACGGGGCTTAGTGCATTCATCGTGTCGTGTCTCTGCCTCAAAGTCTGCATGGCAGGTGAGAGGCAACACCGAACCAGCGCTTTAGCGGTATTTCGAAGCCTGTTTCAAGCTTCTATCGGCAACTGGATGAGTCACCTGGCGCCCCGCAAGTAGCTGTTTAAATCGGCGCATGGGCAGCATCCTAGTGAAGCTGACCGGACAGTGTCAAGAATGACGCACAACAAAAAGGCCTGCGCAATGCAGGCCTTTTGCTTGAGCCAGAGCGGTCAGCCAGCGATGGCACGGTCGGCCGAGAGCTTGCCGGCGCCTTCGATCAGTACCGCGATGCTGCCACCGAGCAAGGCCAGGGCGAACTCGTAACCGTTGTTGGCCATGAACAGACCGTTGCTGATGTGTACCGAAAAAATCGCCACCAGCGAGAGAAAGGTCAAACCCAACGCCGCCGGGCGAGCCAGCAGGCCGATGATCAATGCCAGACCGGCGAAGAACTCAGTACCGCCCGCCAGCGTCGCCATCAGGTAACCCGGCGCCAGGCCGATGCTTTCCATGTACTGCGCGGTGCCGGCCAGACCGTAGCCGCCAAACGCACCAAAGAGTTTCTGCGAACCGTGGGCAGCGAAGATGATGCCGACGAAAATTCGCAGAACAGTCAGGCCGTAGCCAGCGCGGGTAAACAGAACCTTGTTGATCAGTGTGCTCATGCTGTGTCATCCATTGTGAGAGTGTGTTGGTTGGCCGCTATATTAATCAGTAAATCTCATGTTAAAAGCGCAAAAATCTCGCATTAACAATCAGTTTATTCGATCATTTACGAAGGGCAACTTTTTGCCCCTGGGGCTCCAACGACTCCCGCTCCCGATCGAACGCCAAGTAGTACTTGTTCACGCTATTAACATAGCTGACAGGTCCCATTCCCACCTGCTCCATGGCGATGCGTTCCACCTGAAAGAACCACTGATTGGGATTCAACCCACGTCGCCGTGCCTCGGCACGCATCCCTTGCACCCGCTCCGGGCCAATGTTGTAGGCCGCCAGCACGAACGCCATGCGCTCGCGCTCGTTGAGTTTGGGGCTGGCGAAGAACTTGCGACGAATCATTGCCAGGTACTTGGCCCCGGCCTGCACATTGGCATCGAGATCCTGAATATTGCTGACACCGACTCGCTGCGCTGCGGAAGGCGTGATCTGCATCAGGCCGGTCGGCGCACCGCCACTGCGCGCCTTGGGTTGCAGACCTGACTCTTTGAACGCCAGCGCCGCCAGGTTCAGCCAGTCCATGCCTTGGCCGTCGGCATGTTTTTGCAGCACAGGACGAAGCTTTTCCAGACGCTGCCGGTCAGCCTTGGCCAAGGGATAGTGCACTTGATAGAGACGCCGATAGATGCGCAGGAAAGCGACGTCCTGGTCCGACGGTTTTTTGTAGCCGGCGAGGAAACGGTCAATGCTGGCCCGCAACATCGAGGCATCGCGACGCACAAACCAGAACTCCTCGCCTGGCTCGCTGATCAGCACCTGCCGGTCGAGACGCAATTTCGGCAGGATCTTGCTCCAGCGCTCGGCAATCGGTTGTTCGACGATGGTCAGGTGAAAAATCCCGCCCTGGACCATCTCCAGCACGTCCTCGACCGCCAGGCTCGGATCGACCCACTCAATGGTGACCGGCGGCAATTTGTGCAGCGCGAGCTTTTGATTGATCTGGCTGACGGCATCCCCGGCGGCGCTGCCGGTGGGCAGTGCCAGGGTTTTGCCCGACAGTTGTTCGAGACGGGTATAGCGGCGTTCGCCCTTAATGCCGACCAGCACCAGCGCAATGTTGCTGGCAATCGGCTCACTGGTACTGACGGCGTATCCCGCTCGCAGGTCAAGCAATTCACCCGGCGCCACCAGATCGCCCTCCCCGCGCTGCAACGCGCCGAGCAACTGATCCTTGGCCTTGGGAATGATCTTGAGAGAGATTTCCTGACCGTCACGGGCGTGACCGTTGAGGTATTGCTCGAAGGCGCGCAAACGATGGTATTCAACACCGATGGCCTGGCCCTGGACTTCGCCGGAGCTGTTGCGGCTCTGGTTGACCAGCACTCGGAGCACGCGACCGCTGCGGATTTCCGTCAGGTCCCGGACCTTGGCGGCCGGCACGGCTTGCAGCGGCCCGGGCAGACGCGCGACCGCCGAGACCGGCAGCAGCAGCGAACAGCACAGCAGGAGCAAAACCGAGGGACGAATCATCCACTCTCCGCAAAGAATTCGGGTTGATCACATGAGTGATTTCATGAAATCACACGACAAAAACAGAGCGCCTGAGCGCTGGCAAAGTGCGAAAGACTGGCACAGTGATGGCACTCTGACCACCCTGCCCACTCCCGCGGAATCAAATGACAGCTATAACTCGTTGTAGTTCTTGGTTTTTCTTATAAATCTACAGCTCTGATATGCTTTCCGGCCTTTGGTCCGAGGTAGCACCATGCAACTCATCGATATCGGCGTCAACCTGACCAACCCCAGTTTTGCCGACAAGCACCAGGCTGTACTCGACCGCGCTTATGCCGCCGGCGTCTGCCAATTGGTGCTGACCGGCACCAACGTCGAGGGCAGCGAACAGGCGCTGGAGCTGTGCCAGCAACTGGATGAAAGCGCGCAACGCCTGTTCGCCACCGCTGGCATTCATCCCCACGCGGCCAGCGACTGGAACGCCGACAGTGCCAGTCGACTGCGCAGCCTGCTCAAGGAATCGAACGTCGTGGCCGTGGGTGAATGCGGTCTGGATTTCAACCGCGATTTCTCGCCGCGCCCGCAACAGGAGAAAGTCCTCGAAGAGCATCTGGCGCTGGCCGTCGAGTTGCAGATGCCGGTGTTCCTGCACGAACGTGATGCCAGCCAACGCCTGCTGGAAATCCTGCGCGAATACCGCGATCAATTGCCGGCCGCCGTGGTGCACTGCTTCACCGGGGAAAAGTCGGCGCTGTTCAGTTACCTCGACCTGGACCTGCACATCGGCATCACCGGCTGGATTTGCGATGAACGCCGCGGTACTCATTTGCATCCGCTGGTGAAAGAGATCAAACGCGGGCGGCTGATGCTCGAAAGCGATGCGCCGTACCTGCTGCCGCGCAGCCTGCGGCCGAAGCCGAAGAACGGCCGCAATGAGCCGGCGTATCTGACCGAGGTGTTGCGTGAGGTGGCGCTACATCGGGAGGAGACAGCGGAAGATCTGGCGGCGCACACGACCGCGTGCGCACGGGCATTTTATGGCTTGCCGACTATCCCCCTGTGAACACAGCTCGCTCCTGCCATTGACCTGCGTCAAGATCTGAAGCCCTGCATAGCGGCACAATGCTGGCACCTTGCCAATACTGTTTCCGCTATCAGAGAAGACCTCCATGGGTGCCTGGCTTAGCAATATCTCGCTGAAGTACAAATTCTGGGCGGTGAATGCCGTCGCCTTTGTCACCACCCTTTTGCTGGTGTTGTACGCCGTACAACTCGAACAACAGGCTCGCAATCACGCCTTTCAGGCATCGGCCCAAGCCCAGGCGCGCTTGCTCAGCGCCTGGCCTGCCGGACAACCGCTGCCCAACGCCGAAAACCTACTGACGTTCAACCGCGGACGAGCACCTGTCTTGAACCATCAATCGGTACCTGAACTGGCCGATGCCAACGGCTGGGTCGAGATCAACACCCCCCCGCTGTTCGGTGACAATCTGCTGATGGGCGCCGAGGTGTTTACACGCGCAGACGGCCAGCAGGTGGCAGTTGTTGCTCATGGCCAGAGCCTCAGCCAGGTATTCGGCGAGCGCTTTGCCAACTATGCGGTAGCGGTGTTCATCCTGATGCTGGCGATGCTCGGCGCTTCTCAATTGTTGATCCGCTTCTTGCTCAGCCAGCTCAACACCTTGAAAGACGTGATGCTGCACGTCGAGAAAACCGGCGACCTCTCGTCCCGCGTCCCGCTGGCGTGCAGCGACGAAGTCGGGCAAATGGCCAATGCCTTCAACGCCATGCAGGCCGGCTATCAACGGGTGGTCAACACCGTCGCCAACACCGCGCGGCAACTGGACGACGGCGCCGCTCGGCTGGCGTCAAGCATGAACGAAGTGCGCCACGGCATGCTCGGCCAGCAGAGCGAAACCGACCAGGCCGCCACCGCCATCAACGAAATGACCGCCACGGTCTACCACATCGCCCAGCATGCCGGCGCCACCCGTGACCTCTCGCAATCGGCCGATACCCTCGCCGGAAGCGGCCAGGCCGTGGTGATGCGCGTGCAGAAGTCGATTGCCGGGTTGTCCACCGGCGTGCAGCAGACCGCCGAGATGATCCAGCGCCTGGCCGAGGACAACCAGAAGATCAACGGCGTGGTCAATGTGATTCACAGCATTGCCGAGCAGACCAACCTGCTGGCGCTGAACGCCGCCATTGAAGCGGCCCGGGCCGGTGAAATGGGTCGTGGTTTTTCCGTGGTCGCCGATGAAGTACGCAACCTGGCCAAGCGTGTGCAAACCTCGACAGATGAAATCACGGTGATGGTTTCGGCATTGCAGGCCGGAACGCGGGACGCCGTTGACTTCATGCAGGAGAGCTCGTTCAAGGCCGACGACTGCGTGCAACAGGCACAAGAGGCTGGCGCGGCGCTGGCGGAAATCACCGGGGCGGTGGCGCAGATGCGTGAAAGCAATACGCAGATCGCAGTGGCGGCCGAGCAACAAAGCCAGGTCGCGGAAGAGATGAACCGCGCAGTGGTGAGCATCCGCGACGTCACCGAGAACACGGTGCAGCAGACAGTCCGTTCGGCGACCACCAGTAATGAACTGGCGGCATTGGCCGCAGAATTGAGCAAGGCGATCGGGCAACTCAAACTGTAACGGCCGTCGGATGGCGATACACGAAGGCCTGCGACACCCCGCCGCGCCACGACCTTGGTCGACACTGACTAACCGGGGCGGTCGTGCGAGACTGTCTGTCCGGGCGGGAGGCCCGGGTGTCTTTGGTTGCCTGGAGTTCCCATGTCGCTATCCAGCGGGCTGATTGCCGCCGTCGCCCTGGCCTATATGGCCATCATGTTCGCCATCGCTTTTTATGGTGACCGTCGCAGCGCGCCATTGCCGCCGCGGGTGCGCGCCTGGGTGTATAGCCTGTCGCTGGCGGTGTACTGCACCAGTTGGACATTCTTCGGTGCGGTGGGTCAGGCGGCCGAACAACTGTGGTCATTCCTGCCGATCTACCTCGGGCCGATCCTGCTGCTGATCGGTGCGCCGTGGGTTCTGCAAAAAATGGTGATGATCAGCAAGCAGGAGAACATCACTTCCATCGCCGACTTCATCGCCGCGCGCTATGGCAAATCCCAGTCACTGGCGGTGGTGGTGGCGTTGATCTGCCTGGTCGGCGTGCTCCCCTACATTGCCCTGCAACTGAAGGGTATTGTGCTTGGCGTGAACCTGCTGATCGGCGCCGGCGCCGACGCCATGGGGGTTCGCGCGCAAGACACGGCATTGATCGTGTCACTGGTGCTGGCGCTGTTCACCATCGTCTTCGGTACGCGCAACCTCGACGCCACGGAGCACCACCGCGGCATGGTGCTGGCGATTGCGTTCGAATCGCTGGTGAAGCTGTTCGCGTTCCTGGCAGTCGGCGCGTTCGTGACCTTCGGGCTGTATGACGGTTTCGATGATTTGTTCAATCAAGCCATGCTCGCCCCGCGCCTCGAGGAATACTGGAAAGAAACCATCAACTGGCCGTCGATGGTGGTGCAGACCGGTGTAGCGATGATGGCGATCATCTGCCTGCCGCGACAGTTCCACGTGACCGTTGTCGAGAACATCGACCCGCAGGATCTGCGTCTGGCCAAATGGGTGTTCCCGGCCTACCTCGCTTTGGCGGCGTTGTTCGTCGTACCGATCGCGCTGGCGGGCCAGATGCTGTTGCCAAGCTCTGTGCTGCCGGACTCCTTCGTCATCAGCCTGCCACTGGCCCAGGCCCACCCGGCGCTGGCGTTGCTGGCCTTTATCGGCGGGGCGTCGGCGGCCACCGGCATGGTGATCGTGGCCAGCGTGGCGCTATCGACCATGGTCTCCAACGACATGCTGTTGCCGTGGCTGCTGCGCCGCAACAATGCCGAGCGCCCATTCGAAGTGTTCCGCCAGTGGATGCTCTCGGTGCGCCGCGTGAGTATCGTGGCCATTCTGCTTCTGGCCTACGTCGCATATCGACTACTGGGCTCGACCGCCAGCCTTGCAACCATCGGCCAGATCGCCTTCGCCGCCGTGACACAACTGGCGCCGGCCATGCTCGGCGCGCTGTACTGGAAACAGGCCAACCGTCGCGGCGTCTTTGCCGGCCTCGCCGCCGGGACGTTCCTGTGGTTCTACACGCTGATCCTGCCGATCGCCGCGCATAGCCTCGGCATGTCCTTGAACAGTTTTCCGGGCCTGGCCTGGCTGCACAGCAACCCGCTGAACCTGCCGATCACCCCGCTGACCCAAGGCGTGGTCCTGTCCCTGGCCGGCAACTTCACGCTGTTCGCCTGGGTCTCGGTGCTGTCGCGCACACGGGTCTCGGAACACTGGCAGGCCGGTCGTTTCATCGGCCAGGAAATCAGTGCCCGGCCCAGCGCACGCTCGATGCTCGCGGTACAAATCGACGATCTGCTGCAACTCGCGGCGCGCTTCGTCGGCGAGGAGCGCGCCCGCCAGAGTTTCATTCGCTTTGCCTACCGCCAGGGTAAAGGCTTTAACCCGAGCCAGAACGCCGACGGTGAATGGATCGCCCACACCGAACGCTTGCTGGCCGGTGTGCTGGGGGCCTCGTCGACCCGCGCCGTGGTTAAAGCCGCCATCGAAGGCCGGGAGATGCAACTTGAGGACGTGGTGCGCATTGCCGACGAAGCCTCGGAAGTCCTGCAATTCAACCGCGCGCTGCTGCAAGGGGCCATCGAGAACATCAGCCAGGGCATCAGCGTGGTCGACCAATCGCTGAAACTGGTGGCCTGGAACCGTCGCTATCTGGAGCTGTTCAACTACCCGGATGGCTTGATCAGCGTTGGCCGGCCGATTGCCGACATCATTCGCCACAATGCCGAGCGTGGGCTGTGCGGCCCCGGCGAAGCCGAAGTGCATGTCGCCCGGCGCCTGCACTGGATGCGCCAGGGCCGGGCGCACACGTCCGAGCGCTTATTCCCCAACGGCCGGGTGATCGAGCTGATCGGCAACCCGATGCCCGGCGGCGGCTTCGTCATGAGCTTCACCGACATCACCCCGTTCCGCGAAGCCGAACAGGCGCTGACCGAAGCCAACGAGGGCCTGGAACAACGGGTGGCCGAACGCACCCACGAACTGTCGCAGCTCAATGTGGCCCTGACCGAAGCCAAGGGCACCGCCGAAGCGGCAAACCAGTCGAAAACCCGGTTCCTGGCGGCCGTCAGCCATGACTTGATGCAACCGTTGAACGCCGCACGCCTGTTTTCCGCCGCCCTCACCCACCAGGACGACGGCTTGTCCGGCGAGGCGCAAAAACTGATCCACCACCTGGACAGCTCACTGCGTTCGGCCGAAGACCTGATCAGCGATTTGCTAGACATTTCCCGCCTGGAAAACGGCAAGATCAACCCCGACCCCAAGCCATTCGCGCTCAACGAGTTGTTCGCCCCACTCGGTGCCGAATTCAAGGCGCTGGCGCGGGATCAGGGGCTGGAGTTCCGCGTCAGAAGCAGCACCCTGCGCATCGACAGCGACATCAAACTGTTGCGCCGGATCCTGCAAAACTTCCTCACCAACGCCTTCCGCTACGCCAAAGGCCCGGTGCTGCTCGGGGTTCGCCGGCGCAAGGGCGAGTTGTGCCTGGAAGTCTGGGACCGCGGGCCGGGTATTCCTGAAGACAAGCAGCAGGTGATTTTCGAAGAGTTCAAACGCCTCGACAGCCATCAGACCCGCGCCGAAAAAGGCCTGGGATTGGGCCTGGCGATTGCCGATGGGCTGTGCCGAGTGCTGGGGCACACTTTGCTCGTACGTTCCTGGCCGGGACGCGGCAGCGTGTTCAGCGTCAGGGTTCCGCTGGCTCGGGCGCAAACCGCGTTGCCAACCAAGGCGGCCGAACTCAATGGCAAATTGCTCAACGGCGCGCAGGTGCTGTGCATCGACAATGAAGACAGCATCCTGATCGGCATGAACAGCTTGTTGACCCGCTGGGGTTGTCAGGTCTGGACCGCGCGCAATCGCGAAGAATGCATGGCGCTGCTCAGTGACGGCGTGCGTCCGCAATTGGCCTTGGTGGATTTCCATCTGGACGACGGCGAAACCGGAACCGAGCTGATGGCCTGGTTGCGCACCCGACTGGGTGAACCGGTGCCGGGCGTGGTGATCAGCGCCGATGGGCGGCCCGAAACGATGGCCCAGGTGCATGCGGCGGGGCTGGATTACCTGGCCAAACCGGTGAAACCGGCGGCGTTACGGGCGCTGTTGAGTCGACATTTGCCGTTGTAGCGTACTCTTTGAGAAGACTGCGATCTTTTGATCTTTATTCCGGCAACTCGACCAACCCATCGACATCAGTCATCGCCCGCTCCAGCAAATCCGTCGGCAGGCTTTTGCTCGCCCGTGCGCCCAGCAACTTGAGCTGTTCGCTGCGGCTGACCAGATTGCCGCGGCCCTCTGTCAGTTTGTTGCGCGCCGAGCTGTAGGCTTTGTCCAGTTGCTGCAAGCGATTGCCGACCTCGTCCAGATCCTGGATGAACAACACGAACTTGTCGTACAGCCACCCGGCGCGTTCAGCGATTTCCCGGGCATTCTGGCTTTGCCGCTCCTGCTTCCACAGGCTGTCGATCACACGCAGGGTCGCCAGCAGAGTGGTCGGGCTGACGATCACGATGTTGCGGTCGAACGCCTCCTGGAACAGCGTCGGCTCGGCCTGCAACGCAGCGGAAAACGCCGCTTCGATGGGCACGAACAACAGAACGAAATCGAGACTGTGCAAGCCGTCGAGTCGCTTGTAATCCTTGCCGGCCAAGCCTTTGACGTGATTGCGCAGGGACAGCACGTGTTGCTTGATGGCGATCTGGCCGATGCCTTCGTCCTCGGCCGCCACGTATTGCTGATAGGCCGTGAGGCTGACCTTGGAGTCGACCACCACTTGCTTGTCGCCCGGCAGATAGATGATCACGTCCGGCTGGAACCGCTCGCCGTCCGGGCCTTTGAGATTGACTTGGGTCTGGTACTCGCGGCCCTTCTCCAGACCGGCGTGTTCAAGCACCCGCTCCAGAATCAGTTCGCCCCAGTTGCCCTGGGTTTTCTGCCCCTTCAAGGCACGGGTCAGGTTGGTGGCTTCGTCGCTCAGGCGCAGATTGAGCTGTTGCAAGCGCTCAAGCTCTTTGGCCAGCGAGAAACGTTCCCGCGCTTCCGCCTGATAACTTTCCTCGACGCGTTTTTCAAAAGACTGGATGCGTTCCTTCAGCGGATCGAGCAACTGCCCCAGGCGCTGCTGACTGGTTTCGGCGAAACGTTGCTCGCGCTCATCGAAGATTTTCCCCGCCAACTCGGCAAACTGCGCACGCAACTCGTCTCGCGAGCCCTGCAAGTCGTTGAGGCGCTGCTGATGGCTTTCCTGCTGCTCACGCAGCTCGGCGTTGAGCGAAGCGGCCTGCGCGTCCAGGCGGCGCAATTCCGCTTCTTTGCCGGCACGTTCGATATTCCAGGCGTGAGCGGCGTCGCGGGCATCGTCACGTTCGATTTGCAGCAGCTCGACTTCACGGCGCACGGCGGCGAGGTCCGCCTGCTTGGCGGCATTGGCCTGCCCCAGGTCAGCAATCTCATCGCGACTGGCTTCAAGTTGCGCGTTCAAGCCATCCTGTGCCAGTTGCGCCGTAGCGAGGCGCTCTTCCAGCAGCGCCGCCTCGGCCTGTACGGTGCTCGCCCGGCGCTGGAGCTGCCAGGCCAATACCAGTAACGGCAGAGCAGCGCCCGCCAGACCGAGCAACGCGCTGGTCAAGTCCATAGCCATAGCCATTCCTGCCAATGAAATAAAGCTTGAAGGTTAACCAAGGCGTCAGGTCTTGGACAGCTCAGTCTTCGATCAGACCCAGTTCCTGTTGCGCACGCAGATCCCCTGCCCGTGCGGCCTGACGCAAAAGGTCTTGGCCAATCCGGCGATCGCGGGCATTCCCGCATTCGCGGCACATCAACTGGCCAAGACGACTTTGTGCCGCCACGATCCCTTCACGGGCCGGTTGCTTGAGCAATCGTCCGGCGATGTGTTTGACGTTAGGGTTTTCACCCAGGCGTGGACTGTCCAGCAACCACTCGGCCACCCGCATTGAAAAGCGCTTGGGTGGGGCAACTGTGGAGGTGTTGGAGGAAGAGGAATCGGAAGGTGTACGAAACTTCATAAAGCACTGTGGGCAGATCGGAAGGCGCGCCACTCTACTCTTTTTTTCTTACAGGTAAAGCCGAAAAAATCCCGGCACGCCCGTGCTAGAGCAAGCGCTCGGGACAATCCACAGAAGCTGTGGATAACTCAGTGGACAACCGCCCCTGAAGTCGCGCAAAGCCCTGTGGAATGGGGCCTGCAGTCAAACTGACGATTTTTTCACCAGTTAAAAAAAGCGATGTTTTTCATTGACTTAAATTTTGGTTACAGGCACCCACTACGCTTGAACGCTAGATGACAGCGGTGTGACAGACTGCGCAACTAGTGTGCACAAGTACCTTCGCAGCGGTTATATCGAAGCGCCTTTTCGGCACACTTTATCTCTTTGCCTGGGGATAAACCTTGGCAAACCCGTGATTCAGGCTGCTTACTACCCGCTGAGTGGTGATGACCATCGGTCGGATTCTGACTGTCTCAGGGCATTGACGGGGTTCACGATCTTCGGTGAAAGACGTTTCGCAGGCACTAAAACCTTGAGTCCCCCAATCTTTTTTGCTAACACACTTCCCTTCATCAGTTCAATCCGTTAGTATCCGCGGCGTTAGTACCAAGCTGAAAGTCAATTCTGGTCGAACAAATCCCCCCGGTCAGTCTTCCAACAGGAAGCCTTCCACCGAACAAGCGGGATCGACCACCTCGATGGTTTCCAGGTAAATCTTGCGCCAACACAGCCTTTGAATCGAAAGCGAAGGGTGTTGCCAGGCTCACTTACTCTGACCGAACCAACCTGCAAATTGATCAGGATCTTCACCCCGGGCCCAGAACCTTTGCCCTCGATGTGTTGCCTGCCCTCCTAAGTACCTACCTGCCGGCCCAAGCGCGCAAAAATCATAGCGCTTCAAACTGGCTGCTTTGTTCCAGTCGGGTTCTTCGTTCGACCAATGGTGGTCGTCGTTACTGGAACGTTTTAATTTTGCACGGTTCTTATCCGTGTCGCTTGCAGGAACACCATTAATGACTACTCAAATCCATGCACAGGATGCCATCCGCACCCTAACCAACGCTTTTGCACCCATGAACTGCCTGATCATGGCCGCTCGAAAAGGCTGCTTCAGCTTCACCCTGGTCAACGAACACGGCATCGCCCGTCACAGCGAACGCCTGTACCCCGATCAATACTCCAGCGCAGAACCGTTGCAGGCTGTGATCGAACGTACTCGTCAGGCACTGGTTGCCTGAGACGCCAGCAAGGCTGAAACACCAAAAGCCCCGCTCAAAAAGCGGGGCTTTTTGTTGCCCGACATTTCACATTGACGGCGCAGCGCCTAAGCACCAACCGATATAACGGTTATAACTGGAAGCCGGAAATATTTTAAAAACAGGCCTTTACGTAGCGAATATGACACTACACTTCAACTCAAGCGGCGTGAACCGCTTCCGGCGAGCCTGAGTCGATTCACCGCTGCCAAAGCCCATCAGGCATCGCCCCAATTTGATGGTTTCGAGGGTTTTATGGGTATCGCTGCCAGCGAACTGTGCCGTTATGTGATCCGTCCGACGCTGATCTACCTGGGACGCCATAGCGCAACTGCCGAATCCCTGCTGCTGGGCATCGCCGCCAGTCAGTCAGCCCTTGGTTCCGCCCTGCATGACCGCCGTGGACACGGCCTGTACCGGATCGCCGAACCCCGCCACCAAGCGCTTTGGGACCATTACCTGGCACTCGACCCCGAGCGCGCCAGCCTGGTTCGCGGCCTCGCCAGCCAGCATGCTTTTCTCAGTGGCCCACACCTGGAATTGACCGTTAACCTGCGTTACGCCACAGCCATCGCCTGGTTGCTGGTCGAAGAACAAAACACCCCGCTCCCCGAAGCAGACGACCTGCTGGGCATGGCCCGAATCTGGCGCCAGACCTTCCAGCCCCAAGGACGCCTGAGAGACTTCACCTTCGCTTGGCAAACCTGTGTTTCATCGCTGAATCAGGTTGCCTGCTGATCTCATCTGGATCCAATGATCGCGCAACATGCCGCGAATCTGGTTGGATTGTCCTACAAAACCGCTCTAAATCAAGCGATACAGCCTATGGCGCCGGGACGAAAATGTTGGTAATTTTCGCCCCGGTGATCACCAGGAGTTCTAATAATGAAAAAAGTAATGCTCAAAACCACCATTAGCCTCGCCGTTGCCATGGCATCCACCCAGATCTTCGCAAGTGGCTTTGCCCTGAACGAACAAAGCATCAGCGCGATGGGGACAGGTTTTGCCGGGCGATCTTCATCTGCCGACGATGCAAGTACAGTTTTTGGTAACCCTGCCGGCATGGCCCGCCTCAATGGTCAGCAAATCACTGGCGGTATTGCAGCGATCGACGCCTCGACCGATATCAGCGATACCAGCGGCCGTTCAAGCGGAACCAACAAAGGCGATATGGTTCCGTTCACTGCAGTACCCATGGGTTTCTATACCAATAAACTCAACGATGAGTGGGCTGTCGGCTTTGGTGTCTACGCTCCGTTCGGACTGGTTACCGACTACGAAAACGGCTTTCAGGGCCGCGCATTCGGCAGCAAGAGTGAAGTCAAAGTCATCACTTTTCAGCCCACCGTCAGCTACGCGTTCAACGATAAAGTCTCGATTGGTTTTGGCCCTACCATCAACCGGATTTCCGGCACCCTGGAATCGGACATTGCTCTCCCTATCCGCGGGACTGGCGACAACAATGTACAGATCAAGGGCGATGATACGGCCTGGGGTTTTAACGCCGGTATCCTGGTGCAAGCCACCGACACCACTCGCCTGGGCCTGACTTATCACTCGAAAGTGAAGTACGAGCTCGACGGCCACACCGAAGTGACTGCCGGCGCTGGCGTGCCACCTCAGGCACTCAGAACAGCCCGTTACGATGCCTCGCTGAAGATTGATACACCTGAGTCCTGGGACCTTTCCGTGACTCAAGATATCAATGAGGCCTGGAAGCTCTATGCCGGTGCCACCTGGACTCGCTGGAGCCGCCTGAAAGACATCACGGTCAACAACGAAGGCGTAACCGCATCCAGCGGTGGTGCACTCGCCCCACAAATCGTTGGTACCATCAAGGAAGACCAGGACTGGCATGACACCTGGGCCTACGCCGTGGGTACTTCCTACCAGTTGAACAAGCAATGGGTTCTGCGTACCGGTCTCACTTTTGACCAGTCGCCCACCAACAACACTGATCGTTCGCCACGCATTCCTACTGGCGACCGGACGATCTTCAGCGTCGGTGCGGGCTTCAGCCCAACCGAAGACTGGACCATTGATGTGGCTTACTCCTACCTCAAGGAAGAAGATGTCACTGTCAACCGCTCTAACGCTTTGGGTCAGTCCTACAACGCCAAGTACGAAAACAGTGCAAACGGTTTCGGTGTCGGTGCGACTTACCGTTTCTGATGATTCCCGGCGAGCTTGAACCACTCGCTACCTGAATCAAAAAAGCCCCGCACTCTGCTACAGAGGCGGGGCTTTTTAGTGGGTGTCGATCAGGGTGCGGAGGCCAGGGGCGGTGAAGCCAGGGCCTTTTCCACCGCTGCGATGAAGTCAGGATCATCAGGCTTGGTCAGGCTGGAAAAGCTGGCAACTACCTTGCCCTGACGGTCAACCACGTACTTGTAGAAATTCCACTTCGGCGCATTTTTGGACTGTTTAGCGAGCACCTTGAACAGATTCGTCGCATCGTCACCGCGGACTTTCTGCGGTTCGGTCATGGTGAACGTCACGCCATAGTTCACGTAGCAAACCTTGGCAGTCTCGGCACCGTCCTTGGACTCCTGCTTGAAGTCATTGGACGGCACGCCAATCACCTCCAGCCCCTGCGCCTTGTAACGCTGATTCAACGCTTCGAGGCTTTTGAACTGCGGGGCAAAGCCACAGAAGCTGGCGGTATTGACCACCACCAACGGCTTGCCGGCAAAGCGCTTGCACAAATCGATGGATTCATTGGCGCGCAACTTGGGCAAGGAGCCTTGCAGCAGCGCCGGGCACTCTGTTGCTTGAGCCAATCCGGTAAACGCCACCAGTAACGCGGAAACTGCTAACCAGCGCATCAACATATCGGTGCTTCCTTGTGAGGAATCGTCAGGATTGGAAGTTACTTTAGCAGGCCCCCATGCCCAACTGCATCAAGGCCAGCCCGCCCTGATGCCAGCCCCACCACGCGAGGGCCAACAGCAAGGCACAAGCGGCAAGAACAGTGATACGCGGCCAGAGACTGTTCATATCGCACTCGCTTGGCTTTGCAGACGCGCCACCGGCCGTTCCCGCACCGGCCAGTTCAGCGCAGCGGCCAGCAGGCTCAAGAGAATCGCTACCTGCCAGATCAAGTCATAGCTCCCGGTCCGGTCATACACCACCCCGCCCAACCAGCCACCCAGGAACGAACCGAGCTGGTGAAACAGAAACACGATCCCACCGAGCATGGACAGATTTCGCACGCCGAACAAGGTCGCCACCGTGCCGTTGGTCAAAGGCACCGTCGACAACCACAGGAAACCCATGGCCATGCCGAATAGATACGCGGTGGTTGTCGTCACCGGCGCCCACAGGAACAGCCCGATCACCACCGCCCGCAGCAGATACAAACCGGTCAGCAACCGCGGCTTGGACATGCGCCCGCCCAGCCAGCCAGCGGTGTAGGTGCCGAAGATGTTGAACAACCCGATCAACGCCAGCACCGTCGTGCCAACCGTCGCCGGAAGATGTTGATCCACCAGGTACGCTGGCAAGTGCACGCCGATGAACACCACCTGGAAACCGCAGACAAAAAAACCGAACGCCAATAGCCAGAATCCCGAGTGTGAGCAGGCTTCGCGCAGTGCTTCGGAAAGGGTTTGCTCATGGCCGAGCACCGGCAACGGTTTGTCCTTGAGCATGCTCACCAACGGCACGATCAGCGCCACCAACAGCCCTAACACAAGCAGTGCCGCAGACCAGCCGAGCCAGCCGATCAACCCCAGCGTGCCGGGCAACATGGCAAACTGGCCGAACGAACCGGCGGCGCTGGCAATGCCCATACCCATGCTGCGTTTCTCCGGTGGGACAGCTCGGCCAACCACGCCGAGGATCACCGAGAATGAAGTGCCGGACAGGCCGATACCGATCAACAGACCGGCGCTCAAGGACAAGGTCACCGCCGAATCGGACAGGCCCATGAACACCAGGCCCAGGGCGTACAGGACGCCACCGATAAGCACCACTTTCGCCGCGCCGAAGCGGTCGGCCAACGCGCCGGTAAATGGCTGGGCCAGGCCCCAGATCAAGTTTTGCAAGGCGATGGCGAACGCGAACACCTCACGCCCCCAGCCGAATTCGGCACTCATCGGCGCCAGAAACAGCCCGAAGCCGTGGCGAACGCCCAGAGACAACGCAAGAATCAGCGCACTCCCCAACAAAACCCAACCGCACGTACGCCACATCGATGTCATTCTTGTTCTCCGGGCGCGGGTATATACCCGCTTAAGATCGAACAAACCGGCATTAAGCCAGTTCGTCCAGCAACTTCAATAATGTTTCGCGCTTTTCGGCGCCCAGGCGATCGATCAAACGCTGTTGCGCCGCCTCCCAGGCCGGCAAGGCGGCCTTCAACCGCTCAGCGCCGGCGTCGGTCAGCTTCACGATGCGATTGCGCATGTCCTCGCCCTCGACCAGCGTCACCAGCCCTTCACCTTCCAATACCCGCAGGTTGCGCCCGAGGGTGCTGCGATCCAGGCCCATGGCCTCGGCCAGCGTGGAAATGCTCGGCTGATCCAGACGCTGCAGATTGCACAGCAAAGAATACTGCGCAACGTTGATCCCAAAGCCATCGAGAGCGCCGTCGTAGTGCCTGCTGACGCCACGGGCGGCGCGACGCAGGTTGATACATAAACATTGGGAGTCGAGCATGGTGCGTGTATATACCCGCGGTTGTGTTAAATCAAGTTACATGATGTGGGAAGTTCAGAAAATCGCCAAGCCCACCAGCACCGCAACTTCCAGCAATTCCAGCAATGCACCGGCGGTGTCGCCCGTTGTTCCGCCCAGGCGTCGCAGCATCACCTGCCGTAGCCAGACAAACACTCCCGCCGCCAGCACCAGTGCCAGAACACCGCTGACACCTGCGATCAACACACAAACCAAGGCACTGATCGCCAGCACCTGCTTGCCCGCCGAACGTGGAAGATGATCAGCCAACGCCTGCCCCAAGCCACCGGCACGCACATACGGCGTGGTCAGGAACAACCCCAGCAACGCGCTGCGGCCGATCAAGGGCACGATGATCAGGACCAGCGCATGCTGCTGCTCAATCAGCGCAACCAGGGCGGAAAACTTCAGCAACAACACCACCGCCAGCGTGACCACCGCGATCGGGCCACTGCGCGGATCTTTCATGATCGTCAGCGTACGCTCGCGATCACCAAAACCGCCGAGCCAGGCATCGGCGCTGTCAGCCAGTCCGTCCAGATGCAGCGCGCCACTGAGCAACACCCAAACCGTCAGCAACAATGCGGCATGCAGCAACAGCGGTGTGCCCGACAACAGCCAGTTCGACGCCCACAAAATCCCGCCGAACAACAATCCCACCAGCGGATAAAACAGCAACGACCGCCCCAGCTCCTGCGGCGCAGGCATGCCCGGCAGACGAATCGGCAGGCTGCTCAGAAATTGCAGGGCGATCCAGAACGGCAGCATGATCAGCGCACTTCCCTTAACGAACCATCGGACTCGACCGCCAGCGAGAACAGCGCACCATGACCGACTTCGACGTTGAGCAACTGCTCACGGGGCAAGCCTCGCGCCTGGGCCAGCAACAAGCGCATGACACCGCCATGGCTGATCAGCAACACGCGTTCGCCGGCGTACGCCGACTGCAAGCGTGCCACGGCCGATAACACCCGCAGCGAAAAGTCCGTCACCGGCTCACCTTCAGGCGGCGTAAATGAATAAGGATCAGCCCAGAACAGGCCCAAGCCTTGTGCGTCGGTTTTCATCAATTCGGCAGCGCTCTGCCCTTCCCAGGCTCCGAAGTGAAGCTCTTGCAGGTCTTTATCCAATTGCACCGGCACACTCAACCGGGCACCGAGTTCCTCGGCGAACCGCGCACATCGCTGCAACGGCGAACTGACCAAGCGATCCCAGGGCCCCTGCGCCATCACCGCCTCACTCATCTGCTGCCAGCCCTTGCCGGTCAGCGCATCATCAAGACTGCCGCGCAAGCCGCCGCCGAGTTCGGTTTCACCATGGCGCAGCAGGTCCAGGCGCAAGGTCATGCCGGACGATCCGCGACCGCCGCTTCAGCGAAGGTCGCCATCTGCCCGTGCAGATCACAGGCCAGACGCAGCAACGGCACCGCCAATGCCGCACCGCTGCCCTCGCCCAGACGTAAACCGAGGTCGAGCAGCGGCTGCGCATTGAGGGTTTCCAGGACATGTCGATGCCCCGGCTCTGCGCCGCGATGACCGAACAACAGCCATTCCCGGGAATCAGGGTTGAGGCGCACCGCGACCAACGCCGCGACGCTGCAAATGAAACCGTCCACCAGCACCGCGATGCCTTCCTGGGCGCAGGCCAGATACGCGCCGACCAACGCTGCAATTTCGAAACCGCCAAGATTGAACAATGTTTGCAGCGCATCACCACGCTGAGCGCCGTGCAAGGCCAATGCTCGCTCGATCACCTCGGCCTTGTGGCTGACACCCGCCGCATTCAACCCAGTGCCGGGCCCGGTCAGGTGTGCCACCGGGCAATCGAGCAACGCACAGGCCAACGCACTGGCTGCCGTGGTGTTGCCGATACCCATCTCACCACCGATGAACAGCTGCGCACCGGCCGCTTTCGCCCGCAGCACGCTGTCGCGACCGGCCTGCAACGCGTGTTCACCTTGAGCCACAGTCATCGCCGGGCCTTGCACAAAATTCGCCGTGCCCGGACCAACGTTCAAGTGACGCACCCCCGGCAAATCCAACGACGGCGTGATCGTGCCGAGGTCGACCACTTCGAGGGACGCCCCCAATTGCCGCGCCAATACGCTGATCGCCGCACCGCCGCTGACGAAGTTATGCAGCATCTGCCCGGTGACTTCCTGAGGAAATGCCGAAACCCCTTCGGCGACCACACCATGGTCACCGGCAAAAATCGCGATCCACAGCTGTTCCAGGCCTGGCTTGACTTGCCCTTGCAACCCGGCCAGTTGCACCGCTACCGATTCAAGTTGACCGAGCGACCCGGCCGGTTTGGTCAACTGCTGTTGCCGCGCCTGCGCCTGCTCGACGGCCTGGGCATTGATCGGTCGGCACGGGTTAAGCCACCAGGATTGAGTCATAACGCAGTTCCTTTCAGAGTCAGGGGCAGGCCGGCGACGGTCAGGACGACTCGCTGACAGCGCTCGGCCAGAGCTTGATGCAGCCAACCGGCTTCATCGACATAACGGCGAGTCAATTCGCCCAGCGGCACGACACCCATACCGGTCTCGTTGCTGACAAAAATAATTTCACCCGGCAGCAACGCCAGGCACTCCAGCAAGGCATCGCGCTCGGCGCTCAGACGATCGGCATCGTCGAGCATCAGCAGATTGGTCAGCCACAGCGTCAGGCAATCGACCAACAGGCAATGATCGGCGCGGGCGTTTTCACGCAGGACGCGAGCAAGTTCGAGCGGCTCTTCGATCAGCGCCCATTCGGCCGGACGACGGGCGCGGTGATGGGCGACCCGCTCGTTCATTTCGCCGTCCAGCGGCTGGCTGGTGGCGATGTAGGTCACGGACAGCAGACTGTCAGTCGCCAGTTTTTCGGCCAGGCGACTTTTGCCGGAGCGGGCGCCGCCGAGGATCAATTGCAGCATGGTTTATTCCTTAAAATCTTTGGTGAGGCGGCCGGCCTGCTCGCGATAGCGGTCTCTAAACCGGCTCAAATCCCACAGAGATCCCGCAACAGCCCGGTATCCAGATGCTTCTCCACCAGATCGGCCAGCCGTTCGATATCGCGCTCGCGCAACCCGTGGTAATCCACATCCTGCACCGCCTGCAAACCGGCCCAACGCAACAGCGCACTGCACGCCGCCGGAGACTCAAACAAGCCATGCAGGTAGGTGCCGAAAATCTGCCCGTCGAGGCTCTGCGCGCCATCGCAACGACCGTCATCCAGTTGCACGGCAGCATGCTCCAGCGCCGGGCCGGTGGTTACGCCGGCATGGATTTCATAGCCGCTGACTTCGGCATCATCCAGCGCCAGACGCCCGCGCACATTGCGCAGTTGCTTGTCCTGTTCGAGCTGCGTTTGAAACGCCAGCAATCCAAGCCCCGAACTGGAACCCGGCGCGCCTTCAAGACCCAACGGATCGTGGACTTGCTCGCCGAGCATCTGCAGGCCGCCACAAATGCCCAAGACTTTTCCGCCGTAGCGCAAATGCCGGGAAATCGCCGTTTCCCAGCCATTGGTGCGCAGATACGCGAGGTCGCTGCGCACGCTTTTCGAGCCGGGGAGAATGATCAGGTCGGCCGCTGGAATCGCCTGGCCGGGGCCGATGAATTGCAGGTCCACCTGTGGGTGCAGGCGCAGCGGGTCGAAATCGGTGTGGTTGCTGATGCGCGGCAGCACCGGCACCACGACTTTCAGGACCTGCTCGGCCTTGTCGGTCTGGCGCTGATCGATGCCGTCCTCGGCCTCCAGATGCAGGTCCATCACGTAAGGCAGCACACCGATCACCGGTTTGCCGGTGCGCTCTTCAAGCCAGTCGAGACCAGGTTGCAGCAACGCGATGTCGCCACGAAAACGATTGATGATGAAGCCTTTGACCCGCGCCTGCTCGCTCGGCGACAGCAGCTCCAGCGTGCCCACCAGATGCGCGAAAACCCCGCCGCGGTTGATATCGGCGATCAGCACCACCGGGCAATCCACCGCTTCGGCGAAACCCATGTTGGCGATGTCGCCGGCACGCAGATTGATCTCGGCCGGCGAGCCCGCGCCTTCGACCATCACCACCGGATACGCCGAACTCAAGCGCTCGTGGGAGGCCAGCACCGCTTGCATGGCGATGGCTTTGTAGTCGTGATAAGCGACGGCGTTCATCGTCGTGACCGCACGACCGTGGATGATCACTTGAGCGCCGGTGTCACTGTTGGGTTTGAGCAGCACCGGGTTCATGTCGGTGTGCGGTTCGAGATACGCCGCCTGGGCCTGCACCGCTTGCGCGCGACCGATCTCGCCACCGTCGGCGGTCACCGCGCTGTTGAGCGCCATGTTCTGCGGTTTGAACGGCACCACGCTCACGCCCTGACGCGTGACCCAGCGGCACAGTGCAGTGACCAGTGTGCTTTTACCGGCATCGGACGTGGTGCCTTGCACCATCAACGTGGTCATTGGCTGTCCTTGGCAAAGGCTTCGAAAGCTGCGGCGAGACGCGTCCAATCCGCTTCCTCGCCCGGCAAGCCAAAACGCAGGCTACTGTTGTGCGCGAACAAGCGCAGCAGAATGCCGCGCCGAGCCATGAACTCATGCAATTCTTCGGCGCGCTCGGTGATCAGCCACTGGAACAGGGCACAGCCGCCCTGTGGCTGGAAACCGTGTTGCGCCAGCAATGACCCGAGGCGCTCGCTGGCTTCGTCGGCGCGAACCCGTTGCCGCCTATGCGCTTCGGTATCGCGCAGGCACGCCTGCCCCAACTCACGGGTCGGCCCGCTGACCGCCCACGGCCCCACCTGTTCGGCGAGCAACTTGAGCAGCTTGCGCTCGGCCAGTACGAATCCCAAACGCACACCGGCCAGACCGAAAAACTTGCCGAACGAACGCAGCACGATCAAACCAACCTGATGGGCAAACGGCGCCACACTCAAGTGCGGCGTGTTGTCCATGAACGCCTCGTCCACCACCAGCCAGCCACCGCGCTGCGCCAGTCGCGCATGCCAGTCCAGCAATCGGGTGGGAGTCAGGCTCAGGCCCGTGGGATTGTTCGGATTGACCACGACCAGCACGTCGAGGCTGTCGACGAAGAAATCGACCTCCTGCTCCAGCACTTCACGCACGATGTAGCCATTGCGGCGCCAGGCTTCGGCATGCTCGGCGTAACACGGCGACAGCACGCCGACTTTGCCGACACGACGCAAACGCGGCAGCAACTGGATGGCCATCTGCGAACCGGCCACCGGCAATGCCTGCAAGGTGCCGTAGTAATCACAGGCGGCCTGCTCCAGGCCATCATCGGTTTCCGGCAGCCGCGCCCAAGCCCGCAGCGGGATATCCGGAACCGGAAACGGCCAGGGCGCGAGGCCGCTGGACAGGTCAAGCCAATCGGCTTCCTCGATGCCGTATTCGAGCGCCGCCTTGCGCAACCGTCCACCGTGTTCAAGCATAAAATTCAGCTCCCACGCACAGAATCAGCAGCCATAACCATACCCCGCGCTGGACCAATTGCCAGCCACGGTCAATGGCGTCGGCATCCGCCGGCACGCCTTCGCCCAGTTGCGGACGTTGATGCAGTTCACCGTGATAAATCGCCGGTCCGCCCAATTCGACACCCAACGCACCGGCGCCCGCCGCCATCACCGGACCGGCATTCGGACTGTCCCAGGTCGGTCCCTGGGTGCGCCAGCATTTCATGGCCAGTCGGGTTTTGCCCAGCAACGCGTAGGTCAATGCCACCAGTCGCGCAGGAATGTAATTGAGGACGTCGTCGATCTTCGCTGCCGCCCAACCGAAGCGCTCGAAGCGTTCGTTGCGATAGCCCCACATCGCATCCAGCGTATTGCTCAAACGGTAGAGCACCACGCCCGGCGCACCCGCCACGGCAAACCAGAACAATGCGGCGAACACCGCGTCGCTACCGTTCTCCAGCACCGATTCGGTGGCGGCACGGGCGACTTCGGTTTCATCCAGCTCGCTGGTTTTGCGGCTGACCAGATAACTGACGCGTTTGCGTGCTTCTTCAAGATCGCCGCTGCGCAGGGCTTTCGCCACAGGCTCGACGTGTTCACCGAGGCTGCGCATGCCGAGGGCGCAATAGAGCGCGAGGATCTCGACGATCCAGCCCACGTAAGGTGCCCAGGAAAATGCCGTGGCGAGCAACGTCAGCGGCAACACCGCGATCACCCACGCCGTGACGCCATGACTGCGCCAGCCACGACCACCGCCGTTGAAACGTTGCTCGATGCGTTCGGCAAATTGGCCGAACGCCATCAGCGGATGCCAGCGTTTGGGTTCACCCAGCAACGCATCCAGCGCCACTGCGGCGACACTCAACAACGCCACACTCATTGACTCACTCCCCAAAAATTCTCGTACAACAATTCGCTCAGAGGGCGCGCCTGCGCCCAGCCTTCGAGCACCAGCATCGGCGCCGGATAGAATTCCTTGACCGGCCCCAGGCACAAAATGGCCAGTGGTTTGGCGCCGGATGGCAGGCCCAGCAAATCCGCGAGGGCTTGCGGTTCGAACAATGAAACCCAGCCCATGCCCAGCCCTTCTGCACGGGACGCCAGCCACAGGTTCTGGATCGCGCAGGACAACGAAGCCAGGTCCATTTCCGGCAATGTGCGGCGCCCGAAGATATGCCGCTCGCGATCATCCATCAGCGCGGCGACCAACACTTCCGCGCAGTCGTTGATGCCTTCGACTTTGAGCTGCATGAACTCGTCGGTGCGCTCGCCGAGGGCTTCGGCGGTGCGGATGCGCTCTTCTTCCACCAGCGCCTGGATCTTGCCGCGCAAACCGCGATCGCTGATGCGAATGAAGCGCCAGGGTTGCATCAGGCCGACACTCGGCGCCTGGTGCGCGGCTTCGAGCAGGCGCCGGAGCAATTCGGGCTCGACAGTGCCGCCGCTGAAGTGACGCATGTCGCGGCGTTCGGCGATGGCGCGGTAGACGGCTGCGCGGTCGTCTTCGGAGAAGGCGTTGTCTGTCATGACCTCATCGCTGGCGTAAACAACGCAGCAATCGCCGCTGGGTTGGACGGAAAATAAAAGTGCACATAAGAGGCCGTCATCCGCCCCTCGCGATAAACCGCCTCCGCCCCGCGCCCACCGTTAGGGCTCAAGCCTCGGGCAATCGGCGTCAGTTCGGTGGTGGTCAGCGAGTGGTGATAGGTGTGCCCGCGCAGCGAACCCTCCGGCAGTTCAACCGCTTGCAAGGCCAGCGCGGCGAGGCGTTTTTGCATCACCGCGTCACCGCTCAACAAACCCACCAGCTCTGCACGAGTGCCTTCGACATCCGTCAGCGAATCGAGCAGATAAAGCATGCCGCCACACTCGGCCAGCAATGGTTTGCCCGCTGCGTGGTGCGCGCGAATCGCGCTCAGCATGGAGGTGTTTTGCGAGAGGGCCACATGGTGCAATTCCGGATAACCACCCGGCAGATACAGGCTGTCTGCTTCCGGCAATTGTCCGTCGCGGATCGGCGAGAAAAACAGCAACTCGGCACCCATCGCCCGCAGCAAATCGAGACTGGCGCCATAAGTGAAGGCGAATGCTTCATCACGGGCCACGGCAATGCGCACGCCAGCCAACAGCGGTTCGGCGGCGATCACATCCGGCGCGGCGAACTGCACCGCTGGCGGCAACGCGACTTCGCAACTGCTGGCCAAGGCATCGGCCGCCGCGTCCAGACGCACATCGAGATCGTTCAACTCGCTGGCCTGCACCAGTCCGAGGTGGCGACTCGGCAATTCGATCCCGGTTTCCCGGGACAATGCGCCGTACCAACGCAGACCTTCAGTGAGGCTGCCTTCGAGCAATTGCGCATGACGCAGGGTGCCGACGCGATTGGCCAGCACACCAGCAAACGGCAAGTCCGGCTGATAACGCGCCAGCCCCAAAGCCAATGCGCCAAACGTCTGGGCCATGGCCGTGCCGTCGATCACGCCGAGTACCGGCACACCGAAATGACGCGCCAGATCAGCGCTGGACGGCGTACCGTCGAACAGTCCCATCACGCCTTCGATCAGAATCAGATCGGCTTCGCCCGCTGCCTCCCACAACAGACGACGACTTTCCTGCTCGCCGACCATCCACATGTCCAGTTGATAGACCGGCGCACCGCTGGCGCGCTCGAGGATCATCGGGTCGAGGAAGTCCGGGCCGCATTTGAAGACGCGCACCTTGCGCCCCTGATTGCGATGCAAACGGGCGAGCGCGGCGGTGACGGTGGTCTTGCCCTGACCGGAGGCCGGCGCGGCAATCAGTACCGCCGGGCAATGTCGAGGTTGATTCACAGCTCGACGCCTTTTTGCGCTTTGATGCCGGCCTGGAAGGCGTGCTTGATCATGCCCATCTCGGTGACGGTGTCAGCCAGTTCGATCATCTCCGGCTTGGCGCCGCGACCGGTGACCACCACGTGCTGCATGGGCGGGCGCGCCTGCAAATCGCTGAGCACTTGATCGAGATCGAGGTAACCGTGCTTGAGAGCGATGTTCAATTCATCCAGCACCACCAGGCCGATCGACGGATCGCGCAGCAGTTCCTGCGACACGGCCCAGGCGGCTTCAGCGGCAGCGATGTCGCGTTGGCGGTCCTGGGTCTCCCAGGTAAAGCCCTCGCCCATCACATGAAAACGCACCTGCTCCGGAAAGCGCCGGAAGAACAGTTCTTCGCCCGTGCTGTTGCGTCCCTTGATGAACTGCACCACGCCGCATTGCATGCCGTGGCCCATGGCGCGCGCGAGCATGCCGAACGCCGAGCTGCTCTTGCCCTTGCCGTTGCCGGTCAGCACCAGCAACAGGCCGCATTCGTTCGGGGAATTGGCGATACGTTCGTCGATCACGGCTTTTTTGCGCAGCATGCGCGCCAGATGACGTTCGTCACGATCAGGGGTATCAGTCATGGGGGAGCTCTCCGTTGAGGCAGGAATAACGGCGGGCAGGCACAAGAATAGATGGCAAGAAGCCTGGCATCGCCCACCGTGATGCCGCTTGGATGGATCAGGCCGGTCTCCGGGCTCATGAGCGGCGCTGGCCGGACTGCGTGCCTTCCCATGTCGACAGTCGACACAGTGGCGCAAGACGCAGTTTTCACTCATTTACCGTTGCGGGGGCAGCGCCGGGATCGCAGGGGCTTCATGGATTGAAGCGACCACTCACCGACTTCCCTGTTTCACTCTGTCGACCCAAGCCACAGAGCACCTGAAACAAGCCGCGAAGGTTAGAGGGTTGGGGGGGGAGCGTCAATTGAAGACGGGGCGCGCGAGTGAATAACTGCCGCCGATCAGCAATTTGACGTCAATCTTGTGCCACACTCCCAGCAGTGATATCAAAGAGCCACAATCTCACAACACAATAACAAGGGTGAGCCCCATGCAAGGCACGATCATCAGCAATCCGAAGCTCGAATTCCTGCGCCCGGTGCTGGAGCGCTGGTTTGACTGTATCGACCGCTACAACGCCGTGCGCGGCGATAACGAAACGCCCTACTGGCTCGACGAAAAGGCCAACCTCGGCCTGCTGTCCTGCGCTGCGTGGATGGCCGAGATGATCACCCTGCAACAATCGCCCACCCGCAAACAGATCGAAGAAGGCGAGCGCAACGCTCGCGCCGACCTGTTCATCGCCACCGCCGAAACACGCGCCTGGTTGCAGGCCACGCAACGCTGGCCGCGAGTCAACAGCTTGAACCTGACCCAGGCGCTGCACGACATCACCAGCGATGCCAAACGCATCAGCTACGCCAGCGACCTGAAACTCGGCTGCCTGTTCGTCGCACCGCAAAAACTCCAGCATGGCGCCACCCCGGAAGAACTGCAGGACATGGTCGACGATCTGCAAAAAGAGCACGCCTGTGCCGTGGCCTGGTATTTCCCCTATGCCTATCGCAAATTGCACAACGAAGCCGGCCACTATCACCCAGGCATTGCCGTTCTGCTCAAGGAGGCGCGCAACTGAAGGTTGAACCATCCTGCATCCACGCTTCTCTATGAATAAATCAAGGCACTCATAGGGAAGATCAGCCATGCGCACGTCTCAGCTCGTATTCGTTGTCGCTCTCGCCGGAGGGCTCGCCGCTTGCGGTGAAACCTCCAGCGTGCAAGTCTCCGACGGCACCGGTCCGTCACCCAAGTTGCCCGAACCCAACAAAACCCTGTTCCCGACGATGAACATCGCCCCGGCGATCGGCTGGCCGGACGGCGCGAAACCCGTCGCCGCCAGCGGCACGCAAGTGGCCGCGTTTGCCGAGGGCCTTGATCATCCACGCTGGTTATACGTGTTGCCCAATGGCGACGTACTGGTCGCCGAAACCAATGCACCGCCCAAACCCGATGACAATAAAGGCATCAAGGGCTGGATCACCAGGAAAGTCATGGGCCGCGCCGGAGCAGGCGTACCGAGCCCGAACCGCATCACGCTGCTGCGCGACACCAACCACGACGGCATTGCCGAAACCCGCACGGTATTCCTGGAAAACCTCAATTCGCCTTTCGGCATGACCCTGGTCGGCAATGACCTGTACGTCGCCGATACCGATCGACTGCTGCGTTTCCACTATGAAACCGGCGACACGACCATCAAGTCGCAGCCGATCAAAGTCGTCGACCTGCCGGGCGGAACGCTGAATCACCACTGGACCAAAAACGTCATCGTCAGCCAGGACGGCAGCAAGCTTTACGTGACCGTAGGCTCGAACAGCAACGTCGGCGAAAACGGCATGGATCAGGAAGAGGGACGCGCGGCGATCTGGGAAGTGGATCGCGCCACCGGTAACCACCGGATCTTCGCCTCAGGCTTGCGTAACCCCAACGGCATGGCCTGGGAACCGCAAAGCGGTGCGCTGTGGACGGCGGTCAACGAGCGCGACGAAATCGGCAGTGACCTGGTGCCGGACTACATCACCTCGGTCAAGGACGGCGGGTTTTATGGCTGGCCGTTCAGCTACTACGGCCAGCACGTCGACGTGCGCGTCGAACCGCAAAACCCCGACCTGGTGGCCAAGGCGATTGCGCCTGACTACGCCGTCGGGCCGCATACCGCGTCACTGGGCCTGACGTTTGCCGAAGGCAACACGCTGCCGGCGCAGTTCAAGGAAGGCGCATTCATCGGCCAGCACGGCTCCTGGAACCGCAAGCCGCACAGTGGCTACAAAGTGATTTTCGTACCGTTCAGCGCCGGCAAACCGGTCGGGCAACCCGTGGACGTGCTCACAGGTTTCCTCAATGAAGATGAAAAAGCCATGGGCCGGCCGGTGGGCGTGGTGATTGATCAGCAGGGAGATTTGCTGGTGGCCGATGATGTGGGAAACAAGGTTTGGCGAGTGTCGGCGATCAGGTGATGTGTCAGCGCTTACGACAAAGCGTCAACCCATCCCCCAACGGCAACAACGACAGGTCCACCCGCGCATCCTCCTTCAACGCTCGATTGAGCGCCTGAATCGCGCGGGTGTCTGCGCTATCTGGATTGTCCTCCAGCACCCGGCCGCTCCACAGCGTGTTATCGAACACCGCCAACCCACCGACCCGCAGCAACCGCAGCGCATGCTCCAGATAGGCGGGATAGTTGGCCTTGTCGGCATCGATGAACATCAGGTCGAACTGGCCTGGCTGGGCCAACTTGCCGAGGGTCTCCAGCGCTGGCGCCAGACGCAGATCGATTCGCCCGGCCAATCCGGCTTCCTGCCAGTAACGGCGGGCCGTGGCATTGTAATCGCCGGGAATGTCGCAGCAGATCAGCGAACCGTCATCCGGCAATGCCGCCGCCATGCACAGGGCGCTGTAACCGGTAAAGGTGCCGACCTCCAGCAACCGCCGGGCGCCGGTGAGTTTCACCAACAACGCCAGAAACTGCCCCTGCTCCGGCGCAATCTGCCAGCGCGCCATGGGCAGCGCCTGGGTTTCGTCGCGCAAACGCTTGAGCAGCGGTGTCTCGCGCAGGGACACGTCGAGCAGATATTGATACAGCGAATCGTCGAGATTGAGCGTGCGAGCGGTCATGACCACAACCTCTGGCTATTACGGATTGCGCGCCAGATGCTCCGGTTGCAGGACGCGTTTGGCGCTCAGGTAGGCTTTCTGCCAATACGCCTTGGACAAGCTGTCGAGCTTGACCGTGCCGCCCGTGGCTGGCGCATGGACGAAACGACCTTCGCCGACGTAGATGCCAGCATGGCTGACCTGGGAACCGCCATTGGTGGCGAAGAACACCAGGTCACCCGTTTGCAGGCCTTCCTTACCGACGTTGGCCGCTTGCATGGAAATCATTTCACGGGTTGTGCGCGGCAGGGAAATGCCAGTGACATCACGGTACACGTAGCCGATCAGCCCACTGCAATCGAACCCCGAATCCGGCGTGTTGCCGCCCCAGCGATAAGGCGTGCCGACCAGGCCCAACGCGCGAAACAACACATCTTCCGCTTCAGGCGAAAAGGCTTGGGATGGACCGAATACGATGGGGGCGCGAACCACCGGCGCTGGCGGCGGTGTGTGACTGGCGCAAGCGCTGAGCAGCGCTGCGAGGAACATGATTGCGAGGCGGGCCGACGTCGACATAAGCAGAGCATCCTGATCTGGCTGCGGCTTTTTTCTGCTGGGGACGCAGAAAAGAAAACCGCCTGCGCAGTACGCAGGCGGTTTGCCATCATTGATAGATCAGAATTCTAGCGCTTATCAGGCAAACTTCAAGTAAGACTTTAAGTTAACCTTACAAACTGTCCGCTTACTTGCGTGCGGTGACGATCGGAGAAGCGCCTGGAGCCATGGCGAGTGCGCGCTTGGCTTCGATGAAGGTCTTGCTCCAGTAGCTGTCGCCCAAGCTGTCGATCCGCACACCACCGCTGCGGCGGCTGCTGGAATGGATGAACTGGTTGTCACCCAGGTAGATCCCGGCGTGACTGACGCGACCGCGACGGCCATTGGTTGCGAAAAACAGCAGATCACCCGGCTCAAGCTTGCTGCGCGAGACCAGCGGTGCGTCGACGTTGATCATTTCGCGGGTGGAGCGCGGCAGGTTCATGCCGGCTTCCTCACGGAACAGATAACCGATGAAACCGCTGCAATCGAAACCGGCTTCAGAGGTGCCGCCGAAACGGTAACGGGTACCGATCAGGGACATGCCGCGTTCGAGGATGCTGTCGGCCAGAACCGGTAGCTGGTAGGACTTGCCGTCGGAAAAGGCGGCCAGTTCTTTTTCGGTGGCCACTTCTTCCTGGTAAAGAGAGTCTTGATAACGAACGGAAGACTGGGCGGTAACCGAGTTTTGAGCCTGCTGTTGTTGCGCTTGCTGCGACACTGGAGAGTGGGCAGCGCAACCGAACAGCAGGGTAACGAGTGCGAGAGGCACGAGGGGTGCAAAGCGATTTAGCATGGGCACGACCGTGGCTGATAGTTGTAAAGAAGCCGAGACTATGCCCGCTATCAACCTCATTTGCAAATTCAATCGATCTTTTTGTGACTTCTCGGTTTCTCGTTTACATCTAAGCGCTTAAGCCCATTTTGATCGTTCGCGCAGCCTGCACATTGCAGGAAAGCGGATTTTCTGGCGCCTGAAATATGCTTTAAACCGTTGCACACCCCGAATTTGCCCGGCTCAGCTACCAGCCCAGGGTTTCTTTCAGGAAGGGGATAGTCAGCTTGCGCTGCGCTTGAAGGGAGGCCTGATCGAGCTGTTCAAGCAACTCGAAAAGCGCACTCATGCTGCGGGTGCCGCGAGTCAGAATGAAATGCCCGACTTCATCCGTCAGGTGCAGGCCACGACGGGATGCGCGCAGTTGCAGGGCACGCAATTTGTCTTCGTCGGAGAGCGGGCGCATCTGGAAGATCAGCGCCAGGGTCAGGCGGGATTTGAGGTCCGCCAGTTTCACCGGCAACTCACGCGGAGAGGTCGACGCGGCAATCAGCAAACGCCGACCGCTGTCGCGCAGACGATTGAACAGATGGAACAGCGCCTCTTCCCAATCCGCCTTGCCTGCCACTGCATGCAAGTCATCGAGGCAAACCAGTTCGTACTGTTCAAGGTTGTCGAGGATTTCGATGCCGCGATCCATCAACTCGGCCAGCGGCAGATACACCGCCGGCTCCCCCATCTGTTCGAAACGCAGGCAAGCGGCCTGCAACAGATGCGTGCGCCCTACCCCATGCTTGCCCCAGAGGTATATCAGGCTTTCGGTCCACCCGGCGTCGGCTTCGCACAGCCGCTCGACATAGCCGAGTGCAGCGGCATTGGCGCCTGGGTAGTAGTTGATAAAGGTGGCGTCGTCACGCAGACGCACACCTAGGGGCAGCTGAATCGGTTTCATGCTGACTGAACAGTTCCAAAGGAACCGTTAGTGGCCTCTGTGTAAAGTTTGCGAAGTTTATACCCGTGAAGCCGACCGCACAATGCGACAGACCACAAGCAAAATCAAAGGTTTGCGTTGACGCTCCGGTTTTATGACAGTTTCTTTGGCGCTGCGGGTGGCAACCCGGCATCAATTCGGGTTGCCTGCGTAGCAGTCTAAAGCTCCGGCTCGTCAACACCGCTGTAGATATCTGAATCCTTATACAAATCATGAACATGACGCACCAGCACCATGATCACCGCCGCCACCGGCAACGCCAGCAAAACACCGGTAAAACCGAACAACTCACCGCCGGCGAGAATCGCGAAGATCACCGCCACCGGGTGCAGCCCGATGCGATCCCCGACCAGTAACGGCGTCAGCACCATCCCCTCAAGCGCCTGACCGACCATGAACACTGCGACGATACCCGCCATCGGATACAGATCGCCGCCGAACTGGAACAGGCCAGCAATCAATGCCGCGCCAATGCCGATGACAAACCCCATGTACGGCACGATCGCCGCCAGACCGGCAATCAGGCCAATCAACAGACCCAATTCCAACCCCACCAGCATCAGGCCCGCAGCGTAGATCACGCCCAGCGCCAGCATCACCAATAATTGTCCGCGAACGAACGCCCCCAGCACTTCATGGCACTCACCGGCCAGCATCACTGCCCGTTCTTCGCGATCACGGGGCAGCAGGCTGCGGATCTTGGCCATCATCAGGTCCCAATCGCGCAGCAGGTAAAAACTCACCACCGGAATCAGCACCAGGTTCGCCAGCCAGGCAATCAGCGCCAGGCCCGATGCCGTGGCTTGAGTCAGCACCACGCCGACAATGTCCGTGGTTTGCCCCATGTGCTCGCTGATGGCTGCCTTGAGCTTGTCGAATCTCCAGAAGCCTTCCGACAGACCAAATTTCGATTGCGCCCATGGCAGCGCGGTGTGCTGCAACCAATCGAGCATCTGTGGCGCCAGTTCATACAAGCGGAACAGCTGTTTGGCGAGCATCGGCACCAACACCAGCAACAGCGTGGTGACGATCAGAGTGAACAATGCGAACACCGTGATCACGCCCCAGGTCCGTGACAGCCCGGCCCTTTCCAGCCGGTCCACCACTGGATCGAACAGATAAGCCAGCAGCAACGCCACCAGGAACGGCGTGAGGATCGGATGCAACAGCCAGATAAATGCGCAGAGCAAAACCACTGCACCCAACCAGAACCAACGCCGCGTATCGCCCATAAACCACTCCATTGCTTCTATATAAAGAAAGAAAAACCTACCAGCGGAAACTCATTTGCGGTGTCGGTGCCGGCGCAAGCGTCACGACAGGCGCCGCTGCACCGTCGGCTGCCGGCGGAACGGGAGCCGAAGCCGGAGCGGCTGCCGGCGCCACTGCAACTTCCTGCAATTTCGCCAGCGACAATTGCGCCCGCAACTGCTCGGCACTGCCGTTGACCCGATAAAGAATCCGGTCGCCATCGACGCTTTGCGGACGCCCGCCAAAAGGCTCAAGCAAACGCCCCAGGGCTGCATAACGCTCAAGATTCATGCCCTTCACTTCCAGCAATTGCGGGGTCGAAGCCCCAGGCTTGGCGACGAATCGCGGCGCCAGTCGCTCGTTGACCGCCAGCATCACGGCGTCCGCCACGGCCGCCTGATCCGCACCTTGAACGTTGCCTGCCTCTTTTTGATCGCCCAGCCACAAACGCCATTTGGCTTGCCACTGCCCCCCCTCTTCACGGGCGTGCACCGCCAGCAAGGCGTCGGCATTGTAACGTTCCGAGGCGCTGCGCAGCGGCGTCGGATCAGCACTTTCCAGATTCGGTGCGGTGGCGACGATCTGTTCATTCAGATCCGCCAGCGGCAAACGTAATGGCAAGCCACGGTGTTGCGCTGCACGGCGCAAGGGTACCGCACTGGCCTGGCCATCACCCACCAGGCTCGAACCTTCGGTGTTGTCGTTCAACCACCAACCGAGGATCGACGGCCGATTGGCGCCCCACATCGCCAGCCCGGCGCGGCGCAATGCCTGTTCGGTGGTGCCCGGATCGAAATCGACCTTCAGGACTTCCGGCGGTCCGGCGTCATAGCCAAACTGAGTGATGATTTGTTGCGGGTCTTTGCGGACCGCCGCCAAACCCGGACTTTGCGCCGCCTTGGGGTCGCCCGTCAGGCGCAAGACCAGTGTATCGAGGGCGCGCTGAGTCGCCTGGTCGCGCTCTTCCGGCGACTGGCCACTGACCGGTTCGCGAACTTGATAAAGGCCTTTAACGGTTTCGGCATGACTGACCAGGCTGACCAATGACAAACAGCCTACAAACAAGAATTTACAAAAACGCATGGAAGATTCCTGACGACAAGAGCGGCTGGAACAGATCGCATGAGACGATCGAGCAGGGCTGTGACCATCGCCCGGCGCAAAACATTCACACGTCCTGGGTAAGTTTTCGCACTGTCATAACGATAGACGGTTAATGGCGATACCTTGCTCAGGTCAGGAGGATGCCATCAACGTAAAAGAATTACGGTTTTTTTAGGCGGATATGGCCCTGCCGTCGGCCTGAGGATGGCCGCTGCCCTTCAAGCCTGATAAAATCGCGCGCCTTCGCAGACCGGCAACAGCCGGGCACCCTCGAAATTCGTGTGAGGCAATCGCCTTCGTCGATTTCGGCGGCCCCGCTGGACTCGGTCGTTACCCCTGAATCCCCCCTAAAGGCCTGGATCATGAGCAAGCAACCCTCCCTGAGCTACAAGGACGCCGGTGTAGACATCGACGCCGGTGAAGCATTGGTCGAACGCATCAAGAGCGTCGCCAAGCGCACTGCGCGCCCGGAAGTCATGGGCGGCCTGGGCGGTTTCGGCGCCCTCTGCGAAATCCCGGCCGGCTACAAGCAGCCTGTGCTGGTTTCCGGTACTGACGGCGTCGGCACCAAGCTGCGCCTGGCCCTGAACCTGAACAAGCACGACAGCATCGGCATCGACCTGGTTGCCATGTGCGTCAACGACCTGGTCGTATGCGGCGCCGAGCCGCTGTTCTTCCTCGACTACTATGCAACCGGCAAACTGAACGTCGACACCGCCGCTCAGGTCGTGACCGGCATCGGCGCAGGCTGCGAGCTCTCCGGCTGCTCCCTGGTAGGCGGCGAAACCGCTGAAATGCCTGGCATGTACGAAGGCGAAGACTACGACCTGGCCGGTTTCTGCGTCGGCGTGGTGGAAAAGTCCGAAATCATCGACGGTTCCAAAGTCGCTGCTGGCGATGCCCTGCTGGCCCTGCCGTCCTCCGGCCCGCACTCCAACGGATACTCGCTGATCCGCAAGATCATCGAAGTCTCCGGTGCCGACATCGAAAACACCCAACTCGACGGCAAGCCGCTGACCGACCTGCTGATGGCCCCGACCCGTATCTACGTGAAGCCGCTGCTCAAGCTGATCAAGGAAACCGGCGCTGTCAAAGCCATGGCCCACATCACCGGTGGCGGCCTGCTGGACAACATTCCGCGTGTTCTGCCAAAAGGCGCACAAGCCGTGGTTGACGTGGCGAGCTGGACCCGCCCGGCAGTGTTCGACTGGCTGCAAGAGAAAGGCAACGTCGACGAAAACGAAATGCACCGCGTACTGAACTGCGGCGTGGGCATGGTCATCTGCGTGGCTCAAGAGCACGTTGAAACAGCCCTGAACGTTCTGCGTGAAGCCGGCGAGCAACCTTGGGTCATCGGTCAGATCTCCACCGCTGCCGAAGGCGCGGCTCAGGTTGAACTGAAGAACCTCAAGGCTCATTGATGCACCAGACCTGTGATGTGGTGGTGCTGTTGTCCGGCACCGGCAGTAACTTGCAGGCCTTGATCGACAGCACGCGGACCGGCGACAGCCCGATCCGCGTCGCTGCGGTGATTTCCAACCGCGCCGACGCCTACGGCCTGCAACGCGCCAGGGACGCGGGTATCGACACCCGCTCCCTGGATCACAAGGCTTTCGAGGGCCGTGAAGCCTTCGATGCCGCGCTGATCAAACTGATCGACGAATTCAATCCAAAACTCGTGGTGCTGGCCGGTTTCATGCGCATTCTCAGCGCTGATTTCGTACGCCATTACCAGGGTCGCCTGCTCAACATCCATCCCTCGCTGCTACCCAAATACAAAGGGTTACACACTCATCAGCGCGCGCTGGAAGCCGGCGACACTGAACACGGTTGCTCCGTGCACTTCGTCACCGAGGAACTCGATGGCGGACCACTGGTCGTACAGGCAGTAATACCGGTAGAGTTGCACGACTCGCCGCAGAGTCTGGCGCAGCGAGTCCATGTACAGGAACACCTGATCTACCCGATGGCTGTGCGCTGGTTTGCCGAAGGCCGGTTATCACTTGGCGATCAGGGTGCTTTACTGGATGGACAGTTACTCGCGGCCAGCGGCCACTTGATTCGAACCTAGGAGATTTTATGCGTCGCGCCCTGCTCTTCGCTTGTGCTCTGCTTGCCTTGCCCTTCGCGCAGGCCGCAGACCTTCAACCCTTCTCCGCCAGCTACACCGCCGACTGGAAGCAGTTGCCCATGAGCGGCACCGCCGAACGCAGCCTGACCAAGGAAGCCAACGGCGTCTGGAAGCTCAGCTTCAAGGCTTCGATGATGATCGCCAGCCTGTCCGAAGAAAGCACCCTGACCGTCGACAAAGACACCTTGCTACCACAGTCCTACCACTTCGAACGTGGCGGCCTGGGCAAAGCCAAGAAAGCAGACCTGGACTTCGACTGGACCGCGAAAAAAGTGACCGGCACTGATCGTGGTGACGCGGTCAACATTCCGCTGAACCGCGGCATGGTCGACAAATCCACCTACCAGTTGGCACTGCAGCATGACGTGGCCGCCGGCAAAAAGAGCATGAGCTATCAGGTTGTCGATGATGGCGAAGTCGATACCTATGACTTCCGCGTGCTGGGTTCGGAAAAGGTCGACACCAAGGCTGGCCAGATCGATGCAATCAAGGTCGAGCGCGTGCGCGACCCGACACAAAGCAAGCGCATCACCGTGCTGTGGTTCGCCAAGGATTGGGACTACTTGCTGGTCCGCCTGCAACAGGTCGAAACCGACGGCAAGGAGTACAACATCATGCTCCTGGACGGCACGGTCAACGGCAAGGCTGTCAAAGGCAACTGATCCCCGGATCGATACGAAGAGCCCCGCAATCGCGGGGCTTTTTCATGCCGGACAAAAAACCGGAACGCTTCCCCGCAGGCATGCTCTATACCTTCAAGGTCTTTTTTGATCGAATGATTTTTCCTGATGCCTGCGAGGTTTCCCATGACCGTTACCGTCAATACCGTTTCCGCCGAAGGTTTTCGTCACAGCGTCCAGATCGATGACCACGAAATCTTTGCCGACGTGCCTGTCGCTTCGGGCGGCGAGGGAACGGCGCCGGAGCCGCACGATTACTTCGATGCCGCCCTCGGTGCCTGCAAGGCCCTGACACTGAAAATGTACGCGAAGAAAAAAGACATCCCGCTCACCGGTGTCGGCGTCGAGGTCAAGCGCGACAACAGCCAGGAGCAGAAAGGCAAGTACGCGCTGCACGTGAAACTGACCCTCAAGGGCGTGCTCACCGATGCCCAGCGTGACGAACTGCACCGCGTGGCCGATCGCTGCCCGATCCACAAGTTGATGACCACCAGCGAAGTCAGTATCGAAACCCACCTCGCCGAAGGTGCGTTCAGCCAATAGCGGCAAGGTCTGCGCAAGCGGGTTATGCTCGACCGCATCACCCGCTCAGCCTGGAATGCACCATGAACACTCCGCTCGTGATCCGCCCCCGCGCCGAAGATGTCGAAGGCCAGCCGATTCTTCGCCCGTTGCCGTCAGCCAAATGCCGCAGCGTCGGGCCGTTCGTGTTTTTCGACCACATGCTCGAAACCGAGTATCCGGCGGGCAAAGGCATGAACATTCGACAGCACCCACATATCGGACTGTCGACCCTCACCTACCTGTTTGAAGGCCAGCTTCAGCACAAGGACAGCCTCGGTTCGGATCAGGTGGTCAGTGCCGGGGACGTGAGCTGGATGACTGCCCGCAGTGCCATCGCCCACGTTGAACGCACGCCGCAGCCGCTGTGGGAGCAACGTTTCAAGATGCACGGTTTGCAGATCTGGCTGGCTTCACCCAAGGATCATGAACAGGGTCCGGGGCATTACAGCCACCATCCAGCCGCTACGCTTCCAGTCAGCGATAACCTTGGGGTGAAGATCCGCATGATTGCAGGGTCGGGCTTTTGCCTGGAATCACCGGTACCGGTGCTGTCTCCTACGCTGTACGCGGAACTGAACCTGCAAACGGCGACGACGCTGCTGATCCCCACCGAGCATGAAGAGCGCGCGCTGTATGTGCTGAGCGGAGAGGCACAACTGGATGGCGAGCCGTTGGAACCGCATGCGCTGGTGGTTTTGCCCGCCGGAGAGGAAATGACTTTATCTGCTGACAGCGACACACATGCGGTGCTGTTTGGAGGCGCGCCACTGGATGGGCCACGACGGATCAATTGGAATTTTGTGGCGAGTGATCCGGCGGCGATTGATGAAGCGCGGCGCAAATGGGCGGCCGGTGACTGGCCGACGGTGCCGGGGGAAGTTGAGAGAATCGAATTACCTTAAATAGTTCAGCGCCTGTTAGATCGCCATCGCGACCAGGCTCGCTCCCAAAGGTGAATGCATGCCAATGTGGGAGCCTGCTCGCGATAGAGCCGGCACTGACACCGGCCAAATCATGCTCAGTCCTTGAACACTTCATCCAGCAAGTTATGCATCGAAGTGAACGCCCGGGCAGCGACCTTGGCGTCGTACATCATCATCCCCGGCACATTGGCATGCGGATCGGTGAACGAGTGAAACGCACCGCCGTAGCTCAGCAGCTGCCAGTCCACACCCGCCGCATTCATTTCATCTTCGAACGCCGGCAGTTGCTCCTTCGGCACCAATGGATCGGAGGCGCCGTGCAGCACCAGGACCTTACCCTTGATGTTTTTCGCATCAGCTGGATTCGGCGTGTCCAACGTACCGTGGAACGACACCGCCGCCTTCACCGGCGCACCGGTGCGGGCGAATTCGAGGGCGCAGCAACCGCCAAAGCAAAAACCGAAGGTCGCCAGCTTCGAGGTATCAACCGCCACCTCGCCTTGACCCTGCAGCTGTTCGAATGCCACCTGCATACGCTTGCGCAGCAACGGACGGTCATTCTTCAACGGCGTCATCGCCGCGCCCGCCTCGTCATTGTTCGTCGGACGAACCGATTGACCATAAAGGTCCGCGATCAGCACCACGTAACCCTTGGCCGCCACTGACTTGGCGATCTCCTCCGCTCCGGCGCTGACGCCCATCCAGTTCGGCGCCATCAACAAACCCGGACGCGGGCCTTTGTGGTCAGCATCGAAGGCCAGACGGCTTTCATAGGATTGACCATCAATCTGATAGGCCACGGAACGTACAGTAATTTGGCTCATTTCTGACTCCTGATAATTGAACACCAGAATGAAAAAACCCGCCGAAGCGGGTTTTCTTGCAACGCAGTTAAGCCGATAGCTCAACCAATAGCTTGTTCAGACGACGCACATACGCCGCCGGATCTTTCAAGCTGTCGCCGGCCGCCAGGGCCGCCTGATCAAAGAGGATGTGCGACAGGTCGCCGAAGCGCTCGTCACTCTGCTCGTTGTCGAGCTTCTCGATCAGCGGGTGAGCCGGGTTGAATTCGAAGATCGGCTTCGAATCCGGCACCTTTTGACCGCTAGCTTCGAGGATCTGACGCATTTGCAGACCCAGGTCCTGCTCACCGATGGCCAGGATCGCCGGGGAGTCGGTCAGACGATGGGAAACCCGCACTTCGGCGACAGATTCGCCCAGCGCAGTTTTCAGACGCTCAACCAGGCCTTCTTTGGCCTTGGCGACTTCTTCCGCAGCTTTCTTGTCTTCTTCCGAGTCCAGGTTGCCCAGGTCCAGGTCACCGCGTGCCACGTCGACAAAGCTCTTGCCATCGAAGTCGCTGAGGTAGCTCATCAGCCACTCGTCGATACGGTCGGTCAGCAGCAACACTTCGATGCCTTTCTTGCGGAAGACTTCCAGGTGCGGGCTGTTTTTAACTTGTGCGTAGGTTTCGCCGGTCAGGTAGTAAATCTTGTCCTGACCTTCCTTGGCGCGTGCCAGGTATTCGGCCAGACCAACAACCTGCTCGCCCTCGTCGCCGTTGGTCGACGCGAAACGCAGCAGACCGGCGATTTTTTCCTTGTTGGCGAAATCTTCTGCCGGGCCTTCCTTCATGACCTGACCGAAGTTTTTCCAGAAACCTTTGTATTGCTCAGGCTCGTTCTTCGCCAGTTTTTCCAGCATGTCGAGAACGCGCTTGGTCAGCGCCGACTTCATGGAGTCGATGATCGGGTCTTTCTGCAGAATTTCCCGCGACACGTTCAGCGACAGGTCGTTGGAGTCGACCACGCCTTTGACAAAGCGCAGATACAGCGGCAGGAACGACTCAGCCTGGTCCATGACGAACACGCGCTGCACATACAGCTTCAGGCCTTTCGGCGCTTCACGCTGGTACAAATCGAACGGAGCACGGCTCGGCACGTACAGCAGCGAGCTGTATTCCAGCTTGCCTTCGACCTTGTTGTGGCTCCAGCTCAGCGGGTTTTCGAAGTCGTGAGCGATGTGCTTGTAGAACTCCTGGTATTCCTCGTCCTTGATGTCGGTACGCGGACGGGTCCACAGGGCGCTGGCACGGTTGACGGTTTCCCACTCAACGGCCGGTTGCTCTTCGCCTTCGGCGGCTGCCACTTCTTTCGGCAATTCGATCGGCAAGGCGATGTGGTCGGAGTACTTCTTGATGATGTTGCGCAGACGCCAGCCATCGGCAAACTCGTCTTCAGCGGATTTCAGGTGCAGGACGATGCGAGTGCCGCGCTCGGCTTTCTCAATCGTTGCAATTTCGAAATCGCCTTCGCCCTTGGACGACCAGTGCACGCCTTCGCTGGCGGCGCTGCCGGCACGACGGCTGTACACGTCGACTTTGTCAGCGACGATGAATGCGGAGTAGAAACCAACACCGAACTGGCCGATCAGGTGCGAGTCTTTCTTCTGGTCGCCGGTCAGATGCTTCATGAAATCGGCGGTGCCGGATTTGGCGATGGTGCCCAGGTGCGTAATCGCATCCTCGCGGCTCATGCCGATACCGTTGTCTTCGAGGGTGACGGTTTTAGCGTCCTTGTCGAAGCTCACACGAATTTTCAGTTCGGCGCCACCTTCCAGCAGTTCTGGCCTGGACAGCGCTTCGAAACGTAATTTGTCTACAGCGTCAGAGGCGTTCGAGATCAATTCGCGAAGGAAAATTTCCTTGTTGGAATACAGCGAATGGATCATGAGGTGCAGCAGCTGCTTCACCTCGGTCTGGAAGCCCAGGGTTTCCTTTTGAGTTTCCACACTCATGGTCATCAAACTCCAATCAGATGGCATTGGCCGCGACCTTGAGCGGTCGGCGGCGGGTTGTCATCAGAGTTGGGGGCTGAGTTCAGGATTTCAAGGGCTCCTCGAGTTTGAAATGCGCCCGGGCCGTGGCAATCGGCTCGCCTTCGGTGCTTTGCCAGGCGGTAATCGCCACGTTAGCCACGCGTCGCCCCTGCCGGCAGACCTGGCATCGAGCCCACGTATCGCGGAACTGGCCGGCACGCAGGTAATCCAGGGAGAAGTCGATAATCTTCGGCACGCCCGGCGAACCGGTAGCAATCAGCAGGTGCAACGCGGCAGACAGCTCCATGAAGCCGGCAATCACGCCACCATGGATAGCGGGCAATAAAGGATTACCAATGTTGTCCTTGTTGGCCGGCAGACGAAACAGCAACTCATCCCCCACTCGCGAGCATTCGACGCCGATCAGCGTGGCGTAGGGAATCAATTGCAGCAGCGAACTGTAGTCGCCCTTCTCATGGGCCGTTTGCAGTTGTTCTTGAAAACCAGTCATTTCGTGCCTCCGGCGATGGCGCCACCAAAGCCCTTGGTGCCCTTGATGTTTTTGCCCATGCGCATGAAGGTGCCCACGACATGGGCGATCGGCTGCTCGGGATCGTCCTGGTAGGCAAAGCCACGGGCAAAGATCACGTCAGTGGTGACCCGGTAGCACTGGGCGAAACCGTAGACATCTTTATGGGGTTCGGCGGCGTGCATGTAGTCGATGCGCAGATCGAGGGTCGGGCACACCTCGAATTCCGGCAACACGCAGAGGGTGGACATGCCGCAAGCGGTGTCCATCAGCGATGTCAGTGCGCCACCATGAATCACACCTGTCTGCGGGTTGCCGACGATCTGCGGGCTGTAGGGCAGCACCACGGTGAGGCCCTCGCTGCTGGCGCTGTGCACCCTCAAACCAAGGACCTGACAATGCCGCAATGCCGAGAGAAATCGCGTCGCACGCTCAAAAATGGGGTTTTCGGCCATTTGATAAAAACTCTAATTTAATGTTCGTACAATGCAGTAGCGGTCCTGGTAAAAGTTCCGCCTTAGAACAAACTTATATATCTGAGCATTTTGAGGAACTTAACCTTGCCGCCTGGGCTCTTAAGGCCAGATAGATATTTTCCATAAGGAGAAACACCCCATGCGTAAGACTTTAGCTATTGCCTTGATGTTGACCGCTTCCCTCGGTCTCGCTGCCTGCGATAAAAAATCCGAGGACAAAGCTCAAGATGCTGCCAAACATGCTGAGCAAGCTCAGCAAGACATGAGCAAAGCTCAGGATAAAGTGAACGACGCTGCAAAAGAAAACGCCGAAGCCGCCAAAGATCAGGCTGAATCGAACGCAGAAGCGGCTAAAGAAGCAGCTCCGGAAGCACCTAAGAACTAATTCGGTTTTTAGCGTGATAAAAGAAAACCCGCCAAGTGCGGGTTTTCTTTTGCCTGCAGTTTTTGCTGCAGCATCAGCGTTAGAGCAAAATCGTTCGAAAAGTCGGACTAATCATCAACAACAACGAACACACTAGCCCTATCACCCAAACCAGGCTGCGCTGCCATGCCAGGTCCTTCCAGTAACAGATCAAATAGATAACTCGCGAGATCACAAAGATGATCGCCAGCAAGTCGATGAGCCATCCCGCTGTCTGCGTGGTATGCGCCATCAGCACACCCACCGCAAACAGTATGAACGCCTCGATACTGTTCTGATGCGCTGCCAGTGCACGGGCACCCAGCCCCGTGAGTTGCGCCTGCTGCTGGCGCGGCAAGTGATTGTTGTAACCGCCCTGCTCTTTCATGGCGGTGGTTACAGGCATGCGCGCCACGTAAATCAGTACCGCACTGATCAACACACACCAGAATGGAATACTCATCAAACAGCCTCTTTATTGACCTCGGGCAATGGCGCCTCCGTAGGGGTATAGACCATCACGTCGAGGACGTCGGAGTGAAACTCGCGGCGGTACAACACAAACACCACACCGGCACTCATCAACATGAACAGCCAAGGGCTGACGAACCAGGCCAGCATGGTCATGCCGAAGTAGTAAGAGCGCAGGCCGAAGTTGAACTGATTGGCGGCCATGGAAATGACGCGTGCCGCTCGGGCGGCAAAGGCTTTGCGTTCCTGCTCGGACACATGCCGCTCACCCACCATCGGCGCCGACCCCACCAAAATGGCGGCGAAGTTGTATTGGCGCATGCACCAGCTGAAGGTGAAGAAGGCATAGACGAACACCAAGGCCAGGCACAACAACTTGATCTCCGACATGCCCTGGGAAGCCTGTTGCACCATCGGAATATCCGCCAATAGCGACACCGCGCGATCCGATGCCCCGAGTACCGTGAGGATACCGGCCAGGATAATCAGCGTACTGGACGCAAAAAACGACGCATTGCGTTCCAGGTTGCCGATCACGCTGGCGTCGGCGATGCGGTTGTCACGCAACAACATGCGGCGCATCCAGTCTTCACGGTATAGATGAAGCACGCTGGCCAGGCAGGCTGTGTCACGACCCTTCCAGGTGGCATAGCGGGTGTAACCGCCCCAACAGACTACGAACCAGACGGCGGCAAGAATGTGGATCAGGTTGGCTTGGATGAACGACATGCAGGTCCTTGTGATGGAGTGGCAGAACACCGAAACCCTTGTAGGAGCGAGCTTGCTCGCGAAGATCGCAAACCATGGCGCGCATTTGCTGGATAAACGCGTCACTCTCTGGTTCTTCGCGAGCAAGCTCGCGCCTACACAAAGGGCTTTGCAGTGCTTCGACGTTAGCGCAGAAGAAAAGGCACCGCATCCCCCACAAAAAAAATGCCCCGCATCGATTGATACGGGGCATTTCCATTGTTGTTTAAAAGCCCGCTCGTGACGGGCCAGTGAAACTTACGCCAGCGCTTCTTCGCGCTTGCCCAGCAGACGGTCGCAAACCACCGCGACCACCAGGACCATCACCGACGGCACCAGCCACGCCAGGCCCTGCTCGCTCAGCGGCAGGTGGGCCAGTTGTGTCGGCATCCAGTCCGCCAGGCCGGCCCCCTTGAGTGCATCGATCAAGCCGAAGATGAACGACACCAGCATTACCGGGCCGAGGATGCGGCTGTGCTCATGCCAGAAGTCCTTGCAGAAGCTCAGAGCCACCAGAACGATGCACGGCGGGTAGATCGCGGTCAGCACCGGGATCGAGAACGCAATCAGCTTGGTCAGGCCCAGGTTGGACACCAGCAGCGAGAACGCTGCAAGGATGATCACCAGCGTCTTGTATGACAGAGGCACGACACGGCTGAAGTATTCGGCGCAGGCACAGGTCAGGCCGACTGCGGTCACCAGGCACGCCAGGGAGATCAGCACAGCAAGGAAGCCGCTACCCAACGAACCGAACGTGTGTTGCACGTAGGCATGCAACACCGCCGCACCATTGGTGGCACCGGCGGCCACTTCATGGCTGCCCGAACCAAGACGGAACAGGCTGATGTAGACCAGTGCCAGGCCCACACCGGCAATCAGACCCGCGATGATCGCGTAACGGGTGATCAGCGCTGGCGACTCGATGCCGCGGGAACGGATGGCGTTGACGATGACGATGCCGAACACCAGTGCGCCCAAAGTATCCATGGTCAGGTAACCATTGATGAAACCCTGGGAGAACGGTGCTGCCACGTACTCAGGCGTGGCATGACCAATGTCACCCGCCGGCAAGGCGAATGCGGCGATGCCCAGTACGGCGAGGGCGATGATCTTCAGCGGTGCGAGAAAACGTCCTACGGTATCCAGCAAACGGCCCGGATACAGCGAGATGAAGAACACCAGCAGGAAGTACACCGAGCTGTAGAGGAACAGCGCCAACGGGCTTTCGCCGGTCAGCGGCGCCAAACCCACTTCAAACGAGACGGTGGCAGTCCGTGGCGTCGCGAACAGTGGGCCAACAGCGAGGTAGCAAGCCGCTGCCAACAGGCCACCGGCAACTTTACCGATCGGGCTGCTCAATGCATCCATCGCACCACCGACCTTGGCCAGCGCCACGACGGTGATCACCGGCAGGCCGACCGCGGTGACGAGGAAACCTAGCGCCGCCATCCAGACATGAGGCCCGGACTGCAAACCGACGATAGGCGGGAAGATGATGTTGCCGGCGCCCACGAACAGGGCAAACGTCATAAAACCAAGTGCCAGGATGTCCTGGCCTTTCAACACTTTCATTAAGGAAATACCACACTACTGAATCGGAATTTAGAGAGGGATTTCCCTATGGGTGAGGGAAATGCTGTCGGTCCGTATGAGACCAACCCTTTTAGCGCGTTGCTGCCTTGTGGGCGCGGACGCAAAAATGGCGAGTAGCCTAACGAATTTAGGCGACAAACGCACTGTTAGAGGGCGAACTATCCGATCTACGACATTTTTGTGTCGCGTTTACATATCAATTTTCTACTAAAAAGCACCTGTGGCGAGGGAGCTTGCTCCCTCGCCATAAAATCGACCACTTTCCAAATTCCGGAAACGACAAAGGCCACACGAAGGTGGCCTTTGTTTGGTGAAGCGTCAGCTAAGCGCGAGGCTTACTTGACAGCCCAACCAGTCAGCTCAGCCAGGGCTTTGCCGATGTCTGCCAGCGAACGCACGGTTTTAACGCCTGCGTCTTGCAGAGCAGCGAATTTCTCGTCTGCAGTGCCTTTGCCGCCAGAGATGATTGCGCCAGCATGGCCCATGCGCTTGCCCGGAGGAGCAGTCACACCAGCGATGTAGGAAACAACCGGCTTGGTCACGTGTGCCTTGATGTAGGCTGCCGCTTCTTCTTCAGCCGAACCGCCGATCTCACCGATCATTACGATCGCTTCGGTCTTCGGGTCTTCCTGGAACAGCTTCAGGATGTCGATGAAGTTCGAACCCGGGATCGGGTCACCACCGATGCCGACGCAAGTCGACTGACCGAAACCGGCGTCAGTAGTTTGCTTCACAGCTTCGTACGTCAGGGTGCCGGAACGGGAAACGATACCGACCTTGCCTGGCAAGTGAATGTGACCTGGCATGATGCCGATCTTGCATTCGCCTGGGGTGATCACGCCTGGGCAGTTAGGGCCGATCAGGGTGATACCCAGCTCGTCGCACTTAACTTTAGCGTCCAGCATGTCCAGGGTAGGAATGCCTTCGGTGATGCAGACGATCAGCTTGATGCCGCCGAAAGCAGCTTCCAGGATCGAATCTTTGCAGAAAGGAGCCGGAACGTAGATCACGCTGGCGGTAGCGCCGGTGGCAGCTACTGCGTCTTTAACAGTGTTGAACACTGGCAGACCCAGGTGCTCGGTGCCGCCTTTGCCTGGCGTTACACCACCCACCATCTTGGTGCCGTACTCGATGGCTTGCTGGGTGTGGAAACTACCTTGCGAACCGGTAATACCCTGGCAGATAACTTTCGTGTCTTTATTGATCAGGACGCTCATTATTTGCCCTCCGCAGCTTTGACAACTTGTTGAGCAGCGTCGGTCAGGCTGGTAGCAGCGATGATGTTCAAACCGCTTTCTGCCAGTACTTTAGCGCCCAGCTCAGCGTTGTTGCCTTCAAGGCGAACAACAACCGGGATTTTCACGCCGACTTCTTTCACTGCACCGATGATGCCTTCGGCAATCATGTCGCAACGAACGATGCCGCCGAAGATGTTAACCAGTACTGCAGCGACGTTGGTGTCGGACAGAATGATCTTGAACGCTTCGGTAACGCGTTCTTTGGTAGCACCGCCGCCCACGTCGAGGAAGTTGGCTGGCTTGCCGCCATGCAGGTTGACGATGTCCATGGTACCCATGGCCAGGCCAGCACCGTTGACCATGCAACCGATGTTGCCTTCCAGCGCTACGTAGTTCAGTTCGAACTTGGCAGCGTGCGCTTCGCGCGGATCGTCTTGCGACGGATCGTGGAAAGTCTTCAGCTTAGGCTGACGGTACATGGCGTTGGCGTCGATGTTGATCTTGGCATCGAGGCAGTGCAGATCGCCGTCAGCTTTGATCACCAGCGGGTTCACTTCCAGCAGGGCCAGGTCGTGATCCTTGAACAGCTTGGCCAGACCTACGAAGATCTTGGCGAACTGAGCAACTTGCTTGCCTTCCAGACCCAACTGGAATGCCAGCTCGCGACCTTGGAATGGCTGAGCGCCAACCAGTGGATCGATGGTGGCTTTCAGAATTTTTTCTGGAGTGTCGTGAGCGATTTTCTCGATGTCCACGCCACCTTCGGTGGAAGCCATGAACACGATACGACGGCTCGAACGGTCAACGACAGCGCCCAGGTACAGCTCTTTAGCGATATCAGTGCACGATTCAACCAGGATCTTGGTGACTGGCTGGCCATTGGCGTCAGTCTGGTAAGTCACCAGACGCTTGCCCAGCCACTGCTGTGCGAAGGCTTTGGCGTCTTCTTTGCTGCGAACCAGCTTTACGCCGCCCGCTTTACCGCGACCACCGGCGTGAACCTGGGCTTTGACAACCCACTCGCTGCCGCCGATTTTGTCGCAAGCTTCTGCTGCTGCTTCCGGGGTGTCTACCGCGTAACCGGTGGAAACTGGCAGGCCGTACTCAGCGAACAGCTGCTTACCCTGATACTCGTGAAGATTCATGCTTATTACCGTCTTCGTTAGGTACTGCGCATTCGGTGCTGCACTCATTCAAGTGCCGCACCACCTGTGACTGCTGCTTGCATAGCCTTTCCGGATACCCGGTGCAGCTATGCAAGACTGCGTCCGGCGGATATTCCGCGGTGAGTCTTGCATGCAAGGCTCACGACGGGCCATTCCGCCGTGGTTTCTTATTGTCTTAACGCTTCTTGCGGTTGGCGATGTGGATGGCGCCGCCATTCACTGCCAGAGCAGCTTCGTGCAAGGCTTCAGACAGGGTCGGATGGGAGAAAACCATCATGCCCAGGTCTTCAGCGCTGGTGCCGAATTCCATACCGATTGCGCCCTGCTGAACCAGTTCGGCAGCGCTTGGGCCAATCACGTGGACGCCCAATACGCGGTCTGTCTTGGCATCTGCGATGACCTTGACGAAACCACCGGTATCGTTGGCAGCCATGGCACGGCCGGAGGCTGCGAACGGGAAGGTGCCGACGTTAACTTCAACGCCTTCAGCTTTCAAGGCCTGCTCGGTTTTACCGACCCATGCGATTTCCGGGTGAGTATAAATAACCGAAGGGATCAAATCATAGTTCATCTGAGCCTTGTGGCCCTTGATGCGCTCGACAACCATGATGCCTTCTTCCGACGCTTTGTGCGCCAGCATCATGCCGCGAACCACGTCACCGATGGCGTAGACGCCCGGTACTGTGGTGGCGCAGTGATCATCAACGTGCACGAAACCGCGCTCGTCCAGGGTCACGCCGCAGTCGGCAGCCAGCAGATCAGTGGTCACCGGACGGCGACCAACGGCTACGATCAGCTTGTCGAAAGTGATGTTCTGTTCACCGTTGGCATCGGTGTAGTTCACAACGACTTCGTCGCCGTTCACTTTGGAGCCGGTCACGCGAGCGCCCAGCTTGATGTCCAGACCCTGTTTGGTCAGGGTTTTCAGCGCTTCCTTGGAAACAGCGGCATCCGCTGCCATCAGGAAGGTGTCCAGGGCTTCCAGGACAGTCACTTCTGCACCCAGACGCGACCAGACCGAACCCAGTTCCAGGCCGATCACGCCAGCGCCGATCACGCCCAGACGCTTAGGCACGGTCTGGAATTCCAGTGCGCCAGTCGAATCGACGATCACATTTTGGTCAACCGGAGCTGGCGGAATGTCGATCGGACGCGAACCTGGAGCCAGGATCACGCTCTCGGCCTGGATAATTTCTACCGAGCCGTCTGGCTTGGTGACTTCAACTTGCTTGCCGGCCAGCAGCTTGCCGTGACCTTCAATCGAAGTCACACCGTTGGCTTTGAACAGGGTCGCAACGCCAGAGGTCAGGCCTTTGACGATGGTGGCCTTGCGGCCGACCATTGCTGGCACGTCCATGGTCACGCCAGCGTGGTTGATACCGTGGATCGCGAAGCCTTCTTTGGCTTCCTTGTACTTCCAGGAACTGTCCAGCAGCGCCTTGGATGGAATGCAGCCGACGTTCAGGCAAGTACCGCCCAGAGCCAGTTTGCCTTCCTTGTCGGTGTACTTCTCGATGCAGGCAGTGCTGAGGCCCAGCTGGGCCGCCTTGATGGCAGCCACATAGCCGCCAGGGCCAGCGCCGATCACTACTACGTCAAATTTCTGCGACATTCAAAAAATCCTCTTTAGCGAAAAGCTTCAAGCCGCAAGCTGCAAGCCAAGCCGCGGGTTTTCCGACAGCTCGAGCTTGCAGTCCATGGCTGCTTCTATCAGATATCCAGCAACAGACGAGCCGGATCTTCCAGCAGGTTCTTGATGGTCACCAGGAAGGTCACAGCTTCTTTGCCATCGATCAGACGGTGATCGTAGGACAGAGCCAGGTACATCATCGGACGAATAACGACCTGACCATTGATGGCCATAGGACGCTGGATGATGTTGTGCATGCCCAGGATGGCCGCTTGTGGCGGGTTGACGATCGGGGTCGACATCATCGAACCGAAAGTACCACCGTTGGTGATGGTGAAAGTACCACCGGTCATTTCATCCATCGACAGTTTGCCGTCGCGGGCTTTCTTGCCGAAGGTGGCGATGCCGCCTTCGATTTCAGCCAGGCTCATCAGTTCGGCGTTACGCAGAACCGGTACAACCAGGCCGCGATCGCTGGAAACTGCAACGCCGACGTCAGCGTAGCCGTGGTAAACGATGTCGCCACCGTCGATCGAGGCGTTGACAGCCGGGAAGCGTTTCAGCGCTTCGGTGGCAGCCTTCACGAAGAACGACATGAAGCCCAGGCGCACGCCGTTGTGGGACTTCTCGAACAGGTCCTTGTACTTCGAACGCAGGGCCATGACTTCGGTCATGTCGACTTCGTTGAAAGTGGTCAGCATGGCCATGTTCGATTGAGCTTCAACCAGACGCTTGGCTACGGTGGCACGAACGCGTGTCATCGGTACGCGCTTCTCGATGCGGTCGCCAGCGGCGAACACAGGAGCAGCGGCAGCCGGAGCAGCAGCCTTGGCAGGTGCGGCAGCCGGAGCGGCTTTCTTGGCTTCGACAGCGGCAACCACGTCTTCCTTGGTTACACGACCATCTTTGCCGGTGCCTTTGACGGACGCCAGGTTGATGCCGTTTTCTTCAGCCAGCTTGCGAGCAGCCGGAGCAGCGATAGCGTCTTCGTCAGCGCCGGCAGCCGGAGCGGCAGTAGCAGCGGCCGGAGCAGCAGCGGCAGCCGGAGCAGCGGCAGCAGCACCGCCTTCAACGATGGAGCCCAGGACTTCGTCGGACAGAACGGTTTCGCCTTCGCCCTTGACGATTGCGCCCAGCACGCCGTCAGCAGTCGCCAGAACTTCCAGTACGACTTTGTCGGTTTCGATGTCGACGATCAGTTCGTCACGCTTGACGGCGTCGCCCGGTTGTTTGTGCCAGGTGGCAACGGTGCCATCGGCAACCGATTCCGGGAAAGTGGGGGCTTTGATTTCGATAGCCATTATCTGTGGGTCCTTAAATTCGGTTTCAGGTGCGCGAAGGCGTTAAACAGTAAAGGCGTCTTGCAGCAGTTTTTCCTGCTGCTCAGCGTGCATCGATGCGTAACCGCATGCCGGTGCAGCAGAAGCCTCACGGCCCGCGTACTCAAGTACGAGAGACTTGTCGAGGTTGCTGATGCTGCGACGCATGTGGTGTTGGCTGCAGTACCACGCACCCTGGTTCATTGGCTCTTCCTGACACCAAACGGCAGCTTTGGCGTTGGTATAAGGAGCCAGGACTTCTTTCAAGTCATCCTCAGGGAATGGGTACAGCTGCTCGATACGCACGATGGCGATATCGTCACGGCCTTCGGCACGGCGTTTTTCCAGCAGGTCGTAGTAGACCTTGCCGCTACACAGAACAACGCGCTCGACCTTTTTCGGGTCCAGGGCATCGATTTCCGGGATAACGGTCTGGAACGAACCTTCGGCCAGATCTTCCAGAGTCGAGATGGCCAGCTTGTGACGCAGCAACGACTTCGGAGTCAGAACGATCAACGGCTTGCGCAGCGGGCGAATCACCTGACGACGCAGCAAGTGGTAGATCTGCGCCGGCGTAGTCGGTACCGCGACCTGAATGTTGTGCTCGGCGCACAGCTGCAGGTAACGCTCCAGACGAGCCGAGGAGTGCTCCGGACCCTGACCTTCATAACCGTGCGGCAGCAGCATGGTCAGACCGCACAGACGGCCCCACTTGTGCTCGCCACTGGTGATGAACTGGTCGATAACCACCTGGGCACCGTTGGCGAAGTCGCCGAACTGGGCTTCCCAGATCACCAGCGCATCCGGCGTGGTGGTCGAGTAACCGTATTCGAACGCCAATACTGCTTCTTCGGACAGGAACGAGTCGTACAGGTCAAAGCGTGGCTGACCGTCGTACAGGTTCTGCAACGGGACGTAGGTGCCCGCGTCTTTCTGGTTGTGCAGAACAGCATGGCGGTGCGAGAACGTACCGCGGCCGATGTCCTGGCCGGTCATGCGGATCGGGTGACCTTCGAACGCCAGGGTCGCGTACGCCATGGTTTCGGCGTAACCCCAGTTGATCGGCAGGCCGCCGGCTTGCATCTTCTGACGGTCTTCGTAGATCTTCGCAACCTGGCGCTGAACCACGAAGCCTTCCGGGATTTCCAGCAGCTTGGCGGACAGTTCCTGCAAGGTCTTGAGGTCAAAGCGAGTGTCGTGACGCGCGGTCCAGGCGTGACCCAGATACGGACGCCAATCCACGAACAACTCTTTGTTCGGCTCTTTGACCAGGCTTTTCACTACGTGCAGACCGTTGTCCAGCGCGTTGCGGTATTCGTCGACTTTCGCCTGAACACGCTCTGCGTCCAGCACACCGCCCTGGGTCAGACGATCGGCATACAGCTCACGGGTAGTGCGCTGTTTGGTGATCTGCTGATACATGATCGGCTGGGTGCCGCTTGGTTCGTCGGCTTCGTTGTGGCCGCGACGACGGTAGCAGACCAGGTCGATCACCACATCACGCTTGAACTGCATGCGGTAGTCAATGGCCAGCTGGGTCACGAACAATACGGCTTCCGGATCATCCCCATTCACATGGAGGATCGGCGCCTGGATCATTTTCGCAACGTCGGTCGCGTACTCGGTGGAGCGCGAGTCCAGCGGGTTGCTGATGGTGAAACCAACCTGGTTGTTGATCACGATGTGCACGGTACCGCCGGTCTTGAAACCGCGGGTCTGCGACATCTGGAAGGTTTCCATCACCACGCCCTGACCTGCGAAAGCAGCGTCTCCGTGGATGGAGATCGGCAGAACCTTCTCACCGGTCGGGTCGTTACGACGGTCCTGACGGGCGCGAACCGAACCCTCGACCACCGGGGAAACGATTTCCAGGTGGGACGGGTTGAACGCCATGGCCAGGTGAACTTCACCGCCGGTGGTCATCACGTTGGACGAGAAGCCCTGGTGGTACTTAACGTCACCGGAACCCAGCTCGACCTTCTTCTTGCCTTCGAACTCGTCGAACAGCTCGCGCGGGTTCTTGCCGAAGGTGTTGACCAGGACGTTCAGACGGCCACGGTGGGCCATGCCGATGACGATTTCCTTGGTGCCGTAGGAACCGGAACGCTGGATCAACTCGTCTAGCATCGGGATCAGGCTCTCGCCGCCTTCCAGACCGAAACGCTTGGTACCCGGGTATTTGGTGCCCAGGTATTTCTCCAGGCCTTCACCGGCGGTCACGCGCTCAAGCAGGTGGCTCTTGATGTCGGCGGAGTACGTCGGACGGCCGCGCACGCTTTCCAGACGCTGCTGGAACCACTGGCGCTGCTCGGAATCGGTGATGTGCGTAAATTCAGCGCCGATGGTGCGGCAATATGTCTGCTGCAACGCTTCGTGAATTTCGCGTAGGCTCGCTTCCTCTTTGCCGATGAACAGGTCGCCGGCACGGAAGGTCGTATCAAGATCGGCATTGGTCAAGCCGTAATGATTGATCGACAGGTCTGCAGGTGCAGGACGCTGCCACAGTCCCAGCGGGTCAAGCTGGGATGCCTGGTGGCCACGCATACGGTAGGCCTGGATCAATCGCAGCACTTCAACTTGCTTCTTCTCGTGCTCACTGCTCACGCTGCCGGCGGAAACCGGTTGGGCGCGGCGCTGGTTCTTTGCCAGCAAGACGAAATGATCGCGAATTGTGGAGTGCGAAACATCGGTGGCAGAGTTGCCGTCAGCAGGCAACTTCTGGAAGTAGGTGCGCCACTCTTCTGGCACAGCGTTAGGGTCGTGCAGGTAGAGCTCGTAGAGCTCTTCCACATAGGCAGCGTTACTACCGGAAAGGTAGGCACTGTTCCACATGCGCTGCATCACGCTTTCTTGCATGCTTGGTCACCCTCGGTTAGGGGAACACCACCGGCGTCGACACCGAGCAAACTTGCAGAAGTCCGAATGCAGCGACCAAAACAAGCCACTTAGGATCACGCTGATAGTCCGGGTACCAGCCCGGATGCCCCTGCTTGTCTCATTTCTTCAAAATAAGAGCCGCAGCCTTACAAGCTGCTGCTCAGGTTAAAACTACGGCGCCGGTTGAAGCCTGCGCCGTAGCATCTACGGGTACAGCGGTACATCTACAGCTGCTGAATCACACGCCGCTTTGCAGCAACATGTTACGGATGTGACCGATGGCCTTAGTCGGGTTCAGGCCCTTCGGACATACGTTGACGCAGTTCATGATCCCGCGGCAGCGGAATACGCTGAACGGGTCATCCAGCGAAGCCAGTCGCTCGGTAGTCTTGGTGTCGCGGCTGTCTGCCAGGAAGCGGTACGCTTGCAGCAGGGCAGCTGGACCCAGGAACTTGTCCGGGTTCCACCAGAAGGACGGGCAAGAGGTCGAGCAGCAAGCGCACAGGATGCACTCGTACAGACCGTCGAGCTTTTCACGCTCTTCAGGGGACTGCAGACGCTCGATGGCCGGAGCCGGCGTGTCGTTCTGCAGGAATGGCTTAACCTTCTCGTATTGCTTGTAGAAGATGCTCATATCGACGACCAGGTCACGGATAACCGGCAAACCTGGCAGAGGACGAACGATCAACTTGTTACCTTTTACAACAGCAGACAGCGGCGTGACGCAGGCCAGGCCGTTCTTGCCATTGATGTTCATGCCGTCGGAACCGCAAACGCCTTCACGGCAAGAGCGACGATAGGAGAAACCTTCGTCCTGCTCTTTGATCAGGGCCAGTACGTCCAGCACCATCAGGTCTTTACCACCGGTATCAACCTGGAATTCCTGCATGAACGGCGCGGCGTCCTGATCAGGGTTGTAACGATAAACGCTGACTTGCAACATGGCGGCCACCCTTAATAAGTCCGAATCTTAGGTTCAAAAGTCGGAACAGTCTTCGGCGAGAAGTTCACAGCACGCTTGGTCACGCGCTTGTCACCCGGGAAGTACAGGGTGTGGCACAGCCAGTTTTCGTCGTCACGATCTTCGAAGTCTTCACGGGCGTGAGCACCGCGGGACTCTTTACGCACTTCGGCAGCGATGGCGGTAGCTTCAGCCACTTCCAGCAGGTTTTGCAGTTCCAGAGCTTCGATACGCGCAGTGTTGAACGCTTGCGACTTATCGTTGATCTTGACGTTGGCGATACGCTTGCGCAGGTCAGCCAACTGGGCAATACCCTTCTGCATGTATTCGCCGGTACGGAATACACCGAAGTAGTTCTGCATGCAGCTTTGCAGTTCGCGACGCAGGGTAGCCACGTCTTCGCCTTCGGTACGATCGTTCAGAGCGGACAGACGCGCCAGGGCAGCTTCAATGTTGGCGTCGGTGGCGTCGTCGTATTCGATGCCGTCGGTCAGTGCTTTTTCCAGGTGCAGGCCGGCAGCGCGGCCGAATACCACCAGGTCGAGCAGCGAGTTGCCGCCCAGACGGTTGGCACCGTGAACCGATACGCAAGCCACTTCGCCCACTGCAAACAAGCCAGGGATGATGGTATCGACGCCGTCAGCGTCCTGGGTGATCGCCTGGCCGTGAATGTTGGTGGCAACGCCGCCCATCATATAGTGGCAAGTCGGAACAACCGGAACCGGAGCAACTACCGGGTCAACGTGTGCGAAAGTTTTCGACAGTTCGCAGATGCCTGGCAGACGGCTGTGCAGCACTTCCTCGCCCAAGTGGTCGAGTTTGAGCATTACGTGGTCGCCATTCGGACCGCAACCGTTGCCGGCGATGATTTCCTTAACCATCGAACGGGCAACAACGTCACGACCGGCAAGGTCTTTGGCGTTCGGAGCATAACGCTCCATGAAACGCTCGCCGTGCTTGTTGATCAGGTAACCACCTTCACCACGGCAACCTTCTGTAACCAGTACACCGGCACCGGCGATGCCGGTCGGGTGGAACTGCCACATTTCGATGTCTTGTACCGGTACGCCGGCACGCAGCGCCATACCAACGCCGTCACCGGTGTTGATCAGGGCATTGGTGGTCGACGCGTAGATACGACCTGCACCGCCGGTGGCCAGAACGGTAGCCTTGGCACGGATGTAGGTGGTTTCGCCGGTTTCGATGCAGATCGCGATCACGCCGACGAACTCGCCTTGCGAGTTCTTTACCAGGTCGACAGCGTAGTACTCGTTCAGGAACGTGGTACCGGCTTTCAGGTTGCCCTGATAAAGGGTGTGCAGCAGAGCGTGACCGGTACGGTCGGATGCAGCGCAAGTACGCGCAGCCTGGCCGCCTTTACCGTAGTCCTTGGACTGACCGCCGAACGGGCGCTGATAGATGCGGCCTTGTTCGGTACGGGAGAACGGCAGACCCATGTGGTCCAGTTCGAAAACTGCGGCCGGGCCTTCCTGACACATGTATTCGATAGCGTCCTGGTCACCGATGTAGTCGGAACCCTTGACGGTATCGTACATGTGCCAGCGCCAGTCATCGTTCGGGTCGGCCGAAGCGATGGCGCAGGTGATGCCGCCTTGAGCGGATACGGTGTGCGAACGGGTCGGGAACACCTTGGTGATCACGGCAGTCTTGTGACCGCCTTGTGCCAATTGCAGCGCTGCGCGCATGCCGGCACCGCCACCACCAATAATGATGGCGTCGAAAGAAATCGTTGGAATGTTAGCCATGAATCAGATACCCCAGAGAATCTGCACACCCCAGACGAAGTAAGCGAACATCGCAACGCCGCATACTGCCTGGAAAAGGAAACGTACTGCAGTCGCGGACTTGCCCAGCGCCATTGGCGTCAGGTAGTCGGTCGCGATGGTCCACATGCCGACCCAGGCGTGAGCGCCCAGGGCCACAAGGGCCAGCAGACTGAAGATACGCATCCCGTTGTGGGCGAACAGGCCGTGCCATTGGTCATAGCCAATGCCCGGGTTCGCAGCGAGGTATCCGATCAGGAAGATGAAATAAGCCGCGAGAACGACCGCAGACACACGTTGCGCCATCCAGTCATACAGACCGGAACGCGAAAGGTTCGTAACGCTGGTTACCATATCCAAACTCCTGCCAGAACGATCAACACCACGGAAACGGCGATGATAATTTTCGAGCCCAGGCGGCCGCCTTCCAGCGTCTCACCGATGCCCATGTCCATGATCAAGTGGCGCACACCGGCTACCAGGTGATAAAGAAGAGCGGACAGGAGGCCCCATGCTACGAACTTGGCCAGCGGGCTGGTCAAGCATGCCTTCACGTCGGCAAAACCTTCCTCGGAACCCAAAGACTTGCCCAATGCATAAAGCATGAAGCCAAGGCCCAGGAAGAGGATGATGCCGGAAACACGGTGAAGAAACGACGTAACGCCGGTGATGGGGAGTTTGATGGTCCTTAGGTCTAGGTTTACAGGTCGTTGGCTTTTCACGGCTTTTTTTTCACACTGAAGAGCCCCTAACAATCAGGGCAAAGTTGTTGGGGAGTGCACTGGTCAGGTAACCACCACCCAGGGATGCGACCCCCAATAAAGCAGGCCCAAAAGCCCTTGGCGGTCGGTGGCCGAGTATAGACAGTTAGGCTACTAATGACAACGCAAAGACCTCACCCAAACAGCGGATTGCGCAACTGACATAAAAGGCGTAAATGGCAGGCAATTTCGAGAAAAAAGTCGGGTTAAAGCCTTCTGGAGCAAGACTTTAGGCAAATTGACATTCGAATTTATCTCACTATAGTGGTGCGGGCCCTGCGTGGGGGGTCTGTCTGATGATTTCAAGCATAAATAGGAGGCCACATGGCTGACAAAAAAGCGCAGTTGATCATCGAGGGCGCAGCCCCCGTCGAGCTGCCCATTTTAACCGGCACCGTTGGTCCCGATGTTATCGATGTTCGGGGCCTGACGGCCACGGGCCGCTTCACCTTTGACCCTGGTTTCATGTCGACCGCTTCCTGCGAGTCGAAGATCACCTATATCGACGGCGACAACGGTATTCTGCTGCACCGCGGCTACCCGATCGAACAGCTGGCTGAAAAGTCGGACTACCTGGAAACCTGCTATCTGCTGCTCAACGGTGAATTGCCGACCGCAGAACAGAAGGCCCAGTTTGTCAGCACTGTGAAGAACCACACCATGGTTCACGAGCAGCTGAAGACCTTCTTCAACGGTTTCCGTCGCGACGCCCACCCGATGGCCGTCATGTGCGGTGTAGTCGGCGCCCTGTCGGCCTTCTACCACGACTCCCTGGACATCAATAACCCGCAGCATCGCGAAATCTCCGCGATCCGCCTGGTTGCCAAGATGCCGACCCTGGCAGCGATGGTTTACAAGTACTCCATGGGCCAACCCATGATGTACCCGCGCAACGACCTGACGTACGCGGAAAACTTCCTGCACATGATGTTCAACACCCCGTGCGAGATCAAACCGATCAGCCCGGTACTCGCCAAGGCCATGGACCGGATCTTCATCCTCCATGCCGACCACGAGCAGAACGCATCGACTTCCACCGTGCGCCTGGCAGGCTCCTCGGGTGCCAACCCGTTCGCCTGTATCGCCGCCGGTATCGCCGCACTGTGGGGCCCTGCCCACGGCGGTGCGAACGAAGCCGTTCTGACCATGCTCGATGAAATTGGCGATGTCTCGAACATCGACAAGTACATCGCCAAGGCCAAGGACAAGAACGATCCGTTCAAACTGATGGGCTTCGGTCACCGCGTTTACAAAAACCGCGACCCACGCGCAACAGTAATGAAGCAGACCTGCGACGAAGTGTTGAAGGAACTGGGCATCCAGAACGATCCGCAACTCGAACTGGCCATGCGCCTGGAAGAGATCGCCCTGACCGACCCGTACTTCATCGAACGCTCGCTGTACCCGAACGTCGATTTCTACTCGGGGATCATCCTCAAGGCGATCGGCATTCCAACCAGCATGTTCACCGTGATCTTCGCCCTGGCGCGGACTGTCGGCTGGATCTCCCACTGGAAGGAAATGCTCTCCAGCCCGTACAAGATTGGCCGTCCACGCCAGCTGTACACCGGCTACGAGTCGCGTGATATCACCAAGCTGGAAGACCGCAAGTAAGATTTTTCTTGCTGTAGCGTGTTGAGTTGTACCGGGAACGGCCTCTATTTATATAGGGGCCGTTTTTGTTCGTGCCGGTTTACTCAGTCAATTCAAGGCGGCCTACCGGCTTGGTCGTTAGTTCGAACGCCTTTCCCTGTAGGAGCTGTCGAGTGCAACGAGGCTGCGATCTTTTGACCTGATACATCCGAGAATCCAGCTCGACTGTCAGGCCGTCATCGCCAGCAGGCTGGCTCCCATAGGGACTGGGGATATCCGCAACATAGAATCTCCCACAGTAAATCAGGTACACCCAACAAATTCAGGTCGATTACCGCCCAATAAAAAATGCCCCGATCTCTCGACCGGGGCATCTCGTACAACTGCGTTACTTATATAAAAGCATCAAACCTTAGTGCGAAACCGCCCCACTCGCCCCCAGACCAGTCTGCGAACGAACGAACTGAGGGAAGAACAGCGCCCGCTCATTGTCCGCAGCAGTCGACTTGTCAGTGATCGAGAAGAACCAGATCCCCACAAACGCAATGATCATCGAGAACAGCGCCGGATACTCATACGGGAAGATTGCTTTCTCGTGATGCAGGATCTGCACCCAGATGGTTGGACCAAGAATCATCAGACCCACGGCACTGATCAGCCCCATCCAGCCGCCGATCATCGCACCACGAGTGGTCAGCTTTTTCCAGTACATGGAAAGCAGCAGGACCGGGAAGTTACAGCTCGCCGCGATGGAGAATGCCAGGCCCACCATGAACGCGATGTTCTGGCTTTCGAACAGAATGCCCAGACCAATGGCCAGCACCGCCAGCGCGATGGTGGTGATTTTCGAGACGCGAATTTCATCCTTCTCGTTGGCCTTGCCTTTCTTGATCACGCTGGCGTACAGGTCGTGAGAGACCGCCGAAGCACCGGCCAGGGTCAGACCGGCAACCACGGCCAGAATGGTCGCGAACGCTACTGCCGAGATGAAGCCCAGGAAAATGCTGCCACCGACCGCGTTGGCCAGGTGCACCGCCGCCATGTTGTTGCCGCCCAACAGCGCGCCAGCCGCATCTTTGAAGGCCGGGTTGGTGCTAACCAGCAGGATCGCGCCGAAGCCGATGATGAAGGTCAGGATGTAGAAGTAACCGATGAAGCCAGTTGCGTACAGCACGCTTTTGCGAGCTTCTTTCGCGTCACTCACGGTGAAGAAGCGCATCAGGATGTGTGGCAGGCCAGCGGTACCGAACATCAGTGCCAGACCCAGGGAGAATGCCGAGACCGGATCTTTCACCAGGCCGCCCGGGCTCATGATCGCTTCACCTTTAGGGTGAACCTTGATCGCCTCGGAGAACAGCATGTTGAAGTCGAAGTTGACGTGCTTCATCACCATCAGCGCCATGAACGAGGCGCCGGACAGCAGCAACACGGCCTTGATGATCTGCACCCAGGTGGTCGCCAGCATGCCGCCGAACAATACGTAGGCGCACATCAGGATACCGACCAGGATCACCGCAACATGGTAGTCCAGACCAAACAGCAGCTGGATCAGCTTGCCTGCGCCCACCATTTGCGCGATCAGGTAGAACGCCACCACCACCAGCGAACCGCAAGCGGACAGCGAGCGAATCTGGGTTTGCCCGAGGCGATAGGACGCCACGTCGGCAAAGGTGTATTTACCCAGGTTACGCAGACGCTCGGCGATCAGGAACAGAATGATCGGCCAGCCCACCAGGAAGCCGATCGAGTAGATCAGGCCGTCGTAGCCGGAGGTGAACACCAACGCGGAAATACCCAGGAAGGATGCCGCCGACATGTAGTCGCCAGCGATCGCCAGGCCATTCTGGAAACCGGTGATCTTGCCACCCGCCGCGTAGTAGTCGGAGGCCGAGTTGTTTTTCTTGGACGCCCAGTAAGTGATGTACAACGTTGCGCCGACAAACGCCACGAACATCAGGATCGCGGCGACGTTCAGCGGTTGTTTCTGCACGGCGCCGGTCAGGGCGTCAGCCGCCCAGGCTCCAGGTGCGAAGGCTGCGATACTCAATAGAGCCATTAGACGCCGGATCATTGCTGAGCCTCCTTGAGAATCGCATTGTTCAGGTCGTCGAATTCGCCATTGGCGCGTCGCACGTAAATACCGGTCAGGACGAAGGCCGAAAGGATCAGTCCGACACCGATCGGGATGCCCCAGGTAATCGATGACTCAGGGCTGAGTTTCGCCCCCAGTACATGCGGCCCGTAGGCAATCAAAAGGATGAATCCGGAGTAAAGCCCTAGCATGATCGCCGAAAGAATCCAGGCGAATCGTTCCCTCTTGGTAACCAGCTCCTTGAAGCGCGGGCTGTTTTGAATCGAGAGGTAAATGCTGTCGTTCATTGTTTTTATCCTCGCAGCACAGATTTAGTTGGAACGGTATCCACTCTATGCGGCTGCGGGGCAGGTTCCAGACGACCTTAGTCTTAGAACCACATGACGTTTTTGCCAATCTCCAGCACTACCAAATAAATGTGGGAGCGGGCCTGCTCGCGAAGGCGTCTTGTCAGGCAACTTTTCAGTTAAATGACCGACTGCTATCGCGAGCAGGCTCGCTCCCACAGGTTCAAGCATGCTCTATGTAATTACTTGGTCCAGGCCGCCACACGCTCAGGGTGTTTCGCTACCCAATCTTTCGCGGCCGCTTCAGGCTTGGCGCCATCCTGGATCGCCAGCATGACCTGGCCGATTTCATCCTTGGATTCCCACTGGAAGTTCTTCAGGAACTTGGCCACTTCCGGCGCTTTGGCCTCCAGGCCTTTGCTACCGATGTTGTTCACGGTTTCAGCCGCGCCGTACACGCCTTTCGGGTCTTCGAGGAAGCGCAGTTTCCACTTGGCGAACATCCAGTGCGGTACCCAACCGGTCACGGCAATGGATTCGTTTTTCTTCTCGGCACGGGTCAGCTCGGCGATCATGCCGGCGCCGGAACTGGCCTTGAGTTGATAGCCGGTCAGGTCGTAGTCCTTGATCGCCTGATCGGTCTTGAGCATCACGCCTGAACCGGCGTCGATGCCGACGATACGATTCTTGAAAGTGTCGTCGGTCTTCAGATCCTCGATGGACTTGGCCTTGACGTACTCCGGCACGATCAGGCCGATTTTCGCATCCTTGAAGTTCGGGCCGTAATCGACGACCTGATCCTTGTTCTTCGTCCAGTACTCACCATGAGTCACTGGCAGCCAGGCTGACAGCATCGCGTCGAGTTTTCCGGTGGCCACGCCTTGCCACATGATCCCGGTCGCGACGGCTTGCAACTTCACGTCGTAACCGAGTTTCTGCCTGATCACTTCGGCAGCGACGTTGGTCGTAGCGACGCTGTCCGACCAGCCGTCAACATAACCGATAGTCACTTCCTTACCTGCGGCGCTGGCCACGGTAGAACTGATCGCCAGCACCAAAGCGGCACCTGCGCCCAAGAGTCGTCGCATCTTCATCGTTACTTCCCCGAAAGTGCTGCGCTCGACGGATGCCGAGTCGCTTAAACGTATTGTTATGGTGCACAGCGCCCCCATCACGCCTCACCGCAAACTCGTTCGATCATCAGCGCGATTTACCAACGAGGGACTGACACTTCCGATAATCAACCTGACGCCATCAACGACCTTCTCTGCCAGCGACCTCAAGACATCGAGAAACGACATCACAACGCCATTAATCTCGAGCACCGCGGTCGCTCCGGGCAATCCGCCCGAACTTTGCATGTCAAAATTATGCGAACCACCAAGCACGCGACAAATGCAGGTAACATGCGCCGCTTTGCTCCCAGACGGCCTGACCATGCCCGCGACATCCCGCTTTCCTTTTTTTGCTTATCTATTCGCCTGCCTGCTGGGAATCTTTGCCCTTTGCGGCTTCTGGTACGGTATTGGCAAACCGGTGATTCTGCCGGATGTCGCCAGCGCGACGCACAAGCTGCAATGCGCCTCCTACACGCCGTTCGACAAAGACCAATCGCCGTTCGACGTGCCGTTCAATCTGCGCCCCGAGCGCATGGACGCCGACCTCGCGCTGCTGTCGAAGAGTTTCGAATGCATCCGCACCTACTCCATGACCGGCCTCGAAGCGCTGCCCGATCTGGCGCGCAAGCACAGCTTGAAGTTGATGATCGGCGCCTGGGTCAACAGCAACCCGGTGGACACCGAAAAAGAAGTCGACCTGCTGATTGCCTCGGCCAACGCCAACCCCGACGTGGTGACCGCCGTGATCGTCGGCAATGAAACCCTGCTGCGCAAGGAAGTCACCGGTGCGCAGTTGGCGAAGCTGATCAACAAGGTCAAGAGTCACGTCAAACAACCTGTCACTTACGCCGACGTCTGGGAGTTCTGGCTCAAGCATCCGGAAATCGCACCGGCCGTGGATTTCCTGACCATCCACCTGTTGCCCTACTGGGAAGATGATCCATCGAACATCGATGCCGCCCTGCAACACGTGGCGGAAGTGCGCCAGGTGTTCGGCAACAAATTCGCGCCCAAGGACGTGATGATTGGCGAAACCGGCTGGCCGAGCGAAGGTCGTCAGCGTGAAACTGCTCTGCCGAGCCGAGTCAATGAGGCCAAGTTCATTCGCGGTTTTGTCACCATGGCCGAGCAACAAGGCTGGCACTACAACCTGATCGAAGCGTTTGACCAACCGTGGAAACGCGCCAGCGAAGGCGCGGTAGGTGGTTACTGGGGACTGTTTGATGCTGATCGTCAGGACAAGGGCGTGCTGGCCGGACCAGTGACAAACGTGCCGTATTGGTCGCAGTGGCTGGTGGTGGGTGGGCTGATTTTCCTAGGCACGCTGATCCTGGGTGGTCGCGTTCGCAGCACCCGCGCCGCACTGGCTCTACCGTTGTTTGCCGCATTGGCTGCATGCTCTATCGGCGTTTGGGGCGACCTGGCGCGCGTTACCACCCGCTTCACCAGTGAATGGTTGTGGGTCGCGTTGCTGACTGCGTTGAACCTATTGGTGCTGGTGCACGCCGCACTAACCCTGAGCCCCCGCGCAGGTTGGCGCGGGCAGGCTTTCAACGCCCTGGAACGCCGGGCGGGCTGGCTGGTTGCGGTGGTTGGATTTGCGGCTGCGGTGAGCATGCTGGAGCTGGTGTTCGACCCGCGCTATCGCAGCTTCCCGAGCGTGGCGTTCATCGTTCCGGCGTTGGTGTATCTGTGCCGGCCCGTGAGCGTGCCGCGTCGGGAGATTGCGTTGCTGACCTTCATCATCGGTGCCGGTATTGCGCCGCAGTTGTTTCGTGAAGGATTGCAGAACCAGCAGGCCTGGGGTTGGGCGCTGGTGAGTGGGCTGATGGTGGTGGCTTTGTGGCGGTGCTTGCGGGTTCGCGTAAAGTAAACGCCACATAAACCGAAGTAAAATAGCCGGCACACAACTAATGGGGCCGGATCACTGTGATCGAATTTTCGAAACTAGATCTCGTGTAGCCTGCGCATAAGTAGGATATTTTTTTACGTGAATACCTGTTGCCACTAATAAATTGACGTCTGCCTGCCGCAACCGCTCTATCGCTTCCGGCTGTTGCGAATGGAAGTATTGCCTCCGAACCTCGGGATCGTTTTTAAACCCGTCTTCCGCAAATAACTCCTGCTCACTGTAGCCCTTGGATTTTGCGAACCGGGCAATAGGTGGCGGCCCATCAGCCTTGCGGACCATTGTAAATTTTTCGCCGATGATATGTAGATTTACTTCATCAATAAACTGGGGGGTTATCTTCGTGATTCCCTCCCGACCTGATTCCATTGGAGTTAACGGGCCATGCCCTGGCCGGACCGGTGACGGTGCTTTGGTGAAGCTTTTCATTACGTCATTTTGGAAAGTGCTCAATCCTTTAACAACCCGCTGCACAGTAGCGACTGGTGCTGATACAAGTTGATTTATCGCGTTAGCGAGTATTCCAAATTCCCCCATCGGATCCACCATATTGACCGGATCCCCCGCACAGTACGCATACGCATTCACCCCACCCTTCCCAAACGGACTCAAACTGTCCGGGCTATTGAACCGCATCAACACAGGATTGAACGCACGATACCCATTCCCCAGCAAATAATGCCCAGTCACCGGATCACGCCGTTGACCATTGAAACCCAAGAGACTGATCAAGCCACCTTCGGGAAAGCGGTGACCGTAAGGGGAATAAACAGGCTGCTGATGGTGGTCGGCGGAAACCAAATGCAGAACGGAACGCTGGAGATCGGTCGCCAGCAATGCACACTCAACTTTCCCGGCGTGACGTAGTTGCTGCGCCAGGATCTGCGCTTCGTGCTCAAACACCGAATGCCGGCCCTGCCCTTGTATCTCTGTGGTCAAACGGTCTTTCCGATAGAAGCGCTGAACACTGTCCTGATTCAGCGGCGAACAACCGGCAATCCGATCCTGCGGATCGTAGTAATAGCGGCACAGCAATGTGTCTCGCTGAAGGTTCATGGTCTTGCTCCGATTCATATCCAGAGGGATGGATTGCTAGATTCGGAGCATTTGGAACGGCCGTCTACTATCAGAAGTGATAGTTCGGCAATGAAAATCCAGTGCGGCTTCAGGCCTGATCGCGAGCAGGCTCACTTGTATGCTAGGACTTGAAGGGAGGAGGAGGGACAAGGCTCGATTCTGACTGTTAGCGCAGTACAGATCCGTGGGAGATTTCGCCCCTCCTCCTTTCACCCAAGCGCCGATAAAGAATGCATCTGGCTAGACCGACGATAGGAACAAGCCTGCGCCTCTGGGTGAGCCCTTCAAGTGCTCAAAACCATATCTCGGGGGATGTTTAATGGCAATGCCGGTTTCTGCTATCAAGCCAATCGTGGGCGTGGATGTCGCCAAGAGTGAGTTGATGATCTATCAGGCCGAACTGGATCTGCTTGAGACGCTTCCCAATAACAAGCCAGCCATCAAGAAATGGCTGAAAGCCTTGCTGGCACCGGTCGATATCGCTATTGAGTCGACCAATATCTATCACCTGGAGTTCGCCGACCTGGCCCATGAGGCCGGTTGCACCATTTACATGGTCGGTGGCTATGAACTGAGCCATTACCGCAAAGGTGTGAAAGTTCGCGCCAAAACTGACGCGCTGGATGCAAAGTTACTCGCTCGCTATCTGAAGAACGAGTATGAAGAGCTTCATCCATGGATTCCGCCATCGCCGTTGTACCGCTGCCTCTTGAGCCTTTTCCGCCGGCGCGCGGCGCTGGTTCAGGCGCGGGTTGGCTTGGTGCAGAGCTGGACAAATGAACCGCTGCTCAAAGCCGCTTTTGCCGAGCAAGTGGCCTCCATGCAGAGGCTTGAAGGGCTGGTCGAGAAAATGATCAACGACCGCCTGAAAGAAGCCGGCTTGCTTGCCCAGTTGAAGCGTTGCATGAAAGTCGAAGGTATCGGCTTTCTGACTGGTGCCCGCTTGATCGCGGCTTTTCAGCGAGGCGATTTCAGAAATGCAGATGCCTTCATCGCGTTTTTGGGGATGGATTTGCGGGTATCGCAGTCAGGACAAAAAGACGGTCGCCGCAGCCTGACCAAGCGCGGCGATCCGGAGGCGCGTCGGCTTTTGCACAACGCTGCCATGTCGGCCAGCCGCACAGCCGCCTGGAAAGGTTTTTACCAAGAACAAAGAGCTAAAGGGTTCAGTACTACGCAGGCACTGGTGATCTTGGCCCGTAAACTTGCCCGGATCGTATTTGCACTGCTGAAAGGGCAAGGTGAATACCAACCGAAAGCAGGTTGAAGGCTTCCCCTCAACCATAGAATCTCCCACATTAGTTCTTCAATGAACACAAAATCCGTGAGCCACAAAGATCAACTGTAGGAGCGAGCCTGCTCGCGATAGCAATCTATCAAGCGCTACGGGAGTCTCTGACCAACCGCATCCCGGCAATCACCACCGCAAACACCGCCAGCGTCGTGTTGTACAACGCCAGCGCCGGGAACCCGAGCGCCAGCGCCAGCGCCGCCAGCCACCACCCTGCCCGTCCCGGCACAACGAAGCCGATGATGGCCGCCGCCAACGCGCCATAACCCAGAATCTTGAAGTGAATCATCAGCCCCAGGTTCGAACGAACCTGGCATTCCCAGCGACTCGCCTCGTCCACGCAAATACCGACCCACTGCGCATCCTCCATGAAGCCATAACGCGCGCCATAACTGGCGGCCAGCCACAGGGGCAGCAAAACAAGCAGCAGAATCACGGGCAGACGGCGGGACATGAAGCACTCCAATTGACGAAAAACGGCGGCCAGCTTAATCCCCCGACAGCCTTACGCAAGCGATAACAACTGTTAACTGGTCATTCAATCGCTGCAAAGTGTATCGTCCAGCTACTATTACTTGGAATTAAGCCTGTTTGGTGCCGATGCGTGGCACTTTGGCGCAATTTAAGTGGTCACAGCCTGCGAACTTCATTCGGCACCTTTTCTAAGGGATCTAGTCATGCTCCGTTCCTTGCGCTTCGCCGCCTTGTTTGGCGGCCTTATCTTGAGTGCGTCCGCACTGGCGGTCGACATCGACGCCGCCAGTTATGGCTACCCCCTGACCAACCCGTTCGAGGCAACCATTGCCACGACGCCACCCGATTTGCGCCCCGAACTGCCGCTGGACGACGACATCGATCAGTCGGACCGCACCCTGACCTTGCGCCCGGAGCGGGCCTTCGAACTGCCCGACAATTTCTGGGCGGTGAAGAAACTCACCTATCGCATCGCCACCCAGGATAAAGCTGCTCCACTGATATTCCTGATCGCCGGCACCGGCGCGCGCTATGACAGTAGCCTTAACGAATACCTGAAGAAGCTCTACTACAAGGCCGGTTATCATGTGGTGCAATTGTCGTCGCCCACCAGCTTCGACTTTATGAGCGCCGCTTCACGCTTCGCCACGCCGGGCATTTCCAAGGATGATGCCGAGGACATGTACCGGGTGATGCAGTCCGTACGTGCACAGAACCCCAATCTGCCGGTTACCGATTTCTACCTGACCGGTTACAGCCTGGGTGCGCTGGACGCCGCATTCGTCGCGCACCTGGACGAAACCCGCCGCAGCTTCAACTTCAAGAAAGTCCTGCTGCTCAACCCGCCGGTCAACCTCTACACCTCGATCACCAACCTCGACAAACTGGTGCAAACCGAGGTCAAGGGCATCAACAACACCACCACGTTCTATGAACTGGTGCTGAACAAACTGACCCGCTACTTCCAGCAGAAGGGCTACATCGACCTCAACGATGCGCTGCTCTATGACTTCCAGCAGTCCAAGCAGCACCTGACCAACGAACAGATGGCGATGCTCATTGGCACCTCGTTCCGGTTCTCTGCGGCCGACATCGCCTTCACCTCAGACCTGATCAACCGTCGCGGCCTGATCACTCCACCTAAAACGCCCATCACAGAAGGCACCAGCCTCACGCCATACCTCAAGCGTGCGCTGCAGTGTGATTTCGACTGCTACATCACCGAGCAAGTGATTCCGATGTGGCGCGCCCGCACCGACGGCGGCAGCCTGCTGCAACTGATCGACCAAGTGAGTTTGTATGCGCTGAAAGACTACCTGCGCGACAGCCCGAAAATCGCCGTCATGCACAACGCCGACGATGTGATCCTCGGTCCGGGTGACCTCGGTTTCCTGCGCAAGACCTTCGGCGATCGCCTGACCGTTTACCCGTTGGGCGGTCACTGCGGCAACATTAACTACCGCGTCAACAGCGACGCCATGCTGGAGTTCTTCCGTGGCTAAATATCTCCTGCTTCTCGCCGCGTTACTCTGTGCCAGCGCTGCCAATGCCGACAACAGCAAGGCCAACGCCCCGGTGGTCGTCGACAGTGACGGCTTCAAGGAACCACTGACCAAACTCAAGTTCAACGCCGGACTGGACCAGCGCGAGTTCGAGCGCTCGACACTCAGCGCGCTGAACGTCTACGACCCGCTGGAAGAGTGGAACCGTCGCGTTTACCACTTCAACTACCGGTTCGACCAATGGGTGTTCCTGCCGGTGGTTGATGGCTATCGCTACATCACGCCGAGTTTTCTGCGCACCGGCGTCAGCAACTTCTTCAACAACCTTGGCGACGTACCGAACTTGCTGAACAGCCTGTTGCAGCTCAAGGGCCAGCGTTCGATGGAGACCACGGCGCGACTGCTGCTCAACACCACGATCGGCATCGCCGGCCTGTGGGACCCGGCCACCGCCATGGGTCTGCCGCGCCAGAGCGAAGACTTCGGCCAGACCCTGGGCTTCTATGGCGTACCGGGTGGTGCCTACTTCGTGCTGCCGATCTTCGGTCCGTCGAACTTGCGTGATACCGGCGGATTGGTGGTCGACTTCAGCGCCGAGTCGGCGATCAACTTCCTCAATGTTTCCGAGGTAAGTTCCAACCACCCTGAAGTCTGGATTCTGCGTGGCGTCGACAAGCGATATCAGACCAGCTTCCGCTACGGTCAGATGAACTCGCCGTTCGAGTACGAAAAGGTGCGTTACGTGTACACCGAGGCGCGCAAACTGCAGATTGCCGAGTAATTCGGCTACACAAAAACCTGTAGGAGTGAGCCTGCTCGCGATGGCGTCGTCTCAGCCAGCATCAAAGTTGACTGACATACCGCCATCGCGAGCAGGCTCACTCCTACATTTGTAATGTGCTGACTTCAGCCTTTCAGCACTTTCCAGATTTTGCTGACGGCCATCACCCCAATCAACACCACCGCCCCCGCCACAATCCCCGCGATGCCATTGAGCAATACCGGCACGATAAACCCGGCACCGCCCGCCCCTGCGCTGACGCTTTCGATCCAGTGATGCACCACCGGCACGCCGTGGGTGAGGATGCCGCCACCGACCAGAAACATCGCTGCCGTGCCGATCACCGACAGGCTTTTCATCATGTACGGCGCTGCACTTAGAATTCCGCCACCGATGCTTTTGGCCATTTGCCCAGGCTTCTGGGTCAACCAAAGCCCTAAATCGTCGAGCTTGACGATGCCCGCGACCAACCCGTAAACGCCGACAGTCATGACGATGGCGATACCCGAGAGCACGACGACTTGCTGGGTCAGCGCCGATTCGGCCACGACGCCAAGGGTGATGGCGATGATTTCCGCCGAGAGGATGAAGTCAGTGCGGATTGCGCCCTTGATCTTGTCCTTCTCGAACGCCACCAGATCGACCGCCGGGTCCGCCACCGCCTCGACCAGTTCGGCATGCTCGGCCTGGTCTTCAGCTTTGCTGTGCAGGAATTTGTGGGCGAGTTTCTCGAACCCTTCGAAACACAGGTAAGCACCGCCGACCATCAACAACGGCGTGACCAGCCACGGGATGAACGCGCTGATGGCCAATGCCGACGGCACCAGGATCAGTTTGTTGATGAACGAACCCTTGGCCACTGCCCAGACCACGGGAATTTCCCGTTCGGCACGCACGCCACTGACCTGTTGGGCATTGAGCGCCAGATCGTCGCCGAGCACACCGGCGGTCTTCTTGGCGGCCATTTTGGTCATCAACGCCACATCGTCCAGCACCGCAGCAATGTCGTCGATCAGCAACAGCAAACTGCTTCCTGCCATGAATCGGGTTTCCTTCTAAAGTGAATGCGGTGCAGCATAGCGTGGCCGAGCGCCGCATGGCGCATTCTTGAGCGCCGCCGAAGGCCGGTGCTACCATGCGCAACCGCCAGAACAGGCAAGGAACCCCCTGGTTTATGAGCACCATCCGCGAGCGCAACAAACAACTGATCCTGCGTGCCGCCAGTGAAGAATTTGCCGACAAGGGCTTCGCTGCGACCAAAACCAGCGACATCGCAGCCAAGGCGGGATTGCCCAAGCCCAACGTCTACTACTACTTCAAATCCAAGGAAAACCTCTACCGCGAGGTCCTGGAAAGCATCATCGAGCCGATCCTGCAGGCCTCGACGCCGTTCAATCCTGATGGCGTGCCGAGCGAAGTCCTGAGTGGCTACATCCGCTCGAAAATCCGCATCTCCCGTGACTTGCCTTTCGCCTCCAAGGTATTTGCCAGCGAAATCATGCACGGCGCCCCACACCTGAGCGCCGACCTGGTCGAACAACTCAACGGCCAGGCCAAGCACAACATCGACTGCATCCAGACCTGGATCGACCGCGGCCAGATCGCCCCGCTCGACCCCAACCACCTGATGTTCAGCATCTGGGCCGCCACCCAGACCTACGCCGACTTCGACTGGCAAATCACCGCCATCACCGGCAAGGCCAAACTGGATGAAGAGGATTATGAGGCGGCGGCGCAGACGATCATTCGGTTGGTGTTGAAGGGGTGTGAGCCGGACCGGTAGACCGCGTTGCCTTCATCGCTGGCAAGCCAGCTCCCACAGGTTTCTGCGTGAACTCACGCTTTGTGAACGACACAAATCTCTGTGGGAGCTGGCTTGCCAGCGATGAAGGCGACTCGGTACCGGCTCAAACCCAAATGGCATCCCACAGCGGATAGTCACCCAGCTTTTCAACAAGCCCGGCCCGCAGTGGATTTGCTACCACATACCGGGCCAATTTCACCAAATTCTCCTCCCGCCTTAGCGCCCGGTCGTGATAGCCCTGTTGCCAAAGCGGCCCACCGCTACTACTCGAAAGATTCACCTCCCGCGTAATCAGGGATTTAGTCTGGCGCATGAGCTTTCTGAGCGAACAGTTCTCCAGTTCGACCAACCAATGAAAATGGTCGGGCATGACAACCCAAGCCAGTGATTTCACCATTCCAAGATCTTGTGCACGACGAAATTGATGAACCACCAATCTGCCCAAAGCGAAGTCTGCAAAAACCGGCTTGCGATCCAGAGTGTTGGTGGTCAATAAATAGATTCGATTGGGCTCGGCGTAGCGCCCCGTTCGCAATCGGTTTGATGAGGGAAAATTGGGCATTCCTTTGCCTTTCTCATGGTGACCTCAAGAAAAGGCTAGACCCGGAAACCCTGAACGGAAATGCACACTTTTAGCTGGATGTGTCTGGCAGATGGCAATCGCTGGCAAGCCAGCTCCCGCAGGGTTTGATGGTGTCCGAAAATCATGGGTACACCCCGGTCCTTGTGGGAGCTGGCTTGCCAGCAATGAACATTTGTTCAGGTGCCGTGAATCAAGCCACAACCCCCGCATCCGCCGTCAACCCCAACGCCTCGATCGCAGTGATCGCGCACTGTTCATCAACGTCCGACAGATCCCCGCTGATCCCTACCGCCCCCAACACATTCCCGCCCTGATCGCGGATCAACACCCCACCCGGTGCGGGCACCACACTGCCCTGCCCCAGGCTATTCAAAGCAGCGATAAACGCCGGGCGTTGTTGTGCGTCCAGCGCCAGCAGGCGTGAGCCCTTGCCCAGGGCGATGGCGCCCCAGGCTTTGCCGATGGCGACCTGCGGGCGCAGCAGGCTCGCGCCGTCTTCGCGTTGCAGGGTGATCAGATGCCCGCCGGCATCCAGTACCGCGATGGTCAAGGGCGCCGCGGAAATTGCACGCCCTGCGGTGATGGCCTCGTTGACTAGGTTGACTGCGACTTTCAAGGTTAAAGCGCTCATGGTGCCGTCCTCATTTTGTTTTTCGGAAAGCCGTGGGCTGCGCGTTTGTGCCGCAGCCCGATGCAACAAATAGAACACAATGAGTTATTTTTTTGTATACAATAATTCTCGAAAAGCGCTACATGCGACGAAAAGCCACAGTAGATTGGGCTTCCGACGAATGAAACGACCGCTTGAGAAAATGGATTGACCTGCGCCGTCCGCCGTGAATACACTCTGCGCAAAGCCACTTGTATACAATTACAAAACGTAAAGAGGCACAAAACCATGAGCAAAATGAGAGCAATCGAAGCCGCCGTTCTGGTGATGCGCCGTGAAGGGGTTGATACCGCTTTTGGCATCCCGGGTGCAGCCATCAACCCGCTGTACTCCGCCCTGCAAAAGGTCGGCGGCATCGATCACGTACTCGCTCGCCACGTTGAAGGCGCCTCGCACATGGCCGAGGGCTACACCCGCACCAAGGCCGGCAACATCGGCGTGTGCATCGGGACTTCCGGCCCTGCCGGTACCGACATGGTCACCGGGCTCTACAGCGCCTCGGCCGACTCGATTCCAATCCTCTGCATTACCGGCCAGGCACCCCGCGCCCGTATGCACAAGGAAGACTTCCAGGCTGTCGACATCACCAGCATCGTCAAGCCAGTCACCAAGTGGGCAACCACTGTTCTCGAACCGGGCCAGGTGCCTTACGCGTTCCAGAAAGCTTTCTTTGAAATGCGCTCCGGCCGTCCAGGCCCGGTGCTGATCGACCTGCCGTTCGACGTACAGATGGCCGAGATCGAATTCGACATTGACGCTTATCAGCCACTGCCGCTGGCCAAGCCGACCGCTAGCCGCGTTCAAGTCGAGAAGGCTCTGGCCTTGCTGGATCAGGCTGAACGCCCATTGCTGGTGGCCGGTGGCGGCATCATCAATGCCGACGCCAGCGATCTGTTGGTGGAGTTCGCCGAGCTGACCGGTATTCCGGTTGTCCCGACCCTGATGGGCTGGGGCACCATTCCTGACGATCACCCGCTGATGGTCGGTATGGTTGGCTTGCAGACCTCGCACCGCTACGGCAACGCGACCATGCTCAAATCCGACGTAGTGCTGGGTATCGGTAACCGTTGGGCCAACCGTCACACCGGTTCGGTCGACGTCTACACCGAAGGCCGCAAGTTCATTCACGTCGACATCGAAGGCACTCAGATTGGCCGCGTGTTCACCCCGGACCTGGGCATCGTGTCCGACGCGGCTGCCGCGCTGACCGTGTTCATCGAAGTGGCTCGCGAATGGCAAGCCGCTGGCAAACTGAAGAACCGCAGCGCCTGGTTGCAAGACTGCCAGCAGCGCAAAGCCAGCCTGCAGCGCAAGACTCACTTCGACAACGTACCGGTCAAGCCGCAGCGCGTTTACGAAGAAATGAACCAGGTGTTCGGCAAAGACACTTGCTACGTCAGCACCATCGGTCTGTCGCAGATTGCCGGCGCGCAGTTCCTGCACGTCTACAAGCCGCGTCACTGGATCAACTGCGGTCAGGCCGGCCCGTTGGGCTGGACCATTCCGGCAGCACTGGGCGTGGTCAAGGCTGATCCGGACCGTAAAGTCGTGGCCCTGTCGGGGGACTATGACTTCCAGTTCATGATCGAAGAATTGGCGGTGGGCGCGCAGTTCAAGCTGCCGTACATTCATGTGGTGGTAAACAACTCGTACCTGGGTCTGATCCGTCAGGCACAGCGCGGTTTCGACATGGACTACTGCGTGCAGCTGTCCTTCGATAACCTGAACGCACCGGAACTCAACGGTTACGGTGTCGACCACGTCGCGGTTGCCGAAGGCCTCGGTTGCAAGGCGCTGCGTGTGTTCGAACCGGCTCAGATCCAGCCTGCCCTGCGCAAGGCCCAGGAACTGATCGAGGAGTTCAAGGTGCCGGTGATCGTCGAGATCATCCTGGAGCGCGTGACCAACATTTCCATGGGTACCGAGATCAACGCCGTCAACGAATTCGAAGACCTGGCGCTGGTCGGTAACGACGCACCGACTGCGATTTCGTTGCTGGATTAACTAGCTGCTCGCTCCCCTGTAGGAGCGAGCCTGTGTGGCGAGGGAGCTTGCTCCCTCGCCACGACTCGCTCCTACAAGGGGCCTTCACAAATTTACGGGAGACCACCATGCCGCGTTTCGCAGCCAACCTGTCCATGCTGTTCACCGAACAGGACTTCCTCGCCCGTTTCGAAGCGGCCGCCAAGGCCGGTTTCAGTGGTGTCGAATACCTGTTCCCGTACGACTTCAGCTCCGCCGAAATCAAGGCCACGCTCGACGCCAACGGTCTGACTCAAGTGCTGTTCAACCTGCCGGCCGGTGACTGGGCCAAGGGTGAGCGCGGCATCGCCTGCCTGCCGGACCGCGTTGAAGAGTTCCGCGCCGGTGTCGACCTGGCAATCGCTTACGCGCAAGTGCTGGGCAACACCCAGGTCAACTGCCTGGCCGGTATTCGTCCGCAGGGTTTTGACGACGCTACCGTGGAAAAAACCTTCGTTGCCAACCTCAAGTACGCAGCCGACAAGCTGCAAGCGGCGGGCATCAAACTGGTGATGGAAGCGATCAACACCCGTGACATTCCAGGTTTCTACCTGAACAACACGGCGCAAGCCCTGTCGATTCGCGAGCAGGTCGGCAGTGCCAACCTGTTCCTGCAATACGACATCTACCACATGCAAATCATGGAAGGTGATCTGGCCCGCACCCTGCAATCGCACCTGGGCGAGATCAACCATGTACAGCTCGCGGACAACCCGGGGCGTAACGAACCAGGCACCGGTGAAATCAACTACCGCTTCCTGTTCGAACACCTGGACCGCATCGGTTACCAGGGTTGGGTCGGTTGCGAATACAAGCCGCTGACCACCACTGAAGCGGGCCTGGGCTGGTTGAAAACCCACAACGCAATCTGAGATTAAACCGGATCTCTGTGGCGAGGGAGCTTGCTCCCGCTGGGGTGCGAAGCGCCCCTAAACCATTCACTGCGGTGAATCAGGCAGAACCGGCTCTCAGGACTTACGACTGCTTCGCAGCTGAGCGGGACGATGCGGCGATCCGACAAGCTCCCTCGCCACAGGGTGTGCTCGCCTCAGCTACGTAGACAAAATTTGGCTACACAAAAACAAGAGGATTTTCTCATGGCTAAAATCGGATTTATCGGCACCGGCATCATGGGCCACCCAATGGCGTTGAACCTGCAGAAAGCCGGTCACAGCCTGTTCCTGTCGGCGCACCACGATGCTGCCCCTGCCGACTTGGTCGCCGCCGGCGCCATCGCACTGGCGAACCCGAAAGAAGTCGCCCAGGAAGCCGAATTCATCATCGTCATGGTCCCGGATACCCCGCAGGTCGATGACGTGCTGTTCCGCGCCGACGGTATCGCTGCTGGCGTGGGCAAAGGCAAAGTCGTCATCGACATGAGCTCGATCTCGCCAACCGCCACCAAAGCGTTCGCGGCCAAGATCAACGAAAAAGGCGCCCAGTACCTCGACGCGCCGGTGTCCGGCGGTGAAGTCGGCGCCAAGGCTGCGACCCTGAGCATCATGGTCGGCGGCGATGCCGATGCCTTCGAACGCGCCCTGCCGCTGTTCCAGGCCATGGGCAAGAACATCACCCTGGTCGGTGGCAACGGCGACGGTCAAACCGCCAAGGTGGCCAACCAGATCATCGTGGCGCTGAACATCCAGGCCGTGGCCGAAGCCCTGCTGTTCGCTTCGAAAAACGGTGCCGATCCAGCCAAGGTGCGTGAAGCACTGATGGGCGGTTTCGCTTCGTCGAAGATCCTCGAAGTCCATGGCGAGCGCATGATCAAAGGCACCTTCGATCCGGGCTTCCGCATCAGCCTGCACCAGAAGGACCTGAACCTGGCCCTGCAAGGCGCCAAAGAGCTGAACATCAACCTGCCGAACACCGCCAACGCCCAGCAAGTGTTCAGCACCTGCGCAGCCATCGGTGGCAGCAACTGGGACCACTCGGCGCTGATCAAGGGCCTGGAACACATGGCGAACTTCTCGATTCGCGATAAGAACTAAGCCCTGCCTGAACCTGTGGGAGCTAGCCTGCTAGCGATGAAATCAACGCGGTGTGTCTGATAGACCTCAGCGCCTGAATCGCCAGCAGGCTGGCTCCCACAAGGATCCGAGTTGCTCCACCCCCAATAACAAGAATTCCGGGAGCCCGCCATGTCGGTCGATCCGCAACAATTCCTGCGCGAGCTGTTCGCCACAGCCATCGACGCGGCCCATCCTCAGCAAGTCCTCGAAGCCCACTTGCCCAAAGATCGCAGCGGTCGGGTAATCGTCATTGGCGCCGGTAAAGCCGCCGCCGCCATGGCCCAGGTGGTCGAGCGCTGCTGGCAGGGTGAAGTGTCCGGTCTGGTGGTGACGCGTTACGGTCACGGCGCCCCGTGTGAAAAAATCGAAGTGGTCGAAGCCGCGCATCCGGTGCCTGACGCTGCAGGTCTTGCCGTCGCCAAACGTGTCTTCGAGCTGGTCAGCGACCTGAGCGAAGAAGACCGTGTGATCTTCCTGCTGTCCGGCGGTGGCTCTGCCCTGCTCGCACTGCCGGCAGATGGCATCACCCTGGCCGACAAGCAGTCGATCAACAAAGCCCTGCTCAAATCCGGCGCAACCATCGGCGAGATGAACTGCGTGCGCAAGCACCTCTCGGCGATCAAGGGTGGGCGTCTGGGCAAAGCCTGCTGGCCTGCCACTGTTTATACCTATGCGATTTCCGATGTGCCGGGCGACCTCGCCACGGTCATCGCCTCCGGCCCCACCGTGGCCGACCCGAGCACCTCGGCCGAAGCGCTGGCGATCCTCAAGCGCTACAACATTGACGTGCCGGCCTCGGTACGCACCTGGCTGCAAAGCCCGGAATCGGAGACGGTCAAACCCGGCGATCCTAGCCTGGCCCGCAGCCATTTCCAATTGATCGCCCGTCCACAACAATCGCTGGAAGCGGCAGCGGTGAAATGCCGTCAGGCCGGTTTCAGTCCGTTGATTCTCGGCGATCTGGAAGGCGAATCCCGCGAAGTGGCCAAGGTTCACGCCGGCATCGCCCGTCAGGTCGTGCAGCACGGCCAGCCGCTGGCCGCACCGTGCGTGATTCTTTCTGGCGGTGAAACCACCGTCACCGTACGTGGTAATGGCCGTGGCGGACGCAATGCCGAGTTCCTGCTCAGCCTGACCGAGAGCCTCAAAGGCTTGTCCGGCGTCTATGCGCTGGCCGGCGACACCGATGGCATCGACGGCTCCGAAGACAACGCCGGCGCGATCATGACCCCGGACAGCTACGCCCGCGCCGCCGCCCTCGGCCTGAGCGCCAGCGACGAGTTGGACAACAACAATGGCTACGGCTATTTCGAGGCACTCGACGCACTGATCGTCACCGAGCCGACCCGCACCAACGTCAACGACTTCCGCGCCATCCTGATCCTCGAGAGCCCAAAATCATGACGCCTGATAAAAAGGTCAAAATCCTCGCCACCCTCGGCCCGGCCATCGACGGAATCGACGACATCCGTGAACTGGTGCTGGCCGGGGTGAACATTTTCCGCCTGAACTTCAGCCACGGCGATCATGCCGATCACGCCCTGCGCTATCAGTGGATTCGTGAAGTCGAGCGCCAGCTGAACTATCCGCTGGGCATCCTGATGGACCTGCAAGGCCCGAAACTGCGGGTCGGCAAGTTCGCCGAGGGCAAGGTGCAACTGGTGCGCGGTCAGGCCTTGCGCCTGGACCTGGATACCACGCCGGGCGATGAGCGCCGGGTCAACCTGCCGCACCCGGAAATCATCGCTGCGCTTGAGCCGGGCATGGACCTGCTGCTGGACGACGGCAAGCTGCGCCTGCGCGTGGTCACCAAGTACGCCGACGCCATCGACACCACCGTACTCAACGGCGGCGAGCTGTCGGACCGCAAAGGCGTGAACGTGCCGCAAGCGGTGCTCGACCTCAGCCCGCTGACCGCCAAGGATCGCCGCGACTTGAGCTTCGGTCTGGAACTGGGTGTGGACTGGGTGGCGCTGTCGTTCGTGCAGCGCCCGGACGACATCCGCGAAGCCCGCACACTGATCGGCGACAAGGCCTTCCTGATGGCGAAAATCGAGAAGCCGTCAGCCGTTGAGCAACTGCGGGAAATCGCCGAGCTGAGCGACGCAATCATGGTCGCTCGCGGTGATTTGGGTGTGGAAGTACCGGCCGAAAGCGTGCCGCAAATCCAGAAAAACATCATCAGCACCTGCCGTGAACTCGGCAAGCCCGTGGTGGTGGCAACACAGATGCTGGAGTCCATGCGCTTCTCACCGGCTCCAACCCGCGCCGAGGTAACCGATGTGGCCAACGCCGTGGCCGAAGGTGCGGACGCGGTGATGCTGTCGGCGGAAACCGCGTCCGGCGAATACCCGCTCGAAGCCGTGCAGATGATGAGCAAGATCATCCGCCAGGTGGAAAACGGTCCGGACTACCAGGCACAACTGGACGTCAGCCGGCCGAAAGCCGAGGCGACGGTTTCCGACGCCATCAGCTGCGCGATCCGCCGTATCAGCAACGTGCTGCCGGTGGCGGTGCTGGTCAATTACAGCGAATCCGGCGCTTCGAGTCTGCGTGCGGCGCGTGAACGACCAACGGTGCCGATCCTCAACCTGACACCGAACCTGCAAACCGCTCGTCGCCTGAGCGTGGCCTGGGGCGTGCACTCGGTGGTCAACGATCGCCTGCGCCAGGTCGATGAAGTGTGCTCCACGGCGCTTGAAATCGCTCAGGCGCAAGGTATGGCGCAGCGCGGCGATACGTTGCTGATCACGGCGGGTGTGCCGTTTGGGCAGCCGGGGTCGACTAACTCCTTGCGTATCGAGACGTTGATCTAACGAACGCAATTTGTGGCGAGGGAGCTTGCTCACGCTCGACTGCGTAGCAGTCGCCTTTTCGGCATGACGGGATCCACAGAGAAACCGCATTCACCGGATCCGGGGCCGCTTCGCGTCCCAGCGGGAGCAAGCTCCCTCGCCACAGAGTTTGTGCAACACCTTTGATTTTCCACTGCCCTAGATTTCAAAATGCCTGCCAACCATTTCAACACCCACTGCCCCGACTGGGCCGAAGCCTTGCTGAACGGCTTCAGTCAGATCTTTCTCCAGCGCAATCCGCTGTGTGGATTGCTGATTCTTTCGGCCATCCTGTTCACCGCGCCCGCCTTGCTCGGCGGTGCATTGCTCGGCGGTGTCGCCGGGTTGCTCACTGCGCAACGTCGCAATTATGCCAAGGCTGATCGTCAGGCCGGGTTGTTCAGCTACAACGGCGTTTTGCTCGGTCTGCTACTGAGCCTGTATTTCCCCTGGTCGGCGATGATGCCGCCACTGATTCTGGCCGCTGGCGGCCTGAGCGCGATGATCACTCAACAGTGGCTCAAACGCGTGCGGGTCAGCCAATTCCTGCCGGCCTACACGGCGCCCTTCGTGGTGCTTGGCTGGTTGTTGCTGTGCTTCGCCACCCCCTCGACCGAAGCCCGATTGATCGAAGTCAGCACGCTGAACATGCTCGCCGCCCCCTTCAAAGGCATCGGCCAGGTGATGTTCCTTGGTCATCCACTGGCCGGAGCGATGATTGCCGCCGGTTTGCTGATCGCTGATCGCCGCGCCTTCTGCTGGGCATTGTTGGCGTCTGTCGCGGGCATGGGTTGGAGCATGCTGCACCACGACTTCTACACCGCACTGCTTGGTCTCGGCGGCTATAACGCGGTGCTCGCCGCCCTCGCCTTCAGCGCTCAGCGTCGCCAACCGTGGCTGCCGATGGTTGGCATCGGCCTGGCGCTGGTGCTGACGCCGATGTTCGCCGCCATCGGTCTGCCCACGCTCACCGCGCCGTTCATCCTCGGTTGCTGGCTGATCCGCAGCCTTTTGCAAATGCTCGGCAAGGCCACGGTCACCCGTACGCCTTGCACTCTGGAGGAGAATCAACCTAGGCTGCGCTGATTTGTAGCCAAGGCGATTTGCATGAACAGCAACGACACGTGGCGTCATCGCCTGTACGTGATCATTTTCCAGACCGATACCGTCGCCGGGCGACGCTTCGACACCAGCCTCCTGCTGATCATCTTCGCCAGCCTGGTGGTGGTGATTCTGGACAGCATCGATGAGGTACATCAGAGCTACGCTGGCGTGCTGGCAGCCATCGAGTGGGGGTTCACGGTGATCTTCCTCGGCGAGTACATCCTGCGCCTGTATTGCTCGCCCAAGCCCCTGCGCTACGCCTTCAGTTTCTACGGTCTGGTGGATTTGCTGGCCATCGTGCCGGGCATCCTCGCGCTGTATTACAGCGATGCCCAGTACCTGCTGATCATCCGGGTGATCCGGATGCTGCGAATCTTTCGTGTGCTCAAGCTTGGTCCGTACCTCAAGCAAGCCCATTACCTGCTTGATGCCCTGCGCGGCAGCAAGCAGAAAATCCTCGTGTTCCTGCTCAGTGTCTGCACGCTGGTGACGGTGTTCGGCACCCTGATGTACGTGGTCGAAGGCCCGCAACATGGTTTTACCAGCATTCCCAAAGGCATCTACTGGGCTATCGTTACCCTGACCACTGTCGGTTACGGCGACATCGTGCCCAAGACAGCGCTGGGCCAGGTGATTTCGTCGATGGTGATGATCACGGGTTACTCGATCATTGCCGTGCCCACCGGGATCTTCACCGCCGAGCTGGCCACCGCCATGCGTGGCGGCCAGCAGCATCGCGATTGCCCGGTGTGTGCCAAAGATACCCATGAACCCGAGGCATCGTTTTGCTCCCGTTGCGGCAACGCCCTGTTCAAGAAACTGGAATAAGCAAAGAGCTTTTTAATCTTTAAACGACTATGCAAGCCCGGCTATAGTCGCTGGCAAATTGCCTCGTTTTTATAAAAACATCTTCTCGAACAAGGAATGCGCAGTGAAAAAACTCTTTGGCGCCTCACTTCTGGCCGCTGGCCTGGCCCTGACCAGCGTGGCTCAGGCCGCACCGACCCTGCTCAACGTTTCCTACGACGTGATGCGTGATTTCTACAAGGACTACAACACTGCGTTCCAGAAGCACTGGCAAGCCGAGCACAACGAAAACATCACCCTGCAGATGTCCTTCGGCGGCTCCAGCAAACAGGCGCGCTCGGTCATCGACGGTCTGCCGGCTGACGTGATCACCATGAACATGGCCACCGACATCAACGCCCTGGCGGACAACGGCAAACTGGTCCCGGACAACTGGGTCACGCGCCTGCCGAACAACAGCGCGCCGTTCACGTCGGCCACCGTATTCATCGTTCGCAAAGGCAACCCGAAAGCCCTGAAAGACTGGCCGGACCTGCTCAAGGATGGCGTGCAAGTCATCGTGCCGAACCCGAAAACGTCGGGCAACGGGCGCTACACCTACCTCTCGGCCTGGGGCTATGTGCTGAAAAACGGTGGCGACGAGAACAAGGCCAAAGACTTCGTTGGCAAGCTGTTCAAGCAAGCACCGGTACTCGACACCGGTGGCCGTGCCGCGACCACCACGTTCATGACCAACCAGATCGGCGACGTGCTGGTGACCTTTGAAAACGAAGCGGAAATGATCGCCCGCGAGTTTGGCCGCGACCAGTTCGAAGTCATCTACCCAAGCGTCTCCGCCGAAGCTGAGCCACCGGTTTCCGTCGTCGATAAAACCGTCGACAAGAAAGGCACCCGCGCCGCCGCCGAGGAATACCTGAAATACCTGTGGTCGCCGGAAGGCCAGGAAATCGCTGCCGCCAACTACCTGCGCCCGCGTGACCCGGCTGTGCTGGCCAAGCACACCGACCGCTTCCCGAAAGTGGATTTCCTGTCGGTCGAGAAAACCTTCGGTGACTGGCGCACCGTGCAAAAAACCCACTTCAATGATGGCGGCGTTTTCGATCAGATCTACAGCGGTCAGTAATCGCTGAGCGGATCGAGTAGGAGGCGGGGTTGCCCCCGCCGTCCTCTCACACCACCGTACATACGGTTCCGTATACGGCGGTTCCTGCCTACTGACATACAACGTCAGCGAGCTTGGTTCCGTTGATGTGTCGCCTGTGGTATCTAAGCGCCCAGACCGGCCCTCGGAGCTTCCGGCTCCTACCTCCTGATGGTCTCGACCCCCGCTATGCGGTGTTTCTGCTTTACGCTCCAACAGAGATCACACCCGACTATCCACTCATGGCAGGTTCAGCCCTTCGTTACTCCGGTGTCGAGCAACTACTACGGCCTCTGCTGACTTCTGTCGCCCATCCCGTCATCTCGCGACGCCGGTAGCACATGGCAGGCTATACAGATCTCCCAGGGTAATTCGCGCGACCTTCCTGCTTATGCCTGTCGGATCTACGTCACAGCGTTCCGTGCAAGTATTGGGCTTTGAAGATATTGGCCTTCTTACCCCGCTGCACTGCCTAATCCGCTTCCTGTTCGTCAGGCCAGCATTTTGCCTCGGGCTTCCTTCAGATTCGCAGTCGCCCGCGACACCCTTGCCTCTGGCTAACACTTCCCCTTGCCGGGTGTGTAGAGGACTTTCACCTCCAAGTCACCAGCGTGGCCACCACAGCCAAGCTGGTTGCGCTTGCGCGCAACGCGCCATGCCTGGCGCACCAATGAAAAAGGCGACCTGCAGAGGTCGCCTTTTTTGTGGGTTTGCGATTTACCCGCACTGCCGCAGAAAATATTCCGGTTTCCATCGGCCGGGCTTTCCCCCGCTATCGAACAAGATGTAAGTGAATGTATCATCGACCGCTCCTATGCTGACGCAACATTCACAGGCGAACGGCACGCACGTTCGTCACTCATTCCGCAATGGAATGACGGCTATCACTCCAATCTCTCTTCCGCCGCTCCGGTCAGGCCATTAGCCTGCGCGCATTCCCTTCTGTACAGCGAGACCCGTTATGAACCCAGCAACTCAGGTGCCCCACGGCACCGCAACAATGACCCGAGGCATGGTGCTGCTGTTCGCTTTTTGCTGCGGCGCCATTGTGGCCAACATCTACTACGCACAACCGATCATCGGCCTGATCGCACCGGACATCGGCCTGACCAATACCATGGCCAGCCTGATCGTTTCGCTGACCCAGATCGGCTATGCGCTGGGCCTGTTCTTCCTGGTGCCGTTGGGCGATCTGCTGGAAAACCGTCGGTTGATGATCATCACCACAGTGGTGGCGATTGCCAGCCTGCTGGGCGCGGCGTTCACCGATCAACCGAACGTGTTCTTGCTGATTTCGCTGTTGGTGGGGTTCAGTTCGGTGTCGGTGCAGATCCTGATTCCACTGGCCGCACACCTGGCGCCGGAAGAGTCTCGCGGTCGCGTGGTCGGCGCAATCATGGGCGGCTTGTTGCTGGGGATTCTGCTGGCAAGGCCGGTGTCCAGCGTGGTTGCCGACCATTTCGGCTGGCGCGCCATGTTTGTGATTGCGGCAGTGTTGATGGCTGCGATCAGCATCGTACTGGCGGTGACCATCCCCAAGCGCCAGCCAGATCACAGCGCGTCCTACGGACAATTGCTCGGTTCGCTTTGGACGTTGTTGCGCCAACAACCGGTACTGCGTCAGCGGGCGTTTTATCAGGGCTGCATGTTCGCCACGTTCAGCCTGTTCTGGACTGCGGTACCGCTGGAACTGGCGCGTAATCATGGTTTGTCGCAAAGCCAGATCGCGATCTTCGCCCTGGTCGGAGCCATCGGCGCCATCGCCGCGCCCATCGCCGGTCGCCTTGCCGATGCCGGTCACACCCGCATCGCTTCGCTGTTAGCGCTGCTGTTCGCCAGCCTGAGCTTTTTGCCTGCGTTCATCCATCCGGTCTACAGCGTCATCGGTCTTGCCGTCACCGGCGTGGTCCTCGATTTCTGCGTCCAGATGAACATGGTCCTCGGCCAGCGTGCGGTCTACGCCCTCGACGGCAAAAGCCGCAGCCGCTTGAATGCGCTGTACATGACCAGCATCTTCATCGGCGGTGCCTTCGGCTCTTCCGTGGCCAGTGCGGTGTATGAGCACGGCGGCTGGCTGTGGATCGTGATTGTCGGCAGTGCGTTTGCGCTGCTGGCGCTGTTGCGGTTCTTGAGTGTTTCGAAAAAGGCTGCGATGGCGACGGCTTGAGATCACTCCCACATTGAACTTCGTCAATTGCGAACCAGTTTCTCCATGGCCGCATCCGCGAGGAACGAGGAGCGGCTTTTGACATTGTGTTCACGAACGTAACGATCGATTCGCTGGATCACGTAGCCAGGTAGCGTGACATTGACCTTCTCGGTCTTGCCCATGTACGGCGAGATGTCCAACTCCAGCATCCCCCAGCCCATGTCGGCGAATTCCGGATTACCACGATGCGCCGCCGCCGAAGTCGGCATCGGAATCGAATCTCCATCTGTCGCAATCTCCTGCAGCATGATGTGAGCTATTTCGACAGCAGCGTTGTAAGCATCTTCAAAAGTATCCCCGGCTGTGACCGCGCCTGGAATATCGGGGATCTGGATACCGATGGCAGTGTTCTCATCGCCCCATTCGATACAGATTGGATATTGCATTATGGATCTCCTGTGTAACTGGCTGGCGGGCAGTAAAGCCCGGCTCGCCGCCTGATGCTCTTGACCGTCCCGATCGGTAAATCCTTTTTCGGATGGGGAACGGGGATCGTGTACGGGTTGTAACGGTGTATGAAGATGTGATGACTGCCAGTGACCCTGTCCAAAGTCCAACCCGCCTCCATCAACTCCTTAATCAATAGCCTGCTTTGCACCACCAGCCTCCTTGCTCCGGCTTAAATAAAAGTAACCCTGGAGTTATATTTACTCAAGCATAAAAAACCAAAGCACGACGTTCGGTTGTATTGCAGCGTGTGATGAAGCGAGATGCATAAGGAAAAATCAAAAGATCGCAGGCTGCGCCTACAGCACACACCCATCAAACCCGACACTGACATTGCCCGGCAACTCGCCGCGATGCTCCATCAACCACGCATCAAACGTATGCCCGACATGCGTCAACACCGCCAACGTCGGCCGTAGTTCTTCAATGCACCGCAAAGCCAGGTTCAGGTCGTTGTGATTACGCGGGGCCTGGGGTTGTGGTGGCATCGAGCAGTCGAGCACCAGCAAGTCCAGCGGTTGATCTTGCAGAAACGCCGTGGTGTCGGAAGGCAAACCGACGGTGTCAGTCAGGTAGGCAATCCGCCGACCTTCGCCTTCCAGCAGATAACCGAGGGTCGGTCTGGAATGCAGTAACGGCAGCGCGGTGACCTTCAGCGTGCCGAAAGAACGGGTTTCGAAAGCCTCGAATGGCTGGCTGAAATCAAGTATGCCGGGGTGTTTGTAGAGGTCGGCCAAACCTTCCGGGTCGACCGGGCCGAGCACCGGGATCACCAGCCCCTGCCCCCAGCGCAAATGCAGCAGACCCTGTGCGTGATCGGCGTGGTAGTGAGTCTGGAAAATGCCGTTGAAACTGCGCGGCGCAAAACGCTCACACAGATCGGGCAAGCCGCTGTCGATCAACCAGCGCTGATCGCCGCACTCGATCAACGCGCTACAGGGCAAACGCGGTAAACGCTCATCGTAGCGTGCAGCCTCGCAGGCGACACATTCACAGCCGTAGACCGGGACTTGCCGGGCATCACCGGTGCCCAGCAACGTCAGGCGCATTGGGCTTGCTCGTCAATGCAGGCCAGCAAGCGTTCGACCGTGTTCTCCAGCGGCCCGGAGTTGTCGAGCACGTGCAGCGCCGGGTCGTTGTCGGCCAGCAAGCGTTCGGTGAAACGGGCATTGCGCGCCAGACGCTGATCGATCTCGACCAGCGATTCACGCCCACGCGCCAGCAGACGCTGGCGCAATACCGCCTGATCCACCGTCAGCAGCAACACCAACACATTCGGATAGCGCAGGCGAGTGTTCTGCAAATGCCCCCGCGAGCCGTTGACCAACACGTCCTGTCCGGCGGCCAGCCAATCGTCGATTTCCCGCGGGATGCCGTAGTACAGACCATTGGCGTGCCAGCTCAGGGCAAACGCGCCCTGAGCCTCCATGTCGGCGAACTGCTGCGCACTGACGCCCAGCGCCGCCTCACCCACCGCTTCCGCCGAGCGTGTGATGATCCGCCGCACGATGCGGCAGCCGCGTTCAGCCAACCGCTCTCGGGCGGCATCGAGCAGGCTGTCCTTGCCCGAACCCGAAGGCCCGATGAGATAGATCAACCTGCCAGCCATCAAAACACCCTCTTCGCTTGTCGCCATACTTGCTGGACCACCGGCAAACCGTCCTGACTGCGCGCTTGTACAAGATCGGCGCGCAAGCCCGGGGCAATTTCGCCGCGATCATTGAGCCCCGCGGCCCGGGCCGGGTTCAGACTGACCATGCGCACCGCTTCGGCCAAGCCGATCCGCTCGCTCTGCGCCGCCAGCGCGAACGCCGATTGCAGCAGGCTCGCCGGGTAGTAGTCGCTGGACAGGATGTCCAGTAAGCCTTCGGCGGCCAGCTCTGCGGCGGCCACGTTACCCGAGTGCGAACCGCCGCGCACGATGTTCGGTGCGCCCATCAAGACCTGCATGCCGTTGTCCCGGCAACCGCGCGCGGCCTCGACGGTGGTCGGGAACTCGGCGATGGTCATGCCGTAGCGCGCCGACTCCTCGACGTGGGCCAGGGTCGCGTCATCATGACTGGCCACCGACAGGCCAAGGGCCAGGCAGTGTTCGACAATCGCCGCACGGTAACGGTCGCTGTAGGTGCGCGAGTTGGCCATCTGCAACGTGATGAATTCATCCATCTGCGTGGTGGTCAGGTGGTATTTGCCCATGTAGTACTCACGGTACTTGGATTCCAGCACGAACTGTCGCTGACCCGGCGAGTGGTCCATCACCGACACCAGTTGCACCAGCGGGTTTTCCACCAGATCGCGAAACACTGTGAGGGTGTCCGGGTGGCACAACTCGCAGCGCAGGTGCAAGCGGTGTTCGGCCCGGGTCAGCCCGGCGTCGGACGCCCTGGAAATCGCCTCCAACATCGCCGGCAGTTTCTGCATGCGATTGCCCTTGGGATTGACGTCGCCGATGGACACCGCGTCGAATACCGTGGTGATGCCGGCCGCGATGATCTGCGCATCGTGGCTGAGCACCGCCGGTACCGACGGCCAGTCGACGCCTGGGCGCGGGGTCATGTGGCGTTCCAGGTTGTCGGTGTGCAACTCCACCAGACCCGGCAGCAGGTAATCGCCGTTGAGGTCCAGCGCCTGGGGCAAGCGGCTCGGGCCTTCGGCGACTTCGGCGATCAAACCGTCGCGCAGCACCACGGTGCCGTAGAACACGCGGTCAGCGGTGACCAGTTGGGCATTGCTGAGGATCTGTTCAACGGACATCGGCGTATTCCTTTTCAGTCACAGCGGCGGGCGTCATGTCGAGATGGCGGTCGGCAACGGCCTCGCGGGCGATGCGATCGTGGAAGATGCCGATCAACGCGGCACCGACGGCTTTTGCTTCGTTCATCAGCTCCAGCACCACCTGACGATTGTTGTCGTCGAGCGAGGCTGTCGGTTCATCGAGCAACATCACCGGCCACGCGACCATGAAGCCACGGGCGATGTTGACCCGTTGTTGCTCGCCACCGGAGAAAGTGCCAGGCGCCAGTTGCCACAGGCGTTGCGGAATATTCAGGCGACTGAGCAGCAATTCGGCACGCGATTGCGCCAGCTGTTTCGACCAGCCTCGGGCCAGCGCCGGTTCCATCACCACGTCCAGGCACGCCACACGCGGGATCACCCGCAGGAACTGACTGACATAGCCGAGCGTGCGCTGACGCACTTGCAGAATGTCCCGGGGTTCGGCGCCCACCAGCTCCAGCCACTGGCCGTCATGCGCCACACGGATACTGCCGCCCGCCGGCAGATAGTTGCCGTACAGGGTACGCAGCAAAGTGCTTTTGCCGGCGCCGGACTGGCCGTGCAGCACCAGGCACTCACCGCCCGCTACGCTGAAGTCCACTCCGCGCAACACGTTGAGGACCACGCCGTTCTGCTGATGCAGGGTGAAGGTTTTCGAGAGGTCACGGACCTCGATCAAGGTATTCATCGCTCGGTTTCCACAGTTGGACGGGGCTTCACGGCTGCAACACCGAAGACACCAGCAGTTGCGAATAAGGGTGCTGCGGATCGTCGAGGATCTGGTCGGTCAGGCCGGTTTCCACCACCCGCGAACGGCGCATCACCATCAAGCGGTCGGCCAGCAACCGCGCCACCGCCAGGTCGTGGGTGACGATCACCACCGCCAAGTCCAGCTCCCGCACCAAGCCGCGCAACAGGTCGAGCAAACGCGCCTGCACCGACACATCGAGGCCACCGGTCGGTTCGTCCATGAACACCAGACGCGGGCTCGACACCAGGTTGCGGGCGATTTGCAGGCGCTGCTGCATGCCGCCGGAGAAGGTCCGAGGCAGGTCATCGATGCGTTGCGGGTCGATTTCCACCTGGCTCAACCAGTCGAGCCCGGCCCCGCGCAACTGCTGATAGTTGCGCACGCCCTGGGCCATCAGGCGCTCACCGATGTTGGCACCGGCAGACACGCCCATGCGCAAACCGTCCCGCGGGTTCTGTTCGACGAAGCCCCACTCGGTGCGCAGCAACGTGCGGCGCTCGGCTTCACTGGCGCTGTACAGGTCCAGCCATTGGTTCTGTTTGTCGCGGTAGCCGATGCGGCCGTTCTGCGGTGGCAGGCGTCCGCTGAGCAGCGAAAGCAAGGTCGATTTACCCGAGCCGGACTCACCGACAATCCCCAATACTTCACCGGGGTACAAATCGAAGCTGACGTCCTGACAGCCCTTTTCCGGACCGTACAACAACGACAGGTCACGCACTTGCAGCAAGGGTTCAGTGGACACGGACAGATCGTTTTTCAGCGCCTGGTTCATTGGCCCTGCTCCTGCTGGCTGACGCGCTGGGCGCAGTAATAGGTGTCGGAACAGACAAAGCTCTGGGTGCCGGCGTCGTCGAGGATCAACTCGTCGAGGAACGATTCACGGCTGCCGCAGATGGCGCAGCACTCTTCCCATTTCTGCGCTTGGAAGGGGTGATCCTCGAAATCGAGGCTGGTGACTTTGGTGTACGGCGGCACCGCGTACAGACGCTTTTCGCGACCCGCACCGAACAGCATCAGCGCCGGGCTCATGTCGAGTTTCGGGTTGTCGAATTTCGGGATCGGCGACGGGTCCATCACGTAACGCTCGTCGACCATCACCGGGTAAGCGTAAGCCGTGGCGATGTGGCCGAAGGTGGCGATGTCTTCGTAGAGCTTGACGTGCATGACCCCGTAATCGTTGAGGGCGTGCATGGTTCGGGTCTCGGTTTCCGACGGTTCAATAAAGCGCAGCGGCTCGGGAATCGGCACTTGATAGACCATGATCTGGTCGGCGTGCAGCGGCGTCTCGGGGATGCGGTGACGGGTCTGGATCACCGTCGCGTCCGGGGTGCTTTCGGTGGTTGCGACGCCAGCGGTGCGGGCGAAGAAACGGCGGATCGACACGGCGTTGGTGGTATCGTCCGCGCCCTGGTCGATGACCTTGAGCACGTCATCGTCGCCCAGAATCGCGGCGGTCAACTGCATGCCGCCGGTGCCCCAGCCGTAAGGCAGCGGCATCTCGCGTCCACCAAACGGCACCTGGTAACCGGGGATCGCCACAGCCTTGAGCAAGGCGCGGCGGATCATGCGTTTGGTCTGTTCATCGAGGTAGGCGAAGTTGTACGCCGCATCGCGGACCGGCGCTTGAGTCAGGTCATTCATGGTTGATGCCCTCGGCAGGCTTGCGCAGTTTGCGGATCAGTTCCAGTTCGGCCTGGAAGTCCACGTAGTGAGGTAACTTGAGGTGCGAGACAAAACCGGAGGCTTCGACGTTGTCGCAGTGCATCAGCACGAATTCCTCCTGCTGCGCCGGGGACACGATCTCTTCGTTGTACTCGTCGGCGCGCAACGCACGGTCGACCAGCGCCATGCCCATGGCCTTGCGCTCGGCATGCCCGAAGGCCAGGCCATAACCGCGAGTGAACTGCGCCAGCTCCGTGGCCGAGCCGACGAACTGGTTGACCATTTCGCACTCGGTGACTTCGATGCTGCCCAGGTTGATCGCAAACCCCAGCTCTTCAGGGTCGATCCACACCTCGACTTCACCGATACGAATTTCCCCGGCGAACGGATGGTTGCGGCCATAACCGCGTTGGGTCGAGTAGCCCAGCGCCAACAGGAAACCTTCGTCGCCACGGGCCAGGGCTTGCAGGCGCTGGGCGCGATTGGCCGGCAATTCCAGCGGATCGCGGGTGATGTCCGCCACCGCTTCGCCGTTGTCGGATTCGTTCTTGATCAAGCCTTCCCTGGCCAGTAACCCGAGGACGCGAGGGCACGGTTCAAGACTGGCATCCGGGGTGGTTTGCGGGCCCGGATATTCACCTTCGGCGAGCAGCGCGAAGTCCAGCAGACGATGGGTGTAATCGAAGGTCGGTCCCAGCAGTTGCCCGCCGGGCACGTCTTTGAACGTGGCGGACAAGCGTCGGCTGAGCTGCATGTTCTGTGTATCGATCGGCAGGCTCGGGCTGAAGCGCGGCAAGGTGGTGCGGTAGGCACGCAGCAGGAAAATCGCCTCGACCAGATCCCCCGCCGCTTGCTTGATCGCCAGCGCGGCCAGCTCTTCGTCGTACAGCGAGCCCTCGCTCATCACCCGCGCCACCGCCAGCGGCAGTTGCTGACGGATCTGCTCGACGCTCAGCTCAGTGACCGAGGTATCGCCCCGGCGCTTTTTCGCCAGCAGACGGTGGGCATTGTCGATGGCCTGTTCGCCACCCTTGACGGCTACGTACATCAGGCACGCTCCTCTGTGATGCGGGTGCTGCGCGGCAAACCGATCAGGTCATGGCCGGCAGCGAAAAACAGGTCCAGGCCCCGGGGGAATTCGTTGCGGCGTTCACGTTCGCGCCAGAAGCCATCGGCCACGGGGAGCGCCACGACGTGTTCGGTTTCAATCCCCGGTCCGCGCCACTTCAGCCCTGCCCCGCCGTCGAGATTCTGCAGTTGGACGAGCAAGGTGCAGGATTGGTCCGGGTAGCGATCGTTGCCATGATCGAAGCCGCTCAGGTCGAGCAGATCGTCGGCCGCAAGCAAGGCAAACCGCGCGTCTGCACGCTTGGCGGTCAGTGGGCAGCCACAGTGAAATGCCAGGTTGGCGCGGATGAGCGGCGTGTCGAAGGACGGCGCCAGCCACAGCGGCGTGTCGGCATCCAGCAGTGCCAGGCACAGTGCATAGGTCGCCGATTCCAATCCTTCGAGGCTCGGAGTCGGTTGCAATGTCTGGATCAGACCGGGACCGGCCAAGGCTTTCATTGCCGCGCGAAACCCGCGCTGGGCATCCAGCACCGGGTCGGCGAACGCCGGTTGCAACAGCTGTGCGCTCATCAGTTTTCTCCTCGCACGAGGGTGAAGAATTCGACTTTGGTGGCGGCGGTTTCCGCCTCTTTCTGCGCTCGGCGTTCGGCCTGGGTTGCTGCCAGTGGCGTGATCATTTCCGCCAGCCAGTGACGCTGTTGCGCGCCTTGCAGATGCGCATCAGCCAGCGCGGCGAGTTCGGCGTGGACCTTGTCACGGCCCGCCAGGTAGCTGTAGCCGGTGCGGCCATCGGCCAGGCGCACTACGCAACGGGTCACGCTCATTTCGCCGACGTTGAACGGCGCACCGTTGCCGCCCATGCGACCGCGAACCAGGGTCATGCCGATTTCCGGAGCGCGGATCAGTTGGTATTCGATGTCGCGCAGTGCATCTTCGAAGGGCTGCAATTCACTGCGACGAGCGCGGGCCAGCACGCCGATCCAGTGCTGCCGCTCAGTGTGAGGAACAGGGTTTTGCATGGCGTTCTCCATCAGGTAACGACCTGGTACTGGAAGCGATCCGAACGGCTGGTGGACTGGGCCAGCTCCACCGCACGGCCATCGCGATCGCGGGAAAGGGTGAACACACTCAGCGCTGGCAAATGCCGGGGCATCATCAAAAGCGCGGCTTCTTCGCGGTTGGGCAAACGGGCGCCGATCAGGCTCTGGGTGCGGGTCAGCGGCATGTCCCGCTCGCTGAGGTACTGGCGCAACGAGCCGCCGTTGTAATCCGCCAACAACGGCGCATGACTGGCGCAGTAGCGGTGACGGATCAGGCTGACTGGCTGGTTGTCGAGCTTGCGCAAGGTTTGCAATTCGATCATTGGCGCCATCTCGGCGATACCGAGGTACTGCGCCTCTTCACGGCTGGCAAAGCAGTAGCGACGCTTGAGCAGCACCGCCTCGACGCCATGTCCCTGGGCTGACAGCGATTGGCTGTAGGCGCTGTCGGCAGCCATCGGATAGATCAGAGGGCGTTCCAGCACTTGCGTGCCTTTGCCCTGACGGCGCAACAGGCTGCCCTCGAACACCAGCTCATCGATGGCGCGGCGCAAGGTGTGGCGGTTGACGCCGAAGCGTTCGGCCAACTGCACCTCTGCCGGCAGGAAGTCTCCGGCGCGGTAGTCACCCAGCTCACGACGCAGGATGTCGGCGAGTTCGCGGTACACCGGCTCATCTTGTCTAGACAACTGCATGCTTTAAAAAAGCGCCCGCAGGCACCCCTCCGAAAATCAGATGAACTGCTTGCGCAGACGTTGCGAGAGGATGTCGATCAGGCTGACGACGACGATGATCACCAGCAGAACGGCGCAGGTCTGAACGAACTGAAAGGCGCGGATGTTCTCCCACAGAATCACCCCGATCCCGCCTGCACCGACCATCCCCACCACCGTCGCCGAGCGCACGTTGGCTTCAAAACGGTAGAGCGCATACGAAACCCATAGCGGCATCACCTGCGGGATCACGCCGTAGATCACCTCTTGCAAGGCACTGGCACCGGTAGCGCGCACGCCTTCGACCGGGCCTGGATCAATCGCTTCCACCGCCTCAGCGAACAGCTTGGCGAGTACGCCGGTGGTGCTGATCCACAGTGCCAGAACACCGGCAAACGGCCCCAGGCCGACGGCCACCACAAACAACATCGCGAAGACCATTTCGTTGATCGAACGGAAGGCATCCATCACCCGGCGCAGCGGCTGGTGAATCCACCAAGGCGTGATGTTTTCCGAACAGAGAATGCCCAGCGGCACCGAGCAGACAATCGCCAGCACCGTGCCCCACAAGGCGATTTGTACGGTGACGATCATTTCCTTGAGGTACGAGCGCCATTCATGGAAGTCCGGAGGGAAGAAGTCCGCGGCGAAGGTCGCCATGTTTCCCGAGTCGCGATACAGCGCCATCGGATTCATTTCGGCGCCGTGCCAGGCCCAGGCCAGCAGGACCAGGAACAGGCCCCAACCGGTGTACTGCGGCCAGGTACGCTTGCCGACAGCTTCAGCGTGCAGAGTGGTCATGAGGGTTCTCTAAAAAACGTTTCAAGAGGCGTGACACATCGTTAATGCCTGATGCAAAACCTTGTGGGAGCGAGCCTGCTCGCGATGGCGCTGAATCAGTCAACCTCTCTGTTGAAGGTGCCGACGTCATCGCGAGCAGGCTCGCTCCCACATTTCCGCGCCATGAATCAACCGGCGTTGGCGGTCTTTTTGTCGCTCTTCTCGAGCAAAGTGATGCGCTCTTGCAGCTTGGCCAGTTCGGCGTCGATGTCGGCCAGTTTCTTGGCCTTGTCAGCGGCTTCAAGCTTGGTGTCGGCGCTGATCGTGGTGCGTTGTTTGAACAGTTCGAGCTGACGGATCGGCAGCAACTGGTCGTCGCTGGACTTCAGGAACTTGCCCAACTGCATACCCTTGAGCACCGCTTTCTCTTCGTCGGTGTCGCCGTAGCTGAAGATGAAATCGCGGATCTTGGTTTTCTCGCTGTCACTCAGTGCCTTGCTCCACACCAGCGGGTCGGCGGGGATCAGCGGCGACTTCCAGATCACTTTCAGCAGCGCGGCTTTATCAGGCTGGGTGACTTCCAGGCGATCCCAACTTTCGGTGTTGAACGTCGCGACATCCAGTTGCCCCTTGGCCACGCTCAACGCGTTGACTTCATGGCTGGAGTTCAGCGTGCGCTTGAACGCAGTGGCGGCATCGACGTGGTTCTTGGCGAACACGTAATAGCCCGGCACCAGGTAGCCGGAGGTGGAGTTCGGATCGCCGTTACCGAAGGTCAGGTTTTTGGCGTTTTTCAGCATGTCGTCAACCGAGTTGATCGGGCTGTCCTTGCGCGCGATCAACACGCTCCAGTAACCGGCGGCGCCGCTGGCGGCGGCGGTCTGGGCGAAGATTTCACCGTTGGAACGGTCCACGGCTTCAATGGCCGCCTTGTTGCCCAGCCAGGCGACGTCGACCTTGTTGAAGCGCATGCCCTGGATCAGGCCGGCATAGTCCGAGGCGAACGTGGCGTTGATCTTCAGGCCGGTTTGCTTGTGCATGTCATCCAGAAACGGCTGCCAGATGCTCTTGAGGTTCTGCGAGGACTCGGTGGACATGATGCCGAAGTTGATGGCTTTTTCTTCAGCCTGGGCGGTGCCCATTACGCAACTGGCGAGCAGTGCTGCGCCAGCAAAAACACGACCGATACGGTTCAACATGGAAGGGTTTCCTGAGGGTGAACGGTTGGAAAATTCGGGAGTTGTCACGCGCGCGCCATGACCAGGCGGGGCGTGGCTTCGACGGGGCGAAGCTGGTCGGAGCACATCAGGCTGGTGTCGATGTCGGCACCATACAAATCGTTGAGGAACTGACCGCTCAGCTCGGCAGCACGACCATCGAAATGGATGCGTCCGCCCTTGAGCGCTACGGCACGCGGGCAATAGCGGGTCGCGTAATCGACTTGATGCAGGGTCACCACCACGGTCTTGCCGTCGCGACGGTTGATGTCGGCAAGGATTTCCATGACCTTGCGCGCCGACTCGGGGTCGAGCGAGGCAATCGGCTCATCCGCCAGAATCACCTCGGCCTTCTGGGTCAACGCCCGGGCAATCGCCACGCGTTGCTGCTGACCGCCAGACAGGGTCGAAGCGCGCTGCGCCGCCAGATCGGCCAGGCCGACACGGTCCAGGGACTCCATCGCGAACTGTTTTTCTTCGGCGTTGAACAGGCTCAAATTGCCGCGCCAGCGGGGCATGCGCCCCAGGCAACCGAGCAGCACGTTGTCGAGTACGCTCAGGCGGTTGACCAGGTTGAACTGCTGAAAGATGTAGCCGATGTCGGCGCGCAGGCGACGCACCTTGCCATTGAGTCGTCCGCTGGCTTGCACTTCGCGGCCCAGGACCGTGACGCTGCCGCCGTTGTTTTTATCGCAACAGGCCAGGCCCGCGAGGTGGCGCAGCAAGGTGGACTTGCCGGAGCCGGACGCGCCGATCAGCGCGACCATCTCACCGGCCGCGATGGTCAGTTCGAGGTCGACCAGTGCGGTTTTACGCGCAAAGGTCTTGTTCAGATGATCGACATGGATAGCAGCGTTCATGGGCTTCTCTGTCTGGTTGAACAGCCGTCCGTGGCTGTATTGGAGTTCAACCAACTTTAGGCACCGGGCATGTCAGCCCTATGACTCGCACAAGTCACTGGAATAACTATTTGATGAAGGTTTTGTGAAAGGTTGAGCGGATGAACCTGCAGGAGTGAGCCTGCTCGGGATGGCGGCCTTATAGCCGACCGGGATTTTTGATCGAGTACATATCCATTTCTGCGCTAACGGCCGCTGGCGGTTTCGCTCTTACAGCGACTCACTTTTTCAAACACCAAAAAGTAAGCAAAAGGCTTTGCCCCGGCGTACGGCACCTCGCTGAGGCTCGGTGTTTGCCCTCGCTACGGTGTCCATCAGGGGGCATCGCCTACGGTCTGCTTCGCGACGACCTCCTCTCGATGTGTGCGGCTTCGCCGCACGGCGCTACGCGCCTAACCCCCTGATGAACACCTACGCTCGGCCTGCCGAAGGGGCAAAAGATCAAAAACAAAAGCGAGGCGGCCTACCGGCCGGCCTGGTCGTTAGTTCGTACGCATTTCCCTGTAGGAGCTGTCGAGTGCAACGAGGCTGCGATCTTTTGATTTTGTTTTTTACAAGCGAGATCAAAAGATCGCAGCCTTCGGCAGCTCCTACATTTGACGTGATGCAGCCGCGAATTCAGGTCGGCTGTCAGGCCGCCATCGCGAGCAGGCTCACTCCTACAATGGATCGGCGTACACCCAAGCTCTTCACCACTCCACAGGCCGAGCGTTAGCTCGCCTGCAGCTTTTGATCTTGATCCACCCGCCCCATCGGAAGGCTGAGTGGAGGCGTTCATCCGGGGGTGGGCGCGCAGCGCCGTGCGGCAAAGCCGCACACATCGAGAGGAGGTCGTCGCGAAGCAGACCGGAGGCGATGCCCCCGGGTGAATGCCGGAGCGAAGGAACACCGAGCTCTAGCGAGGTGCCGTACGTAAGGGGCGAGCGTTTTTTTGGTTACTTTTTTTAGGCGCTTGTAAAAAAAGTGACTCGCCGTAAGGGCGAAACCCTAAGCCGCCGTTACCGCAGGAACGGATATGTACCCGATAAAAAATCCCGGTCGGCTATAAGGCCGCCATCGCCATTCAGCACCCACAAAAAAGGCGACCCCGAAGGTCGCCTCTTGTGTCACTGGCCGAACTGCCGCCCCAATCCCCCAGGCACCCCATGAATATCCGTCTCCTCCCAAGGCCCCTTCGGACTGATCGACCGGCTCCAGCCATTATCCCAACGGTAATAAGTCCGCTGGCGATAAAAGGTATTCGGCTGGTCATCCAGCACATAGACACCCAATTTAGGATCCCAGTGACTATTACCCCCAGGCGGCGGCGCGAAACTGGCTGAGGTCCGCGGCAGCGGCTTGGCAGGCTTGGCCGGAGTGGACGGCTTGCTCGGTACGGTCGACGGCGCAGGCTTGGTACTCGGCTGCGACGGCGGAATCGGTGGCGGCGTCGGCTGCTCCACCGGCGGGCGCTGGACCGCACAAGCGCTCAGCCCTAAAACAACACTGAGCAGGGTGATACGAGCGATGGCGGTCATGGCGGTGCTTCCTGTTATTTGTCCGGGCTGTCGATAGTCAGTTTTTGCGGCGCGGTGGTGCTGCTGGCCAGAGGCTCGCTACGACCGATCCACTCGCCGGCCGTTGGTTTGCCTGCACGGGAGATGCGCGCAACCAGTTGGACTTCAGGAAAGTTCGACAGTTTCAACTGCGGCATCATCGCGTCAGCATCGCCCAGTTCAACAGTTGCCGGCAGGTCAGCCACGGTCAAACGCTTGGCGGCCAACGGCGCGGGAGGACCGTTGGTGGCGCGGGCGAAGATGAACACACTGTCACCCGGCTGGACCTTGGCTTTGAGATCCGCTGCCAGATCCACCCGGACCTTGAGCAGCGCAGTAACCTTGGTCACCGGAGCCTCGGCAACCTGACCGCCGCTGGCGACCAGTTTTTCCTTGGCACGGGTAATGCCGCCCTGCAGCGCGATTCGGGATTTGTCTTCCGGCGGCAGCTGCTCCAGCAGACGATTCCAGTAATCGATGGCGTCCTGGTAACGCTCGGCTTCGAATGCAGCGATGCCCAACAAGCCGAGGCTGGTGACTTCTTTCGGATCGGCTTTCAGCGCTTCGTCGGTCAGCGCCTGAATCTTGTCCGACCATTTCTTGCCATCGGCGAAGTACTGGGCCTGCGCCCACTGCCCCAACAGTTCAGGTTGACGACCGGCGATGTTGACGGTGCGCTCGAAGATCTTCGCCGCGTCGGCCGGACGATCCAGAGTCATGTAGGTGCGACCAAGGAAATACAGCGCTTCGGCAGAGTCCGGTTGCGCCGCGACCGCACGTTCCAGACGCTGGGTCATCTCTTCCATCGACTGTGGCGCCTGGGAGAACTCCCGGGTCAGCTCGACTTTGTCGCTGGCACCGAAATGCAGGTACAAACCCAGGCCCAACACCGGAACCAGAATCGCCGCCAGCAACGGCGCCGGTTTGCCCAGACGCGTGACGCGTGGCGCGGCCACGCCTTCGGTGTCAGCGAGCAATTCGCGGGCAGCCTCAGCGCGGCCGGCGTCCATTTGCGCGGCATCGAGTACGCCTTCTTCCTGCTGAGACTGAAGCTCAGCCACGCGCTCCTGATACAGCGCCACGTTCAGGGCAGTACGATCCTCTTCGAGCTGGGCGCGACGATTGCGCAGAACAGGGATCAACAGAAAACTCAGGGCCACCAGAAGGAGCAGACCTGCAGCGAGCCAGAAATCAATCATTCTTGGTTTTTATCCAACAGTTGATCGAGGCGCTTGCGCTCCTCGGCAGAAAGCGTGTCCGGGGTGTCAGCGCGTTGCACGCGACGACGGCGGACAATCACCGCGATGATCACAAAACCACCCAGCAGCAAGCCGGCGGGACCGAACCAGAGCAGCGCAGTCTTGGCGTTGAGGGCCGGTTTGTAGCGGACGAAATCCCCGTAGCGATCAACCATGAAGTCGATGATCTGCTGGTTGTCCTTGCCCTCGCCAAGCATGCGGAAAATCTCTTTGCGCAGGTCGGCGGCAATCGGCGCATTAGAGTCGGCGATGTCCTGGTTCTGGCACTTGGGGCAGCGCAGTTCCTTGGTCAACTCGCGAAAGCGTTCGCGATCACCCTCTTTGGCGAACTCGTAGGTGTCGATGGCGGCATGCGCCACGCCGATCATGCTTAAACCCAACACTACGGCAGCTAGCCAGCGCTTCATGGCTTGGCCTCATCGACCAGCGCCTGGTACTTGGCCGCCAGTTTTTCGCGCCAGACCTGCTCGTCGATCACACCGACGAATTTGTCGCGGATGATGCCCTTGGCGTCGATGAAGAAGGTTTCCGGCGCGCCGTACACACCGAGGTTCAGGCCCAGGGTGCCGGCATCGTCGCGGATATCCAGTTGATACGGGTTGTGGAATTCCGCCAGCCACTTCAAGGCGTCGGCGTTGACGTCCTTGTAGTTGATGCCGTAGATCACCACGCCCTTCTCGGCCAGTTTGTTCAACACCGGGTGCTCGACCCGGCAGGAAATGCACCAGGTGCCCCAGACGTTGACCAGTGCCGGTTTACCGAGGATGTCGGCCCGGGTCAGGGTCTTGTCGCCCTGCACCGCCGGCAGGGAAAACTCCGGGAACGGCTTGCCGATCATTGCCGACGGCAGCTCGGCGGGGTCCAGGTACAGACCGCGATAAAGGAACACGGCAACCACCAGAAAAATCGCCAGTGGCAACAACATCAACCAACGCTTCATGCAGTGGCTCCCGACATGCCCAGTGCTTCACGCACGCGGCTTTTCACCTTGACCCGATAACGCCGATCCAGCGCTGCCAGCAATCCGCCCAGACCGGTGAGCAAGCCCCCGAACCAGATCCAGCGCACGAACGGTTTGACGTGCACGCGCACCGCCCAGGCGCCATCGCCCAGCGGTTCGCCCAATGCGACGTAGAGGTCACGGGTGAAACCGGCGTCGATCCCGGCCTCGGTCATCACCGAATTCTGCACGGTGTAGAGGCGTTTTTCCGGGTGCAGCACGCTGACTTCCTTGCCATCGCGAATCACCCGTACGGTGCCCTTGTCGGAGGTGAAGTTCGGGCCTTCGAAGTGCTTGGCGCCTTCGAAGATGAACTGGTAGCCGCCCAGGTCCATCGACTCGCCCGGCGCCAGGCGCAGGTCGCGCTCGGCACTGTTCTGGCTCGACAGCACCACGCCGAGGGCGCAGACCGCGATGCCCAAGTGCGCAACCTGCATGCCCCAGTAACTGCGGGTCAGGGTCGGCAGGCCTTTGATCAGGCCTTTGTGGCGCGTCTTGTCGAAGATGTCACGCACACCGGCCAGTAACACCCAGGCTGCGAGCATGAAGGTCGCGATCACTGCCCAGTTGAAATCGCCATAAGCGACGCCGGCCACCACGGCCAACGCGGCACTGCCGAGTAACACCGGAGTGAGCATGCCCAGCAGCCATTTCACCGGCGTGTCTTTCCAGCGCACGATCACGCCGACTGCCATCACCAGCATCAACAACGCCATCAACGGAATGAACAGCGCGTTGAAGTATGGCGGGCCGACCGACAGCTTGGCGCCGGTCATTGCATCGAGAATCAACGGGTACAAAGTGCCCAGCAGGATCATCGACGCCGCCACCACCAGCACCAGGTTGTTGCCCAGCAACAGGGTTTCCCGCGACCAGAGGTTGAAGCCGACCTGGCTCTTGACCACCGGGGCGCGCAAAGCGAACAGCGTCAGCGAACCACCGACCACGAACAGCAGGAAAATCAGGATGAACACGCCGCGCTCGGGATCGGAGGCAAACGCGTGAACCGACGTCAGCACGCCGGAACGCACGAGGAAGGTGCCGAGCAAGCTCAACGAGAACGCGGCGATGGCCAGCAACACGGTCCAGCTCTTGAACACGCCACGTTTTTCGGTGACCGCCAACGAGTGAATCAGCGCCGTGCCCACCAACCAAGGCATGAACGAGGCGTTTTCCACCGGGTCCCAGAACCACCAGCCGCCCCAGCCGAGTTCGTAATAGGCCCACCACGAGCCAAGGGTGATGCCGATGCCGAGGAAGGCCCAGGCTACGATGGTCCATGGACGCGACCAGCGCGCCCACGCCGCATCGAGGCGACCGCCCATCAACGCCGCGATGGCGAAGGCAAACGCCACGGAGAAACCGACGTAACCCATGTACAACATTGGCGGGTGAACGATCAGGCCGATGTCTTGCAGCAACGGGTTGAGGTCGGCGCCGTCGCTCGGCATTTGCGGCAAGATGCGTTTGAACGGATTCGACGTGAGGATCAGGAACAGCAGGAAACCGGTGCTGATCATGCCCATCACCGCCAACACGCGGGCCAGCATGACTTGCGGCAACTGCCGCGAGAACACCGACACGGCGAAGGTCCAGCCGCCGAGGATCAACGCCCACAGCAGCAACGAACCTTCGTGCGCGCCCCACACGGCGCTGAACTTGTAGTACCACGGCAACGCGCTGTTGGAGTTGTTGGCGACGTAGGCCACGGAGAAATCGTCGACCATGAAGGCGTAGGTCAGGCAACCGAAGGCGAACAGCAAGAACGCGAACTGCCCCCACGCGGCCGGCTGGGCCAGGCTCATCCAGAAGCGATCACCGCGCCAGGCTCCGACCAGTGGCACCACGGCCTGCACCAGCGCGAAACACAGCGCCAGAATCATGGCCAAATGGCCCAACTCTGGAATGAAAATGCCGGAAGTCATCGATCAACCCTCCTTCGCGGGTGTTGGAGCGGACTGACCACTGTCTTTCAACGCTTTGGTCACTTCCGGCGGCATGTACTTCTCGTCGTGCTTGGCCAGCACTTCATCGGCCACCACCACGCCATCGGCGTTCAGTTTGCCCAGAGCGACAATGCCCTGCCCTTCGCGGAACAGGTCCGGAAGGATGCCGCGATAGGTGATGGTCACGGATTTGTTGAAGTCGGTAACGACGAACTTCACGTCCAGCGAGTCGCCGGAACGCTGTAAGGAACCCGCCTCGACCATGCCGCCGGCGCGGATGCGCGTGTCTTGCGGGGCCTCGCCGTTAGCGATCTGGGTCGGCGTGTAAAACAGATTGATGTTCTGCTGCAGGGCGCTCAGGGCCAGGCCTACGGCAGCGCCGACCCCGACCAGAATCGCCAGAATGATGATAAGACGCTTTTTACGCAGCGGATTCACTTGCCGTTCTCCCGGCGCAGACGACGCGCCTCTTGTTGCAGATACCGCTTGCGGGCCAGGATCGGCGCCGCCACGTTGAGGGCCAGCACCGCCAGGCAAATGCCATAGGCCGACCAGACATACAGGCCATGATGGCCCATGGCGAGGAAATCGCCGAATGAAGCAAAACTCATCGAACGACCTCCAGGCTGTTTTCCACTTCGGCTTTCACCCAACTGGCCCGCGCTTCACGCTTGAGCACTTCGAGGCGCATGCGCAGCAGCAGGACCGCACCGAAGAAACAGTAGAACCCCAGCGCCGTCAGCAACAATGGCAGCCACATTTCGGCAGGCATCGCCGGTTTTTCGGTGAGGGTAAAGGTCGCGCCCTGATGCAGCGTATTCCACCACTCCACCGAGTACTTGATGATCGGGATGTTGATCACGCCCACAATCGCCAGCACCGCGCAGGCCTTGGCCGCGCTGTCACGATTGCTGATGGCGTTGCCCAGCGCAATGAGACCGAAGTACAGGAAAAGCAGGATAAGCATGGACGTAAGGCGTGCATCCCAGACCCACCACGAGCCCCAGGTCGGTTTGCCCCAGATCGCCCCGGTGACCAGCGCCACTGCGGTCATCCAGGCACCGATGGGCGCCGCGCATTGCAGGACGACGTCGGCCAGTTTCATTTTCCACACCAGGCCGACGACACCGCACACCGCCAGCATCACGTAGATGGACTGCGCCAGCATCGCGGCCGGAACGTGGATATAGATGATGCGGAAGCTGTTGCCTTGCTGGTAGTCAGGCGGCGCGAAGGCCAGGCCCCAGACCACGCCAACGCCGATCAGCAGCAACGCCGCGACGCTCAGCCATGGCAGCATTTTGCCGCTGATGCCATAAAACCATTTGGGCGAGCCGAGCTTATGAAACCACGTCCAGTTCATTACTGTATCCATCACGGTTGCTGTGCGTTGTCACGCTCCAGCCAGGGTCTTTACTGGTTAAAAAACAACCAGACCTCATTATTCGCCGACACTGATCTTCAGGCCAGCCGCTATTGCAAAAGGTGTCAGGGTTATCGCCAAGGCGGTCAGGCTGCCAAGCCACAGGAGATAACCGGTCGCCGGCATGCCCTGGAGGGCGGCCTGCAAGGCGCCACTGCCGAGGATCAACACCGGGATGTACAACGGCAGAATCAACAACGCCAGCAACAGGCCACCGCGCTTCAAACCGACCGTCAGCGCCGCGCCCACCGCACCGAGCAGGCTCAGCACCGGTGTACCCAGCAACAACGAAAGCAGCAACACCGGCAGACAGGCGGCAGGCAAACCGAGCATCAACGCCAGCAACGGTGCGAGCAAAACCAGTGCCAGGCCGGAAAAGGCCCAGTGTGCCAGCACCTTGGCCAAAACCAGAAGAGCCAGGGGGTGCGGCGAAAGGACCCACTGTTCCAGTGATCCGTCTTCGAAATCACTGCGGAAAAGCCCGTCCAGCGAGAGCAAAACCGATAAAAGGGCTGCCACCCAGACCAGTCCCGGGGACAAGGTTTGCAACAATTGCGACTCGGGACCGACCGCCAGCGGGAACAGGGATACCACGATGGCGAAGAATACGAGTGGATTGGCCAACTCCGCAGGACGACGGAACAGCAGACGGGCTTCACGGGCGACCAACAGGCCGAAAACACTCATACGGCCCACTTCCCCAGATCAATGTCGCGATAACCGGCCGGCATCCGGCTCAGCGTGTGGTGAGTGGTCAACACCACCATGCCACCGCGTTCGCAGTGCCCTGCCAGGTGTTCTTCGAGTTGTGCCACGCCTTGCTTGTCGAGGGCGGTGAACGGCTCATCGAGAATCCACAGCGGCGGGCTGTCCAGATACAGGCGTGCCAAGGCAACGCGGCGCTGCTGGCCAGCAGACAATGTGTGGCAGGGAACGTCTTCGAAACCGCGCAATCCGACCGCCGCCAAGGCCTGCCAGATCGCTTCATGGGAGGCCGGTTGATGCAGGGCACAGAGCCAGCTCAGGTTCTCTTCCGGGGTCAGCAAGTCCTTGATCCCCGCGGCATGGCCAATCCACAACAGGTTGCGCGCGAGCTCCGTACGTTGCTCGTTCAGCGGCTGGCCGTTAAGCAACACCTCACCGGCCGTCGGATGCATCAGCCCCGACAGCAGGCGCAACAGGCTGGTCTTGCCACTGCCGTTGGGGCCGCTGATCTGCACCATTTCGCCACTGGCCAGTCTCAAATCGAGATTTTCGAAAAGCAGCCGAAGGTCTCGCTCACAGGCAAGGGCAACGGTTTGCAGGACAGGACTGGTCAAGGGTTCACGGGCCTTATACGGTTCAAGTCGGCTCTGGCGCGGCCGTTAAAGAGATGCAGAATAAATGTATTGGCGGCCCAAACCAGCGAGCTGCGTCAAATAATTGCAATGTTTTGTGCACTCTGTATACAACCGGGCGGCATTATACATGCCAGCTCCTACTCTCAAGCGTGCATTTTCCCAAGGTTGTGACCGCGTATGACAGGCGAAATGAACATCCTCCCGCTACCGCCGACCACCCCGGCGACGAGCCGTCCGCTGGCGGTCAGTGGCGAGTTGCTCAAGCTGTTGACGCCGATCGAAGGGCTGATCACCGCCGGTCAGACCGCCAAGGCCGAAGTGCTGTCGCTCAAGCAGGCGGATCAGACGTTTCAACTGTTGCTCAAGGTCACCCTCGACAGCGGCCGCCAGACCACGGTGCAGGCCACCAGCAACCAGCCATTGGCCCAAGGCACCAGCGTAGCCGTCACCCAGCCGTCGGCGGGTAATCTGGCCATCACCGTGCAACAGGCCATCGCCTCCAGCGTCGCCACCCTCACCCGCATCGACACCGCGCAACTGCCGGTCGGCACGCTGCTGCAGGGCAAAGTGCTGACTTCTCAGGTGTTGCCGCAAGTGCCGGGCCAGCCGACGGTGTTTCGTTCAATGGTCAGCCTGCTCAACACCGCGCTCAGCGGCAGCACCTTGAGCATCGACAGCGCGCAACCGTTGCGTATCGGCACCTTGCTCAGTGCGCAGGTGCAGGACACGCAGACACTGAAGTTCGTACCGCTCAGCAGCCGTCAGGAACAATTGGCCGTGACCCAGCAACTGGTCAGCCAGACCAGCCGCCAGGGCTCGCTGGACGGCTTGCTCAAACTCCTGCAAAACCTGCCACCCTCGAACCAGACCTCCAGCGATCTGCGCGCGGCCGTGGACAAATTGCTCACGGGCCTGCCGGACGTGCAACAACTGAGCACACCCAAAGGTCTGGCACTCGCACTGGCCGGCAGCGGTGCATTCCTCGAATCGAAACTGTTGAGTGGGCAAAACCCGACGCTCGCCCCGGACATGAAGGCCGATCTGCTCAAACTGATCGCACAACTGACACCAGGACTGCCCGCTAGCACCCCTCTCAGCGCGATCATCGCCGCCAACACCCTGGCCCAGGCCATGCCCAGTTTCGTGCGCAATGCGCTGGGCATGCTCGGACAGGTCAGCGCCAAACCGTCGCCGAGCAGTTTTCCGCTGCCCGAGCGCCTGTTGCAAAGCGCCGACGGAGAGGACGATCTCGAACAGCTGCTGCGCCTGGCCGCCGCGGCGGTTTCGCGCCTGCAAAGCCATCAACTGTCGAGCCTGGAGCAGACCGGCGTCACCAGTGACGGGCGTTTGATGAGCACCTGGCAACTGGAAGTGCCGATGCGCAACCTGCAAGACATCGTGCCGTTGCAGATCAAGTTCCAGCGCGAAGAAGCGCCGGACCAGGAACAAGCCCAGGAGCGCCGCGACGAGCGCGAACCGAAACCACAACTGTGGCGGGTCGAATTGGCCTTCGACATGGAGCCGTTGGGGCCGATGCAGGTCCAGGCGCAGTTGATCAAGGGCTGCCTGTCCAGTCAGCTGTGGGCCGAACGGCCGTACACCGCCAGCCTGATCGAAAGCAATCTGGCGTCATTGCGGGCACGCATGCTCGCCTCAGGCCTGAACGTCGGCGATCTCGATTGCCACCACGGCAAACCACCCCAAGGCCCGCAAACCCGCCTCGAACAACGCTGGGTCGACGAAAACGCATGAAAAACCCCAACGCCCCTCGCCAGGCCATCGCCCTCAAATACGACGGCACCCACGCCCCGACCCTCACCGCCAAGGGCGACGAAGAACTGGCGGAAGAGATTCTGCGGATCGCCCGCGACTATGAAGTGCCGATCTACGAGAACGCGGAGTTGGTGAGATTATTGGCGCGGATGGAATTGGGGGACAGCATTCCGGAAGAGCTTTATCGGACGATCGCCGAGATCATTGCATTTGCGTGGAATCTGAAAGGGAAGTTTCCGGCGGGGCAGGATCCGGATGCGCTAATGGCAGAGAAAGACGTCACTGAGCGCGGGGATGACTACTGAGGGTTCCAGGACGCGTCGCTGACAAGCCAGCTCCTGCAGAGATCAGCAACGAACACACGTCGTGTGAGCACCACAGAGCAAAGGTAGGAGCGAACCTGCTCGCGATGGAGGTATGAGCGCCGCGTTTCTTCAGGACACCCACGTCATCGTTAACGTCCATCGCGAGCAGGCTCGCTCCTACAGGTTTCCTAAGCCTGGACCAAGTCGCAGGACTGGGTCAGCCCATGACGACCATCACGTGCAGTTATTGCAGGAACAGCATTAATTAGAGCTTCCCGGCGGTTTTTGGCAGCGGCAACCCCGTCACGGGATCAAGTCCCTTTTCGGCGCTGAGTTTCTCGATCAGCTCTGCTGAGGGAATGAGGGGTACAGCCGAGTCACGCTCTCGTTTCCATTGGAAGGTACCGTCCCACTCGGGGAGAGTTGCGGGTGGGAGTGGGACGATATCATCCAGATCGGGCATTTTTGCCCCCAGATGTTCGTGTCGCGTCAGGAAGTCGCTGATCTTATTGTACCGATCGACGCGCTCGTCATCTTGCTGAACAGCCAGATAGTACAATTCATCGGACGCTGGCGGTCCTTCGAAAGCACTCGCCAGTCGACTGGCACTGCTGTCATCACCATTGCGAATTGCTAATTGGAAGCCTTGCAAAGCCTCTTGATAAAGCCGTGAGTTTTTTAAGTAAATCGAATATCTTCTTCCCGCTACGCCATTACCTTGTTCCATCGCACACTTGTACATCGCCCGCATGATATCGGCTGTATTGGGTACATAGGACAGCAGCCTGCCTATGTAATACTGGGCGTCCGGACTCCCTAAGTCAGCTGCCCGCCGAAAGTACGCTCTGGAGGCCGCGACATCCTGTTTGACGCCATAACCTAATTCCAAGTAATGCGCCATATCGTAATAAGCCCCAGGAATGCCTAGAGCAACATAGTATTCGGCTAGATCGATAACCTCTTTACTCGCGTCAGGAGAGCGGGCTTGTCCGGTTGACAGCAGAAATTGCAGATTGGTCGCTGCCTTGTAATGATCGTGCGCAGCCGCGATACGATAATAGCGGGCGATCTCGTCGTAATCCTTTTGCCCTTTACGCTTTTCCAGGTAAAGACCATACCGATAGAAAACGTCTGCATCCTGGTTCAACACCGGCAAGGAATCGCGCTCATATACGCACTTGAATTCCAGCTTACTGTAGGCAAAGTCTACCGACGCGGCATCAGACATATGCTCTTCTTTTTTTGAGCAGGCCGTGATCATCAAGAGACTGAACAATGCCAGCAGCAACCTACTCGCCCCCGCCCGATAATTTATTGAATTTCCCTGCATAACCCCACTCAAAAATTAATGAATCCTGCCATCTATTCACGCCCTCCGAACTGCCCAGCTCGCTACCCCGACGATAATGGTCAGGTATTCCCGGTGGGTTTTGGCAGCGGCAACCCCGTGGCGGGATCAAGTCCCTTTTCGGCGCTGAGTTTTTCGATCAACTCTGCTGAAGGAACGATGGGTACAGCCGAGTCACGCTCGCGTTTCCATTGGAAGGTACCGTCCCACTCGGGGAGGGTTGCAGGTGGGAGTGGGACGATGTCATCCAGATCAGGGACTTTTGCTCCGAGGTGTTCGTGTCGCGTCAGGAAGTCGGTGATTCTATTGTATCGGTCGGCGCGCTCGTCATCTTGCTGAACAGCTAGGTAGTACAGCCGATCGGAGGCTGGAGGCCCTTCGAAGGCACTCGCCAGATTTCCGGCACTGTTTGCGTCACCATTTCTAGTCGCATGTTGGTAGCCTGCCAAGGACTCTCGATACAAACCTAAGACCTTCGAATAACTTGCATACTCTCTCCCCGCCAATCTGTTGCCTTGCTCCATCGAACACTCGTACATCGCCAGCATGATTTTTGCCGTATTGGGTACATAGGACAGCAGTCTGCCTATGTAATACTGAGCGTCCGGACTCCCCAAATCGGCCGCTCGCCGAAAATAGGCTCTGGAGGCCGGGACATCCTGTTTGACGCCATAACCCAACTCCAGGTAATGCGCCATGTCGTAATAAGCCCCCGGGATACCTTGAGCAATATAAAGTTCGGCCAGATCGATGACTTCTTTACTCGCGTCAGGAGAGCGAGCTTGTCCGGTTGACAACAGGAACTGCAGATTGGTCGCGGCCTTGTAATGATCGTGAGCTGCCGCAATACGATAATAGCGGGCGATCTCGTCGTAATCTTTCTGCCCTTTACGCTTTTCTAGGTAAAGGCTATACAGGTATAGGACGTCCACATCCTGATTCAATACAGGCAACGAATCGCGCTCATATGTGCACTTAAACTCGAGCCTACTGTAGGCAAAGTCCACCGACGCGGCATCAGGCATCTGCTCTTCTTCTTTTGAACAGGCCGTGATCATCAAGAAGCTGAACAATGCCAGTAGTAGCTTAGTCGCCCCCACCCGATTATTTATTGAAGACCCTTGCATAACTTCACTCGATAATTAATGAGTTACCCATCATCGATTCACCTCTCCGAACTGCCAAACCGGATGCACCCCGACGGTAACGGTCAGGTATTCCCGGTGAGTTTTGGTAGCGGCAAGCCCGTGGCGGGATCAAGTCCCTTTTCGGCGCTGAGTTTTTCGATGAGCTCTGCTGATGGAATGATGGGTACAGCCGAGTCACGCTCGCGTTTCCATTGGAAGGTACCGTCCCACTCGGGGAGGGTCGCAGGTGGGAGTGGGACGATATCATCCAGATCGGGCATTTTTGCCCCGAGGTGTTCGTGTCGCGTCAGGAAATCGCTGATTTTATTGTATCGATCGACGCGCTCGTCATCTTGCTGTAAAGCCAGATAGTTTAGTTCATTGGAAGCAGGCGGTCCTTTGAATGCATTAGCGAGACTATATGCACTCAGATCGTCACCATTTCGGGTAGCTGTCTGGTAGCCCTGCAAAGCCTCTTGATAAAATCCTGAGTCTTGCGAGTAACTTGAGTAGTCTCTTGCTGCCAATCGATTACCTTGCTCCATCGCACACTTGTACATTGCCAATACGATATCGGCCGTATTTGGCACGTAGGTCAGAAGCCTACCTATATAGTATTGGGCCTCTGGGTTCCCCAAGTCGGCTGCACGCCGAAAGTAGGCTCTTGAGGCGGCGACATCCTGTTTTACACCATAACCCAACTCCAGGTAATGCGCCATATCGTAATAAGCCCCAGGAATGCCTAGAGAAACATAGTATTCGGCTAGATCGATGACCTCTTTACTGGCGTCAGGAGCGCGGGCTTGTCCGGTTGACAGCAGAAATTGCAGATTGGTCGCGGACTTGTAATGATCGTGTGCAGCCGCGATACGATAGTAGCGGGCTATCTCATCGTAATCCTTTTGTGCTTTACGTTTTTCCAGGTAAATGCCATACCGATAGAGGATGTCTGCATCCTGATTCAACGTCGGTAACGAATCACGCTCATATAAACACTTAAATTTCAACCTACTGTAGGCAAAATCCGTCTGCGAGGACTCGGTCATCCCTTCTTCCTTTTTTGAACAAGCCAACATGGATAAACACAACAATGAAGCAAGTACTATTTTTTTCATCACTTAGTCCCAATCTTTCCTGTCAGGACTCTCTTGTAGAAACTCAACCAATGATGCAACAGGCGAAGTTGAAGTCTTCACAGTTTCTCTTTGTAGGCTGCGCATTCTTCGCGTGTTATTTTTTTTAAGAATTTCCGTCCATTTTTTGAATATCTCAGCCATGTCAGCCCCAATGGTTTCTTCCCCCGTATGCACCCCAAACAAATGCTCCCTCAACGGCCTCGTCACCGCCGGATCTTCAATACAAATATTCAACTCACTGTCCACCTGCATACTGCGCGTATTGATGTTCGCGGAACCCAACGTGGTGAACACGTCATCGACAATCATCAACTTGCTGTGCACATACACATCCATCCAGTTTTCCGGCGGGGAATCTGGGGCCACCAGGGTACAAATGTGCACTTTCAGGCCGGGAATTTCCGTGGGGGATATGACGGCCTGGTCTTGCTGGGGAAACTCTTTTTCAAGCTGCGCGACCCTGGCGCGTGCGCGTTCCAGCTTGTCTTTCAAGGTTTCGTAATACCGAGCCGCCGCCGGGTCACGCTCGGTATCGCGCTGATCCTTGAAAATGCGCGCATTGATGGAAGCCAGGCGCTCGGCCAGCCTGGCTTGGGCAAGTTCGGCCTCTAGACCGTCGCGCCGTTCGGCCTTGGCGACACCCGGCATCAGCTCCGGGCGGCCCAGTTGCTTCAACATACGGAAAGTATTGACCGAGCCATCGCCCATGGCCTCGGTGGAGGAGTTGGTCACGACGAACAGGTACAGCGGCCCGTCTTTTTCAAGATCGCGCCCCCCGTTAAGAAGGTTTTGCACGACGCTCTTGATCTTGTCCGCCAGCGGTGGCCAGCGAAAGTACTGGTTCTCGATGTAGATGAATCGGGTCGTGTTGTTGACGGCCTTCAGGTAGACCTTCTCGATGTCGCGGATGTTTTCCTGGCTTTGGGTCCTGAGTATTTGCGCCATGACGGGAGGGCCATAGTCTGGTCGCACGCGCAGTTGTCCGGCGAAGTGTTGACGAGGGCCGAGCAGGTCGACGCGGGTTTCTTTTTTCCAGGCGGCACAGAAGTTGTCGTTCAAGAACTCAAGCACCGGACCGCTCACCCGGCTGGAAATATCCTGCCGGGGCGTTTCGCCGTTGCGTCCGAACTGCCCGTGATGTCGCACGTGGCTGTGATCATCATTGTCCCAATAGGCATCCAGCGTGTTGTGCCCCATCACGAACCCGACGGCGACCTCCGGTTGCTCGTAGTCCACCAGCACCATTTTCTGGTGGTGGCTCGGCTCGGCGACCATCGCCACCGAACTCATGACTTTGTTGGTCGTGTCGCGATCCTTGTCCAGTGCCTTCAAAGTCAGGCGCCAGGCAATTTCTGCACGATCCAGCAAGCCGAAGTCGCGGGTGACGAATTCGATGTTCTTGATGCCAAGAGAGGGATCGTTACCCCATCGCATCAGGCGAAAGAAACGCTGGCCCAGCTCGATGGGGCCGGTTTCGGCGCCCGTATAGGCCAGCCGGATCTGGCGATACCACCTCTTGTCATATTCGATTTGTGCGTCGTTGCGGTTCTGCTTGTACTTGCCGAACCAGTTGGTGACGTTGTCACCGGGCGTCGGGTTTTCCGAAGTCTGGGCGAGGCGCAACGTGTCGTACCAGCACAGGATTCGGACTTGAACGCCTTCAAGGGCTTTCTTGATCAACAGATCCCCAATGCACAGCGAACCGGTATCGCCGCGCTTGAAGTACATCGACGGCTGAAAACCCCAACAGATGATTTCCACGCTGCTTTTAGCGGCCCAGATGGCGTCATAAACCGAGCTGAAGGCGCGCTCGCCGTTCACCAGCGGCTCGAAGGTGGCGGGCACCGGGACGTATTCGGTGCACTGCACGAACCACGGCAGGTTGAGCTGGCAGGAGGTGGTCTTGCTCGTGGCGATCGGGACGGTGATCGTGGGTGTGGTCATCTTCAAGCCTCCGGCTCTGCAGTGTTCAATTGGACATAGGCCTGGCGGAACCGACTGGAACTGTCCAGCGGTGTACCACCCGGTCGAGGCTGGTGCTCATGACGGTGGAAACCCTGGTTGGCCCGCTCGGCATTGCCCGGTTCTCCCAGGTAATCGCCGCCCACCGGCACCTCGTAACTGACGCCGTTGGCCAGTTCGATGTGATAACGGCGGGTGGTGACGTGGTGGTCGACGGCAATCCGACCACTGGCGTCCATGACACCTTTTGCGGCCTGAAGCCCATCGGCAAAGAGGGTGTAAGGCATGCCCTCCCACGACTGAAAACCTGCGGCACTGCTTTTCCCGACCGCCAATGTCAGCGTTTGGCTGACCGAGCCTGTCGGCCACGCCGGGTTGTCGCGGTTGAGATGTGCCGGGCCCCTGAAGGACTTTTTCACGCCCCTTACATCAACGGTGCCGGGCGCATGGATGTCGATGTTGCCGTCCTTGATGCGGATGTAGGCGCCACCGCAGGTCAGCAGGATTTCATCCTGAGCGGCAATCTCGACCGAACGCCCGGTCGAAGTGATGCGCACGCTGTCCTGGGCGGTGAGCTCGATGGCATCGCTCTGTGCCTGTATTTCGATCTTGCCTTTGGCCGCGAACAGCCTGGCGCCCGCGGCCTTGGCGAACAGGCTGATGCTTTGAGCAACACTGGCCAGCAATGACTGGCCGCCGGCAAGGTTGATGTCTTCTCCACTCGACAAGGTCAACTGCTTGCCGCTGTGAACGTGAGTATTTTGCGGCGTCGCGGTGACGATGTCGGCAGGCGCTGAAGCGATCAACAGCGGCTTGTGAAAGCCGGCCGTGCGGCCACGGCCACCACTGTTGATCGCCGCATCGGTGTCGCCGCCATTGCGGGGTTGTCGTTGAGTACTGGTGAGGTGTTGGCCCTCACTGCCATAGTCCAACCGAGTATCGGCATCAAGTTGATCGAGGCTGTCGACACTTCCCTGCATCGGCAGGGCATTGTGCTGGCGAGCGGCCTCGGACAATGCCTTGACCCGCTCCTGGGCGTTTGTCAGTTGCGTCCGGGCTTCCTCGACATCGACCTGGCCGCCTTGCGCTTTGGTGCGTGGCCAGGTGCTGAGATACAAACCCTGCTGCGCGCGCAGGGCACCGTAGGCATCGGTGCGCAACTCAAAACCTGTGCCCCGCAGGGCGCCACGCTGATTGCCCTGCTGGTCGATCAGATAACCGAGGTTCAACTGGCTGTGGCCGTGGCTGCTGTGGATCTGGGTCCGTACCTGGCCGGTGGAGTCGTCCATCACCCATTGGTTGTAGCCAAGTCCCTTTATCTCCTGGCTCTTGTAACCGCTCATCAACCCGCTTGAGTGCCAGGCGGGCTTGTGTCCGCCATAGACCTGCCCCATCACCAGGGGGCGGTCGATGTCGTTGTCGAGGAACGTCACCACGACCTCTTCCCCCGAGCGCGGCACGTTCACGCTGCCCCAACCCTCGCCGCTGCTGGCCTGCATCATGCGCAGCCAGCATGAGCCCAGTTCGCCATCCTTGAGCAGACGGTCCCAATGAAAGCGTACGCAGATACGGTTGAGCTTGTCGGTAAAGACCTCGCGACCGCCCGGGGCCACGACGACGGCGGTCTGCGGGCCGGGGTTGGCCGGTTTGGCATGGGCAAAAGGGCTGCGATAAGCAATATCCAGACGCTGGGTCTCAAAGCGGTTCAGGTAAAAGCCTGCGTTATCCACTTCGTGCATCGACTGACGCTGCTCGGATTCGAAAAGCGCTTTCAGACTACCGGGCGGGCTTGCTCGCTGCGTGCCGACCGGCAGGTTGCTCTGGGCAAAGAACTCGACCGCGATGATCAGGAACTGGCGCTCCTTGGGCGCCTTGTATTCATACAACGGATGTTGGGTCAGCTCGAAACCATGACCCGGTTGCATCTGGCGCACGCCACCTCGCCCATGGATGCGTCTGGCAGCCGACTCGTCCTGCTCGATCTGCACTCGGCTCAGCCAGTCGCCACGGTCCGGGTTTTGCCAGGCATATTGCCCACGGTATTGATAATGCTCGAGGTCTGGTGGCGCCGAGGATGCAGGCAGCGCCGAGGTTCGGGTTATTTGTGATCGGGCATGACAGAGGTAGTCGCTGCTGCTTGATTGCACCAGGCCATTGAGCAATCGGGCTCCGGGGCTCCATTGAGTAATGCTGTCTTGCCGGTCAGCGGCCTGTTGCGTATGAAAACGCAAGGCAGATGGGTTCAAGGTCGGTAAAAACATGGCGCTGTCAGTGAAGACGATGCAGTGGCTATCAAGCGCGTGTTCCACGTACCAGAACAAACCTTCCTGTTCGCACCAGCGCTGCACGAAATGGGCATCGGTCTCGTTGAACTGGGTGACGTAGGACAGCAGCGGATATTCCCGTGACAGTTCGAAGCGGTATGCGCCACGCGCCTGGCTGTAGTGCTGGAACACCTGGGCGAGGATGTCGGGAAGGCTCACCTCCTGCCAGATCCTGCAATCGACACGGTATTCCAGCAGGCTGAACCAGGGAGCGAAGACCAGTTGCCAATCGTCCAGACCGCCATCACTTCCCAGGTAGCGCACGCTTTCCACCCAGCCATGCCTGGGGCTCAAGCTGCCGTCGTCCAGCTTGATGCTCAGTTGCACCGCCTGACCAATCAATTGCTCGGGGTCGAACACCGTCGCCTGGTTGATTACGTCAACCGTATAGCGAGGCACCCGACCCAGCCGCTCCCGGGCATGGGCTCGCAGCGCGAACAGCTCCTGCCCTTGAGGCGTCGTCAGTTGTAACAGGCGTCCGGCCTGGCTCAATGGCTGGTCTAGCGAAGCCAATGCGGTGTCTGTGATTGAATTCACCGTTCAAACTCCCTGTTTCTCAAATGCATGAGGCTTCAGCCGATCAGCCAGCCCCGGGTCTGGTCGGACAATGTGCGATCCAATATCCACGCGGCGCAGCCGGGTTCAGCGCTTGCAGTCAGCCAGGCGAGGCCGATTTGCACCCATTGCCCGGTCACAGGCCCGAACCGGGCGCTGATTGCGTTGAGTCGAACCTGACGATCGAGGTCCAGGCCTGGCAAGAATTTCCGGGCATATTCGCCAAGCTGAGTGAGACGGTTGTCACCGAGTGCGCCCTCACCGATCAACACGCTGACACGAGCCGGATCGATGGCTGTGAGCTCGTACAGTTTTGCCATCAACAGCTCGAGGGTTTGCGTGTCGGTACGCGCCTGGGAAGTGCGCGCCGGGTGATCCAGCTGGATCGGCGAAAACAGTTTCAGAGCGTTGGCTGTCTGCGGGTCCGTCAGCTTTGGCTGACGACGCAGCAACACCGCGCTGACCGCTTCGCCAGCCATCTCATCAGGTGCGCAACACGACGCTTGCTCCTTGCAGACCCATGTGTCCAGACTCAGGCACAACAGGTACTGCGGCCCGGCACTGTGACCAAGGACCTCGGGCAACCACTGCGCCGGGGCTTGGGTCTGCAGGTCAAAACCATGTAGCGGCATCAGCTCCCGAGGCCACAGGCTCTCGGCTCGATCAATCCAGTCCATTGCGCCGACAGCATCTGGAACAAACAACACAACCTGGGTGTTCGACCAGTCGATTGAGTCCCGCATTGTCGACGCCCATTTTTTCAGGGCGCCCTGCAAGATTTCGCTGGAGCGACCAAGCGCCTCCACCGCCGGCCATCCTTCCTCTGGCGTGGCGAGACGACAAATGGGTCGGCGCAGTCCCCTGGCATCTAGCAGGCGTGGGTCATGAGAGAAGTCGGTACGTTTCCCTGCCAATTCGCTCACCGGCAATGGTGCGCCATAGGCACCGCAGGGTAGCCAGACCCAGGCCCGCGCAATGCTGACGCAGCGGGAGGTGAAATCCCCCGTGGAAAATACCGCGTCCGCCAGATGTTGCGCCTCCTGCGCCGCCAGCCGTCGTTCGGAGATCCGATCGTAGATACTTGTTCGATATTCCATCTCTGTTCCTTAGAGAAGGCCCGTGTCCTTTTGCGTAGAGATCAGCCTTGCACCGCAGGAAGTCAGGTCACCGTCACGAGCAACCGCCCTGTCATCGACCAGCAGTGCTTCATCACCACCTTCGATCATGCATTCCCCGTGCGGACACAAGACTCGATCTCCGATTCTTGCAACCGCGAGACCGTTGATATCCGTCCAGGGAGATCCTTCACACACCCGCCCTCCATCAGAGGTCGGATCGTCGATTACGATGATGGGGCGCATGGTGAATTTCCGTGTTTGAACATGGCCAGGACATACAGGCACCGCACGGTACGGACGGAAGCCGATTGTCTCAAGCCGGCCCTTTCCTCAAATCAAGTAGTCCGATTCCCAAGACCACGTAGGCCGTATGCCGGGTGCGAACCTGCCCGAGATCACGAAGGGCCCGTTCAGGAACATGGATGCGTTGAAGTTACAGGCGGAAATGGAACCGGATGGGCTGATGGCGGAGGAGGACATTGCCGGGGACGGGGAGGATTGCTGCGCATTCGAAGACGCCATCGCGAGCAGGCGCGCTCGCACATTGGATCTTCAATGAACACATGTTCTGTGTCCGGCATAGAACCACTGTAGGAGCGAGCCTGCTTGCGATGGACGTACGGGCGCCGCGTTTCTCCAGGAAGCACGCGTCATCGTTGGCGTCCATCGCGAGCAGGCTCGCTCCTACAGGGTGTCAGTTCTTGTGCAACTTGCTCATCAACTCCGCCTCAGCCTGGGTCAAGCCGCAGGACTGGGTCAGTTCGTCGATGCTCGCGCCCATCCCGACCAGTCGCGCCGCTTGGGCGAACGACAGGCTGGTGGGGTCGCGCTGCTCCAGCTGAACGAGTTTTTCCGGCAACGGCGCAACGATCGAGCGTAGCTCGTGCAGGTCTTCCCCCATGCGCACATTGCCGTTCTGGTAGTCGTCGACGCGCTTGGCCAGGTCCTTGATGCGCTGATCGCGCAGCGCATCACCCTGGGCCTGTTGCGCGGCGATCAGTTTTTGACCGCGAATGTACGCCAGAAACATTGCCAGCGTGCCTGCCCAGAACAGGAACAGGACAATGACCGCAACCTCGAGAATCAATCAGATACTCTCCAGTTCCGACCATTCTTCTTCGCTCATCATCTTGTCCAGTTCGACCAGGATCAGCAGTTCGTTATTCTTGTTGCACACGCCTTGGATGAACTTGGCGGATTCTTCGTTACCGACGTTCGGTGCGGTTTCGATTTCCGACTGACGCAGATAAACCACTTCGGCCACGCTGTCGACCATGATCCCGACTACCTGCTTGTCGGCTTCGATGATGACGATACGGGTGTTGTCGCTGATTTCGGCATTCATCAGGCCGAAGCGCTGGCGGGTGTCGATCACGGTAACGACGTTGCCGCGCAGGTTGATGATGCCCAGCACGTAGCTCGGGGCACCCGGTACCGGGGCGATTTCGGTGTAGCGCAGGACTTCCTGAACGCGCATCACGTTGATGCCGTAGGTCTCGTTATCCAGCTTGAAGGTGACCCATTGCAGGATCGGATCTTCGGAACCTTTTGCCGCCGTTGCCTTGTCATTCATACCCTGACCCCTCAAGAAACCGCCCTAGCGGTGTTGTTCTGTTATGTAGTTTTGTGGGTCGGCTTAGTGCCGCCCATGTGCTTTGCCCCACCGCTGGCGATCAACTCGGCCAGCGAGGAAACATCGAGCAACGCACACATGTGTTCAATCACCGTGCCCGCCAGCCATGGCCGCTGGCCACGGTGACTGCGCCACTTGATCTCGTTCGGGTCCAGGCGCAACGAGCGGCTGACCTGATGCACCGCCAGCCCCCACTCATAGCCCTGCACCGAGATAACGTATTGCAGGCCCTGCTGGAAATCGTCGCGATAACGGTCGGGCATGACCCACCGTGCGGTATCCAGCACTTTGAGGTTGCCCGCCTGACTCGGCAGGATGCCGAGGAACCATTCCGGCTGGCCGAACAACGGCGTCAGCTCATGACCAGCCAGGGAGTAAATCGAACCCAGGCACACCAGCGGCACCGCCAGCGTCAGCCCGGCGACATCGAACAACAGGCATTCGAACGGTTCGGCGGCCCAGGACGGACGACCGTCGGTATCCATCGGTGGCGGCGTGTTGGTGGGTGGCAGGTGAACTTCGACCACCGGTGCCACCAGCGTTGACGGCACCTCGACAACCACCGGCACCGGCGCTTGCTGCACTTCGGCGACAGGCGCCGCCAGTGTTTGCAACAACGGCGCGATGGTCGATACCGGCGACAGGATCGGCGCGGGTGCTTCGATCACCGCAACAACCGGACGCGCAGGCACGTCCATCGGCGCGATCGCTTGGGCGACCGGCTCGACACTGACCTTGACCTGTCGGGCATCACGCGCCTGCTCTTCAAGCACCGCCGCCTGGAATTCATCGAGTGCCGCTTCAGCCTCGACCAACTCGGGCAGCGCTTCGACCGGCGGCAATAATTCCTCGGTTACTTCTTGCAGGAGGTTGTCGAGGTACGACTGCAACGCCAGTTGCGGGCGTGACGTCAGTTTCAATGGCCGGCCTGGACTCATCTCACGCCACCTGCGGAACAAGTTGCGCCGCCAGCAGATGCTTGAGCAGCGCGCGGTAAGCGAGAACGCCACGGCTCTTGCCGTCGAATTGCGAAGGCGTCAACCCGGCACGGCTGGCATCGCGCAGGCGTGTGTCCACGGGGATGTAGCCTTGCCAGATGTCTTCCGGAAATTTGTCGCGCAAGACACGCAGCGTACCGAGGGACGCTTGCGTGCGGCGGTCGAACAGGGTCGGCACGATGGTGAACGGCAACGCCTGTTTGCGTGAACGGTTGATCATCGCCAGCGTATTGACCATGCGCTCCAGGCCTTTGACCGCCAGGTGTTCGGTCTGCACCGGGATCACCAGTTGCTGGCTTGCCGCCAAGGCATTGACCATCAGCACACCGAGCAACGGCGGGCTGTCGATCACCGCGTAATCGAAGTCCTGCCACAACTGCGCCAGGCTCTTGGCGATCACCAGGCCCAGGCCGCTCTGGCCTGGAGATTGACGTTCGAGGGTTGCCAGCGCGGTACTCGACGGCAACAGGGAAATGCGTTCGTCACTGGTCGACAGCAGCAACTGACCCGGCAAGCCCTGCGGCACGCTGCCTTTGTGCAGGAACAGGTCGTAGTTGCTGTGTTCCAGGCTGTCGGGGTCGTAACCGAAATAGCTGGTCATCGAGCCGTGGGGGTCGAGATCGACCACGACCACGCGCTTGCCCGCCTCGGCCAGCAAACCGGCTAAAGCGATGGAGGAAGTGGTTTTACCGACACCACCCTTTTGATTGGCGACTGCCCAGACTCTCATTCGGATTGTTCCTCCCGGCCGAATGGATCGACCGAGAAATAGCTCAACGTGTTAATGCGGGTGACGGAGAATTGACGGCGCTCTCTCGTACCGGCGACTTGATCGGGGTCGGTGCAGTTTGTGTGCCAGCACGCTTCAACGCCGCATCCGGTTGCGCATTGGCGGTCCCGGTACCGGTCAGGCTGCGGCGCACATCGAGATTGCGTGACACCACCAGCACCACGCGACGGTTGCGCGCCCGGCCTTCCGCCGTGGCGTTATTGGCCACCGGCTGGAATTCACCGTAACCCACCGACGCCAGGCGACCGGGGTTCACCCCTTGCATCGCCAGCATGCGCACGATGCTCGCCGAACGGGCCGATGACAGTTCCCAGTTAGTCGGGTACTGCGCGGTGCGAATCGGTTGGTCGTCAGTAAAACCTTCGACGTGGATCGGGTTGTCGAACGGCTTCAGGATCGCCGCGACCTTGTCGATGATGTTGAACGCGATGTCGCTGGGCATGGCGTCGCCGCTGCCGAACAACAGGCTGGAGTTGAGTTCGATCTCGACCCACAACTCGTTGCCGCGCACGGTCATCTGGTTGGACTGGATCAGATCGCCGAACGCCGCACTGATGTCGTCGGCGATGCTTTTCAGCGGATCGCTCGCGCCGGCAACCCCGGCGTCGACCTGCTCGCTGTCCTTGACCAGAGGCTTGGCCGGGGTCACGGTCTTCGGTCGCTCTTCGCCGATAGGGATCGGCTTGAGCGCCCGGTCGGAGTCGGTGAAAACGCCGATCAATGCCTCGGAAATGACCTTGTACTTGCCTTCGTTGATCGAAGAAATCGAGTACATCACCACGAAAAAAGCGAACAGCAGCGTGATGAAGTCCGCATAGGACACGAGCCAACGCTCGTGGTTAACGTGTTCTTCCTGGTGCCGACGACGAGCCATAATCCATTACCCCCATCAATCCATGAAGCCCTGAAGCTTCAACTCAATTGAGCGTGGGTTTTCACCTTCGGCGATCGACAGGATCCCTTCCAACAACATTTCGCGATAACGCGACTGACGCAACGCGATTGACTTCAACTTGGCGGCAATCGGCAACAACACCAGGTTGGCGCTGGCCACGCCGTAGATGGTGGCAACGAACGCCACGGCAATACCGCTGCCCAGTTGCGATGGATCAGCGAGGTTGCCCATGACATGAATCAGGCCCATGACCGCACCGATGATGCCGATGGTCGGCGCATAGCCACCCATGCTTTCGAAGACTTTGGCCGCTTCGATGTCGCGGCTTTCCTGGGTGTAGAAATCCACTTCCAGGATGCTGCGAATCGCTTCCGGCTCGGCGCCGTCGACCAGCAATTGCAGGCCTTTGCGCGAATAGTTGTCGGGCTCGGCGTCGGCAATGCTTTCCAGACCGAGCAAGCCTTCCTTGCGCGCGGTCAAGCTCCAGTTGACGACGCGATCGATGCCGCCGGCGAGGTCGACGCGTGGTGGAAACAGGATCCACGCCAGAATCTGCATGGCGCGCTTGAAGGCGCTCATCGGCGATTGCAGCAACGCTGCGCCGATGGTGCCGCCGAGTACGATCAGGGCTGCCGGGCCGTTGGCCAGCGCACTGAGGTGGCCGCCTTCGAGGTAATTACCGCCGATGATGGCGACGAACGCCATGATGATGCCGATAAGGCTGAGAACATCCATCAGATACAGGCCTCGACGATGTGCCGGCCAATGTCGTCCAGGCTGTACACCGCGTCAGCGAGCTCGGCTTTGACGATCGCCATCGGCATGCCGTAGATCACGCAGCTGGCTTCATCCTGAGCCCAGATCGAACTGCCGCCCTGTTTGAGCAGGCGCGCGCCTTCGCGACCGTCGGCGCCCATGCCGGTCAACACGACCGCCAGAACTTTGTCGCCGTAGGACTTGGCCGCCGAACCGAAAGTGATGTCCACGCACGGCTTGTAATTGAGACGTTCGTCACCCGGCAGGATTTTCACCGCGCCACGGCCGTCAATCATCATTTGCTTGCCACCCGGCGCGAGCAACGCCAGGCCCGGACGCAGGATGTCGCCATCCTCGGCTTCCTTGACGCTGATGCGGCAGAGCTTGTCCAGGCGCTCGGCGAACGCTTTGGTAAACGCGGCCGGCATGTGCTGGATCAGCACGATCGGTGCCGGGAAGTTGGCCGGCAATTGGGTCAGTACCCGTTGCAGGGCAACCGGACCGCCAGTGGACGTACCGATGGCCACCAGTTTGTAGGCTTTGCGTTTCGGCGCGGGCGACGACGGCGTGGCCGCGTGGACACGTGCCGGAATCGGTGCGGGTGCCGGACGTGCAGGCGCGGTGCTGCCGTAACTGCCGATACTCGAAGGCGTTGGCGTCGGGGCGGGTGCGGCCGCAGGAGCCGGAGCGCTGTAAGAACTGACACGACGGTTGCTGCGCGAAATGCTCAGGATCTTCTCGCACAGCAGTTGCTTGACCTTCTCGGGGTTGCGCGAGATGTCTTCGAAATTCTTCGGCAGGAAGTCCACCGCGCCGGCGTCCAGCGCATCCAGGGTGACCCGGGCGCCTTCGTGGGTCAGCGAGGAAAACATCAAGACCGGGGTCGGGCAGCGCTGCATGATGTGCCGCACCGCCGTGATGCCGTCCATCATCGGCATCTCGTAGTCCATGGTGATCACGTCCGGCTTGAGGGCCAGGGCCTGATCGATCGCCTCTTTTCCGTTGGTCGCCGTACCGACGACCTGGATATTCGAATCCGCTGAAAGAATTTCCGAGACGCGGCGGCGGAAAAACCCCGAATCATCCACCACCAGGACTTTGACTGCCATAAACACTCCGTTAGACGGAGCGAGGCTCAGTCGCCCCGCTCCACCAGAATCAAATACGCCGTGCGGCGTAACGCTTGAGCATGCTCGGAACATCGAGAATCAGAGCGATGCGACCGTCACCGGTGATGGTGGCGCCCGACATGCCCGGGGTTCCCTGGAGCATTTTGCCCAATGGCTTGATGACCACTTCTTCCTGGCCTACCAGTTGATCGACGACGAAGCCGATCCGCTGGGTGCCCACCGAAAGAATCACCACATGGCCTTCACGCTGCTCTTCGTGAGCGGCGGAGCTGACCAGCCAGCGCTTGAGGTAGAACAACGGCAGCGCCTTGTCCCGCACGATCACCACTTCCTGGCCATCCACCACGTTGGTGGTCGACAGGTCGAGGTGGAAGATCTCGTTGACGTTCACCAGCGGGAACGCGAACGCCTGGTTGCCGAGCATGACCATCAACGTCGGCATGATCGCCAGGGTCAACGGTACCTTGATGACGATCTTCGATCCCTGGCCCTTGGCCGAGAAGATGTTGATCGAACCGTTGAGCTGGGAGATCTTGGTTTTCACCACGTCCATGCCCACGCCACGGCCCGACACGTCGGAGATCTCGGTCTTGGTCGAGAAGCCCGGGGCGAAGATCAGGTTGTAGCACTCGGTATCGCTCAGGCGATCGGCCGCGTCCTTGTCCATCACACCGCGTTTAACCGCGATGGAACGCAGGACATTCGGGTCCATGCCTTTGCCGTCATCGGAGATCGACAGCAGGATGTGGTCGCCTTCCTGCTCTGCCGCCAGGATCACTTTGCCGCCGCGGGACTTGCCCGAAGCTTCGCGTTCTTCCGGCGACTCGATGCCGTGGTCGACCGCGTTGCGCACCAAGTGGACCAGCGGGTCGGCCAGGGCCTCGACGAGGTTCTTGTCGAGGTCGGTTTCTTCGCCGACCAGTTCCAGGTTGATCTCTTTCTTGAGCTGGCGAGCCAGGTCGCGAACCAGACGCGGGAAGCGCCCGAAGACTTTCTTGATCGGTTGCATCCGGGTTTTCATGACCGCGGTTTGCAGGTCGGCCGTGACCACGTCGAGGTTCGACACGGCTTTGGACATGGCTTCATCGGCGCTGTTGGCACCCAGGCGGACCAGGCGGTTCCGCACCAGCACCAATTCGCCGACCATGTTCATGATTTCGTCGAGACGCGCGGTATCGACCCGCACGGTGGTCTCGGCTTCGCTGGCCGGTTTTTCCGCCGGTGGCGCGGCCGGGGCACGGGCCGGAGCCGGTGCAGACGCGGCGACAGGTGCCGGCTTTTCGGCTTTCGGCTCGGGCGCCTTGGCTATCGGTTTCGGCGCCGCAGCCTTGGCGACAGGGGCTGCAACCGACGCGCTGGCGCCGATTGCCGTTCCAGCCGTCGCACCCACTTCGGTGAACTTGCCTTTGCCGTGCAATTCGTCGAGCAGCGATTCGAATTCGTGATCGGTGATCAGGTCGCTTCCGGCTGCAGCAGCGGATGGCGCGACTGGCGTCGGCACCGAAGCGATGGCCGATTCCAGCGCATCGACGGCAAAGTTGCCTTTACCGTGAAGCTGGTCGAGCAGTGCTTCGAATTCGTCGTCGGTAATGTCGGAGCTATCGCCCGCGGCTTTCGGAGCCTGCGGTTCGGCCGGGGCAACAGGTGCCACGGCATCGACGGCGAACTGGCCTTTGCCGTGCAGCTGGTCGAGCAACGACTCGAACTCGGCATCGGTGATTTCGTCGCTGGCCGCGGCATCGCTGGCAGGCGCTGGAGCAGCCGTCGGCGCCTCGGCCTGAGCCTTGACAGCGTTCAGCGAGTCCAGCAGTTGTTCGAATTCATTGTCGGTGATGTCACCCGATTCGCTTTCAGCGACAGGCTCTTCAACCCCTTCGGCGACAGGCGCAGGCGCCGCCTCGTCCGCCGTTTGCGGCTCGGCCAGTCGGGCCAGTGCGGCGAGCAATTCAGGCGTGGCAGCCGTGATCGGGCTGCGCTCGCGGACTTCGCTGAACATGCTGTTCACCGCGTCCAGCGCTTCGAGAACCACGTCCATCAGTTCCGAGTCGACGCGACGCTCACCCTTGCGCAGGATGTCGAACACGTTCTCGGCGATGTGACAGCACTCCACCAGCTCGTTGAGCTGGAGGAAGCCGGCGCCCCCTTTTACAGTGTGAAAACCGCGAAAAATTGCATTGAGCAAATCCGCATCATCCGGACGGCTTTCCAGCTCGACCAGTTGCTCGGACAGTTGCTCTAGAATCTCGCCGGCCTCAACCAGGAAATCCTGAAGGATCTCTTCATCGGCGCCGAAGCTCATTAATGGTGTGCTCCTAACAGAACAGGTCTAAAAACCTAAAATCCAAGGCTGGATAACAAATCGTCCACATCGTCCTGACCGGACACAACGTCTTCTCTTTTATCGGCATGAATCTGCGGACCTTCACCCTGAGAGAGATGTTTTTGTGGATCTTTTTCTGCAAGCATCGCTTCACGGTCATGTTCGATGCCCGCAAAGCGGTCCACCTGGCTGGCCATAAGCACGAGCTTGAGCAGGTTGCTCTCAACTTCGGTGACCAGTTGGGTCACTCGCTTGATCACTTGACCTGTGAGGTCCTGATAATCCTGGGCAAGCAGGATGTCGTTGAGGTTGGTCGACACGGCGCGGTTATCCGTGCTGCTGCGCGCCAGGAATCCGTCGACGCGACGGGCCAGCTCGCGGAACTCTTCAGCCCCGACTTCGCGACGCATGAAGCGTCCCCAATCCGTGCTCAAGGCCTGGGCTTCGTCCGCCAGGCTGTTGACCAGCGGCGTGGCGTTTTCCACCAGGTCCATGGTGCGGTTGGCCGCGGCTTCGGTCAGTTTGACCACATACCCCAAACGCTCGGTGGCGTCGGTGATCTGTGACACTTCCTCGGCTTGCGGCATGTGCGGGTCAATCTGGAAATTGACGATCGCGCTATGCAGCTCACGGGTCAGCTTGCCCACTTCCTGATACAGGCCGCGGTCACGGGTCTGGTTGAGCTCATGGATCAATTGCACAGCATCGCCGAACTTGCCCTTTTCAAGGCTCGCGACCAGTTCGACGGCGTGTTTTTTCAGGGTCGATTCAAAATCGCCCTGCGAAGATTCGTTATGCCCCATAGCTCCCCCGTGGCGCAGTTCAACCGATGCGTTCGAAAATCTTCTCGATTTTTTCTTTCAACGCCTGGGCCGTGAAGGGTTTGACCACATAGCCGTTTACACCGGCCTGGGCCGCTTCGATGATCTGCTCGCGCTTGGCTTCAGCGGTCACCATCAGCACCGGCAGGTGCTTGAGCTTTTCATCGGCGCGCACGTGGCGCAGCAGATCGATACCGGTCATGCCAGGCATGTTCCAGTCCGTTACCAGAAAGTCGATGCTCCCGCTGTTGAGAACCGGAATGGCGGTAGTGCCATCGTCGGCCTCGACCGTGTTGGTGAACCCAAGGTCACGCAACAGGTTTTTTATGATCCGCCGCATCGTTGAGAAGTCATCAACGATGAGGATTTTCATGTTCTTGTCCAATTCGACCTCCAAGCAGACTAAAACGCGCCCAGCACCTGGACGCGCCATTTCAATCAATCTGGCAAAACACTCGATGACTGTCTGGAGTACAGCGGATCGAGACCGGCGCGGTTTTCACCCCACCAGCCACGTCGCAGTGCCCCCACACTGCCTTCAGCGCGCTCGCCACTCTCCCAAACGCCCCCGCAAACGGGCCGCGCACTGGCTGTGTAACTGGCTGACCCGAGACTCGCTGACGCCCAGGACCTCACCGATTTCCTTGAGATTCAACTCTTCGTCGTAGTACAGCGCCAACACCAGTCGCTCACGCTCCGGCAAATTGGCAATCGCGTCCGCCAGCGCCGCCTGGAAGCGTTCATCTTCCAGATCGCGTGACGGCTCGAGATGAGCACTCGCGCCATCCTCGTGCAGCCCTTCGTGTTCGCCGTCCTGCAACAGATCGTCGAAACTGAACAACCGGCTGCCCAGGGTGTCGTTCAAAATCCCGTAATAATCGTCGAGACTCAATTGGAGTTCGGCCGCAACCTCGTGATCTTTAGCGTCACGGCCGGTTTTAGCTTCAATCGCGCGAATGGCGTCGCTGACCATGCGGGTATTGCGGTGGACCGAACGTGGTGCCCAGTCCCCCTTGCGCACTTCATCGAGCATGGCACCGCGGATGCGGATGCCCGCGTACGTCTCGAAACTCGCGCCTTTGCTGGCGTCGTATTTGGTTGAAACTTCCAGCAGGCCGATCATCCCGGCCTGGATCAAATCTTCGACCTGGACACTCGCCGGCAGACGCGCCAGCAAGTGATAGGCAATGCGTTTGACCAGCGGCGCATAACGCTCGATCAGCTCGTACTGCGCATCGCGTGCCGATTTCTTGTAGAGGTTGTAGCCGCTGGCTGTCATAGAACCGGTCCTGCCGTTTGTTGCACGAGGCGCTCGACGAAGAATTCCAGATGCCCGCGCGGGTTGGCCGGCAGCGGCCAGGTGTCGACCTTCTGTGCGATCGCCTTGAACGCCAGCGAGCACTTGGAGCGCGGGAAGGCTTCGTAGACGGCACGTTGTTTCTGCACGGCCTTGCGCACGCTTTCGTCGTAAGGCACGGCGCCGACGTATTGCAGGGCGACGTCGAGGAAGCGATCGGTGACCTTGGTCAACTTGGCGAACAGGTTGCGCCCTTCCTGCGGGCTCTGGGCCATGTTGGCCAGGACGCGGAAGCGGTTCATGCCGTAGTCGCGGTTAAGCAGTTTGATCAACGCGTAGGCGTCGGTGATCGAGGTCGGCTCGTCGCAGACCACCAGCAACACTTCCTGGGCCGCGCGGACGAAGCTGACTACCGAGTCACCAATACCCGCAGCGGTGTCGATCACCAGCACGTCGAGGTTGTCGCCGATGTCGCTGAAGGCCTGGATCAGGCCGGCGTGCTGCGCCGGGCTCAAATGAACCATGCTCTGGGTGCCGGACGCGGCTGGAACGATGCGGATGCCGCCGGGCCCCTGCAACAGGACGTCGCGCAGCTCGCAACGGCCTTCGATCACGTCGGCCAGGGTACGTTTGGGTGTCAGGCCCAGCAGAACGTCGACGTTCGCCAGCCCCAGGTCGGCATCCAGCAGCATGACGCGCCGGCCAAGCTCAGCCAAAGCCAGGGACAAGTTCACTGACACGTTAGTTTTCCCGACGCCACCTTTGCCGCCGGTCACCGCGATCACCTGTACGGGATGCATGCTGCCCATGTTATTTCTTTACCTTGTCTTGCATAGACGGAGGCCACATTACTGGCTGCGCGTTCACAAACGGAACAATGCATGGCAGACCATCGATGTAGGTACAAAAACTATTCATTGTTACCTCAGCCTACCTGCTTGGTGGGGCTGTGGTAGATATCAGCGAACATGTCAGCCATGGCTTCTTCGCTGGGCTCTTCCTGCATTTGCACGCTGACGGCACGACTGACCAGTTGATGACGGCGCGGCAGATGCAAATCATCCGGAATCCGCGGGCCGTCGGTCAGGTAGGCCACCGGCAATTCATGACTGATGGCCAGGCTCAACACCTCGCCCAGACTCGCCGTTTCATCCAGTTTAGTCAGAATGCAGCCAGCGAGCCCGCAGCGCTTGTAACTGTGATAAGCGGCCGTGAGCACCTGCTTCTGGCTGGTGGTTGCCAGGACCAGATAATTTTTGGAACGGATGCCGCGCCCGGCCAGGCTTTCGAGCTGCATGCGCAGCGCCGGATCGCTGGCTTGCAGGCCAGCGGTATCGATCAGTACGACGCGTTTGCGCAGCAGTGGTTCCAGCGCCTGCACCAGCGATTGGCCCGGATCGACGTGGGTCACCGACACATTGAGAATCCGACCAAGGGTCTTGAGTTGCTCCTGGGCACCTATACGGTAGCTGTCCATGCTCACCAGCGCGATGTTTTGCGCGCCGTACTTGAGCACGTAGCGGGCAGCCAGCTTGGCCAGCGTGGTGGTCTTGCCCATGCCGGCAGGACCGACCATGGCAATGACACCGCCCTCTTCCAGCGGCTCGACTTCCGGGGTAGCGATCATCCGCGCCAGGTGCGCCAGCAGCATGCGCCAGGCCTGACGAGGTTCTTCGATATCGGTAATCATCGCCAGCAAGTCGCGCGACAACGGGCCGGACAGGCCGATGCGTTGCAGGCGACGCCACAGGTTGGCCTGGGCCGGACGGCTGCCTTGCAGCTGATTCCACGCCAGAGAGCCAAGCTGGACTTCCATGAGTTCGCGCAGGCTGTTGAGCTCGAAACGCATCGAGTCGAACACTCGCGAATCGACAGCCGGTGCAGCACTCGGTGCTGGCGCCGGGCGACGTGGCTCGGCGTAAGTCGGCTCGATGAGCGGTTCGGCGGCGGTCAACGGCAGGCCGGCGAACAACTGGCGATTGGTGGCGTTGTCGCTCTCGCCTTCGCTGCGCAGGCTCAATTCGGCCTGGGCGGTGACGATCCGCGACTGGGTCTTGCGCAGCTCGTCTTCGAGCTCCATGTTCGGAACGCGCGGAGCCAGCGCCGACAGCTTGTAATCCAGGGCAGCCGTCAGCTCGACACCACCGGCGATCCGGCGGTTGCCAATGATGGCGGCATCGGCGCCCAGCTCATCACGAACCAGTTTCATGGCCTGACGCATATCGGCGGCGAAAAAACGCTTAACTTGCATAAACCACTACCTCAGCCGTTGGGCCCTACTGTCGCAACGATGGTCACTTGCTTGTTGTCAGGTATTTCCTGGTAGGCCAGCACATGCAGCCCCGGGACTGCCAGCCGGCCAAAACGCGAGAGCATCGCGCGAACCGGACCGGCCACCAGCAGGATCACCGGTTGACCTTGCATTTCCTGACGTTGCGCTGCATCGATCAACGAGCGTTGCAGCTTCTCAGCCATGCTTGGCTCCAGCAAAACACCCTCTTCCGAGCCTTGTCCTGCCTTCTGCAGACTATTGAGCAATATTTGTTCCAACCTTGGCTCCAGCGTGATCACTGGCAGCTCGGAGTCAGTGCCTACAATGCTTTGCACGATTGCGCGGCTTACGCCGACGCGCACCGCGGCCACCAATGCGGCGGTATCTTGACTCTTGGAAGCATTGTTGGCGATGGCTTCGGCAATGCTGCGAATGTCGCGCACCGGCACCTGTTCGGCCAACAGCGCTTGCAGAACCTTGAGCAATTGCGACAGCGACAGCACACCCGGCACCAGCTCTTCAGCCAGTTTCGGCGAGTTTTTCGCCAGCAATTGCATGAGTTGCTGCACTTCCTCGTGGCCGATCAGCTCGCTGGAGTGCTTGTACAGAATCTGGTTCAAGTGCGTGGCCACTACTGTACTGGCATCGACCACTGTATAGCCAAGGGATTGTGCCTGGGCGCGCTGACTGATCTCGATCCACACCGCCTCCAGGCCGAAAGCCGGATCTTTGGCGGTAATGCCGTTGAGCGTGCCGTAGACCTGTCCCGGGTTGATCGCCAGTTCACGATCCGGGTAAATCTCCGCTTCGGCCAGAATCACGCCCATCAGGGTCAGGCGATAGGCACTCGGCGCCAGGTCCAGGTTGTCGCGGATGTGCACGGTCGGCATCAGGAAGCCCAGGTCCTGGGACAGTTTCTTGCGCACACCCTTGATCCGCGCCAGCAATTGACCACCCTGGTTGCGGTCCACCAATGGAATCAGGCGGTAACCCACTTCCAGGCCGATCATGTCGATTGGCGTCACGTCATCCCAGCCCAGCTCCTTGGTTTCCTGAGCGCGGGCCGGCGATGGCAGCAATTCCTGCTGACGCTTGACCTCTTGCAGGGCCTGGACCTTGACGATGTTCTGCTTGCGCCAGAACAGGTATGCGCCGCCAGCCGCCAGCGCTGCCATGCTCAGGAACGAGAAATGCGGCATGCCAGGCACCAGGCCCATCACCGCCATCAAACCCGCCGAAACGGCCAACGCTTTTGGCGAGGCGAACATCTGGCGATTGATTTGCTTGCCCATGTCTTCCGAGCCGGAAGCACGGGTCACCATGATTGCGGCGGCTGTCGATAACAACAGTGATGGCAATTGCGCCACCAAACCGTCACCGATGGTCAGCAGCGCATACACCTTGCCGGCGTCGGCAAAGCCCATGTTGTGCTGGAAGATACCGACCGCCATGCCGCCGATCAGGTTGATGAACAGAATCAGCAGGCCGGCGATGGCGTCACCGCGCACGAACTTGCTGGCACCGTCCATGGAGCCATAGAACTCGGCTTCCTGGGCTACTTCCGAACGGCGGGCCTTGGCTTGCGCTTGATCGATAAGGCCGGCGTTGAGGTCGGCGTCGATGGCCATCTGTTTGCCGGGCATCGCATCGAGGGTGAAACGCGCGCTTACCTCGGAAATCCGCCCGGCACCTTTGGTCACCACGACGAAGTTGATGATCATCAAAATCGCGAAAACCACGATACCAACCACGTAGTTACCGCCAATCACCACCTCACCGAAGGCCTGGATCACCTTACCGGCCGCAGCGTGGCCGTCCTGCCCGTGGAGCATCACCACCCGCGTCGAGGCCACGTTCAACGCCAGGCGCAACAACGTCGCCACCAGCAGGATGGTCGGGAACACTGCGAAATCCAGCGGCCGCAAGGCGTACACGCAGACCAGCAGCACCACGATCGACAGAGCAATGTTGAAGGTAAAAAACACGTCGAGCAGGAACGGCGGCACCGGCAACATCATCATTGCCAACATGACCAGCAGCAACAGCGGCACGCCCAGATTGCCTCGACTGAGGTCTGCCATGTTCGTGCGGGCACTGTTGATTAACTGAGAGCGATCCACCGGTATTCCCCGTTCCTTTGAAGCAAACTTTTGACGCCTGAAGCAGGCTCGGGGCGAGTATTGCAAGAAGCCTTCCAACTTTTGCGCAGGCACGAAATAGAGAGTCGCGCACATCCTCTGTAGCAGCTGCCGAGCCTGCGAGGCTGCGTTCGACTGCGTAGCAGTCGTCAGGTTCTGGCGAGGACTTCCTCCTCGAACGCAGCCTCGCAGGCTCGGCAGCTGCTACGGGTACAGAAATCAGGAGTCGCGGCGCAGATCCGGCGGAATCGGCAAATCATCCTTGAGCGGATCAGGCCGCTTGCCCTTGCCCGCCCGGTACTGGCGAATCTGATAGACATACGCCAGCACTTGGGCAACAGCCAGGTAAAGCCCACCCGGAATTTCCTGCTCAAGCTCCGTCGAGTAATAAATCGACCGCGCCAGCGCCGGCGATTCCAACAGCAAAATCTCGTTAGCCGCCGCAATTTCACGAATTTTCAGCGCCAGGAAGTCGCTGCCCTTGGCGATCAGCATTGGCGCGCCGCCCTTGTCCGGGTCGTACTTGAGGGCGACGGCGTAGTGGGTCGGGTTGGTGATGACCACGTCGGCGTCGGGAATCGCCGCCATCATCCGCCGCTGGGACATTTCTCGCTGGAGTTGGCGAATGCGTTGTTTGACTTCAGGTCGACCTTCCTGATCCTTGTGCTCGTCGCGCACTTCCTGCTTGGTCATCTTCAGTTTCTTGATGCTTTCCCAGAGCTGGATCGGCACGTCCACGGCGGCGATGATGATCAAGCCGCAGGCCATCCACAGCGTGCTCCAGCCGACCACTTGCAGACTGTGGATGATTGCCCGGTCCAGCGGTTCGTGGGCGATGCGCAGCAGGTCGTCGATGTCCGCCGATAACACCAACAGAGCCACGAAGAGCACGATGAAAAACTTCGCCAGCGCCTTGAGCAGTTCGGCAATGGCCTTGGCCGAGAACATGCGCTTGAGGCCGGCGCCGGGGTTCATACGGCTGAATTTAGGGGCCATGGTGCCGGCGGAGAACAGCCAGCCACCGAGGGAAATCGGACCGATCAATGCGGCCAGCAACAAAGTGATCATCACCGGTTGAATCGCCAGCAAGGCAATTTGCCCCGAGTGCAGCAGATAGGTGCCCATCGAGCGCTGGTCCAGCACCACTTCCCGCGACAGGGAAAAGTTAAGGCGCATCAGGTCCATCATTTCCTGGGCCAGCGCCCCGCCGAATATCAGCAACGCACCGGCACCGGCGAGCATGATCGCCAGGGTGTTGAGCTCCTTGGAGCGGGCGATTTCACCCTTCTCACGGGCGTCCTTTTTCTTTTTCTCCGTGGGGTCTTCTGTTTTGTCCTGACCGCTTTCGCTCTCAGCCATGACTCAGCGTGCCTGTGCCAGTTCGCGTAAAAACTGCAGGGCCTCGGTGGCCAGCGGTTGATACTGATTGAGAATGTCCGCCAGCCCGACCCAGACGATAAACAGTCCAAGCACCAGGGTCAGCGGGAAACCGATGGAGAAAATGTTCAGTTGCGGCGCCGCCCGGGTCATCACGCCAAAGGCGATGTTGACCACCAGCAGCGCGGTGATCGCCGGCAGCACCAGCAACAGTGCTGCGCCAAGCACCCAACCCAGTTTGCCGGCCACTTCCCAGTAGTGATTGACCATCAAGCCGCTACCGACCGGCAGCGTGGTAAAGCTTTCGGTGAGCACCTCGAACACCACCAGATGGCCGTTCATCGCCAGGAACATCAGCGTCACCAGCATGGTGAAAAACTGCCCGATCACCGCCACCGACACGCCGTTGGTGGGGTCGACCATCGAGGCGAAACCCATGCCCATCTGGATCGCGACAATCTGCCCCGCCACCACGAACGCCTGGAAGAACAACTGCAAGGAGAACCCGAGGATCGCGCCGACGAGAATCTGCTCGGCAATCAGCAGCAGTGCGCTCAAATCCAGCGCATTGACTGGCGGCATGGGCGGCAAATTGGGGGCGATGACCACGGTGATGGCGATCGCAAAGTAAAGCCGTATGCGCTTGGGTACCAGCGAAGTGCCGAACACTGGCATGACCATCAGCAAGGCGCCGACGCGAAACAGCGGCAACATGAACGTCGCCACCCAGGTGCTGATCTGGGTATCGGTCAGTTGCAGCAGCGACGACATGGCTTAACCGATGACCTGCGGAATGCTGCCGTACAACTGCAGGATGTATTCCATGAAGGTCTGCACCAGCCATGGCCCGGCCACGATCAGCGTCACCAGCATCACCAGCAGGCGCGGCAGGAAGCTCAAGGTTTGTTCGTTGATCTGGGTGGCAGCCTGGAACATCGCCACGATCAGGCCCACCAGCAGGCTCGGAATCACCAGCACGGCGACCATCAGCGTGGTCAGCCACAACGCTTCACGGAAGATGTCGACCGCAACTTCAGGCGTCATGGCGAGACACCGCCGAAGCTGCTGGCCAAAGTGCCGATGATCAGCGCCCAGCCATCGACCAGCACGAACAGCATGATTTTGAACGGCAGGGAAATGATCAGCGGCGACAACATCATCATACCCATGGCCATCAGCACGCTCGCCACGACGAGGTCGATGATCAGGAACGGAATGAAGATCATGAAGCCGATCTGGAACGCGGTTTTCAGCTCCGACGTCACGAAGGCCGGCACCAGGATGGTCAGCGGTGCCTGATCCGGCGAGGCGATGTCGGTGCGCTTGGACAGACGCATGAACAGCTCAAGATCGCTGGTGCGGGTCTGGGCCAGCATGAAATCCTTGATCGGCACCTGGGCCTTGGCCACGGCATCCTGAGCGGTCATTTTTTCCGCCAGGTACGGTTGCAGGGCGTCCTGGTTCACGCGATCGAACACCGGCGCCATGATGAACAGGGTCAGGAACAACGCCATGCCGGTGAGGATCTGGTTCGACGGCGTTTGCTGCAAGCCAAGGGCCTGACGCAGGATCGAGAAGACGATGATGATCCGGGTAAAACTGGTCATCAGCATGACGAACGCCGGGATGAAGCTCAGCGCGGTCATGATCAGCAGGATTTGCAGGCTGACCGAATATTCCTGAGCACCTTCGGCGTTGGTGCCCAGCGTGATCGCCGGGATCGACAACGGGTCGGCGGCGAACGCCAAAGGAGCCGCCAGCAACAGGGCCAGCGTCAAGACGATGCGCAGCGCGCCCATTACTTCTTATCCTTTTGATCTTTGCCCAGGATCTCCAGCAGGCGCTGGGCAAATTCCGGCGTGGTCTTTTCAGTCGCGCTCGGCACCTGCACCGGCTCCTTGAGCACATGCAACGCGGTGATGGTTCCGGGGCTCAGGCCAAGCAGAATCTGCTCGTTGCCGACTTGTACCAGCATCAGGCGATCACGCGGGCCGAGGGCTCGGGAACCGATCAGCTCGATGATCTGCCCCTTGCCCGCCGAGCCTGCCTGCTGCACCCGGCGCAACAGCCAGGCGAGGAAGAAGATCAACCCCAGCACCAGCAGTAGGCCGAACACCAGTTGCGTCAATTGCCCCGCCACACCGCTACTGGCTACAGGCGCAGCAACGGCGGTAGTGGCGGTCGCGACAGGCTCGGCCGCCAGCACGCTCAATGGCAACGCCAGAAGAACCCCGAGAAACCTTTTCACTCAGCGCAGCTTCTTGATGCGTTCGCTTGGGCTGATCACGTCGGTCAGGCGGATGCCGAACTTCTCGTTGACCACAACCACTTCGCCGTGGGCGATGAGCGTGCCGTTGACCAGCACGTCCAGCGGCTCACCGGCCAGGCGATCGAGTTCGATCACCGAACCCTGGTTGAGTTGCAGCAGGTTGCGGATGTTGATGTCGGTGCTGCCCACTTCCATGGAAATGGACACTGGAATGTCGAGGATCACGTCCAGGTTCGGCCCATCGAGCGTGACCGGATCGTTGTTTCTCGGCATGCTGCCAAATTCTTCCATCGGCAGGCGATTGGACGCGGAACCGCCAGAATCGGCTGCCAGCAAGGCGTCGATGTCGGCCTGCCCGGCATCGCCGGTTTCTTCCAGGGCCGCAGCCCACTCATCGGCCAGCGCCTGGTCGTCCTGCATGTTCATATCGTCAGCCATGATGTGTCCTCGGCGAGCAAAAATTCAGAATTCGGTTAACAGCGAATGGGTACGAGCGCCGGTCAACGGCGCTCGATCGGCTCGATCACCTGCAACGCAAGGTTGCCTTTGTGCGAGCCCATCTTGACCTTGAAGGCCGGCACGCCGTTGGCGCGCATGATCATGTCTTCCGGCATTTCCACCGGGATGATGTCCCCCGGCTGCATGTGCAGGATGTCGCGCAGTTTCAACTGGCGTCGGGCAACCGTGGCACCGATCGGCACGTCGACATCCAGCACGTCCTGACGCAGGGCGTTGACCCAGCGTTCGTCCTGGTCGTCGAGGTCCGACTGGAAGCCGGCGTCGAGCATTTCGCGCACCGGTTCGATCATCGAGTACGGCATGGTCACGTGCAGGTCGCCGCCACCGCCATCGAGTTCGATGTGGAAGGTCGAGACCACAATGGCTTCGCTCGGGCCGACGATGTTGGCCATCGCCGGGTTCACTTCCGAGTTGATGTACTCGAAGTTGACTTCCATGATCGCCTGCCAGGCTTCCTTCAAGTCGATGAAGGCCTGCTCCAGCACCATGCGCACCACGCGCAGTTCGGTCGGGGTGAATTCACGCCCTTCGATCTTGGCGTGACGGCCGTCGCCGCCGAAGAAGTTGTCCACCAGCTTGAACACCAGTTTGGCGTCGAGGATGAACAGCGCGGTGCCGCGCAGCGGTTTGATCTTGACCAGGTTGAGACTGGTCGGCACGTACAGCGAGTGCACGTATTCGCCAAACTTCATCACCTGTACGCCACCGACCGCCACGTCCGCCGAGCGGCGCAGCATGTTGAACATGCTGATGCGCGTGTAGCGGGCGAAACGTTCGTTGATCATTTCCAGGGTCGGCATGCGTCCACGGACGATGCGATCCTGGCTGGTCAGGTCGTAGCTTTTGACGGTGCCGGGTTCGGCAGCGATATCGGTCTGTACCAGACCATCGTCCACGCCATGCAACAGCGCATCGATCTCATCCTGGGACAGCAGGTCCTGCACGGCCATGTCGTGTTCCTACTGCAGTACGAAATTAGTGAAAAGCAATTGTTCGATGACCACTTTGCCGAGCTCCTTCTGCGCCACTTCCTGGACGCTGGCCGTGGCTTTCTGGCGCAGCATTTCCTGACCGACCGGCGACGCGAGCGTGGCGAAGTCCTGCCCGGAGAACAGCATGACCAGGTTGTTGCGGATCACCGGCATGTGCACCTTGAGCGCATCCAGATCAGCCTGATTGCGGCCAAGCATGGTGATGCTCACCTGCATGTAGCGCTGACGGCCGTTCTGGTTGTAGTTGGCGACAAACGCCGGCGCCATCGACTCGAAAATCGCCGGCTGCTTGCCCAGCGGTGCGGTTTCAACCACGGCCGCAGGCTTGCTCTGGGCGCCGTGCATGAAGTACCAGGTGGCCCCCACGGACAAACCAATCGCCAGCAGCAGAGCCACCACGACCACGATAATCAGCTTGAGTTTGCCTTTGGTTGCGGGATCTTTTACTGCTGCGTCGCTCTTCGCCATGCCAATAATCCGTCACTATTCGGGTTTTCACAGTCGCACGGATAGGCAAGAGCAAGTGTTATGCCAGAAGTGTTGGGAGGGGGATGGGTGGACGGGCAGTGATCGAAAGATCACAGCAAAACCCTTGTAGGAGTGAGCCTGCTCGCGATGGCCATGTAACTGTCGACATCTTTATCGACTTCTATGCCGCTATCGCGAGCAGGCTGCTCCTACAGGGTTTAGTGTCTATCAGGCGTAATAGTCGACCGCGCTGGAGCCGATCACGCTGGTAACCGGTGCGGCGACTTCGGCGACGCCCGGAGCGATTTCGCCATCCATTGCATCAAGACGACCGCCATTGGCCTGAGTACGTCCGTTTTGGGCCTGCTGATTCTGCCCCTGATCCTGCGAACCACGGTTCTGGTCGGACACGTTGACGTCGACCTGGCCCATGCCCTGCTGCGCGAACATGTCGCGCAGGCGATGGACCTGACCATCCAGCGCTTCACGCACGCCAGGGTGAGCGCTCATGAATGTCACCTGAGTCTGCTGGTCCGGAACCATGTTCACGCGAATGTCGAGGCGCCCCAGCTCAGCCGGTTGCAACTGGATGTCCGCCGCCTTGAGATTGGCGCTGGACAAGTACATGACCCGATTCACCACTTCTTCGGTCCAGCCACTCTGATGCATGGCGATCGGCTGGTTCACCGGCAACGCATTGGCGGTTTTCGGCGTAGCCGCTTGCGTGAGTGCCGCCAGTCGATTGGCGAAATCGTCGACCCGCGTATCGCTGCTGGCCGACTTCAGATCCTTCAGACCGTCATCGATCAGTCCACTGAAAGCCTTCTCGCCCCCCTGGCTGGTGCTGTCCTTGTCGGCCTGCACGTCAAGCATGCTGGCCATACCGGCGGCAAAGTTCTGCGCGGCGGTCTGTTCGCCATCGGCCTGGGCTTGGGCGGACGTCGGGGCAGCCTTGGGTTGTGACTGGCTGGACGCGGAAACGTGACCACTTTGCTCCATGGCCATGCGCAAGGCTGGCAATGCATCGAGCGGATCGGCTTCGGGATCGAAGGCGGTGTCTGTGGAGACAGCCGCCGGCAACGCGGCAACCGGGGCTTCAGCCGTTAACTGAACGGCATCCACAACCGGCGTTACCACCGGTGCAGGCGTCGCCGTTACGGGTTGCGCCGCGAGCAGCAAGGCAGGATCAAGCGTCAGATCAACAGGCACGGCATCGACGACCGGTGTTTGCTCGGTATCGGTAGCAGCGTCGCTGGCAGCATCGTCGGACTGTGTCGGTTTGTCGGCGGGCAAGGTTTTGCCGCTATCGGCAACCACCGGCTCTGCGGCGGCAGGCTTATCCTCGACGACGTCCTTCTTGCCGGCGCCGTCCGCCACCTTCTCACGTACCGGTTTGACCGAGCTATCTGCCGCAGCGACGGGCTTGTTCTGTCCTTGCTTGGCATACACCTGAGCGAAGCTGGAAGCCTTGTCCCCGGGCTCAGCGGTCAGCGCCGTGGAATTGGCGGCGTTGGCTTGCGCCTTGGCCGGCGCGACGGCCTGAAGAAGATTATTGGGGGTAACGGGCATTTAACGGTCTCCGCTGCACTGGGATCGTAGGTACAGTTGGAAGAGTTATCTGCAAGGGTCGCGCCAGTTTCGCCGGTTGACGACGAAAGGCGCGAGTCGACTCAGCTTGCCGCTGGTGAACGTTGTCGCTCGAATTCATAGAGAGGCCGCACGATAGCGAACTCACCCTCGATCTCGGCGATCAATTGCTCAATATCGGCAGCTGTAAGGGTTTTGGCATTGTGCTCAAACGTGCCACACAGCTCCGCGAGCCTGATGGCGCCCATATTGCTGCTGCTGCCTTTGAAGCTATGGGCTATCTCGGTCAATTGATCAGCCGAATTCGCCTGACGCAACAGGCGCAGGCGTTCTTCGCAATCCGCGAGGAAGGTATCGACCAATGTCGAAAACTCATCCTCCATGACTTCCCGTAACGCGCTCAGCGCGTCCGGGTCCAGATGTTTGTCAGCCACTTGCTCACTCCTTGATCAAGAATGCGCGGATTATGCCAGAGCCTCCCAGAAAAACTCCACGCGGGCAGTACGACCATCGTCGGACCAACTGGCATTACGCCCCAACTGACGGACCAGACTTACACCGCGCCCCGACAAACGGACAGGGTCCACGGGGCGCTTCAACACTCGGTCAACATCAAACCCCTTGCCGCTGTCCTCGACGCGAATCACCAGACACCCCCCCTCGTCCTGCGGCGTGACTTGCAGGTGCACCCGCACATAACCGTCCTGCAACTCATCAAGGCGCGCATTGCGCTGCTGATAATAACGACCAAACCCGGTGACATCGCGCTTGAGGCTTGAGTCCAGGCCCAGCACGCCATGCTCCAGGGCATTGGAATACAACTCGGCCAGCACACTGTAAAGCGCCCCGCCCTGAGCTCGCAGGCCGTGAACCTCAAGCAGTAGTTGCAGCAAGTACGGCAGCGGGTTGAAGCGCTTGAGCGTGGCGGCGCGAAACTCGAAACTTACCGACCAGTCCAGCGGGCAGGACTGGCCGCTGTCGGAATAGACCGGCGCGGGCGGACTCAGCTGAGTCGGCTCCAACAGGCTGACTTCGACCATGCTCACATCGTCGCGGGCCTCGCCACCAAAGTCCCGCAGCGCCTGCTGGATGTCCTCGAACAGCGCATCCGGCTGACGAGTGGCCGCAAACACCTGCTGCAAACGCTGCACGCCAAACAACTGATCATTGGCATCGCAGGTATCGATCACCCCGTCGGACAACAGGAAAACCCGATCCCCCAGCGCCATTGGAAACACTTCGGTGCGGTCATCGAATGTTTGCGGGCTCAACACGCCAAGCGGCAAGTGCCGGGCGATCAGCGGCGTGCGTTCACCGCTGGCGATGCTGTGCAGATACCCGTCCGGCATGCCGCCGTTCCAGACTTCCACTGAGCGCCGCTGAAAACTCAGGCACAGCAGCGTCGCACAACAGAACATGTCCACCGGCAGGATGCGCTTGAGCTTGGCATTCATCTCGCGCAGGGTTTCCGCCAGACCGTAGCCCTTGGCAGTCATGCCGTAGAAGACTTCGGCCAACGGCATCGCGCCGACTGCGGCCGGCAAACCATGGCCGGTGAAATCGCCCAGCAACACATGCATGTCGCCCGCCGGGGTGAACGCGGCCAACAGCAAATCACCGTTGAACAGTGCGTAAGGCGATTGCAGGTAGCGGATATTGGGCGCGTTCAGGCAACCTGAATGGGCCACTTTGTCGAATACAGCCTTGGCCACCCGCTGCTCATTGAGCAAATAGTCGTGGTGCCGGGCGATCTGATCACGTTGCTTCAACACGGTCGCCTGCAACCGCCGCAAACGGTCCATCGCCTTGATCTTGGCGGCAAGGATCACTTGGTTGTACGGCTTCGCCAGAAAATCGTCACCCCCGACCTCCAGACAGCGAGCCAAGGCTTCGCTCTCGGATAGCGAAGTGAGGAAGATGATCGGCACCAGGTGCTCGCCGGCCAGGGCCTTTATCTGTTGTGCGGCCTCGAAACCGTCCATCACCGGCATCATCGCGTCCATCAACACCAGTTGCGGACGTAGCAGGCGAAACGCCTCGACCGCTTCAGCACCGTTGGCGGCGGTCAGCACCTGATGGCCCTGACGCCGGACGATACTCGACAACAGCATGCGGTCGGCCGCGCTGTCTTCGGCGATCAGGATCGTCAGCGATTCGAGCGCAGGCTGCACGGCGATCAACTGATGTCGAACAGTTTGTCGAAATTGGAGATGGCGAGGATCTTCTTCACGTCGGAACTGCTGTTGACCACGCGAATATCGGATTTTTCGCCACCGGCGTGGTCACGCAACAGTAGGAGCATGCCCAGCGCGGAGCTGTCGAGGTAGGTTGCTTCCTTCAGGTCGACAACGACCTCAGCCAGATCCCGGCTTTCGTAGGATTCACGAAATTCCTGATGCTTGGCGAAATCGAAGCGCCCTTTGATCGATATCGTCAGTTTTTGTCCATCCGGCGAGACTTCTGTAACGACTGACATGTCATGGCTTCCTTGTCTTGTCATTGGTAAACCTGCTTGTACAAGGTTTAGCATTTGGTAGAGGTTGGGGCAAGGCAGGTAGTCAGGATCAAAAGATTGCAGCCTTCCTCAATACTGATCCTGACGCGGCAAGCGCTGGGACAACTCATCCAGCAGCTTTTGCTCGCGTTTGTCTTCGATTGCCCGCGCCTCATCGGCGTAGCGCTGAACCAGTTTGCGCAAGCCTTCGACCCGGGCGAACGCCTGTTGCCAGGTGTCCCGCGCCTTGTTCAGGTTGTTCTGGTGCCAGGCCAGGCTTTGTCGCTGCTGATCGATGGCCGTGCCCAGTTGTGCCAGGAAACCCTGATAGCCGAGCAACCACTGGCCCGACACGCCGCTGCTGCCGCGCACGATCCACTGTTCTTGATAATCGAGGCGAAAGGCTTCGAGGTCGGCGAGTTTGCTTTCGGCCAAACGTACCTGTCCCTGGAAATGCCCCAGACGCTGGACTGCGGTTTTCTCGGCCTTCTCGGCTATTTCCACCACGGGTGCCAGCCGCCCTGCCCGAGTCTGTGCCATGACCGGTTAGCCGCCCGCCGCAGGCGCGAAGATCGAGGCGAGATACGCTTCGCTTTCGCCCAGGCTGATGCTGTCATTGAGGCCCTGACGCAGGTATTTGACCAGTTGCGGTTGCAGGGAAATCGCCAGGTCGGTCTCACGATCACCACCGGCGACGTAGGCGCCGACGCTGATCAGGTCGCGACTCTGTTGATAACGTGACCATAACTGCTTGAAGTACTGCGCGCGCGTCATGTGTTCCGGCGACACCACCGCCGGCATCACCCGGCTGATGGACGCCTCGATGTCGATGGCCGGGTAGTGACCTTCTTCGGCCAGACGCCGCGACAGCACGATATGCCCGTCGAGCACGCCTCGCGCCGAGTCGGCAATCGGGTCCTGCTGGTCATCGCCTTCGGACAACACGGTATAGAACGCGGTGATCGAACCGCCCCCCTTCTCCGCATTACCCGCCCGCTCCACCAGTTTCGGCAACTTGGCGAACACCGACGGCGGATAGCCCTTGGTTGCCGGCGGCTCCCCGATGGCCAGGGCGATTTCCCGCTGGGCCTGGGCGAAACGCGTCAGCGAATCCATCAGCAACAGGACGTTCTTGCCCTTGTCGCGGAAATATTCGGCAATTCGTGTGCAGTACATGGCGGCGCGCAGACGCATCAGCGGCGCATCGTCCGCCGGGGACGCCACCACCACGGAGCGCTTGAGCCCTTCTTCACCGAGGATGTGCTCGATGAACTCTTTAACTTCACGACCCCGCTCACCGATCAGCCCGACGACGATGATGTCGGCCTCGGTAAAGCGGGTCATCATGCCCAGCAGCACGGATTTACCGACACCGGTACCGGCGAACAGGCCGAGACGCTGACCACGACCCACCGTCAACATGCCGTTGATGCAGCGGATGCCCACGTCCAGCGGCTCGCTGATCGGTTCGCGTTTGAGCGGGTTGATGGTCGGGCCGTCCATCGGCACCCAGTCTTCGGCCTTCATCCCGCCCTTGCCGTCCAGCGCACGACCGGCGCCGTCCAGCACGCGCCCGAGCATGCTCATACCCATCGGCAAGCGACCGGTATCGGAAAGAGGAACGACGCGGGCGCCGGGGGCGATACCGGCCACGCTGCCCACCGGCATCAGGAAAACCTTGCTGCCGGAGAACCCCATGACTTCGGCTTCGACCTGCACCGGGTGATAGCTGTCGTCGTTGATGACCATGCAGCGGCTGCCCATGGCGGCGCGCAAGCCTTCGGCTTCGAGGGTCAGGCCGACCATGCGCAGCAGACGACCTTCAAGGATCGGCGCACCGGCCAGTTCCGTGGCCTCGGCATAGCTACCCAGGCGCTTGGCGAAACTGGTGCGATCAAGGCGCATCGGGAAGGTCCGGATCGGCAACGAGCTTGCTTTCGACTGGCAGTTCCAGACTTACGTCCGGCGCGGCCGGGTGCAAGGCCTGTTCGTGGAGCTGATCGAACAGTTTGTCCATGACCTGTTTGACGCGGGTTTCCACCGTGGCATCGATGCGACTGTGCTCGGTCTCGACCCGGCAACCGCCGGGCAATAACGACTCGTCTTCGACGATGCGCCAGGTTTCTTCATGGCGTTCGCGCAGGGCTTTGACCTGCTCGAAATCCTGCGGATGGATGTACAGCCGCACATTGCCCACGCCCAGCGGCAGCAGCTTGAGGGCGTCGCGCATGACGTGTTCGATCTGCGTCGAGTCGATGGCCAGTTCGCGCTGAATCACCTGTTTGGTGATGTGCTGCACGAGGTCGACCAGCGACTTTTCAATCTGGGTGTCTTGTTCGGCGATAGGCTCGAACAGGTGCGCCATCAGCTGTTCCAACCCGGCGATCTTAGGCGCCAGTGCCTGTTCGGCTTCCTGGCGGACCCTGAGTGAGGTGCTGTGGAAACCCTCTTTTTCACCCACCGCGAAGCCTTCGTTATAGGCTTCCTGGCGGATGCTTTCGAGTTCTTCGAGGGTCAGTGGCTGGACTTCCTCCAGCGGCACTTCTTCCATTTCCGGCGGTTCGGGTTCCGGCTCCGGTTCAGGCTCGGGTGCCGGCGGGTCGAAACTGGGCAGCGCCCAGGTATCGAAACCACTGACATCCCTGGCCCGGATCAGGTCAGTGGGTGAATCATCATGTTTGGCCATGGTGTTAGATCATTTCCTCGCCGCCCTTGCCACCGAGAACGATTTCCCCGGCCTCGGCCATACGGCGGGCGATAGTGAGGATTTCTTTCTGCGCGGTTTCCACGTCGCTGACGCGCACCGGGCCTTTGGCTTCCAGGTCGTCGCGCAACAGTTCCGCCGCACGCTTGGACATGTTCTTGAAGATCTTCTCCTTGACGCCTTCGTCCGAACCCTTAAGGGCCAGCACCAACACGTCGGAGGACACTTCGCGCAACAGTGCCTGGATACCGCGGTCGTCGACATCGGCCAGGTTGTTGAACACGAACATGAGGTCTTCGATCTGACCGGACAGGTCTTCGTCGACTTCGCGGATCGAGTCCATGAGCTGGCCTTCGATCGAGCTGTCGAGGAAGTTCATGATGTCCGCCGCACGCTTGATGCCACCCAGCGTGGTACGCGAGGCGTTCGAGTTGCCGGAGAACTGTTTCTCGAGGATCTGGTTGAGTTCTTTCAGGGCCGCAGGCTGCACGGTGTTCAGCGACGAGACGCGCAGGATGATGTCCAGTCGCACCTTGTGGTCGAAGTTGCCGAGCACTTCACCGGCCTGGTCCGGGTCGAGATACGCCACCACGATCGCCTGGATCTGCGGGTGCTCGTAACGGATCACATCGGCGACGGCACGCGGCTCCATCCACTTCAGGCTGTCGAGGCCACTGGTGTTGCCACCCAGCAGGATGCGGTCGATCAGGCCGTTGGCCTTGTCTTCGCCCAGTGCCTGGGTGAGCATTTTGCGTACATAGTCGTCGGAGCCGACGCCCAGGCTGGTCTGGTCGCCGACGATGTCGACGAACTCGCTCATCACCTGTTCGACCTGCTCGCGGTGCACGTTACCCATCTGCGCCATGGCCACGCCCACACGCTGGACCTCTTTGGGCCCCATGTGGCGCAACACCTGGGCGGCATCGGTAGAGCCAAGGGACAGCAGCAGGATCGCGGCTTTGTCGACCTTGGTCAGCTTGGCGGCAACGGCTCGGTTATCACTCATCTGCGTTAATCCACTCTTTCACGACCTGGGCCACACGACCCGGGTCTTCTGCCACCAGACTCTTGATTGCGTTCAACTGCGCGTCATAGCCTTCGCTCGGGCTCGGCAGCAGGATGCTTTGCGGGCCGCCGAGGCTGACGCGGTCGTTGGCCAGTTCGCCGTCCAGGCCGCCCATACCACCCAACTCGACGTCGCTGCCGATGCCGGCCAGTTGTTTGTCCTTGCCGCCACCGGTGATGTTGTTGAGCACCGGACGCAGCACACCGAAGACCAGCACCAGGATGAACAGGACACCCATCACTTGTTTGACGATGTCCCAGAACCACGGCTGGGAGTAGAACGGAATATCGGCAATCACTTCGCCGCGATCAGCGGAGAACGGCATGTTGATCACGCTGACGCTGTCGCCACGGCTGGCGTCGAAACCGACCGCGTCCTGCACAAGGCGAGTGAAGCGCGCCAATTCATCGGCGGTCCACGGGGCACGGGTGGTTTCACCGTTGGCCGGATTGATCTTGACCTGATCGTCCACCACCACCGACACCGACAGGCGATTCAAACGGCCTTGTTGCTGTTTGGTGTGGCTGATGGAGCGGTCGAGTTCGAAGTTCTTCGTAGACTGTTGACGCTTGTCTGCCGGATACGGCGCGAGCATTGGCTGGCCCGTGGCCGGATCCATGATTTGCTGGCCGTTGGCATCGATCAGTGGCTGGCCTGGTTGCACCATGCCGGCAGCGGGAGCTGCGCCCGCAGTCGTTTGCGGCGAGGAAGCCGGCGATGGAGGCTGGTTGCTCAAGGCACCCGGCACACCTTGCGGACCATTGCTGGCGGTGCGTTGTTCGTTGACCGACTGCTCGCTGCGCAACGCCGGTTGATCCGGGTTGAACTGCTCGGAAGTGGACTCGACGGCGCTGAAGTCGACATCGGCCGAGACTTCCGCTTTATAGCGATCGTTGCCCAGCACCGGTTGCAGGATGTTGTGCACACGCTGGGTGAGCATGCTTTCCATGCGACGGCTGTAATCGAATTGCTTGCCGGCCATGGTCAGTTCGGAGTTTTCCGCCTGATCGGATAGCAGGTTGCCCTTCTGGTCGACCACGGTGATTTGCGACTTGCTCAGTTCAGGAACGCTGGTTGCCACCAAATTGACGATGGCCACCACCTGACCCGGCTCCAGCGAACGACCGGAATACAGCTCAACCAGTACCGAAGCACTCGGCTTGCGCTCGTCGCGCACGAACACCGAACTCTTCGGAATCGCCAGGTGCACGCGGGCACCCTTGACGTTGTTCAGGCTGGAAATCGTGCGGGCCAGTTCACCTTCGAGACCACGACGATAACGCGTAGCTTCCATGAACTGGCTGGTACCCAGGCCTTGTTCTTTATCGAGGATTTCAAAACCGATGTTGCCATCGCTGGGAGTGACACCAGCGCCCGCGAGTTTCAGCCGCGCACGGGACAGGTCTTCGGCCTTGACCAGCAAGGCACCGGAATTCGGTTCGACGGTATAAGGAATATCGGCGGCGGCCAAGGTGTCCATCACCTGCTTGGCGTCCATACCGGCAAGGCTGCCGTACAGCGGACGGTAGTCCGGCTGCTGGGACCACAACACCACGGCAAAGCCAATCGCCACGCTCGCGGCCAGGCCGACCAACAGGCCCACCTGACGCAACATGGTCATCTCGGAGAGGTTTTCCAGGAAAGACAGACCGAACAGCGGCGGCTTGCCGTCTATCGGTGTGGCCTTGGCCGGAACATTATCGGCGACTGCTTCTGCCATGACTCAATCTCGTCCTTAAACCGGCATCTGCATGATGTCTTGGTAAGCCTGAACCAGCTTGTTACGCACCTGGGTCAATGCCTGGAAAGACACGCTGGCCTTCTGCGAGGAAATCATCACGTCCGTCAGGTCGACGCCGCTCTTGCCGATCTCGAAGGCACTGGCCAACTGACTGGAAGCCTGCTGGGTGTCGTTCACTTTATTGACGGCCTGACCGAGCATGTCGGAAAAGCTGCTGCCATTCAGTTCAGGGACGGCGGCAGACGATTTCGGCGCAGACATCGCGTCCATTTGCATGGCGCGCATATCCAGCATCAACCGATTGAATTCAATACCTTGGCTCATGATTTCTCTCTTTGGCGACCCGCAATTTTTTGACACTCACTCGGCGGGTACTGAGGTGTTAGCAACAAGGGTGCCAGCTTTCGAGACTCTATTCCTGCAGGAGCGAGCAAGCTCGCTCCTGCAGGAATAGAGTCAGGTAGCAAATAAATACGCTTCTACGTCCATCCCGGCGTCACGCATCTGCGCCAGCTTGTAGCGCAATGTGCGCGGGCTGATACCCAGGCGCTCGGCGGCCTCTTTGCGACGGCCACGCTCGGTGCGCAGGGTGTCGATGATCATCTGGAACTCGCGACGACGCAGGTCATCGCCCAGTGCACCGGCAGACTCGGCATCGACTTCCAGTGGACGCACCGGCGCCGGCGCCAATGACGGCAATGGCGCGCAGGCGACCGGTCCGGCCAGACAGAAGTCCTGCGGCTGAATCAGGCCGCCCTGTTGCAGGATCAACGCGCGCTGAATCGCGTTATCCAGCTCACGCACGTTACCCGGCCACGGATAACCGATCAGGCACGCTTGCGCGTCGGGCGACAGTCGCGCCGCGGCATGCTTCATTTTATTGACGTGTTTGGCCAGCAGCCGCTCGGCCAGCGGCAGGATATCGGCGGTGCGCTCGCGCAACGGACGCCACGCCAGCGGAAACACCGACAGACGATAGTAAAGGTCTTCACGGAAACGCCCCGCCGCCACTTCCCCGGCCAGGTCACGGTTGGTGGTAGCGACCACGCGAATGTCCAGGGTAATCGGCTTGCGAGCGCCGACGCGCTCGACTTCGCGCTCTTGCAGCACACGCAGCAGTTTGGCTTGCAGGCCGAGGGGCATTTCGGAAATTTCGTCGAGCAGGATGGTCCCGCTATCGGCTTGCTCGAACTTGCCGGCCTGCGCGGCAATGGCGCCGGTGAACGAGCCTTTTTCGTGGCCGAACAGTGTGGCTTCGAGCATGTTGTCGGGGATCGCCGCGCAGTTGATCGCAATGAACGGCTGACCGGCGCGATGGGAGTGTTGATGGATGTAGCGCGCCAGCACTTCCTTGCCCGTCCCGGACTCCCCGGAGATCAATACCGTGGAATCACTGCGGGCCACCCGCGCAGCCAATTCCAGCAGCTGTGCACTGGCCGGCTCCAAAGCCACCGGCCCTTCGCTGTCGGCAGTGCCGAGACTGCCCAGCGCATGCCGAGCGACCAGATCAAGCAAAGCCTTGGGCTCGAACGGCTTGACCAGATAATCCGCCGCGCCCTGACGCATTGCATCCACTGCGCGCTCCACGGCACCGTGCGCGGTCATCAGCAACACCGGCAGTTGCGGCTGGCGTGCCCGCAGCAAACCCAGCAGTTGATGACCATCCATGCCCGGCATGTTGACGTCGCTGAGCACCAGATTGAACGCCTCAGCCTCGACCGCGGCCAAGGCTTCTTCCGCCGAACCAACGGCTTTGTATTCGTGGCCGGCGAGCAACAGCGTATCGGCCAGTGCTTCGCGTAAAGCGCGGTCATCCTCGACCAGTAGAACCTTGATACCCATGACCTTCACTCCGCTCCCTGAGCACTGCTTTTTTCGCTGACAAAAAGCGGCAGGATGACCTGCGCACACGTACCTCGGCCCACCCGCGAACGCAATTGCAATTCGCCTTGATGGGCACGGGCAACGGCCTTGACCACGGTCAGGCCGAGGCCGGTGCCGGTGGCCTTGGTGGTGAAAAACGGCTCACCCAGACGCGCCAGCACAACGCCGTCAATCCCGCTGCCGCTGTCGCTGACACACACACGCAAGTGGTTGTCCCGGGTATACAGATGAACCTTCAGGCGCACGTCGCCGGCACTGGCTTGAATGGCGTTTTCGATGAGGTTGAGAATGGACCCGACCAAGGTGTCGCGACTGCACAGCAACTCGCCGGCATGGCTGTCGCATTGCCAGCGGACAGGCAGGTCTTGCACATGGGTCAGGGCTGCCGCTTGCAGCGACTGCATCAATTGCTTGGGGGTTACGCGATCGGTCAGCGGCAATTCACCGCGTGCAAACACCAGCATGTCGCGCACCTGATGTTCCAGCTCGTGCAGGCGCTCTTTGAGACGCCCGGCGAAACGTTGCCGGGTCTCGACTGGCAATTCCTGCTCAGTCAAATGACTGGCGTAGAGCAGCGCGGCGGACAACGGCGTACGAATCTGATGAGCGAGAGACGCAACCATGCGACCGAGAGAGGACAGTCGCTCGTGGCGGGCCAGTTGATCTTGCAGGTGACGGGTTTCGGTCAGATCGTTGAGCAACACCAGCTGGCCGGGCTCAGCATCCAGCGAGCGAGTCGCAATCGACAAACGCCGCCCATCCTTGAGCGAGACTTCATGACCGTCGTCTTCACGAGGCGCAAAGCAGCGGGCAATGACATGCCGCCACAACTCACCTTCCAGCGGCAGACCGAGCAGTTCGCAGGCTGCCGGGTTGGCTTCGCGCACGATGCCCTGGGCGTCGATGACGATCACGCCGCCGGGCAGCAGGTCGAGAAGGTTCTGTAGACGGTTGGCCAGGCGTTCTTTTTCCGCCAGCTCCTGCATGCGCTGGGCGCTGACCACAGCCAGCTCACCCTTTAGCTCAGTGACCCGGGCTTCGAGCATGCTGTAGGAACTGGTCAACTGACTGGACATCTGGTTAAACAGGGCGAATGCCTGCTCGAGGCCAAGCCGGCTTGCCTGTTCTACGGACGACGATTGCCCCAGGGCATTAGGGACAGGAGACATCTGGGCGACTTGGGGCATCGTGCTCTCTCGCTTGGCTGACCGTCAGTGAAACGGAACGTTGCGAGGGACGTAGCAATACCCGTGCCTAAAAAAAACTACTTAAAAATGAACCGCTTGAAAAACAGGCGTCAATCATCCGCCTGCTCGTCTCCGTCACGACGGCTCATGCCGTACTTGCGCATCTTCTCTACCAGCGTGGTACGGCGGATACGCAGCCGTTCGGCGGCACGCGCCACAATGCCATTGGCGTCGTCCAGCGCTTGCTGGATCAAGCCCTGCTCCAGACCACCAAGGTAGTCCTTCAGGTCCAGGCCTTCCGGCGGCAGCATGGCGCTGGCCGTGAAGTCCGGGGTATGACCGTTGATGGCCACCCGCTCTTCAAGATCGCTGCGCAGGCTGTCGACCATCTGCTCGTCTTCGTCATCGACATAGCGGAATTTCTTCGGCAACTCGACCACACCGATCACACCGTATGGGTGCATGATCGCCATGCGCTCCACCAGGTTTGCCAGCTCGCGGACGTTGCCCGGCCAGCCGTGACGGCAAAGCGACATGATGGCGGCCGAGTTGAAGCGGATCGAGCCGCGCTTCTCATGCTCCATGCGCGAGATCAGCTCGTTCATCAGCAGCGGAATATCTTCGACGCGCTCACGCAACGGCGCCATCTCGATCGGGAACACATTCAGGCGGTAGTACAAGTCTTCGCGGAAGGTGCCGATCTCGATCATGCTTTCGAGATTCTTGTGGGTCGCCGCAATGATGCGTACGTCGACGCTCTGGGTCTTGTTGCTGCCCACGCGCTCGAAGGTGCGCTCCTGCAATACGCGCAGTAATTTGACCTGCATCGGCAGCGGCATATCGCCGATTTCGTCGAGGAACAGGGTGCCGCCGTTGGCCAGTTCGAATCGACCGGCGCGGCTGGTGATCGCGCCAGTGAAGGCGCCCTTCTCGTGACCGAACAATTCGCTTTCGAGCAGCTCAGCCGGGATCGCCCCGCAGTTGACGGGCACGAACGGCGCTTCGCGGCGCTTGGAATGATAGTGCAGGTTGCGCGCAACCACTTCCTTGCCGGTCCCGGACTCGCCGAGGATCAGCACGCTGGCATCGGTGTCGGCGACTTGCTGCATCATCTGACGGACGTGCTGGATCGCCCGGCTGGTGCCGACAAGGCTACGGAAAAGATTGGGTTCGCGATGGCGACCGCGCTCGCGGGCCTGGTCGTACATTTCGCGGTAGACCTGGGCACGGTGCAGCGAGTCGAGCAATTTGCTGTAGCTGGGCGGCATTTCGAGCGTCGAAAGCACCCGGCGACGCTGGTCTTCTGGCAAGTCAATGGAAGAATTATCGCCCATTAGCAAAACCGGAAGGAACTCATCCCATGTAGAGAGTGTCTTTAGCAAGCCCAGAAGCGCACCAGGAGCATTGACCGTCCCGATGAGGACACAAATCACTTCTCGACTAGACGACAAAGAGCCGACAGCCTGCTGCCAGTCATGGCTACCGCAGGGTAAATTTTCTTCACCGAGAAAATTTAAAATCACCGCCAGGTCGCGGCGGCGGACGCTATCGTCGTCTATCAGCAGAATTTTGGTTTCACGCCACATGCAATAGCTACTTCCCTAGTCAACTTGATGCCCAAAATACCGGGGCAAGCTAAACGCTTGCAGGCAAAAATATGCCTGAAGACGACTGAAATCTGGAACAGCCACTAGTTAAGTCAAAAAACCGTGCACAGTCAAATTTATGGCGCACTATGTTTGGATTAACTGGCGTCAATTAACCAAACAGATGGTAAACCTTTGCCGCGTTCTGTGCTTGATGGATCTGCGACATTTCATCAACTATCGCCTGTCTTTCCCCAGTCGCCGCTTCCAGAAGCTGCTTGTACACCCTCAGCAACTCCTCAAGGTTTTCGCGCAACGCCACCTCGTCCACCGAAGCCTCACTCAAGACGTCTTCCATGCAGGAACGGCAAGCCAGGTCCAACTCACCGATAGCTTCCCAGTTTCGCTCGGCGAGAGCTCCCACCAGGCTTTCACGAGTTTCTTCGATTCTCTGCAAGACAAGACTCATGGTGATCTCCTTAGAATTGCGGACCCGCCGCGGCGATAGCATCCCAACCGTCCTTGACGGTGCGAAGCAAATCGGCGACTTCGTCGAGAATCCTTGGATCTGTCTTGGTGTTGGCCTCGACCAGACGCTTCATCATATAGGTGTACAGGGTATCCAGCTCCCCTACCGACTCAGCCTGATTCTCAAGATCCAGACCTTCACGCAGACCGCCAATGATGCCGATGGCCTTGCCGATCAAAATGCCTTTGTTCGGGATATCCTTGCGCTCCATGGCACCTTTGGCCTGTGCGATGCGATCCAGGCCACCTTCCATCAACATCTGCACCAGACGGTGAGGACTGGCTTCGGAAGTCTGCGCCTGCGCGCCAATCTTCTGGTATTGGCGAAGGGCTAACATTGGATTCATGTTGTACCTCATCAAATTCTGTAGCTCGTATAACCAATGTATCGACGACGCGTCAAAAAGCTTTAGATCCAAAAGCGAAAAACCCGGCTCGCTAAAAAAAGCTGCCGGGCTTTTGGCGCTTAAACAGAATCAGCTGCTACTTTTTTGAGCATTCATCGCTTCAAACATTGAAGTGATGTTGCTGGCCGTCGCCTTGAGCTGGCCAACCAGAAGATCCATGGCGTTGTATTTTTTCGTGAGCACCGCAGTCAGCGTTTCAATGCGACGATCCAGAGCCTCCTGATCATCGCTCAACTTTGATTTCTGCAAATTCAGATTGGCGGTCTTGCTGGTGAGAATGCCGTCGATCGTATCAGTGTAAGGCTCGATAGCACTGCTCATCCGAGCCAGCAACCCATCATCCCCCAGGAAGAGGCTCTGAATCTCCCCGCCCAACTTCTTATCCTCAAGGGCGGCGGTGAAAGTAGTGCTATCAAACGCCAGGGTGCCATCCCGCTGAGTAGCAATACCCAACTGGGACAGTACCGTGAGCTTCCCACTCGAAGTAGAGGTCGCCAACTCGGAACGCACAGCCGCCAGGATCGAGCGAGGCGTCGAATCACCTGACAAGGCTGCAGCAACGGTCAGATTACCATCCTCATCGGCTGTATTAGTGGTCAGGGTGCCGATCGTTTTTACCAGATTGTTGTAAGCATCGACGAAAGACTGCAGCGAAGTCTTCAAGCCAGTAGTGTTGGTAGCGACCGTTACTGTCGACTTGCCACCCGCCGCCACCAGATCAAAACTCAAACCGGAAATCGCATTGCTGACCGTGTTCTTGGCGCTGGTCAAAGCCAGACCGTCGACTGTGAACTTGGCGTCTGCCGCCAGGGCGGAAATGGCCCCCGCGCCACCCGTGTCAGAAATCAGCTTCTTGCCATCGATATTCAAAAAATCGAGATCCGTACTGCCATCGGCAGCGGAAGCAGCAACAGAAATATCCGAGCCTTCCCCGGTTACGGTAGAGCCGAAAACCAGGCGCGAGCCACTAGAGTCATTAATGATGTTTGCAGAAATGCCGCTGGCCTGCAGCTTGCTGTTGACCGCATCACGAACCTCTTGCAGCGTCGAGGTCGCACTGATATCCACCGTATAGACATTGGTGCCTTGAGTGATCTCCAGGCTACCAGCAGGAATTGCACTGGCCTGAGCGGCAGTCAAGGACGAGGTGGCTACTTTCGATGAAGTGGCCAGGCTTTGCACTGCTATCTCATAGGAACCGCTGACCGCAGAGTTGGTCGCGGTAGCCTTGACGGACGCCTCATTGGAAGAAGTCGCCGCAAACCCCAGAAATGCTGGAGTTGTGGTGCTATTGAGTTTATCCAAGGCCGCCTGATAAGCCGCGAGAACGCTTTTCAACTGCCCGACGCCCGACAGAGCAGCAGTGTTGACTTTGGTCTGCCTGTCGATCTGGCTTTGTTTAGCAGCCTTGTCGGCGTCAACCAGAGCAGTGATGATCGACGAGGTATCAAGGCCGGAGCCCAAGCCTGTACCCGGTAGAATTATACTTGCCATGCAGATCTCCCTTCAGTGTCTCGCCGGCCTTTTGACCACTACAACGCCCAAAAGAACATTGCAACAAAATTCGTGCCAGTTATCAGACTTTAGCGCTGAACAACAGGCTGCTTGCATCATTCAAACTATTGGCCAGCTTAAGGACTTCTTCGTTGGGGATCTGACGAATCACCTCACCGGAGTCACTGGCAATCACTTTGACTACAACTTTGCCGGAGGGCTCATCAATCGAGAACTCCAGGTTACGCTTGACCGATTGCACGAACTTTTCGATTTCCTGAACGGCCATCTTCAGTTTTTCCTGCTCGGTCTGATCGCTTTTACCTTCATCCTTGACGGCAACCACTGGCGCAGTTTCCGCTAGAGGCTTGCGCGCAGGCGTATCGGCAACAGTCGTCGTCGCCTGCTGCGACGCAGGATAAGACAAGTTCAGCTTGACGCTCATATCCATGTCCATCACCTCTTAAAGTAAAAAGCGAGAGAGCGCGACATGCACACTCCCCCGCCAAAACGCACCCAGCTATTACTGAAGCAGTTTCAGTACAGCGGACGGCAGTTGGTTGGCCTGGGCCAGAACTGCGGTCGAAGCTTGTTGCAGAGTTTGTTGCTTGGTCAGCTGTGCAGTTTCAGCAGCGAAGTCGGTATCTTGTACGCGACCCAGTGCAGCACTGGCGTTTTCGTTGATGTTCTGCAGGTTGGAGATGGTGCTGGTCAAACGGTTTTGTGCAGCACCCAGGTCAGCACGGCTGGTGTTGATGGTTTTCAGTGCCAAGTCGATTGCGTCGATTGCAGCCTTGGTGCTGGCTTCAGCCGTGGCACTGTCAGTACCAGTTACAGCGATGGTTGCAGAATCTACGCTCAGGGTAGCCGCGTCGAAGCCGCTGTCCAGAGTGATGGTGATCTGGTTGGTAGCGCCAGTGTTGGAACCGACCTGGAAGGTCATGGTGCCAGCAGTACCGTCGATCAGGTTTTTGCCGTTCAGGTTGGTCGACGCGGCGATACGAGTCAACTCGTCCGACATTGTTGCGAATTCTTTGTTCAGAGCAGCACGGTCATCGGTGCCGTTCGAGTCGTTTCGTGCTTGAACAGCCAGTTCACGCATACGCTGCAGAATGTTGGTCGATTCCTGCATCGCGCCTTCAGCGGTCTGAGCAATCGAGATACCATCGTTGGCGTTTTTGATCGCCATGGTCTGACCGCGGATCTGCGAAGTCATACGGGTAGCGATTTGCAGACCGGCGGCGTCGTCTTTAGCGCTGTTGATTTTCAGGCCGGAGGACAGACGAGTCATCGAAGTCGACAGAGCATCAGAAGCCTTGTTCAGGTTTTTCTGTACGTTCAACGATGTAACGTTAGTGTTTACTGTTAAAGCCATGACGAATTCCTCGTTGGTTGGGTACTGCGGCTTCCGGCCCTGGCAACCGCCGGGTATGGCCTAGAGAACCTTCGTAATAGTTATCGTCGGGAATGCAACTTGCTTTAGGGGATTTTGAAAAATATTTGCCATCACGACGCCATCCCTCATAAATCAATGGATTGCGAGCACCGCGACAGCGAAAAAATGGCGTCATGGAAGTGGCGCTGAATTGCGCAAGAGGACTTACTAGTACCGACAGAAGAGAAACTGTTTAAAGGGACAGATTGTCAGCCAGTAGATGAGGCAGCTCATACTCCAGATAATCAGCCAGCGCCAACCAGTTTTGAGCCTCCTGACATAGAAGCAGACTTCCGAGCAAGGCCAGCCACTGCTGTTGAACATCTGTCGGTGCAAAATCGAAGGACACCTGCAGCGCAGCAGCCAACTCAATCATCGCCAGACCGGCCTCCACGTCGCGCCCCAGACGGAACATCACCGCGCAGCGTTGTGCCTCCCTGACGAAGGACTCGACCGTACTCATACCGCCAACTCCGGATGAAACACAACACCGGCGATCATCGCCCCGGCCCGACTGCTGTTATAGAAGCGCACATGCGGGTGGCCAGTAATAAAACGCTCCAGCTCACACAAATAGCTGCGGAAGTTGAGCTGGGTCTTGATCCGCTGCCCATGACCATCCAGTACCCAGTGCCTGGCGGCCCCCAGCTGAGGCCCAAGCTCGCCATCGCCCCAACCGGCGTGGGTCTTGTCGCCGGGGAAAGCGAAGTCTGCACCGAACAGAGTGATTTGCGCCGCGCCCATCTTCACCGCCAGGTCCACCGCCGGGTGAATCACGCTGCCACCATAATGGAGCTCACCTCTGGGCAACTGGATTCGCAATGACTGGTACATCGGGCTGGCGGAGTAAGCCGCATACTTTTCGCCCTGCCAGGCCCCCAACACCTGCGGATCGACCATTGGCATGTAAACCAAGCTGATGCCTGAGGTACCTTCCGGCGGCAAATGGCTGGTCGAGATGCGCTGATCGATACTGACCACAATGTCGGGGCGGATACCGTGCCTGAGTAACGGTCGATAGGCGGTGTCGACACAGATGAACAACGGTCGCTCCACCTGATTGCGCAGAACGTGCAATGCCTCGAAGTGCGGCTCCAGGCTCGGGCCGGTGGCAATGACAAACACTTCCTGTCCTTGCCGCTTGCCGAACAGTTCAGCTACATCACCATCGGACTGCACCCATTTCAGGCTGGCCTGCAAGCGCTCGACGATCTGCGGCGCCTGCGGATCGAACTCACGGTTATTGAAGGTGAGGTGGGTTTCGCTGATCAACCGGTCGCGAATTTTCGCATTGAAGTCATCCGCCAGCACCAACTCCGACGGCAAGGCAAAGTACGGCAGGTGAATTTCCGGTAGATCTCCTGCATACCGGAGCTCCACTCGAGGATCGCTTAGCCAGGGTTGTTGGTCGAGCAATTGCAGGACCAAAGCGAACACCGCACCGTTCAGTATGTGCACGCACAAGCGTTCAAGCCCGACGCGTCGCAATAGCTCCAGTTGCAGATCACCAAGGCCCGTGCCGTAGACGTGCAGCACCTGGCAGTCGATCGGTAGGCTGCCCGCCTGGAGCCCGGCCTCGCGGGTGCGGTCATGCCGGCTGGTCAGCTGAATGCCGTTGATGCTCAGGGTCGAGCCCAGGCCTTCTGTCAGATCAACCTCCAACAGGTGCGTCTCTTCAACCAACAAACGCTCGGCCAGTGCTGGCCAGCGGCGCTGTATGACCGCGACGTTGGGTTCAAAGAACTCGCTCATGGAGCCTCGCTTTCAATCGGACAAAAAAATAGCGCTCAAGGTTACACCTTGAACGCTATTGTTGTGCTTGGGTTTATCACTCAAGGGCGATGGATAATCGCCGAGCCCCACGACAGGCCTACACCGAAACCACTGATTGCAATGCGATTCCAGTCGGAGTCCAGTACGTGTTTTTCGAGCAGCAATGGAATGCTCGATGACACGGTGTTGCCGGTTTCTACCATGTCCTTGATGAACTTCTCCGGCGCACCCTCGAAGCGCCGCGCAACGGCATCGACAATGGCCGCACTGCCCTGGTGGATGCAGAAGGCGTCGATGTCGTCGACCTTCAGGCCAGAATCGTCGAGCAGCTCATGCAGATGCGCCGGGACTTTAAGCAGGGCGAAGTTGAATACCTGACGACCGTTCATGAAGAACACACCGTCGGTGACCTTCAAGTGCGGCGCACCGGAACCGTCAGTGCCAAATTTGGACTTGCCCAGCTCCCAGACCGGATTCTCGCCCATCCAGGTCGCGGTGGCGGCATCGCCGAACAACATGGTGGTGTTGCGGTCTTCCGGGTCGACAATCTTCGAATATGGGTCGGCGGTGATCAGCAGGCCGTTCTTCAGGCCGGCAGCTTCCATGAAGCCCTTGATCGCGTAGATGCCGTAAACGTAGCCGGAGCAGCCCAGGGATATGTCGAACGCAGCCACGTTGGTTGGCAGACCGAGTTTGTCCTGGACGATGGCGGCCGTGTGCGGCAGACCTTCTTCGTCGCCGTTCTGGGTGACAACGATCAGCGCGTCGATGGACTCGCGCTTCAACTCAGGATTACTGGCAAACAGCGCATTGGCCGCTTCAACGCACAGATCGGAGGTTTCCTGATCAACGCCCTTGCGCGGCAGGAAGGCCGAACCGATCTTGCCCAGGATGAATTCTTCATCCTTTTCGAATTTTGCACCTTGTGCGTAATTGTCCACGCCGGCTACAGGAACGTAGCTCGCAATGCTTTTTATGCCAATCATTACGGCTTCCCAATAATAAACAGCCCAATACAACCGCTCGCAAGGAATCGAGGGGCGCCGACAAACAGTCATTCCGCCGCCCGCCAAGGAGCGACAGCGAGAAGAATAAAGGGCTATCACTGAACCCTGCGAAGGGTCAGGCGCCATCTCCCCGGTCAATACAATACAGTGAAGATGCGCGTTCTGACTCGCAGGTCACGCTAAATTGCCGAATCAATCCTGCAAAGGGTTATTCGACCAACGACCAGTCCAGCGGCGTACCGCGCTTCAGGTCCTGCTTGGCGCGGCGGCCGATAAGGCGCTCGGCGTGTTTGGGGGCGAGTCCCAGCCCCGGACGAATGGCCCGCAGATTGGTCGCCGTGAAGGCGTCCCCGGCGACCATGTCCTGGACGACGTACAGTGAACGGCGATACACCAATGACTTTTGCTCGGCCTCGGTCACGCCGTATTGCACCTGACCCAAGGCTTGCCAGGCACGTTCGGTTTCCACTACCAGACTGGCAAGCTCTGCCGGCTCCAGGGAGAAACTGGCATCCACCCCGCCCGCAGCGCGGTCGAGTGTGAAGTGTTTTTCCACCACAGTCGCTCCCAGTGCCACGGCGGCGACGGAGACGCCCACGCCCATCGAGTGATCGGAAAGCCCAACCTGACAACCAAACAGCTCACGCAGGTGCGGGATCGTCCGCACATTGCTGTTGGCCGGCGTCGCCGGGTACGTGCTGGTGCATTTGAGCAGCACCAGGTCCTTGCACCCCGCTTCACGGGCCGCGCGCACGGTCTCGTCAAGTTCGGCGATGCTGGCCATGCCGGTGGAGATGATCAACGGCTTGCCGGTGGCCGCGACCCGACGAATCAAAGGCAGGTCGGTGTTTTCGAAACTGGCGATTTTGTAAGCCGGCACGTCGAGACTTTCGAGGAAGTCCACCGCACTGTCATCGAACGGTGTGGAGAACGCCAGCATGCCTAGTTCCCTGGCACGGGCGAAAATCGGCGCATGCCATTCCCATGGCGTATGAGCCTTCTCGTACAGCGCGTACAACGAAGTGCCGGCCCAAAGACTGTTGGGGTCCTTGATGAAAAACTCACCTTCGGACAAGTCCAGGGTCATGGTTTCGGCGGTGTAGGTTTGCAGCTTCAAGGCGTGGGCGCCGGCCTTGGCCGCGGCTTCGACGATCTGCAAGGCCACATCCAGCGACTGGTTATGGTTACCGCTCATCTCGGCAATGATGAACGGCGGCGCATCGGCACCGATCAAGCGATTGCCGATCTTGAAACTAGTCATTGGTGATCCTTTAACACGCGCGTAAACGCACAAGCATTCTGGGTGAAACCAGCCTCGCGGAAAACCTTCAGCGACGGCTGATTGGCCGGCAACACCTGAGCGGTGATAGCTTGCAGTTGCGGCCAATGTGCGGCGACGAAGGCTTCGCCCCGCACCAGCAGCGCCCTGCCCCAGCCCAGACCGAAACGGCCTTCGAACAGATAAATCGACACTTCGGCCCGAGAGCCGTCAAAGTCATAACGCAGCACGCCGACCGGGCCATCATCCGCCTCGGCAATCAACAGCAACCGGCGCGGATTGCTCAGGCTCGCGGCCAGCCAAACCTGATGCCGCTGCCAATCGATGACGTGCGTGTCCAGCGACCAGCGTCGTACCGCCTCGGCATTGCGCCCCTCGAACAACAAGTGCGCATCTTCCTGATTGGCCCGACGAAGCTGCAGTACCGCACCCGCCAGTGCTGCCGCCACTCGCAGTGCCCCGCGGCCATCGACCAACTGCCGAGAACGCTCGGCCAGGCTCTGACGAAAACCGTGATTGCCCGCGACAAAAGCGATGGCCTGGCGCAACTGCTCGATGCCGACCTGCTCGCGATTACCCAGGAACACATGAGCACCCGAGATCGCCATCAACTCGCCATTGGCCTGCTGATTATTCGAAACCGCAATGCAGATCGTCGGCAGCCCCATGGCCGCGCGCTCCCAACTGGTGCCGCCACCGGCACCGACAAACAGGTCGGCCTCGGTCATCAGCCGAAAGAAATCGCTGATAAAACTGTTCAGGCGCCAATTCGGACGATAAGCCGCCAGGCTCTGAATCTGCTCCCAGGCCGGGTTGTCGACGCCAGCAACGAAATCGACCTCCAGCTCATGAAAATCCGCCAGCGCCAGCATCGCATGATGAGTCTGCATCGCCGCATCGAAGCCGCCGAAATTCACCAGCACGCGCTTGACCTGAGGCTTGATCTCGATCGCAGGGCAGCAGAACTCATCGCGCAGCATCGCGAAACGTGGGCCAAGCAACGTCTGGCAGCCGGGTGCCAGCAGCGAGGCATACGCTTCCTGGGTACCCGACAGATTTTGATTGAGCAGCAGATCGACGCTGTAGATTCGAGTGGCGAGGTCGTCCACCGCCGCGATCCGTGGCGCCCAGCGACGGGCCGCAGTCTGCCAGTGATGGTCGAGGCCATAGTGGTCAACGATGATCCAGTCAAAGGCCGGATGGTTTTCCAATGCTTGCCCTAACGCATCGATATCTGCCTGCCATGGCAACATGGCTTCGATGGCCTGCTGCGGGTCTTCATCGGGATAACGATTCATCAGCGCGAAGGTCTCGAAACCCTCCGCGGCCAGGCTGTCCAGTCGATGCCCCGGCAACAGGCGACACGCGAAAGCCACGTGCGTACCTTGCTTGCGCAACACTCGGGCCAGAGTCAGGCAACGGGCGATGTGGCCGCTGCCAATGGTCGGCGAAGCGTCGGCGCGAATCAGCACTCTCATTGCAGCTCTCCACCGGCCTTCAACGCGGCATAAAGGTACTCGGCACGTTTCCAGTCTTCGAGGGTGTCGATGTCCTGCACCAAGTGTCGCGGCAGAATCACCGGCAGGCTCGCCGGGGAGAACAACACATCACCGCGCAACCACGCTTCGCAGCGCCCCCAGTAGAACTGGCCTGCGTCCTGATAGGCTTCGGCCAAATCCTGAGAACGAGTGTTGCGAAATTCCGGATAGAGCGAGATCAAGGCACCCTGCTTGTCGAGGGTCAAGGCGCGCTGCACCGGGAAGCCGAAACCGGTGACGGAAAATGCGTAAGACTTGTCTGCATGCTGCTCCAGCAATTCATGTCCCTGACGCAGATACCGCGCCTGCAACAATGGCGCGGTCGCGTAGAGGCAGCAGGCATAGTCGAACGGTTGCAATTGATTCAAGGCATGCATGATCACCGCAGCGGTGCCGGTGAAATCATCGGCCAGCGACGCGGGACGCATGAACGGCACTTGAGCGCCGTGAGCCCGCGCGACATCGGCGATTTCCTCATCGTCGGTGCTGACGATCACCTGATCGAATAGCTTCGAATCCAGTGCCGTGCGGATCGAACGGACGATCATCGGCACACCATCGAACGGTTTGAGGTTCTTGCGCGGGATGCGCTTACTGCCACCACGGGCCGGAATGATCGCAACGCAGTTCAAGAGTCACTACTCCTCAAGGACCAGCCGTCGCAGTTGCTCGACCACAGCGTCCTGTTGTTCATCGCTCAGCAAAGGAAACAGCGGGAGGCTGATGGCCTCGGCGTAATAACGTTCGGCCTGCGGGAAGTCACCTTCGGCAAACCCCAGTTCGCGATAGTAGGGCTGCAAGTGCAGCGGAATATAGTGCAGGTTCACGCCAATCCCGGCCGCTCGCAAGCCTTCGAATACCTGCCGGTGGCTGAGGCTGATTCGATCCGTCTGCAGCCGCACCACGTACAGATGCCACGCCGACTCGGCCTCGGGTTGAGCGCTGGGCAAGGTCAGCGGCAAGTACGCCAGCAACCGGTCATAACGCGCCGCCAGTTCACGACGGCGCTCGATGAAGCCATCGAGCTTGTTCATCTGCGACAGACCGAGGGCGGCTTGCAGATCGGTGATCCGATAATTGAAGCCCAATTCCACTTGCTGGTAGTACCAGGGACCGTGGCTGGGTTCGGTCATCTGCTGCGGATCGCGGGTCATGCCGTGGCTGCGCAGACGCTGCAGGCGCTCGGCCAGTTCCGGGCGATTGGTCAGGACCATACCGCCTTCGGCACTGGTGATGATCTTCACCGGATGGAAACTGAACACCGTCATCGCCGCAAATTCGCCACACCCCACCGGGCGCCCGGCATAGGACGCACCGACCGCGTGGGAGGCATCTTCGATCACCGTGAAACCATAGCGCTCGGCCAGTTCTGCGATCATCCGCATGTCGCAGCTTTGACCGGAAAACGCCACCGCCACCAGCACCTTCGGCAATTTGCCGTCGCGCTCGGCCTGCTCGAGCTTTGTCGCCAGGGCAAAGGCGTCGAGGTTCCAGGTCAGCGGATCGATGTCGACAAAATCGACTTCAGCGCCGCAGTAGCGACCGCAGTTGGCCGAGGCCAGAAAGGTATTCGGCGTGGTCCACAACCGATCGCCCGGCCCAAGTCCCGCCGCCAGGCAGGCGATGTGCAGCGCGGCGGTGGCATTGCACACCGCCACCGCAAAATCAGCCTGGCAACGCTCGGCCATGGCCTGCTCGAAACGCTCGATGGTCGGCCCTTGAGTCAGCCAGTCGGACTGCAACACGGCGACCACCGCATCGATGTCCGCCTGATCGAGGCTTTGCCGACCGTAGGGAATCATGCCGACAGTTCCGCGTGCAGGTCGGCGATCTGGCCGACTGAAAGGAAATGCGGATTGGTGTCGGAGCGGTACTCGAAGTCTTCGCTCACAGGCTTGCCCTGCTCGCCCAGCTTGTCCACGGCGAAGTCCACATCGACGCTGGTGAAGCGGATCGACGGCTGAATGGTGTAGTGATCGGCGAACTCCAGGGTCATGCGCGCGTCGTCCAGCGGCACCATCAGTTCATGGAGTTTTTCCCCCGGACGAATACCGACGTTTATGTGCGGTAAGTGCTCAGCCATGCCCAGCGCCAGATCGACAATGCGAATCGACGGAATCTTCGGCACGAACACTTCACCGCCGTGCATTCGCGCGAAGCTGTCGAGCACAAACTGCACACCGTGATCGAGGCTGATCCAGAAGCGCGTCATGCGCTCGTCGGTGATCGGCAACGCAGTTGCGCCGTCGGCAATCAGTTTGCTGAAAAACGGCACCACAGAGCCGCGCGAGCCAGCCACGTTGCCATAGCGGACCACAGCAAAGCGGGTCGGCTGTTCGCCGGCAATGTTGTTGGCGGCCACGAACAGTTTGTCCGACAGCAGCTTGGTCGCGCCGTACAGGTTGATCGGGCTGGCAGCCTTGTCGGTGGACAGCGCAACCACTTTCTTCACGCCATTGTCGATGGCGGCGGCGATGATGTTTTCCGCGCCATTGACGTTGGTACGAATGCACTCGGTAGGGTTGTATTCCGCCGCCGGCACTTGTTTCAGCGCGGCAGCGTGCACCACGTAATCGATGCCGCGCATGGCATGGCGCAATCGCTCGGCATCGCGCACATCGCCCAGGAAGTAGCGCATGCACGGAGCGTTGAACGTCTGCTGCATCTCGTACTGTTTGAGCTCGTCGCGCGAGAACACCACCACACGCTTGGGCTGGTATTGCTCGAGCAAACGGCGGATGAAGTTGCGCCCGAACGAACCGGTGCCGCCCGAGATGAAAATCGATTTACCGTTGAACATGCCTTGAGTCCTATTACCTGTCAGCCAGACTTATGCGAGCAACTGCGCCCAGTTCACACTGGAGGCGTCGCTAAGGGTAAAGCCCTTGCCGGTCAGGGCCAGGTTCTGGTTGTAAGCGGCGTCCTGAGCGAAGCGCGCTTGCCACTTGTCACGCAGGGCGCTGGCCAATTGGGGAGCGTCTGGCAGCAGGCCCGGGTGCAGGAGCTGCGCCTGCGGGCACCAAACCGTCAGGTAACCGGCATCAGCGACTTTCAGGCACAGGTCGATATCGGCAAACGCCTCGTCGAAATGCTCTTCGTCCAGGCCACCGACGGCCTGGTACAGATCCTTGCGGATTATCAGGCAGGCACCGGAAACAGCCGAATAGTTCTGCTCGACCTGATGGCCGAACATATAGCCCTTGGCGTCTTTGCGCTCACCGACAAATGCCGACCCGATCAGGCCATTGGGACCAAGGATCAAACCGGCCTGAGTCGTCACACCACGAATGTCCATCAATTTGGCGCCAACGATACCGACTTCAGGTCGCTGAGCCTGGTTAAGCATGGCGTCGAGCCAGTTGGCGTTGAACACTTCAGCCTCGGCTGACAGCAACACCAGGTATTCACCCTTGGCTTCACCGACCGCCAGGTTGTGCAGCGCCGAACTGCTCAGACGCTGGCCACTGTGCAGGACACGAATACGCTCGCCCTTGCCTTGCAGGCTGCTCAGCCAAGCTGCCAGTTCTGGTGACTGGCTGTGATTGTCGGCGATCAACACTTCGTGACGCTGATATCGGGTGCGTTGCAGCACACTGATCAGTGCCCGTTGCAGATGTTCCAGATTGTCCTGACTGTGCAGGATGATCGATACCTGTGGTCGCTCGGCGTGTTGGTAATCAATCTGCCAGGTTGGCGGCAGCGACGAGCGGACCTGGCCGCGGTAGCCACGGTTAGCCAGATGGCGCGTCAGCACCCGACGTTCCTCGGCGTTCTCTTCAGTAGCGCTTGCGCTGCAGATCAACAATGGCTCGGCCAGGTGTGCCAGGCCACCCAGGCCACCGTTTTCAATCAAGCGCAGCAACAGGTCGAACTCCAGAGCATCGGTGCACTCCGGCGAGAAACCTTTGGCCTGAACCAGAACGTCACGCTGGATCAACCAGTGCCGCGCCATCATCGACGGGACGGTTTGCAGCAAATCGAGGTTGACCCCGGGACGGAATACATCCACCAGGGCACCGTTTTCCTGACGCTGGATTTCGTCCATCGCCACCGCACGCACACCTTCGGCACCGATGAGCTCAAGGCTTGCACGCAGCAAGCCACTGGAGGTGAGCTGGTCACCGGCCTCGGCCAGCAGCAGCCAGTCCGCCGTGGATTGAGCGACAGCCTGGTTGATTCGCTCCACATAGTTCGCGGCGCTGACTTTGACAAAGTGCACGGTGTCGCGCGCGGACGTGGTTGCCGGCAACTCACCGGTGGTGAAGACCACCACCTTGAAGGCCTTGCAATGACCGTTGACCAGGCTGTCGAAAGTCGCCTGCAACTTAAACATGTCCGCGTCCAGGTCCAACAGCAAAATCCCGAACTGCGGGCCGCCATTGTGCGCGTCCAGGTGGCTGGCAATGGCGGGTAGCTGCGCAGCATCGGGATTGCGCGACTCCAGCCAGTCGAGCAGACGCCCGGACGGCATGTTCTTGAACAATGCACGGTCGTCCTGCCCCGGCACCGAATCCAGGCGCTCGACCCAGGCCTGCAACTTCAGACCTTCCTCTGCCTCTTCGGTACTTTTGAGCAACTCAGCCAGGCGTCTTACCACCGAGCGGTTGAACACGTTGAGGCTCAATGCCTCCCACAGACGGGCGCGCAAGGTGCGCTCGTTGTCGTTAGGCTGGACGCGCATCAGCTCGTGCTGGCGCAGCAGAATGCCTTCCAGCTCCTGAAGTTGCAGACGACCGGCCGGCATCGCGTGAATCAGGAACTCGAACTCCGTCAGCAGATCGAACATCGGCTTGTTGTAGAAAGGCATCTCGACGAACTGCAACTCACCGAAACGGCGGGAAGGATCCGCGTCATGTTGTTTCCACAGTGATCGAAAAACCAGTACGGAGGCCAGCGACTTACCGGTCAGCAAGCAATCGGCCATGGCCTTGAAGCTGTCCAGCGCTATCTGTTTGCGCTGTTGCGGGTCCTGATTGGCGATCCCGGTAGGTAGGGACGCCAGAAACTCCGCGAAGCGATCCCGGTCGGCAATGGTTTTCGGATCGGTGTAGGTCAGTACAGTGAGCACATTGGTGTTGTGCTCGGAACCACCGTAGTTCACCTCACGTACCGCGAATGGAATCGGCAGAATGCGTGCCTTGGCACAGGCCAGCAGATAGTAGGTGTGGCCAATTTCCTGCCACTCGAAACTCGTACCCGGTGGAAGGGCGCGGTACCACTGTTGCAGCAGATCGGTACGGGTCACCGCATAAAAGGGCGGCAGAAACTGGCTCATGAATTCCATGACCCGCTCTTCGCCCAGCTCGGACGAATAGTCCTCGCACACCCGAAGATCACGTCGGTAGTAATTGACCTCGGTAGCGCGGGCCAGATACATCATGCCGTAGCCATGGCACAAGCCGTAATCCGGGTTGGCCTCAAGGAATTCGACTGACCGCGTCATAGCATCGTGCAACAGGAAGTCATCATCAGCCGCAAACACCATGTACGGTGTGGTGACTTGCTCGACACCATAAGTGACCTTGTCCTGCAGGCCGGTATAGCTGAATTGGGGAAGATGGCGATAGTCCACGTCAGGAAAATGCGCTGTCGCGAGCGCATTGGCTTCAGGCGTTGAATCCAGAACCAGAATCTTGCAGGCGTAACTGCTGTAGTACTGCAAGGCTCTTTGCAGGAACGCAGGCCGATTGTGAGTAATCAGTACCAGCGTGAAACGCTCACTCAAAGGCCCGAATTTTTCTGCGTTGATCTGCACGTGCATCACCTTTCCCTACCATCAATTATTTATGCTTTGAAAAAACCGAGATCAGCGAATACGACGCAAGTAACCGTCTTCCGCCACAGTGATCAGCAGTTTGTTATGCATCTGGCGGTCGATTTCGAAGTCGCGGTTTTCTTCGAGAAAGGCCCAGACAGCCGTTCGCGGGTTATCACCCTTGCCCCACGGACGATCCGGAAACGCATCTTCTGGCATGTTTTCGACAACGGTGTCCATGACGACGCAGTAGCTGTCGACCGAGACCAGTGGTGCATACAGACGCAGCTCCTGGAGCACGTGCTCATGGGTGTGGTTGGAGTCGAGCACCAGGATGACTTTCTTGCCTGCCGCCGCCGCACGCACTTGTTCGACGATTGCCGGATCAAGGCTCGAACCTTCGATCATGCTCACGCGCTTGAACATCGGGTGCGCCTCAATGGCCTGACGGTTGTGCGCGCGGATATCACGATCGATACCCAGCACTTCGCCATGGCCTTGCAGCTCCAGCAACGAGGCGTAGTACAGGATCGAACCGCCGTGGGCGATGCCGCACTCGATCACCAGATCCGGCTTGACCTGCCAGATGATTTCCTGCATCGCCATCATGTCCTGGGGCAGCTGGATAATCGGTCGGCCCATCCAGGAAAAGTGATAGGTGTACTTGTGCTTGGCCGATTCGTTGTAAAAATCACGGGCCAGGTCTTTGAGCTTTGCGTTAGCACCCTGCTCAACGATTTCAGCCTGGCATTCGGCTTCGAATGCTTCATTCACTGTTTTGGTCATTTTCCAATCTCACTCAATATTAAATATCGCTGGCCCGGCCAACGTCGTCAGGTCGATTCGATCAAGCGATGGGGTTTGTTCTTTGAGCAGCAACTCATGCAGTCGCTCGCTATCGCCCCAGAACGCCATTGGCTCATGGGTTGGATAAGGGTAATGACCCAGGTTCAAATGGATCGATGCGTCGCGTTCTCGCAGCCGCTGCTCGACCAATGCGCGAACCGATATCGGCTGTCCGCTGGCGCAGTTGATAACACCGTCGAACCGCCGCTGAAACAAGATCGCGGCGAGATAACCGGCGGCCGTGTCGATCGCCAGGTAGTCACGCAGTTGTTCACCCGCGGACATGTTGAACGTCGCTTCACCGGCATCAATGGCCCGATCCAGCGCCGCCAGCAGACTGCCGGGGTTCTGTCCGGCGCCGTGCAGGTAAAACAGTCGCGCCCATTGCAGGGTGAACGGCTGCTGGCGCTGCAAGGTTTCAAGAAATAGGCGCAGGGTATTCTTCGCCAAGCCGTAGGCGTTGCTCGGCTGCGGCGTGCTCAGCTCGCTGAGCGGCCCGCTCTGCATGCCGTACTCGAAACAGGTCCCGGTCACCATTACCTGCGATACACCCGCTTCGACAATGCTTTTGATGAACCGGTAATCGGCCATCAGGTTGTGCTCGAAATGAAACAGCGCCTGATAGTTCGGCAACCCTGGCCAGGCCAGATGCGCCAGGGCATCGACGCCCTCCGTCAGCGTGGCAATGTCCAGATCGATGGCGTGCACATCCATGGCGACGAACTCCACGTCGTTGATCCATGGCAGGTTGGCAGCGGTCTGGGCATTACGCGCCACTGCCCGTACCTGACAGCCACGGGCGAGCAACGCTGCAACCAGATGCCGGCCGACGAACCCGGTGGCCCCGGTAACCAGAACTTTCACAGGACGATCAACTCTGGCACGGCGATCACGAAACGGCCATCCCACTGGCGTACCCGGGCCAACTGCTCACTGACTTCGTGCAGCAGGTTCCATGGCAGCACCAGGACGTAATCCGGCTTCTCCATGTCGATCTGCGCCGGCGAGACAATCGGGATACGACTGCCCGGCAGATACTTGCCCTGTTTGTGCGGGTTGGCATCGGCGACCCAGGCCAGCAGATCCGGTTTGACGCCGGCATAGTTGAGCAACGTATTGCCCTTGGCCGCCGCGCCGTAACCGACCACACGCTTGCCGTCGGCCCTGGCCTGCAACAGGAATCGCAGCAGTTCGTGCTTGATCCGCTCGGCGGCGGGCGCGAGGGTCTTGTAGTAATCGGGGGTTTTCACTCCCGCGGCGAGTTCGGCCTGCAATTGCTGCTGAACCGCCGGCTGCACGGCGCGGCGATCACCGTCGTCACGCTGGACGAATACTCGTAGTGAACCGCCGTGGGTCGACAACTGACTGACGTCGAACACTTCCAGGCCATTGCGCTCGCACAAGGTCTGCACAGCGGTCAGGGACAAGTAGGAATAGTGCTCGTGATACAGCGTGTCGAACTGCTGCCCGGCCATCAGCGTCAGCAACTGCGGAAACTCGAACGTTGCCACACCGGAGGGTTTGAGCAGGGTCGCGAAACCACCGAGGAAATCATTGATGTCAGGGACGTGGGCCAGCACATTGTTGGCGGCCATCAGGTCTGCCGCCCAACCTTCGCCGCTCAGCTGCGTTGCCGTCTCACAGCCGAAGAACAGTTCGCGAATCTCCAGGCCTTTTTCCCGCGCCGCTTGTGCGGTGCTGCGCGTGGGTTCGACACCCAGGCAAGGAATGCCACGCCCGGCCACGTACTGCAACAGGTATCCGTCGTTGGCGGCGATTTCCACCACGCGGCTGTCAGCCGTCAGGCCGAAGCGCTCGACCATCTCTGCCACATAGCGCTCGGCATGGGCCAGCCAAGTGCTGGAGAACGAACTGAAATAGGCGTACTCGGCGTCGAACAGGCTGTCGGCGCTGGTGTAATCCTCGGTCTGCACCAGCCAGCATTGCTGACACACCGCAACCTTCAGCGGCACCCATTGCTCGGCTTGTTCAAGCTGATCGGCGCGCACATAAGCGTTGGACGGCGGTGAGGTGCCCAGGTCGATCAGCGGCAAGGTCAGAGGAGTACCGCAACCACGGCAGTTCATAGACGTACTCCAGCGAAGTGTTCATCGAGCAAGGGATGGCTGGAATCCCTGGCCGACAGATTATTGACAGGCAACGGCCAGGCAATCGCCAGCCGTGGATCGTTCACCGACAACCCGCCCTCGTGTTCCGGCGTGTAGTCGGCGCTGTGCAGGTAGAGCAACTCGGCATCGTCGGTCAGCGTCTGAAAACCGTGGGCGAATCCGGCCGAAATCAGCAGACCGCGACCATCGCCGGCCCGCAGGTGTTCGGCGTGCCAGTGCAGGAAAGTCTCGGAGTCGGGCCGCAAGTCCACCGCCACATCCCAGACCTCGCCACGCAGGCAAGTGATCAACTTGGCTTCCGGTACACTTGCGTTCTGATAGTGCAGGCCTCTGACACTGCCCCGTTCACGGGTACAGGAATGGTTGATCTGACGAATATGGAACGGCTGGCCAAAGGCGCTCAGACTGCCTTCGCAAAACAGTCGAGCGAAGTGCCCCCGCTGATCCTCGAAGCGTTTGTGCTGCACGCTGAACAGCCCAGCCAGTGGCAACGTTTTCAACAGAAACTCGCTCACAGCACGCCTCGGTACAGATTCAACTGACCCAACGTGAATTCACGCATGTCGTCGCCTTTTTTCCAGGCCAAGTGCCAATCGAGGGTCTGCGCCAGACATTGCTGCAACGACCAGCGCGGTTGCCAGGCCAGTCGCTGACGGGCGCGGCTGCTGTCCAGACGCAGCAGGCCGGCTTCATGCAAATCGCTCGGCTCGATGCGCAGGCCAGGCGCTTGCGGCCAGCGCTTGGCGAGCCGTTCGACCACTTCGCCGACGCTGCACATATCGGATTCGCCGGGGCCGAAGTTCCACGCGCCAGCGAACTCGGGGCCCTGCTCGTAAAGGCCGGCGGCCAGTTGAAGGTAACCGGCCAATGGCTCCAGGGCGTGCTGCCATGGGCGCACGGCTTGCGGGTAACGCAGGGTCACCGGTTCATCCGCCGACCAGGCCTTGAGCACATCGGGAACCAAACGCTCTGGAGCGAAGTCGCCACCGCCCAGTACATTGCCGGCGCGTGCCGTAGCCAAAGCCAGACCGTGTTTGTCATAACGCTCGGCCGGGAAGAACGATGCGGCGTAGGATTGCGCCAGTAATTCGCAACAGGCCTTGCTGCTGCTGTACGGATCGTGTCCACCGAGCGCTTCGTTTTCGCGGTAAGGCCACTGCCACTCCTGGTTGGCGTAGACCTTGTCAGTCGTCACCAGCACACAGGCGCGCACGCCGCCGATCTGGCGTATCGCTTCGAGCAGATTGAGAGTGCCCATGACGTTACTGGAGTAAGTTCCCAGCGGGTCGCGATAACCTTCGCGCACCAACGGTTGTGCCGCCAGGTGCAGGACGATTTCCGGTTGCACGTCGGCGATCAGTTCCAGCAAGGCGCCCAGATCGCGCAGATCGCCGCGTTGATCGTTGATGCCTTCAGCCACCCGCGCCAGTTCGAACAGGCTCGGCTCAGTTGACGGATCAAGCGAAAAGCCACTGACCTCGGCACCGAGACTTTGCAGCCACAACGTCAGCCAGCTGCCTTTGAAACCGGTATGGCCGGTCAGCAAGACTCGCTTGCCGCGCCAGAATTGCGGGCTCAGACCCATTGCTTCCATGGGGCCTCCCCGCTCTGCCACAGCGCTTCGAGGTGATTTTTGTCGCGCAGGGTGTCCATCGGTTGCCAGAAGCCGTCGTGTTCGAACGCCTGCAATTGTTCCTGGGCAGCAAGCTGAGCCAATGGCTCCGCCTCCCAAGTGGTTTCATCACCGGCGATGTACGACAGCACTTTGGGCGACAGTACAAAGAACCCGCCATTGATCCAGCCGCCGTCACCTCGAGGCTTCTCGGTAAAACCGAGCACTTGATCGCCGACCCGCTCCAACGCGCCGTAGCGACCGGGAGGCTGCACCGCCGTCACAGTCGCCAGCTTGCCGTGAGCGCTGTGGAAATCCACCAACTGACGAATATTGAGATCGGAGACGCCATCACCGTAGGTGAAACAGAATGCCTGCTCATCCTTCAGGTAGCGACCTGCCCGCAGCAGTCGGCCACCGGTCATGGTTTCCTCACCGGTATCGATGAGGGTAACGCTCCACGGCTCGCTGTAGTTCTGGTGGACGTCCATGCGGTTGTTACGCATGTCGAAAGTAACGTCTGAGGTATGCAGGAAGTAGTTGGCGAAAAAATCCTTGATCGCGTAGCCCTTGTAGCCAAGGCAGATCACGAAGTCATGAATCCCGTGGACAGAGTACTGCTTCATGATGTGCCAAAGAATTGGCTTGCCACCGATCTCGATCATCGGCTTGGGCTTGAGGTGCGACTCTTCGCTGATCCGCGTACCGAGACCACCCGCCAGAATTACTGCCTTCATCGCTGTCCTCTTGCTCTTGCTCTTGCTCTTTGCTTGGTGCGGCGCCCTCCGCAAGGGTCGGCGAACCGTCAGATGCACATCATTTACCCGCAGCCATTGGGCCGTTCAGCCCCCTGGAGGTGAAGGTTTTATGGCGATATACCGGGTGACTTGCAGGAAGTGAGCCAATTGCACAGAACAAAAAAAACGCCCGGATGCGAGTCACGCACGGGCGTTTTTCAAGGTTGGCGACGCACCGGGAATCAGTCCGGCAACCAGCCCCACAGCCAGTGGTTCAGGTTGTCGCCACGCAACATGAAATCGCGGTGCACCGCCTCGCGCAATTCATCGCCCATGCGATAACTGGCGTCCGGATCGGCCAGGTGCATGCGGATCGCCTGTAGCCACTCTTCGGTACTGTTGCTGTAGACCCTGGTGCACGGCAAGTGGCCGCGGTAGGCCTCGGTGTCGGTGCAGATCACCGGGTAACCGCAGGCGCCGTATTCCAGTAAGCGCAGGTTGCTCTTGCAGTCGTTGAAAATGTGGAATTCCAGCGGCGCCAGCGCCAGGTCGAGGTTCAGGCTCGCCAGTTTGAACGGGTAGCTTTGAAAGCTGGTGGTGGAATGAAACTCGTGAATATACGGGCGCAATTTATCCGGGCACATGCCAAAGAATACCCATTCAACCTCGTCCGCCAACTCGCGCACCACCTCGGCGATGACTTCCAGGTCGCCGGTGTGACTGGTGCCGCCGCCCCAACCTACACGTGGCTTACGCGCGGTGCGCCGCTGGCTGGTCAATGTCGCCCAAGGTTCTGGTGAGAGCATGTTCGGCACTACGCGAATCTCGCTGTGCATGCTCGACAATGCATCGGCCAACGGTTGGGTCGTCACCACCACGCGATCACACAACGCGATCCCCTCACGCAGCATCTGCTCGGTATTGACCGGCTTGTTACGGGCATGGGTGTTTTTCTTCGGAGCACTGACCACATAATCATCGAGTTCGAAAATCCGCAGGGCTCCTGAATACTTCTTCATTCGCAGAATGTCACTGACGGCGCCTTCGCTGTAGCGGCATTGCAGAATGAGGGTGTCCGGGGACAATCGCTCGATATCCACCGTCGAGGGCGACTCGTAGGCAACATGTGCAATCACTCGCCCGGCGGCCTCGAGCTCTGCCAACGGCGCGGTGACACGATAGTGCCCCACAGCCGTACTATTGACCGGCATTCCAAGTATCAGCGGCAAAGTCCGGCTGCAGAACGGATTCCAGTTATTGCGCAACGCGGGCTCCAGACTGAAGCTGGAATTGCCAAGGCTCAACGACGGGCTGTAGGCAGGGTCCCTGGCAATTTTCGGCAACCATTGGCGATAAAAGGTTTCCTGCTCTTGTTCGAGCAAGGCCGGGTTTGAAGGCGCAGCCAGTGGGCCGACCTCAGGCGCCAGCACCACACTGGCGTAAGGCGTCCAGACCACCAGGTAGCCGTCCTTGCTTGCTCGCAAACACAAATCGACTTCGCTTAGGCCGAGGCTGAAGCGCTTCTCATCAAACCACTCCAGTTCCTCAAGCACCTGCTTGCGGACCATCAGGCAATGACTGCTCAGCGCACTCCAGTTCTGGGTGACGTGCATACGCTGCATGTACCCGCGAGCCCCGGCCGCTTCACCGCGAAACGGCGAACCGACCGGCCCGGCAAGTCCCAGGATCAACCCGGCGCTGACAATGGTGCCCTCAGGACTGAGGATACGCGCACCGACCACAGCCACCTCAGGACGCTGGGCATGGTTGAGCAATTCGTCGAGCCAGTCCGCGTCACAAATCACTGCCTGCGCGTCGAGCAGCAACAGATACTCGCCACGGGCCTGTTCCGAAGCGAAATTGCGAATCGCTGCTTCATTGTCGTCACCGGCATAGCGCAGCACCCGCAGCATGGAGGCGCCGATTTGCGCCATGGCCGCCAACCAGTCGAGCATCGCCGGGTCTTGGGTGCCACTGTCGACGATCAGAATTTCATATTGAGTGTACGCGGTGCGTTCGATCAAACCTTCGACACAACGCTGCAAGGCGTACAACGAATCACCGGTGCGTACAATGATCGACACCAGCGGTCGCTCGCCATGCAAGTAGTCGATGCGATTGATCAACGGCAAGCTGTCCTGCCGGATCTCGTGCGCCACGCCAATGCGGTCCAGATGTGCACTGACCACTCGCGAATTGCCGTTGACCACGGTCGACAACGATAGCCACCGGGCGTAGCTCAGATTTGCTTCAACCTGTATTTCCGCGATGTGCTCAATGGTCTGTGGCCCGGCATCTTCCACCAGGCGCCACAGAAGATCATGGGGGGCCAACTCGCCCATGTCCGGATCGAAGCCACCCAATGTCAAAAAGCGCTCACGTGCAAAAGCCAGGGTGCGCCCGACATAGGGATAGGCGCGCATCAAGTCCAGGTTGAAATCCGGCTTGAACACCGGATCAATGGATTCCCCTTCGATCAGCGTGCCCTCGTCACTATAGGCACAAAGAATGCCCGGGGAACCGGCAATACGTTCGGCCAGGATCAACAATGCGGATTCGCGCACGCAGTCACCAGCGTGCAGCAGGTAGAACCAGTGAGCACCTTCCAGCTGCGGGATCACGGCATTGAGCTGTTGCACCCAGTCGGTCTGATACGGCAACTGCAGCACACACTCGTCGGCGGCGCAGTGCGCGTCGGATAGCACGACAACGGCCTGGGGCGGATACAGCTGTCCCTGAAGACTTTGCAAGGTCACCTTCAGCGCGCTGCCATCGGCATCGCTGTCGATCACAATCGGCACGATCTGCGGCTTGAACGGCCAGCTATCGATGCGTTGCGGCATCACACGCTGTTCCACATCCGAGAACCTGCGTATAGCCAACCACTCGCGGTAGAAGTCGGCATAACTGTCGCTCTCCCCGCCCACCCGGCCATTGACCACGGTGTAGCGATTGCCAAGGATTCGCACGACGCACAACTCTTCCCATGCGTGAGGCTGATCGGTGATTTTCGCCAACTCGATGTAGCGCACCCATCCCGAAGCAGGTGCTGCTTCGCCGCTGCGTGCGGCCAGCATCTGGTTTAACCAGCCCCATTCCGCAACAGCCGCCTTGAGCATCTCCGGGGTCTTGCTCAAACGCTCCGGGTACAGGCGCTCGCTGCTCAATACAGAACCAAGCGATACCAGGTTACCGCGCCGCATCAGGCACACGAACAAGGCGAAATCGAGCATCGCGACAAATCCTGCACCCTCCTGAATCAAGGTCGGCAACAACTCCAGGACATCGGCCCGACGCATCAGAGAGGCACTGAAGTTACCTAGGAAGTTCTTCGGTGTGCCCTCGAAAATGGCGAGCATGTCGTCGCCCTTCAACAGCGCATCCGCGGGCGCAAACCGACAGTTGTCGACCCGCGACGGCAAGATGAAACTACCCGCATCACTGAACATGCGCAGCGCTAACACCAGGTTGACGTCGGCATGCTCGATCAGCACCTTCGCCTGCAGGGCCACGCTTGGCGCAAACAAACGGTCGTCATCGCATAGCACTTTGATGAATTCGCCCCGGGCTTCTTCAACGCAACGCAGCACATTCTTTTGCAAACCCAGGCGTTGCGGATTGCGCAAGTAGCGAATCGGGTGAGCCGGCTCGACAAAGGAATCGACGATGCCACGGATTACGTCATTGGATGAATCGTCGCAGACGACGATTTCTACCGACCGATAGGTTTGCGCGAGGGCACTTTCCAGCGCCTGGCTGAAAAAACGCGGATTGAACGCAGGGATGACAATGCTGACGAGGGGGTGTTGATTCACGGCGGGAAACTCTCGAGCGGCGGGCCCCTACCCTTTCAGGCAGAGACCCCGGAACCGCTTGGAAAAAGACGGCTGGCTGCTCGACGGGCGCAAACTCAGACCTTGTTGAACAAGCCCAACTGAGCAATCTTGCTGAAGGCCAGTTGCGAGGCCTGCAACATGGTTTGTTGCAAGGTCAGGCGGGTCATCACTTCGGCCGGATCGGAGTCGCGAATCGCCGATTGTGTCTGGGTGTTGGCCAACACCATGCTCTGATTGGTATCGATTTGCGTATCCAGGGCCTGCCCACGACCACCGACCGAGCTCAGGGCGCTGGACAGTTGATCGGTGCCACTTGCCAGGTTGGCGATGCCCGAGGCCAGAGAGGCTTGCAGCTTCTGGACGGCAATCGGATCGCCATTTGTGGGCGTGTTCAGCGCCGATTTCAACTGGCTCACGGTATCCAGAATGTTCTGGGTTTCGTGAGTGTTGACCGCAACGCTAAACTGATCACCGGCGCCTGGCCCTGGTGCAGCGGTGAGAGTGAAACTCACGCCAGATGCCGTGGCAACGTTACCGGCCATGGTGCCGGTGGACACTGGTTTACTGGTGGACGTCAGCGGCGCGGCATACAACTCGAAATCGGTAGCGGTGGTGAATTTGATCACCGCTGCCCCCGACGGGAAACTGGCGTGGTAGTCAGCCGGGTTGGTGATGCTGCTGCCAGTCACCTGTGCGGCCGTCGGATTGCCCGGGCTGCGGGTAGCGGTGAACGTGTCGGGCTTGCCGGCCAGAGTAAAGGAGTGTCCCGGCAGCACGGTGCCAGGTACGTCACCGGTGCCCAGGTTGATATTCAGGGTCAGGTCGACGCCTCGGAAACTCACGCTTTGCCCACTTTTGCTGGTCGGATCGAACGCACCACCCTGGCTGGCTTCGGCGGTCACATCATTGCCGGCCGAATCGGTGATCCTCAACTGCGTGCCGCTGACGAAGTCCACGGTGTAGGGCTCGCCGCTGCGAAATTTGCTGTTGTAACTGACGTTCGACGACACTTGGCCATTGGACAGGGTCACACGACCATCATCCACCGCCGGCGCATTCATCGTGACTTGGCTGCGACTGGTATTGACAGCCTGCTCGAACGCTTCCCAGCCGGTGCTGTTGGTGGCCATCGACATCGTATCGCCAACGGCCAGATCAAGGGTCACCTGGTCGCCGTTGTAGCTGTAAGTACCGTCGTTGTTGCGTGTGAATGGCACAGTGTCGCCCTTGGAACCGGCGAAGATGTATTTACCATTCTCGTCCTTGCTGTTCATCAGGCTGAGCAGTTGCTCTTCGATCTGCCCCAGTTCCGCGGCGTTAGCCTGGCGATCCTCATCGGTGTAACCGGCGTTGCCGGCACCGACGGCCAATTCCTTGGCGCGTTGCAGTACGTTGTTGATGCTGGTCATCACCGCTTCAGTCGCACCCAGGGTCGCCTTGATGGTGTTGGCATTGGTCTGGTACTGATCGAGCATCGAAGCCTGCTGACCCAGTTGCAGCAAACGCGAAGCGCCGACCGGATCATCGGCAGCGGTGTTGACGCGGACCAGGCTGCTGGCCTCTTCGCTGGACTTAACGATATTCGCGAAGTTTTTTTGATAGTTCGCTGCCGTGGACTCGTAAAACTGGGCGGTAGAAATGCGCATGGGCTACGACTCCTTAAAGACTGTTGATCAGTGTGCTGAAGATTTCCTGCGCAGCCTTGATGATCTGCGAAGAGGCGGTGTAGTACTGCTGATACTTGACCAGGTTGCCGGTTTCCTCGTCGAGGTCAACGCCTGACAGCGAATCACGGGCGCCCTTGGCGTTCGCCAGAATGGCGTCGGTCGCGGCGCTGTCGAGCTTGCCTTGGGCAGCCTTGGCGCCAACGCCTTCAACCAGTTTGCCGTAGGCATCAGTCAGGGAAATACCCTTGCTGGCCGAACCGGTGTCTACCACCTGGGCGGTTTGCAGGCCGGCCAGCGTCGTACCGTTGCGGTTGTCCAGGGTACCGGGCTGGCTGAGCGTCACGTTGATCGCCGCGCCATCGGAGGGCGAACCGGCAACGGTCATGTCGAACTGAGCCGTACGCTGTACGACAGGCGGGCCCGGGTCATTGATCGGCGCACCGCTGGCATCGGTCAAGGGAATAGACAGGCTCAGGGTGTTGTTCTCGCCTGGCTTGATCGTGCCGCTGCTGATCAAACTACCCTGGGCGTCAAGGAACTGGTAAGCCTGGCTGGTGCCGTCGGTCGAAACCGCGCCGAACACGACCTTGACCGGTGTCGAGTTCTTCAGGCCGTTCTGGATCGCCTGAGTGGCAGCGGTGTCATAGATATCCAGAGAGGTCTTCAGGGTCGGCTGGCCACTGGCCGGAATCGACAAAGTGCCGCTGCTGCCCGCTGCAATAGCCGCGCCCAATGGCGCCGCGAGTGCCAGACGCTTGGAGTCAGTCATCTCGGTCTTGATGTTGGTGGCCGCGTTGCGGGTCGGGGTGATCTTGAACGTATCGCCGACGGCCGCACCACCGTTGAGTTTAAGCGAGAACCCTTCGATCACCGGTGCCGGCGTGGTCGTTGTGCTGTACGAGCCCACCGTTGAATTATCCGGCAGGCGCGTAACGGAGTAGTCCGTCGCCGAGGTGAAGGTCACCTTGTAATCGTTGATGGTCAGCTGGCCGGTGTCCTCGATGCTCACATCGAAGTTGCCATTGCCTGTGTTGCCGCCGGAGGCAATGCTGCGCTGCGATATTTGTGCCGCACTGTTGATGCTGTTGAACAGGTTCGAGCCGAAGTCACCGTTCTTGTCGATGCCCTGGGCCTGGAGGGTGTTCATCTGGTCAGCAACCACCAGCGCTACGCGGCCCAGCTCATTCATGGCCGGATCCAGCACGGTGCTTCGGTAACGCAACAGGCCACCGATCTCGCCGCCGGTCATGATCGACGTGATGTCGATGGTGCTCGAGCCGCGATTGAGTTGCAGTGCCAAACGACCTGGATCGTCCTGGCTCGGCACGGTTTCCAGCTTGTTGACGGTGTTGCCCATGACCAGCGGCTGGCCACTGCCCAGGTAGATATCAATGTTGCCATCGCGCTCGACGGTCTGTGCGCCGGTGAGGGTCGACAGTTGGCGGATGGTTTCGTTACGGGCGTCGAGCAGGTCGTTCGGCTGGCCACCGGAACTCGAGATCTCGGTGATCTTCTGGTTTAGCTGCGCCACGGTCGCCGCCAACTTGTTGACCTGGTCGGCCATGTTGCTCAAGTTGCCGTTGATGGTGTTGTTCTGTGCGTTCAACTGACTGGCCATCGAGTTGAAACGAGCGCTCAAGGCCTGGGTGTTGCTGAGCAGCAATTGACGAGATGCGTCATCGCCCGGCTTGGCGTTTACGTTCTGGACTGACGCGAAAAAATTGGTCAGTGCGCCGTTGAGGCCGGTGCCGCTATCCGACATCAGGGTATCGAGTGGCGTGATCTGCCCTTGATAGGCGGCCGCATCACTGTTGAGCGATGTCGTGGTCTGCAACTGTGCATCGAGATAGCTGTTATAGACCCGGCGCACATCGGCCAGCGTCGTGCCGGTCCCGATGTAGACGTTACCGTATTGAATAGAGCCCTTGGTGCTCTGCACGGTTTGCTGACGCGAGTACCCGGCGGTATCAGCGTTGGCAATGTTGTTGCCGGTGGTCGCCAGGGCGTTATGGCTTGCGCTCAGCCCCGACATCCCGATATTGAGCAAACTCATGGTTCAGACCTTATTCCTGGTGCCTTATAAAGGCGTGGTGGAAACGCCCGCCGCAGCGTAGTTCTGGTAACTCGTCATCTGCTTGGCTATCTGCGAAATCTTGCTTGCGTAGTCCGGGTCGGTTGCATAACCGGCCTTCTGCAACTCGCGTACAAACTGTTCTGGGTTATCGGCCGACTTCAGCACATCTTGATAGCGATTATTGGACTGCAGCAAAGTCACAAGGTCATGGAAACTGTCCTTGTAAGAATCGTAGGAACGGAACTCGGCCGTCTCCTTGACCATCTCGCCATTCCTGAATTCGCTGGTGATCGCCCGCGCCGAATTGCCTTGCCAGTTACTGCTGGCCTTGATGCCGAACAGGTTGTGGCTGCTGCTGCCATCCTGCGCGCGCATGACCGACTTGCCCCATCCGGTTTCCAGTGCGGCCTGGGCCACCAGGTAACGCGGATCGACGCCAATGCGATCGGCTGCTTCCTTGGCCATCGGCAGCATGGTGTTGACGAATTCGTCGGCGGAACTGAAGGCTTTCTTCGCCGGCGCCAAAGGAATTTGCGCAATGGCGCGACCATGAATCTGCAGGGAGCCGCTCGAGGCCGCTTGCGCATTCGCCAGCCAGTCGCTGTTATACAAAGGCCCGGCGCCTGCGGCTGCGACGCGCTCCGGCAGTTGTGTCTTGTTGACTGCCGCAGCGGTCGTCGTGGCGGAAGGCACCAGACCTGCCAGCAAACGATCGGCCAGCTTCGGCGGCAATGCCAGGCGCCGCTGATTGATCAGCGCCATGTCATTGCGATGCTCGCCCTCGCCGGTCGGTGCCTTGACCGAACGCGAGGCCCACAACGGACGCTCGCCGTTGACCCGCGACAGCGGCCCGTTGATTGCCACCGTACCCGCCGCGACTGGCGTTTGTGCAGCGGCTTTCGCGGCCTCCTGCTTGGCGGCGGACAAGGTTGCCGCCTCACCCGGAGCCAGCGGTTTGTTCTTCGACATCTGCCGCATCAGCACGTCGGCCAGGCCGATACCACCGCCCTCGCGGGACATGGAAACGGCCAACTGCTGGTCGTACATTTCCTGGTATTGCTTGGCTTCAGCGGTGTTGAGCGGATTGTCCTTGCCCAGCGCTTCGGTGGCCGAGCGCATGGACTTGAGCATCTCGCCGAGGAACAACGATTCGAACTCCTGCGCCACCTTGCGCATGTTCGCGTCGCTGTTCTTGTCGCCAACCTTGAGTTGGTTCAGCCGGTTCAGGTCGGAGAATGCACCTGAATCGCTGCTGCTGACCCGACCACTCTTGAACATGTCCATATGATCGCCGTCCTTAGATCACGATCAGGTCGGCTTGCAAGGCGCCGGCCTGTTTCAGTGCTTCGAGGATGGCCATCAAGTCGCCCGGCGCCGCGCCGACCTGGTTCACCGCACGGACGATTTCGTCGAGGGTGGTGCCCGGGCCGAATTTGAACATCGGCTTGGCTTCCTGCTGGGCGTTGACCCGCGAGCGCGGCACGACCGCCGTCTGACCATTGGACAGAGGGCCGGGCTGGCTGACAATCGGGTCTTCGGTGATGGTCACGGTCAGGCTGCCGTGGGTGACGGCGGCCGGGGAAACCTTGACGTTCTGGCCGATCACGATGGTGCCGGTGCGCGAGTTGATGATGACTTTCGCCACCGCCTGACCCGGATCGATTTCGAGGTTTTCGAGGATCGACAGGTAGTCGACACGCTGGCTCGGATCAAGTGGCGCGCTCACGCGAATCGAACCGCCGTCGATGGCCTGCGCCACGCCAGGGCCGAGCATGTCGTTGATCTTGTCGACGATGCGCTTGGCCGTGGTGAAGTCGGAGCGATTGAGGTTCAGCGTCAGGCTGTTGCCCTGGTTGAATCCGCTCGGCACCGCACGCTCAACCGACGCACCGCCAGGGATGCGACCGGCCGACGGAACGTTGACGGTGATCTTCGAACCGTCGCGACCTTCGGCGTCGAAACCGCCGACCACCAGGTTACCCTGGGCGACGGCGTAGACGTTGCCGTCGATACCCTTGAGCGGTGTCAGCAGCAACGTACCGCCGCGCAGGCTCTTGGAGTTACCGATGGACGAAACCGTGATGTCGACCTGCTGACCCGGTTTGGCGAACGCTGGCAGATCGGCACTGATCGACACCGCCGCGACGTTTTTCAACTGCACGTTACCCGAACCCGGCGGCACCTTGATGCCGAACTGCGAGAGCATGTTATTGAAGGTCTGCAGGGTGAACGGGGTTTGCGTCGTCTGGTCGCCGGTGCCGTTAAGCCCGACCACCAGGCCGTAACCGATCAATTGGTTGGAACGCACGCCGGAAATGCTGGCGATATCCTTCAGGCGTTCGGCTTGAACGCTGAAGGCTGCCGACAACATCAGAGCGACAACGATGAGACTTCTGAATTTCAACGTAGCCACCTAGAAAGGGAACAGCGGGCTGAGGAAGAAACGGTCGAACCAGCCTGGCTGACTCGCATCGGCAAACGAACCGGTGCCCGAGTAAGTGATGCGTGCATCGGCGACACGGGTCGACGACACGGTGTTGTCGGTGGAGATATCGTCGGCGCGAACCAGACCGGCAATGCGCACCAACTCATCGCCAGTGTTGAGCGTCATCCACTTCTCGCCGCGTACGGCAATGATACCGTTGGGCAACACATCGGCGACGGTAACGGTGATCGAACCGGTCAGGGTGTTGCCCTGCGCCGCCTTGCTGTCACCCTTGGTCGAGCGATCGCCCTCATAACCAGCATCCAGGCTCAGGTCACCACTGCCAAACGGGTTGTTGGTATTAGGCACGGAACCGAACAGCGAACTCAGGCCGATGCTGGCCTTGCTGTTCTTGCCGATTTGCGAGTTGGCGTTTTTGCTCGCCTGGGTCTTCTCGTTCAGGGTGATGGTGATGATGTCACCGACCCGGAACGCCTTGCGGTCGCTGTAGAGGTTCTGTTCGAAACCGGCCTGGTAGATCGAGCCGTTATTCGCGGCAGCCGGCAGCGGCGTGCGCGGCAACACCGGGGCGTAATAAGGATCATTGGGCTTGGGTGTCGGACCGACACAGCCGGCGAGCATGGTGATCCCACTCAATGCCAGAACAGAGACGAAGCGATTCATGACCCTTACCTCACGGTGTTGCAGGCGACCGCATGGCCGCCTCATAGACTTGATTACAGATTCTGCGTTACGAACGAGAGCATCTGGTCGGCGGTGGAGATCACCTTGGAGTTCATCTCGTAGGCGCGCTGAGTGGTGATCATATTGACCATCTCTTCAACGGTGCTGACGTTGGACGTTTCCAGAGTGTTCTGCAGCGTGGTACCGAAACCGGCCAAGCCAGGCGTACCGACTTGCGGTGCACCACTGGCAGCGGTTTCCAGGAACAGGTTGTTACCCACCGCTTGCAGACCGGCCGGGTTGATGAAGTCGGCAGTCTGCAGGTTGCCGATCACCTGGGAAGCCGGGTTGCCGGCCACGGTAATGGACACGGTGCCGTCCTTGCCGACGGTGAAGGTCTGGGCGTCGTTCGGAATGACAATCGCCGGTTCCAGGGCGAAACCGCTGGCGTTGACGATCTGGCCGTTGGAGTCCAGGTGGAAAGTACCGTCACGGGTGTAGGACGTGGTGCCGTCCGGTTGCAGGATCTGGAAGAAACCGCGACCGTCGATGGCCATGTCCAGCGGCTGCTCAGTGGTTTGCAGGCTGCCGGCGTTGAAGTTTTTCTGGGTGCCGACAATGCGCACACCGGTACCCAGTTGCAGGCCCGACGGCAGTTCGCTGTCCTGGGTCGACTGCGCGCCCGGCTGGCGTTTGATCTGATAGAGCAAGTCCTGGAACTCGGCGCGGTCACGTTTGAAACCCGTGGTCGACACGTTGGCCAGGTTGTTGGAAATGGTGGTCAGGTTGGTGTCCTGGGCGGACAGACCGGTTTTGGCAACCCATAGAGCCGGAAGCATTCGATTCTCCTCGTGCGCCTGTTTTACGGCGCGACGTTCTGATAATTAGCTGATCTGCAAGACCCGAGCCATGGCCTGGTCGTCTTCTTTGGCGGTGTTCATCATCTTGATGTGCAGCTCGAACTGCTTGGACAAGGCCAGCACCGAGGTCATCTCGTCCACGGCGTTGACGTTGCTCGACTCAAGGAAACCGGACACCAGTTTGACGTTGGCATCGGCTTGCGCCGGCTGGCCGTCCTTGGTGTGGATCGAACCGTCCAGGCCCTTGGTCATGTTCTTGAAGTCCGGATTGACCAGCTTGATGCGATCGACTTCCGCCATCACGCGCGGACCTTCGCCCATCGCACGAATGCTGATGGTGCCGTCTTCACCAACTTCGATCTGCTGCTCGGGCGGCACGGCGATCGGGCCGCCGTTGCCGATCACCGGCATGCCGTTGCCGGCGCGCAACACGCCCAGGGCGTCAACCACCAGACTGCCGGTGCGCACATAGCTTTCGCCGCCATCGGGGTTCTGCACCGCCAGCCAGCCATTGCCCTGCACGGCGACATCGAGGTCGCGGCCGGTTTCTACCAAAGAGCCCGGAGAGAAGTCGGTGGCCGGTCGTTCGGACATGGCAAACGCACGCGCCGGAAAGCTGTCGCCGAACACCGGCATCGAACGCGCCTGCTCCAGGTCTTTCTGGAAGCCGTTGGTGGAGATGTTCGCGAGGTTGTTGGCATGAGCCTTTTGCGCCAGTGCATTCTGGCTGGCGCCGGTCATTGCCACATAAAGGTACTTGTCCACAATCTTTCCTCTGCCTGCCGGACGTTTGCCGCCCACTGCTGTACTGACGAGGCATAAGCAATTTGCAGACCAACTTGTTTTTCGCGGCGCGAGGGCCGGTAAACAAAGGGTTTGAGGGTTCAGAGGGGATTTGCGCGATTGTATCGGAGACGAAAAACCGGCGGTGTTGTGCCGCTTACGGCAACTAGCAACCGCTGCCTTGTAGCAGCTGCCGAGCCTACGAGGCAGCTGCTACGCAGAGCTAAGCGTTATTTGAATCTTTGCCCACCTCATAATCGCGCAACTTGTTGGCGATGGTGGTATGCGAAACGCCGAGGCGCCTGCCCAGTTGCCGACTGCTCGGATGCTCGGAATACAAGCGCTCCAGCACGGCTTTTTCGAACCGACCGACAATCTCGTCCAGCCCTCCCTCCAGCGAAAAATCGCCAAGCGGCTGACGCACGCCATAGTCCGGCAAGCGAATGTGTTCGGCCTTGACGGTCCCGCCATCGCACAGGGAGACCGCCTGGAACAGCACGTTCTCCAACTGCCGGACGTTGCCCGGCCAATGATAGTGACTGAGCCGGTCCATGGCCGCCGGGGCCAGTTTCGGCAGCGGGCAACCGATCTGCCGACTGGCCTGATCGAGGAAGTGCTCCACTAGCGGCGGCAAACCGTCGAGGCATTCGCGCAGCGGCGGGATGTGCAGCGACAGCACGTTCAAGCGGTGATAAAGGTCCTGACGAAACTCGCCGCGCGCGCACAGCTCGGAAAGATCGACCTGGGTCGCGCAGATCACCCGCACATCGAGGTAAACCTCTTCATCGCTGCCTACCCGACGGAAGCAACCGTCCTGCAGAAAGCGCAGCAACTTCACCTGCAAGCGCGGGCTCATTTCCCCGACGCCATCGAGAAACAGCGTACCGCCCGCCGTCAGCTCCAGCAGCCCGAGCTTGCCCTCGGCCCGCGCTCCTTCAAAGGCGCCCGGGCCGTAGCCGAATAACTCAGTCTCGGCCATGGACTCCGGCAGGCCGGCGCAGTTGAGCGCCATCAGCGGCGATTGCCCTCGTGGGCTGGCCAGGTGACAGGCGCGCGCGAGCAACTCTTTGCCGGTGCCGGTTTCGCCTTCTATCAATAGCGGCGCATCGAGTGGCGCCATGCGCCGGGCTTCACGCACCACCGCCGCCATGACCTTCGAGCTTTGGAAGATGCTGTCGAAGCCGCGCAATTCCTGCTTGCGCACGTTATAGATGCGCTCACCTACCCGGTCGGCGCGGTGCAGCGTCAGTACCGCACCGGCCATCGCTTCGCTGTCGTCGTGCTCCGATTGCAGCGGCGCGATGTCCGCCAGGAACACATCGCCCTTGACCTTGACCCGCAAGCCGTTGATCCGCGATTTGTTGGCGCGCACCAGTTCCGGCAAATCGAAATCTTCGGCATAACGCGACAACGGGATCCCCGGCACCTCGTCCACCCGCACACCGAGTAACTGCGCCGCCGCACGGTTGGCCGCCACGATGGAACCGCCCATGTCGATCGACAGCACCGGAAACTCCAGGGCGCCGAGCAACGCATTGAGCTCCATGTGCCGACGCTCGCTGGGCATCAGCCCTACACGCTTGACGCCAAAAACCCCGGCAATCGCCTCGAATTTCGGACGCAGCGCCTGGAATTGAATGTTGATCAGGTTCGGACAGTGCAGATAGATCGCATTGCCATGCTCACCGCCCACCTCACCGCGAGCGACGTTGATGCCGTACTCCACCAACAGATTGAGGATGTCGCGCAGGATGCCGATGCGGTTCTGGCAGTGGACTTTGATACGCATGTAAAGGCCCGAACAGTGGTGAAAGAGGCCCACCGCAGGAAATTTTCTGCTGGAGCGCTCAGATAGTCGTCAAGATTATGTGACACGCGGAGCGCTTTTCCCACCCGCCAATCTCAACATCTGCGCGATAACGGCTAAAACGTAACGAAAATTTTACGATTATTGAAGAATTTTCCTACGCGGAGCACGGATCACCTGCTGCCATTGCGCAATTCATGGGTTATTTCTGAGTCCATAGCAGCACATAACAAGAACGAATCCCCTAGCAGGAGAGCAGCATGAAGCAGACGCAATACGTGGCTCGCGAGCCCGATGCGCAAGGTTTTATCGACTACACCGCTGAAGAACACGCGGTGTGGAACACGCTGATCACTCGCCAACTGAAAGTGATCGAAGGGCGTGCGTGCCAGGAATACCTGGGCGGTATCGAAAAACTCGGTCTGCCCCACGACCGCATTCCGCAACTGGGCGAGATCAACAAGGTCCTCGGTGAAACCACCGGTTGGCAGGTCGCCCGTGTACCGGCGCTGATCCCCTTCCAGACCTTTTTTGAATTGCTCGCCAGCAAGCGGTTTCCAGTCGCTACCTTCATTCGTACCCGCGAAGAGCTGGATTACCTGCAAGAGCCGGACATTTTCCACGAGATCTTCGGCCACTGTCCGCTGCTGACCAACCCCTGGTTTGCCGAATTTACCCACACCTACGGCAAACTCGGCCTACAGGCCTCCAAGGAAGAACGCGTGTACCTGGCGCGCCTGTACTGGATGACCATCGAATTCGGCCTGGTCGACACCCCGCAAGGCCAGCGCATCTACGGCGGCGGCATTCTGTCTTCGCCGAAAGAAACCGTTTACTGCCTGTCGGACGAGCCTGAGCATCAGGCGTTTGATCCGGTGGAATGCATGCGCACGCCATACCGCATCGACATTCTGCAGCCGCTGTATTTCGTGCTGCCGAACCTCAAGCGCCTGTTCGACCTCGCCCACGAAGACATCATGGGCATGGTCAAGCAAGCGATGCAGATGGGTCTGCACGCACCGAAATTTCCGCCAAAGCCAAAAGCCGCGTGATCCGCCGCTTTTAGAATCAAGTGAGCCTGTCAGAAACCCACGCGATGCATTAGCGTGATGCTACTGACGGCCGATTTTCCAACATTCGATTTCAGGAACACATCATGACCGCACTCACCCAAGCCCATTGCGAAGCCTGCCGCGCCGATGCCCCACAAGTCAGCGACGAAGAATTGCCGATCCTGATCAAGCAGATCCCGGACTGGAACATCGAAGTTCGCGACGGCATCATGCAGCTGGAGAAAGTCTTCCTGTTCAAGAATTTCAAGCATGCCCTGGCGTTCACCAACGCCGTCGGTGAAATCTCCGAGGCCGAAGGTCACCACCCGGGCCTGCTGACCGAGTGGGGCAAAGTCACCGTGACCTGGTGGAGCCACTCGATCAAAGGCCTGCACCGCAACGACTTCATCATGGCCGCGCGCACTGACGAAGTAGCCAAGGACGCCGAGGGTCGTAAGTAATGCATTTCGACGCCATCGGCCGTGTACCCGGCGACCCGATTCTCGGCCTGATGGAGGCCTACGCGCAGGACCCGAACCCGCGCAAATTCGACCTTGGCGTGGGTGTCTACAAAGACGCTCAGGGCCTGACGCCGATTCCGCAGTCGGTGAAACTTGCCGAAGCGCGTCTGGTGGAGCGTCAAACCACCAAGACCTATATCGGTGGTCACGGCGAGCCGGCGTTCGGCAAAGCGATCAATGAGTTGGTGCTGGGCGCCGACTCGAAACTGATCGCCGAACAACGCGCCGGCGCCACCCAGACACCGGGCGGCACCGGGGCGCTGCGCCTGAGCGCAGACTTCATCGCCCAATGCCTGCCGGGCCGTGGCGTGTGGCTGAGCAATCCGACCTGGCCGATCCACGAAAGCATTTTCGCGGCAACCAAGGTCAAGGTCAGTCACTACCCGTACGTGGGCAGCGACAACCGGCTCGACATTGACGGTATGCTCGCGGCGCTGAACGAAGCGCCCAAGGGCGACGTGGTGTTGCTGCACGCCTGCTGCCATAACCCGACCGGCTTCGACCTGTCCCATGACGATTGGCGCCGTGTACTGGATATCGTACGCAAACGCGAACTGCTGCCGCTGATCGACTTCGCGTATCAAGGTTTCGGCGATGGCCTGGAACAGGATGCCTGGTCGACCCGGCTGTTCGCCGCCGAGTTGCCGGAAGTGCTGATCACCAGCTCCTGCTCGAAGAACTTCGGCCTGTATCGCGACCGCACCGGTGCGCTGATTGTCTGCGCGAAAACCACCGACAAGCTCACCGACATCCGCAGCCAACTGGCCAACATCGCCCGCAATCTGTGGTCAACACCGCCGGATCATGGCGCCGCCGTGGTGGCGACCATCCTCGGCGACCCGGAGCTGAAACGCTTGTGGGCCGACGAAGTGGAAACAATGCGCCTGCGTATCGCCCAACTGCGCAGTGGTTTGGTGGAAGCGTTGGAACCACACGGTTTACGCGAGCGCTTTGCGCACATTGGTGTGCAGCGCGGGATGTTTTCCTACACTGGGTTGACGCCTGAGCAAGTGAAAAACCTGCGCGACCATCACAGTGTTTATATGGTCAATTCGGGTCGGGCCAACGTGGCGGGGATTGATGCAACACGATTGGATTTGTTGGCCGAGGCGATTGCCAGCGTCTGCAAGTAACCCTCAAACACTGCAAATCCCCCTGTAGGAGCGAGCAAGCTCGCTCCTACACTCATCTGTCTATACAACCCCGTCCGTCGAAACAAATGGATATAAAAGTCTGTTTGTCATTTTCAGTGCTGTATCCTGCCCAGGCTTTTTAAAAGCGCGGATCTACCAGATCTATCAACAGACTTAGCGAGGAGCGCAACCATGCACGAGATTCCTAATCTCCCCTTCCCAAGCCTGCACGTACCTGAGCAGACGACCACGCAACAAGCCGGCGCCCAACAGCCCGAGCCGAAAGAAGCATCTGACAGTCGCAAGGCTGACAGCGAAGACTGAAACACCCGCCGTACAGACCGTGTGGAAAGCGCTAACATGCGCTTTCCACACTGCCTGAAAGAGCCTTTACCCATGACCGATGAATTCAGCGAAGCACAGGCCAGCGTCCTGATTGGCACCGCCGAGAAAATGATCGAGATCTGGAATCGCCTCTCCCCCGAAAAACAGGCCGCATTGCTCGCCCGTTTCGGCACCGAAGAAAATGCCTTGGCCGCACTGGTGACCACGCAACTGGTGGCACCTGCCAAACCCGAATGACCCCGCCCGGCAAATAGTTTTACTTTTACACAACCCACGACAGCCATCACCGCTATCATAAGCAGCCTATCTATCCTGCTTTACCGTGGACCTTTCCCCATGCCTGAAAATCAGCGCCCCCTGGCGGTCACGCTGCAAGTTGTTTCCATCGTCCTTTTTACCTTCATCGGCTACCTGAACATCGGCATTCCCCTGGCCGTATTGCCGGGTTACGTCCACAGCGACCTGGGTTTCGGCGCGGTGATCGCAGGCCTGGTGATCAGTGTGCAATACCTGGCCACCCTGCTCAGCCGTCCGTATGCCGGGAAAATCATCGATAACAAAGGCAGCAAACTGGCGGTCATGTATGGCCTCGCCGGGTGTGGTTTGAGCGGCGTATTCATGCTGATTTCGGCATGGACGCAAAGCTTGCCGATGCTTAGCCTGATCAGCCTGTTGATCGGTCGCCTGGTACTCGGCAGCGCAGAAAGCCTGGTGGGTTCCGGTTCGATTGGTTGGGGCATCGGCCGCGTCGGCGCGGCGAACACCGCCAAAGTCATTTCGTGGAACGGCATCGCCAGTTACGGCGCACTGGCGGTCGGCGCACCGCTGGGCGTGCTGCTGGTGAACAACATGGGCTTGTGGAGCATGGGCGTGAGCATCGTGTTGCTGGCTGTAATCGGCCTGCTGCTGGCCTGGCCGAAAACCGCGGCGCCGATCGTGACCGGTGAACGCTTGCCGTTCATGCATGTGCTCGGCCGAGTGCTGCCCCACGGTTGCGGCCTGGCCTTGGGCTCCATCGGCTTCGGCACCATCGCCACCTTCATCACCCTGTATTACGCCACGCAGCACTGGGATAACGCGGTGCTGTGCCTGAGCCTGTTCGGCGCCAGTTTCATTGGCGCACGGCTGTTGTTCGGCAACCTGATCAACCGTCTCGGCGGTTTTCGCGTGGCAATTGCCTGCCTGTCGGTGGAGACCCTGGGCCTGTTGCTGCTGTGGCTGGCACCGGATGCTCATTGGGCGCTGGCGGGCGCAGCGCTGAGCGGTTTCGGTTTCTCGCTGGTGTTTCCGGCGCTGGGGGTTGAAGCGGTCAACCTGGTGCCGGCCTCCAGCCGTGGCGCAGCGGTCGGTGCTTATTCGCTGTTCATCGATTTGTCGCTGGGCATCACCGGGCCATTAGCCGGTGCGATTGCGGCGGGATTCGGCTTTGCTTCGATCTTCCTGTTCGCCGCACTGGCCGCACTCAGCGGCCTGGGGCTCAGCGTTTACTTGTACCGGCAGGCGCCGAAGCAACGCGAAGCGCGGGACACGCGTTAGAAATCGACCTTGCCGCGCCCGGCCTTGATGTTGCCGCGCTTGGATTTGGATTCCAGCCGACGGGTTTTCGAACCGAGGGTCGGCTTGGTCGGGCGGCGTTTCTTTTCGACCTTGGTGGCGCTCTGGATCAACTCGACCAAGCGTTCCAGCGCATCAGCACGATTCTGCTCCTGCGTCCGGTATTGCTGGGCCTTGATGATCAACACGCCATCGCTGGTGATACGGCTGTCACGCAGCGCCAGCAGCCGCTCCTTGTAGTATTCGGGCAAGGACGAGGCTGGAATGTCGAAGCGCAGGTGCACCGCACTGGAGACCTTGTTGACGTTCTGCCCACCGGCGCCCTGGGCGCGAATGGCCGTCAACTCGATCTCGGCATCCGGCAGATGCACGTTGTTGGAAATCACCAGCATGGAAAAAGCGTCCGTATTCAGAGCGTGCAGAATACCGCGATCAGATCTTCAGCACGCCACAAATCCCTGAGGGAGCCAGCCTGCTGGCGATTGTGATGTGACAGGAAATCAAAATGTCACTGATAGGACCTCATCGCCAGCAGGCTGGCTCCCTCAGGGAAATGTGTATGCCTTGGAACAACAAACCCGGCACGTGGCCGGGTTTGTTGTTTGCGCGCGGAGTTACTCCGTCGCAGCCTGCAACGTGCGCTGGGCACTGCGCTTGTTCTTGATGCCGTAGCAGACCCACATGAACACGAGCCACACCGGAATCGCGTACACCGAAGTCTGAATCCCCGGAATCAACAGCATCACGCCGAGAATGAACAACACGAACGCCAGGCAGATGTAGTTGCCGTACGGGTACCACAGGGCCTTGAACAGCGGCGTCTGTTTGGTTTTGTTCATGTGCTGGCGGAACTTGAAATGCGAGTAGCTGATCATCGCCCAGTTGATCACCAGCGTGGCCACTACCAGCGACATCAGCAACTCGAGTGCGCTGTGCGGGATCAGGTAGTTCAGCAGTACGGCAATCAACGTCACCGCAGCCGACGCCAGGATCGAACGCACCGGTACGCCGCGCTTGTCGATCTTCGCCAAGGCCTTCGGCGCGTCGCCCTGCTCGGCCATGCCCAGCAGCATGCGGCTGTTGCAGTAGGTGCCGCTGTTGTACACCGACAGCGCCGCGGTCAGGACCACGAAGTTGAGGATGTGCGCCGCGGTGTTGCTGCCCAGCATCGAGAACACTTGCACGAACGGGCTGCCGCTGTAGGAATCACCGGAGGCGTTCAGAGTGGCCAGCAAGCTGTCCCACGGTGTCAGCGACAGCAAGATCACCAGGGCACCGATGTAGAAAATCAGGATCCGGTAGATCACCTGGTTGATGGCTTTCGGGATCACGGTTTTCGGTTTGTCGGCTTCGGCAGCGGTGAAGCCGAGCATTTCCAGGCCACCGAAGGAAAACATGATGAACGCCATGGCCATCACCAGACCGCTCGTACCGTTCGGAAAGAAGCCACCGTGGGACCACAGGTTGCTGACCGCCGCTTGCGGGCCGCCATTACCGCTGACCAGCAGGTAGCTGCCCAGCGCGATCATGCCGACGATCGCCACGACCTTGATGATCGCGAACCAGAACTCGGCCTCGCCGAACACTTTGACGTTGGCCAGGTTAATGGCGTTGATCAGCACGAAGAAGGCAGCGGCGGAGACCCAGGTCGGGATGTCCGGTGCCCAGTAGTGGATGTATTTGCCAACCGCGGTCAGCTCCGACATGCCCACCAGAATGTACAGAATCCAGCAGTTCCAGCCCGACAGGAAGCCGGCAAAGCCGCCCCAGTACTTGTGCGCAAAATGGCTGAAGGAACCGGCTACGGGGTCTTCGACGATCATTTCGCCCAGTTGGCGCATGATCATGAAGGCAATGAAGCCGCAGATGGCGTAGCCGAGGATCATCGACGGTCCGGCGGATTTCAGCACCCCGGCCGAGCCGAGGAACAATCCGGTACCGATCGCGCCACCGAGGGCAATCAGTTGAATGTGGCGATTTTTCAGGCCGCGTTTCAGCTCGCCCGAATGCGAGTTTTGTCCACTCATGAAAAAGGTCTCACGCAAGGTTTGATGATGTTCAGAAGACGTTGCTGCTTGGCAAAGACATTAAGCAGCACCGATCAAACCCCAGCGTAGGCACCAGGAGTTCAGCGTATTTACAACGGTCATGCGTCACCTGTTTGTTTTTATCTGTGACGAAATCGAACCCGACACGCTCGTGACGCGGCGGAGTGAACAAGGCGGATAGCCTTGAGGTTTGCGCAGGTGCGCAGGAGGTCACAGGTAAAACGCGGCGCATTGTACACCGCTAACCCCCTGCTGCCAGACCCGCTGGATCAGCGTATCGGTTGCCGGGATTGCCTGTGTCCGCCCCGATGGCTTCGGGCGGCTGCAAAAAGGGAGTCAGACCTTTGCGGGTCGTTGACGGGGACGGTGGGAAAACCGGCCCGCGCGAAAAGCTGGAAACGGATTGCGGCGTTCATTGCGCCTCCTTTTTGTTATGCACCTGCACGACAGGCATGGCGCGCATAACACCTTGCATGGGGCACTGAAACAAGCGGGCTAGAGGGCCTGGAGGATTGAGGACGACGTTAGTGCGTAAGCAATTTTATACAGGATTGAAGGAGTGGCGAATTCAGGGGAGCAAGCCGGGGATTTCGTAAGGTTTTCTTTACGAGCCGTAATGCTTAATTTCCATCTGGACCTATTCGGTGCGGCGACTGGCGCCATCGCGAGCAGGCTCGCTCCTACCGTTTGATCGTGATGGCGCCCTCAAAAACAACACAGACATAAAAGCCGGACCCAAAAAAACGCCAACCCGAAGGTTGGCGTTTTTTATGAAGCGCTTGCCGATTACTCAGGCTTGCGGCGACCGAAGCCCGGGCGCTGGCCCGAACCGGCCGGTGCGCCACGGCGCTTGCCCGACGGCTTGTCGCCATCGACCAGTTTGATCCCCGGACGCTTCGGTGCAGGTTTGGCCGGGCGCTTGGTGTCGACTGGGCGATCCGCTACCGGCGTACCACGACCTTCGCCGCGCTCGGTACGGCCATTGGCCGGACGTGGCGTGCGTGGACCGCGCTCACCGTCCTGACGGGCCACTGGCTTGCGACCCGGACGCTCGCCTTCGATCTGCGGCTCGCGGTTTTCCCGTGGCGCGGCAGGTGCGGCAGTGGCCGGGCGCAAGGTGCGCACGCGCTCGGTCTTGGCCATCGGACGCGACGACTTGCGTTGCATCCGGTCGAGCTTGTCTTTGCTCTTGGCGTTCATCTGCGGCATCGCGACCGGCGTCAGGCCGACTTCGGCACTGAGGATGTCGACTTCGTACTGGCTCATTTCGCGCCAGCGGCCCATCGGCAGGTCGGAGTTGAGGAACACCGGACCGAAACGCACGCGCTTCAGGCGGCTGACCACCAGACCCTGTGATTCCCACAGGCGACGAACTTCGCGGTTACGACCTTCCATCACCACGCAGTGGTACCAGTGGTTGAAGCCTTCACCACCTGGTGCCTGCTTGATATCGGTGAACTTGGCCGGGCCGTCTTCGAGGACAACGCCAGCCTTCAGGCGCTCAATCATCTCGTCATCGACTTCGCCACGCACACGCACCGCGTATTCACGGTCCATTTCGTAGGAAGGGTGCATCAGGCGGTTGGCCAGCTCACCGTCAGTGGTGAACATCAACAGACCGGTGGTGTTGATGTCGAGACGACCGATATTGATCCAGCGGCCTTCTTTAGGGCGCGGCATCTTGTCGAATACGGTCGGGCGACCTTCCGGGTCGACGCGGGTGCAGATCTCGCCGTCGGGCTTGTTGTACATGATCACGCGGCGGACCGATTCGGCAGCCTCTTCGCGCTTGATCACCTTGCCATCGATGGTGATGGCGTCGTGCATGTCGACGCGCTGACCAAGGGTGGCGTCTTTGCCGTTGACCTTGATGCGGCCGTGGCTGATCCAGGCTTCCACGTCACGGCGCGAGCCGACGCCGATACGGGCGAGGACTTTCTGTAGCTTTTCGCCTGCTGGGCCGATTTCCTGGTCGTCTTTCTGGTCTTTGATACTCATCTGGGCACCTCCCGGTGTGTTCTGAAAACTGGGTACTTGGGCGAAGGGATCGCCGAAGGGTCGCGAATCATACGCGCATGAGGGCGTTTGCGCATCAGAGACTAGCTGATCGAGACAAGGTTATTAATTTTTCCGCCGACCGGCGACTCACACAAAACCCTGGGAGTGAGCCTGCTCGCGATAGCGGTGTGTCTGCCACAAGGATGTTGAATGTTCCGCCGTCATCGCGAGCAAGCTCGCACACAGGGGATCTCCATTGCCAGCAGGTATTGGGTCAGTCTTCGAATTCGCGGCGTTCAGCTTCGATGGCTTCGGCGAGCGCCAGGGCTTCGGCTTCTTCGTCGCTTAACTCGGGCTGGGGTTTCGGCTGCTCCAGCGCGGCAACGGCGGCCAGGAGTTTTTCACGAGCCTCGGCCACGCCGAGAATGTCGTCTTCTTGCTCCGGTTCAATGTCCGGCTCAGGCTCGATTTGGGCAATTTCAGGTTCCGGTTCGATGTCGGGCTGCTCCGAATCAAACTCAGGCGCCACGCCGTCACGCAACAGATCATCGAAATCGGTCTTGATCCCCTCTTCCATGCTGTCCAGTTCCAGCAACAGCGTATGGAAACTGGTCTCTTCCTTCGGCTCTTCCGGCTCGGCGCTGGCATCTGCCAACTCTTGCAGGGATGCCGGCACCGGCGCGTCGTCGAAATCGAGGACTGGATCGGGTTCCAGCTCGCGCAACTCCGCCAGTGGCGGCAGGTCGTCGAGATTCTTCAGGTTGAAGTGATCGAGAAACGCCTTGGTGGTGGCGAACATCGCCGGTTTACCCGGCACGTCACGGTAGCCGACGATGCGGATCCACTCGCGCTCCATCAGCGTCTTGACGATCTGGCTGTTGACCGCCACGCCCCGCACATCCTCGATCTCGCCCCGGGTGATCGGCTGTCGGTAGGCGATCAAAGCGATGGTTTCGAGCATGGCCCGCGAGTAACGCTGCGGCCGCTCTTCCCACAAACGCCCGACCCACGGCGAAAATTTCTCGCGAATTTGCAGGCGATAGCCGGAAGCGACTTCCTTCAACTCGTACGCGCGACCATCGCAGGACTTGCCCAGAATGGTCAGGGCTTTCTTGAAAACCGCCGGCTCCGGGCGCTCGCCTTCTTCGAAGAGTTCGAACAGGCGCTCCAGGGATTGCGGTTTTCCCGAGGCCAACAGAAAGGCTTCGAGCAGTGGCGCCAGCTCGCGGGGTTCACTCAGGTTCATGATTCGACTCGTTATTCGGCTCGGGCTCGCACATGGATCGCGGCGAACGGCTCATTCTGCACCAGCTCGACCAAAGATTCCTTCACCAGTTCAAGGATCGCCATAAAGGTCACGACGACCCCCAACTTCCCCTCTTCCGCGGTGAACAGCTCGACAAACGGCACGAAACCGCCGCCCTTGAGACGTTCGAGCACATCGCTCATGCGTTCGCGGGTGGACAGCGCCTCGCGGCTGACCTGGTGACTTTCGAACATGTCGCCACGGCGCAGCACCTCGGCCATGGACAGCAGCAACTCCGACAGACGCACGTCCGGCAACAACTTGCGCGCTCGGGCCTCCGGAGCATCGAGCTTGGGCACTATTACGTCGCGACCGACACGGCTCAGGCCATCGATGCCTTCTGCCGCAGCCTTGAAGCGTTCGTACTCCTGCAAGCGGCGGATCAGTTCGGCGCGCGGGTCTTCTTCCTCGTCCTCGACGGTTTCGGCCCGGGGCAGCAGCATCCGCGACTTGATCTCGGCGAGCATCGCGGCCATCACCAGGTACTCGGCGGCGAGTTCCAGGCGCACAGACTGCATCAACTCGACATAACCCATGTACTGGCGGGTGATTTCCGCCACCGGGATGTCGAGGATGTTGATGTTCTGTTTGCGGATCAGGTACAGCAGCAAGTCGAGCGGGCCTTCGAAAGCTTCGAGAAAGACTTCCAGTGCATCCGGCGGGATGTACAGGTCCAGCGGCATTTCCATGACCGCCTGGCCATAGACCATGGCGAAGGGCAGCTCTTGTTGGGCTCCGGCCTGACTGTCGACGGGTTCTACTGCAGACATCTAGGCCTCGGCCATGAACGGCGCAGGATCGCCGCAACCGACGCGGATCACTTCCGGTTCGCCATCGGCGAGGCTGATCACGGTGGACGCCTTGATCCCGCCGAAACCGCCGTCGATGATCAGGTCGACCTGATGCTCCAGCAACTGACGCATTTCATAGGGATCAAACATCGGGTCGGTTTCACCGGGCATGATCAGGCTCACGCTCATCAGCGGCTCGCCGAGTTGATCCAGCAATGCCAGGGCGATTGGATGGCTCGGCACCCGAAGGCCGATGGTGCGTTTTTTCGGGTGCAACAACAGCCGCGGAACTTCGCGGGTGGCGTTGAGAATGAAGGTATACGGCCCCGGCAGATGGGCCTTGAGAATGCGGAAGGTGCCGGTGTCGATCTTGGCGAACAGGCCCAGTTGCGACAGGTCGCTGCAAATCAGCGCGAAGTTGTGCTTGTCGTCCAGCCCGCGCAATCGGCGCACCCGTTCCACGGCGACCTTGTCACCGATCTGGCAACCGATTGCGTAGGAGGAGTCCGTGGGATAAATCACCACCCCGCCGCTACGGATGATCTCGACAGCCTGTTTGATCAGGCGCGGTTGCGGGTTTTCCGGATGAATCTGGAAAAATTGACTCACGTTCTCTACCTGTTCAGACGGCGGCAATAACTGTGTCATGTTTGAACCGACACCACAGGGGTGGCAGATCCTCCGGTAGCGGGCGGTACTCACCGATTTCCGACCACCCGCCTGGGCCATGGAAATCACTGCCGGCGCTGACCAGCAGACCGAACTCGCGGGCCAGAATGGCCAGGCTGCCCACTTGATCGGCAGGCTGATAACCATTGACCACTTCGATCGCGTGCCCCCCCGCTTGAATATAGTCGGCAATCAGGCGGCGACGCTTGCTGCGAGTAAATTCGTAATGCCAGGGATGGGCCAGACTGACCCAGGCCTTGGCGGCGCGCAGGGTTTCGACGGTGTCTTCCAGGGTCGGCCAGTGCTGCTTGACGTCCCCGAGCTTACCGGCGCCCAGCCATTTGCGAAACGCTTCGGCGCGATCCTTGACGATACCTTCACGGACCATCCAGTCAGCGAAATGCGGTCGGGCCGGTGCGTTGCCGCTGTCGCCCAGTTCCTGCTGGATCTCGCGCGCGCCTTCCAGCGCACCGGGCATGCCCTTCAATGCCAGTTTGCGGCTTATTTCTTCCGACCGAAGCCAGCGGCCATCGTGCAATTTGGCAATCGCCTCGACCAACGGTGCGGCATTGACGTCGAATCCGTAGCCCAACACATGAATGGTCGCGCCGCCCCAGGTACAGGACAACTCGACGCCGTTGACCAGTTGCATCCCCAACGCATTCGCTGCTTCCCGGGCTTCAGCGATGCCTTCGAGGGTATCGTGATCGGTCAAGGCCAGGACTCGCACGCCTTTCTCGAACGCACGCGCAACCAGAACGGCAGGCGCCAGGGCGCCATCGGAGGCCGTGCTATGGCAATGCAAATCAACATTCACAGGGCTTTGTAACCTCAAATCAGCTGGCGCTATCGCGCGCCCATATGTTTGTTATTATGCCGCCACATCCTGCTTCTGGCTGCCACTGTGAAACAATTCATCGATTTCATCCCGCTCCTGCTGTTTTTCATCGTTTTCAAAATCGATCCACGGGTCGTCGACATTGCCGGCCACGAGGTAACTGTAGGCGGTATTTACAGCGCCACCGCGATGCTGATCATCAGTTCGCTGGTGGTCTACGGCACGCTGTTCATCAAACAGCGCAAGCTGGAGAAGAGCCAGTGGCTGACCCTCGTCGCCTGCCTGGTCTTCGGCAGCCTGACCCTGGCCTTCCACAGCGAGACCTTCCTGAAATGGAAAGCCCCGGCGGTCAACTGGCTGTTCGCCCTGGGTTTCATCGGCAGCCACTTCATCGGTGACCGCTTGCTGATCAAGCGCATCATGGGCCACGCGCTGACGCTGCCGGAGCCGGTCTGGACGCGCCTGAACATCGCCTGGATCGTGTTTTTCCTGTTTTGCGGTGCCGCCAACCTGTTCGTCGCGTTCACCTTCCAGAGCTACTGGGTCGACTTCAAGGTCTTCGGCAGCCTGGGCATGACTTTGCTGTTCCTGATCGGCCAGGGCATCTACCTGTCCCGTCACCTGCACGACGCCGATACCACATCGCCAAAAACCGAGGACTGACATGCTTTACGCAATCATTGCCACAGACGTCGCCAACTCCCTGGAAGCCCGCCTGGCCGCACGCCCGGCACACCTTGAGCGCCTGCAAGTGCTCAAAGGCGAAGGTCGCATCGTATTGGCCGGACCGCACCCGGCGGTCGACAGCAATGATCCGGGCGCAGCGGGTTTCACCGGCAGCCTGATCGTCGCCGAATTCGATTCCCTGAGCGCCGCACAGGCCTGGGCCGATGCCGATCCGTACATCGCCGCAGGCGTCTACGCCAACGTTCTGGTCAAGCCATTCAAGCAAGTCCTGCCGTAACGCCCCCCTACGCGATGAACCTTATCGGTTCATCGCGTTCTCAATCGCTCATTATTCTCGTTTGCCGGCCGACAACTTCCCAATACTCGTATTGGAATCAGGAGTCGCGATGCGCAAAGGTCCGTTGTGTCTGTTATTGGTCACGTTGTCGATCATGGCCCCCGCCCACGGCGAAGACAGTGCCGAGGGCGGCAGTTCGACGCCTTTGTCCTTGAGCGCCGGCAGCCAGATCAACGAATTGCAGCAACGCTTGAAGGAAAGCGAGCGGCAACGAGAAGAACTGAACAAACAATTGCAGAGTGCCGATGGCGAACGCGAAAGTGCCCAACTGACCCGGTTGCGCCAGGAGAACCAGCGTTTGAAGCTGCAACTCAAGGAAACCCAGGCCGGCAGCTCGATCCCGCGCTTGCTGACCGACCAGCAACAGTGGTTCGTCATTGGCGCCGGGGTTGCACTACTGGCCCTGCTCTGCGGTATCTTCGCCAGTGGTGCAAGTCGAAAACGTCGACAATGGCTAAATTGAGTGAGTCATGAGCGAGCTGTTACTAATTGATGATGACCAGGAGCTGTGTGAGCTCCTGAGCAGTTGGCTGAGCCAGGAAGGCTTTCAGGTACGTGCCTGTCACGATGGACAGAGCGCTCGTCGCGCACTGGCCGAAACCTCTCCGGCAGCCGTGGTGCTGGATGTGATGCTGCCGGACGGCAGCGGCCTGGAACTGCTCAAGCAGTTGCGCAGCGATCATCCGGATTTGCCGGTGCTGATGCTCTCGGCCCGGGGCGAACCCCTGGACCGCATCCTCGGCCTGGAACTGGGCGCCGACGACTACTTGGCCAAGCCGTGCGATCCACGGGAATTGACAGCCCGCCTGCGCGCCGTGTTGCGGCGCAGCCATCCGGCGGCGGTGTCCAGCCAGCTGGAGCTGGGCGACCTGTGTTTCAGCCCGGTGCGCGGTGTGGTCAGCATTGATGAGCAAGAGTTTACCCTCACCGTTTCCGAAAGCCGTTTGCTCGAAGCCCTGCTCAAGCAACCCGGCGAGCCGCTGGACAAACAGGAACTGGCGCAAATCGCCCTCGGTCGCAAGCTGACCCTGTACGACCGCAGCCTCGACATGCACGTCAGCAACCTGCGCAAAAAAATTGGCCCGCATCCGGATGGCCGCCCGCGCATCGTGGCCCTGCGTAGTCGCGGCTACTACTACAGCCTCTGAATCCTCCTGCAGGAGCTGCCGGTAGGTTTTGTCAGGTCAGCCGAAAATCATCTTTACCCAAGCTTTACGCTCCGCTGACCGCCGCTGACCTTGATCTCCGTAATCTGCACACATCCGGAACGTACCGGGAATGAGACAAGGAGATTCACCATGCGCAAGACTCTTATCGCTCTGATGTTCGCCGCTGCCCTGCCGACCGTTGCCATGGCCATGCCTGAAGGCGCCGGCCCGATGGGTGGCCCAATGGACGGTTCGCGCCATGGCGGTCAGATGCACGGCATGCACGGTAAAGGCCCTTACAGCCAGTTGGACCTGAGCCGCGAACAGCGCGAGCAGATCCGCAAGATTATGGGCGAGCAGATGCACGACCGTAAGCAACTGGTCGACAAATACCTGGAGAAACTCTCCCCGGCCGACCAGAAAGCCATGAAAGATGAAATGGCCGCGAACCACAAAAAAGGCGAGGCGGATGTACGCGCCTTGCTGAAACCGGATCAACAGAAGAAATTCGACGAGATCCAGAAAAAACAGGCTGAGCGTCGCGCCGAATGGGCAGAATTCAAGGCCTGGAAAGCGCAACAGCCGCAAAAAGCGCAATAATGCGCTGACCCTGGACCCAACGGCTGAACGCCGTTGGGTCTGATACCACGCCAATTAAATGTGGGAGCGATCCTGCTCGCGATAGCGTTCTTTCAGTCACAGTTGAATGTGCAGACGCTATCGCGAGCAGGCTCGCTCCTGCAGGTTTTGAGGATTTTCCGTGCGTTCACTGTTCTGGCGTATCCTGGCCAGCTTCTGGCTGGCCATCGCTCTGGTTGCAGGGCTGTCCATATTGCTCGGGCACATGCTCAACCAGGATGCATGGATTCTCAGCCGCCATCCGGGCCTCAACACCCTGGCCGAACAGTGGACGCAAACCTACGAAGCCCAGGGCGAAGCGGACGCCCAGGACCTGCTGGAACAGCGCAAACGCCAATATCACATCGACGTCCAGGTGCTCAACGAGAGCGGTGACCCGGTGGTGCGCGGCACCTTTCCGCGCCGCGCCGCCGCCTTCGAAGCACGGCAGAATAACGACGACCGACGCCTGCCATGGCGACGCCTGACCGACGAATACACCAGCGAAAAAACTGGCGACACCTACCTGTTCATCTACCGGATCCCCCACCCCGAACTCGACGCCTGGCACCGCGAAAGCCTGCTCTGGCCGCTGAGTGCATTGGGCATTGCCTTGGTGGTGCTGACCCTGTTCAGCCTGCTGGTGACCTTCTCCATCACCCGCCCGCTCAGCCGTTTGCGCGGAGCGGTGCATGATCTGGGGCAAACCACGTACCAACAGAACAGCCTGATCAAACTGGCCAACCGGCGCGATGAATTCGGGGTACTGGCCAACGACTTCAACCGCATGGGTTCGCGCCTGCAAAGCCTGATCGGCAGCCAACGCCAGTTGCTGCGAGACGTCTCCCATGAACTGCGCTCTCCGCTTGCCCGACTGCGCATCGCCCTGGCCTTGGCCGAACGGGCCACGCCTGAGGAACGGGATAAACTCTGGCCGCGCCTTACCCGCGAATGCGACCGGCTCGAAGCGCTGATCAGCGAAATCCTGGTGCTGGCACGGGTCGATGCCGACAATGCCAGCGCCGAAGAAGTGGACCTGAACTCGCTGCTCAATACCCTGCAAAAAGATGCGCAATTGGCTTCACCGGATCAACTCGTCCATCTCGAAGCCGAAGCACAACTGAGCCTCAAGGGCTGGCCGACCATGATCGAACGCGCCGTGGACAACCTGTTGCGCAATGCCCAACGCTTCAATCCGGTCGGCGGTTTGCCGATTGAAATGCAGGCGTTACGTAATGGCGAACGGATCGTGGTGAGCGTGCGTGATCATGGCCCTGGGGTCGAAGCTGAACATTTGAACCAGCTCGGTGAGCCGTTCTACCGTGCGCCTGGGCAGACAGCGGCCGGGCATGGCCTGGGTCTGGCGATTGCCCGGCGAGCGGCGGAGCGACATGGCGGGCATCTGGTACTGGCCAATCACCCTGAGGGCGGGTTTATTGCCAGCCTGGAATTGCCTTTGGTGCCGGGGGCTGTCGTTTCGCCGTAAAAATGCGGCTGCGATCTATTGATCTTCAGGCTTTACCGGGCCAGGCGCTGACGAACTCTGCCAGATCGACTTTCTCCGCCACACGCGGTTCCTTCTGCGGCGTGCCGAGGTACAGGAAGGCAATCACCTCTTCGCCTTCCGCCAACCCCAACCCCTTGGCCACGTGCGGCGAATAAGCCAGATCCCCGGTGCGCCACACCGCGCCAATGCCTTGCGCATAGGCCGCCAGCAAAATCCCGTGGGCTGCACAACCTGCCGCCAGCAATTGCTCGGACTTCGGATATTTGATGTGGTCCTGCACTTTAGCGATCACCACCACCACCAACGGCGCCCGCAGCGGTCCGTTACGCGCCTTGTCGATGGCCGCTTCGGTGACTTCGCTGTCCTGCTGCTTCGCCGCTTCGGCCAGCAACTCGCCCATTTGCTCACGCGCCTCGCCTTCGACGGTGAGGAACCGCCAAGGTTGCAAGTGACCGTGATCCGGTGCGCGCATGGCAGCGGCAAACAGCACTTCGCGCTGTGCCTGGGACGGTGCCGGCTCGATCAGGCGCGGGACGGAAACACGGTTGAGCAAAACGTCGAGAGCCTGCATCGGCCACCTCCAGAAAAATTTGTGCGGCTATTCTAGCTGTAACCGCGAAGGCAGTGCCGGTTTACATGCCCTGCCCCACAGGTAGAATGGCGCCCTTCCCTATTTCAGCCCGAGCGGACTTCATGGCGTTGCCGACCTTACGTCTCATTGGTTTCATCATCGGCATCTTCCTGATCACCCTGGCCATCGCCATGGTCGTCCCAATGGGCACGCTGGTGATCTTCGAACGCACCGGTGACCTGCCGTCGTTCCTCTGGGCCAGCATGATCACCTTTGTCGCCGGCCTGGCCCTGGTGATTCCCGGGCGCCCCGAGCATGTCCACCTGCGACCGCGAGACATGTACCTGCTGACCGTCAGCAGTTGGCTGGTGGTGTGTATCTTCGCCGCGCTGCCGTTTTTGTTGACCCAGCACATCAGCTATACCGACTCGTTCTTCGAAAGCATGTCCGGCATTACGGCCACCGGTTCGACCGTGCTCAACCATCTGGACGAAATGTCCCCGGGCATCTTGATGTGGCGTTCGCTGCTGCACTGGATCGGCGGCATCGGGTTTATCGGCATGGCGGTCGCGATTCTGCCGCTGCTGCGTATCGGTGGCATGCGACTGTTCCAGACCGAATCCTCGGACCGTTCGGAAAAAGTCATGCCCCGCTCGCATATGGTGGCGCGCCTGATCGTGGCGGCTTACGTCGGCATTACCATTCTCGGCAGCCTGGCGTTCTGGTGGGCCGGGATGAGTCCGTTCGATGCGATCAACCATGCGATGTCGGCAATCTCCACCGGCGGTTTCTCGACCTCGGACCAGTCACTGGCCAAGTGGACGCAACCGGCGGTGCACTGGGTGGCGATCGTCATCATGATTCTCGGCAGCCTGCCGTTCACCCTGTACGTGGCAACCCTGCGCGGCAACCGCCGGGCGCTGATCAAGGATCAACAGGTGCAAGGCTTGCTGGGCATGTTGCTGGTCACCTGGCTGGTACTCGGCACCTGGTACTGGTGGACCACCAAGCTGCACTGGCTGGAAGCGTTGCGGCATGTGGCGCTGAACGTGACATCGGTGGTCACCACCACCGGGTTCGCGCTGGGGGACTACAGCCTGTGGGGCAATTTCTCGCTGATGCTGTTCTTTTATCTGGGCTTCGTTGGCGGTTGTTCCGGCTCGACTGCTGGCGGGATCAAGATTTTCCGCTTCCAGGTGGCCTACATCCTGCTCAAGGCCAACCTTAACCAACTGATTCACCCGCGCGCGGTGATCAAGCAGAAGTACAACGGTCACCGTCTCGACGAAGAGATCGTGCGTTCGATTCTGACTTTCTCGTTCTTCTTCGCCATCACCATTTGTGTGATCGCGCTGTTGCTGTCGCTGCTCGGCGTGGACTGGATGACCGCCCTCACCGGCGCGGCGAGCACCGTGTCCGGCGTCGGTCCGGGGCTGGGGGAAACCATTGGCCCGGCAGGCAACTTCGCCACCCTGCCGGACGCCGCCAAGTGGATTCTCTCGTTCGGCATGCTGTTGGGCCGACTGGAAATCATCACCGTGTTTGTGCTGTGTATTCCGGCATTTTGGCGTCATTGACCGCCGCAGGCATTTGCAGCAACCGCGCCCGGTATTCACCGGGCGTGGTATCGAACCACCGGCGGAAGGCGCGGAAGAAGTTACTCGGATCGGCAAATCCCAGCAGGTAGGCGATTTCCAGCAGGGTCATGGTCGGTTGCGCCAGATATTGCTCGGCCAGCTCGCGTCGGGTGTCATCGAGCAACGTCTGGAAACTCGTGCCCTCTTCCTGCAACCGTCGCTGCAAGGTGCGTTGCGACAGGTGCAGCGTTTGCGCCACCGTATCGCGCTTCGGTTCACCTTGAGGCAACAGGCGACACAGCACCTGCCGCGCCTTGTGGGTCACACGGCTCTCGGAAAATCGCGCCAGGTATTCACCGGCAAACCGGTCATGCAGCAGCGCCATCGCCTCGTTGGCGGTCGGCAGCGGGGCTTCCATGTCGGCGCGCTCGAATATCAACGCATCGTAAGGCGCGTTGAACACCAGCGGCGCATGGAAGGCTTGTTTGTAGGGTTCGAGATTGACCGGTTGATCGCCCTGCACCAGCACCTTGCGCGGATGCAGCGTGCGCCCGGTCAGCCAGCCACACAGCGCCAGGGCGCAGGCCAGCGAGGCCTCGGCGCTTTGCCGGGTCGGCGGCAAGTGATCGCCGTGCACCGTCAGGATCAGTGCGTAGCCTTCATCCAGCAGGCGAAAACTCAGGTCGGCACTTTCGGCAATGATGCGCTGAAAACGCACCAGGCGCTGAAAGCCTTCGGCCAGGGTCTGGCTGGACATCAAGGCATAGCCCGCGACGTGAAATTGCGCAGGTCGCACCACTTTGCCCATGTTCAGGCCAATCGCCGGGTTGCCGGACAGCTCGACCGCGCGTTGCCACAGTCGTGTCATGGAATCTTGCGGGAAGCGTGCATCCGGATCATCCAGTGCCGCGTAGTCGAGCCCTAGCTGTTTGAACAGAACCCGGCAATCCAGGCCGTCCATTTCCAGTGCTTTGACAATCCCCATCGCCCAGCTTGCAGAAGTCGTTCGTTCGCTCATGTCGGGTTCTTGCATGAAGAGCCGTATTTCACGGCCGATTTGCGAAGGATACTAAAGTGGCGCCGATTGTCACTGGCTGCCGCCATTGATCACTCTAGACTCAAATAAGCTACCCGCAGAACAACTTGCAGTCAGAACAATAACCACAGAGATCGCTGTCGTGGAAAACATCAAGCGTTTCAATAGCTTCGCTGAGTTTTACCCGTATTACCTCAGCGAACACAGCAACAGCAGCTGCCGACGACTGCACTTCATCGGCACCACGCTGGTCATTTTCATCCTGGCACTGACCATCGGTCGGGGCGCCTGGATGCTGCTGTGGGCCTTGCCGCTGGCGGGTTACAGCTTCGCCTGGGTTGGCCATTTCTTCTTCGAGAAGAATCGTCCTGCGACGTTCCAACATCCTTTCTACAGCCTGCTTGGCGATTTCGTCATGTATCGCGACATGATTCTGGGGCGCGTGCCGTTCTAGATCACAAGAGGATTGCCGATGAATGCCAATGCTCGTTTCACCCACATGAAGGACGGCACACAGGAAGACTGGGCGATCATCGCCGCGGATTTCAGTGCCTACGCCCGTCAGTTGCCGACACGGATCGCGGCGCACCTGAAGTTGCTGGAGGGTGATTTCGGCGGTTTTCCGGTAGATCGCCTGACCCATTCCCTGCAAACCGCCACCCGCGCCTGGCGCGACGGTCGCGATGAAGAGTACGTGGTCTGCGCCCTGCTCCACGACATCGGCGACACCTTGGGTTCCTACAATCACCCGGATATCGCGGCGGCGATCCTCAAGCCGTTCGTCAGCGTCGAAAATCTGTGGATGGTGGAGAAACACGGGATTTTCCAGGGCTACTACTTCTTCCATCACCTGGGCATGGACCGGCACCTGCGCGAGCAATACAAGGAACATCCGCAGTACCAGGCGACCATCGAGTTCTGTGCCAAGTACGATGCAGCGGCGTTTGATCCGGCGTATGACACGCTGCCGCTGAGCTTCTTCGAGCCGATGATGGAACGGTTGTTTGCGCAGCCCAAGAATTCAATTTACAAGGCGGCGATGCAAGAGCATTCGCCGGCCTGAGATCTTTTGACGCTTCTTCAAGCCAGCTCTGCCACCTTCGCCGCCTTCAACTGCGCCGCCCGCGCCTGTGCATCGGCCAGGCGATACAACTCGATCGTGCCATCCCAATGCTCGATCAGCGCCGTGCACGACTCCACCCAATCACCGCAATTGAGGTAGTCCACCTCACCCACCTTGCGAATCTCGGCATGGTGGATGTGCCCGCACACCACCCCATGCAACTCACGCTTGACGCACTCGTGGGCGATGGCTTCTTCGAAGTCACTGATGAAGCTGACCGCGGTTTTCACCTTGTGCTTGAGGTAGGCCGACAGCGACCAATAACCATAGCCATAACGAGCGCGCCAATGGTTGAGCCAGCGGTTGAGGGTCAGGGTGAACTCGTAGGCCGAGTCGCCAAGAAACGCCAGCCAGCGGTGGTAGCGGGTAATCACGTCGAACTGGTCGCCGTGGATCACCAGCAGGTGCCGGCCATCAGCGGTGACGTGCACGGCTTCGTCCACCAACTGGATGTTGCCCAGAATCAACTTCGAATAGCGGCGCAGGAATTCGTCGTGGTTGCCAGTGACGTAGATCACCTCGGTGCCGCGCTTGCTCATGGTCAGCAGGCGCCGGATCACATTGGTGTGCGCCTGCGGCCAGTACATGCCGCCGCGCAGTTTCCAGCCGTCGATGATGTCGCCGACCAGATAGATCTTGTCCGCGTGATAACCCTTGAGAAACTGCGACAAGTGCTCGGCCTGACAATCGCGGGTGCCAAGATGCACGTCGGAAATCCACAGGGTCCGCACTCGTTGTTTACGGCTGGGTTTGGCGAGCTCGGCGCTGGTCATGGGCAACCCTCAGGACAAGTTTTGGCAAGCTTGCGCCGGTCGGGTTAATGGCCCATGACAGCGGCAAGTCAGTCCTGTGACAACGTGTGCAGGCCGGGTCGGTGTAGACTGACGCCCAGAACCGGGAGACCCGCGATGAGACCGATCCTCACCCTGCGCCAATACACCGAAGACCTGATCGTCCACAGCCACGAACACGCGCAACTGGTGTTCGGGCTGTCGGGTGCGCTGGATTTCGAGGTCGACGGGCGTGGCAGCCAGGTGGTTCAGCAAAGTTTCGTGGTCATTCCGTCTGGGTTTCATCACGCCTGCGGCAGTCCCAATGGCAGCCGTTGCCTGGTGCTGGACGTGCCCGGCGATCAATGGATTGTCCAGTCCCTGGGCGAGCATGCCGATGCCAGTCGGCGCTTGCTCGACAATGCGGGTCGTTTGTCACTGGATGCCGGGCAAAGCCAATTGGTCGATTGGCTGGCCAACAGCAAGGTCGATGACCCGCTGATTGCCCAACAAGGCGCGGTGCTGCTGCTGGCCAGTCTCAACAACGCCACGCCCGACGTTGTTGGCGGCCGGCGCCTGCCCTATGCAGCGCTGAATGCGCACATCGACCAGTACGCCGCCTACCCGCTGCAAGTCGCCGACCTGGCCCGCGTGGCCGGCCTATCCAGCGCACGCCTGCATGCACGCTTTGTCTCCGAATGCGGTCAGACGCCGATGGATTACATTCGCAGTCGCCGCCTGCACAAGGCCGTCGCACTGCTGCGAAATTCGCAACTGCCCATCGGCGAGATTGCCTGTCAGGTCGGCTACAGCTCCCAGAGTGCCTTTGCTGCTGCGGTACTGCGCGAGTTCGGCGCATCACCCGGCAAGCTGCGGCGCGAGGCTGGCGACAAATAACGCGAGTCTGGCGACAGACACAACGCCGGCGGGCGCGGTTAAATGACCGCGTCCACTACGTTTACCAAGGATTGCCATGACTCCCCGCACCGCCCTTGGCGCCCTGCATATCGGCGCACTGATGTTCGGCCTGACCGGTGTGTTCGGCAAACTCGCCGCCGCGTCACCGGCGATCATCGTGTTCGGCCGGGCGATGTTCGCGGTGTTGGCGCTGGCGTTCTTTGCACGCTTCGCCAGCAATACCCGCTGGCAAAAACTCGCAGCCGTGGATGTCCGCCGACTGTTGCTCAGCGGCCTGTTGTTGGCCGGGCACTGGGTGAGTTTCTTCATTTCCGTGAAGGTCGCCGGCGTGGCCATCGCGACGCTGGGCTTCGCCAGTTTTCCGGCCTTCACCGTGATCCTCGAAGGGCTGATTTTCCGCGAGCGCATTCGCGCCAATGAAGTCCTGCTGGTGGTGCTGGTCAGCGTCGGGCTGGTGCTGGTCACGCCTGAGTTCGATCTGGCCAGCGGTGCCACCACCGGCCTGCTGTGGTCGGTGCTTTCCGGCTTACTGTTCTCCCTGTTGTCGCTGACCAATCGCGCAAGTTCCGCACGCATCCCGCCGGTACAGGCCGCGCTGTGTCAGAACGTCGTGGTCGCATTGTGCCTGCTGCCGGCGGCGGCACCGCACTTGAGTGAAGTGCGTGCCATCGACTGGTTGTGGATCGCCCTGCTCGGGGTGTTCTGCACCGGGGTCGCCCACAGTTTGTTCGTCGCCAGCCTTGCAGTGATCAAGGCGAGAACCGCCGCCGTGGTCTTCGCCCTGGAGCCGGTTTACGGCATCACCATGGCCTGGTTGCTGTTCAATGAGAACCCGACCCTGCGCATGCTGCTCGGCGGTGCGTTGATCATCGTCGCGATCGTGGTGTCCAGCCGGCTCGCTGGCAGTTCAAGCAAGAAAGCCGTGGCGGCGGAAGCGGCGTCTCACTGAGTGCGATCGTTGTGCCCCAGGTCGCGGTCCGGATCGATCTGGTCGCGAACGCGCTGCTTGAGCACTTTCGCCTCGGGGAAGCCGCCGTCGGCCTTGCGTTCCCAGATCTGCACGTCGTCGCAGAAAATGTGAAAGACCCCGCCGGTGCCGGGCACCAGGGACACTTTGCCAAGGTCGTCGCCAAATGTACTGAGCAGCTCCTGGGCCAACCAGGCTGCACGCAACAGCCACTGGCACTGGGTGCAATAGGTGATGACGATTTCCGGTTTATGGGCGGTCATGGGTGACGGGGTTCCTGAGGGAGAGTGAGCGATCTCGATACCCAAGGTTATCGTATTCCGGCCAGTAAACTTCGGGCGGTCTGCTTCAGCGGCTCATCGGCGTCCTTGAGCAGCTCGTTGAGCAGTTCGATGGCGCTGTCGAGGTCACCGTCATCGATGCAGGTCTGGGCCTGTTCCAGTTTGCCTGCGTTACCCGGCCCGGTCGATTCCAGGTTCAGTGGCACAAGTTCGAACGACTGATCCGGCTCGCTGAATGCCTCAAGAAAGCTGTCGTCCAGGGATTGGGCAACCGGCTCGATTTCCCAGTCTATCTCCGGCTCGGGCAGCATTGGCACGCTCGATGGCTTGCCAGAAGAGGAAGTGGTTTCCATCGGGTCCAGGTCCCAATTCGTGTCCATCGACAGGTCATCCAGATTCAACTGGAATTCGTCCTTGGGCATCGGCTCCGGCATCACAGCCATCGGTCCCAGTTTTGGATGATGCGCACGTATCTCCTGAAGTTTCTGCCCGTCGAACCCGGCATTGCGCAGGCTGGCTTCCTGCACCGCGTATGCAGCTGCATCACCTTGTTTACCGAGAACATCCAGCAATTGCACAGCAACATCGATGCGCTGCGGGTCTTTGATCATCGCCTCTCGCAACAGGACGCTTGCCTCGCCATAGCGGCCGTACGTCAGGTAAATCGCGACCGCTTCAAGCACATCATTCGCGGGTGTTTCTTCGTGGTGTGTATGTGTGGGTTGCAGTGCGCCAGCTTGTACCGCAGGTTTTGACGTGTGATCGGGTAAGGGTTCATGCCGGGGAGACGGATCGGTGGTCGAGACGAACGTTGCCTGATCTTGCTGTCGTTGCCGACGAACCCACACCGCCAGAATCACCAACGCGAGCAGCCCCGGTAAGCCGCCGATCAACAGCCAGTTTGTCCCGGGCTCTTCGACAACCACAGGCGCAGGAGCCTCAACAACAGGTGCAACGGGCTCCGGCGGCACGTGCCTGACCTCGGCCAATCGGGCTTGCAATTCGGTCAGCTGTTTTTTCTCAGCGGCGATCTGCTCGTCCTGAGCCTGAAGTTTCGCGCTGAGTTCATTGATGGTGGCCTGCAATTGCTGGTTCTGCAGGACGCTCGCGGCCAGCTGCTCTGCGAGAGGATCCGCCACGGGTGCAGCGACAGGTTTTGGCAGCGGTTCCTTAGGAGCAGACTTTGGCGCGACGGCGGGCGGGACACTCGGAAAGGCCGAAGATGGACGGCTGGCCACCGGTTCATCCGTGGCGGGCTCAATGCCCGGCGTCCCCGGCGGATCGATCAACACCGTGTACTCGCGCAGCACGCGGCCGTTGGGCTGATTGAGTTGCACGAGGAAATTCAGGAACGGTTCATTGACCGGTTTGTTGGACGTGACCTGGATCAGGCTGCGGTTGCCCCGCAAGACAGGTGTGAACTTGAGATCGTTGAGGAAGAGCACCCGCTCGACACCCGCACGATTGAACTCATCCGCCGTCGCCAGCTTGGCCGACAGCTCGCCCTCTTCCAGACCGGCGGCGTCCACCATAGCGATGTCTGCACGTAGCGGCTGATTCAGCGCTGAGTGCAGGGTGATCTCACCCAGGCCCAACGCCGGCGCCAGGGCCGACCAGGTGACAGCAGCAGCGACCAGCAACCACCGAAAACAACACCGCACAACGACTCGCCGACTTTCAAGCATGAGCATCCCTTAGGTAACCAGAACCAACCTGCACGTGTTCGCACATCCGGTACGAACACGATATTGCGCAGTAGTTCTTATAGTCGGCTCAACGCGGCATCTCAAAAACCTGGCGTGGGGTTATGCCTCAAGATTTTTCAAGGTTGCCCAGGATGTGCCCATGAACCCGCATGCAGACCCGCAAATCCGCCTCATCGACGCCTTCGAACAGTTCGTGGCGCAGTTGAGTGGCAATGGTTTCAATTTGCTCGATCAGGGGAAGCGCCGGGGCGCAGAGGACGATTTTCTTCGCCCGACGGTCCTCCAGCACCGCTTGGCGTTGTACCAGGCCCTGGCTTTCCAGGCTGTCGAGCAAGCGCGCCAGGGTCGGACCCTCGACGCCAACACTCTGCGCCAATTCACGCTGGGTCGGGGCCTCTTCGAAACGCGCAAGATGCAGCAGCACAAGCCAGCGGGCCTGGGACAGTCCGAGGCCAGCCAGTCGGCGATCCAGTTCGGCGCGCCAGCCGCGCGACATCTGGGCCAATTGCATGCCAAAGCGGTGTTGATCGGTTAACGGCATAAAACACTCATGATTAGACTGAAATAGTGAAAACTAATTATTAGTCAGCTAAGCATGAGCCTCGACTGGAGGCAAGGACTGTTCTTTACTGAATCGTTACATCAGTGAGCGCTATTACTCAAATTTCAAATTCGGACTGCAAAGCGGCCCGAACGCAATACAAAACACCTTCCGGCACCCGTCCGGCAAACAGTGTGGAAATCTCCGACACGGGCGGCAACTCACCTTCACCGTCAAGGAACGCGTCCTGAACTTCGCCCATCAGCTCTTCGGGCAAATCCAGTGCCTGCTCCAGCGATAACTGCTGTTTGCCAATGGCTTCGGCAAGCATGGTGTAGACGTTCTTTTCCGAGCATTGCAGTTGACCGGCGATCTGCAACGGCGTCATGCCGGCGCGGGCCAGGGTAATCAGTTCGTGGCGCACATCGGCCACGGGTTTCGGCGCCTCGACCTGACCGCCAAGGACTTCGAGGAAGGCCTCGCCGTAGCGTTCGAGCTTGCGCGCACCGACGCCACTGACCGTGGCCATTTCCGCCAGCGAGGTTGGCTGGCTGCGCAGCATTTCCAGCAAGGTCGAGTCGGGAAAAATGACGTACGGTGGGACGCCATGCTCTTCGGCAAGTTTGCGCCGCAGGGCACGCAAGGCTTCCCACTGTTCGCGCTCTTCGCCCCGGACCAGTTGGCTCGCCTGGCTCTTGCTGCTTTTCGCGGTGGTTTGCGCCTTGAGGTCGCGGCGCAGCTCCAGGGTCACTTCTCCCTTGAGCAGCGGCCGGCATGTGTCACTGAGGCGCAAACCGCCGTAGCCCTCATGATCGACATCGGCCAGACCGCGAGCCACCAACTGGCGGAACAGCGATCGCCACTCCCCTTCGGCCCGCGCCTTGCCGACCCCGAACACCGACAGGTGCTGATGGCCGAAGCTGCGAACCTTTTCGTTGTCCTTGCCCAGCAACACATCCACCAGGTGCCCGACACCGTAGCGCTGGCCGGTGCGGTAGATCGCCGACAGTGCCTGACGGGCAGGCTCAGTGGCATCCCAGGTTTGCACACCGTCGACACAGTTGTCGCAATGACCGCACGGCTCGGGCATGTCTTCGTCGAAGTAGGCCAGCAGGGTCTGGCGGCGACAGCGGGTTTCTTCGCACAGCGACAGCATGGCGTCGAGCTTGTGCTGCTCCAGGCGCTTGTGGCGCTCGTCGCCCTCGGAGTTCTGCAGCATCTGCTTGAGCATCACCACGTCTTGCAGGCCGTAGGCCATCCAGGCATCCGCCGGCAGACCGTCACGGCCGCCGCGCCCGGTTTCCTGATAGTAAGCCTCAAGGGATTTCGGCAAGTCCAGGTGCGCGACAAACCGCACGTTGGGTTTGTCGATGCCCATGCCGAACGCCACGGTGGCGACCATGATCAGGCCTTCCTCATTGAGGAAGCGTTTCTGGTGATAGGCGCGCAGATCGTTGGGCAGGCCGGCATGGTACGGCAGCGCCGGAAAGCCCTGCTCGCTGAGGAACGCGGCCACTTCCTCGACCTTTTTCCGTGACAGGCAGTAAACGATGCCTGCGTCGCTGCGCCGCTCGGCGAGGAACGCCAGCAACTGCTTGCGCGGCTGTTCCTTGGGCACGATGCGGTAAAAAATGTTTGGCCGGTCGAAGCTCGACAGGAAGCGCTCGGCATTCTGCAAATGCAGGCGTGTGACGATTTCTTCGCGAGTACGCTTGTCGGCGGTGGCGGTCAGGGCGATGCGCGGCACATCGGGGAACATTTCCGCCAACTGACCCAATTGCAGGTATTCCGGACGGAAGTCATGGCCCCACTGCGACACGCAGTGCGCTTCGTCGATAGCGAACAGGGAAATGTTCAGCCCTTGCAGGAAGGAGAGCATGCGCGGCTGGACCAAGCGTTCTGGCGCGAGGTAAAGCATTTTCACTTCACCGCGGCGGATGCGGGCCGCCAGATCGCGTTGCTGCTCGGCGCTGAGAGTGGAGTTCAACGCAGCGGCAGCCACGCCCAGCTCTTCAAGGGTGGCGACCTGATCGTCCATCAATGCGATCAACGGCGAGACCACCACCGCCAGGCCTTCGCGCAACAGCGCCGGGACCTGGAAGCACAGGGACTTGCCGCCACCGGTAGGCATCAGGACCAGGGCATCGCCGCCGCTGGCCACGCGCTCAATGATTGCACCCTGGCGGCCACGGAAACTGTCGTAGCCGAAGATGTCCTTGAGGACGCGTTGAGCCTGTTCGAGCATAAAAACTCCAAAAATCACCGAAACATCCCTGCAGGCTGGTTCAGAACCCGCGACGCTGCACCGACAAATCGTAAGTGCGCATTGCATGACGCTTCACATTTCAGCCAAGAAGCCGGCAGGGCATCACAAAACGCGCGAGTATACCCGAGCCCTGTCCGGCAAAGGGCGCCGCTGAGAAGACACATGGAAGTGCAAATGTGCCTTGCGGCTGGCCCAAGCGCTCAAGAAGGCCTAGAATTCCCGCATCGAATATTCCCCAAGGTAGTCCTTTAATGTCCTTCGCTGAGCAACTTACCCGCCTGCAAGTCTTCCTCGACGCCGATGAACTGCATGACGAGGCGCTGGACTACGTGGCCGCCCACGGCTACCTCACTGCGCTGTCGATCTGTTCCGAAGTCGTTCCCGATCGTGAGTGGATCGATGCCCTCTTTGCCGAAGAGCCGCATTACAGCAGTGAAGCTCAACGCGAAGAGATCGAAGCCACTTTGATCGGCCTCAAGGCTCACATCGCTCGTCAACTGGCTTCGGATGAAGAATTCGAATTGCCGTGCGATCTGGACTTGGGCGACGACCCGGACGACTCCGAATTGCGCGGCTGGTGCATCGGTTTCATGGAAGGCGTGTTCCTGCGTGAAGCGGCCTGGTTCGAAAGCGCCGAAGAAGAAGTCAGCGAAATGCTGCTGCCGATCATGGTCGGCTCGGGCCTGTTCGACGAGCAGCCTGAGTTCGAAGACATCGCCAAAGATGCCAACCTGATGGACGACATGATTGTGCAGATCCCGGAAGCCCTGACCGCGCTGTACCTGCTGTGCAACGCGCCAGACGAAAAACCGGCGATCCTCAAGCCTCGTCACCACTAAGGTCCTGCCTATGGACAACCCCATAGGCAACCGCTCACTGATGTTGCGCTACGTGCTGCTGGCCATCGGCTGGCTGAGCGTAGCGTTGGGGGTGATCGGGATTTTCCTGCCAGTGTTGCCCACTACTCCCTTCCTGTTGCTGGCAGCCGCCTGTTTCGCCCGCAGTTCGCCGCGTTTCTATCAATGGCTGGTCGATCATCCGCGGCTTGGGCCCTGGATTCGCGATTATCTCGATGGCAATGGGATTCCGCTCAAGGGCAAGGTCTATGCCATTGGGCTGATGTGGGCGAGCATTCTGTTTTCCTGCTATCTGGTGCCGATGCCTTGGGCGCGGGGGTTCATGTTGACCAGTGCGGTGTTGGTGACGATTTATATTCTTCGGCAGAAGACTTTGCGCAAGTCTTGAGTCTTTGGTTGGTGTTTTGGTGTACATATCCGTTTCTGCGGTAACGGATATGTACACCATCAAAAAAAACCGCCCGACGACCAACCCCACATTTCAAAAAACACCACCTAGACTTCACAAATCTGCATCCGAGCAGCCTGACATGCCCCGCGGTCCGCGTAGTCCAGGATGGCCAACGCCCCGACTTCGGTTCGGCGGATGGCTGCTGCTGACCGCTTTCCTGCTAGCCGGACTGAACACTGTCTGGGCCGACTGGAATTTCACACAGATCCTGCAAACCGCCGAAAAACGCTACGGCACCCTCGGCCCCGCGCGTGGGCGAATCGAGGCCTGGAGTCAACTGCTGCAAAGCGAGCGCGATGCGCCTGAGCGCGAGCAACTGACCGCGGTCAATCGCTTCTTCAATCAACAACTCAACTTCCAGGACGACACACGCATCTGGCGTCAGACCGATTACTGGGCCACGCCCGTCGAAGCCCTGATCAAGGGTGCTGCCGACTGCGAAGACTACGCCCTGGCGAAATATTTCAGCCTGCGCGAACTCGGCATTCCCAGCGAAAAACTACGCATCACCTACGTCAAGGCCCTGACCCAGAATCAGGCGCACATGGTGCTCACCTTCTACAGCAGCCCCACCGCCGACCCGCTGGTGCTGGACAACCTGATTGGCGACATCCGCCCCGCCTCGCAACGCAAAGACCTGCTGCCGGTGTACGCCTTCAATGCCGAAGGCCTGTACCTGCCGGGCGCCAACGGCGGAAAACGCAGCAGCGACTCGAAAAAGCTGTCGCGCTGGCAAGACGTATTGCAAAAGATGCAGGCCGAAGGCTTCGCCGTGGGCGATGGCTGAAGGCCGCAGCAAGGAGCGTTGAATGAAACTGCGCAATCAATTGTTTCTCGCCATCTGCCTGTTCTTGCTGGTGGCGTTCAGCGGCAGTTTTTTTGTCAGCCTGGAAAGCTCTCGCGAACAAACCCTCGGCCAGTTGCGCGCTCACGCCCAGGACGCGGCCACCGCGCTCGGGCTTTCGCTGACCGCGCAGATCGATGACCCCGCGATGATGGAGTTGATGGTCAGTTCGATTTTCGACAGTGGCTATTTCAGCAACATCCGCATCGTCAGTATCGACAATCAGCAAGTGCTGGTAGAACGCAGCATTCCGGCGCGGACCAAAGGCGTGCCGGGCTGGTTTGTCAGCCTGGTCAATTTGCGTCACGAGGGTGGCGACGCGCTGATCATGCGCGGCTGGGAGCAGGCGGCCCGGGTCGAAGTGCTGAGCAATCCGCAGTTCGCCCTGGCCAAGCTCTGGGACAGTACCCTCGGCAGTCTGATCTGGTTGTTGGTCTGCGGACTGCTCAGCGCTGTGTTCGGTGGCTGGCTGTTGCGTCGGCAACTTCGTCCTCTCGAATCGTTGGTCAAACAGGCCGAAGCCATCAGTAAACGCGAGTTTTTGAGCCTGCCGAAACTGCCACGCACGCCGGAACTGAAACGCGTGGTGCTGGCGATGAACCAGATGGTCGAGAAGCTCAAAGCCTTGTTCACCGAAGAGGCCGCGCGCAGTGAAAAACTGCGCAGCGAGTCCTATCAGGACAGCCTGACCGGGCTGGCCAACCGGCGCATGCTGGATGAACAACTGGCGGACCATTTGCTGGTCGCCGAGCAACATTGCCACGGTCATTTGCTGACGCTGCAGATCAATGATCTGAGCGGGCTAAACCAACGCCTGGGCGGTCAACGCACCGATGCGTTGATCAGTGCGGTCGGCGAACTGCTCAAGCGACTGACCTTATTGCCGGAGCGTCGTACCTGGCTGGCCGCGCGCAACCGTGGCGGCGAATTCAGCCTGCTGTCGCCGGGCCTGAACACCGAAGACGCCGAACATCTGGCCGCAGAAATCAGCGCCACCCTGGAAAACCTGCGCCTGACCGGTGCCAGTGACTGCATGCCGGTCGCGCATCTGGGCATCGTCGCCTATCACCCCGGCGAACCGGCCAGTGACGTGCTGATGCGACTCGATCAGGCGCTGACCCAGGCCCGCCAACACCCGGAACGACCCTGGATGCTGCTGAGCCATGGCGAGACTGCACCGAACCACTCGCAACATGACTGGCGCGGCTGGATCGACGACGCCCTGACCCAAGGCAAACTACAGCTGTACTTTCAACCGGTGGTGCAGTGCGCCGACACCAGTGAGGTGCTGCATCACAAAGTCCTCGCACGGCTGCTCGACCCGCAGGGCCAAGCGATTGCCGCCGGGCATTTCCTGCCGTGGATCGAGCGACTTGGCTGGTCGGCACGCTTCGACCTGGCAATGCTCGAGGTGACACTCGACTACCTCGCCGTCAATCGCTGGCCGCTGGCGCTGAGCCTGTCCGGCGGCACCTTGCGCGATCAGTCGCAGCTGCAACTGATCCTCGACATGCTTGAATCACTGCCGGAACTGGCACCGTTGCTGACCCTGGAAATCGACGAACGCCAACTGCCGCCGCCCGACGAATTGCAGCGGCTGAGCCACAGCCTGCTCGACACCGGATATCACATCGGCCTGCAGCATTTTGGCGGCAGCTTCAGCCAGATCGGCAACCTCACTCAACTGGGCCTGGCGTACTTGAAAATCGATGGGGCCTATATCCGCCACATTGATCAGCAGCGGGACAAACGACTGTTCATCGACGCGATTTACCGGGCGACCAACAGCATTGATCTACCGTTGATTGCGGAAATGGTCGAGACCCAGGGTGAGCTGGAAGCGATCAGGGAGTTGGGGGTGTTCGGGGTGATGGGAAGATTGATCGGGCCGCCGGAGCCGATGTGAGCCTCACGAAAAAACCTGTGGGAACAAGCCGGCTCGCGATAGCGGTTTCCCATTCAACAATGATGTTGACGGGGCCACCACAATCGCAAGCAACCTTGCTCCCACATTTTTCAGGTCAAACAGTATCCACCTTCAACGAATGATCATTAAGCATGCCGTTGATGATCGTCGCCGTGTCCGCTCCGGAAATCACCCCACCTGCCCCCGGCGTGACGCCGTAATGGCTGGCCAGGTTGACGCCCGCCAGGTCGATGGTCTGGTTCGCTGCCGCGCCGGCCATGGCGCTGACGTCGATGCTAGTCACCAGTGACGCGCCGCTGCCACTGACGGTGAAGTGCAGGTAGTCATCCAGCGAAGCCGCGGTGCTGTTTTCTCCTTGCAGCAATTGCGACAGGTCGAGTTTGTCGGTGCCCGGCGTGAAGTCGGTGATCACGTCATGGCCACTGTTACCCTTGAGCCACTGGAAGGTGTCGGCGCCGCTGCCGCCGGTCAGGGTGTTGTTGCCCAGGCCGCCGATCAGGAAGTCGTCACCGCCCTCGCCCTTGAGCACGTCGTTGCCCAGGCCCCCGGTGATGATGTTGCTGTTGTTGTCGCCGGTCAGTTTGTCGTTGAAGTCGGAGCCGATGAGGTTTTCGATGGCGGTCAGCGTGTCGGTGCCGGCGCCGAAGGTATTCTGCGGTCCACTCTGGCCCAGGTTGACCGTCACCGCAGAAGTGGCATGGGCGTAGCTGGCGGTGTCGTTGCCAGTGCCGCCGTCCAGCAGGTCATTGCCGATACCGCTGAACAGCAAGTCATTGCCCCCATCGCCATGCAGCGTGTTGTTGCCGGTGCCGGCGGTGAGGATGTCATTGCCGTCACCGGCATTGATGACGTTGTCACCGTTGCCTGCCACCAGCGTGTCGTTGCCTGCGGTCCCGGTGAGGGTGTGGCCGTCCTGGTAGCTGATGGCCACGTTGGCACTGTCGCTGCCGCCATGGCTGTCGCTGGCGGTGTAGCTGCCGTGGTAGTCCGGCGTGCTGTCGTGGGCGCCGGAATAATCGAGCTTCATGGTCAGCTGATAGGCTTCCGCGTTGCCTGCACCGCTGCCGCCACCGACGTTGGCAATGTTGGTGACATGAATCTGGTAAACGCCATCGGCGTTTGCTGTGATGGTCTGGCCATCGGCGAGGGGAATCCAGGCGCCGCCGTTGATGGAGTACTCCATGGTGATATGGCCGGCCGCCAGGTTGTGGTCCAGATTCAGGGTTTCACCCTGCTTGAGGTTGACGGTGATGCGGTCCTCATCGTTGGTATTAGCGGCGGTGACCGGGCCCAGGTAGCCACTGATCACCAACAGGGCGGTCATCGTTACGGTGTTGGCCGCGAATGAGCCGCGCACATTGCTCAGGCTCTGGTTGCTCGGTTTGACGCCGATGCCGGAGAAGTCGATCGCGCCGGTGCCGATGAAATCCGCTCCCTTGGCGACCCAGCCGGTGTTGAAGGTGGTTGGCGAAGCCTTGAGCGGGTCGCCGTCGGCGTCGGTGTCGTTGGCCAGCAGCAACTCGCCCGGCACTGTCACGCTGTTGGACAGCACGTTGGTGATGATGTGGTCATCGGTGGCCACCGGTGGCGCGTTCGGAATGACTTTGATCACCAGCGTCGAGTTGGCCAGATCGCCGTCGTTGTCGCTGACGGTGAAACCAATATTTTCGGTGAGCACCGCCGACGTGGTTTTCTGCGACACGTAGTTGTATTCGCCGGTGTCCAGGTTCACCACCAGGGTGCCTTTGTTGTCGGTGGCGATGCTCAGGGTGTTGTTGGTGGTGTTGAACGTGCCGTGGTTGGTGCCGCCGCTGAAGTTCAGCAAACCCTGGTTGTTGTTGCCTTTCGGATCGTAGGTGTACGTGGTGCCGTCGACGGTGATGGTTTTGATGAAGCCGCCATCCGCCCCGAACGTACCGCCCTCGCCCAGCAGCGAACCGGTGACCGGTGCGCCGATCACGGTGCCCGAGAGCACCGAGTTGAGTTGACCGAGGTCGGTGACGATCACCGCGTTGGTATTGGTGCCGGTGCCGGTGCCGTCATAGGCCAGTGGATCGAGGGCATCGTTGTCGACGTTTTTACCCAAGCCGATCGCGTAGTTCTTGATTTGATTGTCGGTGAGGAAGTCTTTCCAGTTCGCCTCATCCTGTGTGCCGATCGAACCTTCATTGGGTTTGCCGTCGGAGAAGAAGTAGCCGACGTTCTGTGCGCCCGTCAGTTTGCCGTTGGTGTTGAACGCGTCTTGCGCCACGCCCACCGCCGCGTCGTAGTTGGTACCGCCGCCCGCCGACAGACCGGAAACGATCGCCTTGGCAGTCGCCACGTCCACCCACACCGACGTCTTGTCAGTGGCGTTGCTGCTGAACGTCACGATCTGCACTTTGACGTCGCCAAGGTCGTCGTACTTGTCGAGCAAGGCGCTGATGGCCTGCTTGGCCAGTTCCAGCCGCGACAACCCTGATACGCCGGACGAGTCGGCCATACTGCCGGACACGTCGATCACCAGCAGCAGGTTGGTGTCGATTTCCACCGCTGCCACCGAACGCTCCGAGGCCACGGCCTTGGGCACGTCATCGACAATGTTGACCACGATGGTGCTGGTGGTGCTGTTGCCCCCTGCATCGGTGGCCTTGTAGGTGAAACTGTCGCTCAGGGTGTTCGGGCCATCGTTGGCGCCCGGCGTGGTTTTCGGTGCCGAGGTCAGGGTGTAGGTGTAGGTGCCGTTGGGGTTGAGCAGGATTTGCCCAAAGGCGCCGTTGGCACTGCCGACCAGGGTGTAGGTGATCGCTCCCGCCGCGCCGGTGACTGAACCCACCAGTGTTCCCGTAGCGGTTTCACCGGTGTTGCCCGGCTCGCTGCCGGTGACCGTGCCGGCCGCCAGGTCCTGGCCGTCCTTGCTCAGGTCGAGGGCTTTTTCGTAGACCGTCGCGTCGGTGTCAGTGACGGCTTTGATGTTGCTGTTGCAGACGTCGATGGTGATGGTCGTGGTGCTTTGGTCGCCATCGGCATCGCGTACGGTGTAGGTGAACGTGTCGGTGGCTCCCTGTGCAGCGACCGAATTCGGGTTGCTGTGGTAGACCGCGTTGCCATCGGCATCGAGGGTCAGGTAACCGTAGTTGCCGTTGATCGGCGTGTTGAGCCCGCCCACCGCCGGGGTCGAGGTATTGCCGCCAGCGCGTACGCCGATCACGGCACCGAGACCGTCGGCGCCGCCGATGTCATTGTCCAGTACGTTGCCGCTGACGGTGCCGCCTTCCTGTACAGAATCAAAATCGGCTTTGGCCGTCGGCACGTCATCAACGATGTTGACCACGATGGTGCTGGTGACGGTGTTGCCGAGAGAATCGGTGGCCTGATACGTGAAGGTTTCGTGAGTGACGTTCGGGCCATCGTTGGCGTTCGGCGAAGTGCTCGCTGGCGACGTCAGGGTGTAGGTGTAGGTGCCATTCGGGTTGAGGGCGATTTGCCCGTGCGCCCCGGTAGCGCTGCCGACCAACGCATAGGTGACCGCACCGACCGCACCGCTGACCGAGCCGACCAATGTGCCGGATGCGGTTTCACCGGTGTTGCCCGGTTGACTGCCAACGACCGTACCAGCGGCCAGGTCCTGGCCGTCCTTGTTCAGGTCGAGGGCTTTTTCGTAGACCTTTACATCGGTATCGCTGACTGCTCTGAGGCAGCTGTTGTACACGTCGATGGTGATGGTGGTGGTGCTTTGATCGCCGTCGGCATCGCGTACGGTGTAGGTGAACACATCCACCGCGCCGGGACCGCTGACTGCGTTCGGATTGCTGTGATAGACCGCGTTGCCATTGGCATCGAGGGTCAGGTAACCGTAGGTGCCGTTGATCTGGCTGTTCAGGCCGCCGATGGCCGAAGTCGAAGTGTCGCCGCCGGCACGCACGCCGACCACCGCGCCACTGGCCGCCGGGCCATCGGCGCCACCGATGTCGTTATCCAGCACATTGCCGCGGACCGTGCCGCCTTCCTGTACAGAATCAAAATCGGCTTTGGCCGTCGGCACGTCATCAACGATGTTCACCACGATGGTGCTGGTGACGGTGTTGCCGAGAGAATCGGTGGCCTGGTAGGTGAAGGTTTCGTGAGTGACGTTCGGGCCGTCATTGGCGTTTGGTGTGGTGCTCGCTGGCGACGTCAGGGTGTAGGTGTAGGTGCCATTCGGGTTGAGGACGATTTGCCCGTGCGCCCCGGTAGCGCTGCCGACCAGCGCATAGGTGACCGCGCCCACTGCGCCGCTGACCGAGCCGACCAACGTGCCGGACGCGGTTTCACCGGTGTTGCCCGGTTGACTGCCAACGACCGTACCAGCGGCCAGGTCCTGGCCGTCCTTGTTCAGGTCGAGGGCTTTTTCGTAGACGGTCACATCGGTGTCGCTGACCGCTTTCAGGCAGCTGTTGTAGACGTCGATGGTGATGGTCGTGGTGCTTTCGTCGCCGTCTGCATCGCGTACGGTGTAGGTGAACACATCCACCGCGCCGGGACCGCTGACTGCGTTCGGGTTGCTGTGATAGACCGCGCTGCCATTGGCATCGAGGGTCAGGTAACCGTAGGTGCCGTTGATCTGGCTGTTCAGGCCGCCGATGGCCGAAGTCGAAGTGTCGCCGCCGGCACGCACGCCGACCACCGCGCCACTGGCCGCCGGGCCATCCGCCCCGCCGATGTCGTTATCCAGCACATTGCCGCGGACGGTGCCGCCTTCCTGTACCGAATCAAAATCGGCTTTGGCCGTCGGTGTGTCATCGACGATGTTGACATTCAACTCACCGGTGGCGGTGGTGTTGTTGTCATCGGTCACCACCACGGCAAACGGCTCGGAAATGCTGTTGGTGCCATTGCCAGTCGGGTGATTTTCGTTATCGACCAGGGTGTAGCTGTAGCTCACAACACCGGTGACAGGATCAAACCCGGTGATGGTCAGCATGCTGCCCAGCGGGGTGACGACCGATTGCGGGAAGCCTGCGACCACGCCACCGCTGACGACAGCGATACCGCCAACGGTCAGGGTTTGCACGCCGTCCAGCGCGGTAATGGTGAACGTGCCGCTTTGGGTCAGCGCCGGTGTGTTGGGGTCAGTGCCGTCACTGAGGTTTTTTTCGTAGACGGTCAGTTCACCGCCTTCGACGTTCAGGCCGTCGATGGTCACGCCATCGTCGTTGTTGTGGATGTTCAGCACCAGGTTGGCGGTGCTGGAATCGCCGTCGGCATCGGTCAAGGTGTAGGTAAACGTTTCGGTGCCGTTGCCACCGCCATGCAGGGCTTTGAAATCGGCGTCACTGGTGTTCAGGGTATAGGTGTAAGTGCCGTTGGCATTCAGCACCAAGGTGCCGTAAGTGCCGACGAAAGTGCCGGGGGTAATCGGCCCGGCGTTTTCACCGACCGCCACACGGTCCGCGCCTTGCACATCGTTGGTCAGCACGTTGCCGTTGAGGGTCAGCTGGGTTTCCGACGCCACGCCGTTACCGTCGTCGATGGCTTTTGGCACGTCGTCGGTGATGTTGATGTCCAGCGACCCGGTTGCGGTGTCGCCATCGCTGTCGCTGGCCACCACGGTGAAGTGTTCGCTGAGGGTGGTGCCGTCACCGCTCGTATGGGTTTCGTTGCCGTTGAGGGTGTAGCTGTAACTCACAACGCCAGTGGCCGGGTTGTAACCGGTGATGGTCAGGGTGCTGCCCAACGGGGTGGTGATCGACTGCGGGAAGCCAACCGTCGCACCGCCACTGATCACGGTGATCCCACCGATGCTCAGGCTGCTCAGCCCGTCGAGAGCCGTGATGGTGAACGTGCCGTTCTGGGTCAGTGCGCCAGGATTGCTGGCCGAGCCGTCGGCGAGATTGGCTTCGTTGACGGTAAGTTCACCGCCCTCCACCGACAGGCCCTTGAGGGTGACGGGATTGTCCGCCACCGGAGGAATGACGGGAGGAACGACCGGCTCGTTCGCCACCGGTGGGATGACGGGAGGAACGACCGGCTCGATCGCTGCCGCTGGCGTGCCGGCATCAGGATCGGCATCGCCATCGTGGCGCTCTTCGGGAAGCTCGGGGATGCCATCGAAACCGGCAGTGGGAAAGCCGATGTTCGGATCGACGCGACCACCGACCTCTTCAAGCATCACGAAACTGTGTCCGCCACCCGCCGCACCACCCGGTGCACCGGTCGACGGGCCAGCCGCGGTGGCTTCAGCGGTTTGCGTCGGGTCGTCACCGGCGGCAATGGCTTTTTGCAGTTGCTCGACATCGCTCAGTTGCGCCTGGCTCGGCGTCACCGCTTCGGCCGTGTCGACGTGGGGCGCGTGATCAGCCAGCAACTGTGGCGTCATTTGCAGGCTGCTGCCCCGTCCAAGCGTCAGTTCCTGGCCATTCTGCAAATGCACCGCCACCGCGCCTTCGGCCCCGGTCGTCAGTTGATCACCGGCGAATAACCGGTCTCCCTCAATCAGGGCACGACGCGTGCCGTCGCTTGAAACCGCGAACACCTGCCCGACGATCTTACTGACGATACCGATGAGCGTAGCCATGTGCATTTCCTCCGCTGCCAACCGCTGTCGGCATTTTTTTTATTGCGCGGAGCAATGCTCATGGATGGCTCAACGGGTTGCCCGGCGGATCATCTACCGGTCAGCGGGTTTACCTGAGTAAGCCGCTGACCTGGCGACGATCCCGCCTGGGTGTTGCCCACGGACCACGTTTCGTTGCGCAACAAACCCCTTTGCAATCAAAGGCATCGGGACCACATCGCAAACACGTTGCCCTGCGAGCGATGCGTAACGGTTCTGAATCACCCGAGTGACAAAAAACCGTCACCCAATTCCGCTACGCTTCCCTCCCCTCCAGCACTTCTCCGCCCTATGTCGATAAGTGGATCGGAACTTTTTACCTGCCCTGACGAGCGCCCTAAAGCTCATAAATCAAGGGCTTTCGTAGTGAACAATGTGCTGGATTTTGCAGAGCGCATAAGTTTTTTTCGGCATAAGTCTTATGAGAAACACTTCTTAGGTTCGCTCCAGAATGTTCTTAGCTCTTCTGTAAAACGCGTGAAACGGTTTACCTATAAATGTCGTCAAATAATTGGCGACCTATAAAGCACCATCAGGAATCAGGGAGATGCTCCATGCGCCTTTTAACCCCCCTTTGCAGCGCGGTTCTGCTGGCCATGGCCTGCACTTCTCAAGCACATGCCATGTCATTGACCGAAGCCATTCAAAGCACCATCGCCACACACCCGGAACTGGCGTCGCGGGTGGACAGCCGTCTGTCGGCTGACGAAGACGTGAAGGTCGCGAAGGGGGGCTTTTATCCGTCGGTTGACTTGAATGCTGCGTACGGGCGCGGGTACAGCGATAACACCAACACCCGGGCATTCGGTAATCACCACACCGAAATCCTCAATTACACCCAGTCGGAACTGCGTCTGCGGCAGATGCTCTTCGACGGCTTCAATACCGCCAACGAAGTCGAGCGCACCAAAGGCGTGGTCAATTCCCGGGCCTATTACGCTCAGGGCACCGCTCAGGATCTGGCCCTGCGCACCATCGAGGTCTATCTCGAAGTGCTCAAGCGCCGCGAATTGGCGACGCTGGCCAAGAACAACCTGCAGGCGCATTTGCGGGTCAACGATCAAATTGGCCTGCGCACCGAGCGCGGGATCGGCAGCAGCGCCGACGCCGACCAGTCCACCGCTCGTCGGGCGCTGGCGGAGAACAACCTCGACACCGCCGAGGTCGACCTGGCCGACGCCGAATCGAATTTCTACGCCGTGGTCGGGCGTCTGCCCGATGAACTGGAAACACCGCCATCGACCCGCGGCGAACTGCCGGCCACGTTGCAAGAAGCCCAGCAAAGCATGGTGGACAACAACCCGTACCTGAAATCCGCCCAGGCCGACGTGCAATCGGCCGAGAGCCAGTACGAAGTCGCCAAGTCGCCGTTCTACCCACGTTTCGACGCCGAGGCCGCGGTGGGCGCGAACAACAACATTGCCGGTGAAGAAGGCCACGACAACGAATGGCGGGTGGGCGTGGTGATGAACTACAACCTGTTCCGCGGTGGCAGCGACAAGGCGCGTTTGCAATCGGATGCGCACAAGATCAATCAGGCGATGGACATCCGCAACAACGCCCTGCGCCAGCTCAACGAAAACATTCACCTGGCCTGGAACGCCATGGTCAATGCCAAGAAACAAACCCCGACCGCTCGTGAATACGCCGACACCAGCAAACGCGTGCGCGTGGCGTATCAAGACCAGTTCGGCCTCGGCCAACGCACCCTGCTCGACCTGCTGGACAGCGAAAACGAACTCTACAACGCCAACCGCCGCTACACCGAAGTGCGCTACACCGAAGAGTTTTCGATGTACCGTGTACTGGCGAACATGGGCCAGCTGCTGAGCAAGCAGCGGGTCGTACTGCCCGCCGATGCCATCGCCCAGGCCGAAGTGAAGAGCGACGCTCGTTTGCCTGAACTGAAGTAGTGCACGGGAGCGATCAATGTGACCAGCATGGAACCCGGCAACACCGGTGTCGATCCGCGCCTGAGCTTCGATGACCCGCTTCTGGACGGTCTGTTGATCCTCTGCAAACTTCATGGCGCGACCGTCAGTCGCGCCAGCCTGAGTGCCGGGCTGCCAATGGCACACCAACGCCTGAGCCTGGACCTGCTGCCCCGCGCAGCGGCCCGGGCCGGTTTGCAGGCGCGCCTGCTGCGCCGCGACCTCAAGGACATCTCCCCGCTCAACCTGCCCGTGATGCTGCTGCTCAACAATGGCCGCACCGCGGTCCTGCGCCGTTATGGCGAGGACGGCCGGGTGCTGATCCTGCCCAGCGAAGCCGATGGTGGCGAACAGTGGATCAGCCCGCAGGAGCTGGCTGAACACTACACCGGCCAGGCCTTGTTCGCCCGGCCACGGCATGAACTCGAAGACCTGCGCTCGCCACTCGTGCCCCGCGTACAGGCCTGGTTTCGTGACACCCTGAAGCTGTCGAAATGGCTGTACAGCGATGCGATTCTCGCCAGTTTCCTGATCAACCTGTTGGGCCTGATGGTGCCGCTGTTCGTGATGCAGACCTATGATCGCGTAGTGCCGAACCAGGCCACGTCGACCTTGTGGGTGCTGTCCATCGGCCTGCTGATCGGCACCGGCTTCGAACTGGTGCTGCGGGTGGTGCGCGCGCATTTGCTGGACACTGCCGGCAAGAAGACCGATGTGATTCTCTCGGCAACCTTGTTCGAACGCATCACCGGCATGGCGATGAAAGCGCGGCCGGCGACCATCGGCGGCTTTGCCCAGAGCATCCATGACTTCCAGGGCCTGCGGGAATTTCTCACCGCGGTCACGCTGACCAGCCTGATCGACCTGCCCTTCGCCCTGCTGATGCTGGTGGTGATTGGCCTGCTGGGCGGCTGGCTGGTAGTGATTCCGGTGCTGGCGTTTCCGATTACGATTATCTTCGCCATGATCATTCAGGCACGCCTGCGCGACACCGTGCAGAAAAGCCTGAGCCTTGGCGCCGAACGCCAGGCGTTGCTGATCGAAACCCTCGGCGGTCTGGAAACCCTCAAGGCGTGCAGCGCCGAAAGCGAGCGCCAGCACAAATGGGAAAGCACGCACGGCGCCCTCACCCGCCTCGACAGCCACGCGCGCAACCTTTCGGCGCTGGCGACCAACGGCACATTGTTCATCCAGCAGTTTTCCGGCATGGCGACCATCGTTGCCGGGGTCTACAGCATCATCGCCGGCAACCTCAGCGTCGGCGCACTGGTGGCGACCTACATGCTCGGCAGCCGGGTGCTGGCGCCGCTGGGGCAAATTGCCGGGTTGATCACCCGCTACCAGCAAGCCCAACTGACCATGAAAAGCACCGATGCGCTGATGTCGTTGCCCCAGGAGCGCGATGCCCGGCAAAGGCCGCTGGAGCGCACCCAACTGCAAGGCGCGCTGGATGTGGTCGGCGTAACCTTCCACTACAACGGCCAGAACGCCCCGGCGCTGGCCAACATCAGTTTCAGCGTCAAACCCGGCGAGCGCATCGGCATCATTGGTCGCAGCGGCTCGGGCAAAAGCACCTTGGGGCGACTGGTGATGGGGTTTTATGAGCCGGAGGAAGGCCAGTTGCTGCTCGATGGCCTGGACCTGCGGCAACTCGACGTCGCTGACCTGCGCCATCAAATCGGTTACGTCGCCCATGACCTGCCGCTGTTGGCCGGCAGCCTGCGCGACAACCTGACCCTCGGCGCGCGCTACATCAGCGACGCACGCATGCTCGAAGTGGCCGAACTCACCGGCGTTACCGAACTGGCCCGGCAACACCCGCAAGGCTTCGACCGCCCCGTGGGCGAGCGCGGGCAATTGCTCTCCGGTGGCCAACGCCAGGCTGTGCTGCTGGCCCGGGCGTTGTTGCTCGACCCGCCGATCATGTTGCTCGACGAACCTACCAGCGCCATGGACAACAGCAGCGAAGACGTACTGCGGCAAAAACTCCACGGCTGGGTCCAGGGTAAAACCGTGCTGCTGGTCACTCACCGCACCTCGATGCTCAGCCTGGTGGACCGGCTGGTGGTGCTGGACAACGGGCGGATCGTCGCCGACGGGCCGAAAGAAGCGGTCATCGATGCACTGCGCAAGGGCCGTGTCGGCTCTGCGGCGGTCTAGGAGTTGCCCATGTCTGCTTCATCGGATTCTTCGAAAGATCGCGGCTACTTCGACAGTTTCGGCAAAAGCGCCGAAGCCGAATTCATGCCGGAAACCGCCGGCGCTTCATTGCAGGACTCGCCGCGCTGGTCGCGGGTGACCGTGTGGCTGGCGGCCGCGCTGTTGATCAGCGCGTTGGTCTGGGCCAAGTTCGCGGTGTTGCAGGAAGTGACGATGGGCGAAGGCAAGGCGATTCCGTCGAGCAAGGTTCAGGTGATCCAGAACCTGGAGGGCGGCATCGTCACCGAGATCTTCGTGCGCGAAGGGCAAATGGTCAGCAAGGGCGATACCTTGTTGCGCCTCGACGACACCCGCTACCTGTCGAACAAGGGCGAAAGCGAGGCCGATCGCTATGCACTGACCGCGCAAGTCGAGCGACTGTCGGCGGAAGCCGAAGGCCGACCTTTCAAGCTCTCGGACGAAGTGATCGCCAAGGCTCCACAAGTGGCCGAGGACGAGCGCTCACTGTACGAACAACGGCAACGCCGACTGGCCAGCGAACAGCGCACACTGTCAGAACAACTGAGGCAAAAAGCCCAGGAACTGGCGGAATTCCGCTCGAAAGCCGGGCAGTACAGTTCCAGCCTGGCGCTGGTCAACCAAGAGATGAACATGTCCGAGCCACTGGTCAAGACCGGCGCCGTGTCGCCGGTGGAGATCCTGCGGCTCAAACGCAGCGCCGTGGAAATCCGCGGCTCGCTGAACGCCACCACCCTGGCGATTCCCCGGGCTGAATCGGCGATTGCCGAGATCAGGAGCAAGATCGACGAGTCGGAACAATCCTTCCGTTCGGACGCAGCCAAAGAGCTGAATGAAAAACGCACCGACCTGTCGAAAATCACGGCATCGAGCATCGCCATCGACGACCGCGTAACGCGCACCACGGTGACCTCGCCGGTCAAAGGCATCATCAAGGTGTTGAAGGTCAATACCATCGGCGGCGTGGTCCAACCGGGCAGCGACATGGTGGAAATCGTGCCGCTGGAAGACAACCTGCTGATAGAAGCCAAGGTCCGCCCCCAGGACGTCGCGTTCCTGCATCCAGGCCAGAAAGCCATGGTCAAATTCACGGCTTACGACTACACGATCTACGGCGGGCTGAGCGCGAAGCTGGAACTGATCGGCGCTGACACCATCACCGATGACAAGGGCAACAGCTTCTACCTGATTCAGGTGCGCACCGATAAAAACCATTTGGGCGGGGACGTGAAACCGTTGCTGATCATTCCGGGGATGGTGGCGACGGTGGACATTATTACCGGGGAGAAGACGGTGCTGGATTATCTGCTGAAGCCGGTGCTTAAGGCGCGGACTGAGGCGATGCGGGAGCGGTAGGCATTCTCCGGTTTTTGTGGTGATTGAACTCACGCCATCGCGAGCAGGCTCGCTCCTGCAGTGGACCGCATTTCTCCTGGAGGAACCCGATCAAAATGTGGGAGTGAGCCTGCTCGCGATGAGGCCCGCACAAACAACCCTTACTTGTCGGCATGATTACGCTGGAAAACCTCCTCCCCCATCGCCGCAATCTGCCCCTCGATCAACGCCTCGAACGGCTTCAACAACGGCGCAAACGAGGTCGGTGCCTCAAGGGTTTCCAGCGCCTGAACAATCGCTTCCACCGTCGACAACGCCCCCGGCCCCGGCGCTTTGCGCAGCCGATAACGGGACACGCCGCCTTCAGCCAGCGTCACCCTCGGCAATGCTGCCAGCAACGGATTGAGGTGCAGCATCTTGCGCGCCTTGCGCCAGGTGCCGTCCGGGACCACCAGCAACAGTGGCTCATCCGTCACCGCACAAGCCTGCATCGGCTGCGCGTTTTCACCGGGAAACAACAACCGCGCCCGATACCCCGACTGATTCAATAGGCTGGGCAAATCCTCGAACACCTCACCGACGATCAACTCGGCATGCTTCAACCCCAGCGCCGCCAGCCGCGCGGTATTCAACGCATGGTTCACTTCGCTCGGATGCTGCAACAGCAACACCCGGGTGCGGCTGTCGAGGCTGGGGATCAACGGGCACAGGCAATGGCTTTGCGGACGCAGGCAGCGCGGGCATTGGATTCTGGACATGGTCTTCAGGCCTGATTCAGTTGTGCTTTGAGCAGATCACGGAAAGTCTGGATCAACGGTTCGCGGCTGCGGCCACGACGCACAATCATCGAGAACGGCGCCTGATAACCGAACGTCGCCGGCAACAGCACACGCAGATCGCCCTTGTCGGCCCAAGCCTGGGCGTAGTGCTCCGGCAGGTAGCCGATGTAGGCGCCGGACAGCACCAGAATCAGCTGCGCTTCCATACTTTCTACCGTCGCGGCACTGTGCTTGAAGCCGTGACGCGCCAGTTCGGCCTGGCTCCAATAACCGCGACCGACCATGCGCTGCTGGGTGATGACCTGCTCGGGAATGCGCCGCTCGTTGAACAACGGATGCCGCGTGCTGCAATAAAGCCAGTGCTGCTCGCGGTACAACGGCATGTACACCAGACCGCTCATGCGCGTGGAAAACGCGCCGATGGCCAGGTCGAGACGGTTGTCCTGCACGCCAAGCTGCAACTCATAAGGGCTCATCACCGACAGGTGCAAGTGCACGGCCGGGTGTTCCTGGCTGTAGGCGCCGATGGCTTCAGCAAACGGCAAGGCCTTGTCGCTGACCGTGGAATCGATCACTCCAAGGTTCAGTGTGCCGCGCAATTCGCCTTTGAGCGCAGCAGCGTATTGCTCGAAGCCTTCCAGTTCGCCGAGCAGACGCAGGGTTTCCTGATGGAACAGCTCACCCTTGCTGGTCAGGCTGAAACCGCCGCGCCCACGATGGCACAGCACCAGACCCAGCGCCGCTTCGAGCTGGCTCATGTAGGTACTGATGGCCGACGTCGAGAGGTTGAGCTCTTGCTGGGCGTTGGCGAATCCCTGATGACGCACCACGCTGACGAAGATGCGCAATAGTTTCAGGTCGGGTAAAGCGTTGGCCATGGCGGGCTCCATTTGCTGGGTAAAGCATGTTGCTCTTGTGGCGAGGGAGCTTGCTCCCGCTCGGCTGCGCAGCAGTCGTAAAACCTGCTCATGTGGTTTGTCTGCCGCACTGAGATCAATGGTTTGGGGCTGCTTCGCACCCCCGCGGGAGCAAGCTCCCTCGCCACAGGATTCTGTGGAGCGCCGTAAGTCTATCGCTGTCCCAGCCATTAGTTTAGAAAAACCTGAACTAAGTATTTGCCCGTAGCGATTCTTCCCGGCCACTACATTTCGCAGAATCGCCCCACAACGGTGCCCGTCCCTTCCGTGAACGGCGCAACCGACATAAATAAAACAACGACGATGAGGCCCTACCCGTGGACAAGATTCTTCACCAACCACTGGGCGGCAACGAAATGCCGCGCTTCGGCGGCATCGCCACCATGCTCCGACTCCCCCACGTACCTACCGCTGCCGGTCTGGACGCTGCCTTCGTAGGCGTGCCACTGGACATCGGTACTTCGCTGCGCCCCGGCACCCGTTTCGGACCGCGTGACATCCGCGCCGAATCGGTGATGATCCGCCCGTACAACATGGCCACCGGTGCCGCACCGTTCGACTCGCTGTCGGTTGCCGACATCGGCGACGTGGCGATCAACACGTTCAACCTGCTGGATGCCGTACGGATCATCGAAGAATCCTACGACAACATCCTCGAACACGATGTGATTCCCCTGACCCTGGGTGGCGACCACACCATCACCCTGCCGATCCTGCGTGCCATCCATAAAAAGCACGGCAAGGTTGGCCTGGTGCACATCGACGCCCACGCCGATGTGAACGATCACATGTTCGGCGAGAAAATCGCCCACGGCACCACCTTCCGTCGCGCCGTCGAAGAAGGCCTGATCGACCCGGACCGCGTTGTGCAAATCGGTCTGCGCGCCCAGGGCTATACCGCTGACGACTTCAACTGGAGCCGCAACCAGGGCTTCCGTGTGGTCCAGGCCGAAGAGTGCTGGCACAAATCCCTGGCGCCACTGATGGCCGAAGTTCGCGAGAAAGTCGGCGGCGGTCCGGTCTACCTGAGCTTCGACATCGACGGTATCGACCCGGCCTGGGCACCAGGCACCGGCACCCCGGAAATCGGTGGCCTGACGACCATTCAGGCGATCGAAATCGTTCGCGGCTGCCAAGGCCTCGACCTGATCGGTTGCGATCTGGTAGAAGTCTCGCCCGCTTACGACACCACCGGCAACACCTCGCTGCTGGCCGCCAACCTGCTGTACGAAATGCTCTGCGTACTGCCTGGCGTGGTCCATCGCTGAGGATCAGTCATGAACCCACGTGATGAGGTTTTGAAAGCGGCCGCCGACCTGGTGTCCGCCTTCGCCCGTAACGATCGCGAAGCCTACTTCGGCGCGTTCAGCGTTGAAGCCAGCTTCGTCTTCTACACCCTCGAACAGCCGCTGCTGTCGCGCGATGCCTACCAGGCGTTGTGGGACAGCTGGCGTGCCGAGGACGGCTTCGAAGTGCTGTCGTGCACGTCGAGCAACGCCTTCGTCAGCCTGCAGGGTGACGTGGCGATTTTCATCCATGACGTGGCCACCGAGCTGCGCATGCAAGGGGAGCAACACTTCAGCCAGGAGCGCGAGACGATTGTTTTCAAGAAACAAGCGTCTGGCCAAGAACAACAAGGCCTATGGCTGGCCTGTCACGAACATTTGTCCGCAATGCCGGAAGGGCTGCCAACCCCTTAGCCAAACAGGTGACGCTCACGCACGATGAGCGCGCCTTTATGATCGGAGCAGATCATGAATAACAACAACAACGAACAAAGCCTTAGCAGCATCGAAACAAACGGGGTCGAACAGATCCCGGACAATGAGCGCACCGCCCGGCCCAGCGACCTGTTTCGCTTGATCTTCGGCGGCGCCAATACCTTTGCCACCGCCGTGCTTGGCAGTTTCCCGGTACTGTTCGGCCTGTCGTTTCAGGCAGGCGTCTGGGCGATTGTGCTGGGCGTGGTGCTCGGTGCATTGATCCTCGCGCCGATGGGCCTGTTCGGCCCGATCAACGGCACCAACAACGCCGTGTCTTCCGGTGCACACTTCGGCGTGCACGGGCGAATCGTCGGTTCTTTCCTGTCGCTGTTGACCGCTATCGCGTTCTTCTCGCTCTCCGTCTGGAGTTCGGGCGATGCACTGGTGGGCGGCGCCAAACGCCTGATCGATCTGCCGGAAACCGACCTGACCCTGGGCCTGGCCTACGGTCTGTTCGCGTTGCTGGTTCTGACGGTGTGCATCTACGGCTTCCGTTTCATGTTGTGGGTCAACCGCATTGCGGTGTGGGCGGCCAGCCTGTTGTTCCTGTTGGGCATCTTTGCTTTCGCCCCGGCGTTCGACAGCCAGTACGCAGGCACAGTCGCCATGGGCCAGGCCGGTTTCTGGGCCGCGTTCATCGGCGCAGCGTTGGTCGCCATGAGCAACCCGATTTCCTTCGGTGCGTTCCTCGGTGACTGGTCGCGCTACATCCCGCGTGAAACGCCGAAAGGCCGGATCATGATTTCGGTGATCGCCGCGCAACTGGCCACGCTGATTCCGTTCCTGTTCGGCCTCGCCACCGCCACCATCGTGGCGATCAAGGCACCGGACTACATCGCGGCCAACAACTATGTCGGCGGCCTGCTGGCGGTTTCGCCGACCTGGTTCTTCCTGCCGGTGTGCCTGATTGCGGTGATCGGCGGCATGTCCACCGGCACCACCTCGCTGTATGGCACCGGGCTGGACATGTCCAGCGTGTTCCCACGGGTGCTGTCGCGGGTCAAGGCCACATTGCTGATCGGCGTGATGTCGATTGCCTTCATCTTCATCGGTCGCTTCGCGGCGAACCTGGTGCAGAGCGTGTCGACCTTCGCCGTACTGATCATCACCTGCACCACGCCATGGATGGTGATCATGATCATCGGCCTGGTCACGCGTCGCGGCTTCTACTGCCCGGATGACCTGCAAGTGTTCACCCGTGGCGAGAAAGGTGGTCGTTACTGGTTCACCCACGGCTGGAACTGGCGTGGCATGGGTGCCTGGATTCCGAGCGCGGCCGTCGGCCTGTGCTTCGTGAACCTGCCGGGGCAGTTCGTCGGCCCGCTGGGCAACCTGGCCGATGGCATTGACATCAGTTTGCCGGTCACCCTGGGCCTGGCTTCGGTGGTGTACCTGGTGTTGCTCAAGATGTTCCCGGAAGCGAGCGCCGTATTCGGCCCGAATGATTCACGCAGCAAGAGCACGGACCCGCTCGTTAAACCGGCGATGCAACCCGTCGCCTGATTTTCGCCTCACATAAAAAATACAATCGGAGACACGCCATCATGGCTTTGGATTTAATCGTCGTACTCATCTACGCCGCAGCGATGCTGTTACTCGGCTACTACGGCATGCGCAAGGCCAAGACCCACGAAGACTACCTGGTCGCCGGTCGTAACCTCGGCCCGAGCCTGTACATGGGCACCATGGCCGCCACCGTTCTGGGCGGCGCGTCTACCGTGGGCACCGTGCGTCTGGGCTACGTGCACGGCATCTCCGGTTTCTGGTTGTGCGCCGCACTGGGCTGCGGGATCATCGCGCTGAACCTGTTCCTCGCCAAACCGCTGCTGAAACTGAAAGTGTTCACCGTCACCCAGGTGCTGGAAAAGCGCTACAACCCAATGGCCCGTACCGCCAGCGCAACCATCATGCTGGCCTACGCCTTGATGATCGGCGTGGTTTCGATCCTGGCCATCGGCACCGTACTGCAAGTGCTGTTTGACCTGCCGTTCTGGGTCTCTGTACTGGTAGGCGGCGGCATCGTCGTCATTTACTCGACCATCGGCGGCATGTGGTCGCTGACCCTGACCGACATCGTCCAGTTCGGTATCCAGACCGTCGGCCTGATGTTCCTGCTGTTGCCAATCTGCCTGTACCGTGTGGGTGGCTGGGATCAACTGGTCGCGCAACTGCCGGCGGCCAGCTTCAACTTCACCAGCATTGGCTGGGACACCATCATCACCTACTTCATGATCTACTTCTTCGGCATCCTGATCGGTCAGGACATCTGGCAACGGGTGTTCACCGCCAAGAGCGAAAAAGTGGCGAAGTATGCCGGTACTTCGGCCGGTATCTACTGCATCATCTACGGTCTGGTCTGCGCCCTGATCGGTATGGCCGCCCACGTGCTGATCCCGGATCTGGACAACGTCAACAACGCCTTCGCCGCTATCGTCAAAGTCTCGCTGCCGGACGGCATCCGTGGCCTGGTGATTGCTGCTGCCCTGGCAGCGATGATGTCCACCGCCAGCGCCGGCCTGCTGGCTGCGTCGACCACCCTGACAGAAGACCTGCTGCCGAAACTGCGCGGCGGTAGAGAGTCGAACATCGCCACCAACCGCCTGTTCACCCTGTTGACCGGTATTGTTGTGCTGGGCATCGCACTGGTGGTCAATGACGTGATCAGCGCCCTGACCCTCGCCTACAACCTGCTGGTAGGCGGCATGCTGATTCCGCTGATGGGTGCGATCTTCTGGAAACGCGCCACCACCGCCGGCGCAATCGCGGCCATGACATTGGGCTTTGTTACCGCCCTGGTCTTCATGTTCAAGGACGGAATGGATGCCAACTCGCCGATCTATTACAGCCTCGGTGTCAGCCTCGTGAGCTTCGTGCTCGTCAGCCTGATCTCCCGTCGCCCGGCAACACTGGCGAGCGCCGCCTAAGCTGATCATAACGACTTGATGCTTTCTTCGACGGGTGTGGCGTCGGTTGCCACACCCGTTTTTTTTCGTCTGAAGGAAAGTGCTCATGAAGATTGTCAGCCGCGACCAGTGGTTCGAGGTGAAACAGCTCTGCGAGGGTGTTCGGCTGATTCACGAGCCCTACATTCGCCCCTTCTATCGCTGCAACCTTTGGCATATCCAAGGCCGAGACAAGGATCTGTTGCTGGACAGCGGTTCCGGGCTGGTCAGCCTGCGCGAGCAGTTGCCGTGGATTACCGAGCGGCCGCTGGTGGCGGTGGCCAGCCATTGCCATTTCGACCACATCGCCGGGCACCATGAATTCCCTGAGCGACTGGTGCACCCCGCCGAGTCCGACATCCTCGCCGCACCGGACGGCGAGAATGACTTGAGCAAAGCCTTCGTCGCCGACGACATGTTCGAGGCACACCCTGATTGCCCGTTGTGCTACGCCGAATACAAGGTCAAAGCGGCTCCGGCCACGGGGTTTGTCGAAGATGGGGATGTACTGGACCTGGGTAACCGTGTGCTGCAAGTGCTGCACACGCCGGGGCATTCGCCTGGCGGCATCAGCCTGTATGAAGCAGCGACCAAGACGCTGTTCAGCGGCGACATCATCTATGATGGGCCGCTGATCGAAGACGCCTACCATTCCAATCTCGACGACTACGCACGCAGCCTGCAGCGCCTGAGCGCCCTGCCGGTCCGCACGGTGCATGGCGGGCATTTCGGCAGTTTTTCCGGGGAGCATCTGCACCACATGATTGACCAGTGGCAGCGCTCGCACGGCTGAAGCCTGCTGTACTGATCCTCAGGGCGAACTACCTTGACGTCCCTGAAGAACTCTCATGAAAAGAGCCGCCGTTCGTGCTGCCGTTCATCAATACATCAGCCGCTTGCTGGAGGGCCGGGATGACTTCGACGACAACGCCAGTCTGGCGCAGTTGGGATTGGATAAATCGGATATCGAAGAGTTGATCTTCCATCTGGAAGACGAACTCGGCTTGACGGCATTCACCGCCGAAGAAGACCGGATGCTCAATACGGCCAGGACAGCCAATGACTTGAGCCGGTTTTTGATGGAAATCGGGCGGCATTGACAACAAGCGTCATCACAGCGAATACACCCTTTGTGGCGAGGGAGCTTGCTCCCGCTCGAGTGCGAAGCCCTCGCAAAATATGTCGAAGCGCAACAATTGCAACAGTGCAGTCAAGAGGGACCGCTTCGCGGCTCAGCGGGAGCAAGCTCCCTCGCCACAAAACCATCCTCTCCACCGACGATGTATCCGTTCAGCGGCGACGCTGCTGGCGTCGGCGCTGTTCGTCGTCAGTACGAATAGGCACAGGTTGCAGAGGCGGTTCGATCAAACCGAGTGCGACACCCAGGTCGTGCAGCCAGTTTTGGATTTTCTCTTTCATGATGCCCCCTTCAGGGTAGTGCCGAGCGGCCAAAATTCTGTAGCCCCTTCGCACTGATAATAGTCCGAAGTCCTGAGCAATGCTCGCCCAAAGTGGCAATGATCTGTTACTGAATCGATCACAATCGGCCAGCATTAAATCATGCAATTGCTCGGGCCTGGCTTTGCGCCGACGGATAGACCGCTTGCTGCTCCTCGATCCACGCATTCAGATTGGCCCCGACCATGCCCTTGCGCCACATCAGCCAGGTGGTTGCCGTGGCAAACGGCTCAGACAGCGGGTGGACCGCCACACTTTCACGGCCCGGCAGACTGGCGAGCATCGACTCCGACATCAGTGCCACACCGGAGCCGGCAATCACGCACGCGAGCATCCCCGGATAGGATTCGATCTCCATTGCCCGGCCCATGGCGGCGTGATCGTAGGAGAACCAGGACTCCAAACGGGTCCGATAGGAGCAACCCGGACGAAAAGTGAAAACCGAACGCCCTTCCACATCCCGAGCGCTGAGCACCGGTGGGTGATCAGCCTCACTGATCAGCACCAGCCGCTCCTCGCACAACAACACCCCATCGAGCCCGGACAATTCCGGCGGACCGTCCACCAGCGCCGCATCGAGGCGGCCTGTGAGCAAACCTTCCAGCAGCTCACCGCTGGGCCCGGATTGCACTTGCAGATTCACCGACGGGTAACGCCGGTGATAGCGCGCCAACAGCGCCGGAAGGTGAATGGCGGCGGTGCTGTACATGGTGCCGAGCACGAAGTCGCCGGCCGGTTGGCCACCTTGCACCGCCGCATGCGCTTCGTCGTGCAAGGCGAATAACTTGTCGGTGTAATCCAGCAGAACTTTTCCCGCAGGCGATAACAGCAAACGCTGACGCTCGCGAACGAACAGTTCTACGCCCAACTGCTCTTCCAGTTGCTTGAGCCGGGTCGACAGGTTGGACGGCACCCGGTGCAGGCGTTCGGCAGCACGGGTGATGGAGGCTTCCTCCGCCACCGCCTGGAAGATCCGCAATTGACTGAATTCCACGCATTTCTCCAAAAAAGAACAACTTACTCACTATTATTCATTTTTAAAGAAAGTCAATCGATCCTAGCCTGACGGTCATTGAACCTCCGCTGGAACTCTGACCATGTCGCCCTTGATTCGATTGTCCGCCAGTTTTATCGCCCTGATGATGGCCATGGGCATCGGCCGTTTCGCCCTGACCCCGCAACTGCCGCACCTGCTCAGTGAAGGTCAGATCGACCTGACCGCCGCCGGCCTGATTGCCGCCGCCAATTACCTCGGTTACTTCCTCGGTGCCGTGGACGCGATGTTTTCCCGGCGCCCCTCGCAAGTCCGCTGCCGTCTGCTGGGTGGCTTGTGGCTGTGTGTGCTGCTGACCCTCGCCTCGTTCTGGGCGAACGGCTTCTGGCCGCATCTGATCCTGCGCTTCGGTACTGGCGTGGCCAGCGCCTGGGTACTGGTGATGATCACCGCGCTGAGTCAGCCGCTAGCTGCCGCCGCAGGACGCCCGCGACTCGGCGCCCTGGTATTTGCCGGACCGGGTTTGGGGATTTTTCTGACAGGCTTACTGGCCTTGGTCTCGAACCTGCTGGGTCAGACGTCCGCCACGTTATGGTTGGTGTACGCCGCCGTCGGCCTGCTGATGTTGCTGGGCATCGTGCGAATCCTGCCGCAGCCTCAGGCAAGCGTGGCCACTGTCGCGAGCGTCGCGGATTCAGATAATCGTGGTATCGGCCGGCTGGGACTGGTCTATGCCTTGTACGGCGTGGGCTACATCATCCCGGCCACGTTCCTGTCACAAATGGCCAGCGCTCAGTTCCATGGCCAATGGCAGGCCGATCTGTTCTGGCCGTGCTTCGGCTTGGCGGCGGCGATCGGCGTGGTGTTGGTGAGTATGCGTCGGCCAACATCGGGAACGACACGGCACTGGTTGATCGCCACACTGTGGCTGCAGGCGGCGGGTGTATTCGCTTGTCTGCTGAGCAATGGTCCCGGCCTCGCGCTCGGGGTAATTCTGTGTGGCACGCCGTTCCTGGCCTGCATGCAACTGGTGATGCAATGCTCGCGTGAACTGGCGCCCCACGCGACGCAACGCAATGCAGGCCTGCTGACCGCCTGTTTTGCCGTGGGCCAACTCAGCGGACCGTTGCTGGCGGCTTTGAGCAGCCACTTCAGCGGTGGCTTGCAGCCCGCGCTGGTGGTCGCGGGCATTGGTCTGGTGGTCGCCGGGAGTTTGCTGTTCAGTCCGCTCAGGACTGTCCAAGCGCTTTGCGCAAACGGCGGCGCACCCACTGCTCAGCGCTGACAAAGGTGATGCCCAGCAACACCAGCACTGCGCCGATCACAAAGTTGAGGCTCAGCTCTTCGCCCAGCAACACCACACCGAACGTGACGCCGAACAGCGGCGTCATGAACGAAAACACCGCCAGGTTCGCCGCCAGATAACGGCGCAACAGCCAGAACCAGATCAGGTAACTGAAAAACGACACCACCACACCTTGAAACAACACACTGGCCACCGCCACGGTGGTCAGGCTGACGTGGGTGATCTGGCCGCTGAGCAGCGCGATCAACAGCAAACCGACGAAACCAACGATCAACTGATAGAACAGCGTCAGGGTCACCGGCGCCTCTGACAAACGCGAAGCGCGCACCACCACTGTGGTCGCGCCCCATGCGGCACCCGCCAGTACGCCCAAGGCATCGCCCAGCAACATGCGGCGATCGAGGTTATCCCAGGACACCCCGCCGGCAAACGCGATGCCGATCCCGACAAAAGCCAGAATGATCCCCAGCCATTGCACCGGCCGCAACCGCTCACTGGGCAACAACCAGTGCACGCCCAGCGCGGTAAAAATCGGCGCGGTGTAGAGGAACACCGACATGTGAGCGGCAGTGGTCAGTTGCAGGCCTTCGGAAATGAAGAAAAACTCCAGGCCAAACAAGGCGCCGGCCAACAGCCCGCCGCGCCACGTAGCACCGACCTGATCCCAGCCGCCCTTCCAGCAAATCACCAAACCCACGAGCAACGCGGACATGCCCGAGCGCCCGGCCGCCTGCATGACCGGCGCAATGTCGGGCGCCGCCCATTTGATCATCACCTGCTGGACGCCCCAGACCAGGCACAAACCCAGCATCACTTGCAGGGCAAAACCATCGGCGCTACGCCGGGTGACGCTCACCGGAACACCTCGATTGCACAATCCATGACCCAGACTCGGCAGTAAAAGCAAAACGCTGCCCTGCAGGCGCTGCCGCAGGGTGTTTCAAGTGTCAGCTCAGCTCAATGCGATCGGCATGAATGACAATCTGGCCATTCTTGTACAACGCACCGATGGCCTTCTTGAAGTTGCCTTTGCTGACGCCGAACATACTGCTGATCACCGTCGGATCGCTCTTGTCGCTGACCGGCAGACTGCCGTTGTTCTCACGCAACTTGGAGAGGATCTTCGAGTTCAGGCTGGTGGCCGCTTCCTGGCCGACCGGTTGCAGGCTCAGGCTGATCTTGCCATCGGCACGAACTTCCTTGATGAAGCCCTTCTCTTCTTTACCGGCGCGCATAAACTTGAAAATTTCATTCTTGTGAATCAGACCCCAGTGCTTGTTATTGATGATTGCCTTGAAACCCATATCGGTGGCTTCGGCAACCAGCAAGTCAACTTCCTGGCCCGGGGTGTAGTTGGCTGGCGTCTTGTCCAGGTAGCGGTCCAGACGCGCCGTCGCGGTGATGCGGCGGGTGTGCTTGTCGAGGTAGACATGCACCACGGTGTACTCGCCGGCTGTCATCTGACGTTTTTCTTCGGAATACGGCAGCAACAGATCCTTCGGCAGCCCCCAATCCAGGAACACGCCGATGCTGTTGACTTCAACAACTTTCAAACTGGCGAATTCACCCACCTGAACTTTTGGCTTTTCAGTGGTTGCGATAAGTTTGTCATCGCTATCCAGATAAACAAAAACGTTTAACCAGTCTTCATCTTCGCTGGGAATATCTTTTGGAATATAACGATTAGGCAAAAGAATTTCGCCATCCGCGCCACCGTCCAGATACAAACCGAAGTTAGTGTGTTTAACCACTTGCAAACTGTTGTAACGTCCGACTAAAGCCATGTCCAATACCCTCATTACGTGGCGGCATTCTACCCGGTTTTACAGGCCGCGTTCGGTGGCCGGCCCGGTGGCGTAAGAAAATCCTGCGAAGGCCTTAATTTTCCTGGCTTTTGCCATGGGCAGCTGGCCGCTCGTCTGACCGTCCCGACGACTTTCCTCACTGCCTGCCAGGCACGAAAAGCGATTTTTCGAGACATGTTTTTATTTAAAACAGCGACTTAGGGAAAATAGACCCACAACAATTCGCAGCCTGTTTTGTCCGCCACCTGAAACGCCCAAGGGATATTTGCCAAGCAAATTGCAGGTAATTCCTGTACGATGTGTGGCCAAGTTAATTTTCTACAGGTTAATGGCCGCCATGCGTGTAAAAGCATCCACCAGCAAAGCAAAGCCAGCTCCAGCCGTTGAAACCAGCGAATCGATCAACAGCCAGATCGCTGCATTCCTCAAATCCGGCGGTGAAATCCAGCAAATTGCCAAAGGCGTCAGCGGCCAGACGTTCGGCCCGTCCAAGCAGATCACCTTGGGCAAAAAGTAACACCCTTCGCTTCACCTGGTCCCTGGGCGCTTTGAGCTTCGAAGCGCCTGGACTGGAACCCTCGCAATAACTCCCCCGCAAACAATCAATCTTGTAAAAATCGACGAACGGCCCTCGAAGCCTGTCATTCGTCGGTATCCTTGCACGCGTCTAGATCAAGCGTTTCAGCAGGCTCTCCCGCCCGCCCTCGCTGTTCATGGAGCGACGCATGTTCAAACCCTCCTGCTTACCCATCCTGCTGGCCAGCCTTCTGGCGTGTTCGATCGCCCATGGGCAAATCTTTCAACGCGAGCTGGGGGATTTCGATCTCAAGCTCGGCACCAGTCCCAGCCGCAGCATGGCCCAAGGCCTGGTCAAACCCTCGGCCATCGGCTCATTCCATGGCGGTCTGGACCTGACGCACAGCAGCGGTTTCTACTTTGGTCAATGGTCGCCCAGCATGGGCATCAGCCAGGGGAAGAATCTCGAAATCGATTCCTACGCAGGCTTTAAACAGCCCTTCGACCAAACCTTCGGCTACGAAGTGGGCATGATCCATTACAGCTATCCCGAAGTGGATACGCTCGACAGCCAGGAGCTGTTCGGTGGCCTGACCTTGCTCGGTAGTCGTTTCGGCATCGCGTTGAGCAACGACCCGGACAAACAGAACAGCACCCTGTTCGCCGACCTCAGCGGCAATCAGCCCTTCGGTATCGGGCTCAGCATGAAATACACCACTCACCAATTGAACACGCCCGTGGCGGTGGACGGTGGTTACGTAGGAAGTTTCACCGATTGGTCAGTGAAACTGTCCCGACCGTTCATGGGCATCGACCTCAACCTGATTTACAGCGACTCCAGCCTCAGCGGCAGCTATTGTTCAGCCTATTCCGGGCATAACAGTCAGTGTGACGGGCTCGTTACCCTCAAGGCTGAACGCGCCTTCTATTGATTGGCTGAACTGCCGGGCTCATCCTGCGTTCACATGAGAATCAGCCCCCAAAGCCAGGCTTTCGCAAGGACTCGCCCATGTCTCGCTGGTTAAAAAAGATCGCCTTCGTGCTCATGTTCAGCCTCGCCCTCTGCGCGTGCAGCCGCATGGGCCTGGCCTACCGCAACCTCGACGTGATCATTCCCTGGACGCTCGGCGACTACCTGGACATGAACGGTGAGCAAAAAGGCTGGTTCAACGAGCGCCTCAAGGAACACTTGAGCTGGCATTGCACCACGCAAATGCCGGGCTACCTTGACTGGCTGGATCGACTGCAAACCATGGTCGCCACCAATCAGGTCACCGATGCCGCCCTGCAAGCACGCGCCTTGGAAGCGAAACAGGCCATCGCCGAAACCGCCCGGGAAATCACCCCCTCTGCGGTCGAACTACTGCAAGGGCTGGATGACACGCAGGTCGCCGAAATGAACGAGGCCTTCGCCAAAGACCAGCGCAAACGCCAGGTGCAATACCTGAAGCCGTCCCTCGACCAGCAGATCAAGGAACGTGGCGAGCGCATGGAAAAACGCCTGGGTGACTGGCTTGGCCCCTTGAACGCCACTCAGCAACAGCGCGTCGTGGCATGGTCGAATGCCTTGGGCGACCAGAACACGCAGTGGATCGCCAATCGCGTCCACTGGCAGAAACAATTCAGTGCGGCCGTAGCGCAGCGCCACAGCCCAGAATTCCCACAACGAATCGAGACGCTTCTGGTTGAACGCGAGCGTTTATGGACGCCTGCTTATCGCCAGGCTTTCGCCGCTACGGAAGCGCAGGCACGCTCGCTGTTCGTCGATTTGATGGCTGAAAGCACGCCGGAGCAGCGTCAGCGGTTGCTGACGAAAATCGAGGGGGTGAAGAAGGACTTTAGTGATTTGAAATGCCTGAAGGCTGCACGCCAGAGTTGAGTTCAACACAACACATTGTAGGAGCGAGCAGGCTCGCTCCTACAGGGAAATCAAAGACAGGTCAGGCAATCTGCGCCTTCGACGCCACCTCTTCAAACGTCACTTCATCCAGCGCATCTTCCTGCTCATCAAGCACCTGCCGCGGATGATCATTGCCCGGAATGCTGCTGTCGATCAGGCTCAGTAAACTGGAACCCCGAGGCGTCAAAATGTAATTGGACCCAGTGCCACCCTGCTCCTCCGGCCGAGGCTCGATGTAACCCCGCTCCAGCAGTAACTTTTCGTACTCACCCGCCACCGCTTTCAGATGGTCGAGGTTCTCTGTCTGCTCACCGTCCGACGCCTTTTCCGCTGCGTACTGCTCGGCATAAGGTCGTGGCGTGAAGCTGGCTTCACCGCGCTGCACTTCATGCAGCAAGCGCTCAATCAAATCCCAGTTATAAGTCGTCATCCTGCAACCTCCGGTGCCCGTGAGTGAGGGGCTACATCAGTTGTGACCGGCATGGACTACAGCCGTTCAGCCCGTTTTTTTGCCTCTACCGACCGGCGGTATGTCGAATTCCCGGCAAGCCAAACGACTAGGCTGTGTAAGTCACCTCCCAGCCCCACGCAGGAGAAATCACCATGAACATTCAGAATCATCCCGTCGTGTCCCGGGAAGAATGGCTCGCCGCTCGCAAACTACACCTGGCCCACGAAAAAGCCTTCACCAAAGAACGGGACAAGCTCAGCGCCGAACGCCGCGCCTTGCCCTGGCTGAAAATCGACAAGGACTATCACTTCCAAGGCCCCAGCGGCGAACTGAAGCTCGCCGACCTGTTCGGCGGCCGCAGCCAACTGGTCATCTATCACTTCATGTTTGCCGATGGCTGGGACGAAGGCTGCCCTGGTTGCTCGTTCCTTTCCGACCATATCGACGGTGCCAATCAGCATCTGGCCCACCATGACGTGGCCGTGGTGGCGGTGTCCCACGCACCATTCGCCGAATTCCAGGCGTTCAAGCGGCGTATGGGCTGGGACTTTGATTGGGTATCGTCAGAAGGCTGCGATTTCAACTACGACTTTGGCGTCTCGGCCCGGGCCGAAGATGTCGCTGCGGGAAAGGCGACCTACAACTACGAAAAAACTGACGGCTCAGAGGAAGAACTCCCAGGCTTGAGCGTGTTTTATCGCAACGAAAAGGGCGACATTTTTCACACCTACTCGACCTATGCCCGAGGCTTGGACATGCTGGTAGGCGCCTATAACTACCTGGATTTGACGCCCAAGGGGCGCAATGAAGAGGAGATCATGGAGTGGGTAAAACATCACGACAAGTATGACGACGCTGCTCCTGCCAGTTGCTGCCACAGCGGGTGAAAATGCGCCTGAACTTTTTGCATCCTTCAGGCCTCAACCGATTAACCCGCCTTAACCGGAACTGAGGCCTGCCCCATGAAAACCCTGCTCAAACTCACCCTCGCCGCCACCCTCGCCTGCGCTCTGCCCGCCTGGGCCTGTACACCGGAAGAGGCCACCGCCAAGCGCGAGCAATTGGCCAAGGAAGTGACTAGGCTGACTGAACAGAACCCGGCGAAGGCCAAGGAAATCAACGAAGAGTTGCAAAAGATGGATCTGGGAACAGCCGCAAAAGATCTGCCGGACAAGTGCCAGTTGATCAATCAGCGCTTGAAAGAGCTGGGAACGGCCGAGAAAAAAGCCGATAGCTGATAAACACCAGGCACAAAAAACCCGGACAGTGTCCGGGTTTTTCTTGAATCTACGGTGCTTTCTTTATTCAGCAGCCGGTGCTTCCGGCTTGCGGCGCTTCAGCGGGGCCATGCCGTCCTTGCTCACCAGCGAATCGCTTTTCGGGCGATTGACGCTCTTGCGCTTGGTCGGGGTCTTGGCGGCAGTTTTTTTCTTGTCGCCCTTGGCGTCGGTCTTTTTCTTCTTCACGCCGACAGCTTTGCCCGAGGCCTTGACCTTTTTCGGTCCGCCGTAGGCACCTTTGACTTCCTTGATGGTGCGTCGCTCGAAGCTCTGCTTGAGGTAGCGCTCGATGCTCGACATCAGGTTCCAGTCGCCGTGGCAGATCAGCGAGATGGCCAAACCATCGTTACCGGCGCGGCCGGTACGACCGATGCGGTGCACGTACTCGTCGCCGCTGCGCGGCATGTCGAAGTTGATCACCAGGTCGAGGCCGTCCACGTCCAGGCCGCGAGCAGCGACATCGGTCGCGACGAGGATTTTCACCCCGCCCTGCTTCAGGCGGTCGATCGCCAGTTTGCGATCTTTCTGGTCCTTGTCACCGTGCAGCACGAACGCCTTGTATTCCTGCGCCACCAGACGACCGTAGATACGGTCAGCCATGGCCCGGGTGTTGGTGAACACGATGGCCTTCTGGTAGGTCTCGTTGGCCAGCAACCAGTTAACGATCTGTTCTTTGTGCTGGTTGTGGTCAGCGGTGATGATTTGCTGACGGGTGGTTTCGTTCAGCTGGCTGACCGCGTTGAGCTGCAAGTGCTCGGGGTTGTTCAACACCTTGGCGACCATCTCGCGCAGGCCCGAACCACCGGTGGTGGCGGAGAACAGCATGGTCTGCTGACGGTTGGTGCACTCGTCCACCAAACGCTGTACGTCCTCGGCAAAACCCATGTCGAGCATGCGGTCGGCTTCGTCGAGTACCAGCACTTCGACTTCTTTCAGGTCGAGGTTGCCGGCGTTTAGCTGCTCGATCATCCGGCCCGGCGTACCGATCAGGATGTCCGGCACCTTGCGCAGCATGGCTGCCTGGACCTTGAAGTCTTCACCGCCGGTGATCAGGCCGGACTTGATGAAGGTGAACTGTGAAAAGCGTTCAACTTCTTTCAAGGTCTGCTGGGCCAGCTCACGGGTCGGCAGCAGGATCAGGGTCTTGATGCTGACGCGGATCTTGGCCGGGCCGATCAGGCGATTGAGGATCGGCAAAACGAATGCAGCGGTTTTGCCGCTACCGGTTTGCGCTGTCACCCGCAGGTCACGCCCTTGGAGCGCCAGCGGAATGGCCGCGGCTTGCACAGGCGTAGGCTCGACAAATTTAAGCTCGTCCACGGCTTTGAGCAGGCGTTCGTGCAGGGCGAATTGGGAAAACACGGGTGCTACCTCGAAGAAATACAAAAAATCAGCTGCATAGGGTAACGGTTTCGAGCGCCGAGGCCGAGTTTCTTTATGCAAACGACAGTAAACAGTGGCTTTTTTGTTGCCTGATTTGTCCCCGAACGTAATACAAAGCGTCTTAAATGCTCTAATCGCCTCTCGCGTCCTACAGAAGAATCGTTTTAGCCATGGATATCAAACAGCTCTGGATCAACATCCTGGACCTTTGGGGTGCCCTCGACCAGCATCCGCTCGTGCACTCCAGCCTGTCGCTGTTGCTGCTGCTGGCGATTGCGCTGGTCCTCGGACGGGTGGCGCGCTATCTCATACTGCATGCGGCCAAGATGCTCAGCCGTCAGCCGGCGCTGCACTGGATCAACGACTTTCTGCACAACAAGGTGTTTCATCGCCTGGCGCAGATAACCCCCTCCCTGGTGATCCAGTTCGGCCTCAACCTGGTGCCGGACCTGAGCAAAACCAGTCTGAATTTTCTCGGCAATGTGGCGCTGGCCTTCACCTTCCTGTTTCTGCTGCTGGCGGTCAGCGCCCTGCTCAATGCGCTGCTGGACATCTACGCCCGCACCGAACACGCCCGCACCCGCTCGATCAAAGGCTATGTGCAACTGACGAAAATGGTTTTGTACGTGTTTGGCGCGATCATCATCGTCGCCACGCTGATCGACCGTTCGCCGCTGTTGCTGCTGTCGGGTCTGGGCGCCATGTCGGCGGTGATTCTGTTGGTCTACAAAGACACCCTGCTGTCGTTCGTCGCCAGCGTGCAGTTGACCAGCAACGACATGCTGCGGGTCGGCGACTGGATCGAGATGCCGCAAGTCGGTGCCGATGGTGATGTGGTGGACATCACGCTGCACACGGTCAAAGTGCAGAATTTCGACAAGACCATCGTGTCGATCCCGACCTGGCGCCTGATGTCCGAGTCATTCAAGAACTGGCGTGGCATGCAGGCTTCCGGTGGTCGCCGGATCAAACGCAGCCTGTTCATCGACGCCAGCGGCGTGCGTTTTCTGCGCGATGAAGAAGAGCTAAAGCTGGCTCAGGTTCATTTGCTGACGGACTACATGTCCCGCAAACAGGCCGAACTGAAGGCGTGGAACGAGGCCCAGGGTAACGTCGCGGCCATGTCGGCCAATCGCCGACGCATGACCAATCTCGGCACGTTCCGCGCCTATGCGCTGGCGTACTTGAAGAGCCACCCGGATATCCAGCCGAACATGACCTGCATGGTTCGGCAGATGCAGACCACCGCGCAGGGCATTCCGCTGGAAATCTATTGCTTCACCCGCACCACGGCGTGGGCCGATTACGAGCGGATCCAGGGGGATATTTTCGATTACTTGCTGGCGGTGCTGCCGGAGTTTGGCTTGAGCCTGTACCAGCAGCCCAGTGGTACGGATTTACGCGCCGGGTTGCTGCCGGCGGTGCTGGGCGCGAGCCATATTCCTGCGCCCGATAAACACGTGATGTAACACCGCATAACCACTGTAGGAGCCAGCCTGCTGGCTCCTACAGTGGTTATGCGGTGGCTGGGGATTTGCGGATGCCCAGTCGGCTGATCCACACCGCCGCCAGAATCACACTCCCGCCAAGGAACAACCGCCCCAGTTCCTCATGCTGATTCCAGATCAGCAGATTGATCAGCAACCCCACCGGCACATGCAGGTTGTTCATCACCGCCAGTGTCCCGCCATTGACCAGGCACGCGCCTTTGTTCCACCAGTACAACCCCAACGCGGTCGAGACCAGGCCGAGGAACAGCAGAACCCCCCATTGCAGCGGCGCTTCGGGCAGGAAATTTTGCTTGCCGAACAGCAGGAACGCCGGCAACGCCACTGCCAATGCCCCCAGATAGAAATAGCCGAAGCGCCGGTAATGCGGCAGGTCGCTCGGATGCCGTGCGACCAGATGCTTATAGAGTACCTGCCCGGCGGCATAGGTGAAGTTGGCCAGTTGCAGCAGCAGGAAACCCATGAAGAAGTCGGGATTGATCCGGTCATAGCGAATCACTGCCGCGCCTGCAACCGCCACCAATGCCGCGATCAAGGCCCAGGGATTGAAGCGGCGGTTCAGCGCATCTTCGATCAGGGTCACGTGCAGCGGCGTAAGGATGGTGAACAACAGCACTTCCGGCACCGTCAACACGCGAAAGCTCAGGTACAGGCAGACGTAGGTCACGCCGAACTGCAGCGCACCAATGAGCAACATGCCGCGCATGAACGCCGGCTCCACGGAACGCCAGCGCGTCAGCGGAATGAACACCAGCCCCGCCAGCAGCACACGCACCAGCACCGCGAAGTAACTGTCGACATGACCGGCCAGATATTCGCCGATCAGACTGAAGGAAAACGCCTGGATCAGCGTGACAAAAAGTAGATAGCCCATGCTCGCCTCGTTTTGAATGGCGGCGACGATAGCGGGTTTTGTCCCTTATCGCGATCTCTGAAACACGCAAATCCCTGTAGGAGCGAGCCTGCTCGCGATAGCGGTGGATCAGCCAACATCAGCGTCGACTGTCACTTCGCCATCGCGAGCAGGCTCGCAGGTTTTGCCGGTGTTCGCCAAATCGCAGACAAAAAAAAGCCCGATCTCGCTAAAGCGTTCAATCGGGCGGCAGCACTCAGGAGCAATAAGTGCAAAGGGAGGTTCGATGCGCGTACAGGCTTGAAGGGTTGCGCCAAGTCACTAGAACATCCGGTGATTATCTGGCGATTAACGGGTCAGGCCACTTGGGAAAGCTTGGCGTTCGCCTGGTTCAGGCCTTTCTCTTGGAAGTCGCCACCCAGGTTCATGCCTTCGGCGTGAATGAACGTCACGTCGTGGATACCGATGAAGCCCATGACCTGACGCAGGTACGGTTCCTGGTGATCCGCAGTGCTACCGGCGTAGATCCCGCCGCGGGCCGTCAGCACGTAGGCGCGCTTGCCGCTCAGCAGACCTTGAGGACCGGTTTCGGTGTACTTGAAGGTGACACCGGCACGCAGCACATGGTCAAGCCAGGCTTTGAGTGTGCTTGGAATCGCGAAGTTGTACATCGGCGCGGCCATCACCAGTACGTCGGCGGCCAGTAGCTCGTCGGTCAACTGATTGGAGCGTTCCAGGGAAAGCTGTTCGATGTCGCTGCGCTGCTCGGCAGGTTTCATCCAGCCGCCCAGCAGGTTGATGTCCAGGTGCGGCACCGGGTTGACGGCGAGGTCACGAACGCTGATCTCGTCTTTCGGGTGTGCGGCTTTCCACTGGTTGATGAAGGTCTGGGTCAGTTGACGGGAAACCGAGTCTTGCTGACGGGCACTGCTTTCGATGATCAGAACGCGGGACATGGGATGTAGCCTCCATCTGAGAATGCTGTAAGTCGATGGAGTGAAGGTTAAACAGTGTCATATCGATGAAAAAGCGCAAATAACTGCTATAACCGATCAATAATTTCGTTTATAAGCGGAGCATGGTCAGTTGCCTGCTCCGCTGGATGTCATTTCGGCTTGCAGGTCATGCTGATGTACAGCTTGATGATTTTGCGGTTGAACTTGGCTGAAAGATCCGCGCTTTTGCCGGCGTCGAGGTTGATCCTGCGAGTCTTCGGCGACTCAGGACCATTGCGAAACACCACCGAGCACTCGGCAGCGGTGTCGCCGTAGTTGTTCACGGTGATGGAACCCATGTCGTAATCGGAAGCGTAGGTCGTGTAGTCGATCTTCAGGCCATTGAGCTCTTTTTGTACGTCGATCGGATAAGCAAACGCCGTCAGTGGCAACATCGCCAGCAGTACAACAGCCGATCTTGAATAAAACAGATTTTTCATTCAGCAGTCTCCAATAAGAACTGCGCAGCTTAGGACAACAGGAGCTCATCATGAAAGCGCCCCGCGTGACCCTTGATCAATGGCGAACGCTTCAGGCCGTGGTTGACCACGGTGGTTTCGCCCAGGCCGCCGAGGCGCTGCACCGCTCGCAATCGTCGGTCAGCTACACCGTGGCGCGCATGCAAGACCAGCTCGGCGTGCCGTTGCTGCGTATCGACGGCCGTAAAGCGGTGCTGACCGAAGCTGGGGGTGTGCTACTGCGCAGGTCTCGGCAATTAGTCAAACAGGCCAGTCAGCTGGAAGACCTGGCCCACCACATGGAACAAGGCTGGGAAGCCGAAGTGCGCCTGGTGGTCGACGCCGCTTACCCGAACGCCCGCCTCGTCCGCGCCCTGACCGCGTTCATGCCGCAAAGTCGAGGCTGTCGCGTGCGTCTGCGCGAAGAGGTGTTGTCGGGCGTGGAAGAAGTATTGCTCGAAGGCGTCGCCGACCTGGCCATCAGCGGTTTCAGTATTCCCGGATATCTGGGGGCGGAGTTGAGCGACGTCGAGTTTGTCGCGGTCGCTCACCCGGAACATCCCCTGCATCGCCTCAACCGCGAATTGAATTTCCAGGACCTGGAAAGCCAACTGCAAGTGGTCATCCGTGACTCCGGGCGCCAGCAACCACGGGACGTCGGCTGGCTCGGTGCTGAACAACGCTGGACCGTCGGCAGCCTGGCCACCGCTGCGACGTTCGTCGGCAGCGGTCTGGGGTTCGCCTGGCTGCCAAGGCACATGATCGAGCGGGAACTCAAGGAAGGCACGCTCAAGCTGCTACCTTTGGATCAGGGCGGCAGCCGCAACCCGAGTTTTTACCTGTATTCGAACAAGGACAAACCGCTCGGTCCGGCAACGCAGATTCTCGTCGAACTGCTGCGCACCTTCGACACCGCCCCACTGGACGCACCGTTCGCCGCCCCTGAACAAGCCTGACACGGAGTGAATGCATGGCCTATTTCGAACACGAAGGTTGCAACCTGCACTATGAGGAATATGGCCACGGGGCGCCGTTGCTGCTGGTCCACGGCTTAGGCTCAAGCACACTGGACTGGGAAAAACAGATCCCCACGCTGGCGGCGCGTTACCGGGTCATCGTCCCGGATGTGCGCGGTCACGGCCGCTCCGACAAACCCCGCGAGCGCTACAGCATCGCCGGTTTCAGCGCCGACCTGATCGCGCTCATGGAGCATCTGAACCTTGGCCCGACACATTACGTAGGACTTTCCATGGGGGGCATGATCGGGTTTCAACTCGGTGTCGATCAGCCCGACCTGCTGAAGAGCCTGTGCATCGTCAACAGCGCGCCCGAGGTCAAATTACGCAGCCGGGACGACTACTGGCAGTGGTTCAAACGCTGGAGCCTGATGCGCGCACTCAGTCTTCGCACCATCGGCAAAGCTCTGGGCGGCAAATTGTTTCCCAAACCCGAACAGGCGGATTTGCGACAAAAGATGGCCGAGCGCTGGGCAAAAAACGACAAACATGCTTATCTCGCCAGCTTCGATGCCATTGTCGGCTGGGGCGTTCAGGAACGACTTTCGAAGGTCACCTGTCCAACCCTCATCGTCAGCGCCGACCGTGACTACACGCCGGTCTCGCTGAAGGAAAACTACGTAAGACTGCTGCCCAATGCGCGGCTGGCAGTGATCGCCGATTCGCGTCATGCCACCCCGCTGGACCAGCCCGAAACTTTCAACCAAACACTGCTCGAGTTCCTCACCGCAGTCGACACCACCACTCAGGATCACTGACCCATGCTGAAAAAAATCGCCCTCGCCGCTGGTTCCGTTCTGTTTGCCGCCAACCTGATGGCTGCAACGCCTGCCAAGGCGCCTCATGTATTGCTGGAAACCACCAACGGCCAGATCGAAATCGAACTGGACCCAGTCAAGGCCCCGATCAGTACCAAGAACTTCCTTGAGTACGTCGACAGCGGCTTCTACAACAACACGATTTTCCACCGCGTAATCCCGGGTTTCATGGTCCAGGGCGGCGGCTTCACCCAACAAATGCAGCAAAAGGACACCAAGGCGCCGATCAAGAACGAGCACAAAAACGGTCTGGTCAACGTCCGTGGCACCTTGTCCATGGCCCGCACCTCGGTACCTGACTCGGCCACCAGCCAGTTCTTCATCAACGTCAAGGACAACGACTTCCTCGACCAAGGTGACGGCTACGCAGTGTTCGGAAAAGTGGTCAAAGGCATGGACGTGGTCGACATCATCGTCAATTCGCCAACCACCGTTCGCAGCGGCATGAAAGACGTGCCGGCTGACCCGGTGTTCATCAAGTCGGCCAAGCGCATCGACTGAGACTAAGCTGGACAGGGATGTCCGAGCCGTTGCAGGTGCTGCCGGCAACGCTCAAACCGTTTAAAGGAGAGCCCGGTCCCGGGCGAAAAAACAATGCTTTATCGCCGTTTTGAAAAACTGATCGACATCTTCCGCGACGCCCCGACAGCCGCTCCACCGGACCGCGTCCTGCCCTTCTACACCTATTACCTCAAGCAGGTCTGGCCGAGTTTTGTCGCCCTGCTGATCGTCGGCCTGTTCGGCGCACTGATCGAAGTGGCGCTGTTCAGCTACCTGAGCCGCATCATCGACCTGGCCCAAGGCACGCCCAACGCCGATTTCTTCAAGGAACACGGCATCGAACTGGCCTGGATGGTGGTCGTCGCGTTGATCCTGCGTCCGGTGTTCGTCGGCCTGCATGACCTGCTGGTGCACCAGACCCTCAGCCCGAGCATGACCAGCCTGATCCGCTGGCAAAACCACAGTTACGTGCTCAAGCAGAGCCTGAATTTTTTCCAGAACGACTTCGCCGGTCGTATCGCCCAACGCATCATGCAAACCGGCAACTCCCTACGCGATTCAGCCGTGCAAGCGGTGGATGCGTTATGGCACGTGCTGATCTACGCGATCAGTTCGCTGGTGCTGTTCGCCGAAGCCGACTGGCGCCTGATGATTCCGCTGCTGACCTGGATCGTCGCCTTCATCAGCGCCCTCTATTACTTCGTACCACGGGTCAAGGATCGCTCGGTGGTTGCTTCCGATGCACGCTCAAAACTCATGGGGCGGATCGTCGATGGCTACACCAACATCACCACCCTGAAGCTGTTCGCCCACACCAATTTCGAACAACAATACGCCCGCGAAGCGATCAAGGAACAAACCGAAAAAGCCCAACTGGCCGGCCGTGTCGTCACCAGCATGGACGTGGTCATCACCAGCATGAACGGTTTGCTGATCGTCGGCACCACCGGCCTGGCCCTGTGGCTGTGGACGCAATCGCTGATCAGCGTGGGCGCCATTGCGCTGGCCACCGGGCTGGTGATCCGCATCGTCAACATGTCCGGCTGGATCATGTGGGTGGTCACCGGCATCTTCGAAAACATCGGCATGGTGCAGGACGGTTTGCAGAGCATTTCGCAGCCGGTCAGCGTGACCGACCGTGACCAGGCCAAACCGTTGACCGTGGCCCGTGGCGAAGTGCGTTTCGAGAACGTGGACTTTCACTACGGCAAGCGCAGCGGGATCATCGGCGGGCTTAACCTGACGATCAAACCGGGTGAGAAGATCGGCCTGATCGGCCCGTCCGGTGCCGGCAAATCGACTTTGGTCAATCTGCTGCTACGCCTCTACGACGTGGAGGGCGGGAAGATTCTCATCGACGGCCAGAACATCGCCGACGTCGGCCAGGAAAGCCTGCGTGAACGCATCGGCATGATTACTCAGGACACGTCCCTGCTGCATCGCTCGATCCGCGACAACCTGCTTTACGGCAAACCCGACGCCACCGACACCGAACTCTGGGAGGCGGTGCACAAGGCTCGGGCCGACGGGTTCATTCCAACGCTTTCGGACGCTGAAGGTCGCATCGGTTTCGATGCTCACGTTGGGGAGCGCGGGGTGAAACTCTCCGGCGGCCAGCGTCAGCGGATCGCCATCGCCCGCGTGCTGCTCAAGGATGCACCGATCCTGATCATGGACGAAGCCACGTCGGCACTGGACTCGGAAGTCGAAGCGGCAATTCAGGAAAGCCTGGAAACCCTGATGCAGGGCAAAACCGTGATCGCCATCGCCCACCGACTCTCGACCATTGCCCGGATGGACCGGCTGGTGGTGCTGGAGAACGGCAAGATCGCCGAAACCGGTAGTCATGCCGAATTGTTGGCCCTCGGCGGCTTGTATGCGCGGTTGTGGCTGCATCAGACGGGTGGGTTTGTCGGGATAGATTGAACCGCGGTCTTTGCTTTATTGCTGCCGATAAGGCAGCACGGTCCTCGCTTCCTCGGCATACGCCAGCACACCCGATCGTTCCTGCTGAAGGAAGTCTTTGACCGCCGCTTTCAGGCCGGGATGGCGCAGGTAATGCCAAGAATGAGTGATTACCGGCTCGAACCCGCGAATCAACTTGTGCTCACCCTGGGCGCCGGCATCGAAACGCTGCAAACCATTGGCAATCGCATAGTCCATTCCCTGGTAGAAACACGTCTCGAAATGCAGACGATCGAACTCCGCCAGGCATCCCCAGTAGCGCCCGTAAAAGCTGTCGCCGCCCACCAGACTGAAGGCCATCGCCACCGGCCGTGAGCCTTGTTTGGCCAACACCACGCGAATCGACTGCGGCATGCGTTCGGCCAGCAGGCTGAAAAATTCGCGCGTCAGATAAGGTGTTTGCCTACGCACGGCGTAGGTATTGGCGTAGCAGGCATAGACAAAATCCCACTGTGCCTGGGTCAGCGCCTGCCCTTCCAGCCATTCGAACTCGAAGCCCTGCCCCGCCACCTGCTCACGTTCCTTGCGCATCTGTTTGCGCTTGCGCGAACTCAGTACATCGAGGAAATCCTGAAAGTCGCGATAGCCGCGATTTTGCCAGTGATACTGGCAACCGATGCGTTGCAACCAGCCCGGTTGTTCGGCCAATGCGGCATCTGTGAACGGGTCAGTGAAGTTGATGTGGGCACTGGAGAGTTGTTCGATTTCCAGATAACCCGGCAGACTTTTCAGTAACTCGAAACCGTCCTCGACCCTGTTTGCCAGCAATCGCGGACCGCTGACCGGACTGAACGGTACGGCAGTCAGGAGCTTGGGGTAATAATCGATTCCGGCACGTTCGCAGGCATCGGCCCAACCGTGGTCGAACACGTATTCGCCGTAGGAATGCCACTTGCGATAGCTGGGCAATGCGGCGATCAAGCGATCCCCTTCGACGTGCAGCAAATGCTCGGGTTGCCAGCCCGAATGCGGCCCGACACTGCCGCTGTCTTCCAGTGCACTCAGAAAGGCGTGGCTCAGAAACGGCTGATTCTCGGGCACCAGCGCGTCCCACGTTTGCGGGGCGATTTCAGACAGACTTTGCAGGCGTTGCAACGGCATCACCGTCCTCACTCTTCTTGGCGTGAAAGCCCCGCGAGTATCGCCGATTGCTCCCGGATGCACACGATCAATTCGACGACAGCGCTCTAACTCAATAGTTCGCGACGACTTTGTATCGTCACCGACATGCCATCACATTGCCACTGCACTGTAATAAACCATCGCGATACTGGCGCCTGTTTTTAGAGCGTCGAGTTCTAACTCGGCCACTGTTTTCCGTCCATCACTGGTCGGTTGTGCCCTGGATGGCTCAGCCATCCACTCTCATCTTCGGAGATTGATATGCGTCTTGCTTCCACGAAAACTGCGGCGGCCCTGTGTGGTGGCCTGCTGCTGGCCATGAGTGTTCCAGCCAGCGCCGCAGTCGACGCCAAACTGCTCGACATGCTCAAAGCTAACGGCTCGATTACCAACGCGCAGTACAGCGAACTGCAAGCCGAGCTGGCCAGGGATCAGAAAGACCAGCAAATTGCCCGTCAGGCTCAACAAGAGACCAACGAGCAAATCGCCGCAACTGCGAAGAAAACCAACGAACTGAGCACCTTCGACCAAAAACTGGCGTGGGCTGCCAAGACCCAGTTCAAGGGTGACGTGCGCTTCCGTCAGGAAAACGTCCACAACGATGGCGTTTCGAACAACAAAGACCAGGATCGTCAGCGCATTCGTGCCCGCCTGGGTGCCTACACCGAAATCAACCCGCAGGTCGACACCGGTATCCGTATCGCCACCGGCAACAACGACGACGCGCGCTCCACCAACCAGAGCCTGGACAACTACTTCGACAAGAAGCAGATTTGGCTGGACCAGGGTTACGTCGACTACCACCCGGACGCCATCAAGAACCTGCACATTGTTGGCGGCAAGATGCCTCAGCAATGGGTGAGCATGGGCGACGTGATCTGGGATAGCGACATCAGCCCGGAAGGTCTGTCCCTCTCGTACAAGTACCCGCTGAGCGGCAGCACCGAGCTGTTCGGTAGCGCTGGTCACTACACCCTCAAGGACAACGTCGACGGCGACGGCGTGCAGTTCAAGCACGACCTGCGTCTGTACGCCGGTCAATTGGGCGCGCGCTTTGGCATCACCGACAATCTGAAACTGACTCTGGGCGGCAGCGTCTACGGTTACGACAACGACAACGACATCGCCCCGGGCGGCACCACCATTCCTGCCGCACTGGCGGTTAACGGCAACAGCCCGAATGAACAGTTCAAGCTGTTCGAAGGCTTTGGTCAACTCGACATCGGCGGCCTGCCAATGCCGCTCTCGCTGTACGGTCAGTACGTCAACAACGACGATGCCAGCAACGATCAGGACACTGCCTGGCTGGCCGGTGTGAAGACCAAGGTCTACGGCTTCGCGATCGACTACAACTACCGCGACGTGCAGCGTAACGCCGTGGTTGGCGCATTCACCGACTCCGACTTCGCCAACGGTTTCACCGGTTCGCGCGGCAGCAAGTTGAAAGTGAGCTACGAGCTGGACAAGAACTTCAACCTCGGCGCGACGTACTTCATGGCTAACTCTGACTACACCAACGCCACCCTCAAGGACTCCGACATCAACACCCTGCAACTGGATGCTGAAGCGAAGTTCTGATTTACCCTGCTACACGACCCGGGCAAGGAGGCCCGGGGCGCTTTTACAACCTGGCGTTGGTCTGACGGTCCCCATCATCCGTCCGCCGGATCAACGCGAGTCTGTTTTCCAGCGCTACCGCATAATTCCCCTCTACATTCAGCGACGGTCTTCGACCCGAGCCTGACTCTTGCTCCAGTCGGTCAACAGGCTGTATGCCACCGCCAGTAACGTCGGACCGATAAACAGGCCGATAAAGCCGAACGCAATCAACCCGCCAAACACCCCTAGCAGCACGATGACCAACGGCAAGTTGCCGCCGCGACTAATCAGGTACGGCTTGAGCACGTTGTCCACGCCACTGATGATGAAGGTGCCCCAGATGCCGAGGAATATCGCCATCCCGTACTCACCTTTCCAGGCCAGCCAGGCCGTGGCCGGAACCCAAACCAGAGGGGGCCCCATGGGAATGAGGCTGAGCAGGAACGTGACGATGCCGAGCACCAGGGCCCCCGGTACACCGGCAATCAGGAAACCGATCAGCGCGAGCACGGCCTGAGCCGCCGCCGTGCCGATCACCCCGTTCACTACTCGCTGCACCGTGCCCGCCACCAATTCAATGTAGTAGCCGGCACGCTTGCCGATCAGGCGTTCGAGCAAGGCATGGACAAACGCCGCCAGCCGTGGCCCGTCACGATAGAAAAAGAACACGAAGACGATGCTCAACGTGAGCTCGAGAATACCGCCGCCAATCTGCGCACTGCGCGCCAGCAGCCAGTTGCCGACCTGGCCGAAATAAGGCTTGAGCGACACCATCATCGCCGCGCCCTGCTGATCGACGCTGTTCCAGATCCCCACCAAGCGACCGCCCACCAATGGAATGCCGCCCAGCCAGTCCGGTGCTTCCGGCAGGCCATCGACCTGCACATCCTTGATGAACGCCGTGGCGTCACGTACATGGTCCGCCAGGTTGAATCCCAGCCACACCAGCGGCGCGGCCACCAATACCATCCAGCCCACGGTCAACAGGGCTGCCGCCAGCGATTCGCGGCCATTGAGCCAGCGGGTCAGCAGGCGCATCAACGGCCAACTGGCGAACGCCAGCACCGCGCCCCAGAACAACGCCGACCAGAACGGCGCCATCACCCAAAAGCTCGCGCCAAACAGCACCAGGAGCAGGATCTGCACCAACAGCCGATCGTTATTGATCATCCAAGGTCTCGAAAAAATCAGTCGTCAAAAGAATAGGCGAACGCAACGCGCACGTTCGCCGGATACAGCCTAGCGCAACAGCTCGATGTGCAGGCCAGAGCCTTCGACGCTACCGGTTTCCATCCGCGCCGCACGCACACCCTGGTCGATCAGCGCCTGACGCCAGGCTTCGGCATTCGGCCCGGAAATGCTGACCCGCAACGTGGTGTCCAGGTTCAGGCCACGGGAGATCAAGCGCAGCCAGGTCTCATCCGGCGCCTCAGTCAATTTGGGGAAGTCGAGCTCGCCGGTGCTTTTGAGTTCGCGCAGCAAGGTCGCGGAGGTCGGCAGCAAATCGCCCAGCGGTGCGGCCGCCTCGAACTGTTCGACGTGCAGGTAAGCTTTGCGATTCCCGCGGGTGATGCTGTAAAGCGCCACCAGCGTGTTGTCTTTCGGTGCCGCCAGGCGCAATAGCAGGTACGCCTGCTCATTGTCGGAGCCGTAGAGTTTGGCGTTGCCGAATACTTCGTTGGCCCACAGGCTGCTCTCGCCACAATCCCGGGCCTGGCACCAGAACAGCAACTGCGCGTCCTGCTTTTGCAAGGCTTCGCGCGCAGAGGTGAAGGCCTGGGTTGCCGATTGCTCCGGCGGCAGTTCGTACGTCACCGACGTCGCAGTGCCACGGGCGCTGACCTGGCCATCAAAGCGCAACTGGCCGCTGATTTTGCGGATCGAACCCAGCGGGTAAATCCGCTCGAGTTCGACCGCCGGACGATAGTCGACGATCTGCGCATCGACCATGCGCGGCACGATCGGCAGGTCCTGGCTGCCTGGAATATCAGCGGCGAACAACAAGGGACTGAAACTGCACAGTGCCAGCAGACTGAGGGAACGCATCGATAGACTCATCGGATCAGCATGGCCTGGGCACCCTTGACGACACTGGCTTCATCGGCGCGTTGCGGCACCTGTAAACCACGCTGCACAGCAGGCCGGGCCTCCATGGTCGCCATCCAGCGTTGCAACGCCGTCAGGCCTTCCACCGACACTCCGGACCACTCATGACCACGCACCCACGGGAAGGTCGCGATGTCGGCGATGCTGTACTCACCGGCCAGAAACTCGACGGTTTGCAGGCGCGTGTCGAGCACTTCGTAGAGGCGACGGGTTTCATGCTGGTAACGGTCGATGGCGCCCTGGAGTTTTTCAGGGAAGTAACGGAAAAACACGTTGGCCTGGCCCTGCATCGGGCCGATGCCGCCCATCTGGAACATCAGCCACTGCAAGACCACCGAGCGCCCCTTGGGATCGGTTGGCATCAACTTGCCGGTCATTTCAGCGAGATAAATCAGGATGGCGCCGGACTCGAACACGGCAAAATCGCCATTGGCGCGGTCGACAATCGCCGGAATCCGGCCATTGGGGTTGATCTTGAGGAAGTCCTCGGACTTCTGTTCCTTATTGTCGAAACTCAAGGCATGCACCGTGTAGGGCAAGCCGAGTTCCTCGAGCACGATAGAGACCTTGTGGCCATTCGGGGTCGCAGCAGTGTACAGATCTATCATGGTTGTCTCCCATTTCAACCCGCCCAGCCTCGACAGTTGCCCGGTGCAAGTCAAGGAATGGCGAAAAACCGATTGAAACAGTCTGCGACAAGGTCGGCACCGGACTCGTCATTCAGGTGCAAATGATGGCCGCCTGGCAGCTGTTCACGGCTAAAGGGTAGACGCTCCAGCAATTCAGGATGTTTGGCGAGCATGCCGTCGGCGGCAACCACCAGTTTTGCCGGACAACTGATGCGTTGCACGAAGGCCATCGCCTGTTCGGCGGTAAGACGCAGCGGCGACGGCAATGTCAGGCGATTGTCGGTGCGCCAGGTGTAACCGCCCGGCACCGGCATCAAGCCTCGTTGAGCCAGCAGTTCGGCGGCTTCGCGACTGACGGCCACCAAACCTTTCATGCGCGCTTCAATGGCTCGGTCGAGGGTGGGGTAAACCGGTTTGCGTTTTTCCCGCAGATCCAGCTGCGCCTGAAGGGCCATGCCCATTCGCTCGGCAGCATTTTCGCCTTTGTCTGTAGGAGGAATCACCCCATCGATCAACGCCAGATGGGTGACACGCTCCGGCAGCGAGCCGGCGATGATCAGCGAAGCGATCGCGCCCATGGAGTGCCCCAACAGCGCAAATCGCTGCAATCCAAGCTGTTCGGCGACTTGCAGCACATCATGGGCATAGTCCCACATGGCGTAACCCGCGCCGGGCGGGCGATGCCCGGAATGACCGTGCCCGGCCATGTCCAGCGCGATGATGCGCAGGCCTTTGAGCTTTGGCGCCAGCCGGACGAAGCTGTTGGCGTTGTCGAGCCAGCCATGCAGGGCAATTACCGGCAAACCGTCTTCGGGACCGAACAGATGCGCCGCCAACTCAATGTGCGGCAGGCTCAGGCGCACTTCTTCGACAACGTTGCTCATGCGCAATCCTGTTGATGACCGTCCCAGCGGCTGAACAGGTTTTTCAGCATTGCGGCAGTGTCCTGCGGACGTTCCAGGGGAAACATGTGGCCGCCGGGTATGGTCAGGGCCTCGCCCAACGGCATGCGCCCGACGGAACTGGCGTGATGGCGCATCACCACCCGACTCTGGTGCCCACGCACCACCGCCAGCGGTACTTTCAACTGACGGGCGCGGCCAGGGCTGGTGTGCGGCACGCCACGGTAAATGCTGATCTCCGTGGCGGGGTCGAAGCGCAGGCGAAGTTTGTCGCCTACCTTGTGCAAACCGTATTGCAGGTAGGCGTCGAAGCATTCCGGATCGAAACCGCGAAACAGGGTTTTGCCGGCGAAATAGCGACGGGCGCTTTCGAGATCGGCGAACTCTTCCCGCCGCCCCAGGGTACGGCCAGCAGGCGTCAATCTATCGATGAAACCAAAACGCTTGGCTGCGCGGATCACCCATTGATCGGCACGGGTCAACACCGGCGAATCGAGCATGACCACCCCGCGATACAGCTCGGGGCAACGCAACGCTGCGTGCAGGTGCAGGACGCCGCCGAAGGAATGGCCGACACCCCACACCGGCTCGGGTTGCTGCCTGAGATGATGGATCAGCTCGTCCACCAGGTTGTACCAGTTGTCGTCCGCCGGGAAACGCGGGTCATGAGCGTGCTGCTCCAGATGCGTCACCTGATACTCGGGCGCCAGCGCCGCGAACAATTTGCCGTAGGTGCCCGAAGGGAAACCATTGGCGTGGGCGAAAAATATCTGTTGCGACATACCGGCAAATCCATGAGCGAGAACAGGCGTTGATTGTCCGTAAGACCGCGTCCTGCAGCAATGACCGTAACTGACAGGAATGATGACAGTCCGGTCAAAGCTATGGGCCGCCTTCAGCGTGCCGGCGGCGTCTCACCCAGCGGCACCACCGCCATGGTCAGCCGCGATACGCAACTGGCCTTGCCTTCATCGCTGGTCAGACGGATGTCCCAGACATGGGTCGTGCGCCCGATGTGAATCGGCTTGGCCACGGCTGTCACCCGGCCGCTGCGCAGGCCGCGCAAGTGGTTGGCGTTGATTTCCAGCCCTACGCAGTAAAATTTGCTGGCATCGATGCACAGGTAACTGGCCATGGAGCCGACGCTTTCGGCCAGCACCACCGACGCACCGCCGTGCAACAAGCCGTAAGGCTGGTGGGTACGGTGGTCGATGACCATGCTCGCGGTCAGGGATTCTTCATCGAAGGCTTCGAAGCGAATATCCAGGACTTCACCGATGGTGTTTTTCTGGATTGCGTTCAACTGTTCGATGTTGGGAGTGGTGCGCCACAGACTCATCGCAGATGTTCCTTGTTGGTTTTATTCGTGCCTCAATCCTGCCACAGCACCGCTTCGTTGCGCTCGCTCCATTCTTCGAAGCGGGCGCCGTAGGCCGCTTCGATCACGTTGCGCTTGATCTTCAAGGTCGGCGTGAGGAAGCCGTTATCCACGGCCCAGCTGTCCTTGACCACCACCAGACGCCGCAGGCGCTCGTGCTTGTCGAGGGCGCTGTTGACCTCCTCCAGCAGCTTTTCCAGGCTGGAATGCAACCCTGCCCTCGCCTCCTGTTGCCCAACGGCAGACAGTACGCACAACCCCAGCGGCGCACTCAAGCCGTCGCCGACCACGCACACCTGTTCGATACGCGAGTGCACCGCCAGGCGATTCTCAATCGGTGCCGGCGCCACATATTTGCCTTTGCTGGTCTTGAAGATTTCCTTCAGGCGCCCGGTCAGGCGCAGGTTGCCTTCGGCGTCTTCTTCGCCCTTGTCGCCGGTCCGCAGGAAACCGTCCTCGGTGATGGTGTCAGCGGTTTTCTGCGGTTCCTTGAAGTAGCCAAGCATGGTCGCGCCGCTGCGCACCATGACCTCGCCCGACTCATCGATGCGGACCTCGACTTCCGGGCAAGGCTTGCCGATCCAGCCGGGTTTGTTCTGCCCCGGCAGGCAAATGTGCGAATAGCCGCAACTTTCGGTCATGCCGTAGACCTCCAGCACGTCCAGCCCGAGCTTGCGGTACCACAGCAGCAAGCTCAGCGGCACCGGCGCGGCTCCCGACAGCGCCACGCGCAAGGCATCGAGCCCCAGCCCGGCGAGAACTTTATGCCCAACCCGCTTGCCGACAATCGGCAGGCCCAGCAGGAAGTCGAGACGTTTTGCCGGGATCTTGCCGTACACGCCCATCTGAAACTTGGTCCAGATACGCGGCACGCCAAACAGTGCCGTGGGCCGGGCTCGCCGCAAATCGTCCAGGAAGGTGTCGAGGCTTTCAGCAAAAAATACGGTTTGCCCGGTATAGATCGACGCCAGTTCAACGAACATCCGCTCGGCCACGTGACACAGCGGCAGATACGAGAGCAATCGATCCGACTCATTGAGGCCGAACAACTGCGTGCCGCGCGTGGTGGCGAAACCCAGATTGCCGAAGCTGTGCATCACGCCTTTGGGCATGCCGGTGGTGCCGGAGGTGTAGATGATGGTTGCCAGTTGATCGGCGCCGGGCTTGGGGTCGTCCTGGATCGGCGAACTGCGTTGCAGATTATCCCAGCTGAAATTGAAGGTGCCCGGCGGATGCAGCGGCAGGCTGATCGTCGGCAGATCGGGATTGACCCCGCGAGACATGCCGGGCCAATCGTCGAGCTTGCCGATAAACGCCAGCGCCGCTTCCGAATGTTCCAGCACCTGGGCCACGGATTCGGCCGTGAGATTGGGGTACAGCGGCACCGAAACATGCCCGGCCATCCAGATCGCCAGGTCGGCGATGATCCAGTGCGCACAGTTTTTCGAGATGAGGGCGATGTGACTGCCTTGGGGCAATTCCCGCGCCCGCAACCAATGCGCGGCACAGCGAGCCTGATGACCGACGTCGGCCCAGGTCAGGGTCTCGACGTGCCCACCGCCGATGGGCTGAACCAAAAAGCGCTGGCGCGGATGGCGGGCCTCACGCTCGTAGAAAACGTCCAGCGGCAAACGAAAAGCAGCAGACATGCGACTCGCTCCTTTGTTTTTGGTCTGGAGCAAGCGTAGCTAACCAAGCAAGTGCTTGGTTAGCTATTTTGTACGATTTTTTCAAACCCCACGGTTGATCGGGGGCGTATTCGGGTTAGGGATGTTTGATGCTGTCGAGCTTCATTGAGCCGACCAGCAATTCATCACCCTTGAGCTCCGCCAGCCCGGCAGTGCTGACCCTTTCCGGCGGGTGCCCGGCGCCATGTTGCAGGTAGCTCAGCAGATTCCCCACCAGCGGGTTGTGGCTGACCAGCAGCACGTCGCTCACCGCCACCATCTGTTCGGCCACCTTGTCCGGCTCGGTGTCCGGCGTCAGCCATTCGACGGTGCGGATTTCCGGCTCGAAACCCAACGTCTCGCGCACCAGTTGCGCCGTCTGCTGCGCACGTAAGTAGGGGCTGGCGTAGATCGCCGTCAGTGGCTGCCCCATCAACTGCGCCGCGCTACTGAGCACTTCCTTGCGACCGTGGTCTGTCAGTTCCCGCTCCGAATCGTGAGGGCGAGATCCGTGTGGCACCGCTTCACCATGACGCAATACCCAGATTTTCATAGCTTGGGTTCCTCATCTCGGGCCGGATGCGGCGCTGGCGCCACAGCGTGCGGCACTTCACCTTCCGGCGTACGCGGCGTTGGCCAATCGGCAAACGGCCAGGGTTTCTGGTCGCTGTGAAAACTGCCGAAACGACCGATCTGCGCCAGGAACTGGCTCAGACTGTCGCCGAAGTTCATCAGGCTGGCGCTCGGAGCGCCATAAATCAAACGATAGATCAACTGCACCAGCACCACGGCGCCCAGGATGAATTGCGCCACTTGCCAGACCAGCACAAAGACGCTCATCCACAGCACCCGCAGCAAAATGGATTCGTACTTGGCTTCTACTTTCTGATCGTTCATGTCTCGCTCCGTTCCAGTTAAGTCGTGGGCTCAGTTGAAACCGCTGGTGGAAATAAAGTCGACGTCGGTCTTCGGCTCGCCGCGCATCAACAGCCCGATCACCTGCTCAAGCGTGCGCCCTTCAAACAGGATCGCGTGCAGCCCGGCGACCAGCGGCATGTACACACCGACCTCCTGGGACTTGGCTTTGAGCACCTTGAGGGTGTTCACGCCTTCGGCCACTTCGCCCAGACGATTGACCGCCTCGTCCAGGCTCAAACCCTGGCCGAGGGCAAACCCGACCTGATAGTTGCGGCTTTTCGGCGACGAGCAAGTCACGATCAAATCGCCCACGCCCGCCAGGCCCAGGAAGGTCATCGGGTTGGCGCCCTGATTCACCGCGAAGCGGGTCATTTCCGCCAGCGCCCGGGTGATCAGCATGCTCTTGGTGTTCTCGCCCATGTCCAGCGCCACCGCCATGCCGGCAATGATCGCGTAGACGTTTTTCAATGCGCCGCCCAACTCCACGCCGAAACGATCGGCGCTGGCATAAACGCGAAAGGTGCGACCATGCAGAACGGCCTGGACACGTTCGCAGAGTTCTTCGTCTTCACTGGCGACCACCGTGGCGGTCAGCGCATGTTCGGCGATCTCACGGGCCAGGTTCGGCCCGGACAGCACGCCAATGCGCGCTTGCGGGGCGATCTCTTCGAGGATCTGGCTCATCAGTTTGAAGGTCTGGGCTTCGATGCCTTTGGTCAGGCTCACCAGCATTTTGCCGCACAGCAATTCGGCGTGCGGGGCCAACACAGAACGCAACGCGCTGGACGGCAGTGCGACGAAACTCAGGTCGCAGGCTTGCAGGGTCGCTTGCAGGTCGGTGACCGGGGTTACGCCGGGCAGAATCTTGATGCCTTTGAGGTAACGCGGGTTTTCGCGATTGACCCGAATGGCCTCGGCCTGTTCGGGATCACGCATCCACTGCAGGACCTGATGGCCGTTCTCGGCCAGCAGATTTGCCACGGCGGTACCAAAACTTCCGCCTCCCAGGACCGCAATCGGGCGCTGTTCAGTCATATGCAATCCGTTAATCCATACCAGTGGCGATGTCGGCATTATACGGAGCGCCCCAGTCGCGGCCAGCCCCCGCGTCAATTACCCGCGCAGATGGAAAGAAGTCCGATAAAGCCGCGGAAAATGCTGACATCGTGACTGGAAAAGTCATCGGGCTCGGTTACCATGCGCGCAAACAATTAATAACAAGGATGTGTTGTGTCGCTGGGCTCTCCATCTCCCCACTCGCCGTTGGTGCTGGCGCTGGCTTTCAGCTCGCCATTGCTGGCTGACGATTTGTTCCTCGACAGCGAACCGCTGCCGCAAGTGCTCACGGCCACGCGTCTGAAGCAGTCGCCCGCAGCCGTGCCGGGGAGCATGACGGTGCTCGACAATGCCTTGATCACCGCCAGCGGCGCCCGGGACATCAGTGAGGTGCTACGGCTGGTGCCGGGCATGATGGTCGGCAACATCAGCGGTAATCAGGCCACCGTGAACTATCACGGCACCAGCGCCGGCGAAGCGCGACGCATGCAGGTATTGATCGACGGTCGCTCGGTGTACCGCGCGGGCCTGGCCACGGTGGACTGGAGCGACATCCCGGTGGCCATGGAGGACATCGAGCGCATCGAGGTTTTCCGAGGTCCGAACACCGTCAGCTACGGCGCCAATGCGCTGATGGCAGTGGTCAACATCATCACCCGCAACCCGGCCGACAGCCACGGCACGCGAATGAAAGTCACCCGTGGCCAGCGCGGCATCAACGACTTTTATGCCAGCCAGAGCGTGGGTTGGGAGGATGGCGACTTGCGTTTGTCCCTGTCCGGCCAGCAGGACGATGGCTTCGACAGCGACCGTCGGGGCGACGATTACCACGACAGTCGCCGCTTGAATCGCTTCAACCTGGCGGTCAGTCAGACACTCAACGAACGACAAAGCATCGATTGGCAATTGAACGCCAAAGAAGGCAACAACCAGCGGCCCTACACCTACCGTCCGGTGTTCTCGGGGATTACCCGCGCCGGGGACGATTCCGACGTCACGGCCAAAGACTACGCCGGCTCGCTGCGCTGGAATCTCGACATCAATCCCGATCACAGCCTGTATATCCAGGGTTCGGCCCAGCACTGGGATCGCCAGCAAACCTGGCGCGCCTGTGATGCCGAAGTATCGTTCAGCCCGCAACTGACCGAACTCTGGCAACTCAACCCGAACTTCACCGAGCGCCTGGCCCGCAATATCACGCGCTTCACCGGTACCGGTGCCCCAGCGGGCACGCCTGCCGAGCAGGCGCTGGCCAATCAAGTCCTCGATCAATGGCGCAACGGCGCCCGCCAGACCGTCTGCGGCGACATCGACCAGAGCGCCCGGGAAACACGCTACGATCTTGAATTGCAGGACACCCTGAGCCTGTCCGATAGCCTGCGGCTGGTCAGTGGCGTGAACTATCGTTACGACCGGGCGAAATCCGAGACCTACTTCAATGGCACCCTCGATGACACGACGTGGCGGGCATTCGGCCAACTTGAGTGGCGCGCCAGTGAACATTGGTTGCTGCAGGGCGGCGCGATGTTCGAGGACACGCGGTTGATTGGCAGTTCGCTGACCCCGCGAGTGGCGGTCAATTACCTGATCAACCCGCGCCATGGGTTGCGTGCGGTGTATTCCGAAGCCATTCGCTCACCGGACATGTTCGAGAACAGTGTCAACTGGAGTTACCGCGTCACCAACATCCAGCCAGGGGCCTACGGCCAGTCCAGCGCCCGTTACTTCGTCAAGACACGCGGCCCCGGCGACCTCGATCAGGAACACATGCGCTCCCGCGAACTGGGCTACAACGGCTACTTTGCCGACTGGGGGCTGGCGGTCGATGTGAAGCTGTTCTACGACGAAATCACCGGCATGATCAGCGAGCCGCTGCGCAACAACCAGTACATTGCAAGCAACTCGAACACCTCGCGCTTTTCGGGGACCGAAACCCAGCTCGACTGGAGAGTCGGCAATGCCGACCGACTGCGCCTGACCTACGCCTACGTCGATTCGGATGCCAGCAACCCGCAGGATGCGCTTCAGACCGCACGCAACAGCGGCTCCATCGGCTGGCTGCGCGATTGGGGTCAGGGCTGGAACAGCGCACTCTTCTACTATGGCGACGATGCGCTCAACGGTTATCGCTTCGAGCGCATCGACACACGCATCGCCAAGCACATTCGCCTCGGCAAGGCCAACCTGGAACTGGCCGCCGTGCTCCAGCAACGCCTCGACAATCAACCCGCCACTTTCGTCGACAACAACTATGACGAACGCCGGGTGATGTACTTCAGCGCGGAGTTGGCGTTTTAAGATGGCGCATTGTCCGTCACGCAAGTCGCCAGGTGTGGGGCACCTGTTGGCCATGCTGTGCCTGGTGATCGGTGGCTGGCTGAGCAGCCTGTCGGCCAACGCCGCGGACATTTTGTTGACCGGCGCCGAGGACAGCCCCGGCGTGCAATCTTTCATTCAGGCCCTGCGTGAATTGCGCCCTGGCGATCAGGTGCGTTTCCGCCCACTGGCCGAGCTGCCGACGCCAGAAAAACTGGCCGACGACACGCGTTTGATTCTGCTCGACTTGCCGAGCCTCGACTGGCGCCTACAAGACCCGCAAGGCCCGGCGACGTTGGTGATGCGCATCAGCCGACTGCAAGCGCGCCAACATTTGGGGGACAGACTGCCGCCGTACCTCAGCCTGCTCTGGAGCGATCCGCCGCTGGAGCGCCAATTGCGCCTGACCCGACTCCTGTTGCCTCAGGTCAAACGGGTCGGTGTGTTGTACGACGATCACAGCGAGTTTCTGTTGAAGGAACTGCGCCGGGCCGCTCACACCCTTGGGCTTGAGGTGGTCACCGAGCGCTGGGACAACACCCACGACAGTCGTCCATTGCAAACCTTGCTCAACAACAGCGACGTACTGCTGGGCCTCGATGACCCCGATCTGTTCAACCAGAAAACCGCAAAAAACCTGCTGCTCAGCAGTTACTCGCGACAACTGGCGCTGATCGGCCCCAACGCAGGATTCGTCAGGGCCGGAAGCCTGGCCAGCACTTACACCGATCAGGGTGACTGGCTGGTGATACTCGATCAATTGCTCGATCAGCCACCCGCGACGTGGCCGCGCACGCTCTACCCGCTTCGCTTCAAAGTCGCAAGCAACCCGCAGGTGGCTCGTTCATTAGGTATGGAACAGATAAACGAAGCGTCTGTCGCAACACTGTTGGCCGAAAGAGAACGCCGCCCATGACCTTCCGTCGCCGTTGGGACATCAACACCCGGACCCAGCTCATTAGCCTCGGCCCTGCCCTGTTGCTGACCTTGTTGTTGATCAGTTTCTTTACCTTCGTGCGGATCCAGGACCTGCGCCAAGAACTCAACCACACCGGCCAACTCATCGCTAATCAGCTGGCCCCGGCCACGGAATACGGGGTGATTTCCGGCAACAACGAGGTGCTGGAGAGTCTGCTCAAGGCCACGCTGGCCACGCCCAACGTGCGCTTCCTTGAAGTGCAGGACAGCACCAACCGGATTCTGGTGTATGTCGAGCAACCGTCGACCAGCCACAGCAGCCCGCATCAAGTCGAAGTGTTCCAGGCGCCGGTGCGCCTGCAACGGGTGCCGCTGCACGATGATTTTTTCCAGAACAACAAAGTCGCCAGCAATGCGCCCGCCGAAGACTATCTGGGGCGGGTGATCGTCGGTCTGTCCAACGATGCATTCAGTCAACGCCAGCAGGAGATCCTGCTCAAGGCTGCGATCCTGGCGCTGTTCGCGCTGCTTTTTACCTTCGTGCTCGCCCGGCGCCTGGCGGGGAGCCTGTCGCAACCGATCCGCGACATCGGCAACGCGGTCAAGGCGATCCAGGACGGCGACTACAAGACGCCGCTGCCCATCGTCGACGACACCGAGCTGGGCGCCTTGTCGCAACACATCAACAACCTGGCCAGCGGTCTCGAACAGGCCAGCCATGAACAGCATCAAGCCATGGCGCAACTGATCCAGACGCGCGAGGAAGCGGAAAAGGCCAACAACGCCAAGTCCGATTTCCTCGCGATGATGAGCCACGAACTGCGCACGCCGATGAATGGCGTGCTGGGCATGCTGCAGTTGTTGGAAACCACGCAGATGACCGACGAGCAGGTCGAATACGCGGCGCTGGCTTCGGAGTCCACCGAACACCTGCTCAAGGTCATCAACGACATTCTGGATTTCTCGCGCATCGAGCGTTCGGAACTGGAGCTGGAACATATTCCGTTCAACCTCGCCGACCTGATTGGCAGCTGCGCCCAGGCGTTCCACCACAGCGCTGCACAACGCGGGCTCGACTTGCAATTGCTGATCCCCGAAGACATGCGCGCGTTGCAGGTCCAGGGTGATCCGACGCGAATCCGGCAGATTCTGGTGAACCTGATCGGCAATGCGCTGAAGTTCACCGAGCAGGGTCGCGTGTCCATCGAACCGCAGTGGCAGTCACTGGATCACGAATTGCTGTGGTTTACCTGCACGGTGCGCGACAGCGGAATCGGCATCGCGGCCGAGAGCCTGGAACTGATGTTCAACGCGTTTCAGCAGGCCGACAGTTCCATTTCAAGACGTTACGGCGGCACCGGGCTGGGTCTGCCGATTGCGCGCACGCTCGCCGAACGCATGGGCGGCACCTTGCGCGCCCAGAGCGAAGAAGGTCGCGGCTCGGTGTTCACCCTGGAAATCCCGCTGGCGCTGTATCAACAGCCTTTGCCGGTACTGGCGCCCCGGTCGCCGACAGGCAAAGGCGACGGTGAAGGGCGCAATGTGTTGCTGGTTGAGGACAACCCGGTCAACCAGACGGTCATCGAAGCCATGTTGCGCAGTCTGGGCTTCACGGTCAGCGTCGCTGCCGATGGCGCGCAGGCGGTGCGCAGTGCCGAGAGCCTGATTTTCGAAGCGATCCTGATGGACTGTCGATTGCCTGTCCTCGACGGCTATGAGGCCACCCGACAGATTCGCCAACTGCCCGGTTGCACCGACCTGCCGATCATCGCCTTGACCGCCAATGCCTTGCAGGGCGATCGTGAAGCCTGTCTGTCGGCGGGGATGAACGATTATCTGGCCAAGCCCTTCAAACGTACTGATCTTCAGCAAATTCTGCAGCGCTGGGTGCAGTAGTACAGGCCTTTCGAGCATCTGCGACTGGCGTGAAAGGCGAAAGTGCGGCAGTCTTAGGCACCCGAACAGGCCCGAAAAGGGGCTTGAATAAAAATTTCAGTGCACAAGTGTACATTCATGTCCTTGGTGCTGTGACTTTCACCACAACGCAATAGTCTATGAGTAGGCTGCCGGTTCGAGGCATGAACGCTTCGATCGGCCGGGAAGATTTGCCCCACCTGCCGCATGGGACTATTGAGGAGCTCGCATGACCAAACAAAACGCCTTTACCCGGGAAGACCTGCTGCGCTGCAGTCGCGGTGAGCTGTTCGGCCCAGGTAACGCGCAACTGCCCGCCCCGAACATGCTGATGGTTGATCGCATCACCCTGATCAGCGAAGAAGGTGGCAAGTACGGCAAAGGTGAATTGGTCGCCGAGTTGGATATCACTCCGGACCTCTGGTTCTTCGCCTGCCACTTCGAAGGCGATCCGGTGATGCCGGGCTGCCTGGGCCTCGACGCCATGTGGCAACTGGTCGGATTCTTCCTCGGCTGGCAAGGCCTGCCGGGCCGCGGTCGCGCCCTGGGTTCGGGCGAAGTGAAATTCTTCGGCCAGGTTCTGCCGACCGCCAAGAAAGTCACCTATAACATTCATATCAAGCGCGTCCTCAAGGGCAAGCTGAACCTGGCCATCGCCGACGGTTCGGTCACTGTCGACGGTCGCGAAATCTACACCGCCGAAGGCCTCCGGGTCGGCGTGTTCACCTCCACTGACAACTTCTAAGGGTTATCCGCATGCGCCGCGTCGTTATCACTGGTCTGGGCATTGTTTCGTGCCTGGGCAATGACAAAGAGACCGTCTCCGCTAACCTGCGTGCAAGCCGCCCTGGCATCCGGTTCAACCCGGAATATGCCGAAATGGGTCTGCGTAGCCAGGTTTCCGGCTCCATCGACCTCAACCTTGAAGAGCTGATCGATCGCAAGATCTATCGCTTCGTCGGCCACGCGGCAGCTTATGCGTACCTGGCCATGAAAGACGCCATCACCGACTCCGGCCTGACCGAAGAGCAGGTGTCCAACCCGCGTACCGGCCTGATCGCCGGTTCCGGTGGCGCATCGACCCTGAACCAGATGGAAGCGCTGGACATCCTGCGCGAGAAAGGCGTCAAGCGCGTCGGCCCATACCGTGTAACGCGGACCATGAGCAGCACCGTTTCCGCTTGCCTGGCCACCCCGTTCAAGATCAAGGGCCTGAACTACTCCATCGCTTCTGCCTGCGCCACCAGTGCTCACTGCATCGGTACCGCCATGGAACAGATCCAGATGGGCAAGCAGGACATCGTTTTCGCCGGTGGCGGTGAAGAAGAGCACTGGAGCCAGTCGTTCCTGTTCGACGCCATGGGCGCATTGTCCAGCAAGCGCAACGACACACCGGAACAAGCTTCCCGTGCCTACGATGCTGACCGTGACGGTTTCGTCATCGCCGGCGGTGGTGGCATGGTCGTGGTTGAAGAGCTGGAACACGCTCTGGCCCGCGGCGCGAAGATCTACGCGGAAATCGTTGGCTACGGCGCGACGTCCGACGGCTACGATATGGTTGCCCCGAGTGGCGAAGGCGCGATCCGCTGCATGCAGCAGGCGCTGTCCACCGTCGACACCCCGATCGACTACCTGAACACCCACGGCACTTCGACCCCGGTCGGCGACGTCGCGGAAATGAAAGGTGTGCGTGAAGTGTTCGGCGACAAGGCTCCAGCCATCAGCTCCACCAAGAGCCTGTCGGGTCACTCCCTGGGCGCCGCCGGCGTTCACGAAGCGATCTACTGCATGCTGATGATGGAAGGCAACTTCATTGCCGGCTCCGCCAACATCGACGAGCTGGACCCTGAAGTGGCCGATCTGCCGGTGCTGACCAAGACCCGCGAAAACGCCACCATCAACACCGTGATGAGCAACAGCTTCGGTTTCGGCGGCACCAACGCCACGCTGGTGCTGAAGCGCTGGGAAGGCAAGTAATTCCCCGCGGCTGAGCCGCACATGAAAACGCCCCGACTGGTTCGGGGCGTTTTTTTTCGCGTTAAATACGTAGCTCAACCGCCCCCCTCTTTGTAGCAGCTGAAAAAACGCCGGTCCTTTTTGCCGTCGAATATGAAGCTTTTGTCATGAAACTTAAGGCCCTGCGACTGAATGTCGCGCACTTCAAGGCCTGCGGGATTTTCTCCGATTCTGCAACAGTCCCTTTCCAAACTCTGTTGTTTACTTAGCAAGCTACCAAACCCTATAACAGAGTCCTGCACACGCCTTGCTGCAGATAACAGAAATTGGAGCTAGCAGATGACTGTAAAAGTGACTGAACGCGACGATTCACATAAATCCCACGAAGGCGTAGCCGCCGGTATCCGCATCTGGGATGTGCATCAACAAGGTTTGCTGGTCGGGATGTTCCACAACGAGATCGACGCCCACAACTACAAGGCTGAACTGGAATCGCTGGAGCACAAACGCGAACTCGCGACCGGTTGAAAAACGCTTCCATCACGATGCAGCCTGCCCCTTCTCTGCCGGGCAGGCTGCGATCTGTTTCAGACAACCTCAAGCAACGTCAAATACAGGTCGCCCTCGATCGGCACCGACCGGACTCGCTCAACAATCCAGCCCGCTTCAAGCCTGACCACTTCAACTTCGCCATCGCCCATTCCGTCATTGCGGATCGAAAACTGCAGCGATGAGGGGTGACGCTTCCCATCATCGAAATCCATGCCGCAAGCGATCAGGAAATCGATTTTCGCCTCGGTCAGCTCAACCTGACTGTCGCGCTCGCCCTCCTCCAGATTGTAGTAATCCAGGCACAGATTGATACCGAAGGGGCAGCCATTGACGAGGCTATTGATGAACTTCCCTTCATAACCACCAAAGTAACTATGCTCGGCCCGTACGCTGCTGAGCTTCTTCACCCTGACGACGATCTCTTCGGAAAGCCTGAACAACCAAAAACCCCCATCCATACTCAGGTGCTTGCCAAAATCGATACCCGAAACATGGCGTTTTGGCCACATCGACATCAACGGCCTATCAACTTCATATTCTTTATTGCTGACCGCCAGCAAGTAATTAATAACATCGTAATAACTCGATTCGCCTTCTCCAACTTTGATGAGCGTCGCACAACTCCCCGCCAGCAATACGATTTTGCCGTACCGCTCAACGGGCAGTTCGGTCATCAATGACGCTATACACTCGGGCACCTTCTCCAGATAGGCAGAGTTCAGCTCATGGAGCTCCTCTTCGCTGCGGACCTGGTGCCATGGGATGTTCCAGAAGAATTCAGGCAGTGTGAAGAAAAGACAGACGGCCCCGTCATGGTCCTCTCGGGCGGCCTTCGCGGCCATTTTTATTTTCCAGAGCACATGGTCAACCCGCGCATCCAGCTCACTCGCCAGATAGTCGCGGATGGATTGATAGGAAGACCGCTGCTTTGAAAACTGCGACTTGAAAGTTGGTTGGCGTAACGAAGCGATACTGACAAACATTGATTGAATCCTTATGTATTGAAGTTCATTCCATTTGTTTTCTCCAGATCATTAAAACTATATTTTTTTGAAAAAAAGAAAACCCGAAAGATCGTATCGATACAATCTTTCGGGCTCAATGTATAAATCATGCAAAGTACTAGCAAACATTTAAGCCCGCTAGAACATTGAATCGATTACCACATCAGGTCATCCGGAATCTGATAGGCCGCGTACGGATCGTCCTCAACGCTGACTTCTTCAGTCTTGACGTTCATCTGCACGATGCGCTGCGGATCGCGTTCCTGGATCTTCAGCGCCGCTTCACGAGGAATGACTTCGTAGCCGCCGCCGTGATGGACGATGGCCAACGAACCGTTGCTGAGCTTGTTGCGCATCAGCGCGTTGACCGAGAGGCGCTTGACCTTCTTGTCGTCGACGAAGTTGTAGTAGTCCTCGGTCGTCAGCTTTGGCAGGCGCGTGGCTTCGATCAATTGCTTGATCTGCGCAACACGGGCCTTGGCCTCGGCTTTTTCCTTCTGCTGGCGATTGAGCTCCTGATCGCGCTTGACCTTCTCGGCCATGGCTTCCTGAGCCGCACGCTGCTGGGAGTCATCGAGTTCGATCTGGCCTTTGTGGGCCAGTCGCTGCTGCTTCTGCTTGTCTTTGCTGACCTGCTTGGCCTGCTTCTGGTTGACCAGCCCTGCTTTGAGCAACTGGTCGCGAAGGGAAATGCTCATGGTGCTTATTACTCACTTAGGCAACTGCTCAACCGCAGCTGGGCAAATTCTTTTCCTGACGTTTGGCTTCGCCCCATAAGGCGTCCAACTCTTCGAGGGTGCAATCTTCCATGGGACGGTGGGTGTCGCGCAATGCCTGTTCGATAAAACGGAAGCGTCGTTCGAACTTGCTGTTGGCACCCCGCAGCGCGGTTTCCGGATCGACCTTGAGGTGTCGCGCCAGGTTGACCACGGAAAACAGCAGGTCGCCGATCTCGTCCGCCACGGCCACCGGATCGTTTTCCGACATGGCTTCGAGCACTTCATCAAGCTCTTCACGAACTTTATCGAGCACCGGCAAGGCGTCCGGCCAGTCGAAACCGACCTGCCCTGCGCGTTTCTGCAATTTCGCCGAGCGCGACAGTGCAGGCAACGCGCCAGGCACATCATCGAGCAACGACAACTGTTCAGGCGCCGAGGAATTCTCCGCGCGCTCTTCAGCCTTGATCTCTTCCCAGCGCTGCTTGACCTGTTCTTCATTCAGACGCGGCACATCCAGCGACGCGTACAGATCACCTGTGGGGAATACGTGGGGATGACGACGGATCAGCTTGCGGGTGATGCTATCAACCACGCCAGCAAACTCGAAGCGTCCTTCTTCCCGGGCCAACTGACTGTAATAAACCACCTGGAACAGCAAATCGCCTAACTCACCCTGCAAGTGATCGAAGTCCCCGCGCTCGATGGCATCGGCGACTTCGTAAGCTTCTTCAAGGGTGTGCGGGACGATGGTGGCGTAGGTTTGCTTGATGTCCCACGGACAACCGTACTGCGGGTCGCGCAGGCGGTTCATGAGGTGAAGCAGGTCTTCGAGTGAATACATTTATCTAACTCTGCAAGAACCTGTGGGAGCTGGCCTGCCAGCGATGGCATCACCTCGACTCCACTGAAGGACCGAGTTGTCAGCATCGCTGGCAGGCCAGCTCCCACATTGGATCGAGGTCACCATCAAGGCGTACGGTTACGCCGGGTTTCGATGATGTTCGGCAACTGCGAAATCCGCCCGAGCAACCGCCCCAACGCATCCAGCCCCGGAATCTCGATGGTCAAGGACATCAGCGCCGTGTTGTCCTCCTTGTTCGAGCGGGTGTTGACCGCCAGCACGTTGATCCGCTCGTTGAGCAGCACTTGCGAGACATCACGCAGCAAACCAGAACGGTCGTAGGCGCGAATGACGATGTCCACCGGGTAGGTGAGCACCGGCACCGGCCCCCAGCTGACCTGGATGATCCGCTCCGGCTCGCGCCCACCCAGTTGCAGCACCGAGGCGCAGTCCTGGCGGTGAATGCTCACGCCGCGCCCCTGGGTGATGTAACCGACGATCGCATCCCCCGGCAACGGCTGGCAGCAGCCGGCCATCTGGGTCATCAGGTTGCCGACGCCCTGGATCTGGATGTCGCCACGCTTGCCCGGTTTGTAGCCGGTGGCCTTGCGTGGAATCAGCTCCAGTTGTTCGTTGCCGCGCTCCGGCTCGACCAGTTGCTGCGCCAGGTTGACCAGTTGCGCCAGGCGCAAATCGCCGGCACCGAGGGCGGCGAACAGGTCTTCGGCGGTTTTCATGTTGGCCTTGTCGGCCAGCTTGTCGAAATCCACCGCTGGCAGGCCGAGGCGATTGAGCTCGCGCTCAAGCAGGGTTTTACCGGCCGCGACGTTCTGGTCACGGGCTTGCAGTTTGAACCAGTGAACAATCTTCGCCCGCGCCCGCGAGGTGGTGACGTAACCCAGGTTCGGGTTCAGCCAGTCACGGCTCGGGGTGCCGTGTTTGCTGGTGATGATCTCGACCTGTTCACCGGTCTGCAGGCTGTAGTTGAGCGGCACGATGCGCCCGTTGATCTTGGCACCGCGGCAGTTGTGACCGATTTCGGTGTGCACACGGTAGGCGAAGTCCAGTGGCGTCGCGCCCTTCGGCAGGTCAATGGCGTGACCGTCCGGGGTGAAGATGTAGACACGGTCAGGTTCGATATCGACCCGCAACTGTTCCGCCAGACCGCCGATGTCGCCCAGCTCTTCATGCCACTCGAGCACCTGACGCAGCCAGGAGATTTTCTCTTCGTAGTGATTAGAGCCGGATTTGACGTCAGTGCCTTTGTACTTCCAGTGCGCGCAAACCCCCAGCTCGGCCTCTTCGTGCATGGCGTGGGTGCGGATCTGCACTTCCAGCACCTTGCCCTCAGGCCCGATTACCGCGGTATGAAGTGAGCGATAGCCGTTTTCTTTCGGATTGGCGATGTAGTCGTCGAACTCTTTCGGGATGTGCCGCCAGAGGGTGTGGACGATGCCGAGCGCGGTGTAGCAATCGCGCATTTCCGGCACCAGCACGCGAACGGCGCGCACGTCGTAGATCTGGCTGAACTCCAGACCCTTGCGCTGCATTTTGCGCCAGATCGAATAGATGTGTTTGGCCCGGCCGCTGATGTCGGCATCGACGCCGGTGGCCTGCAGTTCATTTTTCAGCTGGCTCATCACGTCGCTGATGAAGCGCTCGCGATCCAGCCGCCGCTCGTGAAGCAACTTGGCGATCTGCTTGTACTGATCGGGCTCAAGGTAACGGAAGGACAAATCCTCCAGTTCCCACTTGATATGACCGATACCCAGGCGATGGGCAAGCGGCGCATAGATGTCGAAGACTTCACGGGCCACGCGGTTGCGTTTTTCGTCGTCGGCGGTTTTTACCGCACGGATCGCGCAGGTGCGCTCGGCCAGTTTGATCAGGGCGACGCGAACGTCGTCCACCATGGCCACCAACATTTTGCGCAGGTTTTCAACCTGACCCTGAGTGCCGAGCACCAGGGATTTACGCGGGCTCAAGCTGTCGCTGATCGCGGCCATGCGCTGCACGCCGTCGATGAGTTTGGCAACTACAGGACCGAAGCGCTGGCTGACCGCCGGAAGCTGGATCTGGCCTTCGCGCACGCCACGGTACAGGACCGCGGCGACCAGCGAGTCCTGATCGAGTTTGAGGTCGGCGAGAATCTCGGCGATCTCAAGGCCGGTGCGAAAACTCGAGTTTCCTTCCGACCACAGATTCTTGGCCGCATTGGCCTGTTGCTCAGACTCGCGAGCGAACTCGCAGGCCTCTTTCAAGGCTTCGCGATCCAGTGCCAGATCGACACTGACCGCATGATCGAGCCAAGCCTCGAGATTGATACTGCCGTCGGTGTTGATCGGCTGGTGTGCTCTCACCTGTACCATCTTGCTTACCTTCCCTACGACGCAGATTCAATGCGTCAAATCGCTGACCTTCGTTGCCGGTGCACCCACGTCGGGCTGGTGCGCGGCTGCAAGGGCGGGCCAGTCGGACCAGACGAGCATCCTAGCTCGCTTCAAATAACGCCATGGCCTCGACATGTGCCGTCTGAGGAAACATATCGAGAATCCCGGCACGTTTTAACCGGTAGCCCTGCTTGATCAATTCGACCGTGTCGCGCGCCAGAGTTGCAGGGTTGCACGACACATACACCAACCGTTCGGCACCCAAGGTCTTGAGCTTGCGCACGACCTCGAAAGCACCGTCACGCGGTGGGTCCAAGAGTACCGCACAAAAGCCTTCGCGCGCCCATTCGGCGTCGGTCAAAGGCTGGGATAAATCGGCCTGAAAAAACTTCGCGTTATGCAGATTATTGCTAGCGGCGTTCTCGGCTGCCCGATCCACCATCGTCTGCACGCCTTCCACCGCCACCACTTCGCGAGTGGCTTTGGCCAGCGGCAAGGCAAAATTGCCCAGGCCGCAGAACAGATCGAGCACGCGCTCATCCGCGGTCGGTTTCAACCAGTCCAGCGCCTGGGCAACCATCGCTTCGTTGACCCCGGCGTTGACCTGCACGAAATCCCCGGGCCGGTAAGCGAGCTCCAGATTCCACTGTTCCAGACGATAGCCCAACGATTGATCGGCCTCGACCGGTTGCGGCTCGCCGTCGCCATGCAGCCACAACTGGGCTTCATGGAACGCGCAGAATTCCTTGAGGATCGTCAGGTCGGCGTCGGACAACGGCGCCATGTGCCGCAGCAATACCGCCAGCGATGATCCGCTGAACAATTCCACATGCCCGAGTGCCTGGGGTTTGCTCAAGCGGCGGAGCATCTCCGGCAAACGGGTCATGATCGGTTGCAAGGGCTGTACCAGCACCGGGCAGTCATTGATACCAACAATGTCCTGGCTGCCAGCGGCGCGGAAACCGACGTCGAGTTTCTTCGCCTTCATGTCCCAGCGCACGGCTACGCGGGCGCGGCGACGGTAACCGAATTCCGGACCACTCAAGGGCATTGCCCACTCTTCAGGCTCGACACCGGCAACCTTGGACAATTGTTCGGCGAGCATGCGCTGTTTCAGGGCGAGCTGTTCGTTATGAGGCAGATGCTGCACGCTGCAACCGCCGCAGCGACCGGCATGGGCGCACGGTGCCGGGCGACGCAACTCGCTGGCCTTGAATACCCGTTCGGTACGCGCCTCGACCACTTTGCCGTGGGCACCGAGTACGCGTGCCTCGATCTCTTCACCGGCCAATGCGCCGATGACGAACCAGGTGCGACCTTCGAAAAACGCGATACCGCGACCGTCATTGGCCAGGCGCTCGATGGTCAGGCGCTGCTTTTTGCCGGTCGGGACTTGCGGGGCCTTGCTGCCGCCGGTGGGCTGGAAGCGCAGGCCTCTCTCATGCTTGGCCATCAGTTGGGTGCGTCAAAAATGCCGGTCGACAGGTAACGGTCGCCACGGTCGCAGATGATCGCGACGATCACCGCGTTTTCAACTTCTTTGGACAGGCGCAGCATCGCCGCCACGGCACCACCCGAAGAGACGCCACAGAAGATGCCTTCTTCGCGGGCCAGTCGACGGGTCACGTCTTCGGCTTCGCTTTGCGCCATGTCGACGATCCGGTCCACGCGATCGGCCTGGTAAATCTTTGGCAGGTATTCCTGGGGCCAGCGACGGATACCCGGGATCGCCGAACCTTCCATTGGTTGCAGACCGATGATCTCGACGTTTTCGTTCTGCTCTTTCAAGTAACGCGAAACGCCCATGATGGTGCCGGTGGTGCCCATTGAGCTGACGAAATGGGTGATGGAGCCTTCGGTCTGACGCCAGATTTCCGGGCCGGTGGTGGTGTAGTGCGCTTCGGGGTTGTCACCGTTGGCGAACTGATCCAGCACCTTGCCTCGGCCTTCGGCTTCCATCTTCTGCGCGAGGTCGCGGGCGCCTTCCATACCTTGCTCCTGGCTGACCAGAATCAGCTCGGCGCCATAAGCGGTCATGGCGGCCTTGCGCTCGGCGCTGGAGTTGTCCGGCATGATCAGGATCATCTTGTAACCCTTAATCGCCGCGGCCATGGCCAACGCGATGCCGGTATTACCCGAGGTCGCTTCGATCAGCGTATCGCCGGCATGGATCTGCCCGCGCAGTTCGGCGCGGGTGATCATCGACAGCGCCGGACGGTCCTTGACCGAACCCGCCGGGTTGTTCCCTTCGAGCTTGAGCAAAAGGGTGTTGCTGGTGGCGCCGGGCAGGCGCTGCAAACGGACCAGCGGAGTGTTGCCGACGCAATCGGCGATGGTTGGGTACTGCAAGGTCATGGCGTATTCGCAATCCAGACTGCGGGGGCGCCTATCATACCGGCAAACCTCGCAAGGCCATATCACGCAAAGTGTGGTGCTTATGGTTTATGGGAATAAGGGGCCGGCGCGGCAGGGCAACCCCACATCTACAGTGAGTTGAGGGAGTTCACACATTTCGCGGCTCAAACACGGTCACTGTAGGCGTGAGCCTGCTCGCGATGGCATTCTCAGGAGCACTCTCGACATCCGCCAACAACCGCATATTCATCCGCAAACCCACCGCGGTGTTCTGCGCCCAAAGTTGTCCACCCTGACGCTGCACGGCGTTCCTGGCGATGCTCAGCCCCAGGCCAAACCCGCCGTCACCCGGTCGCGATCCGTCGAGGCGCGTAAAAGGCAGGAAGATCCGTTCCAGATCGGTTTCCGCTACACCGCCGCCCTGATCCTCCAGCCACAGATGCCAGAACTTGCCCTCACGGCGGCCACCGAGGGCGACGATGCCGCCGGCCGGAGAATGCCGAATGGCGTTGCGCAACATGTTTTCCAGCGCCTGGGCCAGGGTGTTGAGGTTACCGCGCACCCAGCAGGAAGCATCGACCTCGCAGCGCAATTGAGCGGGCGACCAGCAGCTTTCATAGCAGGCGTTTTCCGTGAGCATTTCCCACAAGGCCTGGACCTGGATCGCTTCATCGGACAATCGCGTGCGTTCGGTGTCGAGCCAGGCCAGTTGCAGCGTGTCTTCCACCAACCGCTGCATGCCATCGACTTCGCGGCCAATACGCTCGCGCAGGGCTTCCAGCCCCTGCTCGCTTTCGCTGGCCACCCGCAGGCGACTTAGAGGCGTGCGCAGTTCGTGGGACAAGTCGCGCAGCAATTGCTGTTGCAGTGCCACGGTACTTTGCAGGCGTTCTGACATGTGATCGAACGCCCTGCCCAGCTCACCCAACTCGTCGGAGCGATTGGTGGTCCGGCTCGATAACCGCACGTTCAACTGATCGGCGCGCCAGGCATTGGCCTGTGCGCGAAGGTGATTGAGCGGCACCACCAGCAAGCGGTACAGCCCGACGCAAAGAAGCAAGGTGAACAGCCCCGGAATCACGCCGTTGGTGATCACACGCCAGAACACCCGGTAATGCCCGGGCACGAATCGTTTGGGCAGTTCGATCACCAGGCTGCCGGCGGATGGATCGCCGGGAAACGGCACGCGCATCCACGGCCGACCTTTCTTGTGGATGGGCCAATCAAGGCCGCGCAGAAAGGTCAGGCGCTCGATGTCCTTGTCGGTCAATGGCTGGCTGCCCAAGGACTGCAAATCACCGCCGATGACGCCCACCCAGCTCTTTTCCCGGCGTTGCATGCTTTGCAGCCAGCGGTCGACGCCCTCGCGCTTGCCCTGACGCCACGCCTGCTCGGCTTCGGCGGCATGGCGCGTCAGGGTGCCTCGAGCCTCGTCCGAGAGGAACTGGTTGCGCTCCTCCATGTAGCGGCCCCAGGACCAACTGAGCCAGACCATCAACAGACAGAATGCCACCAGCAGACAGGCGAGTTTCCAGAATAGCGAGTGCCGCCCCGGCAATTTACATTTCATCGCCGGCACTCAGGATATAACCCTTGCCCCAGACCGTACGGACTTCACGCTCGGTAAAACCGATGACCTTGAGCTTGCGGCGAATCTGGCTGATGTGCATGTCCAGGCTGCGGTCATGGGCTGCATAACCACGTTGCAGCACATGTTGATAAAGGAAGGCTTTGCTCAGCACTTCATCGCCGTTGCGGTTCAGGGTTTCCAGCAAGCGGTACTCGCTGCGGGTCAGGCCGGCCGCCTGCTCACCGTAGAAAACCTCGAACAGCTCATCGTCGAAACGCAAGTTGTCCTCGGCCGGGGCAATCGCCGCCGTTGTCGGCCGGCGATCAAGCGCAACCCGGCGCAGAATCGCTTCGATGCGCACGCACAACTCGACCATGCTGAAGGGTTTAGGCAGGTAATCGTCGGCGCCCAGGCGGAAGCCGCTGATGCGATCCGCCTCGGCACCGAGCGCCGACATCAGCAATACCGGCGTGGAATGGCTCTGGCGTAATTGGGTCAGCACCGACAGCCCGTCCAGGCCTGGCAGCAGGATGTCCATCAGCACCACATCGAAGGCTTGATCGCGGGCAGCGTCCAGACCTTCCTGGCCATTCTGGCACCAGGTCACCTGAAAGCCGCCACGGCCCAAATGCTCGTGGACATAGGCACCGAGCACGAGGTCGTCTTCGATGGAAAGGATGCGGGGATGGCCGGTAGCAATGGGAGTCATGAGTATCTGCAAATAATTCTCAGTTGACAATTATTCAAGATTGCACCGCACAGGGCAACCCAAGGCTTCGCCTTGCCTGTAAAAGTCTCGAGCCAACCGACGAATGACCACATCAACTTTACGAAGATTGCCCGCCTGCAAATCGCTACACTGCGCAGGTGGCGCGTGCCGGAAGTATGCGCAGTTCTATCGATAGCTGGATGCAGGAGAGATGCGTGCTCAAGAAACTGGGAATTAAAGGCCGCGTGCTGTTGCTGACCCTGTTGCCGACCAGCCTGATGGCGTTGGTCCTGGGCGGTTATTTTACCTGGATGCAGCAATCGGACCTGCAAACCCAACTGATGCAACGCGGTGAAATGATCGCCGAGCAACTGGCGCCCTTGGTGGCGCCGGCCATGGGTCACCACAATAATGAGCTGCTGGAACGCATCGCCACGCAGTCCCTGGAACAACCGGACGTGCGTGCCGTGACTTTTCTCGCGCCGGACCGCACGCTTCTGGCCCACGCCGGGCCCACCATGCTCAATCAGGCACCCCTGGGCGACGGCTCGCAAATGCGGCGCCGCAGCGGCAATGACGCGACCCGTTATTTACTGCCGGTGTTCGGCAAACACCGCAACCTCGCCGGAGAGGTGATTCCCGATGAGTCCGACCGCCTGCTGGGCTGGGTCGAACTCGAACTGTCTCACAACGGCATGTTGCTGCGCGGTTACCGCAGCCTGTTTGCCAGCCTGATGATGATCGCCGCCGGTCTTTGCGGGGCAGCGCTGCTGGCATTGCGCATGGGGCGCACGATCAATGGCCCGTTAAGCCAGATCAAGCAAGCCGTGGCCCAACTCAAGGACGGTCACCTGGAAACCCGCTTGCCGCCCCTCGGCAGCCAGGAGCTGGATGAACTGGCGTCCGGTATCAACCGCATGGCCGGCACCCTGCAAAATGCCCAGGAAGAATTGCAGCACAGCATCGACCAGGCCACCGAAGACGTGCGCCAGAATCTGGAAACCATCGAAATCCAGAACATCGAACTCGACCTGGCGCGCAAGGAAGCCCTGGAAGCGAGCCGGATCAAGTCCGAGTTCCTGGCCAACATGAGCCACGAAATCCGCACGCCGCTCAACGGCATTCTCGGCTTCACGCACCTGCTGCAAAAAAGCGAGCTGACCCCGCGCCAGCTCGACTACCTGGGCACCATCGAAAAATCCGCCGACAGCCTGCTGGGGATCATCAACGAGATCCTCGACTTCTCGAAGATCGAGGCTGGCAAACTGGTGCTCGACCATATTCCGTTCAACCTGCGCGACTTGCTGCAGGACACCCTGACCATCCTCGCCCCGGCCGCCCACGCCAAGCAGCTGGAATTGGTGAGCCTGGTTTACCGCGACACGCCATTGTCGCTGGTGGGCGATCCGCTGCGGCTCAAGCAGATCCTCACCAACCTGGTCAGCAACGCGATCAAGTTCACCCGCGAAGGCACCATCGTCGCTCGCGCCATGCTTGAAGAAGAATACGAAGACAGCGTGCAACTGCGCATCAGCATCCAGGACACCGGCATCGGCCTGTCGAACCAGGATGTGCGCGCGCTGTTCCAGGCGTTCAGTCAGGCTGACAACTCGCTGTCGCGACAACCCGGCGGCACTGGCCTGGGACTGGTGATTTCCAAGCGCCTGATCGAACAGATGGGCGGCGAGATCGGCGTCGACAGCACACCGGGCGAAGGTTCGGAGTTCTGGATCAGCCTGAACCTGCCGAAAACCCGCGACGACGCCGAAGACCTGCCCGGTCCGCCGCTATTCGGCCGGCGCGTGGCGGTACTGGAAAACCACGAACTGGCCCGTCAGGCATTGCAGCATCAACTGGAGGATTGCGGCCTCGCCGTCACGCCTTTCAATACGCTGGAGAGCCTGACCAACGGGGTGACCGGTGCGCATCAGACTGATCAGGCGATAGACCTGGCCGTGCTGGGTGTCACCAGTAACGACATGCCGCCCGAGCGCCTCAACCAGCACATCTGGGACCTCGAACACTTGGGCTGCAAAGTGCTGGTGCTGTGCCCGACCACTGAACAGACGCTGTTCCACCTCTCGGTGCCCAACCCCCACAGCCAGCTCCAGGCCAAACCGGCCTGTACCCGCAAACTGCGGCGTGCGCTGTCCGATCTGGTCAACCCGCGCCTGCCCCGCAGCGAACCCGGCGAGCCGGTTTCCAGCCGCGCGCCGAAAGTGCTTTGCGTCGACGACAATCCGGCCAACCTGCTGTTGGTGCAAACCCTGCTCGAGGACATGGGCGCCAAAGTGCTGGCTGTGGAGAGCGGTTACGCTGCCATCAAAGCGGTGCAGAGCGAGACCTTCGATCTGGTGCTGATGGACGTGCAGATGCCTGGCATGGACGGACGCCAGAGCACCGAAGCGATCCGCCAGTGGGAAAGCGAACGGCATTGCACGCCGCTGCCGATCGTCGCCCTCACCGCCCACGCCATGGCCAACGAAAAACGTGCATTGCTACAAAGCGGCATGGATGACTACCTGACCAAACCGATCAGCGAACGGCAACTGGCACAAGTGGTGTTGAAGTGGAGTGGCCTGGCGCTGCGCAATCAGGTCCCGGAGCGTTCCGGCGACAGCCATGGCAGCGCCTATGAATTGCTGGTGCTGGATCACGAAGAAGGTTTGCGCCTGGCCGCCGGCAAGGCCGATCTGGCCGCGGACATGCTGGCGATGCTGCTGGCCTCGCTGGAAGCCGACCGCGAAGCGATTCGCCAGGCACAGGAAAGCCATGATCACAATGCCTTGATCGAACGAGTCCATCGCTTGCATGGCGCGACTCGCTATTGCGGCGTGCCGCAACTGCGCGCCGCCTGCCAACGCAGCGAAACCCTGCTCAAGCAACAGGACCCGAAAGCCTTCGGCGCGCTTGAAGAGCTCGACCGCGCGATCAATCGACTGGCCGCTCAGGCGCGGATCAATGCTTGATGCAAAGCAAGGTTGCAGGCCGCCACACGGATTAACGTAGCGAAATTCCCGGGAGGACTCATGCGCACGATTCTTTTCAGCAGCCAGACCTATGACCACGACAGTTTTCTTGCCGCCGACTTGCCGTCCGGCATCGAGTTGCACTTTCAAGCGGCACGACTGAGCCTCGATACAGCACCGTTGGCCGAGCATCACGACGTGGTCTGCGCCTTCATCAACGATGACCTCAGCGCGCCGGTGCTCGAACGCCTGGCCGCCGGCGGCACACGCTTGATCGCACTGCGCTCGGCCGGTTACAACCATGTCGATCTGACAGCGGCCAAACGCCTGAGATTGGCGATCGTGCGCGTTCCGGCCTACTCGCCCCATGCCGTGGCCGAGCACGCAGTGGCGCTGATCCTGGCGCTTAACCGCCGTTTGCACCGCGCCTACAACCGCACACGCGAGGGCGATTTCAGCCTGCATGGGCTGACCGGTTTCGATCTGGTGGGCAAGACGGTGGGCGTGGTCGGCACCGGGCAGATCGGCGCGACCTTCGCCAAAATCATGAACGGCTTCGGCTGCCAGTTGCTGGCGTATGACCCCTACCCGAATCCAGAGGTCGAAGCGCTGGGCGCCCGTTATCTGAACTTGCCGCAACTGCTGGCCGAATCGCAGATCATCAGCCTGCACTGCCCGCTCAGTGAACAGAGCAAGCACTTGATCAACCGCGAATCACTGGCGCACATGCAACCGGGCGCGATGCTGATCAACACCGGTCGCGGCGGCCTGGTGGACACGCCAGCGCTGATCGACGCGTTAAAGAACGGTCAGTTGGGTTATCTCGGGCTGGACGTCTATGAAGAGGAGGCGCAGCTGTTTTTCGAAGACCGTTCCGACCTGCCCTTGCAGGACGATGTCCTGGCGCGGCTGCTGACGTTCCCCAACGTGATCGTCACCGCGCACCAAGCCTTCCTGACCCGCGAAGCCCTGGGCGCGATTGCCGCGACCACCTTGCAGAACATCGCGGCGTGGGCGGCCGGTACGCTACAGAATCAGGTCGAGGGCTGATCGGCTCAGGCCTTCGACAAGAGAATCATCAATCCCAGCCAACCGAAGCCGATCAAACGCCGCGGGTGTTACCCGGGGCACGCGCTCATCGGAAGGTAACCGCCCGAACGAAATCACTGCCTCCTAGCGCATCGCAATGAATACAAGCAGGCGCCGTTGAACGGATGCGTTGCTTGCATTCAAAACACTCGGTTAACGCCATGTCCATTCCTTCGGGATGCAAAAGCGGCAGTGTGCCATGACTCGACCGGTAAATTGAACCTGATCGAAGGTCATATGCCCACGCCATGCTGCGCGCAAGCCCGTGCTAGCATATCGCGCATATTTGGAGGACCCATGGTCGAACACGATTTCCGCTACAGCCTGATGAACCCGCAACACACCCTCACCGAATGCCGCGCCCTGGTGCCGGGGCGTTATCAAGTCACCGGTAACGGCGGCTCGATTCGTAATAACGACGTGTTGGTAGTGACCCTCAAGGGCGCCAAGGACTTGTCCATGCGCCTGACCGTCGAAACGGTTCGCCACTTGATCAACCCGCCCGGTCAATGGGTCGCGGTGGCCAGCGGTCCGGTGTTCGGCGAGCTGGCGATTCATACCTGGCAAGTGAACTGCGACAGCTGTGCAAAAGAGCTGAGCTTCGAGTTCGCGGTCGACGCCAAACTGGGCAACAAGGCCGAAAAGCCTGCCGCCACCGCCCGGATTGCCGAGTTGGGCTGGACCACCGTCGGCGAAAAACACCTGTGCCCGAAATGTCAGGAGCCCGCGTGATGAAACGCCTCGCCCTGGCCGGTATGGTCGGTGCAAGCCTGCTGGGTTGCGCCGCCGAGCCTGTGCAATTGCAACAAAACCGCAGCTACATCCTGGAGTGGATCGGCGAGCGGCCGTTGATGGATTACAGCCACCTGACCATCACCCTCGGTGAGGACGGTCGCGCCTACGGCAACGGCGGCTGCAACCACTGGTTCGCGCCGTACACCCTGGAAGGCAACAAGCTGAGCTTCGGCAAGATCGGCAGTACACGCAAACTCTGCGCGCCAGCGCTGATGGAGCAGGAAAAACGCTTCCTTCAGGCGCTGGAAGGCGTGCAACGTTGGGACGTCTCGTCGATCGAGCAGATGCGCTTCTGGCCGGCCGAAGGCAAGCCGCTGCGCTGGTGGCTTGAAGAGGGTTGATTCCCTTTGAAAAGATCGCAGCCCGCGGCAGCTAACTCCCAGTTGGAGCTGCCACAGGCTGCGATCCTTTGCTTTAATTCCTGGCCTGCAACGCCTCCAGTTTCTCCATTACCCCCGTCGCCGTCTGCTCGCCCATCAACTGTTCGCGCACTTTGCCCTTGTTGTCGATGATGTAGGTCACCGGCAGCGCTTCACTGCGCGGCAGCTCGAACACCTCGGAAGGGTCCTGCGCCAGCACGGTGAATTTGATCCCGAGTTTCTCGCTCGCGCCTTTCAGCTCTTCGCCCTGCACATTGTCGAAGTTAACGCCGAACACACCGATTTTCTTGTCCTTGAGCTGCTCGGCCAAGGTGTTCAACTCCGGAATCTCGGTACGGCACGGGCCACACCATTCGGCCCAGTAGTTGAGCACCAGCCATTTACCGTCCAGACGCTCCGCGGCGACCTTCTGCCCATTCTGATCAATCCCGTAGTCGTTACCGCAACCCCCCAGCATCAACGCCCCGATGATCGTCAATGCCGCTGCCAGTCGCCTTGCCATGTCGTATTCCTTGTCAAAAATTGAATGCGCCTGCGACCCATCGCCTCTCGCGGTTCTGGATTGCGCGCTGCACGGTTAGAATAGCCGCCACCTTACGCAAGATGCGACCCGCTCATGACCGATCTGACGCTTTATCACAACCCGCGCTGCTCGAAATCCCGCGGTGCGCTCGAATTGCTCGAAGCCCGTGGCCTGGCCCCGACCGTGGTCCGCTACCTTGAAACCCCTCTGGACGCCACGCAGATCCAGAGCCTGCTGGGCAAACTCGGGATCAGCGCCCGGCAATTGCTGCGCACCGGTGAGGACGAGTACAAAACCCTCAACCTGGCCGACAGCAATCTGAGCGAGGCGCAATTGATCGCCGCCATCGCCGCCCACCCGAAACTCATGGAGCGACCGATTCTCGAAGTCGGCGATAAAGCCGTCATCGGCCGTCCGCCGGAGCAGATCCTGGAATTGTTGCCATGAGTGCGCCGTACATTCTGGTTCTGTATTACAGCCGCAGCGGCTCGACCAACGAAATGGCCAGGCAGATTGCCCGTGGCGTCGAACAGGCCGGCCTTGAAGCACGATTGCGCACGGTGCCGGCGATTTCCACCGAGTGCGAAGCCGTGGCGCCGGACATTCCGGACGAAGGCGCGCTCTACGCCAGCCTCGACGACCTGAAAAACTGCGCTGGCCTTGCCCTCGGCAGCCCGACCCGCTTCGGCAACATGGCGGCGCCGCTCAAGTATTTCCTCGACGGCACCAGCAACCTGTGGCTGACCGGCGCGCTGGTGGGCAAACCGGCCGGCGTGTTCACCTCTACGGCGAGCCTGCATGGCGGTCAGGAAACCACCCTGCTGTCGATGATGCTGCCGTTGCTGCACCACGGCATGCTGATCACCGGCCTGCCCTACAGCGAATCGGCATTGCTGGAAACCCAGGGCGGCGGTACGCCTTATGGCGCCAGCCACCACGCCGGGGCCGATGGCAAAAGCGGCCTGGATGCCCATGAAGTCGCGCTGTGCCGCGCGCTCGGCATGCGCCTGGCCAAGACTGCACAGAAGCTGGAGGGCTGAGAGTGGCCAAGAAGCCGAAGATCCTCCCCGCCATCGATTGGCTCGAACCGCGCGTCAAGGCGATGCGCGTCATCAGCCTGCTGTGCTTTTTCGGGCTGGTGGGGTTGCTGTGCGTCTACTACCTGCTGGTCGCCGATCTGCATGGCGCCCGGCCATGGGTGATCTTGCTGATCGAACTGGTGCCGCTGCTGATACTGGCGCCGGGGATGATTATCGGCAGCCCGCGCGGGCATTCGTGGATGTGCTTTGTGGTGAACCTGTATTTCATCAAGGGCGCACTGGCCGCGTATGACCCGAACCGACAGATTTTCGGCTTGTTGGAGATGGGCGCCAGTCTGGCGGTGTTCTGTTCGGCGCTGTTGTATGTGCGGTGGCGGTATCAGTTGAGCCGCAAGTTGGCCGGCGAAGGCGAAATCTCCGTCGCCTGACAGATTGCAATCGCTAGCAGGCTAGCTGCCACAGGGGACTTGTGTTCGGCACAGATCCAATGTGGGAGCCAGCCTGCTGGCGATTGATCACAACTCAGTGTCAGTGATTGACGGTATAAGCCAGCATCATCGAAATCTGGCTCATCGGCCGCCCGCCACTTTCTTCATACCACTGGTTGAACACATCCTGCACCAACGCAAGGTCACGCAGGCTGCTCGGCACTTTGTCGATGATGTTCTGTGCGTTCAACGCCGCCACCACGTCATAGCTCGGTACAAAAGTGTCCTTGCCGACCATGCGCAGGAACCGCGGCGCCGACAGACCGCCCAATTGATGACCGCGCTTTTTCAGGAAGGTCCAGAGACCGACGATATCGGTCACCGGCCATTCGGCGATCATCGCGCCGAAGCTGCCCTTGTCATGGGCCACGTCCAGCACGAACTGCGCATTGCGCGGCACGCTCTTGAGCTTGCCCAAGTGGCGAATGATCCGCGCGTCCTGCATCAGGCGTTCGAGGTGTTCGGCGCTCATCAGCACGACTTTTTCCGGGTCGAACTTGAAGAACACTTCTTCGAAGGCCGGCCACTTGGCATCCACCAGGCTGTGCTTGAGCCCAGCGCGGAACACACGCAGTGCCATGGTCGAGAGGTAACGATCGTCGGTGATATCGCGCAGTTGCGCCGGGGTTTTGGGAACGGGCAGATGGGCTTCCAGTTCAGCTGCCGAACCGAAACGGTTCAAGCAGTATTCGTTCAGCCACTTGTAGTCGCGCATGCCCTCTCCTGAGGATAGAAACGAAAAATCTGTGGGAGCCAGCCTGCTGGCGATGAAGGAGTGTCAGTCAACAATGATGTGTCTGACACACCGCCATCGCCAGCAGGCTGGCTCCCACAGTAATCGTGTTTAGAGGTTGACCACATTGACGAAGCGTGAAGCCGCCGTCTCGTCGATCTTGAGGTTGGTAAAGTCGAACAGGTTGCGGTCCGCCAGTTGCGACGGGATCACGTTCTGCAGGCTGCGGAAAATGCTCTCGGTGCGGCCCGGCGTCTTGCGATCCCACTCCTGGAGCATTTCCTTGACCACCTGACGTTGCAGGTTTTCCTGGGAACCACACAGGTTGCACGGGATGATCGGGAATTGCTTGAGGTCCGAGTAGGCCTGGATGTCTTTCTCGTTGCAGTAGGCCAACGGACGAATCACCACATTGCGCCCGTCATCCGCCCGCAGCTTCGGCGGCATGGCCTTGAGCGAACCGTTAAAGAACATGTTCAGGAAGAACGTCTCGACGATATCGTCGCGATGATGACCGAGGGCCATTTTGGTCGCGCCGATTTCGTCGGCGAAGGTGTAGAGCGTACCGCGACGCAGGCGCGAGCACAGCGAGCAGGTGGTCTTGCCTTCCGGGATCAGTTCCTTGACCACCGAATAAGTGTCTTTCTCGACGATGTGGTACTCGATGCCCAGCTCTTTGAGGTAGGCCGGCAGCACATGCTCCGGGAAGCCCGGCTGTTTCTGGTCCATGTTCACGGCCACGATCTCGAACTTGATCGGCGCGACCTTCTGCAAGTGCATCAGCACATCGAGCATGGTGTAGCTGTCCTTGCCGCCGGACAGGCAGACCATGACCTTGTCGCCGTCTTCAATCATGTTGAAGTCGGCAACCGCCTCACCGGCCTGACGGCGAAGGCGCTTTTGCAGTTTGTTCTGGTTGACCGTAAGAGTGCCCATGACGCGAAATCCGTGAGGTGTGACGAAAGGCGGGCATTTTACGCAAAAACACCCAAAGGGCGAAGCGTCTGTGGTCTACAGACCCTTCAGCGATTACCCCGGTGCTTTACAGCGCAATTTGCTCTAAGCCCCTGCTCCTTGTGCGGTTAAGACCTTCCTATACTGCGACATAAGGTCGCATTCGAATTCCAGACCTATTACTTACTTGGCCGCATTGGCCCGTAGGCGCTCCACTGGGGGGCGACGGTAAAAACAAGAGGAGTGACTGGCATGATCCATCACGTAGTGGGGCTCTTCACCCACCCTGACCAAGAATGGAAAGACATCCGTGGCGACCAGGAGGAAAGCATCAGCCACATGTACCTGACTCACACGCTGATTCTGGCGGCGATCCCTGCTGTGTCGGCGTTTATCGGCACCACGCAGGTTGGTTGGGTCATCGGCAATCGCGCGCCGGTGATGCTGACGATGGAAAGTGCGCTTTGGATGTCGATCATGTCGTACCTGGCGATGCTCGGCGGAGTGGCAGTGATGGGGGCATTCATCCACTGGATGGCCCGCACCTATGATGCCAACCCGAGCCTGGCCCGTTGCGTGGCGTTTGCGACCTATACCGCGACTCCGCTGTTCATTGGCGGCCTGGCGGCACTGTATCCACACTTGTGGCTGGGGATGATCATCGGCACCGCGGCAATCTGCTACACCGTCTACCTGCTGTATGTCGGGCTACCGACTTTCATGAACATTCCATCTGACGAGGGATTCCTGTTTTCCAGCTCAGTGCTTGCCGTAGGCCTGGTGGTACTGGTGGCCATCATGGCGTTCACGGTGATTGTCTGGGGACTCGGCGTGGGGCCGGTCTATACGAACTGACTGCAAAAAATAACTAGAGTCTGCCGACACAGGCCGCCGCAAGGCGGCCTTTTACTGCTTGAGCAACAGAAACGGCCGCGACCATTCGGCGCCTTGGCGATTCGCAAGGCCCCGGGGTTGCGGCATACTCGACGTCTCTGGAGATCCATCAAGCATGCCCGAGCAACTCAATACCCGCGTCGAAGACTGTTTCCAACAAGCCGAATCCTTTTTCAAACGACCTTTCAAACGCCCCGTGGTGAGCCTCAAGCTGCGCGGGCAAAAAGCCGGTGTCGCGCATTTGCACGAGAACCTGCTGCGCTTCAACCCGCAGCTGTACCGGGAAAACACCGAAGACTTCCTCAAACAGACCGTGGCCCACGAAGTCGCGCACCTGATCGCCCATCAACTGTTCGGCGACCGCATCCAGCCCCACGGTGAAGAGTGGCAACTGATCATGCGCGGCGTGTACGAACTGCCGCCCAATCGTTGCCACACCTACGACGTCAAACGCCGCAGCGTGACCCGCTACATCTATAAGTGCCCGTGCCCCGACAGTGATTTTCCGTTTTCGGCGCAGCGTCATGGCCTGGTGCGGCAGGGGCGGCGGTATTTGTGTCGGCGGTGTCGCAGCACGTTGGTGTTTAGCGGGGAGATGCGGGTCGAGTAATTGGGCTTTTGCAGTGGCTGCACTGGCCTCATCGCCAGCGGCTGGCTCCCACAATGGAGTACCGATGAACCCTTGTGGGAGCCAGCCTGATGGCGATGGAGGTTTATCAGGCACTAAAGAACCACCTTGGCCCGCCGTAACGCTTCTATCCGCTGCGAACTGAACCCCAACTCCCCCAACACCTGATCTGTATGCTCCCCCAACGCCGCGCCAATATGCCGGGGCTGCGGCAAGCCATCCGAAAACTTCAGCGGACACGCCATCTGCGCCTGACTCGAACCGTCCCCACGCGGCACTTGCGTCACCAGCTCCCGCGCCTGCAATTGCGGATGCAGCACGGCTTCCCCGAGACTCAATACCGGCTCGACGCAGGCATCCAGCTCGGCAAACAGCGCGCTGAGTTCGGCAAAGTCATGCTTCTCGAATTCGACTTTCAGCGCATCCTTGAGCTTCTTCTGCTGCGCCGGTTGTGGCGACAGGCCCAGACTCGCCAGCTCCTCCAGCCCCAACGCCACGCACAACTGCTTCATGAATGCTGGTTCCAGGCTGCCCACTGACAACCAGCGCCCATCCCGCGAACGGTAGTAATCGTAGAAACTGCCGCCATTGAGTACCTGATCCTCCCGCCCCGGCTCGACGCCACAGGCCAGATACCCGGCGCCGGCCATGGCGTTCAGGCTGAAGGCACAGTCGGTCATGCTCACGTCCAGATGTTGGCCCTGCCCGGTTTGCTGCCGGGCGATCACCGCCGCCAACAGGCCAATCACGCCGTGCAGTGAACCACCGGCCACATCCGCCACTTGCGGCCCCAAGGGCAACGGCCCACTGTCGGCGCGACCGGTGTAGCTCGACAGCCCCGCCAGCGCCAGGTAATTGATGTCATGGCCGGCGCGATCCTTGTAAGGCCCGGTCTGGCCGTAACCGGTGATCGACACATAAATCAGCTTCGGGTTGATCGCCTTCAAGGCTTCATAGCCCAGCCCCAGGCGCTCCATGACGCCGGGGCGGAACTGTTCCAGCAGGATGTCGTGGTCCTTGAGCAACTGCTTGACCACCTCCAGCGCGTCAGGTTGCTTGAGGTCCAGCGCCAGGCTGCGCTTGTTTCGATTGAGGTAGGCGTGGCTGGCCGATACGCCCTGGTCGTGGGGCGGCAGTACACGCACAAGATCCATGCGCGTCGGTGATTCGATGCGCAGCACTTCGGCGCCCATGTCCGCCAGCAATAACGAGGCGAACGGCCCCGGCAGCAGAGTCGAGAAATCCAGAACCTTGAGTGATGCCAGTGGACCGAGCATGAATGTTCCCCCTGAATGATGCCTTCAGACTAGGCAGCCGGACGCTCAGGGGCAATCACCTTATGTGCCAGTGACGCTGACCGTTGCGCTCAGGTCGCAGGCAGAAAAAAACCCGCCGAAGCGGGTTTTTCATTGCAGCAGACTTACTTGGTGCCAGCCGTGGCTACTTCATCGGCGTGGCCCAGAACGTCGTCTTTAGGCTCGTCGGCAATGCCGCGACCGCCCGAGGCCAGCTCGGATTGCAGCACGTCGGTGTCCAGTTCCTTGACCCACTTGGCCACGACGATGGTCGCCACCGCGTTGCCGACCAGGTTGGTCAGGGCACGGGCTTCGGACATGAAGCGGTCGATACCGAGGATCAACGCCAAACCGGCAACCGGCAAGTGGCCCACGGCGGACAGGGTAGCGGCCAGTACGATGAAGCCCGAACCGGTCACACCCGCGGCGCCTTTGGAGGACAGCAGCAACACCACCAGCAGGGTGATCTGGTGCGTGATGTCCATGTGGGTGTCAGTTGCCTGGGCAATGAACACGGCCGCCATGGTCAGGTAGATCGCCGTACCGTCAAGGTTGAACGAGTAGCCGGTCGGGATCACCAGGCCTACCACGGATTTCTTCGCGCCCAGACGCTCCATCTTGATCAGCATGCGCGGCAGTACCGACTCCGAGGAGGAAGTACCCAGCACGATCAGCAGTTCCTCACGGATGTAACGGATCATTTTCAGAACGCTGAAGCCGTGAGCGCGAGCGATACCGCCCAGCACGATCAGGATGAACAGCAGGCAGGTGATGTAGAAGCAGATCATCAGCTGACCCAACTGCACCAGCGAGCCGACACCGTAGGCACCGATGGTGAAGGCCATCGCACCGAAGGCACCGATGGGCGCGAGCTTCATGATCATGTTGATGATGTTGAACATCACGTGAGCGAAGCGATCGATGAAGTCCAGCAGCGGCTTGCCGTAGGCACCCAGGCGATGCAGGGCGAAACCGAAGATCACCGAGAACATCAGCACTTGCAGGATGTCACCGGTGGCGAATGCGCCGACGATGGTGGACGGGATCACGTTGAGGAGGAAGCCGACGACGCTTTGATCAGCACCGGCCGACACATAGGCAGCGACTTTGGAGGCGTCCAGCGTGCTGACATCGATGTGCATGCCATTGCCTGGCTGCACGATGTTGACCACGACCAGGCCCACCAGCAGTGCGATGGTCGACACGATTTCGAAATAAAGCAGTGCGTAACCACCGGTCTTGCCGACCGACTTCATGTTTTGCATGCCGGCGATACCGCTGACAACGGTACAGAAGATGATCGGCGCGATGATCATTTTGATCAGTTTGATGAACCCGTCACCCAGTGGCTTAACGGCCACACCGACCTGGGGATAGTAATGACCGAGCAAAATACCGATGACAATTGCAACGATCACCTGGAAATACAGGGATTTGTACAGTGGCTGACGAGTCGTCATTGCAAAGTTCCTCAAGAGTGCGCGCTGCAACATCCATCTGTTGCCCGGGACACCTCAATTGCGAACCCTCCTGCACTGGAGGGATTTGTTTTTTCGAGCTGCGCGACGGCAAGCATCTACTCGTTGTATCGCAAAGCCCGTGCCACCTGCGGCGAAACACCCGCAAGCCTTTTGATATCAGGGGGTTGCAGGTATTTCCTTGGCGCTGCCCGGGTGATGTGCAATGGCGGATTTCCGCCCTTCAAACAAATCGCGTCCTGCAATTTGGCGGATATCCGCCTTGTTCATCGATTGGAACCGCAGCTACCATCCGTCGCTCAATGGACGGATTTGCCTGCTATGCGCGAACGCACCATCGCCAGTCACTTCGCCCGCGCCGTCCTCGGTGGCGCGCAACGTCGTGGCCTGGACTATTCGAGCCTGTTGCAACAATTGGGGATCAGCCCCGAATTGCTTGAAGAGCCAAGGGCGCGTATTGCGCCAGAACAGTTCACCCGACTGATTCAGCAACTGTGGCTGGCGCTGGACGACGAATACCTGGGTTTCGGGCACGGCCCCAGCAAGCCGGGCAGCTTCGCGATGATGTGCCATGCCGTGATCCACTGCCGTAATCTGGATAAGGCGCTGAACCGCGGCTTACTGTTTTACAGTCTGTTCCCCGACGCCCCGCGCCTGACCCTGACGCGCGAAGACGACATGATCCGCCTGAGCCTCGACGATTCGCAGCTCTGGGACCCGGACCACTTTCTCAGCGAGAGTCTGTTGGTGATATGGCACCGCTTCGGCAGTTGGCTGATCGGCCAGCGCATTCGCCTGGAGCAAGCCACGTTCAGTTATCCGCGACCGGAACACGGTGCCGAGTACGACTTGCTGTTCTCTTGTCCTCTGACGTTTTCCACCTCCCAGAGCAGCCTGCTGTTTCACAGCCGCTACCTGAACATGCCGCTGTTGCAGGACGAACGCACCCTCAAGCATTTTCTCGAACACTCACCGGCCAATCTGTTGTCGCGGCCGGATGACGGCAATAGCCTGAGCAGTCAGTTGCGGCGCTTGCTCAGCACCGACAGTTCACGCTGGCCGGACCTGGAAGCCGTCGCTGCTCACCTGCATATCAGTCCGCAGACGCTGCGCCGGCATCTGCGCGAGGAAGGCACCAGTTTTCAGGCGTTGAAAGATCAGTTGCGCCGCGACATTGCGATCTATCACCTGAGCCGCAACGATCTGCCCTTGCAGCAAATCGCCGAACAGCTGGGATTCTCCGAGCCTTCGGCGTTTCATCGGGCGTTCAAGAAATGGACGGGGCTGACACCGGGGGCGTACCGGGCTCAGGAAAATTAAGGCTGCGATCTTTTCAGTCAAACCACCGGAAACTGAATCCTGAACGCCGCCCCACCCATCGGTGAATCACCCAAAGTCAGTTTGGCGCTGTAGCTTTCGATGATGTCCTTGACCACCGCCAGGCCGATGCCCTGCCCCGGGTGCTGGCGATCCAGGCGTTCGCCGCGTTGCAGGATTCGCGCGCGTTGGTCAGGCGGTACGCCGGGGCCGTCGTCCTCGACACACAACTCGATGCCGCTGAGGGTCTGCCGCACGCTGATGCGCACTTCGCTCAGGCACAGGCGATAGGCGTTTTCCAACAGATTGCCCATCATTTCCAGCAAGGCGCCCTGCTCGATCGGCACGTAACACTCGTCCGGCAAATCCAGCGCCACCCGCACGCGTTTGTCGCGATAAACCTTGTCCAGCGTGTCGCACAGGCTTTGCAGCACCGGGCGCAGGCGCACTTGATGACGCACCAGACCGCTTTTGCGCAGGCTGGCGCGCTGCAACTGATAGCTGATCTGCTGGCTCATGCGCTCGATCTGGGTTTGCAGCACCCAGGCCTGGTCGCGATCCTCGGGGCGTTGCGCCATGTCCTCGCTGACGCCTTGCAGCACCGCCAACGGAGTTTTCAGGCTATGCGCCAGATCATCGAGGGAATCACGGTAACGGCTGCGCTGTTCGCGTTCGCTGTGCAGCAAACGGTTCAGGGAACCGGTCAGGCGCAGCAGTTCGCGCGGGTGTTGCTCGCTGAGGCTTTCGCGGTCGCCGCTTTCGATTTCATCCAGTTCCTGACTGAGCCGACGCAGCGCCTGCAAGCCCCAGGTCAGTCCGATCCACAGCAGCGCCAGCAGCACCAGCAACGCGGCGCCGAAGCCCAGATAGAGGTTTTCCCGCAGGCCCTTGAGGGTGATTTCGTATTCGCGAACCGGCTGCAGCGCAACGATGCTGAACGCCGCACTTTTGCCGCCCAGCAACTTGACCTCGACGTCATAGACGAAGAATTCCTCGCCGCTGGCTTCACTGATCCTGGCGAACTCGTTACCGCGCCCGTCGTAGCGCGGCTTGTAGTTGATCTTCTCTTCCTGGGTGGCCTTGGAGCGCCAGACCAGACGCCCCTCGCGGTCATAGATGTAGCCGAGCAATCGGCTGTCGGTGAGGTTGAAACGCTCGTCGGGCAGTTGCGCCGGCATCTGCAAGTGGTTGTTTTCGACCCGGGCAGCAGAGATCAGCGTCGTGACGTCGGACGCCAGGCGCTGCTCGATGGAGTCCTGCAACGCGAGGCTGAACGCACCCTGCATCGCCGGCAGCAGCGCCAGCATGAACAACACCGCCAGCAGTGTGGCGGCGAGCATCAAGCGGACACGAAGCGAACGAATCAAGTGCAACGCTCATTGAACAGGTAGCCGAGGCCACGCACGGTGTCGATCGGCTTGAACCCCTCCGGCCCTTCGAGTTTGCGCCGCAGGCGACCAACCAGCACTTCGATCACGTTCGGATCGCGCTCGTCGTCATCCGGGTACAGCTGTTCCATCAAACGGTCCTTGGCCACCACTTGCTGATGATGGCGCATCAGGTATTCGAGGATGCGATATTCGTAGGCCGTCAGCGCCAGCGGCTGCTCATCGAGGGTCGCCTGTTTGCGATTGAGGTCCAGCACCAACGGCCCGGCAACGATGGTCGACTGGGTGAAACCGCTGGAGCGACGCAACAACGCATTGAGACGGGCGTCGAGTTCTTCGAACTGGAACGGCTTGACCACATAGTCGTCGGCCCCGGCGGCCAGGCCTTCGACCTTGTCTTGCCAGTTGCCGCGCGCGGTGAGGATCAGGACCGGAAAGGTCTTGCCCCGCGAGCGCAGTTGACGAATCAGGTCGAGGCCGCTCATGCCCGGCAGACCGAGATCGATCACCGCCAGGTCATGGTTGAACTGCTCGGTTTGATACAACGCTTCCTCGGCATTGGCCACGGACTCGACCACATGGCCGCTCTCCGTCAGGCGGGTTTGCAGGTGATGGCGCAGCAGCGCTTCATCTTCGACGACCAGCAGTTTCATAACGCTCTCCCGGGCAAATCAAAATCTCCAGACAACCCTCTGTGGGAGCTAGCCTGCTAGCGATTGCGATTTGGCAGCCGACAATATTGTCGAATGTCAGGACGCTATCGCTAGCAGGCTAGCTCCCACAAGGTACAAAGGCGAACCGCTTTAGAAAGCGTAGTTGGCGGAAAGGTAAGTCTGGGCGCTGCTGGTCAAATCCAGTGAACCTTGCTTGCTGCCACCGCTTTCTTTCATCTCGGTGCTGGCGTTGCTGCGCAGGTAACGGTACCCCAGTTCAACCGAGGTGTTTTGCGAAACCTGTTGCAGCACCCCCATCTGCCCGCCGACGGCGTAACCGATGTCGCTGTCGCGGCTGTAGCCTGGCGAGTCCTGGGTCAATTTGGTCAAACCCGCCGTGGCGCCACCGAACAACTGGGTGCTGCCGCCCACCGGATAAAACAGGTCGTAGCTGCCCAGGAGGTTTTCCTGACGCAGTTTAATCCCATTGTGCGAGCCCGACACATTGTCGTAGGTTGCGTAGTAGCGGCCCTGATTGTTTTGCTGACCCAGGCGTACGCCCCAGGTATTGTCCTTGCCGATCACACCATCGGCGTTAGGATTGTTGAGGTTGGTGTCCAGCGCGTTGGACTTTTTAACCTTGTCGCTGGTCTGTCCAAAAGTAAGGCTGGCGAAATTGTCATCAGCATGGGCAGCGACGCTGGCGCCCATCACGGTGAAAGCCAGAAGCAGTTTTTTGAATGCAGTCATTGGGGAGATTCCTCATGCGCTATTTGCTTTTCGGGTATGGCGCAAGGTTACTGACCTGGCCCTGAACTCCCCCTGAACGCACTCTGAACCTGAGCTGAACCAACTCGATCCGACTGCCTCGACACGTTTCAACAGGAGATTCGACCATGCGCATGTTCCTCGCTGTCCTCTTGCTGACCTTGAGCGGGCTCAGTCAAGCCGCCATCAAGACCCAGGAAATTCCCTATCAAAGCGCCGACGGCACGAAACTGGTCGGCTATTACGCCTACGACGACGCGATCAAAGGCCAGCGCCCGGGTGTCGTGGTGGTGCATGAATGGTGGGGACTCAACGACTACACCAAGCGCCGCGCCCGCGATCTCGCAGGGCTGGGCTATAGCGCGCTGGCCATCGACATGTATGGCGATGGCAAGAACACCGAGCATCCCAAGGACGCCATGGCGTTCATGCAAGCGGCGTTGAAGGACAGCGCAGCATCGAGCGCTCGGTTCCAGGCCGGGCTCGATTTGCTGAAGAAACAGCCACAAACCGATCCGCAGAAAATCGCTGCCATCGGTTACTGCTTCGGCGGCGCGGTGGTGCTCAACGCCGCCCGCCAAGGTGTGCAGCTGGCCGGAGTGGTGAGCTTCCACGGTGCGTTGGCGACGAACACCCCCGCCACGCCTGGCAGCGTGAAAGCGAAAGTCCTCGTCGAGCACGGTGCGCTGGACAGCATGGTCACACCGGATAACGTCGCAGCTTTCAAAGCCGAAATGGACAAGGCCGGCGCCGACTATACGTTCGTCAGCCTTGACGGTGCCAAGCACGGATTCAGCAATCCGGATGCCGATCGCTTGAGCCATGGCGATCACGGCGGGCCGGACATTGGCTACAGCAAAGTGGCGGATGAAAAATCGTGGGCGGACATGCAGGCGTTTTTCAAGAAAATCTTTGGCTGACACAGTAAACCCTGTGGCGTGGGAGCTTGCTCACTCGCCACAAAAACCCTTTTGCACTACACAGCCGCAACCCAACCCGGCAAAATGCCCAGCATGAATCCCGTCCCCGCCCTGCCCTCCTGCTGCACGCCCCTCGATGCCCAATGGCCGCTGCCGTTTGTGCTGCCCGATGCGGTGCTGCTGAGCACCCACTTCAATCCCTCGCAGCTGCTTGGCGATGACTTCCAGCGCAGCGCCATCGAGGCCCCGGCGAGCATCCAGCGCTCCGTCGCCAAGCGGCAGGCAGAGTTTCTCGCCGGTCGGATTTGCGCCCGCGCCGCGCTGCAACAACTCGAAGGCCTGAGTTTCAGCCCGGCCATCGGTGAAGACCGGGCGCCTGTCTGGCCGGCGCATATCACCGGTTCGATCACCCACAGCACCGGCCGGGCCGCAGCGATCGTCGCGAACAAAAGCCATTGGCGCGGTTTGGGCATGGACCTGGAAAACCTGCTCAACGTCGAACGCGCCGAACGCCTGGCCGGGGAAATCCTCACCCCAGCCGAACTACAGCGCATGGCCGCCGGCCCGCGCGAACAATTGGCGCTGCTGGTGACGCTGACCTTCTCGGTGAAGGAAAGCCTGTTCAAGGCGCTCTACCCGATCGTTCAGCAGCGCTTCTATTTTGAACACGCCGAAGTGCTGGAATGGACTGAGGCGGGTGAAGTGCGATTGCGGTTGCTGACGGACCTGTCCAGCGAATGGCGTAACGGCACCGAGCTGGATGCGCAGTTCGGGTTGCGGGATGGGCAGTTGTTGAGTCTGGTCAGTATCAAGACCTGAGTTGTGTAGCAAATTTACTGGCCCCATCGCGAGCAGGCTCGCTCCCACAGGAGAATGCATTTCAATGTGTGAGCCTGCTCGCGATGGGGCCCTCAAAGAAAACACAGAATCTCAACGCTTCTCCTGATTCCTCGGCCAACTCAGACTGAAACACGCCCCGCCCAGACTCTTGCTCTTGCCGATCAACGCCCGCCCGTCATGCCAATGAATGATCCGCCGCACGATCGACAGCCCCAATCCATGCCCACCTGACGCACGGGTACGACTGTCGTCGAGGCGCAGGAACGGGGTGAAGATTTTCTCCCAGGCGACTTCCGGCACGCCCGGCCCGTCATCCTCGACATCCACCCGACAGCGCTGCTGCCCCACCTGATAGCTGATGGTCACCCGTGACTGCGCGTGGCGCATGGCATTGCTCACCAGGTTCTGGATCGCCCGGTGCAGGTAACGCGGCTCGGCTTCGACCCAAGCATCGTCGTTATCGGCCGCCGATAGGCACAAACCGCGTTGCACCGTGACGTCGGCACGCAACGGCGCCAACTCTTCGATCACCTGATTGACCAGCGCATCCAGATCGATGCGCTGGAAATTCAGCGCCGGTGAACCTTGCTCCAGACGTGCATAGGTCAGCATCTCGTCCACCAGTCGATCGAGATCCTCGATGTCGTGGTCCATGCCTTCGCAGTATTTTTCCAGCGCTTGCGGGGTGGTGGCCGAGCCGATCATTTCCAGGCCAAAGCGCAAACGCGCCACCGGAGTGCGCAATTCGTGGGACACCGCACGCACCAGTTCACGCTGGATTGCCAGCAGTTGCTGCAAGTGCTCGGCCATGCCGTTGAACGCCGACGCCAGTCGCCCGACCGAGTCCGCACCGCGCGCCGGTACACGGGTCTCAAGACTGCCTTTGGCGATGCGCGTGGCCGCCGCTTCCAGGCCGCGCAAGCGCCGTTCGAGTTGCCGCACCAATAAATAGACGATCAATCCAATCAGGGTCAGGCCCAGTGCGGCAATCAGCACCAGCCATTCCGGCGGATAAGGATTCATCTGATACAACGGACCGATTTCCAGCACCCACGGCGTGCCGACCATCCCGGCGAACACCCGGATCGAATCGCCGCCCTTGCCCAGCGCCATTACCGTGTCGCCTTCGGACACGCGACGGCTCTGGTCTTCGTCCATGTCGGCGTCTTCGACCGTGACCAGGCGCAAGTCGAAACCAAAACCCTTGTCTTGCTTCAATTGCGCCAGTCGCACTGGCTGCTCGCCCACCGGGTAGCGCACCAGTTCGTCAACCAACAGGTAAATGGTCGCACGGGCCAGTTGCTCGCTGATCTGCTGCACTTCCCCCGTGAGGACCAGTTGCTCCTTGTCACTGACCAGCCGATAAACCTTCGCCGCATGCGGCCCGGTCTGCTCCACCAGTGCCTCGCCATGCAACACACGGGTGCGCTGCCTGATGTCGAGGTCGGTCTCGTTGAAGGTTTTCAGCGCCAGCGGAATCCCCAGCAACCGCTCCCACACTAGCAACGCCCGGTGGCGCTCGGTCTGGTTCATCGGTTGCAGGTTGTCGGCCATCAGCGAAAACGTGCCGTGGGCCAGACGTTCGCGGTATTGCTCGCTGCGCACCTGGTTGAGCATCTGCAAGGCCAGCACGCCAAGCACCGCCACCAGAATTAGCGCGGCGCACATGCCGCCATAAATACGCAGGAAGATCGAGTTCACAGGGTTTGGTCTACGCAGGCCTCGGGAACGAACAGGTAGCCTTTGCTGCGCACGGTCTTGATCAGCCGCGGATGATCCGGGTCGTCGCCGATTTTCGGACGGATGCGCGAAATGCGCACGTCGATGGAGCGGTCCTGGCCGTCATAACCGATGCCGCGCAGCGCGGTGAAGATCTCTTCCCGGGACAGAATGCGCCCGGCATTGGCCACCAGTAGCCACAGCAAGTCGAACTCGGCGCTGGTCAGTTCAATGCCGTTGTCGTGTAGCCAGGCTTCGCGCAAGGCGTTGTCCACCACCAGCGGACCGAATTGCAGGCGCCGTAGCTTTTCCGGCACCGGTTCCGGCGCCTCGCTGCGTCGCTGCAACGCCTGGATGCGCGCCAGCAGCAAGCGCGGGCGCACCGGTTTGCACACGTAGTCGTCGGCGCCCAGGTCGAGGCCGAGAATCTGGTCGGTATCGTCGCTGCGCGCGGTGAGCATCAGGATCGGGCCGTCATAACGGCCGCGAACCTTACGGCAAATGCTCAGGCCGTCTTCACCGGGAAGCATCAGGTCGAGGATCACCAGGTCCGGTTGTTCCTTGATGATGCGCGCCGCCGCCAGGGCGCCGTTGCCCTCGATCGACACGCGCAAGCCATTGGCTTCCAGGTAGTCGCGGGTCAGTTCGGCCAGACGCTGGTCGTCCTCCACAATCAATACCTGCCAGGCTTCTTGCTCCACGGATGACCTCTGCTTGCCAATGACGCTTATAAGGAAGGATCCGCCCGTCTTTTTGTAATGATTCGGGGGATAAATTGCATACACGCTGACCGATTGTATAGAACGTCGCCCGCACAGAACACAAGCCGGTAAATGCGTTCGGACAACACGGTTTTTTGTGATAGGGTTCGCGCCCTTAAAAATCCGCCCGGCCGTTTTCGATCGCTGAAAAATGCTGAAAAAAGGTCCGGTCCAGCAGCATCGCGGCCTACACGCCGATTGCCTCTTTCACACACAATTTACGCACAGGTTTATCCACAGGTAGTACGTTGCATTCATCCCCCAAAACGCATTATCTTGTACCCCAGCGCGAAAAAAACCCTAGATGTAGGGTTTAGCGCAAAAAACCAAACACAAACCGGACACCAATTTCAAGCGCTTTTCTTGCCTCTGTCCGGTTGATTCAAACGTATTTTCGAAAGTCCAAACCGCGCGTGCGGATGGCTACTGTATTTCGGCCCAACGTGGTGAAAACGGTACGGGTGTTGCAGTCCTGAACTGTCACCTCAAAGGACCCCGGTCTTGCGCCCAAGGCGTGAGACCAAAGACTTCGGCATGGAAGCGGCGCCCTATAGCCCCCTTCCTGATCTGTCCCGAAGTTGGTATGCCCGGCCCTCGCCGGTTGTAGTGCTTCAGGACGGAACGGTGGGCACTGTGATGGTGCCCAAACAAACATAGAGAATGTGGAGACAACCCCCCATGCAAACCGACACAACTCGCGAGAACCCGCAGGGCACCTTGCCGCAGGCTACCGATTCGAATTCGGATCTGTCCGCCACAGCGCCTGGCCAACTGCGCGTGATCAAGCGTAACGGCACTGTCGTTCCTTACACCGATGACAAGATCACCGTCGCCATCACCAAAGCGTTCCTCGCAGTTGAAGGCGGCACCGCTGCCGCTTCGTCGCGAATCCACGACACCGTGGCCCGCCTGACCGAACAGGTCACTGCCACGTTCAAGCGTCGCATGCCATCGGGCGGCACCATCCACATCGAAGAAATCCAAGACCAGGTCGAACTGGCCCTGATGCGCGCCGGCGAGCAGAAAGTCGCTCGCGATTACGTGATCTACCGTGACGGTCGTTCGAAAGAACGCGCCGCCCACGCACCGGCCGAAGAAGCGGTCAACGCTCACCCGTCGATCCGCATCACCCGCGCCGACGGCAGCTTTGCGCCTCTGGACATGGGCCGCCTGAACACCATCGTCACCGAAGCGTGCGAAGGTCTGGAAGAAGTCGACGGCGACCTGATCCAGCGCGAAACCCTGAAAAACCTGTACGACGGCGTGGCTCTGACCGACGTCAACACCGCTCTGGTGATGACCGCCCGTACCCTGGTTGAACGCGAGCCGAACTACTCGTTCGTGACCGCCCGCCTGCTGATGGACACCCTGCGCGCCGAAGGCCTGGGCTTCCTCGGCGTGGCCGAAAGCGCTACCCACCACGAAATGGTCGACCTCTACGCCAAGGCCCTGCCGGCCTACATCGCCAAGGGTATCGAGTTCGAATTGCTGAACCCTGTGCTGGCCTCCTTCGACCTGGAAAAACTGGGCAAGGCGATCAACCACGAGCGTGACCAGCAGTTCACTTACCTGGGCCTGCAAACCCTGTACGACCGTTACTTCATCCACAAGGATGGCGTGCGCTTCGAACTGCCGCAGATCTTCTTCATGCGCGTGGCCATGGGCCTGGCGATCGAAGAGAAGCAAAAAGAAGACCGTGCGATCGAGTTCTACAACCTGCTGTCGTCCTTCGACTACATGTCGTCGACCCCGACCCTGTTCAACGCCGGTACCCTGCGTCCACAGCTGTCGAGCTGCTACCTGACCACCGTGCCGGATGACCTGTCGGGCATCTACCACGCGATCCACGACAACGCCATGCTGTCGAAATTCGCCGGCGGTCTGGGCAACGACTGGACGCCGGTTCGTGCACTGGGTTCGTACATCAAGGGCACCAACGGCAAGTCCCAGGGCGTCGTACCGTTCCTGAAAGTCGTGAACGACACCGCCGTAGCCGTTAACCAGGGTGGCAAGCGCAAGGGCGCTGTCTGTGCCTACCTGGAAACTTGGCACATGGACATCGAAGAGTTCATCGAGCTGCGCAAGAACACCGGTGATGATCGTCGTCGTACCCACGACATGAACACCGCCAACTGGATCCCTGACCTGTTCATGAAGCGTGTCTTCGATGACGGCAAGTGGACCCTGTTTTCGCCATCCGAGGTTCCGGACCTGCACGACCTGACCGGCAAGGCATTCGAAGAACGTTACGAGTACTACGAAGCCCTGACCGAGTACCCGGGCAAGGTCAAGCTGTTCAAGACCATCCAGGCCAAAGACCTGTGGCGCAAAATGCTGTCTATGCTGTTTGAAACCGGCCACCCATGGCTGACCTTCAAAGACCCGTGCAACCTGCGCAGCCCGCAGCAGCACGTCGGTGTGGTCCACAGCTCGAACCTGTGCACCGAGATCACCTTGAACACCAACAAGGACGAGATCGCCGTTTGCAACCTGGGCTCGATCAACCTGCCGAACCACATCGTCAACGGCAAGCTGGACACCGCCAAGCTGGAACGCACCGTGAACACCGCCGTGCGCATGCTCGACAACGTGATCGACATCAACTACTACTCGGTGCCGCAAGCGAAGAACTCCAACTTCAAGCACCGTCCTGTCGGTCTGGGCATCATGGGCTTCCAGGACGCGCTGTACCTGCAGCACATTCCTTACGGTTCCGATGCTGCCGTGCAGTTCGCCGACACTTCCATGGAAGCGGTCAGCTACTTCGCAATCCAGGCGTCCTGCGACCTGGCTGACGAGCGTGGCGCCTACGAGACGTTCCAGGGTTCGCTGTGGTCCAAAGGCATCCTGCCGCTGGATTCGCAACAGATCCTGATCGAAGCCCGTGGCCAGAAGTACATCGATGTTGACCTGAAGGAAACCCTGGACTGGGCACCGGTTCGCGCCCGTGTGCAGAAAGGCATCCGTAACTCCAACATCATGGCCATCGCACCGACCGCGACCATCGCCAACATCACTGGCGTCTCGCAGTCGATCGAACCGACCTACCAGAACCTCTATGTGAAATCGAACCTGTCGGGCGAATTCACCGTGATCAACCCGTACCTGGTTCGCGACCTGAAGGCTCGCGGTCTGTGGGACTCGGTCATGATCAACGACCTGAAGTACTACGACGGATCGGTGCAGCAGATCGAGCGCATCCCGCAAGAACTCAAAGAGCTCTACGCGACGGCCTTCGAAGTGGACACCAAGTGGATCGTTGACGCGGCCAGCCGTCGTCAGAAGTGGATCGACCAGGCCCAATCGCTGAACCTGTACATCGCTGGCGCTTCGGGCAAGAAACTGGACGTGACCTACCGCATGGCTTGGTACCGTGGCCTGAAAACCACTTATTACCTCCGTGCCCTGGCCGCGACCAGCACCGAGAAGTCGACCATCAACACCGGTAAGCTGAACGCTGTTTCCAGCGGCGGCAACCACGGTGACGACTCGGTTCTGGCAGCGCCTGCCGGTCCAGCTCCAGTGCCGAAGGCTTGCGCCATCGACGAGCCGGATTGCGAAGCTTGCCAATAAGCTGAGCTGATAGGCGCCGCAAGGCGCTTATCTGAAACCCCCGATCGGTCCTCTGGATTGTCGGGGGTTTTCTTTTGCCCATTTCGAATCAAGAGACCTTTTGCCAGCCACAAAAAAGCCCCTCTTCCGAGGGGCTCCTTGTACTGCGATTTCAACCAACCAGCATCAAGTCATCTGAATGATGGTCTGCATGATGGTGCTCTGGGTGGAGATGGTCTTGGCGTTCGCCTGGTAGTTGCTCTGCGCCTTGATCAGGTCAACCAGTTCGTTGGTCAGGTTTACGTTGGACTCTTCCAGCGAGTTGGACTGGATCGAACCCAGGCTACCGGTTTCCGGCGCATCGTAGCCCGGGATACCCGAGGCGTAGGTTTCTTTCCAGCTGGTGCCGCCCACAGGCTGCAGACCTTGTTCATTGGTGAAGCTGGCCAGCGAGATCTGACCGATCGGCTTGGTCTGGTTGTTGCTGAAGTTGGCCAGCAACACACCGCTGCCGTCGATGGTCAGGTTGGTGATCTGGCCGGTGGCGTACCCGTTCTGGGTAGGAATCGAACGGGCGGTATCAGCGTTGAACTGCGTGGTGTTGGCCATGGAGATGGTCACACCTGCCGGGTCTGCAGCGGCGCCGTTGGCCTTCCATACGCCATCAGTCACATCACCTGGAACCCAGCCGGTCACCTTCAGGTCAGGGCTGACGACACCACCCGTGGTCACGGAAACCAGCTTGCCCGACGTGTCGAAGGCCATGGTCGAAGCGACTGGCGGCGAGGCGGCAAGCGCAGGGTCACTGCCATCCGGGTTGCGACCATCGATCAGGGTGTAGGTCTTCCAGGTGTTCGCACCGGTCTTGACCATGAACTGGTCCATGGTGTGCTGGTTGCCCTGAGTGTCGAAAATCGGCGTACTGAATTGCTTGGTGAAAGTTTCCGACTTCGTAGGATCGAACGTGAGTACGGTGTCATCGATCACATCGGCAGTGGAGTTGAGGTTGATCGTCGACGACACCAGGTTGGTGGCTTTGGGCGACAGGTTCGAGGTATCGATGCGCAGGTCGGTCAATACGCCGTTCTGGATCTTGCCATTGGCATCCACACCGTAACCTTGCAGGCGCGCAGTGCCGTCGGAGTTGGTGACGTAACCTTCCTTGTCGACCTTGAACGTACCGGCACGGGTATAGGACAGCGAGCCGCTGTTGTTGAGCACGAAGAAGCCCGAGCCATTGATGCCCATGTCCAGCACGTTGCCGGTGTTATTGATGTCGCCCTGGGTGAACTGCTGGGAAACGCTGGCCAGGCGCACGCCGTTACCTACGGTCTTGCTGCCGCTACCCAGCTTGGTGGCCGAGTAAACGTCTTCGAATTCAGTGCGGGATGATTTGAAACCGGTGGTCGCGACGTTGGCGATGTTGTTGCCGGTCACGTCCAGTTGTTTGTTGGCGGCATAGAGACCGCTAAGGCCGATATTGAAAGACATAATCCACTCCTTTGTGCCGTGTTAGTCGGCTCTACATACCAATGGTTTGTACTTGGGACAGGGCAACGCTGCCCAGCCCGGCCAGATTGAGCATCAACTCACCGCCGGTCTGGCTGATGGTCACGCTGTTGACGGTGGCCGGCAGGTTGGTGATCAGCGCCACGGCCTGGTCATCGATACTGGTCGTCGCCCCGAACGTGTAAGTTCCGGCAGGCACAGTCTCTCCCGCATCGTTCTTGCCGTCCCAAATGAAGCTCGTGTTGCCGGCATTCTGAGAGCCCAGATCGATGGTCCGTACGGTTTTGCCTTCGGAGTCGGTGATCTTCAGCGTGGCAGCGGACACCGATGCCGGGATGACCACCGTGCCGCTGAGGCTCTTGGTGGTATCGACCACGGCCTTGTCGCCCGGGGCGATGACCGAGCGGCCGACCAGCGAAGACGCCTGCAGGGCCTGGGACGAGTTGTAGTTGCTGGCCAGGCCGGAAACAGTGTCGTTGAGCGTGGTAATGCCTTCCAGGCTGCTGAACTGTGCCAACTGGGCCACGAACTCGCCGTTGTCCTGGGGCTCCAGCGGATTCTGGTTTTTCAGCTGGGTCACCAGCAATTGCAGAAACGCATCCTTACCCAGGGCTTTATTGCCCGTGGCGCTGCCGGCAGCCGCAGCCAGGCCGTCGGTCGTGGTGCTGGTCTTGACCGAGGAGTTGGCCAGGATGTCGTTGAGGCTCAAACTGCTGGTGGTATCAGTAACACTCATTTGAGTCGCCCCTTATCACTGACCGAGGGTCAGGACTTTCTGCATCATGGTTTTGGCGGTGTTCATCATTTCGGCGTTGGTCTGGAACGAACGGCTCGCGGAAATCATGTCGGCCATTTCTTCCACCACGTTGACGTTCGGGTAGTAGACGTAACCCTTGGCATCGGCCGCCGGATGGTTCGGCTCGTAGCGCGCCTCAAGGTTGCTCTGGTCTTCGACCACGCCCAGCACCTGCACGCCTTGGCCGGCGGCATCCTGGTTCTGGAACAGCGAATCGCTGCCGCCGCTCTGGCCGCCCTGGAACATGGTGGCGAATACCGGATGACGCGCGCGGTAGGTCTGGTCGATGCTCGACGAGACCGTCTCGGCGTTGGCGATGTTCGAAGCGACGGTGTTCAAGCGAGTGGTCTGCGCACTCATGCCGCTACCGGCAATGTTGAAAACACTGGATAGAGACATGACTTACTCTCCGCGCAGGGCTGACACCAGCCCTTTGAATTTGCTGTTGAGCAGGGTGAAGCTGGCCTGGAAGTTGACGGAGTTTTCCGCGTAGTTCGACTGTTCCAGTTGGGCGTCCACGGTGTTCTGGTCGATCGAAGGTTGCATCGGCGTGCGGTACATCAGCGACTCGTCGCCATTGCCCAAGCCTTCGGCTTCGATGTGACGGCTGTTGGTCATGTTCAAGGCGAACGTGCCGTTCTTGGCTTTATCGTTCTGCGCCTCGAGCACTTTCGAGAACTCCAGATCCCGCGCCTTGTAGTTCGGGGTGTCGGCGTTGGCGATGTTGTTGGCCAGGACTTCGGCACGCTGGGCGCGGAAGCCCAGAGCCTTTTCGTGAATGCCGAGCGCTTTATCGAAGCTGATGCTCATGTCGGGAAACCTTCGGGTGACCTGATTTTTCGTACGATGAACATAGCAAGCGTCATGCCAATTCAAAAAAGCCCGTAAACCGGGGCTTTGCGGGCAGTGGCAATGCGGCAATGCCAGAAAAGCGGCAACCGGTTTCCGCTGGATGCCGCTTTTCTGCCGCCGCCACTCTCTTTTCAGAACTCCGCCGGCCACTGCAGGAGCGAGCCTGCTCGCGATTGCGGTGCATCAGGTAAAGTTGAAATAGACTGTCAGGACGCCATCGCGAGCAGGCTCGCACACAGGGGTGGTGTCGGAGAGAAAATCGGCGGGCATAAAAAACGGGAGCCACAAAGGACTCCCGCTTTCGAGACACCGACAAAATCACTTCGCCTGGTAAATGATCCCTGGGCTGCACTGGACCATCTGGTAATGATCCGGTAATCCGTTCAGCGCTTCGGACGCACCGAGGAACAGATAACCACCCGGTTTCAAAGTGCTGTGAATGCGCAGCAGGATGTCCTTCTTCACTTCCGCGGAGAAGTAGATCAGCACGTTGCGGCAGAACACGATGTCGAACTTGCCGAGACTCGCGTAGCTGTCCAGCAGGTTAAAGGAGCGGAACTCCACACGGCTCTTGATCGGCGCCTTGATGGCCCAGCGTCCCGGCCCTTTTGGGTCGAAATAGCGCTGCAATCGCTCGGGCGACAAACCGCGACCGATGGCCAGGCTGTCGTACTCGCCGGTCTTGCAGTTGGTGAGCATGGTGCCGGACAAATCGGTGGCCACAATCTGCACGCCCATCTTCAATTGCCCAACGTTGGTCCGCTCGAACTCGTCGATGGACATCGACAGCGAGTACGGTTCCTGACCCGACGAACACGCCGCCGACCAGATCCGCAGACGTTGACCAGGACTGGCTTTGATCGCTTCAGGCAGTACCTTGTTCTTCAAGACCTCAAACGGATAAGTGTCACGAAACCACAGGGTTTCGTTGGTTGTCATCGCATCCACCACCATCTCGCGCAACCCGCTGCGCGGCTGGGTCTGGATGCGCTGGACCAGCTCACCCAGGGACTTGATGCCTTGCTGTTCCATCAGCTTGTTGAGACGGCTTGAGACCAGATACTGCTTGTTTTCACCGAGCAAAATGCCACAGGCTTTTTCCAGGAACACCCGGAACTGTTCGAAATCCAAATTACCCGTAGACAATGCTGCCGCCTCTTAAATCGTGTTGACTGCCAGGGGCCGAACGCCCCTAGCTGATGTCTGCTGCTTTGATCCGGTCGACTACCCGGGATGCCAGGTCATCAGGGCGGAATTTGGCCAGGAAGTCATCGGCACCGACTTTCTTGACCATCGCCTGATTGAACACACCGGACAACGAAGTATGCAGGATGATATGAAGCTTTTGCATGCGAGGGTCGTTGCGGATCTCGGCCGTCAGCGTGTACCCGTCCATCTCCGGCATCTCGATGTCGGAGATCATCATCAGGAACTCTTCTTCCGGCCTCTTGCCCTCGTCGACCAGTTTGCGCAGGTAATCCAGCGCTTGCCGCCCGTCGTTCAACGCCACCACTTCAACACCCACCGTCTGCAGGCAACGCGTGACCTGCTTGCGCGCCACCGACGAGTCGTCGACCGTCAGCACGCGCAACGAGAGCGCCTTGTGCTGGGTTTCGACATCCACCACGCCGGCCGAAATCGCTTCAGGCGTCGGTGCCACTTCCGCGAGCACCTTCTCGACGTCGATGATTTCAACCAACTGATTGTCGACCCGCGTCACCGCCGTCAGGTAGTGATCGCGACCGGTGCCCTTGGGTGGCGGATGAATCTCCTCCCAGTTCATGTTGACGATGCGTTCCACCGAGCGCACCAGGAAACCCTGGGTCTTGGTGTTGTACTCCGTGATGATCACGAAGGGATTGTTCTTGTCCTTCAAAGCACCGGAGCCGGTCGCCATTGCCAGATCAAGGATCGGAATGGTCGCCCCCCGGATATTCGCCACGCCGCACACGACAGGACTGGACTTGGGCATCAGCGTCAGTTGGGGGCATTGCAGCACCTCCCGAACCTTGAACACGTTGATCCCATACAACTGCTGCCCGTCGAGACGGAACAACAACAGCTCAAGGCGATTCTGCCCCACCAGTTGCGTGCGCTGGTTCACCGAATCCATTACACCAGCCATGCCCAGACTCCTACACCAACGCTAAGTGTTGTTGCGACGCACATTCATCTCTAAACGGCACGGCGCTTGCTTTTTATATTTCTATGAACACAGAACCGACATTTTTTCGACGCTTGACCACACCCTACCGCAAATGGCTTGGTGCGTTGGCCGCTGTGTGCCTGTTCAACGCTGGCAGCCCTGCCCTTGCTGACGCAGTTACCTTGCCTGACATGCTTATCGGCGTCACTCAGGGCTTTCTTGAATTCACCGTAGAAGACTATCTGGCCACCAGTCAAACGGAAGGTCGCTACGAAATCCAGGTCAACCAGCTCGATCCCCGCCTGCGCATGCCGATGTGCGACAAGGAATTGACAGCCACGCTGGAGAGTCCGGCCAAGCCGCTGGGCCGGGTCACGGTCAAGGTTCGCTGCGAAGGAACATCGCCCTGGACCGTCTTCGTACCCGCTCAAGTCCGCCTGTTTCGCGACGTCGTGACCACCACCCGACCGCTGCGGCGCACCGGCATTGTCGAGCCTGAAGATGTCACGTTGCGCGAGCGCGATATCAGCGTAATCACCCAGGGCTACCTGACTTCCCTGGACCAGGCGATCGGACAACGACTTACCCGACCAATGGTCGCCGATCAGGTGATTACCCTGGTGCACCTCGAACAAGCGGAAGTCATCCGCAAGGGCGATCAGGTAGTCATTACCGCCCGCAGTGGTACGCTCAGCGTGAAAATGCCCGGCGAAGCACTGGCAAACGGCGGCATGAGCGAACAGATCCGGGTGAAAAACCTCAACTCCCAACGGGTCATCAAGGCGCAAGTCACCGCGCCCGGCCAGGTGGAAGTGTCCATGTAAGCGTTCTCTGGAGAGTGGCGCCGAACGAGGGTGTTCCCTAAACTGTGTCCCATGCAGGACAAGCGTTGGCGCGCGCAAGCTCATTGATAAATGAGCCTAAAGTTTTTCCGGGTATGGCCGAAAACATGGCAAGCGTCCAAATTCCCAGAGGTTTCTATCATGGTCATCGATTTCAGCCGTTTGAACAGCTCCTCGTCACTTACGGGCAATACACGTACCAGCGCTGCCAAGGAAACCGCCGATGCCGGCAAATCCGCGCCGCTGAATACCCCGGCCGAACAGGCCAGCACCGTCACGAGCGGGGAATCGGTACATCTCAGCAATGAGGCTCAACAGTTGCAAAAGGTCACTGATACGCTGCGCGATCAGCCTGCCGTCGACAAAGCCCGCGTGGCCGAGCTGAAAGCAGCGATTGCCGATGGCAGCTATAAAGTCGACAGCAACCGTGTAGCCAGCAAACTCCTCAACTTCGAAGCCCAGCGCTAGGGCCACCGCCCGCGCCAGGCTTTTGGACGCTTAAAACCCAAGGCCAGCCATGCACGACACTAATCTACTGCAACTGATCACCGATGATTTTGCTCCAGCGCAACAACTGCTGGAGTTACTGCGTACTGAATCGATCGCCTTGCATGGTCGCGACATGTACCTGCTCGAAAACATTCTGGCGCAGAAGCAGGCATTGGTCATTTTGCTCGAACAGCATGGCCGCAAGCGCAGTGAAATCCTCGCCAGCCTCAACCTGCCCACCAACCGCAGCGGTCTGGAGCAACTGGCCAGCCAGTCCAGCGTTGGTGAAGCGTTGCTGGCGCAAAGCGATGTGCTGACCGACCTCCTGACCCAATGCCAGGCCGTCAATGCCAACAACGGTCAGTCGATCGTGGTACAGCAGGTCGCCACGGCCACCCAGCTGAAAATTATTACCGGCGGCGAGCCTCCAGCGCTCTATGATGCCAGCGGAACATTTTCCAAGCTTGTGAAACCGCGCCCACTCAGTCAGGCTTGAGCCCGCCGACGAGCCCACTCTATCAAGACGCGAAACTTGCTGGCAAAATGATGGCCAGCCGTAGTCAAAATTTGCCTGGAGATTGATTAACCGTGTCCAATGCCTTAAATGCGGATGATTCTCCGCAGCCACCCAAGGTGCTCAGCACGCCCCTGGAAATCTCCGGCAACCTTCGCCAGCTGCAAGAAAGCCATGACCCGCTGATCATCACGTTCCACGAGCGCAGTCAGCGCTTCCAGAGCTATCTGGTGGACATAGACCGTGACCGCAACTTGATCGCCCTCGACGAAATGATTCCCCGTGACGGCGAACGCTACCTGCTGGCCGGCGAACCGTTCAAGGTTGAAGGTTTCCATGAAGGCGTGCGTATTGCCTGGGAAAGCAATGGCCCGCTGACCATCGACGAATCCGGCGGTGCTCGTTGCTACCGTGGCACGCTGCCTGACGAGGTGGTCTACCACCAGCGCCGCAATGCATTCCGCGCAGCATTGAAACTGGCTCAACTGGTCAACGTCGACCTGGATGGCGAGAAGCTCAAGGCACCGATTAGCGGCAAACTGCTGGATATTTCCGCCACCGGTTGCAAGTTGCGCTTCGACGGCGATATCACCGCCAGCCTGCAACTGGGCCAGGTCTATGACCGCTTCTCAGCCGCCCTGCCCTTCGGCAAGATGACGGCTCCGGTCGAACTGCGCTACCTGCACTTCGAAGAAAGAATCTCCACCACCTTCGCCGGTGTACGCTTCCACAACATGAGCGGACTGGTGCAACGGCAGGTCGAGCGGTTCGTCTACCAGCTGCAACGCGAAGCGCGTCGTTTCGACAAAGACGATCTCTGATAGCAACGCTTCAATAAAAAACGGGCAGTCCCTTGCGGTGACTGCCCGTTTTTTTATGCCTGAGTGTTAAGGCCTGGCTTCGGTAAAGCTCTGTTCCCGGCCCGAATCCGGATCCTCTGGCGGCGTGTCGGTTGGCGGCTCCGGTTCCGGCGCTGGCTCGGGAGGAATCGGATTCTGCATCTGATCCTGCACCACTTGCTCATCCACACGCGGATCAAGTGCCGCCACCAATGGCGAACTCGACATGCTGTCCGGCATGGCAACGTGATGCAGAGGCGCATCGTCCACCTGATGCAGGTTGGTTACCGCTTTCGGACGAATTCGCCACACCAGCACCAGCGCAAAAAAACTGAAGAACGCATAGAGCATCTGGCTGCCGAACAACTTCATCAGCACGCCAGCCACCAACGGCCCAATGCTCGCGCCAACACCGTAGGTCACCAGCAGCATCGCTGTCAGCGAAACCCGTCGATCGCCTTCGACGTGGTCGTTGGAAAATGCGACCGCCAACGGGTACAGGCAGAACTGCACTAATGAGCAGAGGAACCCGGCGACGAACAACACTTCCAGCGGCACCTGCTTCATGATCGCCAGCGGCATGGCGGCCAGCGCCAGGCTGAACGCGAAACAGCGAATCAACAGCGCCCGGTCATAGCGATCGGACAACCAGCCCAATGGCCACTGCACCAACAGCCCGGCAAAAATACAGCTACCCATGAACAGACCGACCTGCTCCGTGGACAAGCCTTGCTGAGAGGCATACAGCGGCGCCAAACCGTAGAACGAGCCAACGATCAGCCCGGCTCCCAACACCGTACTCAACGATTGCGGCACTCGCTTGATAAAAAAGCGCGGCTCCATCGGCGCCGGATGCAGCGGCGCCGGGTGAATGCGTCGCGTCAGCGCCACCGGCACCAGACACAGGGTGAAGCACAGCGCTACCAGCATCAGCAGTTCAAGGCCCAGACTCGGATGCATGACGAGAATCAGTTGCCCCAATACCAAGCCCAGGTAGGAAGCGATCATGTAGCCGCTGAACACCAGTCCGCGCTGCTTGGCATCCGCCTGCTCGTTGAGCCAGCTCTCGATGACCATGTACTGGCACATCATGCCCAGGCCGACGATCACCCGCAGGAACAGCCACGCAGGCAGCCAATCGACCAAACCATGCCCCAGTACCGCCGCACCGACGATCCCGGCACAAGCGGAATACGCTCGAATATGCCCGACCCGCGCAATCAGCCGATGGCCGATCTTGCCGCCCAGCACCAGGCCGAAATAGTTGGCGGCCATCAACGCACCGACCCACAGGCTATCGACGTGATCGGCAGCCAGGCGCAACGCCAGGTAAGTACTCAACAGGCCTGAGCCGATCAACATCATCAGCGAGGCGAAATAAAGCGCTCGAAAGGATTTCCAGATTTGGCGCATCGGCGTTCCGAGCGGCTCCTTGCAGTGAGTAACGGGCTATGAAAACGATAGCCCGATGTCGACATTTCGTCAGGCCTGGGCTGCTAGAACACGCCGTTCCCAGGGAGTAATTTCATCATAGAAACTGGTCAACTCCAGGGTCTTCGAAGCGATGTAGCCTTCGATGAACTCTTGGCCAAACAGTTCCTTCGCCAATCGGCTACGTTTCAGACGCTCAAGAGCCGCATGCAAGGTACACGGCAATGAAAGATTGTCCGGCACTTCAAACTCACCCTGGATCGGCTCACTCGGCTCCAGTTTGTGCTCTATGCCATACAACCCGGCAGCCAGGCTAGCGGCAATGGCCAGATAAGGGTTGGCATCGGCCCCCGGCAAACGATTCTCGACCCGACGAGCGACCGGCGAACTGGCCGGAATGCGCAAGCCCGCCGCCCGGTTGTCATGGGACCAGCAGGCATTATTCGGTGACGCAAAGGGATGACATAAGCGCTGATACGAGTTCACGTTCGGCGCAAACAGCGCAGTGAAGTCCGCCATTGCAGCCTGCTGCCCGGCAATGAAATGCCGGAAGGTTGCAGTCTCCTGCCCGGTATCGTCACTGAACACGTTACGCCCGCTGCCGATCTCGACGATGCTCTGATGAATGTGCATTGAACTGCCCGGCGTATGCGCCAATGGCTTGGCCATGCACACCACCGTCAGGCCGTGCTTGAGCGCGACTTCCTTGAGCAGATGCTTGAACAGGAATGTCTGATCGGCGAGCAATAGCGGATCACCATGCAACAGATTGATCTCGAACTGGCTGACGCCCATTTCGTGCATGAAGGTATCGCGAGGCAAACCCAGCGCGACCATATACTCATAGACTTCACTGAAGAACGGCCGCAAGCCGTTGTTGGAACTGACGCTGAACGCCGAATGACCGTCTTCACGACGACCGTCCAGGCCAAGCGGCGGCTGGAATGGCTGAGTCGGGTCGGCATTGGGCGCGAAGACAAAAAACTCCAGCTCGGTCGCCACCACCGGCGACAGGCCAAGTGCCGCATAGCGCTTGATCACGGCCTTGAGCTGGCCTCGAGTCGACAGGTTGGAGCTCTCGCCCGTCAGCTCGTCAGCATCGCAAATGGCGAACGCTCGCGGTTGCTTGCTCCAGGGCAAGCGGTGGATCTGTACGGGATCCGGCACCAGTGCGAGGTCGCTGTCATCGCTTCCATAAAATCGCGCTGGCGGATATCCGCCCATGATGCATTGCAACAGCACACCCCGCGCCATCTGCAAACGTCGCCCCTCGAGGAAACCCTCGGCGGTCATAACTTTGCCCCGTGGCACGCCATTCAAATCCGGCGTGACACATTCAATCTCATCAATGCCCGTCAATCGCTGCGCGAGTGAACTCAGTCCATCGGTCGTCATGACGCAATCCTTGTTATTGTGCGAGCCGCGAACGGCGACCCGTACAAAATAGGCTCCGCGTGTTCGGAATATCAAGCAGCGTCAAGCAAAAAGCTTTACAAGAAAAAAGATCAGGGCAGATAGAGACTGAAGACCCCACCACCCAATGGACCGCCATTGCTGATCTCAGTGCGGCCGCCAACGCCATTGCGTTGATGCAATGCCGCAATCCGTCCGGCAAAGTACAGACCCAGGCCGGTACTGCCACTGCTGTGATTGATGCCTTGTACGTAGTCCGCCTGACGCTCGATCATCTCGGCGGGATAGCCTTCGCCATCGTCGTTGACGGTCAGCATCAGTTGCCCGGCTTCATCACTGACACTGATCAAAACCGCATGACGGGCATAACGAATCGCATTATTGATGCTGTTGGCCAACACCGAAGCGATCAACTCTCGATCGAAGAATCCTAGCGGGATCAAAGGGTCGACTTCAAAGGTCGCTGCAATGCCACGGCTGGCGAACACATCCTGGTGACAGGCCAGTTGCGCTTCGAGGAAGTCATCGAGCTCGTGATAGGCCGGTTGCAGTGGCATCTGATTGACGCCTAGCTTGTACAAGCCCAGCAACTGCACAAGCATGCCGTTGAGATGAGCGAACTCGAACTCGATCACCCCTTGTTCCGGTGCATGTCGTTCCGGTTTAGGCAGGTTCGCCAACCATTGGCTGTGGGCCTGCATCAGCATGGCCAACGAGTTCTTCATATCGTGCACGGTGGATGCAATCACCGTGGAAAAATCCAGGGCTTGCTGGTCATCGTTCATTCGGCAAACGCCTTGCTCTTGAGCTTCTGATAACGCGGATAACGTGCATCGGAATCCGGCATCAGACCGACCATTTTCAGGCAGGTCCGACATTCTTCGAGTTCGGCCGATGCCACATTGGTATCCGTGCCGTGCAGCAGTGCCTGGGCCATGTTCAACGCGATACTGATGTTCTTCGGTTGCAGCGCCAGGGCCTTGCGGAACACCTGCCGGGCTTCCACCAGATTGCCGGTCTTGTACACGCGCACGCCCTGACGATTGAGCTCGGCAGCATCGTTGCCCGAATTAAGAATGCTTGGGTCATCGGTCAATTTGGCAATGCCCTTCATGACCGTCGGATCATCGCCGTAGATTTCTGCGCAGTTCTTCAACATCGAGACGCCCGCGTCGGCCTGCCCGAGCATCTGCAATTGCTTCGCTACCAACAACGCCGCTTCGGCACTCATGAACTGCTCCATGCCATCGAGGCGCATCATCGCTTGCTCGGTAAGCTTTTCGGCGGTCTCCGCGTCGTTGAGCAACAGACTGGTGGCCTTCATCAACCGCGCACGGATTTGCAGACCGGGGTCGGATGGGTTCTCCTTTGCCACGGCACTCAGCGTTGTATTGATTTCCAGTCGGGTCCGGGTATCCAGGCCTTTTTCACTACCTTTGCTGATCAAGGCATGGGCCAGTCCAAGGTTACTTTCCGCATCCTTGAAACGTGATTGCGCACCTTGGGCAACAGCCTGGCGGTAGGCTTTGGAGGCGGTGTCGAAATCTTCGTTAGCCATCGCCAGCTTCCCGAGCTGCGCCTGGCGACGCACGGCCAGTGGCGACAGGCGAATCGCTTCTTCCAATACCTTCTGGGCGTTCCTGGTGTCCCCTTCGGACACCAATACATCCGCCATGCCGTCGTAGAGCGCCGGCATCATCGGGAATACTTTCAGCGCTTTCTCATAGATGCCTTTAGCCTGCGCAACCTGACCGCGCTTGAACAGCAACTTGCCGAGCCCGGCGAAGGCCCAAGGCAAGGGACGGTCAGCAATGATGCTGTCGTAGAGACGCTCCAGTGCTTCGTTCTGATTCAAGTCGCGCAGTGCATCGGCGCGGTAACGCAGGCACAGCGGCGAATAGCGAATGTCTTGTTTGCACAGTGCGATGCAGGCGTTGAGCACTTCAACCGGTTTTCCCCGGTCGAGGGCCTGCAGGATCGGCTTGAGCAAAGTCTTGCGCTGCTCCAGGCGCTCAAGGCGCTGGGCCAGGCCGGACCGGTTGAAGGGCTTGGTCAGATACGCGTCCGGCTCATGCTCCAATGCGCTGAGCACCATGGCCTGGCTGGTTTCAGCGGTGACCATGACGAACACACTTTCATGACTGATCAGCTTCTCGATCATCAGGTCTTCGAGTACCTGCTGACCGTTCTTCTTGCCATCGCCGAGGTGGAAATCCTGGAGGATGAAATCGTAGGATTTCTGCGAACACATCTTCAGCGCCTGTTCGCCAGTGTCGGCGGTATCCACATCCTTGACGCCCAGCTCTCGCAGCATCGACCTGACCGAACTGCGGAAGTCCGAAAAATCATCGACGATGAGAAAACTCTTTTGGTGATACGACAGCATCGAAGATTTCCAGGCAATTTAAGAGGAAGAACCGAATGGCATGAAAGTCAGCTTCATCACCCCTTTACGGGCGCGCAGATAATAGCTAGTAGCCATAGGCTATCAAGCGATTTCTCTAGAACTGCAATAACGAATGGAGACGGCGAGAAGTGAAGATCGCTATGACCCTATGGTTATCGGCCAGTGGTAGCGTTCTCTTGAAGCAACAGGCCTTTGCTCAGCGAAAAAACCTGGATGGTTGTTGGCGCAAAGACAGGGCCTTCCGCCATGCCACTTTTCTTTCGCCCAAAACAAAACCCCAACTGCTTTCGCAATTGGGGTTTCGGAATTTAATCTTGACGATGACCTACTCTCACATGGGGAAACCCCACACTACCATCGGCGATGCATCGTTTCACTTCTGAGTTCGGGATGGGATCAGGTGGTTCCAACGCTCTATGGTCGTCAAGAAATTCGGGTACTGACTCGTGACCAGATGGTCTCGCTTCAGCAAATTGGCTATGTGATAGCTTGGTGTTTTGTGAGCATCGAACTTTCGGTTCATTGCGTCTTCACACACCGCAATCTGGTCTCTCTCGTTTCTTCAACGAGGAGCGTCAAATTGCTTGGGTGTTATATGGTCAAGCCTCACGGGCAATTAGTATTGGTTAGCTCAACGCCTCACAGCGCTTACACACCCAACCTATCAACGTCGTAGTCTTCGACGGCCCTTCAGGGAACTCAAGGTTCCAGTGAGATCTCATCTTGAGGCTAGTTTCCCGCTTAGATGCTTTCAGCGGTTATCTATTCCGAACATAGCTACCCGGCAATGCCACTGGCGTGACAACCGGAACACCAGAGGTTCGTCCACTCCGGTCCTCTCGTACTAGGAGCAGCCCCTCTCAAATCTCAAACGTCCACGGCAGATAGGGACCGAACTGTCTCACGACGTTCTAAACCCAGCTCGCGTACCACTTTAAATGGCGAACAGCCATACCCTTGGGACCGGCTTCAGCCCCAGGATGTGATGAGCCGACATCGAGGTGCCAAACACCGCCGTCGATATGAACTCTTGGGCGGTATCAGCCTGTTATCCCCGGAGTACCTTTTATCCGTTGAGCGATGGCCCTTCCATACAGAACCACCGGATCACTAAGACCTACTTTCGTACCTGCTCGACGTGTCTGTCTCGCAGTCAAGCGCGCTTTTGCCTTTATACTCTACGACCGATTTCCGACCGGTCTGAGCGCACCTTCGTACTCCTCCGTTACTCTTTAGGAGGAGACCGCCCCAGTCAAACTACCCACCATACACTGTCCTCGATCCGGATAACGGACCTGAGTTAGAACCTCAAAGTTGCCAGGGTGGTATTTCAAGGATGGCTCCACGCGAACTGGCGTCCACGCTTCAAAGCCTCCCACCTATCCTACACAAGCAAATTCAAAGTCCAGTGCAAAGCTATAGTAAAGGTTCACGGGGTCTTTCCGTCTAGCCGCGGATACACTGCATCTTCACAGCGATTTCAATTTCACTGAGTCTCGGGTGGAGACAGCGCCGCCATCGTTACGCCATTCGTGCAGGTCGGAACTTACCCGACAAGGAATTTCGCTACCTTAGGACCGTTATAGTTACGGCCGCCGTTTACCGGGGCTTCGATCAAGAGCTTCGCGTTAGCTAACCCCATCAATTAACCTTCCGGCACCGGGCAGGCGTCACACCCTATACGTCCACTTTCGTGTTTGCAGAGTGCTGTGTTTTTAATAAACAGTCGCAGCGGCCTGGTATCTTCGACCGGCGTGGGCTTACGGAGCAAGTCCTTCACCCTCACCGGCGCACCTTCTCCCGAAGTTACGGTGCCATTTTGCCTAGTTCCTTCACCCGAGTTCTCTCAAGCGCCTTGGTATTCTCTACCCAACCACCTGTGTCGGTTTGGGGTACGGTTCCTGGTTACCTGAAGCTTAGAAGCTTTTCTTGGAAGCATGGCATCAACCACTTCGTGTTCTAAAAGAACACTCGTCATCAGCTCTCGGCCTTAGAATCCCGGATTTACCTAAGATTCCAGCCTACCACCTTAAACTTGGACAACCAACGCCAAGCTGGCCTAGCCTTCTCCGTCCCTCCATCGCAATAACCAGAAGTACAGGAATATTAACCTGTTTTCCATCGACTACGCTTTTCAGCCTCGCCTTAGGGACCGACTAACCCTGCGTCGATTAACGTTGCGCAGGAAACCTTGGTCTTTCGGCGTGGGTGTTTTTCACACCCATTGTCGTTACTCATGTCAGCATTCGCACTTCTGATACCTCCAGCAAGCTTCTCAACTCACCTTCACAGGCTTACAGAACGCTCCTCTACCGCATCACCTAAGTGATACCCGTAGCTTCGGTGTATGGTTTGAGCCCCGTTACATCTTCCGCGCAGGCCGACTCGACTAGTGAGCTATTACGCTTTCTTTAAAGGGTGGCTGCTTCTAAGCCAACCTCCTAGCTGTCTAAGCCTTCCCACATCGTTTCCCACTTAACCATAACTTTGGGACCTTAGCTGACGGTCTGGGTTGTTTCCCTTTTCACGACGGACGTTAGCACCCGCCGTGTGTCTCCCATGCTCGGCACTTGTAGGTATTCGGAGTTTGCATCGGTTTGGTAAGTCGGGATGACCCCCTAGCCGAAACAGTGCTCTACCCCCTACAGTGATACATGAGGCGCTACCTAAATAGCTTTCGAGGAGAACCAGCTATCTCCGAGCTTGATTAGCCTTTCACTCCGATCCACAGGTCATCCGCTAACTTTTCAACGGTAGTCGGTTCGGTCCTCCAGTCAGTGTTACCTAACCTTCAACCTGCCCATGGATAGATCGCCCGGTTTCGGGTCTATTCCCAGCGACTAGACGCCCTATTAAGACTCGCTTTCGCTACGCCTCCCCTATTCGGTTAAGCTCGCCACTGAAAATAAGTCGCTGACCCATTATACAAAAGGTACGCAGTCACCCAACAAAGTGGGCTCCCACTGCTTGTACGCATACGGTTTCAGGATCTATTTCACTCCCCTCTCCGGGGTTCTTTTCGCCTTTCCCTCACGGTACTAGTTCACTATCGGTCAGTCAGTAGTATTTAGCCTTGGAGGATGGTCCCCCCATATTCAGACAAAGTTTCTCGTGCTCCGTCCTACTCGATTTCATGACCAAGAGATTTTCGCGTACAGGGCTATCACCCACTATGGCCGCACTTTCCAGAGCGTTCCGCTAATCTCAAAGCCACTTAAGGGCTAGTCCCCGTTCGCTCGCCACTACTAAGGGAATCTCGGTTGATTTCTTTTCCTCAGGGTACTTAGATGTTTCAGTTCCCCTGGTTCGCCTCTTGCACCTATGTATTCAGTACAAGATAACCATCTTATGATGGCTGGGTTCCCCCATTCAGACATCTCCGGATCAAAGTCTGTTTGCCGACTCCCCGAAGCTTTTCGCAGGCTACCACGTCTTTCATCGCCTCTGACTGCCAAGGCATCCACCGTATGCGCTTCTTCACTTGACCATATAACCCCAAGCAATCTGGTTATACTGTGAAGACGACATTCGCCGAAAATTCGAATTTCTCAACTAAGAGAACTCACAAATTTTACCTTAGCCTGATCCGTTACCAGTGAAAGTAACGTTCAGTCTATCTTTCTATCACATACCCAAATTTTTAAAGAACGATCTAGTCAAAGACTAGAAATCAACATTCACCATCTTACCGATGGAATGCTCATTTCTAAGCTTTATACAAGAGAAGCAGTAGTGGTGGAGCCAAGCGGGATCGAACCGCTGACCTCCTGCGTGCAAGGCAGGCGCTCTCCCAGCTGAGCTATGGCCCCGTATTTCTACAGGCGTTTCCCACACAAAATTGGTGGGTCTGGGCAGATTCGAACTGCCGACCTCACCCTTATCAGGGGTGCGCTCTAACCAACTGAGCTACAGACCCAATTTCGGGCTGCTTCTTTCGTCTTCTTCAATGAATCAAGCAATTCGTGTGGGAGCTTATGGAGCAGCTGAGTCGTCGATTAAGGAGGTGATCCAGCCGCAGGTTCCCCTACGGCTACCTTGTTACGACTTCACCCCAGTCATGAATCACACCGTGGTAACCGTCCTCCCGAAGGTTAGACTAGCTACTTCTGGTGCAACCCACTCCCATGGTGTGACGGGCGGTGTGTACAAGGCCCGGGAACGTATTCACCGCGACATTCTGATTCGCGATTACTAGCGATTCCGACTTCACGCAGTCGAGTTGCAGACTGCGATCCGGACTACGATCGGTTTTATGGGATTAGCTCCACCTCGCGGCTTGGCAACCCTCTGTACCGACCATTGTAGCACGTGTGTAGCCCAGGCCGTAAGGGCCATGATGACTTGACGTCATCCCCACCTTCCTCCGGTTTGTCACCGGCAGTCTCCTTAGAGTGCCCACCATAACGTGCTGGTAACTAAGGACAAGGGTTGCGCTCGTTACGGGACTTAACCCAACATCTCACGACACGAGCTGACGACAGCCATGCAGCACCTGTCTCAATGTTCCCGAAGGCACCAATCCATCTCTGGAAAGTTCATTGGATGTCAAGGCCTGGTAAGGTTCTTCGCGTTGCTTCGAATTAAACCACATGCTCCACCGCTTGTGCGGGCCCCCGTCAATTCATTTGAGTTTTAACCTTGCGGCCGTACTCCCCAGGCGGTCAACTTAATGCGTTAGCTGCGCCACTAAGAGCTCAAGGCTCCCAACGGCTAGTTGACATCGTTTACGGCGTGGACTACCAGGGTATCTAATCCTGTTTGCTCCCCACGCTTTCGCACCTCAGTGTCAGTATCAGTCCAGGTGGTCGCCTTCGCCACTGGTGTTCCTTCCTATATCTACGCATTTCACCGCTACACAGGAAATTCCACCACCCTCTACCATACTCTAGCTCGTCAGTTTTGAATGCAGTTCCCAGGTTGAGCCCGGGGCTTTCACATCCAACTTAACGAACCACCTACGCGCGCTTTACGCCCAGTAATTCCGATTAACGCTTGCACCCTCTGTATTACCGCGGCTGCTGGCACAGAGTTAGCCGGTGCTTATTCTGTCGGTAACGTCAAAATTGCAGAGTATTAATCTACAACCCTTCCTCCCAACTTAAAGTGCTTTACAATCCGAAGACCTTCTTCACACACGCGGCATGGCTGGATCAGGCTTTCGCCCATTGTCCAATATTCCCCACTGCTGCCTCCCGTAGGAGTCTGGACCGTGTCTCAGTTCCAGTGTGACTGATCATCCTCTCAGACCAGTTACGGATCGTCGCCTTGGTGAGCCATTACCTCACCAACTAGCTAATCCGACCTAGGCTCATCTGATAGCGCAAGGCCCGAAGGTCCCCTGCTTTCTCCCGTAGGACGTATGCGGTATTAGCGTTCCTTTCGAAACGTTGTCCCCCACTACCAGGCAGATTCCTAGGCATTACTCACCCGTCCGCCGCTGAATCAGAGAGCAAGCTCTCTTCATCCGCTCGACTTGCATGTGTTAGGCCTGCCGCCAGCGTTCAATCTGAGCCATGATCAAACTCTTCAGTTCAAACATCTTTGGGTTTTGAGAAAACCCTAAACTTGGCTCAGCAATCGTTGGTTACATCTTTGATTTCTCGCGGAGTAACTTGTGATGCTGATAATCTGTTGACTAGCAGTCTGACCCCACAAGCACCCACACGAATTGCTTGATTCAGTTGTTAAAGAGCGGTTGGTTAAGATCTTTCGTCTCAACCGAGGCGCGCATTCTACAGCAGCCTCATTTGCTGTCAAGTGATTATTTTCAGAAGCTTTCGAGGAATTCCTCAACAACTTCAACCACTTGCGCCTCAGATCTCTCATCAGCGGGAGGCGAATTCTACAGCGTTACACGCTGCTGTCAACACCTCTTTTTCAACTTCCTTTTGGCTTCGATGAACTGAAGCAACCTGCTGCCGAAAACTGCGTAACTCGTTGTTTACCAAGGAGTTTTCCGTTTCGACTGCGCCGGAAGTGGGGCGAATTATAGACACCTGAGATCTGCCGTCAAGCACTGATTTTGGTTTTTTATCATAAACGCGCAAAAAGCATGGAGCGGCCTATTTCCCTCTATATATAGAGGAGGGAGACCTACGAAAATCAGGGGGTGCGACTGGAGTGGCCACTTCTGATGACCATGAGAAACGAAGAGTGAATAGCAAGGAAATCGTGGTGTCCCAGGGCAGGTTCGAACTGCCAACCTTCCCCTTAGGAGGGTCAATTTATAACCTAGCAGGCTTGAGACAGCCCAGCTATTACAGGGCTTTTCGTCCGGTTGCGTCCGTAAAAACGGCGCCGTATAGTTCTTTTTGCTGCCACGGTGCTGTCACGGAGCTGTATTGCTTGAAAACGAAGATCACCCAGAAACTCATCAACAGCTTGGCCACTGAGCCGAAGGCTTACCGCGTACATGACACTGTACAGCCCGGCTTATTCATCCGCGTGCTGCCGAGTGGGCATAAATCGTACATGGTCACCTGGGGCCGCAACAAGAATGCCACCCTCGGCCGCGTCGGCGTAGTGACGCTCGATCAGGTGCGCACCGAAGCCGCCCAGTATCTTGCCGATGCGCACGCCCATGGCGAGCCGTTGGCCATCGCTCAGGGGCGGAAAGGTGCCGCCCTGCCCTCCTTGCGCCAGTTCATCGACGACACTTATATGCCTTGGTTCAAAACGCACCACAAAGGGCATGAGAAAACCCTGCACACGCTCGACAACAACTTCGAGGCGATCATGTCTCAGCGTCTCGACTCTATCACTGGTCGCGATCTTGAGCAGATCCGCACCGGATGGATGCTGTCAGGCAATAAGCCATCAACGGTCAACCGCAAAATGGGCTCGATCAGCGGCGTGTACAGCCGGGCCGTTGAATGGGAGTACATCTCCGCGCATCCGCTGACCAAGCTGAAACAGCTCAAGGTCGACTCCATGGGGCTGGTCCGCTATCTGGATGCCGATGAGACCAAGCGCCTGCGCGAAGCGCTGGACGCGCGCCAAGACGAAGCGCGGGCCGAGCGCGAGACTGCGAACAAGTGGCGGGCAGACCGCGACAAAGAATTGATGCCGAGCTTGCTGGAACTGCCCTTCACCGATCACCTGAAGCCCATGGTGCTGGTGTCGCTGAATACCGGAATGAGGCGCGGCGAGCTGTTCGACCTGAAATGGTCAGAGGTGAACTTCCCCACTAAGACGATCACCGTTGCCGGTTCCACCACCAAAACGAGCGACACGCGGCATATCCCGATGAACAAGGAAACCTTCGGCGTGCTGGATAATTGGAAAAAGCAGGTAGGAAAGTCTCGATACGTTTTCCCGAGTCAGGCCGGTGGCCGCCTGGAGGATGTTAAAAGTGCCTGGCTCAATCTGCTGGAGCGCGCCAAGATCGGAGGCTTCCGCTGGCACGATATGCGTCACGACTTCGCGTCACGCCTGGTAATGGCCGGCGTACCGCTCAACACGGTACGCGATCTGCTGGGGCACGCCGATATCAAGATGACACTCCGGTATGCCCACTTGGCGCCGGAAACAAAAGCCGCGGCGGTTGAACTCATTTAGCCAGAGATTGAGCCCGCATACTTTTGTAATCGGCATAACCCGGCTGAAGCGGCTTGTTGTTTGCCAGAAACCTCACATATTCCTCAACAATTGGCCACTCCTTCTCTACCAAGGCAAGGTTCACCCGAGGCTGCATTCGCGGCTTGAACCCAAACTTCTCTGTCGAACCGTTCAAATCCCCGAAAACATCGAACTCCCCATCGAAATACTTATCGCCATTGATAAACATAGCGACCATCGATAACTCCTCTCCGGCGAAATCAGGCCCGAGCGTTCCTGCGCGTAGCTTGTAGAGAGTTTCATTCTCCGACCAGATCGCAGTGAATGCGACCATGAAACTGATTTTTCCCAGATCCTTTTGCGGAGCTTTAAACGGGTTCGTGATGGTTCGGTCATTCATCCCATTCTCAAGGCATGACTCTAGGATCTTCACGATTTTCTCGTTGCTAGATGCCGCCAGCAGTTCAAGCGCAGCTTTAAGGTAGGGGTCGACCCTCGCCGATAGAACAACCTTCTTCGAACGATTTGCCATTTACTCGCCTCGCAATGTCTACAAAATTTTTGCTTGCAGATGATGTTACTTACAAATAGGATGTTTACGTCCGGACCAGTATCGTACAGTCCGCCCCACCGATCAAGGACAAGCTAATGAACAACCCCGAACACATCGCACCTCTTGCAGTTAGCGTGGAAGACGCTGCCCGCGTGGTTGGCTATTCAAGGTCAGGAGTTTATGAGCTCATCGCTTCTGGCGACCTTAAGGCTTTCAAACTCGGACGGCGACGTCTGATTTTGATGACTGAGCTCAAGGCTTGGATTGAACGCGCAGCAAAGGCAGGCGCCCGGTGAACGCGGTAGCGGTCGAGGGAGCAAAATTGGCTGGGATGCTCCCTAGAAGACTGGCCCTAGGACTGGCTTTAGTAGAAAGAAGTGTCGAGCCAGTGTTCGTACCACTGACTCGACTGTCGCACAGCAAATCTGAGCAGACCGCAATGCAACCGCCAAAGCATATCACCATCCATTTGATAGACCATAAGGGCGCGATCCTTGATAGGCACACCTTGTCGAAAACGACACGTTTGATTGACCTTGAGGCACTCCGCTGTCGTGGCGTCTCTAGAGTGGAAGTACCGCGTACTATCCCCATTAAGCAAGATATGTACTCCGCTGAATGGGCAGGCTACAGCGCTCAGAAAAACAAAAATGAAGACTTTGGAATCGCAGGGGAGCGTCAATGAACAACGCCCTGAGTTTCACCCTGCCCGAAGATCTGCTCTGCGTAGACAAAGGAGTCGAAGCCGGTGTGCCGATCGACGCTATCACCTGCGCAATTGCTCGCGCCGACTCGGTGCTGACCCTGCTCGAAGACCACTTTGAAAGCGAAGGCGACAGACCTCGCTTAGCCAATCACGTACTGGCAGCGGTTATTTGGGACGTGCGCGGCACCTTAGGTCTCATCAAAACCCTCACACTGCATGGTGACGCATCCTCTGTTCCTATTGAGCAGAAAGGCGGTGCGCTATGACGCCGCCCACCACGCTAGGCCGAGCTGCGTTTACACGCGTGAACGCTACTGATCAGAAGCTGTTTCGAGTCAACGCAGGTATACCGGTCGAAGATGCGCTGGAGATGGCTTCGCAATTCCAGCAGCACGCAAATCAACTCTCTTTTGAAGCGGCCATGAGCGACCAAGGCGAGTGCTTCAGTTGGCCCGCCTTGTATCTTGGTGAAATGGCCAAGGCCCTGCTCGATGACATTAACGATGCGCTGTTTTTGTCGAGGGCCGACACATGAGCCAACGTCCGAATAGCACCGCAAAACGTCCAAGCTTTGCCGACGTGAAAGCCGCCTCGCTGAAAGACATTGAACGTGTCCTATCGTACTGGCTGCCGAACGGCAAGCGCGTGGATGGTGGCAAGGAATACACCGCACCAAATCCGACCCGCAGCGACAAGCGCGCCGGTTCGCTCAAGGTCAATCTGAGCAAGGGCACCTGGGCCGACTTCGCCACCGATGACAAGGGCGGCGATCTGATTGATCTGGTGCGCTACCTGGATGGCGGCACCGACGTCGAGGCCTGCAACAAGCTGGCAGAGCTGCTGAACGTCTCGCCCGGCGCCGCCCTGGCGAAGCCAGCGCCAGCCAAGACAAAAGCACCTGAATGGATCGCCATTCAGCCGATCCCGACCGAGGCCATGAACAAGTGCCCGGCCAAGCATCGGCAGCACGGCGCGCCATCCAAAGTGTGGATCTATCGGGACGCACATGGCCAGTCGCTCATGGCGCTTTACCGCTTCGATCTCGGCCCCGACGACGATGGCAAACCGAAGAAGGTTTTTGCACCGTTGACGTGGTGTCAGCGATCGGACGGCCAAACCACGCAATGGCGCTGGCAGGGTCTGCCAGAGCCGCGTCCACTGCTGCGCCTTGATGAACTGACACAACGCGGAGACGCACCGGTTGTTCTGTGCGAAGGCGAGAAAGCCGCTGATGCCGCCGCCGAGTTGCTGGCTGGCTACGTAGCCACTTGCTGGCCGAACGGCTCCAATTCCTGGCACAAATCTGACCTGACACCGCTCAAGGGCCGCGACGTGCTGTTGTGGCCAGACAACGACGACAGCGGCAAAGCGTGCATGGAAGCCATCGCCAAGAAGCTACGCGAGATCGGCGCCGCCTCGGTCCGGGTCATGTCGCTTGATATATTCAAACGCAAGCCAACGTTGAAGAACGACCGCGCAACCTTCGCCAAAGATGGTCAATGGGACGAAGGCGACGACGCGGCCGATGCACTCGCCAAAGGCTGGAGAGCGGTCCACTTCGCCGAGCTGGAAAGCAGCGGTGAACTGTTCGGTGTGGTTGTAGAAAAGCCGGAGCCTGAACAGGTCGAGACCAAACCGGAACCGAAGACAAAAACAGCAGCGAAGCGTCCCGCAAAATCGAAAAATGACCTGATGCCTGGCGGCTTTCGCTTGACGCCCGAAGGTGTGTTTTATGCCGGTGACGATGGCGAGGCGCGCCCGGTGTGTTCGCCTCTGGAAATCCTCGCCCGGACCCGTGACGACAAGGGCCACAACTGGGGCCTACTGGTCGAGTTCGACGATCCAGACGGCACCAAGAAGCGCTGGAACATCCCGGCGCGCACCATGACCGGCGACTTCGGCAAGGACGTTCTCGGCCCGCTGGTGGACATGGGCCTACGCCTCGCCGGTAGCCGCTCGGGACGCAATGCGCGCAACGATCTGCAGAGTTATCTCGGCGGCTTCGACAGTGCGCAACGGGCGCGGCTGGTCACCCGCTTGGGTTGGCACGACAGCGCCTTTCTACTGCCCGAGCAGCAGGTCGGCGCGCACAGCGAACACCTGCACTTCTACGAGGCCGGTGCGCAGCTTCCACCAATCAGCGAAGCGGGCACGCTGGAGCAATGGCAGCAGCAGATAGGCTCGCTGTGTGTTGGCAACCATCGCTTGGCTTTTGTCGTCGGCGTAGCGTTCGCTGGCCCGCTGCTGCACATGCTCGGCCATGAGTCGGGCGGCTTTCACCTGTACGGCGACAGCTCCGGAGGAAAGACCACACACCTGCAAGTCGCCACCTCGATCTACGGCGGCCCGCGTCTGGTGCGCTCGTGGCGCTCGACCGACAACGCACTCGAATCCATCGCCGCTGCTCATTCCGACGGCCTCCTGGTACTCGACGAGATCGGCATGTGCGATCCACGCATCATCGGCGAAACGGTGTACATGCTCGGCAACGGCACCGGCAAGGCACGCGCCAATGACCGGGGCCAAGCAGGCCGACAGGTACAGGAGTGGCGTCTGCTCTTCCTCTCCACCGGCGAGAAGACCTTGGCCCAACATATGGCCGAAGCCAACAAAGAGCTGAAAGCAGGCATGGAGGTGCGCATGCTCGCCGTCCCTGCCGATGCCAGCAAAGGCCTCGGCATGTTCGATGCGCTGAACGGCTTCGATGATGCAGCCGCCCTCTCCGATGCACTCAAGGCACGGGTGGCCAAGTACTACGGTACACCGCTCACCGCTTTCCTGTCGGCCCTCTGTGAGCCCGGCAAGCGGCATGGTTGGTCGGCGATCCTGCGCCACACCTTGGAGAGATTTATCGCCAAGGCATTGCCCGCGTCAGCGAGTGGCCAAGCGCACCGCGCAGCAGCCCGTTTCGGTCTGGCCGCCGCTGCCGGCGAACTGGCAACCGCAATGGGAATTACCGGCTGGCCAGACGGCACCGCCACCACCGCGGCCCGAGTCTGCCTCAGTGCCTGGATGAATGAGCGCGGTGGCGCCGGGAACCTTGAAGGGGACGCCATCTTGGTGCGGTTGCGCCAGGTCATCGAGCGCTTCGGTGAGAGCCGTTTCACCCGCTGGGAATCGGCGGCCGCGAAGATCGATGAGCACGGTCCACGCACCATCGACCGGTTGGGTTTTCGCAAGACGCTGGAACATGGCCTGGGTGATGCGTTGCACACCACCAACACCTACTACGTGCTGCCTGAGGCATGGCGTTCCGAGGTGTTCAAGGGCATGAATATCAGTGCGGTGAACAAGGAGCTTCTATGTCGAGGTGTACTGGAGCCCGGAACAGATGGCAAAGCATCGAGCTTGGTCCGTTTGCCCGGCCTCGGCCCGCAACGCTGCTACATCGTAAAGACGATTCCGGGAACGGATGAGAGCGAGGCTCAGGCTGCCTGACGGCATCCCTATTAATCAAGGTAGTGCCGGCTCACTCCCGGCCTAGCCAGCCACTCAACCAACCCACAATCGAATTGCACAGAGACAAGACAGATGAACGAGATCCAAGAATTGAAAGACCGCCGCGAACGACTGACCATCGAGATGGAAAGTGTCCGAAATGAACTGCTCCCCCTCGAGGCAGCACTGGAAACTCCCGAAGTCATCGAACAGGGTCGGGAACGCGAAGTGCGAGATCAGTACAACGAGCGGAAGCGAAAGTTTGACTCGCTGGACCTGGAGATCCACACGCTGAATCGGAAGATTCATCGTCGTGAGAACCTTGCCAATCGTGAAGCCTTGATGGCGGGCTACGTCGAGGCCATGGCAAATTGGAAAGTAGACGAGCAGGAGCTTCACGAAAAGCGACAGAGCCTCAGCACCCGTTTGGATCAGATCCGGCAGCAGGCACAGGAAGACATCACAAAGGCACGACAGGCCGAGACGGAGGCGGCAACGGCCTACGCACAGGCTGTTGCCTGGGGTGATACGGAAGGCGAGAAGACTGCAAACGCCGACGCGCAAAAGGCCGCGAAAAACCTCAACACGGCGACCGAGCATCACCGCCGTCAACATCTGATCATCACGGCACTGGAACAGGAATTGGTGACCGTCGACCGACACATCACCGAAGCGCAGGAGGAGCACAAGAAAATCGAAAGGACTGCCCTACTGCTCGCGCACATGGCACTGGAAGAGAACTGGAACGAAGCGGCTCAAGCGTTACTGGACGCTGGGGGCAAGCTATGGGCAGCCTACCGCCTAATTGACCGCGATCAGGTCATGCTTTTCAAACTGGTCATTCCGGAAGAAGGCGAAAACTTCGGTAGCTGGAATTGGAATGAACTGTCAGAGCGTGCACGCCAACACACTGTGCAAGACGTGCTAGCGATGTAACTACCAACTCCCCTGAAACAGCCTGCTTTCGCGGGCTGTTTAAATCACTCCAAGGATCGAAACCATGAACGCAGCGACACAAAACAACTCATCCATATCCGAAACGCTTAAAGCGAGAAAAGCCCACCTGACCGTCCTACTCAAGATCGTGGATACCAAAATCGGAAAATGCACAGCGATGCAGAAGCTCACCATCACTGCGATCAAGGCAGAAATGGGGCTAATCGAGCATAAACTGAAAAAACGGTGATGAGGATAAGCGGAAGCTCGCGAAAGCTTTCGTTGCATTCAAATTCCGCAGGCAGCTTCCGGCCAATAGCTGAGCCCCAACTCTCAGTGTCCAGAGATGTCAGCGCGGGCACCAAGCGGATCCAACGCGTCGCCTACCCCACTGAGCCAAGCAGGAAAATTCGTTGCGTCGCGCCCAAATTCCTAAACCTCATTCAGACAGCGGCCGGCATCCAGTACACTTTGACCGCAGAAACACCTTAACGAAATTTCATCCAAGCATTGGTTGATGAATGAAAAACGCAGAAGATTATCTCGAGAGAACAGAAAGCGCCGTACGGCATTTATTCAAAGCTGTGGACGGTTATCTCGAACCTTTAAGAGCCGGCATAAAGCCCATTTTTGTCTCTGGATTGCCCTACGGGCCAGAGCAAGACGCCCAGTACTCTGCGTGGTGTATAGAGAATGCAGATGCGCTAGAGGAGGCGAAGGCTGCCCGGCTAGCTTTTCGCGCCGAGACATTTGCCCTCGACACCATATGCGGCGCGATACTGCAAATCGCCGAAAAGGGTTTAGAAATTTATTCAGAAAACACTCAAGTGTCGGACGCTTGGAAAGCCAATATTCCCTCGTCTTTAGCGAAGTTCTGTGTGGGACGTGTAGTACGAAGCACTCCTCTAGGGCTCATCGTATACGCGGCTCGAAATCAGCACACTCACTTCAATGACCCCCAACTTCGAAACGCCAGCGCAAGCGTTTTCACGAGTCTGGCCGCAGCACATGGCTATAGTTCCTCCGCACTTGACCCAGCTTTCGACTTAGACAACCCGAGTCTCACAAGCTACGCGAGCAATGTAACAGCCCTCATAGAATGGCGGAGTGTTGAAAAATACCAGGACGATATGCGCAGCATGCTGGGCCTCCAAACTCGGTCTTAAGCAGGGGGTAGCAATAACTGAAAAGCTAAGCCCGCTGTCGCAGGAGCTCCTTCACTTGTCCAACACGTCGAGATTGGCGAGAGCACAACCTGCCCCGCTGAAATAGGTGACGACATTGGAGAAAGCATCAACGAAGTACAGTTTCCCCTATCGCTCTGGTGTAGAAAGTATGGCGGAGTGACGCAGCAACGGATGATTGGGGGCGAAGATAAGCCCTGCCCGAACTCATCTTTGACCTTCTTACCAATGCGAATGACCGCTTTGTGTTGTGGAATCATCCGGTCATTCATGATCGGCCGCTACGGAAGGAAGCGGACTTACAGTGGGGCCTACGAATGAAGGTTAGAGTTCGAACAAATTTGAATATTCGCGCCAAAGCTCTGTATATCGACCCCAGTCCGTGGCGCCGCTCGAAGTCTTAAAGTTCAGCACGCATGGCTCGCTCATCTGAATAGGCTTGGTCAGAATATCATCGGCAAGATCATAGTAATCTAGGAGCTTGTCATCCGTGGCATTCAGCGGTGTAGGGTATCGACCCGCCCACAATAGAGACGCCTCGTAAAAAGCCATGAGCCTCGTGCGAGTGGCATCCATTGGAAGCTCTAGGAGCTGATGTAGCTTCTTGAACGAGTGCCCTTTGAACTGAGCAGGGGTAAAGCCTTTTTGTGCGAGGACTGCCTTCATAATCAGTTCGAGTGAGAGGCCGCATAGCATGTGATAGACGGGCCAGCAAGCCACACCCAATCGGAAACCAGGCGCGTATCCCAGCTCGGATGCAATCGCAGCGTCCTCTGAACCCATGGCGTGCCACAGTGCACCTGCTGATGCGTGCAAATCGGCTGCACGGTTGTGCCAGTGGTTCGGGTGGCTGCGGTCTTCTGTTAGCGTAGGTCTTGAGGCAAGCCAGTCTTGGTAATCAAAACTCTCGTCCATCGGTTTCGCTCGATCCTTTCATGTGTTTGATCAAGAATCGCACGCCATTTGCGGTGCATCAATGCGCTAATGAGTCTTTCCTGAGGGCGAATTATCTGACTGAATAATTGCTTTTGTTCGGAATCTGCTTATTCTGATCTTGGGTTGGTGCCCGTAGCTTTTACCTTCAGAGCCACCTGCGGCAACTCCTAAAACCCTAATAAATATTCAGATGCACTGGTACTTTTTTCGGCGTTGTTAAACCGTGATTTACAAGGAATGTTATGGCAATTGACTTGGAAAAGCTTGCTCAATCAATTTCGAAGACTGGCTTCAAGCTGGAGTATGAGATCGGAGAGGTTTTACGAAAAAACGGCTGGCACCTAATTAGCAATCGCTGTTATATTGATGATCTTGAGGGAACCGTAAGGGAGATTGATCTTTTAGCTTACAAGGTCACAAATCTAAAAGACATAAGTGTTTACACTGTGATAATTGTAAGCTGCAAAAAAAGCGAGGCTAATTCATGGGCGCTTCTTTCTCGCCCGGTGGACGACAAAGACCCTAACTATAACTGGCGCCCTTTCAAAGGATGGACTAATCATCCCGCTATAAATCATTACATGTCAAAGATGACATGGTCTCCTTCATACCATGAAAAACTATCAAAAGAATGCCCAGTGCTATTTTCTGCGCCAGATGTAGATGTATTTGCATTCCAAGAAATGAGCAAGGCAAACTCCTCCCCTCAAAACGACAAAAATATATTCGCCTCAATTACGTCACTGATGAAGGCTCAGTCTTATGAGATGAGTATTCTGAAGGAACGTCAGAAAAACAAAAAAAGGGTTTATCAGTTCAATCTAGCCTCAATTATTGAAAGCGAGCTGGTGAGGATTTTATTTGAAGACAAGGACGTATCGGCGAAATCAGTAAGCTCTGAGGACTATCTGTGTCGATATATATTGAACCAAAAAGAAGAGATTGCCAGAATTAAGTTCATCACTTCAAATGCTTTTCCTGAAGTATTGCAGCAATACGGTAAACTACACGCTAGCAATTGCGAATTCATCCAAGAAAGCTATGACAAGTTCTATCGAGACGCATACAAAGACTGGTCAAAAACTCAGATTTTGTTACCCGAATTTAATGTTTTAGCTAAACCCGCCCTAAGATTGGCACTTTATCGACACACTGGCAAATTCTCCAAGGTATCAGATCTTTCTTTAAGCTGGAATGAGAAGCAAGAAAAACTATCAATTGACATTGATGCCGATGATATAGATCTTGATATGATTGACAAGTTAAACCAAGATAATCAGTTTAAAAAAGAGATAACAAAGGCAGTGGCAAGTATTTTTCATTACGAAGGAGACTTCTCATTTGACATAGGGATTCCCTTTTAAATGGTTCGCGATTTTGCCTTTAGTCGTCGCTAAACGACCGGTAAAATCGAGTAGACCTAAAAGTGCTTGCTCAACTTTTCTACTAGCCTGCTCAGCCTCAGGCACATACCGTTGAGTTGATTTCCTATCAACTTTGCTCACCAGCACCCATTGACACAACTCATGATTAGCAAGCCACCCCAGCCATACTTACATTCTTTTTCCGAAAGCTCACGTGGTCGTTTCCTATACATGCATATCCAGTCCACGCCGGAGCGAACCCTTCACTCTTTAGATGCCCTCACCCCCTAGCAATGGCGCCAACGCTCACGGCATAAGATGCTTCCTAAGGCCCCTTGCGTTTCATTAAGCCGACGACAGACAATTTACCGTCCGCCTTCATCCGATATCCAACCTCGACGCTCGATTTAGGCTTCCATTTTGTTTTGGCTAGCCCTAATTCCGTGGTAATTCTTTGCACGAGATCCGCGTCATTACCCATGACGTATCTATGACAATCCTGGGCGATCGTTCGATTGAACCGTTGCAGATTCTCAACCGTTATAACGCTTCGACCTGTTCGCCCCAATGACCCACTCGCGACAAGCGCACACTTCGAGGTAAGGGGAAACAAAATCTGTGCATGTGGCGAGCCATAACCAATCGGCTCATGTCGGAGTGACGAGGACATAGACTGCACAACAATCGGTGAGTCAGACGTCAAGAAACTGTGTTCGTTGCTGGGAACGTGCAGGATTCTCCAGTCTCGTTTGTACAGCTCCTCAGCAACGATATGCCAGACGTTCAATGAACGGTGAAGTGCAAACTGCTGATCCACTTCAATGTCATACGAATCACTTCGAGCCATCTCCGCGACGTCTCTGGCTTGATCACGCAGCAACATCTCATCCACTTTAGAACCATTCATTTTTTTGAGAAGCTCTAAGACCCTATTCTCATCGGCGAAAATCTGCCCTGCCTGAAGCTTTACCATTCCAGCGTAAGCCGCTTTCGCCTCAGCAATGGCGGCGGGCGTCCGTACGGCAGCGAGACCAAGAAAGAGCGCAAAAGACTCTCGCTCCTCCTGACTTATGCGGACTCCCCGTGCAAGCAAATTCAAGATTGGAGCAGCAGCATCTTCTACGAGACCGAAAAGCACCTCCAGATCAAACCGCTTGCGATCTTGGTTGTCCTCAAAGGTATACAGGTGACGGACGGTTGCTACAGCCTGCGGAGACTGCCGGTGCCTGATCTCTCCCTTAACCCGATCAAAAACGCAAAGCACCTGATTTGAGGTAAATCCCTTTAAATAAAATTTTGGGACGTAATGCTGCTGTTTCGGACCCTCAAGGTGCTGTTTGGATGTGAGCTTTTCGAACTTGTCCATGGAGCAAACAGCCGTTCTGCTTAGCGGGAACACTAAGATAGGTCAAAAAAGGCACGTGCAATGGCTTTTTTTGACAAATCGTGCAAGTGGGTGAATGCCTTGATGAGTCCGGCTGCTATGGCGATATCAGTTTGAACGCCTCCGAGCATGGAATCCGATTCCGTCTCTGTAGCAAGCAATTACAAATTTGAACACTCAGAAAAACGCGTTTTTTTGGTGTGCCCCCCAAGTCAAGCGTAGAATTACTAACGGATAAAAAGCAGGCTCACAAGCTGAACCTGCTTTTATTTATTGCTGGTTAGCTGGATAAAAGAAATCCCCGAGGGCTTTTATCAGAACTAAAGCATTCGTGCGTTCTGTCGATGGAGCTTGAAGCGTCTTGACACGTGAAGCACTTTGGTGCGCCACGTCGCCTCTTTCTTTACCGTATACATTCAGCATGTTGATAAGATTTATATCAATCTCATCTGCCATTTTTCCGCAGACCAAAGACAACTTAACAAAAGAACCTTCCTTGATTCCGTTGTTGTCGCTAATAAAGCCCTCTATATCTCTAATAAGTTTCTGCACCGAAGTGTGCAAACTGCCAGCATCGTATGGCAACTTTATTTGCAAATCCACACCAAAAACACTAGCCAGTAAAAAAAGCTCTATATTAGATTTAATCGTAAATGTTTGCGGCGAAACTTTTGCTTTCAGCTGCATAATAGATTCGCGAGCTTTACGCTCGAGATAATCCTCAATTTCAGCATGAACCAAAACTCTGAATGCAGCAAGTTGATCTGGGTCAACTGCAAACGTCAGAGGGTCTCTTGACTCGGCCTCTAGTTGAGCCCCGAGAAAAGTAGACTCAAGCCTCTTAAATCTCTCTTGCAAATTTATGAATAGAGGACTCGGCTGGCTCATGTTCATACCACCCTGAAGCTGGCATCATCAAACTTCAAATTCAATCTACCGGCAAGCTCCTGACCCCATATAGATAGTCTAGTATTTGTCGCCCCAACGCTTTTGGTTGTTTTCTCAATCGATTCTTTAAATCGAGTATCAAGACAAATGTCCTGAAATGCTTGTGTAACCGCTGCCGGATCGTTCAGCGCCGCCCTTGAAACATCCTTATCTGCAAAGTATCGAGTTATACAATCAAAAATTGCGCGATTGATACGGCGCTCGTAGTTATCGCCAAGCCATTTCTTAAAAGAGTTCGATCCGAAAATTTCGAAGCTAGTATCTAAAGCTAAATCCAAGCGGCTTAATGCGTTATTCAAAACAGCTTGTTGATTATCCCAATCCCCCTCGAACAACTTAGTTGTATTATCGAGAAAATCTTTTAAGTTACCATTATAGGTTTCAAACGACATATCAAAAGCAATGAAGCGTAAAACCAACTCGGAGTCTCGCATTCTTTTGTCGGGCACCTCTCCAAAGATTCTATGAAAGCTCCTACTTTGGCTGATGTACTCTTCAATGGCATTCAGAACCTTGCCACCGATAAGTGCCTTTCGAAGCTCTTGAGGTGAAAGAGGCAAACTTCCGCTATTCAACCTAAAAAACATGATGAAGAGAAAATTTTCATCACTCCAGTTCTTGATTACTGTGGAGCGAAGCGTGCTATTTTCAAGAAATTCCCGATCCTCGACATCTAGTGTAGAGTAAGTCCGCCCATTCAGATCCTTTCGAATATCAAGCCCTTTAAGCACGAGCTTGTCAGCCATAAAGCTATTGAGCGTTAAGAGGCGCTGTTTGCCATCAATAACTAGAAAACGTCCACGGCTGGTTTTGTTTTCTGCCAACACAATATTGGGAATAGGCAAGCTAACAATTAATGACTCTATAAGCCTGCTTTGTCTAACATTATCCCAAGCAGATCGTCGTTGAAAACCAGGATCAAGGTCTATATTCCCCTTGTTAACTTGGCCGTTAATGGTCTCAATAGTCCAGTCCGCATTCATTACGACAGCGTCTTTAAAAGATATGTCCTTATCGTTTAAATCACTTTCGTCTTCCTGCTGATCATCAGGAATTAGCTCGTCCAACAGATCTACATTCGGGGCTTGCATTATGTCCATCCATGATTGAGTAAGAGGTGACTCCGATGATGTCACACCGGGAACTCGGAGTAGAAGAAAAAGGTGGTCGAGGTTGCGAGAGAGTCACAGCATTTAATTTTGCTGCTAGCACCAAAGCCTGGGCAGCCTTCGCGTTGAAAGCCGAAGCATCACTTAGTACGGGGGTTGGTTCCGGTAGATGTGTGTGCGTCGCCAACTGCGCGTTCATCTGGTGCAACAGATCAAGCGCGTCGCACACCACCTAGAATAGGTTGAAAGACTCCGACCCGATCCAGTTCTTTGGCGCCGCCAATTGCTGGCTGATGCCTGCAACGCTTTAGCGCATGCCCTGGATCCTTTCCTGTATTTCACCACCCACAGTGGAATTAAGCCTCTGCCCTTCCACCAGGTTCAGATCACGACCATTTGCCTGGTGCAGATCGTCCACGCGGATCCACCCGACAACAACTTGAGCGCCCCCAGCGCCTCGATCTTCCCCCCCCTCCCACCGTCTCGGTCGAATGGTCATGAATCGTCTGTGTATAACTTTGGAACTGCTCACGGCTGTCCAAAGCTCAATCTCGCGCTTGATCGCCCCGTCCTAGATTTTGTCATCAGTCTGGCGCAACCAATTACTAAAGTGAGGCGGGAACATTATCGGGTGTCTCCTAATGACCGACTGCAGCCTACGGTTTACCCAATTTTGTAAACGCTGCTGTAACACCTATTTGGCTTGTAACACACAACGCACGTGAAAGATGAACGGTGTGTAACACCAATAAATCCCAATAAATTCAATTAGTTAATATAGCTCGTAACACCGGAAACACCTGTAACACGTCTTTTCGAGCCCCACACCCCATCAGTGATAGGGCCGCCAGCGAATGGAATACTGGCTTGGTATCGACTAATGCAGAATTCGAACGTTGAGTCGCCGAACGCCAGACGCTTGGGAGGTGCCGTCTGCCAACAACGAACAAGGGGAGATGCATCGACCGGGGCATCGACATCGTCTGGGACCCTGGGGATATTCGGTGGGTACGGGGTCGGAAACCCGCGTGATCGTGTTAGCGGAAAAGTGCACAGCTTAGTGAACAGGTGAACCTGGTGAACTGCTGTTCACCTTGTGCATTTGCCCTATCGCTTGGTAGCTCGCCGGGGACCCTGGGCATTTCGGATGGGAACGGGGCAAAGAACCCGCAGCATCTTGTTAGCCGCTGAGTTTTCTACGTTGGTTGACAGGTTGACGTGGTTGACACCAGCCCCAAGGTTGACCGGGCTCAACCGTTCGCTATCAACAACATAATGGCTCACCTTTACCGTTGCGGTAACGATGCCCTTTTCTCTTCAATATCCTTTCAATTTCAACGTTGAAATTTCAGTAAGCTGGTGGAACTGTCGCTACCAAGATCTCGCGGGTTTCCGACCCCGTGTGTGTCTTAATGCTCCAGGGTCCCCTGCGATTGTTTGCGTACCATTTTGATGCAGCATCGCTTCAGACCACGTATTGCATTACATATACAAAAAATCACGTCTGATCGTTGCCGATGTCAATCACACACGCCCAACGACTTGGCGGTTCCGCGCTCGAATAGCCGGGTAGCGACGTCGGAGCTAGCTGCCACCAGTGCTAACAATCAACAGAGATGTTCTCACTTGCTGGAGGAGGTGTTGCTGTAGGGGTAAGGGTACGCGCATTCAAAACCGTGTTACTTATGTTACGCACGTTACGAATCATGCTAACCACATGTAATTCAAGATTTTTTACGGTGTTACACGTTCATACGGTGCTATCGAAAAGTAGTGTTACAGGATTGATAGGTGTTACATCCAGGCATAACCGGGTGGCGACATCGGAGCTACCACTCAGCGAGGCATTCAATGATCACCAGGGATGTTCTCACTCGCTGGAGGATGCGTTGCTACATGGGGCAAGGGGACGCACCGGCGCATCGTTGCACTGGAGCTTCCAACCAGTCACCAGGGAATGCAAGACTCCAAGGGCGACGAGTTCACCGGTCGGATGCTGGGAGCAATCAACACGATACCGGTAGAAGTGATGGCCGCCATTGCGCGCAAGGATTTGAAGTAGACCCGCGAGTGACAGGCTCAAGGCATCGCGAAGGCTAGGGCTGTCGCCAAGCACAAAGGCCGTCATGGTGAGAAGGATCTGCACAAAAGGGAAGAGCTGCTGAGCGCTGGCCTGGCCAATCGCGCAACAGCTCGACACGCCTTCTTTACTACCTCTATCGCTCTCCAGATAAGAAATGGTCTCTAAAGTGCCTTACTTATATCGCGGTATCGTAGATAGCTACGGAGTGCGTAGGTACCAAGAGCAAGCGAAAGAACGCCAATGGCCGCGATTGAGAGAATTGAAATAAGACGCCCTTCTTCCCAGTTCATTCCTTGGTTGGCATCAAAAAATATACGACTTCCTATAGTAGATGCTGCGAGTGCTGCGGCGATCCCCGCTGTAGCCACCGACACCCAACTGGATCTCCCATCCGTTTCTCTCATGCCTTTTAGAAGTCCTTCATTTTTAGCAATTTCACCGATCAGGCCAAGGAAATGAAGGTCCTTTTCCGCTTGCTCTTTGTGCTCGTCCGGCACGAGTTCAAGCACACGGGCTATGCACGAAGCGCTGTCAGCCTTCATTCTCTCCCAAGTCAGTGGCTCAAGCTCTTCTTTAACCTCAGCGATCAGGTCATCAATTTTTACTGAATATTCAGTCTTCTGAGGAATATTAAGATGACGACTTCTCTGAAGTCGCAATGCAACGTCTTGAAGAAGCGTGATGGGAGTACAGGATGGGCGCAACAAAACTGAATGGAGGCGCTCAGAAGCCTGGATCAGGTTATCGATGAGAAATCGAGATAAAACCTGTTTGTTGATGATGTAACTCTCAACGACATCTAGAAGCTCAACGGTCGCGTGCTTCGTCCTCTCCGAGGCAGCCGAAACTGAGTCTCTTTGCTGCAGCCGGTAAAAAACGTATGAGACGACAAAACCGATAATGATTGAAGCGATCGATATCCAGTTGTTGGTAAAGAAATCAATCATCGTACGATCCTTCGTATTCGCTTCAAAACAGAGGTAGATGGGTGTATTTCTACCCCTCTGCTGTCACCCTGCTGTCACGCCAATTTCATGCTGCATAGGCGATGACCTGAAAGGCCCGAATTATATGGTGTCCCAGGGCAGGTTCGAACTGCCAACCTTCCCCTTAGGAGGGGGATGCTCTATCCAATTGAGCTACTGAGACACAAATTGCCCGCGAGAATACGCAGAGCGATAGACGGCGTGCATGTTAACGGGCACGCCTGGCTTTGTCATGTCATCCGTGTGCTTTTTAAGTGTAGGCAAGATGCCTCACGAACCTGCGAAGATTCTCCGATCAATTGCCCCCACCTCGACCACAGCGCCCCACCCGACAGAAGCATCCGCCATCCATCCTAAATAGCCCACAAGATAAACCTTCCTCTAGTAAATCGGCCATTTGCCACTATCCTGTAAAGGTAAGGAACATTGATCGACTTCGCATGATCCACCCTTCAGAGATTTTGATATCGACTGCTGGCAGAGGACCCGGCTGGTGCTACGGACCCGAACAGCTTTCCAAACCAGTCCGCATTTCTGATAATTGGTGCTGGCAGAAAGCCTTTATTCAGTTCAATATTTGTCACAGAATTGACGCCAAGGATCTGGCTATTTTGAGGCATGATTCGCACCTCTATCAATTCAGGTTGAACATTTGGCCAGACGGCTTGTCTTACCAGACATCCTGCGGCCAATCCCGAAAACCGCTCCCCTGAACTAACCGGTTAAATATATGCGCCCATTGAAACAGGCAATTTATTCCAGCCGTACGGCTGACAAGTTCGTCGTACGTCTGCCAGACGGAATGCGTGAACGCATTGCCGAGGTGGCTCGCAATCATCATCGCAGCATGAATTCCGAAATCATTGCGCGCCTTGAGCAGAGTCTTATTCAGGAAGGTGCACTGGGAGAAGAGTTGAGCATGCGCCTGGACAGCCCTGAGCTTTCCTTGCACGAACGAGAGCTATTACAGCGCTTCCGCCAACTCTCCCATCGACAGCAGAACGCTCTGGTTTCGCTGATCGCTCATGACGCTGAAATGGCCGCCGACGCGTCCTGATTCAGCCAGAAAGCCCAAGCCAGCCTGATCGCTGGCTTTTTTTTGCCTGAAATCCGGGCACAAAAAACCCGCCGAAGGGCGGGTTTTAGATGATCAGGACGTCAGAGCAGGAAGATTGTCGCCAACCCCAGGAAGATGAAAAAGCCACCGCTGTCGGTCATGGCAGTAATCATCACACTAGCCCCCATTGCCGGATCGCGCCCCATCTTCGCCAGGGTCATCGGAATCAAAACCCCCATCAACGCCGCCAACAGCAAGTTGAGCGTCATCGCAGCGGTCATCACCACGCCCAACGACCAACTGCCATAGAGCAAGTAGGCAACAACCCCAATCACTCCGCCCCATATCACGCCGTTGATCAACGCAACTGCCAACTCCTTGCGCATCAGACGCGAAGTATTGCCAGTACTCACCTGATCCAGCGCCATCGCCCGAACGATCATGGTGATCGTCTGGTTACCGGAGTTGCCGCCAATACCCGCCACGATCGGCATCAATGCCGCCAATGCCACCAGCTTCTCAATGGAGCCTTCGAACAACCCAATCACCCGAGACGCGACGAATGCAGTGATCAAGTTCACAGCCAGCCAAGCCCAACGGTTACGCAAAGACTTCCAGACCGACGCAAAAATGTCTTCTTCTTCACGCAGACCCGCCATGTTGAGAACTTCGCTTTCGCTCTCTTCACGAATCAGGTCGACCATCTCATCGATCGTCAAACGACCAATAAGCTTGCCGTTCTTGTCGACAACCGGCGCCGAAATCAAGTCGTAACGTTCAAACGCCTGAGCGGCATCGTAAGCGTCTTCATCCGGATGAAAACTCACCGGATCGCTGGCCATGACCTCGGAGACTTGCTTCTCGGGATCATTGACCAGCAAACGCTTGATCGGCAACACCCCCTTGAGGACGCCGTCGTAATCGACCACAAACAGCTTGTCGGTATGACCGGGCAGCTCCTTGAGACGACGCAAATAACGGAGAACCACTTCGAGACTCACATCCTCACGGATCGTCACCATCTCGAAGTCCATCAGCGCACCGACCTGCTCCTCATCATAGGAAAGGGCCGACCGCACACGCTCGCGCTGCTGGTTGTCCAGGGTCTCCATCAGCTCATGGACGACGTCTCGCGGCAGCTCGGAAGCCAGGTCAGCAAGTTCGTCGGCATCCATGTCCTTGGCCGCAGCCAGGAGCTCGTGATCGTCCATGTCGGCGATCAGGGTTTCACGGACCGAGTCGGATACTTCAAGAAGGATGTCGCCGTCGCGATCAGCCTTGACCAACTGCCAGAGCGTCAGACGATCGTCCAGCGGCAAGGCTTCAAGGATGTAGGCGACGTCGGCGGAGTGCAGATCATCGAGCTTACGCTGCAACTCGACGAGGTTCTGCCGGTGAACCAGGTTCTCGACCCGGTCATGATGCGGGCCTTCCTGGCGGTGAGTCAGGTCTTCAACCACTCGCTGACGCTGCAACAGCTCAACAACTTGAGCCAGGCGGTCCTGCAAGCTTTCCTGCGTTTTCTTTACTTCAACTTCAGACATAGGCGAACTCCACTCCCAGCAGCGGGGCACGCCGGAAGGATCAATCAGTCAATTCATGATTGGAAAAACGGGGTATTGAGTAACTACTGGGTAAGTCCATGGAGGTATTCCACAAGCCCCGGCGGGGCTGACGGGCGCAATGATACACCGCCTGACGGTTTTAAATGTTAAAAAATCGCGGCTGAAACAAGCGCTTGCAAGACAAACTTGAGCGCAGTCCTGATCCTTCAATCTCCGACGACTCATCCTGAAAAGAAAACACACCACAGCGAAAAAATGCGACAGCTAAGCTTCAGGAGAACCGCCAAGGAGGACGCTAGATGCCATCGAACATGAAGCATTTTTTTCTTATCGCCCTGCTCTCCCCGCCCTGGGCACTTGCCACGACCATTCACCGATGCGAAGCGCCCAACGGACGTGTCACCTTCACTACACTGAGCTGCACGACCGGCGAAAGTCGTTCGCCACACGAAATCAAAACCTTTACTCCGGGCAGCACAGTGACCGCTCTCATGCCTGAGGCGGACACTCGCGAACCATCAGGCGCGAAAAACAAAAGAAGAGATCCAACTGTCGTTGGAAAGGTCGAGGACAAATGCGCAAACCTGACCAACGCCAGGGAGCGGCGCGAAGCAATCATCAATCAGCGGATTGTCGCAGGCATGAGCCAGCAAGATGTCGAAAGCGCACTTGGCAAGCCGGACAAGATCAGCATTCGAAACTCGAGTACAAGTTACCGCTACGACACCAAGCGAGGTCGCAGTGCACACATTGAGTTTGATGAAAGAGGATGCACGAAAGGAAAAGCCAAATCCCAGACGGCAAAAAGCCCGCATTAAATGCGGGCTTTCTGTTGTATGGTGCACTCGACAGGATTCGAACCTGTGACCGCTCGGTTCGTAGCCGAGTACTCTATCCAGCTGAGCTACGAGTGCAATTTGTGTTTTTATACCAGATCACAACTGGTTGAAGCTAAGTCATTCACATTGCTGCAGATGACTCTTAAATGGTGCACTCGACAGGATTCGAACCTGTGACCGCTCGGTTCGTAGCCGAGTACTCTATCCAGCTGAGCTACGAGTGCATTTGTTGCCGCGCATTATAGGCCGTCTAATCTCTATGTCAAACACTTTTTCTAGTAATTTCAACAACTTACCGAAGAAGCCAGATTACAACGTACTACGCAAATAATGGCGGAGAACGGGGGATTCGAACCCCCGACACCCTTTTGAGGTGTACTCCCTTAGCAGGGGAGCGCCTTCGGCCACTCGGCCAGCTCTCCGCAACACGGGGCGTATATTAACCAGCTTCTTCCCCGTTTGCAAACATAAAAAACGATAAAAATTAATGGCTTGGTTCTTCGTCCTTCTCTTTCTTGATGCGCAGGTAGATTTCCTCACGGTGGACGGCCACCTCTTTCGGGGCGTTGACCCCGATACGCACTTGATTTCCTTTGACGCCGAGCACGGTCACGGTGATTTCGCCATCACCAATAATCAGGCTTTCTGCGCACCGACGAGTCAGAATCAACATACCTTTCTCCTCACGCCTTACATTTCAGGGACAACAGTCTGCAAAAAAAAGGCACTCGACCTACAACCAAAAGCGGTCATGGCCTACATGCCTGAGTATTGACTAGCGCGAGCAAAAGAACAGCCTCGGGGTCGCGCCTTTCAAAAAAACAAAAGGCGCGGTCAGACCGCGCCTTCTGGCAAACGCATCACTCGCCCTGGCGGGCCGGTGCGTCCAGTTCGAAAGCCGTGTGCAGGGCGCGCACAGCCAGTTCCAGGTACTTCTCTTCGATCACTACGGAGACTTTGATTTCCGAAGTCGAGATCATCTGGATGTTGATGCTTTCCTTGGCCAAGGATTCGAACATGCGGCTGGCCACGCCTGCGTGAGAGCGCATGCCAACGCCGACGATCGATACCTTGGCGATTTTGGTATCGCCCACGACTTCACGGGCACCCAGCTCGGCAGCGGTTTTTTCCAGCACGGCTTGTGCCGCCTGGTAGTCGTTGCGGTGCACGGTGAAGGTAAAGTCGGTGGTGTTATCGTGCGCGACGTTCTGCACGATCATGTCGACTTCGATGTTCGCGGCGCTGATCGGGCCGAGGATCTTGAATGCAACGCCCGGGATGTCTGGCACGCCACGGATGGTCAGCTTGGCTTCATCGCGGTTGAAAGCGATACCGGAAATGATCGGCTGTTCCATGGTTTCCTCTTCATCAATAGTAATGAGGGTGCCCGGACCCTCCTTGAAGCTGTGCAGTACGCGCAGCGGAACGTTGTACTTGCCGGCGAATTCCACCGCACGGATCTGCAACACCTTGGAACCGAGGCTGGCCATTTCCAGCATCTCTTCGAAGGTGATCTTGTCCAGGCGCTGAGCCAAGGACACCACACGCGGGTCGGTGGTGTAGACACCATCGACGTCGGTGTAGATCTGGCACTCGTCAGCCTTCAAGGCTGCAGCCAGAGCCACGCCAGTGGTATCGGAACCGCCACGACCGAGGGTGGTGATGTTGCCGTGCTCGTCGACGCCCTGGAAACCGGCGACAACTACCACGCGACCTGCCTTCAAATCACCGCGAATCTTCTGGTCATCAATCTGCAAGATACGCGCTTTATTGTGCGCGCTATCCGTCAGAATCCGCACCTGGTTACCGGTGTAGGACACCGCTGGCACACCGCGTTTCATCAACGCCATGGCCAACAGCGCAATCGTCACCTGCTCACCAGTGGAAACGATCACATCGAGTTCACGCGGAACCGGCTGACCATCGCCACTGATTTGCTTGGCCAGATCGATCAGACGGTTGGTTTCGCCGCTCATTGCAGACAGCACAACCACCAGGTCATCGCCGGCTTCGCGGAATTTCTTAACCTTGTCGGCAACCTGCTCGATTCTCTCGACGGTGCCGACCGAGGTGCCTCCAAATTTCTGTACGATCAAAGCCATTTCAAAGCCGCCTCTGCCCATGAAGGGCGCCCAAATAATCACTCAAACAGCGTTCCGACCCGCCACTAGACTGCGGGCCGGAGGCGCTGCCTTATAAACCCTGCTCTACAAATGGAACGGTCAGGGCCAATGCGGCATCCAGTGCGCCAGCGTCGGTACCGCCGCCTTGCGCCATGTCTGGACGACCACCGCCCTTCCCGCCCACTGCCGCAGCGGCTTGCTTCATCAAATCACCGGCCTTGAGTTGGCCGGTCAGGTCTTTGGTTACGCCTGCAACCAGAACGACCTTTTCCTCATGGACACTGCCGAGCAGGATCACTGCGCGGCCGAGTTTGTTTTTCAGTTGATCGACCAGCGCCAGCAGCGCCTTGCCATCCTGACCGTCCAGACGCACGGCCAGCACTTTCACATCCTTGACGTCCAGTGCCTGGGCCGACAGATCGTCGCCCGCCGCACTGGCTGCCTTGGCTTGCAACTGCTCGAGTTGCTTCTCCAGCAGACGATTGCGCTCCAGCACAGCCGACAGCTTGTCGATCAGGTTGTCGCGACTGCCCTTGACCAGGTTGGCCGCTTCCTTGAGTTGTTCTTCCGCCGCATTCAAGTAGGCCAGTGCCGCAGCACCGGTGACTGCCTCGATACGACGCACACCCGACGCCACACCGCCTTCGCTGATGATTTTCAGCAGGCCGATGTCGCCAGTACGCTTGGCGTGGATACCGCCGCACAGTTCGACGGAGAAATCGCCGCCCATGCTCAGCACGCGCACGTTGTCGCCGTACTTCTCGCCGAACAGCGCCATGGCGCCTTTCTGCTTGGCGGTTTCGATGTCGGTTTCTTCGGTTTCAACGGCGGAGTTCTTGCGAATCTCGGCGTTGACGATGTCTTCCAGTGCCTTGATCTGCTCAGGCTTGATCGCTTCGAAGTGGCTGAAGTCGAAGCGCAGGCGCTGACTGTCGACCAACGAACCTTTCTGCTGCACGTGGTCGCCCAACACTTTACGCAACGCAGCGTGCAGCAAGTGGGTAGCCGAGTGGTTCAGCGAAGTGGCGTGACGCACGTCAGCTTCGACGTGGGTTTCCACCGGTGCGCCAACGATCAGACTGCCCGACGCCAGCACGCCGTGGTGCAGGAATGCACCGCCGGTCTTGGTGGTGTCGCGCACGTCGAAGCGAGCATTGCCAGCCTGCAGGTAACCGCAGTCACCCACCTGACCACCAGATTCGGCGTAGAACGGCGTTTTGTCGAGAACGATCACGCCCTCATCGCCTTCGCTCAATACGTCAACCGACTGGCCATCTTTGTACAGGGCAACGATTTTTGCCGAACCGCTGGTATCCGTGTAGCCGGTGAACTCGGTGGCCACATCAACCTTTACCAGGGTGTTGTAGTCCAGGCCGAACGAGCTGGCCGAACGCGCACGAACACGCTGGGCTTCCATCTCACGTTCGAAACCGGCTTCGTCGATGGTCAGCTCGCGCTCACGGGCGATGTCGGCGGTCAGGTCCATCGGGAAACCGTAGGTGTCATACAGCTTGAACACCACATCGCCCGGCACCACGGTGCCTTTGAGTTCGGCCAGGTCCTGCTCGAGAATCTTCAGGCCGTGCTCCAAAGTTTTGGAGAACTGCTCTTCTTCGGCCTTGAGCACGCGCTCGATGTTGCTCTGCTGCTTCTTCAGTTCCGGGAAGGCTTCGCCCATCTCGGCGACCAGCGCGGCGACGATCTTGTAGAAGAAGCTGCCGGTGGCGCCCAGCTTGTTACCGTGACGGCAGGCACGACGAATGATCCGGCGCAGGACGTAGCCACGGCCTTCGTTGGACGGCAGTACGCCGTCGGCGATCAGGAAACCGCACGAACGGATATGGTCGGAAACAACTTTCAGCGAAGACTGATCGCCATTTTCGCAACCGATCGCCTCGGCCGACGCGCTCAGCAGGTTCTTGAACAGGTCGATTTCGTAGTTGGAATTGACGTGCTGCATCACCGCACTGATCCGCTCCAGGCCCATGCCGGTGTCGACGGACGGCGCTGGCAACGGATGCAACACGCCATCGGCGGTGCGGTTGAACTGCATGAATACGTTGTTCCAGATCTCGATATAGCGGTCGCCGTCTTCTTCAGGCGAGCCCGGTGGGCCACCCCAAATGTGGTCGCCGTGATCGTAGAAAATCTCGGTGCATGGGCCGCACGGACCGGTATCGCCCATGGTCCAGAAGTTGTCGGAGGCGTATGGCGCGCCCTTGTTGTCGCCGATGCGGATCATGCGCTCGACCGGCACGCCGATTTCTTTGGTCCAGATGTCATACGCTTCGTCGTCGGAGGCGTAGACGGTGACCCAGAGTTTTTCCTTCGGCAGTTTCAGAACACCGGTCAGGAAGGTCCAGGCAAAGGTAATCGCATCGTGCTTGAAATAGTCACCGAAGCTGAAGTTACCGAGCATTTCGAAGAACGTGTGGTGACGAGCGGTATAACCGACGTTTTCCAGGTCACTGTTCTTGCCGCCGGCACGCACGCATTTCTGGCTGCTGGTGGCGCGGGTGTACGCGCGCTTTTCCTGGCCCAGGAAGCAGTCCTTGAACTGGTTCATCCCCGCGTTGGTGAACAGCAGGGTCGGGTCGTTGCCCGGAATCAAAGAGCTGGAGGCTACACGGGTGTGGCCTTGCTCTTCGAAGAAGCGAAGGAAGGCTTCACGGATTTCTGCGCTTTTCATTAGGTTCTTCCACGGAGGCTGCGGCCAAAGGCCTGTTCGAAACGTCAACAGACGAAGCGACGGCAAAGGGCCGCATTATATCGGCCCTGCGCGCGGGGTACAGCGTGTTTATACGATAGAAACGGTCAATTGGACCGCTAACGCTATCACTTGCGAGAAAAGTCGACGAATGTCGCGACGACCTGCTCGATTTGAGAACGGCTGATGTCCATGTGCGTGACCATGCGCAGACGTGCGGCGGCACTGAGCTTGACCCCACGTTCGGCGGCAAACGCCTTGAACGCCTCGGCCTTGTCGCCCATCGCCACGTAGACCATGTTGGTCTGTACCGGCTCGACTTCGTAACCCGCCACGCGCAGGGCTTCGGCCAGTAATTGTGCGTTGGAATGATCGTCGGCCAAACGCTGGACGTTGTTATCCAGCGCATACAGGCCCGCCGCCGCCAGAATCCCGGCCTGACGCATGCCGCCACCGACCATTTTGCGCAAGCGCCGTGCCTTGGCGATCAATTCAACCGAGCCGCACAACACCGAACCCACCGGAGCACCCAAACCTTTGGACAGGCACACAGACACGGAATCGAAATGTTGGGTGATCTCCCGTGCATCGACGCCCAGCTTGACCGCCGCGTTGTACAGCCGCGCGCCGTCCAGATGCAGTTGCAAGCCGTGTTCGCGGGTAAAGCTGCGGGCGCGGGCGAGATATTCCAGCGGCAGGACCTTGCCCTGCATGGTGTTTTCCAGCGCCAGAAGGCGGGTCCGGGCGAAGTGGAAATCATCGGGTTTGATTGCTGCCGCGACCTGATCCAGGTCCAGCGAGCCATCGGCCTGCACTTCCAGCGGCTGCGGCTGGATGGAACCGAGCACCGCCGCCCCACCCCCTTCGTACTTGTAGGTGTGCGCCTGTTGGCCGACGATGTATTCGTCACCGCGTTCGCAATGCGCCATCAACCCCAGCAAATTGCTCATGGTGCCGCTCGGAACAAACAGCGCCGCAGCAAAACCCAACCGTTTTGCCAATTCAGCTTCCAGACGATTGACCGTCGGATCTTCGCCATAAACGTCGTCCCCGGTGGCCGCTGTGGCCATCGCGTTGAGCATGCCGGGGGTCGGTTGGGTAACTGTGTCGCTGCGAAGATCGATAACGCTCATGAATCTGGCCTCGGTAAACAGGGGAGAAATCCCTTTCAGGAAGGAGTTACTGCGGTCATGCCGACGAATAATCAACCCTTGATCGAGGAAAAGACGAGTTGATTCAACGAAAAAGTCGATGGCAATCATCTGAAAGCATCAATGCGCATGTAGGAAATATGTGTTAAAAACGCTGCGCCGCCAAACATTCCGGCGGCAAAAACGTTCTCAGGGCGGGGTGCAACTCCCCACCGGCGGTAATTGCGCGCAATGCGCATAGCCCGCGAGCGCTTGACAATAGCACGGCTTCGGCGGTGATTGGTGGCAAGGTCAGCAGACCCGGTGTGATCCCGGGGCCGACGGTCATAGTCCGGATGAAGAGAGAACGGGATTATCGCCAGAGGGCCGTTCGCAGGCATTCATGCCGGCGTGCATACCCTCAAATCCCATTCGATTCATAACGCCCTGTTTTTCACACAAACAGGAGTCAGAACATGCAACCCACCGCAATCGACAGCAAAAGCAAAAACCATCAGGGCGAGCGCGTCGCGTTCATTCAGGCCTGCTGGCACAAGGATATTGTCGACCAGAGCCGTAAAGGCTTCGTCGCCGAAATGATTGCCCAGGGTTATCAGGAATCCGACATCGATTTCTTCGAAGTCGGCGGCGCCTTTGAAATGCCTTTGCACGCCAAGTTGCTGGCCAAGACCGGTCGATATGCCGGCATCGTCGCGGCCGCCTTGGTGGTGGACGGCGGAATCTACCGTCACGAGTTCGTCGCCCAGACCGTGGTCAGCGGCCTGATGCAGGTTCAGCTGGAAACCGAAGTGCCGGTGTTCTCAGTGTCGCTGACTCCGCACCACTTCCATGCCGGCGAAGAGCACCAGAAGTTTTTCTTCGAACATTTCCTGCATAAAGGTCAGGAAGCGGCGAAGACGTGTGCGGATACGTTGCACAAGATCCGCTCGCTGCGTCGCACCGAGCCGCGTGCGGTAGCAGTCTAAACACCGCAAAACCCTGTAGGAGCAAGCTCGCTCCTACAGGGGTTATCAGATCAGGCGAGGTTTTCGTCGGTAGTCGGCACGATCAGGATGCCGGCGCGCAGGCCGTTCTTCACCTTGGGGTTCGGGAAGATGATCCGGGCGCCCGCTTCTTCGATGATCCAGCGGGTATTGGCGATATCTTCCGCCAGCAAGTAACCCACTTCCAACTCAGAAAAGTTTTCGATATCCGCCGGCAGGTTGAGGCGGAAGCTATCGCTGTGCTTGATGATTTCCCGTGCCACGCTGAACAGCTGCAAACCGTCCAGCGCCGCGTCGGTCAGCTCCGGCTCGGTGCCTTCGATAATCTGTTTGAGGCGGTTTTCCAGCAGCGAAACGTTCACCCCGGCGTTCTGCCCGAACGGCCGTGCCTTGCCCAATTCCAGGGTGAAGGCCTCGGCGCCGAGCTTGTCGTAGGTGTAGGAACTGAAAACGATGGACGGTTTGTTCTGCAACAACACCGCTTCCATGCCGGCCGCGCGCAGACGAGCCAGCTCCTGGCGTGAGTGCTGGCGACCTTCTTTCCACGGATACAAGGCGAATTGCTCGATTTTCGAGCCGCGAATCGCGGTGTGCAGGTCGTAGTGCAGGCGCTGACGATCCGGCAGACTGAAGAAACTCGCCGCCAGCCGCTCAAGTTCGCAAGCGCGCAGGGCTTCGGAGCCACTGCTTTGTTCGTGACGGCCATTGAAAAGCCGATTGACGTCCTGCTCGAGGAAACGCTCACCTTTGCGAATCGCCTCGGGGTTGCCGAACAGGAACAGAATACGTGCGCGCGGCTTGAGGTCGCCGCGGGCGATGTCGTGCAACAGGCGATCGAGCAATTCAATCGGCGCTGTTTCATTGCCGTGGATCCCTGCCGACAGCAGCAGGTCCAGGCCGTTGTCGCGAGCTTCAGGTGGCCGGACTTCCAGCGCACCTTCGCTCAACCAGCGCATCCGCACGCCTTCGACAGTCAGTTGAGTCTTCTCCGCCGGTTCACGGCCGGCGAGGGTCAGTTCAAGCAGTTTGCCGAGGGCGAGCATAGAGCGGTTTCCTTAGTGGTCGTGATTGCAATCCGGGCCGTGAACGTGATCCTCGTCGTCGCCGAGGTCAGCCGGTTCCATCTCCAGTTGCAGACTTACCAGATTAGTCGCCAATGGGCGCAGCAGCAGGTTGGCGTATTCGGCGTCGCCTTCTTCGACGTCCACGCCGATCAGCAACTGGCCACGGCCGTCCTGCTGGATCCACAGCTCTTTGCCTTGCCACATGACCGCGACGCGGGTGCAGGAAGTTTCCAGTTGCGTGCCGTCGGTGTCTTCAAGGATCAGCTGCAGGGTATCGCTCATGTGTTTACGCTCTCGGTTGAGATGAAGCGGCGCGCTGTCGTGCGAGGCAACGCGCCGTCGATCAATTGATCTGGAATGGATAAACCGCGCCCAGTTTAAGGATTTGCGTCAGTTCATCCAGTGCCGTCCGGCACTCAAGCAGCAATTGCGGGTCCGCGAGATCGTTTTCGGTCATGCGGTCGCGGTAGTGCTTCTCGACCCATTCGGTCAGAGTGCCGTACAACGGTGCGGTCATGATAACCCCTTGGTTGACCGCCGCCAGTTCGGTTTCGTTGAGCGCGACACGCAGTCGCAGGCAAGCCGGGCCACCACCGTTCTGCATGCTCTGCTTCAAATCGAAGACTTTCACTTCGCGGATCAGGCCGCCAGAGCTGGTCAAACCCTGCAGGTATTGCCAGACGCGCTCGTTGCCACGGCATTCTTCCGGCACGATCAACAGCATGCTGCCGTCAGGACGCGACAGCAGTTGGCTATTGAACAGGTAGGACCGAACCGCGTCCTCCACGGTTACCGCGGAACGCGGTACGCACACGGACTGAAATTTCCCACCGACTTTGGCGAGTTTGCTTTGCAGCTCAGCCAGCATCTGCTCGGTGTCGAGGAAGGCGTCCTCGTGATAGAACAGCACTTCACCGTTGCCGACCGCGATCACGTCATTGTGGAACACGCCCTGGTCGATCACCGACGGGTTCTGCTGAGCGTAGACCACGCCGTCGTCGCTCAGGCCGTGCAGACGGGCAACGGCCTGGGACGCTTCTAGGGTTTGGCGTGCAGGGTACTTCTGAGGTGCCGGGTAGCGGGTGTCGAACGCACTGCGACCGAACACGAAGAACTCAACCCCGGCTTCACCGTATTCACGGCAGAAACGGGTGTGGTTGGCCGCGCCTTCGTCACCGAACTGCGCCACGGCCGGCAAGGCGGCGTGGTGAGCGAAGTGTTTCTGGTCGGCGAACATCGCCCCCAACACGCGACTGGTGGTCGGGTGTTCGATACTGCGGTGATATTTGCAGTTGAGGTTGGCGGCAGTGAAATGCACGCGGCCGTCCGCCGTGTCGGCGCTCGGGCTGACGGTGGCGGCGTTGGCCACCCACATGCTCGACGCCGAGCAACTGGCGACCAGCAATGGCATCGCTTCCTTGGCAGCGCGCTCGATCACTTGAGCGTCGGTGCCGCTGAAGCCCAGGCGACGCAATGCAGCCACATCCGGGCGCTCTTGCGGCGCCAGCACGCCTTGCTGGAAGCCCATTTCCATCAGCGCTTTCATCTTCGCCAGGCCTTGCAGCGCAGCTTCCTTCGGGTTCGAAGATTGCTGGCTGTTGCTCTGCGACGCGACGTTGCCGTAGGACAGGCCACCGTAGTTATGGGTCGGCCCCACTAGACCGTCAAAATTGACTTCATAGGATTTCATCAGCGAGGCTCCACGAGAATTCTGTTGTTATAGGCTTCAGTAACTGTTCAGTCGGGCCGGGGCGCGGCCATCGCCAGCAGGCTGGCTCCCACAGTGGTTGCGTCGTACACACTATGTGTAAACACCACCGAACCTGTGGGAGCCAGCCTGCTGGCGATGGGCATCACGCCATCTTCACGCCAGGTGTCAGAGCGACAGGCAACACCAGGCTCGGCGTTTCCAGCGAGGCCACCGGGTACGCGCAGTAATCCGCCGCGTAGTAGGCGCTGGCGCGATGGTTACCCGAAGCGCCGACGCCGCCGAATGGCGCGCTGCTCGCGGCACCGGTCAGTTGCTTGTTCCAGTTAACGATACCGGCGCGGCTTTCCAGCCAGAATTGCTGGTAACGCGCTTCGGAATCAGACAGCAGGCCAGCCGCCAGGCCGTAGGCGGTGTTGTTGGCTTCTGCGATCGCCGCTTCAAAATCAGCGTAGCGGATCACTTGCAGCAACGGGCCGAACAGCTCTTCGTCAGGACGATCGGCCACAGCGGTCACGTCCAGAATGCCTGGCGTCAGCAACGCCGACTGAACTTGCGGCTGAGTCATTTCCAACAGCGCCACAGCGCCGTTGGCCAGCAGATGTTCCTGCGCATCCATCAACGCTTTCGCAGCACCGAGGGAAACTACCGAGCCCATGAACGGCGCCGGCTGCTGATCGAAAGCACCGACGTCAATGGTCGAGCTGACCGCCACCAGACGCGCCAGCAACGCGTCGCCCCAGGCGCCTTGCGGCACCAGCAAGCGGCGGGCACAGGTGCAACGCTGACCGGCAGAAATGAAGGCTGACTGAATGATGGTGTACACGGCGGCGTCCAGATCGGCGACCTGATCGACCACCAGTGGATTGTTGCCGCCCATTTCCAGCGCGAGGATTTTGTCCGGGCGACCGGCGAATTGCTGGTGCAGGTGATTGCCGGTGCGGCTGGACCCGGTGAAGAACAGACCGTCGATGCCCGGATTCGCCGCCAAGGCGATACCGGTTTCACGAGCGCCTTGCAGCAGGTTCAACACGCCCGCTGGCAGGCCGGCTTCGATCCAGCACTTGACCGTCAGCTCGGCGACTTTCGGCGTCAACTCACTTGGCTTGAACAGCACACTGTTACCGGCCAGCAACGCCGGCACGATGTGACCGTTCGGCAAGTGGCCGGGGAAATTGTAAGGGCCAAACACCGCCACCACACCGTGTGGTTTGTGGCGCAGTACAGCGGTGGCGTCACCCAGAGGGCCGCTCTTCTCGCCGGTGCGTTCGCGGTAGCTCTGCTCCGAGATCGCGATCTTGTTGACCATGCTGGTGACTTCAGTCGCGGCTTCCCACAGCGGCTTGCCGGTTTCTTCACCGATGGTGCGAGCCAGTTCGTCGGCGTTGTTTTTCAACGCGGCGGCGAAGGCCTCCAGTACCGAAATACGCGCTTCCAGCGTACGGCGAGCCCAGCCCGGAAACGCCTGACGTGCTGCTTGCACGGCCGACTCGACCTGATCAGTGGTGGCGCTGGTCCCGGACCACAGCACTTGCTGGGTCACCGGGTTCAACGATTCAAAGGCTTCGCCCTGACCAGCCAGCCATTCACCAGCAATGTATAGCGAGTTCATTATTTCGACTCCCGAGCAACGGACAACGGAACGGCGCGCACCTGATCGCCGGCGTTGAGTTGAAGACGTTTGGCAGTCTGCGGGTCGACCACCAGCGTGCCGGCGGCGAAGCGTGCGGGTGCGGCGGTGATCCGGCAGTCTTCGCGCTTGCGGTTGTGAATGATGAACGGCGTGGCGTCGTCACCCGGTGTGCCGATGGCCAACACCAGCGCCTGGCTGTCACGCACCGCGCGGATCTTGCCGGTTTCGCACTCGATTGCCGGGCCGGCGTCGAAAATGTCGACGTAGCCTTGATAGCTGAAACCTTCACTCTTGAGCATCGACAGCGCCGGCTCGGTGTCCGGGTGCACCTGACCGATGACGTTGCGCGCATCCGGCGACAGGAAGCAGGTGTACAGCGGGAATTTCGGCATCAATTCGGCGATGAACGCTTTGTTGCCCACACCCGTCAGGTAGTCGGCCTGGCTGAATTCCATTTTAAAGAAGTGTCGACCCAGGCTTTCCCAGAACGGCGAACGCCCGGCGTCATCGGACACGCCGCGCATCTCGGCAATGATCTTGTTGCCGAACAGTTGCGGGAATTCGGCGATGAACAGCATCCGCGCCTTGGACAACATGCGGCCGTTGAGGCCACTGCGGTAGTCGGCATGGAGGAACAGCGAGCACAGCTCGGAGTTACCGGTCAGGTCGTTGGCCAAAAACAGCGTGGGGATTTCGCGGTAGATGTTCAGCTCTTGCGAGGCGCTGACCGTCAAACCGACGCGGAAGTTGTACCAGGGCTCGCGCAGACCGACAGCGCCGGCGATGGCGGAAATGCCCACCACGCGACCGTCGTCATCTTCGAGCACGAACAGGTAGTCCGCATCGCCCCGCCCGGCTTCGCCGCGAAAGGTCTTCTCGGCCCAGCCAACCCGATGGGCCAGCCGTGCTTCATTGGCCGGCAAAGTGGTCAGGCCGGTGCCGGTGCTGCGGGCCAGGTCGATCAGAGCGGGTAAATCGCTGCTGCGTACGGGACGAACGATCATGCTATCTCCTCAAACGGGCCGCTTGCGCCACCCGTGAAACTTCGCTGCTTTCTATACAAGCAATCAGGCCAGGCAGGCGTTAAACCGCTACCAGGCGCACGCTGGCACCTTCGCCGACGCCCAGGGCTTCGGCCGCTTCCAGATCCAGGGTCACCGGTTTGCCCGGCGCGTAATCGAGCTCAAGCATGACCGCGCGGTAATCCTGCAACTGCGCATTGGCCACCAGGTACTGACGACCGACACCTTTGACCGCCTCGCCGATTTTCACCGGCACCACACGGCTCTGGGCGATCGAACGGATCCCCGAGACGCGGGCATGCAGGGTCGGGCCACCGTCGAAAATGTCGATGTAGTGATCGGTCTCGAAGCCTTCGCGCATCAGGATGTCGAAGGTGATCTGCGCCCGTGGATGCACCTGGCCCATCGCTTCTTGCGCGGAGTCCGGCAGCAGTGGCACGTAGATCGGGTAATGCGGCATCAGTTCGGCGAGGAACGTACGGCTCTTCAGTCCGCACAAACGCTCGGCCTCGGCGTAGTTGAGGTCGAAGAAGTTGCGACCGATGGCATCCCAGAATGGCGAGTCGCCATTTTCATCGCTGTAACCGACGATCTCGGTCACCACGGAATCGGCAAAGCGCTCCGGGTGGCTGGCGACGAATAGCAAGCGTCCGCGGGAGTTGAGCTCAGACCACGGCGACCCCACCAGATCACGCTGTACGTAGAAACTGGTCAGCAAACTGTTGCCGGTCAGGTCGTGGCACTGCGAGAGCACGTGGATCTTGTTGTGAATCTTCAGCTCGCGGGAGGCGTGCACGAAGGTTTCGTTACGGAAGCTGTAGAACGGCTCGGAATACCCGGCCGATGCGACGATCGCCGAGCAACCGACCAGTTTCCCGGTGGTGCTGTCTTCGAGGACGAAGAAGTAACTCTCTTCACCGTTGAAGCTCACTTCGGCGGCGAACGAGGCTTCGCTCGCGGCGATCTTGTCGCTCAGGCGTTCAACGTCATCCGGCAAGGAAGTGACACCAATCGGGCTGTCCGCAGCCAGACGCTGTACCTCGCCCAGATCAGCCATTTGCGCAGGGCGCATCACCAGCATGGTGTCACTCCTTAATCTCAAAACTTACAGAAGAAAAAATCCCGGGCCATCCCTGAGACAACTCAGAGTCAACTGTGGGAGCCAGCCTGCTGGCGATATCGACCTGTCAGGCAACAATGATGTTGGCTGTCAGGCCCTCATCGCCAGCAGGCTGGCTCCCACAGTTTTGATCCAGCCCGGAACAAAATTGAGTTCGACGCCTGACGTGCAGGCGTCGAAGGGTCTATCAGGCTTGGGTCAGTTTTGCAGCGGCACGTTCGAAGCGGTCCAGACCGGCATCGATATCGGCGTCTTCCACCACCAGGCTCGGGGCGAAACGCACCACGTCCGGGCCGGCTTGCAGGACCATCAAACCTTCCTGCTCAGCGGCGTTGAAGATGTCCTTGGCCTTGCCTTTCCAGGCATCGCTCAGCACGCAGCCGATCAACAGGCCCATGCCACGCACCTGGGTGAACAGGCCGTACTTCTCACCGATCTGCTCAAGGCGCGCCTTGAACTTGTCGTGCTTGGCGTTGACGCCGGCCAGCACTTCAGGGGTGTTGATCACGTCAATCACGGCTTCCGCAACAGCGCACGCCAGCGGGTTACCGCCGTAGGTGGTGCCGTGAGTGCCGACGACCAGGTGTTTGGCCAGGTCTTCGGTGGTCAGCATGGCTGCAATCGGGAAACCGCCGCCCAGGCTCTTGGCGCTGGTCAGGATGTCCGGGATCACGCCGTAGTGCTGGTAGGCGAACAGATGGCCGGTACGGCCCATGCCGGTTTGCACTTCGTCGAAGATCAGCAGTGCGTTGTTGGCGGTGCAGAGGTCGCGGGCGCCTTGCAGGTATTCGAGTTCAGCCGGGATCACACCGCTTTCGCCCTGGATCGGCTCCAGCACCACAGCGCAGGTTTTGTCGGAAATGGCGGCTTTCAGCGCGGCCAGATCGTTGTACGGCACGTGACTGATGCCCGTGATTTTCGGACCGAAACCGTCGGAGTACTTCGACTGGCCACCCACGTTCACAGTGAACAAGGTACGGCCGTGGAAGCTGTTGAGCGCGGCGATGATTTCGTACTTCTCGCTGCCGAAACGGTCGAAACCGACACGACGGGCCAGCTTGAAGGCGGCCTCGTTGGCTTCGGCTCCGGAGTTGCAGAAGAAGGCACGGTCGGCAAAGGTGGCATCGACCAGCTTGTGTGCCAGGCGCAGGGCCGGCTCGTTGGTGAACACGTTGGACACGTGCCACAGCTTGTTGGCCTGCTCGGTCAAGGCACCGACCAGCGCCGGATGCGCGTGGCCCAGTACGTTTACGGCAATCCCGCCGGCGAAGTCGATCAGCTCGCGACCGGACTGGTCCCAGACGCGGGAACCGGCGCCACGCACAGGAATGAATGCGGCAGGCGCATAGTTGGGAACCATTACCTGATCGAAATCGGCGCGTTGTACCGCAGCGTGCTCAACGGACATCGGAGTCTCCTGAAGAGAAAACACTCGCCTGAAACTGGCGAGCTTGGTGAGGATTGTAAGGACAGTTTTCAGCCCGGCCTTGTCGCCAAGCGACAACTTCTTATAGCGCAAACCCCGGATTTTTCCGGGTTTACGGCAATGCGACATATAGGGTCGCAAAGGCGCAGTTTAACTGGCGGCGGGCGTTTGCGGCAGGCTTGCTGTGTTGTAACGCATGCCGACTCGATGAGTGCGTTACATATGTACCGCACGTCGTGCGCGTTCGCGCGGTTTCCTAAGGACCTCATCCAACTTCGATGGTCACTTTAACCGCATGAATATCCAACAGACCGACATTGCTACCGGTTCATTCAGGCCAGACGCTCATTATCAACATCTGATCAATGCGATCCCCTCCTGGCTCCACCAGGCAACGCCCCAACGGCGTGAGGCGCTGCGCAACAGCACGCCCGGCATTGCGGCCGGGCTCAAGAATGCGCCCCCACATCAGCATGCGGAACTGGGCAAACTCATCGTCCGCCATGTCACCAGCCAGAATCAGGTTGATCAGATGATGGCAAAGCTGCAGAGCCCCGCCGACTTCGCCGAGCCACTGCTCGAAAAGGCGCTCAAGAGCCAATTCGGCCTGGAACTGGACGCTCGCAGAACCTTCCTTCAGCTTTACATCCCGGCTCATATCCCGTGGCTGCGGCTGAAATCCGGCGCTGCGCGCATCTGGACGGTGTCGCTGCTGGATGCCGCGCTGCATAATTTTGAAAGCGCCGAAACCGAAGCAGACGCCTTCGAGCCCGCCTCGACTTACATCACGCCACCCTCTGCCACCGGGCACTTCAATACCTTGCCGCAGATGCTGGAAAAAATGTCCATCACGGCGTTTACCCGCCTCTGCCGGGAACTGGACATTGGCCAGCGCTATAAAGAGTATCTGGACGACAACCTTGGCCTCAGCAATCTTGTGGCCGCGGCCAGACTGAAATCGAGAATTCACGACAGCCAGAAAACCGCCCTCACCGCCGCCCTGCACATGGCGCAGATGCAAAAATTGCTGGGCAGTGACGCCCACCGACTGATGCTTGGCTTGCTCGACAACCTGCCGCATTTACGTTTGCATGGTCAGCCCTGGGGCTGCCATGAACTGACCATCATGAACGCTCGCCTGACCGGCATCGTTTTGTTTGCACCGGATCTGGAGCGCGCAACAGACGTGGTCAGGGTGGTGGCCTACATTCCTGACGCCCCCCAGCACCCGATCAAGGAATACAGTTCAACCGCCGCATTCGCCGAAGAACTTGGTCAGCGCTTGCGTGACTCCGAATACCAACAGTTTTTCAGTCGATTCATCGATCATGAGGATCGCGGGCACTTTTTCGCGCAGCTGAACAACGAACTATCACCTGTAACCTGGCAGCCTGTTCCGTCGGGCGATCCGCGCCCGACCTGGCGAGAGCGTCCCAACCAACATCCCGACTTGCACATGACGGGCACGCTGGTGAAAAACGATCTGTGGACTCACCTCTATCAGAGCAAGCTCAACAAGATCCTCAACGATGCGCGAGTGATCGCGGTGTCCACCGCAACAGTCGACCAGAGAGCCCGCTGGGCGTTATGGGATTCCTTCACGGAAATAGCGTCGACCCTGCTGAACATCGCGGCCTTTATTGCCCTGCCGTTCGTACCCTTCCTTGGCGAGTTGATGCTGGCCTACATCGCCTACCAGTTGCTCGACGAAACCTTCGAAAGCATTGTTGACTGGGCCGAGGGCCACACCACCGAAGCCTTCGGGCATTTCATGGGCGTTGTTGAATCCGCCGTACAACTGGGCAGCTTTGCGGTGGGTGGCGGAATCGTGGCGAGAGAATTTCGCGCGATCCTGCCCAAGGAAATTGTGCAGTACATCGACCGTTTCAATTCCGTGAAGCGCCCCAATGGCGAAACCCGCTATTGGAAACCCGACCTGACCACCTACGAGCACCCCGCCACGCTCCCGGCGGACTCAACACCGGATTCACTCGGACTGCACAGGTATCAAGGAAAAACCCTGTTACCCCTGGAAGGCAAAAACTACGCCGTCAGCGAGGATTCTGTCAGCGGCGAGCATCGTATCGACCACCCCTCCCGCCCTGAGGTCTATAAACCTCAGCTCAAGCACTACGGCGCCGGTGCCTGGCAAACCGAGCTCGACCAGCCCCTGAGCTGGGACCAGGCCACCGTGCTGCAGCGTGTCGGCCCGGACATGCAGCGATTTGCGGCCAGCACTCGCGAACGCATCCTCAGCATCAGCGGCTGCCACGAAGATGCCCTGCGCAAGATGCATGTGAATGCCGGGCAGGTGCCGCCATTATTGGCCGACACACTCAAACGCTTCACGATCGATCAGGACATACAAACCTTTATCGATCAGATCGGCAGTGACCAGCCGGAGCGCTTCCTCAAGGCGGATCCGGTCACTCAGATGGAACTGCTCAATGAATACGGCTATTGGCCGGAAAACAAAGGCCTGCGATTGATCGACGAAAATGCGCAAACCCTTTGGCAAAGCCCGTCGCCCGATGTGCCCGTCGTGCAAATCGATACAGCCCGCCTCACCGACGGCGACCTGTTGAAAACCTTTCTCCTGAGCCTGCCGGACAGCGAAGCCAGAACGCTGTTGGGCGAAGAACCCGGCCACCCCTTCCCAACCCCGGAAAGCCGGGCGCATCGATTGCGTCAGATACTCGCGCGGCTTGCCAGACAAAAACGGCAAAGCCTGTTCGAGCAGCGTTACCGCAGACTCGAACGTGGCGCTCGCTCAGCGGTACAAATCGTCAAGGATGCCCAGCCCGGACTGCCAAACAGCGTTGCAGACGCGATTGTGAACACCGCAAGCGATCTGGAACTGCAACAGCTGAAAAAAGTAACCGTTGCCCCTCGCTTGACCGAACTGAGCCTGGAGGCCGGCTTGCAAGTACGAGTGACACGCAGCTACGAGGGGCTTGATTTGCCATCGACCGAGAACAATCTCGACACTCACCGGCTGGCCTTGCACACCCTGGAAAAACTACCGGGCTGGACGGGACAGCTACGCCTGGAAATCCGCCGATACAGCCCTCAAGGTCCACTCTTCGACAGCCTTGGAAGCGTCGACGCGCCCCTGCGTAAAATACTGGTGCTCGGCGAAGAAGGCTCGTATCAGGCGTTCGATCATGACGGCGAAGAACTCAGCGCAATGGGCTCGCTATACACCTGCCTGTTACAGGCTATGCCGGACAGTGAACGCACCGCCCTGAATCTTCATATCGGTGAAGGTGAGCGGCTCAAGCAGTTGATTCGCCAGTACGCCTTGAGTCGTGATGCATTGCGCGCACGGCTGATTCAACACCCTGACCTCAAGCCCACCTACGACCCAAAGGTGATGCGTTTGCTCGGCGGCAGTAACGGGTATCGTCGAATGCCAACCAATACACCCACCTTGCAAACCCGGGCTCAGACATTGTTCCCCCATCTATCCGTCGAACAACTCGACACGTTTGTCGAACGCTTGCAACGGCACCCAAGCGGACCGCGGGCAGAACTGAGCCGGCTCATGGCTCAACACACGCAGCTTCATGAAACGCTTTCTTCCTGGCGCGACGAAATTCCGCTATTTATTCCAGACACACAAATCAGGGTCACTCCCGAGCAGTTCGCCGTACAAAAGCAGCTCCGCCAACAATTCACCTTCGATCTGATGGACTGCTGGCGACAGCAATGGACCCTCCCCGAAAGCGGCGTTGAAACGGCCGGCTTCAACTTCTTCCAACCCATCATCGGCGAGTTGCCAACACTGAGCACCGACTTCAGCGGCGTCACGATGCTGAGTCTGAATGGCAGTAGCGCCACGCGGGGCATGCACGAGTTTCTGCGCTGCTTTACCGGTTTGCGTATTCTGAAACTCTCCGACGTCAACCTTGGCCGCTTGCCGGACACCCTTCCATCGCTGCAACTCAAAGAACTGATTCTCAGCAATTGCGCGATCACCCTCAGCCCCGAGAGCCAGGCCGGGCTTGCCGGTCTGCATCAGTTGAGCATTCTGGACTTGTACAACAACCCCCTGGGCCTGGTGCCCGATATCGGCGGCATGCCCGATTTGAACTACATCGATTTATCGCAGACAGGCCTCACCGAACTGCCGCGCGACTTAATGACGCGTCCACATCTGCGCAGTGCCCTGCTCAATGGCAACCAGGTCAAGGCGTTACCCGACACCCTGTTCACATTGCAGCGCAGTACCCAGGAAGGTTTTGATCTGGGCAACAACCCGCTTTCGACGGCCGCCCGCGAACGCCTCAAGCAACACTTCCTCCAGACCCGACAGGACTTCGGTATCTTTGCCGAAGAAACAGATACCCGCCGCGCGCAAGCGCTGTACCCCTGGATGGACCAGGAAGACGCCAGCAAATTCATCTACCAACTGCCCGGGACCCTGGGTGAAGGTCGAGCCGAACTGACACGCCGAGAGGCAGAACTGGCAACCCTGGAGAACGATCTGTCCGCCTGGACCGCCGATATCCCTGCCGTCCACCCTCACACCCATCAACCGTTCACTGCCCAGCAACTGCTGATCGAACATTCGACGCGGGACGCATTCAGAGAGTCCATACTGCGCTGCTGGCGCCGGGAAATCGAACCGGATGATTTCAACGATTCGCTGCAAGCGATTACTTATGACCTGAGTCTGGACACACGGATTACCGGTAGCCTGCCGACACTGAGCGCAGACTTCAGCCATGTTTCTCTGGTTTACCTGAGTAGCGAGAGTGGCCTGACCACAGACGTCACTGGGTTCCTGGAATGTTTCCCCAAACTCGAGACCCTCGTCATCAACGACTTCAGCCTGGGTGATATCCCGGATGCGATCTTCCGGATGAGCGCTTTGAGATCGCTCAATCTTCCTGACTGCAACATCACCCTGACCCCGCAGTCTGTCCTGAACCTGGCCGAGATGGCCCGCCTGGAATTCATCGACTTGAGAAACAATCCGCTGGGACTGGCTCCGGACATCAGCCAGATAACAGACCTGGCGACCCTGCAACTGGATAACTGCGAGCTCACCGAATTACCCGCCGGACTGATGCAGCTCAAGAGCCTGGAAACCGTAGACCTGAGTGACAACGCGATCAGCCAGATACCCGCCGACCTCATCGAACTGCCGCTGGAAGTCGCCGAAAGCATCAGCCTTCGGGGTAATCCGTTGTCTGAAGAAAGCCTGCAAATCCTGCTTGAGTACTTCAGGCTGACCAGCGTCGACTTCGGCGTTCAGGCAGTCATCGAACGAGCAGAACTGGAGGTGTCGAGTTCCGAGACGTCCGAACCGGAAAATTAATCGGGATCAACCGCGTTCCGGGGACACCGATGACAGCTCGAACGGACTGCTGCTGCGCCGCTGGTTACGATCTTCCCGCGGCGTGGCACCGAAGAAATTGCGATAGGCGCTGGAGAAGTGCGGCCCCGAGGAGAAGCCGCAGGACAGGCCGATCTGGATGATCGACTTGCTAGTTTGCATCAACATCTGCCGGGCCTTGTTCAGGCGCAGCTCCAGGTAGTACTGGCTCGGCACGCGGTTGAGGTATTGCTTGAAGATTCGCTCCAGTTGCCGGCGGGACACGCACACATGCTGGGCGATTTCGTCGGTAGTCAGCGGCTCTTCGATGTTGGCCTCCATCAGCAACACCGCCTGGGTGAGCTTTGGATGGCTGGAGCCGAGACGGTTCTGCAACGGAATGCGCTGGCGCTCGCCGCCTTCGCGAATGCGCTCGACCACCAGTTCTTCCGAGACCGCACCGGCCAGTTCGGCACCGTGATCTCGGGCCAGCACCGCCAGCAGCAGGTCGAGTACCGACATACCGCCACACGCGGTCAGGCGATCGCGATCCCAGTCGAACAGATGACTGGTGGCGATGACTTTCGGGAAGCGCTCGGCGAAATCGTCCTGCCAGCGCCAGTGCACGGCAGCGCGATAACCGTCGAGCAAACCCAGTTGCGCCAACGGATACACACCGGCCGACAGACCGCCGATCACGCAACCGGCACGCACCAATTGCTTGAGCGCGCTGCTGAGTGCGGGCGCCAATGTGGTCGGCGGCTCGTCTGCGAGCAGGAACAGTTTCTGGAAATTTTCGAGCTTGCCGGCCCAGGCTTCGCCGGGCAATTGCCATTGACCTTCGGCCGGCGGTTCGGCTTGCAGGAACGACAGTTCGTAGACAACGTCCGGATGCACACGCTGAGCTACGCGCAAGGCCTCCTCAGCCAGCGCAAGCGTCAGTGCTTTAGTGCTGGGCCAAATCAGGAAACCAATTCGATGGGCAGTCATGGCGGGCAATCCGAAACGAAAACAGTGTTAGAAGCCAAAAGCGGCTGCAACCAAATTAGACCATCTGGCGCGCGCTGCGCAGCATGACCTAATTTGGTGCGTAACGGGAGCGATTACTTCAGGCTGCCCGAGAGGAATTGTTGCAAACGTTCCGATTGCGGATTAACCAGCACTTCGCGTGGGTTGCCGCTTTCCTCGACCACACCTTTGTGCAGGAACACCAACTGGTTCGACACTTCACGGGCGAAGCCCATTTCGTGGGTCACCACCACCATGGTCCGGCCTTCCTGGGCCAGGGCCTGCATGACCTTCAGCACGTCGCCCACCAGTTCCGGGTCGAGGGCCGACGTCGGTTCGTCGAACAGCATCACTTCCGGTTCCATCGCCAGCGCACGGGCAATCGCTACGCGCTGCTGTTCGCCGCCGGACATGTGGCCCGGGTAGGCGTCTTTGCGATGGGCCACGCCCACCTTGTTCAGGTAGTGCTCAGCCTTGTCGCGTGCTTCGGCTTTCGATACGCCGAGTACATGCACCGGCGCTTCCATGATGTTTTCCAGCGCAGTCATGTGCGACCACAGGTTGAAATGCTGGAACACCATCGACAGGCGCGAACGCATGCGTTGCAGTTGCTTAGGGTCGGCGGCCTTCAGCGCGCCGTCCTTGTTCGCCACCAGCTTCAACTCTTCATTGTTGAGCAGGATCTTGCCCGCGTGCGGCTGCTCCAGCAGGTTGATGCAGCGCAGGAAAGTACTTTTGCCGGAGCCACTGGAGCCGATGATGCTGATCACATCGCCAGCCGCCGCCTTCAGGGACACGCCCTTGAGCACTTCGTGACTGCCATAGCGTTTATGCAGGTCTTGGACTTCAAGTTTGTACATGCGGTCGGTTCTCACAAAAACAGTCAGTCAGTCGTTGAGCAAGCGCCCGTGACGCAGCGCTTCGCGCCCCGCCACCTTGGCCAGCCAGAAACCGGGTTGGGCATAACGCAGCCGCTCAATGGCAAACAGCACCCCGGACGTACCAGCACACACCGTGCTGACCCGATCCGCGAGCGGATCGATCACTTCGAAAATCTCATCGCCGGCTTCAACCCATTCGCCGGGTTGACGCAGGAAACTCACCACGCCGGGATGCGGCGCAAACAGCAATTCGGTGCCTTCGAACGGCATGCCTTCGCAAGCGTCCTGCGCTGGCTTCGGCCACTCGCCGCTAATCAAACCCTGCTCGGCGAGGAACGCCAGGATGCCTTCGGCGTACGCCTCGGTTTCGGCGCGACCGGTGTCGGCCTGACCACCCAATTCAATGGTCGTCGCCAGGCACGCCAGTGGAATCTGCGCGTCCGGGAACAGACGGGACAAGCGCAACCACGGCAGCGAACAGGCTTCGTCGAACGAACTGCCGCCGGAATCTTCCGCCAGCAGACCGACCCGCACGTTCAGGTGCGCGGCCAGTGAACGCCATTGCGGCCAGTGCTGCGGCAAGGCGTACATGTGCAGCGCCGCTTCGGCATCGCAATGCAAATCCAGCACGACATCAGCGGTGCAGGCATGACTGAGCAAGATGCGCTGCATGCCCTGCAACTGGCTGCTGGCCGGTGGCAATGCGGCCAGATGATCGCTCATGGACTGACGGATCAAACGAATGTTGGCGTGCGGATCATCACCGAGATGTCCATCGAGCTCTAGGGCTACAGGCGCGCTCAGCTCGACAAAATCGCGGTTGAAGTTCTTGCCGCTGCCCGCCTCGAAACGCCCTTGATGATTGCCTTGCAGCAGTTGACCGAGGCCCAGTGGATTGGCCACCGGCACCAGTTCGATCACGCCGTTGAGCAAGCCTTGGGCTTGGAGTTCGGCCAGCCGTTTTTTCAACGCCCAGGCGGTGCGCATGCCCGGCAGTTCATCGGCGTGGAGGCTGGCCTGAATGTAGGCCTTGCGCTCGCCACTGCCGAAACGGAATACCGAAATCTTGCGCTCGCTGCCCAAATGGCTCCACGGCAGTGAATGATCGATGCGTTCCATATCAGTGCTTCCGCGGGGCCAGGTAGCCCAACCAGCGGCGCTCGGCCAGTTTGAACAGCTTCACCAGAATGAAGGTCAGGCACAGGTAGAACACGCCGGCCGTGATGTAAGCCTCGAACGGCAGGTAGAACTGGGCGTTGACCGTGCGCGCGGCACCGGTGATGTCAATCAGGGTCACGATGGAGGCCAGACTGGTGGTCTGCAGCATCATGATCACTTCGTTGCTGTACTGCGGCAGCGCCCGGCGCAGGGCCGACGGCAGCAGGATGCGCTGGTACATCTTGAAGCGCGACATGCCCATGGCCTTGGCCGCTTCGATTTCGCCGTTCGGCGTGGCGCGCAGGCTGCCGGCAATGATTTCGGCGGTGTAGGCACTGGTGTTGATGGCGAACGCCAGGCACGCACAGAATGTGGCGCTGGACAGCCACGGCCAGAGGAAGCTTTCGCGTACCGCTTCGAACTGTGCCAGACCGTAGTAGATCAGGAACAGCTGCACCAGCATCGGCGTGCCGCGGATGACGTAGGTGTAGAGCCAGGCCGACATGTTGACGACGGCGTTTTTCGAGACGCGCATCAAGCCCAGCGGCAACGCACACAGCAGGCCGAAAAACAGCGACAGCCCGAGCAACTTGAGGGTAGTCAGCAAGCCGCCGAGGTACAGCGGCAAAGACTCCCAAATGACGTTGTAGTCGAAGATCATAGATCAGCCGCCCTTACGCCTACCGAGTAGCGCTTCTCAAGTTGACGCAATGCCAGCAACGAGACACTGGTGATCACCAGGTACAGCGCCGCCACTGCGAGGAAGAAGGTGAAAGGTTCGCGGGTGGCGTCGGCCGCCTGCTTGGCCTTGAACATCATGTCTTGCAGACCCACCACCGAAATCAGCGCGGTGGCCTTGGTCAGAACCAGCCAGTTGTTGGTGAAGCCCGGAATCGCCAGGCGAATCATCTGCGGCACCAACACCCGGAAGAACACCTGAAAACTGCTCATGCCGTAGGCCATGCCCGCTTCAGCCTGACCTTTGGGGATCGCCATGAACGCGCCACGAAAGGTTTCCGACAGGTACGCACCGAAGATGAAACCCAGCGTGCCGATACCGGCAACCAACGGATTCAGGTCGATGTAGTCGTCATAACCGAGCATCGGTGCGACGCGGTTGAGCAGGTCCTGGCCGCCGTAGAAAATCAGCAGGATCAGCACCAGGTCGGGAATGCCGCGAATCACGGTGGAGTACAGATCGCCCAGCCAGGCCAGCCAGCGCACCGGCGACAGCCGCAGTGACACGCCAATCAGGCCCAGAACGATGGCCAGGGCCATGGACGACAAGGCGAGCTGAAGCGTCAGCCAAACGCCATCGAGGATGACAGCCCCGTAGCCTTTCAACATGATTCAGGTCCTCGAAAGTTGGGATGAAAAAATGGCGCAAACCTCAGAGATCCTGTTGCTTGCGCCATTTCGGACTTGTCGCCGGGACGTGTTACTTGCCGTAGATATCGAAGGCGAAGTACTTGTCCTGGATTTGCTTGTATTTGCCGTTCTCGCGAATGGCAGCGATCGCGGTGTTGATCTTGTCTTTCAGCGCGTCACCCTTGCGAACCGCGATACCTACACCGTCACCGAAGTACTTGACGTCGGTGAACGCAGGACCGACGAACGCGAAACCTTTACCGGCGTCGGTCTTCAGGAAACCGTCATCCAGCAGCGTAGCGTCTGCCACGGTGCCGTCGAGGCGACCGGCGGCCACGTCGAGGTAAATTTCGTTCTGCGAACCGTATGGCTTGATCTCGGCACCCAGCGGGGCCAGGACTTCACGGGCGAAACGCTCGTGGATCGAACCACGTTGCACGCCGATGTTCTTGCCCTTGAGCTCGGTCAGGCCTTCGCTGACCTGAGTGCCGGCCTTCATCACAAGGCGAGCCGGGGTGTTGTAGTACTTGTTGGTGAAGTCGACGGACTTCTTGCGGTCTTCTGTGATCGACATGGACGACAGGATCGCGTCGATCTTGCGCACTTTGAGTGCCGGGATCAGACCGTCGAATTCTTGCTCGACCCACACGCACTTGACCTTCATCTCTTCGCACAGGGCGTTGCCGATGTCGTAGTCGAAACCAACGATGCTGCCATCCGGGGCTTTCGAGGCGAACGGAGGGTAAGCCGCTTCGATACCGATTTTCAGAGGTTTTTCATCGGCGAAGGTTGGCAGGGACAGCGCGGAGGCAAGTGCCAGGGCGCCAAGCAGCACGAGTTTCTTCATCTTGGAACTCCATCGGTAAAGGGCTAAAACGGCAGAGTGAGCGACAGCCCATTATGCGAATGAGTGGGACCGCAAAGCGGTTGCTGCGTCCTGGGAAGCGGGTGTTGATATTCAACACGAGCAACGACGAGCGAGTGATCGGCATTCTAACGACAGGCCCGAAGCCGATATTTCTTCAATGCGACAACTAATTACAGAAGCACCGAGAAAGCCGCCCAAGCACGTTGACACCCCTGCAAAATCATGCAAGAGCAAAAGACAGTGAACCGGTCAATACTGCAAATTGCGGGCCTATTATTGGCAAAGCCTTCTAATCCGGCAAGCGCAGCGTAGGGTCTTATTTTTCTAACGAAGGTTTTTGGCCCCGATTTGGGGCTCGGCGTTTCCCAACGCCCCGAATCGGCGCGAGGCGGTTACACATTCAGTAACCTGAAAGATCGCGGGTAACAGTAGGAATGTTCCGAGGATGGAAGCCGATAATTATTGGCCCGTGTTTAAGTGGTGCCTGACTGATTGCTATCGCTAGCAGGCTAGCTCCCACAATGGTTTTGTGTCGTGCCATTAACGCTCACCCACCTCAAATTCCCTGTGGGAGCTAGCCTGCTAGCGATGAGGCCAGCCCAGCCAACACAAAAACCTCAGGCACAAAAAAGCCCCGCCAGGCTCAACACCTGATGGGGCTTTCAGCGACTCAGAACCAGCGCTTACGCCACATTCATCGTCTTGTGCGTATCAATCAAATGCTGCACCACACCCGGATCGGCCAGGGTGGAAATATCGCCCAACCCATCGTATTCAGCCGTCGCGATCTTGCGCAGAATCCGCCGCATGATCTTGCCCGAACGGGTCTTCGGCAGGCCCGGCGCCCACTGGATGACATCCGGCGAAGCAATCGGGCCGATCTCTTTGCGCACCCAGTTTTTCAGCTCCAGACGCAGCTGCTCGTTCGGCTCTTCACCATTTTTCAGGGTGACATACACATAAATGCCCTGCCCCTTGATGTCGTGCGGCACGCCAACCACAGCGGCTTCGGCGACTTTCGGGTGCGCAACCATCGCGCTCTCGATTTCAGCGGTGCCCATGCGGTGGCCGGAGACGTTGAGCACGTCGTCCACGCGACCGGTGATCCAGTAGTAACCATCGGCATCACGACGGGCGCCGTCACCGGTGAAGTACATGCCACGGAACGTCTTGAAGTAGGTGTCGACGAAGCGGTCGTGATCGCCGTACAGCGTACGCGCCTGGCCTGGCCACGAATCAAGAATCACCAGGTTACCCTCGGCCTCGCCTTCGATGATGTTGCCCAGGTTGTCCACCAGGGCCGGTACCACACCGAAGAACGGACGTGCCGCGGAACCCGGCTTCAGGCCGTGCGCGCCCGGCAGCGGGCTCATCATGTTGCCGCCAGTCTCGGTCTGCCACCAGGTGTCGACGATCGGGCAACGGGACTTGCCGACATTCTTGTAGTACCAGTCCCAGGCTTCCGGGTTGATCGGCTCGCCCACCGAACCCAACAGACGCAGGCTGCTGCCATCGGCGCCTTCAACAGCGGCGGTGCCCGCGGCCATCATCGCGCGGATCGCGGTCGGTGCGGTGTAGAGGATGTTGACCTTGTGCTTGTCGACGATCTTCGCCACCCGGGTGATGTCCGGATAGTTCGGTACGCCTTCGAACAGCAGCGTGGTCGCGCCATTGGCCAGCGGGCCGTAGACGATGTAACTGTGACCGGTGACCCAGCCGACGTCAGCGGTGCACCAGTAGATTTCGCCCGGACGGTAGTCGAACACGCGCTCGTGGGTCATGGCCGCGTACAACAGATAGCCGCCGGTGGTGTGCTGCACGCCCTTCGGCTTGCCGGTGGAACCGGAGGTGTACAGGATGAACAGTGCTTCTTCGGCGCCCATCTCTTTTGGCGCGCAAACGGTGCCCGCCACTTTCATCAGGTCCTCGAACCAGATGTCGCGATGCTGGTTCCACTTGATGTCGCCACCGGTGCGCTTGCACACGATGACTTTCTGGATGCTGTTGGTTTCAGGGTTGGTCAGCGCGTCGTCGACGTTGGCCTTGAGCGAGATCTTCTTGCCGGCACGAATACCTTCGTCGGCAGTGATCACCACTTTCGAGCGGCAGTCGATGATGCGACCGGCCAGGGCTTCCGGCGAGAAACCACCGAACACCACCGAGTGAATCGCGCCGATCCGGGTACAGGCCAGCATGGCGACCACGGCTTCGGGGATCATCGGCATATAGATAGTCACCACGTCGCCGCGATGCACATCCTGGCCACGCAGGGCGTTGGCGAACTTGCAGACTTGTTCGTGCAGTTCGCGGTAGGTGATGTTGCGGCTTTCGGAAGGGTCATCGCCCTCCCAGATGATCGCGACTTGATCGCCGCGCTCGGCCAGATGACGGTCGAGGCAGTTGTAGGAAACGTTCAGGGTGCCGTCGGCGAACCATTTGATGTCGACATGGTGATCGTCGAAGGAAGTCTGCTTCACCGTGTTGAAAGGCTTGATCCAGTCGAGGCGCTTGGCTTGCTCGCGCCAGAAACCGTCGGGGTTGACGACGGACTGCTGGTACATGGCCTTGTAGGTCGCCTCGTCGGTCAGCGTATTGGCCAGAACCTCGGGACGAACGGGATACAGGGAAGCCGCACTCATCTTTCTTACCTCGGTGGAATAGTTGTTTTTGTATGACCCCGTTTTAGCCGGGCCGGGGCTATAGAACCATTCGACGATGGTAGTAACAAGCCCCTACAAATTGTCGTGAAAACCCCGCAAGCCCAATACCACCGCGGTTCGTGCAGGAGCGAACCTGCTCGCGATGGTCGTCATCGATAACGCGCCCAATCTGGCACACCGCCGTGCCCTCTGACTCATCGTGAGCCAACTCGCTGCCACAAAGAACAGGCTAATGAGGGATTGTTACAGGATCTGTCAAAGGTGTTTATCAAAACCACGGCTATATGGACAAAGCGCCTGCGCCTAAAATCTGCCCCGCCAACCAGGCAAACCCTGATTAACCAAGTCACAGCCCCCACGAAGGCAGTTAATCAAACAAGCAAGTACTCAAGCTCCACACGCAATCCCAAAAAGATTGCGTGCCCCCTCTCGCCTCAAGAAAGGTAAAACTTAAATGAAAGCTTTATTGGTACTGGCCCTCAGCAGTCTGTGCGTAACCGCCATGGCAGACGAGGTCCGGACTGATGTCGCGCAGCAACAACCCCCGGTCGAGGAATACACTTACTCGATGCACCTGGACATCGCCAAAGTTGTTTCCATGAGCGAAGTGCCCAATGTGTGTGAAGTTGTCCCGATGAAAATGGAATACGACGACTCAAAAGGTCAGCGCCATATTCTGCGTTACAGCGTGATGGGCAACGGCTGCTCCAGTGGCTGATTCAAACTGCACCGAATCGGATCAATTCAGCGCTTGCTGAGTGTCGATTCCAGCCCGGCTTCGGTCGGGCTCAGTTGTGTTTGCAGTCGTCGAAAAGCGTCACCAAACACAAGATGTAGTGAAAAACGGCATTTTTTGACTACTTTTTGAACAAAACCGAATTCAAGCAAAATTTACGAAAAAAAATCTTCACCCGCCAAAGCCCTGTAAACCCTCGCTCCGACCGAAAAACCCGCCCTCTCGTCCGCTCCATGCGCGGATTCGCCCCACCACGACCGTAAAAATTTCCCTATAATGCGGCCTTAAACGGGCCTGCAATATCCCCTTACAGGGATCAATAGCCAGTCTGAAGCCCCGCAACGGCATTCGATGCTGATTGCGCCCATCAGAGGCTCTCGGAACCCCGTACATATTTATGTTTATTTGCCTGCGTAGCACCGCAAAAAAACGATATCCAACGCGGCCAGTACGGCCGTGTGAAAAACCAACCGACCAATTTTCACACGGGCACACTGGCCCTCACGCAGGAGACGACACGTCATGCTGAGCTGGGACGAATTCGACAAAGAAGACACGGAAGTAGCAGTCAAGAGCGCCAACGCTGGCCACGCCACCGAAGCCAACATGGACCGTCTCGACAGCGCTGGCGGTGCCGCCGCCCTGGAAGCCCGCGCCGTGACCGCTGCTGACTCCGCCGCCGTTGCCCGCGCCAAAGCTGCCCTGGATTCGCTCGACGTCGCCGAAGGCCTCGCCGAACTCGAAGGCGCCTCCGCCCGTGTCGCCGTTGACGAAAAGCGCATGATCAACTGCCGCGCCGACCTCAATCAACTCGTACCCTTCAAGTACGACTGGGCTTGGCAGAAGTACCTGGACGGCTGCGCAAACCACTGGATGCCGCAAGAAGTCAACATGACCGCCGACATCGCCCTCTGGAAAAACCCGGAAGGCCTGACCGACGACGAGCGCCGCATCGTGATGCGCAACCTCGGCTTCTTCTCCACCGCCGACTCCCTGGTTGCCAACAACCTGGTCCTGGCCGTGTACCGCCTGATCACCAACCCGGAGTGCCGCCAGTACATCCTGCGCCAGGCTTTCGAAGAGGCAATCCACACCCACGCCTACCAGTACTGCATCGAATCGCTCGCCATGGATGAAGGCGAAATCTTCAACATGTACCACGAGATCCCATCGGTCGCGAAAAAAGCCACCTGGGGCCTGAAATACACCCGTTCGATCTCCGATCCGAAGTTCGAAACCGGCACCGTCGAAACCGACAAAGAACTGCTGCGCAACCTGATCGCCTACTACTGCGTTCTGGAAGGCATCTTCTTCTACTGCGGCTTCACCCAGATCCTCTCCATGGGCCGCCGCAACAAAATGACCGGCGTCGCCGAGCAGTTCCAATACATCCTGCGCGATGAATCCATGCACCTGAACTTCGGCATCGACGTGATCAACCAGATCAAAATCGAAAACCCACACCTGTGGGATGCCGAAATGAAGGAAGAAGCCTCGCAAATGATCCTGCAAGGCACTCAACTGGAAATCGAATACGCCCGCGACACCATGCCTCGCGGCGTGTTGGGCATGAACGCGGCGATGATGGAGGACTACCTCAAGTTCATCGCTAACCGTCGCCTGTCGCAGATCGGTTTGAAAGAAGAGTACCCAGGGACGACCAATCCGTTCCCTTGGATGAGCGAGATCATGGACTTGAAGAAAGAGAAGAACTTCTTTGAGACGCGGGTTATTGAGTATCAGACGGGTGGGGCTTTGAGCTGGGATTGATTCCTGAGTTCGCTGCGATTTGACGACTAGAACCGGCAAATCGAAAATCAAAAAGCCCCGATTTGATCGTAATGCTGTTCACTTAAGCATTTGAGTCAGAGTCGGGCTTCCCCGAAAATCCGATGCCAGACCTCTGGCATCGGATTTTTTATGTCTGTTCAACAGGACCTGCTCGACCTCGGCGACCTTTTCAACTTTTGCGACCTGAGCACCTTCACCCAAAACATCCCGATTGAGTGGGTAGGCGACCTGTTTGTAGGATCGCTTGCGAGATTCGTCTCCGCTTTGTGTAGGAATTTTCGTAGACAGTCGTAGTGACCAGTCAGTAACGTCCGAGGATATTTAACCCTCGGCGATTGTATGGATACGGAAAAGAGCAACGGCGATTGGAATGAGGTAGAGATTCAGGCTGCGGTCGATGCCTATCTCAGCATGCTTTCTCGTGAGCAGAACGGTCAGGCGATCAATAAAGCTCATGAAAACCGCGTCCTGCGCGAGGGTGCTTTGGCCGGTCGGACAAAAGGTTCGGTTGAGTTTCGGATGCAGAACATTTCTACCGTACTGGTCGAACTCGGGCGTAAGCCCATCGTGGGCTACAAACCCGCCAAGAATGTCGGCGCCAATGTTGCGAAGAGCATTCGCGAAGCACTCAATGCTCCAGGTCCTTTAACTCCTGAAGACTTCGCCCCGACAGCCGACGAAGCGACACTGGAGCGGCGAGCTGCAAAGCTTGAGCGACAATCGATTAAAGTCGAGCCGAAGGGGATTGAGAAACCAGAGCAAACTCAGTCCGGGGGAAAGTCGTATGTTCGTGATCCGGAAGTGAGAGCATGGGTTCGCCAACAGGCTGAAGGTAAATGCGAAGGCTGTGGCAACCCAGCTCCGTTTGAAAAGTCGGGCAGTCCGTTTCTTGAAGTTCATCACGTTAAGCATTTGGCACAGGACGGTTCGGATCGTCCGAGCAATGCTGTGGCGCTATGCCCGAATTGCCATCGGCGTTGTCACCATTCGAGTGATCGGGAAGAGTTCACCGCTTCGCTTTATACAAAGGTGAAACGCTTGAAACCCGAATAAGCGTGCACCGTAAAATCCGTGGTGACGGAAAAAACTTCCTCTCCACAATCCTGAAAAACAAAGACAATTCCTAACGTCATTCAAGAACCATCCTACTGCCACACGCTGTCCCGTTCGCTAACGTCGCGCAGCCCGTTTACCAGGGTCGCCGATGGACGAACACACAAGGACAGTCAGTGGCTGGCAACAAAGACATTCCCAAGGTTAGAAACCCACCTTCCGGTGACGGCCATCACGTCACCTACCGCTTCATGACGCCCAGCGAACTGGCCGAGCGCGAAGCTCGGCAAAATGCCTACGAGGCCATGCTCGCCAGGCAAGACGACTACATGCGCAAGCGCCAGGTTGCCGAGGTCGAACAGAAACAGGTTCAAGTCGGATGCGTATTCGCCAAATCCTGCAAGTTGCCGGATGCGGTCATCAATTATTCCAATCCCTCGGGGATGGTGCCCACCGACAGCCTTCAGGACTATGGCGAGATCGCCTGGCTCGGCGCTCGGGAGGTGGACGATGCCGGCCTGCTGAATCTGCAGACGGTCAGCGGCTCTACCCTTTCCCTTGGCATCGGCCGACTTGCACTTCGCGCACCGACTGTCGCGGCCCCAGTCTTGGGCGCAATCAGCGCGGCCGGCTCGACCGCTTTAGCCGCCGTGGTCGCCGTGTTCTGGACACCCAGTCTCGGCGACAGCGCCCTCTACAGCGAAGACCAACTCCGCGCCCTCAATCAGGCTCGCACTCGCGTGCGCCTGCAAATCGAACAACAGGCAGACGGCAGCCTCAAGGGTTACGGCTTCTACACCGGCAAGAACCGCGATTGGGAAATGGTCGATGTCGTGCAGATCGGTTTGCGCGACAGCCAATACGTCGCTGACCTGGGAGAAGGCATCGAACTGATTTGGACCCCGGCTGAAGACGGCTCCGACATTCTCGGCATCCCCAAACTGGAAGCCGCCCCGCAAGCGCCACACATCTGGGTTTACCCACCGACGAAACAGGCTGACGGCATCATCGTCAATCCGATTTATCCGCCTGAGTACAAGGATTTCATTCTTGTGTTTCCGGCAGGGTCGTTGGTGAAGCCGGTTTATATTGTGGTGAGTGTTGCTCATAAATACCACTCAAAACCGAGCGTACTACCCGCATTCCCAAGTGCAAAATGGGCACCACCCAAAACACGTATGAAGGGTGGCGGTTTACGCCCTCGCTGGAAGGATGGCTCCGGTACGATATATGAATGGGATTTTCAGCATGGTGCATTGGAGAAATACAACAAGCGAGGGAAACACTTGGGTGAGTTTGACCATAACTCAGGGGCTCAGACCAAACCAGCAGATCCGATACGGAGAATAGAACCTTGAAGCACACAGTAATGGGCGTACGCGATGGGGATGATTTCGCGTCATATGAAAAAACACTCCCAATTCTCAGCGGTGAGCTAGCTGCATTAATGGACTGGAAAACTGAAGAAGATTACGTGTACGACTACAAACTGACAAAAAAACAAATCAACGAAATCGAGAGAATTTGCGCAATATCACTCCCACACAACCTGACTCTGTTTTTGACCTGTAGTGATAATTGAAACTCAACTTTAAATTACAAGGCGAATTCTCCAAGCCGCGCCCTCAATCATGCCCGCACCCGCGTTCGCCTCAGCGTTGACCAACAAACCGACGGCACCCTCAAGGGTTACGGTTTCTACACTGGCAAGAACCGCGATCGGGAATTGGTCGATGTCGTGCAGATCGGTTTGCGCGACAGCCAATACGTCGCAGACCTGGGAGAAGGCATCGAGCTGATTTGGACCCCGGCTGAAGACGGCTCCGACATTCTCGGCATCCCCAAACTGGAAGCCGCCCCGCAAGCGCCGCACATCTGGGTTTACCCGCCGACGAAACAGGCTGACAGCATCATCGTGAATCCGGTTTATCCGCCTGAGTACAAGGATTTCATTCTTGTGTTTCCGGTGGGGTCGGGGGTTAGGCCGGTTTACATTGTGCTCAGCACAATTCGTAAAGGATTACCAACATCAGGTCACCGTTATCATCCTGCTCCAAAAACTGAAGAGATCGTTGCGTTTCCTGGATTGATAAAAGGAAAGAAAAAGAACCCTATTGTGGGAGGCGGTGGCCTTCGGAAACGCTGGATGGATGCAAAGGGCAAAAAGATCTACGAATGGGACTCGATGCATGGCGAACTAGAGGTGTACCGCGCCAGTGACGGAGGCCACTTGGGGGAATTTGATCACATAACAGGTGAACGACGGGACGCCCCCAAAACTGAACGAAACATCCCCAAAAAATACTTGTGAGACGACGATGGGACTCAAGCTAACGCTGGATTGGTATGACAAACAAACCGAGGTTTTTCAAGGTGAGGAATACTCTTCGGATTTAGGAGATGACGCGTCAATACTTGAAGCCCTCGGCCGGCCCGTGGACAACACTATTAATAATGGTGGCTTTAATGTTGGTGAAGATTGGGTCGATGTCATTCAACCTCATTTTCAACACGCTATCGCCTTGAACGCCTATGACTACCAAATTTCATTTGATTATCGTGATACCTGGTGAGTTCTGATTGCTCGCGCCTACAGGTTTGGTGTTTGGTTTAAAGGATTCAGGTGTATTGAAAACAGTAGGTGCAACGCACGGCGCCTCCCGCTATTAATACCTTCCCCCTCACGGACCCGAGCCCCGCCATGAAATTCGACTTCGCCTACTGCCTAAGCCTCGACGACAAGCTGTCGATCTATGACGTGCGCGATCTCAATTTCGACGAAACCATGGCGTTCGATTCCGCGAAAGAGCATTTCCAGTGCCCCAACGATGCCTGTCGTTTGGCGTTCGACGCAGTGAATGAGTTGGGCACGTTCAACGCCAAGAACGTCAACTACGTGCGCACGCCGCACTTCAAGAATCTGCCGAGTACGCGGCATGTCGAGGGTTGTCCTTATGTCAGCCTGAAGACGCCGGCATCGGGTGTGGAGGCGGAAGGTGCGGAAACGGATGACAGTCGTGAGGAGCATTTCCCGTCGGAATTGTTGCTGACTCGGCGTGAATATGTGCGTAAGCCGTCCAGCCCGGCGGTGGGTGCAGACACTCAGCGGGATGAGCCATTAACGCCATCGGTGACCAGCAGCGTCGAGCCGCCAAGCCGCGATTCTGCACCCGACAAAACCAGCGTCTTCGCCCACCCCGTTGAATGCTTCGTGTCGAACTTCGACGACAAGGACCTGCTCAAGCGCATGCCGCTGAAGATTGGCGAGCACACTGCGCCTTATGGATCCTTCTTCAAAAAGATCGAGTACCTGCAGGACAACAAGGGGCTGATTTACTGGGGCAAGATCAAAGAGATCAAGGATTACACCCAGAGCTTTCGCATCGATTTCGAGAAGAAGGTCTGGTTCGAGAAGAAGCCGTATTCGGTCAATGTTTACCTCAGCAAAAAGCTGATCGACAGCTACCGCAAGCGCAAGGCGTTCCTGGAGGAGATCAAGCACGCCATCGAGAGTGGGCGGGATCTGTACTGCTTCTTTTATGGCGTGACGCCGGAGTTGAAGCAGGTGCCAAGCAAGAAAAACCCCGAGCAGACGTTCGGGGTGTTCAGCGTCAACATCGAGAATCTGGATCACTTTATCGTGCGGGAAGCGCCGGGGCTGGCGGGTAAATAAGCTCGATGCCGTTCGTCTGGCCAAAAACACAAATCAAAAATTGCATTTGATCCCGGCTCAAAACAACTGTACAAAAACACAGTATATTTTGAATCAACACTCTCGAGCCGGAGAACACCATGGCCTCTCAAGCGATGAAAATCACCCTGGAACGTATCGCCATTTTCCAATTCACCCCGGCCCACTGCGCCCAGGCCCGAGCGATGCTGGGTTGGAGCGTGGAAGAGTTGTCGCGAGAGGCTTCGGTTTCTGTTGAAGCAATTGAGCGGTTCGAGGCGCAGGAGGATGTGCTGGATGTCACTCGGTTGGCGCTGGCGTATCGGTTTGAATCGGAAGGGTTGGTGTTTTTCCCCGGGTTTGCGCCGGGTAGAGGGATGAACTTGAGAGGGTCTACGCCGAACCCGGTTGGGCGGGCGGATTTTGCGATGGTGGAGTGAGCGCTTTGCTCGGGCCGCTTAACAGTAAGCGGCCCGGTTAAAGTGCGTCACGCGCTCTGCACAGTCGCTCGCTCACTCTCCCCTTCCACCGCCAACCACCACGCCTCCCCACGCTGCGGGTGCATCAGGTTGAACGCTTCGCCCATTTGCGGCGTGGTAATCGAAACGCTGCGTTCCCAGGCCAACGCCAGGATGCGGTCGAAGGGTTCGTACCAGGCGTGGGTCGACAGGTCGAAGGTGCCGTTGTGGATGGGTAGCAGCCAGCGACCCTTGAGGTCGATGTGGGCTTGCAGAGTTTGTTCGGGTTGCATGTGCACGTGCGGCCAGTCGACGTTGTAAGCACCGGTTTCCATCAGGGTCAGGTCGAACGGGCCGTATAGTTCGCCGATACGTTTGAAGCCATCGAAGTAGCCGCTGTCACCGCTGAAGAAGATGCGAGTATCGCCGTCGATCATCACCCACGAGGCCCACAGGGTGCTGTTGCCGTCGAACAGGCCGCGACCGGAGAAGTGTTGCGACGGGGTGGCGACGAACTGGATGCCGTCGACTTCAGTGCCTTGCCACCAGTCCAGTTGGCGGACTTTGCTAGCGTCGATGCCCCATTTGATCAGGGTGTCGCCGACACCCAGCGGGGCCAGGAAAACATTGGTCTTGTCGGCCAGTTTGAGCACGGCCTCGTAATCGAGGTGGTCGTAATGGTTGTGGGAAAGGATGACCGCTTCAATCGGCGGCAACTCGTCGATGCTGATTGGCGGTTGGTGGAATCGTTTCGGGCCGGCCCATTGCACCGGTGAGGCGCGTTCGGCGAAAACCGGGTCGGTGATCCAGAATTTGTCCCGCAATTTGAGCAACAACGTGGAATGGCCGAGGCGATAAACGCTGTGATTCGGCGCAGCCATCAACGCCGCTTGGGTCAGCGGCTGTACCGGGACGGGCGCTGTCGGGCGGGTGTCGCGCGGTTTGTGGAACATCGCGTTCCACAAGATGCGCAGGGTTTTACCAACGCTTAAACGCTGTATCGGCGTGTGGTTTTGGAACTGCCCTTGTGCCTGCAGCGAGGCTTCAGGCGTGGACGCGTTATTCGCCGGGGAAACTGAATTGGCCATATCTGAATGACTCCAGAAAAACCGCACGCTTACGATTTTCCGCTTGGGACGATAAATGGCCAAGGCACGCACGCATCAGCCGAACACTCTATTTTTGACTGGGCAGGATTAACAAAACATTACACTGCACAGTGTAGTTTCAAGGTTGCATCAAAGCCGATCACAAGTAAACTGCTGAGTGTAATTTCCTTTTTTCCTGCCGAAGCGTATTTATGACAGCTCCACAGCGCCTCACCGACCGTAAACGCGAAGCCATCATTCAGGCGGCGATTGCCGAGTTCCGTGCCAACGGTTTCGAGATCACCAGCATGGACAAGATTGCCGCCACCGCCGGCGTGTCGAAGCGCACGGTGTACAACCATTTTCCCAGCAAGGAAGAGTTGTTCGCCGAGATTCTCAATCAGTTATGGATCAGGGTGACGGCAGAACAGGAGACACCCTACAGCCCTGACCTGCCGCTGCGTGAACAGATGAAGCGAATTCTGTCAGCCAAGCTGGACATGATGGGCGATGACAATTTTCTAGACCTGGCGCGGGTGGCTATCGCCGCCGCCATCCACTCTCCCGAACGTGCGCAGAGTATGGTGGCCCGCATGGGTGAGCGTGAAGAAGGCCTGACAGCGTGGATTCGCGCCGCCCAGGCCGATGGTCGTTTGAAAGCGGTCGCCCCTGAATTTGCCGCGCAACAGATTCAGGGCTTGCTTAAATCCTTCGCCTTTTGGCCGCAGATTTCCATGGGGCAGCCAGGCTTGACGGCCGAATTGCAGAACACTGTGGTGGAGTCGGCGCTGAACATGTTTTTGGCCAGTTATCAGTTGCAATAAATGACAAGGTCGACGGCGGCGACCAACGACCGATGACTCTGATTTGAACGACGCAATGTGTTTCAGAATGAAACTTGCGCTGAGGCTATAGTGATCCCCAGTCCCAGCGCCTTGCAGAGAGCATCATGAGCACCACGAGCAACGAAACCGCCGCCCCTGTCGATCACCTGCGCTTCCATCGCCATCATGCCCATCTGGCGCCGACATTTGGCAATGACAAGTTTGCCCTGCGCGCCGAAGCGTTTGCGCGATTCTTCGGCACACCTACGTTTCTCGGCGCACAAACGCTGATCGTGGTGGCCTGGGTTTGCCTCAACCTGTCCGGTTTCACCCACTTCGATGCGTACCCGTTCATCCTGCTCAACCTGGCTTTCAGCCTGCAATCGGCGTATGCCGCGCCGTTGATTTTATTGGCCCAGACCCGACAAGCCGCTCGCGACAAGGCCCAGTCCGATGCCGATGCGCAGCATCGCGAAGCTTTGGCCGTAGCCAACAGCGAACGTCAGGCGCAAGCGGCGCAAAACTCCGCGCAACTGCTGGCGTTGCTCGAGCAAAACACCCACCTCACGGAAATGACCAAGGCTCTCACCGAACGCATCGAAAACCTGACCACGGAAATGCATCAGCACTTTGTGCGCAAGGATGAGCCAAAGACCTGAACGGTTTCACGGTAGATTCAGCGATGACAAGAATTCAACAAGCGTAGAGATCACTCATGGAAAATCGCGTCATTCGCATCGCCCTGATCGGTGATTACGACCCGCTGGTCACCGCCCACCAAGCGATCCCCGTTGCCCTGCGCCTGGCTGCCGAGCATTGCGACCTCGATGTAAAGGGGCAATGGCTTGCCACCGATAGCATCGAAACTGAAACGTCTCTGGATGAGTTCGACGGTTTCTGGTGTGTGCCCGCCAGCCCTTATCGCAGCATGGACGGTGCGCTGCGGGCGATTCGCTTTGCCCGCGAGCAACAGCGACCTTTCCTCGGGACCTGCGGCGGTTTTCAACACGCGGTGCTGGAATATGCGCGCAACGTGCTCGACTGGTCGGATGCCGAACACGGCGAAACTTCACCGGATGCAACCCGGGCATTGCTCACGCCGCTGACGTGTTCACTGGTGGAGGCGATCGACAACATTCATTTGCTTGAAGGCTCGTTGATCGCCAAAGCGTATGAAATGTCCGAGATTCGTGAAGGCTATCGCTGTCGCTACGGCGTGAATCCCGACTTCGAACAAGCGCTGGTGAAGCATGCACTTCACGCCGTCGGTCATGATGCAGAGCAAGGCTTGCGTGCGGTTGAACTCAGCGGTCATCCGTTCTTTGTGGCCACGCTGTTCCAACCGGAACGCGCGGCGCTCAATGGCACCCTGCCGCCGCTGGTGCGGGCGCTGGTCAAAGCTTGCGTGGAACAGCGGGATTATGGGTTTAGTCGGTAAATGATGTGGTGTTCTTCAGGCCGTCATCGCGAGCAGGCTCGCGCCTACAGTGGATCAGTGTCGTTCACAAATGTGTGCGAGCCTGCTCGCGATGAAGCCAGATCCGTCAACACAAAACCATCACCCCCGCACCAAACTCCGCACCGCCGAAATCTCCGGCACTTCCCGTCGAGTCATATACACCTGCAGCGGTTCGGTGATGTTGATCCGGTCGTCGATATTCTGGTCCAGCAACAACTGAATCAGCTCACGCTTGAGGGTCATGGCCTGTTCAGGGCCGGGCGCCCAGACGAACTCGCGGGTGGGGATGATGCCATCGTCAGCCACGTCCATGCCGAAGGCGTCTTCGCTGAAGCGCACGATGTAGTGACCGGTCTTGCGGTTGAGGCCGACGAAGCCTTTGAGTTGGTCGGCGGCCTGGCAGATGAGCTGGGACGTGATGCGCATGGTAAACCTCACAGTGGTGATCGTTGGTTTACACGCCGGGCGAGCGAATGGCGTTCCCTCTTGCGGGGATTACCGAGGGCAAGCGTACTGCAAACAAACGCACAAAAGCGCTGACGAACATCAGCTTTACGCAGGTTTATGTCGGTCTCGCGATAGCGCTGGTAACGCTCAGTTGTTAAAAGGGACGTCTTTGAAAATCATCGCGAAAGGATTTCGACCATGTCTGCAACCTTCACCAAAAGCACCCTGCTGCTGAGTCTGCTGCTCGGCCTCGGCCAGGTAAACGCCGCCAGCGAGCCAAGCCCCACGGCATTGGCCGCGCGCCAGGGCATTGCGCACCCGGCAGTGATCGCCCACCGTGGCGCCTCTTTCGATGCGCCGGAATCGACCACCGCCGCATACAAACTGGCCCGAGACCTGGGTGCCGATTATCTGGAGCTGGACCTGCAACGCAGCAAGGATGGCGTGCTGTTCGCCCTGCACGACAACAATCTGCAACGCACCACCGACGTCGCCAGCAAGTTCCCCGAGCGCAAGGACAGTCCGGCCAACGCGTTCACCATGGCGGAGCTGAAAACCCTGGATGCCGGCAGCTGGTTCAACACCGCTTACCCGGATCGCGCGCGCCCCTCCTACGCGGGCCTGAACATTCTGACCCTCGATGAAATCATCGATATCGCCCAAGGCAACCCGCTACACAAGCCCGGCCTGTACATCGAAACCAAGGAGCCTAAGCAGTTTCCCGGCATCGAACGCGATCTCAAGGACAAACTTCAGGGCCGTGGCTGGCTGAGCCCCGTGGGTTCGAAACTGGCGAAAAGCGAGCTGGCGGTTGGTCAGGGAAAAGGCAAGGTGATCTTGCAAACCTTCGAAAAAAGCAGTCTCGAACTGCTGGAAAAGGAAATGCCGCAGGTGCCGAAGATCCTGCTGTTGTGGGTCGGCGAAGGCAGCATTGAGCCGAAATCCAAAGTGACCTTTGCCGAATCCGGCGAGAAGGATAAAGCCGCTTACTACGCCAAGCAGCAGCCGAAGGACAAAGCCGAATTCCAGCGTTGGGTCGACTACGCCAAGGCTCAGGGCGCGATCGGCACCGGCCCTTCCGCTGCGCTGACCAAGGGTGGCGATCAGAGTTACTCGGACCTGGTGCAACCGTGGATGAACCAGTACACCCACGATCAGGGCTTGCTGGTGCACGTCTACACCATCGACGATGCCGTGGATTATCAGAAGGTCATGGATGCCGGCGTCGACGGCATCTTTACCAACCGTGCCAGCGAGTTGTTGAAGTTCTATAAACGCCCGGCGGCGGCGAGTGTTGACCAGGTGTTAAAGAACAACAGCTACTGAGAACGCTCTTTGTAGCAGCAGGTTTCGTCAGCTGCTACGTGGAAGAGGTCGCCATGATGGCCAATTTAAGGGTGGATTAAGTTACACAAGCTAACCTGATCTCACTTAAACAGCTCACCCAAGGAAAGAACTCATGAAGACGCTGACTGCCCTGTTCACCGCTGCTGCCCTGACCCTCACCGCGGGTTTGGCCCAGGCTAAAGACGTGCCCGTCGACCAGATTCCTCAGTTGGTCAAGGACGGCAAGATCAAGCCGCTGGAAGAGCTGAACCAGATCGTGATGAAGCTGCACCCGGGCGCCACCATTACCGACAGCGACCTGGACAACCACACCACCCTCTACGAATACGAAGTCGAACTCAAAGACGCTCAAGGCGTTGAATGGGACGTGGATGTGAACGCCGCGACCGGCGAAGTCCTGAAGAACAAAAAGGACGACTAAGCACACAGCAAAAAAGCCGCACGATTTGACGATCGTGCGGCTTTTTTGCGTCTGGAGGTTTAATCAGGCCGAGGTACTGACCAGTGTCCCCGAAGTGCCGGAGCCGGATTCCTGCAATGCTTGCAACAACGCCGCTGTAGCCGTCTGCAAGGAGGCCGACGTGGCCGCGATTTGCGATTGTGCGGCGGCGACAGCAGCCGCTTTGGCGTCATTGCCTTCTTGCTTGGCCTGAGCCGCTTGCAGTTGTTGAAGTTGCTCCTGCATTTGTTTTTGCAGTTCGGCGATCTGCTTGCGCAGCTCTTTCACCGAGTCGGATTCTTCACTGCTGCTTGAACTACTGTCGCCTGACGCCGGCGCGCCACCGGCAGCGACTTTGGCACTGTCGGCAGGTGCCGCAGCGGCCGTGGCCGTAGTGGTTTCAGTGCTCTCGTTGCTGGTGACGGTGCTGACGGTCGTGGTCGAAAGTGGCTGTGGGATCGAGATATTGGTGAGGCTGACCATGGGACGTTATCCAATGTTGATGAGGGGTAACGCCCTCATCGACATCGCCGCCACGGATTTGAGATCGACTGTGTATCGACTCGGTAAGCAAACCGGTACACAGCCGTTTTCGTCAGGCGCTTAGCCGCGCCGTCACCTCGTTCAACTCGCCCGACAAGCCATGCAGGTTGGTGCTTGCCGCTTGTCCCGCCAGCTCACCGAGAATGTTCTACACATCGCGCTGACGGTCTTCGAGTTGCGACCAGTACTTGTTCAGGTCAGCCGGTTGTTTGCCGCGCAATAGGACGCTTTTCCACTGCTGCACCTGCACCTTGAATTGCAGGTTGGCCTCATCGATCAATTGCGAAGTGTGCAGCGGCCCTTCGATCAGGTTGGCGTAGCGCTGAACACCGCTGGAGAGAAAGTGAAAACAGGCCAAAGCGATCAACAGCATCGCGGCCGAAGGCGCGCAACTTAACCCAAGCGTGATCGGCGTGCCAGAGCGGTTCTTGAGTTAAATCCGACCACTGGCACAGCCATCGATTGCGCGCTGCAACTGTCACAAAAACGTCATGCTGGCTTGCAATGATGCGGCTCACGTGAACCTGTAAAACCCGCGACAGGCGCCCCTCTTTGCGAGCTCTCATGAACCACAGCATCGATCAAAGCCATCGCGATCCGGATCTGTTCGGCCTGCTTTACGGTTTCAGCTTTCGCCCCGGTGAGCGCGGTCAGGAAATCGATTCGGCCCGGGCATTGCGCTGTTTGCAGCAACCGGAAGATGACGAGCAATTTCTCTGGCTGCACCTGAACCTCGCCCACGCCGCGTGCGAGCGCTGGATGAAAAGCCATCTGGAATTACCCGACGAGTTCTTCGAAGCCCTGCATGAAGGCTCGCGGTCGACGCGTATCGAGCATGTCGATTCGGCGTTGCTGGCGGTCGTCAACGACGTGGTGTTCAACCTCAGCAGCATGGTTTCGTCGGATGTCTCGACGCTGTGGGTGTGCGCCCGCAGTCGGCTGATCATCAGCGCGCGTCTGCAACCGCTGCACTCGGTGGACAAGTTGCGTTCCTCGGTGAAGGCCGGCGAGTGCTTCCGTTCGCCGCTGGAACTGTTGGTGCATTTGCTGCGCGATCAGGGCGAAGTGCTGACGCAGATTGTGCGTAAGACCAGCCTCAGCGTGGATCAGATCGAAGATGAACTGCTCTCTTCGCGCCTGTCGACCAACCGCGCCGAGCTGGGGACCAACCGTCGAGTGCTGGTGCGCCTGCAACGCTTGCTGGCGCTGGAGCCGGGGTCGTTGCTGCGGCTGCTCAACCGCCCGCCACCGTGGCTGCAGAAGGAAGACGTCAAGGAGCTGCGCAAATCCACCGAGGAATTTGCGCTGATCATCAACGACCTGACGGCGCTCGGTGAACGGATAAAACTGTTGCAGGAAGAAATCGCCGCCAACCTCAATGAACAGAGCAACCGCACGCTGTTCACCCTGACCGTGGTAACGGTGCTGGCGTTGCCGATCAACATCATCGCCGGTTTCTTCGGCATGAACGTCGGTGGGGTGCCGCTTTCCCAGGACCCGGAAGGGTTCTGGATTCTGGTGGCGCTGGTCGCGACCTTTACCGTGATTGCCGGGCGTTGGGCGTTTCGCAAGCGGCAGGATTACTGAGCACTGCTACCCACCTGTAGCAGCTGGCGCAGCCTGCGTTCGGCTGCTACGGGATCCGGGGGTTATTCGGATCAACGGTTTGCAAAAAACCTAAACCCTGATCCAGGGCAGTCTCTCTGTAACATTTGGCAACGATCATGACCGACACTCCTTCCCTCCTCAGGAATGTCCGGTATGGCTACCCCCTCTTTCACCGCCGCCCCGGCGCCCGCCAGTAGCGCCAAACCGCAATTCGATAAAAAACCCGGCCTGATCACCCTTGTGGTGTTCTTTGCCGTGCTGGCCACCGGTTTGTTGTTCACCGCCTACAGCCTGATGCACGACATGAACGAACTCGGCACGGTGGTGACCACCTGGACGCCGTTTCTGCTGCTGGGTGTGGCGTTGTTGATCGCCCTGGGCTTTGAGTTCGTCAACGGTTTCCACGACACCGCCAACGCCGTGGCCACGGTGATTTACACCCACTCGCTGCCGCCGAATTTCGCGGTGGTCTGGTCCGGGTTCTTCAACTTCCTCGGGGTGCTGCTGTCCAGTGGCGCGGTGGCGTTCGGTATTATCGCGCTGCTGCCGGTGGAGCTGATTCTGCAAGTCGGTTCATCCGCCGGTTTCGCGATGATTTTCGCCCTGCTGATCGCCGCGATCCTGTGGAACCTCGGCACTTGGTGGCTGGGGTTGCCGGCGTCTTCGTCGCACACCTTGATCGGTTCGATCATTGGTGTTGGCGTGGCCAACGCATTGATGCACGGCCGCGACGGCACCAGCGGCGTGGACTGGGCGCAGGCCACCAAGATTGGTTATGCGCTGCTGCTTTCGCCGCTGGTGGGTTTCGGTTGCGCCGCGCTGCTGCTGCTGGCCCTGCGTGCGTTCGTGAAGAACCGTGCGCTGTACAAAGAACCGAAAGGCAACACGCCGCCGCCGTGGTGGATTCGCGGTCTGTTGATCCTGACCTGCACCGGCGTGTCGTTTGCCCACGGTTCCAACGACGGGCAGAAAGGCATGGGCCTGATCATGTTGATTCTGGTCGGCACCCTGCCGATGGCCTACGCGCTGAACCGTACGATGCCGGCCGATCAGGCGTTGCAGTTCGCCGCCGTGGCCGAAGTCACCCAGCAAGCGCTGGTCAAAGCCGCACCGCAACCGGCCCCGGCCGATCCACGTCCGATCCTGTCCGAATACGTGCGCAGCAAGGAAGCGACGCCGCAACTGGTGCCAGCACTGGCCGCGCTGACCGGCAGCATCGGTGCCGAGGTAAAAGGTTATGGATCGCTGTCGAAAGTCCCGGCCGAAGCCGTGGGCAACGTGCGTAACGACATGTACCTGACCAGCGAAACCATTCGCCTGATGGACAAGAACAAGGTCGGCAATTTCGACGCCGACACCAGCAGCAAGCTGCAACTGTTCAAGCAGCAAATCGACAACTCCACGCGGTTCATTCCGCTGTGGGTGAAGATCGCGGTGGCGATTGCGTTGGGGCTGGGCACCATGGTCGGCTGGAAGCGCATTGTGGTGACGGTCGGCGAGAAGATCGGCAAGACTCACCTGACTTACGCACAAGGTGCTTCGGCGGAAACCGTGGCCATGCTGACCATCGGCGCCGCCGACATGTTCGGGTTGCCGGTGTCGACCACGCATGTGCTGTCATCAGGCGTGGCCGGGACCATGGTCGCCAATGGTGGCGGCTTGCAGATGAAGACTATCCGCAATCTGCTGATGGCCTGGGTGCTGACCTTGCCGGCGGCGATTTTGTTGTCGGGCAGTTTGTATTGGGTGTTTACCCAAATATTCTGATGCACCAAGCCCCACCTGTAGGAGCGAGCCTGCCAGCTCCTACAGGGTATTGGCCAAGCGAATCCCGCCCCAACCCATCCATGAACGCGGGATGTTTTTGTATTACTGCGCGCAGGTCTGACGCATCACCACTCGCTCGCGCACCACGTCATACACCCAGTGATAAATGTAGGTGTACGGCAGGAAAAACAGCAGCACCCCGATATCCAGCAGGAATGCCTGCCACAGGCTGACGTTCAACCACCACGCAATCAACGGCACGCCGAGGGCGACCAGTCCACCTTCGAACAACAGCGCGTGCACCACTCGGACCCAGGCGTTGTGCGCAATGGCGAACCGTTTGAGCACACGGTCGAAGAGGCCGTTGAAGACCACGTTCCAGGCCAGCGCCAATACGGCAATCACCACGGTGACGACGCCCATTTCCAGCATCGGCTTGTCCATGATCCAGGCCAGCAACGGCGTACAGATCAGAATGGCCAGCAATTCGAAACCGATGGCCTGGTAAATACGTTCAGTGATGGATTTGTTGGCGCTCATGGCCTGACTTCCTGAGTGACTGTGGTTGCCATGATCCGTCACCAGGCCGATACTTCATAACCAATAACCATCGATCAGAGCGATAGTTTATGGCCTCTCATGAAGTGCTGCTGGCGTTTGTCGAAGCCGCCACCCAGGGTTCGTTTTCCGCGGCGGCGCGCAAATTGGGCCGCAGCCAGTCGACCATCAGCGCGGCGGTAGCCAGCCTGGAAATTGACCTGAACCTGACGCTGTTCGACCGCAGCAGCCGCAAACCCGGCCTGACTCCGGCCGGACGCGTGGTGCTGCAACGGGCCGAAGAAATTCTGGCGGCCACCAGCCGCCTGGAAATGACCGCCAGCCAACTGTCGCAAGGTGTGGAGGCGAAGCTCACCGTGGCGCTTTCCGACACCTATCAATCCGACCGTTTCGAAGCGTCGCTCAGCGCCTTTGAGCAGCGTTACCCGGACCTGGAACTCGAATGCCTGATCGCCGAATGCGACGATCTGGTGAACCTGGTGCAAAGCGGTCGGGCGCAGATTGCCTTTGCCGAAATGCAGGACAGCTATCCACCGGACCTGGTCAACTCGACAGTGGACGAACGCACGGAAATCGCCTTGTTCGTGTCGCCGGTACATCCGTTGGCATCGCTCGATCACATCGATCAGGACGTGCTGCAACAGCACCGCGAATTGCGCCTGGCGACCATCGTCAATCCGTATGAGAGCCGCGCGAAGGGGCGCGTCTGGTCGGCACCGAGTTATTTGATGCTGCTGGAAATGGCCCAGGGTGGTTTTGGCTGGGCGCCCTTGCCGCGCTGGCTCGTGGCGCGCTTTGGTCCGGGCACGTTGCAGGAACTGCAAGTGCGCGGCTGGCCGAAAACGGTGTCGGTGGATGCGCTGTGGTCGCGGCAGAATCCGCCGGGGCCGGCGGGAAGCTGGTTGTTGGCGAAGATGTTGGAATGAGTGGTGAAGCTATTGGCCTCATCGCGGGCAAGCCCGCTCCCACAGGAAATTTGTAGGTCACAAACATTGGGTTCACCACCGACCACTGTGGGGGCCAGCAAAAATCACACTACTCCAAAGCCTTGAGCCGCCCCTCAATAAACCGCCGTTCCGGCGTTTGCTGCGTCAACTCCAACGCCCGCTGATATGCAGCCCGAGCCTGCTCCACCCGCCCCAGCTGCCGACAAAACTCCGCCCGCGCCGAATGCGCCAAGTGATAATCCAGCAGGTCACCACGCTGCAAAATCGCCTCGACCAAGATCAACCCCGCCAACGGGCCATCCCGCTTGGAGATCGCCGCCGCGCGGTTCAACTCAATCACCGGCGATGGCACTGCCCGCAGCAGCACGTCATACAGCCCGACGATCTGTTCCCAATCGGTTTGCTCCACCGACGACGCTTCAGCATGCACCGCGGCAATCGCCGCTTGCAGGCAATACGGCCCGAAGCGACGGCTGCTCAGCGCCCGCTCCACGAGCATGCAACCTTCAGCGATCATCTCGCTATTCCATAAGCGGCGGTCCTGTTCATCCAGCAAAATCAATTCACCGCTGGCGGAGGTTCGAGCCACGCGTCGCGACTCGTGCAACAGCATCATGGCCAGCAAGCCCATGACTTCCGGTTCCGGCAGCAACTCCATCAATAATCGACCGAGGCGAATCGCTTCGCGGGTCAGATCCTCGCGGGTCACTTGCGCACCGATGGACGCCGAATAACCCTCGTTGAACACCAGGTAAATCACGCGCAAAACGCTGTCGAGGCGCTCGGGTAATTCCGCCAGCGACGGCACTTGATAAGGGATGTTTGCGTCGCGGATTTTCGCCTTGGCACGCACGATGCGCTGGGCGATGGTGGCGGGTGCCGAGAGGAAGGCCCGGGCGATTTCTTCCGTGGTCAGGTCGCAGACTTCACGCAACGTCAACGGCACTTGAGCGTCCGCCGCCAACGCCGGGTGACAACAGGTGAAGATCAGGCGCAAGCGATCGTCTTCCACGTCTTCGTCACTCCAGTCGGCTTGCTCCAGCGCCTCCAGTTGCGCGATCAACAACGGTCGCGAAGCGGCGAAACGGGCGCGTCGGCGCAACACGTCGATGGCTTTGAACCGCCCGGTCGATACCAGCCAGGTGCGCGGGTTCTCGGGCACGCCGTCCTGCTGCCAGCGCTCGACCGCGACGAAAAACGCCTCGTGCAAGGCTTCTTCGGCGAGGTCAAAATCGCCGAGCAAGCGGATCAAGGTCGCGAGGATTCGCCGCGAATCCTCGCGATAGACCTGCTCGACCTGCGCCTTGACCTCTGCGTGCACCATCACTCAAGGATTCAACTGGCGCACGGGGCGCACTTCAACACTGCCGACCCGCGCCGCCGGAATGTTCCCGGCCACCTGAATGGCTTCGTTGAGGTCCTTGGCATCAATCAGGTAAAACCCGGCCAACTGCTCCTTGGTCTCGGCGAACGGACCGTCGGTGATCGACATTTTGCCGTTGCGCATGCGCACGGTGGTGGCCGTCTGCACCGACTCCAGCGCCTCGGCGGCGACCATGCGGCCACTGCCCTGGATCGACTCGGCATACGCCATGCACTCGGAATCGTGCGGGCTCTCCGGCAGCGAATGCAGCAGCTGCTCATCGCTGTAGACCAGGCATAAGTACTTCATCACGCTCTCCTTCTCGAACGGATCAACTATGGCCGCGAATCGGCACTTTGGCGCTGCGTTCGCTAAAAAATCTCAGGGTTTGAGATCGAACAGCGTCGCGCCGGTCTGCATGTCGAACGGTGCCGACCAGTGTTCATGGACGATTTGCCACAACCCCGCTTCCTGCCGATAGCACTGCGAGACACGCATCCAGCAGGCCTGGGTTTCACCCTTCTCGTTGGTGCCGCCGCAATGGGCCAGCCAATGCGCGAAAGCGATTTCCTGGGACGGTTCGATAGTGATTTCGTTGAATTCGAAAATGTGCGGGCCGGGGCACATCTGCATGCATTCCTGCCAATGCGCGCGGTAGGCAGGCTTGCCTTTGAATTGCAAAGCCTTGACCGCGTCGAAGGAGACGATGTCATCGGCATACAACGCCATGACTTTCTCAATGTCCTTGGTCATGACGGCCTGGCGATAGTTTTCGATCAGGTTCTGGATCTGGGTGTGCGAGTTCATGGTGGTTCTCCGTGGTTTTTATTGGAAGACACCCTTAGTCGTCTGGCGATCCGACGAATCGACAGGTGAAATAAAAATAATCCAAACGACGAGAATCGCTAGAATCGGTGGCTCTATTCATGATGGAAAAAGGACACTCCCGTGACAGCCCGACTCGTGCCTTACGAAAGCCTGGATGCGCTGCAGCGCCAGCAGGTCGAGGCCATCGAAGTACACCCGGACCAGATCAAGTTCTCTGGCGACATTCACGGTGCACTGCACAGCTTGTTGTCCAAGCCAGGCCCCGGGGTCAAAGGATTTGCCCTGTTGGTCGAGGACATCCCCGTGGCCTTCCTGCTGCTCAAACGCCCGCCCGTATTACCGGCCTGGGCCGATGAACACAGCGCGACGCTGCATGCGCTGCAAGTCGATCAACGCTCTCAGGGCAAAGGTTATGGCAAGGCTTGCCTGCAAGCGCTGCCCGAGGCTGCGCGCTTGGCGTGGCCGGAGATCAAAGGGCTGGAGTTGTCGGTGGATGCGGATAACGAATCGGCGATTGGTCTGTATGCCAAGTATGGTTTTGTCGACAGCGGCGAGGCGTACAGGGGGCGGATTGGGTATGAGCGGCGGATGGGGTTGAGGTTCTGATCCTGACACAACGTCCAAACCCTGTAGAAGCTGCCGCATGCTGCGGCAGCTTCTACAGGGAGTATCTTTTACAGGGTGAGCACCATCTCATGCCACGCCATGCCGCCATGGTCGGATGCCGACGGCTTGATGTAGGCAAAACCGAACCCGGCGTAGAGCGGAATGTGCTGTTCTTTGCACATCAGGTTGATAGTGACTTTGCCCATCGTGCGCATGCGCTCGATGAACTCGCCCATCAAACGCTTCGCCAGGCCCTGCCCCTGATAGTCCGGATGCACCACCACCGACATGATCACCACGTGCGGCCCGTCCGGGTCGTGGCCGATCAGTTCCTTGAACGCTTCGTCTGACATTTCCACCTGAAACGCCGCACCGGAGTTGATGAAACCGGCTACGACGCTGTCCACTTCGGCAACGATGAAACCCTCGGGCCAAGTGGCGATGCGGGTGGCGATTTTGTCGCGGGTCGCGGCTTCGTCACCTTCGTAGGCAACGGTTTCGATGGCGTAGCAGCGATCCAGGTCAGCAGGCGTGACATTGCGGATGACGGTGTTCATGGCGGCTCGGAATCAGCGGGGGAAAGGCTGGGGATGATAAATCAGCCTTGGCACGACATCGAGAGACGAATCGGTTGATCCGCCTCTCGACGCCGGTGTCACGCCTTGATCGGTAGCCAGATTTCCAGCTTGCCGGTGTTGAGCTTCGGGTTGAAGTCTTCGCTGTAGCGTTCGAATTCCGGGGCGTCCACCGTTTGATGGCCGGACTTCGGCAGCCACGTGCCATGGATGTACTGGAAAGTCTGCGGCAGCGATTCCAGCGGCCCTTTGTGTTCAAACACCACGTATTGCTGGGGCTGAACTTCTACCCAGCGGTACGTGTCCGGCAAATCGTCGAGCTTGCTGATCTCGACCCCGGCGATGTAATCGAAGCCGCCCTGGCCGTCGAAATTGCAGCAGACGCCGTAGGTCACTTCGTCTTTTTGCCCCGGGACGTTGCCGATGTGGGGAATGAATTTTTCCCAGAGTTCGGGAATGCCTTTTACGGTTTGCTGGGTAAATTTTCCGCCAAGCCCTGCAATCAGCAGGAAGTGCCCGTGCTCAATGCGTGGCTCGGACACTTCGACGCGTGTTTGCTCATCCATGACTCGACTCCTGGAGCTTAAAAGTGGGTTCGGCTGGGAGTATAGAAGCCAAACCCGATTCGCCCACTTATAGGGCGTGCAACTGCTCGACGGCACCGGCGCCGACAAACTCGTTGTAACCCGATAGGATCACGTAGACCGCGAAATAGCAGAAGATCGCCGCCGATGCCATGTAGGAATAGCGCAGTAGCTTATCGCCCAGCAATTTGCCGCCGTGGCTCGCGGCGAAGCACAGGCCTGCGGACCACAACAGCCCGGCACAGAGGAAACCACCGAGGAACAGCGCCGAACTCAGCGCGCCGCCGCCACCGGAACGAGCGATCAGCGTGCCGCCCACGGCGGCGAACCAGAGAATCGCGCTGGGCGAGGACATGGCGAGAAAAATCCCACGGAAGAATTCCTTGCGATGGGAGTTGTGGCCAACCTCGGCAGTCTCGGCCAGCAATGCTTCGTGGTGGATCGCCGAATAAATCATCTTCGCCGCGAAATACACCAGCAGCGCCGAGCCGCCGATCCACAGCACCCAGCGCACGGTTTCGTATTGCAGCAAAACGGTCATACCCGCCAGCGCCAGCACGGCGTAGACCAGGTCGCCGACGCAGGTGCCCAAGCCCAGCGCAAAGCCTTGAAAATAGCCGCGCTGCATCGCCAGGGTGATCATCGCAATGTTGGCCACGCCGATATCCAGGCACAGCGAAAGGCTCAGCAAAAAGCCACTGGTAAATTCCATCGAACCCTTTCCTTCGGACAAATTTGTTTACATTGAGGCTGGACAGTCTGCCACAGCTGACCGTACATTCCGCCACAGGTCACCGCAGTGACCAGCGTCGCTCGGACGGTTCCGGGCGCTTACGTTATCCGAGGCAACAATGGCCGAACAAGGTTCGCCGCGCCGCTTTGCGCGCATAGATCGACTCCCCCCTTACGTTTTCAACATCACTGCCGAGCTGAAGATGGCCGCCCGTCGTCGTGGCGAAGACATCATCGACTTGAGCATGGGCAACCCCGACGGCGCCACGCCGCCGCACATCGTCGAAAAACTCGTACAAGTTGCTCAACGCGAAGACACCCACGGTTATTCGACGTCCAAAGGCATTCCGCGCCTGCGCCGGGCGATTTCCAACTGGTACAAGGAACGCTACGAGGTCGATATCGACCCGGAGAGCGAAGCCATTGTCACCATCGGTTCCAAGGAAGGCCTGGCGCACTTGATGCTGGCGACCCTCGACCAGGGCGACACGGTGCTGGTGCCGAACCCGAGCTACCCGATTCACATCTACGGTGCCGTGATTGCCGGCGCCCAAGTGCGGTCGGTACCGCTGGTGCCGGGTGTGGATTTCTTCGCCGAACTGGAACGGGCCATTCGCGGTTCGATCCCGAAACCGAAAATGATGATCCTCGGCTTCCCGTCCAACCCCACCGCGCAGTGCGTGGAGCTGGATTTCTTCGAGCGCGTGATCGCCCTCGCCAAGCAGTACGACGTGCTGGTGGTGCATGACCTGGCTTATGCCGACATCGTCTACGACGGCTGGAAAGCCCCGTCGATCATGCAGGTGCCCGGGGCCAAGGACATTGCGGTGGAGTTCTTCACCCTGTCCAAGAGCTACAACATGGCCGGCTGGCGCATTGGCTTCATGGTCGGCAACCCGGAACTGGTCAACGCCCTGGCGCGGATCAAGAGTTACCACGACTACGGCACCTTTACCCCGCTGCAAGTCGCGGCGATTGCAGCACTGGAAGGCGATCAGCAATGCGTGCGCGACATCGCCGAGCAGTACCGGCAACGGCGCAACGTGCTGGTCAAAGGCCTGCATGAACTGGGCTGGATGGTGGAAAACCCGAAAGCGTCGATGTACGTCTGGGCCAAGATTCCTGACGCCTATGCACACCTGGGTTCACTGGAATTCGCCAAGAAGCTGCTGGCGGAGGCCAAGGTTTGCGTCTCGCCGGGTGTCGGTTTTGGCGAGTACGGGGACGATCACGTGCGTTTCGCGCTGATAGAAAACCAGGACCGGATTCGTCAGGCCGTGCGCGGGATTCGCGGGATGTTTCGGGCGGATGGACTCGTCACCAAATCCAATGCCTGATACAAGAAACTGTAGGAATCACACTACTGTGGCGAGGGAGCTTGCTCCCGCTGGGCTGCGAAGCGGCCCAAATCGCACACCGCAGTTCTTCAGGTCGTACGCGTTTACCGGGTTTACGACTGCTTCGCAGTCGAGCGGGAGCAAGCTCCCTCGCCACAAGATATGCACTCCCACAGATTCTCACCCACAAAAAAAACCGCATCGCTGCGGTTTTTTTGTGTCTGGCGGATCGCTTAAACGAACAGCGACAACAACATAATAAAGCCCAAACCCACCACCGACAGGATGGTTTCCATCGCGGTCCAGGTCTTGAAGGTTTCAGCCACGGTCATGTTGAAGTACTGCTTCACCAGCCAGAAACCGGCGTCGTTCACGTGAGACAGGATCAACGAACCGGCACCGGTCGCCAGTACCAGCAGCTCACGGTTCACACCCGGAATCATCCCCACCACCGGCACCACGATGCCGGCGCCCGTGATGGTTGCCACGGTCGCCGAACCGGTGGCGATACGAATCACCGCCGCCACCAGCCAGGCCAGCAGGATCGGCGAGATCTGTGCGTTCACCGCCATGTGGCCGATCACGTCACCCACGCCGCTGGTCACCAGCATCTGCTTGAAGCCACCACCGGCACCGATGATCAGGATGATCGCGGCAGTCGGCGCGAGGCTCGCGTCCAGCCATTTCATCATTTGGCTGGAACCGATGCCCTGCTTGTAGCCAAAGGTGTACAGCGACAGCAGCAACGCCAGCAGCAACGCCGAAATCGGGTGACCGATCAGGTCCATGAAGGCGCGGAAGATGTTGCCATCCGGCAGCACCACGTCGGCAAAAGTCTTGAGCAGCATCAGGAATACCGGCAGCAGCACGGTCACCAAAGTGATGCCGAAGCTCGGCAGATCGGCCGAATCCGATTCGCGGGCCAGTTGATCCACCAGCTCCTGGTTCGGATGACCCGGGATGTGCTTGGCGATGAATGTACCGAAGATCGGACCCGCAATGATCGCCGTTGGCAGCGCCACGATCAGACCATAAAGAATGGTTTTGCCGATGTCGGCACCGAACACGCCGATGGCCAGCAGCGGTCCCGGGTGCGGCGGCACCAGGCCGTGGACTGCGGACAGGCCGGCCAGCAGCGGGATACCGATCTTGATGATCGACACGCCAGTGCGGCGGGCAACGATGAACACCAACGGAATCAGCAGCACGAAACCGATTTCGAAGAACAGCGGAATGCCGACCAGGAACGCGGCGAACATCATCGCCCACTGCACCTTGTCCTTGCCGAAAGCGCGGATCAACGTCTGCGCAATCTGATCCGCACCGCCCGACTCGGCCATCATTTTGCCGAGCATGGTGCCCAACGCCAGGATGATGCCGACGAAACCGAGCACGCCACCGAAGCCGTCCTGGAACGCCTTGATGATGGTGCCGATCGGCATGCCGGACGTCAGCCCGAGGAAGGCGGCGGCGATGATCAGGGCAAGAAAGGGGTGCAACTTGAATTTGGTGATCAGGACAATAAGCCCGATCACCGTGACCACTGCATCAAGCAGCAGGAACGTTTCGTGGGACATGCCAAACATTAGGGGTGTCTCCTGGTTGTTGTTGTTATTAAAGCGGGTAATTCGAAAGCCATAAGGACAGCGCTATCTCTGCAAGCAAAATTAACCGGCGCGATTCAGGCCGTGCTCAAGCCACCAGTGGTGCGCTTGAACGGCCAGTTCATCGACGCTGTGGATCGAAGCATCAAGGGCCAGGGTCAACGGCTCGCCGACGGGGGATTCGAGGGTGGCGAACTGACTGTCGATCAAGGTCGACGGCATGAAGTGGCCCGGCCGGTGCGAAACGCGGTCGGCGGCGACTTCGGGGGTCAGTTTCAGGAACACGAAACCCAGGCCCGGCAAGGCACTGCGCAAGCGTTCGCGATAAATGTGCTTGAGCGCCGAGCATGTCAGCACCGGGCGCTGGCCCGTGGCGTCGATACGGCGCAGTTCATCGCACAGGCTGTCGAGCCAGCCGGCACGGTCTTCATCGTTCAGGGGGATACCCGCGCTCATCTTTTCGATATTGGCGGCAGGGTGAAAAGAGTCGCCTTCAATGGCAGTGGCGCCGCTCAGTTGGCACAGAGCTTCGCTGACGCACGTCTTGCCGCAACCGGCAACGCCCATGATGACCAGGGCGGTGATGGGATGATTCATGTAACACCTCAGCGCGCAGACAGCGCTACCTTTGCCAGTTATGACACTAGACCAAAAGCAGAAGTTGCCGACGCCTTTCTTGTCATTTTATGGGTTGCAGCATGTTCGTTCCCAACGCCAAAAAGCGAGGATCAGGCGAACCCCCGCTCACGCATTTGCAGCTGCATCGAGACAGCGCTACCTTAGTGCCTTGAATTTTGTTTGGCAAGCCGTCGATGAATCCCACTAAGAACGATAAAAATACCCGCACCACTGGCCGCCCTACCCTGAACGAAGTTGCCCGCCTGGCCGGTGTCAGCCCGATTACCGCCTCTCGCGCCCTGCGCGGCGTCAGCACCGTGGCCACCGAACTGGTGGAAAAGGTGCAGAAAGCGGCGCTTGAGCTCAACTACGTGGTCAACCCTGCTGCCCGCGCCTTGGCCTCGGCCCAGAGCCATTCGGTGGTGGTGTTGGTGCCGTCGCTGTCCAACCTTTTGTTCATCGATACCCTGGAAGCCATTCATCAGGTTCTTCGCCCCAAGGGCTTCGAAGTGCTGATCGGCAACTTCCACTATTCGCGTGACGAAGAAGAAAACCTGCTGCGCAATTACATGGCCTATCAGCCGCGCGGCTTGCTGCTCACCGGTTTCGACCGCACCGAAAGCTCGCGGCGGATGATCGAGGCCAGCAACATTCCGTGCGTGTACATGATGGAACTGGACAGCGCCGCCGGGCTCAATTGCGTCGGGTTCTCGCAATTGGCCGCTGGCGAAACCGCCGCCGAACATTTGCTGTCCCGAGGTCGCAAACGTCTGGCCTACATCGGCGCACAACTGGATCAACGCACGTTGCTGCGTGGCGAAGGCTTCCGCCGCGCGCTGCAGAAGGCCGGACTGTATGACCCGGCTCTGGAAGTGCTGACCCCTCGCCCGTCTTCCGTCGGCCTGGGCGGTGAATTGTTCTTGCAGATGATCGCCAGCCATACCGACGTGGATGCAATCTTCTTCGGCAACGACGACCTGGCCCAGGGCGCGTTGCTGGAAGCGATGCGCCATGGGATCAAAATCCCCGAGCAGGTGGCGATCCTTGGTTTCAACGACCTGCCGGCCTCAGCCCACATGGTGCCGCGCCTGAGCAGCATCAGCACCCCACGTGAAGCCATTGGTCGCCGGGCGGCGGAGCAGATGCTGACGCTGATGGCCGGCAACACCGTGGCCAAACCGGTGCAGGACATGGGGTTTGAGTTGAAGGTGCGCGAGAGTACATAGTCCACGTCGCACAGGCTTTGTGTGGGGTTACCTTCGTTAGCACCTACAATTGCCTATACGCCATTCCCGGTGGAGTCGCTCAATGGAACACACACTGAAAATTCTCGGTAAAGCCTCGTCGATCAACGTCCGCAAAGTCCTGTGGGCGTGCGAGGAGCTGGGCCTGTCCTTTGAGCGCGAGGATTGGGGCAGCGGTTTTGCCTCGACCCACAGCCCCGAGTTCCTCAGGTTCAATCCCAACGCCCAGGTGCCGGTAATCATTGATGAAGCCGGGGTGTTGTGGGAGTCCAATACCATCTGCCGCTATCTGGCCGGCAAACATCAACACCACCACGAGTTGCTGCCCGGCGATCCGGCGGCGCGCGCCCGGGTGGAACAATGGATGGACTGGCAGGCCACCGATCTGAATGCCTCGTGGAGCTACGCGTTCATGGCATTGGTGCGCAAGGATCCGGAGTATCAGGACGCGCATCGCATCGACGTCGGCGTGCGGGGCTGGAATCAGAAAATGGCCATCCTCGAACATCAACTGGCGACCACCAAGGCCTATGTTGCCGGGGCCAGATTTACCCTGGCTGACATTGTGATCGGTCTGTCGGTCAATCGCTGGTTGATGACACCAATCGAGCGCCCGGACTTCCCTGCCATCGACGAGTATTTCAAACGTCTGGCGCAGCATCCCGGCTTCCTGAAGCATTGCTGCAATGGCCTGCCCTGAGCCGTCGAGCCATGCAGCAAACGTTTGCCGTCCAGCGGCAAAGCTTGACCGCGAATCTGGCTAACCCCTCCCAATAGAATCATCAACCAACTGATTTATTTAATGTTTTTTCTTTAGGCATACTCTTTGCTCAAGGTACTGCACCACAAAAACCTGCAAGGTCACTCATCATGTTGGTCAGTGCAAAACCAAACCTTTTAACCCCTCTCCCCAAACGCCCAGGTGAAGATCCGACCGCCGAAGCCGCCGCCGGTCTTCAAAGCGTCATGGCCCAGGCCCTGCAAAACAACGTGCAGGCGCAAACCACGCAAGCCACGACGCAGGTCCAGGAATCGGCAACCCAATCGGCCACGCAACAGGTCAGCGAGGCCGCCAAGGTCAGCGACAATGTCGATGAGGCGTTCGCCAAAACCCGCGTGAACCTGCAAGCGGTCTATGCGCCACTGCCTGAGGGCGTCAAGGACTCGGTCGGGAACAAAGGCTCAGCCACGGACCAGTTCAAGGACTACATGAGTAAAACGCCGGAAGAACGCATGCGCGATGCGATCCTGGATGAAATGGGCCTGACCCAGGAAGAGATCGACCAAATGCCGCCAGAGAAGCAGAAAGCGATCGGCGAAGAAATCGCTCAGCGTATGCAGGACAAGGCCGAAATCGCCAAGGCTGAAAAAGAGCAGGAAAGTGGCGACCAGAACACACTACCGGCGGTCGACCAGTTCCTCGCTGCGCTTTAACAGGTGGACGCGCAGGAGCTGCCGCAGGCTGCGGCAGCTCCTGCGTTTTAATTCAACTGCAACGTCGAGTTGAACTGGCTGATCGCATCCACCACATGCCGCGAGCCTTGCTGAATCTCCAGGATCACCTCCCCCGCCTCGTTCGCCAGTTCTACCCCAAGCCCCGTCCGGCTCAAGCTCGACTGCATGCTCGACACCGCACTCAATGACAAATCATGGTTCTTGCGCACCACGTCGACGATCTCCAGCGTCGCCTGGCTGGTCCGCGCGGCCAAGCTGCGCACTTCGTCAGCAACGACCGCGAAACCTCGTCCATGCTCACCGGCGCGGGCGGCTTCGATCGCGGCGTTGAGCGCCAGCAGGTTGGTCTGATCGGCAATGCCGCGGATGGTCTGAACGATGGTGCCGATGATGTCGGACTGCTTGCTTACGGCATCAATGCTCAGCGCCGCTTCGTTCAGGTCTTTGGAAATGTCCTGGATGATCTGCACCGTCTGCTGCACCACCTCCGACCCCTTGCGTGCACAGACGTCGTTTTGCACCGAGGTGCTGTGGGCCGATTCAGCGGCCGTTTGCAGAGTGGTCATCTGCTGGGTGATATCACTGGCGAATTTCACCACTTTATACAGTCGGCCCTTGGCGTCGAACAACGGGTTGTAGGAGGCTTCGAGGAAGACTGTCTGACCCTGCTTGTTCTTGCGCTCGAAACGGTGCGAGTGATATTCGCCACGATTGAGCGAGGCCCAGAAATTCCGGTAGGCCTGGGACTCGGCTTCAGCGCGGTGACAAAACATACTGTGATGCTGGCCGACGACTTCGTTGAGCGAATACTGCATGGTCTTCAGGAAATTTTCGTTGGCGGTAATTACCCGGCCATCCGGGCTGAACTCGATCACGGCCATGGAGCGGCCAATGGCCGCGAGCATGCTTTCGTTTTCGTGTTCCTTGTTGACCCTTGCCGTGATGTCGGTGGCGACCTTAATCACACTGCGCACCTGCCGGTCGGGGCCGAATACCGGCATGTAACTGGCCTCAAGCCAGATTTCCTTGCCACTCTTGTTCAAACGCGAAAAAGTGCCGCTGACCGGTTCGCCACGGGCCAGGTCACGCCACAATTTGGCGTATTGCTCGCTGCGATAAAACACCTCTTCGCAGAATATCCGATGATGTTTGCCGCGGACCTCGTCGACGCCGTACCCCATGACGACGCAAAAATTTTCGTTGGCATCGAGCACGATGCCATCCGGCGTGAACTCGATCATCGCCATCGAACGGCTGACCGCCGCCAACTTGGCATTAGCCTCGGTCAGCGCGCAGCTAAAGCGTTCGATCTCAAGCAGGTCAGCCTTGTGATGAAGGTTAAACATGGTCGTATCACCCTAAGCGCGTTGTTTTGATTTATGAAAGTTGCTGGTCTTTCAAATCCACCACTACGTTCAGCAGAACAGGCACACGCGCCCCTCCAAAAAGGAAGGACCAGTCAGGTGATTGATGATGTTCGATCGGAGGGGTCCCTATTGCGACACTCTCATCAAGACATCCTTCTCTTGATAGCCCGGTGGCGGGCCAACCCTAACGTGCTCATAAGCAAAACTCCCTTTCAGGACAGCTCCATTCAAGTGTGTCGGTGCCTTGGATTGCGCACTCTGGGACTAACCGTGACATTGCGGTCGACATAGATAGTTACACGTGAGCATAGACAGACACGTTGGGCTTGCAAGGCCACTAGTCGGCCAGTATCGAGGACAAAATCGGTTCAGCTTGGAGGGAGCCGCTATGGCCACGGTATTGGCGAAGGGCTTTGGATCAATCGCGAGCAGGCTCACTCCTACAGGGTTGGGTGTGGATCATGAAAATCACTGAAACGGATGCCGCCCATGCTCACGCCACAACTGGCCATACCCTCGCACCAGAAATCCGCCGCTGCGCGCCAGCCATTGCTCGCGGCGTGCGCGATAAGCACGGGGTAAGTCGTACCAGGGCAGGCCCGGTAAGTCGTGATGCACCAGATGAAAATTGAGGTTGAGGAACAGCCCGCGCCACGGCCACGCCGCTTCGTTGAGCACGCTTCGTTGCTCTGCTGCCGCGTGCGGTCGGTGTTCATAGTAGGAGCGAATCATCGCAATCGACAGCGCCGGCATGCCGATCAACAACAGCCAGGTCGGCCACTCGGTGCGGGCGGTCAGGCGTTGGCGCAGGGTTTCGATTTCTTCTTGATGGGCACTATCGAAGTAATGGGGCATGGCGTTGCTCGGATCGGGGACCATTCCCCTTCTGTGCAACGGCGCCGGGATTTCTTGCAGATTATTTGATGGCTTGAATATCTCAATCTGCAGGCGTTGCCAAAAGCTGCGATCCTTTGATCTTGATATTTCACAACATCAAAGGATCGCAGCTTTCGGCAGTTCCTACAGGGTCCGGGTGACTCAATGGCCGAACACATTCAGCTTCTTGGCTTTCTTGTCGGCGCGCTTTTCAATGGCGGTTTTGGCCGGTTTTTTCTTGTCGGCTTTCTTTGAATCCATACCTTTGGACATGATGCGCACTCCACTCATAGGGGATGTGAGATCAGGTATACACCTATCCTTGAGCACGCGTTCTTTTATAATCGCCCGTTTCGTGCACCGACAGTCCGAGACCATGCCCGACACGCAATTCACCCGACTCGATGAGCCACTTTGGCCATTGATGAACAAGTTTTACCGCGCGCATCAATCGTCAATGAAAGCGGTTCGCGATGCGCAATTGTGGGTTGCCCGGCGCAATGAAATCGTCGGCGCGTTGTGTTTGCGTCCGGTCTCCGGCGGGCATTGGCTGACCGGACTGTTTGTCGATCCGTCCTGTCGCGATCAAGGGATTGCCGCCGCGTTGATCACGGCGGCGGTGAAGGATTGCGAACTGCCGGTGTGGCTGTTCTGCCATCCGGACTTGCGGGATTTTTATGAGCGGCGCGGTTTTACGTTTGATCCGCCCATGCCTTACGCGATGGTTGAGCGTTTGAGTCGTTATGCGCGAAGCAAGCCAATGATTGCGATGGGGCTGGAGCCCTGAACAACGGTGGGAGCGAACTTGCTCCCACCGTGGCTTGTGGTGGATTCAATCGTCGGCGTTGGGATCAAGGTCCGGGAACATCACTTCGGTAAAGCCGAACTTGCTGAAATCGCTTATGCGCGACGGGTATAAACGGCCGATCAGGTGATCGCATTCATGCTGCACCACCCGCGCATGGAACCCCGAGGCGACGCGCACGATCGGCTCGCCCTTGGGATCAAAACCTTCATAGCGAATGTGTTGATAACGCTCCACCGCACCACGCAGACCGGGCACCGACAGGCAGCCTTCGAAACCTTCTTCCAGCGTCGGGCTCAGCGGTGTGATCAACGGGTTGATCAGGATCGTCTGCGGCACCGCTTCGGCGTCCGGGTAACGCTCGCTGTGCTCGAAACCGAAGATCACCAGTTGCAAATCCACGCCGATCTGCGGTGCGGCCAGGCCGACACCGCCGACGCTTTCCATGGTCTGGAACATGTCGTCGATCAGCTGCCACAACTCCGGGCTGTCGAACATTTCGGCGGGCACTGGCGGGGCGATGCGCAGCAGGCGTTCATCGCCCATTTTCAGGATTTCACGAATCATGGTCAGGTTTCGTCAATGGTTGGTTTGGGGTGCGAATGATCACGGCCCAGTCCAGACACGTGGTGTTTTTCCTCATGGACGGGACCCTGCTCGCCGGCAACTTTTTCGCCCGGGTCTTTGCCCTCTCGCGACATGTGCTCGATCACCGCATTCATCTCCGCGCCCAGTAACAGCACGGCGGCAGAAATGTAGAAGTACAACAGCAACACGATGATCGCGCCGATACTGCCATACATGGCGTTGTAGTTGGCGAACTCCTTGACGTACAAACCAAAACCCAGCGACGCGATGATCCACACCACCACCGCCAGCACCGAGCCCGGGGTGATGAAGCGAAACTCTTGTTTGACGTCGGGCATGACGTAGTAGATCAGCGCCACTGCGACCATCAGCAAAATCACGATCACCGGCCAGCGTGCGATGGTCCAGAGCGTGACGATGAAGAATTCGAGGCCGACTTGCGCGGCGATCCAGCTCATTACCTGCGGCCCGAGCACCATCAGCGCCGCGGCGATCAACAGCATGCCGGCGATGCCGACGGTGTAGATAATTGACAGCGGAAAACGCTTCCACGCCGGACGGCCTTCAACCACATCGTAAGCGGCGTTCATCGCGCTCATCATCAACCGCACACCGGCGGACGCCGTCCACAGGGCAATCACGATACCCACCGAGAGCAATCCGCCCTTGGACTGCTGGAGTTGGTCGATCACCGGGTTCACCTGTTCCAGGGCCTGGGGCGGCAGCACCAGCTCCGATTGCAGGCGCAACCACGAGAAAAAGTCGGGCAGGTGCAGGAAACCGATCAGGGCAATCAGGAACAGGATGAAGGGAAACAGCGAAAACAGCATTTGATAGGCCAGCGCCGAGGCATAGGTCGACATCTCGTCGTCGACGAACTCGGTGACCGTGCGCACCATCACACGGTGCAGGGGCAGGCCTCTCATGTCCGGGAAAATCATTCGCGTCTCCATTCGCCGCTAACAGGATGGGGTTGAAGTCGTGGCGACTCAGGGGCCGTTTTCTTTCATCAAAGTAGCCTACCTGGCGACTTTGAAACAATTTCATCGCTCAAGTTCAGGCTGACACAAAAACGGCCATCCGGGGATGGCCGCTTCTGGTTTTCATCAAAGCCCATTTCAAGCCTTGTCGATGCCTTTTTTGAGGGCATCCTTGGCTTTGCCGACCGCTTGTTGCGCTTCGCCTTTCTTTTCCTGCATCACGCCTTCGGCGCGCATCTTGTCATTACCGGTGGCCTTGCCGACGCCTTGCTTGACGTTGCCGGCGGCTTCGTTGGCCATGCCTTTGACTTTATCGCTGGTGCTGCCCATGGTGATTCTCCTGCGTACATTTCAATGTGAGGAAAAGTCGTTACACAAGGTTGACCGAGGGCGTTTGCGCGGAGTTTCATTTATTTTCGCCAGGACATTTCATCGTTCGGTGCAGGTTGAGCTTTATGTTTGCCCGGCTACCCTTGAGAATGCGCCACGTATTGGCGCCATGGCGCTGAAGATCCAATCCCCGCAGGAATGTTATGAAACTCGATAAAAAGCAGGCCATTGCCCGCAGAAACCAGGAACTTGGTGGTGCTGTGCTTGGCGTCAACAACTGCCACTTCACCGAACTGAACCGCAACCGCAATATCTGGTGGTTCGATATTCCGGTGGCGCGCCTGGCCGTTGGTCAGTACGAGTGGATTCACCTGCTGATGCACACCCCGGATACCGACGAACTGTTGCACCTGAAAGTGCCAACGGTGTTCCTGCGCGAGAAGCTCGAAGGCCTGGTGGTTCGCAACCAGGGCAAGCGTAAAGCGGCCCTGAGCCTGGAACTGAGTGCCGACAAGGATTCGTATTTGCAGGACATGCGTCCGGCGGGCACCAACGTCAACTTCGCCCCGTTCCGCCAGTAAACCCCGCTCCACTGTGGCGAGGGAGCTTGCTCCCGTTCGGCTGCGCAGCAGTCGTAGGCCCAGCGAATGGCGTGTACCTGACGAAACGCGGTTGCAGGTTTGGGGGCCGCTTCGCTGCCCAGCGGGAGCAAGCTCCCTCGCCACAAAAGCCGTTCAATCAAAGCATCACCCAACAAAAAGCCCCGCATCTGCGGGGCTTCTTGTTTTACGCGGTGGCTTTCTTCGCGTTGATCTTCTTCAGCTCTTCATCACGCAGTTCACGGCGCAGGATCTTGCCGACGTTGGTGGTCGGCAGTGCATCGCGGAACTCCACGGAGCGCGGGACCTTGTAGCCGGTGACGTTGGCGCGCATGTGCTCCATCACCGTTTCCTTGGTCAGGGTCACGCCCGGTTTGGCGACGATGAAAATCTTGATCGCCTCGCCCGACTTCTCGTCCGGCACACCGATGGCCGCGCATTGCAGCACGCCTGGCAGGGTCGCCAGCACGTCTTCCAACTCGTTCGGGTACACGTTGAAACCGGACACCAGGATCATGTCTTTCTTGCGATCGACAATACGCATGTAGCCATCCGGCTGAATCAGTGCGATGTCGCCGGTCTTCAACCAGCCTTCGCTGTCGAGCATTTCGTCGGTGGCGTCCTGACGCTGCCAGTAGCCCTTCATCACTTGCGGGCCTTTCACACACAGTTCACCGATTTCGCCCATCGGCTGCTCGACACCGGCATCGTTGATGACTTTACACAGGGTCGACGGCACTGGAATGCCGATGGTGCCGATCTGGATGTGCTGGATCGGGTTGACCGTGGCCACCGGGCTGGTTTCGGTCATGCCGTAACCTTCGCAGATGGCGCAACCGGTGACCGCTTTCCAGCGTTCGGCCGCGGCCAGTTGCAGGGCCATACCGCCGGACAGGGTGACTTTCAGTGCCGAGAAATCCAGCTTGCGGAAGCCTTCGTTGTTGCACAGCGCCACAAACAGGGTGTTCAGACCAACGAAGCCGCTGAACTTCCACTTCGACAGTTCCTTGACCATCGCCGGCAGGTCGCGCGGGTTGCTGATCAGGATGTTGTGGTTGCCGATCAGCATCATCGCCATGCAATGAAAGGTAAAGGCATAGATGTGGTACAGCGGCAGCGGCGTGATCAGCACTTCGCAACCTTCATTGAGGTTGGAGCCCATCAGCGCCTTGCACTGCAACATGTTCGCCACCAGGTTGCGGTGGGTCAGCATCGCGCCCTTGGCCACGCCGGTGGTGCCGCCGGTGTATTGCAACACCGCCACATCGCTGCTGGCCGGGCTGGCTTCAGCCACTGGCTGGCCATGGCCCTTGCTCAGCACGTCGTTGAACTTGATGGCTTTTGGCAAGTGATACGCCGGCACCATCTTCTTCACGTACTTGATGACGCTGTTGATCAGCAGGCGCTTGAGCGGCGGCAGCAGGTCGGCGACTTCGGTGACGATCACGTGCTTGACGCCGGTCTTCGGCACCACGGCTTCCGCCAGGTGTGCCATGTTGGCCAGGCAGACCAGGGCCTTCGCGCCAGAGTCGTTGAATTGGTGTTCCATTTCCCGCGCGGTGTACAGCGGGTTGGTGTTGACCACGATCAGCCCGGCGCGGATGGCACCGAAGACGGCAACCGGGTACTGCAACACGTTGGGCAATTGCACGGCGATTCGATCGCCCGGCTGCAAATCGGTATGCTGTTGCAAATACGCGGCAAAGGCACCGGACAATTCGTACAGTTCACCGTAGGTGATTGTCTTGCCCAGGTTGCTGAATGCCGGTTTGTTGGCGAAGCGTTGGCAGGATTGCTTCAACACTGCCTGAATATTCGGGTACTCGTCTGGATTGATGTCTGCAGCAATTCCAGCTGGGTACTTATCCTTCCAAAAGTCTTCGTTCATGGAAGCCCACTCCTCAGCAACGCGAATTCAGCACCGCATTTGATGCGATTATTATTGGTGTTTGGTCATTGGTGAATCTGGCTGACAGAAGGCCGAGAAGTCACAAAGCGCGCCGAGAGTAGCAGCTTTGCCAAGGGTCGACTAGAGCCAAAAGCAGCCTCTACAGTCACATTTATGACTCAAGAATGACAAGCGGTCATTTTAGAGCAAATACCCTATAAATACTTGTAGCCCGCAGAAACCGGGGGCTCAAAGCAAAAGATCACAGCCTTCGGCAGCGCCTACAAGGAAATGCGATCCGTGTAGGCGCTGCCGTAGGCTGCGATCTTTTGATGTCGCCTCGAACGCTATGCCCTGCTACGCAATATCACGCAACTCCCGCCGCAGAATCTTGCCCACCGGCGTCATCGGCAACGACTCACGCAACACGATGTGCTTGGGCACTTTGTACGCCGTGAAGTTTTCCTTGCAGTAAGCTTTCAGCTCTTCAAGGCTGACTCCCGCCTCACGGGCCACCACGAACAACTTCACCGCCTCGCCCGAACGCTCGTCCGGTACGCCGATGACCGCGCAGTTGGCGACTTTCGGGTGGGCCATGACCACGTCTTCGATTTCGTTCGGGTACACGTTGAAACCCGAGACGATGATCATGTCTTTCTTGCGATCGACGATACGCACAAAACCGTCCGGATCGATCACCGCGATGTCGCCGGACTTGAACCAACCCTCGGCATCCAGCACTTCGTTGGTCGCTTCAGGTTTCTGCCAGTAGCCCTTCATGATCTGCGGGCCCTTGATGCACAACTCGCCCCGCTCGCCCAACGGCTGCTCGACGCCGTCATCGTTGATCACTTTCAGCGTGGTCCCCGGCACCGGCAGGCCGACCGTGCCGATGCGCGACTGGTCGCCGTACGGGTTGGTGCAGGCCACCGGCGAGGTTTCGGTCAGGCCGTAGCCTTCGGTGATGCGGCAACCGGTCAATTGCTCCCAGCGTTCGGCGGTGGCCTTGACCAGCGCGGTGCCGCCGGAGTTGGTGAGCTTGAGGCTGGAGAAATCCAGGGTCTTGAAGTCGGGATGATCCATCAGCGCGACAAACAGCGTGTTCAACCCCAGCAACGCCGAGAAGCGCCAGTTTTTCAGTTCCTTGATGAAGCCGCCGATGTCGCGCGGATTGGTGATCAGCACGTTGTGGTTGCCGGTCACCATCATGCACATGCAATTCGCCGTGAAGGCATAGATGTGGTACAGCGGCAGCGGCGCGATCATCACCTCCTTGCCTTCGCGCAGCAGCGGTTGACCGTCGGCCGCAAACTGACTCAGGCACGCGCGCGCCTGCTGCATGTTCGCCACCAGGTTGCCGTGGGTCAGCATCGCGCCCTTGGCCAGGCCGGTGGTGCCGCCGGTGTATTGCAGCACGGCGATGTCATTGAGGCCGGCGCTCAGCGGCTTGATCCCGAGACCTCGGCCCATGCTCAGCGCACTTTTGAAGGACATGGCCTGGGGCAAGGAATAGGCCGGGACCATTTTCTTGACCTTGCTCACCATTGTATTGACCAGCCAGCCTTTGGCGGCGGGCATCAGGTCGCCCATCTTCGCTTCGATCAGGTACTGGATGTCGGTATCGGCCAGCACTTCCTGGACTTTCTGCCCGAACATGTTCAGGTACACCAGTGCCCGGGCGCCGGAATCCTTGAACTGGTGACGCATCTCCCGCGCGGTGTACAGCGGGTTGGTGTTAACCACGATCAGCCCGGCGCGCAAAGCGCCGAACACGGCAATCGGGTATTGCAGGACGTTGGGCATCTGTACCGCGATGCGATCCCCGGGCACCAGGTCGGTGTGGGCTTGCAGGTAACCGGCGAACGCTGCGCTGTAGCGTTCCAGTTCGGCGTAGGTCAGGGTGACACCCATGTTGCTGAACGCCGGGCGGTCAGCAAATTTCTTGCAGGAACGCTCGAACACCTCAATGACCGATTTGTACTCAGCGACGTCAATGTCCAGGGGCACGCCGGCCGGGCGTTTGTCATTCCAGAAATCAGGTTGCATTGTTCTTGTCCTCTTTACCTGAACCTATCCGGGGCCGCTTATCTGTCATTTCAAAAACAGAAAGCGGAGCTTCACGGACACTAGCAGCTATGGCGAATCAGGCAAATATGGGTAACGGCGTCATTGACCGCGTGAATCTTCCTGCCGTGGCGTGGGCTGATGCCCGTCACTTAATGAGCTATACAATGCAACCAACTCGCGCCCCTGCATGGAAAGGAATCGCCATGATCCACGACACCTTCTGGCTGACCACCAGTGACCGCAGCCGTCTCTTCGTCAACCAGTGGCTGCCCGCAGGCACTCTCAAGGCCGTGATCCTGCTGGCTCACGGCATGGCGGAACACAGCGGCCGCTACGCGCGTCTGGCAGAGAAACTCTGCGATCAGGGTTACGGTGTCTATGCGCCGGATCAGCGCGGACATGGCAAAACTGCCGAAAACGGGACGCGGGGGCATTTCGCCGACACCGACGGTTGGGCCAAGGTGGTGGGCGACCTGGCGTGCCTCAACCAGCACATCGGCCAGCAGCACCCGGGCGTGCCGATCGTGTTGCTCGGCCACAGCATGGGCAGCTACATCGCCCAGGCTTATCTGCTGCATCACAGCGCCAGCCTGCACGGCGCCATTCTCAGCGGTTCGAATTTCCAGCCTGTGGCGCTTTATCGAGCGGCACGGCAAATTGCCCGTTTCGAACGTTTGCGCCAGGGGCCTAAGGGGCGCAGTGCGCTGATCGAATGGCTGTCGTTTGGCTCATTCAACAAACAGTTCAAACCGGCGCGCACGCGTTTCGACTGGCTCAGCCGCGACCCGGCGGAAGTCGATCTGTACGCCAACGACCCGCTCTGCGGCTATCGCTGCACCAATCAACTGTGGATCGATTTACTCGGCGGGTTGCAGCAAATCAGCAAAGCGTCCAATCTCGCTCAGATCGATCCCGGCCTGCCGTTGCTGGTGATTGGCGGCGAATGTGATCCGGTGAGCGAAGGCAAACGTCTGAAAGATCTGGCCCACGCCTTGCGCGAGGCCGGCAGCCAGAGCCTGCAACTGACCATTTACCCACAGGCGCGGCACGAACTGTTCAACGAAACCAACCGCGATGAAGTGACCGCCGATGTGCTGGCCTGGATCAACCAGACGCTGAGCAATCCCCGGCCACACCGAACCGAATAGTTTTTTGTGAAATTTTTTATTCGTCACAGGAATTGAGACAGATGACCCAGGTTACCAACACCCCATACGAAGCCCTCGAAGTCGGCCAGACCGCCAGCTTCAGCAAGACGGTCGAAGAGCGTGACATTCAGTTGTTCGCCGCGATGTCGGGCGACCACAACCCGGTGCACCTGGATGCCGAATACGCCGCCAGCACCATGTTCAAGGAACGCATCGCCCACGGCATGTTCAGCGGTGCGCTGATCAGCGCTGCGGTTGCCTGCGAGTTGCCTGGGCCGGGCACCATCTACATCGGTCAGCAGATGAGTTTTCAGAAGCCGGTGAAGATTGGCGACACCCTGACAGTGCGCTTGGAAATCCTCGAAAAACTGCCGAAGTTCCGCGTGCGCATTGCCACTCGCGTATTCAACCAGCGCGATGAATTGGTGGTGGATGGTGAGGCGGAAATTCTGGCACCGCGCAAACAGCAGAGCGTGACGCTGACCGAGTTGCCGGAAATCAGCATCGGTTAAACGACCTGCCAAAATCAATGTGGGAGCCTGCTCGCGATAGCGCCAGTTCACTCAACATCAATGTTGAATGCCAGGCCTTCATCACGAGCAGGCTCACTCCCAAAGTTTTCGGTGAAGCTTACGAACGAGCGCGAGCCTGGTTACGCAGGGCTTTCACCTGATCGTGATTGCGTTGCACGCCGTGGTACTGACGCTCAACGATGTCACGAATGCCTACCAGGTTGTGCTTGTTGATTTTCTCCATGGCGTCGCGATACGCCTTCAGCGCATGGTCTTCACCACGCTCGGCTTCATTGAGCACCGCCTCTTCGTCCTTGCCGGTAAACATCGACTTCACATCGACCCAGCGACGGTGCAAGTCACCACTGACACTGGTTGAAGTTTCCGGATCGCCACCCATCGAACGCACGGCACTCTGCAATTCCGAAGCAGCGGCTGCACAGTCAGCGGAACGTTGCACGAACAGGGTTTTGAGTTCAGGGTGTTTGATGTCTTCAGCGCAAGTCTTGAACCCTTCCTGACCGTCCTTGCTGGTTTCAATCAGGTCGTTGAGTACAGAGATCGCTTCTTTATTCATGTCGGTCATTTTTCAATTCCTTGCGGTGGATGAAAGATGACTTAGTTATTGCAGAGCGCATGCCAGACTGAGGACGACTAATTTTCTTATATTTTTCAAATACTTGATGTCATTCAAAAAATCTGTATCCGTTTTTTTTGCATGATCTGTCAATTGGCCTGCATGCAGAATGCCTGTATTTTCCAGACTCAACGATTCAAGACGACTGAGTGATGAACCCTGAAAAGCTCGAACTGCTGATCACCCGAGAAATGCCCTTCGGCAAATACAAGGGACGGATCATTGCCGACCTGCCCGGCCCCTACCTGAACTGGTTCGCACGGGAAGGTTTTCCCCACGGTGAACTCGGTGGCTTGCTGGCCCTGATGCAGGAAATCGATCACAACGGCTTGTCGGAACTGCTCGAACCGCTACGGGCCAAGCATGGCAAACCGGCACCTCGCCACTGATTCACTCATCCCGCCCCTGATTGAGTAAGCCCATGCCCGATAACACTCGCCGCGCCCGTGATGAAGCCTTTTGGCGGACCTTTGCCGACCGCTACGACCAGCAACCGGGTCCGATCAATCTGGAGAACGGTTACTTCGGGCGCATGTCGCGCACGGTGGTCGAGGAATATCAGCGCAACATCGAGCTGATCAATCGCGGTAATTCGGTGTATGTGCGCCAGCGCTTCGAACAAGGCGACAACTTGAAGATCCGCGCGCGTTTGGCCGGGCTGATCGGTGTGCCCGCCGAGAGCGTCGCCCTCACGAGCAACGCGACGGACGGTTTGCAATCGCTGATCCGCAACTACAACCGCCTGCAATCGGGCGACCAGGTGCTGATCTGCGATCTGGAATACGACACGGTAAAGGGTGCCATGCGCTGGTTGGCACGTCATCGCGATGTCGAAGTGATCGAGATCGATCACACGCATCCCGCCAGTTTCGACAGTTTGCTGACCACCTATCGCGAGACCTTCGCACGTTATCCGCGACTCAAGCTGATGACGCTGACCCACGTCACCCACCGCACCGGCCTGGTGATGCCGGTGCAGGCGATTGCCGCCGCGGCCAAGGAACACGGCATCGACGTGATACTGGACGGCGCCCATGCTCTCGGCCAGTTCGAATTCAACCTTGATGAACTGGGCATCTCTTTTGCCGCCTACAACCTGCACAAGTGGATCGGTGCGCCACTGACCCTGGGCTTTCTCTACATCGCCCCCGAGCGCCTGGCGGACATCGACCCGGACATGGGCGAAATGCATTTCCCGATCACCGACATCCGCGCCCGCACGCCATACAGCACACCGAACATCCCCGCCCTGCTGACCCTGCCACTGGTGCTCGAAGAGCATTGGGCCATGGGTGGCTCGCCCGCTAAAGGCACGCGTCTCAACTACCTGCGTAACCTGTGGGTCGGAGCCGTGCGCGAAGTGCCGGGCATCGAAGTCCTGACCCCGGACGATCCACGGCTGTATTGCGGCATCACGGCGATGCGTTTTACCGCGCATGCCGATCAACACGTGATGGTCGAGCGACTGCTCAACGAATACAACCTGTTCACCGTGGTACGCAGCGGCGCGGCGTGTGGCCCGTGCATCCGTATTACACCGGGGCTGACCACCACTGCTGACGACATGAAGCGCTTGACCACGGCATTGATCGAACTGAGCTGACGTCACACGGTGTATTTGTCGAAGTCCTCGGGCCTGATTTGCGTCGACACCGCAAAGGTGTCGATACCGATGGTCATCTGCCCGAACAGTCCGTCCTCACTGGAGTCTCGACCCAGCGTGTGGACCTTCAGGGTCGAGTCTTCTCCGCCCATGGTGGTGTAAAAGTAATCCTGTTCATTGGTTAATGCTGTCGTAGCCCGGCCACTGTATTGGCGGCTGCCGAGCACCGAACGCGAGGCCACTTCGGGAAAGTACAGTTGCCCCACCCAGGCCACGTGCCGCTCTTGGAGATAGTTGTTGCCCGAGGTGATTCGCACGGCGACATGTATATGCAGCGTGCGCCCGGCATAGAAGCCCGGAAAGATGCTGGTAAAGCGCACGTTGCCCGATTTGTCGGTGAACTGCCCGCCACGCAAGTACGTGTCGTCGTCGGTTCGCGGGATCGCGCCGATATCACCCGTGTCGACTTCCAGGTCCGGATTGATTTTGCTCCAGCCCGAGTAAGCCCCCCGTGCGTTGCAGTGCCAGATGTCCACCAGCGCATCGGTGACCGGTTGACCGGTCATGGCATCGACGATGTTCAAACGCAGGATCAACGGAATGCCATCGGCGCCTTCGCTGATGTTGCGACGGATCAGTTTCGGATTGCGGAAATACGGCCCGGCGATTTGTTCCGGGGAAAGCAGGCAAACGGGTGTTGCTGAGGTGTAGGCGTCCATGACGTTCTCTCTTCCATAAGATGAACGCAGGCTAGCACTGGTCGATTCCCGGGATGCGGTAACTATGTATCGCATGATGTCCCTTGTAGGAGCGAGCCTGCTCGCGATAACGATGGCACATCCAGCATTGATGTGACTGACAGTCCGCTATCGCGAGCAGGCTCGCTCCCACATGGATATGGGACGGGTCCACAATCCCTCTCACTTTATTCAAGGCAAAAAAAACGGTGCACCGACCAAGCGCACCGTAAAGCCGTAGAACACACAACGAAGTGTCGGGTGAAGCGATCAGTCCAGCAGCGCCAATGCCTCGGCGGTGCACTCCTGAATGCGGGCCCAGTCGCCGTTCTTGATCCACTCCGGATCAAGCATCCAGCTACCGCCCACGCACATGACGTTTTTCAGCGCCATGTAACTCTTGATATTGGCCGGACCTACGCCGCCTGTCGGGCAGAACTTCACTTCGCCGAACGGACCGCCCAGGGCCTTGATGGCTGCGACGCCGCCACTGACTTCCGCCGGGAACAACTTGAAGCGGCGATAGCCCAGGCCATAGCCTTCCATGATGCCCGAGGCATTGCTGATGCCTGGCAACAGAGGAATCGGGCTGGCGACGCTGGCTTCCAGCAGGTCACGGGTGATGCCCGGCGTGACGATGAACTGCGAGCCCGCCGCTTCGGCGGCGGCCAGCATGTTGCGGTCGAGCACGGTGCCGGCACCGGTCATCAGTTCCGGACGCTGCTCGCGCAGGATCTGGATGGCCTTGAGGCCGAACTGCGAACGCAGGGTCACTTCCAGGGCGGTCAGGCCACCGGCGGCGAGAGCATCGGCCAGCGGCAGAACGTCCTGCTCGCGGGCGATGGTGATCACCGGCAGGATCCGCGCCTTGGCGCAGAGGCTGTCGATCAGGGCAACTTTATCCGCCATGGAAACGGTCGGGGATGGGTTTGTCATAGCGGCTGTTCCTTGGCTCATGGGCACCAGTAAATCTCTAACGTGGGTTGCAGAAAAGCGCGAATCGGCATTGCGGCGACATCGTCACCGGCCAGTGCGGTATTCAGTGTGGTCAGCTTGGACTGACCGGAAATCGATAGAACCTTGTGCTTGGCCGAGGCCAGCAGCGCGCGGCTCATGGTCAGGCGCTGATGCGGCACAGTCGGCGCCAGCATTGGATAGCAGCGACGAATGCCGTCGGCCTGCAAGGCTTCGGCAAGGTTGGGACTGTTAGGGAACAACGACGCGGTGTGACCGTCATCGCCCATGCCCAGCACCAGCACGTCGATCACCGGCAGCTCGGAGAGCAAACGGTCGGCGTGATCGGCGGCTTGATCGAGATTGGCGGCGGCGCTGTACAGGCTCAAAAACTGCGCCTTGGCCGCCGGGCCTTGCAACAAATACTTCTTGATCAGGCCGGCATTGCTATCGGCGTGCTCAACCGGCACCCAGCGTTCGTCAGCCAGGCTGACGACCACGTTCGACCAGTCCAGCGCCTGCTTGGCCAAATGCTGGAAAAACGCCACGGGGCTGCGGCCACCGGACACCACCAGGGTCGCAGTGCCCTGGACGTCGATCGCATCGCTCAATTGCTTGGCCACCTTCAGTGCCAGGCCTTCGGCCAGCAGCGTCGGGCTCTTGAACTCATGGGCGCTGACACCCTGAGGCAGTTTCAAATCAGATATCGCCATACCACGACCTCCCATCCCGCGTGATCAGTGCAATGGAGCTCATCGGCCCCCAGGACCCGGCCGCGTACGGCTTGGGCGCATCACCGGATTTTTTCCATCCGGCGATCAACTGGTCACACCACTTCCACGCGGCTTCGATTTCATCTTTACGGACAAACAGGTTCTGATTGCCGCGCATCACTTCCAGCAACAACCGCTCGTAGGCATCGGGAATCCGTGCGCTGCTCCAGGTGTCGGAAAAATTCAGCTGCAACGGACCGCTGCGCAGCTGCATGCCTTTGTCCAGGCCTTGGTCTTTAGTCATCACACGCAAGGAAATGCCTTCGTCCGGTTGCAGGCGGATAATCAGCTTGTTGCTGATTTGCAGGCGCTGCTCAGGGGCGAAGATGTAGTGCGACGGTTCCTTGAAGTGGATGACGATCTGCGACAGTTTTTGCGGCATGCGCTTGCCGGTGCGCAGGTAGAACGGCACGCCCGCCCAGCGCCAGTTGCGGATGTCGGCACGCAGGGCGACGAAGGTTTCGGTGTCGCTCTGGGTGTTGGAATTCGGTTCTTCCAGGTAGCCCGGCACCGCTTTGCCTTCGCTATAACCGGCGATGTACTGGCCGCGCACCACTTGGGTGGTCAGGCCTTCCGGGCTGATCGGCGCCAGCGCCTTGAGTACTTTGACCTTCTCGTCGCGAATACTGTCGGCGGACAGGTCGGCCGGCGGGTCCATGGCGATCAGGCAGAGCAATTGCAGCAGGTGATTCTGGATCATGTCCCGCAGCTGACCGGCCTTGTCGAAGTAACCCCAGCGGCCTTCGATCCCGACCTTCTCGGCCACGGTGATTTCCACGTGGGAGATGTAGTTCTGGTTCCACTGGGTTTCGAACAGGCTGTTGGCGAAACGCAGGGCGATCAGGTTTTGCACCGTCTCTTTGCCCAGGTAGTGGTCGATACGGTAGGTGCGGTTTTCCGGAAAGAACTGGGCAACGGCGTCGTTCACCTTGCGCGAGGATTCCAGGTCCGAACCGATGGGTTTTTCCAGCACTACGCGGGTGTTTTCCGCCAGGCCGACCTTCGCCAGGTTCTCGCAGATCGCACCGTAAACGGCAGCCGGGGTCGCAAAGTAGGCGATGACCCGCTGCGAGCTGCCGGCCATTTCGGCCAAGGCGACATAGTCTTCGGACTTGAGGAAATCGACGTGCAAGTAAGTCAGGCGCGCGAGGAAGCGTTCGACCACAGCTTCGTCCAGCTCTTTGGCACCGACGTAGCGGCGCAGTTCGGAGGCGATGAACGTCAGGTGCTCCTGCTCGCTGCCAGGCTCGCGGGCCAGCGCGATGATCCGCGTGTCCTCATGCAAGAGGCCGGCGCCGTCGAGTTGATACAGAGCGGGAAACAGCTTGCGCAAGGCCAGATCGCCAAGGGCGCCGAACAAGGCAAAGGTGCACGGTTCAACCGTAATCGAGAGCATGATGTTTGTTCTTTTATCAAGTTAAGCTACAAATACCTTTTTTCAAGGCATCACTCAAGGGAAAATGTAGTAATAAACACAACATTTCCGCAAAATACAGATTCCGAGTGGTGGTCGGTCGGAGCCATCAGTAGGATAGGCCACCGTTACGGGCCTCACCAAAGGCCCTTTTTGCATTAGCCGCGCGCTTATCGGCGCAGGTGAATCAAGGATACTCATATGGACCGCGTGCGAAATTTACTGGAACAGATCCAGAGTCGCCTTGAAGAGCTGAACAAGGCCGAACGCAAAGTCGCCGAGGTGATCCTGCTCAACCCGCAGCAGGCCACTCGTTTCAGCATTGCCGCCCTCGCCCAGGCCGCTTCGGTCAGCGAACCGACGGTCAATCGTTTCTGCCGTTCGTTCGGTGTCAGTGGCTACCCCGAGCTGAAGCTGCAGTTGGCCCAGAGCCTGGCCAGCGGCGCTGCGTATGTCAGCCGGGCGGTTGAAGCTGACGACAATCCAGAAGCGTATACCAAGAAAATTTTCGGCAGCGCCATCGCGTCCCTGGACAGCGCCTTGCAGGCTCTGGACCCGAACCTGATCAGCCGCGCCGTCGACCTGTTGATCCAGGCCCGGCAAATCCACTTCTTCGGCCTCGGTGCCTCGGCCCCGGTGGCGCTGGATGCGCAGCACAAGTTCTTCCGGTTCAACCTGGCCGTCACCGCCCATGCCGATGTACTGATGCAGCGCATGATTGCCTCGGTGGCGCATACCGGCGAGCTGTTCGTGATCATCTCCTACACCGGTCGCACCCGCGAACTGGTGGAAGTGGCACGCATCGCCCGGGAGAACGGTGCTTCGGTACTCGGCTTGACCGCAGAGAATTCACCGTTGGCCAAGGCCAGTACGTTGAGCCTGAACATTCCGCTGCCGGAAGACACCGACATCTACATGCCGATGACTTCGCGGATCATTCAATTGACCGTGCTCGATGTGCTCGCCACCGGCATGACCTTGCGCCGCGGGGTGGATTTCCAGCCGCATTTACGCAAGATCAAAGAGAGTTTGAATGCGAGCCGGTATCCGGTGGGCGACGAGTTCAATTGATCCGAAATCTCCGCTGACTGATCCTGCCCCATCGCGGGCAAGCCTTGCTCCTACAGTTTTAAGTCGTCCGCGAATTCGGCGGGCAACCTCAACTTTGTAGGAGCAAGGCTTGCCCGCGATGGCGATACCCGCAACACAACAAAATTAAGCGCCTACCCGCGCCTGCAAACTCAAATGCGCCCGCTCCCCCGGCTTCAGGCACAGGCTGTCGGTGCCACCACTGGCAGCCTCCACGCATACGAATTCGGATATCTCGTTCCAGCTCACCCCCAGCAGCGGCCGTGAGCCCGGATGCCAGACCACCGTGTCAGCCGTATCGCCAGTATCGATGCACAACGCCCGATCCCAGGCATGGTCATTGAGCTGCAATTCGCCGTCATGCTGGAACACCCGCTGACAACCACCGTCCACACGCAACTCGCCTTCCTGCTGGCAAACCTGCCGGTTCAACTGGTCGTAACCCTGCGCGCCTTCGAGCCCAGACAGCGCTACCTCACCGACATCACCAATACGCCAGTAAGCGTGCAAAGCCTGACTCAACTGGCACGGCATGTCGTCCTGATGCTCGGTACTCAGGCGCAAATCCATGCGTTCGCCCAAGTGCGCATGCAGGTCCACTTGCCAGTCGCACAACTCCAGCTGCCAATGCAAACGCACGCCATCGTCATCGCTACTGCTGTCGATCAGTTTCCAGTCGAGCAAGCGCGCCCAACCATGGGACGGCCACGCGTTTTCGCTCGGATGTCGGCCATACCACGGCCAGCACACCGGCACGCCACCGCGAATCGCGCCGACCTGCGGCCACTTCGCCGCGCACCACAGCCATGGCTTTTGGCCCTTGGGCTGGAAGTGCAGCAACTGCGCGCCCTGACGACTGAACACCGCCTGACATAGCGGGTGATCAATCACCAACACGTCGCGCTTCTGATAGCGCTCCCACCCGAACACCGGACGTTCGCGCAAGGATTTGAAGAAGCGTTGTAGCGGATGCTCAAGCATGTGCCACGGTCCTGAAAATCATCTGTCGGCGGGGTGCGCTACCCCTCAAAAAAAAGCGGACAGCCTTGGCTGTCCGCAAACATGCGCACATAGAGAGGAGCTTATCGCAGTCGCGTTAGAACACCGACTGAATTTTCAGGCCGGCGACCAGAGCGTTGTCGACTTCATCCACACCACCTGGGTGAGTGATGTATTGCAGGTTGGGACGCACGGTCAGCCAGTTGGTCACGTGGAAACCGTAGTTGAGCTCGTAGTTGTATTCGGTCTCACGCAGCGGCGAAAACAATGGATCCTGATAGTCGGATACACCATTGGCGGCGTTGGTCAGCTCGGCGTTTTTCTTCACGTCGTCGTTGACATGGATACGGGCGAAACCGATGCCCAGGTCATCTTTCGGACGTGCATCGAACGGGCCTTTGTACACGAACATCAGCGACTGATAGTTGTCGACGACGTTGGTGTCCTTGTCGTGGAACGTGGCGTTGGCCGCGATGTTCAAACCGCGGCTGGCGTCGCCGTTATGGCTGGTGAGTTGCTGTTGTGCAACGAACCAGTAGCCATGCTTGCTGCTGTGGCTGCGATAGGCGTTGCCGCTGGTGGCCGCGTCATCGCCGTTTTCGTCTTCACGAACGTCGTCGGCGCTGGCGGTGCTTTTGTAGTAACCGACACGGTATTCGCCCGGCAGGTTGCCCGGGTTAGGCAGCCACACCAGCTCAACCGGCAAGACGGTGCCTGCGGTACCGCTACCGCTGAGCTTGAAGCCGTTACCGTGTTCGAGCTGCGACGGGTTCTGGTTGTACGCACCGATCTGCGCATACCACTCAGGCGAGATGTTGTACTTCACGCGGATCGCCGCTTGGCTGACCGGCCAGTTGTACCAGATGTTGGTCGCCCAGTTACCCACCTGGGAACCGCAGAACGCCAGGTTCTGGAATTCGCACGGGAAGGTGTTGAAGTCTTCGCCCTCACCGAAGTAACCGGCCTTGACGTCGAGTTTGTTGTCGAAGAACTGATGCTTGATCCACAACTGGGTCAGCCGGACCATGTGGCCACGGCCGTAGACTTCCTGCGAGGAACTCAAGGTGCCGGCACGTGGATCGCCGATACGGTCGTTGGAGATGTTTTCACCGTTACGGTTGGTCAGCTGGATCTTGGCCTGGGTGTTGTCCCAGCCGAACAGCTTCTCCAGGTCCAGCGCCGCACCCAGGCCGAACTGGTCGCTGTAGCGTGCGGTTTTGTCATCGTTGAAACCGCCGTGGAGGTTGCCGCCGACTTCACCGACGTAATCCATTTTGATGTCGATGCCTTGCTCGATCAGCTTGGTTCGTTCGCCACCCCAATCCCCGGTCATCCATTCTGAATCGGCGCTAAACGCGTCAGCCGCGTGGACGCTACCGGCCAGTGTCATTGCTGCAATGGCAGACAATTGGCAGATAAGCTGAGCGCTGTTCTTCTTCTTCATCCCTACATCCTCGTTTTATTGTTATTAACTTTTTTTTCTAACGTGGTTACATCAGTTGCAACGCGTGACAGGCCACGCATCACGGATTCCCCCCTGTAGGAGCGAGCCTGCTCGCTCCTACAGTTTTGATCTTCAGCGACCTTTGAATTGGGCGACGTTGGCTGTATGCCCTTCGTTTTTCGACAAGCCGGCAACCCCCAGACGCTCGCCGGTCTTGGCATCGAACAGCAGCACTTTCGCCGGATCGAATTGCAGGGTCAGGGTCTCGCCCACGGCCGGTGCAACGTCGGGGGCCAAGCGGCAGCAGACCTTGGTGTCGTTGAGATTGACGAACACCAGCGTGTCGGGACCGGTCGGTTCGGTGACCTGGACTTCGGCGCGAATGGTCGGCAATCCGTTGGCATCGCCGTTCGCCAGCATGATCTGCTCAGGACGCAGGCCGAGGATCACTTCGCGATCTTCCAGCCCGGCATCCTGCATGCTCATCGGCAGCTCGCAACGAGCCTGACCACTGTCGAGCAACGCAACCAGTCGACCGTCCTTGCGCTGCAAACGCAGGGGGATGAAGTTCATCGGCGGCGAACCGATGAAGCTCGCCACGAACAGGTTGGCCGGGTTGTTGTAGATGTCTTTTGGCGTACCGAACTGCTGGATGATCCCGTCCTTCATTACCGCCACTTTGTCGCCCAGCGTCATGGCTTCGATCTGGTCGTGGGTCACGTAGACCGTGGTGGTTTTCAGGCGCTGGTGCATCAGTTTCATTTCGGTGCGCATCTCGACCCGGAGTTTGGCGTCGAGGTTGGACAGCGGTTCGTCGAACAGATAAATCTTCGGCCGACGCGCCAGGGCACGGCCCATGGCCACGCGCTGTTGCTGGCCGCCAGAGAGTTGGCCAGGTTTGCGATTGAGCAGGTGTTCGATCTGCAACAGCTTGGCCACCCGGGCGACTTCCTCGTCGATGGCCGATTGATTCATCTTGCGGATTTTCAGACCGAATTCGATGTTCTCACGCACGCTCATGGTCGGGTACAGCGCGTAGGACTGGAACACCATGGCGATGTCGCGATCCTTGGGGCTCATGCCGCTGACGTCCTGATCGCCGATCATGATCGCGCCGCCAGTGATGGTTTCCAGGCCGGCGATGCAGTTCATCAGGGTCGACTTGCCGCAACCCGAAGGCCCGACCAGGATCAGGAACTCACCGTCCTTGATCGACAGTTCGATGTTCTTCAGGGTGTCCGGCAGGCCGGCACCATAGGTCTTGTTTACATTGCGAAGTTCGAGCGTTGCCATGATTACCCCTTGACTGCGCCGGCCGTGAGGCCGCGCACGAAATACTTGCCTGCGACCACATAGACCAGCAGGGTCGGCAGCCCGGCGATCATCGCCGCTGCCATATCAACGTTGTATTCCTTGGCGCCGGTGCTGGTGTTGACCAGGTTGTTCAGCGCGACCGTGATCGGTTGCGAATCACCGCTGGAGAACACCACGCCGAACAGGAAGTCGTTCCAGATCTGGGTGAACTGCCAGATCAGGCAGACCATGATGATCGGCGTCGACATCGGCAGAATGATCTGGCGGAAAATCGTGAAGAAACCTGCGCCGTCGAGGCGGGCAGCCTTCACCAGCGCATCCGGAATGCTCACGTAGTAGTTGCGGAAGAACAGTGTGGTGAAGGCCAGGCCGTACACCACGTGTACGAACACCAGTCCGGTGGTGGTGCTCGCCAGGCCCATCTTGCCGAGGGTGAATGACGCCGGCAGCAGCACGGTCTGGAACGGCAGGAAGCAACCGAACAGCAGCAGACCGAAGAACAATTGCGAACCCCGGAAGCGCCACATCGACAACACATAACCGTTCAAAGCACCGATCGCGGTGGAGATGATGACGGCCGGAACAGTGATCTTGATCGAGTTCCAGAAGTAACCGTCGACCGTGGCCCAGGCCTTGACCCAGCCGATGCCGGTGACCACGGTCGGCCAGCTCAGCAGGTTGCCGGTGCTGATGTCTTCCGGGGTTTTGAAGCTGGTCAACAGCATGACCATCAATGGAATCAGGTAAAGCACTACGGCGAGGATCAGCACCGCGTAGATCGCGATGCGACTCAGGCTGATGGAAGGTTTGGCAGCGAGACTAGTCATGACGCTTGGTCCTCAGCTCGGAGTACAGGTAAGGCACGATGATTGCGAGAATCGCACCGAGCATCAGAATCGCACTGGCCGAGCCCATGCCCATCTGGCCACGACTGAACGTGAAGGAGTACATGAACATTGCCGGCAGGTCGGAGGAATAACCCGGGCCACCGGCCGTCATCGCCGCCACCAGGTCAAAACTCTTGATCGCGATGTGCGCCAGAATCATCACAGCACTGAAGAACACCGGGCGCAGGCTCGGCAATACCACTTTCCAGTAAATCGTCGGCATGCTTGCGCCATCGATTTGCGCGGCACGGATGATCGATTGATCCACACCGCGCAGGCCGGCCAGGAACATCGCCATGATGAAGCCCGAGGCTTGCCAGACCGCTGCGATCACCAGGCAATACACCACGCGATCCGGGTCGATCAGCCAGTCCAGGCGGAAGCCTTCCCAGCCCCAGTCCCGGAGCAATTTGTCCAGGCCCATGCCCGGGTTGAGCAACCATTTCCAGGCCGTACCGGTGACGATCATCGAGAGCGCCATCGGGTACAGGTAAATGGTGCGGATGAAGCCTTCGCGGCGGATTTTCTGGTCCAGGAAAATCGCCAGTGTCACGCCGATGACCAGCGTGATGCCGATGAACATGCCGCCGAACAGCGCCAGGTTCTTGCTCGCCACCCACCAGCGATCGTTGTCGAACAACCGTGCGTATTGCGCCAGGCCCGCCCACTTGTAGTTCGGCAGGAATGTCGAGGTCGTGAACGACAGCACGAACGTCCACAGGATGTAGCCATAAAAGCCCACCAGAACGATGAACATGCTCGGCGCCAGCACCAGTTTTGGAAGCCAGCGTTGCAATGCATCGAACGGCGAGGCCTTGCTGAACACAGCAACAGAACTCATGGGAAAATCCAGTACAGGGAATTGGGATTACAAACAGGTTCCCTGTGTGAGCCAGCCTGCTGGCGATTGCGGTGTGTCAGTTGATGCATCCTGTGTCTGACAATTCGCTATCGCGAGCAGGCTCGCCCCTACAGGGGCCAAGCATTACTTGGCCGACTGAACCGCCGCGCCCAGTTTCTTGGCGGCGTCAGCCGGGTCGGCTTTCGGGTCGTTGATGTAGTTGGTCACCACATCGAAGAATGCGCCCTGTACCGCCAGCGTGGTTGCCATGTTGTGCGCCATGCTCGGCTGCAGGCCGCCGGACTTGGCGTCCGCCAGGAAGTCCTTGGCGGCAGTCTGGGCGCAGGAGTCGAAACCGTACTTGCCCATGTCCGCCAGCATGTCGTTACGCACCGGGATCGAGCCCTTGTTGATGCTGAAGATTTTCTGGAAGTTCTCACCCAGCACGATTTTGGCGATGTCCTGCTGACCGGCAGCCGTGCCCGCGTCTTTCTGTTTGAACACCGCCAGGGAATCGATGTTGTAAGTGAACGCCTTGTCGGTGCCCGGGAACGCTACGCACTCGTAGTCCTTGCCGGCGACTTTCTTGGCGGCGGTCCATTCGGACTTGGCCCAGTCACCCATGATCTGCATGCCGGCCTTGCCGTTGATGACCTTGGCCGCTTCCAGGTTCCAGTCCTGGCCTTTGCCGTCGGCGTCCATGTAGGTCGCGACTTTCTTCAGTTCGGTCAGCGCCTTGACCATTTCCGGGCCAGTCAGTGCTTTGTTGTCGAGATCGACCAGGGCTTTCTTGTAACCATCAACGCCCATCACCGAGAGCACAACGGCTTCGAACACGGTGCTGTCCTGCCAAGGCTGACCGCCGTGGGCCAGAGGAATGAAACCCGATGCCTTGAGCTTGTCACCGGCGGCGTAGAATTCTTCGAGGGTGGTGGGTGGTTTTTCGATGCCGGCCTTCTTGAAGACTTCCGGGTTGATCCACAGCCAGTTGACGCGGTGGATGTTCACCGGCACGGCCACGTAATCACCTTCGTACTTCACGGTATCGGAGACTTTCTTGTCGAGCAGGCTGTCCCACTTCTCCGACTTGGCAACGTCTTTCAGGACATCGGTGTCGAGCAGGCCGGTAGACGCCCACTCCTGAATGTCCGGCCCCTTGATCTGGGCCACGCCTGGCGGGTTACCCGCGACGGCACGGCTTTTCAGCACGGTCATGGCAGTCGCACCGCCACCACCGGCGACTGCGCCGTCCTTCCAGGTGAAGCCGTCTTTCTCGACTTGGGCCTTGAGAACATCGACCGCTGCCTTTTCGCCACCCGACGTCCACCAATGCACGACTTCCACGGAACCTTTGGATTCGGCGGCAAGAACACTGAGGGGGAGCGCAGACAGGGAAGCGAGAGAAATGACAGTAGCGAGGCGAGAAATCGCATTCATCTAGTAGTACCTTTCTTGTTGTTATGCATGCAAGTCTGGTGCTTGCGCTGCATAGGATTTTAAACAGGGGAAGTCCCTTCGCAGGTAACGAAGGGACGTGCGAATGTCACTGCATGGTTACATAAAACCGCTCTGGGACACCTTTGCCAGCGCACTGGCCATGCTCGGCGCCAACGGCAGTCGCGGGATCAACAAGGCTTGCCAGGCGTGATAAAGGTCCGGTTTTCCGGCCCAGATATCGGCACTTGGGCGGTTCAACGGGTCGAGTTCGTGGTGCCAACTGCCGTTGCAGCGGTCGATGAAATGACTGTCACAAAACTCCCAGAACAGTCGGTACCAGCGCTCGAATTGCTCATCGCCGGTGCGCTTGAGCAAGGCACTGGCGGCAGCGCTGGCTTCGCAATGCGTCCAGTGCAAGCGATGACGAACCACCGCTTTGTTGTCCCAGTCGAGGGTGTAGACAATGCCCGGCGCGCCGTCGACGTCCCAGCCATGAAGGCAATTTTGCTCGAAGAGTTTTTGCGCATCAGTGGCCAGCCAACCCGGCGTCAACATCCCGGCCTGCACCCGCGCCGCTTCGAGGTGCAACAACAGCCGCGCCCATTCAAAGCCGTGGCCCGGCGTGGTGCCGTAGGGGCGGAAACCGTCCGCCGGGTTGTCGTGGTTGTACTCGCGCAGCGGCTGCCAGTCGCGATCGAAATGCTCGACCACAAGGTAATCGTTGGCGGCGGCATGACCATGAATCACCCGCTCAACAATGCGCTGCGCACGGCACAGCCAGCGGTTGTCATCGGTGACATCGGCCAACGCCAGAAACGCTTCGGTGGCGTGCATGTTGCTGTTGGCACCGCGATAGGCCTCTTCTTCGCTCCAGTCGCGGTTGAAGGATTCGCGCATCGCGCCCTCCTCCTCGCTCCAGAAATACGTGTCGATAATGTCGATCGCATCATCGAGCAACGCTTGCGCGCCGGGACGTTGCGCGACCACCGCGGAACTCGCGGCCAGCGCGACGAAGGCATGCAGATAGGCGTTCTTGCCGGTGTTGCCGTTGCGGTGCTCAGCGACCGCGAACCAGCCACCGTGCACGGCATCACGCAGCGGCCCGCGCAGGGCCTCGACACCGTGATCAACCCATTCGGCAAATCCGGGCAGGCCTTGAATGTGGGCCATGGCGAAGCTGTGGGTCATGCGCGCGGTGTTCATGGTTTCGGCTTGCGCGTCGGCCGGCAAATGACCGCGCTCATCGAGATTGCCGAAACCTTCAGGCAACTTCGAAGCCTTGGCGAACGCCAGCATTCGCAAGCCTTCGGCGGCGAGCCATTGATGGTGTGCAGGTGCGTTCAGCCAACTGCTGAAAGCAGGTTGGAAGGTGTGCATGGGAGACCTTTTTTGTTGTTATGACTGAGGGGCAGTCTAAACAACGGGCGATGGCGGGCTTGTAACGAAGGGGGCGAGTTATGTCACCAAGCTGTGACATTACTGGAGTGAGGAATGTTTTGGGGCGAGGGAGCTTGCTCCCGCTGGGGTGCGAAGCGCCCCCCCCCAATGTGGGACTGCTGCGCAGTCCAACGGGAGCAAGCTCCCTCGCCACAGAGGTGCTGTCAATCCAGTGATCGGGGTAACTGCAACGTCACCCGCAACCCGCCTTCACGCAGGTTTTGTAGGCTGACTTCACCACCATGACTATGGGCAATATTGCGCGCGATCCCCAACCCCAACCCATACCCCTGCTGCTGCCCGGACAGACGAAAGTGCGGTTCAAAGACTTGTTCAAGCCGCTGTTCCGGAACCCCCGGCCCTTCGTCGTCGACATGCAGGACAAATGCGCTGTCATCGTCGTCGATGTGCAGGTGCGCGTTCTGCCCGTACTTCAGGGCGTTGTCGATCAGGTTGCCGATGCAGCGCTTGAGCGCCAGCGGTTTGCCCGGATACGCCGCGAGGGCCCGCCCTTGCTGGGTCACGCGGCCATTGCCGTTCGGCGCCAGATAGGGCTCCACCAGACAATCGAGGACGTGATTGAGATCCACGGGCTCAATGTTCTCGTGAATATCGGTGTCCTTCACGCATTGCAGCGCGCCTTTGACCAGCAGCTCCAGTTCATCCAGATCACGGCCGAACTTGGCTTGCAGTTGTTCGTCTTCGAGCAATTCAACGCGCAGCCGCAGCCGGGTAATCGGCGTGCGAAGGTCGTGGGAAATCGCGCTGAACAACTGGCTACGTTCAGTCAGATAGCGGCTGATGCGTTCGCGCATGGTGTTGAACGCGCGCCCCACTTCAACCACTTCACTGCCGCCACCCTCCGCCACCGGCTCGACGTCGGCGCCCAACGACAGATCCCGTGCCGCCCGCGCCAAACGCTTGAGCGGTCGGCTCTGCCAGTGCACCAGCAAGCCGATAAACAACAGCAAGAAACCGCTGGTGAGCACAATGAACCATACCTGCTGCGCCGGCAGGCCTTGCTCTTCAAGACTGGTGTACGGCTCTGGCAGCAGCGAGGCGATGTACAGCCATTCGCCCGGCGCCATTTGAATCTGCGTGACCAGCACGGGCGGGTTCACCGGTTCCAGGGTCAGCGCGTAGTGCGCCCAGGACCGTGGCAGCTCATCGAGTTTCAGGCCGGCATTGAAAATCCGCAGATCCTCGGGGCTGACGAAGGACACCGAGATATCAGTGTCGTGACCCAGGGACTGTCGCAGCACTTCATCCACCGCCTTCATCACCGCGGCCTTGCGCGGGGTGATCGGCAGGACTTCCATGCCCAGGGGTTTGTCGTTGAGCGTCACCACGAACCGCGTGCCGCCCATGCTGCGTAACTGGTCGAGTACCAGCGGTCGATAGGCCACTGGCAACGAACGAAAGTAACTGACGCTGGCCGTCATCGAATGCGCCAGACTGCGAGCACTGGTGACCAGTCCTTCGAGCTGTGTCGCACGCAATTGCGACACCCAGATCACACTCGACAACGTCTGGGCGAACAGTACCGCGAGCAAGGTCAGCAGCAACATGCGGCCGAGCAGCGAGCGCGGCACCGGCACCCGTGCTGCGAGTTTGCGCAGGGACTCAGTGACCATTGCCGGCAATCACATTGGCTGCCAATTGATAGCCGCTGCCGCGTACGGTGCGAATCAGCCGTGGCGGTTTTTCCGTATCGCGCAGACGTTGGCGCAGACGACTGACCGCCATGTCGACGATGCGATCGAGCGGCATCAAATCACGGCCACGGGTGGCGTTGCCAATGGTGTCGCGGTCGAGGATTTCCTGAGGGTGGTCAAGGAACAGCTTCAACAAGGCGAAATCCGCTCCGGACAAAATCACCTCTTCGCCATCGATGTGAAACAGGCGATGGCTGACCATGTCCAGCCGCCAGTCATCGAAGGCCAGCACTTCACCGCCGTTGCGTTCCTGGCCGAATTGCGCACGGCGCAACAAGGCCTTGATGCGCGCCTGCAATTCACGGGGGCTGAACGGTTTACCGAGATAGTCGTCGGCGCCCAGTTCCAGACCGATGACCCGGTCGGCCTCATCGGAACTGGCCGTGAGCATGATGATTGGCACCTGCGCCCGTCGCGGGTGCTGGCGAATCCAGCGGCACAGACTGAAACCGTCTTCGTCCGGCAGCATCACATCAAGGATCACCAGATCACTGGGCTCGTCGTTCAGGGCCTGGCGGAAACCGGCGCCATCGGGCGTGGTACGCACCTGAAACCCGGCCCGGGTCAGGTAGGTGTCCAGCAACTCGCGTATCTCTTGATCGTCATCGACCAACAAAATCGACTTGTTGACTGAGCTCACTGGGCGGCGTCCTTGTTGTTTGAATTGGGCGGATTATGCCTTAAGCGCTGAATCTACAAACACCACAAAACTACTGTAGGAACGAGCCTGCTCGCTCCTACAGGTAATCGGGGTTCAAGCGGGGATTGATTGCTCCAGCGCCACACCCGCGCCCATCAACCCCGAATACGGCGCCGTCACCAGCCACACCGGAATCCCCTTGAAGTAATCGCTCATGCAGCCCTTGTCGGCGAAGCATCGGGCGAAACCGCTTTCGAGGAAGAAATCGGCAAACCGTGGAATCACCCCGCCGACGATGTACACGCCACCACGCCCACCCGTGGTCAGCACGTTGTTGCCGGCCACGCGACCGAGCCAGCAGCAAAATTGTTCGAGCACTTCCAGGGCAATCGGATCACCCGCCAACCCGGCAGCCGTGATCGCTTCCGGCGTATCAAGCACAGGTTCATGCCCGTCCACCGCGCAGATCGCCCGGTAGACCCGTGGCAACCCGCCGCCACTCAACGCCGTTTCCGCGCTGACGTGGCCAATTTCATTGAAGATGTGCTGCCACAACTGGGTTTCGCGCGGACTGCTCAGCGGCAAGTCGACGTGACCGCCCTCCCCCGGCAACGCGGCAAACCGGCCTTCGCCCAGATCGAGCAACGTGCCAACGCCCAAACCGGTGCCAGGGCCAATCACCACCGCCGGGCGCAATGGCTCCGATGTGCCTTCGCAAACCACGCGGAATTCGCCGGGCTGCAAACGGGTCATGCCCAACGCCATGGCCGAGAAGTCGTTGACCAGCAACAGCTGATCGACCTGCAAGATCTGGCAGAAACCCTTGCGGCTCAAACGCCAGTGATTGTTGGTGAACTTGAATTCGTCTCCGCTCACAGGGCCGGCCACTGACAGGCACACCGAGCCGATCGAACCCGGCGCCAGACCCAGCCCGCTCAGGTACAGGCTGATCGCCTCTTCCGGGCTGGCGTGGTCGGCCGTCGCCAGCACCTGGACGCTTTCCAGTTGCTGGTTTTTCCACAACGCGAACCGTGCGTTGGTCCCACCGATGTCACCGACCAAAGCCAGTTTCAATTAAGCGTCTCCAGGGCAGAAGTGAAGGCGCTGGCCCCCTGCTCTGCGGAGCTGAAGGCCATGCGCATGAAACCAAACAGCTCGCGACCGGTGCCGATGTTGTTGCCCAACAGGCCCTTGGCCGGCGTGCGCGCTGCGAATTCTTCGGCGTCCACCTTAAGCTCCAGGGTGCCTTTGACGCCATCGACGCGGATGATATCGCCCTCTTGCACCCGCGCCAAAGCGCCTCCGACATAAGCTTCGGGGCTGACGTGAATCGCCGCCGGGATTTTCCCCGACGCGCCGGACATGCGCCCGTCAGTCACCAGCGCTACCTTGAAGCCGCGATCCTGCAAGACACCGAGGAACGGCGTCATCTTGTGCAGTTCCGGCATGCCGTTGGAACGTGGGCCCTGGAAGCGCATTACCGCGACAAAATCTTTCTCCAGCAAACCGGCCTTGAACGCATCGGCCAAATCCTGCTGATCCTGGAACACCATGGCCGGCGCTTCGACGATCTGGTTCTCCAGCGCCACGGCGGAAACCTTCATCACGCCGCGACCGAGATTACCTTCCATCACCCGCAAGCCGCCCTCTGGCGAGAACGCACGAGCGACCGGGCGCAGGATGCTTTCATCGAGGCTTTCGGTGATGCCTTCACGCCAGACCAACTCGCCGTTGTCGAGGAACGGCTCCTGGGTGTAGCGGCTCAGGCCGTGGCCCATGACGGTGTTGACGTTTTCGTGGAGCAACCCGGCGTCCAGCAGTTCGCGGATCAGGAACGACATGCCGCCCGCAGCCTGGAAGTGGTTGATGTCGGCCTTGCCGTTCGGGTAGACGTGGCTCAGGGTCGGCACCACCTCGGAGAGGTCGGCCATGTCCTGCCAGGTCAGTTGAATGCCCGCCGCCATGGCGATGGCGGGCATGTGCAGGGTGTGGTTGGTCGAGCCGCCGGTGGCGTTGAGCGCGACAATCGAGTTGACCAGCGAACGCTCGTCAACGATTTCGCCGATCGGCATGAAGTCGCCGTTCTGCTTGGTCAGGCGCGTCACTTGATGCGCCGCTTCGCGGGTCAGGGCGTCGCGCAATGGCGTGTTCGGGTTGACGAAAGAAGCGCCCGGCAAGTGCAGGCCCATGACTTCCATCAGCAACTGGTTGGTGTTGGCGGTGCCGTAGAACGTGCAGGTGCCCGGGCTGTGGTAGGAATTCATTTCCGACTCCAACAGCTCTTCGCGACTGGCCTTGCCTTCGGCATAACGCTGGCGCACGTCGGCTTTCTGTTTGTTGGAAATGCCCGAGACCATCGGCCCGCCCGGCACGAAGATCATCGGCAGATGACCGAAACGCAGCGCGCCCATCATCAAGCCCGGGACGATCTTGTCGCAGATGCCGAGCATCAGCGCGCCATCGAACATGTTGTGGGACAGCGCCACGGCGGTGGACAGCGCGATCACTTCGCGGCTCGGCAGGCTCAGCTCCATGCCCGGCTCGCCCTGGGTCACGCCATCGCACATGGCCGGGGTACCACCGGCGAACTGGCCGACAGAGCCGATTTCGCGCAGGGCTTTCTTGATCAGTTCAGGGAAGACTTCGTACGGCTGGTGCGCCGAGAGCATGTCGTTATATGACGAAACAATCGCGATGTTCGCGGAGTTCATCATCCGCAAGCTGTTCTTGTCGTCGCTGCCGCAACCGGCCACGCCGTGGGCGAAGTTGGCGCATTGCAGCTTGCCGCGCATCGGACCGTCGCTGGCCGCACCGCGAATCAGTGCAAGGTAAGCCTCACGCGTGGCGCGACTGCGGGCGATAAGCCGTTCGGTGACCTCAAGGACGCGGGGATGCATGTGTAGAACTCCAGGCTAACGGATGTGGCGACCTGATTGTCTATGCTGATCAAAGGCCGGTGTCGATGGGATGACAGACGGTTTTCTTGATCGGTTGGACCAGTTGATTCAGGTCACTCGTTGTAGATTGAACAAAATATTGCCATCAAAAAGGCTTGTTTTCTATTTTTTTGCGAATAATCTTGTAATTCCAACAACAAAACGACGGTAGCGCAGACATATGACTCTTCGAATCGCAATCAATGGCTTTGGCCGCATCGGCCGTAATGTTCTGCGCGCACTCTATACACAGGGCTACCGTCAGGATCTGCAGATCGTTGCCATCAACGATCTGGGGGACAGCGCAATCAACGCGCACTTGCTCAAGTACGACACTGTTCACGGCACGTTCGACGCCGATGTCCAGCACAATGAGGAAAGCCTGACCGTCAACGGCGACCGTATCGCGGTCAGTGCCATTCGCAATCCGGCCGACCTGCCCTGGGCCGCTGAAAAAATTGATGTGGTGTTCGAATGCACCGGTCTGTTCACCGACCGCGCCAAGGCCGCCGCGCATATTACGGCCGGCGCACGCAAAGTGATCATCTCGGCCCCGGCCAAAGGTGCTGACGCCACGGTGGTCTACGGGGTCAACCACGACATTCTGCGCCAGTCGCACCAGATTATTTCCAACGCGTCGTGCACCACCAACTGCCTGGCCCCGGTGGCCCAGGTGCTGCACCGCGAGCTGGGCATCGAAAGCGGTCTGATGACCACGATCCACGCCTACACCAACGACCAGAACCTGACCGACGTTTACCACACCGACCCGTACCGCGCCCGTTCGGCCACCCAGAACATGATCCCGAGCAAGACCGGCGCCGCTGAAGCGGTGGGCCTGGTATTGCCGGAACTGGCGGGCAAACTGACCGGCATGGCAGTACGTGTTCCGGTAATTAACGTATCGCTGGTCGACCTGACCGTACAGCTGAAAAAAGAAGCCAGCGCCGAAGAAGTCAACGCCCTGCTCAAGCAAGCCAGCCAGCACTCGAAGATTCTCGGCTACAACACCCTGCCGCTGGTCTCGAGCGACTTCAACCACAACCCGCTGTCGTCGATCTTCGACGCCAACCACACCAAGGTCAGTGGCAAGCTGCTCAAGGTATTGGCCTGGTACGACAACGAATGGGGCTTCTCCAACCGCATGCTCGATAACTGCCTGGCGCTGTGCAACGCTGAATAAGCCCGGAGCAGTCACCGATGATCGGTATTAGCTTTACGCAAAAGACCCTGGCGGTGCGCAAGCGCATCGCTCTGGTTGCCCATGACCACTGCAAAGTGTATTTGCTGGACTGGGCCGAGCGACAAAAAGACAGGCTGGCGCAACATAAACTGGTCGCCACCGGCACCACGGGGTTGTTGTTACAACAACGTCTCGACCTGCCCGTGGAGAGCATGATCAGTGGCCCACTGGGCGGTGACCAACAGCTCGGCGCGCGCATCGCCGAGCAACGGGTCGACATGCTGGTGTTCTTCTGGGACCCGTTCGAACCGCAGCCACACGACCCGGACATCAAAGCGTTGCTGCGGGTCGCGGCGGTCTGGAACATTCCGGTGGCGTGCAACGAGTGCAGCGCTGATTACTTGCTCAGCAGCCCGATGATGGATCAGGCGCACACGCACCGGATCCCGGATTACGCCACCTATTTACAGGGCCGCGCATAAACCTTCACAAATCAATACTTGACCATTCGAGTGGATGATAAGCATTATCATTCGCTCGAAATGGATCAGGTCTTCCCGTGAGTCAATCGCGCTTCAATGACGTCTTCATCACACAGCGAGTCTCTCTGCTGCGTACGCTGGAGCGGATGGTCAACAATCACAGCACCGCCGAAGACCTGCTGCAGGAGACCTACCTGCGCGTGACCCGTGCGCTCAGCGAGCGGGCCATCGATCACCTTGAACCCTTTGTTTTCCAGACCGCCCGCAACCTGGCGCTGGACCATTTGCGTGCGCGACGCATCCATTCGCGCACCATGGTCGACGACGTGCCGCCGGACGTGGTGGAAAGCGTCGCCGCCCCCGCCAGCAGTGCCGAGGACGCCGCCCATGCCGAACAATTGCTCGAGCGTCTGAACGTGCGTCTCAGTCAACTCAGCGCCCGCCAACAGCAGATTTTCATCCTCAGCCGACTGCACGGTCACAGCTATCTGGAGATCGCCGAAAAACTCGGCGTGTCGCTCAGCACGGTGCAGAAGGAGCTGAAACTGATCATGACCATCTGCATTGGCGTTGCCGAACGCGCAAACGGCCACTGAGTCGCCCGCTGCTCGACGGTTTTATTCATCAGGGCTACCCTTGGCCCTCTTTTGCGCTTCACTAAAAAAAACAGCCGTGCACAGACACTGCCGAGGAAACACCGTGACGGACACCCACCGCTCCCCTTCGCCCTCACCGGCGCAGGCCACTGCAGACGCGATGGACCAGGCTTTGGACTGGCTGATCGTGCTGGACAGCCCGAGCGAAGAACAGACTCGTCAGTTCCACGCATGGCTCGCGGCCGACCCGGTGCATGCCGCTGCGTTCGCCCAGGCGCAGGCGATCTGGAACGGTCCGCAAGTCACCCAATGCGCGCAAAGCCTCGCTGCACGACCGGCCAAAGTCACCGTACTGTCGCGCCTGCGTCCGCACTGGAAACCCTTGGCCACTGCCGCCGTGCTGATCCTCGGTCTGTTCAGCTTCAGCAATCTGCCCATGCGTCTTCAGGCCGATCACCTGACCGTGGTCGGTGAACGCCAGCGCCTGCAACTGGAGGACGGCTCGAAAGTCCTGCTCAACACCAACTCGGCGTTTTCCAGCACCATCAACGATCAAAAGCGCGTGGCCCGGCTGTATCAGGGCGAGGCGTTTTTCGAGGTGCAACCCCATCGCGGCCAACCGCTGGAACTCGATGCCGGTCTGGTGACCGCCAGCGTTCGCGATACGGCTTTTGCCGTGCGTTACCTCGACGGCGTGACGCAGGTTCGCGTGCAGCGCGGCGATGTCGACCTGCGCGCCACCCGAGACGACGCGCGGATTCGCCTGACCGCCGGGGAAAGCATCCGCATCGGCCCCAACGGTTTCGATCGCCCGGCCAAACTCGATGCCGCCACCGACCTGGCCTGGGTCCAGGGTCGACTGGTGTTCGAAAACTGCCCGCTGAGCCAAGTGCTCGCAGAGCTGCGTCGCTACTATCCGGGCTGGATCATCAACAACAACGAACAGTTGGCCAATGTCGCCGTCACCGGTAATTACCGTCTAGACCAGCCACTGGACGTGGTCCGTTCCCTGGCCCACATCACCTCGGCACAGCTGAAGGAATTACCCGCGCTGGTGATTTTGAACTGAATGAGAATTATTTTTACTCGATAGTCATTCCCCGTACGTCTCGTTATAGCCAATGCAATTGATTCGCATCTCACCATGCCAATCAGCACCTATAAAGATTCGTGCGACACGGAGCGCTATCGATGTCCTCTCGCCTTACCCGCCAGTCCTCTTCACCGTCCCGCGTGCTGTCGCTGCTGACCGCCGCCATCCTGATGGCCGGCACTGCGCCAGTCATGGCCGCCAGCGCCGAGCAGCCTAGCCGCAACATGGGCGATTACTCGTTCGCCATCTCGCCGCAACCGCTGGTCTCGGCGCTCAACGCCTTTACCGCCGTGACAGGCTGGCAGGTGGGCTTGCCGGCAGAGCTGGCTGAAGGCGTGGCGTCGCCGGGCGTGCGCGGCTCGTTGCCGCCGGAAAAAGCCCTGGATCGCCTGTTGGTGGGGACCAACCTGAGCTACCGCAAACTGGGCAACAACAACATCGTGCTCGAACGCCGCACCTCCGCCGGCACCCTGAACCTGCAACAGGTAACCATCAGTGCCACGCGAAACGAGCAGGACGTGAACAGCGTACCCAGCACCGTCACCGTCCACACTCGCGATGAGCTGGACCGCAACAACGTCAACACCATCAAGGACCTGGTGCGCTACGAGCCGGGCGTTTCGGTGGGCGGTGCCGGTACGCGCGGCGGGATCAGCGGCTACAACATCCGCGGCATCGACGGTAACCGGGTCCTGACGCAGATCGATGGCGTGGAAATCCCCAACGGTTTCTTCAACGGTCCTTACGCCAAGACCCAGCGCAACTACGTCGACCCGGAAATCATCAAACGCGTCGAAATCCTCCGTGGTCCGGCGTCGGTGCTGTATGGCAGCAACGCCATCGGCGGCGCGGTCAGCTACTTCACCCTCGACCCGGACGACATCATCAAGCCTGGTCAGGACGTCGGGGCACGCCTGAAGACCGGTTACAGCTCCGCTGACGAGAGCTGGCTCAAGTCCGCCACCGTGGCCGGTCGCGCCGATCAGTTCGACGGCCTGTTGCACTACAGCCAGCGCGATGGTCATGAAACCGAATCCTACGGCAGCAACAACAGCACCGGCCTGACCCGCACCGCCGCCAACCCGGAAGACGTGCGCGCCACCAACGTGCTGGCCAAGATCGGCTGGAACTACAAGGACGACGCACGCCTGGGCCTGACCTACGAGAAGTACAAGGACGATCGTGACACCGATCAGAAAAGCGCCTACGGCGGTCCTTACTTTGCCGGCGCGCCGACCATTCCCAACAGCGTTCTGCCCGGCGGCATGTACCAGTCGCGCACCGGTAACGACACCATTACCCGTGAACGCTTTGGCCTGGAACACAGCTTCGCCCTCGACAGCCTGTTAGTGGACAACGTCAAGTGGAGCCTGAACCACCAGATCGCCAAGACCGACCAGAGCACCGACGAGGTCTACTTCCCGATCACCCGCAAGGTGCTGCGTACCCGCGACACGCTCTACGAAGAAAAGCAGTGGGTCTTCGACGCACAACTGGATAAAAGCTTCAGCATCGCCGACACCGAGCACCTGCTGACTTACGGCACCACCCTCAAGCAACAGAAAGTCACCGGCTCGCGCAGCGGCAACGGTACGTGCCTGACAATCGGTCGCGGCTGCACCGCCATCGGCGCCACCAGCGCTGCCGATGTGCTGAAAAAGTCCAGCGACTTCCCGGACCCGACCATCAACACCTATAGCGTGTTCGCCCAGGATCAGATCAGCTGGAACAACTGGACCTTCCTGCCGGGTGTGCGCTACGACTACACCGAGCTTAAGCCGGACATCACCCAGGAATTCCTCAACACCGTTTCGGCTGACGGTCGCGGTACCGTCAGCGACGACAACAAGACCTGGCACAAAGTCTCGCCAAAATTCGGCCTGACCTATGCCTTCAACGACCATTACACCTGGTACGGCCAGTACGCCGAAGGCTTCCGCACCCCGACCGCGAAGGCACTGTACGGGCGTTTCGACAACACAGTTGCCGGCTACCGTGTGGAACCGAATCCGGACCTGGAACCGGAAAAAAGCCAAGGCTACGAGACCGGTCTGCGCGGTAACTTCGAGCAGGGCTCGTTCGATGTGGCAGTGTTCTACAACAAGTACCGCGACTTCATCAACGAAGACGCCGTCACCCCAGGCTATGACGAACCGACCTTCCAGAGCGCCAACATCAAGCACGCCACCATCAAGGGTGCAGAGATCAAGGGCCGCCTGAACCTCGACGCCTTTGGCGCACCACAGGGTCTCTATACCCAGGGCTCGGTGGCTTACGCCTACGGTCGCAACAACGACAATGGCGAGCCGATCAACAGCGTCAACCCGCTAACCGGCGTGTTCGGCCTCGGTTACGACCAGGACAACTACGGCGGCCTGCTCAGCTGGACCGTGGTCAAGCGCAAGGATCGCGTCGACGACAGCAACTTCAAGTCGCCGGACGGCGTCAGCAGCCAGTTCAAGACCCCGGGCTTCGGCATTCTGGACCTGAGTGCGTATTACAAGGTCACCAACGACGTGACCGTCAGCGGCGGTATCTACAACCTGACCGACAAGAAGTACTGGCTGTGGGATGACGTGCGCGGCTACGACAACGTCGGCGAAGCCTCGGTAACGCAGCCGGCCAACCTCGATCGCCTGACTCAACCGGGCCGTAATTTCGCGGTCAACCTGATCTGGGATATCTGACCTGACTCACCTCACTGGGCGGTTTTCCATCGCTGCGCAGTGAGGTTTTTTTACTGTCAGGCCTGTGCTTATTCGTCTCGTTACCAAGCGCCTCTTTTTCCCCCAAGGATCTCTCATGACTACTCAGGACACCGCTCAACGCCCAAGCCTGCGTTCACAACGCTTGAATCAGATCACCAACGAGCCCCACACCAAACTCGATGCGCTGGTCAAAGCTCACGCGCCGTTTGAAACCCAGGCCAACTTCGCCCGTTTCGTGGTGGCGCAGTACCTGTTCCAGTCGGAACTGGTGGCGCTGTACAACGATGCCGAACTGACCGCCATCGTCCCGGACCTGCCCGCTCGCTGCCGTGCCGAAGCGGCCAAGGCTGACCTGGCAGACCTGGACACCGAAGTACCGGCAGCGGTCGCCGGTGCGGTGAACAACCCGAGCAAGGCCGAAGCACTGGGCTGGCTCTTCGTCTCCGAGGGTTCCAAGCTCGGCGCCGCGTTTCTGATCAAGCGCGCCGTAGGCCTGGGCCTGAGCGAAACCTTCGGTGCCCGCCACCTCGGCGAACCGGCCGGTGGTCGTGCGCAAGGCTGGAAAAACTTCGTCAAGACCCTCGACGAGCTGGAACTCAGCGCAGAGGAAGAAGCCGAGCTGGATAAGGGCGCGATCGATGCGTTCAACCGGTTTACGGTGTTGCTGGAGCAGGCTTACTCGACAGCTGCCGAACCGGCCTGATTCAACCCCGCCCCCCTGCAGGAGCGAGCCTGCTCGCGATGACGGACTGACATTCAAAAGGGATGTCGACTGCAAGACCGCTGTCGCGAGCAGGCTCACTTCTACCAGGATTCAAGCAAGTCTGCAGATCCTCTCTCACCGCCCAAGCCCATGCCCGCCTCTTCAAAACTCGCCCGCCTTCTCTTCGGCCTGCTGGCCTACATCAGCCTCGGCATCGGCCTGATTGCCATTGTCATTCCCGGCCTGCCGACCACCGAATTCATTCTGCTGGCCGCCTGGGCCGCCACCAAAAGTTCGCCACGCTTGAGTGCCTGGCTGGAAAACCATCGACTGTTCGGCCCCATCCTCAACAACTGGCGCAACGGCAAGATCATCGCGCGCCGGGCAAAAATCAGCGCGACGGTCAGCATGCTGTTATGTGCAGGTCTCATGCTGGTGATGCTCGACCATGGCTGGCCGATTTATCTGGCGATTGTCGGGATGAGTCTGGGTAACGTGTGGATCTGGTCTCGACCGGAATCACTGCCGCAACATCCGTAATTCTTACCGTGTTTTTTCCCGTTTTTAATCCACTTTTCGGCACATTTTCCCGCGCAAACGTTCAACCATTACCGTTCGTCGGCATGCCCCTCATGCAATCTGGCCCCCACGCCGATGTGCATTGAATGGCGCTAAATGGATTTGGCGAGTGGAGCCACAGCGGCTCACAGCCAACCCATCATCCATTCGCGAGCTCGCCCTATGTTCGACTCACTGTCCATCCGCCTGAAAATCGTCCTGCTCTCCGGTCTGTGCCTGTTAGGCGTGGTCATGTTGATCGTGGGCATGAACTTCTACCAGACCAATCAGAACGATGAGCTGGTGGGCGATTCCAGCAGCAGAATGCTCACCGACAGAGTGCAGAACCTGCTCCAGGCCAAAGCTGCCGAGCAAGCGGTGCGAGTACAGAAGACATTTGGTGAAACCTTGACGGTGGTGACCGCCCTGGCGGATCAGATCAAGGACATGCGCAACATGGCCGCCAAGCGTTCGCTTGAGGCCGGCGCATTGCGTGAAGAGTTGAACCTGAGTTTGAAAACCGCCTTCGAGCGCAACAGCAAAGTGCTGGGCATCTGGCTGGCCTTCGAACCCAATGGCCTGGACGGCAAGGACAGCGAGTTCGCCAATGACGCCGCCCGCCAGTCCAACGAAAGCGGTCGTTTCGCCACCTACTGGAGCCGTGCCGGGGGTGAAGCACTCAACACGATCATGGTCGAAGAGGACATGACCAAAACCACGCTGAACTTGAGCGGTACGCCTTACAACATCTGGTACACCTGCCCCCGGGACAGCAAGCGCACCTGCTTGCTCGACCCGTACGCCGATACGGTCGGCGGCAAGGAAGTGTTGATGACCACCATTTCCGTACCACTGCTGGTGGATGGCAAGTCCATCGGCGTGGTCGGCGTCGACATTGCCCTCGACGCACTGCAAGCGACGGCGGTCGACTCCCAGCGTGAACTGTTCAACAGCGCCGGGCACATGCTGATTGTCTCCGGCACTGGCGTGGTGGCCGCCTACAGCGTCGACGCCAGCAAAGTCGGCAAGAACATCGGCGACACACTGGGCGCCGACGGCAAGGACGTCCTGCAACTGCTCGGCAGTGGCGCACCGAAGATTCTGCAACAGGGCGACTTGATTCGTGCGGTGTACCCGGTCAGTCCGATTGCCGATTCCAAGGCTTGGGGCGTGGTGATCGACTTGCCCAAGCAAGTGTTGCTGGCGGACTCGGTCAAGCTGCAAGCGGTGCTCGATGACGCCCAGCAAAGCGGCACGATCAAAGCGGTGGTCGTGGCAATCATTGCCGGCCTGATCGGTTTGCTGCTGATCTGGCTCACCGCTTCGGGTGTGACCCGGCCGATCAACAGCGTGGCCGACATGCTCAAGGCGATTGCCAGCGGCGACGGCGACCTGACCCAACGCCTGCACTACAGCAAGAAAGATGAATTGGGCGAACTGGTCAGCTGGTTCAACCGTTTCCTCGACAAGCTGCAACCGACCATTGCGCAGATCAAGCAAAGCATCACCGACGCACGCGGCACCGCTGACCAGTCTTCGGAAATCGCCCGCCAGACCAGTGAAGGCATGCAAGTGCAGTTCCGCGAAATCGACCAGGTCGCCACCGCGTCCAACGAAATGAGCGCCACCGCCCACGACGTCGCCAACAGCGCATCGAACGCGGCCAGCGCGGCGAAAGGCGCCGACCAATCGGCGCGCGATGGCATGCAGATCATTGAGCGCAGCACCCGCGACATCAATCAACTGGCCGACGAAGTCAGCAAGGCCGTGACTGAAGTTGAGGCTCTCGCGGTGAACAGCGAGCAGATCGGTTCGGTGCTGGAAGTGATCCGCAGCATCGCTGAACAAACCAACCTGCTGGCGCTCAACGCAGCGATCGAGGCCGCTCGCGCCGGTGAAAGCGGTCGTGGGTTTGCGGTGGTGGCCGATGAAGTGCGCAACCTGGCCAAACGCACTCAGGATTCGGTGGAAGAAATTCGCCAAGTGATCGAACGCATCCAGAGCGGCACTCGCGGCGTGGTCGCGACCATGCATTCGAGCCAGACCCAGGCCCACAGCAACGCCGGGCAGATCCAGCAAGCGGTCCAGGCCTTGAGCAAAATCAGCGACGCGGTCACCGTGATCAGCGACATGAACCTGCAAATCGCCAGTGCCGCCGAACAGCAAAGCGCCGTGGCCGAAGAGGTCAACCGCAATGTCTCGGCGATTCGTACCGTCACCGAAACGCTGACGGGCCAGGCCACTGAGTCGGCGCAGATCAGCAGCCAGCTCAACTCCCTGACGACCCAGCAGATGAAACTGATGGACCAGTTCCGCGTGTAGCGTTTAAAAGATCGCAGCCTGCCGCAGGCTGCGATCTTTTGTTCTTATGATCTATGCTGCCCTCTCGCTCCGGAGGGCCTTCGATGACTGATTTACTCACGTCCATTCAAGCCGCACTCGGCTTGCCACACTCGCCAATCCCGTTTACCGCCACGGGTGCCCTGCCCTCGGCGTTTGCCGTCACGGACCTTGCGTGCGCCAGCATTGCCGCTGCCGGTCAGGCCGTCGGCGAATTGTTGAATCAACAAACAGGGCGCTTGCCCACCCTTGAAGTCGATCGACGCCTGGCCTCGTTCTGGTTCTCCAGTTCGATCCGCCCGGTGGGCTGGAACGTGCCGCCGCTGTGGGACCCGGTCGCCGGTGACTACGCCGCCAGGGATGGCTGGATCCGCCTGCACACCAACGCCCCTCATCACCGTGCCGCCGCTGAATCCGTGCTTGGCGCCTGCGCCGACCGTGCCGCGATGGCCAGCAAAGTCGCGCAATGGGCCAAGAGCGATCTTGAGCAAGCCGTGGTCGATGCCGGTGGTTGTGCCGCCGAAATGCGCACTTGGGAACAGTGGCAGGCACATCCGCAAGGTCGGGCAGTCAATGCCGAACCGCTGATTCAATTCGGTCATCACGGCAGCCATAACGGCACGCTGTGGCAAGGTTCGGTCGCGCAACCGCTGGCCGGGATCAAGGTGCTGGATTTGACCCGTGTGCTCGCTGGCCCCGTCGCCAGCCGTTTTCTCGCCGGACTTGGCGCCGACGTTTTACGCATCGACCCGCCCACCTGGAACGAACCGGGTGTGGTGCCGGAAATGACCCTGGGCAAACGCTGCGCGCGCCTGGACCTGCACGAAAAGGCCGACCGCGCACTGTTCGACAGCCTGCTCAAGGACGCCGACATCGTGCTTCATGGTTACCGCGCCGATGCCTTGGAGCGATTGGGTTACGGAGTCAGTGAACGACAACGACTGGCCCCCGGCCTGATCGACGTTTGCCTCAATGCCTACGGCTGGAACGGCCCGTGGCAAAACCGTCGCGGCTTCGACAGCCTGGTGCAGATGAGCAGTGGTATTGCTGACGCCGGCATGCAGTGCAAACACACGGACAAACCGACGCCGTTACCGGTGCAAGCGCTCGACCACGCCACCGGATACTTGATGGCGGCCAGTGCGATCAGGTTGTTGGCAGAACGCTTGAGCAGCGGCCAGGGTGGATCGGCACGATTATCGTTGGCGCGTACGGCGAAGTTGTTGATTGAGCAGGGTCGCGGCAGTGATGAGTTATTGCGGGCGGAGGATGAACACGATCAGGGAATGCTGGTTGAGCAAACACCGTGGGGGCCGGCGCATCGCTTGCGCGTACCGCTAAAGATCACCGGGACGCCGGTGCAGTGGGCGCTTGCGGCCTCCGAGTTGGGTTCTCATCGCGCGCAGTGGTGGTGATTGGAAAATAGCAATCGCGAGCCGGCTCACTCCCACAGGAATCGCGCACAACCTGCAGGAGTGAGCTGGCACAGGCAACACAAAAAGCGGATCAATCCTGTCGACTCAGTGATGTCCACAATAACTGCGCCGCATACCCACGATACGGCCGCCAAGCTTCAGCCCGCATCAACATCTGCTTCGCCGTCACCGGCCCACCCTCCAGCGCCGCCAACGCATTGATCAACCCCACGTCCCCGTTCGGAAACCCGTCCATATCCCGCAACTGTCGCAAGGCAATGTACTGCGCCGTCCAGTCACCAATCCCGTGCAACGCGAGCAACCGCGCCACGCCACCCTCACGTCGAGGTTCGAACAACAACGGATCATCCAGCAGCGCTTGAGCCACGCCAGACAGGGTTCGCCCACGGCTTTTCGGCATCCCCAGCGTGGCCAGATCCGCCACCGCAAGAACAGCGGCCTCAGGGAATACATGGGTCAGGCCCTCCCGTGGCGAAGCCAAAGGGACGCCATACTGCGCCACCAATTTCCCCGCCAGTTTGATCGCCGCACCGACGGTAATCTGCTGCCCCAACACGGCACGAATCGCCAGCTCCAGTCCGTCCCACGTCCCCGGCACGCGCAGCCCCGGACGCGCATCGATCAAGCGAGCGAGCAATGGATCAACCGCCAAATGACGATGGATCGTGGCCAGTCCGGCATCCAGATCGAACATCCGCCGTACCCGCGCGACGATCTCGGGCACGGCCGTCGGATCAGGAAAGTCGAGTGTCAATTCCAGTGAGTCCGTTGTCGCAGGCTGGATCGACAAGGCGCCCCTTGCGCCGTTCAGGCCAATGCTGCGCGAGTAAACACCGTCAGCCACTGTTTCCAGTCCAACAATCGCCCGTGCCGATAAAAACCCCAGCATCGCCGGCCAGTCGTAGGGTGGTTCAAACGCGAGCAACAACCTCACAGACTGAGCAATCCGCTGTACAGCCCATAAGCCGCTAACCCGGCACCACTGAGAACACAGGTAAAGATGCCTTTTTCGATGGTGGTGAAGACAGGCTTGCCCTGTTCATGCCGGGCCTTGGCAAACAGGATCACGCCCGGCGCGTACAACAGCGCCGAAAGCAGCAGATACTTCAGGCCGCCGGCGTACAACAACCACACGGCATAGCTCAGGGCAACGCCACCGATCAGCAGATCCTTGGTCCGTTCTGCGGACGCGTGTTCATAGGTTTCACCGCGTCCGCTCAACAACACCGCGTAAGCCGCCGACCACAGGTACGGCACCAGAATCATCGACGACGCGAGGTAGATCAGGCTGGTGTAGGTGCTGGCGGCGAACAGGATGATCAGCAGGAAAAGCTGAATCATCACGTTGGTCATCCACAACGCGTTGATTGGCACGTGGTTGGCGTTTTCCTTGGTCAGGAACGCCGGCATGGTTTTGTCCTTGGCCGTGGCAAAGAGGATTTCGGCACACAGCAACGCCCACGAGAGCAAGGCGCCCAACAGTGAAATCGCCAGGCCGACGCTGATCAGCAGCGCGCCCCAGGGTCCGACGATATGCTCCAGCACCGACGCCAGCGACGGGTTCTGCAAGGTGGCCAGTTCCGGTTGGCTCATGATCCCCAGCGACAACACATTGACCAGCACCAGCAGCGCCAGCACCCCGAGAAAACCGATCACCGTGGCCCGGCCGACGTCCGAACGTTTCTCTGCTCGCGCCGAATAAACACTGGCGCCCTCGATGCCGATGAACACAAACACCGTGACCAGCATCATGTTGCGCACCTGATCCATCACGCTGCCGAAACTCGGGTTGCTGCGCCCCCAGATGTCACGGGTAAACACGTCGGCCTGGAACGCCACCGCAGCGATCACGATGAACATGAGCAGCGGCACCACCTTGGCCACGGTGGTCAGCAGATTGATGAACGCCGCCTCCTTGATCCCGCGCATCACCACGAAATGCACCGTCCACAACAACACCGACGCACAGGCAATGGCGACTGGCGTATTGCCCTCGCCAAACACCGGAAAGAAAAAACCCAAGGTGCTGAACAGCAGCACGAAGTAACCGACGTTGCCCAGCCACGCGCTGATCCAGTAACCCCACGCCGAGGAAAACCCCATGTAATCGCCGAAGCCGGCCTTGGCGTAGGCGTACACCCCCGAGTCGAGTTCCGGTTTGCGATTAGCCAGGGTCTGGAACACGAAAGCCAGGGTCAGCATCCCCACGGCCGTGATCGCCCAGCCGATCAAAATCGCACCGGCATCGGCCTGGGCCGCCATGTTCTGCGGCAGGGAAAAAATCCCGCCGCCAATCATCGAACCCACGACCAGCGCGATTAGCGCGCTCAGGCGAAGCTTGTGTGGGGTTTGCGACATGGTTGCGCCTCCAATGGCTTGGCAAATATCGGGACTTATTACGGATTAACTAAATGGGTAAAGCGTAATTACGTTTATTCGTTAACGCCAATTTATGGCCCTTTATAAACGCTCGATAATTCCTGGCCCTTCATATAATCAATAGCTTTATAGACGCACATTCATAAAACAATTGCTTACTGAAAAGCCACCTTGAAAATTTGCGTATCAAGGAAAACGAACTAGCGTCATAAGTCCAAGCAATACGATCCGTTCCAGAATTAAAACAGAAAGCCTCTAGGACGGGCCTTTCAGGAATTCGACTGGCGCCTGCAAACAGCCCGCAAACCGTTTTTTGAAGGTGGGCATGCACTGATCCAAGTCAGCTGATTGAGTTGTAAACAGAACTACGCTGTGAACCCTCTTCACCTGCAATGGAGTCATGCAATGTCTGAAGCCCCCGGAAAACTTCGACTCGGCGCATTGGTTGCCCTGGTAGTCGGCTCGATGATCGGTGGAGGGATTTTTTCTTTGCCGCAGAACATGGCCGCCAGTGCTGACGTCGGCGCCATTCTGATTGGCTGGGCCATCACCGCCGTCGGTATGCTCACCCTCGCTTTTGTCTTCCAGACCCTCGCCAACCGCAAACCCGACCTCGATGGCGGGGTTTACGCCTACGCCAAGGCCGGTTTCGGCGACTACATGGGTTTTTCTTCTGCCTGGGGTTACTGGATCAGCGCGTGGCTGGGCAACGTCGGTTACTTCGTGTTGCTGTTCAGCACCCTGGGTTACTTCTTCCCGATTTTCGGTGAAGGCAACACGGTGGCGGCGGTGATCGGTGCGTCCGTGCTGCTCTGGGCCGTGCACATGCTGGTGCTGCGCGGGATCAAGGAAGCCGCGTTCATCAACCTGGTGACCACCGTGGCGAAGATTGTGCCGCTGGTGCTGTTCATCCTGATTGCCGTGTTCGCCTTCAAACTGGACATCTTCACCGCCGACATCTGGGGCACGAAAAACCCCGACCTGGGCAGCGTGATGAACCAGGTACGCAACATGATGCTGGTCACCGTGTGGGTGTTCATCGGCATCGAAGGCGCGAGCATTTTCTCGGCCCGTGCGGAAAAACGCAGTGATGTGGGTAAAGCCACGGTGATCGGTTTTGTCTCCGTGCTGCTCATTCTGGTGCTGGTGAACGTGCTGTCGCTGGGCATCCTGACCCAACCGGAACTGGCCAAGCTGCAGAACCCGTCGATGGCCGCCGTGCTGGAACATGTGGTGGGTAAATGGGGGGCGGTACTGATCAGTGTCGGCCTGGTAATCTCGCTGCTCGGCGCGCTGTTATCGTGGGTGCTGCTGTGCGCGGAGATTATGTTCGCCGCCGCCAAGGACCACACCATGCCAGCCTTCCTGCGCAAGGAAAACGCCAACCAGGTGCCGGTCAATGCGCTCTGGCTGACCAATGCCATGGTGCAGATATTCCTGATCATCACGCTGTTTTCGGCTAGCACCTATCTGTCGCTGATCTACCTCGCCACCTCGATGATTCTGGTGCCTTACCTGTGGTCGGCGGCCTACGCCCTGCTATTGGCGGTACGCGGCGAAAGCTACGAAGCCGCGCCGGGTGAACGGCAGAAGGATCTCATCATCGGCGCCATCGCCCTGATCTACGCGATCTGGCTGTTGTATGCCGGCGGCACCAAATACCTGCTGCTCTCCGCCCTGCTCTACGCCCCCGGCGCCATCCTGTTCGCCAAGGCCAAGATGGAAATCAACAAACCGGTTTTCACCAACGTCGAGAAGCTGATTTTCGCTGGGGTGGTCGTGGGTGCGCTAGTGGCGGCCTACGGTCTCTATGACGGTTTCCTGACCCTGTAATTCGATCGTTTTGTCACCTGGAGGATCACTGAAATGACCACGGAAAAAGTTAAGTACGGCGTCCATTCCGAAGCCGGCAAACTGCGCAAAGTCATGGTTTGCTCCCCCGGCCTGGCCCATCAGCGGCTGACCCCGAACAACTGCGACGAACTGCTGTTTGATGACGTGCTGTGGGTGGCCCAGGCCAAGCGCGACCATTTCGATTTCGTCACCAAGATGCGCGAACGCAACGTCGACGTGCTGGAAATGCACAACCTGCTGACCGACATCGTCGCCATCCCCGAAGCGCTCGACTGGATCCTGGAGCGCAAAATCACGGCCGACTCGGTTGGCCTCGGCCTGATCAATGAAACAAGCTCGTGGCTGCGCAGCCTGGAACCACGGCATATCGCCGAGTTCCTCATTGGCGGCGTTTCCGGCGACGACCTGCCGAGCAGTTTCGGCGGCAAGGCCATCGAGATGTTCCGCGACTTCCTCGGCAAAACCAGCTTCATCCTGCCGCCGCTGCCCAACACTCAATTCACCCGCGACACCACCTGCTGGATCTACGGTGGCGTAACACTCAACCCGATGTACTGGCCGGCACGCCGTCAGGAAACCCTGCTGACCACTGCCATCTACAAATTCCACCCCGAATTCACCAACGCCGACTTCCAGATCTGGTACGGCGACCCGGACAAGGACCACGGCAACTCCACCCTGGAGGGCGGTGACGTGATGCCGATCGGCAACGGCGTGGTGTTGATCGGCATGGGCGAACGTTCGTCCCGCCAGGCCATCGGCCAGCTGGCAGTTAACCTGTTCAAGAACAAAGCGGTGGAAAAAGTCATCGTCGCGGGCCTGCCGAAATCCCGTGCAGCGATGCACCTGGACACCGTGTTCAGCTTCTGCGACCGCGATGTCGTGACGATCTTCCCGGAAGTGGTGAACCAGATCGTCGCCTTCACCCTGCGCCCCGATGAAAGCAAACCGGGCGGTATCGACATCCGACGCGAGGAAACCAACTTCCTCGACACCGTGGCCCAGGCCCTCAACCTCAAGGCGCTGCGCGTCGTCGAAACCGGCGGCAACAGCTTCGCCGCCGAGCGCGAGCAATGGGACGACGGCAACAACGTGGTCGCCGTGGAGCCAGGGGTGGTCATCGGCTACGACCGCAATACCTACACCAACACGTTGCTACGCAAGGCCGGGGTGGAAGTCATCACCATCAGCGCCGGCGAACTCGGACGCGGGCGCGGCGGCGGCCACTGCATGACCTGCCCGATCATCCGCGATCCGATCGACTACTAACCTATTAGCTTCGGCCCGCACTTACCCAGTGCGGGCCGAAGGGATAACCGACACCTTAGGAGATCCAAAATGGCGTTCAATATCCATAACCGCAATCTGCTGAGCCTGGAACACCACACCCCTCGCGAATTACGCTATTTGCTCGACCTGTCGCGCGACCTCAAGCGCGCCAAATACACCGGCACCGAACAGCAACACCTCAAAGGCAACAACATCGCGCTGATCTTCGAAAAAACCTCGACCCGCACCCGCTGTGCGTTCGAAGTCGCGGCCTATGACCAAGGTGCCAACGTCACCTACATCGATCCCAATTCGTCGCAAATCGGCCACAAGGAAAGCATGAAGGACACCGCCCGCGTATTGGGGCGCATGTACGACGCGATCGAGTATCGGGGCTTCAAACAGGAAATCGTCGAGGAACTGGCCAAGTTTGCCGGCGTACCGGTGTTCAACGGTTTGACCGATGAATATCACCCGACGCAAATGATCGCCGACGTGCTGACCATGCGCGAGCACGCCGACAAACCGATCCACGAAATCAGCTACGCCTACCTCGGTGATGCCCGCAACAACATGGGCAATTCACTGCTGCTGATCGGCGCCAAGCTCGGTATGGACGTGCGCATCTGCGCGCCGAAAGCGCTGTGGCCAGCGGATGATCTGGTCGGCCGCTGCAAACAATACGCTGAAGACAGCGGTGCCCGCATCACCCTCACCGAAGACCCGAAAGCCGCCGTCAAAGGCGTGGACTTCATCCACACCGACGTTTGGGTTTCCATGGGCGAACCGGTGGAAGCCTGGGCCGAACGCATCCAGCAATTGCTGCCGTATCAAGTCAACGCCGAGCTGATGAAAGCCACCGGCAACCCGCGCACCAAGTTCATGCACTGCCTGCCGGCCTTCCACAACAGCGACACCAAGGTCGGTAAGCAGATTGCCGAGCAGTACCCGCACCTGAAGAACGGCATCGAAGTGACCGATGACGTCTTCGAGTCGCCGGCCTGCATCGCCTTCGAGCAAGCGGAAAACCGCATGCACACCATCAAGGCGATTCTGGTGTCGACGCTGGCTGACTTGTAAGACCCGCGCCGGTCAATGTAGGAGCGAGCCTGTTCGCGATAGCGGCCTGACGTTCAACATAAGTGTGGACTGATGCTGCGCAATCGCGACCAGGCTCACGCCTACAATTGACCGAGTCGTTTGCCTTTCCTCTGTTTAGAAGGACATGCACCATGCGTATCGTCGTAGCTCTGGGTGGTAACGCCCTGCTTCGCCGGGGTGAACCGATGACCGCTGACAACCAGCGCGCCAACATCCGGATCGCCACCGAACAGATCGCCAAGATCCATCCCGGTAACCAACTGGTCATCGCCCACGGCAATGGCCCGCAAGTCGGCCTGCTGTCGCTGCAAGCAGCGGCGTACACCTCGGTTTCGCCTTATCCGCTGGACGTACTCGGCGCCGAAACCGAAGGCATGATCGGCTACATCATCGAACAGGAACTGGGCAACCTGCTGGACTTCGAAGTGCCGTTCGCGACCCTGCTGACCCAGGTCGAAGTCGATGCCAAGGACCCGGCGTTTCAGAACCCCACCAAACCCATCGGCCCGGTGTACACCAAGGCCGAGGCGGAAAAACTCGCTGCCGAAAAAGGTTGGGCCATCGCCCCGGACGGCGACAAATACCGTCGCGTGGTCGCCAGCCCCAAACCGAAACGCATCTTCGAAATCCGCCCGATCAAGTGGCTGCTGGAAAAAAGCAGCATCGTGATCTGCGCCGGTGGCGGCGGCATTCCGACCATGTACACCGCGCCCGGCAAGCTGGAAGGTGTCGAGGCAGTCATCGACAAGGACCTGTGTTCGGCGCTGCTGGCCGAACAACTTGAAGCCGATCTGCTGGTGATCGCCACCGACGTCAACGCCGCGTTCATCGACTTCGGCAAACCCACGCAGAAATCCATCGCCCAGGCGCACCCCGACGAAATGGAAAAACTCGGCTTCGCCGCCGGCTCCATGGGACCGAAGGTGCAGGCGGCCTGCGAGTTTGCGCGCCATACTGGAAAAGTCGCGGTGATCGGCTCGCTCGCGGACATCGAAGCGATCGTCCAGGGCAAGGCGGGCACCCGCATCAGCACGGCGACTCCGGGCATTACTTACTCGTAAGGAGAGACGTCTATGGCACAGTTTGAGCCAGGTCACTTGCACATCGAACGTCATGCGCTGACCCCGGATGATGTCAGCTACAACGTGCACCTCGACTATGAAGTCAGCAAGAATGACAAAGGTGAAAAAGGCATCCAGTTCACCTTGCATGGCAGCATTCAGGGCAAGGACATGTCCGAGCCCTTCTTCCTGCCCAAAGAGGAGGCCTACAACTTCGCCAGCAATGTGACGAAAATCGCCGAGAAGTATGGGATTCCGAAGTCACACAGCCAGATCGGCTCGGTCCACAAGCATTACGACTTGATGTTTGAAGACATCCGAAAACAGTTGAATATGAAATCGGGCGACCCGGTAAACCTCGAACACTTTGAATAATACCTTCCCTCAGTAGGCGCGAGCCTGCTCGCGATAGCGGTGTATCAGTCACGGTCGATGTTGCCTGACAGGACGCCATCGCGAGCAGGCTCGCTCCTACAGGGGAACTTGGCGCCATTGAAGTCCGTGCAACATTTCACCATTCGCCCGCCCCAAGGCATACTTGCCACCCTCCGCAATCCAGAACCCGAAAGCGCCCCATGCGTATCCACGTCAGCTTCATCGACCGCGTCGGCATTACCCAGGAAGTCCTGGCCCTGCTCGGTGGGCGCAATCTCAATCTGGATGCGGTGGAAATGGTCCCGCCCAACGTCTATATCGACGCCCCGACCCTGAGCCCGGAAGTCCTCGAAGAGCTGCGTGATGCGCTGTTCAGCGTGCGCGGTGTGCAGGCGGTGACGGTGGTCGACATTCTTCCCGGCCAGCGCCGGCACTTGCAGCTTGATGCGTTGCTCGCGGCCATGACCGACCCGGTGCTGGCGCTGGACAGTGATGGCAAGGTGTTGCTGGCCAACCCGGCATTGATCGCCCTGTACGGTCGCGAACCGGCCGGCGAAAGTATCGCCGAGCTGTTTGCCGACCCGGCGTTGCTCGATGCCTTGCTCGAACACGGCTTTCGCTTGCCGTTGCGGGAAATCACGGTCAACGGCCAGACCTTGTTGCTGGACGCCACGCCGATCACCGACGCCGGCGCCCTGCTCACGCTCTATCAACCAAACCGTATCGGTGAACGCCTGTCGGCACTGCATCACGATCACGCCGAAGGATTCGATGCGCTGCTCGGCGAGTCGCCGGTGATCCGCACGCTCAAGGTTCGTGCGCAACGGGTGGCGGCCCTCGATGCACCGCTGTTGATCCAGGGCGAAACCGGCACCGGCAAGGAACTGGTTGCCCGGGCTTGCCACGCCATCAGCGCGCGGCACAATTCACCGTTTCTAGCGCTGAACTGTGCGGCATTGCCGGAGAACCTCGCCGAAAGCGAACTGTTCGGCTACGCCCCTGGCGCCTTCACCGGCGCACAACGCGGTGGCAAACCGGGGCTGATGGAACTGGCCAACCAAGGCACGGTGTTTCTTGACGAAATCGGCGAGATGTCGCCGTACTTGCAGGCCAAGTTGCTGCGCTTTCTCAACGACGGCAGCTTCCGTCGCGTGGGCGGTGATCGCGAGGTGAAGGTCAACGTGCGGATTCTCAGTGCGACCCACCGCGACCTGGAAAAAATGGTCAGCGAGGGTCAGTTCCGTGAGGACCTGTTCTATCGCCTCAACGTACTCAACGTCGAAGTGCCGCCGCTGCGCGAACGCGGCCAGGACATCCTGCTGCTGGCCCGCTACTTCATGCAGCAAGCCTGCGCGCAGATCCAGCGACCGGTCTGTCGTCTGGCACCGGGCACTTATCCGGCCCTGCTGGGCAACCGCTGGCCGGGCAATGTGCGTCAATTGCAAAACGTGATCTTCCGCGCCGCCGCCATCTGCGAAAGCAGCCTGGTGGACATCGGCGACCTCGACATCGCCGGCACCTCGGTGGCGCGCCAGAGCGATCACGACGTCGACAGCCTGGAGCAAGCCATGGACGAGTTCGAGAAAACCCTGCTGGAAAAACTCTACGTCAGCTACCCCTCGACCCGCCAACTGGCGAGCCGCCTGCAAACCTCACACACGGCAATTGCCCATCGGTTGCGCAAGTACGGAATCCCCGGCAAGGCCTGACACAAAATAGACCTGTGGGAGCCGGCCTACTGGCGATGGGGGCCTATCAGTCGACATTCTTGCTGCCTGTCACACCGCAATCGCCAGCAGGCTGGCTCCCACAGGTTTTGAGTCTGAGCCGAAAATTCCGCTCCAAAAACGACCTCCACCTGTACTGAAAGCGCTACAGCGGAACGATATCGATACACCTCTCTCCGATCACGGCTGCACAAGGCTTTGATCCACCTCAGCTTTTATCCCTGCCACCCGCCGTATCGATTTCGCTACACCCATCAAATTCCTGCGCTCTCCACAGCCACCCAACTCATTGATTTATATAGTAAAAACAACATTGGCCGCGATATTGCTAAGTAATCCGTCATAACCAGGGCATTGCCCAAGCATTCAATCGCGTCCACCAGACGAGTCTGGCCCCCTTAGGAGTTTCCATGAGCGAGTTGCGTTTTACTGAAGATCACGAATGGCTGCGCACCGAAGCTGACGGCAGCGTTACAGTCGGCATCACCGCTTTCGCACAGAACGCCTTGGGCGACGTGGTTTTCGTACAACTGCCAGAGCTGCAGTCCTACGACAAAGGCGCCGAAGCCGCCACCGTGGAATCGGTAAAAGCCGCCAGCGGCGTGTACATGCCGCTCGACGGCGAAGTGCTGGAAGTGAACCCTGCACTGGACAGCAGCCCTGAACTGGTCAACGAAGATCCGCTGGGCGAAGGCTGGTTCTTCCGCTTCCAGCCTGCCGACGCTGCCGCTGTCGGCCAACTGCTGGATCAAGACGCCTACGACCGCCTGATCAAAGCCCAAGCCGAAGCCTGAGGAGCACTGACATGACTCAAATCAATTTGACCACTGCCAACGAATTCATCGCCCGTCACATCGGCCCGCGCGCCGGTGACGAGCAAGCCATGCTCAACAGCCTCGGCTTCGATTCCCTGGAAGCCCTGAGCGCCAGCGTGATTCCGGACAGCATCAAGGGCACCAGCGTACTGGGCCTGGAAGACGGCCTGAGCGAAGCCGACGCCCTGGCATTGATCAAGTCCATCGCCGGCAAGAACCAGCTGTTCAAGACCTTCATCGGCCAGGGTTACTACGGCACCCACACGCCGTCGCCGATCCTGCGCAACCTGCTGGAAAACCCGGCCTGGTACACCGCTTACACCCCGTACCAGCCAGAAATTTCCCAGGGCCGTCTCGAAGCGCTGCTGAACTTCCAGACCCTGATCAGCGACCTCACCGGCCTGCCGATCGCCAACGCCTCGCTGCTGGACGAAGCCACCGCCGCTGCCGAAGCCATGACCTTCTGCAAACGCCTGAGCAAGAACAAAGGCAGCCACCAGTTCTTCGCTTCCGTGCACTGCCACCCGCAGACCCTCGACGTACTGCGCACCCGTGCCGAGCCTTTGGGCATTGACGTTGTTGTGGGCGACGAACGCGAATTGAGCGATGTGACGCCGTTCTTCGGCGCCCTGCTGCAATACCCGGCCAGCAACGGTGACGTGTTCGACTACCGCGAACTGACCGAGCGCTTCCACGCTGCCAACGCGTTGGTCGCCGTGGCCGCCGACCTGCTGGCCCTGACCGTGCTGACCCCGCCGGGCGAGTTCGGTGCCGACGTGGCCATCGGCAGTGCACAACGCTTCGGTGTGCCGCTGGGCTTCGGTGGCCCGCACGCCGCTTACTTCTCCACCAAGGATGCGTTCAAGCGTGACATGCCGGGCCGTCTGGTCGGCGTTTCCGTGGACCGTTTCGGCAAGCCGGCCCTGCGCCTGGCCATGCAGACCCGCGAGCAACACATCCGCCGCGAGAAAGCCACGTCCAACATCTGCACCGCGCAGGTATTGCTGGCCAACATCGCCAGCATGTACGCCGTGTACCACGGCCCTAAAGGCCTGACGCAGATTGCCAACCGCGTGCATCACCTGACCGCGATCCTCGCCAAGGGCTTGACCGCTCTGGGCCTGAACGTCGAACAGGAAAACTTCTTCGACACCCTGACCGTGGCCACCGGTGCCGACACCGCCAAACTGCACGACCAGGCACGCGCCCAGCAGATCAACCTGCGCGTCGTGGACGCTGAGCGTCTGGGCCTGTCCCTCGACGAAACCAGCACCCAGGCCGACATAGAAACCCTGTGGGCCCTGCTGTCCAATGGCAAGACCCTGCCGGACTTCGCAGCGCTGGCTACCAGCGTTGAAAGCACCCTTCCTGCCGCACTGGTACGCCAGTCGCCAATCCTCAGCCACCCGGTGTTCAACCGTTATCACTCGGAAACCGAGCTGATGCGCTACCTGCGCAAACTGGCAGACAAGGACCTGGCGCTGGACCGCACCATGATCCCGCTGGGTTCGTGCACCATGAAACTCAACGCCGCCAGCGAAATGATCCCGGTGACCTGGGCTGAATTCGGTGCCCTGCACCCGTTCGCCCCGGCCGAGCAAAGCGCCGGCTATCAGCAACTGACCGACGAACTGGAAGCCATGCTCTGCGCCGCCACCGGTTACGACTCGATCTCGCTGCAACCGAACGCCGGTTCGCAAGGTGAATACGCCGGTCTGCTGGCGATCCGCGCCTACCACCAGAGCCGTGGCGAAGACCGTCGCGATATCTGCCTGATCCCGTCGTCGGCCCACGGCACCAACCCGGCCACTGCACAAATGGCTGGCATGCGCGTTGTCGTCACCGCGTGCGATGCCCGCGGCAACGTTGATATCGAAGACCTGCGCGCCAAGGCCATCGAGCACCGCGAACACCTCGCTGCGCTGATGATTACCTACCCGTCGACCCACGGCGTGTTCGAAGAAGGCATCCGCGAAATCTGCGGCATCATTCACGACAACGGCGGCCAGGTGTACATCGACGGCGCCAACATGAACGCGATGGTCGGCCTCTGCGCACCGGGCAAGTTCGGCGGCGACGTGTCGCACCTGAACCTGCACAAGACCTTCTGCATTCCACACGGCGGTGGCGGCCCGGGCGTCGGCCCGATCGGTGTGAAATCGCACCTGACCCCGTTCCTGCCGGGCCACGCCCAGATGGCGCGCAAGGAAGGCGCGGTCTGCGCGGCACCGTTCGGCAGCGCGAGCATTTTGCCGATCACCTGGATGTACATTCGCATGATGGGTGGCGCAGGCTTGAAGCGCGCTTCGCAGCTGGCGATCCTCAACGCCAACTACATTTCCCGTCGCCTCGAAGAGCACTACCCAGTGCTGTACACCGGCAGCAATGGCCTGGTAGCGCACGAGTGCATCCTCGACCTGCGTCCGCTGAAAGACAGCAGCGGCATCAGCGTCGATGACGTGGCCAAGCGTCTGATCGACTTCGGTTTCCACGCCCCGACCATGTCGTTCCCGGTGGCCGGCACGCTGATGATCGAGCCGACCGAAAGCGAATCCAAGGAAGAACTGGACCGCTTCTGCGACGCCATGATCCGCATCCGCGAAGAAATCCGCGCAGTGGAAAACGGCACCCTGGACAAGGACGACAACCCACTGAAAAACGCACCGCACACTGCGGCGGAGCTGGTGGGCGAGTGGTCGCACCCGTACAGCCGCGAGCAAGCGGTTTACCCGGTTGCCTCGCTGATCGAAGGCAAGTACTGGCCGCCGGTCGGTCGCGTCGACAACGTCTTCGGCGATCGCAACCTGGTGTGCGCCTGCCCGTCGATCGAAAGCTACGCTTAAACGAATGAGGGGGCGGGTTCGCCCACCCCCACCTTCCAGAACACCATAGCCCCCTGTGGGAGCGAGCCTGCTCGCGATGACGGACTGACACTCACTGCAGATGTCGACTGAAAGACCACTATCGCGAGCAGGCTCACTCCCACAGTTGACTGTGCCAAGCCTCGAATTTCCGTGAACGCCTATAACAAGAAACCGGAGAACAACTCATGTCGTTAAGCGTGTTCGACCTGTTCAAGATTGGCATCGGCCCCTCCAGCTCCCACACCGTCGGCCCGATGCGCGCCGCCGCGCGTTTCGTCGAAGGTTTGCGCCGTGAAAACCTGCTGGCGGCAACCACCTGCGTCAAAGTCGAGCTGTACGGCTCGCTCGGCGCCACCGGCAAGGGCCACGGCAGCGACAAGGCGGTACTGCTCGGCCTGGAAGGCGAACACCCGGACACCGTTGACACCGAAACCGTCGCCGCCCGTCTGCAAGACATTCGCGCTAGCGGACGCTTGAACCTGCTCGGCGAACACAGCATTGCGTTCAACGAGAAAGAACACCTGGCAATGATTCGCAAACCGTTGGCCTATCACCCCAACGGCATGATTTTTCGTGCCTTCGATGCCGCAGGCCTGCAAATCCGCAGCCGCGAGTACTACTCGGTCGGTGGTGGTTTTGTCGTCGATGAAGACGCCGCCGGCGCCGACCGCATCGTCGAAGACGCCACACCCCTGACCTTCCCGTTCAAAAGCGCCAAGGATCTTCTCGGTCATTGCGTCAAATATGGACTGTCGATCAGCCAAGTGATGCTGACCAACGAAAGCGCCTGGCGCCCGGAAGCGGAAACCCGCGCCGGCCTGCTGAACATCTGGCAAGTGATGCAGGATTGTGTCGCCGCCGGCTGCCGTAACGAAGGCATCCTGCCGGGTGGTTTGAAGGTCAAGCGCCGTGCCGCCGCGCTGCATCGGCAGTTGTGCAAGAACCCGGAGTCGTCCCTGCGGGATCCGCTGTCGGTGCTCGACTGGGTCAACCTGTACGCCCTGGCCGTCAACGAAGAAAACGCCAACGGTGGGCGCGTGGTCACCGCGCCTACCAACGGTGCGGCCGGGATCATTCCCGCCGTGCTGCATTACTACATGCGATTTATCCCGGCCTCGAATGACGATGGCGTCGTGCGTTTCCTGCTAACCGCTGCGGCCATCGGCATTCTGTACAAAGAAAACGCTTCGATCTCCGGCGCCGAAGTCGGCTGTCAGGGCGAAGTCGGCGTGGCGTGTTCCATGGCGGCCGGTGCCTTGTGCGAAGTGCTTGGCGGCACCGCGCAGCAAGTGGAAAACGCCGCGGAAATCGGCATGGAACACAACCTCGGTCTGACATGCGACCCGATTGGCGGGCTGGTGCAAGTGCCTTGCATCGAGCGCAATGCCATGGGCTCAGTGAAAGCCATCAATGCCGTGCGCATGGCCATGCGTGGCGACGGGCAGCACTTCGTCTCTCTCGACAAGGTCATCCGCACCATGCGCCAGACCGGCGCCGACATGAAAAGCAAATACAAGGAAACCGCCCGTGGCGGTTTGGCGGTCAACATTATCGAGTGCTGATGTGCGCTCATCTGCACCCTTCTTCAGGAGCTGAATATGTCCACCGAACAACTGTTGAAAACCCCGTTGCACGCACTGCACATCGAACTCGGCGCACGCATGGTGCCGTTCGCCGGCTACGACATGCCTGTGCAGTATCCGCTGGGCGTGATGAAAGAACACCAACACACTCGCGATCAGGCAGGCCTGTTCGATGTCTCGCACATGGGTCAGATCCGCCTGACCGGCGCCAATGCCGCCAAGGCTCTGGAAACCCTGGTGCCGGTGGACATCATCGACCTGCCTGTGGGCATGCAGCGCTATGCGATGTTCACCAACGAGACCGGTGGCATCCTCGACGACCTGATGGTCGCCAACCTGGGTAATGACGAACTGTTCCTGGTGGTCAATGCTGCCTGCAAGGATCAGGACCTCGCGCACCTGCGCAAGCACATCGGCGATCAGTGCAGCATCGAGCCGCTGTTCGAAGAGCGTGCCCTGCTCGCCCTGCAAGGCCCGGCCGCGGTGACCGTGCTAGCCCGCTTGGCGCCGGAAGTGGCGAAGATGACGTTCATGCAGTTCGCCCGCGTGAAACTGCTGGGTGTGGACTGTTTTGTCAGCCGTTCGGGTTACACCGGCGAAGACGGTTTCGAAATCTCCGTGCCGGCCGACAGCGCCGAAGCCCTCGCTCGCGCCCTGCTGGCCGAAGCGGAAGTTGAGGCCATCGGCCTCGGTGCACGCGACTCGCTGCGCCTGGAAGCCGGCCTGTGCCTGTACGGCCACGACATGAACACCGACACCACGCCGATCGAAGCCAGCCTGCTGTGGGCCATCTCCAAGCCACGCCGCGCCGATGGCGCGCGTGCCGGTGGTTTTCCGGGCGCTGAAACGGTATTCGCCCAGCAACAGGGCGGCGTGAGTCGCAAACGCGTCGGCCTGTTGCCACAAGAACGCACCCCGGTTCGTGAAGGCGCAGAGATCGTCAACGAAGCAGGCGAGATCATCGGTAGCGTCTGCAGCGGCGGTTTCGGGCCGACCTTGGGCGCGCCTTTGGCGATGGGTTACCTCGACAGCGCTTATATCGCTATCGATACACCGGTGTGGGCAATTGTTCGTGGGAAAAAGGTTCCTTTGCTTGTAAGCAAAATGCCATTTGTTCCGCAACGCTACTATCGCGGCTGATCGATTGTTTCTATAAGTAACGCGGTTGCGTTAACAGTGCACTAATGTGTAACGCAACCGCCATAAAACAGTGCATCGTTTGGCTGTAAGCTTCGATTATGAACTTTGCTTATAACGATCGAAAACAATTGAACACCTCTATCGCATAAAGCCAGCACTAGTTGGTATAACCACACCAACGCGAGCAAATACGGGCCTTTCACAGGGCTTGTTTTTTCTCCCGTAGTTGGCGTAGAGTTTGTTCACTGTGTTTGCATGGGTCGCTTGGAATCGTGACCTGGGCAGTAGCCTACAAGTTAGCTACATCCCGTTCGACGTCTTCTTACTCTCCTGCAACCAGCCCCAGTACTCTTTCATGAGAAGGAGACTGTCATTAATTTTTGCGTCAAAGGAAATAAGAAATGTCCCAACGTCAGAGCGGTACCGTCAAGTGGTTTAACGACGAGAAAGGTTTTGGTTTTATCACTCCTGAAAGCGGTCCGGATCTGTTCGTGCACTTCCGCGCCATCCAGGGCAACGGCTTCAAGAGCCTGAAAGAAGGCCAGAAAGTGACCTTCGTCGCCGTGCAGGGCCAGAAAGGCATGCAGGCTGACGAAGTGCAAGCAGAAGGCTAATCTTCTGTAACGAAAAAGCCCCTGATGCTGACATCAGGGGCTTTTTTGTGCGCGTAAATCCGTAAAATGGCTTTCTTTTTCCGCCGAGAGCCTGCCATGTCGAAACACCTGCTTAACCCCCAGGGCGAATTTCCTGCCGCTGGCCTGGGTCGTCGCCTGGCAGCGATGTTCTACGATTTCCTGCTGTGCACTGCGCTGCTGATCGTCACCAGCGGCATCTACAAGATGATCCAGATGTGGATCATCGGTGAAGAAAAAATGCGCACGCTCACTGAGGCAGGCGCGCTCGATGGCGACCCGTTGCTCTCGACGGTGCTGCTGTTCGTGCTGTTCGGCTTCTTCGCCAAATTCTGGACCTACTCCGGTCAGACGCTGGGCATGCAGGTCTGGTGCATCCGCGTGCAGAATGCCGACGGTTCCTCCATCAGCCTGTGGCAAGCGCTGCTGCGCTTTGTGGTGTCGATTGCCTCCTGGCTGTGCGTGGGCCTCGGCTTCATCTGGTCGCTGTTCGACAAGCAACAACGCAGCTGGCATGACATGTATTCCAATACCCAGCTTGTGCGGATTCCAAAGAAACAAAAGTAACGCCCATAAAAAAGATCGCAGCCTTCGGCAACGCCTACACCAATCCCTGTAGGAGCTGCCGAAGGCTGCGATCTTTTGCTTTTGCTCTTAAGCGTTACCTGCCAACTTCATCCGCGCCGCCTGGGTGAAATCGAGCATCCGCTTCAGCGGGCGAATCGCCTGCGGGATCAGCGCCGGGTCGACGAAAATCTGATTCGCTCCTTCCTTCAAGCTCTTCAGCGTGCGCTCAAGCGTATTCATCGCCATCCACGGGCAATGCGCGCAACTGCGGCAAGCCGCGCCGTTACCGGCCGTTGGCGCTTCGATAAAGACCTTGTCCGGGCACAGCTGCTGCATCTTGTAGAAGATGCCGCGGTCGGTGGCGACAATGAGTGTCTTGTTCGGCAGACTCTGTGCCGCTGCGATCAACTGGCTGGTTGAACCGACGGCGTCTGCCAGCTCGATCACCGAGGTCGGCGACTCCGGGTGCACCAGGATCGCCGCATCGGGATACAGCGCCTTCATGTCTTCGAGCTGCTTGGATTTGAACTCTTCGTGAACGATGCACGCGCCGTCCCACAACAGCATGTCGGCACCGGTCTGGCGCTGGATGTAAGTGCCCAGATGCTTGTCCGGGCCCCAAATGATGGTTTCGCCGTTGTCCATCAGGCTTTCGACGATTTCCAGTGCGCAACTGGAGGTCACTACCCAGTCCGCCCGGGCTTTGACTGCCGCCGACGTGTTGGCATAGACCACCACCGTACGCTCCGGATGCTGGTCGCAGAACGCGGAAAACTCATCGACCGGGCAACCCAGGTCCAGCGAGCACGTCGCTTCCAGGGTCGGCATCAGGATTCGTTTTTCAGGGGTGAGGATTTTTGCAGTTTCGCCCATGAACTTCACACCGGCGACCACAACGGTCTTGGCCGAGTGATCTCTGCCGAAACGAGCCATCTCCAGCGAGTCGGAGACACAGCCACCGGTTTCTTCGGCCAGGGACTGAATGACAGGGTCGCAATAGAAGTGAGCGACCAGCACCGCGTCCTGAGCCTTGAGCTCGGCGGCGATGGCGGCACGGTAGTAAGCCTCTTCGTCAGCGGTCAGCGGCTTGGGCTGCTTGGCATCGAGGTGGGCTTGAACCAGGAGGCGTTCGGAAATCTGCGTCATGTTCGCAAGACCTGCAGGCGCATTCGCGCGAAAGTCGAGTATACACCCGGCTCCGGACCCTTCAGGGTACCGCCGGGAAAGTGAGTATTCATCAGGCACGGACAGCGTTGAAGCTGCGCAAGGCTACAGAATATCCGATGGATGCAAAAGATGATTCTGACCTGCGTCATGAAGTGCCGCCCAAGGCCTGGGCAAACACAAATCGCGGGCAAAAAAAAATCCGGAAATCCTCACTTGCGTGGGCCTTCCAGACTTTTAAAACTGCTTGAAAATGGTGGGTCGTGTGGGATTCGAACCTACGACCAATTGGTTAAAAGCCAACTGCTCTACCAACTGAGCTAACGACCCGCTGTGTGGTGGCGCGTATAATACTGATTTTTAAGGACTATTCAACACCTATTTTGAAATAAATCAAAAATAAGGTGTTGGGTCACTGATTCCGGCCGCAGCAAAGCCTTCCGCGCGCAGTCGGCAGCTATCGCATTTGCCGCATGCACGGCCTTCATCATCGGCCTGATAGCAGGAAACGGTCAGGCCGTAATTGACGCCAAGCTTGGTGCCGGCCTGAACAATCTGCGCTTTGCTGAGGTTTTGCAGCGGCGCCTGAATGCGGAAGCCATTGCCCTCTACACCCGCCTTGGTCGCCAGATTGGCCATGCGCTCGAAAGACTCGATGAACTCGGGACGGCAGTCCGGATAGCCGGAGTAGTCCACTGCGTTGACACCGATAAAGATGTCGCGTGCACCCAGCACTTCAGCCCAGCCCAACGCAAGGGACAGGAAAACTGTGTTACGCGCCGGCACGTAAGTGACGGGAATACCTTCGGCCAACTCTTCCGGAATATCGATGCTGCTGTCGGTCAGCGCCGAGCCTCCCATGCCATTGAAATTGAGGCCGATGACCTTGTGCTCGATCACACCCAAATCCCGGGCGACGCGTTCGGCGGCGTACAGCTCGGCGTGGGACCGCTGACCGTAGTCGAAGCTCATGGTGTAGCAGCTATAGCCCTCGGCGCGGGCCATGGCCACCACGGTTGCCGAGTCCAGGCCACCGGACAGCAGGATGACTGCACGTTTTTCCGCGGTGTTCAGTTGTTCAGTCATTTCAGCGCCCCGGCTCGTCATTCCAAAGATATTTATGCAGCTGCAATTGCAAGCGCACTGGCAGGTTGTCCGCCACTACCCAGTCAGCCAGGTCCCGAGCATTGAGATCATGGTGACTTGGCGAAAACAGCACTTCACCGGCACGCTTTTCCAGGCCGTACTGAATCAGCTTGGATACCGACCAGTCATAGTCTTCCCGCGAGCAGATCACAAACTTCACCTGATCGTTGGGCGTGAGCAGCCCTATGTTTTCGTAGCGATTGCGGTGCGCTTCCTTCGACCCCGGAGTCTTCAGGTCGACAACGCGACTGACCCGGGAATCTACCGCCGAGATATCAATGGAGCCACTGGTTTCCAGTGACACTTCGTAACCGGCATCGCACAAGCGCTTGAGCAATGGGATGGCATTGGGTTGCGCCAGAGGCTCGCCGCCCGTGACACAGACATAACGCGGACGGAACCCGGCCACTTGCTCGAGGATATCGTCGAGTGTGCGGATAGTCCCACCGGTGAAGGCATAGGCGCTGTCGCAGTATTGGCAACGCAGAGGGCAACCGGTCAGGCGCACAAAAACAGTGGGCAGGCCGGCAGTCCGCGTTTCACCCTGCAACGAGTAGAAAACTTCGGTGATTCTCAATGTGTCTTGCATAGTCGCCACGGGCGTAACAGCTAAACAGGCTGTCCGCCTCCGTCAGGCACTTCAAGGAACCCCGGCAATGCGCAGATCCCAAAAAGCGTGTTTCATAAAAAGGGCGTGAATTCTAACGAAAAAACCCGCGACAAGCGCGGGTTTCTTCGAAACAGGTCAAGCAGCCTTACATTTTCTGCAGATCGCGCTGGGCCAACTGAGCGGCGGAAGTGCCCGGATACTGGGACACTACCTGCTGCAGAATGCCTTTTACCCGGTCGGTATGACCCAGGCGGCGCTCTACATCAGCGAGCTTGTACAGCGAATCAGGCACTTTGGCGTGCTTTGGATACAGCTGCGAAACCTTGGCAAATGCCTGACCTGCACCTTGCAGATCGCCTTTGGCCAGGTTCACTTCGCCCAACCAGTACTGGGCATTGCCCGCGTATTGGCTGTTCGGGTATTTACGCAGGAATGCGGCGAAAGCCTGGCTGGCCTTGTCGAAATCCTTGGCTTTGATCAGGTCGAAGGCAGCATCGTAGTAGAGCTTTTCCTTCGCCGGATCTGCCGGTTCGCTACCCGCGGCGGGTGCTTGAGCGGCTGCCGCCCCTGCACTTGCGCCGGCTGCTGCAGCGGGCGCGTTCAAATCGCCGCCGCCGGAAGAATTCTCAGGAGTCGCGGCGGGTGCAACACCGGTTCCTATGCGCCGATCAAGATCCTGGTATCGCTCCAGGTTCTCTTGCTTCATGCGCGATACTTCATTTTGCAGAACTTCAATCGCACCTTGCTGGCGCTCGATCTGTTGCTGCATTGATTGCAGTTGGTTGAACAGCTCGCCCTGTGCCGAGACAGGGGCCGAAACCCCTCCCCCGGCATAGGCGCCGTTCGTACCGTAACCTGCAGGCGGATAACTGCTCCCGCTATTGTTATAGCCGGAGTCGTTATCGACCACAGGAACCGCAGCCCACGCCGCAAGCGGCGCGAGACTGAGAGCCAGAACAGTTACAGCACGACGGCACGTTCGCATGACGAATTACTTACGCAGTTCGACGCGACGGTTTTGAGCCCAGGACTGCTCGTCGTTGCCAGTAGCAACTGGACGCTCTTCGCCGTAGGAAACCAGTTCCAGCTGAGCTGGGGAAACACCTTGCAGTACCAGGTAGCGTTGAACGGCTTTCGCACGACGCTCGCCCAGTGCCATGTTGTACTCACGAGTACCACGTTCGTCGGTGTTGCCTTCCAGAACAACGCGAGCGCCGTTTGCTTTCAGGTCTTTGGCGTGAACGTCCAGAGCGCGCATGGCTTCTGGCTTCAGGTCCGAACTGTCGTATTCGAAGTAGAAAGTGGTGATAGCGCGCAGAGCAGCTTCTTCGCTCAGGGAGCCGTCAACTGCACCAGTGTTTGCGCCGTAACCAGCGTTTGGATCTACAGCGCCTTCACCGGCATTGTCGCCGCCTTTGGACGAGCAACCTACAGCTACAGCCATGGCCAGAGCCAGCGCAGCAAATTTACCAAACTTCAGCATTTCCATCGTGAAACTCCTAATGAACCCCAGTGTGTTAAGTACAACGTATAGCGCCGCGTCAGTTCAGGTAAGGGGACCAGGAAGGTTCTCTGACTTCGCCTTGTGCGGTAGGAAGCGGGAGCCTTACGCGTCCATTGATGGACACGAGCATCAAGACTCCCCGGCCCTGCTGGCGGGTGGCGTAGATTACCATGGTGCCGTTGGGCGCAACAGTAGGCGACTCGTCCAGAGTGCTATCAGTGAGGATCTTTACACTACCGCGCTGCAAATCCTGAGCCGCCACTTTGAAATTGGTGAAACCATCCTGGCGGTGAATCATTACCAGGGTCTTTTCGTCAGCCGACAGTTTAGGGTTGGCGTTGTAGTTACCGACGAAAGTTACGCGCTCCGCACCGCCACCACCGACGCTGGTTTTGTAGATCTGCGGTTTGCCGCCACGGTCGGAAGTGAAGTAGATGGTCGAACCATCCTTGCCCCAGAACGGTTCGGTGTTGATGCCGGGACCGCTGGTAACGCGGGTGATCTGACGCGAACCGAGGTTCATCACGTAGATGTCCGGGTTGCCGTCTTTGGACAGCACGAACGCCAGGCGATTGCCATCCGGCGACCAGGCTGGCGCACCGTTCAGGCCTTCGAAGTTGGTGATCTGCTCACGGCGACCGGTGTCGATGTTCTGCATGAAGATGCGTGGACGCTTTTGCTCGAACGAGACGTAGGCGATGCGCTTGCCATCCGGCGCGAAACGCGGCGACAGGATCGGCTCGCGCGATTGCAGCAGGGTCACGGCGCGCGCGCCGTCATAGTCCGAACGTTGCAGCGTGTAGCGCGTGTTCTTCTCGGAAAAGCGCTCGGCCGTCACGTACAGCAGGCGAGTCGAGAACGCACCCTTGATGCCGGTGAGTTTTTCGAACGACTGGTCGGCGATGTAGTGCGACATGTCGCGCAGTTGATCGACGCCGCCCGACACGCTGCCGGTCAGCACTTGCTGCTCGGTGGCGACGTTGAACAATGCGTATTGCACCTGCAGGCGACCGCCCGCCGGAACAATACTGCCGACCATGACGTACTGGGCACCCAGTGCCTTGAAGTCACGGAAGATGATTTCGCTGGCCTGGCTTGGCTGGCTGATCATGTTCTGCTTTGGAATCGGCGAGTAGTAACCCGAGTTGCGCAGGTCGTTACCAATGATTTCGGCCATGTCGTCCGGCAGTACGCTGCCGCCCTGGAAACCGAACGGCACGACGGCGATCGGGGTGGCCCGATCGCTGCCGCTGGTGACCAGAATGTTTTTCTCATCTGCCATCGCCATCCCTGCCAGGCAGCAGATAGCGACAAGCATTCCTCGAAGAAGGTTTCTCACGGGGCTAAATCCTCAGGCGTGAATGTCATCTTGAATGAACGATACGGAGCAAAATCGCTCGGCTTCATTCCCTGCATTTCTGTCAAACGTCCAATATTCTTGACCGCCGCTACAGCGGACGCATCAAACGGACCGTCACCACTGGACTTGGCCACGCTTGCCGAAGTCACTGTACCGTCCGGCAACATGCCGATTTGCAGAACCACTGTCATACCTTTGCGTGCCGAAGGAGGACGAGCCCAGCCTTCCGCCGCACGAAGACGAATCAAATCATCGAAACTGCCGGCGACTTCGTCACCCTGCTCATCCGCCAAGGCCTGTTGACGCTGCGGCGTGTCGGAAAGCAAATCTGCCAGGGCCTGGGCCTTTTTGTCTTCGGTGGATTTACGTGCCGCATCCTGCGCTTTCTTCTTCGCAGCATCGGCAGCAGCTTTCTTCTTCGCTTCATCGGCGACTTTCTTCTTCGCCTCTTCAGCTTCAGCTTTCTTCTTGGCGTCTTCCGCGGCTTTCTTTTTCGCGTCTTCGACGATCTTTTTCTTCGCTTCTTCAGCGGCCGCTTTCTTGGCCTCTTCTTCAGCAGCCTTCTTGGCTTCTTCTTCCGCTTTCTTCTTGGCTATATCAGCCAATTGTTTCTCTTCTGCCTTCTTGGCTTCGGCGGTCTTCTTCGCTTCATCGGCTTTCTTGGCTTCATCAGCCTTCTTCGCCTCTTCCGCTTTCTTCGACTCGTCGGCCTTCTTGGCTTCCTCGGCTTTTTGAGCCGCTTCTTCTTTCTTTTGTTCCGCAGCCTTCACCGCTTCCTGCTCGACCTTCTTCTGCTCCAACTGCTCTACTTCGGTCTGGCGCGCGGCGGACTTCTTCGCCTCACCCGCAATCTTCTGATTGGTCTGGGTGGTTGCCTGACTTTTCGATTTCAGCTGGTACAGGGTCGCCTGGACAATCGGCTTGGCCGGCGGCAACTCAGGCGTGAAGGCAAAACTGACGAACAGCATGCCGAACACCAGCACGTGCAAGCCAATCGCCCAGACACTAGGCCAGAAGTAGCTTTCCGAGGCGGACGGCTCTCGCTGTTGCTGCATCAGGGCGCCTCGGTAATCAAGCCAACGTTACCGACGCCGGCTTTCTGCAACCCGCCCATGGCGCCCATGACGGAACCATAGTCGACACTCTTGTCGCCGCGAATGAACACTTGGGTACGCTTGCCGCTTTCGTTGCCGACGCGAATGATCTTGGTCACCGCATCCGTCATCTGCGGCAGGGTCATCGCGCGATCCTGCTGCTTCTCGGTATCGACTTCGCTACCGAGGTTCCAGTAGTAAGTCTTGTCGGATTTGATGGAAATGGTCAGGACCTGGGTGTTGTTGTCCTGCGGCAAGGCTTCGCTGGAAACCTTGGGCAGATCAACTTTCACGCCCTGATTGAGCATCGGCGCAGTCACCATGAAGATCACCAGCAGCACCAACATCACGTCGATGTAAGGCACCACGTTCATCTCGGCGACCGGCTTGCGCTTTTTGCGAGCTCGAGCGATTAAAGCCATTGGAAATTACCTGCTTATTCTTCGCTGGTGTGCACTTTGCGGTGCAGGATCGCCTGGAATTCATCGGCGAAGGTGTAGTAACGGCCCAGCAGGGTTTCGCTGCGAGCAGCAAAACGGTTGTAAGCGATAACGGCTGGAATGGCCGCGAACAGACCGATCGCGGTCGCGATCAGTGCTTCGGCGATACCGGGTGCCACAGTGGCCAGCGTCGCTTGCTGGGCGGTCGCCAGACCGCGGAAGGAGTTCATGATGCCCCAGACGGTACCGAACAGACCGATATACGGGCTCACGGAACCGACGGTGGCCAGGAACGGCAGGCTTTGCTCGAGCTTTTCTTCTTCGCGGGAAATGGCAACGCGCATGGCACGGGCCACACCCTCCATTACCGCTTCCGGATCAACGCCCGGTTGCTGGCGCAGACGGGAGAACTCCTTGAAACCGGCACGGAAGATCTGCTCGACACCCGAGTCCGGGTCCGGGTTGCTACCCGCCTGACGGTAAAGTTTGGACAGGTCGATACCCGACCAGAAGCGCTCCTCGAAGCTCTCCAGGGCGCGTCGACCGGCACGCAGCAGGTTGCTGCGCTGAAAGATCATGATCCATGAGGTCACCGATGCGGCTACCAGGGTCAGCATTACCAGTTGCACCACGATACTGGCATTACTGACCAGGCTCCACATGGAGGAATGGTCGACGACGTTAGCTTCCACGCTTTATCTCCTGCTTTGAGTGTGTACCCGCGCCGCTCACGTCGGCAAAGGCCGCACGTAGAGCTTCGGGAATGGCCCGGGGTTTTAAACTTTCAGTGCGCACACAGGCCACCAGAAACTGCCCTTCACAGAGCAACGCATCATCCGCAGCCCGCCTGACCTGCTGCTTGAAGCGCAGGCTGACACGGTTCAATTCGATTACTTCAGCACTTACCAGCAGCTCGTCATCCAGTCGCGCCGGCGCGTGGTAACGCGCTTCGCTGGAATGCACGACGAACAACAGGTCCTCCCCTGCCAGCTGCGATTGGGCAAAGCCCAGCTCTCGTAGCCGCTCGGTTCGAGCCCGTTCCATAAACTTGAGGTAATTAACGTAATACACGATGCCGCCCGCATCGGTGTCCTCGTAATAAACGCGACAACGATGTGCGAAAGGCTCAAGCCCGTTTTGCGCGCGCATACTCTAGTGCTTACTCCTCGGGTTGCCAATCCGGCCAGGCAACTGTTTTTCATTGTTCTGCGGCTTTCTCGCAAAAGTACGGTCCTAGGACAGCACAATGCCCGAAAAATCAGCCAGCAAAAGTTAATTAATCGTCCACGGCATCGAGAAACTCGTCTACCACGGGCATCTCGCCTAATCGTGACGGAATGTTTAAGCCGAAGTGCAGGTACGCATGCCGCGTCACCACTCGCCCGCGAGGGGTGCGCATGATGTAGCCCTGCTGAATCAAGTAAGGCTCCAGCACGTCTTCGATGGTGTGGCGTTCTTCACTGATCGCTGCTGCAAGACTGTCCACGCCAACCGGCCCGCCATCGAACTTCTCGATCATGGTCAACAGCAGACGCCGGTCCTGGTGATCGAAGCCACGCTCGTCGACATCCAGCAGGTTCAGCGCCAGGTCGGCAATCGGCTTGGTGATGTGACCCTTGGCGCGAACTTCGGCGAAGTCGCGCACCCGACGCAGCAATCGGTTGGCGATTCGCGGCGTGCCACGGGCACGTCGGGCGATTTCGAAGGCACCCTCCGGGTCCAACGGCAAGCCAAGAATGCTTGCCGAACGACTGACAATCGTCGACAGGTCAGCGTTGTTGTAGAACTCCAGGCGCTGGACGATCCCGAAACGGTCGCGCAACGGATTGGTCAGCATCCCCGCTCGCGTGGTCGCACCGACCAGGGTGAAGGGCGGCAGATCGAGCTTGATCGAACGCGCAGCCGGGCCCTCGCCGATCATGATGTCGAGCTGGAAATCCTCCATTGCCGGGTACAGCACTTCTTCGACAATGGGCGACAGGCGATGGATTTCATCGATGAACAGCACGTCGTGCGGTTCAAGGTTGGTCAGCAACGCCGCCAGATCACCCGGACGCTCAAGGACCGGCCCCGAGGTGCTTTTGATCGAGACGCCCATTTCCTGGGCAATGATGTTGGCCAGGGTGGTTTTACCCAAGCCCGGCGGACCAAAAATCAATGTGTGGTCCAGGGACTCGTTACGCCCGCGGGCAGCCTGGATGAACAACTCCATTTGCTCGCGAACGGTCGGCTGGCCGATGTATTCGGCCAGGCTGACAGGACGAATCGCCCGGTCCTGGACTTCCTCGCGGTCACGGGGGGCGCCCGTGGCGGCGATCAGACGATCAGCTTCAATCACTTAGATCATTCCCTTCAGGGCACGACGAATCATGTCTTCACTGCTCAAGCCTTTCTCCTTGATCGCGGAAATCGCCTTGCTGGCCTCCTGCGGCTTGTAGCCCAGGGAAATCAGCGCGCTGACCGCATCGTTTTCCGCGGTGTTGACCGGCGCTGGCCCGTCCGGCTGGTTCGGCACCAGGGCAAACATCGCCGGCACGGTTTCCCAGGCCTTGAAGCGGTCCTTGAGTTCCACCAACAAACGTTCGGCGGTTTTCTTGCCCACACCCGGCACCTTGGTCAACGCTGAAGTGTCCTGGGACTGCACGCAACGGACCAATTCGTCGACTTCCAGGCTCGACATCAGGGCCAGGGCCAGTTTCGGCCCCACACCATTGAGACGGATCAACTCGCGAAAAAAGTCTCGCTCGCGCTTGCCGACAAAGCCATAGAGTAACTGCGCGTCTTCGCGCACGACCAAATGGGTGTGCAACGTCAGCGGTTCACCGACCGACGGCAAGCGATACAACGTGGTCATGGGCACTTCAAGCTCATACCCCAGACCGTTTACATCCAGAATCAGATGCGGTGGCTGTTTCTCAGCCAGAGTGCCGCGCAAACGTCCAATCACGTTACAAATCCTTGAGCGTTGGCCAGCGCTGGGCCAGCGACTGACAGAGCAAGGGGTTCGTGCCGACAATACAGGCGCAAAACCCTCATTCCAGAAAAATGATTGCTGATGCTATCAGAGACGCAGGCGCCCGCCACGACTGCGTGCCGCCCCCAGGCCATGGGGCAACAGGCTGGAACGGGTGTGAGCATGGCAAATGGCAATGGCCAGGGCATCCGAGGCATCGATTTGTGGCTTGCTGGTCAGCTTCAGCATATGCATGACCATCATTTGAACCTGCTCTTTGTTGGCCGCACCGGTACCGACGACCGCCTGCTTGACCTGGGTCGCGGTGTACTCAGCGATTTCCAGGCGTTCTTCCGCCCCCGCCACAATGGCCGCGCCACGGGCCTGCCCCAGCTTCAGGGCAGAATCGGCGTTACGGGCCATGAACACCTTTTCGATGCCCATGGTCACTGGCTTGTATGTCTGGATAATTTCCCGCACACCGCGGTAGACGATCTGCAGACGCTCAGACAGCTCGCCGGCGCCAGTGCGGATACAGCCGGAGGCCACGTATTCACAGCCACGGCCGGTATCACGAACCACGCCGTAACCGGTGATGCGCGAACCGGGGTCGATACCAAGAATTAAAGTCATAACGCCTGCGGAAAATATAGGTAGGAGCGAGCTTGCTCGCGATGAACGTGACCGAAAACGCAATTCACCTGAATAAGTGCACCGCTCTCGGGTTTTTCGCGAGCAAGCTCGCTCCTACAGTGGACAGCTTAACCGAGCTGTGCGGCGACCGATTCCGGGATTTCGGCGTTGGAGTAGACGTTCTGCACGTCATCCAGGTCTTCGAGCATGTCGATCAGCTTGAGGACTTTCTCGGCGCCTTCCAGGTCCAGTTCGGCGCTGGTGGTCGGCAGCATGACGATTTCGGCGTCATCACCTTTGAAACCGGCCGCTTCCAGCGCATTACGCACGGAGTAGAACCCGGAGAACGAAGTGAACACATCGATGGAACCGTCTTCGTTGGTCACCACGTCATCGGCGTCGGCTTCCATGGCCGCCTCGATCAGCGCGTCTTCATCGACACCGGCAGCGAAGGAAATCTGCCCCTTGCGTTCGAACAGATAGGCCACCGAGCCGTCGGTACCGAGGTTGCCGCCACACTTGCTGAACGCATGGCGAACAGCGGCTGCAGTGCGGTTGCGGTTGTCGGTCATGCACTCGACCATCACCGCCACGCCACCTGGGCCGTAACCTTCGTAGGTCAATTCGACCATGTCGTCGGTATCGGCTGCTCCTGCGCCACGGGCAACTGCCCGATCGATGATGTCGCGACTCATGTTCGCGCCAAGGGCCTTGTCCAACGCCAGGCGCAGACGCGGGTTAGAGCCCGGATCACCGCCACCCTGACGAGCCGCGACAGTCAGCTCACGAATCCACTTGGTGAAGATCTTGCCTTTTTTGGCATCCTGACGTTCTTTGCGGTGCTTGATGTTCGCCCACTTGGAATGACCTGCCATAACTCGCTCCGAATTCTCTTTGAAACATTGCCCGCCACGCTGTTTCGCGCCGGCCGGCAAACAAAAAAATCTTGATCAGCTCTATCTATAAAGAAAGGGCGCATCCACGGATGCGCCCTTCTGGCCAGCCTTACTCGGCCTTTGGCGTTTCGCGCAGACGAATGTGCAGTTCGCGCAATGCCTTGGCATCCACCTGACCCGGTGCCTGAGTCATGACGTCCGCCGCGCTCTGGGTTTTCGGGAAGGCGATCACTTCACGGATCGACTGGGCGCCGGTCATCAGCATCACCAGACGGTCCAGACCGAAGGCCAGGCCACCGTGCGGCGGCGCGCCGTATTTCAGGGCGTCGAGCAGGAAGCCGAATTTCTCTTCCTGTTCCGCTTCGTTGATACCCAGCAGACGGAACACCGTCTGTTGCATTTCTTTACGGTGGATACGGATCGAACCGCCGCCCAGCTCGGTGCCGTTCAGAACCATGTCGTAGGCACGGGACAGTGCGGTTGCCGGGTTGGCTTCCAGCTCTTGCGGGGTGCATTTCGGTGCGGTGAACGGGTGGTGCAAAGCGGTGAAGCTGCCGTCGTCGTTCTCTTCGAACATCGGGAAGTCGACGACCCACATTGGCGCCCACTTGCAGGTCAGCAGGTCCAGGTCGTGGCCGAGCTTGATCCGCAGCGCGCCCAGGGCTTCGCTGACGATCTTCGCTTTGTCGGCACCGAAGAACACGATATCGCCATCGACCGCACCGACGCGATCGAGGATCACGTTGAGGTTGGCTTCAGGGATGTTCTTGACGATAGGCGACTGCAGGCCTTCGACGCCTTTGGCGCGCTCGTTGACCTTGATGTACGCCAGGCCCTTGGCACCGTAGATACCGACGAACTTGGTGTAATCGTCGATCTGCTTGCGCGGCATGCTTGCCCCGCCTGGAACGCGCAAGGCAGCGATACGGCATTTCGGGTCGTTGGCCGGGCCGCTGAACACCTTGAAATCAACTTCCTTGAGCTGGTCGGCAACGTCAACCAGTTCCAGCGGGTTACGCAGGTCCGGCTTGTCGGAACCGTAACGACGCATGGCCTCTTCGAAGGTCATGTGCGGAAAATCACCGAATTCCAGACCCAGCACTTCCTTGAACAGGTTGCGGATCATGGCCTCGGTCAGGCCCATGATGTCTTTTTCATCGAGGAAGCTGGTCTCGATGTCGATCTGGGTGAATTCCGGCTGACGGTCGGCACGCAGGTCTTCATCACGGAAGCACTTGGCGATCTGGTAGTAACGGTCGAAGCCGGCCACCATCAGCAGTTGCTTGAACAGCTGCGGCGATTGCGGCAGGGCGAAGAACGAACCGGCGTGGGTACGGCTTGGCACCAGGTAGTCGCGAGCACCTTCCGGAGTAGCACGGGTCAGGATCGGCGTCTCGACGTCGAGGAAGCCGTTCTCGTCCAGGAAGCGACGGATGCTGGTGGTCATGCGCGAACGCAGACGCAGCTTCTCGGCCATTTCCGGGCGACGCAGGTCAAGGAAGCGATAACGCAGGCGGGTTTCTTCGCCGACGTCGGAGAACTCGTTCAATGGGAACGGCGGGGTTTCCGACTCGTTCAACACTTCCAGTTCGTAGCCCAGGACTTCGATCATGCCCGACGCAATGTTGGCGTTGGTGGCACCGGCCGGACGCAGACGGACCTTACCGGTGATCTTCACAACGAATTCGCTGCGCACGCGGTCGGCGGCGGCGAAGCTCTCTGCGCGGTCCGGATCGAACACGACCTGGGCCAGACCGTCACGATCACGGATATCGAGGAAAATCACCCCACCGTGGTCACGGCGACGGTGGACCCATCCGCAAAGGGTAATTTCCTGGCCTTCCAGGCTTTCGTTCAGTTGGCCGCAATAATGGCTGCGCATCATGGTCGTGGTTTCACTTCTCGTAATTCGAAATTCGGTTGGAGGCCTTGGGCACATCCGCTGCGGGATGATGCAAGGGCTCACGCGTGTCGTTCAACTCAGGTTCCAGACCTTAGTCAGCTTTGTCGCCGCCGGCCAGGTTCTTCTTGGAACCGGTCTTGAAATCGGTCTCGTACCAGCCGGTACCGCTGAGGCGGAAGCCCGGCATGGACAGCATCTTCTTAAGCTCTGGCGCCTGACAGGCAGGGCAGTCGACCAGCGGTGCATCGCTGATCTTTTGAATGGCTTCCAACTGATGACCACAGGAAGCACATTGATAATCGTACATCGGCATGGAGGTTGTCTCGGCGATCAGATTGCTACCGCACACGCGGGGTTTTGCGGCAAAGAGCGGGATTATATCCATTAAATGCGGCCTGTGCAGCCGTAAGACTGCACAGATCGACATGCGACCCCTTTCACTGCCGAGACTGGGCGATCACCCCACAACCTCCTTCCTTGAGACTGTGTACAACACAGACCACCCGCACCAGTCCGCTGAAGTTCTTCACCCCACCATGGCGCAAATGCACTTCGCGATCCACGTGGGACAACAACGCGCTGACCGAGCAGCAATTGAGCCGGGCGATTTCGCCCAGAATGTCCCAGTAAACCTGCTCAAGTCGCAAACAGGTGGCGAAGCCATTCAACCGCACCGACCGGGACAAGGGCTGAACCAGCCCCATATCGAACTCACTGACAAACTGATCAATCCTTTTGTCCTTTACAGGATCAATCCTCCTCTCGTCTCGCCTGTCTCCATAAACCATGTCGTTGACACTCCTTTGCCATCTCGCGGTTTTCATAAGCACGCTTATAAAACCGCGAGGGCAAAGTTATATCCAGATGACTTTATGACCAACCGCGTAGGATAAGCCCACAGCAAAGGGCAGATCGTGGAGCGCGTCCTACACCGCAGGTTTTCCTGCTCAACCTGAGGAAAATTCAGTCAACAGGCGGGGGCTTTTCGAGGGATCAAGGCGACGCGCCAACAGCGCACACAGGGCGTCATTCGCGCGCCAAAGTGTTACTGATCCAGCAGGGCGCGGAGCATCCATGCGGTTTTTTCGTGAACCTGCATACGTTGGGTCAGCAGATCAGCCGTCGGCTCGTCACTGACTTTGTCGAGCAGCGGAAAGATCCCGCGAGCCGTACGGGTGACGGCCTCTTGCCCCTCGACCAATTGCCTGATCATGTCTTCGGCGGCAGGCACGCCCTCCTCCTCTTTAATAGAGGACAGACGAGCATAAACGGCGTAAGCACCGGGAGCAGGGAAACCGAGGGCACGTATCCGCTCGGCAATCGAATCGACCGCCAGGGCCAATTCGTTGTATTGCTCCTCGAACATCAAGTGCAGGGTCCGGAACATCGGCCCGGTGACGTTCCAGTGGAAGTTATGGGTTTTCAAATAAAGTACGTAGGTGTCCGACAGCAGACGCGAGAGCCCGTCGACGATGGACTTGCGATCCTCTTCACTGATACCGATATCGATTGCCATGTTTTTCCCCTAAAGGTGATGAAATTCATCCAACAGGTGCAGGACCACTCTAGCAAGCCTGTCGCCGCATCGCAGCCCTGGATCACCCACGAGCCTGCGACAAATCGCCCCCGACACACCGCTGGACGCCCTGATTTGAGTAGCTTGCGGCTTTGCTGTTAAATAGACAGCGTGTCGTGGGTGCCTATTTTTTCTGGGTGCTGCGCATAGGCTGATATCGGGTACGTGTCCAACGCCTCCTATTGTTCTGAAGCGAACCGTGCCTCATCAGCTCTTCCTTGTGAGCTGCCTTAACGTGAGTCAATCAAAATGTTGAAAATCGTCCACCTGCTAATAGGTGCAGCGGCCTTGCTGCTGTCCTTTATCCCTAGCCTGCACTCTGAAGCCGTACCTTACCTGCAACAACCCGATGCACTGTACTTGGCCCTTTTCGGCCTTCTTAACCTTACCCTTGCACCCGTCATCCCTTACTGGAACAAAGGTCCACGTCATCAATTGCAAAACCTGGTCAGCGCCCTGCTGGTTCTGGCTGTCGTTCTGCAAACGCTGACGCTGATCGCACCGATGCCTGTCATCGCCGGTCAACCTGCCGTTCTGTTCAGCCTGGTCGCCGCCCTGGTTGCTGTTTTTCTGCACCTGGCCATCAGCTTCTACAAATCGTCACCGGCTGCCGCCTCGCCAAGCTACGACATGAGCAACCGCGACACCGGCACCGTCAAGTGGTTCAACACCTCCAAAGGCTTCGGCTTCATTTCCCGCGACTCCGGCGACGATATTTTCGTGCACTTCCGGGCCATTCGCGGTGAAGGTCACCGCGTTCTGGTCGAAGGCCAGCGCGTGGAGTTCTCCGTGATGAATCGTGATAAAGGCCTGCAAGCCGAAGATGTGATCGCCGCCCTGCCGCGGCGCTGATCCGAGGCAAAAAAAACCGCGAACAGCCTGGCTGCTCGCGGTTTTTTATTGCCTGCATTTCAGTAGTGCGGAGGTGGTGCCTCTTCTTCGAACGTCTCGAACTGGCCGGCCATTTCTTCCTGGCGCTTGAGCAGCGCCGCCATCTGCAATTGCAGGCGCTCCACCGCCCGCTGCTGCGCTGCCAGCACATCATTCAACGCCTGGATGGTGTCATCCTGAAACGCCAACTGACTCTCCAGATCGGTAACGCGATCTTCCAGGCTCATGATTCAACCCTCCACGAACGTGAAATTATCGGTCAGCACCAGGCGCAACCGCTCGCGAATCGCCGCGACCTGCTCTGCGCTGTACGCCTTGGCCGGATGTTTACCCCAAACCGGAGCGGGCCAGGCGGCGTCCTCTCGTTTACGCACGATTACATGCATGTGCAACTGACTGACCACATTGCCCAGGGCCGCGACATTCAACTTGTCCGCGTCGAACGAGCCCTTGAGCAACTCCGACAACTGGGTGGTTTCCTTCCACAGTTGCAGTTGATCGGCGACATCCAACTGAAATATCTCGCTGATATCGTCGCGACGAGGTACCAGGATGAACCAGGGATAGTTCGAATCGTTGGACAACAGCAACCGGCAAAGCGGGAAATCACCAATTGGTAGCGTGTCTTGTTGAAGTCGTGGATCTAAAGCGAACACTGCGCGCACTCCCGCCAGGTCATCAATTTTCAGCTTAGCGCCCATCCCGAGAGATCGTGCACCAAGCGACTGGACGGCAGCATACCTGCGAACGGCGCCAGCTTCACGACGAACCACACTGCGATCCCCCGAGGTTCCAGTAATGGACGCCAGAGCGCCCCGGGATGAACCACTTCTCACCAAAACGCACCATTTCCGAACCGGCGACACCAAAAAAAGCGCTGAAATGACCGAAACACAACGATGCGCTCATGCTCTGGGAGCCTCCAAGCTGTATGGATTCAGTACAGCGAATAAAATTTTTTGCACCAAAACCGCACAGTGCGTCTACGCTAACTGCTTCGCATATCCGCCGATTACTCAATGGCGGGGTGAACCGGTAACGTTTCTGGTTGTCACGCGGCGGTAACAGGATGGTCAACACGATGCGAAGGATGGCGTCAAGTCCAAACACCAGCAGGATGAAACCCCCGGTTTTATGAGCCTTTTACGGCACCAGGCGGCGCATTTGAAAAAAATATCCATGGAATGATCATTTGTGCACGCTTGTTGCATTCACACCCACATCGTCTATAAGGCACCGCTGGAAGCGGGGAACCTTTAGACCAATTAAAACAGTGGCAGGGTAGCCCGATGGAGATTCAAACGTTTCACCAGGGACTCTTTTTACCGATGCGCCAGCCCAGAAAAACAGCATCAAAGTTGTCAGTCCGGTTGCATCGGGGCTGTAAATTTGCGACATCTAGCAAGCTGTTTGCGACAGGCTCGTAAAGAAGCTGAAAGGTTAGATGCGCAAGTATCGCCAACATTGTCGGCGTGATATAAGTTTGCGCCGACACAAAAAGAAAGAGCCGCCCAGATAATAAAACAGGTGGGACGGCAGTACTCTTCTAAAAACCAAAGGAGCAAATCACGATGCGCGTGATGAAGTGGAGCATGATCGCACTGGCTGTTGCAGCAGGCACCTCGCAGTTCGCAATGGCGTCTTCTCAAGACGAATCCAAGGGCTTCCTCGATGATTCGAGCCTGAAACTCAAAACCCGTTTTGAGTACATGAACCGCGATTACAAAAACGGTGCGTCCAACAACGCAGATTCCGGCTATCGCCAGTCTTCCGGTATCAGCCAGTTGCTCACTTACGAGTCGGGCTTCACTCAAGGTACTGTTGGTTTCGGTCTCGATGCCATGGCAATGGGCGCAGTTAAACTGGACGGCGGCTCGGGCCACCGCGGTAACGGCCTGTTCGCAATCGATAGCGACAATAACGAAGAGAAATCCCAGGGCAAGGTTGGCGGTGCAGTCAAACTGCGTCTCTCCGACACCGTCGTGAAATGGGGCCAGCAGTTCGTCGCCAGCCCGGTATTGGCTACCGACGACAGCCGTATGCTGCCAGAAGTTGCTACCGGTACCCTGCTGACTTCCAAGGAAATCAAAGGCCTGGAAGTGTATGCCGGTCGCTTTAACGCCATCAGCGCACAAACTGGTATGGCTCGCGACAGCATCGGCGGTATTCCTGATGAAGACGGCAACCACGGCAAAGGCCTGAGCAAGAACATCAACATCGTTGGTGGCAGCTACGCCTTCACTGATAACTTCACCGGTGCCCTGGCTGCGTCGGATGCTGAAGACTACTTTAAAAAGTACTACATCAACCTGAACTACACCTTGCCAATCACCGACGACCAGTCGCTGAACTTCGACCTCAACGGTTACAAAACCAAAGGTGACAAGCGTGGTGACACAGTTTTCGCTCTGGGTTCAATCGCAGACGGCGGCGACGGCGTTGCTGGCGTAGACAACAACCTGTGGTCCCTGGCAGCCGCCTACAGCCTCGGCGCCCACAAGTTCACCCTCGCTTACCAGCAGTCCAGCGGTGACAACGCTTACTACTACGGCGTTGACGGCAACAGCACCATCTTCGTTTCCAACTCCATCCAGATCTCCGACTTCGTGGGCCGCGAGGAGAAATCCTACCAAGCTCGCTATGACCTGAACATGGCTACCTACGGTGTGCCGGGCCTGAGCTTCATGACCCGTTACGTAATGGGTAACAACATCGAAGTTGCCAACGCTGGCGAAGGCAAAGAAAACGAGTGGAACATCGAGTCCAAGTACGTTGTGCAGGAAGGCCCGGTCAAAGACCTGTCGTTCCGTGCTCGTTTCGCCAACTACCGTGCGAACGGCGCATACCAGAACTACTCGCGTGACAACTACGACACCCGCCTGATCATCGAGTACCCGCTGAACATCCTCTAATCAGGGTGTAAGACCGGAAGTACTGTAGATCAAAAAACGCCCACCACCTCAGGTGGGCGTTTTTTATGCCTGCCACATACTGCGAACAGCAGCAAGCAACTTCCGCGCATAACGTTAATACTTTTTTTCCATAAACTGATCAATAGTCACAAAAAAACCCAAAAGATTTTTAACCTCTTGGGTTGATGCAGTAACAAACAAAACAGGCTTACTGTACCGATGCTTCCTGAACCACACGAACAACCCGCTGCGGAAATGGAATATCGATACCGGCCTTTTTCAAACGATCACGGGACTGCTCGTTAAACATGAACATCACATCCCAGTAATCAGCCGTTTTAACCCATACACGCAGCGAAACAGTGATCGCACTGTCGCCCAGGGTCGAGATCACGGCCTGAGGCTCCGGATCTGTCAGAACCCGTGGATCCTTGGCCAGATCCAGTAACACCTCACGAGCCTTTTGCAAGTCCGCCTCGTAATCGACCCCCACATCAAACACTACCTTACGGGTCGGCTGACGGTTGGTGTTGGTGATGATGCCATTCGACAGGTTACCGTTCGGCACGATGATGGTTTTGTTATCGCCGGTGCGCAGCACGGTGTGGAAGATCTGGATACTGTCGACAGTGCCGGCAACACCCTGGGCTTCAATCCAGTCACCAATGCGAAACGGACGGAACAGCAGAATCAGCACGCCGCCTGCGAAGTTCGCCAGGCTGCCCTGCAATGCCAGACCGATGGCCAGGCCGGCCGCACCGATAGCCGCCACGAACGAGGTGGTTTCCACTCCGATCATCGACGCCACGCTGACGATCAGCAGAATCTTCAGAATGATGTTCGCCAGGCTGCTGATGAAACCTTGCAGGGCCAGGTCTGCGTTACGCAGGGCGATCAGCCCGCCGAGTTTTTTCGTGACTTTGTTGATCAACCACCAGCCGATGGCCAGGGTGATGACCGCCAGCAGTACACGGCTGCCGTATTCCATAATCATCGGGATCCACGATTGGGACACCTTGACCAGGTTGTCTACCTCAGCGTTCAAATCCATGTTCGTTCTCCTGATGTCCGGCTACCCGGCACACGAAAAATAAACGGCAGAAAAGACTGAGCCCGTCCAGGCTCAATCGTTTCCACCGTTGCTTGGGGGTCGGACGCCAAAAACGCCGAGAGGTTCCCGCTTTTATGTCAGTCGCGGAAGTTGTTGAACTGCAGCGGCATGCCGAACTCCTTGGCGCGCAGGGCCGCGATGGCTTCCTGCAGATCATCACGCTTCTTGCCGGTAACACGGACCTGCTCGCCCTGAATGGCGGCCTGGACCTTGAGCTTGGCGTCCTTGATGTGAGCGACGATCTTTTTCGCCAGCTCCTTGTCGATGCCTTCCTTGAGGACGGCTTCCTGCTTCATCAGCTTGCCCGATGCGAACGCGTCCTTGACTTCAAGGCACTGCACATCGATTTTGCGCTTGACCAGGGCCAGCTTGAGGATCTCAATCATCGCTTCAAGCTGGAAATCGGCCTCTGCGGTCAGGTTGACGGTCAGGTCCTTTTCCTTGAACTCGAAGCTGCCTTTGCCTTTCAGGTCATAGCGACGATCGAGTTCCTTGACGGCGTTCTCGACCGCGTTGGTGACTTCGTGTTTGTCCAGTTCGGATACCACGTCGAACGACGGCATGTAATCTCTCCAATAAATAGGGGGCGCTCGATCAAGATGGAGCACGCCTGGCTTGCGGTAAAAATCCGCGCTGATTATAACGGGTCTTTCCCATCATTCACTGCGAGCCGTCCATGCGCGCGTCAAACAAGGCAAAAAGCTGATGTCCACCACCTGGCATATCCTCGGCGCCGGCAGTCTCGGCACGTTATGGGCCACGCGTTTGGCTCGGGCCGGGGTGCCGGTGCGGCTGATCGTGCGCGATGCCGCGCGCTTGCAGGCTTATGAGGCGGCTGGCGGGCTGACACTGGTCGAACACGGCGAAACACAGCACTACCCGGTGCCCGCCGAAACACCCGACGGCGAAGCACCGATCAATCGCCTGCTGGTCGCCTGCAAAGCCTACGACGCCGAACAGGCCGTTGCGCAATTGGCACCTCGCCTCGCTGCCGGCGCCGAACTGGTTCTGTTGCAGAACGGTCTGGGTAGTCAGGACGCGGTGGCGGCGCAGGTTCCGCAGGCGCGCTGTATTTACGCCTCAAGCACCGAGGGCGCCTTTCGCGATGGTGACTGGCGCGTGGTGTTCGCCGGACATGGCTTCACCTGGCTGGGAGATGCCGGCCATCCCGTTGCACCGATTTGGCTGGATGATCTCGATGCCGCCGGCATTCCCCATCAGTGGAGCACTGAAATCCTGACCCGGCTGTGGCGCAAACTGGCGCTCAATTGTGCAATCAACCCGCTGACGGTGCTGCACGACTGTCGCAATGGCGGTTTGCAGGACCATAGCTGCGAAGTCGCCACTCTCTGCGGCGAGCTCACCGAACTGCTTGAGCGTTGCGGTCAGCCTGCCGCCGCCGAGAACCTGCAACAGGAAGTCGAACGGGTGATCCACGCGACCGCCGCCAATTACTCGTCGATGTACCAGGACGTCAGCAACCGGCGCCGCACCGAAATCAGCTACCTGCTGGGCCATGCCTGCAAAGTCGCCTCCCGGCATCAATTGAACCTGCCGCACATCAATCAGTTGCAACAGAGGCTGATCAACCGCCTGCACAGCCTTGGATTGCCCAGCGACTGAGCAGCGGCTACGCTGGCCACTTGTTCCTTTGCAGCGATAAACCTGATGCCATTGCGCCAGCGCCTTGAAAACCTGCCGGTCGGCCAGAAACTACTGGCCGCCCTGTTGGTGTTGTTGACCACTGTTCTGCTGGTCGCCAACCTGACCTTTATCAGCGCCGCGTATTACATCTCCCAGGAAAGCATGGCGCCCCAGGCCTTGCAGACCATCGGCCGCCTGGTGTCGAACCCGAGCCTGATCTCCGAAGCGCTGACTTCACCGCAAAGCGCTCAACGCCTACTCGACGAACTCAACAGCTACTCGCCGTTACGTGCCGCGGCACTGTACGACGGCAGGGGCGAACGCCTGGCGCAGTTGCAGCATGGCGATCACTTGAAATTGCCGGAACGTTACCGACATATCGAAACCTGGCAAGCCACCGAGTTTCGCAGCAATCAAGTCATCACCCTGCCCCGCCCCGGTGCCGCGCCCGGCCATTTATTGCTGGTGGCCAGCAGCGAGTTGCCGATGGCGTTCTACACCGGGACCCTGACCGCCAGCCTCGGGATTCTGATCTTCAGTGTGCTGTTGTGGCTGATCATCGCACGGCAGATCAAACGCCTGATCACCCGACCGATCCATCAACTCGAAGAGCTGTCCCGGCAGGTCACTCGGGAAGAGAACTACGCCTTGCGCGCCTCCCGGGGCAACCACGATGAAATCGGCAGCCTGGCCGAGGCGTTCAACACCATGCTGTCGCGCATCGAGGCACGGGAGCAGCAACTCAAGCGTGCCCGGGATGATTCCCAGGCTGCTTATGACCAGGCCCAGGGACTGGCCGAGGAGACCCGCCACACCAACCGCAAGCTGGAGCTCGAAGTCCAGGTGCGCAGCAAGATCGAGAAAAAACTCACCGGGTTCCAGAACTACCTCAACAGCATCATCGACTCCATGCCGTCGGCGCTGATCGCCCTCGACGAACAGCTCTACGTGACGCAATGGAACCAGGAGGCCAGCGCCCTCTCCGGCACTCGCCTGGACGAAGCCCTGAATCAACCGATCTTCCTCGCCTTCGAGCCGCTCAAGCCGTTTCTGCCGCAACTCAAGCAAACTGTCGAGCAGCACACGGTGGCCAAGATCGAGCGCGTCACCTGGATCAAGGACGATGACGCGCGCCATTACGCCCTGACGTTCTATCCGCTGATGGGCGGTGCCGGACGTGGTGTGGTGATCCGGATCGATGACATCACCCAACGCCTGTCGCTGGAAGAAATGATGGTGCAGTCGGAGAAAATGCTCTCCGTCGGCGGTCTTGCTGCCGGCATGGCCCATGAGATCAATAACCCGCTGGGGGCGATCCTGCACAACGTGCAGAACATTCGCCGACGCCTGTCCCCCGAACTGCCGAAGAACCTCGAACAGGCCGAACAGGTTGGCGTCGAGCTGTCGACGGTCAACCGTTACCTGCAAGCGCGGGAGGTGCCGCAGCTACTCGACGGCATTCAGCAGGCCGGCGCCCGCGCGGCGAAGATCGTCACCCACATGCTCAGTTTCAGCCGTCGCAGCACCCGGCAAATGGCCCCGTGCGACCTGCCGGCGCTGATCGACCAAGCGGTGGAAATCGCCGGTAACGACTTTGACCTGGCGATCGGTTTCGACTTCAAGGGCCAGGCCATCATTCGCCAGTTCGACCCGGCACTCGGCCCGGTGCCCGGCACCGCCAACGAACTGGAACAGGTCCTGCTCAACCTGCTGAAAAACGCCGCCCAGGCCATTCACCAGCGTGAAGACGACAGTGAGCCGGGGCGAATCATTCTGCGCACCCGACTCAACCCACCCTGGGCGGAAATCCAGGTCGAGGACAATGGCATCGGCATGAGCGAAAACGTGCGCAAGCGTACGTTCGAACCGTTCTTTACCACCAAGGAGATTGGCCAGGGCACCGGTCTCGGGCTGTCAGTTTCGTATTTCATCATCACCAACAACCACAAGGGCCAGATGGAAGTGCAATCGACCCTCGGCCAAGGCACCTGTTTCACCTTGCGCCTGCCATTGGCGGGCACCCCGCTCGTCTCTCAAGAACTCAATCAGCTATCGAGGTAACCCATGGGCTTTCGCTTGTCGAAGATTTACACCCGCACTGGCGACAAAGGCGAAACCGGACTGGGCGATGGCCGCCGCGTACCCAAGGACCACCCAAGGATTGAGGCCATTGGCGAGGTTGATTCGCTGAACAGTCAGGTCGGCGTACTGCTGGCCGGGCTCGCCGCGCAAAGTGCCGAGTATCCGGGACTAAAGGAAGTGATCGAGGTGTTGGCACCCTGTCAGCATCGGTTGTTCGACCTCGGTGGCGAACTGGCGATGCCGGAGTATCAGGCGTTGAACGCAGCAGAAATCGAACGCCTGGAAGCGGCGATTGATGTGTGGAATGAAGAACTGGGACCGCTGGAGAATTTCATTCTGCCGGGTGGCTCAGCCTTGATTGCCCAGGCCCATGTCTGCCGCAGCCTGGCGCGCAGCGCCGAGCGCCGCTGCCAGCAGTTGAATGCACTTGAGCCGCTGGCCGAGGCCGGCCTGGCGTACATCAATCGCCTGTCGGATTTGTTGTTTGTGGTGGCGCGGGTGATCGCCAAGCGTCAGGGGGTTGCCGAGATTCTTTGGCAGGCGGCGGCGAAGCCTCAAGTTTAATCCGCGCCTGCAAGGCCCTTATCGCTAGCAGGCTAGCTCCCACAGTGAGTTTGTGGTTCACACAGAACCTGTGGGAGCTAGCTGCTAGCGATGAGGCAATCTGCATCATTGGAAAATCAAGCCTCAGGCCAAAACGCCCGAATCCCCGCCACACCCTGCGCCCCCGCCGCCCAAGCCTTCTGAACTTCCGCCGGGCCGACACCACCGAGCAAGAACACCGGTTTGCTGAACCCTTCGATCAACGTCGACGCCTGCTCCCAACCCAGCGGCTCAGCCCCCGGATGCGTCAGCGTCGGTTGCACCGGTGACAAGGTCACGAAGTCGACGCCCATCTCTTCAGCCAGCGCCAGTTCCTCGGCGTTATGGCAGGACGCCGCCAGCCAGCGCGAGGCCGGCAGCGGCCGACCGGCCGCCGCGTACTTGCGCAGTTGCGCCGAGGTGATGTGCCAACCGGCGGACGGGAAGTCTCCCAGCCACTCGAACGGCCCCTTGATCATCAACTGCGCTTTGCCAGCACACAGCCCTACCGCATCCACAGCCAGGTCGCGGTACTTCGGGTCGTAACCGTTCGGCGCACGCAACTGAATCAGCTTGATGCCACCGGCGATGGCTTTCTGAATCCCCCGCAGCAAGGCCGGGGTTTCGAGATCTTCCGGTGTGATCAGATACTGCGCGGGCAGCCGCGCCGCGGCGACGATTGGCCGGTTGGCCTCGGGGAATTCATAACCCGACAAATCACGCCCCGTCACCCAGGCCAATGGCTGGCCTTCGGCGCCGTGGGGCTCGCCACTGAACGCCGAGACTTCCCAGACATCCAGTAACACCTGCTTGTCCGGGTAATCGTGACGCACCTTGATCAACGGGCGGGCCGCGTTGACCACGATGCCCAGCTCTTCTTGAAGCTCGCGCGCCAGCGCGGTTTCCACCGACTCGTCGGCCTCGACCTTGCCACCGGGAAACTCCCACAGGCCGCCCTGGTGTTGGGTATCGGCACGGCGGGCAATCAGGATCTTGCCGCTGTCGTCACGGATAACGGCTGCCGCTACGTGTACTCGTTTCACCGCTCGTTTTCCTCCAGTCCGGCCTTTTGCCAGGCCTTGAAGGCTGGCCATTGGTAGATGGTTTCAATATACGCTTCGTCCGCCGCGGACAGCTTCACCCGATAGGTGCGCAGGCGCACAGCGATCGGGGCAAAGAACACGTCAGCCAAACTGATGCGACCAAACAGGTAAGGACCCGCTTCTGTTGCGGCCGTACGGCACTCGGCCCACAACGCCGACATACGTTCGATGTCCGCCTGCACATCCGCCGGGAGCGGCGACAGTGGCGCGTCATGGCTCAGGTCAAACGGCATGTTGCCGCGCATGGCGAAGAATCCGCTGTGCATCTGCGCGCATGCTGACCGTGCCTGGGCGCGAGCAGCGGTGTCTTTGGGCCACAGACCCGCGTCCGGGAACTGCTCAGCCAGGTATTCGGCAATCGCCAGGGAATCGGCGATGGTGCCGTGTTCGGTCTTCAACAGCGGGACTCTGCCGGTCGGCGAATGCTTGAGCAGACGCTCGCGGGTGTCCGGCCGGTTCAGCTTGATCAGTTCTTCGGTGTAGGCGGCACCGGTCAGATCGAGCGCCAGGGCGCCACGCAGGGACCAGGAGGAAAGCAGTTTGTCGCCGATGATCAGGTGCAGGCTCATGTTCGGGACCTTTAGATAAAGGGACAAGCCAGTCTAGTGGCTGACCGGCAAACCGCCATCGCGAGCAGGCTCGCTCACACAGTGATTCGAGGTGTGCACAAGTCCACTGTGGGAGCTAGCCTGCTAGCGATGGGCGACCGACTCGGTCTTACGTACGGTACTCGGCGTTGATCTTCACGTACTCGTGGGACAGGTCAGTCGTCCAGATGGTTTCGCTGCAATCACCGCGACCCAACTCGATACGGATGGTGATTTCTTCCTGCTGCATCACCGCCGCGCCCTGGGCTTCGGTGTAGGTCGCGGCGCGGGCGCCACGGCTGGCGATGCACACATCGCCGAGGAACACGTCGATCTTGCTTACGTCCAGGTTCGGTACGCCGGCACGGCCGACAGCGGCCAGGATACGGCCCCAGTTCGGATCGGAGGCGAACAGCGCGGTCTTGATCAGTGGCGAGTGAGCAACGGTGTAACCGACGTCCAGGCATTCCTGGTGATTGCCGCCGCCGTTGACTTCAACGGTCACGAACTTGGTCGCGCCTTCGCCGTCTCGAACGATGGCCTGGGCCACGTCCATGCACACTTCAAACACCGCCTGTTTGAGCTTGGCGAACAGTTCGCCTTCAGCGCGGGTGATTTCCGGCAAGGCCGCCTGACCGGTAGCGATCAGCATGCAGCAGTCGTTGGTCGAGGTGTCGCCGTCGATGGTGATGCGGTTGAACGACTTGTTGGCGCCGTCCAGCATCAGGTTTTGCAGCACGTCGCGGGAGACTTTGGCGTCGGTGGCGATGTAGCCGAGCATGGTCGCCATGTTCGGACGAATCATGCCGGCGCCTTTGCTAATGCCGGTGACCGTGATGGTCACGCCGTCGTGCTGGAACTGGCGGCTCGCACCTTTGGGCAGGGTGTCGGTGGTCATGATCCCAGTGGCGGCAGCTTCCCAGTTGTTGACCGACAGATCGTCGAGAGCGGCTTGCAGCGCGCCTTCGATCTTCTCGACCGGCAGCGGCTCACCGATCACACCGGTGGAGTACGGCAGCACCTGGCTGGCGTCCACGCCGGTCAGCTCGGCCAGTTTGGTGCAGGTGCGTTCGGCGGCGACCAGGCCCGGCTCGCCGGTACCGGCGTTGGCATTGCCGGTGTTGGTCAGGAGGTAACGCACCGGGCCTTGCACGCGCTGCTTGGCCAGGATCACCGGTGCCGCGCAAAAGGCGTTCAGGGTGAACACGCCGGCAACCGTGGAGCCTTCGATACAGCGCATGACCACAACATCCTTGCGCCCCGGGCGCTTGATGCCGGCCGAGGCGATACCGAGTTCAAAACCGGCAACCGGGTGCAACGTTGGCAAAGGACCAAGACCAACAGCCATGAATGCGCTCCTAACTAGATGATGTCTGCACCGCTCGGCAGGAGCGGTGATTTAAATGGCAAAACGCCGCGACGGCATCAGCCGGTCGCGGCGCGGGTATTTCAGCGATTGAAACGGGTTTTACTGGATCTGCCCGTGGCAATGCTTGAACTTCTTGCCCGAACCGCAGTAGCACAGCTCGTTGCGGCCCAGCTTCTGCTCGTTGCGAACCGGTGCGGTGGCGAGGGCCACATCGACCTCTTCACCCAACGGCTCCGGCTGCTCCATGCCTGGGGCTTCTTCATGCAGGAATTGCATGCGAGCGGCCAGTGCTTCGGCTTCCTGACGCAGGCGCTGCTCTTCTTCGATCGGATCTTCGCGGCGAACCTGAACGTGCGATAGCACACGGATCGAGTCGCGCTTGATCGAATCCAGCAGCTCGGAGAACAGCGTGAACGACTCGCGCTTGTATTCCTGCTTCGGGTTCTTCTGGGCATAGCCACGCAAGTGGATGCCGTGACGCAGGTGATCCATGGTCGACAGGTGGTCTTTCCACAGGTCGTCCAGCACGCGCAGAACGATTTGCTTCTCGAAAGTGCGCAGCGCTTCGGCGCCCGCCTGGTCTTCTTTCTCGTTGTACGCTGCAATCAGTTCCTGCATCAGTTTTTCGCGCAGGGTTTCTTCGTACAGGTGATCGTCTTCGTCGAGCCACTGCTGGATCGGCAGCGCCACACCGAAGTCGCTCTGCAACGCGGCTTCCAGACCCGCCACGTCCCACTGCTCAGGCAGCGATTGCGGTGGAATGTGCGCGCTGACGGTAGCGTTGAGCACGTCCTGACGGAAATCGGCGATGGTTTCACCGATGTTGTCAGCGGCCAGCAACGTGTTACGCATGTGATAGATCACTTTACGCTGTTCGTTGTTGACGTCGTCGAACTCGAGCAGTTGTTTACGAATGTCGAAGTTGCGGCCTTCAACTTTGCGCTGAGCCTTTTCGATGGCGTTGGTCACCATGCGGTGCTCGATCGCTTCGCCAGGCTGCATGCCCAGGGCTTTCATGAAGTTCTTCACCCGGTCAGAGGCAAAGATGCGCATCAGGCTGTCTTCCAGCGACAGGTAGAAACGGCTGGAACCGGCGTCACCCTGGCGACCGGCACGACCACGCAACTGGTTGTCGATACGGCGCGATTCGTGACGCTCGGAAGCGATCACCTGCAAACCGCCCGATTCGAGCACTTGCTGGTGACGCTTCTGCCAGTCGGCCTTGATCTGGGCAATCTGCTCAGGGGTCGGGTTTTCCAGCGAAGCGACTTCCACTTCCCAGTTGCCGCCCAACAGGATGTCGGTACCACGACCGGCCATGTTGGTGGCGATGGTCAGTGCGCCTGGGCGACCGGCCTGGGCGATGATCTCGGCTTCTTTTTCGTGGAACTTGGCGTTCAGAACCTTGTGCTCGATGCCTTCCTTGTTGAGCAGGTCGGACATGCGCTCGGACGTTTCAATGGTCGCGGTACCCACCAGCACCGGACGGCCGGCGGCCATGCTTTCCTTGATGTCGTTGACGATGGCCGCGTATTTCTCGTCGGCGGTCAGGAACACCAGGTCGTTGTAGTCTTTACGGGCCAGCGGCTTGTTCGTCGGAATGACGAGGACCTGCAGGCCATAGATCTGATGGAACTCGAACGCTTCGGTGTCGGCCGTACCGGTCATGCCGGACAGTTTGTTGTACAGACGGAAGTAGTTCTGGAATGTGGTCGATGCCAGGGTCTGGCTCTCGGCCTGGATGTTCAGGTTTTCCTTGGCTTCGATGGCCTGGTGCAGGCCTTCGGACAGACGACGACCCGGCATGGTGCGACCGGTGTGTTCGTCGACCAGCACAACCTGACCGTCCTGCACGATGTATTCGACGTTGCGGTGGAACAGCTTGTGCGCGCGCAGACCGGCGTAAACGTGAGTCAGCAGGCTCAGGTTGTGTGCCGAGTACAGGCTCTCGCCTTCGGCCAGCAGGCCGAGGCTGGTCAGCGATTCTTCGACGAACTGGTGACCGGCTTCGTTGAGTTCGACCTGGCGGGTCTTCTCGTCAACGGTGTAGTGGCCGGCCTTGGTGACTTCGCCTTCGACTTCTTCGACGTGCAATTCCAGCTGCGGGATCAGTTTGTTGATCTCGATGTACAGCTTGGAGCTGTCCTCGGCCTGACCGGAAATGATCAGCGGGGTACGGGCTTCGTCGATGAGGATGGAGTCGACTTCGTCGATCACGGCAAAATTGAGTTCGCGCTGGAATTTTTCTTCCATGCTGAACGCCATGTTGTCGCGCAGGTAATCGAAACCGAATTCGTTGTTGGTGCCGTAGGTGATGTCGGCGGCATAGGCCACGCGTTTCTCTTCCGGCGGCTGGAATGGCGTGACTACGCCGACCGTCAGGCCGAGGAACTCGTAGAGCGGACGCATCCAGTTGGCGTCACGACGGGCCAGGTAGTCGTTCACCGTCACAACGTGCACGCCCTTGCCGGACAATGCGTTGAGGTAAACGCCCAGTGTTGCCACCAGGGTCTTGCCTTCACCGGTACGCATTTCGGCGATCTTGCCTTCATGCAAGGTCATGCCGCCGATCAGTTGGACATCGAAGTGGCGCATACCCATGACGCGCTTGCCGGCTTCGCGGGCGACCGCAAAGGCTTCTGGCAGCAGCTTGTCGAGGGATTCCCCTTTGGCGACGCGGGCCTTGAACTCATCCGTCTTGGCACGCAATTGATCGTCCGAAAGGGCTACCATTTGCTCTTCGAAGGCATTGACGAGTTGCACCGTCTTGAGCATGCGTTTGACTTCACGCTCATTCTTGCTTCCAAAAAGTTTCTTTAACAAAGGCGCAAACATATCGGCAGGATCTTCCACACTAAAGGGATGGAGGGCGGCCCCGTGAGTCGCCCGTGCAGCCCTCATGGCCGCATGCGAACGAGCATTCTACCCGGAAACGGAAGTGAGGAAAGTGGCGATATTCCACGATGCTGGCACTGCGCTTTGACGGGGCTCACTTAAAATAGGGGCGTTTTGCTCAACTTCAAGCCGTTCAAGGCAGAAGTTAGTTGTTGATTTAATGGGTAAAGCATCCACAAAAGCAATGGGCGAGTGCATTCGGTGCTTTCTGCTACCATGGCGACTCTGTAACTTCAGGTGTTGGATCATGGCATTTCGCCCTCTTACGGCCCGCGCACCCGCCGTTCTGCTTCGCGAAGCCAAGCCGCTCAAAGCCATTCTCGGCCACGCTCAACGCCTTGGACATCTGCAACGTCTGCTCGAAAGCCAACTGCAACCCGCCGCTCGCGAACACTGCCATGTTGCCTCGTGGCGCGAGGGTAGTTTGTTGCTGATCGTCACTGACGGGCATTGGGCTACCCGCCTGCGTTACCAGCAAAAGCGTCTGCAACGGCAACTGCAAATGTTCGACGAGTTCGCCAGCCTCACGCGAATCCTGTTCAAGGTCCAGCCGCCTACCGTTCAGCAAGGTGCGGTCGGGCATACCATGGATTTGTCGAATGATGCGGCGGCGACCATTCAGGCGACGGCCGATGGCATCAGCGATCCGAATCTGCGAGCGGCGCTGGAGCGGTTGGCGGCGCACGCCAAGTCTAAAACCTGACACCGAGCCCATGTGGGAGCGAGCCTGTTCGCAATAGCGATGTAACATTCAACGCATTCGTTGACTGATATGCCGCTATGGCGAGCAGGCTCGCTCCTACAAGTGTCAGCGGCGTTTGCTGCCGCCAAGTAACGACCCCATCAATCCCCGCACCAACTCGCGACCAAGCTTGTTGGCCGCCTGACGCATCGCCGATTTCAACGCCTGCCCCGCCGCCGTGCCTAGGAACTCCCCGGCCTGTTCGGTGAAGCTCGGCTCCTCAGCCGCCGGTTTGCCCGGTGCGGCCTCGGGCTCCGGCGCCAACCCCTTGCGTCCCATCAGCACTTCATACGCCGATTCGCGATCGATCGGTTTGTCATACCGCCCCTTGAACGGCGAGCCGCCGATCAGCACGGTGCGCTCGGTGTCGCTCAGTGGTCCGATCCGCGACTGCGGCGGCGCTACCAGAACACGCTGGACCATCTCCGGCGTGCCCTTGTCCTGCAAGGTGCCGACCAGCGCTTCGCCGATACCCAGCTCAGTCAGCACCGACAAGGCATCGAACGCCGGATTCGGCCGGAAGCCATCGGCCACCGCCCGCAGCGATTTCTGCTCCTTGGCGGTGAACGCGCGCAAGCCGTGCTGGATGCGCAGGCCCAGTTGCGCCAACACGTCATCCGGCAGGTCGCCCGGCGACTGAGTGACGAAATACACGCCCACGCCCTTTGAACGAATCAGCCGTACCACCTGTTCCAGACGATCCTGCAAGGCCTTGGGCGTGCCGGCGAACAACAAGTGCGCCTCATCGAAAAACAGCGCCAGCAGCGGTTTGTCCGAATCGCCGCGCTCCGGCAGTTGCTCGAACAGTTCGGCCAGCAGCCACAGCAGGAACGTTGCGTAAACCTTCGGTGCTTCATGCACCAAGCGACTGGCATCGAGCAAATGAATGCGCCCACGACCATCGGCGGTCGGCTGCAGAATGTCTTCGAGTTGCAGCGCCGGTTCGCCGAACAGGGCCTCGGCGCCCTGCTGCTCAAGGGTTGCCAGGCGCCGCAACAGCGCCTGGCTGGAACCGGTGGTCATCAGCGCCGCGTCGTCTCCCAGCAGTTCCGGGTTGTCCTTGAGGTGATTGAGCAGCGCTTTCAGGTCTTTCAAATCCAGCAACAGCAGGCCTTCGCGGTCCGCGACCTTGAAGGCGGCATACAGCGCCGACTGCTGGCTGTCTGTCAGTTCCAGCAGGCTGCCCAGCAGCAACGGCCCCATTTCGCTCAAGGTCGTGCGCAATGGATGACCGGACTGACCGTGAATGTCCCACAGGGTCACCGGATACGCGGCCGGTTTATGGTTCAGCCAGGGCATCCCGGCGATCCGTTCGGCAATCTTGCCCTGAGGGTTACCGGCCGCGCCCAAACCGCAAAGGTCACCCTTGATATCGGCGGCGAACACCGCCACGCCGGCATCGCTGAAGGCTTCGGCCATTCGTTGCAAGGTGACGGTCTTGCCGGTCCCGGTAGCGCCCGCGATCAAACCGTGACGGTTCGCCAGGCGCATGGCCTGAGCGATCGGCTGCCCCGCGAGATCAGCGCCGATAACGAGTTGCAATGAATCAGGCATTTGGTCACCCATGGTTAATCTTTGGTCCTGCGCAGCCGATAGAAATAGCGACAAGGCAGACAGACACAATCTGGTCAGACATTTCCTTAAGGAGCGACGGAAATATCAATTGCTTTCAACATTGCCCATGTTGCGTTCCTTTATAAAAGCACGCGTTGGGCATAAAGACCTTAGCGGAACCCCAAGCCATGAACAAAAATCTACGCTTCAGCCATAAAATCCTGCTTGCCGCCGCGCTCATCGTCATAGCCACTTTCGCCTCGTTCAGCCTGTACAACGACTCTTTACAGCGCAACGCCATTCGCGAAGACCTGGACAACTATCTCAACGAGATGGGTGACGTCACTGCCAATAACATCCAGACCTGGCTGGCCGGTCGCATTCTGCTGATCGAGAACCTCGCGCAGAACATCGCCATCAATCCCGAGCCAACCACCGTTGCCGCACTGCTTGAGCAGAAAGCGCTGACGTCGACCTTCATGGCGTCCTACCTGGGTGACGCCACCGGACACTTCACCATTCGCCCGGATGCGAAGATGCCCGATGGCTTCGACCCGCGGGTCCGCCCTTGGTACAAGGGTGCGGAAAACAGCAGCACCGCGACCCTGACCGAACCCTATATCGATGCGGCGACCGGTCAAACGATCATTTCCATGGCCATGGCCTCGAAAAAGGCCGGGCAAAGCGTCGGCGTGGTCGGCGGCGACCTGAGCCTGCAAGCCCTGATCGACACCCTCAGCGCCCGCGACTTCGACGGTATGGGTTACGCCTTCCTGGTCAGCGCCGATGGCAAGATCCTGGTTCACCCGGATAAAACCCTGGTGATGAAGTCCCTGAACGAAGCCTATCCGCAAAACACCCCGCGCATCAGTCGTGAATTCAGTGAAGTAGAGGTCGATGGCAAAACCCGCATCCTGACCTTCACTCAGATCAAGGGCCTGCCATCGGTCAACTGGTACATCGGTCTGTCCATCGATAAGGAAAAAGCCTTCTCGATGCTCAGCGAGTTCCGCGCCTCGGCAGTGGTTGCCACCGTCATTTCGGTGGTGATCATCATCGCGCTGCTGGGTATGCTGATCCGCATTCTGATCCAGCCGCTGCACGTCATGACCCGAGCCATGGCCGACATTGCCGACGGCGAAGGCGACCTGACCAAACGCCTGACCATTGTGAACAACGATGAGTTCGGCATTCTCGGCACCGCGTTCAACCGTTTCGTCGAGCGCATCCACGGTTCGATCCGCGAGGTGTCTTCGGCCACCGGTCAAGTCAACGAAGTGGCATTGCGTGTGGTGGCGGCTTCGAACTCCTCGATGTTCAACTCGGACCTGCAGGCTTCGCGCACCAGCAGCGTCGCCGCCGCGATCAATCAGCTCGGCGCCGCCGCCCAGGAAATCGCCCGCAACGCCGCGCAAGCCTCGAATCAGGCCAGCGATGCCCGCGGCCTGGCCGAGGATGGCCAGCAGGTAGTGGATCGCAGCATTGTCGCGATGAATCAACTGTCGACCATGCTCAGCGCATCGAGCAGCAACATCGAATCGCTGAACAGCAAAACCGTGAACATCGGGCAGATTCTCGAAGTGATCACCAGCATTTCCCAGCAAACCAACCTGTTGGCACTCAACGCGGCCATCGAAGCGGCGCGGGCCGGTGAAGCCGGGCGCGGGTTTGCCGTGGTGGCCGATGAAGTGCGCAACCTGGCGCATCGCACTCAGGAATCGGCGCAACAGGTGCAGACCATGATCGAGGAGCTGCAAGTGGGTGCCCGCGAATCCGTCAGCACCATGAGCGACAGCCAGCGCCACAGCCAGGACAGCGTGGAAATCGCCAACCTGGCCGGCGAACGCCTGAGCAGCGTGACCCAGCGCATCGGTGAAATCGACGGCATGAACCAGTCGGTGGCCACGGCGACCGAAGAGCAGACCGCCGTGGTGGAATCGATCAACGTCGACATTACCGAAATCAACACGCTGAACCAGGAAGGTGTGGAAAACCTGCAGTCGACGTTGCGGGCGTGTTCGGATCTGGAGCAACAAGCGGCGCGGTTGAAGCAGTTGGTGGGTAGTTTCCGTATCTAGCGTCTGAAACGGCCTCATCGCGAGCGAGCTCGGCGCCTACAGGTATAAGCAAGACCTGTAGGCGTCGAGCTCGATCGCGATGGCGGTCTGACCAAAACCCCAACCGAACATCTATTCTTCATTAAGGTCAACCAAGGAGAGCAACGGACCGGAGGAATGTTCATCGTGCATATCGCTGACATAACGATGTTCTACGCCCCTGCCAGCGGTGGCGTGCGCACTTATCTGGATGCCAAGCATCGTCGCCTGTGCACCAGGCCGGGCATTCGTCACAGTTTGCTGATTCCCGGGGCTGTATTCAGTGAACAGGATGGCATGTATACCGTTCCGGCCCCCGCCTTGCCCTTTGGCAAGGGCTATCGTTTCCCCCTCCGTCTCGCGCCCTGGCGCAATGTCCTGCACGATCTGCAACCTGAACTGATCGAGGTCGGCGATCCGTACCTCACCGCCTGGGCTGCCCTGGATGCGCGGCGGCAACTGGATGTGCCGGTGATCGGCTTTTATCACTCGGATCTGCCGCTGCTGGTCAGCAACCGCATGGGCAACTGGGTGACCACCAATGTTGAAGCGTATGTCAGCAAGCTCTACGGCAACTTCGACCGGGTGCTGGCGCCGAGCCGGGTCATGGCAGACAAACTGACCGGCCTGGGTGTGAAGAACGTTTTCGTGCAGCCGCTGGGCGTCGATTTACAGATGTTTCATCCTGATGCGCGCAATCCTGGCCTGCGCGCCGAACTGGGACTCGACGAAAACACTCATCTGCTGATCTTCGCCGGGCGCGGCTCCAAGGAAAAAAACCTGCCGGTGCTGCTCGATTGCATGAAGCGCCTGGGCAAACGCTATCACCTGCTGCTGGTCGGTTCGTCGATGCCAACCGCTGTGCCTGCCAACGTCACCGTCATCGATGAATTCTGCCCGGCTGCGCAAGTCGCCCGTCTGATGGCCAGCGCCGACGCATTGCTGCATGCCGGCGATCAGGAAACCTTCGGCCTGGTCATCCTCGAAGCCATGGCCTGCGGCATCCCGGTGGTCGCTGTGGCGGCCGGCGCGTTCGAGGAAATCATCACCGATCAATGTGGCCTGTTGTGTGCCCCCAACGATTCATTGGCCATGGCCAACGCCGTGCGCGAACTGTTCGGCCAGGGCAGCGCGGCCGTCGGACAGCAAGCGCGGCGCCATGTCGAGCGGCATTACGCTTGGGACACGGTGGTCAACAGCTTGCTCGGCCACTATCACGCCGTACTCAGCAGCCAGTGGCCGCGGGCGGCCAATGGTTGAATCCATGCACACGCACAGCCTGTTACTGGTGCTGCACGATGTCGCGCCGCAAACCTGGGCCGATTACCAGCCATTCGTCGAAGCCGTCGACGCGCTCGGCGGTGTGCCAATAACCTGGCTGGTGGTGCCGGACTTTCACAAGCACAACGATCTGCAAGCGTATCCAGATTTTCGCCGCTTGCTTTGCGGACGGCTCGCCCGTGGCGATGAACTGGCGCTGCACGGCTATTTTCATTGCGATGACGGACCGATGGCGAACAATCCCCGGGACTGGTTCATGCGTCGGATCTATACCCATGAAGGTGAGTTTTACGGCCTGTCCCATGAGGCTGCCCTCGCCCGCTTGCACGCCGGCATTGAAATGTTCCACCGTTACCAATGGCCGCTACAGGGCTTTGTCGCCCCCGCCTGGCTGATGAGCGAAGGCACCCGCCAGGCCTTGCGCCAATTGCCCTTGAGTTACACCAGTGACGCGCAGCATCTGTATCGCTTGCCGGACTTCACGCCGGTCGATGCCCCCGGACTGGTCTGGAGTGCGCGCAGCGCCTGGCGCCGGGGCTTGTCGAAACTGATCAGCAATCAACTCGAACAACGCTGGCGACAGGCACCGGTGATTCGGCTCGGCTTGCACCCGGTGGATATGCGCCATGAGTTCTCGCGCACTTACTGGCTGAAAACCCTCGAGCGTCTGCTCGACGAGGGCCGGGTACCGATGACCAAAGCCCACTGGCTGGCACTGCAAAGTGAACACGTGGGACGCGCCGCATGAGTCGCGGGATTCTGCTGTTGATCGGCCTGCTCGCCGCGGTGTTGATTCCCTGGCTATTGGGCGGGAGTGAAACCTGGTCGCGGCTGAACAGCTTTCCGCTGAGTTGGCTGCTGGTCATGTTCGGCATGATCCTGCTGTGCTGGGGGGTGAACACCCTGCGCCTGCGCCTGTTGCTGGGGGACCAACGCAACAGGCTCAGCCCGGTCAAAAGCCTCGGCGTGGTGATGGCCGCCGAATTTGCCTACTGCGCCACTCCCGGTGGCAGCGGCGGTCCACTGACCATCATGGCGTTATTGGCGCGTAACGGCGTGCGTCCGGCGCGGGGCAGTGCCGTGTTCGCCATGGATCAGCTCAGCGATCTGTTGTTTTTCCTCTGCGCACTCTGCGGGATTCTGATTTATGCGTTGTTCCAGCACCTCAGCCAGCGCATGGAGTGGCTGCTGATCGTCAGTGCCGTCTCGATGTTCGGTGGCCTGGTCTGTTGCGTGGCCGTGGCCCGTTACCACCGTTTGCTGATTCGTCTGAGTGGTCGATTACTGGCTCGCCTCAACGTGCAGTCCGCCACACGGGTTCGCTGGGCGCGAAAACTCCTGCATTTTCTGACGGCATTTACCGACACACTGAAGCTGCCCTTTCAGACATTGATCACAGTGTTCGGCCTGACCTGCCTGCACTGGATCTTGCGTTACAGCGTGTTGTATCTGGCGCTGCGCGGACTGGGGGCGGACTTGCAGTGGGCCTGGAGTTTTCTGATCCAGATGCTTTCACTGAGTGCAGGGCAATTCAGCCTGTTACCGGGCGGGGCCGGGGCCGCGGAATTGACGTCGGCGGCGCTGTTGGCACCCATGGTAGGAAAATCCACCGCAGCGGCGGCGATTCTGATCTGGCGAGCGGTGACTTTTTACTTCTATCTGCTGGTCGGCGGACCGGTGTTCCTGCTGATGCTCGGACGCCCGCTGCTCAAGAAGCTGATGAAATTCAAACAGGCTTAGGCGGGTTTTCAGGTTCTTGCTGCAACTGCTCCCACAACTCGGCCGCTCCCGGAAACTCCGTGCCATCTTCCGGGCTCATGTCATCCGGATCGTACCGGCTCAGGCAACCTTCGCCCAATGTGGCGGACGCCTTGGAAGTGGCTTTGTCCAGTGGGTCAGCCATGCTCATATCCTCAGTGCAAAAAAAGAGCCTGCAGCGATTGAACGCCCAGGCCCTTCGAATTTCAACCGTGTCGTGCGCTGATCAGAACACCACGGTCTTGTTGCCGTGCACCAGCACCCGGTCTTCGAGGTGATAACGCAGGCCACGGGCCAACACCATCTTCTCGACGTCACGGCCGAAACGCACCATGTCTTCAATGCTGTCGCTGTGGCTGACACGCACCACGTCCTGCTCGATGATCGGGCCGGCGTCCAGCTCTTCGGTCACGTAGTGGCAGGTCGCACCGATCAGCTTCACGCCGCGCAGCGAAGCCTGGTGATACGGCTTGGCACCGACGAACGACGGCAGGAAGCTGTGGTGAATGTTGATGACCTTGTGTGCATATTCACTGCACAACTCGGGCGGCAGGATCTGCATGTAACGCGCCAGCACCACCACTTCGGCATCGTGCTGTTTGACCAGACGCGAGACTTCGGCGAAGGCCGGTTCCTTGTCCTGTGGATTGACCGGCACGTGGTAGTACGGAATGCCGTGCCATTCGACCATGCTGCGCAGGTCGTCGTGGTTGGAAATCACACAGGCGATTTCGCAGTCCAGTTCATCGCTGTGCCAGCGATGCAGCAAGTCGGCGAGGCAATGGGACTCGCGGCTGGCCATCAACACCACGCGCTTTTTCTGCGCGGTATCGGTGATGCGCCAGTCCATCGAAAACTCTTCGGCAATCGGCGCAAACGCTTCGCGAAAGGCCTCGATACCGAAAGGCAGCGAGTCGGCACGAATTTCGTGACGCATGAAGAACCAGTCACTGAGGTTGTCCGAGTGATGGCTCGCTTCGGTGATCCAGCCGTTATGGGACGCCAGAAAGTTACTGACTTTAGCAACGATGCCGACGCGGTCCGGGCAAGAAATCACCAGCCGAAAAGTGCGCATGAGGGGGAAACTCCAGAACTTCGCAAAGGCCGCCATTCTAGCGATTGCGCAGCAAAACTGCAGTATTGATGACGTACCGCCTCGTCCGATGGCTACCGACAAGGCGCCCGGCAGCGCACAAACCTCACGCGCCGGTCGTGAAATTAGCCATCTACAAGCACTCGCTGGTAAATATCTGTAGCGCACGCTTCGAACTATTTAACAGCTCATCCAAAGTTTTGCGCATTCATCGTAATTTAATTAAATAAACCCCGGTTAAATGTTTACTTGATGAAACACCCTGACTATTATTGCCGCACTGTCCCCTGCCATCACGCGTCCTACATAAGGTAGTAACCATGTCCTTGATCAACGAATACCGTGCCACCGAAGAAGCTATCAAAGAGCTGCAAGCCCGTTTGAAGAACCTGTCCCAAGACGACAAGCTGCAAACCGAGCTGGAATTCGAAGGCAAACTGCGCACCCTGATGGGCGAATACTCCAAGTCCCTGCGTGACATCATTGCTTTGCTGGATCCAGAATCCAAAACCAAGGCACCACGCGGCGGCGCAGTAAAAACTACCGGCACCAAGCGCGCTCGCAAAGTTAAACAATACAAAAACCCGCACAACGGCGAAGTCATCGAAACCAAAGGTGGCAACCACAAGACTCTGAAAGAGTGGAAAGCCAAGTGGGGCGGTGACGTGGTTGAAGGCTGGGCTACCCTGCTGGGCTAAGTCACAACGCTTGTTGCAGATAGATCTGTGACAAAAAATAACGCCAGTATAACGCTGGCGTTTTTTTATGCCCGGAGTTTACCTGGCGCTCAGGTTCGAACTCAAAGATTCAAACGTTTGCGTAAACCCTGGACATGTTCCTGCCATTGATTGAGCACCTCTTGCTGAAACGGAGTCGCAGTAATCGCCCATTGGGCTGCGGCCTCTACGAAACTTTCCAGGGTATTCGGCGCCCCCGATTCGGGTGTCGTCAAACGTTTCTGACAGAATATTCGCCAGCGTTCTTGCTCTTCCTGGTTCAACGTGTCGGGAAAGTTGCGTGCGCGATATCGAAACAATAATTCCGGCAAGCGTTCATCATCGAAAGGCCATTGTTCTTGTGCTAATTGCACCGGGTCGACGGTGCGGACTTGTTCACATAGTCGTCGATCACGGTCACCGATAAAACCGTCGTATAACTGTTGCTCAGGGTCCTGGCTGACAGAAAAATCCTCACTGGCGTAAATAGCCGCAACTTTATCCCGCCAGACTTTCTGCGCGTCACTTAGCCGCAGTGCACGCTGCTGATACAGCGCCATATCCAGACCCAGGCGTTGCTGATCTTGCAGGCGAAGTACCGACAGCGGTGCCACTACCGGGCATTTATTGATGTGGATGAGTTTGAGCGGCACCGGCAACTCCCCCTCGGCCAGATCATCGCGGCGGGTGTACAGGCGCTGACGCAAGGCTTCGGCATCCAGATCGAGCAAGCCCTGGGGATCAAGATGCAAGTCACAGACAATCAATGCATTCTTGTTGCGCGGGTGCCATGCCAGCGGCAATACCACGCCAATGAAATTGCGCGCCGCGGAAAACCGTCCGGACACATGCACCATCGGTTGCAACAGGCGAATCTGGTCCAGCACCTTCTGCTTACTGCGCAGCTGAAACAGCCAGTCATACAGCTTCGGCTGCTTTTCCCGAAGCAAACGCGCCAGGGCGATGGTGGCGCGCACGTCCGACAGCGCTTCGTGGGCATTGCCATGATCGATGCCATTGGCAGCGGTCAGGCGTTCAAGCTTGAGCGTCACCTGCCCCTCGTCGTTCGTCGGCCAGACAATGCCATCGGGACGCAAGGCATACGCGGCACGGACCACATCGATCAGGTCCCAGCGACTGTTACCGCCCTGCCATTCCCGTGCGTAGGGGTCGAAAAAGTTGCGGTACAGGCTGTAGCGCGTCATCTCGTCGTCGAAACGCAAGGTGTTGTAGCCCGCGCCACAGGTGCCGGGAGCCGCCAGTTGCGCATGTACCCGGGTCATGAAGTCGGCTTCGCTCAGACCGAATTCTGCCAGGCGGCCAGGGGTGATGCCGGTGATCGCACAGGCCGCCGGGTGCGGCAGAATGTCGTCACTGGGCTGGCAATAGAGGTTGACCGGCTCGTCTATTTCATTGAGATCGAAGTCAGTACGCAGCCCCGCCATTTGCAGTGGGCGATCGCAACGGGGATTGATGCCCGTCGTTTCATAGTCGTACCAGAAGATGGAGGTCACGGGCGTTTCCTGAACTGAAGATCGACGAAGTCTAGGCGTTCATGTCCCGCTCCGGCCAGCAAACTTGTCATTCAAACATCTCTCGTTACTCACCGTGCAATACATAGTTATGTCGTTTCCCCCGACGAGGCTGCTAGCATCGGGTGACGAGACATCCCGATCAGGCCACATCATCAGGTTGCCCATGCTCGAGACCACAGCACTGCCAAGGAAAGCGACGCTGTCCCCGCCACTGGATACGCGGTATCAGGTCGAAACGCCGGAGGGCATCGACTTGCCTCTGCGCCCGGCCGGGTTGATGGTTCGTGCTTTGGCGTTCGCCATCGATCTGGCGCTGCGCGGGCTGATCCTCGGCCTGCTGTTCATTGTGTTGGCGATGCTGGGGAAACTTGGCGCGGGGCTGGGCTCGTTGCTGATCTTCGCCGTGAGCTGGTGGTACATGGTGCTGTTCGAAGTCCTCAACCAGGGCCGCTCGCCGGGCAAGCAGTGGATGGGCTTGCGAGTGGTGCAGGACGACGGCACACCGATTGGCTGGTCGGCGTCGTTGCTGCGAAACCTGTTGCGCTTCGTCGACTTGCTGCCGTTCGGCTACTTTCTCGGGGCCATCAGTTGCCTGCAACATCCCAGCTTCAAGCGCCTCGGCGACATCGCCGCCGGCACGCTGGTGATCTATCGCGAACAACCGCTGACTCGACCACAACTGCCGCCCGCCCAACCACGTCGCCCGACCTTTACCCTGACCCTGACCGAGCAACGCGCCATCCTCGGTTTCGCCGAACGCCAAGCTGAACTCTCCCCCGCCAGGGTCACTGAACTGGCGTCGATCCTTGCGCAACCATTGCAGGTTCCAGCACCACACGCCGCGGCCGAACTCAACGGCATCGCCCACGGCCTGTTGGGGCCGGCATGAAGCAAAGTCTTTTCGAACACCGGCACATGGCCGAATGGGAGCAATTCTCCCTGCTGCTGGAAAGACTGGAGTGCAACAAGGCCGCCACGGGTGTCGACAGTTTTCCCGGCGACTACCGGCGAATCTGCCAACACCTGGCCTTGGCCCGCGAACGCGGCTACAGCAGTTTTCTCATCGACTCGTTGCAGCAACAAGTCCTGCGCGGGCATCAACAGCTCTATCGGCATCGCAGCCGATTGGGCGCCAATGTGCTGGCTTTCATCCTCGCGGATTTCCCGCGACTGGTGCGCGAGCAGTGGCGCTTCGTACTCGCCGCCAGCCTGATGTTTTTCGGCAGCCTGATCGGCGTTGCCTTGCTGGTCTATCTGTTCCCGGACCTGGTCTACAACCTGATTCCGGCCGAACAGGTCAGTGAAATGCAGGGCATGTACGACCCGCAGGCCGGTCACCTCGGGCGCTCGGCGGAGCGAGCAGCCAGTGAAGACTGGGTGATGTTCGGCTACTACATCATGCATAACATCGGGATCGCCTTTCAGACCTTCGCCAGCGGTTTGCTGTTTGGTCTGGGCAGCGCGTTTTTCCTGTTCTTCAACGGTTTGACGATCGGCGCAGTGGCCGGGCATCTGACGCAGATCGGCTACGGGCAAACCTTCTGGTCTTTCGTGATCGGCCATGGCGCCTTCGAACTGACCGCCATTGCCCTGGCTGGAGCCGCCGGCCTGCAATTGGGTTGGGCATTGATCGCACCGGGACGCCTGCCCCGTGCCGAGGCCTTGCGTCTGGCGGCGCGAAAAAGTGTATTGCTGATTTGCGGGGTCATGCTGTTTTTGCTGATTGCCGCGTTTATCGAAGCCTATTGGTCGTCGATGACGGCACCGACGCCTATGACCAAGTATCTGGTCGGTGCACTGCTCTGGTTGTTTGTCGCGGCTTATCTGCTGTTCGTCGGACGGGTGCGCCATGCGCCTGAGTGATGCCAGTGTGGTGATCCGCCCGCGCCCGACCTGGGAAGCCATGGACCTCGGGGTGCTCTTGAGCCAGCGTCATCGGCGTCTGCTGATGACCAGTTGGGCCATCGTGACCTTGCCGTTTTTTGCGCTGCTGTCCTGGCTGCTGTGGGAATCACCGTCCGTCGCGGTGTTCATTTTCTGGTGGTTGAAACCGGCCTTCGAACGCCTGCCACTGTACATCCTGTCCAAGGCCATGTTTGGTGAAACACCCACGCTGAAACAAGCGCTTGCGCAATGGCCGCGATTGCTCAAGCCGCAACTGCTGGCCAGCCTGACCTGGCGACGCTTGAGCATGAGCCGTAGTTTCCTGCTGCCGGTGGTGCAACTTGAAGGCCTGAGCGGTGATGAACGCCAACAGCGCATGCAGGTGTTGTTGCAGCGGGACGCCGGCGCGGCTCGGTGGCTGACGCTGATTGGCGTGCACCTGGAAACCGCGCTGTGGATCGGCTTGATGGTGCTGTTCTATCTGCTGCTACCGCAACAGGTGGCCCTCGACTGGAGCTGGCAGTCGCTGATGACCGCCGCCACTCAGGACTGGCGCTGGCTGGAACACCTGACCAACGTCTTTTACGTCCTGGTGCTGGTGGTTTGGGAGCCGATCTACGTGGCCTGTGGTTTCAGCCTTTATCTGAACCGGCGCACGGTGCTGGAAGCCTGGGACATCGAGCTGGTTTTCCGCCGCATGCGCCAGCGTTTGAACGGCACCACCCTTGCGCTGCTGCTGGCGGCGGTCCTGTTGCTGCCGTCCATGCCAAGCGTCTGGGCCGCCGAACCGGTGATTACCCCTGACAGCCCGCGCTTGCTGGAACAGCCACTGACCAGCCAGGCATCCCGGGACAGCATCAAGGCGATCCTCGATCAGCCGCCGTTCAAGAACAAGGAAACCGTCACCCGCTATCGATTCGGCGAGGACAAAGCCAGCGCCCAAACCCCGGACGACGACAAGATCCCGCAGTGGCTCAAGGCGCTGTTCGAGCTGTTTGACAGCCAACGCTTCGGTGCCTTGGCCACGCTGATCGAGGCCTTGCTGTGGGGCACCGTGATCGGCGCCATCGGTCTGCTGATCTGGCGTTATCGCGACTGGCTGCAAGCCTTCGTCAGCCGTCGCCCTCGCCCGGGCAAACAAGCCTCGCGACCGATGCCGCAACAGGCGTTCGGCCTGAACCTCAACCGCGAAACCTTGCCCGCCGACATCGCCGCCAGCGCTGAAAGTCTCTGGCAGACTCACCCACGGGAAGCGCTCGGACTGCTCTATCGCGGCCTGCTCAGCCACTTGCTGCACGACTTCGACCTCACATTGAAAGAGGCCGATACCGAAGGCCAGGTGCTGGAACGGGTCGAGCAACTGCAACAACCGGCCTTGCTGGCCTTCAGCCGAAATCTGACCGGGCACTGGCAGAACATGGCCTACGGGCATCGTTTGCCGCCGGTGCATTCGCAGCAGGAACTGTGCAACGGCTGGCGAGCCTTGTTCGGTCCGGGAGCGGCACATTGAATCGGCGCGCCTGGCCGGTGATGCTCGGCATTTCAATCGCCGTGCTGCTGGCCGCACTGAGTGTTTATCTGTATCTGAAAGCCACGCCCTACCCAGCTGAAATCGATCACGGCCCTGCCCCCGAAGCCCAGGCCAATCCATACCTGGCCGCCGAACACTTCCTGCGCAAGCAGGGTCTGCTCGTCAGCCATGCCAACGGCCTCGATATCCTGCCCAGCCTGGATCCGCACCAGCACAGCCTGCTGTTGCTGGGGGATCGCTACAACATGACGCCGCGACAAATTGATCAAGTCATGAACTGGACCCGCGCCGGCGGGCGCCTGCTGTTTGTCGCCCAATCGCTATGGGATGAAAAGGCCGGGCAAAGCAATGACCGGCTGCTCGACCGGGTACAACTGCATCAATCCTTGAGCAAAGACCTCAAGGATCCACCAGCCAGTGTCGACAACGATCCCTACCCGAAACTGACCAAGCTGTACCTGGAGAACGAGGACGCGCCGGCGTACGCCAGCTTCGATACCGCGTTCCATCTCGAAGACCCGAAAAATCTTGCCCAGGCCTGGGCCAACAGTGGCAAGGCCACGCACATGATGCAGCTCAATCACGGGCTCGGTTCGATCATCGTGGTGACCGACGCCGACCTGTGGAAAACGCCGGTGATCGACCAGTACGACAACGCCTGGCTGCTCTGGTATTTGACGGCGGACACCCGCGTGACGCTGCTATACGACACCGATCACGACAGCCTGTGGACTTTGTTGCTGCGCCATTTCCCCCAGGCACTGGTCGCCTTGATTGCCCTGATCGGCCTGGCGTTGTGGCATGTCGGGGTGCGCCACGGGCCATTGCAGGAACCGCCGCCGAAAGCACGCCGACAATTGCAAGAGCATCTGCGCGCGACTGCCGACTTCATGTTGCGGCGCAACGGTCAGCACAGCCTGCTGCAATCACTTCAGCAAGACATTCTGCGCCGCGTCCGGCGGCGTCATCCCGGTTATGACCAACTCGGCGTCGCCGAACAATGGCTGGTGCTTGCACGCCTGACCGGCCAACCCACACGCGCTATCAGCCAGGCCATGAGCCCCCGACGGAAGCAGCGACTTTCCAGCGCTGAGTTCAGCCGTCAGGTCGCCCATCTGCAAACCTTGAGGAACGCCTTATGAGTGAAGCGATCGAACCCGACGCTCCCAGCCATGCCGCTCAGCAACGCCAGCGCGCCAGTCAGTTGGCGCAAGCGATTCGCAGTGAACTGCAAAAAGCCGTGATCGGCCAGAACACGGTCATCGACGATGTGCTCACGGCATTGATTGCCGGAGGCCATGTGCTGCTCGAAGGCGTGCCCGGGCTGGGCAAGACCTTGCTGGTGCGGGCGCTGGCACGCTGCTTCAGTGGCGAATTTGCGCGCATCCAGTTCACCCCTGACCTGATGCCCAGCGACGTCACCGGGCATGCGGTGTACGACTTGCAGACCGAGCAATTCAAACTGCGCAAAGGGCCGCTGTTCACCAATCTGTTGCTGGCCGACGAGATCAACCGCGCCCCGGCGAAAACCCAGGCTGCGTTGCTCGAAGCCATGCAGGAACGGCAAGTCACCCTTGAAGGCCGCGCCTTGCCCATCGCACAACCGTTCATGGTGCTCGCCACGCAGAACCCGATCGAACAGGAAGGCACTTACCCGCTGCCGGAGGCCGAGCTGGATCGCTTCATGCTCAAGGTGCGCATGGACTACCCCGACGCCGAGCAGGAATTGAGCATGGTGCGTCAGGTCAGTCGCTCGACCCGTGCCGACATGCTCGATGTGCAGCCGCTGCGCACAGTGCTGCAAGCCAAGGATGTGCTGGCCTTGCAACGCATCGCCAGTGACTTGCCGCTGGATGACCAAGTGCTCGATTACGCCGTTCGCCTGGCTCGCGCCACCCGCAGCTGGCCCGGCCTGACCCTCGGTGCCGGGCCTCGGGCCTCCATTGCGCTGGTGCGTTGCGCGCGGGCGCGGGCTTTGTTGCGCGGTGGCGAGTTCGTGGTTCCGGATGACATCAAAGGCTGCGCGCTGGCAGTGCTGCGCCATCGAGTGCGCATTGCGCCGGAACTGGATATCGAAGGGCTGCAGGTCGATCAGGTGCTGCGACAATTGCTCGATCAAGTCCCGGCGCCGCGCCTGTGAAACCCAGCCGGCTGTTGCTGCTCTGGCTCGCGTTGCTGCTGGCCATCGGCATTGTGCTCGGTGCTTTGCAGGCGCTGGAATTTGCGCTGCCGTCGTACCTTTCGCGGATCAATTGGGGTTTGCTGCTGGCGCTGCTGGCCTTGGCGGTGCTCGATGCCATCCGTCTCAAACGCTTGCCCTCACCGCGACTGCAACGGCACATGCCCGGCAGTCTGGCCCTGGGTCGCTGGAGTGAAGTACGACTGGAGCTTGAGCACGACTTTGTGCATCCACTGGACTTGCAACTCTTCGACCATGTGCCGGAAGGCCTGAGTTTCGAACACCTGCCGCTGACGGTGCAATTGCAACCGGGCCAGCGCAGCTTCAGCAGCTATCGTCTGCGCCCGCTGAAACGCGGGCACTTCAGTTTTGAACATTGCGAGGTCAACCTGCCCGGCCCGTTGGGCCTATGGTCCGACAAACGCTTGCTGAGCGTGACTGACCACACCCGCGTCTATCCCGATTTCGCTCAGCTTTATGGTGGTCAACTATTGGCTGTGGATAACTGGCTCAGCCAGCTCGGCGTACGCCAGCGTCAACGCCGCGGGCAAGGGCTGGAATTTCATCAATTGCGCGAGTTTCGCGAGGGCGACAGCCTGCGGCAGATCGACTGGAAAGCCACCGCCCGCCAACGTACACCGATTGCCCGGGAGTATCAGGACGAGCGCGACCAGCAGATCATCTTCATGCTCGACTGCGGCCGTCGCATGCGCAGCCAGGACACGGAGCTGGCGCATTTCGACCACGCGCTCAATGCCTGCCTGCTGTTGAGCTACGTCGCGCTACGTCAGGGAGATGCCGTGGGGTTCAGCACCTTTGCCAGCGATCAACCACGCTACCTCGCCCCGGTCAAAGGCAGCGGCCAACTCAACGTCTTGCTCAATACGGTCTACGACTTGAACAGCAGCCAACGTAGCGCTGACTATCAGGCCGCCATCACTCAACTGCTCGCCCGACAAAAACGCCGGGCGCTGGTGGTGCTGGTGACCAACCTGCGCGATGAGGACGATGAAGAACTGCTGACGGCCGTCAAACGCCTGGGCCAGCAGCATCGGGTGCTGGTCGCCAGCCTGCGCGAAGACGTACTCGACAATCTGCGGGAAACACCCGTGCAGACGTTGCCCGAGGCCCTGGCCTATTGCGGCACGGTGAATTACTTGAATGCACGGGCCGAACGCCATGAGCGGTTAAGCGCTCATGGCGTGCCGGTGCTGGATGCGCGGCCCGCGGAGTTGGGCACGCAATTGGTCACGCAGTATTTGAGCTGGAAGCGAAGCGGCAGCGTTTAGGATCAGGCCGAAGCCGGCAACGGCTGAAAGCTGAAATACTGCTTCAATGCCTCCACCAATTGTCCGTATTCCGGCGGGGCCCGTTGCAGGGTAAACCCGGCGTCATAGTGGTGAGGCGTTGCGTCTTCGTGGCACCACAGACAACACGCCCGCAGGTCGATGACCTGTTGGCCGCCATCGCCGACGGGGATCTTCAGGCGCAAGCCGAAATCCGCGCCGATCATCATCGGCAACTGACTGATAAGCATCAGTCCGTCTTCAGAGACATTGCCCAGATAGCCGATGGGTTTGTCAGTGATGCTGTTGAACACTTTCAGAAAATACGGCAGTTGATGCCGCTCGATCCGGCGGTCAGTGAACATGCTGATTTCGCTACGCAAGGCCCTTAATCAAGGCCGCACTAATGCTTCGGAACAGGTATGCCTGCTGTTACCCAACAGACAAAGCGACCTGCTCTCCCCGATCCTGGTGCGACAGTCCGCGAAAAACGCTGCCGCTTACTCCTGCCGATCACAGGTGTTACGTCGGTTTAGAGGCACGGTTCTAAAACCGGTCTATTCGACTATAGCTCACCGCCGCCGGTCGGCCAGCTATTGGATGACAACCAGCATCAGAACTGCGTCGGGCGTACCGCTGCGGCACTGCGGAGCGGGTAATGACCCAGGCTCTGCAAGGTTTCCAGACGGGCGCGAGCGCGGTAGGCGTATTCGCTTTGCGGGTACGAGGCGATGATGAACTGGTAAGTCTGCGCGGCATCGATGAACATCTTCTGTCGTTCCAGGCACTGGCCGCGCATCATCGACACTTCCGGCCAGACATAAGGCCGCGCCCGGCTGGCCCGCTCGACTTTGGACAGTTCGAGCATGACCTGCTCGCAGTTGCCCCGGTCATAGGCGCTGTAGGCAAGGTTCAAATGATGGTTCATGGAAAATCGGGTGCAGCCCGTGACGCTGAGGGCGCTGATGGCAAGGGCGGCAATGAGCACGAATCGCATGGGGGATCTCCTGTCTTGAACGCTGTATCGACCCGTGAGCGAAAATCTTCAGGCTGCAGGCGCAAAGTTGTAGTGTTCAATAAAGAAAGCATTAAGTAGTGCAAACGAACAATGACTACAACTTCGGACCATAGTAGCCTCACTCAGCGCTTGAACTCAGGAGTCTTTGCATGTCCGTCCGTCGTACCAAAATCGTCGCTACCCTTGGCCCGGCCAGTAACTCGCCGGAAGTTCTCGAACAGCTGATTCTGGCTGGCCTGGACGTCGCCCGCCTGAATTTCTCCCACGGCACCCCCGACGAGCACAAGGCTCGCGCGAAGCTGGTGCGTGACCTGGCTGCCAAGCACGGTCGCTTCGTCGCCCTGCTGGGTGACCTGCAAGGCCCGAAAATCCGTATCGCCAAATTCGCCAACAAGAAGATCGAGCTGAAGATCGGTGATCAATTCACCTTCTCCACCAGCCATCCTCTGACCGAAGGCAACCAGCAAGTGGTCGGCATCGACTACCCGGACCTGGTCAAGGACTGCGGCGTGGGCGACGAGCTGCTACTCGACGACGGCCGCGTGGTGATGCGCGTCGATACCGCCACCGCCACCGAACTGAATTGCACCGTAACCATCGGCGGCCCACTGTCTGACCATAAAGGCATCAACCGTCGCGGTGGCGGCCTGACCGCTCCGGCCCTGACTGAAAAAGACAAGGCTGACATCAAGCTCGCCGCAGAAATGGAAGTCGACTACCTCGCGGTATCCTTCCCGCGTGACGCCGCCGACATGGAATACGCCCGTCAACTGCGCGACGAAGCCGGCGGCACTGCCTGGCTGGTGGCGAAGATTGAACGCGCCGAAGCCGTGGCCGATGACGAAACCCTCGACGGCCTGATCAAGGCGTCCGACGCGGTGATGGTTGCCCGTGGTGACCTGGGCGTGGAAATCGGCGATGCCGAGCTGGTGGGCATCCAGAAGAAAATCATTCTGCACGCACGCCGCCACAACAAGGCTGTGATCGTTGCGACCCAGATGATGGAGTCGATGATCCAGAACCCGATGCCAACCCGCGCCGAAGTGTCCGACGTGGCCAACGCCGTGCTCGACTACACCGACGCCGTGATGCTCTCCGCCGAGAGTGCTGCCGGCCTGTACCCACTGGAAGCCGTTCAGGCGATGGCGCGTATTTGCGTCGGCGCCGAAAAGCACCCGACCAGCAAGACTTCCAGCCACCGTATCGGCAAGGAATTCACCCGCTGCGACGAAAGCATCGCGCTGGCAACCATGTACACCGCCAACCACTTCCCGGGCGTGAAAGCGATCATCGCCCTGACCGAAAGTGGCTACACCCCGCTGATCATGTCGCGCATCCGTTCCTCGGTGCCGATTTACGCGTTCACCCCACACCGCGAAGCTCAGGCTCGCGCGGCGATGTTCCGTGGCGTATACACCATCCCGTTCGACCCGGCTTCGCTGGCACCGAACGAAGTCAGCCAGAAGGCGATCGACGAGTTGGTCAAGCGCGGCGTCGTTGAGAAAGGCGACTGGGTCATCCTGACCAAGGGCGACAGCTACCACACCACCGGCGGCACCAACGGCATGAAAATCCTGCACGTTGGCGACCCGATGGTCTGAGAGACCAGCTGAAAAACAAAAGCCCCGCCCTGTGAATGGCGGGGCTTTTTGCTTCAATGATTCGATGCTGTGAAAGTAACATCGGGGGATGGTTTCGATTTGTCATCGCCAGTCACATGCACTGCATGGAAGGTATGCTTTTTCGGCACCAGACTTCGAGCAGGCCGCCCTGTCCACAAACCATCACTACCGATTGTGCACTCAGTCAAACTCGACAATCCGTAAATCATCACTTTGGCACCCGGCGTGCATTTGATTTCGATGTCCGGATCTACAGTAGTTGTCGCTCCATCTTGAGGTTTCAGAATTGTTGGAACTTCTAGCTCGCTCATTTGATAACACTCCTTGGCACGTAAAAATTAGTGAGTACAAAACCTAAGTCTTTACCCTTACTGAGAACTAGCTGATAGAAATGACAGTCCCGACTAACGGTAAACCTGGTTCATACCGTCGAGTTACCTCAATGAATGCGTGACAGAGCGCCGAAAAACAAAAGCCCCGCCATGTGAATGACGGGGCTTTTGTTTTCCGATCCAACATGTGTGCCGTCCGATCTGCCCTCATCGCGAGCAGCCTGCTCGCGATGAGGGCAGATCATCCAACGAAAAACTCAATGCCGTTTGATAAACCCGGTCAACGCCGCCAACGCTTCCGGTGAACGTAACCGCTGGGTAAACAACGCGCCCTCTTCCTCGATCACCTTGCGGATCAACTCGCGATCCGGCGCCTTCATCAATTGCTTGCTGATGCGCACCGCTTCCGGTGGCAGCGATTCGAAGCGCAGCGCCACCTCCCGCGCCTTGGCCAACGCCTCTTCGCCACTGTTCAGCGCTTCGGACGCAATGCCCCACGCGGCCGCCTGCTCTCCATTGAAACCTTCACCCAGCAACAACAACTCCGCCGCTTTCGCCTGTCCGAGCAGACGTGGCAGGATCAGGCTGGAGCCGAACTCCGGGCATAAGCCCAAATTGACGAACGGCATGCGCAGTCGAGCGTCGCGGCTGACGTAGACCAGATCGCAATGCAGCAACAGCGTCGTGCCGATGCCCACCGCCGCACCGGCCACGGCAGCGATCACCGGTTTGCGGCATTCGAGCAGGTTGAGCATGAACTGGAACACCGGGCTGTCGAGGTTGCCCGGTGGTTGCTGGATGAAATCGGCGATGTCGTTGCCGGCGGTGAAGCACTCGCTGGAGCCGGTTATCAGTACGGCGTTGATTTCAGGATCGGTGTCGGCCTGCTTCAGCGCTTCAGCCAAGTGGCTGTACATGGCGCGGGTCAGGGCGTTTTTCTTTTCCGGGCGATTGAGGCGCAGGGTCAGCAGGCCGCGTTCGCGTTCAATCTGGATGGCATCGGTCATGGTCGTCTCGCGTCTGAAAAATCAGCGCTCAACCACGGGGCAGGAACACATCGGCCAGCAGTTGATTGCGCGGCAGCCCCGCCAGGTACAGGCGCCGGGCGAAGGCGTCGACACTGTCGGGGGCTCCGCAGAGTAAGGCCAGGGTTTGCCGGGAAACAAGCCGCAGTTGCGCCAAAGCCGCGGGCAGCTCGGCCGGGGTCCACAGCTCGATGTTCAGGTTCGTGCGGCTGGCGGCCATGGCTTGCAGGGGCTTGGCCAGATAATGCTCACTGGCATCATGGGCCAGGTGAATGACACGTATCTCGCCTTGGTGATCCTGGCGCAAGGCCTCACGCAGCACGCCAAACAACGGCCCCAATCCGGTGCCGGCGGCCATCAGCCACAGCGGTCGGGTGTGCCAGTCCGGATCGTAGTGCAACGCCCCTCCACGCAATTCGCCGAGGCGAATCGGATCGCCGATCCTCAACTGACGGGCCGCATCACCAAACTCCCCCGGCAGGCGACAATCGAGGTGAAATTCGAGAAAGCGGTCGTCTTCTGGCAGGCTGGCGAGGGAGTATGGCCGCGCCACGTTCCCCGCCCACAACACCAGATGTTGACCAGCGCTGTAACGCAATGGCCGCTGCGGGGTCAGGCGCAGACGCAGTACGCTGGGGCTCAACCAGTCGACCGCCGCGACCTCGGCCGGACGTCCATCCTGCTGCGGGTCGAAGGTGTGCACCCGCAAATCCTCGACCACCTGACACTGGCACGCCAGGCGCCAGCCTTGCTGACGTTGCTCCACGCTCAGGGCATCGGGGCGACTGTCGCTCGGCAGCCCTTGCACACACTGAACCAGGCAAGCATGGCAACTGCCGGCGCGACAGCTATAAGGCACCGCCACGCCGTTCTGATTCAGGGCATCGAGCAAATTGCTGCCCGCCGCCACCGACCAGTGGCGCTCGCCGACGCGCAACTCAGGCATCGACGTTTTCCCACGCCGCCGCGCAACGGTTACGGCCGTCACGCTTGGCGCGATAGAGCGCCTGATCGGCCCGCTGCAAGGCGTCGTCGAGGTCATCGCCGAGTTCCAGCAGCGTCATGCCGGCGGACAGGCTGAGGCTGCCGACACTCAGGCCGATCAACTCGACATCGGTGAAGGCGATGCGCAGCCGTTCACAGCACGAGGTCAGGCTTTCGGCATCGCAATCGGGCAACAACACCACGAATTCCTCGCCACCGTAACGGGCGAGCACATCACCTTCGCGCAGACAGGCGCTGGCCACGCCGGCAAAGGCTTGCAGCACCTGATCGCCAGCAGCATGACCATACAGATCGTTGATGCGCTTGAAGTGATCGAGGTCAATCAGCGCCAGACCATGCACCACACCGGCGTCCATGGCATTGATTTCACGGGAGGCCAGGCGCAGGAAATGCCGGCGATTGAACAGGCCGGTCAGCTCGTCGGTGGCGACGAGGTCTTCGAGCTGCCGCATCATCCCGCGCAGCGTGTCCTGATGCGCCTGCAGGGCGAAACGCCGCTGCCGCATGCGATGGCGCGAGGCCTGGACATAACCGGCATACAGCACCAGCCAGACCAGCACGATCAACAGCACGCACACCTGCAACGCCGCCAGCGCCGGGTCGGGCAACTGGAAGTGGTAGCCCTCCCACAGCGTGATCGCGCTGAAACTGCAGAACACCAGCAAGGCACAGCGCAGGAAGGAGCGCCGGGACAAATGGAACAGCCCGAACAGCAGAATCAGTACATAGAAAACCAGGAACGCGCCGCGCGCGTCGTCCAGATGGGCAATCAACCAGGTTTGCCAACCCAGCCCCAGCAACACCTGGGCTTCGGTCAGGCTGGGGTCGGCAAAGCGCAGGTTGCAGCCGGAATAGAACACCGCGAACAGCGCCGCCTGGCTGATCACTACCAGCGCGCTGCCAATGGCCACGCCTGCCAGCGAGTCCTGATAGTGCCCGGTAAAAAACGCCAGCCACAGCAATAGCAATGCCAGGGCATAGGTGCCGGCCGCGATGGCAAAACGCTTGAGTAGCAGTCGCTGGATGGTGTTATGGGTCAATCGTTGACTCACCGAATGAAAGGAGACTGACAGAGCGTCCTGCTCTACAGACCGTATGTCACTTTAGTGGCGCGGCCGATAAATGACCATTCAATTTTCGGGGGCGGATGAATGACATCAAATCCATGATCCGCCATGCGACCAACGTTTGACTACCGGCGCGTGTGCCCTTGCACGAGGCGCGGTATACTGCCGCGCCTTTTTAGCGTCGCGCCAGCATGCCCGGCGTGCCTTGAAAGGTGCTTGCAACCGACCGATGCACCCAAGCTGCAAGCACCTTATTTGAATGTTCCCGTCTTTTAGAGGAGCGCGACTCATGACCGTGATCAAGCAAGACGACCTGATTCAGAGCGTTGCCGACGCCCTGCAATTCATTTCCTATTACCACCCCGTGGATTTCATCCAGGCGATGCACGAGGCTTACCTGCGCGAAGAATCGCCAGCGGCCCGTGACTCGATGGCACAGATCCTGATCAACTCGCGCATGTGCGCCACCGGCCACCGCCCGATCTGCCAGGACACCGGTATCGTCACCGTGTTTGTCCGCGTGGGTATGGACGTGCGCTGGGATGGCGCCACCATGGGCCTGGACGACATGATCAACGAAGGCGTGCGTCGCGCCTACAACCTGCCGGAAAACGTCCTGCGTGCTTCGATCCTCGCCGACCCGGCGGGCGCTCGCAAGAACACCAAGGACAACACCCCGGCCGTTATCCACTACTCCATCGTTCCGGGTAACACCGTGGAAGTGGACGTGGCGGCCAAGGGCGGCGGTTCCGAAAACAAGTCGAAAATGGCCATGCTCAACCCGTCCGACTCGATCGTCGACTGGGTGCTGAAGACCGTTCCGACCATGGGCGCCGGCTGGTGCCCACCGGGCATGCTGGGCATCGGCATCGGCGGCACCGCCGAGAAAGCCGCTGTGATGGCAAAAGAAGTGTTGATGGAATCCATCGACATTCACGAACTGAAGGCCCGTGGCCCACAGAACCGCATTGAAGAAATGCGCCTGGAGCTGTTCGAGAAGGTCAACCAGTTGGGCATCGGTGCCCAGGGCCTCGGTGGCCTGACCACCGTGCTCGACGTGAAGATCATGGATTACCCGACCCACGCCGCTTCCCTGCCGGTGTGCATGATCCCGAACTGCGCCGCCACCCGTCACACGCACTTCGTACTCGACGGTTCCGGCCCGGTTGCCCAGGAAGCGCCACCGTTGGACGCCTACCCGGAAATCGTCTGGGAAGCAGGTCCGTCGGCCCGCCGCGTCAACCTCGACACCCTGACCCCGGAAGACGTGCAGAGCTGGAAGCCGGGCGAAACCGTCCTGCTCAACGGCAAGATGCTCACCGGTCGCGACGCCGCGCACAAGCGCATGGTCGAGATGCTGAACAAGGGCGAAACCCTGCCGGTGGACCTCAAGGGTCGTTTCATCTATTACGTCGGCCCGGTTGATCCGGTGCGCGAAGAAGTGGTTGGCCCGGCTGGCCCGACCACCGCGACGCGGATGGACAAGTTCACCCGCCAGATCCTCGAGCAAACTGGCCTGTTGGGCATGATCGGAAAATCCGAGCGCGGCCCGACCGCAATCGAAGCGATCAAGGACCACAAAGCCGTTTACCTGATGGCGGTCGGCGGCGCGGCTTACCTGGTGGCGCAAGCGATCAAGAAGTCCCGCGTTGTAGCTTTCGCCGAGCTGGGTATGGAAGCAATCTACGAGTTCGACGTGAAAGACATGCCAGTGACTGTTGCGGTCGACAGCAAGGGCGAGTCCGTACACATCACCGGTCCTGCCATCTGGCAGCAAAAGATCAGTGAAAGCCTGGCGGTGGAAGTGCAGTAAGCACTGACACCTCGCAGCGAAAAACCGGCCCGTCGGCAACGACAGGCCGGTTTTTTTATGCCGCAAGAATTCTCATCGACAAACAACCCATGCAATAAAACCCGCGCCGCCACACAGGTTCCAGAGAGAGAACAGCGCCGTTCACATGGTATGGTGCTCCCCCTGATTTTTGCCTGTTGCCGAACGCATGCTCCCGACTTCCCGATCCCTGCGCCTGGCGCTCTATACCGTATTGATCATTGCCGGTGCAGCCATCGCTGCTACCTTGGCCATGCGCCACACCGTGCGTCAGTCAATGGTCGAAGACGCCGCCCGCGCCAACCAGCAATTGGCGTTGTACGCCACATCCCTGCACACGTTGATCGAGCGCTACCGCGCCCTGCCCTCGGTGCTGGCGCTGGACCCGCAATTGCGCGACGCGCTCAAAGGACCGGTAGGCCCCGAGCAACAGGATCTGCTGAACCGCAAACTGGAAAAGATCAATGGCGCCGCCGAATCCTCGACCCTTGAATTGCTCGATCACACCGGCCTCGCCGTGGCGGCAAGCAACTGGCGCTTGCCCAGCAGTTACGTCGGCCACAATTACGGCTTCCGCCCCTACTTCAGCCAGACCCGCACCCAAGGCACCGGGCGCTTTTACGCGGTTGGGGTGACCAGCGGCATTCCCGGTTACTTCCTGTCCAGCGCCGTCACCAACGATGACGGCCAGTTCCTCGGCGCCATGGTGGTGAAACTGGAGTTTCCCGAACTTGAACGTGAATGGCGCCAAGGCAACGACACGTTGCTGGTCAGCGATGCTCGCGGGATCATCTTCATCGCCAACCAACCGGGCTGGCGCTATCGCCACTTGAAACCGCTGAGCGACAGCGATCACGCCGAACTCAAGGCCACCCGTCAATACGACAAGCAGCCACTGTCGCCGCTTGAATACCAATCGTTGCACCGGTTCGACGGCAACAGTGAGCTGGCGCGGGTCAATGGCCCGGACGGCAATGCCGATTACCTGTGGGAATCCTTGCCACTGCCTGCCGAAGGCTGGACGCTGCACTTGCTGCGCCGTCCTCAAGTTGCCTTCGAAGACAGCCGCAACGCCGCACTCGCCGCGGCGGGTGTGTGGCTGACACTGGTGTTTCTGCTGCTGTTTCTCAACCAGCGCTGGCGCCTGGCCAAACTGCGCCAACGCAGCCGCGAGGAGCTCGAACAACTGGTGGAAGAACGCACCCGCGACCTGCGCACCGCCCAGGAAGGCTTGGTGCAATCAGCCAAACTCGCTGCCCTCGGCCAGATGTCGGCAGCGCTGGCCCACGAGATCAATCAGCCGTTGACCGCGCAGCGCATGCAGCTTGCTACGCTGAGGTTGCTGCTCGATCACGGTCGGGTCGATGAAGCCTACAAGGCGCTCAAACCGGTTGACGACATGTTGACACGCATGGCGGCCCTCACCGGCCACCTGAAAACCTTCGCCCGCAAAAGCCCCAGCGGCTTACGCGAACGCCTCGATCTGGCGGCGGTGGTTGACCAGTCGCTGCACCTGCTCGACACGCGGTTACGCGATGAACAGATCAGCACGGTGCTGCACTTGACTCGCCCGGCGTGGGTGCGCGGCGATGCGATTCGTCTGGAACAGGTGCTGATCAATCTGTTGCGCAATGCCCTGGATGCAATGCAGGACAAACCCTGCAAGCGCCTGGAAATCCGTCTCGAAGCCGAAGAACAACTGTGGCGCTTGAGCGTGATCGACAACGGCAGCGGCATCACCGATGAGAATCTGGCCAAGGTGTTCGATCCGTTTTTCACCACTAAACCGGTGGGCGATGGCTTAGGGATTGGTCTCGCGGTGTCGTTCGCTATCGTTCACGAATCGGGCGGTCGCCTGACGGCCGATAATCACGCCAACGGCGCAGTGTTCGCCCTGACCTTGCCCATCGACCTAGAGGTTCATGAACCATGCTGAACTCAGTAATCGTGGTCGACGACGAAAGCAGCATCCGCAGCGCCGTCGAACAATGGCTGAGCCTGGCGGGGTTCGAGGTGCAGTTGTTCAGCCGCGCCGATGAGTGCCTGGCGCAACTGCCGAAGCATTTCGCCGGGGTGATTCTCAGCGACGTGCGCATGCCGGGCATGACCGGCCTGGAACTGCTGGCCGAGGTGCAGCGGCGCGATGCCGATCTGCCGGTGATCCTGCTGACCGGCCACGGTGATGTGCCGATGGCCGTCGATGCGATGCGCGATGGCGCCTACGACTTTCTCGAAAAACCCTTCAGCCCCGAGACCCTGCTCAGCAGTTTGCGGCGGGCGCTGGACAAGCGCAGCCTGGTCCTGGAAAACCGTGCCCTGCACGAACAGGCGGACAACCGCACCAAGCTCGATGCCACGCTGCTGGGCGTCTCCCGTGGCTTGCAGACGTTGCGCCGGCAAGTGCTGGATCTGGCAGCGTTGCCGGTCAACGTGCTGATCCGCGGCGAAACCGGCAGCGGCAAGGAGCTGGTCGCCCGTTGCCTGCACGACTTCGGGCCGCGCGCCGACAAACCCTTCGTCGCGTTGAACTGCGCAGCCATCCCCGAGCAACTGTTTGAGGCTGAATTGTTCGGCCACGAAAGCGGTGCATTCACCGGCGCACAGGGCAAGCGCATCGGCAAACTGGAATACGCCGACGGCGGCACGCTGTTTCTCGATGAAATCGAAAGCATGCCGCTGGCGCAGCAGGTGAAATTGCTGCGGGTGCTGCAAGAGCAGAAGCTCGAGCGTCTGGGCTCTAATCAGAGCATTCGCGTGAATTTGCGCATCATCGCCGCGACCAAACCGGACTTGCTCGATGAAGCGCGGGCCGGGCGCTTTCGCGAAGACCTGGCTTATCGCTTGAACGTTGCCGAACTGCGCCTGCCACCGTTACGCGACCGCCGTGAAGACATTCCCTTGTTGTACGAAACCTTCGCCCAGAGTGCCGCCGAGCGTTTGGGTCGGACGTTTGCGCCCTTGAGCGGCCCGCAGTTGAGCCATCTGCTGAGCCACGACTGGCCGGGCAATGTGCGCGAACTGGCGAACGTCGCCGAGCGCCAGGTGTTGGGGCTGGGCGAGCCCGTACCAGCGGGCATCGAGCCGGGGCAGTCACTGGCGGCGCAGCAGGAAGCGTTTGAAGCGCAATGCCTGCGCGCGGCGTTGACCCGGCACAAAGGCGATGTGAAAGCGGTGCTTGAAGCGCTGCAACTGCCGCGTCGGACCTTCAATGAAAAGATGCAGCGGCATGGATTGAGCCGGGAGATGTTTTTGCAGGACAGCTGAGTGTTGCTGTGCCGGTATAACCACAGCAACACTTGAGCAATTTCCCGCTTACACCCAACCAAACATAAGCGGATTTCCGCTCACCAATCCGCCCTACCCCCTCTAAACCGGCCCTCCCCCCGTTGGCACAGCTCCTGCTATAGCCCCGCAGGCTGCGTTTAATCGCGCTCCACAAAAACAATTAAACGAAGGATCCTTCAATGGATAACTCCAACTCCCTGCCGCTTGGGTCGGCTGCCGTGCCGGCCAAAGAAAGAACCACTTCCAGCCGCATCAAATCGATCTTCAGCGGTTCCGTAGGCAACATGGTCGAGTGGTACGACTGGTACGTCTACGCCGCCTTCTCCCTGTACTTCGCCAAGACCTTCTTCCCCAAAGGCGACACCACCGCTCAACTGTTGAACACCGCTGCGATCTTCGCCGTGGGCTTCCTGATGCGCCCGATCGGCGGCTGGCTGATGGGCCTGTACGCTGACAAAGTCGGCCGTAAAAAGGCCTTGATGGCCTCCGTTTACCTGATGTGCTTCGGTTCGCTGCTGATCGCCTTGAGCCCAAGCTACGAAGTGATCGGCATCGGCGCGCCGATCCTGCTGGTGTTCGCACGCTTGCTGCAAGGCCTGTCGGTGGGTGGCGAATACGGCACCTCGGCCACGTACCTCAGCGAGATGGCGACCAAGGAACGCCGCGGTTTCTTCTCCAGCTTCCAGTACGTGACCCTGATCTCCGGCCAGCTCATAGCGCTGGGCGTGCTGATCGTGCTGCAAAACATTCTGACCACTGAAGAACTCTACGCCTGGGGCTGGCGCATTCCGTTCGCCATCGGCGCATTGTGTGCCGTGGTCGCGCTTTACCTGCGTCGCGGGATGGAAGAAACCGAGTCGTTCACCAAAAAAGAAAAGGCCAAGGAAAGCGCGATGCGCACCTTGATGCGCCATCCGAAGGAACTGATGACCGTGGTCGGCCTGACCATGGGCGGTACGCTGGCGTTCTACACCTACACCACCTACATGCAGAAATACCTGGTGAACACCGTCGGCATGAGCATTTCCGACTCCACCACCATTTCCGCCGCCACGCTGTTTCTGTTCATGTGCCTGCAACCGATCATCGGCGGGCTGTCGGATAAAATCGGTCGCCGGCCAATCCTGATCGCCTTCGGCGTTCTGGGCACGCTGTTCACCGTGCCGATCCTCACCACCCTGCACACCATCACGACCTGGTGGGGCGCGTTCTTCCTGATCATGGCGGCGCTGATCATCGTCAGCGGCTACACCTCGATCAACGCCGTGGTGAAAGCCGAACTGTTCCCGACCGAAATCCGCGCCCTGGGCGTTGGCCTGCCGTACGCACTGACCGTCTCGATCTTCGGCGGCACCGCTGAATACATCGCGCTGTGGTTCAAGAGCATCGGCATGGAAACCGGTTACTACTGGTATGTCACCGCGTGCATCGCTGTGTCGTTGCTGGTGTACATCACCATGAAAGACACCCGCAAGCATTCGCGGATTGTTACTGACTGACAGGTGTTTGGCAGTCATTGCAACGGTGACTGCAATGGCCCCATCGCGAGCAGGCTCGCTCCCACTGGTTGGCCGCTTACCCTTGGAGGAATGCGGTCCAATGTGTGCGAGCCTGCTCGCGATTGGGGCACCATGGTCTATCAGGAAAATTGCGCTACGTCTCGCTTACCGAACTTTTTCTGAGCATACGAAGCCCCCGCGATCATCACGACCAGAATCCCCGCCAACACCAGCGACGAACCGATGGTGCCGAAATCCAGACCGCCCTTTTCATGGGGTTTGGTCAGGAAATCACCCAGGGTTGCACCGAACGGGCGAGTCAAGACAAACGCTACCCAGAACAATACAACCGACGAAATCTTCGTCAGGTACTTCAGCAGCACCACCACCGCGATGGTCAAACCGATCAGCAGGGCGCCGCCAGCGAAACCCAGGCCTGAATCGTCGGCCAGGTAGTCACCCAGTGCCGTGCCCAAGGTGTTGGAAAACAAAATCGCCATCCAGTAGAACATCTCGCCACGGAACGTCTGAACCTTGGTGACGTTCAACGAGTCGCCGCTCAGGCGCCACGCCGCAAAAATCCCCAACAGAATAGCGATCAGGATCATCGAGCCCGTGGCATAGCCAAGCTCCAGGGTGCGGTCCATGAAATCGGACATCGTGGTACCGGCCGTGCTGGTCGACAGAATCACGATCCAGTACAGCACTGGCTTGTAGGTTTTCGACATCAGCTGCGCGACCAGCGTCAACACGAACACACTGATGAGGATCAGCGAACTGATGGCATATCCCACGTTGAGGGTCATCGACAACAAATCACCCGCGGTTTCCCCCAAGGTCGTCGCGCAGATTTTCATCACCCAGAACGCCAGGGTAATTTGAGGAAGCTTATTCATCGAGGGTAAAACTCCAGTGGTCATGACGGCCATTTCTCAGGGTTATGGCGCGACGCGCAGACTGGAGGTGAAGCAGTGAAAAATGGGTAAGCGCTTTATGAAAAATATGTCACTCACGCCAAAAGTGCGGATTAATCACGAGTTAATGCTCAACCCCCATCCTGAACCTGCCTGATCGATTAACTGCGATGCGCCCATTCAGTCCCTGAAAGCGGAAATTCTGACGGCCTTAATATCTATTTAATCGATTGTTTTTAGCATTATTTTGCGCTTTTTAATCAGTTTAATTGGCGTAGCATGAAACCCATGCCCAAGAGACAAAACGCCAAAGAACCTGGAGAAATGAAGATGAAAACCAAACTGTTCCTCGCCATCGCCCTGTCCGTACTGGCTGCCAACACCTTCGCCGCCGACGGTTTCGACCGTACCGGCTCCGCTGTGGCAGCAGACGGTTATGACCGCACCGGTTCCGCCACTGTCGCCGCTGATGGCTACGATCGCACCGGCTCCGCAACTGTCGCTGAAGACGGCTACGACCGCACTGGCGGCGCAACCGTCGCTGAGGATGGCTACGACCGTACTGGCGGCGCAACCGTCAGCTAATTCACTCAAGCGGCACCCACAGCCCGGCTTCGGCCGGGCTTAGTCATTTCTGGGGGAGCGCAAAACCTGTGGGGTATTCGTCGGACTGGAAATCAGCGGCACGCCCTTGCACTATTGCTGCCTATTCGAAAGCAGCCTCAAGGAACACGGCCCATGCCCGACGACATTCACTTTTACGAACCCGCCAACGGCCACGGCCTGCCTCACGATCCGTTCAATGCGATCGTCGGCCCGCGTCCCATCGGCTGGATTTCTTCACAGGATGCCGAGGGCCGCTTGAACCTGGCGCCGTACAGCTTTTTCAACGCCTTCAACTACATTCCGCCGATCATCGGGTTCTCCAGCGTCGGGCGCAAAGACAGCCTGAACAACATCGAACAGACCGGCGAATTCGCCTGGAACCTGGCGACCCGGCCACTGGCCGAGCAGATGAACCAGAGTTGCGCCATGGTCGGGCCCCAAGTCGATGAATTCGAACTCTCCGGGCTGACCACTGTGGCATCGAAAGTCATTCAGGTGCCACGAGTCGCCGAAAGCCCGGTGTCCTTCGAATGCAAGGTCACGCAGATCATTCAGTTGCAGCGGGCCGACGGGAATGTAGTGCCGAGCTGGCTGATTCTCGGCGAGGTGGTCGCCGTGCATATCGCCAAATGGCTGTTGAAGGATGGGGTGTACGACACCGCCGCGGCAGAACCGATTCTGCGCGGCGGCGGGCCGGCGGATTATTTCCAGCTGGGGCCTGAGGCATTGTTCAAGATGTACCGCCCGGGAGCGGAAAAGAAGTAATTACCAGACCAGCCCGCCGTCTTCGTCGACACCCTTGAGGTGCGTCAGTTGCAGGGCGGCGGCTTCGTCCGCTTCTCTGGCGGTCTTGAAGGTCTGTTCTTCCAGCAGTTTGTTGAAGCGAGGCGCACCCGCGCCGCCGATGGCTTTGGTGGCGATTGCCGCGTAATAACCGCCTTCGCGGGGTATTACAGCCGATACGGCTTCGAAGGTTTCAAAGGCTTTGCGTGCCATGTGGCGCATCCTGGCTAGTTGAGAATGTTGCCATTAAACCCTCAACCGGCCAGTTTGTGTACCGCGACCCCGGACTGACGCAAGGCTTGCGCCGCCGACACATCCTTGAAGGTGTGGAAATCCAGGCTGTTAACCACTAGTTCCTGCACCAGTTCGGCAAAAATCTCCATGGCCGGGGTGCTGAAGTACGCGGTCATGGCCTGTTGATGGGTCCAGAAGCCGGACACCAGCCACAGTTCCGGATCGCATTGCGAGTGTTGCAAGGCAAAGTTCAGGCAGCCGGGTGCTGCGCGAGATGGTTCGATCAAGGCACTGAGGCGCATTCCAAGTTCCGCTGAGCGCCCGGCGCGCGCTCGAACGAAAGCCATATGACTGACGGGGATCTGCTTAGACATGTTCAACCCTCCCGGGGAGTCGCGTTGCAGCCGGGGGACGGGCTGCGACAGGATCAAAGGTTAAGGGCCGACGCGCTTGGGTCGTTAGTCGATTCCTGCCGGTGCGTTGCACAATCCTGCGAGAGTGCGCAGCCTACCTGTAACATTGTGTAAAACACTGTCACGGTTCTGCCATACGAGCTTCAAGCAAGTTTGGCGCTCTGCGTCCCGACGTGCGGGGGTGAAAACACAACACCGTGCAGAATCAGGCAAGCATTCGACAGGATGCGTCTACCACTGGGGCTTGCACAAACATATGCTCTGCCTCATCAAACCTGCCCTGCCGAGGATGCCTTACATGTCGTCGCTCGATCACTTTCAAGCCCCGCTGGACACCGAGATGGAGAAGCAGCGCGTGGAACTGGCGGCGATCATCCGTCGCAACACCGCCGAAGATGGCAGTTATGCCACTGCTGTCGGCTCGCTGTTCATGTCACGTCATAGCCAAAACCACGAGTTCGCCCCGGTCCTCGCGCAACCGGCGTTGTGCATCATGGCGCAGGGCCGCAAGGAAGTCCGGCTGGCTGACGAGTTCTTCAATTACGATCCGCTGAATTACCTGGTAGTCTCGGTTTCGATGCCCCTGAGTGGTCGAGTGGTGGATGTCTCGGCCGATGAGCCAATCCTCTCCGTGCGCCTGGACATAGACCCCGCGGAAATTTCCGCGTTGATCGCCGACGCCGGCCCGATTGGCGTGCCCACCCGTCCGACCGGACGCGGGTTGTACGTTGAACGACTCGACACCGCAATGCTCGACGCCGTACTGCGCCTGGCACGTTTGCTCGACACGCCGAAAGACATCGCCATGCTCGCGCCGCTGATTCGCCGGGAAATTCTCTATCGGTTGTTGCGCAGCAAGCAGGGCCATCGGCTGTACGAAATCGCGATCGCCAACAGTCAGAGCCATCGCATCAGTCAGGCGATCAAGTGGCTCAACGGCAACTATGAGCAACCGCTGCGCATCGATGATCTGGCCAAGGAAGTGAACCTGAGCGTGTCGACGCTGCATCACCGCTTCAAGGCAATGACAGCAATGAGTCCGTTGCAGTATCAGAAGCAGTTGCGTCTGCAAGAGGCGCGGCGCTTGATGCTGGCGGAGGGCTTGGAGGCTTCGGCGGCGGGTTATCGGGTGGGCTATGAAAGCCCGTCGCAGTTCAGCCGGGAGTACAGCCGGTTGTTCGGGGCGCCGCCGTTGCGGGATTTGGCGCGGTTGCGGTTGTCAGTTTGATCTGGAGGTTGTGAGGCCATCTCCCACAGTGATCTGTGGCGTTCACAGAACCTGTGGGAGCTGGCCTGCCAGCGATGAGGCCAGAAAGGCCCACATCAAATCCGGATCAAGCGCCCAAAACCCGGCAAGCCTCGGCAGGAAGGGTCACCGACACCGGATGCCCGATACTCAAACCGAACCCCTGGCACGGCGTGCTCAACGCCGTAAACGAAACCCCGGAACACTCGACCGTTGTCTCGATGGTCGCACCGATATCCCGCACAAACGTCACCTTGCCCAGCAAGCGATTGCCCGCCGTCGCCTGTGGTGCCGAGAGCTGCAGGTCTTCCGGGCGAATCAGCATCTTCACTTTCTCACCGACGACAATGCTGCTGCAGATCGGCACTTGCAGCGCATCGCCGCCTGGCAAACTCACCTTGCCATCGCCCAGTGCCGTGGCCGGGAAGATGTTGCCGGAGCCGATGAAATCCGCGACGAATTCGTTGGCCGGGTGCCGGTAGATTTCAATCGGCGTGCCCACCTGCTGCACTTTGTGCTCACCCAATACGACCACGATATCCGCCATGGTCATGGCTTCACGCTGATCGTGCGTCACCATGATGGTGGTGATGTTCAGGCGCTGTTGCAGCTGACGGATTTCTACCTGCATTGACTCGCGCAGCTTGGCGTCCAACGCCGAGAGCGGTTCGTCGAGCAGCAGGATTTTCGGGTGATTGGCAATCGCCCGGGCGATCGCCACGCGCTGACGCTGGCCGCCGGAGAGTTTGGCCACCGGGCGATTGATCATCGGTTGCAGCTGGATCAGTTCCAGCAACTCCACCACCCGCGCCTGCTGGTCAGCCTTGCTGACCCCGCGCAGTTTCAGCGGGTAGGCAATGTTTTCGCCCACGGTCATGTGCGGGAACAGCGCCAGCGACTGGAACACCATGCCGAAGTTACGCAGGTGCGCCGGGGTATGGCCGATGTCTTCGCCGTCCAGGCGAATCTCGCCGCCGGTCAGGGTTTCCAGCCCGGCAATCATCCGCAGCAACGTGGTTTTGCCGCAGCCCGACGGGCCGAGGAAACACACCAGTTTTCCTTCCGGCAAATGCAGGTTCACATCCTTTACCGCACAGGCCGAGCCGTAATGTTTCTCGACGTTTTCCAGAATCAGACCAGACATAAATCACCTCAAGAATCAGAACGAAACGCCACCTTCACCAACCAGCTTCTCCAGCGCCCAGATCAGGACGAAGTCGATCAGCACGATCAGCACGGCAAACGAAAATACGGTTGGGTCGAGCGAAGACACGGTGCGGCTGTACATCCAGATCGGCACGGTCATGACGTCGATGGTGTAGAGGAAATAGGTCACGGTGAATTCGTTGAACGAGACGATGAACGCCAGCAACATGCCCGCCAGAATCCCCGACTTCATCAACGGCACCACCACATCGACAATCGCCCGCATTGGCGAAGCGCCGAGCATTTGCGCAGCCTCCTCGACTTCAGTGCCGATGGAGAGCATCGCCGCCGTGCAGTTTTTCACCACGAATGGCAGCGCGAGGATCACGTGGGCAATCACCAGCCGCGACGTGGTCATGTGGAACGGCAGGCTGTCGAACACCAGCAGCAACGCCAGGCCCAACACCACCATCGGGAACACCAGCGGCAACGACATCAATTGCAGCGCCACGGCCTTGCCGCGGAACTCGCAGCGGGTCAGCGCGTAGGCTGCCGGCACCGCGATCAGCGTGGCAAAAACCATGGTCAGGCACGACACCATCAGGCTGGTGGTCATGGCTTGGCCGAGGCTCAGCACGTCGCTGGAATCCGGCGAGACGAAGGTGTTCCAGGCAGCCTTGTACCATTGCAGGCTGTAGCTGCTCGGCGGAAAGTCAAGGTTCGACGCGCCGCTGAACGACATGACGATCATGGTCAGGATCGGCAGCACCGCCAACAGCAGGATGAAGCCGGAGAGGATGCCGGCGAACTTGCCGGTGTCACCCGGCAGCAGCGACTGGCGCTTCTTGGTCAGGGTACTCATTGCGAAGCCTCCAGCATGCGCCGGCGACGGCCGGTGATGTATTCGGACAAAGTCATGATCGCGAGCGTGGTGACGATCAGCACCACACCGGCGGCGGACGCGGCGGGCCAGTTCATCAGCGGGGCGATCTGGTCATGCACCATCACCGCGAGCATCGGCACGCGCCGGCCACCGAGCAGCAAGGGCACCACGAAACTGCTGGCGTTGTAGGCGAACACCAGCGTCGCACCGGTGATGATCCCCGGCAGACTCATCGGCAACACCACTTGGCGGAACACCTGGAAGCGACTGGCGCCAAGGGTGGCGGCGGCTTCTTCGTAACTGCGGGCGACGCCGCGCATGGCGCTGGCGATCGGCAGCACAGCCAAGGGGAACGCGGTTTGCACCAGGCCCATCAATACGCCGTTCTGGTTGTACAACAGCATGATCGGGCGCTTGATCAGGCCCAGGCCCATCAGTGTCTGGTTGAGCATGCCGCCGGGGCCGAGAATCACCAGCCAGCCGTAGCTTTGCAGCAACAGGTTGACCAGCAATGGCAGCAGCACCGCCGCGAGGAAGATCCGTCGCACAAACGGCGAGGTCAGGCGCGACATGGTGTAGGCCACCGGGATCGCCAGGATCACGGCGATCACCGCGCTGATCAGCGCCAGGCGCAGGGTCAGCATCAGCGATTTGAGGTAGTAGGGTTCCAGCAACTGAGCGTAGCTGGCCAGGCTGAACCCGGACCACTCCGCGCCCTTGGTGCCCACGCTCATGCGCAGGACCAACAGGCTGGCGGCGATCAGCACGCCGAGAAACAGCATCGACGGCGAGAGGAAAAACCAGGCACGCGCGGTCGGCGAAACACCGAAGCGCGGGCGCGACTCAGCGGCGCTGACCGGATGGGTCAAAGGTTGGTGTTCCATAGCAAAGGGTCTCGTCAATGGAAAGCATCTGACGAACACACCCCCCGAAACCACCGCGCTCCCTGTGGGAGCTGGCTTGCCAGCGATAGCGGTCTGTCAGTCACATCATATCGACAGAGCGTCCGTCATCGCGGGCAAGCCCGCTCCCACAGGATTTTGTGGTGTGCTTGAGGTCTGTGTTCGTCACTCGATCAGGAAGAAAAGATTTCCGTGTAACGACGAATCCATTGGTCATGCACGGTGGCCAGGAAGGCGTTGTCGTGCATGATCGCCTTCTCGGCAATCTGCTCCGGCGTGAGGATGTACGGGCTCTTGCGCGCTTCGGCGGAGATGATCGCCTTGGCGTTCACCGGACCGTTGTAGATGTCCTCGGCCATCTTGCCCTGCACCAGCGGGTCCAGAGAATGGTTGATGAAGGCGTACGCCATATCGGTATCGCCCGGACGGTTCTTCGGCATCACCGATTGCATCAGGTCGGTGTAGAAACCTTCCTTCATGCCAAAGGTTGCACTCAGACCGTAGTTCGGGTCGCGGATCTGTTTCGGGAAGAAGGCCGGGGCGTACAGGCCACCCATGTCCAGGGAACCGGTGCGGAACAGCTCGGCGATCTGGTTCGGGTTTTCGCCGAGGGTCACCACGCGGTCTTTCAGCTCGGCGAGCTTCTTGAAGCCAGGCTCGATGTTGTGCTCGTCACCACCGGCCAGTTTGGCGGCGATGATGATCAGGTCCATGGCCTCGGTCCAGTTCGGCGGCGGCAGGAAGATGTTCGGTGCCGCGTCGGCATCCCACAGAGAGGCGTAGCTGGTCGGGGCTTCTTTCTGGGTGCGCGTGCTGTAGACCAGACTGTTGCACCACAACAGGTAACCGATGCCGTGGCCGTTGGCGCCAGTGCGGTATTTCTCCGGCACGTCGACGATGTTGGGAATGCGGTTGAGGTCGGGTTTTTCCAGCAGGTTGGCGGCGGCCAGACCTTCGGCGCCGACGCCGGCAAGGGTGATGATGTCGTATTGCGGACGATCACCGCCGGCCTTGAGTTTGGCGACCATCTCCGAGGTACTGCCGGTGCGGTCGGCGATGACCTTGCAGCCGTACTTGTCTTCGAAGGTTGCTGCGATGTTGCGCAGTGCAGCCAGGCCGGTGTCATCGGACCAGGTCAGCAGACGCAGGGTCTTGCCAGTGAAGCGTGTATCGCTGGCATTGGCCTTGACGAACGGCAAGCTCATGGCGGCCACTGCAACCGAGGCTACGCCTACGGTTTTGATGAATTGACGTCTGTTCAGATCATGCTCGCCCATTACGGACTCCCTTTGTTTTTGTAGGTATAAGGCAGGTCGAAACTGTTGCATCCGCGCGACTGGATCAGCGTTTACCCCTCTGTTTGCGGGGGTTGATTGAACCAGTGAGTTCATCCTGAGGTTGTGCAAAACCGCTGACTATCGATAAAAACTCATTGAAGCCATGACGCCGGCGCATGCCTCATCGGGAGGCATGCGCACACCTTTTTCGTGCTGTCAGACGGCGCGAATCACGTGTTTGATTTCCTGGAAAGCCTGCAAACCCCACGGCCCTAATTCACGGCCGATGCTGCTCTGCTTGTAGCCACCCCAAGCGGTCTGCGGAAAGATCACCTGCGGCGCGTTGATCCACACAAGCCCCGCCTGCAAAGCGTTGGCGACACGGTCGGCGTTTTCGGCGTCGCGCGTGACCACACTGGCCACCAGACCGAACTGGCTGTCGTTGGCCAGGGCAATCGCCTCAGCTTCGGAGGCGAAACTGCGCACGCAAATCACCGGGCCGAAAATCTCTTCACACCACAGCGCACTGTCGAGGGGCACTTCAGTGAAAATCGTCGGCTGCAAAAAATATCCGCGCGGCAGATCCGCCGGGCGATTGCCGCCGCAAATCAACTTGGCGCCGGCACTCAATCCACGATCGATATGGCCGAGCACTCGCTGGTATTGCGCCTGATTGACCAGTGCGCCCATTTCCACGTTCGGGTCGAACGGGTCGGCGACTCGAATCGCTTCGGCACGGGCCTTCAAACGGGTGAGGAATTCATCGGCCAGTTCATCGGCGACCAGCACGCGGCTGGTGGCGGAGCACATCTGCCCGGCGTTGAAGAAACCGCCGCCACAGGCCACTTCCACCGCCAGGTCGAGATCGGCATCGGCCAGCACCAGCAGCGAAGATTTACCGCCCAGTTCCAGGCTCACGCCTTTGACCGTTTCTGCTGCGCGCTGCATGACCTGCACACCCACCGCATTGCTGCCAGTGAAGGAAATCTTGGCGATACGCGGATCAGCCGACAGTGGCGCGCCAACGGCCAGGCCGGTGCCACACACCACGTTGAACACACCGGCGGGCAAACCTGCATCGGCAATGATCGCCGCCAGTTCCAGCTCAGGCAGTGGCGTCACTTCAGAAGGCTTGAGCACCACGCAGCAACCAGCGGCCAGCGCCGGGGCAAGCTTCCACGCGGTGGTGACCATCGGGAAATTCCACGGCACGATCAGGCCGACCACACCGCACGGCTCACGGCGCAAGCGAGCGCTGAAATCGTCGCTCGGCAGCTCCACCGCGCTGTCTTGTTTGGCGTCGAGTCCTTCAGCCAGGCCGGCGTAATACTCGAACGTGGCGATCACATCGTCGACGTCAATGGCCGCTTCGAACTGTGGCTTGCCGTTGTTGCTCGACTGCAAATGCATCAACTGCTCACGACCGGCCTGAACGCCCGCAGCGATTTTGCGCAGGATCGCGCCGCGCTCGGCGCCAGTGGTTTTCGACCAGTCGGCGAAGGCTCGGATCGCTGCGCTGACCGCTTGATCGACCGCTTGCTCATCACCGCCCACGACGGTGGTCAGCAGCGCTTCGGTTGCCGGGTTGATCACTCGCAGGTGTTCGTTGCCGGCCGACCATTGGCCGTCGATGAACAGACCATCCAAGGTAGTCGGGAAGGTCATTTCGACACCACCTTCATCCACTCGGTCTGATCGATTTCGATCAGGGTCGGGCCTTGGCGATCAGTGGCTACACGCAGCGCACCACGCAGTTGCTCGACGCCGCTGACTGCTTCGGCAGCGCAACCCAGTGCCTTGGCTACACCGATGAAATCCGGGGTGTAGATATCGACGCCAACCGGCTCGATGGCGCGGTTAACCATGTATTTCTTGATCTCTTCGTAGCCCTGGTTATTCCACAGCAGCACGATCACCGGGGTGCGCGCCTCAACGGCGCTGGCCAGTTCCGGCAAGGTAAATTGCAGGCCGCCGTCGCCGATCAGGCAGACCACTGGCGGACGTGCACCGCTCTCGGTGCTGCCACCGAGCCAGGCGCCAATCGCTGCCGGCAAGGCGTAACCGAGGGTGCCGTAACCCGTGGACGAGTTGAACCAGCGACGCGGGCGCTCCGGGTTGAACGTCAGGTTGCCGGTGTACACCGGTTGGGTCGAATCGCCGACGAACACGGCGCTCGGCAATTCATGCAAAACGGTTTCGAGGAAACGGGTCTGGGCCAGGGTCGGTGCATCCCAGCTCGCGGCCAGTTCTTCACGCAGGCGCGCGGCACGCACCTGGCCCCAATCGTTGCGGCGCTCGGCCAGCGACTTGTGCGACAAGGCGCTGAGCAAAGCTTGGGCGGCGTTGCGCGAGTCGGAGACCAATGCCACGTGCGGCGGATAGTTGCGCACGGTCTGGTCCGGGTCGATGTCGATGCGCAGCAGCTTGCCGGGAATCTCGAAACCACCGGCGAAGGTCACGTCGTAGTCGGTCTCGGCCAGCTCGGTGCCGATGGCCAGCACAACGTCGGCTTCGGCGACCAGCGCACGGGTGGCGACCAGGCTCTGGGTCGAACCGATCAGCAGCGGGTGAGCGGATTCGAGCATGCCTTTGGCATTGATGGTCAGCGCCACCGGAGCATCCAGCAATTCGGCCAGTTCAGTCAGCTCGGCGGCGGCATCGATGGCGCCGCCACCGGCAAGAATCAGCGGACGCTTGGCGCCGGCCAGCAGTTCGGTCATGCGTGAAACGGCCGACGGCGAAGCACCGGCGCGGTCGATATTCACCGGCAGGCTGCTGAGCAGATCGTCGGCTTCTTCAACCAACACATCCAACGGAATTTCGATGTGCACCGGGCGTGGACGACCGGCCTGGAACAGCGAAAAAGCGCGGGCCAGCACGCCTGGCAACTCGGACGCCGACATCAGGGTGTGGGAGAACGCCGCGACACCGGCACACAAGGCGCCCTGGTTCGGCAGCTCATGCAGCTTGCCACGACCACCGCCCAACTGGCTGCGCGATTGCACGCTGGAAATCACCAGCATCGGGATCGAATCGGCGTAAGCCTGGCCCATCGCGGTGGTGATGTTGGTCATGCCAGGGCCGGTGATGATGAAGCACACACCCGGTTTGCCGCTGGTGCGGGCGTAGCCGTCGGCCATGAAACCGGCGCCTTGTTCGTGGCGCGGCGTGACGTGGTTGATGCTCGAACGGGCCAGCCCGCGGTACAGCTCCACGGTGTGAACCCCGGGAATGCCGAACACCTGCTCGACACCGTAGTTTTCGAGTAACTTGACCAATACTTCGCCGCACGTCGCCATGTGAATTGCCCTTCTTGTTCGATTTGAGACGCCGGGCCTGCGGTGTGTTTATGATGGATTCGCAGGTCCAGGGATGGCCTCATTGGAACGGGCGACACGTAGCCGCAACAATGGATAAAAAGTCATACTAGCCATGTCCTCACGTCATACCTTGGATCCCAATGAAACGACTGCCTCCCCTGCCGGCGCTGCACACTTTTCTGATTACCGCGCAGTGCTGCAATTTCACCCGGGCCGCCGAGCAACTTCACATCACCCAAGGTGCGGTGAGCCGACAGATCGCCGGACTGGAAGATTTCCTCGGTTATGAACTGTTCATTCGTCAGGCACGCGGCCTTGATCTGACGGCCGAGGGACGGGAATGGCTGCCACGGGTGCAGCAGATTTTCGGATTGATCGACGAGGCCGTTGAGCAGATCGGCGAGAAGCGCGAAACCCTGCAACTCAAGGCACCGACCTGCGTTATGCGCTGGTTGCTGCCGCGCCTGTTGCAATGGCAAAAGGAGCGCCCGGACGTGCCGGTGGAACTGACCACCACGGTCAAGCACGGTGTGGATTTTCATCGTGAACAATTCGATGCGGCGGTGATGTACGGCACGCCGCCGGACACTTCGCTGGAGTCGCAAAAACTCTTCGATGAGCAACTGACGCCGGTGTGTTCCAGGCCGATGCTCGACGGACCGATCGCTTTGCAGACACCGGCCGACCTGCAACAACACCTGCTGCTGCACCCCACGCGCGATGAGCGCGACTGGAAGGCGTGGCTGAAAGCGGCGGATGTGCATCTGACCAATGTCGGCAAGGGCCAGCACTTCGAAACGCTCGATCTGGCGATGTCGATGGCGTCCCAGGGAACGGGTGTGGCGATTGGCGATTGGTCGTTGATCGGCGATGACCTGAATGCCGGGCGGCTGGTCATGCCCTTCGAATTGAAGGTGACTACGGGACTGGCGTATTACCTGGTGTTCCCGGAAAAACCCGGGCCTTCACCGAAGTTGCGCGAGTTGATGGGGTGGTTGGTGGAGCAGGCGCAGAGTCGCTGAACGTGCCCTATAGCAGCTGGCAAAGCCAGCTGCTATAGGGTTGCGGGGGTCAATAACCGACAGCAAACCGCTGCCGCGAATGCTTCGGTGTTTCCACTTCGTCGAGCATCGCGATCGCATAGTCCGCAAATGTGATCCAGCTGCGCCCCTCGCCGCTCACCAGCAAATCATCCTGACCGGTGCGGAATTTTCCGGTGCGTTCGCCTTCGACAAATTCGGCCGATGGCGACAGGAAGGTCCAATCCAGATCTTTTTCTTCACGCAGCTTGCCTAGAAACTCGGCACCCGCGCTGGCCTCGGCTTTGTACGCGTCAGGGAAACCTGCGCTATCGATCACCCGAGTGCCATCAGGCAACAACAGCGAACCCGCACCGCCCACCACCAGCAGGCGTTTGACCCCAGCCTTTTTCACCGGTCCGACCACGGCGGCGGCAGGCAGCGTGGCGAAATGCGCCGCGCTGATGACCGCGTCATGACCAGCGATAGCTTCCTGCAATGCGCTGGCATCGAGCGCATCGACATTACGCGTGACCACGCCAGCACGCTGGCCGATCTTCGATGTATCGCGAGCGATGGCGGTAACGCTGTGACCGCGACGTAGGGCTTCTTCCAGCAGTTGGCTACCGGCACGACCGGTGGCACCGATGATTGCAATGTTACTCATGAATTTCTCCAGTGGATTGAACAGCGAAGATCGTGGTCAGTTGTTTGCCGCTGGCGCGGATTTTTTTCCACCACTTGTTCGGCCTGGGATTTGCCGAATGGTGCGTCCACCAGGATGGCGTCTTTCTCGCCACTGACCAGCACCGAGGTCACTGGAAAAATTGCCTTTTCTCCAGGGTTGTAGACATCCAGCGAGTAACACGCGTTTGAAAGTGGCGAATCCGATCACGTGTTGCTCCGTGGTTCAGTGCCATTTGCGGCGATGGACCAGAGCTTAGTTGCCTGAGTCAGTACAAAAAATGCGATGCTTAAACATAGTTTGTTTCTGAAATCGGGCAAATCATGGATCGTCTACAAGCAATGCGCGTGTTCGTCACGGTGGTCGACCTCGGCAGCCAGTCGGCCGCCGCCGATCATCTGGAGCTGTCGCGGCCGGTGGTGTCGCGTTATCTGGCGGAGCTGGAAGACTGGGTCGGCGCACGTCTGATGCATCGCACCACACGCAAATTGAGCCTGACCGCCGCCGGCAGCGAAGTGCTGCCGCGCTGTCGACAGATGCTCGACTTGTCCACCGACATGCAAGCCGCCGTCAGCGTCCCGGAGGATGCTCCGCGCGGGCTGCTGCGGATCAGCGTCAGCACTTCGTTCGGCCAGGCACAACTGGCCGATGCAATGGCCACCTACGTCAAACGCTATCCGGGCGTCAGCATCGACATGCAGATGCTCGACCGCACAGTGAATCTGGTGGATGAGCGCATCGACCTGGCGATTCGCACCAGCAATGACCTGGACCCGAACCTGATCGCCCGTCGGCTGACGGTCTGCCGCTCGGTGATTTGCGCCTCCCACGCCTACCTGCGCGAGCATCCGACACCGCAGCGGGTCGAGGACCTGAGCCAGCACAACTGCCTGACCCACTCCTACTTCGGCAAAAGCCTGTGGCATTTCGAACAGGACGGCGAACAGGTCTCGGTGCCGGTGCAAGGCAACATCAGCGCCAACGAGGCCACTACCCTGTTGCGCGCAGCGATGGCCGGTGCCGGAGTGGCGATGCTGCCCACGTATCAGGCCGGCGTGTATGTCCACAGCGGTGAACTGGTTCGCCTGCTGCCCTCGGCCGAGCCTCGGCAGATGAACGTGTACGCGGTGTATGCCTCGCGCAAGCACATGCCCGCGGCGCTGCGCAGTTTGCTGGATTTTCTGGTGGTGAGGTTTCCGGAGGAACCGGCGTGGGATATCGGCCTGTAACCCGATTAAAACGGTAGGAGCGAGCAGGCTTCATCAGTGTTTTGAATACCGCGTTATTGCTGGCAACTCACCCGCGCTGACCTATGCTCAAAGTAATACCGAAGGGTATTCGTTCAGAGGTCAACGCCATGAACATCAAAACAAGAAGATACCTCGCGATTTTCATCACCTGCGCGGTCACGCTCGGGTTGTATGGCGCGGCAGCCTGGCGCGTGGAGCAGTTGCGCAACCTGCCCCGTGAGTACGCCAGCTGCAATTTCGAGCGTTGCATTCCCCACAACGCGACCCTCAACGCCCTCCGTTAGCGAAGGGGTCAGGCCTCGTTGTCCTGATCGGCCTTCAAACGGTCGCGGAACGCTTTTGGCGAGATTCCCACCCGGCGCCGGAACAGGCGCGTGAAGTTGGTCGGATCCGAGAACCCCAAAACGTCGGACATTTCATAAATGGTCATGCTGGTGTAGGTCAGCAAGCGCTTGGCCTCCAGCAATTGACGCTCGTGCATGATCTGCAACGCCGGTTGCCCCGCCAGTTCACGGCAAGTGCCATTAAGGTGGGACACGGAAATCCCCAGTCGATGGGCCAGGTCTTCGACCTTGACGTGTTGCCGATAGGTCTCTTCCACCAATTGAATGAACCCGTTGAGGTATTCCCGGGCACGTTGCGGTCGTTGCGTGGCTGAACGTCGCTGGATCACCTGACGGCTGACCCACACCATGATCACGCTGACCAGCGAATGCATGAGCATTTCCCGGGCCGGTTGATGGCTGGTGTATTCGTTCTGCAACGCGCTGAACAGGCTGTTCAGGTACTCGGCATCGTTACCGGCCGGGTAGCTCTCGGCCTGGGCAAGGGCATTCACCGAATGCCCCAATTGCGCTTGAAGATGGGTAATCAGCGGCGCGGCCAGGGTGACCACGAATCCTTCGACGTCCTCGGAAAAACGGAAGCCGTGCACTGACAACGGCGGCAGGATCTGGATGGCTGGTTCAGTCAATTGCGTACGCTGGCCTTCTATTTCAAGCTCTGCCTGACCTTTGAATACGAAGAGCAACTGGCATAAATCGGCGTGGCGGTGAGGTTTGATTTCCCATTGATGTTCGCGGCTGCGTTTGGAGATGGTTTCACAGTGCAGCAAGTCGGGGGTCGGCCAATCCAGGCTTTCACCGTAGAGCTTGAACACTGGAATCGAAGGCAGGTCAGGCTTGTTCATCACTTCAATCCAGGCCTCGGAATAGATGACGGGCGATAATCGCACCGATTGGCGAAATGTACAGGTATCGGCTCAGTTTTCACCTTCAATTGACAGACCCGCAAGGGAAAAATGCAAGCACTCGATCCATAAAAATTATCCACAGACCCTGGTCGCGTGGAGCTTGCGAGTCATAAAAACAATGAAAACGCTGAAAACCCAAGTTGCCATCATCGGTGCCGGTCCTTCCGGTCTGCTGCTCGGACAGTTGCTGCACAACGCCGGCATCGACACCCTGATTCTCGAACGCCAGACGCCGGATTATGTACTCGGGCGCATCCGCGCCGGGGTACTTGAACAAGGCATGGTAGAGCTGTTGCGACAGGCCGGCGTCAGTCAACGCATGGACGCCGAAGGGCTGGTTCATGGCGGCTTCGAACTGGCCCTCGACGGGCGCCAGGTGCACATCGACCTGCAAGCCCTCACCGGGGGCAAAACCGTGATGATCTACGGCCAGACCGAGGTCACCCGTGACTTGATGGCCGCTCGTCAGATCGCCGGTGCGCAGACCCTCTACGAGGCGAGCAACGTCGTTCCCCACGGCATGAAAACCGAAGAAACGTTCGTGACGTTCGAAAAGGACGGCGAGCACTATCGCCTCGACTGTGACTACATCGCCGGGTGCGACGGTTTCCATGGTGTGGCGCGGCAATCGATTCCCGCCGAGAGCCTGAAGGTGTTTGAAAGGATTTATCCGTTTGGCTGGCTGGGAATTCTTGCCGACACTCCGCCGGTGCACGAAGAGCTGGTCTACGCCCGCCACGAACGCGGCTTTGCCCTGTGCAGCATGCGCTCGACGACGCGCACCCGTTACTACCTGCAAGTTCCGGCCGATGAAAAAGTCGAGGACTGGTCCGATCAACGCTTCTGGGATGAACTCAAGACCCGTCTGCCGCAGACGTTGGCGGACAATCTGGTAACCGGACCGTCCATCGAAAAAAGCATCGCGCCGCTGCGCAGCTTCGTGGTCGAACCGATGCAGTACGGCCGGATGTTCCTGGTCGGCGACGCCGCACACATCGTCCCGCCCACCGGCGCCAAGGGCCTGAATCTGGCGGCCAGCGACGTCAGCACATTGTTCAACATCCTGCTCAAGGTTTACCGAGAAGATCGCCTCGATCTGCTGGAGAAATACTCGGAAATCTGCCTGCGCCGGGTGTGGAAAGCCGAACGGTTTTCCTGGTGGATGACTTCGATGCTGCACCGTTTCGAGGATCACGACGCCTTTAGCCAGCGCATCGCCGAGTCGGAGCTGGCGTATTTCATCGACTCCGAGGCGGGTCGTAAAACCATTGCAGAAAATTACGTCGGGCTTCCTTATGAGGCTATCGAATAGCCTGCTACCGACTTACACTGGCGAGCATCCCCGCTCGCCCTTGCCTCGTGCGGGTCAATCACTGCCCGCAGGTTCTTCCGTGACCAATCTCAACCAGCCTGAAACGCCCAAACCGGCCATCCGCAGCGTGTTGATCGCGCTGATGCTGGCGATCTTTCTCGGTGCGCTGGACCAGACCATCGTCGCCGTGTCGATGCCGGCCATTTCCGCGCAATTCAAGGACGTCAGCCTGCTGGCGTGGGTGATTTCCGGTTACATGGTGGCGATGACCGTGGCGGTGCCGATCTACGGCAAACTTGGCGACCTGTACGGGCGCCGCAAGCTAATGCTGTTCGGCATGGGGTTGTTCACGTTGGCGTCGTTGTTCTGCGGCATGGCGCAGAGCATGGAGCAATTGGTGCTGGCGCGGATTATCCAGGGCATCGGCGCCGGCGGGATGATCTCGGTGAGCCAGGCGATCATCGGCGACATCGTGCCGCCACGCGAGCGCGGTCGCTATCAAGGGTATTTCAGCAGCATGTACGCGGTGGCCAGCGTCGCCGGCCCGGTGCTCGGCGGCTACATGACCGAATACTTATCGTGGCGCTGGGTGTTCCTGATCAACCTGCCACTGGGCATCGGTGCGTGGCTGGTGGCTAATCGCACACTGGTCGGCCTGCCGATTCCGCAACGCAAACCCATCATCGATTACCTCGGCACCTTGCTGATGATCATCGGCCTGACGGCGTTATTGCTGGGCATCACCCAGGTCGGCCAGGGCCATTCGTGGCGCAGCGCCGAGGTCTTGGGGTTGCTCGCCTGTGCAGTGGTGGTGCTGGGGCTGTTTGTCTTGCATGAGCGACGGGCACGGGAGCCGTTGTTGCCCATGCATTTGTTTGCCAACCGCAACGCAATCCTGTGCTGGTGCACGATTTTCTTCACCAGTTTCCAGGCGATCTCGTTGATCGTGCTGATGCCGCTGCGCTTCCAGAGCGTCACCGGCGCCGGCGCCGACAGCGCCGCACTGCACTTGCTGCCACTGGCGATGGGCTTGCCGATTGGTGCTTATTTCGCCGGCCGCCGTACTTCCGTGACCGGCCGCTACAAACCGATGATCCTGACCGGCGCCGCGCTGATGCCGATCGCGATTCTCGGCATGGCCTTCAGCCCGCCCCAAGCCTTTGTGCTGAGCAGCCTGTGCATGCTGCTCTGCGGGATATCGTCGGGCATGCAGTTCCCGACTTCGTTGGTGGGCACGCAGAACTCGGTGGAACAACGGGACATCGGCGTCGCCACCAGCACCACGAATCTGTTCCGCTCGCTGGGCGGCGCGGTGGGCGTGGCGTTGATGTCGGCGCTGCTACTGGCGCTGTTGCAGGATTCGAGCTTCGCGCATCTGGCCGGCTCGACACTGATTGCCGAAGGGCATTCCGGAAATGTTTTGCTCGATGGTCTGAATGCTGCGCCGGGAGATGCGCAGGATGCTTTGCGAGCGGAGTTGCTGTTGACCTTCCGGCATTTGCTGACAGTCAGTGCGGCGGTCTCGTTATTGGGGCTTGCAGCGGCGATCGCGATGCCGAACATGTTGTTGCGCGGCAGGGAAGACAAGGTTCGTTAAATACCCGTAGGAGCGAGCTTGCTCGCTCCTGCCTACACATCAAGGGCTGTAATACCCGACAGCCACCAGAAAATGCCCAACCTTCTTCAGGTAGGCATGCTTGTCCTCGACCTTGCCGGTCACCGGGTTCTTCCAGCGATATTCGTACTCGCCATAATCCTGCCTGGCGATCAACGCCAGCATCGGCTCACCCACCGGTTTGCCCTCCGGGTCATTGATCTTGCTGAAATCAGTGTTGATCAAGCGCAAATTGGTGCCATGGGCGACATAGCGCTGGGTGTCCAGGTCGACGACAAACACATACAGATCATCTTGCAGATACCCCCCCTTGAGGGAGTTGATCGCCGTCAGCGTGCCCTTCTCGTCCTTGCTCAGGTCCGTCGACGCTTTGTTCAGCAAGGCCATGGCCTGTTCCGCAGACGCCCGTGGCAGGTAGTAACCGACGGCGAGAATCCGCTGGCCGATACGCTGATAGAACACATGCTTGCGCTCGACCTTGCCGTCGGCCCAGTTCTGCCAGCGGTATTCCGCCTGCTGGATGCCATTGCCCTCCGGCACTTTTAGCGCATCCTTGAAGGCTTTCTGCAAATCCGGGCCGAGGGTTTCCGACACGTCCCGGCCAATCAAGGCCGATGACGGCCCGCCGCTGGCGAGCATTACGCCTTTGGTGTCGAGGACAAAGACATAGCGGTCCTTGTCGACGAACTCTCCCTGACGGCTGAAGGCAGCGAAGGCCTTGTCGCCATTGTCGTGGTAGTAGGCCAGGGCTTTTTCCAGCAAGGCGATGGCGGCCTTGCTGTCGTCCTTTTCTGCTCCGGCTGCCTGCACTTGGCTCAGGCCAAGAGCAAACATGACGCACAGCACGGCGAACTTATGCAGAAACCCCATTGCGCATCCCTCGTCTTGTTGGTGTTTCAAGAGCGTAGACGGCCTGGGGATATGTACGAATATTCAGGAACCTGTAGCAGCAGCCTTTGGCCGCTGCTACAGAGCAATTACTGCCGGGCGCGCAGCTGCTGTTGCAGGTTCTGGATTTGCGCCTGAAGGGTGTTGATGTTGCGAGTGACCTGGCCACGGAAGGCATCGAACTCCGCGGTATTGGCCGAGCCCTGAGCAGGCGCCGGACGATTGTCCTGCTCGCTTTTGAGCACGACGATGTCCTGCTCCAGGCGATCGATGGCGGCGTTCGGGTTGCCTTGCTTCTTCAAAGCGGTGATGTCGGCGCCAAGGCTTTTCAGCTGTGCGTCGAATTTTTCAGTGTCTGCCGGGGCACTTTTCAGCGCGGCCACATCGCCGATCAAGACTTTGACCTGGGCCTGCAACTGCGTATTAGCGGTTTGGTGCTCAGTGCTCTGGGCAGTGATCTGCGCCAGGCGCTTGTCCAGATCGGTGGTTTGCGCGGTCATCTGCGCCAGACGTTTATCCAGGTCAGACGTCTGACCGACCACGCCTTGTTGCTGCTTGCTCTGGTCCTGCAGCTTGCTCTCCAACTGCTTGATTTGCAGCTTCAGGGCTTCGCTGTCGCTGGTGACGTTGGTCTGGCTGGCGACAACCTTGCCGGAAATGTCCTGCAGGCGCCCCGCCGCTTCCTCACTGATGCGCGCGAAACTTTCCTGGGTCGCCACCAACTGCTGTTCCATCAGTGAAATCTGCTGAAAGCTCCACCAGGCCAGGCCTGCGAAGGCAAAAAACAGCGCCCCGACCAATGCCCACAACGGGCCGGTGCTCGCCGCCTTGACCTTGGTCACCGGCGGCGTACGTGAATGCACCGCGGTGCGAGTGGTCGGTGGAAAATCATCGTCGTCGAGGATGTCTGCACGCAGGCTCGGTACATCGTCGAAGTCGTCGTTGGCATCGTTACGCATGGACATTGAGTCAACCTTTGTGAAACGCGGTAATGGCTAGATGCAGCGAGTATAAACCCGACTGCCGCACCGATTGACCCCCAACCCCGTAGCGGGTTCAGTGTGCGCGGATGTCCTGAGCCTTCCACCAGCCGCAAAACTCATCAAGGGCAGTCCACAGACTGACTTTCGGGTCGTAATCCAGATAATGCCGGGCGCGGCTGATGTCCAGGGTGAAATTTTTTTTCATCACCTGCATGCCCAGACGCGACAGGGTGGGTTCAGGACGACCCGGCCACAACGTGCACACGCCTTCGTTGAGCGCCGCAACGCTGTAGGCCAAACCGTAGGAACGGTAGCGCGTAACCTGTGGGACTTCCATTTTGCGCATGACGTAATTGACCACGTCCCACAACGGCACCGGCGCTCCGTTGCTGATGTTGTACACCTTGCCCAACGCCGAGCCGCTGGCCAGCAAACTGCTGAGCAACGCTTCATTGAGGTTTTGCACGCTGGTGAAATCAGCCACGTTGAGACCGTTGCCGATGATGGCCAGGCGTCCCTTGCGCTGCATTTTCAGCAGCCGCGGGAAGATGCTCATGTCACCCGCACCGGTGACGAAACGCGGGCGCAGGGCCAGGGTTTCCAGACCGAACTCCTGGGCGCCGAAGACCTTTTGCTCAGCCAGGTATTTGGTCGCAGCGTAAGGATGTTTGAAACGCTTGGGCACCTGCTCTTCGGTCAAACCCAGGTGATCGCGACCATCGAAGTAGACCGATGGCGACGACAAGTGCACCAGGCGCCGCACCCGCTGTTTCAGACAGGCCTCGACCACGTTTTCGGTGACCTGCACGTTGCCTTGATGAAAGTCCTGATAGCGTCCCCACAAACCTACGGCGCCGGCGCAATGCACCACGGCCTCAACGTCGGAGCACAGCTCCCGGGCAAGTTCCGGGTCTCTCAAGTCGCCCTGAACGAACTCGGCGCCACGCCGTACCAGATGCTCCACACCTTCGGCCCGGCGACCGTTGACCCGCACGTCCAGGCCCTGCTCCAGGGCGAAACGCGCAAAGCGCCCGCCAATGAAGCCGCTTGCGCCGGTGACCAGAATCTTCATGTATTGCTCCGAATATTTCGTTTTGCGTATTTCGTGAGGTCTTGACGCTGTCCGTCAGTCCAACGGCACCAGCCATTGCTTGGATGCTCGCACCAACTGATCGGTCAACAACCCCAGCAACTGACCGCCATTGCGCCAATGATGCCAGTACAGCGGCACATCGATCGGCTTATCTGGCAAAAGCTCCTGCAAAACGCCGCGCTCCAGTTGTTCGCGAACCTGCAGTTCCGGCACCAGCCCCCAACCGAGACCCGCTTCGGTCAAACGGATAAAGCCTTCAGAGGAAGGGCATAGATGATGTTCGAATCCGCCATCGACACCGAGGGAAGCGAGATACCGGTGCTGTAGGAAATCGTCCGGGCCGAATACCAAGGCCGGGGTTCGGGCCAACTGATCGGCGCGCACACCTTCTGGAAAATGCCGGGCAATGAAGGCCGGGCTGGCCAAGGCTCGATAGCGCATCGCCCCGAGCAAAACACTGCGCGCACCGGCCACCGGGCGCTCACTGGCACACAGACACCCCGCCACCTCACCGGCGCGCATGCGCTTGAGGCCGACCGTCTGGTCTTCCACGATCAGGTCCAGCAGCACGTGCTGCTGTGCGCAAAAATCCCCCACCGCCTGCGCCCACCAAGTGGCGAGGCTGTCGGCATTCAAGGCAATCCGCAAACGCTCCGGCAAACCCTCTTCGTCCAGCGCCGGCACCAGGCTTTGCAAATCACGTTCAAGCAAACGGACCTGCTGCACATGGTTAAGCAGACGTCGGCCGATCTCGGTCGGAGACGGCGGCGTTGCCCGCACCAACACGGGTTGGCCGACGCGTGCTTCGAGCAACTTGATGCGTTGGGAAATCGCCGATTGCGACAAACCCAGCACCTGCGCCGCCCGTTCAAAACCGGCCTGCTCGACCACCGCGGCCAAGGCAGAAAGCAATTTATAGTCGAACATCAGTTTTCCTAATGAGCGATCAGCACTATTGGTTTTTCTTATACAACGTCCTGCCCGAGAATGACCAGCAAGAACTCTTGAATAGGAAATACCGACATGGCTGGCGAAATTTCATTGGCAACGCTGCTGCGCAGCATGAGCCCGCAACTCAACGCCGGCGAATACGTGTTCTGCACCCTGCACGACGGGCAATTGCCGTCAGGTCTGGAGATCATCGGCAGCTTCCGCGAACAGGAGGGTCTGACGGTGATTCTCGAACGTTCCCACGCCGAACAGGCCGGGTTCAGCTTCGATTACGTCGCGGCCTGGATCACCTTGAACGTGCACTCGGCCCTCGAAGCCGTCGGATTGACCGCCGCGTTCGCCACGGCGCTGGGCAAGGCCGGTATCAGCTGCAACGTGATCGCCGGTTACTACCACGACCATTTATTCGTCGGCCAGGCCGACGCCGAACGCGCCATGCAAGTGCTGCGGGATCTGGCAGCCAACGCGGAGTAAAAAACATGTGGCAAAGCTATATGAACGGCCTGTTGGTCGCGTTCGGCCTGATCATGGCGATCGGCACTCAAAATGCTTTTGTCCTGGCGCAAAGCCTGCGCCGGGAACATCACTTGCCGGTCGCCGCGCTGTGCGTAGCCTGCGACGCGCTATTGGTGGCGGCCGGGGTATTCGGGCTGGCGACGGTCTTGGCGCAGAACCCGACTCTGCTGGCCATCGCCCGTTGGGGGGGGGCAGCGTTTTTGCTGTGGTACGGCAGTCAGGCACTGCGTCGTGCCTTCTCCAGGCAAAGCCTGCAACAAGGCGAAAACCAGACCGTGCGCTCGCTGCGGGCGGTGATGCTCAGTGCGCTGGCAGTGACTTTGCTCAACCCCCACGTTTATCTGGACACTGTCTTGCTGATCGGCTCCCTCGGTGCGCAACAAACCGAGCCTGGCGCCTATGTCGTGGGCGCGGCGAGTGCCTCGTTGCTGTGGTTTTTCACCCTAGCGTTGGGCGCTGCGTGGTTGGCGCCGTGGCTGGCGCGACCGAGTACCTGGCGCATGCTTGATCTGTTGGTGGCCGTGATGATGTTCGCGGTAGCGTTCCAGTTAATCAGCGCCGGCTGATTTATTCCAAAAGGCTCTGGAACCTCTATTCCACACAGTTGTTGCGTGGTTATGCCGCACCCCCGGTGCTATGATCCGACCCTGCGCCGCAAAGAGTACAAAACTCCCCGGCGCTTGTCTGGCCGCCCGTGATCGGCCTTGCGCTCACCGCACCTGACCTGATTAGGAGATCCACCATGGCTTTCGAATTGCCGCCACTGCCTTACGCACACGATGCTCTGCAGCCGCACATTTCCAAGGAAACTCTGGAATTTCACCACGACAAGCACCACAACACCTACGTCGTGAACCTGAACAACCTGGTGCCAGGCACCGAGTTCGAAGGCAAAACCCTGGAAGAAATCGTCAAGACTTCCTCGGGCGGCATCTTCAACAACGCCGCTCAGGTCTGGAACCACACTTTCTACTGGAACTGCCTGGCGCCAAACGCTGGCGGTCAACCAACCGGCGCACTGGCTGAAGCCATCAACGCAGCCTTCGGTTCGTTCGACAAGTTCAAGGAAGAGTTCAGCAAGACTTCCATCGGCACCTTCGGTTCCGGTTGGGGCTGGCTGGTTAAAAAGGCAGACGGTTCCCTGGCCCTGGCCAGCACCATCGGCGCCGGCAACCCGCTGACCAACGGCGACACCCCGCTGCTGACCTGCGACGTCTGGGAACACGCTTACTACATCGACTACCGCAACGTTCGTCCGAAGTATGTCGAAGCGTTCTGGAACCTGGTCAACTGGAAATTCGTGGCTGAGCAGTTCGAAGGCAAAACCTTCACCGCTTAAGCTCGACGCCAGTCAAGAAACCCGGCTTATGCCGGGTTTTTTTATGCGGGGATGTTTTTCAAAATATGCAGTGTCCTGGAGACCGCCATCGCCAGCAGGCTGGCTCCCAGAAGACTCATTCAGACAAATCGCGTACATCCGCAAAACCGCGCCAATTTCCCACGATGAAACCAGACTTCCCCCCCTTGCCCCCGCGCCACAGCCGTCTAACATCAATGAGAAGGAAAAAATCTCCACATCCCCCTCAAGTTGAAGGACTCGACAACCGACACAGTATTAATCGGACCCATACGCAAAAACTGCATATCGGCCAAGCTGCAGGCAAAATCCCGCATGGATGATTGACCCTTTGACTGCCATCACGGGATTGCCAATACTCATGGCAACTTGATGCTACCCGCACGGAACAAGGAATAGCCCTTTGAAGCTGGAACTCAAGAACAGCTTGTCGGTGAAGTTGCTCCGGGTCGTGCTCCTGTCGGCATTGATCGTCGGCGTGGTCTTGAGCTGCGCGCAGATCGTTTTCGATGCCTATAAAACACGCCAGGCCGTCGCCGGTGATGCCGAGCGCATCCTCGACATGTTCCGCGACCCTTCGACCCAGGCCGTCTACAGCCTGGACCGGGAAATGGGCATGCAGGTGATCGAAGGCCTGTTTCAGGACGACGCCGTGCGTCAGGCCTCCATCGGCCACCCCAATGAAGCCATGCTCGCGCAAAAATCCCGCGATCTGCAGCACTCCCCCAGTCGCTGGTTGACCGACCTGATCCTTGGCAAGGAACGCACCTTCACCACCCAATTGGTCGGTCGCGGTCCTTATAGCGAGTATTACGGTGACTTGAGCATCACCCTCGACACCGCAACTTACGGCCAGGGCTTTATCGTCAGTTCGGTGATCATTTTCATTTCCGGCGTGTTGCGTGCCCTGGCGATGGGGCTGGTGCTGTATCTGGTCTATCACTGGCTCCTGACCAAACCGCTGTCGCGAATCATCGAGCACCTGACCGAAATCAATCCGGACCGACCCAGCGAACACAAGATTCCGCAGCTCAAGGGCCATGAGAAAAACGAATTGGGGATCTGGATCAACACCGCCAACCAGTTACTGGAGTCCATCGAGCGCAACACTCATTTGCGCCACGAAGCGGAAAACAGCCTGTTACGCATGGCCCAGTACGATTTCCTCACCGGCCTGCCGAATCGCCAGCAGCTGCAAACGCAACTGGACAAGATCCTCGTCGACGCCGGCAAACTGCAACGCCGGGTTGCGGTGCTGTGTGTTGGACTCGATGACTTCAAGGGCATCAACGAACAATTCAGCTACCAGACCGGCGACCAGTTGCTGCTGGCCCTGGCCGATCGCCTGCGGGCACACAGCGGACGCCTTGGTGCCCTCGCCCGCCTCGGGGGCGACCAGTTCGCCCTGGTCCAGGCCGATATCGAACAACCCTACGAGGCCGCCGAACTGGCGCAAAGTATTCTCGATGACCTGGAAGCGGCGTTTGCCCTCGATCATCAGGAAATCCGCCTGCGCGCCACCATCGGCATCACCTTGTTTCCCGAAGACGGCGACAGCACCGAGAAGCTGCTGCAGAAAGCCGAGCAGACCATGACTCTGGCCAAGACTCGCTCGCGCAACCGTTATCAGTTCTACATCGCCAGCGTCGACACCGAGATGCGCCGCCGCCGCGAGCTGGAAAAAGACCTGCGTGACGCCCTCGCCCGGGAGCAGTTCTATCTGGTCTACCAACCGCAGATCAGCTATCGCGACCACCGGGTAGTCGGCGTGGAGGCATTGATTCGCTGGCAACACCCGGAACACGGGCTGGTTCCGCCGGACCTGTTCATCCCGCTGGCCGAGCAGAACGGCACCATCATTGCCATTGGCGAGTGGGTGCTGGACCAGGCCTGCAAACAATTGCGCGACTGGCACGACCAGGGTTTCAGCGATCTGCGCATGGCGGTCAACCTGTCCACCGTGCAGTTGCACCACGCCGAATTGCCAAGGGTGGTGAACAACCTGCTGCAAATGTATCGCCTGCCGCCGCGCAGCCTGGAGCTGGAAGTCACCGAGACCGGCCTGATGGAAGACATCAGCACCGCCGCCCAGCATTTGCTCAGCTTGCGGCGTTCCGGTGCCCTGATCGCGATCGACGACTTCGGTACGGGCTACTCGTCACTGAGCTATCTGAAAAGTCTGCCGCTGGACAAGATCAAGATCGACAAGAGCTTCGTTCAGGACCTGCTCGATGATGACGACGACGCGACCATCGTTCGCGCCATCATCCAGTTGGGCAAAAGCCTGGGCATGCAAGTGATCGCCGAAGGCGTGGAAACCGTCGAGCAGGAGGCCTACATCATTTCCGAAGGCTGTCACGAAGGTCAGGGCTATCACTACAGCAAACCGCTGCCGGCCCGGGAATTGGGCGCCTACCTGAAGCAGGCCCAGCGCAGTAACGCAGCTATTTTGTAATCCCCTGTGGGAGCAGGCTCGCTCCTGCAGGGTGAAGCGCGCTCTTGCCTGAATAAGAAATATTTCCAAGCACAACCCTTTACACATAATGCGAAAGATTTGCATTATGTGGCAGTTTTGCGCGCTGCATGCGCCATTCCACCCCCTCTCGAAGCAGGATGTTCGCCATGATTCGTATGCCTCTGGCTACCGCCAGTCTGTTGGCCATCGCTATTTCCCTCGCCGGCTGCGGTGAAGGCAAAGACAAAGAAAAAGCTGCCGCTCCTGCGCCGGCTGCCAGCACCGCTGCTGCCCCAGTTGCTCCAGCCGCCGCACCTACCGCTGCCGGTAAAGTCGACGAAGCTGCCGCCAAAGCCGTTGTCGCGCATTACGCCGACATCGTTTTCGCTGTTTACAGCGATGCCGAATCCACCGCGAAAACCCTGCAAACCGCCGTCGACGCGTTCCTCGCCAAGCCGAACGACGACACCCTGAAAGCCGCCAAGGCCGCCTGGATCGCTGCTCGCGTTCCTTACCTGCAGAGTGAAGTGTTCCGCTTCGGCAACACCATCATCGATGATTGGGAAGGTCAGGTGAACGCCTGGCCACTGGACGAAGGCCTGATCGACTACGTCGACAAATCCTACGAGCACGCACTGGGTAACCCGGGCGCCACCGCCAACATCATCGCCAACACTCAAATCCAGGTCGGCGAAGACAAGATCGACGTCAAGGACATCACCCCGGAAAAACTCGCCAGCCTGAACGAGCTGGGCGGTTCCGAGGCCAACGTCGCCACCGGCTACCACGCCATCGAATTCCTGCTCTGGGGCCAGGATCTGAACGGCACCGGCCCTGGCGCCGGCAACCGTCCGGCTTCGGACTACCTGGAAGGCAAAGGCGCCACCGGCGGTCACAACGATCGCCGTCGCGCTTACCTGAAATCCGTGACCCAACTGCTGGTCAGTGACCTGGAAGAAATGGTCGGTAACTGGAAGCCGAACGTGGCCGACAACTACCGCGCCACCCTGGAAGCGGAGCCGGCTGAAAGCGGCCTGCGCAAAATGCTGTTCGGCATGGGCAGCCTGTCCCTGGGCGAACTGGCGGGCGAGCGCATGAAGGTTTCCCTGGAAGCCAACTCCCCGGAAGACGAACACGACTGCTTCAGCGACAACACCCACAACTCGCAGTTCTACGATGCCAAAGGCGTTCGTAACGTGTACCTGGGCGAATACACCCGCGTCGACGGCACCAAAATGACCGGCGCCAGCCTGTCGTCCCTGGTGGCCAAGGTTGACCCGGCTGCCGACACCGCGCTGAAAGCCGACCTGGCGGCTACCGAAGCCAAGATGCAGGTCATCGTCGATCACGCCAACAAGGGTGAGCACTACGACCAGCTGATCGCTGCCGGCAATACCGCTGGCAATCAGATCGTCCGCGACGCCATCGCTTCGCTGGTCAAGCAGACCGGTTCGATCGAAGCCGCCGCTGGCAAACTGGGTATCAGCGACCTGAACCCGGACAACGCTGATCACGAATTCTGATCAACGCTGGCTGAATAAGGCGACCTCCGGGTCGCCTTTTTCATTGGCCGCAAAACCGCTCACCCTGTAGGAGTTGTCGAGTGAAACGAGGCTGCGATCTTTTTAGAGGCAAGATCAAAAGATCACAGCTTGCGGCAGCGCCTGCAAATCAAAGCAAACGATAATTCCTCTTATTCAAAACCCCCTGCCCTGTTAGACTTTGCGCCTTTATTTTGCTCGTCTTGCAGGAAGTCTGATGCCCTCGCTGCCTCTTCGCTTGTCCGCACTGTTGCTGGCCCTGGGCCTGAGTGCCTGCGATGACGCCCCGCGGTTTACCGAAGCCGAGCCCGGTGAGGCCCGCTCTGGCGGTAGCGCCACCGTGCGCAAGACCGATCAAAACGCATTTTCCCTGCCCTCCGCCAACCTGCCGCCATCGCGGCGCGTGGACTTCAGCGTCGGCAATAGTTTCTTCCGCAACCCTTGGGTGATCGCGCCATCGACGACGACGGCCCGCGATGGTCTCGGTCCGTTGTTCAACACCAACGCCTGCCAGGGCTGCCACATCAAGGACGGCCGCGGCCACCCGCCCGAGCCCGATGACTCGAACGCGGTGTCGATGCTGGTGCGCTTGTCGATCCCCGATGCCCCGGCTTATGCCAAAGTCATCGAGCAATTGGGTGTCGTACCGGAGCCGGTTTATGGCGGGCAATTTCAGGACATGGCCGTGCCGGGCGTCCTCCCCGAAGGCAAAGTGCGCGTCGATTACACCTCGGTACCGGTCCGTTTCAAGGACGGCACCGAAATCGAACTGCGCAAGCCAAGCCTTAACATCACCCAATTGAACTACGGTCCGATGCATCCCGACACGCGTTTCTCGGCGCGGGTCGCGCCACCGATGATTGGCCTGGGCCTGCTCGAGGCGATCCCCGAGGAAGCGATCCTGGCCAATGCCGAGACCCAGGCCAAAGCGAAAGACGGCATCGCCGGACGCCCGAATCGGGTCTGGGACGACCAGCAGCAAAAAACCGTCCTGGGACGATTTGGCTGGAAAGCCGGGCAACCGAATCTCAATCAACAAAATGTTCACGCGTTTTCTGGTGATATGGGCCTCACGACCAGTCTGAGACCGTTTGATGACTGCACCGACACCCAAACCGCCTGTAAACAGGCGCCGAGCGGTAACGGCCCCGATGGCGAGCCGGAAGTCAGCGACAACATCCTGCGTCTGGTGCTGTTCTACACCCGCAACCTTGCCGTACCGGCGCGTCGCGACGTCAGCGCGTCTGAAGTGCTGGCCGGCAAGAATCTGTTTTACCAGGCCGGTTGCCAGTCCTGTCACACACCGAAGTACACCACCGCCGCCAACGCCGCCGAACCTGAACTGGCCAATCAAGAGATTCGCCCGTACAGCGATCTGCTGCTGCACGACATGGGCGACGGCCTGGCCGACAACCGCACTGAATTCCAAGCCGGTGGCCGCGACTGGCGCACGCCGCCGTTGTGGGGCATCGGCTTGACCCAAACGGTCAATGGTCACACCCAGTTCCTGCACGATGGCCGCGCCCGCAATCTGCTCGAAGCCGTGCTCTGGCATGGCGGTGAAGCAACGGCCGCGCGCCAGCAGGTGTTGTCTTTCAATGCCGTGCAGCGCGCTGCGTTGCTGGCGTTTTTGAATTCCCTTTAATACACATTCCACCTTCGGGAGCCCGACATGTTTCGTCCCAAATTGTTGTTCACCAGCCTTGCCGCACTAGCGTTGGGTGCCTGTTCGCCTCAAGACCCGCAAGCGGTCACGTCGGCCGCCATCGCCAAATCGGTGATCCTGCCAACGTACACCCGCTGGGTTGAAGCGGACCGCCAATTGGCCGTCAGTGCCCTGGCCTACTGCGAAGGCAAGGAAACCCTGGACACTGCCCGTGCCGACTTCCTGCACGCACAAAAAGCCTGGGCCGAGCTGCAACCGCTGCTGATCGGTCCGCTGGCCGAAGGCAACCGCGCCTGGCAGGTGCAATTCTGGCCGGACAAGAAAAACCTCGTCGGCCGTCAGGTCGAGCAATTGGTCACTGCGCAGCCACAGATCGACGCTGCCGCGTTGGCCAAGTCCAGCGTTGTGGTTCAGGGTCTGTCGGCTTACGAATACATCCTGTTCGACAGCAAGCCTGACGTAGCCAACGCAGAACAGAAAGCGAAGTACTGTCCGCTGCTGGTCGCCATTGGCGAGCGTCAGAAACAACTGGCCGAAGAGATTCTGAAAAGCTGGAACAACACCGACGGCATGCTCGCGCAAATGAGCAAATTCCCGAACCAGCGTTACGCCGACTCCCACGAAGCGATCGCCGATTTGCTGCGCGTGCAAGTGACTGCCCTCGACAGCCTGAAGAAAAAACTCGGCACGCCGATGGGCCGCCAGACCAAGGGCGTTCCGCAACCGTTCCAGGCCGACGCATGGCGCAGCCAGTCGTCCCTGACCGGGCTGGAAGCCAGCCTCGCTGCGGCCAAAACCGTGTGGGAAGGTGTCGACAACAAAGGCATTCGCGGCCTGTTGCCAAGCGAGCAAAAGCCTTTGGCCGACAAGATCGACGCCGCCTACGCTGCTTCGTTGAAACTGTTCGCCAGCAACCAGCGTTCGCTGACCGAAATGCTCAATGACGACGCTGGTCGCCAGCAACTGAACGATATCTACGACAGCCTCAACGTCGTCCACCGCCTGCACGAAGGCGAACTGGCCAAGGCGCTGGGCATCCAACTGGGCTTCAACGCCAACGACGGTGACTGATGAGGGCGAGTGCCATGCTGCGACGTCAGGCTCTGACCTTAGGGAGTTTGCTGCTGGGAGCAGTGACACTGGGCGGCTGGAAGCTGTTCAAGCAGAAGGACGCCAGCCCGCTGTTGCTTTCGGCGCGGGACGATACTGACGGCAAGCATTACGCCGTCGGATATCGGCTGGACGGCACCCGGGTGTTCGCCACCCAGGTCGGCCAGCGCTGCCACGACATCATCAATCACCCGACGCTGCCGATCGCGCTGTTTGTCGCCCGGCGCCCCGGCACCGAGAGCTACCTGATCGACCTGCGTGACGGCACGCTGCTGCAAACCGTGACGTCGCAGCCGAACCGGCACTTCTACGGTCACGCGGTGATTCACCACAGCGGCGACTGGCTGTACGCCACCGAAAACGACACCAGCGATCCGGGTCGCGGCCTGCTCGGTGTGTATAAGTTCGAAGGTGAGCGACTGGTGCACAGCGGTGAGATTTCCACCCACGGCATCGGCCCGCATCAAGTGTCGTGGATGCCCGATGGCGAAACCCTGGTGGTGGCCAACGGCGGCATCCGCACCGAAGCCGAAAGCCGGGTCGAGATGAACCTCAATGCAATGGAGCCAAGCCTGGTCCTGATGCAGCGCGATGGCACTCTGCTGAGCAAGGAAACGCTTCCCCAGCAAATGAACAGCGTGCGTCACCTGGGCATTGCCAGCGACGGCACCATCGTCGCCGGCCAGCAATTCATGGGCGCGTCTCACGAAAAATCGGAACTGCTGGCGATCAAGCGTCCCGGCCAGCCGTTCGTGGCATTTCCTGTGCCCGAGCATCAATTGCAAGCCATGGGGCACTACACCGCGAGCGTCGCGGTGCACAGTGATCTGCGGTTGGTGGCCTTGACCGCGCCACGGGGCAACCGCTTTTTCATCTGGGACCTGGACAGCGGTGAAGTGCGTCTGGATGCACCGCTTCCCGACTGCGCTGGCGTTGGTGCGGTCGCCGACGGGTTTGTCGTGACCTCGGGCCAGGGTCGCTGCCGCTACTACGATTGCCGCCAGACAGATCTGGTTGCAAAACCGCTGGAATTGCCGGCAGGGCTCTGGGACAACCATCTTCACCTCATGGCTTAAACAGCCAAAAAGATCGCAGCCTTCGGCAGCTCCACATCGGGATAATGTGCATCCTGCAGGAGCTGCCGAAGGCTGCGATCTTTTTGAGCTTTCCCCCCTCTAACACTTCACAACCTGTAAAAACTGGCAGTTGGATTACCCTTCCCAGTCGCGGTAATGTGCCCCACTGTCTCACCTGATTTTCTCCAAGGAACTGGAATATGCTGCGTCGCCGCATGCTGATCATGTTGGGTGTTGTTCTGTTGATCGTGCTGGTCCTGGCCGGTTACAAAGCCTTCTCCATCTACACGATGATTCAAGGCTTCTCGGCGCCAAAACCACCGATCAGCGTCGCCGTGGCCACGGCAACCGAACGGCCATGGCAAGCACGCCTGCCCACAGTCGGCACGCTCAAGGCATTGCAAGGGGTGGACCTGAGCCTCGAAACCGACGGGACGGTCACCGACGTCCAGTTCGAGTCCGGGCAGAAGGTCAAGGCCGGCCAACCGATCATTCGGCTCGACAGCGCCGTTGAAAGTGCCCTGCTGGAAACCGCGCAGGCCGACCTCGGGCTGGCCCAGGTGGATTACTCCCGCGGCAGCCAACTGGTCGGCAGCCAGGCCATCTCCAAAGGTGAGTTCGACCGACTATCGGCAGTCCTGAAAAAGAGCAAGGCCACAGTCAACCAGCTCAGGGCTGCACTCGGCAAAAAAAGCATCCTCGCACCCTTCAGCGGCACCATCGGCATTCGTCAGGTGGACGTCGGCGACTACGTGGCCACCGGCACCATGATCGCCACCCTGCAGGACCTCAGCAGCCTCTACGTCGACTTTTTCGTGCCCGAGCAGTCGGTGCCGAAGATTGCCGTCGGGCAACCCGTGCAACTCATTGTCGCGGCTTATCCGACCGAGGCGTTCCCCGGCGCCATCAGCGCAATCAACCCGAAAGTCGAAAACAGCACCCGCAACATGCAGGTCCGCGCGACCCTGGCTAATCCTGACGGCAAGCTTCTGCCGGGGATGTTCGCCAGTCTGCAGGTCATGTTGCCCGATCCGCAGCCGCGCATCGTCGTACCGGAAAGTGCGATCACCTACACGCTCTACGGCAATTCGGTCTATGTCGCCACCCAGAAGAAAGCCGAAGACGGCAGTGTGGAAAAAGACGACAAAGGCCAACCGGTCCTGATCGCTGAACGGCGCTTCGTCGAAACCGGCGAACGTCGTGACGGGATGGTGATGGTCACCAAAGGCGTGCAGAACGGTGAAACGGTTGTCACGGCCGGCCAGATCAAACTGGACAACGGTGCGCACATCGCCATCAGCGACGACAAGACCCTGGCCGAAAAGAACAGTCAGCCTCGCGCTGACTGATCAAGGAACCTCCAATGGCATTTACTGACCCGTTCATCCGCCGCCCGGTGCTCGCCACCGTGGTCAGCCTGCTGATCGTGCTGCTAGGCTTTCAAGCCTGGAGCAAGTTGCCGCTGCGCCAATACCCGCAAATGGAAAACGCCCTGATCACGGTGACCACCGCGTACCCCGGGGCCAACGCCGAAACCATTCAGGGCTACATCACCCAGCCGATGCAACAGAGCCTGGCCAGTGCCGAGGGCATCGACTACATGACCTCGGTCAGTCGGCAAAACTTCTCGGTGATCTCGATCTATGCGCGTATCGGCGCCAATAGCGATCGCCTGTTCACCGAACTGCTGGCCAAGGCCAACGAGGTCAAGAACCAACTGCCCCAGGACGCCGAAGACCCGGTCCTGAGCAAGGAAGCCGCCGACGCCTCGGCGCTGATGTACATCAGCTTCTTCAGTAAGGAATTGAGCAACCCGCAGATCACCGACTACTTGTCGCGGGTGATCCAGCCGAAACTCGCGACCCTGCCGGGCATGGCTGAGGCCGAGATTCTCGGCAATCAGGTGTTCGCCATGCGCCTGTGGCTGGACCCGGTGAAACTTGCGGGTTTCGGCCTGAGCGCCAGCGACGTGACCAACGCGGTGCGCCAGTACAACTTCCTCTCCGCCGCTGGCGAGGTCAAAGGCGAGTACGTGGTCACCAGCATCAACGCCAGTACCGAACTCAAGTCCGCCGAAGCCTTCGCTGCGATCCCGCTGAAGGTCGACGGCGACAGTCGCGTATTGCTGCGCGATGTGGCGCGGGTCGAGATGGGCGCGGAAAACTACGACACCATCAGTTCCTTCGGCGGTACGCCCTCGGTGTATATCGGCATCAAGGCCACGCCCGGCGCCAACCCGCTGGACGTGATCAAGGAAGTGCGCAAGATCATGCCGGACCTTGAGGCCCAGCTACCACCAAACCTCAAGGGCGAAATCGCCTACGACGCCACGCTGTTCATCCAGGCTTCCATCGATGAAGTGGTGAAAACCCTGTTCGAAGCGGTGCTGATCGTGATCGTGGTGGTGTTCCTATTCCTCGGTGCGCTGCGCTCGGTGGTGATCCCGGTGGTCACCATCCCACTGTCGATGATCGGCGTGATGTTCTTCATGCAGATGATGGGCTACTCGATCAACCTGCTGACCCTGCTGGCGATGGTGCTGGCCATCGGCCTCGTGGTGGACGACGCGATCGTGGTGGTGGAGAACATCCACCGCCACATCGAGGAAGGCAAGACGCCGCTGGACGCCGCCATCGAGGGCGCCCGGGAAATCGCCATGCCGGTGGTCTCGATGACCATCACCCTGGCGGCCGTGTATGCACCGATCGGCTTCCTTACGGGCCTTACCGGGGCGCTGTTCAAGGAGTTTGCCCTGACCCTGGCCGGTGCCGTGGTGATTTCCGGCATCGTGGCCCTGACACTGTCGCCGATGATGTGTGCCTTTTTGCTGCGTCACGACGAAAACCCCAGCGGTTTGGCGCATCGGCTGGATATGATTTTCGAAGGCCTCAAGCGCCGATATCAACGGATGCTGCACGGCACGCTCAATACCCGGCCGGTGGTGCTGGTGTTCGCGGTCATTGTGTTGTGCCTGATTCCGGTGTTGCTCAAGTTCACCAAGTCGGAACTGGCGCCGGACGAAGACCAGGGCATCATCTTCATGATGGCCAACGCCCCGCAACCGACCAACCTCGATTACCTGAACACCTACACCGACGAGTTCATCTCGATCTTCAAGGCGTTTCCCGAATATTACTCCTCGTTCCAGATCAACGGTTTCAATGGCGTGCAATCGGGGATCGGCGGTTTCCTGCTCAAACCGTGGAACGAGCGCAGTCGAACTCAGATGCAGATCCTGCCCGATGTTCAGGCCAAGCTTGAAAGTATTCCGGGGCTGCAGATTTTCGGCTTCAACCTGCCTTCGTTGCCGGGTACCGGTGAGGGGCTGCCCTTCCAGTTCGTCATCAATACCGCCAACGATTACGAGTTGCTGCTGCAAGTGATGGACCGGGTGAAGAAGCGCGCGATGGAATCCGGTCAGTTCGCTTTCGTCGATGTCGACCTGGCTTTCGACAAACCTGAGGTGGTGGTGGACATCGATCGCGCCAAAGCCGCGCAGATGGGCGTTTCGATGCAGGACCTGGGCGGAACGCTGGCGACTTTGTTGGGTGAGGCGGAGATCAACCGTTTCACCATCGAAGGCCGCAGTTACAAGGTCATTGCCCAGGTTGAACGCCCTTTCCGGGATAACCCGGACTGGCTGAACAATTATTACGTGAAGAACACCCAGGGTGAGTTACTGGCCCTGTCGACCCTGATTACGGTGACCGATCGGGCGCGGCCAAGGCAACTGAACCAGTTTCAGCAACTGAACTCGGCGATCCTTTCCGGGGTGCCGCTGGTCAGCATGGGAGAGGCCATCGATACCGTGCGCCAGATCGCCCGGGAAGAAGCACCGGTGGGCTTTGCAATCGACTACGCCGGTGCGTCACGGCAATACGTCCAGGAAGGCAGTGCGCTGTGGGTCACCTTTGCCTTGGCATTAGCGATCATTTTCCTGGTACTGGCCGCCCAGTTCGAAAGCTTCCGCGATCCGCTGGTGATTCTGGTGACGGTGCCATTGTCGATCTGTGGCGCATTGATACCGCTGTTTGTCGGCTGGTCGAGCATGAACATCTATACCCAGGTCGGGTTGGTGACGCTGATCGGGCTGATCAGCAAACACGGCATCCTGATCGTCGAGTTCGCCAACCAGTTGCGCAAGGACAAGGGCCTGACAGCGCGCGAAGCCGTGGAAGAAGCCGCGGCCATTCGCCTGCGCCCGGTGCTGATGACGACCGCCGCGATGGTGTTCGGCATGGTGCCGTTGATCATCGCGACGGGGGCCGGGGCAGTCAGTCGGTTTGATATCGGTACGGTGATTGCGACGGGCATGTCGATCGGCACGTTGTTCACTTTGTTTGTGTTGCCGTGCGTGTATACGGTGCTGGCGAAGCCTGATAAACCCGCGTAACCCTGTAGGAGCGAGCTTGCTCGCTCCTACATTGATGCGTGCAAACTTCAAATACGCGCAACAAAAAAGGCCTCGCATCAGCGAGGCCTTTTACTTGGGCTTCATTCTGTTCAACTTTGCGGCCTCATTCCTTGAGACAGTCCGAACATGAACAGCAACAAATCATGATCGGGTTGAGTCGCCACGGTTGTTTTGGCAACCCGTGGCAAAGGACAATATTCGCCGTTCGTTGAACTGAGAACTTGCGTGCGTGGCTGCTCCCAGGCAGCCACCGCGAGTGAAGCAACTGCCAAGGCTCCTACCAGAAACAAACCTCGCGCAACTTCGAGTTTCATTGCTATAAACCTTTGATAGCGCTGCCAAACGCCGTCTTATAAAGATAGACGAGTTTCTCCCAATCCGTAGGGCTGAACGACGAGTGGCGGCGCAGTTGCTTCATATCATGGGCTGCCGCCTGATGGGCGGTCAGACGCTGCCGACACTTCTCCAGATCAATCAAGGCAACCTCGGCTGTGGCAGCTTCGCCTTCACCGGTCACACGCACGAATACGTGCTTGATGTAGATGCAACTGTGCTGCCAGCGGCCCTTGTGCATGCGCGCCAGGTTTTCCGCCAACTCCTTCAGAACTCGATCGTGCACCGCCTCACCGTGACGCTCGCGGCCGCCACCGGCGTACCAGTGTTCGATTTCTTCGAAGCCATCCAGTGACTTGGTCACCAGCAATGCGCGCCATTTGTGTACCGGATCGCGCTGTGCCCCGCAAAAAACGATTTCCGGAACGCGCACGCCAAGCGCACTCACACCAGTGAGCGCATCACGTTCGCGCAACACCGTCGGCCGACCGAAGGGGTGCAGCAAGCTACGGTGGATATGGCCGGTTTGTCGCTTCGCGTAGAGCAACTGACCATCGCTACCCACGACGCGCTGCACGCCACTTTCTCCTCCGCGACGGACGTTGGGCTCTTCTACCCATTCACCGTGCTGATTCCAGAAATAGTCGAAGCGGTCCTGCGGAACAACGTTCGAATCTGCTGCACACTGCTCTACCATCCTGTTACCTCTTGCGTAATACGTAAACTCGCCACATGGCATAGAGCGGCAAAAAGTCCAGACGTTCCTGAATTCTGAAACCCGCCTGTTCAAATTCCTTTTCTACCGTAGCAGCCGGTAACACAAAACGATTTTGGTAACCTTCCTGCCCACGGGTTCTCTCCGCGCGCTTGCGTTTCCAGGCTTTGAAATTGCCGTCTACCCACAGGGAAAGGACAACACTGTCACGGGTGACGCGCTCGAATTCGCGCAAAATAGCCAGTCGATGCTCGGCTTCACCGATGTGATGGAGCAAACGCATGCAGAAAATGCTATCGACGGCGTTATCAGGCAAGGCGATGTCGAATGCAGAAGTGTGCAAGGGTTGTACCCGTTTAACCACTTCGGCGGGTTGTGCCTCTATAGCAATCTTGATCATGGACTCGGAGTTGTCGGCGCCGATGATCACCCGGTTGGGTTTTTCTGCCAGCAACGGCCAGAATCGTCCCGCGCCGCAGGGCAAATCGAGGACCAGACCCGGCTCGCCAACCAGCGTCAGCGCTTTGCGTGCCAGCTGTTCATCGCGCCAATGGGACAGTCGACGGCCAAGACCATCCTGGTGTTTACGCAGGTAGCGTTGCGCGTGTTTATCGTCGTATTTTTCGGAAAAATCCAGCTTGATCGGACCGGCCATCACCAAGGTCTCCTAGTACTTCTGATGGCATCCACCTTAGGCAACGCAATGTCAGTGCCAAGTCATCCAATTGTGAAAAATTTGTCATGTACAACCATGAAGTGTTTCCAGGCTTTACAAAAACAACATAGGCCTGACCGGGAAAATTCAGCTAAGAGGCCTGCAATTGCACCTCAAAACGACAGCCATGGGGTTCCATGTTCGTCAGTCTGACGCTCCAGCCCTGGTTTTCACAGATCCGTTGCACCAGTGACAGCCCCAATCCCAGGCCTTCTCCACGCTTTTCATTGCCTCGCACAAAAGGCTCGAACATCGCCTCGCGTTTCTCTTCGGGAATGCCCACGCCGCTGTCCTCGACCAGGAACCCGGTGGCAGTCAGGGTCAGTCGGATAAATCCGCGTTCGGTGTAATGCAGTGCGTTACGCAGCAGGTTCCCCATCACTGCATTGAGGAAAGTGGCGTTGTAGCGAATGTTCTGTGGTTGGCCCGGCTCAAAAAGCAGGGTCAGGCCTTTGGTCTCGATGGGCGCGCGCCACTGACCGATCAAGCCGTCGGCCACGCCGCTGAGCGTTTGCTGCGGTGACATACCGGCATCTTCACGTTGAGCGCGGGCCAGCATCAGGAACGTTTGCACCAGCTCGCGCATTTCTTCGCTGGCACGGGCGATTCGTTCGACCTGAGCACGACCACGTTGGTCGATGCCCGGATTTTCCAGCAGCAACTCGCAGGAACTGGCCAGCACCATCAACGGCGTGCGCAGTTCATGGCTGACATCGCTGGTGAACAATCGCTCCCGGGTCAATGCCTGGCGCAGGCGCCCGAGGGTAGCATCGAAGGCCACTGCCAGCTCACCCACTTCATCAGCGGCATAGTCCGGCGCCAGAGGCGGCGCCAAGCCCAACAACTGATCGCGATGACGGACTTGCCGGGCCAGCCGCACAACCGGGGCCATTACCTTGCGCGCCAATACCCAGCCGAGGAAAACCGCCAGTGCCAGGCTCAGTACGAAGCCTACGAGAACGACAGCAAACAGCACCCGTTCACGCTCTTCGAAATCGCTCTGGTCTTGCAGCAATACATAGCGCCGACCATCGACGATCTCGACCATCGCGTGGTACGACAGCTGCTCGCGGAAGACTTCGTGAAACCCCGAGTCCAGATGGCGCAAATCCTTGGGCAGCTCGAAATCTCCCGGCCCACCGCTGAAATAGAACAACTGGTCCGGTTCCGGGCGATGGCTCCAGTCCGAGACGTTGTCCATCAGCAACAGCCGTTGCAAGTCGCCGCCCAGGCCTGCCGAGATCAGTTTTTCTTCCACCAGGTGCACAGTGGCGACGATGCCCATGGCAAAGGCGCCCGCCACCAGTGCGCTCATCAGCGCAAAGGCAATGATGATCCGTTGGGCAAGGCTCTGCTTAAACTCCATCGCGGCCCTCTGCCAAGCGATAACCCACACCGTGCACGGTATGCAGTAACGGTTTGGCGAACGGTTTGTCGATCACCTGACGCAACTGGTGGACGTGGCTGCGCAGGCTGTCGCTGTCCGGACAGTCATCGCCCCACAACGCTTCTTCGAGAATTTCCCGACGCAGTACGTGAGGGCTTTTTTGCATCAGCACCGCCAGCAGCTTCAATCCCACCGGGTTGAGTTTGAGCAACCGGCCTTCGCGAGTGACTTCCAGCGTGTCCAAATCGTAGTTCAGGTCGCCGACTTGCAAGGTGCGACGTCCGCCACCCTGGGCACGGCGCATGACCGCTTCGATCCGCGCCGCCAGCTCAGACAGTGCAAATGGCTTGATCAAGTAGTCGTCGGCGCCGGACTTGAAGCCCTGCAAACGGTCGTCCAGTTGATCGCGCGCGGTGAGCATGATCACCGGCGTGTCACGGCGGGCATCTTCGCGCAGACGTTTGCACAGTGTGTAGCCGTCGATGCCGGGCAGCATGATGTCGAGCACGATCAAATCGTAGTGCTCGGTGGCCGCCAAGTGCAGGCCCGACAAACCGTCCTGTGCGCAATCCACGGTATAGCCTTTGAGCCCCAGGTAATCGGCCAGATTGGCGAGGATATCGCGGTTGTCTTCAACCAATAAAATTCGCATGGGCATCTTCTCCGTACACAGTAACAGCCGTCTTGGCCCGCGCAGCTTAAGGCCAAGTGTGGCTCAGGGCTAGGATTGCGTGCGGCTGGAATGGCTGAAATCAAACGTTTGCAGGGTTAACGACTTTTTCACTATCGATTCACACGTTGACGACAGGATCGGGTTCAAACTCTGCGCGGCTGCGCATTTCAGAACACTTTCCCAACCAAGGAACCCGCATGGCTTCGACCCTTGCCCGCCCCGCTTCTCGCCCGCTCAACTTCTGGGTTTGCCTTGGCGTTCCCGCCGTTGCGGCGATCATTCTGGTGCTGCTCGAACTGACGTCTCTGGACATGGATCTGGCCAAACTGTTCTACGACCCGGTCGCCGGGGATTTCATCGGTCGGCACAGTTATTTTTTGGAAACGGTCCTGCATGATCGCGCCAAACAAGTGGTCATCGCTTTCTCGGTACTTGCGATCCTTGGCTTTGCCGGCTCGTTTTTCATGACAAGGCTCAAGCCGTTCAAACGGGAGTTGGGCTGCCTGGTGCTGTCGCTGGGATTGGCGACGTCCTTTGTCACGCCGATGAAAGCGGTGACGGCGGTGCAATGCCCATGGAGCCTTGAACAGTTCGGCGGTCACGAGACTTACAGTAAATTGCTGAGCCCTCGACCGGCCACGGAAAAACCGGGCCGCTGCTGGCCGGGCGGACATGCGGCAACCGGGTTCACGCTGTTTGCGCTGTTCTTTGTGTTGCGTGACCGTCGCCCTCGACTGGCACGGGCGGCGTTTGTTTTTGCCTTCACCCTGGGCACGGTATTTTCCATTGGGCGGATGATGCAGGGTGCGCACTTCTTCTCGCACAACGTGTGGACGGCGGTGTTCTGCTGGCTGATTTGTCTGGGATCGTATTACTGGATTCTTTACCGACCGGCTGTGAAGGCTCAATCCGAGGCCAATGCAGAACCGGTCAGCGCCTGAGCCGACACTATCGCGAGCAGGCTCGCTCCTACGGGGATTGATGTGATCCTCAAAGTGGAGGATCGAGTAGGAGGCGGGGTTGCCCCCGCCGTCCTCTCACACCACCGTACATACGGTTCCGTATACGGCGGTTCCTGCCTACTGACATACAACGTCAGCGAGCTTGGTTCCGTTGACGTGTCGCCTGTGGTATCTAAGCGCCCAGACCGGCCCTCGGAGCTTCCGGCTCCTACCTCCTGATGGTCTCGACCCCCGCTATGCGGTGTTTCTGCTTTACGCTCCAACAGAGATCACACCCGACTATCCACTCATGGCAGGTTCAGCCCTTCGTTACTCCGGTGTCGAGCAACTACTACGGCCTCTGCTGACTTCTGTCGCCCATCCCGTCATCTCGCGACGCCGGTAGCACATGGCAGGCTATACAGATCTCCCAGGGTAATTCGCGCGACCTTCCTGCTTATGCCTGTCGGATCTACGTCACAGCGTTCCGTGCAAGTATTGGGCTTTGGCAATTTTGGCTACCTTACCCCGCTGCACCGCCTAATCCGCTTCCTGTTCGTCAGGCCAGCATTTTGCCTCGGGCTTCCTTCAGATTCGCAGTCGCCCGCGACACCCTTGCCTCTGGCTAACACTTCCCCTTGCCGGGTGTGTAGAGGACTTTCACCTCCAAGTCACCAGCATGACCACCACAGCCAAGCTGGTTGCGCTTCGCGCAACGCGCCATGCCTGGCGCACCAATAAAAAACCCCGCCTGCGAAAGCAGGCGGGGTTTTTTAGTACAGGGGTAAGGCTGGCTTACATCATGCCGCCCATGCCGCCCATACCGCCCATGTCTGGCATACCGCCGCCAGCACCGCCGTCTTTCTTCGGTGCATCAGCAACAGCGGCTTCGGTGGTCAGGATCAAACCGCCGATCGACGATGCAGCTTGCAGAGCGGAACGGGTGACCTTGGTTGGGTCCAGGATACCCATTTCGATCATGTCGCCGTATTCGCCAGTCGCAGCGTTGTAACCGAAGTTACCTTTGCCGTTCTTGACTTCGTTGACCACAACGCTTGGCTCGTCACCGCTGTTGGCAGCGATCTGACGCAGCGGTGCTTCAACGGCACGACGCAGAACAGCGATACCCACGTCCTGATCGGCGTTGTCGCCTTTCAGATCGTTCAGGGTTTGCAGAGCACGGATCAGTGCAACGCCACCGCCAGGTACCACGCCTTCTTCAACGGCTGCACGGGTAGCGTGCAGGGCGTCTTCAACGCGGGCTTTCTTCTCTTTCATTTCTACTTCGGAGCCAGCGCCAACCTTGATCACTGCAACGCCGCCAGACAGCTTGGCCAGACGCTCTTGCAGTTTTTCACGGTCGTAGTCCGAGGAAGTTTCGGCAACCTGGGCACGGATCTGAGCGATACGAGCCTGGATGTCGCCTTCAACGCCAGCACCGTCAACGATGATGGTGTTTTCCTTGGACAGGGTTACGCGCTTGGCGTTACCCAGGTGCTCCAGAGTGGTGCTTTCCAGGCTCAGACCGATCTCTTCGGAGATAACGGTACCGCCGGTCAGAACAGCGATGTCCTGCAGCATGGCCTTGCGACGGTCGCCGAAGCCTGGAGCCTTGACGGCTGCGACTTTAACGATACCGCGCATGTTGTTCACAACCAGAGTCGCCAGGGCTTCGCCTTCAACGTCTTCGGCAACGATCAGCAGCGGACGGCCGGCTTTGGCAACGGCTTCCAGCACTGGCAGCATTTCGCGGATGTTCGAGATCTTTTTGTCGACCAGCAGGATCAGCGGGCCGTCCAGCTCAGCGACCATGGTCTCTGGCTTGTTGACAAAGTACGGGGACAGGTAGCCACGGTCGAACTGCATGCCTTCAACAACCGACAGTTCGTTTTCCAGGCCCGAGCCTTCTTCAACGGTGATCACGCCTTCTTTACCGACTTTTTCCATGGCTTCGGCAATGATGTCGCCGATGGAGTTGTCGGAGTTGGCGGAGATGGTGCCTACCTGAGCGATAGCCTTGGTGTCAGCGCATGGCTTGGACAGGGCTTTCAGCTCTTTAACGATGGCGATGGTCGCTTTGTCGATACCGCGCTTCAGGTCCATCGGGTTCATGCCGGCAGCGACGGCTTTCAGGCCTTCGTTGACGATCGACTGAGCCAGAACGGTAGCGGTGGTAGTACCGTCGCCTGCGTCATCGTTGGCACGGGAGGCAACGTCTTTGACCAGCTGCGCGCCCATGTTTTCGAAACGGTCTTCCAGTTCGATTTCTTTGGCTACGGAAACGCCGTCCTTGGTGATGGTCGGAGCGCCAAAGCTCTTCTCGATGATCACGTTACGGCCTTTCGGGCCCAGGGTCGCTTTTACCGCGTCAGCCAGGACGTTAACGCCTTTGAGCATTTTCTTGCGGGCGGAATCGCCAAACAGAACTTCTTTAGCAGCCATGATCGATATTCCTTAAATACTTTGTAGTAACGGGAAAGTGAGCGGGTAATCAGCCTTCGACAACAGCGAGGATTTCGTTCTCGCTCATTACCAGCAGGTCTTCGCCGTCGACTTTCACTGTGTTGCTGCCGGAGTAAGGACCGAACACAACCTTGTCGCCCACTTTCACGGACAGTGCACGCACTTCACCGTTGTCCAGTACGCGGCCGGTGCCGACTGCGATGATTTCGCCGCTGTTGGCTTTTTCAGCAGCCGAACCTGGCAGGACGATACCGCCAGCGGTTTTCTTTTCTTCTTCGCTGCGACGGATAACGACGCGGTCATGCAGAGGACGAAGCTTCATTGTCGATCTCTCCTAATTGTGGTTTTCATCGGCCGGTGTAGTCCCGGCGGGTTTAACAAAGTCCGGCGGTGCCGGGTGCGGTTCGGCAAGCGAACCGCGGAAGTCTGTCTGGCGTGATCGCCAGAAACCTTGCGGTGACCGTTACATAAGGGCGCACAAGCTTATTACAAGGGCGGGCATCGAATTTTTTTCATGTCGATGCGCCGCAAACGAACACGGCACCCGAAGGTGCCGTGTCGATAGGGGTATTACTTGGTATCGCGGTGTTCGAACTCGCCTTCAATCACGTTGGGCTCGCGGCCCAGTGGCTCGCGCGGTGCCGGGCCGCCACGGGCCTGCAGGTCATCGGCAAACGCCCGTTGGCGCATGGCTTGCTCTTCGGCGCGCTGACGCATTTTATTGGCCAGCAACCGACGGCTGATCGGTAGCAGCATGATCAGGCCGATCACGTCGCTGACAAAACCCGGCAGGATCAACAGGCCACCGGCCAACGCCAGCATCAGGCCTTCGAGCATAGTCTGGGCCGGCAACTCGCCGCGGTTCAGGCTTTCACGGGCACGCAGCGCGGTGGCCAGGCCGGCGACGCGCAGCACGAACACGCCGAACATCGAGCCGAGAATGATCAGCAGCAGGGCCGGGAAAAACCCGATCGCCCCTGCCACCTTGACGAATACGAACAGCTCCAACACCGGGAACAGCAGAAAGAGCAACAAAAAAGGGCGCATCAAATGGTTCCTCAACGCAAGAATGCCTTGCCAGTTCACCTTAGATGACGTCGCCGATTCGTGAATTCAAGCGTCGGCCACTTCATTTTTCGGCCAATGTTCAGCGTGAGCCAGGAAAACCAAGGCTTCGCGAACTTGTGTCGGCGTATTACACGGCGCTTGAAACGGCAGCCAGTACAGGCTTTGGCCGATGCGCAGGTGCATGCCTTCGGTGTCGATACCGACCATCTGCGCCGGCGAAGTTTTCGGCAAACCGGCCAGGTCCACGTAATGGGCAATGGCTTTGGAGTGATCGGCGTTCATGTGCTCGACCATGCTGATCTCAGCCTTACCGGCAAAGGGATTGGCCAGCGTCAGTTCGTTGACCCAGTGAATCGCACCGAAACCACCAATGTAACGGTGGCGCACAGGCGTCAGCACCCAAAAATCGAAATCATGAGCATTGTGATAGCCCTGCGACTCCGGGAAATAGCGGTAATAACGTTCTGCGGCCGCGGTGATTGTTTCCTCGCCTTCGAGTTGCTGCGCTTCGGCCAGGTAGGTCAGGCGACCGACGGCTTGCACGTCCTCAGCACCACGCTCACCGACGAACAACGAGCATTTCGGGTCTTTTTGCAGATTATGGGTGTGCTGGGCGATGCGGCTGATCAGGATCAGCGGCCGGCCCTGCTCGTCCAGACAGTACGGAACCACGGAGCCGAACGGGAAACCGGGCATCGATTTGGAGTGCGTCGAGAGCACTCCACGGTATTCCTTGAGAAGCAATTCTCGTGCATGCTTAGCCGCTTCAACGCTCAATTTATGACTCCTTATATAGAATCCGTCATAAAAACGGACGGGCTGCTGGTGGAAAGTTCCAGCATGCCATCGGGGCAGTTCTCATGTGCAGCCAAGCCAGGTCAGGCGCAGATCGAGAGGCTCTCTAAAGGACACCACTCAGACCTGTTACCGGGGCACGCGAATGCAACTCACTGACAAAGTAATCATTATCACTGGCGGTTGCCAGGGTTTAGGCCGCTCCATGGCCGAGTATTTCGCGGGTAGAGGCGCGAAGCTCGCGCTGGTCGACCTCAACCAGGAAAAACTCGACGACGCGGTGGCAGCCTGCAAGGCTAAAGGTGTCGAAGCTCGCGCTTATCTGTGCAACGTGGCCAATGAAGAGCAAGTAACGCACATGGTCGCTCAGGTTGCAGAAGATTTCGGCGCGATCCACGGTCTGATCAACAACGCCGGGATCCTGCGTGACGGCCTGCTGCTCAAGGTCAAGGACGGCGAAATGACCAAAATGAGCCTGGCACAGTGGCAAGCGGTGATCGACGTCAACCTGACCGGCGTGTTCCTGTGCACCCGTGAAGTCGCGGCGAAAATGGTCGAGCTGAACAACAACGGCGCGATCATCAATATCTCGTCGATTTCCCGCGCTGGCAACGTCGGTCAGACCAACTACTCCGCCGCCAAGGCCGGTGTCGCCGCGGCGACCGTGACCTGGGCCAAAGAACTGGCGCGCTACGGCATTCGCGTGGCCGGTATTGCACCGGGCTTCATCGAAACCGAAATGACGTTGGGCATGAAGCCTGAAGCGCTGGAGAAGATGACGGCGGGGATTCCGCTCAAGCGCATGGGTAAGCCAGAGGAAATCGCCCATTCAGCGGCGTACATCTTCGAGAACGACTACTACACCGGTCGGATTCTGGAGATGGATGGCGGGTTGCGGATCTAAGACGCGATAAAGAAAAACTGCAGGAGCGAGCCTGCTCGCTCCTGCAGGGATTCGTATTTCAGTTTATTTAATCGTCGCTGACGCTGATATTCGGCATCGCCGGCGTCAACGCTTCCTGCAACACAATCCGCGCGCCGACATGACGGGCCAGTTCCTGGTAAACCAGCGCGATCGGGCTGTCCGGCTCGGCGATTACCGTCGGCTTGCCGCCATCCGCCTGCTCACGGATGGCCATTGCCAACGGCAACGAGGCCAGCAGCTCGACGCCATATTGGTTGGCCAGTTTCACCCCGCCGCCCTCACCGAACAGATGTTCGGCATGCCCACAGTTCGAGCAGATGTGCACGGCCATGTTTTCCACCACGCCCAGCACCGGAATGTTGACCTTGCGGAACATCTCCACGCCTTTGCGCGCGTCGAGCAACGCCAGGTCTTGTGGTGTGGTGACGATCACTGCACCGGCCACCGGGACTTTCTGCGCCAGGGTCAGCTGAATGTCACCGGTGCCTGGCGGCATATCGATGACCAGATAATCCAGGTCGCCCCACGCGGTTTGAGTCACCAGTTGCAGCAAGGCGCCGGAAACCATCGGCCCGCGCCAGACCATCGGTGTGTTGTCGTCAGTCAGGAACGCCATGGACATCACTTCGACGCCATGGGATTTGAGCGGTACGAACCACTTCTGGTCCTTCACTTCAGGACGGGTGCGCTCCGGGATGCCGAACATGATGCCCTGGCTCGGACCGTAAATGTCTGCGTCGAGAATCCCGACCTTGGCACCTTCGCGGGCCAGGGCCAGGGCCAGATTGGCGGCGGTGGTGGATTTGCCCACACCGCCCTTGCCGGAAGCCACCGCCACCACGTTCTTGACGTTGGCCAGGCCAGGAATCTGCGCCTGGGCCTTGTGTGCCGCAATCACGCTGGTGATATCAACGCGGGCCGACGCTACGCCGTCGAGACCTTCGATGGCCATTTGCAGCATCTGCGCCCAGCCGCTCTTGAACAGACCGGCGGCGTAACCCAATTCGAGCTGGACGCTGACGCGGTCGCCCTGAATCTCGATGTTGCGCACGCACCCGGCGCTGACCGGGTCCTGGTTCAGGTAAGGGTCGGTGTATTGGCGAAGGACGGCTTCCACCGCTGCGCGATTGACGGCGCTCATGGGCAACTCCGAAAACGGGACTGGAAAAGATGGAGAGTATCGTACCCCGCAGACTCATTTGTTGTGAGTGGATTTGTCCCCAAACACAATTTGTGGCGAGGGAGCTTGCTCCCGCTCGGGTGCGCAGCAGCCGCAATCAAATTGACGCGGTGTCTCTGACAAAACCGGCTAGTCCGCTATAGGGCGGCTTCGCCACCCAGCGGGAGCAAGCTCCCTCGCCACAATTATTACGGTCTCCGCATCCGGAAACAGGCTCACAGGGTGAAAAATATGCGCCGGCGCTTTATAGTGGCCGACCTCCGTTTCATCAAGTAGCCGAGCCCCATGTCCGAGCCACGCAAGATCCTCGTCACCAGCGCCCTGCCCTACGCCAATGGTTCGATTCACCTTGGCCATATGCTGGAATACATCCAGACCGATATGTGGGTGCGCTTCCAGAAGCACCGCGGCAACCAATGCATTTACGTCTGCGCCGACGACGCCCACGGTTCGGCGATCATGCTGCGCGCGGAAAAGGAAGGCATTACCCCGGAACAACTGATCGCCAACGTCCAGGCTGAACACAGCGCCGACTTTGCCGAGTTCCTGGTGGACTTCGACAACTTCCACTCCACTCACGCCGAAGAAAACCGTGAGCTGTCGAGCCAGATCTACCTGAAGCTGCGTGACGCCGGGCACATTGCCACGCGCTCGATCACGCAATACTTCGACCCGGAAAAGAAAATGTTCCTGGCCGACCGCTTCATCAAGGGCACCTGCCCGAAATGCGGCACTGAAGACCAGTACGGCGACAACTGCGAAAAATGCGGTGCGACTTACGCGCCGACCGACCTGAAAGATCCGAAGTCGGCAATCTCCGGCGCCACCCCGGTGCTCAAGGATTCCCAGCACTTCTTCTTCAAGTTGCCGGACTTCCAGGAAATGCTGCAAACCTGGACCCGCAGCGGCACGTTGCAAGACGCCGTGGCCAACAAGATCGCCGAGTGGCTGGACGCCGGGCTGCAACAGTGGGACATCTCCCGCGATGCGCCATATTTCGGTTTCGAAATCCCTGACGAGCCGGGCAAGTACTTCTACGTGTGGCTGGATGCGCCGATCGGCTACATGGCCAGCTTCAAGAACCTCTGCAACCGCACGCCGGAGCTGGATTTCGACGCGTTCTGGGGCAAGGATTCCTCCGCCGAGCTGTACCACTTCATCGGCAAGGACATCGTCAATTTCCACGCCCTGTTCTGGCCAGCCATGCTCGAAGGCGCAGGCTACCGCAAGCCGACCGGCATCAACGTACACGGCTACCTGACCGTCAATGGTCAGAAAATGTCCAAGTCCCGTGGCACCTTCATCAAGGCCCGGACTTACCTGGATCACCTGTCGCCGGAATACCTGCGGTACTACTACGCGGCCAAGCTGGGCCGTGGCGTCGATGACCTCGACCTGAACCTCGAAGACTTTGTGCAGAAGGTCAACTCCGACCTGGTGGGCAAAGTCGTCAACATCGCCAGCCGTTGCGCCGGGTTCATCAACAAAGGCAATGCCGGCGTGATGGTCGACACCAACGCCGCACCGGAACTGACCGACGCATTCCTGGCCGCCGCGCCAAGCATCGCCGACGCCTATGAAGCCCGCGACTTTGCCCGCGCCATGCGCGAGATCATGGGCCTGGCCGACCGCGCCAACGCCTGGATCGCCGACAAGGCACCGTGGTCGCTGAACAAACAGGAAGGCAAGCAGGATGAAGTCCAGGCCATCTGCGCCACCGGCGTCAATCTGTTCCGCCAGTTGGTGATCTTCCTCAAGCCTGTGCTGCCGCTGCTGGCCGCCGATGCCGAGGCGTTCCTCAACGTCGCGCCACTGACCTGGAACGACCACGCGACCTTGCTCAGCAACCATCAGCTGAACGAGTTCAAGCCGTTGATGACCCGGATCGACCCGGTCAAGGTGCAAGCCATGACCGACGCTTCGAAAGAAGACCTGACCGCCAGCCAGACCGATACAGGCGAAGCTGCCCCGGCCGGCAATGGCGAACTGGCCAAGGACCCGCTGTCGCCGGAAATCGAGTTCGACACCTTCGCGGCAGTCGATTTGCGCGTCGCGCTGATCGTCAAGGCTGAGCACGTGGAAGGCGCCGACAAGCTGTTGCGCCTGACCCTGGACATCGGCGACGAGACGCGCAACGTGTTCTCCGGCATCAAGAGCGCTTACCCGGACCCGTCCAAGCTCGATGGCCGCCTGACCATGATGATCGCCAACCTCAAGCCACGGAAAATGAAGTTCGGCATCTCCGAAGGCATGGTGATGGCGGCTGGCCCTGGCGGTGAAGAAATCTACCTGTTGAGCCCTGACAGCGGCGCCAAGCCTGGCCAGCGCATCAAGTAAGTTTCTGCGGCAAACCGATCCCACAGTCGTGCCTGGTGCGACTGTGGGATTTTCATGTCTGGCCCATACTGTCTATCAGGTCTGGCTTCTTGCAGGAGTTATCCAGCATCGGATAGGGACGATCATGACCGAAGCACTGCTTACGCTCATCAGCACAGCCTTGATCAACAACCTCGTGTTGCACTGGCCGCTGGGCGTCGATCCGCTGTTGGCCAGCGAGCGGCGGCAGGTCCATGCGCTGGGTATCGCGACCACGTGCTTGATGCTGATCACCGGCACGTTCGGCTACGCGCTCTATCACTGGCTGCTGGTGCCGCTGGATCTGACAGCCCTGCGTCTGTTTGTATTTCTGCCGCTGAGCGTTTTGCTGATCGGCCCACTGTTGAAGGTTCTTTCAAAGGCTTTTTCGACGATGTCCTTCGAAGGCCTTTGGCCGCTGCTGTTGGGCAACGCGGGCGTGCTAGGGGTGGCGCTGCTCAACGTCCAGGATAACCGAGGTGTCTTTCACGCCGCCGCCCTGAGCCTCGGTGCCGGGCTGGGTTTCTGGCTGGTACTGAGCCTGTTCAACGACCTGCGCCAACGCACACTTGATAACGATGTTCCCCTGCCCTTTCGTGGCTTGCCGATCGATCTGATCAGCGTCGGATTGATCGCAGTGGCCTTTCTCGGATTCAGCGGACTGATCAAAACATGAGTCTGATTCAACGCATCGACGCGCTTTTGCCGCAGACCCAATGCGGCAAGTGCGGCCATCCCGGATGCAAGCCCTACGCCGAAGGCATCGCCAGCGGCGAGCCGATCAACAAGTGCCCACCCGGTGGCAACGAAACCATTAACGCCTTGGCCGAACTGCTGAGCGTGCCGGTACTGGAACTGGATGTCAGCCGCGGTTCGGCTCCGGCGCAGATCGCCTACATCCGCGAGGCCGAGTGCATCGGCTGCACCAAATGCATTCAAGCCTGCCCGGTAGACGCTATCGTCGGTGCGGCCAAGTTGATGCACACGGTGATCATCGACGAATGCACCGGTTGTGACCTCTGCGTGGCGCCGTGCCCGGTGGATTGCATCGAGATGCATCCGCTGCCAACGGACACGGTGCTGCCGATTGTCGGTGGCCTGGCGTTCAGTCTTGAAGAGCAACGCGCCCGCGCCGCCAAACGCAATCACGCACGGGATCGTTTCGAGCAACGCAACGCCCGTTTGCGGCGCGAGGAACAACAAAAAACCGCCGAGCGCGAGGCCCGTGCACAACGCGCCACCCAACCGAACGAAGTGAAGCTCGATCCGGTGCAGGCAGCCCTTGAACGCGTCCGCGCACAGAAGGTCGCCAATGCCGATGCAGCGTTAAAAAAAGCCAAGATCGATGCGGCCATGAGCCGTGCGCAACTGACCAAGTCGCTCAAGGCGTTCGGACATCCGCCGACCTTTGAACAGCAGTCACAATTGATCGTCCTGCAACAACAGTTTGAAGTCGCCGAACAAGCCCTGGCGCAGCTGGAAAGCACCGCGCCACCAGCACCGGCGCCCGTTGCTGCGCCAGCGAAGGATGCAGAGCTGAAACGGGCGAAGATTCAATTGGCCATGCGCCGCGCCGAGCTGAAGAAAGCCCAAACCAGCGAAGCGTCCGCCGAGCAGATCGAAGCCCTGGAAAAGGCGCTGCGCGAAGCCGAACTCCAGGTGGATGCCCATGCCGCCCCTTGAATCGGTCGACGAGCGTCTGCAGCAGGCCATGAAACTGGTTCTGCTAGCGACGCTGCCAGGCATGCTGGCGTTGTTCTGGTTTTACGGCTGGGGCGTGTTGATCAACCTGATCCTGGCAGGCATTGGTGCGCTGGCGGCTGAAGCGGCGGTGCTGCGGTTGCGCAAGCGTGCGCTCAAGCCGGCCTTGTTCGACGGTAGCGCTCTCGTCAGCGCCACGCTACTGGCCTTGGCCTTGCCGCCCTATTGTCCGTGGTGGCTGACAGTCAGTGCCGCTGTCTCGGCGATGCTTTTCGGTAAGCATCTGTATGGCGGCGTCGGCAGCAATCCGTTCAATCCGGCGATGCTCGGTTTCGCCCTGGTGATGGTGGCATTTCCGCAACAGATGACCCACTGGCCAGCGTCCCATGGCATGGATCTGTCCGGCGGTATCCAGCATGTATTCGGTTTCGGCCAATCTCCGGACGCTTGGGTCCGGGCCACCGCACTGGACAGTCTGCGGATCAACAAAAGCCTGACCGTGGATGAGCTGTTCGCGGCGAATCCGGCATTTGGGCGCTTCGGTGGCCACGGCGTGGAATGGGTGAACCTGGCCTTTCTCGCGGGCGGCGCATTTCTGCTGCAACGACGAGTGTTCAGCTGGCATGCGCCGGTCGGTATGCTTGCCAGCCTGTTCATCATCAGTCTGTTGTGCTGGAACGGTTCGGGCTCCGACTCCCATGGCTCACCGCTATTTCATTTGCTCACTGGCGCCAGCATGCTCGGAGCCTTCTTTATCGTTACGGAGCCGGTTTCGGGCGCCAAAAGCCCGGGTGCGCGCCTGCTGTTCGGCATTGGCGTCGGGCTGCTGACCTATCTGATTCGTACGTGGGGCGGCTATCCCGACGGGGTAGCCTTTGCCGTGCTGTTGATGAACCTCTGCGTGCCGACGCTAGAGCGATTCGTCGCCGCCAGACAGGCGCGGATTACGCCATGAGCCGAGCGTCGAGCGTTGTCATCCTGGCGTTACTGGCCATCCTCGGGATTGGCCTGAGCTATCTGGCGCAACACAACAGCGCGCCACGGATTGCGGCCGAGCAGCGCCTGATCGACAGTCGCAACTTGCTGGACCTGCTGCCGCCCGACAGCTACGACAATCAGCCGCTGGAGCAACCCCTCACGCTCGAAAACACTGCGCTGGGCAACAGCACGCTGGTAGCGGGCTACCGGGCGACCAAGGCCAGCCAGGCTTACGCCGTGTTGTTGCGCAGCCAGACCCTGGGCTACGCAGGCACCATCGACTTGCTGATCGCCATCGACCTCAATGGCAGGCTGCTTGGTGTCAAAACCCTAAAGCAAACCGAAACCCCGGGACTCGGCGCGCGAATTGCTGACTGGCCCAACGCCTGGCTTCAAGCGCTTTCCGGCAAATCCAGAACGGATCCTGACGACAAGGGCTGGGCCTTGAAAAAGGATCAGGGACAGTTCGACCAGATTGCCGGAGCGACCATCACCTCAAGAGCAGTGATCAACGCCACCCACGAGGCACTGCGCTACTTCGATGATCATCGGCAACAACTGCTCGGGAGCGCTTCCCATGAGTAAGTCATCGCTACTGCAGCACTCTTTGATGTTCGCGCCGCTCATCGGCGCCACCGGATCGCTGGTGAGCGCCCTGGGCCTGTGGCTGATGTTCATTGTCGTGATCAGTGTTTTTGGCCTGGGCATGAACGCCTTGCGGTCGCGACTGCTTCCCGCGGCTCACTTGCCGGCAAGCGTATTGCTCGCCGCGACGCTGACCAGTTGCGCCGAATTGGGTGCACAAGTCTGGTCGTTGCAATGGCATCAACAGGTGGGGATCTACGCAGCGTTGATTGCCCTGCAATGCGTTGTGCTGGAACACAGCGGATTCTTTCAAAGCACTTGGCGAGATCGTCTGTGCCTGTGCGGCCTGTTCGGCGGATTGATGATGGGCCTGGGCCTGCTCCGCGAACTCGTGGGTTACGGCACACTTGGCAATCATTTACCGTGGCTGGTTGTTGCGGCGCAAGCGCAATGGCAAGGCTGGATGTTGACCGCCGACGGTGGCTTGCGTCTGGCCACGCTGACCCCTGGCGGTTTCATTCTGCTGGGGTTGCTGATTGCCGGATGGAAAGCCTGGCACCACCCGACACCTTCAAACTGACTGTCTTCGAGGAAACGCACTGCCCATGAATGCTGCAAAACGTTTGGAAATTTTCCGCAGGCTGCATGAAGACAACCCGGAGCCGAAGACCGAACTGGCCTATTCCTCACCGTTTGAACTGCTGATTGCGGTGATTCTCTCGGCGCAATCGACCGATGTCGGCGTCAACAAGGCCACGGCAAAACTGTTCCCAATCGCCAATACACCCGCCGCAATCCATGCCTTGGGCGTCGAAGGGCTGTCGGAATACATCAAGACCATCGGCCTGTTCAACAGCAAAGCGAAAAACGTGATCGAGACCTGCCGCTTGCTGGTGGAGCGTCATGCCGGTGAAGTGCCACAGACTCGTGAAGAACTGGAAGCCCTGCCCGGCGTGGGCCGCAAGACCGCCAACGTGGTGCTCAATACCGCATTCCGCCAATTGACCATGGCCGTGGACACTCACATTTTCCGGGTCAGTAACCGCACCGGCATTGCGCCTGGCAAGAATGTGGTCGAGGTCGAGAAAAAACTGATGAAGTTCGTGCCCAAGGAATACCTGCTCGATTCCCACCACTGGTTGATCCTTCACGGACGCTACGTTTGCCTGGCCCGCAAGCCGCGCTGCGGCAGTTGCCGGATCGAAGACTTGTGCGAATACAAGCACAAGACCTCGGACGATTGAGCCACTATTGGATTTATTGATTTGTCGATTGAAAAAATCTTTTTTACCCGCCGAGAGATTGTCGATATAAGGAGCCCCAAAGGCAGCCTTAGCCTGGAGTAACTAAATGAGCACTGGCAAAGAGCAAATGGACGTAGAGGACGACTTCATCGCCGTTGAGGATGCTGAAGCCGAACCTGTGGTAGAAGTAGCAAAAACCAACCTGAGCAAACGCCGTACCATCGACAACCTACTGGAGGAGCGCCGACTGCAAAAGCAATTGGCCGATTACGACTTTGATTTATGACAACTGAAAGCCTCCCGAAACGGAGGCTTTTTTCTTTGTGCCGAACCGCGATAAATGCCCGTTCATCGCGCATCGACAGTGCAGACAAATTCACACTAATCCGTTGCGCTGAGCCAACTCGATCAGATCGACCAGGGACCGCGCATTCAACTTCAATAGCAATCGTGTCTTGTAAGTACTGACGGTTTTGTTGCTGAGGAACATCCCATCGGCAATTTCCTTATTGGTCTTGCCCCTGGCCAACTGTTGCAGAACCATCATCTCCCGCCCTGACAGGCGATCCACCATATCGGCTTCACTCGCATTCCCCAGGCTGGCACGTACGGTATGCAAGGCTTGATTGGGAAAGTAACTGTAGCCTGACAAAACCGCCTTTATGGCACTGAGCAGTTCCGTTAAATCCTGTTGTTTGCAGACGTAGCCTGCGGCCCCCGACTGCATGCAACGCATGGAAAAATGCCCTGGCGCCTGGGAAGTCAATATCAGAACTTTCATGGGCATCGCTGCCGAGGACAGTCGTGCAATTACTTCCAGCCCATCCAGTTTCGGTATTCCTATATCCAGAATGACAATATCCGGCATATGTTCACGGGCAAGTTGCAATGCATCCACGCCATTATCCGTTTCTGCGATGACTTCGTAGCCATGACGCTCCATCAGCATACGCACCGCAAGACGAATGACGGGGTGATCATCCACGATCAGCACTTTATTCATGGGCAAGTCCAATTTTCGCTGTTCGAATTTTTAGAGCCCGCACAATAGCCTAGTCGTTTCCCCCATGGCATGCCGCTCCCCCCGGTCACCCGCACCGAGAGACATTCCCTACAAATATCGCGGATTAATCTTACAAAAACTCCTCGAACTCGGCGTACCGAAAACTGTATCAGCACGACGCATGCACCTTTTTCAGGAAGTTCTCTGTATCGATTTACAACTAAAAAAGCTTCAGATCGGACTCACCCGCAGCAATCCAACCAAACTTCACCACCAAAGCTCCGCTAAAAGTAACGGTTATTTTCGACGCTTGAACTCATAACAGAAATATCACACACAAAGTATCCACATACTCTTACAGCGAAAAACAAAAACTGATCAATCATTAATAGCGTACAAACAAACCGACACCACCCAAACGACGTATATTTAAAAACAATATTCAAACAAAAAACCACAAACCCAACACAACCCTTTATTCAATATTCGAGAAAAGACAAAACAAAATGAGTAGACAACATGATAAAAAACCAAAAGAGAATCACCAACCCCATTACTGTGATCGCGATATTTGCGACGCTATCTGAAACTTCCGCAGCCGTTTCACTGCCCTTTCTGGATCACAAAGAACGGGAAATCTACATCTGGTTCCTGATGATTTTCCCTTTTTATTTGCTACTTCTGTTTTTCGCCACGCTCAACTTCAACTATCGTTCGCTGTACGCGCCTTCAGACTTCGCAAAGGGAAAAGACTTCGTAAAAATCCTGGACAGTGTGACGAAAAGGGAAGGAGCCATAAAAGATCGCCGGCCCACCAGTCCGAGTAGTGCACAAGCTCCACCAACAGAGGTCGATGTGCAAAATTCGCGCACGGTCAAGCATCACATACGCCTGCACGAGTCACTGGAGGACCTGTACATCATCGATGCCCGCTGGTTCAGCAAAAAAATGGAATTCAGCACATTGTGGGAAAAGACACAGGAATTACAGAACAGACAGGCCCACGTACTTCTGTTTCTCACAGACGCGGAATCAGAAAGACTACTTAAAGAATGCGCACTCAAATACTCAAAACAGGCAAAGAAACGCGGCAGCGCCACTTTCTGCGTTGTCTACAATTTGAGCTCACGAGGGATGACGGTGATTGATCAGTGCAACTGACTGACACACAACAGTCGACAAAAAAACATATTCGAATCGGTGGCCTCGTCGATGACAAGGCCACCCATCCATTATCCGCTCAAGGCCTTAGAACAGCTTGCGGCCTTTGTTCGCGGCGATGCGCATGCGCAGCGCATTGAGCTTGATGAAGCCCGCTGCGTCAGCCTGGTTGTAGGCGCCGCCATCTTCTTCGAAGGTGGCAATGTTGGCGTCGAACAACGACTCATCGGACTTGCGACCGGTGACAATCACGTTACCCTTGTACAGTTTCAGGCGCACAACGCCATTCACGTGAGCCTGGGACGCATCGATCATCTGTTGCAGCATCAGACGCTCAGGACTCCACCAGTAGCCGGTGTAGATCAGGCTGGCGTATTTCGGCATCAGCTCGTCCTTGAGGTGAGCCACTTCGCGGTCCAGGGTGATCGATTCGATCGCCCGGTGGGCGCGCAGCATGATGGTGCCGCCTGGGGTTTCGTAGCAGCCACGGGACTTCATGCCCACGTAACGGTTCTCGACGATGTCCAGACGACCGATACCGTGTTCGCCACCGATACGGTTCAGGGTCGCCAAAACGGTGGCCGGGGTCATTTCAACGCCGTCCAGCGCGACGATGTCGCCATTGCGGTAGGTCAGTTCCAGGTACTGCGCTTTGTCTGGAGCTTTCTCCGGGGAGACTGTCCAGCGCCACATGTCTTCTTCGTGCTCGGTCCAGGTATCTTCCAGCACGCCACCTTCATAGGAGATGTGCAACAAGTTGGCATCCATCGAGTACGGGGATTTTTTCTTGCCGTGACGCTCGATCGGGATCGCGTGCTTTTCAGCGTAGTCCATCAGCTTCTCACGGGACAGCAGGTCCCATTCGCGCCACGGAGCGATCACTTTCACACCCGGTTTCAAGGCGTAGGCGCCCAGTTCGAAACGAACCTGGTCGTTACCCTTGCCGGTGGCGCCGTGGGAAATGGCGTCAGCGCCGGTTTCGTTGGCGATTTCGATCAGGCGTTTGGCGATCAGCGGACGAGCGATGGAAGTACCCAACAGGTACTCGCCTTCGTAAACGGTATTGGCGCGGAACATCGGGAACACGAAATCGCGCACGAACTCTTCGCGCAGGTCGTCGATGTAGATTTCTTTGACGCCCATGGCCTGAGCCTTGGCGCGTGCCGGCTCGACCTCTTCGCCCTGACCCAGGTCAGCGGTGAAGGTCACCACTTCACAGTTATAAGTATCCTGCAGCCACTTGAGGATCACCGAAGTGTCCAGGCCGCCGGAATACGCCAGAACGACCTTGTTTACGTCCGCCATGCCATCACTCCACGGGGTTCTACGGAAAGCCGGGAAGTCTACCGCTCATACAGAATAATTTACAGTGGCGCGACAGCTTATGACGACGAAGCGACAGAATATGTCGAGAGCGCGACGATGACCGATGAGTCAGGAAGTTGCGGAGGCTGCCGGTTTCGTGGCTTGAGGAGCCATTTGTTCCGCGGGCGCGCCCCGCTCCAGGCGTACGGCTACCCGACGGTTTTTCGAGCGGTTGGCGTTGTTGGAATTCGGCGCCAGCGGGTAACGCTCGCCGTGGAAACGCATGGTGATTTGCGACTCCTGGATGCCGTTGGCCTTGAAGAACTCCATCACCGCCAGCGCCCGACGTCGAGACAGATCACGGTTGGTCAGGCGATTGCCACTGTTGTCCGAATGGCCATCGAGTTCAATGTGATTGACCGTCGGATCGGCCTTCATGAACTCGATCATCACCTGAAGTTTGGCTTTCGCGGCCGCATCCAGATCAATACCACCACCCGGGAAACCGACTTCGGACTGTTTCACCTGATCAAAATTCTGCGGCAACAGCTTGGCCACACAGCCCTGATAATCGGCAAAGGCCTTATTGAACTTGACCGGCAACAGGCGCACCTCCGACACCCGGCCATCGCCCGAGGAGTGTCGAACCACGGGACTGCGCCCGTCCATCAGGCCGCTGATCAACCGCCCCGCCTGCACTTGCGAACTGTTGAACAACACATTGCCGCTGCCGATGCGTACGGAACCAAGATTGATATCGCCACGCCCCGGTTGCCACGGTGCAGCGGCCGCCAAAAGGGTAGCCGAGCCACCGCCCATCATTGCGTTATAAGCGTTCAGACGAAACGTCGCCTGCTCGCCCGCGCGACGCACGAATTGTCCCGAACCGAAATCGGTGATCGGCTGAGTCAGGCGGCACTCGAACTTGTCTCCTTCGACCGTCCACTCAATGCTCTCCAGACGCGTCTGGAAAGTGAGCGCCATCGCAGGAAGGCTGGCAAACACACTGAGCAAGGCTAAATAACGCTGGCGCACGGGAGGCTCCACTGGCTTCGACAACAAAAAGACCGACACACAGATGTTTACGGCATACCTGTTGGATATCGGAAGCTTGCGGCAAAACTTGATAGCGAGTGCCTGCAAGAGTCTTTTCCGGTAGCATTCCCCTCAGTTTGACCCGCCTGGAATCCCCTCATGTCCGACCGCCTGACCCTGCTGCGTCCCGACGACTGGCACATTCATCTTCGCGATGGTGCCGTGTTGACCAATACCGTTGCGGATGTTGCGCGCACCTTTGGTCGCGCCATCATCATGCCTAACCTGGTCCCTCCGGTCCGCAATGTGGCTGAAGCCGACGGCTATCGCCAGCGGATTCTCGCTGCCCGCCCGGCCGGCAGCCCGTTCGAACCGCTGATGGTGCTGTACCTCACCGATCGCACCCAGCCTGAAGAAATTCGCGAGGCCAAGGCCAGCGGTTTCGTGCACGCCGCCAAGCTGTACCCGGCCGGCGCGACCACCAACTCGGACTCTGGCGTCACCAGCATCGACAAGATTTTCCCGGCGATCGAGGCTATGGCCGAAGTCGGGATGCCTTTGTTGATCCACGGTGAAGTCACCCGCGGCGATGTCGACGTGTTCGACCGCGAAAAAAACTTCATCGATGAGCACATGCGTCGTGTGGTCGAGCGTTTCCCGACGCTCAAAGTGGTGTTCGAACACATCACCACGGCAGACGCCGTGCAGTTCGTCAACTCGGCCTCGGCCAACGTTGGCGCAACCATCACTGCGCATCACCTGCTGTACAACCGCAACCACATGCTGGTGGGCGGGATTCGGCCACACTTCTACTGCCTGCCGATCCTCAAGCGCAACACGCACCAGGAAGCCCTGCTCGACGCCGCCACCAGCGGCAGCGAGAAGTTCTTCCTCGGCACCGACTCGGCGCCCCACGCCCAGCATGCCAAGGAAGCCGCCTGCGGTTGCGCCGGCTGCTACACCGCTTATGCGGCGATCGAGATGTACGCCGAAGCCTTCGAACAGCGCAACGCGCTGGACAAGCTCGAAGCCTTCGCCAGCCTCAACGGCCCGCGTTTCTATGGCCTGCCGGCCAACACCGATCGCATCACCCTGGTTCGCGAAGAATGGACCGCCCCGACCAGCCTGCCGTTTGGCGAGCTGACCGTTATCCCGCTGCGCGCCGGTGAAAAACTGCGCTGGCGCCTGCTGGAGGAACACGCGTGAGTGAAGACCATTTCGACGATGAACAGGAAGGTCAAGGCGGTGGCGGCGGTTCCCGTCACCCGATGGCCGCACGGTTTCGTGGCTACCTGCCCGTTGTCGTCGACGTAGAAACCGGTGGCTTCAACTCGGCCACCGACGCCCTGCTGGAAATCGCCGCGACCACCATCGCCATGGATGAAAAGGGTTTCGTTTACCCTGATCACACCTACTTCTTCCGCGTCGAGCCTTTCGAAGGCGCGAACGTCGAAGCCGCAGCCCTGGAGTTCACAGGGATCAAGCTCGATCACCCACTGCGCATGGCAGTGAGTGAAGAGACGGCCCTGAACGATATCTTCCGCGGCGTGCGCAAGGCGCTGAAGGCCAACGGCTGCAAGCGGGCGATTCTGGTCGGACACAACAGCAGCTTCGACCTGGGCTTTCTGAACGCGGCAGTTGCGCGTCTGGACATGAAGCGCAACCCGTTCCATCCGTTCTCCAGTTTCGACACCGCGACCCTCGCCGGTCTGGCCTACGGTCAAACCGTACTCGCCAAGGCCTGTCAGGCAGCGGACATCGACTTCGACGGTCGCGAGGCTCACTCGGCTCGCTATGACACCGAGAAGACCGCCGAGCTGTTCTGCGGCATCGTCAATCGCTGGAAACAGATGGGCGGCTGGGAAGATTTCGACGACTGACAGGTCATCGGTTAAATCCCGCCCATAAAAAACCGGCCTCGATAGCCGGTTTTTTTGTACCTGGAGCGTGCCTTACAGTGCGGCAGCGTGCTCGGTCAGGTAAGCCGCAACGCCTTCTGGCGAAGCGTTCATGCCTTTGTCGCCTTTCTTCCAGTTGGCAGGGCAGACTTCACCGTGCTCTTCGTGGAATTGCAGAGCGTCGACCAGACGCAGCAGCTCTTCCATGTTACGGCCCAGCGGCAGGTCGTTGATGATCTGCGAACGGACAACGCCTTTGTCGTCGATCAGGAACGCGCCACGGAATGCAACGCCGTCAGCGGACTGAACGTCGTAGGCCTTCATGATTTCCTGCTTGATATCGGCAGCCATGGTGTAACGAACTGCGCCGATACCACCATCGTTGACCGGGGTGTTGCGCCAGGCGTTATGGGTGAAGTGCGAGTCGATCGACACCGCGACCACTTCAACGTTGCGTGCCTTGAACTCGGACATGCGGTTGTCCAGAGCGATCAGCTCCGACGGGCAAACGAAGGTGAAGTCCAGTGGGTAGAAGAACACCAGGCCGTATTTGCCTTTGATGGCTGACGACAGGGTGAAGCTGTCTACGATTTCGCCATTGCCGAGTACGGCCGGTACGGTGAAGTCAGGGGCTTGTTTGCCTACGAGTACGCTCATTGGATATCTCCTGGTGTAGAAGCGTGAAAAACAAGGTTCGCATCAGCCTGCCATCCATAGACGACAGCCCTGTGACACGAACCCGTTTCGAAAAGACCGGTCATCATACACTGCGTGTTTGACCTGTCCTCAACGGTTTTTCCTGCAGACGCAAAAATCGCCCCGGCAAAATCCGCTGCTGCGCGCCGAAGGAAAACCGTTCGTCAGCCTTGGCAAAAAGTGCCCGCAAAGCACTTTGACAATCATTCTCGTTAACATTAAGATCCATCGCATTCGAGACATAAACAAGCGACGGTTTTCACTTATGTATGTTTGCCTCTGCACTGGCGTCACCGACGGTAAAATCCGCGATGCGATCTATGAAGGATGCTGCAGCTACAAAGAAGTCCGTTTGGCCACCGGCGTTGCCAGTCAATGCGGCAAATGTGCCTGTCTCGCCAAAGAAGTGGTTCGCGAAACCCTGATGGAGCTGCAGACAGCCCAGGCCGCGATTCCTTTTCCAGCAGAATTTACAGCTGCGTAAATACCGAATTTCAAAGAACCGGACTCATGTCCGGTTTTTTTATGCCTGAAAATCAACTAGTTATGCTCTAGACGCGGAACACAAACATTCTTATTCCGATTAATTTTCATATATTATTCAATAACTTAGGTTTGACACTCTTAGTTGCGCGGCTCAAACTCTGCCTTATAGACAGCTAATACAGGGCAGGACCCCATCATGAAAGGCGACATTACAGTCATCCAGCATCTCAACAAGATCCTTGCCAATGAGCTGGTCGCGATCAACCAATACTTCCTGCACGCGCGGATGTATGAAGATTGGGGTCTGAACAAGCTCGGCAAGCACGAGTACCACGAATCCATCGACGAGATGAAACACGCGGACAAGCTGATCAAGCGCATCCTGTTCCTTGAAGGCCTGCCGAACGTCCAGGACCTGGGCAAGCTGCACATCGGCGAGCACACCAAGGAAATGATCGAGTGTGACCTGCGTATCGAGAAGACCGGCCATGCCGATCTGAAGGTAGCGATCGCTCATTGCGAAAAAGTCGGCGACTTCGGTAGCCGTGAACTGCTTGAAGACATCCTCGAATCAGAAGAAGAACACATCGACTGGCTGGAAACCCAACTTGGCCTGATCGACAAGATTGGTATCGAGAACTATCTGCAATCGCAGATGGGTGAAGAGTAAGAACTGTCGAGTGAAACGAGGCTGCGATGTTGGCAGCACGACACGCCAGTAACGTGTTAAGCAAATAAAAAGCCCCGCCACCTCGATAGAGGGGCGGGGCTTTTTAGTGGCTGGAGATCAAGGATCACAGCCTTGTTTCACTCGACGGCTCCTGCACTGCAGGGAGCCAATCGATTTAAGCTTCGGTCTTGTTGGCTGCAGCGGCTTCGACAGCAGCCTTGATGGTGGTTTGCAACGAACCGTCTGCAGCCATCTCGGTCATGATGTCGCTACCGCCGACCAGTTCACCACCGACCCACAGTTGCGGGAAGGTTGGCCAGTTGGCGTATTTTGGCAGGTTGGCGCGGATTTCCGGGTTCTGCAGGATGTCCACGTACGCAAACTTTTCACCACATGCCATCACGGCCTGCGCGGCTTTGGCAGAGAAGCCACACTGCGGGGCATTCGGCGAGCCTTTCATGTAAAGCAGAATGGTGTTGTTGGCAATCTGCTCTTTAATCGTTTCGATGATATCCATGGAGCACCTCGGCTGAACTTTCCGACTCATGGGTCGGCACGGTGGCGCATTGTAACGGAAAGCCGAGCGCCATGCTCGGTCTCTCCGTCAGATGTGATCAAGCCGCTGCCACGGTCACTGGAACGCCGTTCAACGCCGCATTACCCGATAATTCGTCGAGCTGACACTCGTCGGTCAGGTCGTTGGCACTGGAGCCCGGCTGGCCACTGGCAATCGTCATTTGCACGCCCGGCCGCGCATGACCCCAACCGTGCGGAAGGCTGACCACTCCTTTCATCATATCCGGGCTGCCGAGTACTTCCACTTCGATAACGCCAACTCGCGAACTGACCCGCACGCGCTGGCCATCGCTCAAGCCACGACTGGCCAGATCTTCCGGGTTCATCAACAACTGATGGCGAGGCTTGCCTTTCACCAGGCGATGGTAGTTATGCATCCACGAATTGTTGCTGCGTACATGACGGCGGCCGATCATCAGCAGCTCATCGGCTGCCGGGGCCTGCAACGCTGCAAAGCGCGCCAGGTCGGCAAGGATCGCGGCGGGCGCGGCCTGAACTCGCTGATTAGCAGTTTTCAGACGTGGCGCCAGATTAGGCTTCAGCGCCCCCAGATCCACACCGTGAGGATGATCGAACAAAGTCGCCAAAGACAATTGGTGCTCGGAAGCATCGCCATACAACCCCATGCGCAAGCCGCGATCGATCATCTGCGCCGGAGCAATGGTCGGTTTCAGCTCCTTGCCGGTTTTCGCGGCAAACGCCTTGGCCAGCCCGACGAAAATTTCCCAGTCGTGCAATGCCCCCTCGGGTTTGGCGAGAATCGCCCGATTGAAACGGCTGACGTTGCGCACCGCAAACATGTTGAACGTGGTGTCGTAGTGATCGTTTTCCAGCGCCGAGGTGGACGGCAGGATCAGGTCGGCGTATCGCGTGGTCTCGTTGATGTACAAGTCGACACTGACCATGAACTCCAGACCGTCCAGCGCTTGCTCCAGTTGACGGCCGTTCGGTGTAGAGAGCACCGGGTTACCGGCTACGGTGATCAACGCACGAACCTGGCCCTCCCCTTCGGTCAGCATCTCTTCGGCCAGCGCCGACACCGGCAGTTCACCGGCATATTCGGGACGCCCGGAGACACGGCTCTGCCACAGATTGAAATGCCCGCCCGACGTCGAGGCCACCATGTCCACTGCCGGTTCGGTGCACAACGCGCCGCCCTCGCGGTCGAGGTTGCCAGTCACCAGGTTGATCAGTTGCACCAGCCAATGGCACAACGTGCCGAACGCCTGGGTCGAGACGCCCATGCGGCCATAGCAAACCGCGCTCGGCGCTGCAGCGAAATCCCGCGCCAGTTGACGGATCTGTTCGGCCGGCACCGCGCACAACGGGCTCATCGCTTCTGCGGTGAACGTCGCGATGGCCTCGCGCACGTCATCCAGACCATCCACCGGTAAATGACTGTCACGGGTCAGGCCTTCAGCGAACAACGTATTGAGCAGCCCGAACAACAACGCCGCATCGCCACCGGGACGCACGAACAGGTGCTGATCGGCAATCGCCGCCGTTTCACTGCGACGCGGGTCGACCACCACTACTTTGCCGCCGCGAGCCTGAATGGCTTTCAAGCGTTTTTCCACGTCAGGCACGGTCATGATGCTGCCGTTGGACGCGAGCGGGTTGCCGCCAAGGATCAGCATGAAATCGGTGTGATCGATATCCGGAATCGGCAGCAGCAAACCGTGGCCGTACATCAAATGGCTGGTCAGGTGATGGGGCAATTGGTCAACCGAGGTCGCGGAAAACCGGTTGCGGGTTTTCAGCAGGCCAAGAAAGTAATTGCTGTGGGTCATCAACCCATAATTGTGCACGCTGGGGTTGCCCTGATAGACCGCCACCGAGTTTTGCCCGTGTCGCGCCTGAATCGCCGCCAGGCGCTCGGCGACAAGGTTGAAGGCGTCTTCCCATTCGATGGGCTGCCACTCGCTGCCAACGCGGCGCATCGGCTGATGCAGGCGATCCGGATCGTTCTGGATGTCTTGCAGGGCGACAGCCTTCGGGCAGATATGCCCGCGACTGAATGTGTCCAGAGGGTCGCCCTTGATCGAAGTGATCTGCACGCTGCCTTCGAGCTCGGTGGTTTCGATGGTCAGGCCGCAGATGGCTTCACACAGGTGGCACGCACGGTGATGGAGAGTCTTGGTCATGGCCAGTCTCTGTTTTGTTCTGGGCGGGCAGTATCGACCGCGGGAACAAAACTATGGCGTCAGCCCGGCCACCGCGCCAGCGACGTTCGTCTTGTGAATCGATGACCATCAGGCCAGCCGATTTAGCCGCGTCGATCAGCTCGCCGGAAGCCTGGGCGGCGCCTGCAACTGGACTTCCTGAAGGGTTTCGATCTGCTCGTGGGCGACATGCACGCCTGTCAGTTCGCCGATCAACCGCCAGTGCTCGTCGAGCCCGGTGCTGATGGTGGCCATACGGTCGATCATCCGGCGACCGGCGTCCCGGGTCACCGGATCGCTGCTGCGCAGCAATTCGAAGGACATCGACGTCATGGAGGCGGTCAGGTGAGTCAGGGAGCGGGCCGTAAGGCCGAGCAAATCCATTAGCTGCTGTTCTTTCGATTCCATCGCGGTGGCTTCCTGCGTCGCTGGTGATTTATTTATAACCCAGCACTTTGCATTAGCAAATGTTTCGGACCAGACGCGCGCGTACAAGGCCTGCGAACAGCAGGCCAGAAACCGACCATCAGCGTACCGCCGCCGCCCCGCCTGATTGCCAAGTTGAGCAGGCGCGGTGTACAAATGCCTGGCTGCTGTCAGGAAACAGGCTTCAAAAGCGCTACTGCGGTTATCCCGTAGCCCCTCTGAAATCCCCTAAAAACCGTAGCCCTATTGGTAAGACGCGACATTTAATTATAAGATCGCGCCTTCCCCTATTTCGTCGCCCCGTGCGGCTTACGCCGCAGGTCTCGCCCGTTGTTCCGTTAAACAAGGCTTTGAGCATCTGCGGTTTGTAGCAAAAAGGTAGTCAATGATGAGCGCAAGGCACTTTCTCTCCCTGATGGATTGCACGCCCGAAGAGCTGGTCAGCGTGATCCGTCGAGGCGTTGAGCTCAAAGACCTGCGTAACCGCGGCGTACTGTTCGAGCCCCTGAAAAACCGCGTGCTCGGGATGATCTTCGAGAAGTCCTCGACCCGCACCCGCATTTCCTTCGAAGCCGGCATGATCCAGCTCGGCGGCCAGGCTATTTTCCTGTCGCCGCGTGATACCCAACTGGGCCGTGGCGAGCCGATCGGCGACTGCGCGATCGTCATGTCGAGCATGCTCGACGCGGTGATGATCCGTACCTTTGCCCATAGCAATCTGACCGAATTCGCCGCCAACTCGCGCGTGCCAGTGATCAACGGCCTGTCCGATGATTTGCACCCCTGCCAGTTGCTGGCCGACATGCAAACCTTCCTCGAGCACCGTGGCTCCATCCAGGGCAAGACCGTGGCCTGGATCGGCGACGGCAACAACATGTGCAACAGCTATATAGAAGCGGCTATCCAGTTCGACTTCCAGCTGCGCATCGCTTGCCCGGAAGGTTACGAACCGAATCCGGAATTCGTGGCCAAGGCCGGCGACCGCGTCACCATCGTGCGCGATCCGAAGGATGCCGTGCGCGGCGCCCACCTGGTGAGCACCGACGTCTGGACCTCCATGGGCCAGGAAGAAGAAACCGCCAAGCGCTTGAAGTTGTTCGCCCCGTATCAGGTCAATCGCGCACTGCTCGATCTGGCCGCCAGCGACGTGCTGTTCATGCATTGCCTGCCAGCACACCGCGGTGAAGAGATCAGCGTCGACCTGCTCGACGACTCGCGCTCCGTGGCCTGGGATCAAGCGGAAAACCGTCTTCACGCGCAAAAGGCGCTGCTCGAGTTTCTGGTCGAGCCGGCGTATCACCACGCATGAGCCAGCCATTACTGCTAAACCTGCGCAACCTCGCCTGCGGCTATCAAGACCAGCGCGTGGTGCAGAACCTCAACCTGCATTTGAACGCCGGCGACATCGGCTGCCTGCTCGGCTCTTCCGGTTGCGGCAAGACCACCACCCTGCGCGCCATTGCCGGCTTCGAACCGGTGCACGAAGGTGATATCCAGTTGGCCGGCGAGACCATCTCCAGCGCCGGTTTCACCCTCGCGCCGGAGAAACGTCGCATTGGCATGGTGTTCCAGGACTACGCGCTGTTTCCGCATTTGAGCGTGGCCGACAACATCGCTTTCGGCATTCGCAAGCATCCGCAAAAGGATCGGGTGACCGAAGAGTTGCTGGAGTTGGTCAACCTCAAGGGCCTCGGCAAGCGCTTCCCCCATGAGCTTTCCGGCGGTCAACAGCAACGTGTTGCGCTGGCCCGCGCCTTGGCACCGGAGCCGCAATTGTTGCTGCTCGACGAACCGTTCTCCAACCTCGATGGCGAATTGCGCCGCAAGCTCAGCCACGAGGTTCGCGACATTCTCAAGGCCCGTGGCACCAGCGCGATTCTGGTGACCCACGATCAGGAAGAAGCCTTCGCCGTCAGCGATCACGTTGGTGTGTTCAAGGAAGGACGGCTGGAACAGTGGGACACGCCCTACAACCTCTATCACGAACCGCTGACGCCGTACGTGGCCAGTTTCATCGGCCAGGGGTACTTCATTCGTGGCCAGTTGAGCAGCCCGGAATCGGTGCAGACCGAACTCGGAGAGTTGCGCGGCAACCGTGCCTACACCTGGCCGGTCGGTGGCGCGGTGGATGTGCTGTTGCGTCCGGACGATATCGTTTATGCGCCAGACAGCGCATTGAAAGCACGGATCGTCGGCAAGTCGTTCCAGGGGGCGTCGACGCTTTATCGCCTGCAAATGCCGACGGGTGCGCAGCTGGAATCGATCTTCCCGAGCCATGTCGATCATCAGGTCGGCGTCGAGGTTGGCATTCGTGTCGCCGCCGAACACCTGGTGTTGTTCCAGGCATCCGGCAGCATGGCGGCGCAGATTCCGGTGGTTGAATCCGGTGTGCGGCGGTACAGCACCGCTCACTGATAAGGATCAAAAGATCGCAGCGTTCGACTGCGATCTTTTGCTTTCAACCCAATATCAGCATACCGCTGGCCACCAGCGTCGCATCCCCGCCTATCTTCACCCGATCGCCTTCCAGCCGGCAGAACAACTCTCCACCCCGCGCCGAACACTGATAAGCCGTCAGACTCGACTTGCCCAGACGCCTGGACCAATACGGGATCAGGCTGCAATGGGTCGATCCGGTCACCGGGTCCTCATTGATGCCAATCGCCGGTGCGAAATAGCGCGAGACGAAATCGTGTTTATTGCCCCGTGCGGTCACGATGGCGCCCAGCCATGGCAGTTTCGCCAGTGCGACCATGTCCGGCTTGCAATCGAGCACGGCCTGCTCGGACTCCAGCACCACGAACAACTCGTTTGAACCCAGCACATCGACCGCTTCCACCCCGAGTGCGCGCTCGACGTCCAGGGTCACGCCCACTTCCGAAGGGATGATCGACGGGAAATCCAGCCACAAACGCCCACCCTCGCGACTCACGCTCAATGGGCCGGACTTGCAGGTGAAATCCAGGCGCTGAACGGGTTCCTTGTAGACTTCAAACAAAACGTAAGCGCTGGCCAGCGTCGCGTGACCACACAATGGCACCTCGGTGGTCGGGGTAAACCAGCGAATGTGCCAGCCCTGCCCTTCTCGCACCACGAAAGCCGTTTCGGCGAGGTTGTGTTCCGCGGCGATCTTTTGCATCAACTCATCGGCGAGCCACGCATCCAGTCGATACACCATCGCCGGGTTACCACTGAAGGGACGATCGCTGAACGCATCGACCTGATGAAACTCAAGCTGCATGAGACTTCTCCTTTATACGCTCAAGCTCGGCCGATATCGGCGAACGTTGCCTGGGTATGTTCAGCCAGCACCGCGGGGGTCAGTTCGACTTCCAGGCCACGGCGCCCCGCGCTGACAAAAATGCTCGCAAAGGGCTGGGCCGAATTGTCGATAAAGGTGCGCAAGCGCTTCTTCTGCCCCAACGGACTGATCCCGCCCAACAGATATCCGGTGGAGCGCTGGGCCGCCGCCGGGTCGGCCATTTCGACTTTCTTCACCCCGGCCGCATGGGCCAGTGCTTTCAAATCGAGAGTCCCGCCAACCGGCACCACCGCCACCAGCAATTCACTTTTTTCACTGGCCGCCAACAAGGTCTTGAACACTTGCGCCGGGTCCAATCCGAGTTTTTCCGCAGCTTCCAACCCATAGGACGCAGCCTTCGGGTCGTGTTCATAACTGTGCACACGGTGTTCGGCCCGAACCTTTTTCAGCAAATCCAATGCGGGTGTCATGACAGCTCCAGACTTGGCGACAGTAGAAAAATACTGCGCCGGATTCTAGGACATTGATGCACAAAAGGCTCTATCCCGGCACCGTTTGAACAGGCATCCCACCATCACCCGTCACGATCATTCACAGGGCTGATAGTTTATTTATGACCGACGGTTCACTTTCGACCTTTGACAGGTGTGTTTCTTGTCTATATTTTTTCGTTTCTGAAACTGTACGAAACGTCTTACCGCAGTGCCCCGCTGTAAACCGGGAACAGGATGGGGATCCTGCCACGGTGAAAAACGCGCTTTGACCACAATGGAATGAAAGCGCCAGACAAGAAGAAAAATGAGGTTTCAATGACAACTGCTTTACAACAACCGTCGCTCTCGAGCCAATGCATGGCCGAATTTCTGGGTACTGCACTTCTGATCTTTTTTGGTACAGGCTGCGTTGCCGCGCTCAAGGTCGCGGGTGCCAGCTTTGGCTTATGGGAAATCAGCATCATCTGGGGCGTCGGCGTGAGCATGGCGATCTACCTGACCGCAGGCGTTTCCGGGGCTCATCTCAACCCTGCCGTGAGCATCGCACTGAGCATTTTTGCCGACTTCGAAAAGCGCAAACTGCCCTTCTACATTTTCGCCCAGGTAGGCGGCGCCTTTTGCGGCGCTCTGTTGGTGTACACGCTGTACAGCAACCTGTTCTTCGATTTCGAACAAGCCCATCACATGGTTCGCGGCACCGAAGCCAGCCTGGAATTGGCGTCGGTATTCTCCACCTTCCCCAACCCGAGCCTGTCCACGGCACAAGCATTCCTCGTCGAAGTCATCATCACCGCCATCCTGATGGGCGTGATCATGTCGCTGACCGACGACAACAATGGCCTGCCCAACGGCCCGCTGGCGCCGATCCTGATCGGCCTGCTGATTGCGGTGATTGGCAGTTCGATGGGGCCGCTGACCGGTTTTGCGATGAATCCCGCTCGTGACTTCGGCCCAAAACTGATGACCTTTTTCGCCGGCTGGGGTGAGATTTCCCTCACGGGCGGGCGCGATATTCCGTATTGCCTGGTACCGGTTTTCGCCCCGATAGTCGGTGCCTGCCTAGGTGCAGCGGCTTACCGCGGAATCATCGCCCGCCATCTGCCGAACGCCGTACCTGCTACAAAGGACACAACAACGGCCATTGACGGCAAACCGAGAATTTCTTGATACCGTTGGCGCATGTTCCTGCCGAAAAGATCGCGCGCCAGACCTCACTCCCTTATTTCGTCCAAGGCAATCGACATGACCGACACTCAGAATAAGAACTACATCATTGCCCTCGATCAGGGTACGACCAGTTCCCGCGCGATCATTTTCGACCGCGACGCCAACGTGGTCTGCACCGCTCAACGGGAGTTCGCGCAGCATTACCCGCAAGCCGGCTGGGTCGAGCATGACCCGATGGAAATCTTCGCCACCCAGAGCGCGGTGATGGTCGAGGCCCTGGCGCAAGCCGGCCTGCATCACGATCAGGTCGCCGCCATCGGCATCACCAACCAGCGTGAAACCACCGTGGTCTGGGACAAGAACACCGGCCGACCGATCTACAACGCGATTGTCTGGCAGTGCCGCCGCAGCACCGAGATTTGCCAGCAGCTCAAGCGCGATGGCCACGAGCAATACATCAGCGACACCACAGGCCTGGTCACCGACCCGTACTTTTCCGGTACCAAGCTCAAGTGGATTCTCGACAACGTCGAAGGCAGCCGCGAACGCGCGCGCAACGGCGAGCTGCTGTTCGGCACCGTCGACAGCTGGCTGATCTGGAAATTTACCGGCGGCAAGGTGCACGTCACCGACTACACCAACGCCTCGCGCACCATGCTCTTCAACATCCACACCCTGGAGTGGGACGCGAAGATGCTGGAAGTGCTGGACATCCCGCGCGAAATGCTCCCGGAAGTGAAGTCGTCGTCGGAAATATATGGCCGCACCAAGAGCGGCATTGCCATCGGCGGTATCGCCGGTGACCAGCAAGCCGCGCTGTTCGGTCAGATGTGCGTTGAAGCCGGTCAGGCGAAAAACACCTACGGCACCGGTTGCTTCCTGTTGATGAACACCGGCGACAAAGCCGTGAAATCCAAACACGGCATGCTCACCACCATCGCTTGCGGCCCCCGCGGCGAAGCGGCCTATGCGCTGGAAGGCGCGGTGTTCAACGGTGGCTCCACCGTGCAATGGCTGCGTGACGAGTTGAAGATCATCAACGACGCCCACGACACCGAATACTTCGCCAACAAGGTCAAGGACAGCAACGGCGTGTACCTGGTGCCCGCCTTCACTGGCCTCGGCGCGCCCTATTGGGACCCGTACGCCCGTGGCGCATTGTTCGGCCTGACCCGCGGTGTACGTGTCGACCACATCATCCGCGCCGCACTGGAGTCGATCGCCTACCAGACCCGCGACGTACTCGACGCCATGCAACAGGACGCCGGCGAACGCCTCAAAGCCCTGCGCGTGGATGGCGGTGCGGTGGCGAACAACTTCCTCATGCAGTTCCAGGCCGACATCCTCGGCACTCAGGTCGAGCGCCCGCAAATGCGCGAAACCACGGCGCTGGGTGCTGCTTACCTGGCGGGCCTGGCCTGCGGTTTCTGGGGCAGCCTGGAAGAGTTGCGCGGCAAGGCGGTGATCGAACGCAAGTTCGAACCGACCCTGGACGAAACCGCCAAGGAAAAACTCTACGCCGGCTGGAAAAAAGCCGTCAGCCGCACCCGCGATTGGGCGTCTGAAGACGAGGCGGAATAAGCCCACTTACAGACTCGTATCAGCTTGTAACTGGTAGGGAGCAGATTCCTGCGGCATCATGGGCAAATTTTGCACGGCAGCCCAAAGGACGCCCCATGAATCTGCCTCCCCGTCAGCAGCAAATCCTCGAACTGGTCCGCGAACGCGGCTACGTCAGTATCGAGGAAATGGCCACGCTGTTCGTTGTTACCCCGCAAACCATCCGCCGCGATATAAATCAGCTTGCGGAAGCCAATTTGCTGCGTCGCTATCACGGCGGCGCCGCTTACGATTCCAGTGTTGAAAACACCGCCTACGCCATGCGTGCCGACCAGATGCGCGATGAGAAGCAGCGCATCGGCGAAGCGATTGCCGCACAGATTCCCGACCACGCCTCGTTGTTCATCAACATCGGCACGACGACCGAATCCATCGCCCGCGCACTGCTCAATCACAGCCATCTGAAGATCATCACCAACAACCTGCACGTGGCCTCGATGCTCAGCGCCAAGGACGATTTTGACGTGCTGCTGACCGGCGGCAACGTGCGACGCGATGGTGGCGTGGTGGGCCAGGCCAGCGTCGATTTCATCAATCAGTTCAAGGTCGATTTTGCCCTGGTCGGCATCAGCGGCATCGATGAAGACGGCAGCCTGCTGGATTTCGATTATCAGGAAGTGCGGGTGTCCCAGGCGATCATCGCCAACGCCCGACAAGTGATCCTCGCCGCCGACTCCAGCAAATTCGGGCGCAACGCCATGATCCGCTTGGGGCCGATCAGCCTGGTCGATTGCCTGGTCACCGATCAGCAACCGTCGCCGGCGCTGGCGCAGTTGTTGAACCAGCATAAGGTTCGGCTGGAAGTCGTTTAATCTTTTCGGCCTTTAAAGATCGCAGCCCTCGGCAGCGCCTACAGGATTCATGTGTCTGTAGACGCTGCCGAAGGCTGCGATCTTTTGCTTTTATGTTCGTAAATTTTCCTTTATCAGCCCTTCGATGAGTATTTTCAATCGAAGCTGACTGGCTGTGCGCGTCTTTATGGGCTAGTATTTTCGCAAATGAACATTCATGTTCGATTTCAAATACAGCACTCATAACAGAAACTCATAAAAGTCCCGAGGCCCTAGTCGATGCCCACTTCTACCTTGCCTACGCCCCCTCTTGCCGAGGTCTACGATATCGCCGTCATCGGTGGCGGGATCAATGGCGTGGGGATCGCAGCAGATGCCGCCGGCCGCGGTCTCTCGGTGTTCCTTTGCGAAAAGGATGACTTGGCCAGCCACACCTCCTCGGCCAGCAGCAAGCTGATCCACGGCGGTCTGCGCTATCTCGAACATTACGAGTTCCGCCTGGTGCGCGAAGCCCTGGCCGAACGTGAAGTGCTGCTGGCCAAAGCCCCGCACATCGTCAAACAAATGCGCTTCGTGCTGCCGCATCGCCCGCACCTGCGTCCGGCCTGGATGATCCGCGCCGGCCTGTTCCTGTATGACAACCTCGGTAAACGCGAACAGCTTCAGGGTTCGAAAAGCCTGAAGTTCGGCCCGGACAGCGCCCTGAAAAGCGAAATCACCAAAGGCTTCGAATACTCCGACTGCTGGGTCGACGATGCGCGCCTGGTGGTCTTGAACGCCATGGCGGCCCGGGAAAAGGGCGCCCACGTCCATACCCAGACCCGTTGCGTCAGCGCCCGTCGCACCAAAGGCCTGTGGCACCTGCACCTCGAGCGCGCCGATGGCAGCCTGTTTTCGATCCGCGCCAAGGCGCTGGTGAACGCCGCCGGCCCGTGGGTCGCCAAGTTCATTCGTGATGACCTGAAAATGGAATCGCCGTACGGCATCCGCCTGATCCAGGGCAGCCACCTGATCGTGCCGAAGCTGTACGAAGGTGAACACGCGCACATTCTGCAAAACGAAGATCAGCGCATCGTGTTCACCATTCCGTACCTGAACCACTTCACCCTGATCGGCACCACCGACCGCGAATACACCGGCGACCCGGCTGCCGTGGCGATCACCGATGGCGAAACCGACTATCTGTTGAACGTAGTCAACGCCCACTTCAAGAAACAGCTCAGCCGCGACGACATCCTGCACAGCTATTCCGGCGTGCGCCCGCTATGCAACGACGAATCCGACAACCCGTCAGCCGTCACCCGCGACTACACCCTCGCGCTGTCGGGCAGCGGTGAAGAAGCGCCGCTACTGTCGGTGTTCGGCGGCAAGCTCACCACCTACCGCAAACTGGCCGAGTCGGCGCTGGCACAACTGGCACCTTACTTCACGCACATCCAGCCGAACTGGACCGCCAACGCGCCGCTGCCGGGCGGCGAAGACATGACCACCCCGCAGGCGTTGAGCTCAAAAATCCGCGACACGTTCGACTGGGTTCCAACGGAAATTTCCCGTCGCTGGTCCACCACCTACGGCAGCCGGACCTGGCGCATGCTCGAAGGCGTTCAAAACCTCGGCGACCTGGGCGAACACATCGGCGGCGGTCTCTATACCCGTGAAGTCGATTACCTGTGTAGCGAAGAATGGGCGACCACCGCGCAGGACATCCTGTGGCGCCGCAGCAAGCTCGGTTTGTTCACCACGCCGGCGGAACAGGAAAAGCTCAAGGATTACCTGAATAAGGTCGAGCAGAACCGCAGCAAGATCGAAGCGGCCTGATCGCTAGTCCGCAAAAACGAAAGCCCCTGAATCTCACGATTCAGGGGCTTTTTCGTAGCGGCCGGTTTATTCCCGCAAATCCGACTCATGGATTGGCTGATCGCGATGAGTCGCCCGTTGATACTGCGCCGGCCAGATAGCCTTGCGCCCGCCGAGATCGTCGTCGGCATGCAGCGGCCAATAGGGATCGCGCAACAGTTCGCGGGCCAGGAAGATGATGTCCGCCTGACAGGTGCGCAGAATGTGCTCGGCCTGCGCCGGGTCGGTAATCATGCCTACGGTGCCGGTGGCGATTTCTGCCTCCTTGCGGACCTTTTCGGCGAAGCGCGTCTGATAGCCGGGGCCGGTAGGAATTTCCGCATTGACCGCCGTACCACCCGACGACACATCGATCAGATCCACGCCCAGGGTTTTGAGGCGACGCGCCAGTTCGACAGTTTCGTCCGGATTCCAGCCATCCTCCACCCAGTCCGTGGCCGAGACCCGGACAAACAGCGGCAACTCTTCCGGCCACACCGCACGCACCGCTTCGGTGACCTGTAATACCAGGCGAATGCGGTTCTCAAATGAACCGCCCCACTGGTCACGCCGCTGATTACTCAGTGGTGAAAGAAATTGATGCAACAGGTAGCCATGGGCCGCATGCACTTCCACCACCTTGAAACCGGCTTCCAGCGCACGTTTGGCTGCATCGACAAACGCCTGAATCACCTCGGCGATTTCAGCATCGTCGAGCTGTTTGGGCTGTGTGTGTTGGGGGTCGAAAGCAATCGGTGACGGGCCGACCGGCAACCAGCCACCGTCTTCAGGTTTTACGCTGCCATGCTTGCCGAGCCACGGCCGCCAGGTGCTGGCCTTGCGCCCCGCGTGGGCCAACTGGATGCCCGCTACGCCGCCTTGGGCAGAAATGAAGCGAGTAATGCGTTGCAAGGGTTCGATCTGTTCATCGCTCCACAGGCCAAGGTCTTGCGCGGTGATGCGCCCGTCAGCGGTGATCGCCGTGGCTTCGGTGAACACCAGCCCCGCCCCGCCGATGGCACGGCTGCCGAGGTGGACCAGATGCCAGTCATTGGCCAGGCCATCGACGCTGGAATACTGGCACATCGGCGATACCGCGATGCGGTTGAGCAGGGTCAATTGGCGAAGAGTATAGGGTTCAAGCAGCAGACTCATGGGGCACCTCTCAAATCAGTGGTCAGGCTCCAGGGTTCTGTTTGAAAGTCGACGAGTGACAGGAAAAAGGTACAGCACCCGCCCCCGCGGGCAAAAGAATTCGACAAGACGTCACAAGGATAATCAAGCAGTGCTTAGAGCCTAGTCCACATCGCTGCAGGAGCGAGCTTGCTCGTGAAAAAACCAGAGGCGTTGACGGGAATCAGATTTAGCGCGTTATCGTTCACGACCATCGCGAGCAAGCTCGCTCCTACAAGTATTGGCTCAACGCGGTTCGATGTGGGCAATCATCAACTGAACGGTCTCGTTCCCACGAAACTCGTTCACGTCGAGCTTATAGGCCAGTTCCACCCACTTGATGGTCGGATTCGGCCAGACATCGCGGTCGATGCCAAAGGCAATGCCATCGAGCTTGACCGAGCCGCACTCACTTCTGAGCACCACTTTCAGGTGGCGCTCGCCGACCACACGCTGTTCGACCAGTTGAAACACCCCGTGAAACAGCGGCTCCGGGAAATGCTGCCCCCAGGGACCGGCATGGCGCAGTGCACGGGCCAGTTCCAGGTGAAACTCCTCGACCGCCAGGGTGCCGTCCGACAACAAGCGCCCGGTCAGGTCTTCCTCGCGCAATTGCCGGCGCACTTCAGCGTCAAAGGCCTCGGCGAACAACGGGAAATTCGCTTCCGGCAACGTCAGCCCTGCCGCCATCGCATGGCCGCCGTACTTGGTGATCAGGTTCGGATGCTGCGCCGCCACCACGCTCAGGGCGTCGCGGATGTGAAAGCCCTGGACTGAACGGCCCGAGCCTTTAAGCAAGCCATCACCGGCATCGGCAAACGCGATGGTCGGGCGGAAGTAACGCTCTTTCATCCGCGACGCGAGGATACCGATGACGCCCTGGTGCCACTCGGGATCGAACAGGCACAAACCGAACGGCATCGATTCCACCGGCAAATCCTTGAGCTGCGCCAGCGCTTCACGCTGCATGCCCTGCTCGATGGATTTACGGTCCTGGTTCATGCCGTCCAACTGAGCGGCCATTTCATGGGCCAGGCCGGTGTCCTCGGTGAGCAGGCATTCGATGCCCAGGCTCATGTCATCCAGACGCCCCGCCGCGTTGAGGCGCGGGCCGACGATGAACCCCAGGTCGGTGGAGGTGATGCGTGCGTGGTCTCGCTTGGCCACTTCCAGGATCGCCTTGATTCCTGGTCGGGCACGGCCGGCACGAATCCGCTCCAGGCCTTGATGAACGAGAATCCGATTGTTGGCATCCAGCGGCACCACGTCGGCCACACTGCCCAGTGCCACCAAATCGAGCAACTCGCCAATGTTCGGTTGCGGCTTGCTCGCATACCAGCCGAGTTCGCGCAACCGCGCGCGCAAAGCCATCAGCACGTAGAAAATCACCCCGACACCGGCCAGCGCCTTGCTCGGGAACTCGCACCCCGGCTGGTTCGGATTGACGATGGCATCGGCCAGCGGCAGCTCATCACCGGGCAAGTGGTGATCGGTGACCAGCACATTGAGCCCGGCTTCTTTCGCCGCTGCCACGCCTTCGACGCTGGAGATGCCGTTGTCCACGGTGATCAGCAACTGAGGTTGACGCTCCAGCGCCACCGCGACGATTTCCGGCGTCAAACCGTAGCCATAGTCGAAACGATTGGGCACCAGATAATCGACATGCGCCGCACCCAGCAAGCGCAACCCCAACGTACCGACCGTACTCGCGGTTGCGCCGTCGGCGTCAAAGTCGCCGACGATCAGAATCCGCTGACGTTGTTCCAGCGCGATCACCAGCAAATCCACGGCCGCCTCAATGCCTTTGAGCTTCTGGAACGGAATCAACCGCGCCAGGCTCTTGTCCAGCTCGGCTTCGGACTGCACGCCCCGCGCCGCGTACAGGCGGGTCAACAGCGGCGGAATATCACCGAGGAATGGCAAGGTGTCGGGCAGCAGGCGAGGTTCGATGCGCATGGGGTGACAGGTGCTTCTCTTGAGTGCGTAGGATAAAACCGGATGACGTGCGAGGACTCAGCCGCGCTCGCCCGACAACCATTGCAGCTGGACTTCATGCTGACCACGGTCATCGGTGACGAAAATCGTCCCTTCGCTGATCATCACGTCCCACTTGATAACGCGCGGCATGTCCTTGGCCAGGGTCTCCAGGACTTCTTGAGGCACGGCAGCGATGTGGACGTTTTTCAGGTTCTTGATCGCCGGGATCACCTTGCCTTCCCAGACACGCAGGCTGCCATACGCCAGCAGGCTGGTGCGTTCGGTGCGACGCGAACACCAGGTCAGGCGCTCGGCATCCGGCTGGCCGACTTCGATCCAGTGCAGGACACGGTCATCCAGGCTTTTTTCCCACAAGGCCGGTTCATCCACTTCTGACAGACCACGGCCAAAAGACAGCTGCTCGTTGTACCAGAGGGCGTAGGCCAACAGGCGCACGGTCATGCGCTCCTCGGTTTCCGATGGGTGACGGGCAATGGTCTGCTTGACGCTCTCGTAGACGCTGCGGTCGAGGTCGGTGAGGTTCAGTTCAAACTTGTAGGTCGTGGACGGCTGGGCCATGAACGGGCTTCTTGATACGAGGAAAGGCGGCAAGTCTAACCGATGCGGCAGGCATTCATCGAATTGAAGGCAATCTCGCTCGGGCGCCTGACAGTCGGCTATGTTAAAACTCTCTATTCGCTCAACCCTTGTCCTACAGGATCCCGTATGTCGTCCACCGCCAAACCGCTTTCAGGCCTCAAAGTCATCGAATTGGGCACTTTGATTGCCGGCCCTTTTGCTTCGCGCATTTGCGCTGAATTCGGTGCCGATGTGGTCAAGGTCGAATCCCCGGACGGTGGCGATCCGCTGCGTAAATGGCGCAAGTTGTATGAGGGCACTTCGCTGTGGTGGTTCGTGCAGGCGCGCAACAAAAAGTCGCTGACCCTGAACCTCAAGCATCCGGATGGCCTGGCGATCCTGAAAAAACTGCTGAGCGAAGCGGACATCCTGATCGAGAACTTCCGCCCGGGCGTGCTGGAAAAACTCGGCCTGGGTTGGGACGTCTTGCACACACTGAATCCAAAACTGGTGATGGTGCGCCTCTCGGGCTTCGGCCAGACCGGGCCGATGAAGGATCAGCCGGGGTTTGGCGCGGTTGGTGAGTCGATGGGCGGCTTGCGCTACATCACCGGTTACGACGATCGCCCACCGGTGCGCACCGGCATCTCCATTGGCGACTCGATTGCCGCGCTCTGGGGCGTGATCGGTGCACTGATGGCTTTGCGTCACCGCGAGGTTAATAGCGGCCAGGGGCAAGTGGTGGATGTGGCGCTGTATGAAGCGATCTTCGCCATGATGGAAAGCATGGTCCCGGAGTTCGATGTGTTCGGCTTCATCCGCGAACGCACCGGCAACATCATGCCCGGCATCACGCCGTCCTCGATCCATACCAGCGCCGATGGCAAACACGTACAGATCGGCGCCAACGGCGATGCGATCTTCAAACGCTTCATGCTGATCATTGGCCGCGAAGACCTGGCCAACGATCCAATGCTGGCCAGCAACGACGGTCGTGACAGCCGGCGCGACGAGCTCTATGGGGTCATCGATCGCTGGGTCAACTCACTGCCGCTGGACACGGTCCTTGAGCGGCTGAATCAGGCCGATGTACCGGCCAGCCGGATCTTCAGCGCCGAAGACATGTTCAGCGATCCGCAGTACCTCGCCCGGGAAATGTTCCTGCAGGCCAAGCTGCCGGACGGCAAAAACTTCAAGATGCCGGGAATCGTGCCGAAACTCTCTGATACACCCGGTGATTGTGAATGGGTCGGGCCGCAACTGGGCGAGCACAACACACAGGTACTCCAGGAACTTGGCTATGACGCGTCGCAGATCACACAGCTGCGCAAAGACGGAGCCATCTGAGCTGAAGCGTCTGTTTGCGCACTTAATCAAGCACTGCCTGTGGCGGAACGGGCGGAGGCTGTGTGCTTTGGCGTGCATGCTGCTAATCACTGCGCTGGCGCCTGCGGCACTGGCGCAACCCAAGGAGACGCTGATCTGGCTCAAGCGCGACCTGCCACCGCTGTTCATTTTCGACGGCCCGAAAAAGGGCTTGGGGGTCATCGATCAATTGCTGCCGAAGCTCACGGCCGGCATGCCTCAGTACCAGCACAGCGTGATGAGGGTCAATCGCGCGCGCGGTTTGCAGATGCTCCATGAGCCATCCCTTACCTGCGATGCGGCGTTGAACTGGAGCAAGGAACGGGAAACCTGGATCGCGTTTTCCGCGCCGGTGTTCCGTGCCATGAGCAATGGCCTGGCCGTGCGGCGTGTTGATCGCGAAGTGCTGGCGCCCTTCATCAAGGACGGCGAAGTGAATTTGGCCGCCCTGCTGGCTACCGGCAGTGTGACCTTGGGGATTATTGCCGAACGCAACTATGGCGAATACCTCGACACCTTGCTCAAACAGGCGCCCCCCAAGGTGCTGACACTCCATTACGGCAATGACGCCTTGGGCAGCCTGCTGCAAATGCAGCGACTGGGACGCCTGCAACTGCTGCTGGGCTATCGCCCGGAAATCCGCTACCAGGCGCAGCAGCAAGGGATCGCCGAGAATGAATTGCAGTTCTTCCCGATCCGCGGCACCGGAAAATACCTGTCCGGATACATCGGCTGCACCAACACGCCGCAAGGCCGACAGGCAATCATCGAGATCAACCAACTGTTGCGCGCCCTGCCCCGCGATCACCTGAGCGAGGCCTACGCAGCCTGGCTCGACCCGGAAAGTCGCAGCGAATACCTGGAAGCTTCCAAAGCATTTTTCGAGCATCAGGCCGGGCAGTGAAAAATCCCGGGCAAAAAGAAACCCCGAGAAGTGGGGAGACGACTCGGGGTTAAACGTGGCCTACATAAAGACCCGTAGCAGCAAGCTACAAGCACCGGAGCACAATGCTTGATCTTGCTGGTAAAGGGTCTGACTGACCTGGATGCAGGAAGGTTCCCACAAAATTCAATTCAGTTTCGGCTGGCCAGCAGCCGGTCCTGAGCCGCATTGCGCAACGCCGCGATCACACAAGGCTCCAAGCGTCCTTCAGCAATCAGCACATCGCGATGCAAACCATCGACCACATCGGTCAGCGAGCGTTTGTCGGTCAACTGCGCTTGACTGAACTCACGGTCGACCACCACTGCACCGGTCGCGTTCGTCAATATCACCCGGCATTCGCCATGAAGGCCTGACGGGGTCAATGTCACCTGGTACGGGCTCAGAGCCTCACCGAGCAAGAGACTGATACTTTCCATCTCGATCACCACTCAATAGTCCGAAAACAAAGTGCCTGGGGCGTATCTACAGTAAATGACCGCCGGCCCGAGAAGAAAGTTCTGGATACCGAGTGCAGGTAAACCTGCGTCTCTGGTCGAAAGAGCATGCACGGCAAAGATGACAGAGAAAAAACAGGTGCGTCACGTCTGTCGGGTTCGTTGACCGATATCGACCCATCCCCCCAACAACCCTCGCAATTGACCATCGGCACTGTAAAACGGCACGGTCCACTGGTAGATGTCCCGCACGCCATGCTTGAACATCAATTGCCGCTCGCTGAACCGTGATTTGCGCGTGTCCAACTGAGCCATGAACTCGGCATGCAAAAGCTCGGCGGTTTCTTTGGGCAAGACTTCAAGCTCGATCAACAGACGTCCCTGCATTTGATCTAAACGGGCCGACAGGCTCTCCTCATAGCTTTTATTGCACATGAGCAAACGCCCTTGCCGGTCGCGAACAAACACGGGGTCAGGCATGGCGTCCATCAACGTGTGCTGGAACGCCAACTGATCGCGAAGGCCACTCTCGGCGCCCTGACGCTGTTCGATGACAGCGGCCAGTCGACGATTCCAGATCAGCGAAACCAGCGCGAACAGGCTGACGAACAACACACTCCAGCAAACCTGCCTGGTCACCCCCGACCAGATTGAGGGTGTCGTTGCGGGCGCAATCTCATAAAACCATTTGTGGCGAATCGCTCGCAGTTCGGCAGGCGGAAAAGCCTCCAGTGCTTTGCTGAGGATGCTCAACAGCTGTGGCTGAGATTTGTGCACTGCCAGATAATCTGCGTCCCATTTGCCCTCTATCGCTTCACTGACCTTGAGCCGCCCCGACGGGTAGAGTCGCGCTCCGATTTCATTGTCGATGGTCGCGTACGCCTCGCCGCTCTCGACCAATGCCCGGGCTTCGGCGTGAGTCTTTACCGAACGCAATTCGATGGACGGATGGTCGCGACGAATCACGACCTCCAGCGCATGCCGCGTCGGCAGCACCAGCACCTTTTTCGCCAGTTGCTCCAGCGATTGCACAGCAGGAGCCTCTGCATGCCCGACAAACACCCAGCCAGCGCCACCGAAGGCATGACTGAAATCGAGAAACGCCCTGCGTTCGTCGTTCATGGACAGCATCGTGCTCATATCGGCAGCGCCGCTTTCCAGGCGACCGAGCAACTGCTCGGTGGAAAATGTCTCGTCGTAGACAAACCGCAACCCTGTCATGGCGCTGATGCGCTCCAGCACATCGTTATGGAAACCGCTCCATTGACCGCGCTCATCCTTGAACAGATACAAGGGGTATTGTGTCGATGCGACAACGACTGGCGAATGCTCCGCCAACCACTGGCGTTCCTGCGCATCAAGCTTGATCAGAGGCCCGGTAGCCGCCCTATCAGTTTCATACGCTACCCATTGCGCCGCCATCGCCCCCAGGCTCAGCCCCAAGAGCGCAACCAAAAATATCCAGCTCAAGGCTGGCATCAACACTGCGAAATACGGCATTACCACTTCCTTGCGCTCGGTCCGCCCCTCCCTCATGGGCGATTTCCCGGCCAGTGTGGCATGCAAAAACAACAAAGCCCGTCAGGAGACGGGCTTCAATGTGTGACAGGTTTTGCCGGTTACAAAGGCTTACCGCGGTTGCCATGCTGACTGACAAAGGTCTGCACGGCTTTCAGGTCATTTGGCAACACGGTGCAACGCTCGTCTCGCTCAAACAAATCAGAAAGATGTACAGGGAGTTCGAGTGCTTTTCCTACACCGGCTTTCTCCACGGCGTCCGGGAATTTGACCGGATGCGCCGTGCCGAGGATGACCATCGGGATATCCAGGCTGCGACGGCATTCGCGCGCGGCCTTGACGCCGATGGCGGTGTGCGGGTCCAGCACTTCGCCGGTCTGCTCGTAGACTTCGGCGATGGTTTCGCAGGTTTGTGCGTCATCCACGGCCAGCGAGTCGAACAGTTTGCGGGCTTCGGTCCAGCGCTCTTGCTCGACGCTGAAACCGCCGCCCTGCTTGAAGCTGTCCATCAAACCGGCAATCGCTGCGCCGTTGCGACCGTGCAGGTCGAACAGCAGGCGTTCGAAGTTCGACGAGACCATGATGTCCATCGACGGCGACAACGTGGCGTGCAGGGTTTCCTTGACGTACTGATTGCCGCTCATGAAGCGGTGCAGGATGTCGTTGCGGTTGGTGGCGACGATCAACTGGTTGATCGGCAGGCCCATGTTGCGCGCCAGGTAACCGGCGAAGATGTCGCCGAAGTTGCCGGTCGGCACCGAGAACGACACCGAACGCGCCGGGCCACCCAGTTGCAGGGCTGCGTGGAAGTAGTAAACGATCTGGGCCATGATCCGCGCCCAGTTGATCGAGTTCACGGCCACCAGGCGAGTGCCCTTGAGGAAGCCCTGGTCGGCGAAGCTCGCCTTGACCATTTCCTGGCAGTCATCGAAGTTGCCTTCGATGGCGATGTTGTGGATGTTCTCACCGAAAATGGTGGTCATCTGCCGGCGCTGCACTTCCGATACGCGGTTGTGCGGATGCAGGATGAAGATGTCGACATTTTCGCAGTGCTTGCAGCCTTCGATGGCGGCCGAACCGGTGTCACCGGAGGTGGCGCCGACGATCACCACGCGCTCGCCGCGCTTTTCCAGCACGTAGTCGAGCAAGCGACCGAGCAGTTGCAGGGCGAAGTCCTTGAACGCCAGGGTCGGGCCGTGGAACAGCTCCAGCACCCATTCGTTGCCGTTCAGCTGTCGCAGTGGCGCCACGGCGCTGTGGGCGAACACGCCGTAGGTTTCTTCAAGAATCTTTTTGAAATCGGCGTCTGGAATGCTGCCGGTAACGAACGGGCGCATGACGCGGAAAGCCAGCTCGTGATACGGCAGGCCGGCCCAGGAAGCGATTTCTTCCTGGGTAAAACGTGGCAGGTTTTCCGGGACGTACAGACCGCCGTCGGTCGCAAGACCGGCCAGCAGGACGTCTTCGAAATTCAGGGCCGGTGCCTGGCCGCGGGTACTGATGTAACGCATGACTGACTCCAATGGACAGTGTTCGTAATGCCGGGCCAGAACGCTGACCCGGTGAACGATAACGGCTTAGTTCAGGTGCTCGACACGGATCCGTACAACCGGACCGACCACGCCCGCCAAGGCTTCCAGGGCGGCGATCGCGTCGTTGATGCGCTGCTCCAGTACGCGATGGGTCAGCAGGATCATTGGCACCAGGCCATCGTGCTCTTCGGCTTCCTTCTGCATGATCGACTCGATGTTGATACCGCGCTCCGAGAGGATGCTCGCCACCTGGGCCAGCACGCCCGGATGGTCCTTGGCCTGGATGCGCAGGTAGTAAGCGCTTTCGCAGGCTTCGATCGGCAGGATCGGGTGCGCCGACAACGAGTCCGGCTGGAAGGCCAGGTGCGGCACGCGGTTTTCCGGGTCGGAGGTCATGGCGCGAACCACGTCCACCAGGTCGGCGATCACCGACGAAGCGGTCGGCTCCATGCCGGCGCCGGCGCCGTAGAACAGAGTCGAACCGGCAGCATCACCGTTGACCATCACCGCGTTCATCACGCCGTTGACGTTGGCGATCAGGCGATCGGCCGGGATTAGCGTCGGGTGTACGCGCAATTCGATACCGGAAGCGGTGCTGCGCGCCACGCCCAGGTGCTTGATGCGATAGCCCAGCGCTTCGGCGTAATTCACGTCGGCGGTGGTCAACTTGGTGATGCCTTCGGTGTAAGCCTTGTCGAATTGCAGCGGGATGCCGAACGCAATCGACGCCAAGATCGTCAGCTTGTGGGCTGCATCGATGCCTTCAACGTCGAAGGTTGGATCGGCTTCGGCGTAACCCAGAGCCTGGGCTTCGGCCAATACGTCTTCGAAGGTGCGACCCTTCTCACGCATTTCCGTCAGGATGAAGTTGCCGGTGCCGTTGATGATGCCGGCGACCCAGTTGATACGGTTGGCAGACAGGCCTTCACGGATCGCCTTGATCACCGGAATGCCACCGGCTACCGCCGCTTCGAACGCAACGATCACGCCCTTCTCGCGAGCCTTGGCGAAAATTTCATTACCGTGAACGGCGATAAGCGCCTTGTTCGCGGTGACCACATGCTTGCCATTCTCGATGGCCTTGAGTACCAGCTCGCGGGCAACGGTATAGCCGCCCATCAGCTCTATGACGATGTCGATCTCAGGGTTCGTGGCCACTTCGAAGACATCGTTGGTAATCGCAATACCGGTCGTTTGGAACTGAGGCTTTGGCGTGCGCATGGCAATTTGTGCCACTTCGATCCCACGCCCGGCACGACGAGCAATTTCCTCGGCGTTGCGCTGAAGTACGTTGAAGGTACCGCCACCGACGGTCCCTAACCCACAGATGCCTACTTTGACCGGTTTCACTGTGAACTCCCCATAAAACGGCCGACTCAAGGCCGGCCGTGAAAACAGCCGCATGCTTGCGGCTCTCTATTAATGGCCCGGCGATGTCGCTACCGGACCATGCTCGTCAAAGGCTGGCCGTGACGATGCGAATTTACTTCGCGCCCAGCGCCAGTTTGGCGACTTGTGGCGCAGGCTGGTAGCCCGGAATGACCTGACCGTCGGCCAAAACGATGGCCGGTGTGCCGTTCACGCCGATCGACTGACCGAGGGCGAACTGCTTGGAAACCGGGTTATCGCACTTGGCGGCCTTGATTTCCTTGCCGTCGACCATTTTATCCATGGCCGCTTTCTTGTCTTTCGAGCACCACACCGCTTGCAGTTGTTCGTCACCCGGCGAGCCCAGGCCCTGACGCGGGAACGCCACATAACGCACTTCGATGCCGCGCTTGTTCAGCTCCGGGATCTCGGCGTGCAGTTTGTGGCAGTACGGGCAAGTGGTGTCGGTGAACACGGTGATGTGCGACTTGGTCTCGCCGATGGCCGGGTACACCACGGTTTCAGCGACCGGAATCTCGTTGACCAGTTTGGAGATGCCCAGGCGTTCGGTCTTCTCGGTCAGGTTGACCGGTTTACCGTCCTTGAGCTGGAACATGTAGCCCTGAACGACATATTGGCCGTCAGCACTGGCATACAGCACGCGGCTGCCCTTGAGTTTGACTTCGTACAGGCCTGGCAGCGGACTGGCGGTGATGGTCTCCACCGGCACTTCGAGCTGGAGGTTTTCCAGGCTTTTACGAATGGCTTTGTCGGCCGCGTCATCGGCGACGGCAAAGGTGCTGACCAACGCAATGGCGGCGGCGGCGAAAATCTGGGTCAGACGCATGAGAACTCCTGAAGGCGGACAAATGGAACGACCAGAACGCCGGTACCAAAACACCGGGTCATAATTGCCCATCGTGCAAACCGGCAAAGCCTATCACATAAGCCCGGCATGGCCGACTCCCGGTGATGCAAGGCATTGACCTACTAATCCGTAGTAGTTGGGGTCAACCACGCGGGTGATGCCTGGCATGCAGATCCTGCAACCGCGCCCGGGCAACATGGGTGTAGATCTGTGTCGTCGACAAATCACTGTGACCAAGCAGCATCTGCACCACCCGAAGGTCGGCGCCGTGGTTGAGCAAGTGCGTAGCGAACGCATGACGCAGCGTGTGCGGCGACAGCGATTTGCCGATCCCCGCGACCTTGGCCTGATGCTTGATGCGGTGCCAGAACGTTTGCCGGGTCATCTGCTCGCCGCGCTGGCTGGGGAACAACACATCGCTCGGGCGCCCGCCGAGCAGTTCACCGCGGGCATCGCGCATGTAGCGCTCGACCCAGACAATCGCCTCCTCACCCATCGGCACCAGCCGCTCCTTGCTGCCCTTGCCCATCACTCGCAGCACACCCTGACGCAAATTGACCTGTTCCAGCGTCAGGCTGATCAGCTCGGTTACCCGCAGGCCACAGGCGTAAAGCACTTCGAGCATGGCGCGATCGCGCTGGCCGATCGCCTCGCTCAGGTCCGGCGCCTTGAGCAGTGCTTCCACGTCGGCTTCCGACAACGACTTGGGCAACGGCCTACCGAGCTGCGGCATGTCGACGCGAAGGGTCGGATCGACGGCGATCAACTTTTCCCGCAGCAAATAGCGATAAAAGCCTCGTACACCGGAGAGAAATCGTGCAGTGGAACGGGGTTTGTAGTTTTGTTCCAGACGCCAGGCCAGGTGATCAAGAATTAACTCCCGGCCCGCGTTCGCCAGCTCCAGTCCTTTCTCCTGCAACCAGCCATTGAACAGGGCCAGGTCGCTGCGATAGGCATCACGGGTGTTGTCGGAAAGTCCTTTCTCCAGCCAGAGGGCGTCGAGAAATTGGTCTATTAATGGATGATCGATGGCAGGCATGGGCACTCAAACGCGCAGCCTTGGGACTGCCGTAAAAAAAATCAACGTGAACGGTAGATACGACCGCTAGTCTTTCATAGCCTGCAAATTCAAGGAACAGGGAGCAGCAATGAGCGAACAGCAGATTTTGTTGGCATTTGGCGGCATTGGCGCCGCGGCACTGGGGTGCCAATGGCTGGCGTGGCGCTTGAAGCTACCGGCGATTCTGTTTCTGTTGCTGACTGGAATTCTGGTCGGCCCGGGGTTGCACTTGTTTGATCCGCAGGAAATGTTCGGCCCATTGCTGATGCCTTTGGTGTCGCTGGCGGTGGCGCTGATCCTGTTCGAAGGCAGCATGACGCTGCATTTGTCCGAGTGGCGCGAGATTGGCAGCGTCGTTCACCGGCTAGTGACCATTGGTGCACTCTCGACCTGGGTAGTCATCGCGCTGGCCACTCACTGGCTGCTGGGTTTCGACTGGATGCTGGCCATCCTCTTCGGTAGCCTGACGCTGGTCACCGGGCCGACTGTGATCGTGCCGATGCTGCGCGTCGTGCGGCCGAAAGCCTCGATTGCCAACATTCTGCGTTGGGAAGGCATCGTCATCGATCCGATCGGCGCGCTGCTGGCCGTGGTCGTTTACAGCTTCATCATTGCCAGCGCCGAGGGCCACGGGCTCAAGGAAAGTTTGCTGACCTTTGGTGGCGTGATTCTATGCGGCAGCCTGTTCGGCATTTTTGGTGGATGGTTGCTCGGCACTTTGATTCGCCGCCAGTGGCTGCCGGAATACCTGCATAACCTGGCAGCGCTCGCGGCTGTGCTGGGGATTTTCATCATTGCCAACGAAGTGATGCACGAATCCGGCTTGCTGGCCGTGACGCTGATGGGCATGTGGCTGGCCAACATGAAGGGCGTGGATGTCCGGCATATCCTGCACTTCAAGGAAAACCTCAGCGTGCTGCTGATTTCCGGGTTGTTCATTCTGCTGGCAGCTCGACTGGACCTCGACGCCATGATCGGTCTCGGGCCTTTGGTGCTGATTCTGCTGCTGGTGATTCAACTCATTGCCCGCCCCTTGAATGTGCTGATTTCTACGGCAGGTTCAAGCCTGAGCTGGCGCGAGCGGGCACTGTTGGGTTGGATCGCACCTCGCGGCATCGTGGCCGCAGCGGTGTCGGCGATCTTCGCGATTCGCCTGGATGAGGCCGGTCACGAAGGCGCGCTGCTGCTGGTGCCGCTGACCTTTGCCGTCATCATCGGCACCGTGGTGCTGCAAAGTGCGACGGCGCGGCCATTGGCGCGCTTGCTGAAGGTGGCTGAACCGGCGCCGAGTGGCTTCCTCATCATCGGTGCCAATGGACCGGCCCGCACGCTGGGCAAGGCGCTGCAACAACTGGGCAGCCGGGTACTGCTTACCGATTCGAGTTGGGAAAACATTCGGACGGCACGCATGGAAGGCTTGCCGACCTACTTCGGCAACCCGGCCTCTCAACATGCCGACGCGCATCTGGATCTGGTGGGACTCGGACATTTGCTGGCGCTGTCGCCGTCAGGCGAAATGAACACACTGGCGTTGATGCGGTTTCGACATGAGCTCGGTCATCAACGCATGTTCGGACTGGCCAGCGGCCAGGAAAGCCGTCGTACCGACAAGCATCGGACCAGCCTGGAACATCGCAGCAATCAAATGGGCAGCGAGGCGCTGACCTACGGCAAATTCGCCAGTCAGCTCAGTCAGGGCGCCGAACTGTACAGCACGACGTTGACGGATGGTTTCGGCTGGGAGGATTACCAGGCACTGCATGGCGATCGCGCAACCTTGCTGTTCCTGCGCGATGACAGTGGCTGGGTGCATGTGGTGACGCCGGACAGCACGCTCAAGCCTGCGGCGGGGTGGACGTTGCTGGCGTTGATCCAGCCGGAGATCGAAAGCAACGGCAGCAGCTAAATTGCAGGCAACAAAAAAGCAGCCCGTAGGCTGCTTTTTTCTGCATCGGAAGCTGGACTTAAGCCAGTTTTTCCTTGATGCGAGCTGCTTTACCCGACAGGTCGCGCAGGTAGTACAGCTTGGCTTTACGTACGTCACCGCGACGTTTAACAGCCATGCTGTCGATCTGCGGGGAGTAGGTCTGGAAAGTACGCTCTACGCCAACACCGTTGGAGATTTTACGAACGGTGAATGCACTGTTTACGCCGCGGTTACGCTTGGCGATAACAACACCTTCGAACGCTTGCAGACGCGAACGGTCGCCTTCCTTTACTTTTACCTGAACGACAATGGTGTCGCCCGGTGCAAAGGTAGGGATCTCTTTGGTCATCTGCTCTGCTTCGAGTGCAAGGATGATTTTGTTAGTCATGCTGTGCTCCTAAGGTAAATCGTCGGATCTACCATCGATACGTTGTTAACTATCGTCCCGCTCGCGGATGTATTCCTCGAGCAGCTTCTTCTCTTCTCCAGAAAGCGAGCGGCTTTCCAGAAGATCGGCGCGTCGTTCATAGGTCCGACCAAGGGACTGCTGTAAACGCCAACGCCGGATGTGCGCGTGATTGCCACTTAGCAATACGTCGGGAACACGCTGATCCGCATACACCTCCGGTCGGGTGTAGTGCGGGCAATCCAGCAAACCATCCGTAAAGGAATCTTCCTCGGCGGAGTCCGCATGCCCTAAAGCTCCAGGCAGCAGTCGTGTAACCGCATCGATCAGGACCATCGCCGGCAGCTCGCCGCCAGACAGTACATAGTCGCCAATCGACCACTCTTCATCGACATGAGCATCAATAAAACGCTCGTCAATGCCTTCATAGCGGCCGGCAATCAGGATCAATGCATCCAGATTCGCCAACTCGCGTACCGCCGACTGATTCAGTTGACGGCCTTGGGGGGACAGGTAAATTACCTTCGCTCCCTCCCCGGCTGCTGCCTTGGCCTGAACCAGAGCATCTTCCAGGGGCTTGATCTTCATCACCATGCCCGGACCACCGCCAAATGGGCGATCATCCACAGTGTGATGTCGATCCGTCGTGTAGTCTCGCGGGTTCCAACAGGTGAGCTGCAAGAGCCCCTGTTTCACCGCCCGACTGGTGATGCCGTACTCGCTGATGGCGGAGAACATCTCGGAAAACAAACTGATCACTTCTACACGCAAGTTAGCCACGCTTAGAAGTCCGCGTCCCAATCCACCTTCATCTCGCCTGCGGCCAGGTCGATGGCCAACACGCATTGCTCGGTATAGGGCAACAGGCGTTCGCGATCATCCAGGCTGCCAGCGCAAGGCTTGACCACCATTACATCATTCGAGCCGGTCTCCAGCAGGTGATCGATCTTCCCGAACAGTTGCCCGAGGGTGTCGATGACCTTGAGACCTTCCAGCTGGTACCAGTAGTACTCGCCGTCGGTCAGTTCAGGGAACAGGTTGCGCGGCACGCAGATCTCATAACCGGCCAGAAGACGAGCTTCTTCACGATCATCGAGACCCTTGAGCTTTGCGACCAGGAACTTGTCGTTCCCGCGTCCGCTGACCAGCTCTACCTGCTTTACATTGCCGTCACGCTTGAGCGTCCAGGTTTTGTAATCCAGCAGGTTCTTAATCGGATCAGTAAAGGAGTACACCTTCACTTCGCCGCGAACGCCGTGAACCGAGTAAATCTTGCCGATAACGATCAAATCATCAGCAACAGCTGGCGTCGCGTTCATATTGCTCAGGCCGCAGCCTTAGCAGATTCCTTCAACAACTGAGCAACGCGCTCAGAAGGTTGTGCACCAACGCTCAGCCAGTAGGCTACGCGCTCTTGGTTCACGGACAGACGGACTTCTTGACCACGAGCAACAGGGTTGAAGAAACCAACCTGTTCCTTGTGCGAACCGTCGCGCGGGTTGCGGCTGTCGGTTACGGTCAAGTGGTAAAACGGGCGCTTTTTGGAGCCGCCAAGGGCAAGACGGATTGTTAGCATGTGAACATCGTTCCTGTAGTCGGTGCTGCAAATCTAAAGGCACAGCGGGCATGGGTGCCCGAAAGGCCGCATATTCTAAGGAATATCCGGACTTTTGCAAATGACTTTTTCCGGCGGCCTATCGGTCGCCATGCAGATTTGCTATAGAGCCGTCGTTGAAAACGGCCGGTCAGCTCCCGCCATGTGCGGGTTTGCTGTGTATCCCACGTCCGTGTGGGTTGGCGCCGGTACGACGACCGGCGCGAATTCTTTACATCTTGGGCATGCCGCCGCCGGGCAACATACCGCCCATGCCGCGCATCATCTTGGCCATTCCGCCTTTCGCGGAGAATTTCTTCATCATCTTCTGCATCTGCTTGTGCTGCTTGATCAAGCGACCAATGTCCTGCACCTGCGTGCCGGAACCCATGGCGATACGGCGCTTGCGCGAACCGCTGATCAGCTCAGGGTCGCGGCGCTCGGCCGGGGTCATGGAGTTGATGATGGCTTCCATCTGCTTGAACTGCTTCTCTGCCGCATTCTGGGCATTGCCCATTTGCGCCAGGTTCACGCCGCCCATGTTCGGCAGCTTGTCCATGAGGCCGCCGAGGCCGCCCATGTTCTTCATTTGTTGCAGCTGATCGCGGAAGTCTTCGAGGTCGAAGCCCTTGCCCTTCTTCAGCTTCTTGGCCAGCTTGTCGGCCTTGTCCTTGTCGAGGGTCGCTTCCGCCTGTTCGATCAGGCTGAGCACGTCGCCCATCCCGAGGATGCGCGAAGCAATACGCTCAGGGTGGAACGGGTCGAGCGCTTCGCTCTTCTCGCCCATACCGATGAACTTGATCGGCTTGCCGGTGATCGCACGCACCGACAGCGCGGCACCGCCACGGGCATCACCGTCGACCTTGGTCAAAATCACACCGGTCAGTGGCAGCGCATCGCCAAAGGCCTTGGCCGTGTTGGCGGCGTCCTGGCCGGTCATGGCGTCGACCACGAACAGGGTTTCGACCGGGTTGATCGCGGCATGCAGCGCCTTGATCTCGCCCATCATCTCTTCATCGATGTGCAGACGACCGGCGGTATCGACGATGACCACGTCGATGAATTTGAGTTTTGCTTCCTTAATAGCCGCTTGCGCGATCTCGACCGGCTTCTGGCTCAGGTCGGACGGGAAGAAGGTAACGCCGACTTCACCGGCGAGCATTTCCAGCTGCTTGATCGCCGCCGGACGGTAAACGTCCGCGGACACGACCATGACCGACTTCTTCTTGCGCTCTTTAAGGAAACGCGCGAGCTTGCCGGCGGTGGTAGTTTTACCAGCCCCCTGCAAACCGGCCATCAGGATGATCGCTGGCGGCACTGCGCTCAGGTTCAAATCTTCGTTGGCCGCGCCCATCAAGCTTTCGAGCTCGGCCTGGACGATCTTCACGAAGGCCTGGCCCGGCGTCAGGCTGCGCGACACTTCGGTGCCGACGGCACGTTCCTTGACCGAATTGACGAAGTCCTTGACCACCGGCAGGGCGACGTCGGCTTCGAGCAACGCCATGCGCACTTCGCGCAGGGTGTCTTTGATGTTGTCCTCGGTCAGCTTCGCCTTGCCGGTGACATGGCGCAGCGTCTGCGAGAGACGGTCGGTTAAGTTTTCAAACATTGCGCGATCCTTTCAGGCCCTGTGTAGACCGGGATAATGGCGGCCCGGACCGGACTAAACATGTGCTCGGCGAGCCTGCGGCGTGGGCAGGTCGCGGATTATAGCGAAGACTGCGCCCCGCGGACACCTCGTCGTCAGCTTGCGTGGTCTTTCGTGCCGCGTGGGTTCTATGCCAAACTCAGTGCCTTTCGGGCTTGCCTAACAGGATTTATGCTCCCCTTGTCACCCAGTTTGCTTACCACCCTCGCCGCCGCTTGTTTATATGCCGCTGCGACTCTCTATCAAGGCACTCGCCTGGCCAACTGCGCCAAGGCGAACAAACGCCTGCTGGTCACGCTCGGCGTGCTGGCGGTGCTGGCCCACAGCGCCAGCCTGTTCGCCCACCTGCTGACGCCGATTGGCCTGGGCCTGGACTTCTTCAGCGCCGCCAGCCTGATTGCCGCGGCGGTCATCACCCTGACCCTGATCGCGTGCTCACGCATACCGGTGGAAAACCTGCTGGTCTTGCTGTTCCCGCTCGGGGCCGCGACCGTGCTGCTGGCGCAATTCGCCCCTGCCGGCACGGTACAGGTCATCGACGAGGCGCCGGGCATCCTGGCCCATATACTCTTGTCGATCCTCGCCTACGGCATGTTCACCATTGCAGTATTCCAGTCGCTGCTCCTGCTCCTTCAGGACCATCAGCTCAAGCACAAGCACCCGTCCGGGCTGATCAAGAACTTCCCGCCACTGCAAACCATGGAAAGCCTGCTATTCGGTTTCCTGTGGGCGGGCTGGACGCTGCTGTCGATGTCGCTGATCTCCGGATGGCTGTTCGTCGACAACCTGTTCGCGCAGCATCTGGTACACAAAACCTTGCTGGCCTGCCTGGCCTGGATCGTCTTCAGCGTGTTGCTCTGGGGCCGTAACCGCCTCGGCTGGCGCGGACACAAGGCCATTCGCTGGACCCTCGCCGGATTCTGCCTGCTGATGCTGGCGTATTTCGGCAGCAAGCTGGTCCGTGAATACATCCTGCACATCTGACGGGCGGCATTAATGGACGAATTGCCCTTAGGGCCGATGATCGCCGTAGTGGTCCTGCTGATTTTATGGTCGGGGCTGTTTTGCGCCATTGAAGCCGCGCATCAACACTTGCTGGCCAAGCGCAACGCATCGCGCTCAAGCGACAAACCGCTGGCCAGGTTGAGCTTCCCGCTCGATAGCCTGATCTTCTGCAATACCCTGTGTCGCGCGCTGGTAGTGGTCATCTGCACCCTGCTGGCCATTTTCACCTGGGCCGAAAACGGTCCATGGGCAGCCTGCCTCGGCGCGGCCGCCATCCTGTTGGTGTTCGCCGACTATTTGCCTCGCGCCCTCGCCGTACGCCATCCGGATGCAATCCTCGCCTTTGGCAACAACCTGCTGCGCATACCGCTGAAAATCGTTTACCCGGCAGCCTGGTTGCTCAATAACTTCAGCCAGTTGCTGATGCGCCCGTTTGCCCGCAGGGCCAAAGTCGTCCAACAGAGCGAAGACGAGCCGTCGAATGACCAACATGACGATCGCGAACCCACGGTCCATCGCCCGCATCCATTGCCGGGCATCCATGCGTTGGACAACATCACGGTCAATGACATCCTGGTACCACGCAGTGAAGTCGACGGGATCAACCTCGACGACCCGATCGAGGACATCATCGAGCAACTGCGCAAAAACACCCGCACGCGCCTGCCGGTGTTCCACAGCGATATCAACCAGGTCGAGGCGGTGCTCAACACCCGGCAAATCGGCCACTTGCTCCCCGATGGCAGCCTGACCCTGGAAGCGTTGATGGCGGCCAGCCGCGAACCTTACTTCGTACCGGAAAGCACCCCGCTGCAACTGCAACTGCTGAACTTCCACAAGCAGCAGCGTCGCCTGGGCATGGTGGTGGATGAGTACGGTGAAGTGCTCGGCATCGTGACCCTGGAAGATATTCTCGAAGAAATCGTCGGCGAGTTTGAAAGCCAGCAAAGCCTCGACAATCCGCACATTCATCCACAGGCCGACGGCCGCCTGGTGATCGATGGTGCCGCTTCAATCCGCGAACTGAACAAGAGCCTCGGCTGGCACCTGCCCAGCGACGGCCCGAAAACCCTCAATGGCCTGGTGACTGAAGCACTGGAAACCATTCCAGAGAGCGCGGTATGCCTGAAAATCGGTCGTTATCGCCTGGAAATCCTTGAGACCGAAGACAATCGCGTCACTCGGGTATTGATCTGGCACACCGGCCCGGCCCCCGTCGCGGCCGCCGTCAACTAAGCGCAATTTCACCTCTTGTTGAATCGTTAGCCACCTTCCTATAATCGAAACGCTTACCCAAGCCTCGCCGGCCCCGTGCTTACCCCGCACTCCGTAATTTCCGGCCCGACCATCAGTAAACTCCGCAGCAAACCGACGACTGTTCCTACCTGGAACAGCGACCGCGCCTTCACCCACATCCCTGGGTTCTCAACCATAATAATTCGCTCCACTGGAGCACATGACTGTCAGGGATAACCGCATGACAACCAGCACGACTTACGACGACGCACCTGCACAACCGACGAACTCCGCCACCCGCGTGGCCACCGCGAGCTTCATCGGCACCGCCATCGAGTTCTACGACTTCTACGTTTACGCCACCGCAGCAGCGCTGGTGATCGGCCCGGTGTTCTTTCCGCAGACGTCCGGCACGGCCCAGATGCTTTCGGCCTTTCTTACATTCGGCATCGCGTTCCTTGCGCGGCCCTTGGGTTCGGCATTGTTCGGTCACTTCGGCGATCGCATCGGCCGCAAATCGACCCTGGTCGCCTCTCTCCTGCTGATGGGCGTGTGTACCACGCTGATCGGCGTGCTGCCGGGTTACGACAGCATTGGCGCCTGGGCGCCGATCCTGCTCTGCGTACTGCGGTTCGGCCAAGGCCTGGGATTGGGCGGCGAATGGGGCGGCGCAGCTTTGCTCGCCACGGAAAACGCGCCCAAGGGCAAACGTGCCTGGTTTGGCATGTTTCCGCAGCTTGGGCCTTCCATCGGTTTTCTCGCAGCGAACGGTTTGTTCCTGACCCTGGCCATGACACTGGACGATGAACAGTTCCGCTCGTGGGGCTGGCGGATTCCGTTCCTGCTCAGCGCCGCGCTGGTAATGGTGGGCCTGTACGTACGCCTCAAGCTCCATGAGACGCCGGTCTTCGCCAACGCCGTCGCGCGCCAGGAACGGGTGAAAATCCCGTTGGTCGAACTGTTCAGCCAATATTGGGTTCCCGTTCTGCTGGGTGCCGGCGCAATGGTGGTGTGTTATGCGCTGTTTTACATCTCCACGGTGTTTTCGCTGAGCTACGGCGTGGCGACACTGGGCTACAGCCGTGAAACCTTCCTCGGCCTGCTGTGCTTCGCCGTGCTGTTCATGGCCGCCGCAACGCCGCTGTCGGCATGGGCCAGTGACCGTTACGGACGCAAACCGGTGCTGATCATCGGCGGCGTGCTGGCGATTCTGTCCGGGTTCCTCATGGAACCGTTGCTGACACAGGGCTCGACCTGGGGCGTAGCGCTGTTCCTGTGCATCGAGCTGTTCCTGATGGGCGTGACGTTCGCGCCGATGGGCGCTCTGCTGCCGGAGCTGTTTCCGACCCACGTGCGTTATACAGGCGCGTCGGCGGCCTACAACCTGGGTGGCATTGTCGGGGCCTCGGCGGCACCGTTCTTCGCGCAGAAGCTGGTGGCGATGGGTGGTTTGAGTTACGTCGGCGGTTATGTGTCCGGGGCGGCGGTGTTGAGTTTGATTGCCGTGCTGTGCCTGAAAGAAACACGGCATAACGACTTGAATCGCGTCGCCTGACGCAAGCAGGGTCGCTCCCACAGGGATATATGTATCCCTGTGGGTCGATTTGCCACAACTTTCCCCCACCCATTGTCACCTCGCTCTACGCGCATCCGCTCATCCCCGCTATACTTCCCGGCTTTTCCTGAATAAATGCCAATAGGGTCCCGCCGCGCATGGATAAGACCTACCAGCCGCACGCCATTGAAACTTCCTGGTACAACACCTGGGAGTCAGAGAATTACTTCGCCCCGCAAGGCGCGGGCGAGTCCTACACCATCATGATCCCGCCGCCGAACGTCACCGGCAGCCTGCACATGGGCCACGGTTTCAATAACGCGATCATGGACGCCCTGATCCGTTTCCGCCGCATGCAGGGTCGCAACACCCTGTGGCAGCCGGGTACCGACCACGCGGGTATCGCCACGCAGATGCTGGTGGAGCGTCAGCTCGAAGCCAAAGGCCAGAATCGCCACGACCTGGGTCGCGAGAAATTCCTCGAGAAAGTCTGGGAATGGAAGGATGAATCCGGCGGCAACATCAGCCGGCAGATCCGCCGCCTCGGCTCGTCCGTGGACTGGAGCCGCGAGCGCTTCACCATGGACGACGGCCTCTCGGAAGCCGTTAAAGAAGCGTTCGTACGCCTGCACGAAGACGGCTTGATCTATCGCGGCAAGCGTCTGGTCAACTGGGACACCAAGCTGCACACGGCGATTTCCGACCTCGAAGTGGAGAACCACGACGAGAAAGGTTTCCTGTGGAACCTGAAATACCCGCTGGCCGATGGTGCCAAGACCGCTGAAGGCAACGATTTCCTGATCGTCGCGACCACTCGCCCGGAAACCATGCTCGGCGACTCCGCCGTCGCGGTTAACCCGAACGATGAACGCTACAAAGCCCTGATCGGCAAATTTGTCGAACTGCCGTTGGTTGGCCGCCGCATCCCGATCATCGCCGACGATTACTGCGACCCTGAATTCGGCACCGGCTGCGTGAAAATCACTCCGGCCCACGATTTCAACGACTACGAAGTCGGCAAGCGCCACAATCTGCCGCTGCTGAACATCTTCGACAAGAACGCAGCAGTGCTGCCGGCCTGCCAGGTGTTCAACCTCGACGGCACATTGAACGAAACCATCGATGGCAAGATTCCGGCTGAATACGCCGGTCTCGACCGCTTCGAAGCGCGCAAGCAGATCGTTGCTGCGTTCGAAGCCGCAGGCCTGTTGGTCAGCGTCGACGACCACGGCCTGAAAGTGCCGAAAGGCGACCGCTCCGGCACCATCATCGAGCCTTGGCTGACCGACCAGTGGTACGTGTCCACCAAACCATTGGCCGAACCTGCGATTGCCGCCGTTGAAGATGGCCGCATCCAGTTCGTGCCCAAGCAGTACGAAAACATGTATTTCTCGTGGATGCGTGACATTCAGGACTGGTGCATCAGCCGTCAGCTGTGGTGGGGCCACCGCATTCCAGCCTGGTACGACGAGTCGGGCAAGGTCTATGTCGGTCGCGACGAAGCCGAAGTACGTGCCAAGCACAACCTCGGCCCGGACGTGGCGCTGCAACAGGACAACGACGTTCTCGACACCTGGTTCAGCTCGGGCCTGTGGACGTTCTCCACCCTCGGCTGGCCGGAGCAGACCGAATTCCTGAAGAAGTTCCACTCTACTGACGTGCTGGTCACCGGCTTCGACATCATTTTCTTCTGGGTTGCCCGGATGATCATGCTCACCATGCACTTGGTGAAAAACGAAGACGGCACGCCGCAAGTCCCGTTCAAGACCGTTTACGTTCATGGTCTGGTGCGTGATGGCCAGGGCCAGAAGATGTCCAAGTCCAAGGGCAACGTCCTGGACCCGCTGGACATCATCGATGGTATCGAGTTGGAAGAGCTGGTGCAGAAACGCACCTCCGGCCTGATGCAGCCGAAACTGGCGAAGAAGATCGAGAAGCAGACCCGCGACGAGTTCGCCGAAGGCATCGCCAGCTACGGCACCGACGCCTTGCGCTTCACCTTCTGCTCGCTGGCGTCCACCGGTCGCGACATCAAGTTCGACATGGGCCGCGTCGAAGGCTATCGCAACTTCTGCAACAAGATCTGGAACGCCGCACGCTACGTGCTGGACAAAGGCGAAGACTGCGGCCAGAACGGCGAAGCCTACGAGCTGTCGCTGGCTGATCGCTGGATCATTTCGCAGCTGCAACGCACCGAAGCCGAAGTGACCCGTCAACTGGATCAGTTCCGTTTCGACCTGGCTGCACAAGCCTTGTACGAGTTCATCTGGAACCAGTATTGCGACTGGTACCTGGAACTGTCCAAGCCTGTGCTGTGGGACGAAAACGCGCCGGTAGAGCGCCAGCGCGGCACTCGTCGCACCCTGGTTCGCGTGCTGGAAGTTGCCCTGCGCCTGGCGCATCCGTTCATGCCGTTCATCACCGAAGAAATCTGGCAGCGCATCGCACCGCTGGCAGGTATCGAAGGCAAGACGATCATGCTGCAACCTTGGCCAGTGGCCAACGAAACGCGCATCGATCCGGCCGCCGAAGATGACATCGAATGGCTCAAGGGCCTGATGCTCGGCACGCGTAACATCCGTGGCGAGATGAACATCGGCCCGGGCAAACCGCTGCCGCTGTTCCTGAAGAACGTCAGCGCCGAAGACCAGCGTCGTCTGACCGAGAACGAAGCGCTGCTGAAGAAACTGGCACGCCTCGAATCGATCACCGTACTGGCAGCTGGCGAAGAAGCACCGCTGTCCGCAACCGCACTGGTCGGCGAGATGGAAGTGCTGGTGCCGATGGCTGGCTTGATCGACAAAGGCGCAGAGCTTGCGCGTCTGGACAAGGAAATCCAGCGCCTGCAAGGTGAAGTGCAGCGTGTCGGCGGCAAACTGTCCAACGCCGGTTTCGTCGACAAGGCGCCGGCTGAAGTCATCGAGAAAGAACGCGCCAAACTGGCCGAAGCCGAACAGGCTCTGGGCAAGTTGGCCGAGCAGCATGCGCGGATTGCCAGCCTGTAACGGCAAAATCGCAGTAAACGAGGGAGGCCCGCAACGGCCTCCCTTTTTTGTGCCTGGCTTTGTTCAGAACACACCCACCTGTGGGGCTCGCCCGCGAAGAGGCCAATACATCCAACATCTGTGTTGCCTGACACACCGCCTTCGCGGGCAAGCCCGCTCACAGTGATAGTTGTTTTCGGGATTGGGTTCGCAACGGCTGGATGTGGGACAATACCCGCCACTTTCAGCCATACCCGAATCGACCACGCCCATGAACGCCCCCCGCACACCCAAACCTGCGCGCAAGAAGCCTGACTCCGCGACCCCGGCCAAGACCGTCGAGCCGCGTGAAAAGGCCAGCCTGCACCCGCGCAATCGCCATCAGGGTCGTTACGACTTCCCGGCGTTGATCAAAACCACGCCGGAACTGGCGAAGTTTGTGATCACCAACCCGTACGGCAAGGAAAGCATCGACTTCGCCAGCCCCGATGCGGTGCGCGTGTTCAACCGGGCGCTGCTCAAGTCGTTTTATGGCATCCAGCATTGGGACATCCCGGCAGACTACCTCTGCCCGCCTGTGCCGGGCCGTGCCGATTACGTGCATTTCCTCGCCGACCTGCTGGCCAGCATGAACGACGGCAAAGTCCCGCGTGGCGCGATCGTCAACGTGCTGGACATCGGCATGGGCGCGAACTGCGTTTATCCGCTGATTGGTAATAGCGAATACCGCTGGCACTTCCTCGGCTCGGAAATCGACCCGACCGCCGTGGCCGCTGCCAAAGCCATCGTCCAGTCCAACGATCTGAGCAAGGTTATCCAGCTGCGCCAGCAGGAAAACCGCAAGCACATCCTGATTGGCTTGCTGGAGCCTGGCGAACGCTTTGACCTCACCATGTGTAACCCGCCGTTCCATGCTTCGATGGACGAAGCGACTAAAGGTAGCGAGCGCAAATGGCGCGCACTGGGCAAGGCCGATCCGAAACGCAAACTGCCAGTATTGAACTTCGGCGGTCAGTCGGCGGAGCTGTGGTGTGAAGGCGGCGAAGCACGCTTCGTGACGCAACTGATCGCCGAAAGCGCGAACTTCCAGCATAAGGTGCTGTGGTTCAGCACGCTGGTGTCGAAAGCCTCGAATCTGCCAGCCATCGAAACCGCACTGAAAAAAGCCGGTGTGCTGGAAAGCCAGGTGGTGGAGATGTCCCAGGGTCAGAAGCAGAGCCGTTTCGTCGCCTGGACCTTCCAGACCAAGTCTGAACAGCAGATCTGGCGCCGCGAGCGCTGGGTTCGCTAAGACACAGCAGATCCCCTGTGGGAGCGAGCAGGCTCGCTCCCACAATGGTTTCAGGGTGCATCGCCAAATCGCAGGCACAAAAAAACCGTGCCCGGATTGCTCCGGCGCACGGTTTTTTATCGCTGCGTCTTACTTGTTCACAGCGTCGGTCAGGCCTTTGGCCACAACCAGCTTGATCACTTTCTTTGCAGGGATTTCGATGGCAGCGCCAGTCGAAGGGTTACGGCCGGTACGGGCAGGACGCTCAGTCACTTTCAGTTTGCCGATACCTGGCAGAGTGATTTCGCCGCCGTTTTCCAGCTGATCAGCAACGATTTGGCCCAGTTGGTCCAGAGCGTTACGCGCGGTGGTTTTTGGCGCGTCGATAGCTTCAGCGATGTCGGCGATCAGTTGGTCTTTAGTAAGAGCCATGTAGTGTTCCTTCCCTATCAAATTCATATGGATTGCAGAGTGCAGTGTCAGCTATCGAGCCCGATCTTCTGGATCTGGCACCCTCGGCGATAACCGCGACGAGTCGAGTTATAGATACCGAAATCAGGGTTTGGTTCGACCTGACAATTGCTGACTGCACGCTTAACGCAGTGACTTCGCGCAAGACCGGGCAAAACTAGCACAGAGACGGGGAAATATCCGCCTCTAGCTACCCATTTGGTCAGCTTTATTGCTCTAAATCGGGAAAAAAACGCATAAGCGCCGCCGGTCGCCCGGGATTTGACCTTCGCCACGCGCCAAAACCAGTGGTTGCGGTACACTTGGCCCTTTTTCGGGGAGCTCGCCCTGCTCTCTCCAACCAGCCGCTCCCATCAGCCGAGAAGCCCATGCCGATCCGTCATTGCATCGTCCACCTGATCGACAAAAAACCCGACGGCACGCCCGCAGTTCTTCACGCTCGCGACTCTGAACTGGCCGAGTCCGCCGCCATCGAGAACATGCTTGCCGACCTCAACGAAAGCTACAACGCCAAGCAAGGCAAAGCCTGGGGGCTGTTCCATCCGGAGTCCGGTGCCTTTCCATTCAGTGGCTGGCTGAAGGAATACCTCGATGGCGGCCAGGACTTCACAGCCTTCAGCCGTGTGGCGGTGGAACACCTGCAAAAGCTGATGGAAGAATCCAACCTTTCGGTCGGCGGCCACGTGTTGTTCGCTCATTATCAACAAGGCATGACCGATTACCTGGCCATCGCCCTGCTGCACCACAGCGAAGGCGTGGCAGTGACCGACCAACTGGACGTCACTCCGTCCCGTCACCTGGACTTGGGCCAGTTGCACCTGGCGGCGCGCATCAACGTCTCCGAATGGCAGAACAACAAACAGTCCAAGCAGTACATTTCGTTCATCAAAGGCAAGAACGGCAAAAAGGTTTCGGAATACTTCCGCGACTTCATCGGCTGCCAGGAAGGCGTCGACGGCCCGGGTGAAACCCGCACCTTGCTCAAGGCTTTCAGCGACTTCGTCGAAAGCGAAGACCTGCCGGAAGACGACGCCCGCGAGAAGACCAAGACTCTGGTCGACTATGCCAGCAGCCAGGCCAAACTCGGCGAGCCCATGGGCCTGGAAGAACTGTCCGGATTGATCGACGAAGAACGCCCGAAAGCCTTCTACGACCACATCCGCAACAAGGATTACGGCCTGTCGCCGGAGATTCCCGCCGATAAGCGCACCCTGAACCAGTTCCGCCGTTTCACCGGCCGCGCCGAAGGCCTGTCGATCAGCTTCGAAGCGCACCTGCTGGGTTCGAAGATCGAGTACGACGAAGAAGCCGGCACGCTGATCATCAAAGGTCTGCCGACCTCGCTCACCGACCAGCTCAAGCGACGCAACTGATGCTCGCCAGCGTGCTGAAAAAATTCCTGCTGATCCTGCTGGTGGTTGTGGCGTATCAGAATTGGGGCAAGATCGAGCGGGTGTTCAACCCCTCGCAAGTGGTGTCCGAGCAGACTCAGGCCAAAGCCAAGGTCGTGCTCTACGCCACCGAATGGTGTGGCTACTGCAAACTGACCCGGCGCTTTCTCGACCAGAAGGGAATTCCGTACAAGGAATTCGATATCGAGAAGGATGCCGTGGCGCGCAAGGACTATGAAGCCTTGGGCGGTGGCGGCATTCCAATCATCGATGTGAACGGAACGCTGATTCGCGGGTATGACCCGGATGCGATTCTGGCGGCGCTGAAATAACTGTAGGAGCAAGCTTGCTCGCGAAAAACCAAGGGTGCCACTGGACCCCTGGTTTTACGCGTTATCGTTCACGACATTCGCGAGCAAGCTCGCTCCTGCAAGGGATTGTCAGCACGCTTCGATACGGAAACCAAACCGCGGAAAGTGCACATGCACCACGCCGCCACGCTCGTCCTCACGACGCACGATCAACTCTTCGCGACCGGCAAACAACAACTCACCCCTCACCGGATCAACGCCATAGTCTGTGGCCGCGATCAGCACCTGCTGACCCGCCTCAAACCCGTTCGGGTCGAAGAACTGCTCATCCGGCAATGCCGCTGGCGTGGCATTACGCGCAATTTCCAGCGCTTCCTCGGACGTCATCTCGCTGGAGGCGCCATGACCAAAGCCCAGCACCCGCGCGTGCCACTCACTGACCGCCGGGTATGCATCGACCAGTGGCGCAGTGACCGGCGTCGCCTTGAGGAACCACAGGGAATGCGCCAGGGCGAAGTCGGCAATCGACGGCTCGCCGAACAGGAAGTCCCCCGGCTCGCGCTGCAATTGCAGCTCCAGGCGCGACATGATGGTGGGCCATTGATGTTTGGCCTGTTCGGCGGACAGCTTTGTCGCACTGCCACCGCTGAACAATCCAGCGCGGTCGGCGAGAAACGCCTTGATCGCTTCCGGCGGCAAATTACCGAAACGCACGGCGACTGATTCCGGCTGAAACACCAGGCTGACCGCATGCTGGAACACCACCGAATCGGCCCACGTGGCGAACGAAGCGGCGATCATTTCCTGCCCCTCCGGGAAGAACGCCGGCAGGGCTTTTTCCTGCTCCAGTCGACGGGCGATCAACGCTGTATCGCAATAAATATCCGCGCCGATCTGCAACACCGGCGTCTTGCGGTAGCCACCGGTCAGCGCAGTGAGATCAGGTTTTGGCATCACTGGGGAAATCTTCACCGAGCGCCAGGACAGTCCCTTGAAACCCAGCAGCAAGCGGGCTTTTTCGGCAAAAGGGGACGTCGGGTAATGATGAAGAATCAACTCGGACATGCTCGGCTCCGCCGTAAAGATCAGGAGTCCGCAGCTTAGCGCGCAATCACCTGACAGCCTACAGATCTGCCTGATGGGAACCGATCAGTCAGATTGATAAGCCGGCAGCGGCGCTCGCCACCAGGCATTCCTTGGCGCTTTTCCTGAGTTTTTTGATCAGCCGTTCTTGTCGCAACGCGTCGCTTTTGTCGCGACAGGCTTCGGTGTAGACCAGCGCCATGGCCGGGCTGGAAAGAAAGAAGCGTGCGCCCTTGCCGCTCTGGTGCTTGGCGAAGCGACGCACGGGATCGTCACTGATCCCGCAATAGAGCGAACCATTGGCTGCACGCACGAGGTAGACGAACCAGGGTTTGCTCGCGGGCGCTTCGACGTCGGCAGGGTTTTCGCTGAGGGAGGTCACGTGTCGATCAGGACTTGAAAGGAAACAAGCCGCGATCTTATCAGCGACTGGCTTGAAATGCCTTCAGCCCCTTCAGGGCTTGAGCGCGAACGGCGTTGCGCACCAACGGTGTCCAGCCCAGCAGCAAGCCCTTGAAACCCAGGGCCTGACGCGACCAGGTCCACATATTGAAGCTGTCGTGATGCTCGCAGATCTTGCCGTCGCGCAAGACGAAACGTGCCTGGATGTCGTTGACCACAATATTGCCGGTCTGGCTGAACAGATAGGTCGCGACCCAATGGGCGCCGCCAGTGCGTTCATCGGCACGGACGTTGTCGAAGGTCAGGGAGAAATCCTTGGCCCGGGTGGTGAGCATGCGCCACATATCGCCGGCCTCACGACCGCGAAGCTCGCCGAACGCCGGATCGCTGAACACCACATCATCGGTGTAGCAGGCCGCCATCGCTTCGGCATCGAGGCGCTGGAAGGCTTGGTAAAAACGGGTGATCAAGGCGCTGTGGGCTTCACTCATGGGCAGACTCCCTGTTGTGCAAAATGGTGTCGAAAGATTGCCTGCACGATAGTCTGCAAACGGGAGAAACACTATCGGCATTCGCGGACCGAATACCGATAGTGTCGGGATCAGACTTTCTCGCTTTCCACCTGAACGTACAGCGCACGCCCGGCGCCGAGCCCGGCAATGATCGCGCCGCTGCCGATGACCGCGAAAATCCAGCCAATGGCCGACCAGCCGCCGGTCCAGTCATGCACGATGCCCACCGCGAACGGCCCCATGGACGCCAGGGTGTAACCGAAGCCCTGGGCCATGCTCGACAGGTTCGCCGCCACGTGGGAATCGCGCGAGCGCAACACGATCAGGGTCAACGCCAGGCTGAACGTGGCGCCCTGCCCCAGACCGAGCACAATCGCCCAACCCCACAAGCCTTCAATCGGCGCATACAGGCAGCCGAACAAGCCGCCGAGCGTCAGGGCCATTACGATCACGATCGCCAGACGCTGATCCTTGCCGCGAGTCGCCAGCCACGGCGCAGCCAGGGAGCTGACCAGTTGAACGATCACTGAACCCGACAGCACCAGCCCGGCTTGAGTCGGGGTCAGGCCACGGCCGATCAGGATCGACGGCAACCAGCCGAATACGATGTAAGCCAGGGACGATTGCAGGCCCATGTACAAGGTCACTTGCCAGGCCAACGGGTCGCGCAGCAAACCGCGAACGCGATAGGCGACGTTGTGCGCGCCGTGTTTCTGCCCGACCTGCGGCAACCAGAACAGCGCGGCAGCCAATGCTGGAATCACCCAGAAACCCAGGCCCAAGGCCCAACTCTTGTCGAAGTGTTCACTGAGCGGCACGGTCGCCCCCGCCGCCATCGCCGCGCCCAGGCACAGGGCCATGGTGTACACGCCGGTCATGGTGCCGGCCTGTTTCGGGAAGTCGCGCTTGACGATGCCTGGTAGCAACACTCCGATCACGCCGATGCTGGCACCGGCCAACACACTGCCGGCGAACAAGCCGATTTCGCCGAACGAGCTGCGCAGAATGATCCCGCCTGCGAGTGTCAGCAGAATGCCCAGCACCACGCGCTCGGCGCCGAAACGTCGCGCCAGCAGCGGCGCCAAGGGCGCAAATAAGCCGAGGCAAAGCACCGGCAGTGTTGTCAGCAAACCGGCCTGGGAGGCCGACAGACCGAGGGACTTCGACACTTCGCTGAGCATCGGCGCCATGCTCGACAGCGCCGGGCGCAGGTTCAGCGCCACCAGCACCAGGCCCAGCAGCAACAGCCATGGCCGACGCAAGACCGGATGGGTTTGCTGGACCTGTTCGTCATCGGCCTCAGCGTCGATCAGCAGCTCTTCGAGCTCCGCCGCGCGCTTGGTTTCTGCGATCTTGCCTGGGTTGTTGGGCATGGTGCTCTCGGTTTCAAGGTTCATTGATCAACTGCCTCGACAGGGCTTTGGCCCGTTCCGGGTCCCGTTGCTCGACGGCATCGAGCAGTTCGATGTGCAGGTCGAACACTTCCTGACGTCGGGGAGTGATGTTCAGGCAGTGGCGCAATTGCGCACCAACCACGCTGGAGAAATAGCGATACAACTCGCTGAGCGTCGGGTTGTGCGCGGCGTCCACCAGGCGGCGATGGAACACCAGATCGCAAGCGATGTAGGTATCCAAATCACCGTGATAGTGGCTGCCGCTGATGCCCAGCGCTTCGCGCAGTGCCAAAAGTTCTCCATCAGTACGGCGCAACGCGGCCAGGCCGATGGCCTCGACTTCAAGGATGTGTCGGGTCTCCCGGGCCTGTTCCAGCGAACAACTGGACAGCGCCTTCAACGTGTCCAGTGGATCAACCACTGCCCGCAGATAACTGCCGTCACCCTGGCGGATCTCGATCAACCCCGAAAACGCCAATACGCGCATGGCTTCACGCACGGTGTTGCGGCTGATGCCCAGTTCGGCTGACAACTCAGGCTCGGTAGGCAGGCGCTGGCCGACAGCCCATACGCCTTGGGTGATGCGCAGACGCAACTGGTCCAAGGCCTGATCGACCAGGGATCGTTTAACTAATGGAGAAATTTCAGACATAAGACTCGCCCTTTCATCCAATCATAGGATGAATTTTCTGACATGTTAGTCAGCTCCGTGTAGGACGGCAACCGCCTAGGGTCATTAAGCAGAAACAGGAACAGGGTTTTCGACTGGCAAAAATTACCCTTTAAGGGTAGTTTTAAGAGAAGGTTAATTAATTCTATGGAAAAGCACACACCCCATTACGACTTGGCGGTGATCAAGGAAGAAGTGCGCAGACTCGCCAGCGATGCATTTTCAATGACCGCTCGAGAGGGCGGCCGAAGAATGGGGCTGAGTCTGCCGCAGATGTTACGAATCGTTTATTTGCTTGAATACCGGATGCTGCATAAATCGATGACAACCCATGCCGATCATCGAATATGGCAAGACGTCTATCACACCACATTTCAGGATCGGGAGATTTACATCAAAGTGACTTATCGCCCGGGCGGTAGGCATCCAGTGATCTCCTTCAAGGAGAAGAACCAATGAAAACACAGCAATGCGTCAGCTGCGGCACTCTCGACGGAATGCGGCACTTTGATGGACGCAGTTTCACTGTTGACTACAAACAGGTAGCACGACAGGTACACGACATGGCAGGTTGGGAATGCCAGGTCTGTGGCGAGATCGAATTCGATCATGACACCGACAGCGCCGAGCGTTACTCCAATGCGAGTGATCGCCTGCTTGAAGACTACTTCCAGGTCATTGCCTGCGAGATGAAACGCATCCGCCGCAAACTGCACCTCACGCAGAAGGAAGCAGTGAAGCAACTCTCCGGCGGTGGGCACAATGCCTTTTCACGCTATGAACGCGCCGAGCTAGCCCCGCCACAACCCCTGCTCACCTTGATGCGCCTGCTGGATCGTCACCCTCACCTGCTCACCGAAGTACAAGCGATGAACGAAGGCACTGAATTGCGGCAGTTACTGGCAGAGCGCTTCCCTGAGCAGGAAGCGGCACAGATGTCCTGAACCAAACCCCAGGCAAAAATAAACCCGGAACTGAGTCCGGGTTCATTTCACTGCCAAGTGCCAATCAATGCAAAATCTGGCTCAAGAACAGCTTGGTCCGATCATTCTGCGGATTGTCGAAGAAGTCGTTCGGCGCAGCCTGTTCGACGATTTCGCCCTTGTCCATGAAGATCACGCGGTTGGCCACGGTGCGGGCGAAGCCCATTTCGTGGGTCACGCAGAGCATGGTCATGCCGTCTTCGGCCAGGCCGATCATGGTATCGAGAACTTCCTTCACCATCTCTGGGTCGAGCGCCGAAGTCGGTTCGTCGAACAGCATGATTTTCGGTTTCATGCACAGCGCACGGGCGATCGCCACACGCTGTTGCTGACCGCCGGACAGTTGCCCCGGATACTTATGTGCCTGCTCCGGAATGCGTACGCGTTCCAGGTAGTGCATGGCGATTTCCTCGGCCTTGCGCTTGGGCATCTTGCGTACCCACATTGGCGCCAGGGTGCAGTTCTGCAAAATGGTCAGGTGAGGGAACAGGTTGAAGTGCTGGAACACCATGCCGACTTCACGGCGGATCGCTTCGATCTGCTTGAGGTCGTTGGTCAGCTCCACGCCGTCGACCACGATGCGGCCTTGCTGGTGTTCTTCCAGACGATTGAGGCAGCGGATGGTGGTGGACTTGCCGGAACCCGACGGTCCGCACAGGACGATACGCTCGCCTTGCTTGACGTTGAGGTTGATGTCCTTCAGTACGTGAAACTGGCCGTACCACTTGTTCACGCCCTGCATCTGAATAATGCCTTCAGGGCTCACAGGCTGTTTGATTGCTTCGCTCATAAAAGAACTCCTAACGCTTGTGGCCAGTGTCGAGCTTACGTTCCAAATGCATGGAGTAGCGCGACATACCAAAACAGAAAATCCAGAACACCAGGGCTGCGAACACATAGCCTTCAGTGGCCATGCCCAGCCATTTCGGGTCGGCGGCGGCTTGCTTGACGCTGTTGAGCAGGTCGAACAGGCCGATGATGATCACCAGACTCGTGTCCTTGAACAGCGCAATGAAGGTGTTGACGATGCCGGGGATCACCAGCTTCAGGGCTTGCGGCAGAATCACCAGGCCCATGCTGCGCCAGTAACCCAGGCCCATCGCCGCGGCCGCTTCGTACTGACCTTTAGGGATCGCTTGCAGACCGCCGCGCACCACCTCGGCCACGTAGGCCGACTGGAACAGGATCACGCCGATCAACGCCCGCAGCAGCTTGTCGAAGTTCATGCCTTCAGGCAGGAACAACGGCAGCATCACCGAGGACATGAACAGCACCGTGATCAACGGCACGCCGCGCCAGAATTCGATGAAGGTCACGCAAACCACACGAATGGCCGGCATGTTCGAACGACGGCCCAGCGCCAGGACAATCCCCAACGGCAACGCACCGGCGATACCGACAGTGGCGATCACCAGAGTCAGCATCAGGCCGCCCCACTGGCTGGTGGCCACGGCAGGCAGGCCGAATACGCCGCCGTGCAATAGGCACCAGGCAATGATCGGGTACAGCACCAGGAAGCCCAGGCCGTACACCGCTTTACGCGGGAAGCGTGAGATGAACAACGGTGCCACGCCAATGACCGCCAACCACACGGTCAGGTCCACGCGCCAGCGCATGTCGACCGGGTAGTAGCCGTACATGAACTGACCGAAGCGCTGTTGGATGAAGACCCAGCAGGCGCCGTCCTTGGTGCAGTCGGCGCGGGTGGTGCCGACCCAGTTGGCGTCGATGATCGCCCACTGCAGGATCGGTGGAACCACCAGGTAAATCAGGTAGAACGCGAACAGGGTCAGCAGGGTGTTGAGCCAGCTGGAGAACATGTTCGCGCGCATCCACGCCACCACACCGATGCTGCTGCTCGGTGGTGGCATGTCAGGTTTGAAGGTATGAGTACTCATGCGCTTTTCCTTACCGCTCGATCAGCGCAATGCGCTTGTTGTACCAGTTCATCAGCAGGGAAATGCTGATACTGATCGCCAGGTACACGCTCATGGTGATGGCAATCACCTCGATCGCCTGCCCGGTCTGGTTCAGCACCGTACCGGCAAACAACGACACCATTTCCGGATAACCGATACCGGCCGCCAGCGAGGAGTTTTTTGCCAGGTTCAGGTATTGGCTGGTCAGCGGCGGGATGATCACGCGCAGGGCTTGCGGGATGATGACCTTGCGCAGGGTCGGACCGTTGCGCAAGCCGAGCGAGTGCGCCGCTTCGGTCTGGCCGTGGCTGACGGACTTGATGCCCGAACGCACGATCTCGGCGATGAACGCCGCGGTGTACACCGTCAGTGCCAGGGTCAAGGCCAGCAGCTCAGGAATCAGCACCCAGCCACCGACAAAGTTGAAGCCTTGCAGCTTGGGCATTTCCCAATGCACCGGCGAACCGAAGATCAGGGCGCACAGGGCGGGGATCACCAGGAACAGCGCCAGGCCGACCCAGAATTTGTGAAACGGCACGCCGGTCGCTTCGAAGCGCTTGTTGGCCCAGCGGCTCATCAGCACGATGGCGACAATGGCCACCACGACGCTAACCACAAACGGCCAGAAACCGTCGGACATCTGCGCGGCCGGCATGTTCAGGCCACGGCTGCTGACGAAGAAGGTGTCACCGAAGTTGTGGCTGTTACGCGGCCCCGGCATGGTCAGGAACACCGCGAAGTACCAGAACAGGATCTGCAGCAGCGGCGGAATGTTGCGGAAGACTTCCACATACACCGTCGCCACTTTGGCGATGATCCAGTTCTTCGACAGCCGTGCCACACCGACGATGAAACCGAGGATCGTCGCCAGGATCACGCCGATGAAGGTCACGAGCAGGGTGTTGAGCAGACCGATGACAAACACCCGGGCATAGCTGTCCGCTTCGGTGTAGTCGATCAGGTGTTGAGCGATGCCGAAACCGGCACTGCGCTCCAGAAAGTCGAAACCGGAGGTAATGCCCCGGTGCTGAAGGTTGGTTTGCGTGTTGTCGAACAGAAACCAGCCTAACGAGACCACCCCGATAATCGTGATGATCTGGAATACCCACGCACGCACTCGTGGATCGCTGAGGCTGAGCCTCTGCTTTGGTGCGCCGATTGAATTTTGCATGAAGTGCCCCGCAAATAATGGAACAGAACATCACCCGGTGGTTGGCCCACCGGGTGATAGAACCATCAGCGCACTGGTGGTGCGTATTGGATGCCGCCTGCGTTCCACAAGGCGTTCAGCCCGCGGTCGATTTCCAGCGGAGTGTTCTTGCCGAGGTTTTTCTCGAACACTTCACCGTAGTTGCCGACTTGCTTGACGATCTGTACGACCCAGTCTTTCTTCACTTTCAGGTCTTTGCCGTATTCACCGTCGGTACCCAGCAGACGGGCAACGTCCGGGTTCTTGGTGCCCTTGGCTTCAGCTTCGACGTTCTTCGAAGTGATGCCGGCTTCTTCAGCGTTGAGCATGGCGTAGCCAGTCCAGCGCACGATGGCCAGCCACTCGTCGTCGCCATTACGTACGACCGGGCCCAGCGGTTCTTTGGAGATGGTTTCCGGCAGAACCACGTAGTCCTTCGGCGAAGCCAGCTTGCTGCGCTGGGCGAACAGTTGGGACTTGTCGGAGGTCAGCACGTCGCAACGACCGGATTCCAGCGACTTGGCGCTTTCGTCGGAGGTGTCGAAGGTGATCGGGGTGTATTTCAGACCGTTGCCGCGGAAGTAGTCGGAAACGTTCAGTTCGGTGGTGGTACCGGCCTGGATGCAGATGGTCGCGCCATCCAGCTCTTTAGCGCTTTTCACGCCCAGCTTGTTGTTTACCAGGAAGCCGATGCCGTCGTAGTAAGTGATGAAGCCCGGGAATTTCAGGCCCATGCCCGCGTCACGGGAGCTGGTCATGGTGGTGTTGCGCGACAGAATGTCGATTTCGCCGGACTGCAGCGCGGTGAAGCGCTCTTTGGCGTTCAACTGGCTGAACTTGACCTTGGTCGCGTCGCCGAACACGGCAGCGGCCACAGCGCGGCAGTAGTCAGCATCGATACCAACGATCTTGCCGGTGGAGTCTGGAACCGAGAAACCAGGCAGGCCATCGCTGACGCCGCACTGTACGAAACCTTTCTTCTGCACTGCATCCAGGGTCGCGCCCGCCTGAGCGAACCCACTGACGCCGAGTACTGCGGCTGCAGTCACGACTGCCAGGGTGGATTTCAACATCTTCATTCAAACCTCCAGTTTTGCTCTTGTTGTGTCGGAGCGTGAGTCCAGTCGCACCCTTTTGAGGCGTTGTTGACCCGTGTTGGCTTTTTTGAGGGTCAACCGACGTAGGACCGTAGCCATGAGTCTAGTAGGAGAAAATCCACATAATGGACAACTCACTTCTCACCAATCGGCCGAACGGGCTGTAGCCCTTTCACGTTCGCGAAGCCCGTAGCGGCCGCTGGCGAACATCCATTACCGGATTTTGTAATCCCACCACCAACCTTGGCCTGATAGTGTTACCGACAGACGTGGGATTATTCGTACACACATCGCCATAGCAAAGCCCGTACCACACCGACCGCTTAAGCGGTTAAGCGACAGGTCAATAGCAAAAGTTGTAGCCTTGCGACATCTTCGTAACTGATCAACCAGACGCGCACTGAGACTCCGCACTCAATCAGAGCGCACGCACAAAATTGGAGCAGACATGACCGAGCCCTTGATTCTTCAGCCCGTAAAAACCGCAGACGCCTGCGTGATCTGGCTGCACGGCCTGGGCGCCGACCGCTACGACTTCCTGCCGGTAGCCGAAGCCCTGCAGGAAACCTTGCTGAGCACCCGATTCGTTCTACCCCAGGCACCGACCCGCGCCGTCACCATCAACGGCGGCTACGAGATGCCGAGCTGGTACGACATATTGGCCATGAGCCCGGCGCGTGCGATCAATCGCGAGCAATTGGAAACGTCGGCGGACCGGGTCATTGAATTGATCGAAACGCAGCGAGCCAGCGGAATAGACGCCTCGCGAATTTTCCTCGCAGGCTTTTCCCAAGGTGGCGCGGTGGTGTTTCACACCGCGTTCCTGAAATGGCAGGGACCACTCGGTGGCGTACTTGCCCTTTCTACTTATGCGCCGACGTTCAGTGATGAGCTGCAATTGTCCGCCAGCCAGCAGCGCATTCCGGTGCTTTCACTGCACGGTCAGTACGATGACGTGGTGCAAAACTCGATGGGCCGCAGTGCCTACGAGTATTTGAAGCAGCATGGTGTCACCGTGACATGGCAGGAATACCCAATGGGCCACGAAGTGTTACCCGAGGAGATACGCGACATCGGCGTCTGGCTCGCCGAGCGCTTGCGCTAAGCCTTTTGTGCTTAAAAACGCCCTTTGATCTGTCCCACTACGCCGCGCCCGATTCTTGCATTACACTGCCCGGCGTACATTCCTTAGCCAATTGATGAGATGACCGTGCTCAAAGCACTCAAGAAAATGTTCGGTAAAAGCGAGACTGAGCAACTCGCGCCAGTCCCCAGCGCTCCGTCTCACACCCCCAGCCACCGCACCGACGGTAATCAGTCTGGCCGGACCGCCCCCGTAGCGGCACCGAAACACGAGCCGGCCATCCCGCCAGTGGCGCAAACCGTTGCCGAACAACCGCGCAACGAAACGCCCAAGCCAGCCAGGCCACGCCGGGAACCGAAGCCAAAAGCCCCGGTCATCCCGTGGAAACTCGAAGACTTCGTCGTTGAACCCCAGGAAGGCAAGACCCGCTTCCACGATTTCAAACTCGCCCCCGAACTGATGCACGCCATCCAGGACCTGGGCTTCCCGTATTGCACGCCGATTCAGGCGCAGGTACTGGGTTTCACCCTCGCCGGCAAAGACGCCATCGGCCGCGCCCAGACCGGTACGGGTAAAACCGCTGCGTTCCTGATCTCGATCATCACCCAGTTGCTGCAAACCCCGCCGCCGAAAGAGCGCTACATGGGTGAGCCGCGGGCACTGATCATCGCGCCAACCCGCGAACTGGTGGTGCAGATCGCCAAGGACGCAGCCGACCTGACCAAGTACACCGGCCTCAACGTCATGACGTTCGTGGGCGGCATGGACTTCGACAAGCAGCTCAAGCACCTTGAAGCCCGTCACTGCGACATCCTCGTGGCCACGCCCGGCCGCCTGCTGGACTTCAACCAGCGCGGCGACGTGCACCTGGACATGGTGGAAGTGATGGTGCTCGACGAAGCCGACCGCATGCTCGACATGGGTTTCATCCCTCAAGTGCGCCAGATCATTCGCCAGACGCCACCGAAGTCCGAGCGCCAGACACTGCTGTTCTCCGCGACCTTCACCGAAGACGTGATGAACCTGGCCAAGCAATGGACCACCGATCCTGCGATCGTCGAAATCGAAGTCACCAACGTGGCCAGCGAAAACGTCGAACAGCACATTTACGCCGTGGCCGGTGCCGACAAATACAAACTGCTCTACAACCTGGTCAACGACAACGGTTGGGAGCGGGTGATCGTGTTCGCCAACCGCAAGGATGAAGTGCGACGCATCGAGGAACGCCTGGTGCGCGACGGCATCAACGCCGCGCAACTGTCCGGCGACGTGCCGCAGCACAAACGCATCAAGACGCTGGAAGGCTTCCGCGAAGGCAAGATCCGCGTACTGGTCGCCACTGATGTTGCCGGTCGCGGTATCCACATCGACGGCATCAGCCACGTGATCAACTTCACCCTGCCGGAAGTGCCGGACGACTACGTGCATCGCATCGGTCGTACCGGTCGCGCCGGTGCTGATGGCGTGTCCATCAGCTTTGCCGGTGAAGATGACTCCTACCAGCTTCCGTCCATCGAGGCGCTGCTGGGCAAGAAAATCAGCTGTGAAACACCACCGACGCATCTGTTGCGGGCAGTTGAGCGCAAACGTCCGTAACGGACGAAGTGCAGAAAGAGGCGCAGCCGGCAACGGACTGCGCTTTTTTTTCGTCTGGTTTTTTCAACAGGAGCTTGCTCGAGACAACTAAAAGTCCATAATGGACAAATTAGTTTACATCCATCCCCGGAGCCGACCATGCCCAGTACGCCTCATGTGATCAATCAAGCCCAGGCTCGCGAGTTGCTGGCGCAAGTCGATGTGCCGCAGATCCTGCGCAAAATGTTCCGTGACCTGGCGACCGGGCAAGCCGTGCAACCGGCACAGCAACGGGTGGAATTTGCGCACGGCGCCGGCGACTTCATCAACTACCTGGGCGTGTTGGCCGAAGACGGCGTCTACGGGATCAAGACTTCGCCGTACATCGTCCGCGAGCAAGGCCCGCTGGTGACGGCGTGGACGCTGCTGATGTCGGCACAGACCGGCCAGCCGCTGCTGCTCTGCGACGCCGGCGAACTGACCACCGCCCGCACCGCCGCGACTACCGCTGTAGCAGTCGACGCACTCGCGCCTCTGCAAGCGACTCGCCTGGCCATCATCGGCAGCGGCAAGGTGGCCCAGGCGCATCTGCACTACGTTAAGCACCTGCGCGACTGGCAGAGCATCAGCCTGTACGCGCCGAACCTGAGCGATGATGTTGAAACCGCGAGCCTGCTGAAAAACATCGAGCCGCGCCTGAATATCGTCGACAGTCGCGAAGCCGCCGTTCAGGACGCCGACGTGATCATGCTCTGCACCTCGTCTGCCGGCCCAGTGATCGATCCTTCGAGCCTGAACAAACCGGCGCTGATCACCTCCATCAGCACCAACGCCCCACGCGCCCACGAAGTGCCGCCGCAGAGCCTCAACGACATGCAGGTGTTCTGTGACTATCGCCTGACCACCCCGGGCTCGGCCGGTGAAATGCTGATTGCCGGCGAACAACATGGTTGGGACAAGAACGCGATCGTCGGCGACCTGCCCGACCTGATTAGCGGGAAGGTCCAGCGTCCCGGTTACGACCGTCATGTGTTCTTCCGCTCGATTGGTTTGGGCCTGGAAGACATCGCGCTGGCGAATGCCCTTTACCAACTGCAGTCTTAACACCACAACAGGAGACGTTCATGAGCCAGGCAGATTTCATCATCATCGGCGGCGGGATTGCCGGCGCTTCCACCGGTTTCTGGCTGTCGCAGCATGCTCGCGTGGTGGTGCTCGAACGTGAATCCCATCCGGCCTATCACTCCACCGGGCGTTCGGCGGCACTGTTCACCGCTGCCTATGGCACACCGCAGGTTCGCGCGCTGACCCAGGCCAGTCGCGATTTTTTCGACGCTCCGCCCAGCGGCTTCTGCGAACACCCCCTGCTGACGCCGCGTGGCGAAATGACCGTGGATTTCACCGGTGATCCGGCCGAACTGAACAATCAATACCTGAGCGCCAAAGCCACGGTGCCGGAGATGCAGTTGCTCAGCGCCGAAGAGGCCTGTGTACGCCTGCCGATCCTGCGCCGGGAAAAAGTCCACGGCGCTATCTACGATCCGACCGCCAGTGACATCGACACCGATGCCTTGCATCAGGGTTACCTGCGCGGCATCCGCCGTAACAAAGGCGAAGTGCACACCGACACCGAAGTGTTGAGCCTAAGCCGTGATGCTGACGGCACCTGGCAGGTGCAAACCAACAGCCAGACCTTCAGCGCGCCAATCATCATCAACGCCGCCGGCGCCTGGGCCGACAAGATCGGTGAACTGGCCGGTGCCCGTCCGCTGGGCCTGCAACCGAAACGCCGCGCCGCGTTCATCTTCGCCGGTCCGGAGGGCCTGGACATCCACCATTGGCCAATGCTGGTCAGCCTCGACGAATCGTTCTACATGAAACCCGATGCCGGGATGTTCCTCGGCTCGCCGGCCAACGCCGACCCGGTGGAACCTCACGACGTGCAGCCCGAAGAGCTGGACATCGCCATGGGCATCTACCAGATCGAAGAAGCCACGACCCTGACCATTCGCCGTCCGACCCGCACCTGGGCCGGTCTGCGCAGTTTTGTCAGCGACGGCGACTTGCTCTCGGGTTTCGATCCACAGGTGCCGGGGCTGTTCTGGGTCGCGGCACAGGGCGGTTATGGCATCCAGACCTCACCGGCCATGGGTCAGGCCAGCGCCGCGCTGGTGCGTGGTGAATCCCTGCCAGAGCCGCTGACTCGCTTCGGCCTGAGCGCCGAAATGCTCTCCCCTGCCCGCCTGGGTTGATTGTCCCTCAGGTGACGCGCCGACACGATTACGGCACACTTTCAGAGTCCCGTATTGCGGGGCGCTGAAGTTGCCCGGAGCCCCACCCTTATGAACGCCCCAGAAAAAGAGCCGGCCTTGAACGACACGTCCCTGGATAACTTCCGGGCGATCGCCGATGCCATCGCCACGTTGTTCTTTCCCCATGCCGAAGTGGTGCTGCACGACTTGCGCACGCAAAAGGTCGACTACATCGCCAACAACCTGTCGAAACGGGACATCGGCGACGACTCGGCCCTGGAAGACATGCTCAGCGACGATGTCAGCGAGCGCAACATCGGGCCGTACGAAAAGCTCAACTGGGATGGTCAGAAGATTCGCAGCCTCAGCACGGTGCTGCGCGACAGCGAAGGTCATCCGCTGGCGGTGCTGTGCATCAATCTGAATATTTCGCTGTTCGAGAATGCCAAAGCGGCACTGGACCTGTTCCTGTCGCCGACCAAACTGATCCCGCAACCGGACTCACTGTTTCGCGATGACTGGCAGGAGCGGATCAACACCTTCCTCCACGCCTGGTTGCGCGAGCGTCAGCTGAGCCTGAACCTGCTGACCCGCGATCACAAACGCGAACTGGTGCTGGCCCTGCACGCCGAGGGCGCGTTCAAGGGCAAGAGCGCGTCGAACTATGTGGCCAATGTGCTGAACATGGGACGGGCGACTGTGTACAAGCATTTGAAGGAATTGAAAGGCTGAAGAGCTTCAGGGACTGATCTGGCTCCCACATGGATTTGTGGTGTACACAAAACCTGTAGGAGCCAGCCAGCCTGCTGGCGATGGCGGTAGATCAATCGCCGTAAATGTCAGACTTGAAGTACTTATCCGAAATCTTCTGGTATTCGCCATTCGCCCGAATACCATCGATAGCCGTATTCAACTGGCTCACCAACTCGGCATTACCCTTGCGCACCGCAATCCCCGCCCCCTCGCCCACGTATTTCGGATCCTTCAGCTCCGGCCCGACAAACGCGTAACCCTTGCCGCGCGGCATCGACAGGAAGTCATTGAGCGGAATGGTGTCGGCAAAAATCGCATCGAGACGACCGGCCGCCAAATCCATGTAGATCTCTTCGTTGTTGCTGTAGCGCTTGACGTTGATGCCATTGGGTTCAAACACCTCGGTGGCATAACGGTCGGTGGTGGTCGCGCGCTGCACGCCGATGGTCTTGCCCTTGAGGCTGGCGTACTGGTCATCCACCACCGCGCCGTCCTTCATCACCAGACGCGAGGACGTGAAGTAGTACTTGTGGGTGAAATCCACCGACTTCTTGCGGTCTTCGTTGATGGTCATGGACGACAGCGCCATGTCGATTTTCTTCACTTTCAGGGAAGGAATCAGACCATCGAACTCACCTTCAACCCACACACACTTGACCTGCATCTGCGCGCACAAGGCATTGCCGATGTCGTAGTCGAAACCGACGATTTCGCCTTTGTCGGTTTTCGAGGCAAAGGGTGGATAAGCCGCTTCGATACCGATGCGCAGGGTTTTCTCGGCGGCAAACACAGAGCTGCACGCCAACAGGCTCAAGGCCAGACCGGTGATGAGGGGGAATTTCTTCATGTTCGTTCTCTCGCGGGTTGTTGTTGGTTTGGCAAGACAGAAGAAAGAGCAGAAACAGGGAAAGCCTTTTTTGTACTTATAATTCCATACTGGACTTTTATGTATTATCCGTCAATCAGGCAAATGCAGCCTGTGCCGGCCGGTGGTCGGGAGGGGAATCAGCAGGATTTTTTCGTGTTGCGAATGACGCCATCGCGAGCAGGCTCGTTCCCACAATGGTCCTGCGAACACAGATCCAGTGTGAGAGCGAGCCTGCTCGCGATGAGGCCCGAATAGTAATAAAGAAGCTCTAAGCTTACTGCTTCCAGCGATCCGCCGCCGCATGATCACTGTCACGCCCTTCAACCCAACGCGGTCCGTCACTGGTGTTTTCTTTCTTCCAGAACGGTGCGCGGGTTTTCAGGTAATCCATGACAAAGGCGCAGGCATCGAACGCTGCCTGACGATGGGCGCTGGCGGCGCCGACAAAGACGATCGGCTCGCCCGGTTCCAGTGCGCCGATACGATGCAACACTTCCAGCTTGAGCAACGGCCAGCGCTGCTCCGCCTCGACTGAGATTTTGCCGAGGGCTTTTTCGGTCATGCCCGGATAATGTTCGAGGAACATACCGGCAACATCGAGACCGTCATTGAAATCGCGCACGTAGCCGACAAAACTCACCACCGCGCCGACGCCGACATTGGCGTCGTGCATCGCGTTGACTTCAGCGCCGGGGTCGAACGCTGTGGATTGCACACGAATGGCCATGACTCAGCCCCCGGTCACGGTTGGAAAAAACGCCACTTCGTCGCCGTCGCTGACCGGCTCATCGAGCTGGCAGAGGTCTTCATTACGCGCGCACATCAGGTTTTGTTCGCTCAGCACCTCGGCGCCGTCACGCTGGGCCACCAGCGCCCGCACGTCGTCAACGGTGGCGAAGTGTCCTTCGACCTTTATCGAGTCCACACCCAGCGCCTCGCGATAACGCGCGAAAAACTTCACGGTAACGTTCATGGCTGATCCGCCTGGAAATGCCCGCTCTTGCCGCCAACCTTTTCCAGCAATCGCACGCTTTCGATGGTCATGCCGCGGTCCACGGCCTTGCACATGTCATAGATGGTCAACGCAGCGACGCTGGCGGCGGTCAGGGCTTCCATTTCGACACCGGTCTGCCCGGACAGCTTGCAGCGTGCCTCGATGCGCACGGTGTCGTCACCTTCGGCACTGAGTTCGACTTTCACACCCGTCAGCATCAACGGATGGCACAGCGGAATCAGATCACTGGTTTTCTTCGCCGCCTGAATGCCGGCAATACGCGCCACAGCGAACACATCCCCTTTGGGGTGACCACCGCTGACGATCATCTGCAGGGTTTCGGGGAGCATGCGCACCAGCGCTTGGGCCGTCGCCTCACGGAACGTCACGGCTTTTTCGGTGACGTCGACCATGTTGGCGCGACCTTGGGAATCGAGATGAGTCAGCACGGGATTACTCCTGATCAGGAGCGTCGATTGTAAACCTGCAGGTCAATTTTTCGCACGCCTGATTGTCGGGCATAAAAAAACCGGGCGGCTTTGAGGCCGCCCGGTTCTTGTGTGAGGTTTACAGGTGCGATTCGGCGTATTCGGCCAGGATCGAGCGTGGTACCCCTTGCAGGGTGATGTGCACCCCGTTCGGGAAGTCCTTGAAGCGTTCAGTGAGGTAGGTCAGCCCGGAGCTGGTCGCGGACAGGTAAGGGGTATCGATCTGCGCCAGGTTGCCCAGGCACACCACTTTGGAACCGGCGCCGGCACGGGTGATGATGGTTTTCATCTGGTGCGGCGTGAGGTTCTGGCATTCGTCGATCAGGATCAGGCTCTGCTGGAAGCTGCGGCCCCGGATGTAGTTGAGGGATTTGAACTGCAACGGCACTTTGCTGAGGATGTAGTCGACGCTGCCATGGGTGCTTTCGTCATCCATGTGCAAGGCTTCGAGGTTGTCGGTGATGGCGCCCAGCCACGGCTCCATTTTTTCCGCTTCGGTGCCGGGCAGGAAACCGATTTCCTGGTCCAGGCCCTGCACGCTGCGGGTGGCGATGATCCGGCGGTAGCGCTTGCTGACCATGGTCTGCTCGATCGCAGCGGCCAGGGCCAGAATGGTTTTACCGGAGCCGGCCGCGCCGGACAGGTTGACCAGATGGATATCCGGATCGAGCAAAGCATACAGCGCCAGGCTCTGATAGATGTCACGCGGTTTCAGGCCCCAGGCTTCCTGGTGCAGCAGCGGTTCCTGGTGCAGATCGAGGATCAGCAGTTTGTCTTCCTCGATCTCCTTGATCCAGCCGACAAAGCCCTGCTCGTCGATAATGAACTCGTTGATGTGCACCGCCGGCAGGTTGTCGATCAACTGCACCTGATGCCAGGTGCGGCCGTGGTCCTGACGGGTTTCGACCTTGCTCACACGGTCCCAGAAGGAGCCGGTCATGTTGTGGTAGCCGTTGGGCAGCAACGATACGTCGTCGACCAATTGGTCGGTGCTGTAGTCCTCGGCCGCAATCCCGCAGGCGCGGGCCTTGAGGCGCATGTTGATGTCTTTGGTCACCAGCACCACGGGCTTCTTCGGATCGCGTGCGTGCAGGTCGATCAGCTGATTGATGATTTTGTTGTCGTTCAGGTGCTCGGGCAGAATCAGGTTCGGCTCGGCATTCTTGCTCATCAGAATTGACAGCAAGCCTTTCGGTCCGCTCTTGCCACGCTGGATCGGCACACCCTGCTCGACGTCCTCGGGTGAGGCATCGCCCAGGGTCTTGTCGATCAGGCGAATGGCCTGGCGGCATTCGGCAGCAACGCTGTGGTGCCCGCTCTTGAGCTTATCCAGCTCTTCAAGCACGGTCATCGGGATGGCGACGTGGTGTTCTTCGAAGTTGAGCAGCGCGTTTGGATCGTGAATCAATACGTTGGTATCGAGTACATAAAGGATTGGCTGGTTGGAAGAAGAGCTACGTCCGTGATCATCCATACTCGGTCACCTTTGTGGGAGCCATTCGACGCAATACCTTGGCGGTGCTGCGCCTCGAAGTGACTGCCGAATTCACCTGCGGGGACTCAAGTGACTGCATACAGAGCTGGGGTCTTGGGAGACGCCACCTGTGTTGCAGGTTTCGGCGGTCTGTCTTCGTAATACTCCAAAACACATGACAGAAAAAAGTACTTTGACGTTTTTTTGAAGTTTATTTTTCAGATTGACCAATAGCACTTGGCGGACTGCCATCATCCGTTTACAGTCGGAAGTCAACCTGCTTCGAAATCCTTCGAAAAATCGCCGGATACCCAATGTTTCCGGGCTTTTGCCGTTTATCGAAACCCGTCCTGACAATCCTCCCAGCCGATCCCGCTTTGTGCCGTTTGTGTCATCAGCCACGGCAACGTCGTTTTCACCCCGTCCTGTTTCACATTGAAGTTGATCACGCCATGACGCCACAGCAGCATCAGGGTCAGTACCCGTTGCGCACTCTGGTTGGCTTTCAACTTGCCTGCGCCGTCCTGGGCATCGATGTCCCACAGCGCCACCTGCAAGCCCTGAGACGTGTAGAAGCCCTCGGCATCGGAACGGCGCTGGCCATCGGGCGGACGAAACAGCGGCACGTAGTTCTCCGGCAGTTTGCCTTTGACCAGTTCGACACTGCGTCGCACCGAATCCTGCCAGTCCTGCCAGTGACTGTGCGAGCGGAACTCCCAGCCTTGCACGCCGACGCACTGGGTTGAATAGGTCGATTGCAGGCTGCTGACCGAACGGTCGGCCAATCGCGCCTGAACGTCCTTGCCGAGAACGAAGAACGTACCGCTCACGTTCGCCTTTCGCAGGTACTCGGTGACCCAGTCCGTGTTGTCCGGTACGGCATTCGCAGCGCTGTCGAATGTCAGCAGAAACAGGCGGTCGTGCATCGCTTCGCCATTGCGCTCATAGTCGCCAAAACGATCGACTTCACTACTGGTTTGCGGGAACAGCGCGGCCTTGCGCAGTTGCTCGTCCAGGTACTGGGCATGGAATAACCGGCTCGGCTCGGCCCACTTGATGTAGTAGCTGTCTTCGCTGATCTGGAATTTTCCGGCCTGTTCACGCAGGGTCGGCATGTCCTCGACCAGAAAACAGAAGGACGCATCCTGATCGCAACTCTGCTGGGCGAAGCTGAAGTTGCTCAGCAAGCGTTGCCACAGGCGCTCGCGCGCACGGTTGACCGACGCCATGTTGACCGTGCGCAGGCCCAGGCGCTGGGCCAGCGCCGTTTCATCCAGCGACTCGCTGGCCAGCAGTACACGGGCGAACATGAGAATTTCAGCGCGTGAGGCCACGTCGAACAACGTTGGACTGTTGAGTTTTTCAGGCCAGGTGCCACGATCAAGCGTCGCCACATCACCCGGCGCCGCCAGGGCACCGAAGCTCAGAAGCCACGCCGTGAATAGAAGAACGATACGCAATGGGATGTCTCCATAACAAAACCCGCGCGGCACTATATCGCGGGAAGATCAAAAGATCGCATGACACCACCGATCACCTATTACCCCTATAGCTGGAGTCAACGATGACAACCCCCTAGAATCGCCGCCACGATTAAAGGAGACGACTTCATGCTGATGGTGATTTCCCCCGCCAAGACCCTCGACTACGAAACACCGCCGGCGACCCAGCGCTTCACCCAGCCGCAATACCTCGATCACTCGCAAGAACTGATCATGCAGTTGCGCGACCTGACGCCAGCGCAGATCAGCGAGTTGATGCACGTCTCCGACAAGATCGGTGGCCTCAATGCCGCGCGCTTCGGCAGCTGGACCCCGGCCTTCACCCCGGAAAACGCCAAGCAGGCGTTGCTGGCATTCAAGGGCGATGTGTACACCGGGCTGAATGCGCAAACCTTCAGCGAAGCCGATTTCGATTACGCCCAGCAACACTTGCGCATGCTCTCCGGCCTGTACGGCCTGTTGCGTCCGCTGGACCTGATGCAGCCCTACCGCCTTGAAATGGGCACGAAACTGGCCAATGCCCGCGGCAAGGATCTGTATGCCTTCTGGGGCACGCGGATCAGTGAATGGTTGAACGAAGCGTTGGCCGATCAGGGCGATGACGTGTTGCTCAACCTGGCGTCCAACGAGTACTTCTCGGCGGTCAAACGCAATGCCCTGAACGCACGGATCATCAACACCGAGTTCAAGGACCTGAAGAACGGTCAGTACAAGATCATCAGCTTCTACGCGAAAAAGGCCCGGGGCATGATGAGCCGCTTCGTCATCGAAGAACGCGTCAGCGACCCGACGGCCCTCAAACAATTCGATGTCCAGGGCTATCGCTACAGTGCCGAGCAGTCGAAACCGGACAACCTGGTGTTTCTGCGCGATCACGCCCCCGAGTGATGCAAGAGGTCGGCGCACGACGTCCAGAACGCTCGCGCGCCGATCATTGATCGACCCGATATTTCCCGCCTGATTCGCCATTTTTATGGCGCCAAAAATACATCATTCGTTTTTCTAACTTTAGTTTCACTCGACTTCGATCTTTTTTTTCAGTAGTGGCACTGAAAGTTTTTATCGGTAGTGGCAAAAAACTATCCCCTCGAATAATCCGCCTATATATAAAGGGCGAAACGGCAAGTGCTATCAATATGAGAGCAGTGCCATCTTTCTCAGCATTTCAAAAAATTTCAGATTTCACGATAGGCGGATCGGAACTATGTCCGAATGCACCGCTCATACCACCGGTAACGATTCTCACAGAGCTTGTAGGAGATAACTTACGCAGAACAGAGATCCATGTAGCGAAGTTGTCACATTAACTTTCGCGAACTAATCCCTGATTTGAACAACTCAGAACGACAGGAGATAACGCATGTTGACTCTCCCCAACAAGGCCATGGCAGCGCCCCTATAAACGTGCTCACCCGGGCACCCAACCGCTTGATCCACGGGCTCTCAGCCTGACATCGAGCGCGCACGACCGTTGCACGAACATCCTCAAATTAGAGGATCGGCTGCAATACAGGGCACGTCATAACAATAAGGCCTGGTTTCGCACACCTTGAGTGCATTTATTTAGACACTCGTAACTTACATGCCAACTTTCGGCATTGTTGCGCCTGTTAGCCGCACTTGCGAGTGCACTATGACCGCTGAACACCATTAACTCCAGCCATCTAATGGCTCGATAAAACACAGAGGTAATTGCGATGCGCATCAGCATATTTGGTTTGGGTTACGTTGGCGCAGTCTGTGCCGGTTGCCTGTCTGCACGGGGCCATGACGTCGTTGGCGTCGACGTTGCCAAAGACAAGATCGATATGATCAATGCCGGTAAATCACCGATTGTTGAACCGGGTCTGGGCGAACTTCTGGCCCAGGGTATCCAGACCGGTCGTCTGCGCGGTACTACCAACTTCGCCGAGGCGATTCGCGACACCGACCTGTCGATGATCTGCGTCGGCACGCCGAGCAAGAAGAACGGCGACCTGGAACTGAACTACATCGAAGCCGTGTGCCGCGAGATCGGTTTTGTCCTGCGTGACAAGACCACCCGCCACACCATCGTGGTGCGCAGTACCGTATTGCCGGGCACCGTGGCCAACGTGGTCATCCCGATTCTCGAAGACTGCTCCGGCAAGAAGGCCGGCGTCGATTTCGGCGTTGCCGTGAACCCTGAGTTCCTGCGCGAAAGCACCGCGATCGCTGACTACGACCAGCCGCCAATGACCGTCATCGGCGAGTTCGACAAGGCCTCGGGCGACGTTCTGCAATCGCTGTACGAAGAACTCGACGCACCGATCATCCGCAAGGACATCGCCGTCGCCGAGATGATCAAGTACACCTGCAACGTGTGGCACGCCGCCAAAGTGACCTTCGCCAACGAAATCGGCAACATTGCCAAGGCTGTTGGTGTCGACGGTCGCGAAGTGATGGACGTGGTTTGCCAGGACAAGACCCTGAACCTGTCCCAGTACTACATGCGCCCAGGCTTCGCTTTCGGCGGCTCCTGCCTGCCCAAAGACGTACGTGCCCTGACCTACCGCGCCGGTTCGCTGGACGTAGAAGCGCCGCTGCTCAACTCGCTGATGCGCAGTAACGAGTCCCAGGTGCAGAACGCCTTCGACATCGTCTCCAGCCACGACAAACGCAAAGTCGCCCTGCTGGGCCTGAGCTTCAAGGCCGGCACCGACGACCTGCGCGAAAGCCCGCTGGTTGACCTGGCCGAAATGCTGATCGGCAAGGGCTACGACCTGAGCATCTACGACAGCAACGTCGAATACGCCCGTGTCCACGGCGCGAACAAGGACTACATCGAGTCGAAGATCCCGCACGTCTCGTCCCTGCTCAACGCCGACTTCGAAGATGTGATCAACAACTCCGACGTGATCATCCTCGGCAACCGTGACGAGAAATTCCGCGCCCTGGTGCAGGACGTCCCGCACGGCAAGCAAGTGATCGACCTGGTCGGCTTCATGTCCAAGGCCACCAGCGTGACTGGCCGCACTGAAGGCATCTGCTGGTAACCACAGTAACCGCGCGGCAACGCGCGGCAACGGTGTCACCACGATGTAGGAGCTGACGCGTGAAACGAGGCTGCGATCTTTACCGGGACCACTTGAGCTCCGAGTGAACCCGAAAAATTCAAAAGATCGCAGCCTTCGGCAGCTCCTACAGATTCACCGGTGACATTACGGGTTTTGTAAGCCTGCCTTAACCCCATCGGGCCACCCCACAGGCTCGCCCGAGATCGAGACGGATGCAGATTATGCACAGGCTAAAGCACGGCCTACTCCAGGCCGCCGGTTGGCTGTTCTACCTGAGTTTACTGATGGGCCTCGCCATGGCGTTGCCTGTGTCCACGTTCGACTCCGAGTCGAAGGACTTCATTTTCCTGATCGGTATCGTCGGTATCTGGCGTTACTCAATGGGTGCCACGCACTTTCTGCGCGGCATGCTGTTTCTGTACGTGGTCTACCCGCACCTGCGGCGCAAAGTGCGCAAGCTGGGCAAGGCGGCGGACCCGTCCCATGTATTTTTGATGGTCACCAGTTTTCGTATCGACGCGCTGACCACCGCGCAGGTCTACAGCTCGGTGATCCGCGAAGCGATCGACTGTGGCCTGCCGACCACCGTGGTCTGCTCCATCGTCGAAATGTCCGATGAGCTGTTGGTGAAAAGCCTGTGGAAGCGGATGAACCCGCCATCGCATGTGAAGCTCGACTTCGTGCGCATTCCCGGCACCGGCAAACGCGATGGCCTGGCCTACGGTTTCCGCGCCATCTCCCGTCACCTGCCGGATGACCGCGCCGTGGTCGCCGTGATCGACGGCGACACCGTGCTCGGCGAAGGGACGGTGCGCAAGACCGTGCCGTGGTTCCAGCTGTTCGGCAACGTCGGCGGCCTGACCACCAACGAGTTCTGCGAAGTACGCGGCGGCTACATCATGAGCGAATGGCACAAGCTGCGTTTCGCCCAGCGCCACATCAACATGTGCTCGATGGCTTTGTCCAAGCGGGTGCTGACCATGACCGGCCGCATGTCGGTGTTCCGTGCCACCGTGGTCACCAACCCGGAATTCATCGCCGACGTGGAAAGCGACTCGCTGCAACACTGGCGCCTGGGTCGTTTCAAGTTCCTGACCGGCGATGACAAATCGAGCTGGTTCAGCCTGATGCGCCTGGGCTACGACACCTTCTACGTGCCCGACGCTGCGATCAACACCGTCGAGCATCCGCCGGAAAAGAGCTTCATCAAGGCCAGTCGCAAGCTGATGTTCCGCTGGTACGGCAACAACCTGCGACAGAACTCCCGGGCCCTCGGCCTTGGGGTGAAACGCCTTGGTGCGTTCACTTCGGTGGTGCTGTTCGATCAGCGCGTGTCGATGTGGACCTCGCTGCTGGGCCTGACCGTCGCGATCATCGCCAGCTTCAAGTACGGCACCGCGTTCATCCTGGTTTACCTGCTGTGGATCGGCATCACCCGCCTGATCCTGACCCTGCTGCTGTCCTGCTCCGGTCACCGGATCGGCCCGGCCTACCCGGCGATTCTCTATTACAACCAGATCGTCGGCGCGCTGGTGAAGATCTACGTGTTCTTCCGCCTCGACCAACAGTCCTGGACTCGCCAACCCACTTCACTGACCCGTGATCTCGCCAGCTTTCAACGTTGGTTCAACACCTGGTCGTCTCGGACCATGACCTTCTCCGCCGGCAGCATTTTTGTCGCCGTGCTGCTGATGATGGTCTGACCGCCCCTTATTGAATTAACAAGGAAATCGCCCCTATGAATACCGCCGTCAACGCCAACGTAGTGCATGAATCCGAAGCCCAGCGCCAACACGCCCGAGTGAAAATCCCGGCCAAGCTGCGCTTCTTTGGTCCTGACCGTACGCCGGTCGAAGCCCGGGTCATCGACCTGTCCGCGGGTGGCCTGGCGTTCAACGCCGGTCAACTGCCGCTGAAGGTCGGCGAGGTGTACAAGGCTCGCCTGCAGTTCGTCATCGACAACCTCGGCCTGGCCATGGACGTCGAGTTGCAGATTCGCTCCTTCGACCGCCAGACCGGCCGTACCGGTTGCCAGTTCCAGAACCTGGAACCACAGGACATCTCGACCCTTCGCCACCTGATCACCTCTCACCTGGCCGGCGACATCGTCAGTATCGGTGAAGTGCTGGCGACCCTGCAGCGCGACAACTTCACCAAGGCGCGCAAGATCAAGGATGGCGGCCACGGCATGAGCGCGTTCGGCCGCATGAAAGCCGTGACCTTCAGCCTCGGCATTTTCGTCGTTGGCCTGGCGGCGTTCGGTTTCATCTTCAAATCGGTGTACGGCATGTACTTCGTCAGCCACGCGCAGGCCGGCCTGGTCAGCGTTCCGGGCGTGAACATCACCATGCCTCGCGACGGCACCGTTCAGAGTCTGATCAAAGCCGACGGCGTCGCCGCCAAAGGCGCACCGCTGGCGACCTTCAGCACCAGCATGCTCGACGTGCTCAAGGGTCACCTTGAAGACGATCAACTGTCGCCGGCCAAGGTTGAAGAACTGTTCGGCAAGCAAATGACCGGCACCCTGACTTCGCCATGCGATTGCACCGTGGCCCAGCAAATGGTCGCCAACGGTCAGTACGCCAGCAAGGGCGACGTGATCTTCCAACTGGTGCCACGCAACACCGAAGCCAACGTTGAAGCGCGCTTCTCCTATCGCCAGTTCGGCGACGTGCTGCCAGGCACCGCCGTGCGCTTCCAGATCGCCGGCGAAGACAAGACCCGCACCGGCAAGATCGTCAGCAGCACCAGCCTGAAAAGCGCCGACCTGTCTTCCGACATCCGCGTCCTGATCCAGCCTGACGAAGCCCTGGACAGCACCCTCGCCGGCCGCCCGGTAGAAGTGAACAGCGACCGTGGCCCGAACCTGAACTGGCTGATCGACAAAGCCATGGCTGCTGGTCTGTAACCGGAGGACATGCCCGTGACGACTCCACCAACTCCAAGAACACCGCAGTCCCTGTGGGAGCGAGCCTGCTCGCGATGGGATCGACGCGGTCTGTCTGATGTACCGAGTTGCCTGCATCGCCAGCAGGCTGGCTCCCACATGGGATTGATGGTGTGCTCGCTGGCGCTGGCGGTGAGCCTGGCCGGCTGCACCGGCCTGCCCGACCAACGCCTGGCCAACGAGGCGCTCAAGCGTGGCGACACCGCCACCGCGGCGGCGAACTATCAGCAACTGGCAGACCTCGGCTACAGCGAAGCCCAAGTTGGGCTGGCCGACATTCAAGTCGACAGCCGCGACCCGGCGCAGATGAAGCAGGCCGAGGCGACTTACCGTGCCGCCGCCAGCGTTTCACCGCGTGCCCAGGCACGCCTCGGTCGCCTGCTGGTGGCCAAGCCCGGCTCCACCGAAGCCGAGCAGCACGAAGCCGAAACCCTGTTGAAAAAAGCCGCCGCCGCTGGCGAAGGCAACACCCTGATCCCGTTGGCGATGCTGTACCTGCAATACCCGCACAGCTTCCCCAACGTCGACGCACAGAAGCAGATCAGCCAATGGCGCGCCGAGGGCAAGCCGGAAGCGGGCCTGGCGCAAGTGCTGCTTTATCGCACCCAAGGCACCTACGACCAGCACCTGGACGACGTGGAAAAGATCTGCAAAGCCGCGATCAACACCACCGACATCTGCTACGTCGAACTGGCCACGGTCTATCAGAAAAAAGCCCAGCCTGAACAACAGGCCGAGCTGATCAAGCAGATGCAGGCCGGTCACGCTCGCGGCACTGTTTCCGCACAGCGCGTGGACAGCGTCGCCCGTGTGCTCGCCGATCCGACCTTGGGCACGCCCGACGAAAAAACCGCGCAGTCGCTGCTCGAACCGATCGCCCCGGGCTATCCGGCGTCGTGGGTGACCCTCGCGCAACTGCTCTACGACTTCCCCGAACTGGGTGACGTCGACCAGATGATGAAGTACCTCGACAACGGCCGCGCCGCCGATCAGCCGCGCGCCGAGCTGTTGCTGGGCAAGCTCTACTACGAAGGCAAGATGGTTCCGGCCGACGCCAAGGTCGCCGAGGAACACTTCCAGAAAGCCGTCGGCCGCGAAGTCGCCGCCGATTACTACCTCGGCCAGATCTATCGTCGTGGCTACCTGGGCAAGGTCTATCCACAGAAGGCTCTCGACCACCTGCTGACCGCTGCGCGCAACGGCCAGAACAGCGCCGACTTCGCCATCGCCCAACTGTTCTCCCAAGGCAAAGGCACAAAGCCTGACCCGCTCAACGCTTACGTCTTCAGCCAACTGGCCAAGGCGCAGAACACCCCGCAAGCCACCGAACTTGCGCAAACCCTCGAAGCCCAACTGCCGCCTACGCAGCTGGCCGAGGCCCAGCGCCTGTTGAAACAGGAACAGGCCGTTCGCGGCAACTTGAGCCAGAACACGCTGCAACTGCACGCCCTGCAAGAAGAAGACGGCGAGGAATCCCTATGAAATTGAATCCATTCATGAAGGCCGGCATCGGCCTGACGTTCGCGCTGATCTGGTCTTGCCCGACGCTCGCTGCGATGACTGAAGACACCAAGAACTACGGCCTGGACGTAAAAATCACCGGTCAGTCCGAGGACGATCGTGACCTGGGTACCCAGGGCGGCGGCGACGTCAACGGCCTCGGCCTCGACCTGCGTCCCTGGGTCTACGGCGAAAGTGGCGCGTGGAGCGCCTACGCCATGGGTCAGGCGGTGACGTCCACCGACATCATCGAGACCGACACCCTGCAACAATCCGATGGTGCCGAAAACACCGACAACGGTGATCGCGAAACCAAGAAAAACTACCTGGCGATGCGTGAGTTCTGGGTCGGTTACAGCGGCTTCACGCCCTATCCGGGCGAGATCCTGAAGTTCGGTCGCCAGCGTCTGCGTAATGACGACGGCCAGTGGCGCGACACCAACATCGAAGCCTTGAACTGGACCTTCGACACCACCCTGCTGCGCGCCAACGTCGGTATCGCCGAACGCTTCAGCGAGTACCGCACCGACCTCAAGGAACTGGCACCCGAGGACAAGGATCGCCTGCACGCCTACGCCGATGCGGCGTATCAGTGGACACCGGGCAACTGGGTCGGCATACGCGGCCACCACACTCACGACGATGGCAAACTCGACTACGCAGAACCCGGCGTCGCGAGTGATTCGCTGGACAAGAAACAGAACGGCGACATCAGCTGGCTCGGCCTCACCGCCGACAGCGATGCCTACAACTGGCGCAACACCAACACCGTCAATTACTGGGGCAGCATCACCGGCATGAGCGGCGACCGCGACACGGTCAACCCGCTGAACGCCGATGGCACCGCGCCCGCGCAAGCCAAACGCAGCGGCGATGTCGATGGCTGGGCCACCGACCTGGGTGTGCGCCTGCGTCTCGACCCGCAATGGCAGGTCGGTGCGGCCTACGCTCGCGCCAGCGAAGACTATGAACAGAACGGCCTGGAAAGTAACCGTTCGAACTACACCGGTACTCGCTCGCGGGTCCACCGTTTCGGCGAAGCCTTCCGTGGCGAAATGAACAACATGCAATCGGCCACGCTGTTCGGTTCGTGGATGCTCAACGACGAGTACGACGCCAGCCTGATCTACCACAAGTTCTGGCGTGTCGACGGCAACAAACCGGTCGGCAGCAACGGCATCGACGCGGTACAGAACAACACCGACGACGTCACCGGTGCGATCCTCTCCAGCACCTCCCTGCCGCTGAACGATGGCGAGAAAGACCTCGGTCAGGAAATGGATCTGGTCGTGACCAAGTACTTCAAGCAAGGCCTGTTGCCGGCATCGATGAGCCAAGCGATCGACGAACCTTCGGCGCTGGTGCGCTTGCGTGGCGGTGTGTTCAAGCCGGGCGACGCCTACGGCAAGGAAGTCGATTCGTACATGCACCGCGCGTTCATCGACGTGATCTGGCGCTTCTGATGCACATTGCGAAGGGAGTCCCCCAGATGAATCATCCAGCCCGAAAAGGCTCGATCAGCCTGTTGGCCGGCGCGATGCTGCTGGCCAGTGCGACGGCCTTCGCCAATGTGGAGCCGGCTGCAAAGCCGGCGACCGTGGCCAAGGAACTGCAACAGGCCAAGACTTACACCGTCAGCAGCGCACCGACCGCGCCGCTGGAACTGGCCACGCCGAAATTGCCGGACATCTCCGGCTACACCGCCGAAGCCATCGCCGCGAAAATCGTGCGCAGCAAAGCCGGTAAAATCAGCGTGCGCCGGATGATGCAGGAAGACGCCCTGAAGGACTTCATCGGCGGCGACAACAAGATGGCCGAGTGGGTGGTGCGTCAGCACGGCATCCCGCAGGCAATCTTCGTCGACGACGGCTACATGAACCTCAAGGACCTGGCGAAGAAACTGCCCAAGCAGTACTTCAGCGAAACCTCGCCGGGCGTGTTCCTGGCGAAATTGCCGATCGTGGTCGGCCGTCACGGCATCCTCGAAATCGACAAGCAGACCCAGGAGTTGCGCCTGTCGCAGGAGGCCGGTTCGTTCCTGGTCAACGACGGCCAGCTTTTTGTGCGTGACACCAAAATCACCGGTTGGCGCGAGAAGGACAACGGTCCGGCGACGTTCAAATCACCGAAGGAATTCCGCCCGTTCCTGCTGGCCTGGGGCGGCACCGAGACCTACATCGCCAACAGCAAGATGGCCAGCTTCGGCTACGCCAACAGTAAGTCCTACGGCGTGAGTATTTCCCAATACACGCCGAACATGGCCAAGGTACTCAAGCGCCCTGAACCGACCGGCTGGATTGTCGGTTCCGAGTTCTCGGACATGTGGTACGGCTTCTACTGCTACGAAACCAGCAACTTCGTGGTCAAGGGCAACACCTACAAAGACAACATCGTCTACGGCATTGACCCGCATGACCGTTCACACGGTCTGATCATTGCCGACAACACGGTGTACGGGACCAAGAAGAAGCACGGGATCATTATTTCCCGTGAGGTCAACGACAGCTTCATCTTCAACAACCGCAGCTACGACAACAAGTTGTCGGGCCTGGTGATCGACCGTAACAGCGTCAACAACCTGATCGCTCACAACGAGATCTACCAGAACCACACCGACGGCATCACCCTGTACGAGAGTGCCGACAACCTGTTGTGGGGCAACAAAGTCGTGAGCAACCGCCGCCACGGCATTCGCATTCGTAACAGCGTGAACATTCGCCTCTACGAAAACATCGCCATGGCCAATGGCTTGACCGGTGTCTACGGCCACATCAAGGACCTGAGCGACACCGACCGCGACATCAAGCTCGATCCGTTCGACGCCCAGGTGTCGCTGATCGTGGTCGGCGGTGAACTCGCGGCCAACGGCAGCGGCCCGCTGTCCATCGACTCACCGCTGAGCGTCGAGCTGTATCGCGTGTCCATGCTCGCCCCGACCAAATCCAGTGGCATCAGCTTCTCGGGGATTCTCGGCGAGCGCCAGGATGAAATTCTCGACCTGCTGGTGCGCCAGCAGAAAGCCGTGCTGATCGACCCTGTCGAACGCCAGACCGAAATGCGGGACTGAGGATAATTTTATGCACCCACACTTGATCAAATTACTCAGCCTGTCGGCCCTGACCGCCGGCATTCTCGCGGCCAGCACGGGTGTGCGCGCCGATGAAGTTCAAGCACCGAAGTTCAGCGCCGAACCGTGCTGCAGCCTGTGCCCGGCGGCCCACGACGCGAAGAACTACACCACGCGTTATCAGCAGAACTTCACCACGCTGGTGCAGGCTCAGGGCGATTGGCTGTTCCGTACGCAGGAAGACTTGCGTACCGAATTCGACACCTCCCCGGCCGGCTACAAACGCATGAAGCAACTGCACGATGCGTTCAAGAGCAAAGGCGTGGAACTGGTCGTCGTGTATCAACCGACCCGTGGCCTGGTGAACCGCAACAAGCTCAACCCGGCCGAGAAAGCCAGCTTCGATTTCGACAAGGCACTGAAGAACTATAAGACCATGCTCGGCCGTTTCGCGCAGATGGGTTACGTGGTTCCGGACCTGTCGCCGCTGACCAACGAGCAACTGCCCGACACCCTGCCCGCCCACGATTTCTACTTCCGTGGCGACCAGCACTGGACGCCGTATGGCGCCCAGCGCACGGCAAAAATCGTCGCCGAGAAGGTCAAGCAGATCCCGGCCTTCGCCGACATTCCCAAGCGTGAATTCGAGACCCATAAGTCGGGTCGCATGGGCAAGACCGGAACATTGCACAACATGGCCGGTCAACTCTGTGGCACCAGCTACGCGATCCAGTACATGGATCAATTCACCACCGAGCCAAAAGGTGAAGCGGCCGATGGCGATCTGTTCGGCGATTCCGGTAATCCGGAAATCACCTTGGTCGGCACCAGTCACAGTGGCAAGAACTACAACTTCGCCGGTTTCCTCGAAGAGGCCATCGGCGCCGACATTCTCAACGTGGCGTTCCCCGGCGGTGGCCTGGAAGGTTCGATGCTGCAGTACCTGGGCAGCGACGAGTTCCAGAAGAACCCGCCGAAGATTCTCATCTGGGAATTCTCGCCGCTCTATCGCCTCGACCAGGAAACCATCTACCGCCAGATGATGGCGTTGCTGGACAACGGTTGCGAAGGCAAGGATGCACAGATGTCCGGGAGCACCACCCTGAAGCCGGGCAAAAACGAATTGATGGTCAACAGCAAAAACCTCGATCTGCGTAACAGCAGTCATCAGGTCGACATACGCTTCGCCGACACCTCGGTGAAAACCCTGCAAGCCACCCTCTGGTACATGAACGGTCGCCACGAGGACATCAAGATCGACAAACCGGAAACCTCCGACACCGACGGGCGTTTCGCCTTCGAGTTGCGCACGGACGAAGACTGGGCCTCGCAGAATCTGCTGGCCGTCGAAATCCAGGGTCCTGAGAAAACGGATGCCGCGCCACAGAAAGTCGAAGCGAAAATCTGCAAACGCAACGTATTCCCGAGCGCTGAGCAACGTACCGCTTCGGCCGGGCAATGAGGTCTGCTATGCGAAATCCGAAACTGAAAAACCTGTTGGCACCGACGCTTTTGAGCCTGGCAATGTTCGCCGGCGCTACTCAGGCCGCGGCGCCACTGCGTCCGCCACAGGGCTATTTCGCGCCGATCGAGAAAGTCAAAACCGGCGACAAGAGCGAAGGCTGTGATGCAATGCCGACGCCCTACACCGGCTCGCTGCAATTTCGCAGCAAGTACGAAGGCTCGGACAAGGCCCGTTCGACGCTGAACGTGCAATCGGAAAAAGCCTTCCGCGACAGCACTGCCGACATCACCAAGATTGAGCGCGGCACCAGCAAGCGGGTGATGCAGTTCATGCGCGACGGGCGCCCGGAACAACTGGAATGCACGCTCAACTGGTTGACCGCGTGGGCCAAGGCCGATGCGTTGATGTCCAAGGACTTCAACCACACCGGCAAGTCGATGCGCAAATGGGCGCTGGGCAGCATGGCGTCTTCGTACATTCGCCTGAAATTTTCCGACTCTCACCCGCTGGTCAACCATCAGCAAGAGTCGCAGCTGATCGAAGCCTGGTTCAGCAAGATGGCCGATCAAGTGGTCAGCGATTGGGACAACCTGCCGCTGGAAAAAACCAACAACCACTCGTACTGGGCTGCCTGGTCGGTGATGGCAACCTCCGTCGCCACCAACCGCCGCGACCTGTTCGATTGGGCCGTGAAGGAATACAAGGTCGGCGCCAATCAGGTCGACGCCCAGGGCTTTTTGCCCAACGAACTCAAGCGTGAACAACGGGCGCTGGCGTATCACAACTACGCCCTGCCGCCGCTGGCGATGATCGCCAGTTTCGCTCAGGTCAACGGTGTGGATCTGCGTCAGGAAAACAACGGCGCACTGAAACGCCTCGGTGATCGCGTACTTGCCGGGGTGAAAGACCCGGATGCGTTCGAAGAAAAGAACGGCAAGGAACAGGACATGACCGACCTCAAGGTCGACTCGAAATTCGCCTGGCTCGAACCGTTCTGCTCGCTCTACACCTGCACGCCGGATGTGCTGGAGAAGAAGCATGAGATGCAACCGTTCAAGACCTTCCGCCTCGGCGGCGACCTGACCAAGGTCTATGACCCGGCCAATGAAAAAGGCAGCAAGGGTTCTTAGAGACAAACACAAATCCCCTGTGGGAGCGAGCCTGCTCGCGATGACGGAGTATCAGTCGACATCGATGCTGAATGTCAGACCGCAATCGCGAGCAGGCTCGCTCCCACAGGTTAAGTGTCAGGTGTGAGTTTTTTGTGTGATGCCCCCCGTTTTTTCGTGGGGGGTTTGGGGGGGCCGTTGGCCCTTGACTGTTGGTTCAAACAAGGAGAGATCGGGATGGTTTTTTCGTCCAACGTGTTCCTGTTTTTGTTCTTGCCGATCTTTCTCGGCCTGTACTACCTGAGCGGGCAACGCTATCGCAATTTGCTGCTGCTGATTGCCAGCTACATGTTCTACGCCTGGTGGCGTGTGGACTTCCTCGCACTGTTCGCAGCGGTCACGCTGTGGAACTACTGGATCGGCCTGAAAGTCGGCGCCGCGGGCGTGCGGACCAAACCGGCGCAGCGCTGGTTGCTGCTCGGCGTGGCCGTCGACCTGTGCATCCTCGGCTACTTCAAGTACGCCAACTTCGGCGTCGACAGCATCAACGCGATGATGACGTCGGTCGGTCTGGAGCCGTTCATCCTGACCCACGTGCTGTTGCCAATCGGGATCTCGTTCTACATCTTCGAGTCGATCAGCTACATCATCGACGTCTACCGTGGTGATACCCCGGCGACCCGCAACCTGATCGACTTCGCGGCATTCGTGGCGATCTTCCCGCACCTGATCGCCGGCCCGGTGCTGCGCTTCCGCGACCTGGCGGATCAGTTCAACAACCGCACCCACACCCTCGACAAATTCTCCGAGGGTTGCACGCGGTTCATGCAGGGTTTCATCAAGAAGGTCTTCATCGCCGACACCCTCGCGGTGGTGGCCGACCATTGCTTCGCCCTGCAAAACCCGACCACCGGTGATGCCTGGCTCGGCGCCCTCGCCTACACCGCGCAGTTGTATTTCGACTTCTCCGGTTACAGCGACATGGCCATCGGTCTGGGCTTGATGATGGGTTTCCGCTTCATGGAAAACTTCAAGCAGCCGTACATCAGCCAGTCGATCACCGAGTTCTGGCGTCGCTGGCACATCAGCCTGTCGACCTGGCTGCGTGACTATCTGTACATCACGCTGGGCGGTAACCGCAAAGGCACGCTGACGACCTATCGCAACCTGTTCCTGACCATGCTGCTCGGTGGTCTGTGGCACGGCGCGAACATCACCTACATCGTCTGGGGTGCGTGGCACGGCATGTGGCTGGCGATCGAAAAAGCCCTCGGCCTGAACACTTCGCCGCGCAGCTTCAACCCGATCCGCTGGGCACTGACCTTCCTGCTGGTCGTGATGGGCTGGGTGATCTTCCGCGCAGAAAACCTGCACGTCGCCGGTCGCATGTACGGCGCGATGTTCAGCTTCGGCGACTGGTCGCTGTCGGAACTCAACCAGGCCAGCCTCACCGGCCTGCAAGTGGCGACCCTGATCGTGGCTTACGTGACTCTGGCGTTCTTCGGCCTGCGCGACTTCTACAGCAATCAGCCGCCAGCCAAGACCAAGCCTGCGGTGAACGTCGACAGCGACGGACCGGCCGCCAGCGAACCCGGCCTGATCAAAGCCGCGCCTGGGGATAACCCGGCGAGCATCCACCAGCCTGGCTACACCGTCGGCGTCGATGCCCAGGTGCAACCGGCCTACTGGACCGCTGACTGGTCGCGTTACGCAATGCGTGCGCTGGTGCTGCTGCTGTTCATCGCCTCGATTCTCAAACTCTCGGCGCAAAGCTTCTCGCCGTTCCTTTACTTCCAGTTCTGAGGGATCTGACCATGACCCGCTCATTACGCATCTTCTACATCGCCCTGTTCCTGGTGACGCTGCTCGCCCTGGGCGTGTGGTCGGTTCGCAGCTTCATGGGCTTCAGCACCAACGCCGACGCGACGGTGCTCAACGGCCGCTGGACCAAGGCTGTAGAGACCCACTACGACGACGAGTTTCCGATCAAGCGCCTGGGCACCAACCTTTGGGCTGCGCTGGACTTCAAGCTGTTCAACGAAGGTCGTCCGGGCGTGGTGCTCGGTCGCGACCAGTGGCTGTACAGCGATGAAGAATTCCACCCGATCGTCAACGAAGAGCTGAACCTGCAAGGCAACTACGCGCTGGTCGAAGGCGTACGCCAGACCTTGAAAGCCAAAGGCGTGCAACTGGTCATGGCGGTGGTGCCGGCCAAGGTGCGCCTGTACCCGGAACACCTCGGTGAGGTGAAACCGGCCAGCATCCACACCAACCTCTACAAGGATTTCCATCAGCGCCTTGCCGCCGACCGGATTCCTGCGCCTGACCTGCTCGGCCCGTTGCAACAGGCCAAGCAGAACGGCAAGCAAGTGTTCCTGCGCACCGACACCCACTGGACCCCGGAAGGTGCCGAGATCGCGGCGAACAAGTTGGCCAAGACCATCGCCGACAAATTCCCGCTCAGCGGCAACCCGCAAAACTTCGTCACCGAACCGGCGGAAACCGTCACGCATAAGGGTGACCTGCGCCTGTTCCTGCCACTGGACCCGCTGTTCGAAAACCTGATGCCGGCGCAAGAACCTTTGCAAAAGCGCAACACCGTTGCAGCCGGAGACCAGCCGGCCGGTGACGACGCCCTGTTCGCCAACACCGAAGTGCCGGTGGCCCTGATTGGCACCAGCTACAGCGCCAACCCCAACTGGAACTTCGTCGGCGCACTGAAACAAGCCCTGCGCAGCGACGTGGTCAATTATGCCGAAGACGGCCATGGCCCGATTCTGCCGATGCTCAGCTACCTGAAAAGCGATGCCTTCAAGAACAGCCCTCCACAAGTGCTGATCTGGGAGTTTCCTGAACGATATCTGCCTGTGAACAACGAAATCGGCGACGCCGACCCGCAGTGGGTCGCAGAGCTCAAACAAGCCGGCGCGCGCCAACAAAACGTAGCAATCAACACTAAATCCGAGACGCCCGACCGGGCGCAAAACTGAAAGAGAGAGGTACTTCCATGACTTTCAAGACTACTCCTCGTCGTCTCGCCAAGACCTTTGCACTGGTTGCTGGTATGAGTGTGCTCTCGATGCAGGCCTTCGCCGCTGGCGACGCCGCACTGTATGGCCCGACGGCGCCGAAAGGTTCGAGCTTCGTGCGTATCTACAACGCCAGTAACGCCGAAGTCAGCGCCACCGTCGGCAGCACCAACCTGAGTGATGTCGCGCCGCTGTCGAGCAGTGACTTCAGCTTCATGCCGGGCGGGGACTACAGCGCCAAGGTCGGCAGCCAGAGCCTGCCGGTGAAACTGGCCGGCGATCACTATTACACCCTGGTCAACAACGCCAGCGGCGCGCCGCAACTGATCGAGGAGCCGCCGTTCAAGAACAAGCAGAAATCCCTGGTGCGCGTGCAGAACCTCAGCGACAAGACGCTGACCCTGAAAACCGCCGACGGCAAGACCGACGTAGTGCCTAACGTGGCCGCCAAAGGCCGTGGCGAGCGTGAAATCAACCCAGTGAAAGTCAGCCTGGCGCTATACGATGGTGCAACGAAAGTCGGCGACGTGAAACCGGTCGCCCTGGAACGCGGTGAAGCGGCAGTGCTGTACGTCACCGGTAACGGCAGCAGCCTGTCGCCTGTCTGGGTGAAACGCCCGGTGTCGACGCGCTAATCAATTTCCCGAACTGACCCGGCGCTCTGTGGGAGCCGGTCTGCCGGCGATGCAGGTACTCGATGTAACGAGTTGATGCAATCGCTAGCAGGCTAGCTCCCACACAGGCCTAACCAAACGATTTTCAAGGAGTAACAACATGATTCCGGTGATCTTGTCAGGTGGTAGCGGCTCACGTCTTTGGCCGCTTTCCCGTAAGCAATTCCCGAAACAGTTCCTGGCCCTGACCGGCGAACACACCCTGTTCCAGCAAACCCTGGAGCGCCTGGTGTTCGAAGGCATGGACACGCCGATCGTGGTCTGTAACAAGGACCATCGTTTCATCGTCAACGAGCAGTTGGCTGCGCGCAAGCTGGAAACCCAACGCATCCTGATGGAACCGTTTGGTCGCAACACCGCGCCGGCCGTGGCCCTGACCGCGATGATGCTGGTCAATGAAGGTCGCGACGAGTTGATGCTGGTGCTGCCGGCTGACCACGTGCTCGAAGACCAGAAAGCCCTGCAACGCGCCCTGGCCCTGGCCACCGTCGCCGCCGAAAACGGCGAAATGGTGCTGTTCGGCGTACCGGCCACCAAACCGGAAACGGGCTATGGCTACATCAAGTCGACCAATGATTCGCTGCTGCCGGAAGGCGTCAGCCGTGTGTCGCACTTCGTCGAAAAACCGGACGTGAAACGCGCTACCGAATACGTCCAGTCCGGCGGCTACTTCTGGAACAGCGGCATGTTCCTGTTCCGCGCCAGCCGCTTCCTCGAAGAACTGAAAAAGCACGATCCGGACATCTACGACACCTGCCTGCTGACCCTCGAACGCAGCCACCAGGATGCCGACACCATCACTTTCGACGAAGCCACCTTCGCCTGCTGCCCGGACAATTCCATCGACTATTCGGTGATGGAAAAAACCCAACGCGCCTGTGTGGTGCCGCTGACCGCCGGCTGGAGCGACGTCGGCTGCTGGTCGTCGCTGTGGGAAGTCAATGCAAAAGACGCCAACGGCAACGTCACCAAGGGCGACGTGGTGATCCAGGACAGCAAGAACTGCATGATCCACGGCAACGGCAAACTGGTGTCGGTGATCGGTCTGGAAAACATCGTCGTGGTGGAAACCAAGGACGCCATGATGATCGCGCACAAGGACAAGGTCCAAGGCGTGAAACAGATGGTCAACACCCTCAACGAACAGGGCCGCAGCGAAACCCAGAACCACTGCGAAGTCTATCGTCCGTGGGGCTCCTACGACTCGGTGGACATGGGCGGCCGTTTCCAGGTCAAGCACATCTCGGTCAAGCCGGGCGCGTGCCTGTCGCTGCAAATGCACCACCACCGCGCCGAACACTGGATCGTCGTCAGCGGCACCGCTGAAGTGACCTGCGATGAGAACGTGTTCCTGCTCACCGAGAACCAGTCGACCTACATTCCGATCGCTTCGGTCCACCGCTTGCGTAACCCGGGCAAGATTCCGTTGGAGATCATCGAAGTGCAATCGGGCAGCTATCTGGGCGAAGACGATATCGAGCGGTTTGAAGATATCTACGGTCGTTCGACCCCGATCGAGCGTGGCGTGTCGGTGAAAACCATCGCGCAGTAACGCTCAGTAAGACTTGAGCCCCCGCACCATCGGCTGCGTTCCCTATCCGCAGCAGGTGGGTCGGGGGCTTTTTTTGCCGTGAGTTTTTGTGGTGCCTTGGCGGGCCTCATCACAGGCACCACAAAAATCTCGCCCATCGCCAACCCCACCTGCGCTTAGGTAGGATGGAGCTCTCCATTCCCGAGGTTGGCGCGTCATGTTCATCGGCATCCTGTTGGTCATCACCTGGCTGATCCTGTTGCTGCGCTATCCGGCCAAGGCCTTGCCCGTGTCCGTCGCTGCCGCTGTGGGCCTGGGCATCGTCGCCACTTGGGTGATCTGGATGGACCACCGCGAACTCAAGCAACTGCAACGCCTGGAGTTGCGCATCAGCTACGCGCCGCAGCACTGCCCCGCCGACCGGCCGCTGCAACTGACCATGAACAACGGCAACGACGTACCGCTGACCGAACTACGCTGGCGGGTTGCTGCCTATGCACCGGGCGATACGATCAACCTCGCCGACAACCAATACACCGCCCCACGCTATCGCGGCCCCGGCGAACTGCAGGCCGGCGGCAACTGGGAAGACTGTTTGCCGCTGCCGCCGCTGCGTCCCGGCTACCGCCCGGAAACCCTGGAGTTTCGCGCCGAGCGATTGCAGGGTAGTTTCTCCGACTGAGCTTTCCCCACAGAGCCTCCCCCACTTTTTGCACAAGGACCGCGCCATGCCCGTTGCGTTGATTACCGGTTGTTCCAGCGGCATCGGCCGCGCCCTGGCCGATGCGTTCAAGGCTGCCGGCTATGAAGTCTGGGCCAGTGCCCGCAAGGCTGACGATGTAGCGCTGTTGAGCACGGCAGGTTTCACGGCCGTGCAACTGGACGTCAACGACGGCGTCGCCCTTGAACAGCTCAGCGAACAGATCAATCAAATACACGGCGGCCTCGACGTGTTGATCAACAACGCCGGTTACGGCGCCATGGGCCCATTGCTCGATGGCGGCGTGCAGGCGATGCAACGCCAGTTCGAAACCAATGTGTTCGCCATCGTCGGCGTCACCCGCGCGATGTTCCCGGTGCTGCGTCGGACCAAAGGTCTGGTCGTGAATATCGGCAGCGTTTCGGGTGTGTTGGTCACGCCGTTCGCCGGTGCCTACTGCGCGTCAAAAGCCGCCGTGCATGCCTTGAGCGATGCACTGCGCATGGAGCTGGCGCCGTTCGGCGTGCGGGTCATGGAAGTCCAGCCCGGCGCCATCGCCTCCAGTTTCGCCAAGAATGCCGGCCACGAAGCCGAGCAATTGATCAGCGAGCAATCACCGTGGTTCCCGCTGCGCGAAGGCATTCGCGCCCGGGCCAAGGCCTCCCAGGACAACCCGACCCCGGCCAGTGAATTTGCCGCCGGGTTGCTCAAGGCCGTGCAAACGAGCAAACCACCGCGACTGATTCGTCTGGGCAATGGCAGTCGTGCATTGCCGCTGCTCGCCGGGCTGCTGCCCAAGGGGTTGCTGGAATCGGGATTGATGAAGCGGTTCGGGTTGCGTGGGCAGCTCTGAGGCCGGGTCGACCCCATCGCGAGCAGGCTCGCTCCCACATTGAAATGCGTTCCCCTGTAGGAGCGAGCCTGCTCGCGATGACGTCAGAACAGACACTGCACAACTTCAGGAATGACTTGCATGACCGACTACACCGAATACTTCGACGAAGTGATCCAGGCCCACGTGGCCATCGAACAATGGCTGGCCGAAGAACGGGACGCGTCCGAGCTCGAAAAACTGCTGACACGGTTTTCACCGCAGTTCTCCATGGTCTCGCCGCTTGGCCGGGTGCTGGATTTTGACGCGCTGAACGAGTTGTTCACGCTGGCGGGCGGCAAGAAGCTCGGCTTTCGCATCGAACTCAGCGAGTTGCGCGGCATTGCGCTCCACGAGGGTGGCGCGACCGTGAGTTATCGCGAGCAACAAACCGATGCAACCGGGTTGCACTCGGATCGTCGCTCCACGGTCGTGTTCGAGAAACAGGCGGATGGCCGGGTGATCTGGCGGCATTTGCATGAGACGTTTTGCAAGGAGTGAACCTCTGTCTTATGCGCCATCACCTTGCTTCACCACCACCGTACACGTAATCCCCGCCGCCAACAGCACGCCCTCCGGCACTTCATCGATGTGAATGCGCACCGGCACTCGTTGCGCCAGGCGCACCCAGTTGAAGGTCGGGTTCACGTCGGCGATCAGTTCGCGGCTCTCCGGGTTGTCGCGGTCGTAGATGCCGCGCGAAATGCTTTCCACATGGCCCTTGAGCACTTCGCCGCTCATCAGTTGCATGTCGGCCTTATCACCAACGCGAACATGGGGCAGTTTGGTTTCTTCGAAGAAGCCGTAGACCCAGAACGAATTCATGTCGACCACCGCCATTTTCGCCTCGCCGATACGCGCATAGTCGCCGCGATGCACATTGAGGTTGGTGACGTAACCGTCCACTGCGGCGCGCACTTCAGTGCGTTTGAGGTTGAGTTCGGCGGCTTCCAGTTGCGCCTGAGCCTGCTGATAATCGGCCAGGGCCGAGTCGGCGAGGTTGCTGGCGTCATCGCGGTTTTCCCGGGAGATCACCAGGTTGTCCATGTCAGCGCGGCGATGGGCGTTGACCTTGCGCATCTCCCAACTGGCCTTGCGCGAGGCCACCAGCGACTGCGCCTGTTTGACCGCGAGGCGGTAGTGCTCGGGGTCGATCTGCATCAGCAGGTCGCCCTTCTTTACCAACTGGTTATCGCGCACCGGGATGTTCACCACTTCACCGGTGACGTCGGCGGCGACGTTGATGATGTCGGCGCGCACCCGGCCATCGCGGGTCCACGGGGTTTCCATGTAATGCACCCACAGGGTCCGGCCGATCCCTATCGCCAGCGCCAGCACCAGCAGGGTCGCGAGCAAGCTGAAAAACTTTTTCATCGGAGCGTTCTCAACGGTAGACAGTCAGCGCCATGGCGCCGAACAGACAGGTAAACAGACTCAGGCGCAGCAGCGCCGGGTGCCAAAAGAAGCGGTACAGATCGAATCCGGACAGGAACCGGTCCAGCGCCCAGGCCACCATCGCGGCCATCAAAAACATCAGGGTCATGGTCGGCATGTACACGCCGTGGAAGGCGATTTCACGGGGCATGTTCAAGTCCTTCAGGCTTGGCAATGGCGTAGGCGGCAAGCGGCGATTGCGGGTCGAGCAATGAGGTGCGGATGAAGTGCAGGTAACTCTTCACCCGACGCAACGCCGAGGTGTCGAAATGCGGGGCGAACGGTTCGTCGGTGGACTGCACGCGGCTGATGGCGTGGTCGACAGCGACCAGTGCGCGCTCGAGGTTGCTCGCGTTAGGCTGCAGAAAAAGCCGCACCAGCGAGCGCCCCATCACCCGGATCGACTGGCGCCACGGCTGGGATTCGGCATAGGCCGGATGCACCGGCAGGATCGCCTGTTCCTTGCGCAACTCGATGATCGCGTGACCGACCTCCAGCACCACGAACATCCAGCGCAGCAGATTGCGCTGCACCTGAGGCTGGCCCGCTGCGAAACCATAGGCCTGGTGCACCAGGTCGCGAGTGCGGCTTTCGAAACTCGACGCCAGGCCCTTGAGCTTGCCGCTGATGGCGTACACCACCTGAGCACGCAGGTCCTGCTCAAGCCGGCGCCACAGCCAGCGACTGTTGGGCGGCAGAATGATCGCCCCGGCCGCCGCGCATACCAGCATGCCGAGCACCATGGCGATGTAGTCGTTGATGAAGGTGTAGGGGTTGTAGACGGTCAGGTTGTCCGGCACCGAACCGGTGCTGAAGAAGATCAGCAAACCGAGCCCGACCCCGGCGTATTGCGGCCGCGACGCGAGGAACGAACCGAGCACAATCACCGGCGCGAGCATCACGCACAGCAACGGAAAACCGTCGATCCACGGGAAGATGAAAAACATCTCGACGAAGCCGATCAACGCCCCGAGCAACGTGCCGCACGCCATCTGGAACGCCATGCGCTTGGGGTTCGGCGTGGCGGCAGACAAGCCCACGGTGGCGGCCGCGATCAGGGTCATGGTCGCCCCGCTGGGCCATGCCGTGGCCACCCAATAACTGCCCAATACAACGAGGATGAACGCCGCGCGAATCCCCGACGCCGCAGCAGCCATCCAGTTGGTTTGCGGGGTGAACGGCTCGTCCCATTGCTCGCGCGCATGGCTGTGATCGGCCAGGGATGCGTGGGTCTGTGCATAACTGTGCAGCTCATCGACAAAGCGATAGAGCAATTCGTAAGCGGTGTGGAAATCCAGAAGCTCAGCGTCGCTCGGATCGCTCTCCTGGAACATCGCCCGCAAGCTGCGCACCTGCGCCGGCAAGCCTTCCTTGTAAGCCGTCAGCGCCGTGACCAGCCGCGCGGCATCGGCGCTGGTCAGGGCGCGGCCGCTGAAGCCATCGAGCAATTCGGCCAGATCCTGCAAACCCGGCTTGATCGCCGCCACCGCATGATCGGTGCCGCTGCTGCGCAGGCGCTCCAGCAACTGGTGCAAGGCGTTGAAGCGGGTGGTGATGCCCATGAACTCGCTGTTCAAACGACTGAGCCGACCGTTGCGTCGACGCATGTGCGGATCTTCGAACACGGTGACGCTGCGCAATCCTTCCAGGCCCACGGCCTCAGCGATGAAGCGCACGTTGCTGGCTTCGAACGCCTCCGGCCGACTGCGGCCGCGCAAGCCGTCAGTGACGAACAAGGCGAACACGCCGAAGCGCTGATACAAGGCATTGCGCATGGCGGCGCTGGCGGATTGCGGCAGGATCGCGGCGCTGACCAGGGTTGAGCAGAGAATCCCCAGTGAGATTTCCAGCACTCGCCACACCGCCATCATGAAGGCACCGTCGGGATGCGCCAGCGCCGGCAGTCCAACCATTGCGGCGGTATAGCCGGCCAGCACAAAACCGTAGGCGCGAAAATTACGGCTGCGCGCCGCGCCGGCCGTGCAGATGCCAACCCAGATCGCCAGCGAGCCGAGAAACAGCTCGGTGTTCTGCGCAAACAGGGCAATCAACGCCACCATCACCGCCGACCCGGCCAGGGTGCCGAGGAAGCGATAGAAACTCTTGGCGAACACCTGACCGCTTTGCGGCTGCATGACGATGAACACGGTGATCATCGCCGTGCGCGGCTGCGGCAACTCCAGGCGCATGGCCAGCCACAGCGTGAGGAACGCCGCGATCAACACCTTGAAAATGTACACCCAGGTCACACCGTCGCTGCGTGCCCAGTCGAAGAAACCCCGGCGCCATTCGAGGGAATACAGCCAGCGCAAGGGTGCGGGCAAGGGAGTCATGAAATCCTGCTCATCAACATTCGATAAAAACCCGGCCCCTGTGGGAGCCAGCCTGCTGGCGATAGCGGAATATCGGTCGACACCCATGTTGGATGTGCCGCCCTCATCGCCAGCAGGCTGGCTCCCACAGGTATGACATTCACCTCAGCAGAACCGGGGTTTTCGGTGGCTGGGTTTGTTCGGCTTTCGGCACATCGTTGCCGGCACCCAGTCCACCGCCGAGGGCCGTCACCAACTCGGCATGGGCACTCAAACGTGCCGCCTGCACCTGCTGCTGCACTTGCTGCTGTTTGAACAGCAAGGTCTGGGCGTTGAGCACGTTGAGGTAATCGGTGAGGCCGCGCTGGTAGGCGATCATGGCGATGTCGTAGGTCTTCTGCGCAGTGGCTACCGATTCGGCGGCGAAGGCCTGCTGCTTGTTCATCGACTCGCGGCGGATCAACTGGTCGGAAATGTTTTTCAGCGCGTTGACCAGGGTCTGGTTGTAATGCGCGACGGCGATGTCATACCCGGCCGAGGCTTCACCCAGCTCCGAGCGCAAACGCCCGCCGTCGAAGATCGGCAGGGAAATTGCCGGGCCGACGCTGTAGTTGAGTTTCTTGCCGGTCAAAAACTCCAGCGCCCCACCACCGGTTGCCATGTAGCCGAGGCTGCCAACCAGATCGACGTTGGGATAAAACCCGGCATGGGCGACATCGATGCCCCGTGCCTGCGCCGCCACTTGCCAGCGACTGGCAACCACGTCCGGACGCTGGCCGAGCAATTGCGCGGGCAACGACGACGGCAGTTTCAACGCGGCGGCCAATGACAGCGTCGGCCGTTGTAACTGCGCACCGTCCCCCGGCCCTTTTCCAGCGAGCGCGGCGAGCTGGTTGCGGCTCAGGGCGATTTCTTCATCCAGCGCATCGATTTGCCGGTGGGTTTCCGGCAGCGGTGTCTCGGCCTGACTGACTTCGAAATGGGTGCCAATGCCACCGTTCAAGCGTTTCTGCGCCAACTCAAGAATCTGCTGTTGCTGCTGCAAAGTCGCTTCGACGATGTCCCGCTGTGCGTAATGCAACGACAGTTCGATGTAGACCCGCACGATGTTGCTCTGCAATTCGAGCTGGGCCTGACGCGCTTCGGCGACGCTCATGTGGGCCATGTCCACCGCACGCTCGGTGGCATTGCTTTCGCGGCCCCAGAGGTCAAGCGCATAACTGAAGCCCAGCGCGGCGTTGTTGTCCCAAGTCGTGGTGTTGGCCAGATCCCCCGGCCCGTAGAACTGATCGGTGGGCCAGTTGTGGCGCTTGAGGGTGGACTCGCCGTTGATCTGCAACGACTCGGCCGCTTCGGCAATACCAGCCATCGATTTCGCCTGCCGAACCCGTGCGGCGGCCATGGCCATGGTCGGACTGCCTTGTACGGCCAGATCGATCCAACGGTTCAGTTGCGGATCGCCATAGGCCTGCCACCATTGCACGGTGGGCCAATGCGCATCCTGGGCGGCGCTCTGGATGGCTTCGTCGGTGGCCAGAGAATTGACCTCCAGCGCCTTGCCCTGCGGGGCAATACCTCCGGTTCCGATGCAGCCGCCGATTGCCAGGGATAAAGCCAAAACACTGAGCGGCTGAAGCGCTCTGCTGATGCGACGCGGCACTGCTGCGATTTCCTGAGGTGGGGAGTTTTGCGAATTGCGCAATTCTATGGGGCGGCCTGAATGGCGATAAGCTGGGATTCCTGTGAATCTTTGTTACCGTTAACGAGATAATCCGTAAGTCATCCTTAGTCGCCTGTAAAAAAACAGAAACTTCGTGTCACAATTTGCCATTCGCCTAGAGAGCACCCCATGGACACTTTGCAAAACATGCGCGCCTTCAGTTACGTGGCCGAGGCCGGCAGCTTCACCGCCGCCGCCGTGCAACTGGACACCACCACCGCCAACGTCTCGCGCGCGGTCTCCAACCTGGAAGCCCACCTGCAAACCCGTCTGCTCAACCGAACGACCCGGCGCATCGCCCTGACCGAAGCCGGCAAGCGCTACCTGCTGCGTTGCGAGCAGATCCTGGCTTACGTTGAAGAAGCCGAAGCCGAGGCCAGCGACGCCCACGCCCGCCCGGCCGGGCAACTGAAAGTGCACACCATGACCGGCATCGGTCAGCACTTCGTGATCGACGCCATCGCCCGCTATCGTAAAACCCACCCGGACGTGACCTTCGACCTGACCATGGCCAACCGTGTGCCGGACTTGCTGGACGAGGGTTACGACGTGTCCATCGTCCTCGCCCGCGAACTGCCGGACTCGGGCTTCGTCTCCCAGCGCCTGGGCATCACTTACAGCATCGTTTGCGCCTCCCCGGCCTACGTCAAAGCCAACGGCTGCGCACAAAAACCCGGCGACCTGCTCAACCACGCCTGCCTGCGCCTGGTGAGCCCGGTCATCCCCCTGGAAAAATGGGCCTTCGACGGCCCCGACGGCCAGGAAATGGTCACCATCAACAGCTCACCGTTCCTGGTGAACTCCGCCGACGCGATGAAATCGGCGATCACCAGCGGCATGGGCGTCGGCGTTCTGCCGCTGTACGCCGCCATCGACGGCTTGCGCGACGGCACGCTGGTGCGCGTCATGCCCAAATACCGCTCGCAGGAACTGAACCTGTATGCGATCTACCCTTCGCGGCAATATCTGGATGCGAAGATCAAGACCTGGGTGGAGTATCTGCGGGGGTCGCTGCCGGAGTTGTTGGCGGCGCATCAGGCGGAATTGGCGGCGTATGAACTGAGCGGGAGTCTGGGTGGGGTTCGGGTGGCGAATTGATGCGCATACCTATAGGCGCGAGCCTGCTCGCGAAAAACCTGAGGGTACCGAGGTGAATCCGGTTTCCCGCGTTATCGTTAACGTCCATCGCGAGCAGGCTCGCTCCTACAGTTGATTTGCATGCACCTGCAAGAAATTGGTCGACTGGCAGGCTGGCTCCCACAGTTGAGCAAAGCGGTGTACACCCAAGCTCTTCACCACTCCACAGGCCGAGCGTTAGCTCGCCTGCCGCTTTTGATCCACCCGCCCCATCGGCAGGCTGAGTGGAGGCGTTCAACCGGGGGTGGGCGCGCAGCGCCGTGCGGCGAAGCCGCACACATCGAGAGGAGGTCGTCGCGAAGCAGACCGGAGGCGATGCCCCCGGATGAATGCCGGAGCGAAGGAACACCGAGCTCTAGCGAGGTGCCGTACGTAAGGGGCGAGCGTTTTTTTGCTTACTTTTTTGAGGCGTTTGTCAAAAAAGCGAGTCGCCGTAAGGGCGAAACCCTAAGCCGCCGTGACCGCAGCAACGGATATGTACCCACTCAACCCACAGCATGGTCGGCCCAGAGGCCGCCAAGGCCCAAACTGACAACGCCGTCAGTTAGCCGTCACCTTCCCGACCCCCAAACAGGTTTATAAAGGAACATACCCTTCGCCCAAAAAACCAGTCCTGGCGCCCCACTCGCATGCGAATCCAGCAAAAACCCGCCCTGCTCGTCGCCCTCCTGATCATCCTGGCAGCGCTGGGCCTGTGGTACGCCACCAAACCCGCCAAGGCAAAACTCGCCGCACCCACCGCCATCCCTGTCCGCGTGGTCAGCGTCGCTGAAAAAGACGTCCCGCGCTTCGTCAGCGGTATCGGCTCGGTCCTGTCCCTGCACAGCGTGGTCGTGCGCCCGCAAATCGACGGCATCCTCACCAAAATCATGGTCAAGGAAGGCCAACTGGTGAAAAAAGGCGACCTGCTGGCCACCATCGACGACCGCTCGATCCGCGCCAGTCTCGATCAGGCCCAGGCACAACTCGGCGAAAGCCAGGCGCAACTGCAAGTGGCACTGGTCAACCTCAAGCGTTACAAGCTGCTGAGTGTCGACGACGGCGTCTCCAAGCAGACCTACGACCAGCAACAAGCACTGGTCAACCAGCTGAAGGCCACCGCCCAAGGCAATCAGGCTTCAATCGACGCCGCTCAGGTGCAATTGTCCTACACGCAGATTCGTTCCCCGGTGACCGGCCGCGTCGGTATTCGTACCGTGGACGAAGGCAACTTCCTGCGCATGACCGACACCCAGGGCCTGTTCACCGTCACCCAGATCGACCCGATCGCCGTCGAGTTCTCCCTGCCGCAGCAAATGCTGCCGACCCTGCAAGGTTTGATCAGCGATCCGCAACACGCTCAGGTAAAGGCCTACATCGGTGCCGATACCGACGGTGAAACCGGCAATTTGTTGGGCGAAGGTCATCTGACGCTGATCGACAACCAGATTAACGCCAACACCGGCACCATCCGCGCCAAGGCCGAATTCAACAATGCCGGGCAGAAGCTCTGGCCGGGCCTGCTGGTGACGGTAAAGATTCAGACAGCACTGGATAAAGATGCGCTGGTCGTACCGCCCAACGTCGTACAACGTGGCCTCGATCAGCACTTCGTCTATCGCCTCAATGGCGACAAAGTCGAAACCGTGCCGGTGCAAATGGTCTATCAGGACAGCGGCCAGAACATCATCAAAGGCGTACAGCCTGGGGATAAGTTGGTCAGCGACGGTCAGTCGCGACTCAAGCCCGGCTCAACGGTGCAGGTGCTGACCGATCCGCCGCAAGTGGTGCAATCGGAGTCGACACCATGAAAGGCCATGGTTCGGTTTCAGCCTGGTGCATCGATCACCCGGTGGCGACCATTCTGCTGACCTTTGCCCTGGTGCTGCTGGGCGTGATCGCGTTCCCGCGTCTGCCCATCGCGCCGCTGCCGGAAGCAGAATTCCCGACCATCCAGGTCGCGGCACAACTGCCCGGCGCCAGCCCGGAAACCATGGCGTCGTCGGTCGCCACGCCTCTGGAAGTGCAATTCAGCGCCATTCCCGGCGTGACCCAGATGACGTCGAGCAGTGCCTTGGGCTCAACCAACCTGACCCTGCAATTCACCCTCGACAAGAGCATCGACACCGCCGCCCAGGAAGTGCAGGCCGCGATCAACACCGCCGCCGGCAAGCTGCCCAAGGACATGCCCAACCTGCCGACCTGGCGCAAGGTCAACCCGGCCGACAGCCCGGTGCTGATCCTCAGCGTCAACTCCTCGTTGATGCCCGGCCCTGAGCTCAGCGACCTGACCGAAACCCTGTTGTCCCGTCAGCTCAGTCAGGTTGACGGTGTAGGACAGGTCGCCATTACCGGTCAGCAACGTCCGGCGATTCGGGTCCAGGTCTCGGCGGATAAACTGGCGGCCATCGGCCTGACCCTGGCCGACATCCGCCTGGCGATCCAGCAAACCAGTCTCAACCTGGCCAAAGGAGCGCTGTACGGCGACTCGAGCATTTCGACACTGTCCACCAACGACCAACTCTTCCATCCCGACGAATACAGCCAGTTGATCGTTTCCTACAAGGATGGCGCACCGGTTCACCTCAAGGATGTCGCCAAGGTGGTCAACGGTTCGGAAGATGCCTACGTGCAGGCCTGGGCAGGATCGCAGCCGGGCGTGAACCTGGTGATCTTCCGCCAACCCGGCGCCAACATCGTCGAGACTGTGGACCGCATCCAAGCGGCGTTGCCGGCGCTGGAAGCGATGTTGCCGGCCTCGGTGCAGGTCAAGGTGCTGATCGACCGCACCCAGACCATCCGCGCGTCCTTGCATGAAGTGGAAATCACCCTGCTGATTGCCGTCATGCTGGTGGTGGCGGTGATGGCGTTGTTCCTGCGTCAACTGTCGGCCACGTTGATTGTGTCGGCGGTACTCGGCGTGTCGCTGATCGCCAGTTTTGCCCTGATGTATGTGATGGGCTTCAGCCTCAACAACCTGACACTGGTGGCGATCGTGGTGGCCGTGGGGTTTGTGGTCGACGATGCGATCGTGGTGGTGGAAAACATTCACCGCCATCTGGAGGCCGGCGACGGCATGCGCGAGGCGGCGATCAAAGGCGCCGGGGAAATCGGTTTTACCGTGGTGTCGATCAGCTTCTCGCTGGTGGCGGCGTTCATTCCGCTGCTGTTCATGGGCGGCGTGGTCGGGCGACTGTTCAAGGAGTTCGCCCTGACCGCTACCTCGACCATCATGATTTCGGTGGTGGTGTCCCTGACCTTGGCGCCAACCCTGGCCGCGTTGTTCATGCGTGCGCCGGTGCATCATGCCCATGACAAACCGGGCTTCGGTGAACGCCTGTTGGCCTGGTACGAAAAAGGCCTGCGCCGCGCCCTCGCCCACCAGAAAGCCATGATCGGCGTGTTTGCGTTGTCGCTGGGCCTGGCCGTCGCCGGGTACATCTTTATACCCAAGGGTTTCTTTCCGATCCAGGACACCGGTTTTGTCCTCGGCACCACGGAAGCAGCTGCTGACATTTCCTACGGCGACATGGTGAAAAAACACCTGGCGATGGCCGAAATCGTTGCTGCCGACCCCGCGGTCGAAACCTTCTCGCACGCGGTCGGTGTGTCCGGGAGTAACCAGACCATCGCCAACGGCCGGTTCTGGATCACTCTGAAAAAACGTGGCGACCGCGACGTTTCCGCCAGCCAGTTCATCGACCGGATTCGCCCGCAATTGATGAAAGTGCCGGGCATCGTCCTGTACCTGCGTGCCGGGCAAGACATCAACCTCAGCTCCGGCCCGAGCCGCGCCCAGTACCAATATGTGCTCAAGAGCAACGATGGCCCGACCCTCAGCACCTGGACCCAGCGCCTGACGGAAAAACTGCGCGCCAACCCGGCGTTCCGCGATATTTCCAATGATCTGCAACTGGGCGGCAGCATCACTCACATCAGCATCGATCGCAGCGCCGCGGCGCGTTTTGGCCTGACCGCCAGCGATGTCGACGAAGCGCTGTACGACGCCTTCGGCCAACGGCAGATCAACGAATTCCAGACCCAGATCAACCAGTACAACGTGATCCTGGAACTGGACACCCAGCAACGTGGCAAGGCCGAAAGCCTCAACTACTTCTACTTGCGCTCGCCCCTGAGCGGCGAGATGGTGCCGCTCTCGGCGCTGGCCAAATTCGATGCACCGACCATCGGCCCGCTGTCCATCGCCCACGACGGCATGTTCCCCGCCGCCAACCTGTCGTTCAACCTGGCGCCCGGCGTGGCGCTGGGTGACGCGGTGATCATGCTCAATCAGGCCAAGGCCGAGATCGGCATGCCGGCGGCCATCAGTGGTAATTTCCAGGGCGCGGCGCAGGCGTTCCAGAGTTCGCTGGCCAGCCAGCCGTGGCTGATTCTCGCGGCGCTGGTGGCGGTGTACATCATTCTCGGTGTGCTCTACGAGAGCTTCGTGCATCCGCTGACGATCATTTCGACCTTGCCATCGGCCGGCCTCGGCGCCGTGATCATGCTGTGGATCTGCGGCCAGGACTTTTCGATCATGGCGCTGATCGGGCTAGTGCTGTTGATCGGTATCGTGAAGAAAAACGGCATCCTGATGATCGACTTCGCCCTTGAAGCGCAGCGCAATGGAGGCTTGTCGCCGGAAGAGGCGATCTTCAAGGCCTGTATCACGCGTTTCCGACCGATCATCATGACCACCCTCGCCGCCCTGCTCGGTGCGCTGCCGCTGATGCTCGGCTATGGCACCGGCGCCGAACTGCGCCAACCCTTGGGGATCGCGGTGGTCGGTGGCTTGCTGGTGAGCCAGGCGCTGACGCTGTTCACCACGCCGGTCATATACTTGTGGCTGGAGCGTTTATTTCATAGGCCCAAACCTTCGCCCGTACCGGCGCTGGCGACCACAGACTGAGGCGGGGTCATGCGCGTTCTGATTATCGAAGACGAAGAAAAAACTGCGGATTATCTACACCGCGGCCTGACGGAACAGGGTTACACCGTAGACCTCGCCCGCGATGGGGTCGAGGGCCTGCACATGGCACTGGAAAGCGACTACGCGGTGATCGTCCTCGACGTGATGTTGCCGGGCCTGGACGGCTTCGGCGTGCTACGTGCGTTACGTGCGCGCAAGCAAACCCCGGTGATCATGCTCACCGCCCGCGAGCGTGTGGAAGATCGCATCAAAGGCCTGCGTGATGGCGCCGACGATTACCTGGGCAAACCGTTTTCCTTTCTTGAACTGGTGGCGCGCCTGCAAGCGCTGACCCGTCGCAGCGGCGGTCATGAACCGGTGCAAGTGAGCATTGCCGACCTGTGGATAGATTTGATCAGCCGTAAGGCGACCCGCGCCGGGACGCGGCTGGACCTGACCGCCAAGGAGTTTTCGCTGCTCAGCGTTTTAGCCCGGCGTCAGGGTGAAATCCTCTCGAAAACCGCGATTGCCGAAATGGTCTGGGACATCAATTTCGACAGCGACGCCAACGTCGTCGAGGTAGCGATCAAACGCCTGCGGGCCAAGCTCGACGGGCCGTTCGAAGAGAAATTGCTGCACACGATCCGGGGCATGGGTTATGTGCTGGAGAGCCGTGGTGTCCAGTAACTCGATTGCGCTGCGCCTGAGCGGGATGTTCACGCTGGTGGCGCTGTTGGTGTTTTTGTTGATCGGTTGGGCGCTGTACCAACAGGTCGACAAGGGGCTTGGCTTGTTGCCCGAAGCCGAGCTGGATGCGCGTTACAGCGTGCTCGAATCCACCGTCGGCCGTTACGGCACGCCCGAGCATTGGGTGAAGATCAACAACAAGCTCAAGTTGCTCGGCGAAGAAGACAAGCGCATCAGTTTCTGGATCATCAGCGGCGATTCTCGCTACGAATACGGCAACCCGACACCGCAGATCCGCGCCTTTGCCGAAGGACCGCTGGGCATGCGCGACATGCAACTGCCGGATCAGCCGTACCCGCTGAAAGTGCTGCTCAGCCAGTTCCCGGCCAAGGACCAGCGGCCGCCGCTGCGCTTCATGATCGCCATCGACACCGAGACCTTTCACCAGACGCAACATCAACTGCTGATCGCCTTGATTGCACTGGCGATTGTCGGCGTGCTGATGGCTTCCGCGTTGGGGTATTGGGTGGCACGGATCGGCCTAAAACCGCTGATCAAACTGTCCCATGAGGCCCAGCGATTGGCCCCGCCGTTGCGTTCGGGACGCTTGCGACTGTCGCCGTTGCCGCCGGAACTGAATCAGTTCGTCAACTCGTTCAACTCCACGCTGGAGCGGGTCGAACAGGCCTACTCGCGGCTGGAATCGTTCAACGCCGATGTCGCCCATGAACTGCGTTCGCCGTTGACCAACCTGATCGGCCAGACCCAGGTGGCGCTGACTCGCGGACGTTCCGCCGAGCATTATTTCGAGGTGCTGCAATCGAACCTCGAAGAGCTTGAACGACTGCGCTCGATCATCAACGACATGCTGTTCCTCGCCAGCGCCGATCAGGGCAGCAAGGCCACCAAGCTGACGTCCACTTCGTTGGCTGATGAGGTAGCGACGACCCTGGAATACCTGGACTTCATTCTTGAGGACGCTCGGGTCGAGGTGCAGGTCAGCGGTGATGCCCAGGTGCAAATCGAGATCGCGCATCTGCGCCGGGCGTTGATCAATCTGTTGAGCAACGCGGTGCAGCACACCGAGCCCGGGCAGGTAATTGAGGTACGCATCGAAGCCGAGGCGCATCAGGTCAGCATCGGCGTCGCCAACCCTGGATTACCGATTGCCAGCGAGCACCTGCCGCGCCTGTTCGAACGCTTCTATCGCGTTGACGCTTCGCGCAGCAATAGCGGCAACAATCACGGATTGGGGCTGGCGATCGTCAAGGCGATTGCGCTGATGCACGGCGGTGATGTGTTTGTGCGCAGCGACCATGGCATGAATACCTTCGGAATTCATCTTCCTGTCTGACAGGCTGCGATCTTTGCTTTTTGCGTAATAGTCCTTTCATGAATCCGCTCTTTTTCCCATCGCTCGACATCCTTATCTTTGCCCGCACCAAACAGCACTTGCCAAGCAAGAAGGTTTTAAAGATGTCCAACAGTATGGGTATTGCCAGCGCTTTCGTTTTGTCCGCTTTGTTCCTGTCCCCGTTCGCCATGGCTGAAGAGTCGCAGGCGTTCGTCGCGCACAACAGCGCACGCGCCGCCGCTTTCGAACAGCAGCAGATCGAGATGACCGCCAAAGCCCACGAAGCCACCCAGGCCCCGCAAGCATCCAGCACCCAGGACCAAGCCCTGAAAGACAGCTGATTGCTGCGCGTCGCTCCCGTTTCCCTCGACACTTTTCATCGGCTCTTCCCTTTGAAAAATTGTCTTCAAAGCCGCTGCCATCAGCGGCTTTTTTTCGTCTGTGTTTGAAGCCAGCGGCGCGTTGTTCATTGCAATCGCCGCAACGATGGCTACTGCCTGCTAGGGTTATGAGACTACGCTTGCCCAGTCACTCCAGCAGACATCAGCCCTATGACCGAACGCCGTACCCCACCCCCTGCAGGCAGCACCGGACGGCCCGAGATCCTGGTCATCCTCGGCAGCAGCCTGACGGTCATCGCAATTCTCAGCATCGTGACCTTTTTGCTGATCCGCGAATACGCCAACGCCCAGCAGGCGGCCACACGCAGCGCGACCACCGTCGCGCAATTGATCGACGCCGATGTGTTGCGCACGGTGGAACTCTACGATCTGACCCTGCAAGGCCTGATCGCCGCCGCGCAACGGGACGATCTCAAGCAGGTTTCGGCACAGATTCGCCACCTGGTGCTCTTCGACCGTTCCACCACGGCGCGCTATAAGGGCGACATCCTGTTGCTGGACAAGCACGGCGAAGTGCTGGCCGACTCGTCGTTGATCGAACCCAAACCGGGCAACTTCGCTGATCGCGATTATTTCCTGACCCATGCCTTCAACCGCGACAGTGGCATGTTCATCAGTCGGCCCTTCAAACCCCGCTGCGACTGCGCCTACAGCGACGAATGGCAAATAAGCTTCAGTCGGCGCATCTCTTCGCCCACAGGGGAGTTTTTAGGTGTGGCAGTAGCCTCGATGCGCCTGGCTTACTTCGAACAGTTGTTCAACAGCCTGGACATCGGCACTGGCAGCACGCTGGCCATCATCAACGACGACGGCGTCCTGTTGGCGCAGAAGCCGTTTCTGGAAGACAACTCGATCGGCAAAAGCTTAGCCACCCGACCCAACGTCGTGCGCATGTTGCGTGAGGGAAGTGGCAGCTTCGACAGCGTATCCAGTGTTGACGAACAGCAACGCCTGTACACCTTCAGCCGGGTCGGCAACCTGCCGTTAACCGTCATCGTCGCGCTGTCCGGCGATGAGGTGTTTGCCACCTGGAACCGCACGGCCATTGTGATCAGCGGCGCCACCGGCATTCTGTGCATCGCGCTGCTGTGGCTGACCTGGTTGCTCTGCCGCGAATTGCGCCTGCGCTACAACGCCGAACAGGAACTGGCGCAGTTGGCGGCGACCGACGCCTTGACCGGGGTGGCCAACCGTCGAACCCTCGACCAGACCCTGCGCCATGAATGGTTTCGGGCGCAACGTTCCGGCAAACCACTGTCGGTGTTGATGATCGACGCCGACCACTTCAAGGCCTTCAACGACCGCCATGGCCACCAGGCCGGTGACCAGGCTCTGCGCGCGCTGGCGGGTGTCATTCAGGCCAACGTCCATCGCCCGACAGACCTGGTTGCACGTTATGGCGGCGAGGAGTTTTCGGTGGTCCTGGCGGAAACCGATAGCGAAGGTGCGCGGCAGATCGCCGAGCAAATTCGGGAGCAAGTACAGCAACTGCCGTTGGTGGCGGGTGATGAACAACCAATGTCAGTGAGCATCGGCATCAGCACATGGACGACTGCGAGCGACATCAGCCTGGAACAGTTGCTGTTCGCGGCAGACAAGGCGCTGTATCAGGCCAAGGAAGGGGGGCGAAATCGGGTGGTTGGATGAGCCTGCGATCTTTTAAGCCTAGAGGCATAAAAAAAGGCCACCCGAAGGTAGCCTTTAAAAAACTAGAGAGGTTTTTTACTTACACGGCCGCAACAGGACGCATGTAAGAGATCGGTGCAGTGCTGGCGTCTTCGAACGTCACGACTTCCCAGGCGTCTGTCTGCTCAATCAACTTGCGCAGCAGCTGGTTGTTCAGTGCGTGGCCGGACTTGAAGCCCTTGAACTCACCAATCAGGCTATTGCCCAGCAGGTAGAGGTCACCAATTGCATCGAGGATCTTGTGCTTCACGAATTCGTCTTCATAGCGAAGGCCGTCTTCGTTCAGTACACCATCCGCGTCGACCACAATGGCGTTTTCAACGCTGCCGCCGAGTGCGAGGTTGTGCTTGCGCAGGTACTCGATGTCACTCATGAAACCAAAGGTACGGGCGCGGCTGACTTCTTTTACGAACGAAGTGCTGGAAAAATCCACGCTTGCACTTTGTGTGCGGTCACGGAAAACCGGGTGATCGAAATCGATCTCGAAACTCACCTTGAAACCTTCGAAAGGGACGAAAGTGGCGCGCTTGTCGCCGTCTTCCACAGTCACTTCACGCAGGATGCGGATGAACTTCTTGGCAGCGTCCTGTTCTTCCAGGCCAGCCGACTGAATCAGAAATACGAAGGGTCCAGCGCTACCATCCATGATCGGGACTTCGGACGCGGAGAGCTCGACGTAGGCGTTATCGATGCCCAGGCCAGCCATGGCCGAGAGCAAGTGCTCCACCGTATCCACCTTCACGTCACCGTTGACCAGCGTCGTCGACATGGTTGTCTCGCCGACGTTGGCCGCACGAGCCGGTATCTCGACCACTGGATCGAGGTCGGCACGGCGAAAGACGATGCCGGTGTCGACAGGCGCAGGCTTGAGGGTCAGGTAGACCTTCTCCCCGGAGTGCAGACCTACACCTGTGGCACGGATAATATTTTTCAGTGTGCGTTGTTTAATCATGGCTTGGGCCGCTTCAGCGCAAATTGCGAACTGGTATCAACAAAGGCTGGCGATGATAGCAGACCACGCCTTTGCTGAACACCAATCACCTTCATAGCCCTGATACATTTCATCAATCGGCCTGACGACGCAGGAATGCCGGGATGTCCAGGTAGTCCAGATCATCTTGCGGATTCATCTTCGCGGCAGCCGCTGCACCGGCCTGAGCCTGGTTGCGCATGACGGTCGGACGATCCAGGTCGCGGTAGTTCACCGCTGGAGCTTCCTGACGAACAGGGGCTTGTTGTTGTGGCTGCGAAGCCATCGAAGTGTGAACGGTATTGTCGATGACCTTCACAGGCTTCTCGATTTTAGCGCCCAGACCGGTCGCCACGACAGTCACGTGCAGCTCGTCGCGCATGTCCGGATCGATAACGGTACCGACCTTGACCATCGCGTGCTCGGAAGCGAAGGCTTCGATGATGCTACCCACGTCGGAGTACTCACCCAGGGACAGGTCAGGACCGGCGGTGATGTTCACCAGGATGCCGCGTGCGCCTTGCAGGTTCACGTCTTCGAGCAACGGGTTGCGAATGGCCGCTTCAGTGGCTTCGCGTGCACGGTTCGGACCGCTGGCGCAGCCAGTGCCCATCATCGCCATGCCCATTTCGCTCATCACGGTACGCACGTCGGCAAAGTCGACGTTGATCATGCCCGGACGCTTGATGATGTCGGAGATACCGCGAACGGCACCGGCCAGTACATCGTCAGCCTTGGCGAAAGCCGACAGCAGGCTGGCGTCTTTACCGAGGATGGTCAGCAGCTTCTCGTTGGGAATGGTGATCAACGAGTCAACGCTTTCAGACAGCAGACGGATACCTTCATCGGCCAGCTGCATGCGCTTGCGGCCTTCGAACGGGAACGGACGGGTCACCACCGCAACGGTGAGGATCCCCATTTCCTTCGCCACTTCGGCAATGATCGGCGCTGCACCGGTACCGGTACCACCGCCCATGCCAGTGGTGATGAACACCATGTTGGTGCCCTGCAGGACTTCGGCAATGCGCTCACGGTCTTCGAGAGCGGCCTGACGACCTACTTCAGGGTTGGCACCGGCGCCCAGACCTTTGGTCACGCCAGTACCCAGTTGCAGGATGGTCCGCGCGCTGATGCTTTTCAGCGCCTGGGCATCAGTGTTGGCGCAGATGAACTCGACGCCTTCAATGTTGCTCTTGACCATGTGGTTGACAGCGTTGCCGCCGCCTCCGCCAACACCGATAACCTTGATTACCGGGCTTGCGGGGATGTTGTCTACGAGTTCGAACATTTTCCCTCTCCTTTACGTTCTCTAGTTTTTTTCGCCTACTGCATGTATCTACAACGGTGCTGCGGTAAATCTTCAGAAATTGCCCTGGACCCAGCTCTTGATGCGATCGAGCAAGGCGCCTTTTGGCTCTTCGTTGCTGTAGCTGTCGCGACTGCCGATGCCCGAGAACGAAATGCCGTCGGATTGCTTCTGCAAGCCGTACATCAACAGGCCAACGCCAGTGGAATAAATCGGGTTGCGGACCACGTCATCCAGGCCCTTCACGCCGTGAGGCACACCCAGGCGTACCGGCATGTGGAAGATTTCCTCGGCCAGTTCGGTGGCGCCTTCCATCTTCGACGTACCGCCGGTCAGCACGATGCCGGCCGGGATCAGGTCTTCGTAGCCGCTGCGACGCAGTTCGGCCTGGATCAGCGTGAACAGCTCGTCGTAACGCGGCTCGACCACTTCGGCCAGGGCCTGACGGGACAGCTCGCGCGGTGGACGATCGCCAACGCTTGGCACCTTGATGGTTTCACCGGCACCGGCCAGTTTGGCCAGGGCGCAGGCGTAGCGAATCTTGATTTCTTCGGCGTACTGGGTCGGGGTGCGCAACGCCATGGCGATGTCGTTGGTCACCTGATCGCCCGCAATCGGGATCACCGCGGTGTGGCGGATCGCGCCTTCGGTGAAGATCGCGATGTCGGTGGTGCCGCCACCGATGTCCACCAGGCACACGCCCAGTTCTTTCTCGTCGTCGGTCAGCACCGAGTAAGCCGAAGCCAGTTGCTCGAGAATGATGTCGTCGATTTCCAGACCGCAACGACGCACGCATTTTTCAATGTTCTGTGCGGCGTTGACGGCGCAGGTGACCACGTGAACCTTGGCTTCCAGACGAACGCCGGACATGCCCAGTGGCTCGCGGACGCCTTCCTGGTTATCGATCACGTAATCCTGCGGCAGGGTGTGCAGCACGCGCTGGTCAGCCGGGATCGCCACGGCCTGGGCGGCGTCGAGCACGCGCTCGAGGTCGGCAGAGCTGACTTCGCGATCTCGAATCGCCACGATGCCGTGGGAATTCAGGCTGCGGATGTGGTTGCCGGCCACGCCGACGAATGCCGAGTGAATGCGGCAACCGGCCATCAGCTGCGCTTCTTCAATGGCGCGCTGGATCGACTGCACGGTGGACTCGATGTTCACCACCACGCCTTTTTTCAGGCCACGGGACGGGTGCGTACCGATCCCGACGATATCCAGCGTGCCGTCGTCCGCGACCTCGCCTACCAGCGCCACCACCTTGGAGGTGCCGATATCGAGACCGACGATCATTTTGCCGCTTTGCACGTTTGCCATGGGTCCTGCCTCTTCTTAATTCTTCGCGACAGCGGGTTGGGCTGCCGTGGGCGCTACAGGTTCCCGCCAGCCAACAGCGAGGCCGTTGGCGTAGCGCAGATCGATGCGCGCAATGTTCGTAATCTGTTCTTTGAGCGTCTTGTCATAGATGGCGATGAAGCGGCGCATCTTTTCCACCAGGTTGCCGCGTCCCAGCAGCAGTTCGATTCCGGGGCCCGCACTGCCGGGGCCGGTGGTCAGGAACCAGCTGCCGCGTTCGCGCAACTCCAGGCGTGCAATCGAGAAACCCATTGGCCTGAGCATCTGGCTCAGTACCTGGTATTGCTGCATCACTTGCTGTTGTGCCCTTTGTGGGCCGAACAGTTGTGGCAGGTGTTCGTAGTTCGCCAGCTCACGCGGGGTGAACGCCTGACCCTGGTTGTTCAACAGCGACTCGTCGCCCCAGCGGGCCACCGGCAGTTGTTCTTCCAGGCGGATCACCACTTGATCCGGCCACACCCGACGCACTTCGGCGTGGGCAATCCATGGCATCTGTTCCAGCTCGGTGCGCATGCTCGCCAGGTCGATGGTGAAGAAACTCGACGCCACGAAAGGGGCGATCCGCTGCTGCACCGCTTGCTGGCTGATGTAACTCAAATCGCCCTGCACGTTGATCTTGGTGATCGGCCGGTCGGCGTATGGCAACAAACGCTGCGCGCCTTCATAGGTACCGAACCCCAATGCCACCAGCAGCACCGGCCAGAACAGACTTTTCAGAAAACCAAAATTGGCTTTCGGCAGGCGCGCAGACATCGGCTCTTTGGCCACCATTCGGCTGGCACCCCGCGGCACCGGCTTGCGGCCGGGTGCGGGTGGCTGATGTCTGACTTGAGCGCCGTGCATGGTCTTAACCCCTTGGCTCTTCGTTACCGGCAACACTGGCTGCCAGGATGGCCAGGACCAGTTGCTGGAAATCCAGACCGGCAGCACGGGCCGCCATCGGCACCAGGCTGTGGTCGGTCATGCCCGGTGCCGTGTTGACTTCCAGGAACCAGAACTGCCCGTCGGCGTCCTGCATCACGTCCGCCCTGCCCCAACCGGCGATACCCAGCGCTTCACAGGCTTTCGCCGTGAGGTCCATGAGTTCCTTTTCCTTGGCGCTGTCCAGCCCGCACGGAATGCGGTACTGGGTATCGTTGGCGATATACTTGGCGTCGTAGTCGTAGAAACTGTGCGTCGTGCCCAGGGCGATTGGAGGCAACACCTGGTCACGCAGGGTGGCGATGGTGAACTCCGGACCTTGAATCCATTGCTCGACCAACACTTGCGAATCGTAGGTACTGGCCGCTTTCCATGCGTCGATCAATTCCGGCGCGGAAGTCACTTTGGCCATCCCGATACTTGAACCTTCATGCGCCGGTTTGACGATCAAAGGGAAGCCCAGTTCCGTCGCTGCCGAAATACAATCGGCCTCGCTGCGCAGCACCGCGTGACGCGGCGTCGGAATCCCGAGGCTGTGCCAGACCTGTTTGGTGCGCAGCTTGTCCATGGCCAGTGCCGAAGCGAGGATGCCGCTGCCGGTGTACGGAATGCCCAGGCATTCGAGCAGGCCCTGCATGCTGCCGTCTTCACCGCCACGGCCGTGGAGGATGATGAAGGCGCGGTCGATCTTTTCACTCTGCAGACGCTGCAGCAGGTCATCGCCGACGTCGAGGCCGAACGCATCCACGCCCGCGCTTTGCAGCGCGTCGAGAACGGCGTTGCCGGACTTCAGGGACACTTCGCGCTCGGCACTCTTGCCGCCGAACAGCACGGCGACGCGGCCGAAGTCTTTCGGCGCGATCGTGGAGACGAGATTGGCGTATGCAGCAGTCATTTCAACTTCCCCTTCTCCGGCGCGGCAACCGCACCGGCGAACAACTCACTTTTCAACAGTTTTGGTGCAAGACCTCCGATATCACCGGCGCCCTGGCACAGCAGGATGTCACCGGCACGCAGCAGCGGCTTGACCACTGGCGCAAGGTCGACACCACGCTCGATATAGATCGGATCGAGCTGGCCGCGCTGGCGGATGCTGTTGCACAGCTTGCGGCTGTCGGCACCCGGAATCGGCTCTTCGCCGGCCGGATAGACTTCCATCAGCAACAGCACATTGGCATCGGCCAGTACATTGACGAAATCGTCGTACAGGTCGCGGGTACGGCTGTAACGGTGCGGCTGGTAGACCATCACCAGTCGGCGCTCCGGCCAGCCACCGCGCACGGCTTTGATCACGGCCGCGACTTCGGTCGGGTGGTGACCGTAATCGTCGACCAGCATCACGTTGCCGCCCTCTACCGGCAGTTCGCCGTAGACCTGGAAGCGTCGGCCGACACCCTGGAACCCGGACAGGCCCTGGACAATGGCTTCATCGCTGACGCCTTCGTCGGTGGCGATGCAAATGGTCGCCAATGCGTTCAATACGTTGTGGTTGCCCGGCATGTTCACCGAGACATCCAGCGGCTCGCGGTCAGGACGCAGCACGGTGAAGAAGGTCTGCATGCCTTGTTGGCGCACATTGATCGCACGCACGTCGCAATCGTCGCCGAAGCCGTAGGTAACAGTCGGGCGTTTGACCTGCGGCAGAATTTCACGCACCACAGGATCGTCCAGGCACACCACCGCCAGACCGTAGAACGGCAGGTTGTGCAGGAACTCGACGAAGGTTTTCTTCAGTACGTTGAAGTCACCGCCGTAGGTCGCCATGTGGTCAGCGTCGATGTTGGTGACCACGGCCACCAGCGGTTGCAGGTGCAGAAAACTGGCGTCGCTTTCGTCGGCTTCGGCGATCAGGTAACGACTGGTGCCGAGCTGGGCATTGGTGCCCGCGGCATTCAGACGGCCACCGATGACGAACGTCGGGTCCAGGCCACCGGCAGCGAACACCGAAGCGATCAGGCTGGTGGTGGTGGTTTTGCCGTGGGTACCGGCGACGGCGATGCCGTGGCGATAGCGCATCAGTTCAGCCAGCATTTCTGCGCGCGGCACCACAGGAATACGGCGTTCCAGCGCGGTGGCGACTTCCGGGTTGGACGTGTTCACGGCGCTCGACACCACCAGCACGTCGGCGGCGGCGGCGTTTTCGGCACGGTGACCGATAAAGATCTGCGCACCGAAAGATTCTAGGCGCTCGGTGACCGGCGAAGCCTTCAGGTCGGAACCGGATACTGCATAGCCCAGGTTCAGCAACACTTCGGCAATCCCGCACATGCCCACGCCGCCGATACCGACGAAGTGGATGCGACGGATGCGGCGCATTTCCGGTTGCGGCATGGCTTTCTGATGCTCAACCATGGGCCACCTCCAGGCAGGAATCGACCACGTTACGGGTGGCATCGGGTTTGGCCAGACGGCGGGCCGCTTGGGCCATTTCTTCGAGTCGTTGCGGTTGCATCAGGACCTCTGTCAGGCGCGCGGCAAGATCCGCTGCGCCAGTCGTTCTTTGCGGCATCAGGAAGGCTGCGCCTTCACGGGCCAAATAATCGGCGTTGCGAGTCTGGTGATCGTCAATCGCGTGGGGCAAGGGCACCAGCATCGAGGGCAGACCGGCGGCGGCCAGTTCACTGATGGTCAGCGCACCTGCGCGACATACCACCAGGTCGGCCCAGCCATAGGCTTGGGCCATGTCTTTGATGAAAGGCTGCACCTGCGCCTCGACGCCAGCCGCGCGGTAGCGCTCTGCAGTCACTTCATCGTGGTTTTTGCCGGCCTGATGGAACACGTCCGGGCGCAGGTCGACAGCGACTTGCGACAGGGCTTCAGGCAGCAACTTGTTCAACGGCTCTGCGCCCAGGCTTCCGCCGAGGATCAGCAAACGCGCCTTGCGACCGGCCAGGGCTGGTCGCGGTGTTTCGAGGAACAGCTCGGTGCGCACCGGGTTACCGGTGGTGCGACGGCTGTTCGACAGGGTAAAGGTGTCGGGGAACGCTTCACAGACTCGGGCGGCCAACGGCACCAGCAACCGATTGGCGGTACCGGCCACGGCGTTCTGTTCGTGAACGATCACCGGCACGCCGGCCAGTTTGGCGGCAACACCGCCAGGACCGGTCACATAGCCACCAAAGCCCACCACGCAGGCCGGCCGCAGCTGACGAATGATCGCCCGTGCCTGCCAGACCGACTTGAGCAACATGAACGGTGCTTTGAGCAGCGACAATTTGCCCTTGCCCCGCAGACCGCTGGCATTGATCCGATGCAGTTCGATGCCGGCCGCCGGGACCAGTTCGTTCTCGATGCCGCGCGGCGTACCCAGCCAGTGCACGGTGTAACCGCGCGCCTGGAATTCACGGGCACAGGCCAGCGCCGGGAACACGTGGCCGCCGGTGCCGCCGGCCATGATCAATACGTTAGCGCCCATGGGTCGGCTCCTCGGCGAAGTCGCTCTCATGGAACTCCATCTCTTCACTGCCCAAATGGGTTCGACTCTCCCACTCGATGCGCAGCAACAAGCCGAGACAGGCACAGCAAATCACCAACGAACTGCCACCATAACTGAGGAACGGCAGCGTCAGACCTTTGGTCGGCAGCAGACCGACGTTCACGCCGATGTTGATCAGAAATTGACCGATCCACAGGAACGACAAACCGTAGGCCACATAAGCCGCGAAAAACTGCTTGGCCTTCTCGGCCCACAAGCCGATGTACATGCCGCGAATACAGACGAAGACGAACAGCGCGACCGTGCACAAGGAACCCACGGCGCCCAACTCTTCGGCCAGGACCGAGAACACGAAGTCGGTGTGCGCTTCCGGCAGGTAGAACTGCTTCTGCACGCTGTTGCCCAGGCCAACGCCCAGCCACTCGCCGCGACCGAACGCGATCAAGGCCTGGGACAGCTGATAGCCGGCACCGAACTGGTCAGCCCACGGGTCGGCGAAGTTGGTCAGACGCGCCATTCGATAGGGCTGCATCTGGATCAACAGCACCACCGCCCCGACGGCCAGTACCACCATCAAGGAGAATCGGAACAACCCGACCCCACCGAGGAACAGCATCGCCGCCGCTGCGCCCATCATCACGACGGTCGCACCGAAGTCGGGCTCCATCAGCAACAGGCCCGCCATTGGCAGCAGAACGATGAACGGCTTGAAGAAGCCCATCCAGCTTTCACGCACCTCTTTCTGGCGACGCACCAGATACCCGGCGAGGTAAATCACCACGAACACCTTGGCGATTTCGGAAGGCTGCACGTTGAAGAAACTGAAACCGATCCAGCGCATCGAACCGTTCACTTCGCGGCCGATGCCGGGGATGATCACCATCACCAGCAAGCCGAACGCACCCAGCAGCATCAGCCAGCCCAGGCGTTGCCAGGTGGCGATCGGAATCATCATGGTGACGATGCAGGCACCGAGCCCCAGCACCACATAGATAAGGTGGCGAATCATGTAATACAGGGCGCTGCCCGACTGCACGGCCGCCACTTCGGTGGAGGCCGAGGCGATCATGATCAGCCCGAGGCCAAGCAACGCCAGGCAACCGGCGAGCATCGGGAAATCGAGGTCGATCCCGCGCCCGGTGATCAGTGGCGATGGATACGGCTTGATGATGTTCATCAGGCTCATGCCAGATCCTCCACGGCGCGGACGAACTGGTGACCACGGTCTTCGTAGTTCTTGAACATGTCGAAACTGGCGCAGGCTGGCGACAGCAGTACCACGTCGCCCGGTTGCGCAGCGGCGCGGCATTGCTCAACGGCTTCAATCAATGAACCAGCGCGAATCAGCGGTACGGCATCGCCGATGGCCTCGCCGATCTTGTCGGAGTCGCGGCCCATGAGGATCACGGCGCGGCAGTTGGCCGCCACTGGGTCACGCAGGTCGTTGAACTCGGCACCTTTGCCGTCGCCACCGGCGATCAGCACGACCTTGCCGTTGATGTCCGCACCCAGGCCTTCGATGGCCGCCAGTGCGGCGCCCACGTTGGTGGCTTTGGAATCGTTGTAGTAAGCCACGCCATCCAGATCACGCACCCACTGACAGCGATGCTCGAGACCGGCGAAGGTGCGCAGGGCCGAGAGCATGGCGTCGAACGGCAGGCCGACGGCATGACCGAGCGCCAACGCCGCGAGGGCATTCGATTGGTTGTGTGCACCGCGAATCTTCAGCTCGCGCACCGGCATCAGGTTCTGGAATTCGAAGGCCAGGTATTTCTCGCCCTCTTCTTCACGGATACCGAACGCCTTGAAATCCGGTTTGGTCAGGCCGAAGGTCCAGCACGGCTGGCCCTCGCCCATCAACGGACGGCTCAGCGCGTCCTGACGGTTGACCACAAATTGCCTGGCGCCACGGAAGATCCGGTGCTTGGCCAAATGGTAAGCCGGCAGACCGCTGTAGCGATCCATGTGGTCTTCGCTGATGTTGAGCACGGTCGCCACTTCGGCGTTGAGCTGGTCGGTGGTTTCCAGCTGGAAACTCGACAACTCCATCACGTACAGCTCGATGTCGTCGTTCAGCAGGTCCAGCGCCGGAGTACCGAGGTTGCCACCGACGGCGACACGTTTGCCGGCCGCAGCCGCCATCTCGCCGACCAGCGTGGTCACAGTGCTTTTCGCGTTGGAACCGCTGATGGCCACGATCGGCGCCTTCGCGTTACGCGCGAACAGCTCAATATCGCCGGACAATTTCACGCCACGGGCGGCGGCAGCCTGCAGGGCCGGGGTCGCCAGCGCCAAGCCAGGGCTCACGTAGAGCTCGTCGGCACGGCACAGGAATTCGACGTCCAGCTCGCCACAACGCACTTCCACGTGCGGATAGTCACGCTTGAGCGTGGCCAGTTCCGGTGGATTTTCCCGCGTATCGGCCACGGCAAACGCCACGCCCCGGTTCGCCAGGAAGCGAACCAGGGACATGCCGCTCTTGCCGAGGCCGACAACGATGCGGAAGTGGTCAGAAGCGATCAGAGACACGAATTTCTACCTCAGCTTCAGGGTGGCAAGGCCGACCAACACGAGAATCACGGTGATGATCCAGAAACGGACGATCACGCGCGGCTCGGGCCAGCCCTTGAGTTCAAAATGGTGGTGTATCGGTGCCATGCGGAATACGCGGCGACCGGTCAGCTTAAAGGAGGCAACCTGAATGACCACTGACAGGGTTTCCATCACGAACACGCCGCCCATGATGAACAGGACGATTTCCTGACGGACGATCACCGCGATGGTGCCCAGGGCCGCGCCCAGCGCCAGTGCGCCGACGTCACCCATGAAGACTTGCGCCGGATAGGTGTTGAACCAGAGAAAGCCCAGGCCGGCACCGATCAACGCGCCGCAGAACACGATCAACTCGCCCGCGCCCGGCACATAAGGAATCAGCAGGTATTCGGCGAACTTCACGTTACCCGACAGGTAGCAGAAGATGCCCAGGCCACCGCCAACCATCACGGTCGGCATGATCGCCAGGCCGTCGAGGCCGTCGGTCAGGTTGACCGCGTTGCTCGAACCGACGATGACGAAGTAGGTCAGGACGATGAAACCGGCGCCCAGCGGAATGCTGTAGTCCTTGAGCATCGGCAGGATCAGCGTGGTTTCCACCGGTGTGGCGGCGGTCATATAAAGGAAGATCGCCGCGCCGAGGCCAAACACCGACTGCCAGAAATACTTCCAGCGGCTTGGCAAGCCACGGGAATTCTTCTCGATCACTTTGCGGTAGTCGTCGACCCAGCCGATGGCGCCGAACAGCAAGGTCACCAGCAACACGACCCAGACGTAACGGTTGCTCAAGTCAGCCCACAACAGGGTGCTGACGCCGATGGACGACAGGATCAACGCGCCACCCATGGTCGGGGTGCCGGACTTGGAAAGGTGCGATTGCGGACCGTCGTTACGAACGGACTGGCCGATCTGACGGTTCTGCAGGGTGCGGATCATCCACGGGCCATAGCACAGCGACAAGACCAGCGCGGTCAGTACACCGAGAATCCCGCGCAGGGTCAGGTACTGGAAGACCGCGAAGCCTTTGTAGAACTGTTGCAGATACTCCGCTAGCAGCAGCAGCATTAATGTTTCTCCAGGCTGGTCCCGCACAAAGCGGCGACGATGTTTTCCATCGCGGCGCTGCGCGAGCCCTTGATCAAAATGGTGGTGTTTGTGTCTTGCTCGGCGTCCAGTGCCTTGATCAGTTCAGCCTGCGTGCTGAAGTGAAAGGCTTGTGGACCGAAGGCGTTGGCGGCGTGAACCATCATGGGTCCGACGGCGTACAGCGCGGAAACCTTGCCACGGGCGTACTCGCCCACATCGCGATGCCCCTGCTCCGCCCAATCGCCCAACTCGCCGATATCCCCGAGCACCAGAACGGTGCGGCCGGAAAAGCCGGCGAGTATATCAACGGCAGCGCACATCGAGGTGGGGTTTGCGTTGTAAGTGTCATCAATCACGCGCATGCCGTTGGTCGCCAGTTGCGCGACGGTACGACCCTTGACCGGTTGCACTGCGCCCAGGCCGGTGGCGATGCCGAACAGCGACACACCCAGCGCATGGGCAGCGGCCGCTGCGGCCATGGCATTAGCCACGTTGTGGGTGCCGAGCAGGTTCAATTGCACGCGCTCCACACCTTCAGGGCTGTGCAGGTTGAACGCCGGGCAACCGCGCGCATCGGTGGTCAGATCGCTGGCGTAGAAGTCGGCGCTGGAATTGCTCAAGGCGAACGTCAGCACTGTGCGATCACCGGCGCGCGCCTTCCAGATACCGAACGCCTTGTCGTCGAGATTGAGAACGGCGACGCCATCGGACTCCAGCCCTTCGATAATCTCGCCCTTGGCCTCGACGATTTTTTCCGGCCCGCCGAACTCGCCAACGTGGGCGGTCCCGGCATTGTTGAGAATGGCCACGTGGGGTTTGGTCATGGCCACGGTGTAGGTAATTTCACCCAGGCGCGAGGCACCGAGTTCGATCACGGCGGCGGTATGCTCCGGCGCCAGTTCGAGCAGGGTCAGCGGAACCCCGAGGTCATTGTTCAGATTGCCACGGGTCGCCAGCACCGGACCGCGCGTGCGCAGGATGCTCGCGAGCATTTCCTTGACCGTGGTCTTGCCGCTGGAACCGGTGACGGCTGCGACCTGATAAGTGAAGGCATTGCGGTTCAGCGCGCCCAGTTGCCCCAGCGCCTGACGGGTGTCGCTGACCAGCAATTGCGGCAGTGTGCTGTCGGCGACTTCACGCTCGACCAATGCCGCCACGGCGCCTTTGGCCGCCACGTCATTGAGGTAGTCATGACCATCGAAGCGCGGACCGGCCAAGGCAATGAACAGCTGACCCGATTTGATCGCGCGGCTGTCGATACTGACACCGTCGAAACTCGCATCGGCAGAAATCAGGCGTGCATTCAGCGCGCCGGTCAGTTCGCTCAGTTTCAAGGCTTTAAGCATGGGCCACCTCCCACGCGGTCAAGGCGTGATCGGCCTCGACCAGATCGGAGAAGGCGTGACGCTCGCCGTGGATTTCCTGATAGTCCTCGTGACCTTTGCCGGCCAGCACGATCACGTCGTCCGCCGATGCACCCGCGATCAGTTGGGCAATCGCCTGGCCTCGGCCGGCGACGAACGTCACTTTATCCATAGCCGTGAAACCGGCACGGATGTCGTCGAAAATCACCGCAGGATCTTCGGTACGCGGGTTGTCGTCGGTAACCAGCACGCCGTCGGCCAGACGCTCGACCACTTCCGCCATCAGCGGACGCTTGCCGCGATCGCGATCGCCGCCACAGCCGAACAGGCACAGCAACCGACCTTTTACGTGCGGACGCAATGCCGTCAGAACTTTTTCCAAAGCATCCGGGGTGTGGGCGTAATCGACCACCACCAACGGTTGAGTACCGCCACCCAGGCGCTGCATGCGACCGGCCGGGCCTTCGAGTTTCGGCAGTACCTTGAGAATTTCGTCCAGCGCGTAATCCAGACCGAGCAAAGCGCCGACCGCTGCCAGTACGTTGCTCAGGTTGAAACGACCGAGCAAGGTGCTGCGTAAATGACGCTCGCCCTGCGGCGTCACCAGCGTGGCGCGCACGCCTTCGTCGTCGAAATGCGCTTCACGGCAATAGAGGTAAGCGCTGCTGTCGAGCAGGCTGTAGGTGATCAGCCGCGATTCACGTTTTTCGGCGGCCAGTTGCCGGCCGAAATCGTCGTCGAGGTTCACCACCCGGCACTTCAAATCGTTCCAGGCAAACAGCTTGGCCTTGGCTTCACCATAAGCCTGCATGGTGCCGTGATAGTCCAGATGATCGCGGGACAGGTTGGTCATCACCGCCACGTCGAACGCCAATGCGGTGACACGGCCTTGATCCAGGCCATGGGATGACACTTCCATGGCAACCGCTTTCGCACCGGCCTTTTTCAGGTCGCCCAGGGTCGCTTGCACGGCAATCGGATTCGGCGTGGTGTGCAGGCCGCTTTCCAGCGCGCCGTAGAAACCGGAACCCAGAGTCCCAACGATGCCGCAGTGCTGACCGAGCAGGTCCAGCGCCTGGGCAACCAGCTGAGTCACGCTGGTCTTGCCGTTGGTTCCGGTCACCCCGACCAGATTCAAATGATGGCTCGGTTCGCCATAAAAACGACCGGCGATGTCCGACAGCTGAGCGGCCAGGCCCTTGACCGGAATCAATGGCACGTCAGTGATCGGCAACACAGTGGCGCCTTCCACTTCGTAAGCCACGGCAGCAGCGCCGCGCGCCAGTGCGTCGGCGATGTGTGCACGGCCATCAAATTTGCCACCCGGCACTGCGAGGAACAGGTCCCCGGCACGTACGTTGCGACTGTCCAGCGCCAATTCACGGATCAACAGATCGTGGCCGGCGTGGGGGAATATCTTGTTCAGACTTAATGACATCAGCCGCGCCCTCCATTGGCTTTCAGTGGAACGACCGGCGTAGCGTTCGCTTGTTGAGTAGGCGGCAGGTTGTCCGGCGTGACGTTCATCAGGCGCAGGGTGCCGGACATCACACGGCTGAACACTGGCGCCGATACCAGACCACCGAAGTAACCGGCCTTGGTCGGTTCGTCGATCACCACCACGATGGCGTAGCGCGGATCGCTCATCGGGCCGAAACCGGCGAACAGCGAGCGATAAGAGTTCTCGGCATAGCCTTTGGTGCCGACCGAAGTTTTACGTGCGGTACCGGACTTGCCGCCCACGTGATACGCCGGCACCTGCGCACGGAATACACCGCGCGGGGCTTCGATCACTTGCTGCAGCATGCCTTGCATGGTTTTCGCGACGGCTTCCGGCAATACCTGGGTGGTTTGCGGTGCCTTGTCGGTTTTGATCAGTGTCAGCGGTGCGAGGCGACCGTTGTTGGCCAGCGCCGAGAAGGCGTGAACCAGTTGGATCGCCGTCACCGAAATACCGTAGCCATAGGACAACGTAGCGGTTTCTGCCTTGCGCCATTCGCGGTAGTTCGGCAGGTTGCCGACGCGCTCGCCCGGGAAGCCCAGACCAGTGTCCTGGCCAAGACCGACTTTCTGCGCCAGACGGAAAATGGTTTCGCCGCCGATATCGAACGCGACCTTACTCATGCCGACGTTACTGGAATTGATCAGAATACCGGTCAGGTCAAGCACCGGACCTTCGGTCTTGGAGACGTCCTTGATGGTGTACTTACCAATCTGCAAGGAACCCGGATACACCTCGACGGTATCGCTCGGTTTCCAGCGCCCGGTTTCGATCGCGGCGCTCATCGAGATCGCCTTCATGGTCGAACCCGGCTCGAACACGTCGATCATCGCGCGGTTACGCATCATCGCCGGTTGCAGGTTGCGACGGTTGTTCGGGTTGTAGGTCGGCTGGTTGACCATGGCGAGGATCTCGCCGGTCTTCACGTCCATGATCACCAGACTGCCGGCCTTGGCGCCGTTCTCGATGATCGCGTTACGCAGTTCGCGGTTGGCCAGGTATTGCAGGCGCAGGTCAATGGACAACGCCAAGGGCTTTCCGGCCTTGGCGTTTTTGGTGACCTGGACATCTTTGATCAACCGGCCACGCCGGTCCTTGATCACCTGTCGTTTGCCGGGCACCCCGGCGAGCCATTCGTCATAGGCCAGTTCGACACCTTCTCGACCGTGATCGTCGATGTCGGTGAAACCGACCATATGCGCGGTGACTTCACCGGCAGGGTAAAAACGGCGGAACTCTTCGATGCCGTAGACGCCCGGCACTTTCAGGTCGAGCACGGCCTGGCCCTGCTCAGGCGTCAGCCCGCGCACCAGGTAAATGAATTCTTTATTGGCTTGTGCTTCAAGACGCTCGGCCAAGGCTTTCGGGTCTTGCCCGAGTGCGGCGGCCAGTGCCGGCCATTTCTCTTTCGCCTGCTGCATTTCCTTGGCGTTGGCCCACAGCGTCGTCACCGGCGTACTCACGGCCAACGGCTCGCCGTTACGGTCGGTGATCAGACCACGGTGAGCCGGAATCGGGATGTGACGAACGCTGCGCGCGTCGCCCTGACCTTTGAGGAAATCACGGTCGACCACTTGCAGGTCGATGATGCGCCAGGCGATCGCCGCCACCATGACGCCGAGCAAACCCACCACCAGGCGGAAACGCCACGGAAAGAGTGCGCCTTCGAGTTTCATCATGGCGCCACCATCTGCACTTCGGCGGCACCGGGAATGCGCATTTTCAGTTGTTCGGTGGCCAGCACTTCGATACGGCTATGTGCCGTCCAGGTGCTCTGCTCAAGAATCAAACGACCCCATTCAGCCTGCGCCTTGTCGCGCACGCTCAACTCGTTGTACAGCGAGTTCAGCAACTGGCGATTCCAGTGCGCGCTGTAAGAAACGCCGATGGCCGAAACGAGCACGCCAACAAACAGCAGCAGCATGAAAAAGCTTCCGCCGGGCAGTGGCTTGGCGAAAAGCCTGCTCACCGCAGCTTCTCCGCCACACGCATGACAGCGCTACGGGAACGTGGGTTGGCTTTGAGTTCGGTGTCGGAGGCCGTCTGCGCTTTGCCATGGACTTTGATTTTCGGTTCGAAGGCGACGTGCCGAACCGGCAGGTTGCGCGGCAGGTTGTCGGCTTCACCCTTCACCAGCTTGCGCATGAACAATTTGACGATGCGGTCTTCAAGCGAATGGAAGCTGATGACCACCAGACGGCCACCGACTTCCAGGCAGTCCAGAGCGGCTTCGAGGCCGGTTTCCAGATCACCCAGTTCGTTGTTGACGTGAATACGCAGCCCCTGGAACGCACGGGTCGCAGGGTTCTTGCCCTTCTCCCACGCCGGGTTGGCGACTTTCAACACTTCGGCCAGATCGGCGGTACGCTCGAACGGCTTGATGTCACGGCGTTCGGCCACGGCACGGGCCATGCGACCGGAAAAGCGCTCTTCGCCGTATTCCTTGAACACCCGGGCTATTTCTTCCGCGGGCGCGGTGTTGACGAACTCGGCCGCACTGATCCCGCGGGACGGGTCCATGCGCATGTCCAGCGGGCCATCATTGAGGAAACTGAAGCCGCGTTCAGGATCGTCGAGTTGCGGCGAAGACACGCCGAGATCCAGCAAAATACCGCTGACTTTGCCGTGCAGACCGCGTTCGGCAACTTCGGATCCGAGCTCGGCAAAGCTGCGCTGCACAACGACAAAGCGGCCGTCTTCGGCCGCTAGCGTCTGCCCGGTGGCAATCGCTTGAGGATCCTTGTCGAATCCGAGCAACCGGCCATCAGGACCGAGCTGGCTGAGGATCAACCGGCTATGCCCGCCGCGCCCGAACGTGCCATCCAGATAGCAGCCATCAGGACGTACGGCGAGAGCCTCGACGGCTTCGTCAAGCAGTACGGTGATGTGGTTAAAGCCGCTATCAATAGTCACAGGATCAAATCACGCAGTTCATCAGGCATCGCGCCCGGTTGTTGAATAGCAGCCAGGTCAGCGGCAGAAACCGCATTCCAGGCATCCTCGTCCCACAATTGGAACTTGTTCAATTGGCCTACCAACATCGCGCGTTTATCCAACTTGGCATATTCACGAAGACGCGGCGGAACCAGAAAACGACCACTGCCATCGAGCTCAAGGTCGACGGCGTTACCAATCAATAAACGCTGCAGACGGCGGTTCTCTTCGCGAAGCGAAGGCAGTGCGCGCAGTTTGGTTTCAATAATTTCCCACTCATCGAGGGGGTAAACACACAAACACGGATCAACGGCATCAATTGTGACGATCAACTGACCGGAACTACGCGAAACGAGCTCGTCACGGTACCGGCTCGGCATGGCGAGACGGCCCTTTGCATCGAGACTGATAGCGTTGGCTCCGCGAAACACGTCAGCGTTTCTCCAAATTCTAGCGTTTTGAGTTCAATAAACCCACTTCATGCCACTTTCCGCCACTTGCGCACACTATAGGAATGCGCCCACCACACCGTCAAGGCACGGATTAAAGGAAAACCCTTACAGAACTGAGATTTAGGAGCATAAGAGGAGAGGCAACGAGAATCCGGCAGGTGAAACTGCCCGATAACTTGAATCAGCACAGAAGGCTGCGTTCGGAAGTTAAAGTAATTTATTAAGAGTAAGATTTTTTCGGTATTACAACAGGGGTTCTGCAGATGATTGTGTAAGAAGGGAAATTGCTATCACCAGCCTCTGCTCAGTGATTTAAGCAGAGGGGAGAAAAAAGGTGGAGAGTCGATCTGTAAGCCGGGTTCTGTCTTGAACAGTCATTCGTCTACGATGGCCATCACTGGACATCTTTAGCAACCTACCCGGTCCCAGCGCGGGCCACGCCTTGGGACCCTATTTGGTCTTGCTCCAAGTGGGGTTTACCTAGCCACGAACTGTTGCCAGACGTGCGGTGCGCTCTTACCGCACCTTTTCACCCTTACCGGCGCCGAAGCGCTTAGGCGGTTATTTTCTGTGGCACTTTCCGTAGGCTCACGCCTCCCAGGCATTACCTGGCACTTCGCCCTATGGAGCCCGGACTTTCCTCCCCCCCCTAATTTTCATAGAGGGCAGCGACTGTCCGATCGACTCTCCGCCGCGAAGGTTAACGGCAGAGCGCCCGAAGAACAAGCGCTAAACGCCTTCGAGCATGCCTATGCGTCGGGTTTTACTCGCTTTTCTGTTTATCCAGCGCGACCTGATAAAGAACATTCTTACGCTCACCGGTAATTTGCGCTGCCAATGCCGCGGCACGTTTGAGCGGCATTTCTTCGAGCAACAGATTGAGAACGCGCATCGCCTCACTGCTGACCGCCTCTTCGGACTCTGGCGCGGTCCAGCCCGCCACCAACACCACGCACTCACCACGCTGCTGATTGCTGTCCGACTCGACGAACTGGCGCAATTCAGCCAAAGGCAAACCCTTGAGGGTTTCGAACGTCTTAGTCAGTTCGCGAGCCAGCAATGCCGGACGCTCAGCACCGAACACCAGTTCCATATCCTGCAGACATTCAAGAATGCGGTGCGGCGCCTCGTAAAAGATCAACGTGCGCGGCTCTTCCTTTATCGCCTCGAGACGAGCGCGTCTTCCCACCGCCTTGGCCGGCAGAAAACCTTCGAAGATAAAACGGTCCGACGGCAACCCGGCGGCTGACAGTGCCGCGATCAAGGCACAGGCACCGGGTACCGGCACCACATTGATCCCGGCAGCGCGGGCCTGGCGCACCAGGTGATAACCCGGATCGGAAATCAGCGGCGTCCCGGCATCGGAGATCAGCGCCACATTATCGCCGGCGAGCAGACGGGTAATGAAACGACTGCCTTCATCGCGCTCGTTATGCTCATGGCAAGCCGCCAGCGGCGTCTGGATACCGAAGTGCTGCATCAAACGCTGGGAATGGCGGGTGTCCTCGGCGGCGATCAACGCGACATCGCGCAGGATTTTCAGCGCACGCGCACTGATGTCGTCCAGGTTGCCGATGGGCGTCGCCACCACATAAAGCGAGCCAGCAGCGGAATTCAAAGCACCTGGAGCAGTCAAAGCGCACACCTCATGATCGATAAAGCCGCCATTGTAACGCGTCGCGACGCTCGCGATACGCGCAAGCAGCACTCGGTTTTGCGGTCGTTTGTGCCGCACCGCAACATTTTCACCAGCTAAATTGATCGATTCATGCCAGTAACATCGCGCCCCGGCCAGCGCTTGGGTACAATTCCACGCTAATTTGATCGAGTATCAGGAACACTACATGATCGCTTGCCTGCGGCTGTTCACTGCCCTCTGCCTCGCTGCCTTGCTGGCGGCTTGCGCCAGCTCGCCCTCCTCCAGCCTTGGCGAACTTCCACGGACCCCGGATGCCAGTATCGAGCAACTGCTCGAGAAGGCCGCCCAAAGCAAATCGCCGGAAGACGCCGCCCTGTTGCGCCTGAGCGCAGCGGACCTGGCCTACCGTCAGGGCAATGCCGCCCAGTCCGCGCAAATCCTGCAGCAAGTGCCCGTGGAGCAACTCAAGCCCGGCCAGCAGGTATTCGCCAGCACACTGGCCGCCGAGCTGGCCATGACCCGCAATCAGCCGAAAGCTGCGCTGACCGCTTTGAGCCATCCAAGCATGCAGCGCCTGGGCGAATTGCCGGAAGAGCAACAGATCCGCACCGGCACCGTTCGCGCCCGCGCCCTTGAAGCCGATGGCCAGACCCTGGCCGCCGCAAAGGAACGCATTTTTATCGCGCCGATGTTGAGCGGTGAAGCCGCCAGCAAAAACCACGAAGCGATCTGGACATTGATCGCTTCACTGCCCACCGACCAATTGCAGCCAAACGCCACTGACGATCTCGGCGGCTGGATGGGCCTGGCGCTGGCGGTGAAAACTGCCGGCACTCTGGAGCAGCAGCAGGCCGCCATCGACAACTGGCGCAAGCAGAACCCAAAACACCCGGCCGCCGTTCAACTGCCACTGCCACTGACCAAGCTCAAGGAACTGGCCAGCCAGCCCCTGAGCAAGATCGCCCTGCTGCTGCCACAGGATGGCCCGCTGGCGTCGGTCGGCAAGGCACTGCGCGAAGGCTTCATGGCCGCGCACTACCAGGCACAACAGGCCGGGCAGAAACCGCCAGCCATCGAGTTCTATGACAGCTCGCGCCTGACGTCCATGGACGAGTTCTATCGCAAGGCCCAGGCCGATGGCGTGCAACTGGTCGTCGGCCCGCTGGAGAAGCCGCTGGTCAAACAGCTGAGCACCCGCCCGCAATTGCCGATCACCACCCTGGCGTTGAACTACAGCGAAGGCGATCAAGGTCCGGCTCAACTGTTCCAGTTTGGTCTGGCCGCAGAAGACGAAGCCCGTGAAGTATCCCGCCGCGCACGCGCCGACGGCCTGCATCGCGCCGCCATCATGGTGCCGAAAGGCGAATGGGGCGACCGCGTACTTCGGGCGTTCAGCCAGGACTGGCAAGCGAACGGCGGCAGTGTCGTAGCCACCGAGCGTGTCGACCAGCCGGTTCAACTGGCCCAGCAGATTGCCGACATGTTCCAGTTGCGCCAGAGCGAAGGTCGCGCCAAGAGCCTGCAAAGCACGGTAGGTTCGCAGGTTGCCGCCCAGCCTTCGCGCCGCCAGGATATCGAGTTCATCTTCCTGGCCGCCACGCCACAACAGGCACAACAGATCAAACCGACCCTGAACTTCCAGTACGCGGGTGACGTTCCGGTCTACGCCACTTCCCATGTGTTCAGCGCCAGCGGCGACGTAAACCAGTACAACGACATGAACGGCATTCGCTTCTGCGAAACCCCATGGTTGCTGGATGCCAATGACCCGCTGCGCCAACAAGTCACGGCACAATGGCCGCAAGCGGCCGGCAGCCTGGGTCGCTTGTACGCAATGGGTGTCGACGCCTATCGCCTGGCGCCACGCCTGGGACAACTCAAGGCCCTGCCGGACAGCCGCATCGAAGGCCAGTCGGGCAGCCTGAGCATGACCCAGAACCAGCGCGTCGTACGGCAGTTGCCGTGGGCCGAGTTCGTCAACGGTCAGGTTCAACGCCTGCCAAACACTCCACGCTGATGCCTGACAGGTCACGCCAGCAAAGCGGCAAGGATGCCGAGCGCCATGCGCTCGAGCATCTTCAACAACAAGGTCTGCGCCTGCTGGCGCAGAACTGGTTGTGTAAACGCGGCGAGCTTGATCTGGTCATGCTAGATGGCGATACAGTAGTATTCGTTGAAGTTCGCTACAGAAAAAACACTCAATGGGGTGGCGCGCTCGATAGCGTCGATGAGCGCAAACGGCAGAAACTGATTTTTGCCGCGCAGTATTTTCTTCAGCGTGAGTCACGCTGGGCCAATTCCCCTTGCCGCTTCGACGTGGTTGCCATTGATAGCAACTTCGATCAGTTGAACTGGTTGCAGAATGCCTTCGACAGCTGATCGCTTGCGCCACGAAGCGGACACCACCCAACACTTTTGCTCTTTGTTTTGCGGGCTGCACTTTCACGTGCCGGACAGCCGCGCTCATTAAGGTCACACAGATGGACATGCAATCGCGAATTCGCCAGCTTTTTCAGGCCAGTATCGACACCAAGCAACAGGCGATGGAAGTACTTGCACCGCACATCGAGCAAGCCAGCCAGGTCATGGTCAACGCCCTGCTCAACGAGGGCAAAATGCTCTCGTGCGGCAATGGCGGCTCTGCCGGTGACGCCCAGCACTTCTCGTCGGAGCTGCTCAATCGCTTCGAACGCGAGCGCCCGAGCCTGCCGGCCATCGCACTGACCACCGACAGCTCGACGATCACCTCGATCGCCAACGACTACAGCTACAACGAAATCTTCTCCAAGCAGATTCGCGCGCTGGGTCAACCCGGCGATGTACTGCTGGCGATTTCCACTAGCGGCAACTCGGCGAACATAATTCAAGCGATCCAGGCCGCACATGATCGCGAAATGATTGTCGTAGCTTTGACCGGTCGTGATGGCGGCGGCATGGCGTCGCTGCTATTGCCCGAGGACGTGGAGATTCGCGTACCGGCCAACGTCACCGCACGTATTCAGGAAGTCCACCTGCTGGCGATCCATTGCCTATGCGATCTGATCGACAGCCAACTGTTCGGGAGTGAAGAATGACCCCTAATCGCCTCGGCCTACTGGCCCTGACCCTGTGCCTCGGCATCAGCGGCTGCACCTCAGTGGTGAATGCCAGCCGTGAAGCACCGATCGAAGATGACCGTGGCACCCGTACCTTCGGCAGCAAGATCGACGATTCCCTGATCGACACCAAGGTCGGCGTGAACATCGCCAAGGCTGACCCCGCGCTGGATAACGACTCACACATCGTCGTCACCAGCTTCAACGGCGTCGTACTGCTCGCCGGACAAACCCCACGCGCCGACCTCAAGGCCAAGGCCGAACAGGCCGCCGCTGCCGTTCAGCGCGTGAAGACGGTTCACAACGAAATACAGGTTCTGCCGCCCTCCGGCTTTCTTGCCCGTCAGAATGACACCTGGCTGACCTCCAAGATCAAGACCCAAATGCTGACCGACCCGAACATCCCCGGCTCGCGCATCAAGGTCGTGACCGAGAACGGCATCGTCTATCTGCTGGGTCTGCTGACCAAACAGGAAGCCGCCCAGGCAACCAATCTGGTGCAAGGGGTTTCCGGTGTGCAGAAGATTGTGAAGCTGTTTGAATACATCGACTGAAGCGCAACTACAAAAAAGGCGATCCAACCGGATCGCCTTTTTTATTACTTCACCACTTTCAGGCTAGGCCGACCGCTTGGCCGCGGCGGCTCGCTGTCCGGTGGCGGAAGATCATCGTTCGGCTCGATGTCGTCGTCTTCGCCCATAGGCGACTCCAGATCAAACACCATGCCTTGACCGTTCTCCCGGGCGTAGATACCCAGGATCGATGCGATAGGCACGAACAGCGTATGCGGCACACCACCGAAGCGACCTTCGAAGCTTACCGCCTCGTTGTCCATGTGCAAATGACGCACAGCTTGTGGCGATACGTTCAGGACAATCTGCCCGTCACTGGCAAAACCTTGCGGCACCTGCACCGAGGGATACTCGGAATTGACCAGCATGTGCGGGGTGCAATCGTTGTCCACAATCCACTCGTAGAGCGCGCGGACCAGATAAGGTCGACTGGAGTTCATAGCGGCTCCTTAAGCCTTAGCGCATATCGCGTTCGACACCAGACAGACTCGCCTGGAAAGCCTCACGCGCAAACTGGCGCTCCATGTAATCAAGCAGCGGCTTGGCGGGCCGCGGCAGTTCTATACCCAGAATCGGCAATCGCCAGAGTATTGGCAATAGGCAGCAATCCACCAGGCTTTGTTCCTCACTGAGGAAAAACGGCTTGTCGGCGAACAACGGCGACACGCCGGCCAGGCTTTCACGCAGCTCTTTACGCGCCACAGCGCGAGCGGCCTCCTTAGTCCGCGAATCCAGGATCAGATCCACCAGACCACACCAGTCGCGCTGGATACGATGCATCAACAGACGACTGTTGGCACGCGCCACCGGATAAACCGGCAGGAGTGGCGGGTGCGGGTAACGCTCATCCAGGTATTCCATCACCACCGTAGATTCCCACAACGCCAAGTCACGATCGACCAGGGTGGGCAAACTGCCGTAAGGGTTCACTTCGATCAGTTTAGGCGGCTGGCGGCCAGCTTCCACGTAAATGATCTCGGCGCTGACACCCTTCTCTGCCAGTACGATTCGCACTCGGTGGGAATAGTGGTCGGCGGGGTCGGAGTAACAGGCCAACCGATTGGTCACGCCCATGGCGGTCCTCCTCGCTTGTAGAAATTATCGGAAGCGGAAAAACGAGCGCGCCCAGAGGGCGCCTCCCGTAACGCCTGGAAGTCCAGGCTCGCTACACTTTCAGAGGCGCCCTTGGGCGCGCGCGATTAACAGCAATTGCTTGAAGCTTTATCAGTGCACGTCTTTCCAGTATTCACGCTTGAGCAAGTAGGCGAATACGAAGAAGAACGCCAGGTACAGCAATACATACGTACCGATGCGCTGATGTTGCAGCTTAACCGGGTTAGCCGAGTAAGCCAGGAAGGTTACCAGATTCTTGACCTTCTCATCGAACTGCTCTTCGGTCAGAGCACCGCTTTTCGGCACAATGGTCAGCTGATCGCACGCTTCATGGGTCAGCGGCGTACCGGTCAGCGGATCATATTGCTTCTTGCCGTCTTCGACGATCTGAACCTGTTTGCAACCGACAACCTGACGACCTTGCAGGCCGACCAGCACGTTAGGCATACCGACGTTCGGGAAGACCTTGTTGTTCACACCCCAAGGGCGCGACGGATCTTCATAGAACGACTTCAGGTAACCGTAGAGCCAGTCAGTACCGCGAACGCGAGCCACCAGGGTCAGGTCGGGCGGCGCCGCACCGAACCAGGTCTTGGCGTCAGCCGGCTGCATGCCGATGTTCATGTGATCGCCGATCTTGGCGCCGGTGAACACCAGCTTCTCAAGCATCAACTCATGAGGAATGCCCAGGTCATCGGCAACACGCTCATAACGCTGGAACTTGGCACTGTGGCAACCCATGCAATAGTTGGCGAACGTACGTGCGCCGTCCTGCATGGCAGCCTTGTCGGAAACGTCGATGTCGACTTTTTCCAGCTCGGGACCGCCGTGCTCAGCAGCGAAAGCGAATACCGGCAGTGCGGCAAGCATCAATACAGCAAATAGTTTTTTCATCAGCCAGTCACCCTTTCCGGTACCGGTTTGGTCTTCTCGAGCCTGGTGTAGAACGGCATCAGAATGAAGTAGGCGAAGTACAGGAAGGTACATACCTGCGACAGCAGCGTACGGCCTGGAGTCGGAGCCAGAACACCCAACACGCCCAGGATCACGAACGAGATGCAGAACACCCACAGCCAGATCTTGCTCAGCCAACCTTTGTAGCGCATCGACTTGACCGGGCTACGGTCCAGCCACGGCAGGACGAACAGCACCGCAATGGCCGCGCCCATGGCGATAACGCCGAGGAGTTTGTCCGGAACCGCGCGCAAAATCGCGTAGAACGGGGTGAAGTACCAGACCGGAGCGATGTGCTCCGGGGTCTTGAAGGCGTTCGCCACTTCAAAGTTCGGCTTCTCGAGGAAGTAGCCACCCATTTCCGGGAAGAAGAACACGATCGAACAGAAGATGAACAGGAACACCACCACGCCGACGATATCTTTCACGGTGTAGTACGGGTGGAAGGCAATGCCGTCCAGCGGTATACCGTTTTCGTCTTTGTGTTTCTTGATGTCCACGCCGTCCGGGTTATTCGAACCGACTTCGTGCAGCGCCAGAATGTGCAGCACCACCAGACCGAGAATCACGATCGGCAAGGCCACCACGTGCAAGGCGAAGAAGCGGTTCAGGGTAATACCGGAAATCAGGTAGTCACCACGGATCCACTGGGTCAGGTCGTTACCGATGACCGGGATCGCACCGAACAGCGAGATGATCACTTGGGCGCCCCAGTAGGACATCTGGCCCCATGGCAGTAAGTAGCCCATGAAGGCTTCGGCCATCAATGCCAGGTAGATCAGCATGCCGAAAACCCACACCAATTCACGCGGTTTCTGGTACGAACCGTAGAGCAAGCCACGGAACATGTGCAGATAGACCACAATGAAAAACGCCGAAGCGCCGGTGGAGTGCAGCAGACGCAGGATCGAGCCGTACTCGACGTCGCGCATGATGTATTCGACGGAAGCGAATGCCTCTTCTGCCGAAGGGGTGTAACTCATGGTCAGCCAGACACCGGTGACGATCTGGTTGACCAGAACGAGCAATGCCAGGGAGCCAAAGAAATAGAAGAAGTTGAAGTTTTTCGGGGCGTAGTACTTGCTGAGATGGTCTTCCCACATTTTGGTCGCGGGAAAGCGCGCATCAACCCAATCCATGAACTTGCTCATCACGCTTTCTCCGTATCGACGCCAATGACAATGATGTCATCGGTCTCATAGGAATGCGGGGGAACTGGCAGGTTCAAAGGCGCAGGTTGCGACTTGTAGACGCGGCCAGCCAGGTCGTAGTGGGAGCCGTGGCAAGGGCAGAAATAGCCACCTACCCAGTCCTTGCCCAGGTCAGCAGGTGCCACTTCGGGACGGAAGGTCGGCGAGCAACCCAGGTGGGTGCAGATACCGATCAGCAACAGAACTTCAGGTTTGATCGACCGGGTTTCCGGGTCGACATAGGTCGGTTGTGTCGAGTTCTTGGAGGTCGGGTCAGACAACTGGCCCTCGATCTTTTTCAGATTCCCCAGGATTTCCTGTGTACGGCGGACGATGAATACCGGCTGGCCGCGCCACTCAGCAATCATCTGCTGGCCTGGCTCGATTTTGCTGACATTCACTTTCACCGGTGCACCTGCGGCTTTCGCCTTGGCACTGGGAAACCATGACCCCACGAACGGGACCGCAGCCCCCACCGCTCCTGCAGCACCCACCACGGATGTGGCTGCTACCAAGAAGCGACGCCGGCCTGCATTCACGCCGTCATTGCTCATTCAGTCCTCTCCCATCAGCTTTGTGGCCTGTTAAATCAGGCATCTACTAAGTAAATCTATGTACTTATAAAAATTTTGCCGAATGGTAATGAAAAGCCCCAATTCTGACAAGGTAATTACCCTGGGGCACCACTGCCAAGCCTTGTAGTATAGGGGGTCTGCAGCTGTGGCAAGTTGTCACAGCGCAATTCTTTGATAAATCGCACGCATAAAAAAACGCCCGGTTCCGTGAGGAATCCGGGCGTTCTTTTTGAACGCGGAAGCGAATTAACGCTTCGAGTACTGCGGACGCTTACGCGCTTTACGCAGACCAACTTTCTTACGTTCAACTTCACGTGCATCGCGGGTTACGAAGCCAGCTTTACGCAGAGCGCTGCGCAGAGTCTCGTCGTAATCCATCAGAGCGCGAGTGATACCGTGGCGGATTGCGCCAGCTTGACCACTTACACCACCGCCGATCACGGTGACGTAGATGTCGAACTTCTCGACAGTCTCAGTCAATTCCAGCGGCTGACGAACTACCATGCGGGCAGTTTCGCGGCCGAAGAAATTATCCAGCGAACGGTTGTTGATGGAGATGTTACCAGTACCCGGACGCAGGAAAACGCGTGCGGTTGCGGTCTTGCGACGGCCAGTGCCGTAATTTTGAGTCGCCGACATAATGAACTATTCCGTTAAATCTTCAGTTCTTGGGGCTGCTGAGCAGTATGAGGGTGTGCAGCGCCCGCATAGACTTTCAGCTTACGGTACATGTCGCGACCCAGCGGGTTCTTAGGCAGCATGCCTTTGACCGCGGTCTCGATCACGCGCTCAGGGGCCTTGGCGATCAGCTTTTCAAAGTTGATCGACTTGATGCCGCCCGGGAAACCGGAGTGGGAGTAGTACATTTTGTCAGTGGTTTTAGCGCCGGTAACACGGATCTGCTCGGCGTTGATTACGACGATGTAGTCGCCGGTGTCAACGTGAGGAGTGTACTCAGGCTTGTGCTTGCCACGCAGACGGCTCGCGATTTCGGTGGCCAGACGACCCAGGGTCTGACCAGCAGCGTCGACGACAAACCAGTCGCGCTTTACTGTTTCCGGTTTAGCAGTAAAAGTCTTCATTCTTTATAGCCTCAGGGGCCGCCCTGTAAATTAGACGGCGGATCTTACTGAATAGTGCGTACTTTGACAAGTCAAAGGCAGCCGGATACAGACGCTTTCGGGGGCTCGGGTCGGCGCGTCCGTTCAACGGCAAGATTCTTCGGCGGCGGCGCATCACTTCCACTGCAGAAAGAGGTGCGCAATTATGCAGATTGCGAAAAATATTTCAACCTGCTTTTATGATTGTTTTGCCCAAGGAGCACCCGATGGACTATCGCCAGCTAGGCCGGACCAATCTTAATGTGAGTGCCCTCTGCCTCGGAACCATGACCTGGGGCGAGCAAAACAGCGAAGCAGACGCCTTCGCCCAGATTGAACGGGCCAAGAGTGCAGGGATCAATTTCATCGACACCGCCGAGATGTACCCGGTGCCACCCAAGGCCGAAACCTACGCCACCACCGAACGCTACATCGGCAATTACTTCAAAAGCCGCGGTGATCGTGCCGACTGGATCCTCGCCAGCAAGATCGCCGGGCCGGGCAACACCATCGACTACATCCGCGACAAGAATCTGCGGCACAATCGACAGCACATCACCGAAGCCGTGGATGCCAGCCTCGAGCGCTTGCAGACCGACTACATCGATTTGTACCAACTGCACTGGCCGGAGCGCAGCACCAACTTCTTCGGTCAGTTGGGCTACAAGCACCAGACCGAAGCCAACCTGACACCGCTTGAGGACACCCTCGAAGCGTTGGACGAACAGGTCAAGGCCGGCAAGATCCGCCACATCGGCCTGTCCAACGAAACCCCGTGGGGCACCATGCGGTTCCTTGCCCTGGCCGAAGCCCGCGGCTGGCCGCGTGCGGTGTCGATCCAGAACCCGTACAACCTGCTCAACCGCAGCTTCGAAGTCGGCCTGGCGGAAATCGCCATTCGCGAACAGTGCGGCCTCCTCGCCTATTCGCCGCTGGCGTTCGGCTTCCTGTCAGGCAAGTACGAAGGTGGCGCCCGACCGCCAAAAGGCCGCCTGAGCCTCTACAGCCGCTTCAGCCGCTATTTCAACCCCCAGTCGGAAGCAGCGTGCAGCCGCCATGTGGCACTGGCCCGTGAACACGGCCTGGACCCGGCACAAATGGCCCTGGCATTCGTGACCCAGCAGCCGTTCGTGACCAGCAATATCATCGGCGCAACCACGATGGAGCAACTGGAGAGCAACATTGCCAGTTTTGATCTGAAGCTATCGGACGAAGTGCTGGATGGGATCGAGGCGATTCACAAGGATCACCCAAATCCGGCTCCATAATCCCCATCGGTAGGAGAGGAGTGAGCTTGCTCGCGAAAAACCTGAGCACACCGCAGTGTGCCAGGCGTCAGCGTTATCGTTGACGACCATCGCGAGCAGGCTCGCTCCTACAATGATCTGGCAATGATCTCCTTCATGATTTCATTGGTCCCCGCATAAATCCGCTGCACCCGCGCATCCGCCCACGCCCGCGCAATCGGGTACTCCCACATGAAGCCGTAACCGCCATGCAACTGCACGCACTCGTCGAGCACCTTGCATTGCAGGTCGGTGCCCCAGTACTTGGCCATCGCCGCCGTCGGTACGTCGAGTTTGCCTTGCAGGTGCAGTTCCAGACAGCGATCGACGAAGACCCGACCGATCTGAATTTCCGTCGCCATCTCAGCCAGTTTGAAACGGGTATTCTGGAAATCCGCGATCGCCTTGCCGAACGCCTTGCGGTCACGGGTGTAGTCCAGCGTCCATTGCAGCGCCGCTTCGGCCGACGCCAGACCGCCAATGGCCACGGTCAGACGCTCCTGTGGCAACTCCTGCATCAAGTAAGCGAAGCCCATCCCTGCCTGGCCCAGCAGGTTTTCCTTCGGCACGCGCACGTCCTGGAAGAACAGTTCCGAGGTGTCCTGCGCCTTCATGCCGACTTTTTCCAGACGCTTGCCCTTCTCGAACCCCGGCGTATTCGCTTCGACCAGAAACAGACTGGTGCCTTTTGCGCCAGCCTTCGGATCCGTCTTGGCCACGACGATGACCAGGTCGGCGAGAAACCCGTTGGTGATAAAGGTCTTCGAGCCGTTGATCACGTACTCATCACCATCGAGCACCGCCGTGGTCTTCACCCCTTGCAGATCAGAACCCGCGCCTGGTTCCGTCATGGCGATGGCCGTCACCATCTCCCCGGAAACCAGTTTCGGCAGGTATTTGTGTTTCAGCGTTTCACTGCCGTAATGCAGGATGTACGGCGCCACAATGTCCGAATGCAGGGAGAAACCGATACCGGTCAACCCCAGGCGCCCTACTTCCTCGATCACCACCGCACTGTAGAGAAAGTCCGCCCCCAGTCCGCCGTACTCTTCAGGCAGATGCGAACACAACATCCCCGCCTCACCGGCTCTGTTCCAGAGTTTACGGTCGATATAACCCTGTTTTTCCCATTGCCCATGGAATGGCACCGCCTCTTTTTCGAGGAATGTTCGCACGCTGTCGCGGAAAAGTTCGTGCTCGGAGCTGAACAGGATTCTGGGGATCATGTGTCACCTTTTCTTTGTTATTAGATGGATTAGACCTTTAGAGACTAAGCCCGGCGTCCGATACAGGACACTGGACACATCCGACAAAAAATAAGACGATCCAGCCGTCTGGTGACCACTTTCCCCTATAAGAATAAAGTTGAATTATGTCTAACCAAGCCTCCACGCCCCTGCGGCGCGTCAACATCCTGGCTATCGACCGGGTTTTCGCTTCCACCCTCATGCAAGCCAAGGATTTCTTCCACCTCGCCAGCCTGCGCTACGGCAAACAGCTGGGCCAGGGCCTGACACCGGCGTTCGAAACCCGCCTGGTCAGCCCCGATGGCAAACCGGTCAACACCTTCAGCGATGTGATGATTCCGGTGGATGGCGGACTGGAAAATGCTGACATCATCGTCCTCCCAGCCTTCTGGGACGATTTCGATTCGCTGTGCAAACGTTATCCACAGGTCCTGCCCTGGCTGCGCCAGCAACATGCGCGCGGCGCGGTGCTGTGTGGTGAGGCTACCGGTGTGTTCTGGCTGGCCGAAGCCGGGTTGCTCAACGGCAAGGAAGCGACCACTTACTGGCGCTTCTTCAACGCCTTCGCCGAACGCTTCCCACAGGTTCAGCTCAACCAGGACAAACACCTGACCGACGCCGACAACCTGTATTGCGCGGGCGGTACCACCTCGGCCTGCGATCTGTACATTTACCTGATCGAACGTTTCTGCGGCGCCAACGTGTCCCAGGCCGTAGCCCGAGACATCCTCTATGAAGTGCAGCGCAGCTATTCACCGGGACGGATTGGATTCGGCGGGCAGAAGCTACACCAGGACGTGATCATCCTGCAGATCCAGCACTGGCTCGAAGAACATTTCGCCGACAAATTCCGCTTCGAAGACGTCGCCCGCGAACACGGCATGAGCATCCGCAACTTCATGCGCCGCTTCCAGACAGCCACCGGCGACAAGCCGCTGCACTACCTGCAACGCCTGCGCATCGAAACCGCCAAGGGCTTGTTGTCCGGCAGCCGCAAGAGCATCAAGACCATCAGCTATGAAGTCGGCTACGACGACGCGAGCTTCTTCGCACGACTGTTTCGCCAGCACACGGAGCTATCACCTAACCAGTATCGGCAGCAGTTTCAGCAGGCTGCGTAACAACTAAAGCCTGTGGGTGCGAGCTTGCTCCCACAGGTTCTGGCCGGTGAACTCACTGAAGGAATTACTTTTCCTACGCAAACCCCGGAATACAGAACCACGAAGCATACGATTTGGCTGATGGTCGTCAGCCTCTTCGCCGCGCAACTATCTCCCTGCACACACCTTCAGTGCTGACAGGGACGTTCAACAGTGACTATCGGATCAAGCTACAACTACCCCTCAATCATTGCCGGGGAAACCAGGCGAACAAAACGGTCGACCAAAGACAAATGGGCGGCTCGCTATCCAAACCCGCCCGACTTGTGCTTCGACTACCGGGCCTTGGTCGAGCAAAAAGACGGCATCGCCAAAGCAACCGACTCCAATCATAGAATCTGCATCATTGGCGCCGGCGTGACAGGCCTGACTGCCGCCAGAGAGCTGTACCGCTGCGGCTTTACCCAGATAACACTCATCGAACAATCCAGACGCCTCGGCGGCAGGCACCTGACCGTCCTCGGAAGCCCCAACTCGGCAGCGAGCCATACACCGTTTGAAATGGGCGCCATGCGCATGCCGTTTTTCAACCGGGCGGATGAGCCGCCGACAGAAGGCCGCTCGCTGATGGCTTACTACGCCCAAGCGTTTGACCTGGCACATTCGGATTTTGCCAATCCCGGAAGCCAGTGGGTTACCTCGACCGGGATCTACCTTCGTGAAGGCAGCCTGGGAGGCGAAGCGACACCGCTGATGCTGATATGGAAGAACGAAGACGGCTTGACCCCGCCTCCTGGCGAGGAACTGCAAAAGGTCTACGCCAAATGGAAAGCCTTTGCCGATCAAATGACCCGGCAGGTTGCAGAACGTTTTGCCAGCCCGGAGTGGGAAGCCACGTGGGCCGCCATCGTCGATAAATACCAGAGCGTTTCCTTTAGGGATCTGGTCAGCATGCCAGCCCTGCAAGCCTGGGATAAACGCTCCCCCGGTGATTTTGGCGGAATGGGCATGACCGCCGAGGAGTCGGCGATTTTCTACGCCATAGGTATCGGCGACGGCAGCTGGGGCGCCTTTTACGACGTGTGCTGCCTTTATCCCCTACGTACGGCCATTTTTGGTTTCAGCAGCCAGTTGCAATTGATTCACGGCCGGGTAGATGCCAACGGTGATCCTCTGGCTTCACCCCACTTGCACAGTGAGGCCGTTTACGACTCAACGGGCCTGAGCTTCGACAGACCTCGCTACATCGGGCTCGCCGCACTGGACGAATGCCTGTTGTTCATGAACATCGATGAAACCGGAAAATCCGTCTACGAACACAGCCGTGAACGAAGCAATGGCCTGCTGACGGACTCATCTGTCACCCGACTCAAAAAGCTTACCAACCGGCAAACCCGCGTGTACTTCAATTGGAAACACAGCCTGCCCGAAGAAACCCAGGAGCACTTCGATGACTTTGACTCGGTCATCGTCACCCTTCCGTCCTGGCTGATCGAAACCCGAATCAGGCTCGAAGACTTCACACAAGAGATGCTGCCATTCGAGACGATCAATGCCTGGAAAACGGCGCATTGGGAAACCAGTTGCAAGGTGTACGCGCCGTTGAAAAAGTCGTTCCTTTCGAACAACACCAAAATCCCGCAAGCAATCGTCACCGACAGCTTTATCCATGACGTCTACACCTATCGCTACAACGACAATTACAGCTATGACTGCATCCTGCTGAGTTACACATGGGAGGATGACGCCACCAAACTCGCCGCATTCACCGACAAAGAACTGGTCAGCAAGTGCGTCAGGGAACTGGACCGCATCCTCATGAATTCTGCCAATGTCCAGGAGCGAATTTCGCCCTATGTCGGTATTGATCAAGCCGTGGTGCAACGCTGGATAACCGATAAAAACGCCTTGGGTTGCGCAAAGCTTTATCGGCCCGGCACGTATTACGACGCCGTTGGTTTGATGAAATACAACAGAGACTTGGGGCATGGTTCAGGTCTGTACTTTTCCGGCGAATCGTTTTCAGTCGACGCCGGTTGGACGGAACCTTGCTTGCGGGGAGCCGTGGACGCAGTCATCCATATCTGTAACAAAACCGGCGCCTCGTTCAATGGCGACTTTTCCATGAGTGATTACCCGCACTACCAAGTCAAACCCTGATCCTGCTTCGGAGCCATGCACGCGATGTGCTGGCTCATCCTCCCCACCCCGCTCATTCATCTTCGGACAAGGACTACAGCCTTACCGGAAGCGGCTGACTTCCGCCCGTTTGCTGTTTCACCTCTTATAAACACGCACTTAAACGGCGTGAATAACAATAAAAAGAGGTTATCGGGAATGAGCAATCCAACCAGTCCTGTTCGTGTAGCAGTCGTGCAGTTCGATCCACAAGTCGGCATCGAGAATCGTGAAGGCAATCTGCGTCGAAGCCTGGAATTGGCTTTAGAGGCGGTAAACGGCGGTGCGAATCTCATCGTCCTGCCCGAGCTTTCCAACACAGGCTATTTCTTCAGCAACCGCCAGGATGCCTTCGACCATTCGGAGTCAGTGCCCGATGGGCCAAGTGTGCAGACCTGGATGGATTTCGCGCGCCAGCACAAGATTTACCTTGTCGCGGGGTTGGCTGAACGCGACGGCATGCGACTCTTCAACACCGGCGTTCTTTGCGGGCCTGACGGATTTATCGGTAAGTACCGCAAAGCCCATTTATGGAATCTGGAGAAACTCTGGTTTACACCGGGCGATCTGGGTTTCCCGGTTTTTGAAACGCCCATCGGCCGCGTCGGACTGTTGATCTGCTGGGACATCTGGTTCCCAGAGGTACCGCGAATTCTCAGCCAACAAGGCGCGGACATCATTTGCAGCCTGAACAACTGGGTGTGGACGCCACCACCACTGTTCGATGAAGCGGGCAAATGCATGGCGTCGTATCTGACGATGACCGCAGCTCACGTCAACAACGTGTTTATTGCCGCCGCCAGTCGGATCGGCGAAGAGCGCGGCGCTCGCTACCTGGGTTGTTCCCTGATTACCGGAACCAATGGCTGGCCAATAGGCAATGTGGCATCGGCGGACCAACAGGAAATCCTGTTTGCCGACATTGACCTGACCAGTTCTCGCAGCGCGCCAATCTGGAACAACCTGAACGACCTGCATCGCGATCGCCGAACAGATCTCTACGATCAAATGCTCGGCTGCGCCCAACACTCTTGTCTCCCGCGCTGATGAAGGGGGGACCTGACTGATGGAAATCACAACCGACAAAAAACCGCTGTCCCGCAGTTCTACCATTGATCTGGCGGTCATCGTGCTGCTGATCGGCATCGCGGTGCTAGCTATCTGGCTATCATTTTCCTACCGCTCCTTGTGGTCTGCTCACTGGCCGAGCTACAGCGACATGGTGTCCTCGCTGCCCGAGCCGATCGCATGGCTGCGTTGGGTCGTGGGCGACATCAGCGAAGTGGCGTTCTACAAACACGAGTTCGCTTCGATTGGGCTGCTGGCGGGCGCCTACCTCGCCTACTGGGCAAATCGAACGGGGAAATCCTGGCAAGGCTTTGCCATCTCCTATGGAACGGGGCTTTGGCCGTGGCTGGTGACCAGTTCATTGCTCGGGTTGTTGCTGAGCAACCTGCTATGGGGCTGGACGGTGAACGCCAATGACTGGCAACCCACGTTCGCCGCGTTTGTATCGCTGCCCGCGGCGATGGTGCTGATGTTTGGTAGCGGCTGGAAGGTCGCGATCAACGGCGCAATCCTCGGCGCCGCACTCGTCACGCCGATGTGCCTGCTGATCGTCAACTACGTGTGCAACCCGCTGGCCTTGCCCGCAGTGATCGGCAACGTGCTGGGCATGGCGATTGCCAGCGTCCTGGCGTTTCTGCTCTGTCGCTTTTGGCCATCGCTGATGAAGTCCGGACAACCCGAGATACCACCCCTCACGACCGTAGCGCACGTCACCAAAAAGGCACCGGACTACGGCGTGATCTGGAGTATGCGCAGGGTACTGGCGGATTTCTCCGAAGCGCCGTTCTTCGGCAATGAGCTGGCCAGCCTTGGCCTGCTGGCAGGCGCATTGCTGGCGTACAGCTTGAACCCCATGAGCCCCGCCTATGGATCGGGCGTGCTGCCGCACATCATTGCCGGGCAGGCACTGACGTCGGCCATCGGGGTGCTGATCTGGCGCCGACAGTGGATGTTGCTCGGCTGGTATCCGACTTACGTGCCACTGGTGTCAGTGGTTCCTGCGGCGATTCTGGCCTACGGCGGCAGTTGGCAGGTGATCGTTTCCAGTGCCCTGCTGGGGGCGCTTGTTGCGCCGCCTCTGGCGTGTGCACTGTCCAGACGATTACCGGCGGACATGCATGCCTACATCGGCAATGTGCTGTCCATGGCCATCAGCACGCTACTGATCGTGCCACTGATCGGCTACCTGATCGCGGATTAACGCCACCCGCCATTCGGCTGTATCACGGACAGAGGCCGGGTACAGCCACTTTTCATGACAAACAATCGAGGTATGACATGGACCTGCCCAAACTGGCCATCGCAGCGCTCGGCGGTACGGTAAGCATGCAAGCAAGAAATGCCGGTGAAGGCGTTATTCCGATCATCAGCGGCGAAACCCTGTTGGCCTCCCTGCCGGAACTGTCGACGCTGGCTCGAGTGAGCGTTGAGACGCTTGGCCTGCTACCCAGCGCCTCGCTGGATTTCGAGTTTCTGCTGAGCGTTCTGTCCTGGGCAAGCTTTCAGGTAAAACAAGGCGCCGCGGGCGTGGTGATCACCCAAGGCACCGACACCCTCGAAGAAACGGCGATGTTTTTCGATTACCTGTGGCCCCACGACACGCCACTGGTGTTGACCGGCGCCATGCGTTCAGCAGCACAGCCCGGCGCCGACGGACCGGCAAATCTGCTGGATGCGTGCCGCGCTGCCTTGGCTGACAGCAGCCGGCAGCGAGGAGTTCAGGTGGTGATGAACGGGGAAATACATCGAGCAGGCAGCGTACGCAAAACCGACTCGCTGGCGTTGCAGGCATTTTCCTCTCCAGTGATCGGCCCCACAGGTCTGCTGATGGAGGATCGTGTTTGTTACCTGCACCCTCCGGTCCAGCGTAAGGTTTTGCCCCTGCCGCGGCAGACCACACAGAAGGTTGCAATGGTCGAGGCATCGCTTTCGGCAGACACCCTGCTACTGGAGAACATCCTCGCCCTCGGTTATGACGGGCTGGTGATCGCCGGTTTCGGCGCCGGTCATGTCTCGCAGTGCTGGGCGACGATTATTGAGCGCATCGCCGAAAAAATCCCGGTGATCATCGCGACCCGCACCGGATCGGGTTCCACCGCGCAAGCCACTTACGGCTTTGACGGCAGCGAGATGGACCTGATCCGCAAAGGTGCCTTGATGGCTGGATTTCTCTGTCCGCGCAAAGCCAGGATTCTGCTGTGGCTGCTGATTGGCTGCCAGCGACAACATGAGTTAACGCGTTACTTGAAAGACAACATCCAGCATCGATGTGACTGACATACCGTCATCGCGAGCAGGCTCGCTCCTACAGGGGTTTTCAGCGCACAAAAAAAGGCCTGCATGTGCAGGCCTTTTTTGTTTTCCGAATAGTCCTACGGCTTATGGGCCCGGGACAGGAATTCGTGGGATTGCATTTCCAGCAGGCGGCTCAAGGTTCGCTGGAACTCGAAGTTCAAGCGACCGCCGGTGTACAGATCCTTCAGCTCGACTTCAGCAGAAATGATCAGCTTCACGTTACGGTCGTAGAACTCGTCGACCATGTTGATGAAGCGACGGGCGATGTCGTCGGTGGTGACGCTCATTTGCTCGACGCCACTGAGCAGTACGGCGTGAAAGATCTTGCCCAGTTCGATGTAGTCGTTCTGGCTGCGCGGGCCGTCGCAGAGTTCGCGGAAGTCGAACCAGGCCACGTCATCGCAGGTGCGCAACGCACGGATTTCGCGGTTCTCGATCATCAGCACGTCGTTCTCGACCGCTGCGGTGCATTCCGGTGTCAGCGCGCGGAAGCTCTTGCGCAAGCTTTCGTGGGACGCCTCGTCGAGCGGGAAGTGGAACAGTTCCGCTTGTTCGAGGTGACGCAGACGGTAATCGACGCCGCTGTCGACGTTGACGATCTCGGTGTTCTGCTTGATCAGCGCGATGGCCGGCAAGAAGCGCGCGCGTTGCAGGCCGTCCTTGTAGAGGCCGTCCGGCACGATGTTCGACGTCGCGACCAGGGTCACACCGTTCTTGAACAACTCTTCCATCAGCGTGCCGAGGATCATGGCGTCGGTGATGTCGGAAACGAAGAATTCATCGAAGCAGATCACTCGCGACTCATTTGAGAAGCGCTTGGCAATGATGGTCAGCGGGTTTTTCTCGCCGCCCAGGGTCTTCATCTCTTCGTGCACACGCTTCATGAAGCGGTGGAAGTGAGTGCGGGTCTTTTCCTTGAACGGCAGCGCTTCGAAGAAGGTGTCGACCAAGTACGTCTTGCCGCGACCTACGCCGCCCCAGAAGTACAGGCCCTTGACCGGGGTCTGATCCTTTTTGCCAAACAGTTTGCCCAGCAGGCCCGGTTTGTTCTGCTCGGCCGCGACCAGATCGTCGTACAGGCGCTGCAAATGACGCACGGCGGTTTCCTGCGCGGCGTCATGGAAGAATTCCGGGCGTTTCAGATCAGCTTGATATCGTTCTAGGGGCGTCATAATTCGTTAGCAAGGCAACAAAAACGGGCCGACACTGTAGCGACGGCCTGCAGGAATGGCAATCGGCCCTTGGTAGGGCCGGGCCGCTGTTTAATCCTGAGCCGGGGTCAGGGCAATGCGCAAAGCCTCGATGGCAGCGTCCCGCGCAGTGCTGTCGGCGAAGGCCGGGCTGTCGGCAACGCACTCGCCTTCCAGCCACACATTGAAGCTCAGGTCTTCATTGCGCACGTCCAGCGCCTGGCCGGATTGCAGCTGTTTGGTCACCTGACCGGCGGTCTTGCCGTCGGCGAAGTTGCGCGACAACAGCAGTTGTTCGCCATCGGCCGCCAGCAGACGGAAGCGGAAACTGCCGTCGTCTTCGCGGAAGCTGACAAAACGCGCGGCTTTCGCGACTTTCTTCTTGGTGGTCGCCGCCACTTGGGTCTGGGCCACGAAAGAACGCAGGCCAACGGCTTCACGCAATTCATTGAGGAACGGCGTCGCGACCGAACGGGCCTTTTTCGCGCCGTGCTGCAGGATGTCTTCGAGATCCGCCGGACGCTCGATCAACTGGTTATAGCGCTCGCGAGACTCGCCCAATTCGTTGTCCAGCAACTGGAACAGACGATTCTTCGCTTCGCCCCAGCCCAGGCCTTGCAGCAGCTCGCTGCGGAACTCGTCAGCTTGTGCCGGGGTTGCGAATGCCTGGAACAGGGTGAACAGGTGCGAGTTATCCGGATCTTTCGCTTCGCCCGGTGCGCGGGAGTCGGTGACGATCCGCGAAATCGCGTCCTTCATCTCTTTGGCGCTGCTGAACAACGGGATGGTGTTGTCGTAGCTCTTCGACATCTTCCGGCCGTCGAGGCCCGGCAGCGTGGCAACGCTTTCTTCAATCAGCGCTTCGGGCATGGTGAAAAATTCTTTGCCCTGGCCAAACAGGTGGTTGAAACGCTGGCCGATGTCGCGGGCCATTTCCACGTGCTGGATCTGGTCGCGACCGACCGGCACCTTGTGCGCGTTGAACATCAGAATGTCAGCGGCCATCAGCACCGGGTAGCTGTACAAGCCCATGGTGATGCCGGCATCCGGGTCTTCGCCGGTCTCGACGTTCTTGTCCACCGAAGCCTTGTAGGCATGGGCGCGGTTGAGCAGGCCCTTCGCGGCGACGCAGGTCAGCAGCCAGGTCAGCTCGGGGATTTCCGGGATGTCGGACTGACGATAGAACGTCACGCGATCCACATCCAGACCACCGGCCAGCCAGGTCGCGGCGATTTCCAGACGCGAGCGCTGGATGCGCAGCGGGTCATCGCACTTGATCAGGGCGTGGTAATCCGCCAGGAAATAGAACGAATCGGCATTGCTGTCACGGCTGGCCAGGATCGCCGGGCGGATGGCGCCGGCGTAGTTGCCCAGGTGCGGCGTGCCGGTGGTGGTAATGCCGGTGAGGATACGGGTACGAGTCGTCATGGGTAATCGCTTGTCAGACTGCAATCAATTCGAAAGGCGCGGCAGGATCAGATCCTTGAGATCGGTCAGCTTGCCATGAAAAAAGTGTCCGCATTCTGCCACTTTCAGCAGCTCATGGGGACGTTCGAGCTTGTCGGACCATTGGTAAACCAGCTGTGGATCGATCACTTCGTCGGTTTCCGGCTGGATCAGTGTCAGTTCGCCGTGCTGCGGCAGTTGATCCTGAACACCCAGGCGCATCACCGCCGGCGCCACCATGAACAGGTGCTTGAGGTGCTCGCCCTGCGCTTCCAGGCGTCCGCCGAGACTTGCTGCAACAAAACCGCCAAAAGAGAAACCGAACAAGGTCAGCGGCAGATCCGGGTGTTTTTCCCGGAACCAGGCGGCGACCGCCTGGGCATCATCGACTTCACCGGTGCCCATGTCGTGGGAACCTTCGCTGGCGCCAACGCCGCGATAGTTGAAGCGCAGAGTAATCAAACCGGCATCGCGCGCGGTGCGCTGCAGGGTCGAGACCACTTTGTTGAGCATGGTGCCGCCCTGCACCGGGTTTGGATGGCAAATCAGTGCCAGACCACGCGGCTCTTCGTTGTCCAGGTAAAGTGCTTCCAGTTGACCCACCGGGCCATCAATCACTACAGGGGTTTCACGCATCAGCAAGGAAAGAACTCCGTGACCTCGAATCGGGTCGACTCGTCTAGCAAATTGTCTGCAACTGTCTATTGCGAGCGAATCGCGGTATACAGCGCAGGTTCGAGCCGTTAACGTAAAGCAAAGCCGTTTATAGAGGAAGGACTCGTGGAACACTCGCTCTTAGTTTGGTTGTTGCCGACTCTTGCCCTGGTTGTGGGTGTCGCCATTGGTTTCCTGATCGCTCGCCTGGCGCCGAATGCCGCGCCTAGCAGTACCCAACGTCAGCTGGACGATATTCAGGAACGTTTCGACAGTTATCAGAACGAAGTGGTGACCCACTTCAACAGCACTGCGACACTGGTCAAGAAACTGACTGCGAGCTATCAGGAAGTGCAGGAGCATCTCGCCGAGGGTGCCAACCGCCTGGCCCTGGACGAGCAGACCCGCCAACGCTTGCTGGCCTCCCTGCACGCCGACGCGGCGCAGGCTCCACGGGAACGCCTGACGCCGCCGCGCAATCAGGAACCACCACGCGACTACGCACCCAAAGCCCCGAACGCCCCGGGCATGCTTGATGAGCATTATGGCCTGAAGAAGTAATCAGGTTTCAGGCGATGTAAAAAGCCCCCGGACAAGTGATTGTCAGGGGGCTTTTTTACGCCTGGAGGTCAGTCAGACGATCAAGGGTACTGCTGAACAGTGCCCGGCTGTTGCTGGCCGCCATATTGCTGGCCCGGAATCGCCTTGAGGTTGACCTCTACACGGCGATTCTGCGCGCGGCCATTGACGTCGCCGTTGCTGGCCACCGGATTATCCGGGCCGGCGCCACGGGCGCTCAGGTTGGCACCGCTCACGCCTTGCGAAGTCAGGTAAGTCGCAACGCTTTGGGCGCGGCGCTGGGACAGGTCCATGTTGTGCTGACGGCTGCCGGTGCTGTCGGTGTAGCCGACGATCTCGATCTGGTTCTGGTTGAACTCTTTCAGCGAACCGGCCAGGTTATTCAGCGGCTGGTAGAAGCTCGAAGCAATGTTCGCCGAATCGGTGGCGAACGTGATGTTGCCCGGCATGATCAGCTTGATCTGATCGCCCTGGCGCTGCACTTCGACACCGGTATTGGCCATGCTGGCCCGCAGTTTTTTCTCTTGCTGGTCGGCGTAGTAGCCGTAACCGGCAGCGGAAGCGCCCACTACGGCGGCGCCGATCAGCGCGCCCTTGCCACGGTTGTTGTGGTCGATGGCGGCTCCGGCCAACGCACCGGCCAGTGCTCCGAGGCCACCGTACTTCGCAGTCTTGCTCATGCCTTGGGAACCGCTGTCAGCCTGACCCTGATTGTCATAAGGGTTTGGCGAGGCACAGCCGGACAATACGGCCACGGCGGTAGCGACAATCATCAAACGACGCGTGGTGAACATGAAGAGCTCCTACTTTTTTCATTCTGTGGTGCAACGGACGTAAGCATCGAACCTTTGCGGGCGTTGGATTACTTCGCGGGACAAAAATTCCGCCCGTTACAATTCAGGCCCGAACAAACGGGTTTTCGCGCATTTCATCGCCCAGACGGGTGTCCGGACCATGCCCGGCCACGACGGTCGCCTCTTCATCGAGGGTATACAGGCGTTGCTTGATCGAACGCACGATCGTCGCTTGATCGCCTCCCCACAAATCCGTGCGCCCAACCCCGCGCCTGAACAACGTGTCGCCAGCGATCAGCAGCCTGGCTTCGGCAAACCAGAAGCTCATCGACCCCGGCGTATGGCCAGGCGTGTGCAGCGCCACACCGCAGCCGCAGGCCAGTTCTTCATCATCGGCCAACCAGCGATCCGGCGATGGCACCGGCGTGTAGGGAACTCCGAACATCTGGCACTGCATCTCCAGATTGTCCCAGAGGAATTGATCTTCCTTGTGCAGATGCAGAGTGGCGCCGGTTTTCTCCTTCAACTGACCGGAGGCCAGAAAGTGATCGAGGTGCGCGTGGGTGTGGATGATGCTGACCACCTTCAGGCCTAGAGCGTCGAGACGAGCGAGTATCAGCTCATGATTGCCACCCGGGTCGACGACGATGGCCTTTTTCGTGACCGGATCGCCAATGATCGTGCAGTTGCACTGCAAAGGGCCGACGGGGAAGGTTTCGCGGATCAGGGCCGGGTGTTGGGGCATCGGGGTCTGCTCGGTAAACGGGGACAGGCAATGTTCGCACAAATCAGTATCGGGCCACTGGCAACGATGTGTAACGTGAAACATTCCTTAACCCAGTACGCCCAGCTCCTTGGCCCGCGCGACGGCCTGAGTGCGCCGCTCGACCCCCAACTTGCTGTTGATATGGCTGGCGTGGGTCTTGACCGTGTGCAGGGAAATAAACAACTGGTCACTGATTTCCTGATTCGAACAGCCTTGGGCAATCAGTCGCAGAACGGCCAACTCCCGCGTGCTGAGCTGTTCGGCGGCAGGTGTGACGTCCTGGATCGGGCGTGTGGGCGCAGCGGGAAGTTTATCGATAAGGCTCTGTGAAACGCTGGTTGGCGCGCAGAGTTGCAGTTGGCCACGCAACCAGTCCGGATGCGCTGCCAGCAATCCTTCAAACGATTGCAGTACGCCCCCGCCAGCGGCGTCCATTGCCTGGGCCAGCGCCTTGCGGGCTTCGGGTTCGCGTCCGCTATTGAGTAACAGCGAAACCTTTTGCGTCAGTGCCATGGCGCTGAGCATCTGTCGACCGGATTGCTGGCCCTGTTCGAGCAACACATTCAAACGGCCCTCGGCCAGCATCGGCTGTCCCTGGATGACTTCCAGCAAGGCTTGTTGCAGTTCGATGTGCAGCGGCAGTTGCGGATGGAATTCCGGCGGTGCTGCCGGGTGTTCGCCGTTATAGGTCTGACCGAGTCGCGCGAGCCAGGCTTCAGCCAGATCAATGCGTCCCTGGGCCAGCCAGAGTTCACATTTGACCAGGGTGATCATCGCCAGATAGTAGATCGGTGGCACGTCCCAGATGTGCATCAGCCGCTCGGCTTCGGCAAGTTCGGCGAAGGCCTTGGCGAACTCACCGCTGTTGCCTTCAAGCCGGGCAATCACGCAGTGCCCGATCAACACGCTGATGTCACGACAGGCACGCGCTTCACTCAAGCCGGCCTGCAAACTCAGCCGCGCCGCTTGCGGTTGCAAACGCAGCGCCAGCAGGAAACCTTCGTACAACGTCAGCCGCGCGCGTACGGCATACAGCCGTTGCGGTGACAGCCCCTGCAAGCGTTGCAGTCCCTGGCGAACTTCAGCGAGCGAGCGCAGGATTTCCCCACGCGCTTGCAGCACACGGGCGCGATCGTAGTGGGCCAACGCTTCAAACAATGGGTTGCCGACCCGCTGTGCCAACTCCAGGGAGTCGCGGTTCAACCCGCGCGCGCGCCCCAGATCACCATCGGCTATGGCCAGATTGGACAACGTCGAGAGACACATCAGCCGCTGGCCGTAACGCTTGCACGGAAGGCTTTCGAGCGCTTCGGTGCAATAGCGCAGCGTGAGTTCACGATTGCCGCGACCGCGAGCGATGATCCCGCTCAAGGCCAGCCATTGCGCCAGCATCGATTTTTGCGCAGTGGCTGAAGGGGCCGGCAGGAAGCGGCTCAAATGACTGGCCAGTTCTTCGGCGGCGTCCAGTTGACTTGCCAGCCCCAACGCCCAGCTGTAGAGCACGATCAGCCGTGGAGTGCTGATCAGCAGGCTGTCGGGCAAGTCCATTTTCCAGCGCAGCAACATGCCGACATTCTGTTCGGCCAACAGTTGCTCTTCGGAGAGGTTCTGCACCAGGTTCGCCGCGACGTCCAGATGCCCGGCACGCAACGCCTGCTCCACCGCTTCGTCGAGCAACCCCTGAGCGTTAAACCAACGGCAGGCACGCAGGTGCAGGCTGGCGGCCGGGACCATCGATTGGGCGCCGGGCCGTGAGCGCAGCAGATCGGAAAAAAGATGATGGTAGCGATACCAGTGACCATGTTCGTCCAGCGGCACCAGGAATACTTGGTGAGAGGCCAGAAAACGCAGGATCTCCGCACTGTCATGGGCATCACGAACAGCGTCGCACAACTCGCTGCAGAAACGCTCCTGGGGCGCGGTGTCGTAGAGGAAAGCCTGCACTTCGGCGGGCAGGCAATCGATCACCTCTTCCAGCAAATAATCGCGGATCAGCCCTTCCCCGCCGTGAAGCGCCTGGGGCAATGCACCTTGCGCACCCGCTTCGGACGCCGCCAGCAACCAGAAACGCAAACCGGCTACCCAGCCTTCACTGCGTTGGATCAGGTTCTCCAGCGCTTCACCGCGCAAGGAACTGCTGTGCCGATCGAGCAGGCTCAGGGCTTCATCGTGGGTCAGGCGCAAATCCTGCTCATTCAACTCAAGCAATTGCCGTGACAGGCGCAGCCGCGCCAGATGCCAGTCAGGACGCTGGCGACTGGTGACCATCACCAGCAAACCATCGGGAAGGTGGTTGAGGAAAAATTGCAGGCACCGATCGAGAACCGGTCCCTGGGCCAGATGATAGTCATCGAGTACGAGCAACAGCGGCGTCGCTGGCGAGAGGTGTACAGCCAGTTCGTCGAGCAAGCCATCCAGCCACTCTTCGAAGGCGAACGGCTGATGCCGCTGACGCATTTTCAGCAGACCGAGGGACTGCCTGCCCAGTTGCGGATAAAAGTCTTGAAGACCTTGGAGCAACCGCTCAAGGAATCGACCCGGGTCGCTGTCCCGCGGACTCAACCCCAGCCACAGGTTTTGCCAATGGACCGGCAGCGCCTGACAGAACTCCACCGCCAATGAACTTTTGCCGAACCCCGCCGGTGCGCTGACCAACAGCAACCGACCACCGAGCCCGGCACTCAGGCGCTCGCAGAGACGCGGCCGCAGCACATAGCCGTCGGGCAATGGCGGTCGGAAAAAACGCCCGTCCAGCGCGGCGACAGCGACGCTTGCAGGACCTGGGGGTGGGGACAGATCAGTCATGGCCGGCTCTTGTTTGAATTGCGGGTGGCGGCGTTGCAGATGTCCGCAGACTAGCTGTAAACGAAGAGGGAATGAAGGTTATTGCTACAAATGGCTACAAAAAGTCTACGAACAAAAAACGCCCCGAACCAGTCGGGGCGTTTCTGGAGGATGCGGCCTCTGTTCCGTGCTCGTTAGCGAACACCATCCTGACGCAACGCCGCCGGGGTGAAGTCGCTGGTAGTGGCAGTGAAGCCGAAGTCATACGCCGACTTCTCTTCGTTTTTCATGCCCAGCGCCAGGTATCGACCCGATTGCAGGTCATACAGGGCTTCGAGGGCGTACCACGGCACTTGTTTGTCGTAGTAGTTCTCGGCATGCGCCTCGGCAACGCGCCACAGTTGACCGCGACCGTCGTAGTGATCGATCACCGCTGCTTGCCAGGTGTCTTCGTCAATGTAGAAGTCACGCTTGGCATAGATGTGACGCTGACCTTCCTTCAGGGTTGCAACCACATGCCACACACGACGCAGCTCGTAGCGAGCCAGGTCCTGGTTGATGTGACCGGCCTTGATGATGTCGGCGTACTTGAGTTTCGGATCGTCGAGCTTATAGGCGTCGGAGGCGATGTACATCTCTTTCTTGCCTTCGAGCTTCCAGTCGTAACGATCCGGTGCACCGTTGTACATGTCCAGGTTGTCGGAGGTACGCAGACCATCGGCAGCGGTACCCGGGCCGTCATAGGACACTTGAGGTGCACGACGCACACGACGCTGACCGGCGTTGTAGACCCACGCCGAACGCGGTTCCTTTACCTGGTCGAGGGTTTCGTGCACCAGCAGCACACCACCGGCCAGACGCGCCGGGGCGGTCACTTTCTGCTTGAAGTAGAACAGGATGTTGCCCGGGTTCGCCGGATCGTAGTCCTTCATCTTGTCGCGGAATACGAACTGGTCCTGGAAGTACACCAGGCTGAACGAGCCGTTCGGTTGTGGCGCGGCCTGGGTTACCAGACGAGTCACGCTACCACCACGATAACGGGTGATGTGGTTCCAGATGACTTCAACGCCGCTTTTCGGAATCGGAAACGGAATGGCGGATTCGAAGTTTTCAAGACCGTTGCCGCCGGACACCAGTTTGGTGTTGGTGGCGTTCTTCTTGATGGCGGCGAACACGTCATCCGGTACGGTGGCACCGCGATGGGACGGGTAGACCGGCATCTTGAAGGTTTCCGGGTAGCGCTTGAACATCGCGTACTGACCCGGCGCGAGCTTTTCCTTGTACTGATCGACGTTCTGCGCGGTGATGGTGAACAGTGGCTTTTCACCAGGGTACGGATCCGACAGGAAGCCTTTACTGTCGACACTGCCGGCGTTCTTCGGCAGTGGTTTCCAGGCCGGGATCGAACCATCGGCGTTACCCGCCATTTCAGCGCCCATCGGGGTCAGGCTCTTACCCAGCTTATCCGCTTCGGCCGCCGGGACCGCCGCCATGACACTGGTCGCCAGCAGCGAAAGCCCCAGAACACCGGCGTGGAACAGACTCTTTGTAATTTTCATATTTACGTTCGTCCTGAAAATACAGTGCTTAGAAGTTCACGCCGAAGCTGAGCGCAACGAAGTCGCGATCATCCACGGTGGTGTACTTGCCGTCGAAGAAGTTGGTGTACGCCAGGCTCGCGGTGTAGGTGTTCTGGTACTCGGCATCGACGCCCAGGCTGACCGCTTTGCGACCTTCCTCGAAGTTGCCGCCAGGGCCAGGCGAATAGCCTTCAACGTCGTGGGACCAGGCCACGTTCGGCTTGAGGTTCACGCCGGCGAACACGTCGTTGTATTCCCAGATGGCACGACCGCGGTAGCCCCAGGAGGTGGCGGTGGTGAAGCCTTCGTCGTTGCAATTACGGTTGAGGTTGTTGGTCGGCGTACCAGGGCCGGCACCGGCGATGGTGCTGGCGTTAAGCGCCTGGCAAGTATTTTGTCCGCCAGTGGCCGGCAATTCGCCTGGACCGTAGACCGGGTCACGGCCATAACGAACGTCGGAGGTGCTTTCCAGGCCGCCGACGTGGGTTACGCCCACTTCACCCACCAGGGTCAGACGGCTGGCGCCCATGACTTGGTCGAAGAAGTGCGTCAGGGTGGTCTGGAACTGGGTCACTTCCTTGCGGCGATAACCGTTCAGGTCCGAACCCGGTGGGGCGGAGAGCAGCGAAGCATTGGTCAAGGCGCCACCCAATGGACGTACGCCGGCGAACAGAATGTCGGTGGAGTTGAGCTGCACCGGTGCGTTCGGACGGTAGCTGACTTCACCGCTCCACGCCGTACCGCTAGGCAGGGTGGTGGAGAAGCTCAAGCCGTAGAGGCGAATGTCTTCCGGATACTCGACGAAGTAGCTCGAGTTACCCGCGACGATCAGTGGCGCCAGAGCACGCAACTGCGCCGGCAAGGCGGCAACACCGGCAAAGGTCGATGCTGGCGCACCGGTAGCACTGAAGATCGGCGCGCGGCTGTGGTAGTTCATGAAGTAGGCACCGAATTCGGTGTCCAGCGGGTCGAACATGTACTTGAAGGACGCGCCCCACTGGCCGCTGTCGCGCGCATCGCGATCCGGACCACGGCGTACCAGCACACCTTCGTTGTCGACGTCGACGCCCAGTCGGGTCAGCGTAGGCAATGCCGCGGCCGGAATGGTCGAACGCTTGTTCAGCACGCGCAGGTTATTTTCGCAACCGTCGGCAATGATGTCGGGCTGGGAGAAGAAGGTGCCGCAGTTGTCGACGACAGTCTGGTCCCATTCGATCTGGTAGAAGGCTTCGGCCGACAGGTTGTCGGTGAGGCTCTGAGACACATAGAACATGTTGACCGGGATCAGGCCTTCCTTGATCTCGGCACCTGGACGACGGAACGCGGACACGTCGATCGGGTTGATCGAGTTGATGCCGCCGCCGATGAAGGTACTTTCACCCCAGCTCACTACCTGCTTGCCCAGACGCACGGAACCCGGCTGATCGGCAATGGCGTAGTTGTGGTAGACGAAGGCGTCGAGGATTTGCCCGCCGGAGGACTTGGCGCCTTCCTTGCGGTTGTTGTCGCTGATGTCCTTGAACGGACGGCTTTCGTCCTTGAGTTCAAAGTCATACCAGTATTTGCCACGGACGAAAACACCGGTGTCGCCGTACTTCAATTCAAGGTCATGGATGCCCTTGAAGATTTTCGAGAAGGTGTCGCCGCTCTTGAAGTTCAGGTGACCGTCATCGGAAGTCTGGGACAGGCCTTTGCCACCGTTGTTGACGCCGATGAGGTTCTTGTTGGCGCTTTCAGTTGACCAACTGGCACCGATCGACAGGGACGAGTCGAACTGACCTTCGATTTCACCAACGTTGAAACTGACGCCGAATGCAGGCCCGGCGAGCGTAGAGGCAAGGCTGACGGCCAGAGGCAGTTTTGCCCGGCGCCAGAACTGGTTTACTGATGTCATCGACGCTACTCCATGTGCATTTTATTGTTATGGCATTGAGCACTTTTAAAAACGCTTGGATAACAGGGAGCCATGGCATCCCAAAGTCATTCCAAAGTTGCATCGCCCCGGTTTGTGCGTTTGCTCCGTTCTTAAAAATCCTTGAGCGGACTATAGCCAGCAGGTAGTAGTGCTTGATCCCTCTAAAGTGTGATTTGCGCCTGCCAGCCACTCTGGAACAGTCCTTTGCCAAGCCGACACCCGTCGGCACGGCAAGAATGGCTGAAAATCCAGATTTGACAAGCCAAGCGCTTGCTTGGTGGGGCTGGCGTGCCATTTCGGACACGCCAAAGGAGGCTTAAAGCGTCGACAGGAAGGTGCTGTTGGTAGCCTGCCATTCGATGATGTCGACGCGAATTTTCTTCTTGTCGAGCTTGCCGACACTGGTCTTGGGAATTTCAGTAACAAGGGCGATCTGGCTCGGAATGGCCCACTTGCTAAGGTGCCCCAACTCCACGAATGGCTTGAGGTGTTCCTTGAGTTCCCGCGCCCCGATCTCATGGCCTTCACGAAGCACCAGCAAGGCAAACGGCCGCTCGCCCCACTGTGGATCGGCAATGCCCACCACTGCTACTTCACGTACCGCCACATGACGACTGATCAGGTCTTCGAGGTCGAGGGAGGAGATCCATTCACCGCCAGTCTTGATCACGTCCTTGATCCGGTCGCGGATATCGATCACGCCCATGCTGTCGAGGGTCGCCACGTCACCGGTGTGCAACCAGCCCCCGGCCCAGAGCTCGGCCCCCTTCTGCGGTTCGTTGAAATAACCCTCGGTGAGCCACGGCGCACGCAACACCAGTTCGCCCTGGGTTTCGCCATCGGCGGGCAGGAAGTTGCCCTCGGTGTCGACGATTGCCGCCTCCACCAACGGCCCGGGTACGCCGGCCTTGATCCGATAAGTGGTGCGCTCGTCTTCGCTGCCGGCCATCAGTTCATCGTTGAGGTGCGCGCACGATATCAGCGGCCCGGTTTCCGACATGCCGTAAGCGGCGGTCAACTGAATACCCCTGGCCTTGGCCGCTTCGTACAACGCACGATTGAGCGCACTACCGCCGATGACGATTTTCCAGCCGCCGAAATCGGTGGTTTGCGCAGCCTTGGCGTTGAGGACCATTTGCAGGATGGTCGGCACGCAGTGAGAAAAGGTGACCTTTTCCTTGCGCCATAGCTCCACCAGGAATTCCGGGTCGTAGCGACCGGGATAAACCTGCTTGAGCCCGAGCATGGTCGCCACATACGGCAGGCCCCAGGCGTGGACGTGGAACATCGGGGTGATCGGCATGTACACGTCGTTGGTGCCCAGCAGGCGCACACTGTCGATCGCCCCCATGATGGTCGACACGCCCATGGTGTGCAGCACCAGTTGCCGATGGGTGAAGTAAACGCCCTTGGGATTGCCGGTGGTGCCGGTGGTGTAGAACGTGGTCGCGACCGAGTTTTCGTCGAAGTCCTGGAAGTCGTACTGCGGACTTGCGGCCGCCAACAACTGCTCGTACTCGCCGACGAGGTTGGGCAGGTCAGCGGTTTTCTCTGGCAAGTCGGTCAGCAGCAGGGTTTTCTCGACCGTGGTCAGGTGCCCGGCGATCGCGTTGTACAGGCCCACGAATTCGCTGTTGACCAGCACGTAGCGGTCTTCGGCGTGATTCATGGTGTAGAGGATCTGCTCCGGCGACAAACGCACGTTGATGGTGTGGATCACCGCACCAATCATCGGAATGGCGAACATGCATTCTAGATAACGATGGCTGTCCCAATCCATAACCGCCACGGTGTCTCCGGGTTTGACCCCGGCGGCCGTCAATACGTTGGCCAGCCGTGCGACCCGTTCGATCAGGGTCGGGTAGCTGTAGCGCAACTGGTCGCGGTAAACGATCTCGCGGGTTTTCTCATAACGCGCGCCGGACATGAGCAGCCGTTTGATCAGCAGCGGATACTGGTAAGCGCCTTCGGCTGGAGGAATAACGCGTGTCTGCAACATAAGAATCCCTTTTCTGACTGCACGGTCGTGGCTGTTAAGTACGCACTGTAGTGCCCTTGTTCGCCAGCCAAATCAGCCAAAGGAATGATTTGCAGAGCCGCACAAATGCTAGCGTTGCGCCAGCATTTGCGGGTCATCATTGACCTTTACGGTCAGTGCATCTCAGTAAACGCGAGCTTCACGCCAATCGCAATCAACACCGCGCCCATGGTTCGGTCGAACCAGTGCCCCATACGGGCAAAGCCGGCGCGCACGCGCTGCTGGCTGAACAGCATGGCCACCAGGCAGAACCAGATCGCCGTGGCCACCGCCAGGTAAACCCCGTAACCGGCCTGCACCGCCAGCGGCGTGTGCGGATTGATCACCACGGTGAACAGCGACAGGAAGAACAGTGTGGCTTTCGGGTTAAGACCGTTAGTCACAAAACCGGAAGTGAAGGCGCCACGCGCGGTGCGCTCGCCGGCTTCCTTGTGCAGATCATCGGTCACCGCTTTGGCCGGTTGCGCCCGCAGCGCCTTGAAGCCGATGTACAGCAGGTAAGCAGCGGCGGCCCACTTCAAGGCGTTGAACAGTACGATCGACTGGGACACGATCAGGCCGATACCTAGCAGCGAATACCCCACGTGCAGAAAAATCGCCGTACCGACGCCCAGCGCCGTCCAGGTGCCCGCGCGACGACCATGCGTTACGCTTTCACGCACCACCACGGCGAAGTCCGGGCCGGGGCTGGCGACGGCCAGCAGGTGGATCAGGGCAACGGTCAAGAACTCGGTCCAGTACATGGGGGCTCCTTTAGGCCAAGCGTAACTATTTATTTCATCTGGTAGGCTCGGCAGATTACGCCTTCAGTTCATTGCACAAAAGGTACAGTTGATGACGAACATTCGCCGCGCCGTTTTCCTCGACCACCCATCCCTGGACCTGGGCGATCTCGACCTCAGCCCGCTTCGCGACTGCTTCAGCGAACTGCAACTGTATGCCCAGACCTTGCCGGATCAGGTGATCGACCATCTCAAGGGCGCGACTGTCGCCATCAGCAACAAAATCCTGATCGATGCCGCTGCGATGGCGGCCAGCCCCGAGCTGAAACTGATCCTGATCACCGCCACCGGCACCAACAACGTCGACCTCGCAGCCGCCCGCGCCCACGGGATTACCGTGTGCAACTGTCAGGGTTACGGCACGCCATCCGTGGCGCAACACACGATCATGCTGCTTCTCAACCTGGCGACGCGCCTGGCCGATTATCAGAAAGCCGTCGGCGAAGGTCGCTGGCAGCAGGCCAGGCAGTTCTGCCTGCTGGATTACCCGATCGTTGAACTGGAAGGCAAAACCCTCGGCCTGCTCGGTCATGGCGAACTGGGCGGCGCGGTCGCGCGACTCGCCGACGCTTTCGGCATGCGTGTATTGCTGGGGCAGATTCCGGGGCGCCCGGCCCGGCCGGACCGTTTGCCGCTGGACGAATTGCTGCCGCAAATCGATGCACTGACCCTGCACTGCCCGCTCAATGAACACACCCGTCACTTCATCGGTGCCCGCGAACTGGCCTCGATGAAACCCGGCGCGTTCGTGGTCAACACGGCTCGTGGTGGCTTGATCGATGAGCAAGCGCTGGCCGATGCCTTGCGCAACGGCCACCTCGGCGGCGCTGCCACTGACGTGCTGAGCGTCGAACCGCCAATCAATGGCAACCCATTGCTGGCCAATGACATCCCGCGCCTGATCGTCACCCCGCACAATGCCTGGGGCAGTCGCGAGGCGCGCCAGCGCATCGTGGGGCAAGTGACCGAAAATGCCCTCGGATACTTCAGCGGTAAGGCACTGCGGGTCGTCAGTTGATAAACTGCGGCACTTTTTTCCACAGGAGCAGTTATGGATCCGCGCAGTGAAGTACTGCTTCGTCAGGCTGAATTATTCCAGGGTTCGGTATTGCTGGCCGGTTTGCCCGCCGACGATTTGCTCGGCCGCCTGCCCGCCGCGCACGGCTGGTGCTGGCATGCCGGTGACCAAGCCGCGCTGGACGCCCGCTTTGCCGAGCGCAGCCATTTTGGCGTAAATGTGCCCGAACAGGCTTTCGATGCGGCCGTGGTGTTTTTGCCCAAGTCCAAGGATCTGACCGATTACATCCTCAATGCCGTGGCCTCGCGCCTGGAAGGTCGCGAGGTGTTTCTGGTGGGCGAGAAAAAGAGTGGCATCGAAGGCGCGGCCAAACAACTGATGCCCTTCGGCAAGCCGCGCAAGCTCGACAGCGCACGTCATTGCCAGCTCTGGCAAGTCACCGTGGTCAACGCCCCCACCGCCAAATCGCTGGAAAGCCTGGCCCGGGAATACGAACTGCCGCTGGCTGAAGGTCCGCTCAAAGTCATCAGCCTGCCGGGTGTTTTCAGCCATGGCCGACTGGATCGCGGCAGTGCGCTGTTGCTGGAGCATCTGGACAAATTGCCAAGCGGCCATTTGCTGGACTTCGGTTGCGGCGCGGGTGTGTTGGGCGCGGCGGTAAAACGTCGTTATCCGCACAATCAGGTGACTTTGCTCGACGTCGACGCGTTTGCCGCCGCCAGCAGTCGCTTGACCCTCGCTGCCAACGGTCTGGAAGCTGACGTGATGACCGGCGACGGCATCGACGCTGCACCGATGGGTTTGAGTGCGATTTTAAGCAACCCGCCCTTCCATGTCGGCGTGCACACCGATTATTACGCTACGGAGAACTTGCTGCGAAAAGCAGCCAAACATCTGAAAAACGGTGGCGAACTGCGTTTGGTTGCCAACAGCTTCCTGAAGTATCAACCACTGATCGAGGAGCATCTGGGCGTGTGCGCCATCAAGGCCGAAGGACAGGGTTTCCGAATCTACCGAGCCAAACGCGGCTGAAAATTTGTTCTTGCCGAATGGATTTTGCCTAGGCAGAATCCGCTCCGTCCTAGGGGAGTAGTCTCCCACGAGCGCCATGCTCGTCCGGCATACGTCAACATACTTGGTCCTCAGACCATGGCGTATGCGACCCAAGCGTCCGCATCAGACGGATCGCAGGGTTTGACAAGACCTATGACACGAACACCTTACCCGGGGCGGGAAGGCTGTACGTGTCATAGCCGTGTCGACCCGCCCCTTAGGAAAACCCCTGATGCTGGATTCATTACTCGTACCCACCGCAATCGTTGCCTTGGCCGAAATCGGCGACAAGACGCAACTGCTCGCACTCATTCTCGCTGCCCGCTTCCGCAAACCGTGGCCGATCATCGCCGGCATCGTTGCCGCGACCCTGGCCAACCACGCGGCGGCCGGTGCGGTGGGTGCCTGGGTCGGGGGCTTCTTCTCGGATACGTTGCTGCACTGGATCCTCGCGGCGAGCTTCGCAGCGACCGCGTTGTGGACCCTGGTGCCGGACAAGATGGACGACGACGAAGCCAGCACCGCCCGAAAGTTCGGGCCGTTTCTGACCACGCTGATCGCGTTCTTCCTCGCGGAAATCGGCGACAAGACGCAAATCGCGACCGTGATGCTCGCCGCGCAATATCCGGAATTGTGGCTGGTGATCATCGGCACCACCGTCGGGATGTTGATCGCCAACGTGCCGGTGGTTCTGGCGGGTAACTTTGCGGCGGACAAATTGCCGTTGACGCTGATTCGGCGCCTGGCGGCGTCGGCGTTCTTCATTCTGGCGATTGTTGCGGTGTACAAGGCGATGCAGAGCAGTGGCTGGGTTTGACGGTGCAGGTCGGTAGACCGCGTCATCGTTTATCGCGAGCAGGCTCGCTCCCACAGGAGCGACGCGTTCCAATGCAGGAGCGAGCCGGCTCGCGATGAGGCCGCAGCCTCACCGCATGACGATCAGGACTTCCTGGCCTGCTCGTATAACGGCATCACTTTAGGAATCGCTGCCTGCAACGCCGCAATCCGGCTGGTCGAAGCCGGGTGAGTGCTCATGAACTCCGGCGGCGAACCTTCCGAAGCTTTGGTCATCTTGTTCCACAGGGTGATCGCGGCATTCGGGTTGTAACCGGCACGGGCGGCCAGCTCCAGGCCAATCAGGTCCGCTTCGTTTTCATTGGCGCGGCTGTTGGGCAAGGTCATGCCGTAGTTGGCCACGGTATCGGCCAGCGCCAGTGTGTCCTGCCCCAACCCGAACAACGCACCCGCGCCCTGCTTCGCCATTTCCATGCCGTACGCCTTGGACATCGCTTCACGACCGTGCTCACGCAAGGCGTGGGCGATTTCATGACCCATGACCGCAGCGATTTCATCGTCGGTCAGTTGCAGGCTGTCGATCAGCCCGGTGTAGAAAATGATCTTGCCGCCAGGGCCACAGTTGGCATTGAGCTCGTCGCTCTTGATCAGATTGACTTCCCACTTCCACTGGGCCGCATCCGGACGAAAGTTCGGCGCCTGGGCAATCAGCCGGTCGGCAATCGCCTGCACGCGCTTGGCATCGCTACTGGTCTTGTCCAGCACACCTTTGCTGGATGCTTCGCCGACGGTCTTTTGATAAGACTGGGCGTACATCTGGTCGACCTCTTGCGAGGACAACATGCTGAACATGTACTGCTTACGCTCAACACCCACAGCGCCACCGCTAGTGGTGTTGACAGACTGGCAACCGGCGAGCAGCAGAGCTGTGCCCAGCGCACACGAAACCAATGTCTTGTTCATCAAAAAGCTCCCTGAAAACATGACCGTATCCTAGGCGTGGAAATGTATCGACGCCAGATACAACGGGATATATGACGCACATTTCGGACAAAGCTCTCTTCGCCGCAGGAAAAAATTCACAAACCCGCGCAAGCCACAGCGGCCAGCCCGCCGGCAATGATTCATTTGCGACATCGAGTTCTCCAATACAGTCATTTCACCGATGCGCGCTCATGCCCGCTCAGCCCCCTGCCGATACACCTCCGCAGACGTCCTATTGCGTGCGGAGCACTCATGAAATTCAAGTCGATCCAGTTTTCCGTGGCGGCCCTGGCCGGCGCCATCGTTCTGAGCGTGGTGGCGGCCCTGGTCGTTTACGCGCTGTTTTCCGGTGCCCGGACGCAAGATATGGTCCAGGAGCGGACCCAGGCGCAATTCGAGCAAGTCATCGAACAGCGCCTGACCTCGCTGGCGCAAACCCAGGTTAGCCAGATCCAGCGTGAGCTCGAAGCGCCGCTGCTGATTGCCGGCGGCCTGGTGCGGGTCAACGCACTGATCGGCACACCGGGCGCTGATGGCAAACCTGCGCTGAGCCTCAGCCGTGAACAATTGATCGGGCTGATCAAGGAAAACGTGGCCAAGAACCCGAAAATCCTCGGTACCTACATCGGTTGGGAAAAAGACGCACTGGATCACAACGATGCGGCCTACGTCGGCACCCAGGTTGTAGGCATCGACGCCAGCAACGGTCGCTTTCTGCCGTGGTGGTTCCGCAACGAAGACGGCAGCCTGGGCCTGGACAAACTGGTGGACGTCGATGACCAGAAAACCCTGTCCACTGGCGTGCGCGCCAGCGAGTACTACCTGTGCTCGAAAGAAACCAGGAAGTCCTGCGTGATCGACCCGGCGCCCTACAAGGTCGGCGACAAAATCGTCATGCTCGCCTCCTTTATTGAACCGATCATGCTCAACGGCGCCTTCCAGGGCATCGTCGGTGCCGACCTGTCGGTGAACTTCATCCAGGAAATGCTCCTGGGCGCCAACCAGAAGCTCTACAGCGGCGCAGGGGAAATGACCCTGATCGGCGGCAATGGCCGGATCGTTGCCTACACCAAGGACCCGAGCAAATTCGGCGAGAAGGTCAGCGACATCCTCGACAGCAAGCAGATCGCCAACATGGCCAATCTCAAGCGCGGCGAAGTCACTTACACCGTGGACAAGGCCCAGGGCCGGATCGAGTTGTACCTGCCGTTCGGCATCGGCCAGACCGATGCGCGCTGGACCTTGATGCTGCAATTGCCGCTGAACGCGGTGATGGCCGACCTGCAAACACTTCAGGCTGACCTGAACGCACAGCGCAAATCCGACACCTTCGGCATGGCGATGGTCGGACTGGTGATTGCCGGTATCGGCTTGCTGGTGATCTGGCTGGTGGGCCACGGCATCGCCCGTCCACTCAAGCAGATGGTTGCCATGCTCGATGACATTGCGCAGGGCGAAGGCGACCTGACCCGCCGCCTGACCAGTGACCGCGCCGACGAACTCGGTTCAATCGCCAAAGGCTTCAATACGTTCCTAGCCAAGTTGCAGGTGATGATCACCCAAGTGGTGACCTCGGTGCAGAGCGTCAGCGATTCCTCGGAACACACCGCCGACATCGCCATCCGCACCAACACCGGCGTGCACAAGCAAATGGCCGAGATCGATCAGGTCGCCACCGCGGTGCATGAAATGACCGCGACCGCTCAGGACGTGGCGCGCAACGCCACTCAAGCCGCGCAAGCCGCCAGTCATGCGGATCAGGCTGCCAGCCAGGGCATGGCGATCGTGCGCGACACGTCCAACGCCATCGGCGCCCTCGCCGTGGAAATCGGCCGGGCGGTCGGTGTGGTGCAAACCCTGGCCAAGGACAGCGAAAACATCAACGCGATCCTCACCGCCATTCGCGGGATCGCCGAACAGACCAACCTGCTGGCCCTGAACGCGGCCATCGAAGCGGCCCGTGCCGGTGAGCAGGGTCGCGGCTTTGCCGTGGTGGCCGACGAGGTGCGTAATCTGGCGCAGAAAACCCAGAAAGCCACCGAAGAAATCCAGACCATGATTCAACAGCTGCAACAGGGCACACGGGATGTGGTGCGGGTGATGGAAGACAGCCAGAACCGCACCGACGAAAGCGTGCAGCACGCGGCCAAAGCGGCCGAAGCCCTGGAAACCATCACGCAAGCGGTGTCGGTGATCAACGACATGAACACCCAGATCGCCAGCGCCGCCGAGGAACAAAGTGCGGTGGCGGACGACATCAATCGCAACGTGATCAACATCGGACAAGTAGCCAATGAAGTGGCGGGTGGCGCGGATGAATCGAGCGCGGCCAGTGCGGACTTGACCAAGCTGGCCGAGCAGCAGCGGCGGTTGATCAATCAGTTCAAGGTCTAACAGAACGTCAAAAGATCGCACCACTCAACCCGGCGTAAGACACTCCGGCCCATTGAGCTTCGGATCATTGACCATGTTGGCCAGTACCCTTTCGCGCAACGCGGCAGGCTCACTGGCCAGCAACCCTTGCAAGACATGCAGCGGCGTCTCGGGATCGAGCCACGCCGCCTGCCCCGCCTCATCCAGAATCAACGGCCTGCGCTGACTCGCCGCTGGCTGAGTGATCACCGCCGTACTCAACCACACCTGCTCCTGCACCGGATACGCTTCCCAGATCGCCGCAAAAAACAGTGACGAGCCCTCCCCCGGCGTCAGCCAGAATGGCCGCTTGCGTGTGGTGCCGCGCCATTCATAGAAACCGTTGGCGGGCAAAAGGCAACGACGTTCGCGCAGGGCTTGGCGGAACATCGGTTGCTCGGCCACCGTTTCGGCGCGGGCATGCGCCGGCGTACGGGACAGATCGGTCAGCCATGGCGGCGTCAGGCCCCAGCGGGCACGGGCGAGCTCACGCTGACCGTCCGCGCCGGCTCGCAGCATCAACACCGAATCATTGGGGGAAATGTTCCACTGCGCCTGCTGATCGGCGGGAAAACCGGGCAAGGCCGCGAAGTCGCGGTTCCAGCGAAACAGGGCATAACGTCCACACATGGGGCAGCACAACTCTTGATCAAACGAACGCCAGCCTAACAGACCAGCGTGCCGGGAAAACTCTCCGGTTCATCGCCGGACAGCGGCAGCGCGGCATTGTACGCACTGATCAGCTCGCGGGCGTATTCGGCCTTGTCGTTATCCACTGCCAACCCCAGTAGACCGAAGATCGGCAGTTCACCGGAGGCGCCCACCAGATCACGCCCTACCAGATGCGCCTCGATGCCCTCGCTGGCGAGCATGCCTTGCAGCAACTCGCCTTCCATCAGGTTTTCCGGTTCATAGATGCGCTGCATATGCGCCCCTCATTCGTTTTCACTGAACACTTCGAGGTGCCATTCGTCTTCGTGAACCTGCAACACAAACGTTATCGGCCTGCAGCACACCTGACAGTCCTCAATATAGGTCTGATCCCCACCGGACAGGTCCAGCGTGGTCTCGACTTCCTCACCACAATACGGACATTCGTAAACTGCGCTTTCCAGCATCGCGGTCTCCCAGGTGACTTGTGCGTATAATCGCCGGTCTATTTGCAGGGCTATTTTTGTCTGACTACTTTTTCAGACCGTACCCCGTCGGTTTTCGATCAGAACCTTTACTTACCCTAGCCGTTTCTAACAAGAGAGCATGATGGGCGAATTCGATGCCATCCGACCTTACGACGACAGCGAAGTCCCAGCGGTGCTGGACCGACTGCTCGGCGACAAGGCGTTTCTAGATATCCTCACCCACTTCCGCTTTCCGCGTTTTGCCGGCGCATTAGGCTGGGCGCTAAAACCCCTTATAGCTCATCGGCTGCGCCGTGAGTTCGCCGGTATCACGTCGGTGGCCACTTTGCAGGACAAAGTCGAGCATTACGTCGACCACACCATTGAACGCGCCACGGACGGTGTCACTTACACCGGCGTGGAACAGTTCAAGTCAGGCAGTGCCTATCTGTTCATCGCCAACCACCGCGACATCGTGATGGACCCGGCCTTCGTCAACTACGCCGTATACCACGCCGGCCTGCCGACCCCGCGCATCGCCATCGGTGACAATCTGCTGCAAAAGCCCTTCGTCAGCGACCTGATGCGCCTGAACAAGAGCTTCATCGTGCACCGCTCGATCACCGGGCGTCGCGAGAAAATGGCGGCGTATCAACTGCTGTCGGCGTACATCAACCATTCGATCCGCAACGATTGCGCCTCGATCTGGATCGCCCAGGCCGAAGGCCGCGCCAAGGACGGTGACGACCGTACCGAATCGGCGATCCTCAAGATGTTCCACATGAGCCGCAAGGACGAGCCGTTCGGCGAGGTCATCCGCTCGCTGAACCTCACGCCTGTGTCGATCAGCTATGAATACGACCCGTGCGATCAGGCCAAGGCCCGCGAACTCTACATCCGCGCCACCACCGGCAGCTACACCAAGGCACCGGGCGAGGATGACGTGAGCATCGCCAAAGGCATCACCGGTTACAAAGGCCGGGTGCATGTGAACTTTGCCGCGCCAATCACCGAGCTGTTCGAAGACACCAAGCAATTGGCGGTCGAGATGGACAAGCAGATTCTGGGCGGTTACCGCTTGTTCCCGGTGCACTACCTGGCTTACGCGCATTGGAAGGATGCCGATCCGCAGTTGACGGTGCCAAAAGCCGCAGAGATATTCCCGGCCGACGAATTGGCCAAGGCTCAGGAACAATGGCAGCAACGGCTGGACGCCTGCCCCGAGGAACATCGCCCGTTCCTGGTTCTGCAATACGCGACACCGGTGCGTAATCAGTACCGAGTGAAATCCGGGCTGCCGCTGTAGGCGATTTTGGCTGGAGACAAGAACGGCGCCTTCGGGCGCCGTTCTTATTGGATCTAAACCTGCGTGCTGATCCACGACACCAGCAGCGCCAGCGCCATGCAGGCGAAGCCGAAGCTGTAGAAAAACCGGTTCATGCGCAGTGTGGCCCAGTCCAGCGTCGGCTCTTCGCTGGAGCGACTCTCGCGCTGCGCTTGCAAACTGGCCATCGCGCGCTGCTCGCGGCGACGGGTCGCGTGCAGCAGCCAGCCGCCCGGAAAGGCGAAGAGCAAGGCCAGCAGGTTGATCAATTTGGCGGGATGGGCGGTAAACAGCGTCATCAAATGCAGCGACATCACGAACCTCAAACAAAACCGGTGTGGCAGGCGCCAGACCGACGACCGCGGCGCGGATTCTACCGAAAGCCTTGGTGCCTGCACTCCCCTTTGCGACAAATTACCCGGCAAATGACCAATGGCTGTCCTGCGTCACGGCTTCGTCATCTGCATCGGCGACCATGCGCGCCTCGAAACCGACACGGACTGCGTCATGCTCCACGCCGAAAACCAGGATCGCCTCTACCTCATCGCTCACAACGACGAACAACAAACCCTCGTCGGCAGCCTCGCCTTCAATGTCCAGGACCGTCACTGGCTGGTGTATTGCGCACTGGGCGGTCATCAACACGCGGATTTACCAGAGGCGGATTTACTGACGGGCGTGAGTGTGCTGGATTTTTACTCGCAAGCAGCCTGACACCAACGCCCACTGCAGGAGCGAGCAAGCTCGCTCCTGCAGTGGGCTCGCGTTATTCGCCCAGGACCTGACCTACAGTCGGGTCCTTGAACAGGCGAGTCAACGCATCACTCAACACGTCGCTGACCAGTTTGGTGTTGGTTTCCTGGTTCGGCGCCATGCCGAAGCGCTGGTCCAGGGACGCGCCGTAACGACCGCTGTAACGGCGGTTGGCGTTCTGCACATCGGAGCGGAAGGTCGCGCCGATGGTGGCCTCAGTCACGTACATGCCTTCTTTAGGTGACTGATACTTCAGCTCGGCCAGCGTCACGGTGATTTGCGGTGCGTTCGCCGCATTGGCGGTCGGGGTGAAACCCAGCAGGCGCACAGCGGCTTCGGCCTGAGCCTGCAACTTCGGCAGGATCTGCGCGCCTTGTACGGTAATCGCGCTGGTTTCCGGGTACAGACCGCCACGGGTGCCCAGGGTTGGCGACGGACGTCCGTCCACCACACGTACCACGACAGGCTGACCGTGGCCAACCGGGGCCAGTTGCGCCGTCAGCTTGGGTTCCGGGTTCAGTTGTTGCGGGCTGTGGGCGCAGCCAACCAGCGTCAAGCTGGTCACAGTGATCAAACCGAACAACAGGCGTTGCAACATGCTCTTCTCTCCAGAATCAGGCACAAACAGGGCGGCAGTATAGCGGTGGGCCACTGCGGCTAACTAGGGTCATGCAACGATTACTGAAATCTCTGACAAACCCTCGGGAACGCGGTTCCTGTCACACATTTTTCACTTGGCATTCACTTGCACGTCACGAGTTGCTGCGAACGTTGTCGGCAATCACCCAAAAGGTATCTCGCCATGCGTTTTCTCGTTTCGTTGTTCGAAGCACGCCCGCAGCACCGCTGCTTCGCCCTGCTCGACCGCAACGGCCATTGCCAGGCATTCAAACAGTGCAGCCTGCAGCCCATGGGTGATGGCTGGGTCGAAATCGAGGAAATCCGCCTCAACTGGCTGCACAAACCCCTGCCCGCCAGCGCCCGCGTGATTGCGCGCCAGCGACGCTCGCGGATGCAGCAACTGCTGACCACCTGACCGAACGCCTAACAAAAGTCATAAAACACGACCAATTCCCTGCGTTTCTTAGATACAATCTCCCCCCGATTATAAGGACGTCTCCTGATCGGGCCTCGCAGCACCGTCAATGCCCTGGCATTGACACCCCGCACCGCCCACAGAGAGCCGCCCACACAGATCGAGTGAAGCTGGCGCACTTGCTGTTCCTCAAGCAAAACCTCCACTTTTCGCGAATCTGCAGAGCTGTCATTACGCTCGGTCACTGAGCTGTTTGCCCGTTTTGCCTGCCATGAATTCCCTGGCGGCAAAGCATTCGGGCACGGTGCCAGGCAGAGGCAGCCCTTTTTTGAGGTTCACGTCTTCAAAAGAGCGTGAAAAAAACGGGTTTTCACAACTTCACAAGAGTGTGGCGAGCAAATGAATAGTTTTGCGTCTGAACATGCACCATTAGCGTCTAGAACAGCCCAACGACACAGGACCGGGTACGCCTCGAATACCGGAGCCTGAAGCCTGTCCGCTACGGATTTGGTTGCACAAACGGATGTATCGACCATAAGTCGAATTGCCAGCCGCTCGTTGAAATGAGTTCATGGGGCTCTGATTAGACCCGGCAGGTAGCGTCCGTCGAAGTTGCGAAAAATTGCGAAGATTCGGACATGGCGATCCTGCCATGGTTACCAGGGGCAACACAGACACGCCCCGAAACGCCTGGCAGCCATGCCGTCAATTTGGTGCTGCAGATTTTGGAGACGCGTTAAATGGCGCATAACGAAGCAGTCGACGTAGTACTGGTTGGGGCGGGCATCATGAGTGCCACCCTTGCAGTACTGCTCAAAGAGCTCGACCCCGCGATCAAGCTGGAAGTCGTCGAGCTGATGGATTCCGGTGCTGCGGAGAGTTCCAACCCGTGGAACAACGCCGGTACCGGTCACGCCGGCCTGTGCGAGCTGAACTACACGCCGCAGGCTGCCGATGGCACCGTCGACATCAAGAAAGCCGTGCACATCAACACCCAGTTCGAGGTGTCGAAGCAGTTCTGGTCGTACCTGACCAAGAAAGGCACGTTCGGCTCGTGCAAATCGTTCATCAGCCCGGTGCCACACCTGAGCTTCGTGCAGAACGACAGCGGCGTGTCCTTCCTCAAGGAACGCTTCAAGGTACTGAGCAAGCACCACGCCTTCTCGGACATGGAATACACCGAAGACAAGGCCACCATGGCCGAGTGGATGCCGCTGATGATGCCGGGCCGTCCGGCCGACGAAGTTGTCGCCGCCACCCGCGTGATCAATGGCACCGACGTCAACTTCGGCGCGCTGACCAATCAACTGCTCAAGCACCTGACCAGCGCACCCGATGCCCAGGTCAAGTACTGCAAGCGCGTGACCGGCCTGAAGCGTAACAACGGCGGCTGGACCGTCAGCATCAAGGACGTCAACAGCGGCAGCACCCGCGAAGTCGACGCCAAATTCGTCTTCCTCGGCGCTGGCGGCGCGGCATTGCCGTTGCTGCAAGCTTCGGGCATCGAAGAGAGCAAAGGCTTCGGCGGTTTCCCGATCAGCGGCCAGTGGCTGCGTTGCGACAACCCGGAAGTGGTCAAGCATCACCAGGCCAAGGTGTACAGCCAGGCTGCCGTAGGTTCGCCACCGATGTCCGTGCCGCACCTGGACACCCGTGTGGTCGAGGGCAAGAAGTCCCTGCTGTTCGGACCCTACGCCGGCTTCACCACCAAGTTCCTCAAGCACGGCTCCTTCATGGACCTGCCGATGTCGGTTCGCGCCGGCAACATCGGCCCGATGCTGGCCGTGGCGAAAAACAACATGGATCTGACCAAGTACCTGGTCAGCGAAGTGATGCAATCGATGGAGCAGCGCCTGGAATCCCTGCGCCGCTTCTACCCGGAGGCGAAAGCCGAAGACTGGCGCCTGGAAGTGGCCGGCCAACGGGTGCAGATCATCAAGAAAGACCCGAAGAAAGGCGGCATTCTGCAGTTCGGTACCGAACTGGTTGCGGCCAAGGACGGCTCCCTGGCCGCCCTGCTCGGCGCTTCGCCAGGTGCTTCGGTGACCGTTTCGATCATGCTGGAACTGATCGAGAAGTGCTTCCCGGGCCAGGCCAAAGGCGAGTGGGCTGCCAAACTGGCGGAAATCTTCCCGGCTCGCGAGAAAGTCCTGGAAACCGACGCTGCGCTGTATCGCAAGATAAACTCGCAGAACAACGTTGCCCTGGAACTGGTTGAAGCCAGCAGCGAGACCGAAAGCTACGCTTGATTCGGCCGCATAAAAAACGCCCCGTCCTCATTGAGGGCGGGGCGTTTTTTTGTGCCATCAGAAAAATTGCAGCCTCGCTACGATCTTTTGATCTTAGCCGCGAGCCTTTTCGATCAGCTCGATGTATTCCGGCGCATTGCGTTGATCCTGGATCAGGGCAACGAAGTCATTGCCGTGCTCGTCCTTGCCGTTCACGTCAAAACCGGCCTCGACGAAGAACGTCAGGAAACGCTCGAAGTCGTCGATGCGCAGACCGCGGTAGGCCTTGATCAGTTTGTGCAGGGACGGAGAAGTCGCGTCGACCGGCTCGAAATCGAGGAACAACTTGATCTGCTCATCGCCGATCTCGTCACCAATCACTTGTTTCTTATCTTTACGCATTGCCGACTCCAGCTCGCAGACATTTCACGGGCGGGCAGTTTACCCCTGCGCGGGCGCCGGGCTCAACGCGGACGAACAGCGCCAGTGTGCAAGTCGGCCCAAATGTGGCCGTTGGCGTAGCTGAGAAACTGGCAATACACCGTGTCATTGCGCAACAAGTCGATCACGACCCGGTATTGCGCCAACGGGTAATAGAGGGTGAGGGTTTTGGATTTGTCGTCGTAGACCGGTTTTTTCAGGCTTTTGCTTTCGCCATCGAAATTGACCAGCACCTGATTGATCGTCGCGCCTTTGTTCAAGGACTTACCCTTGAGGCGGACCAGCAACGGCGAGGTGACAGGAATGGGCTGCTGGTTGGACTGGCGCTGACTGCCGACCACCACTGAATATTCGGTGACTTGCAACAGTTGTTGCTGCTCAGGCTCGGCGTCACGCAGGGTCAGGTCATCCGGCGGCAGGAACTGCCCGTGCATCGGCGCCGGCGCGGCAGCCAGGGGCAGGCTGAGGGTCAGCAACAGGGCAGCACAGCTGCGGATCAAAAGACTCATGACAGGCTCCGGAATCGGGGCCGAGCACTGTAGCAGCTGCCGACGGCTGCGTCCGGCTGCGAAGCAGTCGTGAAACAGACAATGGGCTATTTCAGCAGCACCGCGGGCTCAGCGCTTACGGCCTACGACGGCTGCGCAGCCGGACGCAGCCTTCGCCAGCGGCTACAAATATTATCAATCGAACTGCGCGTGCATCCAGGCCTGATACTCGGCAACACCAGGCTCGCCTTCACGCGGCGCCCAATGGGCCAACTCACCCTCGCCGACCGGACGGTAAGGGCCGGCCTTGCATTCGAACATCAGGCTGTCAGCTTCCAGCACCACCAAGCCGTGGAACACACCGGTTGGCAGGTCCACGCCAACACAGTCGCCGCCAGCCTCAAGCACAGTCTTGCTCAGCACCGTACCGGTCTCATCAAAGATCAACACGCCCAGCCGCCCCTTGAGGACCAACAAGGTTTCGGCCTTGTTTTCACCCAGGTGACGGTGAGGCGGGATATAGGTTGAAGGCTGCAACCCCACGGCCATGCGATGGCAAGCCTCTTCCATCTGATGAAAGTTGTGATGCTGACGCCCACGAGGATTAGTCGCCGCTTTCTCGGCCAACTCGGCGAACAGGGTCTGATCAAGAAAGCTGGGCGTGGTCATCTTCTTACATTCCTTTAACGGCAAAAATCCCGTTGGCGTTGCGCCAGTAGCCCTTGTAGTCCATGCCATAACCGAAGATGTAACGGTCGATACATGGCAGACCAACGAAATCGGCCTTCAGGTCCGGGCGAGCCTTACGGTCGTGGTCCTTGTCGATCAGCACAGCGGTGTGCACTTTGCGGGCACCGGCGTGTTTGCAGAAGTCGATGATCGCGCCCAGGGTATGACCTTCGTCGAGGATGTCGTCGATGATCAGCACGTCACGGTCGATGAACGACACTTCCGGCTTGGCTTTCCAGAACAGTTCGCCGCCGCTGGTTTCGTTGCGATAACGGGTGGCGTGCAGGTAGGACGCTTCCAGCGGGAACTGCAAATGGGTGAGCAGTTTGCCGGCGAAAATCAGCCCGCCGTTCATCACGCAGAACACCACCGGATTGCTGTCCGCCAGTTCATCGTTGATGTGTGCACCGACGCGGGCGATGGCCGCCTCGACTTCAGCTTCGGTGTACAGGCAGTCAGCCTCTCGCATGATTTGACGGATATGCTCGAGATCAGCGGACATGGCGCTCTCCAAGGGGGGGACGGATTCGGAAAAGCGGGCAAAGGTACGCATCCCGAACGGCCAGATCAAGCGTTTGTGGACTAACGTACTCTAATGTCTATAGGACAACACCCTCGGATAGATTAATCTAGGCCGGTTTTTTTGCCCGCCGCCGGAGCCTTTCCCATGCCCATCCTCGAGATCCGCCACCCGCTGATCCGTCACAAACTTGGCCTGATGCGCCGCGCAGACATCAGCACCAAGAATTTCCGTGAGCTCGCTCAGGAAGTCGGTGCCCTGCTGACCTATGAAGCCACCAAAGACCTGCCGCTGGAATCCTACGATATCGAAGGCTGGTGCGGCACTGTGTCGGTCGAGAAAATCGCCGGCAAGAAGATTACCGTGGTGCCGATCCTGCGTGCCGGTATCGGCATGCTTGAGGGCGTGCTCAGCCTGATCCCGGGCGCCAAGGTCAGCGCCGTGGGCGTTGCTCGCAACGAAGAAACCCTGCAGGCCCACACTTATCTGGAAAAACTGGTCCCGGAAATCGACGAACGCCTGGCGATGATCATCGACCCGATGCTTGCCACCGGCAGCTCCATGGTTGCCACCATCGACCTGCTGAAAAAGGCCGGCTGTCGTGACATCCGCGCCATGGTACTGGTCGCCGCCCCGGAAGGCATCGCCGCCGTCGAGAAAGCTCACCCGGACGTGACCATCTACACCGCATCCATTGATCAAAAACTGAACGAACACGGTTATATCATCCCGGGCCTGGGCGATGCTGGCGACAAGATCTTCGGCACCAAGCAGAAGGACGCGTGAGCATGCAGCAAGAGTTCAACGATCCGCTCTGGCGCACGGTGCTGTCCGGCGCGCAGATGCTGTTCGTGGCCTTCGGCGCCCTGGTGTTGATGCCGCTGATTACCGGCCTCGACCCGAACGTGGCGCTGTTTACCGCAGGTCTGGGAACGATTCTGTTCCAGATCGTCACCGGGCGTCAGGTGCCGGTGTTCCTGGCATCGAGTTTTGCCTTCATCACGCCGATCATTCTCGCCAAGGGCCAGTTCGGCCTCGCCGCGACCATGGGCGGCGTGATGGCGGCCGGCTTCGTCTACACCTTCCTCGGCTTGGCCGTGAAGATCAAAGGCACCGGTTTCATCGATCGCCTGTTGCCACCGGTGGTGATCGGCCCGGTCATCATCTCCATCGGCCTGGCCATGGCGCCGATTGCCGCCAATATGGCGATGGGCAAGGCTGGCGACGGTAGCGAGCTGATTCATTACCAGACGGCGATGATGATCTCGATGCCCGCGCTGCTGACCACCCTGATCGTCGCAGTGTTCGGCAAAGGCATTTTCCGCCTGGTACCGATCATCTCCGGCGTGCTGGTGGGCTTTGGCATGGCGTTCTACTTCGGCGTGGTCGACACGGCGAAGATTGCCGCTGCACCGTGGTTCGCCATCCCGCACTTCACCGCGCCGGAATTCAACTGGCAGGCGATTCTGTTCATCGTACCGGTAGCTCTGGCGCCGGCCATCGAACACATCGGCGGTGTGATTGCCGTGGGTAGCGTGACCGGACGCGATTACCTGAAGAAGCCCGGCCTGCACCGCACCCTGCTCGGTGACGGCATTGCCACCACGGCAGCCGGCATGTTCGGCGGCCCGCCCAACACCACCTACGCCGAAGTGACCGGCGCGGTGATGCTGACCAAGAACTACAACCCGAAAATCATGACCTGGGCGGCGATTTTCGCCATCAGCCTGGCGTTCGTTGGCAAGTTCGGCGCGCTGCTGCAAAGCATTCCGGTGCCGGTGATGGGCGGGATTCTGTGCCTGTTGTTCGGCTCGATTGCCGCGGTTGGCATGAACACGCTGATCCGCCACAAGATTGATCTGGGCGAAGCGCGCAATCTGGTGATTGTCTCGGTGACCCTGGTGTTCGGGATTGGTGGTGTGCTGGTTGGCACCGGCACCGGTCCAGATGATTTCGGCCTCAAAGGCATCGCGCTGTGCGCGGTGGTGGCGATTGCGCTGAACCTGATCCTGCCGGGCAATGACAGCTGGAAGCACAAGAAAGCGGATGAGCCGCTGATCTAGCGCTTCACGCGATACGCCTGTGGCGAGGGAGCTTGCTCCCTCGCCACCGTTCGCTTTCCTACAGCACCAGCGGCGCGCGCTCGCACAACGCACTCAACGCATGCGCCCAGCGCGGGTCATCGTTGAGACACGGCACCAGCACCAACTCCTCGCCTCCCGCTTCGCGGAACTGTTCCAGCCCGCGATCACCAATTTCCTCCAGCGTCTCGATGCAATCAGCGACGAACGCCGGGCACATCACCAAGACCTTCTTCACGCCGTTTTTGGCCAGTTCATCCAGGCGTGCCTCGGTGTAGGGTTCAATCCATTTGGCGCGCCCCAGACGCGACTGGAACGACACCGACCATTTGCCATCCGGCAGGCCCATGCGCTTGGCAAATTCCTTTGCAGTACGCAGGCACTGGCCGCGATAACAGGTCGCGACCACTTCCGGCGGCGCACCGGCGCAACAATCGCCACCGCCCTCGAAGCTGTGGCCCGGGTTGAGTTTGGTCAGGTGCCGCTCAGGCAAACCGTGGAAGCTCAGCAGCAGATGATCGTAATCCTGTTGCAGATAGGGCTTGGCCGTGGCCACTAAGGCGTCGAGGTATTCCGGCTGATCGTAGAACGGCTGGAGCACCGACAGTTGCAAATCGAGTTTTTTCTCGCGCACGACACGCCTGGCTTCCTCGATCACCGTGGTGGTGGTGCTGTCGGCGAACTGTGGATAAAGCGGCGCCAGCGTGATGCGTTTGTGCCCCGCCGCCGCCAGACGCAGCAGCGTCGACTCAATGGAAGGCTCGCCGTAACGCATCGCCAGCTCTACAGGCCCGTGCTTCCATTGTGCGGTCATGGCCTGTTGCAGGCGACGACTCAGCACCACCAGCGGCGAGCCCTCCTCCCACCAGATCGAAGCATAGGCATGGGCCGACTGCTTGGGACGGTTGACCAGGATCAACGACACCAACAGACGCCGCACCGGCCATGGCAGGTCGATCACGTACGGGTCCATCAGAAACTGATTGAGGTAGCTGCGCACATCCGCCACCGAGGTGGAGGCAGGAGAGCCCAGGTTGACCAGAAGCAACGCGTGATCGGTCATGCAACGTCCTATTTCAGAGGCGGCTGGAAAGATTGTCCAATGCCGCGCGCAAATCAGTGAACTGGAATGTGAATCCCGCTTCCAGCAAGCGCACTGGCATGGCCCGTTGGCCACCCAGCAGCAACAACGACAACTCGCCCAGACCGACCTTCAACGCAAAGGCCGGCATCGGCATGAACGCCGGACGGTGCAATACGCTGCCCAGGGTTTTGGCAAACTCGCGGTTGCGCACCGGCTTCGGTGCGCAGGCATTATATGGACCGACGGCTTCATTGCGATGCAGAAGAAAATCAATCAGGGCGATTTGATCGTTGATATGGATCCACGGCATCCACTGCCGACCATTGCCAATCGGCCCGCCCAGCCCCAGTTTGAACGGCAACAGCAGGCGCGACAAAAAGCCGCCCTCGGCAGACAACACCAACCCGGTGCGGATGAGGATCACGCGAATGCCCAAGGCTTCGGCGCGCTGTGCGGTTTCTTCCCAGGCGATGCACAACTGGCTGGCGAAATCGTCGATCACCGGGGGCGAGTCCTCGGTCAGCTCACGTTCGCCACCATCGCCGTACCAACCGACCGCCGATCCCGAAATCAAAACCTGCGGTTTTTGCTCACGACTGTCGAGCCAGGCGAGCAAAGTTTCAGTCAGGGTGATGCGGCTGCTCCACAACAAGGCTTTGCGCTTGTGCGTCCACAGGCGATCGGCAATGGGTGCGCCGGCCAGGTTGATAATGGCATCGACCGTCTCCTGTCCGATGTCCTCTAACCGGGCAATGCCTCGCACCTGAGCTCCGCAGACTTTGGCGACTTTTGCCGGGGTGCGGCTCCAGACTGTGAGGCGATGGCCCTGACTCAACCAGTGTCGGCAGAGCTGACGTCCTATCAAACCAGTACCGCCGGTCAGCAATATGTGCATGACTTCTTCCTCGCGTGGCGTTTTACCCTGATCACTAGTCTATTTTTATAAGCAAGGGATCTTTGATATCGGGCAGGCTCTGTGTTTAACAATAGGTCAAGCTGTCGGAACGAGAACGCTAAAAGTTATACCAAAAAACAATATTGTACAGGTTTAAACCCCGGCGTAGTCTGTACAGAAAGGTAAACGAGGCCCTTATGACTGTACCTATCGCAATCATCGGCACCGGCATCGCCGGGCTCTCAGCCGCACAAGCCCTGACTGACCTAGGGCATGTCGTGCAACTTTTTGACAAAAGCCGCGGCAGTGGCGGACGTATGTCGAGCAAGCGCAGCGATGCAGGTGCGCTGGACATGGGCGCGCAATATTTCACCGCCCGCGACCGTCGCTTCGTCACCGAAGTCCAGCGCTGGCAAGCCAACGGCTGGGTGGCCGAATGGACGCCGCAGTTGTACACCTTCCATGGTGGCCAACTCAGCCTGTCGCCGGACGAACAGACCCGCTGGGTCGGTACACCGCGCATGAGCGCCATCACCCGCGCCCTGCTCGGCGACCTCGAAGTGCATTTCGCCTGCCGGATCACCGAGGTCTATCGCGGTGAAGAACACTGGCATCTGCAAGATGCCGAAGGCTTCACCCACGGGCCGTTCAGTCACGTCGTGATCGCCACGCCGGCTCCGCAAGCGACCGCGCTGCTGGCCTCCGCACCGAAGCTCGCCGGGGCCGCCGCCGGGGTGAAAATGGACCCCACCTGGGCCATCGCGCTGGCGTTCGAAACCCCACTGGATACGCCCATGGAAGGTTGCTTCGTGCAAGACAGCCCGCTGGACTGGCTGGCGCGCAACCGCAGCAAACCCGGACGCGACAACACCCTCGACACCTGGGTGCTGCACGCCACCAGTGCCTGGAGCCGCCAGCACATCGACCTGCCAAAAGAAGCGGTGATCGAACAGTTGCACGGTGCGTTCGCCGAAATGCTGCACGACTCCATGCCCGCGCCGACCTTCAGTCTCGCCCATCGCTGGCTCTATGCCCGCCCTGCCAGCAGCCATGAATGGGGCACGCTGGCCGATGCCGACCTGGGCCTTTACGCGTGTGGCGACTGGTGCCTGTCCGGACGTGTCGAAGGCGCCTGGCTCAGCGGCCAGGAAGCCGCTCGCCGCCTGCATGAGCACTTGCAGTGACCGGCATCAGTTCAAGAGAATTGCTGCTGTCTACCCGGACAGCAGCCCGGCAAAAACCTATACATAAAATTTGACTTGTATAGCTTCGTATCTAAGATCAAGTTATGTTGTACAGCGCTGATGCTCTGTACAGATTTTGATTCGAGGTGTCTTCAATGTCGCTGCTCGCCACCAAACCGAAAATCGCTATCAGCGCCTGCCTGATGGGCGCCGAGGTGCGCTATAACGGCGGGCACAAGGCTTCGCGACTGTGCAGCCGCATCCTGACCGATTACTTCGATTTCGTGCCGGTCTGTCCGGAAGTCGCCATCGGCCTGGGGGTTCCGCGCCAGCCGATCCGGCTGGTGGGTGATCCGGATCACCCCGACGCCGTCAGCACGGTTGATCACCAGCTCAACGTCACCCGGCCACTGGCCGCTTACGGTCGGCAAATGGCGGCTGAGCTTGACGATATCTGCGGCTACATCTTTATGCAGAAATCTCCGTCCTGTGGTCTGGAGCGGGTCAAGGTCTACCATGCCAACGGCGCAGCGCTCGACAGTGGTGGCCAAGGCATCTATGCCCACGCCTTCTGCGCCCTGCATCCTGATTTGCCGGTGGAAGAAGACGGCCGGCTCAACGACCCGGTGCTCCGGGAAAACTTCCTCACCCGTGTATTTGCCTACGGCGCCTGGCAGCAATTGCTGCATCAAGGCTTGAGCCGTCGCGGCCTCACGGATTTCCATTCGCGCTACAAGTACCTGTTGATGGCCCACAACCCGGTGCAATACAAAACCCTGGGCGCACTGCTGGGCAACATGGGGGGCACCGATCCGCAGGAACTTGGCCCATGTTATTTCAGTGAGCTGATGGCCGCCCTGAAAAAGTGCGCCACGCGCCGCACCCACACCAATGTCCTGCAGCACCTCAGCGGTTATCTCAAACAAGCAATCAGCGCTGAAGACAAACAGGAAGTGCAACACGTCATCGGCCAGTACCGCCACGGCATCGTGCCGCTGGTGGTGCCGCTGACGCTGCTCAAGCATCACTTTCGCCAACATCCGGATCCGTACATCGCGCAACAGGTTTACCTGCAACCGCACCCGGAAAACCTCAGCCTGCGAAACGCAATCTAATGAAAGAACGACTCGACAGCAGTGCCCGCGAGGACTTGGGCGCCGACTTCAAAAAGGCCCTCGATGACGGCTGGTTGCCGATCCGTGAAGTGGCCCGTCAGACCGGCGTCAACGCCATCACCCTGCGTGCGTGGGAACGGCGCTATGGCCTGATCGTGCCGCAACGTACGCCCAAGGGACATCGGCTATTTTCCGCCGAGCACGTGCAACGCATCCTGACGATCCTTACCTGGCTCAACCGTGGCGTGGCCGTCAGCCAGGTCAAGCAATTGCTGGATACTCCACAAGCCTTTAACCAGCCAGTGGAAAACGACTGGCAGCGGCTACGCCAGACGTTGCTGCTGGCGGTCACCAAACTCACCGAGCGTGCGCTGGACGACACCGTCAACCAGGCCATGGCGCTCTATCCGCCGCGGACCTTGTGCGAGCAACTACTGATGCCATTGCTGACGGAGCTGGAGCAACGCTGGCAAGGTCAGTTCGGCGCGCAGATGGAACGGGGGTTTTTCTATTCCTGGCTGCGCAGCAAATTCGGTGCACGCATCTACCATAACAATCGACAGTTACACACCGCGCCATTGCTGTTGATCAACCACTCGGACCTGCCATTGGAACCCCACCTGTGGCTCACGGCCTGGTTGGTCAGCAGCGCTGATTGCCCGGTGGAAGTGTTCGACTGGCCACTGCCTGCGGGAGAACTGGCGCTGGCGGTCGACTATCTGCAACCACGCGGCGTACTGCTGTATTCCAGCAAAGCCATAAACCTTTCGCAGTTGCCGAAACTTTTGAGCAACGTCAGTTGCCCAAAAATGATTGCCGGACCAACGGTGTGCATCCACCACGCCGAGCTGTCCGTAAAAACTTCAGAAATTGCTGATTTGTACCTGGCCGAAGATCCGTTGTTGGCACACCAGGTACTCGTTCAGCGTCGGCTCATTTAATGGCTCTTTTTTCAATGACTGGTACGGACGTCAACATGCAATTGATCTGGCTGCGCAGCGATTTGCGCCTACACGACAACACTGCCCTCTCGGCCGCCGCTGCGGTTGGCCCGAGCGTGGCGGTGTATCTGCTGAGCCCGGAGCAATGGCTGGAACACGACGATGCGCCGTGCAAAGTGGACTTTTGGTTGCGCAATCTCAAAGAACTGAGCCAGGCGCTGGACCGACTGAACATTCCATTGCTGATCCGCAAGGCCCCACGCTGGGATGACGCGCCGAAGGTATTGCTGGATCTTTGCCGGCAACTGAACATCCATGGCGTGCACGTCAACGAAGAATATGGCATCCATGAAACCCGCCGCGACGCCACGGTTGCCGAAGTACTGAGCGCCCAAGGCATTGAGTTTCACAGCCACCTTGATCAATTACTGTTCAAACCTGGCAGTGTCCTGACCAAAACCGGCACTTATTTTCAGGTCTTCAGTCAGTTCCGCAAGGTTTGCTACGAGCGACTGCATCACGCTCTGCCACGCCTGGTCAGCACCCCCATGACTCAAGCACCGCTGGGTATCCCCAACGATGAGATACCGGCCAGCATCAAGGGTTTCGAAACGCCTGGCGCCAACCTTCAAGCGCTTTGGCCCGCCGGTGAAACCGAAGCCCGGCGCCGGCTCGATACCTTCGCCGACGCTCAGATCGACTACTACCAGAGTGAACGCGACTTCCCGGCGAAACCCGGCACCAGCCAGCTCTCGGCCTATCTCGCTGCCGGGGTGATTTCGCCGCGCCAATGCCTGCACGCTGCCCTGCAAAGCAATCAGGGCGAATTCGAAAGCGGCAAGGTTGGTGCCGTCACCTGGATCAATGAACTGCTGTGGCGCGAGTTCTATAAACACATTCTGGTCGGCTACCCAAGGGTCTCCCGTCATCGCGCTTTCCGTCCGGAAACCGAAGCCCTGGCCTGGCGCCACGCCCCCGAAGAGCTTGCAGCATGGCAGCAGGCCCGCACCGGGTTGCCGATCATCGACGCCGCCATGCGCCAATTGCTGGAAACCGGTTGGATGCACAACCGCCTGCGCATGGTCGTGGCGATGTTCCTGACCAAGAATCTGTTGATTGACTGGCGTGAAGGCGAACGCTTTTTCATGCGGCACCTGATCGATGGCGACCTAGCCGCAAACAATGGCGGCTGGCAATGGAGTTCGTCCACCGGCACCGACTCCGCCCCTTACTTCCGGATTTTCAACCCGCTCAGCCAATCGGAAAAGTTCGACGCCGAAGGCCTGTTCATCAAACACTGGCTGCCGGAACTGTCCGGGCTGAGCAAAAAAGAAGTGCACAACCCGGCCCATCTCACCGGTTTGTTCGGCGTGGCGGATTATCCGTCTCCGATAGTCGACCTCAATACGTCCCGCGCACGCGCCTTGGCGGCATTCAAGAACCTGCCAGCGCGGCAGCATGCCGGAAGCCCGCATGAATAGCTCCTGCGACAAAGTTTATTGCCATCGGGATCACTTCGATGCCGGGGCACTGCTTTATGTACATTTACCCGAAATGGGTCGTGCGATTGCGTGGCTGAAAAGGAGAATGGGATGAGTCTTACACCTCCACGACGTTACTGGCTGACCGGCGCCAGCAGCGGCATAGGTGCTGCGCTGGCCGAGGAAATCCTGAAAACCGGTGCCCATCTGGCCGTCAGCTCTCGGTCGCTGGCCCCGCTGAAAGTCTTGGCTCAGCGCTATCCGGGGCAAGTGCTGGTGATGGCAGGCGACCTGACCAACAGCCAGACCGTGCGTGAAATCGGTGAGCAGATAGCTGAGGACTGGGGCTCTCTGGACACGGTGATACTCAATGCGGGTACGTGCGAGTACGTGGATGCCAAGCAGTTCGATGCCTCGATCATTGAGCATGTCGTGCGCACCAACCTGCTCGCCAGTAGCTATTGCATCGAAGCCGCTTTGCCGCTGTTGCGAGCAGGAATCGCCCCGCACCTGGTAGGTGTGGCGAGTTCGGTCACCTACCTGCCGCTGCCGCGGGCAGAGGCGTATGGCGCTTCCAAGGCAGGGATGCGTTATCTGTTCGAGTCCCTGCGCATCGACCTGGCGCCGGAAGGCATTGAAGTTACCGTGGTCAGCCCCGGATTCGTCGACACGCCGCAGACGGCGAAAAACGACTTCCCCATGCCCCTGAGTTGGGCAGCGGACAAGGCCGCGCGACACATCTTCGCCAAACTCAAGAATCGGCCGCTGGAGATCGCCTTCCCGGGGATGTTCACGGCCGCCCTATGGCCAATGTCGAAATTACCCGGCCGGATGAAACTGGCAATTGGCAAACGTATGGTGCGCAGCAACCCACCGATCATGGACCAGCCGTGAACATTGCCATCATCGGCAGCAGCCTCTCGGGGCTGATCAGCGTCTACCTGCTCAAACGCAGCCTGCGGTCTTGAATACAACGGCAACAACCTCAACAGCCTCTTCGCCCAGCGTCGCAATCTGCTTTCACCTTCGGCGATTACCGTACCTTTGCTCGGCCGCTTCGATGCTTGAACGCCTGGCCAATGCCGGTTTGTTTCAACTCGGCCGGGACGCCAGCGACTGAGCGTCCGTCAGTGCTTTCACACAGCACTGATCGACTGCCTTACACTGCGCGCCATGAAAACCATTCCCCACACGCAAATCGCTGAGCCGGCAGTCACCTGCTCGACTTGCGCAGCCTGCTGCTGCCAACTCGAAGTCATGCTGATCACCGACACTGGCGTGCCCGAGCGGTACATTGATACCGACGATTGGGGCGGGGAAGTCATGCTGCGCCTGGATGACGGCTGGTGCGCCGCGCTGGATCGCGACACGATGATGTGCACCATCTACGAAAAACGCCCGCTGATTTGCCGGGAGTTCGAAATGGGCGCGCCTGAATGCATTGATGAGCGCCAGGGGATTTCGACGGCGTATCGCTAAAGCTGAAACCAGCTTGTTTCCTGTGGAAGCGAGCAGGTTCGCTCCCACAGGAATTTTGGCAACTTGTTGGAGCGGTGGTGCTTACAACGGCATCGTGTAATGCAACGCGTAGCTCTCTACCCCATTGTTTGGGCTGCTGAGCCCGGCATTGGAATAGTGAGTTGCACGAACCCCGACTTCATGTCCGCCCGCAAAGCGCAGGCCAACACCAAAACGGTCTTCGAACTGAAACGAACTACCGAGATCGTTGTTTTCGATTTCAGTGTCGGAGAACACCGCCACGCCAACGCCCAGTTCGACGTACGGTTTAACGTTCTCGCCAGCAAACTCGTAAACAAACACAGGTGAGAACGACAGGCTGTTGTTGCCGGAAGTTTTGTCACCCTCCCAATAGGTGTAAGCACCGCTCCAATAACCGGTCAATCGACCGACGTCGCTCTGCCACCAACTTTTGTCCCAATCGAATTGCATGCCCAGACGATAAGTCATGGTCGATTCGCCGGTCTGACCGACCGCGAACTCAACGCCTGCCGCCTGTGCAGTGAAACTGTGCCCCATCAACGCAGCCGCAATCGCGGCCAAACAGAATAGTCGCTTCATTAGAAACTTCCTTTTCCGAACGATTTCGTTTGGTATTTTTGTTGCTCGACACTCACAGCTATAGAAGTCGGCGATTTATCAGAAGTTCACCCCAATTTTTCAAAGCCCCAGCAGTAGTTGCCTACCCTTCAAAGCTTCGCACAACCCCAGCGTTATTCCACAGTATCGGCAATATATTTGCGAAATGAACCGGATCGGCACTGCTCCAGAACTGCGCAGGACGAGCAGGCCCATCGGCGAGCAATTCGCGCTCGGCCAGAAGGCGCTGAAGTTGACGCGCGACTGCGGCGCCGGTGTCGATCAGGCTGATGTCATCGGGGATCATCTGCTTGAGCAGCGGCTTGAGGAAAGGGTAATGGGTGCACCCCAGGATGATGGTGTCAGCGCCTGCGCCGAGCAGCGGCCCGACGTAACTTTCGAGCAACTGACGCAACGCAGGACTGTGCAGATCGCCGTTCTCGATCAGCTCGACCAACCCGGGGCAGGGCTGGGTAATGACTCGCACATCCGTGGCGAAACGGTCGAGCAGCGCCGCGAACTTGGCGCTTTGCAAGGTGCCGGTGGTGGCCAGCACACCGACCACGCCACTGCGAGTTGCGGCGGCGGCCGGTTTGACCGCGGGCTCCATGCCGACGATGGGCCATTCAGGGTAATCGCGGCGCAAGTCGGCAACGCCTGCAACCGTTGCCGTGTTGCAGGCCAACACCAAGGCCTTGGCGCCCTGGCGATGAAAAAAATCAGCCATCACGCTGCAACGCTGCTGGATGAATTCCGGGGTTTTCTCGCCGTAGGGAATGTTCCCGCAATCGGCAACGTACAGAAGCGATTCGTTGGGCAACAAACGCTGGATCTCGGCCAGCACCGAAAGCCCACCGACGCCGGAGTCAAACACGCCAATCGGCGCTTCACGCATGCTTGGGCCCACAAACACTGCATTTCGGATCACGCTTGACCCTCAGCTCACGGAATCGCGAGCCCAACGCATCGATCAGCAACAGGCGCCCCACCAGCGGCTCGCCGAAACCGGCCAGCAGCTTCAGCGCTTCGAGTGCTTGCAAACTGCCGACCAATCCTACCAACGGACCGACAACACCGGCCTCGCTGCAGGTCAATTCGGCTTCGCTGCCGTGCCCATATAAACAGTGGTAGCACGGGCTCTCGGCACGGCGCGGGTCGAACACCGACAATTGCCCTTCAAGGCGAATCGCCGCACCGCTGACCAGCGGCTTGCCCGCCGTCACGCAAGCGGCGTTAACCGCCTCGCGAGTAGAGAAATTGTCGGAGCAGTCCAGAACCAGATCCACCCCCGCCACGGCAGCAGCCAATGAGTCTTCATCCAGCGCCGCGCGATGGGCGACCAGTTGAATCTCGGGATTGATGGCGCTAAGGCGCTTGATCGCCGAATCGACCTTGGTCATGCCGACGCTGTCGGTGTCGTGGATGATCTGGCGTTGCAGATTGGTCAGATCGACCGTGTCAAAGTCCGCCAGATGCAACTCGCCAACGCCCGCCGCCGCCAGATACAGCGCCACCGGCGCACCAAGGCCGCCGAGACCGACGATCAGCACACGGCTTTCCTTCAGTCGCAACTGACCGTCGATGTCGATGTGCTGCAACAGAATCTGCCGGCTGTAGCGCAGCAATTCCTGGTCATTCAGCATGGCAGGCGTCCCAGACTGATACGTTGATGACCGCCCAGATCGGTGCGGCTGTGGACTTCTTCAAAACCGCGGGACAGCAGCAGATCGCGCACCGCCTCGGCCTGATCGTAACCGTGCTCAAGCATCAGCCAGCCACCGGCCTCAAGGTGATCCGGCGCCTGGGCGACGATCAACCGCAGATCGTCGAGCCCGTCGACGCCAGCCACTAAAGCGCTGGCCGGTTCGAAGCGCACGTCACCTTCCACCAAGTGTGGATCGGTAGCGGCGATGTACGGCGGATTGCTGATGATCAGTTGAAAACGCTGACCTTCCAATGCGCTGAACCAATGGCTGCTCAGCACCGTGGCGTTGTTCAGATGCAGACGCTGGCGATTGCGCTCGGCAAGGGCAACGGCTTCCAGCACGCGATCCACGGCAGTGACTGTCCACGCCGGACGTTCGCTGGCCAGGGCCAGGGCGATGGCGCCGCTGCCGGTACCCAGATCAAGTACTGTTGCGGGCGTGGCAGGCAGCAGTTCAAGCGCTGCTTCCACCAGCAACTCGGTGTCCGGGCGCGGAATCAGCGTGTGCGGCGCCACTTCCAGATCGAGCTTCCAGAAGCCCTGCTGACCCAGAATGTAGGCCACCGGCTCACCACCGCGGCGGCGCTGCAAATACTCGGCGAAAGTCAGCGCCGCTTCGCTTGGCACGATGCGCTCCGGCCAGGTGTGCAAAAAGCTGCGGGACTTGCCCAACGCCGCCGCCAGCAACAATTCGGCATCCAGACGCGCCGTGGGCGAGTCGGGCAAATCGGCGGCGCGCAACAAACTGGCGATGATCGTCATTTACTCACCTATCGCCGCGAGCTGATCGGCCTGGTACTCGGCCAACAACGGCTCGATCACCGCATCGACGCCACCGGCGAGGATTTCGTCGAGCGAATACAGCGTCAGGTTGACCCGATGGTCGGTGACCCGGCCCTGGGCAAAGTTGTAGGTGCGGATACGTTCGGAGCGGTCACCGGAACCCACCAGCAATTTACGCTCGCTCGCAATGGCGTTGGCCGCAGCGCTGGTTTGCTGATCGTTGAGCTTGGCCGACAGCCAGGACATCGCCCGGGCGCGGTTTTTGTGCTGCGAACGCTCTTCCTGACACTCGACGACGATGCCGGACGGCAAGTGCGTGATGCGAATCGCCGAGTCGGTTTTGTTGACGTGCTGACCACCGGCACCGGAAGAGCGGTAAGTGTCGATGCGCAAATCCGCCGGGTTGATTTCGATCGCTTCCTGCTCGTCCGGCTCGGGCAATACCGCCACGGTGCAGGCCGAAGTATGGATGCGCCCCTGGGACTCTGTAGCCGGAACCCGTTGCACGCGATGCGCACCGGATTCGAATTTCAGCTTGCCGTAGACGTTGTCACCCTCGACCCGGGCGATGACTTCTTTATAACCGCCGTGCTCGCCCTCGTTTTCCGAAAGGATTTCCACGCGCCAGCCGCGACGCTCGGCGTACCGCGAATACATGCGGAACAGGTCGCCGGAGAAAATCGCCGCTTCGTCACCACCGGTGCCTGCGCGGATTTCGAGGAACACGTTGCGTCCGTCGTTCGGGTCCTTGGGCAGCAGCATCCGTTGCAGGCTGGCTTCCAGTTCGACCAGGCGTTCCTTGGCTTCGCGGACTTCTTCCACGGCCATCTCGCGCATGTCCGGGTCGCTGTCCTTGAGCAGTGCCTGGGCGCCTTCGAGGTCGCCTTGCACTTTGAGCAGCTGTTTATAGGTTTCGACGATCGGCTCGACTTCCGCGTATTCCTTGGAATAGGTGCGGAATTTGTTCTGATCGGAAATGACCTCGCCATCGCCAAGCAGGGCGGTCAATTCCTCGAAACGGTCCTGGAGGATGTCCAGCTTATTGAGCAGTGACGCTTTCATTGCGGTTTCTTATCCGAAAAGCTTTCCGATGAGCCCTCGTTGAGGGCAAAGAGTTCCTGGGCCATCGCCAGCGCATCGAGGCGACCTTCGGCAGAGAGCTTTTTCAATTGCACGCTCGGTGCGTGCAACAGTTTGTTGGTCAGGCCACGCGCCAATTGCACCAGCACCTCTTCGGCACTGCTGCCGTTGGCCAGCAGGCGCTGGGCTTTTTGCAATTCTTCGTCACGCAGGCGTTCGCTCTGTTGACGATAGGCCTTGAGCACGTCGACCGCCGCCAATTCGCGCAGGCGGACCATGAAGTCGTCGGCACCGACCGAGACCATTTCTTCAGCGGCTTGCGCTGCGCCTTGACGGCTCTTGAGGTTCTCGGCGACCACTTCGTGGAGATCGTCGACGCTGTACAGGTAAACGTCGTCCAGCTCGCCGACTTCAGGTTCGATATCCCGCGGAACGGCGATATCGACCATGAAAATCGGCTTGTGCTTGCGCAGCTTCAGCGCACTTTCCACCGCACCTTTGCCAAGGATCGGCAATTGGCTGGCAGTGGAACTGATGACGATGTCGCTGCGTACCAGTTCCGCCGGAATGTCCGACAGCAACACCGCATGGGCGCCAAATTGCTCGGCCAGAATGCTGGCGCGTTCCAGCGTGCGGTTGGCGACCACGATGCGCTTGACGCCCAGGTCGTGCAGATGGCGGGCGACCAGGGTGATGGTCTCTCCGGCGCCGATCAACAAAGCCTGGCTGCGTTGCAGGTCGCTGAAAATCTGTTTCGCCAGACTGACCGCGGCAAAGGCTACGGACACCGGGTTTTCACCGATGGCGGTATCAGTGCGCACTTGCTTGGCGGCATTGAACGTGGCCTGGAACAAGCGCCCGAGCAATGGCCCAATGGTGCCGGCTTCGCGCGCCACAGCGTAGGCGGATTTCATCTGGCCGAGAATCTGCGGCTCGCCCAACACCAGCGAGTCGAGCCCGGAGGCGACGCGCATCATGTGACGAACTGCCGCATCATCTTCGTGCACATAAGCGCTTTCGCGCAGCTCTTCGAGGCTCAAATGATGATATTCGGCCAGCCAGCGCAGCACGATATCCGCCGACAGGTGATCCTGTTCTATATAGAGTTCACTGCGATTGCAGGTGGAGAGGATCGCAGCTTCGCGGCTGTCGGTGAGTCGGCAGAGCTGCTGCAAGGCCTCAACCAGCTGCTCAGGAGTAAAGGCCACGCGCTCGCGGACGTCTACTGAAGCAGTCTTGTGGTTAATACCGAGTGCAAGGAAGGCCATTCAAAGTCGCTGGTGGTGACGTGAAGCCGGCAATTGTCCTACTTCGTCAGATCGAGAACAACTACTCGATATCTATCGCCCCTTTAGGAAGCACTGCAGACTGCGATCGCTTCTCGTTTACCTGGCGTACGGGTAAATTGCCGGGCCGGTTATGTTTGGCCCAAAGCTTGTGTCATGATGATCCGACCGCAGGTTAGTCGTCCTCTTCCTATATGAATAGATCTTCCGCGTTGCTCCTCGCTTTTGTCTTCCTCAGCGGCTGCCAGGCCATGGCACCCGTGTCGCCGGACGGTACGTCCGCGGTTGAAGACAGCACTCCGGCACCTGAAAAGCCCAAGGTTTACAGCTCATTCAGTGAAGACACCGTCTTCAGCCTGCTGAGCGCGGAACTGGCTGGCCAGCGCAATCGCTTCGACATTGCCCTGGACAACTACGTGACCCAGGCCATCAACACGCAGGATCCGGGCATTTCCGAGCGGGCATTCCGTATCGCTGAATACCTGGGCGCCGATCAGGCCGCCCTGGATACCGCGCTGATCTGGGCGAAAAACGCCCCGGACGACCTTGAGGCGCAACGGGCCGCCGCCGTGCAGCTGGCACGCGCCGGTCGCTACGACGACTCCATGGTCTATATGGAAAAAGTCCTGCAAGGCAAGGGCGACACCCATTTCGACTTCCTCGCCCTCTCCGCCGCCGACACCGACCAGGACACACGCAACGGTTTGATGAAGAGTTTCGACCGGCTGTTGCAGCGCCACCCGAACAACGGCCAGCTGATTTTCGGCAAGGCCCTGCTGATGCAACAGGATGGTGACTCCAAGGGAGCATTGGCGCTGCTGGAGGACAATCCGCCGGACGACGGCGAAATTGCCCCGATCCTCCTGCGCGCTCGCCTGCTGCAATCCCTTGATCGCGGCGATGAAGCCTTGCCGCTGCTGCAAAAAAGCATCAAAAAGTACCCGGACGACAAACGCTTGCGCCTGACTTACGCGCGCATGCTCGTCGAACAGGACCGTATGGATGACGCCAAAGCCGAGTTCTCGAGCCTGGTGCAGCAATACCCGGATGACGACGAACTGCGTTACTCGCTGGCGCTCGTTTGCCTGGAAGCCAAGGCCTGGACCGAGGCCAAGGGTTACCTGGAGGACTTGATCGCCCGGGAAAGCCACGTCGACTCCGCGCACTTGAACCTGGGGCGCATCGCCGAAGAGCGCAACGATCCGCAAGGCGCACTGATCGAGTACGGCCAGGTTGGCCCGGGCAACGACTACCTGCCGGCACAATTGCGTCAGGCCGACATTCTGATGAACAACGGCAAGACCGCCCAAGCCCAAAGCAAACTGGCAGCCGAGCGCGACGAGCAACCCGACTACGCGATCCAGCTGTACCTGATCGAAGCCGAAACCCTGTCCGCCAACAACCAGCCCGACAAAGCCTTCGCCGTTCTGCAACAAGCACTGCAAAAGTACCCGGACGACCTGAACCTGCTTTATACCCGCGCGATGCAGGCGGAAAAACGCAATGACCTGGCGCAGATGGAGAAAGACCTGCGTCTGATCATCAAGCGCGATCCGGACAATGCCATGGCGCTGAACGCTCTCGGCTATACCCTGTCCGATCGCACGACACGCTACGTCGAAGCCAAGGCCCTGATCGAACAGGCGCACCAGATCAACCCGGAAGACCCGGCGGTTCTCGACAGCCTCGGCTGGGTGAATTTTCGCATGGGCAACCTCGACGAAGCCGAACGCCTGCTGCGTAAGGCGCTAGAGCGCTTCCCCGACCAGGAAGTTGCCGCGCATCTGGGCGAAGTCCTGTGGGCTAACGGCAAGCAACGCGAAGCCAGGCAAATCTGGAGCAAGTTCCTCAAGGAACAACCCGACAGCCCAATCCTGCGCAGCACCATCAAGCGCCTGACCGGATCAGAGACTCTTTAAGATTATGTTTTTGCGCCACATCATCGTTTTCAGCTTCATCGCCCTGCTCGCCGGTTGCGCGGGCTTCGGCGCCCGCGAATCGGTCGAGGGTCACGGCAACCCCGCCCAATGGCGCGAGCACAAACAACAATTGACCAACCTCGACGGCTGGCAGATCGACGGCAAGATCGGCATTCGCGCGCCAAAAGACTCGGGCAGCGGCACGCTGTTCTGGTTGCAGCGTCAGGATTACTACGACATCCGTCTGTCCGGTCCATTGGGTCGCGGCGCGGCACGCCTGACCGGGCGTCCGGGCAAGGTTTCGCTGGAAGTCGCCAATCAGGGGCGCTACGAAGCCGCCTCTCCGGATGCCCTGCTTGAAGAACAAATGGGCTGGAAGCTGCCGGTTGCCAATCTGGCGTGGTGGGTCCGCGGGCTTCCCGCTCCGGACAGCAAAAGCCGCCTGACGCTCGATGGCGACAGCCGTTTGGCCAGCCTTGAACAAGACGGCTGGCAGGTGGAATACAGCGCCTATACCGAACAAAACGGCTACTGGTTGCCCGAGCGAATCAAGCTGCATGGCACCGACCTGGATGTCACGCTGGTGATTAAAGCCTGGCAACCGCGCAAATTGGGGCAGTGAAATGCCAGCCAATCGCCTGACCCTGCCCTCGCCGGCCAAACTCAATTTGATGCTGCACATTCTGGGTCGCCGTGAAGACGGCTACCACGAGTTGCAGACGATGTTTCAGTTTCTCGACTACGGCGACGAAATCACTTTCACCGTGCGCGATGACGGCGTCATTCGCCTGCACACCGAATTCGAAGGCGTTCCTCACGACAGCAATCTGATCGTCAAGGCGGCCAAAAAACTTCAGGAACAAGCCGGTTGCGTGCTCGGCATTGATATCTGGATCGACAAGATTCTGCCCATGGGCGGTGGAATCGGTGGCGGCAGTTCTAACGCTGCGACAACCCTGCTCGGCCTCAATCATCTCTGGCAACTGGGCTGGGACGAGGACCGGCTGGCCGCGCTGGGCCTGACGCTGGGCGCCGATGTCCCGGTTTTCGTGCGCGGTCATGCGGCTTTCGCCGAGGGTGTCGGGGAGAAACTGACACCCGTTGACCCCGAGGAACCGTGGTATCTCGTGCTCGTGCCGCAAGTCTCTGTAAGTACGGCAGAAATTTTTTCCGATCCGTTGTTGACACGTAACACGCCGCCCATTAAAGTGCGCCCCGTTCCCAAGGGAAACAGTCGTAATGACTGCTTGCCGGTGGTAACAAGGCGTTATCCAGAGGTACGTAACGCTTTGAATTTGCTAGGTAAATTTACCGAAGCAAAACTCACCGGAACTGGAAGTTGTGTGTTTGGGGGCTTCCCAAGCAAAGCTGAAGCTGATAAAGTCTCGGCCCTTCTTACAGAGACCCTTACAGGGTTTGTAGCAAAAGGAAGCAACATTTCGATGTTGCATCGCAAGCTGCAAAGTCTGCTCTAAAGGAACCGATTACTGGGTAATCGTTGCAACAGATACAGGGGCGTCGCCAAGCGGTAAGGCAGCAGGTTTTGATCCTGCCATGCGTTGGTTCGAATCCAGCCGCCCCTGCCATTTTCTATACTCATCCAGGTTACCCTCAGCCTCTAGGTACTGCGCGTGTCCAAGATGATGGTCTTTACGGGGAACGCTAACCCCGATCTGGCTCGGCGTGTCGTACGTCAGCTGCATATCCCTCTCGGTGACATCTCTGTCGGTAAATTCTCCGACGGCGAAATTACAGCCGAGATCAATGAAAACGTTCGCGGTAAAGACGTTTTCATTATTCAGCCGACTTGCGCTCCGACCAACGATAACCTGATGGAACTGGTAGTGATGGCTGATGCCTTCCGCCGCTCCTCGGCTACTCGTATTACTGCTGTTATTCCTTACTTTGGTTATGCCCGTCAGGATCGCCGTCCGCGTTCCGCACGTGTGGCTATCAGCGCGAAAGTCGTTGCTGACATGCTTACCGTAGTCGGCATCGACCGTGTTCTCACGGTTGATCTGCATGCTGACCAAATCCAGGGTTTCTTCGATATTCCGGTAGATAACATCTACGGCTCCCCGGTTCTGGTGGATGACATTGAAGATCAGCGCTTCGAAAACCTGATGATCGTGTCCCCGGACATTGGTGGCGTCGTGCGTGCACGTGCCGTTGCCAAATCCCTGGGCGTGGATCTCGGGATCATCGACAAACGCCGTGAGAAAGCCAATCACTCTGAAGTGATGCATATCATCGGTGATGTCGAAGGGCGTACCTGTATTCTGGTCGATGACATGGTCGATACCGCCGGCACCCTGTGCCACGCGGCCAAGGCCTTGAAAGAGCATGGCGCTGCCAAGGTTTTCGCCTACTGTACGCACCCTGTGCTGTCGGGTCGGGCGATCGAAAACATTGAAAATTCCGTGCTGGACGAGTTGGTGGTCACTAACACCATTCCTCTGTCCGCTGCAGCACAAGCCTGTGCGCGTATCCGTCAACTGGATATCGCACCGGTAGTTGCCGAGGCGGTCCGCCGCATCAGCAATGAAGAATCGATCAGCGCGATGTTCCGCTAAGGGCCCTGCCCTTCTCGAAATGTCTCGTTGACGAAAAGCGCCCCGCCCCGGCATTCCTGTCGGGGCGGGGCTTTTTTGCCCATATCGCCTTTAGCGCTGGTCGCAAACGCTGGGGCGAATGTGGTTATTTTGGAGATACAACATGAACGATTTTACTCTGAATGCTGAAGTGCGTTCCGACCTGGGGAAAGGTGCGAGCCGCCGCCTGCGTCGTCTCGCAAGCCTGGTACCAGCTGTAGTTTACGGTGGCGACAAAGCCCCTGAATCCATCAGCATGCTGGCCAAAGAAGTTGCCAAACTGCTCGAAAACGAAGCGGCTTACAGCCACATCATCGAGCTGAACGTTGGTGGCACCAAGCAGAACGTCGTGATCAAAGCCCTGCAGCGTCACCCGGCCAAAGGCCACGTGATGCACGCTGACTTCGTACGCGTAGTAGCTGGCCAGAAACTGACCGCTATCGTTCCAGTGCACTTCATCAACGAAGAAGCACCGACCAAGAAAGGCGGCGAAATCTCGCACGTTACTTCGGAAATCGAAGTTTCCTGCCTGCCGAAAGACCTGCCTGAGTTCATCGAAGTCGATCTGGCTAACGCCGCAATCGGTTCGATCATTCACCTGTCGGACCTCAAAGCCCCTAAAGGCGTTGAGTTCGTTGCTCTGGCACACGGCGATGACAAGGCTGTTGCCAACGTCCACGCTCCACGTGTTGCTCCAGAAGCTACCGAAGAAGGCGCAGCAGAGTAATTTCACTCTGTTCGCCGGAGTGACCGGAAACATCGCGGACTAGAGCGTAGCGAGAAAGCGGGCGAGAACGCGGAGTTTACATCTATGGTAAATGAGCAATTTTCGTCCACTTTCGCCGCTCTCCCTGATTGCGGCGATGTTATCCACCACTCCAAGGAAGGGCCCCTATCGTGACTGCCATCAAACTGATCGTTGGCCTGGGAAATCCAGGCGCTGAATACGAACAGACCCGGCATAACGCAGGGGCCCTTTTTGTTGAGCGCATCGCGAACGCACAAGGCGTCAACCTTGTGGCCGATCGCAAATATTTCGGCCTGACCGGGCGCTATTCGCATCAGGGTCAGGATGTTCGTCTGCTGATTCCCACCACGTACATGAACCGCAGCGGCCAGGCCGTAGCGGCCCTTGCAGGTTTCTTCCGCATCAAGCCTGAAGAAATCCTCGTGGCGCACGACGAACTCGATCTGCCTCCGGGCGTTGCCAAGCTCAAGCAGGGCGGCGGCCATGGCGGTCACAACGGGTTGCGCGACATCATTGCGCAACTGGGCAATCAGAATACGTTCTACCGCCTGCGGCTTGGCATTGGCCATCCGGGCGTTGCCAGTATGGTTTCAAATTTCGTCCTGGGTCGTGCGCCACGCGCCGAACAGGAAAAACTCGATGCCAGCATCGACTTTGCCCTCGGCGTGCTGCCGGATATCCTCGCCGGGGAATGGAACCGCGCGATGAAAAACCTGCACAGCCAGAAGGCCTGACTCTTATCCGAGGGGAAACACCATGGGATTCAATTGCGGCATCGTCGGCCTGCCTAACGTCGGCAAGTCCACCCTGTTCAACGCCCTGACCAAATCCGGTATCGCGGCCGAGAACTTCCCCTTCTGCACCATCGAACCCAACAGCGGTATCGTGCCGATGCCGGATCCGCGTCTGGATGCCTTGGCAGCCATCGTCAATCCAAAGCGCATCCTGCCGACCACCATGGAATTCGTCGACATCGCGGGCCTGGTTGCCGGCGCGTCGAAAGGTGAAGGCCTGGGCAACAAATTCCTGGCCAATATCCGTGAAACCGATGCCATCGCCCACGTGGTCCGCTGCTTCGAAGACGAGAACGTGATTCACGTCTCCAACAGCGTCGACCCGAAACGCGACATCGAAATCATCGACCTGGAACTGATCTTCGCCGACCTCGACAGCTGCGAGAAGCAACTGCAGAAAGTCGCGCGTAATGCCAAGGGCGGTGACAAGGACGCAGTGGTCCAGAAAGGCCTGCTGGAGCAGTTGATCGCCCACTTCACCGAAGGCAAGCCTGCACGCAGCCTGATGAAGAACATGAGCACTGACGAAAAGGCGGTGATCAAGGGCTTCCACCTGCTGACCACCAAGCCGGTGATGTACATCGCCAACGTCGCTGAAGACGGCTTCGAGAACAACCCGCACCTGGACGTGGTCAAGGCCATCGCCGAAGAAGAAGGTGCTGTCGTTGTTCCGGTGTGTAACAAGATCGAAGCGGAAATCGCCGAACTGGATGACGGTGAAGAGAAAGACATGTTCCTCGAAGCCCTGGGCCTCGAAGAACCTGGCCTGAACCGCGTGATCCGCGCCGGCTACGAAATGCTGCACCTGCAGACCTACTTCACCGCCGGCGTCGAAGAAGTCCGCGCCTGGACCGTCCGCGTCGGTGCCACCGCACCACAAGCCGCTGGCGTGATCCACACCGACTTCGAAAAAGGCTTCATCCGCGCCGAAGTGATCGCCTACAACGACTTCATCCAGTACAAGGGTGAAGCCGGTGCCAAGGAAGCCGGTAAATGGCGTCTGGAAGGCAAGGAATACATCGTCAAAGACGGCGACGTGATGCACTTCCGCTTCAACGTGTAAGCCACACGCCCAAGAAAAAGCCGCGTTTGATACGCGGCTTTTTTGTGCCTGATGTTTTATCTGTGACACCACCACCCCTCTGTGGGAGTTGTGGTGGATCAGGCCTTCTTCGTACGGGGTAAGAAGATCGCCAGCACACCCAGCAACGGCAAAAACGAACACAGAAAGTACACGTACTCAATCCCGTGAATATCCGCCAGATGCCCCAGCAACGCCGCGCCAATCCCACCAAAGCCGAACATCAACCCGAAGAATACCCCGGCGATCATTCCGACATTGCCCGGCACCAGTTCCTGGGCGTACACCACGATTGCCGAAAACGCCGAGGCCAGGATGAAGCCGATGACCACGCTGAGGACGCTGGTCCAGAACAGATCAACATGGGGCAACAACAGCGTGAACGGTGCCACACCGAGGATAGAGAACCAGATCACCGCCTTACGCCCAATCTTGTCGCCGATCGGCCCGCCGAAGAACGTGCCCGCCGCCACCGCGCCGAGAAACAGGAAAAGATGCAACTGCGAGCTGGCCACCGAGAGGTCGAACTTCTCGATCAGGTAGAAGGTGAAGTAACTGGTCAGGCTGGACATGTAAAAGTACTTGGAAAACACCAGCAACCCGAGCACCACCAACGCACTGATCACCCGCCCCTTGGACAAACCGTGAGTCGCGGCCTGGCCTTGCTTGAGCTTGAACAGGTTCAGGTGATTGGCGTACCAGCGGCTGATCCGGTACAGCACGAACAACGCAAACACCGCGAACAAACCGAACCACGCCACATTTCCCTGGCCGTAGGGAATGATGATCGCCGCCGCCAGCAACGGGCCGAAGGCCGAGCCCGCGTTGCCGCCGACCTGAAAGGTCGATTGCGCCAGCCCGAAGCGCCCACCCGAGGCCAGGCGCGCCACGCGAGACGCTTCCGGGTGAAAGGTCGAGGAGCCGATGCCGATCAGCCCCGCCGCCAGCAGGATCATCGGGAAACTGCCGACCACCGACATCATCACAATCCCGACCAACGTGCAGACAGTGCCCGCCGGCAATAGCCACGGTTTGGGATGGCGGTCGGTGTGATAACCGACCCACGGCTGCAACAGCGAAGCCGTCAGCTGAAACGTCAGGGTGATCAATCCGACCTGAGTAAACGTCAGGCCATAGTTGGCCTTAAGCATCGGGTAGATCGACGGCAGCACCGATTGAATCAGGTCGTTGATCAAATGCGCCAGCGCCACCGCGCCGATGATGCGCATGACCAATGGGCTGCTTTGAGGCGTAGCCGACGCCGGCACTGAGCCGGTCTGGGTGTTGCTGATAGCCATGGGGTTTTCCATACAACAGAGGGGTGCAAGCGACAAGTGCGCCAATGTGCCATTTTTAGGTGCGCGAACGCCATCCCCTTAGCCTGCTAACGACCTCTATTTTCATCGTCAAAACCGTGATAGCGCAAAGCCATGGTCTGAATCTTGCCTTGCTTATCCGCTTCAACGCGGCCCCCTTACAAAGGGGACCGAGAATGGGAAGTTTCGCTACAGAGTCGGCCTACAGAGCTGACGAGGGTGAACTTTCGAGGCCTTTTAAAGGGCACGAATCGGGTTCGAGAGAAGCTCGATGCACGCCATTGGTGCGTGGTGTCTATAGGAGTCATGGGGCATGCAGGCTTTTTTATCACCGGGGATCGGACTGCTGGGGCGTTTTGGCTTTGCCCGCAAATTCCAGCTGTTGTTTCTGCTATTCATTCTGCCGCTGGCCGGTAGCTTGTGGATGATCGGCCAGGACTATCGCGACAAATTGAACCTGATCTCCGGCGAACGAGCTGGGGTTCGTCAATTGCTTGCCCTCGATGCGCTGGATAACCTTCTGTCGGCCCAACGCGATCGCGCCGCACGTTGGCGTGCAACCGAAACCAATCGCCAACCGACACCCGCTACCCTCGCCGCCATGGCGGCCTTCGATGCCGTCCAGCCCGCGGTAGCCCAGGCCGCTTCAGACCTCGGCACAGCGCTGCAAAAAGACGAAGCCAAGGATGAAACCCTGGCCCGCTATCAAGCCCTGCAAACCGCTCTCAACGGCCTCGACTCGAAAAGCCTGGGCAGCGTCGGTTGGTGGCCGGATGGCTACGACCGCTTCACCAACGCCCTGACTGCCCTGCAAGCGTTGCGCGAACAGATCGCCATGGACAATCGCCTGACACTGGCGCCCTGGCTGGAAACGTACTTGCTGACCCAGATCTCCACCCAGCACGCTCCGGACCTGATCGAGCGCGTCGGCCGCCTCGCAGCGGTCGGGCAGGCCTCGGTCGTGTCCGGGCAGTTCACTTTGCAAAGTCGCCTGCAATTGCGTGATCTGCGTAGCCGCATTGGCGATGCCAGGGAGCAGTTGGTGAAAACCGCGGGCTTGCTCGAAGCGCGGTTGCCAGGCGCCCTGCAAACCTGGGTCGGGCAATACCATGACAGCCTCAAGCAGCTCGATTCAGGCCTCAAGGTCCTGGATGACGGCGTGTTCGGCGGCAGCATCAACCTCAAGCCAGAAGACTTCGAGCGCAGCCTGGATGGCCTGCTCGCCAACCTCGCCGCGTTGCGCCAGCAATCGCTGGAGTCACTGGATCAGCGGCTGGATCACTACCATGACTCCGCGATCCGTCAGTTCATCGTGGTGGCCACCGTGTTCGGTTGCCTGCTGCTGGCCGCGCTGTACCTGTTCATCTGTTTGCAGGCGTCGATCCGCCGCAGCGCCAGCGGCATCACCCTGCTGGCCGAAGCCCTGCGCGATGGTAACCTGAGCCTGCAAGTGCCGGTTCAAGGCCGGGACGAGCTGGCAGCCATCAGCACCGCCCTGAATGTGGCCGTGGTACAGCTACGCACCAGTTTGCTCGGCGTGGATCACGAATCCCTGCAACTGAGCAATGCGGTGCAAACCCTCAATCATCACTCCAGCGACGCCCTCGGCGAAGTCGAAGCCCAGCAGTTGCAGATCAGTCAGATCGCTGCAGCGGCGACGCAATTGGCGGCTACCTCACAGGGCGTGGCCCAGAGCTGCGAACGAGCCTCCGGCAGCGCTCAGCACACCCAGCGCATTGCTGCCGACAGCAGCCGTGACAGCCAACGCACGACAGCCAGCATCCAGCAGCTCAACCAGCGTTTGAACGACACGGCCGCGGCCCTCGGTCGCGTCAGCGAACAAGGACAGCAGATCCAACTGGTGGTCGACACCATTCGCGGTGTCGCCGAGCAGACCAACCTGCTGGCGCTCAACGCCGCCATCGAGGCGGCCCGTGCCGGTGAACAGGGTCGCGGGTTTGCGGTGGTGGCCGACGAAGTGCGCAGCCTGTCGCAACGCACTCAGTCCTCGACCGCGCAGATCGCCGGCACGGTCGACAGCCTGCGCAGTACGGTGAACGAAGCGGTCAGCCTGATGGAAGCAGCGTGCGGCCAGGCACAATCCGACGCGCAAGCCGTCACCGGTCTCGGTGAACGCCTGGGAGAAATTGCCAGTGCCGTGCAGGGCGTCACCGATACCCTGGCGCAGATCGCCACGGCCGTCGACGAACAGGCGAGCACCGCCGACGAAGTCAGCGGCAACATCCAGCAAGTCGATCAGGCGGCGGTTCGCTTGCTCGAAGGTGCACGGGCAGTGAACCTCGCGGCAGACACCTTGAGCCAGGGCAGCAAGGCCTTGAGTGCCAATACCGGCAGATTTCAGCTCAATTGATGCCCTCCTCCGGACCGGTTTTTCGGCTCTGGAGGATAAGCGGTTGAAAGTGTAGAGAAATATTTTAGATTTACGCTTGACGCATCTGCATTACCGGTGAATAATGCGCGCCACTTGGCTACATAGCTCAGTTGGTTAGAGCATAGCATTCATAATGCTGGGGTCCGGGGTTCAAGTCCCTGTGTAGCCACCAAGTACTAAAAACGGCTTACCGAAAGGTAGGCCGTTTTTTTATGCCTCGAGAAAAGTGCGCTGCGGTTACAGGAATCCCTGAACCGCAGACGCTCGTCGATCAGATTCGAACTGTCGGCAACGCCGACAACGCCCTCTCCCAGATCTGCCAGGTCCGCAGCCAGACCATCGCCTGCCAGTCACTGTCGGCGGGATAGAACTGCTCCAGCAGATTCAGCTTGATCTCGCGCCCTCTCGCATCACCTGGATTGCCATGCAGATGCAGCCAATGGTCATCGCGCAAATGCCGATGAACATCCGGCCCCGGATATGTCCCGCACTCAATGACAAACGGCATCAACCGCACCAGCGGCAAGGCATCGAGCAACGCCTGCGAGGTGTAGCCGGTGGCCGTCGCCGCTACGCCGGTTTCGCTCACGGTATCGGCGCCTGTCTGCAAGCTGTACAACCAGGGACCATAGATCGCCTGCGCATCCGGTAACGCCGGATAGGTGGACTCGGTGATGGTCAGCAACATCGGATGCCCATACTCGCCGGCACCGGTGTGCAAATCGAAGCACATGGCGGTGTCGGCATGGGCCACGTGCTTTTGCATGATCTGGTGCAGCGCGCGGTTCGACCAGCTCGGCGCCAGCCCGCCGTAAAACAGTCCATCAGGGTGAGCATGTTGCCCGCCTTCGACAATCGACATGACCGCCGGCCAGCCGTGCTGTTGAATCTGCTCATCGAGCAAGGCATCGGCGCGATCACGCTCGGGACCTCGCAACTGCGTACAGGCATAGATGGCATGCAGCGCGTTGTAGGCCTGGTTATCCGGCAACGAACGCTGGAAGTTCAGATGATTGCGGTTCAGGTCGATATTGTCTTCGTTGACCCGCCGCAACCACGCCATGCCCCAAGGGTTGATGGCATGGATCATCACCACGGCAACATCGGTCGGCAGCGTGCGCTTGCCCAACTCCTGCAACCACTTGCTCTGACAACCCGAACCATAGAAGCCCTCGACGCCATGGGTGCCGCTCAGCGCGATCAGCAGGCGTTTGGCGCCCGGATCGCCAAGCACCGCGACATCAGTGCCCAAGGACTCGCCGAACGGCCCTTTGAGCGGGTGCGGATACTCGGTCAGTGTCGCCCCGGCCGCCTTCGCCGCCGCAAGGAATTGTTCACGCTGGGAGCGGTAGCCGGGCTGGGTCGGAAACTCGGTCTGCATGTCTGCCTCTTGTTGATCTTTTAGCTTGCCTGTTGGCAACGACCCTACAGAAATTCCGCCCGTTGATGAAGGACCAAAGCGTCTTTGTCGTGGGACCCGGTTTGCGTCACTCCATGGTGGCCGATAAAGTCCTCGATACCTTTACCTCACGGATGGAGTGCCCCGCGTGTTCTCAGCCTTCCACTTGAGCCGCCATCGTGCGTCAGGCATCGCGCTGATCGTTGCTGCGTTAACCCTCGGCGCCTGCAACAACGCTTCGGTCCCGACGTTGCCATCAGCACCGGAAAGCGCTTCCGGTTATCGCACCGACCTGCAGACCCGACATGCCACGAAACATATGGCGGCTGCCGCTAACCCGCTGGCAGCCGAAGCCGGGCGCGAGATGCTGCGTCGCGGCGGTTCGGCCATCGATGCGGCGATTGCGATGCAAGCCGTGTTGACGCTGGTCGAACCGCAATCGTCGGGCATCGGCGGTGGCGCATTGATCGTGCTGTGGGACGGTAAAAAAGTGCGGACCTACGACGGCCGCGAAACGGCACCGGCCGGCGCCACCGAGAGGCTTTTCCTGGAAGCCGACGGGCAACCCATGCCATTCACCCAAGCGCAGATTGGTGGTCGCTCGGTGGGCACACCGGGCGTGTTGCGCGCCCTTGAGCTTGCTCATCAAAAACACGGACGCCTGCCGTGGGCGCAACTGTTCGAGCCGGCGATCAAACTCGCCGAACGGGGGTTCATCATATCGCCACGCCTGCACGGGTTGATCGCCTCGGACAGGTCCATGTCTCGCTCGCCGGAGATGATGGCTTACTTCCTGAATGCCTATGGCAGCCCGAAAGCCAGCGGCACACTGCTGAAGAATCCGGCGCTGGCCGCGTTGTTCCAACGCCTTGCCAAGGAAGGACCGGACGCGTTGTACAAAGGCCCTGTCGCGCAGGAAATCGTGGCCAAGGTTCAGGCCCACACCAACCCCGGGAGCCTGTCGCTAAATGATCTCGCCCACTACAGCGCCAAGGAACGCGCACCCCTGTGTACCGATTACAAACGCTGGAAGGTGTGCGGTATGCCGCCGCCGTCATCGGGCGGGATTGCCGTGGCGCAGATCCTCGGCACCCTGCAGGCCCTGGAGACGCGCGACAAGCGCTTGGCCCTGGCACCGATGAAACCGGTCAAAACCGAGGCCCCCGCCGGCATCGAACCCACTTCCGAGGCTGTGCACCTGATATCGGAAGCCGAGCGCCTGGCCTATGCCGACCGCGCACAATACGTGGCCGATACCGACTTTGTGCCGGTGCCGGTCAAAGGCCTGGTAGACCCGACTTACCTGGCCAGCCGCGCCGCCTTGATCGGTGAGCGCAGCATGGGCACAGCCCAACCGGGCACGCCTCCGGGCATCCAGGTTGCCTACGCACCGGACCGCTCGCCGCTGCGCATTTCCACCTCGCAAGTCGTAGCCGTCGATGACCAGGGTGGCGCGGTGTCCATGACCACCACCATCGAATCCGCCTTCGGCTCGCATGTGATGGTGCAGGGCTTCCTGCTCAACAACGAGATGACCGACTTCTCATTCATCCCCGAAGAGAACGGGCAGAAAGTCGCCAACCGCGTCGAACCGGGCAAACGCCCACGCTCGTCCATGGCCCCAACGCTGATCTTCGACCGCCAGAGCGGCGAATTCATCGCCAGCATCGGCTCTCCCGGCGGCTCGCAAATCATCGAATACGTGGCCAAATCCACCATTGGCCTGCTCGACTGGAACCTCGATCCGCAAGCGGCCATCAACCTGCCCAACTTCGGCAGCCGCAACGGCCCGACCGAACTGGAGCGCGGACAGTTCAGCCCGGCACTGATCCAGGCGCTGAAGGACAAAGGCCACAGTGTGAGCGAGATCGACATGACCAGCGGCACCCAGGCGATCATTCGGGTCAAGGATGCGCAAGGGAATGCGTCGCTGGCGGGCGGGGCCGATCCTCGGCGGGAGGGGGAAGCGCTGGGGGATTGAAGTTCATGCAGATACGAAAAGGGCCTACCGGAAGGTAAGCCCTTTTTTGCGGTCGAATCGAAATCAGGCCGGTACACCCAAAATGATGGGCGATGCCTTGAGCGCGCTCAACGACTGATTTTCAGCGTCCGTCGAGCCTGATGTTTTTCCACGGCCAGCTCGATCAGCCGCGTGACCAGTTCACTGTAGGTCATGCCTGCGGCCTGCCACAGTTTCGGGTACATGCTGATGCGGGTGAACCCGGGCAGTGAGTTGATTTCGTTGATCAGCACTTCACCATTGTCTGTCAGGAACACGTCGACCCGCGCCAGCCCGGAACACCCCAGCACATGAAAAGCCTCGACTGCCATGGCCCGGATACGCTCGCGGGCCTCGACGCTGATATCGGCCGGGACCACCACTTGCGCGGCCGTGTCATCGATGTACTTGCTGTCGTAGGAATAAAACCCGCTGCGCACCACGATCTCGCCGCAACCGCTGGCGATAGCATCGTCGTTGCCAAGCACCGCACATTCGATCTCGCGACCGCTGACCGCCGACTCGATCAGCACTTTCTCATCAAAGCCCAAGGCCAGCTCCACCGCTGCCACATACCCGGCTTCATCGGTCACTTTGCTCACGCCCACGGAAGAGCCCTGATTCGCCGGTTTGACGAACAGCGGCAAGCCAAGTTTGCCCACCACGTCGCCAAACCCGGTACGCGCCGCGGTATTGCGCGTCAGGGTCACGAACGGTGTGACCGCCAGCCCGGCATCACGCAGCAGACGCTTGCTGATGTCCTTGTCCATGCACACAGCTGAACCGAGCACATCGGAGCCGACGAACGGCAAATCCGCCATGCGCAGCAGGCCTTGCAAGCAACCGTCTTCACCGAGGGTGCCGTGGACGATCGGGAAGATCACATCGACGTGGCCCAGCAATTCCTGGCTAGACGTTTCCACCAGTTGCTGACTGGCCTTGCCCGGCACGACCGCCAATTCGCGGTTGGATTGATTGAGTGCAATCAGCGCCGGATTTTCCTGGTTCAGCAGGAAGTTCGACGGGTCGTTGAGGTGCCAGTGGCCTTGTTTATCGATACCGATCAGCACCGGTTCGAAACGAGAACGGTCCAGCGCATCGACGATGTTTTTCGCCGATTGCAGCGACACTTCATGCTCGGCCGAACGCCCACCAAAAATAATCCCTACACGCAGTTTGCTCATTCAAATCACCTCAACGATTGGCCACCAGATGCGCACCGAGCAGCAGGTAGCAACGCCCTGCAAAGCGGTCCAGCCATTTGCGCGAGCGGTTGTACGCCCCCGTCACCCTGAGTCGATGTGGAAGATGGGCAACACAGTGCAGCATTTGCCGTGGGTTTTCTACTTGCTCGAACCGAGAAGACAGTGGATCGGTCACTGGGTTAACGTAATCGGTATCGAGTTCAAGGCAACGATAATCATGGTCAGGCATCTGCCTCACAATGACTGGTTCCACCGCGCACCGGATGTGGGTGGCCTGCAGCGTTTCGAAGCGTTTTTTGCGGGCCATGGCTACGACCTGCACCGCCACGACACTTACGCCATCGGTCACACGCTGGCAGGCGTGCAGAGTTTTCAGTATCGCGGTGGCTGGCGTCACAGCTTACCCGGCGGGACGATAGTGCTGCATCCGGACGAAGTCCACGACGGCGAGGCTGGCACCGAGGCCGGTTTCAAGTACCGGATGATGTACATCGAACCTGCGCTGATCCAGCAGATGCTTGGCGGCCAACCCCTTCCATTCATCCAGAACGGGCTATCCAGCGACCCTCGCTTGTTTGCCGCCACGGCCACTCTGCTACGCAGTCTCGATTGCCCCCTTGAACCGCTGGAAGAGCAGGACGCCCTGTTCGATCTGGCACAGGCCCTGAACAGGGCTGGAGGCATGACGGTCAAGCGCTCCAGCTTCGACTACGTGGCAGCAGAGCGTGCGCGCGAATTCATGCACAGCGCACAGGATCGGACCGTGACCCTGGAAGAACTGGAGCAGCACAGCGGACGGGATCGCTGGAGCCTGTCACGGGACTTTCGCCTGCTGTTCGGCACCAGTCCTTACCGATATCTGACCATGCGCCGTCTCGACATGGTCCGCTCACTGCTCATTCAGGGACAGTCGCTGGTCAGTGCGGCGCTGATCGCGGGCTTCACCGACCAGAGCCACATGACCCGACATTTCAGCAAGACCTACGGCCTGTCGCCGGCACGGTGGATGAAAATACAGCGCCCTTGAGCGATGCACAATCGTACAAGAACTGCACCGACAGGCTGGCTATCGTGGACTCAAAAGCAACCACAGGAGCCACGCCATGAACGCTTACAAAAGCCTGAATTTCGCTGAAAAAATCACCCGGATCGATGAGCACTGGTCACCCAGGGTCATCGCCGAAATGAACGACTACCAGTTCAAGGTTGTGAAGTTGCTGGGGGATTTCATCTGGCACGACCACCTCGACACCGACGAAACCTTCATCGTCCTCGAAGGCCGGTTGCGCATAGATTTTCGCGACGGGCACGTGCTGGTAAATACCGGCGAAATGTATGTGGTGCCCAAAGGGGTCGAGCACAAACCATTCGCCGAGCAGGAGGTGAGGCTCCTGCTGATCGAACCCAAGGGCGTATTCAACACCGGAAGCGAAGGTGGCGAACGTACCGCCCAGAATGACGTCTGGGTGTAACCACCGCGTGTTTACAACGCCAGGGTCTTGCCGTCTACCGGATCACCAATCTTCAAGAAATGCCCGCCAGCCACATGGTGCAAGGTGCGCAATGCCTCTTGCCCTTCGAAGTGCCAGCGCCCGTCACTGAACACGCGTTCGTCAGCCTGGGCGGCAATCACTTCGGCGAGGAACAGGTCGTATTGTTGATGATTGCCCGGCTCCGGCATCAGTCGGCACTCCAGCCAGGCGACGCAGCCTTCGAGCATTGGAGCGTCGATCATCTCGGCCGCGAAGGTTGGCAAGCCATAGACCTGGAATTTGTCACGACCCTGTTCCCGGGTCAGTTCCAGGCCGGATGTTGAACCGACGGTCTGCACGATATCGGCCTGCGCGGCGCACGGCACGTTCAGTACGAAAGTGCCCGAGGCTTCGAGCAATTGGCGGGTCCAGGTGGACTTGTCGAGGACCACGGCGATTTTCGGCGGTTCGAAATCCAGGGGCATGGCCCAGGCCGCCGCCATGATGTTGCGCTCGCCGTCATGGGCGGCGCTGACCAGCACGGTCGGCCCGTGATTGAGCAAACGATAAGCCTTGGGCAAAGGGACCGGGCGGCGATGGGAAGCGCTCATGGATGTTTGCTCCTTGGGGGGAAAAGGAGTCGATTGTAGCGAGATAAAAGTCACTGAAATGAAAAGATCGCCGAAGCGATCTTTTCGTTTTACGTCACAACGCGCAAATCTTATGACGACAACTGATTGGCAAACTGCCCCACTGCGTTCACCACTTTCTGCGCACCGTCCTGGATCTCGACGATCACCGTCCCTGCTTCCGCCGCCAGCGCCAGCCCCTGCTCCGCCTGAATCTTGCCGTCGGTCATCAGAGCCACGGCGTTGCGGGCCATGTCCTGGTTCTGACGCACTACGAGCACGATCTCATCGGTAGCCTGGCTGGTGCGCGAGGCCAGTTGCCGAACCTCGTCCGCTACCACCGCAAACCCTCGCCCCTGTTCACCGGCACGGGCCGCTTCGATGGCGGCGTTGAGCGCCAGCAGGTTGGTTTGTTCGGCAATGCCGCTGATGGTCTTGACGATGGTGCCAATCACCAGCGACTGCTCGTTCAGCGCTTCGATACCGTCGCCGGCGGTTTGCATGTGCTTGGCGAGGTCGCGCATCACATCCACGGCCTGGGTCACCACGGCATTGCCACGCTGGGCACTTTGGTCGGTTTGCTGGGACGTGCTGTAAGCGATGTTGGCCGCTTCGGCGACGGCTTGTTCCTGATTGACCTGATCGGTAATCACCGTGGCGAACTTCACCACTTTGTAGAGCTTGTTGTTGGCATCGACCACCGGGTTGTAGGACGCCTCCAGCCAAACTGTACGACCATGACTGTCGATGCGCCTGAAACGATCGGCCACATACTCCCCCGCATTCAGGCGGCGCCAGAAGTTCTGGTATTCGGCGCTGTTGTAGTCTTCCGGCAGGCAGAACGTGCGGTGATGCTTGCCTTTGATCTGCGCCAGGCTGTAACCCATGCCGGAAAGAAAACGATCATTGGCTGTCAGCACATTGCCATTGAGGTCGAACTCGATCACCGCCGTCGAACGCACCAACGCGCCGATCAGGTTTTCATGTTCGCGGGAGGCCTCGATAGTGCGGGTCAGGTCGCTGGAGTAGATCGAGAAATGCCTGATCCGCCCGTCGGCCGAACGCACCGGTTGAACGATGGAGCGCAACCACGCTTCCTGACCGGTTCCGCGCAACAAACGCACGGTGCCGGCGAAGTGCTCGCCGCGGGTCAGCGCCGTATTGAAACGTCGCTGGAATTCATCGTTTTTCACGTGAGCCGGGACAATCTCGTCGATGCTCCGGCCGACCAGCTCATTGCTCTTGTAGTGCATCTCGCCGAGGAAGTTCTGGTTGACCGATTCAACCCGTCCATTCGCATCAAGGGTCAGCACCAGCATCTCGCTTTCCAGACTTTCCTTCACTTGCTGAAGGCTGGAGAGTTCTTCGCGAAGAGCCGACAGCTCCTGCTTCAAGCGTTTATTGAACATGGGGACGCACCGATGGACTGGGATAGAAAGCGATATGCAGCCTATCCATCGGCCTTTTGGTTCTTTTCTGAAGAGCGTTTCAGCTTTGTCCTACAAAAATAGTTACACCGTGCCAGGCGCCCCTTTCACTGACAGGGCACCAGCGGCCGAACAACTGACCACTCTCGGCATCCGCGCGCCGAAGTACGCCGCGCTGCCCACGCCCACCGCGCCCATCACCGCACAAAAAATCACGCAGATCCACGGGCTCCACGGCATCAGACCGATCAACAGCAACGGTGTGATACTCGCCCAGGCGGCGTAGGCAATGTTGTAGGTAAAGGAAATACCGGAAACGCGAATCCGCGCCGGGAACAGGCTGACCATCACCGACGGCACCGCACCCACAACGCCGCAGGTAAGCCCGGCCACCGCATAGGCCAGACCGATCCAGTGACCGCCGCTGATCAAACAGGCATAGAGCACGCCAATGCCCAGCGGCAGCAGCAGGCTATAGAGCATGACAGTACGCCAGGCACCGATGCGGTCGACCAGCAGCCCGGCAAGCACGCAGCCAATGTTCAGAAATACGATGCCCAATGCGCTGAGGGCGAACGTGTGGCTGGCGGTCATGCCGAAGGTTTTCTGCATCATGGTCGGGGTGATGACCACGAACACCACCACTGCCGACGTCAGCACACAGGTGAGGATCATTGCTGGCAGCATCGCCAGTCGATGTTCACGCAGGACCGCGCGCAACGGCAGTTCGACGGCTTCCTCGCGCTGGGCCTGCATGGCCATGAACACCGGGGTTTCGCTGAGCCAGCGACGCAGCCAGACGCCGATCACACCGAATACACCACCCAGCAAGAACGGATAACGCCAGGCGTAATCAAGGATTTCCGCCGGGGTGAAGGCCTGCGCCAGGAACGTCGCCGTCAAGGCGCCCAGCAGATAGCCGAAGGTCAGTCCCGCTTGCAAAAAACCCAAGGCATAACCGCGATGGCCGGCCGGCGCGTGCTCGGCCACGAATACCCAGGCACTCGGCACTTCACCGCCGACCGCCGCGCCTTGCAGAACTCGCAGAAGCAACAGTAATAGCGGTGCGAAATAGCCGATCTGCGCGTAGGTCGGCATGAGTCCGATCAGCAGGCACGGCAGCGCCATCATCAGGATGCTCAGGCTGAACACTCGTTTACGCCCCAATCGGTCGGCGAAATGCGCCATCAGGATGCCGCCCAGTGGCCGCGCCAGGTAACCGGTGACGAAGATGCCGAAGCTTTGCAGCAAGCGCAGCCACTCGGGCATTTCCGGCGGGAAGAACAGTTGGCTCAAGGTCAGCGCGAAAAACACGAAGATGATGAAATCGTAGATTTCCAGCGCTCCGCCGAGGGCGGCGAGCCCCAGGGTTTTGTAGTCCGAGCGGCTGAATGGCGTCGGGCGCGAATCGGTATTGGCAGTCATGAAAAGAACTCTGGCACAGGCAAAAACCAAGGCGCCCATGGTCTACGCAAACGCGTCGGCGGACAACCCGTTAGACCAAAGTCCCATAGCCACAAAACAGCCCCGCAAAAAACCGGTGATTGAATTAATGTTGGCGTCTGTCCAGACGGGCCCCCGCCGCCCCGAAGACCACAACAAACATAAAAATCCGAGGTACTCCCGTGGCCGCTGATATCGAAGATAGCCGCTCCGCCCGCTTTGCCCTGCGCTGCTCAAGCTTTGCCGAACGCTGGTTTCCCGACTCCTGGGTGTTCGCCGCCCTTGCGGTGATTATCGTGGCCGTGGCGACCATGGCCATGGGCGCCAAACCCACTGACGCCGCCATGGCCTTCGGTGATGGTTTCTGGAGCTTGATCCCTTTCACCATGCAGATGGCGTTCGTGGTGATCGGTGGTTATGTAGTCGCCAGCTCACCTCCAGCGGTGAAGTTGATTGATCGTCTGGCGAAGATCCCGAAAAACGGCCGCTCCGCCGTGGCCTGGGTGGCGCTGATTTCCATGGTCGCGTCGCTGCTGAACTGGGGCTTGTCGCTGGTTTTCGGCGGTTTGCTGGTGCGCGCCCTCGCCCGTCGGACCGATCTGAAAATGGATTACCGCGCCGCTGGCGCTGCGGCGTACCTCGGGCTTGGCGCGGTATGGGCCCTGGGCCTGTCGTCGTCCGCGGCCCAATTGCAGGCCAACCCGGCCAGCCTCCCGCCGTCGATTCTGTCGATCACCGGGGTGATTCCTTTCACCCAGACCATCTTTCTATGGCAGTCCGGCGTGATGTTGTTGGCGCTGATCATCATTTCGCTGATCATTGCCTACGCCACCGCACCAGGGCCGAACTCGGCGCGTGATGCCAAGGCCTGCGGCGTCGATCCGGCCTTTAACCTGCCACCGCTGTCACCACGCACCCGTCCCGGCGAATGGCTGGAACACAGCCCCCTACTGACCATCCTGCTGGTATTGCTGGCGGCTGGGTGGTTGTTCCATGAGTTTTCGACCAAACCGGCGATCAGTGCGATTTCTGGCCTGAACACCTACAACTTCCTGTTCATCATGCTCGGCGCCCTGCTGCACTGGCGCCCGCGCAGCTTCCTCGATGCCGTGTCCCGTGCGGTGCCGACCACCACCGGCGTGCTGATCCAGTTCCCGCTTTACGGCTCGATCGCTGCGTTGATGACCACCGTCAAAGGCGCCGACGCGCAAACCCTGGCTCACCACATCTCGACGTTCTTCGTCAGCATTGCGTCCCATGACACCTATGCGCTGCTGATGGGCGTTTACTCGGCGATTCTCGGGTTCTTCATCCCGTCCGGCGGCGGCAAGTGGATCATCGAAGCGCCGTATGTGATGCAAGTGGCCAACGACCTGAACTACCACCTGGGCTGGGCCGTGCAGATCTACAACGCCGCTGAAGCCCTGCCCAACCTGATCAACCCGTTCTACATGCTGCCGCTGCTGGGTGTGCTGGGGTTGAAGGCGCGGGACTTGATCGGCTTCTCGTTCGTGCAACTGCTGGTGCACACGCCGCTGGTGCTGGTGTTGCTGTGGGCGCTGGGGACGACGCTGGCCTATACGCCGCCGGTCATGCCGTAACAACAAAAGGGGCCGATATTTCTTTCGGCCCCTCTTTTTGTTCTGGCCGGTCTGTTTCAGTATGGGGTGACATACACGCTGAAAAGGATCTGAGCATGCTAAAACTCGCAGGACTCACCCTCGCCGCCCTCGCTCTGAGTACCACTGCCCACGCGGATATCAATCTGAAGCTGGGCAATATCGAACGCGTTACCCGCCTCTTCGCCTATCCCAACAACTGCAACGTCATCTGCTTTCGCAACTGGACGCTTGAGCAAACCGTCGAGCATTACCTGACTCAGAGCGTGCAACGCGATGGCTACAGCGATGCGAAGGTGCTGGTCAAAACCGATAACAACCAACTCTTCGCCGAAATCATTGGCGTACCCAAGACCTATGAAAAACCTTTGGCCGCACTGCTCGACGCCGGTGACCTGGCCTACAACGGCGCGAGCAAACTCAATGCCGACGGCAAGTGGGCCTACAGCTGGTATCTGTTCCTGCCGCTGGGCATGGCGCTGGAGAATCGCAGAAGCGTCGAACTGCTGCACTTCCCGCCTGACTATTCGTTGACCCAGGCTCAGGATTACCTGAAGTCTGCCACCACGGATCGCTGGGCCACATTGCTGACGGTCAACGGCGTCCCTGCCGAACAGACGCCGGGCTATCAGACGATTATCGATATTGCCCCGATTGCCGCACCGTCCAACGCCGGCAAGGACCTCGAAGGCGTCTATGGCTACTTCAAGGACTACCAGACCACGATGGTCAAGCAGGTCAGCCTGAGCGCCAGCGGCGAAGCCCTGCCGATGGTCGCTTTCGGCACCCCGGTGCGTAACTGGGTCAAAGAGCAATACGGGCCGACAGTGAATGTGTTGAGCCTGGTCTACATCAGCCCGAACGAAGGCGTGAAAGTCCCCGTGCTGGGCGCCAATCACCCGAGTTACATCTGGTATGCCGCCGACCCGACGAACTATACCGGCAGTGATGCCCAGGCCAAGGCCGATGCGGCGGGCCTGAAAGTCATGGGCCAGGATTTGAGTGCATCGTGCTGGCAGGCTGCGATGGGCCGCGAAACGGACACTAATCCGGATGTCGAGCTGAAAACCTGCACGCAAACCTGGCAAGTCGCGCAGAAAGACAAAACCTGCGAGCTGTTCTACACCTCGATCCGTAACCTGACGCCCCAACAAGCCGCGGGCAAATGCTCGACAGCGGTGATCCAGACCCAGCTCAAACAACTCAAGGCGCCAGCACCCGCCGCTGCAAAACCCGCTCCGGCACTGTAAAACGATGAACGGCGGTCCACTCTGTCAGTTATGACAGTAGACCGCCCGTTGTATCTGCGAGAGGCTTGGGCTGACCCCACGTGCTGCAGCGCTGACAGGATCGTCGGCGGACGGAAGTCGCAGCACCGAGCAAACAAGGATCGTTATGAAAGCCAATGCACTGCATAAGTCCCTCGCGCCGCCATCCGCGGGCGTTTATCCCTTTGCCGAGCTGCCCCTTCGGCTCGGATTTCCTTCCCTGACCGACTTCGAGATCCTGCAGGATGCAGGCAAACCGGTGGCCGCCGTCGCGCTGCGCGAATTCCCTCGCATCAGTCGAATCTGCCGTATATCGGGACATTTGCTGCCGTATCGCTGCCGGCACACCCGGCAACTGGCGCCCGGCGTGCATGTCTACGACCCGCGTTTCTGTGGGCTGCTGCAACACGCTTGCGACCCGAATGTCTATCTGGACATGAGTGAGCTGTGGTTATGGGCGTTGAAGGACATTCACAAAGGCGACAGGCTGACGATGGACTACGCCGCCACCGAGGACAAACTGCTGCGCCAGTTTGCCTGTCGCTGCGGCGCGCATAACTGTCGGGTCTGGATCACCGGCTACGATGAGGCGCCGAACGCCGACGGCCAGCTGTTTTTGCAACAGTGGCGTCGGCAACTCCTCAGCTGAAGGGTTTTACAGCGGCTCGAAGGGACGCAGGCGGTACTGCGGTGGCAACTGTTCGAAACCACTGATCGTGGCATTCAGGCTTTTCCAGCGACCGTCCTTGATCCCGTAGATGCAGCCATGGATCGACAGGCTCTGCCCACGATGCCAGGCGTTTTGCACGATGCTGGTGTGGCCGACATTGGCCACTTGCTGGATCACGTTGAGCTCGCAGAGGCGGTCGACCTGCTCTTCTTCGGTCGGCAACTTGGCCAGCTCTTCACGCTTTTCGTAATAAAGATCGCGAATCGAACGCAGCCAGCCGTCGATCAAGCCGAACTGGCGATCCTGCATCGAGGCGCGCACGCCGCCGCAGCCATAGTGGCCGGTGACCAGGATGTGTTTGACCTTGAGTACGTCAACGGCGTACTGAATCACCGACAGGCAGTTAAGGTCGGTGTGCAGCACCACGTTGGCCACGTTACGGTGGACGAACAGATCGCCCGGCAACATGCCGACGATCTCGTTGGCCGGCACTCGCGCATCGGAACAGCCGATCCACAGGAACTCGGGGGTCTGCTGGCGAGCCAGTTTGGCGAAGAAATCAGGATCTTCCTCCTTGATCGCAGCGGCCCAACGCTCGTTGTTATCAATCAGATCTTGTAATTCGTTCATGCTTTGAAGCCTCAAGAATGATGCGCAGCTTTGACAGACAACCGCCCGTCGGGGTCACGCGCGAAATGCAGTTGCTCTCCTGATGCCTGGTTCATGGCGCTCCATGCCGGTGGAATTCTCGGTAGTCCCATGGGTCCACCGTAGTAAGGCCTACAGTATGAGGAATTGCCATGAATGATTCACGACGTCCTTACGATGCGGTACAACCGGAACCCGTCGATGACAACGAAGACCGCATGGGCTCGATGCGTGAGCTGGATTTCGATGAAGAAGAACCCAGCGCCAAAATCGGTGACGAACTGCCGGACAAGGAGCGCGAGCAACTGATGCCTCGCCACCGTGTGCGCGAAGCCGGCATGACGGGTGCGTCGACCGGTGACCACGAATCCACCGATGACGACATGAGTCCTGAAACCCTGATCCGTGAGGACGGCGCCCTGGATGCGCATGACTTCGGCGCCGACAATCACGCGGATTGGGACTTGAGCATTGTCGATGAAGAGGACATTGGCGGTGGCAATGGTCTGGATGAGGCGGAGTTGGCGCGGCGCGATCCTCTCGACAAAAAACATTGATCCTGTGGCGAGGGAGCTTGCTCCCGTTCGGCTGCGAAGCAGTCGCAAAACACTTCCCCCAATGCTCTCGGGGGCCGCTTCGCGACCCAGCGGGAGCAAGCTCCCTCGCCACAATGAATGATGCTTCAATCCACCAAAGTACAGGCCATCACCACCGCGTCTTCGCGCCCACCGACCGCCGGGTAGTAATCCCGGCGCCGGCCAATTTCGTTAAACCCATAGCGTTCATACAACTTAAACGCTGCGGTGTTGCTATCGCGCACTTCGAGGAAACACTCCCGGGCGTCGGCCTTGTAGGCAATCGACATCAGATGCTCAAGCAAGGTCAGCCCCAGGCCACGGCCCTGGTTTTCCGGTTTGACGGTGATGTTCAGCAAATGCGCTTCATCGAGGATGATCTGCACCACACCATGGCCGACCTGCTGCTGCCCTTCAAACATCAGCCAGATCTGGTACTTGCCCAGCCCATCGAGAAAAATCCCGCGGGTCCACGGATGGCTGTAGGCGGCGTACTCAATTTTGAGAACAGTTTCCAGGTCCGCCTCGGTCATCGAGCGGAACGATACAGCGTCACTCATTTGATTCTTTCCAGCGCGCCATCAGCCGACGCATGGCTTGCCAGACATCAGCCTTACGCTGTGGCTCTTCCATTAATAATTCCAGGCCCGGCAAGGCCCAGACCGAACCCAGGCCTTCGACCTGCAGTTCACGGTTGTAGGACTCGGCATCCGCCTCACCGGCAAAACGCACCGCCGGCAAGCCAATCAGCCAGAGGCAGACGCACGGCGCGTCTTCGAGCCTCGCCGAAAGAAAACCCTGGACGAAATCCCTGGCCGCTTCCGGCCCTTGGTCCATGTTGCCGCGCACCAGCAGCGGCCAGCGCACCGGCTCGCCGATAATCTGCGGGCTGTCCGGCAGACCGGCGGCGCGCAGCATGTCCTTGAGCAACAGATAAGCGGGATCACGGGTCTGGAAGGTGTCGCCTGTGGGTAACTCCACCAGCAGCAGGCAACGCCCGGCGCGCAGCAATTGCAGGGCGAAACGCGGCGGCGGTATCGGCGCAGCTTTGGCGACGATCGGTGCCTCTTCGGCCTCCTCGACCGCTTTCGCTACGGTGCGAGTGCTGGTCGAAGATGGCCGTGGCACTTCGATTTTCAACCGCTCGGCGGGTTTGACTACCGGTGCCACAGGCGTTTCAGCCACTGCAACAGGTGCGACCGGCGCGACGACAACCGGCTCGGGCATCTCCAGCAACTCGGGCCGCGACGGCGCAGCAAAGGGCAGTTCGGTGCGCGGCAGCCAGTTGACCACCTGCATGGCGTTCAAATAAGCGCGACGACGGGACTCGATAAGCAAAGGTCGGCCACTTGTGGATAACTAATAGTGCGCTGATTCTACCGCCCTTCGCTCAAGATCGCCCGCAGTTGATCGATAGAAAACCAACAGTCCGTCCCGAGAGTGAATCGCATTGCGTCCAATGCAGTACAATCGCGGCTTTTAATCGCCAACCAGCCGGCCATTCCGATGATCGAACCCAAGCGCGTCTTGCGCGCCCTCGCTGAACACTGGGCACTTCTGGAGCCACTGTGCGAGCACTTCGACCAAGGCACCCTGAGCCTCAACGAATTGCGTTCACAGTTGGCCGCCCAGCAACTCGACAGTACGCCGCAGGACATCACCAGCCTGCTGGACGTGTGGATTCGCCTCGACATTCTGGTTCCCGTGGCGAAAAGCCCGAACCGTTTCGAGCTCAATGCGCAGATTCACGACTTCCTCGCCTATCTGCGCCGTGAACACCGTCTGGGCCTGTGCCTGGAAATCGAAGCCTACTTGCGCCACCTTGAGCGCTTGGCCGGCTATATCCAGGACGCCTTCGATATCCGCGACGGCAATGACCTCGCCCGCCAGCTGCGCCTGCTCGACATGCGCGTGCGGGACGTGCTGAAAAAACTCGATAACGACGAACAGGCGCTGGTGGCCGTCGCCGAACGGGCGAAAACCAGCGACCGGCAGATTCCGCTGCGTCAGCGCTACGCTGAAGTACTGGCGACCTGGGATGAATACGTCGAGCCGATGATTGATCTGGTGAACGCCGACGGCGCCTTCGAACAAGGCGTGCGCAAGGTCGAAACCGTCCTGCTGAAGATGCTCAGCGAGCAGCAGCGACTTGGCCATCTGGTCGATGACGACATGCTGCTGCGCACCCACGCGCGCATCCTCGAAATGCAGACCAGCGCCCAGTTGACCCTGCGCCACGCCCGCGAACTGCTGCTGCCGCTGCGTGAAGAAGCGCGCCGGCACAACGCCGTGACCCGTGGCGCCGCGCTGGCCCTGTCGATGATTCGCCGCAAGGGCATCGACGCCGTGCCGCAAGCGGCCATGCCGATGTTCACGCGCCCGCAAAGCACGTTCCTCGGCAGCGCCAGTCAGGTCGAAGCCTACGTTTATGCGCTGGCACGTTTCGAGCCGAAACCGGCGCGATTCCCCAAGGCTCACAAGACCCACAAGGGTGGCGATGCCCCGCGCGCGCCTCGCACGGTTCGGGAAATGCTCGAACGTTGCGAAGATGCCCTGCCGATGCCGGACCTGATGACCTGGCTGCTGGAGCAGGAACCGGACGGCGCTACTGACGAATTGCTGTACTGGTTCTCGCGCCTGTCCCGGGAAAAGCGCTTCAAGCGCGAACGCCTGGAACGTCGCGACTACTTCACACACGAGCATCAGGTCAGCCTGCGCTCCTTCGCCCTGCTCTCGGCCGGCGACGCCGTCGAGGATTCTGCGAGCACCCCACATGCATCTTGATCTATCCGAACTGTCCCAGCTGGCGCCGATCTTTCGCGAGCTGTTCAAGGGTTACCACGTCAGCCGCCGCGATCCGGAGCTGTACGCTCAGTTGTCGAACTTTCAGGACCAGTACCGCACGCTGTTCAAGGCCCTGGGCTTTGAGCTGGTCTGCGACACCCGTGGCTTCTACTACTTCGTGCCGGACCTCGCGGCTGCAGCGGTGAACAAGACTGCCCAGCGTCTGGCCCTGTTCACCTTCATCCTCGTCGAGCACCTGGCCGATCAGGGGCGCGATCCGATCGCCGTGCTCGACGGTGGCAGCCTTGGCCGGGATGAATTGCCGTCGTTGCTGGAGAAATACCGCGACCTGTTCATCCAGGCCGAAGTGCAGACCCAGGATGAACTCGAAGAAAAGATCATGCGCCGCATGACCCAACTCGGTTTCGCCAGTGAAGAAAACGGCGTCTACCGTTTCCTGCCGCCAATGCACCGATTCCTCGACGTCTGCCTGTCGGTTCAGCAGGACCGTGATCTGGCCGCCAGCCTGCACAGCGTATTGCCGCTGCCAGTGCCGGTGCTGATCGACGAAGACAGCGACGAAAAACTGCTGCAGACCGACGACCCGCTCGACCTTAGTGAATTCGACGGTGAAAGCGAAGAAGACGCCCTGGCTCGCGCCATCGCCGAAGAACAGGAGCTCGACGCATGAGCAAGGAACGTTACGGCATCCGCCGCTTTGCCCTTCTGAACACCGCCGGCTACAGCCTTGGCCTGTTCCCGCTGGAAGAACCGCTGTCGGTCTACGGCGCGAACAACCTCGGTAAATCCGCCTCGATCAACGCTTTGCAGTTCCCGATCCTGGCACGCATGTCGGACATGAGTTTCGGCAAGTACAGCCTGGAACAATCCCGGCGCTTCTACTTCGCCTCGGACACCAGCTACATATTGGTGGAGGTGAACCTGCCCCACGGTCCGCATGTGATCGGCGTGGTCGGGCGCGGCCCGGGCGGCGGTTTCGGTCACCAGTTCTTTGCCTATGCCGGCAAACTGGACCTGGCCCATTACCAGAAGAACGACACCTGCCTGCGCCAGAAAGAGCTGTTCACCAACCTTGAGCGCGAAGGCCTGAAAGCCTACGAACTCAAGCCGGACGAACTGCGCCGCTTGCTGGTCGGTGGTCACACCTCGATTCCGCTGGACCTGACGCTGATCCCGCTGCGCTCCACCAGTGAACAGAGCCTGAAGACCTTCCGTGCGCTGTTCATCAACCTGCTGCACATGCGCGAAATCACGGCGGCCAAACTCAAGCAATTGTTCCTCGATGCGTTCGAACACAGCTTGCGTTCCGGTAGCGTTGATTACATCGCCGCGTGCGAAGAAGCGTTCCGTGATGTACGACGCATGGAGCAGGACTACAACTCGCTGGTCGCCGCCGGCCCGTTGGTCGAAGCCTTGGCCAACGGCGTGAAACAACGCGACATCCTGCGCGGCAAGCTGCACCGGGTTTCGCCGCTGCTCGACTCGCTGCTGGGCACGTGGTCGGACTACGCCAGTGCGCGCAAGGAAGAGCTGACTATTCAGGCCGAGCACTACCGCAACGAACAAGACGCCCTGCAAAACGATCAGCGCGGCGGCACTCAGGAACTGATGCGTCTGGAGCGGGAAATCACCGGCATCCAGCGCTGGCTCGGCGAACTGTCGGTGCTCAAGCATCGCTTTGCCCTGGTCGATGACGTCAAGGTGCTGGAACAGCAACTGCTCGCCGCCAAGGATGCGCACGACGAATTGGCCGGTGCGCTGGCACAGTCCCGTCAGTTCAGCGCCGAGGATCTGGAAGAACGCCTGCGCGATCTGGAAAAACGCCTGAAGTCGGTCAAGCAGCAACTCGACAATGCCGACAACAACAGTTACGCCCGTCTGCGCGAAGAGTTCTCGCAGCAAGACGTCGAGCGCCTGATGCGTCTGTTCAACAGCGCACTGTTCAGCCTGCCATTGGGCGAACATGGCATCACCCTCGACGAAAACGGCGACTGGGTGAAATCCGTTGAGCTGATTCTCGATGGTTTCAAAGGCGAACGTTTCGAAGTGCCGGGCCTGTCGATCGACATCTCGCACATCGAACCGCCAGCTCTGCAAGCCCTGGCTGACCGCGCCGCGTTGCGCGACCAGAAAGAGCGTCTGGACAAAGAACTCAAGCAGCTGAAAACCCAGCAAGCCGTGGCCGCCGACCGCGCCGCGAGCAAGACCCAGACCGAAGCGCTGTACCAGCAAGTGCTGGACGCACAGAAAGCCCTGGAAGACTTCCGTCGTGCGCAAACCTTGAGCGCCGAAGAAGGCGACAAACTGGAACAACTGGCGCAGATGGAAGCCGCGCAGGATGAGCTTAAGCGCTCCAGCGATGCCTTCACCGAACGCGTCCAACAACTGTCGGCCAAGCTGCAACTGGTCGGCCGCCAGATCGGCGACATGGAAGCCAAGCAACGCACCCTCGACGATGCCTTGCGCCGTCGGCAGTTGTTGCCGGCAGACTTGCCATTCGGCACGCCGTTCATGGACCCGATCGACGACTCGATGGACAACCTGCTGCCGCTGCTCAACGACTATCAGGACAGCTGGCAGGGCTTGCTGCGCGCCGATGGCCAGATCGAGGCGCTGTATGCGCAGGTCCGCCTCAAGGGTGTGGCCAAGTTCGACAGCGAAGACGACATGGAGCGCCGCCTGTCGCTGCTGATCAACGCCTACGCGCACCGTACCGATGAAGCACTGACACTGGGCAAGGCTCGTCGTGCAGCCGTGACCGACATTGCCCGGACCCTGCGCAACATCCGTAGCGACTATGACAGCCTCGAACACCAGTTGGCGCTGTTCAACCGCGAGATCAACAAGCGTCAGGTCTCCAACCTGCAAAGCTTCCGCATCGTGCTCGCGCCGAATAAGGAAGCGCTCAAGCACATCGACCAGATCATCCACAGCGCCGGTCAATACGAAGAAGGCGAAACCCTGTCGGTGTTCGACCTGAGCCAAAGTGCCGAGCAGGACAACAAGAACGAAGAGGCCAAGGAATACCTGGCGCGCCTGGTAGCGGCGAACCACAACCAGCTCGGCCTCAAGGATCTATTTGAACTGGCGTTCGAGATCACCAAGGTCAACGGTCAACCGGTGATCCACACCGACATCGACGGCGCTGCCTCCAACGGCACCACCATGACCATCAAGGCGCTGACCAACATGTACTTGTTGCTGCACTTGATGGACCGCGATCTGGCCGGACGTGTGCGCTTGCCGTACTACCTCGACGAAGCGGCGGACATCGATGAAAAGAACCAGGCCGCACTGCTGGAAACCAGCCTGCAACTGGGCTTCGTACCGATCCTGGCGAGCGTGAAGCCGCAAGTCTGCGCCAGTGTCGCCATCGACCTGGAAGGTGGCAGCGGCCCGGCCGGCATCTACATCGACGAGGCGGACTGGAAGTACATCCGCCGTCACGATCAGGTGAAGGCGACAGTCAACGAACAGGCGGATGAACCGGAGCTGGATGCGGTTTGATTCGGTTTGAATAAAAAAAGGCCGCGATCCAATGGATCGCGGCCTTTTTCATTTCTGCTTGAGCTTACTTGCCGAGGGAAATCTTCGGCGCCCAAGTCAACCATTCCTCTTCGAACTTATCGAACAACGGGAACGTCTGCTCCGGTCGCGCGACACTGCCCATGCGCTCGCCATCCGGCGTGGCAAACGCAACACCGCCCTGGATCATGGTTTCCAGCGACTCGGTCCTCACGGTCGCGCCTTTGAACAGACCGACATCAAAATCAAAGCCACTGGTGTTCCAGAAGCGCGTACCGCTGCGCACCAACGGCGCGTACTTAGGCTCGATCAAAATGTGGATCAATACGCGGTCTGCGGTCTGGCCCAATTCATACCCGGTCACCTTGCCGACCGTGATTTCGCGATACGTCACCGGCACCCCGGCCTTCAGCGAGCCACGGCGGGCGGCGCTCAGTACCAGACTCAACCCGGCTTCGGCCTTGGCGGTTTCAGGTGGAATGGACAAGGCCACGAAGTTTTTCTGCGGGCCGAGACTCTTCGCCGCCGGCTGCACTTCGATGTATTGCCCGGTCACCAACGTCTCAAGGTTCGATGTCTTGATCAGTCCCAACTCTGGCTTGACCACCCAGAACTCGCTGCCAACCCGGGCAATGCGCTCAGGCACCTCGGTGATGCGCGCTGTGAGCAACACCGATTGCAGGTCGTCACTGAGGTCAACGTTCTCGATCTTGCCGACATCCAGCCCCTTGAAGCGAATCGGAGTACCGGCACGCAAGCCGTCGGCGCGCTCAACCTTGATCGTGATAACAGCGCCTTTCTGGTTGGCGTCTTCATGACTGGCGAACAGGCGGAAACGTGGGATTCGCTTCTGCAACGGTGCCTTGGCTTCCGGCGTTTCAAAGGCGATACCGCCGGCCATCAGGCTTTGCAGCGACTCGCTTTTGACTTGAATTCCGCCGGTCAATCCGCCAGTCAGCGTGATGCCGCTCGCATTCCAGAACCGCGTGGATGCGTTGACCAGATTTTCGTATTCCTTCTCGATATGGACGCCGATCACCAGCTGGTTTCTTTTGCGCGAGAACTGGTAGCTCTGTACCGAACCGACCTTGACCTGCTTGTAGAGCACCGGGCTACCGACTTCCAGCGAACCGAGGTTCTCGGTGAACAATACAAGGTGCAGGCCCGGCGAACGCAGATCCAGCGGCGGTGCCTTCGGGCGTGCGACAAACTCACGTTGCGGCGCTGCGCCTTTGTCACCTGGGCGCACGGCGATGTAGTTACCTTTGACCAATGCTTCCAGACCCGTGATACCTGCCAGGGAAATAGACGGTTTGACCACCCAGAACTGCGTACCGTCGACCAGGTAATCTTCGGCCAATGGGTCCAGCGTCAACTCGGCGCTGGCACCCGAGAGATCCGGATCGACCTTCAGCGCTTTGAGCGTGCCGACCTGGATACCTTTGTACATCACCGGCGTACGACCGGCCTGCAAGCCTTCGAAGTCACTGAGTTTGACCTTGACCTTGATACCCGCCGCAGCGGCATCGAAATCTTCATAGAGACGGAATGGCAGGCTCGGATCGGTGGGCGGACTGTCTTTGCGGTTTTCCGGTGTGGCAAAGGCGATACCGCCGGCAACGATGCTGGCTAGGGACTCACTTCGCACTTTCACGCCGGATAGATTGGCATCAATGCTGATACCGCTGGCATTCCAGAATCGTGTGTGTTTGCGCACCAGTTTGGCGTAGGTCGGCTCGATGAAAACCTTGAGCTCGACGGTGCTTTGATCCTCGGACAGCAGGAAGCTTTTGATCTGGCCGACCTTGATCTGCTTGTAGAACACAGGGCTGCCACGGTTCAGCGAGCCTAGGCGATCGGCCTTGATCGTCAGGTGCAAGCCAGGCTGTGCGTCGGATAGCGGCGGCTCTTCCGCCAGTGCCTTGAACTTGCGGGTCGGCTCGCCCTCGCCCGGGCTGATGGCGACGTAGTTGCCCGAGACCAGCGTCTCCAAACCGGTAATACCGGCCAGCGTCACGCTCGGTTTCACCAGCCAGAAGCGTGTGCTGGTGCGCAGGTATTGCTCGACATCCTTGTTCATCTCGACGGTGGCGATCACGCCCTTGGAACTACCTTCATCATCGAGCTTCAGGGTTTTCACTTTACCGACTGGCATGCCTTTGTAGACCACTTCGGTCTTGTTGGCCTGGATGCCTTCACCACTTTCGAAACGCACCTGAATTTCGATACCGGTTTCGTTGTAGGCACGCCAGCCGAGCCAGCTGCCGATGATCAAGGCGATCAGGGGCAACACCCAAATGGCAGACCAGTTCGAGGCCGGTCGGGTTTTCGCTACAGGCAAATCAGTCATGGTCGTCGTCCGACTCCGTGTTATCCCAAATCAGTCGGGGATCGAAAGTTACTGCGGCTAGCATTGTCAAAATCACTACACTGGCGAACGCAACCGCGCCGAGATTAGCCTCGATACTGGCAAGCCGTCCAAAATTCACAACAGCCACCAGGATGGCGATGACAAAAATATCAAGCATCGACCAACGACCGATGAACTCGATAAAGCGGTACATCCAGATACGCTGACGCGCCGATAGCGGCTGTCGTCGTTGTACGGAAAACAACAGCAGCGCAATGCCCACCAGTTTGAACGTGGGCACCAGGATACTGGCGATAAACACCACGGCCGCAATGGGAAACATCCCGTAGTGAACCAGCTCGATCACACCGGCCATGATCGTACTGGGCGCACCTTTGCCCAACGAGTTCACGGTCATGATCGGCAACATGTTGGCCGGTATGTAGAGAATGGCGGCGGTGATCAACAGAGCCCAGGTCCGCACCAGACTATTCGGGCGGCGGGCATGCACCAGCGCTCCGCAACGTGTGCAGACTTGCTCATCGGTATCAGTTTCCTGCCTGTTCAGTTCATGACATTCCGCGCAAATCAGAATGCCTGCATCAATCGCCCGCATGGGCATCCTCTCCTGATAACGCCTGCCAGATCTGGTGAGGCGACATTACGACCTCCAGCCAGACCTGAATCAGCAACAAACCAATGAAGCAGGCCAAGCCAAGGCCTACGCTGATTGCCGCCATATCTGCCAGTTTGACGATCGCCACCAACACGCCCATGAGGTAAACCTCGAGCATTCCCCAATCGCGTAGATGGTGATAAATGCGGTAGAGCAACAAGCCATAACTGCGTCCGACATCAAAACGGATGCTCAACAATACGACCAGTTGGCAGAGCAGCTTGAGCAAGGGAATTGCCATGCTGCAGAGGAACACAACCACTGAGACGCTTTGCATACCGGTGTCAAAAAGCGCGACAACACCGCTCCAGACAGTGTCATGCGACGATTGCCCGAGTAGATTGAGCTGCATGATGGGTAAAAAGTTCGCCGGGACGTACAGCAAGAGCGCCGCAATGACCAAGGCAAGGCTGCGCTGTACGACGTTATAGCGATTGGCGTAGAGCTCGTAGCCGCAGCGCGGACACAGGGCTTTCTCGCCATGAGCGAGCTCGGGCTTGCGCATCAGCAAGTCGCACTCATGGCACGCAACCAGATTTTCTAGTGGTAATTCTGACAGCCCTTGGGCGTCAACCGGATCCGGCATAAGCGCTCTGACTCTAAATAGTTGGACCTATTCTAGTGTCCTGGGCCAAAAATAACTGTGCAAATTTGTGTTGCGGCTGATCGCACTTTTCTTTCGCCCAAAACAAAACCCCAACTGCTTTCGCAATTGGGGTTTCGGAATTTAATCTTGACGATGACCTACTCTCACATGGGGAAACCCCACACTACCATCGGCGATGCATCGTTTCACTTCTGAGTTCGGGATGGGATCAGGTGGTTCCAACGCTCTATGGTCGTCAAGAAATTCGGGTACTGACTCGTGACCAGATGGTCTCGCTTCAGCAAATTGGGTATGTGATAGCTTGGTGTTTTGTGAGCATCGAACTTTCGGTTCATTGCGTCTTCACACACCGCAATCTGGTCTCTCTCGTTTCTTCAACGAGGAGCGTCAAATTGCTTGGGTGTTATATGGTCAAGCCTCACGGGCAATTAGTATTGGTTAGCTCAACGCCTCACAGCGCTTACACACCCAACCTATCAACGTCGTAGTCTTCGACGGCCCTTCAGGGAACTCAAGGTTCCAGTGAGATCTCATCTTGAGGCTAGTTTCCCGCTTAGATGCTTTCAGCGGTTATCTATTCCGAACATAGCTACCCGGCAATGCCACTGGCGTGACAACCGGAACACCAGAGGTTCGTCCACTCCGGTCCTCTCGTACTAGGAGCAGCCCCTCTCAAATCTCAAACGTCCACGGCAGATAGGGACCGAACTGTCTCACGACGTTCTAAACCCAGCTCGCGTACCACTTTAAATGGCGAACAGCCATACCCTTGGGACCGGCTTCAGCCCCAGGATGTGATGAGCCGACATCGAGGTGCCAAACACCGCCGTCGATATGAACTCTTGGGCGGTATCAGCCTGTTATCCCCGGAGTACCTTTTATCCGTTGAGCGATGGCCCTTCCATACAGAACCACCGGATCACTAAGACCTACTTTCGTACCTGCTCGACGTGTCTGTCTCGCAGTCAAGCGCGCTTTTGCCTTTATACTCTACGACCGATTTCCGACCGGTCTGAGCGCACCTTCGTACTCCTCCGTTACTCTTTAGGAGGAGACCGCCCCAGTCAAACTACCCACCATACACTGTCCTCGATCCGGATAACGGACCTGAGTTAGAACCTCAAAGTTGCCAGGGTGGTATTTCAAGGATGGCTCCACGCGAACTGGCGTCCACGCTTCAAAGCCTCCCACCTATCCTACACAAGCAAATTCAAAGTCCAGTGCAAAGCTATAGTAAAGGTTCACGGGGTCTTTCCGTCTAGCCGCGGATACACTGCATCTTCACAGCGATTTCAATTTCACTGAGTCTCGGGTGGAGACAGCGCCGCCATCGTTACGCCATTCGTGCAGGTCGGAACTTACCCGACAAGGAATTTCGCTACCTTAGGACCGTTATAGTTACGGCCGCCGTTTACCGGGGCTTCGATCAAGAGCTTCGCGTTAGCTAACCCCATCAATTAACCTTCCGGCACCGGGCAGGCGTCACACCCTATACGTCCACTTTCGTGTTTGCAGAGTGCTGTGTTTTTAATAAACAGTCGCAGCGGCCTGGTATCTTCGACCGGCGTGGGCTTACGGAGCAAGTCCTTCACCCTCACCGGCGCACCTTCTCCCGAAGTTACGGTGCCATTTTGCCTAGTTCCTTCACCCGAGTTCTCTCAAGCGCCTTGGTATTCTCTACCCAACCACCTGTGTCGGTTTGGGGTACGGTTCCTGGTTACCTGAAGCTTAGAAGCTTTTCTTGGAAGCATGGCATCAACCACTTCGTGTTCTAAAAGAACACTCGTCATCAGCTCTCGGCCTTAGAATCCCGGATTTACCTAAGATTCCAGCCTACCACCTTAAACTTGGACAACCAACGCCAAGCTGGCCTAGCCTTCTCCGTCCCTCCATCGCAATAACCAGAAGTACAGGAATATTAACCTGTTTTCCATCGACTACGCTTTTCAGCCTCGCCTTAGGGACCGACTAACCCTGCGTCGATTAACGTTGCGCAGGAAACCTTGGTCTTTCGGCGTGGGTGTTTTTCACACCCATTGTCGTTACTCATGTCAGCATTCGCACTTCTGATACCTCCAGCAAGCTTCTCAACTCACCTTCACAGGCTTACAGAACGCTCCTCTACCGCATCACCTAAGTGATACCCGTAGCTTCGGTGTATGGTTTGAGCCCCGTTACATCTTCCGCGCAGGCCGACTCGACTAGTGAGCTATTACGCTTTCTTTAAAGGGTGGCTGCTTCTAAGCCAACCTCCTAGCTGTCTAAGCCTTCCCACATCGTTTCCCACTTAACCATAACTTTGGGACCTTAGCTGACGGTCTGGGTTGTTTCCCTTTTCACGACGGACGTTAGCACCCGCCGTGTGTCTCCCATGCTCGGCACTTGTAGGTATTCGGAGTTTGCATCGGTTTGGTAAGTCGGGATGACCCCCTAGCCGAAACAGTGCTCTACCCCCTACAGTGATACATGAGGCGCTACCTAAATAGCTTTCGAGGAGAACCAGCTATCTCCGAGCTTGATTAGCCTTTCACTCCGATCCACAGGTCATCCGCTAACTTTTCAACGGTAGTCGGTTCGGTCCTCCAGTCAGTGTTACCTAACCTTCAACCTGCCCATGGATAGATCGCCCGGTTTCGGGTCTATTCCCAGCGACTAGACGCCCTATTAAGACTCGCTTTCGCTACGCCTCCCCTATTCGGTTAAGCTCGCCACTGAAAATAAGTCGCTGACCCATTATACAAAAGGTACGCAGTCACCCAACAAAGTGGGCTCCCACTGCTTGTACGCATACGGTTTCAGGATCTATTTCACTCCCCTCTCCGGGGTTCTTTTCGCCTTTCCCTCACGGTACTAGTTCACTATCGGTCAGTCAGTAGTATTTAGCCTTGGAGGATGGTCCCCCCATATTCAGACAAAGTTTCTCGTGCTCCGTCCTACTCGATTTCATGACCAAGAGATTTTCGCGTACAGGGCTATCACCCACTATGGCCGCACTTTCCAGAGCGTTCCGCTAATCTCAAAGCCACTTAAGGGCTAGTCCCCGTTCGCTCGCCACTACTAAGGGAATCTCGGTTGATTTCTTTTCCTCAGGGTACTTAGATGTTTCAGTTCCCCTGGTTCGCCTCTTGCACCTATGTATTCAGTACAAGATAACCATCTTATGATGGCTGGGTTCCCCCATTCAGACATCTCCGGATCAAAGTCTGTTTGCCGACTCCCCGAAGCTTTTCGCAGGCTACCACGTCTTTCATCGCCTCTGACTGCCAAGGCATCCACCGTATGCGCTTCTTCACTTGACCATATAACCCCAAGCAATCTGGTTATACTGTGAAGACGACATTCGCCGAAAATTCGAATTTCTCAACTAAGAGAACTCACAAATTTTACCTTAGCCTGATCCGTTACCAGTGAAAGTAACGTTCAGTCTATCTTTCTATCACATACCCAAATTTTTAAAGAACGATCTAGTCAAAGACTAGAAATCAACATTCACCATCTTACCGATGGAATGCTCATTTCTAAGCTTTATACAAGAGAAGCAGTAGTGGTGGAGCCAAGCGGGATCGAACCGCTGACCTCCTGCGTGCAAGGCAGGCGCTCTCCCAGCTGAGCTATGGCCCCGTATTTCTACAGGCGTTTCCCACACAAAATTGGTGGGTCTGGGCAGATTCGAACTGCCGACCTCACCCTTATCAGGGGTGCGCTCTAACCAACTGAGCTACAGACCCAATTTCGGGCTGCTTCTTTCGTCTTCTTCAATGAATCAAGCAATTCGTGTGGGAGCTTATGGAGCAGCTGAGTCGTCGATTAAGGAGGTGATCCAGCCGCAGGTTCCCCTACGGCTACCTTGTTACGACTTCACCCCAGTCATGAATCACACCGTGGTAACCGTCCTCCCGAAGGTTAGACTAGCTACTTCTGGTGCAACCCACTCCCATGGTGTGACGGGCGGTGTGTACAAGGCCCGGGAACGTATTCACCGCGACATTCTGATTCGCGATTACTAGCGATTCCGACTTCACGCAGTCGAGTTGCAGACTGCGATCCGGACTACGATCGGTTTTATGGGATTAGCTCCACCTCGCGGCTTGGCAACCCTCTGTACCGACCATTGTAGCACGTGTGTAGCCCAGGCCGTAAGGGCCATGATGACTTGACGTCATCCCCACCTTCCTCCGGTTTGTCACCGGCAGTCTCCTTAGAGTGCCCACCATAACGTGCTGGTAACTAAGGACAAGGGTTGCGCTCGTTACGGGACTTAACCCAACATCTCACGACACGAGCTGACGACAGCCATGCAGCACCTGTCTCAATGTTCCCGAAGGCACCAATCCATCTCTGGAAAGTTCATTGGATGTCAAGGCCTGGTAAGGTTCTTCGCGTTGCTTCGAATTAAACCACATGCTCCACCGCTTGTGCGGGCCCCCGTCAATTCATTTGAGTTTTAACCTTGCGGCCGTACTCCCCAGGCGGTCAACTTAATGCGTTAGCTGCGCCACTAAGAGCTCAAGGCTCCCAACGGCTAGTTGACATCGTTTACGGCGTGGACTACCAGGGTATCTAATCCTGTTTGCTCCCCACGCTTTCGCACCTCAGTGTCAGTATCAGTCCAGGTGGTCGCCTTCGCCACTGGTGTTCCTTCCTATATCTACGCATTTCACCGCTACACAGGAAATTCCACCACCCTCTACCATACTCTAGCTCGTCAGTTTTGAATGCAGTTCCCAGGTTGAGCCCGGGGCTTTCACATCCAACTTAACGAACCACCTACGCGCGCTTTACGCCCAGTAATTCCGATTAACGCTTGCACCCTCTGTATTACCGCGGCTGCTGGCACAGAGTTAGCCGGTGCTTATTCTGTCGGTAACGTCAAAATTGCAGAGTATTAATCTACAACCCTTCCTCCCAACTTAAAGTGCTTTACAATCCGAAGACCTTCTTCACACACGCGGCATGGCTGGATCAGGCTTTCGCCCATTGTCCAATATTCCCCACTGCTGCCTCCCGTAGGAGTCTGGACCGTGTCTCAGTTCCAGTGTGACTGATCATCCTCTCAGACCAGTTACGGATCGTCGCCTTGGTGAGCCATTACCTCACCAACTAGCTAATCCGACCTAGGCTCATCTGATAGCGCAAGGCCCGAAGGTCCCCTGCTTTCTCCCGTAGGACGTATGCGGTATTAGCGTTCCTTTCGAAACGTTGTCCCCCACTACCAGGCAGATTCCTAGGCATTACTCACCCGTCCGCCGCTGAATCAGAGAGCAAGCTCTCTTCATCCGCTCGACTTGCATGTGTTAGGCCTGCCGCCAGCGTTCAATCTGAGCCATGATCAAACTCTTCAGTTCAAACATCTTTGGGTTTTGAGAAAACCCTAAACTTGGCTCAGCAATCGTTGGTTACATCTTTGATTTCTCGCGGAGTAACTTGTGATGCTGATAATCTGTTGACTAGCAGTCTGACCCCACAAGCACCCACACGAATTGCTTGATTCAGTTGTTAAAGAGCGGTTGGTTAAGATCTTTCGTCTCAACCGAGGCGCGCATTCTACAGCAGCCTCATTTGCTGTCAAGTGATTATTTTCAGAAGCTTTCGAGGAATTCCTCAACAACTTCAACCACTTGCGCCTCAGATCTCTCATCAGCGGGAGGCGAATTCTACAGCGTTACACGCTGCTGTCAACACCTCTTTTTCAACTTCCTTTTGGCTTCGATGAGCTGAAACACTTGCTGCCGAAAACCGTGTAACTCGTTGTTTACCAAGGAGTTTTCCGTTTCGACTGCGCCGGAAGTGGGGCGAATTATAGACACCTGAAATCTGCCGTCAACCACTATTTACGCCTTTTTGGCAGAAGAGCCCTTTTTGCCCATTAAACGCGGGATTCGGCGGGCTAACGGTGGTAGCCGCAGCGCTAATAGCAACGCGCCTATAGATGCATAGACCGCCCATTCCTTCAGATCGGCGCGCACAATCCAGAGCATATGCAGCAATCCAAGCCCGAGAACGACATAAGCCAGGCGATGAAGCTTCTTCCAACGCATACCCAAGCGACGCTGACTGTATCGATTGGACGTCACCGCCAATGCCAACAAACACAGAAAACCCAGCGCGCCGACAATGATGTACGGACGCTTGCGCAACTCGACACCCAGCTGCGACCAGTCAAACCCAAGGATGAATGCCAAATAGGCACTCAAGTGCAGTACGACATAAGCGAAGCACCAAAGACCCAATTGCCTCCGGACAGCAATCCACCCCGCCCACCCAGTGAGCTTCTGCAGCGGCGTCATACTTAAGGTAATGAGCAAAAGCACAAGCGTACCCAACCCCAATCGATCAACCAACACCTTCCCAGGATCTGGCCCAAGAACATCCGCCCAAGCCTGATGCAACCACAACAGTGGCCAGATCGACGCAGCAACAAAAACACCCACGCGCCAAAACGAATATCGCATCAGTAGTTCTTCCGCAGATCGAGCCCTGCATATAAAGAAGCGACTTCATCCGCATAGCCATTGAACATTTGCGTGTCACGCACATTCGGCTTGAACAGACCACTCGGCAGTCGTCGCTCGCGGGCCTGGGTCCAGCGAGGGTGATCAACTGTAGGGTTCACGTTCGCGTAGAAGCCATACTCGTCCGAGGCAATACTCTGCCAAGTGGTTTTTGGCTGCTCGCTGACAAGACTTATCCGCACGATGGACTTGATGCTTTTGAACCCGTATTTCCATGGCACTACCAGACGCAACGGCGCCCCGTTCTGATTCGGCAACTCACGCCCGTACATCCCCACCGCCAGAATCGCCAGAGGATTCATCGCTTCATCCAGCCGCACCCCTTCTACATAAGGCCAGTCGATCAAGGCAAAACCAGAGCGCTGCCCCGGCATGCTATTGGGATCCTGCAGGGTTTCGAAGCGAATGAATCTGGCTTTTGACGTAGGCTCGACCTGGTTGAGCAAGGCCGAAATGGGGAAGCCTATCCATGGAATAACCATCGACCACGCCTCCACACAGCGAAGACGGTAGATACGTTCTTCCAACTGATAAGGCTTCATGAAATCTTCCAGCGCGTATCGCCCTGGTTTCCCCACCTCGCCGTCCACGACCACAGTCCATGGCTCGGTCTTCAGCGCACCCGCGTTGGCAGCGGGGTCACCTTTGTCAGTGCCGAACTCATAGAAGTTATTGTAGTGGGTCGCATCCTTGAAGGGGGTGATCGCCTCATCTTTAACGTTAACCGCTCCCCATTTGGTGGAAGGAAGCTTTTCGCTGAACCAGGAAGGCGCCTTGCCAGGTTCGACATCCGGGTAACGCGCCGTTTCATCGGCCACTGCCCATCGAGGCAGGCCGCTCACGGCCAGTCCTGCAACGGTAGCACCCAATACATTGCGTCGAGAAAGATAGAAAGATTCAGGCGTGACGTCCGACTCGTGACAGTCGGACGCTTTTGGGACTTTGATCAGCATGGCTACTCCGCAGCATTGGAGAACAGATGCACCAACAGACTGCGGAGTATGAGGGAAATTACATCACTCGACGCTTTTGCGCCGACGAAGATGTAACAAGTACTGCACCGGACCGGAAGCTGCGTAGGCGAGGAACACCAGCAGCAGAATGCGCGGCGGATCGCTGAACACCACGGCGAACACCAGGACAACCGCAAGGATCGCCACGAACGGCACGCGCCCTTTCAGGTCCAGCTCCTTGAAGCTGTTGTACTTGATGTTGCTGACCATCAGCATGCCTGCGGCTGCAACCATCAGCGCCACCAGGAAGGACATCTTGGAGCCCTGAATCCCGTAGTCGCTGAACGCCCAGACGATCCCTGCCACAACACCAGCGGCAGCCGGACTGGCCAGACCAATGAAGTAGCGCTTGTCGGCAGTGCCGACCTGGGTGTTGAAGCGCGCCAGACGCAGCGCCGCGCCCGCGACATAAATGAAGGCGACCATCCAGCCGACCTTGCCCATGTCACCCAATGCCCAACCAAACGCCAGCAACGCCGGCGCAACACCGAAGGCGACCATGTCCGACAGCGAGTCGTACTCGGCACCGAAGGCGCTTTGGGTATTGGTCATGCGGGCAACGCGGCCGTCGAGACCGTCGAGCACCATGGCGACGAAAATCGCGATGGCGGCGAAAGCAAAATACTTACTCGCACCGATCGAATCACCGGCACTCAAGGCACTCTGGGCGCTCATGGAGTTGATGATGGAGTAGAACCCTGCGAACAGGTTCGCAGTGGTGAACAGATTCGGCAGAAGATAGATGCCACGATGCCGGACTTTACGGCCTTCAGCGTCATGCCCTTCTTCGACATGCTCATCGATGGGCAGCAGGCTTTCGGCGTCAGAGGCCTGCTTTGGCTCTTCGGGACGTTCGCTCATGGACAATACCTTGCAACGGGGTGGAAAGTTTCGACAGGTGTCTGCGACAACGGTTCGCATCGCAAACGATGCAGCTTTATACCAGAACAGACCGTCCAAACGAAAAAACGCGGCCTAAGCCGCGTTTTTCGTACAAGTGTCAGACTTAGTTTTTGGCTTTGTCGACGATCTTGTTGGCACCGATCCACGGCATCATGGAGCGCAGTTGCTCGCCGATGACTTCGATACCGTGAGCGGCGTTGTTACGACGCTTGGCGGTCATCGAAGGATAGCCGGTAGCGCCTTCGCTGATGAACATCTTGGCGTATTCGCCGTCCTGAATACGTTTCAGGGCGTTGCGCATTGCCTGACGGGATTCGGCGTTGATCACTTCCGGGCCGGTCACGTACTCGCCATATTCGGCGTTATTGGAGATCGAGTAGTTCATGTTGGCGATACCGCCTTCGTACATGAGGTCAACGATCAGTTTCAGTTCGTGCAGGCACTCGAAGTAGGCCATTTCCGGCGCGTAGCCAGCTTCAACCAGGGTTTCGAAACCGGCTTTGACCAGTTCAACGGTACCGCCGCACAGAACGGCTTGTTCGCCGAACAGGTCGGTTTCAGTCTCGTCCTTGAAGGTGGTTTCGATGATGCCGGTACGACCGCCACCAACGCCGGCAGCGTAAGACAGCGCAACGTTTTTGGCGTTGCCCGAAGCGTCCTGGTAGATAGCGATCAGGTCAGGGATACCACCGCCCTTCACGAACTCGGAACGTACGGTGTGGCCTGGAGCCTTCGGCGCGATCATGATCACGTCGAGGTCAGCGCGCGGCACAACCTGATTGTAGTGAATCGCGAAACCGTGGGAGAAGGCCAGGGTGGCGCCCTTCTTGATGTTCGGCTCGATTTCGTTCTTGTACAGGGAGGACTGGAACTCGTCCGGGGTCAGGATCATGACCAGGTCGGCAGCCGCAACAGCGGAAGCAACGTCGGTCACTTTCAGGCCGTGGGCTTCGGCTTTAGCAACAGTAGCCGAACCTTTACGCAGGCCAACGGTAACGTCAACGCCGGAGTCTTTCAGGTTGCACGCTTGAGCGTGGCCCTGGGAACCGTAACCGATGATGGCAACTTTCTTGCCCTGGATGATCGACAGGTCGCAGTCTTTATCGTAGAAAACTTTCATGAATTTCCCCTATATCAGGCCTTTCAGGCCGTTCGCTAATTTGGTTTAGATGCTGAGTACTTTGTCGCCGCGTGCAATCCCGGTGACGCCGCTGCGGACGGTCTCCAGAATCGAAGCGGTGCCAATGGACTGAATGAAGCTGTCGAGCTTGTCGCTGGTACCGGTCAGTTGAACGGTATAAACGCTGGCACTGACATCGACGATCTGCCCACGGTAAATATCGGTGGTGCGTTTGATCTCGGCGCGCTGGGCGCCGGTGGCCTTGACCTTGACGAGCATCAGTTCGCGCTCGATGTGAGCACTCTCCGACAAGTCGACCAGTTTTACCACTTCGATCAGTTTGTTCAGGTTCTTGGTGATCTGCTCGATGACCTCATCGTGACCCACAGTGGTCAACGTCAGACGCGACAGAGTCGGCTCTTCAGTTGGCGCCACGGTCAGGCTTTCGATGTTGTAGTTACGCTGCGAGAACAGGCCGACTACGCGAGACAGAGCGCCGGGTTCGTTTTCCAGAAGCAAGGAAATAATGTGCCGCATGATTAGGTACGCTCCGTCTTGCTCAGCCACATATCGCGCATGGAGCCGTCTTTGATCTGCATCGGGTAGACGTGCTCGCTGGTGTCGACCGAAATATCGATCACCACCAGGCGATCTTTCATGGCGAACGCTTCTTCCATCTTCGACTTCAAATCTTTCGAATCGGTGATGCGCACGCCAACGTGGCCATAAGCCTCCGCCAGCTTGACGAAATCAGGCAACGATTCCATGTAGGAATGAGAGTGACGGCTGCCGTAGCTCATGTCCTGCCATTGGCGAACCATGCCCAACACACCATTGTTCAGGATGACGATTTTTACCGGCAAACCGTATTGCAGGCAGGTCGACAGTTCCTGAATGTTCATCTGGATGCTGCCCTCGCCTGTTACGCAGGCAACGTCATCATCCGGGAAGCTCAACTTGATGCCCATGGCCGCCGGGAAGCCGAAGCCCATGGTGCCCAGGCCACCGGAGTTGATCCAGCGGTTCGGCTTGTTGAACCTGTAGTACTGCGCCGCGAACATCTGATGCTGACCCACGTCGGAAGCAACAAAGGCATCGCCCTTGGTCACCTCGCACAGAGTCTCGATCACAGCCTGCGGCTTGATGACACTGCCGTCGCCCTTGTCATAAGGGAACAGGCCGCGATCACCGCGCCACTCGTCGATCTGCTTCCACCAACTGGCAACGGACTCCTTGTTCGGGGTCTCGCCGATTTCCTTGAGGATCGCGACCATTTCGGTCAGGACGCTCTCGACCGGACCCACGATTGGCACGTCGGCCTTGATGGTCTTGGAGATCGAAGCCGGGTCGATGTCGATGTGAATGATCTTGGCGTTCGGGCAGAACTTCGAGGCACCGTTGATAACACGGTCATCAAAGCGCGCGCCGACGGCCAGGATCACGTCAGCATGGTGCATCGCCAGGTTGGCGGTGTAGCTGCCGTGCATGCCGAGCATGCCGATGAACTGACGGTCGGTGCCAGGAAAACCGCCCAGGCCCATCAGGGTATTGGTCACAGGCAGGTTGAGCATTTTCGCCAGCTCGGTCAGCGGCGCGGAGCCACCACCCAGAATGACACCGCCGCCCGAGTACATCACGGGACGCTTGGCCGCCAGGAGCATTTCTGCCGCCTTGCGGATTTGCCCCGAGTGACCGCGAACGGCCGGGCTGTAGGAGCGCAACTTGGCTTTTTTCGGGAAGACGTATTCGAATTTCTCGGCCGGGTTGGTCATGTCTTTCGGGATATCGACAACGACTGGACCAGGACGACCGGATTGCGCCAGGTAGAAAGCTTTCTTCATGACTTCCGGGATTTCCGACGCGTGCTTGATCATGAAGCTGTGTTTCACGATCGGCCGGGAGATACCGATCATGTCGGTTTCCTGGAATGCGTCAGTGCCCACCATGGTGCTTGGCACCTGGCCGGAAATGACCACCATCGGAATGGAGTCCATGTACGCCGTGGCAATACCGGTGATGGCGTTTGTTGCGCCAGGACCGGAAGTCACCAGTACCACGCCGGCTTTACCGGTGGCACGGGCGTAGCCGTCAGCCATATGGGTAGCCGCTTGTTCGTGACGAACCAGGATGTGGGTCACTTCCGGTTCTTTGAACAGGGCATCGTAAACATGAAGAAGAGCACCACCCGGGTACCCGTAGATATATTTGACGCCTTCGTCACGCAAAAAGCGGACAAGCATCTCACCGCCAGATAAAAGCTCCACGTTGCTCACCTCTAAAACGCCAGAATACCGCCCACGAAAAACGGGACGGGTCTTAATAGGTTTACTTCTCAGCAGAGCATGAGCGACGGTGGTCGCCGACTACGTCAGCACTGACTGAGCAAGTATTGGGATCGTCCCAAGTGTTGCGGGGCTCTCCCACCCAGCGCGAGGTAACGCGTTGCGGGTGTAACAGGTCGGCGCTGGTGTGCGCCTCATGATCTGCTGAGAGGGTCTGCTTCTGGCAGTCCCTGTACAGCGGACTTTGGATTCTTCTGTTTCGCCCTTCGCAAGTCAAGTCGTCTATGTGCTTTATTCTAGTAACCACATGAGAACGCAAGAAAAAACCCATAAATCCCATGTGTGTTAGCTTCAATTGCGCAACTTTTGACAAGGAATTGGCATGCGTACGCACTTCTTCATTGCCGGCCTGATGGTCGCCCTCAGCCCGCCGTCCATGGCAGCGCAGATTTACAAGTGGGTCGACGCCCAAGGCGTTACCCATTTCGATGCGCAGCCACCGCAAGGCCAGCAATCCACCGTAGTGGTGACGCCCTCCTCTCCTGCCAGCAAGCCGCCCACAACCACAAACAGCGGCGTAATAGGCGATCAACGGGCCATCGACAACAGCGTAAAGAAGCAGGTCGCCGAGCAGCAGGCAGAACTGAAGGTGTTTTGTGATCAGGCGCGAACCAACCTTGCGCAGTTGCAGAACAACCCGCGGCTCAGGGAGGAAGTGGAGGGAGAATTGCGCCGCCTGGATGACGCACAGCGCAAAGAGCGCATAAGCGAAACGCAGAAACAGATCGCGGATAACTGCCAGTAATCGCCTGCAGGAGCCGCCCGGACCCAGCGCGACGCCTACAAAGGACGGGGATCAACGGGCGGCGGTGATCAGCAGATCAAACTCTTTGAGCAATACTTGCAGCTGGCGATCTTTGCCCTGGACATTACGACCAGCGAAGACCATTTCGGCCATTTCCTGAATACCCGAAGCATTCGGCAAAGGCAGATCCTGCTCCAGGATCGCTTTCATGCGCGGCAGGAAAATCCATTGCAGCCACTGCTCAAAGTCCAGTGTGTCGACCGAAAACGGTTCGACGCTGGAAAGCGCTTCGACGGATGGCGGAGCGTCGTCCCACCAGCCTTGCACTCGCAGCTCACGCTCGATCAGCAGCAACTGATCGGCGATTTTAAGAAAGCGCGCATCCATTACGACGTAACCTTGGCTTTCTGGCGGGCCAATGCAGCGCCAGCAGAATCACCCTGCTTCTCACGCGACTGGGCGATCAATTCCCAAAGGCTGGCCTGAAGTGCCGGACGACCATTGGCGAAAGTCAGGCCACGTCGAGCGAATTGCTCAGCCTGCGGCGCGTCACCTTGAGCCATGCGTACTTGCGCCAGGCGATAAAGAACTTGCGGTTCACGCGGGGCAACACGCTGGGCACGTTCCAGACTTGAAGACGCACCATTAAGGTCGCCACCGGCCTGTTGTTGCTGGGCGGTGGTCAACAGCGCCAGGACCGGACCGTCCAGCTGCTCGTCAGCGGACAGGCCACCGGCGCTGGCCGACGGAATTCCGCTCGGTGTCGACGGCATGCTGTAGCTGCCCTGATTGATCGGCGCGGACTGAACCGGCGACGTATCAATCGGCCCAGGCGTAATCGGACCCGGGGTAATCGGCGTGGTGCTGATCGGTGTCGACGTCGTTGCACCACCACCCGGCACCATCACGACCACACCGGTATCGCCTTGCGGAATTTCCTGAGCCTGAGATTGCACAGGACGCTTGACCGTCGTCTGACGGTAACCACCGTTCGCAGAAACGCGCTCGCTATTGGAAACGGTGGTGCCGGAGTCCACTACCGGAATCGAGCCACGCTGTACGCTGGAACAACCGCTGAGCAAAGCTACGGCGGCAACCGCTGGAATCAACCACTTGTTCACTTGAAACCCTCTTTGCTTAATTCATCCAGCCTTTGACCCAATCCATCACCGTTTCGCCGGAAGCAGGGCCTTCGCCACCGCAGGCGGCGCCGGGAGGCGGTTCGCTGCCGCGAATATACGGCATCTGCACGGCGCCCGGGCAACCGGCATCAGAGCCTTGCCCTGTCCGCGAATCAACCCAGGCCTGAACGATATTATCCGGCTGCGGCATGTCCAGCGGCAATGGGTCGGCCTTGCGCATGAAACTGGTCCAGACCTGCAACGCACCGGTAGCGCCAGTGAATGGCGTCTTGCCGTTATCGTCGCGGCCTAGCCAGACCACTGCCAGCAAATCCTGGCTGAAGCCCGCGAACCAACTGTCCCGCGAATCGTTACTGGTGCCAGTCTTGCCGGCCAGGGTCAAGGTTTTCGGCAACACGTTGTAAACCGAACTACCGGTACCTTCACGCATGACCCGCTGCATGGCGCTCTGGATCAGGTAGATGGACGCCGGATCGAAGCGCTGCTGAATCTGGAACGGATAACGCTTGAGCGGCTCGCCTTCAGCCGTCAGCACGCTACGAATCCCGCGCATCGGTGTATTGAAACCACCGTTGGCGAGCGTCTGGTACATGGTCGCCACTTCGATCGGGCTCATGCCGCCCGCCCCCAGCAACATCGACGGGAAAGCCGGAAATTCTCGGGTCACCCCCAGTCGTCCGAGGGTCTTGAGTACGTTCGGCACACCCACCGCCAAACCAAGACGCGCGGTCGACAGGTTGTACGAGTGCGCCAGGCCTTGATAAAGGAAAACCGTGCCATGGGAGCGGCGATCATAGTTCTGCGGTTTCCAGACCTGACCGTCCGCACCCTTGACCGAGAAGGATTCATCTGACAGCCAACTGGTCAACGTGTACTGGCTCGGTTTCTCGAGCGCTGTCAGATAAACCGCCGGCTTGATCAACGAACCGATCGGTCGCACCGCATCCAGTGCACGGTTGAAACCGGCAAAACTGGCCTGGCGACTGCCGATCATGGCCTGGACTTCGCCGGTTTCCGGGTTGGTCACGACCATGGCCGCTTCAACGTCATCGGAACCCTTGCGCCCGGACAGACGCTTGAAGGTGTCGTTGACCGACGCTTCGGCTTTCATCTGCAGGATTGGGTCGAAGCTGGTGAAGATTCGCAGACCTTCTTCGGTCAAGTCTTCGTCGCGATAGTCTTCGCGCAGCTGGCGCTTGACCAAGTCGAGGAAGCCAGGGAATGAGCTGTCCGCCAATTTGCCTCGCGTTGTCACACCCAACGGCATTTTCTTCGCGGCAGCAACCTGCTCGGCGGTGGCAACGCCCTGTTGCTCAAGCACATCGAGCACCAGATTGCGCCGCTCGAGCGCCCGCTCAGGATTGCGACGCGGGTTGTAATAAGACGGCCCCTTGACCATACCCACCAGCATCGCGACTTGATGCAGCTTCAATTCCGACAAGGGCTGCCCGAAGAAGAACTGGCTGGCCAGACCGAAACCATGTACCGCCCGCTGACCATCCTGACCGACGAACACTTCATTGAGGTAGGCCTCAAGAATTTCTCGTTTGTCGTAATGCAGCTCAAGCAGCATCGCCATCATGGCTTCAGTGAGCTTACGGCTCAGGCTGCGTTCGCTGGTCAGGTAGAAATTCTTGACCAGTTGTTGCGTCAGCGTACTGCCGCCCTGGGTCATTTTGCCGCCAGAGGTGTTGACGTAGACGGCTCGCGCAATCGACTTCGGCGACACGCCCCAGTGGCTATAGAAATCCCGGTCTTCCACGGCGACCAGAGTTTCCAGCAAATACGGCGGGACCTGATCGATTTTGATCAGAATGCGGTCTTCGAGATTCTTCGGATAAATCCCGCCGATCAGCAGCGGTTCCAGGCGCACCACGGATAGCTTCGAACCGTTCGTCGCCGAGAGTTCGGCGACATAGTCACCGGAGAAACGCACACGTACCGGCTGAGCACTCTCCATACCTTCATAGAACTGGAAGCCACGGGTATTCAAGTCAACAGTGTTGCCGTTGACCGCCGCGGCACCGGGGCCATTGCTCACACTTTCGCGGCGATAGCCCAAGGCATCGAGCTCGGTGAGAAAGTCGTCCCGGCTCAGCTTTTGTCCGACGAACAGCTCAAGCGGACGCGCGTAAACCTTGGCCGGAATCGTCCAGCGCTTGCCGGAGAACTTCTCCTGCACGATGGCATCGAGGTAAACGGCGAATCCGGCCAGCACCACAAGGCCGACCAGACTGAGTTTAAGGGCCCAGCCCAGCCAAGGCCGCAGGCCTCGGGAAGGTGGTTTTTTAGGAGTGCGGGGGGATCGAGTACGAGTCATGGCGGCGGATTATACGCACTTTATTCATCCTCAACAGGAGCCCTCCGAGTTTGCGTTAGGCTGGCTAGCCGCCATAATGACGACCTGAATTTTCCAGACTCTGAAGGATCACCCTGTGAGCCAGTCCCTGATCGCCGCCCTGCAAAACCCGGCCCTTTATCCGCATCCAGTAGACGGGTTCCAGGTCATCGAAACCCATATTTCCTGGGTGCTGCTCACCGGCCCCTACGCTTATAAAGTGAAGAAACCGGTTAATTTCGGCTTTCTCGACTTCACCACCCTTGAGGCTCGCGAGCATTTTTGCGGCGAAGAACTACGCCTGAACCAGCGACTGACGGACGACTTGTATCTGGAAGTGCTGCCCGTCACTGGTAGCGCCGAAGCGCCACAACTGGGCGGTGAAGGCCCGGCCATCGAATACCTGCTGAAAATGCGCCAGTTCCCACAAAGCGGCTTGCTCAGCACCTTGCAGGCCAATGGTGAACTGACCACCGCGCACATTGATGCGATGGCGGCGCAAATTGCCCAGTTCCACCTCAATGCACCGAAAGTACCGAGCGAACACGAAGCCGGCACCCCGGACAGCGTCATGGCACCGGTGCGCCAGAACTTCGATCAGATCCGTCCATTCCTCAGCGACAAGGCTGACCTGCTGCAACTCGACGCTCTGCAAGCCTGGGCCGAGAGCAGCTTCGATCGCCTGAAGCCGGTACTCACCCAGCGCAAGGCCGACGGTTTCATCCGCGAATGCCACGGCGACATTCACTTGGGTAACGCGACGGTGATCGATGGCAAGGTCGTGATTTTCGACTGCATCGAATTCAACGAACCGTTCCGCTTCACCGACGTGTATGCCGACGCCGGTTTCCTGGCCATGGACCTTGAAGATCGCGGCCTGAAGTGCCTGGCTCGTCGCTTCATCAGTCAGTATCTGGAACTGACCGGCGATTATCAGGGCCTGGAGTTGCTCAACTTCTATAAAGCCTACCGTGCACTGGTTCGCGCCAAGGTTTCTCTATTCAGCATGCCCGCCGACGCCACCCCGGTGCAGCGCGCCACCACCCTGCGCCAATACCGCACCTATGCGAACCTGGCAGAAAGCTACAGCACCATTCCTTCGCGCTTCATGGCCATTACCCACGGTGTTTCCGCCGTCGGCAAAAGCCACGTTGCGATGCGCCTGGTGGAAGCGCTAGGTGCGATTCGCCTGCGCTCCGATGTCGAACGCAAGCGTCTGTTCGGCGAGCAAACCGTTGCGAACGACCTGCAGGCCGGCATTTATAGTGCCGATGCCAGCACCGCGACTTACAACCGTCTGCATGAAATTGCCGCCGTCATCCTCCACGCCGGTTTCCCGGTGGCGATCGATGCCACTTACCTCAAGCACGATCAGCGCAACAGCGCAGCAAAAGTTGCCGAGGCCACGGGCGCGCCATTCCTGATCCTCGACTGCAATGCGCCGCAAGCGGTCATCGAGAGCTGGCTGGCCCTGCGCCAGGCAGATAAAGCAGATCCATCCGACGCCACGCTGCAAGTCATCGCCGCCCAGCAAGCCAGCCGTGAAGCCCTGACACCCGCAGAAATCCTCTGCAGCAAACGCGTTCAAACCAATGAAAGCGGGACGCTCGACACCGTCGTGGCGCAAATTCGCCAACGCCTGCCAGGCCTGTAAAAAACTATTTCAGTCGTGAAGCGTTCACCCGCTTCACGGCCGTCAAATAGTGGCACTATACTGGCGTCATAAAACCAACAGGTGATGTGACATGAGCCAGCCGAAACTTCTCGACACCCCGCTTTACGCCTTGCTGCACAAGGACGACATCACAGGTTTCAACAACGAACGCCCCAAGGATGGGACTGTCGACATGGTCGGCGGCGACTTCCGGGGTCTGGATCTGCGCGAGTTGAACGCCGATGGCGTCGATTTCACAGATGCTTACTTCCGCTCCGCCGATTTGCGCGGCATCGACTTTCGCAAAGCATCGCTTGAAGGCGCGAGCCTGGCTCATGCGCAGATTTCCGGCGCTTACTTCCCGGTGGAGCTGAGTGCTGACGAGATTCTGATGTCGATGAACTTCGGCACCCGCTTGCGCTACCGTACCCGCTGACCGTTAACGCAATCTGACAAGTCCGGCGCCCCCCGCTTCGCACTGGACTTCGGGCAGACTTGCCCTAAAACCCGACATCTTCAGCGTCTTTCCTGCTCACTTCGCAGATTTTCCTGCATCCGCAAGCGCCTGCCTCTTAGAAGCATTTGCGTCGAAAACGACCAAACAATCACGCTTTTCCTACTGATGGCTACACTCCTCAGAAGCTTGCCCACGCACCATTCGGCCATCGCAAGGAGGCTTGATGAATGATGAACTGCAACACCTGAAAAATCTTGGCAAGACGTCGGCGCAATGGCTGCATGCCGTGGGCATCCACAGCGCCTCGGACTTGCGTCGCTTGGGGGCGGTGGATGCTTATCGGGCCGTGCGCACGCGCGGATTTCGAGCGTCCAAGGTGTTGTTGTATGCAATCGAAGGCGCCCTGATGGACGTGCACTGGAACGACATTCCTGCCGAACGCAAAGAAGCCCTGAATAAACAGCTGGAAGCCATCTCGTCTCGCCACAAGAATTGAACGAGTGCCCTCTGTCATCCTGGCGCACTAAAAACGACAGACCAATATTCAATGATTACAGGGACTTATCGAAAGCGCGCGACACAAATCAGGGAAACAGGAAATCAGCTGTTGACTTGGTAATGAGAATCGCTATGATTATCACAACTGGTCGCGAGACTGGTCGATTTTCTGAAAAGCCCTTGGTTCGGACTCTCAGATTATCTCCTCATCAGGCTAATCACGGTTATTTGACCCGGCTCTTGCCGGGTCTTTTTTTGCCTGTGGAAAACTACTGGCTTACGTCAGCGGGAAAGAACCCGTCTGACAGTTTCTTCAGGCTCTCCGGCAGCCGTGGCCCCAAACCACCCACCAGCAACGTGGGATCCAGCTCGATGACCCGCCCATCCCTGGCTGCACGGGTAGAGGCCAGAATCGGGTTTTCCTTGAACAACGCTGCCCGCGCCGCGTCGCCGCTCAACGCCCTGTCGGCAAACACCAGCACTTCGGGATCCAGACTCACCAGCGACTCGTTCGAAAAGGGCTTGTACCCGGTGTGGGTTGCCAGATTGTGGCCACCGGCCCGTTGCAGCAACCAATCGGCGGCGGTGTCCTTGCCGGCAATCAGCGGTTTGCCGCCAGCGTGCCCCAGCAGCAACAGCACACCCGGAGAGGGTTGCGTCAGTTGCGCTCGGGTAACCCGGACCTTCTGCTGCTCCAGCGCCTGTTGATAAGCAGTCAACAACTGAGTGGCCCGGTCTTCGGCGCCGAGCAACCTGCCAAGATGCTGCAGATTGGTTTGCAGCGTGGGCAGGTCCGGCTGGGCCGAGAACAGTTCGACCTGCACGCCTGCGCTACGAATTTGCGAAAGCACCGGCGGCGGCCCCATCTCTTCGGTGCCGACCAGGATCTGTGGACGCAAACTCAGGACACCCTCAGCGGAAAGCTGCCGTTGATAACCGATACTGGGTAGAGCCTTCAGCGATTCCGGGTGCTGACTGGTGGTATCTACACCCACCAGTTTCGGCTCACCACCCAAGGCGCTGACCCACTCCGAAAGCGCACCACCGGCACTGACCCAGCGTTGCGGCAAGTCAGACGCGGCGGCGTGATGACTGGCGAGAAGACCGACACAAAGCACGGCGACGCGGGTACTCAAGCGCATAAACAGCTTCCTTTGAGGGTTTCCCGGGCATCAGGTGGGCAGGCCAAGTATCCTGTGCGCCTGGCACCCGCACCCATAGGGCAAGTCAGCCATTTGATAATCGCTTGCATTTTCACGTCAAGCTCGGACATACCCGGTCACATGTGCGTGACCTGAGGACAGGCATGAAATTTCTGTGTACTGGCATTGAACTGGCCGACGCCAGCAGCCGTGGATTCGTACTCGACGGGCAAAAGCTGTTCGCCGTGCGTCGGGGCGGCCAGGTTTATGTCTATATCAATCGTTGCCCGCACCGCGGTGTCGGGCTCGAATGGACCCCTGACCAGTTTCTCGACCCCAGCAACAGCCTGATCCAGTGCGCCACCCACGGCGCCCTGTTTCTGATCGAGGACGGCGAATGCGTATCCGGCCCCTGCGCGGGACAATCGCTGACCCGCGTCGATTGCCGCGAAGACGCGCAAGGAATCTGGGTCAGCCTTTAACCGCCTAGCAACACCTCAAGACGCCGATCAACCACCATTTCTTCATGAGTCAGCCGAACACCGTAAGCCAGCACTTCGACCCCGCAGGCCACCGCCTCACGTAAGGCTTGCGCATAGACCGGATCGATTTCTTCGGCTGGACGCACAGCCTCTATACCGGTCAGGTTCACGCAGTACAACTGCACCGCACGAATCCCGTCCCGGGCTAAATGCGCCAACTCACGCATGTGCTTGGCCCCGCGCTGGGTCACCGCATCGGGAAACGCTGCCACCGCGACTCCGTCAAACCCCAGCGTGACACTTTTGACTTCCACATAGGCTGGGCCGCCGGGGTATTCGAGACGAAAATCGATCCGGCTCTTTTCCTGACCGTAGGCCACCTCGCGCTTGAGTTGGGTAAAGCCGTTCAGCTCAGTGATCACCCCAGCCAACAATGCTTCCTCGATCAAAGCGTTTGCCCGACCGGTGTTCACGCAAAAGTGACGGCCGTGCGGCGTTTCGCCGATTTCCCAGGTGCCAGGCAACTTGCGCTTGGGGTCGTTGGAGCGGCTGAACCAGACCTGCCCGCCTTCGACCTGACAGTTGAGCATCGAACCGGTATTGGGACAGTGAATGGTCAATAACTCACCGGTAACGGTTTCGATATCGGCGAGAAAACGCTTGTAACGGCGGATCAACCGACCTTCTTCGAGGGGAGGATGAAAGCGCATCAGCCTTGCCAGCTCCGCAGACCGCGCGCGATACGCGCCACCGCCTCCTGCAAGCGCTCCAGGTTTTGCGTGTAGGCGAAACGCACATGGTGCCCGGCTTGATAACGCCCGAAATCCAGTCCGGGCGTGAACGCCACGTGCTCGGTTTCGAGGAAATGCCGGCAAAACGCGAAGGCATCGCCGCCGAACTTGCCGATATCGGCGTACAAGTAGAAAGCACCCTCGGGTTCGACGGCGATCCCGAAGCCCAGTTCGCGCAGGGCCGGCAACAGGAAATCGCGGCGACGACCGAATTCGGCGCGGCGCTCTTCGAGAATGCTGATGGTTGCAGGTTCAAAACACGCCAGGGCCGCGTGCTGGGCCATGCTCGGGGCGCTGATGTAGAGATTTTGAGCGAGTTTCTCCAGCTCACTGACTGCCGCCTCCGGCGCCACCAGCCAGCCGAGTCGCCAACCGGTCATGCCGAAATACTTGGAAAAACTATTCAGCACAAAGGCGCTGTCATCGACTTCCAGCACGCTAGCCGCATCGGTGCCGTAGGTCAGGCCGTGGTAGATCTCGTCCACCACCAGATGACCGTGGCGCTCCTTGATCGCACGAGACAGCCCGGCCAACTCATCCCGCGTCAGGATCGTCCCCGTCGGGTTAGCTGGAGACGCGACCAACGCACCCACGCTGTCGTGGTCCCAATACCGCTCGACCAGATCCGGCGTCAGTTGATAACGCACATCCGGACCCACAGGAACAAGCTGCGCAGCGCCTTCCACCAGTCGCAGGAAGTGCCGATTGCACGGGTAGCCCGGGTCCGCCAACAGCCAGTGCTTGCCTGGATCCACCAGCAAGGCGCTGGCCAGCAGCAACGCGCCGGAACCGCCCGGCGTGATGAGGATGCGTCGCGGGTCGATGTTCAGCCCATAACGCTGCTGATAAAAACCCGAAATGGCCTCACGCAGCTCAGGAATCCCGCGCGCGGCGGTGTAGCGCGTTTTCCCCGCCGTCAATGCCGCCTGACCGGCACGAATGATCGGCTCGGCGGTGGTGAAGTCCGGCTCGCCGATTTCCAGGTGAATCACATCGTGACCGGCGGCCTGTAATTCATTGGCCCGCGCCAGCAACGCCATGACATGAAAAGGTTCGATCGCGCGACTGCGGGCACTGTAGGACTGAGCCATTGGCCTTCCTTCAACGGGGAAAAGAACCGATTCTACCCAAGCGCAGGAACGAGCGAGAACCTAAAGCGGTCAGACGCCATAAGACCCCGGCCACAAACGACTCGAGCGAGTGCCCCAGGTTTGACTAAAATCATTAATTGAGCAGGGCTCCACCCCCACCAGACAGCGCTTTGCCACCATCTGCGAGCGCCGCAGGCCGCAACCTCGACATCCGGGAGTAGCGCGCTCTGATTTGATCTGGTAAGTTCGCCCGCTTGCAGCCGCAGGGCCGGCAGGTGTCGGTGATGGAGCAATCCTGCGCAGATGGATTACAAGAGTAGAGGCGGTCTATTTCATGTCCACCCAAGCAAAGCAACAGGCAACCCCGTCGATCAGCGGCTTCGAGCCCTATAAAGAAGTCGCGGGCGAGGAGTACATGGGCAAGCCCATGCGCGCTCACTTCACCAAGGTCCTGAACAAGTGGAAACAGGACTTGATGCAGGAAGTCGACCGTACGGTTGATCACATGAAGGACGAAGCAGCCAACTTCCCGGACCCGGCCGACCGTGCCAGCCAGGAAGAAGAGTTCGCCCTCGAACTGCGAGCCCGCGATCGTGAGCGCAAGTTGATCAAAAAGATCGACAAGACGTTGCAATTGATCGAAGACGAAGAATATGGCTGGTGCGAATCCTGCGGCGTCGAGATCGGCGTCAAGCGTCTGGAAGCCCGCCCTACCGCCGACATGTGCGTTGACTGCAAGACCCTGGCGGAAATCAAGGAAAAGCAAGTCGGCAAATAATTGCGACTTGAACGAAGAACGGAGCGTGCGAACGCTCCGTTTTTGTTTCTGATGTTTTTTTGGCTTTAAATGCATTCATGACCGCCATCACCTCCCCTCCCTACATCGGGCGCTTCGCCCCTACACCCAGTGGCCATTTGCATTTCGGTTCGCTGGTCGCCGCATTGGCTTCGTACCTCGACGCACGCTCGGTGGGCGGGCGCTGGCTGATGCGCATGGAAGACCTTGATCCGCCCCGTGAAGAGCCTGGCGCCCAAGCCGCGATCCTCAAGGCGCTGGAAAGCTATGGTTTCGAGTGGGATGGCGAAATGGTTCGCCAGAGCGACCGTCACGATGCCTACGCCGAAGTGCTCAATCGCCTGTTCGATCACGGCCTGGCCTACGCATGCACGTGCTCGCGCAAGCAACTGGAGCCGTATCACGGGATTTATCCCGGGCTCTGCCGCAATGCCGGGCATGGCACCGAAGACGCCGCCATCCGCGTGCGTGTCCCCGAACTGGACTACCACTTCATCGACCGGGTGCAGGGTGAATTCCGTCAGCACCTGGGCCGGGATGTCGGTGATTTCGTGATTCGCCGCCGCGACGGGCTCTATGCCTATCAACTGGCGGTGGTGCTGGACGATGCCTGGCAAGGCATCACCGACATCGTGCGTGGCGCCGACCTGCTCGACTCCACGCCACGCCAGCTCTACTTGCAGGAGTTGCTTGGCCTGCGGCAACCGCGTTACCTGCACATCCCGCTGATTACGCAGCCCGATGGCAACAAACTCGGCAAGTCCTACCGTTCGCCACCACTGACCGAAGATCAGGCCACGCCGCTGCTGCTGCGAGCCTTGCGTGCGCTGGGACAAAATCCCGGCGCCGAACTGGCTTACGCCACGCCACGGGAAGCGCTGGATTGGGGTATCGCCCACTGGGACGCCCTGCTGATCCCGCGCACACTCAATCTACCCGAGGCGCAGCTACAGTGATCGTACTTGCAGTGGCGCGCCCATCCGTTACCATCGCCGCACGTTTTCGGGCACGCGCATAAAAAAGAGAGGCCGGGATGTACATCTATCGCTTGGTCCTGCTCCTAGTAGTGGGGATTTATCTGTTTTCCCCGGCCATCATGGATTGGTGGATCGACGCCACTGGCGCCTGGTATCGCCCGTATCTGCTCTGGCTGATCCTGATCGTCGTGACCTTCATCCTGCAGAGCCAAAAAGATGCCGATGAGCTTTAGCCTGACCCAGATGATCCTGATCAGCGCCGCGTACCTGGCGGTGCTGTTCGGTGTGGCCTGGATCAGCGAACGGGGCATGATCCCGCGGGCGATCATTCGCCACCCGCTCACCTACACCCTGTCGCTGGGCGTCTATGCCAGTGCCTGGGCGTTTTATGGCACCGTGGGCCTGGCGTATCAGTACGGTTATGGCTTCCTGTCCAGCTATCTCGGCGTGTCCGGCGCATTCCTGCTGGCGCCGGTGTTGCTGTATCCGATCCTGAAGATCACCCGCACTTACCAGTTGTCGTCCCTGGCCGACCTGTTCGCGTTTCGCTTCCGCAGCACCTGGGCCGGTGCGCTCACGACGATTTTCATGCTGGTCGGCGTCCTGCCGCTGCTGGCACTGCAGATTCAGGCGGTGGCCGACTCCATCGGCATCCTCACCCGCGAACCGGTGCAGCATCGCGTAGCCCTGAGCTTCTGCGCCCTGATTACGCTGTTCACGATTTTCTTCGGCTCCCGGCACATCGCTACCCGCGAGAAGCATGAAGGGCTGGTGTTCGCGATTGCCTTCGAATCGGTGATCAAGTTGATCGCCCTCGGCGGCGTCGGCCTCTATGCGCTGTACGGCGTGTTCGACGGCCCGCAACAGCTTGAGCTGTGGCTGCTGCAAAACCAGACCGCCCTCGCCGCCTTGCACACGCCGTTACAGGAAGGCCCATGGCGCACGCTGCTGCTGGTGTTCTTCGCCTCGGCGATCGTGATGCCGCACATGTACCACATGACCTTCACCGAAAACCTCAACCCGCGCTCGCTGGTCAGCGCGAGCTGGGGTCTGCCGCTGTTTCTGTTGTTGATGAGCCTGGCTGTGCCGCTGATTCTCTGGGCCGGGCTGAAACTCGGCGCCACGACCAACCCGGAATATTTCACGCTGGGCATTGGCATCGCCGCCAACAGCAAGGCTTTGGCACTGCTGGCGTATGTCGGCGGATTGTCGGCCGCCAGTGGCCTGATCATCGTCACCACCCTCGCTCTGTCGGGGATGGCGCTCAACCACTTGGTGCTGCCGCTGTACCAGCCTCCCGCGGAAGGCAACATTTACCGCTGGCTGAAATGGACACGCCGGGCGCTGATCGTCGCGATCATCATGGCCGGTTACGGTTTCTACCTGTTGCTGGGCGCCGAGCAGGACCTGGCCAACCTCGGCATTGTCGCGTTTGTGGCGACATTGCAGTTCCTGCCGGGCGTGCTGTCGGTTCTGTACTGGCCGACCGCCAACCGCCGCGGCTTCATCGCCGGTTTGCTGGCGGGGATTCTGGTGTGGCTGATAACCATGCTGTTGCCGTTGGTCGGCAACCTGCAGGGCTTCTATATTCCACTGCTGAACATGATCTACGTGCTGGACGACACCAGCTGGCACATGGCCGCGATCGCTTCGCTGGCCGCCAACGTGCTGATGTTCACTCTGATTTCGCTGTTCACCAACGCCAGCACCGAAGAGGCCAGCGCCGCCGAAGCGTGCGCCGTGGACAACGTGCGTCGCCCGCAGCGCCGCGAGCTGCATGCTGCCTCACCGCAGGAATTCGCCACACAACTGGCCAAACCGTTGGGCGCAAAAGCAGCGCAGAAGGAAGTCGAACAAGCCCTGCGCGATCTCTACCTGCCTTTCGACGAGCGCCGTCCGTATGCCTTGCGCCGTTTGCGTGACCGCATCGAAGCCAACCTCTCCGGTCTGATGGGCCCGAGCGTCGCCCAAGACATGGTCGAGACATTCCTGCCGTATAAGGCCGGCGGCGAAAACTATGTCACCGAAGACATCCACTTCATCGAAAGCCGCCTTGAGGATTACCACTCGCGCCTGACCGGCCTGGCCGCCGAACTCGACGCCCTGCGCCGCTATCACCGCCAGACCCTGCAAGAGTTGCCGATGGGCGTTTGCTCACTGGCCAAGGACCAGGAAATCCTCATGTGGAACAAAGCCATGGAGGAGCTGACCGGGATCGCCGCACAGCGCGTGGTCGGTTCGCGCCTGAGCACTATCGCCAATCCGTGGAAAGAGCTGCTGCAAGGTTTCATCAACGTCCCCGACGAGCACTTGCACAAGCAGCACCTGGCCCTCGACGGCCAGACCCGCTGGCTGAACCTGCACAAAGCGGCGATCGACGAACCGCTCGCGCCGGGCAACAGTGGCCTGGTGCTGCTGGTGGAAGACCTGACCGAAACGCAGATGCTCGAAGACAAACTGGTGCACTCAGAGCGTCTGGCCAGCATTGGTCGACTGGCCGCTGGCGTGGCCCATGAAATCGGCAACCCGATCACCGGTATCGCTTGTCTCGCGCAAAACCTGCGCGAAGAGCGCGAGGAGGACGGTGAGCTCAAGGAAATCAGCGGGCAGATCCTCGAACAGACCAAACGCGTGTCGCGCATCGTGCAATCACTGATGAGCTTCGCCCATGCGGGTAGCCACCAGCACAGCGACGAGCCCGTCTGTCTGGCTGAGGTCGCTCAGGACGCCATCGGCCTGCTGGCCCTGAACCGACGCAATTTCGAAGTGCAGTTCTACAACCTGTGCGACCCCGAGCACTGGGTCGAAGGCGATCCGCAGCGGCTCGCCCAGGTTTTGATCAACCTGCTCTCAAACGCCCGCGACGCCTCGCCTCCCGGCAGCGCGGTGCGGGTCAAGAGCGAAGCCGGCGAACACACGGTCGACCTGGTCGTGGAAGACGAAGGCAGCGGTATTCCGAAGAACATCATGGACCGATTGTTCGAACCCTTCTTCACCACCAAGGACCCGGGTGAAGGTACCGGTCTGGGCCTTGCACTGGTCTATTCCATCGTTGAAGAGCATTATGGACAAATCACCATCGACAGCCCGGCTGATGTTCAGAGCCAACGCGGCACCCGTATCCGGGTGACATTACCGCGTCATGTCGAAGCGACGTCCGCTGTGAACTGAGACCGTCGAGAGTATCGAATCAATGCCGCACATTTTGATCGTCGAAGACGAAACAATTATCCGCTCCGCCTTGCGCCGCCTGCTGGAACGCAACCAGTACCAGGTCAGCGAAGCCGGTTCAGTGCAGGAAGCACAAGAACGCTTCACCATTCCCACGTTCGACCTGATCGTCAGTGACCTGCGCCTGCCGGGCGCTCCGGGTACCGAGCTGATAAAACTCGGCCAGGGCACTCCGGTGCTGATCATGACCAGCTACGCCAGCCTGCGCTCGGCGGTAGACTCGATGAAGATGGGCGCGGTGGATTACATCGCCAAGCCTTTCGATCACGACGAAATGCTCCAGGCCGTCGCGCGCATCCTGCGTGACCGCCAATCGGCGCAAGCCAGCGGTGAACCGGTTGCCGTCAAAGCCAGCAATGGCGCGGCCAAACCGGGCATCGATAACAGCAACGGCGAGATCGGTATCATCGGCTCGTGCCCTCCGATGCAGGATCTGTACGGCAAGATCCGCAAGGTCGCGCCGACCGACTCCAATGTCCTGATCCAGGGCGAGTCCGGCACCGGTAAAGAACTGGTGGCCCGCGCCCTGCACAACCTGTCCAAACGCGCGAAGGCGCCGATGATCTCGGTGAACTGTGCGGCCATTCCCGAAAGCCTGATCGAGTCCGAACTGTTCGGCCACGAAAAAGGTGCGTTCACTGGCGCCAGCGCCGGGCGTGCGGGTCTGGTGGAAGCGGCCGATGGCGGCACTCTGTTCCTCGATGAAATCGGCGAACTGCCGCTGGAAGCCCAGGCACGTCTGCTGCGAGTTTTGCAGGAAGGCGAGATTCGCCGGGTGGGCTCGGTCCAGTCGCAAAAAGTCGATGTGCGCCTGATCGCCGCGACCCACCGCGACCTCAAGAGCCTGGCGAAAATCGGCCAGTTCCGTGAGGACTTGTACTATCGCCTTCACGTGATCGCCCTGAAACTGCCAGCCCTGCGCGAGCGCGGTGCCGACGTCAACGAAATCGCCAATGCGTTCCTGGCGCGACAGAGCGCGCGGATCAACCGCACCGACCTGAAGTTCGCCCCGGATGCCGAACAAGCCATTCGTCATTACTCCTGGCCGGGTAACGTTCGGGAGCTGGAAAACGCTGTCGAGCGCGCCGTGATCCTGTGTGAGAGCCCGGAGATCTCCGCCGAGCTGCTGGGGATCGACATCGAGCTGGGCGATCTGGAAGACGACGAGTTCATTGGCCTGCCCCCGCAACAGGGCAATGGCAGCAGCGGTAACAACAATCACGAACCGACTGAAGACCTGTCACTGGAAGACTACTTCCAGCATTTCGTGCTCGAGCATCAGGACCACATGACCGAAACCGAGCTGGCCCGCAAACTCGGGGTCAGCCGCAAGTGCCTGTGGGAACGCCGTCAGCGCCTGGGCATTCCACGGCGCAAGACCGGGGTGGCCAGCGAGAGCTGAACCGCAGCTGTCTGATGTGCGGGTAACACGTGACTTGTTGAAAAAACTGTTACCTCAGCTTTTTCACGTAACAGAAGCCGGGGCTTACGGTAACGAAACCCCGGCTTTTTTTCGCCTGCACAAACCTCATCAGCACGCCTAACCCCTTGTTTTACTGGGGCTCGCAAAAGTTGGCACGCACCCTGCTATATGTTTGGTACAAGAACAATAACAAGCAATGCATAAGACAATAAAAATAAGACGAATCGACTCACGCACAACAAAAACAAGACGGCGAGAGGCGCAGCTAACTGATTCTTTTGGAGAGGCGTTGTATTTGGGCTAGCCCCACGACCAGGCCGAGAACAACAAAAAACTGTCTTAAGACAGAGCCTGTACTGGTTGGATCGAAAGATCACTGCAATTCAGCGACCAAAGCAATCCGTTTGCTCTTGGCTCCCGATTGGGAGGGTCATGAAGGAAAGCTTCATGGCGAGGGCACTCAACAAAAACAAGAAGCCCGAAACCAATAACAAAAATAGAGCATGCAACTACTTCTTGGGGAGCTTCGGCTCCCCTTGTAGTTTCTGCGATTCGAGAACCCCCGCAAAACCGCCCGCTTTCAGCTGCAAGCATGCACCCTACAGCTCATATCTGCTGCGTCCTACACCATCCCCCGACTAAATGCTAGAATCCCCGCCCATCATGCGGTCATTCTTTGTTTTGGCCGAACATTCCTTCAAACAGTGCATCCCATGCTGAAGAAGCTGTTCCAGTCATTCCGTACTCCCCTGCGTCGTACGCAACACATTCGCAGCACGCCTGAAGTGCTCAACAGCGGCCAACATTCGCTGCAAAAGGCTCAATTCAGCCGTTACGCGGTGAACATCGTCGAACGCCTGCAGGGCGCCGGTTACCAGGCCTATCTGGTCGGCGGTTGCGTGCGTGACATGCTGCTCGGCATCACGCCGAAAGACTTCGACGTCGCCACCAGCGCCACACCTGAGCAAGTCCGGGCCGAATTCCGCAACGCGCGGATCATCGGTCGCCGCTTCAAACTCGTGCACATCCACTTCGGCCGCGAAATCATCGAAGTTGCGACCTTCCGCGCCAATCACCCGCAAAACGATGAAGAGGAAGACAACAATCAATCCTCACGCAACGAAAGCGGGCGAATCCTGCGCGATAACGTCTACGGCACCCTGGAAGAAGACGCGCAACGCCGCGACTTCACCATCAACGCCCTGTATTACGATCCGGTCAGCGAGCGCATCCTCGACTACGCCAACGGCGTACACGACATCCGCAATCAACTGATCCGCCTGATCGGCGATCCCAAGCAGCGCTACCAGGAAGACCCGGTGCGAATGCTGCGTGCGGTGCGTTTCGCCGCCAAGCTGAATTTCGGTATCGAAAAACACAGTGCCCTGCCGATCCGCGACCTGGCACGGACGCTGCGCGATATCCCGGCGGCCCGTCTGTTCGAAGAAGTACTCAAGCTGTTCCTCTCCGGTCATGCCGCGGACACCTTCGAGATGCTGGTCGACCTGCAACTGTTTGACCCGTTGTTCCCGGCCAGTGCCGAGGCGCTGGAATACAACCCGACCTACACCCACACCTTGATCAGCGAAGCACTGATCAACACCGATCTGCGGATCAAGCAGAACAAACCGGTGACCCCGGCGTTCCTGTTCGCAGCCCTGCTGTGGCCTGCCCTGCCGGCGCGCGTACTGCGCCTGCAAGAGCGTGGCATGCCGCCGATTCCGGCGATGCAGGAAGCGGCTCACGAGCTGATTGCCGAACAGTGCCAGCGCATCGCGATTCCAAAACGCTTCACCATGCCGATTCGCGAGATCTGGGACATGCAGGAGCGCCTGCCTCGTCGCAGCGGCAAACGCGCCGACCTGCTGCTGGACAACCCGCGATTCCGCGCCGGCTACGACTTCCTGCTGCTGCGTGAAAGCGCGGGCGAGCAGACCGATGGCCTGGGCGAATGGTGGACGGATTATCAAGACGCCAACGAAAGCGAGCGTCGTGACATGATCCGCGACCTCAGCGGCAAGGACGAAGGCACCGGTGCACCGCGCAAACGTCGTCGTAGCGGCGGCTCCAAGCGCAAGCGCGCCGCCGGCGTTTCGAGCAGCACAGACGAGTAATCCATGGAACGCATCTACATCGGCATGGGCAGCAACCTGGCTGACCCTGCCGAACAATTGCGCAGCGCCGTCGAAGCGTTGGCGCAATTACCGCAATCGGCGCTGGTCGGGGTTTCCGCCTTTTATCAAAGCGACTCGCTGCTCCCCGGCCAACCGCGCTACACCAACGCGGTTGCCGCAATCGACAGCACCCTCGCCCCACTGGATCTGCTCGATGCACTGCAAGCCATCGAAAACGGTCAGGGCCGCGAGCGCCTCGAGCGCTGGGGGCCGCGTACGCTGGATCTCGACATCCTGCTGTTCGGTGACCGATTGATCGACGAGCCGCGCCTCAAAGTCCCGCACTACCACATGCAGGAGCGGGCGTTCGTGCTGTATCCGTTGGCCGAGCTTGCGCCTGCCGATCTGCGTCTTGCCGATGGCCGCACACTGGCCGAACTGCTCAAGGCCTGCCCGTTCGTCGGCCTGGAACGCCTGCCTCAAGATTGATGCACATTCCCTGTGGGAGCGAGCCTGCGCGCGATAGCGGCGTGTCATTCAGCAAAATTGTTGACTGATTCACCGCCATCGCGAGCAGGCTCGCTCCCACATTGGTTTGTGTTGCCTCCTACAGAATCTGCTGAAACGCATCAGTTACTCCGGTAACACCCCACCCGTAACAATGCGGTAACACACTGGATTGACTTCCCGAGTTCTCCTCACGACTATAGGCGTCCCGCTGCCGCCAACACGGCACACAAGGGCGCAATCCAGGCCTTATAAGCACGACAGAAGACCGTGCGCCTGAGTAAATGACGAATCACGCGCGTTAATCGCAGTAGTTTCCATAGCGCCTGAACGAGGATTTTTTGACATGCCAGCCATCACCCTGACCACGCTCCAGAGCCTCAAGCAGAAAGGTGAAAAAATCACCATGCTGACCTGCTATGACGCGACCTTCGCCCACGCCTGCAACCAGGCTGGCGTCGAAGTGCTGCTGGTGGGCGACTCCCTCGGCATGGTTTTGCAAGGTCACGACAGCACCCTGCCGGTCACAACCGCGGAAATGGCTTACCACGTCGCCGCCGTCAAACGCGGTAACAGCGATGCACTGATTCTCGCCGACCTGCCTTTCATGGCCTACGCCACCACCGAACAAGCCATGGCCAACAGCGCCCTGTTGATGCAGGCCGGCGCGCACATGGTCAAGGTTGAAGGTGCCTTGTGGCTGGCGGACTCGATTCGCCTGCTCGCCGAACGCGGTATCCCGGTGTGCGCGCACATGGGCCTGACCCCGCAATCGGTGAACATCCTCGGCGGCTACAAAGTCCAGGGCCGCAACGAAAACCAGGCGCGGCAGATGCGCGCCGACGCGATTTCGCTGGAACAGGCCGGTGCGGCGATGCTGCTACTCGAATGCGTGCCAAGCGAACTGGCCGAAGAAATCACCCAGGCGGTGAGCATTCCGGTGATCGGTATCGGCGCCGGCAATCGTACTGACGGCCAGGTATTGGTGCTGCACGACATGCTGGGCCTGTCCATCACCGGCCGCGTACCGAAATTCGTGAAGAACTTCATGGCCGGCCAGGAAAGCATTCACGCGGCCCTGAGCGCATACGTCACTGAAGTCAAAGCGGCGACTTTCCCTGGCATCGAACACGGATTCTCTGCATGAACACCGTAAAAACCGTACGCGAACTGCGCGCCGCCGTGGCCCGCGCCCGCAGCGAAGGCAAGCGCATCGGCTTCGTGCCGACCATGGGCAACCTGCACAGCGGCCATGTCGCGCTGATCACCAAGGCCACCCAACGGGTGGATTTCGTGGTCGCGAGCATTTTCGTCAACCCGCTGCAGTTCGGCGCCGGCGAAGACCTCGACAAATACCCGCGCACCCTCGCGGCCGATCAGGAAAAACTGCTCGAAGCCGGTTGCGACCTGTTGTTCGCGCCCATCGTTGAAGAGATGTACCCCGACGGCATGGCCGGCCAGACCCGCGTCAGTGTCCCGCAACTTTCCGAAGGCCTGTGCGGCGCCAGCCGTCCGGGGCATTTCGAAGGTGTGGCGACGGTGGTCAGCAAGCTGTTCAACATGGTCCAGCCGGATCTGGCGATCTTCGGCCAGAAAGACTTCCAGCAGCTGGCGGTGATTCGCGCGCTGGTCCACGACCTGAACATGCCGATCCAGATCATCGGCGAGCCGACCGTACGCGCAGCCGATGGCCTGGCGTTGTCGTCGCGCAATGGTTTCCTCAGCGAAGAACAACGGGCCGTGGCGCCAGTGGTGTATCGCACACTGAGCGAGATTGCCGAGTCGATCAAGCAGGGTGAGCGGGATTTCCCGGCACTGATCAATGCGCAAATCAAACAGCTCGAAGCTGCCGGTCTGCGTCCGGACTACCTGGAAATTCGCCACGCGCTGACCTTGCGCCCGGCGACGGCAGAAGATCGGGATCTGGTGATTCTGGTGGCGGCGTTCCTCGGCGCGACCCGGTTGATCGATAACCTGCACCTGAATCTCGACACACCCGTTTAATCACCGAAAAAACCAGTAGGAGCAGGCTCGGCTCCTACAGGGTAAAAATACGACCTGGGAAAACACTCATGCACGCCATCATGCTCAAAGCCAAGCTGCATCGCGCCGAAGTCACCCACGCTGTACTCGATTACGAAGGTTCTTGCGCCATCGACGGTGAATGGCTGGACCTGTCCGGCATCCGTGAGTACGAACAGATCCAGATCTATAACGTCGACAACGGCGAACGCTTCACCACCTACGCCATTCGTGGTGAAGACGGTTCGCGCATGATCTCGGTCAACGGTGCCGCCGCACACAAGGCCAAGGTCGGCGATCGTGTGATCATCTGCGCTTACGCCCACTACAACGAAGCCGAACTGCTCAACTTCAAGCCGCGCATGCTCTACATGGCGCCGGGCAACGAACTGAGCCATACCAGTAATGCCATTCCGGTCCAGGTCGCCTGATCCGAGCCTGTCTCGTCCGTTTGTCGGACTGTTCCTAACTTCGATGTTAAAAAAGTACCGGAATCAGGTCAGACAAAGTCAAGACAGATCATTGCGCGGGGTTTACTGTATTCGCCCTGCGCCATAAATACGTGTCGACGCAGTTGACCGGGACGCCCACCCATAGCGCACCGGGATTTTTAGTGTTCAAAAGGCCGTTCAAGTAAAAAGGAAACCCGCAGCGATGGCGTATTACCGCACTCCTCATGACGTGACCGCTCTGCCCGCCTGGCAAGCGCTGAATGATCACCGCCAAGCCATGCAGGACTTCAGCATGCGCGAGGCCTTCAATGCCGACCCGCAGCGTTTTACCCAGTTCACCCTCAGCAGTTGCGGCCTGTTTCTCGACTATTCGAAGAACCTGATCAACGCCGAGACCCGCAATCTGCTGGTGGGCCTGGCCAACGAAGTCGACCTCAAGGGCGCGATCAAGTCGCTGTTCGACGGCGAAATCGTCAACGCTTCCGAAGGTCGCCCGGCCCTGCACACAGCCCTGCGCCGCCCGGTCGGCGACAAGCTGTCGGTCAACGGCGTCAACGTGATGCCGGAAGTGCACAAGGTACTGAACCAGATCACCGACCTCGTGGGCCGCATCCATGATGGTCTGTGGCGTGGCTACACCGAGAAGCCGATCACCGACGTGGTGAACATCGGCATCGGTGGCTCGTTCCTCGGCCCTGAACTGGTGTCCGAAGCATTACTGTCGTACGCCCAGAAAGGCGTGCGCTGCCATTACCTGGCGAACATCGACGGCAGTGAGTTCCACGAGCTGACCATGAAACTGCGTGCAGAAACCACGCTGTTCATCGTCTCGTCGAAATCCTTCAATACCCTCGAAACCCTGAAAAACGCCCAGGCCGCCCGTGCCTGGTATCTGGCCCAGGGTGGTTCGGAAGCCGAGCTGTATCGTCACTTCATCGCGGTATCGAGCAACAACGCCGCGGCCGTGGCCTTCGGCATCCGCGAAGAAAACATCTTCCCGATGTGGGACTGGGTCGGCGGGCGTTACTCGCTGTGGTCGGCCATCGGTTTGCCGATCGCACTGGCCATCGGCATGTCGAACTTCAAGGAGCTGCTGTCCGGTGCCTACACCATGGACCAGCATTTCCAGAGCGCACCGTTCGAACAGAACATGCCAGTACTGCTGGCTTTGCTCGGCGTGTGGTATGGCAACTTCTGGGGCGCGCAGAGCCACGCGATCCTCCCGTACGACCACTACCTGCGTAACATCACCAAGCACTTGCAACAACTGGACATGGAATCCAACGGCAAGAGCGTGCGTCAGGACGGCACCGCGGTTTCCACCGACACCGGCCCAGTAATCTGGGGTGGCGTCGGCTGCAACGGCCAGCACGCCTACCATCAGTTGCTGCATCAAGGCACCCAACTGATCCCGGCCGACTTCATCGTGCCGATCGTCAGCTTCAACCCGGTGTCCGACCACCACCAGTGGCTGTACGCCAACTGCCTGTCGCAGAGCCAAGCGCTGATGCTCGGCAAGACCCTTGCCGAAGCTGAAACCGAACTGCGCGACAAAGGCATGAGCGAAGCTGAAGTGCATAAACTCGCGCCGCACAAGGTGATTCCGGGCAACCGCCCGAGCAACACCCTCGTGGTCGAGCGCATCAGCCCGCGCCGCCTCGGTGCACTGGTCGCGATGTACGAACACAAAGTCTTCGTGCAAAGCGTGATCTGGGGCATCAACGCCTTCGATCAGTGGGGCGTGGAACTGGGCAAGGAGCTGGGCAAAGGCGTCTACAACCGCCTGGTCGGCAGCGAGGAAACCCCGGCTGACGACGCGTCCACCCAGGGCCTGATCAACTACTTCCGTGGTCGTCACCGCGGATGACCTGACGCCGTTCCTGCGGGGTACTAACCTTGTAGGAGCTGCCGAAGGCTGCGATCGAATAAAAGATCGCAGCCTTCGGCAGCACCTACGAGGGTCGCGCAGCTCCCCTCTTGTCGCAAAACAAGAATAAGGAACCGTCATGTTCGATATCAGCACGTTCCCCAAAGCCGATGCCGTCCGCCGGGCTGCACAATTGAGTCAAGACGACTACCACCGCCTGTACCGCGAATCCATTGAGCACCCAAGTACGTTCTGGGCCGAACAAGCCACCCGCTTCCTCGACTGGAGCAAGCCGTGGGACACCGTCCAGCGCTATGACCTGAAAACCGGTGAGGCCAGTTGGTTTGCCGGCGCAAAGCTGAATGTCAGCTACAACTGCATCGACCGGCACCTGGAAAAACGCGGCGATCAGATCGCGATCATCTGGGAAGGCGACGACCCTGCCGAATCCACCCAGATCACCTACAAAAAACTCCATCACAACGTCTGCCGCCTGGCCAACGTGCTCAAAAGCCGAGGCGTGAAGAAAGGCGACCGCGTGTGCATCTACATGCCGATGATTCCCGAAGCGGCCTACGCCATGCTCGCCTGCACGCGCATCGGTGCTGTGCATTCGGTGGTGTTCGGCGGCTTCTCCCCGGACTCGCTGCGCGACCGGATTCTCGATGCCGAATGCCGCACCGTGATCACCGCCGATGAAGGCGTGCGCGGTGGCAAATTCGTGCCGCTGAAACAGAACGTCGACAAGGCGCTGCAAAGCTGTCCGGACGTGAGCACCGTGGTGGTGGTCGAGCGCACCCAGAATCAGGTGAGCTGGGTTGAAGGCCGGGACATCTGGTATCACCAGGCGCTGCGCGACGTCGACGACGACTGCCCGCCCGAACCGATGGACGCCGAAGACCCGCTGTTCATCCTCTACACCTCCGGCAGCACCGGCAAACCCAAAGGCGTGCTGCACACCACCGGCGGTTATCTGCTCCAAGCAGCGATGACCTTCAAGTACGTGCTGGATTACCGCAACGGCGAAGTCTTCTGGTGCTCCGCCGATGTCGGCTGGGTCACCGGGCACAGCTACATTGTCTACGGTCCGCTGGCCAACGGCGCCACCACGCTGATCTTCGAAGGCGTACCGAGTTACCCAAGTACCTCACGCTTCTGGCAAGTCATCGACAAGCACAAGGTAAACATCTTCTACACCGCTCCCACCGCCCTGCGCGCCTTGATGCGTGAAGGTCCGGAGCCGTTGAAGGAAACCTCTCGCGCCAGCGTCAGACTGCTCGGCACCGTCGGTGAGCCGATCAACCCGGAAGCGTGGGAATGGTATTTCCATGTGGTCGGCGAAGAGCGTTGCCCGATTGTCGATACCTGGTGGCAGACCGAAACCGGCGGCATCATGCTCAGCCCGTTGGTGAGCGCACAACGGATCAAACCCGGCTGCGCCACGCAACCGATGTTCGGCGTGCAACCGGTGCTGCTCGACGAGCAAGGCAAGGAAATCAAAGGCGCCGGCAGCGGCGTACTCGCCATTAAATCAAGCTGGCCGGCGCAGATCCGCAGCGTCTATCGCGATCCGCAACGCATGATCGATACCTACTTCAAGCCTTACCCCGGTTATTACTTCACCGGTGACGGCGCTCGTCGTGATGAGGATGGCGATTACTGGATCACCGGGCGCATCGACGATGTGATCAACGTCTCCGGGCATCGCATCGGTACCGCCGAGGTGGAAAGCGCGCTGGTGCTGCACGACAGCATCGCCGAGGCTGCCGTGGTGGGTTACCCTCACGACGTCAAGGGCCAGGGCATCTACGCGTTCGTCACGCCCATGAACGGCGTCGAACCCGGCGATGAACTGAAGAAAGAACTGCTGGCGATGGTCAGCAAGGAAATCGGCAGCTTCGCCAAACCGGACCTGATCCAGTGGGCGCCGGCCTTGCCGAAAACCCGTTCAGGCAAGATCATGCGGCGTATCCTGCGCAAAATCGCCTGCAACGAGCTGGACAGTCTGGGCGACACCTCGACCCTGGCCGACCCGAGCGTGGTGCAAGGCTTGATCGACAAGCGCCTGAACCCATAATGGTCCGCCCTTTGTAGGAGCGAGCAGGCTCGCTCCCACAGAAAATCACAGAGTCTCCATGGAATTCATCCGCACCCGCATTGAAACCCAGATCATGAGCCTGACCGGTCTGTCGCTGGGCAAGCTCGACCTGGAAAATCCCAAGGGCGATCCCGGGCTGTTCGGGCCTGATTCCGTGAGCTGGCAAGTTCACGGAGACTTCAGCAGCATGCTCATCGGCGGCATCAGCGCCCTGATGTTGCAGGCCCTGCATCCATTGGCTCTGGCCGGCGTGTGGGACCATTCGAATTTTCGCGAAGACATGCTCGGCCGGTTGCGCCGCACCGGGCAATTCATCTCCGGCACGACCTTCGGTTCGCGACAGGACGCCGACTGGCTGATCGAAAAGGTCCGCACCATTCACCTGCAAGTGACCGGCACCGCGCCGGATGGCCGCCCCTACGCCGCCAGTGATCCCGACCTGCTGACCTGGGTGCATGTGGCCGAGGTCAGTAACTTCCTCGCCGCACATTTGCGTTATCGCAATCCGCATTTGTCATTGTCCGATCAGGATCGCTATTACGCAGAAATCGCCCTGGTCGCCGAGCGCCTGGGCGCCCGGAATGTGCCGCGCTCGCGGCAGGAAATTTCTGATTATCTCGAAGGCATCCGTCCGCAACTGCTGTGCGATGAACGCAGCCGGGAAGTGTTGCGACTATTGCTGAACGCGCCGTCACCCAGCCGTTTGGCCAGACCATTCGGCGGGCTGATGATGCAAGCCGGGATCGATCTGCTGCCGGATTGGGCCAGTGACATGCTCGGCGTCAGCCAGAACCCGCTGCAACGCAAACTGATCCGCGCCAGCGTCAATCGCAGTGCGCCGATGCTGCGCTGGGCGGTGCGTAATGGTTCAGTGCAACGGGCCAAGCGGCGGATGGGATTGCTGACCTAAAAGCTTGCTCGTGATAGCAGCGCCTCGGTTCAACGCCAAGCTGTTAAACTCTCGCGCCAAATTACCTCCTGCAAGGCGCCCAGCATGTCTTCCTTGAATCAGGCGCTGCGCGCCGCCCTTCAACATCGCCAGGATCTGCTCGCCGAGCTGCATAGCCAGGGCACCGATTGCTATCGCCTGTTCCATGGCAGCCAGGAAGGCGCCGGCGGCCTGACCATCGACCGCTATGGCCCGCAACTGATGGTGCAGAGTTTCCATCAGTCGCTGGAACGCGATGCCTTGCTGCAACTGCACCAAACCATCAACCAGCACCTCGGTCTTGAAACCCTGCTGGTCTACAACGATCGCTCCCGCGGCAATTCACGCATCGACCGCGAAGACACTGTCTACCGCGCCGACGAAGCGGCGCTGCAGGATTTGGTGGGGCACGAGTGGGGGCTCAACTACCGCGTTCGCGGCCGTCACGCCGGGCAGGACCCGTTGCTGTTCCTCGACCTGCGCAACACCCGTGGCTGGGTCAAGGATCACAGCAAAAACAAAAGTGTGCTGAACCTGTTCGCCTACACCTGCGGTGTTGGCCTCAGTGCTGCGGCGGGTGGCGCCCGTGAGGTGTGCAACCTGGACTTCGCCGAAGGCAACCTGGCGGTCGGTCGTGAAAACGGCTTGCTCAACCCGCAATTGCCGACCATGGACTTCATCCAGTCCGATTACTTCCCGGCCATCCGCCAACTGGCCGGCCTGCCCATCAGCCAGCGCCGCGGGCAGAAACTGCCGAGCTATCAGCGCCTGGAACAGCGCCAGTACGATCTGGTGCTGCTCGACCCACCCGCCTGGGCCAAGAGCGCGTTCGGCACCGTCGACCTGCTGCGCGACTACCAGAGCCTGCTCAAACCCGCCCTGCTGACCACCGCCGACAATGGCGTGCTGATCTGCTGCAACAACCTGGCAAAAGTCAGCATGGACGACTGGCGCGAACAGGTTTTGCGTTGCGCAGAGAAAGCCGGGCGCCCTGTGCGTGAGTGGACCGTGATGAAACCGGGCGCCGATTTCCCGTCAATGGATCAACAGCCACCACTGAAAACCCTGATTCTTCAGCTCTGATGCGTGTCAGACAAATCTGATAATTCCTGAACAGGCTGTTTGTTTCGGAACCGGAATCGCGTGCCATACTCCAAGGCACTCCGATTCAGACAGATGAAGCCACGCATGTACAAAGGATTGATTCGCGCCATTGGCGCCTTGTTGACTGCTCTGGCGCTCTACAGCTTGTTGGGCTTTCTGATTTTGCCGGGCATCGCCCTGCGCATCGCCAACCAGCAATTGGCCAACTACGCCACGACGCCTGCCACGCTCCAGCGCATCGAACTCAACCCGTTCAGCCTTGAAGTGACCCTTTGGGGCCTGAACATTGGCGAGCCAGGCAAGGAACAGGTCGGCTTCGAGCGCCTTTACGCCAACCTGCAACTCGACAGCCTGTGGACCAAAGCGTTGCATCTGTCGGAAATCGAACTGGACAAGTCCAAAACCGAAATCCTCTTCAGCAAGGACGGCAAACTCAACCTGCTCGGGCTGTTCAAGATACCGGCCAGCGAACCGACACCCGCCGATCCGGACGCCAAGCCGTTCCCGCTGCGTATTGACAGCATCAAACTGGCCGGCGGTGCCGTGCACTTTGAAGATGCCAGGCCCAGCGAGCCCATCGAGTTTCTCTACGACACACTCGATTTCGAGCTGAAGAACCTCAGCACCCTGCCCGAAGACAGCGCCAACATGACCCTCGTGGCCATCGGCCCCAACGGCGGGCAGATCGACTGGACGGGTAACTTCAGCCTGATCCCGCTGGCCTCCGAAGGTAAGCTGAAAATCACCGACGGCAAGATGAAAGCCTTCTGGCCCTATGTGCGCGACGCGGTCCCTCTGGACCTCGAAAGCGGCGTGATGAGCATCAGCACCGACTACAAACTCAATCTGTCCAAGGAAACCGAACTGCTGCTGAGCAACGTCTCGGCCACCATCGCGCCCTTCGCCATCAAGGCCCCGGACGGTCGGCCGCTGGTGAAACTCGAACGACTGGACGTCAGCGAAACCACCATCGACCTGGCCAAGCAGCAAGTGGTGGTCGGCAAGATCCGCAGCCACAAACTGGAAACCTGGGCCGCGCTGGAAGCCGATGGCCAACTCGACTGGCAGAAATTGTTTGCCAGTCAGCCGTCCAAACCCGCCGCCAAGGCTAACGCCGAACCCGTCAGCACTCCGGCTGCCGCCGACTCGCCGAAAGCAGAAACGGCCCCAAGCAAGCCTTGGCAGGTATTGCTCAATGACGTGCAACTGCGCAATTACCAAGTGCACCTCGCGGACCGCAAAGCACAACCCGCCGTGGCACTGGAGTTGGGCCCGCTGAATCTCGACTTGCAGAAGTTCGACAGCCTCAACGGCTCGCCCTTCAGCCTCAAGCTCGACACCGGCGTGGGCAAACAAGGCAAGCTCATCGCCGAAGGCGAGGTCAATCTGGCGCCGGTCAGCGCCAAACTGAACGTGCAGACCAAGGATATCGACCTGCGTGTCGCCCAGTCCTACATCAGCCCGTTCATTCGCCTTGAGCTGCGCAGCGGCATGCTCGGCAGCGATCTGGCGGTCAACCTGAAAAGCACCGAGCCGCTGGCTTTCAGCGTCACTGGCCGCGCTCAGGTCGATCAACTGCATACCCTCGATACCCTGAAAACCCGCGACTTTCTCAAGTGGCAACAATTGATGGTCGAAGGCCTGAATTATCAGCATGGCGACAGCCTGTCGATTGACAAGGTCAACCTGCTGCAACCTTATGCGCGCTTCATGATCAACGATGACCGCACCACCAACATCGATGACCTGCTGATTCCGCAACCGGCCGACACAGGCGCCAAACCCGCCGCCGCCAAACCCGGCGCCAGCAAAGAGAAGCCGCTGGGCATCCACATTGGCGGGATTGTCATCAATGACGGTTCGGCCAACTTCGCCGACTTCAGCCTGACGCCGAACTTCGCCACCGCAATCCAGCAACTCAACGGGCAGATCGGCACCATCGACAGTCGCCAGGCCAAGCCGGCCAGTGTCGACGTCAAAGGCAAGGTCGACCGCTATGCACCGGTGACCATCAAAGGTGCGGTCAACCCGTTCGATCCGATGTCCAGCCTCGACATCGCCACCAGCTTCAAACGCGTGGAACTGACCACGTTGACGCCTTACTCCGGCAAATTCGCCGGTTACCGCATCCGCAAGGGCCGGCTGAATCTCGACCTGCATTACCAGATCACCAAGGGCCAGCTCAAAGCCGAAAACAAAGTCGTGGTCGAGCAGCTGCAACTGGGTGAGAAAGTCGACAGCCCGGATGCCGTGAGCCTGCCGCTGAAACTGGCGATCGCTTTGCTCAAGGACGTCGATGGCAAGATTTCCATCGAGCTGCCGGTGACCGGCGACCTGAACAACCCGCAGTTCAGCGTCATGCCGATTGTCTGGCAGACCCTGCGTAACCTGATCGTGAAGGCCGCTGCCGCACCGTTCAAACTCATTGGTGGATTAGTATCCGGTGGCGGCTCGGAAGATCTGGGCAGCGTGTCGTTTGCACCTGGCTCAAGCGACTTGAGCAAGGACGCCGAAGGCGCTTTGGACAAGCTGAGCAAGGCGCTGAAAGAGCGCCCTGCCCTGCGCCTGGAAATCGAAGGTACGGCGGCCAAGAGCAGCGACGGTCCGCTGATCGCCGAGCAACGTCTGGAACGGGAATACCAGTACAACTACTACAAGATGCTCCAGCGTCGCGGCGACAAGGTTCCGGCCCAGGCTTCATTGCTGGACGTTCCGGACAGCGAAAAAGGTCCGCTGCTGGAAGGCATCTACCGCACACGCCTGAAGGCTCAGCCGCCCGCTGAATGGAAGGACCTGGGCAAGGAAGATCGCACGGCGAAAATGCGCGAAGGCGTGATCCAGTTCTGGAGTTCCAGCGATGTGCTGCTGCGCCAGTTGGGTCAAGACCGCGCCAGCAGCATCAAAGACTATCTGGTCGACAAAGGCCAACTGGCCGATGATCGTGTGTACTTCATCGATGCGCAGTTGGGCGAAGCGGAGAAGGACGGCAAGGTCGTGACGCCGATGCATCTGGACGCTGAGTGATGGGTGCTCGGCTGCTGCTCGCACTGGCACTGGCACTGGCAACAGCGGCGAGCCAGGCCTCGGCAGCGGACACCGTGCGTTGTGGCAGCCAACTGATCAGCGTCGGCGACCGGTCGAGCGAGGTGCTGCACAAATGCGGTGAACCGGTCAGCCGTGATCTGCTGGGCTACAAGCGCAGCGTCAATCGACGGGAAGAGTTTCAGGTCGAGGAATGGACCTACGGGCCGAACGGCGGGATGTATCAGTACTTGCGATTCGAAGGGAATCGATTGGTGCAGATCACCAGCAAGCGCGGTAACTGAAGATCTTTTGCTCTGCAAATAGAACAGGCCCCGACACGAATGCCGGGGCCTGTAATGGCCACTTCCTTATGGCCGTTCGCATGAACTCATGAGATGCGGCAGACGTATGACTTGGCCCGTCTACCGCGCCTTCTCCCGGTTCAGGCGAGAAGCCTTGCCTTACTCGGCTTTCAGGCCGTCAGCGGAGACCGCCTTGACGCCTTTGATTTTCTTGGCGATCGCCACGGCGGTGGTTTTCTGAGCGTCGGTTACCGCAACGGTGGACGACAGGGAAACAACGCCTTTGTTGGTTTCGACTTTGATGTCGGTACCTGGGATACCTTTTTCGGTGACCAGGTCGGCTTTGACTTTGGTAGTGATCCAGGTATCGGAAGTGGCTTCTGTTGCCTTGGTCATTTCACCCGCCGCCAGGGTCATTGGAGCTTGGGTAGCCTGGGTGGTCTGGGCGAATGCAGCGCTGGCCATGGTCAGGGTCAACGCGGTAGCAGCAGCGGCAGTGATAGCGAACTTCTTCATACGAGTAACTCCTGTTTTTCTGGAAAGTCTGCTGGGTTCTTGTCAGCAGGGTTACCAGAGATAGTGCGAACGCTGTGCCAAGTTTGAGACAGATAATTAATCGTTATAAATCAATCAGTTATCAAAAAGACTATTTTGCGGATTCGTGCAAAATGCATGAGTTGAACTTTATCTACATGCAAGTTGCGGGTTTTCAGCAAAGCCTAAGGCCATGAATTGTTGGAGGTTTTCTCATTTACTCGACATTCTGGACTGCGAGCAAAAAAATACCCCGCCACAGGCGGGGTATCAGGTATGAAAAGGGATGAATCAAGCTTTCGGAGCAACCCCTGTGCAGCCCTTCGGCGCGTATTCCTGATCCACGGTCGTAGCGCACGTCCAGCCCGACACCGTACGCGAAAGGGTAATGGTTTTATTCAGTACCGGGCCCGGTGCATTGAGGATCGTGCATCCAATGGTGCCAGTACCATCAGCCGCTTTACCCGAAGCCGTGGTCGTGCAGTTGGAGGTGGCCGCCGTCCCACCCACCTTGGTCAAATCAGGGTCGGTCCCCTGATTGATAATGTCCTCGAACGGCACTTTCAATGCCGAAATCTCCGCCAGCCCCGCCGTCACCTTGGCCCGCGCCTGATACTTGGAATACGCCGGTATCGCAAACGTCGCGAGAATCCCGATGATCGCCACCACGATCAGCAACTCGATCAGGGTAAAACCTTTTTGAGTGTTCATAGACAGCCTCCGTGCATGAGTCGAAATCTCATGATCTGTACCTGTCGCAGCACAGCCCATGCCAAACCCCATGCCCCCTATAGACGGGGGCCGTGCAGTCTGCGACGCCCTTTCCTACTCCCTGGATCCGCACTATCTGACGCTTTTTGTCACCTCACTACCACTGGTTTGGCTCCATTGCTTGACTAGGCTATAAGTCATGAATTGCCTGCGTCCGGTATCCCAATGAATGACATCGCTCTCAGCGGTCTGGCCAAGCAATTGGTCCTGGCCGAGCTGCTCACTGACAAAAGTGCACAACAGGCGTCCCAGCAAGCCCAGCGCAACCGCATCTCCCTGGTCAGCTATCTGGTGCAGAACAAACTGGTCAAAAGCCGCCAGGTCGCCGAGATCGCCTCGGAACACTTCGGCATGGCCCTGTTGGACCTCCATGCCCTGGACAAGGAGATTCAGCCCAAGGGCCTCGTCAGCGAGAAATTGGTCCGCCAGCACCATGCGCTGCCCCTGTGGCGCCGAGGCAACAAACTGTTTGTGGGGATTTCCGACCCGACCAATCACCAGGCCATCAACGACATCCAGTTCAGCACCGGGCTTACCACCGAAGCGATTCTGGTCGAGGACGACAAGCTCAGCGAGGCCATCGAGAAATTCTTCGACAGCCATGGCACCGGCCTGGAAGACATGGCCGACGTTGACCTCGACGGCCTGGACATCGAGACCGCCGATGACAAACGTCAGGACGCCATCGTCGGCCAGGATGCCGATGACGCGCCGGTGGTGCGCTTCGTCCATAAAATGTTGCTCGACGCGATAAGAAGCGGCTCTTCCGACCTGCATTTCGAGCCTTACGAGAAAATCTATCGCGTGCGGATGCGTACCGACGGCATGCTGCGGGAAGTCGCCAAGCCACCGATCCAGTTGGCCAACCGTATCGCCGCGCGGCTGAAGGTCATGGCCAGCCTGGACATCTCGGAACGCCGCAAACCCCAGGACGGGCGGATCAAGATGCGCTTGTCCAAAAGCAAATCCATCGACTTCAGGGTCAACACCTTGCCGACCCTGTGGGGCGAGAAAGTGGTGATCCGGATTCTTGATCCCTCCAGCGCGCAAATGGGCATCGACGCCCTCGGCTACGAGCCTGAACAGCAAGACCTGTACATGGCCGCGCTCAGGCAGCCACAGGGCATGATTCTGGTGACCGGCCCTACCGGCTCGGGCAAAACCGTGTCGCTCTACACCGGGCTGAACATCCTCAACACCGTGGACATCAACATTTCCACCGCTGAAGACCCGGTGGAAATCAACATGGAAGGCATCAACCAGGTCAACGTCAATCCAAAGCAGGGGATGGATTTCGCTCAGGCGCTGCGCGCGTTCCTGCGCCAGGACCCAGACGTGATCATGGTCGGTGAAATCCGCGATCTGGAAACCGCCGAAATCGCCATCAAGGCTTCACAGACCGGGCACCTGGTGCTGTCGACCCTGCACACCAACAGTGCCGCCCAAACCCTGACCCGCTTGCAGAACATGGGCATCCAGGGCTTCAACATCGCCACCTCCGTCAGCCTGATCATCGCCCAGCGCCTGGCGCGCAAGCTGTGCAGCCATTGCCGGGTGCCGCTCGACATTCCTCGCGAGGCGCTGCTCAAGGAAGGCTTCCCCGAGGAACGCATCGGCACATTCACGATCTATGAGCCGGTCGGCTGCGAACACTGCAACGGCGGCTACAAAGGGCGAGTGGGGATTTATGAAGTGGTGAAGAACACAGCGGACTTGCAACGATTGATCATGGCCGAAGGCAACTCACTTGAAATCGAAGAGCAGATGCGCAAGGACGGCTTCAATGACCTGCGCACCTCGGGCCTGCTCAAAGCCATGCAAGGCATCACCAGCCTTGAAGAAATCAACCGGGTTTCCAAGGACTGAACATGGCGGTCAAGGCAGCGAAAATCAGTATTTACGCCTGGGAAGGCACCGACCGCAAAGGCACGAAAGTCACCGGCGAGTTGAGCGGGCAAAACCCGGCGCTGATCAAGGCGCAACTGCGCAAGCAAGGCATCAACCCCGGCAAGGTGCGCAAGAAATCCGTCTCGCTGTTCAACGTCGGCAAACGCATCAAGGCCCAGGACATTGCTCTGTTCACACGACAGATGGCGACCATGATGAAAGCCGGCGTGCCGCTGTTGCAGTCGTTCGACATCATCGGCGAAGGCTTCGATAACCCGGCCATGCGCACGCTGGTGGACGAGGTCAAACAAGAAGTCGCGGCCGGCAACAGCTTCGCCGCCGCCTTGCGCAAAAAGCCGCAATATTTCGATGAGCTGTACTGCAATCTGGTGGATGCCGGGGAGCAGGCCGGCGCGCTGGACACCCTGCTGGAACGGGTGGCGACCTATAAGGAAAAGAGCGAAAGCCTCAAGGCCAAGATCAAGAAAGCCATGACCTACCCGCTGGTGGTGGTGTTCGTCGCGATGATTGTCACCGGGATCCTGCTGGTCAAAGTGGTGCCGCAATTCCAGTCGGTGTTCGAAGGGTTTGGTGCCGAATTGCCCGCCTTTACCGTGATGGTCATTGGCCTGTCGCGGTTCATGCAGGACTGGTGGTGGATGATGCTCGGCGTGCTGATCGTGGCGATTTTCGGGGGGCGTCATGCCTTCAGGACATCACAGGGCTTTCGCGACCGAATGGACGCCTGGCTGCTGAAGCTGCCGCTGGTGGGCACCTTGATGTACAAATCCGCCGTCGCGCGTTTCGCCCGCACGTTGTCGACGACCTTCGCCGCCGGTGTGCCGCTGGTCGAAGCGCTGGAATCGGTGGCCGGCGCCACCGGCAACGTCGTGTTCAAGCGCGCGGTGCTGCGCATCAGGCAGGACGTGTCGACGGGCATGCAGCTGAATTTTTCCATGCGCACCTCCGGCATCTTTCCGAACATGGCGGTGCAGATGACCGCCATCGGCGAAGAGTCCGGCGCACTGGACGACATGCTCGACAAGGTCGCCGGTTTCTACGAGGACGAGGTGGACAATATGGTCGATAACCTCACCAGCCTGATGGAACCGTTCATCATGGTGGTGCTGGGTGTTATCGTCGGCGGATTGGTGGTTGCCATGTACCTGCCCATCTTCCAACTCGGCTCAGCGATCTGACATGCCCTTGAACGAAATACTGATTCAATACCCGCTGGCTTTCGTGGTGATCGCCGGAGTGATCGGTCTGCTGGTCGGCAGTTTCCTCAACGTGCTGGTCTGGCGCCTGCCGAAAATGCTCGAGCGAGATTGGCGCGTCCAGGCCCATGAGATCCTCGGACTGCCCGCTGAAACGCCGCTGCCGACCTTCAATCTGTTCCTGCCCCACTCCCAGTGCCCACATTGCACCCACCGGATTCGTGCCTGGGAAAACATTCCGCTGCTGAGTTTTGCGTTTTTGCGGGGACGTTGCTCCGCTTGTGCCACTGCGATCAGCAAACGCTATCCGCTGACCGAACTGGCCTGCGGTCTGTTGTCGGCGTTCATTGCCTGGCACTTCGGCTTCGGCTGGCAGGCCTGCATGGCGCTGCTGCTGACCTGGGGTCTGTTGGCCATGAGCCTGATCGACGCCGAGCATCAACTGTTGCCGGATGTGCTGGTGTTGCCGTTGATGTGGCTGGGGCTGATCGTCAACAGTCTCGACCTGTTCGTGCCGCTGCATGACGCGTTGTGGGGCGCCATTGCCGGCTACATGGCGCTGTGGTCGGTGTTCTGGCTGTTCAAGCTGATAACCGGCAAGGACGGCATGGGCCACGGTGATTTCAAGTTACTGGCGCTGTTTGGCGCCTGGGGCGGTTGGCAGATTTTGCCGCTGACCATCCTCCTTTCATCCCTGGTGGGGGCCGTTATCGGCGTGATTTACCTGCGCCTGCGCAAGGCTAAAAACTCGACGCCGATTCCCTTCGGCCCCTATCTGGCAATTGCCGGCTGGATTGCCTTGCTCTGGGGTGGTCAAATAACCGACTTCTATTGGCAGTTTGTCGGTTTGAAATGAATACCCCTGTGGAAAAACCCTGGATTCTCGGCCTGACCGGCGGCATCGGCAGCGGCAAAAGTGCGGCGGCCCAGCATTTCATTGACCTCGGTGTACACGTGGTCGATGCCGACCATGCGGCTCGCTGGGTGGTGGAACCGGGTCGACCGGCGCTGGCGAAGATCGCCGAGCACTTCGGCCCCGGCGTTTTGCTGGCCGATGGGCAACTGGACCGCGCCGCCCTGCGTAAACTGATCTTCGAAGTGCCGGATGAACGCCGCTGGCTGGAAGCCTTGTTGCATCCGCTGATCGCCGAGGAAATCGCTCATCATCTGGCACTGGCAAAATCACCTTACGCGATTCTGGTTTCGCCGCTGCTGATCGAGTCCGGCCAGTACGCCATGACTCAACGAGTGCTGGTGATCGACGCGCCCGAACAGCTGCAGATCGAACGCACCCTGCAGCGCGACCAGACCAGCGAACAGCAGGTCCAGGCGATCCTCAAGGCTCAGTCCAGCCGCCAGGACCGCGTCAGCCATGCCAACGAAGTGGTGGTCAACGACCGCGACCTCGCCTGGCTGCACAGCGAGGTCGAACGCCTGCATCACTTTTACCTAACTTTGCCTGGAGGCCAGTCATGAGCCAGATTCCAACCGTCGAATGCCCGACCTGCGGCGCCCCTGTCGAATGGAGTGCCGAGAGCAAATTCCGGCCGTTCTGTTCCGACCGTTGCAAACTGATTGACCTGGGCGCGTGGGCGTCGGAAGAGCACAAGATTCCCGTGGCGCCGGATGCCGAGGACGAACTGTTCAGCGGCGACTTCGACCCGCGTCACTGAGCCATTGCGTCGGCGATTTCAGGCCTTGAGACAGCTCAAGACTTGGGATCGTCGTCCTTCCACGGCGCCGACAGATAGCGCGTGCGATTGAAGGTTTCCAGCCATTCCGGGCAAAACACCACCAGCGCGCTGACCACCATGCCGTTGATGAACGCCTCGGGAAAAATGATCAGCCACAGGTATCCGATAAAATCTTCGAGCCAGTACGGCAAGGCGAACAGTTCGTCGTACCACAACACCGTGAGCGCCAGCACCAGGCACAACAACGCCGAAAGCGCTGCCGCAAAGAACCCGGAAACGAAGATGTAGACGAAGAGATTTCGTGGCTGCGCCCGTTCCACCAGAATCGCACAGCACTCGGTGACCAATACCGGCAACACTATGAACAGCGCGCCATTGACCCCCATTGCCACCATGTCCTGACGCCCGAGCAGCACCAGCCCGGTTTGCGCCACCACACCGCCGACGATCGCCAGCGGCCAGTCCAGCAACAGCGTCACCGCGGTCATGCCGATGAAGTGGTAAGACACACCGGTATCGAAATCCCGCCGCACCAGCCACAGCATGAACAACGCGAACACGGTGCCGAACAGCAAATGCTGACGACGGCTGTCGGTGAACAACTCGACCCACGGCGCACGCGCAGCGGCCCAGATCAAAACCGGTACGTAGATCAGCCACCCCGTCGTAAGAGTTTCGGATGACAGTAACTCGGCACCGATCATGGCTGGGCACACTCCCTCGTCTTGCCGTAAGCGAATAGGCCTCCAGTCTACCCGCCCCTTTTGATCTCGTGCCAAATGGGCGCTGATTGTTACGTTTTACGCAAGACTGCATCTGGCGTTCGCCCCTTTATCGGACGGTGGCAAAGACTAAAATTCAACCATCAAAACCAATCCGGAGTACGCCAGCATGAAAACGTTCATCAGCCTGTTGTTGACCGTCATCGCTACCTCGGCCATGGCCGCTGACAACGAGCCACCCGCTGTCCAGTACAACCCCGCACAGCCACTGGACATCGCCAAGGTGGTTTCCGTATCGGACACCGCGACCGCGTGCGGGGTTGTGCCGGCGACGATGGTATACGTCGATCATCAGGGCCAGACTCGCCGCGTGACCTACGAGGTCTTCGGCGATTGCACCAGCAACCTCTGATCAATGGCTCATAGTAACGTCCACGTGTAGCTGAGGATCAGACGGTTTTCGTCGATGTCGCTGCGGTAATTGGAACGCGCCATCGCATTGCGCACGCGGATACCCAGGCCTTTGAGACTGCCGCTCTGCAACACATAGCCGATATCCAGGTCGCGCTCGCGATCCTTGCCTTCATAGCCCTTGCCGGTATCGACATTGTTGCCGCTGATGTAGCGCACGGTACTGGTCAGACCCGGTACGCCGAGCGCCGCAAAGTCGTAGTCATAACGCGCCTGCCACGAACGCTCATCGGTGTAGGCGAACTCATAGGTCGGCACTTCGTTGCCCAGTGGTGAAATGTTGGCAAACACCCGTGGAAACGCACTGTCGCCGAACATGCCCTGATAGCCGATGTAAAACGTATGGCCACCCCGCTTGGCCGACAGCAGCGAAAAGAACGCCTGGTTATCGATGTTGCCCAGCAGCTTTTTGCCGTCCTCGCGCGAATCGTAGTAACCGAGATTGGCGCCGAGAATCCAGTCGCCCACCGGCTCACTGTGCTTGAGGCCAAGGAAGCGCTGGTTGTAGATATCTTCCAGTTGCCCGTACCAGGCGCTGACCGAAGTGCGCTTGTCATTGAAGGCATAATCGGCGCCGGCAAAATTGAAACCGTCACTGCTGACCTGGCGCTGCGGCACATGGCCGAGCATCGCTTGCATCTTTTCGTCGCCCGCCTCGTTGCGCAGGCTGGTTGAACTCAAGTGACCGCCCTGCAGGGTCAGGCCATTGATCTCGTTCGACGTGATGCTTGCGCCCTGATAACTCGGCGGCAGCAGGCGAATATCACTGAACGCCAGCACCGGAAGATTGGGTTGCAACTCACCGACTTTCAGCTCGGTTTTGGAGTAGCGCATTTTCAACGCGCCTTCCAGACGGCTGTAGTTGTCCGCCGCGCGGCCATCGTCCTGTACCGGCAACAAGCCCGTATTGGTCCGGTCCGGGGCGCTGTCGAGCTTGAGGCCGAGCAAGCCAATGACGTCCACGCCAAACCCGACGGTGCCCTGGGTGTAGCCGGATTTCACGTTGAGAATGAAGCCCTGTGCCCACTCTTCAGCCTTCGATTGCTGGTTGGCGCCAACGATGTCGGAAAAGTCGCGGCTGAAGTAATAGTTGCGCGCCTGCAAGGTCGCGGTGGTGTCTTCGATAAAGCCTTTTTCCGCGGCGATCGCACCCGTGGAAAAACCCGAGACGACAGCCAGGGACAACACCGAACCGGTTGTTGGGAGATTCTGTTTCATTGTCTTTCTCTTATTGTTATTGATCGACAGGTTGAACAACGTCAGTTGCAGCGGTTGTGCGAAGAGGGAGCGGACGGCGGGCGTTTAACAGCACATGGGTGACCATGCCGAAAATCAGCCCCCAGAACGCTGCGGACAAACCGAACAACGACATGCCCGACGCCGTGACCAGGAAGGTCACCAGCGCGGCTTCACGATCGTTCGGCACAGCCATCGCGCCCGTTAACGCGCCGGCAATGGCGGCGAACAACGCCAACCCGGCCAACGCCGCGATCAGCTCTTTGGGGAATGCGGAAAACAGCGAAACCAGCGTGGCGCCGAAGATCCCCAGCAGCAGGTAACACAGGCCGCCAACAACCCCGGCCACATAGCGTTTGCGCGGATCTTCGTGGGATTCGCGACCGGTACAGATTGCCGCCGTGATCGCCGCCAGGTTCAACCCATGACAGCCGAACGGCGCCAACAACGCCGTACCCAACGCGCTGCTGGCGATGATCGGGCTCGCCGGCGTGGAGTAGCCACTGGCGCGCAGCACCGCCATACCGGGCACGAACTGACCGGTCAGCGCCACCATCACCAGCGGCAAGGCGATGTTGAGGATCGCGCCCAGGCTGAACTCAGGCGTGATCCACACCGGCGTGGCCAGGCCGATCACTAGCGCTTCACGATGCAAATCACCGGTGAACGCAGCAATCGAACAGCCCACCAACAGCACCATCATCACCGCATAACGCGGCATCACCCGCTTGCAGATCAGGTAGGTGGCAAACATCGCCAGCACCAGCAACGGCTTGTGCTGCATCGACACGAACAACCCGGTGCCGAAACTGAACAGGATCCCCGCCAGCATCGCCGCCGCAATCGCTGCCGGCAGCTTGCTGATGATCCGGTCGAAAGCCCCCGAAATGCCGACCAGGAAAATGATCAGGCTGCTGACCAGATAAGCCCCCACCGCCTCAGACATGGAGATGTCCGGCAACAGCGCCACCAGCAACGCCGAGCCCGGCGCCGACCAGGCAATAATCACCGGAACGCGGTAGCGCAGGCTCAAACCGATACCCAGCACAGCGCTGCCAATGGAGATCGCCCAGATCCAGGACGACAACACTTCCCGCGAGAGGTGTGCCGCTTCTGCCGCCTGAAAAATGATCACCAATGGACCGGCGTAAGAAATCACCGTGGCGATGAATCCAGCCACGGCGGCGGACAACGAAAAGTCCTGGAAGAACGCTTTCATGACTCAGGCGCCGGTCGCTGACAAAGCCGGGTTGACGCCAGCGGCGCTGCATCGGCTGCTGATGGCGAACACGGTCATGGCCAGGGCAGCCACTGCACCGGGCAAGGCAAACGCCATGAAGTTCAGTTGCAGCGGCAGGCTGATCCCGAGCAAGGCACCGCCCAGCAATGGACCGACGATGGCGCCGTTGCGCCCGATACCCGACGCCCAACCCAGCCCGGTGGAACGTATGGTCATGGAATAAAACTGCGCAGCGCAGGCGTACAAAAGAATCTGCGAGCCGATGGTGGTGGCACCGGCAATGGCGATCAGCAGGTACAACACCGGCATCGGACTGTTGAAGCCCAACAGAGTGATCGACACTGCCGCCATGGCGAAAAATACCGCCAGCACCCGCGGCAGATTGAGTTTATCGCCCAGCACCCCGCCGCCGACCGCGCCAAAGATCGCCCCGAAGTTCAACACCAACAGGAACGACAGGCTCGAGCCCAGGCTGTAACCGGCGTTGGCCATCAGTTTCGGCAGCCAGGAACTCAAGGCGTACACCATCAACAGGCAGCAGAAAAACGTCAGCCACAGCATCAGCGTGCGCAGCGCACGACCCTCACGGAACAACTGCAACACTGGTGTCCCCGTGCCCTTCACTTCAGCCATGTGCAGCTGATCGGAAGGCTGCGCAACGTAGGCCGGATCGATGCGTTGAAGAATGTCGCGTGCTTCTTCATTGCGCCCCTGACGCAACATGAACCCTACCGATTCCGGCAGGAAGTACATGATCAGCGGCAACAGCAGCAACGGCAGGACCGCCACATAAAACACCGACTGCCAGCCAAAACTCGGGATCAGCACAATACCCAGCCCGGCGGACAACATGCCGCCGACCGAGTAACCACTGAACATAATCGCCACCAGGGTGCTGCGGATTTTTTTCGGCGCGTACTCGTTCATCAGCGCCACGACGTTAGGCATCACACCACCAATGCCGAGACCGGCAATGAAGCGACAGAGGCCGAATTCGGTGGGGTTGCGGGCAAAACCGTTGAGCACGGTAAAGCCACTGAAGAGCATCACGCAGAGGGTGATGGCTTTTTTACGACCGATATTGTCCGACAGCGGGCCGAAGAACAGTGCGCCGAACATCATGCCGAACAGTGCATAACTGCCCAGTGCGCCGGCTTGCAGAGGGCTGAGCCCCCACTCTTTCATCAGCATCGGCAAAACCACGCCGTAGATCACCAGATCGTAACCGTCGAAGATGATGATCAGGGCACACCAGAACAGCACCATCCAGTGAAAGCGGTTGAAACGAGCGTTGTCGATAACCTCAAGTACGTCGATCTTGCGCATGGCATTTATCTCTTGTTGTTGTTTTTTTCGAGCGTGGGTAACACGGCTTACGTCCGTACAGCCGAGGGTAAAGTCACCAGGCGCGGGTCAATATCCGCATTGCGCAGACCACTATCCGTTTTGTGCAGGGCCCTGAAACGGGCATGGGAACGGAGGGAATTGCCCCTCTCCGATAAACTGTCTTCTTTGCGATCGCATTTGAACGCTAAGCTTGGGCCTATGGATGACTCAGATTACTTACGCCTGCTGACCATCGCGGCCGAGCAAGCCAACGCGTTCCTGTCCAATGCCCGCAAATGGGAGCGTGAGCGTTGGGTCTGTCAGCGCCTGCTGCAAGGGCTGAACATTCCCTATCGCGCCGATGAATTCGCCCCCGCCGGAGAGCCGCCGGACGTGTTGTTCCGCGACGCCAGTTTCGAGGTGTTCTTCGTGCTCGATGAGGGACGGCGCCTCAATGATGAATGGCGAGATGAGCTGCAACGTCGACGCAGTGCGTTCTCCCTCAGTCAACTGGTGCGACGCGAAGCCAAGCCGCGGCGCATCCCCGCCAACGAATTCCTGCTGCGACTGGCACCGACTTTGCGCAAGAAAGCGCACAACTACAAAGAACGCGGCATGGACCTGGGTGAACTGGACATCATCGCCTTCGCCAGCCTCAAGCGCGAAGTGCTCGACCTCAACAGCCATTTCCCGCCGCCCACCGAATACCTGCGCCAGGGCTGGCGTTCGCTGTCGCTGGTGGGGCCGACGTTTGCCCGCGTGCTGTTCGCTCACCCGGATGCGCCGGACTTCCTGCGCAGCAATCTGGGACGCAGCATCGTTTTCGATGTCGGGATCAGCCTGTGAGTCCATTGCAGGAATTGATTGCCCATGTCCCGCAAACCGGCCGCGTACGCTGGATCGGCGTCCGTGCGCAATCACGCTCACCGATGATCGAACTGGAGGCCGTTGAGGCGCGACTGGAGGCCGGATTGACCGGCGACCATGCCCGCCCCGGCGTGCGTAATGCGCGGCAGGTAACGCTGATTCAGTGGGAACACTTGCCGGTCATCAGTTCGCTGATGGGACGGCCGGAGGATCAGCCGGTCCGGCCTGAAGATCTGCGGCGCAATCTCGTTATCAGTGGAATCAATCTTTTCAGCCTCAAGGGCCGACGCTTCCGGATTGGCCAGGCGATTTTCGAAACCACCGGCTGGTGCCAGCCCTGCGCGCGCCTGGAAAACAACCTCGGCAGCGGAACGTTCCAGGCCGTGCGTGGGCATGGCGGAATCACCGCCCGAGTGTTACAAAGTGGCATCATTCGCCTGGAAGATGCGGTGAGCGTCGAGCCCTTGCCGGAGAGCGGCTATGCTCCGTTCATCGCGAGATAACGCCCGTTGTAGCTTCATCACATTTAGCAACGTCTACCCCTGACGAGGCCCGATATGACCAGCCGCCTGAACCCTGACGACCAGAAGCATGTCGAAGCGTATCTGCAACTGTCCCAACACCAAGTCGAGCGCCGGCCTTTCAGGCCGTGGATGCTCCTGGTGATGGTGCTGGCAGTGACCATTGGTCTGGGCCTGTTGAGCCGACTTATCAGTTACCTGACGCTATGAGCTGCCTTGCGCTCGCTCGGGTAATTGCACCGATTTCTTTTAGCCTTGCGAGTTATCCCCATGTCCCATCGTATTGTCATTGTCGGCGGCGGCGCCGGCGGTCTGGAGTTGGCTACCCGTCTGGGTAAGACTCTGGGCAAGCGCGGCACAGCCAGCGTCATGCTGGTCGACGCGAACCTGACCCACATCTGGAAACCGTTGTTGCACGAAGTGGCGGCCGGTTCCCTGAACTCTTCCGAAGATGAACTCAACTATGTTGCCCAGGCGAAATGGAACCACTTTGAGTTTCAGCTGGGGCGCATGAGCGGGCTCGATCGCGCGAACAAGAAAATCCAGCTGGCCGCCACCTATGACGAAGCCGGGCTGGAACTGGTACCGGCGCGGGAAGTGCCTTACGACTCGTTGGTGATTTCCGTCGGCAGTACCACCAACGATTTCGGCACCCAGGGCGCGGCGCAACACTGCCTGTTCCTCGACACCCGCAAACAGGCCGAGCGCTTCCATCAGCAGTTGCTCAATCACTACCTGCGCGCCCACGCCGGGCAGACTGACACGGTCGAGCAAATCAGCGTGGCCATCGTCGGCGCCGGTGCCACCGGGGTCGAACTGGCCGCCGAACTGCACAACGCCGCCCATGAACTGGCGGCCTATGGCCTGGACCGGATCAAACCGGAAAACATGCACATCACCCTGATCGAAGCCGGGCCACGGGTGCTGCCGGCATTGCCGGAGCGAATCGGCGGCCCTGTGCATAAAACCCTGGAGAAACTCGGGGTCAACGTCATGACCAACGCGGCGGTCAGCGAAGTCACGGCCGACAGCCTGATTACTGCGGACGGCAAAGTGATCAACGCCAGCCTGAAAGTCTGGGCGGCGGGGATTCGCGCACCGGGGTTCCTCAAGGACATCGATGGCTTAGAAACCAACCGCATCAATCAGCTGCAAGTGCTGCCGACCCTGCAAACCACTCGCGACGAAAACATCTTTGCCTTCGGTGACTGCGCCGCCTGCCCACAACCGGGCACTGACCGCAACGTGCCGCCGCGCGCCCAGGCTGCGCATCAACAGGCGTCGTTGCTGGCCAAGTCGCTGAAGCTGCGCATTGAAGGCAAGGCATTGCCGGAGTACAAGTACACCGACTACGGCTCGCTGATTTCGCTGTCGCGTTTTTCCGCTGTGGGTAACTTGATGGGCAACCTCACCGGCAGCGTGATGCTGGAAGGCTGGCTGGCACGGATGTTCTACGTGTCGCTGTACCGGATGCACCAGATGGCGCTGTACGGACCGTTCCGCACGGCGATGTTGATGCTGGGGAGCAAGATCGGACGCGGGACCGAGCCACGGCTGAAACTGCACTGATGTAAAAACCTGTGGGGGCTAGTCTGCTAGCTCCCACATTTTCCATCTGAATCACTTACACCCGAAAACGCCGCACCATCCCCTGCAGCGCATTGGCCAGTTGCGACAATTCATGGCTCGATGCACTGGTCTGATCGGCCCCGGTGGCGGAACGCACCGACAGGTCGCGAATGTTCACCAGATTACGGTCGACCTCACGCGCCACTTGCGCTTGCTCTTCTGCTGCACTGGCGATCACCAGGTTTCGCTCGTGGATCTCATGCACGGAAGCCGTGATGGTTTGCAGAGCCTCGCCTGCGCGCTCAGCCAGGACCCGCGTGCTGGCAGCACGTGAAGCGCTGGTATTCATCGCCTCAAGCGCCTGGCTCGATCCGTCGCGCATGCCTTGGACCATTTGCTCGATTTCCTGGGTCGATTGCTGGGTGCGATGGGCCAAGGCACGCACCTCATCGGCCACCACTGCAAAACCTCGACCACTCTCCCCCGCCCGCGCCGCTTCAATGGCCGCGTTCAGCGCCAGCAGATTGGTTTGCTCGGCAATGGCGCGAATCACATCCAGCACCTTGCCGATATCCTGAGACTGATTGGCCAGTGACCGCACCAGCTCCCCGGTACTTTGCACGTCGTGGGCCAGCGAACTTATCGCGATGGCCGTCTCGCTGACCCGCTCCTGCCCCAGATGCGCCGACTCACTGGACTGACGAGTGGCATCGGAGGTGGACACGGCGTTGCGTGCGACCTCTTCCACGGCGGAGGTCATTTCATTGACCGCCGTGGCCGCCTGTTCAATTTCGTTGTTCTGTTGTTGCAGGCTCTGATTGCTGTCGAGGGTAACGGCGTTCAATTCATCGGCAGCCGTGGCCAATTGCGTCGCGGAGCCGCTGATGCCTTGCAGGGTTTCCCGCAAATTCTGCTGCATGGTCGCCAATGCCTTGAGCAAACGGCTGACTTCGTCGTTGCCATGGGTTTCGATCGGACGTGTCAGGTCGCCCTGCGCCACATGTTCCGCTGCACTCACGGCTTCACTTAGCGGACGCACGATGCTGCGGGTGAGCAACATGGCCAAGGCAACCGTCGCCAACGCCGCAAGGGCAATAAACAGGCTCACGATCGTGCGTGATGTTTCGTAGTGTTCTTTGGATTTCTCGCTTTCTGCCGCGACTTGTCGGCTAAACAGTTCCGCCAGGTCACTGAGTTGCTTGCCAGAGCCGTCGACCACCGTCTTCATATCCACCAGCAGCAGCTTGGTCAGCTCGTCGCGACGCCCTTGTTCGGCCAGGGTGAAGGATTGGGCAATACCGGCGCGATAGGCCGCGAAGGTGTTCTTGAATTGGTCGTACAACGCCTTGCCTTCAGCTGTGGTGACCAGTTTGTCGTAGGCGGCGATTTTTTCGCTCAACTCCTTGTCCCGGGTATCCATCTGGCTGCGATATTGGGCGATGTTCTTCGGGTCCTGGTCCAGCGCCATGCGCAGGGAAATGGTGCGAATGCGCAACATGATTTCGCGTATTTCATCACCGCCGCGAATGCTCGGCAGCCATTGTTTCTCCACCGCCACTTCACTCTCGCGAATGCTCGACATCTGCCCCAGCGCAAAAACCCCGAGCAGCGCCACGAGTACCGCAATCAAGGCAAAACCCAATGCGGCACGGGGGGCAATATTCAACTGACGAAGAAACATAACGAGTGCCTTTATTATTGTTGGCTGGAGTGGAGGCCCTGGCGGTGCCTCTATAGCTCGTTATCGGCAAGTTGTACGATGACTAAAGAAGCGAATACGCTTTTCGAAGACAAAAAAAATCCCCGTATCTTTCGATACGAGGATTTTTAATATGGTCGGGGTAAGGGGATTCGAACTCCTGACATCCTGCTCCCAAAGCAGGCGCGCTACCGGACTGCGCTATACCCCGGTAAAAAAAAGGCACCTTTGAAAGGCGCCTTCTTCGATCAGCGCTTTTGGCCTCTGATCTTAAGATTCGATTCCAGCGCTAACTGGTTTCAAAAATGGTGGGTCGTGTGGGATTCGAACCTACGACCAATTGGTTAAAAGCCAACTGCTCTACCAACTGAGCTAACGACCCAAATATGGTCGGGGTAAGGGGATTCGAACTCCTGACATCCTGCTCCCAAAGCAGGCGCGCTACCGGACTGCGCTATACCCCGGCTTGAAATTGGCTCCGTGACCAGGACTCGAACCTGGGACCCAATGATTAACAGTCATTTGCTCTACCGACTGAGCTATCACGGAACTACATATTTCAATTTACAACTTTGAAGCTTTACTGCGTTCTCTTCGACTCGTTCGCATCGCTGCGTTCGTGTGTCTGAGGCGCGCTATTCTACAATCTTCAGCACCTCTGTCAACCCCCTAAATTGCTTTCAAGTTAATGATTTGCAACTTATTTTGGATTCCTGCTTGGGGAGCGGAAACCCTGGCGGGTGACTGACTGCGGGGCGCACTTTACAAGCCTTTTCCTTTGAGTTCAACAGCCTAACGAAAAAAAGGCCTCGCAATGCGAGGCCTTTTCATTTTTGCTGCCGCCGAGGATCAGACAAAGACGATTTCGTCGTTTTCCACCACACCATGGGCCGTGTCCCCAGGCATGAATCGTCCCGACAGAATCATCTGTGCCAGCGGGTTCTCGATCCAGCGCTGGATCGCCCGTTTCAGCGGCCGCGCACCGTACACCGGGTCGTAACCGACCGCGATCAGCTTATCCATGGCTTCAGGGCTGAGGTCCAACTTCAACTCCCGCTCGGTCAGACGGCTACGCAGGCGACCCAACTGGATCTCGGTGATGCCCGCGATCTGATCCCGCGCCAAAGGCTCAAAGATCACCACTTCGTCGACCCGGTTGATGAACTCCGGCCGGAAGTGGCTGGAAATCGCATCCATCACCGCTGCACGCTGCGCTTCACGATCACCGACCAGTTCCTGGATCTGTACCGACCCCAGGTTGGAGGTCATGACAATCACGGTGTTCTTGAAGTCCACCGTACGGCCATGGCTGTCGGTCAGGCGACCGTCTTCGAGCACTTGCAGCAAGATGTTGAACACATCCGGGTGCGCCTTCTCGACTTCGTCCATCAAGATCACCGAGTAAGGCTTGCGACGCACTGCCTCGGTCAGATAACCGCCCTCTTCATAACCGACATATCCCGGTGGTGCGCCGATCAAGCGAGCCACGGAATGTTTCTCCATGAACTCGGACATGTCGATCCTCACCATCGCCTCTTCAGTATCAAAGAGGAATTCGGCCAACGCCTTGCACAGCTCGGTTTTACCGACACCGGTCGGGCCGAGGAACATGAACGAGCCGCTCGGCCGGTTCGGGTCGGACAACCCGGCACGGGAGCGCCGTACCGCGTTGGAAACCGCGACCACGGCCTCTTCCTGGCCAATCACACGCTGATGCAACAGACTTTCCATCTTCATCAGCTTGTCGCGCTCGCCTTCGAGCATCTTCGACACCGGAATACCGGTCCACTTCGAAACGACTTCGGCGATCTCTTCTTCAGTCACCTTGCTGCGCAGCAACTGGTTTTCCGGTTTGCCATGCTGGTCGACCATTTGCAGACTGCGCTCCAGGTCCGGGATCACCCCGTACTGCAGTTCAGCCATGCGGTTCAGGTCGCCTTTGCGGCGCGCGGTTTCCAGTTCCTGACGGGACTGTTCGATCTTCTGCTGAATCTGCGCAGAACCCTGAACTTCGGCCTTTTCCGAGTTCCAGATTTCTTCGAGATCCGAGTACTCACGCTCGAGACGAACGATTTCTTCCTGGAGTTTCTCCAGTCGTTTGATCGCCGCTTCGTCGCTTTCTTTCTTCAGCGCCTGGGATTCCACCTTCAACTGAATCAGGCGACGTTCCAGACGGTCCAGCACTTCCGGCTTGGAGTCGATCTCCATGCGGATACGGCTGGCGGCCTCGTCGATCAGGTCGATGGCCTTGTCCGGCAACTGGCGGTCAGTGATGTAGCGGTGGCTGAGCTTGGCCGCTGCAATGATCGCACCGTCGGTGATCGCCACCTTGTGGTGAACCTCGTAGCGCTCTTTCAGGCCACGCAGGATCGCGATGGTGTCTTCTTCGCTCGGCTCGTCCACCAATACTTTCTGGAAGCGTCGCTCAAGCGCCGCATCCTTCTCTATATATTGGCGATACTCGTTGAGCGTGGTCGCACCGACGCAATGCAGCTCACCACGAGCCAGGGCTGGCTTGAGCATGTTGCCCGCGTCCATCGAGCCTTCGCCTTTACCGGCACCGACCATGGTGTGCAGTTCGTCGATGAACAGAATGATTTGCCCTTCCTGCTTCGATAGCTCGTTGAGCAAGGATTTCAGGCGTTCTTCGAACTCACCGCGATACTTGGCACCGGCAATCAACGCTCCCATGTCCAGGGACAACAGGCGTTTGCCCTTGAGGCCGTCCGGCACCTCACCGTTGATGATGCGCTGGGCCAGGCCTTCGGCGATGGCGGTTTTACCGACGCCAGGCTCACCGATTAGCACCGGGTTGTTCTTGGTACGGCGTTGCAACACCTGGATCGTGCGGCGAATTTCGTCGTCACGGCCGATCACCGGATCGAGCTTGCCGTCTTCGGCACGCTTGGTCAGGTCGACGGTGTACTTATCCAGCGCCTGGCGCGCTTCCTCGTGGTTCGGGTCGTTGACGGCCTCGCCACCACGCAGGTTATTGATCGCGTTTTCCAGGGCTTTCTTGCTCACGCCCTGACCGAGCAACAACTTGCCGAGCTTGCTGTTCTCGTCCATGGCAGCGAGTAACACCAGTTCGCTGGAGATGAACTGGTCGCCCTTCTGCTGGGCCAGACGGTCAGCCTGGTTGAGCAGGCGCGCCAGATCCTGCGACATGTTGACGTCGCCGGTCGGGTTCTGGATTTTTGGTAGCTGGTCGAGCTCTTTGGTCAGCTCTTTACGCAAGCTGTTGACGTCGAAGCCCACCTGCATCAGCAGAGGCTTGATCGAGCCGCCCTGCTGTTCGAGCAAGGCCTGCATCAAGTGCGCCGGCTCGATGGCCGGATGATCGAGGCCGACTGCCAGGGATTGGGCATCGGACAACGCTAACTGCAATTTGCTGGTTAAACGGTCTATACGCATGGGTCACCTTCCTTTTGAGCAGGCCGGACCTATGAAACGTCCTGAATTAAGAAACCTGCCAGATACCACAATAGATGTGGTCAATTCTGGGAGTTTCAAGCGTCTTGACGTTGATGCAGGTCAGCAAAGCTTAGCGGGCGAGCCAGACAAGGGAGGCGAACCGACCGGTGCGAGGAGCCCGGCGGTAAGAGAAGAAGCGAGGGTCGGTGACGGTGCAGAAACCACCGCCGTAGACAGCGGTAACGCCACGAGCCGCCAGACGCAGACGCGCCAGCTCATAGATGTCGGCCATGAGCTTGCCGGCATTTACGCTTGGCACAAAGGCTTCAGCCGCTTGCGGCAACTGCTGCAGGAAGATTTCGCGCACTTCCGGGCCAACTTCAAAGGCTTGCGGACCGATGGCCGGACCGAGCCAGACCAAGACCTCGGCCGGTGGCACCGCCAGACTGTCGAGCGTGGCTTCCAGCACGCCCGCCGCCAACCCGCGCCAACCGGCATGGGCTGCCGCGACCCGGGTGCCGGCGCGGTCGCAAAACAGCGCTGGCAGGCAATCGGCGGTCATCGCCGCGCAGGCGACGCCCGGCGTTGAGGTCCAGCTGGCATCGGCCGTATCCACCCGGCTCGGGTCGGCATGGGCCACGACAATGCCGTGGACCTGCTGCAGCCAGGCCGGTTGAATGGAGAAGTGATCGGTAAGGCGACGGCGATTTTCGGCGACAGCTTCAGGGCTATCGTCGACATGATCGCCGAGGTTGAGGCTGTCGAACGGCGCCAGACTGACGCCGCCCGCACGGGTGGTCACACAGGCTTTCACCCCGGCCGGCGCGGGCCAGTCAGGAATCAGCCAGTCACTCATCCGATGAACGCCTCGCGGTCTTGCTTGAGCAGGGTCAGCAACCAGACGAAATCTTCCGGCAACGGCGACTCCCAGCTCATACGTTCACCGGTCGTCGGGTGATCTAGCTCCAGGAACCGCGCATGCAGTGCCTGACGCGGGAAGTTTTTCAGCGACTCGACCATGGTCGGGTTAGCTGCCGGCGGAATCCGGAAACGACCACCGTAGGCAGGATCTCCGACCAACGGGAAGTTGATGTGCGCCATGTGCACGCGAATCTGGTGCGTACGACCGGTTTCCAGCTTCACCCGCACGTGAGTGTGGGAGCGGAAGCGCTCAAGCACACGGTAATGGCTGACGGCTTGCTTGCCCCCTTCCATCACGGCCATGCGCTGGCGCTGCTGGCCGTGACGACCGATCGGCGCGTTGATCTTGCCGCCGGCGGTTACCACACCAATCACGATGCATTCATAGATCCGGCTGACGCTGCGGCTCTGCAACTGTGTAACCAGCTGCGTCTGCGCCTGAATGGTCTTGGCCACCACCATCAGACCGGTGGTGTCCTTGTCCAGACGGTGCACGATACCGGCACGGGGCACATTGATGATGTCCGGCACATGGTGCAACAAGGCATTGAGCAAAGTGCCGTCGGCGTGGCCGGCAGCCGGATGCACCACCAGGCCCGCAGGCTTGTTGATCACCAGGATTTCGTCGTCTTCGTAGACGATGTCCAGGGCAATGTCTTGAGCGACCCATTCGCCCTGAGCTTCCTGCTCGGCAGTGAGTTCAAGAATGGCGCCACCGTGAACGATGTCTCGCGGGCGGATAACCGCCCCATCCACAGTCAGGCGGCCGTCTTTGATCCAGGCGGAAAGGCGCGAGCGCGAGTGCTCAGCGAATAATTGTGCGGCGACTTGATCGAGGCGTTGGCCGCCCAATTCGGACGGCACCTCTGCGCGAAGTTCAATTTTATCGGACATGCTCAGACTAGGCGTCGGCACAGCCTTTGGTTTCGGCTGCGCGCTTGTGGTTAAATACGGCGTCTTTTGCCCCGAGGCTACTCAACGGGGCGCTCATCATAACAGGACGGCCACGCCCAAGACAGCGGCCGTCATAGGGACGCAAGCCGCCATGCAAGTGAAACACCTGCTGCTGATCGCCATCCTCGCATTGACCGCTGCTTGCTCATCGAAGGAAGTCGTAGACGAAAACCTGAGTGAAGTCGAGTTGTACCAACAGGCCCAGGCCGATCTGGACAACAACAGCTACACCAGCGCCACCGCCAAGCTGAAGGCTCTGGAGTCGCGCTATCCGTTCGGTCGTTATGCTGACCAGGCTCAACTCGAACTGATCTACGCCAACTACAAGAACGCCGAACCGGAAGCCGCCAAAGCCGCTGCCGAGCGTTTCATTCGTCTGCACCCACAGCACCCGAACGTCGATTACGCCTACTATCTCAAGGGCCTGACTTCTTTCGACCAGGACGTTGGCCTGCTGTCGCGCTTCCTGCCGCTGGACATGACCAAGCGTGACCCGGGCGCCGCACGTGACTCCTACAACGAGTTCGCCCAGCTGACCAGCCGTTTCCCGAACAGCCGTTACTCGCCAGACGCCAAGCAGCGCATGATCTACCTACGCAACCTGCTGGCGGCCTACGAGATCCACGTTGCCGACTATTACCTGACCCGTCAGGCCTATGTCGCTGCCGCGAACCGTGGCCGCTACGTGGTGGAAAACTTCCAGGAAACCCCTTCGGTCGGCGACGGCCTGGCGGTGATGACCGAGTCCTACCAGCGTCTGCACCTGGACGAACTGGCAGCCACCAGCCTCGAAACCCTGAAGCTCAACTACCCGAACCACCCAAGCCTGGTCGACGGTCAGTTCGTGCCGTCGGTTGCCGAAGCCGACAACCGTTCGTGGTTGAGCAAGGCCACCCTGGGCCTGATCGAATCCCGCCCGCCGCTGCCGCCGGGAGAAACCCGCGCCAACCAGGACGTGCAGAAGCAGTTCCAGGACGCCAAGGATGCGATTCCGAACGATCTCAAGCCTAAAGACGAAAACGGCGACGTGATCGAAGAAGAAGATCACAAAGCGCAAGGCAACAACGACGACCGTTCGTGGTTCAGCTACATGACTTTCGGCGTGTTCGACTGACACGACCGGCGTTACGCAAAGGGAGACTCTTGAGTCTCCCTTTTTTGTTGCCGTTTTTTTGTGTTGAGCAAATGCACTGTGCGCCTGTCATGTCCCCGGCTAAACTGCCGGTTCATCAGCCAATAAAGCCGCTCATCATGCTTCGTTTATTATTCTGGATCGCCGTGATTGCCGCCGCCGTGTGGTTCTGGCGCAAGTACAAAAGCGCGGCTGCCGCACCCAAGTCACCTGCCGAACTGGAAGCGGCACCGATGGTGCGCTGCGCCCATTGCGGCGTGCATCTGCCCCGCGATCGCGCGCTGAACCTTCAACAAAAATGGTATTGCAGCCAGGCTCATCTGGAGCAAGGCCCCGGTTCCAGTGATCGCTGAGGCGTCCAGTCACAGCGACAAACAGGCCCAGCGACTGCTGCGCCTTTATCATCTCTACCGTTTAAGCGTCGGCATCATCCTGGTGCTGCTGATCTCCAGCAACATGGACAACCGCTTGCTGGCCTCGGCCAATGACGACCTGCTGAGCTCTGGCAGTTGGTTGTATCTGGTGCTGAACATTCTGCTGGTGGTGTTCTTCGAGAACACCCGCCATCCGGCGCAACTGTTCAGCCTGGCGTTACTCGATGTACTGCTGCTGTGCGGCCTGTTCTTCGCTGCCGGCGGCGTTGCCAGCGCCATTGGCAACTTGCTGATCGTTTCGGTGGCCATCAGCAATACGTTGTTGCGAAGACGCATCGGCCTGCTGATTGCCGCCGTCGGCGCGATCGGCATTGTCGGTTCGAGTTTCCTGTTGAACGTCAGCCATCGCGCCAATCCCAATGACTATTTGCAGGTCGGCACCCTCGGCGCCCTGTGTTTTGCCGCAGCCCTGCTGGTGCAAGGCCTGGTCCGACGGCTGGAAGTCAGCGAAACGCTGGTGGAGCAGAAGGCCAGTGAAGTCGTCGGCCTGGAAACGCTCAATGCACTGATCCTGCAACGCATGCGCACCGGCATCCTGGTGCTCGACGAGCAGCGGCGCGTGCAATTGGCCAACCACAGTGCCCTGACGCTGCTCGGCTGTGACCGACTGGAAGGCCGACTGATCGACGACCACCTCCCGGCGCTTGTCGATCGCCTGAACCTGTGGCTCAGCAACCCGACCCTGCGCCCGCAAAGCCTGAAAATCGCCAGCAGCGGCGTTGAGCTGCAGCCCAGTTTCATAGCACTGGACCCCAGCCCGCAGCATCAGACACTGATCTTTCTCGAGGATCTCGCTCACATCGCGCAACAGGCCCAACAACTGAAACTTGCCGCTCTCGGGCGCCTGACCGCCGGCATCGCCCACGAAATTCGCAACCCGCTGGGCGCCATCAGTCATGCCGCACAGCTATTGCGCGAATCTGAGGAACTCAACCGTGCGGATCAACGTCTGACCCAGATCATTCAAGATCACTCCCAACGCATGAATCGAGTCATCGAAAACGTCCTGCAACTGTCCCGACGCCAGCAAACCGTGCCGCAACGGTTGGACCTGAAGCCGTGGCTGCAACAGTTCGTCACTGAAACCCGCGAGGGCGCGACCGAGCGCCAGCAGATTCATCTGCACATCGCTGCGGGAGACTTCAAGACCTTGATGGACCCGAACCAGTTGAACCAGATTCTCGACAACCTGGTTCGCAACGGCTGGCGTCATAGCGCCCAGAGCCACGATCAGGCACAGGTCTGGCTTGAGTTGTTTATCGACCCCGACAGCCAGTTGCCAATCCTTGAAATCCTCGACGACGGCCCCGGTGTGGCCGCGGACCATCAGCCGCAACTGTTCGAGCCTTTCTTCACCACCAGCCACCAAGGCACTGGCCTGGGGCTGTATCTGTCCCGTGAGCTGTGCGAAAGCAACCAGGCCCGCCTAGACTTCAAACCACGCCAAGGCGGCGGCTGCTTTCGCATCACTTTTGCTCACGGACGGAAACAAGGTTGAACATGAGCCCACGGCAAAAAGTCCTGATCGTCGACGACGAACCGGACATCCGCGAACTCCTGGAAATCACCCTGGGACGGATGAAACTCGATACCTACAGTGCGCGCAACGCCGGCGAGGCCCTGGCCCTGCTCAAGCGCGAAACGTTCGATCTGTGCCTGACCGACATGCGCCTGCCGGATGGCACCGGCCTTGATCTGGTGCAACACATCCAGCAACGTCACCCGCACGTTCCGGTGGCGATGATCACCGCTTACGGCAATGTCGACACGGCAATCAACGCCCTCAAGGCTGGCGCGTTCGACTTCCTGAGCAAACCGGTGGACCTCACCCGCCTGCGGGAACTGGTCACCAGCGCCCTGCTCCTGCCCGTCCCTGGCGTGGCCATTGACCGGCGCTTGCTCGGCGATTCATTGCCCATGCGCAATTTGCGCAAACACATCGACAAACTGGCGCGCAGCCAGGCGCCGGTGTACATCAGCGGTGAATCCGGTAGCGGCAAGGAATTGGTGGCGCGGCTGATCCATGATCGCGGTCCCCGCGCCAATCAACCCTTTGTTCCGGTCAACTGCGGGGCGATTCCGTCGGAACTGATGGAAAGCGAGTTTTTCGGCCATCGCAAAGGCAGCTTCAGCGGCGCCATCGAAGACAAACCCGGTCTGTTCCAGGCCGCCCATGGCGGCACGCTGTTCCTCGACGAAGTGGCTGACTTGCCGCTGCCGATGCAGGTCAAATTGTTACGGGCCATTCAGGAGAAAGCTGTACGCAGCGTCGGCGGGCAACAGGAAGAGTTGGTCGACGTGCGTATTCTTTGCGCGACCCACAAAGATCTTGGCGCCGAAGTCGCTGCCGAACGCTTTCGCCAGGATTTGTACTATCGTCTGAACGTGATCGAGCTGCGGGTTCCGCCCTTGCGTGAACGTCGCGATGACATCGAACCGCTGGCTGGCCATGTGCTTAAGCGCCTGGCTATCGACACCGGCCAGCCGGAAGCAAAACTCCACCCGCAAGCACTCGATGCGCTGAAAAGTTACCGTTTCCCCGGAAACGTCCGGGAACTGGAGAACATGCTCGAACGCGCTCACACGCTTTGCGAAAACAAACAGATTGAAGCGGGCGACCTGCGACTGGCCGAGGGCAACTGTCATCCGGAAGGAGGCGTACCGGATCTGACGCAGATCGACAATCTGGAAGCGTACCTGGAAAACGTCGAACGCCAGCTTCTTCTGCAAGCACTGGAAGAAACCCGCTGGAACCGCACGGCGGCGGCTCAGCGGTTGAATCTTTCATTCAGGTCTATGCGTTATCGGCTGAAGAAATTCGGGTTGGATTGAGGGCCTCATCGCTAGCAGGCTAGCGCCCACATGGGTTCTGAGGTGTTCACAAATGTTGTGCTCACCGGAGTTCCCTGTGGGAGATAGCCTGCTAGCGATATCGGTCAGATGCGCCCCGTCGGCGCATACGGCGCCGGATCAATGATCGGCGTCCTGCCCAACATCACATCGGCAAACAACTGACACGACGCCGGCGCCAGCACCAGGCCATTGCGGAAATGTCCGCAGTTCAGCCACAACCCGTCAAACCCTGGCACCCGGCCAATGTAGGGAATGCCTTCCGGCGAGCCCGGCCGCAAACCGGCCCAATGCCCGACCACTTCGGCATCTGCCAACGCCGGGATCAACTCCACCGCCGAGGCCTTGAGGCTTTCAAGAGCCGACTCGGTAGTCGTCTTGTCGTAGCCCTCATACTCCAGCGTACTGCCAATCAGAATGTGCCCGTCTCGCCGGGGAATCGCATAGCGCCCCTTCGCCAAGACCATGCTCGGCAGGAAATCCGCCGCGCATTTGTAGAGAATCATCTGCCCTTTCACCGGTTCGACCGGCAATTGCAGGCCCAGGCTTTTGAGCAGATCGCCGCTCCAAGCGCCAGCCGTCAGCACCACTTGATCGCCATGGATCGCACCTGTGGAGGTCTGCACACCGACAACTTTTTCGCCTTCGCGAATAAATCCGCTGACTTCACACTGCTCATGAATCGTCACGTTCGGCAGCGCTTGCAATGCAGCCTTGAGCGACTTCACCAAGCGCGGATTGCGTACGTTGGCCACATCAGCCATGTAAATCGCCCGTGAAAAGCTGCCGCCCAGCACCGGTACGGCATCGTGAGCCGCCGAGATATCCACAGCCCGCAATGGCCGGTTCTCACGTGCGGCCCAAGCCAATGCTTCGGCTTCGTCGTCCAGATCCAGCCAATACAGGCCGGTGGTGTGCACTTCGGGATCGACCCCGGTAGCGGCGAACAGGCGCTCGCCCAGTTGTGGATAAAAATCCTGGGACCAATGGGCCAATGCGGTGACTGCCGGGTTATAGCGCCACGGGTAGAGCGGCGAAACGATGCCACCTCCCGCCCAGGATGACTCCTGACCGAGGTGAGAACGGTCCAGCAGCACGACGCTCTGTACTTCGGACGCGAGATTGAATGCCGTCAGAAGACCGATTACTCCACCGCCGACAATCACCACTTGCTGTTGCCTGGTCATATTCTGATCCAACCGATAAATAGACAGAGGACGCAAAAGGCGCCCGAAAAGAAAACTCAGCGACCCCAGCAATCCTTGGTCGTCAGACCGGCCGTGGCGTTGACCATGCTGCGCACGCCAGTATTGGTAATCGTGAAATCACCGCACTTGTCCGTCGCCATGGATGTACCAGCCTTGCGCACCGCCGTCAGTAAAAAAGTCTGATCGGTCAGTGTCGAAGTGATGGTGTAGTAGTCGTTGCCGGCGCTCAGGCCGGCAGCACCGGTGTAGACATTCTTTTGCGAATAGAAGCGCTCGAGAATCTGTGCCTGCTCGGAGAGCAGACCGGCCACTTCGGTACGACGACCCTTCTTCAGGTATTCGGTAAAGCTCGGGGCAGCGATGGTCATGACAATCCCGATGATCGCAATCACAATCATGATTTCGATCAGGGTAAAACCGCGGTTGGATCTGTGCATGCCTCAACTCTCACTTACTGTATTTGTCGCCACATGATGCGACGGCTGCCGCCGCCGGATTTTTCCACCAGCGTGGTGATGCCGCCACTGGAATCGTTCACGACCTTGCGCGTCGCGCCATTGACGACGGCATTCAGGGTCGGGATGCCGCCGGTGAAGATCACGCCGCTGGACACCGTGTCGGTGCTGTCGACCACGCCGTCGCCATTGGTGTCGAGCACTGCGTAGTTGAGCATCTTACCGCTGAACGCATCGAGTTCGACCAGTTTGCCTGTGCCAAAACTTGCACAAGGGTCTGTGGTGTCCACGCTGGCCGTGGTGAAGATGATCCGCCCGAGTACCAGGCTGGCCTGATTGATCACCCGTTCGCCGGTCAGCGCGTTGTTGTACACCAACGGCAAGTACCAACCCTTTTCCGCCGGATAGGTCACCTCGTTCTGACTGGTGGTGATGAATTGGCCAGTGCTCCCCGAGAACACACCGGTCACAGCCTGAGCCTGCAAACTCGATGTGGTGATCTGCCCGGAACCACCGTCCGCGTCCCACACCGCGTAGAACGCCTGCAAATCCTTGTTGGTCTTGTCCGCCGTTTCGTTGAATTTCCCGGTGCCGAAAAATACCACTTTGCCGCCCAGGGAGTTGTCCGCCAGCAAGGGCTGCGCGGTGATCGGCTGGGCCGCGCCACCCGCCGCGGTAAACAACGGCTTGCCGGAAAATGCCACGCCCCAAGCATCCGTGGTGGTGCCGCTCAGATCAAACTTCCACAGCCGGCCCTTCAAGTCGCCACCATACGCGGCCTGCACCACGTTCTGCGAGTTGACCTTGAGCTTTACCGAGGACAAACCGTTGGTGGTTTCAGTGCTGTCGACGACGATCTTCTTGATCAGCGAACCATCGCGAATATCCACCACATACAACGCCGCCACGCCGGAATTGCTGCCGTAGCCGTTGGAAATGAACGCGGCCCATCGACCGTCGGACAAGCGTGCCACTTCCGGACGCGCGTAGGCATAACCCAGATCATTGAAAGCGTTTGCCGTGCTGGCGGTGGTCGGCGCACTGATTTCCCACAACGCCCTGGTCACGTTACCGGCCGAAGCGTCGAACAGTTGCAACGCATAGAAGGTTCGCCCGCCCGCCCCGGTTCCGCCCAACGCAAGGGTTTTCCAGGCGCTATTGAGCTGGGCATCGAATACACCCACCTGCCCGTCCACCAGAAATTTGTGGCTGACGCCGTTGATGTATGCGGTATCGGCGATGTAGCGCAAGGTTGGCAGGACACTGGACGGCATGTAGGCATAGCGCCGTGTGCCATTACCGGCATCGATGACGTTCACGAAACCGTCGTTGGCGTTGACCACCAGGCTGGCGCTCATGTTGGTCGACTTGGTCGCAAGATAAGTGCTGTAGGTGGTGTCACCGGAAAGATCAGAGGCGGTCTGATCCGTCGCTGAAGCCAAAGCCAACGGCGAGTTGATGATGTCCCCCAGCAACACGCTGCGGACCTTCAGCCCAGTTTTATTGACGCCCTTGCTCCACTCCACCAGATCGCTGCCGGTGATTCCTGTTGGCAGCCCCTGATTGAGGGTGGTTTGCTGGGCTGTGGAAAAGTTGGCGTAGGCCAGGGTCACCGCCGTGTTGGTTTGGCTGTTCCAGGACTGATAGTTCGGCGCTGTCGTTGCGGGCACGATGGCTGTGTCGGTGGTCCACAGCACTGCACTGGTATTGACCGCGCCGCTCGCAGTGAAGCCATAGGACTTGATCGTGCCGCGCCAGTCCTTGGGGTCGTAGCTGGTCTGGAAGTAACGGGTGCCGCTGGCAAGAGTTGTTCCGCTGGTGGTGCCGCTGCCGCCGGAACCGGCCTTGGAGGTGATGTCACTCAGAGCCGAAGACAATGCGGCGCTCAACCCGGCGCTGTCGGTGGCTTGGTAGTACTTGCCCTGGGCGTAACTGGCGGCGTCCGACAGCATCTGGTTCGCCGCGGTAAAACCCACGGTGTAGGTGTTCATGTTCTGCTTCGGAAAATCGGCGGCGTTCCAGCTTTTACCCGCCAGGTCGGTGCCGGTTGAGCGCATGTCGATGTCGAAGGCGAATTTGGCGATGTCATCGAGATACAGGGTGTCCCCCTCCCCATCGCCGATGAGGTTATCGCCGTCGTTGGCGCTGTTGCCGTCCCAGTTCGGCAAGCGAGAGCCACCGAGAGGGTCGTTGGTGGGGAAGGTTCGATCATAGGTAGGCAGACCGTCGGTGATCACCACACCGTAGTTTTTCTGGCAGCGATACTGGATCGGACTGGTGTAGGTGGCGGGCGTCGAGTTGTAGTACGGCGCCATACCGCGCATGTATCGCGTCACTTCGTAGTAGGTTTCCGCCAATGGCGTGTTGGCGACAGCGCTCAGGCCATTGATCGAAGAAATCAGCGCGTTGTAGTTGGCGTCCACCGACAGATCAGTGACTGCCCGGGCAATGTAGCCACCGTTGCCCGGATTATTACTGGTGGGCGGATTGAAGGTCGAAAGACCGATACGCAATGAGCGATTGCTGGTGACCAGACTCTTGGAAACGTCCTGCGCCACACTGATCCGGTAATCGTCGGGAATGGCATTGACGCCCGTGGTGAAATCCCGGCTCGAACCGTTGGCCAGACCCAATAGGTATGCCAGATAGTTAGCCGTGTAACGCGTGCTTTCGTTGCCAACCGGGTCGGGCAGTTTCAGGCAAACGGGCGTCAGCCCGAGAAAACCGCGATAGAAACCGTACCAATTACCATTGGTCGAGCAGCCGCCCCGGTTCAGACTCGACAGGGAAATGTTGCTATCGCTCATGTCCAGATTCTGCCCGCTGAAACATGAGGTATTGGAACTGCACATCGCAATCTGCGCGCGGTTGACCGTCGGATCGAAACCCGGCGCCCAGATGATGTTATTCATGCTTCCCGAATCGTCGATCATCAACATCACATTCGGTGCGACTGCAGCTGCACTCAATAAGGGCGAGTCCGAAGGCGTAAAGGCATAGGCCGGCGCTCCCAGATACAGCGCCAAAACAGCACCAAAAAAAATCTTCCAAAGCCGCGTGCGCATTTCAGTACTTCGCATAAATACTCTCCACCACACTGCGCGAGTTACCCGCGATTCCCACTGCGGTCACCCGGTACAACGTGGCCGAGGTGTTACTCGGTACGTTCACGGCTGTCAGTGTGGTGCCAATGTTTTGCACGCCATAAAAACCGGCGCCGGAAGCGATCCAGGTCACTCCAGAAGTGGAATTGAACCCGGCGGCCTTGATGGTCGAAGACTCCGTCGGCGGCGCGCACTGGCTGGTGCCGTTGCACACCGCCAATGAATAGCTGTCGAGTTGCACCGCACTTTCACCGACGCGCAATACCGCTTCGGCACCTTGGAACGACTGATTGCGCAAGCTCACACTGCCGGCCATTTTTTCCTGCAGGGTAGCGTTCTGCATCGATGAAAGGCCAATCAGCGTCAGCAGCAACAGGAACACCAGGCTGACCAGCAACGCCATGCCACGCTGGCCATGAACAGTGACAGGAGAACGTTTCATTGGCCCTCCCCTCATGGCAGGCGGTTGCGCAGAGCGGCAACCACGTTGAAGGTTTGATTGCTCACCCGGTTGTTTGGATCGGTAAGGGTCAGGCTCAAACGCACACTGCGTATGCGTGCCGGGTCAGGCGGGTTGCTGCTGTAGCTGGAGGCGGCCGAATCGGCGGCTGAGCTGGCAAGGCCGAAGCTCACATTGAAGGCACTGACGTTATCCACCAGCACTTGCTGGGCCGGTGTGCCTCTGCCGATACCCATCGTCAACTGGCCGTTCTTCAGGCTGTAAATCAAGCGCCGGATCGGGAACGCCAGTTGTCCCGATGCAGGCGTGCGCGAGTCGGAGTAAGCCGTCGCACTGTTCCGGCAATCCGAAATCACTGTCCACGTCGGCGTGCCACCGCTGCTTCCCACATCCGCGGTCACCAGTGTCAGCTTGAGGTTGGCGTTATCCCAACTGATCGGCGTGACTTGAGCTGCATTGAAATCGCCCGCCGTACCGGCATCAGTGATCGTCCCCAGACAACCGAACATGCCAACCATGCGGATCTCCTGAATCATCTTGCTCAGCACGAATCGCGCGTCTTCTTGCATGATCGCCGCGGCGTTCTGGCTGACGTAAGTGTTTTTCGCGGCAATAAAAACCTGCACCACGCCCAGTACCACGATCAGGCTCAAAGCCAGGGCGATCAGCAGCTCGATCAGGCCGAACCCTCTATGCAAGCGGTTCATGGCGTCGATACCGGATCGACGTTCGCGCGACTGGTAAGAACGAAGCTGCGACGGGAATTGGCGCTGTTGGCGGCCCGGGAGTCATCCCAGGTAACGGTGATGGTGTACACCCGTTGATTGAGTGCGATGCTACCGGTGGCGGTGGGGCCACCGAAATTGACGATATTGCTGGTGAAGTCGTAGAGGTCCTGGTCCCGGGCGATGCTCAGATTGCCGGAAGTCGGTGGCGTCACGGTGTAGTCGGCGGCTGAATTGGCGCGAATGCGGTCCATCATGTCGTAGGCAATGAAACTGGCCTGACTGGTCATGCGCGCACTGTCGGTGTACTTCAGCGCATTGAGTTGAAACGCCGCCGCACCCAACAATCCTATGCTCAGAATCAACAACGCCACCAACACTTCGATCAACGTCATGCCATCCTGTGCATGCTTGCTCCATGGCCTCATCCGCAACTTCCACCCAATAGAATTCGTCCGTTCAGACACACATTCAGCGTCCTGCTTTGCGTGCCCAGCACATAATTGATCGCCACCGCTGTGGACGGTGACGACAGCCCGCCCAGATTATTGAAATCGATGGCGGTGATTCCTGAGGTTAGCGTCAGAGTCGCACCGTTGCTCATCGCTGGAACAACCCGCAATACATTGGCTGGTGTGCCAGTACTGTCATAGACCGCCAATTCCCCGGTCCAGACGCTGCCGCCCGCCGTAGGCCGAAGCCGGGTCGTCACACCCCGATCAATGGCCTCGAGACGGGCGAAATTCAAACTACGTTGCAGGTCGCCGATTTCGGTGTCGGCCTTTGTCGTTTGCGCCGAACGGGTAAACGCCGGAACGGCCAGAGTGATCAGCACCAGAAAGATCCCGAGCGCGATCAGCAACTCGACCAGCGTGAAACCTTTTGAACGATGTTCCATCGGTGCCCTCCGTTGCCGTCGGCTATACCTGCTTACACGCTAGAAGATTCGACCGCCAAGACTTGGTTGAATTGCCATTACCCGTGCACGGACCGCACGGCCCGCATCACTCCAGGGAGGGAAACGACATGGATCAGCGAGGCTTCAGCCTGATCGAACTGCTTATGGGACTGACGATTGTCGGGATTGTTCTGCATTTGGTCAGTCCGGCATTCGCAGCGGTCACAGAATCGAACCATCGCGAGCAAGCGGCGCAGTCGCTTTACAGTGGCATCCGCATGGCCAGGACTGAGGCAATCGCCCGTCATCAGAACGTGATGATCCATGCCATCAATGGCGACTGGGGCCAGGGTTGGCGGGTCATTCTGGATATCAGCGGCAAGGGGCAGTACGACGCCAGCAACCCGCTGCTGTTTGAACGCCAGAGCGGTACTCGGCTGCCGATTGTCGGCAATGGGCCGGTGAGCACATTCGTGCGCTTCAGCGATCTGGGTGAACCACAGTTCGCCAGGGGAGAGTTTCAGGCAGGGACATTACATATTTGCGCCGTTCGCGAACCGGTGAGCCAATACCAGGTGGTGCTGGCCCCGACCGGACGCGTCAGCCTGCGCAGCGCAAAGGCTGAGCAGGCATTGTGCGCAGAAGGGAAAAAACTTAAAGCAGGGAACGCACGCGCAGTTCTTTAGGCATGGAGAAGGTGATGTTCTCCTCGCGACCGGCCAATTCATCGGCACCGGTAGCGCCCCAGGCCTGCAACTGCTGGATCACCCCACGCACCAAAACTTCCGGTGCAGAAGCGCCAGCGGTAATGCCAATGCGCTCGACACCGTCGAACCAGCTCTTTTGCAGGTCTTCGGCACCGTCGATCAGGTACGCCGGAGTGGCCATGCGCTCGGCGAGTTCACGCAGGCGATTGGAGTTGGAGCTGTTCGGGCTGCCGACCACCAACACCACATCGCATTCGTCGGCCAACTGCTTGACCGCGTCCTGACGGTTTTGCGTGGCGTAGCAGATGTCGTCCTTGCGTGGACCGCCGATGGCAGGGAAACGCGTACGAAGGGCGTCGATGACACGACTGGTATCATCCATGGACAACGTGGTCTGGGTCACGAACGCCAGTTTTTCGGGGTTGTGCACTTGCAGTTCAGCGACGTCTTTCTCGTCTTCGACGAGGTAGATCGCACCGCCATTGCTGGCATCGTACTGGCCCATGGTGCCTTCGACTTCCGGATGACCGGCGTGGCCGATAAGGATGCATTCACGACCGTCGCGGCTGTAGCGTGCGACTTCGATGTGCACCTTGGTCACCAGCGGGCAAGTGGCATCGAACACTTTCAGGCCACGGCCGGCGGCTTCGGTGCGCACAGCCTGGGAAACACCGTGGGCGCTGAAGATCACGATCACGTCGTCCGGCACTTGATCCAGTTCCTCGACGAAGATCGCGCCACGATTGCGCAGGTCTTCGACGACGAATTTGTTGTGCACCACTTCATGGCGCACATAGATCGGCGGCCCGAAAACTTCAAGAGCGCGGTTGACGATTTCGATCGCCCGGTCCACACCGGCGCAGAAGCCACGGGGATTGGCGAGTTTGATTTGCATGCTGTGCCTCGTGTCTTGCCCTGTAAGAGCGAGCTGGCTCGCGAAAAACTAAAGGACACCGCGTTAATCCAGAAAAAACGCGTATTCGTTAACGATCATCGCGAGCAAGCTCGCTCCTACAGTAAAGCGATTACAGCGCTTTGACGGAGATGATTTCCACGTCAAAGGTCAGCGTCTTGCCTGCCAGCGGATGGTTGAAGTCGATGGTCACTTGCGCGTCATCGAACTCTTTCACCACGCCCGGCAATTCAGTATTGGCCGCATCGTTGAAGATCACCAGCAAACCCGGCGACAGGTCCATGTCCTGGAACTGCGAACGCGGGATGATCTGCACGTTTTGCGGGTTAGGCTGGCCAAAAGCGTTTTCCGGCTCGATGCTCAGAGTACGCTTGTCGCCGGCCTTGAAACCGAACAGCGCTGCTTCGAAACCTGGCAACAGGTTGCCATCACCGACCTTGAAGGTCGCCGGGGCTTTGTCGAAAGTGCTATCCACTGTGTCGCCGTTCTCCAGGCGCAATGCGAAATGCAAGGTGACTTCCGTGTTCTGGCCGATGCGTTGCTCAGCCAATACCTGTTCAGTCATGAACGGCTTCTCCGGTCTTTTTACTTTTGAACATATCCAGCGCCAGCATCACAGCACCAACAGTGATAGCACTGTCAGCAAAGTTGAACGCCGGGAAATACCAGCGGTTCTGCCAATGCACCAAAATGAAATCGATCACATGGCCCAGGGCAATGCGGTCATACAGGTTGCCCAGCGCGCCGCCGAGCACCAATGCCAGCGCTACGGCCAGCCAGGTTTCGTTGCGACCCAGGCGTTTGAGCCAGACCACCAGCACCGCACTGACCACAATGGCGATCAAGGCAAACAACCAGCGCTGCCAGCCAGAGCTGTCAGCCAGGAAGCTGAATGCAGCGCCAGTGTTGTAGGCCAGCGTCCAGCTGAAGTAATCGGGGATGATCACAATTTGCTGGTACATCTCGAGCTTGCCTTCGAAGTAGAACTTGCTGGCCTGGTCGATGACCAGGACCAGCAAACTCAACCAAAGCCAGCTCAGTCGCCCAAAGCGACCAACGGCATTAGGCATAGTGACGAACCTCGCCAGTGCCGCTGATGTTGTCGACGCAACGACCGCAGATTTCCGGATGCTCCGGGTTCACGCCGACGTCTTCACGGCAGTGCCAGCAACGGGCGCACTTGGCGAAGGCCGACTTGACGATCTTCAGCTTCAGGCCGCTGACTTCGGTAACCACGGCATCAGCCGGAGCCTGTACGAACGGTGCAACGCTGGCGGTCGACGTGATCAACACGAAGCGCAGTTCGTTGCTCAGCTTCGCCAGGTCAGCGGTCAGCGCGTCTTCAGCGAACAGCGTTACTTCAGCTTGCAGGTTGCCACCGACGGCCTTGGCCGCGCGCTGGATTTCCATCTCTTTGTTGACCGCAACCTTCACTTCCATGATGCGTTCCCAGTAGGCGCGACCCAGTTCGAAGCCTTCCGGCAGTTCGGTCAGGCCTTCGTACCAGGTGTTGAGCATGACGGACTCGTTGCGCTCGCCCGGCAGGTACTGCCACAGTTCGTCGGCGGTGAAGGCCAGGATCGGTGCGATCCAGCGCACCAGCGCTTCGGAGATGTGGAACAGCGCGGTCTGGCACGAACGACGGGCCTTGCTGTCGGCGCCGGTGGTGTACTGGCGATCCTTGATGATGTCCAGGTAGAAACCGCCCAACTCCTGCACGCAGAAGTTGTGGATCTTCGAGTAGACGTTCCAGAAGCGGTATTCGCCGTAGTGCTCTTGCAACTCACGCTGCAACAGCAGGGTACGGTCCACAGCCCAACGGTCCAGCGCCAGCATTTCTTCGGCCGGCAGCAGGTCAGTGGCCGGGTTGAAGCCGGTCAGGTTCGAGAGCAGGAAACGCGCGGTGTTACGGATACGCCGGTAGGCGTCCGCACTGCGTTGCAGGATCTGCTCGGAAACCGCTATTTCGCCCGAATAGTCGGTCGAAGCGACCCACAGACGCATGATGTCGGCGCCCAGGGTGTCGTTGACTTTCTGTGGCGCGATCACGTTGCCCAAGGACTTGGACATCTTGCGGCCGGACTCGTCGACGGTGAAGCCGTGGGTCAGCAGCTCGCGGTACGGCGCGTGATTGTCGATGGCGCAACCGGTCAGCAACGACGAGTGGAACCAGCCACGATGTTGGTCCGAACCTTCCAGGTACAGGTCGGCGCGTGGACCGGTTTCGTGGCCCATCGGGTGCGAACCGCGCAGGACGTGCCAGTGCGTGGTGCCCGAATCGAACCAGACGTCGAGGGTGTCGCTGATCTTGTCGTACTCCGGCGCTTCATCGCCCAGCAGTTCGGCGGCGTCCAGCTTGAACCAGGCTTCGATTCCTTCGACTTCGACGCGCTTGGCCACTTCTTCCATCAGCTCGACGGTGCGTGGGTGCAGTTCGCCACTTTCCTTGTTCAGGAAGAACGGGATCGGCACGCCCCAGTTGCGCTGACGGGAAATGCACCAGTCCGGACGGTTGGCGATCATCGAATGCAGGCGCGCCTGACCCCAGGCCGGGACGAACTGGGTGTCTTCGATGGCTTTGAGCGAGCGCACACGCAGTGTGTCGCCGCTGGTTGGCTCTTTGTCCATGCCGATGAACCACTGCGCGGTGGCGCGGTAGATCAGCGGGGTCTTGTGGCGCCAGCAGTGCATGTAGCTGTGTTCGATGACGGTGGTGTGCATCAACGCACCCACTTCGGTCAGCTTGTCGACGATGGCCGGGTTGGCCTTCCAGATGAACTGGCCGCCGAAGAACTCCAGCGACGGCACGTACACGCCGTTGCTTTGTACCGGATTGAGGATGTCGTCGTTGACCATGCCGTACTTCTTGCAGGTCACGAAGTCGTCCACGCCGTAGGCCGGAGCGGAGTGAACCACACCGGTGCCAGCGCCCAGTTCAACGTAGTCGGCCAGGTAAACCGGCGACAGACGGTCGTAGAACGGGTGACGGAAGTTGATCAGCTCCAGCTCTTTACCGGTAGTGGTCGCGATGAGCGAACCTTCCAGGTTGTAACGAGCCAGACAGGCATCGACCAGTTCTTCAGCCAAAACCAGCAGCTTGTCGCCGACATCGACCAGTGCGTAGTTGAATTCCGGGTGAACGTTCAGCGCCTGGTTGGCCGGGATGGTCCACGGGGTAGTGGTCCAGATCACGATCGAGGCAGGCTTGGCCAGCGACGGCAGACCGAAGGCAGCAGCCAGTTTGGCTTCATCGGCAATCGGGAACGCCACGTCGATGGTCGAGGACTTCTTGTTCTCGTACTCGACTTCCGCTTCAGCCAGGGCCGAACCGCAGTCAAAGCACCAGTTCACAGGTTTCAGGCCCTTGAACACAAAGCCGCCCTTGACGATTTCGGCCAAGGCGCGGATTTCACCGGCCTCGTTCTTGAAATCCATGGTCTTGTACGGGTTGGCGAAGTCGCCCAGCACACCCAGACGGATGAACTCGGACTTCTGGCCTTCGATCTGCTCGGTGGCGTAGGCCCGGCACAGTTCGCGGGTCTTGTCGGCGCCCAGGTTCTTGCCGTGGGTCACTTCGACTTTGTGCTCGATCGGCAGACCGTGGCAGTCCCAGCCCGGAACATAAGGCGCGTCGAAGCCCGACAGGGTCTTCGAACGGATGATCATGTCCTTGAGAATCTTGTTCAGTGCGTGACCGATGTGGATCGTGCCGTTGGCATACGGAGGGCCGTCATGCAGAACGAACTTCGGACGATCCTTGCCAATCTCGCGCAACTTTCCGTACAGGCCAATACTGTCCCAGCGCTGCAGAATCTGCGGTTCGCGCTGTGGCAGGCCGGCCTTCATTGGGAAGGCGGTGTCCGGAAGGTTTAGCGTGGCTTTATAGTCGGTCATTTAAGGCTCTTCATTAGCGATTGGCGCTAGGTGCGACAGGGCACGGGCGGCGGCGACATCCGCATTGATCGCCGTCTTAAGCGCCTCCAGAGAGGCGAAACGCTGCTCTTCACGCAGCTTTTGGTGGAAAACCACCGTCATACGCCGGTCATACAGATCGCCGGCAAAATCTAAAAGATGGACTTCGAGGTGGGCTTTGCCATCCCCTTGGACCGTAGGCCGCACGCCAATATTGGCGACGCCCGGCCAGGTCTTGCCGTCGAGGTCGACGCTGACCAGATAAACACCTGTCAGCGGCACGCGACGGCGCTTGAGTTGAATGTTGGCAGTGGGCGTACCCAACTGACGCGCCAGTTTCTGGCCGTGCAGCACGCGACCGGCAATCCGGTACGGACGGCCGAGCAAACGTTCGGCAAGGACAAAATCAGCCGCCGCCAAGGCATTACGCACCTGGGTGCTGCTGACGCGAATGCCATCGAGCTCGACAGTCTGCGCCGCTTCGACAGTAAAACCCTGCATCACGCCGGCCTGTTGCAGGAAATCGAAATCCCCTACCCGGTCACAGCCGAAGCGGAAGTCGTCACCGACCTCAAGGTGCTGCACACCCAGGCCGTCCACGAGGATGGTATCGACGAATTCACTGGCGCTGAGTTTGCTCAGACGCTGGTTGAACGCCAGGCACAGGACCCGATCGACCCCTTCGGCGGCCAATAGCTGCAGCTTATCCCGCAGGCGCGCCAAGCGGGCCGGCGCCGTGTCCGGAGCGAAAAATTCCCGTGGCTGCGGTTCGAAAATCACCACGCAGCTGGGCACGCCCAACTCCAGCGCACGCTCACGCAGCCGCGCCAGGATAGCCTGGTGGCCACGGTGTACACCGTCAAAGTTGCCAATAGTGGCGACACAGCCCCGATGCTGGGGGCGCAGATTGTGGAGGCCTCGAACCAGCTGCATAACGCGCTTCTTGCTCATAAAGTGGTCGATTATAACCACACCCGGCGGCCGACGACAGGCAACACCGTAACCCAAAGTGATCGAGCCGACAAAAATGCCGGCTCGCCCGTAATTATGGAGGTTTTATCCTCAGCCCAACGCTTTGCGATTGAAGTCGCGCAGGCGAAAGCCCAACAACATTAACATGCCGAAATACGCCACCACACCGGCAACCACCAAGGCACCCAGGCGCAGGAAACGCTCAAGCATCTGCCCCTCGCCCCAGGCCGGCATGAAATGCATCCCGGCCAGCAACACGGCGGACATCACCGTCACCGCAATCACCAGCTTGAAGCCGAACTTCGCCCAACCCGGTTGCGGCTGGTACATCTGCTGCTTGCGCAGCTGATAGAAGAGCAGGCCCGCATTGAGGCAGGCACCGGCACTGATGGCGAGCGCGAGCCCGGCGTGGGCCAGCGGACCGATCAGCAACAGGTTGAATAACTGAGTGACGACCAGGGTGAATATTGCGATTTTTACCGGTGTGCGGATGTTTTGTTGCGCATAAAAACCAGGCGCCAACACTTTAATCACGATAATCCCGAGCAGACCAACCGAATAGGCGATCAGGGCACGCTGGGTCATCGCCGCATCATGGGCATCGAACTGACCGTACTGAAACAGCGAAACCGTCAGCGGCTCGGCGAGAATCCCCAGCGCCAGGGAGCATGGCAGTACCAACACGAAGCAAAGGCGCAGGCCCCAATCGAGGATGCGCGAGTACTCCTGGCGATCCTTGCTGGCGTAAGTCTTGGCCAGGGTCGGCAGCAGAATCGTGCCCAACGCCACGCCCAACACGCCGGACGGCAGCTCCATCAAGCGGTCGGCGTAGTACATCCAGGACACGGAACCGGCCACCAGGAACGAAGCGAAAATGGTGTTGATGATCAACGAGATCTGACTCACCGACACCCCGAGAATCGCCGGCAGCATCTGTTTCATTACCCGCCAGACGCCGGTGTCGCGCAAATTGAGGCGCGGCAGCACCAGCATGCCGATCTTTTTCAGGTGCGGCAGTTGGTAAAGCAACTGTGCCAGACCACCTACCAATACAGCCCAGCCGAGCGCCATTACCGGCGGATCGAAGTACGGCGTCAGGAACAGCGCAAAGATGATCATGCTGACGTTGAGCAGGGTCGGCACGAACGCCGGCACCGAAAAACGGTTCCAGGTATTGAGGATCGCCCCCGCCAGCGACGACAGGGAAATCAGCAATATGTAAGGAAAGGTCACCCGCAATAAATCGGTCGTGAGCTCGAATTTTTCCGGGGTATCGGTGAAGCCCGGCGCTGTCACCCAGATCACCCACGGCGCAGCAAGCATGCCCAGCGCCGTGACCAGTGCGAGCACCAGCGTCAACAAACCCGAGACGTAGGCAATGAACGTGCGCGTCGCTTCTTCGCCCTGCTGGCTTTTGTATTCCGCAAGAATCGGCACGAAGGCTTGGGAAAAAGCCCCCTCAGCGAAGATCCGGCGCAGCAGATTGGGTAATTTAAAGGCGATAAAGAAGGCGTCGGTCGCCATTCCCGCGCCAAATGTCCGCGCAATGAGGGTGTCACGAACAAACCCCAGAACCCGGGAAAGCATCGTGATAGAGCTGACGGCGGCCAACGATTTAAGCAGATTCATTGAAAGAGTTTGTGCCTGTCGATAAACAGCAGGCGAACAATGCGCCTACTTGTGCGATACTCCGCGCCGCAACAGCACAGAGCCAAAGCTCGCGAGTTTACAGGTCACACGCCGGAAAGAAATATCCCGTCGCACCACGCCTACCACTTAGCGGAACGTTTCAAGCGCCCTTGACAAGACTTCAACTCATCGGCATGATTCGCGGCCTATTTTGTTTGCTATTTCCTAAAAAGTCTTTCGAGGAGCTCGACGGTGGCCAACTCACCTTCCGCCAAAAAACGTGCAAAACAGGCTGAGAAGCGTCGCAGCCACAACGCCAGCCTGCGTTCCATGGTCCGTACCTACATCAAAAACGTAGTTAAGGCCATCGACGCAAAAGACGCTGCTAAAGCACAAGCTGCTTACGTTCTGGCTGTGCCAGTTATCGACCGTATGGCCGATAAAGGCATCATCCACAAGAACAAGGCTGCTCGCCATAAGAGCCGCCTGAATGGCCACGTAAAGGCCCTGAACGTTGCCGCTGCTGCCTAAGCGACTCGTTCATTAAAAAACCGACCTCAGGGTCGGTTTTTTATTGCCTGCGATTTGATGAGCACATAAAAAACCGTGGGAGCGAGCTTGCTCGCGATGACGGATTAACATTCAGCACTTGTGCTGGCTGGATATCCGCTATCGCGAGCAAGCTCGCTCCCACAGTTTTATTTGCGTGAAATTACTGAGCGTGCGCCCACGGCAAAATCGGAATCGCCGTCACCGCATTCTGCGGGCTGCCCTCGATCAAGCGATCGCTATACACCAGGTACACCAGCGTATTGCGCTTCTTGTCGAGAAAGCGCACCACCTGCATGGTCTTGAATACCAGCGATGTGCGCTCCTTGAACACCTCGTCGCCATCCTTGAGCTCGCCCTTGAAGCTGATCGGCCCGACCTGGCGGCAAGCGATGGACGCTTCGGCACGATCTTCGGCCAAACCAAGGCCGCCCTTCACGCCACCAGTCTTGGCGCGCGACAGATAGCAGGTCACGCCATCGACCTTGGGATCATCAAAGGCCTCGACCACGATCCGGTCATTCGGCCCGACGAACTTGAACACCGTCGAGACCTGACCGATCTCTTCGGCCGAGGCCAGCAGCGGCATCGCCAACAGCAATCCCAACAATCCTTTTGCCACGCGCATTCAGGTATTCCTTCAGACCAGGATCAGGTTATCGCGGTGAACCAGCTCCGGTTCCGCCATGTAACCCAACAGACCGACAATCGCCTCGGACGACTGACCGATGATTTTTTGCGCTTCCAGCGCACTGTAGTTAGCCAGGCCACGGGCAATCTCACGACCGTCCGGCGCCACGCAGACCACCATCTCGCCGCGACGGAAGCTGCCCTGCACCAATTTCACCCCGACCGGCAGCAAGCTCTTGTTACCCTGGGACAACGCAGTCACCGCGCCCGCATCCAGCACCAGGGTGCCACGGGTTTGCAGATGACCGGCCAGCCATTGCTTGCGCGCCGCCAGCATGCCGCGCTCTGGCGACAGCAAGGTGCCGATGCGCTCGCCAGCCTTGAGGCGATCCAGCACACGCTCGAGCCGCCCACCAACGATGATGGTGTGAGCACCGGAACGGGCCGCCAGACGCGCCGCACGCAGCTTGGTCTGCATGCCACCACGCCCCAGCGCGCCACCCGTACTGCCAGCCACTGCGTCTAGCGCCGGATCATCGGCACGCGCCTCGTAGATCAACTGGGCATCGGGATTGTTGCGCGGATCGGCGTCGAACATGCCATCACGATCCGTCAGGATCACCAGCAAGTCCGCCTCGACCAGGTTGGCCACCAGCGCCGCAAGGGTGTCGTTGTCGCCGAAACGGATTTCGTCGGTGACCACGGTGTCGTTCTCGTTGATCACCGGAATGACCTTCAGCTCGACCAATGCACGCAAGGTGCTGCGGGCGTTCAGGTAACGCTTGCGGTCGGACAGGTCGTCGTGAGTCAGGAGAATTTGCGCGGTATGCCGGCCATGCTCGGCAAAACTCGACTCCCAGGCCTGCACCAACCCCATCTGGCCGATTGCAGCGGCAGCCTGGAGCTCGTGCATCGCACTGGGTCGCGAGGTCCAGCCCAGACGGCTCATGCCGGCCGCCACCGCCCCGGAGGACACCAGCACCAGCTCGACGCCCGCCTCATGCAGCGCCACCATCTGCTCTACCCAGACACCCATTGCCGCGCGATCCAGGCCCTTGCCGTCCGCCGTCAGCAAAGCGCTGCCGATCTTCACGACCCAACGCTGCGCACCTGTCACCTTGCTCCGCATCATCTTCAACCTTAGCTTGAGGACAGCGCGACCTGGCACTGCCCATGACGTTATTCGTGGTTATTCGTGATCAACGATCGATTTCCAGATACTAAAACGCCGCTCGATTGAGCGGCGCTTAAGTTTATCGCAACGAATCAATCACGCACGTAAATGATTTCCGGACCGTCTTCGTCATCCACATCTTCTTCGTCCCAATCGTCGTCGCCAATGTCATGGACCGACTTCACGCCGCTGCGACGCAGGGCACGCTGATCATCCAGCGCCTGCAACTGGGCACGAGCTTCGTCTTCGATGCGCTGATCGAGATCAGCCAGCTCTTCCTTGTACGCAGGGTCGTTAGCCAGACGATCGGCACGATCCTCCAGATAACGCATGATGTCGTGGCACAGACGCTCGGTGTTCTGCTTGGAAATCGCCGAGATCACGTAGACCGGACCAGTCCATTCCAGGCGATCAACGATCTCTTTGACGCGAGCATCGTGCTCTTCGTCGAGGATCTGGTCGCACTTGTTCAGGATCAACCAGCGATCACGCTCAGCCAGGGACGGACTGAACTTGGTCAGCTCGCTGACGATGACTTCGGCAGCGTCCGGAGCACTGGTGTCATCCAGCGGCGCCATGTCGACGAGGTGCAGCAACAGACGGGTACGCGACAAGTGCTTGAGGAAGCGAATCCCCAGGCCCGCGCCGTCGGAAGCACCTTCGATCAAGCCCGGAATGTCCGCGACCACGAAGCTCTTCCAGCGATCGACACTGACCACACCCAGGTTTGGCACCAAGGTAGTGAACGGGTAGTCGGCGACTTTCGGCTTGGCGGCTGAAACCGAACGGATAAAGGTACTTTTACCGGCGTTCGGCAAGCCCAGCAGACCGACGTCCGCCAGCACTTTCATTTCCAGCTTGAGGTCACGCTGCTCGCCAGGCTTGCCCGGCGTGGTCTGGCGTGGCGCACGGTTGGTGCTGGATTTGAAACGAGTGTTGCCCAGACCGTGCCAGCCGCCATGAGCGACCAGCAACTTCTGGCCAGCCTTGGTCAGGTCGCCGATCACTTCCTGAGTCGCGGAATCGATCACCGTGGTGCCGACCGGAACGCGCAGCACCAACTCCTCACCCTTCTTGCCGGTGCAGTCGGTGCTGCCGCCGTTGGAACCACGCTCGGCATCGAAGTGCCGGGTGTAACGATAATCCACCAGGGTGTTGAGGTTTTCGTCGGCGATCATGTAGACCGAGCCGCCATCACCACCATCACCACCGTTCGGACCACCGTTTTCGATGAATTTTTCGCGACGGAAACTCATGCAACCGTTACCGCCGTCGCCTGCCTTTACTCGAATCGATACTTCATCAACAAACTTCATAACACAACGCCTCTCGCCATACGGACGAGCCGATAAACACTAAGACATAAGACTCTTGCAAAAATGAGCGCAGCGACCTCAATCAACGACCGCACAATCCAGCGCGCCGACAGCCCATACAAACAGTTTTGCAAGAGACTCACCCCACAAACGAAAAAGCCCCGTCGCGAGACAGGGCTTTTCCAGCGATCGCGCAATTAAGCGGCGATTACGCTCACGTAACGACGACCGAAGGCGCCTTTTACTTCGAACTTGATCACGCCTTCGACTTTAGCGAAGAGGGTGTGATCTTTACCCATACCAACGCCGTAGCCAGCGTGGAATTGGGTACCGCGCTGACGCACGATGATGTTGCCCGCTTTGATAGCCTGGCCGCCATACATCTTCACGCCAAGGCGTTTGGCTTCTGAGTCGCGACCGTTACGGGTACTACCACCAGCTTTTTTGTGTGCCATGAGTTCAATTCTCCTAGTGAGGAATTAGGCTGAAATTAAGCCTGAATACCGGTGATTTTGATCTCGGTGTACCACTGGCGGTGGCCCATACGCTTCATGTGGTGCTTACGGCGACGGAACTTGATGATGCGGACTTTATCGTGACGACCTTGGGAGATCACTTCAGCCACAACGGTAGCGCCAGCAACAACTGGAGCGCCGATATTCACGTCGTCGCCATTGGCAACCAACAGAACGCGATCAAAGGTAACGGATTCGCCGGTAGCGATTTCCAGTTTTTCGATCTTCAGGTATTCACCTGGGGCGACTTTGTACTGCTTGCCGCCAGTAACGATTACTGCATAAGACATGGTATTTCTCCGATAATCCTGCTCACCCAGCTCTTTATAAGAAGAGGTATTGGCTGGCATGGCTGCATGGGGCTGGAAGGCCCGCTTGCAATTGCGTAAGGCAGGTGCTGCCCAGGAAGTTCAGGGTGCGCGATTGTACGCAAGGCACGAGCGCCTTGCAAGGGGCCGTCCATCGCGCCTTGACAGGCCCGGACGTGGGTCCTAGCATGCCGCGCAACCCTTCTGGAGCGACTGTCGCTGATGCAACCCCAAGCTTTCTACCGCGCGGTCGCGGACGATTTTAGCGCCGTCGACGGCATCATCAAGAAGCAGCTGACTTCCCGAGTGCCGCTGGTATCTAAAATCGGCGACTACATTACCTCGGCCGGCGGCAAACGCCTGCGTCCTTTATTGGTGCTGCTGTCCGGCAAAGCACTGGGACGTGAAGGCGATGACCTGCGGCTATTGGCCGCAACCATTGAATTCCTGCACACCGCGACCCTGTTGCATGACGACGTAGTCGACATGTCCGGCATGCGCCGTGGCCGCTCGACCGCCAACGCCATGTGGGGCAATGCGCCGAGCGTGCTGGTGGGCGACTTCCTGTATTCGCGCTCCTTCGAAATGATGGTCGAACTGGGCTCCATGCCGGTGATGAAGATCCTTTCGCAAGCGACGCGCATCATCGCCGAAGGCGAAGTGTTGCAGCTGTCGAAGGTCCGTGACGCCAGCACCACTGAAGAAACCTACATGGAAGTCATCCGCGGCAAGACCGCGATGCTCTTCGAAGCCTCGACCCACAGCGCCGCGGCACTGGCCGGTGCAACGCCTGAACAGAGCGAAGCACTGCGCATGTTCGGCGATCACCTGGGCGTGGCATTCCAACTGGTCGACGACCTGCTGGACTACAAAGGCGACGCGGAAACCCTGGGCAAGAACGTCGGTGACGATCTGGCCGAAGGCAAGCCGACCCTGCCGCTGATCTACACCATGCGCGAAGGTACGCCGGAACAGGCAGCGCTGGTACGCAAGGCAATCCAGAAAGGTGGCATCGAAGACCTGGAAAGCATCCGCGAAGCCGTGGAAGCCTCGGGCTCGCTGGAATACACCGCGCAACTGGCCCGCGATTATGTGGCCCGTGCGATCAAATGCCTCGACGCGCTGCCACCGAGCGAGTATCGCGATGCACTGGTTGAGCTGAGCGAATTTTCGGTCGCGCGCACCCACTGATCGTTAAAGCAAGATCAAAAGATCGCAGCCTTCGGCAGCACCTGCACCCACCCTGCAGACACTGCCGAAGGCTGCGATCTTTTGCTTTCATCTCCCTGCATTTGGAAAACCCTATACAATGTGCGCTTTTTAGCGATCCTGAATCCAAGGAGCCTTAGTGAGCACGTTGCCACCCTGCCCGAAATGCAATTCCGAATACACCTACGAGGACGGCGCCCAGCTGATCTGCCCCGAGTGCGCTCACGAGTGGTCCGCCAGCGGCGAAGCCGAGGCGGCGTCCGATGACACGGTGAAAAAGGATTCGGTCGGTAATGTCCTGCAGGACGGTGACACCATCACCGTGATCAAGGACCTCAAGGTCAAGGGCACGTCGCTGGTGGTCAAGGTCGGTACCAAGGTGAAGAACATACGCCTGTGCGATGGCGATCACGATATCGACTGCAAGATCGACGGTATCGGCCCGATGAAACTCAAATCCGAGTTCGTCAGAAAAGTCTGATTCTGCTGTATTCCATTCCACGCCGAGCGTGGGATGGAACTTCACCCTTCCCCGCTTCACCCAAAAAATCTGCGCAATAGCCAAAGGCCAGCCGTATTGACCTTACGCAATCTTTACCCAGAAAAGAGCCCAAACCGCCAATAGGCCCTTGCTATTTATTGAATAAGAATTATTCTCATTGAACTCAATCAATGGAGATGAGAACTCATGACTTATTTGATCGATGCCTGGCTGGACCGCCCGCACCCTTACCTCAGGATCCTTCATCGGGAAACCGGGGAAGTCTGTGCCGTGCTGGAAGAAGAAGCGTTGAACGAGCTGCAAGATCAGGGCGATCTGGACCTCAATGGCCTGAATTCCAGTGAACCGGTGGTGCTCAAGGAAGTGGTGCGCAACCTGTTTCTGTTCTGCTATGCCCGGGCATTGCGCCCATCACATGAACTGAACCACAAGATCGAAATATGAGCGGCACCCAAAAAACTGTGGAAGTCAGCCTGCTGGCGATGGCATCAACGCGGTCTTGACGAAAAAACCGGTCGCCCTATCGCCAGCAGGCTGGCCCCCACATCAGCCCGTCATGCAGACAGGCCGAGTATTACAGAACGTCGAGCAGCTCGACGTCGAACACCAGTACGCTGTGCGGCGGAATGCTGCCAACGCCTTGAGCGCCGTAAGCCAGTTCGCTCGGCACGTACAGACGCCATTTGCTGCCGGCATTCATCAGTTGCAGGGCTTCGGTCCAGCCAGCGATCACGCCGCCAACCGGGAATTCTGCAGGCTCGCCACGCTCGTAGGAGCTGTCGAACACGGTGCCGTCGATCAGGGTGCCGTGGTAGTGAGTACGCACGGAGTCTTCACGGGATGGCTTGGCGCCTTCACCGGCAGTCAGAACTTCGAACTGCAGGCCGGAAGCCAGGGTGGTGATGCCGTCACGCTTGGCGTTTTCAGCCAGGAAGGCCAGGCCTTCGCCAGCGGCCGCTTCAGCCTTGGCTGCAGCTTCGGCTTGCATGATTTCGCGGATTACTTTGAAGCTGGCGGACATTTCTTCCTGGCCGACACGGCTTGGCAAGCCGGCGAATGCGTCGGTCAGACCTGCCAGGATCGCGTCCAGGCTAACGCCCGGTGGCGGGTTGTCGCGCAGTTGGTCGCCCAGCTGACGGCCAATGCCGTAGCTGACGCGGGTTTCGTCGGTGGACAGATTTACTTCGGACATGACACTGCTCCGCTGTGCGGACGGACCGGGAACCTGCCGTGCATGCACAGCGCGTCCCGGAGCGCCCGAAACCAAAAGGGCCAGCAGACTAGCACAGATGGCACAACGTTGATCAGAGGCGTCAGCCCTGTCGTGAGGAGCGCTGGTCGATCGGCACCTTCAGGCGCTCTTCAATGTCACCGAGCCCGCACATCTCGTCATGTACCAAGGTGTGGACGAGGTTGAAGTTCAGCTTAGGAAAGGAGTGAAGCACTTCGCGGGCGTGCTCAACCGAGCGCAAGTGCATCATTTCGCCGCGTTTATCGCTCAGGGGATACGCTGCGCCATGCATCCGCGCTTCCAGCAGATAAATCCCCCCCTCCATCGAGATCAGGTTCAGCTCATCGACCTTCCCGGCGACGGCATAGGCATTCAACTCTTGCAGGTTCATGAACGCACCTCACACAGTGGCGAGCCATTACCTCTACAGGGATATGCCTCGACGCCTCAAAGTACAAGCCACAAACGACGCCGCCCGTCTGTTTTGCAACAGACGGGCGGCGGGAACAGCGCTGAATGCCGATCAGTGCTTGGTCACTTTATCCAGATAACCCATGGCAAAGGCCGACACCACGAAGGTCATGTGAATGATCACGTACCACTGCAAATGCTCGGGATCGACGTTCTTGGCGTCCATGAAAATCCGCAGCAAATGGATGGAGGAAATCGCCACGATGGATGCCGCCACTTTCATCTTCAGCGACGAAGAGTCCATGGTGCCCAGCCAGTTGAGCTTTTCCTTGCTGTCGTCGATGTCGAGTTGGGAAACGAAGTTCTCGTAACCGGAAATCATCACCATCACCAGCAAACCGCCCACCAGCGCCATGTCGATCAACGACAGCAGCACGAGGATCAGGTCCGACTCGGCCATCGAAAAAACGTTGGGGATGACGTGGAAGACTTCCTGGAAAAATTTCAGCGCCAGGGCCAGCAAGCCGAGGGACAGGCCGAAGTAGATCGGCGCCAGCAACCAACGGGAGGCGTACATTGCATTTTCGATAAAGCGTTCCATTGAATCTCACAGGTGGTCTGAAATGGACGCGAGTATAACAGCCGGCTGTTACACCCAGAAACCGTCGGAAAATCCGCCACCTGCACGTGTATGTCAAAGTTTTTCTGCTAGTGTCCAAACCATTGACAGCACAGTGATATCGGACAGGAAGACAGGAAATGGATGTGCGCTTGCCTTTAACCAGTGCAGGAATCTGCCTGGCGTTGCTGATGAGCGCCTGCTCGCCGAGCGATGAAAAACGCCAGGTCAGCCTTGAGGAAAAGACTGCGCAGTTCGAAAAGTCGCTGGATGCGATCCAGGACCCGAAACTCAAGGACGCCGTGGCGGAACTTGGCGGCTCGCTGTTGCTGCTCGAACGGGCACAACTCAAGCTTGACAGCAAACCGGTGGAGACCGAGTACGGTGAAGACGCCCTCGCCGTCCTTAAGCACTACTCCTCGCCTCAGGCACTGGTCGATACCTACATCAACGGCCTGTTCGTGTTGCATAAAGATTCCAGCTCCGACTACCTCACCGACCTGCAACCCGTGTTTCCTTTCAATTTCAGCATTCCGGCGGCGTTTCTGTTTCCCCATGGCCTGGAATGGCAATCGGTCACGCTGAGCAACAAACGCGTCATTGCCTTCCAGCCGGAGTGGTCGGAAACCGATCCTGGCATTCAGTTGAGTCCGTCGAGCTCCAACCTGACCAATCCCGATGACCTGACCGTGGCGTATCCGTTCATCGAAGGCCTTGATGCCGACATCAAGAACCAGCCGCAACCGGTCAGCCTGCAAGGCAAGATCGAAGTCATCGCGCCTCACCGGCTCTACAGCTTCGACCTGACGAAACAGGACGTCGGCCAGACGCGCACCAACGACAACGTCAGCGTCACCCTGCTGAAACTGGCCAATAACTATGCGGAAATCGAATTCAGCAACAGTGCACCACAAGCCCCGGAGATTGGAGAAACACCGCTGAACCCGCTGATCGTCCAGGCCAGGGATGCCAGCGGGCAATTTCTTTCACGCTCCGGTTCGATCAATGAAACCGCTGCGCAAATCGCTTTCTACCAGAAGCAGCTGGCGAAAATGCAGCAACAGAAATCCTGGAGCGAAGCGTTCGAAAAGCAGCTCGATGAAGAGCACCGCACCTTCGAGAAGCAACAAACCCAGCGTTATTCGAAAGTGTATTTCAACGGCCCAATCGAAACCCTCGAAGTGAGTCTGCTGGACTTTTCAGCCGTGACGGTGACCCGCAAGGATCTGGATCTGCCGGTGCGTCGCTTCGACCGCCACACCACGCAGAAAACTATCCAGCCCTTGAACTTGCCAGTGGTGGTGTACGACGACCAGGCGCCGAGCTGGCTCAAGGGCGCGGCATTGACTGAGGAACAACTGAAAAAGGGCGTCAAAATCACTCAGTCGGTTGATGACTCAAGCGCTGCGCGAGTCGAATTCAGCCACCTCAAAAGCTTCAATGACGAACTGCTCGGCACCTCCTTCAATCCCGGCGAAAACCCGGTCAGCTTCTTCACCGAAGACAGCCGGGGCAAACGCGATGAACCGATCGAACTGCCGCCGGAGGCGTACGAGGTCGATCCCCTTCGCGGCACCATCACTTATGACTTGAACCTGTTTCCGGAAACGCCCGCTTACGTGGTGGGCTCCGTGCCGCTGTTCCTGGCGACGGTCGACAAGCAGAGCATCGATGCCCGTCAACTGCCCAAAGGCCTGGAGCTCAAAGGCAACGCGTTGGTGGTGGACCTGAAAGTGTTCCCCGAACAGGACTGGCGGTTTTATGCCAGGGATGACAGCGGCAACTACCTCAAGGAAATTCTTGCGGTCACCCATGATGCAGGCACAGAAGGCCCCGCGCTGTTTGCCGTGCACTACTTCTACGGCCAACCCACGCGCCTGGAAACCTATCAGCGCACTGACCTCACCACCGTGCAATATGGCTACGAGGTCAAACTCGACAAGGCTGATGCATCCAAGCTGGCCCAATAGAACGGATCAATGATCGGGCCGAAACTCAAAGCCACCGACGTTTCGGCAACGGCCGCCATTGATCTCGCGCAACTGGGCTTGCAGATGCAGGCACCATATTTGCGGATCATCAGCGAGTTCGTAGCCGTGCAGGGTCAGGCTTTCAACAATGGTGTCGAGGATGGATTCAGCCGCGAACGGGCCAGGAAACGGGCCTTGGGCTTTGATGGCTGAAGGTTGTTCACCGGCCATTCCGGCGGCGAAGAGCAAGGTCCACATGCCCGTATCACCCGCCAACGGCTTGATGGCGCATTCGATACGGGTCACAAGACCCAAGCATTGACGAGTGAGGCAGAGGTTGCGCGACATGGCGGCGACCCTCGGTAGATCCGGTATTCAGCCTCCACGGGAAGGCTGTTTCGATCCAGTGATTACTGTCCCTGTCCTTGAGCAGAGAATAGAAGAAAAGCGCGGGATGCAGGCCATTCGATACCAGAAGGCGCCGAATGGTCATTGTGTGAATATTGACGCCAGAGTGATGGCGTTTTCGCGGACAAAACCGGATAACAATGTGGGAGCGAACCTGCTCGCGATGGCGGTGTGTCAGACAACATCAATGTTGAATGTCAGACCGATTTCGCTAGCAGGCTCGCTCCCAAGGGACAAGGATGAGCCGGTTCAGATCAAGCCGGCTTGGCCTCGACCAGCGCCTCGACCGCCATCTCCTTCTCAGCCTCTTTCAGATCTTCCTCACTGATCATTTCCGCGATGACCCGCAAGCGCTCCACCACTCGTGCGTTAACGCTGCCTTCAGGGAATTCGCCATTCTCGTCCGGCTCACCCGCCGGCTCGCCAACCAACAGGCTCAGCGCCTCATCGGCCTGGCGTACCGCGTAGACATGGAATTGCCCCGCACGCACCGCTGCCAACACTTTTTCATCGAGCATCAGCGTGGCGACGTTGGCCTGAGGAATGATCGCGCCCTGCTCGCCAGTCAAGCCGCGGGCTTCGCACAGACGGAAGAAACCCTCGATTTTCTCATTGACCCCTCCCACTGCCTGCACTTCACCGAACTGGTTGATCGAGCCGGTAATCGCAAAGCACTGCTTGAGCGGCGTCTTCGACAAGGCCGAGATCAGCGTGCACGCTTCGCCCAAAGAGGCACTGTCGCCATCCACATAACCGTAGGATTGCTCCAGGGCGATACTCGCGGAAATCGCCAACGGGAATTCCTGGGCATAACGGCTGCCCAGATACCCGGTGAGGATCATCACGCCTTTGGAGTGGATCGGCTGACCGAGGTTAACCTCACGCTCGATGTCGACGATGCCGCTGCCACCCGGGTACACCGTGGCGGAGATCCGCGCCGGCACACCGAAGGCCGAATCGCCGACTTCCAGCACCGTCAAACCGTTGCACTTGCCGACCGCCGCGCCATCGGTGTCGATCAGGATAATCCCGGCCAGCATGTCATCGAGAATCCGCGCCGACACACGTCCGGTGCGGGTAGCCTTGGCCTTCAGCGCACGTTCGATGTGCCCGGCGTCGGTCATTTCGTCACCCGCCAGGTGACGAATGAAATCCGCCTCGCTGACCAGTTGGAACAGGTCGCCAATCCGCGCCGACAAACGCCCCTGATGCTCGGCCAGACGCGCACTGTACGTCGCCAGACGTGCCACCGCATCCGCGGTCAACGGCGCCATGCCTTCTTCGGAGGTACGGGTTTTGAGCAACTGGGCGAACTGCTCCAGGCTCTCGTCGACCATCGGGATGTCTTCGTCGAAATCCACCAGGACGCGGAACATCTCCTGGAAGTCCGGATCGAGGTCTTGCAGCGTGTAGTAGAGCTGACGGGCGCCGATAATCACGACTTTGACCTGCAGCGGAATGTGCTGCGGGTTCAGCGTGACGGTGGCGAACCGGCCCATTTCACCGAGCGGCGATTCCATTTTCAGCTTGCGCGATTGCAGGGCGCGTTTCAGCGCGTCCCACACGAACGGCTCGCTGAGCATTTTTTCCGCTTCGAGGATCAGGAAACCGCCGTTGGCGCGGTGCAGTGCACCCGGTCGCAATTGCCGATACGTCGTGTACAGCGCGCCTTGATCGGTGCTGTATTCGATACGGCCGAACAGGTTTTCGTAGGTCGGGTGCGGTTCGAACACGACTGGCGCACCGCCGCTGGCCGAATGACCGACCACCAGGCTCGGCGCGTATTGCTCTTCCAGCAGTTTGCGGGCGACGGCGTCGGTCTTGCTGTCGTCCACCAGTTGTTCGACCACGGTCTTGAGCAGATACACCTGCATCGCTTGCAGATAACCGCACACCGCCGCGTTCTCGGCGTACTTCTCCGACAACGGCGACAGCAATGGCTGCAAGGCCAGGGTGATGGTTTCTTCGTTGAGGTGGCGCAGTTGATTGCTCGACTCTCGCTTCCATTGCGGCAGGCTGGCGAGCTCTTCGTTCAAGCGTTCTTCGAGGGCCGAGATGTCCTCGTGGAAACGCTCGCGCTCGGCTTCCGGCAACTGGGCGAATTCCGCTTCGTCCAGGGCCTTGCCTTCAAGCATCGGGGTGAACGCGATGTTGCTGCTGTCGCGGTAGAGTGCGACGTCCTTTTCCAGGGCCAGACGCTCGATGATGTCCAGCGCCTTGTCGTAGCGTTGATTGAAAGCGCGGTCGATGGCGCTTTTTTTCTGCTGGTAGGACGGGTGCTCGAAAACCGCCGGGAAAGTTGCCAGCAGGTTGTCGATCAAACCGTTGATATCACCAATGAAATTACCGGCGGTACCCGACGGCAACTCCAGTGCGCGGGGCTCGCGCGGCTCATCGAAATTATTGACGTAGACCCAGTCCGCCGGGGTCTGCAGGCGTTTGCCTTCGGCCTTCAGGTAGCGTTTTACGAACGAAAACCGGCCGGTGCCGGGCTCGCCCATGACAAAAACGTTGTAACCGGGGCGTGGCATGGCCACACCGAACTGCAAGGCTTCGACAGCACGTTCCTGGCCAAGCACACCGCGAAAGGGCTCCAGATCATTGGTGGTAGAGAAGCTGAACTGTTCAGCGGAAAACGGACGGGTCAGCGCTTCGGGCGCAAGACGCAAGCTGGCAGCAACAGGATCAGGCATCGGGCTTCCTTAGATCAGGCGGGGCAGATAGCGGCATTCTGGCGCTGCCTGTACCTGACTGGCAAGGAGCGCCTCAGGCCAAAGCATAGACAAGTCGCCTCGCCGCTGCGGGCGTGCGCCAAATCACTGTTTCCAGCGAATGTTTTGCAAAAAATCACGGAACCGCGTGATCGTGCCTAAACTCCAAGCTGCGCGGCTGGACTAATAACCGGCCCACTGGCACCGGAACGGGCCAGATCCCTTGTCCATTGGTATGCACATAAAGAGAACAAAGCTATGAAACGGATTCTTCTCGGTACTCTCTTCACCGCTGTATCCATCAACGCCATGGCTCAGGCGCCAGGCGGCCCGGATTGCGGTTGGGGCAACATGCTGTTCGAAGGTCAGCGTGGCACCCCGGCTCACTTCCTGGCATCCACCACCAACGGCACTTCCGGCAACGCAACTTTCGGTATGACCTCCGGTACCAACGGTTGCTCGACCAACGCGTCGCTGACCTATGGCGGCAAATCCTGGTTTGCCATGAATGGCATGATGAACGAGCTGTCCGAAGACATGGCCAAAGGTCAGGGCGAAGCGCTGACCACATACGCCGTGGTACTGGGCGTGGCGCCGGAAGACCGTGCGCACTTCGCCGCCGTCACTCACGAGCACTTCCAGCAGATCTTCAGCAAGGCTGACGTGACTGCCGAAGATGTGCATACCAACACCCTGGCCGTTCTGAAGAACGATCCTCGTCTGGCCAAGTACGCCACTCAGGCATAAGCTCGACCCGCCCCGCTTCTTTCGGGAAGCGGGTTTTGTTTTTTGGACCTGTCCCTCTTTGGGTCTTTTTCTCAAGTATTAAGTTGCCACTATGCTCAAACGCCTTGCCTGGCTGGCGCTCTGTGTCTGCGCCCCGCTGTCCGCCGCGCCTCACATCGACCCTCAACGTTTGCAGCAACTGGCCAACGACCCTTTCTGGATTTCCCTGGGCCATTACGAAACCGCCAAGCTCGGCGGCTGGCGCAGCTATGTCAGCGATCCTAAGTTCTTCCTCGCCGCCGATGGCAACGAACATCCGGACCGCGAACTGGCGGCCACCGTGCAAGCGCTGTACGCGCCCGCCGGCGCGGGCGAGCAGCACGCGCAATGCGTTTATCCGGCGCGTACCCGATGGCTCAAAGCGCAGCTCAACCTGACAGATCTGCCGACGCTGGACTGCACCGAATTCAAGCAATGGTTCAAGGACGTCTCGCCCCACAGCGCGGTGATGATCTTCCCAGCCGCCTATTTGAACAGCCCGTCGTCGATGTTCGGCCACACCCTGCTGCGAATCGATCAGGCAGATGTGCAGAGCGACAAGACCTCGCTACTCAGTTACGCGATCAATTTCGGCGCTTACATCGAAGGCTCGGACAACAGCATCCTCTATGCCTGGAAAGGCTTGATGGGCGGTTATCCGGGGCTGTTCGCCCTGGTGCCCTATCAGGAAAAACTCTCGGAGTACCGCAGCCTCGAAAACCGTGACTTGTGGGAATACCGCCTGAACCTGACCCAGCAGGAAACCGCGCGCATGGTCGAGCATGTCTGGGAACTGAAACAGATCAAATTTGATTACTTCTTTTTCGACGAAAACTGCTCTTATCGTCTGCTGGAACTGCTGCAAGTGGCCCGCCCAAGCCTGCGCCTGACCGAGCAATTCCCGCTGACTGCCATTCCCACCGACACGGTCAAAGCCGTGAAGGACGCCGGGCTGGTGGAGTCGATCGAGTATCGCCCTTCCCGCGAGCGGGAATTACTGAGTCGCGCCGAGCCGTTGAACCCGGAAGAGCAGCAATGGGTGCTGAAAGTCAGCGCCGATCAGAAACAACTGCAAACACCGTCATTCAAGGCGCTACCCCGTGACCGCCAAGCGCTGATCATCGATGCGGCCTATCGTCTTGAACGCTACCGCGCCAATGGCCAGGAACGCGACCCGGAGCGGGCGCAGCGCAGTTTCGAACTGCTGCGGGCGATCAATCAGAACCCGGCACCGGAACTGAACATCCCGCAACCCGGCCTGCCTGAGGATGGCCATGAATCCCGCACCTGGCAGGTCGGTGTCGGCACCCGTGGCGATCGTGCGTTCGGCGAATATGGCTTGCGCATGGCCTATCACGACCTCAACGACAATTCCGAAAGTTTCCCCCTCGGCGCGCAGATCGAAATCCTGCAATTGAAACTGCGCCAGTACGAAGGCAATGACTGGCAGGTGCAGCAACTGGACCTGGCGACCATTCGCTCCCTGACCCCACGCAACGAACTGCTGCAACCGCTGTCATGGCAGGTCACTGGTGGCCTGGAACGGGTACCGGGTAAACATGATGACGAAAATCTGGTCAGCCACGTCAACGGCGGCGGCGGTGGCACCTGGCAACTGGCCGACGACCTGCTCGGTTTTGCCTTGGGCACCGTGCGGGTTGAGCACAACAACGACTTCGCCGAATTCATTTCTCCTGCGGCGGGTTTCAACACGGGGGTGCTGTGGAAAAACCCGCTGGGCAATTTGAGCCTGGAGACCAAGGGAGACTTCTTCACCAATGGCGAGGTGCGCCGCGCCATCAGCTTGAATCAGCAATGGGCGTTGTCCCGCAATCTTGGGCTGCGCTTGAGTGCGCAGCGTGAGTTCAGCCATTGGGCCACACCCGAGAATGAAGTGATGCTTGAGGTGAAGTGGTATCACTATTGAAAATCAAAAGATCGCAGGCTGCGATCTTTTGATCTTTCTTTCACATCACGCTGACGAACCCGCTTCTAGACTTTCCCTAATAGGCCGTTGAACGGTCCGGGAGTCCGAGATGTGGCGTTGTGTGGGTGTTGCAGGTGTGTTGCTGTTGATCGCAGGTTGCCAGACAACCCATGAAGATCTGATCGCCAAAGGCTACCCACCGGCCTTTGCCGATGGTTTCGATGATGGGTGCAGCAGTGGCCGGCAAGCTGCCGGCGCCATCACCGGCGAGTTTCGCAAGAACGTCCCGCGCTACTTGAAAGACAACAACTACGCCGAAGGCTGGAGCGACGGTTTTCGCCAGTGCCAGGCCATGCGCGAAAATCAGGATCGCGAGGACTATCGCAACAGCCATTGGGACGAGCGCGAAAAAGCCTGGCAACAGCAAAAGGATCAGGGCGCCGCCCGGGCCTATCACTCACCCTAGGTCGCTCACAGACATTCAACGCAACTAAAAGCCTGCCACCATGGACCAAACCCTATACCGGGAGAAAACCATGAGCCGCGCTTTCGTCAACGAAGATAACGCCGCCGCGCAAGCCGATCAGCCCGTCGAACGGCAGGTCAGTGCACAACCCAATTACGTCACGCCGCAAGGCCTGAAACTGTTGCAGGAAAAGGTCGCGCAGCTGCAAGCCCTGCATGCCGAACTATCGGCCAAAGATCAGCCCGACAAACAGCGCCTGGCCGACCTCGAACGGGATCTGAGATATTTCAAACAGCGGCTGGGCAGCGCACAGGTTGCCGCTCTCGCCACCTCGACTGAAAAAGTGCAGATCGGCAGCTGGGTGACCTACGCCGATGAACACGACGCCGAACACCGCGTGCAATTGGTGGGCGAAGATCAGGCCGATGCCACGCATGGCCTGATCAACTGGGGCTCGCCACTGGGTCGGGCGTTGCTGGGCGCGAAACTCAATGACGAAGTGCTGTGGCAACGCCCGGCCGGGGATCAAGTGATTGAAGTGGTCCGCATCGAACCGGCTTAAACCACACCCTGGGCGAGCATGGCGTCAGCGACTTTAACGAAACCGGCGATGTTCGCGCCTTTGACGTAGTTCACCTGGCCGTTCTCTTCGCCGTAATGCACACAGGCGTGGTGGATCGACTGCATGATCGCGTGCAGCTTGCTGTCCACTTCACCGCCCGTCCACAGCAGGCGCATGGCGTTCTGCGACATCTCCAGACCGCTCACGGCAACGCCACCGGCGTTGGACGCCTTGCCCGGTGCGAACAAGATGCCCGCGTCGATGAACAGGTCCACGGCTTCCAGCGTGGTCGGCATGTTCGCGCCTTCAGCCACGCAGATGCAGCCGTTGCGCAGCAAGGTGCGCGCGGCCTCTACATCCAGTTCGTTCTGCGTCGCGCAGGGCAGCGCGATGTCACAGCTCAGCCCCCACGGATGCTGACCGGCACGGAACTCCAGGCCGAAACGCGCGGCCAGTTCACTGATGCGCCCGCGCTGTACGTTCTTCAATTCCAGCACGGCTTGCCACTGTGCCTCGGTCAAACCGCTTTCGCAGTACAGCGTGCCTTCGGAGTCCGACAGCGAAATGACTTTGCCGCCCAGGTCCATGACCTTGCGCGCAGCGTATTGCGCCACGTTGCCGGAGCCGGAGATCGCCACGCGCTTGCCTTCGACGGTTTCACCGCGACGCTTGAGCATTTCCTCAGCGAAGTACACGCAGCCGAACCCGGTGGCTTCCGGGCGAATCAGGCTGCCGCCGTAGCTCGGGCCTTTACCGGTCAGCACGCTGGTGAACTGGTTGCTCAGGCGCTTGTACTGACCGAACAGGAAACCGATCTCACGGGCACCAACACCGATATCACCGGCCGGCACATCAACGTCGGCGCCGATGTGGCGGTACAACTCACTCATGAAGGCCTGGCAGAAGCGCATGACTTCCGCATCGCTTTTGCCCTTCGGATCGAAGTCAGAACCACCCTTGCCGCCGCCCATCGGCAACGACGTCAGCGAGTTTTTGAAAGTCTGCTCGAACGCGAGGAATTTCAATACGCCAAGGTTCACCGAAGGATGGAAGCGCAACCCGCCCTTGTACGGGCCGATGGCGCTGTTCATCTGGATGCGGAAACCGCGATTGACCTGCACCTTGCCGTGATCGTCGACCCAGGAAACCCGAAACACGACCGCCCGCTCCGGCTCACAGATGCGCTCCAGAATGCCCGAGGTCAGGTAGTGCGGATTGGCTTCGAGAAAGGGCCACAGGCTACGCAGGACTTCTTCGACGGCCTGGTGAAATTCGGGCTGATCAGGGTCGCGTTTTTTAAGGCGCGCAAGGAAGGATTCGACGGATTCGATCATTGAAAAGTCTCGGCAAAAATTATTGTCATTGGAGAAATTGGGCCGGACTGTAACAAACGGATCGCGCACAAGAACAGAGCAAAATGTCGCATTTGTGAAATTAAATGGTGCGCAGGATATAAATAAGACTGTTTTTTTGATCGGCTTTGCACCTGAATGGGGATCTCACGCCCAAGTCATGCACCAACAGTTACACCGCTATCGCCAGCAGGCTGGCTCCTACAGGGATTGGACAAAACTTTGTGGGAGCTGGCCTGCCAGCGATGAATTCACCTCGGTATCCCTGAAAAACCGGGCAAAAAAAACGGAGCCCAAAGGCTCCGCTCTTTATGCAACCCACCCGAAATCAGGCGAGTTTCTTGTGGCGTACACGATGCGGCTGGGCAGCTGCTTCGCCGAGACGCTTTTTGCGATCGGCTTCGTATTCGGTGTAGTTGCCTTCGAAGAACACCGCTTGCGAATCGTCTTCGTACGCCAGGATGTGCGTCGCGACGCGGTCCAGGAACCACCGATCGTGAGAGATCACAATGGCGGCGCCCGGGAAGTCCAGCAGGGCTTCTTCCAGGGAACGCAGGGTTTCAACGTCGAGGTCGTTGGACGGTTCGTCGAGCAGCAGGACGTTACCGCCCTCCTTCAGGGTCAGGGCCAGGTGCAAGCGACCGCGCTCACCACCGGAGAGGTCCTTGACGAACTTCTGCTGATCGCCGCCCTTGAAGTTGAAGCGACCGACGTAGGTACGCGACGGGATCTCGTAGTTGCCGATGCGGATCTGGTCGGAACCATCGGAGATCTGCTGGAACACGGTCTTGCTGCCGTCCAGGTCTTCGCGGCTCTGGTCGACGCAGGCCAGTTGCACGGTTTCGCCGACTTCGATGCTGCCCGAATCCGGAGTTTCCTTGCCCATCAGCATGCGGAACAGGGTCGACTTACCGGCACCGTTACCGCCGATCACGCCAACGATGGCGCCTTTCGGCATGGAGAACGACAGGTTGTCGATCAGCACGCGATCGCCGTAGCCCTTGGTGACGTTCTTGAATTCGATGACCTTGTCGCCCAGGCGCGGACCGGCCGGGATGTAGATCTCGTTGGTTTCGCTGCGCTTCTGGAATTCCTGCGATTGCATTTCTTCGAAACGTTGCAGACGAGCCTTGGATTTGGACTGGCGGGCCTTGGCGCCTTTGCGCACCCACTCCAGTTCTTCCTTCATGGCTTTTTCGTGGGCCGATTGCTGCTTGGATTCGGCAGCCAGACGATCGGACTTGGCTTCCAGCCAACCCGAATAGTTGCCCTCGTAAGGAATGCCCGCGCCGCGGTCGAGTTCCAGAATCCAGCCAGCGACGTTGTCCAGGAAGTAACGGTCGTGCGTGATCGCTACCACGGTACCCGGGAAGTCGTGCAGGAAGTGCTCCAGCCAGGCGACGGAATCGGCGTCCAGATGGTTGGTCGGTTCGTCGAGCAGCAGCATGTCCGGTGCGGACAGCAGCAAGCGGCACAGAGCCACACGGCGCTTTTCACCACCGGACAGGACTTCAACCTTGGCATCCCAGGCCGGCAGACGCAGTGCATCGGCGGCGACTTCCAGCTGACGCTCCAGGTTGTGACCGTCGCTGGCCTGCAGGATGGCTTCGAGTTTGGCCTGTTCAGCAGCCAGTTTGTCGAAGTCGGCATCCGGGTCGGCGTAAGCCGCGTAGACCTCGTCCAGCCGCGCTTGCGCGTCCTTGATCACGCTGACCGCTTCCTCGACCACTTCACGCACGGTCTTGGTCGGATCAAGTTGTGGCTCTTGCGGCAGATAACCGATGTTCAGCTCCGGCATCGGACGGGCTTCGCCTTCGAACTCGGTGTCGACGCCGGCCATGATTTTCAGCAGCGTGGATTTACCCGAACCGTTGAGGCCGAGCACGCCAATCTTGGCGCCCGGGAAGAACGACAAGGAGATGTTTTTCAGGATTTCCCGCTTCGGCGGAACAACTTTGCCCAGCCGATGCATGGTGAATACGTATTGAGCCATGGAGAACCTAGGGTCAGTGACTGATGAATGAACAGAGCGCAGGCGATGCCCGGCCAGACCATGCGCGTCACCCGCTTGATGAGGACCAATGCGTGCGCGCTGAAAAAAGTCTGAGTTTAGGAGCTGGAACGCTCCCGCGTAACCGGCAAAGCTACCTGAATGACGAGAGGCAGTCCAGCCGAGCGGGGCTGGCACTTTGCCACAACTCAAGGCATGCTAGCCGCCCTTCGGGCGTCCGGCTTATAGTGCATGTCGCGCCAGTCCAGCCAAACCGCAGGATTACAGTTTGTCCAATGTCCCTCCGACCTTGACCTCCCGTGCACCGACAGCGGCGTCCGGTTCGCCCCTGCGCGGAACACTCAAAGGTGCGCTGGCGACCCTGGTGCTGATGCTGCTCGCACTGCTGTTCTGGCAACTGCTGGACCAGCTGCGCGAAACCCAGAAAAGCCAGCGTCAGTACACCATCGACTACACCGCCGACCTGGCCGCGCAAGTCAGCCTGAACATGGCGCTCAACGCGCAGATCGCCATGAACCTGCTACCGATCGTCGAACAGCCGCAAAGTATCGACGAACAGCAGGAGCTGCTGCGCAAGCTGCAAAAATCCTTGCCCGACCTGACCAGCCTGGCCCTGCTCAGCCCCTCCGGCACCATCCTCACGGACAGCGCGGCCAACAGCGAAGACGCCGACTACCTGAGCGAACTGGTCCGGCGCAGCCGTGCCCAGCCTCACTATTTCAGCAACGCCATCGATGGTTCGATGGTGCATTTGTTGTTGCATCAAGCCAGCGGCAGCACCCGTGGCTATTGGGCATTGCGTTTCAAACCGACGTTTTTTTCATCCCTGACCAAACTGAACGAAGCCGACGGTCGTCCACAGTGGCTGGTGGAAAACCGCTTCAACCACCAGATCATCAGCCGCGATGAAGCGCTGCCCCTGGTGAACCCCGGCACGCTGACCCAGGATGACCTGAGCAACAGCGTGCTGACCGTTCCGCTGAGCGGCAGCGACTGGCAACTGCGCGGGCTGTTTGATCGCCAGCGTGTACTCGAAGAACTGCTGCCGGCCTTCATCGGCAAATGCCTGCTGGGCCTGGCCTTTTCCATGTTGCCGTTTATCGTCTTGCTGAACATGCGCCGGCGTCAGCGCCAGTTGCATGAAGGTCGTCGACGCTATCAGGAGATTTTCGAGGGCACCGGCGTTGCGCTGTGTGTGCTCGACATGTCCGGCCTCCAGAGTGTGTTCGACAAGGGCCGGATGCAGAGCAACGATCAACTGCAATCGTGGCTGGCGGTCCCGGAGCAACGCCAACAGTTGTTGCAGGCGCTGCGCATTACCGAGGTCAATCAGGTTGCGCTGCAACTGCTCAACGTCAACACCTGCGATCAAGCCTGGAAACTGCTGATCGACGGCAATCCGCTGGACAGCAGTGCTATCGGCAATCAAGTGCTGGAAGCGCTGCTCAACCAACAGAAAAAGCTCGAACTGGAAATCACGCTCCAGGACGCCGCCGGCAACGACCAGCACCTGTGGCTGGTGCTGCGTCTGCCGGAAAGCCCTGAAGACTATAAAGCGGTGATCCTGAGCATCACCGACATCACCAGCCGCAAGCTCATCGAATTGTCACTGCAGGAGCGCGAAGGATTCTGGTCCGATGTGGTCCGTACCGTGCCCGATCATCTATACGTGCAGGACGTGATCAGCCAGCGCATGATCTTCAGCAACCATCATTTGGGCCAGACCCTCGGTTACAGCCGCACCGAACTGCACCAGATGGGCGAGTATTTCTGGGAAATCCTGCTGCATCCCGACGATGCCGACTACTACCACCGCTCGCGCCAGAGCCAGCGGCAAGGTGCTTACAGCCAATTGATGCAATGCCAGCTGCGCTTCCGTCACCGCGACGGTGAATGGCGGCGCTTCGATATTCGCGAACAGGCTCTGGCGCGGGACAAACACGACCAGGTCACCCGCATCATCGGCGTGGCCAAAGACGTCACCGAGCAGATCGAAGCCAGTGAGTCCCTGCGCGACAGCGAGCAGCGCTACCGGATGCTCGCCGAAAGCATCAGCGACGTGATTTTTTCCACCGACAACCGCATGACACTCAATTACGTCAGCCCGTCGGTGCAAGCCGTGCTGGGTTACGACGCCGAGTGGTTTTTCCAGAACGGCTGGCAATCGACCGTCGCCAACCCGCAGCAACTGGCCGGTATCTACACGCTGATGGAGCGAGTCAGCAAAGCGCTGGATCACCCGGAGCAACTGGCACTGTTGCGCAATCAGGTGCCGACCCAGTTGTTCCTGTTCGATTGCTTGCGGGCCGATGGGCGCAAGATTCCGATCGAGCTGCGGCTGGTACTGGTGTGGGACGAGCACGGCGCCTTCGAAGGTGTGCTCGGGGTCGGTCGCGACATCAGCCAGCAGCGCCGCGCCGAAAAAGATCTGCGCATGGCCGCCACGGTATTCGAACACTCGACGTCGGCAATCCTGATCACCGACCCGGCCGGCTACATCGTCCAGGCCAACGAAGCCTTCAGCCGAGTCAGCGGTTATGCGGTGGAGCAAGTGCTCGACCAGTTGCCTAACATGCTGACCGTCGACGAAGAGCAGGAAGCCCATCTGCGCTATGTGCTCAAGCAACTCAATCAGCACAGCACCTGGGAAGGCGAAGTCTGGCTGCGCCGGCGCAACGGCGAACACTATCCGGCGTGGGTCGGTATCACGGCGGTGCTGGACGACGAAGGCGATCTGGCCAGTTATGTGTGCTTCTTCAGTGACATCAGCGAGCGCAAGGCCAGTGAGCAGCGCATTCACCGCCTCGCCTATTACGACGCACTGACGCACCTGCCCAACCGCACCCTGTTCCAGGATCGTCTGCACACCGCGTTACAAGCAGCCGAACGGCAGAAGTCGTGGGTGGTGCTGATGTTCCTTGACCTGGACCGTTTCAAACCGATCAACGACTCCCTGGGCCACGCCGCCGGCGACCGCATGCTCAAGGAAATGGCCACGCGTCTGCTCGGCTGCGTCGACGATGACGACACCGTGGCGCGGATGGGCGGCGACGAGTTCACCTTGCTCCTGCAACCGCGAGCCAACCGTGAAATCGCTTTGAATCGGGCGATTCATGTCGCCGAACAGATTCTTGCCAGCCTGGTGAAACCGTTCGTGCTTGAAGGTCGCGAATTCTTTGTCACGGCCAGCATCGGCATCGCCCTGAGCCCGCAGGACGGCAGCGAGCTCAGCCAGTTGATGAAAAACGCCGACACCGCGATGTACCACGCCAAGGAGCGCGGCAAGAACAACTTCCAGTTCTATCAGACGGACATGAACGCCAGCGCCCTGGAGCGCCTGGAACTGGAAAGCGATTTGCGTCACGCGTTGGAGCAGAACGAGTTCGTGCTGTTTTACCAACCGCAATTCAGTGGCGATGGCAAACGGTTGACGGGCGCCGAAGCCCTGCTGCGCTGGCGCCATCCGCGACGCGGTCTGGTACCGCCGGGGGATTTCATTCCGGTGCTCGAAGAGCTCGGTCTGGTGGTGGATGTCGGTGACTGGGTGATCAGCGAAGCCTGCCGTCAGCTCAAGACCTGGCATCACGCCAAGGTGCGCGTGCCGAAGGTATCGGTGAACATTTCCGCGCGGCAGTTCTCCGACGGGCAGCTCGGTACGCGGATCGCCAATATCCTCAAGGAAACCGGCCTGCCGCCGGCGTGCCTGGAGTTGGAGCTGACCGAAAGTATCCTGATGCGCGAAGTCAGCGAGGCGATGCAGATTCTCGACGGACTGAAAAACCTCGGCCTGAGTATTGCGGTCGACGACTTCGGCACGGGCTACTCATCGCTCAACTACCTCAAGCAGTTCCCGATCGACGTACTCAAAATCGACCGCACCTTTGTCGATGGCCTGCCGTCGGGTGAACAGGATGCGCAGATCGCCCGGGCGATCATCGCCATGGCCCACAGCCTCAACCTGGCGGTGATCGCCGAAGGCGTGGAAACCCAGGAGCAGCTGGATTTCCTCAGGGAACACGGCTGTGACGAGGTGCAAGGCTACCTGTTCGGACGGCCAATGCCGGCGAACAAGTTCGAGGTGCAATTCAGCAATGATGCGCTGTTCATGTTCGACTGAGTTGTTGGGGTGAGGTTGCTGGCGATGAGGCCGGCACAATCACCGCTGATCCCGTCATGAAGCCCACTTGTCTGCGACATGATGTCGTTTCATATGCCTTCCAAAACCCGTTGGGTTAGAATGCCCCCCTTTTCTGCCCCCGATCCTTGAGGACCGCCATGTTCAGCCGTGATTTGACTATTGCCAAGTACGACGCCGATCTCTTTGCCGCCATGGAGCAAGAAGCTCAGCGCCAGGAAGAGCACATTGAGCTGATCGCTTCGGAAAACTACACCAGCCCTGCGGTGATGGAAGCTCAAGGCTCGGTACTGACCAACAAGTACGCCGAAGGCTACCCGGGCAAGCGCTACTACGGTGGTTGCGAGTACGTCGACGTGGTCGAGCAACTGGCCATCGACCGTGCAAAAGAATTGTTCGGCGCTGATTACGCCAACGTTCAGCCGCACGCCGGCTCGCAAGCCAACAGCGCCGTTTACCTGGCCCTGCTGTCGGCCGGAGACACCATTCTGGGCATGAGCCTGGCCCACGGTGGTCACCTGACCCACGGTGCCAGCGTTTCGTCCTCCGGCAAGCTGTACAACGCCGTCCAGTACGGCATCGACGCCAACGGCCTGATCGACTACGACGAAGTCGAGCGCCTGGCGGTTGAGCACAAGCCGAAAATGATCGTGGCCGGTTTCTCTGCCTACTCGCAGATCCTGGACTTCCCGCGCTTCCGCGAAATCGCCGACAAGGTTGGCGCTTACCTGTTCGTCGACATGGCCCACGTGGCCGGTCTGGTCGCCGCTGGCGTCTACCCGAACCCGGTTCCATTCGCTGACGTCGTGACTACCACCACCCACAAGACCCTGCGCGGTCCACGTGGTGGCCTGATCCTGGCTCGCGCCAACGCCGACATCGAGAAGAAGCTGAACTCCGCGGTATTCCCGGGCGCCCAGGGTGGCCCGCTGGAGCACGTGATCGCCGCTAAAGCGATCTGCTTCAAGGAAGCGCTGCAGCCTGAGTTCAAGGTTTACCAGCAACAAGTGGTGAAAAACGCCCAGGCCATGGCCAGCGTATTCATCGAGCGCGGTTTCGACGTGGTGTCCGGCGGTACTGAAAACCACCTGTTCCTGCTGTCGCTGATCAAGCAGGAAATCTCCGGTAAAGATGCTGACGCCGCTCTGGGCAAAGCGTTCATCACCGTGAACAAGAACTCCGTGCCAAACGACCCACGCTCCCCGTTCGTCACCTCCGGCCTGCGCTTCGGCACTCCGGCTGTGACCACTCGCGGCTTCAAGGAAGCAGAGTGCAAGGAACTGGCCGGCTGGATCTGCGACATCCTGGCCGACCTGAACAACGAAGCCGTGATCGACGCCGTTCGTGAGAAGGTCAAGGCTATCTGCAAGAAGCTGCCGGTATACGGCGCTTAATAAGCCCCGCTAAACCGCAGTAAAAAAGCCGGCACTTGTGCCGGTTTTTTTTCGCCCGCGAAACGCCCCTGCAGGAGCTTGCTCGCGAAGGTCGTCAACGATAACGCGTGCTTGCTGGCTCAACGCATTGCCATTGAAACCATCGCGAGCAGGCTCACTCCTACCAGACCAGCACCACTGGTCAGACCGGTCATGCCATTTTTCTAATTTTTACTTGCGATCATCCAAAAGTAGCGCCTAGACTCCACCTGCACTGGACATACCGGTAAGACCACAATAATTAAGTCCTGAAGCTCAAGCGCCCAACGCTCGGCAGCCAGGACACCGACCAGGATTCCTCCCATGCTCAGATGGTGCTCGCGTTCAATCTTCCTTCAAGTGGTTCTCGGACTGGTGCTCGGCATCGTCTGCGGGCTGACCCTTCCCGAATACTCCGCTCAGCTCAAACCGCTCGGTGACGGTTTTATCAAGCTGATCAAAATGCTCATTGGCCTGATTGTGTTCTGCGTCGTGGTCAGCGGCATCAGCGGTGCCGGCGACCTGAAGAAGGTCGGCCGAATCGGCCTGAAATCAGTGATCTACTTTGAAATCCTCACCACCATTGCGCTGGTGATCGGTCTGGTGTTCGCCTTCAGCACCGGGATCGGCAGCGGCGCGAACATTCATCTGGAGCAGCTTTCCGCCGCCGACATGGGCGACATCGCCCAGCGCGGTCAGCACATGCACACCACCACGCAGTTCCTGATGGACCTGATTCCGACCTCGGTCATTGGCGCCTTCGCCGACAACAACATCCTGCAAGTCCTACTGTTTTCGGTGCTGTTCGGCAGTGCGCTGAATCTGGTAGGCGAAGCGGCGTCGGGTATTTCGCGGCTGATCAATGAGCTGAGCCACGTCATCTTCCGCATCATGGGCATGATCGTGCGTCTGGCGCCGATCGGCGTGTTCGGTGCGATCGCCTTCACCACCAGCAAGTATGGCCTGGACTCGCTGCAGCACCTGGGCAGCCTGGTCGGCCTGTTTTACCTGACGTGTGTGGCTTTCGTGGCACTGATACTGGGCTTGGTCATGCGCCTGTCCGGCTTGAAGATGTGGCCGCTGCTCAAGTACCTGCGCGAAGAACTGCTGATCGTGATGGGCACGGCTTCGTCCGACGCTGTGTTGCCACAAATCATGCGCAAGCTTGAGCATCTGGGCATCGGCAGTTCAACGGTCGGACTGGTGATTCCAACCGGTTATTCGTTCAACCTCGACGGTTTCTCGATCTACCTGACCCTGGCGATCGTGTTCATTGCCAATGCCACCGGCACACCACTGGCGATGACCGACCTGCTGACGATTCTGTTGGTGTCGTTGATCACCTCCAAAGGCGCGCACGGTATTCCCGGCTCGGCGCTGGTGATTCTGGCGGCAACGCTGACCGCGATCCCGGCGATCCCGGTGGTGGGTCTGGTGTTGGTGCTGGCCGTGGACTGGTTCATGGGCATCGGCCGGGCACTGACCAACCTGATCGGCAATTGTGTAGCGACCGTGGCCATTGCCCGCTGGGAAAAGGACATCGATGTGCAACGGGCGAACAAGGTACTTTCCGGCCAGGTGGGTTATACCTTCCAGCCGCGCAAACCGGTGGCCCCGGCGCATCAGCAGGAATTTTGAATAAACGCCGTGCCTGCTCCGGGCAGGCACGGCCAATAAACGTTACGGATGCTCATGGAGCGAACAGTGATTACCTCGTCGACCGTTGTAAATTCAGTCGTGGAAAAACTGCGGGCCGCGCTGGCCCGTGGCCAGTGGCGTTCCGGCGAAATGCTGCCGGGGCAACGTGAGCTGGCCGAACAATTGGGCATCAGTCGCCCGAGCCTGCGTGAAGCGGTCACCGTGCTGGAAACCCTCGGTCTGGTGCGCTCGATGCCGGGCAAAGGCGTGGTGGTGCTTGAAGCCCATCTGGCTGATAGCCAGGCGCATGAAAGCGCAGTGGCCGCGGCGAGTCTGGAAGATGTGCTGCAACTGCGCTACACCTTGGAGCCGTTCATCGTCGGCCTGGTGGCGCAATCCATCAGCAGCAAGGAAGTCGGGCAACTGCGCCTGACGCTGATGGACATGCGCGAAGCCCTGGAAGCCAACGATAGTGAAGCCGGCGTGAATGCCTACATCGCATTCCACGAAGAGCTGTTCACGCTGACATCCAATCCAATTTTCCAAAGCGTGGTCCAGCAGACCAGCAACGCCCTCAAGCAGAGCGCCGACGTGCTGCGCAACTCCCCGGAGCACCTGGCTGAGCGCCTCGAAGAGAACGAAGCGGTGGTGCGGGCAATCCGCAGCAAGAACAGCGCCCAGGCCAGCGCCGAAATGCGCCGGCATATTCTGCGGGAAGGTCAGCGGATGGGCATCGCGTTGAACATCCCGGATGACAACCTCGGCAGTTGAAACCCTTTCAGACCGGAGACAGGCCATGAACAGCTTCGCCTCACCGCAGACTCTTTCGTCCCAACCCTTGGCACGAAAGCACTTCGCGAAACCGTCAGTGGATGACCTCTACTCACGGATCTTCGATACCATTCTCGAACAACGCCTCTTGCCTGGCAGTCGCTTCACCGAAGACAGCCTGGGGCGAATATTCGGGGTGAGCCGCAGCAGCGTTCACCAGGTACTGATTCGCTTGTCCCAGCAGCAGGTGGTTATCTTGCGGCCCAATCACCGCCCGCAAATTGCCGCGCCCGCCCCGGAACAAACACGTCAGATACTCCACGCACGTCGGCTGACTGAAACCACGCTGGTTCAACTCGCCTGCCAGCCGCATCGCCTCGGCCAACTGAAGACGCTGCGCAAGTTGATTGAACTGCAGCGCCAATGCCTGGAGAGTGAGCACCGCGGAGCATCTATCCGCCTGTCCGGCGAGTTTCACCTGCAACTGGCGAGCATGGCCGGAAACGCTCCGCTGGCGCATTTTCTCAGTAGACTGGTTCCTCTGACCTCACTGGCGATCGCACAATGCGGCGAAGGCAAACAGGAAAATTGCAATGAATGCCAACACGCCGCAATTGTGGATGCCTTAGAAAAAACAGACGTCAATGCAGCGGTATTGCTAATGACTCAACATCTGAATGATCTTGAACAAAGGCTGCTGCGGGCGCACCCATAAACGCTAGCGTAAGGACATTCGGCACCGTCGAATCGATCGCATACAGCAATGCCTGGCCGGCGCCCGCCAGCCCCAACATCATTCCGAGAACGGGAACACTATCCTGCTCCATGAAGTGTTCATTGAATAAGTTATCCGCCACCTCAGAGAACGCCTGCATGCACCTCGCGACACCTTCGCCGTTATCCGTGCTGCGATACAACTCCAATAAACACATCAAATTGCCAAAATCACCGTGACACAAGCTGTACCCCATACCGAGCCCATGCTTCCAGATACTTTCTTCGCAGGTGTTGATATCACCCTCCAACATCACCTTCGACTCGACGCTCAAAACCTCCCACAGCACCTTCTTCAACTGCAATCTGGAGATTAGAATTCCAGCACTTCCATGGCACCACTTGGTCATGTGAGTCGGCTTTGACGGAACCCGCAGGTCAAGCCATAAGCCTTGGTCTTTCTGTCGATTTTCGTCCTCCAGCAAGTCGGTAATCAGCGCAACCAACGCGGGGTCCCCTGTCACTTCGTAAACCTTGCAAAGCGCTTGGAGTATGCCGGAGATGCCATGGGAAAACCCTGTGAGCAGGGGTGTCCGGCAGGTCTTACGCGCAAACCTTGCCTCTTCATTCACCAGTTCTGCCTGTATGGCCGCTGAGAACTTTTCGATAAGTGGGATCAAGCTGTCCCACCTCTGAAGCTGATAGAGATTAACCAACAACGTGACGGTTCCGCACCCGCCATGGAGGAAGTCGATCTCGTTATCCGTGCCTCGAAATTCGTTGAGCTTGAGCAGTAATTCATCAATGATCGGGCGATAAATGTCCTGGCCTGTAGTCATTTGATGGTTTACCAGAACGTAAATATAGGACGCCAATCCAAAGTAGGCGCTGACCGCCACGTCACTCTCAAAATGCTCATGGTTCCTGTTCATCGAGTCGACAATTTGGTTGGCTCTAGCCAAATGCTCTAACCGGCCGCTGACTCGGTATAAGCTCATAAAGAAAACAGCAAGTCCACCCATTCCGTTGTAAAGGCTATTCCCCATTGGCGAAATAAAGTTACGCCCTGACTCCAAATAGGAGTTCAAGAACGGCCATCCGATATCACCCTCCTTGCCAGTGACGCCCAACCGCTCGATGACAGCAGCAATCTTCGTCGCCCCCTTGAGGTAGTGACTTCTGCTCATGCTCGGCACTCCTTTATAGATATGCCGCCCGTTCAAGAGCATGGCTTGATTATCCAAAGGGAACAGGCATGCACTCAAAATAAATCTTTGGAATGCTTTGTCCTTGGGGGACAAATCATTCAGCTTTTTTCGACAGTTTTCGAGAGGGCTCTCGATTTCGAGCTCCGCTACGATAGAACCATGGGTACTGAAAAGACAATTTGAGTCGACAGGAACTGTGAAACTTGGAATGTTCGCCTTCTCCAGATCGATTAACTCATGGCCGGGAATGTTTTTAGCGATGAGTGACTCGCCGAGCTCCGCCCACACTGTTGCCAATAATATTTGGCGCTGTAGCATGCACTGCATAAAGCGCGGATGCAGGGTCAACTCAATGAAGCGTGAATAGCGCTGGGTGTTTTTGATCAACACTCGACTTTTCAATTGACCCGCATTCTGCTCGATCAATTCGAGTATTACCCCTCGGTTGCGCATCACCTCATCGTAGGCAAACTCGAAACCTTCAAGGAAGGCGCTTTGATAGTTACCCAGTGAATAGTACTCTCCATCGAAACACGGAAGATGTCTAAACACCGTTGTACTATCGACCTTGATCCGCTTCAGATAATAGAAACCTTCTTCAAGAATCAGGCACCTGACACTAGAGGTAAATCGTCTCTCACTGCTCAGGCCACTGTGGTCACGTTCGGAATCTGATGAATGAGGAACGAAGCCAGTGGCAAATACGGATTGGCTGTTTGACTTGAGTATGCGAAGTAACGCGCTGGCTCCGGGGCGATCGAATTTCAGATCGATCAATGAGGCCGTAAATAAACATTCCAGGTCAATCATGACGGGATTACTCCCGCATGCAATGATGTTTTCACAGTGAAAATCAATACCGTTCAGGGCGTGAATGACCGCGATCTGCGCCCCCATTCTGCGGTAGAAAAGTGCCAGTTCATGCTCGCTCTCACAGGACAGGTTCTCGATCTTTTCAATCCAGCAATGATTTGCTCTGCACACAAGTTTTGGCGCGAAGACCGAAAAACACCCATCTCCCGACCGCTGATGCAAAAGTGCGAGCAATGAATTGTAAAACTGCGCTTCCATGTTGCTTCTGGGCTTGTAGATCATGCACCTGTCAGCTACCTGCACAGCGCAGACCGTTTCGCCATTGGCGTGAGGATCTCCCAACCCAAGGTCAATCGAATCGATTCGCCGCTCTGTCAGTGCAAACGCCTTTGCGAGTACTTCAGCATCTTCAGCAAAATGAAAAATGACCTTGTAGAGGTATGCCACTGAATTTTCCATTTGCTGGATCAGTAGCGAGGTCAATACCGGATAAGACTCTAAAACAGAGTCAATTGCCTGATGATTCAAAAAATGGTTGAAGGCTTCCAGATTATTATCCGCACCTTCGGATATCCGCGTATTAAGACAATGGACCAACGTTCTCTGCGACAGACGTTCAACAGTTGACACTACGTAACCTTTGACACTCAACAACAAAGATTCGGCATTTACAAAATCATCTATTGCAGCGTAGAGCGGATCATACTCAAACACCTTTTTGAAATAACAATAAAATGCTCTGTAAAACCCTTCAAAATCACATTGCCCATCAACATTCGACAGGCGTTCACGACCCAAAGACCCAATGACTCGAATTTTTTCTTTCAAGTATTCTATCGAAGGGTGTTGAAACGACTCAGCGGGCACACTGTGCGACTCTACTTTCTCAACGAACTCCTGTCGTCCCACTCCAAAGTAGCGCTCAACAGCAGAATCATTTTTATGCAACGAGTCTATTATTTTTTGCAGTGCGTCCAGATCCACCGCGTTGCCGACATTCGCCGCCTCGCGCTCTTGAAACGTTAAAACATTGGCCAACATGATTTACCCCCCCAAAATGCAGTATGGCGAGTCAATGACTCGCCACAAATTACTGACAACTTAGCAAGGTGAACCGACTCTCGTGCAACCAAGACTATCGCAACTGATTGTGCTGGAAGACATGACCTCAACGCCAGCAACTTTGACAATAGCTTCATTCACATAGGCTGCAAACTCGCTATCAAAGTCCCCACACATTGCCAAAATTTTATCTTTCATATCAATCTCCAGCCTTCAATTAATAAGTGCCAAGTTCAGCACCAATCAACGTTAACACCAGACAGAAAAACAACCTCCAAAAATTCCAGACTTAATATTACCAAATAATTTAATAGTGCCTGACAAACACCCACAAACCACCGACACCGGAGACAAAAAAAGTCGCAATTTATAACACGCGGTAAAACTTAACCCTATATGACAGCCGAAAACCACCGAGAGCACGCTCGGCGGCTAATGTTCAAATATTTCCGACTAACTCAAGACGCTCACAACTTTGAACTTTGGTGAGCTGTCCTCTTCTTAAAATCTAACACTTTCAATCTACCGCGACCTTGGAAAAACCCTCACGAATCTTCTCTTCCGGCAAATCATCGGCAATGAACACGATCACGCTCTCGCGTGCTTCACCCTCTTCCCACTCCGTATCCCAATCGAAACCGTAAAGCTTCAGCACGCCCTGAAACACCATGCGCCGCGGTTCGCCGTGGATGTTCAGTACACCTTTGTAGCGCAGCAGTTGCTTGCCATGCTCCTCCAGCAGTTCGTTCATGAACTCGCTGAGCTTGTCGATATCCAGCGGCTTGTCAGTGCGCAGCACCAGGCTGGAAATGCGATCAATCGACGGGGCCTGGCTCACCGGGCGCAAACTGACGCCGCCGCCGAGGTCCGCATTGAGATTGAAACCACGGACGTCGAGCAGCTCGGCCAGATCAATCTGGCCGTGGTCGACCACGCGGATCGGTGCGCGCCGATTGATCCGAGTCAGGCGCTCGCTCAACGCCGTGAATGTCGGCTCGTCCACCAGATCGCGCTTGCTCACCAGCAAGCGGTCGGCGAAACCGATCTGCGCCTGGGCAATGGTTTGGGTCAGGTGAGTCTCGGCGTGCGCCGCGTCGACCAGCGTGATGATGCCGTCGAGGATATAGCGCTCACGCAACTCTTCGTCGATGAAGAAGGTTTGCGCGACCGGCGCCGGATCGGCCAGGCCAGTGCATTCAATCACCAGACGGTCGAAGGTGATGTCGCCACTGTCCAGGCGTTCGAGCAGCAGGTACAGGGCTTTGGTCAGGTCGGTGTGAATGGTGCAGCAGACGCAGCCGTTGGACAGCGTCATCACTTGAACCGGCTCGTCACCTAGCAGCTGGGTGTCGATGCCGGCGTCGCTGAATTCGTTCTCGATCACGGCGATTTTCAGGCCGTGCTCGGCTTTGAGCAGGTGGCGCAGCAGAGTGGTTTTGCCGGCGCCGAGGAAGCCACTGAGGATGGTGACGGGGATGGGAGAGGACAAAATTTATCTCCTGTTACACACAACTGAAAAAACAACACAAAAAAATGTGGGAGCGAGCTTGCTCGCGAAAGCGGCTCAACATTCAACATCACTGTTGACTGATAGTCCGCCATCGCGAGCAGGCTCGCTCCCACAGGTTTTGCTGTTAACCCGCAATCCGGATCAACAGCACTTCGGCCCACCCTTGCCACCGTAACGGGCTTCCTGACGTTCGCGGAAGAACATCTCGTAGCTCATCACCGGTTTGTCCGGGTGTTTGGTTTGCATATGCTCGACGTAGTTGTCGTAGTCGGGCATGCCGACCATCAGGCGCGCGGCCTGACCGAGGTATTTACCGAGGCGACTCAGGTCATTGAACATGCTGCAATCCTCAAGTTACGCATCCGGCAACGCCTGGAATGGCGATTCTTTATCCGTACGTTCTTTTTTACCCCAGGAGGCAATGCCGACCTTGAGTGCATAGAACAGGATGCTGAACACCACGAACAGGAACAGCGCGGTCAGCGTTGCGTTGGTGTAGGCGTTGAAGATCACGTGCTGCATCTGCGTGACGTCCTTGGCCGGGGCGAGGATCTGGCCGTTGGCCAGGGCATCGCTGTATTTCTTGGCCAGCGACAGGAAGCCGATCGCCGGGTTGGCGTCGAACAGCTTGATGAAGCCGGCAGTGGTTGTGCAGATCAACAGCCACACGGCAGGCAACAAAGTCACCCAGATGTAGCGTTGACGTTTCATTTTGATCAGCACGACAGTGCCGAGCATCAACGCAATACCGGCCAGCATCTGGTTGGAGATACCGAACAGCGGCCACAAGGTGTTGATGCCACCCAGCGGATCGATCACGCCCTGATACAGCAACCAGCCCCACATCGCCACACAACCGGCGGTGGCGATCAGGTTGGCGGTCCAGGATTCGGTGCGTTTCAGCGCCGGCACGAAGGAGCCCAACAGGTCCTGCAGCATGAAGCGACCAGCACGGGTACCGGCGTCCACAGCAGTCAGAATGAACAGTGCTTCGAAGAGGATCGCAAAGTGGTACCAGAACGCCATGGTGTTTTCACCCGGCAGCACACTGTGCAGGATCTGCGCGATACCGACCGCCAAGGTCGGCGCACCACCGGCACGGGCGAGGATGGTGGTTTCACCGATGTCATGGGCAACCGCTTGCAGCGCTTCCGGGGTAATCGCAAAGCCCCAGTTGCTGACCGCCGTTGCCACCGCCACCACGTCACCGCCGACTACCGCTGCCGGGCTGTTCATGGCGAAGTACACGCCAGGCTCGATCACCGAAGCGGCAACCATGGCCATGATCGCCACGAAGGACTCCATGAGCATGCCGCCGTAGCCGATGTAACGGGCGTTGACCTCGTTATCCAGCAGCTTCGGCGTGGTGCCGGAGGAAATCAGCGCGTGGAAACCCGACACCGCACCACAGGCAATGGTGATGAACAGGAACGGGAACAGACCGCCCTTCCACACCGGACCAGTGCCGTCGACGAATTGGGTCAGCGCCGGCATTTTCAGCTCAGGCATGGTCACCAGGATGCCGATGGCCAAGGCGACAATAGTGCCGATTTTCAGGAAGGTCGACAGGTAGTCACGCGGCGCCAGTATCAGCCACACCGGCAACACTGCCGCCACAAAACCGTAACCGATCAGCATCCAGGTAATCTGGATACCGGTGAAGCTGAAGGCCTTGGCCCAGACCGGGTCAGCGGCAATCTGCCCACCGAGCCAGATTGAACCGAGCAACAACAACACGCCGATCACCGAGATCTCACCAATGCGACCCGGGCGGATGTAGCGCATGTAGATGCCCATGAACATCGCGATCGGGATGGTCGCCATCACCGTGAAAATACCCCACGGGCTCTCGGCCAAGGCTTTGACTACGATCAGCGCCAGCACCGCGAGGATGATGATCATGATCAGGAAGCAACCGAACAGCGCGATGGTGCCGGGAATGCGGCCCATTTCTTCGCGAACCATGTCGCCCAGGGAACGACCGTTGCGGCGGGTGGACATGAACAGGACCATGAAGTCCTGAACGGCACCCGCCAGCACCACGCCAGCGATCAGCCAGAGCGTACCGGGCAGATACCCCATCTGCGCCGCCAATACCGGACCGACCAGTGGCCCCGCGCCGGCGATGGCCGCGAAGTGGTGACCGAAGAGGATGTGTTTGTTGGTCGGCACATAGTCCAGACCATCGTTGTTGAGTACGGCGGGGGTGGCCCGTCGCGGGTCAAGCTGCATCACATTGTTAGCGATGAACAGACTGTAGTAACGGTACGCAACCAGATAAATGGCCACGGCAGCGACCACAATCCACAAGGCATTGATTGCCTCACCTCGGCGCAGTGCCACTACACCCAGGGCGCACGCCCCTACGATTGCCAGCACCAGCCAGGGTAGATGGCGTAGCGGGCTATTATTATTTTTCATTTTAATATTCCAGCCAGAGTGGACAAGAAAGACAGCCACACCGAGTTTAGCTCTCCTGACGGTAAAGGCCATACCCCAACGTTGGTCTAGAGCCCTGTCCTGGCTGGCAGGTTCCGACAACGCGGGTCTATAGTCAGCGAACACCCAGAGGATTGCGCCATGAGCGAGCACCCCGCCAATCGCCGTCGCTTCAAACGTATTGCGTTCGATGCCCGAACCGAGCTGAGCCAGGGGCAGTTCATCTGGCCGGTGAAGCTGATCGACCTGTCGCTCAAAGGGCTATTGATCGAGCGCCCCGAGCCGTGGCTGGGTGATGGCAAGCAGGATTTTTTCGTCGACATTCATCTGAGTGAAGACGTCGATATCGAGATGGATGTGCAACTGGCCCATGAAGAAAACGGCCAGTTAGGGTTTGTCTGCCGCCATATCAGCCTGGAGTCGATTCAGCGTCTGCGGCGACTGATCGAGCTGAACCTGGGTGATCCGCAAGCGCTGGAGCGGGAGTTGGGGGCATTGATCGAGGTTTAATGCCCCACTATCAAACCCATGCAGGAGCGAGCAGGCACGCTCCTACAGGTTTTGTGTTGACCTCGAGACTATTCGAACAAAGCGTCGAGCGCCTGTTCCAGACGTGTCACGGCAATGATCTGCAATCCCGGCGGCGATTCCTTCGGCGCATTGCCCTTCGGCACGATGGCTCGTTTGAAACCGTGCTTGGCCGCTTCCTTGAGGCGCTCCTGACCGCTGGGCACCGGGCGTACTTCACCGGACAGGCCCACCTCACCGAACACCAGCAAATCATGGGGCAACGGCCGGTTGCGCAAACTGGACATTACTGCCGCCATCAACGCCAGGTCGGAAGCCGTTTCAAGTACCTTCACGCCGCCGACCACATTGAGGAACACGTCCTGATCGTGGGTCGGAATGCCGCCATGACGGTGCAGCACCGCCAGCAACATCGCCAACCGGTTCTGATCCAGCCCCAGGGTTACGCGCCGAGGGTTGGCCAAATGGCTGTCATCCACCAGCGCCTGGACTTCCACCAACATCGGCCGGGTGCCTTCCCACGTTGCCATGACCACGCTGCCCGGGACTTCTTCCTGCGCACGGGTCAGAAAGATCGCCGAGGGGTTGGAGACTTCTTTCAGGCCCTTGTCGGTCATGCCGAATACGCCCAGCTCGTTGACTGCACCGAAACGGTTCTTCACCGCGCGCAGCAACCGCAGACGGCCGTCGGACTCACCTTCGAAATACAGAACCGTATCAACCATGTGCTCCAGCACGCGTGGACCGGCCAGCGCGCCTTCCTTGGTGACGTGACCGACCAGGAAAATCGCCGTGCCGCTCTGCTTGGCATAACGCACCAGCAACGCCGCGCTTTCACGCACCTGAGACACGCCGCCCGGCGCCGATTGCAGCTGCTCGGTGAAAATCGTCTGGATCGAATCGATCACCATGACCTTGGGCTTTTCCTGGCGGGCCGTGGCGATGATGGTTTCGATGCAGGTTTCGGTCATGACCCGCAACTGGTCCTGCGGCAAGCCCAAACGGCGGGCACGCATGGCCACTTGTTGCTGGGACTCTTCCCCGGTGACGTACAACGCCGGCATGCTTTTGGCGAGGTTGCACAAGGTTTGCAACAGAATGGTCGATTTGCCGATGCCGGGATCACCGCCGATCAGCACTACCGAACCGTCGACAAGGCCACCGCCCAGTACCCGGTCCAGCTCGCTGGAGGCCGTGGAGAAACGAGGAATCTCTTCGACGCTGACTTCGGCCAGGGTTTTGATCTGCGCCTGCTGACCGGTCCAACCAGTACGCCCGCTAGGCGCCGCCGCCCCGCCGCTTTCCACCATGGTCTCAGTCAGCGTGTTCCAAGCGCCGCATTCGCCGCACTGGCCGGCCCACTTCGGGAAGGTTGAGCCGCACTCGGTGCAGCCGTACATGCGCTTGGCCTTGGCCATCTGAACTCCCGGCAAAAATCGCGATGATAGCTCAGGTGAGCCGGTTCAGTACGTCACGGTTGTCCAGTGGCGTGCCGAAACTTATGTCGACACCACAACACAAGGTGCGCCTGAAGCAACTAACGCTTTAACGCGAACAAATAGCCTTAGGGCACTTCATAATTCATCGCGAGCCCATGTTTCAAATTATTGCACTACACTCGTAATATAAAGAAAACTAAATTTTGTCAAAGATTTTTCTGTACTCCGCACTTATCAAACCCAATAAACCCGAAAGAAAATCTGTACAAAAACTGAAAGCATAAAAATACGCCGTACAAGTATTCACGGCCATAGAAATGCCATCAGACTATTTACCCGAGCACTCAACTAGTCATACAACAAAAGACGCGACTGGAATTTTCAAACCGAAACTGAATCCGCAATGTTGGACACTAGCAAAACCGCGAGCGCCCATTCAGGCGAGTACCAGAGACGTATCGATTCGGCTCAAGGCCATCGAAACGGCCGTACCAGAGCGGTTGCACCGCCTGAAAGAGAGGAAGGCATCTAAACTTTTCAGCGCTGGTCCGGTCGATTGCAGGCAAGCAACGTAAGCAGTTGTTTCGGGCAGGATGCACCTTGCTGATTTACACTGCGTTCACCAACCTCATCTGTAACAAGGAAATAACCTATGGGCGTGTTAAACGAGTTCAAGGCCTTCGCGGTCAAAGGCAATGTGATCGACATGGCCGTCGGTATCATCATCGGCGCCGCTTTCGGCAAGATCGTTTCGTCGTTTGTCGGCGATCTGATCATGCCCCCTATCGGGCTGCTGATCGGCGGGGTGGACTTCAGTGACCTGGCCATTACGCTCAAGGCCGCCCAGGGCGACGTTCCGGCGGTGGTCCTGGCGTACGGTAAATTTATCCAGACCCTGATCGACTTTGTCATCGTTGCCTTCGCGATCTTCATGGGCGTCAAAGCCATCAACCGCCTGAAGCGCGAAGAAGCCGTGGCCCCTACCCTGCCGCCAGTTCCGACCAAGGAAGAAGAGTTGCTTGGTGAGATTCGCGACTTGCTCAAGGCCCAGAACAATCGGCCTTGAATGTATAAGCGGTAGAAGAACGGCGCCTGCAGGGCGCCGTTTTTGTTTACCAGAAATTCTCCACGGCCACCTGCCCGGGTCGCCGGCTGAGGCTCAAGTGCATGTCGCGCTGTTTAAGCAACTTGCGCGTGTCATCGATCATCTGTGGGTTTCCGCACAACATCACCCGCGAATGCTCAGGCGTCAGCGCCACTCCGGCTGCGCGCTCCAGTTCGCCGTTTTCGATGAGCGTGGTAATCCGCCCGTTAAGGGCGCCGGGATGCTGCTCGCGAGTGACCGTGTTGATCAGTTGCAGCTTGTGCGCGTATTCCGCCAGGTATTCACGCTGCGCCAGCCCGGCAATCAGTTCCTGATACGCCAGTTCCCGGGATTCGCGCACGCTGTAGACCAGGATAATCCGCTCGAATTTCTCCCACACTTCGAAGTCTTGCAGGATCGACAGAAACGGCGCAATGCCGGTGCCCGTGGATAACAACCACAGATCGCGCCCGTCGACAAAACGGTCGAGCGTCAGATAACCAAAGGCCTGGCGGTCGACCAGCAGCGTGTCACCGACGCCCAGTCGGCTCAATTCGCTGGTGAACTCGCCTTCAGGAACCACAATGGAAAAGAACTCGAGAAACTCGTCAAAGGGTGACGACACCATGGAATAGGCGCGCCAAACCGTACTGCCATCAGCCTTTGTCACGCCCAGCCGGGCGAATTGACCTGCGCGGAAGCGGAACCCGGGATCTCTCGAAGCCCGCAGGGTGAACAGGTTCGGGGTCAACGGCTGGACATCGAGCAAAGTCTGGCGAGTAAATTTCTCTTCACTGGCACTCATGGGGCGCTCCATTCAACGGATGGCCCCAGTGTCTCGCAAAGCGAGCAGCAGAAACACCGGTGATTTGTAGTGTCATTAAGCAGGCGCTCGTATTCTCATTTGTAAATAACCCTCACCACCATTAACCGCCTGGTTAACTTTAAGGAGAAAATTACATTAATACCAACATACAACTTTAACTATTCCCTTATGGCAAAGTTATAGAACCATAGACCTGTTTAAAAACAGTTCAGCAAAGCAAAAAAATCTCAACGCAATGTAAGAATCATCCTACACTCCAATTCGCGCTGATCTGATTGGATCCAAACGCCCATACAATGCAATAAACTTACAACTGGAGCCGATGATGGAAAGGTGGAAGGAACTACAACTCATACAACTGTCCAGCACAACGGAAATTGAGAGCGCCTACCGGATCTCGCTGAGCTTTGCAAAAAACATCGGATTCAAATTTTTTGCATTCTCAACTAGTTGCCCAACAAAAAATGAGCATTTTCATACGGTACGCTTCAACAATTATCCCAAAGACTGGAATGCCGAATATGAACGAAAGAAGCTATGCGCAATAGATCCAGTAGTGGCGCATTGCAATCAATCCATGCTGCCTGTTCTATGGAGTGAAGAGCTCTTCAGCAACACACCCTGGATATGGGATGCCCTGGAGGAACAGGGCTTGCAGCATGGCTGGTCACAGGCCGTCCATGACGAGGACAGTGGTCTGTGCAGCATATTGAGTCTCGCCAGAACCCATTGCCCGATCAGTGCGTGGGAGCTGTATGAAAACCTCGGTTTTTCTGTATTTATTGGGCGCCACCTGCATAAATTGATTGCCCAGACGATGCCCAAGGCACCTGCAAATCCGTCTACACCACATTTAACGCCACGGGAAATCGATGTACTGAAACTGGCGGCGGATGGCAAGACTGCTTATGAAAGCGCCAGAATTCTCAATCTCAGCGCACGCACCATCAATTTCCATGTTCAGGAAGCCATTCGCAAACTCGGGGTCAACAACAAGATTTCCGCCGTCATTGCCGCCGTCAAGGCAGGCTATTTCACTAGCAATGCGATGCGTTGAAGCGAAAACCTGCGGGCAATCCGACACAAAAAAACGTACCATTCGCGGTCCCAACCTGAGTGATGACGTGTGAAATTCTCACGACGCAGTCCACTCGGTCGGTCCCGCCCGCCAAGAAGCCCCTGGGCGCGGGATACCCGTTGATTACCCAGAGCCCCGCCCCATGCCTTTGCTCGAAACGCCTTTCGCCAGCCTCGACCTGATCCGCCAGCCCGAACAGCAGAACGAACCGCTGCAAGCCTTCGATGCGGCGGACGAGTACCTGCTCAACCACCTGGCTGAACAGCAACCCTCGACCGGGACACGGGTTCTGGTGCTCAACGACAGTTTTGGTGCATTGGCCGCCAGTCTGGTCGGCAAGGTCAACGTGACCAGCAGCGGCGATTCGTTCCTCGCGTTTCAAGGCTTGGAAAAGAACCTTGCGCGTAATGGCCAGCCGTTTGATACGGTGCAGCCTGTGCCAGCCAGCGAAGCAGTCACCGGGCCATTCGACCGGGTGCTGATCCGAGTGCCGAAGACCCTGGCGCTGCTGGAAGAGCAACTGATCCGCCTGCAAGACCAGCTAGCACCCGGCGCTCAGGTGGTCGCAGGCGCGATGATCAAGTATTTACCCCGCGCGGCGGGTGATTTGCTGGAGCGTTACATCGGCCCGGTCCAGGCGTCGCTGGCGGTGAAGAAAGCCCGTTTGCTGATTGCCACGGTTGAAGCCAAAGCGCCGCTCACATCGCCCTACCCGACGCGCTATCGTCTCGACGAACCGGCCATCGAATTGCTCAACCACGCCAACGTGTTCTGCCGCGAAGGCCTGGACATCGGCACCCGGGCGTTTCTCCCGCACCTGCCGAAGAACCTTGGCACTGCGCGGGTTGCCGACCTCGGCTGTGGCAACGGCGTGCTGGCCATCGCCAGTGCCCTGCAAAACCCCGAGGCCCATTACACGCTGGTGGACGAGTCGTTCATGGCGGTGCAATCGGCCGCCGAGAATTGGCACGCCACGTTGGGTGAGCGCGATGTCATCGTGCGCGCCGGTGATGGCCTGGCCGGACAGGAACCCCAATCGCTGGACGTGGTGCTGTGCAATCCACCGTTTCACCAGCAACAGGTCGTCGGTGACTTCCTGGCCTGGCGGATGTTCCAGCAAGCCCGGGAAGCGCTGGTGGTGGGGGGTGCGCTGTACATCGTTGGCAACCGTCACTTGGGTTATCACAGCAAACTGGCGCGGTTGTTCCGTGGAGTCGAACAAGTGGCGGCCACACCGAAGTTCGTGATTCTCAAGGCTCGTAAGTAACGGTCAAAAAAACCCTCCATCAGGAGGGTCGTAAATCCGTGCCGTGAGGCAGCGAGATGGGATGATCGGTTCTCAGTGTGTGGTCAGACCGGCGGCGTTCATGAACATCCGCATCAGGCTGGCCACAATGAACAGTGCACCGACGCTGCCAATCCAGATCAGGGCCAACCAGCCGAGCCGCTGCCATAGCGGCTTTTTTTCGGCTTCTTCGATGTCGTGCAGGGAATGTTTGCCAGGCATGACTCAATTCTCCGTTAAAGGTTGATGGCGTCTGCAAAGACGCCATCGCGAGCAGGGCCTAGTGGTAACCGTCTTCATGGGTGACCTTGCCGCGGAACACGTAATAGCTCCAGAAGGTGTAGCCCAGGATGAACGGGATGATGAACAACGTGCCAACCAGCATGAAGCCCTGACTTTGCGGCGGTGCGGCGGCGTCCCAGATCGAGATCGACGGCGGCACGATGTTCGGCCACAGGCTGATTCCCAAGCCGCTGTAGCCGAGGAAGATCAGCACCAGCGTCAGCAGGAACGGCGTGTAGTGCGCATTGCGCGCCACCGCGCGGATCAGGCCGTACAGGGTGACCAGCACCAGAATCGGCACCGGCAGGAACCAGAACAGGTTCGGCAAGGTGAACCAGCGCGCGGCAATTTCGGCGTGGGCCAGCGGAGTCCAGATGCTGACAATGCCGATCACCGCCAACAACACGAACGCCAAGGGCCGCGCCAGGTCATGCATCTGTTCCTGCAACTTGCCTTCGGTTTTCATGATCAACCAGGTGCAACCGAGCAACGCATAAGCCACCACCAGCGCCGCACCACAGAACAGGGTGAACGGTGTCAGCCAGTCCAGTGAACCGCCAGCGAACTGCCGATTGACCACCGGCAAGCCATCAATGAATGCGCCCAACGCAACGCCCTGGAAGAACGTTGCAGCAATCGAACCACCGATGAATGCTTTGTCCCACAAGTGACGCTTGTCGTCCTTGGCCTTGAAGCGGAACTCAAACGCCACACCGCGAAAGATCAGCCCGATCAGCATAAAGATCAACGGCAGGTACAGCGCCGAGAGCACCACCGAATAGGCCAGTGGGAACGCCCCGAACAATGCCGCACCACCCAGTACCAGCCAGGTTTCGTTGCCGTCCCAGACCGGGGCGACGGTGTTCATCATCACATCGCGATCGGTTTTTCCGGGGATGAACGGGAAGAGAATGCCGATCCCCAGATCGAAACCATCCATGACCACGTACATCATGATGCCGAAGATGATGATCACGGCCCAGATCAGCGGAAGATCAATACCCATGATTCAAATCTCCTTCGTCACGGTGTGGTCGGCATCGGCGTGCTCGTCGTCGGCAGCAGACAACGGCCGGGCCGGCGTGCGTTTCTGGCCGGGGCCACCGTCGTTGGTTTCCTTGCCTTCGTCGATCTTCGGCCCTTTGCGCACCAGGCGCATCATGTAGCCCAGGCCGGCACCGAACAGTGCGAAATACACCACGACGAACAGGATCAGGGTGATGCTCATCTGCATGAAGCTGTGGTTGGAGGATGCATCCGCCGTGCGCATCAGGCCGTAGACCACCCATGGCTGACGACCGATTTCAGTAGTGAACCAACCCGCAAGAATCGCGATCAGGCCAGACGGCCCCATCCACAACGCCAGGTACAGGAACGGCCGCGAGGTATACAGCTTGTCGCGCTTGCGCAGCCACAGGCTCCACAAACCGGTGAAGATCATCAGGAACCCGAGACCGACCATGATCCGGAACGACCAGAACACGATGGTCGAATTCGGCCGGTCTTCAGGCGGGAACTCCTTGAGCGCCGGCACCTGTTTGTCCAACGAGTGAGTCAGGATCAGGCTGCCCAGATACGGGATCTCGACAGCGAATTTGGTCCTCTCTTCCTTCATGTCCGGCCAGCCGAACAGGATCAGCGGCGTCGCTTCGTCACCTTTGTTTTCCCAATGACCCTCAATCGCGGCGATTTTCGCTGGCTGATGCTCAAGTGTATTGAGGCCGTGGAAATCCCCGATGACGGCCTGGATCGGCGCCACGATCAACGCCATCCACATTGCCATCGAGAGCATAGTGCGGATCGCCGGGTTGTCTTTACCGCGCAGCAAATGCCAGGCCGCCGAGGAGCCGACGAAGAATGCCGTGGCAACAAACGCCGCCGTGGCCATGTGCATCAAGCGATAGGGGAACGAAGGGTTGAAGATCACGGCCAGCCAGTCGGTTGGAATCACCTGACCGTTGATGATTTCAAAGCCTTGCGGTGTTTGCATCCAGCTGTTGGACGCGAGGATCCAGAATGTCGAAATCAGCGTGCCGATGGCCACCATGACCGTGGCGAAGAAGTGCAGTCCGCGACCGACCTTGTTCCAGCCGAACAGCATGACGCCCAGGAACCCGGCTTCGAGGAAGAATGCCGTGAGCACTTCGTACGTCAGCAATGGGCCCGTGACCGCCCCGGCGAAGTCCGAGAATCGGCTCCAGTTCGTCCCGAACTGATAGGCCATGACCAGCCCGGAGACCACCCCCATGCCGAAGTTGACGGCAAAGATCTTCGACCAGAAATGGTAGAGGTCACGATAGGTGTCGTTATGGGTTTTAAGCCACAAGCCCTCGAGTACCGCCAGGTAACTCGCCAGGCCGATGGTGATGGCCGGAAACAGGATGTGAAACGAGATGGTGAACGCGAACTGAATTCGGGCGAGATCAAGTGCCTCTAAACCGAACATAAGTCTTCCTCTGTCAGGTAGTACGGCTGCGGGCTTAAAGCCTGCACCCACGGCCCCCACGGATATGGAGTGTGGCGAATCGCTGTTTGTTCTTTTTTTCTACGCATCACAACGCAGGGAGTCTGGCCTTGCGGCCGCCGGATCAATTCCCCTGTAAGGGTTTTGATCTGGATCAAGCAACGATGAAAGAGTAGTCCCATTTTTGGGGATGAACCGCGTGGTCTTTTGCCGCGTGACAAGTTGCCTCATACATGCCGCGCAGGCCTGCAGGGATACGAGTCCCGATCGGTACCTAGCTAACTAAATTTTCTTTCATGGCAACTTTCTGTTACAGGTTGGTGATAATCTCGCGCTTCCTTCTCCTCCAGATTTTCCCGCAGATGCCCAGCCAAGAGCCCTTGCTGTTACGCCACCACCGCCCTTTCCTTGCGTTCTGGCTGGCGCGGGTGTTTACCGCCAGCGGCTTTCAGATGCTCACCGTGGCCATTGGCTGGAACCTCTACCAACTGACCGGCAACGTGCTCGACCTGGGCCTGGTCGGGTTGGTGGAGTTCGCCCCGCGGGTACTGTTCATGCTGCACACCGGGCATGTCGCCGACCGCTACGACCGGCGCAAGGTCGCGGCTATCTGCCAGTCCCTGCAAGCACTGATTGCCCTGTCGCTGGCCATTGGCAGCGCCACCGATCATGTCACTCGCGAGATGATCTTCATCCTCGCCTTCCTGCTCGGTGCGGCCCGTTCCTTCGAGATGCCGACCACCCAGGCCTTGCTCCCAAGCATCGTGCCCAGCGGACTGTTTCCACGGGCCGTGGCCGCCGCGCAGTCGGCCCAGCAATCGGCAACCATCGTCGCCCCGGCCCTTGGCGGTTTGCTCTACGCCTTCGGCAGTGTCTGGGTCTACGGCCCCACGGTGATCCTGTACATCATCGCCTGCTCGCTGATGCTCAACCTGCCTGCGCGGCAAACACCGTTGAACAAAGGCAAGGCCACTCTCGACTCACTACTGGCGGGCATTCGTTTCATTCGCAGTCGGCCGGACATTCTCGGGGCGATCTCCCTGGATTTGTTCGCGGTGTTGCTGGGCGGTGCAACGGCGTTGCTGCCGGTGTTCGCCAAGGACATTCTGCTGACCGGCCCGTGGGGGCTGGGCCTGCTGCGCTCGGCGCCGGCCGTGGGGGCGCTGTTGATGTCGCTGTTCCTCGCGCGGTTTGCCGTGGAGCGCAATGTCGGGCGGGTGATGTTCACCGCCGTGGGTGTGTTCGGCGTAGCGACGATTGCCTTCGGCCTGTCGACCTCGTTCTGGTTCTCGCTGGCCGTGCTGGTGGTATTGGGTGCGGCCGACATGATCAGCATGGTGATCCGCGCCTCGTTCGTGCAACTGGAAACGCCGGACGAAATGCGTGGACGGGTCAGTGCGGTGAACGGCCTGTTCATCGGCGCTTCAAACCAGTTGGGCGAATTCGAATCCGGCCTGACCGCCCATTGGTTCGGCACCGTACCGGCGGTGGTCATGGGCGGCATCGGCACACTGGTGGTGACCGGGACCTGGATCAAACTGTTCCCGACCCTGGCCAATCGCGATCGCATGCATGTGCCGGCCGAAGAGGCCAAGGTCTGATCAACTAAACCAACAACTCCCCTGCCACCGTCGCACGCGTAGCTTTGCCGCAAAGTTGCTCCACCAGGGTCAGGGCAAACGCCAATGCAGCGCCTGAACCCTGGGCGGTGACGCAGTTGCCATCGACCACCACCGGTTGATCGACGAAGTTGCAGCCCGAGAGCTGATGACTGGCCGAAGGCAGGCAGGTCATGCGCCGCTGGCGCAGAACACCAAAGGTTTGCAGCGCGACGGCCGGTGCTTCGCCGATGCCGGCGAACAGCCGACCGGCCGCAGCCTGGTCCTTGATCAATTGTTGAAGGGGTTGGTGTGCGGCCAGATGCTGTGTCCCTACGGCGCCGCCCGGCAGAACGATCAGATCGAAGGGCTGGGCCAGCAAGTCCACCAGCATGGCGTCGGAGGTCAGGCGCGTACCGCGTGCACACGTCAGCATGCGTCGCCCTTCGATGCTGGCCACCACCACTTCAACCTTGGCGCGGCGCAGGACATCGATCAAGGTCACTGTTTGCAGGTCGTCAGTGCCCTCGGCGAGGGTAATCAAAGCTCGAAAGGTCATGGGAACAATCCACAGGAGGGTTCTTCAAGCGTAGTCAGCTTTCCTTACCCTTGTTCGTGGCTCGCCGTTACCTGATGTAAAAGCTACTTGATGTAAAGCTGCGTCGACATCGTGTTGCCCGGCGCATTGATCGAGGTGTTGCTGAAGGTGAAGGTGCCTTCCTGTTTGCCCGCCAGACTGAAGATATACAGGTTGCCGACGACCTTGGTCCTCTGGGAACAATCCGTCAGGTTGCCGTTATCGTAGGCGCAGACCGGCGTACGGGTTCCGTTGACCTCGAAACCATCCAGCGCGACATGGGGCTGGCTGCGACCGTAACCCACTTCCAGCACGTAGACCCTGATGTTCGGGCCACTGTGATTGCAGCGCGTCTGCGCCTGCCCTTCATCAATGGTTTCAAAACCACATTCCGGTGATTCGACCTTGAGCACTTTTACCTGGGTCAACGGTGGTGCCGAGGCCGCCGAGACGGTTTGCGTCCCCAAGACCAGGGCCAGCAAGATCAACAGACGCTTTTTCATGCAACACCACCCAAAAAAACCAGCGCGCAGTATGGCTGGTTTAGGCAAAACGCAAAACATCGACGACGATCACCGCCATAAGCAGCCATAACCCTGTGCTGCTGGTATGATGCGCGGCTTTTTCCGACCCACAGAAAAATCCCAGGCGCCAGCAGCGGTCTGTGCTTTGCTGTTGAGGTCGATACATTCACGGCGCCGGGCGCGCCACGGGGAGCAGACATGCTGGAAAGGCTGTTTCAACTCAAGGCACACAACACCAACGTACGCACCGAGATCCTGGCGGGCGTCACGACCTTTTTGGCCATGGCCTACATTCTGTTCGTCAACCCGAGCATCCTCGGCGAGACCGGCATGGACAAGGGTGCGGTGTTCGTCGCCACCTGTCTGGCAGCCGCCATCGGCTCGACGGTCATGGGCCTGATCGCCAACTACCCGATCGCCCTTGCGCCGGGCATGGGCCTGAACGCCTTCTTCACCTACACCGTGGTCCTGCACATGGGCCACACCTGGCAAGTGGCGCTGGGTGCAGTGTTCATCTCGGCTGTATGCTTCTTCCTGCTGTCGATCTTCCGCATCCGTGAATGGATCATCAACAGCATCCCGCTGCCGCTGCGTTCGGCGATTGCCGCCGGTATCGGCCTGTTCCTGGCGCTGATCGCCCTGCACAACGCCGGCATCGTGGTCAGCAACCCGGCGACCATGGTGGGCCTTGGTGATTTGAAACAACCGGCTCCAATCCTCGCCACCCTCGGCTTTGCCCTGATCGTCGCCCTTGAAGCCCTCGCCGTGCGCGGTGCGGTACTGATCGGCATCCTGGTCGTGACCATCATTTCCATCGTAATGGGCTTCACCCCGTTCGGTGGCGTGATGTCGATGCCACCTTCGCTGGCCCCGACCTTCCTGCAACTGGACATCAAGGGCGCATTGGACATCGGTCTGGTCAGCGTGATCTTTGCCTTCCTGTTCGTCGACCTGTTCGACAACTCCGGCACCCTGATCGGCGTGGCCAAGCGCGCTGGCTTGATGCGCAAGGACGGCCACATGCCGAAAATGGGCCGAGCCCTGATCGCCGACAGTACGGCTGCGATGGCCGGTTCCCTGCTGGGCACCTCGACCACCACCAGCTACATCGAATCCGCCGCTGGCGTGAGTGCCGGTGGCCGCACCGGCCTGACCGCCATCGTCGTGGCGTTCCTGTTCCTGCTGGCGCTGTTCTTTTCTCCACTGGCCGCCAGCGTTCCGGCCTTCGCCACCGCGCCGGCCCTGCTGTTCGTCGCCGTGCTGATGACATCCGGCCTGGCCGAAATAGACTGGGACGACATTACCGTCGCCGCACCGGTGGTGATCACCGCGCTGGCCATGCCGTTCACTTATTCCATCGCCAACGGCATTGCCTTCGGTTTCATTGCCTGGACCGCCATCAAGCTGATGTCCGGTCGCGGCCGTGAGCTGAACCCGGCGCTGGTGATCCTGTCGATTCTGTTCGTGATCAAGCTGGGTTGGTTCAACGCATGACTTTTGATTCCCAGGCCTACGCCGTTCAGCTCGAAGACAAGGTCACGCGCCTACGTGACCTGCTGACCCCGTTCGATGCACCGGAGCCGGTCGTTTTCGACTCGCCGCTGAAAAACTTCCGCCTGCGCGCCGAATTCCGTCTGTGGCGCGAAGCCGGCGAGCGTCACTACGCGATGTTTTCCCAGGAAGACAAACGTACGCCGATCCTGATCGAAGATTTCCCGATCGCCAGCCTGCGCATCAATGAATTGATGCCCAAGCTCAAAGCCGCGTGGCAAGCCAGCGCGCCCCTGAGCCACAAGCTGTTCCAGGTGGAGTTCCTGACCACCCTGGCCGGCGATGCGATGATCACCCTGTGCTACCACCGCCCACTCGACGAGCACTGGCACGCGGCGGCGTCGAAACTGGCAGCCGACCTGAACGTCAGCATCATCGGCCGCTCCAAGGGCAAGCGCGAAGTCATCGGTCACGATTACGTGGTCGAGAAGCTGGAAGTCGGCGGTCGCACCTTCAGCTATCGCCAACCCGAAGGCGCGTTCACCCAGCCCAACGGCACCGTGAACCAGAAGATGCTCAACTGGGCTTACGACACGCTCGGCGATCGTTCCGATGATTTGCTGGAACTGTATTGCGGCAACGGCAACTTCACCCTGCCGCTCGCTACCCGCGTGCGCAAGGTACTGGCCACTGAAATCAGCAAGACTTCGGTCAACGCCGCTTTGAGCAACCTCAGCGAAAACGCTGTGGATAACGTCACCCTGGTGCGTTTGTCCGCCGAAGAGCTGACTGAAGCCTTGAACGAAGTGCGCCCGTTCCGTCGCCTGCAGGGCATCGATCTGAAAAGCTACGAATTCGGTAGCGTCTTCGTCGACCCGCCTCGCGCCGGCATGGATCCGGACACCTGCGAGCTGACCCGCCGCTTCGACAACATCCTCTACATCTCCTGCAACCCGGAAACCCTGGCGGCCAACATCGCCCAGTTGCACGACACGCACCGCATTACCCAATGCGCGATGTTCGACCAGTTCCCGTGGACGCATCACATGGAGTCCGGGGTGTTGTTGACCCGGCGGTGAGTGCGGATGCCATAAACCAATCAGCCGTCATCACGACGGCTTTTTTGTGGGCGCTCAAAGCACCACATCGACCTTGCGCGGGCGCCCACCTTTCTTGCCATTGGCCCGAGCTGCCTCAGCTTTGGCAGCACTGCTCTGACGGCCATTGCGAGAAGCAATCACCGAAGCCGCCATCGCCATCAATGGCTCGCTGGCCGAGATCAATCCGGCGATAGATAGGTGCAGGTCCTTGCCTTTATGGCAGATCGCACTGCCGGTAAAACCTATCTCTAAACCGGCAAAGTCTTCGATTTCGAACCCATCGAACTCAGGGTAGTTTTCAACCGGCAGCAGTATCCCGCTGCCATCTTCAAAGCTGACCGCCAGACACGGAGCCTGAAAGGTTACCGCTGTCGCCCGTAACCCGCTGTTTGGGCGCGATTTGCCCCGTTCGATAGCTCGATCAAGGCGAGCCTCTGTCACCGGCCTGTCTACCTGAACCTTGACTTTGACCGTTTTCATAACTCGATCTCCACACACTCCTGCGCACCTATCAGAGATAGCCGCGTCTTGTTCGTTTCAGGCTCATAACAAGCCGAAACGATCATGTTGGTGGTACTGACAATCCTTTTCACAACTACGACCTCGCTGGTTTGCCAATCCCACAATTGATTATCAAGGCAGGCCGTTTGCAGTTTTCGCCACCAGATACAGCGAGCCCGCAATAAATGGGCAGGTAGCTTTAGCGATTGGCGTAACCCTTCAAGCACCGCAATCGCTGGCCGACGCGAGAGCGGAACAACGTCCCAGAGCTCGACGCCGTTGTGCCAGAAACTGAATTTGAACCGCGCACTCCACGAACCCGCCTCCACATGTGCATGGGGAGGACAGTGCTCATCGCGCAACATGATGACCACCGAGAGCCCTTTGTAGCTGCATACCTTCATGCTAACCCATCCGTTAGGTTAATGAATCCGAAGACTCGACATTCCCTGAAAAACCGACCACTGGCGCCCAACACAAATGGTGTTTGCGTGACTGAGACTAGCGCTCAGCCGCGCTCCGGACCGTTGGATAACATCAAAAAATCGTAAGTAATCCTTTCCCGGCGCCCACAAAAAAGCCGTCACGAGGACGGCTGTTTTTGCCTTGCAGCAGAATCACTCCGACGGATTTTTCCGGAACTCCGTCGTGGTAATGCCCTTGTATCCCCAGTTATCGGTGTCAATTTCTTCGATCACGATGTGGGTCAGCTCCGGCGGCTTGCCGAGGACGCGTTGCAGGGTCTCGGTGATTTCGGCGATGACCTGGGCTTTTTGCTCCCGGGTAACGCCGTCACGGGTGATGCGTACGCTGACGAAAGGCATGCTGCTTCTCCTGCTCGCTGATTAAGAAAGGCTGACCAAAAACAAGTCACTGTATCCCCGGGAAGCCATCTGATAAATACTGCTTCAGGCACTTCATTTGATCCTTGGTGTAATCAATCATGCAGCGACAATTCGACGATCTTCAGTTGGGCAGCATCGAGCTGTTTTGCCTGGCCGCCGAGGCCGGCAGTTTCACCGCAGCGGCGTTGGTGGCGGGGGTTACCCCGGCAGCGGTGAGTCGCTCGGTGTCGCGCATGGAAGAACGTCTGGGCGTGCGGCTGTTCGCGCGCACCACTCGCAGCGTCAAGCTGACCGACAGCGGCCGGCGCTATTACGAAGAATGCCGCCAGGCGTTGGCGCAACTGGTCGAAGCCCAGCGTGAGGTCATGGGCCAGCAGCAGGTGCCGTCCGGGACGCTGCGCATCAGTATCCCGACCACCTATGCCCACCACCGAATCCTGCCGTTGATGCCGGCCTTCCGCGAGCGGTTTCCAGCGGTGAAGGTCGAGTCGCACATTAGCAATCGCAATATCGATTTCGTCGGCGAGGGCTATGACCTGGCGATTCGCGTGCGCGCCATTCCGGATTCAGGCCTGATCGCCCGGCCGCTGGAGGACGCCGAACTGGTAATGATTGCCAGCCCCGATTACCTCAGCCGCTGCGGCACGCCACAAACCCTCGATGATTTGCAGCAGCACGACTGCATTCAATACGAGCTGCCCAGCAGCGGTCGACGCATTGCCTGGCTATTCAATGACAAGGGTGTGCAGCGGGAAATTCTGGCCGAAGGCAATTACGTTTGTTCCGATGATGTCCTGGGCGGTGTGACCCTGGCGAAACACGGCGCCGGTCTGTTCCAGACTTATCGCTTCATCGTCGAAAAAGAATTGGCTGATGGTTCGCTGATGGAAGTGCTCAAGCCCTATGGCGGGCGCTCACGGCCATTTACCTTGCTCTATCCACAGAGCCGCCATATGCCGTTGCGGCTGCGGGCATTCATTGATTTTCTGGTGGAGCATTTGCCGCGCTGAAAGCGAAAGCGTCCGATCACCGCACACAATACGCCGGGGAACCGCCACTTCAATTGACCAAATTAACCATCTAGTACAATTTATCTCCACAGGCCGAAAACTACGGCCAATGCCAAAAATAATAAGTGGAGATACTCTGATGGCCCCCATCATTCTGGTGCTCAACGGCCCGAATCTGAACCTGCTCGGCACCCGTGAACCGGCGACCTACGGCCACGAAACCCTGGCTGACGTTTCTGCCCTGTGCGGCCGCGCCGCTGAAGAGTTCGGCCTGGCGGTCGAATTTCGCCAGACCAACCATGAAGGCGAATTGCTCGACTGGATTCACGCCGCACGCGGCCGTTGCGCCGGGATCGTGATCAACCCGGCCGCCTGGACCCACACCTCGGTGGCCATTCGCGATGCGTTGGTCGCCTGCGAGTTGCCGGTGATCGAAGTGCATTTGTCCAATGTCCACGCCCGCGAACCTTTCCGCCATCACTCCTTCGTTTCAGCCATCGCCACCGCCGTGATGGCCGGGTTCGGCAGCCACGGCTATCGCCTGGCGCTGGAGCATTTCAGCCAACGTTTGAAAGGGTCTGTATCGTGAGCCACAACCACGCGGTATTGGCCGGACTGATCGGTGCCGGCATCCAGGCTTCCCGCACCCCGGCGTTGCACGAGCATGAAGGCGATGCCCAGGGTTTGCGTTATCTCTATCGACTGATCGACCTCGATCAGCTGCAACTCGACAGCAATGCCCTGCCCGACCTGCTGATGGCTGCCGAACGCATGAGCTTCACCGGGCTGAACATCACCTTTCCTTGCAAGCAGGCGATCATCCCGTTGCTCGACGAGTTGTCGCCGGAAGCACGCGGCATTGGTGCGGTGAATACCGTTGTGTTGAAGGACGGAAAACGCATCGGCCACAACACCGATTGCCTGGGCTTTGCCGAGGGGTTTCGCCGGGGCTTGAAGGGCGTTGCCGTTCAACGTGTCGTACAAATGGGTGCCGGTGGCGCCGGCGCAGCGGTGGCCCACGCGTTGTTGAGCGAAGGCGTACAGCAACTGAGCATCTTCGATGTGGAACTCAGCCGCGCCCAAAGCCTTGCAGACAATCTCAATCAACACTTCGGCAGCGGCCATGCAGTGGCCGGCCATGATTTGACGCGGACTCTGGCCGAGGCTGATGGCCTGGTGAACACCACGCCGATGGGCATGAAAAAACTACCGGGCATGCCGGTGCCGGTCGAATTGCTGCGAGCCGAATTATGGGTGGCGGAGATTGTTTATTTCCCGCTGGAAACCGAACTGCTGCGCCATGCCCGCGCACTCGGTTGCCGGACGCTGGATGGCGGCAACATGGCCGTGTTTCAGGCAGTAAAGGCGTTCGAATTGTTCAGCGGCGTGGTACCGGATGCCCAGCGAATGCTGGCGCACTTTCAAAGCATGAATGGTTGAATGGATTGGGTGAGGGGGCAATCCCCTCACAGCCACTCAGGCCTGCAAATAACGCAAAACCGACTCGCAAATCATCTCCCGATGACGCTGCTTGATGCTTTCGTCCGGCAGATCAATCTGAAAAATCTCACCAAAGGTATGGCGGTTCGAGACGCGATAGAAGCAGAACGAACTGATCAGCAAATGCACATCCAACGGATCAAGTTCCGTGCGGAACAGCCCTTGCTCGGCGCCGCGACGCAGAATCTCGCCCAGTGAATCGAGGATGGTGTTGTTCATCGCCTTGATCGCATCGGAGCGCTTCACATACTCGGCGTTGTGAATGTTCTCGATGCTGACGATGCGCACGAAATCAACGTTGCGATCATGGTGATCGAAGGTGAACTCCACCAGTCGTCGAATCGCCTCCACTGGCGCCAGCTCCGCCAGGTGCAGGCGGTTTTCCGTGTTGCGGATATCGCCGTAGAGCTTTTCCAGAACCTCGACGTAGAGCTGTTCCTTACTGCCGAAGTAGTAATAGATCATGCGCTTTGAAGTATGGATGCGCTCGGCGATGGCATCGACGCGGGCACCGGAAAGGCCTTGCTGAACGAACTCGACAATCGCTTCCTGAAGGATGTTCTCGCGGGTTTTTTCCGGGTTGTTCTTGCGACTCTTGCGCGGCCCCGCCATCGGTTCGTCGGGCGCTGCGGAGAGTTCTGAAATTATTGTCATTACGGGCTCACGGCCATCACTGCACAGGCTGGCGATTATGAGCCGCGCCGCACAGTGAAGGAAGCCGTGCGGCAGCGGTTTGTCGGCGTGTTTACGATTTTCCTACAACTTTGCCTGACGTACGGCACCACTTCGGGATTTGGCCATGGCCGCCAGTCGCACTGCCACGTTGGCCGCGCCGTAACCGGCATAGCCATTCTTGCGCTGGATGATCTCGAAGAAGAAGCGCCCTTCGAATGGTTCGGTGTATACGTGAAACAGCTCACCGCCCTGTGCGTCGCGATCGTACAGCACGTTGTAGTAGGCCAGTTCGCTGAGGAATTCATCGTCGAAATCGAAGCGTGCCGCCAGGTCATCGTAGTAGTTGAGCGGGATATCCAGCAGTGGCACACCCGCCTCTTTCGCGCGACTGACCTGGGCAAAGATATCGTCGCAATCAAACGCGATGTGATGCACGCCGGAACCGCGATAACTCGACAGCGCGTGTGAGATCGCGGTGTTGCGGTTTTCGGAAATGTTCAGCGGCAGGCGAATCGAACTGTCTCGACTGCGCAGCGCGCGGCTCTTCACCAAGCCGTAAGGATCGGGCAGGACCACTTCGTCGTCGGCTTCAAAATCCAGCAGGCTCTTGTAGAACAGCACCCAACTATCAAGGCTGTCGGCGGGCAGCGCGATGGCCATGTGATCGATGCGCTTTAGACCGCCGCTGGCTACCGCCTCAGGCAGCAAATTGAAGTCGGTGCCGTAGACGTCGGCGTCCTGGTCCACCAGATAAATCAGGCTGCCATCCGGTGCACGCACCGCGGCCAGCTCCAGTTCATTGGGGCCGACCAGCCCGCGATACGGCTGACCTTTATAGGCCACGGCGCGAGCCAGTGCGCTGGCGCTGTCCTTGACCCGCACGGCGGTGGCGCACAGCGACGGTCCGTGGGCTTCGAAAAAGCTGTGGCCGAACGAGTACGGTTCCGAGTTGAGGATCAGATTGATATCGCCCTGGCGCAGCAGGCTGACGCTTTTGGAGCGATGCTGGCCGGCCTTGACGAAACCCAGTCGCTCCAGCCAATGGGAGAGCTTGGCGCCTAGGCTTTCGTCCACGGCGAATTCGAGAAACTCGATGCCGTTGTACTCACTGGCCCTGGGCGTTTCGAACAGAATCTCGGTATTGGCGATGGGTTTGGTTTCCTGCGCCAGACGCTCGCGGGTCTTCTCTTCGAGATACAGCAACGAGCGCAAACCGTCGGCGGCGTTGGCCCGTGGCGGCGCGGCGCGGAAACCGTCGTTGAAAATCTCCAGCGACAGCGGCCCGGTATAGCCACTCTTGATGATCGGCGCGAGGAAGCCCGGCAAATCGAACTCGCCCTGGCCCGGGAAGCAACGGAAATGCCGGCTCCACTCCAGCACGTCCATGGCCAGGATCGGCGCGTCGGCCATTTGCACGAAGAAAATCTTGTCGCCGGGAATCTCGGCGATGGCGCTCGGGTCGCCCTTGAGCGACAGCGTATGGAAACTGTCGAGCAACACACCGAGGCTAGGATGATCCGCCTGTCGGACGATGTTCCACACCTGTTGGTATGTATTCACGTGCCGACCCCAGGCCAGCGCTTCATAACCAATGCGCAGACCCCGCGCACCGGCGCGTTCCGCCAGCAAACGCAAGTCATCGACTAGAATCTGTTCATCACCGACGGAGTCGACCGAAGCGTTGCTGCACACCAGCACCAGGTCGGTGCCCAGCTCCTGCATCAGGTCGAACTTGCGTTCGGCCCGCTCCAGATTGCGCGCCAGTCGATCGCGGCGACAGCCTTCGAAGTCGCGGAACGGTTGAAACAGCGTGATGGCGATCCCGAGATCGGCGCACATCTGTTTAATTTCCCGAGGGCTGCCGTCGTAGTAGAGAAGGTCGTTCTCGAAAATCTCGACACCGTCGAAACCGGCGGCGGCAATGGCTTCGAGTTTTTCCGGCAGGGTACCGCTCAAGGATACGGTGGCAATGGAACGCTGCATGATTCGACTCCTGGTGGAGGCTTCGGCTACAGGGAATTTGCGCCGCTTTTAATAGAGTGAGCGAATTATTGAGCGGCTTGGTGCATTGAGCAATTTAAAGTGTACTACCCGGTTAGTTTTGCGTGCGATTATCGAACACAATGGCCTTTGGCGAATTGACGATTTTTTGCTCACTGCGCAACATCGACATCACATTGTGACCTGCCAAGAACCACCGGCCGCAGTGAATGACAAACTGTTCGACGACCCAGAACACCACATAACAAATTCAAAAACGGGTGGTACACATGATTCCTACTCAAAGCTCTCGCATGGCTCCGGCCATGAGCGCTGCCACTGGTGGCATCGGCGACAAAATCCGCGGCGCCATGGCTGTCGGCAAGACCCGCTGGGGCATGCTGGCGCTGGTGTTCTTCGCCACCACCCTCAACTACATCGACCGTGCAGCCCTCGGCGTCATGCAGCCCATCCTTGCCAAGGAAATGAGCTGGACGGCGATGGACTACGCCAACATCAACTTCTGGTTCCAGGTCGGCTACGCCATCGGCTTCGTGCTGCAAGGCCGCTTGATCGACCGGGTCGGCGTCAAGCGCGTGTTCTTCTGCGCCGTGCTGCTCTGGAGCCTGGCGACCGGTGCCCACGGCCTGGCCACTTCGGCCGTAGGCTTCATGGTCTGCCGGTTCATTCTCGGTCTGACCGAAGCCGCCAACTACCCGGCCTGCGTGAAAACCACGCGCCTGTGGTTTCCGGCCGGTGAGCGCGCCGTAGCCACCGGCATTTTCAACGCCGGGACCAACGTCGGTGCGATGTTCACGCCAATGTTGCTGCCGCTGATTTTGCACGTCTGGGGCTGGCAAGCCGCGTTCCTGTGCATGTCGGCACTGGGCGGTATCTGGCTGTTGTTCTGGGGCCTGAAATACTTCAACCCGGAAGATCACCCGAGCGTTAAACAGTCGGAACTGGACTACATCCAGAACGAAGCCGAACCGGAACAAGCCCGCGTACCGTTCTCGAAAATCCTGCGCATGCGTGGCACCTGGGCCTTCGCCCTCGCCTACTCTCTCACCGCGCCGGTATTCTGGTTCTACCTCTACTGGCTGCCGCCGTTTCTCAATCAGCAATACAACCTGGGCATCAACGTCACCCAGATGGGCATTCCGCTGATCATCATCTACCTGACCGCCGACTTCGGCAGTGTCGGTGGCGGCATCCTCTCCTCGTTCCTGATCGGCCGCGGCGTCAACCCGATCAAGGCGCGGCTGATGTCCATGTTCCTGTTCGCCTGCTGCATCATCGGCGTGATCTTGGCAGCCGGCTCCAGCAACCTGTGGGTCGCGGTGGCCGCCATCTCCCTGGCCATCGGCGCGCACCAGGCCTGGACCGCGAACATCTGGAGCCTGGTGATGGACTACACGCCCAAGCACATGATGAGTACGGTGTTCGGATTCGGCGGCATGTGTGCGGCGATTGGCGGGATGTTCATGACCCAATTGGTCGGCCACATCCTGACCGTTACCAACAACAACTACACCGTGCTGTTCACCCTGATTCCGGCGATGTACTTCATCGCGCTGACCTGGATGTACTTCATGGCACCGCGCAAGATTCCGAAAGTAGAAGACTGATGTTCCCTCGGCGCAGGCCCGGTTTCGGGTCTGCGCTTTTTTTGTGCCTGCTTTTTGTGAAATCCCCCATATTCGCTCAACGCCAAGGAAGTCAAACCATGTCGTCAGGTCACCTGAGCATCGCCAAGCGCGCCGTGATCAGCTTCGGCCTCATCGCCTTGCTGGTCCTGCTGCAAGGCTTGTTCGCCCTCAAGCAAGTCGCCCAAGTGCGCGCTACCGGCCAGCACACCGAAAACATCTCCCTGCCCAGCACGCGCTATCTGGGAGAAATCCGCGATTACGTACTCAGCATCCGCGTGCTCAGCCTGCGTATGGCACTCAACCGAGAGCCGAAGGTGCTCGATGGTACTGTCACGCGCTTGCATCAAGTGCAGGGCTGGCTTGAACAAGCGCTGGATAAATTCACTCCGCTCGTAGGGGACTACAACCGGGTGCCGTACGAAAAGTTCGTCGCGACGGTCACCCGCTACCGCCAGGCACTGGCGCAATACGAAACCCTGTCGCAGGCAAACCGCCTGGAAGAAATGACCACGCTGCTCAATGGTGAGATCCAGGATTACTCGACTCAGACCGGTGACCAGTTCGCCGAACTGGTGGCCCTGACCGCCAACGAAGTCAGCCAGTCGTCGCAGCAGGCCGACTCGCTCTACAGCCAAGTAAAAGTCACCGTGATCGGGGCGTTGATAGGGGTCTCATTGCTGACCGTTTTCCTCGCCTGGCTGTTGATTCGCAGCATCGTGGTGCCTATCCGCCAAGCAGTGGAAGTGGCCGAGCAAGTAGCCGCCGGCGACCTCAGCACACCGATACAGAGCCACGGGGCCGATGAAACGGCGCGCCTGCTCACCGCCCTGTCAATCATGCAAACCAGCCTGCGCGAAACCCTGCAACGCATCAGCGCCGCGTCCACTCAACTGGGCGCAGCCGCCGAGCAGATGAACCACAGCACACACCAGGATTCCGGGCGCTTGCAGCAGCAACACAACGAAATCGAACAAGCGGCCACGGCGGTGAATGAAATGACCGTCGCCGTGGAAGAAGTCGCACGCAATGCGGTCTCGACGTCTGACAGTACGCGCCAGTCGACCCAGCAGGCGAGTCAGGGCCAGGCACGCGTCATCGAAACGCTGGACTCAATCCAGGCCATGAGTGCCGATGCCGGCACGGCCCTGCAACAGGTGCAAACCCTGGCCGAGCAATCCCGTGAAATCGGCAAGGTATTGGACGTGATTCGCGCTATTGCCGAACAGACCAACCTGCTGGCGCTCAACGCCGCCATCGAAGCTGCACGGGCCGGTGAAGCCGGGCGTGGCTTTGCAGTGGTTGCCGATGAAGTCCGCGCACTGGCTCATCGCACCCAGCAGTCGACCCAGGAAATCGAACAGATGATCAGCCGGGTTCAGGGCGATACCGAGGGTGTGGTGCTGTCGATGCACAGCAACAGCCAGCGCGTAGCCGAAACCCTGTCGATTGCCGAGCAGGCTGGCATTGCGCTGGCGCAAATTACTCGGGCCATGGAGCAGATCCATGAGCGCAATCTGGTGATCGCCAGCGCCTCGGAAGAACAAGCGGCGGTGGCTCGCGAGGTGGACAGGAATCTGCTGAACATCCGAGATCTGTCACTGCAAAGCGCCGATGCCTCGACCCGCACCAGCGCCACCAGCCAGGAGTTGACGCAATTGGCGGCAGGCCTGCAAAGCCTGGTGGTGCGGTTCAGGTTTTGAGCGATCTCAATCGGCTTTGTTGCCACGCCGCCGCCAGGCCACTGCAACAGATCACGGCGATCCCGATCACGGTGGTCAGGGTCGGCGTGTGGGAAAACAGCAGCCAGCCCAACAGGCCGGCAAAGATGATCTGGCAATAGCTGAACGGTGCCAGCAGTGCCGGTGCCGCGAGACGGAAAGCCTGGGTCAAAAACAAGTGCGCGGTCATCCCGCAGGCACCCAGCGCCAGCATCATCGCGCCGTGTGCAAGGCTCGGCGTCTGCCAGAAGAACGGTACCAGCGCACTCATCACCAACGTGTTGCACAGCCCGGCGAAGAAGTTGCTGGTGGTCGGGCTGTCGATCTCACTGAGCTTGCGCGTCAACAATTGGTAGAAGCAGAAAAACAACGCCGAGCAGAACGGCAGCAACACTGCCGGGGTGAACAAATCACCCCCAGGGTGAACGATGATCAACACCCCGATGAAACCGAAAATCACCGCCAGCCATTGCCCGCGCGTGACCCGCTCGCCCAATAACGGCACCGACAACGCGGTGACCAGCACCGGTGCGAGGAAGTTGACCGAGGTGGCCTCCGCCAGCGGGATGTACATCAACCCGGTGGTAAAAAACAGGCTGGTGCCCAGCAAGCAAAGCGCCCGGATCATTTGCAACAACGGTCGCTTCGTGCGCAGAACCCGCAGCCCGGATTGCGGCAGGAAAATCCCGGCCATCAGCAACGTGTGAACCACGTAACGCGCCCAGACCACCATGACGATCGGATAGAAACCGGAGAGGTATTTGGAAAAAGCGTCGTGACTGGAAAACAGGAAGGTTGCGACAACGATCAGCAGGATCCCCTTGAAGGGCTGATTGACGCCGGAGAGCGGAGTGCTGACGGTCATGAAGGCCTCTAAGTGATAGGTATGTGGCGAGGGAGCTTGTCCCGCTGGACTGCGCAGCAGTCCCAAAACAGCATCGGCGACCGCTTCGCGCTCGAACGGGAGCAAGCGCCCTCGCCACAACAGCAAGTCAAATCCGCGCCAACAACTCCCTGGTTTTATCCAACGCCATCTGCGCCCGGTCCAACCCGCTCACACCCTGCTCCAGCAAATGCACGGTGGGAATCTCCAGGCTCAAGGGAATGTTAGCCGGCAAACACCGCAACAACCCCGGCAGATCGCAGTCGCCGTCGCCGGGAAAACGCCGTTCGTTACGGGCCTGACGCAAGATCTCGGCCATGTCTGCCGGTCGCGGCCCGGCAACGTCGCACAACTGCGCATACCGTAACCGCGAAGGGGCGACGCTGACCAGATCTTCCAGTTGCGACCCGGAACGATCGAAGTGAAACGCGTCCACCAGTACCCCGCCATTTTCCCGCCCGGCGTTCTCGACGATCCGCACCGCCTGCTGCAAATTGCGCGCATCGGTCCAGGGCATGAACTCCAGATGCGGATGCAGTCCGTACGGTGCCGCCAGATCGCACAGCCGGGCGAAATTCTCCGTCAGCCGTTGCTCGTCAGAATCGTTACCGGCTACCAGCAACTCACTGGCACCGAATTCGGCGCCGACCGCCAGAACTTTCTCGAAGTCGGCGACAACGGTGTCCGGTTTCAGACGCAGGATTTCAACATCCAGCACACGAATGCCGGTGTCGCGCAGACGGGTCAGGGTCTGGCGGCGCAAATCGCCATCGGCCACCAAGGCAAAATGGTGTTCCTCGGGGGTTGCCGGCACCAGGCGCAAACCAACGTGGCTGTAACCGGCCCGCGCCGCGACCTCGACCATCTCGGGCGGCGACAGCTCCAGCACGGTCAGACTGGCGAGGGAGAAAATTCGTTCGTGCATGGTCATTCCTCAATCAACGACGGTACGCAGGCGCGACCGGTTTCGGCAGCTTCACGGATGGCTTCAATCAGCGCCAATGTGCGGGCAGCATCGGCAGCGCTCACCAGCGGCTCAACCTCCCGACGCGCAACGCGCACGAAGTGCTGCAACTGCAAACGCAGGGCTTCATCGGCGCTGAATGTTTCCTCAGCGACCTGCAATGGTTGATGCCAGCCGCCATCGACCTCGTTGTAGTGCCAGCGTTTGAGTTGCGGAATGCTCAGCGCCCCGCCGGTCCCGGCCAGCAAATAACACGGCTGGTCGGCCTGGCGTGGATACACCGGGTTCTCCCCTGAATCCAGCTCCCAACTCCAGGGCGCCGCCACCGCATCGGACCCGGTCAGGCTGCCCAGCGCACCGTTGTCGAATTGCAGCAGTACCGCAGCGCAATCCTCGTTGGCAAATCCGCGTATCGCGTTGCTGGTAATGGCCTGTACCTGACGCACTTCACCGCACAAATGCCGCAGCAGATCGAGGTCGTGGATCAGGTTGGTCAACAACATCCCCGCACCGGGTTCGCGGCGCCAAGGTGTCTCGAAATAACTGTCGGGTTTGCGCAATTGCCAGAGCGCCGTGACCGTGGTTAACCGCCCCAACGCGCCGCTGCGTACAAGTTCATGAGCCCGAACGATCAACGGGTTATGGCGACGATGATGGCCGACCAGCACCGGAACGCCGCTCGCCTTCGAGGCAGCCACCAGTTCACGGGCATCATCGAGGTGCACGCCGACCGGTTTTTCCAGCAACACCGGCACGCCCGCCGCCAAGCAGTCGAGCGCCGTGCTGACGTGCAAGGTATTGGGGTTGGCGATGATGACGGCGTCTGGCTTCACCTGCTCCAGCATCTGACGGTGATCAGAGAAAAACCTCACACCCCATTCCGCCGCCAGACCGGCGGCTTGTGGCCCGGGATCGGCCACCGCACACAGGGTCGCTTCCGTCAGGGTTTTCAGATGCTGGTAATGCTGCTGGCCCATGTTGCCAGCGCCGATCAGCGCGATTCGAAGGGGCGAATTCAAGATACGGTCCTCTTGTGGTTCTTGTTGGAAGGTTGACATCCATTAATTTAGAACCGAGTTCCACAATCTTACACAGACCGATACTGAAAGTGTTCGAATAGCGCACAGCTTCTAAGGCACACCGCTCCTACAGGGGGATTGCGCTGGCGTTAGCTGAACAACTCCGACGCCAGAGTCGCCGCACTCAACTCCTCGGTAAACGCCAACAACAACGGCGCCAACTCGTGCAACCGCGCGCCCGGCATCCGCGCACTCGGCCCGGCAATGCTGAGTACGCCAATCACCCGACCGTCCCCCGGATGACGCACCACCGCTGCAATCGCCGAGGTGCCTACCGCCGAGCTTTCCTCGACACAGGCATAGCCCTGCTCCCGCGCCAGGCGCAGGCGTTCAAGCAGTTCGATGTTGGAACGCGGCGCATTCGGCCCCAGTTCCAGCGGCCGGTCCGCCGCTTGGCGCTCCACCAGCGACAAGGCCTCGGCATCGGTCATGCACGCCAGCCAGGCATGGCCCGAAGCGGTGTAGAACAGCGGTGCATCGCGGCCCATGTCCGGGTCATAACGCAGGCCGGAACGGGCGCCCTGAGACTTGGCGATCCAAGTCTGCCGCTCGCCCTCGATGACACCCAGACGCACCAGTTCTCCGGTTTCCTGAGCCAGTCGGTCAAGCACCGGCTGCACGATATCGGCGCCGCTGCTGGACAAGTATTGGAACCCCATTGCCACCAGCTTGGTCGACAAGTGATAGCGCAGGTTCTCCGGATTCTGCCGCACGTAGCCCAACCGGATCAGCTCGGCGAGCAGGCGATGAGTGGCACTTTTGGGGATGTCCAATTGCTCCGCCAGCGTCTGCATCGGCAGCCCGCGAGGGTCGCTGGTGAGACTTTCGAGCACACTGAAAACACGTTCGATCTGACTGCCGGCCATGGGAGCTTCCACGTAAAATTTGCTCGATTCTAGAAGACAACCAACCAAATGAGAAATCTGGAACTGACCGTCCGATAACCGCCCGTTTTAAGCGACGCTCGCTTGCCTGCTCCGATGCGCCTCTTATATTTTCTGGAATCAGATTCCACAACAAATAAAACACCGGAGCCCAAACAATGCCTGCCGAACCGAATTTTCTTCCCGACATTGACTGCGATGTGCTGGTCGTCGGCTCCGGTGCGGCCGGGTTGTCGGCCGCCGTGACCGCAGCGTGGCACGGCCTCAAAGTCATCGTAGTGGAAAAAGACCCGGTATTCGGCGGCGCCACGGCGTGGTCCGGTGGCTGGGCCTGGGTGCCGTGCAACCCTCTGGCACGACGCGCCGGCATCGTCGAAGACGTCGAACAGCCGCGTACTTACCTCAAACACGAACTGGGCGAGCATTACGATCCGGCGATGATCGATGCCTTCCTCGAAGCCGCTCCACGGATGGTCGCGTTTTTCGAACAGCACACGTCGCTGCAATTCGCGGATGGCAATGCAATTGCCGACATTCATGGCGACACGCCAGGCGCCGGCACCGGTGGCCGTTCGGTGATCGCCGCGCCATACGACGCACGAAAAGTCGGCAAACTGCTCAAGCGTCTTCGCAAAACCATGCGGGAAACGTCCTTCATGGGCATGCCGATCATGGCGGGCGCTGACCTGACGGCGTTTCTCAACCTGACACGCTCACTGTCGGCGGCCTGGCATGTCACTCGGCGATTTACCCGTCATTTATTCGACCTCGTCGTGCATGGCCGGGCGATGCAACTGGTCAACGGCGTGGCGTTGGTGGCGCGCCTGGCGAAATCCGCCGACGACCTCGGCGTGTTGCTCTGGAACTCGGCGCCGGTCACGGAACTGCTGCGCGACAACAACCAAGTTCGCGGCGCCGTGGTCAGCACCGCCAAAGGCCCGGTGCGCATCCATGCGCGCAAGGCCGTGGTACTGGCGGCCGGTGGTTTCGCCAATGACATCGAACGGCGCAAAGCGCTGTTCCCGCGTACGCCGACCGGTCATGAGCATTTGGCCTTGCCGCCACTCGGCGTGTCCGGTGACGGCTTGCGCCTGGGTGAAAGCGTCGGCGCCCAAGTCAATGCAGACATGCAGTCCCCCGTGGCATGGGCGCCGGTTTCGCAGGTGCAGCACAGCGACGGCAGCATCGGCCATTTCCCGCACATCATCGAACGCGGCAAGCCCGGGATCATCGGCGTGCTGAGCAACGGTCAGCGCTTCGTCAACGAAGCCAACGGCTACTACGACTACGTGACAGCCATGGTTGCCGCTGCCCCGCAGGGAGAGGACGTCGCTTCCTGGCTGATCTGCAGCCACCGCTTTCAGCGACGTTATGGTTTGGGGATCTCTCGGCCATTTCCCGTGCCGCTGTCACCCTTTATCCGTAGCGGCTATCTGAAAACCGGCAATACCCTTGAGGAATTGGCATCGGTCTGCGGCATTGATCCACTCGGCTTGCGCAACACCGTATCGGACTACAACCGCCATGCACGCAACGGTGAAGATCCGCAATTCGGACGCGGCTCGACCCCCTACAACCGCAAACAGGGTGATGCGCTGCAACAACCCAATCCCTGCGTCGCACCGATCGAGCAGGGACCGTTTTATGCGGTGAAGGTCCAGCCCGGCTGTTTCGGTACGTTTGCCGGGCTCAAAGTCAATCAACACGCCCAGGTTCTCGACGACTCAGGCCACGCCATCGCCGGGTTGTATGCGGCGGGCGGTGACATGGCCAGCATCATGGGCGGCCACTACCCCGCTGGCGGCATCAATATCGGCCCGGCGCTGACCTTCGGCTACATCGCCGCCCGCCACATCGCGGGCGTCACGGCTTATGAAAAGGAGATCGACCATGCAGCACATCGTTAATCCGCAGGGTTTGAACATGCCGAAACTCGGCCTCGGCACCTGGCCAATGCTCGGTGAGGAATGCACCCGCGCCGTGGAGCAAGCCCTGGCGCTCGGCTATCGGCACATCGATACGGCAGAGGGCTACAAAAACGAGGACGCCGTCGGGCAAGCGTTAGTGAACAGTCCGACACCCCGCGAGCAAATCCACGTCACCACCAAGGTCTGGTGGGACCAACTGCAACCCGATGCGATGCGCCATTCCATGGACCGCAGCCTCAAGGCTTTGCGCTCCGATTACGTCGACCTGTTCCTGCTCCACTGGCCGAGCACCGATTGGGATCTGCCGCGCACGATTGAAACGTTGGTGTCGTTCAAGGAACAAGGCCTGGCACGCAACATCGGCGTGGCGAATTTTCCTCTGCCGCTGTTGCGCAAAGTCGTCGAAGAACTGGGTGCGCCGCTGTCAGCCATTCAGGTCGAGTACCACGTTCTGCTCGGACAAAACGCACTGCTCGATTACGCCCGCCAACACGATTTGGCGTTGACGGCCTACACGCCGCTGGCAAGGAACAAGGTCTCGGCTGTTCCGCAAATTCAGCAGATCGCCGCCAAACACGGGGTGTTGCCCACTCAGGTCGCACTCAAATGGTTGCTTGATCAACCGAACGTGGCAGCGATCCCCAAGGCCAGCAGCGAAGCCAATCAGCTGGCCAACCTGGCGGCACTTGAGGTGAATCTGGATGACCAGGATCGCGCCTTGATCGCCAGCCTGTCCAAACGCGAGCGTCAGGTCAGCCCGGACTTCGCGCCAGTGTGGGATGCGTTCGACAAGTAAACCGCAGGACCGGCGATCGCCCCCTGGAGAAAAACCCGGCGCCGGACGGAATTCGATGGGTTATCCGTGTTCAATACAAGCCTGAATCGTTCCCGGCAGCCGTCACCGACTGCCGGGAACCGTTGCGTGCGTGGCAAAAGACGGACGACCGGACTGGCGCCGCTCCCACTTGGCAGCAACACTCATCGCACGGATAACCAGAGGATTCCCACATGCTATGGAAAAAAGGCCGACGCAGCGACAACGTGGTCGATGCCCGTGGCGATGATGTCGGCGGCGGTGGTGGCGGCGGGATGCGCTTTGGTGGCGGCAAGGGCCTGAGCCTGACGGCGATTCTGCTGATCGTCGGGATCGGCTGGATCACCGGCCAGGACCCGATGCAAATCCTCGGGCAACTGACCGGCCAGATGGACCAATCCGCACCAGCCACTACGCAGACCCGCAAGGCGCCGCCGGCCAATGACGAAGGCGCCGAATTCGTCCGTTCGATCCTTGGCGACACCGAAGACACCTGGCGGCAGATTTTCCAGCAGGGCGGTCGTCAATATAAGGACCCGACGCTGGTGCTGTTCAGCAATCGCGTGAACTCTGCCTGCGGTCTGGCGACCTCGGCGACCGGTCCGTTCTATTGCCCGGCAGACCAGAAGGTTTATCTGGACATGGCGTTCTTCCAAGAGATGTCGCAACGCTTTTCCGCCGCTGGCGACTTCGCCCAGGCCTACGTGATCGCTCACGAAGTCGGACACCATGTGCAGACGTTGCTCGGCGTCTCCGCGAAAATTCAGGCAGCCCGCCAGCAAGGCCGGCAGATGGAAGGCGACGGCGGTTTGCTGGTGCGTCAGGAATTGCAGGCCGACTGCCTGGCCGGGGTTTGGGCCAACAATGCGCAGCAGCGATTGAACTGGCTGGAACCGGGCGACATCGAAGAAGCATTGAACGCGGCAAATGCCATCGGCGACGATCGTTTGCAGCAACAGGGTCAGGGCCGTGTCGTGCCGGACTCGTTTACCCATGGTACGTCAGCGCAACGGGTGCGCTGGTTCAAAACCGGATTCGCCCAGGGCCAGGTTGGCCAGTGCGATACCTTTGCGGCGAAAAATCTGTAAATGAAGAAGTGGTTGTTGGTTTTACTGTTCACTTGCGCAACGTCCCAGGCCCAGGAGCATGGGGTCAAAGAGCTCAGTCCCGGACGCCTGCTGTTGAAGTCAGGCGAAATTGCGGTAGGTATCAGTCCCGCACCGGCGAAAATCGAGCGCGTGTTGATCATCGTCCACGGTCGGTTACGCAATGCGCAGACCTATCTCCACAGCGGCGAACAGGCCGCGGAACTGGCCGGGCAAAGCGCAACGACCCTGGTGATTGCCCCGCAATTTCTCAATCAAAACGACGTCGCGCTGCACCCGGTAGCCGACACCGTTTTGCGCTGGCAAGGCAACGAGTGGATGGCGGGTGGCGAATCCACCGCACCGTTTCGCCTGAGTTCCTACGAGGCACTGGACGAAATCATCGCGCGGGTGGGTGATCGCCGACAATTTCCCGATGTGAAGCAAATCGTCATCGCCGGGCACTCCGGTGGCGCTCAGGTCGTTCAACGCTACGCCCTGCTGGGCCACGATCAATCGGCGCTGGAAGCCGCTGGCGTAAAGCTGCGCTACGTGATCGCCAATCCTTCTTCCTATGCGTATTTCGATGAACGTCGACCGGTGGCCTTCAACCATGCCGCGTGCCCGGACTTCAATCGCTGGAAGTACGGGCTTACAGATTTGCCCGCCTACGCCGAAGGACAAAGCGCCGCTCAGTTGCAGGAAAAATACCTCAAGCGCGACGTCGTTTATCTACTCGGGCAGCAGGACATCGACCCGAACCATCCGGCGCTGGACAAGCGTTGCGAGGCCAAAGCTCAAGGCCCGTATCGATTGGCTCGTGGGCGGTTTTATTTCGATTATTTGAAGAGGCTGCAGCCGCAAGGGTTGAATCAGCAGTTGATTGAAGTGCCCGGGGTTGGGCATAGCGGGGATGGGATGTTGACTTCACCAGAGGGGCAGAAGGCGTTGTTTGGGCAGTAGGTTTTGTGGTGCCTGATTTGACGCCATCGCGAGCAGGCTCGCTCCTACAATGAAATGCGATCAGCTGTAGGAGCGAGCCTGCTCGCGATGGGCGCCTCAAGCGGAAAGCATTTCCCGTAACGCCACACAATCCGCCGCATGCCAATCCGTCAGCTCCGGCCACGGATTATCCGGCAGGTTCACCAGCACCGTCCGCGTGCCTGCCGCCCGTCCGCAATCCAGATCAAACCGGTAATCACCGACCATCACCATCTCGCTGGTCGGTACATTCCAGGCCTCGGCCAGTTTCAGCAATCCACCGGGATGCGGCTTCGGTGGTGCTTCATCACGACCGAGCACATCCTCCACCGCGAAGCAGTCCGCCAGGCCGATCGCCTCCAGCGTGACATGCGCCAGCTCGCGGGCATTGCGGGTAAGAATGCCCAGGCGATAACCACGTCCGGCCAATTCACGCACCAGCTCGACGGCACCCACGGCCGGTTTCGAACCCAGCGCCAGATCCCGCTCATGCTCCAGCAACCACGCATGTTTGGCCGCCGCCTCATCGGCCGGCAGCGCGGCGAGATGGGTCAGAATGTCGTCTTCGGCCGGGATCGCCAACGCCACGCGAATGGCCGCGAAGTCATGCACGGCGACGGTCAGGGTGCCGTCCATGTCGAACACCCAGTGATGCACATCTCTCAGGCTCATGCCCAATCCTTGCGATGACGGATCAGGCCTTCCTGCGTGACCGAAGCCACCAGTTGCCCGGCGCGGTTAAACACGCTGCCTCGGCAGAACCCGCGTGAATTGCCAGCCCACGGACTGTCCATCGCGTAGAGCAACCAGTCGTCGGCACGCAGATCCTGGTGGAACCACAGCGCATGGTCGAGGCTGGCGACCTGCATGTCCTTGTGCCAGACCGATTTGGCATGGGGCTGCATCGAGGTGGTCAGCAGACCGAAGTCCGAGGCGTAGGCCAGCAGGTATTTGTGCAGCGCCGGGGAATCGGCCAAGGCACCGTCGGCGCGAAACCAGACGTACTTGATCGGATCACTGGCTTGCGGGTTGTAGGGATCTTCCGCGGTGACCGGGCGAAATTCGATCGGCTTCGGGCACAGCAGTTTTTCACGCATGTGCTCGGGAATCAGGTGCGCACGCTGCTGCGTGATTTCCAGCTCCGACGGCAGGTTTTCCGGGCCGACCACTTGCGGCATTTCACCCTGATGCTGGAAACCCTCTTCGTCGTACTGGAACGAGGCGCTGCAAGTGAAAATCGGTTGGCCCTTCTGGATCGCCGTCACCCGACGCGTGCTGAAACTGCCGCCGTCGCGCACGCGGTCAACGGAATACACCACTGGCAACTTGGCGTCGCCGGGACGCAAAAAGTAACCGTGCATCGAATGCACATGGCGCGCCTCTTCCACCGTCTGACTGGCTGCCGACAACGACTGGCCGAGCACCTGGCCACCGAACAGCTGGCGAAATCCCAGGTCCTGGCTGCGGCCACGGAACAGATTTTCTTCGATGGGTTCCAGGCTCAGCAGGTCGACCAGATCATCCAACACTTGGCTCATTCAGACTCTCCTCACACAACGCAATACCGCGCAGTCTTGGCTGCGGCAGTCTATTCAGTTTCTGGCCCGGGCCAACATGAGGGCCATTGTAAACGTCCGTGTCAGGTTATCCATGCAAGGTTTGCAGCCATTGTTCACGGCTGATGCGGTACAGCACGTGATGACGCAGGGGGTGACCGACGGCGAGCTTAGGGTGCTCGAAGTCATCGGCCGGATCGTGATGCATGCCAATCGCCTGCATGACCTTCTGCGACGGCAAGTTACTGTCGGCCGTGAACGACACGACTTCGTTCACCGCCAAACGGTCAAACCCGCAGCGCAGAGCGGTCCACGCGGCTTCGCTGGCATAGCCAAGGCCCCAGTGTTCCCGCGCCAGACGCCAGCCAATTTCGATGGCCGGGGTGAACGGCGCATCGAAACCGACCACGCCGAGCCCGGTAAAACCGATGAACTGGCCGGTGTCCTTGCGCTCCAGCGCCCAGAAACCAAAACCGTGCTCGGCAAAATGACCACGGATTCGCCCGATCAATGAAGCACTTTCCAGTCGACTCAAGGGCGCCGGAAAATAGCGCATGACCTGCGGATCAGCGCACATCGCGGCAAACTCCGGCAAATCCTCATCGCGCCATTGCCGCAACAGCAGTCGCGCGCTCGCCAGTTCCAGTATCGGCTCCATCGTGCCCCTCCCCCATTTCCATGCTGCAAGTCTACAACGCTGGTAGGATCCGTCTCTCTTTCCTGTCCGCTCTCTAGATAAATCAGTCATGCCCCTCCCCCTGATCTACCACGAAGACTACAGCCCCGAGTTTCCGGCGGATCACCGCTTTCCGATGGACAAGTTTCGCTTGCTGCGCGATCACCTGGTGGACAGTGGCCTGACCCGTGACGCTGATTTGCTGCGCCCGGAACTGTGCCCCGCAGAGATTCTCGCCCTCGCCCATGACCCTTCGTATATCGAACGCTACATGAGCGGTGAGTTGTCCCGCGAAGATCAGCGGCGCCTCGGCCTGCCCTGGAGCGAAGCCCTGGCCCGGCGCACGGTGCGGGCGGTCGGCGGTTCGCTGCTGGCGGCCGAGCAGGCGCTGGAACATGGACTGGCCTGTCACCTGGCCGGCGGCACGCACCATGCGCATTACGATTACCCGGCCGGGTTCTGCATCTTCAATGACCTGGCGGTGATCAGCCACTTCATGCTGCAAAGCGGACGTGTGAATCGGGTGCTGATCTTCGATTGCGACGTGCATCAGGGCGACGGGACTGCACGGATTCTGCACAACACCCCGGAAGCCATTACCGTTTCCCTGCATTGCGAAAAGAATTTTCCTGCACGCAAAGCCGAAAGTGACTGGGACATTCCACTGCCCAATGGCATGGGCGATGCCGATTACCTGAAGGTGGTGGATGATGCGCTCAACTACTTGCTGCCGCTTTATCAACCGGACCTCGTGCTGTACGACGCCGGGGTCGATGTGCACAAGGACGACGCCCTCGGTTACCTGAAGCTGACAGACGAAGGCGTCGCCGCCCGCGATGAAAGCGTGATGCGCCATTGCCTGGGCCGGGATATTCCGGTGGTCGGAGTGATCGGCGGCGGCTACAGCAAGGACCGCCATGCCCTCGCCCGGCGTCACGGCATCCTCCATCACAGTGCGCAACGCGTCTGGCAGTCATCAGGTTGTCATTGACCTGTGGATGCTTTACCCACAATGCCTGTGGAACCGCCTGTGGATAACCTGAGTGAAAGGGACTACAGCCCATGCTGCGCAAAGGCTACAGAGCACTGATCATTTTTTGATCACCTCTTTTGAGGAACACCACACCCCTGCAGGAGCGAGCCTGCTCGCGATGAGGCCGGCACTTTCAACATCTTCGTCAACCGACAGACCGCCATCGCGAGCAGGCTCGCTCCTACAAGGGATGGGGCTGGTAGAATGCGCGGCTTATCCCGTCAGACCGCAGTGCATCCCATGACCCAATCCTCGCCAGCCCTTCCTCCTCAAGTCGCCATCATCGGCGGTGGCCCCGCCGGCCTGATGGCCGCGCAAGTGTTGAGCCAGGCCGGGATCAAGGTCGACCTGTACGACGGCATGCCCTCGGTAGGCAGGAAATTTCTACTCGCCGGTGTCGGCGGCATGAACATCACCCACTCCGAAGCCTACCCGGCGTTCCTCTCGCGCTACGCCGAGCGGGCGCCGCAAATTGCCCCGCTGCTGCGCAGTTTCGGTGCCGATGCGTTGTGCCAATGGATTCATGGACTGGGCATCGAAACCTTCGTCGGCAGCTCCGGCCGGGTATTCCCGACCGACATGAAAGCCGCGCCGCTGTTACGCGCCTGGCTCAAACGCCTGCGCGACAGCGGCGTAGTTATCCACACCCGCCACCGCTGGCTTGGCTGGGATGAACAAGGTGATTTGCGCATCGCCAGCCCCGAAGGCGAAAAAACCGTACACGCCAACGCCACCCTGCTCGCCCTCGGCGGCGGCAGTTGGTCGCGACTGGGTTCGGACGGTGCGTGGATGTTGCCACTGGAGCAACGCGGTGTAGGTCTGGCGCCGTTACAGCCGAGTAATTGCGGCTTCGAGGTGCAGGCCTGGAGCGAACTGATGATCAGCAAATTCGCCGGCGCGCCGCTGAAAAACATCGCCATTGGCCTCAACGACGACATTCCCCGACTCGGCGAATGTGTAATCACCGCCACCGGGATCGAAGGCAGTTTGATTTACGCGCTGTCGGCCCCGATTCGCGAGGTGATCAACCTGCACGGTTCAGCCACGATTCACATCGACCTCCTGCCGGGCAGGCCTGTGGATAAAGTTCAGGCTGCGCTGAGTAAACCTCGGGGCTCACGCTCCATGGCCAAGCACCTGCACAGTCAGTTGGGCATCGATGGCGTGAAAGCCGCGCTATTACGAGAATTGACCACAGCCGACACCTTCACCGATTCGGCCCTGCTGGCCAAAGCGATCAAGGCATTGCCGCTGACACTGATGAAAACCCGTCCACTGGACGAAGCCATCAGCAGCGCGGGTGGTGTGTTGTTCGAGGCGATGGATGAGCGCTTGATGCTCAAGCAACTGCCGGGTGTGTTCTGCGCGGGAGAAATGCTGGACTGGGAAGCGCCGACCGGCGGCTATCTGCTGACCGCGTGTTTCGCCAGTGGGCGCGCGGCGGGACGTGGAATGATTGAGTGGTTGCAGCGCAAGGGCTGATGACCGCGCAGCTCCCATCGCCAGCAGGCTGGCTCCCACAGGGGATTTGTGTCGTTCACACAAAACCTGTGGGAGCGAGCCTGCTCGCGATGGCGGCCTAACTAACGCAGCGAAAAATCAAGGCTTACGCTTACGCGGCCCCGTGTTGAACACCGGCACTTTTCGTACAGGCTTGATCGAAGGTTCCACCGGCGCAGCTTCCCCGCTATCCACCCACTTACCCAGATTGCGCTTACCGCCGCCACCACCGGAAGCCTTTGGCTTCTTCGGTTTCTTCGGCTTCTTGACGACCTGGCCACTGGCATCGGTGTCCGGCACGCGGTGCTCGGGCTCGAAGTCCGGCTCGCTCTGACGCTTCAACGTCTGACGGGTCAGCATCTCGATGGCCGACAGCAGATTCACTTCATCAGCGCACACCAGGGAAATCGCCTCGCCGGTCGAGCCCGCACGGCCGGTACGACCGATGCGGTGGATGTAATCCTCGGCCACGATCGGCAGGTCGAAGTTGACCACCAACGGCAAGTCTTCGATGTCCAGGCCACGGGCCGCGACGTCGGTGGCGACCAGGATCTGCACTTCACTGGCCTTGAAACGGTCCAGTGCGCGTTGACGGGTGGCCTGGGGTTTGTCGCCGTGGATACCGTCGGCGTTGATACCCAAGCCCTGGAGTTTCTCCACCAACGCGTCCACGCCGTTGCGGGTCTTGGCGAACACCAGCACTTGCTTCCACTTGCCCTTGCGCATCAGGTGCACGAACAGTTCAGGCTTGCGCTTCTTGTCCACCGTCACGATCCATTGCTTGACCGTATTGGCCGCAACGTTGCGTGGGCTGACTTCAACCGTCAGCGGGTCGTTGAGCATCTGCCCGGCCAGCAGGCGGATGTCATCGGAGAAGGTCGCGGAGAACAACAGCGTCTGACGTCTCGAAGGGAGTGCGCGGTAAATGTTCGCCAGTTCCTCGGAAAAGCCCAGGTCGAGCATGCGGTCGGCTTCGTCCAGCACCAGAGTTTGCAGTTGGTTGAACTTCAGCGCGTTCTGGCGGAACAGGTCGAGCAAGCGGCCCGGGGTCGCCACCAGCAGGTCGACGCCGCTGCGCAGCTTCATCATTTGCGGGTTGATACTGACGCCGCCATATACCGCATAGGTGCGCAATGGCAGGTTTTCGGCGTACTGGCGCACAGCTTCGTGAACCTGTTCGGCCAGTTCGCGGGTCGGCACCAGGATCAGCGCACGCACCGAGTTGGCGGTGACTTTCGGCCCTTCCATGGCCAGCAGTTGCAGCAGCGGCAAGGCGAAACCGGCGGTCTTGCCTGTACCGGTCTGGGCGGCGGCCATCAAGTCGCGACCGGCCAGCACCGCCGGAATGGCTTGCGCCTGAACCGGCGTTGGAGTCTGGTAGCCGAGCGTCTCGAGGGAGCGCAGCAAGGGTTCGATCAGGCCAAGGGTGGCGAAAGTCATGGGAATACCGTAGGAAAATTCAGCGCAGTTGTGCAAAACGAGTGTGCAATGGCGCGCAGTTTACCCTAATTCACACGGGATTCTGTCGGCACGACCTTCACCGTCGGTAGCGCCGGTGCCCGGCGCCATTGCGGCAAACCAATCAGCACCACGGCGCTGATGATTACCGCCATCGCCAACGCTTCTTCGATGCCAATGGTCTCGCCGACAAACACGATCCCCAGCAACACGGCCACCGCCGGGTTGACGTAGGCATAACTGGTCGCTGCCGCCGGACGTACGTGCTTCAACAGGTACATGTAGGCATTGAAGGCGATGATCGATCCGAACACGGTGAGGTACGCCAACGCGGCCCAGCCTTCCATCGGCGGCATCTTCTCCAGGTGTTCACCGCTGACCGCGCTGGCGATCAGCAACACCACGCCGCCCACCAGCATTTCCACGGCACTGGCCATCGCGCCTTGCGGTAACGGCAGGTGTTTGCTCCACACCGAACCGAACGCCCAAGTGGCGGCCGCGAAAATCAGCAACGCCGCCCCCAAGGGGCTCGATTGCAGGTTGGAACCGAGGTTGAGCATGGCGATGCCGATCAAGCCGAGCACAATCCCGGCCCATTCGAGACGGGTATTACGCGCACCCCAGAAATATCCGCAGAGCAAGGTAAACAACGGCACCGTCGCCACCGCCAATGCCGCCACGCCAGAGGCGACGCCGGTGTGCTCGGCAACGCTGACCGCGCCGTTGCCGCAGGCCAGCAGCAAAATCCCGATGATCCCCGCGGCTTTCCACTGCGCCCAGGTCGGTGCCGGCGCCCCGCGCCAGCGCAGGAAGGCGTACATCAAGGTCCCGGCGATGACGAAGCGAATGCCCGCGAGCAGCAGTGGCGGCCAATATTCCACACCAATGCGGATCACCAGGTAGGTCGAGCCCCAAATCACATACAAGGCGAAGAAGGCAGCGATCAAGGGTAAGGGAAAGCGACGAAGGCCGGACATGAGGGCAGCTCACAGGCAAGGACAAGTGAACGGCTATTCTAAAAAGGCCAGCGCCGGAAAATAAGTTACAAAACCTGTTTAAAGCGCCAGTACACTTTTCAAAACACGGAGTTCAGCGCTATATACCGTGTTTTCGAAAGTCGATCATTTTCAGGAGTCGCCCCGATGGATAAGTACGACCGCATGCTGCTCAGCGCCCTGCTGGAAAACGGTCGCGCGTCCTACGCGGACCTGGCGCGCAAGGTCAACCTGTCCGCCCCGGCCGTGGCCGAGCGCGTGGCCAAGCTCGAAGCCAGCGGCGTGATCACCGGTTATCAGGCAAAGGTCGACATGGCCAAGCTCGGCCTGCCAATCCAGTGCGTGATCGAACTGCGTCTGAACCAGCACGGCAACCAAAAGGCCTACGACGACCTGATCAAAATCCCGCAATTGACCGAATGCCATCGGGTGACCGGTGACCCGTGCGTGATCATGCAGGCGGCGGTGGGCTCGATGCCGGAGCTGGAGGAGTTGATCAACAGGATTGCCACGTTCGGGTTCAGCAAGACGTCGATTGTGTTGTCGAGCGCCATCGAAAAACGGGTGCCGTTGGGGCATATCGAAGGAAAACTCTAGGAGCGAGCCTGCTCGCGATGGTCGCCAACGATAACGCGGGAAACCTGACACCCCGCATTGATCTCGGGTTCATCGCGAGCAGGCTCGCTCCTACAGGGGTATGCGGTGTTTTCAGAACCCGCGATAGCGCTTGAGGTGCTCTCCCACTTTCGCCGCCGGGACCTTCTGCAACTTGCACAGCAAGTCATGGGATAGCTCGCGCAGCCCATGTTTCTGCCGCAACTCTTCAGCCAAATGCGCCGTCAGGTTGGCCGCCATCTCGGCATCGGCCATCGCCCGGTGAGCCTTGCCGGTGTGCGGCAGGTTGGCGAAGGTGGTGAGGGTGCCGAGTTTGTGGTTCGGCGCGGCAGGCATCAGGCGTCGGGCCAGCAGCAACGAGCAGGCGAAATTCTGCAAACGGGTGCGTTTGATCCGCCCCAATTCAAAGTCCCAGAACTTCTGGTCGAACGCGGCGTTGTGCGCCAGCAACGGCGTAATGCCGACGAATTCGTTAACTTCGTTCATCACCTGCTCGGCCGAGGGCGCGGTGCGCAGCATGGCGTTGCTGATGCCGGTGAGTTGTTCGATGAAGGCCGGGACACGCACGCCGGCGTTCATCAGGCTCTGGTAACGCTCGACGATGCGCCCCTGTTCGAGAATCACCACGGCGATTTCCGTGGCCCGGCAACTGCTGCTCGGGGAGATTCCGGTGGTTTCAAAGTCGATGACTGCTATGCGTTCCAAACCTGTTTCAACTCCGTAAAAATCAATTCTTGAGCAGCAACGCGCCTTCGATCGGCACGTAGCGGCTGGCGGCGCGAATCAGCGAGTTGGCGGTCAGGCCCGGCACGCCGTAGGCGACTGCTTGCACGCCGTGTTTGCTGATGATGCGTTCGAGCAGCATGTCGAAATCACCGTCGCCGGAGGCCAGCACGATTTCGTCGACGTGATCGGCGGCGTCCATGATGTCGAGGGTGATGCCCACGTCCCAGTCGCCCTTGGCCGAGCCGTCGCTGCGCTGGATGTAGGGTTTGAGCTTCACGGTAAAACCGAGGTTGCGCAGGATCTGCTGGAACTGCTGCTGCTTGCTGTCGCCACGATCGATAGCGTAGGCATAGGCTTCGACGATCTCGCCCTGTTTACTGATGTCAGCCCACAGCGCGGCGTAGTTGAAGTGGCAACCATAAGCCTGACGCACGGTGTAATAGAGGTTTTGGACATCGGCGAACACTGCGATTTTTTTCACCGGTTTTCCTCAAGGCTGAATCAGGCCCCAGGCCCGAAAAGTCGCCCAGTATGCCAGCCTCAAGGAATATTCCGCGAATAATCGGCTAGGTGGCCAGGGAGCGTGCTCCCTGGCCCCAGATCTATCAGACGAAGGAATCGTCGTCGCCACCGAAGAACGATGAACTGTCATCGCTGTAGTCGGCGTCAGTGAAACCGCCCTGGTCATTGCCGTAGGAATCGTTGCCAGCCACACGCTGGTCATCGCCCCAATCGTTGTTGCCCTGGTCGTTGACCTGGGCCGGTTGCTCCTTGATGACTTCGACGATTTCTTCCGGTTGCTGATTGTGATGGAACAGGCTGCTGATGCCTTGCGCCAGCATCACGCCACCGGCCACACCGGCTGCGGTTTTCAACGCACCGCCCAGAAAACTGCTGCCCGCCGCTGCCGGAGGCTGTTGCTGGGGTGCATAACCCTGCTGCGGAAAGTTTTGCTGCGGTGCACCGAAGTTCTGTTGGGGTGGCTGCGAATTGAACGAAGACCGCCCCGGTTCACGCCAGCCGCCGCTCGATGGCGGGGCACTCTGGGTCGGCGCGGGTTGCGGATCACGGCTGCCGCCAAAGATGCTCGATAGAAAGCCACCGCTGCTTGGCGCCGCAGCCGCCGTTTGTGCCTTGGCCTGTTGCAGTTCGGCCTGCAATTGCTGGACTTGCGCCGTCAGTTGTTTGTTCTGCGCGTCGAGGCTCTTGATCGCTGCCTCTTGCACCAGAATCGCCTGGGTCATGAAATAACCTGCCGCCGGTTGGCGTGTCAGATGTTCCTTGATCCGCGCCTCGGCCTGGGCGTCGCGCGGGGCTGAGTCCGTTTCGGCCTGTTGCAGCCGGGAAAACAGTCCATCGATCAGGGTTTGTTCTTCGCTGTTCATGGCGACCTCGTAGATTGCCGGGGAAATCGTTGCCCTTCTCCAAGGAGGATAAGGTGCCCGACCTTAATGGAGGCTGAAACAATCTGTTTCAATGACATTTACCGAACGTTTACGTTTGCTTCAGGCGGTACATCATCGGTTACAGTGAGTCACTGTTTATGACCTGCGATACCGACTGATGAACCCGTTAGATGTGCTGCGTGACTCCCTGTATTTCTTCAAGCGCAATCTGAGCCAGATCGTGCAACTGTGCCTGCCGCTGGTGATCGTCGAGGCCCTGTTGCAGCAAGTGGTCGACCACTCCACCGAGCCGGACAGTTTCCCCGGTGTCAGCGTGATCGTCGGCCTGCTGGTTTACCCACTGTACACCGCCGCGCTGATCCTGTTTCTCGACGCCCGCAGCCGTGGTGAATCGCCACGCAACCGCGACCTGCTGTCGAGGTCGGCCTACCTGTGGCCACGCTTCGCCCTGCTGACGGCGCTCAACACGTTGCTGATCCTGCTCGGCCTGTCGCTGTATTTCCTGCCGGGCATCTGGCTGATGGTGACCCTGGCATTCGGCGAGTACCTGCTGGTGCTGCGTGGCCTGGCCCCGCTGCAAGCGATGAAGGAAAGCCTGCGCCTGACCCGTGGCCACTTCCTGCGAATCCTGGTGTGCATTTTGTGTGTGATGGGACCGTTGTGGCTGCTCAAGGGCGCGACGCTGGCGGTCTATCCCGAGCCGCAGAACCCGGTGATCTCGCTGCTGATCGACAGCGCCCACAGCTTCCTGCAACTGTTCACCAGCGTGGTGCTGTTCCGCCTGTTCATGCTGATCAGCGATGTGCCGGAAAAAATCGACGGCCCTCGCTCATGACCCTGCGGTACCGCCATCGTTGACGCTCGGGTATGCTCGGGATCAACTTCCGTAACGCTATAAGCCGAGCCATGACCCGACTGCTGCGCTACACCTTGCTGGGATTGTTGATCGTCATAAGCCTGGCCGGTGTGATGATCTACAGCCTGACCTGGCGCCCCGAAGCTCGCGAAGTGCTGCCGGTCATCTGCAGCACCAAGGCGCCAACCCTGGCGCCCGGCCAGGCGCTGAAGGTGATGACCTGGAACGTCCAGTACCTGGCGGGCAAGCGCTATGTGTTCTGGAATGACCTGGCCAACGGCTCGGATGAAAAACCCACGCCGGAAGACATGGCCTTCAGCCTCGATGAAGTGACGCGGGTGATTCGCGACGAACAACCGGACGTGGTGCTGTTGCAGGAACTCGATGACGGCGCCAAGGCCAGCGATTACCAACACCAGCTCAAACTGCTGCAGGAACGACTCGCCGACCTGTATCCCTGCAGTGTCAGCGCCTTCGACTGGAAGGCCGACTTCGTCCCTGATCCACATATCTTCGGCAGCGTTGGCCGGCAATTGGCGATGCTGAGCCGTTACCGGATCGATCATGCCCAGCGCCTGCAACTGCCGGTGGCGCCGGTCAATCTGGTCAGCCGCCAGTTCCAGCCGAAAAACGCCCTGCTGGTCGCCTACCTGCCAGTGAGTGATGGCGGTCAGGTCGCAATCCTCAACACCCACCTGGACCGTGCGAGGCAACCTGACGAGACGCTGCAAGCGCAGGTCTCGGCCATCGGCAAAGTTCTCGACACGTTCGAAAGCCGCGGTACGCCCTGGCTGATCGGCGGCGATTTCAATCTGTTGCCACTTGGACAATATCAACGCCTGCCCACCGAGCAACGCACACCCTATTCCGCCGATAGCGTGCTGCACGTGCTGTGGGACAAGTACCCGATGATCCCCAACAACAACGAGGCCGGGGGCATCGACCGCGCACGCTGGCTGAGCCATTACCCGAACGATCCGAGCCTGAATGGCCCGGACCGCACCGTCGACTACCAGTTTTACAGCCCACGTATCAAGCGGGTCGAGGCAACGGTCAGGCAGGACGATACGTTGCGCATCTCCGATCACTTGCCGGTGATAGCGCGATTCCTGCTCCCCGCCACGCCTTGACCTTGTAGGAGCGAGCCAGGTCCGGGCGGCGTTCCGACGATGGTCGTCAACGAATACGTGCACTGTCTGTCTGCACGCGTTGCCTGGACGTTTTTCGCGAGCAGGCTCGCTTCTACAGGGAGCGAGGTTTACTTCGCCTGCCAATCATCCGGAATGACAGCGATCACATCGATTTCCATCAGCCACTGCGGTTGACCCAACCCGGAAATCACCAGCCCCGTCGAGATCGGGAACACGCCCTTCAACCACTTGCCCACGACTTGATAAACCGGCTCACGGTAGCGCGGGTCGATGATGTACGTGGTGGTTTTGACGATATGGGAAAGATCGCTCCCCGCCTCTTCCAGCAGCTGTTTGACGTTTTTCATCGCCTGTTCGGCTTGGGCACCCGGGTCGCCAAGCCCTACCAGGTTGCCATCGAAATCGGTGCCGATCTGGCCGCGCACATAAACCGTATTGCCGGCCCTTACGGCCTGGCACAGATCATTGTCCAGCGACTGGTTCGGGTACGTGTCCTTGGTATTGAACATGCGAATTCGCGTGTGAGTAGGCATCAACTGACTCCCATAAAATCTGTTATTTGGCGGATCGGGAATGGCCATGACGCCATTCCCTTGAAAGACGCTTAACGCTGCGACGGATCGCGGTATTCGAGGTACTGGCGCTGGGTGGCGATGTGGCCAGCGACATGCTTGGCGTCGTGCCAAACGCCCCAGATGAAACTCGATCCACGACGCGACAACCACGGCAAGCCCACGAAGTAGACACCCGGCTCGTTCGAGACCCCGCGCTGATGACGCGGCTTGCCCTTCTCGTCAAAGGTATCGACTTGCAACCAGTTGTAATCGACGGCGTAGCCGGTGGCCCAAATGATCGAAGTGATGCCCGCCTCGGCCAGATCCAGTTCGAGAATCGGGTTGCTGACGCACTCCGGGTCGGGAAGCATGAAGCGGGCTTCGGGCTCTTCGGGCAGGTCGAGTCCGTTACGCGCGATGTAGGCATCCGCCGCATCGAGCAGCGACAGGTAATTCGCGTCGCCCGCCGCGATGTTGCGCGCCAGATCTTGCTGGAACGTCACCACGCCGTCGTTAAACGACTGGGTCAGCCCTACCAACTTGACACCTTGCTGGGCCAGCACCCGGAAATCGACGGTCTGCCCGCCACGCGCACCGCTCACCGCAATGGTCACGTGCTCGCGCCCAGGCTCCATGGTTTCCAGATCCCAAAGCCCCAGCACCCCGAGCCACCAGCAGAAATCACGGTTGCGATAAGCGCGAGGCGGACGATCGTGCTGGCCAACCGACAGGTAGACCTGTTTACCGGCACGCTGCAATTCATCGGCAATCTGCACACCGGAAGAACCCGCACCGACCACCAGCACACCGCCCTCGGGCAACTGTTGCGGGTTGAAATATTGGGCCGAGTGAATCTGCGTGATGGTGCTGTCTTTCGGCGCAATCGGCGGGATGACCGGACGCTGGAATGGACCGGTCGCCGCCACTACGCGATTGGCCTGAATCACGCCTTCGGAGGTTTCGATGGTGAAGCCCGGACGATCACTGTTGCGAACGACTTTTTTGACTTCTACGCCGGTACGAATCGGCGCTTCGAATTTCTCGGCGTAGGCTTCGAAATATGCCGCCACGCGATCTTTTGAGGCGAAGGCATCGGGCTCCAAATCTTCGAAGTCCAGGCCAGGAAACCGGTCGTGCCAAACCGGGCCGTTGGCAACCAGCGAATCCCAACGCCCGGTGCGCCACGCTTCAGCGATGCGGTTGCGCTCCAGGACGAGGTGCGGCACACCGAGCTTGCTCAGGTGTTCGCTCATGGCGACGCCAGCCTGGCCGGCACCGACAACAAGCGTATCTATTTCTATCTTTTTATCATTCATGCTTGTGTCCTTCAGAGAGGCGACTATGGCGCGGCACGTCGCGACAGATCAGCTGTTTAAATAATTGAATTCCGCATCGATAACGTTGCTGGCGGGGTAGTTTTATTGTGCTTGGCGAATGCCAATAGCGAAATTATGATTTTTGTCGTTGTTGCCCATGAAAAAACTAACCAACAACTCACTTCACACTTCACTGAATAAATACAAAACCTGTAGGGGCGAGCCTGCTCGCGAGGAGCTCATAAGCGCCGCGTTAAACCACTAAGTACACGTTATCGTTAACGACCATCGCGAGCAGGCTCGCTCCCACATTTAAAGGAGCGAGCCTGATCGTTATTTAGAGCACGCCAATTTCTTTGGCCGTTCTATCAACCGCAATTTGGATCTTGCCAACCAGTTCATCGATTTCAGCACGCGTGGCGATCAATGCCGGCGCCATGATCATGCGGCCCAGTGTCGAGCGAATAATCACGCCTTCTTCAAAACCGATCGTGCGGCAGCGCCAGGTGATATCGCCTTCGTTGGCGAAGCGTTTGCGGGTCGCCTTGTCCTCGGCAAACTGCAACGCAGCCACCAGGCCGGCACCCTGGATCTCACCCACCAGCGGGTGATTGCCAAACACCTCGCGCAGACACTGCTGGAAGTACGGGCCAGTGTCGCTTTTCACTTGGGTGACCACACCTTCATCGCGCAACGCCGTGAGGTTGGCAATGGCCACGGCGGCCGCCACTGGGTGACCGGAATAGGTCAGGCCGTGGGCAAATACGCCGCCCTGCTCGACCAACACCTCGGCCATGCGCCGGCTCAAAATCAGGCCGCCCATTGGGATGTAACCCGAGGTCAGGCCCTTGGCGATCGACAAGGTATCCGGCTCGAAATCAAAGTGCTGGTGGGCAAACCATTCGCCCGTGCGACCGAAACCACCGATCACCTCGTCCGCACACAGCAGCACGTCGTACTTGCGGCAGATGCGCTGGATTTCCGGCCAGTAGCTCTCTGGCGGGAAGATCATGCCGCCCGCGCCCTGGAACGGTTCGGCGATAAACGCAGCAACGTTTTCCGCACCCAGTTCGAGAATCTTGGTCTCCAGTTGCTGAGCCGCGCGCAAGCCAAACTCGGCGGGCGTCAGATCACCTTCATGGCCAAACCAGTACGGTTCATCGATGTGCGCGACATCCGGAATCACACCGCCCATTTCGTGCATGAACTTCATGCCACCCATGGCGCTGGCGGCCAGGGTAGAGCCGTGGTAGCCGTTCCAGCGACCGATCATGATCTTCTTCTGCGGCTTGCCGAGCACCTGCCAGTAGCGGCGCACTGTGCGGATCAATACCTCGTTGGCTTCAGAGCCGGAGTTGGTATAGATCGCGTGGCTGTAGTGCTTGGGCAGCAGGCTGAACAGCAACTCGGACAGCTCGACCACCGCCGGGTGAGTGGTGTGGAAGAACATGTTGTAGTACGGCAGTTGCTCCAACTGACGGGTTGCCGCCGCGGCCAGATCCTTACGCCCGTAGCCGAGGTTGGTGCACCACAAACCGGACATGCCATCGAGGTACCGATTGCCGTCGTTGTCCCACAGGTGCAGGCGGTCGCCACCGACAATCACGCGCGGCCCTTCTTCGTTCAACGCCTTCTGATCGAGGAACGCGTGAATGTGGTGAGCGGCGTCGGACGCTTGATAGTCTTTGGTTTCGCGCTGCGGTTTGTAATCGGTTGTCATTTCTTGTTCTCCTGAATTGAATAAAGGTTCAGTTCCCGGACACGGTCGTCAGCGGTGTCACGGCAGGTACACCGTTGTCCTGCGATTCGTTCTGGATAAGGGGTTCCGGCGTAAACAGCGGTTTGCGCATCACGAACTTGACCCACACCACGGCAATTACCGATATCACGCCCAACACCACACCGGCACAATAAAAAATACTGGCGGTCATCTCTGGTGTCGGCGACACGTGGTAGATCGCAAACAGCATGCCGACGATGCCAATGACCTGCGGCCACGGATAAAACGGTGAGCGGAATGGACGCGCCAGATGGGGATAACGACGGCGCAAGGCGATCACGTCGATGTGCACGATGATGTAGGCCAGTAGCCAGGCGAGCGCGGCAGCCAGCAGCAGCAAGCTGATCGCGGCAGCGTCGTGCCCCAGAATGAGGATCGGCAGGCCGGTAATCGCCGCCACAAACAGCACGGCCACCCAAGGCGTACGGCCACGTGCGGTGAGTTTCTTGAACTGCGGGAACGCCTGGCCGTTTTGCGCCATGCCGTAGAGCATGCGCGGCAATGCCGCCAGCGACGAGTTCACGGTACTGCACGTTGCAGTGATGGCGGCAACCACCAGGAACAGCTTGCCTGCCTCACCAAAAATCGTCGTGGCGAGCAGGTAGTGCGGCAGGGCATCACTCGCCAGTTGCTCACGTGGAATGCACAGCAACGCGCCAAAGCAATACAGCGCGATCACGCCGAAGATTACCGTCAAACCGATGATCATCGAACGCGGAATGTTGCGCTCGGGATTGCGGGTTTCTTCCACCAGCGGGCAGACGAATTCAGCCCCGACAAAACCCCAGATAGCCATGGCCGCCAAGGTGATTGCCCCGGACTCCAACGGGTTCCAGCCCTGCTCCAGCGGCAACTGCAAACTGGCCTGACCGTTACTCAGCGATGCCAGGCCCATGGCGATGAGGATCACCACCATCACCAGCGCCAGCACGTTTTGCAGCTTGGCGAACACATCGATGCCGAACAGGTTCAGCACGGTGAACAGCCCCAACACACCGTAGGCCACCACCATGTGCGGAATGACATCGGGATAGACCTTGCTGATCACCAGGTCCAGCAACAACAACTCGGCGGAGAGCGCAAACATCGCCACCACCATGTACCCCGAGAAGGTCGCCAGAATCGCCGGGAAATGCCCGATCGCCACTTCCGTGTAACTGCTGAGGCTGCCTGCCTTCGGAATCATCAAGGCCAATTCGGAAAACGACCAGGCGTAGGTGATTGCCAGCACATAAGCGATGGCCAGCGGAATGATGAAACCGAAACCGGCGATGCCCGCGCCTTGCAGCATCAGCACCATGACGCCTTGCGATACCACGACACCCACTGCAACAGCCAGCAACGAACCCAGCCCCAGGACCCGGCGCAAACCGCCGGACGGCGCCTGGCTGGACGCGGTTGTACTTGAACTCATGACAAACTCCCCGTGTGTTTTTGTTGTTGATCGCCTTCTCGTGGAAGGCAGGGATGAAGATCGCCACTCATCCCTGAGTGGTGACTGAAGACAGGAAAGGCCTAGCGGGCCGCCCAGGCGTTGAAGCGTTCCTCAAGCTCTTCGCCGTGATCGACCCAAAACGTGGCATCGACCAACTGGCCTTCAGAAAGATTGGCTTGAGCGGTGGGCAACTGGGCAAGCGTGTCGGCCGGCAGCTGCGCCAGCACGTCCTTGCGGATCGGGCCGTAGGGAATCTGCGTGGAGAAGGATTTCTGCCCGCTCGCCTGGCTGGCGAACACGATGAACCGCTCGGCCAGCGCCTTGTTCGGGCTGCCGCGAACGATGGCCCAGTGATCAGGATCGTAGAGGTGACCGTTCCAGGAGATGGCCAGCTTCGAGCCTTCCTTTTGCGCCACGGCAATCCGCCCGTTGTAGGCCGCCGACATCACGACGTCGCCTGCCGCCAGCCATTGCGGTGGTTGCGCACCGGCTTCCCACCACTGGATCGAGGGCTTGATCTGATCGAGCTTGTGAAACGCCCGGTCCACGCCTTCCTTGGTGCCCAGCACTTTGTACAGGTCATCCTGCTTGACCCCGTCGGCGAGCAGCGCCACTTCCAGCGTGTACTTGGCGCCCTTGCGCAGGCCGCGCTTGCCGGGGAATTGCTGCAGGTTCCACATGTCCGCCCAGGAGGTTGGCGCTGCGTTCACCTTGTTCGCGTTGTAGGCAAGCACCATCGACCACACGTAACTGGCCACGCCGCACTCGCTGACTGCGCCTGGCAGATAGTTTTTTGAATCGCCAATCAGCGCTGGATTCAGCCGTTCGAACAACCCTTCTTCACAACCGCGCAGCAACTCAGGGCTTTCAACTTCGACCACGTCCCAACTGACCTGGCCCACATCGACCATGGCTTTGACTTTGGACAGCTCTCCGCTGTACTCGCCGACCACAACTTTGCCGGCGCCACTTTGTTCGAAGGGTTTGAAATACGCCCCCTCTTGCGCTGCCTTGGTAGCACCGCCGAACGAAATAACCGTAAGACTTTCGGAGTGCGCAATAACCGGCACCGTCGATATCAACAACGCTGTTACAACGCTCGAAAACGAATATCTGAACATGAAATCTCCCTCACTTTTTAATTGTGGTTAGTTACTGAGGCAGTCACGGCCACGCAGCCGCAAATACACGCAAAACAATCCGCGTGATGACATCTTTTTATTCTTTAAACCGCACACCATCAGCGTGCGGTTAATTGTTCAGGAGTCGCTTAACGCAATTGAAACCAGGTGGTTTTCAATTGGGTGTATTTATCGAACGAGTGCAGCGACAAGTCCCGGCCGAAACCCGATTGCTTGCCACCGCCGAACGGCACGCTGACATCGAGGGCATCCACTGTGTTCACCGAAACCGTGCCAGCCTTCAGCGCCCGTGCGACCCGGTGCGCGCGATTCAGGTCGTCGCTCCACACAGACGCCGCCAGCCCATAGATGCTGTCGTTGGCCAGTTGCACCGCTTGCTCTTCGGTGTCGAACGTGGAAATCGCCAGCACCGGGCCGAACACTTCTTCGCGCGACAGGTGCGAGTCATGATCGACGTCGGCAAAAATGGTCGGCTCGATAAAGTTGTCGGAACCGTTGAAGCTCAAGCGACGGCCACCGGTGAGCAGTCGGGCGCCGTCTTCGTGGGCGCGCTCGATAGCGCTCATCACGCGGGACGCCTGGGTCGAATCGACGATGGCGCCAGCGGCGCTCGCCGGGTTCAGTGGATCGCCCGGCATCCAGGCTTTGGCTTTCTCCAACAGACGCTCGATAAAATCATCTTTGACCGAGCTCTGGACATACAGCCGTGAGTTGGCCGAGCAGACTTCGCCCTGATTGAAGAAGATACCGAACGCCGCTTTCTCCGCCGCCAGATCAAGGTCACGGCAATCGTCGAACACCAGGCTCGGGCTCTTGCCGCCGCACTCCAGCCAGACTTGCTTGAGGTTCGATTGCGCGGCGTACTGCATGAAATATTTGCCCACCTGAGTCGAACCGGTGAACACCAGGCAATCGACATCAGGATGCAGCCCCAGCGCCTTGCCGGCAGACTCGCCCAACCCCGGCAACACGTTCAGCACGCCCGGCGGCAAACCGGCTTCCAGCGCCAGCTCGGCCAGACGCAGGGCCGAGAACGGTGATTGTTCGGCGGGCTTGAGCACCACGCTATTGCCGGCCGCCAAGGCCGGTGCCAGTTTCCAGGCCGCCATGTCGAGCGGGAAATTCCACGGCACCACGGCCGCCACCACGCCCAGCGCTTCACGGGTGATGGTCGCCAGTGCCGAGGACGCCGTCGGCGCGACCTGATCGTAAAGCTTGTCCAGCGACTCGCCGTACCAGGCAAACACATGGGCGGCGCCGGGGACGTCGATGTTGTAGGCATCCATCACCGGTTTGCCCATGTTCAGCGAGTCGAGCAAGGCGAGCTCTTCGCGGTGCGCCAGCACCAGCTCGGACAGACGCAGCATCACCCGCTTGCGCTCGACCGGCGCCATCCGCGCCCACGGGCCTTCGTTGAACGTGCGACGCGCACTGCGCACGGCCAATTCCACTTCCACTTCGCCACACGCGGCGACACGGGCAAGCAACTGATTGGTCGCGGGGTTGATCGAATCGAATGTCGCGCCCGAAGACGCAGCCACCTGCCGGCCATCGATCAAGGCTTTGTCAGAGAAGGTTTGCCGGGCAGCTCGTTGCTGCCAATAGTCGAGGTCGAACACGCTACGCTCCCTTTACGACCGCTTGGGTGGTCGGGGTGGTTATCAGAGGTTGTAGCGATAGTGCGGCAACCGTGCGAAGAGGAAAATTATTAAAAATGTGCTCGGGGTATAAGAAAAAACTGGGTAAGCGCAGACCCAGTCCGGAACCCGCATAGGGTAAGGTTCAGTCAACAATCTGCGCGGCGGCCATCCGGCCTTTCCGCGCAAAACAGAGCAGAGCGAGGTGCGTGTGGCTTCCTATACATTGCGGCAACTCAAGTATTTCGTCACAACGGTGGAAGCCGGAAGCGTCGCCGAAGCCTCGCGGCAGCTGTATATCGCGCAGCCCTCGGTTTCCACGGCGATCAAAAGCCTGGAAGAGTCGTTCAACGTCCAGTTGTTCATCCGCCACCACGCCCAGGGCGTTTCGCTGACACCCACCGGCACGCGCTTCTATCACAAGGCGCAAGAGCTGCTGCGCATGGCCCGGGAGTTTGAACAGAATGCGCTGGCCGATAACGACACCGTCTCCGGGCAGATTGACATCGGCTGCTTCGAGACCGTCGCCCCGCTGTACCTGCCACAACTGATCGCAGGCTTTCGCAAGCTTTATCCGGGCGTGGACATCCGCATTCGCGATGGCGAACAGCAGGAGCTGGTGCAAGGCTTGACCGCCGGCACTTTCGACGTGGCATTCCTCTACGATCATGGGCTGGATGGCACCATCCAGACCACGCCGCTGATGCCACCACAAAAGCCTTACGTGCTGTTGCCTGAAGGGCACCGCTTCGCTGATCAGAAAGAGGTATCGCTGCGGGACCTGTGCAGCGAGCCGATGATTCTTCTCGATGTGCAACCGAGCCGGACCTACTTTGTGAGCCTGTTCCACGAGCTGGAACTGACGCCCAACATCGTCTTCAGCTCACCCTCGATCGAGATGGTGCGCGGCATGGTCGGTCAGGGGTTCGGCTTCTCGATCCTGGTCACCCGCCCGCACTCGGAATGCACTTACGATGGCAAGAAAGTGATCTCGGTGAACATCAAAGAGCCGGTCACCCTGTCCGGCCTGGCGTCTGCCCATTTGAAACGCAGCCAACTGACCAAGCCTGCGCAGTTGTTCGTGGACTTCTGCCGCGAACAACTGAGCCAGAAAGTTGCGGGAACCCTGTAGGAGCGAGCAGGCTCGCTCCTACAATTAAATGTCGCCACACAAATAGTCAGCCAACCGCACCAGCATCGCATCACAACCGCTCAACTGCTCCAGCGAAATGAACTCGTCGGGCTTGTGCCCTTGGTCCATGCTGCCCGGGCCACAGACCACCGTGGGAATGCCAGCCTGATCAAACAGCCCGCCCTCGGTGCCAAACGCGACCGTTCCAAACGCTGAAGAATTGCTCAACAGCGCCAGCAGTCGGGCCGCGTCGCTCTCGGGCGGCGTCGCCAATCCGGGATAAGCACTGAGTGGCCGCAGGCGAATGTCAGTGTCCGCCTGCACCGCGCGCATCTTGGGCAACAGGTTTTCCTGGGCGTAGACCTGCAACTGATCCGCCACCTCCTGAGCATCGAAGTCCGGCAGCGCCCTGACCTCAAAATCGAATTCGCATTCAGCAGGAACAATGTTCAGCGCCCGGCCACCCTTGATCACACCCGTTTGCACCGTTGAAAACGGCGGATCAAAACGCGAGTCATGGTGATCCGGACGCGCGAGCTGCTCACCGATCACGCCCAGCCGACCAATCAACAGTGCCGCATATTCAATCGCGTTCACCCCATAAGGCGCATACGCCGAATGACACGCCGCACCGCGCACTTCGCAGCGCATTGCCAGTTTGCCTTTGTGACCGAGCACAGGCTTGAGTTCTGTCGGTTCGCCGATCAGGCACAGTCGGGGCTTGAATGGCCGCTTCTCCAGCTCGGCCAGCATCGGCCGAACACCCAGGCAGCCGATTTCTTCATCGTAGGAAAAGGCCAAGTGCACCGGGGTCAAAAGTGGACGCTGTACGAAGGTCGGAACCGCTGCGAGTACCGAGGCGATGAAGCCTTTCATGTCCGCAGTGCCACGGCCGTACAGGCGCCCATCCTTTTCCGTCATCTGGAACGGGTCGACCGTCCACGCCTGCCCGTCAACCGGCACCACATCGGTGTGACCGGAGAGCACCACGCCACCGGACGTGAGCGGGCCGATGGTCGCGAACAGATTCGCCTTGGTGCCTTCTTCGTTGAAGAACAGTTCGCTCTGAACACCATGCCCGGCCAGGTACGCTTCGATGAAGCGAATCAGTTCGAGATTGGAATCGCGGCTGACGGTGGCGAAACCGATCAAACGCTCCAACAGTTCCCGGCTGGAGAGATCACTCATCCCCCGGCACTCCATAACTCGGCGCCGTGGTCGGGTTGAGTGCGCGAGTCAGGTAGTCCTGCATTTGCGGGCGATAGGCTTGCCAGAGACCATCAAGCTGCCCGATGGGATCTTCCTCGGCCCAGTCGACCCGCAAGTCGATGATCGGCCACGTGTGGTCGCCCACCACTTTGAGCGCAGCGGAATGAACCGGCCCGGCTTCGCCACCGGCCGCCATCGCCGCGTGCATGGCCGCCAACAAGCGGTCTGCCAACTGACCCGGCTCAGCCTCAAACGCCGCGACCATCGCCTCAATGACCCGCACATCGCTGAGCAAATTACCCGCCGCGACGCACTGCTCGCCCTTCACCGCGTTATGCACACCCAACGACTCTTTACCGCTGAACAGCGCAATCCGGCCTGACGCATCGATCACCGTGACCTGTCGGTACTGGCTCCAGCCGTTAGACGTCAGCGCCTTGTCGAGTGCCGCGTCAGGCTCCAGCTGCTGATGCTCCAGCAAGTCCAGAATCTGCGGCCCCAACGCCGGCAGCGTAATGTTCTGCGTAGAGACAGCACCCACACCCGCCCGCGCCCAAGGGCAACGCGCACCGACCGCAATGCTCGAAGAACTGATGGCAATACCGAGCTGCCCGGTTTCAGGGCAGCGTCCGATAATCGAGAACGTCATGACTCACTCCTTAAAATTCCAATGCACGCGTCATTGCATTCTGTGCATGCACTGGAAAGGGAGAAAGCAGGTTTTTTGTGGCTTTGGGGTAGGAAAAAACTGGGCTGGCCCGGCTCGCGCCTACAGGTTTATTTGCGCGGCTTGATGCGTGCCGTGGCCTCCGCCACCAACGGATCATCCGGCCAATAGTGTTTCGGATACCGCCCCTTCAGATCCTTCTTCACCTCGGCATACGTGCTGCGCCAGAAGTTCGCCAAATCCTGCGTCACCTGCACCGGCCGCCGCGCCGGAGACAAAAGATGCAGTTTCACCACTTGCCGCCCACCGGCGATGCGCGGGGTTTCGGCGAGGCCGAACAACTCCTGCAAACGCACCGCGAGGATCGGCGGCTGCTCGCTGTAGTCCAGACGAATCGACGAGCCCGACGGCACGCTCAAATGATGCGGCGCCAGCTCATCGAGCCGTTGCGGTAGCGGCCACGGCAGCAAGTTGCGGACAATGCTCGACAGGTCGAGATTGGCGAAGTGGCTGAGCCGCGAGACCTTACCGAGATACGGCATAAGCCAGTGTTCAAGGCTTTTGAGCAGCGCGGCGTCGCTGACGTCCGGCCATTCGCTTTCGCCCTTGCTGCTCATGTCCAACTGACGCAACAACGCAACCCGCGCCTGCCACTGGCGCAGCTCTGGCGTCCACGGCAACAACTCCAGCCCCTTGCGTCGTACCAGGTTCACCAGCGCCTGACTGCGAGCGGTTTCATCGAGACCGGTGAGCGGTTCGCGGCTGAGGATCAGCTCGCCGACCTTGCGCTGACGCTCGGCGCGCAGCACGCCTTCTCGCTCGTCCCAATCCAGTTGATCGACGCAGCGCACCTGTTCGGCCAGCACCGAATCGAACAGCGCCGGATCGAAATCCGCCGCCAGATAAATCCGCTCTTCGCGTTGGCCCTGACGACTGCCGAGATCGGCGACCACCAACCACGGCTGTTTCATCAAACTGTCCGCTTCGGCGAACAACGCGGCGCGACCGTTGGCCAGGCGATACTCGGCGCCACCGGCACGACGCTGCTGCGCGACGCGGTCGGGATAGGCCAACGCCAGCAACGCACCGAGCCAGCGCGGATGATCGGGATCGCTGACCGGCTCCGACGCCTTGCCCCGCAGATAGCCGCGATACTGCCGCGCCAGTTGCCGGGCCCGCTGCACCCCACCCTGAGCACCGCGAGCGGCGCGTTCTTCGCCGGACAACAGCACCAGTCGACTGTGCAAGTCCGCGCCGGCACCGCGCAAAATATCGCGCTCGCCCAGCAGTGCCGCCACATCGCAGGCCATGTCCGCCATCCCCAGCGCCTGACCACGCAACAACAAATGGCCGATGCGCGGATGCGCCGGCAACTCAGCCATGGCCTGACCGTGACGGGTCAGCGCTTCACCTTCCAGCGCACCCAATCGTTCGAGCAAATCCTGCGCCTGTGCATACGCGGCGGCGGGCGGTACATCGAGCCACACCAGTTGCCCCGGCGTTACACCCCAACGACCGAGCTGCAAGGCCAGACCCGCCAAGTCCGCCGAGAGAATTTCCGCACTGCCGTACGCCGCCAGTTGTTCGTGCTGATCCTGCGACCACAAGCGATAACACACGCCCGGTTCCAGTCGCCCGGCTCGGCCCGCGCGCTGCGTGGCGCTGGCCTTGGAAATGCGCTGCGTGTCGAGACGGGTCATGCCGCTGCCGGGATCGAAACGCGGCACCCGCGCCAGCCCGGCATCGATCACCACGCGCACGCCATCGATGGTCAAACTGGTTTCGGCAATGTTGGTGGCCAACACCACTTTGCGCTTGCCCGGTGGCGCAGGATCGATCGCCGCACGTTGCGCAGCCAAGTCCAGTTCACCGTGCAACGGGCAGAGCAACACCTGCGGGTTGTCGCCCAACGCGTCGGCCAGTTGCTGATGCACACGCCGGATTTCCGCTTGCCCCGGCAGGAACACCAGCACGCTGCCGCTCTCGTCGCTCAAGGCTTCAAGAATGGTTTGCACCAATCGCGGTTCGATGAATTCACCGGACTGAAATGGTCGGCCCCAGCGCATCGCCACCGGGTACATGCGCCCTTCACTGCGCAGGATTGGCGCGTCGTCGAGCAGCCCAGCCAAGCGCTCACCTTCAAGAGTGGCCGACATCAGCAGGATTTTCAGCGGCTGATCGTCACGAAACAGCTCCCGGCCATTGAGGCTCAGGGCCAGCGCCAGATCAGCGTCGAGACTGCGTTCATGGAATTCGTCGAAGATCAGCAAACCCACGCCTTCCAGCGCCGGGTCATCCTGCAAGCGCCGGGTGAGAATGCCTTCGGTGACCACTTCGATAAGGGTGTTGGGGCCAACCTTGCTGTCGAGCCGAATGCGATAACCCACGGTTTCGCCAACCTTCTCGCCCAACTCACTGGCCAACCGCTCCGCTGCCGCCCGCGCTGCCAAGCGACGCGGTTCGAGCATCAGGATGGTCTGCCCGGCCAGCCACGGCTCATTGAGCAAGGCCAACGGCACGCGGGTGGTTTTACCGGCACCGGGCGGCGCTTCGAGCACGGCTTCGTGGCGTGTAGCGAGGGCTTCACGCAGGGCGGGTAAAACTTCATCAATCGGCAAAGAAATCATGCTGGCTCCCCAGGGCGTGCCCACAGTAAATTGCGAGCCGCGTTGAAGCTGTGGGCGTGCCAGGCAAGGCGTGGGACGCAGGTAAGGGTCGTTTCCTTACCAAGTACCGCAACGCAGCATGGCGCGGCCACAGCTTCAGCCCGGAGGGCCGAACCCCGATAACATTCATCAGCCTTGACGCATTGTCGATCTGGAAAAAACAACGTTAATCCTCAACTATTCGAGAGGGGTGAGACGCGGCCGCAATTTACTGTGGGCACGCCCTGCCGCGGCGAGTATAACGGCGAACTGCCCGGTGTTAGTCGCGGTCCTAATTCATATCGACGACGCTTCGTTTTGAGATTACTCAGGAGATTCCATATGCGTGTTCCCTTTCGCCTGATTGGCGGTGTTCTGGTTGCAACCTTGCTGACTCAACTGACCGCGTGCGGCTCGATTTTCTATCCGGATCGTCGTGGCCAGATCGACGGCAAGATCGACCCGGCGATTGCCGTGCTCGACGCCGTGGGCCTGCTGTTCTACATCGTACCCGGCCTGATTGCGTTTGCCGTGGACTTCGCCACGGGTGCGATCTATTTCGCACCGGGCGAGACTGCGCAGGTGGCACCGGAAAAACTGCAGGAAGCCATCGGTGCCGACGGCAAGGTCGATAACCTCAAGTTGCAGACTATTCTGGAACGTGAAACGGGCCGCAGCCTGCCGCTGGACGATCCACGCTTGATCCAGCACAAAGGCAGCACTCAGCAATTAGCCCTGCTCGGCCTGCAACCCGCCGGGTAATCGGTGCATTTAAAGGAATAGCCGCACTCATGATGTCCAGCTCCGAACACGCCCGCCTGCTGCGGCTGGCGACCCGTGCCTCGGTGGCGGTGGCCTGCACGCTGATCATCGCCAAAGCCATCGCCTGGTGGTTGAGCGGCTCGGTGAGCATGCTCGCCGGGTTGACCGACTCGGCGCTCGACGGCGTCACTTCGCTGCTCAACCTGCTGGCGGTGCATTACGCCTTGCGCCCGGCTGATGATGATCATCGCTATGGGCACGGCAAGGCCGAGTCACTGGCCGGCATGGCACAGGCGTTGTTCATTGGTGGCAGTGCGGTGCTGATTGCGTTGCAGGCATTCGACCGGCTCAAGCACCCGGAACCGGTCGGCGCGCCGTGGATCAGCATCGGCGTGATTGTGTTTTCGCTGGGCCTGACACTGGCCCTGCTGATGTTGCAGCACCGCGTGGTCAAGGCCACCGGCTCCAACGCCGTGCGCGCCGACTCCCTGCATTACCGCTCGGACATGCTACTCAACGGCAGCATTCTGGTGGCGCTGGTATTGGCCGGGGTTGGCTGGCATCAGGTCGACGCGTGGTTCGGTCTGGGGATTGCCGCGTACATCCTCTGGAGCGCGGTGCAGATCGCCCGGGAAAGTTTTGCGGTGTTGATGGATGAAGAGCTGCCGCCGGATGTCAGTCAGCACATGCTGGAACTGGCGTGCAGCGTGCCGGGAGTTTTGGGTGCGCATGATTTACGCACACGGATTTCCGGCAACCAGTGGTTTGTGCAATTGCATCTGGAATTGCCGGGAGAGCTGACCCTGTCAGTCGCCCATGGCATCAGCGATCAGGCCGCCGATGCTATCCATCGCGCCTACCCGCGAGCCGAAGTGCTGGTGCACGCCGACCCGCAGGAAGTGGTGAACGCCGCCAGGGCTCAGAACGTCACGCGATAACCGCGACTGCTCAGGCACCCGCCCTGGGCTTGGCGGTAGGTTTGCACCACGGTCGGGTCCGGTTGATAGGTGTCGACGCGCGGGTCGAAACCACTCTGCTCGACCGCCCAGCGATAGCAATCATAACCGTCCTGATTGATCTGATCCGGCGACTGACCGTTGGCCGGATACGCTTCGACGTCGTAGCTGTTGCCGGTCGCCAGCGGCTGGCCGGGTGGCTCGACCACCACGTAATCCTGCGTGGTTTCCTGGTAGGCGTAGTACGAACCGGCGGCCAGGAACAACAGCGAGCCGCCGATCCAGACTTCACGGGCATAATCGGGCAAATACTGGATACGAATTCCGCGCGGCGGCTGCACCACTACGTAACGCGGGCCTTGCGGGCGATACCAGTAGCCGCCGGAGTAGAAATAATCCCGTCCGCCATAAGGCACGCGATAGTCACGGTCCGGGAAGCGGTCGATCACATGCCCTGGCCGATATTGCGGGCCTGGCCCCCAGCCGTTTCCGTGGCCACTCGGGCGACCTTGCCACTGGTTGTTGCCATTGGACGACGGTGCGCCGATGTAGCCATTCCAGTGCTGATTGGGGTCATTGCGTCGCGGTTGGTCTTGATAGTAACGACGTCGCGGCTCCTGAGTTTGTTGCACAGCGTCCGGCCGAGGCTGAATCGGCAAGTCGTTGGCCGGGAGTTGCGGTGATGGCGGCGGCGAGCGCACCCGGCTGTTGTAGTCGGGGGGTGGACGGCTCTGCGATTGGCCGTGGTTCTGATTCTGCCACTGGCCGTTGTCTTGACCCTGAGCGTTGTGCTCGAACTGGCGGCTGTTATCGCCACGAATGATGTCGTTGTTCTGCGGGCGCGGCTGGTTGTTGCCGCCACGACCCTGATTATTACCCTGATGGCCACCCTCCCCGTGCTGCCCGCCATCGGGGCCACGGTTCTGCGGCTCATCGGCCAGCGATTGCGCAGTGACACTGACACACAGCAAACCAACACCGGCCAAACGCCAGATGCGCGACTTCATGCTTTTCCTCACTGTGGGATAGGGCCTGTATGTAAGACTGAAAATGCACAGCCCGGTTCTGCCACAGGTTATCAGTCGCGAAACTTATTTATTGAGTGGCGAACGCCAAATTTCAGGATCGAGTAGGAGGCGGGGTTGCCCCCGCCGTCCTCTCACACCACCGTACATACGGTTCCGTATACGGCGGTTCCTGCCTACTGACATACAACGTCAGCGAGCTTGGTTCCGTTGATGTGTCGCCTGTGGTATCTAAGCGCCCAGACCGGCCCTCGGAGCTTCCGGCTCCTACCTCCTGATGGTCTCGACCCCCGCTATGCGGTGTTTCTGCTTTACGCTCCAACAGAGATCACACCCGACTATCCACTCATGGCAGGTTCAGCCCTTCGTTACTCCGGTGTCGAGCAACTACTACGGCCTCTGCTGACTTCTGTCGCCCATCCCGTCATCTCGCGACGCCGGTAGCACATGGCAGGCTATACAGATCTCCCAGGGTAATTCGCGCGACCTTCCTGCTTATGCCTGTCGGATCTACGTCACAGCGTTCCGTGCAAGTATCGGGCTTTGAAGATGCTTGCCTTCTTACCCCGCTGCGCCGCCTCTATCCGCTTCCTGTTCGTCAGGCCAGCATTTTGCCTCGGGCTTCCTTCAGATTCGCAGTCACCCGCGACACCCTTGCCTCTGGCTAACACTTCCCCTTGCCGGGTGTGTAGAGGACTTTCACCTCCAAGTCACCAGCGTGGCCACCACAGCCAAGCTGGTTGCGCTTACGCGCAACGCGCCATGCCTGGCGCACCAAGAAAAAGGGGAGACCCGTCGGCCTCCCCTTGAGAACTTCGTCCGTGCTCGATGCTTGTGGCATCGGCTCACCTCACGCCGCCTTCTGGACAGTGTGTAGCTCGGGGGCCTGCGCATCCCCGGTGGGGGTGGCGGCCGCGGCAGGCCTGATTGGGCGAGCCGCACTGGACTGTTTGTCCGAGCAGTGATTCTGGTGATAAGAATAGGCCTGAGACGCCGGCAGAGGATTGCGAAGATTGCTGAATTAAACATCACTTGCGCAATTTTTAACCCTGGATAGATAATCTGCCGCAATAGATATGACAAGGGACCGTTTGATGAGCAAACTCGACCGTTACGACCTGAGTATTTTGGCTGAATTGCAGCGCGATGCGCGCATCTCCAATCAGGAGCTGGCCGAACGCATCGGCCTGTCACCCTCGCCCTGCTCCCGTCGGGTCAAGCAACTGGAAGACGACGGCTACATCTCCCGCCAGGTCGCCCTGCTCGACCGCAAGATGCTCGGCCTGAGCCTGACGGCGTATGTGCTGATCGGTATGGACCGGCACACCCCGGAGCGTTTCGAGAACTTCGAACAGGCCATCCGCACCTTGCCACAGGTGCTGGAATGCAGCCTGGTGACCGGGATGGATGCCGACTATCAGCTCAAGGTCGTGGTGCCCGACATGGACCATTACCAGAAACTGCTGCTGGGGCATTTGACCCGGATCGACGGCGTCACCAGTGTGCGGTCGAGTTTTGTGCTGAATCAGGTGTTGAACAGCACTGAGCTGCCGTTGACGCATCTGCGTAGCTGATAGAAGGATGTGGGGCTAACTGTGGCGAGGGAGCTTGCTCCCGCTCGGCTGCGAAGCAGTCGCAGGCCCGACACATGCGGTGTGCCAAAGATAACTCGATTGCAGATTTCAGGGCCGCTTCGCACCCCAGCGGGAGCAAGCTCCCTCGCCACAGCTGCGACACACCGCCGCAGGTCAATACTGCACGCAGCCTGCCGGGCGTATACTCCTAGCGCCCTTTTAGCCTCGCCCGCGCTGGAGAAGTTCGATGGATCCTGCAGTATTCGAAGAGTGGATGATGACCGGCCTGGTCAGCATCCTGATCATTTTCATGGGTTTCATCGTCTGGGATCTGGCGAAGAAGTCCAAGGCCGGGCGCTTCGGCTCGTTCATTCTGTTCTTCGTGCTGGGCCTCGGCGTGGCGGCGTTTGTGATCAAGAGTGTGGTGATCGGCCTGATCGAATCCGGCTCTTTATAAGCGCGCCGGCACTTCTTTCCACTGACCCTGATCGAGCCCTTCGATGGTCCAGTCACCGATCCTGACCCGCACCAGCCGCAATGTCGGCAGGCCGACCGCAGCGGTCATGCGCCGCACCTGACGGTTGCGCCCTTCGCGAATGATCAACTCCAGCCAACGGGTCGGCACGCTTTTGCGAAAGCGTACCGGCGGGTTGCGTGGCCACAGTTCAGGCTCATCCAGTTGTCGCGCCTCAGCGGGCAGGGTCATGCCGTCGTTCAACTCCACGCCGTCACGCAGGCGCTGCAGTTGCTCGGCACTCGGCTCGCCTTCGACTTGCACCCAGTAGGTCTTGGCCAGTTTGTGCTTGGGGTCGGCGATGCGCGCCTGAAGCTGACCGTCGTTGGTCAACAGCAGCAACCCTTCGCTATCACGGTCCAGCCGTCCTGCCGGATAGATCCCCGGAATTTCGATGTAATCCTTGAGTGTCGCGCGCCCTTCGCCGTCGCTGAACTGCGTCAGCACATCGAACGGTTTGTTGAACAGGATCAGCTTCGGCTCGGCCGGTGGTGCCTTGGCGACACGGCGCGGCGCTGAAAGAGAAGGCTTCGCGCCAGGGCGGCGGGAAACAGGACGCTGGGGACGGGACATGGCGAAGAGAACATCTAGCGGTCAGGGCTGCTAATGCTAGTGCCCCAACCACCAAATGACCATGACAACCGTTAGCGGAACGGCGGCTCGTCGAAGCTGCGCAGTTTGCGCGAGTGCAGCGAGTTGAGCTCGGTGCGCAGCAGATCCACGGCAGCGATACCGATTTTCAAGTGCTGGCTGACCGCGCGCTCATAGAAAGCGTTGGCCGAACCCGGCAGCTTGATCTCGCTGTGCAGCGGTTTGTCCGAGACGCAGAGCAACGTGCCATACGGCACCCGCAAGCGATAACCCTGAGCGGCGATGGTGCCGCTTTCCATGTCCACCGCCACGGCGCGGGACAGGTTGATCAACGGTCGCTCCTGGGCCCAGCGCAACTCCCAGTTACGGTCGTCGTAGGTCAGCACGGTGCCGGTGCGCAGGCGTTTCTTCAGTTCGTCGCCCTTCTCGCCGGTGACGTTCGCCGCCGCCTGCTGCAAGGCCATTTGCACTTCGGCCAGCGCCGGGATTGGAATATTCGGCGGCACCACGCGGTCAAGAATCCCGTCGCGGCGCATGTAAGCGTGGGCCAGCACGTAGTCGCCAATGGTCTGCGACTGACGCAAGCCGCCGCAGTGGCCGATCATCAGCCAGCAATGCGGGCGCAGCACAGCCAAATGGTCAGTGATGTTCTTGGCATTGGACGGGCCGACACCGATGTTCACCAGCGTCACGCCGTGACCGTCGGTGGCGATCAGGTGATAGGCCGGCATCTGGTAACGGTGCCAGACCACACCGGCGGCAATCGCCGAGGCTTCGCCGTGATCCATGCTCTTTTCGATGATTACGTTGCCGGGCAACACCATGCGCACGAAACGCGGATCGCTGCGCAGCTGCTCCAGACCATGGACGATGAACTGGTCGACGTAACGGTGGTAGTTGGTCAGCAGGATCCATGGTTGCACATGGCGCCAATCGCTACCGGTGTAATGCACCAATCGGCGCAGGGAGAAATCCACCCGTGCGGCGTCGAACAACGCCAGCGGCAGCGGATCGGTGTTTTCCCAATCGTACAAGCCATCGGCAATGCCGTCGGTCGCCGCCGACAGGTCAGTACTCGGAAACACCCGTGCCAGCACGGCAGCAGTCACGCCGGAGCCGGCCAGTTCGTCGCCCTGCTCGACCACGTACGGATAAGGAATGTTCTGTTCGCTGACACCGACTTCGACGGTCACGGTGAAGTCGTGCATCAAAGGAACCAGCTGTTCCAGCAAGTATTTACGGAAAGCCGACGGATGGGTGACGGTGACGCTGTAGGTGCCCGGCAACTGCACCTTGGCGTAGGCGCGGGTGGTCTGCGGTACTTCACCCTGGCAATGGTAGGTCAGGCGCAATTCGGGGTAACGGAACAATGCACGTTGTTCGGCATCGGGCTCGACGCGATCCTTGAGGTAACGCTTGAGCGCCTGACTCAACGCGGTGGTTGCACGATTGTGCAAGAGCGCAAGCCGATCCACGGCTTGCTCGGCGGTTTGAACGACAATAAAAGCTTCGGTCACGATCAGCATCCTGTGTTCTGACTTGCAGACCTGCATCTTGCCTGCATCAAAGCTTCACGGGAACAGTGGCGTGTTGTGTATGTGCACAGAGCATAAATGTAGGAGCGAGCCTGCTCGCGATAGCGGTGGGTCAGCCAACACAAATGTTGGATGTCGTTCCGTCATCGCGAGCAGGCTCACGCCTACAGGTTCTTTACAGTGCTTGCGGGGTTGAGCGGACGACAATGGCTTCCACATCCAACCCACGTGGCAACGCACCGTAAACCCGGCCACCACCACTCAGGCGACTGGCGATAAACCCATCGCTGACCACCGAATTGCCAGCCTCCAGCAACAGCTTGGCCTGCAACCCCAAGGCGATGTCCTCGGTCAATTGCCGGGCGCGGTACTGAATGTCACTGGTGTCCTTGAACGCCGCCTGCAATTGATGGATATGCGCAGCCAAACGCTTGTCACCATGCCCATCACCCAACTCGCTGAACAACGCATCCAGCACACCTGGCTCTTTCGACAAGGCCCGCAGTACGTCGAGGCATTGCACGTTGCCGGAGCCTTCCCACGTCGAGTTGACCGGGGCTTCGCGGTAGAGGCGCGGCAGGATGCTGTCCTCGACATAACCGGCGCCGCCCATGCATTCGGCGGCTTCGTTGATCATGGCCGGCGCGCGTTTGCAGATCCAGTATTTGCCCACCGCCGTCACCAGCCGGGCGAATTTCGCTTCCTGCGAATCGTCCAGATGATCCAGCGCCCGGCCCATGCGCAGGCTCAACGCCAGCGCCGCTTCGCTTTCCAGCGCCAGGTCCGCCAGCACGTTCTGCATCAACGGCTGTTCGCTGAGCCGCTTGCCGCCGACCGAGCGGTGAGCGCAGTGGTGACTGGCCTGGGTCAGCGCCTGACGCATCAGGGAACTGGAACCGACCATGCAGTCGAAACGGGTCATGGCGACCATTTCAATGATGGTCGGAACGCCACGCCCTTCCTCACCGACCATCCACGCCAGCGCACCGCGAAATTCCACTTCGCTGGACGCGTTGGAACAATTGCCGAGTTTGTTCTTCAACCGCTGGATGTAGAACTGATTGCGCGTGTCGTCCGGGCGATGGCGCGGCAGCAGGAAACAGGTCAAGCCCTTGTCGGTCTGCGCCAGGGTCAGGAAGGCATCGCACATCGGCGCCGAACAGAACCACTTGTGCCCCACCAGTTCGTACGCCTGACCCGGACCGCTGGCGCCCACCGGGTACGCCTTGGTGGTGTTGGCCCGCACGTCGGTGCCGCCCTGCTTCTCGGTCATGGCCATGCCAATGGTGACCCCGGCCTTGTGGGCTATGCCGACATTGCGCGGGTCGTATTCGGTGGCGAGAATCTTCGGCAACCATTTTTCCGCCAGGTCCGGTTGCAGGCGCATCGCCGGGACACTGGCGAAGGTCATGGTCAGCGGGCAGCCGCTGCCGGCTTCGGCCTGGCTGTGCAGGTAAGTCATGGCGGCGCGGGCGACGTGGGCGCCGTCCTGCGGATGAGCCCAGGGCAGCGAGGTCAAACCGTGCTCGACCGCCGTGCGCATCAGTTCGTGATAGGCAGGATGAAACTCCACCAGGTCGATGCGATGGCCATAGCGGTCATGGCTGCTGAACACCGGTTTGTTCTGGTTGGCCAAAAAACCCGCTTCCATCAGCGGCCCGCCGGCCAGTGCGCCGTAGGCGTCGATCCGCGATTCGGCCCAACCGGCCCCGAAGCGCCGCGACCACTCCTGCAATGGCAGGTCGATGCGATACAGGTTGGCGCCGTCCAGTGACAGCGGCTGGTTGGTGACTTCGTGGGTTTCGGCGAACTGATGCAGGTTCATGACAGGGCTCCTTTGGTCAGCCAAGGGACTTCAGTTAAGCACCGCCCCATGACCGATCAAAGTGTCATATACGCCTAAATATCGGCGCTTTCGCCTTGTTTTTGACAGAGCACCCGACGATAGAGTGCCGTCTGCAAGTCTTCGAATTTCACCGGTTTGCTCAGATGATCGATCAGTGCACCGGTCGGGCAACGCTCCCGATCCACGCCCAGGGCGATCACGAACACCGGCAATTCGGCGCAGCCCGGCAAGGCGCGGATCTGGCAGCAAACCGACACGCCGTCCAACGGTTGCAGATCGCAATCGAGCAATACCGCGTCAAAGCTTTCACGCTGCAGGAAATCCAGCGCGGCGCTGCCGGTGTCTGCGGTACGCACTCGGAACCCGAGCTTGAGCAACATGCCGCGCATCACCAATTGATTGATGTTGTTGTCATCCACCAGCAGCACGGCGCAATCCTGTGGCAGTTTCAGGCGTGGAAAGTCCCGGGTCATGAACGGCGCTGACGGGACTTCGACGGCCGGGACTTCGAACTCGACGTCGAGCTGGAAACGACTGCCACGCCCGGGCTCGGAGCGGTGCGTCAGGCGACCACCGAGCAATTCCACCAGTTGCCGGCAAATAGCCAGGCCAACACCCAGCCCGCCGTATTCACGGGTCATCGAACTGTCGAGCTGGAAAAACCGCTGATACATCGTCGCTTCGCCCAGATCGGTGAAACCGATCCCGGTGTCGATCACCGCAAAGGACAACGCAAGGCGATCGGGGCTGACGGTTTTCCCGGTGACCCGCAGCGCCATGCCACCGACCCGGGTGAACTTGATGGCGTTGTCCAACAGGCATTCCAGACACTGCGCCAACTTGGCGCTGTCGCCGTACAGACGATCCGGCACGCCCGGCGCCACATCGACCTTGAAGTCCAGCGACTTGCTCGACGCATTGCCGTCGAACTGCACGCGCAACGCCTCGACCACGCCGCGCAGGCTGAAGGTCGACGGGGTGGCCTGCAGCTTGCCGGCCTGCAATTCCGTCAGGGTCAGAATGCCATTGACCATGCGCATCATGTCCCGCGCCGAGCCTGCGGCGGTTTGCTGGTACTGCTCAAGCTCCGGATCCATTTCAACGGTTTGCATCAGCTCCAGCGAACCGATCACACCGTTCATCGGCGTGCGCAATTCATGGGTCAGGGTCGCGAGGAATTCGTCCTTGAGCTGGTTGCTGCGCGCCAGTTGCTGGTTGAGGACTTCGAGTTTTTGCCCGGCATCGAGCAGGGTTTGCGCTTGCTGCTCGCGCATGGCGTTGATGCGGTCGGCCAGCGCCAGGGACAGCAACGCCACTTCGATGGCCGAGCCGATCTGGCTGGAGTACATGGTCAGGAACACGTTCGGCAGATAACCCAGCACCATCAGGGTATTGACGATGCCGCCAAGCAAGAACGCCGACCAGGCAATGATGAAATAACGCGCAACCCGCAGGCCGCGCAGCCAGGCGAAAATCCCCGCGGCAAAAATCACCACGGTGAAGGTCAGTGCCAGGGCCGTTGCCAGACGCAAGGCCAAGGCATAACTGGTCATCAGCGACAGGCCGACCACCAACGCACTGAACGCCACCAACGCCAGCAACAAGCGGTCAAGCCAGCGACTGTGGGTGGCCGTCTGCAAGAAGCTGCGGGCGAACTGGCTGCCGAACAGCCCGGCACAGCCGATGAAAAACGGCGTGGACGCATTGGCCCACCAGGGATTGTTCGGCCAGAAGTACTGCACGGCCGCGCCATTCACCGACAGCTGATACAAACCGAACGAGGCGATGTAGAAGATGTAATAGAGGTAACTGGTGTCGCGCACGCTGAGGTAGATGAACAGGTTGTAGACCAGCATCCCCAGCAACACACCGTAGATCAGTCCCAGCACATACAGTCGAACAGGCTGATCTTCAAGGTACGCGGTGCTCGACCACAACGTTACCGGCGCCTGGATCGAACCCTGGCTTTGCAGGCGCAGGTACACGGTTTGCGCTTGGCCGGGGGTGAAATCGAGGCTGAACAGATAATTGTTCTGGCGGATCTCGCGAGTGGCGAACGGCAAGGCATCACCGGTCTGGCGAACCGATTGATAGTTGCCGGCCGAATCAGGCAAGTACAGGTCGAGGTGATCGAGGGGCGGATAGGCCAGTTCCAGCAGCCAGGTCCGTTGCGCCGCCGGGTTGTTCGGGCGGTATTGCAGGTCGATTTTCAGCCAGAACACTGAACGCGAGTATCCGGCGTTGAGGGTGGCTTTATCGTGAACCTTGAAATTGCCGGTTGCCGCTTGCGCACGCACATCCGCGATGGTCGCCTGGCCACCGGCGTCTTCGAACACTTGCAGGGATCGGCCCAAGGGGAGGCTTTGAGTGAACTCATCGAATTCGACGGCGCTCGCCAACAAGGGCAAACACAACATCAACATCAGCAAATAGCGCATTTATGCCCCAGCGTGGCCTGTCCGGTTCTGTCAGCAAGCCCCCCCGTTCCTTTTGAGCAGACGTAAACCGGTGTTACCTGTTATTTGTTTGGATCCACTCTAGCATAGCCGTTGATGGCTATTGAGCACTACAGAAATTTTTCCTACAAAGGCTCTAGAACGGGCGTTCCAGCGAAGATATTTGAGATAGAGCTGTTTAGTCGATCAGATCGCGAAAACACCGCGAAAATGCCGCTGCTTTCCTGTTCCGAGTTTATGGGGCGGCCCCCCGAAAAAAGATGTTTGGTGGTAAGCTCGCGCACCATGAATATCTACAGCTCTCGCCCCGTTGTCCTCTGTCTCTCCGGCCACGACCCAAGTGGTGGCGCCGGCTTGCAGGCAGATATCGAAGCCCTGCTCGCGCAGGGTTGCCATGCGGCTCCGGCCGTCACCGCCCTGACCGTGCAAGACACCGTCAATGTCACTGACTTCCGCGTCCTCGACCGTGAGTGGGTGTTGGCCCAAGCCAATGCCGTGCTCAACGACTCCGAAGTCGCTGCCGTTAAACTGGGCATGCTCGGTTCGCTGGAAATGGTCGACACCGTCGTCGAACTGCTTTCGGCGCACCCGCACTTGCCAGTGGTCTGCGATCCGGTGCTGCGCGCCGGGGGCGGCGGACGCCTGGGCAAGGACGAAGTCGGCTACGCCATGCGCGAACGCCTGCTGCCCCTGTCGATCATTGCGACTCCTAACCTCCCCGAAGCCCGGATCCTCGCCGAACTGCCTGAAGGCACCGCGGACGAGTGCGCTGAAAAACTCCTGCCGTTCGTCAAACACCTGCTGATCACCGGCGGCCATGGCGATGAAACCGAAATCCACAATCGCCTGTACAGCCGTGATGGCCTGCGCGAAACCTACACCTGCCAGCGTCTGCCGGGCAGCTATCACGGTTCCGGCTGCACCTTGGCCAGCGCGCTGGCCGGTCGTCTGGCCCAGGGCGAAAACCTCGCCAGCGCCGTACAGACTGCACTTAACTACACGTGGCGTACCCTGCGTGATGCCGAGCAGCTGGGCAAAGGTCAGTTCGTGCCACGCCGCCTGCCACTGGACTTCTGTTCGTAACTTCAATGAGTGATGCGGTGAGGCTTGCCTGATGAAACTACGTGGCCTGTACGCCATTACCGACAGCCAGCTACTGGCCGGTAGATTTCTTTCGTACGTGGAGGCGGCGCTGGAGGGCGGCGTCACCCTGCTGCAATACCGCGACAAGAGCAGCGACGAGGCCCGTCGTCTGCGCGAGGCTGAAGCCCTGCGCGATTTGTGCGAACGCTACAAGACCCAGTTGATCATCAATGACGACGCCGAACTGGCGGCACGCCTGAACGTCGGCGTGCACCTGGGCCAGACCGACGGCCCGCTGTCGCCGACCCGCGCACTGCTTGGCTCCAAAGCGATCATCGGCTCGACCTGCCACGCGCAAATCGCACTGGCTGAGCAAGCCACAAAAGAAGGCGCCAGTTACGTCGCCTTCGGACGCTTTTTCAATTCCAATACCAAACCCGGCGCGCCGACCTGCAGTCTTGAACTGCTCGACCAGGCGCGCCAGCAGTTGCATCTGCCGATCTGCGCGATTGGCGGCATCACCCTGGAGAATGCTGCCCCGCTGGTGGCCCATGGGGTTGATCTGCTGGCCGTGGTGCACGGCCTGTTTGGCGCAGAGAGCACGGCTGAAGTAACCCGCCGTGCCCGCGCCTTTAACGAACTGCTTTCCATTTAATTCGCTTGAAATCTGAGAACCCGATCATGTCTCGTTCCGAAACCCTGTTTGCCAATGCCCAGAAACACATCCCCGGTGGTGTGAACTCCCCGGTCCGCGCGTTCAAGAGCGTGGGCGGCACACCGTTGTTCTTCAAGCACGCCGAAGGCGCCTACGTCACTGACGAAGACGACAAGCGTTATGTGGATTACGTTGGTTCCTGGGGGCCAATGATCCTCGGCCACAGCCATCCGGACGTGCTGGACGCCGTGCGCAAGCAACTGGAACACGGCCTGTCCTACGGCGCGCCGACCGAGATGGAAACCCAGATGGCTGATCTGGTCTGCTCGCTCGTGCCGTCGATGGACATGGTACGCATGGTCAGCTCCGGCACCGAAGCGACCATGAGCGCTATTCGTCTGGCCCGTGGTTTCACCGGTCGCGACAGCATCATCAAATTCGAAGGCTGCTACCACGGTCACTCCGACAGCCTGCTGGTCAAGGCTGGTTCCGGTGCCCTGACCCAAGGTGTACCGAGCTCGGCCGGCGTGCCGGCGGCGTTTGCCAAACACACCCTGACCCTGCCGTTCAACGACATCGATGCCGTTGAAGCGATGCTCGCCGAAGTCGGCCAGGACGTGGCCTGCATCATTGTCGAGCCGGTCGCCGGCAACATGAACTGCGTACCACCGGCTCCCGGCTTCCTCGAAGGCCTGCGCACCCTGTGCGACAAGCACGGTGTGGTGCTGATCTTCGACGAAGTGATGACCGGCTTCCGCGTTGCCCTCGGCGGCGCCCAGGCTCACTACGGCGTGACGCCGGACCTGACCACGTTCGGCAAAATCATCGGTGGCGGCATGCCGGTCGGCTGCTTCGGCGGCAAACGCGAAATCATGTCGCGCATCGCACCGCTGGGCCCGGTCTACCAGGCCGGTACGCTGTCGGGTAACCCGCTGGCGATGGCGGCCGGCCTGACCACCCTGCGCCTGATCAGCCGTCCGGGCTTCCACGCCGAACTGACCGACTACACCACTCGCCTGCTCGATGGCCTGCAAGTGCGTGCCGATGCGGCGGGCATTCCGTTCGTGACGACTCAGGCTGGCGGTATGTTCGGCCTGTACTTCAGTGGTGCCGATGACATCGTGACGTTCGAAGATGTTATGGCCAGCGACGCCGCCCTGTTCGGGCGCTTCTTCCACTTGATGCTGGAAGGCGGTGTGTACCTGGCACCGAGCGCGTTCGAAGCCGGCTTCACCTCGATCGCCCATGGCGAACCCGAGCTGAAACTGACCCTGGATGCCGCCGAGCGCGCATTCGCTGCATTGAAATAACGCTGTACCGCTGACGTTGGCCATTGCCAGCGTCAGCTTTTACCTACACTCCCGCATTTTTCCTACTCATCTGCCAAGATTCCCCTGCAAAGTGGGCGATATGTTTCCCACGCAGCAGAAAAACGAGTAAAGACTTTGTAAGGTTGGCCCTGCTTATTTCATAATGCGCGCTTATTGGATCCCCTCGATGGGTCCGCGCGCCCTTCAGAGGTAAGTCGATTCCCATGAACCGCACCGGCCGCGCCCTTTCACTGGGCTGCCTGTTGCTCCTTCAGCCCCTGCTCGCGCTCGCACAAGCAGGCGGTAACTCGTTGTTAATCCCAGCGATGGGTCGCTGCACCCTCAATACCCAGCCGCAAGACCTGGCACAAGCGCTCGCCGCCTGCCAGAAAGCGTCGGATGAAGGGGATGCCCAAGCGCAATACGAGTTGGGTGAGTTCTACTACGAAGGCAAAAACGCGCCGCGCGATCTCAATCAAGCCCTGAGCTACTTCGAAAAGGCCTCGCTGCAAGGCCACGCCCAGGCGCAATTCAAACTCGGCACCATGTTCTTCCACGGCGAAGGCGTTCCGGCCAACAACGTTCAGGCTTACATTCTGCTGAAGATGGCGGCGGTCAACGGCGCTGAAGATGCACTGGACACCGCCGACGAAGTCACCGAGAAAATGCCCCGCCAGGAACTGGAAGTCGCCACTCAGGTGCTCGGCCAGATCTTTCGCAAGTACCTGATGGAATTGCAGAGCGCCGATGGGCGTACGCCTTTCTCGCCGCTTCCTTAAATCGAACGCGACCCAGTGTGGCGAGGGAGCTTGCTCCCGCTGGGGCGCGAAGCGGCCCTAAGCCCTGCAATCACACCCTGCCTGACACACCGCGCATTTCGGTCTTGCGCCCGCTTCGCAGGCGAACGGGAGCAAGCTCCCTCGCCACAACAAGCTTCTCTAGCCTAAGCTCATCACTTCTCAGGCATCGGCACCGGAAACGGCATCACATTGCCGACCGCTCCGCGGGCTTCGCTGATTTTCGGAGTGCCCAGGCGCTCGACTTCATCGATGCGCACGATCGAATGCATCGGCACAAAGCTGCGCACCACGCCTTCGAACTGTGCCTTGAGCTTTTCTTCGCTCGGGTCGACGACCACTTGCGTGCGCTCGCCAAAGACGAACTCTTCCACTTCCAGAAAGCCCCACAGATCACTTTGATAGATCTGCTTGGCGTACATTTCGAACACCTGGCCCTGGTTGAGGAAAATCACCTTGTAGATTGGAGCTTCACGTTTGGTCATGGTGGGCGAGCAACACATCGGGGGATAAAAATGAGGGCGCGAACTATAGCATAGCCATCGGACGCGCAGCGGTAGGAACCTGGGTGCATGTTCCCTATAATGCGCGGTTCTTTGAATCACGTGATGACTCTATTCCATGGCCAAGAAGCTTTACATCGAAACCCACGGTTGCCAGATGAACGAGTACGACAGCTCGCGCATGGTCGATCTGCTGGGCGAACACCAGGCCCTGGAAGTCACCGCTCGCGCTGAAGACGCGGACGTGATCCTGCTCAACACCTGCTCAATCCGCGAACGTGCCCAGGACCGGGTCTACTCGCAGCTCGGCCGCTGGCGCGAACTGAAACTGGCCAACCCGGACATGGTAATCGCCGTCGGCGGTTGCGTGGCCAGCCAGGAAGGCGCGGCCATCCGCGACCGAGCACCGTACGTCGACGTGGTATTCGGCCCGCAAACCCTGCACCGCTTGCCGGAAATGATCGACGCCGCACGCATCAGCAAGCTGCCGCAAGTCGACGTCTCGTTTCCGGAAATCGAAAAATTCGATCACCTGCCCGAACCGCGCATCGATGGCCCGAGCGCCTATGTGTCGGTGATGGAAGGCTGCAGCAAGTACTGCACGTTCTGCGTGGTGCCCTATACCCGCGGTGAAGAAGTCAGCCGCCCGTTCGATGACGTGATCGCCGAAATCATTCACCTGGCCGAAAACGGCGTGCGCGAAGTGACGCTGCTGGGGCAGAACGTCAACGGTTATCGCGGCACGACCCACGACGGACGCCTGGCCGATCTGGCCGAGCTGATCCGCGTGGTCGCCGCTGTCGACGGCATCGACCGCATCCGCTACACCACCTCACACCCGCTGGAGTTCTCCGACAGCCTGATCCAGGCCCACGCCGACGTGCCGGAATTGGTCAAACACCTGCACCTGCCGGTGCAATCGGGTTCGGATCGCATCCTCGCGGCAATGAAGCGCAACCATACGGCGCTGGAATACAAATCCAAACTGCGCAAGCTGCGCGCCGCCGTACCAGGGATTTGCATCAGCTCGGACTTTATCGTCGGCTTCCCCGGCGAGACCGAAAAAGACTTCGAACAAACCATGAAGCTGATTCAGGACGTGGGTTTCGACTTCTCCTATTCGTTCGTCTACAGCCAGCGCCCGGGCACACCGGCCGCCGATCTGGCCGATGACACGTCGGAAGCGCTGAAAAAAGAACGCCTGAACGCCCTGCAACATCGACTGAACCAGCAAGGTTTCGAGATCAGCCGACAAATGGTCGGTTCGATCCAGCGGATTTTGGTAACCGATTATTCGAAAAAGGACCCCGGCGAGCTGCAAGGCCGGACCGAGAATAACCGTATCGTCAACTTCCGCTGCGACAATCCGACCTTGATCGGGCAGTTCGCCGACGTGCATATCGATGCGGCTCAACCGCACTCACTGCGGGGCTCGCTGATCCAATAACACCGAAGATCCCTGAGGGAGCTGGCTTGCCAGCGATTGGGCCAGCAAGTCCAGCAAAGATGTCGCCAGTTACATCGCCATCGCTGGCAAGCGAACTCCCACAGTGAACTGCATTATTCTTGAGAATGGCTTGATCCATTTAAGATCTTTCGCACCCGCGCCACTGGCGCTATCCTTGATTCATCACTATTGCCCCAGGGCGGCTAAATACGACCTTGAACGCACCCATCGAACCACATCGTTTCATCCTCGAGCCTTTTGAGGCTCGCCGCTTCGCCAATCTGTGCGGGCAATTCGACGAGCATTTGCGCTTGATCGAACAGCGCCTGACCATCGAGATCCGCAACCGCGGAAACCAGTTCGAACTGATCGGCGAGCGCAAACACACCACCTCCGCGGAAAATCTCCTGCGCCGCCTGTACCGGGAAACCAAGGGTACCGAGCTGTCGCCGGACACGGTTCACCTGTTCCTGCAGGAATCCGCTGTCGAAGAGCTGGACAACCACTCGCCCGCCGAAGCCTCCGTCGCCCTGCGTACCAAGAAAGGCATGATTCGCCCTCGCGGCTTGAATCAGCTGCGCTACGTGAAGGAAATCCTCGGTAACGACATCAATTTCGGCATCGGTCCGGCCGGTACCGGCAAGACTTACCTGGCCGTCGCCTGTGCGGTGGACGCGCTGGAACGGGAGCAGATCCGCCGCATCCTGCTGGTGCGTCCGGCGGTCGAAGCGGGTGAAAAACTCGGCTTCCTGCCCGGCGACCTGTCGCAGAAAATCGACCCGTACCTGCGCCCGCTCTACGACGCGCTGTACGAAATGCTCGGTTTCGAATACGTCGCCAAGCTGATCGAGCGCCAGGTCATTGAAGTGGCGCCACTGGCCTACATGCGCGGTCGCACGCTGAACAACAGCTTCATCATTCTCGACGAAAGCCAGAACACCACCGTCGAGCAAATGAAAATGTTCCTGACCCGGATCGGATTCGGCTCCACAGCGGTCATCACCGGTGACATCACCCAGGTCGACCTGCCACGCGGCACCAAGTCCGGGCTGCACCACGTAATCGAAGTGCTCAAGGACGTGCCGGGCATCAGCTTCACGCACTTCCAGCCCAAGGACGTTGTGCGCCATCCGTTGGTGCAGCGGATTGTCGAAGCCTATGAGCGCTTCGAAACCAAAGCGGCCGACGATGCCGCCGCCAAGGAAAGCCGCCGCGATGCTTGAGCTTGACCTGCAAATCGCGACCGAAGCGTCCGCCCCCAGCGAAGCCGAGTTCCGCCGATGGTGCGAACTGGCCCTGCGCCAGCGCACCGCCGACTCCGAAATGACCATTCGTCTGGTCGACGAAGCCGAAGGCCGCGAGCTCAATCACACCTGGCGGCAAAAGGATTACGCCACTAACGTCTTGTCGTTCCCCGCCGACGTGCCGGACGAGTTTCTCGACATCCCGCTGCTGGGCGATCTGGTGATCTGCGTGGCCGTGGTCGAGCGCGAAGCCGCTGAACAAGGCAAAGAGCTCAAGGCCCACTGGGCGCACCTGGTGATTCACGGCTGCTTGCATCTGCTGGGTTACGACCATATAGATGACGACGAAGCCGAAGAAATGGAAGCACTGGAACGAACGTTGCTTGCTGAATTGGGCTATCCCGATCCGTACGCGGACGACGAAACCGATACATCCCCTACTGATACAACAAAGGATTCAGAGTAATCGCTATGAGCGAAGATCGATCGAGCAACGGGCAAAAGTCATGGCTGGGGAAGCTCACCCAGGCTTTTGCCCACGAGCCGAAAAACCGCCAGGAGCTGCTGGAGCTGCTGCGCGATGCACATCAGAACAAACTGCTGGACAGCGAAGCGCTGGCCATCGTCGAAGGCGCCATCCAGGTCGCTGACCTGCAAGTGCGGGACATCATGGTCCCGCGCTCGCAGATGATCAGCATCAAGGCGACCCAGACACCTCGCGAGTTCCTGCCGGCCGTGGTCGACTCGGCCCACTCCCGCTACCCGGTGATCGGCGAAAGCCACGATGACGTGATGGGCGTGTTGCTGGCCAAGGACCTGCTGCCGTTGATCCTCAAGGAGAACGGCGACAGCTTCAACATCAAGGACCTGCTGCGTCCGGCCACGTTCGTGCCGGAATCCAAGCGCCTGAATGTGTTGCTGCGCGAGTTCCGCGCCAACCACAACCACATGGCCATCGTCATCGACGAATACGGCGGCGTGGCGGGCCTGGTGACCATTGAAGACGTGCTGGAGCAAATCGTCGGCGACATCGAAGACGAGCATGATGTCGAAGAAGACAGCTACATCAAGCCGCTGCCCAGCGGTGACTTCCTGATCAAGGCCCTGACGCCGATCGAGAACTTCAACGAGTTTTTCGACAGCGAATTCTCCGATGATGAATTCGACACCGTCGGCGGTCTGGTGATGAGCGCGTTCGGACACTTGCCAAAACGTAACGAAATCACTGAAATCGGCGCCTATCGTTTCCGCATCCTGAACGCCGACAGCCGTCGCATTCATTTGCTACGTTTGACGCCTATCGCCCGGTAAAAATTTAAGGACTGAAATGCGCTGGACAACCCGCCCCGGCTGGCCCGGTAACCTGCTGGCCGTGGCGGCCGGTGCAATCACCACTCTGGCCCTGGCGCCGTTCGATATCTGGCCGCTGGCCTTGCTGGCGGTCGGGCTGTTCTATGCCGGGCTGCGTGAGCTGAATCCTCGCCAGGCGCTGGGCCGTGGCTGGTGCTTCGGCTTCGGTCTGTTTGGCGCCGGCACCAGCTGGATCTACTACAGCATTCACCACTTCGGTGGCGCATCGGTGCTGCTGGCCGGTTTCCTGATGCTGATCTTCACGGCGGCGATTGCCTGGTTCTTCGCCCTGCCTGCCTGGATCTGGGCGCGCTGGCTGCGACGTAACGAAGCACCGCTGGCCGATGCCTTGGCATTCGCCGCGTTATGGGTTGGCCAGGAAGCGTTCCGGGGCTGGTTTCTCACGGGGTTCCCGTGGCTTTACTCCGGTTACAGTCAACTCGACGGGCCATTGACCGGGCTTGCCCCCGTCGGTGGCATGTGGTTGATTTCCTTTACCCTGGCCTTGACCGCTGCGTTGATCTACAACGGCATGCGCCTGGTTCGTACTGGCCGTAAAGGCTTCATCGCAGTCGGCGCCCTGCTGCTGGTCGGCCCGTGGGTGGCCGGCATGGCACTCAAGCATCACGCCTGGACCAGCCCGTCGGGTGCGCCGCTGAGTGTCGCGGCGATTCAGGGCAATATCGAACAAAGCATGAAATGGGACCCGGCGCAGCTCAACGCCCAACTGGCGCTGTACCGCGACATGAGTCTCAGCTCCAAGCGCGTCGACCTGCTGATCTGGCCGGAAACCGCGGTTCCGGTGCTCAAGGAGTCCGCACAGGGTTACCTGGACATGATGGGTAAATTCGCTGCCGAACGGGGCTCGGCACTGATTACCGGCGTGCCGATTCGCGAAGTCGTCCGTCATGAAAAACGCTTCTTCAACGGTATTACCGTGGTCGGCGAAGGCGATGGCACCTACCTCAAGCAGAAACTGGTGCCGTTCGGTGAATACGTGCCGCTGCAGGATGTGCTGCGCGGGCTGATCGCGTTCTTCGACCTGCCGATGTCGGACTTCGCCCGCGGCCCGGCCGACCAGGCCATGTTGCAAGCCAAGGGTTATCAGATCGCACCATTTATCTGCTACGAAGTGGTGTATCCAGAGTTCGCCGCCGGCCTGGCCGCGCAAAGCGATCTGTTGCTGACCATCAGCAATGACACCTGGTTCGGCACTTCCATCGGTCCGCTGCAACATTTGCAGATGGCACAGATGCGCGCATTGGAAGCGGGTCGCTGGATGATCCGTGCCACCAACAATGGCGTGACCGGCCTGGTCAACCCGTTCGGCCAGATCACCGAACAGATTCCACAATTCGAGCGCGGCATCCTATACGGCGAAGTCGTACCGATGCACAACCTGACGCCGTATCTGCAATGGCGCTCGTGGCCGCTGATCATTGTTTGTGTGTTGCTGTTTGGCTGGGCGCTGGTGGCGAGCCGGATGGCGAAAACCGTTTAAGTATCGCGGCGCCTGCAACAAGATCGCAGCCTCGTTTCACTCGACAGCGCTTACAGGGGATGACGTATTCTGTAGGCGCTGTCGAGTGAAACGAGGGCTGCGATTTGTCGATTTTCAGCGGTAGAAAAGCGAATACCCAATCTGCCCCACCGCTTCATTCATTAATTGCCCGCTCTGCCAGATCGACTTGAACTCCGGCAACCAGCCTCCCAGCGGTCGGGCATTATCTACGCCAAGAAACCCCATCGGCGCCGGCACCACCTCAAACCCGACCGCCTGGAAACTCCAGACCGCTCGCGGCATGTGCCAGGCTTGCGTCACAAGCACCACGCGCTTGATTCCTTCCGGCAATAAAACCTTGGCACTCAACTGTGCATTTTCCCAAGTTGTACGGCTTTGACCTTCCTGCCACCGCACGGCCACACCGAAATCATCGCGCAACGAGTCAGCCATCATCTGCGCCTCGGTTGGCGGCGTGCCGTAATGCAGGCCGCCGCTGGTCAGTATCGGCAAACCCGAGGCTTTGGCCAGACGGGCCGCATAACGCTGACGCTCCAGACCGACACCGGTCGGCTGATCGGCTCCCCACGCTGGATCGCCGCGCTCACGCCCCGAGCCCAGCAATACAATCGCATCAGCGTGTTGTGCCAACGTCGCCCACTCATCAAGCGCCAGCGGTGGCTCACGCTCCAGAAGTTCGGCGCTCCATTGCACGACAATCGGCAGGCTCATCAGCCAGAAGCCGCCAAAGCCCAGCGCAAAGCACACGCCGGCAAGCCTCGGTTTAGAGCGGCGCAGCCACCACGCAAGCAAAAGCAGCAGCAATAAAATGCCGGGCGGCAGTAGAAGTTGTTTCACGAAATAACGAAAAGGCATCGAGCATCTCCCTGAGATGCCCGAAGCCTAAGTGGATTGACGCAATGCGACAATAAAGACGGAAGGACTATGCTTCAAAAAATCATGGAGCATGGCTCTGTGCCCTTATTTGAACTGCAAAGACCGGACCTTTACCGCGTCTCTGCCGGGGACCTTGTCCTTGAGCCAGATAATCTTGGCTGAACGTGGTGCGTCGAGTTGCTTCACTGCTTCGGACAAGCATCCGTGTGTCTCACGTTCACTGCGATCCAGATACGCCTTGACCAGGGCAAACTCAGCGGGGCTCAAGCCACGCAATTCCAGCTCCAGCGGACGTTCATCACGCAGCCGGCCAGCGGTTTTTGCCGCTTCCAGGGCCATGCCCAGACGATCGATCAGTCTTTCGTACAGCTCCGGTTTTGTAGCTTTTTGCTGTGAATCAACCATCCCTCACCTCATTGGAAGATAAGACCTACTCCCCAGTTAGAGCTTAGCTTCCATGAACAAACCGGCTGGACGCCGCGACCAACGGCCCTCGCAGCGGTTTTCGCGAGACGCGCGGCAGTAATCAGGGTTTCCCTCGGTAGAGTGCGGTCATGTATGCTACGGCGCTTCCTGTAACTCCACTTCCAGCTCGACTGGACACCGAAACGCCGAATTGGCGCATTCATCGTCCAGCGTTGCATTGAAGAGGATTAGGCCACCCCTATTCAGTTCAAAAGTAGCCATGCACGAACAATATCAGCCCCGTGAAATCGAAGCCTCCGCCCAGTCGTTCTGGGACGAGCAAAAGTCCTTTGAAGTCAGTGAACAGCCAGGCAAGGAGACTTACTACTGCCTGTCGATGTTCCCTTACCCCAGCGGCAAGCTACACATGGGGCACGTGCGCAACTACACCATCGGCGACGTGATTTCCCGCTACCAGCGCATGCAAGGCAAGAACGTCCTGCAACCCATGGGTTGGGACGCCTTCGGCATGCCGGCGGAAAACGCCGCGATGAAGAACAACGTAGCGCCCGCCAAGTGGACCTACGAAAACATCGCCTACATGAAAACCCAGCTGCGCAGCCTGGGCCTGGCGGTGGACTGGTCGCGCGAAGTGACCACCTGCAAGCCTGATTACTACCGCTGGGAACAATGGCTGTTCACTCGCCTGTTCGAAAAAGGCGTGATCTACAAAAAAAGCGGCACCGTGAACTGGGACCCGATCGACCAGACCGTTCTGGCCAACGAACAGGTGATCGACGGTCGCGGCTGGCGTTCCGGCGCGCTGATCGAAAAGCGCGAAATCCCGATGTACTACTTCAAGATCACCGCCTACGCAGATGAGCTACTGGAGAGTCTCGACGAACTGCCGGGCTGGCCTGAACAGGTCAAGACCATGCAGCGCAACTGGATCGGCAAATCCCGCGGCATGGAAGTGCAGTTCCCGTACAACGTCGATTCCATCGGCGAAACCGGCACACTGAAAGTCTTCACCACCCGTCCGGACACCCTGATGGGCGCGACTTACGTCGCCGTAGCCGCCGAACACCACCTGGCCACCTTGGCCGCGCAGAACAACCCTGAGCTGCAAGCATTCATCGCTGAGTGCAAAGGTGGCAGCGTGGCTGAGGCCGACGTCGCCACTCAAGAGAAAAAAGGGGTGCCAACCGGCCTGTTCGTCGAGCACCCGCTGACGGGCGAAAAGCTGCCGGTCTGGGTCGCCAACTATGTGCTGATGCACTACGGCGATGGCGCGGTGATGGCGGTTCCGGCTCACGACGAACGCGATTACGAATTCGCCCACAAGTACAACCTGCCGCTCAAATCCGTGGTACGCACCAGCTCCGGTGACACCAACCCGGCCCCATGGCAAGACGCCTATGGCGAGCACGGCACGCTGATCAATTCCGGCGAGTTCGACGGTCTCGACTTTGCCGGCGCCTTCGACGCCATCGAAGTCGCATTGATCAAGAAAGAGCTGGGCGCCTCGCGTACCCAGTTCCGTCTGCGTGACTGGGGTATCAGCCGCCAGCGTTACTGGGGCTGCCCGATCCCGATCATCCACTGCACCACCTGCGGTGACGTGCCGGTGCCGGAAGATCAATTGCCCGTGGTGCTGCCGGAAGACGTGGTGCCGGACGGCGCCGGTTCGCCACTGGCGCGCATGCCCGAGTTCTACGAGTGCAGCTGCCCGAAATGCGGCCAGCCTGCCAAGCGTGAAACCGACACCATGGACACCTTCGTCGAGTCCTCGTGGTACTACGCCCGCTACGCCTCGCCGCAATATGAAGGCGGTCTGGTGGAAAAGTCGGCGGCCGACCACTGGTTGCCGGTGGATCAGTACATCGGCGGTATCGAACACGCGATTCTTCACCTGCTCTACGCACGCTTCTTCCACAAACTGATGCGCGACGAAGGCCTGGTGAGCTCCAACGAGCCGTTCAAGAACCTGCTGACCCAGGGCATGGTGATTGCCGAGACTTACTATCGTCGCGAAGCCAACGGTGCCTACACCTGGTTCAACCCGGCGGACGTCGAGCTTGAGCGTGACAGCAAAGCCAAGGTCATCAGCGCCAAATTGAAATCCGACGGCTTGCCGGTGGAAATCGGCGGCACCGAGAAGATGGCCAAGTCGAAGAACAATGGCGTCGACCCACAGTCGATGATCGACCAGTTCGGCGCAGACACCTGCCGCCTGTTCATGATGTTCGCCTCGCCACCTGACATGAGCGCGGAATGGTCCGACTCCGGCGTTGAAGGTTCGCACCGTTTCCTCAAGCGCGTCTGGCGCCTGGCCCAGGCACACGTCACTCAAGGCCTGCCGGGCAAACTGGACGTCGCCAGCCTGAATGACGAGCAGAAAGCCGTTCGTCGCTCGATCCACCTGGCCATCAAGCAGGCCAGCCAGGACGTCGGCCAGAACCACAAATTCAACACCGCCATCGCCCAGGTGATGACGCTGATGAACGTGCTGGAAAAAGCCGCGCAAGCCACCGAACAGGATCGCGCACTGATTCACGAAGGTCTGGAAACCGTAACGCTGCTGCTGGCTCCAATCACGCCGCACATCAGCCACGAACTGTGGAATCAACTGGGTCATGCTGGCCCTGTGATCGATGCCGGTTGGCCGGTGCAGGACGACAGCGCACTGGTACAGGACAGCCTGACGCTGGTCATCCAGGTCAACGGCAAGCTGCGTGGCCAGATCGAAATGCCGGCCAGCGCGACACGCGAAGAAGTCGAAGCCGCCGCACGCGCCAACGAAAACGTGTTGCGCTTCGTCGATGGCCTGACTATTCGTAAAGTGATTGTAGTGCCCGGGAAACTGGTCAATATCGTCGCCAGCTAACTGGATCGGGCGTCAGGTTCGCCTGGCGCCAAGTAAAACCTTTCGGGCCGCATGATCGGCCCACATGGTTTCAAGGGGAGCAACACAATGATCAAACGCAATTTGCTGGTAATGGGCCTCGCGGTTCTGCTGAGCGCCTGCGGTTTCCAGCTGCGCGGCACCGGCACCACCGAACTGGCGATCAAGGAACTGGACCTCAGTGCCCGCAACGCCTACGGCGAAACCGTGACCCAACTGCGTCAGGTACTCGATAGCAGCGGCGTCAAGGTCTACACCGGCGCACCGTACAAACTGGTATTGACCGACGAGCAGGAAACCCAGCGCATCCTCAGCTACGCCGGTGCCGGTCGTACGGGTGAGTATCAGTTGAACACCGTGCTCAGCTATAACATCCTCAGCCAGGGCAACCTGTCGCTGATCGACGATAAGCTTGAAGTACAAAAGGTCTTCATCCACGACGGCAACAACCTGGTGGGTTCCGACCAGGAAGCCGCCGATGCCCGCAAGGAAATGCGTCGCGAGCTGGTGCAGCGCATGATGCTGCGCCTGCAGCAAATCACGCCGACCCAGTTGGCCCAGTTGCAACAGACCGCCGAAGCCAAGGCCAAGGCCGAAGCCGCCGCCCTGGAGGCTGCGCAGAAGGCGGAAGCGGAAACGCCGCGTCAGTCGCCTATCGAACTGCCGCAGCAGTAAGACTTACGGGGCGCTCAGGCGCCCCGTTCGCCCTCTCTTATGAAACTCGCTCCCGCCCAACTCGCCAAACACCTGCAAGGTGCCCTCGCGCCGGTCTATGTGATCAGCGGCGATGACCCCTTGCTGTGTCAGGAAGCCGCTGACGCAATCCGCACGGCCGCCCGCCAACAGGGCTTCGACGAACGCCAGGTCTTTGCCGCCGATGCCACTTTCGATTGGGGTACGTTGCTGCAGGCCGGGGCCAGCATGTCGCTGTTCGCCGAAAAGCGTCTTTTGGAACTGCGCCTGCCCTCCGGCAAGCCCGGCGACAAAGGTGCTGCCGCCCTCATCGAATACTGCTCGCGACCGGCCGAAGACACGCTATTGCTGATCAGCTTGCCGAAGCTCGATGGCAGCGCGCAGAAAACCAAGTGGGGCAAGGCGCTGGTAGAAGGCCAACAGACTCAGTTCGTGCAGATCTGGCCGGTGGATGCCAACCAGCTGCCGAGCTGGATCCGCCAACGCCTGTCCCAGGCCGGGCTTGCTGCCAGCCAGGACGCCGTCGAACTGATCGCTGCGCGAGTCGAGGGCAACCTGCTGGCCGCCGCCCAGGAAATCGAAAAGCTCAAACTGATGGCCGAGGGCGGGCAGATCACCGTCGAAACCGTGCAGGCCGCGGTGGCCGACAGTGCGCGCTTCGATGTCTTCGGGTTGACCGATGCGATTCTCAATGGCGAAGCCGCCCACGCGCTACGCATGCTCGAAGGGCTGCGCGGTGAAGGCGTCGAACCACCGGTGATTCTCTGGGCTCTGGCCCGGGAGCTGCGTCTGCTGGCCAATATTTCCCTGCAATACAGTCAGGGCACACCGCTGGACAAGGCCTTCAGCCAGGCCAAACCACCGGTTTGGGACAAGCGCAAACCGCTGATGAGCAAGGCCCTGCAACGCTACTCGGCGCAACGCTGGGCGCAGTTGCTGCTCGAAGCACAGCGCATCGACGCACAGATCAAAGGTCAGGCTGCCGGTTCGCCGTGGATGAGCTTGAGCCGATTGACGTTGTTGATGGCTGGCCAGCGCCTGACACTGCCCGCCGAATAAGCACATACTTTGTAGCCGCTGGTGCAGCCTGCGTTCGGCTGCGAAGCCGTCGTGAATCCAGAATCCAAAGTCATACTGACACACCGCGCCGCCAGGTTTGGCGACTGCTGCGCAGTCGAACGCAGGCTTCGCCAGCTACTACAGGGTTCAGCGAAAGGTCCTACACAATGTAGGGTCTAGACAGAACCCCAACTTCAGCAGATTATTGCGCCCGCAAAACCCACTCAATCGAGAGATATCACCATGAGCAAAAAGCCGTCCAAACACGGCCCCAACAAGGCCAAATCCATCATCGCCCAGCCACTGTTCCGCAACCGACAGGAACGCGCCGGCAAGGGCAAAGGCAGCTACCGCCGCGAAGCCTTCCAGTCTAATAGCTGGGAGGCTTCTTACTTTCTGGCGGCCTGAAAGGCAAGCATCCGCTCAACATGTTAAGGTCTGTACCTGATCCGTATTTCCTGGACCCGTGCATGCCCTTTTGTCTTTCCCGTCGTTGGCACCTGCGCCAATTGATTGCTGCCTCCAGCCTCGTTTTGCTAGTCGCCTGCGCGGAAAAACCCACCGCCGCCGACGCCCAGCCGCTTCAATCCCTCCCCGTCGCCACCGCCCCTGCGGTCATTGCGCCTGTGGTTCCGAACGGTGAAAACCTCGACATCCAGCCAACCCAGACCTTCGCAGAATGGCAGGCTGGTTTTCGCAAGGATGCCTTGGCCGCGGGTATCCGCGCCGATCTGTTCGATCGCGCTTTCGCCAATGTCAGCTTCGACCCCAGTGTGATTCGTGCTGATCGCAGTCAGCCGGAATTCGCAAAACCGGTGTGGGAATACCTCGATGGCGCCCTGTCACCGTTGCGGGTACGCAAAGGTCAGGCACTGGTCGACCAATATGCCGGCATCCTGCAAAGCATCGAACAGCGTTATGGCGTCGATCGTCAGGCGCTGGTGGCCGTGTGGGGCATGGAGAGCAACTTCGGTCAGTTCCAGGGTAGCAAGTCGGTGATCAATTCTCTGGCAACCCTGGCCTACGAAGGCCGGCGCCCAGGATTTGCCCACGCGCAATTGATCGCCGCCCTGCAAATTCTGCAACAGGGTGATATAGAACCCGAGAAAATGCTCGGTTCCTGGGCCGGTGCCATGGGTCAGACCCAATTCATTCCGACCACCTACAACACCCACGCGGTGGACTTCGATGGCGATGGCCGTCGTGATATCTGGGGCAGTTCCACCGACGCCCTGGCCTCGACCGCGCACTACCTGCAAAGCTCAGGCTGGCAAAAAGGCCAGCCGTGGGGCTTCGAAGTCCAGCTCCCGAGCGGCTTCAATTACGTGCTGGCCGATGGCACCATCCGCAAGAGCGTCGCCGAGTGGCGGCAATTGGGTGTCACCTTGCCTAACGGCAGGCAGGTTCCGGCAGGTTCAGAACAGTTGTCCGCAGCGCTGCTGTTACCAGCCGGATATCGTGGCCCGGCGTTCCTGGTGCTCGATAACTTCCGTGCAATCCTCAAGTACAACAACTCGTCGTCCTACGCATTGGCAGTGGGCCTGCTGGCCGAGCGTTTCAATGGCGCAGGGCTGATCAGTGGCTCGTGGCCAAAAGATGATCTGCCGCTGAGCCGCACCGAGCGAATCGAACTGCAAAACCTGCTGAGCGCCCAGAACTACGAAGCGGGTACTGCCGACGGCATCATCGGCGCCAATACGCGCAAGGCGATCCGTAGCGCTCAGCAGTCGTTTGGCTGGCCAGCGGATGGTTATCCGACGCACAAGCTGCTGGAAGGTCTACGTAACCGCTAAAAATATCGCGAGCAGGCTCGCTCCTACAGTGAAATGCGATCAACTGTAGGAGCGAGCCTGCTCGCGATGACTTACCAACAAGCGAAAAGATCCTAGCGCCTGACTACCACATCCTGCTCCAACACCAACTCTTTGTTCCCCGCATCCAGCCTGACCAACGCCCCCATCGGCAATGTCAGATTCGGATCGCAATGCCCGCTTCGCCACCCGGACAACACCGGGATCCGCAAAGGCTCGAACGTTTGCTTGAGCAACCGCTCCAGCGCAGGCACTTCAACGCCCGCCACATCCCCCACCAGCACTCCGCGCAACTTGCCCAAAACGCCAGCCAACCGCAGGTGAGTCAGCAATCGGTCGATGCGATAGAGCGGCTCGTTGATGTCCTCAATGAAGAGAATGACGTTCTCGGCATCGATTTCAAAAGGCGTGCCCATGGTCGCGGCAATCATCGACAGGTTGCCGCCCAGCAAACGCCCATGGGCGATGCCCGGCTCGATCGTCGTCAACGGATAGGCCACCGGGTGCGCCAACACGTTGCCCGCCTTCACTTGCCCGCGCAGCATGTTGAAAAAAGAAGGCTCGGTCGGCTTTTGCCTGTCGCCCAGCAAGTCGGCATTGAGCAGTGGTCCATGGAACGTCACGAAGCCGGCATAACGACTGATCGCCAGGTGCAGCGCGGTGATGTCGCTATAGCCGATGAATGGCTTGGCATTGTCGCGCAGTAGTTCGAAATCGATGCGATCCAGCAACCTCGGCGTACCGTATCCCCCGCGCAGGCAAATGATGGCATCGACTTCGCCATCGGCAAACGCTCCGTGCAGGTCATTGAGGCGCACCTCGTCGCTGCCGGCCAGGTAGCCGTCCTTCTCGTAGACGCCGGGGAAAATCTTCAGTGAATAGCCACGGGCACGCATCCATTGCACGGCTTTATCGGTGTCCAGCGGTGCAGGCCCGGCAGGCGCAATAACGCCGATCAGCCCTTGCGACGGTAAAGCCGGAACCGGAACAAGAGGACAAAGGGTATGGGTCGGTCGAACGGTCATCCATGAATCTCCCTGCGTGAACACTTCAGCACACAGTAGTCAGGAACGGGGACAAACAGAAGAGGGATTGTCGCCCCGCAGGTTGCAGGAAAAGACGGCAGTCGCCGTGGGCAAGGCAAAAAAACGCCCGCAAGGCTGAATGCCTTGCGGGCGCTTTTCATTTCTTTGGGCGGATCAGGACGACATCAGTTCGGCCTTGACCAGCTTCGCCTGCTCATCGGCGTGGTACGAGGAGCGAACCAGCGGACCGGAAGCGACGTTCTTGAAGCCCATTTTGTAACCTTCCTCGGCGAACCAGGCGAAGGTGTCCGGGTGCACGAAGCGCTGAACCGGCAAGTGGCTACGAGATGGCTGCAGGTACTGGCCCAGGGTTAGCATGTCGATGTCGTGTTCGCGCATGCGCTTCATGACTTCGATGACTTCTTCGTCGGTTTCGCCCAGACCCAGCATCAGCCCGGATTTGGTCGGAATGTGCGGCATCATCTGCTTGAAGCGCTGCAGCAGGGTCAGCGACCACTGGTAATCCGAACCCGGACGCGCAGCCTTGTACAGGCGCGGCACGGTTTCGAGGTTGTGGTTGAACACATCCGGCGGCTCGGCGGCGGTGATTTGCAGCGCGATGTCCATGCGGCCACGGTAGTCCGGGACCAGGGTTTCGAGCTGTACGTTCGGCGACAGTTTGCGGATTTCGCGGATGCAGTCGGCAAAATGCTGGGCACCGCCGTCACGCAGGTCGTCGCGGTCTACCGAGGTGATCACCACGTACTTGAGGCGCAGGTCGGCGATGGCGATGGCCAGGCTTTCCGGCTCGTTGACGTCCAGTGGTTTCGGACGACCGTGGCCAACGTCGCAGAACGGGCAGCGACGGGTGCAGATGTCACCCATGATCATGAAGGTCGCGGTGCCACCGGAGAAGCACTCGCCCAGGTTCGGGCAGGAGGCTTCTTCGCACACGCTGTGCAGCTTGTGTTTGCGCAACAGGGCCTTGATGCGGTCGACTTCCGGGGACACCGGGATGCGAACGCGAATCCAGTCAGGCTTTTTCGGCAGTTCAGTGGTCGGAATGATCTTTACCGGGATGCGTGCAACCTTCTCGGCGCCGCGCAGCTTTACGCCGGCTTCAACCTTGGCACGCGGGGCCGGACGCTCGGTGACATCCAGCGTCGGGATCATGGTTTGCACTGCATCAGTAGTCATATCAGTCGATTCCGCCCGTTAGGGTCGTCTGCTCAGCATAGTCGAGGTGTTTGACGAGCTGCGCGCGCAGCCGGGCACTTACCTCGGCAAATTCAATCGATCCTGCATGGTCGCTCAGCTGGGTCATCGCCAGCCCGGCGTAGCCGCAGGGATTAATCCGTCGAAACGGTTCCAGGTTCATGTCCACGTTCAGGGCCAGGCCATGAAAGGAACAACCGTGGCGGATCCGCAGACCCAGGGAAGCGATTTTCGCACCGTCGACATACACACCCGGCGCATCCGGCTTGGCCGCCGCAGTCACACCGTAGCTGGCAAGCAGCTCGATTAGGCATGACTCCATCCGGCTCACCAGGTCGCGTACGCCGAAACCCAGTTTGCGCACGTCCAGCAACAGATACGCCACCAGTTGCCCTGGCCCGTGATACGTCACCTGGCCACCGCGATCCACCTGCACCACCGGGATATCTCCCGGCAGCAACAAGTGCTCGGCCTTGCCAGCCTGCCCCTGAGTGAAGACCGGTGGGTGTTCAACCAGCCAGATTTCGTCGGGAGCATCGCTGCCGCGTTCGTTGGTGAATCGTTGCATGGCATGCCAGACCGGCTCGTAAGCCAGCTGGCCGAGCTCGCGAAAGCCCAGCGTGCCGGACATCACAGCACCATGTGCACGAAACCGGTAGCCCGCAGTTCGCTGTTGATGTTGTACAGCTGATCCTGGTCGGTCGCGACGATGTGCAACTGAATAGTGGTGTATTTGCCGTTGCTGCTTTGACGCTCGTCTACACGCTCATCGTTGATCTTGGCGTGCTTGCGGACGATGTCGATGATCTTGTCCTTGTTGCCCACACCCGTGTCGCTGATCACCTTAACCGGATAATCGGTGGCAGGGAATTCGATCTTGGGCGCCTTTACTTCGGTATCGGTCATGGCGTAACGGCCTCGTAAGCGTAAGCCGTGGCGACAGCAAAGCCCCGCGCCGGATCAGCACGGGGCCTTGCAGGAGCACACTATCAGTTGAACAAGCCGTAGAAGAATAGACGGATGCTATCCCACATGCGACGGAAGATACCACCCTCTTCGACGCCATCCAGAGCGATCAGGTCGGCGCTGTGCACCACCTTGTCGTCCAGTTTGACTTCGACCTTGCCGATTACGTCGCCCTTGGCGATTGGCGCAACCAGTTGGGGGTTCATGGTCATGCTGGCGGCGAGCTTTTTCAGCTGACCTTTTGGCAGGGTCATGGTCAGGTCTTCAGCCAGACCGGCCTTGACCTGATTGGTGGCGCCCTTCCAGACAGGAGCCTGAGCCAGCTCGGCGCCTTTCTGATAGAACGTCTGGGTTTCGAAGAAACGGAAACCGTAGGTCAGCAGCTTCTGGGTCTCGGCGGCGCGAGCCACTTCGCTGTTGGTACCGAATACCACGGCGATCAGACGCATGCCATCACGCACGGCCGAAGACACCATGCAGTAGCCCGCTTCGTCGGTGTGACCGGTTTTTAGACCGTCGACGGTCTTGTCGCGCCACAGCAGCAGGTTGCGGTTAGGTTGCTTGATGCCGTTCCAGAAGAACTCTTTCTGCGAGTAGATCGCATAGTGAGCCGGGTCTTCGTGGATGATCGCGCGAGCCAGCACAGCCATGTCGTGAGCCGACGAATAGTGCTCAGGGTTCGGCAGACCGGTCGGGTTCATGAAGTGGCTGTTGGTCATGCCCAGGTCGCCGACGGTTTTGTTCATCATGTCGGCGAAGGCGTCTTCGCTGCCGGCGATGTGCTCGGAGAGCGCAACACTGGCGTCGTTGCCCGACTGGATGATGATGCCGTGCAGCAGGTCGCTGACAGTCACCTGCGAACCGACCTTGATGAACATCCGCGAACCGCCGGTACGCCAGGCGTTCTCGCTGACGGTCACCGGATCGTTTTCGCCGATCTGGCCACGACGGATTTCCAGGGTCGCGATGTACGCGGTCATCAGCTTGGTCAGGCTGGCCGGCGGCAGACGCTGGTCACCATTGTTTTCGACCAGCACGTTGCCGCTGCTGGCGTCCATGAGCACATAGGCCTTGGCGGCCAGTTGCGGTGGCGACGGCATCATCTCGACCGCGAACGCGGCAGGTGAGAGAAGCAGCGGGACTAGAAGGCACAGGCGTTTGGCAAAGGTGGTGATGTTCATCCGTCTCTCGAAATCGCTAATGGAAACTGCCCGAAGGCAAAACTAATCAGATGACTTTCTAACGAGTCATCGCGTGTTCAGCTGCTCACTCAGTAACCCTTGCCGGGCTTTTGTTCTTCAACGAGCCAACAACCTGGTTCATCCCCCAAAACCGCAGATGAACCGTCAATCAAGTTCTACGTATTACTCAGTCACAACACTTGGCGAACCGAGATTGGCCATGCGCACACTGTTCTGCACTTGCTGGACTTCACCCGGCGAACCGATCGGTCCCATGCGCACCCGATGCAGAGTCTGCTGATTGCGCACGATCGAGCTGATGAACACCGGAGCGCTCACCATCCCGCTGAGCTTCGACCTCAGCAGTTCTGCAGCGTCCGGGTTGGCGAACGCGCCCACCTGCAGATACTGGCCAGAGGCTGGTGCAGAAGCGTTTTTTTTTGCGTCGGCAAGTTGAACAGGGACGACGGCGGCGGCGTGCTGCTGCGGCGGCGGTGTCCATTGCTCGACGGTGCCGGCCGAAGCCGTAATGACCGGGGCGCTATTCTGCGCGACTTGCGGTTCGTTGAGCATTAAAGGCGCCGGACGGCCCTTGGCGGCCCACCATTGCTGCGGATCGATGCCTTCGACCTTGACCCGTGCGGTGCCGGTCTCAGCGTAGCCGAGCTTCTTGGCGGCCGCGTACGACAAGTCGATGATCCGGTCCGAATAGAACGGCCCACGGTCGTTGACCCGCAGGATCACGGTCTTGTTGTTGTCCAGGTTGGTCACCCGAACGTAACTCGGCAGCGGTAAGGTCTTGTGAGCGGCACTCATGCCGTAAAGGTCATAGACTTCGCCGTTGGCGGTGTTCTGACCATGGAACTTGGTGCCGTACCAGGACGCCGTACCCGACTGTACGTAGGTCTTGGATTCTTGCAGCGGAAAGTAGGTTTTGCCCAGTACAGAGTACGGGGCGGCCTTGTACGGGCCGGTGTGCAGGGTCGGCGTGGCGTCCGGAATACGCGACACATCGACGTCCCACCACGGCGCGCCATCCTTGTGAGCGCGGTTGATGTCCAGTCCCGGCGTCGAGCGCACGGCAGTGGAGGACTTCTGCGCCGGAGCGCGGCTGGTCGAACAACTGGCGACCAGCACTGCCAGCGCGGCAAATGCCATCAGCTTCAGGGGTTTATTCATAGGCAATGCCCGCATTACTTGACGCCCCGTGCTTGGACCAGCTGTTCAGACAGTTGATGTACGGCCATGGCGTACATCACGCTGCGGTTATAACGCGTGATCGCGTAAAAATTCTTCAGGCCCATCCAGTACTCGGGGCCCTTGTCGCCTTCCAGTCGGAATGCGGTAACCGGCATATCATCGCGCAGCGCATCATGACTTGACCAGCCCAAGGCCCGCAACTCTCCGACGGTTTTAGTCGGCTCGATGCCGGTGGTCAAACCTTCGTCGACCTGATCGCCCCGCACATCGGCGCGGCTAACCACCGGTTCACCGGCAACCCAGCCATGACGCTTGAAATAACTGGCGACGCTGCCGATGGCATCGTCCGGGTTGTTCCAGATATTGATGTGGCCGTCACCGTCGAAGTCCACCGCGTAGGCGCGAAAGCTGCTCGGCATAAACTGCGGCAGGCCCATGGCACCGGCGTAGGAACCTTTGAGGGTCAATGGATCGACCTGCTCTTCCCGCGCCAACAGCAGGAACTCACGCAACTCCTTGCGGAAAAATTCGGCACGGGGAGGATAGTCGAAACCCAGCGTCGACAAGGCATCAATTACCCGGAAATTACCGGTATTGCGACCGAAAAAGGTCTCAACGCCGATGATCGCGACGATCACCTGGGCCGGCACGCCGTATTCCTGCTCAGCGCGGGCCAGCACGGCCTCATGCTGACGCCAGAAGTCCACACCACGAGCGATTCGCGCATCGGTGATGAACATCGGGCGGTATTCGTTCCACTGCTTGACCCGCTCGGCGGGTTTCGAAATGGCGTCCAGGATCGACTGTTTGCGCTCGGCTTCGCGGAACACGCCCATCAACTGTTCTCCGGCGAAACCGTAGTCGCGGGTCATCTCACCGACGAATTCGGCCACTTGCGGTGAGCCTTCGTAATCGCCAGCCAACGCTTCCTGCGCGCTGCCAAGGATGCTTACCAGGCCGACCCACGGCGCGTATCGAGTCGCCCAGCCACGCATTACTTGCATTGAACTCTTCACCTTATTCAAACCTGTGCGATCCACTTGCGATGGGTATGGATCGACATCAAAACCCCAAACGCTGACAGCAGCGTCACCAGCGAAGTTCCTCCGTAGCTAATGAACGGCAACGGCACCCCCACCACCGGCAACAGGCCACTGACCATACCGATGTTGACGAAAACATACACAAAAAACGTCATGGTCAAGGCGCCTGCCAGCAACTTGCCGAACAACGTCTGGGCCTGTGCGGTAATCACCAGTCCACGGCCGATCAATAGCAGGTAGATCAACAGCAGCGCGCAGATGCCGACCAGACCGAACTCTTCGCCCATCACCGCAATAATGAAGTCGGTGTGGCTTTCCGGGAGGAAGTCGAGGTGCGACTGGGTACCCAGCAGCCAGCCCTTGCCGAATACGCCGCCGGAACCGATGGCGGCCTTCGATTGAATGATGTTCCAGCCGGTGCCCAGCGGATCGCTCTCCGGATCGAGGAACGTCAGGATCCGTTGCTTCTGGTAGTCGTGCATGATGAAGAACCACATGGCGATGGCCACGGGTACGGCAGCCGCGAGCACGCTGAGAATCCAGCGCCAGCGCAACCCCCCCATGAACAGCACGAATGCACCGCCGGCCAGGATCAGCAGCGAGGTGCCGAGGTCCGGTTGCCGCACGATCAGAATGAACGGCACGCCGATCAACATCAGGCTGATGCCGACGTGCTTGAGTTGCGGCGGCAAGGTGCGCTTGGACAGGTACCAGGCAATGGTCGCCGGCATCAGGATCTTCATGAATTCCGATGGCTGGAAGCGGATCACGCCAGGGATGTTGATCCAGCGCGTGGCACCCATGGCGTTGTGCCCCATGACATCCACCACCACCAGCAACAGCACGCCGACCACATAGCCGACCGGCACCCAGCGCGCCATGAAGCGCGGCTCGAATTGGGCGATGACGATCATCGACACCAGGCCAATGCCGAACGACGTGGCCTGTTTGGCTAGCAGGTCCCAGCTCTTGCCACTGGCTGAATACAGGACGAACAGGCTGCCGGCGGCGAGCGTCAGCAGCAGGATCAGCAGCACGCCATCGATGTGCATGCGCTGCAACAGCGTGGCACGGCGGCGCATCACATCCTCGCTGGAGAGCATGCGATCGAAATTATTCATCACGGGCGGTAGCCTCTGCGGTGTTAGGGCCGGCGTATTCGGCCTTGAGATGACCGCTCTCATCGAGCAGCCAGGCGTCCATGACTTGACGCACCACAGGCGCAGCGACGCCGGAACCGGACTCACCGTTCTCGACCATCACCGAGACCACGATTTTTGGGTCATCGGCCGGCGCAAAGCCAACAAACAAGGCGTGGTCACGGTGGCGCTCCTGAACCTTGGAGCGGTCGTACTTCTCGCCCTGCTTGATCGCGACCACCTGGGCCGTACCCGACTTGCCAGCAATCCGGTACTGCGCGCCGATCGCGGCTTTGCGCGCCGTACCCCGGGCACCGTGCATTACCTGCTGCATGCCGTGGTTGACCTTGGTCCAGTCCGACGGATCGCGCAGGATGATGTCCGGCATCGGATTCTCATCCACCGGTTTCTCGCCTTCGATGGTCTTGGCCAGGTGCGGCCGGTTCCAGACGCCTTTGTTGGCCACCAGCGCGGTGGCCTGGGCCAGTTGCAACGGGGTCGACTGCATGTAGCCCTGACCGATCCCGAGAATCAGCGTTTCCCCCGGGAACCACGCCTGACGGCGGGTTGCGCGCTTCCATTCGCGGGACGGCATCAGGCCCGGCGACTCTTCGAACATGTCCAGGGAGACTTTCTGGCCGATGCCGAACTTGGTCATGTACGCCGACAGCCGATCGATCCCCAGCTTGTGGGCCAGGTCGTAGAAGTAGGTGTCGTTGGAGCGCATGATCGCCGTGTCGAGGTCGACGAAGCCGTCACCGGTGCGGTTCCAGTTACGGTATTTGTGATCGTAGTTGGGCAACATGTAGTAACCGGGGTCGAACACCCGGGTCGAAGCCGTCACCACGCCCGAATCCAGGCCGGCAATCGCTACCGCCGGCTTGATCGTCGAACCCGGTGGATACAAACCACGCAGCACGCGGTTGAACAGAGGCCGGTCGATGGAATCACGCAGCTCGGAATAAGCCTTGAAGCTGATGCCGGTGACGAACAGGTTCGGGTCGAAACTCGGCTGGCTGACCATTGCCAGCACTTCGCCGGTTTTCGGGTCCAGTGCCACCACTGCACCACGACGCCCGCCGAGTGCGGCTTCGGCAGCTTCCTGCAATTTGATGTCCAGGCTCAGGACGATGTCCTTGCCGGGAATCGGATCGGTACGCTTGAGTACGCGCAATACGCGGCCCCGAGCGTTGGTCTCGACTTCTTCGTAACCCACCTGGCCGTGCAGTTCGGGCTCGTAAAAGCGCTCGATACCGGTTTTGCCAATGTGGTGGGTGCCGCTGTAATTGACCGGATCGAGGGACTTGAGCTCTTTCTCGTTGATCCGCCCCATGTAGCCCACCGAGTGCGCAAAGTGCGCGCCCTGCGGATAGTGACGAACCAGTTGTGCGACCACTTCCACACCCGGCAACCGGAACTGGTTCACCGCGATCCGGGCGATTTGTTCTTCGGTCAGCTCAAACAGGATCGGCACCGGCTCGAACGGCCGGCGCCCCTGACGCATGCGCTTCTCGAAGATCACTCGGTCTTCCGGCGTCATCTCCAGCACTTCGACGATCACGTCGAGCACCTGTTGCCAGTCGCCGGAACGCTCGCGGGTCATGCTCAGGCTGAAACTCGGCCGGTTGTCGGCAATCACCACGCCGTTGCGGTCGAAAATCAAGCCGCGAGTCGGCGGAATCGGCTGCACATGGACGCGGTTGTTTTCCGACAGGGTCGAGTGATACTCGTACTGGATCACCTGGAGGAAATACAGACGCGCGATCAGCACGCCGATCAGCGCCACCACTGCAATTGCCCCGAACACGACGCGGCCACGCACCAGACGGGCGTCTTTTTCGTGGTCCTTGATGCGGATCGGTTGGGACATGAGGGCTGAACTACTTGTGGTAAGGGTGGCCGGACAGAACTGTCCAGGCACGATACAGCTGTTCGCCGATCAGAATCCGCACCAGCGGGTGCGGCAACGTCAACGGCGAGAGTGACCAGCGCTGATCGGCACGGGCACAGACTTCCGGCGCCAGCCCTTCGGGGCCGCCGACCATGAAGTTGACCGTGCGCGAGTCCAGCCGCCAGCGATCGAGTTCGACCGCCAGTTGCTCGGTACTCCAGGGCTTGCCGTGGACTTCGAGGGTGACAACGCGCTCGTTCGGCCCGACCTTGGCCAGCATGGCTTCGCCCTCCTGTCGGATGAAGCGTGCCACGTCGGCGTTCTTGCCACGGGTATTGAGCGGTATTTCCACCAGTTCCAGCGCCAGCTCGGACGGAAGACGCTTGGCATATTCATGCCAGCCTTCTTCCACCCACTTGGGCATGCGAGAACCGACGGCGATCAGTCGCAGTCGCACAGCCGTTCCTTATTCCTGGTCTTTGTTGAGCTTGTTGAAATGCTCGTGACCAACTTCAGGGCTGTGGTGTTTGCCATCGGCGGCACGGCTCTGCTCGGCACCTTTCCACAGGCGCTCCAGGTCGTAGAACTGACGGGCGTTGGACGTCATCATGTGGACGATCACGTCATCCATGTCCAGCAGGACCCAGTCGCTGTCGCCCTTGCCTTCTTCACCCAGCGGCTTGATGCCCAGGGCCTTGACGGCTTCGCGAACCTTATCCAGCATCGCGCCGATCTGGCGGTTGGAAGTACCGGTGGCGATGATCATGTAGTCGGTGATGCTCTGCTTGTCGCGAACGTCGATGACCAGAACGTCCTGGGCCTTGACGTCTTCCAGGGCGGCTACGGCGATCTTGACCAGCTCGTCGCCTTTAGGTGGCTCGGCAGCGAGGACTTTCTCAGGCAGCGGGGCACTCTTGAATGTGCCTTTACGCTTAACTTTGTTTACGTCGTTGTTCGTCATATAAAACTCGTTTTGCTCGTATGTTCGGGCGCTTCAATACACGTTGTTGCTACGTGCCTTGAGGCACTCCTATTCAGTTCGACGCACGGTAGAGTCCGTGCGCATCGATGTAGGCCAGGACCGCGTCGGGCACCAGGAAACGTACCGACTTACCGCTGGCCAGCAGTTGACGGATCTGGGTGGCGGATACCGCGAGCGGCGTCTGCCAGACGAATGCAATCTGTCCGCTCGGCCCTTTGAGGGCCAGCGGGTCGCTCACCGAGCGCGCTGCCAGCAGGTTGCGCAAGGCATCCGGCGGTTCGCTGTCGGCATCCGGGCGTTGCAACACCAGGATATGGCAATGCTGGAGCAACTCTTCCCAGCGGTGCCAAGTGGGCAGGCCGCAAAATGCGTCCCAGCCCAAAAGCAGAAAAACCTGGGTCTCGGCGGCCATTTCGGCGCGCATCAACTCCAGGGTATCGATGGTGTAGGACGGTTTGTCCCGCTGCAATTCGCGGGCATCCACCACCAACGGCGCCACACCGGCCACCGCGCACTCGACCATCGCCAGACGGTCTTTCGCCGACACCTGCGGCATATCCCGATGGGGCGGCCTGGCACTGGGTGTCAGACGCAGCTCATCGAGCGCCAGGGTTTCGGCGACTTCCAGCGCACCACGCAAATGGCCAATGTGCACCGGGTCGAACGTTCCGCCCAGTACGCCAATGCGCCGAGGTAGCGGCTCGCTGGCGGTCAACGGGGCTGACGGGTCTAGGTCGCCCAAGTCAGACCGACTCCTGTCCGCGCAACTGGCCATCACCGACCACGACGTACTTCTCGCAGGTCAGACCCTCGAGGCCGACCGGGCCGCGGGCGTGCAGCTTATCAGTAGAAATGCCGATCTCGGCACCCAATCCGTATTCGAAGCCATCGGCGAAGCAGGTCGGGGTGTTGATCATCACCGACGACGAATCGACTTCAGCCACGAAACGCCGGGTGTCGCCCTGGTGTTCGCTGACGATCGAATCGGTGTGGTGAGAGCCGTAATGGTTGATGTGTTCGATGGCCTCGCCCAGCCCGTCGACCACGCGGATCGACAGAATGGCGTCCAGGTACTCGGTGCTCCAGTCTTCTTCAGTGGCCGGCACGGCATCGATGATTGCGCGGGTACGCTCGCAGCCACGCAACTCGACGCCTTTTTCGCGGAACTGGTCAGCCATTGCGGGCAGGAAATCTTTGGCAACGGTTTGATCGACCAGCAACGTTTCCATCGCACCGCAGATGCCATAACGGTAGGTTTTGGCGTTGAACGCGATGCGCTGGGCTTTCGCCAGGTCGGCATGTTCGCTCACATAAACGTGGCAAATACCGTCCAGGTGCTTGATCACCGGAACGCGGGCGTCACGACTGACACGCTCGATCAGGCCTCGGCCGCCACGGGGCACGATGACATCGACGTACTCAGGCATGGTGATCAGCGCGCCAACGGCGGCACGGTCGGTGGTTTCGACCACTTGCACCACGGCAGCCGGCAGATCAGCCTCGGCCAGACCGCGTTGAATGCAGGCAGCGATGGCACGATTGGAGTGAATGGCTTCGGAACCGCCACGCAGGATCGTCGCATTGCCGGACTTCAAGCACAGGCTGGCGGCATCGATGGTCACGTTCGGCCGGGATTCGTAGATAATCCCGATCACGCCCAACGGCACGCGCATCTTGCCGACCTGGATGCCCGACGGACGGAAGCTCATGTCGCGGATCGCACCGACCGGGTCCGGCAGCGCAGCGACCTGACGCAAACCGACGATCATGCCGTCGATGCGCGCCGGGGTCAGCGCCAGACGCTCAAGCAGGGCCGGCTCCAGACCGTTGGCGCGACCGGCGGCCAAGTCCTGCTCATTGGCAGCAGTCAGCTCGGCGCGGGCGGCGTCCAACGCGTTGGCGGCAGCCTGCAAGGCGCGGTTTTTCTGCGCAGTGCTGGCACGGCCGATGACGCGGGACGCCTCGCGGGCAGCGCGACCCAGGCGGGTCATGTAGTCAAGAACGGACTCAGTCATGGTCTGGCGTGGTCTTTGATTAGGGCTTGGTAAAGAGTAAAGCGGCAGATTATAGCTGTCGCGTCTCCCGACTAACAGCGGTGACGGGCGGATGGTCGAAATGGGCGGCAAATTGCCGACGTTCAGCCGGGATTAAGCTGCAAATTGTTATCATCACGACTCAATCAGCCCTGACAAACGCCGTTCATCATGTCCAACCTGACTGTTCGAGCGTCCGCCACGAGCCTGCCTATGGGCCTTGCGGACGCGTTTTTCGACCGCGACGCGCAAATTCTGGCCCGGGATCTACTGGGCAAAGTCATCCGCCATCGGGTCGGCGACCTGTGGCTCAGTGCCCGAATTATTGAGACCGAAGCCTATTACTGCGCCGAAAAAGGTAGCCACGCGTCCCTTGGCTACACAGAAAAGCGTAAGGCTTTGTTTCTGGATGGCGGCCACATCTATATGTATTACGCCCGGGGCGGTGACTCCCTGAATTTCAGCGCCCAGGGGCCGGGCAACGCGGTGCTGATCAAATCCGCCTACCCTTGGGTCGATGAACTCAGCGGGCCGGCAAGCCTGGCGCAAATGTTGTTGAACAATCCCGACGCCCAAGGTCGCCCTCGCCCATCGCAAAAGCTCTGCGCCGGGCAGACGTTGCTGTGCAAGTCGCTGGGTTTGAGAGTGCCGGTTTGGGACGCCAAGCGTTTCGACCACGAGGTGCTGCTGGTGGAAGACGTCGGCCAGGCGCCCGCCCACCTCATCCAGACCACGCGCCTGGGCATTCCCCACGGGCGCGATGAACACCTGATGTACCGCTTTGTCGATGCAGCCTATGCGGCTTATTGCACGCGGAACCCGCTACGACGGGGCCAGGTCGAAGGTCGCGATTATTTTTTGCTGACCTGACATCAACCCGCAACTTGAATATTCAATGGAGTGGTTTTTATGGGCCAATGGCTCGATAGCGTGACCGGTTGGTTGACGGTCAACCCGCAATGGCTGGCGGCGGCGGTATTCATTGTGGCGTTTGTGGAATGCCTGGCGATTGCCGGGTTGATCGTGCCCGGTACGGTGTTGTTGTTCGCCGTGGCGGTACTGGCCGGCAGCGGCGCGCTGTCGCTGAGTGAAACGCTGCTGCTGGGGTTCGTCGCCGGCGTATTGGGCGATGTGGTTTCGTATTTTCTCGGACGTCACTTCCACCAGAACATCCGGCGCCTGCCAGGCTTGCGCCATCACCCGGAGTGGATCAGCGGGGCGGAGTCGTACTTTCAGCGCTATGGCATCGCCAGCCTGCTGGTCGGGCGCTTCATCGGCCCGCTGCGCCCCATGCTGCCGATGGTGGCCGGCATGTTCGACATGCCGTTCCCGCGTTTCTTCGCCGTCAGTTTGCTGGCCGGCGCGGGCTGGTCGGTGGCATATCTGCTACCGGGCTGGGCCACCGGCGCGGCGATTCGCTTGCCGTTGCCTGAAGGTTTCTGGCCGGAGGCCGGGATCGTCGCCGGCAGCATTGCGGTCATGGTCGGGCTGAGTGCAACCAGCAGCCTGCGTCGTCATCGCAAAGCCACGATGTTCATTGCCGGGATGAGCCTGCTGATTCTGGCGGGGATATTTATTGGCTACCCGCATCTTACCGCCCTCGATCAAGGACTGATGACCCTGGTGCAGGAGCATCGCAGCCCGATGCTCGACGAAGTGGCCGTGGTGTTCACGCTGATCGGCGAATTCCGCAACATGCTGCTGTTCAGTGCCTTGCTGGTGGTGCTGTTGGTGATCACCCGGCAATGGCGCCAGATGATCTTCGCTTGCAGCACATTGCTCTGCACAGCGCTGGCCAATACGGCGACCAAAAATTTCTTCGCCCGCGTGCGCCCGGAAGTATTGAGCGACCCGCTGACCAGCTACAGCATGCCCAGCGGTCATGCATCTGGCTCATTTGCACTGTTCCTGACCCTGGCGGTGCTGGCTGGCCGCGGACAACCACCGCGCATGCGCCTGACCTGGTTATTGGTGGGTTGCCTGCCGGCACTGGCGATTTCCCTGTCGCGGGTGTACCTCGGCGCGCACTGGCCGACGGATGTCTTGGCGGGGGCGATGCTGGCAGCGTGCGTGTGTGCGGCGAGCCTGTGGCTGAGTCAGCGCCGGACTTCGCTCAACGCGATGCCGCCCAAGGTCTGGTGGCTGGTGCTGCCATCGCTGGTGGCGCTGTTCGGGTTCTTCGTGTTGCGGCATTTGCCGCACACGATGTTGCGGTATGCCTACTGACACACCTCAGGCAAACAATTCGCCCTGCAACTCATCCAGCAACGCCTGAATCGCATCCAGTCGTTGCTGCGGGTCGTCGAGTTGCAGCAGGTCGATCTTGTCCAGCTCGGCAAACGGCAACAGGTACGCCAACTGATTGGCCAGCGACTGTTGTCCGGTGGCTTCGGTGCCCATGCTCAGCGCTTCGACCATCGGGTGTTCGGCCAGGGCCTTGAGCAGGGCCACCAGATCGGCGTCCTCGTCCTGCAATGGCTGTTCGGGTTCATCGTCCAGCCACTCGACCTCGGCGAGGATCAATTGGTCACGCTGGACTTCCGTACTCAACACATTGAAACGCCGCCCGCCCTGGACCCGAATCCCCAGCAGGCCGTTATCCTGCGTCTTGAAGTCGGTGATCAGCGCTTCGCACCCGACCAGTGCATACCCCGCCGGGGCGATGCCGACTTCCTCACCGTCAAGAATGCACACCACGCCGAAGCCGCCGCCCTGTTTCATGCAGCGACCGATCATGTCCAGGTAACGCGCCTCGAAAATCTGCAAATCGAGGATGCAGCCAGGAAACAGCACAGTGTTCAGCGGAAAAAGCGGCAGACTCATAGACAGTTCCTTCACACCACCATCGACACCGCCAACGGCAACAACACCGCCGTGGCCACGCCCATCAGACTCATCGCGAGCGCCGCGAAGGCGCCGCACTCTTCATTTTCCTGCATGGCCACCGCCGTGCCGACCGCGTGAGCCGTCATGCCCAGCGCCATGCCGCGCGCCTCGGGACTGTGGACCCCGAGCCGGGTCAACAGGCTCGGGCCAAAGATCGCCCCAATCACACCGGTGATCAACACAAACACCGCTGCCAACGCTGCGACACCGCCAATCTGTTCGGCCACCAGCATGGCAATCGGCGAGGTCACCGACTTCGGCGCCATGGTCATCAAGATCATGTGTTCAGCCCCGAACCACCAGCCCAGCAACACACCCATGCCTGTGGCAACCACCCCGCCTATCACCAGCGTAGTAAAAATCGGCCAGAACAACTGCCGAATCCGCCGCAGGTTGAGGTAAAGCGGCACAGCCAGGGCAACGGTGGCCGGGCCGAGCAGGATACTGAGGATCTCGGTGCTCTTGCGGTACTCGGCGTAGCTCAGCCCGCAGCTCACCAGCACACCGATCACCAGCAACATGGAGACCAGCACCGGCTGCAAAAAGATCCAGCGGGTTTTCTCAAATGCCGCCAACACCAGTTGATAGGCGCCCAGGGTAATGCCGATGCCGAACAATGGATGATGAATTACCGACGTCCAGGCGCCGTGCCAGTCGAAGATCATTGGTTGTCCTCGGGGTGAGCGTGGCGCTTGACCATGCGCTGCATCAGCACGCCGGCAAACGCCATCGACAGCAACAGGGACAAGACCAGCGCGCCGACAATGGCCCAGAAATCGGCCGCGATGTCGGCGGCGTAGACCATCACGCCCACCGCTGGTGGCACCAGCAGCAATGGCAGGTAACGCAACAGGCTGCTGGCCGCCAGGTTCAGCGGTTCACCGACCTGGCCACGGCTGATCAGAAACATCAGCAACAGCAGCAGGCCGACAATCGGCCCCGGCAGGACCGGTAAAAACAAATGATTGATCGCGGTACCAAGCAATTGGAACAGCACCAGCCACGTCAGGCCACGTAACAACATCTAAGATCTCCCGCAAAAATCCGTTACCCGCATTGGCCCGGGCATTATAAGCATGCCTGCGCTATGGATCGGCATTCGCCAAAAGCATGGTCAGTTGACCGGAGCAGTTTGCCATGTTGATCTAAAGTGGTAATCCGGGAGGTCAAATCCCCCCCACTCAAAACTATAAAACCGATGAACCCAAGGAGAGTCTCAATGCCCTATGTTCCAGTTGCAGAGCTCAATGATTATGTCGGCAAGGAACTTGGACGTTCCGAATGGCTCACCATCGATCAGGACCGCATCAACCTGTTCGCCGAAGCCACAGGGGACTATCAGTTCATCCACGTCGATCCGGTCAAGGCCGCGCAAACGCCTTTCGGCAGTACCATTGCCCACGGATTCCTGTCGCTGTCGCTGATTCCGAAACTGATGGAAGACATCCTCATCCTTCCCGAAGGCCTGAAGATGGTGGTCAATTATGGCCTGGACAGCGTGCGGTTCATTCAGCCGGTCAAGGTCAATTCGAAAGTGCGCCTGAAGGTCGACCTGACCGAAGTCACCGAGAAGAAACCCGGCCAATGGCTGCTCAAGGCCACCGCCACCCTGGAGATCGAAGGCTCGGACAAACCGGCGTATATCGCCGAACCGCTGTCGCTCTGCTTCGTGTAAACCTTCCCGGATGCGAAGCAGCTCACGCTGTTTCGCGCCCGCTGCATTTCTACCGGCTGTATATGGACACATAGCTGCGGCATACTCGGTCGCCTAATTGCCCGGAACCCGCTATGCGCTCACTTGCCCTCCTAGCCTTGACCCTGATGCTCACCGCTTGCGGCGACGGCGAATCCCCTTTGCCGCCAGACGCACGCCTGCCGGATGGCGGACGCTATCGCGGTGATCTGGTCGATGGCTTGCTGCAAGGCCAGGGCCGTATCGACTACCCGAACGGCAGCTGGTACGCCGGGGAGTTCGACAAGGGCCAATGGCACGGCCAGGGCGAATGGCACGGCAGCAATGGCGAGGTCTACCGCGGGCTGTTCAATCAAGGCCTGTTCGACGGCCAGGGCAGCCTGACCACCAACGGCAGCGGCTACACCGGCGGTTTCAAGCTCGGCCGGCGCGATGGCGAAGGCACCCTCAAAGAAAACGGCATGACCTACCGCGGCGAGTTCAAGGCCGATCAGTATTCAGGGCTCGGCCGTCTGGAACTCGAAGACGGCAGCGCCTACCAAGGCCAGTTCGCCCACGGCAAACCCAATGGCGAAGGCCAGCGCGGTGACGGCAATGGCAATCAGTTCACCGGACGCTTCGTCGACGGTCAGCTGGAAGGCAACGGGACATTCAACAGCGCGGACGGCGACATCTACGTCGGCGGCTTCAAGAACAATCAACTGCACGGCAAGGGCCGCTATGAAAACGCTGACGGCGATGTCTGGCTGGGGCAGTTCAAGGAAGGTTCGCTCAATGGCAAGGGCGAACTGATCGGCGTCGACGGCAGCCATTACATTGGTCACTTCAACGACTGGCGCTTCAGTGGCCAAGGCCGCTTGAATCTCGCCGACGGCAGTTTCTACATTGGCCAGTTCGACAGCGACGCGTATTCGGGTCGCGGCACTCTCGTGCTGACCGATGGCTCCGTGCTCAGCGGCACCTGGATCAATGGCCAGCGTGTGCGTGACGCCGATGGCAAGTTGCTGCCCGACACCCTCGAACTCGGCCTGCTGGCCCAAGGGCGTCTACTGGAAGAGGCGCTGGGCAACGTGCCAGCCTCGACGCCGGCCGTGGAGCTGTACACGCTGACCCTGGGCGGCGACGGCAAGCAGAGTGTTTTCCTGCGCGAGTCCGACTACGTCGCCAACATGCTCACCAGCCGCTTCGGCGCCTTCGGCCAGATCCGCTTGGTCAACCATCGCGATCACCTCGGCGATCGACCGATGGCCACCCGGGAAAACCTGCGTCGCTCGGCCCTGACCCTGGCCGAACGCAGCGGCCCGGAAGATTTGATTTTCATCTACCTGACCAGCCACGGCACCGCCGAACACGAACTGGTGCTCGACCAGCCACGCATGGAACTGGCGGACCTGCCAGCCGACGAACTGGCCGCCGTCCTCGCGCCACTGAAAAACCGCGACAAGATCATCGTGATTTCGTCTTGCTACTCCGGCGGCTTCATTCCTGCCCTCAAGGACGAACGCACACTGATCATGACCGCCTCACGGGCCGACCGCGTGTCCTTCGGCTGTTCGGAAGAAGCCAACTTCACCTACTTCGGCGACGCCCTGTTTGCCCAGGCGCTGAACCAGACCGATGACCTGGAGCAAGCCTTCAAGCTGGCCAAAGCCACCGTCGCCGAACGCGAGCTGGCGGACAACTACGAAGCTTCCGAACCGCAGATCTGGGCACCGAAAACCGTGCTGTCGCACTGGCAGTTGTTACGCAAACAGCAAGCACGAAAAGCACTGCAAAGTGTCTCCATTGACAGCAAGGATGCAAAGAACAACTAAGCTGACAGTATCAAGGGAGAAACACTATGTACTTGACGCCTCAGCACGTATTGCTTGCCGGAGCCACCGGGCTGACCGGTGAACACTTGCTCGATCGCCTGCTCAATGAGCCAACGATTTCGCGGGTGCTGGCGCCTTCACGCCGCCCCCTGGCCAAGCATCCCCACCTTGAAAACCCGGTCGGCGACCCGGCGGTGTTTCTGCCGCAGCTGAACGGCCGTGTCGACATTGCCTACTGCTGCCTGGGCACCACCATCAAACAGGCGGGCTCGGAACAGGCGTTCCGCGCAGTGGACCTGGACATGGTGGTGGCCTTTGCCAAGCGCGCACGGGAGATGGGTGCACGGCACCTGATCGTGATCAGTGCCTTGGGCGCCGATCGCAGATCCTCGATTTTCTACAACAAGGTTAAAGGCGAGATGGAGCACGCGCTGCGCGCGCAGGACTGGCCGCAACTGACCATTTGCCGGCCATCGCTGCTGCTGGGCGAGCGCATCAAGCCCCGCCTGGGCGAGAAAGTGGCGGGTCCGCTGTCCCGGCTGATCCCCGGCAAATACCATGGCATCGAAGCCTGCCAACTGGCCCGCGCGATGTGGCGCCTGGCGCTGGAAGAGCAGGATGGGGTGCGGATTGTCGAGTCGGATGAGCTTAGGAAGTTGGGCAAATAATTTTGTGGTCCCTGAGCGGGCCTCATCGCGAGCAGGCTCGCTCCCACATTGGAATGCATTTCCCTGTGGGAGCGAGCCTGCTCGCGATAGAGCGCGAAGCGCTCTCTTACAATCCCCCGGTCGCCTGAAACCTCACGCCGATCACCGTCAACAACGACAGCGGCAACAGCAGCGTGTCGAGCAACGCACTGGCGGGCAGATCCACACCCGGATAGCTCGGTGCCTCCGCACCGAAACGATCCTTCGCGCAGCAACCGCCATTCAACGCATACAAATCCAGCCGTGTCCCGGAGTACACCACCGGCGCCCCCGGCTTGGCGGCATCCAGCGTGCGCGCCGTAGCGCACCCGGCCAATTGCAGCGCCAGCACCGTCACCAGCAGCTTATTCATCGCTGGTCAGATGGTGCTCGCCCCAACGCGGCAACATGTCCTGGGGAATGTTCAGCAAATTGAGAATCCGCGCCACGACGAAATCGATCAGGTCGTCGATGGTTTGCGGTTGATGGTAGAAGCCTGGCGAGGCTGGCAGGATCGTCGCGCCCATGTTCGACAGCTTGAGCATATTCTCCAGGTGAATGCTCGAATACGGCGCTTCACGCGGCACCAGAATCAGCTGCCGACGCTCTTTCAGTGTCACGTCCGCCGCACGTTCGATCAGGTTGTTGCAGGCACCGGTCGCGATGGCCGACAGCGTGCCAGTGGAACACGGCACCACCACCATCGCCGCCGGTGAGCCGGAGCCCGAGGCCACCGGCGACATCCAGTCTTCCTTGCCGTACACGCGAATCTGCCCGGCGGCAGCCCCCGTGTATTCGGTGAGGAAGGCTTGCATCATTTGCGGCTTGGCCGGCAACGTTACATCGGTTTCGGTGGCCATCACCAATTGCGCGGCCTTGGAAATCAGGAAGTGCACTTCACGGTCTTCACGCACCAGGCAGTCGAGCAGGCGCAAGCCGTACTGGGCGCCGGAAGCGCCAGTCATCGCCAGCGTGATGCGGTCCGGGCCGTTGTTCATTTGAGCGCCTCGGCGAGTTTGCCGTGCAGGCCGCCGAAGCCGCCGTTGCTCATGATCACCACGTGCGTGCCCGGCTGCGCCTGGCTTTTCACCCGTTCGATGATGCCTTCCAGCGAATCGCTGACAATCGACGGCACCGTGCATAGCGACGCGGTGGCCGCCAGGTCCCAGCCGAGATTGGCCGGCGCGTACCAGATCACCTGATCGGCATCGACCACGCTTTCCGGCAAGCCGTCACGGTGCGCGCCGAGTTTCATCGAGTTGGAGCGCGGCTCGATGATCGCGATCAACGGTGCATCGCCAATGCGTTTACGCAAACCGTCGAGCGTGGTGGCGATGGCGGTCGGATGGTGAGCGAAGTCGTCATAGATGGTGATGCCACGGACTTCGGCGACCTTTTCCATGCGGCGCTTGACGCTTTTGAACGCGCTCAATGCAGCGATCCCCATGGATGGCACCACGCCAACGTGGCGCGCGGCTGCCAACGTGGCCAGTGCGTTGGCAACGTTGTGTTGGCCGGTCATGTCCCAGTCGACCACGCCTTGAGACACACCTTCGAACATCACTTCGAAGGCGGAACCGTCTCCGCTGAGCAACTTGACCTGCCACTGACCACCGGCACCGGTCGTTTGCACCGGGGTCCAGCACCCCATCTCGATGACGCGTTGCAACGCAGGCTCGGTCGTCGGGTGAATCACCAGACCTTCACTCGGGATGGTCCGCACCAAATGGTGGAACTGGCGTTCGATGGCGGGCAGGTCCGGAAAGATATCGGCGTGGTCGAATTCCAGGTTATTCAGGATCGCCGTGCGCGGACGGTAATGAACGAACTTCGAGCGCTTGTCGAAAAACGCGCTGTCGTATTCGTCGGCTTCGATCACAAAGAATGGTGTGCCGCCCAGACGCGCCGACACCGAGAAATTCTGTGGCACGCCGCCGATCAGGAATCCCGGGCTCATCCCGGCGTGTTCCAGCACCCAGGCGAGCATGCTGCTGGTGGTGGTCTTGCCGTGGGTACCGGCAACCGCCAGCACCCAGCGACCTTGCAGCACGTGATCGGCCAGCCATTGCGGGCCGGAGACGTAGGGCAGGCCTTTGTTCAGCACGTATTCGACAGCCGGGTTGCCGCGGGACATGGCATTGCCGATCACCACCAGATCAGGGGCCGGGTCGAGCTGCGCCGGGTCGTAGCCCTGGGTCAACTCGATGCCCTGCGCCTCAAGTTGAGTGCTCATCGGTGGATAGACGTTGGCATCGGAGCCGGTGACGTGATGGCCCAGCTCTTTGGCCAGAACCGCCATCGAACCCATGAAAGTGCCGCAGATACCAAGAATATGAATGTGCATAGTCGACCTCGTAAACATGGCCGCAGGTTAGCTTAGGGTGGGGAAATTCGCACCTTTGTTTCGCCCATACCGGCGCCATCGCCAGCAGGCTGGCTCCCACACTAGATTAGAGTGCACTCCCAAATGGAAAATCCAGCCCATTACCCTGTGGGAGCTAGCCTGCTAGCGATGGCCGCGACACGGTTTACCGAGCGATACCGTGCTTACGCAGCTTGCGATAAAGGGTATTTCGGCTCACACCAAGTTGCTCGGCGGTATTGGTCATATGCCACCGTGTCTGCTCCAGAGCATTCAACAACGTCAACCGCTCGGCATCCTCCAGCGGATGCTCCGAGACTTCTACGCTCGGCTGCGCAATAGGCCGCGCCTGACGAATCATCACCGGCAAATCCTCCACCCCGACTCGTCCTTCCTCGCACAGTGCCGCCAAAGTCCTCAGTACATTGCGCAACTGCCGCACGTTGCCCGGCCAGGCAAACCCCAACAATGCCTCGCGCGCCGGCGCGTCGATCAATACCGTTTCACCGCTTGCTTCTTCAGCCAGCAAAAAATCGAGCAATTGCGACTTGTCACTGCGATCGCGCAATGCCGGCAGCGCGACTTCCAGCCCATTGAGACGGTAATACAGATCCTCGCGGAAACTGCCGTCCTGCACCCGCTCCAGCAGATTGCGGTGCGTGGCGCTGATGATCCGCACATTGACCGATTCCGGCTCGCCGCCAATCGGCACCACTTGCCGGTCTTCGAGTACCCGCAACAGCCGCGTCTGCAAGGTCAGCGGCATGTCGCCGATTTCATCGAGGAATAACGTCCCGCCATCGGCCTGCTGCAACTTGCCGCGCATGCCTTCCTTGCGCGCCCCGGTGAAACTGCCACCGCGATAACCGAACAGTTCGCTCTCGATCAGGCTTTCCGGGATGGCCGCGCAGTTCAGCGCAACGAAAGCTTTTCCACCACGCTGGCTGGCCTGGTGAACGGCTTTGGCGAAGGCCTCTTTACCTGACCCGGTTTCGCCGTTGATCAGCAGCGGCACGTCCCGCTCGTACACGCGCAGGGCCTTGCGGAAATCGGTCTGCAAACCGGCATCACCCAGGCAGATGCCGGACGATGGTGCGCGATCCTCAATAACCGGACTGGGCACCAACGGCACCGGCACGCGTCGCGGCTGACCGCGCAACAAGGCGAACAAACTGCGCCCGTCGCGGGTGCGCAGCGGCCAACTGGCGCTGGCATTGACGCTGGCTCGACCGAGTAGCTCATCGAGTGAACAATCGAAGAACGCCTCCACCGGTTTGCCGAGCAACCCACCGCGCACATGCCCCAGCAGATTCAATGCACTCTGATTGACCGCGCAGATCCGCCCTTCTCCGTCGAACGCCATCAGCCCTTCACTGAACAAGCCGACGGATTCGGCTTGCAGGTGAAAACGCAGCAACCATTGATTGTCGAAATAACGCAGGAAGTAGCAACTCTCGATCATCTTCGCCGAAAGATTGACCAGGGCCATGGTGTGAAACTGACTCTGGCGCGAGACATCGTGCCGCGCCGAGGACACATCGAGCACCGCCAGCAGTTCGCCGTGAGGATCGAACACCGGGCTCGCCGAACAGGTCAGGCCGGTGTGGCGGCCGCGAAAATGTTCGTCCTGGTGAATGGTCAGCGCCTGACGTTCCACCAGGCACGTGCCGATACCGTTGGTGCCTTCGCAAGCCTCACTCCAGTCAGCACCGAGCCAAAGGCCGGCGCGCTCGAAAATCTTCCGTTCGGCGGGGGCCGTCACGCAGTTGAGGATCACCCCGCGCGCATCGGTCAACAGCACCGCATGCCCGGCGCCGGAGAGTTGCTGATGCAGGCTGGTCATTTCGTTACCGGCGATGTGCAGTACTTGCTGCAAGCGTTCGCGGCTTTCAAGGACGCGGCCATGTTCCAGCACCGTCGGCGCCATGGTCAGGGCCGGGTCGAGGTGATAGTCCTCAAGACAGCGCAGCCAGGAACGGGCGATGGACGGATCGCTGCCGGGACCGTGCAGGTGGGTTTTCCCCTGTGTCACGGTCAATACTTGCTGGGCATGGCGACTCAAATGATTGTCGTGCATTTCTTATTGTTCTCCCCGGGGCTCGGCGACCCGCGCTTGAGGTGATCCCGAGCATCCTCCAGCCTGGCCTGCAATGCAATGCTGGCAAGACCACCCGGTCACAGCTCGTGCCAAAAGCGGTACAAAGTGTCACAGCGGCTGTACCGATAGCGTCACAGCCGCCACCCGCCCGTCCGACAGAAATCGCGCAACGCCTTGATTTGCCTGACCTGCAGGGCGGTGGCCCGACCTTTGCTCTACGCTTAAAGCAAGCGCACATGCGCTCTTCCTTACAAATACAAAAAGCCAAGGAGAAAACATCATGCGTTACGCTCACCCCGGTACTGAAGGCGCTATCGTTTCGTTCAAGGCCAAATACGGTAACTACATCGGCGGCGAATTCGTCGCGCCTGTCAAAGGTCAGTACTTCACCAATACCTCGCCAGTAAATGGCCAACCCATTGCCGAATTCCCCCGCTCCACGGCCGAAGACATCGACAAGGCCCTGGACGCTGCTCACGCGGCGGCCGATGCCTGGGGCGCCACGTCCGCCCAGGCCCGCTCGCTGGTGCTGCTGAAAATCGCCGACCGCATCGAACAGAACCTGGAACGGCTGGCGATCACCGAGTCCTGGGACAACGGTAAAGCCGTGCGTGAAACCCTCAACGCCGACATTCCGCTGGCCGCCGACCACTTCCGCTACTTCGCCGGTTGCATTCGCGCCCAGGAAGGCAGCGCTGCCGAAATCGACGGCAACACCGTGGCTTATCACATCCATGAACCGCTAGGCGTGGTCGGGCAGATCATCCCGTGGAACTTCCCGATCCTGATGGCCGCCTGGAAACTCGCCCCGGCGCTGGCTGCCGGCAACTGCGTGGTGCTCAAGCCTGCCGAGCAGACGCCGTTGGGCATCACCGTGCTGGTCGAGTTGATTGGCGACCTGCTGCCGCCCGGCGTGCTCAACATCGTGCAAGGCTTCGGCAAAGAAGCCGGTGAAGCGTTGGCCACCAGCAAGCGCATCGCCAAAATCGCGTTCACCGGTTCGACCCCGGTCGGCTCGCACATCATGAAATGCGCTGCCGAAAACATCATTCCGTCCACCGTGGAGTTGGGTGGCAAATCGCCGAACATCTTCTTCGAAGACATCATGAAGGCCGAGCCTTCCTTCATCGAAAAAGCCGCTGAAGGCCTGGTGCTCGCATTCTTCAACCAGGGCGAAGTCTGCACCTGTCCGTCCCGCGCCCTGGTGCAAGAGTCGATCTACGACGACTTCATGAAAGAAGTGATGAAAAAAGTCCTGTCGATCAAACGTGGCGACCCGCTGGACACCGACACGATGGTCGGCGCCCAGGCGTCCGAGCAGCAATTCGACAAAATCCTTTCGTACCTGGAAATCGCCAAGGGCGAAGGCGCCGAGCTGCTGACCGGCGGCAAGGTGGAAAAACTCGAGGGCAACCTGGCGAGCGGGTATTACATCCAGCCGACTCTGCTCAAGGGCACCAACAAAATGCGTGTGTTCCAGGAAGAAATCTTTGGCCCGGTGGTGAGCATCACCACCTTCAAGGACGAAGCCGAAGCCCTGGCCATCGCCAACGACACCGAGTTCGGCCTGGGTGCCGGCCTCTGGACCCGCGACATCAACCGCGCCTACCGCATGGGCCGCGCCATCAAGGCCGGTCGTGTATGGACCAACTGCTACCACTTGTACCCGGCGCACGCCGCGTTCGGCGGGTACAAGAAATCCGGCGTCGGTCGTGAAACCCACAAGATGATGCTCGACCACTACCAGCAGACCAAAAACCTGCTGGTGAGCTACGACATCAATCCGCTGGGCTTCTTCTAAAAACCGGGGCGACACCGATGGTTCGGTGTCGCCCTTTCGAAAGCCATCGCGAGCAGGCTCGCTCCCACAGGGTTGTGGGTGAATCCACTGTTTGAGGCTCACTCAAATCTCTGTGGGCTTGCCCGCGATGGCGTCCTGAATGACACAACACAAAAGGCCTGGCCGTTCTGGCACGGCCCTTGCCTACCCGTCATTCAGGTTTTGCACTCAACCCGTCGTACCTGAAAGTCCAAAAGATCGAACAATAAAAAATAGAGAGGACTTATGACTACTTCTTCCACACAGCTCAAACCCACACTCGGCACCCTGCATTTATGGGGCATTGCCGTCGGCCTGGTGATTTCCGGCGAGTACTTTGGCTGGAGTTACGGCTGGGGCACCGCAGGGACATTGGGTTTCCTCGTCACCGCATTGATGGTGGCGACGATGTACACCTGCTTCATCTTCAGTTTCACCGAATTGACCACTGCCATTCCTCACGCTGGCGGGCCGTTTGCCTACAGCCGTCGAGCGTTTGGCGAGAAAGGAGGATTGATTGCCGGTATCGCCACCCTGATCGAATTTGTCTTTGCGCCCCCGGCGATCGCCATGGCCATCGGCGCCTATCTCAACGTGCAATATCCGGAGCTGGACCCGAAGATCGCCGCCGTTGGCGCCTATTTCGTGTTCATGGGCCTGAACATCCTCGGCGTCAGCATCGCCGCCACCTTCGAACTGGTGGTTACCGTGCTGGCCGTCGCCGAACTGCTGGTGTTCATGGGCGTCGTCGCGCCGGGCTTCAGCTTCAGTAATTTCGTACTCAATGGCTGGTCAGGTTCCAACGAATTCACGATGGCCTCGATACCCGGCATTTTCGCGGCCATTCCCTTCGCAATCTGGTTTTTTCTCGCCATCGAAGGTGCGGCCATGGCGGCCGAAGAAGCCAAGGACCCGAAACGCACGATTCCCCGGGCCTATGTCAGCGGCATTCTGACCCTGGTATTCCTGGCCATTGGCGTGATGATCATGGCCGGCGGTGTCGGCGACTGGCGTCAACTGTCGAACATCAACGATCCGCTGCCGCAAGCGATGAAAGCGGTGGTCGGCAATAACTCGACCTGGATGCACATGCTGGTGTGGATCGGTCTGTTCGGCCTGGTGGCCAGTTTCCACGGGATCATCCTCGGCTATTCGCGGCAGTTCTTCGCCCTGGCCCGCGCCGGCTACCTGCCTCGCAGCCTGGCCAAACTCTCGCGCTTCCAGACACCGCACCGGGCGATTCTGGCCGGCGGGGTGATCGGCATCGCAGCGATCTACAGCGACGGTCTGGTCAATCTGCAAGGCATGAGCCTGACGGCAGCGATGATCACCATGTCGGTATTCGGTGCCATCGTGATGTACATCATCAGTATGCTGAGCCTGTTCAAGTTGCGTAAAACCGAGCCGAACCTGGAGCGCACCTTCCGCGCGCCGGGTTACCCGATCGTACCGGGGATCGCGCTGTTCCTGGCGGTGGTATGCCTGGTGGCGATGGCCTGGTTCAACACGCTGATCGGCCTGGTTTTCCTTGGATTCATGGTCGCCGGTTACCTGTATTTCCAGCTGACCGCCCGGCAACGCTCCGAAGCACCGGCGGACGCTATGCTCGAAGGTATATGAGTTGCACCTGCGTTATTGAAGTGCACTGGTGGTTAATTTGAGCTATTCATAATCTGGAGGACACCGCCCCATGGCCGTATATGCCCATTCCGTCGGCGCCCAGACCTATCGCTTCGACAGCCTCAAGGATGTGATGGCCAAGGCCAGCCCGGCGCGCTCCGGGGATTTTCTGGCCGGTGTCGCCGCACTCAAAGATGGCGAGCGCGTCGCGGCGCAAATGGCATTGGCTGACATTCCGCTGAGCCACTTCCTGCAGGAGGTCCTGATTCCCTACGAAGACGATGAAGTCACCCGACTGATCATCGACACCCATGACAAACAAGCCTTTGCGGTCGTCAGCCACCTTACCGTGGGCGGTTTTCGCGACTGGCTGCTCAGCGATGCTGCTGACGAGCAGGTCCTGCGCGCCCTCGCCCCCGGCCTGACCCCGGAAATGGTGGCTGCCGTATCCAAGATCATGCGTGTGCAGGATCTGGTGCTGGTGGCGCAAAAAATCCGCGTGGTCACGCAGTTTCGCGGCACCCTCGGCCTGCGCGGTCGCCTGTCCACTCGCCTGCAACCCAACCACCCGACCGACGAACCGGCCGGCATCGCCGCGAGCATCCTCGACGGTCTGCTACACGGTAACGGCGATGCCATGATCGGCATCAACCCGGCCACCGACAGCATCGCCTCGATCTGCGCCATGCTGGAGATGCTCGACGCGATCATCCAGCGCTACGAGATTCCGACCCAGGCTTGCGTGCTGACCCACGTCACCACATCGATCGAAGCGGTCAATCGCGGCGTGCCGCTGGACCTGGTGTTCCAGTCGATCGCCGGCACCGAGGCGGCCAACGCCAGCTTCGGCATCAACCTGAATGTGCTCAAGGAGGGTTACGACGCCGGGCTGAGCCTCAATCGCGGCACGCTCGGGAAAAACCTGATGTATTTCGAAACCGGCCAGGGCAGTGCCCTGTCGGCCAACGCCCACCATGGCGTCGATCAACAGACCTGCGAAACCCGAGCCTACGCAGTAGCGCGACATTTCAACCCGTTCCTGGTGAACACCGTCGTAGGATTTATCGGCCCGGAATACCTCTACAACGGCAAGCAAATCATCCGCGCCGGCCTCGAAGATCACTTCTGTGGCAAATTGCTCGGCGTGCCGATGGGCTGTGACATCTGTTACACCAACCACGCCGAGGCGGACCAGGATGACATGGACACCCTGCTGACCCTGCTGGGCGTGGCCGGAATCAACTTCATCATGGGCATCCCCGGCTCCGACGACATCATGCTCAATTACCAGACCACGTCGTTCCACGATGCGCTCTATGCCCGGCAGACGCTGGGGCTCAAGCCTGCACCGGAGTTCGAACACTGGCTGGCGAAAATGGGCATCTTCACCCAGGCGGATGGCCGGGTTCTTTTCGGCAACAGCCTGCCGCCGGCCTTCCGCCAGGCCTTGGCGCAACTGGGATGAGTGTTGATATGGAAAAACCACCCTACGATCCGCACAACCCTTGGCTGGAACTGCGACGCCTGACACCGGCGCGAATTGCCTTGGGCCGCACCGGCACCAGCATGCCGACCCGTGCACAGCTGGACTTCCAATACGCCCATGCCCAGGCGCGGGACGCGGTGTATTTGCCCTTCGACCATCCGGCCCTGCGCTCGCAACTGGCCGAACGCGGGCATGAAAGCGTTTTGCTGCATAGCGCGGCAATCGACCGAAACAGCTATCTGCAACGCCCCGATCTGGGGCGTAAGTTGAACGTCGAGTCGGCTCAGGTGTTGCGCGACTACGCCTCGGCCAATCCTGGCGGGGTCGATCTGGTTATCGTGGTCGCCGATGGCTTGTCAGCTTTGGCGGTTCACCGTCATACCCTGCCATTTTTGGCGCGGCTGGAGGAGCAGGTACGCGCTGAAAACTGGACTGTCGCTCCGGTGATTCTGGTGGAACAGGGGCGCGTCGCTGTCGCTGATGAAGTCGGCGAACTGCTGGGCGCAAAAATGACGGTGATCCTGATTGGCGAACGTCCCGGCCTCAGTTCGCCCGACAGTCTCGGGTTATATTTCACCTACAATCCCAAGGTCGGCCTGACGGACGCCTACCGCAACTGCATCTCCAATGTGCGTCTTGAAGGCTTGAGCTACGGCATGGCGGCACACCGTTTGCTGTATTTGATGCGCGAAGCCTGTCGGCGGCAGCTATCGGGGGTCAGTCTGAAGGATGAAGCGCAGGTTCAGACGCTGGAGTCAGACGTCGGTGCGGACATGAAAGGTAATTTCCTACTGAGTTCGCCGGATGCCTGAACCGCTTCTGCATTGCACTTTCGTTCCAGTTTCAGGCAGGATCGACGCACGGCCCCGTCGCCGTCCAAGCACGCAAGACAGCCACTTGAAGACGAGACCTACCATGCGGATTATTCAAGCGACCCTCGAACACCTGGATTTGCTGACCCCGTTGTTCGTCAAGTATCGCGAGTTTTATGGTTCCCTGCCGTATCCGGACTCATCCCGGGCGTTCCTCGAAAAACGCCTGCGCCGCAAGGAGTCGGTGATTTACCTGGCTTTGGCCGATAATGACGACAAACTGATGGGTTTCTGTCAGCTCTACCCGAGTTTTTCTTCGCTTTCACTCAAGCGTGTGTGGATTCTCAACGACATTTATGTCGCCGAGGACGCCCGTCGCCAACTGGTCGCCGATAATCTGATCCGAACCGCGAAGAAGATGGCCAAGGAAACCAATGCCGTGCGCATGCGGGTTTCCACCAGCAGCAATAATGACGTTGCGCAGAAAACCTACGAATCCATCGGATTCAAGGAAGACACCGAGTTCAAGAACTACGTGTTGCCGATCAGCGACGAGCTGTAAGCCGACAATAAATAACCTGCAGGAGCGAGCTTGCTCGCGATGGGTGTGAACGAGAGCGCGTAAAATCAGAGGCCCAGCGGCGCCTCTGGTTTTTTCGCGAACAAGCTTGTTCCTACAATCAGCCACCCGACATCCCCCGCTACAATCTCGACGCGCTTTTCACCTCCCAGACCGTATAATGCCGACCTTCCCGGCTTGTAAGAAAAACTACACCCGTCTGTAGGCCTTACGCGAAGTCATCCGCACAGGCCTGCCGAGTCGGGCCGTCATAACAGGTGCTTTCCATGGATTTCAACCCGCTCGATCTCGTCCTGCATCTCGATGTGTACCTCGACTTGCTGGTCACCAACTACGGGCCATGGATCTACGCGATTCTGTTTCTGGTGATCTTCTGTGAAACCGGCCTGGTAGTGATGCCCTTCCTGCCCGGCGATTCGCTGCTGTTCATCGCTGGCGCCGTGGCGGCCGGTGGCGGCATGGACCCGGTGTTGCTGGGCGGTTTGCTGATGCTCGCGGCGATTCTCGGCGACAGCACCAACTACGTCATCGGACGAACGGCAGGCGAACGATTGTTCAGCAACCCGAATTCCAAGATCTTCCGTCGCGACTACCTGCAGCAAACCCACGATTTCTATGAAAAGCACGGCGGCAAAACCGTGACGCTGGCGCGTTTTCTGCCGATCATTCGCACCTTTGCCCCATTCGTCGCCGGCGTAGCAAGAATGCCGTATCCGCGCTTCTTCGCCTTCAGCGTCCTCGGCACCATCCTGTGGGTCGGTGGCCTGGTCACTCTCGGCTACTTCTTCGGCAACGTACCGTTCATCAAGTCGAACCTGTCGCTGCTGGTGGTGGGCATCATCCTGCTGTCGCTGGTGCCAATGATCATCGGCGTGGTCCGCGGCCGCTTCGGTGGTTCGAACTCCAAGACCGCACCGCACTGACACGATGTGGTCCCTTGGCGCATGGCGACGCCGGCGCACCCTGGCCAAGCACCCGATAGCCGACGAGATGTGGCAACGGGTGCGACATCATCTGAGCTTTCTTGATGGCATCAGCGCCGCCGAAGACCAATGGCTGCGCGAAGCCTGCGTGCTATTCCTCGAAGACAAACACCTGACCTCCCTGCCCGGCGTCGAACTGCATCAGGAGCAACGTCTGCTGCTCGCGGCCCAGGCGCAGTTGCCGTTGTTGCACCTGGGCGATCTGAACTGGTATCAGGGTTTTCACGAAATCATCCTCTATCCCGACGACTTCCTCAGCCCCCAGCGCCATCGTGACGCCAGTGGCGTCGAGCATGAGTGGGACGGCGAGCACAGCGGTGAAGCCTGGCAGCAAGGGCCGGTCATCCTCGCCTGGCCCGGCGTCATGGCCAGTGGCGGCTGGGAAGGCTACAACCTGGTGATCCACGAGCTGGCGCACAAACTCGACATGCTCAATGGCGATGCCAACGGCCTGCCACCGCTGCACGCCAACATGCGGGTCAGCGACTGGGCCAAGGTCATGCAGGACGCCTACGACGACCTCGACCGGCAACTGGAGCGCAATCCGGATGCCGAGACCGCCATCGATCCCTATGCCGCGGAAAACCCGGCCGAGTTCTTCGCCGTCACCAGCGAATACTTCTTCAGCGCCCCGGATTTGCTGCATGAGGCTTATCCACAGGTGTACGAGCAGTTGAAGCTGTTCTACCGCCAGGACCCGCTCGGAAGATTGAAGCAACTTCAGGCGCACGATCCGGTCTATCAGCCACACGACTAAGGTCTACACGACCTCTGGTCCATGGCGTCGGCGTAGGAATATGCCTATAATCGCCGCCACTTTTTGGTCAATCCGGCCAAGTGTTTTTGGTCAACTAACGGGGGCAACGCCCAATGAGCTACAGCAAGATTCCGGCTGGCAAAGACCTGCCGAACGACATCTACGTCGCGATCGAGATTCCGGCCAACCACGCGCCGATCAAATACGAAATCGACAAAGACAGCGATTGCCTGTTCGTTGACCGTTTCATGGCCACCCCAATGTTCTACCCGGCCAACTACGGTTACATCCCGAACACCCTGGCTGACGACGGTGATCCCCTCGACGTACTGGTCGTGACCCCTTACCCGGTTGCTCCAGGCTCCGTGATCCGCGCTCGTCCGGTCGGCATCCTGAACATGACCGATGACGGCGGCGGCGATGCCAAAGTGATTGCAGTTCCACACGACAAGCTGTCCCAGCTGTACGTCGACGTGAAGGAATACACCGACCTGCCAGCGCTGCTGATCCAACAGATCGAGCACTTCTTCGCGAACTACAAAGATCTCGAAAAAGGCAAATGGGTGAAGATCGAAGGCTGGGCCGGCGCAGACGCCGCCCGCGAAGCGATCACCAAGTCGGTTGCCGCTTACAAAGGCTAAGCGCAGCTGCGAGATTCAAGCTTTAAGAAGAACCCCGGTTGATCCGGGGTTTTTTGTGGGCGCTTGAAAAGCATCGCTTAAACACTTTGTTTAAAGTGCCTCTGATTTGGTTTTTTCTTGTTTAATTTTCGCCAGCGACGTCTTACATCAAGTCTTAAATTTCCCTCGAATTTGAACAGTTCGTTTATTCAAAGCCTTATTCCGCCTCCGTAGACTCGTGTTTATGAAAAAGAACACTAGCGGCCCACGCTTTCGAGCGCTCCTACGACTTGCCAGCATCACGACTTCCGGATTTGCCGAGTTTTTGAACACGGCACCGCAAAATGTCCATAACTGGTACACCCGCGGTGTACCCGCCCACTGCATGGAAGAAGTCGCCATGCGACTCTCCGTAAACAGTGAATGGCTGAAAACCGGTGAGGGTCAGAAAGATGCCAGACACCTGCGCCTACTCGACGAAACTGGCAACACCTTCGACGCTCAGGCCATTCGCGGTGTCTACACGGTCATCGAGCCCACAGACGTCGAACTGCCTCTTTATAAAGAAATCGCCACGGCCCCAGGCTCCAAAAAAAACCACGTCGTCGAAGACCCCAGCCAGTCCATCCGCCTGCCCCGCGGCCACCTCGACTCACTGGAAATCAGCCACGCCGACGCCATCTGCGCCCACATGATCGGTAACAGCATGGCCGAGAAAATTGAAGACGGCTCCATCCTCGCCATTGACCGCGGGCTTACACAAATTGTCGATGGTGAGATTTACGCAATCGAGCATGACGGCATGCTGCGAATCAAGTACCTGCACCGGATCCCCGGCAACGCACTGCGCATGCGCAGCCACAACAGCGCCGAATACCCGGATGAAATCTTCAGGGCCGCACAAATCGAAGAGCAGAACATCAGGGTCATGGGCTGGGTGTTCTGGTGGTCGACGCTGAACAAACGCAGGCCGGAGGTGCCGTTCCTGTAATACCCAGTTTTTTGTAGCCGCTGGCGAAGCCTGCGGCTACACGTCAGTGCAATAGCTCCAACCCGTACACCAAGCTGGGAATTTCCCAAAAAAATCAGTATGCTGCGCCCCACATTTGCGCATCAACCCGCCAAGCGGCTCTGATCGCACCGACAAAGCAGATGACTTTCTCGCCGAGTCCCACAGCCGGACGCAAGATCCGGGTGTACGTTTTGAAGGCTGGCGCGGTTTACCAAAAATGATCCAAGCCAGTCCCCGAGAAGCCGGCCACAAGCCGGCTTTTTAATGCCTACAGAAAAGTAATCTGACTGTTTCCCTCACGGATAACTAAATCCCTTCACCAACGTCAATTCCCCCACCGCCCTCATCGGCACCAAAAACGTCTCCATCTTCTCGCTCGGCGTCCCCTCTTCCGTTATCACCGTCACCTGCGCCGTGGTCAGCGGTTGTACGGAATCCTCCTGCCCTTCTTCATCACTGCGATAGCCACCGCCGAAGTAGTTCACATACACCAGGTACTGCCCTTTGATCGGCGCGGGCATGGCGAAGATTTCCGGGCCGTAGCCGGTGGTGACGTCGACATCGAGTGCCGCGCCGTTAGGCGCGACGCGGTCGCCGTACCAGATGTGGGCGCCGTCGGGGGTGATGAGGTGGAGGTCGAGGTCGGTGCCGTCGCTGTCCCAGGCCAGCAAGACGCGGAGTTTGGCCGGGGTGGCGCCAACGCTGGCATTAAGGAACTGCGTGCGGTGGCGCTGCTGGCCGTCAGGGCTGCGCACTTCGACACTGTTGCTGCCGTTGGGAAATGAGAACGGGCGGTCGAAGCGGCCGGCAGGGTCGATCTTCAGGGGCATGCTGACGCCGTTGACGATCAGCCGACCGGGCTCGGTGGATTTCGGTGTGGCGTGGATCTGGCCGCTGATTCGCGCTGTGTTGGCCTGCCCGGCCGGGGTGTTTACCGAAGAGGCCGGGTAGTTGACGGTCTGACGAAAACTTTCGCCCTCGCCCTCCGGCGCGCCGGTTCGCCAGCCTCCAGAAGGCGTGTCGAGTTTGACGCCTTGCGCCATCACCAGCGGTAACGCCGACAACGAACAGAGCAACAGCAAGACCTGTGGATAACGGAGTGTCATGGTCTATTCCAGCAAGAGGTGGCGGGCGAGCCCTTCGATGTAGGTTTCATCCTGGCCGTTGGGGTGTGCTTCGAAGGCCAGGTGCAGGTATTCGTGGGTCAGGTCGAGGCGGTCTTGCAGCGAGAGCACGCCGCGCACGTAGATGCGCTGGCGTTCGCGGTCGACATACGGGCGACCAACGCTCAGGCGGCAGACGGCAAAGGAGCTGACTTCGCTGTAGCCCACTTCGCTTTCCAGACGAGGTCGCCAGCCGCGCCGTTGCTTTTGCAGCCAGTCTTGTGCGGCGGGCAGTGCTTCGCAGGAAGCCACCGGGTTGTCCCAACGGCTGAGGCTGGCGCGTGGGTAAGCGTGCAGCAGGATCGCGTCGTAACGCTGGCCGGAGCGGGCCTGTTCGACGGCCTGTTGCCAGGACAGTTTGTCCGGACCGGGTTGATCGGAGTGGTAGGTAACGATGCTACCGGCCAGTACCAGATCGCTGGTCCATGCCGCAATGTTGCGCGCTTCGATGGTAGCCGGACGTGGCGCGACCCGTTGACGCTGGCTGCTGTCGTCGATGCTCAGGCATTCCCCGTTGCGCGTGGCGTTTTGCAGCAGGTAAGTGCGGATCGCGACGGCCAGGGCCTTGGCGGCTTCGACCGGTTCGGGAGTGGCTTCGCGCTGAAGCACGCGGGCGACATACTCTTCACGGTCCAGCCGGGCAACGAGCTTATCCTTGAGCAAAAACAATTCGCCGTCACTGTGAACATCGAGTTGATTGCCATTGACGAACTCGACTCGGTAATCGCCCCGCAACGCCCCGGAGGACACTACAGTGTCACCCGATAACACACGACGAAGCGGATAGCGGGAGAACAACCCAACCTCCACACACTTCCCCGCCTCCGCGGGCCAGGACGCAGGCACCACCGCAGAAATCGCCCCGGCATAATCGCGCAGAACCCGTTGACTGGTTCCGCGTCCACCGGCCCAGATCGGCGTGCCGTCCGCCGTCCATCCGGCGAATCCGCCCTGTCGCGTCGCAGCATCCTGATCCCCCAGCCAGCTCCAGGTTTTCACCCGCAACCGGCTGCCGAGTTCACCGACGACATTGCCGTCCGCTGCGTTCAGCACCACGTCCAGCAGCACGCGCCGGGCCTGATCCTGCGCCGGCATCACGGCCAACACACGGAGCAACTCAGCCACCGAAACCCGGGTGGCTGGCTGCAATGACGGTAATTCCAGCAACCAGTGCGGCGCTTGCCGAGCCTGCCAATACGCGCGCCATTGAGCAGCGTCGATCCCCAAGCGCGCAGGCTCAAAGTACAAACCACAGGATTTCACCAACGCCTGATCACGTTCGATCTTGCCGCCGGCGGTACAGCAATAGACTTCCTCTTTCGATTGCCCACGACATTCATACGCCGGCTCACGGGCAACGGTGTCCACCAGCCAGCCATAGACAAACAGCTTCCACACGCTGCCCAAGGGTGCCTGCAGAGTGTCCGGCAATGGCTCGCGCGACAGCAATTGCGTCCGGCTCAACGTCAGCAACTCTTCCTTGAAGGCCACACGCAAGGGTTCGTCCTGCGCCATCGCCAGCGCAGGCATCCAACACAGCAGCCAACAGAACAAAGGCCGGAACATGTCAGTGAACCGTAACCTGACCGAGCGCCGGTTTCTGTTCCTGAGCCCGATGCTGTGGCGCGTAGACCTGCGTGAAGCGTGCCGGTGGCAGGTTGAACTGGCCTTTTTGCGAGAAGCGCACCAAATGCCGCAAACGCAATTCGCCACTCAGCGCATCCACCGGCACCGCATAGGCCAGTTGTCCCGGCTCGAATCGAGCTTTTTCCAGCGCCGTCGGTTCAGTCCCCGCCTTGCCCTGCAACTTGATGCCCCACGTGGTGCGCTCGACATCGGCACCCGGTGGCAGCGGCACTTCAAGCAGGCCGTAGCGCAGCGGTTTCGCAGCCTTGCTGGTGAGGATCACTTCGTCCAGATACAGGCTGTCACTGGACAACGGTGCGTTGCCGACCGCTTCGAGTTTGAAGGTGAAGGCCTCATCCCCCGGCACCAGTCGCGACAGGCGACGGGTGATGGTCACGGCCATCGGATCGACCGCCGGCTGCTGGCCGCGGTAGCTCAATGCAGCGCGCAGTGGACGCTCTTGCGCACCGGTCAGCGTCAATACCGTCGGCACTGGCGCAGGCCCCTGCCACGTCCAGTACATCTCACCAGAAACCCCGTACTGCTTATTCCAGTCTTCACCCGGCGCCAACGCAATGGTGGGCGAAGCCTGCTCGATGCTGCGTTGCAGCCAGGTCAGCGCCAGTGCTCGTTCAAGGGTCGATTGCTGCGGCAACAACCGTTGCAGCAATGCCTGCGTGCGGGCCTGATCGAACGGTTGCAGCGACAGGTTCAACGCCTCGGCAAATGGCTGGGAGCTGACGGCCAGTTGCTGCTGCGCATCGGCCAATTGCCGGTTGAATGCTTGCGGCAAGGCGACCTTCGATTGCCTGGCCAGCGATGCGGTCAGCACACGAGCCGCCGCCAGCCCCAGCGCCGAATCCGGATCACTCATGACGATGCTGTCTTCGCCATCCTCCATCAGGTTCGCGGCATTGCCCTCGCCTGCATTCGCCAGATCTTCCATCAAGCCGCTGAGCAACGTGTTGACCGGCAATTGCATCTGTTTGGCGAACGACAGAACAAGCGCCCGCTGCAACAGCGGCGTGTTTTTCGCCTGCTTGGCGTAGACCTCCAGCACCCGCTGCCAATGCTCCGGTGGCAGGCTCAGTTCCAGCACCTGGCTGGCGTGCCAGTCGGCGTAATAGGCGTAGGCCGTGAGGAATGCATCCGGCTCGCCGTCCATGCCCCACCAGGTGAAACTCGCCGACGGCCCGGCCATTTGCACCAGGCGCAAGCGACTGTTCTGCATAATCAGGCGCAAGCGATCGCGGATTTGCGGGTTCGACGTCAGAGTCGGATAGGCGATGCTCAGCGGCAGCAATCGACTGGCCGTTTGCTCGACGCCGCCATACGGATAACTCAGCAGATCATCGAGCGCCGAGCGGAACAGCGCTTGCGGACTGTCATCCAGACGCAGGCGAATGTCGGTGGCGTCCGCCGGCAAAGTCAGCGGTGTATCACCGCTGGCAACGTCCAGACTTTGGCTTTGCGTGACCTGCCAGCCTTCGCCGGTCGCAGTCAGGCGCACGGCCAAGACATCAGCGGTTTTGCCGTCCTGCACCAGTTCGGCGGTCCACTCACCGTTGGTCAAGGTGAACGCCGCCAGCGGGATGTAGTTGATGCCGCTATTGAGCGTGACGGGAATACGCTGTTCGCTGCCCGCGTAGTGAGTCACCAGCTCAGCCTTGACCGGGTTTTCTGCCTGACTGAACGCGAACACACCGAGATCCGGTTTATCGCCCGTGCGGAATTTGCTCGGCCCGCTCCACTTCAGGTACAGCGGTTTTTCCGAGCGCACGAACTGCTTCTTCTGTCCGACCTGACCGTCATCGGCGATGGCCCGTGCGGTGATGCGCCAGCGGGTCAGCGAGTCGGGCATCTTGAAGGTGAATCGGACTTTGCCGTTGGCATCGGTCACCAGTTCCGGTTGCCACGCAGCGGTATCGACATCTTCACGCCGCGGCCGCTCCAGCACTTTCACCCCGCGCTCGCTGCGGTTGGCCTTGCCCGGCGCACCGGGGCTGCCCGGCAGCGCGACGTCGTAGCTGATGAACGACAGGCTGGCACTGGTGCGCACGTTGTTGCGACGAGGGTGATAGAAGAATTGGTCGATGGTCGGCGCCACTTCCGGTTGCAGCGCATAGACCATTTCATCAACCACACTGACCGTCACATGCGCAGGGATTGGCTTGCCGGCGAACTGCGTCGTCAGATCCACGGACACGGTGTCGCCGGGTTGATACGTCTCTTTGTCCGTGGCGATGGCCACGTCGATCTGCGGTGTAATCACCTTGATGCCGGCATTCTGGAAACTGTACTGGCCGCCCTTGGTATAGAGCACCGAGAACGTCAGGTTCGGGGCGAAACCGTCCTTCACCGGAATGCGCGCGCGGTATTGGGTGTCGCTGAGTTTTTCCATCTTCAGCCAGTCGCCGCCCTTGGACAGCAGCGCCGTGGCCTCGACCTTGTCGCGCTCCAGCGACAGCAGTGCATCGTTGATCGGCTCGGGAAACGTGATCAGTGCCAGCGCTTCATCACCGGCCTCGTATTCCGGTTTATCGAGGACGATTTCGACGGTGCCCGGCACGGCCTTGACGCCTTCGCCAGTGACTGAATGCCCCGTCGCGCCGAGGGTGCGGCCATGGTCATCCCGGAGTGTCAGGTTATAGGTGCCAGGACGGTCGAAGGCCAGGGTGAAGCCTTTGTCGGCAGCAGTGAGTTTGCCCTCGCCCGTGCTTTGATCTTCCAGGCGCACCCAGCCGTAGCTGCCTGGTGTGACCGCTGCACTCTGCTCGCTTTCGTTGACGTAGCTGAACGCGACCTTGTCGCCCACCGCACTGAAACGCTGCGGCGCGCTCAAGCGGAAATTCGCTGCGCCTCGGTCGATGAGGATTTCCTTGGTGGTCTTGACCCGATACGCCGCGCCATCGCTGGCAAATACGGTGAGCATGTAGCGGCTCGGTTTGTCGGTGGCGGGCAGATCGAGGGTGGCGTTGCCCTTGGCGTCAGTGGTCAGTTCGGTGCTGGTCAGCTCCACCGGGAACTGCCCGAGGTATTGCAGCTCGTTGTCGACCATCGACAGTTGCTGGGCACGCAGGCTCAAGCTCAACTTGGCGTTGGCGACCGGTTTGCCATCCGGATACAACAGCATCAGATTGCCCCTGACCGGTTCGCCGGTGTGGTAATCCTGCTTGGCCAGGTTCAGGGAAATTTCGAAGTGCGGCTTGATGTATTCGGCGACGCGGAAGGCGCTGCTGTAGGCCTGACCCTTGTAGCTGAAACGCAACTCGTAGCCACCGGCCACAGCGTTATCCGGCAGCTGGAAGCGACCTTGGGTGCCGGCCTTGGAATCGAGCTTCAAGTCCAGGCTTTGCAGCGCCGTGCCGGTCGCGTCCAGCACCGTCACGTTGACGTCGGCCGCTGTTGGCTGCACAGAATCCCGGGCATTCTTGAATTCGCGGCCGACGATTTTCAGCGATACCCAATCCCCCGGCCGATACAGCGGCCGGTCGGTGAACGCATAGAGTTTGGTGTCGTAGATTTCGCTGTCGTAGTAGAAGTTTTCCGAGACGAAAACCCCGCCTTCTTCATCCTCGCCAATCACGAACGAGCGCTCGGGACTGACGTGTTTCAGGCGCAGCAAACCATCGGCATCGGTGGCGCCGCTGCTCATCACGCCCAAGCCATCAGTCCACAGCACATTGACCTTCGGCACCGAACTGCCTTCATGTTTGCGTGCAGCCCAGACCAACAGTTCGTCACCGGCAATCTTGCTCACGGCCACGGTATTGGAAACGAAGACCATGGTGGTCGCACGGTACTTGCCGATCAGCGCTTCCACCAGGTACAGACCCGGTTTCAGGTTGCCCAACGGGATATAGACATTGCCTGGCGCGACGCTGACGAACTCGCTGGAAGAGCCGGCGAGGTTCACACCTTCAGGCGGCTGGATCGGCTTGGCCTGCCACAGCGGATAACGGAACTGACTGACCACCGGCAGGCCCGGAATCAGTGCGAATTGTGGTTGCGCATCGTAGGGCGTTGGTGCGGTCATGGCCGCGCCCATCTTCAGTTCCGGCACTTCTTCGGTGACTTGCTTGCGCGACTCATAGGAGAACGCCCGCTGCATTACCCGACGGGATTTGCGGTACCAGTTGTCCCACAGATAGGCGAGCGTGTTGGACAGCCCTTCGCCCTTGAAATGACCGTCGCTGACCACACGATGCAGGTTCTTCTGGCGCTTGAGGAAATCCAGCGGCTTGTCAATGCGATACACGCGAATGTCGGCGCCGCCGTATGGCTCCATGCGGAAGCGGCGGTAGTCGCGGCCCGGCGCTTCGAGACGCACCATCGCCTGTTCGTCGCTGGCAAAACTGCTGTCGGCCAGCAGGAAAAAACTTTCGCCGGGGACCGGCGTATAGCCGCTCGGCTCGACGCTGTCTTCAGCGTTGACCGTCGAAAAAGGCAGCAGCAAAACCAACAGCAGAGACAGAAAACGCAGCATGCGCGCACCGATCATTGGGAGAGAAAATTCAGTCGATAAACGCCGATGAAGTTGGGGTTGGCTGCATCGGGTATCCATCGGGTGTCCTTCCATGTCATGAGTTGCTGCAGGCTTGCCGAACGCATGCCGTTGTCGGTGGGTGTGGTGGTGCCGGTGTGATAGGCGATGTTGCGGCCCATCCAGATCATCAGGTGCTGGTCGTCGCCCTGATCGAAAAACATCAGGTCGCCGGGCCGCGCTTGGGCGACATCGCGGCCGACCAGACGACTGTTGAACTGGATCAGCTTGATCGCGTTGACGTACGGCCCGAGCTTGCCACCGCCCTGCTGCCATTGCTGGGCAATACCGCGCTGGGCGTCGCTCAGCTGCAGCTCCGGCGGCAGGTAACGGTTGGACAGGCCATTGCTGCGCAGCCATTTGTCATCGTGGACTTTCAGCGCTTCGTTGGCGGCAAATCGCACCAGCCCGGCGCAATCCTGCTGATACCAACGCGGGCTCGGACCCTGGCTCAGTTGCTCCTGGGCGATGCGCACGAACCAGGCGCGGAACACCTGGGATTGCTGCACATCCAGCGCCGGTGTTTCGATGGCTCGGGCGCCCGCGCTCAACAGCAAAGCGAGCAAGCCGAGACTGCGGAGCAGTGCGTTCACAGGGCTTTCCATTCCAGCGGTAGCCACTGCCAGTGGCCGTCCGGTTCGCTACCTTCGGGCAAGGTCAGGGCGTACTTGCCGTAACCGCCGAGCTTGCGCAGTTTCGGAATCAGGTAGGTTTGCGCGGCGTTGTAGAACACCGGCTCCATGTCTTGCGGCAGGCTGTCGAGGGTTTCCTGCTGCATCAGTTGCGCCATGGAGTCCGGGCCGAAATAGACCGGTATCAGCAGGTCTTTGGGCACCACGTCAGCCATCGGCGGGAAGCGTTTGTCGAGGGTGCCGAGAGCCTTGTCCACCAGTTTGTCGTCGAGGGAAAACAACAGCGTCGAACCATGACGGGCCAGGCTCACGCGCATGAACGCCTTGCCGCTGATCGCGTCCGGATTCTCGGCTTCCTTGGCGGCGTAAGGACCGAAGTTCGAACTGACCTGGCGCTGCCACTGATGGCTCTGGCCTTCCTGCTTTTCGACCACCGGGAACGCCTGCTCATCGACCTTGCTTTCATAAGCACCGACCATCGAGCCGAACAGCGTGCCCAGATCGCCATCGAGTTTGGCGCTGTCTTCGTCCTTGAGGCTTGCCACCAACAGCGGCGTGTACAGTCGCGAATCGGCGTACCAGCACAGGCCCGCCGCACCGGCCATGTGTTCGGTCAATGCCTGGGCGACACTCTCTTCGGCGCCGAGTTTTACCAACAGCGGCTTCTGTTGTTCGGCGGCCAGTGGCAGGGCCACGCAAGCGCTCGCGCCCATGGGCATGGCTTGCCAGACCGGTTTGAAGTCGAAGTCCGGTTGATTCTCCAGCTCATCCATGGCGAGAAAGCTGTGCCAGCCCTTGTCGTCCATGTCGAAACGCAAGCCGGCGAAGTTCGGAATAAAACGCTGGTAACCCATCGCCAGCACGCTGGCATTGACCGACAGGCGCTGCTTCACCTCCGGCGCACGGGGTGGCAAGCCGAAGGCTTCGGGGAACAGTTTGTCGCCGTTGAGCAGTGCGACGATGGCTTGGGTCGAAACGCTACCCGACTCCTGCGTCGCCCCGCTTTGCGGATCGTAAAGTTTGGTCGGATTGGACAGCACCACCAGTTTGTCGCCATGGGAGGCGAACACCAGCGCCTTGCTGGCGTTATAGGTGAGCTGATAAAGCGCAACGTCATCGGCACCGACTTTCACGTCAGCGATTTTGCTCAGCTGTGAATCATCCAGTGCCACTTTCGCCAGTGGTTCCAGCACTTTGGCCAGGCCTCCGCGATCCATCACCAGCAGGAAATCCTTGAGCCGGCCATCCGTGCCGCGCCACAGCGCCACGTCCGCCGGTTGATCGAACAGTTGCTCGATCAGCGTGTCCTGCAACTTCAGGTCATGCTCGTAAATGATCCGCCGCAAGCTGCCGATCAAACCGAGGCGATCGGCATGGGTTTCGTAATAGAAGACGAAATCCTCGGTCAGGGTTTCCTTGAGGAGCGGCACTGCCAGCAAGTCCTTGGGCAATTGGCTCAGGGAGTGGGTTTCGAGCAAACCATCGGGGCGGCTCATGCCGAGTTTTTCCGCCGCCAGTTGCGGTGCCGGGGCCGGGCTTTTTTTCATCAGCCAGCCCATGCCGGCGGCCACGCCCACGACCAGACACACCCCGGCCATGATGGCCGGCCAACGGCGGGACGGTTTCGGTGTTTCCGCGCCTGGGGCCGTCGATGGTAAAGCAGTGTTATCGCTCATTTCACAAAACCCAATTCATCCGTGGTGCGGGATGCTCAATAGTTGAAAGTCTTGACCAGCAGCAGGTCGCCGATCGCGCGCAGGGGCACGATGAAGGTCTCGCGTTTTTCGTCGACGGTGTTTTCGTTGAGCACCAGGTTGATCTGCGAGGTGATCACCTCGTTCTGGTTGCCGGCTTCATCGAAGTTATAGCCGCCGCTGCCGAAGTTGCCCCAATAGTTCACGTAAACCAGATAGGTGCCACGCAGAGGCGCGGTCATGGTGAACATTTCCGGGCCGGGGCCGTCGACGCCGTCCGGGTCCAGGCCGCCGCCGTTGGTCAATGCAGAGTGAGCCCAGAAGGCATGCTGACCGTCAGGCGTGATGATGTGCAGATCGAGTTCGGCTTTGGGATCGTCCCAACCCAACACCACGCGAATCCGCGCGGGCGTACGCAGGTTGTTGGCTTCATAGAATTGAACGCGCTTGAGCGACTGCCCCTCGGCGCTGCGGACTTCGACGCTGTTGGAACCGGCGCCGAACGCGTACGGCCGGGCGAAACGCCCCTGGTCGTCGGTGTACAGATTCAAGGGATTGCCGTTGACCGCCAGCGTATGAGGACCGCGCTGCGTGCCGATGGCCTTGAGCTGGCCTTCGATCATCGTCCGATTGCGTTGCACGCCGCGATCAATGGGTGGCGTGGGATAGGCGACTTGCGGGTTTTCCGTGCGGTCCAGCAAACCGTTAAAGCGCCAGCCGCCCACCGGTTCCGACATCTCGGCACTCGGCGCGGCCAGAGCCGGAGCGCAGACCAGGCCAATCAGCAGCAAAAGAAATGAACGCATGTGACGCCTCCTGCCATGCATGACGAAACCTTGCGCCTGATCCTCGGCGCGTTACAGATGTGCAGCCTGCGTTTCGTCTGAAAGACCCGTGACGGTTGGGTCGTCGATGGCGCGAAGGGTAGCCAGTTGGGTGTTTTTTAACAATCGCAGGTGTCTTGATTTGCGCCGGCAATCACGCACATTGGCGAGTCGAATAAACGGTGCACCGATCCAAACCGTGGGATAGCTGAGCCAAAACCCGATCTGTAGCAGCTGGCGAAGTCTGCCTTCGGCTGCGCAGCAGTCGTTAATCAGCACTTTCGGTACATCAGGCATACCGCGCAAACTGGACTGCCGACTGCTTCGCAGCCGAACGCAGCCTTCGGCAGTTGCTACAAAAAATGTGTCGACTCTGGACCGGTCCCTACACCCCGCTCATTTGCCCATAAACCCCCTATCTGCTAGTGTCGCGCCGGTTTAACGTCAACCGGAAATCGCCGCCATGGCCCGCAAAAAAGCTGCACTGGATTTCGAACAGTCCCTCGCCGACCTGCAAACACTGGTCGAGCGTCTGGAGAACGGTGAATTGTCGCTGGAAGACTCGCTGACCGCTTTCGAGCAGGGCATCGGTCTGACCCGCGATTGCCAGGCGGCACTGGCCCAGGCCGAGCAAAAGGTTCAGGTGCTGCTCGAGCGTGATGGCGAGTTGGCCGAGGAACCCTTCGACGCGGACCAGCCAGAATGATTGCAGCGTATTCGGCGACCAGCCAGGCCCGGGTCAATGCGGCCCTGGACACTTTGTTCACTGCGCCGAGCCCTGAGCTGGCTCGGCTGTACGAAGCCATGCGCTACAGCGTGATGAACGGTGGCAAGCGCGTGCGTCCATTGCTGGCCTATGCGGCCTGCGAAGCGTTGGGTGGCAAGGCCGAACAAGCCAACGGCGCGGCCTGCGCCGTGGAGTTGATCCACGCTTACTCGCTGGTGCATGACGATTTGCCAGCCATGGACGATGACGACCTGCGACGCGGCCAGCCGACCACCCACAAGAAATTCGATGAAGCCTGCGCGATCCTCGCTGGCGACGGTTTGCAGAGCCTGGCGTTCAGCGCGCTGCTCGACCCGCGCCTGAGCAATGCGGACGCGGAGATTCGCCTGCAAATGGTCAGCGCATTGGCGCAGGCCGCAGGCCCGGCGGGTATGGTCGGCGGTCAAGCCATCGACCTCGGCTCGGTCGGCCTGAAACTCGATCAGAAGGCCCTCGAATACATGCATCGACACAAGACCGGTGCGCTGATCGAGGTCAGCGTCAAGCTCGGCGCCCTGGCCAGCGGCCGTGCCGAGAAAGATGAACTGAAATCCCTGCAGACTTATGCCCAGGCCATCGGCCTGGCGTTCCAGGTCCAGGACGACATTCTCGACGTCGAAAGCGATACCGAAACCCTCGGCAAACGCCAGGGCGCCGACATTGCCCGCGACAAGCCAACCTACCCGGCCCTGCTCGGCCTCGACGCGGCCAAGGCCTATGCCCTGGAGCTGCGCGATCTGGCTTTGCACGCGCTGCGACCGTTTGACGCGGACGCCGAGCCTTTGCGCGATTTGGCCCGATATATCGTTGAGCGCCGCAACTGACGGCGTATCCGCCAAAAAAGCTCAACGCGTGGGCAGGGACCGATGCATCAGGTAAACTGCCGCATCTTTTATACCTATAACGATTCGCCTGATGCCCACGACGTTTCATGAGATTCCCCGCAAACGCCCGACCACGCCCCTGCTCGACCGCGCGAACACGCCGGACGGCCTGCGCCGGTTAGGCGAAGCCGAGCTGGAAACCCTGGCCGATGAGTTGCGCCTGGAATTGCTCTACACGGTCGGCCAGACCGGTGGGCATTTCGGTGCCGGCCTGGGCGTGATCGAGCTGACCATCGCGTTGCATTACGTTTTCGACACCCCGGATGACCGGTTGGTGTGGGACGTGGGTCATCAGGCTTATCCGCACAAGATCCTCACCGGTCGCCGCGAGCGCATGGGCACCCTGCGCCAGAAGGACGGCATTGCCGCTTTCCCGCGCCGCTCCGAGAGCGAGTACGACACCTTTGGCGTCGGTCACTCCAGCACCTCGATCAGTGCCGCGCTGGGCATGGCCATTGCCGCCCGCCTGCAAAACAGCGATCGCAAGGCCATCGCCGTGATCGGCGACGGTGCGTTGACCGCCGGCATGGCGTTCGAGGCGCTGAACCACGCGCCGGAAGTGGACGCCAACATGCTGGTGATCCTCAACGACAACGACATGTCGATTTCGCGCAACGTCGGTGGTTTGTCGAACTATCTGGCGAAGATCCTTTCCAGCCGTACCTACGCCAGCATGCGCGAAGGCAGCAAGAAAGTGCTGTCGCGCCTGCCCGGTGCCTGGGAAATCGCCCGTCGTACCGAAGAATACGCCAAAGGCATGCTGGTTCCCGGCACGCTGTTCGAAGAGCTGGGCTGGAACTACATCGGCCCGATCGATGGCCACGACCTGCCGACCCTGATCGCCACCCTGCGCAACATGCGCGACCTGAAAGGTCCGCAGTTCCTGCACATCGTCACCAAGAAAGGCAAAGGCTTCGCCCCGGCGGAAGTCGACCCGATCGGTTACCACGCCATCACCAAACTCGAACCGCTGGACGCCCCGGCCGCCGCGCCGAAAAAAGCCAGCGGGCCAAAGTATTCCGGTGTGTTCGGTGAATGGCTGTGCGACATGGCGGCTGCCGATCCGCGTCTGGTGGGGATTACCCCGGCGATGAAAGAAGGCTCCGACCTGGTCGCTTTCAGCGAGCGTTTCCCGCTGCGCTACTTCGACGTGGCGATTGCCGAGCAGCACGCCGTGACTCTTGCGGCCGGCATGGCCTGCGAAGGCGCGAAGCCGGTGGTGGCGATCTATTCGACGTTCCTGCAGCGCGGCTACGACCAATTGGTGCATGACGTCGCGGTGCAAAACCTCGACGTGCTGTTCGCCATCGATCGCGCCGGTCTTGTTGGCGAAGACGGCCCGACCCACGCCGGCAGCTTCGATCTATCGTTCCTGCGCTGCATCCCCGGCATGCTGGTGATGACCCCGAGCGACGAAAACGAGCTGCGCAAAATGCTCACCACCGGACACCTGTACGAAGGCCCGGCGGCGGTGCGTTACCCACGCGGCAATGGCCCGAACGCGACCATCGAGAAAGACCTCGAACCGATCGAAATCGGCAAAGGCGTGGTTCGCCGTCAGGGCAGCAAAGTCGCCCTGCTGGTATTCGGCGTGCAGTTGGCCGAAGCACTGAAAGTCGCCGAGAAGCTGGATGCGACCGTGGTCGACATGCGCTTCGTCAAACCGCTGGATGAAGAACTCGTCCGCCAGGTTGCCGCCAGCCATGAGCTGTTAGTGACGGTTGAAGAGAACGCCATCATGGGCGGTGCCGGTGGCGCAGTCAGCGAATTCCTCGCCCGCGAGAACATCCTCAAGTCGGTGCTGCACCTGGGCTTGCCGGACATCTACGTCGAACACGCCAAGCCTGCGCAGATGCTGGCTGAGTGTGGGCTGGATGAAGCCGGGATCGAGGCCTCGATCCGCGAGCGCCTGCAACTGCTCAATATTTAACTCTCGGGATACATGCAACACCCTGTGGGAGATTCTATGGTTGAGGGGAAGCCTTCAACCTGCTTTCGGTTGGTATTCACCTTGCCCTTTCAGCAGTGCAAATACGATCCGGGCAAGTTTACGGGCCAAGATCACCAGTGCCTGCGTAGTACTGAACCCTTTAGCTCTTTGTTCTTGGTAAAAACCTTTCCAGGCGGCTGTGCGGCTGGCCGACATGGCAGCGTTGTGCAAAAGCCGACGCGCCTCCGGATCGCCGCGCTTGGTCAGGCTGCGGCGACCGTCTTTTTGTCCTGACTGCGATACCCGCAAATCCATCCCCAAAAACGCGATGAAGGCATCTGCATTTCTGAAATCGCCTCGCTGAAAAGCCGCGATCAAGCGGGCACCAGTCAGAAAGCCGATACCTTCGACTTTCATGCAACGCTTCAACTGGGCAAGCAAGCCGGCTTCTTTCAGGCGGTCGTTGATCATTTTCTCGACCAGCCCTTCAAGCCTCTGCATGGAGGCCACTTGCTCGGCAAAAGCGGCTTTGAGCAGCGGTTCATTTGTCCAGCTCTGCACCAAGCCAACCCGCGCCTGAACCAGCGCCGCGCGCCGGCGGAAAAGGCTCAAGAGGCAGCGGTACAACGGCGATGGCGGAATCCATGGATGAAGCTCTTCATACTCGTTCTTCAGATAGCGAGCGAGTAACTTTGCATCCAGCGCGTCAGTTTTGGCGCGAACTTTCACACCTTTGCGGTAATGGCTCAGTTCATAGCCACCGACCATGTAAATGGTGCAACCGGCCTCATGGGCCAGGTCGGCGAACTCCAGGTGATAGATATTGGTCGACTCAATAGCGATATCGACCGGTGCCAGCAAGGCTTTCAGCCATTTCTTGATGGCTGGCTTGTTATTGGGAAGCGTCTCAAGCAGATCCAGTTCGGCCTGATAGATCATCAACTCACTCTTGGCGACATCCACGCCCACGATTGGCTTGATAGCAGAAACCGGCATTGCCATTAAACATCCCCCGAGATATGGTTTTGAGCACTTGAAGGGCTCACCCAGAGGCGCAGGCTTGTTCCTATCGTCGGTCTAGCCAGATGCATTCTTTATCGGCGCTTGGGTGAAAGGAGGAGGGGCGAAATCTCCCACGGATCTGTACTGCGCTAACAGTCAGAATCGAGCCTTGTCCCTCCTCCTCCCTTCAAGTCCTAGCATACAAGCGAGCCTTCTCGCGATAGCGGACTGTCAGTCGACTCAAATGTTGACTGATACACCGTCATCGCGAGCAGGCTCGCTCCCACATTTGATTTGTGTGCTCCACGAAACACCAACGGACTACCAATGAAGCTCTCCCGCCTCGCCCTGCCCTTGTTTCTACTGCCCACCGCCAACGCCAATGCCGACACTTTCGAACGCGACCAAGCCCTGAAACTGCCCGACGTGCTGATCAGCGCCAACCGCCAGGTCGAAGCGCGCAACGACAGCAGCGCCGCCAATACCGTGTTCACTCGCGAGGACATCGACCGCCTGCAACCGAACAGCGTCACTGATTTGCTGCGTCGCGTGCCGGGTGTGCAGGTTGCGCAAACCGGCGGTCGCGGCAGCCTGCCAGGTGTTTACATTCGCGGTACGCAGTCGGCGCAAAGCCTGGTCTTGGTGGACGGCCAGCGCATCGGCAACGCGACCTCCGGCGACAGCAACCTGCAACACATCAACATCGAACAGGTCGAGCGCGTGGAGGTCCTGCGTGGTTCCCGCTCGGTGATTTATGGCAGCGATGCGATTGGCGGGGTGATCCAGATTTTCACCCGCCGTGGCAGCGAACCGGGGTTGCGCCCGCAAATGCATGTCGGCTTCGGCAGCAACCAGACCTGGGAGCGCAGCCTCGGTTTATCCGGTGGCGATGAGCAAACCCGCTTCAACCTCGGCGCCAGCCTCGATGAAACCGCCGGCATCGATCGCACCCACGAGTCGTACCCCAGCGACAGCGATCACGACGCGTACCGCAACAAGTCGTTTAGCCTGAGCCTCAGCCACGCCCTGACCGACGACATCGAAATCGGCGCCAACGTGCTGGATAACCGTGGCAAAAGTGAATACGACAACCCGTTCGGCCGCTTCGACCTGACGACCTTCGAGTCAGTCCAGGAGCAGCCCTACAACGAATTCGATGTGAGCAGCGTCAGCAGTTACGTCGACGCCCGGATAAACGATCTGTGGAAAACCCGCGTCGAGTTCGGGCATGGCGAAAACCGCGAGAAGACCTTCGACAAACTCAGCGATGAGCGCAGCGTCTTCAACACCTACCGCGACTCGGTGAACTGGCAGAACGATTTGACTCTCAACGAGCGCAACAGCCTGATCCTCGGCGGCGACTGGTACGAAGACCGCGTCAACAGCAGCACCGCGTTCGACGAAGACAGTCGCTGGAACCGTGCGACGTTCATCCAGCATCGTTATCAAGCGGACAGCTTCTCCACAGAGCTGGGCCTGCGCCACGACGACAACCAACAGTTTGGCAGCCAAAACACCTGGAGCGGCACCTTCACCCTGCCGCTGAATCCAGACAACGACGTATTGCTGACCTACAGCGAAGGCTTCCGCGCACCGACGTTCAACGACCTGTACTACCCGGATTTCAGCAACCCCGACCTGAAGCCCGAAACCTCGAAAAGCTATGAGCTGCAATGGCGCAGCCAGTTGACCGAGAACAGTCGACTGGAAGCCTCGCTGTACCGCACGGACCTGGAAGACGCGATCATCTTCGGCAGCAACTCACGCCCGGAGAACGTAGCTTCGGCGCGGATCAACGGCTTCGAAGCCGCGTTGAAACAGGAACTGTTCGGCTGGCAGAGCAACCTCGGTGTAGCGATTATCGACCCGCGGGACCGAGAGACCGGCCATACCCTGGCCCGTCGCGCACGACGCACCTTGAGCCTGGATCTGGATCGGCAGTACGACCGATTGGGCCTCGGCGCCAGTTGGCAAGCGGTCAGCAGCAGCTATGACGACCTGAACAATCAGCAGCCGTTGGGGGGTTATGCGCTGCTTGGATTGCGCAGCAGTTGGGCGCTCAACCGGGAGATCAAGCTGGAGCTGAAGGTGGATAACCTGCTGGACAAGGGTTACAGCCGGGCGCTGTATAGCCATGAAGGCAGTCAGTATGGGTATCGCGAGGAAGGTCGGGCGTGGATGTTTGGGGTGACGTGGACGCCGGAGATCTGATCCGAGATTTTCGGCATCCGCGATCAAACCCGCCCCCTGTAGGAGCGGGCTTGCCCGCGATTGCAGGCGACTCGGCCTCAACGATCGGGCGCAATCAACTGGCAAAGCTTCGCAGTAGCCTCGACCATCTGCCCACTCGGTCGCTCCAGGCCTTTATCCGTCACCAAAAGCAGCTGCGCTCTCACGACCGCAGCCACTTGCGGCCAGGCTTTCCACGCATCGAGCTGGGCCTGATCGCTGGCCAGAATCACCTCGGGATTACGCTGCAGCACCGCTTCCACGCTGACTTGCGGGGCCGGCAGCGTCAGGTCGGCAAATACGTTGCGGGCACCGCAGACGTCTAGCGCATCGCTGATGATCTGCCCTCCGCCAACGGTGTACAGCGGCCGATCCCAGACTTGATAAAACACTCGCAACGGCTCATCCCGTCGATAGCGCTGACGCAGTTCGGCCAGTCGTCGGCGCAAATCAGTGGCCAAAGAGACTCCCCGTTCAGATCGCCCAAGCTGCGCGGCAATCCCCTCGATCTGTGCGGTGAGCTGTTCGAAATGGTGCGGTTCGGCGATGTAGGTCGGGATGTTCAAGCGCTCGAGTTGTTCACGCTGGGCCGGGCCGACGCTGCCGGGCCAGAGCAGCAGCAAATCGGGCTTGAGGCTGAGCAGGCGCTCCATGTCCAACTGACCGTAACGGCCAACGGAAGGCAGGTTATTGAGTTCGGCTGGACGCTCACCAGCATCCAGCACGCCCACCAGAAGATCGGCTGAATCCAGCTCAACGACGATTTCAGACAAGGATGGCGCGAGGCTGACCACTCGTGGGGCGGCCAACAACGGACCGCCGATGACCAGCAGCAGAACCGCCAGCCAGAGTTGGCGCATCAACCGAGTTGACGCGGAATACGGTAGAGGTAGAACAGCACCGTGGTCGACAGTGCCAGCAGCATCAGCGGTACTGCTTCGAGGCCGACGAACACGGCCAGCGCACCGATCCACGCCGGCAGGCCGGCGGCCAGGAATGCCGTGCGGCGCTTGGCTGCCAGACTGATCCAGGCGGCGGGTTCTTCAGGGGTATCGAGGGCTTTCTGGGTGGCGATCAGCGCATGCTTGTAGCCGCCAAAGAATTTCAGGCTGACAAACATCGACGCCACACCCGCGATGAACAACGGCATCGCCAGCACCGGCAACACTGCGTCGCTCTCGCCGAACACACCGTTGATCACGAACAGTGGCAACACGGCCAGTGCAAAGTACTGCCACCAGTTGACGGACAGCCGGCGCCGCACTTGACCGCGGGTCACGCCCGGTCTACCTCGCCCTGATGTTCGTTGCCCATCATGTGGTCGAGTTTGCTGGCCTTGGTCGCCAGGTAGAGTTTGTTGTGCGGGTTGTGGCCGGTGTGCAACGGCACGCGCTCGGCAACCACGATACCCATGTCGGTCAAGGCTTTGACCTTGCGTGGGTTGTTGGTCATCAGGCGCAGGGATTTCACGCCCAAATGCTCCAGCATCGGCAGGCACATGGCGTAGTCACGCTGGTCGGCGGCAAAGCCCAGACGCTCGTTGGCTTCAACGGTGTCGGCACCGCCGTCCTGCAACTCATAGGCGCGGATCTTGTTCAGCAAGCCAATGCCACGGCCTTCCTGACGCAAGTACAGCAACACGCCACGACCTTCACGGGCGATGGCCTGCAAGGCAGCCTCCAGTTGCGAGCCGCAGTCGCAACGCTGGCTGAACAGGGCATCGCCCGTCAGGCATTCGGAGTGCAACCGGCCGAGTACCGGGGCACCGTCGGCGATCTCACCCAGGCTCAGCACAACGTGCTCGCGGCCGGTGGCTTCGTCGAGAAAACCGTGCATGGTGAATTGCGCAAAAGGCGTTGGCAGCTTGGAAGCGGCGACAAAAACGACAGGCACCGGTGTGCTCCTGATCTAAAAGTCTGAAGATTCGCAGAGCCGGCATTGTAACAGCAGCTTCCAGACGGCGCTTAGGCTGAATTATCGGCGATAACCATCAAAAAGTTTGATAACAGGCAGCCCAAAGCCAGCCTGTACTGTCCTGGTAGCCACTGACGAAGCCTGCGGCCACTAAGTCCGACTTCAGTCCGTATCAAACGGGTAAGGCTGTTTCCAGCGTTCGAAGATCGGCTTCAACTCGCCGTTTTTCACCAACACCTCCATGCGCTGGTCGAACAACGCCATCAGCGTGCGGGCCGAGTCGGTCTTGGCGAAACACAGATACAGCGGCAATTCGGCGATATGGGTACGGCGGAACTGCGACGGATCCTTGGCCCGGTTGAGGACGTAATCGACCTCGGTCAGGGCATCGATGTAGAAGTCCGCACGGTTGTAGGTCAGCATCGACACGATGCCGGTGCGCCGGATCACTTCGTCATAGCGGCGCACGTTAGGCAGATAATCCTGGAAGTCGTAACCACGGACCCATGCCAGGCGATAGTTACCCAGGGTTTCCGGCGTCGGCACCGGGCTGCTGGCCAGACCCAAGGCATAGATGTGATCGGTATCGAAATTCCAGCGTGGATACAGCAACTGATCCGACTCGTCACGGTAGGAACCGACACAGGCGTCGACTTCGCCGCGCTCGGCCAGGCCCATCGAGCGCACATAAGGTTCGCTGCGGATATCGAGCTTGACGCCTGCCGGCTCAAAGACCTTGCGCAGCACATCCCAGCCCAGGCCATGACCGTCGGCGGCGGTGTAGTCTTCCCACTCTTCACTGGCCAGGTGAATTACGGACGGCGTCGTCGCAGCCTCACCCGCGTGGGCGAGTGAACAAAACAAGGCGAACACCAGCACCATCAACCCGCGTCGAGCCATCCTTAGTTCTCCCACTCATCCCCTTAGGCGAAAATCCACACCAGTCCCTGCATCGCCAGCCACGCAAACACCCCGGCCAATACGTCATCGAGCATGATCCCGACGCCGCCGTGCACGTGCCGATCGATCCAGCGAATCGGCCACGGCTTGAGAATATCGAAGAAGCGGAACATCAAGAACCCCGCCAGCAACCACTGCCAACCTTCCGGTACCAGCCACAGGGTAATCCACATCCCGACCATTTCGTCCCAGACGATGCCTTCGTGGTCGTGCACGCGTAAATCATCGGCCACCTTGCCGCACAGCCAGAAGCCGAACAGCATGGTGATGCCCAGCATCAGCCAGTAGCCCCAATCGGGCAACATCTGCCACAACGGAATAAAGGGTAGCGCAACTAACGACCCCCAGGTGCCCGGTGCCTTTGGCAAGGTGCCCGAGCCGAAGCCGAACGCCAGGAAATGCCATGGATTGCGCCAGACCGACGGCGGTACGAATTCCGCCGGGACCTGTTTGGGATGATCTGTCACGGTGTCTCCCGAAAATGTTGATAACCCCGGGTTTGCGGGGTGATGTCTTGCCCATCGGTGTCGAGCAGCGTCACGCCCTGCCCGTTCACGACGCGACCGATTACATGGATCGGCCAACCCTCGGCCAGCAACAGCGGCAACTCGACGGACGGTAGAGTGAAGACCAGTACGTAATCGTCGCCGCCGCTCAGGGCCGCCATTTGTGCGTCCGATTGACCGACAAAAGCGACCAAGGCCGGCGACAGCGGCAAGCGGTCCCGCTCGATGTGGATACCGACCTTGGAGGCCAGCGCGATATGCCCGCAATCAGCGAGCAGCCCGTCAGAGATATCCATTGCCGAGGTGGCTTTGCCACGCAATGCTTGACCCAAACCAAGCTGCGGTTGCGGCGACCAGTAATGCGCCAGCAACGGATCGGCGATCGCCGCTTCAGCGCAACGCTGACCGAGCACCAACGGCAATGCGCCAGCGGCATTACCCAACTCACCGCCCACGCACAACAGATCGCCCGCTTGCGCACCGCTGCGGGTCAGCGCCAAACCGCCCGGCACGCGCCCGAATACGGTCACGGTCAGGCTCAGCGGCCCGCGAGTGGTGTCGCCGCCCACCAGCGCGACGCCGCAGCTTTGCGCCATGAGGTTCAAACCACGGGCATAGGCTTGCAGCCAATCGGCGGTCACCGTCGGCAGGGTCAGGGCAAGGGTAAAGGCAATTGGGGTGGCGCCCATGGCAGCCAGATCGCTGACGGCCACGGCCAGCGAGCGCTGACCGAGCAGAAACGGATCGCAGGGGTCGGCGAAATGCACACCGGCCACCAGCGTATCGGTGGAGATCGCCAACTGTTCCCCGGGAGGAACAGCCAGCAAGGCGCAGTCATCGCCGATCCCGAGGGCAACGCCTTCGCCGCCCTGCGCACAAGGCGCGGCGGCGAAAAAATTGCGGATCAGCTCAAACTCGCCCATGGCGCAGACAAGAGGTTCAAGCGCGGATCAGCGCTTGAACGCCTTGACTTCAGCTTCACGCAGACGTGGCGCCAGTTTGTCGAGCACACCGTTGACGAACTTGTGGCCGTCGGTGGAACCGAAGACCTTGGCCAGTTCGATACCTTCGTTGATCACAACGCGGTACGGCACGTCGACGCGCTTGAGCAGTTCCCAGGTCGACAGGCGCAGAACTGCCAGTTCAACCGGGTCCAGCTCTTCGATGGTCAGATCGAGGCAAGGCGTGAGTGCGGTGTCGATTTCGGTCTTGAACTGCGGAACCCCGTGCAGGATCTCGCGGAAGTAGGCGCCATCGACATCGGTGAAATCGTTATCGACCCGGAACTGCGCTTCGATCTCGTTCAGCGACTGCTTGGCCATGTGCCACTGGTACAACGCCTGGGTCGCGAGCTGACGGGCTTCGCGACGCTTGACGCTTTTCGATGGCTTGCCGGCATCCGCAGGCTTTGGATCGCGCGGGTTAAAACGATCGCTTTCGTCGCTAATCACTTGGCCTCCAACTGCGCCAGCAGGCTGACCATTTCCAGAGCGGACAGGGCAGCTTCAGCACCTTTGTTACCGGCCTTGGTGCCGGAACGTTCGATGGCTTGCTCGATGGAATCAACGGTCAGGACGCCGAAAGCGACCGGCACGCCGAACTCCATGGACACCTGGGCCAGGCCCTTGGTGCACTCGCCAGCCACGTATTCGAAGTGCGGAGTGCCGCCACGAATGACCGCGCCCAGGGCGATAATTGCTGCGAACTCGCCTTTCTGAGCGACTTTCTGCGCAACCAGCGGGATTTCGAAGGCGCCAGGTGCGCGGATGATGGTGATGTCGCTTTCGCTCACGCCGTGGCGAACCAGGGCATCAACTGCACCGCTGACCAGGCTTTCAACGACGAAGCTGTTGAAACGGCCCACTACCAGAGCGTAGCGGCCTTTAGGGGCGATGAAGGTACCTTCGATGGTCTTCAGGGTCATTCGTTAGATCTCTTAAAGAGCCGGGACGCGTCTCGTACGCGCCCCTCAGTGATATTTGAACCGCGAATTCATGGCCGGGAACAACCGGTCATTATTCGGAGGGCACATATTCTACAACTTCCAGATCGAAACCGGATATCGCATTAAATTTCATCGGTGCCGACATCAGGCGCATCTTGCGCACACCAAGGTCACGCAGGATCTGCGAACCGGCACCGACAATGCTGTAGGTGGTCGGTTTTTTCACGGCCGCGTGGTCGGCGGTTTCGCGAATATGCGCCAGCAACACGTCGCCATCGAGTGGGTGACCCAGCAGCAACACAACGCCACTGCCAGCCTCGGCAACCGCCGCCATGGCGGCGCGCAGGCTCCAGCGGCCCGGTTGTTTGACCATCAGCAGATCGCGCAGCGGGTCCATGTTGTGCACGCGCACCAGGGTCGGTTCTTCGGCGCAGACATTGCCCAGGGTCAGTGCCATGTGCACGTCGCCTTCCACGGAATCACGATAGGTCACCAGGTTGAATTGGCCCAGTTCGCTGTCCAGCGGCTGCTCGGCAATCCGCTGAACGGTACGTTCGTGGATCATGCGGTAGTGAATCAGGTCGGCGATGGTGCCGATCTTGATGTCGTGTTCAGCGGCGAAAGCTTCCAGTTCGGCGCGACGGGACATGGTGCCGTCGTCGTTCATCACTTCGCAGATCACGCCGCTCGGTTCGAAACCGGCCATGCGCGCCAGGTCGCAGGCGGCTTCGGTGTGGCCGGCGCGAGCCAGGGTGCCGCCGGCCTGGGCCATCAGCGGGAAGATATGGCCCGGGCTGACGATGTCTTCAGCCTTGGCATCACGGGCGGCGGCCGCTTGCACGGTGCGCGCACGGTCGGCGGCGGAGATGCCGGTGGTCACACCGGTGGCCGCTTCGATCGATACAGTGAACTTGGTGCCGAAACCGGAACCGTTGCGCGGCGCCATCAATGGCAGCTTGAGCAGTTCGCAGCGCTCGCGGCTCATCGGCATGCAGATCAGGCCACGGGCGTGCTTGGCCATGAAGTTGATGTGCTCGGGCTTGCAGCACTCGGCGGCCATGATCAGGTCGCCTTCGTTCTCGCGGTCTTCGTCATCCATGAGGATGACCATCTTGCCTTGGCGGATCTCTTCAACCAGTTCTTCGATGCTATTGAGCGCCACAAGGCACCCCCTTGAGTCAGGATTTGAGGTAGCCGTTGGCGGCCAGAAAGCTTTCGGTGATGTTACTGGAAGCAGGCTCTGCGGCCTTGTCGCCGAGCAACAGGCGCTCCAGGTAACGGGCCAGCAAGTCGACTTCCAGGTTCACCCGGCGACCCGGCTGATACGACGCCATGATGGTTTCGCTCAGGGTGTGCGGAATGATGGTCAGCAGGAACTCGGCGCCATCGACCGCGTTCACGGTCAGGCTGGTGCCATCGACGGTGATCGAGCCTTTATGGGCGATGTACTTGGCCAGTTCTTTCGGTGCGCGGATACGGAATTCCACGGCACGCGCATTCTCGGTGCGGGCAACCACTTCGCCCACGCCATCGACATGACCGCTGACCAGGTGCCCGCCGAGGCGAGTGGTCGGGGTCAGGGCTTTTTCCAGATTGACCGGGCTGCCGCTTTTCAGGTCGTTCATGGCGGTGCAGTCGAGGGTTTCGCGACTGACGTCCGCCGCAAAGCCGTTGCCCGGCAATTCAACGGCAGTCAGGCACACGCCGTTGACCGCGATGCTGTCGCCCAGTTTGACGTCGCTCAAGTCGAGCTTGCCGGTTTCGACGTGAACCCGCACATCACCGCCCTTTGGGGTCAGTGCACGGATACTGCCGATGGATTCGATGATGCCGGTGAACATGGGGTTCTCCTCGAGAACAAAGCCAGCGCTGTAGCGGTGGCCGGAAATTATACGCTTGCTGCTGGCAAAGGAATGGCGATGACTCGCCAGTCATCGCCAACCGCACGAATTTCGGTGATTTTGAGCTCCGGCGCATCTTTCATTTGCGCAAGCGGCCAATCCAGCAGCGGCCGCGCCGAGGAACCCAAAAACTTGCCGGCGATGAAAATCTGGAATTCGTCGACCAGTCCGAGCTGGGCGAAAGCACCCGCCAACCGTGGACCTGCCTCAACCAGCACCTCGTTGACGTCACGGTTGGCGAGTTCGACCAGCAACTGGCGCAAATCGACCTGACCATCGTAGCCGGGCACGATCAGGCATTCCGGGCCGGTGGCATATTGTTCTTCCACGGCCACGCAAGTGGCGACCAGCGCCGGGCCAGCCTTGAAGAACGGCGCATCCAGCGGCACCCGCAAGCGACCGTCGACCAACACACGCAGCGGCGGACGGCTCATGGCCATTGCCGCTTGCTCGGCATCCAGACCCAATTCCTCGGCGCGCACGGTCAGCCGGGCGTTGTCCGCCAGTACCGTATCGGCACCGGTCAGCACCACACTGGCCTGAGCGCGCAAACGCTGAACCGCCGAACGCGCCGCCGGGCCGGTGATCCACTGGCTTTCGCCGCTTTCCATCGCCGTGCGGCCGTCCAGGCTCATGGCCAACTTGACCCGCACGAACGGCAAGCCGTGTTCCATGCGCTTCAAGAAGCCCTGGTTGAGCTTGCGCGCCTCGCCTTCCAGCACGCCGCTTTCGGTGACGATACCCGCCTGCTCCAGGCGCTGCAGGCCGCGACCGGCGACTTCCGGGTTCGGGTCCTGCATCGCCGCGACCACCCGCGCCACACCGGCATTGACCAGCGCATCGGCGCAGGGCGGCGTGCGGCCATGGTGGCTGCAGGGTTCGAGGGTGACATAAGCAGTGGCACCGCGAGCCTGATCGCCCGCCGCGCGCAAGGCGTGGACTTCGGCATGCGGTTCACCGGCGCGCTCATGCCAGCCTTCGCCGACAATCTGCCCATCCCGCACGATCACGCAGCCGACCCGCGGATTGGGGTGCGTCGTGTAGTGACCTTTGCGCGCCAATTCCAGGGCGCGGGCCATGAAATGGGCGTCGAGAATGGCCTGTTCGGCGGACGTGGTCATTCTTTCACCGGTTCACGGGCCAGGCGATCGATCTCTTCGCGGAACTCGTTGAGGTCCTGGAAGCGGCGATACACCGAAGCAAAGCGGATGTAGGCGACTTCATCGAGCTTTTGCAACTCGGCCATCACCAGCTCACCGACCACGAGGGATTTGACCTCGCGTTCGCCGGTGGCGCGCAGTTTGTGTTTGATGTGCACCAGCGACGATTCGAGGCGCTCGACGCTCACCGGGCGCTTTTCCAGCGCACGCTGCATGCCGGCGCGGAGTTTTTCTTCGTCGAACGGCTGGCGACTGCCGTCGGTTTTGATCAGGCGCGGCAACACCAGCTCAGCCGTCTCGAACGTCGTGAAGCGCTCGCCGCAGGCCAGGCATTCGCGCCGGCGGCGCACCTGTTCGCCCTCGGCGACCAGACGCGAGTCGATGACCTTGGTGTCGTTGGCACCGCAGAAGGGACAGTGCATGGTGGCAGGCAACAAAAAAAGGGAGGGCCATGGTAGCGCATCCCGGTGGCAAGACAAGCCATAGGGTTTGCGGTATACAGACGAGCATGATCTGTCGATCCATGGATTTCATGTTTACGGAGCTGCCAATGTCGTTACGACCGCTCGTTTTGCTCAGTGTGTTCAGCCTGCTGGTGGCCTGCAGCAGCGATGCACCCCAGCCGCCGACGCCCGGCCCCGCGCCAGAGCAGGCGCAGAAAAAAGCCAGGGAGTCGACCAACCTCGGCCCGCTGCCCGCGTATCAGCGTGAATTGAGCGGCACCCTGCAAGGTGTGCCGGCCGGTGCCGAAGTCGAACTGGCCTTGCTGGTGATCGATGAAAAGGACCGCCCGCAACAACTGCTCGCCAGTTCGAGCCTGATCGGCACCAATCAGGTGTTGCCGTTTCACCTGCGTTTCAACCCGGAGGCTTTCCCGGCCGGCGCCCGCGTTGAACTGCGTGGCCGCGCCAGCCAGTCCGGCCAGTTGATCCTGCATCTGCCGTCGCAACTGATTACCCAGGCAACGACCCAAACGCTGGGCCAGTTGCAATTCGTCAAAGCCCCATGAGTGCACCGCTCGACCTGCAACAGGCCTTGGGGGAACTGCTCGGCGATGCGCGACTGGTTGCTTGCCCATTGCCGGAGACCGATCTGAAGTTGTGGCTGATCGACGGCGACAACATGGCCCGTGCCTTCAGCCCGGAAGAAACCCGGCGCATCCTGCACGAGCCGCCGTACTGGAGTTTCTGCTGGGCCAGCGGTTTGGCCGTGGCCCGTTATCTCGCCGAAAACCGGCATTGGGTCGAAGGCAAACGAGTGCTGGATTTCGGCGCCGGTTCCGGCGTGGCAGGAATTGCTGCCGTGAAGGCCGGGGCGCTGGAGGTGGTGGCCTGCGACCTCGACCCGTTGGCGATTGCCGCCTGTCGGGCGAATGCCGAACTCAATGACGTACAACTCAGTTATTCGACGGACTTTTTCGCCGAGGCTGATCGCTTCGATCTGATCCTGGTGGCCGATGTGCTGTACGACCGGGCAAATCTACCGCTGCTCGATGAGTTTCTCAGCCGCGGCCGGGAAGCGCTGGTGGCGGACTCACGGGTGCGCGATTTCCGTCATCCACTGTACCGGCGCATCGAAATGCTCGAAGCCATGACCCTGCCGGATCTGGCCGAGCCCGAAGAGTTTCGGCATGTGAGCCTCTACCACGCTGCCCGCGCCTGACCGTATAGTTGCCCCATTCACGCTTTTACGAGATACCCCATGAGTCAGCAAACGCCGTACATCTTCGACGCCACGACTGCCGATTTCGAGCAATCTGTGATCGAGAACTCTTTCCACAAACCGGTGCTGGTGGATTTCTGGGCCGAATGGTGCGCACCGTGCAAAGTGCTGATGCCAATGCTGCAGACCATTGCCGAAAGCTATCAGGGCGAGTTGCTGCTGGCCAAGGTCAACTGCGACATCGAGCAGGATATCGTCGCCCGCTTCGGTATTCGCAGCCTGCCGACCGTGGTGCTGTTCAAGGACGGTCAGCCGGTTGATGGATTTGCCGGTGCACAACCGGAATCCGCCGTGCGTGCCTTGCTTGAGCCGCATGTGCAAATGCCGCCACCGGCCGCTGCCGATCCGTTCGAACAGGCTCAGGCATTGTTTGACGACAGCCGCTTTGCCGACGCCGAAGCGCAACTCAAAGTGATCCTGGGCGAAGACAACACCAACGCCAAAGCGCTGATCCTCTATGCGCGTTGCCTCACTGAACGCGGTGAACTGAGCGACGCGCAAGCCGTGCTCGACTCGGTTAAAAGCGATGAGCACAAGGCTGCGTTGGCCGGTGCCAAGGCGCAGATCAAATTCCTCGGGTTGGCGCGGGACCTGCCGGACGCTGCCGATTTGAAAGCGCGACTGGCGAAAGACCCGCAGGACGACGAAGCGGTCTATCAACTGGCGATTCAGCAACTGGCCCGCCAGCAGTACGAGGCGGCGCTGGACGCCCTGCTCAAGTTGTTCACCCGCAACCGCAGCTACAGCGAAGGCCTGCCGCACAAGACCTTGCTACAAGTGTTCGAACTGCTGGGCAATGACCACCCGTTGGTGAGCACGTATCGTCGCAAGTTGTTTGCAGCGCTGTACTGAAAATCAAAAGATCGCAGCCTGCTGCAACTCGTACACAGGAACGCATTTCCATGTAGGAGCTACAGCAGGCTGCGATTTTTTGCCGTTTACACGATCCAGCGGTAAATCGGCGTATCGGCGCCGCTTTCCACCTTCACATCCGGGCTGTGGCGCAGGCGCACCAACAGGCGCTTGCCCGCCGCCGCGCTGCCGGTCAGCCCTTCCAGTTGATCGAGCAGATCAGGTCCGCTCAACTGCCCGGCCTTGCGCAGCAAATCCCTGGCGACCTGCCACAGCGAATCATCCTGGTTCAACGGTTTTGCCGTCGGCGCACTGACTTCGGTTTTCTCAACCTGCAACTGCGCGCCCAGCCTGGCCCAATCGGCGTCATCCATTTCCAGCGTCAAATCCACCGGCCAGTCGCCGATGCTTCCGCGAATTCGCAACATGAGTCTGCTCCCGCACATTTCTTCGCTTGCATGCTCCCATGGGACTTGTGCAACGCCAAGCAGCCAGTCAAACTCTCCGCACTTACGTTATAAGATTACATAACAAATTCTTCATTTAACCATTCGGAGACTCGCCATGCGTCGTCTGCTGCTCGCTTTGCCGTTTGCCTTGTTGCCGCTGGCTGTCGCCCATGCGGCCGACGAACATGACCACGACCATGAGCACGGCAGCCTCGGCGCCCATGAACACGGTGTCGGCCGCTTGAACGCGGCACTGGACGGCCAGACCCTGGCGCTGGAGCTGGAAAGCCCAGCGATGAACCTGGTGGGCTTCGAACACGCCGCTGCCAGCGATGCCGATAAAGCCAAAGTCGCCGCCGCCCGCGTCCAGTTGGAGAAACCGCTGACTCTGTTCAACCTACCGAAAGCCGCCGGTTGCGTGGTCGCGAGTCAGGAACTGGAAAGCCCGTTGTTCGGCGATAAACCGGAAGCCGATGATGATCACGATGAAGACGCCAAGGATGAGCATCACCACGAACACAGTGAAATCCACGCTCATTACCAATTCACCTGCGCCACGCCGGGCGCGCTGAATACTTTGGATCTGGCGAACATATTCAACACCTTCCCGGCCACCCAGAAAATTCAGCTACAACTGATCGGCCCTAGCGGGCAGCAAGGGGTTGAAGTCACGGCCAAGGCTGCCAGCCTGAAATTCTGAATTCACTGAAGCCCCCTTGTAGGAGCGAGCCTGCTCGCGATGGTGTATCAGTCGACATCAAAGTGTCTGACACTCCTTCGCGAGCAGGCTCGCTCCTACAGGAGTTCGCCAACAACCTGACCGGTTTTACATGACCCAAGCACTCATCGAACTGTCCGACCTGGGCTTCAGCTGGCCCGGTCACCCTCCGCTGCTGGACATCCCGGCGTTTCGCCTGGAACCGGGAGAAACCCTATTCCTCAAAGGCCCTAGCGGCAGTGGCAAGACCACCCTGCTCGGCTTGCTCGGCGGCGTGCAGAAACCTGATCGCGGCAGCATCCGCCTGCTCGGCCAGGAGCTGACCGAACTCTCGGCCGGCGCCCGCGATCACTTTCGCGTCGACCATACCGGCTACATCTTCCAGCAGTTCAACCTGCTGCCGTTTCTGTCGGTGCGCGAGAACGTCGAACTGCCCTGTCACTTCTCGACACTGCGCGCCGCACGGGCAAAACAGCACCACGGCAGCGTCGACAAAGCCGCCGCCACCTTGCTCGCCCACTTGGGTTTGAAGGATGAAAACATGCTCGGTCGCCGTGCCGACTCGCTGTCCATCGGCCAGCAACAACGAGTGGCCGCTGCACGTGCGCTGATTGGTCAGCCGGAGCTGGTGATCGCTGACGAGCCAACATCGGCCCTCGATTACGACGCCCGGGAAAACTTCATTCGCCTGCTGTTCACCGAGTGCCGCGAAGCCGGGGCGAGCCTGTTGTTCGTCAGCCATGACCAGAGCCTGGCGCCGCTGTTCGATCGCAATCTGTCGCTGGCCGAACTCAATCGCGCCGCCACCCCGTCCGAGGTCTGAGATGTATTTGTTTCGTCTAGCCATGGCCAGCCTGGCTAACCGCCGCTTCACCGCGATCCTCACCGCGTTCGCCATCGCCCTGTCGGTGTGCCTGCTGCTGGCCGTGGAGCGCGTGCGCACCGAAGCCAAAGCCAGTTTCGCCAGCACCATCAGCGGCACCGACTTGATCGTCGGCGCACGCTCCGGCTCGGTAAACCTGTTGCTGTACTCGGTGTTCCGCATCGGCAACGCCACCAACAACATCCGCTGGGACAGCTTCGAACACTTCGCCAGCAACCCGAAAGTGAAATGGGCGATCCCGATTTCTCTGGGCGACTCCCATCGCGGCTATCGGGTGATGGGCACCACCGTGGCCTACTTCGAGCATTACCAGTACGGTCGTCAGCAACACCTGGAACTGGCCGATGGTCGCGCCTTCGCCACCGATCCGTTCGAAGTGGTACTTGGGGCTGAAGTCGCGGATGCGTTGAAGTACAAACTCGGCGACAAACTGGTGCTCGCCCACGGCGTGGCGGCGATCAGCCTGGTCAAGCACGACGACAAGCCATTCACCGTGGTCGGCATTCTCAAGCGCACCGGCACGCCTGTGGACCGCACGCTGCACATCAGCCTCGGCGGCATGGAAGCGATTCACATCGATTGGCACAACGGTGTACCGGCCCGGGGCAATGGGCGGATCAGCGCCGATCAGGCGCGCAACATGGACCTGACGCCGCAAGCGATCACTGCGTTCATGCTCGGCCTCAACAGCAAGATTTCAACGTTTGCCCTGCAACGCGAAATCAACGAATTCCGTGGCGAACCGATGCTGGCGATCCTCCCTGGCGTGGCGCTGCAAGAGTTGTGGAGTTTGATGAGCACCGCAGAAAAAGCCTTGTTCGTGGTCTCGCTGTTTGTGGTGCTGACCGGTTTGATCGGCATGCTCACGGCGATTCTCACCAGCCTCAATGAACGCCGCCGCGAGATGGCGATTTTGCGCTCGGTTGGCGCACGTCCGTGGCATGTCGCGACGTTGCTGGTGCTGGAGGCGTTTGCCTTGGCGCTGGCCGGCGTGGTTGCCGGCGTAGCGCTGCTTTACGTGGGCATCGCCGCAGCCCAGGGTTACGTACAAGCCAATTACGGCCTGTTCCTGCCGCTGGCCTGGCCCAGCGAATATGAATGGACGCTGCTCGGTGGCATCCTGATCGCCGCGCTGCTGATGGGCAGCGTGCCGGCCTGGCGCGCCTATCGCCAATCCTTGGCCGATGGCCTGTCGATCCGTTTATGAGGAGCTTGAAAATGCCCCGCGCTGTTTTTGCGCTGTTGATGCTGGTCGCCCTGCCGCTGTGGGCGGCCGAGCCGAAAGAGCTGACCTGGTCGGAAATGATCCCGCCCGATGCCGCACCGGAAGTGCCGAACATGACGCCGCTGCATGACTTGTCGAAGATGGGCGATGCGCTGTCCGCCGAATCGGCGCCGGCAGCCAGGCAAGACATGCCCAACGCGCCGGTGGTCAAGGCCCTCGACGGCCAGAACATTCGCTTGCCGGGCTACATCGTACCGCTGGAAGTGAGTGAAGAAGGTCGCACCACGGACTTTCTACTGGTGCCGTATTTCGGCGCCTGCATCCATGTGCCACCACCGCCGTCGAACCAGATCGTGCATGTCAAAAGCGAAGTCGGCGTGAAGCTCGACGAGTTGTATCAGCCGTACTGGATCGAAGGTGCGATGCAAGTCAAAGCGTCGACCAGCGAGTTGGCGGATGCCGGGTACCAGATGGAGGCGGAGAAGATTTATCTGTACGAATTGCCCGAGTGAACATTTTACAGAGGGATGACCGCTAGCCTGCAAGCGATGAGGCATTCAGAAACGCCATAAACACCACCTCATTCCACTTTCATTGAGCTGCGTCAAAAGAGCAAATAGTTAGCCGGCTTACCATTGGACATCGAAAATTTTTAACGTCCTTTGGAGCCCCCATGAACAAGTCATTGCTCGGTGCCTCGCTGGTAGCGCTCGCGCTCGCAGCCCCGCTCGCCCACGCCCACGAGGCCGGTGACATCATCCTTCGTGCCGGCGCGATCACCGTCAACCCGAAAGCCGACAGCTCCACCGTCAAGGTCGATCAAGGCCCGCTGAGCGGCGCCGATCTGGGTGGCAAGGCGACCATGAGCAGCGACACACAGCTGGGCCTCAACTTCGCCTACATGCTCACCAACAACTGGGGTATCGAACTGCTCGCGGCCACGCCGTTCGAGCATGACGTGAAACTCAAGGGCACTGCCCTGAGCGCGGCCAACGGCAAACTCGGTTCCCTGAAACACCTGCCGCCAACCCTGAGCGTCGTGTATTACCCGCTGGACGCGAAGTCTGACTTCCAACCGTACGTGGGCGCCGGTATCAACTACACCTGGATCTACGATGAACACGTCGGCAGCGAAGCCAGCGCCAACGGTTTCAGCAACTTCAAGGCGAAGAACTCCTGGGGCATGGCCTGGCAGGTCGGCGCCGACTACATGCTGACTGATCGCGTGATGATCAACGCCCAGGTGCGTTACATCGACATCGACACCCGCGCCACTGTTGAAAACAATGCCGTGGCACCCGGCACTCGGGCACGGGTGAACGTGGACGTCGATCCGTTCATCTACATGGTTGGCTTGGGTTACAAGTTCTGAGGATTCACGTGGTGGTGAATGGATCGTTCCCAGGCTCTGCGAGGGAACGATCAGCAACAAAAAAGGCGCCTGCGACAGGCGCCTTTTTCTATCGTCCCAGCAATCGCGCCAGGCCAACGCTCATCGGCGTCTGCGCGGGCGCTGTGAAGCGTTCCAGCAATCGCCGGTTGTTGGCCCGTGAATGACGAATGTCACCGGAGCGCGCCGGGCCGTAACTCACGGGTGGCAACTCACCGACTACTTCCTCAAGCGCCGCCAGTAATTGCTTGAGACTGGTCGCCTGATTCCAGCCGACGTTGACCGCGCCGACATCAACCTGCGGTTTATCGAAGGCTTGCACCAGCAACTCGACCAGATCCTCGACGTAGAGAAAATCCCGCGTCTGCTCACCGTCACCAAACACGGTGATCGGCAGGCCTTTTTGCGCGCGCTCGCTGAAAATACTGATCACGCCGGAGTACGGCGAGGACGGATCCTGACGCGGGCCGAAGATGTTGAAGAAGCGGAAAATCACCGGTTCCAGCCCATGCTCGCGCCGGTAGAAATCGAAGTAATGCTCGCTCGACAACTTGTCCGATGCGTAGGGCGTCAACGGTGCCTTGGGTGTGTCTTCATCGATCGACTCGCCTTCGCCGTTGTTGCCATACACCGCGGCACTGGAAGCAAACAGCACTCGCTTCACGCCGGCCTGACGCATGGCTTCGCAGACATTCAGCGTGCCGATGAAGTTGCTCTGGTGCGTCTTCACCGGATCATCCACCGAAGCCTGCACCGAGGCGACTGCCGCCAGGTGCGCCACGGCGCTGCAACCGGCCATGGCCCGTGCCACCAGCGCGGCATCGGCGACGTCGCCGACAATCAGCTCAACCTTGGGATTATCCAGCGGCAGGTTGTTGCGCTTGCCGGTGGACAGATCATCGAGAATCCGTACCGAATGGCCTTTGGCGAGCAAGGCGTCAGTCAGGTGCGAGCCAATGAAACCGGCGCCGCCGGTGATCAGAACGGGGCCGTCAGCCATGGCGATAGAACCTGTCCAGTAAAGCCGGGAGCGCAGCACGCCAGGCGCGTGGCTTGATCCCGAAGGTGTGAAGGATTTTCTTGCAGGCCAGCACCGCGTGTTGCGGCTCTTCGGCGGCGTCCGGTCGCGCGGCGTGAGCCTGGGCGGTCGGCGCTTCGATGGCCAGCGGATGCAGGGCCCGCGCTTCGGTGAGGATCGCCTGCCCCAGCGCCAGCGGCGTGGTCGCCTCATGCCCGGCGTAGTGGTAGGTGCCCCACAGCGGCGCCGCGCAATCGAGTTGCTTGAGCACCGAGATAATCACCCGGGCGGCGTCGTCCACCGGCGTCGGATTGCCCCGGCGATCGTCGGCCATCAGCAGTTCTTCAGGCTCCTCAGCCCGACCGAGGAAACGCCCGAGGGTGCCGTCGGGGCTGTCGTCGAGCAGCCAGCCGAAGCGCAGCAGTACGTGCTGCGGGCAAGTGGCGCGCACGCTCTGCTCGATCCGCCACAAGGCCTGACCGCGCTGGCCCAGAGGCACCGGCTCGTCTTTTTCGCTGTAGGCGGTGGCGCGGGAGCCGTCGAACACACGGTAACTCGAAGGCTGCAACAGAACGATGTTGTGGTGCTGGCACAGTTCGGCCAGACGCTCGACCGCGCGTTCCTGCCCGGCCAGACGCTGTTCGCTGACCGCTTCGGCCTGGAACCAGTCGAAGTAGTAGGCGAGGTTGATCAACGCGTCCGGACGGGTGTCGTCGAGCAGTTGCGTCAGGCTCGCGGCATCCCAGCCGTCTTGCGGCGGGCGGGGGGCGAGGAAACCGATGTCTTCCTCCGCACCGAGGCGAATCAGCGCCTGCCCAAGGGCATTTCCGCCGCCCAGTAACATAAGGCGCATTCGCATAGAGTCAGCAGGCCCAGTCTGATTGGAACGATGGCTTTATCGACATCACCCGCAGGCGATACCGTTGATAGTTGCCGGAATCGTTGCATTTTGCGGGTTTAGTGCGCAACCGTCACTTATAAACTACACCCTGCCCCTGTAGCAGCTGCCGAAGGCGGCGTTCGAGCACGAAGCGGTCGCCCTCCGGCCCGACCGGTGCTGCAGATGAGTCGCGTACTCTGATTTTACGCCTGCTGCGCAGACGAACGCAGCCTTCGGCACCTGCTACATGTCGGTGTATGGCTTGCAAACGGGCTGTTCTGGCCGCATAAATCACTGCATGAACCTGCCCATCCCCGCAGACAGTGCGCTGGACGGCTTCCACCCCGCCGTCAGCGCCTGGTTCAGCCACACCTTCCCCGCGGTCACCGCCGCCCAGGCCCGGGCGTGGCCGTTGATCCGCCTGCGCCGGTCGACGCTGGTCGCTGCGCCCACAGGTTCCGGCAAGACCCTCACCGCATTCCTCGCGGTGATCGACGACTTGGTGCACCGGGGCCTCGACAGCGCCGACGGACTGCCGAACGAAACCCTGGTGGTCTACGTCTCGCCGCTCAAGGCGCTGTCCAACGACATCCGCATCAACCTGCAAACCCCGCTCGCCGGCATCACCGAACAGTTGCGCGTGATGGGCCTGCCCGAATTGCAGATCACCACGGCGGTGCGCACTGGCGATACACCACAAAAAGACCGCTCGGCGATGCGCAAGGTTGCGCCGCACATTCTGGTCACCACTCCGGAATCACTCTACGTGCTGCTCGGCTCCGACTCCGGCCGACAAATGCTCGGCACCACGCGCACGGTGATCGTCGACGAAATCCACGCCATCGCCGCCAGCAAACGCGGCAGTCACCTGGCCCTGAGCCTCGAACGCTTGCAGGCGTTGTGCACCGAGCCGCTGGTGCGTATCGGCCTGTCGGCCACGCAGAAACCCATCGAAGCGGTCTCGCGTTTTCTGGTGGGCCGCGACCGCTCCTGTGACATCGTCGACATCGGCCATGCCCGCCCCCGCGACCTGGGTATCGAAGTGCCGCCCGTGCCGCTCTCGGCGGTAATGGCCAACGATGTCTGGGAGCGGGTCTACGACCGCCTCGCCGCCCTCGCCCGCGAACATCGCACCACGCTGATTTTCGTCAACACCCGCCGTCTTGCCGAACGCTTGAGCCGACACTTGAGCGAACGCCTCGGTAAAGACGCGGTAGCCGCGCACCACGGCAGCCTGGCCAAGGAATTTCGCCTCGACGCCGAGCAGCGGCTCAAGCGCGGCGACTTGCAAGTGTTGATCGCCACAGCCTCGCTGGAACTGGGCATCGACATTGGCGATGTCGACCTGGTGTGCCAGATCGCCTCGCCGCGTTCGATTTCCGGGTTCCTGCAGCGGGTCGGCCGCTCCGGACACCAGGTCGGCGGCACACCCAAGGGACGCTTGTTCGCCACCACTCGCGATGACCTGATCGAATGCGCCGCCCTGCTCGACTGCGTACGGCGCGGTGAACTCGACACTTTGTTGATCCCCGTGGCACCGCTGGACGTTCTGGCGCAGCAAATCATCGCCGAAGTCAGCTGCCAGGAATGGCAGGAGCAAGCGTTGCTGGACATGCTGCGCCGCGCCTCGTCCTACGCCGAACTCGACGAAAAGCACTATCAAGCGTTGCTGCAGATGCTCGCCGAAGGCTACAACGGGCGCCAGGGCATCCGCAGCGCCTACCTGCACCGCGACGCCGTGACCCGCAGCCTGCGCGGGCGCCGTGGCGCGAAACTGACGGCGGTGACCAGCGGCGGGACCATTCCGGACAACGCCGACTACAGCGTTTTGCTGGAACCTCAGGCACTGAACATCGGCAGCGTCAACGAAGACTTTGCAGTGGAAAGCATCGCCGGGGATGTCTTCCAGTTGGGCAACACGTCCTATCGAATCCTGCGGGTGGAAACCGGCAAGGTGCGAGTCGAAGATGCCCAGGGCCAACCGCCGACGATTCCGTTCTGGCTCGGCGAAGCACCGGGGCGCAGTGCCGAATTGTCGTTGGCCGTGGCCCGCCTGCAAGCGCATCTCGATGAGTTGCTGGGCGCTGCGCCGGGCAACTTGCAGCCGAGCCTCGACTGGCTGACCGAAACCCTTGGCCTGAACCTCGCCAGCGCCGAGCAACTGGTGGAATACCTCGCTCCTGCGCGCCAGACCCTCGGCGCCCTGCCGTCACAGGATACGCTGCTGATGGAGCGGTTTTTCGACGAGTCCGGCGGCACACAACTGATCATCCATAGCCCGTTCGGCAGCCGCATCAATCGCGCTTGGGGCCTGGCCCTGCGCAAGCGTTTCTGCCGCACCTTCAACTTCGAATTGCAGGCCGCCGCCAGCGAAGACGCCATCGTACTTTCACTGTCCACCAGCCACAGCTTTGAGCTCGATGATGTCTGGCGCTATCTGCACAGCAACAGTGCCGAGCACACGCTGATCCAGGCGGTGCTCGATGCGCCATTGTTCGGCGTGCGCTGGCGCTGGAATGCCGGGGTGGCCCTGGCGCTGCCGCGCTACAGCGGCGGGCGCAAAGTGCCGCCGCAGATCCAGCGGATGAAAAGTGAAGACCTGATCGCCAGTGTGTTTCCCGATCAGATCGCCTGCGTGGAAAACCTCGTCGGCGAACGGGAAATCCCTGACCATCCGCTGGTTGAACAAACCCTCGACGATTGCCTGCACGAAGCCATGGACACCGAAGGCTGGCTGGCGTTGTTACGGCGCATGGAGCGCGGTGAGATGCGTCTGATCAGCCGCGACTTGCCGGCGCCCTCACCGCTGGCCGCCGAAATTCTCAGTGCCCGTCCCTACACCTTTCTCGACGATGCGCCGCTGGAGGAACGCCGCACGCAAGCGGTGCTCAATCGACGCTGGAGCGATCCGCAATCCACTGACGACCTCGGCGCGCTAGACGCCGAGGCGATTGCCGCCGTGCGCGAAGAAGCCTGGCCAACGCCCGGCAATGTCGATGAAATGCACGAGGCGCTGATGAGCTTGGCGTGCGTCACCGACACCGAAGCCCGAGGTAATCCGGACTGGGTCGACTGGCTGAATGCCTTGGCTGACAGCGGCCGCGCCTGCCTGATCGATCATTCCCTGTGGCTGGCACGGGAACGGCTGAGCTGCCTGTTGGCGATTTATCCACAGGCCGCTTTGTGGCCGAAACTGGAAGCACTGCCGGGTTTTGACGAACCTTGGGATGGGGACGACGCCGTGCTGGAAGTGATCCGTGCACGGCTCAGCGCTTTTGGTCCATTGCCGTTGCAGGCGATTGCCGAACCGCTCGGATTACCGCCGACTCAAATCACCCAAGCCTTGGCGCAATTGGAGCGCGAAGGCTACGTGCTGCGCGGCCGGTTCACCCCGGGCTGCGCCGAAGAAGAATGGTGCGAGCGGCATCTGCTCGCGCGGATTCACCGCTACACGGTCAAGAGATTGCGACGGGAAATCGAGCCGGTGGCGTTGCAGGATTTCATGCGGTTTTTGTTCGACTGGCAACATCTGTCCAGCGCCACCCAAGGTCAGGGTAACGCGGTGTTGCCGGCGATCATCGCTCAATTCGAAGGCTACCCCGCCGCCGCGTCAGCCTGGGACAGTGACATTCTCCCGGCGCGCATCAAGGACTATTCGGCAACCTGGCTCGATGAGTTGTGCCGCAGCGGCAAACTGGTCTGGACCCGGCTCACCGCGCACAACAAAAGCGCCAGCACGGCCCTGCGCAGCACGCCGGTCGTGTTGTTGCCGCGCAATCGAGTTGCACTCTGGAGCGAATTGACCGAGCAGACGCCGGTCAGCGAACTGTCGCCGAAAACGCAAAAGGTCCACGCCGCCCTGAGCCAGCACGGCGCGTTGTTTTTTGATGAGCTGATTCACGAAGCCCATCTGCTGCGCTCGGAACTGGAAATCGCCTTGCAGGAACTGGTGGGCGCCGGGCTGGTGAACGCTGACAGCTTCGCCGGCCTGCGGGCGTTGATTACCCCGGCCAGCAAACGCCAGAACCGCAGCAGTCGTCGTGGGCGCGGGGCGTTTGTCGGCGGTATGGATGACGCCGGGCGTTGGGCGCTACTCAGGCGTGGTCCCGTCGCGCCGGTTGTGGATAACGCGCGTCCGGCACCGACACCCACCGACACCCTGGAACACATCGCCATGTCCTTGTTGCGCCGCTACGGCGTGGTGTTCTGGCGAATGCTGGAGCGTGAGGCGGATTGGCTGCCGAGTTGGCGCGAATTGTTGCGCACTTTCCATCGTCTGGAAGCACGTGGTGAGATTCGTGGCGGGCGGTTTGTCAGCGGGTTGGCGGGTGAGCAATTTGCGTTGCCTGAGGCAATTCCGCTGCTGCGCGAAGTTCGGCGCCGGCCACATGACGGCAGTTTGATTGCGGTGTGCGGAGTTGATCCGTTGAACCTGGCGGGCACCCTTTTGCCCGGTGCGAAAGTGCCAGCGTTGGCGAGCAACCGGCTGGTGTTTCGGGATGGGTTGCCGGTGGCTGCCGAGATGGCGGGCAAGCCGGTTTTTTGGTCGGAGTTGGATCAGCAGGCCAGTGTGGAAGTGCGCAATAAACTGATCCGGCATTGATGCTCGCGAGCAAACCTATTGAGGCCGCGACCGCTCCGGCATTAACACCGCCGAATGCTCCGGTTCCATTCTGAGGCGGCTCCGAATGCCGCGGCATCAAAACCTGTTGTGGATAAGTCTGCGCGAAATGCACCCACGGGCTGTGACCCACATCTGCCCGGCAATCTTTGCGTTCAAGACAAATATCAAATGCTCATCCCGGTATTTTTCCGCACAACCCAAACCCCGGCATCTCGGTGGCCGTCGGCAACATCTGGGGTGGCAAACTGGCGGACAAGCGCGGCCCGATCAGCGCCCTGAAAATCATCTTCGCCCTGCTCGCCGCCGTGCTGTTCGTGCTGACCTTCACCGCCGGCAATCCATGGTTGGCGCTGGCTACCGTGCTGGTCTGGGGCGCCGTGGCGTTCGGCAACGTGCCGGGGTTGCAGGTTTATGTGGTGCGTCAGGCCGAACATCACACGCCGCATGCGGTGGACGTTGCGTCCGGCCTGAACATCGCCGCGTTCAACCTCGGCATTGCCGGTGGCGCTGGCATTGACGGCGTGGAGCGGGCGCCTGGATCGCCTCGGCCCGGTGTATGCCGAAAGCTCCACCCGAATCGTCGCTAGCCAATAACCTCCTACAGTCATCAGATTTACCGTCCGTAGCTCCACCGAAACTTTCGTCGCCGCCCCGCAGTCAGCAAAAGGATGGGGCACTCGAACGGGAGGCGACATGGCGGCGATTCACATCGGAATTTCAGGTTGGCGCTACACACCCTGGCGGGGGGATTTCTACCCAAAGGGCTTGCCCCGCAAACGCGAGTTGCAATTCGCGTCGCGGGCGGTCAACAGCATCGAAATCAATGGATCGTTTTACGCCCAGCAACGGCCGGAGCGCTACGCCCGCGAAGTGTTCTGCTATTTCGATAACGACATCAAAGTCCGCGCGCCTTTCGATGCCACGCGGCTGGAGCGTTTCGATCTCGACAAAGACCTGCTCACCGCCCCCGGCAAACCCGTTGCTGAAGGAGCGCTGCCATGAGCATTCCCGAGCCGGTCGGCGTCACGGACGAGCAGGCGTCTATCGTGACCACGGTGCATCGCTTCACGGTGCTGACAGTCAACACTCACAAGGGGTTCACCGCGCTGAACCGGCGTTTCATCCTGCCGGAATTGCGCGAAGCGGTGCGCAGTGTCTGCGCCGATGTGGTGTTTTTGCAGGAAGTGCACGGCACTCACGAACAGCATCCCAAGCGCTACACCAATTGGCCGGCGATGCCGCAATACGAATTCCTCGCCGACACCCTGTGGCCGCAGTTTGCTTATGGGCGCAACGCGGTGTATCCGGCGGGCGATCACGGCAATGCGTTGCTGTCGAAATTCCAGATCGTGCGCCACGACAACCTCGACGTGTCCATCAGCGGCCACGAGAATCGCGGCATCCTGCACTGCGTCTTGCGCCTGCCCGGCGAAGGTCCAGAGGTGCATGCGATTTGCGTCCACCTCGGCCTGCGCGAAACCCACCGCTATGCACAACTGAAGCTGCTCACCCGTCGACTGGAAGAGTTGCCGGGCGATGCACCGGTGATCGTCGCCGGGGACTTCAACGACTGGCGCCAGCGGGCCGATGCCCTGCTCAAACCCAGCGGTTTGCGCGAGGTATTCGCCGAGCATCACGGCAAACCGGCGCGCAGTTTTCCCGCCCGCTTGCCGGCGCTGCGCCTGGATCGCATCTACGTGCGCAACCTCAAGGCCAGTCAGCCGCAAGTGCTGACCACCCGGCCCTGGTCACACCTTTCCGACCACGCACCGCTGTCGGTGGAGATCGAGCTATGAGCGCTTCACCGATGGAAAAAGCCCGCATGGATCCGATTGCCGCGCCACCGATGAGCGAACCCGCAGCGGTCGACGTCGAGTACCGCTGGCAAGGCAACAACCGTGTCGAGTTGTTGGAAAACGGCGAGGCCTATTTCCCAAGGGTGTTCGAGGCCATGCGCCAGGCCAAGACCGAGATCCTCCTGGAAACCTTCATCGTGTTCGAAGACAAGGTTGGCGAAGAACTGAAGACTGTGCTCATCGACGCCGCTCAACGGGGCGTGCGCGTCACCGCCAGCCTCGACGGATTTGGCTGCGGCGAACTGAGCACCGGTTATCTCACCGCCCTCAGCGCTGCCGGGGTGCACCTGCAAATATTCGACCCGGCCCCCAAACGCCTGGGCATCCGTACCAACTGGTTCCGGCGCCTGCACCGCAAGATCGTGGTGGTGGACGGGACTGTCGCGTTCATCGGCGGGATCAATTTTTCGGCCGACCATCTGGCGGACTTCGGCCCCGAGGCCAAGCAGGATTATTCGGTGGAGGTGCAAGGCCCGACCGTAGCGGACATTCATCATTTTGCCCTGCTGCAATGCGGTCGCCCTGTGCGCGCCAAGTACTGGTGGCAACAGCGCCGGCAACGCCGCTCGGAGCTTGCGGTCAGTGACCACGAAGGTCAGGTGCGTCTGGTGCACCGCGACAACGGTGATCACCAGACCGATATCGAACAGGTTTACCGGCAGGTACTTCGCTCGGCAAAGCGGCGCGTGGTGATCGCCAACGCCTACTTCTTCCCCGGCTACCGACTGCTGCGCGAGATCCGCAACGCGGCGCGCCGTGGCGTTGACGTGCGGCTGATTCTGCAAGGTCAGCCGGACATGCTGGTGGCCAAACTCGCCGCGCGCATGACCTACGATTACCTGCTCAAGTCCGGGGTGAAGATCTACGAATATTGCGACCGTCCGCTGCACGGCAAAGTCGCGTTGGTGGACGAAGACTGGAGCACGGTCGGCTCGAGCAATCTCGACCCGTTGAGCCTGTCGATGAACCTGGAAGCCAACGTGTTGATCCGCGACCGCGAATTCAACCGCGTGCTGTTCGAACGTCTCGAAGACCTCAGCGATAACCATTGCAAAGTCATGTCCGTGGACAAGGCACCGCGCGGGCGCATCTGGCACATGACCACGGGTTTTCTGGTGTTCCACTTCCTGCGGCATTTCCCGGCCTGGGCCGGTTGGCTGCCGGCGCACAAACCGCGCTTGAAAGCGTTCACCTCACCGACCGGGAGCGACGAGCATGAGCCGCACTGAAGCACACGCGGCGCCCCATGCCGAGCACCCGGCCAAGTCACGCTGGAGCCGCTGGAAACGACCGCTGACGATGCTGTTTTTCCTGGCGTTGATCGTGCTGCTGACGATGTTCGCCCAGCGCATCGAATGGGCCGAAGTGCTGGAAACCCTGGCCGATTTCAAGGTGCGCACGCTGATCATTGCGTCCTCCCTGACCCTGCTGAGTTTTCTGGTGTACGCCTGTTTTGACCTGATCGGCCGAACCTACATCCGCCAGGACCTGACGTGGAAACAGATCCTGCCGGTGGGGATCATCAGCTACGCCTTCAACCTCAACCTGAGCGCCTGGGTCGGCGGCATCGCCATGCGTTATCGGCTGTATTCGCGGCTCGGGGTGAGCAAAGGCAACATCGCGAAAATCCTCGGTTTGAGCCTGGCCACCAACTGGTTCGGCTACATGCTGATTGCCGGCGTGGTGTTCAGTAGCGGGCTGGTCCGGATGCCGCCAGGCTGGAAACTGAGCAGCGGGGCGCTTCAGGCGGTGGGTGTGTTGCTGCTGTTGATCAGTGCGGGTTATCTGGCGGCATGCCAGTTTTCCAAGCGCCGTGAGTGGGCGATTCGCGGGGTGGAAATCAATTTACCGTCGCTGCGCATGGCGATCCTGCAACTGTTGCTCGGCGCACTGAACTGGTCGCTGATGGCGGCGGTGATCTTCACTTTGCTGCCGAGCAAACTGGATTATCCGCTGGTGCTCGGCGTTCTACTGATCAGCGCCATCGCCGGGGTCATCACCCACATTCCGGCGGGGCTCGGTGTGCTGGAAGCGGTGTTCGTCGCGCTGCTGCAACACGAGGCGTCACGAGGCAGTCTGGTGGCTGGGTTGCTGGCGTATCGGGCGATTTATTTTTTGCTGCCGCTGTTGATCACGCTGGTGATGTATCTGCTGGTGGAGGCCAAGGCGAAGTCACTGCGGATTGCCAGGAAACCCAAGTGATTGGCGGTGTTTTTGAGGGTGCTATCGCCAGCAGGTTAGCTAACTCCCACAGAATCTTGTGGGAGCTAGCCTGGGCGTCCTGTGAGACACCACAAAATCACTTGGCCTGAATAATGCTCAACCGCTCACCCACCACCATTTCCGTGATCCAGTCCACCAGGATCGAGGTGTACGCCTGTTGTGAAACCGGCTCACTCAATGCGTGATCGGCACCGTCGATGATCCGGTGCGTCAACGAATGCGTCTGCTGGCATGCCGCGCGGTAACTCATGATGGTCGCGTGGGGCACGTAGTCATCGGTTTCCGATTCAACCAACAACACATCCCCGGTAAAGGCCGAGCAGGCGTGCAACGCACGGTTGCTGTCAGCGCGCACCAGCGTGCTGCGGTAATCACGCAGGTCGAGTTTGTCCAGATCGCGTTTTGGCGTGTGCCACTGATCGTCGCGATACAGCGCCGGCACCCGCAGTGCCAGCCAGCGCACGGGCCGCAAAGACGTCAGGATCGAGGCCAGGTAGCCGCCGTAGCTGGTGCCGACCACGGCAATCGCCGAGGTGTCGAGCGCCGGGTGCGCGAGCAAGCGGTCGTAGGCCGCCAGCAGGTCGCGCAGGTTGTCTTCGCGGGTCACCCGAGTCAACGGAATACCGGTGCCGCCGGTGTGCCCGCGCAGGTCGAAGGTCAGGCAAACACAACCCAGACCGGCGATGCCTTTGGCCCGTTCCAGATCCCGCTCCTGACTGCCGCCCCAGCCGTGCACGAACAGCACGCCGGGGACTTTCGATTTGGGACTGAGGAACGTCCCGCTCATCTGCTCATCGTCGATGTCGATTTGAATGCTTTCACTTCTAGCCGTCATAGGAATTGACCGTTACGTACTTGAGAAGAAAGTCACTGTTTTGCGCGGGTCCACGGTACACCTCAATGGCGTCCGCCGGCAGCGGCTGGTCGATGTAGGTTTCCACTGAGGACACCCGGATCGCACGCATGTGCGGATCGTTGACGAAGCTCTGCAATGCCGCCACTTCGGCGCTGCTGGCGCCACCCATGCGCCAGGATTGTTCGAGTACACCGCTGCGTTGTTTGCCGTCGTAATCGAGGCCCTGGGCGATGTCGTAGTTACGCCGCGTGGCATAGAAAACGGGATAGGCTTCATCCGCGGCGCTGTCGAATACCTGAGCCTGTTTGATCGCCAACCGCACGTCATCCGCCAGGTCGAGCTTCAATAAATCATCGTAGCCGCCCTGCACCACCAACAGGTTCGAGCCGCCATACACGTCTTCGCCCTCGGCGTCCTGGGTCAAGTATTGATCATCGCAGTAACTCAGCACTTTATTGCCGATGAAACTCTGGCCGACGCTGTGGGTGATGACCTTGTCCAGGTCCTGCTCCAGCACCACGCCTTCGCTGAACAGTTTTTTTGCCTCGGGCCGGGCGAGGATGTCGTCGAACTGGTCGAGGCTTTTGATCACTTCCTGACCGCGTCCGGCGCAGGCGTGAATCGGCTTGAGCCGGATCGGGCCGGTATACAGCAAATGTTCGGCCGCCGGCCGTGCATCCGCGAAGGAAAACACGCTGAGGCCATCGAGCACGACACTGCGCACCCGTTCGGAAAACAGCGGCGCCCAGCCTCGCGGTGCATGGGCATTGTGATTAAGCAAACCGTGACTGATGGCTTTGGTGCAGATGAAATCATGCTCGACGTAACCGCCCCACAAATCGTCCGGCCCCTTGACCCCCAGTTGTCGGGCGGCATCAGCGCCGACCAGTGTCTGGGTCGGCAACAGATAGAGCTCCCGACCATGATGCTGCTGCGGGTCGTAGCTGCCGCCAAATTTCAGTCCGAGGATTTGCGCCAGCCAGCGGGCCAGCGCGCGATTGGTTTCGACTTCATGCAACGGCGCGTCGGGGTGCACCGAATGGGCGACCACCAGTTTCTTGCGGTTTGTTGGGGTCATGCGTCCCCCTTCAATCAGCGCTAGATGAATGTAACTGGAGGGGTGCAGAGATCAGGCCAATCGGGTCTGTCTGAAAACGCTTTTCCAATCAGGTGGTTGCAGGAGCGGTGATGGCAGGACGCCTGCTTTATTCTGCACGACGGTGACTGCGCTTCCTGCAAATTGCACGATTTCGAACGTAGTAGAGATCCATTGTGGGAGCGACCGTTATCGGGCCGCAGCCACCGGGGACACACCAAACCGCGTCCGGTAATCGCTCGGCGCCAGGCCGGTGATTTTCTTGAACGTCGAGCGAAACGCGCCCGGATCCTGATAGCCCACCGTCCAAGCAATGTGATCGATGGTGCCGTTGGTGAACTCAAGCATTTCCCGCGCCTTGCCGACCCGCAGATGCTGGCAGTATTCCGTGGGCTTGAGCCCGGTCGCCCCGCGAAAACGACGCAGGAACGTGCGCTCTTCCAGCCCTGCCCGCTCAGCCATTGTCGTCAGCGATACATCGGTGGCGCCGGTGCTTTGCAGCCAGTGCTGCACTTTGAGAATCGACGCATCGCCATGGCTGAGGATCGGCGCGAAATTGCTGCCGCACTCGCTGGCACTGTCGCTGTGCTCGACCACCAGAAAACGCGCGGTGCCGGTGGCAATGCTCGGCCCCAGCAGGCGATCAACCAGGCGCAATCCCAACTCGGACCAGGCCATCAATCCGGCGGTGGTGATCAGGTCACCGTCGTCGACGATGGGCGTGTCGGCCTTGAGCTTGATCGCCGGATAATGCTTGGCAAACGTCTTCGCCGAAGTCCAGTGGGTGGTGGCGCTACGGCCGTCGAGCAGCCCGCTTTCTGCCAGCAGGATCGAGCCTACGCAGACACCGCCCAGGGTCGCGCCACTGGCATGTTGCTCGCGAAGCCAGCGTATCAGTGCTTGCGGTGCCTGGCCCTCAGTGAACCCGCCGATCGACGGCGGAATCAACACCGCCACCAATGCGCCGTCCGCACCGGGATGGCTGTCGTAGACCCGAGCGGGAGGCTGATCGCCCTCGACCTGCCAATGGCTCACGCGCAATAACGGCAAGTGCCCGGCCTGATGTTCGGCGGCGATCCGGTTGGCCACCCCGAACAGGTCCGTCAACCCATGCACCGCCGCCATTTGCGCACCGGGATAGATCAACACGCCCAGCTCGGCGATTGCCCGTTGTGCGTCCATTGTCAGTTTTCCCCCTTCTATTGTCGGTGCGGCCAATCCTCGAACAGGCTCGTGAGGCCGATACTTCATTCCACACCCAACCCGCACATCGAGGAAACAGTCATGGCCAAGCAAGCACTCATCGTAGTCGATATCCAGAACGACTACTTCCCCCAAGGCAAGTGGCCGCTGGTCGGTGCCGATGCCGCCGCAGACAACGCCGTCCGCTTGCTCAAGGCCTTCCGCGAGGCCGGTGATTCGGTGGTGCACATCCGCCACGAATTCACCTCACCGGACGCACCGTTTTTCACCCCAAACTCCGAAGGCGCCAAGCTGCACCCCAAAGTCCTCAACCAGGGCAACGAGCCGGTGGTACTCAAGCACTTCGTCAACTCATTCCGCGAAACCGAACTGCAATCGATCCTCGACGAACAAGGTGTCAAGGAACTGGTGGTCGTCGGCAGCATGAGCCACATGTGCGTCGATGGCATCACCCGCGCCGCCAACGATCTTGGCTACAGCGTCATTGTGATCCACGACGCCTGTGCCTCCCGTGACCTGGAGTTCAACGGCACCAACGTTCCAGCGGCCCATGTGCATGCAGCGTTCATGTCGGCCCTGGGTTTTGCCTACGCCAATGTTATTTCCACTGACGAGTTCCTGACTGCCAGCCGCTGATCAACCCGCCGAAAGGCAGAAGAATCCTCCCCATGAAAAAGCCCGGCGCCTCTGAAGCCCTGGGCTTTTTTTGTTCGCACGTTTGGACGATCTGCATCGAACGCAATACCGCCAGCGCCCAAAAGAATCAGGCCGGCGCCAACAATGGCGTCACTCCCAAGGTCACCCGCGGGGGCCGCAGTAACGGTTTGCCAAGTTGCCTACGCACTTAACTTTTAGCCAAACTCACTGGAAGCCTGAACAATGAACACTGTGAATATCAGCACTGTCAGCGTGTCGAAAACTTCATCGCTCGGCGTTAAAACCACAGCGATTGGGACCTACAGCATTTACTTCGCCCTTGCCGTCATCTACTTCTGGTTCGGTGGAATGAAATTCACCCACTACGAAGCAGAAGGTCTGGTTCCACTGGTGAGCAACAGCCCATTGCTGGGCTGGGTGTATCAAATCTTCAGCTTCGACCTGTTCTCCAACCTGCTGGGGGTGCTTGAGGTCTCGATTGGCGTGTTGATCGCCGGCCGCCTGCTATCGCCGAAGCTTTCACTGATTGGAGGTGCTTTGTCCGCCGGGTTGTTCGTGACGACATTGAGCTTCATGTTCTCGACACCTGGCGTGATCGAACCCGGCCTCGGCTTCCCGGCTATCTCGGTTGCACCGGGTCAGTTCCTCCTCAAGGACCTTGGATTGCTCGCCGCCTCCCTCTTCGTAGCGGGTCATTCCCTGACCAAGCTGGAAACGCCTTGAGCTGACAACTTCACGATGAAAAAGGCCTGAAACAGCTCGATGTTTCAGGCCTTTTTCCATTTCTGACTACAACGATCGACCGCGCTCCGCGCCCTCACCGCCCAGGGATTTCATCCAGTCCCGAGGGCTGCAACCGGTCTTGCGCCGAAACGCCCGGGCAAGCGCCGAAGGACTTTCATAACCAACCTCATCGGCGATCAGCGTAATCGGGCGCCCCTCACGCAGGCGCTTCTGCGCCAGGCTGATCCGCCAACTCAACAAGTAGTCAGCAGGTGTCTGCCCTAACACCGAGCGAAAATGCACCGCATACGCGGCGCGGGACATGTTGGATTCATTCGCCAGCTCCGCAACTGACCACGCCCGGTGTGGCGCCTCGTGCATCTGAATCAACGAACGGGACAGCCGCACATCCGCCAACCCGGCCATCATTCCGGTGCTCAACTGATGGTGATCGAGCAGGTGTCGGAACAGCAGGATGATCAACAGTTCGAACAAACGATCAAGCACCGCCTCCCTGCCGCAGTGCCCGTCTGCCGCTTCCTTGAACAACCATCTCAGCGTATCCGCCAGCAGCGGCAGTTCATCGAGGGACAACACCAGAAGATCGGGGAGCGAAGCAGAAATGGGATTGCTGGCACCGCCGTCGAACGCCAGCGACGCACACAACAGCTGAGCGCCCTCGGGCTCACCGCCGATCAATTGATGGCGACTGGGGCGCGGCAGGAAAATCAGGCTGGGGCGGTCAATCAGCGCGTCGCTGCCGCCAGGCACTTTCAGCGTGACGGTGCCGGCCTGCAACAGATGGATATGTCCGCGCTGGTCAGCACCATCGTAAGCGGCCATTCCGCAAAGCTTGCCGCTGTAGAACAGGCTCGCGCGAACGCCGAACTGGGACAGCAACGTAGACAGGCGATCCATAGGGCAACCCGGTGTCAGTTTTAGACAAATGGCATCATATCACCGTGAATTCCTGTCCTTATTGCAGTGGCCTTGAGAACATGCGGGATCGAGTAGGAGGCGGGGTTGCCCCCGCCGTCCTCTCACACCACCGTACATACGGTTCCGTATACGGCGGTTCCTGCCTACTGACATACAACGTCAGCGAGCTTGGTTCCGTTGACGTGTCGCCTGTGGTATCTAAGCGCCCAGACCGGCCCTCGGAGCTTCCGGCTCCTACCTCCTGATGGTCTCGACCCCCGCTATGCGGTGTTTCTGCTTTACGCTCCAACAGAGATCACACCCGACTATCCACTCATGGCAGGTTCAGCCCTTCGTTACTCCGGTGTCGAGCAACTACTACGGCCTCTGCTGACTTCTGTCGCCCATCCCGTCATCTCGCGACGCCGGTAGCACATGGCAGGCTATACAGATCTCCCAGGGTAATTCGCGCGACCTTCCTGCTTATGCCTGTCGGATCTACGTCACAGCGTTCCGTGCAAGTATCGGGCTTTGAAGATGCTTGCCTTCTTACCCCGCTGCGCCGCCTCTATCCGCTTCCTGTTCGTCAGGCCAGCATTTTGCCTCGGGCTTCCTTCAGATTCGCAGTCACCCGCGACACCCTTGCCTCTGGCTAACACTTCCCCTTGCCGGGTGTGTAGAGGACTTTCACCTCCAAGTCACCAGCGTGGCCACCACAGCCAAGCTGGTTGCGCTTACGCGCAACGCGCCATGCCTGGCGCACCAACAAAAAACCCGGCATCCTCTGGGGAGTGCCGGGCTTTGCTTGGCTCGAAGCTGATTCCTAGAACGGAATATCGTCATCAAAGCTGTCGAAGTCCGGAGCCGGCTGCGGTGCGGCCTGCTGTGGAGCCGGGCGCGACTGCTGTGGTGCCGATTGCTGCGGACGAGGCGCCTGCTGGCGTGGCGCGGATTGCTGGTAGTTGTTACCGCCGCCCTGACCTTGCTGGTCGCCTTGTGGACGGCCACCCAGCAATTGCATGGTGCCTTGCATGTCGACCACGATTTCAGTGGTGTAACGCTTGATGCCGTCTTTTTCCCACTCGCGGGTCTGCAGTTTGCCTTCGATGTAGACCTGCGAACCTTTACGCAGGTACTCGCCAGCGATTTCTGCAACTTTGCCGAACATCGACACACGGTGCCACTCGGTCTTTTCGACTTTCTGACCGGTTTGCTTGTCGGTCCACTGCTCGCTGGTCGCCAGACTCAGGTTGGTCACGGCGTTGCCGTTCGGCAGGTAGCGAACTTCAGGATCCTGGCCGCAAGTGCCGACCAATATGACTTTGTTAACCCCACGGGCCATTACGTTCTCCTAGGCTACGCACGCTGCCCCGGCCGGGTTGTTCACCAGGCTTTCAAGGGTGGTGCGATCCAATAGTTCGGTGTCCAATTTGATGTAAATGGCCGCTTCATCAGCGACTATCACTGCATCTGTTACCCCTACGACGGCCTTGAGGCGCTCGACCAGACCCGCTTCACGAATCGCTTCGGGCGACAACGGCAAGCGCAGGCTCGTTACATAGGGAGGTTCACGCATGGTAACAGCAAAGACCAGCCAAAGTGCAGCTAGCCCGGCACATCCCAGGAAGACAACCGACAAACCGCCATGCTGGAACAACCAGCCGCCGAGGATACCGCCCAGTGCCGATCCGAGGAACTGACTGGTGGAATAAACCCCCATCGCCGTGCCTTTGCCGCCCGCCGGTGAAACCTTGCTGATCAACGAAGGCAGCGAAGCTTCCAGCAGATTGAACGCGGTGAAGAACACCACCGTACCGATCACCAGAGCCCGCAAGCTATCGCCGAACTGCCAGAAGAATAGCTCAGTGAGCAACAGCGTCACGACGGCGCCTAGCAAAACTCGTTTCATTTTGCGTCGCTTCTCGCCATAGATAATGAACGGGATCATGGCGAAGAATGAAATCAGCAGCGCGGTCAGGTACACCCACCAATGCTGCTCCTTGGGCAGCCCGGCTTTTTCGACCAGGGCCAGCGGCAAGGCCACGAAGCTCGACATCAGCATCGCGTGCAAGACAAAAATGCCCAGGTCCAGGCGCAGCAGATCCGGATGCTTGAGCGTCGGGATCAATACCTGGCGCGCCACGCCGGATTCACGATGCTGCAACGGCCCGGTGGAGCGCGGCACCATGAACATCACGATGACGATGCCTAGCAGCGCCAGGCCGCCCGTGGCGAGGAACAGCCCGGACAGGCCGAAAGCGCTGGTCAGCAACGGGCCCACCACCATGGCAACGGCAAACGACAGACCGATGGTCATGCCGATCATGGCCATGGCCTTGGTTCGATGCTGCTCGCGGGTCAGGTCCGACAACAAGGCCATGACCGCTGCGGAAATTGCACCGGCGCCTTGCAGGATGCGACCGGCAATCACACCCCAGATCGAATCGGCCTGAGACGCCAACACGCTGCCGAGGGCGAAGACGATCAACCCCAGGTAAATCACCGGGCGGCGGCCAATGCGGTCGGAAATGAAACCGAAAGGAATCTGGAAAATCGCCTGGGTCAGGCCGTAAGCGCCAATGGCCAGCCCGATCAGGGCCGGGGTCGCTCCTGCCAGGTCCATGCCGTAGGTCGCCAGTACCGGCAACACCATGAACATGCCAAGCATACGGAAGGCGAACACCAGGGCCAGACCGCTCGCTGCGCGGGTCTCGCTGCCACTCATGCGTTCGCTGTGGGGATCGTGCATGGAAAAACCTCATGTGAACCGGCGGCGATTCTACCAGTCCCATCGATTGTCGGGGTATATCGCGACGCTTTGCCGCGTGTAGATGACAGACCTTTCATGTAAGGCTGCAAACACATCATTCGATAGTGTGCATCCATCCAGTATTTGGCCGTATACTCCTATGTTTTCGACGCCCGCCGAGCGAGGCCACTTTGGACAAGATCCTGATTCGTGGGGCTCGAACCCACAACCTGAAGAACATCGACCTGACCCTGCCACGGGACAAGCTGATCGTCATCACCGGCCTGTCGGGCTCCGGCAAGTCGTCCCTGGCCTTTGACACGCTATACGCCGAAGGCCAGCGCCGCTACGTCGAATCGCTGTCGGCCTACGCCCGACAGTTCCTGTCGATGATGGAAAAGCCTGACGTCGACACCATCGAAGGCCTGTCACCGGCGATTTCCATCGAACAGAAGTCGACCTCGCACAACCCGCGCTCGACGGTCGGCACCATCACCGAAATCTACGACTACCTGCGCTTGTTGTATGCACGCGTGGGTATTCCGCGTTGCCCGGATCACGATATTCCGCTGGAAGCGCAAACCGTGAGCCAGATGGTTGACCTGGTCCTCGCCCAGCCGGAGGGCAGCAAACTGATGCTGCTGGCCCCGGTGATCCGTGAGCGCAAAGGCGAACACCTGTCGGTCTTCGAAGAGCTTCGCGCCCAGGGTTTCGTCCGTGCCCGGATCAACGGCAAGCTTTATGAGCTGGACGAAGCGCCCAAGCTCGACAAGCAGAAAAAACATACCATCGATGTGGTGGTCGACCGTTTCAAGGTCCGTGCGGACCTGCAACAGCGTCTGGCCGAATCCTTCGAGACTGCGCTGAAGCTGGCGGACGGCATCGCCCTGGTCGCGCCGATGGACGACGAGCCGGGCGAGGAAATGATCTTCTCCGCGCGCTTTGCCTGCCCGATTTGCGGCCACGCCATCAGCGAGCTCGAGCCGAAGCTGTTTTCCTTCAACAACCCAGCCGGCGCCTGCCCGACCTGCGATGGCCTGGGTGTTAAGCAATTCTTCGACATCAAGCGACTGGTCAATGGCGAGTTGACGCTTGCCGAAGGCGCGATCCGTGGCTGGGACCGGCGCAACGTCTATTACTTTCAGATGCTCGGCTCGCTGGCGTCCCACTTCAAGTTCAGCCTGGAAGTGCCGTTCAATGAGCTGCCGGCCGATCAGCAGAAGCAGATCCTGCATGGCAGCGGCTCGCAGAACGTCGACTTCAAATACCTGAACGACCGTGGCGATATCGTCAAACGCTCGCACCCGTTCGAAGGCATCGTGCCGAACCTGGAACGCCGCTATCGCGAAACCGAGTCGGCGTCGGTACGCGAAGAGTTGGCCAAGTTCCTGAGCACCCAGTCCTGCCCTGATTGCCGCGGCACCCGCCTGCGCCGTGAAGCGCGACATGTATGGGTGGGTGAGAAAACCTTGCCGGCGGTGACCAATCTGCCCATCGGCGATGCCTGCGATTACTTTGGCGGGTTGAAACTCACCGGGCGTCGCGGCGAGATTGCCGACAAAATCCTCAAGGAGATCCGCGAACGCCTGCAATTTCTGGTCAACGTCGGTCTCGATTATCTGTCGCTGGATCGCAGTGCGGACACCCTGTCCGGTGGCGAAGCCCAGCGTATTCGTCTGGCGAGCCAGATCGGCGCCGGGCTGGTCGGCGTTCTCTACATTCTCGATGAACCGTCAATCGGCCTGCATCAGCGCGATAACGACCGCTTGCTTGGCACCCTCAAGCACCTGCGCGACATCGGCAACACGGTAATTGTCGTCGAACACGACGAAGATGCGATTCGTCTGGCTGACTACGTGGTGGATATCGGCCCGGGCGCCGGCGTCCATGGCGGCCATATCGTCGCCGAAGGCACCCCGGCCGAAGTTATGGCTCACCCTGACTCCCTGACCGGCAAGTACCTGTCGGGCCGGGTCAAAATCGAAGTGCCGGTCAAGCGCACACCGCGCAATAAAAAGCTGTCGCTGTCGCTCAAGGGCGCTCGCGGCAACAACTTGCGCAACGTCGATCTGGACATTCCAATCGGCCTGCTGACCTGCGTGACCGGGGTCTCCGGTTCGGGCAAGTCGACGCTGATCAACAACACGCTCTTTCCGTTGAGCGCCACGGCGTTGAACGGCGCAACAACGCTTGAAGCTGCCGCTCATGACAGCATCAAGGGCCTGGAGCATCTGGATAAAGTCGTCGATATCGACCAAAGCCCGATCGGCCGCACACCTCGCTCCAACCCGGCGACCTACACCGGTTTGTTCACACCTATTCGCGAGCTGTTCGCTGGCGTGCCGGAATCCCGCTCCCGCGGTTACGGGCCTGGGCGTTTCTCCTTCAACGTGAAGGGCGGTCGCTGCGAAGCTTGCCAGGGTGATGGCCTGATCAAGGTGGAAATGCACTTCCTGCCGGACATCTACGTGCCCTGCGATGTGTGCAAGAGCAAGCGCTACAACCGTGAGACGCTGGAGATCAAGTACAAGGGCAAGAGCATCCACGAAACGCTCGAGATGACGATCGAAGAGGCCCGTGAGTTCTTCGACGCGGTACCGGCCCTGGCGCGCAAGCTGCAGACGCTAATGGATGTCGGCCTGTCCTACATCAAGCTCGGGCAATCGGCGACCACCCTGTCCGGTGGTGAGGCGCAGCGGGTCAAGCTGTCCCGCGAGCTGTCAAAGCGCGACACCGGCAAGACTCTGTACATCCTCGACGAGCCGACCACCGGCCTGCACTTCGCGGATATTCAGCAACTGCTCGACGTACTGCATCGACTGCGCGACCACGGCAACACAGTAGTGGTGATCGAGCACAACCTGGACGTGATCAAGACCGCTGATTGGCTGGTGGATCTCGGGCCTGAGGGCGGTTCCAAGGGTGGGCAGATCATTGCCGTCGGCACACCGGAAGACGTGGCCGAAATGAAGCAATCGCACACTGGCTACTACCTCAAACCGCTGCTGGAGCGTGATCGGGCTTAACCAGTCGCCATGAAAAAGCCCCTGTCACTTCATCAGTGACAGGGGCTTTTTTGTATCAGTTGCGATCAGGCGTGGGATTGCAGGTAGTTCTCGAGACCGATCAGCTTGATCAGACCCAACTGTTTCTCAAGCCAGTAAGTGTGATCTTCTTCGGTGTCGTTGAGCTGAACCCGTAGCATTTCACGACTCACATAGTCCTTGTGCTTCTCGCAGAGCTCAATGCCCTTGCACAGCGCAGCGCGAACCTTGTACTCAAGACGCAAGTCCGCTTCCAGCATCTCCGGCACGGTGGTGCCGACATCGAGATCATCAGGACGCATGCGTGGCGTGCCTTCGAGCATCAGGATTCGACGCATCAGGGCATCGGCATGACCTGCTTCTTCTTCCATCTCGTGGTTGATACGTTCATAGAGCTTGGTGAAACCCCAGTCCTCATACATCCGCGAGTGGACGAAATATTGATCACGCGCGGCCAGTTCGCCGGTCAGCAACGTGTTGAGGTAATCGATAACGTCTGGGTGGCCTTGCATCGCCCTACATCTCCCTGCTTGAAAGTCTGTAGTTTGAACCAACCGGGCAATAACGTCACCCGCCAGACGCAATAAAAGCGAAGATATTCTGAGAAAAGCAGCCGAAATAACGTAAAAACCGCCCAAATAAGGGCGGTTCTGCTTCTCATTTAGACTTCGTTAAGCTGTACGTTGAGCAGCTTTGCGATTGCTTCTCCATACGCCTGATCGGCCTTGAAGAAATGCTGCAACTGACGATCGACTACATCACTGGATACACCCGCCATTGCCCCTGCGATGTTGCTGACCAGCAACGCTTTCTGCTCGTCGCTCATCAAACGGAACAACGCCCCCGCGTGACTGTAGTAGTCAGTATCCTCGCGATGATCGTAGCGATCAGCCGCACCACTCAGGGCGAGCGCTGGCTCGGCATAGCGAGGAGCCTGCTTCGGCGAATCGACATAACTGTTCGGCTCGTAGTTCGGCGCTGCGCCGCCATTGCTGCCAAACGCCATCGAACCATCGCGCTGGTAGCTGTTGACCGGGCTGCGCGGAGCGTTCACCGGCAATTGCTGATGATTGGTGCCTACACGGTAGCGATGGGCATCAGTGTAGGCGAACACGCGACCTTGCAGCATGCGGTCCGGCGACAGTCCTACACCCGGCACCATATTGCTTGGGCCGAACGCCGCTTGCTCGACTTCAGCAAAGTAGTTGAGCGGGTTGCGGTTCAACTCCAGCTCACCAACTTCGATCAACGGAAATTCTTTCTGCGACCAGGTCTTGGTGACGTCGAACGGGTTTTCATAATGCGCGGCGGCCTGGGCCTCGGTCATGATCTGGATGCATACGCTCCATTTCGGGAAATCACCGCGCTCGATGGCCTCGAACAGGTCTCGCTGAGCGTAGTCCGGATCAGTACCCGCCAGACGTGCAGCCTCTGCCGGCGCCAGGTTCTTGATTCCTTGCTTGGTCTTGTAATGCCACTTAACCCAATGACGCTCACCATTGCCGCTAATCAGGCCATAGGTGTGGCTACCGAAGCCGTGCATATGGCGGTAACCATCAGGGATGCCTCGGTCCGAAAACAGGATAGTGACCTGGTGCAGCGCCTCCGGAGAGTGCGACCAGAAGTCCCACATCGCTTGCGCACTTTTGAGATTGCTTTGCGGCAGACGTTTTTGGGTGTGGATAAAGTCCGGGAATTTGAGCGGATCACGGATGAAGAACACCGGCGTATTGTTGCCGACGATGTCCCAGTTACCTTCTTCGGTATAGAACTTCAGCGCAAAACCACGTGGATCACGTTCGGTATCTGCCGAACCGCGCTCGCCACCTACCGTGGAGAACCGCAGAAACGTTGGTGTTTGCTTGCCGACGGCGTCAAACAGCTTGGCGCTGGTGTATTGAGTGATATCACGAGTCACCGTGAACGTGCCGTAAGCACCTGAACCCTTGGCGTGCACACGACGTTCAGGGATGTTTTCGCGGTTGAAGTGAGCCAGCTTCTCGATCAGGTGAAAGTCGTCGAGCAGCAGCGGGCCTCTCGGGCCGGCGGAACGGGAATTCTGGTTATCGGCGACAGGAGCGCCACTGGCGGTGGTAAGCGTTTTATTCTGGCTCATGCGATCTCTTCCTTTGTCAGTCTCAAACTGCCGGCTAATCGGCTGAGAGGAAGTATTGATGATCGACATGACATCTTCTAATTCATTGACTGATACCAATCGATAGAAAATACCTAACAAAATCGGAAGAACCGCCGCTGCACTTTCCAAGCGCGCACAAAAAACCGGGCACTAGGCCCGGTTTTTCGTATTTGACGTCTTACTCGGCGGATACAGCTTCGCCAGCAGTAGCACGATCAACCAACTCGACGTACGCCATAGGCGCGTTGTCGCCAGCGCGGAAACCGCACTTGAGGATGCGCAGGTAGCCACCCTCACGGGTAGCGTAACGCTTGCCCAGGTCGTTGAAGAGCTTACCAACGATAGCCTTCGAACGAGTACGGTCGAAAGCCAGACGACGGTTAGCAACGCTATCTGTCTTGGCCAAAGTGATCAGCGGCTCAGCAACGCGGCGCAGTTCTTTAGCTTTTGGCAGAGTAGTTTTGATCAGCTCGTGCTCGAACAGCGACACCGCCATGTTTTGGAACATGGCCTTGCGGTGCGAGCTGGTGCGGCTGAGGTGACGACCACTTTTACGATGACGCATGGTTCATTCCTTACCAAACACTACGTTCGGTGATTACGACGATCAGGCAGTCGCCTTGTCGTCCTTCTTAAGACTTGCAGGCGGCCAGTTGTCGAGGCGCATGCCGAGGGACAGACCGCGGGAGGCCAGAACGTCCTTGATTTCGGTCAAGGATTTCTTGCCCAGGTTCGGAGTCTTCAACAGCTCTACTTCGGTACGCTGAATCAGGTCGCCGATGTAGTAGATGTTTTCCGCCTTAAGGCAGTTAGCCGAACGTACAGTCAGTTCCAGATCGTCAACCGGGCGAAGCAGGATCGGATCGATCTCGTCTTCCTGCTCGATTACCACAGGTTCGCTGTCACCCTTGAGGTCGACGAACGCAGCCAACTGCTGTTGCAGAATGGTTGCAGCGCGGCGGATTGCCTCTTCAGGATCCAGAGTACCGTTGGTTTCCAGATCAATAACCAGCTTGTCCAGGTTAGTACGCTGCTCAACACGGGCGTTTTCCACCACGTATGCGATACGGCGAACCGGGCTGAACGAAGAGTCAAGCTGCAAGCGACCGATGCTGCGGCTTTCGTCTTCATCGCTCTGACGCGAGTCGGCTGGTTCATAACCACGACCACGAGCTACTACGAGCTTCATGTTCAGGGCGCCGTTAGACGCCAGGTTAGCGATTACGTGATCGGGATTAACGATCTCGACATCATGATCCAGCTGAATATCGGCAGCGGTAACCACCCCCGAACCCTTCTTCGACAAGGTCAGCGTAACTTCGTCACGGCCGTGCAGCTTGATAGCCAGACCTTTAAGGTTCAACAGGATTTCAATTACGTCTTCCTGTACACCTTCGATGGCGCTGTACTCGTGGAGCACACCGTCAATCTCGGCCTCGACTACTGCACAGCCAGGCATTGAGGACAACAGGATGCGGCGCAGCGCGTTGCCCAGGGTGTGGCCAAAGCCACGCTCGAGAGGCTCGAGAGTGATCTTGGCGCGGGTTGGACTGACAACCTGCACATCAATGTGGCGGGGTGTCAGGAACTCATTTACCGAAATCTGCATGGATGCACCTATTTTCTAGCCCTTACTTGGAGTAGAGCTCGACAATCAGGCTTTCGTTGATGTCGGCGGACAGATCACTGCGAGCTGGAACGTTCTTGAAAACGCCCGACTTCTTCTCAGTGTCTACTTCTACCCATTCTACGCGGCCACGTTGGGCACACAGATCGAGAGCTTGGACAATGCGAAGTTGGTTTTTTGCTTTCTCGCGAACAGCAACCACGTCACCAGCACGAACCTGGTAGGACGGAACGTTAACGGTCTGACCGTTTACGCTGATCGACTTGTGCGATACCAGCTGACGGGATTCGGCACGAGTCGAACCAAAGCCCATACGGTATACAACGTTGTCCAGACGGCATTCGAGCAGTTGCAGCAGGTTTTCACCGGTTGCACCTTTCTTGCCAGCAGCTTCTTTATAGTAGCCGCTGAACTGACGCTCGAGAACGCCGTAGATACGACGGACCTTCTGCTTTTCACGCAGTTGGGTACCGTAGTCGGACTGGCGACCGCGGCGTTGGCCGTGGATACCAGGTGCTGCTTCAATGTTGCACTTCGATTCGATCGCGCGCACGCCGCTCTTCAGGAAGAGATCGGTGCCTTCGCGACGAGCGAGTTTGCATTTTGGACCAATGTAACGAGCCATTCTTTACAATCTCCTGGATTACACGCGGCGCTTCTTCGGCGGACGGCACCCGTTGTGCGGGATTGGCGTCACGTCGGTGATGCTGGCGATCTTGTAGCCACAGCCGTTCAAAGCGCGGACTGCGGATTCACGACCTGGACCTGGACCTTTGACGTTTACGTCGAGGTTTTTCAGGCCGTATTCCAGCGCAGCTTGACCAGCACGTTCAGCAGCTACTTGAGCAGCAAACGGGGTGGACTTGCGGGAACCGCGGAAACCCGAACCACCGGAGGTAGCCCAGGAAAGAGCGTTACCTTGACGGTCGGTAATGGTCACGATGGTGTTGTTAAAAGATGCATGGATGTGGGCGATGCCATCAACCACTGTCTTTTTAACTTTTTTACGAGGACGAGCAGCAGGTTTTGCCATGATTAAATTCCTGTCGATTCGCTGGGGCGATTACTTGCGGATCGGCTTACGCGGACCTTTACGGGTACGCGCGTTGGTCTTGGTACGCTGACCGCGTACTGGAAGACCACGACGATGACGCAGACCGCGATAGCAACCGAGGTCCATCAAGCGCTTGATTTTCATGTTGATTTCGCGACGCAGGTCACCTTCAGTGGTGAACTTCGCCACTTCGCCACGCAGCTGTTCAATTTGCTCGTCGCTCAGATCTTTGATCTTTGCTGCTGGGTTTACCCCAGTCTCTGCACAAATTTTCTGTGCAGTAGTGCGACCAACACCATAGATGTAGGTCAGCGAGATAACAGTATGCTTGTTATCTGGAATGTTAACGCCTGCAATACGGGCCATTCAGTGGGACTCCAATTGACAGCTACCTACGCCCCGGAAGCCAAGAAATAGGGCGCGAGATAATATCGCTGTAATAACAAATAATCAACCCGGTAGCGCACTAGCTACCGGGCTTGAAGCACAATCACACTCAGCCTTGGCGCTGTTTGTGACGCGGTTCCGCGCTGCAAATTACTCGAACAACACCTTCGCGGCGAATAATCTTGCAGTTACGGCACAGCTTTTTCACCGATGCACGAACTTTCATCACCAACTCCTCGAACCTTATGGGGTACTCAGCGCAACATGCCGCTGCCGTAGCCCTTCAGGTTGGCTTTCTTCATCAGGGATTCGTACTGGTGCGAAACGAGGTGCGATTGTACTTGGGACATGAAGTCCATCACAACCACGACGACGATCAGCAACGAGGTCCCGCCAAGGTAGAACGGAACGTTAGCTGCAACCACCAGGAACTGGGGCAACAGGCACACGGCCGTCATGTAAAGAGCACCGAACATGGTCAAGCGAGTCAGAACGCCATCAATGTAGCGCGCAGACTGCTCACCTGGACGGATGCCCGGAATAAAGGCACCGGACTTCTTCAGGTTTTCCGCTACGTCTTTCGGATTGAACATCAACGCCGTATAGAAGAAGCAGAAGAAAATAATCCCTGCACTAAACAGCAGAATATTCAACGGCTGACCAGGAGCGATCGACTGCGAGATGTCCTGCAACCAGCCCATACCTTCAGACTGACCGAACCAGGCACCCAACGAAGCCGGGAACAGCAAAATGCTGCTCGCGAAAATAGCCGGAATAACGCCGGCCATGTTCACCTTCAGCGGCAAGTGGCTGGTCTGCGCAGCAAAAACCTTGCGGCCTTGCTGACGCTTGGCGTAATGAACAGCAATACGACGCTGACCACGCTCAATGAACACCACGAAACCGATAATCGCTACTGCCAGCAAACCGATGGCAACCAGGGCAAAGATGTTGATATCACCCTGACGTGCAGACTCGAAAGACTGCCCAATCGCTCTCGGAAGACCGGCGACGATACCCGAAAAAATCAACATCGAGATACCGTTGCCAACACCACGCTCAGTAATCTGCTCACCCAGCCACATCATGAACATCGCACCAGCCACAAAAGTGGATACCGCGACGAAATGGAAGCCAAAGTCACCAGTGAACGCAACGCCCTGCCCCGCCAGACCAATGGACATGCCAATAGCCTGAACGAGAGCAAGGACGACAGTGCCGTAGCGGGTGTACTGGCTGATCTTGCGACGGCCAGCTTCACCTTCCTTCTTCAACTGCTCCAGCTGCGGGCTGACGGCGGTCATCAGCTGCATGATGATCGATGCCGAGATGTACGGCATGATCCCCAGTGCAAAGATGCTCATCCGCTCCAGCGCGCCGCCGGAAAACATGTTGAACAAGCTAAGAATGGTCCCCTCATTCTGTCGAAACAGGTCCGCGAGTCGGTCCGGGTTGATACCTGGAACCGGGATGTGTGCGCCTATTCGGTAGACGATAATCGCCAGGAACAGAAAACGCAGACGAGCCCAAAGTTCAGACATACCGCCTTTGCCGAGCGCAGAGAGAGCACCTTGCTTAGCCATTTATTCCTCGAACTTGCCGCCAGCTGCTTCGATAGCCGCACGCGCACCTTTGGTGGCGCCGATTCCCTTGCCGATAGTGACAGCGCGAGTCACTTCACCGGACAGCATGATTTTCACACGCTGTACGTTGACGTTGATCACGTTGGCATCTTTCAGGGACTGCACGGTGACGATGTCGCCTTCCACTTTAGCCAGCTCGGACAGACGCACTTCTGCGCGGTCCATGGCCTTCAGGGAAACGAAACCGAACTTCGGCAGGCGACGATGCAGCGGCTGTTGACCGCCTTCAAAGCCTGGAGCAATGGTGCCACCGGAGCGGGAGGTTTGACCTTTGTGACCACGGCCACCAGTCTTACCCAAACCACTACCGATACCACGGCCCGGACGATGCTTTTCGCGACGGGAACCCGGCGCCGGACTCAGATCATTGAGTTTCATCGATTAACCCTCGACACGCAGCATGTAGTAAGCCTTGTTGATCATCCCGCGATTCTCGGGAGTATCCTGGACTTCTACAGTGTGACCGATGCGACGCAGACCCAGACCCTTAACGCACAGTTTGTGGTTAGGGATGCGGCCGGTCATGCTTTTGATCAGCGTAACTTTAACGGTAGCCATGATCAGAAGATCTCCTTGACGCTTTTGCCACGCTTGGCGGCAATGGATTCAGGAGACTGCATTGCTTTCAAACCCTTGAAAGTGGCGTGAACCACGTTTACCGGGTTAGTCGAGCCGTAGCACTTGGCCAGAACGTTCTGAACGCCAGCAACTTCGAGGACAGCACGCATAGCGCCGCCAGCGATGATACCGGTACCTTCAGAAGCAGGCTGCATGTACACCTTCGAAGCGCCGTGAGCGGACTTCATTGCGTACTGCAGAGTGGTGCCGTTCAGATCAACCTGGATCATGTTGCGGCGAGCAGCTTCCATTGCCTTCTGGATCGCAGCAGGCACTTCACGCGACTTGCCACGGCCGAAGCCAACACGGCCTTTACCATCACCAACCACGGTCAACGCGGTGAAGGTGAAGATACGGCCGCCTTTAACGGTTTTGGCTACGCGGTTAACTTGAACCAGCTTCTCGATGTAGCCTTCGTCGCGCTTTTGGTCGTTATTTGACATAACTTAGAACTCCAGCCCAGCTTCACGAGCAGCATCAGCCAGCGCTTTAACGCGGCCGTGGTACTTGAAGCCAGAGCGGTCGAAAGCCACCTGCGAGACGCCAGCGGCCTTAGCACGCGTAGCGACCAGCTGGCCAACCTTAGTGGCCGCGTCGATGTTGCCAGTGGCGCCATCACGCAGTTCTTTATCCAAAGTCGAGGCGCTTGCCAGGACTTTGTTGCCGTCGGCCGAAATGACCTGGGCGTAGATGTGCTGCGAAGAGCGGAACACGCAGAGACGCACGACTTCGAGTTCGTGCATTTTCAGGCGTGCTTTGCGAGCGCGACGCAGTCGAGTAACTTTTTTGTCGGTCATTTGCTATGCCCTACTTCTTCTTGGCTTCTTTACGACGGACGACTTCGTCCGCGTAGCGCACACCTTTGCCTTTGTACGGCTCTGGTGGACGGAAGTCGCGGATCTCGGCGGCCACTTGACCTACCAGCTGCTTGTCGATGCCCTTGATCAGGATATCGGTCTGGCTAGGAGTCTCAGCGGTGATGCCTTCCGGCAGTTCGTAATCCACTGGGTGCGAGAAGCCAAGAGCCAGGTTCAGCACTGTGCCTTTTGCTTGCGCTTTGTAACCAACACCGACCAGCTGGAGCTTGCGCTCGAAGCCTTGGCTTACGCCTTGGACCATGTTGTTTACCAACGCACGAGTGGTACCAGCCATTGCGCGAGTCTGTTGATCGCCATTGCGAGCAGCGAAACGCAGCTCACCAGCTTCTTCAACGATCTCAACGGACGAATGGATGTTCAGTTCAAGAGTGCCCTTGGCACCCTTCACCGAAAGCTGTTGGCCTGCGAATTTTACTTCGACACCGGCTGGCAGCTTAACGGGGTTCTTAGCGACGCGAGACATGCTTATCCCCCCTTAGAACACAGTGCAAAGAACTTCGCCGCCGACACCGGCAGCGCGCGCAGCACGATCAGTCATCACACCCTTGTTGGTGGAGACGATAGACACACCGAGACCGCCACGAACTTTCGGCAGATCTTCGACGGACTTGTACTGACGCAGGCCTGGACGGCTAACGCGCTTCACTTCTTCGATAACCGGACGGCCTTCGAAATATTTCAGCTCGATAGACAGCAGTGGTTTGATTTCGCTGCTGATCTGATAACCCGCAATGTAACCTTCGTCCTTCAGGACTTTGGCAACAGCTACCTTCAAAGTAGAAGATGGCATGCTTACGACGGACTTTTCAGCCATCTGGGCATTACGGATTCGAGTTAGCATGTCCGCTAACGGGTCCTGCATACTCATGGGCTAGACGCTCCTAATACAGAAAAATTAGCCTTGCGGCTACTACGTGTCGCCGAGAATCTCCGAGCATAGAAAACACGGGCTCAGGCGAGCCGGATATTCTAGACAAACCCCAGAAATGAATCAAGCCCCAAAAGGGGCTTGATTCAGATTCAAGGCCACCGGCGGTCAGGATCTTGCGAACCTTCCCACCGAGACTTTGACAGTACTTACCAGCTGGCTTTAACCAGACCTGGTACGTCACCACGCATTGCCGCTTCACGCAGTTTGTTACGGCCGAGGCCGAACTTGCGGTAAACGCCGTGTGGACGACCGGTCAGGCGGCAGCGGTTACGCATGCGCGAAGCGCTTGCGTCACGTGGCTGCTTCTGCAGGGCTACTGTAGCTTCCCAACGCGCTTCTGGACTTGCGTTCAGATCAACGATGATAGCTTTCAGTGCTGCACGCTTTTTGGCGTACTTGGCAACCGTGAGCTGACGCTTCAGCTCGCGGTTTTTCATGCTCATCTTGGCCATGGTCCTACTCCAATCAGTTGCGGAACGGGAATTTGAACGCACGCAGCAGAGCGCGGCCTTCATCATCGTTCTTGGCAGTGGTGGTCAGGGTAATGTCCAGACCGCGGAGAGCATCGATCTTGTCGTAGTCGATTTCCGGGAAGATGATCTGCTCTTTTACGCCCATGCTGTAGTTACCACGACCATCAAAGGACTTGGCATTCAGGCCGCGGAAGTCGCGAACCCGAGGCAGGGAGATCGACAGCAGACGATCCAGGAACTCGTACATACGCTCACGGCGCAGGGTCACTTTGACGCCGATCGGCCAACCTTCACGGACTTTAAAGCCAGCGATGGATTTGCGAGCGTAGGTCACAACGACTTTCTGGCCGGTGATCTTTTCCAGGTCAGCAACAGCGTGCTCGATGACTTTTTTGTCGCCGATCGCTTCGCCCAGACCCATGTTCAGGGTGATTTTGGTAACGCGCGGAACTTCCATCACGTTCGAAAGCTTAAGTTCTTCCTTAAGTTTCGGAGCGATTTCCTTCCGGTAAATCTCTTTTAGTCGTGCCATGGTCTTCTACCTAGCAGTGTTCAAGCATCAACCGCTTTTTGGGTCGACTTGAAGACACGAATTTTCTTACCGTCTTCTACTTTGAAACCAACGCGGTCAGCCTTGTTGGTTTCGCCATTGAAGATGGCGACGTTGGAAGCGTGCAGTGGCGCTTCTTTCTCGACGATACCGCCTTGTACGCCCGACATCGGGTTAGGCTTGGTATGGCGCTTGACCAGGTTCAGACCACCAACAACCAGACGGTTGTCAGCAAGAACCTTCAGCACCTTACCGCGCTTACCTTTGTCTTTGCCGGCGATCACGATGATCTCGTCGTCACGACGAATCTTTTGCATGTCGGATCTCCTTACAGCACTTCTGGGGCGAGCGAGACGATCTTCATAAACTTCTCAGTACGAAGTTCACGGGTCACTGGCCCAAAGATACGGGTGCCGATCGGCTCTTGCTTGTTGTTCAGAAGAACAGCAGCGTTGCCATCAAAGCGGATAATGGAGCCATCAGCACGGCGTACGCCGTGACGAGTGCGGACTACAACAGCAGTCATCACTTGGCCTTTTTTCACTTTACCGCGAGGAATTGCTTCCTTGACGGTAACTTTGATGATGTCACCGATACCAGCGTAACGACGATGGGAGCCACCCAGCACCTTGATGCACATAACACGGCGAGCGCCGCTGTTATCGGCCACATCGAGCATGGATTGAGTCTGAATCATATAATTTCTCCGACCCCTAGTCCTTAGACTTCCACAGCGCGTTCGAGAACATCAACCAGCGCCCAAGACTTGGTCTTGGCCAAAGGACGAGTTTCACGAATAGTGACTTTGTCGCCGATGTGGCACTGATTGGTTTCGTCGTGCGCGTGCAGCTTAGTCGAACGCTTAACGTATTTACCGTAGATCGGGTGCTTAACGCGACGCTCGATCAGAACGGTGATGGTTTTGTCCATCTTGTCGCTGACAACACGGCCAGTCAGCGTACGGACAGTTTTTTCGGCTTCAGCCATGATTACTTACCTGCCTGCTGGTTGAGCACAGTCTTCACGCGAGCAATGTCACGCTTAACTTGCGAGAGCAGATGAGACTGCCCCAACTGGCCAGTTGCTTTCTGCATACGCAGATTGAACTGGTCGCGCAGCAGGCCGAGCAGTTGCTCGTTCAGCTGCTGTGCGGATTTTTCACGAAGTTCATTCGCTTTCATCACATCACCGTCCGTTTAACAAAGGAGGTGGCGAGCGGCAGCTTTGCAGCAGCCAGGGCGAAAGCCTCACGCGCCAGCTCTTCAGAAACACCCTCGATTTCATACAGGACTTTGCCTGGCTGAATCTGGGCAACCCAGTATTCCACGTTACCCTTACCTTTACCCATACGAACCTCGAGAGGTTTTTTGGAGATCGGCTTGTCCGGGAATACACGGATCCAGATCTTGCCGCCACGTTTCACGTGACGGGTCAGAGCACGACGCGCTGACTCGATCTGACGAGCGGTGAGACGACCACGAGCAACAGACTTCAGCGCGAACTCGCCGAAGCTGACTTTGCTACCGCGCAGTGCCAGACCACGGTTGTGGCCGGTCATCTGCTTGCGGAACTTCGTACGCTTTGGTTGCAACATTTGGCGTACCCCTTACTTAGCAGCTTTTTTACGAGGCGCTGGTGCTTGTGGTTTCAGTTCTTCTTGGCGACCACCAATTACTTCGCCTTTGAAGATCCAAACCTTTACACCGATCACACCGTAAGTGGTGTGAGCTTCGTAGTTGGCATAGTCGATGTCGGCACGCAGGGTGTGCAGTGGCACACGACCTTCGCGATACCATTCAGTACGTGCAATTTCAGCACCGCCGAGACGACCGCTCACTTGGATTTTGATGCCTTTGGCACCAATGCGCATTGCGTTCTGTACAGCGCGCTTCATAGCGCGACGGAACATTACGCGACGCTCCAGCTGCTGAGCTACGCTCTGCGCAACCAGCATACCGTCGAGTTCCGGCTTGCGGATCTCTTCGATATTGATGTGCACAGGCACACCCATTTGCTTGGTCAGGTCCTGACGCAGTTTCTCAACATCTTCACCTTTCTTCCCGATAACGATACCTGGACGAGCGGTGTGGATGGTGATACGTGCAGTTTGAGCCGGACGATGGATATCGATACGGCTTACGGACGCGCTTTTTAGTTTGTCTTGGAGATACTCACGCACCTTCAGATCAGCGAACAAGTAGTCCGCATAAGTCCGACCGTCTGCGTACCAGACGGAGGTGTGCTCCTTGACGATTCCCAGGCGAATGCCAATGGGATGTACTTTCTGACCCATCTCTTCGACTCCGTTACTTGTCAGCAACCTTGACAGTGATATGGCAAGACCGCTTGACGATGCGATCAGCACGGCCTTTGGCACGTGGCATGATGCGCTTCAGCGAACGCCCTTCGTTGACGAAAACGGTGCTGACCTTCAGGTCATCAACGTCTGCGCCTTCGTTATGCTCGGCGTTGGCTACGGCCGACTCCAGCACTTTCTTCATGATCTCGGCGGCTTTCTTACTGCTGAAAGCCAACAGGTTGAGCGCTTCGCCCACCTTCTTCCCGCGGATCTGGTCGGCGACCAAGCGGGCTTTCTGGGCGGAGATTCGAGCGCCCGACAACTTAGCGGCTACTTCCATTTCCTAACCCCTTAACGCTTGGCTTTCTTGTCTGCCACGTGCCCGCGATAAGTGCGGGTACCGGCGAACTCGCCCAGTTTGTGGCCGACCATGTCTTCGTTAACGAGAACCGGGACGTGTTGACGACCGTTGTGTACTGCGATGGTCAGACCGACCATTTGTGGCAGGATCATCGAACGACGCGACCAGGTTTTAACTGGTTTGCGATCGTTCTTTTCCGCCGCCACTTCGATCTTCTTCAGTAGGTGAAGATCGATAAAAGGACCTTTTTTCAGAGAACGTGGCACTGTCGTATCCCTCTATTTACTTGCGACGACGGACGATCATTTTGTCGGTACGCTTATTACCACGAGTCTTCGCGCCCTTAGTCGGGAAGCCCCATGGCGATACCGGATGACGACCACCAGAGGTACGACCTTCACCACCACCATGTGGGTGGTCAACCGGGTTCATGGCAACACCACGAACGGTTGGGCGAACGCCACGCCAGCGTTTGGCACCAGCTTTACCCAGCGAACGCAGGCTGTGCTCGGAGTTCGAGACTTCACCCAGGGTCGCACGGCATTCAGCCAGGACTTTACGCATCTCACCGGAACGCAGACGCAGGGTCACGTACACGCCTTCACGAGCGATCAGCTGAGCCGAAGCACCAGCGGAACGAGCAATCTGAGCGCCTTTACCCGGCTTCAATTCGATACCGTGAATCGTGCTACCCACTGGGATGTTGCGCAGTTGCAGGGAGTTGCCTGGCTTGATTGGAGCCAGAGCGCCTGCGATCAGCTGGTCGCCAGCACTCACGCCTTTAGGGGCGATGATGTAGCGGCGCTCGCCGTCTGCGTAGCACAGCAGTGCGATGTGAGCAGTACGGTTTGGATCGTATTCGATACGCTCGACAGTGGCGGAGATGCCATCTTTGTCGTTGCGACGGAAATCGACCATACGGTAATGCTGCTTATGACCACCACCGATGTGACGAGTGGTAATACGGCCATTGTTGTTACGACCACCAGACTTCGATTTTTTCTCGAGCAGCGGTGCGTGAGGAGCGCCTTTATGCAGCTCCTGGTTGACCACCTTGACCACAAAACGGCGGCCAGGGGAAGTCGGTTTGCATTTAACGATTGCCATGATGCACCCCTTCCTTACTCAGCACTGCTGCTGAAATCGAGATCTTGGCCTGGCTGAAGGGAGATAACTGCCTTCTTCCAGTCATTACGCTTGCCCAGACCGCGAGCAGTGCGCTTACTCTTACCCAGAACATTCAGGGTAGTAACACGCTCTACTTTCACGCTGAACAGGCTTTCGACGGCCTTCTTGATTTCCAGCTTGGTTGCGTCAGTAGCAACCTTGAAAACGAACTGGCCTTTCTTGTCTGCCAGAACCGTAGCCTTCTCGGAAACGTGCGGGCCAAGCAGAACTTTAAATACGCGTTCCTGGTTCATCCCAGCAGCTCCTCGAATTTCTTCACGGCCGACACGGTGATCAACACCTTGTCGTATGCGATCAGACTAACTGGATCGGAACCTTGCACGTCACGTACATCAACGTGTGGCAGGTTACGAGCAGCCAGGTACAGGTTCTGATCAACAGCGTCCGACACGATCAGAACGTCGGTCAGGCTCATGTTGTTCAGCTTGCCCAGCAGGTCTTTGGTTTTCGGCGTTTCAACGGCGAAATCCTGAACCACGACCAGACGATCAGTACGCACCAGCTCAGCAAGGATGGAACGCATTGCTGCGCGATACATCTTCTTGTTCAGCTTCTGGGAGTGATCCTGAGGACGAGCTGCGAAAGTGGTACCGCCGCCACGCCAGATTGGGCTACGGATAGTACCGGCACGAGCCCGGCCAGTGCCTTTCTGACGCCATGGGCGCTTACCGCCACCACGAACGTCGGAACGGGTCTTTTGCTGCTTGCTACCTTGACGGCCGCCAGCCATGTAGGCCACGACTGCTTGGTGAACCAGCGTCTCGTTGAATTCGCCGCCAAATGTCAGTTCGGAAACTTCGATCGCTTGAGCGTCATTTACATTTAATTGCATGTCAGCTTCCCCTTAACCGCGAGCCTTGGCTGCTGGACGTACAACCAAGTTGCCGCCAGTAGCGCCAGGAACAGCGCCCTTGACCAACAACAGATTGCGTTCAGCGTCCACGCGCACTACTTCGAGGGACTGCACGGTCACGCGCTCAGCGCCCATATGACCGGACATTTTTTTGCCCTTGAATACACGACCAGGAGTCTGGCACTGGCCGATAGAGCCTGGAACGCGGTGGGATACGGAGTTACCGTGGGTGTTATCTTGCCCGCGGAAATTCCAACGCTTGATCGTACCCTGGAAGCCTTTACCTTTGGACTGACCGGTTACATCAACCAGTTGACCAGCAGCGAAGATTTCAGCATTGATCAGATCGCCGGCTTGGTACTCGCCTTCTTCAAGACGGAATTCCATTACGGTACGACCAGCGGCAACGTTCGCCTTAGCGAAGTGACCAGCCTGAGCTGCTGTTACACGCGAAGCACGACGCTCGCCGACAGTGACTTGCACTGCACGATAGCCATCGGTCTCTTCAGTTTTGAACTGGGTGACGCGATTCGGCTCGATCTCAATGACCGTGACCGGAATGGAGACACCTTCTTCGGTGAAAATACGGGTCATACCGCATTTACGACCGACTACACCAATAGTCATGTTGTAAACCTCATGAGTGTACGGGGCTTTCACCCGCTATGGCCGCCCATTTCAGAGCGTTACACGACTAAGACCGAGTCTTAGCCGAGGCTGATCTGCACTTCCACACCGGCCGCAAGATCAAGCTTCATAAGAGCATCAACGGTTTTATCCGTTGGCTGGACGATGTCCAGAACGCGCTTATGAGTACGGATCTCGTACTGGTCACGCGCGTCTTTGTTGACGTGCGGGGAGACCAGAACGGTGAACCGCTCTTTACGGGTAGGCAGTGGAATTGGACCACGCACTTGAGCACCAGTACGTTTCGCGGTTTCCACGATTTCCTGGGTTGATTGGTCGATCAGGCGATGGTCGAAAGCCTTCAACCTGATACGGATTTGCTGATTTTGCATTGGATTTCAGACTCCGGCTGCTATTCCCACCGAGCGCAATACGCCCGTTAAAAGGAGGCGCAATTCTATAGACGCCCCAGATAGGTGTCAACCCAATAAAAAAGCCCCCGCTGAGCGGGGGCCTTTTCAAAGCATCAAAGCCATCTCAAAAAGAGATTACTCGATGATTTTAGCTACAACGCCAGCACCAACGGTACGGCCGCCTTCACGGATAGCGAAGCGCAGACCGTCTTCCATTGCGATGGTTTTGATCAGGGTAACAGTCATCTGAATGTTGTCACCTGGCATTACCATTTCAACGCCTTCTGGCAGCTCGCAGTTACCGGTCACGTCAGTAGTACGGAAGTAGAACTGTGGACGGTAGCCTTTGAAGAACGGAGTATGACGACCGCCTTCTTCCTTGCTCAGAACGTAAACTTCTGCGGTGAACTTGGTGTGCGGCTTAACCGAACCCGGCTTAACCAGAACCTGACCACGCTCAACGTCGTCACGCTTGGTGCCACGCAGCAGAACGCCGCAGTTCTCGCCAGCACGACCTTCGTCGAGCAGCTTGCGGAACATCTCAACACCGGTGCAGGTGGTGGTGGTGGTGTCACGCAGACCAACGATTTCCAGTGCATCTTGAACGCGAACGATACCGCGCTCGATACGACCAGTCACAACAGTACCACGACCCGAGATCGAGAATACGTCTTCGATTGGCATCAGGAATGGCTTGTCGATAGCACGCTCTGGCTCTGGGATGTAGGTATCCAGAGTTTCAACCAGCTTACGAACGGCAGTGGTGCCCATTTCGTTGTCGTCTTTGCCTTCCAGCGCCATACGAGCAGAACCGATGATGATCGGAGTGTCGTCGCCCGGGAAGTCGTAGGTGGACAGCAGGTCGCGAACTTCCATCTCAACCAGTTCCAGCAGCTCAGCGTCGTCCACCAGGTCAGCCTTGTTCAGGAAAACCACGATGTACGGAACGCCTACCTGGCGGGACAGCAGGATGTGCTCACGGGTTTGTGGCATCGGGCCATCAGCGGCCGAGCAAACCAGGATCGCGCCGTCCATCTGGGCAGCACCGGTGATCATGTTCTTCACGTAGTCAGCGTGACCTGGGCAGTCAACGTGAGCGTAGTGACGAATGTTCGAGTTGTACTCGACGTGCGCGGTGTTGATGGTGATACCACGAGCTTTTTCTTCTGGCGCGCTGTCGATCTTGTCGAATTCAACTACGGCCGAACCGAAAACTTCGGAGCAGACGCGAGTCAGAGCTGCGGTCAGAGTGGTTTTACCGTGGTCAACGTGACCGATGGTGCCAACGTTGACGTGCGGTAGGGAACGATCAAATTTTTCTTTAGCCACGACAATTAACTCCTTGCCTAAAGGACTGAATCAGCCTTGTTTTTTGGTAACGGTTTCGACGATGTGCGACGGAGCCGTATTGTATTTTTTGAATTCCATAGAGTAGCTTGCGCGACCCTGGGACATCGAACGAACGTCGGTCGCATAACCGAACATCTCGCCCAACGGAACTTCAGCACGGATAACCTTACCGGAAACCGTGTCTTCCATACCCAGAATCATGCCGCGACGACGGTTCAGGTCGCCCATCACGTCACCCATATAGTCTTCAGGCGTAACAACCTCTACCGCCATGATCGGCTCGAGCAACTCACCACCACCCTTCTGGGCCAGTTGCTTGGTCGCCATGGAAGCAGCCACCTTAAACGCCATCTCGTTCGAGTCGACGTCGTGGTAAGAACCATCAAACACGGTAGCCTTCAGGCCGATCAGCGGATAGCCGGCAACAACACCGTTCTTCATCTGCTCTTCGATACCCTTCTGGATAGCCGGGATGTATTCCTTAGGAACCACACCACCCACTACTTCGTTCACGAATTGCAGACCTTCCTGACCTTCGTCAGCAGGCGCAAAACGGATCCAGCAGTGACCGAACTGGCCACGACCGCCGGACTGACGAACGAACTTGCCTTCGATTTCACAGTTCTTCGTGATGCGCTCACGATAGGAAACCTGAGGCTTGCCGATGTTGGCTTCGACGTTGAACTCACGGCGCATCCGGTCAACCAGGATGTCCAGGTGCAACTCGCCCATGCCAGAGATGATCGTTTGACCGGTCTCTTCATCAGTTTTGACGCGGAAAGACGGGTCTTCCTGAGCAAGCTTGCCCAGAGCGATACCCATTTTTTCCTGGTCATCCTTGGTCTTAGGCTCAACGGCAACCGAAATAACCGGCTCCGGGAAGTCCATACGAACCAGGATGATTGGCTTGTCAGCGTTGCACAAAGTTTCACCAGTGGTGACGTCCTTCATGCCGATCAAGGCCGCGATGTCACCAGCGCGTACTTCCTTGATTTCTTCACGGGCGTTTGCGTGCATTTGCACCATACGACCCACGCGCTCTTTCTTGCCTTTAACCGAGTTGATCACGCCGTCGCCGGATGCCAACACGCCCGAGTAAACACGGACGAAGGTCAAAGTACCCACGAATGGGTCGGTAGCGATCTTGAACGCCAGAGCCGAGAACGGCTCGTTGTCGTCTGCGTGACGCTCCATCTCTTCTTCCTCGTTATCAGGGTTGGAACCCTTGATAGCAGGAATGTCGACAGGAGCAGGCAGGTAGTCGATAACGGCGTCGAGAACCAGGGGAACACCCTTGTTCTTGAAGGAGGAACCGCAAACAGCCAGAACGATCTCACCAGCGATAGTACGCTGACGCAGAGCGGCCTTGATTTCCTCGATGGAGAGCTCTTCGCCCTCGAGGTACTTGTTCATCAGCTCTTCGCTGGCTTCGGCCGCAGCCTCTACCATGTTGCTGCGCCACTCTTCAGCCAGCTCCTGCAATTCAGCAGGGATAGCTTCGCGACGCGGAGTCATGCCTTTGTCAGCATCGTTCCAGTAAACCGCTTCCATGGTCATCAGATCGATCTGACCCTGGAAGTTGTCTTCCGAACCGATAGCCAACTGGATTGGCACCGGGGTGTGACCCAGACGCTGCTTGATCTGAGCGATCACGCGCAGGAAGTTCGCGCCGGCACGGTCCATTTTGTTCACGTAAACGATACGTGGAACACCGTACTTGTTGGCTTGACGCCATACGGTCTCGGACTGAGGCTCAACGCCGGAAGTGCCGCAGAACACAACGACCGCGCCGTCGAGTACACGCAGGGAACGCTCAACTTCGATGGTGAAGTCTACGTGACCCGGGGTGTCAATGACGTTGAAGCGGTATTGGTCTTTGTGCTGCTTCGCAGAACCCTGCCAGAAGGCGGTAATAGCAGCAGAAGTAATGGTAATACCACGCTCCTGCTCCTGAACCATCCAGTCTGTGGTCGCGGCGCCGTCATGCACCTCGCCCATCTTGTGACTTTTGCCAGTGTAAAAAAGGACGCGCTCGGTGGTGGTGGTTTTACCAGCATCCACGTGAGCAACGATACCAATGTTACGGTAGCGATTAATCGGTGTAGTACGAGCCATAAAGCCCTCGCAAAATTAGTGACGCTAAAATTAGAAGCGGTAGTGCGAGAAAGCCTTGTTGGCTTCAGCCATACGGTGCACGTCTTCACGCTTCTTAACTGCAGCACCTTTACCTTCGGCGGCGTCCAACAGTTCGCCAGCCAAACGCAGAGCCATAGACTTCTCGCCGCGCTTACGGGCGAAGTCTACCAACCAGCGCATTGCCAGAGCGTTACGACGGGACGGACGAACTTCAACCGGAACCTGGTAAGTAGCACCGCCTACACGGCGCGACTTTACTTCGACCAGCGGAGCGATGGCGTCGAGAGCTTTCTCGAAGATTTCCAGGGGGTCGCTGTTCTTGCGTTCTTTAACCTTCTCCAGCGCGCCATAAACGATACGCTCGGCAACGGCTTTCTTGCCGCTTTCCATCACGTGGTTCATGAACTTGGCCAGGATTTGGCTTCCGTATTTTGGATCGTCAAGCACTTCGCGCTTGGCTGCTACGCGTCTTCTTGGCATGGATAAGCCCTCAAACGGTCTTCAGGTTCGCTCGGAATCGGTGCCCTGTACGGGACGCCTCCGACCTTACTCTTATCGACTCAGAAAAATAGATAATTCAGTTCTTACAAAAAGCCGCTACTACTTAGGCTTCTTGGTACCGTACTTCGAACGACCCTGGTTACGACCTTTAACGCCGGAAGTATCCAAAGAACCGCGAACGGTGTGGTAACGAACACCTGGCAAGTCTTTTACACGACCGCCGCGGATCAGTACCACGCTGTGCTCTTGCAGGTTGTGGCCTTCACCACCGATATACGAGGAAACCTCGAAACCGTTGGTCAGACGCACACGGCATACTTTACGCAGTGCCGAGTTAGGTTTTTTCGGCGTAGTGGTATACACACGGGTGCACACGCCACGACGTTGCGGGCAGTTCTGCAGCGCAGGTACGTCGGATTTCTCGACGATACGCTTACGCGGCTGACGTACCAGCTGGTTGATAGTTGCCATCTACTAGCTCCACTGTTGTCTTGCGACGCTATTGTCTTGCAAGAAAAGCAAAATGACAGGAACGAATCCCCGCCAAATTTAGGGGTACAAGAGTCTAAAGAGGATCTTGTCCCCAGTCAAGGCAAGGCCCCGACCTCCCCACCCATCGAACCTCGACAAATTGTCTCGATTCGATGAACGGAGCTGCCAGGGCCTTACGCTCATTTATCGCAGAACTCAGTTACCGCTAGAGTTCAGCGCTTCGGTCAGTGCAGCTTCCACTTCACTGGCGCTTACGCGCAACGGCTTGTCGGCATCACGGCGACGCTTGCGCTCGCTGTGGTACGCCAGACCGGTACCAGCCGGGATCAGACGACCCACGACCACGTTTTCTTTCAGGCCGCGCAGGTAATCGCGCTTGCCGGTTACCGCCGCTTCGGTCAGTACGCGAGTGGTTTCCTGGAAGGAAGCCGCCGAGATGAACGATTCGGTGGACAACGACGCCTTGGTGATACCCAGCAGAACACGAGTGAACTTGGAGACAAATTTGTCTTCGCCGCTCAAACGCTCGTTCTCTACCAGAACGTGAGTCAATTCCATCTGGTCGCCCTTGATGAAACTGGAATCGCCGGATTCAGCGATTTCAACTTTACGCAGCATCTGACGCAGGATGGTCTCGATGTGCTTATCGTTGATCTTCACGCCTTGCAGACGGTAAACGTCCTGGATCTCGTTAACGATGTACTTGGCCAGCGCACTCACACCCAGCAGACGCAGGATGTCGTGTGGATCGCTTGGACCGTCGGAGATAACTTCGCCGCGGTTCACTTGTTCGCCTTCAAAGACGTTCAGGTGACGCCACTTCGGAATCAGCTCTTCATACGGATCGCTACCGTCGTTCGGGGTGATAACCAGACGGCGCTTGCCTTTGGTCTCCTTACCGAACGCGATGGTGCCGCTGACTTCAGCCAGAATCGACGCTTCTTTCGGACGACGAGCTTCGAACAAATCGGCAACACGCGGCAGACCACCGGTGATGTCACGGGTCTTCGAAGTTTCTTGCGGAATACGAGCGATAACATCACCGATCGCAATCTTCGCGCCGTCCGCTACACCGACGAGGGCGTTGGCTGGCAGGAAGTACTGAGCGATAACGTCAGTGCCTGGCAGCAACAGATCCTTGCCGTTGTCGTCGACCATCTTCACGGCAGGACGGATGTCTTTACCGGCAGCTGGACGATCTTTGGCGTCGAGTACCTCAATGTTGGTCATACCGGTCAACTCGTCAGTCTGACGCTTGATCGTGATGCCTTCTTCCATGCCTACGTAGGTCACGGTACCTTTCATTTCGGTAACGATCGGGTGAGTGTGCGGATCCCACTTGGCCACGATGGCGCCAGCTTCGACCTTGTCACCTTCTTTAACCGAAATCACGGCACCGTACGGCAGCTTGTAGCGCTCACGCTCACGACCGAAGTCATCAGCAATGGCCAGCTCACCGGAGCGGGACACGGCAACCAGGTGACCGTCCACTCGCTCAACGTGCTTCAGGTTATGCAGACGGACGGTACCGCCGTTCTTCACCTGAACACTGTCGGCTGCGGAGGTCCGGCTTGCCGCACCACCGATGTGGAACGTACGCATCGTCAGCTGGGTACCCGGCTCACCGATGGACTGGGCAGCGATAACGCCGACTGCTTCACCGATGTTCACCTGGTGACCACGAGCCAGATCACGGCCGTAGCACTTGGCGCAAATACCGAAACGGGTTTCGCAGCTGATCGGCGAACGCACGATCACTTCGTCGATGCTGTTCAGCTCGATGAACTCGACCCACTTCTCGTCTACCAGAGTGCCAGCAGGAACGATGACGTCCTCGGTACCTGGCTTGAATACGTCACGGGCGATAACTCGACCCAATACGCGCTCACCCAGGGGCTCTACAACGTCACCGCCTTCAATGTGCGGAGTCATCAGCAGGCCGTGTTCGGTGCCGCAATCGATCTCGGTTACAACCAGATCTTGCGCTACGTCTACCAGACGACGAGTCAGGTAACCGGAGTTCGCAGTTTTCAACGCGGTATCCGCCAAACCTTTACGAGCACCGTGAGTGGAGATGAAGTACTGAAGTACGCTCAAACCTTCACGGAAGTTCGCAGTAATCGGCGTTTCGATGATGGAACCGTCCGGCTTGGCCATCAGGCCACGCATACCGGCCAGCTGACGAATCTGTGCTGCGGAACCCCGCGCACCCGAGTCAGCCATCATGTACATCGAGTTGAAGGACTCTTGGTCGACTTCGACGCCATGACGGTCGATGACCTTCTCTTTCGAGAGGTTGGCCATCATTGCCTTGGAAACTTCGTCGTTCGCCTTGGACCAAAGGTCGATCACTTTGTTGTACTTCTCGCCCTGGGTTACCAGGCCGGAGGCGTACTGACTTTCGATCTCTTTCACTTCGTCGGTAGCAGTACCGATGATGCGGGCTTTTTCATCCGGGATAACGAAGTCGTTAACACCGATGGAAACGCCGGAAATGGTCGAATATGCAAAACCGGTGTACATCAACTGGTCAGCGAAGATCACGGTCTCTTTCAGACCAACCACGCGGTAGCACTGGTTGATCAGCTTGGAGATCGCCTTTTTCTTCATCGGCAGGTTGACGACGTCGTACGACAGACCCTTAGGAACAACTTGATACAGCAGCGCACGGCCGACAGTGGTGTCGACGATACGGGTGCCGCTCACGCTGCCGCCGTCACGGTCGTTGACGGTTTCGTTGATCCGCACTTTGACTTTCGCGTGCAGTGCGGCTTCGCCGGCACGGAACACACGGTCAACTTCCTGCAGATCCGCAAACACACGACCTTCGCCCTTGGCGTTGATCGCTTCACGCGTCATGTAGTACAGACCCAGTACAACGTCCTGCGACGGAACGATAATTGGCTCACCGTTGGCTGGCGACAGGATGTTGTTGGTCGACATCATCAACGCACGCGCTTCGAGCTGGGCTTCCAGCGTCAGCGGTACGTGCACGGCCATTTGGTCGCCGTCGAAGTCGGCGTTGTACGCGGCGCAGACCAGAGGGTGCAGCTGGATAGCCTTACCTTCGATCAGAACCGGTTCAAACGCCTGGATACCCAGACGGTGAAGGGTCGGTGCACGGTTGAGAAGAACTGGGTGTTCGCGAATCACTTCAGCGAGAACGTCCCAAACTTCCGGCAGTTCGCGCTCGACCATCTTCTTGGCAGCCTTGATGGTGGTAGCGAGACCACGCATTTCCAGCTTGCCAAAGATGAACGGCTTGAACAGCTCGAGAGCCATTTTCTTTGGCAGACCGCACTGGTGCAGACGCAGGGTCGGACCTACGGTAATTACCGAACGACCCGAGTAGTCAACACGCTTACCGAGCAAGTTCTGACGGAAACGACCTTGCTTACCCTTGATCATGTCAGCCAGGGATTTCAGAGGACGCTTGTTCGAACCGGTGATCGCGCGACCACGACGGCCGTTGTCGAGCAGTGCGTCGACGGCTTCCTGCAACATACGCTTTTCGTTGCGCACGATGATGTCAGGAGCGGACAGATCCAGCAGGCGCTTCAAACGGTTGTTACGGTTGATCACTCGACGATACAGATCGTTGAGGTCGGAAGTCGCGAAGCGACCGCCATCCAGCGGGACCAGTGGACGCAGATCTGGCGGCAGAACCGGCAGAACGGTCAGCACCATCCACTCTGGCAGGTTGCCGGAACCCTGGAAGGCTTCCATCAACTTCAGACGCTTGGACAGCTTCTTGATTTTGGTTTCGGAGTTGGTTTGCGGAATTTCTTCACGCAGACGGCCAATCTCGTGTTCCAGATCGATAGCGTGCAGCAGTTCGCGGACAGCTTCGGCACCCATGCGGGCATCGAAATCATCACCGAATTCTTCCAGCGCTTCGAAGTACTGCTCGTCGTTCAGCAGCTGACCTTTTTCAAGGGTGGTCATGCCTGGATCGATAACGACGTAGCTCTCGAAGTAGAGAACGCGCTCGATATCACGCAGGGTCATGTCCATCAGCAAGCCGATACGGGACGGCAGCGATTTCAGGAACCAGATGTGGGCAACAGGCGAGGCCAGTTCGATGTGCGCCATGCGCTCACGACGAACTTTTGCCAGCGCGACTTCAACGCCGCACTTCTCGCAGATTACGCCACGATGCTTCAAGCGCTTGTACTTACCGCACAGGCACTCGTAATCCTTTACCGGGCCAAAGATCTTGGCGCAGAACAGGCCGTCACGCTCAGGTTTGAACGTACGGTAGTTGATGGTTTCCGGCTTTTTAACTTCACCGAACGACCACGAACGGATCATCTCAGGCGATGCCAATCCGATACGGATGGCGTCGAACTCTTCGACTTGACCCTGGTTTTTCAGCAAATTCAGTAGGTCTTTCAAGGCCTTTCCTCCTGGCGGAGCAGAGAGCGGGCAATCCTGCCCCGCTCTCGATTCGCGTCACGTGTTATTCGGTTTCCAGATCGATATCGATGCCGAGGGAACGAATTTCCTTGATCAACACGTTGAAGGACTCGGGCATGCCCGGCTCCATACGGTGATCGCCATCCACGATGTTTTTGTACATCTTGGTACGGCCGTTCACATCGTCCGACTTCACTGTGAGCATTTCTTGCAGAGTGTAAGCAGCACCGTATGCTTCCAGTGCCCAGACCTCCATCTCCCCGAAACGCTGACCACCGAACTGCGCCTTACCACCCAGCGGCTGCTGGGTAACCAGGCTGTACGAACCGGTAGAACGAGCGTGCATCTTGTCGTCTACCAAGTGGTTCAGCTTCAGCATGTACATGTAGCCAACGGTAACCGGACGCTCGAACTTGTTGCCGGTACGGCCGTCGGTCAGCTGCATCTGGCCGCTTTCTGGCAGGTCTGCCAGTTTCAGCATGGCCTTGATTTCGCTTTCCTTGGCGCCGTCGAACACTGGAGTGGCCATCGGAACGCCGCCACGCAGGTTTTGAGCCAGGTCCAGGATTTCCTGGTCTGAGAAGTCATCGAGGCTTTCCTGACGACCACCGATCTCGTTGTAGATCTCGTGCAGGAATTTACGCAGCTCGGCAACCTTACGCTGCTCTTCAACCATGCGGTTGATCTTCTCGCCCAGCCCCTTGGCCGCGAGGCCCAGGTGGGTTTCAAGGATCTGACCAACGTTCATACGCGAAGGTACGCCCAACGGGTTGAGAACGACGTCGACCGGGGTGCCATTGGCATCGTGCGGCATGTCTTCAACCGGCATGATCACGGAGACCACACCTTTGTTACCGTGACGACCGGCCATCTTGTCGCCCGGCTGGATGCGACGACGGATTGCCAGGTAAACCTTGACGATTTTCAGCACGCCTGGAGCCAGGTCATCGCCCTGCTGCAGTTTGCGCTTCTTGTCTTCGAACTTGTCGTCCAGCAGGCGGCGACGATCAACGATGTAGGCCTGAGCCTTCTCGAGCTGCTCGTTCAGAGCATCTTCAGCCATGCGCAGCTTGAACCACTGGCCGTGCTCAAGACCGTCGAGAACTTCGTCGGTGATGTCCTGGCCTTTCTTCAGACCGGCGCCGCCTTCGGCTTTATGGCCGACCAGAGCGGAACGCAGACGTTCGAAAGTAGCGCCCTCAACGATGCGGAACTCTTCGTTCAGATCTTTGCGGATCTCGTCCAGCTGGGACTTCTCGATCGACAGTGCACGAGCATCACGCTCAACGCCGTCGCGGGTGAAGACCTGTACGTCGATAACAGTACCTTTGGTACCGGTAGGTACACGCAGGGAGGTGTCTTTAACGTCGCTGGCTTTTTCACCGAAGATCGCACGCAGCAGTTTCTCTTCCGGAGTCAGCTGGGTTTCGCCTTTCGGAGTGACCTTACCAACCAGGATGTCGCCTGCGCCTACTTCAGCACCAACGTACACGATTCCGGCTTCGTCCAGCTTGTTCAGTGCAGCCTCACCCACGTTCGGGATGTCCGCAGTGATTTCCTCTGGGCCCAGCTTGGTGTCACGGGCCACACAGGTAAGTTCCTGAATGTGGATCGTGGTGAAACGGTCTTCCTGAACAACACGCTCGGACAGGCAGATGGAGTCTTCGAAGTTGAAGCCGTTCCATGCCATGAACGCGATGCGCATGTTCTGACCCAGCGCCAGTTCACCCATATCGGTGGACGGACCGTCAGCCATGATGTCGCTACGCTGAACCCGATCACCTTTACGCACCAGCGGACGCTGGTTGATGCAGGTGTTCTGGTTGGAGCGGGTGTACTTGGTCAGGTTGTAGATGTCGACACCGGCTTCACCGGTTTCAACTTCGTCATCGGCAACACGAACCACGATACGGCTGGCGTCGACGGAGTCGATCACGCCGCCACGACGAGCCACGACGCAAACGCCGGAGTCACGGGCTACGTTACGCTCCATGCCGGTACCTACCAGCGGCTTGTCGGCGCGCAGGGTTGGTACAGCCTGACGCTGCATGTTCGAACCCATCAACGCACGGTTGGCGTCGTCGTGCTCGAGGAACGGAATCAGCGACGCAGCAACCGAAACGACCTGCTTCGGCGATACGTCCATCAAGGTGACGTCTTCCGGCGCCTTGACGGTGAATTCGTTCAAGTGACGAACAGCTACCAGTTCGTCGATCAGGACTTTCTTGTCGTTCATCGTGGCCGAAGCCTGAGCGATCACGTGATCAGCTTCTTCGATGGCGGACAGGAACACGATCTCGTCGGTGACCAGTGCATCTTTCACCACACGATACGGGCTTTCCAGGAAGCCGTACTGGTTGGTGCGCGCATAGGCAGCCAGGGAGTTGATCAGACCGATGTTCGGACCTTCCGGCGTTTCGATCGGGCAAACACGACCGTAGTGCGTCGGGTGCACGTCACGAACTTCAAAGCCGGCACGCTCACGAGTCAAACCGCCAGGGCCGAGTGCAGAGACACGACGCTTGTGAGTAATCTCGGACAGCGGGTTGTTCTGGTCCATGAACTGCGACAGCTGGCTGGAACCGAAGAACTCCTTCACCGCCGCTGCAACAGGCTTGGCGTTGATCAGGTCTTGCGGCATTAGGCCTTCGCTTTCAGCCATCGACAGACGCTCTTTGACCGCGCGCTCAACACGCACCAGGCCAACGCGGAACTGGTTCTCGGCCATTTCGCCTACACAGCGAACACGACGGTTACCCAGGTGGTCGATGTCATCGACGATGCCTTTACCGTTACGGATGTCGACCAGGGTCTTCAGTACCGCGACGATGTCTTCCTTGCACAGCACGCCTGAACCTTCGATCTCGGTACGACCGATACGACGGTTGAACTTCATCCGGCCGACCGCAGACAGGTCATAGCGCTCAGGGCTGAAGAACAGGTTGTTGAACAGGGTTTCGGCAGCGTCTTTGGTTGGCGGCTCGCCAGGACGCATCATGCGATAGATCTCGACCAGCGCTTCCAGTTGGTTGCTGGTGGAGTCTATCTTCAGCGTGTCTGAGACGAACGGACCGCAGTCGATATCGTTGGTGTACAGAGTTTCGATGCGAACTACGCCGGCCTTGGCGATTTTCGCCAGGATCTCGGTGCTCAGCTCGGTGTTGCACTCTGCCAGGATTTCGCCGGTTGCCGGATGCACGATGACCTTGGCGGTAGTGCGACCCAGGACGTAGTCCAGAGGCACTTCCAGCTCTTTGATCCCGGCTTTTTCCAGCTGGTTGATGTGGCGAGCGGTGATACGACGACCTTGCTCGACAATAACCTTGCCTTTGTCGTCCTGGATATCCAGAACCGCGATTTCACCACGCAGACGCTGAGGTACCAGTTCAAGGCTGAGGTTCTCGCCTTTCACGTGGAATACGTTGGTGGTGTAGAACGCGTCCAGCACTTCTTCAGTGGTATAGCCCAGCGCGCGCAGCAGTACCGATGCAGGCAGCTTGCGACGGCGGTCGATACGCACGAACACGCAGTCTTTCGGGTCGAACTCGAAGTCCAGCCACGAACCGCGGTAAGGAATGATGCGCGCGGAGTACAGCAGTTTACCGGAACTGTGCGTCTTGCCACGGTCGTGGTCGAAAAACACGCCCGGGGAACGGTGCAGCTGGGAAACGATTACACGCTCGGTACCGTTGATTACGAAGGTGCCGTTCTCAGTCATCAGGGGGATTTCACCCATGTAGACTTCTTGCTCTTTGATGTCCTTGATCGCTTTGTTCGACGACTCTTTGTCGAAAATGATCAGGCGCACTTTTACCCGCAAAGGTACGGCGTAAGTTACACCGCGCAATACGCATTCTTTGACATCAAATGCCGGTTCGCCCAGGCGATAACCGACGTACTCCAGCGCAGCATTGCCGGAGTAGCTGATGATCGGGAAAACGGATTTGAAGGCCGCATGCAGGCCCACGTCGCGGAACTGATCTTTAGTCGCTCCCGCTTGCAAGAATTCACGATACGAATCCAGCTGGATGGCCAGGAGGTACGGCACATCCATGACGTCCGGCAACTTGCTAAAGTCCTTGCGGATACGTTTTTTCTCAGTATATGAGTAAGCCATCAGCGTTCCCCAGCTTGGTCACCTGCTTGTTTGGCCCCTCCCGACGGGAGCAGCCAGAAAATCGTGCAAACCCCATGGTTTGCGCCACCGCATCGGGTGGTTACAGCACGTTATCGGCACCGACCCAGTCGGCTGCCAATAACGGAAAAAGGCCGGTGGCAAGAGCCACCAGCCATCAGCCTGTCGCTTAACGCTTGGGCTGGAGGAGCAAAGTCGATGCTTACTTCAGCTCGACTTTAGCGCCTGCTTCTTCCAGAGCTGCTTTGGCTTTGTCAGCTGCGTCTTTGGCAACAGCTTCCAGAACCATGGCAGGAGCGCCGTCAACTACAGCCTTGGCTTCTTTCAAGCCCAGACCGGTCAGTTCACGTACAGCCTTGATCACGTTAACTTTCTTCTCGCCAGCTTCGGTCAGCATGACGTTGAATTCAGTTTGCTCTTCAACAACAGCGGCAGCAGCAGCTGGACCAGCCGAAGCAGCAGCAGCGGTAACACCGAATTTTTCTTCGAAAGCTTTGATCAGCTCAACAACTTCCATTACGGACATGTTGCCAACTGCTTCAAGGATATCGTTCTGAGAGATAGACATGAATCTAATTCCTGATATTGGGGACGGCCTACGCGACCATCGAAAAAAACAAAAAACGCGAGAAGTTGACGAGCCTTAGGCTGCAGCAGCTTCTTTCTGGTCGCGAATTGCCGCCAGAGTACGAGCCAATTTGCTGGTAGCGCCTTGAATCACGCTCATCAGCTGAGAAATTGCTTCGTCACGGGTCGGCAGAGTTGCCAGTACGTCGATTTGGTTAGCTGCGAGGAACTTGCCCTCGAACGCAGCTGCCTTGATCTCGAACTTGTCCTGACCCTTTGCGAACTCTTTGAAGATCCGGGCAGCAGCGCCTGGATGTTCTTTGGAGAATGCAATCAGGGTAGGGCCAGTGAACACGTCGTTGAGAACACTGAATTCAGTGTCAGCAACAGCGCGCTTGAGCAGGGTGTTACGTACAACACGTACGTAAACGCCAGCTTCACGAGCCTCTTTACGGAGTCCGGTCATCGCGCCTACTGTTACGCCACGGGCATCAGCCACGACAGCGGACAGAGCGACTTTGGCAGCCTCGTTGACTTCAGCGACGATGGCCTTCTTGTCTTCGAGTTTAATTGCCACGGGTTTAACTCCTGCTTGTTACCGTTTCATCTGGTCGAAACCGGATGTCGTTTTGGTGTCTGATTCGGTAAGGAACCGGGAGCACCATCTGCGTAGGCTTGTGGTTTAAGACTCGCGTCGCCTACGGTCTTGGATAGCCCCCGCCAGGCAGGGACCCCAATTTTTCAATTGGCGCAATCGCTTGCGCCAATCTGTGTCTTACGCGTCGAGCGAGCTTTGGTCGATGACCAGACCTGGGCCCATAGTGGTGCTCAGGGTAACGCGCTTGACGTAGATACCTTTCGAAGAAGCTGGCTTGATACGCTTCAGATCAGCGATCAGGGCTTCAACGTTTTCCTTCAGCTTGACGGCATCGAAGCCGATCTTGCCAACGGAAGTGTGGATGATGCCGTTTTTGTCGGTGCGATAACGAACCTGACCAGCCTTGGCGTTTTTAACCGCGGTAGCTACGTCTGGAGTTACGGTGCCGACTTTAGGGTTAGGCATCAGACCACGTGGACCGAGGATCTGACCCAACTGACCCACAACGCGCATTGCATCCGGGGATGCAATCACTACGTCATAGTTCAGGTCGCCGCCTTTCATTTCAGCAGCCAGGTCGTCCATGCCTACACGGTCAGCGCCGGCAGCCAGAGCGGCTTCAGCAGCTGGACCCTGGGTGAACACAGCAACGCGAACGGTCTTGCCAGTGCCGTGTGGCAGCACAGTAGCGCTACGAACAACCTGGTCGGATTTACGCGGGTCTACACCCAGGTTTACAGCAACGTCGAACGACTCGCTGAACTTGACAGTCGACAGCTCGGCCAGCAGGGCAGCAGCGTCTACAAAGTTGTAGGCCTTGCCTGCTTCGATTTTGCCGGCGATAGCCTTTTGACGCTTGGTCAGCTTAGCCATTACACACCCTCCACGTTAAGGCCCATGCTACGAGCAGAACCGGCGATGGTACGCACGGCTGCTTCCATATCAGCTGCAGTCAGATCCGCGTTTTTGGTTTTCGCGATTTCTTCCAGCTGAGCACGAGTTACAGTGCCAACCTTAACGGTGTTCGGACGAGCGGAACCGCTGGTCAGACCGGCCGCCTTCTTCAGCAGAACCGAAGCAGGGGTGGATTTGGTTTCGAAAGTGAAGCTACGGTCGCTGTAGACAGTGATGATCACTGGAGTCGGCAGACCTGGCTCAAGACCCTGAGTACGGGCGTTGAAAGCCTTGCAGAATTCCATGATGTTCACGCCGTGCTGACCCAGAGCAGGACCAACAGGTGGGCTTGGGTTAGCCTGAGCGGCCTTCACTTGCAGCTTGATGTAAGCGGTAATCTTCTTGGCCATGAGGCACTCCAATTACGGGTTCAAACGCCTCGAAAGGCTCCCCGGTTACTTGCGCGTTTATCCCAGTGACGACAAAACCCCACAGCCTAAGGCTGCGGGGTTGGGATGCTTGTTCAACTAGACCTTTTCGACCTGGCTGAACTCCAACTCTACCGGAGTAGAGCGTCCGAAAATGAGCACCGCGACCTGGATCCGGCTCTTCTCGTAGTTAACCTCTTCGACCGTGCCGGTGAAATCGGCAAACGGACCATCGTTAACACGCACCGACTCGCCTGGCTCGAACAACGTCTTCGGCTTAGGCTTATCGCTACCGTCAGCGACGCGACGCAGAATCGCTTCTGCTTCTTTATCAGTAATCGGCGCAGGCTTATCAGCGGTACCGCCGATAAAGCCCATCACCCGAGGAGTATCCTTGACCAAGTGCCAAGTACCCTCGTTCATATCCATCTGGACCAACACATAGCCAGGGAAGAACTTGCGTTCGCTCTTGCGCTTCTGGCCGTTACGCATCTCAACCACTTCTTCAGTGGGAACCAGAATCTCGCCGAAGCCATCTTCCATGCCAGCCAGCTTTACGCGCTCGATCAACGAACGCATGACATGCTTCTCGTAACCCGAGTAAGCATGCACAACATACCAACGCTTAGCCACGGGACACCCTTAGCCGACAATCAAGGAGACAAGCCAGCCGAGCAGGGAATCAAGCCCCCACAACAGCAACGCCATAACCAGGACAACAGCCACAACGATCAACGTGGTCTGCGTCGTTTCTTGGCGAGTTGGCCATACGACTTTACGAATCTCGGTGCGTGCTTCCTTAGCCAGTACGAAGAAAGACTTGCCCTTAGCGGTCTGCAGGCCTACAAAGGCAGCTACAGCAGCAATGACAAGCAATGCCAGTACACGGTACAGGATCGGCGAAGCAGAATAGTACTGATTGCCAACAACGCCAACAACCACCAAAGCGACTACTACTAGCCACTTGAGCAGATCGAAGCGAGAGCCTTGAGCTTCAGCTTTAGGAGTCATCTATGAAGATCCTGTGAAAAGAAAGCCAGACACACCGAGTGAATCTGGCAGGTCAGGAGGGAATCGAACCCCCAACCTACGGTTTTGGAGACCGTCGCTCTGCCAATTGAGCTACTGACCTAAAACAAAATCAGGCCGACCATTATGCCGGCCTGAAGAAGACTTTACAACATTTACTCTGCGAGCCGGACGACACCATCAGCACCGACGACCTAATCGCCTACACCGAACACGAAATGCAATCCAGACCCTTAAAACAAAGGCAGATATTTTCATATCTGCCTTGTTATATGGAGCTCTTGAGCGGATTTGAACCGCTGACCTCACCCTTACCAAGGGTGTGCTCTACCAACTGAGCTACAAGAGCGTAACACTGTGCAAAACCTGTAAACTTGGAGCGGGTAGCGGGAATCGAACCCGCATCATCAGCTTGGAAGGCTGAGGTTCTACCACTAAACTATACCCGCGAGGCTTACAGCTCTCGCTAAAATGGTGGAGGGGGAAGGATTCGAACCTTCGAAGTCGTAGACGTCAGATTTACAGTCTGATCCCTTTGGCCGCTCGGGAACCCCTCCTAAGCGAGCCGGCATTCTACATCATGCCAGCCTTCTGTCAAGCGTTTTTCTCAATAAAAACCTGAGCTTAGCTGCGTTGACCTCGCTTCACACCGTTAACCGTTTCCGGTGTTCGCTGTGGAGCGGGCGCCATTCTATGCAAACTATTCGATGGGTGCAACCCCCTCGCAAGACATTATTTTATGTTTTAACTCATTGAATTCTTTAGAAAGGTTTATCAGCTGAAGATCATCCAGCCAGCGCCGGCTTTCCGGGGCTACGCGCAGCCAATAACCGGCGGATTCAGCACTCCCCCTGGGTAACGGCTGAAACTTGACATCCATGCCAGTCAATCTGCGCTCTAGCCCCTGAGCAACGTCCTGACGAGTAAAACCACCTAGAAAAAGGCATCCCGACTCTACCGGAGCCACCTTGCTCTTATCCTTCGCCACGTCCGGAGCCTCGCTCAACAAACGAATATCCTGTTGAGATCCCCGATACAAGCTCAAGGGTGTTACGTCCTTCGCGCGCAGAGGAGCCTCTTGTTGATGCCAGATGTAATAAAACACATTCAGAACAAGCAGCAGCAAAAACAACCAACGCATAAATACCTCAGGACAAAGGGCAAGCCATCGCCAAGCCCACAAATACCAGATCCGGCACCACCCTGGCCTCAGGCACCACCCCGGAGACCAGCCCCGCATCACCACCCGTAATGAAAACTGCGAAACCCTCGCCCCAGTAGCTACGCGCCAACTCCAACTGAGTCAGCACGAACCCCCGAAGCATTAAAACGCAACCGCGCTCGACAGCCTCAACCGTAGCGCGACCCGGGACTAGTGCCTCCAATGCGCGCTCGGCGGCAAGATCACCGTAACGAATTTTTCGGGTATGGGTGCGAAGCTGATTACGCATCAACGGCATTCCCGGACAAATAAACCCTCCGAGGTGCTCGCCATCCGCGGCGACGAAGTCAGCGGTCACTGCCGTACCGAAATCAAGCACAAGGCATGCACCACCCGCCAAATGGAACCCGCCGAGCAAGGCGAGCCAGCGATCAAGGCCCAGCCTCTCGAACGCCTCATAGCCGTTGCGCACACCGGACATTTCACGCGCCGGAGCCGCACATACCACCGACACATCGAAGGACGCCTTCAACAGGGAGATCAACGCATCGGTTTCTTCTGAAGTCCTTACACTGACCAACCGACAAAACCTGAGAGCGAGCCCATTGAGCGCACTCAAGCTTTCCAGCAAAGCGTGATCCGAATCGACTACCCCCTCGCCTACAACCCACTGGACGCCCGTCTCAATCACGCGCCACTTGATAAAGCTGTTTCCACAGTCGAGCTCAAGAATCATTGCGCAACCTCAGACTCAGCTCTCCGCCGCTGAAAACCTTTTCCACACCGCCCACCTTCAGGCGCAAGGCGCCCTGACTATCAATACCCAGCACTTCACCATCTATCTGGTTAACACCGGCGATCAACGACACCGCCCGCCCCTGCCACAGGTGATTTTGCTCCCACTCCGCCTGAACCGCTGAGAACCCGCCGAACTGATGAAGCGCGAGGTACTTCTGCAACATCAAACCAAGGGCAGCCACCAGGTGATTGCGATCAAACATCCTTCCCGACTCGAGCCGCATGGAAGTCCACTGCTGGTCAACCTCGTCGGTCATCTGCATGTTTACATTAATACCTACACCCAACACCACGTGACATACGTCGGCAGGATCACCAACCAACTCCAGCAAGATTCCTGCAATTTTTTTCTGACCGACCAGGACGTCATTGGGCCATTTCAACCCCACACCTGGAACACCTAGCTCACGCAAGGCCTGCATGACGGCGAGCCCGACAACAAGGCTCAAGCCTTCCAGCTGACGCATTCCGCCCCCAATCCGCAGCACCAGGCTGTAATAGATGTTTTCCGCGAATGGACTCACCCACTTTCGCCCGCGCCGCCCGCGACCAGCAGTTTGCCGCTCAGAAAGCACCAGAAAAGGCGCCGCCTCGTGCCGCTCAATGGCACGGAGCGCTTCAGCATTTGTGGAATCGATCGAATCGAATATCAGGACAGGCCAGTCACAGCCAGGCGCCAAACGCCCGATCTCCAGGGGATCGAGCAGCGTCAGCGGCGCAGCCAATTGATAACCGCGCCCCCTGACTTTATGAATGGACAACCCCAGCTCAGCCTCCAGATGCTGAAGCTGCTTCCAGACCGCACTGCGACTAATGCCCAAGGCAGCGCCCAAGGCTTGACCCGAATGGAATCGGCCATCTTTAAGAAGCTTTAACAACGTCAGCATGCAAGTCTCGCCTCACAATGAGGCCCGCATGATAGCCACGCGCCGGGCAAATGCATAGAAAGAGGGCGCGACAGATTTCCTGCGGACAAAACAAAACCCCAACTGCTTTCGCAATTGGGGTTTCGGAATTTAATCTTGACGATGACCTACTCTCACATGGGGAAACCCCACACTACCATCGGCGATGCATCGTTTCACTTCTGAGTTCGGGATGGGATCAGGTGGTTCCAACGCTCTATGGTCGTCAAGAAATTCGGGTACTGACTCGTGACCAGATGGTCTCGCTTCAGCAAATTGGGTATGTGATAGCTTGGTGTTTTGTGAGCATCGAACTTTCGGTTCATTGCGTCTTCACACACCGCAATCTGGTCTCTCTCGTTTCTTCAACGAGGAGCGTCAAATTGCTTGGGTGTTATATGGTCAAGCCTCACGGGCAATTAGTATTGGTTAGCTCAACGCCTCACAGCGCTTACACACCCAACCTATCAACGTCGTAGTCTTCGACGGCCCTTCAGGGAACTCAAGGTTCCAGTGAGATCTCATCTTGAGGCTAGTTTCCCGCTTAGATGCTTTCAGCGGTTATCTATTCCGAACATAGCTACCCGGCAATGCCACTGGCGTGACAACCGGAACACCAGAGGTTCGTCCACTCCGGTCCTCTCGTACTAGGAGCAGCCCCTCTCAAATCTCAAACGTCCACGGCAGATAGGGACCGAACTGTCTCACGACGTTCTAAACCCAGCTCGCGTACCACTTTAAATGGCGAACAGCCATACCCTTGGGACCGGCTTCAGCCCCAGGATGTGATGAGCCGACATCGAGGTGCCAAACACCGCCGTCGATATGAACTCTTGGGCGGTATCAGCCTGTTATCCCCGGAGTACCTTTTATCCGTTGAGCGATGGCCCTTCCATACAGAACCACCGGATCACTAAGACCTACTTTCGTACCTGCTCGACGTGTCTGTCTCGCAGTCAAGCGCGCTTTTGCCTTTATACTCTACGACCGATTTCCGACCGGTCTGAGCGCACCTTCGTACTCCTCCGTTACTCTTTAGGAGGAGACCGCCCCAGTCAAACTACCCACCATACACTGTCCTCGATCCGGATAACGGACCTGAGTTAGAACCTCAAAGTTGCCAGGGTGGTATTTCAAGGATGGCTCCACGCGAACTGGCGTCCACGCTTCAAAGCCTCCCACCTATCCTACACAAGCAAATTCAAAGTCCAGTGCAAAGCTATAGTAAAGGTTCACGGGGTCTTTCCGTCTAGCCGCGGATACACTGCATCTTCACAGCGATTTCAATTTCACTGAGTCTCGGGTGGAGACAGCGCCGCCATCGTTACGCCATTCGTGCAGGTCGGAACTTACCCGACAAGGAATTTCGCTACCTTAGGACCGTTATAGTTACGGCCGCCGTTTACCGGGGCTTCGATCAAGAGCTTCGCGTTAGCTAACCCCATCAATTAACCTTCCGGCACCGGGCAGGCGTCACACCCTATACGTCCACTTTCGTGTTTGCAGAGTGCTGTGTTTTTAATAAACAGTCGCAGCGGCCTGGTATCTTCGACCGGCGTGGGCTTACGGAGCAAGTCCTTCACCCTCACCGGCGCACCTTCTCCCGAAGTTACGGTGCCATTTTGCCTAGTTCCTTCACCCGAGTTCTCTCAAGCGCCTTGGTATTCTCTACCCAACCACCTGTGTCGGTTTGGGGTACGGTTCCTGGTTACCTGAAGCTTAGAAGCTTTTCTTGGAAGCATGGCATCAACCACTTCGTGTTCTAAAAGAACACTCGTCATCAGCTCTCGGCCTTAGAATCCCGGATTTACCTAAGATTCCAGCCTACCACCTTAAACTTGGACAACCAACGCCAAGCTGGCCTAGCCTTCTCCGTCCCTCCATCGCAATAACCAGAAGTACAGGAATATTAACCTGTTTTCCATCGACTACGCTTTTCAGCCTCGCCTTAGGGACCGACTAACCCTGCGTCGATTAACGTTGCGCAGGAAACCTTGGTCTTTCGGCGTGGGTGTTTTTCACACCCATTGTCGTTACTCATGTCAGCATTCGCACTTCTGATACCTCCAGCAAGCTTCTCAACTCACCTTCACAGGCTTACAGAACGCTCCTCTACCGCATCACCTAAGTGATACCCGTAGCTTCGGTGTATGGTTTGAGCCCCGTTACATCTTCCGCGCAGGCCGACTCGACTAGTGAGCTATTACGCTTTCTTTAAAGGGTGGCTGCTTCTAAGCCAACCTCCTAGCTGTCTAAGCCTTCCCACATCGTTTCCCACTTAACCATAACTTTGGGACCTTAGCTGACGGTCTGGGTTGTTTCCCTTTTCACGACGGACGTTAGCACCCGCCGTGTGTCTCCCATGCTCGGCACTTGTAGGTATTCGGAGTTTGCATCGGTTTGGTAAGTCGGGATGACCCCCTAGCCGAAACAGTGCTCTACCCCCTACAGTGATACATGAGGCGCTACCTAAATAGCTTTCGAGGAGAACCAGCTATCTCCGAGCTTGATTAGCCTTTCACTCCGATCCACAGGTCATCCGCTAACTTTTCAACGGTAGTCGGTTCGGTCCTCCAGTCAGTGTTACCTAACCTTCAACCTGCCCATGGATAGATCGCCCGGTTTCGGGTCTATTCCCAGCGACTAGACGCCCTATTAAGACTCGCTTTCGCTACGCCTCCCCTATTCGGTTAAGCTCGCCACTGAAAATAAGTCGCTGACCCATTATACAAAAGGTACGCAGTCACCCAACAAAGTGGGCTCCCACTGCTTGTACGCATACGGTTTCAGGATCTATTTCACTCCCCTCTCCGGGGTTCTTTTCGCCTTTCCCTCACGGTACTAGTTCACTATCGGTCAGTCAGTAGTATTTAGCCTTGGAGGATGGTCCCCCCATATTCAGACAAAGTTTCTCGTGCTCCGTCCTACTCGATTTCATGACCAAGAGATTTTCGCGTACAGGGCTATCACCCACTATGGCCGCACTTTCCAGAGCGTTCCGCTAATCTCAAAGCCACTTAAGGGCTAGTCCCCGTTCGCTCGCCACTACTAAGGGAATCTCGGTTGATTTCTTTTCCTCAGGGTACTTAGATGTTTCAGTTCCCCTGGTTCGCCTCTTGCACCTATGTATTCAGTACAAGATAACCATCTTATGATGGCTGGGTTCCCCCATTCAGACATCTCCGGATCAAAGTCTGTTTGCCGACTCCCCGAAGCTTTTCGCAGGCTACCACGTCTTTCATCGCCTCTGACTGCCAAGGCATCCACCGTATGCGCTTCTTCACTTGACCATATAACCCCAAGCAATCTGGTTATACTGTGAAGACGACATTCGCCGAAAATTCGAATTTCTCAACTAAGAGAACTCACAAATTTTACCTTAGCCTGATCCGTTACCAGTGAAAGTAACGTTCAGTCTATCTTTCTATCACATACCCAAATTTTTAAAGAACGATCTAGTCAAAGACTAGAAATCAACATTCACCATCTTACCGATGGAATGCTCATTTCTAAGCTTTATACAAGAGAAGCAGTAGTGGTGGAGCCAAGCGGGATCGAACCGCTGACCTCCTGCGTGCAAGGCAGGCGCTCTCCCAGCTGAGCTATGGCCCCGTATTTCTACAGGCGTTTCCCACACAAAATTGGTGGGTCTGGGCAGATTCGAACTGCCGACCTCACCCTTATCAGGGGTGCGCTCTAACCAACTGAGCTACAGACCCAATTTCGGGCTGCTTCTTTCGTCTTCTTCAATGAATCAAGCAATTCGTGTGGGAGCTTATGGAGCAGCTGAGTCGTCGATTAAGGAGGTGATCCAGCCGCAGGTTCCCCTACGGCTACCTTGTTACGACTTCACCCCAGTCATGAATCACACCGTGGTAACCGTCCTCCCGAAGGTTAGACTAGCTACTTCTGGTGCAACCCACTCCCATGGTGTGACGGGCGGTGTGTACAAGGCCCGGGAACGTATTCACCGCGACATTCTGATTCGCGATTACTAGCGATTCCGACTTCACGCAGTCGAGTTGCAGACTGCGATCCGGACTACGATCGGTTTTATGGGATTAGCTCCACCTCGCGGCTTGGCAACCCTCTGTACCGACCATTGTAGCACGTGTGTAGCCCAGGCCGTAAGGGCCATGATGACTTGACGTCATCCCCACCTTCCTCCGGTTTGTCACCGGCAGTCTCCTTAGAGTGCCCACCATAACGTGCTGGTAACTAAGGACAAGGGTTGCGCTCGTTACGGGACTTAACCCAACATCTCACGACACGAGCTGACGACAGCCATGCAGCACCTGTCTCAATGTTCCCGAAGGCACCAATCCATCTCTGGAAAGTTCATTGGATGTCAAGGCCTGGTAAGGTTCTTCGCGTTGCTTCGAATTAAACCACATGCTCCACCGCTTGTGCGGGCCCCCGTCAATTCATTTGAGTTTTAACCTTGCGGCCGTACTCCCCAGGCGGTCAACTTAATGCGTTAGCTGCGCCACTAAGAGCTCAAGGCTCCCAACGGCTAGTTGACATCGTTTACGGCGTGGACTACCAGGGTATCTAATCCTGTTTGCTCCCCACGCTTTCGCACCTCAGTGTCAGTATCAGTCCAGGTGGTCGCCTTCGCCACTGGTGTTCCTTCCTATATCTACGCATTTCACCGCTACACAGGAAATTCCACCACCCTCTACCATACTCTAGCTCGTCAGTTTTGAATGCAGTTCCCAGGTTGAGCCCGGGGCTTTCACATCCAACTTAACGAACCACCTACGCGCGCTTTACGCCCAGTAATTCCGATTAACGCTTGCACCCTCTGTATTACCGCGGCTGCTGGCACAGAGTTAGCCGGTGCTTATTCTGTCGGTAACGTCAAAATTGCAGAGTATTAATCTACAACCCTTCCTCCCAACTTAAAGTGCTTTACAATCCGAAGACCTTCTTCACACACGCGGCATGGCTGGATCAGGCTTTCGCCCATTGTCCAATATTCCCCACTGCTGCCTCCCGTAGGAGTCTGGACCGTGTCTCAGTTCCAGTGTGACTGATCATCCTCTCAGACCAGTTACGGATCGTCGCCTTGGTGAGCCATTACCTCACCAACTAGCTAATCCGACCTAGGCTCATCTGATAGCGCAAGGCCCGAAGGTCCCCTGCTTTCTCCCGTAGGACGTATGCGGTATTAGCGTTCCTTTCGAAACGTTGTCCCCCACTACCAGGCAGATTCCTAGGCATTACTCACCCGTCCGCCGCTGAATCAGAGAGCAAGCTCTCTTCATCCGCTCGACTTGCATGTGTTAGGCCTGCCGCCAGCGTTCAATCTGAGCCATGATCAAACTCTTCAGTTCAAACATCTTTGGGTTTTGAGAAAACCCTAAACTTGGCTCAGCAATCGTTGGTTACATCTTTGATTTCTCGCGGAGTAACTTGTGATGCTGATAATCTGTTGACTAGCAGTCTGACTCCACAAGCACCCACACGAATTGCTTGATTCAGTTGTTAAAGAGCGGTTGGTTAAGATCTTTCGTCTCAACCGAGGCGCGCATTCTACAGCAGCCTCATTTGCTGTCAAGTGATTATTTTCAGAAGCTTTCGAGGAATTCCTCAACAACTTCAACCACTTGCGCCTCAGATCTCTCATCAGCGGGAGGCGAATTCTACAGCGTTACACGCTGCTGTCAACACCTCTTTTTCAACTTCCTTTTGGCTTCGATGAACTGAAGCAACTTGCTGCCGAAAACTTCGTAACTCGTTGTTTGCCAAGGAGTTTTCCGTTTCGACTGCGCCGGAAGTGGGGCGAATTATAGACCTCTAAAATCCGCCGTCAACCCTTAATTTCAGGTTTATTCGGATTTGAGCGTAATACGCGCAAATGCCTTCTTACCGGCCTGGCAAACATGGGTCGCGCCCAGTGCGTATATAAAGGTGCGATCGACGACCTCACCATCTATACGCACACCACCGGAACCAAGAAGATCCCGCGCCACGGCAGAGTTCTTCACCAGTCCCGCCTTATTAAGGACAGCAGCGATAGGCATATCCTCGACAGCAGTCAACTCGATCTCTGGCAGATCATCCGGCAGCTCGCCATCCTTCATACGGTTACCCGCCGCACGATGAGCATTGGCCGCAGCCTCCTCGCCATGGAAACGCGCGACAATCTCTTCAGCCAGCTTGATCTTGATGTCACGCGGATTGGCACCCGCCTCTACATCAGCACGGAAGGCATTGATCTCGTCCATGGAGCGGAAGCTGAGCAACTCGAAGTAACGCCACATCAGCGCATCAGGAATGGAAACCAGCTTGCCGTACATCACGCCCGGCGCTTCCTGGATACCCACGTAGTTGCCCAAGGACTTGGACATCTTCTTCACGCCATCCAGACCTTCGAGCAATGGCATGGTCAAAATGCACTGCGCTTCCTGGCCGTAACTGCGCTGCAGCTCACGCCCCATCAGCAAGTTGAATTTCTGATCGGTACCACCCAGCTCGACATCTGCACGCAAGGCAACAGAGTCGTACCCCTGGACCAGCGGATAGAGGAACTCGTGAATAGCGATCGGCTGATTAGTCGTGTAGCGCTTGTCGAAGTCATCACGCTCGAGCATGCGTGCGACGGTGTACTGCGAAGTCAGGCGAATGAAGTCGGCCGGCCCCATCTGATCCATCCAGGTGGAGTTGAATGCCACTTCGGTTTTCGCCGGATCAAGAATCTTGAAGACCTGAGTCTTGTAGGTCTCGGCGTTCTCCAGAACCTGCTCACGGGTCAGCGGAGGACGAGTCGCGCTCTTGCCGCTCGGATCGCCGATCATCCCGGTGAAGTCACCAATCAGGAAGATCACCTGGTGACCCAGCTCCTGGAACTGGCGCAGCTTATTAATAAGCACGGTATGACCCAGGTGCAAATCCGGCGCGGTCGGATCGAAGCCTGCCTTAATACGCAGCGGCTGGCCGCGCTTGAGCTTTTCAACCAGCTCGGACTCGACCAACAGTTCTTCTGCACCACGTTTGATCAGCGCTAGCTGCTCTTCAACCGACTTCATAACAGACCCGCAAGGCTCAGATTCAAAGGGGACCAACCATACAAGATCGCACGTCAAATACAAGGTTTGCCCGGCGCACGGAAGCCAAACCACGGACATAACATCCGTAGACTTGCTTCAGAGATGATTTGGTTATATTTTATACAGTTATTTCATCTTCATCATGTCATTCATCTTTTCCAATTCATCTTTTTCAAAGTCAAAACACTACTTATGACCAAAGAATCGTCTAAAGCGCCACCGCTTTACCCGAAGACCCACCTGCTCGCAGCAAGCGGTATCGCCGCCCTCCTGAGCCTGGCGCTTCTGGTATTCCCTTCCAGTGATGTTGAAGCCAAAAAGACAACCCTGAGTCTTGAACTGGAAAGCCCTGCTGAACAACTGACACAAGAACAAGACGCTGCTGAGGCCGTCCAGGCCACAAATGAGCCAGCAGCTTCTCCTTTCGCGCAGATCGATAACAGCGCAGAAGACACCCAGGAAACCGCTCAAACCGAACCAGCACCGGTCGCCGAAGAAAAGAAGGCGCCAAACCACAGGGAAGTGACAGTCGCCAAGGGCGACACTCTCTCCACACTGTTTGAGAAAGTAGGTCTGCCGGCAACGGCGGTGCATGAAGTGCTGGCCAGCGATAAGCAAGCCAAGCAGTTCAGCCAGCTCAAGCACGGGCAGAAACTTGAATTCGAATTAAGCCCCGAAGGTCAACTGACCAGCCTGCACAGCAAGGTCAGCGACCTCGAAACCATCACCCTGAGCAAGAATGACAAGGGTTATACGTTCAATCGCATTACCGCCAAGCCAACCGTGCGCTCTGCCTATGTCCACGGCGTGATCAACAGTTCGCTGTCGCAGTCCGCCGCACGTGCAGGGCTATCACACAGCCTGACCATGGACATGGCCAGCGTATTTGGTTATGACGTCGATTTCGCCCAGGACATTCGCCAGGGTGACGAGTTCGATGTGATCTACGAGCAGAAAGTGGTCAACGGCAAAGCGGTCGGCAATGGCCCGATCCTGTCTGCACGATTCACCAACCGCGGCAAGACTTACACCGCCGTGCGTTACACCAACAAACAAGGCAACAGCAGCTACTACACCGCTGACGGCAACAGCATGCGCAAGGCGTTCATCCGTACCCCGGTGGACTTCGCCCGCATCAGCTCGAAATTCTCCATGGGTCGCAAGCACCCGATCCTGAACAAGATCCGCGCCCACAAAGGCGTCGACTACGCAGCCCCGCGCGGTACGCCGATCAAGGCAGCGGGCGATGGCAAAGTATTGCTCGCCGGGCGTCGTGGTGGTTACGGCAATACCGTGATCATCCAGCACGGCAACACTTACCGCACGCTGTACGGCCACATGCAGGGCTTTGCCAAAGGCATTCAGACTGGCAGCTCGGTCAAGCAGGGTCAGGTAATCGGCTACATCGGCACCACCGGACTGTCGACCGGACCGCACCTTCACTATGAGTTCCAGGTCAACGGCGTGCATGTGGATCCGCTGGGTCAGAAAGTGGCAATGGCCGATCCGATCTCCAAAGCCGAACGCTCGCGCTTCCTCGCGCAGAGCCAGCCGCTGATGGCGCGCATGGATCAAGAGAAAACCACGAAACTGGCTTCGAGCAAACGTTAAGCCATGGCGCTCTATATAGGTGTGATGTCCGGGACCAGCCTTGATGGCCTGGACATTGCGTTGATCGAGCAGTCACTGGCGATCAGGCTGATCGCCACGCATTACATCCCCATGCCTGAATCCCTGCGCGCCGAGCTGCTTGGCTTGTGCGCCAGCGGTCCGGACGAGATTGCCCGCTCCGCTATCGCCCAGCAGAACTGGGTGAAGCTCGCCGCACAAGGCGTTCACGCCCTCCTTGCTCAGCAGCAGCTCAAACCTGAAGACATTCGCGCGATAGGCAGCCATGGGCAGACCATCCGCCATGAACCGGCGCGCGGTTTCACGGTACAGATCGGCAACCCGGCCCTGCTGACCGAGCTCACAGGCATCACTGTGGTCAGCGACTTCCGCAGCCGCGATGTCGCTGCCGGCGGCCAAGGCGCGCCGCTGGTTCCTGCCTTCCATGAAGCCCTGTTTGAAGAGCGTGCTGGTAACCGCTCCGTCCTGAACGTCGGGGGGTTCAGCAATCTCAGCCTGATCGAACCAGGCAAGTCAGTCGCCGGCTTCGACTGCGGCCCGGGAAATGTATTGCTGGACGCCTGGATTCACCAGCAACGCGGCGACAACTACGACCGTGACGGCCAATGGGCCGCCAGCGGCAAGGTCGAGCCGATTCTATTGAAGGCGCTGCTCAGCGACCCATTCTTCGTGACCCAAGGCCCGAAGAGCACCGGCCGGGAAGTGTTCAACCTGCCATGGTTGATGCAGCACCTCGCGCAATTGCCAGCCTTCCCCGCCGAGAATGTACAGGCAACGCTGCTTGAGCTGACCGCACTGACCATCGTTGAATCACTGCAAAATGCCCAGACAGACACTCAAGAGATGCTGGTCTGCGGCGGTGGCGCGCACAACTCGACGCTGATGAATCGCCTGGACAGCCTGCTACCGAAGGCAAAAGTCAGCAGTACTTCCGCATACGGAGTAGACCCGGACTGGGTCGAAGCCATGGCGTTTGCGTGGCTGGCCCACTGCTGCCTCGAAGGCATCGCCGCCAATCGCCCAAGTGTCACTGGCGCTCGCGGTTTGCGCGTATTGGGCGCCATCTACCCCGCATAAACCCCGGACAGCAAAACGCCGCAGGGCTGTGAGGCCATGCGGCGTTTTGATGAAACTGGTGCGCTGATCAGATCGAGAACGAAGAGCCACAGCCACACGTAGTGGTCGCGTTCGGGTTCTTGATGACGAAACGCGAACCTTCCAGACCTTCCTGATAATCCACCTCGGCACCTGCCAGGTATTGGAAGCTCATCGGGTCGACTACCAGACTGACACCTTCGCGCTCGACGATGGTGTCGTCATCGGCCACTTCCTCATCGAAAGTGAAGCCGTACTGAAAACCTGAACAACCGCCGCCCGTAACGAATACGCGCAGCTTCAAGCGATCATTCCCCTCTTCATCGACCAGGCTCTTCACCTTGTGCGCGGCACCGTGGGTGAATTGCAAAGCCGTGGGGGTGAAGGATTCGACGCTCATGCTGACTATCTCCCGGCGCTACGCCGTCATATTGCGTGATGACGCGCATTATCCGCTTCTCCTAGAAAAGCGGTCAACTATTGTTATGGTATATCAACCAATCCAATCGCCAGCCCGGAATGCAAAAAGGCCCGTTCAACGGGCCTTTTTACTGTACGCCATCAAACCTTACGGCAGCATGCCCGCGTGGGACAGGCCCAGGCGCTCGTCCAGACCGAACAGGATGTTCATGTTCTGTACCGCCTGACCGGACGCGCCTTTGACCAGGTTGTCGATTACCGACAACACGACCACCAGATCACCATCCTGCGGACGATGCACCGCAATACGGCAAACGTTGGCACCTCGCACGCTGCGGGTTTCCGGATGGCTGCCGGCGGGCATGACGTCGACGAACGGTTCGTTGGCATAGCGCTTTTCGAACAGCGCCTGCAAATCCACCGAACGATCCACGACAGTCGCGTAGAGCGTCGAGTGAATCCCGCGGATCATCGGCGTCAGGTGCGGAACGAAGGTCAGGCCAACGTCTTTGCCTGCCGCACGACGAAGCCCTTGGCGAATTTCCGGTAAATGACGGTGCCCTTTGACGGCATAGGCCTTCATGCTTTCCGACGTTTCGGAGTACAGCGAGCCTACGGAAGCGCCACGGCCGGCACCACTGACGCCAGATTTGCAGTCGGCGATCAGGTGCGCAGCATCGGCCAAACCCGCTTCGAGCAATGGCAGGAAACCCAATTGCGTCGCAGTCGGATAGCAACCTGGCACAGCAATCAGGCGCGCTTTCTTGATCTGCTCGCGATTGACTTCCGGCAGGCCGTAGACCGCTTCGTCCAGCAACTCCGGCGCACCGTGCGGCTGGCCGTACCACTTGGCCCACTCATCAGCATCCTGCAGGCGGAAGTCGGCCGACAGGTCGATCACCTTGGTCCCGGCTGCCAGCAACTCACCAGCCAAGGCATGCGCAACACCGTGCGGCGTAGCGAAGAACACCACGTCGCAAGCGCCCAAGGTCTTGATGTCCGGAACGCTGAACGTCAAGCCGTCGTAGTGGCCTCGCAGGTTCGGGTACATGTCGGCGACGGCGAGGCCGGCCTCGGATCGGGAAGTGATGACAACCACTTCAGCTTGCGGATGTTGCGCCAACAGACGCAGCAGTTCGACACCGGTGTAACCCGTGCCGCCGACGATACCGACCTTGACCATAAACCTGCCCTCAACGAACCCACTGGAAAGCCGTCGATAATAGGGTGCGCGTGCGGCTGCGACAACCGTCAAGGTGACGTGCGGAGCGTCAAGCCTCTACTATTCGGGCTACCGTGAATTGGGGAATAACCAAAAATGCTCTATCTGTGGCTCAAAGCGTTTCATATCGTCAGCATCGTGTGCTGGTTTGCCGGTCTGTTTTACCTGCCGAGACTGTTCGTTTATCACGCACAAAGTGAAGACACGATCAGCAAGGAGCGCTTCAGCGTCATGGAGCGCAAGCTGTACCGGGGCATCATGGGCCCGGCGATGATCGCCACGCTGATCTTCGGCGGTTGGCTCGTGTACCTCAATCCAGGCATCTTCAGCCAGGGGGGCTGGATACACGCCAAACTGACCCTGGTCGTATTGCTGATCGGCTACCACCACATGTGCGGCGCACAGGTGAAACGTTTTGCCTGTGGCGAGAACACCCGCAGCCATGTCTTTTTTCGCTGGTTCAATGAAGTGCCGGTTCTGATATTGCTGGCAATCGTAATTCTGGTCGTCGTTCGACCGTTCTAACTCCAGGAAACACAACTCATCGGGGTACTTCCAATGTCGCTGCCCGCTCTGCTCGAACAACGTTTGCGTCTGCCCGTGGTGGCGGCGCCGATGTTCCTGATTTCCAACCCGCAACTGGTGCTCGCCTGCTGCCGCAATGGTGTGGTGGGCAGTTTTCCCGCACTGAACCAACGCGAGAGCAGCGGCTTCAAGGCCTGGCTGGAAGAGATCGAAGCCGGGTTGGCAACACTGGAAAACCCCGCACCGTACGCGGTGAACCTGATCGTCCACAACAGCAACCCACGACTGCAAGCTGACCTGGAGATCTGCATCGAGCATAAAGTGCCGATCGTGATCACCAGCCTCGGCGCAGTGAAGGAACTGGTCGATGCGGTGCACAGCTACGGCGGCCTGGTATTCCATGACGTGACGACTCGCCGCCATGCCGAGAAGGCCGCCGAGGCTGGTGTGGATGGTTTGATCGCCGTCGCTGCTGGCGCCGGCGGCCACGCCGGGACCTGGAGCCCGTTCTCGCTGATTGCTGAAATCCGCCAGTTCTTCGACAAGACCCTATTGCTGGCGGGGTGCCTGAACCACGGTCACGAGATTCTTGCCGCGCAATTGCTCGGTGCGGATTTGGCTTACTTCGGCACGCGATTTATCGGCACCACCGAAAGTCATGCGCCTGACGCCTATAAAGAGATGCTGCTGACTGCCAGAGCCGCAGACATCGTCCATACTCCAGCAGTGTCGGGCGTACCGGCGAGTTTCATGCGCCAGAGCCTGGAGGCCGCCGGTTTCGACATGGCCTCACTGCAAAACAAGGGCGAGGTCAATTTCGGCTCCAAGCTCAAGCCGATCAGCGATGAAGCCAAGGCTTGGAAAACCGTTTGGTCTGCGGGCCAAGGTGTTGGCGAAATCGACGATTTGCCGAGCGTCGATCAACTGGTGTCACGCCTCGACGCCGAATACCGCAAGGCACTCGAGCAGGCCACACAACTGCATCAGCGCTGGCCACGCTGAAAAACCGGGCCAGCCACGCCAGGCTGGCCTTACACTCCGAATTCATACACGCGCGACAAGGATGCCTCGGCAATGAGCGAAAACCGTTTCAAGATCGTATTCGACGGCACACTACTGCCGGGTGTTGATCTCGCCACCGCCAAGCTCAATCTCGCCGCGTTGTACAAGAGTGAAGTCACCACCGTCGAGCGCCTGTTCAGCGGCCAACCAGTCACACTCAAACGCGAACTGTCACATGCCGATGCACAGACCTATCTGCAAGCCCTGAAGAACACCGGCATCGACGCACGAATCGAATCCGAACCCTCGATCGAACTTAACCTGACCGACATTCAGCATCACGCTCCTGCGGCCACCTCGTCAGACCCCGAATCCCCTTACGCGCCACCGCAAGCACGCGTCGGTGAAAGCTTGCCCGAATTCGCCACGCTCAAGCCCTTCGGTGTCGAAGGACGTATCGGGCGCCTGCGTTTTCTCGCGTGGTCGATGGTGTTGAGCCTGATTACGATTGCAGTCGTCGCCGTATTTGCCCTCGTCGGCCTGGCTCTGGTCAGTAGCGATTCGACGGCCGGCCTGATCGTCGGCGGCCTCCTGGCCTTCTTCCTGTGCCTTGGGTTCCTGATCGTCAGCGTCATGATCAGCGTTCAGCGCTTGCATGACATCGGCTGGTCAGGCTGGCTGTGGCTGCTGAACCTGGTGCCGTTCGTAGGCAGTTTCTTTCCGCTGGTGATGCTGGCCATGCCGGGCACCAACGTCGCCAACCGCTACGGCGCGCCACCGCCGCCCAATAGCACGGCGGTCAAGGTGTTGTCGTCGTTGTGGGTGGTGTTGATCGCGCTGATGATTGTCGGCGCACTGGCGGGCGGTATCTCGGCGATTCAGGACGAATACGAGAACACCCTGGAAAGCAGCTACCAGAACAGCTCGGTGACCACCGATGAAATCGACGTAGAGACCGAATCACCGGCAAATTCCGCCGACGATGCAGCCGAAGACGCCCAGCCCCCTGTAGACTCTGCGCAAGAATGAACAGCGCTCCCCGCCCGCGACACTTGCGTCGCGGTGTGGAGCTGTTGCGATGGAGAACTGCATGACCCGTTACGCTCTGATCACCGGCGCTTCCAGCGGCATTGGCCTGGCCATGGCCGAAGCGCTGGCCCGCCGTGGCCGCAGCCTGATATTGGTGGCCCGACAGCGTGATCAGCTGGAAAGTATTGCGATTGAACTGACTCAACGGTTTGGCGTGGAAGTGCTGTTCCGTGCCTGCGATCTGGGCGAGCCACTGCGGCTGTCCGGATTCCTGCTGGAGCTGGAAGAAGGCGACCGGCAAATCGATCTACTGGTGAACTGCGCCGGCATTGGCACCTGTGGCCCGTTCCTGGCTCAGGACTGGATGACCGAACAAGACCTGATCGAAGTGAACATTCTGGCTCTTACTCGCCTGTGCCATGCAATCGGTAACAGCATGGCGCTGCAAGGTGGCGGGCAGATTCTCAACGTTGCCTCGGTCGCAGCTTTCCATCCTGGCCCGTGGATGAGCACGTATTACGCGAGCAAGGCGTATGTCCTGCACTTTTCCGAAGGCCTGCGCGTCGAGCTGAAAAAGTGCGCGGTCAAGGTTTCAGTGCTCTGTCCTGGCCCGACCCGCACTGCGTTTTTCCGCACCGCGCAGTTGAACAACGACAAACTGGCCAACAGCAAACTGCTGATGAGCCCGGAAGAAGTTGCACTCTATACCGTCCGGGCCTTGGAGAAGAATCGCGCGATCATTATTCCGGGACGACGCAACCGCTGGTTTGCCGCCCTGCCCCGGTTCGGCTCGCGCTGGCTGATCCGGACAATCACTGGCATGGTCATCAAGGCGCACTGCCCGCGCTGAACGTTTACAGGTAAAAGGCTGGGCTCGGGAATAACCCATGAGTACACTCAGGCCAGCCCAAACAACGGAGAAACAGCTGTGGATACTCTGTTCACCAAGATCATCAACCGGGAGATCCCGGCGAAGATCATCTACGAGGACGACCAGGTACTGGCCTTCCACGATATCGCCCCACAGGCACCCGTACATTTCCTGGTGATTCCAAAGAAACCGGTGCGCACCCTCAACGATCTCACTGAGGACGACAAGGCATTGGCCGGGCACATTCTGTTCACTGCCCAACGCCTGGCCCTGGAACTGGGTTGCGAAAAAGGTTTCCGCGTTGTCATGAACTGCAATGAAGAAGGTGGGCAGACGGTCTATCACATTCATATGCACGTGCTGGGTCAACGCCAGATGCACTGGCCGCCGGGCTGATTGCAGCAAACCCGATGGGAACGACGCAGCGTCGCTCCCATTGGGGTATCACAGCACTGTCATGACAAATGCAACACAATGACCCAGCGCAAACCTTCCCCGGCCGATTCGGTTAAACTGGCCGCCGAGATTCCTCCGGAGGTCAGCATGACTACCCAACGTCACTACTCGCCGATTGACCGCCTTCTGCTGCAAGCCGATGCCGCGATGCGTACTTTGCTGCCCTCCAGTGGCCAGCCGTACCGTCCGTCCCCCGCCATCGTGCAGCCGGAGGTAAAAATGAGCGACGAAGACACCCGCCACGTCGCCGGTCTGATGCGCATCAACCATACCGGTGAAGTCTGCGCCCAGGCGCTGTATCAGGGGCAGGCCCTGACCGCCAAGCTGCCGCAAGTGCGCGCCGCCATGGAACACGCCGCCGAAGAAGAAATCGACCATCTGGTCTGGTGCGAGCAACGCATTCATCAATTGGGCAGCCACACCAGCATTCTCAACCCGCTGTTCTACGGCATGTCATTCGGGATTGGCGCGGTTGCGGGGCTCATCAGCGATAAAGTCAGCCTGGGTTTTGTTGCGGCGACGGAAGATCAGGTTTGCAAGCACCTGAACGAACACCTGGAACAACTGCCGGCCGAGGATGAGAAGTCCCGGGCGATTCTTGAGCAGATGCGCATCGATGAAGAACAGCACGCCGAAAGCGCACTGGATGCCGGTGGTTTCCGTTTTCCGGCGCCGGTGAAGTTCGGGATGAGCTTGATGGCCAAGGTGATGACCAAGAGCACTTATCGGATCTGACTTTTGCGCAGTCAGACAGGGGCTCATCGCGGGCAACCAGCTCTCGCAGGGGGTATGCTGCAGACAAGATAAAAGGCGACCGAGCAGACTGTGTGAAAACGCACTGAAGGCCAGCCCAACAAACGCCCCGACTTGTTCGGGGCGTTTTTTTTTGTGTGAGCAACAGACGAAAAAAGGCCTTTCAGCCCATTAGCGCGATTAACTGGCGGGCTCCGAGCACGCTAATCGCTCGCTTGAGGTTATAAGCGTTCACCGCCAAGGCCATTTCTGCTTTTGCTCCCTCCAACTGGCGCAGCAGGAACCGACCATTCCCAAACAGCCATTGCTTGAGGTTGCCGAAAGGATGCTCGACGATGGATCTTCGGCTGGCCATCATCTGCGGATGGGCCAGAATTCGCTGCTCCATTCGCTCAAAAGCTTCCTCGTGGGCATGGCGTGAGACATAGCGGCGTTGGGCGCCAGTGCATTGGGATTTGAGCGGGCAGGCAGCGCAGTCGCTGACATCGGCCTGATAGATCCGATCCCCCTTGTTGCGCTGCTTGAGCGTCAGCCAGTTGCCCGCCGGGCACTGATAACGGTCGTGTTCGTCTTCATAGGTAAAATCTTTGCGCTCAAAGAGCGCCTCGCCGCCAGGATTGACCGAACGATTGGGTGGTACATAGACCGTAATGGCAGCCTCCTCGCAGGCCTGAAACTGCTGGCCGTTTGAATAGCCGGCATCGGCCGTCACGCTGAGGGCCTCTTGTTCCAGGTGTTCTTTGGCGGCCTTGGCCATTGGCTCAAGCTGTTTTCGGTCGTCGCCGTCCTGGGTCACTTCGTGATGCAGAATCAGGCAATGTGCGGCGTCCACGGCGGTTTGTACGTTGTAGGCCACCCGCGGGCCCTTGGCGGTGCGCATCATGCGGGCATCACTTTCGTGGGTGTTGAACTGCTCAAGTCCCATCGAGCTCATCAGCGCCTGGCAGCTCTGATTGTTCTGCTGGCGAACTTCAAGCTGCGCCAGGGCTGTTTTGATTGCGCTGCGATCAATCGTCTCTGTGGTTTCGGCCTGGTCGGCTTCATCCAGCTCGGCCAGATACTGAGCAATGCGCTTATCCAGCTTCTCTTCCTGACGTTTGAGCTGTTTCAAATTCATATGACGCCGCGAGGACGCCACTGCCTGAAATTTGCTGCCATCGATGGCCACCAATTCACCGGCGATCAGGCCGGCAGTGCGGCAAAACCGGACGAAGGCACGGCACGTCGCCACAAAAGCGAGTTTGTTGTTTTTACGAAAGTCGGCGATGGTCTTGAAGTCGGGTTTTAGCCGGTTGATCAGCCACATCACTTCGATGTTGCGCTGGCACTCGGCTTCGAGACGCCGCGATGAGCGAATCCGCTGAAAATAGCCGTAGAGATAGAGTTTTAGCTGATCGGCAGGGTCATAAGAGGGGCGGCCGGTGCCTTTGGGCAGCGCCTTATCGAAGCCCAACTGCAACAGATCCAGCTTGGCGACGTAGAGGTCGATGACTCGAACGAGGTGATCCTCGGGGATCAGTTCTTCCAGCGAAACCGGGAACAGGCTGGTCTGGCTGCGGGATTCGCCTTGGATGTAGGCCATAACGAAAAATGCTCCGTATCTTTCGATACGGAGCATTTTCTTTGAGCGCTGCGCAGATTGCTAGGTTTTCACACAGTCTGCGAGGTCGCCTTTTTTTGTGCGCAGAAATCTTAGTTCGGCATGTTGCGTGCGTAGAAGATTTCGAGCATTTCGTGTTTCACACGCTCTGTCACCTGGGCACGTTGCTCAGACGACAGGTTGCTGGTGGCGTCGCCGAACAGGTAGTTATCCAGTTCGAAATTCTTCAGCAGCATTTTGGTGTGAAACAGGTTTTCCTGGTACACGTTCACGTCGGTCATCTGGTACGCGTCGCGGGTGTCTTCGGAGAGGTAGTTCTGGATCGAATTGATCTCGTGGTCGATGAAGTGCTTCTTGCCTTCAACGTCACGGGTGAAGCCGCGCACACGGTGATCCACGGTCACGATGTCCGAGTCGAACTGGTGAATCAGGAAGTTGAGCGCTTTAAGCGGTGAAATGACCCCGCACGTCGACACATCGATATCCACACGGAAGGTCGCAATACCAGCGTCCGGATGGATTTCCGGGTAGGTGTGCACCGTGATGTGGCTCTTGTCGAGGTGGGCCAGGATGATTTCGGGTAATGGGCCCGGGGATTCCTCGATCTGGCTTTCAGTCGGGGTCACCGGCTCTTCCGAGATCAGAATCGTGACGCTGGCGCCCTGTGGCTCATAGTCCTGACTGGCAATGTTCAGGATGTTGGCACCAATGATATCGACAACCTCTGTGAGGATCTGCGTCAGGCGCTTGGCGTTGTACTCTTTATTGATGTACTCGACATAGGCCTGTTGGTCTTGCGGGGTTTCCGCGTAGCAGATGTCATAGATGTTGAAGCTCAAGGTCTTTGTCAGGTTATTGAACCCGTGGAGCTTGAGTTTGCTTTTCACCGTTTAAAACTCTCTATGTATTGCGGCACAGCCGCGTGATCAAGCATGCCCGTCAGATGCGAACGACGCAGCTGCGTAGGACGGTTAACACCTCTTCGCAATGACGATTTTGGTTGTATGTTCGAGAGCGCGGCCTGTCGGCTGACGGGCCACTACCCTGAAAAAGTGGCGCATTTTGCAGACGTCAGCTTGGGATCGCCAGAGTCTGCACTGCTTTTATGATAGTTGAATGTCGATTCAACCGAGCTCGATGATTTCGTAGTCGTGGGTAATCTCTACCCCGGCCGCGCCGAGCATGATCGATGCCGAGCAGTATTTTTCGGCGGACAGTTCGATGGCGCGTTTGACCTGGGCTTCTTTCAAGCCCCGGCCCTTGACCACGAAGTGCATGTGGATCTTGGTGAACACCTTCGGATCTTCGGTCGCGCGCTCGGCTTCGAGGAAGGCTTCGCAGCTCTCGACCGCCTGACGGGACTTCTTGAGGATGCTGACCACGTCGAAATTGCTGCAACCGCCAACACCCAGCAGGAGCATCTCCATCGGACGAACACCCAGGTTACGACCACCAGCATCGGGCGGACCGTCCATGACCACGACATGACCGCTGCCGGATTCGCCGAGGAACATGGCTTCGCCAGCCCATTGGATGCGTGCCTTCATCGCCAAGACTCCACTGTATAAAAAAGGGTCGCCAGCTTAGCACAGGCCCCTTGATTGACAGCGTTTGCCTTCCTAGGACATAACCGTCCGCCTTGTAGGTAATTTCTCGAATATTGCAGGAAGTGTCTGGTAAGCTGACGCCAATTCGCTGGCGCATAGCCAGCGTTGCCGCACCTTCCGAAACTCATAAAAAAATCCAAACACACCGTGCAGTCTTTTCGGGATACAACCATGGTTGCTATTACCCCCACACCCAAGATCAAGAACCTCGACAAGTTGCTGATGCATTGCCAGCGCCGTCGCTATCAGGCCAAGAGCAATATCATTTGTGCCGGCGACCGCTCGGAAACATTGTTCTTCATCATAAAAGGTTCGGTCACGATCCTGATCGAAGATGACGACGGTCGGGAAATGATCATCGCCTATCTAAATGCCGGGGACTTCTTTGGCGAGTTGGGGCTTTTCGAGCAGGCGGGCCTGGAACAGGAACGCAGCGCCTGGGTGCGGGCGAAGATCGAATGCGAAGTCGCTGAGATCAGCTACGCGAAATTCCGTGAGTTGTCGCAGCAAGATCCAGACATTCTTTACGTGCTGAGCGGACAAGTCGCACAGCGTCTGCGCAACACCACCCGCAAGGTCGGTGACCTGGCATTCTTTGACGTGACCGGTCGCGTCGCGCGCTGCCTGCTGGAACTGTGCAAGCAACCCGACGCAATGACCCACCCCGATGGCATGCAGATCAAGGTGACCCGTCAGGAAATCGGGCGGATTGTCGGGTGTTCGCGGGAGATGGTCGGTCGCGTACTCAAGGATCTGGAAGAACGCAACCTGGTGAACGTCAAAGGCAAGACCATGGTGGTTTTCGGAACGCGGTAAGCTCGAACACCTAGCCGCTGAACATCTGCGCCAGCATCAGCCGATAGAGCTCATCAAGACGCGCCAGCGCATGTGGCGCCGTGAACTTCTCATGCAGGGCGATGTGGCTTTCAGCACGCACTCGTTGCCCCAGCCCGCAAGCTTCGTTGAAGCGATTGACCGCCGCGACCATCGACTCACGCTCGTCATCCATCAACATTGCACCGTGCACCAAGCCAACCGGGCGCGAACCACCCTGGCTCTGGCGCCAGCGCTGGGCGGTGCCAACCATCTTGCGCCCGTCGAGATTGACGTTGAAGCGGCCATCGCAGAACGCACCATCGATTTCGCCCAGGGACGAAGCGCCGCCCAGCTCATCCAGCAACTGGCAGATCGGATCGCACAGACGCCGATAACCGGACTCGATGCGATTCAAATCGCCTTCGCTGCGCGGCGGTGCGTACACCAGTGCGATGTTGATGGTTGTGGCTGATTGGGGCACCGGTTCGCCGCCGGTATCCCGCAGCAGCACAGGCCAACCCGCCGCAGCCGAGACTTCACAAGCGGACTCAAAGCCCGGCAGGCGATTCAAGCGACGCGGCATCACTAATGCCTGGTCATTCGGTTGCCAGAACAACAGGCCGAACTCGGCGTCGCCGGCACAGATCGATGCCAGCAGATCCTGTTCGGCTTGAAGGCCGGCTTCGATGGTCAAGGAGACAGGTGAGGTCATAAGGGATTCCGTAGGACATAGAGTCTGTGGTGCTTCTTATGCCGCTATCGCGAGCAGGCCAGCTCCTGCAGGGGATTGGTTTACACCAAAAATCCACTATGGGAGCTCGCTCGCGATGCTTTATTCAGTCGAGTGTAGAACCACTGACCGGAACGCCGCGCTCAGGGAAGAACAGACGCTGCAACTCGGTACCCGGGCTTTCGGCGCGCATGAATGCCTCGCCGACCAGGAACGCGTAGACGTCGCTGATTTCCATCAGCTCGACATCGGCGCGGTTGAGGATGCCGCTCTCGGTGATCACCAGTCGATCGCGCGGGATACGCGGCAACAAGTCGAGAGTGGTTTCCAGGCTGACATCGAAGGTGTGCAGGTTGCGGTTGTTCACGCCAACCAGCGGAGTGTCGAGGGTTTTCAAGGCCCGCTCCAACTCGTCACCATCGTGGACTTCCACCAGCACATCGAGGTTGACGCTTTTGGCCACGGCTGCCAGCTCGGCCATTTTCACGTCATCCAGTGCGGAGACGATCAATAGAACGCAGTCGGCGCCCAAAGCACGAGCTTCAATGATCTGATATGGATCGATCATGAAGTCCTTGCGGATCACCGGCAGCTTGCACGCCGCACGCGCCTGCTGCAGGTACGCATCGGCGCCCCGGAAGTAGTCGATGTCAGTGAGTACCGACAGGCAGGTCGCGCCGCCCTTCTCGTAGCTTTTGGCGATGTCGGCGGGAACGAAGTGCTCGCGGATCACGCCTTTGCTCGGCGAGGCTTTCTTGATTTCAGCAATGACCGCCGGTTGTTTCAGCTTGGCCTGAGCCATCAGCGCCTTGGCAAAACCACGGGGTGCATCGGCCGCTTTGGCCAGGGTTTCCAGCTCGGCGAGGCTTACGCGTGCACTGCGCTCGGCAACTTCCTCGACCTTGCGCGCCAGAATCTTTTCCAGAACTGTCGGTACACTCATCCCTCATTCTCCACTTTGAATACCGCGGTAAACGCACCCAGTTCCTCGAGCTTCTCCCGAGCGAGACCAGTGTGCAGCGCATCGTGCGCCAGGGCCACGCCCTCTTTCAAACTGCTGGCATGGTCGGCAGCGTACAGCGCCGCGCCGGCATTGAGCATGATCATCTCGGCGGCTTTCTGGCCGTTCTCGGTCTTGCGTTTGCCCAAGGCATCACGAATCAGCTCAAGGGATGCCGCCGGGCTTTCCACCGCCAGGCCGTGCAGGCTCTGGCTCTTCATGCCCAGGTCTTCCGGCTCGACCCAATACTCGGTGATCTGATCGTTTTTCAGCTCCGCGACAAAGGTCGGTGCCGCCAGGCTGAATTCATCCAGGCCATCTTTTGAATGCACTACCAACACATGCTTGCTGCCCAGACGCTGCAACACTTCCGCCAGTGGACGGCACAGGGCCTGGGTGAACACGCCCACCACCTGATGTTTCACACCGGCCGGATTCGTAAGCGGGCCAAGCATGTTGAACAGCGTTCGCAACCCCAGGTCCTTGCGCGGGCCTGCGGCGTATTTCATCGCGGAGTGATGAGTCTGGGCAAACATGAAACCAATACCAACGTTGTCAATGCAACGCGCCACTTGAACCGGGGTCAGGTTCAAATAGATGCCCGCCGCTTCCAGCAAATCAGCGCTGCCGCTCTTGCCCGAGACCGCACGGTTGCCATGCTTGGCCACGGTGCAACCGGCCGCCGCCACGACGAACGAGGAAGCGGTCGACACATTGAAGATGTTGGCTCCGTCACCGCCAGTGCCCACCACATCGACCACGCCGTCGAGGGTCTTGAGTTCGACCTTGTCCGCCAGCTCGCGCATGACCGACACGGCGCCGACGATTTCGTCGATGCTTTCGCTCTTCATGCGCATGGCCATCATGAAGGCGCCGATCTGCGCGTCCGTGCATTGCCCGGTCATGATTTCGCGCATCACATCGCGCATTTCATCGGTGCTGAGGTCGAGGTGATCGACGATACGGCCCAGGGCTGTCTTGATATTCATGAGTAGTCCTTAGCGCGTGCCGCCGGTTTGTTTGAGGAAGTTGGCAAACAGTTCGTGGCCCTGCTCGGTCAGGATCGACTCAGGGTGAAACTGCACGCCTTCGATGTTCAGGGTCTTGTGACGCAGGCCCATGATCTCGTCGACCGAACCGTCTTCGAGTTGAGTCCATGCGGTCAGTTCGAGGCAATCCGGCAAGGATTCGCGTTTGACGATCAATGAATGATAGCGCGTGACCGTCAGCGGGTTATTCAGACCTTCGAAGACGCCTTTGTCTTCGTGGAACACCGGGCTGGTCTTACCGTGCATGACCTGGCGGGCGCGGACCACATCGCCGCCAAACGCCTGGCCGATGGATTGATGGCCCAGGCACACGCCCAGAATCGGCAACTTGCCGGCGAAGTGTTTGATGACGTCAATCGAGACGCCCGCTTCGGTCGGGGTGCAAGGGCCAGGCGAGACGACGATGCGCTCTGGGTTGAGGGCTTCGATTTCGGCAACGGTGAGTTCATCGTTGCGCACCACTTTGACCTGGGAGCCCAGCTCACCAAGGTATTGCACAACGTTGTAGGTAAAAGAGTCGTAGTTATCGATCATCAGCAACATGGCGTTAAGAACCTCTTGAATTCACTGGCTACTAATACGGCCTTCGAATGAATGGCCCGCCGCGTCCAGCGCTTGATCGCTCAAGGCGGCCGGCAGACGGGCAACGTTCATCGGTCAGCCTTGCGGAGTTTGTTCAGCCAGCGCCACGGCACGGAACATCGCGCGGCGCTTGTTCAGGGTTTCTTCCCATTCCAGCGCCGGCACCGAGTCGGCGACGATGCCGCCACCGGCCTGCACGTGCAGTTCGCCGTTCTTGATCACCGCCGTGCGGATCGCAATGGCGGTGTCCATGTTGCCGTTCCAGGCGAAGTAGCCGACGGCGCCGCCGTAGACGCCCCGCTTGACCGGCTCCAGTTCGTCGATGATTTCCATCGCGCGAATCTTCGGCGCACCGGACAAGGTGCCCGCCGGCAGAATCGCCCGCAGTGCATCCATCGCCGTCAGGCCGGCCTTCAGTTGGCCAGTGACGTTGGACACGATATGCATCACGTTGGAATAACGCTCGATGACCATTTTCTCGGTGAGTTTCACCGAACCGATTTCCGACACCCGGCCGGTGTCGTTACGGCCAAGGTCGATCAGCATCAAGTGCTCGGCGATTTCCTTGTCGTCCGACAGCAGGTCTTTTTCCAGCGCCAGATCGGCCTCTTCGTTGGCCCCACGCGGACGAGTGCCGGCAATCGGGCGTACGGTGATCAGGTTGTCTTCGACCCGCACCAGCACTTCCGGCGAACTGCCGACAACGTGGAAGTCGCCGAAGTTGAAGAAGTACATATAAGGCGTCGGGTTGAAGCAGCGCAGCGCGCGATAAAGATCGATCGGCGCAGCCTTGAAGTCGATCGACATGCGCTGCGATGGCACGACTTGCATGCAGTCACCGGCCAGGATGTATTCCTTGATGGTGTCGACGGCTTTTTCGTAATCGTCCTGGGTGAAACTAGAGCGAAACACCGGATCGGCCGCTTGCTGCTGGCTGAAGTCCAGGCCACGGCGCGGGGTGATCGGCTGACGGAGTTTTTCCAGCAACTCTTCCAGGCGTGCGCGACCTTGCTCGAAAGCGTCTTCCTGCGCCGGGTCGGCCAGGACGATCGCGTGCATCTTGCCGGCGAGGTTGTCAAACACGACGACCGCGTCAGAAACCATCAGCAGGATGTCCGGCACGCCCAGCGGATCCGGGTTCGGGCATTTGCCCAGACGCTTCTCCACATAACGCACACAGTCGTAACCGAAGTAACCCACCAGACCGCCATTGAAGCGCGGCAGGCCGGCGATGGTCGGCACGTTGTAGCGGGCCTTGAAGGTTTCGACGAAGGCCAGCGGATCTTCCACGTCATGGCTTTCGGTCTCGACGCCATCGATGGTCACGCTGACGTGATGGTCATGAACCCGCATCACGGTGCGGCACGGCAGGCCGATGATCGAGTAACGGCCCCACTTCTCGCCACCCTGTACGGATTCCAGCAAGTAGGAGTTGGGCTCGTCGGCCAGTTTCAGGTAGATCGACAGCGGCGTGTCGAAGTCGGCCAGGGTTTCGCAGGCAAGCGGGATACGGTTGTAGCCGGCAGCGGCCAAACGCAGGAATTCTTCGCGGATCATGATGTGCCTCGTGGCTTGAGGGTCTAACAGTCAGGTATGCAAACGCGCCGGGTAACCGGCCAGGTAAAAGTCAGGCGCGCCAACGCCAGCGGGCCAGGGCCTTGATGACTTTCATCCAGAGTTTGCGAGTGACCACCACGATGGAATTTCCAGGAGGGGATTGAACAGCGTCGGGCAACGTTATCTCAGCGGCCGGATCCAGGCAACCGGGAATTAACTTGCGCAGATCGTCGATCACCAGCGTCGGCGACTCTTCGGCGATCGGCCGGCCATGGTTATAGCCATAACTCAATGCCACGCACTTGACCCCGGCCGCTTTCGCCGCCAGCACATCGCTGCGCGAATCGCCGACGAACAAGGACTGCGAGGCCGGAATGTTGGTCATTTTCATGACGAAAAACAGCGCGGCCGGGTCAGGCTTTTTCTGTGGCAGGGTGTCGCCGCCGATGATCAGGCGGAAGTAACGACCGATTTTCATCTGATCCAGCAGCGGCGCGACGAAGCGCTCCGGCTTGTTGGTGATCAGCGCCATCTCGACACCCTGCTTGTGCAGCCATTTCAGGGTATCGCGCACACCGGGGTAGACCACGGTCAGCTCATGGCTTTCGCCATAAGCCTGCATGAAAATCTCCAGCGCATGCTCAGCTTCGCTGTCATCGACCTGCGAATGGTCAAGACCGCCAGCCAGCGCACGTCGCACCAGCACCGGGGCGCCATTGCCGACCCACTCGCGTACCGAAGCGATGCCGGCCGGTGCGCGACCGAGTTTGAGCAGCATGTTATCCACAGCCGCCGCAAGGTCCGGGACCGAATCGATCAGCGTGCCATCCAGATCGAACATCACCAGCCTTGGCAGACTTCCCGGGAACAGCTGCTCAAAGCCACTCATGGGCGGGCCAGCGCCAGCTCAGAACGCATCTTGTCGATGACTTCCTGGTAGTTCGGCGCATTGAAGATGGCTGAGCCGGCGACGAAGGTGTCAGCACCGGCCGCAGCGATTTCGCGAATGTTGTTCACGTTCACGCCGCCGTCGATTTCCAGACGAATATCGCGACCCGAAGCATCAATCAATGCCCGCGCTTCACGGAGTTTGTCGAGGGTGCCGGGGATGAACTTCTGCCCGCCGAAGCCTGGGTTGACGCTCATCAGCAGGATCATGTCGACCTTGTCCATCACGTACTTGAGTACGTCCAGCGGGGTCGCCGGGTTGAACACCAGGCCCGACTTGCAGCCGCCCTCGCGGATCAGTTGCAGGGAACGGTCGACGTGTTGGGTGGCTTCCGGGTGAAAGGTGATGTACGTAGCACCGGCTTCGATGAAGTCGCCAACGATGCGGTCCACCGGGCTGACCATCAAATGCGCATCGATTGGCGCAGTCACGCCGTACTTGCGCAGGGCCGCGCAGACCATCGGGCCGATGGTCAGGTTGGGCACGTAATGGTTGTCCATGACATCGAAATGCACAAAATCGGCGCCAGCGGCCAGGACATTGTCCACTTCTTCACCCAGGCGGGCGAAGTCGGCGGAGAGAATCGACGGAGCAATTACGAAGGGCTGCATGACGCACCTTTTCTGAGCTAAATCACGATGGCGCGCATTGTATACCTCATGCTTTGACGCGCGCACCGTGAGCGCGATGATCAGTAGGCTGCGCGGTAGATCTTCTCGATATCAATGGCGCTCAATTTGCGTGGATTGTTGCGCATCAAGCGGTCAATGCCCGCGGCTTCCACTGCCATGGCGGGGATGGCGTCTTCGGGAACCCCGAAACTGCGCAGACCCTTGGGAATTTCCACGGCCGCACACAACTCGGTCATGGCCTCCACGGCTTTGTCGGCTGCTTCATTGGCACTCAGATGAGCGGTCTTCACCCCCATGGCTTCGGCGACATCCTGCATGCGTTCGACGCAGGCCATCTTGTTCCAGGTCATGACATAGGGCAGCAGCAAGGCGTTGCTCACGCCATGGGCGATGTTGAAACGCCCGCCCAGCGGATACGCCAGCGCATGCACCGCACCGACCCCGGCGTTGCCGAATGCCATGCCGGCCATCAGGCTGGCGGTGGCCATGTCTTCCCGTGCCTGCAGGTTCGATGGGTTGGCGTAGGCCTTGGGCAGGGCCGTGGCGATCAGCTTGATCGCACCGATGGCCAGGGCATCGGTAATCGGCGAAGCGTTGACCGACAGATAGGATTCGATGGCATGCACCAATGCGTCGATGCCGCTGGCAGCCGTGACACCGCGCGGGCAGGTCAGGGTCATCTGCGGACTGACCAGCGCCACGTCCGGCAATAGATAGTCGCTGACGATGCCCTTTTTGAGTTGCGCGACCTTGTCGGAGAGGATCGCCACGTTGGTCACTTCCGAACCGGTGCCGGCAGTGGTTGGAATCGCAATCAGCGGCGGTCCTTTGCGCGGCACCTGGTCGACACCGAACAAATCCTCCAGCTCGCCGTGGTAGCCGGCATAGGCCGCGACACTCTTGGCGATATCGATGGCGCTGCCACCGCCCAGACCGATCAAGCCGTCATGCCCGCCTTCGCGGTAAACCCGCATGCAGTCTTCGACGATGGCGATTTCCGGATCGGGCAGCACTCGGTCGAAGATCTCGTAGCTTCGATCACCCAGCTGCGCCAGCGCCAGCGCTACCGTGCCGGATTTCACCAAAGCAGCGTCGGTGACAATCAGCGGGTTGTCGATGTCCAGACGTGTCAGCTCAGCGGACAGTTGCTCGATGGCCCCTGCGCCGGTGATCAGTTTGTGAGCGATTTTGAAAGAGGAAAGACTCATGTGCGCAGCCTCTTATAGATGTGGGAGCTGGGCACAATAGTAGCTGGGGATTGCGGGTTGTCTTCTATTCAGGTCGTGAATGACCGCACCTCCCGAAAACCACCCAAAACACCTGTAGGAGCGAGCCTGCTCGCGATGAACCTGAGAGCGACGCGGGGTGTCAGGTTTCCCGCGTTATCGTTGACGTTCATCGCGAGCAGGCTCGCTCCTACAGGGGATTGGCGTAAAGCATTAAACCTGTGCGGTACGCAGTTTCTCGCTACGCCCACGTAGCCATTCCAGCGTCAGCAGCAGGATCACCGAGAAGGCGATCAGCAGCGTTGCGGCGGCGGCGATGGTCGGGCTGAGGTTTTCGCGGATACCGCTGAACATCTGCCGAGGCAGCGTCGCTTGCTCGGGGCCGGCGAGGAACAGCGTCACCACCACTTCATCGAAAGAGGTAGCGAAGGCGAACAACGCACCGGAAATCACGCCCGGTGCAATCAGCGGCAACGTCACCCGGCGGAACGCCGTCAGCGGCGAAGCGCCGAGGCTGGCAGCGGCGCGCACCAGATTATGGTTAAAGCCCTGCAACGTCGCCGACACCGTGATGATCACGAACGGCACACCCAGCACCGCATGCACCACGATCAACGAGAAGAAGCTGTTGCCCAGTCCCAACGGCGCGAAGAACAGGTAGCTGGCCACACCGATGATCACCACGGGCACCACCATCGGCGAAATGACCAGCGCCATCACCAGCGCCTTGCCGGGAAAGTCGCCACGGGTCAGGCCGATGGCGGCCAGCGTACCGAACACCATCGCCAGTACCGTCGCTGCCGGGGCGACGATGATGCTGTTCTTCAGGGCGCGCATCCACTCCGCCGAGGCGAAGAAATCGTGATACCACTGCAACGAGAAACCTTGCAGCGGGTACACCAGGAAACTGCCTGAGTTGAACGACAGCGGAATGATCACCAGCACCGGCAGGATCAGGAACAACAGAATCAAGCCGCAGAGAATCCGCAAGCTGTAGAACCACACCCGTTCGATGGGCGACATGTAAGGACTCAGCATTTCGTTCTCCCCTTAGCTCAGGCGCAGGCGGCTCGCGCCCACCAGCCAGCTGTAAATCAGATAAAGCACGACCGTCGCGAGCAACAGCAGCCCGCCGAGTGCGGTCGCCATGCCCCAGTTGATGCTGGTGTTGGTGTAGAAGGCGACGAAGTAACTGACCATCTGATCGTTCGGGCTGCCCAGCAGTGCCGGGGTGATGTAGTAACCAATGGCGAGGATGAACACCAACAGGCAACCGGCGCCGACACCGGCATAGGTCTGCGGGAAGTACACCCGCCAGAAACTGGCGAACGGATGGCAGCCGAGGGAAATCGCGGCGCGCATGTAGGTCGGCGAGATGCCTTTCATCACGCTGTAGATCGGCAGGATCATGAACGGCAGCAGGATGTGTACCATCGATATGTAAACGCCGACACGGTTGAACACCAGTTCAATTGGTTTATCGATGATGCCCATGGCCATCAGGCCGCTGTTGATCAGGCCACCCGATTGCAGCAACACGATCCACGCGGCGACCCGCACCAGGATCGACGTCCAGAACGGCAGCAGCACCAGGATCATCAGCAGGTTGCTTTGGCGCGACGGCAGGTTCGCCAGCAGGTAAGCCAGTGGATACGCCAGCACCAGGCAGATCACGGTGATGACCAGGCCCATCCAGAAGGTGCGGGCAAAAATGTCGAGGTAGATCGCCTGGTCCGGGGTGGCCGGGGCGATTTCGCCGAGGTCGTCGATACGGTGATCGACAGCCGCCAGCAGGTAATACGGGGTGATGCTGCTGGTGTTGCGGCGTACCGCTTGCCAGTAGGCAGGGTCGCCCCAACGCTCATCGAGACCTTCCAGCGCTTCTTTATAGGAGGCAGGTTCCGTGGCGAGCGGCAAGGCGCGGGCAGTTTTGGTCAGCAGGCTGCGGTAGCCGGCCAGTTCCATGTTCAGGCGCTTGGACAAATCGCCCAGGGTTTGATTCTTGCGGGCTTCGGCGAGGTCTTCGGCGGCCGCTTTGTAAACCGGTTCAGCGGGCAGTCCTCGGCCGTCCCAACTGGCAATGGCGGACACGGTGCGCGGCATGCCGCCGACCACTTCCGGGTTGCCCACGCTTTTGTAGAGCAGCGCCACGATCGGCACCAGGAACACCAGCAACAGAAACAGCACCAGCGGTGCGATCAGAGCCTGGGCCTTCCAGCGGTTGACCCGCTCGGCATGCTTGAGCCGCTGCTTCAAGGTGGGGTCGGTGCCCGCGTTCACGGGAACGGCGATAGCCATGGCGTACTCCGGAAATCTTTGATCGTTACAGAGGTGGCGAACCACCTCGAACTTATAAATGTGGGAGCGAGCCTGCTCGCGATTGCGATGTGTCAGTCACTATCAATGTTGAATGTGCCGACGCTTTCGCGAGCAGGCCCGCGCCTACAGGCGAAGCATTACTTCGCAGCCCAGGAATTGAAGCGCTGTTCCAGTTGCTCGCCGTTGTCAGCCCAGAAGCTGACGTCGATCTGCACTTGGTTGGCGATGTTTTCCGGGGTGGTCGGCATGTCTTTCAGGACATCCTTGGCCAGCAGCGGTACGGCTTGGGTGTTGGCCGGGCCGTAGGCGATGTTTTCCGAGTAGGTCTTCTGCTGCTGCGGCATCACCGAGTAGGCGATGAATTTTTTCGCAGCTTCGGCGCGCTTGGCGTCCAGACCTTTTGGAATGGCCCATGCGTCGAAGTCATAGATACCGCCGTTCCACACCACTTTCAGGTTGCTTTCTTTCTGCACGGCAGCGATGCGACCGTTGTAGGCCGAGCTCATGACCACGTCACCGGAGGCGAGGTATTGCGGCGGCTGTGCGCCGGCTTCCCACCACTGGATGCTTGGCTTGAGTTCATCGAGTTTCTTGAATGCGCGGTCCTGACCGTCTTTGCCGGCCAGTACTTTGTAGACGTCTTTCGGCGCAACGCCGTCGGCCATCAGTGCGAATTCCAGGGTGTACTTGGCGCCTTTACGCAGGCCGCGCTTGCCCGGGAATTTCTTGGTGTCCCAGAAATCGACCCAACTGGTCGGTGCGGAAGCCAGTTTGTCGGCGTTGTAGGCCAACACGGTCGACCACACGAAGAAGCCCACGCCGCATGGCTGGATAGCGCCTTTGACGTAGTCTTCGGTCTTGCCGAACAGGGCCGGGTCCAGTTGTTCGAACATGTCTTCGTCGCAACCACGGGACAGTTCCGGTGACTCAACTTCTACCAGGTCCCAGGACACGCTCTTGGTGTCGACCATGGCTTTGACCTTGGCCATTTCACCGTTGTACTCGCCCGCCACGATCTTGCCGTTGCCTGCCGCTTCCCACGGTGCGTAGAAGGCTTTGACCTGCGCCGCCTTGTTCGCCCCGCCAAAGGACACTACGGTCAGGTCCGGGCCTGCTGCCATCGCGTGCGAGGCGCCGATCATGCCCATGACCAGAGCTGTGAATTTCAGGGATTTCAACATTGATATTGTTCTCCACGTGCAGGGTTGGTGAAGCAGAAGGGCGATCAGTTCGCCTCTAGAAGTGGGTCGAGCGCACGAACGTGTTCGACCTGCCAGCCAAGCGGTACCACGTCACCAACGGCGAGCGCGGGATCGAGCTCGGCAATCGGTTGTTTCACGAAGAAGTCGGTCTTGCCACAGACTTCCAGGCGAACCCGGACGTGGTCGCCCAGATAGATGAATTCCGCCACCCTTCCCGAGAAGCGGTTGACGCACGACTCGGTGGCGCCGTTGAGGCTCACGCGTTCCGGGCGAATGGACAAGGTCACCGGCTCGCCGGTCTTGCCGACATTCACCGCCAGCGCTTCAACTTTTTCACCACGCCCCAGTTCGACCACGCAGCGGTCGCCGGTCTGGCTGTGCAGACGGCCATTGAGACGGTTGTTTTCGCCGATGAAGTTGGCGACGAAGGTGTTTTTCGGCTCTTCGTAGAGCGTGCGCGGCGGCGCGATCTGCTGGATTTCGCCTTGATGGAACACTGCCACCCGATCGGACATGGTCAGGGCTTCGCCCTGGTCGTGGGTCACGTAGACCACGGTCACGCCCAAGCGCTGGTGCAGGTGTTTGATTTCCATCTGCATGTGTTCACGCAGTTGTTTGTCGAGTGCGCCGAGAGGTTCGTCCATCAGCACCAGTTGCGGTTCGAACACCAAGGCGCGAGCCAGTGCCACGCGCTGCTGCTGACCACCGGACAGTTGCGCCGGGTAACGCTGCGCAAAGGCATCGAGCTGGACCATGCTCAGTACACGCTTGACCTTGTCGCTGACGTCGCTTTTGTTCAAACCGCGCACGGTCAACGGAAACGCCAGGTTCTCGGCGACCGTCATGTGCGGGAACAGCGCGTAATTCTGGAACACCATGCCGATGTCACGCTTGTGCGGCGGCACGTTGTTGATGGAGCGCCCGGCCAGCAGGATTTCACCCGCGGTCGGTGTTTCGAAACCGGCGAGCATCATCAGGCTGGTGGTCTTGCCGGAGCCGGACGGCCCGAGCAAGGTGAGGAATTCGCCTTTGCGAATGTCCAGGTTGAGGTCTTTGACGATCAGGTTCTCGCCATCGTAGCTCTTCTGCACTCCACGAAAGCTGACCAGAACATCATTGGCCCCTGCACTTGAATCGACCTGGCTCATACCCACACCTTTGTTGTTGATGACTGCTGTGGACTAAGCCTAGTGGACGCTGTGGGCCACGCAAATCGGGGCGCAGGAGAGAATCGCCTCAGTCGGATGGAAGGTTGGGGGTAGGGATTGCCCTACAAGGATGACGCGATTGGATAGATGCAGCGGCAAGCTTGCGGCGACAAGCCGCAAGTAAAGGAAAAAACCGTGTTTTGAGCTGTCGTAAATGGATATGCGTCCACAGGTTTAGAGGAGCTTGTGTTCCATCGCGTACTTCACCAACTCGGCCAGCGAGGTGATGTTGAGCTTCTGCATCAGCCGCGCCTTGTGGGTGCTGATAGTCTTGCTGCTCAAGGCCAGTTGCTGGGCGATGTCGTTGACGTTGGCGCCTTGAGCCAGGCGTTCGAACACGGAGAATTCGCGCTCTGACAGCAGCGAGTGCAATGGCCGCGAATCGGTCAGGCCGACTTCGAAGACCATGCGATCTGCGAGGTCGGGATCGATATAACGCCCCCCTGCCGCGACCCGGCGGATAGCGGTCAGCAACAGCGCCGGATCACTGTCCTTGGTCGCATACCCCGCAGCACCGACCTTCAACGCCCGGGCTGCCATCTGCGCTTCGTCGTGCATCGACAGCACCAGGATCACCGGAGGATTGTTCAGCGCACGAATCCGTGGAATCGCTTCCAGGCCGTTAACGCCCGGCATGGAGATATCCAGCAACACCACTTCGCAGGGCACATGCCGCAAGGTTTCTAGCAACTGCTCCCCATTGCTCGCCTCCCCCACCACCAGCAGATCCTTGGCTAGGCCGATCAATTGCTTGATGCCTTCGCGGACGATGGTGTGGTCTTCGGCTACCAGTACACGGATCACTCACTTCTCCTCATCCAACGGCACTCGCACGATCAGGGTCGTGCCCTCTCCCGGCTCACTAGCAAGCGACAACTGCCCGCCCATGATCAACACCCGCTCGCGCATGCCGACCACACCAAAGGATGTCGGTCTACCTGCCGTTGCGACAAATCCTACGCCATCATCGCTGACCGTCAGACACAACTCGTCGCCTTCAAGGGCCAGCGTCAGTTCAACAGTATGCGCCTGGGCGTGACGCATGACATTGGTCAGTGCTTCCTGAAGGATGCGAAACAGACCGATCGCCTTGGCATCACTGAGCAGCGGTAAATTATCCGGCACCTGCACCAGACACGGAATCTGCGTGCGCGCCTCGAAGCGGCGGGCCTGCCACTCGATCGCCGAGGCGATGCCGGCATCGAGAATCGGCGGTCGCAACGCCGTCGCCACATCCCGCACCAACTGGAACAACTGAGCGATCAAGCGTTTCATGCTGTTCAAGCGCTCGTTCAGACCAGGGTCCAGTTGCGCGTAGGCCAGTTCGCACATGGACGTTTCCAGCTTTAACACAGTGAGCATCTGGCCCAATTCGTCGTGAACTTCACGGGCGATGCGCGCCTTTTCCTCTTCCCGTACGCTTTCCAGGTGCGCGGACAATTCCCGCAGTTGCTCGCGGGAGCTGGCCAGTTCCAGTTCAATGCGCTTGCTCTCGCTGATGTCCCAGACAATACCGTCCCAGACGTAGGCACCGTCTTCCAGTTGACGGGTAATCGCCTTGATTTCGGCCCAGCGCTGTTCGCCCTGACGCGTAAGAATTCGCCCTTGCCACGACCAGTCGCTGTCGGTGTCCAGCGCATGATCCTGGGTCTGGTGATAACTGGCCTTGTCGTCCGGATGCACCAGGCTGCGCAGGCCTTTGTCACGATGAGCCAACGTTGCCGGCGAGTACCCCACCAGACTTTCGCTGCCCTCGCTGATGTAGGCAAAGTCGATCTGCCCTGTCACCGGCGCACGCTCCAGGCGAAAGACCAATCCGGGAACGTTCGCCGCGATCCCTTGCAACCGCGCCTCACTTTCCTGCAATGCCGCCAGCGCACGGCGACGCTCGGTGACGTCAGTGAGGTAAACCACCAGGTATTCGCCATCGCGAAAACGCAGGAAGCTCAGCGAGACATCTGTCGGCAGAATGCTGCCATCGGCCCGCAGGCAATTGGTTTCGAAACTTTGCGGCGACTCGTCGCTGGCCCTGGCGCGCTTCCACAGGTTCAACCAGCGATCCATATGCAGGCCGGGTTCGAAATCGATCAAGGGCCTGTCGATGATCCCGCCCGGTGGATAGCCCAGCATGGATTCCGCCGCACGGTTGGCATAACGCACGTGACTGTCCCAATTCACCCAAAGGATGCCGACGGTGCTCTGATCGATGGAAAATTGCGTCAGCCTCAACGCCTCTTCACTGGCTGCCCGCAAGGCGATGTCTGCCTGCGCAGCCGCCAGTCGTTGCTCCAGGCTGTGCTGCTGGCGGCGCTGCCAGAACACGATCGCCATGCTGCTCAGCGTCAGCACCAACAACAACAGGCAGAGGTTTTGCCAGAAGCCCGGCGACTCGGTGAGTCGTGGGTACTTGGGTTGCAGCCATTGGTTGTGCAGCGTTTCCAGATCCTTGGCCGGGATCGCTCGCAGCGCGCTTTCGATGATTCCGGCCAGTTCCGGCTTGTCGCGCCGCGTGGCCACCCGCAGCAACTGCGGCAAACCGATGTCCCCCACCACCACCAGCCCGGCGAATTCCGGCTCGACGGACAGCCGCCCCAATTGCGCCTCATCGACCACGGCGTAACCGGCCTGCTGGCTCAACAACAATTGCAGCGCCTGACGCTCTACCGGCACGCCCTGAAGGTTCAGGTGCGGATAGTTGCCGCGCAGGTAAGCGGCCGTCGCGCTGGGCATGCGCACGGCGACGCGGGTCTGGCTGTCGAGTTTCTCCAGCTCCACCGCACCGGTGCTTTTCTGGTCGCTGACCACCAGTTGCGGCACCCGCATGTACGGGTCGGAAAACTGCCAGAGCCGCAGCCCTGCGGGAGTCTGGCTCAGCCCGGGGGCGATATCGATTTCACCCGCGCGTGCGGCGGCTTCCAGCTGTTCCAGATCAGGAAAGTTGCGCCAGCTCAGCTCGACTTTGAGCGACTTGGCCAACCATTTCATCAGTTCGACATTGACCCCGGACAGGCGCTGCAAGCGACGATCGTATTGCGCATAGGGCGCCTGCAACACCAGACCGACGCGCAACTCGCCCTGTTGCGCCAGCCATTGTTGCTGGCCCACGGACAACGGTGCGACATGCGCTGGTGGCGCGGCCGCCGCCCAGCCCATCAAGGGAAACCACAACCAGCCGATAACCCACAGGCAGCGAAAACGCATCATCGAACTCTCACACACTGACAAATACTGACCAACCCATTAGGCTGCCGGAATCACTTCTGGCCTGGAATATCCGATGCCCCCTGTCTACCGCCTGGCACTGCCAGCATTGTGCCTGTCGCTGATCCTGCCATGCGCTTTTTCCGTCAAGGCTGCCGATCCGGCGCCTGCCGCCGCTGAACAACCCGCGCAAGAAAAACCGATTGAACGCCAGCCGTTGCCTGAGCGTAGCCAGGCAGAAGCGTCAGCACTCGAACGAAAAATTCCGGCCCAGGAGCAGCAGCAACTGCAAGCGGGCGGCGACACTTTCCTCGCCTTGTGGAAACCGGCCAATACCGCCGAACCCAAAGGCGCGGTGATTATCGTCCCGGGCGCTGGCGAAACCGTTGACTGGCCGCAAGCAATCAGTCCGTTGCGCCGCCAATTGCCGAACGCCGAATGGAGCAGCCTGAGTATCACCTTGCCGGACTTGCAAAGCGATGCCATTGCGCCACGCGTTGCCGAAGTGCCGCCAGCGCCCAAGACGCCGGACGCCGGCAGCAAGGACTCGACCACCGCCGCCCCCATCGAACAGGCAGCCGGCGGTGAAGCGGAAGTGGCGGACAAGCCCGTCGCCGAAACCAGTGAAGAACAGTCCAAAGCGGATGCCGAGCGAATCTTCGCTCGCATCGACGCGGCGATCGCGTTCGCCGAACAGCAAAGCGCTCGCAGCATCGTCGTACTGGGTCATGGCACCGGCGCTTATTGGGCCGCGCGGTATCTGAGCGAGAAGCAGACATCGCAAGTCGAGCGGTTCGTCATGGTCGCCGCGCAAACGCCCGGTCAAGCGAAACCCGAACTGGACGAGCTCGTGCCCACCCTGAAATTGCCCACCGCTGACATCTTCTACATGGACAAACCGCTGGACCGCAACGCGGCACTGGCCCGGTTGCAGACCAGCAAACGCTTGAAGACTTCGGCCTTCAGCCAGGTCTCGCTCAAGGCGTTGCCGGGCGACAGCAAGGCACAACAGGAGCAACTGGTTCGCCGGGTGCGGGGTTGGTTGAATCCGCAGAATGCGGCGGACTGATTGACCGCGTCGCCCCTATCGCGAGCAGGCTCGCTCACACACCAGTCCGCGTTCGACCAAACAACGCCGATCAAATGTGGGAGCGAGCCTGCTCGCGATGGGGACCTGACAGAGACCACAAAACCAATGTCTAGCGAAAATCCCGCCGCTGACGAATCAGCGTGTAGGCGTTGTGCAGCTCCCGGGTTTTCTCGGTAGCCTCACGAACCTGCGACGCCGTCGCTCCACTGCCGGCGATCTTGTCCGGGTGATGCCGACTGAGCAGGCGCCGATAGGCGCGCTTGATCTGCGCCGGCTCACTGGTCGCTGACACCCCCAACAGTCGCAACGCGTCCTGGTACGTCACCGCACCGCTGACCTGCGGTCGTTTGTGCGGCTCATAGTCGTGGGCCAGAGCCTGTACCTGATGCGGCGTCCAGCCCAGCCACTTGCCCCACTGGGCAATCAGCTCGCGCTCGCTGCTGCCAGCCCGACCATCGGCCCAGACCATCCGCCAACAGGCGCGCAACACGCCTTCGGTCGCATGGGGCTGAGCACTCAAGCGACGCAGATAACCGCGCAACCGATCGTTGCCCGACTTGCCGCGATTGAACGCGGCAATCGCCCGACGCCGGGCCGGTTCGTTCATTTCCAGCGAATGCATTTCCTGACGCGCCTGCTGGATATGCCCCTCCACCACCCGCCCGTCGCACTTGGCCAGCCGGCCGAGCAACACGAACAGCAGTTCATCGTTGCGCAGTACCGGACGACCACCAAGTTTTTCCCGCAGATGCGCCCAGCTTTGCAAGTGCAGGCGTCGATCCAGCGCCTGTCCCAACAAGGCACCGAGCAGAGCCCCCGGAATGCTGGCAATGGCAAAGCCCGCTCCGGCTCCGATCAGAGTCCCTGGCCATAGCATGTCAGCGGCTCGCTTCGATCAGGTTTTCCGCTTCAGCCAAACGTTCGTGAGTGCCGACATCGACCCACTGCCCGCTCAGGTGTTCTCCGGAAACCTGCCCGTTCGCCATCGCGGCACGCAGTAAAGGTGCCAGTTTGAACGCCCCGGCAGAGCAACCTTCGAACAACTGCGGATGCAACACGGCAATGCCGCTGTAGGTCAGGGTGGCCGCACCCGGTTGCCCGTCGCGAACCTGACCGTCGATCAACTGGAAATCCCCGCTCGGGTGATGAGCCGGGTTGTTCGCCAGCACCAGATGAGCCAGGCCGACAATCGGCTGATGCAGCACACTGAAGTCGTAATCGGTCCAGATGTCGCCATTGACCACGACAAAGGCGTCATCACCCAGCAACGGTAATGCACGAAAAATCCCGCCGCCGGTTTCCAGTGGCTCCCCTTCCGGCGAGTACTGGATGCCGACGCCATAGCGCGAACCGTCGTCCAGGTAATCCTCTATCTGCTGCCCGAGCCAGGCATGGTTGATCACGATCTCGGTAAACCCGGCAGTGGCCAGCGCACGCAGGTGATACTCGATCAGGGGCACCCCACCGGCGCGAACCAGCGGTTTTGGCGTGGTCAGGGTCAGCGGGCGCATGCGCTCGCCTTTGCCTGCCGCCAGAATCATCGCCTTCATGCCTTCACTCCAGCGCGCAGACTGGCCAGCAACACATCCAGTTCAGCCAGTTCAGGGCGGCGGGCGATCACAGCTTCTATATAGGCGAAGAAACGCGGCACATCGCCCAGATAACGTGGCTTGCCATCGCGATGGCAGATGCGCGCAAAGATGCCGATCACTTTCAGGTGACGCTGTACGCCCATCAAGTCGCTGGCGCGCAGGAAATCTTCAAACTCCGGCTGCACCGGAATGTCCAGCGCAGTGGCCTGCTGCCAATAACTTTCCAGCCAACCGCGCACGCGTTCCTCGGGCCAGCTGAGGAAGGCATCCTTGAACAGGCAGGTCACGTCGTAGGTCACCGGGCCATAAACCGCATCCTGGAAATCCAGCACACCGGGGTTCGGCTCGCTGAGCATCAGGTTGCGCGGCATGTAGTCGCGATGGACCAGGACTTTGGGCTGGGCCAGGGCGCTGTCGATCAACAAATCGCTGACTTGCTGCCAGAGCACTTGTTGCGCCGCGTCAAACTCGATACCCAATTCACGCTTCACGTACCACTCAGGGAACAGTTCGAGTTCGCGACGCAACAACGCCACGTCATAACTCGGCAACGGCGCAACCATCGGCAATTGTTGAAAAGCCAACAGCGCTTGCAGGGCATCGTTGAACAAATCGTCGGCATTTTCGCTGTCGATCACATCCAGATAGGTCTTGTTGCCGAGGTCGTTCAGCAAAAGAAATCCGCGCTCGAGGTCTTCTGCATAAATTTTCGGCACATTTATTCCGGATTTCGCCAGCAAAAAAGCGATATCCACGAAGGGTTTGCAGTTTTCCTGGGGCGGCGGAGCATCCATCACGATGAAACTTCTACCCGCGCCTTCCCAACGGAAATAACGCCGGAAACTCGCGTCGCTGCTGGCCGCAGTCAATGTGGCCGGGGGTACGGAACCCCAGCCCTGGTCCGCAAAAAGGGTCTCCAATTGTTGATCGAGCCAAACTTTCAGGTGTTGCAAACGTACATCTTGGTCAGGCATTGCAAGGGTCTCCGACGGCGCTAGCCGTCAAGCGGGTCATGCTTTATTATCCAGCATCTTTTTCAGACCATCGAGAGGCGTGCGGCCCACACCGCGGGCAGATGGCACGCAGGAAGCCCGGACTAATAAGATGGCATTGAAATCCCCCGCGTTTCGTAAAAAATTTCCGTTGTTGGTAACCGGCAGTCTGCTGGCCTTGCAACCTCTAGCCACTTCCTTCGTGGTCGCTGCGGAACAGTATGACTGCTCAGTCTCTGCTTCGGGTGCCTGGGATTGTGCGCCGAAGGCGCCGGCGGCTGCATTGCCTCCGCGTCCCGTCCATGACGGCAGCGCAGTTTCCGCAACCGGCGAAACACCGGCCGAGGAAGGCTCCAGCGAAGACACCGGCGCCAAGACTGTGCTGGTAACCGAGTCCAAGGGCCGCGGCCTGAAGTCGCGTAGCGAAGACTACAGCCACCTCGACTGGGTTCCCCGCGAGCAGCTCACTGCAGCGCAACTGGCCGAAACCGGTCCTTATTGCTCTGGTTCCTATATCGAACCGACTCGTCCTGGCATGAATGACAAGACGAGTAAAAGTGACGCGCCTACCTTTATCGGCGCCAAGGCCTCCCGCTATAAGCAGGATGAGCAAGTCGCCACCCTGGCCGGTGACGTGGTCATGCGCCAGGGCAGCATGCAGGTCGAAGCCGACGAAGCCAATCTTTACCAGGCCGAGAGCCGTGGTGAGCTGAGCGGCAACGTACGCATTCGCGACAACGGCGCGCTGATCGTGGGCGATCACGCCGACGTGCAGCTCGATACCGGTGAAGCCAAGGTCGACAACGCCGAATACGTGATGCACAAATCCCGTATCCGCGGCAACGCGCTGTACGCCAAGCGTGCCGAGAACGCCATCATCCGTCTCAAGGATGGTACGTACACCACGTGCGAACCGAACAGCAACGCCTGGCAGCTCAAGGGTAATAACATCACCCTGAACCCGGCCACCGGCTTCGGTACCGCGACCAACGTGACATTGCGGGTCAAGGACATTCCAGTCCTGTACACGCCGTACATCTATTTCCCGATCGATGACCGTCGCCAGTCCGGTTTCCTGCCGCCGACCATCGGCAGCGGCAGCGATACAGGCTTCCTGCTGGTCACGCCGTACTACTTCAACCTGGCACCGAACTACGATGCCACGTTGTATCCACGGTATATGAGCGATCGCGGTCTATTGATGGAAGGCGAATTCCGTTACCTGACCAAGTCAAGCGAAGGCCAGTTCGGTGCTGCGTACCTGAACGACGAGAACGACGATCGCAAGCTGCAGACCGATTACGAAAAAACCCGCTACATGTACAACTGGCAGCACAAGGGTGGTCTTGATTCGCGCGTCCTGACCCAGGTCGACTACACCAAGATCAGCGATCCTTATTATTTCCAGGATCTGCAGACTGACCAGATTGGCGTGAAAAGTGCTGACTACGTTAACCAGCAGGGTTCCGTCACCTATCGCGGCGACAGCTACACCGCTCGCGTGAATGCCCAGGCTTATCAGCTGGCGACTGTATCGAACATCACGCCGTATGACCGGTTGCCACAGATCACCTTCAACGGTGCGCTCCCGGAACATCCCGGCGGTCTGAATTTCAGCTATGACACTGAGCTCGTGCGATTTGACCGGGACCTGAAAAACGGCAACTTCAGTGACGAAGATGGCAATGTAGCTCCACGATTGGATACCAACGTTGCAGGTCTTGCTCGCGCCAACGGTGATCGCCTGAACCTTGCACCAGCGATGAGCCTGCCGATGCAGGCGTCTTATGGCTACATCACTCCGAAGCTCAAGTATCAGTACACGCAGTACCAACTTGATCTGGACAGTATCGGTAAAAGCCAGGTTGCCGCACAGACCGCAGAACAGGACCGACTCAACGGCACGTTCGACAGCAACCAGAATCGTGGTGTGCCGATTGCCAGCATCGACAGTGGCCTGTATTTCGACCGTAACACCCAATGGTTCGGCAAAAACTATCGCCAGACCCTTGAGCCTCGCCTGTTCTACCTCTACGTACCAGAGAAGGACCAGGAAGATATTCCGGTATTCGACACCAGCGAATACACCTTCAACTATGCCTCTCTGTTCCGTGACAACCGTTTCTCCGGTTCCGACCGTGTCGGCGACGAGAACAAACTGTCGCTGGGCGTAACCAACCGCTGGATTGAAGACGACGGGTTCGAGCGTCAACGCGTTAGCGTCGGCCAGGCGTTTTACTTCAAGGACCGCAAAGTCCAGCTGCCAGGCATCGATGCCCGCACTCGCGAAGACTCGCAATCGAGCGTTTCGCCGTACGCGCTGGAATACGAATACCGTTGGAACCGCGACTGGCGCACCACCGCCGATTACAACTGGGACCCGGACAGCCGCAGCCCTCGCTCGGGCAGTGCGATGTTCCACTACCAGCCCGAAGACAACCCGAACAAAGTCATCAACGCAGGCTATCGCTATCGCAATGACCAGGTTCGCTACGATCAGAACAGCGGTACATGGTCGGTGGGTGGCGGTGACTACGGCACCCCAGGCCAGCCTGGCTACGTGAAGGACTACTACAAGATCCAACAGCACGACTTCTCGGTCATCTGGCCGGTCGTGCCGCAATGGAATGCCATCAGCCGCTGGCAGTATGACTACAACCGCAACCGTACCCTGGAAGCCTTCGGTGGTTTCGAGTACGACAACTGCTGCTGGAAACTGCGCCTGATCAACCGTTACTGGGTCGACTATGACGAAACCAGTCAAGACGCTCCGCAAAACGAAAAAGGCGACCATGGCGTCTTCCTCCAAATTGTTCTGAAGGGACTCGGCGGCCTCACCGGCGCCAAGGTAGAGAGTTTCCTCGACAAAGGCATTCAAGGTTATCGTGAACGTGAAGACCAAGCTTTCTGATTGTCTGCGCCCGCTGTTGCTGGGCGCGCTGTTCCTGGGTACCGCGGCCAACGCCGCGGTACAGTCCATCGATAAAGTGGTGGCCATCGTCGACAACGACGTGGTCATGCAGAGCCAACTGGACCAACGCGTTCATGAAGTTCAGCAAACCATCGCCAAGCGCGGCTCTGCCGTGCCGCCGGCCAGCGTGCTGGAGCAACAGGTGCTTGAGCGCCTGATCGTCGAAAACCTGCAACTGCAGATCGGCGAACGTTCCGGCATCCGCATCACCGATGAAGAACTGAACCAGGCTGTCGGCACCATCGCCCAGCGCAACAACATGACGGTCGATCAATTCCGTGCTGCCCTGACTCACGACGGCCTGTCTTATGACGACGCCCGCGACCAGATCCGTCGCGAAATGGTCATCAGCCGTGTGCGTCAGCGCCGCGTGGCCGAACGCATCCAGGTCTCCGAGCAGGAAGTGAAGAACTTCCTCGCTTCCGACCTTGGCAAGATGCAGCTGTCCGAAGAGTTCCGTCTGGCCAACATCCTGATTCCTACCCCGGAAAGCGCCAACTCCGACGCGATTCAGAACGCAGCCAAACAGGCCGACGAGGTTTACCAGCAGCTCAAGCAAGGCGCTGACTTCGGTCAGCTGGCCATCGCCAAATCCGCCAGCGAAACCGCACTGGAAGGCGGCGACATGGGCTGGCGTAAAGCCGCTCAGTTGCCACCTCCGTTCGACCGCCTGTTGAGCACCATGACGGTTGGCGACATCACCCAGCCAATGCGCACGCCGGGCGGCTTCATCATCCTGAAGATCACTGACAAGCGTGGCGGTGGAGCACAGGTGCGTGACGAAGTGCACGTACGTCACATCCTGGTCAAACCGAGCCCGATCCGCGACGAAGCAAAGACCAAGGCCCTGGCTGAATCGATCTACGCCCGTATCGAAGCTGGCGAAGATTTCGGCGAACTGGCAAAAAGCTTCTCGGAAGACCCGGGCTCAGCCCTCAACGGCGGCGACTTGAACTGGATCGACCCGAACGCACTGGTTCCGGAGTTCCGCGAAGTGATGACCAAGACCCCACAAGGTCAACTGTCCAAGCCATTCCAAACCCAATACGGCTGGCACGTTCTGGAAGTTCTCGGTCGTCGCGCCACTGACAGCACCGAACAGGCCCGTGAGCAGCAAGCCATGACCGTACTGCGTAACCGCAAATACGACGAAGAGCTGCAAACCTGGCTGCGTCAGATCCGTGACGAAGCATACGTAGAAATCAAACTCCCTGGCGCCGACCAGGCAGCGCAGTGAAACCCAAACGTTTCGCGCTGACACCCGGCGAACCGGCCGGCATAGGTCCCGACCTGTGCCTGCTGCTCGCCTCACAAGCCCAGCCACACCCTCTGATTGCCATTACCAGCCGCGACCTGCTCCTTGAGCGGGCCGCGCAGTTGGGCGTGGCTGTCGACTTGCTGCCGATCACACCGGACAGTTGGCCGGACGTACCCGCGCCAGCCAACAGCCTGTATGTCTGGGATACGCCACTCAACGCCAGGGTCGTCGCCGGGCAACTGGACAAGGCCAACGCGGCTTTTGTCCTGGAAACCCTGACTCGCGCTGGCCAAGGTTGTCTGGATGGGCATTTCGCCGGGATGATCACCGCGCCCGTGCACAAGGGCGTGATCAACGAATCCGGGATCGCCTTTTCCGGGCACACGGAATTCCTCGCCGACCTGACCCATACCGCACAAGTGGTGATGATGCTGGCCACGCGTGGCCTGCGCGTGGCGCTGGTCACCACCCACCTGCCGCTTCGCGAGATCGCCGACGCGATTACGCCGGAGCGTCTGGAACGGGTTACCCGAATCCTGCATGCCGACCTGCAAGAAAAATTCGGCATCGCCCAGCCACGTATTCTGGTGTGCGGGCTCAACCCCCATGCCGGTGAAGGCGGACACCTGGGCCATGAAGAAATCGATATCATCGAACCCACATTAGAGCGCCTGCGCGGCGAAGGCATGGACCTGCGTGGCCCCCTGCCCGCCGACACTCTGTTTACCCCCAAATATCTGGAGCACTGCGACGCAGTGCTGGCGATGTACCACGACCAGGGCCTGCCTGTGCTGAAATACAAAGGCTTCGGCGCAGCAGTCAACGTGACGCTCGGCTTGCCGATCATCCGCACTTCGGTCGACCACGGCACCGCCCTGGATCTGGCCGGCAGCGGCAAGATCGACACCGGCAGCCTGCAAGTCGCCCTGGAAACCGCCTACCAGATGGCCGAGACCCGTTTATGACCGAGCAATACCAACACAAGGCGCGCAAACGCTTTGGCCAAAATTTCCTGCACGATGCCGGCGTTATCGACCGCATCCTGCGCTCCATCCATGCAAAAGCTGAAGATCGCCTGCTGGAAATCGGCCCGGGCCAGGGTGCGCTCACCCAAGGCCTGCTGAGCAGCGGCGCGCAACTCGATGTGGTGGAACTGGACAAGGACCTGATCCCGATCCTCAACCAGCAGTTTGCCGGCAAGAGCAATTTCAACCTGCATCAGGGTGATGCGCTGAAATTCGACTTCAATAGTCTTAATGCAGCCCCCGGCAGTCTGCGCGTGGTCGGCAACCTGCCGTACAACATCTCCACGCCGCTGATTTTCCACCTGCTGCATAACTCCCACCTGATTCGCGACATGCACTTCATGCTGCAAAAGGAAGTGGTCGAGCGTCTGGCGGCAGGACCTGGCGGTGGTGACTGGGGCCGGTTGTCGATCATGGTTCAGTATCACTGCCGGGTTGAGCATCTGTTCAACGTCGGTCCGGGTGCGTTCAATCCGCCACCGAAAGTCGATTCGGCCATCGTGCGCCTGGTACCTCACGCCGTACTGCCGCACCCCGCCAAAGACCACAAACTGCTGGAACGCGTTGTGCGCGAAGCCTTCAACCAGCGTCGCAAAACCCTGCGCAACACCCTCAAGTTGCTGCTGAGCAACGCTGAAATCGAAGCCGCCGGCGTCGATGGCGGCCTGCGTCCCGAGCAACTCGACCTGGCTGCCTTCGTGCGCCTGGCTGACAAACTCAGCGAACAATCCCTACAGAAGCCAGCGGACGCCTGACAGAACTGAAGCGTGATCGGGTAGGACACCAGCGCCCATGTCTGGTTTACTACCCGGTACTTGGCCTAGACTGATCCCAATCAGCTACGCCCCGCGTCCCGCTTCGTTTTTAAGGCCTCTTGCATGTCCGATCCTCGTTATCAGGTCGACGTCAGCGTCGTCACCCGCTATCTGGCAGAACAATCGCAACCCGAACACGATCGCTTTGCCTTCGCCTACACCATCACCGTGCAAAACAATGGCCTGATACCGGCCAAACTGTTGTCACGGCACTGGGTGATCACCGATGGCGACGGACATGTCGAAGAGGTTCGCGGTGCAGGCGTCGTGGGCCAGCAGCCGTTGATCGACGCGGGCAAGAGCCACACCTACAGCAGCGGTACGGTCATGACCACCAAGGTCGGCACCATGCAAGGCACTTATCAGATGATTGCCGACGACGGTAAGCATTTCGACGCCATCATTGCGCCATTCCGCCTGGCAGTGCCCGGAGCTTTGCACTGATGGCGACGTACGCCGTCGGCGATTTGCAGGGCTGCCTGGAAGCGCTGCAATGCCTGCTCAAGCAAGTCGCGTTCGATCCGGCAAAGGATCGTTTGTGGCTGGTCGGCGACCTGGTCAACCGTGGCCCGCAATCGCTCGACACCCTGCGCTTTCTCTATAGCATCCGCGAATCGCTGGTTTGCGTACTCGGCAACCACGACCTGCATTTGCTGGCCGCCGGGAAAAACATCGAACGCCTGAAGAAGGCGGACACGCTGCGCGAGATAATCGAAGCCCCCGATTGCGCCGAGCTGCTGGAGTGGCTGCGTCAGCAAAAACTCCTGCACTACGACGAGCAACGCAACGTTGCGCTGGTGCATGCCGGCATTCCGCCGCAATGGTCGCTGCGCAAAGCCCTGAAGTACGCTGGCGAAGTCGAAACCGCCCTGCGCGACGACAACCTTCTTGCGCCCTACCTCGACGGTATGTACGGCAACGACCCGGCGAAATGGGACAGCGACCTCAAAGGCGTGACACGCCTGCGAGTCATCACCAACTACTTCACCCGGATGCGTTTCTGTACCGCCGAAGGCAAGCTCGACCTCAAGAGCAAGGAAGGTCTGGGTACCGCACCGGCAGGCTACAAGCCCTGGTTCCAGCACAAGGAACGCAAGACCAAGGACCTGAAGATCATCTTCGGTCATTGGGCCGCGCTGGAAGGCAACGTCGACGAACCCGGCATCTCGGCGCTCGACACTGGCTGTGTCTGGGGCGGTGCCCTGACGCTGTTGAATGTCGACACCTTTGAGCGCCTGTCCTGCAAATGCGACGAGCACGGCCATGTGGCGACGCCGCCGCTCACCTCACAAACTTCCCAACCATCGTCAGTCGGCGCCCCGCGCTAAACTGCCCATTCAGCCGAGCCACAGGAGCCCGCCATGAGCGAATTCAAACGCATTCCCCCGGAACAGGCCCATACCCTGCGCGAACAAGGCGCAGTGGTGGTCGATGTTCGTGATCCCGCCACTTTCGCTGCCCTGCACATCTCAGGCTCGAAGCATCTGGACAATCATTCCCTGCACGCTTTCATCCAGGGTGCCGACCTTGATGCACCGACTGTCGTGGTCTGCTACCACGGCAATTCCAGCCAGGGCGCTGCCGCCTACCTGATCAGCCAGGGCTTCTCTGACGTCTACAGCATGGATGGCGGATTTGAGCTGTGGCGTACGACGTATCCTTCAGAAACAGCGCAAGGCACCTCTGAATAATTTTTTTGTAACACGCAAGCCCCCGGCTCCCGCGGGCTAGCGCGGTGGCAGACGAACGGTCTGCCACAACTAATTACGTATCTCGCCTTTACCTCCCGAATTCCCAACTATCCTTAAGCGCAGGCCATCCAAAACAGGGGAGAGCCGGTACACCGGCGCGCGGATCATCGGGAGTAGCTTTCGCAGTAGTCAGCCGCGAAAGATTTCTGGGGGGTAAACAGCGACTGCCTGTTCGGTTGCTGCCAGCATCGACTGAGTGATCCGGCGTCGGCTCCACGTATCGAGCGAGGTGACGTCATGAGTATCTTTAGCCACTTCCAACAACGTTTCGAGTCCACACGCCAGGAAGAACTCTCGCTGCAAGAGTATCTGGAACTGTGCAAACAGGACCGTAGCGCCTACGTTTCCGCCGCCGAGCGTCTGCTCCTGGCCATCGGTGAACCGGAGCTGCTCGACACCTCGACCAATTCGAGACTGTCGCGAATCTTCTCCAACAAGGTGATCCGCCGCTATCCGGCCTTTGAAGACTTCCACGGGATGGAAGAATGCATCGACCAGATCGTTTCGTATTTCCGCCATGCCGCTCAGGGTCTGGAAGAGAAGAAGCAGATCCTCTATCTGCTCGGTCCCGTCGGTGGCGGTAAATCGTCCCTGGCCGAGAAGCTGAAACAGCTGATCGAGAAAGTACCCTTCTACGCGATCAAGGGCTCGCCGGTATTCGAGTCGCCCCTGGGTCTGTTCAACGCCACCGAAGATGGCGCGATCCTCGAGGAAGACTTCGGCATTCCACGGCGTTACCTCAACACCATCATGTCGCCATGGGCCACCAAGCGCCTGGCCGAATTCGGCGGCGATATCAGCCAGTTCCGCGTGGTGAAACTGTACCCGTCGATTCTCAACCAGATCGCCGTGGCCAAAACCGAGCCGGGAGATGAAAACAACCAGGACATCTCGGCACTGGTGGGCAAGGTCGATATCCGCAAACTGGAAGAGTTCCCGCAGAACGATGCCGACGCCTACAGCTATTCGGGCGCACTGTGCCGGGCCAACCAGGGCCTGATGGAATTCGTCGAAATGTTCAAGGCGCCGATCAAGGTGCTGCACCCATTACTGACCGCCACCCAGGAAGGTAACTACAACAGTACCGAAGGCCTGGGCGCGATTCCGTTCACCGGGATCCTGCTCGCCCACTCCAACGAATCGGAATGGCATACCTTCCGCAACAACAAGAACAACGAAGCGTTCATCGACCGGATCTACATCGTCAAAGTGCCGTACTGCCTGCGGGTCAGCGACGAAGTGAAGATCTACGACAAACTGCTGTTCAACAGCTCGCTCGCCAAGGCCCATTGCGCGCCCGACACCTTGAAGATGCTGGCGCAGTTCACTGTGCTTTCGCGCCTGAAGGAGCCGGAAAACTCCAACATCTATTCCAAGATGCGCGTGTATGACGGCGAGAACCTGAAGGACACCGATCCGAAAGCCAAGTCGATCCAGGAATACCGCGACAACGCCGGTGTCGACGAAGGCATGAACGGTCTTTCGACCCGCTTCGCGTTCAAGATCCTGTCGAAAGTCTTCAACTTCGATCCGCACGAAATCGCCGCCAACCCGGTGCATCTGCTCTACGTGCTGGAACAACAGATCGAACAGGAACAGTTCCAGGCCGAGACCCGCGAACGCTACCTGCGCTTCCTCAAGGAGTACCTGGCACCGCGTTATATCGAATTCATCGGCAAGGAAATCCAGACTGCCTACCTCGAGTCTTACAGCGAGTACGGCCAGAACATCTTCGATCGCTACGTGCTGTACGCCGACTTCTGGATCCAGGATCAGGAATACCGCGATCCGGAAACCGGCGAGATCCTCAACCGCGTGGCACTGAACGAGGAACTGGAGAAAATCGAAAAACCGGCCGGCATCAGCAATCCGAAGGATTTCCGCAACGAAATCGTCAACTTCGTACTGCGCGCCCGGGCCAACAATAACGGCAAGAACCCGACCTGGCTCAGCTACGAAAAACTGCGGGTGGTCATCGAGAAGAAAATGTTCTCCAACACCGAGGACCTGCTGCCGGTCATCAGCTTCAATGCCAAGGCCAGCAAAGAAGACCAGCAGAAACACAACGACTTCGTCACACGGATGGTCGAACGGGGCTACACCGACAAACAGGTACGACTGCTGTCCGAGTGGTACCTGCGGGTCAGAAAATCACAATAACCCGCTGCCGGCCAGACCGGTTGTCGTCAGCCCGAGGCCTGTCTACGGATTTTCTGTTACACAGGCCTCTGGAGGTGTTCGAAAGTCGGTAGCGAGATTCAGGTCGCGTCTACAGCGCTTGGGGGAGCCTGTACCCCTTGGCACTCTGTTGACTACTGCTTGAACGCTCGCCCCTTTCAGGACAGCTTCTAAGGAGCAGTCATGAGCTATGTGATCGACCGACGTCTCAATGGCAAGAACAAGAGCACGGTGAACCGCCAGCGGTTTCTGCGGCGTTACCGTGATCACATCAAGAAGGCTGTCGAAGAGGCGGTCAGTCGGCGCTCCATTACCGATATGGAGCACGGCGAGCAAATCAGCATTCCCGGTCGCGACATCGACGAGCCGGTGCTTCACCATGGTCGCGGCGGCAAACAGACGGTGGTTCACCCCGGCAACAAGGAATTCACCAGCGGCGAGCACATTGCCCGCCCACCGGGAGGTGGCGGTGGCAGAGGGCCTGGCAAGGCCGGTAACTCGGGCGAAGGGATGGACGAGTTCGTCTTCCAGATCACCCAGGAAGAATTCCTCGAGTTCATGTTCGAGGACCTTGAACTGCCGAACCTGGTCAAGCGCAACCTGACCGGCACCGACACCTTCAAGACCGTGCGTGCAGGGATCAGCAACGAGGGCAACCCGTCGCGGATCAACATCATCCGCACCCTGCGTTCAGCCCATGCGCGACGAATCGCCCTGTCCGGCAGCAGCCGGGCGAAATTGCGCGAAGCAAAGGAAGAACTTCTGCGATTGAGGCAGGAAGAACCAGATAACTTCGGCGATATCCAGGCCCTCGAAGCAGAAATCGAAAAACTCAGCGCGCGTATTCATCGCGTACCGTTTCTCGACACCTTTGACCTCAAGTACAACCTGTTGATCAAGCAACCCAACCCCAGTTCAAAAGCGGTGATGTTCTGCCTGATGGACGTGTCCGGCTCCATGACCCAGGCGACCAAGGATGTCGCCAAGCGCTTCTTTATCCTGCTGTACCTGTTTCTCAAGCGTAACTACGACAAGATTGACGTTGTGTTCATCCGTCACCACACCAGTGCCCGTGAAGTGGATGAGGAGGAGTTTTTCTACTCCCGTGAAACCGGCGGCACCATCGTCTCCAGCGCCCTGAAGCTGATGCAGGAGATCATGGCCGAGCGCTACCCGGCCAACGAATGGAACATCTACGCCGCCCAGGCCTCCGACGGCGACAACTGGAACGACGACTCGCCCATCTGCCGCGACATCCTGATCAACCAGATCATGCCGTTCGTGCAGTACTACACTTACGTTGAGATAACCCCACGCGAACATCAGGCCCTGTGGTTCGAGTACGAACGCATCGCCGAAGCCTTTTCTGACACTTTTGCCCAGCAACAACTGGTCTCGGCCGGTGATATCTATCCGGTCTTCCGTGAACTCTTCCAGCGCAGGTTAGTGACATGACCGCCAAAGAGCAGAAGCGCCAACCCATATCCACCGGCTCCGAATGGACGTTCGAGCTGATCCAGGCCTACGACCGCGAAATCAGCCGTATTGCGGCGGGCTACGCGCTCGATACCTACCCTAACCAGATCGAAGTGATCACCGCCGAACAGATGATGGACGCCTACGCTTCCGTCGGCATGCCGCTGGGATACCACCACTGGTCCTACGGAAAACACTTCCTCAGCACTGAAAAATCCTACACCCGCGGCCAGATGGGGCTGGCCTACGAGATCGTGATCAACTCCGACCCGTGCATCGCCTACCTGATGGAAGAGAACACCATCTGCATGCAGGCGCTGGTCGTGGCGCATGCCTGCTATGGCCATAACAGCTTTTTCAAAGGTAATTACCTGTTCCGTACGTGGACTGACGCCAGTTCAATCATCGATTACCTGGTGTTCGCCAAGCAGTACATCATGCAGTGCGAAGAGCGCCACGGCATCGACGCGGTCGAGGATCTTCTCGACTCCTGCCATGCCCTGATGAATTACGGCGTCGACCGCTACAAACGCCCTTATCCGATTTCCGCCGAAGAAGAACGTCGCCGGCAAAAGGACCGGGAAGAGCACCTGCAGAAACAGATCAACGACCTGTGGCGCACAATTCCAAAAGGCGCGGACAAATACAGCGACAAGGACAACGCACGCTTCCCTGCCGAGCCGCAGGAAAACATTCTGTATTTCATCGAAAAACACGCGCCACTGCTGGAGCCTTGGCAGCGGGAAATCGTGCGGATCGTGCGCAAAATCGCCCAGTATTTCTACCCTCAACGACAGACTCAAGTGATGAACGAGGGCTGGGCCACGTTCTGGCACTACACCCTGATGAACGACCTGTACGACGAAGGCCTGGTCACCGACGGCTTCATGATGGAGTTCCTGACGTCCCACACCAGCGTGGTATTCCAGCCCGGTTTCGACAGCCCCTACTACAGCGGCATCAACCCGTATGCACTGGGTTTTGCCATGTACCGCGACATCCGCCGAATGTGCGAAGAGCCTACGGAAGAAGATCGCCGCTGGTTCCCTGACATTGCCGGTACCGACTGGCTGGCAGCCATCAAGTTCGCCATGAGTAGCTTCAAGGATGAGAGCTTCATCCTGCAGTACCTGTCACCGAAGGTGATCCGCGACCTCAAGCTGTTCAGCATTCTCGATGACGATCAAAAGGACGACCTGCTGGTCCCGGCGATTCACGATGAGGGCGGCTACCGGATCATCCGTGAAACCCTGGCCGCCCAGTACAACCTGGGCAACCGCGAACCCAACGTGCAGATCTACAGCATCGACCGCCGCGGCGACCGTTCGCTGACCCTGCGCCACCAGCAACATGACCGCAAACCACTGGGAGAGTCCACCGAGGAAGTGCTCAAGCATCTGCATCGTCTCTGGGGCTTCGACATTCATCTGGAAACCCTGCAAGGGGATCAAGTGATGAAAACCCACCATGTTCCGCCCAGAAACGAACACAGCGAAGGCGATTACGGCCGGCTGGACCTGGCCGTCATCCATCTTTGATTCTGTTTGCGCCTCCGAAAGCCCGACGCAACGGTTATCCTGTCGAGCTAACGGAGGTTTTTTATGCGGATTTATAAAGTTGGCGGTGCGGTGCGTGATCGCCTGCTGGGCATCCCGGTCACCGACGTCGATCGCGTCGTGGTCGGCGCCACTACCGAAGAGATGCTTGCCAAGGGATATCGCCCGGTAGGCGCGGATTTCCCGGTTTTCCTTCATCCAAAAACCGGTGAGGAATATGCCCTCGCCCGAACCGAACGCAAAAGCGGGCGCGGGTATGGCGGATTTACGTTCCACGCCAGCCCTGAAGTGACCCTCGAAGAAGACCTGATCCGCCGCGACCTGACGATCAATGCCATGGCCGAGGATGATCAAAAGAACCTGACCGACCCCTACCACGGCCAGCGCGACCTTGAAGCCCGCATTCTCCGCCACGTATCCCCCGCGTTTGCCGAAGATCCCCTCAGAGTCCTGCGCGTTGCGCGCTTTGCCGCTCGGTATGCAGCGCTCGGTTTCACCGTTGCCCCCGAAACGCTGGAACTGATGCGTCAACTCAGTGAGTCCGGCGAACTGGAAGCGTTGACGGCGGAGCGGAGCTGGAAAGAGATCTCCCGCGCCCTGATGGAAAACCAGCCTCAGGTATTCATTGAAGTGCTGCGCGCTTGCGGCGCACTCAAGGTGCTGATGCCAGAGATCGATGCACTGTTCGGCGTGCCACAACCGGAGGCCCACCATCCGGAAATCGATACTGGCGTACACACCCTGAGCGTGCTGGAACAAGCTGCCCTGCACAAACAACCGCTGACCGTGCGCTGGGCCTGTCTGCTGCACGACCTGGGCAAGGGGCTGACACCGAAAGAAGAGTGGCCTCGACACATTGCCCACGAGTTCAAGGGACTCAAGCTGATCAAGGCGGTCAACGCACGCTTCAAGGCCCCGAGGGACTGTCAGGAGCTGGCATTGTTGGTGGGCGAATATCACACACACGGCCATCGTGCGCGGGAACTGAAGCCGTCGACCTTGCTGGAGTTGCTGCAAAGCTTCGACGTTTACCGTCGGCCGCAACGATTCGAAGAATTCATCGCGGCGTGCGAAATGGACGGGCGCGGGCGCAAAGGTTTGGAGGAGCGAAATTATCCACAGGCGGATTATTTGCGCGGCGCGGCAACTGCGGCCCGCAGCGTCGCGATTCAGCCATTGCTGGAGAAGGGATTCAAGGGACCGGAGTTGGGTGAGGCGATCAAGCGTGAACGGCTTAAAGCGTTGAAGGCTTACAAAGAGGCGGCGCCTGACTGAAAAGCATCACGGGCAAGCCCTAATGCCGAGGATTAACCTGCGGCGAGGGAACTTGCTCCCTCGCCACAGGTTCAGTGTCTCGGCTTAACTGATCGTCATTAGGGCTTGCCCGCGATGGCGTCATGACAGTCACAACATATTCGGGGGCGTCAGCTGCTCACCGCGCCATTCGAATGCCACCGGCGCCAGTACCTGATCAATCTTGGATTCTGCCCACAACGTGGCGAAACTTTTACCTACACCGGGATGCACCCGATCCGGCGCAATCAGCGACAACGGCCACAGCACAAAGGCATTTTTCAGAATTTCCGCCCGCGGCAGGATCAAACCATCGAAGTTGCCCACCAGATCACCAAACAACAACACGTCGATGTCCAGCGGCAAACCCTTGCGGTCCGGTGCGTAGCGACCATTGTCGGCCTCGATGAATTTGAACCGGCGATCCAGCTCCACCAGCGGCAGATCCGTATAGGCCGATACCACGAAATTGAAGAACGGCCCGCTCTTGATCCCCACCGGTTGGCTTTCGAAGACCGGCGAGCAACGGATATCCACCAGGAAACCCGCCAAGGCATCCAGGCCGGCCTGCAAATGGGTTTCGCGCTCGATATTGCTACCGAGCCCGAGATACACGTAAGTCAGCGACATCCGCGCTCGATCTCCACACCCACGCCACCGCTAGCGGCAGGAACCGCACCGGGCTTGGTCAGCTTGAGGCGCATCCAGGTGATCTTGAATTCGCTCATCAGCACTTCAACCAGACGCTCGGCGAAGGTTTCGACCAGCTGGAACTGCGCCTGCTCGGCAAAGGCCTGGATGCGCGACGAAACACTCGCGTAATCGAGGGCCAGGGTCAGGTCGTCACCGGCGGCTGCCGGACGATTGTCCCAGGCGAAACTCAGATCAAGACGCAAGCACTGTCGGATGCCTCGCTCCCAGTCGTAGGCACCGATCACGGTGTCGACTTCCAGGCCCTCGATAAACACTCTGTCCAAGCACTTCTCTCCGCTACACGACAAGGGCGCATTGCGCCGTTAGAATCAGGGCGTCCTCGCCCGGAATAGTTAGCATGTTTTGGTTATTGGCGATCCTCGCCTACCTGCTCGGCTCTCTGTCCTTCGCCATTTTGCTCAGCCGCCTGACCGGCAATCCCGATCCGCGAATGAGTGGCTCGGGCAATGCCGGTGCCACCAACATGTTGCGCCTGGCCGGCAAAAAACTCGCCATCCTGACGTTGCTCGGCGATCTCTGCAAAGGCTTATTGCCCGTGCTGATCGCCGCTGTTGCGGGCCTTTCGCTACAAGATCAGGCCTGGATCGGCGTCTGCGCCGTCATCGGTCACCTGTTCCCGCTGTACTTCCGCTTTCGCGGTGGCAAGGGTGTCGCCACCGCTGCCGGGATGTTGCTGGGCCTGTATCCGCCGGCAGCCCTGCTGGCAGTTTGTGCCTGGCTGCTGACGTTCTACCTGACCCGTACCAGTTCACTGGCCGCCCTGATCGCCACACCGCTGACCCTGCCGCTGCTGGCCTGGCAAGAACCGGCAGCGCTGCTGCCCATGACCACACTCACCGGGCTGATCGTCTGGCGCCATCGCGGCAATCTACGCGACCTATTTGCCGGGCGCGAACGGCATTTTTAGATACCGGAGATGAGCCCGGCTGATCACAACGCCGACAACTGCTCCATCGGCCAGCGCGCCTGCACAGTGATCGCCAGGCTTTCCTGCTGACCGGCCTGCAAACGCTGGCAGCCGGCAAACGCAATCATCGCGCCGTTATCGGTGCAAAACTGCGGACGGGCATAAAAAACATCACCCTTCATATCGCCGAGCATTTTTTCCAGCGACGAACGCAGCGCCTTGTTGGCACTCACGCCCCCTGCGATCACCAGACGCTTCATGCCAGCCGCCTTGAGAGCTCGCTTGCACTTGATGGTCAAAGTCTCCACCACGGCCTGCTGGAACGCCAGCGCGATGTCGCAACGGGCTTGCTCACCGTCGTCCCCGGCGCTCACGCACTGCTGCCAGGTGTTCAGCGCGAAGGTTTTTAGGCCGCTGAAGCTGAAATCCAAGCCAGGGCGGTCGCACATTGGGCGCGGAAAGGTGAAACGTCCCGCAACGCCCTGCTCGGCCATACGCGCGATTTCCGGGCCACCCGGATATTGCAGCCCCATCATCTTCGCGGTCTTGTCGAACGCTTCGCCCGCAGCGTCGTCGAGTGTCTCGCCCAGCAGCGCGTACTGACCGATTCCATCGACCTGAACCAGCTGCGTATGTCCACCCGACACCAACAAAGCGACGAACGGAAATTCCGGCGGTTGCGACTCCAGCATCGGCGCCAGCAAGTGACCTTCCATGTGATGCACGCCCAGCGCCGGAATGCCCCAGGCAAAGGCCAGCGCCTGAGCACAGGAAGCCCCCACCAACAATGCCCCGACGAGTCCGGGACCCGCGGTGTAGGCGATCGCGTCGATCTCGGTCGGCACGCAGTCGGCTTCGGCCAACACCTGACGAATCAAGGGCAGCATGCGTTTGACGTGATCGCGCGAGGCCAGCTCCGGCACCACGCCGCCATAGGCACGGTGCAGGTCGATCTGACTGAACAGCGCGTCGGCGAGCAGGCCGCGTTCACTGTCATATAATGCGACACCAGTTTCGTCGCAGGAGGTTTCTAATCCCAGTACTAGCATGGGTTTGCGCCTTGTTTAGGCTGAATTCGAAGGCGCGCATAATAGTCGTCGCGTGATGCCCCGACCAGCGGTTTTCGATCAGAGGCTTTGCATTCCGTGCGATGAGGGGTTAACATCCGCAACCCTTAAAAACCGACGTCTTCAAGTGCTCTTTTGCCGCGAGGATGTTGACCCCGGTAATGAATGAAGGTAGCTCTGGATGCCAGCCGTCAAAGTAAAAGAGAACGAACCCTTCGACGTAGCTCTGCGTCGTTTCAAGCGCTCCTGCGAAAAAGCCGGTGTACTGGCTGAAGTTCGTAGCCGCGAATTTTACGAGAAGCCAACTTCTGAGCGTAAGCGCAAAGCAGCAGCCGCTGTTAAGCGTCACGCCAAGAAAGTTCAGCGCGAACAGCGCCGCGCCGTTCGTCTGTACTAATACACAGACGATCGTAGCAAGCTTCTGCCAAGCCCGGCCCTCAGCCGGGCTAATGGCATTTGCGTAAAACGCTTGATGCTTCACCGTCGAAGCCGCAGACGCGACCGAGACAAATCTGCTTTATCGCGTCAGACCTGGCTCTTTTGCCAGCGGTGCACGTCTTTTCTGACGAGCCTTTCAAGGCTACTGACGAGCACACCCACTGATTCCTCTCACGACGATCAGCCCAAGGCATCTCTTGCATGCCACATGATGAGCTATCCGAGACCCTTGACGGGCCGCAGCCGGATTCAGCGCAACACTTTCAAATAGTCGAATACTGATTGGAATTAACGTCAGTGGATTTTCGGCAGATACACTTCCCGATAGCGATTACGCAGACGACACTGGTCGAGCCGCACAGCTTGCGCGCCTCAAATGATGACCCGCGTCCGGCCGCCCTTCGTTTCGGACCTTTTCAGCGCAGATGACGAGAACGCCATGGCCGGGCTAATTCCCCAGAGCTTCATTGACGACCTTCTGAACCGCACCGACATCGTCGATGTGGTCAGCTCGCGCCTGCAAATGAAAAAAGCCGGCAAGAACTACACCGCCTGCTGCCCGTTTCACAAAGAGAAAACCCCGTCCTTCAGCGTCAGTCCCGACAAACAGTTCTACTACTGCTTCGGCTGCGGCGCTGGCGGCAATGCCCTGGGCTTCATCATGGACCACGACAACCTGGATTTCGTCCAGGCTGTCGAAGACCTGGCCAAAGCGGCCGGCATGGAAGTCCCACGGGAAGAAGGCGGTCGTTCGCACAAGCCGCGACAGCCGACCGATTCACCGCTGTACCCGCTACTCACCGCCGCCGCCGACTTTTATCGCCAGGCCCTGAAGAGCCATCCATCGCGCAAAGCCGCCGTGGATTACCTGAAAGGTCGCGGCCTGACCGGGGAAATCGCCCGGGACTTCGGCCTCGGCTTTGCACCACCCGGCTGGGATAACCTATTCAAGCACTTGAGCAGCGATACCCTGCAACAAAAAGCCATGATCGATGCCGGCCTGCTGATCGAAAACGCCGAAACCGGCAAACGCTACGATCGCTTCCGCGACCGGGTGATGTTCCCGATCCGTGACAGCCGTGGGCGCATCATTGCGTTCGGCGGCCGGGTACTGGGTGATGACAAGCCGAAATACCTGAACTCCCCGGAAACCCCGGCATTCCATAAAGGCCAGGAACTTTACGGCCTGTATGAAGCGCGCAAGAACAACCGCAACCTCGACGAAATCATCGTCGTCGAAGGCTACATGGACGTCATCGCCCTCGCCCAGCAAGGCTTGCGCAATGCCGTCGCGACCCTGGGCACCGCCACCAGCGAAGAACACTTGAAGCGACTGTTTCGCGTCGTGCCTAGCGTTCTGTTTTGCTTCGACGGCGACCAGGCCGGTCGCAATGCTGCCTGGCGAGCCCTGGAAGCAACATTGTCGAGCCTGCAGGACGGCCGCCGCGCACGCTTCCTGTTCCTGCCCGAAGGCGAGGACCCGGACACGCTGGTCCGCTCCGAAGGCACTGACGCCTTCCGCGCGCGGATCAACCAGCACGCCCAGCCACTGGCGGATTATTTCTTCCAGCAACTGACCGAAGAAGCCGATCCGCGCTCGCTCGAGGGCAAGGCCCACATGGCCACCCTCGCCGCACCGTTGATCGACAAAATCCCGGGCGCCAACCTGCGCATCCTGATGCGCCAGCGCCTGACGGAAATCACGGGCTTGAGTGGTGAAGCGGTCAGCCAACTGGCGCACAGTGCACCGCAAGACGCACCACCGGTTTATGACCCCGGAATGGATTACGACGCCATGCCGGACTACTCCGACTTCCACCAACCTCAAGAGGCCTACGCGCCCCAACAGGAATGGACGCCGAAGAAACCCGGTGCCGGCGGCAAGAAACGGGACAAGAAACCATGGAACAAAAACGGCAAGCGCAGTGACCGCGATGAGGCCTATGCCCCACGCACGCCAGTCGCGGTAGAAGCCCCGACACTTATCGCACTGCGTACGCTTATCCACCACCCGCAATTGGCTGGAAAGGTTGAGAGTGCCGAACATTTTGCCAACGAGAGCAATACGTACGCTCAGGTACTAATCGCCTTGATCGAAGCGGTGCAGAAAAATCCTAAGCTAAACTCTATTCAGTTGATGGCCCGTTGGCACGGCACAGAGCAAGGACGCCTGTTGAAAGCACTCGCAGAAAAGGAATGGTTAATTGACGGCGACAACCTTGAACAGCAGTTTTTAGACACCATTACTAGGTTATCTGCGGGTCAACATACGCAGACCCTCGACGAACTCATCAAAAAAGCAAGGCAGCCGGGATTGTCGGCTGATGAGCAAATACAGATAGCGAAACAGATGCGCGACCTTCTAAAACAGAATGTTTCCGCATCAAACCCGACCTCAACTGGCGCGTGAGGTCATAGCTCAGGTATAATCCTCGGCTTGTTTTTTGCCCGCCAAGACCTTCAGTGGATAGGGTGTTATGTCCGGAAAAGCGCAACAGCAGTCTCGTATTATTGAGTTGATCAAACTGGGTCGTGAGCAGAAGTATCTGACTTACGCCGAGGTCAACGACCACCTGCCTGAGGATATTTCAGATCCAGAGCAGGTGGAAGACATCATCCGCATGATTAATGACATGGGGATTCCCGTACACGAGAGTGCTCCGGATGCGGACGCCCTTATGCTGGCCGACGCCGATACCGACGAGGCCGCTGCGGAAGAAGCAGCCGCCGCGTTGGCAGCGGTCGAGACCGACATTGGCCGCACCACCGACCCGGTGCGCATGTACATGCGCGAAATGGGTACGGTAGAGCTCCTCACACGTGAAGGCGAAATCGAAATCGCCAAACGTATTGAAGAGGGCATCCGTGAAGTGATGAGCGCAATCGCGCACTTCCCTGGCACGGTTGACCACATTCTCTCCGAGTACACTCGCGTCACCACCGAAGGTGGTCGCCTGTCCGACGTCCTGAGCGGTTATATCGACCCGGACGACGGCATTGCGCCGCCTGCGGCAGAAGTGCCACCGCCGATCGACGCGAAGGCCGCAAAAGCGGATGACGACACCGACGACGATGACGCCGAAGCCTCGGATGACGAAGAAGAAGCCGAAAGCGGTCCAGACCCGATCATCGCTGCGCAGCGTTTTGGCGCCGTGGCCGATCAGATGGAAATCACCCGCAAGGCCCTGAAAAAGCACGGTCGCCACAACAAGGCAGCGATTGCCGAACTGTTGGCCTTGGCCGAGCTGTTCATGCCGATCAAACTGGTGCCGAAGCAATTCGAAGGCCTGGTCGAGCGTGTTCGCAGTGCCCTGGACCGTCTGCGTCAACAAGAGCGTGCAATCATGCAGCTCTGCGTCCGTGATGCGCGCATGCCGCGTGCCGATTTCCTGCGCCAGTTCCCGGGCAATGAAGTCGACGAAAGCTGGTCCGACGCACTGGCCAAAGGCAAAAGCAAATACGCTGAAGCCATTGGTCGCATTCAGCCGGACATCATTCGTTGCCAGCAGAAGCTGACCGCGCTGGAGACCGAAACCGGTCTGACCATCGCCGAGATCAAGGACATCAACCGTCGCATGTCGATCGGTGAGGCCAAGGCCCGCCGCGCGAAGAAAGAGATGGTTGAAGCGAACTTGCGTCTGGTGATCTCCATCGCCAAGAAGTACACCAACCGTGGCCTGCAATTCCTCGACCTGATCCAGGAAGGCAACATCGGCTTGATGAAAGCGGTAGACAAGTTTGAATACCGCCGCGGCTACAAATTCTCGACTTATGCCACCTGGTGGATCCGTCAGGCGATCACTCGCTCGATCGCCGACCAGGCCCGCACCATCCGTATTCCGGTGCACATGATCGAGACGATCAACAAGCTCAACCGTATTTCCCGTCAGATGTTGCAGGAAATGGGTCGCGAACCGACTCCGGAAGAGCTGGGCGAACGCATGGAAATGCCTGAGGACAAGATCCGCAAGGTATTGAAGATCGCTAAAGAGCCGATCTCCATGGAAACCCCGATCGGTGATGACGAAGACTCCCATCTGGGTGACTTCATCGAAGACTCGACCATGCAGTCGCCAATCGATGTCGCCACTGTTGAGAGCCTTAAAGAAGCGACTCGCGAAGTGCTGTCCGGCCTCACTGCCCGTGAAGCCAAGGTACTGCGCATGCGCTTCGGTATCGACATGAATACCGACCACACCCTCGAAGAGGTTGGTAAGCAGTTCGACGTGACCCGTGAACGGATACGTCAGATCGAAGCCAAGGCGCTGCGCAAGCTGCGCCACCCGACGAGAAGCGAGCATCTGCGCTCCTTCCTCGACGAGTGATACCAGAACCCCCGGCCCAGGCCGGGGGTTTTGTTTTATGGCAGATTAATATCTCCGCACCTCCCCCTCCGTGCCGTAGCCCGTCTACACTCGAAACATTCCCCCAGAGCCATAACGAGACCGTTATGCCCAGACTGCCGACCGTGCTTTTTTTGCTGTCGCTGATGACCTGGACCGCAACGGCTGGCGCGCTGACTCTAACCGACGAAGAACGTAGCTGGCTCGCGGCCCACCCGGACTTGCGCCTGGGTGTCGATGCGTCCTGGCCGCCCTTTGAGTTTCGCGACGATCATGGGCGCTACCAGGGCCTTGCGGCAGACTATATCGACCTGATTCGCCAACGATTGGCCGTCCAACTGACGCCCATCGAGCCAGTCAGCTGGACGGTTGTGCTCGAACAGGCCAAACAAGGCAAGCTCGACCTGCTGCCGGGCATCATGTCGACCCCGGAACGCCAGGCGTTCCTGTCGTTCACCCGACCCTATCTGGACTTCCCGATTGTCATCCTGGCGCACGTCGGCGGTCCCCAGCCGCGCAAAATCCAGGACCTGTATGGGCTAAAAATCGCCGTGGTGGAAAACTATGCACCCCACGAACTGTTGCGCACCCACCACCCCGACTTGAATCTGGTGGCAATGCCCAACGTCAGCTCGGCCTTGCAGGCACTGGCGACCGATGAAGTGGACGCCGTGGTCGGCGATCTCGCCTCCAGCGTCTGGAGCCTGCGCCAGCTCAAGCTCGACGGCCTGTACGTCAGCGGCGAAACCCCTTACCGCTATCAACTGGCCATGGGCGTGCCACGGGACAACAAAGTGCTGGTTGGTATCCTGGATAAAGTCCTGGCGGACATGTCTCCAGCCGAAATCAGCGCCATTCAGGAGCATTGGGTCGGCAACGTCCTCGACCATCGAACATTCTGGTCCGACCTGCTGGTCTATGGCCTTCCGGGGCTGCTGCTGCTGATTGCGGTGCTGGCGACGGTGATCCGTATCAACCGCCGCTTGAGTTCGGAAATTGCCCGACGGGTCGATCTGGAACAGGAACTGCGCAGCAGCGAGTATCACTACCGCGGGCTGGTGGAGAGTCTATCGGCCATCGCCTGGGAAGCGCGGATGAGCGACTTCACCTACAGCTATGTGTCGCCACACGCTGAAAACCTGCTCGGTTATCCCCTGTCCCATTGGCTGATTCCGGGCTTCTGGCGCAACATCATTCACCCCGCCGACCTCATTCGCGCGCAAAACTTTTGCGATCACGAAGTGTTGGCCGGGCGCGATCACAGCCTCGATTATCGGGTGATCACCGCTGATGGGCGTTGCTTGTGGGTGCGCGACATCGTCAGCCTGATCGAACACGGCCATGAACCGGTGATGCGCGGGCTGATGATCGACATCAGCGAGACCAAGCGCACCGAAGAAGCGCTTCGCCTGTCAGAGCAGAAGTTTGCCTCGGTGTTCCAGCAATGCCCGGACATTCTGGTCATCGCGCGCCTCTCCGACGGTTGCCTGCTGGAAGTGAACGAAGCGTTCGAAGAACAGATCGGCCTGCGTGCCGAAGATGTCATCGGCCAGACCGCCACCAACCTCAACATCTGGGGCATTCCCGGTGTGGGGCCGGGTTTGTTGCAGCGTTTGCAGGCCGGCAGCATCCGCAACCTGGAGATGCCCTTTCGCCGCAGCAATGGCCAGGTGTTTACCGGCCTTATCTCCGCCGAGCCATTCGACCTCGATACCACTCCGGCACTGGTGGTGGTCGTGCGCGACATCACCCAGCTCAAGGAAACCCAACAGCAACTGCAAACCTCCGAAGAAAAATTCGCCAAGGCCTTCCACGCCTCCCCGGATGGCTTGCTGCTGTCCCGGCAGAGCGACGGCTTGCTGCTTGAGGTCAACGAGGGTTTCAGTCGCATCACCGGCTTCAACAGCGCGATGTCGGTGGATCGCTCGGCCCTGGATCTGGGGATCTGGGTCAATCTCAACGAACGCAAACAGATGCTCGATTTGCTGCACCGCGACGGCTTCGTCCGCGACTTCAGTTGCCATATCCGCCGCAGCGACGGTCAGATCCGCCTCTGCGAAGTGTCCAGTCGTCCGCTGCCAATCGGCGATGAAGACTGCATGTTGACCATCGCCCGGGACATCACCGAGCGCCATTTGATGCAAGAAAAACTGCAACAGGCCGCCACCGTATTCGAGAGCACCGCCGAAGGCGTGTTGATCACGGACACGCAGCAACACATCAGCGCGGTCAACCGTGCGTTCACGGAAATCACTGGCTACAGCGAAAGCGAAGCGCTGGGCCACACCCCGCGCCTGCTCGCCTCGGGCCTGCATGACAGCGCGTTCTACGCCGCCATGTGGCACCAATTGACCGCCGAAGGTCACTGGCAAGGCGAGATTTCCAACCGGCGCAAAAACGGCGAGCTCTACCCGAGTTGGCTGACCATCAGCGCCGTGCGTAACCGGGACAAATTCATCACTCACTTTGTGGCCGTGTTCGCCGACATTTCCAGCCTCAAGCACGCCCAGGCCAAACTCGATTACCAGGCGCACCACGACCCACTGACCGGCCTGCCCAACCGCACACTGTTCGAAAGCCGTTTGTTGACCGCACTCAACACCCAGAAAGAAAACGGTGGCCAGGGCGCCGTGCTGTTCCTCGACCTCGACCGTTTCAAACACATCAACGACAGCCTTGGCCATCCGGTCGGCGACCTGTTGCTCAAAGGCATTGCCGTGCGCCTCAAGGAACAACTGCGCGATATCGACACCGTCGCGCGCCTGGGCGGCGACGAGTTCATCATCCTGCTACCCGGCCTTCAGCAGCCCAGCGATGCCGACAACATCGCCACCAAGTTGCTCAATTGCTTTACCGCGCCGTTCCAGGCCGGTGAGCACGAGTTCTTCATCAGCTCCAGCATCGGCACCAGCCTTTACCCACAGGACGGTTGCGACGTCGCCACGCTGATCAAGAACGCCGATGCGGCAATGTACCGCTCCAAAGCCAAGGGCCGTAACCGGGTCGAAAACTACACCTGTGACCTCACCGCCCAGGCCAGCGAACGCGTGGCGCTGGAGCATGAACTGCGCCGCGCCATCGAGCGCAATGAACTGCACCTCTACTACCAACCGAAAATCAGCCTCGACGACTATCGCCTGGTCGGCGCCGAAGCACTGATTCGCTGGCGTCACCCGACCTTTGGCGACGTGCCCCCGGAACACTTCATTTCCCTGGCCGAAGAAAACGGCATGATCCTGCAGATCGGCGACTGGGTCCTGGAAACCGCCTGCCGGCAAATGCACGAATGGAGCAAAACCTATGAGGGCCTTGGCCCGCTGTCGGTCAACCTCGCCGGCGCGCAGTTGCGCCAACCGAACCTGCTCGGGCGCATCGAACAGCTGCTCAAGGACTACCGCCTCAAACCCGATCTCCTGCAACTGGAAATCACCGAAAACTTCATCATGAGCCAGGCCGAGGAAGCCTTGAGCGTGCTGCATCAGCTCAAGCACGTGGGCGTGCAACTGGCGATCGACGACTTCGGCACCGGCTACTCGTCACTGAGCTACCTCAAGCGCCTGCCGCTGGACATTCTCAAGATCGACCAGTCCTTCGTCCGTGGCCTGCCGGATGACCCGCACGACGCCGCCATCGTGCGCGCCATTATCGCCCTCGGCCGCAGCATGCAATTCACCGTGATTGCCGAAGGTGTCGAGACCCAGGCGCAGCAACAATTCCTGGCCTATGAGGGCTGTGAGCAGATCCAGGGCTACATCGTCAGCCTGCCCCTGCCCCCGGACGAATTCGCCGCGACGTTTCTTCGTACAACGGTAATGGATTTTTCGGATAGCACAGCCGCGAAACCGTCGCTATAATCCGCGACCTACTGAGGGCCTATAGCTCAGTTGGTTAGAGCAGAGGACTCATAATCCTTTGGTCCACGGTTCAAGTCCGTGTGGGCCCACCAAACAAAGAAAGCCGCGTTTTTACGCGGCTTTTTCGTGTCTGACGTTTGGTTTTGTTTACTTATGGTCTCGCTTTATCGGATGACGCCGTAGGGCCTTGTAGGCAAACTCCGAATCTTCTATTTGGGCACTTTGCCGCCTTGCTGCGTTTTTCTTTGAGGGGATAGTCTCCGGTCGTCGCTGACTATTCAGTGATCGGGCTTGGAAACCCGTCAGATCACAGCGCAACAGTGCCCCTACCGCAATTCCAGTCGTTTTTACGATTGCGACTTCTGTGTTATGGCAGCTGTGCGTGGGACGCCTTCGGGCGTGCCGGTTCTATGGTCTCCGGTTTTCCAACCTGCGCACAGCCGCCACCTATTCGCTTGGAAACGAACGTGGCGACTACTCTAATCTTGGAGTAAGACCATGACTAAAACTGATACGCCATCACCCTCAGAACTCAAAACCATCGGCTTCACCCCCTTCATCTACTGCAAAAACCAAGCACTGTTCCACGTCAGTCGCGGCGTTCCGCTGGCCGATGCATTAGCTCAGGCCTCCGATCTGTTGCATTTCGCCAAAAAACTAACCCTGGACGCCGCCTACGCCAAAGACAGCGACCGCCACGCCTGCGCCGCGCATTACCTGACGGCGATGAGCAAGGCGGTGATTGATGATGTGGCGAAGGTGCTGGATCGGCGACCTGTTCAAACAACAAAGGAAACAGCCCCATCGAAAAACTCATAATCACGGCAGAGTTGAAAATTCCCAAAAAGGGACCTATCCAGACTGTGTGAAAACGCACTGAAGGCCAGCCCAACAAACGCCCCGACTTGTTCGGGGCGTTTTTTTTTGTGTGAGCAACAGACGAAAAAAGGCCTTTCAGCCCATTAGCGCGATTAACTGGCGGGCTCCGAGCACGCTAATCGCTCGCTTGAGGTTATAAGCGTTCACCGCCAAGGCCATTTCTGCTTTTGCTCCCTCCAACTGGCGCAGCAGGAACCGACCATTCCCAAACAGCCATTGCTTGAGGTTGCCGAAAGGATGCTCGACGATGGATCTTCGGCTGGCCATCATCTGCGGATGGGCCAGAATTCGCTGCTCCATTCGCTCAAAAGCTTCCTCGTGGGCATGGCGTGAGACATAGCGGCGTTGGGCGCCAGTGCATTGGGATTTGAGCGGGCAGGCAGCGCAGTCGCTGACATCGGCCTGATAGATCCGATCCCCCTTGTTGCGCTGCTTGAGCGTCAGCCAGTTGCCCGCCGGGCACTGATAACGGTCGTGTTCGTCTTCATAGGTAAAATCTTTGCGCTCAAAGAGCGCCTCGCCGCCAGGATTGACCGAACGATTGGGTGGTACATAGACCGTAATGGCAGCCTCCTCGCAGGCCTGAAACTGCTGGCCGTTTGAATAGCCGGCATCGGCCGTCACGCTGAGGGCCTCTTGTTCCAGGTGTTCTTTGGCGGCCTTGGCCATTGGCTCAAGCTGTTTTCGGTCGTCGCCGTCCTGGGTCACTTCGTGATGCAGAATCAGGCAATGTGCGGCGTCCACGGCGGTTTGTACGTTGTAGGCCACCCGCGGGCCCTTGGCGGTGCGCATCATGCGGGCATCACTTTCGTGGGTGTTGAACTGCTCAAGTCCCATCGAGCTCATCAGCGCCTGGCAGCTCTGATTGTTCTGCTGGCGAACTTCAAGCTGCGCCAGGGCTGTTTTGATTGCGCTGCGATCAATCGTCTCTGTGGTTTCGGCCTGGTCGGCTTCATCCAGCTCGGCCAGATACTGAGCAATGCGCTTATCCAGCTTCTCTTCCTGACGTTTGAGCTGTTTCAAATTCATATGACGCCGCGAGGACGCCACTGCCTGAAATTTGCTGCCATCGATGGCCACCAATTCACCGGCGATCAGGCCGGCAGTGCGGCAAAACCGGACGAAGGCACGGCACGTCGCCACAAAAGCGAGTTTGTTGTTTTTACGAAAGTCGGCGATGGTCTTGAAGTCGGGTTTTAGCCGGTTGATCAGCCACATCACTTCGATGTTGCGCTGGCACTCGGCTTCGAGACGCCGCGATGAGCGAATCCGCTGAAAATAGCCGTAGAGATAGAGTTTTAGCTGATCGGCAGGGTCATAAGAGGGGCGGCCGGTGCCTTTGGGCAGCGCCTTATCGAAGCCCAACTGCAACAGATCCAGCTTGGCGACGTAGAGGTCGATGACTCGAACGAGGTGATCCTCGGGGATCAGTTCTTCCAGCGAAACCGGGAACAGGCTGGTCTGGCTGCGGGATTCGCCTTGGATGTAGGCCATAACGAAAAATGCTCCGTATCTTTCGATACGGAGCATTTTCTTTGAGCGCTGCGCAGATTGCTAGGTTTTCACACAGTCTGTATCGCTCCCTTTTTGGGACTTATAGAGTCGACCATGCCTGCCATCCCGCTCAGCGATGCCCTGTTTACCGCCACTCAGCAAAAAGTGCTGGGCATGTTGTATGGCAAACCGGATCAGAGCTTCTATGCCAATGAAATATCCCGCTGGGCGCAGGTCGGCAAGGGCAGCCTGATGCGAGAGCTGGAGCGATTGCATAGCGCAGGCATTCTCACCATGAGTCGACGGGGTAATCAGACGCACTACCAAGCCAACCCTGAATGCCCCATCTATGCAGAACTGCTTGGGATAGTGCGTAAGACTTTTGGCATTGCAGAGCAGTTACGTGCAGCCTTGACTCCGCTGAATGATCAGCTGGTATGGGTTTTCATCTATGGCTCCATTACCAAGGGTAGCGAGCATGCAGGCAGTGACATTGACCTGATGCTGATTGGCGAAAATCTCAGCTACAGCGACTTGATGGAACGGGTACTACCCGTAGAGGAACAGCTTGGCCGCACCATTAACCCAACGCACTACACCTTAGGCGACTGGCAAGCCAAGAAGGCGGCCGGCAACAGCTTTGTAGTGCGGGTTGAACAACAGGACAAAATTGATTTGATTGGCCGCAATCCAGCAGAGGTAGCCGATGGGCAGTAACGAAAACGTGGCTGAGTACGACGGTTATATGGATGCGGATGAAACCCTTCTTGCCGAACTGTTGGCGGCGACTGATGCACTGCTGCTATTGGTGCAAGACGCCATGCTCGGGAGCAAATAACACTTCGACCCTTCGTTACTTCCAGTGCTGAACAGCACTGCAGCTGTCAGTCCAAACAGGTAACGAAGGGATGGCCTGCACCGTCCGCAGCCGTTCCAGCATCGGCCCGGTGAACACGACCTCATACGTGTCCGCCGCCCGCCCCCACTGTTCCACTATCGCCATGCCGTCGACCAGCGCTGCGGCCAATTCAGCAATCGTCTCGGCCTGATCCTCTACAAGTGCTTGAGCCCGAATCCACAGCCGATCACTCATTGCTTTAAGCTGCGCCGCTATACGCTCACCCGACGTTGGGTCGGTATCGGGAAAGGCGATATTGCGCAGTAGATGCTGTAGCTCGCGGATTTTTGCGTAATCCTGCTCAGCCCCCTTATCCCCTTTGAGGATGGCTGTGGCTTTGAGCTTATCGACGCGCTTCGCGGCTGAAGGTTTTGAAGGCAGTGTCTGCGCCATTGCGCCGGCCATGAGCACCATCATCCGGGCTTCCAGATGTTCCTTCATGATTTCCAGCGAGGCGATTGGACGCACCAAACTGATGGACGCGCCACCTTGATGCCTCAAGTCTATGGTCACTGTCAGGCTCACACCGCCCGTTTCAAAACCCAAGGCACGGGCCACGACGTAGTGGCCCATTTCGTGATGGGCGATTTGCAATGCACGGTCGCGTACTGCGGTCGGTAGCTTTGTTGTCATGTCGTTCGCCTCGCACCCTCGACTGCCTCAATCCTAGCCGATTTCCACACACGCTTTTTCTTGCCTGAACATCAGCCCTAACTCAGGCAAAGCATAGGCAACCCCATAATCCCCACGATCCGTCGACTGCCACCGATGGCTGAGAGGAAGCGAAGATTCGTTCGAATATCAGCCGCAAGCGTCCGGTCGAATGTGCCTGTAACATGCTGGACCATTGATCCGCGCCAATGGAGATGCCGCTTTGCCTGATACCCGCCCGCCCGTTCTCGACGAAATCGACCGTCAGTTGATCGCAGCCTTGCAGATCAACGCCCGTGAGAGTGTGGCCATGCTCGCCCGGCAACTGGGCATCGCCCGCACCACCGTCACCTCGCGCCTGGCGCGGCTGGAAAAGGCCAAGGTGATCACCGGCTACGGCGTGAGGCTCGGGCAGCGTGTGGTGGATGGCGGATTGCAGGCGTATGTCGGGATTACCGTGCAGCCGCGTTCCGGCAAGGAGGTTTTACGCCGACTGAGCGCGATGGCGCAGGTGCAGCAGTTGTGCGCCGTGAGTGGCGAATTTGATTATGTGGCGTGGTTGCGCACCGATTCGCCGGAGCAGCTGGATCAGTTGCTGGATCAGATCGGCAGTGTGGATGGGGTGGAGAAGACGACGACGTCGATCATCTTGAGCAGCAAGATTGATCGGGGGCAGCCGGTTTGACATTCCAATTCAGGTTTCATGAGTGTCTGAACTGACGCCATCGCGAGCAGGCTCGCTCCCACAGGGGGACAGTGTGTATTACAAGGTCGTCATATTGATCAATAGAACAGCAAAACGACGACACTTTGCGTCTTATTAACGTGTTCTGTGCTCTCTAGAATGGCTGGCATCTTTTCCTATACTCAGATGCGCATTTCGCGTCGGGTCGCCAGCAAGGTCAGCCATGAACAAGAACAATCGCCATCCTGCAGACGGTAAAAAACCAGTCACCATTTTCGGCCCGGACTTTCCTTTCGCCTTCGACGACTGGATCGAACACCCGGCCGGCCTGGGCAGCATTCCCGAGCACAATCACGGGGCTGAAGTAGCGATTGTCGGTGGCGGGATCGCCGGTCTGGTGGCCGCTTACGAGCTGATGAAGCTGGGCCTGAAACCGGTCGTCTACGAAGCCTCGAAAATGGGCGGCCGTCTGCGCTCCCAAGCGTTCAATGGCGCCGAAGGCATCGTTGCCGAACTCGGTGGCATGCGCTTCCCGGTGTCGTCCACGGCGTTCTACCACTACGTCGACAAGCTCGGCCTTGAGACCAAGCCCTTCCCTAACCCGCTGACGCCCGCATCGGGCAGCACGGTGATCGACCTCGAAGGCCAGACCCATTACGCACAGAAGCTGTCGGACCTTCCTGCACTGTTCCAGGAAGTGGCTGACGCCTGGGCCGACGCCCTCGAAGCGGGGTCGCAGTTCTCCGACATCCAGCAAGCGATCCGCGACCGCGACGTGCCACGTCTCAAAGAGCTGTGGAACACCTTGGTTCCACTGTGGGATGACCGCACCTTCTACGACTTCGTCGCCACCTCCAAGGCGTTCGCCAAGCTGTCGTTCCATCACCGCGAAGTGTTTGGCCAGGTCGGTTTCGGCACCGGCGGCTGGGACTCGGACTTCCCGAACTCGATGCTGGAAATCTTCCGCGTCGTCATGACCAACTGCGACGATCACCAGCACTTGGTGGTCGGCGGCGTGGAACAGGTTCCGCAGGGCATCTGGCGTCATATGCCGGAACGTTGCGCGCACTGGCCGGCCGGTACCAGCCTCAGCTCGTTGCACAACGGCGCACCACGCACCGGCGTGAAGAAAATCGCCCATGCGGCGGACGGCCGCTTCGCCGTCACCGACAACTGGGGCGACACCCGCGAATACGCCGCGGTACTGACCACTTGCCAGAGCTGGCTGCTGACCACGCAGATCGAATGCGATGAAACCCTGTTCTCGCAAAAGATGTGGATGGCGCTGGACCGCACCCGCTACATGCAATCATCGAAAACCTTTGTGATGGTCGATCGCCCGTTCTGGAAAGACAAAGACCCGGAAACCGGCCGCGACCTGATGAGCATGACCCTCACCGATCGCCTGACCCGTGGCACCTACCTGTTCGACAACGGCGACGACAAGCCAGGGGTCATTTGCCTGTCGTACTCGTGGATGAGCGACGCGCTGAAGATGCTCCCGCACCCGGTGGAAAAACGCGTGAAGCTGGCGCTGGATGCGCTGAAGAAGATCTACCCGAAAGTCGACATCGCCGCGCGCATCATCGGTGACCCGATCACCGTGTCCTGGGAAGCCGACCCGCATTTCCTCGGAGCCTTCAAAGGTGCACTGCCGGGTCACTACCGCTACAACCAGCGCATGTACGCGCACTTCATGCAGGACGACATGCCGGTGGAACAGCGCGGGATTTTCATCGCCGGTGACGACGTTTCGTGGACGCCGGCCTGGGTCGAAGGCGCGGTGCAGACCTCGCTCAACGCGGTGTGGGGCATCATGAAACACTTCGGCGGTGCAACTCACGCCGAGAATCCGGGTCCAGGAGATGTGTTCAACGAGATCGGACCGATCGCCCTGCCCGAGTAAGAGGAATCCGAAATGCGCGTAGCCCTTTACCAATGTCCACCGTTGCCGCTGGATGTCGCCGGCAACCTGCAACGCCTGCAACAACTGGCGCAGGAGGCCAAAGGCGCCGATTTGCTGGTGTTGCCGGAGATGTTCCTGACCGGCTACAACATTGGCGTCGATGCCGTCAGGGTGCTGGCGGAGGTGCACAACGGTGAGTCGGCGCAACAGGTCGCGCGCATTGCCCGGACTGTAGGGATTGCCATTTTGTATGGTTACCCCGAACGCACCGAGGACGGGCAGATTTACAACGCCGTGCAGTTGATCGACGCCAACGGCGAGCGCGTCTGCAACTACCGCAAGACGCACCTGTTCGGCGACCTCGACCGCTCGATGTTCAGCGCCGGGAGCAACGACTTCCCTGTGGTTGAACTCAACGGCTGGAAGCTCGGCTTTCTGATCTGCTATGACCTGGAGTTTCCGGAAAACGCCCGGCGTCTGGCGCTCGACGGCGCCGAGCTGATTCTGGCGCCGACGGCGAACATGATTCCTTTTGATTTTGTCGCCGATATAACGGTCCGTTCCCGCGCCTTCGAAAACCAGTGCTATGTGGCCTACGCCAACTACTGTGGAAACGAAGGCGACATTCACTACTGCGGTCAAAGCAGCATCGCCGCGCCGGATGGCAGCCGTATCGCTCAGGCCGGCCTTGATGAAGCGCTGATTGTCGGCGAGCTGGATCGTCAGTTGATGGTCGATTCCCGCGCCGCCAACCGCTACCTGCTTGATCGCCGCCCAGAGCTTTACGGCGTGCTGAACAAGCGCTGATCCACTAGCATGGGCACTTCACTGTTCTGGAAGTGCCCATGCCTGCGTTGAATCACCCTCGCCCCCACACTGAAACCCTGGTCAATGGTCTGCGGGTGACGCTGCGTCATGCCCCGAATTTGAAGCGTTGCGCGGCGGCATTGCGGGTCGCCGCAGGCAGTCATGATGTGCCGCTGGCATGGCCCGGCCTGGCGCACTTTCTTGAGCATTTGCTGTTTCTCGGTACAGAGCGTTTTCCTGCGAGCCAAGGGTTGATGGCCTACGTCCAGAGCCATGGCGGACAGGTGAACGCACGAACCAGCGAACGCACTACGGATTACTTTTTCGAATTGCCAACCCAGGCATTTACCGCTGGACTGGAGCGTCTGTCAGACATGCTCGCCCATCCGCGTATGAATCCGGACGATCAGCAGCGGGAACGGGAAGTGTTGCACGCGGAATTTGTCGCGTGGTCGCAAGATCCGACAGCCCAACAGAAGCAGGCGTTATTCGATGGGCTTTCTGAGGCTCATCCGCTACGAGGTTTCCATGCCGGCAATCGCGATAGCTTGCCGCTTGAGCAGCCCGAGTTTCAGCAGGCGTTGCAGCATTTTCATCAGCGGTTCTATCAGACCGAGCAGATGACTTTGAGCCTGGTCGGCCCGCAGAACCTTGATGAATTAAGGGTGATGGCCGAGACCTTTGGCAGCGTCATTGCCGACGGTAAAAAAAATCCACAACCATCTCCTCTGCCGCTGATGACGACTTCAGACAGACGTTATCAACAGACTGGCGAGCGGCGGCTGGATATGTTGTTTGTCCTCGAAGCGTTGCCCGAGTCCTCCGCCGAGGCACTGGCGTTCCTGTGCCATTGGCTCAATGCCGAGAAACCGGGTGGCTTGCTGGCGGATTTGCGCGAGCGCGGGCTGGCCGAAAAGCTTAAGGCGGAGCCGCTCTACCAGTTCGCCGGACAAGCCCTGCTGCACATCGAATTCACATTGCCCACCCATGCTCCAGCCACCGGGATTCGCGAGCGGCTCACGGATTGGCTGAGTTTCTTCGCCCGGCAAGACTGGAGCGGGTTGCGCGAAGAATACGCCGCCCTGCTCCAGCGCCAGCAACACGTCAGCAGTGCGCTGCAATTGGCTCGACTGGACAGCGAACAACGCGACGTCGGTTTGTCCGCGCAGGGCGTTTTAGCCCTCAAGCTCATCCTCGAAAAAATCGGCGCTGTGGATAACGTCAACGGGGCATGGCATTTGCCCGCACCTAATCCGTTCCTGCATTCAGAAGCACCCGCAACCAACGCCAATTTGATTCGCGGCCAGACGAGCGCCCACCGTGGCTTGCGCACCTTTGCCCAGGATCGCTCACGCAGCCGTCGCGAACGTTCGCCCATGCAATTCACTCAGGCTTTGCCGGATAACAGCGTCGAAGGAGCCATTTATCTGCGCTGGCGCCTGGACTCGACGCCCGGCAGCAAACTTCAATCACGGCTGGAAAGTAACCTGCAACCGCTGCGCGAAGATGCGCGTCAAGCCGGTGTGGACTTTTCCTTCAGCGCGTCGGGCAACGAATGGTTGCTGAAAATGACCGGGCTACAGGAGCCGATGCCCATCGTTCTGGAGCATGCGTTGAAAGCGCTGACAACACTGGATGCCGATGTCTCACCGTCGGAACCGACGGGCGCTGCGTTGATACCGATTCGACAACTGCTCAAGGCATTGCCCGATCACTGCCTCGGGCACACCGCGAACCCGGACGATGCGCAGCCACTCTGGTCGAGCGCACGCTGGGAGGGTCTGGCTATCGGGCTTTCCACTCAGACTCAAGCGGCCATGGGCCTGGCCCTTAGCCGCATACCCGGCACGCCGGACAATCAGCTGACCCCGCCGCCGACAATCCCGTCGCAACGTCTGTGGACCGCCGTCGATACCGGTTCCAGCGAACATGCGCTGCTGCTGTTCTGTCCGACAGCCACTGAAGAATTGGCCGACGAAGCTGCATGGCGTTTGCTGGCACACGTCTGTCAGACGCCGTTCTATCAGCGCCTGCGGGTGGAGTTGCAACTCGGTTATGCGGTGTTCAGCACCTTGCGCCAGATTCACGGGCAAACCGGGCTGCTGTTTGGCGTGCAATCACCAAACGTGGCCGCGGCGGATCTGCTGCATCACATTGAGCAGTTCCTCAACGGTTTACCGGCGTTGATCGAGGCCATTGACGACACCATGTTCATCACCCAACGCCAAGCCTTGGCCGAGCAGTTTACCGTCGACGCTTTGCCCACCGTTCAGGCAGCCGAATTGCTTTGGCAGGGCAAGCTGAGCGGCCGTTCGTCGGATTACCTGACGCAATTACCCGATGCAATCGAGCGGATCGACCGCGCGCAATTGCTCGCCGCCGCACAGCGATTGAATCAGGCTGAGGGCGGCTGGCGCTGCCTGGCCAACAGCCCCGCACCCGGCGCACCTTGGCAAGCGACAAAATGATCATTACCGGGGCTGCAATGAGCTTTCTCAAAGTTTCACGGGCACTCCCTTTGAAATTTTGAGTAACATAGCAGCCTAACTATCTGGTACATCTCTGACTTGAGGTGGACTATACCTATAGATAGCGCTGTCCTACCCCACCTGAAGGAGTTCAATTTATGGCCTGGACCAAACCTGCCTACACCGACCTGCGTATCGGCTTCGAAGTCACCATGTACTTCGCCAGCCGCTGATCTGCCTTGGCAGAGATGCAGCACAACGCCTCGGATATCCGAGGCGTTTTATTTTCAGCGTTGAAATGATGGAGCATCCATGTTCGTCCAGATTCTAGGTTCCGCCGCCGGCGGCGGTTTCCCGCAGTGGAATTGCAACTGCGTGAACTGCGCAGGTTTTCGCGATGGCAGCCTGCGTGCCAAAGCGCGGACCCAGTCATCCATCGCGATTTCCGATGACGGCGTGAACTGGGTGCTGTGCAACACTTCCCCGGACATCCGCGCCCAACTCCAGAGCTTTGCCCCGATGCAACCGGGCCGGGCCCTGCGTGATACCGGGATCAGTGCGATCATCCTCATGGACAGCCAGATCGACCACACCACCGGTCTGCTCATGCTGCGCGAAGGTTGCCCGCATCAGGTGTGGTGCACCGACATGGTCCACGAAGACCTGAGCACCGGGTTCCCGCTGTTCAACATGCTCAAGCACTGGAATGGCGGCTTGACCTGGAACCGCATCGAGCTCGATCAAAGTTTCAGCGTTCCAGCCTGCCCGAACCTGCGCTTCACCCCGCTGCCACTGCGCAGCGCCGCCCCGCCCTACTCGCCGCACCGCTTCGACCCCCATCCGGGCGACAACATCGGCCTGATCGTTGAAGACCTGAACACCGGCGGCAAGCTGTTCTATGCGCCGGGCCTGGGCAAGGTCGATGCGCCGTTGCTGGAGATCATGGCAGGCAGCGATTGCCTGTTGGTGGATGGCACGCTGTGGGACGACGATGAGATGCAGCGTCGCGGTGTCGGCACCCGCACAGGACGCGAGATGGGCCACCTGGCGCAAAGCGGGCCTGGTGGCATGCTTGAAGTCTTTGAGCAGTTGCCTGATCCACGCAAAGTACTTATCCACATCAACAACACCAACCCGATCCTTGATGAAGACTCACCACAGCGCGCGGAGCTGGATCGGCGTCAGGTTGAAGTGGCATATGACGGCATGAGTATTGTGCTGTAGACAAATGAGACCGCTGTGCGGTCTATCGCTAGCAGGCTAGCTCCCACAGGGGTATGCGTTTCAACTGTAGGCGCTGGCCCGCTAGCGATGAGGCCAGCTCAGGCAATGAAGAATCCACCGGTCCTACCGGGAGAAAAGAAATGACTGACACCCCAATGTCCCCCGCCGAATTCGAAGCCGCGCTGCGGGCCAAAGGCGCCTACTACCACATCCATCATCCCTATCACGTGGCGATGTATGAGGGCCGTGCAAGCCGCGAGCAAATCCAGGGCTGGGTCGCCAACCGTTTCTACTATCAGGTGAACATTCCCCTGAAAGACGCGGCGATCCTCGCTAATTGCCCGGACCGCGAGATCCGCCGCGAGTGGATTCAGCGCTTGCTCGACCACGATGGCGCACCCGGCGAAGACGGTGGCATCGAAGCCTGGCTGCGTCTCGGTCAAGCCGTCGGTCTCGACCCGGATCAACTGCGCTCCCAGGAATTGGTGCTGCCCGGCGTGCGTTTCGCCGTGGACGCCTACGTCAACTTCGCCCGTCGTGCCAGTTGGCAGGAAGCCGCCAGCAGCTCGCTGACCGAACTGTTCGCGCCCCAGATCCACCAATCGCGCCTCGACAGCTGGCCCCAGCATTACCCATGGATCGACCCGGCCGGCTACGAGTATTTCCGCACGCGTCTGGGTCAGGCGCGGCGCGATGTCGAGCACGGTCTGGCGATCACACTTGAGCACTACAAAACCCGCGAGGGCCAGGAACGCATGCTGGAAATTCTCCAGTTCAAACTGGACATTCTTTGGAGCATGCTCGATGCCATGAGCATGGCCTACGAACTGAAACGCCCGCCGTATCACAGCGTCACCCGTGAGCGGGTCTGGCACAAAGGAATCACCTTATGAGTTTCGATCGCAGCAAGACCCCGACCTGGCGTCCCGGCTATCGCTACCAGTACGAACCGGCGCAAAAAGGCCATGTGCTGCTGTACCCGGAAGGCATGATTAAACTCAATGAAAGCGCCGCACTGATCGGCGGCTTGATTGATGGTGAGCGTGACGTCGCGGCGATCATCTCCGAGCTCGATCGACAGTTCCCCGGCGTGCCCGAGCTCGGTGACGACATCGAGCAGTTTATGGAGGTTGCCCGTGCGCAGCACTGGATCGAACTTGCCTGATTCGTCGGTGCAAGTACCGCCCAAACCTGAAATCGGCTTGCCGCTGTGGCTGCTGGCGGAGTTGACCTATCGCTGCCCGCTGCAATGCCCGTACTGCTCCAATCCACTGGACTTTGCCGAGCAAGGCAAAGAGCTGAGCACCGAACAATGGATCAAGGTGTTTCGCGAAGCGCGGGAGATGGGTGCGGCGCAACTGGGCTTTTCCGGCGGCGAACCGCTGGTGCGTCAGGACCTCGCCGAACTGATTGCCGAGGCCCGCAAGCTGGGTTTCTACACCAACCTGATCACCTCCGGCATCGGCCTCACCGAGCAGAAAATCGCCGATTTCAAGAAGGCTGGCCTCGATCATATCCAGATCAGTTTCCAGGCCAGTGACGAACAGGTGAACAACCTGCTCGCCGGTTCGAAAAAGGCTTTCGCACAGAAGCTGGAAATGGCCCGCGCAGTGAAGGCTCACGGCTATCCAATGGTGCTGAATTTCGTCACCCATCGGCACAACATCGACAAGATCGACCGCATTATCGAGCTGTGCATCGCCCTTGAGGCAGACTTCGTCGAACTCGCCACTTGCCAGTTTTACGGCTGGGCGCAGCTCAATCGCGTCGGGCTGCTGCCGACCAAGGAACAACTGGTGCGCGCCGAACGCATCACCAACGAATATCGCGCCAGGCTGGAAGCCGAAGGACATCCGTGCAAACTGATTTTCGTCACGCCGGACTACTACGAAGAACGGCCGAAAGCCTGCATGAATGGCTGGGGCAGTATTTTTCTGACAGTCACGCCGGACGGAACCGCCCTGCCGTGCCACGGCGCCCGACAAATGCCGGTGAAGTTTCCCAACGTGCGCGACCACAGCATGCAGCATATCTGGTACGACTCATTTGGATTCAACCGTTTCCGCGGTTACGACTGGATGCCCGAGCCGTGCCGGTCTTGCGACGAGAAAGAAAAAGATTTCGGCGGCTGTCGCTGCCAAGCGTTCATGCTCACCGGTGACGCGAGCAACGCCGACCCTGTGTGCAGTAAATCTGAACATCACGGCGTGATCCTCAAGGCTCGCGAAGAGGCTGAGCACGCGACCCAGACCATCGAACAACTGGCCTTTCGCAATGAACGAAACTCACGCCTCATCGCCAAAAGCTGAGCCTTTCAGCGCCGCCAAGGCCGTCGCAGCCGGCATCGATTTTGCCGAACTGCAGGCCGGCCAACACGGTTTGTTCTGGAACGAATACCGACCGGAAGATGCCGCGTGCCGGATCTGGCATTGGCACGACGGCGCAGCGAAATGTCTGACACCGCCGGGGTTCAGTGTGCGCAGTCGCGTGTACGAATATGGCGGTGGTGCGTTTTGCCTGACGGATGACGGGGTGGTTTTCGTCAACGAGGCGGACCAGCAGCTGTATCGCCAATCGCTACAGGGCGAAACGCCGCAAGTGCTGACAACCGGTGTGTGTCGCTACGGTGATCTGCAGTTCGTCCATGACCAGGTGCTGGCGGTTGAGGAAAATCGCAACGAACACCGGTTGGTGGCGATTGATCTGGCGGATGGCACGCGGCATTTACTGGCCGAAGGTGCCGATTTTTACGCCGCACCGACACTCAGTCCCGACGCTAGCCGACTGGCCTGGATCGAGTGGAGTCGCCCCGATCAACCGTGGACCGCGACCCGTTTGATGGTCTCCGAGCGCCAGAGTGACGGTGCCTTGGGTCCCGCCCGTTGCGTGGCCGGCGATCAGGCTCAAGAGTCGTTGCAACAACCACGATTTGATCGCAGCGGCCGTTTGTTTTGCCTGACGGACCGTGGCGGCTACTGGCAGCCGTGGGAGGAGTCGGAAAACGGCCTCATCCCTTTGCCGAGCGCTGCCGCCGATCATGGTCCGGCGCCTTGGCAGCTCGGCGGCTGCACCTGGTTACCGTTGCAAGAAGGCACTTATCTGGCGAGCTGGACCGAAGGCGGTTTTGGTCAATTGGGCTTGTGTGGTGATTGCCGGGATGACTTTACCGGCGACTACAGCCGCTTCCGGCATCTGGCCGTAGATCGGCTGTTCATTTACTGCATCGCCGCGTCGCCGATCAGTTCGGCTGCGGTGATCGCTATCGATCGCCAGACCCGGCAAGTCAACGTGCTGGCGGGGGGAGTGGCTCCGCTGCCCGCTGAAAATATCAGCCGGCCGCAAACCCTGCGTTATCCAAGCGGCTCGGGTGAGGCCCACGGTTTCTTCTACCCGGCGATGACCGGCGATGCGAACCCGCCGTTGGTAGTGTTCATCCACGGCGGCCCGACGTCGGCGTGCTATCCGATGCTCGACCCGCGCATCCAGTATTGGGCGCAACGCGGTTTCGCCGTCGCTGATCTCAACTATCGCGGCAGCAGCGGCTATGGCCGCGCCTACCGGCAAGCGTTGCATTTGAGTTGGGGTGATGTCGATGTCGAAGATGCGTGCGCGGTGGTCAGCCATCTCGCCGAGCGCGGGTTGATCGACGGCGACAAAGCGTTCATTCGCGGCGGCAGTGCCGGTGGTTACACCACGCTGTGTGCGCTGGCTTTCCACAATGTGTTCCGGGCCGGGGCGAGCCTGTATGGCGTCAGCGATCCGGTTGCATTGGGCCGGGCAACCCACAAGTTCGAGGGCGACTATCTGGATTGGCTGATCGGCGACCCGGTAAAGGACGCCGAACGCTATGCCGCGCGAACACCATTGCTGCATGCGGGCGACATCCGCGTGCCGATGATCTTCTTTCAAGGGGAACTCGACGCCGTGGTCGTGCCGCAGCAAACCCGCGACATGGTCGAGGCATTGCAGAACAACGGCATCCTGGTGGAAGCGCATTACTACGCGGACGAACGACACGGTTTCCGCAAGGCCGGCAATCAGGCCCATGCGCTGGAGCGGGAGTGGTTGTTTTATCGGCGGGTGATGGACCTGGCGCCGTAAAACTCAACGTTTGGCGATGATGTACACCGCATGCACGATGCCGGGTATGTAACCGCACAACGTCAGCAGAATATTCAGCCAGAACGCCCCGCCGAATCCTACTTGCAGAAACACGCCCAGCGGCGGCAACAAGATGGCGATGATGATGCGAATGAAGTCCATGGGCAGCTCCTGATTGAAGTGGGCTCACGCAAGCCTACAGCTTAATCGACCTTTGCCGTTGGTCAGGGTTCAGTGAATCTCAAAGACAAAAAAACGCCCCACGCCAAAAGAATCAGGCGTGGGGCGTGCGTTTTACCGCGAGACGGTTCGGGGATGTGTGTAGGGCGCGTCTGATCAGACGGCGATTCCTTTGCGGCACTGCAATTGCGCGGTGCGTACACGGGAGAAAGCGCGGGCCAGGCGCAGGAGCATTTCGTCGATGTTGGCCTTGCTGACGGTGAGTGCCGGGGTGAAGCGCAGACAGTCCGGTTGCGGAGCACTGAGCAGCAAGCCTTCGTACAACGCTGCCTTGACCACGGCGTCGGCGCAATCGTCTGACAACGTCAGCCCCCAAAGCAGGCCTTGCCCGTGTAATTCACCATGGCCGTAACGATGGGATAGACGCAAAAGGCCTTCACGCAGGTGTTGGGCGGTTTCACCGACGTGCTCGAAAAATCCTTTGTCCTGCACGCTGTCGAGTACGGCCAGACCTGCCGCGGTCATCAGTGCATTGCCATGATGGGTGCCGCTCATCTCGCCATAGTCGAAACAGCAAGCCTTGCCCCGTGCCAGCAGTGCCGCCAATGGCACACCACCGCCCAGCCCTTTGCCGAGGACTAGGATATCGGCGCGAACACCGTAGGATTGTTCCGCAAGCAAAGTGCCGCAACGACCGATGCCGGTCTGTACTTCATCGAAGATCAGCAGGATGCCGAGTTCTCGGCACAGGCGCTCGACACCTTTGAGGTAATGCGCCGTGGCCGGAATCACACCGGCCTCGCTCTGGATTGGCTCGAGCATGATTGCCACCGTCCGCTCGTCCACCGCTGCATGCAGTGCCGGAAGATCATTGAATGGCACGTGGCTGAAGCCCGCACTCATCGCCAGACTACGGCCATGACAACCGTTACTGGCAACGAGTATCCCCGCAGCGCCGCCGCGGTGCTGTTGGCCCCATTTGCGCGCCAGTGTGACTGCCGCTTCGCAGGCTTCGCTGCCGGTGTTGAGCAGATACGCCTGGTCGCTGCCGGTGCTGTGACACAAACGCTCAGCGAGGTTGAGCAGGCCGCGGCTATGCAGACCGAAGCCGGGGTTGATCAGTGACTGCGCCTGCGCTGCGATGGCATTGACGAGTGCTTTGGGGCTGTGGCCGAGGCTATTCGAGCCGCCACCCTGGGAAAAATCCAGATATGCGCGGTCATCGTTGTCCCACAACCAGGAACCCTGACCACGGACAAACACCTGTGGTGGTCGCTCGACACTGGGCATCAAACATTCGCAGGAAAGGTTGTTGTCCCTGGAGGGGAAGTCCGCCACCAGATCATCAAGACTCGGTGACTGACGACGCAGGTTGAACAGATTCACGGGTTCAACCTTCGTTCAGATTTTTTTGCGTTACCTATGTAAACACCATTGAAGCAAACGGTATTCATCGCGTTCTGTGGCCCTGTAAGCCTTGTGAATGCGGTTAGACTAGGCTCGGACACGGCGTTGAGCCATTTCGATTTCCGAGCATTTTTGATAAGCATTACTTATGGATTTCAAGCAACTGCGTTATTTCGTCGCGGTCTACGAAGAAGGCCATGTCGGGCGGGCGGCCGAACGACTCTCTATCTCGCAACCGGCGCTGTCGCAGCAGATCCGCCACCTCGAACAAACACTCGATGTGAGCCTGTTCGAGCGCAGCAGCAAACGCCTGTTGCCGACGCTGGCGGCCCACACGCTGTACAACCACGCCTTGCCCCTCCTCGATGGGATGCAACGTGCGCGCGAAGCGCTGGGCAACTTCAAGGGCCAAGCGCTTCGCACACTGGCTATTGGTGTCTTGCAGACGGTGCATACCAGCCTGGTGCCGCAGATGCTGGAGCGCGTGCGCAAGGCCCAGCCGCATCTAGTGGTGCAGATTTATGAACTGACGGGGCTGGAGATTGAACGTCGACTGCTCAACGGCTCGCTGGATATCGGCATCAGCTACTTGCCGCCCCGGCAACCGGGCCTGCATGGGGTGATGCTGTACGAAGATGAACTGACCCTTGTCATCCCGGCAGAGCATCCCTTGCGGGAATTCAAGAAAGTCTCCATGCGTCAGGCCGCTGAATTGCCGATGTTGCTCTTGGGTGAGGAGTTTCAGATCCGACAGATCTGGCAGGGTCAGTTAGCCAATCTCGGACGACGACCGCAGGTCCAAGCCGAGTTGAACAATATGGCCGGGATTCTCGACAGCCTGCCTCACACACGACTGGCAACCGTGCTGCCCGGGCGTTCGCAAAAGACCCACGGCAACGAGGATCTGCTATGGAAACCACTCAGCGAACCGCGAGTGCCATTGAAAGTCGGATTGGTGTGTCGCGATGTGCAACGCCAACAGGCCTCAATGGCGTTGTTGCGGACGTTGCTGGAAGAAGTGATCAATCGGCCGGATGATCGCTTGAATAGCTCGCCGGCACGGGACGAACTGAGCTGAATACTTTTTTGCAGGCATAAGAAAACCCCGCCGAAGCGGGGCTTTGCAGACTGTTTCCCTGACATCCATTTCACTCCGCCGTCCTGGCAGAATCCTACGTGTCCGTGTTGTTGCTTTGCGCTTCCTGCGCTACGTCCATGAGAAGTAGATTAGCCGTGGATCCAATCTGCTTCTATGGGAGATAAGCAGCACGTCATGTAAGAGAATGCTTACATTACGTTACATCATCAGAATTGCGCGGCATCCAGCAGGAACAGCGACTCGCTACCGGCTTTCACCGACGCGCTCAGCGAGTGAATCCGCGGCAACAGGCGTGCGAAATAGAACCGCGCCGTGCCCAGTTTGCTCGCGTAGAAATCGTCCTGCGCTTCCTTGCCGTAAGCGGCCTTGGCCATCAGTGCCCACATGTAGGCGTAAGCGACGTAACCGAAAGCTTGCAGATACTCGACCGATGCCGCGCCGATTTCATTCGGGTTGGATTTGGCCCGGTCGAGTAGCCACGCGGTCAGTTCGTCAAGGGTCGTTACCGCGTCGTTCAACGGCTTGGTGAACTCAGCGAGATCGTCGCTGGCAGAGGCCGTGAAGTGGCGAATCTCGTCAGCGAACAGGTTGTAGAACGCCCCGCCGCTGCCAACGATTTTGCGCCCGACCAGGTCCAGCGCCTGAATGCCGTTGGTGCCTTCGTAGATCTGGGTGATGCGCACGTCGCGTACCAGTTGCTCCTGGCCCCATTCACGGATGTAACCGTGGCCGCCGAAAACCTGCTGGCCGTGTACCGTGGTTTCCAGGCCGAGGTCCGTCAGGAACGCCTTGGCTACCGGGGTCAACAGCGCCACCAGGTCTTCTGCGCGCTTGCGGGTCGCGGCGTCTTCGCTGAACTTGGCGGTGTCCAGTTGCATCGCCACGTAGGTCGAGAACGCACGGCCACCTTCGTTCGAGGCTTTCATGGTCAGCAGCATGCGACGCACGTCCGGGTGGACGATGATCGGGTCAGCGACTTTGTCCTTGTTCTGCGCGCCGGTCGGCGAACGGCTTTGCAGGCGGTCGCGGGCGTACTCGACTGCGTTCTGGTAAGAGCGCTCGCCGGTGGCCAGGCCCTGGATACCCACGCCCAAACGCTCGTAGTTCATCATGGTGAACATCGCCGCCAGGCCTTTGTTCGGCTCGCCGACCAGGTAACCCACGGCCTCGTCGAAGTTCATCACGCAGGTCGCGGACGCCTGGATGCCCATCTTGTGTTCGATCGAACCGCAGTTCGCCGGGTTGCGCGCGCCCAGGCTGCCATCGGCATTGACCATGAACTTAGGCACCAGGAACAGCGAAATGCCTTTTGGACCTGCCGGCGCGTCCGGCAGCTTGGCCAGCACCAGGTGAATGATGTTTTCGGTCAGGTCGTGTTCGCCGCCGGTGATGAAGATCTTGGTGCCGCTGACCTTGTAGGAACCGTCGGCCTGAGGCTCGGCCTTGGTGCGAATGATCCCCAGGTCGGTGCCGGCGTGCGGCTCGGTCAGGCACATGGAGCCGGCCCAGACACCGGCGTACATGTTCGGCAGGTACGCGGCTTTCAGCTCTTCGCTGGCGTGGGCGTTGATCGACAGGCAAGCACCGGCCGTCAGCATCGGGTACAGACCGAACGACAGGCTGGCAGAGTTGACCATTTCTTCGACCTGAGCCGAAACAGCCTTGGGCATGCCCATGCCGCCGTAAGCGGGATCACCACCCACGCCAACCCAACCGCCTTCGGCATAAGTCTGATAAGCCTGTGGGAAACCTGCCGGCGTGGTGACGGCACCGTCCGCCCAGTGGCAACCTTCCTCGTCAGCCGCACGGCTCAGGGGCGCGATGCTTTTGCAGGTGACCTTGCCGGCTTCCTCGAGAATGGCTTCGACGGTTTCAGCATCGACAGAATCAGCCAGTGCCGGCAACTCGGCCCAGAGCTTGGCGACCTCGAAAACTTCATTGAGGACGAAGCGCATATCGCGCAGGGGCGCTTTGTAGTCAGCCATGGCAAACCTCGCAAGATCTATACAGGTGGTTCGTAAGAATGTGGTTTTCGTTGCGTCGGAGTGTACCCCAACAACTTTTGTGACACATAGGGTCAGCTCATGACTTATTTGTTATTTTTAGTCACTGACAAAAAAGCCCGCACAAGGCGAGCTCTCTTGTAACGGATGTAAATGACTAAAGCGCGAACAACCCCGCCGGCAGTTGCATCAGGCAATCGCTACCCGCCTCGATAGCGGCACGATGCGCGGCAGTACGCGGCAACAGTCGTTTGAAATAGAACGCGTTGGTTGCCAGTTTGCCCCGGCAGAAATCGGCATCGCCGCTACCAGCTTCAAGCTGTGCCTGCGCCACCAACGCCATGCGCAACCACAAATAGCCAAGAATGATGTAGCCGCTGTACATCAAGTAATCCACCGATGCAGCACCGACTTCATCCGGATTTTTCATCGCGGCCATGCCGACCTGGGTAGTCAATTCCCCCCACTGCCGGTTCAATTCGTTGAGCTGCGCCACGTAAACGGCCAGTTGCGGATGTGCAGCGTTCGCCGCACAGAACTTGTGAACGATTTTGGTGAAGCCGCGCAGCAGTTTGCCCTGGCTGCCAAGGACTTTACGTCCGAGCAGGTCGAGCGCCTGAATGCCGTTGGTGCCTTCGTAGATCGGCGCGATGCGGCAATCACGAACCAGTTGTTCCATGCCCCATTCCCGGATGAAACCGTGGCCGCCGAATACCTGCATGCCGTGGTTGGTCACTTCCAGGCCCGTGTCGGTCATGAAGGCTTTGCAGATCGGCGTGAGGAACGCCAACAGGTCTTCGGCATCCTGGCGCGCCGTTTCATCCGCACTCAGGTGCGCGACATCCAGCAACTGCGCAGTGAAGTAAGTCAGGGCGCGGTTGCCTTCGTTGAAAGCCTTCATGGTCAACAACATGCGACGTACGTCGGGGTGCACGATGATCGGGTCGGCGGCTTTTTCCGGTGCTTTCGGGCCGGTCAGAGAACGCATCTGCAAGCGGTCGTTGGCGTACTTGATCGCGCCCTGGAAACTCGCCTCGCCCAGACACAAACCCTGCATGCCGGTGCCCAGCCGCGCGTGGTTCATCATGGTGAACATGCAGTTCAGGCCCTTGTTCGGCTCACCGATCAGGAAGCCCTTGGCGCCATCGAAGTTCAGTACGCAGGTGGCGGATGCCTTGATGCCCATTTTGTGTTCGATCGAGCCGCAGGACACGCCGTTGCGTTCACCGGCTTCACCCGATGCATCGGGCAGGAACTTGGGCACGATAAACAGCGAAATACCCTTGGTCCCGACCGGCGCGTCCGGCAGTTTCGCCAGTACCAGATGAATGATGTTGTCGCTCATGTCGTGTTCACCGGCAGAGATGAAAATTTTGCTGCCGGTGATCGCGTAACTGCCATCGGCTGCAGGTACGGCACGGGTCTTGATGATGCCCAGATCGGTGCCGCAATGGGCTTCGGTCAGGCACATGGTGCCGGTCCATTGACCGGCGGTGAGTTTGCTCAGGTAAGTCTGTTTCTGTTCTGCGGTGCCGTGGGCGTGAATCGCCGACATGGCGCCGTGGGTCAGGCCCGGGTACATCCCCCATGAGGTGTTGCTGGAACCGACCATTTCGCTGATGACCAGCCCCAATGAGTGGGGCAAGCCCTGGCCGCCGTAAGCTGGATCCGCCGCCAGACCATGCCAGCCGCCGTCCACATATTGTGCGAAAGCCTGCTTGAAGCCGGTAGGCGTGGTGACCACGCCATTGTCGAAATGGCAGCCCTCTTCGTCGCCGCTGCGGTTGAGGGGCGAGAGTACGTTTTCACAGAACTTCGCGCCCTCTTCGAGGATCGCGCTGACCATGTCGGGACTGGCGTCGTTAGCGCCCAGCGCGGCGTAGTTGCCGTGAAAATCGAAGACATGGTCGATCAGAAAGCGCATGTCGCGCAGGGGAGCTTTGTACTCGGGCATGGTCATTTCTCCGTCAGCAGATTGCTTCAACCTACTGCCGCCGACCACGCCTCACAATCACAGTCCAGACGCTGAATGCGCCATCATCACTCAACCGTAGCGGCGCCCATGCGCACAGCGCCACGGCGGTTCTGACCGAACGCCATCACGCAGTTACGGCCTGCGCCCTTGGCGCTGTAAAGCGCCTGGTCCGCGGACTTGAGTACTTCCTCCGGGGTGCGTTGCTCAAGGCGTTCGGCGACGCCGATGCTGACGGTGACCGACACGCTCGATGCAGCGGCACCCGCGCGACGCTGGCGCCCCTGACTGTCATCCTGCGGCCGGCTGTCTTGATTGCGCAGATGAATGTTGTAGGTGGCGATGGACTCGCGGATCACTTCCAGATGCGGCATGCATTCTTCGAGTGTCTTGCCTGCGAACACCAGGGCAAATTCCTCACCGCCGTAGCGATACGCCTTACCGCCGCCACCGATTTTTCCCAGCTTGCTGGCAACCAGTCGCAGTACCTGATCGCCGACATCATGGCCGTGGGTGTCGTTGAACTTCTTGAAGTGGTCAACGTCGCTCATGGCCAACACGTAATTGCGCCCCAGCCGTTGCATGCGTTCGTTCAGTGCGCGGCGTCCCGGCAGCCCGGTCAGTTCGTCGCGGAAGGCCATTTGATAGGCTTCGTGCGCAACAGCCGCCGCAATCATCAGCATCACTTGGCTGCACATGATGTTCAGGGTGAATGGCAGGATGAACGTTTTCGGCAACATCCAGAACAGCCCGAGCAAGCCCACCAGTTGCGCGGCATGCAGCGGTCGCGGGTTGCGCCAATACTGCCAGGCCAGCAGCAGGAACGCGGCGATGAACACCGGGTACGCGAGCTGGATCAGGCTCATCCAGGCACCGTGCAAGGCCGGCCAACGGATCTCCGACAGCCACACCAGCAGCGCCTGCGGGTAACTTTGCTCCAGCCCCAACGCCACGCTGCCCACCGCCAGCAACACGGCGAAACGCGCCACCATGTCCTGGAACAGGTGCGTCCGCTCCTGCCACGCAGCGAACACGCCAAACAACAAGGGCAGCAGCAGGCAACACAAATGGAAGACCACCGCGGCGTCTTCACGCACCTTGCCGTTGTCGCGGTAGTAGTCGGTCTGGGTGTCGAGCAGGAAGTAGGCGATGTACACGGTGACCATCAGAAACAATTCACGCTGACGTCGGTAAACCGCGCAGTAAGCACCGCCGAGCAACAGCACCAAGGTAGGCAGCACGTTGAACAGCGAGGTGAAGAAAACGTTCAGGTCTTTGACGTACGCGGCCGCAAGGCCCGCCAGTAAAAGAAGTAATGACGGTAGGAAATGACTGAAACGTACAGCGGAAGAACGCGGCAAGGGTAAAGCTCCGACCCGTCATATCAATAGATGGCATTGTGCCTACCTCTGTAACGGCAGAAACCCGGACTTACTGAGTGCTTTACTAAGGTATTTTTAAAAAAACGTCACTGGCAGCCATCGAAACCGCCAGTGACGCAAGGGGAACCCAATCAAATGTCGTTGTTGAACGGCTGCAACGCCCCTTCCTCAGGTCTGCGGCCCTCTGCACCAATCGGCTTGAGCTGAATGTTCGCGTCCAGTGCCTGGCGAGTGGTGATTTTCGGGCTGACCGGTTTTTGCGTGACGGCGTTTTCATCGCCCACGTGGCCTTGCGCAAGCACCAGCGACGGATGATCAAACGGCGCCCGTTCCCACGCGACTCTCGGGTCGGTCAATCCGACTTCCATGAATTTGACCAGTGCATCAATCTCATCCGGGGTCAGGTTCAGGTTGGTCATGTCCGGATCAAGGTTCGAACCGTTGTGCTGATTGACCGACGGATGCTCGAAACCGCTGGTGTTGCTCGCATCCTCGCCGCGCCGGTCGCCGCCGCGGTTGTAGAACTCCATCACCTGCTTGAGCGTTGAACGGCTGCCATTATGGAAATACGGCCCGGTCAGCGCGATGTTGCGCAGTGTCGGTGTCTTGAAGGCGCCATCGACCGCATCACGGAAACCGACATTCGGCAGCTGCGTTGCATCGCAGGGAATCGCTGCACTCAATGGTGCTTCGAAGGTGCACACGTCGACATCCAGCGGATCAGGAATCTTCCCGCCTTGCAGTACGGTGTTGTACTCACGAGTGAAGGATAAAGGATTGCCCCAGGCATCCGCGCCACCGAGCGCCAGGTCTTCCGAGGTTGGACGCACGCCAGTGTTGTAGAAACCGTTGTCGTAGAGCGTGGTCAGGTTGTCCGCCATGACCATGCGTTCGATGCGCTCGCGGGGATGGAACTGCAAGCGACTGGCAGCGTTGGTCAGCTCCGCGCCACCGTGGCAATTGACGCATTTGCCCTTGCCCAGAAACAGGTTCATGCCCTGCACTTGCTGCTCGTTCATAGCCGTGTGATCGCCTTGCAAATAGGCGTCCAGCGGCGCTTGATCGGAGACCAGCGTGGCTTCATACATCTGGATCGCCAGGCCGAAGAACAACGGGAAGTTGGCTTCCATCTGGGTATAAGGCGCGCCGCCCACCGACACCTGCTGCGTGGCGTTCCACAGCCGTGGCTGGAAAGCGTTCTTGATCAGCTCGCGGTAGGTGGGCCTGCGGGCACCGGACACAGGTCCCAGCACCGAGTCGGTGGAGGCAATCCGCTGTTGCTTGAGCATCAACGTATCGAGCATGCGCCGGCCGATGTCGGCAAACGTACGCCCACCGCAGGACATTTCCACTGCGCTGCCGGGAGGCCCGACGGCTTGCGAAGCCGCGGAGGCATCGTTGAGCGCGAGCCGAACCTTGAGGGCCACGCCGCTGCTGTCCTTCGTTACATAGATCCCGGCATCCGGATCACGGTTTCCGAAAGGCGAGAAGCCGTTGAACACATTGTTGGCCCGGCCATCCCAGAAGTTGCGCACGTTGAACGCGGCGTTGATCACCGACGGCGCGTTGCGCCCGGTGCTGCGTCGCACATTGACCCCGCCGACCTGAAAGATCCCGTCCGGTTGCTGCGTGCATTTGTCGAAGCGCGGCTGGTTGGGTTTGACGAAGTTGGCGTCGAACACGCCTTGGGAACCGATCACGTCGTCGCTGGAATAGACAATCGCCGAATTTCGATCCAGCGGATTGGCCAGCACATGGGTCGGGAAGTCGGTTTTCTTCAGCAGGTAGTTCGGCCCCCCCTTACTCCCGGATTTGGTCGTATAGGACGGCACGTCGCCGGGAATGTCGGAGGCCATGAACGGCTTGTTGAAAATCGATGCGACGTTGGCGTTGGTGTGGGCCTGGCCCGGGTTGATCTGGTTGGTGGTCCGGTGATCGACACCGGCGTGGTAGTGGCAGGACGCGCAAGCGGTGGTGCTGTCGCTGCCGACCTCCATGTCCCAGAACAGGGCCTTGCCCAGCAGGACCGCCGCCGAGCGGTTGAGCACGTAATCGGTCATCAGGTCGACCTTGCGCCCGCCTTCGGTACCGGAAGGGTCCGGCGGCATCATGCCGCGCAGCGATTGCAGGCTAGGTACTTCCGGTACAGGGGGCTCCACCTCTTCGGGCGCGGCCGCCACTGCACCGGTGGTTGAGAAAACGATGGATAACCAGACGGTCAAACGAACAAGTCGACAGATGTCCATGTGCTTCACCCTGACTGTTGTTGTTATGAGTTCGCCGGGCGAGAGGCTTCGATGAACAAGACAGGATTTCTCGTTAGCGCCGGTTAATCAGCGCAGTGCAATTAATTTGCCATTCATCTCGAAACATTTTGCATCAATAAATATGGGGTTCAGCTGCGCACTTTCACCGTTTCTGCTGGGGAAATTCCCCCACAGTTGGGGTCCAACGCAAAAAAAACCGCCGCTCCCGAAAGAGCGGCGGTTTTTGTGAAGAACGGCGCTAAGGCTTAGTAGCCCAGTGCGAAGTCTTCTTCTTTCATGTCCATCAGGTTGTTGGCGCCCGACAGCATGGTTGCAACGTGAGTGCGGGTACGCGGCAGGATGCGCTGGAAGTAGAAGCGCGCCGTCTGCAGCTTGGCGGTGTAGAACGCCTCTTCGGAAGTGCCGGCAGCCAGTTGCTCGGCCGCCAGGCGTGCCATGTCAGCCCAGAAGTAGGCCAGGCAGGCATAACCGGAGTACATCAGGTAGTCCACGGAGGCCGCGCCGACTTCTTCGCGATCCTTCATGGCGGCCATACCGACCTTCATGGTCAACTCGCCCCATTCCTTGTTGATTGCAGCCAGCGGTGCGATGAACTCTTTGACGGCTTCGTTGCCTTCGTTGTTCTGGCAGAACTTGTGGACGATCTTGGTGAAGCCTTTGAGGGCTTCGCCTTGAGTCATCAGCACTTTACGGCCCAGCAGGTCGAGTGCCTGGATACCGGTGGTGCCTTCGTACAGCATCGAAATGCGGCTGTCGCGAACGTTCTGCTCCATGCCCCACTCGGCGATGAAGCCGTGGCCGCCGTAGATTTGTACGCCGTGGTTGGCCGATTCAAAACCAACTTCGGTCATGAAAGCTTTGGCAATTGGAGTCATGAAAGCCAGCAGTGCGTCGGCTTTCTTCTTCTCTTCTTCGTCCACACCGTACTTGACGATGTCGACTTGCTTGGCGGTGAAGTAAACCATCGCACGGTTGCCTTCGGCGAACGCCTTCATGGTCAACAGCATGCGGCGTACGTCTGGGTGCACGATGATCGGGTCAGCCGCTTTGTCCGGCGCTTTCGGGCCAGTCAGCGAGCGCATTTGCAGGCGATCGCGAGCGTACTTCAGACCGCCCTGGAAGCCGATTTCAGCGTGGGCCAGACCTTGCAGCGCGGTACCCAGACGTGCGGTGTTCATGAAGGTGAACATGCAGTTCAGGCCTTTGTTCGCCGGGCCAATCAGGTAACCGGTGGCCGCGTCGAAGTTCATCACGCAGGTGGCGTTGCCGTGGATGCCCATCTTGTGTTCCAGGGAACCACAGGCCACTGCGTTGCGCTCACCGACCGAACCGTCTGCGTTCGGCAGGAACTTCGGCACGATGAACAGGGAAATGCCTTTGGTACCGGCCGGTGCATCCGGCAGGCGGGCCAGCACGATGTGGACGATGTTGTCGGCCATGTCGTGTTCACCGGCCGAGATGAAGATCTTGGTGCCGGAAACCTTGTAGGAACCGTCGGCTTGAGGCTCGGCCTTGGTGCGCAGCATGCCCAGGTCGGTACCGCAGTGCGGTTCGGTCAGGCACATGGTGCCGGTCCATTCGCCGGAAACCAGCTTGGTCAGGTAAGCCTCTTGCTGCTCAGGCGTGCCGTGCTCGGAGATGGTGTTCATCGCGCCATGGGACAGGCCAGGGTACATGCCCCACGACCAGTTGGATTCGCCAACCATTTCGCTGATGGCCAGACCCAGGGATTCCGGCAGGCCTTGGCCACCGTGCTCGACGTCGTGGGCCAGGCTTGGCCAGCCGCCTTCGACGAATTGCTTGTAGGCTTCCTTGAAGCCGGTCGGGGTCTTAACGCCGGACTCGCTCCAGGTGCAGCCTTCGAGGTCGCCCACACGGTTCAGCGGAGCCAGTACCTGCTCACAAAACTTGGCGCCTTCCTCGAGAATGGCGGAAACCATGTCCGGAGTTGCGTCCGCACAAGCCGGAAGGCTCTGATAATGCGCTTCGTAACCGAGCAGTTCGTCACGTACGAAGCGAATATCACGCAAGGGGGCCTTGTAGTCAGGCATAGCGATAAACCTCTGCTGATGTAACCGGGAATGAACGACCGTGTTGATTTGTTGTGACGGTCAAACAGTTGTTTGAAACATACGTTTACGACCAAATCTTGTCAAGCGTCGATCTTTTGCCGCCCGTCATCGAGCAGCGCGACACGGATGCGCACAGTTGCGCCGCGTCGTCGCACAAGCAACACGCAGTGTAGGAAAGAATAGTTTGCAGAGAAGGACTTACGCAGAAAAACGCCGCGAATGATCGCGGCGTCAGCGGTGCGGGTTCAGCGAAGAATCAGGCGAACGTATCGATCAGCGTTCCGAGCACTTCATCGGATGCCTTGGCGACTTTGGCGCCCAGTTCCACCTGAAATTTGCCCTGGGCCATTTCCAACATGTTGCTGGCCACATCCGATTGCTGGCTTCGGTCGACAGAACGCAGGCGATCGGCCTGGATCTCGGAAGACTGGCTGGTGACCGAACGCTCGATCGTATTGTTGGCGATCTGCCCGGCGGCTTGATCGACACGGTTCTGCCCTGTCTGAATGGTGCTCAGACCGGCATAGAAAGCGGTGTTTCCTGAGATTTCCATGGGAGAACTCGTCCTTCTGAAGGATCAACAGCGGCCATTGAAGCAGACCCGCCGGCAAAACGCCCGTCAAAAACACTAATGGCACAGTGCCTTGTCATAGGCAAACTCTAGTCCAGCAGATCCAGTTGAAGATGCTCCGCCACCGCTTCGGCCGTCACAACCTTGAGTTTCGGCACCCGCCCCAGGCACGGCGCCGGGATGCGTTCGGCCAGCGTCGCCAGGTTTTCTTCAAGACGCGAGGTCTTCGGATCGATGATGTTGGCCACCCACCCCGCCAACTGCAAACCGTCCTGGGCAATCGCCTCGGCCGTGAGCAACGCGTGGTTGATGCAGCCCAGGCGCACGCCAACCACCAGAATCACCGGCAGATCCAGCGCCATCGCCAGGTCCGACAGATTGTCCTGATCCGCCAGTGGCACGCGCCAGCCACCGGCGCCTTCGATCAAGGTGAAATCGGCCTGCATGTCGAGAATCTCTCGCATGGGTACCAACAGCGACTGCACCGTCAGCGCCATACCCGCCTCGCGTGCCGCCAGGTGCGGGGCGATGGGTGGTTCGAACGCCACCGGATTGACCTGTTGATAACTCAGCGGCAACGAACATTCCGCCAGCAGCGCCAGTGCATCGGCGTTGCGCAAGCCCTTGGGTGTCACGTCGCAACCGGAGGCGACCGGTTTACCCGCCGCCGTGCTCAGGCCCGCCGACCGCGCTGCGTGCAGCAAACCGGCGGCCACTGTGGTTTTGCCGACATCAGTGTCGGTGCCGGTGATGAAATAGGCTGCGCTCATAAGGGTTTCTCCATAACGGCATATACCACTTGATAAGTCGCCGGCAGGCCTTGGGCCTGTCGAAACTGCTCGTAAGCCCCAATCAAACCCAAAATCCGCGCCCGGCCAGTCAGACCGCCCGGCCGCCCCGGATTAAGATTATGTGCACCCAGCGCCTTCAGTTCATGGGTCAGGCTGCGCACATCCGGGTAATACAGCACATGAGGACGGGTTTGCAGACTGATCGCCTGCAAGCCGCTGGCCGCACAGAGCTGTTCATAAACCGCAAACTCGCGGAAGCGGTTGACGTGCACCATGCCGTCCACTTGGCGCCAGCTGTCACGCAGTTCAACCAACGTGCCCACGCACAGACTAGCAAACGCGAAAATTCCGCCAGGTTTGAGCACGCGATGAGCTTCGCTGAGCACCGACGCGAAGTCCGCACACCACTGCACCGCCAGGCTGGAGAAGATCAGATCACAGGTTGAGTCGCGCAACGGCAAACGCTCGGCATCACCCGCGACAAAATGCATGGCGCCGCCCAATGGCCGGGCGTGATTGAGCATGCCTTCGGCGATGTCCAGCGCCACCCCGTGACCGGTCGGAAACCGCTCAGCCAACTCGCGACTGAAATGCCCGGTGCCACATCCCAGGTCGAGCCAGCGTCCCGGCACAAAATCATCCGGCAAACGACTGAGCAACTGGCGGCCCACATCGCGCTGCAACTCAGCCACGCTGTCGTAGCTCGCTGCCGCGCGGGAAAAAGAGGCCGCTACCTGGCGTTTGTCAGGCAAACCGCCGGGCAGGTTGGGGAGAGATAAATCAGTCATCACCGGACTCATGTAAAAAAGCCTGGATCGCCCCCGCCACACCGTGGGGATCTTCCAGAAGAAACGCGTGGCTGGCCTGTTCGATCAGGCCGATTTCGATATCCGGGGTCAACGCGAACAACTCGCCTGCCGCCTCGGCGGGAACCAGTCCGTCGAGGCCGCCGAACAAGTGCAGTTGCGGACCGCGAAAGGCCTGCAAGGCATGGCGGGTATCCAGTTGTGCGAGTAACTCCAGGCCGCTCATCAAAACCGATGCCGAGGTATGTGGCGCGCCACCGAGCAATAACCGTGACAGTCCGCGCGGGTCATCGGCACCCTGTGCACAAAGCAGTGAGAAGCGCTTCAACGTCGTACGCGGATCGACAGCGCACCCTGCCAGAAACGCATCGAAGGTTTCCCCGGGCATCGCGCTTGGCCATTGCTCATGGCTGACAAAAGAAGGATTGCTCGCCAGCGTCATCAAACCGCAACAACGATCACCACGACGCGCCGCCAACTCGGATGCGAGCATGCCGCCCAACGACCAACCGCCGAGCCATGCGTCTTGCGGCACCGTCGAATCGAGCTCATCGAGCCAGTCTTCGAGGTCGCTCGATTCCAGCTCCGGCAAGGGCTCGATTTCCACACGCAGGTGTTCGTCCAAGCCGCGCAAGGCTGCTGCCAATGGTTCCAGCGGCGAAACTCCGAGACCCCAACCGGGCAGCAGAATCAGTCGATCACGCATGGCTCGGCTCCGGTCCCAGTCGTTCGAAACAATCGGCCAGTCCTTCTAACAATAGCTGCACCTGCGCCTCGCTGTGGGCGGCGGTCAGGGTGACCCGCAGTCGGGCGCTGCCGGCGGGCACGGTTGGCGGGCGGATCGCCGTCACCATCAAACCGCGTTCACGCAACATCTGCGACAAACGCACCGCGCGCCCGGCGTCACCGATCATGATCGGCTGAATCGGTGTGAAGCTGTCCATCAACTCCAGGCCGATCTGCTCGGCGCCGTGGCGGAACTGTCGGATCAACGTTTGCAAATGTTCACGTCGCCAGTGTTCGCTGCGCAAAAGCTCCAGGCTTTTCAACGTCGCATAGGCAAGGGCCGGTGGCTGGCTGGTGGTGTAGATGTAAGGCCGGGCGAACTGGATCAGGCTCTCGATCAGCTCTTCGCTGCCGGCCACAAACGCCCCCGCCGTACCGAATGCCTTGCCGAGGGTGCCGACCAGCACCGGCACGTCGTCCATGTTCAGGCCGAAATGCTCAACGATGCCGCCGCCGTTGGCGCCCAACGGGCCAAAACCATGCGCATCATCGACCATCAGCCACGCGCCTTTGGCCTTGGCTTCCCGCGCCAGCGCCGGCAGATCGGCGATGTCGCCGTCCATGCTGAACACGCCATCGGTGACCACCAGCGTATTGCCGGTGGCTTTTTCAAGCCGTGTGGCCAGGCTCGCTGCGTCGTTGTGCAAATAGCGATTGAACCGCGCGCCGGACAACAGCCCCGCGTCCAGCAGCGATGCGTGATTGAGCCGGTCTTCCAGCACCGTATCGCCCTGCCCCACCAGCGCCGTGACTGCGCCGAGGTTGGCCATGTAGCCGGTGGTGAACAGCAAGGCGCGCGGACGGCCGGTAAGGTCGGCCAAGGCTTCTTCGAGTGCGTGATGCGGACCGCTATGGCCGATGACCAGATGCGAAGCTCCGCCACCGACACCCCACTTCGAAGCACCCGCACGCCAGGCCTCGATCACTTGCGGATGATTGGCCAGGCCCAGGTAGTCGTTGTTGCAGAACGCCAGCAACGACTGGCCGTCGACCACTACTTCAGGCCCCTGTGGGCTTTCGAGCAACGGACGCTGGCGGTAAAGGTTTTCGGCACGACGGGCAGCCAGGCGTGCGGCGAGATCGAAAGACATGCAGGCCTCGACTTTCAAATGACACAGATCCCCTGTGGGAGCGAGCCTGCTCGCGATTGCGGTGTCACATTCAACATTGATGTCGACTGGACTGATGCCATCGCGAGCAAGCTCGCTCCTACAGGGTTTTGCACTCCTGACGATCAGACCGCCGCGTTATAGAACTGCTCGCTGCTCTTCTGCTCCACCAGCGCCTGCTCGATGGCGGCCTGATGCACTTCGTCGGCGTGTTCTTCGCGGGCTTCCGGCAGGATGCCCAAGCGCGAGAACAGTTGCATATCCTTGTCGGCCTGCGGGTTGGCGGTGGTCAGCAGTTTTTCGCCGTAGAAAATCGAGTTGGCACCGGCGAAGAACGCCAGGGCCTGCATCTGCTCGTTCATCGCCTCGCGGCCAGCGGACAGGCGCACGTGGGATTGCGGCATCAGGATCCGCGCAACGGCGAGCATGCGGATGAAGTCGAACGGGTCGACGTCCTCGGCGTTTTCCAGCGGCGTACCGGCGACTTTCACCAGCATGTTGATCGGCACCGACTCCGGATGCTCCGGCAGGTTGGCCAACTGGATCAGCAGGTTCGCGCGGTCGTCCAGCGACTCGCCCATGCCGAGGATGCCGCCGGAGCAGATCTTCATTCCCGAATCACGCACGTAGGCCAGGGTTTGCAGGCGCTCGCTATAGGTGCGGGTGGTGATGATGCTGCCGTAGAACTCGGGCGAGGTGTCGAGGTTGTGGTTGTAGTAGTCGAGACCGGCCTTGGCCAGTGCTTCGGTCTGATCCTGATCCAGGCGACCCAACGTCATGCAGGTTTCCAGGCCCAGCGCTTTCACGCCTTCAACCATCTTCAGCACATACGGCATGTCTTTGGCCGACGGATGCTTCCACGCCGCGCCCATGCAGAAACGGGTCGAACCGATGGCCTTGGCGCGAGCGGCCTCTTCGAGGACCTTCTGCACTTCCATCAGTTTTTCTTTTTCCAGGCCGGTGTTGTAGTGACCGGACTGCGGACAATATTTGCAATCTTCCGGGCAGGCGCCGGTTTTGATCGACAGCAGGGTCGACACCTGAACGCGGTTGGCGTCGAAATGCGCGCGGTGCACCGTCTGCGCCTGGAACAGCAGGTCATTGAAGGGTTGAACGAAGAGTGCTTTGACTTCGGCCAAAGTCCAGTCATGACGCAGGGTTGCAGTGGTGCTGGCGCTCATGGGCGGTTCCTTGATTTATGCTGGGCAAGCGACTGGGGAACGGAATACCCACAGGCGCAACACGGATGTTCGGCATATTTAAGGAAGAGCGATGCGCTGTCAACCACGATACAAAAAACAGGTTTACATCTGGTTAAAAAACAAACAATTCTGTTTGCTCTGCGATGAAGGCGCCGATGGCACCACCCCCATTTGCATGGCCTGCGAAACCGACCTGCCCTGGCTCGGCGATCACTGCCAGTGCTGCGCCTTGCCGCTGCCCGTTGCGGGCCTGACGTGCGGCCAATGCCTGAGCCAGCCGCCAGCCTTCGAGCGAGTCATCGCACCCTGGACCTACAGCTTCCCGATCGACAGCCTGATCACCCGCTTCAAACACAACGCGAAATGGCCGTTTGGCCACCTGCTCGGCGAACTTCTTACCCAAGCCCTGCAACATCGCTTCGAAGATGATCTACCACAACCTGACTTGTTGCTGCCGGTGCCACTGGCCACTCGACGACTGCGTCAACGCGGATTCAATCAGGCCGCGATGCTGGCGCGCTGGCTCAGCACAGCCCTGCACATCCCCTGCGATGAACGATCGCTACTGAGGACACAAGACACCGGTGCTCAACAAACCCTCAACGCCGAAGCTCGCAAAAAAAATCTGCGCAACGCCTTCGCCCTCACGCCCGAAGCATCGTTCAAGGGCCGTCATCTCGCGCTGGTGGATGACGTGTTAACCACCGGCGCCACCGCACAAGCACTCGCCCGCCTGCTGACGGACGCCGGCGCCGCACGGGTCGACATCTATTGCCTGGCGCGCACACCCAAACCCGGCGAGTCCACCTGACTTGACTCGCGCGCTTCGAGCAGCCAACGTCCTTACCACCGTCACAGCCCAAAGCGCCATGCCATGTCCCTGCCTACGTTGTTGTCCCAGCACATTGTCCGCCGCCCGCAACGCATTGCCCTGCTGCAACACATCGCCGAGCAGGGCTCGATCACCCGCGCCGCAAAAAGCGCGGGCCTGAGCTACAAGGCGGCGTGGGACGCCATCGATGAGCTGAACAACCTTGCGCAAAAACCGTTGGTGGAGCGCAGTGTCGGCGGCAAGGGCGGTGGCGGCGCCAAACTGTCCAGCGAAGGTGAACGAGTGTTGCGCCTGTATCAAAAGCTGCAAGCGTTGCAGGCTCAGGTGCTGGAAGCGGCCGAAGATGCCAGCGACCTGGACTTGCTCGGGCGCTTGATGCTGCGCACCAGCGCGCGCAACCAATTGCACGGCAAAGTTGCAGCGATCAAGCCTCAGGGGCGCAACGACCTGATTCGCCTGGAGATGGCCGAAAACCTGATCGTCGACGCGCAAATTACCCACGACAGCACCGAGCGACTGGACTTGCAGATCGGCACCGAAGTGGTGGCCCTGATCAAGGCGGGTTGGCTTGACGTGATGACCCGCGACGCCCCCGCAACGCCCGGCAACAATGGCTTGATGGGCACCATCGAGCAGATCCTCGACGCCGAAGACGGCCCCAGCGAAGTGCGCATTACCCTGCCGAATGGCTTGACCCTGTGCGCCCTGGCCGAACCCTGGCACCTGAAAGACCTCGGGCTGGATACTGGCAAACCGGTGCGCGTGGAGTTTTCACCGTCCAGGGTTCTGCTCGGCACGCCGCTATAAACGCACTGCAACAAATCCTTCATTTCCCGTCATTAAGGTGTCTGCACAAATCGCAGGGAGCCTGAAATGAGCCTATTAGAAGAAAACCAGTCCACCGACCTCGAACAGATGGTCGGCCTCAGTCGCCGTGGATTCATCAGTGCAGGCGCGTTGTGCGGCGCCGCGATGTTTTTGGGCGGCAACCTCTTGAGCCGCAGCGCGCTGGCCGCCAGTGTCAGCGCCGGCAACAGCAAGCTGTTGGGCTTTGAGAGCATTCCCACCGCCACTGCCGACAGCATCAGCCTGCCGCCAGGCTACAAGTCTTCGGTGCTGATCAGCTGGGGTCAGCCCCTGCATAAAAACGGCCCGGCCTTCGACCCAAGCGGCAATGGCACGGCCGAGCAGCAGGAACTCCAGTTCGGCGACAACAACGACGGCATGAGCCTGTTTGCCTTTCCCGGCGACAACCATCGCGCGCTGATGGCGATCAACAACGAATACACCAATTACCGCTACCTCTACCCCCACGCCGGAATACCGCAATCGGCCGAAGACGTGCGCAAAGCGCAGGCTTGCGAAGGTGTGTCGGTGATTGAAGTGCAGCGCAAGAACGGCCACTGGCAATTCGTTCAGGACTCGCGCTACAACCGACGCATCCACGGCAATTCGCCGATCAACCTGAGCGGCCCGGCCGCCGGTCACGACCTGCTGAAAACCAGTGCTGACCCGCACGGCAAGACAGTCCTCGGCACGTTCCAGAACTGTGCCAACGGCAAGACACCGTGGGGCACCTATCTGACCTGCGAAGAGAACTTCACCGATTGCTTCGGCAGCAGCAATGCCGAGCAGACATTCAACGCCGCACAGAAACGCTACGGTGCAGTGGTGACCAGCAAAGAGATCAACTGGCACCCACACGATCCGCGCTTCGACCTGGCGAAGAATCCCAACGAACTCAACCGTCATGGCTGGGTGGTCGAAATCAACCCGTTCGATCCGCAATCGACCCCGGTCAAGCGCACCGCACTGGGCCGCTTCAAACATGAAAACGCCGCCCTGGCAGAAACCCGCGACGGACACGCCGTGGTGTACATGGGCGACGATGAGCGCGGCGAATTCATCTACAAATTCGTCAGCCGCGACAAGATCAACCACAAAAACCCCAAGGCCAACCGCGACCTGCTCGATCACGGCACTTTATACGTGGCGATTTTCGACGCTGGCGACGGTAACGCCGACCACCCGAAAGGCCAGGGCGAATGGATCGAGTTGACCCACGGCAAAAACGGCATTGACGCCAGCAGCGGTTTTGCCGATCAAGCCGAGGTGCTGATCAACGCGAGGCTGGCGGCCAGCGTGGTGAAAGCCACGCGCATGGATCGCCCGGAATGGATCGTGGTCAGCCCCAAGGATGGTCAGGTTTACTGCACGCTGACCAACAACGCCAAACGCGGTGATGACGGGCAACCGGTGGGCGGGCCGAATCCGCGGGAGAAAAACGTCTACGGGCAGATCCTGCGCTGGCGCACCGACCGTGACGATCACGGGTCGAAAACTTTTGCCTGGGATCTGTTTGTAGTGGCCGGCAACCCGCAAGTGCATGCCGGCACGCCGAAGGGCGGCTCATCGAACATCACCCCGCAAAACATGTTCAACAGCCCGGACGGCCTGGCGTTCGATGATGCCGGGCGGTTGTGGATTCAAACCGACGGCGATGCCAGCAATGCCGGTGATTTCGCTGGCATGGGCAACAACCAGATGCTCTGCGCAGATCCGGTGTCCGGTGAAATTCGCCGCTTCATGGTCGGGCCAATTGGTTGCGAAGTGACCGGGATCAGCTTCTCGCCGGATCAGAAGACGTTGTTTATCGGGATTCAGCATCCGGGTGAATCCGGTGGCTCGACTTTCCCCGAGCATTTGCCCAATGGCAAGCCGCGCTCGTCGGTGATTGCGATTACCCGGGAGGATGGCGGGATCGTCGGCGCCTGATCGGGCCTCATCGCTAGCAGGCTAGCTGCCACAGGTGATCTCTGTTGTGCCGAAGATTGCATGCACACAGACGAACCAATGTGGGAGATTCTATGGTTGAGGGGAAGCCTTCAACCTGCTTTCGGTTGGTATTCACCTTGCCCTTTCAGCAGTGCAAATACGATCCGGGCAAGTTTACGGGCCAAGATCACCAGTGCCTGCGTAGTACTGAACCCTTTAGCTCTTTGTTCTTGGTAAAAACCTTTCCAGGCGGCTGTGCGGCTGGCCGACATGGCAGCGTTGTGCAAAAGCCGACGCGCCTCCGGATCGCCGCGCTTGGTCAGGCTGCGGCGACCGTCTTTTTGTCCTGACTGCGATACCCGCAAATCCATCCCCAAAAACGCGATGAAGGCATCTGCATTTCTGAAATCGCCTCGCTGAAAAGCCGCGATCAAGCGGGCACCAGTCAGAAAGCCGATACCTTCGACTTTCATGCAACGCTTCAACTGGGCAAGCAAGCCGGCTTCTTTCAGGCGGTCGTTGATCATTTTCTCGACCAGCCCTTCAAGCCTCTGCATGGAGGCCACTTGCTCGGCAAAAGCGGCTTTGAGCAGCGGTTCATTTGTCCAGCTCTGCACCAAGCCAACCCGCGCCTGAACCAGCGCCGCGCGCCGGCGGAAAAGGCTCAAGAGGCAGCGGTACAACGGCGATGGCGGAATCCATGGATGAAGCTCTTCATACTCGTTCTTCAGATAGCGAGCGAGTAACTTTGCATCCAGCGCGTCAGTTTTGGCGCGAACTTTCACACCTTTGCGGTAATGGCTCAGTTCATAGCCACCGACCATGTAAATGGTGCAACCGGCCTCATGGGCCAGGTCGGCGAACTCCAGGTGATAGATATTGGTCGACTCAATAGCGATATCGACCGGTGCCAGCAAGGCTTTCAGCCATTTCTTGATGGCTGGCTTGTTATTGGGAAGCGTCTCAAGCAGATCCAGTTCGGCCTGATAGATCATCAACTCACTCTTGGCGACATCCACGCCCACGATTGGCTTGATAGCAGAAACCGGCATTGCCATTAAACATCCCCCGAGATATGGTTTTGAGCACTTGAAGGGCTCACCCAGAGGCGCAGGCTTGTTCCTATCGTCGGTCTAGCCAGATGCATTCTTTATCGGCGCTTGGGTGAAAGGAGGAGGGGCGAAATCTCCCACGGATCTGTACTGCGCTAACAGTCAGAATCGAGCCTTGTCCCTCCTCCTCCCTTCAAGTCCTAGCATACAAGCGAGCCTGCTCGCGATGGCGTCAACCCAAACAGCGCACCTCTCAACCCGGCCCACTCAAGCAGCCCCGTCTGCGCTAACATGCCTGGCCGGACGCAGCAGCCTGCTGCGCGCAGGAGTCAGCATGGCCCACCCGTTTGAAACCCTCACCCCAGACCTCGTGCTCGATGCCGTCGAAAGCATCGGTTTCCTGAGCGACGCACGCATTCTGGCGCTCAACAGCTACGAGAACCGTGTCTATCAGGTCGGCATCGAAGACTCCGAGCCACTGATCGCCAAGTTCTATCGTCCGCAGCGCTGGACCAATGAAGCGATTCAGGAAGAACACCAATTCACCTTCGAACTCACCGAGGTCGAGGTGCCGGTGGTTGCGCCGTTGATCCATAACGGTGAAACCCTGCACGAACACAAAGGTTTCCGTTTCACCCTGTTCCCCCGCCGTGGTGGCCGTGCGCCGGAGCCGGGCAATCTCGATCAGCTGTATCGCCTGGGGCAACTGCTCGGTCGCCTGCATGCGGTGGGCTCGACCAAGCCGTTCGAGCACCGCGAAGCTTTGGCGGTGAAAAACTTCGGCCATGACTCGCTGACGACGTTGCTCGAAGGCAATTTCATTCCCCGCAGCTTGCTGCCCGCCTACGAGTCCGTCGCCCGCGATCTGCTCAAGCGTGTGGAAGATGCCTACAGCAATACGCCGCACCAGAACATCCGCATGCACGGCGATTGCCACCCCGGCAACATGATGTGCCGCGATGAGATGTTCCACATCGTCGACCTCGACGACTGCCGCATGGGACCAGCGGTGCAGGACATCTGGATGATGCTGGCGGGTGATCGCCAAGCCTGTCTTGGGCAGTTGTCGGAACTGATGGATGGCTACAACGAATTCCACGACTTCGATCCGCGGGAACTGGCATTGATCGAACCGCTGCGCGCCCTGCGCCTGATGCACTACAGCGCCTGGCTGGCCCGCCGTTGGGACGACCCGGCTTTCCCGCGCAGCTTTCCGTGGTTCGGTACTGAGCGTTATTGGGGTGATCAAGTGTTGGCGTTGCGTGAACAGTTGTCGGCGCTGAATGAAGAACCCCTCAAGCTCTTCTAAACGCCACCCTCCCCTGTAGGAGCGAGCTTGCTCGCGAAAAACCCAAGAACAACCCGGGGCATCAGGTTCCCCGCGTTATCGTTGACGACCATCGCGAGCAAGCTCGCTCCTACACGGTCCAGCACATCAGGGAAAATCTCCTTACAATCAGTTCTTTGTTAGCTGCCTAAGCAAGGATTCTGCATGCAAGCCGCCAACCCGCGCCGCGGGTACATATTGGGCCTGAGTGCCTACATCATCTGGGGACTTTTCCCGCTCTACTTCAAAGCCATCGCCAGCGTGCCCGCCGTGGAGATCATCATCCACCGCGTGCTGTGGTCGGCGCTGTTCGGTGCCTTGTTGCTGATGGTCTGGAAACACCCGGGCTGGTGGCGCGAGTTGCGGGAGAATCCAAAACGGCTGGCAATCCTGGCCTTGAGCGGCACGTTGATCGCGGCCAACTGGTTGACGTACGTCTGGTCGGTGAACAACGGGCGGATGCTCGAAGCGAGTCTCGGCTACTACATTAACCCGCTGATCAACGTGCTGCTGGGGATGCTGATACTCGGTGAACGGCTGCGGCGCATGCAATGGATTGCGGTGGGCCTGGCGGCCGTCGGCGTAGCGCAACAAGTGTGGCAAGTCGGCAGCCTGCCCTGGGTGTCATTGGTGCTGGCGCTGACCTTCGGCTTCTACGGGCTGATTCGCAAACAGGCACCGGTCAAGGCGCTGCCGGGGCTGGTGGTGGAAACCTGGATGCTGGTGCCGATCGCCATGGCCTGGTTGCTGTTCAATCCGACGGCACACAGTGCCCAGGCCGAGTTCTGGACCACGTCCGAAGCCTGGTGGCTGGTGGCAGCCGGGCCAGTCACGCTGGTGCCGCTGGTTTGTTTCAACGCCGCTGCCCGGCATTTGCCCTACACCACGCTCGGATTTCTCCAGTACCTGGCGCCAACGTTGGTGCTGCTGCAAGCCGTGCTGTTGTTTAACGAACACTTGTCGTCCAGCACGCTGGTGGCCTTCATGTTTATCTGGGCCGGTCTGGCGGTTTACAGCGTCGATGCGTGGCTAAGTCTGCGTCGCCGCAACTGATCAAAAAAAGTACAAACCTCTATAGGCCACGTTTCCCGTGGCCTGCATCGTTCCTTCCCAAGGTTATCCACAGCGTGATCCCCGGCGTTTGTGCGCAAGTCACTGAAAACTGCCGGTTTTTTGATCAAATCCTGAAAAGCCCCGGCCGACGTGGCCTGGCGGGCTGTCTCTACAGGTTATCCACAGGCAGGTGCACGTTTAACTTGGATAACCCGATCAGGGTTCGCTGCGCAGTACCAACTCCACCATCAGATCGTCGGCCAGGGTTTCCAGGCGTGATTGCAAAACCTCCAGCGACAGAGTCAGCGGCACCGCGAGAATCGCTTCGGCGTGAAACAGCGGTTCGCTGCTCATCGGCGCCGGGCGCACTTCCGTCACCAGCCGCTCTAGGTTGACACCCTGCTCACTCAGCAGGCGGGTGATATCGCGCACGATACCGGGACGATCATTGCCCACCAACTCCATGGCGATCGGTTTCCTGGTGCAGGATTGTTCGATGCCGCTTTCGGCGATCAACACGCGAATGCCGTGGGCAGACAACGCCTGTAGGGCATCGACCAATGCGTCGTAGGCCTCAGCCGGTACGCCCACCCGAAGAATCCCGGCAAATTGTCCGGCCATGCGCGACATGCGACTTTCCAACCAGTTGCCGCCCTGTTCGGCAATGCATTGGGCAATGCGCTCGACCTGCCCTGGCTTGTCCGGTGCGAATACGGTGAGTACGAGGTGGTCCATGGCGCAGCCCTCTGGTCATGACTTTTGTTATAGAAAACCAAGTATAGGCAAGGGGCTGGATTCGGTGCTCACAGCAGCGCTGCGGATTTTATGTGTACAACTTTTTATATTTAACTGGAACAATCTAGTGGTTTTTTGAGAACATCACGCACCCCACCGTGACTGCAATGCGTCATGGGGTCGCAGAACGACGTTATTAGTCTGATTTTCACAAGCGCAATTCATCATGTAGTATGCCGCAGCGCGCACTACATAACGTTGGATCGATGTCTGCCACAGGCGCAGTCGCATCCCTGAAAGCCCCGTCAGCAAGGCCCTCAAGCCGTTGATTGGTCCTCACCCAGCCGTCAGAAATGGCATGTACTGGTCGCAGGGTTTGTGGTTTAAATGGCCAGAGGCTTCATTGTTAAATTGAAGAGCTGAAAAGCGAAATAGCTGAGCAGAGTGAGGCAAGCAATGACTGAACACGTTCAAGTCGGTGGCCTGCAGGTCGCCAAAGTCCTGTTCGACTTCGTGAACAACGAAGCCATTCCCGGTTCCGGCCTCACCGCCGATACGTTCTGGGCCGGTGCCGACAAGGTCATTCATGACCTGGCGCCGAAGAACAAAGCCCTACTCGCCAAACGCGATGATTTCCAGGCTCGTATTGATGCCTGGCACCAGGAACGTGTAGGCCAGGCGCACGACGCCGTAGCCTATAAAGCCTTCCTGCAAGACATCGGTTATCTGCTGCCAGAAGCGGCCGATTTCCAGGCAACGACGCAAAACGTCGATGAAGAAATCGCCCGCATGGCCGGACCACAACTCGTGGTGCCGGTGATGAACGCCCGCTTCGCTCTCAATGCTTCGAACGCCCGCTGGGGTTCGCTGTACGACGCGCTCTACGGCACCGACGCCATCAGCGAAGCTGACGGCGCGGAAAAAGGCAAAGGCTACAACAAGGTTCGTGGCGACAAGGTCATCGCCTTCGCCCGTGCCTTCCTCGACGAAGCGGCACCATTGGCGGCCGGCTCCCATGTCGACTCCACCAGCTACAAAATCGTCGACGGCAAACTGGTGGTCGCCCTCAAAGGCGGCAGCAACACTGGCCTGCGCAACGACGCGCAACTGATCGGCTTCCAGGGCGATGCTTCGGCACCGACCGCGATCCTGCTGAAGAACAACGGCCTGCATTTCGAAATCCAGGTCGATGCCAGCACCCCGGTCGGCCAGACCGACGCAGCCGGCGTCAAAGACATCCTGATGGAAGCCGCACTGACCACCATCATGGACTGCGAAGACTCTGTTGCCGCCGTCGATGCCGATGACAAAGTGGTGATCTACCGCAACTGGCTCGGCCTGATGAAGGGCGACCTGTCGGAAGAAGTCGCCAAAGGTGGCAAGACGTTTACCCGAACCATGAACGCCGACCGCACCTACACCGGTTTCGACGGTAACGCGGTGAACCTGCACGGTCGTTCGCTGTTGTTCGTGCGCAACGTCGGTCACCTGATGACCATCGATGCGATCCTCGACAAAGACGGTAACGAAGTGCCGGAAGGCATTCTCGATGGCTTGGTGACTTGCCTGGCGGCGCTGCACAACCTGAACGGCAACACCTCGCGCAAGAACACCCGCACCGGCTCCGTCTACATTGTGAAGCCGAAGATGCACGGCCCTGAAGAAGCAGCGTTCACCAACGAGCTGTTCGGCCGTATCGAAGACGTGCTGAGCCTGCCGCGCAACACCCTGAAAGTCGGGATCATGGACGAGGAGCGCCGTACCACGGTCAACCTCAAGGCCTGCATCAAGGCGGCCAGCGAGCGCGTGGTGTTCATCAACACTGGTTTCCTCGACCGCACGGGCGACGAAATCCACACCTCCATGGAAGCCGGCCCGATGGTGCGCAAGGCCGACATGAAGGCGGAAAAATGGATCGGCGCCTACGAGAACTCCAACGTCGATATCGGCTTGAGCACCGGCCTGCAAGGTCGTGCGCAGATCGGTAAAGGCATGTGGGCCATGCCCGACCTGATGGCCGCGATGCTCGAACAGAAAATCGCTCACCCATTGGCCGGTGCCAACACCGCTTGGGTACCTTCGCCAACCGCCGCCGCACTGCACGTGCTGCACTACCACAAGGTTGACGTGTTCGCCCGTCAGGCCGAACTGGCCAAACGTGCTCACGCGTCGGTGGACGACATCCTGACCATCCCGCTGGCGGTAAATCCGCAGTGGACTGCCGAACAGATCAAGAACGAACTGGACAACAATTCCCAGGGCATCCTTGGTTATGTCGTGCGCTGGATCGACCAGGGCGTCGGCTGTTCGAAAGTGCCGGACATCAACGATGTCGGCCTGATGGAAGACCGTGCGACGCTGCGTATTTCCAGCCAGCACATCGCCAACTGGCTGCGTCACGGCATCGTCACCGAAGAGCAAGTGATGGAAAGCCTCAAGCGCATGGCGCCGGTGGTTGACCGTCAGAATGCCGGTGATGCGCTGTATCGCCCACTGGCGCCAAACTTCGACAGCAACATCGCCTTCCAGGCGGCAGTCGAACTGGTGGTCGAAGGCACCAAGCAGCCAAACGGCTACACCGAGCCGGTCCTGCACCGTCGTCGTCGCGAGTTCAAGGCTGCCAATGGCCTGTGAGTAAGCGCTAGTACCCGACGTGAAAAAGCCCTGATCTTGCGATCAGGGCTTTTTTTGTGGCGATTTTTGTAGCGGCTTACAGATCCACTCCCAACTCATGCTTGACCAACGCCAGCAACTTGCCGGTATCGATTGGCTTGAGCAGGAAATCCACCACGCTCAAATGCATCGCGGCAATGGCGTCTTTCACATCGGCATCGCCGGAAACGATGATAAATGGCATTGCCGCCCGCACGGACTCGCGCACCTGGCGGATCAAGTCCAGGCCATCCACGTTGCCCATCCGCAAATCGGTAATTACCAGGCCAATCGAAGGTTTTTCTTCAAGCATCTTGAGGGCGGTTTCGCCACTGGCCGCCGTCATGCAACGAATGCCATCCAATCCCAGAATTTCCGACAGCAGCTCTCGGGCGTCCCTATCGTCGTCGACGATCAGCACCCGTTGCGGCGGCAAGTCGGGTGCCAGCATGACGGCACTGAGCGCCTCGCGCTCGGCATCACTCAAAATATCGTGGTCGGACATGGCGTTCTCTACATGTTCAATTCAGTTCCCTGGCACAGTGGTGAGACATCGCTGGACAGAGCTTCAATGTGCACTTCGTCGGATATTTTTCCAATAGCAGAATAGAGAGCTTTTTCTCTCAATTGCGTAAGGTTTTTCCGACACTCCATCACACTGATTGCCTACCTAGACTTACGTCCAATGGGCACCCTGACCGCAGGGGTCGACCATGGGTGAGTCATCCGACAACAACAAATCCAAAAAAGACTGCGGTAATGGTTATGAGTAAAGCGGACGCCTTCACACAGGCAGGGAAAACCGCGGTGTTGCAGAACATCCAGGGCACTTTGCAATTCCTTCAGCGTTTCCCCCCCTTCAATCAGATGGAACACGCGCACCTGGCGTACCTGGTTGAGCAATGTCAGCTGCGTTTTTATGCGCCCGGCGAAAGCATCATCAAACCCGCCGACGGCCCGGTTGAGCACTTTTACATCGTCAAACAGGGTCGTGTGGTGGGCGAGCGTCCGCATTCGGCCAAGGGCGGCAACGAAACCACTTTCGAAATCACCACCGGCGAATGTTTTCCTCTTGCCGCATTGCTGGGGGAACGGGCGACCCGCACCGAACATCTGGCAGCTGAAGATACCTTTTGCCTACAGCTCAATAAGCTGGCGTTCATCAAACTATTCGCCATTTCCAACACCTTTCGCGACTTTGCCCTACGTGGCGTGAGCAGCCTGCTGGATCAGGTCAATCAGCAAGTCCAGCAAAAAGCCGTGGAAACCCTTGGCACCCAGTATTCGCTCAACACCCGCCTGGGCGAATTGGCCATGCGTCATCCAGTGATGTGCAGCCCGGCAACGCCCCTGCGTGAAGCCGTGACCCTGATGCATGAGCAGCAGGTCGGCAGCATTGTGGTGGTCGACGAACACCAGGCGCCGCTGGGGATTTTCACCCTGCGTGATTTACGCCACGTGGTGGCCAGCGGCACCGGTGATTTCAACGAAGCCATCGAGCGGCACATGACCCGCGCGCCGTTTTACCTGACGCCCGATCACAGTGCGTTCGATGCAGCGATCGCCATGACCGAGCGACACATCGCCCATGTCTGCCTGGTCAAGGACCAGCGCTTGTGCGGCGTGGTCTCGGAGCGCGATCTGTTTTCCCTGCAACGGGTGGATCTGGTGCACTTGGCGCGAACCATCCGCAATGCGCCGCGGGTGGAAAACCTGGTGGCGATCCGTGGCGAGATCGGCCAATTGGTCGAACGCATGCTGGCCCACGGTGCGTCCTCGACCCAGATCACCCACATCATCACCCTGCTCAACGACCACACCGTGTGCCGGGTCATCGAACTGACCCTGGCGGAAAAAGGCGACCCTGGTGTGCCGTTCAGTTGGCTGTGTTTCGGCAGCGAAGGTCGCCGCGAACAGACACTGCACACCGACCAGGACAACGGCATTCTGTTCGAAGCCCGGGACGCGGCGCATGCTGCGCAAATTCGCGGCAAATTGCTGCCCATCGCCCACCAGATCAACCACAGCCTGGCGCAGTGCGGTTTCACCCTGTGCAAGGGCAACATCATGGCCGGCAACCCCGAGTTGTGTTTGTCCCGCGTCGAATGGGCCCGTCGCTTTGCCGCGTTCATCCGCGAGGCCACGCCGGAGAACTTGCTGGGCTCGAGCATCTATTTCGATTTGCGCGTGGTCTGGGGCAGCGAGCAAGGCTGCGAACAGTTGCGGCGCGGGATTCTCGATCAGGTCGGCGACAACCGTCTGTTCCAGCGCATGCTGGCCGAAAACGCTCTGCGCAACCGCCCGCCCGTTGGACGTTTCCGCGAGTTCGTACTGGCAAAGAAAAATGGCGAGAAAGCCACGCTGGATCTGAAGATTCAGGGCCTGACGCCCTTCGTCGACGGCGCCCGACTGCTCGCCCTCGCCCATGGCGTCGAAACGAACAACACCCTGGAGCGCTTTCGCCAACTGGTGGACAAGGAGATCATCGAGCCGCTGGACGGCGCGGCGTACGAAGAGGCGTATCACTTCATCCAGCAAACCCGCATGCAGCAACATCAGCTACAGACCCGGGAGAATTTGCCCTACTCCAACCGCGTCGATCCGGACAGCCTCAATCATCTGGACCGGCGGATCCTGCGTGAGTCCCTGCGCCAGGCTCAACGCCTGCAAAGCAGCCTGGCCCTGCGGTATCAACTATGAGCCTATTCTCCTGGCTGCGCCCTGCCGGTCCGAGCCTGTCCGGTGAATTGCAACAGCGCCTGCAATGCTTGCCAGCTGCGAGCGGGCTGAGTGAATGCAGCCTGCGTGAGCAACGCTGGATCGTGCTTGACCTGGAAACCACCGGGCTGAATTTGAACAAGGACCGGGTGCTGTCGATCGGCGCAGTGGTGATCGAGGATGGCGCCATCGATTTCAGCCAGCAGTTCGAACGCACCCTGCAATGCACCGAAGTCAAACTCGGGCCCAGCGTGTTGATTCACGGCATCGGCCCCAGTGCGATTGCCGCAGGCAGCGATCCTGCCGAAGCGCTGCTCGATTTCATGGCGTTCGTCGGCGACAGTCCGTTGCTGGCCTTTCATGCGCCATTCGACCAGCACATGCTCGGACGGGCGCTGAAAGATCATCTGGGCTACAAATTGCAGCACACCTTTCTGGATGTGGCGGACATCGCCCCGCTGCTCTGCCCGCAGGCGAACATCCGTGAGGCCGGACTGGACGAGTGGATCAACTGGTTCAAGCTGGAAGTCTTCGAGCGCCACAACGCCAGCGCCGATGCCCTGGCCACTGCCGAGCTGGCGTTGATCCTGTTCAGCCGCGCACGGCAGCAGCAGATTCATAGCCCGTTGAATTTGCAGCAGCGACTGAATCAGTGGAAGCGGCGGCAGCAATCGCCGTCCTTCTAACCCCGCAGAACCTTTTATAGAAGCGAGCCTGCTCGCTCCTACAGGGTTCTGCGCAATCCAAACCACCCGACCAATGCCAATTGCTTTCCCTTCCTCGCCTCTGCCACAATCGCGAACAATTCTCGTTAGTTAACACTTCCCAAACGGTGATGCTGCGTGTCGTCAGTCCCTAGCCCTCAAAGTGAGCTCGTCGGTGCGTTATATCGCGACCATCGCGGTTGGCTATTGGCCTGGCTTCGTCGCAACGTCGCCTGCCCGCAACGGGCCGAAGACCTGAGCCAGGACACCTTCGTGCGTTTGCTGGGCCGCGAAGAACTGAAAGAGCCGCGCGAGCCACGGGCATTCCTGGTGGCAATTGCCAAGGGCCTGCTGTTTGACTATTTCCGTCGTGCCGCGCTGGAACAGGCCTATCTCACCGAACTGATGCTGATTCCCGAAGCCGAGCAACCGTCGGTGGAAGAGCAGCAAATGATCCTCGAAGACCTGAAAAACATCGATCGTCTGCTCGGCAAACTGTCGAGCAAGGCGCGAGCGGCGTTTCTCTACAACCGTCTCGATGGCCTGGGCCACGCTGAAATCGCCGAACGCCTCGGTGTGTCGGTGCCTCGCGTGCGCCAATACCTGGCCCAGGGTGTCCGCCAGTGCTACATCGCGTTGTACGGTGAGCCGACATGAGTCCGGTGAGTTCCAAACCGGTGTCGGCGCAAGTGCTGGATGCGGCGATCGCCTGGCAATTGTCCCTGGACTCCGGCAACCCGGTGGAGCGCGAAGAGTTCACCAAATGGCACGCCGCCCACGAAGAACATGCCCGCGCCTGGCGCCAATTGGGCATGCTCGACCAGCGTTTCAGCGTCGCCAGCGGCCCGGCCCGCACGGCCCTGCTGCAATCGCGCGAAGGCATTCGCCGCCGGGTGCGCAAGCTCGGCAGCGGTCTGGCCAGCGTGGTCGCAGTGATTGGCCTGGCGTTGTTTGCCGGTGAGCGCTATCTGCCGGTCGACTATTGGCTGGCCGACCAGCGCACCGCTACCGGCGAACAACGCACCATTCGCCTGTCCGACGGCACGCTGATCAACCTCAATACCCACAGTGCCGTGGACGTGCGCTTTGACGAAAAACAGCGGCTGGTTGTTCTTCAGGAAGGGGAAATCCTCGTCGAAACCGGTCATGGCGATGCCCGGCCGTTTATCGTCGAGACCCGCGAAGGCAGCATGCGCGCACTGGGCACGCGGTTTTTGGTCAAGCGCGAAGAAGAAGGCACACGCCTGAGCGTATTGCAGTCGGCGGTGGCCGCCCATCCGCAATCGAGCCCTGACGAACAGATTCTGCGTGAAGGCCAGCAAATGCTGATCCGCAATGACGGCCTGGGCGAGATTATGGCGCTCAACCTCGGCGCCGATGCCTGGACGCGCGGCATGCTGGTGGTGGACAACGCGCGACTGGAAGATCTGGTGCACGAACTCGGCCGTTATCGCCGGGGGCATCTGGGTGTGGCGCCGGAAGTGGCTGACCTGCGGATCACCGGCAGCTTTCCACTCAAGGACACTGACCTGGCCCTGAACGCGTTGCTGCCGACCCTACCGGTGCAAATCGAACTGCACACCCCATGGTGGGTGACGGTGGCGGCGAAAACCGAGGCCAGGCGCTGACGGCTTTTTTATATCTCAATTGATGAATCGAAATTATTTTCATCCAGCCCTATCACTTTTTGATTTTCGTTCGGCACCTAGGCAATTGAGAAGTATTCCCTTTCAGGAGCCGCTGTATGTCCCGTTCGCTAGACACCTTGTTGCGCCCCAGTTTGCTGGCGGTTGCCATTGCCCTTTGCACCCCTTTGGCCAGCAGCCAACTGATTGCCGCTGAACAGGCGTCCAGCGTTCGCGCCTACAACCTGCCGGCCGCCCCTTTGGCCAGCACGCTGAACCAGATCGCCAGCCAGGCCGGTCTGGCGCTGTCGCTGAATCCAACATTGGCTGCGGGCAAGACGTCTGCACCAGTCAACGGCCAGTTCGATGCAGCCACCGCCCTGCGCCAGGCCTTGCAGGGCACTGGTCTGCAACTGGAGCAGAGCGCCAGCGGCACCTACACCCTGGTGGCTGTGCCTGAAGGCGTGATGGCCCTGCCTGCAACCAGCGTGATCGGTGTGGAAGCAGACCCTGAAAACGCATGGGGCCCGGTGCAAGGCTACCTGGCCAAGCGCACCGCCGCCGGCACCAAGACCGACACCGCACTGGTCGAAGTACCTCGCTCGATCTCGATCGCCACCCGTGATCAGATGGACGACCGCAGCGTGCACAGCCTCGACGACGCCGTGCGCTACATGCCCGGCATCACCGCCAGCAGCTACGGCAGCGACACCCGCGCCGACTGGTTGCGCGTGCGCGGCTTCGAACCGACCCAGTTCCTCGATGGTCTGCCACTGCCAAGAGGCGTATACGCCAACCCGAAACAGGAAACCTGGAACCTCGACCGCCTCGCCCTGTTGCGCGGCCCGGCTTCGTCGATCTACGGCCAGACTCCGCCGGGCGGACTGCTGGACATGGTCAGCCGCCGTCCCAGCGCCGAATCGAGCAATGAAGTCCAGTTGCAATACGGCAGCGACAACCATCGCCAGATCAACTTCGCCAGCACCGGCAAGATCGACGATGAAGGTCAGTTCCTCTATGGCCTGAGCGGTGTGGTGCGCGACAGCGGCACGCAGATCGACCACGTCGACAACAAGCGCTACAACATCGCGCCGAGCCTGACCTGGAACATCGACGAAGACACCAAGTTCACCCTGCTTACGCAATTCACCCGCGACGATACCGGCATCACCAGCCAGTTCCTGCCGGTCCAGGGCACCAAGATCGGCATGCCGTTCGGCGATGTTTCCCACCACAAAAACCTGGGCGACCCGGACTGGGAATACTACGACCGTACCTATTACGCGCTGGGCTACGCTTTCGAACATCGCCTCAATGATGTCTGGCAGTTCCGTCAGAACCTGCGCTACACCAAGTCGGACCTGTCCTTCCAGGGCATCACCGTCGGCGCGTACCCGTTCACTCAAGTGGATAACGACGGCAACGTCGGCCGTTCGACCACCAGCGTCGACGAAGACATCAGCCAGTTCGCCGTGGACAACAACTTCCAGGCGGACTTCGCCACCGGTGATGTTCGCCACACCTTGCTGCTCGGTCTCGATCACCAGCGCAACAACACCAACTACACCTCGATCTTCGGCAGTGCCCCGCCGACCAACGTGAACAACCCGGTCCGTGGCGTGGAAATCGTTCGTCCGCCGCGCTCCAGCGCGTTTTATGACTACGACCAGAAGACCTACCAGACCGGCCTGTACGTCCAGGACCAGATGGCCCTCGACCAATGGCGCCTGACCTTGGGCGGTCGTGAAGACTGGGTTCACACCGGCACCAAGTTCTTCAACAAGGGCGATGCCACCAACACCGAGCGCGACACCAACTTCAGCGGCAACGCAGCGATCAGCTACGTGTTCGACAACGGCATCGTGCCGTACCTGTCGTATGCCGAATCGTTCCAGCCAACCAGCAATGCCACGGCTTCGCCGACCGATTCGATCAAACCGACCGAAGGCGAACAATGGGAACTGGGTATCAAGTACCAGCCGCCGGGCAGCGATACCTTGCTGAGCGCCGCAATCTACGACCTGACGCAGAAGAACGTCTCCGTCACCACCACCAACTCGGACAACGTCTCGATCACCAGCCAGACCGGTGAAGTGAAAGTCAAAGGCCTGGAGCTGGAAGCGGTTTCCGACGTGACCGAGAACCTCAAGGTCATCGCCGCGTACACCCTGGCCAAATCCGAAGTACAAGACGGCACGTTCAAAGGCAATCGCCTGCAACTGATGCCTAACCAGCAAGCGTCGCTGTGGACCGATTACACATGGCACAACGGCGTTCTCGACGGTTTCGGCGTGGGCGGCGGTGTTCGCTACACCGGCAACACCTACGGCGACCAGGCCAACACCGAGCTGGGCAAGGCCGATGCCTACACCGTGTTCGACGCTGCGGTTCACTACGACCTCGGTCGCCTGGACAACAGCCTCAAAGGCGCCTCGCTGGCACTGAACGCGACCAACCTGTTCGACAAGGACTACATCTCCACGTGCGACAGTTTCTACTGCTACTACGGCGACCAACGCAGTGTGGTCGCCAGTGCCACCTACAAGTGGTAATGGCTTGATCTGACACGCCCAGTACCCAGGCCGTCCATCAAGGACGGCTTTGGTATTTCTGAGGGTCATGAAATGAAAAGTAAAACAATTCGCCGCTGGTCCTTCGTCCACACCTGGACCAGCCTGATCTGCACAGTCTTCCTGCTGATGCTGGCGCTGACCGGCCTGCCATTGATCTTCCACCACGAGATCGACCATCTGCTGGGCGATGCTGCTGAGTTGAAGTTCATGCCGGCGGACACCCCGCAGTTGAACTTGCAGCAGTTGGTGCAGGCGGCTGAAAAACATCGCCCCGGCGAAGTCATGCAGTACTTCGGCTTCGACGAAGACGAGCCCAATGCCGCCATTGCAATCATGGCCGCCACGGCGGGCACCGAGCCCAACTCTTCTCACACGTTCATGCTCGACGCCCGCACCGGCGAAGCACTGGAAATGCCATCGGCCAACGGCGGCTTCATGATGGTCATGTTGCGCCTGCACGTTGACATGTTTGCCGGACTGCCGGGCAAGCTGCTACTGGCGTTCATGGGGTTGCTGTTCGTTGTCGCGATCGTCTCCGGCACGGTGTTGTATCTGCCGTTCATGCGGCGCTTGAAATTCGCCACCGTGCGCCAGGACAAATCCACCCGCCTGCGCTGGCTCGACCTGCATAACCTGATCGGCGTGGTGACGTTGACCTGGGCGCTGGTGGTGGGCGTGACCGGCGTGATCAGCGCTTGCGCCGACCTGTTGATCGCCGCGTGGCGCAACGACAGCCTGAGCGCGATGGTCGCGCCGTACCGCGATGCGCCGCCGCTGACACAACTGGCGCCGGCCACTCGCTTGCTCGACATTGCCAAGGACGTCGCACCGGGCATGCAACCCGACTTCATCGCCTTCCCCGGCACCCGCTTTTCCAGCGAGCACCACTACGCGGTGTTCATGAAAGGCAGTACGCACCTGACCTCGCACCTGCTGACGCCGGTATTGATCGACGCCAGCACCCTGCAAGTCACCGCCGTGGCGGAGCGCCCGTGGTACATGGACGCCATGGGCATGTCGCAGCCGCTGCATTTCGGTGACTACGGCGGCATGCCGATGCAAATTCTCTGGGCGACGCTGGATGTGCTGACCATCATCGTCCTCGGCAGCGGCGTGTATTTGTGGGTTGTGCGGCGCAAGGCCGCCAAACCCGTACTGGAAAAAGCGGAGAGCGTGGGATGAAGCCTCGGCAGTCGAATTTCTGGAAGGTGTTTGCCGCACCGACTGTGATTGCTTTGCTCAGCGCAGCGGGGCTGTTTGCCGCGTTGCTCGGCGATGGCGTGTGGGATTCTCTGAGCTGGATAGGCTTGGGCATCCCGGCCCTTCTTGGCTTGCGCGGCCTCCTACAACGCCGTTGATTTCTGCAGGAGCGGCTGCGGTCTTTTGACTTTGGGTTTTCAAGATCAAAAGATCGCAGCCTTCGGCAGCGCCTACGTCATACGACGACCAAACCTCCCGTCTGTCGCCTAACCTCTCAAATTCTCTGACATATTTGTTGACACATTCCCGCTTGCACTTCTATAAAGGCGCGCGTTGTACGACAACCTACAACAACTGCAGCACCAAAATAAATCCAAGAAAAAGACGGTGAAGTGATGAAAGTCAAAGGCATCCGCTGGTGGATGGTCGGCCTGGTGACGGCCGGCCTGATGGTCAACTACCTGGCACGCAATACCCTCTCAGTGGCCGCCCCGACCCTGATGAGCGAAATGAACATCACCACCGAGCAGTACTCGCACATCGTCGTCGCCTGGCAGGTGTGCTATGCGCTGATGCAACCGGTGGCGGGCTACATCATCGATGCCATCGGCACCAAAATGGGCTTCGCCATTTTTGCTTTCGCCTGGTCGATTGCCTGCGCACTCGCGGCCTTGGCCAGTGGCTGGCAGGGATTGGCTTTCTTCCGTGGCCTGCTCGGGCTGACCGAAGCGGCGGGCTTGCCGGCGGCGGTCAAGACGTCCACTGAATGGTTCCCGGCCAAAGAGCGCTCGGTGGCCATCGGCTGGTTCAACATCGGCTCGTCGATTGGCGCGGTGCTGGCGCCGCCGCTGGTGGTCTGGGCGATTCTGCACAGCGGATGGGAGCTGGCCTTCCTGATCGTCGGCGGCCTGGGTGTGGCCTGGACGTTTTTGTGGATGGTGCTCTACAAACACCCGCGCAATCAGAAACTCCTCGGTGACGAAGAGCGCGAGTACATCCTCAGCGGTCAGGAAAATCACTTCAAAGACCCGGCCACCAAGAAAGGCAGCTGGAAGAAAATCATCGGCAGCCGCAACTTCTACGCCATCGCCAGCGCCCGGATTCTCTCCGAGCCGGCCTGGCAGACCTTCAACGCGTGGATTCCGCTGTACCTGATGACCGAGCGGCACATGAACATCAAAGAGATCGCGATGTTCGCCTGGCTGCCGTTCCTCGCCGCTGACCTTGGTTGCGTACTCGGCGGTTACCTGAGCCCGTTCTTTCACAAGTACTGCAAGGTGTCGTTGTTCACCTCGCGCAAAATGGTCTTGCTGTTCGGCGCCTCCTGCATGATCGGCCCGGCGTGTATCGGTCTGGTCGCCAGCCCGTACACCGCGATTGCGCTGCTGTGCATCGGCGGTTTCGCTCACCAGACATTGTCCGGCGCACTGTATGCGATCACCTCGGACTCGTTCGGCAAAAACGAAGTGGCCACCGCCACCGGCATGGGCGGGATGTTCGGCTACCTTGGCGCCGCTGCGTTCACCCTGGTGTTTGGTGTGATGGTGACCAAGATCGGCTACAGCCCGCTGTTCGTAGTCCTGGCGATCTTCGATATCGTTGCTGCGTTCATCGTCTGGACGGTTGCCCGTGAGCTGAAGCCTCAACAGGCGGCGCCAGATCTTCAAACTGCAGTTCCAGCCAACTAAGACACACACCCTTGCAGGAGCGAGCCTGATCGCTCCTGCAAGGGTTAATGCCATCTTGAGCTATCGGTTCAACACGCTATGCTGCCCGTCACTGCCACCGACCGAGACGTTGCCATGTCCGCCCCGAGCATGACCCTGTACCACAACTCCCTTTCCCCCTTCGTCCGTAAAGTCATGGTGCTGCTGCACGAAACCGGTCAACAGGACCGCGTCGCCCTGCAGAACTGCGTGCTCACCCCGGTCGATCCGGATCTGGCGCTGATCGATGACAACCCCCTGAGCAAAATCCCCGCCCTGCGCCTGGCTGACGGCAACGTCATCCACGACAGCCGGGTGATCCTCGACTACCTCGACCACCAACACGTCGGCAACCCGCTGATCCCCCGCGAAGGCTCGGCCCGCTGGCGCCGTCTGACCCTGGCCTCCCTGGCCGACGGGATCATGGATGCCGCCGTGCTGGTGCGCTACGAAGTCGTCCTGCGTGCCCCGGAAAAACACTGGGACGCGTACCTCGACGGCCAACGCGACAAGATCCGCCGCGCCCTGGCGCTACTGGAAAAAGACGCCATCGCCGAGCTGACCAGCCACTTCGACGTGGCCGCGATCAGCGTGGCATGTGCCTTGGGTTACGTGGACTTGCGTCATCCGGACCTGGACTGGCGCACGGCGAATCCGCAATTGGCGGCGTGGTATTTCGAGGTGAGCCAGCGACCTTCGATGATTGCGACGATGCCGAAGGTTTGAATTTTCGCTGATGGGTCCGGCCTCATCGCGAGCAGGCTCGCTCCCACTGTTGACCGCGATCTCATGTGGGAGATTCTATGTTGCAGCCCCCCTGCAACCTTAATAAAGGCAAGGCGTCCGAGCCCGGTGGCTGAACTCAAGCCTTATCTCACGTCAATGAGACCACTGGCCGTCAGCAATCCGGCTTGTCCGCCGTAAACCGTCGTGCCGGATTCACCGCCGCGCCAAACTCACGCAACGCCTTGGCACCGATCAACAGTGGGTAGTTAAAGCTGCTGCGGTCGGTCAGGTTGACCTCGACCGTGCGCTTGACGCTGCCCAGGCACAATTCCAGATCGACCACCGGGCGCTTGGTAGGCGCGGCGGTGTCTTCATCTTCGTCTTCTTCGGAGCGGGTCTTGATCTTGCTGATCCGCGCGACCTTGTGCTCGTAGACTTTGTTGCTCGCATCTTTGGTGGCGAGGCGGAAACGCACCCAGTCTTCGCCATCGCGGGTGAAGGTTTCGATGTCTTTGGCCGACAGCGATGCGGTCAGGGCGCCAGTGTCCATCTTGGCCTTGAGCACTTCGCCGCCGATTTCCGGCAGCGCAATGTATTCGTAACGCCCGTACAGGGTCGGCTCGGCGGCCATGACCGGCAGGGCGATGAGGGAAAGCAGTGCGAGTAGGGATTTCACGTAAAAGGCTTCCATGAGAAGTGAACAGCGGGATTTTAGACCGTTGCGCACATGATCGTTCCCACAAGGTTAACGGCACGGAAGTGAAACATTCGTCAGCACCGATTTGGCCTCCCGCCCGAAGCTGCTTATCATGGCGCGCCCACACGTTTTCAAGAGTTGCCTATGCGCCGCCTGCTCACCGGCTGTTTCGTTACCCTGCTGCTGTTGCTCAACACCCTGATCCTGATCGGCCCATTGATGGCGTTGGCCCTGTTCAAACTGGTTCTGTCCGGACGCTTTCGCGATTACGCCTCTACGGCGGTGATGTGGATCGCCGAGACCTGGTCGGAAATCGACAAGCTGATCTTCCGCTGCTGCATCCCGACGCGATGGGACATTCGCGGTGGCGACGATCTGCGCCGTGATACCTCGTATCTGGTGATCAGCAACCATCAATCCTGGGTCGATATCCCGGCGTTGATCCAGACACTGAATCGACGCACGCCGTTCTTCAAATTCTTCCTCAAGAAAGAGCTGATCTGGGTGCCGTTCCTGGGCCTGGCTTGGTGGGCGCTGGATTACCCGTTCATGAAACGCTATACCAAGGCGTTTCTGGCCAGGCACCCGGAACTGGCGGGCAAGGATCTGGAGATCACCAAACAGGCTTGCGAGCTGTTCAAGCGGCAGCCGGTCACGATCGTCAATTATCTGGAAGGCACGCGTTTTACCGCCGCCAAAAGCGCTCAGCAGCAGTCTCCATTCACTCACCTGCTCAGGCCAAAGGCCGGTGGCGTGGCGTTTGTGCTGGCGGCGATGGGCGTACAGCTGGATGGAATTCTCGATGTGACGGTGGTTTACCCGCAGCAGAAAATTCCGGGGTTCTGGGACTTGATCAGCGGTAACGTGCCAAGGGTCATCATCGACATCAAGACCCGCGAACTCGCGCCCGCGCTGCTGCAGGGCGATTACGAAAACGACCCGCAGTTTCGTGAAACGGTCCAGAACTGGGTCAACCAGCTCTGGACCGAGAAGGATCAACGCATCGACGCGTTGCGCGCCGAAAGCCGCTGATCAACTACCGGTGGTGCCAGTGCCCCAGATCCCGCCAAGGCTTTGCAGCAGCGAACCACCAACGCCCTGCTGACCGAGGTATTGCAGGATCACCGGGGCAAACTGGCCAATCATGCCGCTGTCCATGCCCAGGGCGCTGAAGGCGTTGTTCAGGTCGTTGGTGTCCTTGACGTTGCCCAACGCGTTATCCAGCCCGGCGGCCTTGCCGCTGGAGCCAAGCAAACCGGCCAGTGCCCCCAACTCGCCACCGCCCGACAACTTGTCGATGCCCGGCACACTTTTGGCCAGTTCCGAATAGTCGGTCGAGCTCAGCTGATTCTTCGCCAACCCAAGCATCGCGCCCGTGCCGCCGACGGCTTGTTGCGGGGTCACGTTCAATTGGCTCAAGGCACCGAGCAACCCCGCCGTTTCCGGCGTCGGCGCTGCCGCCGCAGCGGTATCACCGCCCTTCATGCCCGAAATGGCATTGGCCGCATCGCCCAGACTGAACTGGGCAAACACCGGGCTGGCCGCCAGGGTCATGAGCGATGCCAGTGCAAAACCGCGTGAAATCTTCATTCAGACACCCTCTAAGAAAACCGCCCCGTGATGAGCGGCGAAAAACTGCTCGTTGGACTGAAACCCCTCAGGATTGTTCCCGCCCCACTCATGTAGGAGCGAGCTCGCTCGCGATGGACTTGCGGGCAACGCGTTGACCCAGGATGTACGCGTTATCGTTAACGTCCATTGCGAGCAAGCTCACCCCTACAGAAAAATAATCACCCGCCGCTGCATCCAGTCTCCCCCCGCCCACGTATATCAAGCACGGACAGACACTCCTGGCCGATTCTCCCCACAAGGATCATCACCATGAAACGCACTTCGATCAAAACCCCGTTGATTGCCAGCCTGCTGACCCTGGCCCTTGGTGGCGGACTCGCCTTGAGCACCGTGCAGGCGGCCACCATGAGCCACGACGGCGTCATGGTCGGCGGCCAAAGCATGCTGCCGAGCAAAGACATCGTCGATAACGCGGTGAACTCCGCCGACCACACCACCCTCGTCGCCGCCGTCAAAGCCGCCGGGCTGGTCGACACCCTCAAGGGAAAAGGCCCGTTCACCGTGTTCGCACCAGTCAACTCGGCGTTCACCGCCCTGCCCGCCGGCACCGTCGACACCCTGCTCAAACCGGAAAACAAAGCCACCCTGACCAAAATCCTCACCTACCACGTGGTCGCCGGCAAACTCGACATGGCCACCCTGACCCAGAAGATCAAGGCCGGTGGCGGCAAGACCGAACTCACCACCGTCGCCGGTGGCAAGCTGTGGGCGATGATGAACGGCCCGCACAACATCACCCTCAAGGATGAAAAAGGCGACGTCGCCGACATCACCACCTATGACGTGTACCAGTCCAATGGCGTGATTCAGGTCATCGACAAAGTACTGATGCCCAAAGGGTGAGGGAGGCCGCCGATCCTGCGCATCGGGGTCGGCGGATTTTTTTCGAGGTATCGGTCTGTGAATGGAACAACGGCGGGTCGTGAACTAACCTCTGCCTGCACCCGGCCTTGCGCGCAGCCCTACGTCAGGAGAACCGTTATTTCCATCGCCGACACCGATCAGCTCAGGCAACTCCTGGCCCAGTGTTCACTGGGCGACCGTCGCGCTTTCGAGACGCTCTACCGCAGTGTCGGGCCGCGTTTGCACGGTGTTGCCCTGCGGTTCATGGGCCGTTCTGACCTGGCTGAAGAAGTGCTGCAGGAAAGCTTCGTGCGCATCTGGAACAACGCTTCGCGCTATGAGGCGCACCTGTCGTCGCCCTTGACCTGGATGATCAACATCACCCGCAATCAGGCCATCGACCAATTGCGCAAACACCGCGACCGCCCGCTGAGCGATCTCGAACAACAAGCGCTGGTGGACGAAAGTCCCTCGGCCCACGAACAACTCAACAGTGCCCGCGAGGCCAGCGCCCTGAACCGCTGCCTGGACACCCTCGAAGGCATGCAACGCCAGTCGATCACCGTCGCCTATTTTCAGGGCCTGTCGTGTTCCGAACTGGCCGAGCATCTGGCTGCACCGCTTGGCTCGGTAAAATCCTGGATCCGCCGTGGCATGGAGCGCCTGCGCAGGTGCCTTGAATCATGAACTACCAGACCCCCACCCTGCGCCGCGCCCTCGCTGCCGACTACGCCATTGGCCTGATGTCTTCTGCCGCTCGCCGTCGCTTTGAACAATTGCTGCTCCAAGACGCCGCCCTGCGCATGGAACTGGCGCAGTGGCAGGACAGCCTCGCCAGCCTGACCGGCGCCGTGGTCGAGCAACCCGTGCCGGATCGCGTCTGGCAAGGCATCACTGCACGCATCGACCCGCAAGAATTGCACGTACCGCACAAGCGACCGTTCTGGACCTGGCTGCGGGTGACCATGGCCGTTTGTTCGTTGGTGATCGCCTTGACCCTCGGCGTGATCTACACCCGCGATGACGCCCACTACAGCGCAACCCTGACCAGCGCCGAAGCACAACCGGCATTGCGCGTTCAGGCCCATGAGAATTACCTGCAAGTCGAACCGCTGGCATTGGCGGTCATTACGCCGGGACAGAGCCTGGAATTGTGGGCGATACCGGCGGATGGCAAACCGGTTTCCCTCGGTGTGATCCCGACGGGCGGCAAAGGCAGGCTTGAGTTGAGCGAGGCGCAGAAGGCACTTATCGGCAAGCCGATTGCGCTGGCGGTGAGCCTTGAACCGAAGGGTGGTTCGCCAACCGGTCAACCGACGGGGCCGGTGTTGTATCAGGGCGCGTTGGCGGCGCTCTGAAGGCGACGACACTTCTCTCGCCCGAACAGCAAAACGGCGACTCGAAGGTCGCCGTTTTGTTAAGCCTGAAGCCTTACGCCGCGCTGAACAGTTTGTGCGGATCAATCACAAACTTCTTCGGCACACCCGCATCGAACTCGCCATACCCTTCCGGCGCCTGATCCAGGCTGATCACCTGCACACCCACCACTTCGGCAATGTTGATGCGGTCCCACATGATCGCTTGCATGAGCGCGCGGTTGTACTTCATCACCGGGGTCTGGCCGGTGTGAAAGCTGTGGGATTTGGCCCAGCCGAGACCGAAGCGGATGCTCAGGCTGCCCATTTTCGCGGCGGCGTCGACAGCACCGGGGTCTTCGGTGACGTAGAGGCCTGGAATGCCGATCTTGCCAGCCACGCGCACCACGCCCATCAGCGAGTTGAGTACAGTGGCCGGGGCTTCGTGTTTGACGCCGTCATGACCGTGACCGCGGGCTTCGAAGCCGACGCAGTCCACGGCACAATCCACTTCCGGTTCGCCCAGCAGTGCGGCGATTTGCTCGTGCAGCGGTGCGTCTTTGGACAGGTCGACGATCTCAAAACCCTGTGCCTTGGCGTGTGCCAGGCGAATGGTGTTGACGTCGCCGATGATCACCACGGCGGCACCGAGCAAACGTGCCGAGGCGGCAGCGGCCAGGCCGACAGGACCGGCGCCGGCAATGTACACGGTGCTGCCAGGGCCGACGCCGGCAGTCACGGCACCGTGGTAACCGGTCGGCAGGATGTCGGAGAGGCAGGTCAGGTCGCGGATTTTCTCCATGGCCTTGTCGCGGTCCGGCAGTTTCAGCAGGTTGAAGTCGGCGTATGGCACCAGCACGTATTCAGCCTGGCCACCGGTCCAGTCGCCCATGTCGACGTAACCGTAGGCGCCACCGGCGCGGGCCGGGTTGACGGTCAGGCATACACCGGTGTGTTGCTCCTTGCAGGAACGGCAGCGCCCGCAAGCCACGTTGAACGGCACGGACACCAGGTCGCCGATTTTCAGGTTCTCGACGTCACTGCCCTTCTCGATCACTTCACCGGTGATCTCATGACCCAGCACCAGGCCGGTTTGAGCCGTCGTGCGACCGCGCACCATGTGCTGGTCGGAGCCGCAGATGTTGGTGGAAACCACTTTGAGAATGACCCCGTGCTCGATCTTGCGACCACGCGGGTCCTGCATTTTCGGATAGTCGATTTTCTGTACTTCGACCTTGCCAGCGCCGAGATACACCACACCACGATTGCCAGACATGCTTTCACCTCGCTGTTGTTTTTATGGAACCGCGTTGCCCAGGCAGGCAGCGCGTTGAATGCTCGGGTATAGATGCTGTTTCTTGTATTGCTTGTCAGGGCCTCATCGCTAGCAGGCTAGCTCCCACAGTGATTCGCGTGGACACAGGATTTGTGAACAACCCAAAACCTGTGGGAGCTGGCCTGCCAGCGATGGCGGTCTAGAGAACGACGGTGCGATTGGCGTTGAGAAACACCCTGCGCTCAATGTGATAACCAACGGCTCTCGCCAGGGTCAGTCCTTCGATATCTCGCCCCTTGGCAATCAGGTCTTCCGGGTAATGACTGTGATCCACCACCTCGACGCCCTGGGCAATGATCGGCCCTTCATCGAGGTCGTTGTTGATGTAGTGCGCCGTGGCGCCGACCAGTTTCACGCCCTTGTTGTAGGCCTGGTGATAAGGCTTGGCGCCCTTGAAACCGGGCAACAGGGAGTGGTGAATGTTGATCGCCTTGCCATCGAGTTTGCGGCACAGCTCCGGCGACAGCACTTGCATGTAGCGCGCAAGGATCACCAGTTCGGCGCCAGCGTCTTCGATCACCTGCAACACCTGACGCTCCTGCGACGGCTTGTCGTTGGGGTCCAGCGGGAAGTGGTAGTACGGAATCTGGTGCCAGTCCGCCAATGGCTTGAGGTCCGGGTGGTTGGAGACCACCGCGGCCACGTCCATCGACAATTGGCCGATGCGTTGGCGGTAGAGCAAATCGTTGAGGCAGTGATCGGCCTTGGAAACCATGATCACCACTTTCGGCCGATAGTGCGGCGCGGTCAGTTCGAAGATCATGCCGAACGTTGCACCGCGCTCCTGCAAACCGGCGCGGAACGACTGCTCGTCGAAGCCATCCGGTTGGCGGAATTCCACGCGAATGAAGAAACGACCCGAGAGCCGGTCATCAAACGAGTGGTGTTCGGTGACGTAGCAGCCCTGCTCGAACAGAAAGCGGGTCACCGCGTCCACCGTGCCGAGCACGCTGGGGCAGTCGGCGGTCAAGATCCATGTGTCTGGGGCGCGGCTCATAGTGCGGTGACTCCTGTTCGAAAATACCTACGCGACTGCGAAGACCTGTGGCGAGGGAGCTTGCTCCCGCTGGGTTGCAAAGCGACCCCAAAACCAGCAACCGCATTCTTTCAGGAAGAATGCGGACTCAGGTTTACGACTGCTTCGCAATCGAATGGGAGCAAGCTCCCTCGCCACAAAAACAGTCATGACACGACACTGAGTTACGCCTGAACGCTCAGCCCATACTCGGCAGAAGCATCCTGCAACCACAACCACCAGTAATCAGAGAAGCTGCGACGGATCAGCAGTTCCCAGGTGTCTTCACCGGTGTGGCGGATCACCAGTTGCGACTTGGCGAACACCGTGCCGACGGCTTTGCCCACCGGAAAGTTGTTCGGGTGCACGTCGTAGCTGGTGGATTTCATCAGCACCTGGCGCACGTTCGGGCCGCTCAGTTCGAGGATCTGCTGGCCACCGCTGACGTTGACGATCTGGATATGCAGGTCGCCCAGCGCTTCACGCAGTTTTTGCTCGGCGGCGAATTCTTCGCCGGTCGGCACGATCAGCAGCCATTCATCCGGCCCCATCCATTGCAGGCTGGTTTCGCCTTTGACGATGACGGTCAGTGCGCCGGGCAATTCGATGCCCAGAGCCTTGTGCACGCCAGCAGCAAACGCTGCATCGTGGCCATCACCACGGATGGTCAAGTGGCCGAGGAGTTTTTTCTCACGCACGGTTACACCGGCGCTCTTGCGACCCTTGCCCACCAGGCTGGCGAGGTCGGCATGATGCAGCGACGACTCGGCCTTGGCCCCGGTGGTTGGGCGTTGTTGGTAAACATTGGCTGCGGTCATAAAGCACCTTTCCTGAATTCTGTTGGTTCCTGTGGGGCTGCACTGCCGCTATCGCCAGCAGGCTAGCTCCCACATTCGACCGCGTTTCCCTGTGGGAGCCAGCCTGCTGGCGATTGGTAGCCCACCCACAGATCTCGAGGCCATCAAATATTCTGGCGATCACCCTTCGGATCGAAGAACACCGAAGAAACAATCTCCGCCTCGATCACGCTGCCGTCCGCCAGTGGTGCAAACACACGTTCACCCATGCGGTTCAGGCCGCCCTTGACCACGCCCATGGCAAACGAATAGCCGAGGGAGTTGTGGGCGTAGCTGGAGGTCACGTGGCCGACCATAGTCATCGGGATCGCCTGCTTGGTGTTGAACACCAGTTGCGCACCTTCCGGCAGCCATTTGTTCGGGTCGATCGGCTTCAGGCCTACCAACTGCTTGCGCTGATCACGCACGCAGTCCTCACGGTTCATGCCACGCTGGCCGATCCACGAGAACGGTTTGGTGCGGCCAACACACCAGCCCATGTTCAGGTCGTCCGGGGTCATCGAGCCGTCAGTGTCCTGACCGACGATGATGAAGCCTTTCTCGGCCCGCAGGACGTGCATGGTTTCGGTGCCGTACGGGGTCAGGTTGTATTTCTTGCCGGCGTCGACGATTTTCTCGAGCACGCCCATGGCGTAGTCGGCTTGCACGTTGACTTCGTACGACAGCTCACCGGTAAACGAAATCCGGAACACCCGCGCCGGCACGCCACCGACCAGACCTTCTTTCCAGGTCATGAACGGGAACGCTTCGTTGCTCAGGTCGATGTCGGTGACTTCGCTGAGCAGCTTGCGGCTGTTCGGCCCGGACAGGGTCATGGTCGCCCAGTGATCCGTCACGGAAGTGAAGTACACCTTCAGGTCTGGCCATTCGGTCTGCTGGTAGATTTCCAGCCATTGCAGCACGCGTGCAGCGCCGCCGGTGGTGGTGGTCATGACGAAATGGTTGTCGGCCAGGCAAGCCGTCACGCCGTCGTCGAACACCATGCCGTCTTCTTTGCACATCAGGCCGTAACGCGCCTTGCCCACATCGAGCTTGGTCCAGGCGTTGGTGTAGATGCGGTTGAGGAACTCACGCGCATCCGGGCCTTGAATGTCGATCTTGCCCAGGGTCGAAGCGTCCAGCAGGCCGACGCTGTCACGCACGGCTTTGCATTCGCGCTTCACAGCGGCGTGCATGTCTTCGCCGGATTTCGGGAAGTACCACGGACGCTTCCACTGACCGACGTCTTCGAACTCGGCCCCGTTTTTCAGGTGCCAGTGATGCAGTGCGGTGAAACGCACAGGTTCGAAGATGTGCCCACAGTGACGACCGGCCACGGCGCCGAACGTCACCGGCGTGTAGTTCGGGCGGAACATGGTGGTGCCCATCTGCGGGATGGTCACGTTCAGCGAACGGGCGGCGATGGCCAGGCCGTTGACGTTGCCGAGCTTACCCTGATCGGTGCCGAAGCCCAGCGCGGTGTAGCGTTTTACGTGCTCGACCGACTCGAAGCCTTCGCGGGTCGCCAGTTCGATGGCGGCGGCGGTGACGTCGTTTTGCAGGTCGACGAATTGCTTCGGCGCCCGTGCGGTGTTCTTTTCATGGGGCACCTGGAACAGCGCCAGAGTCGGCTCTTCCTGACGCGCCAAGGCTTTCGGCAAGGTCGCTTCGACCGGACCAAAACCGGCTTCACTGGCTGCGCGCACGCCGCCTTCAAAACCGTCGGCCAGCGAATCGCCGAGGCCATAGACGCCATTGATGCCACCGACGCACACGCGTTTCTGCGGTGCTTCGCCCGGTACGAAACCGAGGATGTCTTCACGCCAGGTCGGCTTGCCACCCAGGTGCGATGCCAGGTGAACCACCGGGCTGTAGCCGCCGGAACTGGCAACGATGTCGCAGTCGAGCCATTCGCCCGGGCTGGTGACTTTGTGTCCCTTCACATCGATGGCGGCGACACGAGCAGCCGTCACGTGCTTGCTGCCACGGGCCTCGATCACGGCACTCCCGGTGAGGATGCGGATGCCTTTGGCGCGTGCTTCTTCCACCAGCGCACCGCGCGGGTTGCTGCGGGCGTCAGCGATCGCCACCACTTGCAGGCTGGCGTCGAGCCAATCCAGCGCAACGCGGTAGGCGTGATCGTTGTTGGTCGACAGCACCAGTTTCTTGCCTGGAGCCACGCCGTAACGGCGCACGTAAGTCGAGACAGCGCCGGCCAGCATGTTGCCCGGCACGTCGTTGTTGCCGTAGACCAGCGGACGCTCGTGAGCGCCGGTCGCCAGTACCACGCGCTTGGCGCGAACCCGGTGAATACGCTGACGCACCTGGCCAATCGGTGCGCGGTCGCCGAGGTGATCGGTGAGGCGCTCATGGATGGTCAGGAAGTTGTGGTCGTGGTAACCGTTGACCGTGGCGCGCGGCAACAGCAGCACGTCCGGGGTGTTCTTCAGTTCAGCGATGACGCTGGCAACCCACTCGGTTGCAGGCTTGCCGTCGAGGCTTTCGCGGGAGTCGAGCAGGCTGCCGCCGAACTCTTCCTGCTCGTCAGCGAGGATCACACGGGCACCGCTGCGCGCAGCGGCCAATGCAGCGGCGAGGCCAGCAGGGCCGGCGCCGACGATCAGCACGTCGCAGTGCTGGTTCATGTAGTCATAAGTGTCCGGATCGTTCTCGGTCGGCGAGCGGCCCAGACCGGCAGCCTTACGAATGTACTTCTCGTAAGTCATCCAGAACGATTGCGGGTACATGAAGGTTTTGTAGTAGAAACCCGGTGGCATCAGCTTACCGCCGACCTTGCCGAGAATCCCCATCATGTCGTTGTTCACGCTTGGCCAGCCGTTGGTGCTGGTGGCGACCAAACCCTGGTACAACGCTTGTTGCGTAGCACGCACGTTCGGAATCTGCGTGGCTTCGGTGGCACCGATCTGCAGCACCGCGTTCGGCTCTTCAGCGCCCGCAGCGAAGATGCCGCGCGGACGGGAATACTTGAAGCTGCGACCGATGATGTCGACACCATTGGCCAGCAGTGCAGCGGCCAGCGAGTCGCCTTCAAAGCCTTTGTAGCTCTGGCCGTTGAAGGTGAAGCTCAAGACTTTGTTGCGGTCGATCCGTCCGCCGTTGGACAGGCGATTGATCTGGCTCATACCTTCTCTCCCAGAGCCGTGCTGGCCGCTTTCGGGCTATCGGTCTTGTCGGTGAATTGTGGCTTGGTGCCGATCTTGTAGGTTTCGAGAATCTCGTAGGTCACGGTGTCGCGGGTGGCGTTGAAGTACTGACGGCAACCGGCGGCGTGAATCCACAGTTCATGGTGCAGACCGCGAGGGTTGTCGCGGAAGAACATGTAGTCGCCCCACTCCTCGTCGGTGCAGCTGTTCGGATCCAGTGGGCGCGGGATGTGCGCCTGGCCGGAAGCGTGGAATTCCTCTTCGGAGCGCAATTCGCCGCAGTGAGGACAGAAGATATGCAACATGGGGATTTCTCCTGTTAGTGGGCAACCGCAGCAGCGCCGTGTTCATCGATCAACGCACCGTTGTGAAAACGGTCGATGGAGAAAGGTGCGGCCAGTGGGTGCATTTCACCCTTGGCCAGGCTTGCGGCAAACACGTTGCCCGAGCCAGGTGTCGCCTTGAAGCCGCCGGTGCCCCAACCGCAGTTGAAGAACATGTTCGGCACCGGGGTTTTCGAAATGATCGGGCAAGCATCCGGCGTGGTGTCGACGATGCCGCCCCACTGACGGTTCATGCGGACGCGGGACAACACCGGGAACATCTCGACGATGGCCTGGATGGTGTGCTCGATCACCGGGTACGAACCACGCTGGCCGTAGCCGTTGTAGCCGTCGATACCGGCGCCGATCACCAGGTCGCCCTTGTCGGACTGGCTGATGTAACCGTGCACGGCGTTGGACATGATCACGCTGTCGATAATGGGCTTGATCGGCTCGGACACCAGCGCTTGCAGCGGGTGGGATTCGATCGGCAGGCGGAAACCGGCGAGCTTGGCCATGTGCCCGGAGTTACCGGCCGTGACTACGCCAACGCGCTTGGCGCCGATGAAGCCCTTGTTGGTTTCAACGCCGATGCACACGCCGTTTTCCTTGCGGAAACCGATCACTTCGGTCTGCTGGATCAGGTCCACGCCCAAGGCGTCGGCGGCACGGGCAAAGCCCCAGGCCACGGCATCGTGACGGGCCACGCCGCCGCGACGCTGGACGGTAGCGCCCATCACCGGGTAGCGAGTGTTCTTCGAGCAGTCGAGGTACGGAATCTCGTCGGCCACTTGCTTGGCATCGAGCAGTTCACCGTCGACGCCGTTGAGGCGGTTGGCGCTGACCCGACGCTCGGAATCACGGATGTCCTGCAGGGTGTGGCACAGGTTGTAGACGCCGCGCTGGGAGAACATCACGTTGTAGTTCAGATCCTGGGACAGGCCTTCCCACAGTTTCATCGCGTGTTCGTACAGGTGCGCCGACTCGTCCCACAGGTAGTTGGAGCGAACGATGGTGGTGTTGCGCGCGGTGTTACCGCCGCCCAGCCAGCCCTTCTCGACCACGGCCACGTTGGTGATGCCGTGTTCCTTGGCCAGGTAGTAGGCGGTCGCCAGACCATGCCCGCCACCGCCGACGATGACCACGTCGTAGACCTTTTTCGGGGTCGGCGTGCGCCACATGCGCTGCCAGTTTTCGTGGTGGCTGAGGGAGTGTTTGAAGAGGCCGAAGCCCGAATAGCGTTGCATAGTCATTTACTCCAAAACCGCGCTCAGCGATAAACCGGGAAGTCCGCGCACAGTGCCGACACTTGCTGGGCAACATTGGCCTCGACATCGGCGTCGCCGAGGTTGTCGAGGATGTCGCAGATCCAGCCGGCCAGCGTCACGCACTGGGCAACCTTGAAGCCGCGAGTGGTCACCGCCGGGGTGCCGATGCGCAGGCCGGAGGTCACGAACGGCGACTGTGGATCGTTCGGGACAGCGTTCTTGTTAACGGTGATGTGGGCGCGACCGAGTGCTGCGTCCGCCTCTTTGCCGGTGAGGCCCTGACGGATCAGGCTGACCAGGAACAGGTGGTTATCGGTGCCGCCGGACACTACATCGTAGCCGCGTTTGATAAACACGCCGGCCATGGCCTGGGCGTTGTCGATCACTTGTTGCTGGTAAGCCTTGAAGCCTGGCTCCAGCGCCTCTTTGAAGCACACGGCTTTACCCGCGATGACGTGCATCAGCGGACCGCCCTGGGCACCGGGGAACACCGCAGCGTTGAGCTTCTTCTCGATTTCTTCGTTGGACTTGGCCAGGATCAGGCCGCCACGTGGACCGCGCAGGGTCTTGTGGGTGGTGGTGGTGACCACGTCGGCGTAAGGCAGCGGGTTCGGGTACAGGCCGGCAGCGACCAGACCGGCCACGTGGGCCATGTCGACGAACAGCAGCGCACCGACCTTGTCGGCAATCTGACGGAAACGCGGGAAGTCCAGCGTCTTCGAGTAAGCCGAGAAACCGGCAACGATCATCTTCGGCTTGCACTCGACGGCCAGGCGCTCGACTTCGTCGTAATCGATCAGGCCGGTCTTGGTGTCGATGCCGTACTGCACGGCGTTGTACAGCTTGCCCGAGGACGACACTTTGGCGCCGTGGGTCAGGTGACCGCCGTGGGCCAGGCTCATGCCCAGAATGGTGTCGCCGGCTTGCAGCAGGGCCAGGTAAACAGCGCTGTTGGCCGAGGAGCCGGAGTGTGGCTGGACGTTGGCGTAATCGGCGCCGAACAGTTGTTTGGCGCGTTCGATGGCCAGCGCTTCAACCTTGTCGACGTGTTCACAGCCACCGTAGTAGCGCTTGCCCGGATAACCTTCGGCGTACTTGTTGGTCAGGCCGCTGCCTTGCGCTTCCATCACGCGTTTGCTGGTGTAGTTCTCCGACGCGATCAGCTCGATGTGATCTTCCTGACGTTGCTCCTCGGCATTCATCGCCGCCAACAGTGCATCGTCGTAACCCTGGATCTGGTCTTGCTTGCTGAACATCGCGTCTCTCCCAGCGGCATCTGTGCGCCATTCGTCTCGGTAAGGCACCGGTGTTTCGGCAGTGCCCTTTGATAGCGATGGTATGACTGGCTTGGAGAGTTCAAATGCCTACGGGCGCCACGCAAAGGTGCGTTTACGACATGGCGGAAAATGGCTTGCCGAACACAACCCCTGATCCAGCGCAGATACCCTGTAGGAGCGAGCCTGCTCGCGATAGCGGTGGGTCAGCCACATCATTATGACTGTGGCGCAGCCATCGCGAGCAGGCTCACTCCCACAGGGTCAAGCGATGGCCTGTCGCACTGCGAGCAACAGCAGGAAATGCACGGGATACAGCGCATACGCCCAACGCCGCATCGGCAGTGGTTTTACGTCACGCAAGTGTCGCAACAAGAACAGCCCCAGCCATGGCGCAATCAGACAAGTGGCGACCGCCGCCATGGCCACGTGATTGCCCAGCCGAACGGAGTAATAAAGCACCTGCCATTGATTGGCGGCCAGACAGATCACTCCCGGCAGCAGCGCGAAGTACCAGGGGCGACGGATCACCAGCAGCATCACCCACGGCAACAACACGCCAAAGAAACCGAACATCAATCGCTGGGAGAAAAACGCCGCCAGCACCAAAGCGCCGACCGCCAGCAGTCGTGATTGCATCACCGGTTGCTGCCATCCCCGCGCCACCAACAGACCAAGGGCCAGTGTTGGAAACACATTGAGCGTGTCGGGATGAGAAATGAACATTCGGTAGGGAATTTCGCTGGCCGCACTAAACAGCAACATCCAGCCCAGATAACGCCACTGACCGCTTGTCGCGACGGCCGACGCCCGTGTCAGGTTCGCCGCCATCGCCAGGCAAAACCACGGAAACGCCAACCGTCCCGGCACATACAGCCAATCGGCGGAGTAACCGACATATCGCAGGTGATCGAGGAGCATGCTCAGCAGCGCCAGCCACTTGAGCAGATCCAGTGCACCGTCACGCTGTCTCACGTGCATAATTGGCCGGCATCCTTGTAATTTTCTGACAGCGACATCCCGTGTGCCCCCCGAATGATCTTCGGTAAAGTGCGCACCCTCATTGACCACGGAACGCTTCACCATAGGCGTCCCGACCACGGAAGCAGGCCATGACCGACAAGAGCCAACAATTCGCCAGCGACAACTACTCCGGCATTTGCCCTGAAGCCTGGGCTGCCATGGAGCAGGCCAACCATGGCCACCAGCGCGCTTACGGCGACGATGAGTGGACCGCTCGCGCGTCCGACGATTTCCGCAAACTGTTCGAAACCGACTGCGAAGTGTTCTTCGCCTTCAACGGCACCGCCGCCAACTCGCTGGCCCTGTCGTCGCTGTGCCAGAGTTACCACAGCGTGATCTGCTCGGAAACCGCCCACGTCGAAACAGACGAATGCGGCGCGCCGGAATTCTTCTCCAACGGTTCCAAGTTGCTGATCGCCCGTACCGAAAACGGCAAGCTGACGCCGGAATCTATCCGCGAGGTCGCGCTCAAGCGCCAGGACATCCACTACCCGAAACCGCGCGTCGTGACCCTGACCCAGGCCACCGAAGTCGGCAGCGTCTACACCCCGGACGAAATCCGCGCCATCAGCGCTACCTGCAAAGAGCTGGGCCTGAACCTGCACATGGACGGCGCGCGCTTCTCCAACGCCTGCGCGTTCCTCGGCTGCACCCCGGCAGACCTGACCTGGAAAGCCGGCGTCGACGTACTGTGCTTCGGCGGCACTAAAAACGGCATGGCGGTGGGCGAGGCGATTCTGTTCTTCAACCACAAACTCGCTGAAGACTTCGACTACCGCTGCAAACAGGCCGGGCAACTGGCGTCGAAAATGCGCTTCCTGTCGGCCCCGTGGGTCGGCATCCTGGAAAACGACGCCTGGCTCAAATACGCCCGCCACGCCAACCACTGCGCGCAACTGCTCGCCGAACTGGTCAGCGACATTCCAGGCGTGGAACTGATGTTCCCGGTGCAGGCCAACGGCGTGTTCCTGCAACTCTCGGAACCGGCCATCGCCGCCCTGACCGCCAGGGGCTGGCGCTTCTACACCTTCATCGGCAACGGCGGCGCACGCTTCATGTGCTCGTGGGACACCGAGGAAGAGCGCGTGCGTGAGTTGGCCCGCGACATCCGCGAAGTGATGGCTGCCTGATTCAACCTGTCAGCTGGCGCAGCCTGCGCCAGCTGCTACAAGCCCGTCCAATCTCCTCTCAACGTCCGCACCTGAAGACTTCGTCTACATTGTTTGTCGAGCCGATCCGCTCACATAACAATAATCAGGAGCGTGCGCATGTCCTTGCAAGGCAAAACCCTGTTCATCACCGGCGCCAGCCGTGGCATAGGCCGCGAGATTGCGCTGCGCGCGGCGCGTGACGGCGCCAACATTGTGATCGCCGCCAAAAGCGCCGCCCCCCACGCCAAGCTACCGGGGACGATTTTCAGTGTGGCGCAGGAAGTGGAAGCCGCTGGCGGCAAGGCGCTGGCCTTGCAAGTGGATGTGCGCGATGAAGTTGCCGTGCGCGAAGCGCTGGCCCAGGCCAATGAACATTTCGGCGCGATCGATGCGCTGGTCAACAACGCCGGGGCGATCAAGTTGACCGGCGTTCAGCACATCGAACTCAAGCGTTTCGACCTGATGCACCAGATCAATACCCGCGCCGTTTTGCTGTGCAGTCAGGCCGCGTTGCCCTACCTGAAAAAATCCGGCGGACACATCCTCAACCTGTCCCCGCCCCTCAACCTCGCCACCCAATGGTTCGCCCAATACAGCCCGTACACCGTGACCAAATACGGCATGAGCATGCTGACCCTGGGCATGAGCGAGGAATTCAGGAATTACGGCATCAGCGTCAATTCACTGTGGCCGCAGACCATGATTGCCACGGCAGCGATCGAGTTTCAGTTGGGGTCGCGGGAGTCGTTCAAGCATGCGCGTACGCCAGCGATCATGGCGGATGCGGCACATATCATCCTGAGCAGCAGCGGGCGCAGCCTGACCGGGCGCTTGTTGATTGATGAGGAGATTTTGCGAGAAAGCGGAGTAACGGAGTTCGAGCACTATCGGTTCGTGCCGGACAGCAACGACAAGTTGATGACCGACTTGTTTATCGACTAAACACCCTCCCCTGTAGGAGCGAGCCTGCTCGCGATGAACCTGAGAACACCACGGAGTGTCAGGTTGCCAGCGTTATCGTTGACGTCCATCGCGAGCGCCTACAGGGATTATTGCGCAATCATCAAAACTCGATCCGCACATCCCCCTTCGGCACACTGCAGCACGACAGAATGTACCCTTCGGCTTCGTCTTCTTCGGTGATCCCGCCGTTGTGCTCCATCTCCACTTCGCCGCCCAGTTTCAATACCTTGCAGGTGCCGCAAATGCCCATGCCGCAGGCTTTCGGGATCAGCAAGCCAGCCTTCGCTGCTGCTGCGTGAACGGTTTCGCCCGGCGCAACGCGAATGCTTTTCCCTGACGCGGTGAATTCCACCTGATGCAGATCCGCCACGTCGGGTTCCGGTGCGTCGGCCGCCTGCTCGGCGTGTTCCACTGCATCGGCGCGCGCTTCTGGCGGGGTCGCGCCGAAGGATTCTTCGTGATAACGCGACATGTCGAAGCCCGCGGCTTCCAGCAAGCGCTTGACCGCATTCATGTACGGCGTCGGGCCGCAGCAGAACACTTCGCGCTCAAGAAAGTCAGGTGCCATCAATTCGAGCATTCGCTGGTTGAGATAACCGCGATAACCGGCCCAGGGCTCACCCATGCCATGCTTCTCGCAAATCAGGTGCAGGCTGAAGTTTTCGATCCGCGATGCCATGTGTTCCAGTTCGCGATGATAAATGATGTCCTTCGGCGAACGGGCGCTGTGGATAAACACCATGTCGACATTGGCGTTGGTGTCGTAGAACCAGCGCGCCATGGACATGACCGGTGTGATACCGACACCGCCGCTGAGGTAAAGCACCTTTGGCGCGGTGAAGTCCATGGCATTGAACAGCCCGACCGGGCCGTGTACCGCCAGCTCCTGGCCTTCGTGCAGGGTGTCGTGCAACCAGTTGGAGACCTTGCCGCCCGGCACGCGCTTGATGGTCACCGAAAAGCTGTACGGTACCGACGGCGAGCTGGAGATGGTGTACGAGCGCATGATCGGCAGGCCTTCGATTTCCAGCTCCAGGGTGACGAATTGCCCAGGCTTGAAGAAGAACAGGATCGGCTGGTCGGCCATGAAACAGAAGGTGCGCACATCCCAGGTTTCCTGGATGACTTTGACGCAACGGACGATGTGTCGACCATTGGCCCAGGTCTGGGTGGTTACCGGGTTCAGGAAGCTGTTGGACATGCTGATCTCCACGGCCGACTGTCGGCCTTCATGTTGGCGATTCTGCGTATAGCGCGAACCGCCCATTTACCTATCTGCGACATTCACATGCTTATCGCGACCAGCCCGCAACGACCGGGGGTTGCGCGTCGGGAACAGATTGCATCATGTCGCCCATGGATAAGGTTCTGGCCAGCGCCGGCCCCACACTCGCTCCACACAACGACAGTTTTTTTACACCTTGCGTAGCAAACCTGATTAGCCACTTTCGCCGGCCACACAGAATGGCCTTGAGGATTAAACGATGGACGTCACTACTACCCTGAGCCTGGGCGATCCGCTGGAACCCGCACGCAAGGCCACCGCGCAAATGCTGCAAGAGCGCGAGCGTACGTTCTCGCTGCCGCAGCCGTTTTACTCGGACGAGCGCCTGTTTGATATCGACATGCAGGAAATCTTTCAGAAAGAGTGGTTGATCGCCGGCATGACCTGCGAAATCCCAACCAAGGGCAACTACCTGACCCTGCAAGTGGGCAAGAACCCGATCATCGTGATTCGCGGCGCCGAAGGTGTGGTGCATGCGTTCCACAACGTCTGCCGCCACCGTGGCTCGCGCCTGTGCACCAGTGAAAAAGGCAAGGTTGCCAAACTGGTCTGCCATTACCACCAGTGGACTTACGAGCTCGACGGTCGCCTGCTGTTCGCCGGCACTGAAATGGGCGCCGACTTCGACATGAAGCAGTACGGCCTCAAACCGGTAAACGTGAAGACCGCCGGCGGCTACATTTTCATCAGCCTGGCGGAGAATCCGCCGGCCATCGATGACTTCCTGTCGACGCTCAGCCATTACATGGAACCGTACGACATGGAAAACACCAAGGTGGCGATCACCACCACCTTGATGGAAAAGGCCAACTGGAAACTGGTGCTGGAAAACAACCGCGAGTGCTACCACTGCAACGCGTCGCACCCGGAACTGCTGAAAACCCTGCTGGAGTGGGACGACGTCACCGACCCGCGCGCCGACCAGGCGTTCAAGGACCACGTCGCCGCTTCCGCCGCTGCGTGGGAAGCCGAGAAGATTCCTTACGCCCACGCCAGCTTTGGCCTGCGTAACCGCATCGTGCGCATGCCGCTGCTCAAGGGCACCGTGTCGATGACCCTGGACGGCAAACAGGGCTGCCAGAAACTCATGGGCCGCATCAAGAACCCGGACCTGGGCTCGATGCGCATCCTGCACCTGCCGCACTCCTGGAACCACTGCATGGGCGACCACATCATCGTGTTCACCGTGTGGCCGATCAGCGCCCAGGAAACCATGGTCACCACCAAGTGGATCGTGCACAAGGACGCTGTCGAAGGCGTGGACTACGACGTCGACCGCATGCGCCAGGTGTGGGACGCCACCAACGACCAGGACCGTCGCCTGGCCGAAGAGAACCAGCGCGGGATCAACTCCACCGCCTACCAACCAGGGCCTTACTCCAAGACCTATGAGTTCGGTGTGGTGAATTTTGTGGATTGGTACAGCGAGCGTTTGCTGAGCAATCTGGGGGCCGAGCCTGCGCCGTATCTCAAGGGTGTTCCGGTTAGCGGTTAAGTCAAAGTTCGCTGAGACCTTCTCAGGTCTCAGCGACGGTGATGCAGACGCGTCTGTGGATAACTTATCAACCACGCCTCATCCAATAGAACATATACCTTCACAAAATACTTGAACCGAGTGCCATGCAGTGAAGTGCTCCCTTCATGCTTGCCATTCGAATAACATGCTTAACAACAACTGGATGCCCCCCGACTGACGTCAGTCTTATAATTTACCGCCATCGAGTCAAAGCTCAACAGCAACGTTAATTTGAGGGCGTGGAGGATTAACCGTAAATTTAGTTACCACCGAATAATCGGACTGCCATCCACTACCAAACTGATCACACGTTAACGAAAACTGTCCTGCCGGCAATGCTACAGTTGTCTCACTGCCCCATTTTCCATCCAGTCCAACGACGGCAGTGCCATAGAGAACAACACCCGATCCTGCCTCATAAAAGCGAACCGTTGCTCCCGGCACTCCATTATCCCCAAAGATCAACGGTCTGACATCCCTCACCTCTAATCCGTGGACTGGCATAAGGACCTTAGGCACCGGGATATGCGACACGACATTAAAAATTACGGCCTCTGACCAGTCAGATTCCACACCATTGAACTTCTGCCTGGCCTTCAAGGGATGGTTACTTACCGGATGCAAATCAAGTCTTGCTTCCCAAACGCCTTCAGCGCTCACCCGCCCTGCGTCATACCAGCCTGCACCCGTGTCGTACAGCGTAATTGTTGCCCCTGGCATCCCCGCCCCCTTCACGGAAGAGGCTCCGTTAAAATAGGTCGCTCCCGCTAAAGGACTTGTAATCGCCAACAAATTTGTTTTAAACACATTACTTTCAATACATTGCCGAATCATCGCCGCACCCGAACGTGCGCACCAATCAAAATTGATGATGCTACTTTTACGCTGCCAGTCACCACCCGCTGGAAAGCGATTGCGTAATTGATCGACAATATCACCCGGACCAAGGATGCCGTAGGTAGTTGCAGATAGTGACCAAGGCACATCTGAAACAGGCGGAGCCATCATTACACCACCAATGAAACTGAACAGCCTTTCAGAACTTACCAACCCACTTCCCGCCCACTTGTGCTGGATTTTATTCCAAAAATAGGTATTGTCACGACTGTCTCCACATACTTCACTGGGCACCGCAACAATAAAACGTGGACCAGGGTATTGGACTTTAATTTGTTCGAGCGTAAGTGCGACTGCAGAACGAGGCAACATTTTACCGGTGTAGTGCCGCATAAAGTGCGCATGAATGGCAGCATAAGGAACTGGATTGTTGCTTGAATTCGGCTCAATTTGATGAAAAGCGAGAATAATAATTTCGCCTGGATTGGCCTCATGGAAACGGTCTACATCATTAAGCAGGTTTGCGAATGTCCTACCTGACGTCAGGTCATGATCACAAATCAAACCTCTGTTGACGTTGTCGGCGCCGTAGCCATGAAACCACCGCAGCCTTATATCAAGTGCCCTCACGCCAGAATTCAATTGATAATGAAAACTATCATCCTGACATGTAATATAAGAATTCGAGTAACTTGCTTTTTTATCCATTCCCGCATTGTGTGCTCCCGCCAAACTCAGCTTCCCAAGCTTTAATGACTTAATCAAAGGATGAAGGTCTTTCATCCAGCTATTCAAACTATAAGTCGGCATTACGCCGAGCTCGACCACTTCCGCCTCTATATCGCCATTCACAATCAAACTTCCTTTCCGTTTATGAACCGCTAACATAACGCACAAAAACACATTGAAAACCTAGTAGAAATGACAGATCCATAGAGGAGCTTATTGCACGGAATTACATTAACTAGAGCACTACAAACAGCCCCAACCGAAAACTTAAAGCGCCTTAACACCTTCCATACCCCAACGAAATTTCAAGCTTTCAAAACACACCACCCCGTCTTTCTGAGAGGTTGTCCACAGCCCATGCACAGTCAATGGGGACAACTGCGGCAAAGCGCGGGCGTTTTTTCGCAGAAACTGAATAAAAACCATGGCTTATCCAAAAAATTGTATGTGTCCAACCGCTGGTCATATTTTGATCTAGCACTCACAACTCAGGATTTACGTGCCCTACAGCGGATAGCGAACACCTTATCCACAGAAGCACCAACAGACTTTGTGGGCAACTTGCACACAAACCGAGATGACTGTGGAAAACCACCGGAAAGGTGCCTATTTCCAGGCTTCAAGCGATCAATGACAGGTAAAAGTGATGGTTTGGTTATTTATTGACCAACCACGTGTAACCCTTGCCCTTTCTGGCCTGTAGACGACAGCAAACATCTTATCCACAGAAGCACCAACAGAGATTGGGGGCAACTCTTGATCCCTGTGTGGACTAATTCTCTGGAAAAAGCTTTGTAAAACCGGAAGTTAAGCTGATTATTTTTTGATCTAGCGGCTGCCCCCCCCGATTCACATGGGCTGCAGCAAGGGGCAAACATGTTATCCACAGAAGCGCCAACAGGGATTGTGGGTAAACCGGGTCAAACCTTGTTAAAACACGACCGCCCCGCCTCGATATCCAGATTCAACTCGAAGTCGTCGAACGCACGCCACCCCAGCAAGATCGATGGCACGTATTGCCCAAGCAACATGGACGGAGGAATGGTGAACCCCGGGTAATACTTGTAGGTAAGCGCCAAGGTGTTGCCCGGCAACTTCAACACGCCTTTGAAGGTCTGGTAATGCTGATTGCCAGCGTTGGCCGGTGAGTTGCCAGGGGTCATCGACGTGACGACATTGACCTGAGCACCCGGCGCAGCCGAGGTCAGGTAATCGACATTGCCGGTATCGACAATCGCGAACGTGGCCCGGTTGTCCAGCCTCGCGGGGATCGTCAGCCGTTGATTGATGTCCAGGCGGGTATAGGTAATCGGCGAATCGCATCGCACGGCACGCGCGGGGTTGAGTTCCAGGGTCTTGCGGGTGATTTTCAGCGGCCCGAGCTTGCTGATCAGATCGAGCCCCAGCAAGTTGTCGCGATCACTGACAAACACCAGGACGTTCCTGAACTCACTTGCGCCGATGCTCAAGGAGTCAAGGACGCCAAGTTTGGCGGACAGGTCGCGCTCGCCATAAAACGTGCTGTAGGCGTAGTGGGAGTCGGTCAGTAACCTGATCCCCAACAGCTTGGCAGTGGCGTAATTGATGCGGGTTTGCGGGGCACCGGTATCGACAATGAATCGTACCGAGTGGCCGTTTGCCGATTTAACGTCGATGAACGGCAGCACCTCGTCGGAGACGAAATGTTCGCTGGAATACGGATGAATCGTCAGCACTTCACGCTGCCGGTTTTTTTTCACCGAGAAATCGCCGGTCGTTCTCAGCGTCGACAGCGATTCGCTGCCGAACATGGAAAACAGCAGTTTCAACTCGGTATTGGCTTGGATTGCCCGAGCGTGTTTGCGCTGGGTTGCCACGAAGTAGTCCGGAAGCTGATTGGCCGCTTTGAGTTCGAACATCCGGGTAACAACCGACACGGAGCAATTGAGGTTGTTGCCCGCGTCCTGTACTTGCTCACAGCGTTGGCGTATCTGTGCCAACGAGGCTTTCTGCCCTGCCTCTGACACCAGCCACCGATCAAAATCCTGCTCAGGCGCTTCCGTCCGGGAGGCTGACATCAATCCCGAAGACACGCACATGGCGCTTGCAAAGAGCATCAAAGACCGACAGACAGCCTTCATATTCAACCCATTCATAAACCGGAGTTTTATGATCAAGCGCTGAATGTCTGAGATCCCGGAACCGTGCTGCACCCTTAAACAGCGCACAGAAAACTGTAGCTCACCGGCAGGCGAGCCGAGAGATTGTGGATAACGTTGTGTTTGCAGTTCCTGAAGCGGGATCAGGGCCTGTGCATAAGATAGGCGTCACCGGTGACGCGGATCATTGGATGAGGTGCGACCTGGCAGGTCTTGATGATTGCGAAGCCGTGCCGTTCATAAAAACGTCGGGCGCCGGTGTTGGCCGCATAGTCGATCAGGCTCAAGCCCTTGAGTCCCAGATGGTTGGCGCGTTCCTGGGCATGGGCGAGAAATTGCACGCCAAGGCCGCGGTTGCGCCAGCCCTCGTGCAGGGCAAGGCTGGAAATGTAGAGCGTGTCGGGGACTTCCATGTCGGCGTACGGCGCCAGCACCGGGTCGGTGGTTGGCACGGCCTCAGGATCGTGGCGCATCATGTAGCTGTGCAGCATGCCGATGACCTCGCCTTCGGACTCGGCGATCAGGCAATTCTGGTAAGAGAAATCGACGTCGTCACGGGCGTATCGAATCGCGCCGACCTCCAGCAGGTCCTGACCGGGTTCGGCCAACTGGCTCCAGATGTAATCCGAAGCGCCCTCTGACGAGATCTGGAACAAACGGGCAATTTCACGCGCATCGGTGCGCACAGCTGAACGAAACACAACGTCCATTTAATTGAACTCCTGGGTGCATGAGGCGCCGTTTTAACCTGAGCGCCTGGGGCAGGACAACGCACCGTGGGCACGGTTATATGTCCGCTTGTTGCGGGTTACGGCGCCGACCTAACGGACAACGCCTTCTTCAATCAACAACTTGAGAATCGCCTCCGCCCCGGCTTGCGCCGTGACGCCCTTGAGCACCTGTCCGCCTCCGCCACTGGCTTTCGCCGTTGCGGCTTTCATGCGATCGGCGCCGCTCTTGGCCTTGATCACCTTCAAACGTTTCGGTCGTGGCTTGGCGGGTTGCAAGGTCGCCACCGCCAACAGCTCATCGTCGATGACTTCCACATCATCAGCCTGCAACACCCCGCGTCGGGCCGGACCGTAGGCACTCTGCCGAGGCTTCGGCGCGGCGTTATCCACAGTCGCCAGAAACGGCAGCCGCACTTTCAAACGACGCCGCTGGCCACGGGGCAAGGCTTGCAGCACCAGCGCCGAACCACCGTCGATGGATTCGACCTGCGCCAGCCCCACCACCAGCGGCCAACCGAGGTTTTCCGCCAGCAGAAACGGCAACATGCCCGAGCCTTCACCGGTTTCCGCCTGACTGCCGGTCAGCACCACTTGTGCTCCGGCATCTCGCAAATACGCGGTCAACGCCGGCAGCGCGTCGGCGCCTTGCGGTTGCTCCAGCACGTGAAGTTGTTCAAGCCCCATGCCCAAATAGGCACGCAGTGCCGGCTCGGCGACGTCGCCAGCATGCAGCACCTGCAAGTGATCCCCAGCCAGTTGCAGACCCAGTTCCACCGCCCGCGCATCCTGCTCCGCGCGACGTGGCCGACCGGAAGTCGGGTGGGCGCCGATGGACACCAGGCTGATGATTTTCGTGCTCATAACCCTTTCCTTCCCTTAAGCCGCATCGCGCTTGGCGTCGTTGCGGTAAGCCTCTACCGCCGCGATCAAGGCTCGAAGAATCTCAGCGCTCTCGCCGATCACCGACAGGTCGGCACGTTTGATCATGTCGCAGCCAGGATCGAGGTTGATCGCCAGCACCTTGTCGCAGGCACCGATGCCTTGCAGGTGCTGGATCGCCCCGGAAATCCCCACCGCCACGTAGACCCGTGCGGTGACCCAAGTCCCCGATGCACCGACCTGACGGTCGCGAGCCATGAAACCATCGTCCACCGCCACCCGCGACGCACCTTCGGTGGCGCCGAGGGCCGCAGCCGTCTGGTGGAACAAATCCCAGTCCTTGACCCCGTTGCCGCCGGAGAAGATGAACTCGGCTTCGGCCATCGGAATCGCCGCCGGGTCCACCGCCACCGCGCCCAGATCCTCGATGCGCGAGAGACTGCGCGCGACGGTTGTGGATAACTCCACCGGCAACGCTTCGTGACGGGTTTCGCTGACCGGTTCGGCACATTCGACGGCGGCCAGAATCAAGCGCGCCACCGGGCGAGCCAAATCCTGCAGACCGGCGCCAGCGCGACCGATGCATTCCTGATCCTTGACCTGCCAGACCCGCGTGGCCGGGCGTTCGCCCAGTGCCGCAGCGAAGCGCCGACCCAATTCGCCGCCACCGCTGCGGCTGTCCGGCAACAGCCAGTGACGCGGGTTGAACTGGTTATCCACAGCCCGAAGGCCCTGGACACGTTGCTCGGGTGCATAACCGCTGAATTCTTCGCCTTCGAGCACCAGTAAGCGATCGACGCCGGCGGTGGCGAATGCACTTTCCTTGTGTTCACCGAAGACCACGGCCAGCACCGCACCGTCCTTGCCGGCCAGTTGATGAGCCAGGCCCAGCAGGTCGCGATCGTGGCTGCCCAAGCGGCCACCGACCATGTCCGGCACCACGCAAATGTAGAACGCCGGTGCTGGCACTTGATGCAACGGCAATTGCACCTCAACGGCGGCGGAACGCTTGGCTGTCCCGCCCTGCTGAGCGCCGCTGCGGTCAATGCGCTTGATGCCGTTGGGGCCGATAAAACCGATGCCGTGCAGGTTCTTGCGGATGACGCCGTTTGGCCCCATCCAGCTGTGCTGCGCCGGTTGCATGGCCGCGTGCAACGGGTGCAGACGATTACGGGCGATCCATTCGGCACGGGGGTCGCGGCGGATAATGTCGCTCATCAATGCACCTCCGCAGGTTCACGTTTGGCCGGTGTCGACGGCTTGGATGCTTCGTCTTCAAGCAATGCGTCGGCCACCAGTTCGGCGATGTCCTTGATCAGCGGCCGCGGTTCGACCACGCCTTCGAGCATCGCCGTGCACTGCGGGCAACCCACGGCCACCAGCTCGGCGCCCGTCTCGCGGATGTCTTCCATGCGCATGTCGGGAATCCGCTGCTTGCCCGGTATGTCGGTGATCGGTGCGCCGCCACCACCGCCGCAGCAGCGCGAGCGGAAACCGGAACGTTGCATCTCTTTGACTTCAATCCCCAGCGCACGCAGGACCTGACGCGGTGCCTCGTATTCGCCGTTGTAGCGGCCGAGGTAGCACGGGTCGTGATAGGTCACGCTGTCGCCTTTATGCTGACCGAGGTTCAGCGCGCCAGCATCGATGATTTCCGCCATGTAGGTGCTGTGGTGCTGCACGAGGTAGTTGCCGTCGAAGGCACCATATTCGTTTTTCAGCACGTGGAAGCTGTGCGGATCGCAAGTGACGATGCGGTTGAAGCTGTATTTGGCCAGGGTCTGGATGTTGCGCTTGGCCAGCAACTGGAAGGTCGCTTCGTCACCCAGGCGTCGGGCCACGTCACCGCTGTCACGCTCTTCGAGGCCGAGCACGGCGAAGTCGATTTTCGCTGCTTTCAGCACTTTGACGAATGCGCGCAAGGTGCGCTGGTTGCGCATGTCGAAGGCACCGTCGCCAACCCAGAACAGCACGTCAGTGGTTTTCTTCTCGCTCATCAGATTGAGGTTCAAGTCCGCCGCCCAGTTCATCCGTCCGCCTGGAGCAAAGCCGCCCGGGTTGTCAGTGGCGATCAGGTTTTCCAGGACTTCCGCGCCCTTGTTCGGGGTTGCGCCTTTTTCCAGGGTCAGGTGGCGACGCATGTCGACGATGGCATCGACGTGCTCGATCATCATCGGGCATTCCTCGACACAGGCGCGGCAAGTGGTGCACGACCACAGGGTTTCGGCGTCGACCAGACCGTTGACGATCGGTTGATGCGGATTGCCGGCGTGTTCGCCAATCGGTTTGCCAGGATACGGGCTGCCGGCGAACTTGGCGTCAGTGCCACCGGCCAGGCCGACGACCATGTCCTGAATCAGTTTTTTCGGGTTCAGCGGCTGGCCGGCGGCGAACGCCGGGCACGCGGCTTCGCATTTACCGCACTGCACGCAGGCGTCGAAGCCGAGCAACTGGTTCCAGGTGAAATCCTTGGGTTTTTCCACACCCAGCGGCGCGGTCGGGTCGTTCAAGTCCAGAGGCTTGAGGCCCGTGGAACGACCGCCACCGAAGCGTTCGGCGCGGCGGTGCCAAGCCAGGTGCAACGCACCGGCGAAGGCGTGCTTCATCGGCCCGCCCCAGGTCATGCCGAAGAACAATTCCGACACGCCCCACAACACGCCAACCCCGAGAATCGCCGCCAACAGCCAGCCGCCGAAGTTTTCCGGGAGGATCCCGGCCACCGGCAGGGTCAACAGGAAGAACGACGCCGAGAACGCCAACAGGCTTTTCGGCAGGCGCATCCACGGGCCTTTCGACAGCCGTGAAGGCGGGTTACGTCGGCGCAGGTAAACGAAGATCGCGCCGACAAACATCACCGCCGACATCAGCAACAGTGCATAACCGAGGATGCGGTTATGCAAACCGAAACCGTGCACCAGAATCGCCAGCACGATGGACGCCACCGCGCCGCCAGCCGTGGCAACGTGGGTGTTGGCGATGTATTTGTCCCGCGCCACCACGTGGTGCAGGTCGACCATGTAACGCTTGGGCATGGCGAACAAGCCGCCGATCAGGTCGACCTTCGAGGCCCGGCCCCGGCGCCACATGGCTACCCGCCGCAACGCGCCAAGGACGCCAAGGCCCAGGGCTGCGAACAACAGGATTGGAAGAAGGGTGTTCAACATAGGTGTTGCTCCCAAGACCTCGGGTCTTGCAGGTCGAGATGCCTTACTCGGTTCCTGTGGGAGCGGGCTTGCTCGCGAAAGCGATGGGTCAGTCAATTCATGTGTGACTGACAGAATGCATTCGCGAGCAAGCCCCCTCCCACAGGGTCATGTGCAAGCCTTTAGAAGTCTTTGCACAACCGCAGCGCGTCATAGATCGCCGCATGCACGTTCCGCTGGGCCACGCAGTCGCCGATGCGGAACAACAAGTAGCCGTCGCCGCTCTGCTCCAGGCAAGGCTGCGGCTTGATCGCGAACAAGGCTTCGACGTCGATCTGGCCCTTGTTGCGCGAGCCTTCCTTCATCGCGTAGTAGATCTCCTCGTCCGGACGCACGCCGTTCTCGATCACCACCTGGTCCACCACCCGCTCCTCTTTGGCGCCGGTGTATTCGTTTTCCAGCACCGCCACCAGCTTGTCGCCTTCGCGGTAGACCTTCTCCAGCATCATGTCGCCGGTCATGATCACTTCTTTCGGGTACATGCTGCGGTAGTAAGTCGGGAACGACGTACCACCGATGGCGACGCCCGGCTTGATGTCGTCGGTGACGATCTCGACCTGGCTGCCCTTGTCCGCAATGAAGTCGGCGGTCGACATGCCGGTGAATTCGCAGATGGTGTCGTACACCAGCACGTTCTTGCCCGGCGCCACCTTGCCGTCGAGCACGTCCCAGCTGCTGACCACCAGGCCTTCAGCCGCGCCCCAGTGTTCGTTCTGTTCGATGAACGGATGACCGCCGACGGCCAGCACCACCACGTCCGGACGCAGGTCCATGATGGTCGGCGCATCCGCCGCGGTGCCCAGGCGCAGGTCGACTTTCAGCCGCGCCAGTTCCAGCTGATACCAGCGGGTGATACCGGCGATCTGATCCCGTTGCGGCGCTTTCGACGCTGTAGTGATTTGCCCGCCGATGAATTCTTTCTTCTCGAACAGCGTTACGTCGTGACCACGTTCGGCGGCAACGCGAGCGGCTTCCATCCCCGCAGGACCGGCGCCGACCACCACCACTTTGCGTTTCACACCAGTGGTTTTCTCGATGATGTGCGGCAGGCCCATGTATTCACGGGAGGTCGCCGCGTTCTGGATGCACAACACATCCAGGCCTTGATACTGACGGTCGATGCAGTAGTTGGCGCCGACGCACTGCTTGATCTGGTCGATCTGGCCCATCTTGATCTTGGCGATCAGGTGCGGGTCGGCAATGTGCGCGCGGGTCATGCCGACCATGTCGACGTAACCGCCTTCCAGAATACGGGTGGCCTGGTTCGGGTCCTTGATGTTCTGTGCGTGCAGCACCGGAACCTTGACCACTTCCTTGATACCGGCGGCCAGGTGCAGGAACGGCTCCGGCGGGTAACTCATGTTGGGGATCACGTTGGCCAGGGTGTTGTGAGTGTCGCAACCCGAGCCCACGACACCAATGAAATCAAGCATGCCGGTGTCGTCGTAATACTTGGCGATCTGCTTCATGTCCTCGTGGGACAGACCATCCGGGTGGAACTCGTCACCACAGATACGCATGCCCACGCAGAAGTCGTCACCGACTTCGGCGCGCACGGCCTTCAAGACTTCCAGGCCGAACTTCATGCGGCCCTCAAAGCTGCCGCCCCATTCGTCGGTACGCTTGTTGACCCGCGGGCTCCAGAACTGGTCGATCATGTGCTGGTGCACCGCCGACAGTTCCACGCCATCCAGGCCACCGGCCTTGGCACGGCGCGCGGCTTGCGCGTAGTTGCCGATCACCCGCCAGATTTCTTCCGGCTCGATGGTTTTACAGGTCGCACGGTGCACCGGCTCGCGAACGCCTGATGGCGACATCAGGGTCGGCCAGTTGAAACCGTCCCAACGCGAGCGACGGCCCATGTGGGTAATCTGGATCATGATCTTGGCGCCGTGCTTGTGCATGGCGTCGGCCAGATTCTGGAAATGCGGGATGATGCGGTCGGTGGACAAGTTCACCGAGCTCCACCACTCCTGCGGGCTGTCGATCGCCACGACGGACGAACCGCCGCAGATCGCCAGGCCGATCCCGCCCTTGGCCTTCTCTTCGTAATACTTGACGTACCGGTCGGTGGTCATGCCGCCGTCGGTCGCATAGACCTCGGCGTGCGCGGTGCTGAGCACGCGGTTGCGGATGGTCAGTTTGCCGATCTGGATCGGCTGGAACATTGCTTCGAAAGCCATGGCGGGTTCCTCGACTTACAACGGCTTGACGATGAACAAGCCGTCTTCGTGGCCCTCTTCGGAGCCACCGTAGACTTGCTCGGCCACGGTGCGGATCTGGCTGCCGCGAGCGGCGAGGATCTGATCCATCGCACCGGCAAACCAGCCGGTGAACATGTAGTCGACCTTGCGCCCGACCTTGCCGTACACGTAGACGAACGCCGAGTGTTCGAGCTTGACGCTGGCGGTGCCTTTGTCGAGGTCGATGTCCTGGATATTGAACAGGCCCCAGCCGCGCTGCGACAGGCGCTTCATGTAGTGCTCGAACACCGCGACGCCTTCCAGGCCGTGGCATTCAGCTTCTTTTTCACACCAGTGCCAGGCGGACTTGTAGCCGGCCTTGTAGAGGATCTCGGCGTAGGCGTCGGCACCCAGCACTTCCTCGATGCCCATGTGATTGTTGACGAAGAAATGGCGCGGTACGTACAGCATCGGCAGGGCGTCGGAGGTCCAGACACCGGTTTCGCTGTCGACTTCGATAGGCAATTGCGGGGCGATCTTGGCCATGGAAACTTAACTCCAGAAAATTCGTTGTGTTGCCTGCGGCGCGGACGGCCGCAGGAAAGGATTCAGAAGTGCGGCGGCTTATTCGCCCCAGACGTCTTTGAGGACGCTTACCCAGTTCTCGCCCATGATCTTGCGCACCACGCGTTCGGAATGGCCGCGCTTGAGCAAGGTTTCGGTCAGGTTCGGGAACTCGCCGACGGTGCGGATGCCCAGCGGGTTGATGATCTTGCCGAAGCTGGTCAGGCGGCGGGCGTAGCCCTTGTCGTGGGTCAGGTATTCGAAGAAGTCCTGACCGTGACCCTGGGTGAAGTCGGTGCCGATGCCGATGGCGTCTTCGCCGACGATGTTCATGGTGTATTCGATGGCTTCGGCGTAGTCGTCGATGGTCGAATCGATGCCCTTGGCCAGGAACGGCGCGAACATGGTCACGCCGACGAAACCACCGTGGTCGGCGATGAATTTCAGTTCTTCATCGGATTTGTTGCGCGGGTGAATTTTCAGGCCCGATGGCAGGCAGTGGGAGTAGCAGACCGGTTTTTTCGATTCGAGGATGACTTCTTCGGAAGTCTTGGAGCCGACGTGAGACAGGTCGCACATCACGCCAACGCGGTTCATCTCGGCAACGATTTCGCGACCGAAGCCCGACAGGCCGCCGTCACGCTCGTAGCACCCGGTGCCGACCAGGTTCTGGGTGTTGTAGCACATCTGCACGATACCGACGCCAAGCTGCTTGAAGACTTCGACATAGCCGATCTGGTCTTCAAAGGCGTGGGCATTCTGAAAGCCGAAGAGAATGCCGGTCTTGCCCTGTTCCTTGGCTTTACGGATGTCGGCGGTGGTGCGTACCGGAATCACCAGGTCGCTGTTCTCGCGGATCAGCTTCTGGCTGGCGGCGATGTTATTGACGGTGGCCTGAAAGCCCTCCCACACCGACACGGTGCAGTTGGCTGCAGTCAAACCGCCCTTGCGCATGTCTTCGAACAGCTCGCGGTTCCATTTGGCAATGATCAGACCGTCGATAACGATGCTGTCGGCGTGTAATTCGGCTGGGCTCATCAGGCGTCCCCTTATTGGCGATTCATGCGCCGAATCGTCTGCCGGCGCTTTGGGGCCAGCATATGCCTCGGTGCAGGGGCAGCCGGGTGCAAAAACGACAGGGGAATTGCCGAAAGCGTCAATCCGCGACAAAGGGTCGTCGCCAGGCACTATTGGCGACCTGTTCAAGGCCGTCCGGTTGGGCCAGAATTCGCCCCATCACTGGAATAGAGCGGCGACCTGAATGAAATCCATCCTTCTGGCTTTGGCACTGATTGCGACCGGCGTACACGCAGCGGAGGAGTCCGACGACAACCCCTGCGACAAAGTCGAAAACGACGTCCAGACCCTGGAATGCTCGGCCTTCAGCAAAACCACCGCCGAAGACCTGCTGAGCGAAAACCTCAAAAGCCTGAACGAGCGCATGCAGTCGCTCTACGGCAAGAACCCGACGCAATTGGCCGACATCAGCGCCAAAATCAAAGCCGCCCAAGCCCAATGGCTGAAAACCCGCGACGCCGACTGCGCCGTGGAAGCCTTCCCGGCGACAACCGGCAGCAAGGCGTTCACCATGGCGCAGAACGATTGCGTGGCGCGGATGAGTGATGAGCGGTCGGAGTTTTTGGAGTCGATTGGGCAGGACTGATGCCATCGTCAGCCAACTTGAGCTGTAAGCTGCACGCCATCAGCCAGCTAAGGGATCCAACATGAAAGTCTGCGGCATCGAAATCAAAGGCAGCGAAGCGATCATCGCCGTGGCGTCTCTCGACGGTACGAATTTGAGTCACGTCGCCCTGGCCACCAAGAAAATCGCCCTCGACGATGACGACGAAGCGGCCAACGTCAAAGTGTTCGCCGCTCAGGTCGCTTCGTTTGTCCGCGAAAACTCCATCGACCGCATCGCGATCAAGAAGCGCAGCAAGAAAGGTGAGTTCGCCGGTGGGCCGACTACCTTCAAGATCGAAGGGGTTCTCCAGTTGCTGGAAAATTGCGAGGTAGCCCTGCTGTCGCCACAGACCATCAATGCCCAGGCTAAAAAGCACAATTTCGAACTGCCGGGGACGCTGAACAAGTATCAGCATGAGGCGTACAAGGCGGCGTGCTCGGCACTTTTGAAGAAGTAACCGATCGTCCTGACAGAGCAAATCAACTGTGGGAGCCAGCCTGCTGGCGATGGCCGTGTATCAATCGACATTTATGTGTCTGACACACCGCTATCGCCAGCAGGCTGGCTGGCTGGCTGGCTGGCTCCCACAGGGTGTTCGGGTGTTCATGCTTTTGCGGTACGCCGGTCTTCTCTCGGACAACGCTCATACTTCGCCCGATAGCTACGAGTGAAATACGACGGCGATTCAAACCCGCAGGCAATGCTCACTTCCAGCACGCTCATGTCGGTCTGCCGCAGCAATTGCCGGGCCTTTTCCAGCCTTAATCGCAAATAGAAATTGCTCGGTGTGTCGTTCAGGTGCAACCGGAACAGGCGCTCCAGTTGCCGACGCGTCACCTTGATCGATTCCGCCAGTTCCAGCGTGCTCAGCGGCGGCTCGCTGTGCTGCTCCATTTCCCCGATCACATGCACCAGCTTCTTGTTGCTGATGCCGTAGCGCGTGGCGACTTCCATGCGCTGGTGGTCTTTGCGCGGGCGGATGCGGCCAAGCACGAATTGCTCGCTGACCTGGATCGCCAGCTCCGGCCCGTGGGCCTGGGCGATCAGATCCAGCATCAAATCGATGGACGCGGTGCCACCGGCGGAGGTGATGCGCCGACGGTCGATCTCGAACAGTTCCTGGGTGACGCTGAGCTGCGGATAGGACTCCTTGAAGGCATCGATAGCCTCCCAATGCAGGGTCAGGCGATGACCGTCGAGCAGGCCCGCTTCGGCGAGGACGAAACTGCCGGTGTCGATGGCGCCGAGGGTCACGCCTTCGTTGTCCAGTCGGCGCAACCAGTGTTCCAGTGCAGGGGTGGCGAACTTCAGTGGCTCGAAACCGGCGACCACCAACAACGTCGCGCCTTTTTTCAGCGGCTCAAGCGCCGCATCGGCGTTGACCGACATGCCGTTGCTGGCCAGTACCGCCCCACCATCGGCGCTCAGCACATGCCAGCGATACAACTCGCCACGAAAACGATTGGCGACCCGCAGTGGCTCGATGGCCGAGATAAATCCAATGGCCGAGAAACCCGGCATCAACAAGAAATAGAAATCCTGGGACATGGAGCGCACTCGCTTAGCAGGTAACAAGAGGGCGGGCAGCGTGAAGACGTTGATACGCCAGTTGCAACAGGCATTCAAGAGGTCAGGTCGCTGCAGTGCAAGAGCTGGTCGCCGCAGTGCGCTTTCATGGCCGCTTAGCTGCGTAACTTGGCATCACCGGCGCACAAAGATGACCGGACCCACAATAATGAAACTGCCGAGGAACCTGAGAATGAAACGACTGATCAGCAGCTGTGTTCTTGCACTCAGTGGTACCGCTTTGCTGAGCGCCAACGTCATGGCCGCCGAACCCGCCTCTTGCCAGAATGTGCGCATGGGCGTGGTGAACTGGACCGACGTTATCGCTACCAGCGCGATGACCCAGGTATTGCTCGACGGCCTCGGATATAGCACCAAACAAACCAGCGCATCCCAGCAAATCATCTTCGCCGGGATCCGCGATCAGCGCCTGGACCTGTTCCTGGGTTACTGGAACCCGCTGATGACGCAGACCATTACCCCGTTCGTCGACGCCAACCAGGTCAAGGTGCTTGAAGCACCAAGCCTAAAAGATGCCCGCGCCACGCTGGCCGTGCCGACCTACCTCGCCGACAAAGGCCTGAAGACTTTCGCCGACATCGCCAAGTTCGAAAAAGAGCTGGGCGGCAAGATCTACGGCATCGAGCCTGGCTCGGGCGCCAACACCCAGATCAAGGCGATGATCACCAAGAACCAGTTCGGCCTCGGCAAGTTCCAGCTGGTCGAATCCAGCGAGGCCGGCATGCTCGCCGCCGTCGATCGCGCAGTGCGTCGCAAGGAAGCCGTGGTGTTCTTCGGCTGGGCACCGCACCCGATGAACGTCAACGTGCAGATGACTTACCTCACCGGCAGCGACGACGCCCTCGGCCCGAACGAAGGCATGGCGACTGTCTGGACCGTCACCGCGCCGAAGTACGCCGATCAATGCCCGAACATCGGTCGCCTGCTGAGCAACCTGACGTTCACCGCCGAAGACGAGAGCCGGATGATGCAGCCGCTGCTGGATCACAAGGACGCTTTCGAATCGGCCAAGCAATGGCTCAAGGATCACCCGCAAGACAAGCAGCGCTGGCTTGAAGGTGTGACCACTTTCGACGGCAAACCGGCTGCTGAAAACCTGAAACTGACCAGTAAGTAACCCGCTCTTTTTTCTGAACCGAACCACCGATTCGCAGCCCGACAGGGCTGCGAACGGGACCACCACGCCTGAAGGAAACCACCTCATGAACCACGACGTCATCATCACCTGCGCACTCACCGGTGCTGGCGACACGACCGCCAAGAGCCCACATGTGCCGGTCACCCCGAAACAAATCGCCGCTGCCGCCGTGGAAGCCGCCAAGGCCGGTGCCACCGTGGTTCACTGCCACGTTCGCGACCCGCAAACCGGCAAGTTCAGCCGCGACGTGGCGCTGTACCGCGAAGTGATGGAACGCATCCGCGAGGCCGACGTCGACATCATCGTCAACCTCACCGCCGGCATGGGCGGCGATCTGGAAATCGGCGCCGGTGAGAACCCGATGGAGTTCGGTCCGAACACCGACCTGGTCGGTCCGCTGACCCGTCTGGCCCACGTCGAAGAGCTGCTGCCGGAAATCTGCACCCTCGATTGCGGCACCCTGAACTTCGGCGACGGCGACACCATTTACGTGTCCACTCCGGCACAGCTGCGGGCTGGCGCCAAACGCATCCAAGAGCTTGGCGTGAAAGCCGAGCTGGAAATCTTCGACACCGGTCACCTGTGGTTTGCCAAGCAGATGATCAAGGAAGGCCTGCTCGACAACCCGCTGTTCCAACTGTGCCTGGGCATCCCGTGGGGCGCCCCGGCGGATACCACCACCATGAAAGCCATGGTCGACAACCTGCCGGCCGATGCGGTCTGGGCTGGCTTTGGTATCGGCCGCATGCAGATGCCGATGGCCGCGCAAGCGGTGCTGCTGGGGGGCAACGTGCGGGTCGGGCTGGAAGACAACCTGTGGCTGGACAAGGGCGTTCTGGCGACCAACGGCCAATTGGTCGAACGCGCCAGCGAAATCCTCAGTCGCCTCGGAGCCCGTGTCCTGACCCCGGCTGAAGGTCGGGCAAAAATGGGCCTGACCAAGCGCGGTTGATTCCACCACCTTTTCCCCCTGTGGGAGCGAGCCTGCTCGCGATAGCGGTTTATCTGTCGCAAATGATGCATCGGATGTACCGACATCATCGCGAGCAGGCTCGCTCCCACAGTTTTTTCCGAGCCAAATTCAGGAAGTCGCCATGAGCTTTATCACCGAAATCAAAACCTTCGCCGCGCTGGGCAGCGGTGTCATCGGCAGCGGTTGGGTGTCCCGCGCCCTCGCCCACGGCCTCGACGTGGTGGCCTGGGACCCGGCGCCCGGTGCCGAAGCCGCGCTGCGCAAACGTGTCGCCAACGCCTGGGACGCGCTGGAAAAACAAGGCCTGGCACCCGGCGCCTCACAGGACCGTTTGCGCTTCGTCGCCACCATCGAAGAATGCGTTCGCGATGCAGACTTTATCCAGGAAAGCGCTCCGGAACGCCTTGAGCTGAAACTCGAACTGCACAGCAAAATCAGCGCGGCGGCCAAGCCCAATGCACTGATCGGCTCCAGCACGTCCGGCCTGTTGCCGAGTGAGTTCTACGAGAGCTCGACCCACCCGGAACGCTGCGTGGTCGGACACCCGTTCAACCCGGTTTACCTGCTGCCCTTGGTGGAAGTGGTCGGCGGTAAAAACACTGCACCCGAAGCCGTGCAAGCGGCGATGAAAGTCTACGAATCCCTCGGTATGCGCCCGCTGCATGTGCGCAAGGAAGTGCCTGGTTTCATCGCCGACCGCTTGCTCGAAGCGCTGTGGCGCGAGGCGCTGCACCTGGTCAACGACGGCGTGGCCACCACGGGCGAAATCGACGATGCGATCCGTTTTGGCGCCGGTCTGCGCTGGTCGTTCATGGGCACATTCCTGACCTACACTCTGGCCGGCGGTGATGCTGGTATGCGCCACTTCATGGCGCAGTTTGGCCCGGCCTTGCAGTTGCCCTGGACTTACCTCCCGGCGCCGGAATTGACCGACAAACTGATCGACGATGTGGTGGATGGCACCAGCGATCAACTGGGCAAACACAGCATTTCGGCGCTGGAGCGCTATCGTGATGACTGCCTGCTGGCGGTGCTTGAGGCCGTGAAGACCACCAAAGAGAAGCACGGGATGGCGTTCAGCGAGTAATCGCCCCCCTTGTGGCGAGGGAGCTTGCTCCCGTTCGGCCGCGAAGCGGTCGCGAACCGGCGAATGCGATCAGCCTGATAGACGCATATCGAGGTTTTGGGACTGCTTTGCAATCCAGCGGGAGCAAGCTCTCTCACCACAAATGAGTACTCCAGTCACTATTTGCGGACCTTCATCATGCCCACCCTCACCACTTACCAAACCAAAATCATCCCCGACTGGGTCGACTACAACGGCCACCTGCGCGACGCCTTCTACCTGCTGATTTTCAGCTACGCCACCGATGCCCTGATGGATCGCCTGGGCCTGGACAGCAACAGTCGCGAAGCCAGCGGCAACTCGCTGTTCACCCTCGAACTGCACCTGAACTACCTGCACGAAGTGAAACTCGACGCCGACGTCGAGGTGCACACCCAAATCATCGCCCACGACAGCAAACGCCTGCACCTCTATCACAGCCTGCATCTGGTCGGTGACGACAAGGCGCTCGCCGGCAACGAGCAGATGCTGCTGCACGTGGACCTCGCCGGGCCGCGTTCGATGCCGTTCAGCGAACTGTCCCTGACCCGGCTGCAAGCCATCGTCGCCGAACAGGCGGACCTGCCAACCCCCGAGTACATTGGCCGAGTGATCGCATTACCGACAAAAAAATAATAAGGAGATCGCCATGAACACCGCCGCTGCTTTTGCCGACTTTCGTACCTATCCGTTAATCAGCGCGCTGACTGGCGTGCAGACGCTGGCGGACCGTGTTCTGGTGAAGTGGGCCGACAACCGCGTCAGCCCTTTCCACCATCAATGGCTGCGGGACAATTGCCCGTGCCCGCAGTGCGTTTACACCGTGACCCGTGAGCAAGTGCTGGAAATCGTCGATGTGGCTCAGGATCTGCTACCTCACGCCGTACACATCGACACTGAAGGCTGCCTGTCAGTGGATTGGCAGGATGGCCACGCCAGCCGCTTCGATCCCGGTTGGCTGCGCGCCCACGCCTATGACGACGAATCCCGCGCCGAACGTCAGGCAGGCAAACCCAAGGCCAGGCTTTGGCACAGCGATTTGCAGTTGCCGGTATTCGAATATCACGCACTGATGAACGACAACGACGCCTTGCTGCAATGGCTGCTGGCCGTGCGCGATACCGGTTTGACCCAGGTCCGTGGCGTGCCCACCGAACCCGGCTCGTTGAAGCTGATCGCCCAGCGGATTTCCTTCATCCGCGAGAGCAATTTCGGCGTGCTGTTCAACGTGCAATCCAAGGCCGATGCCGACAGCAACGCCTACACCGCTTTCAACCTGCCATTGCACAGCGACCTGCCGACTCGGGAGTTGCAACCGGGGCTGCAATTCCTGCATTGCCTGGTGAGCGACGCCGAGGGTGGCGAGAGTATTTTTGTCGACGGTTTCGCAATTGCCGAGGCGTTGCGTGGGGAAGATCCGGAGTCCTTCAAAAGCCTCTGCGAGATCCCCGTAGAGTTTCGCAACAAGGACCGCCACAGCGACTACCGGTGCCTGGCGCCGATCATCGCTCTGAATGCCTTGGGGCAAGTGTCGGAAATCCGCATGGCGAACTTTCTGCGCGGTCCGTTCGATGCGTCGGTGGAGCAGATGCCCAAGCTTTATCGCGCTTACCGTCGCTTCATTGCGATGACTCGCGAACCCCGCTTCAGGTTGATGAAGCGGCTCAATCCGGGTGAGCTGTGGTGCTTCGACAACCGCCGCACCCTGCACGCCCGCAATGCGTTCGACCCTGCCACCGGGGCGCGGCATTTCCAGGGTTGCTATGTCGACCGGGATGAGTTGCTGTCGCGGATTCTCGTGTTGCAACGCTAGACCGCGTCATCGTTCATCGCTGGCAAGCCAGCTCCCACAGGGAATTTGTGCACGACGCAGATCAAATGTGGGAGCGAGCCTGCTCGCGATGGCGTCAGTCAAGACACCTCATACTTCCTGGTTTCCCAGCCAAAAAAAGGCCCCGATCAAGCCGTGACAGGATCGAGGCAGAGGGTACTGTTGAGGAGCTGCCGTGCGAGGGTGACCAAACCTTCGTGAAGCGAGCTGAGTCCAGTGTGCCCCCTCCTTTGGCTGGTAAGTTGCCCGAAAACGACCTGTTCATAGCCAATGCTGCCATTGCGACAAATCGCCCTTGCCGACACCCGCCCCCCCCACCAGAATCGAACCACGACACCGTTCCCTGAAGAAGGATTGCGTCATGATGCACGTCGATTTGATAGACCAGGAAGACCTGTTGGGCCAGCTCAAGGCATTGGGGTTTCAAGTGCCCAGTGGCGCGACCGCCGAGCAGGCGTGCGAGTGCGCCGTAAGGGGCCTGGACGATACCCGGGCGTATGAACTGCGCAAGATGGTCAAGGAGATGTACACCAGCAGCGCGACGATCCTGCCGGCCGTGCGCCAGGCCATCGACAGGCAGTTGCTGCCGGCGCTGTCGGACTACCAGCAAAGCCATACCGGCCGATAAAAAATCAAAAGATCGCCGCCTTCGGCAGCGATCTTTTAATGACGCCTCGGTTTAAAGCCTTACGCTAGCGAACGTCGACTCATTGCGCGCCTGACTCAGCGCCGACAACGGCCCGGACAACGGCGACAGCACCAAGGCCTGCGGCAGCGGCATCATCGCCACTTGCTGGGTGGTATTGGACCCTACACGCTCGTCACGCGGTGGGATGCCGAAGTATTCGCGGTAGCACTTGGAGAAGTGCGGCGTGGACACGAAGCCACACACCGACGCCACTTCGATGATCGACATCGGCGTTTGCTTGAGCAACTGCCGCGCACGGATCAGCCGCAGCTTCAGGTAGTAACGCGACGGCGAGCAGTGCAGGTATTTCTGGAACAGCCGCTCCAGCTGACGACGGGACACGGCGACATACACCGCCAGTTCGTCGAGGTCGATCGGCTCTTCCAGGTTGGCTTCCATCAGCGCAACGATTTCCTGCAATTTCGGCTGGTTGGTGCCGAGCATGTGCTTGAGCGGCACGCGCTGGTGATCCTGCTCGTTGCGGATGCGCTCGTAGACGAACATCTCCGAGATTGCGGCGGACAGTTCACGGCCGTGATCGCGGCTGATCAGGTGCAGCATCATGTCCAGCGGCGCGGTGCCACCGGAGCTGGTGAAACGGTTACGGTCGAGGGTGAACAGGCGCGTGCTCATGGCCACCCGCGGAAACGCTTCCTGCATCGCCGCCAGACATTCCCAGTGCACGCTGCAATCGAAACCGTCCAGCAAGCCGGCACAGGCCAGGGCCCAGCTGCCGGTGCAGACCGCGCCGAGGCGACGGGACTGACGCGCCTGGCTTTGCAGCCATGACACGTGTTCTCGGGTAACCGTGCGTTGAATGCCGATGCCGCCGCAGACGATCACGGTGTCCAGGGGTGGTGCTTTGTGCATGGAGGCGTCAGGGGTGATCTGCAGACCGTCACTGGCCCAGACTTGACCGCCATCGACGGTGAGGGTGGTCCAGCGATACAGCTCGCGGCCGGACAACTGGTTAGCCATGCGTAGCGGTTCCACTGCCGAAGCCAGGGAAATCAGCGTGAAATTGTCCAGCAGCAGAAAGCCGATGGATTGAGGCGCACGGTTCTGGGGTTGGGCCCCGGAGTTGAACGACGTCATCGCGGTATCTCCTCACACAAAGCGGGTGATGGCCTCAGGCGGAGGCTCTTGTTATTGCCATCGTTCTCGCGTGGGAGACGGGCTTTGTAATGACAGAGCAATTGCCATGCCTAAAGTTGAATGGGCATTCAATAACTCCTGAAAACGACGTCGCGGCGTGTCTATATAAGACGCGCACTGAGTAGGGGTTATAAGTGCTATCAGCGGCGGCAAGTGCCCTGCCCCAACAGGTGTGAGCAAATCGGTAGCACTTGTGGGAACAGGGCTCCGAGCAGCCGGGGAAGAGTGTCACCGCAGGCACGGGTGACGGACGGTCGGCCCCTGGATGAGAGCCGACCACCGGTGAGACGAGTTATCTGTTAGCGACGCGCCAAAAGGTGGCGCGGTTTAAATCGGATGTTCACTTAGCGCGCAGTTTTGACTGCTCTGGCCCTTATCGCCAGCAGGCTGGCTCCCACAGATTTTGTGGTCGATACAAATCTACTGTGGGAGCCAGCCTGCTGGCGATAAGGGCACCTCGGTCTCAACACTCAACCGCGCTAACCGCCAAGCCACCCCGCGATGTCTCCTTATACTTGTCATGCATATCGGCACCGGTATCGCGCATCGTGCGAATCACCCGATCCAGCGAAATGAAGTGCTGCCCATCACCACGCAAAGCCATCTGCGCCGCGTTGATCGCTTTTACTGCCGCAATTGCGTTGCGCTCGATGCACGGCACCTGCACCAGACCGCCCACCGGGTCGCACGTCAGGCCGAGGTTGTGTTCCAGGCCGATTTCCGCCGCATTGCATAATTGCTCAGGCGAGGCGCCGAGGATTTCCGCCAGCCCCGCCGCCGCCATGGCACAGGCCGAACCGACTTCGCCCTGGCAACCGACTTCGGCACCGGAGATCGAAGCGTTCTTCTTGCACAGAATCCCGACCGAAGCCGCACCGAGGAAGTAGTCGACGACATTGACGTCGGTTACGTCTTCGCTGAATTTCATAAAGTAGTGCAACACCGCCGGAATGATCCCCGCCGCACCATTGGTCGGTGCCGTGACCATGCGCCCGCCCGCTGCGTTTTCTTCGTTGACCGCCAGGGCAAACAGGTTGACCCATTCCATGGCGCTCAGTGTCGAGCCGATCACGTTGGGTTTGTTCAGCTCCTGCAAACTGCGATGCAGTTTAGCTGCACGTCGGCGCACGTTCAGGCCACCGGGCAGGATGCCTTCGTGCTTGAGGCCGTGCTCGACGCAATCCTGCATGGCGCGCCAGAGTGTCATCAGGCCGCTGCGGATTTCTTCTTCGCTGCGCCAGACCTTCTCGTTGGCCAACATCAATTCAGCAACGCGTAAGTTATGTTTTTTGCACAGGGCCAGCAGCTCTGCCGCGCTGGAGAAATCGTACGGCAGCACGGTGCGATCCAGGTCGACCACACCACTGGCGGCTTGCGTCTCATCGACAACAAAACCGCCACCGACGGAATAGTAGGTGTCGCGGTGCAGTTCGCCGTCATCGCCTTCAACAATCAGGGTCATGGCATTCGGATGGAACGGCAGATTTTCGTCGATCAGACGCATGTCCCTGTTCCAGATGAAGGGCACCGACAAGCGACCATCGAGCAGCAGCGTATGGGTTTCCCGCAGGGTGGCGATGCGGATGCCGATTTGCGACGGATCGATCGCATCCGGCCACTCGCCCATCAGGCCCATGATCACGGCGTTGTCGCTGCCGTGACCGATGCCGGTGGCCGACAACGAACCATAGAGCTGAACTTCGACGCGCCGCACTTGTTCCAACAAACCACGCTCGCGCAAACCTTGCACGAACAGCGCCGCCGCCCGCATAGGCCCCACGGTGTGCGAACTGGAAGGGCCGATGCCGATTTTGAACAGGTCGAAAACACTGATAGCCATTACTGCCGAACTCCTGGATGAGCCAACTCCGGACGCAAAAGCGCCCGGTGGCGGAGCTGCTACGCTCAAGCTGCAATCCGCCGAGATGGCCGCATCATCAGTCTTTTGTCATGTCGTTCGACGTCTCACACCGACGCACTCATGCCCATGAACGCCGCGTGCGTTTTGCGCCATGTTTCGCCGTTTTTTTGCGGCGCAGAGGGGGGAAAAGGGACTGAAAAAATCTGTAAACGACGTCACTGACACTGGATGCGACCATCCCTGTACTGGATACGACGCACCCTGTAGGCGTCAGATTTTCACTGGTACATGATCGTATCGACTCGATTGCAAGGCGCCGTGGTAGAGCTGTCTCCAAAACGCCATCCAACCGCAACCTATAAGTGCGGTGGTCCAGTCGGAACACTGCCAAAAAAAACACCAAGGAGTCCATCCATGAAAGGTTCCCCGTCGTTGTTGTTGGCCGCCATGCTTAGTCTGCCGGTTCTGGCGCAAGCCGCCGAACCGGCCCAATGCAGCACCGTAAACTTCTCCGATGTCGGCTGGACTGACATTACCGTCACCACGGCCACCACCAGCGTCGTTCTTGACGCACTGGGCTACAAAACCAAAACCACCATGATTTCCGTACCAGTGACCTACAAGTCCCTGGCCGACGGCAAGAACATGGACATTTTCCTCGGCAACTGGATGCCGACCATGGAAAACGACATCAAGCCTTACCGCGATGCCGGTACCGTGGACACCCTGCGCGCCAACCTCGAAAACGCAAAATACACACTCGCCGTACCGGAAGAGTTGTATAACAAAGGTCTGAAGGATTTCGCCGACATCGCCAAGTTCAAAAAGGAACTGGACGGCAAAATCTACGGCATCGAGCCGGGTAACGACGGCAACCGTCTGATCCAGAGCATGATCGACAAGAACGCCTTCGGCTTGAAAGACGCCGGCTTCAAGGTGGTCGAGTCCAGCGAGGCAGGCATGCTCTCGCAAGTCGATCGCGCCCAGCGCCGCAACACCGCCGTGGTGTTCCTGGGCTGGGAACCGCATCCGATGAACACACGCTTCAAGATGAAGTACCTGACTGGCGGCGACGAGTTCTTCGGCCCCAACTTCGGTCAGGCGACCATCTTCACCAACACCCGCAAGGGTTACGCCCAGGAATGCAGCAACGTGGGTCAGCTGCTTAAAAACCTGGTGTTCACCCTCGACATGGAAAGCACGCTGATGGGCAACGTCCTGGACGACAAGATGAAGCCTGACGCGGCCGCCAAGGCCTGGCTGAAAAAGAACCCACAGGTGCTCGATACCTGGCTCGCTGGCGTGACCACCATTGACGGTAAACCTGGCCTGGAGGCCGTGAAAGCCAAGCTCGCGCAGTAATCGCTTATGCCGGGCGGGTTCGCCTGCCCGGGCTGTTTATTTCCTTGCATGCGGACGTTCACTACCATGCTGATTGATCAGAAAATACCTTTAGGCCAGTACATCGCAGGCTTCGTTGAATGGTTGACGCAACACGGCGCCAACACCTTCGACGCAATTGCCGTGTCACTGGAAACGATGATCCACGGCGTGACGTTTGCGCTGACCTGGTTCAACCCGCTGGTCTTGATCGGCCTGATCGCACTACTGGCACACTTCATCCAGCGCAAATGGGGCCTGACCGCCTTCGTCATTGCATCCTTTCTGCTGATCCTCAACCTGGGGTACTGGCAGGAAACCATGGAAACCCTCGCCCAGGTGTTGTTCGCCACCCTGGTCTGCGTGGTCATCGGCGTACCGTTGGGTATCGTCGCCGCGCACAAACCGATGTTCTACACCATGATGCGTCCGGTGCTCGATCTGATGCAGACCGTACCGACCTTCGTGTACCTCATTCCTACCCTGACCCTCTTCGGTCTGGGTGTGGTCCCGGGCCTGATCTCGACGGTGGTGTTCGCGATTGCCGCGCCCATCCGCCTGACCTACCTGGGCATCCGCGATGTCCCGCAAGAATTGATGGACGCCGGCAAGGCCTTTGGCTGCTCGCGCCGTCAGCTGCTCTCACGTATCGAACTGCCCCACGCCATGCCAAGCATCGCGGCGGGCATCACCCAGTGCATCATGCTGTCGTTGTCGATGGTGGTGATCGCGGCACTGGTGGGCGCCGATGGACTCGGCAAACCGGTGGTCAACGCACTGAACACTGCTGATATCGCCCTGGGCTTCGAAGCGGGCCTGGCGATCGTACTGCTGGCGATCATGCTCGACCGTATCTGCAAACAACCCGACGCCAAAGTAGGGGGTGACGCATGAGCATAATTCGCTTTGAAGACGTCGACGTAATCTTCACCAGAGATCCGCGCGAAGCCCTGAAGCTTCTCGATCAAGGTTTGACCCGCAGCGAGATCCTGAAAAAGACCGGGCAGATCGTTGGCGTGGAAAAGGCCAGCCTGGACATCGAAAAAGGTGAAATCTGCGTACTGATGGGCCTGTCCGGCTCGGGCAAATCCAGCCTGCTGCGCTGCATCAACGGCCTCAACACCGTCAGCCGCGGCAAGCTGTTCGTCGAGCACGAAGGCAAGCAGATCAACATTGCTTCCTGTACCCCGGCCGAACTGAAAATGATGCGCACCAAGCGCATCGCGATGGTGTTCCAGAAGTTCGCCCTGATGCCTTGGCTGACCGTGCGCGAGAACATCAGTTTTGGTCTGGAAATGCAGGGTCGTCCGGAGAAGGAACGCAAGAAACTGGTCGATGAAAAACTTGAACTGGTGGGCCTGACCCAATGGCGCAACAAGAAACCCGATGAGCTGTCCGGTGGTATGCAACAGCGCGTAGGCCTGGCCCGTGCGCTGGCGATGGACGCCGACATTCTGCTGATGGACGAACCGTTCTCGGCACTCGACCCGCTGATCCGCCAGGGTTTGCAGGACGAACTGCTGGAGCTGCAACGCAAGCTGAGCAAAACCATCGTGTTCGTGAGCCACGACCTCGATGAAGCCCTGAAACTCGGCAGCCGCATTGCGATCATGAAAGACGGCCGGATCATCCAGTACAGCAAACCGGAAGAAATCGTTCTGAACCCGGCAGACGACTATGTGCGGACCTTCGTCGCCCACACCAACCCGCTGAACGTGCTGTGCGGTCGCAGCCTGATGCGCACCCTGGACAACTGCAAGCGTATCAACGGTTCGGTGTGCCTTGATCCGGGTGGTGATTCGTGGCTGGACCTCGCGGAAGGCAACACCATCAAGGGCGCTCGTCAGAACGGCTCTGCGCTGGACTTGCAGAACTGGGTGCCGGGTCAGGCTGTTGAAGGCCTGGGCCGCAAACCGACACTGGTGGATTCGAACATCGGCATGCGCGACGCGTTGCAGATTCGTTATCAGACCGGCAACAAACTGGTGCTGCACGACAACAACCATGTGGTGGGGATTCTCGGCGACAGCGAGCTGTATCACGCGCTGCTCGGCAAGAATCTGGGGTAAAGGCAACAGAGACAAAAACGCCGCGAGAGGATCGCGGCGTTTTTGTTAGTGCAGACTGGGGACTGGCCATTGTGGCGAGGGAGCTTGCTCCCGCTTGAGTGCGCAGCACTCACAAATTCCAGGGGTCGCTTCGCAACCCAGCGGGAGCAAGCTCCCTCGCCACAACAGCGAAATGCATCTCCTCAGATTCAGCTATACACCCGGCCAAGGAGCTGCCGATGGCTTTCAAACTGATCGAGCACATCCCGCGTGATCTGATCCTGAGTGAAGCCCATCAGGTCGTAATCCTGGCTGCCGTTGTGCAGGTACACCTCGGCACGGTAGTAACGTTGACGCGCCTCATCGGACTGCGCCGACTCGGTTGGCGTGGCCAGATAACCGTCCAGGCTGACTTCGTAGACAAACGGGTTGCCCTCTTCCATCTCGACCCGCACGCCCATGCAACGCTTGGACTTGCCCAGCAGCGTCTGTACTTCCAGGCCTTGGGCACGCATTTGCGTCGTCGCATCCTGCAATGCCGGGCTCACATGCTTGTCCATGAAGCGCTGAACGACCGACTGGCTCGGTTGCAGGTCCAGTTGCGTCAAGCGCTCGCTGAAACCACGGCGACCGCGCGCCGCCAACTCCGCTTGCTCCTGTTCGATCTGCACGTCCTGGCGCATGGCCTTGTGCAAGCCGAACATGAAGAACACCAACACCACCGAGAACGGCAGGCCGGCCAGCACCACCATGGTTTGCATGGCTTCAAAGTTACCGGCGAACAGCAGGCCGATGGTCACCAGCGTGATCACCGCCGACCAGAAAATGCGCAGCCAGTGCGGGGCATCTTCGTCGACGTTGCCGCCCTTGCAGGAAAGGTTGGCCATCATCACCGCGCCGGAATCCGCCGGAGTCAGGAACAACACGAAACCCACGAAAATCGACACGCCGATCACAACCTTCGACGCCGGATAATGCTCAAGCAACTGGTAGATCGCCATGGACGGCTGTTCCAGCGCCGTTTTCCCAAGCTCCACCGCCCCGTGGTTCATCACCAGGTCCAGGGCCGAGTTACCGAAGATCGACAGCCACGCCAGCGTGAAACCCAGCGGAATCAGCAGCACGCCGGCCACCAGTTCACGCACCGTTCGGCCACGGGAAATACGCGCGATGAACATGCCTACGAATGGCGCCCAAGAAATCCACCAAGCCCAGTAGAACAGGGTCCACAGGCCCAACCAGCGGTCGGACTTCTCACTGTCGCCTTCGTACACATAGAGATCGAAGGTCTTCAGCACCACACCGTTCAGGTAATCACCGACGTTCTGCACGAAGCCGTTGAGCAGGTGCAGGGTCGGGCCGAACAACAGCACGAAAATCAGCAGGCCGCTGAACAGCACGATGTTCAGGTTGGACAGACGACGAATACCGTTTTCCACGCCCGACACGGCAGCGATGGTCGCCACGGTGCTCATCACGATGATCACGATCAGCAGGTTGGTGTTGCTGTGCTCCATGCCGAACAGGTTTTCCAGGCCCGACGACACTTGCAGCGAACCAATCCCCAGGTTGGTCACCAGACCCAGCAAGGTCACAAACATGCCGAAGCCGTCCACCGCATGACCGGCCGCGCCTTTGACCCAGCGCTCGCCCACCAGCGGATACAGCGCCGAACGCAACGCCAGCGGCTGGTTATGACGGTAGGCAAAGTAGGCAACGGCCAGACCGACCAATGCGTAGATCGCCCAGCCGTGCAGGCCCCAGTGCAGGAACGTCAGCTGCACCGCCTGACGGGCGGCAAGATTGCTGCCAGCCACGCCTTCCGGCGGATTGAAGTAGTGATCCAGCGGCTCGGAGGCACCGAAGTACAGCAACGAAATGCCGATGCCCGACGAGAACAGCATCCCCGCCCAGGCGCCGTAGCTGAAGTCCGGCGTATCGTCCTTGCTGCCCAGTTTCAGTTTGCCGTAGGACGAAAACGCCAACCCGACCACGAAAATCAGATAGGCGGCAATCACCACCATGTAGTACCAGCCGAAGCTGCGGGACAACCAGGCCTGAGCCGTACCCAGCAGTCTGCCGGCCTCTTGCGGGGCGATGATCAGAATGGCGGTCAACAACAGAATCAACGCGGTAGAGGTGTAAAACACCCAACCGTTGACCGTCACCTTCTCGGGTGGGGTCTTTATTAGCGAGGCAGAACTCATGGCACAGATGCTCCAGGCAGTGCGAGAGAAGAACGCAAGACAAACGAGTTACCCGACTAATCGGTTAGTGGGCAGCCGACCGACGGGTGATATAAAGACACCCCGAAAAAAGCCCGAAAGCCTGAAGCGCCGTGGCGCATAGGTTTCGAGCGATTTCGGAAGTCGATTTTTTCGCCGCAACCTGTAGGAAAAATCTGTAGATAGCGACGATTTGTCGCAGATCTTATTCTTTGTTGATTGAACGTTCAATCAAAACAAAATAGACTGGCCCACAAGCTGATAGACGTTCTACGTCTGCCGGAAGGCCTAAGGAGATGTGCAAGATGCCCAAGGTCGGTATGCAACCCATCCGTCGCCAGCAATTGATCGAAGCCACTTTGCAGGCCGTCGATCAGGTCGGAATGGGGGACGCCAGCATTGCGCTGATCGCCCGTTTGGCCGGTGTCTCGAACGGCATCATCAGTCACTACTTTCAGGACAAGAATGGCCTGATCGCCGCCACCATGGGGTACTTGATGACGGTGCTGAGCGAGAACGTCACCGCGCGCCGACTGGCGCTGACAGATGACAGCCCGCGGGCGCATCTGCAGGTGATCATCGAAGGCAACTTCGACGCCAGCCAAGTCAACGGCCCGGCAATGAAAACCTGGCTGGCCTTCTGGGCCACCAGCATGCACCAGCCGTCTTTGCACAGGTTGCAGCGGATCAACGATCACCGCCTGTATTCCAACCTGTGCTGCCAGTTCCGCCGTGTGCTGCCGCTCGATGATGCGCGCAGCGCCGCCCGGGGCCTGGCAGCGTTGATTGACGGTTTGTGGTTGCGCGGCGCGCTGTCGGGAGACGCTTTCGACACCGGGCAGGCGCAACAGATCGCTTACGAATACATGGATATCCAACTGGCCAAGCGGGTGAGTTAGAGCACACACAGAACGCTCAACCACCGGACCGAGCCAACCACTTATGCTCTTGCGAGGACTTTATGGCCCGTTTCGAATTGCAAAAACTCTACATCGATGGTGCTTACAGCGACGCCAGCAGCGACGCTACTTTCGAAGCCATCAACCCGGCTAACGGTGAAGTCCTCGCAAAAGTACAGCGCGCCACCTTCGACGACGTCGAGCGCGCCGTCGTCAGCGCCGAAAAGGGCCAGAAAATCTGGGCTGCCATGACCGCCATGGAGCGTTCGCGCATCCTGCGTCGCGCCGTGGAAATCCTGCGTGAGCGCAACGACGAACTGGCCGCCCTGGAAACCCTGGACACCGGTAAAGCATTCTCCGAAACCAAGTACGTCGACATCGTCACCGGCGCTGACGTGCTGGAATACTACGCAGGCCTGGTGCCGGCCATCGAAGGCGAGCAGATTCCGCTGCGCACCACCTCGTTCGTCTACACCCGTCGCGAGCCGCTGGGCGTCGTGGCCGGTATCGGCGCGTGGAACTACCCGATCCAGATCGCCCTGTGGAAATCCGCACCGGCCCTGGCGGCCGGTAACGCGATGATCTTCAAGCCAAGCGAAGTCACCTCGCTGACCACCCTGAAACTGGCCGAGATCTACACCGAAGCCGGCCTGCCAAACGGCGTGTTCAACGTCCTGACCGGCAGCGGCCGTGAAGTCGGCACCTGGCTGACCGAGCACCCGCGCATCGAGAAGATCTCGTTCACCGGCGGCACCGACACTGGCAAGAAAGTCATGGCCAGCGCTTCGGCTTCGTCGCTCAAAGACGTGACCATGGAACTGGGCGGCAAATCCCCGCTGATCATCTGCGACGATGCCGACCTCGATCGCGCTGCCGACACCGCGATGATGGCCAACTTCTACAGCTCCGGACAGGTCTGCACCAACGGCACTCGCGTGTTCGTACCGGCTCACCTGAAAGCCGCTTTCGAAGCCAAGATCGCTGAACGCGTTGCTCGCATCCGCATCGGCAACCCGGAAGATGAAAACACCAATTTCGGTCCGCTGGTGAGCTTCGCGCACATGGAAAGCGTGCTGGGCTACATCGCCAAGGGCAAGGAAGAAGGCGCACGCGTTCTGTGCGGCGGTGAGCGTCTGACCGACGGCGAATTCGGCAAAGGCGCCTTCGTCGCGCCGACCGTGTTCACCGATTGCACCGACGACATGACCATCGTCCGTGAAGAGATCTTTGGCCCGGTGATGGCGATCCTGTCGTACGAAACCGAGGAAGAAGTGATCCGCCGCGCCAACAACACCGACTTCGGCCTGGCCGCCGGTATCGTCACCAAGGATCTGAACCGCGCCCACCGCGTGATTCATCAGCTCGAAGCCGGTATCTGCTGGATCAACGCCTGGGGCGAATCCGACGCCAAGATGCCGGTCGGCGGCTACAAGCAGTCGGGTGTCGGCCGTGAGAACGGCATCAGCTCGCTGAACAACTTCACCCGCATCAAATCGGTACAGGTTGAACTGGGCGATTACGTCTCGGTGTTCTAAGGCGGCATTTGCTTCGCCTGCGAGGCCGTCATCGCCAGCAGGCTGGCTCCCACAGGAGTACGCATTTCAATGTGGGAGCCAGCCTGCTGGCGATCGAGTGCGCAGCACTCGCCATGGCCTGACCTGAACCAACTTCAAAGAGGGTGCATTCAATGTCCCAAGTATTCGATTACATCATCATCGGTGCCGGCTCCGCCGGTAACACCCTGGCGACCCGTCTGACTGAAGACGAAGGCGTCACCGTCCTGCTGCTCGAAGCGGGCGGCCCGGACTACCGTTTCGACTTCCGCACGCAAATGCCTGCGGCGCTGGCGTTCCCGCTGCAAGGTCGTCGCTACAACTGGGCGTACGAAACCGATGCCGAGCCACACATGGACGGTCGTCGCATGGAGTGCGGTCGCGGCAAGGGCTTGGGCGGTTCCTCGCTGATCAACGGCATGTGCTACATCCGCGGCAACGCCATGGACTACGACGGCTGGGCGAAACTGCCAGGCCTGGAAGACTGGTCGTACCTCGACTGCCTGCCGTACTTCCGCAAAGCGGAAACCCGCGACATCGGCCCGAACGATTACCACGGTGGCGAAGGCCCGGTCAGCGTGACCACGCCGAAAGCCGGCAACAACCCGCTGTTCCACGCCATGGTTGAAGCCGGTGTACAGGCCGGTTACCCGCGCACCGAAGACTTGAACGGCTACCAGCAGGAAGGCTTCGGCCCGATGGACCGCACCGTGACGCCGAAAGGCCGTCGTGCTTCCACCGCCCGTGGCTACCTGGACGTCGCCAAGAAGCGTTCGACCCTGACCATCGTCACCCACGCCCTGACCGACAAGATCCTGTTCGACGGCAAGCGTGCGGTCGGCGTGCGTTACCTGGTGGGCGATGCTGAAGAGCGCGTTGAAGTCAAAGCCCGCAAGGAAGTGCTGCTGTGCTCCGGCGCCATTGCTTCGCCGCAGATCCTGCAACGCTCCGGCGTCGGCCCGGCCGAACTGCTGAACACGCTCGACATTCCGGTGGTCCACGACCTGCCGGGTGTTGGTGAAAACCTGCAGGATCACCTTGAGCTGTACCTGCAATACGCGTGCACCCAACCGATCTCGCTGTACCCGTCGCTGCTCCTGCACAACCAGCCGGCCATCGGTGCCGAGTGGCTGTTCAACGGCACCGGCATCGGCGCCAGCAACCAGTTCGAAGCCGGCGGTTTCATCCGTACCCGTCCGGAATTCGAATGGCCGAACATCCAGTACCATTTCCTGCCGGTAGCGATTAACTACAACGGCAGCAACGGTGTAAAAGAGCACGGCTTCCAGGCGCACATGGGCTCCATGCGCTCGCCAAGCCGCGGGCGCATCCAGGCCAAGTCGAAAGACCCGCGCCAGCACCCGAGCATCCTGTTCAACTACATGGCCACCGAGCAGGACTGGCAGGAATTTCGCGACGGCATCCGCCTGACCCGTGAAATCATGCAGCAACCTGCACTGGACGCCTTCCGTGGTCGCGAAATCAGCCCGGGCATCGACGTGCAAACCGATGAGCAACTGGACACGTTCATCCGCGAACACGCCGAAACCGCGTTCCACCCGTCCTGCTCGTGCAAGATGGGCGCCGATGAGATGGCCGTGGTCGATGGCGAAGGTCGCGTGCATGGCATGCAAGGCCTGCGCGTAGTGGATGCCTCGATCATGCCGATCATCACCACCGGCAACCTGAATGCACCGACGATCATGATGGCCGAGAAAATCGCCGACAAGATCCGTGGCCGCAAGCCGTTGCCGCGCAGCAAGGCCAACTATTACGTAGCGGGCGATGCGCCGGTGAAGGGCAAGCCTATGCGGGAAGTGAGCCAGACGGCGTAAAGCTTAACACCGCGTCACGGCCAATCGCTGGCAGGCCAGCTCCCACAGGGGATCGGAAGTGAACACATCTTTTGTGAACACTGAAGATCAAATGTGGGAGCTGGCCTGCCAGCGATGAAGCCCTACAAATCAGCACACCTCTCCCTGATTCACAGTAATTCCTCCTGCAACCCTCTTTACTTGATCCGCCCCCCCGCACAGGCCTACTCTAGCGCCACGCAATCGTTTCACCCCTCCCCCTCGCAACACCGCTTGGCCGTCACTCCATACCAAGGAGGTTCCCGAATGTTCGATTTCCACCCCCAGCTCAAGCAGCGCTTTGCTGCGTTGTGCACGGGCGCTGAATTCTTTTCCCTGCGTTATGTGCGCGAATCCGGCCAGTACCTGTCGGTGCGCAAGAACGTCGCCGAACCGCCGAGCCTGAGCCGTGACGAAGGGGCAATGCTGACCGTGCGGGTCAACGGCGTCGAAGCCTATGCCGCGACCAACGACCTGTCGCAACAAGGCCTGCAAGCGGCGCTGGACCGAGCAGAGCAACAAGCCCGTCGACTCAAGCCCCACGCCCTGCTGGACCTGCGCGAACAAGCCGTCTCCAGTGACCGCGCCGATTATTTCTCGCCGAACCACAACCAGCCGTTCCCGTCCCTGAGCGATTGCTACGCCTTGCTCAGTGCCGAATCCGCCGCCGTTCCAAAGGACGAGCGACTGGTGAACTGGCAGGTGAGCATCGGCATTACCCACGTCGAGCAGATCTACCTCAACAGCGCCGGCGCCGAGCTGCGCCAGGCCCAGCGTTTCGTCTACCCCGGCCTCGATGTCACCGCCTACGACGGCAACGACAGTCAGACCCGCACCCTCGGCCGGGAAAACTTCGGTCAACAGGGTGGTTTTGATGTCATCAGCCGCTGTGGACTGATCGGCGCCGGGGTAATAATCGCCGATCAGGCGCTGCAATTGCTGCTTGCGCCGAATACACCGCAAGGTCCGCGCGACCTGCTGTTGATGCCCGACCAGATGATGCTGCAGATCCACGAATCCATCGGCCACCCCCTGGAACTGGACCGCATCCTCGGCGACGAACGCAATTACGCCGGCACCAGTTTCGTCAAAGCCGAAGACTTCGGCCACCTGCAATACGGTTCGAAACTGCTCAACGTGACCTTCGATCCGGACATCCCGGAACAGCTCGCCAGCTACGGCCATGACGACGACGGTACGGCCGCCAGCAAACAATTCCTGATCCGCGAAGGCCTGTTGTTGCGGCCGTTGGGCGGTGCGCTGTCGCAGTTCCGTGCTGGCATGGATGGCGTCGCCAATAGCCGCGCCTGTGGCTGGAATCGTCCACCGATCGACCGCATGGCCAACCTGAACATCGAGCCGGGCGATCAACCGCTGGAACAACTGATCGGCAACATCGAGCACGGCATCCTGATGAGCACCAACCGTTCGTGGTCCATCGACGATGCGCGCAACAAGTTCCAGTTCGGCTGCGAATGGGGCCAGTTGATCGAGAACGGTGAGCTCAAGGGCGTGGTGAAAAACCCGAACTACCGGGCGATTTCCGCGCAGTTCTGGAAGAGCCTCAGCGCCGTCGGCGATGCCAACACCTTCAAGGTCCTCGGCACGCCGAATTGCGGCAAGGGCGAGCCGAATCAGGTCATTCGCGTCGGCCACGCGTCGCCAGCGTGTGTGTTCAGCAACGTTGATGTATTTGGGGGAGACGCCTGATGAGCACTTCAAAATCTCAGGCCGAGTCGTTCAAGGCCTTGGTCGCCGGATTGCGCGCCGCGCTGCACGAGCCGGAACAATTCACCCTCAGTTACGCCGCCGAAACATCGGCCTTCGTGCGTTTCAATCACGCCAAGGTGCGGCAGGCCGGGCAGGTGCAGCAGGCAAGCATCGGCCTGAAACTGATCAACGAGGGTCGCCATGCGGATCTGCAGATCACCCTGGCGGGCGAGCCCGAAGTCGACCTTCAGCGTTTGTCCGAAGGCCTGCAACAGCTGCGCGAAACCTTGCCGTTGCTGCCAAAGGACCCGTACCTGCTGCTCAACTACAACGGCTGGCAAAGCAAGAACGTGCAGGAACACCCACTGCCGGACACTGAGCAAGCCGTCGCCGAAATCACCCAGGCCGCTGAAGGGCTGGACATGGTCGGCTTTTATGCAGCCGGTCCGATCAGCCGTGGTTTCGCCAGCTCTGCCGGGGCGTTTGGCTGGCATCAGGCCAACAGCTTCAATTTCGATTTCAGCCTGTTCCACGAAAACGGCCAGGCGGTGAAAGCCAGCTATGCCGGACATGACTGGAGCAGCGAAGGCTTTACCAAGCGCTTCCGACAGGCCCGTGAACAGCTTGAGTTTTTGGGGCGGCCGTTGCGCACCGTGCCGCCAGGCCAATACCGCGCCTACCTCGCGCCCGCCGCACTGGAAGAAATCATGGGCATGCTGTGCTGGGGTGGTTTTTCCGCGCAGTCGATTGCCAGCAAAAGCAGTCCGCTGCAGAAACTCTACGGGGGCGATCAACACTTCAGCCCGTTGGTCTCGCTGGATGAAAAAGTCAGTGGTTCGCTGAGTCCGGCATTCTCTGACGAAGGCTATCCACGCAGCGATCTGAAATTGATTGTCGAGGGTCAGGCCGGCGCGCAACTGGTCGGTTCACGCAGCGCCGCCGAATACGGCTTGACCGCCAACGGTGCCAGCGGCGGCGAATCGCCGAGTGCGTTGAACTTGAACGCAGGGGACTTGCCTGAGGCGGACATCCTCAAGCAACTGGGCACCGGTTTGTACATCAGCAACCTGTGGTACCTGAATTTCTCGGATCAACCGGCGGCACGCCTGACCGGCATGACCCGTTTCGCGACGTTCTGGGTCGAGAACGGCGAGATTCAGGCACCGGTCAGCACCATGCGTTTCGATGACAGCGCCTTCAGCCTGCTCGGTTTGCAGTTGGAAGCACTGACCCAGGAGCGCGAGATGCTGTTGTCGGCGAGTACCTATAGCCAGAGGGCAACGGCGTCGGCATTGTTGCCGGGGGCGTTGGTCAGCCGGTTGACCCTGACCTTGTAAACACAGAAATCCCGGCACACCGGGAATCCTGTAGGAGCGAGCCTGCTCGCGATAGCAGTAGTTCAGTCGACGTTAATGTTGAATGAAAGGGCCTCATCGCGAGCAGGCTCGCTCCCACATGGACTGCGATCACTTCAACCTCCAAGAGGTCCCATGCCCAATCGCCTGCCTCTCGATCCTGTCACCGCCCGCTGGGTGCCGTGGGTCGTCGCCATTGCGTTTTTCATGCAGTCCCTCGACGGGACGATCCTCAACACCGCTTTGCCGGCCATGGCCAGCGATCTGGCCGAAGACCCGCTGCGCATGCAGGGCGTGATCATCGCCTACATGCTCACGGTCGCCTTGCTGATTCCCGCTTCCGGCTGGATCGCCGACCGCTTCGGCACCAAAAAAATCTTCTTCAGCGCGATTCTGCTATTCAGCCTCGGCTCGCTGCTTTGCGCGTTGTCGACCACCCTCACCCAACTGATCGGCGCTCGGGTGATCCAGGGCCTGGGCGGTGCACTGATGCTGCCGGTCGGTCGATTGGTGGTGCTGCGTGCCTACCCGCGTTCGGAACTGGTGCGAATCATGGGCTTCATCACCATTCCCGGCCTGCTCGGCCCGCTGATCGGCCCGACCATGGGCGGCTGGATGGTGCAATACCTCACCTGGCACTGGATCTTCCTGATCAACCTGCCGGTCGGTGTGGTCGGTTGCTACGCCGTGTGGAAATTCATCCCCGACCTGCGCGGTTCAGAACGCACACGCTTCGATAGCCTGGGTTTCGTGCTGTTCGGCGCGGCGATGATCCTGATCACCATCGCCATGGAAGGCTTGGGAGAACTGCACCTGCCGCACCTGCGGGTAATGCTGCTGTTGTTCGGCGGCATGGCGTGTCTGGCGGCGTACTGGTTGCGCGCCGGGCATATCGACAATCCGTTGTTCGCGCCGTCGCTGTTCAAGACCCGGACTTTTGCGGTCGGCATTCTCGGCAACCTGTTCGCCCGCCTCGGCAGCGGCGCCCTGCCGTTCCTGGTGCCGTTGCTGTTACAAGTGGCGCTGGGGTATTCGCCGTCTCAAGCGGGGATGAGCATGCTGCCACTGGCGGCGGCGGCGATGATCGCCAAGTGGGTGGCACGGCCACTGATCGAACGCTTGGGCTACCGCATCGTGTTGACCGGCAACACCCTGGCGCTGGGGATCATGCTCGCGAGCATGGGCCTGGTCAGCGAGCAGACGCCGTACTGGCTGCTGCTGTGCCTGCTGGCGATTCTCGGTGCGATCAACTCCTTGCAGTTCACCGCGATGAACACCGTGACCCTGATCGACCTCGACGACGCCAGCGCCAGCAGCGGCAACAGCCTGTTGTCGGTGGTCGCGCAATTGTCCCTGAGCCTCGGCGTCGCGTGCGCCGGTGCACTGTTGGGCGGGTTCACGGCGGAGATTGGAAACGACGGTGTAGACACGGTTCTGGGTGCCTTTCAGCTGACATTCGTGACAGTGGGAATCATGGCCATGCTGGCCGCGGCTATCTTTTCCCAGCTCTCAAAGGAAGACGGACGGCGCGTCAAACGTCCGGAAGAGCACATCGAACCTTAGGGCGAATGGCCATCGGACTGGTACACTGCGCGACATTTTGTTTTGCAGGCCAGTCCCGTGACCACCATCGCCACCGAATTTAATACTTTGCCGCTCTCCGCCGCCATGCTGGCTAACCTCGACTCCCTCGGTTATGCCCAGATGACGCCGATCCAGGCGCAAAGCTTGCCGGTGATCCTCAAGGGGATGGACCTGATCGCCCAGGCCAAGACCGGCAGCGGCAAGACCGCCGCCTTCGGTATCGGCCTGTTGAACCCTATCAATCCGCGCTATTTCGGTTGCCAGGCGCTGATCCTGTGCCCGACCCGTGAGCTGGCCGATCAGGTCGCCAAGGAAATCCGTCGCCTGGCCCGCGCCGAAGACAACATCAAGGTCCTGACCCTGTGCGGCGGCGTGTCCCTCGGCCCGCAGATCGCTTCGCTGGAACACGGTGCGCACATCATCGTCGGCACCCCGGGGCGCATCCAGCAACACTTGCGCAAGGGCTCGCTGGTCCTTCATGGCCTGAACACGCTGATCCTCGACGAAGCCGACCGCATGCTCGACATGGGTTTCTACGATTCCATCGAAGAAATCATCATGCAGGCCCCGGAACGTCGCCAGACGTTGCTGTTCTCGGCCACCTACCCGGTGGGCATCAAGCAACTGGCCTCGAAATTCATGCGTAACCCGCAGCAAGTGAAGGCCGAAGCGTTCCACGACGACACGCAGATCGAGCAGCGTTTCTACGAGATCTCCCCGGAAGAGCGCATGAGCGCCGTGACCAAGGTCCTCGGCCATTTCCGTCCGGCGTCCTGCGTAGCGTTCTGCTTCACCAAGCAGCAGGTTCAGGAAACCGTTGATCACCTGACCGCCAAGGGCATCTCCGCCGTCGGCCTGCACGGCGACCTGGAACAGCGTGACCGTGACCAGGTGCTGGCGATGTTCGCCAACCGCAGCACCTCGGTACTGGTCGCCACCGACGTCGCCGCCCGCGGTCTGGACATCGATTCGCTGGACATGGTGATCAACGTCGAACTGGCCCGTGACTCGGAAATCCACATCCACCGCGTCGGCCGTACCGGTCGTGCCGGTGAGAAAGGCCTCGCGATCAGCCTCGTCGCGCCGTCCGAAGCGCAGCGCGCACAAGCCATCGAACAATTGCAGAAGTCGCCATTGACCTGGGATCAGGTGGACAACCTCGTCTCTCAGGGTGGCGGTCCGCTGCTGCCGCAGATGAGCACCCTGTGCATCGGCGCCGGTCGTAAAGACAAGGTTCGCCCGGGCGACATCCTTGGCGCACTGACCGGTGACGCCGGCATTCCAGGTGCCCAGGTCGGCAAGATCGCGATTTTCGACTTCCAGGCTTACGTGGCTGTGGACCGTGGCGTTGCCAAGCAGGCCTTGCAACGCCTGAACGACGGCAAGATCAAGGGCCGTTCGCTGCGCGTGCGCATCCTGTAAAAACGCCGTATACCCCTGTGGGAGCTGGCCTGCCAGCGATGACATCACCCGGTCTGGCTGGCAAACCGAGTCGATGCTATCGCTGGCAGGCCAGCTCCCACATTTGATTGCATTCCAGACCAGTTTTTGTGCGAGGACACCGTTTTGCGCTCTACCGAAGTCGTGATCATTGGCGCTGGCGCCGCAGGGTTGATGTGTGCGCTGACCGCCGCCGGGCGCGGGCGCAAGGTGCTGTTGCTCGACCATGCCAACAAGGCCGGCAAGAAAATCCTGATGTCGGGCGGTGGCCGCTGCAACTTCACCAACATGTACACCGAACCCGGCAATTTCCTCTCGCAGAATGCGCACTTCTGCAAATCGGCGTTGGCCCGCTACACCCAGTGGGATTTCATCGGCATGGTCGCCAAGCACGGCGTGCCGTACCACGAGAAAAAACTCGGCCAGTTGTTCTGCGATAACAAATCCAGCGACATCCTCGAAATGCTGCTCAACGAGTGCGATCAGGTCGGCGTCAGCCTGCACCTGGACACCTCGATCCAGACCATCGAGAAGCTTGAGCAGGGCTATTTGCTCGATACGACGCTCGGGCAGGTGACGTGCGAATCGCTGGTGATCGCCACCGGCGGCCTGTCGATCCCAACCCTCGGCGCGACCGGTTTCGGCTATCAAGTGGCCAAGCAATTCGGCCACGAACTGCTGCCGACCCGCGCCGGTCTGGTGCCATTCACCATTACCGATCAGCTCAAGGAACTGTGCACCGAGCTGTCCGGCACCTCGGTGGATTGCCTGGTGAGCTGCAACGACCAAAGTTTCCGCGAGAATATTCTATTCACCCACCGCGGCCTCAGCGGCCCGGCGATTTTGCAGATTTCTTCGTTCTGGGAATCCGGTGACACTGTCGAAATCAACCTGATGCCGGATCATGACGTGCCGAGCTGGCTGCAACAGCAACAGGCCGAACGCCCCAACAGCGAGCTGAAAACCCTGCTCGGGGAAATCTTCACCAAGAAGATGGCCAACCTGCTGGCGGACAACTGGTTTGCCTCCAAGCCGATGAAGCAGTACACCCACGCAGAGATTGCAGACATCGCCGAAAAACTGGCGAGCTGGAAAGTCGTGCCGGCCGGCACTGAAGGCTACCGCACTGCGGAAGTGACACTGGGCGGCGTGGACACCAACGAGGTGTCATCCAAGACCATGGAATCGCTGAAAAGCCCGGGGCTGTACTTCATCGGTGAAGTGCTCGACGTGACCGGGCATCTGGGTGGTTTCAACTTCCAGTGGGCGTGGGCTTCGGGTTACGCGGCTGCTCAGTACGTCTGATTCAACGCAATACCTGTAGGAGCGAGCCTGATAAGGAACAAATTTTGCTGCCCAATGTGATCGGCGCCATTGCGTCGGCGTCATTAGTGGCTCAATTTAGCGTCATTGCCTCGGAAGGCCTTCGCATTTCATGTCATCGACTTCGTTCCGTCAGTCTCTGCGTCGCCTTTGGGCGCTGGATAAATTCAGCTACAGCGTGCGGGTGTTCATCGCCCTGACCGGCACCATGGCGCTGTGTTGGTATCAAGATGAAATGGGGCTGCTGATCCCGTTGTTCCTCGGGATTATCGCCAGCGCCCTGGCCGAGACCGACGACAGTTGGCAGGGCCGCCTCAATGCGCTTGCAGTGACGCTGGTGTGTTTCGCCGTTGCGGCGCTGTCGGTCGAACTGCTGTTCCCCTACCCCATTCTTTTCATCATTGCCTTCGCCCTCGCGGCGTTCTGCCTGACCATGCTCGGCGCTCTTGGCGAACGCTATGGCGCGATTGCTTCGGCGACGCTGATCCTGTCGGTCTACACCATGATCGGCGTGGACCAGCGCGGCGGTGCGGTCACCGATTTCTGGCATGAACCGGTGCTACTGGTAGCCGGTGCGGCCTGGTACGGCTTGCTCTCGGTGTTGTGGCAGGCGCTGTTTTCCAATCAACCGGTGCAGCAAAGCCTGGCGCGGTTGTTCCGGGAACTTGGGTTTTACCTGAAGTTGAAATCGTCGCTGTTCGAGCCGATCCGGCAGATGGACGTGGAAGCACGGCGCCTGGAACTGGCGCAACAGAACGGCCGCGTGGTCGCGGCACTGAACGCTGCCAAGGAAATCATCCTGCACCGGGTCGGCAACGGTCGGCCGGGATCGAAAGTCAGCCGTTACCTGAAGCTGTACTTCCTCGCTCAGGACATCCACGAGCGCGCCAGCTCTTCGCACTACCCTTACAACGCCCTGGCCGATGCGTTTTTCCACAGCGACGTGCTGTTCCGCTGTCAGCGCCTGCTGCGCCAGCAAGGCAAGGCCTGCCGGGCGCTGGCCGAGTCGATCCAGATGCGCCAGCCGTTCATCTATGACGCCAGCTTCGCAGAAGCCCTGAGCGACCTGCACGCTTCCCTCGAACACCTGCGCATCCAGAGCAATCCGGCCTGGCGCGGTTTGCTGCGTTCGTTGCGGGCGCTGGCGGCCAATCTCGGCACTCTCGACCGTTTGCTCAGCGACGCCAGCAACCCCGATGCCCTGGCCGACGCCACCGACAGCAGCCTGCTTGACCGTTCGCCGCGCAACCTCAAGGACGTCTGGGTACGCTTGCGCACGCAGCTGACGCCGACATCGTTGCTGTTCCGCCATGCCCTGCGCTTGCCCCTGGCCTTGAGCATCGGTTACGCCATGGTGCACTTGATCCACCCATCCCAGGGTTACTGGATCATCCTCACCACGCTGTTTGTCTGCCAGCCGAATTACGGCGCCACCCGGCGCAAGCTCGGCCAGCGGATCATCGGCACCGCCATCGGCCTGACCCTGGCGTGGGCGCTGTTTGATCTATTCCCCAATCCACTGATCCAGTCCTGCTTCGCCATCGCCGCCGGGATCGTGTTCTTTACCAACCGCACCACCCGCTACACTCTGGCGACAGCGGCCATCACCTTGATGATTCTGTTCTGCTTCAACCAGGTGGGCGACGGTTACGGGTTATTCCTGCCGCGGTTGTTCGATACCTTGCTCGGCAGCCTGATCGCCGGACTTGCGGTGTTCCTGTTCCTGCCGGACTGGCAGGGTCGGCGCCTGAACAAAGTGCTGGCCAACACCCTGACCTGCAACAGCATTTACCTGCGCCAGATCATGCAGCAATACGCCGCCGGTAAAAGCGACGACCTGGCTTATCGTCTGGCGCGGCGCAACGCGCACAACGCTGACGCGGCGCTATCGACCACTTTGGCCAACATGCTGATGGAGCCGGGGCATTTCCGTAAGGAAGCGGATGTAGGGTTCCGTTTTCTGGTGCTGTCGCACACCTTGCTCAGTTATTTGTCCGGCCTGGGTGCACATCGGGAAACCCAATTACCGGCAGATGTGCGCGAGCACTTGATTGAAAACGCCGGGGTAAAACTGGCCATCAGCATCGACGAAATCGCCCAAGGGTTGGCGAGCAAATCGGCGATTGCGATTCAAAGCGATGAGGAGGAAGCGCTGGCCAATGAACTTGAGCAGATGCCTGACGAAATCGATGAAGGCCAACGATTGGTGCAGACGCAACTGGCATTGATCTGCCGGCAGTTGGGGCCGCTGCGCACGCTGGCGGCGCACTTAATCAAGGATACGGGTGAGGATTAATGGATCGCCTTGCGTCGCAGCGGGCCTCTACATCCCATGCTGCTTCATCAACCGCGCATAACTCCCATCAGCCTTCATCGCCGCAATCTCGCGGTCGAAACCGGCGACGATCTGCTCATGCTGAGGGTTCTTCAGGCTGACCAGAATGTGCAGGCCGTTCTCGCTCAACGGCTTGGGCAGGAACTCTACGGCATTGCGCACCTTGGCAGACTCGCGGGCCAGGTAATAACGCGCGACGTATTCGTCTTCCAGCGTCAGCTTGACCCTGTCGGCAGCCACCATGCGCACCGCCATCGCAAAACTGTGCACCGGGATTTTCTGCAGTGATTCGTCCTCGTCAAAGGCCGGTGAATAGGCGTAACCGCGCACCACGGCTATCGGGTACGTGTGCAGTTGTTGCAGATTGTTGAACTCGATCGGCGCATCTTTGCGCTTGAGAAAGCGCACGCGATTGACCAGGTACTCACCGGAAAACTTCCCGAGCTTGGTACGTTCGTCGGTGTACCAGGCGTTCACCAATACGTCGTAGCGGCCCTCGCCTACCCCCAGCAAGGCCCGCGCCCAAGGCACCTGTTCAAAATCACTGGCATAGCCGGCCCGCGCCAGCGCGGTGCTGACAATGTCCGTGGCCAACCCGCCATTGACCAGCGTGGCGTCGGTAAAAGGCGGCCAGGCATCAGCCACCAGACGCAGCTTTTCCGCTGCCGCATGTTGAGTCAGCAACAGCAATCCAATCAAAGCAAAGGCTCGATGCAATCGCGGCATGCTAGAAAATCCTTAGCGGGCGGGCTGCCCGACGTGTTTTCAGCCAAAACTCCAAGACCCCGTACCGGCACACCCAGGCACTAAACGTTAGCTCATTGAAGCCACTGCACATCGCTTGATTCCAGATTACACAAAGAAGAAAGCGGCGCGCGAAATGAATGATGGCATTTTGGTCTTTGTCACAGATTTCTCCGCCATAAAGACATCCTGCGTCAGGACGCTTAGTATCGGAGGGACGTTTTCAGGGAATCAAAACATGGCAATCGAATGGGTCTGCAAACACCACAATGATCTGGGCAAAGAACAGCTGTACGCCATTTTGCAGTTGCGTGACGAGGTGTTCGTCGTCGAGCAGAAGTGCATTTATCAGGATATCGATGGCCAGGATCTGGAAGGTGATACCTGCCATTTGATGGGATGGGACGGGGATCGCCTGGTGGCCTACCTGCGTTTGCTCGACCCCGAGTTACAGGGCGGCGACGTGGTCATCGGCCGGGTTGTGACCGCGCCGCTCGGTCGAGGCAAAGGGTTGGGCCATGTAATGATGGAAAAAGCGCTGCTTCAGGCTGCAAAGCGCTGGCCTGATACGCCGATCTACCTCTCGGCCCAGGCGCATTTGCAGGGGTATTACGGGCGATACGGGTTTGTGGTGGCGGGCGAGGAGTTTGTCGAGGACGGCATTCCGCATATCGGGATGCGCCGCTCCTGAGGGCCCCCGTCGCGAGTAGGCTCGCTCCCACACTGATCGGTGGCGTAACGAAGATCAGCGTGGGAGCTAGGGATATTCCAACACCGTTTTGACCTGCCGCAGATTACGCTCGATCCACCCCCGATCAATCGCCCCCCACTCGCGAATCCGGTAGCGCCCGGCATGGTTACGCGCGCCTTCTTCCTGCTCGAACTCGCAGATGATATCCAGATCCGCCAGCGCAGCGATGGTGTCCTGGGCGGTGCGCCGCGGCATGCCGGTGACTTCGGTCAGCGCCGGAACGCTGCTGGCCAGACCGCTGTCGATCAGGTACGCCACGTACAGGCGGCGGTAGAAGCTGCTCTTGGTCTTGCTTACGTCCGTCACGTTCGCTCCTTTTCTTGAAGATCAAATCGCAGTCTGCAAATCCCGCCACGTCAGATACACCCGCACATCGAACTCCACCTGGTGATAGCCCGGCTGCATGTGTTCGCACAGTTTGTAGAACGCTTTGTTGTGATCCGACTCTTTGAAATGCGCCAGTTCGTGCACCACGATCATTTTCAGAAACTCCGACGGAGCCTCCTTGAACAGCGAAGCAACGCGGATTTCTTTCTTGGCCTTGAGTTTGCCGCCCTGTACCCGAGAGATCGTGGTGTGCAGGCCGAGGGCGCGGTGGGTCAGGTCGAGGCGGTTATCGAACAGCACTTTGTCGATGGTTGGAGCGTTACGCAGGTATGCCTGCTTGAGGTCCAACGCGTAGGTGTACAGCGCCTTGTCGCTCTGCACACTGTGTTGTTCGGGGTAACGCTTGCTCAAGTATTCGCCCAGCCGACCGTCGGCGATCAACTGGCGCACCTGATCCTGCAACGAAGCGGGATAAGCCTGGAGGTATTTCAACGCGGTCATCGCAGCGGCAACACAAATAACGAAAAGGTCGCCAGTGTAGCGAATTCAGCGAGTGAGCGCGCTCCAGTCAAAGGGCTGTGCAAAGTGTCCGGTGTCTTCGGCCATCATCGGCCGTGCCACCAGAAAACCCTGTACATACTCGCAACCATTGGCTTGCAACCACTCGTATTGCGCCACGGTTTCCACCCCTTCGGCGATCACCAGCATGTCGTACTGTTTACACAGTTCGATCACATTGCGCACCAGCACTGCGTCCCGCGACGACTCGGGCAGTCGCGCGATCAAATGGCGGTCGAGTTTGAGCGTGTCCAGTTGCAGATCGCGTAAATGAGCTAGCGAGCACGGCCCTGCACCGAAATCATCCAGCGCCACCCTGACGCCCAAACCGCGCAGCAAACGCAGTTGTTTACGGGTTTCTTCCGGGTTGTGCATCAAGGCGTCTTCCGTCACCTCGACTTCCAGATGACGTGGTTGCAAACCGTGACGCTCCAGCACCTGGCGCAACTCGGCAACCAGATTTGGCATGGCGAACTGACTGCCACTCAAACTGACGCCCAGAACCAGGTCCTCGGCAAACAGCGCTTCCCAGGCCTTGCGCTGTCCGGCACCGCGCTGGTAAATCCAGCTACCCAGGCGACTGATCAACCGCGCTTCTTCCAGCAACGGTAAAAACAGCCCAGGCGGCACGTCGCCGACGCTCGGGTGCTGCCAACGCAGCAAGGCTTCAAACCCGCGAATCTGCCCGCCGACGATGGCTACCTGCGGTTGATAAACAAGGTTGAAGTCTCGGTTCTCGATGGCGGTGCGCACGCTTTCTTCCAGCATAAGTCGCGAGCGGGCACGGCCGTTCATTTCGTGATCGTAGAAGCGATATTGCTGGCGACCGGCGCGTTTGGCTTCGTACATCGCGATGTCTGAAGCCCGCAACAAACCGTCCAGATTGGCCCCGCAATCCGGGAATGTGGCAATGCCGATGCTTGCGCCCAAGGCTATATCCAGGCCGTCGATCTGCTGACAGATTGACACGCGCTCAATCAGTTTCTCGGCAATCTTGGCCGCTTGTTCGGGGAACTCCAGGTCCAACAACGCGGTGAACTCGTCACCGCCCATGCGCGCCAGAATGTCGAAGGGCCGCAGGCAAGCCTTCAACTGTTCGGACACCCCGCGCAGCACCCGATCGCCGGCATCGTGACCGAGAGAATCATTGACCCGCTTGAAACCATCGAGGTCCAGATACATCAAGACCCAGGTGCTGTCGGTGCGTTCGCCGCGTAGCAGCAGGTTTTCCACGGTCTGGTAAAAACCGCGTCGGTTGAGCAGTCCGGTCAGCGGATCAGTAACGGCCTGGAATTCGAGTTGCTTGTGCAGGTGGCGCACCACCGACATGTCCAGCACCGTCACCACCATGGCGTGCTGCTCCGCAGGCAACGGCGCACACGACAGCGCCACCGGCACTTGCTGGCCGGGAGCGGTACGCAGCAACGCATCGTGCATGCGAAACGTCTCGCCGCGCTTGTACCCGGCCAGCAGGTCCGATTCGGCCCACACCGGGATATGCGGCTTTTGCAGGAAATCCAGAAACTCCTTGCCTTGCAGTTCCTGCACCGTGGCGTTGAGCAGACGCGACATCGCCGGGTTGGCGAAGCGGATCAGACCGTCCTCGCTCACCACCAGAATGCCTTCAGCGGCGTTGTCCAGCACCGAGGCATTGAAGGCACGAGCGACCTCCAGGTCATGGCTAAGGCGCTGCAAGGCCCGGCGATTGCGCTGGTGCTCCAGCAGCGCCTGGACCTTGGGCTTGAGAATCTGTGGATCGAACGGTTTGAACAGATAATCCACCGCGCCACTGGCATAGCCCTTGATCACGGCGTCCTGGGACTGTTCGTTGGCGGTCAGGAAAATAATCGGAGTGAGGCGGGTCCGTTGGCTACCGCGCATCAGGCGCGCCACTTCAAAACCGTCCATGCCCGGCATCTGCACATCCAGCAGCACCAGGTCGACATCATGTTCAAGCAACAGACTGAGCGCCTCGAAACCCGAGGCAGCGGTAATAACCTGCCAGTCCTGGCGCTGCAACAACGCGCGCATGCTGATCAGATTTTCAGGGTAATCATCGACAATTAATAACGTTGAGTTGCCGTCAGTTGGCCGGGGCTGCGCGCATTCCATGCTGCTTCTCTATGTTCGGGGCGTCAGGCCGGCTTCTCGTGAAAACCGGACAAATCCAGCCACCACTTTAGACCTGGATCCAGAAAAGCAGAAGCCATCAGTGCGCCACCCTCTAACTAAAGGGTTAATTCGCCGACTAACGGTCGTCCCTGCAGCCCGCTAAAACCGGGAAAGATGGCCTTTTAACAGGATTTTGACGTCACCCTTCTGTCAGCCCGACATTAACAAAACGCCCGCCTACGCTTATAAAGACCGCCCCCAAAGGCGCGCGCTAGAGCTTCTGGCACGTGCGTGCAGCACAATTCGTGGAAGCTATTTTTATGATCGACCTCGCAACCTGGAACCTCAGTGTTCCCGTCGGCAGCCCGCCGTACACCGTTGAAACCTCCAAACTGGTGAAGGGCTTCAAGGATCAATACTTCCACTCCGACACCGGCACGCTGTTTTTCTGGTCCCCGGTAACAGGCTCAAAGACTGAAAACGCCATCTATCCACGCACCGAACTGCGCGAAACCTACAGCAACGGTACGCTGCGCAACTGGTACTACCCGGATGCAGACAACCTGCTGCATGCCACGCTGGCGGTGAACCAGGTGCCGAGCTCGGGCAAGATCGTCATCGGGCAGATCCATGCCTATAACAGCCAGAAGCCGTTGGTGAAGGTTGAATACCAGTACAAGACCAAAACCCAAACCGGCAACATCGTCGCCAAGGTGCGTATGCGTCCCGATGATGACGAAGGCCGGGTCATCACCATCGCCACCGGTGTGAAACTGGACCGGGAGTTTTCCTACCTTATCCACCTCAGCCCTGGCGGTGCGCTGGGCATCAGTGCCGCGGGCTATCAGTGGGACACCAAAATCAGCGCCACCTGGCGCGACAAACCGTTGTACTTCAAGGCTGGGGTGTATGTGCAAGACAACACCGGGTACACCAGTGAGGGCGGGAAAGTGACGTTCAGCAAGCTGGATATCGATCACGATAAATAGCCGAAACGCGCCCACAAAAAACCCGCCTCTCGGCGGGTTTTTATGCAACTCAAACGTTGAAGACTTAGTTGACCTTGGCGTCCATTTGAACGCGTTACCTGCGGTATCGAAGGCTTCGCAAAATTAAGCTTTCGTTTTTTTCACCGATAATATTTCCACCTAGAAATAACCAAGCTAAAAATTTTCCAACCCTCAAATTTCAAATAAGTATAAAAAACTGTCAAACATGACAGTTGTTTCGATCCTCATTACGCCCCCAAACTCACAAGCAATGAGCCATTCGGAACATCGTTGAAATCCATGAGGGCGCCACAATGAAACCCACTAAAGAAACAATTCTTCTAATAATACTTACAGGCATATTTCCAGGCCTCGTCCAGGCCGACATCTGCGATGACTCTTGGTCAAAAAGCAGCGCAGCACAATCCTGCATACTTAATAAAACCCCAATCAAATTAATCGAGCCTACCAATGGTATGGAGCCATTTCCCAGTTGCGAAATAAATACCGGTTGCCTAACCGGAAATACCCGTCCAGAAGACCCTAATAGCTGGAACTCAAGAGAGATCAACGAGCGAGTAAACAGTCTATCCACAGTCTACCAACCGCAAGTCGAAAAACTCGTCAACTGCCAAGGAAAACTCAGGCTAAGTAGGTGTGACTAAAATAGAAAAAACAAAAGAAATAGCCCCCTAGCCACCGTGACATAAGAGCAGGCTTTATATACAGCAACTCTTCACACCGTATCTATAGGAGAACAGCATGATTAAGAATATGGGAACCTTGAAAACAAACAATACATCAACCCTGGAATTCCCATTAAACACTATGATTTCCGAAGTCTCAGCAGAACCCGCTAATTCGTCACCATTCATCCGCACATCAACAATTACTACTATTGATCAAGATAGCAATTGGGATACCACGGTTGAGCTGACAGCCCTTCCAAACCCGATGTCACTCAGCGAGTACATCAAAAGACCAAACAAACTATCAGCGTTCAGAAAGCTAGGGATCACCAATACAATGCGCGAGCTTGATCTTGACCCCAACAACAATTGCTAGGGCCCCCCAACAGACGGGCTCGGTTTCACACGCAGCGTAGAAACATTTATGAGGTATGTAAATATTCCTGCAGCGTAGAACATCAACCATCATCAGGAACAACAGTTCGCTACAACATTGTAATGACTAAAAATAAGAGCGTGTCGATGAAAAAACACTCGATTGAACTCATTAGCTCCACGTATTAAAAACCCGCCTCGTGGCGGGTATTTAATGCAACTCAAACGCTACAGAGTCTTAGTTGACCTTGGCATTCAACTCACCTTTCAGGTAACGCTGATACATCGCTTCCAGGGAGATCGGCTTGATCTTCGAAGCGTTGCCTGCGGTGCCGAAGGCTTCGTAACGAGCGATGCACACGTCGCGCATGGCGGTAACGGTGGCGCCGAAGAATTTACGCGGGTCGAACTCGCTCGGGTTGGTGGCCATCAGGCGACGCATTGCGCCGGTGGACGCCAGGCGCAGGTCGGTGTCGATGTTGACCTTGCGCACGCCGTACTTGATGCCTTCGACGATTTCTTCAACCGGTACGCCGTAGGTTTCTTTGATGTCGCCGCCGTACTGGTTGATGATCGCCAGCCACTCTTGCGGAACCGAAGACGAACCGTGCATCACCAGGTGAGTGTTCGGAATGCGCTTGTGGATTTCCTTGATGCGATCGATCGCCAGCACGTCGCCGGTAGGTGGCTTGGTGAACTTGTAGGCGCCGTGGCTGGTGCCGATGGCGATGGCCAGGGCATCAACCTGAGTGCGTTTGACGAAGTCAGCGGCTTCTTCCGGGTCGGTCAGCATCTGGCTGTGATCCAGAACGCCTTCGGCGCCGATACCGTCTTCTTCACCGGCCATGCCGGTTTCCAGCGAACCCAGGCAACCCAGCTCGCCTTCTACCGAAACGCCGCAGGCGTGAGCCATGGCTACGGTTTGTTGGGTAACGCGGACGTTGTAGTCGTAGTCGGTCGGGGTCTTGCCGTCTTCGCCCAGGGAACCGTCCATCATGACCGAGCTGAAGCCCAGCTGGATGGAACGCTGGCAGACGTCAGGGCTGGTGCCGTGGTCCTGGTGCATGCACACCGGGATGTGCGGGAATTCTTCGATGGCTGCCAGGATCAGGTGACGCAGGAACGGCGCGCCGGCGTATTTGCGAGCACCGGCCGAAGCCTGGACGATCACCGGGGAGTCAGTCTTGTCAGCGGCTTCCATGATGGCGCGCATCTGCTCAAGGTTGTTGACGTTGAAAGCTGGAACGCCGTAGCCGAACTCGGCTGCGTGGTCCAACATCTGGCGCATGCTGATAAGTGCCATTGTGTGTGTCTCTCCCGGTTGAGGGTCGTTAATCGTGCCAGCCTGCCGGAGCGGCGGCGGCTATTCAAGTTATTGCAGATCGGGGGTTAGGCCCAGGCTGCGAATTCGGGTGTTACATCAACTCTAAAACGTCGGTTCCTACAGGTGACAGCCACGGCCAATCAAATCATTGGTGGCGACCCAGTAAACCAGGCCTTCCTCACCTTTCACGTGAAACGCCAGCATGTTGTCGCTGTACAACGAACCCGAGGCGCCCGGCTCTTCCTTCAGGCGATAGACCTGATCGGCACCGCCCAGGCGGACGTCGACTTGCTTGCGGCTGTCATCGGTGTAGCGCCACAGCACCTTGGCCTGACTGTCGCAGGTCCAGGTGGTCCAGTTGTCAGCCGCAGCGGACGACTGGAACGGGTTCAAGTTGGCGCACCCTGCCAGCAGTGCCAGCGCCGTAATGGCGATAAAACCTTTCATCCGTGTTCCTCGGCTGACAGCGCACGCCACCAGCCCTGAGTAAAGAGTCAGACCCGTCAAGGACAACCATGTTCCTTGGCGGGCGTCTGGGTCTCGTATTTGTCCAGGCCTTCAGGCCCGGAACGCTTGTTGAGCACCGGATTGGTTTCCGCCTGCCAGTCGGCCTGATAGCAGCCTTTTTCCGGCGCGGATGGCGCAGGTTCCGGCGTGGCTTTCGGGTTACTCCCGCAAGCCGCCAGCGAACCCGCGACGATCAACAGCGCTAACGTCTTGACCATTTCAACACTCCCTCGCCTGGTCAAACGGGCGACCCTCAGGCCTTGGCCCGGCTTTCCAGGACTTCAACAGCTGGCAGCACTTTGCCTTCGACGAATTCGAGGAATGCGCCGCCGCCGGTAGAAATGTAGGAAATTTGGTCAGCAACGCCATATTTGTCGATGGCCGCCAGCGTATCGCCACCGCCCGCGATGGAGAACGCCGAGCTTTCAGCAATGGCCTGGGCCAGCACTTTGGTGCCGTTGCCGAACTGGTCAAACTCAAACACGCCGACCGGACCGTTCCACAGGATGGTTTTCGACGATTTCAGCAACTCGGCGAAGTTGGCCGCGGTCTGCGGGCCGATGTCCAGAATCATGTCGTCGGCAGCGACGTCAGCGATCAGCTTGACGGTGGCCGCAGCGCTTTCGGCGAATTCCTTGGCAACCACCACGTCAACCGGCAACGGCACGCTGACTTTGGCGGCGATAGCGCGGGCGGTGTCCAGCAGGTCAGGCTCGTACAGCGACTTGCCGACCGGGTGACCGGCAGCGGCCAGGAATGTGTTGGCGATGCCGCCGCCAACGATCAGTTGATCGCAGATCTGGCTCAGGCTGTTCAGTACGTCGAGCTTGGTCGATACCTTGGAGCCGGCAACAATGGCCGCCATTGGCTGTGCCGGAGCGCCCAGGGCTTTGCCCAGTGCATCCAGTTCTGCGGCCAGCAACGGACCAGCAGCAGCAATTTTGGCGAACTTGGCCACGCCGTGGGTCGAACCCTCGGCACGGTGAGCGGTGCCGAAGGCATCCATCACGAACACGTCGCACAGGGCGGCGTATTGCTGGGCCAGTTCATCGGCGTTCTTTTTCTCGCCCTTGTTGAAGCGCACGTTTTCAAACAGCACGATGTCGCCCGCTTTCACGTCGACACCACCCAGGTAATCGGCTACCAGCGGCACTTCGCGACCCAGGGCCTTGCTCAGGTAGTCGGCGACTGGCTTGAGGCTGTTCTCGGCCGAGAACTCACCTTCGGTCGGACGGCCAAGGTGCGAGCAAATCATTACGGCCGCGCCTTTTTCCAGGGCCAGCTTGATGGTCGGCAGCGAAGCCAGGATTCGCGCATCGCTGGTGACAACACCGTCCTTGACTGGGACGTTGAGGTCTTCGCGGATCAGTACGCGCTTACCTTGCAGATCGAGGTCGGACATCTTCAACACGGTCATGGGTCGCATTTCCTGGGTAGCTGTTTAGAGAGCAGGTTTTTTGGATGTAGCTATTTGCAGATAGTGTTCTGCAACGTCGAGCATTCGGTTGGCAAAACCCCATTCGTTGTCGAACCAGGCCAGGATGTTCACCAGCCGTGGGCCGGAAACACGGGTCTGACTGGCATCGACGATCGCCGAATGTGGGTCATGGTTGAAATCACAACTGGCGTGAGGCAACTCGGTGTAGGCCAGAAGACCTTTGAGCGGGCCGCTGGTGGCCGCCTCGCGCAGGATCCGGTTGACCTCGGTGGCGTCGGTGTCGCTCACCGTTTGCATCGTAATGTCGAGGCAAGACACGTTCACCGTCGGCACACGTACGGCTTTGGCCTGAATTCGCCCGGCAAGTTCCGGCAACAGGCGCTCGATGCCACGCGCCAGACCAGTGGACACCGGGATCACCGACTGGAACGCCGAACGGGTACGGCGCAGGTCTTCGTGGTGATAGGCATCGATCACCGGCTGATCGTTCATCGCCGAATGGATCGTAGTGATCGACACGTATTCCAGGCCAATGGCCTGGTCCAGCAGACGCAACAGCGGTACACCGCAGTTGGTGGTGCAAGAGGCGTTGGACACCAGCAGTTCGTCACCGGTCAGGCAATCCTGGTTCACGCCGTAGACGATGGTGGCGTCGACGTCCGCTTCACTGGCCATCGGCTGGGAAAACAGTACACGCGGCGCGCCGGCGTCGAGAAAACGCTGGCCGTCTTCACGGGTGTGGTAAGCGCCGGAGCATTCCAGCACCAGGTCGACGCCCAACGACGCCCAATCGATGCCTTCGGGGGTGGCACTGCGCAGGACCTTCACGCAGTCGCCATTAATATGCAGACAATCGCCGTCGACCTTCACTTCACCGGGAAAACGCCCGTGAGTGGAGTCGAAGCGTGTCAGGTATTCGATGCTGGCCATGTCGGCCAGATCGTTGATCGCGACAATTTCAAACCCAGCCGCCGAGCCTCGCTCGAACAACGCACGCAAGACGCAACGACCAATCCGGCCGTAGCCGTTGAGTGCAACTTTGTAGGGACGCGGTTGAGGCATGGGGTTCTCGATAGACGCAGTCAGACGAAATCTCGTTAACAACACACCCTTGTGGGAGCGAGCTTGCTCGCGATGGACTTCAGGACAACGCGCTCATCCAGACAGCCAGCGTTATCGTTAACGACCATCGCGAGCAAGCTCGCTCCTACAGGGCATCACGGCGGCCAGAGCCACCGCGTCGTGCTTAGTCTTCCAGCAGTTCTTCAGCCTGACCCAGGATGTTTTCCAGGGTGAAGCCGAACTCTTCGAACAAGGCAGGCGCAGGCGCCGACTCGCCGTAGGTGGTCATGCCGATCACGCGGCCTTCCAGGCCCACGTACTTGTACCAGTAGTCCGCGTGGGCGGCTTCGATGGCGATACGCGCGCTGACCTGCAACGGCAGAACCGATTGCTTGTAGCCGGCGTCCTGGGCATCGAACACGCTGGTGCAAGGCATGGAAACCACGCGCACCTTGCGGCCCTGCTCGGTCAGTTTGTCGAAGGCCTGAACGGCCAGACCCACTTCCGAACCGGTCGCGATCAGGATCAGCTCAGGCTCGCCTGCGCAGTCCTTCAACACATAACCGCCACGGCTGATGTCCGCGATCTGCAGAGCGCTGCGGGTTTGATGCTGCAGGTTCTGACGCGAGAAGATCAGGGCCGAAGGACCGTCCTTGCGCTCCAGCGCAAACTTCCAGCTCACTGCCGATTCAACGGCATCCGCCGGACGCCAGGTGTCGAGGTTCGGCGTGCAGCGCAGGCTGGCCAGTTGCTCGATTGGCTGGTGAGTCGGGCCGTCTTCGCCCAGACCGATGGAGTCGTGGGTGTAGACGTGGATCACACGCTGCTTCATCAGGGCCGACATGCGCACTGCGTTGCGTGCGTATTCCATGAACATCAGGAAGGTCGCGCCGTAAGGCACCAGGCCGCCGTGCAGGGCAACGCCGTTCATGATCGCGGTCATGCCGAATTCGCGCACGCCGTAGTACATGTAGTTGCCGCTGGCGTCTTCGGCGGTGACGCCTTTGCAACCTTTCCACAGAGTCAGGTTGGAGCCGGCCAGGTCAGCCGAGCCGCCGAGGAATTCAGGCAGCAGCGGGCCGAACGCGTTCAGGGCGTTCTGGCTGGCTTTACGGCTGGCGATGGTTTCGCCTTTGGCAGCCACTTCAGCGATATAGGCATCGGCCTTTTCGGCGAAGTCCGCCGGCAGCTCACCGCTCAGGCGACGCACCAGTTCATTGGCTTCGGTCGGGAACGCAGCGGAGTAAGCTGCGAAACGCTGATCCCACTCGGCTTCAACTGCGCGGCCAGCTTCTTTTGCATCCCACTCGGCATAGATGTCGGCCGGGATTTCGAACGGGCCGTGATTCCACTTCAGCGCCGCGCGGGTCAGGGCGATTTCCGCGTCACCCAGCGGGGCGCCGTGGCAGTCTTCCTTACCTTGCTTGTTCGGCGAACCGAAGCCGATCGTGGTCTTGCAGCAGATCAGGGTCGGCTGGGCGCTTTTGCGTGCAGTCTCGATCGCAGTCTTGATCTCTTCCGGGTCGTGACCGTCGACGTTGCGGATCACTTGCCAGTTGTAAGATTCAAAACGCTTCGGGGTGTCGTCGGTGAACCAGCCTTCGACTTCGCCGTCGATGGAGATGCCGTTGTCATCGTAGAAGGCAATCAGCTTGCCCAGGCCCAAGGTGCCGGCCAGCGAAGCGACTTCGTGGGAAATGCCTTCCATCATGCAGCCATCACCCAGGAACACATAGGTGTGGTGATCAACGATGTTGTGGCCAGCACGGTTGAACTGGGCAGCCAGGACTTTTTCAGCCAGGGCAAAGCCCACGGCGTTGGCCAGGCCCTGGCCCAGTGGACCGGTGGTGGTCTCGACGCCCGGGGTGTAGCCGAGTTCAGGGTGGCCCGGGGTGCGGCTGTGCAGTTGGCGGAACTGCTTGAGGTCTTCGATCGACAGGTCGTAGCCGGTCAGGTGCAGCAGCGAGTAGATCAACATCGAGCCGTGGCCGTTGGACAGCACGAAGCGGTCACGGTCGGCGAACGATGGATTGCTCGGGTTGTGCTTGAGGTAGTCGCGCCAAAGCACTTCGGCGATATCTGCCATACCCATAGGGGCACCGGGATGGCCGCTGTTGGCTTTTTGCACGGCATCCATGCTGAGGGCACGAATGGCGTTGGCACGCTCACGACGGCTAGGCATCGCTGATCTCCTGGGGTTCTGTAACAAGGGTGAATAATCGAAACGGAAAAAAGGCGAGCATTTTCCCTCACCCAGACGCCTCGGGGCAATGACAGATAGTCATCTGGAGGCGTTTTTCCAATGGATAACGACGGTTTGGGCTGGTGAAACCTTTCCGCCATTCGTTTGTTGACTGAAGCTAACGTTAAGAAGTGCCATCTATCGAGCAATATCAAAACTTTTTGATATTGCTCTTGCGATGCTATCGGTGCGTGACTAGACTGCCGGCCTTATGAATTTACGCGCGCCTTCCATTCACCATGACGATTGCGATGTGCTGGCGGCCCTGTGCAAGGCCGGCGGCGATCCTCTGCGGTTGAATGTATTGCGCGCACTGGCCAACGACTCGTTCGGCGTACTGGAACTGGCGCAGATCTTCGGCATCGGCCAGTCCGGCATGAGCCATCACCTCAAGGTGTTGGCCCAGGCCGACCTGGTGGCAACCCGCCGTGAAGGCAACGCGATTTTCTATCGTCGCGCCCTGCCCCACACCGATCTGTTGGGCGGCAAACTGCACGCGGCCCTGCTCGAAGAAGTGGACGACCTGACCTTGCCTGCCGATGTGCAGTCGCGGATTACTCAAGTCCATGCACAACGGGCGGCGGCCAGTCAGGACTTTTTCTCACGGGTCGCGGAGAAGTTTCGCGCCCAGCAAGACTTGATCGCCGGCCTGCCGCAGTACCACGAAAGCGTGGTGGCCTTGCTCGACAAGCTGAGTTTCAGCGCAGACGCTACCGCCATTGAAGTAGGCCCCGGAGACGGTGCTTTTCTGCCGGAGCTGGCGCGCCGCTTCACCCAGGTCACGGCGCTGGACAACAGCCAGGCGATGCTCGAACTGGCGCGCCAGGTGTGCGAACGGCAAATGCTGACTAACGTCAGCCTGCAACTGGCCGATGCCTTGAACGGCGTGAGCCTCAAGGCCGATTGCGTTGTATTGAACATGGTGCTGCACCATTTTGCCGCGCCGGCCGATGCGCTCAAGCACATGGCCCATTTGCTGCAACCAGGCGGTAGCCTGTTAGTGACGGAGTTATGTAGCCACAACCAGAGTTGGGCCAGGGAAGCCTGCGGTGATCTCTGGTTGGGGTTTGAACAGGACGATCTGGCCCGTTGGGCCACCGCTGCGGGACTCGTTCCCGGGGAAAGCCTCTATGTAGGCTTACGTAATGGTTTCCAGATTCAGGTCCGCCACTTTCAGCGGCCGACTGGCGACACTCACCATCGGTAATTCCAGGAAAACATCGAGATGAGCGAATACTCCCTTTTCACCTCCGAGTCCGTGTCTGAAGGGCATCCGGACAAAATCGCCGACCAGATTTCTGATGCGGTGCTGGACGCAATCATTGCCGAAGACAAGTTCGCCCGCGTGGCGTGCGAGACGCTGGTGAAAACGGGCGTGGCGATCATCGCCGGCGAAGTCACCACTTCGGCCTGGGTGGACCTGGAGCAGATCGTTCGTGACGTGATCACCGACATCGGCTACACCAGTTCCAACGTCGGCTTCGACGGCGCGACCTGCGGCGTGATGAACATCATCGGCAAGCAGTCCCCTGACATCAACCAGGGCGTCGACCGTGCCAAACCTGAAGATCAGGGCGCCGGTGACCAGGGCCTGATGTTCGGCTACGCCAGCAACGAAACCGACGTGCTGATGCCGGCACCGATCACGTTCTCGCACCAGCTTGTACAAAGGCAAGCCGAAGCCCGTAAATCCGGCCTGCTGCCTTGGCTGCGTCCGGACGCCAAGTCGCAGGTGACCTGCCGCTACGAAAACGGCAAGGTTGTCGGTATCGACGCTGTTGTCCTGTCGACCCAGCACAACCCGGAAGTGTCGTACAACGACCTGCGTGAAGGCGTGATGGAGCTGATCGTCAAGCACGTGCTGCCTGCCGAACTGCTGACCAAGGACACCCAGTTCCACATCAACCCGACCGGCCAGTTCATCATCGGTGGCCCGGTAGGTGACTGCGGTCTGACCGGTCGCAAGATCATCGTCGACAGCTACGGCGGCATGGCCCGTCACGGCGGTGGCGCGTTCTCCGGCAAGGACCCATCGAAGGTTGACCGTTCCGCGGCCTACGCCGGTCGTTACGTGGCGAAGAACATCGTCGCTGCCGGCCTGGCCGAGCGTTGCGAGATCCAGGTTTCCTACGCCATCGGCGTCGCTCAACCGACTTCGATCTCGTTGAACACCTTCGGCACCGGCAAAATCAGCGACGACAAGATCGTCAAACTGGTCCGCGAAGTGTTCGACCTGCGTCCGTACGCAATCACCAAGATGCTCGACCTGCTGCACCCGATGTACCAGGAAACCGCAGCGTACGGCCACTTCGGCCGCACCCCGGCGACCAAGACTGTCGGTGACGATACATTCACCACCTTCACCTGGGAAAAAACCGACCGCGCCGACGACCTGCGTTCCGCCGCCGGCCTGTAAGACTTCCCTGGCGGTACCAAAAGCCCCGCACGGTTCGCCGTGCGGGGCTTTTTGTTGTCTGCGCCTACCTGTGCGAGTTTGCTCCGGGCGGTGAACCGACGATGATGCCAGCTCAACCACCCGAAATACCTGGCAAAACACCCGGTCCTGGCCCCCTCGAATCCTGACCTAACCTTCAAGCATCCCATTGAGCAAGGACGCTCACGATGCTCCCGTCAACGCGCCTGTTTTTCGCCTTTCTGCTGATGTGGACCTGCCTCGGCGCCCGCGCCTTGGAATGCCCCGCCTGGCCACCTGAACGCGCCTCGAACGAAATCAACGCACTGCAAAATCAAATCGATCTCTGGGACGACAACTATCACCGCCAGGGCCGCTCACTGGTCGCCGACGAACTCTACGATCAGTCCCGCGCACGACTGAACGAATGGCGCCAATGCTTCAACCTGAGCGCGTCCGCAGAGCCATTACGCACCGCACGCGGTACGCTCGCGCACCCCGTCGCCCATACCGGCCTGGACAAATTACGCAATGGCCAAGCGGCCGAAAACTGGCTGCGTGGCCGTGCGGACATCTGGGTGCAGCCCAAGGTCGACGGCGTTGCCGTGACCCTGATTTATTGGCAAGGCTTGTTCATTCAAGCCATCAGTCGCGGCGACGGTACGCACGGCCAGGACTGGACAACTTCCGCCCGCCAGATCGCCGCTATTCCCCGGCAACTGTCACAGCCGCTGGACCTGTTGGTGCAAGGCGAGCTCTACTGGCGCCTGCACGATCACATTCAGGCCCAGGCCGGCAGCCTCAATGCCCGTTCCACGGTTGCAGGTTTGATGGCCCGCAAAACGTTGAGTACCGAACAGGCAACCGGGATTGGCCTGTTTGTCTGGGACTGGCCGCAAGGCCCGACGAACTTGCCGGACCGCACCGCGCAACTGGATGAACTGGGTTTTCCGGCAACCTCGCCGTATAGCCAACCGATCAGCACACTCGCCGACGCCGAGCACTGGCGTGAGCACTGGTATCGCTCGCCCTTGCCGTTCGCCAGCGACGGTATCGTCCTGCGTCAGGACCAACGCCCACCCGCCGAACGCTGGCAGGCCAAACCGCCATTTTGGAGCGTTGCCTGGAAGTACCCCTTAGCCCAAGCACTGGCCGAAGTGCGCAAGGTTCACTTCAAGATCGGCCGGACCGGGCGAATCACCCCGGTGCTGGAACTGACCCCCGTGAGGCTCGATGACCGGCAAATCAGACGCGTCAGTGTGAGTTCCCTGCAACGCTGGCAAACGCTGGACATCCGACCGGGCGACCAGGTCGCCATCAGCCTGGCCGGCCTGACCATTCCCAGACTGGACTCAGTGGTAGTGCACAGTACCGAGCGCGCGGAACTGAGCGTGCCGCTGGCGGCGGATTTTCACCCGCTAAGTTGTTGGCAGCCGACAACGGGATGTGAAGGTCAGTTTCTCGCCCGGCTAATCTGGCTCAGTGGCAAGCAGGGCCTGGCCTTGCCCCACGTCGGCCCTGGCACTTGGGAAAAACTTCTTGTAACAGGCCGTCTGAACCGTCTGCTGGATTGGCTGACCCTCGATGCTCAAGAGCTTGCTACCATTGATGGTTTCGGCGAGCGCAGTGCTGCGCGTCTTTTGAGCAGTTTCGAGAGTGCCCGGCAACGCCCCTTTGCCCAATGGCTCAAAGCCCTGGGCATGCCGCCGACCGGCCAGGCACGCCTCGCAGACTCCTGGCAGGCGCTCGCACAACGAAGCACCGAACACTGGCAGGCCGAACCTGGTATCGGCCCCGGACGCGCGACGCAATTGAGCGCTTTTTTCCGCGACCCTCAGGTTCTGGCCTTGAGTGAAACATTACGTGAGGCAGGGATTGACGGCTTTTAACCGCCGACAATGCCTTCCCACCCGGGAACCCAATAGTACCGATGGGCTCAAACAAGCCATCGCCGTTTCGACCCGATTGCCTTTTCACATGGAGCTTTTATGAAATTTCTTTCACCGCTGGCCCTGTTGACCCTTTGCAGCATAATGGCCGCTCCATTGATGGCCGCCGAAGAAGCACCGGGCCTGACCGGCTGTGCCGCCAAGAAACAAGGCATCATCAACCAGATCGAACTGGCCAAATCCCATGGCAATGCCGACCAGCAGGCCGGCCTGGAAAAAGCCTTGAGCGAAGTCACCGCCAACTGCACCGACGCCTCGCTCAAGAAAGAACGGGAAAACAAGGTGCTCGACGCCAAGCACGAAGTCAGCAAGCGTCAGGCCGACCTCGACAAGGCCATGAAAAAAGGCGATCCCGAGAAGATCAACAAGCGTAAAGACAAACTCGCCGAGTCCCGCAAGGAGTTGCAGGAAGCGGTGGATGAGCTGGACAAGTAAGCGCTCATCCTGAGATCAAAAGATCGCAGCCTGCGGCAGCTCCTGCCCTGCGATCTTTTCAGCAATCAGTGATCCCGAAACTGTTTATGGCACGCACTGCAGGCGTCTTCGACCTTCTGCACCGCCGGCCCCAAGTTGCTGGCCTTGTAGGGCTGAACCTGGCTGGCGATCACCAATTCACCGGTGGCGGCTTCAAGGGTGCGGGCCATTTCCTGGAAGCGTGCCTGTTTGTCCCAGACATCGCTTGTGGCGCTGGTGTGGTCTTCTTCACGCACCTGAGGAAAATGCTTCCACGGCTCATGGGACAACGCGTCGAGTTTCACCGCGCCGTCAGCGAACTTCGGCCCATCGAACGGAATACGGCCACGCAACATGCCGCCCAGGTCTTCGCCGGTCTTGAGCATCTGCTTGAAAATGGTCTTGCGCTGACCGAGCGGAGAATTGGGATCGACACCGCCGCAAGCGGACAAGGTCAAACAGGCCAGCAATACAACAGAAAGTCTTTTAAGAGTCATGGTGGCTTCAGGTCACGGGAAACGGCGGCCAGTATCCTCGTGTCATCGGCAAACACCAATAGCCCTATTAACAATACGGGTTGCCTGAGCGCATGGAGCACCCAGGCAACCGGCAAAGGAATTACTCCATGAACAGCCGTTTCAAGGCGTGGCGTCAAAGCCTGGCCTGGACCCTGCCGATGGTGGCCCTGCTCGCAGGCTGCACCGGTGGCGACAAGCAACAACCGAAAACCCATGCCCTGGCCACTTACACCAGTGCTACATGGGAGGCGCTGCCAGCCGTGTCGGACACCGACCTCGTCGCCGGTTTCGGCTCATGGCGCAGCGCCTGCACCCGACTCAAGGCCGACCCGGTCTGGGGCGGCACCTGCGCCGCGGCTGCCAATGTGCCGCAAACGGCCAGCGACATTCGTGGCTTTCTCAAGCAGAACCTCGACGTCTACGGCCTGCGCGCCGCCAATGACAACCCCAACGGCCTGATCACCGGCTACTACGAACCGGTCTATCCCGGCAGCCTGACCCAGACCGCCACGGCGAACATCCCGGTGTACGGCGTTCCCGAAGACATGATTATCGTCTCGCTCGACAGCATTTATCCGGAACTCAAAGGCAAGCGCCTGCGCGGCCGACTCGAAGGTCGAGTGCTCAAGCCTTACGACGATGCCGCAACCATCGAGACCAAAGGCGTCAAGGCGCCGGTAGTGGCCTGGCTGACCGATCCGATGAATCTGCAGTTCCTGCAAATACAGGGTTCGGGTCGTATCCAGCTCGACAGCGGCCGTCAGTTGCGCATTGCCTACGCCGACCAGAATGGCCATCCGTACCGGCCAATCGGTCGCTGGCTGGTGGAGCAAGGCGAGCTGAAGAAAGAAGACGTGACTATGGGTGCGATCAGTCATTGGGCCAAGGCCAATCCGTCGCGCATTCCGGAGCTGCTCGGCAGCAACCCGAGCTATGTGTTCTTCACTCGCAACCCGGACAGCAACGAGGGGCCGCGCGGCTCGCTCAATGTGCCGCTGACTGCGGGATACAGCGCTGCGGTAGATCGCAAAGTGATTCCGTTGGGCAGCCTGCTTTGGTTATCCACAACCAAACCGGACGGCACCGCATTGGTTCGACCGGTCGCGGCGCAGGACACCGGTGGCGCGATTGCCGGTGAAGTGCGTGCTGACTTGTTCTGGGGCACCGGCGACGCGGCGGGTCAACTGGCGGGAGACATGAAGCAGCAGGGTCAAATCTGGATGTTCTGGCCCAAAGGTGCAGCGCTGCCGCAAGTGCCTCAAGTTACCGACAAGCTCTAAAAACAAAAGATCGCAGGCTTCGCCGGCTCCTACAGATATCGACGCTCACACGGTCGATGCAGGAGCTGGCGCAGCCTGCGATCTTTTGATCTTGCTTTTAAGCCGACACCACAAAGAAACTCACGATCAACCCCATTCCCACAAACCACATCAACGACCGCAGCGTCGCCAGGTCCGTCAGATAGAAAATGATGTAGAGCAGGCGACTGGTGATGAACAACACCGACAGCACATTGATCGTCACCAACTCGGCATTGCCCGCCAGGTGAGCCACGATCACGGCGGCGGCGAACGCCGGGGTGACTTCAAAGCTGTTCAACTGCGCCGCATTCGCCCGTTTGCCCAGTCCTTCCAGGGAATCAAGAAACCCCCGAGGGTCATGATTGTGTCTCAAGCCATATCCGCCGCTGACCTTGGCCACGCCCGTGCACACGTACGGCAGGAAGATCGCGATCAAGATGCACCACAGAGCAACCGTCATAAAGCAGTCCCTTCTTCACGTTTCAGAGCAGTCAGAATTTCATCACCAACATGCCGATCAGCACCAGCCCGCAGGCCAGAAGGCGAGGTCGGCCGAAAGGTTCTTTCAGGTAGCGCATCCCGAACAACACCACCAGAATCACGCTGATTTCACGCAGGGCCGCCGCTTCGGCAATCGAGCCCAGCTGCATGGCCCACAGCACCAGAGCGTAGCTGAACAACACGCAAAAACCGACCGCCAAACCCAATCGCCACTGTTCACGCCAGAACAACTTGAAGGCCGGCCGCTTGCGCGCCCACGCCAGCAACGGGAACGGCCAGGCACTGAGCAGCGTGACCCAGACCAGATAATCCAGTGGATGCGACCAGCGCCGCAGCGCCTGACCGTCGATGAAGGTGTAGCAACCGATACACAAGCCGATCAGCGCCACCACCGGCAACATCGACCACGGCAGGCGCGCGCCCCCTCCGCCCTGCCAGAGCAGGCACAACATGCCGAGCGGAATCAGCAAGATCCCGAAAATCTGCTGGCTCGTCAGCACCTCGCCGGCAAAAATCAGCGTCAGCGCCAATACCACCAGCGGCGACAACCCGCGCATCAGCGGATAGACCAGGCCCAGATCGCCGACCCGATACGCCTGGATGAGCAAATAGCGGTAGAGCAATTCGAAGGCCGCCGAGGCCAGAATCCATGGCCAAAGTTCCAGCGGCGGCAAAGACACGAACGGCAACATCATCGCGACAAACAGCAACGCCACGCTGTCCATGCAGGCCACGACCAGCAACCGTTCCGCACTGAATTTGATCAGGGTATTCCACGCCGCGTGCAACAGCGCCGCCACCAACACCAACGCCGTCGCAAGCACGGCACACTCCTTATTTTTGTCCCGCCCCCCCTGCTCGCTCCTTCAGGGGGCTGGGCAGAGAATTGATTCGCCATATGTCAGCGGCTGTTTATACTGCAAACGACCACGCCGCACTCAGTTGCGCACAGACTAATTCCAATAAAAATCTGCCCTGGCCCGCTCTCGTCGAGAACGGTCTTCGGCATGCGTATGCCTGATCACAGCGTCAAGACTAACGACAGAGACCTTGCGCATGCCACTCGCTTTGCTTGCCCTCGCTGTTGCCGCGTTCGGCATCGGCACCACTGAATTCGTCATCATGGGCCTACTGCCGGATGTCGCCCGCGACCTCGCGGTGAGCATTCCCCATGCTGGATTGTTGATCACCGGTTACGCCCTGGGCGTGGTGTTCGGTGCGCCGATCCTCGCGGTCGGCACCGCCAATATGCCGCGTAAAGCCACGTTGCTGGGCATGACGCTGATGTTCATCCTCGGCAACATGCTCTGCGCCTTGGCGCCGAACTACGCCACGCTGATGGCAGCGCGAGTGGTCACGGCGCTGTGTCACGGCGCGTTTTTCGGGATCGGCTCAGTGGTTGCAGCCGGGTTGGTCGCGCCGAACAAACGGGCCCAGGCGATTGCCATGATGTTCACCGGCCTGACCCTGGCCAATGTGCTGGGCGTGCCATTGGGCACCGCACTCGGTCAGTACGCGGGATGGCGTTCGACGTTTTGGGCGGTGTCGGTGATCGGTGTGATTGCCGCCATTGCCCAATGGCTCTGGTTACCGAAAAACATTGCGATGGACAAAGCCAACCTCGCCAGCGAATTCAAAGTGCTGGGCAAGGCCAACGTGTTGTTGGCGCTCGGCATGAGCGTACTGGCGTCGACCAGCCTCTTCAGCGTGTTCACCTACATCGCGCCGATTCTGCAGGACATCACCGGCGTCAGCCCCCACGGCGTGACCATCATGCTGTTGTTGTTCGGGGTCGGTCTGACAGCGGGCAGCATGCTCGGCGGTCGATTGGCCGACAGCCGTTTGTTGCCGTCACTCGTCGGCATGGCACTGGCCGTGGTGCTGGTGCTGGCCGCGTTCAGCCAGACCAGCCACTCGGTCATCCCGGCGGCGATAACGTTGGTGCTGTGGGGGATTTTTGCGTTCGCGCTGTGCCCGATTTTGCAACTGCTGATCATCGATCAAGCCCATGAAGCCCCCAACCTTGGCTCGACGCTGAATCAAAGCGCATTCAATCTCGGCAACGCGGCCGGTGCCTGGATCGGCGGCCTGGTAGTCGCCAGCGGAGCCGATCTGGCAGACCTGCCCTGGACCGGCGCAGCGGTCAGCGGCCTGACCGTGCTGACCGCACTGTACTTCATCTATCGGCAACGTCGCAGCGCCAGTGCGCTGGATGTGGCCGGTTGAGCGTCACTGTGATCCCTTCTTGAACTGTGGCGGATCGGGCTCTTTGTCTTGATCCGCCGTTTCCTTCGGCGCACCGCTTTCACTGCGGATTTGCGCATGGCTGATCAACGCGAAAATAAAACTGCCACCGATGATATTCCCCGCCAATGTCGGCCCGGCGAACACCAGCCAGAAATCACGCCACGGCAACTCGCCGGCAAACACCAGGTACGAAACCTCCAGCGAGCCAACCACAATGTGAGTGAAATCCCCCAGCGCCATGAAGTAGGTGATGAGGATGATGATCCACATCTTGGCGCTCTCCATGGAGGGGATCATCCAGACCATGGTGGCGATCATCCAGCCGGAAATAATACCCTTGGCGAACATCTGGCTGGCGTGGTTTTCCATGACCTTGCGGCCGATGTCGAGGAAGGCCACGTCGGTCTTGCTGTCGAAAATCGGCAGTTCCAGCATGACGTAAGCCACCAGCAACGTGCCGCAGAGATTGCCGAACAGCACTACCGCCCACAGCCGCAGCAACCGGCCGAAATTGCCCAGCGTGGGTTTGCTCATGATCGGCAGTACGGCGGTCAGGGTGTTTTCGGTGAAGAGTTGCTGGCGGGAGAGGATCACTGCGAGAAACCCGGCGCAGTAGCCGAAACTGGCGATCACTTTGAACCCTTCGCCATCGGGCAAGCGGGAGTTGAGCAAGCCCATGCCCATCAGTGAAAGCCCCATGGTCAGGCCGGCCGCCAGCGCTGACCACCATAGCGCGGCGACGCTGCGCTCAAGTTCCTTATCGCCTTGAGTACGGATGATTTCGTGCAGCACCGCCGCGCGCGGTGGCTGGCTTTTTTCGACCTCGTGCTGCTCTTTTGCCGAGAGATCGGGGGTCTTGCCGTCTTTTCGAGTGTCCATGGAACTCCTGAACCGCTGGCGTGCGATGTAGTTACGACCCGCGCGGTTCAGATTCCGTTCGTCATCCTCGAATTATTCGACAGCTTCCTCGTCCTTGAACTGATCTTTGACGTACTTGATCTCGGTCCGGCCATGGGGCGCCGGCAAGCCGTCTTCACCGAGGTTCACAAACACCATTTTTTCGACGGTGAGGATGCTCTTGCGGGTGATCTTGTTGCGCACCTCGCAGGTCAGGGTGATTGAGGTGCGACCGAATTCGGTGGCGGTGATACCCAACTCGATGATGTCGCCCTGGCGCGAAGCACTGACGAAGTTGATTTCAGAAATGTACTTGGTGACGACACGCTGGTTGCCTAACTGGACAATGGCGTAAATCGCCGCTTCTTCGTCGATCCAGCGCAGAAGACTGCCGCCGAACAGCGTGCCGTTGGGGTTGAGGTCTTCGGGTTTGACCCATTTGCGGGTGTGGAAATTCATATTCACTCCTGACCGTCTTGCCGATTGATGCGCGCAATCATGGCAGAGCCCGCGCCAGAGCTCTATCAAGCATCCACTATGGACTCGATTACCGTTCGGACATTGACCAACAGAAACCCTTTGGAAGATCAGCATAGCCCGCTATAATCGCCCCCGTTTCAAAACGGTAACGTCAACTTGATACCGTTTTCCCGCCACCTGTCCGAGGGGCGCTGCAGCAGGTTCAACCTGTCAGGCTCGGATGGGGCGTTGCATGGCCTTGACCGGCCGGCACTAAACGCACAACGGCGCCCATTCGCATACATTACGAATGGAGGCTCTTCATGAGCGCTGTCAACACGCCTGCAGATTTCACCGACTACAAAGTCGCCGACATGTCCCTGGCTGCCTGGGGCCGTCGCGAAACCATCATCGCCGAATCCGAAATGCCGGCCCTGATGGGTCTGCGTCGCAAGTACTCCGAAGAGCAACCGCTCAAGGGCGCGAAGATCCTCGGCTGCATCCACATGACCATTCAGACCGCCGTGCTGATCGAAACCCTGGTTGCCCTGGGTGCCGAAGTACGCTGGTCGTCCTGCAACATTTTCTCGACTCAAGACCAGGCCGCAGCGTCCGTCGCCGCCGCCGGCATTCCGGTTTTCGCCTGGAAAGGTGAAACCGAGCAAGAGTACGAGTGGTGCCTGGAGCAAACCATCCTCAAAGATGGCCAGCCATGGGACGCCAACATGATCCTCGACGACGGCGGCGACCTGACCGAGCTGCTGCACAAGAAGTACCCGCAGGTGCTGGATCGCGTTCACGGCGTGACCGAAGAAACCACCACCGGCGTACACCGCCTGCTGGACATGCTGGCCAAGGGCGAGCTGAAGATCCCGGCCATCAACGTCAACGACTCGGTGACCAAGTCCAAGAACGACAACAAGTACGGCTGCCGTCACAGCCTGAACGACGCGATCAAGCGCGGAACCGACCACCTGCTGTCCGGCAAGCAAGCGCTGGTCATCGGTTACGGCGACGTGGGCAAGGGCTCCGCTCAGTCCCTGCGTCAGGAAGGCATGATCGTTAAAGTTTCCGAAGTCGACCCGATCTGCGCCATGCAAGCCTGCATGGACGGTTTCGAACTGGTTTCGCCGTTCATCGACGGTATCAACGACGGCACCGAAGCCAGCATTGACAAGGCCCTGCTGGGCAAGATCGACCTGATCGTGACCACCACCGGTAACGTCAATGTTTGCGACGCAAACATGCTCAAAGCCCTGAAGAAGCGCGCTGTTGTCTGCAACATCGGCCACTTCGACAACGAAATCGACACCGCTTTCATGCGCAAGAACTGGGCATGGGAAGAAGTGAAGCCGCAGGTTCACAAGATCCACCGTACCGGCGCTGGCGATTTCGATCCGCAGAACGACGATTACCTGATCCTGCTGGCCGAAGGCCGTCTGGTTAACCTGGGCAACGCCACTGGTCACCCAAGCCGCATCATGGACGGTTCGTTCGCCAACCAGGTTCTGGCGCAGATCTTCCTGTTCGGCCAGAAGTACGCCGACCTGTCGCCAGCCCAGAAAGCCGAGCGCCTGACTGTTGAAGTACTGCCGAAGAAACTCGACGAAGAAGTGGCCCTGGAAATGGTCCGTGGCTTCGGCGGCGTTGTGACTCAACTGACCAAGACCCAGGCCGACTACATCGGCGTGACCGTCGAAGGTCCGTTCAAGCCGCACGCTTACCGCTACTGATCGGCCGGTTCTTCCTGTGTAGGAGCGAGCTCGCTCGCGATGGACGTCAACGATAACGCGCTCTGTCTGGATAAACGCGTTGTCTTCACGCTTTTCGCGAGCAAGCTCGCTCCTGCAGGGGGCCAGCATCCGCCTTACGCGTTTTCAAGGGTATGACCATGTCCCAAGATCGTCGCTACAGTTTCGAGTTCTTCCCTACGAAGACCGATGCTGGGCATGAAAAGCTGCTCGCCACTGCTCGTCAGTTGGCTACCTACAACCCCGATTTTTTCTCCTGCACCTACGGCGCTGGCGGTTCGACCCGTGATCGCACCCTCAACACCGTGTTGCAGCTCGAAAGCGAAGCCAAAATCCCTGCCGCGCCGCACTTGTCTTGTGTGGGCGACAGCAAGGACGACTTGCGCGACCTGCTGAGCCAGTACAAGGCCGCCGGCATCACCCGTATCGTCGCCCTGCGCGGCGACCTGCCGTCAGGCATGGGCATGGCCAGTGGTGAATTGCGCCACGCCAATGACCTGGTCGAATTCATTCGTGCAGAGTCCGGCGATCATTTCCACATCGAAGTCGCCGCTTACCCGGAAATGCATCCGCAAGCGCGCAACTTCGAAGACGATATTGCCAACTTCGTGCGCAAGGCCAATGCTGGCGCCGACAGTGCGATTACCCAGTACTTCTTCAACGCCGACAGCTATTTCTACTTCGTGGATCGCGTGCGGGCGCTGGGCGTGAACATCCCGATCGTACCGGGCATCATGCCGATCACCAACTACAGCAAACTGGCGCGCTTCTCCGATGCCTGCGGTGCGGAAATCCCGCGTTGGATCCGCAAGCAGCTGGAAGCCTACGGCGATGACACCTCAAGCATTCAACGCTTTGGTGAGCAGGTCATCACCGAAATGTGTGAGCGTTTGTTGCAAGGCGGTGCACCGGGCTTGCATTTCTATACCCTGAACCAGGCAGAAGCCAGCCTGGCCGTGTGGAACAACCTGAAGCTACCGCGCTGATCGTTTCCACACAGTTAAACAGGCCCTCTTCGGAGGGCTTTTTACATTTAAACGAACCCACGGAATGCTGTAGTTCAATGATCAACGCGCCCTCGACGTCACGCCCGCAACTTGTCTACCTGGCTTTCGGCTCCGAGACTTACCATCAGGAAGCCGTGTTCAGTATCTCCAGTGCCCTGAGCTGGTTGCGTGAAACACCCGATGCGGCGCTCGACATCCAGGTCTTCAGCGACAACCTGCAGCCCTATGAACACCTGCCGGTGCGCGTGCGCGCCCTCGACGAGGAAACACGCCGACGCTGGAACGAACCCCACGGCTATCATTTCCGCGCCAAGCACGTCGCTTTGCGTACGGTGCTCGAAGAGGCTGAAACCGCGCTGCTGATCGACACAGACACGTTCTTCCACTGCTCGCCGCTCAAATTGTTCGAGCGCGTGCAACCCGGCACGCTGCTGTGCAACGACTACTACACCCACTACGGCAACAACAAAGAAAACGTGCTCTACAGCGCGCTGTCGGCCACGCTCATGGAAAAAGGCCTGGCTAACGATCAAATGATGCTGCTCAACTCCGGCGTCATCGGGTTGCACTGCCAGGATGCTCATGTACTGGATCGCTCGATCGCGCTGATCGACGAGTTGTTCCCGTCCGCGCAAGGCGCCTACACCCTCGAAGAGTTCTGCCTGTCGGTGGCGGCCTATCGGACACTGGAGGTCAGAAAGTGTCCGGACCTGATCCATCACTACTGGAGCCGCAAGCAGTTGTTCAGGGCCAAGGTCAAGGCCTGGGTGGTCAAACATGCCGCGCAACCGACCAGCCAGGCAGCTTTGGATGACACCCGTCGCGTATCGGCCCAGCTTCCACGGCCACCACGATCCCAGCGAATGCTTTACAAGATCATCACCCTGGCACTGCCCGCACACCTGCGTCAGTTCGTTCGTGAAATTCTCTACGGCTGCTATGAACACCCCAACGAATTCGACAAAGCCTGCGGGCCGGTCTGGTGGGAAAAGGCCCTGCAAAACCAGCAGAAACGCCTAGGCACCCCGGTTTGCCGGCATTTGCTCGAACATTGGTTCACCAATGGCCTGGTCAAACGAATTCTTGGGCAACGGCGAATGGCGATCCACGAGCACTTGCTCAATTCCCCAAGCAAATAGAGAAGTCGCACGCAATCTGCCCAACACAGCGGTTAAACATGCACGCCAGAGCTTCTCATTAGGCGATAGGCATACTAACCTCAGGCCATGCCCGCCATTGCCCAGTTGCTCACCGTTGTGCTTTTTACTTGCTTGAGCTTCACCGCTTGGGGCGAGAAGCTGCGCATTGTCACGGAACCATGGGCGCCTTATGTCTATGAGGAGAACGGCAAAGCCCTGGGCCTGGATTACGAAACCACGGCGATCGTCTTCAAGCGCCTGGGCATCGAAGTGGAATGGCAGTTCCTGCCGTGGAAACGTTGCCTGTCGATGCTCGAAACCGGTCAGGCAGATGGCGCGCTGGATATTTTCCACAGCGATGAGCGCGATTCGATGCTGCTCTACCCCGGCGAGCCGCTCTCGGAAGTCCAGTTCGTGATGTTCTACGCCAACGAGCGCCCGCACCCGTTCCGCACCCTCGACGAACTGCGCGGCCTGACCATCGGCACCTCGCCGGGCTACCTGTACAGCCAGGATTTCAGGGACTCGACACTGTTCACCCGCGAACCGGCACCGAGCCATGAAGCCAATTTCGGCAAACTGCTGCGTGGACGAATCGACCTGCTGATCACCGACCGCCGGGTCGGCCAGCATTTGCTCGACGAGCTGAAGATCCGCGACAAGATCACTGAAAACCCGACCATCATCAGTCAGCAAAGCCAGTTTCTGGCGGTACGCCGCAATGCCGGCATGGATTTGCTGGTGCAGCGCTTCGGTGCCGAACTCAAGCGCTTCAAGCGCGAACCGGCCTACGCGGAGCTGAGCGCCCGCTACGGTGCCGATCCGGCCAGCACAACGAGTGCCGCCAGCGCGACCACCACCCGCGCAAAAACCGTTGAGCAGCAGGAAAGCGGCGCGCAGTGATTGCTCTGTTATACTCCGGCCTTCCCGCCAGGCTCGCGCCCGGACGCTCGGAATCGTTCAAGGCATCTCGACCCCGCTACAGCGCAGCTTTTCAGCCCGCGCGAGCGCTCCAGACGAGCCTTCGTGACCGAAGCAGGACCGGACGGGATTGCGTCCTCTTAAACGCTATTCGCGCCAGGCAAGACTCCCATTGGGCCAAGCCCTAACTAAAACAGGATTACTCATGTCCTTTGCTTCCCTCGGTCTCTCCGAGGCTTTAGTCCGCGCCATCGAGGCAGCGGGCTATACCGAGCCTACTCCGGTGCAACAGCGGGCAATTCCCGCCGTGTTGCAAGGTCGCGACCTGATGGTCGCGGCACAGACAGGTACTGGTAAAACCGGCGGTTTCGCCCTTCCGATTCTGGAGCGGTTGTTCCCTAACGGTCACCCGGACAAATCCCAGCGTCACGGCCCGCGCCAACCACGCGTACTGGTCCTGACCCCCACTCGCGAACTCGCGGCGCAAGTACACGAAAGCTTCAAGGTCTATGCCCGTGACCTGAAGTTCGTCAGTGCCTGCATCTTCGGCGGCGTCGGCATGAACCCACAGGTTCAGGCCATGTCCCGCGGCGTTGACGTGCTGGTAGCCTGCCCTGGTCGCCTGCTCGACCTGGCCGGCCAAGGCAGCGTCGACCTGTCCCACGTGGAAATCCTCGTGTTGGACGAAGCCGACCGCATGCTCGATATGGGCTTCGTCCATGACGTGAAGAAGGTCCTGGCACGCCTGCCGGCCAAGCGGCAGAATCTGCTGTTCTCGGCGACGTTCTCCAAGGACATCACCGACCTCGCCGGCAAGCTGCTGCACAACCCGGAGCGCATCGAAGTCACGCCACCGAACACCACGGTCGAGCGCATTGAACAACGTGTGTTCCGCCTGCATGCCAGCCACAAGCGTGCGCTGCTGGCGCACCTGATCACCGCGGGTGCCTGGGAACAGGTGCTGGTGTTCACCCGCACCAAACACGGCGCAAACCGGCTGGCCGAGTACCTGGACAAACACGGCCTGAGCGCCGTTGCGATCCACGGCAACAAGAGCCAGAACGCCCGCACCAAAGCCCTGGCCGACTTCAAGGCCGGCACCGTGCGCATTCTGGTCGCCACCGACATCGCTGCCCGCGGTCTCGATATCGACCAGTTGCCACACGTGGTCAACTTCGAACTGCCCAACGTCGATGAAGACTACGTGCACCGTATCGGCCGTACCGGCCGTGCCGGTCGTTCGGGCGAGGCGATCTCGCTGGTGGCCCCGGACGAAGAAAAGCTGCTGAAAAGCATCGAACGCATGACCAAGCAGAAAATCGCCGACGGCGACCTGATGGGCTTCGATGCCAGCACCATCGAAGCGGAAAAACCTGAAGTACGCGAGCGTCCGGACATGCGCAACCCGCGCAATCCACGTGGCCCGCGCGGCGACGGTCCGAATGGCGGTGGCGGCGGTAGCGGTCGCAAGGACAAGGGCAAGGACAAGGGCAAGGAAAAACCGGCGTCGGGCGAACGCGGCGAGCGTCCAGCCCGTCAGCAAAAGCCTCGCGAAGGCACCCCGGCCCGTGAGCAGCGTCAGCCAAGCCAGCCGCCACGCGCCGCTGCTGACCGTGCTCCGGACGAGTTCCTGGACGACGATATCGATAACTTCGGTAACCGCGTCGACTACGTCCCGCAGCAGAAACCGGCTCAGGGCCGTGGCCGTCGTCCGGGTGCTCCTGCACAAGGCACAGCCGCGGGTTCGGGCGCACCACGTGGCGGCAAGCCACAGGGTCGCCAGAGCGGTCCACGCAACAGCGATGGCGCCACCACCGGCACGCCACCCGCCAAGCGCAGCGGTCCTCGCAACGGTGCGCCACGTGACGGCCAGGCCCGTCGCGAAGATTCGCGTAACCGCCGCCCGGCCCGTGACGATCAACCGCGTTCGGAACCGGCCGTGCAGAACCCGCGTGGTCCTGCACCGAAGATCATGCACAAGGAGTCGAAGGCTGACCGCTTCCCGACACCTGAGCAACTGGACCAACTGCCAAGCCGTCCTCGCGGTGAAAAACCGGCGTTGCTGACCCGCAATCGCTGATTTATCGCTGCAATAAAAAATGCCCCGGTTCGTGAGAGCCGGGGCATTTTTTTGGCTGATGAAATCCTGTAGGAGCGAGCCTGCTCGCGATGGTCGTCAACGATAACCCCGGAAGCCTGGTGCTCCGCGGCGTTCTCAGGTCCATCGCGAGCAGGCTCGCTCCTACAGTCTCAGCATTACTTCGCTTTAACACCTTCAAAGGTCACGTACATGTCAACTGCATCGGACGATGGACCCAGGTCTTTCTGCTTGCCGAAATCGGAACGCTTGAGGCTGAAGTTACCCTCGAAGCCTGCACGGTAGCCGCCCCATGGATCCTTGCCTTCACCCAGGAAAGTAGCCTTGACCACGATTGGCTTGGTGACACCGAGGATAGTCAGGTCGCCAGCCACGTCAGCAGTGTCCTTGCCAGCGGCGTTTTTGCCGGTAGGTTTAACGCTGGTGGAAACGAACGTCGCTTTGCTGGCGTTCAGGAAGTCTTTGCTGGAGATGTGCTTGTCACGTTCGGCGTTGTTGGTGAACACGCTGGCGGTGTTCACGTTGAACTCGATCTTGCTGTCTTCAGGCTTGGCAGCGTCGAAGCTGAACTTGCCGTCGATGTCCTTGAAAGTACCGGTGATGTAGCTGAAGCCCAGGTGGCTGATCTTGAAGTCAACGAAGGCGTGCTGGCCTTCTTTGTCGACCACGTAGTCAGCGGCCATAACGTTACCGGCGGACAACAGGGCGGAACCGATTGCCAGAGCGGCCAGAGTCTTTTTCAACATGCTTTGTTTTCCTTTGGAGTCGAGGTTGAACTTCAGGCTTTGCGACCCAGCATTCGCTTGAGGGTCACATCACGGTCGATAAAGTGGTGCTTCAATGCTGCCAACGCATGGAGGCCGGAAAAAATTACCAGCACCCACGCCAGGTAGAGGTGAATCACGCCAGCGGTATCTGCCTGGTCCGGTAGTCCGGACACCAGTGCAGGCACTTCAAACAAACCAAACACCGGGATACCGACACCTTCTGCGGTGGAAATCAGGTAACCCGCAATCATCACAGCGAACAGGCTGAGATACAGAAAGCCATGGCCGAACTTGGCGCCGAGGCGCGTCATGCGGCTGTAACTGGACAAGGTCGGCGGCGGCGGACTGACAAAGCGCCACAACACCCGCAGGACCATCACACCCAGCAACACCAGGCCAATGCTCTTGTGCAGGTCCGGCGCGTCTTTGCGCCAGGTGCTGTAGTAGTCGAGACCGACCATCCACAACCCCAACGCGAACAGACCGACAACCGCCAGCGCCACGCCCCAGTGCATGAAAATGCTGACCCAGCCGTAGCGGGAAGTAGAGTTTCGTAGCTGCATTGCCTAGATCCCTGTAAGTGCTGGCCCAAGACTATCGAGTTATCTATCGAATTAAAGCCGAAAATTTCGCTTTGAAATATCGAGAAAACCGATCTAGAGTCTGAAGCAAGCGAGTTAAGGAAAGATTAAAGTCGAAATTGTGAAAAAAAGTGAATACAAACCAGAGAACACCTGTATCAAACGGTTTATTCGATGGCTGCTACTGATTTTTTCGCCACGGGCCCTGAGCCCATATGCAAGAGGTAGCAGCTGCCGAAGGCTGCGTTCGGCTGCGAAGCAGGCGCAAAGTCAAAACTCGCGGTCTGTCAGATAAACCACAGGCGCAGGATCCACGACTGCTGCGCAGCCGAACGCAGCCTTCGGCAGCTGCTACGTGGAACGCGTTTCGGCTTCATTAATTGGCGTGCAATCCATATGTACCGCATTTTACACATTTGAACTTGATTCAATGAGGCTCGCCAACTCATTGATCAAGGGAAAAACATGGCTATCACTTATACCCCGTTTCAAACAAATGGCACCTCGGTGTTACCCCCCCAACCAAACGATGTCGCCTGGACAATTCCTCACATCACAAAATGGACAGTTTCGGCTAATCTTGCAAACTGACGGAAACTTAGTCATCAAGAACGGCGAGACTATAACGTGGACTGCAGACAGCAACCAACCCTATAGCCAAACATTGCACCGACGAAAAATGCGTGAGCCTTTGCAGTTCGTGATCAGCAATAGTGGTTTTCTTTATGAGCCATCTCGGGGTCGGTTGTGGATTGCTGAGAGCACTCACAGCACGGATAAATCGCTTTGGCACAACACCTGTATGATTATTCAAGATGATGGAAATTTGCTCATCTACGATATGCGAACAGGAGATTTGCGTTGGGCTCGCTCTGGATTTGTTCCTGGCCGCTTCCCTCAACAAAAGCGGCTTAATGTGATAGTTCAGGGCATACCTATCTTTCACTGGAACTTTAATTAATCTTGATTACGAGAACACTTATCGGAATTAAAACCCTTTTAACATCTAATTGACTGAACATTCAGGTTTATAAGGATCAATCCGACATTTGTGGGCCAACTCAGCGTCGCGCTTGGGAAGCATTTGAATCCTCAGTGGCTCCCTGCATTTGCCAACCACACAACCAGAAAGTATTATCGATATTGAAAGTACTGATATTAGTTTCATATAGGCTCCAGATTTTTTGAAGAGCCTATACTTCAAGCTCAACCAGTTCGATCATTCGCTTCCGATTATGTTGTGAGAAGTATCTGATACCTGAACGTTACTGAGCCTTGGTCTCAGTAGTCGCCGCCGGCCTCTTCGACGGTTCAGCCTTTTTCACCGGAGCCTTGGCCGGGACTTTTTTGGCCTCGGTTTTGGCTGCCGGTTTCGTCGGGGTCTTGGCTGGAGATTCTTCGCAGGCTCGGCTTTCACTGGCGTCGCAGGCTTCGGCGATTCAACCGGCGCCGGTGCAACGGCCGGGGCTGGCGTCGGAGCAGGTGCTGGGGCCGGTGCAACTGGCTTACGACTGCTGCGCAGCCGAACGCAGCCTTCGGCAGCTGCTATGCGGAACGTGTTGCGGCTTAATTAATTGGCTTGCAATACATATGTACCGTCATTTCCGTATTCGAACTTGATTCAATGAGTGCTCTACAACTCATTAATTAAGGAATGAAACATGGCTATCAGATACACACCATTTCAAACGAGTGGCTCCCCTGTACTACCTCCCAATCAAACGATGACACCGGGGCAACATCTCACCTCCCCAAACGGACGATTTCGATTGGTACTGCAAGTGGATGGCAATTTAGTGATCACCGATAACGGCGCCGCAGTCTGAATTGCAGATGGCAATCAAATTTTCAGCAGAACTTTATATCCAAAAAAGATGCGGGAGCCTCTGATGTTTGTTATTAGCAACAATGGTTTTCTTTATGACCCATCCAGAAGGCGTTTATGGATTGCTGACAGCACTCACAGCATTGATAAATTGCTCTGGCACAACACATGTATGGTTATTCAGGATGACGGAAATCTAGTCATCTACGACAAACGGACAGGGAGTATGTGCTGGGCCCGCTTTGGATTCACCCCTGGCCGCATTCCAAAGCCAAAGGAAAGGTGGGTAAAAGTGCTACCGGATGGTACTGAAATTCCTATATGGAAATTTCCATAACACCTCGTGACTCATTAATCGAACACTTAAGAGCTTTTGAAAATTGGAGGCGGGTCCAAACAATCTGGGTCGTATGGATTAATATGACACTTATGGGCCAATTCAGGAGCATGTCTTTTAAGAGTGAATTCCCCATCAACACATCCTGAGAATGTTATCAACACCACTAAAACCACTATTGCTTTCATACACCCTCCTAAATTCCTGAAAGCATAGATTTTAATTCAAGGCGCCACCCATCATTTGCGTCTGATTAATTTGTGGGAAGAATCTGATATATGGTCGAAGCGTGTAGGACTTGGATCATGAAACGCGGCGCCTGATTACCGCGCTGGAAAAAAGTGATGTCTCACGCTTGATAGACAAGCAAAAAAAAGCGCGACTCTTAGGCCGCGCTTTTCTACATCTGAACGTTACTGAGCCTTGCTCTCAGTAGTCACCGCCGGTTTGGCTGCTGGCTTCTTCGCCGGTTCAGCTTTTTTTGCCGGAGCCTTGGCCGGGGCTTTTTTGGCCTCGGTTTTGGCTGCCGGTTTCGCCGGGGTCTTGGCTGGAGTTTTCTTCGCAGGCTCGGCTTTTACTGGCGTCGCAGGCTTCGGCGCTTCCACCGGCGCCGGTGCAGCGGCCGGGGCTGGCGTCGGAGCAGGTGCAGGGGCTACCGGCTCGGGCGCCTTGACTGGCTCCGGCTTCTTCTCGTCATCCGAGCCGCCGAACAGGTTCGTGAAGAAGTTACCCTTCTTCGCCGCCACCGCACCTGCCGCCGCAGCCGCCACCGGAGCCACTTTCTCTGGCTCGAACGACTTGCCCGCCGCCAGGTCTTCAACTTGACTGGCCGCACGCTGACCGGTACGCAGTGCACCTTCCAGGGTGCCCGGATACAAGGTGTCAGTGTGTTCGCCAGCAAAGGCTACGCGCTGAATCGGGCGTTCCCACAGGCGCCAGAACTTGCTGATCTGGCCCGGGCCGAAGGCCAGGTAAGCGCCGCCCATCGATGGGTCGGTGCTGTAGCGGCGGATTTCATAACCGGTGAACGAACCGCGCGCCTGCGGATAAAACGCATGCAGTCGGATCAACACCTGGTCGACCATCTGCTTGTCGCCGAACGCCTGCATCACGCGGGCGTTGTCGCCGGACAGGTTGATCACCACGTTGGCGCCGCCCTTCAGGGCTGGCTCAATCCACAACATGCCAAGGCCGGCGTTGCTGTAGATCTCGCCGGACATGCGCGCCTTGGGCTCCCACACCGGGGTTTTGAACTTCAGCATGATCTGGTCGCGCCAACCGTAGTTGGTGCCCTTGATTGCGGCCAGGTGTTGAGCGTCCAGCGCCGGGGTCATCTGGATCTTGTTCAGGGCGCGCAAAGGCACAGCCAGCACCACGTAGTCAGCCTGATAGCCGACGCTGCCGACTTTGACGGTGACGCCATCCTTGTCCTGAATAATCGCCGAGACCGGCGAGCTGGTCTTGATGGTTTTCAGCTGCTTGACGAAGGCCTGGGCCAGCACCGGACTGCCACCGACCAGACGCGAAGCACGCAAGTCGCGGTCGGACACGCCACGGTACACGCGGCTCTGCTGCGCGAAGTACAGCAGCGAGATGCGCGAAGGTTCGTCGTAACGGGTACGAATCTGCTGGTTCACCAACTGACGAGCGGTGGCCGGCAGGTTCAGACGATCCAGCCAGTTGGACACATTGATCTGGTCCAGGGCATGCAGCGTGTTGTTGGCTGCCGGGTTCAGCGGGTCATCAATCGAGCGCGCCAGGTCGTCCAGGGTCTTTTCGTAGCGTTTGAGCGCTTCGGCCGTGGCCGGCTGCTTGGTGGTCAGGTCGGCAGCGGAAAAATACTCGCCATCGATCAGGTAACTTGGCGTGCGCACGAACTCAGGCGCCGGCGTGGTGCTCAGTTTGAAGGTCGACACGTATTTGTTCAGGACCGGTTGGGTCTTGTCATTGCCGATCCACTCACTGGTGGCCATGCCGGAACGGCCGCCCAGGCTCGGCTTGGCTTCCAGCAGCGTGACCTGCCAGCCCTTGTTCTGCAGCTCATAGGCTGCCGTAAGGCCCGAGACCCCGCCGCCGATCACGATCGCGGTTTTATCCTTGGCCAGCGCAGACACGCTGAACAGCCCCAACATCACCAGCGCACAGGCGCGCAGCCAACCGACAGACATTCAGCGAACTCCGGAAATACACAAAAAATAGCGGTTTTTGCGAGCCAGACGGCTCAAGAACCGCGAAGGATACGTCAGCCTTCAGACGCCCGCCAGCAGCGTCTATCGACCTATACAAAGTAGCTCAATCGACACAATGGGTTGTCCCCGTGGCACGCATTGCATAGGCTTGCGCGATTGTTTGTTCGCGCCTGCCGCGGACCGCCTCGAGGAGAGAGAAAATGGGCCTGAATAATCAGTGGATGCAACGCGACCTCGCGGTGTTGTGGCATCCCTGCACCCAGATGAAAGACCACGAACAACTGCCGCTGATCCCGATCAAGCGCGGTGAAGGCGTCTGGCTCGAAGATTTCGAAGGCAAGCGTTACCTCGATGCGGTCAGTTCCTGGTGGGTCAACGTGTTCGGCCACGCCAACCCGCGGATCAACCAGCGCATCAAGGATCAGGTCGATCAGCTGGAACACGTGATCCTCGCCGGTTTCAGCCATCAGCCGGTGATCGAACTGTCCGAGCGTCTGGTGAAAATGACGCCGGAAGGCCTGACCCGGTGCTTCTACGCCGATAACGGATCGTCCTGCATCGAAGTCGCGCTGAAAATGAGCTTTCACTACTGGCTCAACCGCGGCCAGCCGCACAAAAAACGTTTCGTCACCCTGACCAACAGCTACCACGGTGAAACCATGGCGGCGATGTCGGTGGGCGACGTGCCGCTGTTCACCGAAACCTACAAGGCGCTGTTGATGGACACCATCAAGGTGCCGAGCCCGGATTGCTACAGGCGTCCCGAGGGCATGAGCTGGGAAGAACACTCGCGCAACATGTTCGCCGCGATGGAGCAGGCGCTGGCCGAGAACCATGACAGTGTCGCCGCCGTCATCGTCGAGCCGCTGATCCAGGGCGCCGGCGGCATGCGCATGTACCACCCGGTGTACCTCAAGCTGCTGCGCGAAGCCTGTGACCGTTATGGCGTGCACCTGATCCACGACGAAATCGCTGTCGGCTTCGGTCGCACCGGGACGATGTTTGCCTGCGAACAGGCCGGCATCCGCCCGGACTTCCTCTGCCTGTCCAAGGCCCTGACTGGCGGCTACCTGCCGCTGGCGGCGTGTATCACGACCGATGAGGTCTACAGCGCGTTCTACGACGACTACCCGACCCTGCGCGCCTTCCTGCACTCGCACAGCTACACCGGCAACCCGCTGGCGTGCGCGGCGGCGCTGGCGACACTGGATATCTTCGAAGAAGACAACGTCATCGAGAACAACAAGGCCCTGGCGCAGCGCATGGCCTCGTCGACGGCGCATCTGGTCGATCACCCGAACGTCTCGGAAGTGCGCCAGACCGGCATGGTGCTGGCCATCGAGATGGTCAAGGACAAGGCAACGAAAGAAGCTTATCCGTGGCAGGAACGCCGTGGCCTCAAGGTGTTCCAGCATGCGCTGGAGCGTGGTGCTTTACTGCGTCCATTGGGCAGCGTGGTGTATTTCCTGCCGCCGTATGTGATTACGCCGGAGCAGATCGACTTCCTGGCCGAAGTGGCGAGTGAAGGCATCGACATCGCCACCCGCGACAGCGTCAGCGTGGCGGTACCGAAGGACTTCCATCCGGGCTTCCGCGATCCGGGCTGATGACGCGGTCAATGTGGGAGCGAGCTTGCTCGCTCCCACAGAAGGCCACACCGACCCAGATGACCCATACCTTTTTAGAGATTCATCATGAGACTGTCCCGCTTCTTCATCGACGCCCCCCTGAGTACCGGCGAGCACGAATTGCCCGAGGCCCAGGCCCATTACATCGGTCGCGTGCTGCGCATGGCCGAGGGCGATGCGTTGCAATTGTTCGACGGTTCGGGCCAGGAGTTTCTCGCCAGGCTGCTCGAAGTCGGCAAGAAGCGCGTGGTGGTGCAGATCGATGAAAGCTTCGCCGGCCAGGTCGAATCGCCGCTGCAGATCCACCTCGGCCAGGGCTTGTCCCGTGGTGAACGCATGGACTGGGCGATTCAAAAAGCCACGGAACTGGGCGTCACAGAAATCACCCCTATTTTCAGCGACCGCTGCGAAGTCCGACTCAAGGACGAACGCGCCGACAAACGCCTGCTGCACTGGCGTCAGGTAGCGATCAGCGCGTGCGAACAATGTGGTCGCTCAAGGGTGCCGGTGATTCATCCGCCGATGCTGTTGGTTGACTGGTTGAAACAGACTGAAGCTGAATTGAAGCTGGTGCTGCATCCAGTGGCCGAACCGTTGGTGAGTCACGCCAAACCTGCGACGCTGGCGTTTTTGATCGGCCCGGAAGGTGGATTGTCGGATGCCGAAGTCGAACAAGCCAAGGCCAACGGCTTTCATGCCGCCCGCCTCGGTCCGCGGGTGTTGCGCACTGAAACGGCGCCGGTGGTGGCGCTGGCGGTGGCCCAGCAGCTTTGGGGTGATTTCTAAGCCGTCATCGCTAGTAGGCTAGCTGTGATCCCACACTGAATGTTTGGTGTTCATCACTGAAGATCTCCTGTGGGAGCTAGCCTGCTAGCGATTGGCAGCGACTCGATCTAGAGGACATAAAAGAAAATCGCCACAAAGTGCAGCACACTCCCGGCGATCACGAACAGATGCCAGATGCCATGGGCATGGCGCAGGCGGTGATCGAGGGCAAAAAAGAGGATGCCCACGGAGTACAACACGCCGCCTGATGCCAGCCAGGCGAACCCGGCGCCGCCCAGTGCCGCCAGCAATGGCTTGACCGCCACCAACACGATCCAGCCCATCACCGCATAAATCACGATCGACAGGATCCGTGCTTCCGAGCGCGGCTTGATCTCTTGCAGGATGCCGATCAGCGCCAAGCCCCAGACAATCCCGAACAGCGTCCAGCCCCACGGTCCGCGCAGGGTCACCAGGCAAAACGGCGTGTAGCTGCCGGCGATGAGCAGGTAGATCGAGAAGTGATCGACCTTTTGCATGATCGCTTTCTTGCGCCCGCGCACGCTGTGGTAAACGGTCGATGCGCTGTAGAGCGACATCAAGGTGAACCCGTAGATCGCCACGCTGACGATCTTCCACGGACTGCCGTCCATGCTGGCGATCACCAGCATCCATACCACACCGACCGTCGCCGCCACCGCCCCGACCAAATGCGTCCAGGCGTTCAATCTTTCCCCGTGATACATGTGTCGCTTACCTCAAGATGCTTTACCGCAATGCGCAAGGCTCAGGCCTCGAGCGTAAAAGCGCAATGTTTCCGAACGACGCGCCCGGTCGAATTGGGCACAATCGGGTCATTCCAAAAAGAGTCCGCCCCATGCTGATCGATGAAGAGTTGACCCTGAAAAAACTTGAGGTGTTCCTGGCCTTCATGCGCACCGGCAACCTCGCCCGTGCCGCTGCCGAGTTGCAGACCAGCAACGTCAGCGTACACCGGGCGATCCACTCTCTGGAAAGCGCCTTGCGCTGCCCGCTGTTCAAGCACGAGGGCCGCAACCTGACGCCATTGGAAAGTGCTTTTGTGCTGGAAGAACGGGCGCAGAAGCTGATTCAGGACGTGGTCGAAAGCGTGCGCCTGACCCGCGAAGCTGCCGGGTTTTCCGCTGAACGCTTCAAGTTGGGTTCGCTGTATTCGCTGACGGTGAAGACCGTGCCGCAGTTGATCATGGGCCTGAAAATCCGTCGTAGCGAGCTCAACATCGATCTGATTCTCGGCTCCAATATCGACTTGCTCTACAAGCTCAAGAACATGGAAGTCGATGCGATCCTGGTCTCGCTGGACGACAGCGTCAACGACCCCGATTGCGAACAGATCCCGCTGTTTTCCGATGATATTTTCCTTGCCACGCCGGCCGATTCGAAGTTCGCGCAACGGACCGAAGTGGACCTGGCGGAAGTCCGCGACGAAACCTTCATCACCCTGACCCAGGGCTTCGCCACACATCAGGATGGCAAGCGGGTGTTCGAGCAGGCGGGGTTTGAGCCGAAGGTGGCGATGCAGGTCAACGACATCTTCACCCTGCTGAGCATGGTCAGCTCAGGCGTGGGTTATGCGTTGCTGCCGGGGAGGATTGCGGCGGTGTACGAGAACCGGGTGAAACTGATCCCGCTGCAGGAAAAGTACCGGTTGCAGCAGCACATCGGCGTGGTGTTTTTGAAAGCCAAGGAACGCGATCCGAATCTGCTGGCGTTGTTGGCGGAGTGTCGGATGTATGCCAATCGGCAAGCCTGAAACCGGGTCGCCGCCCATCGCCAGCAGGCTGGCTCCCACAGGGGATTGCATTCCAGTGTGGGAGCCAGCCTGCTGGCGATGGCGTCTATCCATTCAACGAAAAACCAACGCCTTACCCCAGCAGTCCACGCATGATCAAAAACAACACCGAAGGCCCGAGCAAACAACCTAGCGCGGTATAGAACGCCGCCGTCAGGCAACCATAAGGCACCAACTTCGGATCAGTCGCCGCCAAGCCACCGGCCACGCCACTGGAAGTGCCCATCAAGCCGCCGAAAATCACTGCACTACGCGGGTTGTTCAGACCGATCAACGGCGCCACAAACGGCGTCATCACCATCACCAGAATCGCCTTGATCAGCCCCGCCGCAATTGACAGCGCCATGACTTCGGAGCTGGCACCGATGGCCGCACCGGTCACCGGGCCGACGATGTAGGTCACGGCGCCCGCGCCGATCGTGGTCAGGCTCACCGCATCGGTGTAACCGAACGCCATCGCCACGGCGACACCGGCGATGAACGAGGTGCCAACGCCGACAAACAACGCCAAAACCCCGACAAACCCGGCACGTTTGAGTTCATCGACACTCACGCCAAACGCCGTGGCAACAATGGCGAAATCGCGCAGCATCGCGCCGCCTAACAGACCGATACCGGACAACAAGGGAATGTCCACCACGCCCTTCTGGCCACCGGTCAACGCACCACCAACATAGGACAGCACCAGACCCAGGAGAATGGCGATGGCCGAACCGTGCAGGCGCCCCTTTGTGAATGTGTTGGACATCCAGTAGGACACCCACATGGTCACGCCGACAATCAGAAAACCGCTGATCAGGCCGTAGCCGGTAATCACCTTCATCATTGATTCGTACATGGCGATTACCCCACTGTCTTCGCAGGATTAATCGAAGTCGGCTGTTTGTTGCCGATACGCACCAGCACCGGCACCAGGGCAAAGGCAATCACCACCGCCACAGTCCCCGCGAGGATCGCCATCGGCCCGCCCTTGAGCGCGCCATACACGTTTTGCTGCGCCGCCATCGCCACGACAATCGGGATGTAGACCGCACTCCAGAACTCCACGCCCTGTTCGGTCTTGCCTTTGAACCAACCGTTTTTATTGAGATAGCTGCCCAGTCCAATCAACAGCAGCATCGCAATGCCGACGCCGCCGACGTTGGCCGGTACACCAATCAATTTGCCGAGCAGTTCGCCAATGAAGATACCCACCAGGGTACAAAAGGCGAGAAACGCCACACCGTAAATAATCATTGTTGTTGTCCTCAAAGTGCATCGTCGAATGTTGTTTTTGTTGTTCGAAGCCTGAGTCGGTGATCTAAGGGTGGCGGCTTCCCTCCTCACGCATCAGCGCCTGCAGGGTATCGAGCCGTGCACCGTCGAAGGCAATCACGGTGCCTTGCTCGAACACCCGGCGCGCCAGCCCGGTCAGCACCGCACCGGGCGGCAGTTCGATCTGTAGGCGTACGCCACGCTCGTAAGCGCTTTGCACAGTGCCGCGCCAATCCACCACGCGGCACATGTTGAACGCGAGGTCGTCGCGCAACGCATCGACCTTGATCACCGGCCGGGCGCGACTGCCGCTCAGGTAACCGATCTTAGGGGTTTGCAATGACACCTTGGCGAAGGCTTCTGCGAGGGTATTCGCGGGCGCTTCCAGCAGTGGACAGTGCGACGGCACGCTGACTGCGAGACGCTTGGCCAGCCCTGCCCCGCGACTTCCGGCCAACTCGGCCACGGCTTTCATCGCCGCGTCACTGCCGGCAATCACCACCTGGTTATCGGCGTTGATGTTGGCCAGATAAACCGGTGTATCGAGGCTGTGAACCTGCGCCAGCAAACCTTCCACAGTGGCCAGATCGAGACCGATGATCGCGGTCATGCCGTAGCCCTGCGGATACGCCCGTTGCATCAGTTCACCGCGCAGGCTGACCAGATGCAACGCATCGCTGAAACCCAGGGCACCGGCCACCACCGCTGCCGGATAGGCGCCGATGGAAAGCCCCGCGACGTAATCCGGCGACCTCGACAACTGCCGTGAAGCCGCCACGCCGGCGATCAGCAAGCAAAGCTGAACCGCCCTTGTTGACCGTAATGCCTCGGCAGAATCCAGCAGCAAAACGTCTTCACTGAGGACATCGCTCGCCTCACTCAGGATTTCCCGAGGCAAGCGCTGGAGCATGCCCGGCTGCTGCGCGCCTTGCCCCGGGAACACCAGCAAGCTGCTCACGCTGCTTGCTCCTGCGGGTTCCACGGATCGGTCACCAGACAAGCTTCGATGGCGGTTTTCAGCAACACGCGATTCGACGCACCGGCCCATTCGCGCAAGGCAACGGCGCCAAACGGCGTCTGCAATTGCATGTCCACCACACACGTCGCCGTATCAAGCAACGCCACCAGCTCACGAGCCCGGTCACGCGCCAGAGGTTGTGGCGTGCGCAAAATCAGATCCAGATCACTGCCCTGATGAAGGGCTGAAAACCCGCTGGCCAATTCAAACCCGGCACTGCCGCTGACACCCCAGGCCCAACCGCAGGCATCGAGTGCAAGTCGCAATTGCGCCAAGGCATCAAGTGCCGGCAAATCGCGGGCGACATCGACATGGCAGAGTTCTTCCGGTGTCACACGACGGCTGATCGAAGCCATCGCCATCGACGTCGCATAACGCTGCTCCCGCAAACGCCCACGCACGCCGACCGCTATTCGATCCACCGCCGACACCGCGCGACGCACCACCACCGGTTGCCCGGCAGTGAGCGATTCGACCACCCACGCAGGCGCGTCTGCCGGCAACTGCGCCGGGGTCATGCCCCAGAGCAGGTCGTGGGCCAGAAACGTGTTCACCACTGTTCTCTCAGCAATTGGCGGACCTTGCTCGATGCCACGCGATTGGTTGCGCCGAGACGCCCGCTGAGATCGGCGCCCTTCTCGGCGACATCGCCCATCGCTTGCGTCAGGCAGTCAGTCACCCGCGCCAGATCCACCGAAGTCGGCTGGTCGATCTGCTCCACCGACAAGGTTTCCCACAGCAAACCAAGGCTGGCATAGCTGTCGATGTCATAGGCCATCGGCGGCACGCTGGCGGCCAGGGTTTCCAGTTCTTCGACGCTGCGCAACGTTACCCGCGCCGCCGACGCCTTGCCCATGGCGTGCACCATCACGCCCGGATCACGCAATGCGATCAGGCGGTTGGCTTGATATCCGTGAGCGAGAAACGCCCCGGACATCGCTTTGCCGACCAGCAGACCGATGACAGCATGCCCGGCCAGACGAGCGCGGGCATAACTGTCCGCCGCGCCGGCCAACGCCTGATGAATGCCGAGCGCCTCTTCACGACGACCGTAAGCCTGACTTGGTACGTCAACGATGGCGATCAGGGCGCGCTTCTGCGGTTTGTCCTGATCCGCCGCAATCACTTCATCCACAGCCTTGGCCAACCCCCAACCTTCGAGCAAACCTACCTCGCCATTGCGGGCACGGACGAAGCGATTGTCAGGGTCAGCCACCACGGCGATAAACCGCACAGGCTGCCCGGCCAGAAAACCATCGGCGACTTTCAACGAGGCCGGCAAACCGTCGACCGGTTTGGCATCGGCGCTCAAGGCGTTGAACCAGTTCAAGCCTCTTAGGGAATACGAGCTCATGAGCGCCCTCCTTGATACAGGTCGCGAACCACCGACGGTTCGATTTGCGGTTCGGCGTCAAGACGCGCCAAGCGTTGCAGGAACAGGTCGGCCTGACGGCTGCGTTGCTGCGCGGGCAAACCCTGCTTGAGCAATTCACCGACTTGTTCGCGGATCTGCGCGGCATCGTCAGCGACATAGCGGTCCACCAAGCCACTGGCGAAGCGCTGCTCGCCACCGGTCAGGCTCCAGATGAACGGACGGTCGCGCGAATCGTACTCCTCGAGCCCGGCTTCCTGTTCGATCACCTGCGGGCCGTTGAGGCCAAGCCGCGCTTCCTGGGTCACCAGCAAGTAGCTGCACAACCCGGCGGCAATCGACATGCCACCGAAGCAACCGACGCTGCCTGCGACCACGCCGACCACCGGTTGGTACTGGCGCAGGTCGACAATCGCCGCGTGGATATCGGCAATCGCTGCCAAACCAAGATTGGCCTCCTGCAAGCGCACGCCACCGGTTTCCAGCAGCAGCACGGCGCGGATCGGTATGCCTTTGCGGTTATCTTCGGCGGCCAGTTCCAGTGCACCGGCAATTTTTGCCCCGCCGACTTCGCCGAGGCTGCCGCCCTGGAAAGCGCCTTCGATGGCGGCGATTACCACTGGCAATCCGTCGATGCTGCCCTTGGCGATGACCACACCGTCATCGGCTTGCGGCACGACGCCCTGACGCGACAACCAGGGCGACATGACGCGCTGAAACGGATCGATCAATTCGCGAAAGGTGCCGGCGTCGAGCAAGGCCTTCGCCCGTTGCCGCGCCCCCAGTTCGACGAAGCTGTGCTTGTTGAGCAAGGCTGCGCTGTCAGTCATGGCCGATCTCCTCAAAGCCTTGTTCCAGACGCAGGCGAACTACGCCAGGCGTGGCGCCGAAGTCGTGGATGTCGATGTCCATGGCCGGTGGCGTCTGGCCGTCGAACATCCGTGCGAATAGATGCTGCCAGCGTTGCTCACTGCCGTTGACCGAGGTCTGCACGGTGATGGTCAATTTGCCGGCCTGTCCCGGTTCAATCAACACTTCGAGATCGCCGGAGCCGACACACCCCACCAGCGTGCGACCGCGTGGCGGCTGTCCGGCGGGGAATTCAAAGGATAAGGTTTCCATCAAAACGCTCCCTGGATAAGGCTGTCGCCCGACTCGACACGGTCGATGAACAGGCAGGCTGCGAGCAGGTCGGCAGCACCGCCGGGCGAGGCATTCAATGCGATGAGTTGTTCGTCCAGTTCATGCAACCGACGACGACCGGCGAGGCTGGCACTGCCGCCTGCGTCGAGCACCGCTTGGGCCCCGAGCTGCATGGTCTGCAAGCCTTGTTCCCCGGCGCGGTACAGCACGCAGGTGTCGGCCAGGTTGGTCATGATCGCCAGCAACGCATCGAGTCGGGCGTTCTGCTCGCCCTGCCCGCTGGCGCGGCTGCGCTTGAGTTGCGGCAGAGCGCGTTGAGTCACCGCCGGAAAGCCCAGTTGCGCTTCTTCACGGGCACCGCGAGCGCCGTAGCGTTGGGCGACTTGCGCACCGTGGCTGAGGGGGCGCGGCGCGTAACGATCGTCGAGCAAGGCCAGCCGCGCAGCGCGCAAGGTGATGGCGCTTGCGGCATTGGATTGCGGCACCAGCGCGGCGGCAGCGACCAGCAATCCCAAGGCCCAGATTGCGCCGCGATGGGTATTTACGCCATGGGTGGTCGCGAGCATCGCTTGCTCGCCTTCACGACCGATCAGGCCAATGGCTTCGCGCAGCGGCAAACCGATCTCGCCGATCTCAATGGCGGCTTCGGCCATTTCCTTGAAGGCTGGCCATAGAGAAAGTGCAGAAGCGTGCATCAGCCCCAGGTGCAAATCGGTGTGGGCGCCATTGCCGCGACGGTCGACCAGTGCCGGTTTTGGCGACAGGTCCGCTTCGTCAATCAACGCGTCCACGGCCATATCTGCCAGCCGCTCGGCCAGGCTCAGGGTTTTCGGTTGCAGGTTGAATGCGTGCATTACCAGCTCCTGAACTTGGCGGGCGGGTTGTAGAGACCACCGGACCACTCGACCAGATCGGCCACGCTTTTCGCGGCGAGCAATTCACGGGTGGCGTCGGTGCGGCGGATGCCGAGGTCTTCGGGCAAGGCGATCAAGCCTTCGCGGCGCATCCGCGCGGTGTCTTTCGGGTTATGGCGCAGGCCGATGGCGGTCACGCCTGCGACGGCAGCGATCATTGCCTGGCGCTCTTCCAGCGAGCGCGCCTTGTACAGATAGGCAATGCCCTCTTCAGTCAGCAGGTGGGTGACGTCGTCGCCGTACACCATGATCGGCGCCAGCGGCATGCCGCTTTTTTTCGCTACCTCGACCGCATCGAGGGTTTCGACGAAGGTCGGTTTGCCACCCTCCTGGAAGGTTTCGACCATTTGCACCACGAGTTTCTTACCGCGCTCGAGCATCGGTTCGGCCACGTCGGTGTTGCGCATGTCGAGCCAGGCCGGCGTGCCGTGGCGACGGCCGCGTGGGTCGTGGCCCATGTTCGGCGCCCCACCGAAACCGGCCAGGCGCCCACGGGTGACGGTGGAAGAATGACCGTCGCCATCGACTTGCAGGGTGGCGCCGATGAACAGGTCCACCGCGTATTGCCCGGCCAATTGGCTGAACATCCGGTTCGAACGCAGGGAGCCATCGCGCCCGGTAAAGAACACATCAGGCCGGGCGGCGATGTAGTTTTCCATCCCCAGTTCGGTGCCGAAGCAATGCACGCTTTCGACCCAGCCGCTTTCAATCGCCGGGATCAGGGTCGGGTGCGGATTGAGCGTCCAGTTGCGGCAGATCTTGCCTTTGAGGCCGAGGGATTCGCCGTAGGTCGGCAGGATCAGTTCAATGGCGGCGGTGTTGAAACCGATGCCGTGGTTGAGCGACTGCACGTTGTGTTTTTCGTAGATCCCGCGAATCGCCATCATCGCCATCAACACATGCACAGGCTTGATGTGCCGCGGGTCGCGGGTGAACAGTGGTTCGATGTAGAACGGCTTGTCGGCCACCACCACGAAATCGACCCAGGACGCCGGGATGTCCACACGCGGCAAGTCGCTGACGTCGTCCACCAATTGGTTGACCTGAACGATGACGATGCCGTCGCTGAACGCCGCCGGTTCAATCAGCGCCGGGGTGTCTTCGGTACTCGGTCCGGTGTAGATGTTGCCGGCGCGGTCGGCCATGAAACCGGCGGAGAGCACGACGTTGGGAATCAGGTCCACTACCAGTCGCGCATAGAGTTCGATGTAGGTGTGGATCGCGCCGATTTCCAGCAGGCCGTCTTCGAGCAACTGGCTGATGCGCAGGCTTTGCGTACCGGCAAAGGAGAAATCGAGCTTGCGGGCAATGCCGCGTTCGAACAGGTCCAGATGCTCGGAGCGGCCGACGCTGGGCATGATCATGTGCAGATCGTGGAGCTTGCCCGGATCGGACTTGGCCAGGGAGCGCGAAAGAAAATCCGCCTGTTTCTGGTTGTTGCCCTCCAGTACCACGCGGTCGCCAGGCAGGATCAACGCCTCAAGCGCCGCGACGATGTTGTCGGTGGGCAACACCACACCGTCAGCCAGACTCGCCACTTGCGCCAGACGCCGCTGCTTTTCGCTGCGCCGCCGCGTCCATCGCGAGTCGGGGGATATTGTTGTTGTCATGACCACTCCACGGGTTCGCTGTCGTGGAGCTACCTTAGGAGTGATGGGTACGCGGTATCAATCAAGCATGGCGACAGATCGTTACGCTCAGAGTAATGAAAGACTAGTTATCCATCCCGCGACGCAACGTCATATCCACCTGAAAATAGGACTCGGGATCTCCCCCGCGAAAAAAACCAGGCAGTTTAGACTGTAGATCAGTAATGTTAGACGGAGAAAAGCTTGTTCTGACTGCTGTAGCGTAGCTCGAAAGAGTTGTAATTTGTTCGTGCACTTCTTTTCTTATTTTATGTTGCTTATTAAATACGCCAAACTTATCAGGCAAATCCAAAATAGTTCCAGAGCTTTTTCGTGACTTGGAGAATTCTTCCAAAGCATCTCTATTGGACGGAGACAAACTCTTCAAAACCTTACGCAACCCCGGAGCCATCTCAAGCTCATCTGCATACTCGCGAATAACCTCGCCGGCAAGAGCTGAGAGCTTCTTAGGCCCACCCCCTACCTCTTTATGATTAATCGACTTCGATAAGTGATCCTGCCCAAAAGGCAACCTCCGCCTTCCTCCTCGATAGGGGAAATTAACTTCCGGAAAAAAGCCCTTAGAGGATCTACCTGCTGCTCGCGCAATTCCAGACAAGCGCATTACTTCACGTGTAGTTAAATTAAACCATGCAACATTCCCCGTTGGATCACTCATATTCACTGGATCGCCCAAACAATAGGCGTATGAATTCAACCCCCCTTTACCAAACGGGCTCAAACTGTCGGGACTATTAAAACGCTTCAACACTGGGTTAAAAGCTCGATAACCATTACCCAACAGATAACATCCAGTGAAGAGGTCGCGCCGTTCACCATTGAAAGCCAGCATGCTGGTCAATCCGATTTCTGGACGAAAATGACCATAAGGTGTGTACGCAATTGAACTTTGCAGGTACTTGCCCGTCATGTGCAATACCGAACTCATCCTGTCCGTGACCAACAAGTTAGTTTCCACACTTTCATCCCGACGCAACTGTTGAGCCAGCAGTTGATCACTCTGCTGCATTATCGAGCATTGAGAAAGACCTTGAATCTCTGTAACCAGTCGACCATCGCAATAGAAACGCTGGCGCCCCTCCTTTTCCGAAGGTTTCAAGCCAATAAGACGATCCAACGGATCATATTCATAACGGCAGCAAATGGAATCCTGTTGAAGATGCATTGCGGAAACTCCCTTGAACCCTTGGATGCACGATTTCCAGAGTCCTTGATCGCGCTGGACTTGTCTACTATCAGAACTGATAGGTAGTTTCGCCTCAACTTAAGGTGTTGGGTAATCTAACGAATTAAAAAACTCGGAAAATTGCGCGCCACTGTTTCCGTTCGACTGTATTTTATTGATGACTGAATCGCTGCATGAGCAAGTTTGCCCGCACAAATATGGAGGCTCTCTTATTCAAAGCCACTCCCTCTCTTTGAAATAAAGACTCCGATCCCCCAGCGAACAGCGAATTAGTTGCAGTTGTTCGTCGAGCGAGCTGAATCAAGACTGCTCGCAATGGGGCCCGTCAGGTCAACCCCGCATTCACAAGCAACGCCTCCAGCGCCAACAAATCCGGCACCTTCGCCACCTGATCCGCCACCTGCACCGCCGCTGTCTCCAGCGAACACAACGGCACATCGACATAGCTCAACTGGCTGTCGAGCTTGTACGAACGTGGAATCCCCTGCACCAGCATGGCAATGAACTTCAGTTCAGGCCGGCCGCCGAGCGCATTGAGAATGACGATCCGCGCGCGTTCGCCGATGACGATTTTCTGCCCGCATGCCGACTCGAAACTGAGCAGCGGGATCTGCCGGTTGCGCCAGGCGACCCGCCCCAGATACCACGGCGGAGTATCCAGATCGAACGCCGCAGGCTGGTAATCGATCAGCTCGGCGATCGCCACGTTGGGCAGGATCAGGTTGCGGTCGGCCAGAGGCAGCAGCAGCCCGGTGAGGTTGATGCTGTGCTGATTGATGCGCCGCTCAAGCATGGGTTTTGCTCCACAGGGCGATGCTTTCGAGCAGTACCGATTCCTGGTACGGCTTGCCGAGGTAGTCGTTGACGCCGATGGCCATGGCCCGGTCGCGATGTTTCTGGCCGGTGCGGGAGGTGATCATGATGATCGGCAGGTGCTGCAAGCGCTCGTCATTGCGTACCTGGGTCGCCACTTCGAAGCCGTCCATGCGCGGCATTTCGATGTCCAGCAGCATCACGTCCGGCAGGTGTTCTTCGAGCAGCAGCAAGGCGTCGACACCGTCCTTGGCGGTCAGTACGTGCATGCCGTGACGTTCAAGCAAACGACTGGTGACCTTGCGCACGGTGACCGAGTCGTCGACCACCATCACCAGTAATGGTCGCTGCGGTTCGGCCTCGGTTTCGTGACTCACCGGGCGTTGCGGTACGTAGGCCTGCATCGCCCGAATCGGCGCCAGCAAATCGAGAATCAGCACCACCCGGCCATCCCCCAGAATCGTCGCTCCGGAGACACCCTGGACCGCTGCGAACTGCGGGCCGAGGCTCTTGACCACGATCTCGCGGGTGCCGGCCATGGCATCGACTTGCACCGCGATGTGCCGATCGTTGCATTGCACCAGCAGCACCGGCAGCGGCAAGCTCTGGCCCAAGAGTTTTGGCCGGGGGCTGGTCTTCAGCAACTCGCCCAGGTAGCACAGCTCGTAGCGTTGCCCGGCGTATTCGTAGGTCGGTGGATCGAGGCGGAAATGCCCTTCGAGTTCGTTGGGCAACACGCGGACGATGCCTTCGATGGTGTTCAACGGGATCGCATACTGATCCTCAAAGCATTGCACCATCAGCGCCCGATTGACCGACACGGTGAACGGCAGGCGGATGCGGAAGTGCACGCCCTGCCCCGGTACCGAGTCGATGCTCATGCTGCCGCCCAGTTGCCGCACCTCTTCGTGCACCACGTCCATGCCGACACCGCGACCGGAGATTTGGGTGATTTTCTCGGCGGTGGAAAATCCCGGTTGCAGGATGAACTGCAACACGTCGCGGTCGCTGATTTCACTGTTCGGATCGAGCAAACCGCGCTTGATTGCCTTGCGCCGCACGGCGTCCAGCGGCACGCCGGCACCGTCGTCGCGGATGTCGAAAATGATGTCGCCGCCCTCGCGCAACAGGTCGAGGGTGATCCGCCCCTGCGCCGGTTTACCCGCCGCGACCCGCACCTCAGCAGACTCAAGCCCATGGTCCACAGCATTACGCAGCATGTGCTCCAGTGGTGCCGCCATGCGTTCGAGCACGTTGCGGTCCATCTCGCCTTCGGCGTTGCCGACGATGAACTCCACGTCCTTGCCCAACTCACCGGCCACCTGACGGACGATGCGTTTCAAGCGCGGCAACATCCGCTCGAACGGCACCATGCGCGTGCGCATCAAGCCTTCCTGCAACTCGGTGTTGATGCGGCCCTGCTGTTGCAGCAGGTTTTCCGCGTCCTGATTACGCCGGTCGAGGGTTTCCTTGAGGTCGAGCAAGTCGGAGGCGGATTCGAACAGCGCACGCGACAGTTGCTGCAACTGCGAGTGACGATCCATCTCCAGTGGGTCGAATTCTTCGTAACCCAGGCGCTCGGCATCGACTTGCTGGCGGCTTAGAATCCGCCCCTGGGTTTCGGTATCGAGGCGGCGCAACTGGTCGCGTATCCGCTCGATGGTGGTTTCCATCTCGTTCAGCGCCACCTGGGCATCGCTGACCTGCTGTTCGATCCGGCCACGGAAGATCGACGTTTCGCCGGCCAGGTTGACCAGGTCGTCGAGCAGTTCCGCCGAGACCTTGACCATGTCCGCACCGGCATCCGCTTGCAACGGCGGCGCCTCAGGTTTTGCCGCTGCGGACAACACGATGGGAGGCGGGGCTTCGGGCACTGCCGGGTGACTGAAGTTCTTGATCGCGTCGATCAGTCGGTCGGCCGGCGGCAACGGCTCACCGGCACGGGCCGCGTCGAGCATTTGCGCCAGCCGGTCATGGCTGCGTTGCAGCAGTTCGAACAGCGCGCCTGTCGGTTTCAGTGCACCGGCCGACAAGCCTTCGTAGAGAAATTCCAGCTCATGGGCCAGGTCGCCGATAGGGGTAATTTCCACCATCCGCGCACCGCCCTTGAGGGTGTGCAGGTCGCGCAGCAGGGTTTCCACTTCCTGGCGGCTCGAAGGCTCAGCCTGCCAGCGCACCAGCGCCGCGCCGGAGCTCTCGATGATGTCGAAACCTTCCTCGAGGAAGATGTCCAGCAGCTCGCTGTCGTGATGCGCCGAATCGTTGCCGGCCGCCGGCTCGATCACCTCGGCGTGGCCCGCGTGGCCCTGACGGAACGCGCGAATCGCCTCGACCAGCTCGCTCGGGTCGCCCAATGGCTGGCGATTCTGCAACTGCTCAAGTAATTGGGCCAACTGGTCATGGCTGTGCTGCAGCAACTGCGCAAGCACTTCACTGTGGCTGTAGCGGCGATCCACCAGGCCTTCGTAGAGGCTTTCCAGCTCATGGGCCAGATCACCGACCGGCTCGACCTCGGCCATCCGCGCGCCACCTTTGAGGGTGTGCAGGTCGCGTTGCAAGGACGAGAGCGGTGCGCCGTTTTGCGGTTCGTTCAACCAGCGCTGCAAGGCCTGGCCGGCGCTTTCGAGGATGTCCACCGCTTCTTCGAGGAAGATCGAAACGATCTCGTCGTCCAGCTCACGCTCTCCTGCAGGAGCGAGCTCGCTCGCGAAGGGTGTTAACGATGACGCGTTGTCATGGGATAAACGCGGCGTCTGTGAGTCCATCGCGAGCGAGCTTGCTCCTACAGGGTCAGAGGGCAAGGTGTTTTCAAGTTCGGCGGTGGCATCAGACAGGTCACGAATGCTGACCGAACGGCTGCCGTCGCTGCGAATCAGGCCCATGGCCGACGGGTCGAGGCTCTGGTCGAGCAAATCGTGCAAGGCGCGAACCCGATCCGGGCGCGGCGTGACTTCCTGGCCGGCGGCCAGTTCGTCGAGCATGTTGATCAGCGCTTCGTGGGCACTTTGCGCCTCGTGGAAAAACGCCTCGCTGACGGCCAGGCTGCTTTCTTCGACGGCACCGTAGAGGTCAAGCAAGGCTTCGCAGAGTTCATCCACCGGATGCAGATCGGCCAGGTGCGCGCCTTCGCCGAGGGTGGTCAATTCGTCCAGCAACGCACTCAGTTCCTGACGCTCGCCGGGGTGTTGCTGCCAGCGTTGCAACAGGCTTTCGGCGTCGAGCAGGATGTCCATGCCTTCGGCCAGGAAGTTGTTGATCAGCTGGGGATCACGCTTGATGCGCAAGCCGCTGCTCGGAGTATCCAGGAGGTTTTGCAGACGCTCGGCCAGCATCGCCCGAGCCCGCTCGATCAACGCTCCGGCGTGGGGGATCTCGGCCAGCGGATCGGTCCTGAGCTGACGCAAACCGAGCCGGAACAAACCTTCGGCCTCCAGCAGCACTTCGACTTCATCCAGGTCCAGGGCGATCTGGTGGGCCTTGTATTCCCGGGCCAGTTGATCCAGCGGCGTGGCGAGTTCGACAATCGGCAAAACCCCGGCCATCGACGCACTGCCCTTGAGGGTGTGCAAGGCACGCAGCAATTCGTCACTGGCCTGCAACGGCACATGTTCGGCGGCCCGGTCGAGGAAACGATTGAGGCTGCCCAAATGGGTTTCGGCTTCTTTGCGGAAGATCTCCAGCAACAGCGGATCCAGTGCCGAGACGTCTCGGGTGTCTTCCTCGGATATCGGCTCTTCACCCTTGGCCAAGGCATGGGCGCGAGCGGCCAATTGATCGACATCATTGCGTTGGCGCTGGGCATTGGCGGCGTATTCAGCCACCAGTTCCGGCAGCAGGTTAAGTACATCACCAATCAGTTGCTGCACCGTGGCGCCCGGTTCCACGCTGTTTTCCAGTACGCGGTTGAGCAGGTTCTCCACGGCCCAGGCCAGTTCACCGAGCACCAGCGCACGGACCATGCGACCGCTGCCCTTGAGGGTATGGAAAGCGCGGCGCAATTCACTCAGGGCCGAACGGTTGTCGGGATTGATCGACCAGCGCGGCAAATACTCGCGAAGAATTTCCAGGACTTCATCGGTTTCTTCGAGGAACACTTCGCGTAATTCATCGTCCACCGGCTCCTCGCCAAGAGGGGGCGGCAACAGACTGCCCGGCGTATTCAGGGCGGGCGGGTTCAGGGTCGAAACCGGATTGGCGAGCACATCGGCCAGGGTCTGGACGATGGTCGGAGCGTCCAGTTCCTGGCGCTGTTGCATGATTTGCGCTTCGCTGGGGCTCAGCACATCGTCAAGCACTGGCACATGTTGTTCGCTGGGCTTTTCATTAGGGAAGAAACCGAGCGATGCCAGGCTTTTTTCCGCCACATCGAGCAATTGTTCACCGGGCGCCTCGGGGTCGTCGCTGAGGCGCTCAAGGTAATATTCGAGGCTGGTGATGACGTCGGCCAGGCTGTCGAGTTCCTGCCAGCCGGGCTGGCCGGGGTCGAGCAGCAGATGTTCGCGGATGAAGTGGTTGCAGGTTTCGATCAGGCTCGCGGCGCGGCTCAACGGAATCATCGCCAGCGCGCCACGCACCTGGGTCAGCAAGGCCGGCAGTGCCTGCAAATGCTGACGATCCCAGTCGGCGTCGATGTAGTCGACGATCATGTCCTTGGCCTGTTGCAGGCAGATGCGTGCTTCCTTGATCACGATCTGATGGATCTGTGTCAGGTCGGTGGTCGGCAGGCGACTGTCTTCCTGGCTCTCGGGCTCCACCGTACCGACCATGCCGGCCAGCGTGGCTTCGACGTAGAGCAAGGCCCCGGCGACGTCCATGAGGATCGCGTCATCGGGCGCGCGCTGGCCCTGCGCGAGGCTCAGCACCACCGCCAGTTGATCGATGATGACCTTGCGCGGCTGGCCGAAACCCAGCACCGCCAGGGTGTCTGCGATTTGCCGCAGCGGCGCCAGCAGGCTGTCGAGATCGGCGGTGTGTTGCCGGTCACTGCGCACGAACAGGTCCAGGCGCTCTTTGACCCGCACCAGTTCTTCGCACAACGCGGCCAATACCGAACGCATGGCATCGCGGTCAGGACCGGCCAGCCGTGCGCGTTCTTCATCGACCATCGCGCTGTTGGGCAGCGCATCGTCCAGTCCGTAGCGATCTTTCATGGTCAGCATCTGCCCGGTGGGGTGTTCGGCCTTGGCAATGTAAAACAGCAAACTTTTGAGCAGCTCCGGCGGCGCCGGTTCGTTGATTGCGCCCATCCCCTGTTCGAGCAGACGCTTGAGTTCTTTGTCGGCGTCCTTGAACAGGCTGCGCAAGGCCGGACTATTGGCGATCGCGCCGCCGCGCATGCCTTCGACCAGCGCCGAAGCGACCTGCCACAACGGGCTCAGCGGCGCGTTGCCGCACAGGCTTTCGAGACGGGTAAAGACCTTGGCCAGATAACCGAGGTGGGTATCATCATCCTGTTCGCGCAACAAACCAACCAAAGCCATCTGCAACATCTGCCGCAACTTGCGCAGCACATTCGGCAGGTCCGCCGGTTCCAGCAATGCCAGGGACTCTGCGTCCAGCGGCGGCAGGTCCGGCAATTGCGGGCTGAACAGGCTGGTTTCCGACAACAGGCTTTCGCCACGGGCGCTGCGCAGGTCGTTGATCAACGGCAGCACCACCAGCGGCAAGTCGCGGCGGGCACTTTGTACCCGGTCGAGGTAAATCGGCAGTTGCCCTAGGGCTTGCAGCATCAGGTGCAGCGCTTCGTCACGATGGCTGACACGCCCCTGTTGCAAGGCGCTGACCAGTTGTTCCATTTCTTCGGCAAGCAGGGCCGCGCCGTAGAATTCGACCATCTGCAAACTGCCGTGAACCTGATGGATGCACGCCAGGCATTCGCTCAGGGCGTGCGTCGCCTGCGGGTCATCAAGCTGGGTTTCGATCGCGTGATGAGCCTGCTTCAACGTTTCGGCAATCTCGCCTTTGACCCATTCGAGGGCCACATAGTCGTGCCGATCACCCATAACCACTCCAGTTCCCACTTCAGTCATTCACCTACGCCCATGGGCGGTTCAAGCTTTGTCCGTCACTTGCGTCTTGGTGGCCGGCAAGGTGAAACCGGACACCGAACGGCGCAGCTGACTGGCCATTTTCGCCAGGTTGCCGATGCTCTCGGCGGTGGCGGTAGAGCCGGACGAGGTCTGCGTGGTGATCTGCTGGATCACGTTCATCGTCAGGGAAATCTGACCGGCAGACGACGTCTGTTGTTGTGCTGCGTTGGAAATGCTCTGGATCAGCGCCGCAAGGGTTTTCGACACCCCTTCGATTTCTTCCAGGGCCACGCCGGCATCCTGCGCCAGACGGGCGCCGCGCACCACTTCGGTGGTGGTCTGCTCCATGGAGATGACCGCTTCGTTGGTGTCGGTCTGGATCGCCCGCACCAGGGTTTCAATCTGTCGCGTGGCCGCTGAAGAGCGTTCGGCTAAACGTTGCACCTCGTCGGCAACCACCGCGAAACCGCGCCCGGCATCACCGGCCATCGATGCCTGGATCGCTGCGTTGAGGGCGAGGATGTTGGTCTGATCGGCAATGTCATCAATCAGGCTGACGATGTCGCCGATTTCCTGGGAAGACTCGCCCAGGCGCTTGATGCGTTTGGCGGTGTCCTGGATCTGCTCGCGAATGTTGTCCATGCCGTGGATGGTGTTGTGCACCACCTCGTTGCCCTTGTTGGCGATCTCCACCGAGCGCTCGGCCACCGCCGAGGATTCGGCGGCGTTGGCCGACACCTGATCGATGGACTCGGCCATGTCGTTGATCGCGGTGGAGGCTTCGGAAATCTGCTGCGCCTGATGCTCCGAGGCTTGCGCCAGGTGCATGGCGGTGGCCTGGGTTTCCTGCACGGCGGCGGCGACTTGTCCGGCGGTCAGGTTGATGGTGGCCACGAGGTCGCGCAATTGGTCGACGGAGTAGTTGATCGAGTCGGCGATGGTGCCGGTGAAGTCTTCGGTCACCGAGGCGGTCACGGTCAGGTCGCCGTCGGCCAGGTCCTCGATTTCATCGAGCAGGCGCATGATCGCGTTCTGGTTGCGCTCGTTTTTCTCGGCGGTTTCGCGCAACTGGCGATTGGTTTCGCGAACCATCACCAGACCGATGAGGATGATCGACATCAGTGCCGCCAGGCCCAGCACATAACCGCCGATGGTGTCGGTGTTGCGTCCGCCGGCAAGGTTTTCAAAACCGCCGGCCAGGTGCGAGGCTTCATCGAGCAGGGTTTGCGACAGGCTGAAAATATTGGTCGCCGACTCGCGCACCTTGAACAGCTCCGGCGAGGTTTCGAGGATTTCATCCACCGAGCCAGAAACGAATTCGAACAGCTCGGAGATTTCACTCAACCGCGCCCGTGCATCCTGATCCTCAACCTGACTGATTTTCAGCGCCGCGTTGCCCTGGAGCATGCCGTTGAGCACCTGGCCGAATCGCGCCGCATCGCGACCGAAGGCGTCGGCGGCCTGTTGCGAACTCTCGTCGCCGGACAACACCGTGTTCACCGCACCCAGAATGCGTTCGGCCAGCAGCGATTGACGCTGGGCCACCGCTACCTGAGCGGCCGGGGCGCCGCGTTGCAAGAGGATTTCCACGACCTTCTCGTACTCGACCTGCAACTGCGGCACGGTTTCGGCCAGGGTCGCGGCGACCTGATGCAGCGACAGCACCGTCTGCTCACTGGACAGAATGGCGTCGGTATTTTTCAGCAGGCGTTCCCAGTCCATCTGCACGGCACGCATTTCCGGGCGCACGGTGGCGGGTGCCGGGGGCAGGCCGGTGGAAGGATCACCCTTTTTCAGGTAGCTCCAGCGCTGGGCAAAATCGTTGCGCGCATCGCTGAGCAACTTGAACGCCGCGGCCTTGCCGGCGGCGGCTTCGGTGGCGTTCTTGGCAATACGCTGCGACAGCACGCGCAGTTCGCCGGCGTGACCGATGTACTGTTTGTCGTAAGTAGCCTGGGTGTTGAGGTACGCGAAGTTGGCGAACAACAGCATGATGAAAATGATCAGCGCGATGAACAACGCGATGATCTGCGAACGACTGCGCGACCCTTCCATTGGCTTGCCTGTTTTTGCTTTTATCATCGGTCTTCGCCTGTTAACCACACCCTTTTCAGCCTTGCCCAAACCCCTGTGGGAGCGAGCCTGCTCGCGATTCAGGCGCCGCGGTGTATCCGCAACACCGCGTTATCGTTCAATCGCGAGCAGGCTCGCTCCCACAGGGTTCATATTTGCCGTTTACAGCGCGATGCTCATGAACCCCGGTGAGGTCGCCAGCGCAAACGGGCTGAACACCTGCCATGGCTGCTCCCGCTGAAACCGGCCCTTGATGAACGACGCCATCGGCCCATTCAAGGTATCGACCGGCTCCAGACTGTCCTGAGCAAAATGCTGCAGGCCGAAGACCTCATCGACCATCAGCCCGGCGAACACCTCTTGATGCTCCACCACCAGCACCCGCCGTTGCCGGCGCGCCACCGACAGTTCGTGCCCGACGAACGCTCCCAGATCCATGACCGGCAGCAAGCGCCCACGCAGGTTGGCCACGCCCTTGACCCAGGATTTGACGCCCGGCACCTGGGTAAACCGCGGCTCGTGCAGCACTTCGCTGACTTCGCTCATGGGCGCGACGTACCAGTGTTCGCCCAAGCGGAAACCGATACCGCTCCAGCTGTCCTGCCGGGTCGGCTGCGACGGCAAGTCCGCCGCCAACAGGCGACAGCGCTCGTCGATCTGCAGCAGCAGCTCAAAAGCCGTCAGCGACTCGGTCATGGCCGGACGATCAACCGGCCAGCACGTTGTTCAGGGTTTTCAGCAAGGTTTCTTCATCGACCGGTTTGGTCAGGTAATCCTTGGCGCCCTGGCGCGTGCCCCAGACTTTGTCGGTTTCCTGGTCCTTGGTGGTGATGATAATCACCGGGATGTGCCCGGTTTCAGGGTCTTTGGTCAACTGGCGGGTCGCCTGGAAGCCGTTAAGGCCGGGCATGACGATGTCCATCAGCACCGCATCGGGTTTTTCCTGGCGGGCCAGGGCCACGCCGTCGGCGCCGTTTTCGGCTTTCAATACTTCATGACCGTGCTTTTCCAGCATGCCGGTCAGTTTGTACATTTCAGTCGGCGAATCATCGACGATCAGAATACGTGCCATGGTCTTCCCCATTCTTGTCGACGCAAGGCCCGCTGGCCGAGCGTCACTGTGCGTGTCTTACTGCGGCAAAACGGCGGCGAAGCCCGGAACATGGGCCTGGATCGCGTTCAGCAGTTCTTCCTTGCTGAAAGGCTTGGTCAAAAACTGGTCGGAGCCGACGATGCGTCCCTTGGCCTTGTCGAACAGCCCGTCCTTGGACGACAGCATAATCACCGGCGTGGACTTGAATGCACTGTTGTTCTTGATTAAAGCGCAGGTCTGATAGCCATCCAGGCGCGGCATCATGATGTCGACAAAGATGATGCCGGGGTGATTGTCGGCAATCTTGGCCAGGGCATCGAAACCGTCGATGGCCGTGATGACCTCACAACCCACGTTCTTGAGCAGCGTTTCGGCGGTGCGGCGAATCGTCTTCGAATCGTCGATCACCATGACCTTCAAGGCGCTGGGGTGCTGTTCCATAAATGCTCTACCGTCGCCTTTGTGAATCAATTTGTCCGTTTGGCGGCTCGAAACCCTTGATACTCAAGGGCCACCACAACATGGCAGTCTTTTTAGCACAGTCTCAATAACCAATCTATCGGCCGACCGGCACGGTGGTTTTTCCTTGACCGGGAACACACTCAGCGCCACTCTGACGCCACTTTTTTCGCACCGATCCGGTAGCCAATTTTCGAGGAAAACCCAATGAGCGTTCGCGTCGGGATTGTCATGGACCCTATCGCCAGCATCTCCTATAAAAAGGATAGCTCGCTGGCCATGCTGCTGGCCGCGCAGAAGCGTGGCTGGGAACTGTTCTATATGGAACAGCGCGACCTGTACCAGGGCGAAGGCCAGGCGCGGGCGCGGATGCGTCCGCTGCAAGTGTTCGCCAACCCGGAAAAGTGGTTCGAACTGGGTGCCGAGCAGGATTCGCTGTTGAGCGACCTGGACGTGATCCTGATGCGCAAGGATCCGCCGTTCGACATGGAGTTCGTCTACTCCACCTATCTGCTGGAACAGGCCGAGAGCGCCGGCGTGCTGGTGGTCAACAAGCCGCAGAGCCTGCGCGACTGCAACGAGAAACTGTTCGCCACGCTGTTCCCGCAGTGCACGCCGCCGACCGTGGTCAGCCGCCGCGCCGATGTGCTGCGTGAATTCGCCGCCAAACACGGCGATGTGATTCTCAAGCCGCTGGACGGCATGGGCGGCACGTCGATCTTCCGTCACCGCGCCGGCGACCCGAACCTGTCGGTGATCCTCGAAACCCTGACCGCCCTGGGCGCCCAGCAGATCATGGGCCAGGCTTACCTGCCGGCAATCAAGGACGGCGACAAACGCATCCTGATGATCGACGGCGAGCCTGTGGATTATTGCCTGGCGCGCATTCCTGCTGCCGGTGAAACCCGTGGCAACCTCGCCGCCGGTGGCCGTGGCGAAGCGCGCCCGCTGACCGAAAAGGATCGTTGGATCGCCGCACAAGTCGGCCCGACCCTGCGTGAAAAAGGCCTGCTGTTCGTCGGCCTCGACGTGATCGGCGAGCACCTGACCGAAATCAACGTCACCAGCCCGACCTGCATCCGCGAGATCGACAATGCCTTCGGCACCGACATCGGCGGCCTGCTGATGGATGCCATCGATCAGAAGCTCAAGGCACGTTGATTAGCCAAACCAACATTGCGTTATCATGCGCGACCTGTGAAAACGCGATGTTGGTTTCCTTGTCATGACCCTCCCGTCCGATCTGCCCACCGAACTCGCCCACCGTGGCGTGCGCCCGGCCGATCGCCTGGGTTTTACCCTGTTTCTGGCGGCGCTGATTCACCTGGCCTTGTTGCTGGGTGTCGGGTTTGCCGTGGTCGAGCCCAAGCAGATCAGCCGGACCCTGGAAATCACCCTCGCCACGTTCAAGAGCGAAAAGAAGCCGGAAAAGGCCGATTTCCTCGCCCAGGAAAACCAGCAAGGCAGCGGCACCCTGGATAAAAAAGCGATCCCCAAGACCACCGAGATTGCTCCCTTCCAGGACAACAAGGTGCAGAAAGTCACGCCACCGCCAGCGGCCAAGCCTGAACAACAGCAAGCCCCGCCCAAGGCTGCCGTGACCACCGTCGCGCCGACGCCGAAAAAAGCCCCCGCCAAAACCGAAGAACCCAAGCCTGTCACCAAACCTGCGGTGGCCGCGCCGACGTTCGACACTGAACAGCTGTCCAGCGACATCGCCAGCCTGGAAGCAGAACTGGCCAACGAGCAACAGCTGTACGCCAAGCGCCCGCGCATCCACCGCCTGAGCGCCGCCTCGACCATGCGCGACAAGGGCGCCTGGTACAAGGACGAATGGCGCAAGAAGGTCGAGCGCATCGGTAACCTCAACTACCCCGACGAAGCCCGGCGCAAACAGATTTACGGCAATTTGCGGCTGATGGTGTCGATCAACCGCGACGGTTCGCTGTATGAAGTGCTGGTGCTGGAGTCCTCCGGGCAACCGCTGCTGGATCAGGCGGCGCAGCGCATCGTGCGGCTGGCGGCGCCGTTTGCACCGTTTACCGGGGATTTGTCGGACATCGACCGACTGGAGATCATCCGCACATGGAAGTTTGCGCGCGGCGACAGATTGTCCAGTAATTAAAAGATCGCAGCCTACACACTCCCCTCCGGGAGCTGCCGAAGGTGTGATCTTTTGCCTTGTTCAAGCTTGTCAGTTCGCCCCTCGAACGCCACACTAGCGGTCATGAAAAACGTCAGCCCCAGCTACCTCAAGCATCAATTCCTGATCGCCATGCCACACATGGCCGACCCGAACTTTGCGCACACCTTGACCTACATTGTCGAGCACACGGCCAATGGCGCCATGGGGCTGGTGGTCAACCGTCCGCAAGAGCTGAGCCTGGCAGACATCCTTGAGCAATTGCGCCCGGATATCGAACCGCCAGCGCTCTGCCAGCATGTGCCGATCTTCATCGGCGGCCCGGTGCAGACCGATCGCGGCTTCGTCCTACACCCCAAAGGGCAGAGCTTTCAGGCGACCGTTGATCTGGAAGACGAATTGTCCCTGTCGACCTCCCAGGATGTGCTGTTCGCCATCGCCGACGGCTTCGGCCCGCCCAAGAGTCTGATCGCCCTCGGTTACGCCGGTTGGGAAGCCGGGCAACTGGAAGCCGAACTGGCGCAGAACGCCTGGCTGACCTGCCCGTTCGACGCCGACATCCTGTTCAACACCAGCAGCGAGCTGCGCTTGGAAGCCGCGGCCAAACACCTGGGCGTCAACCTCAGCCTGCTCACCAGTCAGGCGGGGCACGCCTGATGGCCCTGCGGTTGATTCTGGGTTTTGACTACGGCACCAAACAGATCGGCGTTGCGGTTGGCCAGGTGATTACCGGCCAGGCCCGCGAGCTGTGCACGTTGAAAGCGCAGAACGGCATTCCCGACTGGGATCAGGTTGAAGCCCTCATCAAAGAGTGGAAGCCCGACGCCGTGGTGGTCGGCCTGCCGTTGAACATGGACGGCACGCCGAGCGACATGTGCCTGCGCGCCGAAAAATTTGCCCGCCGCCTCAATGGCCGCTTCAACCTGCCCTTCTACACCCACGATGAACGCCTGACGACCTTTGAAGCCAAAGGCGAGCGACGTGATCGCGGCGGACAAAAGGGCAGCTACCGAGACAACCCGGTCGACGCCATCGCCGCCGCCCTGCTGCTGCAAGGCTGGCTCGACGAAAACGGCGCACTGTTCGAATCCTGAAGAGCCGCTACGCGCCTCTATATAGCTACAACCCGAGCCACCCGCTACACGAACCGGCTCGGGCCCAAGAAGGAGCAACCATGAGCCTGCCCAATCCCGCCGAACTGATCAGCCAGATGGCCACCCGCCTGAAGGCCCACCTGGAACACCGCGGCATCAGCGACCCGCGCTTCATCGGCATTCGTACCGGCGGCGTCTGGGTCGCCCAGGCCCTGCTCAAGGAACTGGGCAGCGAAGAACCGCTCGGCACTCTGGACGTGTCCTTCTACCGCGATGACTTCAGCCAGAACGGCCTGCACCCGCAAGTGCGCCCCTCTGCCCTGCCGTTCGAAATCGAAGGCCAGCACCTGGTGCTGATCGATGACGTACTGATGAGCGGCCGCACCATCCGCGCCGCCATGAACGAATTGTTCGACTACGGTCGCCCGGCCAGCGTGACGCTGGTGTGCCTGCTGGACCTGGACGCCGGCGAGCTGCCGATCCGCCCGAACGTGGTCGGCGCAACCCTGTCGCTGGCCGCTCACGAGCGCGTGAAGCTGTCCGGCCCGGAGCTTGCGCTCGAACTGCAAGACCTCGCCCTTTAATCCGCCCTATTGAGAGTCCCCCTCGCGATGACGCCTCTAGATACCAAGCGCCCGCTGCAGCTCAATGATCAGGGCCAGCTGCGCCACTTCCTCTCGCTCGACGGTTTGCGCCGCGAGTTGCTGACGGAAATCCTCGACACTGCCGACTCCTTCCTCGAAGTCGGCGCCCGGGCGGTGAAGAAAGTCCCGTTGCTGCGCGGCAAGACCGTGTGCAACGTGTTCTTCGAGAACTCCACCCGCACCCGCACCACTTTCGAACTGGCAGCCCAGCGGTTGTCGGCGGACGTGATCACCCTGAACGTTTCGACATCGTCGGCGAGCAAGGGCGAAACCCTGCTCGACACGCTGCGCAACCTGGAAGCCATGGCCGCCGACATGTTTGTCGTGCGCCACGGTGACTCCGGCGCCGCGCACTTCATCGCTGAACATGTTTGCCCGCAAGTGGCGATCATCAACGGTGGTGACGGCCGTCACGCGCACCCGACCCAGGGCATGCTCGACATGCTCACCGTCCGCCGGCACAAGGGCGGCTTCGAAAACCTCTCGGTGGCCATCGTCGGTGACATCCTGCACTCGCGGGTGGCGCGCTCGAACATGCTGGCCCTGAAAACCCTGGGTTGCCCGGACATCCGTGTGATCGCGCCGAAAACCCTGCTGCCAATCGGCATCGAGCAATACGGCGTGAAGGTCTACACCGACATGACCGAAGGCCTCAAGGACGTCGACGTGGTGATCATGCTGCGCCTGCAACGCGAGCGCATGACCGGCGGCCTGCTGCCGAGCGAAGGCGAGTTCTATCGCCTGTTCGGCCTGACCACCGCGCGCCTGGCCGGCGCCAAACCCGATTGCATCGTCATGCACCCGGGGCCGATCAACCGTGGTGTGGAGATTGAGTCGGCGGTGGCCGACGGCCCGCACTCGGTGATCCTCAACCAGGTGACCTATGGCATCGCGATTCGTATGGCCGTGCTGTCCATGGCCATGAGCGGGCAGACTGCCCAGCGCCAATTCGAGCAGGAGAACGCCCAGTGAAGCTCAGCATTCTCGGCGCACGCGTCATCGATCCGGCCAGCGGCCTGGATCAAGTCACCGATATTCACATCGAAGCCTGCAAGATCGTCGCCCTGGGCGCCGCACCGGCCGGTTTCGTCGCTGTCGACACCATTGACGCCAACGGCCTGGTGGCCGCGCCTGGCCTGGTCGACCTCAACGTCGCCCTGCGCGAGCCGGGCTACAGCCGCAAAGGCTCGATCGTCAGCGAAACCCGCGCCGCCGCCGCCGGTGGTGTCACCAGCCTGTGCTGCCCACCGAAGACCAAACCGGTGCTGGACACCTCCGCCGTGGCCGAACTGATCCTCGACCGCGCCCGCGAGGCCGGCAACACCAAAGTTTTCCCGATCGGCGCCCTGAGCAAAGGTCTGGACGGCGAACAGCTGGCCGAACTGGTCGCCCTGCGCGACGCCGGTTGCGTGGCCTTCGGCAACGGTCTGGAGAGCTTTCGCAATACCCGCACCCTGTGTCGGGCGCTGGATTACGCGGCAACCTTCGACCTGACGGTGATTTTCAACTCTCAGGATCACGACCTCGCCGACGGTGGCCTGGCCCATGAAGGCCCGACCGCGAGTTTCCTTGGTTTGCCGGGCATTCCGGAAACCGCCGAAACCGTGGCGCTGGCCCGAGATCTGCTGCTGGTCGAGCAAACCGGCGTGCGTGCACACTTCAGCCAGCTCACCAGCGCTCGCGGTGTGGCCTTGATCGCGCAGGCTCAGGCCCGTGGCTTGAAGGTCACCGCCGATGTCGCGTTGTATCAACTGATCCTGACCGACGAAGCACTGATCGATTTCAGCAGCCTGTACCACGTGCAACCGCCGCTGCGCACCCGCGCCGACCGCGACGGCCTGCGTGAGGCGGTGAAATCGGGTGTGGTCTCGGCCATTTCCAGTCATCACCAGCCTCATGAGCGGGACGCCAAACTGGCACCGTTCGGCGCCACGGAGCCGGGCATCAGCAGCGTTGAGCTGTTGCTGCCGCTGGCGATGACCTTGGTGGAAGACGGTTTGCTGGACTTGCCTACATTGCTGGCGCGCCTGAGCGCTGGCCCGGCCGAGGCCTTGCGCCTACCGGCAGGCAAACTGGCGGTAGGCGGTGCGGCGGACATCGTGCTGTTCGACCCTGCGGCTTCGACCGTGGCCGGTGAGACCTGGCTGTCCAAGGGCGAGAATTGCCCGTTCATTGGGCATAGCTTGCCGGGTGTTGTGCGTTACACCTTGGTGGATGGGCGTATCAGCCACCAGGCTTAAGACCGCGTCGCCCCAATCGCCAGCAGGGCTGGCTCCCACACAGGATCTGTGAATAACACAAATCCCCTGTGGGAGCTAACCTGCTAGCGATGGCTTACTGGAAGGTCCCACGATTCTGCGCGTTGCGCACCGAAACCTGATCATTCAGCGTCCAGAAGTCATACAAAACCCCCAGAAAGAACAACCCGCCCGTCACCAGGTACAGCAACCCGCTGATCCACTTCCCCTGATACATCCGGTGCACGCCGAATACCCCGAGAAACGTCAGCAGAATCCACGCCACGTTGTATTCGATGGGGCCTGCGGTAAACCGCAAATCCGCTTCACGGTCCATGGCCGGGATCAGGAACAGGTCGATCAACCAGCCAATCCCCAATAATCCGAAGGTGAAAAACCAGATTGTCCCGGTCACCGGCTTGCCATAGTAGAAGCGGTGAGCACCGGTAAAACCGAAAATCCACAGCAGGTAACCAATCACTTTACTGTGCGTGTCTTGATGCGGAACGGGCGATTGATAGGTGTTCATGGATGACCTCGATTCACACGATAGATAAATATTCTTTAAATCTTTGTGACTTTTTTACAGGCACCCGACGTATGGCAAATGCTACCTTCACTCCCGCCAAAGCCCTGTAGCCGCTGAGTTCTGTCCGACAATTGCGTCCTTTTTCTGCTTATTTGGTTCCGTTAGAACCAAGTGGAATCGACAAACGGCCTCGGAATGCCAAAAAAAGCTGTTATAAAGTTTCGCGCTAACCCATACGAGCCTTGCCTAATGCGTCCATTTTTCAAGACATGGCTAACCATTTGCCTATTATTGCCACTGGCCGCCCACGCCACCAATCGTGAGCAACGTCTTCCGAACGTTAATGGTTACACCCCAAAATCCCATGCTTCTGCTCCTTCAAGCAAAAGCAAAAAATCGCTCAAGACCGCTCCGCAATTGAGCAGCAGCAAAAGCAGCCTTGTTCCGCCAATGGCGAGCAAGGAAAGCAGCAACGTGCTGAGCCGCGCCGTGAACGTCCTCGGTACGCCGTACCGTTGGGGCGGCAGCAGCCCGAGCAAAGGCTTCGACTGCAGCGGCCTGGTGAAATACGCGTTCAACGACGCCACGTTTGACCTGCCACGTACTTCCAATGCCATGGCCAGCGGTCACGGCGAGAAAGTCGATCGCAACGATTTGAAACCGGGCGACCTGATTTTCTTCAACATCAAGAGCCGTCGAGTCAACCACGTTGCCATCTACCTGGGCAACGACCGCTTCATCCACGCGCCTCGCCGTGGTAAATCGGTGACCATCGACACCTTGAAGAAGCCGTACTGGGAAAAACATTACGTGGTTGCCAAGCGGGTTCTGCCTAAAGAACAGAATGCGTTGCGGGTTGTTCAGCGCTGATCTGACACACGATCAAAAGATCGCAGTCTTTGGCAGCAGCTCCTACATTTGTAGAAGCTGCCAAAGGCTGCGATTTTTCGCTTTCAGGGATCTCAAAACCCATCCGGTGACCGCGCCTTCTCCTGCGCCTGCTCCCGACTGACCAACCCTCTGGTCACCAAGTCCCTCAAGCCCATATCCAGTGTCTGCATCCCCAACGAACCACCCGACTGGATCGATGAGTACATCTGCGCCACCTTGTCCTCGCGAATCAAATTCCGGATCGCCGACGTTCCCAGCATGATTTCGTGCGCTGCAATGCGCCCGCCGCCGATTTTCTTCACCAGCGTCTGCGACACCACCGCCAGCAACGACTCGGACAGCATTGAGCGCACCATGGACTTCTCGTCCCCCGGGAACACGTCAACGATCCGGTCGATGGTTTTCGCCGCCGACGTGGTGTGTAGCGTGCCAAACACCAAGTGACCGGTTTCGGCGGCGGTCAGCGCCAGGCGAATGGTCTCCAGATCACGCATCTCCCCCACCAGAATCACGTCCGGGTCTTCGCGCAAAGCCGAGCGCAGCGCCGTGGCGAAGCTGCGGGTATCTCGGTGAACCTCACGCTGATTGATCAGGCATTTGCGCGATTCGTGGACGAACTCGATGGGGTCTTCGATGGTGAGGATGTGGTGATGGCGATGGTTATTCAGGTAATCGATCATTGCCGCCAACGTGGTGGACTTGCCGGAGCCCGTCGGCCCGGTCACCAGCACCAGGCCGCGAGGCGCGTCGGTCATCTTGCGGAACACGTCGCCCATGCCCAATTCGTCCATGCTCAGGACTTTGGACGGGATCGTGCGGAACACCGCGCCGGCGCCACGGCTCTGGTTGAACGCATTGACCCGAAAGCGCGCCACGCCGGGCATATCGAAGGAAAAGTCGGTTTCCAGGTGTTTTTCGAAGTCCACCCGCTGGGTGTCGTTCATGATGTCGTATATCAGCGCCTGCACCTGCTTGTGGTCCAGAGCCGGCAGATTGATCCGTCGAACATCCCCATCCACCCGGATCATCGGTGGCAGGCCGGCGGACAGGTGCAGGTCGGACGCGCCCTGTTTGGCGCTGAACGCCAGCAGTTCAGTGATATCCATAGCGTCTCTCAATTCCAGTAGAATGCCGCGAACCTTCAGACCGTTGGCGCCTCTTGATGTCCACCATAGCAGACAACATTCAACTGGTTAGTTCGCGCATACATGCCGCAACACTCGCCGCCAACCGCGCCGAAAATAGCGTCCAACTGCTGGCCGTGAGCAAGACCAAACCCGCACAAGCCCTGCGTGAAGCCTATGCCGCCGGCCTGCGCGACTTTGGCGAGAACTACCTGCAAGAGGCCCTGGGCAAGCAGCTCGAATTGGCCGACCTGCCCTTGATCTGGCACTTCATCGGCCCCATTCAGTCGAACAAGACTCGCGCCATCGCCGAGCACTTCGACTGGGTGCATTCCGTGGATCGCCTGAAAATTGCACAACGCTTGTCCGAACAACGTCCTGCCGATCTGCCGCCATTGAACATCTGCATCCAGGTCAACGTCAGCGGTGAGGCCAGTAAATCCGGCTGCGCCCCGGCGGACCTGCCGGCCCTGGCCAACGCCATCAGCGCCCTGCCGCGCCTGACGTTGCGCGGGTTGATGGCCATTCCCGAGCCGACTGAAGATCGCGCCGCACAGGATGCCGCTTTCGCTGCCGTGCAAAGCCTGCAAGCCAGCCTGAACCTGCCGCTGGACACACTTTCCATGGGCATGAGCCACGACCTTGAGTCGGCCATTGCCATGGGCGCCACTTGGGTCCGAATCGGCACCGCGCTGTTCGGTGCTCGCGGCTCTTCACAAATGCACAGCCAGCCATAAGCGATGGCTGACACACTTATGAATAAGGACCTGACATGAGCAAGACACGTATTGCCTTTATCGGTGCCGGCAACATGGCCGCCAGCCTGATCGGCGGCCTGCGGGCCAAAGGTCTGGACGCGGCGCAGATCCGCGCCAGCGACCCGGGTGAAGAAGCCCGTGCCCGCGTGAGCGCCGAGCATGGCATCGAGGTGTTCGCCGACAACGCCCAGGCCATTGAAGGCGCCGATGTGGTGGTGCTGGCGGTCAAGCCACAGGCGATGAAAGCCGTGTGCGAAGCCATTCGAACGAACCTGAAGCCCGGGCAACTGATGGTGTCGATTGCCGCCGGCATCACCTGCGCCAGCATGAACAACTGGCTCGGCGCCCAGCCGATCGTGCGCTGCATGCCTAACACCCCGGCACTGCTGCGCCAGGGCGTGAGCGGTTTGTTCGCCACCGCAGAAGTGACCGCCGAACAGCGTCAGCAAGCTCAAGAACTGCTGTCTGCCGTGGGTATCGCTGTGTGGCTAAGCGAAGAACAGCAACTGGACGCGGTCACCGCCGTTTCCGGTTCTGGCCCGGCGTACTTCTTCCTGTTGATCGAAGCCATGACCGCCGCCGGCGTGAAGCTCGGCCTGCCAGCAGACATCGCTGCGCAGCTCACCGTGCAAACCGCCCTGGGCGCCGCGCACATGGCTGTGAGCAGTGATGTCGACGCCGCCGAACTGCGTCGCCGCGTCACCTCACCTGCGGGCACTACGGAAGCGGCCATCAAGTCGTTCCAGGCCAGCGGTTTCGAAGCACTGGTCGAAAAAGCACTGGGCGCCGCCGCGCACCGCTCCGCCGAAATGGCTGAGCAACTCGGTCGCTAATCAGCTCTTAATAAGGAATCAATAATGCTCGGACTCAATGACGCTGCCATTTTTGTGATTCAAACCCTGGGCAGCCTGTACCTGCTGATCGTGCTGTTGCGCTTCATCCTGCAATTGGTGCGGGCCAACTTCTATAACCCGCTCTGCCAGTTCGCCGTGAAAGCCACTCAACCGTTGCTCAAGCCACTGCGCCGGGTTATCCCGAGCATGTTCGGCCTGGACATGTCTTCGCTGGTCCTGGCCCTGCTCGTGCAAATGGCGCTGTTCGCGGTGATCCTGCTGCTCAGCGGCTACGGGGTCGACGTGTTGTTCCTGGTGCCTTGGGCGTTGATCGGCATCTTTGCGCTGTTTTTGAAGATCCTGTTCTGGGCGATGATCATCAGTGTGATCCTGTCCTGGGTCGCGCCGGGAAGCCACAACCCGGGCGCCGAACTGGTCCAGCAGATCACTGAGCCGGTGCTCGCGCCGTTCCGCCGGATCATTCCGAACCTGGGCGGCCTCGATATCTCGCCGATCTTCGCGTTCATTGCCCTGCAATTGCTGCAAAGCTGGCTGATCCCGCGCCTGGCGTACTACGCGCTGATGCCGAAGGAATTGTTCGGGCTGATCTGATTCTGCTGCGACATTCTGATTGACCGCATCATCGTTCTTCGCGGGCAAGCCACGCTCCCACAATGGAATGCGTACCCCTGTGGGAGCGAGGCTTGCCTGCGATGGCCGCACCGCGGCCTGACAGGAAAAAATCAGGCCCGGCCTTTGCTTGCCGCTAACCCCAGCGGTCATTAGACTTACGCCTCATTTCAACGAGAGCAGGGTCGATGCCAGCTGCCTTCCCCCCCGATTCTGTTGGTCTGGTGACGCCGCAATTGGCGCACTTCAGCGAACCCCTGGCATTGGCCTGCGGTCGTTCGCTACCAGCCTATGACCTGATTTACGAAACCTACGGCACGCTGAACGCCACGGCGAGCAACGCCGTGCTGATCTGCCACGCCTTGTCCGGTCACCACCACGCCGCCGGTTATCACAGCCCCGACGACCGCAAACCCGGTTGGTGGGACAGCTGCATCGGCCCCGGCAAGCCCATCGACACCAGCAAGTTCTTCGTGGTCAGCCTGAACAACCTCGGCGGCTGCAACGGCTCTACCGGCCCGAGCAGCATCAACCCGGAGACCGGCAAGCCCTTCGGCGCCGATTTTCCGGTGCTGACCGTGGAAGACTGGGTGCACAGCCAGGCGCGTCTGGCCGATCGCCTCGGCATCACCCAATTTGCAGCCGTGATCGGCGGCAGCCTCGGCGGCATGCAGGCGATGCAATGGAGCATCACCTACCCTGACCGCATCCGTCACTGCCTGGCCATTGCTTCGGCGCCCAAGCTGTCCGCGCAGAACATCGCCTTCAACGAAGTGGCGCGTCAGGCGATCCTCACCGACCCCGAGTTCCACGGCGGCTCGTTCCAGGAACAAGGCGTGATCCCCAAGCGCGGGCTGATGCTGGCGCGGATGGTCGGGCACATCACCTACCTGTCCGACGACTCCATGGGCGAGAAATTCGGCCGCGGCCTGAAGAGTGAGAAGCTCAACTACGACTTCCACAGCGTCGAGTTCCAGGTCGAAAGCTATCTGCGCTATCAGGGTGAAGAGTTCTCGGGGCGTTTCGACGCCAACACCTACCTGCTGATGACCAAGGCCCTGGACTACTTCGACCCGGCGGCCGGTTTCGACGATAACCTGGCGAAAACCTTCGCCGGCGCCACCGCCAAATTCTGCGTGATGTCGTTCACCACCGACTGGCGCTTCTCGCCTGCCCGTTCGCGGGAACTGGTGGACGCGCTGATGGCCGCGCGCAAGGACGTCTGCTACCTGGAGATCGACGCGCCGCAAGGCCACGACGCCTTCCTGATTCCGATCCCGCGCTACTTGCAGGCGTTCGGCAATTACATGAACCGCATTACGTTGTGAGAAAGCCATGAGAGCTGATCTGGAAATCATCCAGGAATGGATCCCCGCCGGCAGCCGCGTGCTCGACCTCGGCTGCGGCGACGGCGAACTGCTGACCTGGCTGCGCGACAACAAGCAAGTCACCGGCTACGGCCTGGAAAACGACGCGGACAACATCGCCGAGTGCGTGGCCAAAGGTATCAACGTCATCGAACAGGACCTGGACAAGGGCCTGGGCAACTTTGCCAGCAACAGTTTTGATGTCGTGGTCATGACCCAGGCGCTGCAAGCGGTGCACTACCCGGACAGGATCCTCGAGGAAATGCTGCGGGTCGGCCGCCAGTGCATCATCACGTTCCCGAATTTCGGTCACTGGCGCTGCCGCTGGTACTTGGCGAGCAAGGGCCGCATGCCGGTTTCCGAATTCCTGCCTTACACTTGGTACAACACGCCGAACATTCACTTCTGCACCTTCGCGGACTTTGAAGCGTTGTGTCGCGAACGTGAAGCCAAGGTCATTGATCGGCTGGCCGTGGATCAACAGCATCGACACGGGTGGGCCAGCAAGCTTTGGCCTAATCTGTTAGGTGAGATCGGCATTTACCGCGTCAGCAGCCCGGGGCTTACAGACCACAAGGTCGCGGTCTGATTCACCCCATTGCGAGGAGAATGATCATGGGTCGTCTAGCGCTGTTTCTACTCACCGCCTGCCTGAGCGTCACGGCCATGGCCGCCGATGCGATCAAAGGTGATCGTCAGGAAAAATTTGGCGACGTGACGGTGCACTACAACACCTTCAACTCCACGTTCCTGACACCGGACATCGCCAAAGCCGCGGAGCTCAACCGCAGCAAGAACCAGGGCGTGATCAACATCTCGGTGCTCAAGGATGGCAAACCGCTGACGGCGCAGGTCACTGGCACGGTGAAAGACCTGACCAGCCAAAGCGTACCGCTGGAATTCAAACAGATTACCGAGCAGGGCGCGATCTACTACATTGCCCAATACCCGGTCCCGCAGCAGGAAACCCGCACCTTCGACATCAAGGTGCAGACCGGTGACAAAATCAACACCATCAACTTCAACCAAGAGCTCTTCCCCGGCGAATGATCAACTTCACGCAACTCGTATTGGCCAGCCATAACGCCGGCAAACTCAAGGAACTCCAGGCCATGCTCGGCGACTCGGTGCAACTGCGCTCGATCGGCGAGTTCAGCAGCATCGAGCCTGAAGAAACCGGTCTGTCGTTCGTTGAGAACGCCATCCTCAAAGCCCGCAATGCCGCGCGCATCTCCGGCCTGCCGGCGTTGGCTGACGATTCCGGGCTGGCGGTGGACTTCCTTGGCGGCGCACCGGGCATCTACTCCGCCCGTTATGCCGATGGCAAAGGCGATGCGGCGAACAACGCCAAGCTGCTCGATGCGTTGAAGGACGTGCCGGAAGCCGAGCGCGGCGCGCAGTTCGTGTGTGTGCTGGCGCTGGTGCGTCACGCTGACGATCCGCTGCCGATCCTCTGCGAAGGCTTGTGGCACGGGCGCATTCTGACCCAGGCCAGCGGCGAACACGGTTTTGGCTACGACCCGCTGTTCTGGGTGCCGGAGCGCGACTGCTCCAGCGCCGAGCTCAGCCCGAGCGACAAAAACCAGATCAGCCACCGCGCCCGTGCAATGGATCTGCTGCGCCAGCGTCTGGGCTTGAAATGACCCGTGAATCATCCGCGTCGCCGCTGATCTTCGGCGGCGACGCACCGTCGCCTCGGGCGGCCCTGCCCGTGCTGCCGCCCTTGGCGCTGTACATCCACATTCCGTGGTGTGTACGCAAATGCCCTTATTGCGATTTCAACTCCCACACCGCCAGCCCCGTGCTGCCGGAAGAAGAGTATGTCGACGCATTGCTGGCCGACCTCGATCAAGACTTACACGCGGTCTATGGCCGTGAGCTGAGTTCGATTTTCTTTGGTGGCGGTACGCCGAGCCTGTTCAGCGCTGAATCGCTGGGGCGCCTGCTCAAGGGCGTGGCACAGCGCATTCCATTTTCCAGCGACATCGAAATCACCCTGGAAGCCAACCCGGGGACGTTCGAGCAGGACAAATTCGTGGCGTACCGCAAACTGGGGATCAATCGCCTGTCGATCGGCATCCAGAGCTTTCAGCAGGAAAAACTTGAGGCTCTGGGTCGCATCCACAACGGCGACGAAGCGGTGCGAGCCGCCGGCATGGCGCGTCAGGCCGGGTTCGATAACTTCAACCTGGACTTGATGCATGGCTTGCCGAATCAGTCCCTGGACGATGCCCTGGCAGACCTGCGCACCGCCATTGCCCTGAAACCCACGCACCTGTCGTGGTATCAGCTGACCCTGGAGCCGAACACCGTGTTCTGGAACCAGCCGCCGACGCTGCCGGAAGACGACACGCTGTGGGACATTCAGGAGGCCGGGCAAGCGCTGCTGGCTGAACACGGTTACGCACAATACGAAGTCTCGGCCTATGCCCTGCCCGGTCGCCCGGCGCGCCACAACCTCAACTACTGGAGTTTTGGCGACTTCATCGGCATCGGTGCCGGCGCCCATGGCAAGCTCAGCCACCCGGACGGGCGCATCATCCGCACCTGGAAGACCCGCTTGCCGAAGGATTACCTGAATCCGGCAAAACGCTTTCAGGCGGGCGAGAAAGCGCTGACCAATGATGAGATGCCGTTCGAGTTCCTGATGAACGCGCTGCGTCTGACTGAAGGCGTCGAATCGCGGCTGTACCCGGAACGCACCGCCATGACCCTGGAAAGCCTTGCCGAAGGGCGCCGTGAAGCCGAACAAAGCGGCCTGTTGCAGGTCGAACCGTCACGCCTGGTAGCCACCGAGCGCGGACAACTCTTCCTCAACGACTTGCTGCAGAAGTTTCTGACATAAGGAAATCGAATGGATTTGGTACTCGACCTGCTTGCCACCGTGTCTCGCTGGAGCCGCAGCAACCTCTCGGAAATCGCCCTGGCCCTGGTGGGCTGCCTGCTGGTGCTGTTCGGTGCGGATTTCAAAGGCTGGGTCGAGCAACGCTTGGGCAGCATCGCCGGCGCCTTGCGCGTACCGCTGATGGCCCTGCTGTGCATGATCGGCAGCGGCGCGGCACTGATCTACGCAACGCCGTGGATCGTTCGGGGCTTGAGCCAGTTCAACAACTACAGCCTGGCGCCGGTGTTGTTGGTGGTACTGGTGTTGATCGGCGTGGTTGCTGACCGCCGCTGATTTTTTGCCGAATACAAAACAACTGTAGGAATGAGCCTGCTCGAGATAACGTTCTGACAGTCAACTCAGATGTTGAATGTCATGGCCTCATCGCGAACAGGCTTGCGCCTACAGTTTTTACAGCGTTACGGCTCAGGACAGTTTTTCGAACTTCAAATCCCAAACCCCATGCCCAAGACGTTCGCCGCGGCGTTCGAACTTGGTGATCGGGCGCTCGGCCGGGCGCGGTACGCATTTGCCGTCTTCGGCGAGGTTGCGATAACCCGGCGCGACGTTCATCACTTCCAGCATGTACTCGGCATACGGTTCCCAGTCGGTGGCCATGTGCAGAATGCCGCCGACCTTCAACTTGCTGCGTACCAGCTCAGCGAACGACGCCTGAACGATACGGCGCTTGTGGTGGCGGCTCTTGTGCCACGGGTCCGGGAAAAACAGCATCAGGCGGTCGAGGCTGTTGTCAGCCACGCAACGATTGAGCACTTCGATCGCATCGCAATCGTAGACTCGCAGGTTGGTCAGCCCTTGGGTCAGTACGCCATTGAGCAGTGCGCCGACACCCGGACGGTGCACTTCCACGCCGATGAAATCCTGATCCGGCGAAGCGGCGGCCATTTCCAGCAGGGAGTGGCCCATGCCGAAACCGATTTCCAGCGAGCGTGGTGCCGAGCGACCGAACACCTGGTCGAAGTCCATCGGCGCGTCGGCCAGCGGCAGTACGAACAGCGGAGTGCCCTGCTCCAGGCCCTTTTGCTGGCCTTCGGTCATGCGCCCGGCGCGCATCACGAAACTCTTGATGCGGCGGTGTTGGCGCTCGTCGCCTTCTTCCGTCTGGATAGGCGTGTCGTTCGATTCAGTCATCAATGGCTCTTACTTGATCAGACCATCCAGCGGCGAAGAGGCGCTGGCATAGAGTTTTTTCGGCATGCGGCCGGCGAGGTAGGCCAGGCGACCGGCAACGATGGCGTGTTTCATGGCTTCAGCCATCATGACCGGTTGTTGGGCATGGGCGATGGCCGAGTTCATCAGCACCGCGTCGCAGCCCAGCTCCATGGCAATGGTAGCGTCGGAAGCGGTACCGACACCGGCATCCACCAACACGGGAATCTTGGCTTCTTCGAGGATGATCTGCAGGTTATACGGATTGCAGATGCCCAGACCGGAGCCGATCAGACCGGCCAGCGGCATGACCGCGATGCAGCCGATTTCCGCCAATTGACGGGCGATGATCGGGTCATCGCTGGTGTAGACCATCACGTCGAAACCTTCCTTGACCAGCGTTTCGGCGGCCTTGAGGGTTTCGATCACGTTGGGGAACAGGGTTTTCTGGTCGGCCAGCACTTCCAGCTTCACCAGGTTGTGGCCATCGAGCAGTTCTCGGGCCAGGCGGCAGGTGCGCACGGCCTCGATAGCGTCGTAGCAACCGGCGGTGTTCGGCAGGAAGGTGTAGCGATCCGGCGACAGCACTTCGAGCAGGTTCGGCTCGCCCTCGATCTGGCCAAGGTTGGTGCGGCGCACGGCGAAAGTGACGATCTCGGCACCCGAGGCTTCGATGGCCGTGCGGGTTTCTTCCATGTCACGGTACTTGCCGGTACCGACCAGCAAACGCGACTGGTAAGTACGACCGGCCAGGACGAAAGGCTTGTCGCTACGAACGATGCTCATGGGAAATCCTCTGTAGGGGTGAGGTACTTGCAGAATTCTGTGGCCATACGGCCGAGGCGGCTAGCCGCCGCCGATGGCGTGCACGACTTCGACGTTGTCGCCGTCGTTCAACGTGGTATCTGCATGCTGACTGCGCGGGACGATATCCAGATTGAGTTCGACCGCCACCCGGCGTCCGGTCAGGTCTAGACGGGTGATCAGGGCCGCAACGGTTTCACCGTCGGGCAGTTCAAAGGATTCGCCGTTCAACTGAATGCGCATGCCGGATGCCGCCATCATTTTTAGGGGCTGGCATTCTAGCCCGATCAGTCAGGCCGACCCAAGCCATTCGTCATGAAATGGACTGCACGGTCAGCTCAACCGCCAGGCGGCTAGCCCGAGGCAGAACCAACCCACCAGAAACGCCAGGCCGCCGAACGGCGTGATGATGCCGAGCTTGCTGACACCGGTCAGCGTCAACACGTACAGGCTGCCGGAAAATAACAGGATGCCGATGGCAAACGATGCGCCAGCCCAAGTGACAAGGCGACCGGGAATCTGCGTGGCCAGCACTGCGACGCCCAGCAACGCCAGGGTATGCACTAACTGATAGGTCACGCCGGTATGGAAAATCGCCAGGTACTCGGCGCTCAGGCGGTTTTTCAGGCCATGGGCGGCAAAGGCGCCAAGGCCGACACCGGTGAAGCCGAAAAAAGCGGCCAGCATCAGAAAGCCACGCAGCATGAAGAACTCCAGTCAGACTCGATCAACAGGGTCTGTATAATGGCCCGCTCCACGGGTTCGGCCAAGCCATCTCTATGCTGCGTATCTATTTCCGTCGTTTTACCAAGGCCGTGCTCTGGTTCATGGGCGGCAGCGTCTTGTTGGTGCTGATTTTTCGCGTGGTGCCGCCACCGGGAACGGCGTTGATGGTCGAGCGCAAGATCGAGTCCTGGATCGACGGCGAGCCCATCGATCTGCAACGCACGTGGAAGCCGTGGGATGAAATTTCTGACGACCTGAAAGTGGCGGTGATTGCCGGCGAAGACCAGAAATTCCCTGAGCACTGGGGCTTCGACGTCAATGCGATCAAGGCTGCCCTGGCCCACAACGAACTGGGCGGTTCGATTCGCGGCGCCAGCACCCTTAGCCAGCAAGTCTCGAAAAACCTGTTCCTGTGGTCCGGCCGCAGCTGGCTGCGCAAAGGTCTGGAAGCTTGGTTTACCGGGCTGATCGAAGTGTTCTGGCCCAAGCAACGGATTCTTGAGGTCTACCTCAACAGTGTCGAATGGGATGACGGCGTGTTTGGTGCCGAAGCGGCGGCCAGGCATCACTTTGGGGTGAGCGCCAAAGGTCTCAGTCGCCAGCAATCGAGCTTGTTGGCGGCCGTTCTACCCAACCCGCGGGTGTGGAGCGCCAGCCATCCGACCCCGTACGTGGCGCGGCGTGCGGGCTGGATCCGGCGGCAGATGAGTCAGTTGGGTGGCGATAGTTATCTGGTGGGGCTGAACGATTCGCGTCGGGCGCCTTGGTCCCAATGATTGAAAAATCAAAAGCCACAAACAAAAACGCCCCGATCAATGATCGGGGCGTTTTTTATTGCCTGCTCGCCGGTTATGCGGCGATCGACAACTTGAGCTTGTTCATCGCGCTCTTTTCAAGCTGACGAATACGCTCGGCCGAGACGTTGTACTTCTGCGCCAGGTCGTGCAGCGTGGCTTTTTCTTCTGCCAACCAGCGCTGGTAAAGGATGTCACGGCTGCGGTCGTCCAACACTTCCAGCGCTTCATGCAGGTTGTGGTTGGAGTTGTCACTCCAGTCAGCATCTTCCAGTTGACGGGCCGGGTCGTACCGGTGGTCTTCCAGATAGTTGGCCGGCGATTGGAAAGCGCTGTCGTCGTCGGCTTCGGCAGCCGGGTCGAAGGCCATGTCATGGCCGGTCAGGCGACTCTCCATCTCGCGCACTTCCCGAGGCTCTACGCCGAGGCTTTCCGCCACACGATGGACTTCCTCGTTGTTCAACCAGGCCAGACGTTTTTTCTGGCTGCGCAGGTTGAAGAACAGCTTGCGCTGGGCCTTGGTGGTCGCGACTTTCACGATGCGCCAGTTGCGCAGGATGAACTCGTGAATCTCAGCCTTGATCCAGTGCACGGCAAAGGACACCAGGCGCACGCCCATTTCCGGGTTGAAGCGCTTCACGGCCTTCATCAGGCCGACGTTACCTTCCTGGATCAGGTCAGCCTGAGCCAGACCGTAGCCGGAATAGCTACGGGCGATATGTACGACAAAACGCAGGTGGGCGAGCACCATCTGCCGAGCCGCCTCAAGATCCTGCTCATAATAGAGACTCTCGGCCAGTTCACGCTCCTGCTCCGGCGTCAGCAATGGAATGCTGTTGACGGTGTGCACATAGGCTTCCAGGTTTGCACCCGGAACCAACGCGTACGCAGGTTGCAAAGAATTGGTCATACGAAAAAACCTCCGACTTACAGACTCGTGCCAGTGGCACTGCGAAAATTGACCGGAAACCGAAAGACAAGTTCCCTTAAAAACCGTAAGGTCAATCACGCGCAAAAAATAGACTCTACTTCGGCGCCAGCTCCCTGAGATGGCGTGCGACTGCAATCCATGCACCGATATAACCCAACAGCACCGCGCCAAGCAAGAGAGATAGACCATCGGCTACCGGTACGCCGGCCAGTGCGAAATCACTGCCATACAAACCGGCCAGCCCGACGACCGCGTCGTTCAGCCAGTCAAGGCCGAACGCCAGTACGCCCCAGGAAAGGATCCCCGCACCGAAACCATACAGCGCGCCCATATACAGAAAGGGCCTGCGCACATAGCTGTCAGTGCCGCCCACGAGTTTAATCACTTCTATCTCTGTGCGGCGGTTTTCAATATGAAGACGAATGGTATTGCCTATCACCAAAAGTAATGCAGAAACCAGAAGCACGGTCAGACCGAAGACAAAACGGTCACCCAGCTTGAGGATGGCTGCCAGACGCTCGACCCAGACTAGATCAAGTTGTGCCTGTTGTACCTTGGGCAGTTCGGAAAGTTTTTGTCTTAATGCTTCAAGGGCTGGCTTGTCGACTTCGGTCGGTGTCACCAGGATCACGCCAGGCAGCGGGTTTTCCGGCAGTTCCTTGAGCGCCTCACCCAGGCCGGACTGCTGCTGGAACTCTTCCAGCGCCTGATCCCGCCCGACATATTCAGCATCCGCCACGCCAGGCATGCCCTTGATCTGCTCGCGCAGGGACTCACCTTCAGCCGGGCTGGCTTCAATTTGCAGGTACAGGGAAATCTGCGCCGCCCGCTGCCAGGAACCGCCCAGACGCTCGACGTTACTTAGCAGAAGTGACAGCCCCATGGGCAAACTCAGGGCCACCGCCATCACCATGCAGGTGAAAAAACTGCCAATCGGCTGTTTACCCAGGCGCCGCAGACTATCCAGCAGGCTGGCGCGGTGGCTTTCGACCCAGGCACGGAACAGCGTGGCAAAGTCCGGGCCGTCATCGTCGTCGTGTTTTTTCTTCTTCGGTTGTGGATCGGCGGCTTTCGGGGCCACGCGTTCGGAAACCTTCGGACTGCGTGTCGCGCTCATTCTGCAGCCTCCCCGTCACCGATCAATCGACCGCGTTGCAGGGTCAGCATGCGATGGCGCATACGCGCAATCAGCGCCAAGTCGTGACTCGCGATCAGTACGCTGGTGCCCAAGCGGTTGATGTCTTCAAACACGCCCATGATTTCTGCCGCCAGACGCGGGTCGAGGTTACCGGTCGGTTCGTCCGCCAGCAGCAAGGCCGGGCGGTGAACGATCGCACGGGCAATGCCGACGCGCTGTTGCTGACCGGTGGACAGGTCGCCGGGGTACAAATCGGTCTTGTCCGACAGCGCCACGCGCTCCAGGGCCGAATCCACGCGTTTGGCGATTTCGGCCTTGGACAGGCCAAGAATCTGCAACGGCAGCGCAACGTTGTTGAAGACGGTGCGATCGAACAGCAACTGGTGATTCTGGAACACCACGCCGATTTGCCGGCGCAGGAATGGAATCTGCGCGTTGCTGATGGTGCTCAGGTCTTGTCCGGCGAGCAGCAATTTGCCGCTGGTCGGGCGCTCCATGGCCAGCAACAGGCGCAACAGCGTGGATTTACCCGCACCGGAATGGCCAGTCACAAACAGAAACTCACCCCGGCGGACTCGAAAGCTCAGCTCATGCAAGCCGACGTGACCGTTCGGGTAGCGTTTACCGACCTGTTCGAAACGAATCATGAACGCTCCCGCTCGGCAAACAGTGCCTGGACAAAGGGTTCAGCTTCAAAAGTACGCAAATCGTCGATGCCTTCGCCGACACCGATGTAACGGATCGGCAAGCCAAACTGCTTGGCCAGGGCGAAGATCACCCCGCCCTTGGCGGTGCCGTCGAGTTTGGTCAGCGCCAGGCCAGTCAGCTCGACGGTCTGGTTGAATTGCTTGGCCTGGTTGATGGCGTTCTGGCCGGTGCCGGCATCGAGCACCAGCAGCACTTCGTGCGGCGCGTCGGCGTCGAGCTTGCCGATCACCCGGCGAACCTTTTTCAGTTCTTCCATCAGGTTGTCTTTGGTGTGCAGACGACCGGCGGTGTCGGCGATCAGCACGTCGATGCCACGGGCCTTGGCGGCCTGCACGGCGTCGAAGATCACCGAAGCGGAGTCGGCGCCAGTGTGCTGGGCGATCACCGGGATCTTGTTGCGCTCACCCCAGACCTGCAATTGCTCAACGGCGGCGGCGCGGAAGGTGTCGCCGGCGGCGAGCATGACTTTCTTGCCTTCCAGTTGCAGCTTCTTCGCCAGTTTGCCGATGGTGGTGGTCTTGCCGGCACCGTTGACGCCGACCACCAGAATCACGAACGGCTTGTTCTGCGAGGCGATTTTCAGCGGTTGCTCGACTGGCTTGAGCATCGCTGCCAGCTCGGCTTGCAGGGATTTGTACAGCGCATCGGCATCGGCCAGTTCTTTGCGCGCGACTTTTTGGGTCAGGCGTTGAATGATCACCGAAGTGGCCTCGACGCCTACGTCAGCGGTCAACAGGCGGGTTTCGAGGTCATCGAGCAACTCGTCATCAATGGCTTTCTTGCCCAGGAACAGGCTGGCCATGCCTTCGCCGATGCTAGCACTGGTTTTGGACAGGCCTTGCTTGAGACGGGCGAAGAAACCGGCCTTGGACTCTTCGGTGCGTGCAGGCTCGACCAGGGTTTCGACTGGCGCGACGCCAACAGGATCGATGACAGGTGCAGGTGCAGGTGCTTGAACAACCGGTTCCGGCGGCGCAACGAATGCCGGGGCGACAGGTTCAGGGGCAGGTTCAACGACAGGCTCGAGAACCGGCTCAACCACCGGAACCTGAACCGGCTCAGGAGCAAATGCCGTCGGCGCTGGAATCGGCGGCGTCACATGCGGCGCCAGCTCATTTTCGACCAATGCCACCGGCTCTTCCGCCACTGGCAAGGTCAGCCACGGCTCGGCCGTCGGAGTCAGCGGCAATTCGGCCGCGACATCGTTTACAGGCTCGACGACCGGTTGCAGCACCGGTTCGGCGATCGGCAACACCACCGGCGCAGGTTCTGCTTCTATTACCGGCGCGGTTGCTGGCTCAGGAAGTGGCTGTGGCTGTTCGACGACGGTTTCCTGCGGTTTCTTGCGCAGCCATCCGAACAGGCTTTTCTTCTCGCCAGCCGCAGCTGGGGTCTTCTTGTCGTCGTTGGAACCAAACATGGAGGACGGCTATCTCACGGTAGCGACGCGCCAATGGCGCCCCGGCAAATAAATATTCGATGCAGAACAGACTGCGATTGACCCAGCTTGTTCACGCGCAACATTTTGTCGAGGTGCTCATCGGCACCTCAAAGAATCGATTTGTCATAGGACTAAAGCAGCAAAATCGGCGAAAAAGCGGAATTCAGTTGATAAATTCACACCTTCCGTCGCAAACCCATTCAACCTGATCATGCAGAAAGGCCTGATAGGCGTGGCCGCCGCTAAAACGGATCAGTATCCTAGCACCCTCTCGCCCGCTGACGCTAAGAACAAGCGGGCAGCCCCAAAGGTTTAAAAACGAATGAATGCTCTAGCCCGCCGCGCCGCAGGCCTGCTGCTCAGCACAGTTTGCCTGCCCCTCTCGGCCCTGGCTGCCGATCCACAACCGACCCACGAATTCACCCTCGACAACGGCTTGAAGGTCGTCGTGCGCGAAGACCATCGTGCGCCGGTGGTGGTTTCCCAGGTCTGGTACAAGGTTGGTTCCAGCTACGAGACACCGGGTCAGACCGGCCTGTCCCACGCCCTGGAACACATGATGTTCAAGGGCAGCGAGAAAGTCGGCCCCGGCGAAGCGTCGCTGATCCTGCGCGATCTCGGCGCCGAAGAGAACGCCTTCACCAGCGACGACTTCACCGCGTACTACCAGGTACTGGCCCGCGACCGCCTCGGCGTGGCCTTCGAACTCGAAGCCGACCGCATGGCCAGCCTGCGTCTGCCGCCGGACGAGTTCGCCCGCGAGATCGAAGTCATCAAAGAAGAGCGTCGCCTGCGTACTGACGACAAACCCATGTCCAAGGCCTACGAGCGTTTCAAGGCCATGGCGTACCCCGCCAGCGGCTACCACACGCCGACCATTGGCTGGATGGCGGACCTGGAGCGCATGAAAGTCGAAGAGCTGCGCCACTGGTATGAATCCTGGTACGTACCGAACAACGCCACGCTGGTGGTGGTTGGCGACGTGACGCCGGAAGAAGTCAAAACCCTGGCCCAGCGTTATTTCGGCCCGATCGCCAAACGTGATGTGCCGGCCGCGAAAAAACCGCTGGAACTGGCCGAGCCCGGCGAACGCCAGATCACCCTGCACGTGAAGACCCAATTGCCGAGCCTGATGCTGGCCTTCAACGTGCCGAGTATCGCGACCGCTGAAGACAAGCGTTCGGTGAATGCATTGCGCCTGATTTCCGCGCTGCTCGACGGCGGCTACAGCGCGCGCATTGCGACTCAACTGGAACGCGGCGAAGAGCTGGTGTCCGGCGGTTCGTCGAGCTACGACGCCTACACCCGCGGCGACAGCCTGTTCACCCTCTCGGCAACGCCGAACAGCCAGAAAAACAAAACCATCGCCCAGGCCGAAGCCGGTTTGTGGAAGCTGCTTGAACAGCTGAAAACCACCGCGCCGACCACTGAAGAACTGGAGCGCGTGCGCGCACAGGTTATCGCTGGCCTCGTCTACGAGCGCGACTCGATCACCAGCCAGGCCACCGCTATCGGTCAACTGGAAACCGTAGGCCTATCCTGGAAACTGATGGATACCGAACTCGCCGATCTGGAAAGCGTGACCCCGGAAGACATCCAGAAAGCCGCCAAGCTGTATTTCACCCGCGAACGTCTCAGCGTCGCCCATGTACTGCCGGAGGAGACGACTCATGAGTGAACATAAAAAGCCGCGCCTGGCCTTGCTCGGCCTGATCGCCGCTGCCCTGATCGGGTCCGCCGCGTTCTATTTCTCGAAGACCGACGAGTCCAACGCCAGCGAAGCACTGGACAAGGCCAAGGCCAGCCAGAAGCTGCAATCGCTGACCGAACTCAACGGCAAGGCACCAAGCCACCGCAAACTCGACGTGCAAACCTGGAGCACCGCCGAAGGCGCCAAGGTCTTGTTCGTCGAAGCCCGTGAGCTGCCGATGTTCGACATGCGCCTGATTTTTTCCGCTGGCAGCAGCCAGGACGGTGATGCACCTGGCCTGGCCCTGCTGACCAACGCCATGCTCAACGAAGGCGTGGCTGGCAAAGACGTCAGCGCCATCGCCCAAGGCTTCGAAGGCCTGGGCGCCGATTTCGGCAACGGTGCCTACAAAGACATGGCGGTTGCGTCGCTGCGTAGCCTCAGCGCCGCGGACAAACGTGAACCGGCGTTGAAGCTGTTCGCTGAAGTCATCGGCAAACCGACCTTCCCTGCCGACTCGTTTACCCGCATCAAGAACCAGATGCTCGCCGGCTTCGAATACCAGAAACAAAACCCCGGCAAACTGGCCAGTCTCGAACTGATGAACCGCTTGTATGGCGACCATCCCTACGCGCACGCCAGCGATGGCACGGCGAAAACCGTTCCTGCCATCACCCTGGCGCAACTGCGTGCTTTCCACGAGAAAGCCTATGCGGCCGGCAACGTGGTGATCGCACTGGTCGGCGACTTGTCTCGCGCCGATGCCGAAGCCATCGCCGCACAGGTTTCCGCTGCCCTGCCAAAAGGCCCGGCCCTGCCGAAAATCGCCCAACCGACTGAACCCAAGGCCAGCATCGGCCACATCGAGTTTCCGTCCAAGCAGACCAACCTGATGCTCGCGCAACTGGGTATCGACCGTGATGATCCGGACTACGCAGCACTGTCCATGGGCAACCAGATCCTCGGTGGCGGCGGCTTCGGCACTCGACTGATGAGCGAAGTGCGCGAGAAGCGCGGTCTGGCCTATGGCGTTTATTCGGGTTTCAGCCCGATGCAGGCGCGCGGCCCGTTCATGATTAACCTTCAAACCCGCGCCGAGATGAGCGAAGGCACGCTGAAGCTGGTGCAGGACGTCCTCGCGGACTACCTTAAAACCGGTCCGACCGAAAAAGAACTCGACGACGCCAAGCGTGAACTGGCCGGCAGCTTCCCGCTGTCCACCGCCAGCAACGCCGATATCGTGGGTCAGTTGGGCGCCATCGGCTTCTATAATCTGCCGTTGAGTCATCTGGAAGACTTCATGCAGCAGTCCCAGAACCTGACCGTCGAGCAGGTCAAAGCGGCCATGAACAAACACCTGAGCACGGACAAAATGGTCATCGTCAGCGCTGGCCCGACCGTGCCGCAAAAGCCGTTACCGGCCCCTACTGATAAACCTGCCGAGCAACCGCTCGGGGTTCCGGAGCATTAATGGCTACTTCCCGTCCTAAAAAACCCGTTCACAACGTACACAACGGCGTGAACCAACTGCGCATCATCGGCGGCGAATGGCGCAGCCGCAAGTTGAGCTTCCCCGATGCCCCGGGCCTGCGCCCGACGCCGGACCGGGTGCGTGAAACCCTGTTCAACTGGCTTGCGCCGTACGTTCCGGGTGCCAAGGTGTTCGACCCGTTCACCGGCAGCGGCGCGCTGTTCCTCGAGGCCTTGTCCCGTGGCGCGGCCATGGGTCAGGCGCTGGATGCCAGCAGTATTGCAGTGTCCAGCCTGAAAGAGCATCTGGGTACGCTGCGCTGCACCACCGGCCAGGTCCAGACCGCTGATGCCCTGCGCTATCTGGAAACCCAGACCGCCACGGCTTATGACCTGGTGTTCCTCGACCCGCCGTTCAACCAGAACCTGCTGCCCGCCGTGTGCAAGTTGCTCGAAGAGCGCCAATGGCTGGCCGAGGACGCGTGGGTGTACACCGAAAGCGAATCCGCACCGTCGACGCTCGGCCTGCCGGGCAACTGGCGCCTGCACCGCGAGCAAAAATCCGGGCGGGTCTATTATTCGTTGTGGCAACGTATGGCAGAGATCGCCGGTTAATCGACCGGCCTGAACAAGGCGCGCACCGCACAGGCGCGCGCCGCTGCATCGAGAACAATCGTGTCCCATCCGTCAGAACGCTTCACCCCCGCCTTCGGCCTCGGCAACCCGCACTTGCAGACCTTGTGGGGGCCGCTGTGGCGAAAAACCACGCACATCGAACGCGAACGTGAACGCTTGTGGCTCGAAGATGGCGACTTCCTCGACCTCGACTGGCACGGCCCGCGCAGCGTCGATGCGCCGTTGGTGCTGGTGCTGCACGGGCTGACCGGCTCGTCGAATTCGCCCTATGTTGCCGGTATGCAAAAAACCCTGGCCGACCGAGGATGGGCCAGCGTTGCGCTGAACTGGCGCGGCTGCTCCGGCGAACCCAATCTGCTGCCGCGCAGCTACCATTCCGGCGCCAGCGAAGACCTTGCCGAAACCATCAAGCATCTGCGGGCCAAGCGGCCTCTGGCGCCGCTGTATGCGGTCGGTTATTCCCTGGGCGGCAATGTCCTGCTCAAACATTTGGGTGAATCCGGCAGTGACAGCGGCGTGATGGGCGCCGTAGCGGTGTCAGTGCCGTTTCGTCTGGACCAGTGCGCCGACCGGATCGGCCAAGGGTTCTCAAAGGTCTATCAGGCGCATTTCATGCGCGAGATGCTCGCCTACATCAAGAACAAGCAGCGGCAGTTCCAGCATGACGGGCGCGAGGATGGCTTGGCGACGTTAGCGGCGCTCGGCTCGCTGGAGAACATGCGCACTTTCTGGGATTTCGATGGCCGGGTCACTGCGCCACTGAACGGTTTTGTCGATGCCGAGGATTATTATCGCCGCGCGTCGAGCCGCTATTTCCTCGGGGAAATCCGCACGCCGACCCTGATCATTCAGGCTGCCGACGATCCGTTCGTGTTTCCCCACAGCCTGCCGCACGCCGACGAATTGTCGGCCTGCACGCAGTTCGAATTGCAGGCCAAGGGTGGGCATGTCGGGTTTATCGACGGTTCGGTCAGGCAACCGGGTTACTACCTGGAGCGGCGCATCCCGCACTGGCTGGCCAACGCAGGTCGCGCGTAAGCCGTGGACGTCGATCAGGGCGAATCGATCCGTTTCTGGCAAACGGCGCCGTTGGCCGGGGTCGAGTTGTTGTCGGCGCGCTACATTGAACAGCGCTTCGCCCCACACGTGCACGACGGCTACGTGATCGGCATGATCATGGCCGGTGCCCAACGTTATCGCTATCGCGGCGCCGAACACCTGGCAGACAGCGGCACGCTGGTGTTGATCAACCCTGATGAACTGCACACCGGCCACAAGGGCACGGAGGACGGCTGGCTGTACCGGGCTTTTTATCCGGACAGCGGGCAGATCCTGTCACTGTTGGCCGAACTTGAACTGCCGACCCCTAACCCGCCGGCATTCGGCGCCACGCTGTATCGCGACCCGGATCTGGTGAACGGTTTCTGTCAGTTGCATCGTCTACTGGAAAGTCCGTCGACGGCCCTGCAACAGCAGACTGCCTGGCGGGAATTGATGCTGTCGTTGTTGCAGCGTCATGCGGCGGTGGCGGACGCTGGCAAACCCGGTAAAGAGCATCGGGCAGTGAGGCTGGCCAAGGAATTACTGCATGCGCAACTCGCTGCACCGCCCTCACTGGAGGAACTGGCGGCGGCGGTGAACCTGTCACCCTTCCATTTCGCCCGAGTGTTTCGCCGCGCCACAGGCATGCCGCCGCACACCTGGCTGATGCAGCAGCGCATCGCCCGGGCGCGAGGCTTATTGCAGAGCGGTTGTTTGCCGCTGGAAGTGGCTACGCAGTTGGGATTTGCTGACCAGAGTCATCTGAGTCGGCAGTTCAAGCAGGTGTATGGGGTGGGGCCGGGGGCGTATCGAAGCGCTCGGCTTTAGAAACGAAATGATCGCAGCCTCCGGCAGCGCCTACAGGGTTTGAATGCCCAAGCAGGCGCTGCCGGAGGCTGCGATCTATTGATCTTTACTCGCCCTTCGCGATTCCCCGCGCAGGGTCATTGATCCACTCGCTCCAAGACCCGGCATACAACGCCCCCAACGAATAACCCGCCAGACACAATGCAAACAGGTTGTGGCACGCCGTCACGCCAGAGCCGCAATACGCCACCAGATCGTCCGGCGAACGATTTCCGAGTTTCGCGGCAAAGCGCTGCTTGAGTTGATCGGCCGGCAGGAAGTGCCCATCACCCCCGAGGTTGTCGGTAAACGCCGCGCATTGGGCACCGGGAATGTGCCCGGCAATCGGGTCTATCGGCTCCACTTCACCTTTGAAACGCGGCAGTGCGCGCGCATCGAGCAAGGTCAGTTCCGGTTGAGCCAGACGCTTGTGCAGCTGTTCTGCACTGAGCAGCAACGAACCATCAGGCGTACCGGCGAAAGTGCCGCGAGTGATCGACGGCGAATCAAGGCTCAGCGGCAAACCCGCCGCGTGCCACGCCTTGAGCCCGCCATCGAGAATGAACACGCCATCACGCTTGCCCAGCCAGGCCAGCAACCACCAGGCCCGCGCCGCGTAGGCACCTGGACCGTCGTCGTACAAAACCACGTCACTGTCGTTGTTGATGCCCCAGGCTTGCAGGCGCTCGATCAGCTCGGCTGGCTCGGGAAGCGGATGACGACCGGTCACACCCTTGACCACTTTGCCGCTGAGATCGCGCTCGAGATCGGCAAAACCCGACCCGGCGATGTGCCCTTCGGCGTAGCTGCGCTGACCGTAATCCGGGTCTTCGAGGGCAAAACGACAATCGAGAATCACCAACCCCGGCTGGTCCTTTTTCAGGTCCAGTGCTTGCGGGCTGATCAGTTGCGCAATGGGCATAACGGGCTCCTGTGATTAGGCGGATTTCGATCCTACTGCACTCTCGCCTTCAAAGCTCTTCGAGCGCCTGGGCCAGCGGTACGTAAAACTCCTCGAACAAGGCGTTGACCGCCTCGTGCGCCTGATCCGTGACGAATCCGGCCTCCAGCACCAGCACCTGATAGACGCCGCGCTTGATCGCCTGCTCACTGAGGTGGCTGGAGTTTTCCCGCGTGGTGCACAGAAAGCGCACCCAGGACGTGAGGATGATCCAGGCGTTGAGGGTCAGGGATTCAATCTGCACCCGGTCCATTTTCAGAATGCCGGCGGCAACGAAACCTTCGTAGATGGCCATGCCCTGGATGACGCAACGCTGGGAAAAACGCCGGTAACGGGCGGCCAGTTCCGGATCGCTGTCGAGCAGATGCTCAAGGTCGCGATGCAAAAACCGGTAGCCCCACATCGCCGACAGCAATTCCTTCAGATAGAAGCGCTTGTCTTCCACCGTCGCGGCGCGCCCCTGTGGCGGGCGCAGGAAGCTGTCCACCAGGCTTTCGTACTCGCTGAACAGCACGGCGATGATCGCCTGCTTGTTCGGGAAGTGGTAGTACAGGTTGCCCGGGGAAATTTCCATATGGGCAGCGATATGGTTGGTGCTGATGCTGCGCTCACCCTGCTGATTGAACAGCTCCAGGCTGTTCTGCACGATGCGCTCGCTGGTTTTGATCCGTGGGGCCATGGCTTGAGCTTTAATTCAGAGTGCGTTGGCGGGCATCTTACGACCTATCTGCGAGCGGATGGAACATCGCCGCGCCGAGGACGGCATTTGACTTTATAGAGCATACACTCTAAAAAGCGCTTCATTACAATAAATCCGGAGCCGACCATGACTGCTGATATTTCCTACCTGCAAAACCTCCAGCAGCCTCTGGAAGAGCTTCAATCCCTGTTCGATGCGCAGCGCGCCGCTTATGCAGCCAATCCAATGCCCCCGGCGGCCCAGCGTCAGCAATGGCTCAAGGCGTTGAAGGATTTATTGAACACCGAGCGTCAGGCCTTGATCGACGCGATCAGCCAGGATTTCAGCCATCGCAGCGCCGATGAAACCTTGCTCGCCGAATTGATGCCGAGCCTGCACGGCATCCACTACGCCAGCCGCCATCTCAAGGGCTGGATGCGCGCCTCGCGGCGCAAAGTCGGCGCTGCTTTCCAGCCGGCCTCGGCCAAAGTGGTTTACCAGCCGCTGGGCGTCGTCGGGGTGATTGTCCCGTGGAACTACCCGCTGTACCTGGCCATCGGGCCTCTGGTCGGCGCTTTGTCGGCAGGCAATCGGGTGATGCTCAAACTCAGCGAATCCACCCCGGCCACCGGTTTGCTGATGAAAGAACTGCTGGGGCGCATTTTCCCCGAAGACCTGGTCGGCGTGGTGCTGGGCGAGGCCGATATCGGCGTGGCGTTTTCGCAGCTGCGTTTCGATCACCTGCTGTTCACCGGCGCCACCAGCATCGGCAAACACGTGATGCGCGCGGCGGCAGAGAACCTGACGCCGGTCACCCTGGAACTGGGTGGCAAGTCCCCGGCCATCGTGTCCCACGACGTGCCGCTCAAGGATGCCGCCGAACGTATCGCCTTCGGCAAGACGCTCAACGCTGGCCAGACCTGCGTGGCCCCTGACTACGTGCTGGTGCCGGAAGAACGCGTTGGGTCTTTCGTTGAAGCCTACCGTCAGGTGGTTCGCGGGTTTTATCCGACGCTTACGGATAACCCCGACTACACCGCGATCATCAATGACCGACAACTGGCACGCCTTAACGGCTATGTCAGCGACGCCACCAGCAAGGGCGCGCTGCTGATTCCGCTGTTCGAGCAAAGCCAGGGCCGGCGCATGGGGCATAGCCTGCTGCTCAATGTCACCGACGACATGACGGTGATGCAGGACGAAATCTTCGGCCCGCTGCTGCCGATCGTGCCGTACAAGGATCTCGATCAGGCGTTTGCCTACATCAACCAGCGCCCTCGCCCACTGGCGCTGTACTACTTCGGCTACGACAAGCGCGAACAAAACCGCGTACTGCACGAAACCCATTCTGGTGGCGTGTGCCTCAACGACACGCTGCTGCATGTGGCCCAGGATGACATGCCGTTCGGCGGCATCGGGCCTTCGGGGATGGGCCATTACCACGGCCACGAAGGCTTCCTCACCTTCAGCAAGGCCAAGGGTGTGTTGATCAAACAGCGCTTTAACGCGGCAAAGTTGATTTACCCGCCGTACGGCAAATCCATTCAGAAACTGATCCAGAAGCTGTTTATCCGCTAATGGACGTCACACTCGGGTAATAACAACAATGAACCCAAGCCTGTCCGATACACCCGCGTTGTCACGGCGCGGCCTGCTCAAATTCAGCCTCGGCGCCAGTGCCTTTCTCGCGACGGCCGGACTGGGCGCCAGCCTCAGTGGCTGTTCGTCAAGCGTTGCGCAAAGCGGCTTCGCGACACTGCGCAGTGGCGACCTGCTGTTTTTGCGGGCACTGCTGCCGGTGATGCTCAGCGGTGCCGTGACCGCCGACCACATGCCGGCTGCCGTCGACGGCACGCTCAAAAGTCTGGATTACAACCTCGATCACCTGTCGCCGGAGATGCTCAAGCTGACCCGGCAACTGTTCGATGTGCTGGGCATGGCCGTCACCCGCGGTCCACTGACCGGGATCTGGGGCAGTTGGGAAAACGCCAGCGCCGATGATATCCGGCACTTCCTCAATCGCTGGGAAAACAGCTCCTTGAGCCTGCTGCGCATGGGTCACAGCTCATTGCAGCAACTGGTGTTGATGGCGTGGTATGGGCGCAAGGAGTCGTGGGCGCATTGCGGGTACCCCGGACCGCCGACCGTTTGAAACCGAGTCGCCTCCATCGCGAGCAGGCTCGCACCCACATCAGACCGTGCCCTCCAATAATAAAAAGAGAACCCGAAGATGCCCGTACCCGATCTGTTCCGCGAAGGCATGGCCCGTGGCTGGAAAACCTATAACGGCTCACAACTGAGCCAGGACCTGACCCTCGAAGCGGATGTGGCGATCATCGGCAGCGGTGCCGGCGGTGGAACCACGGCTGAAATCCTCAGCGCAGCCGGCTACAAAGTGCTGCTGATCGAGGAAGGCCCACTCAAGACCAGCAGCGACTTCAAGCTGCTCGAGGATCAGGCCTACGCCAGCCTCTATCAGGAAGGCATCGGCCGCATGAGCAAGGACGGCGCGATCACCATCCTTCAGGGCCGTGCGGTGGGCGGTACCACGCTGATCAACTGGACCTCCAGTTTCCGCACCCCGGAACCGACCCTGGAACACTGGGCCAAGGAACACAACGTCAAGGGCCACAGCCCAGCGGAAATGGCGCCGTGGTTCGAAAAAATGGAGCAGCGTCTGGGCGTCGCGCCGTGGTTGGTCCCGCCCAATGCCAACAACGACGTGATCCGCAAAGGCTGCGAGAAACTCGGCTACAGCTGGCATGTCATCCCGCGCAATGTGCGTGGTTGCTGGAACCTCGGTTACTGCGGCATGGGCTGCCCGACCAACGCCAAACAATCGATGATGGTCACGACCATTCCGGCGACCCTGGAAAAGGGCGGCGAACTGCTCTATCTGGCCCGCGCCGAAAAGCTCTTGATCAGCGGCGAAAAGATCACCGGCCTGCAATGCTCGGCGATGGACGAGCGCTGCGTCGAGCCCACCGGCCGCCAGATTACGGTCAAGGCGCGGCACTATGTACTGGCCGGCGGCGGGATCAACACGCCGGGGCTGCTGATGCGTTCCGGGGCACCGGATCCGCACAAACGCTTGGGCAAGCGCACGTTCCTGCACCCGGTGAACATGTCCGCCGCGCTGTTCGACGAGGTGGTCAACCCGTTCTATGGTGCGCCGCAGTCGATCTACTCCGACCATTTTCAATGGCAGGACGGCACCACCGGTCCAATGGCCTACAAACTGGAAGTTCCGCCGTTGCACCCGGCCCTGGCGACCACACTGCTCGGCGGCTTCGGCCGGGAAAATGCGCAGCACATGGCCAATCTGCCGCACACCCACGCCATGCTGGCGCTGTTGCGCGACGGGTTTCACCCGGACAGCCAGGGCGGCAGCGTCGAATTGCGCGGCGACGACACGCCCGTGCTCGATTATCAGGTCTCGCCTTATGCCTGGGACGGTTTGCGCCGGGCCTTCCACACCATGGCAGAGATCCAGTTCGCCGGTGGCGCCAAGGCAGTGATGCCTATGCACGCCGATGCGCGCTATGTGAAAACCCTCGCGGAAGCACGCACCCTGATCGATAGCCTGAGCCTGGAGCTGTACCGCACGCGGCTGGGCAGTGCCCACGTGATGGGCGGTTGCGCGATGGGCGAAGACCCGCAAAACGCCGTGACCGACAGCCTCGGCCGGCATCATCAATTGGCTAATCTGTCGATTCACGACGGCTCGCTATTCCCCACCAGCATTGGCGCAAACCCGCAGCTGTCGGTCTACGGCCTGACAGCGCAACTGGCGACGTCCCTGGCAGAACGTTTGAAAAACCCATGAAAATGACGAATATTCCTATCGTCTATAGTGCTTTCTTACCCAACAGGCGACTTGGCCGACCGGGAAGGCTGCGATACCATCCGACTCCCCAACGCACTCCCGCCAGGACGACGCGATGAACCGAGTGTTGTACCCAGGTACCTTCGACCCTATTACCAAGGGCCATGGCGACTTGGTCGAACGCGCCGCGCGCCTGTTCGACCACGTAATCATTGCCGTTGCCGCCAGCCCGAAGAAAAACCCGTTGTTTCCTCTGGAACAGCGTGTGGAGCTGGCCCGCGAGGTCACCAAACATCTGCCGAACGTTGAAGTCGTCGGCTTCTCGACCCTGTTGGCGCATTTCGCCAAAGAGAAGAGCGCCAACGTGTTCCTGCGTGGTTTGCGCGCAGTGTCGGACTTCGAATACGAATTCCAGCTGGCCAACATGAACCGTCAACTGGCCCCGGATGTGGAAAGTCTGTTTCTTACCCCGTCCGAGCGTTATTCGTTCATTTCCTCGACGCTGGTCCGTGAAATTGCTGCCCTGGGCGGCGATATCACCAAGTTCGTCCACCCTGCGGTGGCGGATGCGCTGACCGAGCGCTTCAAGAAGTAAGCACCGCTCAAGCGGCGCCCGCGTGCAACGCAGGCGCCAATGCGGCACAATTACGCGCATTGATTTATTGCGCCCGGGCCTGCCGCCCCGGCTGGAGTTAGCATGTCCCTGATCATTACCGACGATTGCATCAACTGCGACGTCTGCGAACCCGAGTGCCCGAACGCCGCCATTTCCCAAGGCGAAGAGATCTACGTGATCGACCCGAACCTGTGCACCCAGTGCGTCGGCCACTACGACGAACCGCAGTGCCAACAGGTCTGCCCGGTCGATTGCATTCCGCTGGACGAAGCCCATCCGGAGACTGAAGAGCAGTTGATGGAGAAGTACCGGAAGATTACCGGTAAGGCTTGAATGCTCTAGCGCCTGTCGGGCCTCATCGCCAGCAGGCTAGCTCCCACAGGGGAATTTGTGATCGACGCAAGTTCACTGTGTGCGAGCCTGCTGGTGATGAGACCATCGGCCGCAGCCAATCATCCAGATCAGCTCACTCAGTCTGCTCAAACCCTTCCCCGATACACCCCAGACACCGCACGAACGCCGCTTTCGCAGGATCAACCACCAGCGCCTGCCCGGCATCGCCCACGCCGCCGCCCAACGCGGTAAACGGCAACGACACCACAAACACCCCAGCACCGATCACCGTCGCCGCGACCAGCAAAGGCCGGGCAATCAGCAAGTCGCCAATCATGGCGTAAGCCGGTGGATTCTGGATGGTGTACAGCGGATCACCGCTGCCGCCGCTGGCCGCGGCTGATGCACCAACGCTCAGCAGCAACGCGACGACAAGGGTCCGAAACAGGTTCATGGCACGGTCCTTCGGCGAGACAGTCAGAACACTGACTATAGACCGTAGGCGTTTCAGCTCTGGCAGCGCGGGCAAAAGACGCTGGCGCGCTGCCCGAGTTTCACTTCCCGCAACTGCGCACCACAGACTTTGCAGTGCTCGGCGCCTCGGCCGTACACGAACAGTTCCTGCTGGAAGTAGCCAGGCTGGCCGTCACCGCCGATAAAGTCCCGCAACGTGGTGCCGCCGCGCTCAATGGCAGCGGCGAGGATGCGTTTGATCTCGATTGCCAGCTTCAGATAACGCGCCCGGGAAATGCTCTTGGCTTCGCGACGCGGGTCGATCCCGGCAGCGAACAGCGCTTCGGTCGCGTAGATGTTGCCAACGCCAACCACCACCGCGTTATCCATGATGAACGGCTTGACCGCCATCGAACGCCCGCGAGACAACTGGAACAAACGCTCACCGTCGAACAGGTCGGTCAGCGGCTCCGGCCCCAGGCGAATCAGCAACTCGTGGTTAAGCGGGTCGAGGCTCCAGAGCATCGCGCCAAACCGCCGCGGGTCGGTGTAGCGCAGGGCCAGGCCCGACTCCAGTTCGATATCCACATGCTCATGCTTGGCCGCCGGCAGGCCAGCTTCCACCAGACGCAAATTCCCCGACATCCCCAGGTGACTGATCAACGTGCCAACCTCGGCATTGATCAGCAGGTACTTGGCACGCCGCTCCACCAGCACGATGCGCTGGCCCGACAAGCGCACGTCGAGGTCCTCGGGAATCGGCCAGCGCAGACGCCGGTCACGCACGATCACCCGGCTGACACGTTGGCCTTCCAGGTGCGGCGCAATGCCACGGCGGGTGGTTTCGACTTCTGGCAATTCAGGCATGGTGCTCTCGAATCAGGCTGGCAGGTGCGACTCAGCGGTGAGTGCCGAGGTCGCGAATCGTCTGCTTGAGGGTTTCGAAGTCGTAGTCCGAGAGCCCGATGTAATCGAGCACCAGAGGCCCGATACTATTCCATTCATGGTCTTCGGTCTGGTTACCCAGCACCCGGTAAGACGCACAAATGTGTTCGGCCATTTTCAGGATCGCCAGCAGGTTTTTCAACGAACTGTTGCGCGACGACTCATCGCTGAAAATCGCCAGGGCATTGTGGTGATTGGCGATGGCCGTGCTCACATGCTCCGGCAGACGCCAGGACTTGGCCGTGTAATAACCGACCACCGCATGGTTGGTGTTGAACGCTTGGTTTTCGGTGTCCACCACTCGGCAATCGGGACCGGCATTGGCGTAGGCCTGTTCGAGCACGGTCATGTACTCGGGGAAACGCTGGAGCATCAACGGCACGCCACAGTCGTGGAACAGACCCAGCGCATACGCTTCATCACCAGCCTGGGCGCCGATGCGCTTGGCCAGGGTGAGGCAGGTCATCGCCACGTCCTGCGCCGTATCCCAGAAGCGGTTCAACGTGACGATGGTTTCGTCGTTCATCTCGCCCTTGATCGACTGCGCGTTGATCAGGTTGATGATTGAGCGACTGCCCAGCAGATTCACTGCGCGCTGAATCGAGGCGATCTTGTTGGTCAGGCCGTAATACGGCGAGTTGACGATTTTCAACAAGGCGCCAGACAGACCCGGGTCTTGGGAAATCAGCTTCGCGATCACTTCCAGATCCGGATCGGGCATGTATTGCTCCATCTGCAGATCCACCATGATCTGCGGTTGGGCAGGCACACTGATGCCTTGCAGGGACTGTTGGATCTGTTCGGAAGTCAGCTCTTGGGACATAAGTACACACTCTGGGCCAGGCGCCGATTCTAGCTTCTAAAACTTGGATCCGACACCTTGGGTGGTCCATCGGTGGAAGTTTCATCCAATTCCCGGACTGAACACCGCATGTCCATCCACCGCGCCGAGGCCTTGCGCAACGCGCTATACTCCCGCTCTTTTTTCCGGAGCGACGTCATGTCCCTGCCTAGCCTGCGCCTCAAAGCCAACGCCGACCGTCGTCTGCGCAACGGTCATTTGTGGGTCTACAGCAACGAAATCGATGTAGCCGCTACACCTTTGCACGGTTTCAAGGCCGGCGACCAGGCGATCCTCGAAGCCGCCGGCGGCAAGCCGCTGGGCATCGTTGCCATGAGCCCGAACAACCTGATCTGCGCTCGCGTGCTGTCGCGTGACATCAAGTTGCCGCTGGACAAATCGCTGCTGGTGCATCGTCTGAACGTCGCCCTGTCGCTGCGCGATCGTCTGTTCGACAAGCCGTTCTATCGCTTGGTCTACGGCGATTCCGACCTGCTGCCAGGCCTGGTGGTCGACCGTTTTGGCGACATCCTGGTGGTGCAGATCGCTTCGGCGACCATGGAAGCCCACAAGGACGACGTGATCGCGGCGCTGACCCAAGTGCTCAAGCCAAGCGGCATTCTGTTCAAGAACGATTCCGCGGCCCGTGACGCCGAAGGCCTCAACCGCTACGTCGAAACCGTATTCGGCCTGGTGCCGGAGTGGGTTGCGCTGGAAGAGAACGGCGTGAAATTCGAAGCACCGGTCATCCAGGGCCAGAAAACCGGCTGGTTCTACGACCACCGCATGAACCGCGCACGCCTGGCGCCGTATGCCAAAGGCAAGCGCGTACTGGACTTGTACAGCTACATCGGTGGCTGGGGCGTGCAAGCCGCCGCGTTCGGCGCCAGTGAAGTGTTCTGCGTCGACGCATCGGCCTTCGCCCTCGACGGCGTCGAGCGCAACGCCGCGCTGAACGGTTTCGCCGAGAAAATGACCTGCATCGAAGGCGATGTGTTCGAAGCCCTCAAAGAGCTGAAAGCCGGCGAAGAGCGTTTCGACGTGATCGTGGCCGACCCGCCAGCGTTCATCAAACGCAAGAAAGACATGAAAAACGGCGAAGGCGCCTACCGTCGCCTGAACGAGCAAGCCATGCGCCTGCTCACCAAGGACGGCATCCTGGTCAGCGCATCGTGCTCGATGCACCTGCCGGAAGACGACCTGCAGAACATCCTGCTGACCAGCGCCCGCCACCTGGACCGCAACATCCAGATGCTGGAACGCGGCGGCCAGGGCCCGGATCATCCGGTTCACCCTGCTATCGCTGAAACACGCTACATCAAGAGCATCACCTGCCGGTTGCTGCCAAACAGCTAAAAACCACCTGTAGGAGCGAGCGAGCTCGCTCCTACAACAGATTCAGAATTGCCCCACGCGTATTGGCATTGACTCGCGTCCTCATGAAATCAATTCTCCTTCGACCCTCACGGAGCGAGAGAATGGATCGATGCCCTCTGCCAAAAACGCCAACGAAAAGCCGTTGATCATCCTGTTGCTGATGACAATGACGCTGCTAGGCGTGCTCCCGCTGGACGTGGTTCTCCCCTCCTTTCCCGACCTTTCGGCCTATTTCCATATCTCGCCGCCTGAGGTTGCCCTGTCTGTCAGCCTGTTCGCCGTCAGCCTGGCGTTTTCCATCATGCTGGTGGGGCCGCTGTCGGACATGTGGGGCCGCAAGAAGCTGCTGTTGGGCGGTATGGCTGTCGCGATGGCGGGGGCGATCGGATGCGCGGTTTCCAGCGAATACAGCTGGTTTCTGGTTTTTCGGGTGATCCAGGCCATCGGTTGCGGATCCTTTTCGCTGTCCCAGGCCTTGGTCCAGGATTTGTTCATCGGCCGGGAAAGGCAGCGACTGCGGATCTGGATGGTGACCGCGGGCGGCGTATTCATTTCAATATCGCCGCTGCTGGGGACATGGCTGCAATTGCAGTTCGGCTGGCAGGGCAGCTTTTATGTGTTTGTCACACTGGCAGCTATTGTCTGGCTGAGCGCTTTCTGGCTGTTCAAGGAAACCCCGCCGGTGCGCACGGCTTCACATGGCCGATTTTTCAGCGCTTATTGGCGGGTATGTTCGGATGCACGGTTCATGGGTTACTGGCTGATTTCGGCCCTGGCCTTCGCCTGCCATTTTTCCTTCATCGTCAGTTCACCCATTATTTTCATGGAACATCTGGCACTCTCACCGTACGAATTCGCCTGGGCGTTGCTGCTGTATGGCGTTGCCTATGTTCTGGGTGGCGTGGTCGCCAGCGTCTTGCATCGACACCTGCCGGCCAACACGCAAATCAATGCTGGCCTGTGGCTGATTGCAGCTTCGGGCCCGGTCATGTTGTGGTTGACTCATCAGTTCGGCCTCTCTGCCACTACGGTGTTGATACCCATGCTGGTGTGTACGCTCGGAACCACCATTACCAGACCCATCGTCAACTCCATGGCCATGAGCATCCACCCTGAACATGCCGGCACGTCTACCTCAGTAGGCGGTGTGCTGATGTTCCTCACTGGCGGCGTGATCAGCGCGCTAATCAGTGCGTCGCCCGAGGACTTGATCACCATTCTGGCCCTTTGCTTCCTGACATTGAGCCTCGCGGGCCTTGGACTGAATGCATTGATCACCCACAGGAATAAACAGATGCCCGATATCGGCTGACACTGCCAGTCGTCATCCCACACGCCCCATCAACACTGTATCAACGCTTCCCGGCATTCCCTCCAGCCGCCAGCCGTGTAGAATCGCGACATTCATCGCCAGTCATCCCCGGCGGGTTTATGAGCTCAAGCTGAAGCGCGCGGCGATCCCGCAAAGTTATCGGCAACTTCCGGACACACGGCCATTTCTGAGTGTTCCAGACGTCAATAGAAGCTCACTTCCCTTTTGATACCTGATTAGCCGCCCGGAGTGCTTCATGCCTGATTACCGCTCGAAAACATCCACCCACGGCCGCAACATGGCCGGTGCCCGCGCATTGTGGCGCGCCACGGGGATGAAAGATGACGACTTCAAAAAGCCGATCATCGCCATTGCCAACTCGTTCACCCAGTTCGTACCGGGCCACGTCCACCTCAAGGACCTCGGCCAACTGGTCGCCCGCGAAATCGAACGCGCTGGCGGCGTGGCAAAAGAATTCAACACCATCGCAGTCGACGACGGCATCGCCATGGGTCACGACGGCATGCTGTATTCGCTGCCGAGCCGCGAGATCATCGCCGACTCCGTCGAGTACATGGTCAACGCCCACTGCGCCGACGCCATCGTCTGCATCTCCAACTGCGACAAGATCACCCCTGGCATGCTGATGGCGTCCCTGCGCCTCAACATCCCGGTAATCTTCGTCTCCGGCGGCCCGATGGAAGCCGGCAAGACCAAACTCGCTTCCCACGGCCTCGACCTGGTCGACGCCATGGTGATCGCCGCCGACTCCAGCGCTTCTGACGAGAAAGTCGCTGAGTACGAGCGCAGCGCCTGCCCGACCTGCGGCTCGTGCTCCGGCATGTTCACCGCCAACTCGATGAACTGCCTGGTCGAAGCCCTGGGCCTGGCATTGCCGGGCAACGGTTCGACCCTGGCCACCCACAGCGACCGCGAGCAGCTGTTCCTGCAAGCCGGCCGCACCATCGTCGAGCTGTGCAAGCGTTACTACGGCGAGAACGATGACTCGGTACTGCCGCGCAACATCGCCAACTTCCAGGCGTTCGAGAACGCCATGACCCTGGACATCGCCATGGGCGGTTCCACCAACACCATCCTGCACTTGCTGGCCGCTGCCCAGGAAGCCGAGATCGATTTCGACCTGCGCGACATCGACCGTCTGTCCCGTAACGTGCCGCAACTGTGCAAAGTCGCGCCGAACATCCAGAAGTACCACATGGAAGACGTGCACCGTGCTGGCGGGATCTTCAGCATTCTCGGCTCGCTGGCCCGTGGCGGTTTGCTGCACACCCAGCTGCCGACCGTGCACAGCCGCAGCATGGAAGAAGCCATCGCCAAGTGGGACATCACCCAGACCAACGACGAAGCCGTGCATCACTTCTTCAAGGCTGGCCCTGCGGGCATCCCGACGCAAACCGCGTTCAGCCAGTCGACCCGCTGGGACACCCTGGACGACGACCGTGAAAACGGCTGCATCCGCAGTGTCGAGCACGCCTATTCGCAAGAAGGCGGCCTGGCCGTGCTGTACGGCAACATCGCGCTGGACGGTTGCGTGGTGAAAACCGCCGGCGTCGATGAGTCGATCCACGTCTTCGAAGGCAACGCCAAGATTTTCGAAAGCCAGGACAGCGCCGTACGCGGCATCCTCGCGGACGAAGTGCAGGCCGGTGACATCGTGATCATCCGTTACGAAGGCCCGAAAGGCGGCCCGGGCATGCAGGAAATGCTGTACCCGACGTCGTACCTGAAATCCAAAGGCCTGGGCAAAGCCTGCGCCCTGCTCACCGACGGCCGTTTCTCCGGCGGCACTTCCGGTCTGTCCATCGGCCATGCTTCGCCAGAAGCCGCTGCCGGTGGTGCAATCGGTCTGGTGCAAGACGGCGACAAAGTGCTGATCGACATTCCGAACCGCTCGATCAACCTGTTGGTCAGCGATGAAGAACTGGCCGCTCGCCGCGTCGAACAGGACAAGAAAGGCTGGAAACCGGTGGAAGTGCGTCCGCGCAAAGTGACCACCGCGTTGAAAGCCTATGCCCTGCTGGCCACCAGCGCCGACAAGGGTGCTGTGCGTAACAAGGCGATGCTTGATGGGCTGTAAGGCTTAAGCGTCGAACAAAAAATGCCCCGCCAAGTGCGGGGTATTTTTTTTGCGGCGATCCCCTGTAGGAGCGAGCCTGCTCGCGATGGTCGTTAACGATGACGCGTCTATTCTGGTTTAACGCGTCGTCCTTTCGTTCATCGCGAGCAGGCTCGCTCCTACAGGGTGCATCGATCCATTAGTCCTGCGGATCGAGGTTGTCCAGCGCCTGATTCACCGCCAGTTCGCCCAGCATGATCACCTGCGCAATCCCCAGCATTGTGCTGCGTTGCGAGCCTTCCAGCAGTGCGGCGAAATCGCTGGCCATGACATTGGCCGAGGCGAGGGATTCGCAGGCGTGGGCCAATAGGGTTTCGGTGTCGAGGCCCGGTGCGATGACGAATGTTCGGCTGGGTTTGCGCGGGGTGGAGTTGATGCGGGCGGAGAGGTTGTCGGAATTTGGTGGATCGGGGGTAATTTTCAGCATTGATGGAACTCCGGGTGAGAAAAAAGGAGCCATCACCCTCGCTACCAAACGAAGGGTGGCGGCCATACGCAGGTTGGTAGACCGGTCACCAGGTACCCGGCGCGTCCGAAGATGCCCTGCGCATGGCCACCATATGAGCAGAGACAGAAACGAACCCTGCAAAGGGTGGCGCAATGCGCCGAGGTGAACACGGGCTACCAAACCCGATCACTGATGTTCAGTGACGCGGAAACGATAGAAGCCGGCACCCAGGCGCACAAGCCGGCGGATTCTGGCGTAGTCGTAGTCCCTTACGCAAGAATGCGTAGGGTGCGACTGTCAGAGAGGTCAATCAAGCGTAGCCTTTCATTGCCGCCACTGACCCCATCGCGGGCAAGCCCGCTCCCACAGGTTTCTTCAGTGTTCACACAATTTGTGTTTCACCGAGAATTTGTGGGAGCGGGCTTGCCCGCGATTTGCAGCGCCTCGGTCTTACTGGATTTCTTCAGGCTTGACGATCACCCAGTTTTTATCCGCGGTAACCGGCAGCCCTTCCTTGGCCTGGGCCGCGGCGTTCTTGGCCATCATGCCCTGAATCTGGGTCATGTATTTGTCCTTGCGGTTGACCCACAGGTGGATGCCGCCCTTGGCCACGTCGACATCGTGGAACAGCATGTAGCCATCGCTGCTCGGGGTGTCGCCACCGACCAGTACCGGCTTTTTCCATTCGTCGATGTAGGTCAGGATCGCCGCGTGCTTGCCGGCCATCCAGGTCGCCGGGGTCCACAGATATGGGGTCAGTTCGAGGCCGAGGTTGGCCTTCTCGTCATACTTGCCGGCGGTGATCTGTTTGCGCGCGGTGGTCAGGTCGCCGGTTTTTTGGTCCTTGAGTAGCAGCGACACACCGATCACGTTCTGCGGCTTGACGTTGTAGCCGTACTTCGGATCGGCCGCGACCATGCGCACCAGTTCTTCGGAGGCGGCGGTCATCACGTAGACCTCGATGCCGTTCTCCATCAGCTTGTTGAACAGCTCTTGCTGGCCGGTGAAGATTTTCGGCGGGTTGACGTCGAGCTTCTTGACCACGTCGCCTTCGTAAAAAGTGGCCGGCACCGGCTTGCCGGATGCCATCATCTCGTCGACATAGCCCTTGAGTTCCTTGAGCGTGAAGCCGGAGAACACTTGCGCAACCCATGGATAGCAAACCATGTCGTCGACTTCGCAGAGGCGGTAGTAGTAGCTGAACAGGCTTTCCTTGTGGTCGGCGCTGTCCTTGAACGGTATCAGTTTCAGGGAGGGGTCGAGCTTCTCGCGGGTGATCAGGCCCTTGTTCTCCATGAACGGCAGCAACGACTCTTCGAGGTCGTAGCGGTAACTGGTGTTGTCCATGTCGAACACCGCGTAGTTACCCTTGTTGGCGTTGGCCGCGATCATCGCGTCCAGCGCCTTTGCCTGATCGGCCGGCCAGTGTTTCAGATCCGTTGCGAAGGCCTGGCTGGCAAGGCCAAAACAGATGGCGGCCGCCAGAAATTTCGGTGCGAACTTCATCGGCATTTTCTCCCTGATAGAAAGACATCGACGCTAACAAATATGTGTGACAGCCCTCGTCTGTCAGCGACCGCGAACGTGCCCTTCGCGCCACGTGCATCCCCAAGAGCGACGCCGGCTTATTCCAAAAACGACAGTTACCAGACGTTTTTAGTATTAATTCATTGAAAATCAAACTGTTAGGCTTGCCGGTTCGCAGCTGCCCCGGAAGGCAGTTGGCACATGTCTAATGGGAGTTCCAATGAATCTGCCGCTGATTCTCAATCTGCTGGTGTTCCTCGCCCTGCTTTTCGGCTTGGCGCAAACCCGTCACACCAATTGGAGCCTGGCGAAAAAAGTCCTGCTCGCGCTGGTATTGGGCGTGGGGTTCGGTGTTTCGCTGCACACGATTTACGGTGCCGGAAACCCGGTGCTGAAAACCTCGATCGGCTGGTTCGATCTGGTGGGCAACGGTTACGTACAACTGCTGCAAATGATCGTGATCCCGCTGGTGTTCGCCTCGATCCTCAGCGCCGTGGCCCGTCTGCACAATGCGTCGTCGCTGGGCAAAATCAGCTTCCTGACCATCGGCACGCTGCTGTTCACTACGGCCATCGCGGCGCTGATCGGCATCGGCCTGACCAACCTGTTCGGTCTGACCGCTGAGGGGTTGGTAGCCGGGACTCAGGAAATGGCGCGCCTGCAAACCATCCAGACCGATTACGCGGGCAAGGTCGCCGACCTGAATGTGCCGCAACTGCTGCTGTCATTCATCCCACAGAACCCGTTCGCCGATCTGGCGCGGGCCAAGCCGACGTCGATCATCAGCGTGGTGATCTTCGCCGCTTTCCTCGGTGTCGCTGCGCTGCAACTGCTCAAGGATGACGTGGAAAAAGGTCAGAAAGTGATCAACGCCATCGACACCCTGCAAGCCTGGGTGATGCGTCTGGTGCGTCTGGTGATGAAGTTGACCCCGTACGGTGTGTTGGCGCTGATGACCAAAGTGGTCGCGGGCTCCAACCTGCAAGACATCATCAAGCTCGGCAGTTTTGTGGTGGCGTCCTACCTCGGCCTCGGTCTGATGTTTGTGGTTCACGGCGTGTTGGTATCGGCCGCCGGGATCAACCCGCTGCGCTTCTTCCGCAAAATCTGGCCGGTGCTGACGTTTGCCTTCACCAGCCGTTCGAGCGCTGCAACGATCCCGTTGAGCATCGAAGCGCAGACCAGCCGTTTGGGCATTCCGCAGTCCATCGCCAGTTTCGCCGCTTCGTTCGGCGCGACCATCGGCCAGAACGGCTGTGCCGGTCTGTACCCGGCGATGTTGGCAGTGATGGTGGCGCCGACCGTGGGCATCAACCCGCTGGACCCGTTGTGGATCGCGACGCTGGTGGCGATTGTCACGCTGAGTTCGGCCGGTGTGGCCGGGGTGGGCGGCGGTGCGACGTTTGCCGCGCTGATCGTATTGCCGGCGATGGGTTTGCCGGTTTCGCTGGTGGCGTTGCTGATTTCGGTCGAGCCGCTGATTGATATGGGGCGTACGGCGCTGAACGTCAGCGGGTCGATGACGGCGGGGGCAATTACCAGTCAGGTGATGCAGCAGACCGATAAAGAATTGCTGGATGCGGATGAGCATTCGGCGTTGGCGCAGGCTTAAATTCTTTAGCGCCTGATCTGGCCTCATCGCCAGCAGGCTGGCTCCCACAGGGATTATGGGTGTTCACACAATCTGTGGTTCACCTCTTACCCACTGTGGGAGCCAGCCTGTTGGCGATGCTTTCAGACTTTTTCCCAGACTTCGAAGTTGTACGCCGGTTTGTCGCCTTCGGCCGGGGTCGGCACATTCGACACCCGTTTCCATTCGTTCAAATCAAACTCCGGAAACCACGCATCCCCCTCGGGACTCAGCGCCACGCGGGTCAGATACAAGCGATCAGCCTGCGCCAATCCTTGCGCATACAACTGCGCCCCGCCAATCAGCATCAGCTCATCGACGCCCTGCTCCTTCGCCCACGCTTCGGCGCGAACCAACGCAGCTTCCAGCGACGGAAAAACCTCAGCGCCTTCAAGCACCAGATCCGTTTGCCGGCTGACCACGATGTTCAAGCGCCCCGGCAGTGGGCGACCGAGGGAATCCCAGGTCTTGCGACCCATGATGATCGGCTTGCCGAGGGTGGTGGCCTTGAAGTATTTGAAGTCCCCCGGCAGGTGCCAGGGCATGCTGTTGTCGACGCCGATCACACGGTTTTCACCGAGGGCTGCGATCAGGCTGAGGGGGAGTGATTTATTCATGCCGGCGAGGATACCAGAGCCGCGCTTTCGCCGATAAGCGCCACAACGGTTATGCTCACAGCTCAATTAAGCGACGGGATGCCGCGTGACTGAACTGAATAACCTCTGGCTGACAGAAACCATCCGCCTGCGCGAAGAGCACGCCGGGCCTCTGGAAGACCTCGAAGCCAACCGACTGGCCCGTAGTGCTGGCGGCGATTTGCCGTCGCGCATTCAACGCCGTGCCTTGTGGCTGGCCGAGCGCGATGGCTTGAGCGCCGCGCTGAACCACTGGCTGCAAGGTGCACGCCTGGCGCTGATCGTCATGGCGGTGCTGGCCGTGGTCAGCGGCGCCGGCCTGGCCTTTGCCGCCATGGGCGACGGCCTGCACCCGGTGAATGTGTTCTGGGCATTGGGCAGTTTGCTCGGGCTCAATCTGATTCTATTGTTGAGCTGGGCGCTGGGCCTGGTATTTGCCGGCGAACACGGTGCCAGCCTCGGGCGCCTTTGGCTGTGGCTCAGTGAAAAATTTGCCCGGGACGCCAAGGCCGCACAGCTGGCGCCGGCCCTGCTGCTGTTGCTGCAACGGCAGAAACTCAATCGCTGGGCCATCGGCGTGCTGGTCAACAGCCTGTGGTTGCTGGCGATGGTCAGCGCGTTGGTGATTCTGCTGACGCTGATGGCAACCCGGCGCTATGGCTTCGTCTGGGAAACCACGATCCTCAGCGCCGACACGTTCATTGCTGTGACCCAGGCACTCGGCGCGCTGCCGGCCCTCCTCGGCTTCAGCGTGCCAACCGAAGAAATGATCCGCGCCAGTGGCGATGCCGCTCTGAACGTCGAAAGCGCCCGGCAGGCGTGGGCCGCATGGCTGGTGGGTGTGCTGCTGGTGTACGGCGTGGTGCCGCGCTTGTTGCTCGCCGTGTTTTGCCTGTGGCGCTGGGCATCCGGGAAAGCGGCCCTGCGCCTGGATTTGAACCTGCCCGGCTACGCGCCACTGCGCGAACGGTTGATGCCTACCAGCGAACGTCTCGGCGTCAGCGATGCCGCGCCGGAGCAACTTCATCGCGTGGAAAGCGGCGTCAGTGAACAGCAAAGCGAGGGTGCGTTATTGGTCGCCATCGAACTGGACGACGACCGCCCCTGGCCGCCGCGACTGCCGAATAACGTCAGCAACGCCGGCATCCTCGACAGCCGTGAATCGCGGAACAAACTCCTCGAACAACTGAGCCGTTTTCCGCCGGCGCGCCTGGCCATTGCGTGCGATCCACGGCGTTCGCCGGATCGCGGCAGCCTTGCATTGATCGCCGAACTGGCCCGCAGCGCCAGTGCCACCCGCGTCTGGCTGCTGCAAGCGCCCCCCGGTGAAGCGCTGGACGCCGACCGTCTCGGCGACTGGCATGTGGCGTTGCAACAGTTGGAGCTGCCGTTTGCTGATTGTGCGCCACTGAACTGGCTGGAGACGGGTCATGACTAACCCTCTGAAACTCGCCGTCGTCGGCCACACCAACGTCGGCAAGACTTCATTGCTGCGCACCCTGACCCGCGATGTCGGTTTCGGCGAAGTGTCCCACCGCCCCAGCACCACGCGACATGTCGAAGGCGCACGGTTGTCGGTAGACGGCGAGCCGCTGCTCGATCTCTACGACACGCCCGGCCTGGAAGACGCCATCGCCCTGCTCGATTACCTCGAACGCCTGGAGCGTCCGGGCGAACGCCTCGACGGCCCGGCACGACTGACCCGCTTCCTCGATGGCAGCGAAGCGCGGCAGCGTTTCGAGCAGGAAGCCAAAGTCCTGCGTCAGTTACTGGCTTCGGATGCCGGGCTCTACGTGATCGACGCCCGGGAACCGGTGCTGGCCAAGTACCGCGATGAGCTGGAAGTGTTGGCCAGCTGCGGTAAACCGCTGCTGCCCGTGTTGAATTTCGTCAGCAGCGCCAACCACCGGGAACCAGCGTGGCGTGAAGCGTTGGCGAGACTGGGTCTGCATGCACTGGTGCGCTTCGACAGTGTCGCGCCGCCAGAGGACGGCGAGCGCCGCCTCTATGAAAGCCTCGCCCTGCTGCTGGAAACGGCGCGACCGCAACTGGAGCGCCTGATCGCCGATCAGCAAGCCCAACGCCTGGCCCGTCAAGAAAGCGCCGCGCGGTTGATTGCCGAATTGCTGATCGATTGCGCAGCCTGCCGACGCAGCGTGGTCAGCGATGCCGAACAGGAACAACAAGCGATCAGCGAACTGCGCAAATCTGTGCGTCAACGAGAGCAGCGCTGCGTGGAAGCGTTGCTCAAGCTCTACGCCTTCCGCCCACAGGATGCGGCGGCGAGCGACTTGCCGCTGCTTGATGGCCGCTGGGGAGATGACTTGTTCAACCCGGAAACCCTCAAGCAACTGGGTGTTCGCGTTGGCGGTGGTATCGCTGCGGGTGCTGCTGCCGGTGCCGGAGTGGATTTGCTGGTCGGCGGGATTACCCTCGGCGCCGCCGCACTGGCCGGGGCCATCGCCGGCGGTGCCCTGCAAACCGCGCGCACTTATGGCAGCCGGTTGCTGGGCAAGATCAAGGGTCAGCGGGAATTGACGGTTGATGACAATGTGCTGCGGCTTTTGGCGTTGCGCCAGCGGCAATTGCTGCAAGCACTGGATGCCCGGGGGCATGCGGCGATGGACAGCATTCAAGTGGCTACGCCTCAGGATAAATCCTGGCGTGAGGGCAAACTGCCTGAGGCGCTGAGCAAGGCGCGAGCGCACCCGCAGTGGTCGTCGCTCAATGCCCATGCGAAATTGAATCAGGCGGAGCGGCAGGAACAGGTTGAGGTTCTGGCACAACAGCTTTAGAGGCAGGAACACTTGCATTGTCTGGGCTGCTCGCGGTGGAAGCGGAGTTTTACGCCGCCAACAACCGCACCGCTTTGGCCTTCAACACCGCCAGATCGATCACCGGCACGTGCATCTCCTTGGCCAGTTCATCCCACTGGCGCATGCGCAGGCTGACCGCGCACAACGGGTCTTGCTCGAATGCGTCGGCTTCGGCCTCGGTCATCACGCCGCCCTGATATTCCAGGGTTCGGCGGCTGGCTTCGCTCAGTCGCTCGTAGTAACCGGTCTCGCGCAAGGTCAGGTAACGCTTGGCTTGCACGTGGTACTCCACCAAGCGCGCCATGCGCTCGCTGAAGCCGGCGCGACGCAGGTAGTCGGCGCCCAGTCGTTCATGGCTGACCACACCAAAGCCGCCCATGTTCTCGGCGCTTTCGGCGCAAATGTGCCCGATGTCGTGGAAGAACGCGGCCAGCACCACTTCGTCATCGAAACCTTCGGCCATGGCCAGCTCGGCAGCCTGGGACATGTGCTCGATCTGCGACACCGGCTCGCCGATGTAATCGTCGGTGCCGAAGCGTTCGTAGAGTCCGAATACTTCGGCGATCGCTTGTTCGTTGCGGTCCATCAGAAGTCTCCCGATGAAGTGAAAGTTGCTGTGAACTGTAGACCGCTATCGCGAGCAGGCTCACGCCTACAAAGGAACGTATTCCAACGTGGGGGCGAGCCTGCTTGCGATGAGGCCTGTCAGCCAATGACGACCTTACTTGGCCGCGACTTTCTCCGACTTGCCGTCATAGCGCTTGCGCCATTCGGTCAGGATCTCGTCGCGATTTTTCGAAGCCCACGCAAAGTCGTTCTTGATCAGGCGCTGCTCGTAGTCGGCCGGCAATTCGGTCTGCGGCTTGGCAATGCCCGGCTGCGCAAGAACAGCGAAGTTCTCTTTGTAGAGCTCCATGGCCTCAGGGCTGGCGGAGAAGTCAGCCAGTTTCTTCGCCGCGTCTTCGTGTGGCGTGCCTTTGATTACGGCAGTGGCTTCGATCTCCCAGCCCAGGCCTTCCTTCGGCAGGATGATGTCCAGCGGTGCGCCCTGGCGCTTCAACTGAACAGCCGGGTATTCGAAGGAAATACCAATCGGGAATTCGCCAGCCGCCGCCAGTTTGCACGGCTTGGAACCGGAGTGAACGTACTGGCCGATGTTCTGGTGCAGGCCGTCCATGTAGGCCCAACCCTGCTTCTCGCCGAAGGTTTGCAGCCACGCGCTGACGTCGAGGAAACCGGTGCCGGACGAGGCCGGGTTCGGCATGACGATTTTGCCTTTGTACTCAGGCTTGGTCAGGTCTTGCCAGCTCACGGGTTTGGTCAGGCCCTGCTTCTCGGCTTCGACGGTGTTGAAGCAAATGGTCGCAGCCCAAACGTCCATGCCGACCCAGGCTGGCGGGTTGGCAGCGTCGCGGTAGTTCGCGCCGATCTTGCCCAGGTCTTTCGGTGCGTAGCTTTGCAGCATGCCTTGCTGGTCGAGGATCGCCAGGCTGGAAGCGGCCAGGCCCCACACGGCGTCAGCCTGCGGACGGGCTTTTTCGGCCAGCAGTTTGGCGGTGATGATGCCGGTGGAATCGCGCACCCACTTGATTTCGACGTCCGGGTTGGCCTTCTCGAAAGCTTCTTTGTAGGTCTTCAGTTGTTCGGCTTCGAGGGCGGTGTACACCGTCAACTCGGTTTTCGCCGCAAAGGCGTTCAGGCTGAAAGCGGTGAGGACAGCAGCGGCCAGGGCCATAGGCTTGAACATGATCTTTTCCTGTTTTTTGAGTTGAGGGGTTATACGGTTTCAATGACCGGGCGCGGTCTGCCGCCAGGCCTGTGAACGGCGCAGCAAACCGCGCGAAGCCCAGGCCAGCAGCAGGGACACGCCCGCGGAGGTGAACAGAATCAGGGTCGACATCGCCGCTGCGCCGCCGACGTTTCCGGCGTCGTCCATGTTCAGCACCGCCACCGCCGCGAGAATGGTGTCGGGGCTGTAGAGGAAGATCGCCGCCGAAACGGTGGTCATGGCCGAGACGAACAGGTAGCGCACGATGTCCAGCAGCGCCGGCAGGCAAATCGGCACGGTTACGCGCAAGTAGTGGCGGTACAGCGGCGCCTTGAGCGTCAGCGCGGCGGCTTCGAACTCGGCATCGAGTTGGCGCAGCGCAGTGGTGGCGGTCATTTGCGCAGTGGTCAAATAGTGAGCAATGGTGCAGACCACCAGCAGGGTCATGGTCCCGTAGAGCACGTGCAGCGGGTTGCCGGTCAGGTTGAAGAAGAAGACGTAACCCAACCCCAGCACCAGGCCCGGCACCGCCATCGGTACGAAACTGAGCATGCGCAGTGTCAGATTCAGCCCACGCTGGCCCTTGGTTTTTTCCATCAGGTAGGCGCCGGTGAAGATCAGCACGCTGCCGATCAACGCCGTGCACAACGCCATCTTCACGCTGTTGCCGTAGGCCAGCCAGCCACCGCCGGCGGTGTCGTTGAACTGGTAATGGTTGAGCGACAGCGACAGGTTGTACGGCCAGAACTTCACCAGAGAAGAGAACACCGCCATGCCGAACACCAGCAGCAACGAGGCGCAGATCAGCAGCACGATGGTCAGGTAGCAACCGTCGCGCAGCTTCGACGGCGCGGGTTTGAACACTTGCGCACGACCACTCATCGAGTCGCCATGACGCCGACGCAGCCAGGCATCGACCCCGAAGCTGAACAATGCAGGCAGCAACAACACCATGCCGATCAACGCCCCGCGACCGAACTGTTGCTGGCCGACCACTGCCTTGTAGGCCTCCAACGCCAGCACTTGGTAGTCGCCCCCGACCACCACCGGCACGCCGAAGTCGGTAATGGTCAAGGTGAAGACCAGACAGAACGCGGCGAATACGGCCTGACGGGTCGCCGGCCAGGTGATGCTGCGGAAGGCTTTCGCCGGACTGGCGCCCATGCTGGAAGCGGCATCGAACAATCGCGCATCCGCCAGGGACAACGCCGACAGCAGAATCATCAAGGCGTGTGGGAAGGTGTAGATCACCTCGCCAAGCACAATGCCCCAGAAGCCGTAAATGTTGTCCGAGAGCAGGCCGCGCAACATGCCCTGATTGCCGAACAGGTAAACCAGTGCAATCCCCGGCAACATCGATGGCGCCATCAGTGGCAGCAGCGAGATGCCACGCCAGATGCCTTTACCGGGAATCAACGTGCGTTGCAGGGCGTAGGCAAACAGGTAGGCCAGCGGTACGACGATGGCCGCGACGCTGAGGGAAACCTTCAGACTGTTACCCAGCAGCCAGTGGAAGTTTTCGCTGCTCACCAGTTCTTTCGCCGCGAGCCAGCCACCGCCCTGCCCGGCCTCGGAACTGAAGCCGCGCCAGAAGATCGCCAGCAATGGCATCAACACGGCGACACCGAGCAGCACCAGCAAGAGCACCTTGCCGCCGACCACGAAAACCCGATCACCGATCTCGGCGCAGGAGACCTGCCGAGCCTGCTTGTGCGGTATCGGCAGCGCGATGTTCGCGCTCATCAGGCAAACACCTGCAGGCTGCGCGGCGGCAAGGCGACCATGATCTGCTGCGCGCCGAGGCGCGGCATGGCTTCCGGTGCCAGTTCGGCCAACAAGGCGTGACCCGGCAGGTGATCGAGTTCGAAGCTCATGCGGCAGCGGTTGCCGAGGAACGTGATTTCGCGAACCTTGGCCGGGAACAGGTTTTCCTCGTGGACCACAGGATTGACGTTGATCGCTTCAGGGCGGCAGAACAGCCGGCCCGATGCAGTCTTGGCGCTGCCATCGGCGAGGCGTATGTTCATCCCGCCGACTTGGGCATGGCTGTCGCTGCTGCTGTGGAACGGCAGCCAGTTGCCCTGACCGACGAACTCCGCCACGAATGGCGTGGCCGGGCGGTTGTAGATTTCCTGAGGCGTGGCGTATTGCTCGACCTTGCCGTTGTTCATCACGGCGATGCGGTCGGCCATCAGCATGGCTTCGTCCTGATTGTGGGTGACCATCAGGGTGGTGATGCCGAGGCTGCGTTGCAGTTGGCGCAGTTCGGTGCACAGATGCTCGCGAACGCGGGCGTCGAGAGCCGACATCGGTTCGTCGAGCAGCAACAGCGAAGGTGCCGGTGCCAACGCGCGGGCCAGTGCAACCCGCTGCTGCTGGCCGCCGGACAATTGACCGGGGTACTTTTTCTCGCTGCCGCTCAGACCGACCAGTTCCAGCATCTGGCCAACGCGCTGACGCACCTGATCGCGGCCACTGCCGGCCAGGCCGTAGGCAATGTTCGCTTCGACGGTAAGATTGGGGAACAACGCGTAGGACTGAAACAGAATGCCGTAGTCCCGCGCTTGCGGTGCCAGATGGGAAACGTTGCGATCGCCCAGGTACAACTCGCCGCTGTCCTGTTTCTCCAGACCGGCGATGCAACGCAGCAAGGTAGTTTTGCCGCAGCCCGACGGGCCGAGCAGGCACACCAGCTCACCGGCCGCCACGTCGAGGGACACGTTATCCAGCGCGGTAAAGGCGCCAAAGCGCTTCTGTACGCCGCGCACTTTCATCGGTGCGCCGGGGTTGGTCAGGGCAGTTGCGATCGAGTTGTTCATGGACGGACCTCATCTGGCAGATGAAGCCATCCTAGAGTTGTAATGAGTCCGTCATATGGCAGTAAGGCAAAAACTGCCGATAGTGGTATTCGAGATTTTTGGGTATTGGACAATGACTAACTTGTGGCGAGGGCGCTTGCTCCCGATGGGCTGCGAAGCGGCCCTAAAAATGGGACTGCAGCGCAGTCCAACGGGAGCAAGCTCCCTTGCTACAGAGTTCTAGGCGGGGGACATTTCCTGCGCCAACCCCAGAAACGCCGCCGGCAGCCGTGCGTTTTTTCGCTCCTTGAGGCAGTACAAATACTCCGGCAGCAACGGCGCACTCTCGATGGTGAGCACCCGTAGTTGTGGATCGTGGGGCACTTCCTGGCGGGCAATGAGACTGATGCCAATGTTGCGCAACACCGCCTCGCGGATCGACTCGCGACTGCCGATCTCCAGCAGCGGCCCGACACTCACGCCGGCACCGGCCAGCAACTCTTCGGTCATGCGGCGAGTGGTGGAACCCGGTTCGCGCATCAACAAAGTGTGCCCGGCCAGTGCGCTGAGCGGCACATGGTCGTGGGCCGCCAGCGGATGATTGCGATGCACCGCCAGCACCAGTGGATCGCTGCCGAGCACCCGCCGAATCAGCCGCGCATCTTCCAGCAACTGCGAGGACGCCGCGACATCCACGCGGTACTCCTCCAGCGCTTCGAGCACCTGCTGAGAGTTGCCGATTTCCACCGACACCTCCACCTGCGGCAAGCGCTCGCGAAAGGTCTTCACCAGGTCGAGGATGTAATACGGCGCCGTGGCGGCGATGCGCAATGTGCCCTGAACCTGACCGCAGTTGCGCAGGAAAAACTCGATGTCGGCTTCCTGCTGCATCAGCGTTTTGACCATCGGCAACAGCCGCGCGCCTTCATCGCTGACACTCAGGCGGCGGCCGCCGCGGTAGAACAACTCCACTGAGTACTGACTTTCAAGATTTCGGATCTGCGTCGTCACCGTGGGCTGGCTCAGGCCGAGCTTCTTCGCTGCCTGGGTAATGCTGCCCAGACGGGCAACCATGTAAAACGCCTTCAGCTCGGCACTCAGCACAACCGTCCCTCATCCTTTATTTGCGCAACAGGCGCAAACCATTGAACACCACCAACAGGCTCACGCCCATGTCGGCAAACACTGCCATCCACATGGTAGCGAGCCCGGCGAAGGTTACCCCAAGAAAGATCGCCTTGATGACCAATGCCAGGGCGATGTTCTGCTTGAGAATGCTCGACGTCTGCCGCGAAAGGCGGATGAATGCCGGGATTTTGCGCAAATCATCGTCCATCAGGGCGACATCGGCGGTTTCGATGGCGGTATCGGTGCCGGCGGCGGCCATGGCGAAACCGATCTCGGACCGAGCCAACGCCGGTGCATCGTTGATGCCGTCACCGACCATGCCGACGTTATGCCCCTTCGCATACAACGCTTCGATCGCCTGCAACTTGTCGGTGGGCAGCAGATCGCCCTTGGCCTCGTCGATGCCGACCTGCGCAGCGATGGCCTGCGCGGTGTGGACGTTATCGCCGGTGAGCATCAGGGTCTTGATGCCTAACTCGTGCAACTGCTGGATCGCCTCGCGGCTGGATTCCTTCACCGTGTCAGCCACCGCGAACAGCGCCAGTGGGCCGGATGAATCGAGCAGCAGCACCACGGACTTGCCCTGTTTCTCCAAGGCAAACAATTTCTCTTCCAATGCTGGCGAGCACAGACCTAGCTCTTCAACCAGACGATGGTTGCCCAGATGGTAGAGCTGACCATTAATTTCGCCGCGCACCCCGCGCCCGCCAAGGGCTTCGAAGTTATCCACAGCGAGCGACGCGTATTGTTTATCCACAGCCGCCTGGGCGATGGCCAGCGATACCGGGTGGTCCGAACGCCCGGCCAGCGCCGCGGCAATGGCCGGGGCTGCGGCATCGGCGGTGGGGTCCAACGACAGGTAATCGGTCTGCACCGGCTTGCCGTGGGTGATCGTGCCGGTTTTATCCAGCGCCAGGTAATCGAGCTTGTAGCCGCCTTCCAGATAGACGCCGCCCTTCACCAGGATCCCTTTGCGCGCCGCCGCGGCCAGGCCGCTGACGATGGTCACCGGCGTGGAAATCACCAACGCACACGGACAGGCCACGACCAACAACACCAAGGCGCGATAGATCCAGTCGAACCACAGCGCATCCATGAACAACGGTGGAATCACCGCCACCGCCAGCGCCAGAACAAACACGGCCGGCGTGTAGATTTTCGAGAAGCTGTCGACGAAGCGCTGGGTTGGAGCCCGCGCACCCTGGGCCTGCTCGACCGCGTGGATGATCCGCGCCAGCGTCGAGTTGTTGGCTGCCGCCGTCACGGCGTATTCCAGCGAACCGGCCTGATTGATCGTGCCGGCGAATACTTTGTCGCCGATGGTTTTCTCCACCGGCAGGCTTTCACCGGTAATCGGCGCCTGATCGATGGTCGAGTTACCCGCCAGCACTTCACCGTCCAGCGCGATGCGCTCACCGGGACGCACGCGCACCCGGGCGCCGAGCTCGATGGCCTTCACGTCCTGCGTGACCCAACTGCCGTCAGCCTGCAACACCGTCGCTTGTTCCGGTGTCATCTGCATCAAGCCACTGATGGCGTTGCGCGCACGATCGAGGGATTTGGCTTCGATCAACTCGGCCACGGTGAACAGGAACATCACCATCGCCGCTTCTGGCCACTGGCCGATCAGGATCGCGCCGGTCACCGCAATGCTCATCAGGGCGTTGATGTTCAGGTTGCGGTTTTTCAGGGCAATCCAGCCCTTTTTATAGGTGCCGAGGCCGCCGCCGAGGATCGAAACCAATGCAATGATCGCCACCACCCAGTTCGGCGCGGCGCTGGTGAAGTGAATCACCTCGGCCACCAACGCACCGACACCGGACAACGCCAATGGCCACCAGGCTTTTTTCTCGGGCGCGGGCGCAGGTGCTTCAACGCCCTGCTCCAGCGGCTCGGCCTGCATGCCGAGGGTCTTGATGGCGTCGATGATCGGCGCGGTGCCCGGCAAGTTGTGAGTCACGCCCAGCACGCGGTTAATCAGATTGAACTCCAGCTGCTGCACCCCGGTCAGTTTGCTTAGTTTGTTCTGAATCAGCGTCTGCTCGGTCGGGCAGTCCATGGCCTCGATGCGGAAACGGCTCACCCGCGCATCGGCGCTTGGCGCTTCGCTCAACGGGATCAGCGCGGGCGCTTCGGCTTTCGACGAGCAACAGGAATCACCATGACCGCCATGTACGTGTTTGGGCACGGGCTTAAACTTGCTGCTGCAGCAAGCATCGTCAGGTTTGTGGCTGTGCAGGGAATCGCTCATTGGTTGCGTCCATAAGAGTACCTGTTGCCAAGTAAAGACCCTGTAGCCACTATAGGGTCAAGCATCCTTTTTGGAGATCCTCGTTATGAAGATCGGAGAACTGGCGAAACTCACCGATTGCGCGGTAGAAACGATCCGCTACTACGAGCGCGAAAACCTGCTGCCGGAGCCGGCCCGCAGCGATGGTAACTACCGCGTCTACACCCAGGCCCACGCCGAACGCCTGACCTTCATCCGCAATTGCCGCACCCTGGACATGACCCTCGAAGAAATCCGCAGCCTGCTGGCCCTTCGTGACAGTCCGCAGGACCAGTGCGAAAGCGTGAATGCGCTGATCGACGAGCACATCCACCATGTGAAAGCGCGGATCGACGGGTTACTGGCGTTGCAGGCACAACTGCTCGACCTGCGCCAACGCTGTGGCGAAGGGCCGGATGTCGATCAGTGCGGGATTTTGCAGCGGTTGGAAGTGAGTGGCGGGGTTGTCGCAACGGAGGTTGAACACTCCCACGTAGGCCGTAGTCACGGCCACTGACCCCACCGCAGAACCCAATGTGAGAGCCAGCCTGCTGGCGATAGCGATTTTTCAGTCACATCATTGCTGGATGTGCCGCCGCTATCGCTAGCAGGCTAGCTCCCACAGGGGTATTGCGTGGAGATTGTCAGACCGCCATCGGCGCGGTCATTGGCGCATGGTGTTCGTAGCCTTCCAGCGAGAAGTCGTTCGGCTCCACCTGCTCCAGCCACTCCGGCTGATACACCCCAGTCTTGGCAAACTCCGGTACGCGATCGGAAATCTTCAGTTTCGGCATCGGGAACGGCTCGCGCTTGAGCTGCTCGTTGAGCATGTCCAGGTGGTTTTCGTAGACGTGGGCATCACCGATGAAATAGGTGAACCAGCGCGGCGTGTAGCCCGTCAGACGACCGATCAGGCTCAGCAGCGCGGCGCCTTCGGTGAGGTTGAACGGCGTGCCCAGGCCCAGGTCGTTGGAGCGGATGTAGAGGGTCAAGGAAATCTCCTTGGTCTCGACATTCGGGTGGAACTGGTACAGCAAGTGGCACGGCGGCAACGCCATTTCATCGAGTTGCGCGCAGTTCCAGCCGTGGAACAGGATGCGGCGGCTGCCCGGGTCCTTGATGATGGTGTCGATGCACTGGCGAACCTGGTCGATGGCTTTGTACAGCACCACGTAGGCCTGGCCGTTTTCTTCGCCTTCAGCGATCTGACGGTAGCCTTGCTTCAGGGTCTGCTCGATGGCGGCCGGGTTGCTGACCGGAATCTGCTTGTACGCCGGCCATTTGCGCCATTGCACGCCGTAGATCTCGCCGAGGTCGTCGTCGCCCTGGCGGAACGGGTTGGCCAGCCACTGGGCGTTTTCGTTGGCGTTCTGGTCCCAGACCTTACAGCCCAATGCGCGGAATTCGGCCGCGTTGTTCACGCCACGCAGGAATCCGCACATTTCGCCGATGGCCGATTTGAAGGCCATCTTGCGCGTGGTGATCGCCGGAAAACCTTCCTGCAGGTCATAACGCAGCATCGCACCCGGGAAGCTGATGGTGTTCACGCCGGTGCGGTTGGCCTGTTTGGTGCCGTTCTTGATGACGTGGGCGACCAGTTCGAGATATTGCTTCATGAATTACCTGTGTCCTTGAACCCGCAGCCGTCGCTGCGGGGTTCGAATTTTATACGGCTGCCGCTGGAGTCGCCGGGGCGCGGTGATACGCCAGCCAGATCAGGAACAGCCCGCCGAGGATCATCGGCACGCACAGCACCTGACCCATGGTCAGCCAGTTCCAGGCCAAATAGCCCAGTTGCGCGTCCGGCACGCGAACGAATTCGACGATGAAACGGAAAATGCCATAAAACAGCGCGAACATCCCCGATACCGCCATGGTTGGCCGCGGTTTGCGCGAGAACAGCCACAGGATCAGAAATAGCGCCACGCCTTCCAGCGCGAACTGATACAGCTGCGACGGGTGACGCGCGAGCTGCGCCGGATCGCTGAACGGCGGGAAAACCATCGCCCACGGCACGTCAGTCGGCTTGCCCCACAACTCGGCGTTGATGAAGTTACCGATACGCCCGGCACCCAGGCCGATCGGCACCATCGGCGCAACGAAGTCCATCAACTGGAAGAACGACTTGTTGTTCTTTTTCCCGAACCACAATGCCGCCAGCATCACGCCGATGAAGCCGCCATGGAACGACATGCCGCCCTTCCACACTTCGAAAATCAGCGTCGGGTTGGCGAGGTAGGCGCTCAGATCGTAGAACAGCACATAACCCAGACGGCCGCCGACAATCACCCCCATCGACATCCAGAACACCATGTCGGAGAGTTTCTCCTTGGTCCAGGTCGGGTCGAAGCGGTTCAATCGGCGGGACGCCAGCAGCCAGGCGCCGCCGATGCCGATCAGGTACATCAGACCGTACCAGTGGATTTTCAGCGGACCGATGGCCAGGGCCACCGGGTCGATCTGCGGGTAAGGCAGCATTGCGACTCCTCATGAGTTCAAATCAATTCCCGGGCGACGCTGCCACCTCAGGATTAAGCCAGGATTGTGCCGTGCGTCAGAGCAGGAAACTCAGACCTACGCAGAACAGCAAAGCGGCGAACAGTCTTTTCAGCAACTTCGGCGACAGCTTGTGGGCCAGTCGCGCACCGAACCGGGCGAAAACCATGCTGGTCAAGGCAATGCCCAGCAGCGCCGGTAAATAAATAAAACCGAGACTATGGGCCGGTAACAGTGGATCGTGCCAGCCCAGAATCATGAAACTTAATGCACTTGCCAACGCGATCGGCAAGCCACAGGCCGACGACGTGGCCACGGCTTGCTGCATCGACACGCTGCGCCAGGTCAGGAACGGCACGGTCAACGAGCCGCCGCCAATGCCGAAAATCGCCGAAGCCCAGCCGATCACGCTGCCAGCCACGGTCAGACCTGCTTTACCCGGCACCGCTCGGCTGGCCTTGGGTTTGAGGTCCAGCGCCAATTGCGCAGCGATCACCAGGGCGAACACACCGATGATTTTCTGCAGGTTCGGCCCGGAGATCGCTTCGGCAGTCAGTGCACCGAAACCGGCGCCGATCAGGATACCCACGGTCATCCAGACGAAAATCGACCAGCGCACGGCGCCGCGACGGTGATGCTCGCGCACCGCATTGACCGACGTGAAAATGATCGTCGCCAGCGATGTGCCGACAGCCAGGTGGGTCAGGATCGATTGATCGAAGCCTTGCAGGGTAAAACTGTAGACCAGCACCGGAACGATGATGATGCCGCCCCCCACGCCGAACAGCCCGGCCAGCACTCCCGCGCAGGCTCCAAGTGCAAGATAGAGCAGAAATTCCATGTGTTTCCCCACCCAACCCCAAAACCGGAGCGGCATGGTAACGGATGCACGGCCTCGGGCTCCACTGGATGGCGATGGATACCCGCACGTTGACTGCGTAGAGTGGGCAAAAAACACACAAGGATCACCTTATGTGCCTGATTGTTTTCGCCTGGCGACCGGACCATGCCCAGCCGCTGATCGTGGCGGCCAACCGCGACGAGTTCTACGCCCGCCCCAGCCTGCCGCTGGCGCAATGGTCTGACGCACCGCAGGTTTACGCCGGTCGCGATCTGGAGGCCGGTGGCACCTGGCTCGGTGTCGGCACCAACGGGCGCTTTGCTGCGCTGACCAATATTCGTGATCCGCATCGTCCACCGGGGCGCAAGTCCCGCGGTGAACTGGTTGCGCGTTTTCTCAACGGGAGCCTGCCGATTGACGACTACTTAGCCGACGTTGTTGCACGATCGCCGGAATATGGTGGCTTTAACCTGCTAATTGGCAACAATAACGAGCTCTGGCACTTCAATGCCCGGGAATCGGAAGCAGTGATGCTCCCACCGGGGGTTTACGGACTGTCGAACGCCGGTCTGGATACACCGTGGCCGAAACTGCTCAAGGCGAGAGCGGCGTTGAGCGAGGTGCTGGACGATCCGCAGCCTCAGGCGCTGTTGGCGTTATTGAGCGACGCGCAGACCGCCCCGTTTGCCGATTTGCCGGATACCGGCGTCGGGTTGGCGACCGAGACGTTGCTGTCGAGTGTGTTTATTGCCAGCCAGAGTTATGGGACACGGGCGAGTACTGCATTGATCGTGCAGGCGGATGGGTCACGGCATTTGGTCGAAAGGAGTTTCGGGCCGTTTGGTGGGCATCTTGGGGAAGTGGAGATCAGAATCTAAAGATCGCAGCCTGCGGCAGTTCCTACAGATGTTCGCCTCATTTCTGTAGGCGCTGCCGCAAGCTGCGATCTTACTAGTGAGGCTTGACCGCCGCCGGGTTGATCATCCGTGCCAACCCAAGGTTTTTCAGCGCCAATTGCAGCGAGCTGTGGATAACTTGCGGGTTGTCGATGGTCATCAGTTCGGCGAGCAATTCCTTGGCCTTGCTCAGGTTGATCTGACGCAGCATCCACTTCACCTTCGGCAGGTTGGTGGCGTTCATCGACAGGCTGTCGAAGCCCATCGCCATCAACAGCACCGCCGCCGCCGGATCACCGGCCATCTCGCCGCAGATACTCACTGGCTTGCCTTCGGCATGGGCGTCGCGCACAACGGTTTGCAACGCTTGCAGCACCGCCGGGTGCAGGTAGTCGTAAAGGTCGGCCACACGCGGGTTGTTACGGTCAACGGCCAACAGGTACTGCGTCAGGTCGTTGGAGCCGACCGAAAGGAAATCCACTTGCCGGGCCAGTTCCTTGGTCTGATAAACCGCCGCCGGAATCTCGATCATCACGCCAACTGGCGGCATCGGCACATCGGTGCCTTCGTCGCGCACTTCGCCCCAGGCCCGGTGGATCAGGTGCAGCGCTTCTTCCAGTTCGTGAGTGCCGGAGATCATCGGCAGCAAAATTCGCAGGTTGTTCAAGCCTTCGCTGGCCTTGAGCATGGCGCGGGTCTGCACCAGGAAGATTTCCGGGTGGTCGAGGGTGACGCGTATACCGCGCCAGCCGAGGAACGGGTTGTCTTCCTTGATCGGGAAGTACGACAGCGCCTTGTCGCCGCCGATGTCCAGGCTGCGCATGGTCACCGGTTGCGGGTGGAACGCGGCGAGTTGTTCGCGGTAGATCGCCAGTTGTTCCTTTTCGCTCGGGAAACGCTGGTTAATCATGAACGGCACTTCGGTGCGATACAGGCCTACGCCTTCGGCACCGCGTTTTTGCGCCCGTGCCACGTCTGCCAGCAAGCCGGTGTTGACCCACAGCGGCATGCGGTGACCATCGACCGTCACGCACGGCAGATCACGCAGTGCATCGAGGCCCAGCGCCAGTTGCTTCTCTTCTTCCACCACTTCGGCGAACTGCTTGCGCAGCACGTCGCTGGGGTTGGTGTAGACCTCGCCGCGATGACCGTCGACGATCATGCCGATGCCATCGACCTTGGAATACGGCAGGTCGACCAGGCCCATTACCGTCGGAATACCCATGGCCCGGGCCAGGATCGCGACGTGGGAGTTGCCCGAGCCGAGTACCGACACCAGGCCCACCAGTTTGTCTTCGGGCACCTCGCCGAGCATCGCCGGCGTCAGTTCTTCGCTGACCAGAATGGTGTTGTCGGGGTAGACCAGGGTTTGCTGGCGCTCTTCCTGCAAATAGGCGAGCAGACGGCGACCAAGGTCTTTGACGTCCGAGGCCCGCTCACGCAGGTAGGCGTCGTCCATCAGTTCAAAGCGGTTGACGTGATCAGTGACGACTTGGCGCAAGGCACCCTGCGCCCACTGCCCGGTCTTGATTACGGTAGTGACTTCGCTGCCCAGCGCAGCATCGTCGAGCATCATCAGGTAGACGTCGAACAAGGCGCGCTCTTCCGGGCGCAACTGCGTGGCGAGCTTGGCCGACAAGGTGCGCATGTCGGCGCGTACGCCTTCGATGGCGGTCTTGAACAAACCGAGCTCAGCGTCGATGTCAGTGATGGTCTTGTCGGGCACCACGTCCAGGTCGGCCGGTGGCAGCATGACCACTGCCGTACCCACCGCAGCGCCAGGCGAACCCGGGACGCCGACGAACTTGGCTTCCTGAATGCCCTTGCCCTGACGGCCCAGGCCACGGATCGAGCCGGTGGCTTCAGCGTGGGCGATAACGCCAGCAAGCTGCGCGCTCATGGTCACGAGGAAGGCTTCTTCACCTTCGTCGAACTGGCGACGCTCTTTTTGCTGGATGACCAACACGCCGACGACGCGGCGGTGGTGAATGATCGGTGCACCGAGGAACGAGGCGTAACGCTCTTCACCGGTCTCGGCGAAGTAACGGTAGCGCGGGTGGTCCGCCGCGTTCTCGAGGTTCAGGGGTTCTTCACGCGTGCCGACCAGGCCGACCAGACCTTCATTGGGCGCCATGCTGACCTTGCCGATCGAGCGCTTGTTCAAGCCCTCGGTGGCCATCAGCACGAAACGGTTGGTCTCGGGGTCAAGCAGGTAGACCGAGCAGACCTGGCTGCCCATGGCCTCTTTGACGCGCAACACAATAATCCCCAACGCCGCCTTGAGATCCTTGGCGGAGTTAACTTCCTGGACGATCTTGCGCAGCGTATTGAGCATGGCTCGGGGTCGAACTCCGTCGTCAGTCGCGCGCTAAAAGGCGCGGGGCAAGCTCTTTGAGAGCGCGTCGATACACCTCGCGCTTGAATGTCACCACCTGGCCCAACGGATACCAATAGCTGACCCAGCGCCAGCCATCGAATTCCGGTTTACCGGTCAAATCCATCCGCACCCGCTGCTCGTTGGAGATCAGGCGCAGGAGAAACCATTTCTGCTTCTGGCCGATGCACAGCGGTTGGCTGTGGGTCCTGACCAGACGTTGCGGCAAACGATAGCGCAACCAGCCCCGGGTGCAGGCGAGTATTTCAACATCTTCGCGCTCCAGGCCCACTTCTTCGTTCAGCTCGCGGTACAAGGCGTCTTCCGGCGTCTCCTGGGGGTTGATCCCACCTTGAGGAAACTGCCAGGCATCTTGATTGATTCGGCGAGCCCATAGCACCTGGCCGGCATCATTCGTGAGAATGATCCCGACATTAGGACGGAAACCATCGGGGTCGATCACGGCAACAACCTCGCAAACGCATGTCGCCGCATTGTTCCACAAAGGTTGTGAAGGCAGCAACGCGCCGGCCGACCTTATGTGCACTCTTGTGAAAAGTCCGTATTCTGGACGCCTTTCTACAGACTTTTCAGCGAGTAACTGCAATGCGGCTGGCTTTATTCGACTTGGACAACACGCTTCTGGGTGGCGATAGTGATCACGCCTGGGGCGATTACCTGTGTGAGCGCGGCTTCCTCGACGCCGTTGCCTACAAGACACGCAACGACGAGTTCTACCAGGACTACCTGGCCGGCAAGCTGGATAACGCCGCCTACCTGAATTTCTGCCTGGAAGTGCTCGGCCGCACCGAAATGGCCACGCTTGATCAATGGCACAGCGATTACATGCGCGATTGCATCGAGCCGATCATGCTGCCCAAGGCAATCGAACTGTTGGCCAAGCACCGCGACGCCGGCGACAAACTGGTGATCATCACCGCCACCAACCGCTTCGTCACAGGCCCGATTGCCGAACGCCTGGGCGTCGAAACCCTGATCGCTACCGAGTGCGAAATGCTTGACGGCCGCTACACCGGGCGCAGCACCGACGTGCCGTGCTTCCGTGAAGGCAAGGTGACGAGGTTGAATCGTTGGCTGGAAGAGACCGGGTACAACCTGCAAGACAGCTATTTCTACAGCGACTCGATGAATGACCTGCCGTTGCTGGAGCAGGTGACGAATCCGGTTGCCGTCGATCCCGATCCGAATCTGCGGGCCGAAGCCGAGAGGCGTGGCTGGCCGGTTATTTCGTTGCGCGATTGATCACGCCATCGCTGGCAGGCCAGCTCCCACATTGGAATGCGTTCCCCTGTGGGAGCTGGCCTGCCAGCGATGGGGTCAACCCGGTTTCAAACCCTAAACAGGTTTGGCGCCCATCAACCCGGCAATCGCCACAAAGCAGACAAAACTGAACAACGCCAAGGCAAAGGTAAATTTACCCACGCCACCCGGCGCCTTGCGCAGTTTGTTCAGCCGCACCAGCAACCAGAACCACGCCAGCGCCGCCACGGTGTAAAGCACACTGGAAGCCAGCAACCAGGTCTGCCCCAGCGGCCAGCCCACCAGATGCACCATCCCCCAGCCGGTAAAGGGCATGCTCAGCAATGCCTGGCCCATCAGCAGCCAGACAAACACCCGTGGTCGCTGCAACGTACGACTGCCCGCCGTCGCATCACCTTTGCGCTTTGCCAGAAAAACCCAGATCCCCAGCCCCAGCGCACTCGCCAGCAATACAACCGTTGCCACCATATGCGCCGCTTTCAGGGCAGATAACGTTTCCATGGTTCGATTCCCTTATTACATGCCCATCAGCGTAGCCGTTCAGCCAAGAAACAACTGATAGGCCGGGTTATCGCTTTCGTCCCAGTACGGGTAGCCGATTTCTTCCAGCGCCGCCGGCACCAGTTGGCGTTCATCGTGAGGCACTTGCAAGCCCGCGACCACACGGCCATCGGCTGCGCCATGGTTGCGGTAGTGAAACATCGAGATGTTCCAGCGCCCGCCGAGCTTGTTGAGGAAGTTGAACAGCGCTCCCGGCCGCTCCGGGAATTCGAAGCGCAGGATCACTTCGTCGACCACATGCGCCGCGCGACCACCGACCATGTGGCGGATGTGCAACTTGGCCAGTTCGTTGTCGGTCAGGTCCAGCACCGGGAAACCTTGTTCGCTCAGGCTGGCGATCAGCGCGCTGCGCGTGTCGTTTTCCGGGTGCGTCTGCACGCCAACGAAGATGTGCGCTTCGCTGCCGGTGTTGTAGCGGTAGTTGAATTCGGTGATCTGGCGCTTGCCGATGGCCTCGCAGAACGCCTTGAAGCTGCCCGGCTGCTCGGGGATGGTCACGGCGATGATCGCTTCGCGGCCTTCACCCAGCTCCGCACGCTCGGCGACGTGGCGCAGGCGGTCGAAGTTGACGTTGGCGCCGGAGTCGATGGCCACGAAAGTCTGCCCGCTGACGCCGCGCTGCTCGACATATTTCTTGATCCCGGCCACGCCCAAGGCGCCGGCAGGTTCGGTGATCGAGCGGGTATCGTCGTAGATATCCTTGATCGCCGCGCAGATTTCGTCAGTGCTGACGGTGATCACTTCGTCGACGTAATCTTTGCAGATATCAAACGTGTGCTGGCCGATCTGCGCCACCGCCACACCGTCGGCGAAGATGCCCACGGTCGGCAGCACCACGCGCTCGCCCGCTGCCATCGCCGCTTGCAGGCAGTTGGAGTCGTCCGGCTCGACGCCGATGACCTTGATGTCCGGACGCAGGTACTTCACGTACGCCGCGATGCCGGCGATCAGGCCACCACCGCCCACCGGGACGAAAATCGCGTCCAGAGGCGCCGGGTGCTGGCGCAAAATCTCCATGGCCACCGTGCCCTGCCCGGCAATGGTGTGCGGATCGTCGTAAGGGTGAATGTAGACGTAGCCTTTTTCGTCGACCAGTTTCAGCGAGTAGGCCAGGGCTTCCGGGAACGAATCACCGTGCAGCACCACTTTGCCGCCGCGCGAGCGCACGCCTTCAACCTTGATCTCGGGGGTGGTCTTGGGCATGACGATGGTCGCTTTCACGCCCAACACCTTGGCCGCCAGGGCCAGGCCTTGTGCATGGTTGCCTGCCGAAGCGGTGACCACGCCGCGAGCGCGCTCTTCATCGCTCAACTGGGTCAGCTTGTTATAAGCGCCGCGAATCTTGAACGAGAACACCGGCTGCAAGTCTTCACGCTTGAGCCAAATATCGTTGCCCAGCCGCTCGGAGAGCTGACGGGCAGTCTGCAAGGGGGTTTCTACGGCCACGTCGTAAACGCGCGAGTTGAGGATCTTTTTGACGTACTGTTCAAGCATCGGAAAGCATCACTGAGCGGCTGGGCAGGACCCAGGAGTCTAACCCGGCTTTCGGGCGGACGACCACACGAATGCAGAGGTTTTAGCCTGACATGGGGCTATAATGCCGGCCTTTCCGTTCTTACCTTGCCCGCTTCCGGAGCCCGCATGACCCAGGATCAACTCAAACAGGCAGTGGCTCAGGCCGCCGTCGACTTCATCCTTCCGAAACTCGATGACAAGAGCATCGTCGGGGTCGGCACCGGTTCCACCGCCAACTGCTTCATCGACGCCCTGGCCCAGCACAAGGGCGCGTTCGATGGCGCGGTCGCCAGTTCCGAAGCCACCGCCGCACGCCTCAAGGGCCACGGGATTCCGGTGTACGAACTGAACACCGTCAGCGACCTGGAGTTCTACGTCGACGGCGCCGATGAAAGCGACGAACACCTGAACCTGATCAAGGGCGGCGGCGCAGCCCTGACCCGCGAGAAGATTGTCGCGGCCGTGGCCAAGACCTTCATCTGCATCGCCGACGCCAGCAAACTGGTACCGGTGCTCGGCGCGTTCCCACTGCCGGTCGAAGTGATCCCGATGGCCCGCAGCCACGTGGCCCGCCAATTGGTGAAACTGGGCGGCGACCCGGTTTACCGTGAAGGCGTGCTGACCGACAACGGCAACATCATCCTCGACGTGTACAACTTGCAGATCACCAACCCGGTGGAACTGGAGACGCAGATCAATGCGATCGTCGGCGTGGTGACCAATGGTTTGTTTGCGGCGCGTCCGGCGGATCTGCTGTTGCTGGGAACCAGCGAAGGCGTGAAAACACTGCGCGCTGAGTAATCGTGGCTGCCCACTCATTGGCGGGCACATGAAAAACCTGTGGGAGTGAGCCCGCTCGCGATGAGGCCGTGTCAATCGACAGAGATGTTGAATGACAGACCGCTATCGCGAACAGACTCGCTCCCACAGTGTTTTGTGTTGTTGGTTAGGGTTGTGCTGGCTTTTTGAAGACGTAAAACAGATTCGGCTCGCTCACCAGGTACATCGTACCGTCGTCATCCATGGCGATTCCTTCTGCTTGCGGCACCGTCTTTTGCAGCCCCTGTCGCCCCTTGTTCAGTGACATGGTGCTCAGAGGGCGTCCGTCCACATCCAGTTCCAGAATCAGCCTCGACTCGTCGGACAGCGCCATCAAGTGGCCGCTGCGCTCGTCGTATTGCAGGCTCGACAGATCGCGTACGAACATCCCGGCATCACGCTTGGGGTTGTTGATGACGTGTACCGCGTAGGATTTTTCCGGGTTGAAATGCGGAAAGCCGTGCACTTCGTAGATCAGCATCGGGTCGCGCTCCTTGGCGACAAACAGGCGCTTGCCCACCGAATCGTAGGCCAGCCCTTCAAACCCCTTGTTGCCGCTCATGTGCACGCCGAGCGTCATCTGTTCGGCATCCGCCGCATCGAGGAACGTGGTGTCGTGTTCCAGATGAATCTTGATCAGCCGCTGCTGACGCTCGTCGGTGATCACGTAGGTGTCGGCGCTGATGTACTCCACCGCCTCCGGATCGCCGAAGCCGACCAACGCGATGCGGCGCAGGATCTTGCCGTCGAGAGAGAGTTCGATCAGCTCGGAGTTTTGATTGGTAACGGTAAACAGGCTTTTGCGCACCGGGTCGTAGGTCAACGCTGAAACATCGTCGTCCAGCCCCTCGATAACCTGTGCCTCCAATACCACCTGATATTGGTCCAGGCCAATGGACTGGGGGCCCAGCGGCTGCCAGAGCGTGTGCAGGTTGAACCAGGCACGCTCAAACAACCGCAGGTGCTGACCGAAAGCGATCAACACGATCAGCGCGATCACCGACAGGAGCAGGATCAAGGGTTTGGGGCGGGCAAATCGACGCATTGGAGGCGGGCTCGGAATCAAAACAGGCGGATGAAATACCACGCGAGTCTGAATTAAAGCTTAATGGCCACTTGCCCGCTCCTACAACCTGGTAACGAATTTCCTACAGGCAGGGTTCAACGCTGCTTTTCGAAGCGGTAGAACAGGTTCGGCTCGCTCACCATGTACAGCGTGCCCGCCTCGTCCATGGTCACGCCTTCGGCACGAGGAATGGTTTTCTTCAGGCCGTTGAAGCCACCCAGCAAGGTCATGAAACTGACTTGCTCGCCTTTCTCGTCCAGTTCCAGCAACAGATGCGAATCAGCGGACAACACCAGGGTGTGACCGGTGCGCGGGTCGATGGCCAAGGCGGACAGATTGCGTACGTCCAGTTCATCGCTGGCCAGTTTTTGCTTGTCGCCGATCAGTTTCTGGCCGTCACCCTTCCAGGTGAACAATGCCGGTGGACGCTCCTCACCCAACAGCAGTTGCTGATTGCGCGAATCCCAGACGATGGCTTCGAAGGCTTTGTTCTGGTCTTTCGACGGACCGAGATCGTATTTCGGGAAATCGGCGATGTTGAGTTCGCGAGTGTCGGCATCGACCTTGACGATGGTAATCAGATGATCACGTTCATCGACGATGGCCAACAGGCCATTGCCCAACACCGTCACGCCCTCTGGATTGCTCCAGCCCACCAGCGGCATCTTGCGCAGCACGTCACCCTGCAAGCTCAACTCGACCAGGAACGGATTTTTGCCCATGACCGAAAACAGGGTTTTGCTTTGAGGGTCGTAGGCCAGGTCCGAGGCTTCGTCCTTTTCCAGGCCCGGCAGTGGCTTGGCGTCGATCACTGCCTGATAGTCCGGCAGCCAGATACTTTCCTGGCGTTCGGCCGGGCTTTTGAAGCGCTCCTGCAACCAGAGCACGCCGCGATCATCCCAATGCATGGCAAACGCAATGCCGTAGGCAATGGCGGCCACCAGCAATAGCCAGGAATACCAACGCAGGGCAAAGCGTGAACGACGGACAGGTTTAAGCGTGGAGAGCGGTGGAGTGGCCATCAGGGGATGCGTTCCAGAAATTCAGGCTAGGGGTGATAGCACGAAAACCAATGCGGGAGCGAGCAGGCTCGCTCCCGCAGGGTTTAGCGAACGCTGCTGGTGAAGCTGCTGGCGCCCGGCAGTTCCAGAACGATTTCGTCGCCGACATTCAGCGGACCAACGCCCACTGGCGTGCCGGTGAGGATCACATCACCGGCCTGCAGCGAGAAGCAACCAGCCATGTGCTGGATCATCGGCACGATCGGGTTGAGCATCACGCTGCTGTTGCCGTCCTGGCGCACTTCGCCGTTGATGGTCAGGCGGATGCCGATGTCGGTCAGGTCAGCGAAGGTGCTGCCGGACACGAACGGGGCGATCACTGCCGCGCCGTCGAACGACTTGGCGATTTCCCAAGGCAGGCCCTTGGATTTCAGCTCGGCCTGCTTGTCGCGCAGGGTCAGGTCCAGGGCCGGGGCGAAACCGGAAATGGCGTCGAGCACTTCTTCAACGCTCGGCTTGGTCGACAATGGCTTGCCGATCAACACCGCGATTTCTGCTTCGTAATGCACCGAACCGCGCTCGGTCGGAATGCTGAAACCGCCTTCCAGCGGCACCACGCAACTGCCCGGCTTGATGAACAGCAGCGGCTCGGTCGGTACCGGATTGTCCAGTTCCTTGGCGTGTTCGGCGTAGTTACGGCCGATGCACACCACTTTTCCCAGCGGGAAGTGAATGCGCGTACCGTCGACATACTGGTGCTGATAGCTCATTACCGACTCCTGCTTCGTTGGCTCTTAAAGTTCGAAAATCAAACAGCGAAAATCTTGCCCGGGTTCATGATGCCGTTCGGGTCGAACACCGCTTTGACGGCTTTCATGTACTCGATCTCAACCGGCGAACGGCTGTAGGTCAAGTAATCACGCTTGGTCATGCCCACACCGTGCTCGGCGGAAATCGAACCGTTGTACTTCTCGACGGTTTCGAACACCCACTTGTTGACGGTGGCGCACTTGGCGAAGAACTCGTCCTTGCTCAGGTTATCCGGCTTGAGGATGTTCAAGTGCAGGTTGCCGTCGCCGATGTGGCCGAACCAGACGATTTCGAAGTCCGGGTAATGCTCGCCGACGATCGCGTCGATTTCCTTCAGGAACGCCGGGACTTTCGATACGGTGACCGAAATGTCGTTCTTGTACGGCGTCCAGTGGGAAATGGTTTCGGAGATGTATTCGCGCAGCTTCCACAGGCTGTGCAGCTGGGTTTCGCTCTGGCTCATCACGCCGTCCAGCACCCAGCCCTGCTCAACGCAGTGCTCGAACGTTTCCAGGGCGTGGTTGGCCACTTCTTCGGTGGTCGCTTCAAATTCCAGCAGCGCGTAGAACGGGCAATCGGTTTCGAATGGCGCCGGAACATCGCCGCGGCCCATGACTTTGGCCAGGGCTTTGTCGGAGAAGAATTCGAAGGCTGTCAGGTCGAGTTTGTTCTGGAACGCGTGCAGCACCGGCATGATCGAGTCGAAATCGGCGGTGCCGAGGACCATCGCGGTGAGGTTTTTCGGCGCGCGATCCAGGCGCATAGTCGCTTCAACCACGAAACCGAGGGTGCCTTCGGCGCCGATGAACAACTGACGCATGTCGTAGCCGGTGGCGTTCTTGATCAGGTCGCGGTTCAGTTCCAGTACGTCGCCCTTGCCGGTAACGACTTTCATGCCGGCGACCCAGTTTCGGGTCATGCCGTAGCGAATCACCTTGATCCCGCCGGCATTGGTGCCGATATTGCCGCCAATCTGGCTCGAACCGGACGACGCGAAATCCACCGGATAGTACAGGCCTGTTTCTTCAGCGACGTTCTGCAGTTGCTTGGTGACCACGCCCGGCTGACAGACGGCAGTACGGTCAGTGAGGTTCACATCGAGGATCTGGTTCATGTAGTCGAAGGACACGACCACTTCGCCATTGGCGGCCACGGCAGCGGCCGACAAACCGGTACGACCGCCGGACGGCACCAGCGCCACCTTGTGTTTGTTGGCCCACAGGACAATGGCCTGGACCTGCTCGGTGGTCTTGGGGAACACGATGGCGGTCGGGGCCGGGGCGAAATGCTTGGTCCAATCCTTACCGTAAGCATTCAGGGAGTCGGCATCGGTCAGCACCTTGCCAGGCTCAACCAGGGTCTTCAGCTCATCAATCAGGGCAGGATTGGTCATCGACAGAACTCTCGAACAATTCATGGTCATCCTGAGAACGCTTCACGTCGCAGGAATGAGTGTTTAGCGGGGCGCCTATGCTAGCATAACGACCCCGCAGGATAGTGCCCAAGGGCTGTTCTGCGGTGACGGCTTTCTTGCCGTGCGGGTCAGCTCCGGGCTGCTCCCTTTCCTGCCATTTTTCTCCGGGATACAGGTTTACGCAGATGAGCAAGACTTCTCTCGATAAGAGCAAGATCAAGTTCCTTCTTCTCGAAGGCGTCCACCAATCGGCTGTCGACGTCCTCAAGGCGGCGGGCTACACCAGCATCGAGTACCTCACAGGTTCTCTGCCGGAAGCCCAGCTCAAGGAAAAGATCGCTGATGCTCACTTCATCGGCATTCGCTCCCGCACTCAACTGACCGAAGAGATCTTCGATCACGCGAAGAAACTGGTCGCTGTCGGCTGTTTCTGCATCGGCACCAACCAGGTCGACCTGGATGCTGCCCGCGAGCGCGGTATCGCCGTGTTCAACGCGCCGTACTCCAACACGCGCTCCGTCGCCGAGCTGGTGCTGGCCGAAGCGATCCTGTTGCTGCGCGGCATCCCTGAGAAAAACGCTTCCTGCCACCGTGGCGGCTGGATCAAGAGCGCGGCCAACTCCTTCGAAATCCGCGGCAAGAAGCTGGGCATCGTCGGTTATGGTTCGATCGGTACTCAACTGTCGGTCCTGGCTGAAGGCCTCGGCATGCAGGTGTACTTCTACGACACCATCACCAAGTTGCCACTGGGTAACGCCACTCAGGTAGGCAAGCTGCACGATCTGCTGGCGATGTCCGACATCGTTTCGCTGCACGTTCCGGAAACCGCCGCCACCCAGTGGATGATGGGCGAGAAGGAAATCCGCGCGATCAAGAAAGGCGGCATCCTGATTAACGCCGCACGCGGCACCGTGGTCGAGCTGGACCACCTGGCGGCGGCCATCAAGGACAAGCACCTGATCGGCGCGGCCATCGACGTCTTCCCGGTGGAGCCACGCTCCAACGAAGAAGAGTTCGAAAGCCCGCTGCGTGGCCTGGACAACGTGATCCTGACCCCGCACATCGGTGGTTCCACCGCTGAAGCGCAGGCCAACATCGGTCTGGAAGTCGCAGAGAAGCTGGTCAAGTACAGCGATAACGGTACTTCGGTATCGTCCGTGAACTTCCCGGAAGTGGCCCTGCCGGCTCACCCTGGCAAGCACCGCCTACTGCATATCCACGAGAACATTCCGGGCGTCCTCAGCGAGATCAACAAGGTCTTCGCCGAAAACGGCATCAACATCTCCGGTCAGTTCCTGCAAACCAACGAGAAAGTCGGCTACGTGGTGATCGACGTCGACGCCGAGTACTCGGACCTGGCGCAAGAGAAGCTGCAACACGTCAACGGCACCATCCGTAGCCGCGTGCTGTTCTGATAGCGACTTGAGCGACAAAAAAAGGGAGCCTTCGGGCTAATGTTGTTCACTTAAACGATAGAGCAAACAACCGAAAACCTGTGGCGAGGGAGCTTGCTCCCGCTGGACTGCGCAGCAGTCCCATTTTTCAGGGCCGCTTCGCGCCCCAACGGGAGCAAGCTCCCTCGCCACAGATTCAGTGTTCGTCCTTAAGTGAACAGCATTAGCCTTCGGGCTCCCTTTTTCATGCACGCTGCCAGGTTACTTGACCTTGACTGTGATTTTTTCCGACACGATCGGTGGATCGAAGGCCATGTGGTTCTTGTCGCCCAACTCCAGTTGCAACGTGTGCTCGCCGGGCGTCAGTGTCACCTCGGTTTCGGTTTGTGCCTTGCCGAAATGCACGTGATTAGCGTCTACGGGAATAACCTGCCCCGCAGCAACTACCTCTGTGGCGTCGATCAGCAGATGGTGGTGACCGGTATTCTTGGTGGCGTCGCCCGCTGGCGCCAGCGCAACGTTCTCGACAGCGAACTTGACCCTGAAGGTTTGCGGAACAGTCCCACCGTCTTTAGGAGACACGATGGACACTTCAGCGCCTTTCGGGGCCGGCGTCGCCGCACTGGCCAGCACCGAAACACCCATCAACAGGCCAGCCAAAGCAGCACGTGACATAAAGGTTTTCATTCTCTTCTCCAGTTTTTCCGTAAAATCTGCGTGACCATGACAACTTCATGGTCAATCGTTGTCGAAGGCACTCGACAACCATAGCAAAGCGAGCCTGAATCAGAGGGTCGCGATAAAAAATTCAAAGGAGTGACCATGCGCTTTCTGCCTGGCCTGATCTGCCTGCTACCCCTTTTGAGTCCGTTGGCTCATGCCGAATTGATTGACGACGTGAACGACCGCGGCGAATTACGTATTGCCATTGAGGCTAATACGCCCCCCTTCAATTTCAAGGAAGACGACAAACTCGCGGGGTTCGAAGTCGAACTGGGTCAACTGCTGGCCAACGAACTGGATGTGCGCGCTGATTTTGTCGTCACCGACGCCAGCGATCTGCTCAATGGCGTGGAGAGCGGCAAATACGACATCGCCATCAATCACATTACACAGACCCCGGCGCTCACGGATCGTTTCGACTTCAGCGAACCCTACATCAAGACCCATGCGCAATTGATCGCGCAGAAAGAAGCGCCGCAATCCATCCTGCTGGTGCAGTCGCTGACGGAAGAAAAGCCCAAAGCCAACCCGGCGGTGAACCTGGCGATTCCGTTTCAGAAGGGAAACCCGGCGTTTCATGCCAGCCTGGAAAACGCGTTGCAGCGGATCAAGGCCGATGGCCGACTGGCGGCGCTGGAAGAGAAGTGGTTTGGGGCGGAATCGGGGGCGGTGCCCAAGCCCTGACATCAAAGAGCAACCCTGTGGGAGCCAGCCTGCTGGCGATGGCGGCTCTCTCCCACAGTTGTTCGGTGTTGGCAGCTAGCCCTGTGTGGCCAGCACCTGCGCCGCTTCCGCCAACTCCAGCTCACTGAACACCAACACCCCATGGCGCTTGAGCAATGCCGCCGTCACCCCTTCGCCATTGACCTTCACCCCACTGAACGTCCCGTCATACGTCAGCAGATTGCCGCACGACGGGCTGTTGGCCTTGAGGATGGCGATGCGGATGTCGTGTTGTTGCACCAGCTCCAGCGCTTGATAAGCCCCGGACAGAAATTGTGCACTGACGTCCTCGCCCTCGGTGGTGATCACCGATGCATGACCTTCAAGTACTTCACTGCCCTGCCCGCCAGGAATCTCCGCAGCCGCCCTTGGCGTTGGCAAGCCCCCGGCGACTTCCGGGCACAGCGGCACGACCCGACCTTCATCGAGCCAAGCCTGAAGCTGATCGAACGGACCGCTGGCGCCGCCGTCATAACGAACGCGGTGACCCAACAGGCAGCGGCTTACCAATATCTTCTGCATGATCAGAACGGCTCGGTGCCCCGACGCCGGAACCAGCCCGTCAACGAGAGGCGGTCCCGGGTCGCGGGCAGGACTTCATGGGGAACCTCGCCTGACAGGAACACCACCAGGCAGCCTCCGGTCGGCACCACATCGTATTCCGCGTTTTCGTCCAGGTACATGCGCAACTGGCCGCCATGCTCGGGAAGCCACGCGTCATTGAGATAGACCACCGCCGATACCATCCGCTTGTCGTCATCGCGAAAGCGATCGACATGCTTGAGGTAAAACGCGCCGGGCGGGTACATCGCGAAATGGCTTTCAAAATCTTCCAGCCCCAGGAACAGACCGCGGTTCATCGCTTCGCGCAGGCTGTCCATCAACCGCAGATAACTGTCACACGCCTCGGCCTGGCCGGGCTCGATCCACTGGATGTGGTCGCCGCGAATCCCCTCGCGGATCTCCGAGAAAGGCCCGCGCCCCACCGCTGCCGGGGCCAATTCACCTTCGGCGGCACGTTTAAGGCACTCGGCCGCCAGTGCTCGGGTCAGATCCAGAGGCAGGAAAATATTCTGCTGCGACCAGCCGTTGGCAGCGAGGTCGTCGACGATTCGTAACAGCAGCGGGTGATCAGAAGGTATTTGCATGGCGCGCATAGTATTCCGGCGCCTGAAAATCCGACAGAGCCACGCAGCGGGTTGATACGAATTCTCGACAAGACCTTGTGCCACACGGAGAATAGTCGCCTGCTGACAGGAGTCCCTATGCGCCGTTTGCTTTTCTCCCTGCTGATGTTCTGCGTTTTGCCCGCCTGGGCAGACGGCCACGACCAGTTGTACAAGGTCGCGGGCTGGCCGGAACAACGCGCGCATTTCAGCGACGCCCTCTCGGCTGCGCAGCAACGCTATCAAAGCAGCCTGCCACCGGCGGTGTTTCAGGCCCTGGTCAACAACAGCAACCAGCGTTTCGAACCCAAGGCTGTCGATCAGCGCGCCGAAGCACAATTGCGCAAGAACCTCGCCGATCCGAAGCCTGCACTGGCGTTCTTTCAATCCCCGCTGGGCAAGAAAGTCGTTGCCGCCGAATTGCTCGCCACCCGTCGCGATCAACTGGCGAAAAACGCCAAGGGCTTGCCGAAGATGCAGGCCAGCGACAGCCGTTTGCTGATCATTGGCCACCTGGCCCAGGCATTGCCGGCGCGCGAGGCCGGCGCAGAAGTCAGCCTGGCGATTGCCGGTGTCGCGGCTGACAGCCTGAGCTCGATGATCCCGGGCCTGCTCGGCGCAGGTCAGGCGCAAGGCATGTTGAATGGGCAGCGGCAGCGTTTGATGGACCAGATCGGCAGCGACCTGAACAACACGCTGCTGTATGTCTATCGCGACCTGTCGGATGAAGAGCTGGAAGAATTCGCCACGTTTGCCGAGTCGACTGAAGGCAAGGCGTATTACCAGGCGGCGCTGGCGGCGATCAAGGCGGGGTTGGCGGTGGGGCAGAGCTCTTCCAATCTCGGCCAGTGAACTTCGGCGCCTTACAGATCGCCATCGCTAGCAAGCGCGCACGCAGATCCATTGTGGGAGCCAGCCTGCTGGCGATGAGGCCCTGTCAATCGCTAAAGATTGCGCCCCTTGATCCGCTTGCTCAAAAACCCGAAATACTCCCCCCGCAACACCAGCGCTTCATTCGCCAGATGATGCCGCGCCTCGGGCAGCATCAACACCTGCGGCCGATCGAACTTCGCCCGCAGCACTTCAAGATTGTGCTGCCAATCCACTGTCATGTCGGCCTGCCCCTGCACAATCAGTGGTCGCCGAGTGCTGACCGGTGCGGCTTCGACACGCTTGATCCAGCGCGCCAATGCCCCTACCCACGCCGTCGGCAGTCGCAGCGGCTGCAACGGATCGGCTTGCAGGAACGGCAGAAAGGCCGGGTCGTTGGAGTTCTCACTAAAGCGCCGGGCGATGGCTTTGACGAATGGCCTGAGCAGGTAATAACTCAAATGCGACCAGCCCCAGGCCCGTGGCCGCACCAACGGTGCCAGCAGAATCACCTGGCCCTGGGCCGGACTGCTCGCCCCCGCATTCAACACATGATCGATCACGATCGCCCCGCCGGTGCTCTGCCCACACAGGTGCCACGGTTGCGGCAGGTCGAGGGACTGCGCTTCGGCAAACAGCCCTTGCAAGGTGTCCTGATACTCGGCGAAGTCGTTGATGCTCGCCCGCTCGCCACTGGACAGACCGTGCCCCGGCAGGTCGCAGGCAATCACGGCAAACCCCTGATCGAGCGCCCACTCGATCACATGCCGGTAGAGCCCGGTGTGATCATAGAAACCGTGGAAAACAAACAAGGTCGCCTTCGCCTGCGCCGGCCACCAGACCTGGCTGACCAACTCGTAGCCATCAATCTGAAAGCACCCCAGCCCACTGCCGACATTGCGCGAGGAAAAATCCAGCCCGTAGAACCGCTGATAGGCCTGTGCCTCCGCTGACAGCGGCTGTCCCTCGGCCAATGGCCGCAGACTGGCACGCAGATGATCAGGGTCGAAGGTGGCAGGCATGGACAATTCCGAACACGAAACAGGGTTTATGGATCTGCGATATTCATCTGTCGCGGCAAGCATGGCAAGCTAGCCGACCTTCGAGGATTGACCCTATGCGCTCGCCCGTTCGTGCCACCGTATTTATCAGCCTGCTCGCTCTGCTGTGCGCCGGCGTGTTGTGGGCGGCTTACGACTGGTTTCAAGGGCGCTACCTGCGCGCATTCAGCGAGCACACGGCGGTGTTCTCCGGCGATCCGCTGCGCCTGCCCGACACGCTTGCCGGTCCTGGCGCCATCCGCCTCGTGCACTTCTGGGACCCGGCCTGCCCGTGCAATGTCGGCAATCAACAGCACCTCAGCGAACTGGTCGAGCAGTATGGTCCGCAAGGTATCGAGTTCTACTCCGTGCAAAAGCCCGGCAGTCACGGCCAGTTGCCGAGCACCTTGAGCAACCTGAAAACCATCACGGTCCTGCCCGGCTCCGAGCAAATCCCCGCCAGCCCCGCCGTGGCGATCTGGGATCGCAGCGGCAAACTGGCGTACTTCGGCCCGTACAGCGAAGGCCTGACCTGCAACTCCAGTAACAGTTTTATCGAGCCGATCCTGCAAGCGCTGCACCAGGGCCGACCGGTGAGTGCCACGCACACACTGGCGGTGGGTTGTTACTGCCCGTGGCCGGTCGATACGCCAAAGTAGCGAAAAACACGGCAATACGAATCCCTCCTACGGGCGATGGGCCGTTTCGATGAGCCGTGTTAAACAGTGGCACCAGGGAACTGCTGCCACTCATAACAACAAGGAGTCACCATGAAACGAAGCCTGACCGCTCTCGGTCTGCTGATTGTCGCGCTCACCGCAGCCGGCGGCTGGTACGTCTACAGCAAGCAACCGACACGCCAGGGCATGGTGGAACTGCAACACCTGCAAGGCTCGGTCACCGTGCGCTATGACGAGCGCGGCATCCCGCACATCCGCGCCGAAAACGAACCCGACCTGTACCGCGCCTTAGGCTACGTCCACGCCCAGGACCGGTTGTTCCAGATGGAAGTCCTGCGCCGCCTCGCCCGCGGCGAGCTGGCCGAAGTGCTCGGACCGAAACTGCTCGACACCGACAAGCTGATGCGCAGCCTGCGCATTCGCGAACGCGCCGAAACCTACCTGGCGAATCTTGATAAGCAATCACCGACCTTCATCGCCATGCAGGCCTATCTGGATGGCATCAACCAGTATCAGGACAGCCACGCCAAACCCGTGGAGTTCGATGTGCTGGGCATTCAGAAGCGCCCGTTCACCGCCCAGGACACCATCAGCATCGCCGGTTACATGGCCTACAGTTTTGCCGCGGCGTTTCGCACCGAGCCGCTGCTGACCTACGTGCGCGATCAACTCGGCGCCGACTATCTCAACGTATTCGATCTCGACTGGCAGCCCAAGGGCGTGCTGGCGAAGCAACACAGCGGCGCCGGGCCGACGCTCGCCAGCGCCGACTGGAAGGACCTCAACGCACTCGCCCGCCTCAGTGAACAGGCCTTGGCCGACAACGGCTTGCCGCAGTTCGAGGGCAGCAATGCCTGGGCGGTCGCCGGCAATCGCACCAAAAGCGGCAAGCCGCTGCTGGCAGGTGACCCGCACATCCGCTTTTCCGCACCGTCGGTGTGGTACGAGGCGCACCTCTCGGCACCGGGCTTCGAGCTCTACGGCCACTATCAGGCCTTGATGCCATTCGCCTCGCTGGGCATGAACCGTGATTTCGGCTGGAGCATCACCATGTTCCAGAACGATGACCTCGACCTGATCGCCGAAAAGGTCAACCCGGCCAATCCCAATCAGGTGTGGTATCGCGGCAAATGGGTCGACATGGTGAGCAGCGAACAGCAGATCGCGGTCAAGGGCCAGGCACCCGTCACCTTGGTGCTGCGTCAGTCGCCTCACGGCCCGATCGTCAACGGTGCCCTGAGCAACAGCGTCGGCAAAACACCGATCGCCATGTGGTGGGGCTTTCTCGAAAGCCAGAACCCGATCCTTGAAGGCTTCTATCAGCTCAACCGCGCCGACACCCTGGCCATGGCCCGTAGCGCAGCAGCAAAGATCCAGGCGCCGGGGCTGAACGTTGTCTGGGCCAACGCCAAGGGCGACATCGGCTGGTGGGCGGCGGCGCAATTGCCCAAGCGGCCTGTCGGGGTAAAACCGTGGTTCATCCTCGACGGCAGCAGTGCCGAGGCGGACAAGGACGGGTTCTACCCGTTCAGCGCCAACCCGCAGGAAGAGAACCCGGCGCGGGGCTACATCGTCTCGGCCAACTTCCAGCCGGTGTCGGCGACGGGCATGGAGATTCCCGGTTACTACAACCTGGCCGACCGAGGTCAGCAGCTCAATCATCAGCTCAGCGACAAAGGCATCAAGTGGGATCTGGACGCCAGCCAGAAGCTGCAACTGGGCACCACCACCGGTTACGGCCCGCGCTTGTTGGCGCCACTGCTACCGGTGTTGCGTGAAGTGGTCAGCGATCCTGCAGAACTCAAACTGGTGGAGCAACTGGCGCAGTGGAAAGGCGATTACCCTCTCGAATCCACAAACGCCACCGTATTCAACCAATTTCTGTTCAACCTCGCCGACGCGGCGATGCACGATGAGCTGGGCAACGACTTTTTCGAAACCCTGCTCTCGACCCGCGTGATCGACGCAGCGCTGCCGCGCCTGGCGGCAAACGCCGATTCACCGTGGTGGGACAACCGCAACACCCTCGGCAAGGAAACCCGCGTCGAGACGGTCAAGGCTGCCTGGCAGGCCAGCATCACCCACCTAAAAACCACCCTCGGCGCGGATTTCGCGCAATGGCAGTGGGGCAACGCGCACACCCTCACCCATGGTCATCCACTGGGCCAGCAAAAGCCGCTGGATCGTCTGTTCAACGTCGGTCCGTTTGCAGCGCCCGGCAGCCATGAAGTGCCGAACAACCTGTCAGCCAAGATTGGCCCGGCCCCGTGGCCGGTGACCTACGGCCCGTCGACCCGGCGCCTGATCGACTTCGCCGACCCGACCCACAGCCTGACCGTCAACCCGGTAGGCCAGAGCGGCGTGCTGTTTGACAGTCACTATGAGGATCAGGCCGAAGCGTACATCGAAGGGGTTTACTACCAGGCGCATCTCAATGATGAAGAGGTGACGGCCAATACCCGCAGTACCTTGAAGCTGTTGCCGGCGCGGGGTGCTCAGTAGATTTGTATTGGCTGGTCAGGCCTCATCGCTAGCAGCGATAGGCCCGCAAGACCAACGCAAATCCCGGCTCAAACCATCGCCGCAAAATTCAGCCTGAACTGCTGCGGCGTCACCCCCAGCCTGCGGTTGAACACGCTGCGCATGTGCTGGGCATCGCGAAAGCCGCACTGATAGGCGACGGTCTTGAGCGGAGCGCTGGTGCTCTCCAGCATCACCCGCGCCGCATCCACCCGCGCCCGCTCGACGAATTCGGCCGGGGTGATTTTCGCTTCCTTGGCGAACACCCGGGAAAAATTGCGCGCACTCATGTTGGCCGCGTTGGCCAGGTCGGCGATGGCCAGGTCGCCCGTCAGGTTGGCCAACACATAGTGCTGGACCATCGCCACTGCAGAAGTCGGCTCGGCGTGGGGCGTCAGGAACGGGCTGAACTGTGACTGCCCGCCCGAGCGCTGGGTGAACACGACCAGTCGTTTCGCCACATTCAGCGCCACTTCCGGCCCGTGATCGCGGCCCAGCAGGTACAGCGACAAATCGATCCCCGCCGTGACCCCGGCCGAGGTGTAAAGCTCAGCGTCCTGCACGTACAAGCGATCGGCCTCGACGTGGGTCGACGGACACAACGCCGCCAGCCCCGCCGCATCGCTCCAATGCGTGGTGACCGTCCGCCCTTCCAGCAACCCGGCCCGGGCGAGCATGAACGCACCGTTGCAGATCGAACCAAAGCGCTGCGCCAGCGCGCAGGCATCACGCAGCCAGGCGTCGAACGCGGCGCCGAAATCCATGAACGGCAATTGCGGACCACCGGCCACCAGCAGCAAGTCGTAGGCCTGCGATGCTTCGCTGAAATGCAGATGCGCACTCAGCGCCAATCCGTTGGAACACGCCATCACCCCACGCTCCACACCAATCACTTCCAGCCGATAGTGATCCTGCGGCGCGAGGAAGCGATTGGCCTCGGAAAACACATCCATAGGACCGGTGACGTCCAGCGACTGAACGCCGGCGAACACCACGATGGCAACGGTTTTACTCATAACGTGAATGGCCTTTTCCGGATCGGATCACACCGCCCCCTGCAGGGTCTGCATGCACCCTAGCCAATCCAGGCCCAACAAGCGAGGCTGGCGCGATATGCATGCTCATTGGCCGGGATCGCAGCCATGGATCGATTGTCCGGTTTCAGGGGGGCGAACAGACTGGACACCTCAGCGCCGCCACGACGCTCACCATGAGGAAACGCCCATGACCACCACCATTGCCGGTATCAAAATCCCCGACAGCGCGTTGGCCAAAGCCACCACCGAATACATCCGTGACGTCGAATCCGACCTGCTGTATCACCACTCACGCCGGGTATTTCTGTTCGGCGCGCTGAGCGGTGAACGCAAGCAACTGGCCTATAACCCTGAGCTGTTGTACGTCGGCGCCATGTTCCATGACCTGGGCCTGGTGGAAGGTCATCGCTCTGACAACGAACGCTTCGAAGTCGATAGCGCCAACGCCGCCAAAGCGTTCCTTCAGCCGTACGGCTTTTCGGATGACGATATCGAGCAAGTGTGGCTATCGATTGCTCTGCACACTACACCGAATGTGGTGCACCACCTGCGCCCCAACGTGGCGCTGGTCACCGCGGGTGTTGAAATGGATGTGTTGGGCATCGACTACGCGGCATTTCCCACCACGCAGCGCGAAGCGGTGGTGCATGCGCATCCACGGGGGGAAGGGTTCAAGGAGTGCATCCTCTGCGCGTTTGCCAACGGCTTCAAACACAAGCCGGACACCACGTTCGGTACAGTGAATGCTGACGTGCTGGTGGACAGCGAACCAGGCTTCAAGCCGATGAACTTCGTTGAGGTCATCCGCAAGTCACCTTGGGTTGCCTAAAACCAATGTAGGCGCGAGCCTGCTCGCGATAGCAGCGTGTCAGGCAACAATTAAGTCGACCGACACGCCGTCATCGCGAGCAGGCTCGCTCCTACATTTTGGACTTGGGTTGAACTCGATCATGAGGCCAACCCGGCATTGCTCAAGCCGCTTCCGGCGCCTGCTGCGCGCGGCGCACGTCCGGCTGCTTCCACGAGTCGGCAGCGCTTTCCTCGATGGCTTGCTGGATCGCACGCTTGCGGCTTTCTTCGGCGCGGCGGCTGAAGAACCACACCAGGAAAGTCATCAGCGAGACCGCCAGCAGAATCAGGCTGGCCACGGCGTTAATCTCAGGCTTCACACCCAGTCGCACCGCGGAGAACACTTCCATCGGCAGGGTCGTGGAACCCGGACCGGACACGAAGCTCGCCAGCACCAGGTCATCCAGCGACAGGGCGAACGACATCATGCCACCCGCGCCCAGGGATGGCGCGATCATCGGGATGGTGATCAGGAAGAACACCTTCCACGGCCGCGCACCGAGGTCCATGGCCGCTTCTTCGATGGACAGGTCCAGCTCACGCAAGCGCGCCGAGACCACCACCGCCACATACGCCGCACAGAACGTGGTGTGAGCGATCCAGATCGTGACGATGCCGCGTTCCTGGGGCCAACCGATCATCTGTGCCATCGCCACGAACAGCAGCAACAGCGACAGACCGGTGATCACTTCCGGCATGACCAACGGCGCGGTCACCAGGCCGCCAAACAGCGTGCGGCCCTTGAAGTGCGTAATGCGGGTCAGAACGAACGCCGCCAACGTCCCCAGTGCGACGGCTGCAATCGCCGTGTAGCAGGCGATTTCCAGCGAGCGCACCACCGAGCCCATCAGTTGGGTGTTGTCGAGCAGGCCGACGTACCACTTGATCGACCAGCCACCCCACACCGTCACCAGTTTCGAGGCGTTGAACGAGTAGATCACCAGGATCAGCATCGGCAGGTAGATGAACAGCAGACCCAGTACCAGCATCAGGCTGGAGAAACGGAAGCGCTTCATTCTTTACCCTCCATTTCCTTGGCCTGACTGCGGTTGAACAGAATGATCGGCACAATCAGGATCGCCAGCATCACTACCGCCAGGGCGGACGCCACCGGCCAGTCACGGTTGTTGAAGAACTCTTGCCAGAGCACTTTACCGATCATCAGGGTTTCCGGACCGCCGAGCAGTTCCGGGATCACGAACTCACCCACCACCGGGATGAACACCAGCATGCAGCCGGCGATGATGCCGTTCTTGGACAGCGGGATGGTGATCTTCCAGAAGCTGTTGAAAGTACTCGAACCGAGGTCGGAGGCGGCTTCCAGCAAGCTGTTGTCATGCTTCACGAGGTTGGCGTACAGCGGCAGGATCATGAACGGCAGGTACGAATAGACCACGCCGATGTACACCGCGAGGTTGGTGTTGAGGATCTGCAGCGGCTCGTTGATCCAGCCCATGCTCATCAGGAAACCATTGAGCAGGCCGTTGTTGCTGAGAATGCCCATCCACGCGTAGACGCGGATCAGGATCGCGGTCCAGGTGGGCATCATGATCAGCAGCACCAGCACCGTTTGCATCTCTTTGCGGGCGCTGGCGATGGCGTAGGCCATCGGGTAGCCGATCAGCAGGCAGAGGATGGTGCTGATCAGCGCCATCTTCAGCGAGCCGAGGTAAGCGGCGATGTACAACTCGTCGCCGGCCAGCATCGCGTAGTTGCCAAGGTTCAGCAGCAGCTGCAATTTCTGTTCGGCGTAGCTGTAGATTTCGGTGTATGGCGGGATGGCCACGTCGGCTTCGGCGAAGCTGATCTTCAATACGATGAAGAACGGCAACATGAAGAACAGGAATAGCCAGATGAAGGGAACCCCGATGACCAGTTGGCGGCCACCGGGAATTATTCGATTGAGGCGACGTTTGAATTTGCGCATGTTCATGAGCGAAGTACCACGCCGCTGTCGTCTTCCCACCAGACGTAAACCTGATCACCCCAGGTCGGACGTGCGCCACGGCGTTCGGCGTTCGCCACGAACGACTGGACGATCTTGCCGCTCGGCAGCTCCACGTAGAACACCGAGTGACCGCCAAGGTAGGCGATGTCGTGCACTTTGCCGCTGGACCAGTTGTATTCGCAGGTCGGCTGCGTTGGTGTCACCAGCAGTTTTTCCGGACGGATCGCGTAGGTGACGGACTTGTCCTGCACCGAGGTGCTGATGCCGTGACCGACGTAGATCTGGCGATCCAGGTCTTTGCAGGTGATGGTCGCGTGACCTTCGGCGTCGTCGATCACTTCACCATCGAAGATGTTGACGTTGCCGATGAATTCGCAGACCAGGCGGCTGGTCGGGGTTTCGTAGATGTCGATCGGGCTGCCGATCTGGGCGATCCAGCCCAGGTGCATGATCGCGATGCGCTCGGCCATGGTCATGGCCTCTTCCTGGTCGTGGGTCACCATGACGCAGGTCACGCCGACGCGCTCGATGATCTCGACCAGCTCCAGCTGCATTTGCGAGCGCAGCTTTTTATCCAGCGCACCCATCGGTTCGTCGAGCAACAACAGCTTCGGTCGCTTGGCCAGCGAACGGGCCAGGGCCACACGTTGACGCTGACCGCCGGACAATTGATGCGGCTTGCGCTTGGCGTACTGGCTCATCTGCACCAGCTTGAGCATGTCGGCCACGCGGGCATCGATTTCCGCGGCAGGCAGTTTGTCCTGCTTGAGGCCGAAGGCGATGTTCTGCGCCACGGTCATGTGCGGGAACAGGGCGTACGACTGGAACATCATGTTGATCGGCCGCTCGTACGGCGGCATGTCAGTGATGTCTACGCCATCGAGGAAAATGCGTCCCTCCGTGGGCCGTTCGAAACCTGCGAGCATGCGCAGCAAGGTGGATTTGCCCGATCCCGAACCGCCGAGCAGGGCGAAAATCTCGCCTTTCTTGATTTCCAGGGACACATCGTCCACGGCAATCGTCTCGTCGAACTTCTTCGTGACCCGGTCGATTTTGACCAGCACCTGTTTAGGTGTCTGGTCGCCCTCGAGGGCTTTCTTATAGGCGCCGGAGGCAACTGCCATTTACGAAACTCCCAGAAAAAAAGAGTGCAGTTCGCTCAAGGTGAGCCAACCTTGGATAATTTGAGCCTTGAAGCTATTTGCCCGACTTGACCTTGGTCCAGCTGCGGGTCATCAAACGTTGAATATTCGGTGGCAACTCGATGGACACGTAGGTCTTGTCGAGTACGGCCTGCGGTGGATAAACCGCTTCGTCGGTGCGTATGGACTGTTCCATCAGTTTGTCCGACCCCGGGTTAGGGTTGGCATAGCCGACGTAATCACTGACCTGGGCAATCACCTCAGGTTTCAGCAAATAGTTGATGAACGCGTGCGCCTCTTTGACGTTGGCCGAGTCCTTCGGAATCGCCAGCATGTCGAACCAGAGTGCGCCGCCTTCTTTCGGAATCGAGTAGGCGATGTTCACGCCTTTCTTCGCTTCCGCCGCGCGATTCCTGGCCTGGAACATGTCGCCGGAGAAACCGATCGCGATGCAGATGTCGCCGTTGGCGAGGTCCGCGATGTATTTGGAAGAGTGGAAGTAAGTCACGTAAGGCCGCACAGCCAGCAACTTGGCTTCGGCCTTTTTGTAATCTTCAGGGTTGGTGCTGTTGGCGTTCAGGCCCATGTAATTGAGGACCGTGGGCATCATTTCATCGGCGGAGTCGAGGAACGCCACGCCGCAGCTGTGCAGTTTCTTGATGTTTTCCGGCTCGAACACCGCGGCCCAGGAATCGATCTTGTCGACGCCCAGCACGGCCTTGATCTTGTCGACGTTGTAGCCAATGCCGTTGGTGCCCCACAGATAAGGCACGGCGTACAGGTTGCCGGGGTCGTTCTGCTCCAGACGCTTGAGCAATACAGGGTCGAGGTTCGAATAGTTCGGCAGCAGCGACTTGTCGAGCTTCTGGAACGCGCCTGCCTTGATTTGCTTGCCGAGGAAGTGGTTGGACGGCACGACCACGTCGTAACCGGTACGACCGGCCAGCAACTTGCCTTCCAGGGTTTCGTTGGAGTCAAACACGTCATAGACCGGTTTGATGCCGGTCTCTTTCTGGAAGTCGGCCAGGGTGGTCTCACCGATGTAATCCGACCAGTTATAAATATGCACGGTGCCGGCGGCCTGGACACTGGCGGCAAGCGTCAGTCCGGCGCCGAACAGCATGGCATTGCGCAACAAAGAAAAAATAGGCAAGTGGAGGTCCTCTAAAAGTTAGTTGGGCCCAAGTTGCCCCGCGTTACATGACAACCGTGGTTGCCCAGCAACAAAACCGGCGCGCAACTTACCCTCGAAAAACCGTTCCAGCAAAACTTTCTGTTATTTGATTACACCTGCTGCCGCCATCGCACAGACGACGGCAACAGGTTGTTCCATCAAACCGGCTTATTTACCGGATTTGATCTTGGTCCAGCTGCGAGTCAGGATCCGCTGGGTCGCGGCCGGCAAGTCGGCAATCGCGTACAGCTTGGCCAGCACGTCCGCTGGCGGGTAGATGCCTGGATCGCTGGTGATGTCTTTATCAACCAGGGCAGTGGCAGCCGCGTTACCGTTAGGGAAACGCACGGCGTTGGTGATTTCAGCCATGATTTCCGGCTTCTGCAGGAAGGTCATGAATTTGTAGGCGCCTTCGACGTTTTCGGCATCTTTAGGGATGGCGACCATGTCGTAGAAGCTGCCGGCACCTTCTTTCGGAATGTTGTAGCTGACTTTCACCTTGTCACCGGCTTCAGCCGCGCGAGACTTGGCCTGGTAAATGTCACCCGAGTAACCCACGGCCACGCAGATGTTGCCGTTGGCCAGGTCGGAGATGTACTTGGACGAGTGGAAGTAGGCGATCGAAGGACGGACCTTCATGATCAGCGCTTCAGCCTTGTCGATGTCTTCTTTCTTCTGGCTGTCGGTTGGCAGGCCCAGGTAATGCAGCGCCACCGGAATCATCTCGGTTGGCGAATCCAGCAGGCTGATGCCGCAGGACTTCAGCTTGGCGGCGTTTTCAGGCTTGAAGATCAGGTCCCAGGAATCGACCGGAGCATCGGCACCCAGTGCAGCCTTGACCTTCTCGGCGTTGAAGCCGATACCGATCGAACCCCACATGTATGGGAAAGCGTGTTCGTTGCCCGGGTCACTGACCGATACCGCCTTGAGCAGGTCGGTGTTCAGGTTTTTCCAGTTAGGCAGTTTGGACTTGTCCAGTTTCTGGTAGACGCCGGCCTTGATCTGCTTGGCCAGGAAGTTGTTCGACGGTACGACGATGTCATAACCGGACTTGCCTGCCAGCAACTTGGCTTCCAGGGTTTCGTTACTGTCGAAGACGTCGTAGACCACTTTGATGCCCGACTCGTCTTCAAACTTCTTGATGGTGTCCGGAGCGATGTAATCGGACCAGTTATAGACGTGCAACACCTTGTCATCCGCCTGAACCGCGCCCGCCATAATGCCCATCAGGGACATGGCGAGAAGAGTCTTGCCAGCAAGCTTTTTGCCTAATGCCTTCATGCGTTAATGCTCCAAATTTTTTCTTTTTTGAACCACTTTGTTCAGCGGCCGAACCCCGACAACTGGAACCGCGGCTAGTCTGGCAAGATCCGAGGCGGTCTTTCAAGAAAAGGCCAACCTTTCTGATGTCCCCAAGCGAAGGCGCCGCAGCACCTTCGCTCAGAGCCTAGCACTTAGCCCTGCAATGCACTCAGGGTCAGGTCCAGGCACTTGCGTGCCTTGGCTACCAACTCATCGATTTCCGCAGGCGTGATCACCAGCGGCGGCGCGATGATCATGGTGTCGCCGACGGCGCGCATGATCAGGCCGTTATCGAAGCAGAACTGCCGGCAGATCATGCCGACGCCCTTGCCTTCGTAGCGCTTGCGTGTGGCCTTGTCCTGAACCAGTTCGATGGCCCCCAACAGACCCACCCCACGAACTTCCCCTACCAACGGGTGATCATTCAGTTCCCGCAGACGTTTCTGCAAATACGGTGCCGTTTCTGCCTGCACACGCTCGACAATTTTTTCTTCACGCAGGATGCGGATGTTTTCCAGCGCCACGGCAGCGGCCACCGGGTGCCCGGAGTAGGTGAAACCGTGGTTGAAATCGCCGCCTTCGTTGAGCACGTCGACCACTTCGTCACGCACGATCAGGCCACCCATCGGGATATAGCCGGAAGTCAGGCCTTTGGCGATGGTCATCATGTCGGGCTTGAGGCCGTAGAAATCGGTACCGAACCACTCACCGGTGCGACCGAAACCACAGATCACTTCGTCAGCCACGAACAGGATGTCGTACTTGGCGAGGATTTCCTTGATGCGTGGCCAGTAGCTGTCTGGCGGAATGATCACGCCGCCGGCACCCTGGATAGGCTCGGCAATAAAGGCACCGACGTTGTCGACGCCGACTTCCAGAATCTTTTCTTCCAGCTGGTTGGCAGCCCAGATCCCGAACTCGTCCGCAGTCATGTCGCCGCCTTCAGCGAACCAGTACGGCTGGGCGATGTGGACGATGCCCGGGATCGGCAAGTCGCCCTGTTCGTGCATGTAGGTCATGCCACCCAGGCTCGCGCCGGCCACGGTCGAACCGTGATAACCGTTCTTGCGGCTGATGATGACTTTCTTCTTCGGCTGGCCCTTGATCGCCCAGTAGTGGCGGACCATACGCAGCATGGTGTCGTTGCCTTCGGAACCGGAACCGGTGAAGAACACGTGGTTCATGCCTTCAGGCGCGATGTCGGCGATGGCCTTGGCCAGTTCCAGCACCGGTGGGTGAGCGGTCTGGAAGAACAGGTTGTAGTAAGGCAGTTCGCGCATTTGCTTGGCGGCGGCATCGGCCAGCTCGTCACGACCGTAACCGATCGCCACGCACCACAGACCGGCCATGCCGTCGAGGATCTGGTTGCCCTCGCTGTCCCACAGGTACACGCCCTTGGCGGTGGTGATGATCCGCGGGCCTTTCTCTTTCAGCTGCTTGAAATCGCTGAACGGGGCCAGGTGGTGATCGTTGCTCAGGGCTTGCCATTCACGGGTTTGCGGGTTGTTGCTGGTCATACGAATCTCCTAAAAAAATCAGGTGAAGGCACTGCCCGATAACAGCAGCGCCCGGCGCATCAGACGGCGAAGAGCAGGAATTCCCGTTCCCACGAACTGATCACGCGCTTGAAGTTCTCATGCTCGGCCCGCTTGACCGCGACGTAGCCAGTAATGAAATTTTTGCCCAGGTATTTCTCGATGGTCTTGCTGTTTTCCATGCGCTCCAGCGCGTCCTCGATGGTCAGCGGCAGGCGCAGGTTGCGGCGCTCATAGCCACGGCCCACCACCGGCGCGCTCGGGTTCAGGCCTTCGACCATGCCGATGTAACCGCAGAGCAGGCTCGCGGCAATCGCCAGGTACGGGTTGGCATCGGCACCCGGCAGGCGGTTTTCCACCCGACGGTTTTGCGGCCCGGCATCCGGAACCCGCAGGCCCACAGTGCGATTTTCTTCGCCCCACTCCACGTTCACCGGTGCCGAGGTGTCCGGCAGGAAGCGGCGGAACGAGTTGACGTTGGGTGCGAACAGCGGCAACAACTCGGGAATCAGTTTCTGCAAACCACCGATGTGGTTCAGGAACAACTGACTCATGGTCCCGTCTTCATTGGAGAAGATGTTCTTGCCGGTCTCGAGGTCGATGATGCTCTGGTGCAAATGCATGGCACTGCCCGGCTCACCGGTCATCGGCTTGGCCATGAAGGTGGCGGCCACGTCGTGCTTGAGCGCAGCTTCGCGCATGGTGCGCTTGAACACCAGGATCTGGTCGGCGAGGGACAGGGCATCGCCGTGACGGAAGTTGATTTCCATCTGCGCCGTGCCGTCCTCGTGGATCAGCGTATCGAGGTCCAGCTCCTGCAATTCGCACCAGTCGTAGACGTCTTCGAACAACGGATCGAATTCGTTCGCCGCTTCGATGGAGAACGACTGGCGACCGGTTTCCGGGCGACCGGAACGGCCGATCGGCGGTTGCAACGGGTAGTCCGGGTCGTCGCTGCGCTTGGTCAGGTAAAACTCCATTTCCGGCGCCACGATCGGCTGCCAGCCCTTGTCGGCATAGAGTTTCAGGACCTTCTTGAGCACGTTGCGCGGCGACAGCTCAATCGGGTTGCCCTGCTTGTCATAGGTGTCGTGGATGACGATCGCGGTCGGCTCGATGGCCCAAGGCACTACGTACACCGCGCTCTGGTCTGGGCGGCAGATCATGTCGATGTCGGCCGGGTCGAGCAGTTCGTAGTAGATGTCGTCTTCAACGTAGTCGCCGGTCACGGTCTGCAGCAGAACGCTTTCTGGCAGGCGCATGCCTTTTTCGGCGATGAATTTGTTGGTCGGCGAAATCTTGCCCCGGGTGATCCCGGTCAAGTCGGCGATCATGCATTCGACTTCTGTGATCTTGTGGTCTTTCAACCAATCGGTGAGCTGGTCGAGGTTGTGACTCATAAATGCCTCTAGGCTTTGAGTTTCCAGACTCTTGGGAGTCAGGCGATGTTTGACGCATCGGCGTCGCGTTGAAATGCGTGTCTACGACAGGCTATCGTGTTTTTCTAGGCAGCCCGATAAACACGGGGCGTGCAGAATCACGAGCGGTGCCCTGCGCAATGGCCGAGCCGCTATTGTGAATCGGTTCTATATTGAATGGAGTAACCGTAATGGGTGTGCCATCTCGAACGTCCAGAATATCGGACGGTGATGGTCGATCCGCCGGGGAAGCAAGGATCACCGCCAGGCCCGAAGCCGCTAAGACCTCGGCGCTGATGCAGATGTCGCCACTGATGTGGCAAGCATGCAGACCGTTCTGCGCAGAGCAGTCGGTGGGGCCGATTAACGGCAGGCGAGACATGAAGCACCCCGGTATTATTGCTGTTATGGGTTTGATTCGAGCTTAGCCTTGTTCATTTTTTTACACAACACCCCCGTAAAAAATACAACACGGCCCGCTCAACTGTGCGGGTGCCCAGCCGACGAAGGGCAAAAAAATGCCCCAAAGTGCCCCATAAATGCCCTTGCGGCGCTTTTTCAGGGCATAAAAGGCCTCGCTTGACTTCGGCAGGCCGTTCGGGTTGACTGAAACCAGAAAAGATCAATGATTGATATTTTTAACAACAAAGGTGTTGCATCATGTCGGTACCCCCGCGTGCCGTTCAGCTTAACGAAGCGAACGCGTTCCTTAAGGAACATCCTGAGGTTCTGTACGTTGACCTTCTGATTGCGGATATGAATGGTGTGGTGCGCGGCAAGCGCATAGAACGCACCAGCCTCCACAAGGTTTACGAGAAAGGCATCAACCTGCCGGCCTCTCTATTTGCTCTGGATATCAACGGCTCGACGGTGGAAAGCACCGGCCTGGGCCTGGACATCGGTGATGCTGACCGAATCTGCTATCCAATTCCCGACACCCTGTGCAACGAGCCATGGCAGAAGCGTCCGACCGCGCAACTGTTAATGACCATGCACGAACTCGAAGGCGAGCCGTTCTTCGCCGACCCGCGTGAAGTGCTGGCCAATGTCGTGCGCAAGTTCGACGAAATGGGCCTGACCATCTGCGCCGCGTTCGAACTGGAGTTCTACCTGATCGACCAGGAGAACGTGAACGGTCGACCGCAACCGCCTCGCTCACCGGTTTCCGGCAAACGCCCGCACTCGACACAGGTCTACCTGATCGACGACCTCGACGAATACGTCGACTGCCTCCAGGACATTCTGGAAGGTGCCAAAGAGCAAGGCATTCCGGCCGACGCCATCGTCAAGGAAAGTGCCCCGGCGCAGTTCGAAGTGAACCTGCACCACGTGGCCGACCCGATCAAGGCCTGCGACTACGCGGTCCTGCTCAAGCGCCTGATCAAGAACATCGCCTACGACCATGAAATGGACACCACCTTCATGGCCAAGCCTTACCCAGGCCAGGCGGGCAACGGTCTACACGTCCACATCTCGATTCTCGACAAAGATGGCAAGAATATTTTTGCCAGTGAGGATCCCGAGCAGAACGCCGCACTGCGTCACGCGATCGGCGGTGTGCTCGAGACCCTACCGGCGCAGATGGCTTTCCTCTGCCCGAACGTCAACTCGTACCGTCGTTTCGGCGCACAGTTCTACGTGCCGAACTCGCCGTGCTGGGGCCTGGACAACCGCACTGTAGCGATCCGCGTACCCACCGGTGCCGCCGATGCCGTGCGCATCGAGCACCGTGTGGCCGGTGCCGACGCCAACCCGTACTTGCTGATGGCTTCGGTCCTGGCAGGCGTGCACCACGGCCTGACCAACAAGATCGAGCCGGGCGCTCCGGTCGAAGGCAACAGCTACGAGCAGAACGAGCAGAGCCTGCCGAACAACCTGCGCGATGCACTGCGCGAGCTGGACGACAGCGAAGTCATGGCCAAGTACATCGATCCGAAGTACATCGATATCTTCGTCGCGTGCAAAGAGAGTGAGCTGGAGGAGTTCGAACACTCCATCTCCGACCTTGAGTACAACTGGTATCTGCATACCGTGTAAGCGGTTGCTGTAAACAACAACGCCGCCGGCCTCACAGCCTGCGGCGTTTTTTTTATGAGTGCCATCGAATCCTGTGGCGAGGGAGCTTGCTCCCGCTGGAGGCCGGAGGACTCCCTGTATTTGCGATGCCAGTATGGGGCCGCTCCGCGACCCAGCGGGAGCGAGCTCCCTCGCCACAGGGGATATGGAACATCTGCCCGCTCTGCGTACAATGCCCGCTGCCCCGCAGGAGACTTCAATGACACGCGTAGCCACTCCCCGCAAACCCCGCGCACGCAGCCAGGCGCGAATCGATTCGATCCTCGATGCCGCGCGCACGCTGCTGGCTGCCGAGGGTGTGGCCAGCCTGTCGATCTATAGCGTTGCCGAGCGTGCGGAGATCCCGCCCTCCTCCGTCTACCATTTCTTCGCCAGCGTCCCGGCGCTGCTCGAAGCCCTGACCGCCGACGTCCATGCCGCGTTCCGCGCCTGCCTGCAAGCGCCCATCGACCACGATGCATTGAGCGGCTGGCGTGACCTGTCGCGCCTGGTGGAACAACGCATGCTGGACATCTACGATGAGGATGCCGCCGCCCGCCAACTGATCCTTGCGCAACACGGCCTGACCGAAGTCACCCAGGCCGACCGCCAGCACGACATCGAACTCGGCGACTTGATGCACAAACTCTTCGATCACCATTTCCAGCTGCCGAAACTGCCGGAGGATGTGGATGTGTTTGCGTTGGCCATGGAGCTGGGTGATCGGGTCTACGCACGCTCGGTGCAACAGCACGGGCAGATCACGTCGCGCATGGCCGAGGAAGGGATGCGGGTGTTTGATGCTTACCTTGGGTTGTATTTGCCACCGTATTTGCCCAAGCGCGCTGCGATCTTTTGATTTTAAGGAATCAAAAAACCCCGAAGGGCTAAAACCCTTCGGGGTTGTTGTTTGCGTGCACGGTTTACAACTTGGCGATCGATACCTCGGTGGATTTCACAAACGCGATCACTTCACTGCCCACCGCCAGTTCCAGCTCTTTCACCGAACGCGTGGTGATCACCGAAGTGACGATGCCGGAGGCGGTCTGCACGTCGATTTCCGACAGCACGTCACCGAGGACGATTTCCTTGATGGAGCCTTTGAACTGGTTGCGTACGTTGATGGCTTTGATAGTCATGATGTTGATTCCTGTCGTTGGATAAGACTTGAGTTATTGAGCCCAGCGCAATTGCGTTGGCAACGGTGAAACAGGTTCCGGTTCCGGCGGTTGGCCGGGCAGAGACAGCACACGATTGAGCACTTCGGTTTCCAGCGCCGCCAGTCGATGAGAACCACGGACCCGAGGGCGCGGCAGTTCCACGTGCAGGTCGAGACCGACTTCGCCGTCTTCGATCAGGATCACCCGATCGGCAATCGCCACGGCTTCGCTGACGTCGTGGGTCACCAGCAACACGGTAAAACCATGCTGTTGCCAGAGCCGTTCGATCAGTTGCTGCATCTCGATTCGGGTCAGTGCATCCAGCGCGCCCAAAGGTTCGTCGAGCAGCAGCAAGCGCGGTTGATGAATCAGCGCGCGGGCCAGGGCCACACGTTGCTTCTGCCCACCGGACAACGCCGCCGGCCACTCGTTGGCGCGATCGGCCAGACCGACCGCTTCCAGCGCTTCCAAAGCCTTGGGACGCCAGTTGCCCTTGAGCCCGAGGCCGACGTTATCGATGATCTTTTTCCACGGCAGCAGACGTGCTTCCTGGAACATCAGCCGGGTGTCTTCCCGGGCTTCGCTCAACGGCGCGGAACCGGCCAGCAAGTCACCGCCCGTAGGCTCATCGAGCCCGGCCAACAAGCGCAGCAAAGTACTTTTGCCACAACCGCTGCGACCGACCACGGCGACGAATTGCCCCGCCGGGATATGCAGATCGATCTCGCGCAGCACCTGCCGTGAGCCGAAGGTTTTTTGCAGCTTGCGCACCGCCAGCGGAATCCCGCGCAGCAGGCGTGGAGGTTGTTGAGCGGTCATGCGGCACCTCCCTTGACGACCTGATAGGCCGGATGCCAGCGCAGCCACACGCGTTCAAGTCCACGGGCCGCGAGATCGGCCAGCTTGCCGAGCACCGCGTACATCAGGATCGCCAATACCACCACGTCGGTCTGCAAGAACTCCCGGGCATTCATCGCCAGGTAGCCAATGCCGGAGCTCGCGGAAATGGTTTCCGCGACGATCAGCGTCAGCCACATGAAGCCCAGAGCAAATCGCACACCGACCAGAATCGAAGGCAACGCCCCCGGCAGGATCACTTGGCGGAACAGACTGAAACCGGACAAACCGTAGCTGCGTGACATTTCCACCAACGCCGGATCAACGTTGCGGATACCGTGGTAGGTGTTGAGGTAAATCGGGAACAACGTGCCCAGCGCCACCAGGAAAATCTTTGCCGACTCGTCGATGCCAAACCACAGGATCACCAGCGGAATCAACGCCAGGTGCGGCACGTTACGGATCATTTGCACCGAGCTGTCGAGCAGGCGCTCGCCCCATTTCGACAGGCCGGTGATGAAGCCCAGGGTCAGGCCGATGCCACCGCCGATGGCGAAGCCCAGCGCTGCACGCCAGCCGCTGATTGCCAGGTGCGTCCAGATTTCGCCGCTGCGCACCAGACTCACGCCGGCTTCGATCACGGCGATCGGTGCCGGCAGAATTCGCGTCGACAACCAGCCCGCCGACACAGACAACTGCCACACCGCCAGCAGCAACACCGGCAACGCCCAGGGCGCGAGACTGTGGATGATTTTCTTCATGGCGCGCCTCAGCTCTGGGACGCGGCTTTAGGGAGAATGTCGTTGGCGACCATCTCGCCGAACGGGCTGACGTAACCGGCGCTTTTCGGCAACTCGGGACGTTCGATGTCGAGGTGCGGAAACAGCAACTCGGCAACGCGATACGACTCTTCCAGGTGCGGATAACCGGAGAAGATGAAGGTGTCGATACCGAGGTCCGCATACTCTTTCACACGTGCGGCCACGGTTGGACCATCACCCACCAGCGCCGTACCGGCCCCCCCACGCACCAGGCCGACACCGGCCCAAAGATTCGGGCTGACTTCCAGGTTGTCGCGACTGCCGCCGTGCAGTGCCGCCATGCGTTGCTGGCCCACGGAATCGAAACGCGCCAACGATGCCTGGGCACGGGCGATGGTGTCGTCGTCCAGGTGCGAGATCAGTCGATCCGCCGCCTGCCAGGCCTCGGCATTGGTTTCGCGAACGATCACATGCAGGCGAATGCCGAAGCGGACGGTCCGACCGAGCTTGGCGGCTTTGGCGCGAACTTGTGCAATTTTTTCTGCCACGGCGGCCGGTGGTTCGCCCCAGGTCAGGACCATTTCGACCTGCTCTGCCGCGAGAGCCTGCGCCGCTTCCGAAGACCCGCCGAAGTACAGCGGCGGACGCGGTTGCTGGATCGGCGGATAGAGCAACTTGGCGCCCTTCACACTGATGTGCTGTCCGTCGTAATCGACGGTTTCGCCTTCCAGTACGCGGCGCCAGATGCGGGTGAATTCCACCGATGCCTGATAGCGCTCTTCGTGGCTGAGGAACAGACCATCACCGGCCAACTCTTCCGGATCACCGCCCGTGACTAGGTTGAACAAGGCGCGTCCGCCGGACAGACGATCAAGTGTCGCGGCCTGACGCGCTGCCACCGTCGGGGAAATGATCCCGGGACGCAGGGCGACCAGAAACTTCAAACGCTGGGTCACCGGGATCAGCGACGCCGCTACCAGCCACGAGTCTTCGCAGGAACGGCCGGTGGGAATCAGTACGCCGCCGAAGCCCAGTCGATCTGCCGCTTGTGCGACTTGTTGCAGGTAACCGTGGTCGACGGCGCGAGCGCCTTCGGCGGTGCCAAGGTAATGGCCGTCGCCGTGGGTAGGCAGGAACCAGAAGATATTGAGGCTCATGGAGTGGTCTCCTTGGGGAATCGATTGACCGGGCTTTAGTTACTGAGCGTTGGCAACGGCCGCCGGTGGCGTCCAGATCACGTCTTTGATGCTCAACGGCTTGGGAATCAGCTTGAGCTGGTAGAAGCTGTCAGCGATTTTCTGCTGCGCGCTGACCACTTCCGGGGTGAGGAACAGCGCACCGTAGCCCTGGCGTTTCACCGAAGTCAGGGTGATGTCCGCCGGCAGGCCGAGCAGTGGCGAGACCTGTTTGGTTACATCTTCCGGGTTGGCTTTTGACCACTCACCGACCGCGCGCACTTCATCCACGAGGGTCTTGATCACCTCGGGATTTTTCTGCGCATAAGGCCTGGTTGCGAGATAGAACTGATGATTGTCGACGATGCCTTTGCCATCGCGCAGGGTGCGCGCTTGCAGTTGCTGTTCGGCGGCCGCCTGGTACGGGTCCCAAATGACCCAGGCATCGACACTGCCACGTTCGAACGCGGCGCGGGCGTCGGCCGGCGGCAGGAATACGGTCTGGATATCGGTGTATTTGAGGCCGGCGTCTTCCAGCGCACGCACTAGCAAGTAGTGCACGTTGGAGCCTTTGTTCAGGACGACTTTCTTGCCCTTGAGCTCGGCCACCGATTTGATCGGCGAGTCCTTCGGCACCAGGATCGCTTCGCTGTGAGGCGCTGGCGGTTCGTAGGCGACATAGAGCAAATCAGCACCGGCCGCTTGAGCGAACACTGGCGGCGTTTCGCCGGTGACGCCGAAGTCGATGGAGCCGACGTTCAGGCCTTCGAGCAGTTGCGGGCCGCCTGGGAATTCAGTCCATTGCACGTCCACGCCTTGGGCGGCGAGGCGTTTTTCCAGGGTGCCTTTGGCTTTGAGCAGCACCAGAGTGCCGTATTTCTGATAGCCGATTCGTAAAGTTTCAGCTTGAGCTTGAGTAATGGCGCCGAAGGTAACAGCCGCAGCAAACAGAGCGACCAGACCACGACGCAAAATGACAGGGCGCATGGCGCTCTCCTATTTGCAGTTGGGTTTTGGCTGCACCTGCTTGCCCGTTAGCGGGCGAGTAAGGCCAGTACATAAAATTTGGGTAAGGCTTAAATGCTCCAGCGAGCAGTCAACAAACGATCGTTCAGCAGGTTCGGATCAAGCGGCTTAGGCCGTCGCGCCATGGCGCTGAAAAACAGCTCCAGCGACTCATTCAATCGTTGCTCCAGCTCCGGCGCCAACTGCGCTTGTGCGCTGCCTTCGCCATAAGCGATCTGGCTGTCGACCGCGAAAATCCCCTGCAGCAGTTCCTGGGCTTTCAACGCCGACAACACTGGCTTGAGCGCGTAATCCACCGCCAGCATGTGGGCGATGCTGCCCCCGGTCGCCATCGGAAGAACCACTTTGTGGCTCAGGGCGCGCTCGGGCAGCAAATCCAGTACGGTTTTCAACGCACCGGAGAACGATGCTTTGTAGACCGGCGTGGCAATCAGCAAGCCATCGGCGTTTTCAATCTGTTGCAACAGGTCGATCACCTTCGGGCTGTCGAAGCGTGCATGCAGCAAGTCTTCGGCCGGGAAGTCCCGTACCTGGTAACTCACCACTTCCACACCCTGCCCTTGCAACCAACGCTGAGAGCGCTCCAGCAACACCCCGGAACGGGAGCGTTGGCTGGGACTGCCACCGAGTGAGACGACCAGCATTTAGACGATTCCTTGAACGGTGTTGGCGATTCGCGATTTGCGATCTCGCTTCGATGGAGTGACCTTAACAGGTGATTTATATATCCATAAATCATATTTATTCATTTGGTTATTCTTTTATGGCATATAACAATCATTTCTCCCAGGATCGAGTAGGAGGCGGGGTTGCCCCCGCCGTCCTCTCACACCACCGTACATACGGTTCCGTATACGGCGGTTCCTGCCTACTGACATACAACGTCAGCGAGCTTGGTTCCGTTGATGTGTCGCCTGTGGTATCTAAGCGCCCAGACCGGCCCTCGGAGCTTCCGGCTCCTACCTCCTGATGGTCTCGACCCCCGCTATGCGGTGTTTCTGCTTTACGCTCCAACAGAGATCACACCCGACTATCCACTCATGGCAGGTTCAGCCCTTCGTTACTCCGGTGTCGAGCAACTACTACGGCCTCTGCTGACTTCTGTCGCCCATCCCGTCATCTCGCGACGCCGGTAGCACATGGCAGGCTATACAGATCTCCCAGGGTAATTCGCGCGACCTTCCTGCTTATGCCTGTCGGATCTACGTCACAGCGTTCCGTGCAAGTATTGGGCTTTGGCAATTTTGGCTACCTTACCCCGCTGCACCGCCTAATCCGCTTCCTGTTCGTCAGGCCAGCATTTTGCCTCGGGCTTCCTTCAGATTCGCAGTCGCCCGCGACACCCTTGCCTCTGGCTAACACTTCCCCTTGCCGGGTGTGTAGAGGACTTTCACCTCCAAGTCACCAGCATGACCACCACAGCCAAGCTGGTTGCGCTTCGCGCAACGCGCCATGCCTGGCGCACCAAAAAAACAGGCCGTCGAAACGGCCTGAAATCCCCTGCTTTTTGGATAGCTTCAACGATTCGGCTGCGGCGTCAGGCGCAAGTACGGTTTAACGGCGCGATAGCCCTTGGGAAAGCGCTGTTTGATTTCGTCTTCATCCTTGAGCGACGGCACGATTACCACCTCGTCACCGTCCTGCCAGTTGGCCGGGGTAGCCACCTTGTAGTTGTCGGTGAGTTGCAGCGAATCGATCACCCGCAGGATTTCATTGAAGTTACGGCCGGTGCTGGCTGGATAGGTGATGGTCAACCGGACCTTTTTGTTCGGATCGATCACGAACAGCGAACGCACCGTCAGGGTGTCGTTGGCATTGGGATGGATCAGGTCGTAGAGGTCCGAGACCTTGCGGTCGGTGTCGTCGAGGATCGGGAAGTTGACGATCGTGTTCTGGGTTTCGTTGATGTCTTCGATCCATTTGTGGTGCGAATCCACCGGGTCGACGGACAGTGCGATGGCCTTGACCCCACGCTGGGCGAATTCATCTTTCAACTTGGCGGTAAAGCCGAGTTCGGTGGTGCACACCGGCGTGAAGTCCGCCGGGTGGGAAAACAGCACGCCCCAGCTATCGCCCAGCCACTGATGGAAACGGATGGTACCGGCGCTGGAATCCTGTTCGAAATCGGGGGCGATATCGCCGAGTCTGATGCCCATGGTGTAGCTCCTGGTGAGTGCTGGTTGACCTCAACTGTGCCTGTGTTTTTTATCCATTAAAAAGAATAAATATCGATTTATTTAGACCATAAAGAAATATTAAAGATCTGTTCACTGGACGTGGTCACGCATCCCGCCGAACATCGGCCCCAAGGTTCGAGAAGGCCTTGAGTTGCTGCAAAAGAGGGGAATTTCAAAGCGGGATTACGGGGGTGACCCCGCCTTGAAAACGCAAAAGCCCCGCCCGGCGTGATGCCGGGCGGGGCTTTTTTTGCCTCGCAGTTATGCGATCACTATTACAACAGCGGGATCGAGTAGCTGACGATCAGGCGGTTTTCGTCCTGGGAACGGGTGTTCGGCAGATCGGTGCGCCACATGGCGTTTTTCCACGTCACGCCGAGGTTTTTCAGGGCGCCCGACTGAACGACGTAACCCACGGTCAGGTCGCGTTCCCACTCGGAAGCGCCGTTAGCAGCTTGACGACCGGCAGCGTTCACCGTGTCGATGTCGTCGCCATGCAGATAAACCACACCCGCCGTCAGGCCAGGTACGCCGACCTTGGCGAAGTCAAAGGAGTAGCGTGCCTGCCAGGTTTTCTCGCCCGCACGGGCGAACTTCTGGATTTGCGAGTCGGTGATGGTGTAGTTCGACGAACCGTCGCCCTGGTTCAGCCAAGGGAAGTCACTGCTGCCGTTGCTGACCTGATACCCGCCACCGAAGGTGTGACCGGCCACGGTGTACAGGAACAGGCCGCTGTACAGGTTGTTGTCGACCTTGCCTCTGCCGCTCGGCGCGTTGTAGTTACCGGAGCTGTAATAAAGCGGGTCGTGACCGTTGGCACCATCGTCGGAGCTGTTGAAGTAACGGAAATCAGACTTCAATACGCCCGGGCCGATGGCCCAGTTGTGCACCAGACCCAGGAAGTGTTGCTTGTAGAAATCTTCAAGGTTGCCGTAGTAATACTGGGCCGTCAGGTCCTTGGTGAGCTTGTAGTCACCACCGGCATAGATGAACTTGTTGCTATTGATGGTACGTGGGGAAGCTCCATTGATCGCTAACTGCTCGTTGTTGCTGGAGTTACGGCCTTTGACGTGTTCGATCTGGCCACCGACTAGGTTCAGGTCCTTGATCTCGCCGGAAGTGATCTGCCCACCTTCCCAGGTTTGTGGCAACAGACGACCGTCGTTGGTCACGATTACCGGGTTCTTCGGCTGCAAGGTACCCAGCTTCAGTTCAGTCTGAGAGATCTTGGCTTTGGCGGTCAGGCCCAGGCTGGAGAAGTTATCAACCGCCTCGCCGTTAGATTTGCTGGGGAAAACAGTACCGCCGTAAGAAGTCGACGTGGCGCCGTTAGTACCGCCGCCCGAATCCAATCGCACACCCAACAGGCCGATCGCATCAACACCGAAGCCGACGGTACCTTGGGTGTAACCGGAGATGAAGCGCAGATCGAAGCCTTGGCCCCATTCCTCGTACTTGTTCGGGACGTTGCCGGTGCCGTCACGGAAGTCCTGGTTGATGTAGAAGTTGCGCAGCCCCAATGTTGCCTTGCTGTCTTCGATGAAACCGGCGGCGCTTGCTTGCTGCGCCAAAACCCCTACGGCCACTGCCAGTGCCAAGGTGGACTTGTTCATTTGTTTTGCTCCTATCGTTTTCTAATTCTTGTGCTGCCGACCCTGGGTCGAATGCCCTGGAGCCACAGACGCGCCATTCGCGCCGGACCGTCTGAAGCGGTCATTTTTCGGGCGCGCAGAATACCTCTTCATAATCCTAAAAAGAATCATCAAGCCAGTTTTAATCGCATTGGGAAATAAGCCTCGACAGCACAGATCCGGGGTATCGGCGTGAATGCCGATTCCTGAACTTTTTTGATCTTCGAGGGATTTGAAGCGGGGTCCGCGGCTTACGGTGCGTGTCGGACGGTCTTACTGTAATCGCTGACGGGAAAAGCTAAAAAGAATAAAAAATACACATTAGCTAACATTATGGAATATTAAAAACAGACCCAAAAAAAGCCCCACCTTTCGGTGAGGCTCTTTTCGCAAACGCTGTTACATGAAGCTGTAGGTGTAGTTGAAGATCAGGCGGGTCTGGTCTTCATCAAGGGTGCTGGTGTTGCCACGGTACATACCGTGACGCAGCGTGGTGCCGAAACCTTTGAGTGGACCGGTTTGAATCACGTAGTCCACACGCAGGTCGGTCTCGCGCTCGTTCAGGTCATCACCCACGCCGTTGGTGGCCTTGATGTCCTGGCCATACAGGTAAGCAGCCGAAGCTTTCAAGCCCGGTACGCCCAACGAGGCGAAGTCATACGAGTACTGACCGTAGGTGGTGTTTTCACCGGCACGGATGAAGCTGCCAACGGTGGCATCGGTGAAGGAGTAGAAGCTGGCACCGCCGCCGCCTTCATTGCGGCCTCGGCCGTCAACCACGTTGCCCTGGTTCAGGAAGACAAAACCGCCGTCATCGCTGACACGCTGGTGACCGAGCAGGAACGCGCTGCCACCCAGGGTGTAGGTGAACGTAGCGCTCCAGGTCTTGTTGTCGACCTCGCCCGCATTTTTGGCGTAACCGTTGTTGTTGTTGAACTGGTAGCCGGCAGTGCCGTTCTTGCCGTCAGAGCTGCTGTCGAAATAACGCAGATCGGTTTTGAACGACTGGTTCGGCGCGATCGGGTAAACGTGCACCAGACCGAGGAAGTTCTGCTTGTAGTAGTCTTCCAGGTTCGCGAAGTAGTACTGCAGCATCAGGTCTTTGGTGATCTTCCAGTCAGCACCCGCGTAGCGGAACTGGTTGCTGTCCTGAGTACCACCCGCCACGGCCAGGCCGGTGCTGTTGCTCGATGCGCGACCGGTCGCGTGCTCCAACTGACCCAGGTTGAAGGTCACGTTGTCGATTTCCTTCGAGGAGATGGTGCCACCCTCAAAGGTTTGCGGCAGCACGCGGCTGTCGTTCGCGATCAGGATTGGCATGTTTGGCTGAAGAGCGCCACCCAGGTGAGCCTCAGTCTTCGAGAAGCGTGCCTTGACGTTCGCTGCCGCACGGCTCCACGAGCTCTCTGCCGACTGATCAGTGTCACTAGGATTGAACGAGTTGTTATCCGGGTGATGGCCCTTGCCACCGTCCAAATGGATGCCAACCAGCGCCTGAGCGTCGATACCGAAACCTACGACACCTTGGGTGAAGCCCGATTGGTAATCGAACTTCAGACCTTCAGCGGCCTCGCGCTGGCGGTTGGCAGGAGTGCTGGCGCCTTCACGTCTATCGGAGTCGAAATAATAAGTTCGCGAACTAACGGATGCCTTGCTGTCTTCGATGAAACCGGCGGCGCCTGCCTGCTGCGCCAACACCCCTACGGCCACGGCCAGAGCCAAGGTGGACTTGTTCATGGTGAAGCTCCTCTAGTCTCTAATTCTTGTAGTCCTGGTTCCGGGTCAAGTGCCTGGAATCCTAAGATGCGCGATTAGCGCCGGACGGTGACTCACAAGTCAATCGTAACTTTGTGTGTCTACGACCATAGTCTAATCCCCAGTTTTTTGGTCCTTGCAGGTTCACGCGCTTGTCATAAACCTGAAAAGAATTGATTCATTCTTTTCTCATACCGTTTAGGAATTTCACTCACGGGTCCGGCTCAGAGCTGCCGACTCATAAGCTAATTCCTAAAGAGTATTTGTTAGCCTTTTTTTAGTTCGATTAGTTTCTGAAGCAATTCGGAAACATATCCATCTCAAAAGGCCACTCCATGTCGACCAAACGCGCACTATCCAGATCAATTGTTACAGTTTGTGTGTCGCTGATTTATTCTCTGTCCGCCCACGCAACGAGCCTCACGGTTGGTTACCAGACCGGTATCGATCCCAGCAAAGTCCCCCAGGCGGATGGCCTGTACGAAAAAACCATCGGCGAGAAAATCGACTGGCGGCGCTTCAACAGCGGGCCGGAAGTGGTCACTGCCATTGCGTCCGGCGATGTGCAGATCGGCAACCTGGGGTCCAGCCCTTTGGCGGCGGCGGCTTCGCGTAATTTGCCGATTGTCGCGTTCATCGTCTCCGCCCAGATCAATGCGGCGGAAGCGCTGGTGGTGCGCAACGGCAGCGGCATCGAAAAACCTCAGGATCTGATCGGCAAGACCATCGCCACGCCGTTTGTATCAACTTCTCATTACAGTTTGCTGGGTGCGCTGAAGCATTGGGGCCTGGACGCGTCGAAAGTCAAAGTGGTGAACCTGCAACCGGCGGAAATTGCCGCCGCGTGGAAACGCGGGGACATTGATGGCGCGTTCGTCTGGTCGCCCGCGCTGGGGGAGATTCGCAAGACGGGCAAGACCTTGACCGACGCCGCGCAGGTCGGCCAATGGGGCGCGCCGACCTTCGAAGTGTGGGTGGCGCGCAAGGATTACGCCGAGCAGCATCCGGAGGTGATCGCCAAATTCGCCAAGGTCACCCTCGACTCATTCGCCGACTATGCGGCGCACAAGGACACCTGGACCGCCGACTCGGTACCCGTACAGAAAATTGCCAAACTGACCGGTGCCAACGCCGCCGATGTGCCGGAATTACTGGCCGGCTCCGCGTTCCCGGATGCCAAGGCGCAACTGACCAGCGCACTGCTGGATGGCGGCACGGCCAAGGCGATTGGCGAGACGGCGAAGTTCTTGAAGGAACAGGGGAAGGCTGAAACGGTGCTGCCGGACTACTCGCCGTATGTCAGCGCGAAGTTTGTGCAGGAGTAATGCAATAACGCCTGTAGGAGTTGCCGCACGCTGCGACAGCTCCTACAGGGGCAGTGTGATCAAAGGGCTTTTTCGAAAATCTTCGAATTACGTTGATAGTTGTACAGCGACGCCCGCGCCGACGGCAGGCGATCAACGCTGCTCGGCACAAAGCCACGCTCACGGAACCAGTGCGCCGTGCGAGTGGTGAGGACGAACAAAGTCTTCAGGCCCTGCGCCCGGGCGCGGGTTTCGATACGCTCCAGCAACTCATCACCACGACCGCCATGGCGATACTCCGGGTTCACCGCCAGGCACGCCAGCTCACCGGCGTCGGAATCGGCAATCTGATACAGCGCCGCACAGGCGATGATCATGCCTTCGCGCTCGACCACACTGAATTGCTCGATTTCACGCTCCAGCACTTCGCGGGAACGCCGCACCAGAATACCCTGCTCTTCCAGTGGACTGATCAAATCCAGCAATCCACCGACGTCTTCGATGGCGGCTTCGCGCACCACTTCGAACTGCTCTTGTGCTACCAACGTACCGCCACCGTCGCGGGTGAACAGTTCGGTCAGGAGCGCGCCGTCCTCGGCATAGCTGACGATATGGCTGCGCGCCACGCCGCCTCGGCAGGCTTCGGCGGCAGCATCCAGCAGTTCTGCCTGATAGTTGCTGCCCAGGCGCTGCAGATGCGCCGGCACCTGTTGCGGGCGCAACTCGCGCACCAGGCGCCCGTTCTCATCAATCAAACCAAGGTCGGCGCCGAACAGCAGCAGCTTGTCCGCCCCCAGATCGATGGCCGCGCGGGTGGCAACGTCTTCACAGGCGAGATTGAAAATTTCACCCGTCGGCGAGTAACCCAATGGCGACAGCAGCACGATGGAGCGCTCGTCCAGCAAGCGATTGATGCCCTTGCGGTCGACCCGGCGCACTTCGCCGGTGTGGTGGTAATCGACACCTTCAAGCACACCGATCGGCCGCGCGGTCACCAGGTTGCCGCTGGCAACACGCAGGCGTGAGCCCTGCATCGGCGACGAGGCCATGTCCATCGACAGCCGCGCCTCGATCGCGATACGCAGTTGGCCCACGGCATCGATCACACACTCCAGCGTCGCGGCATCGGTGATGCGCATGCCGTGGTGGTAATGCGGGGTCAGGCCACGCGCGGCGAGGCGCGTTTCGATTTGCGGACGGGAACCGTGAACCAGCACCAGCCGTACACCCAGGCTGTGCAACAGCACCAGGTCGTGGACGATATTGCCGAAGTTCGGATGCTCAACGCCGTCGCCGGGCAGCATGACGACAAAGGTGCAATCGCGGTGGGCGTTGATGTAAGGCGAAGCGTGACGAAGCCAATTGACGTATTCGGGCATGAACCTGGGCCTGTAATAAATAGCAGCCGAAAAAAGGGCGAAACAGAAAACGCACAGCGGGCTGATGGTTATCGTCGGAACAGGCTTGGCGACACGCGCGCTCTCCTCATGAATACGGGTTTTGATGCCGGCAATTTAACGGGTTCAGGCCGGTGTCAGGCAATAGTGTTCGATCAGTTGCCTTAATAGATGCACCGTAGGCTGCAAACGTGACATTTCAAGGTATTCCCCCGGCTGGTGGGCGCAGGCGATATCGCCCGGGCCAAGCACCAGTGTTTCGCAGCCAAGCCGTTGAAGATAAGGCGCTTCGGTGCCGAACGCCACTGCTTCGGCGCCATGGCCGGTCAGCTTTTCGGCGATACGCACCAGTTCTGAGTCTTCTGCCTGCTCGAACGACGGTACTTCGGGGAACAGCGGCGCGTAGTCGATCTTGACCTGATGCCGCTCGGCAACCGGCTGGAGCCGCTGCAAGATTTCGGCACGCAGGGCTTTGGGGTCCATGCCCGGCAACGGCCGCAGATCGAATTCCAGCGAACACTGGCCGCAGATGCGGTTGGGGTTGTCGCCGCCATGGATGCAGCCGAAATTCATGGTCGGCATCGGCACACCGAACTGCATGTTGCGGAATTCACGTTGCCACAACAGGCGCAGGCCGCGCAGCTCACCGATGGCGTCGTGCATGGCTTCGAGCGCACTGTGGCCCAGGCGCGGGTCAGAGGAGTGGCCGCTCTGCCCGAGGATGTCGATGCGCTCCATCATGATGCCTTTGTGCATGCGGATTGGCTTGAGCCCGGTCGGCTCGCCGATCACCGCCGCACGTCCGAGCGGACGACCCGCTTCGGCCAGCGCACGGGCACCGGACATCGAGCTTTCTTCATCGCAGGTGGCAAGGATCAGCAACGGTTGCTTGAACGGTTGGTCGAGCAGCGGTTTGACGGCTTCAATGGCCAGGGCGAAAAAACCCTTCATGTCACAACTGCCCAACCCGACCCAGCGACCGTCGACTTCGGTCAGCTTCAGCGGATCGGTCTGCCACAGCGCGCCATCGAACGGCACCGTGTCACTGTGCCCGGCCAGCACCAAGCCACCAGGGCCGGAACCGAAACTGGCCAGCAAGTTGAATTTGCCGGGGCTGACCTGCTGGATGTCGCAGGCGAAACCCAGATCGCCGAGCCATGCAGCCAGCAAGTCGATCACCGGGCGATTGGATTGATCGAGGCTTGCCTGGGTGCAGCTGACGGACGGTGCAGCGATCAGTGCAGCGAACTGATCTTTCATGGACGGCAAAGGCATCGCTGACTCCAACTCCCGAATTGAAGACCATCATAGAGCCATCCGGCGACAGGAATAAACCGTCGCGGCACGGAGGACCGGTGAGTCCTGTACACTGCACGACCTTGGCAGCCACACATTCCCCCGGCTGCGCTCCCGATCCTGGATTTTCCGGCCATGCAGAAAGAAACCGAAATCAAACTCCGCGTCAGCCGCGAAACCCTCGCCGCCCTGCGCGAGCACCCGTTACTGAAAAAACGCAACAAAAGTGGCTGGGAACGCCGTGAGTTGATGAACCAGTACTTCGACACCCCAGAGCGTGACCTGGCCCAGGCCAAAGTCGCCCTGCGCCTGCGCAAGGATGGCGAAGAAGTGATTCAGACCCTCAAGACCCGCGGCCAGAGCGTCGCCGGTCTGTCCGTGCGCAATGAGTACGACTGGAACCTGCCCAAAGCCAAGCTCGACCTGAAAAAACTCGACGGCGAATGCTGGCCCGAGGCACTCGCCGAACTGGACAAGAAAACCCTGAAGCCGATCTTCACCACCGATTTCGTCCGCGAGCGCGCGGAAATCGCCTGGGGCCGTGGCAAGACCAAAGTGGTCATCGAAGCTGCGCTGGACCTGGGCCATGTCGTAGCCGGCAAGCAGAAAGAAGAAATCTGCGAGCTGGAACTGGAATTGCGCGAAGGCGAACCCGCTGCGTTGCTGGAGCTGGCCGCCGAACTGGCCGAGAAACTGGCCCTGATGCCGTGCGACATCAGCAAGGCCGAGCGCGGTTATCGCCTGTACGACGCCAACAGCTACTCGTTGAGCCTGCCGGCGCCGCAACTCACCGCCGAAACCCCGCTGGACGACGCTTTCGCCGCGATGTGCTGGCATTTGCTCGGCAGCAGCCAGCGTCTGGCCGAGCAGTATCGCTTCAATGGTCACTGGCGCCTGCTGCTGGACTGGGTTGAAAACCTCGCCGAACTGCGTGCGCTGGTCAGCAGTCTTGGTCAAGCCGCGCCGCGTCAGTCGACCCACGATTTACGTGTCTCGCTGGACGCCTTGCTGGAAGACTGGCGCCCACTGGTCCAGGCAGGTCTGGACGATGAAGACGTGCGCAAAGCCGCGCCGGAACAATTCCTCGAAGAACTCGAAGACCCGCGCTGGGGCCTGTTCTCGCTGAATACTTCACGCTGGTTGCTGGCCCGGACCTGGACCGCCGAGCGCAACACCCGTGGCAATCGCCAGGGCGCTGCGCAACTGGGCAGCTGGTTGCCACGCCTACTGGGCGAAGAAGCCACTTCGTTGCAATTGCAGCGTTACCAGCAACAGCCGGAAGACCTCGCCGAGCAATTGCCGCGCATCGAACGCATTCAGGCGTGGCTGCACCATGCGCGCAACGTGCTGGAGATCCCGGAAATGGATCGCCTGTACGGTGAGCTGAACAAACTGGCGCAACTGGCCAACGAGCCGACGATCACTGATGAATTGCTGGATGCGCGCAAGCAGCAGGCGATTGCGGTTTATCAGAATCGTGCCTGGAAGATGCTTCTGCGCATGTAACACCGCTATCGCCAGCAGGCTGGCTGGCTCCCACATTGGTTTTGTGTACGTCACAACGCCCCTGTGGGAGCCAGCCTGCTGGCGATGGAGCCCGCAGAATTTCAAACCGGCAAACGGGTGGTCGCCTTGATCTCCGACAACGCCACAACCGAATTCACCTCCTGAATCCCCGGCACCATCGACAGCTTCTCGAAAAAGAAGCGCTCGTAAGCCTCGATGTCCGCCGCGACGATCCGCAGCATGAAATCCACCGCGCCCATCAGCACATAACACTCCAGCACTTCGGGAAAACCGCGAATCGCTTCGGTGAATTCGGTGAAGTTCGAACGGCCGTGGGCGTTAAGTTTTACCTGCGCGAAGATTTGCGTGTTCAGGCCGATTTTCTTGCGGTCGAGCAACGTCACTTGGCCGCGAATGATCCCCTCCTCTTTCATCCGCTGAATCCGCCGCCAGCATGGCGACTGTGAAAGCCCCACCTGCTCGGCGATTTGCGCACTGGAGAGCGACGCGTCCTCTTGCAGCAACGCCAGGATCTTGCGGTCGTAGCCGTCCAACTCGCTCTGCATAAAAAAACCCTAAATGGATGACCAGTCGAATTGTGCGATTCGAAAAAACCGCAATACAGGCCATCATAGAGAAGTAATACCCGGCCCCGAATGTAAAAATTTCTCCAGTGATTTTGGAGAACGACCATGCCGCACCTGGAAGCCGTCAACACCCCACCCGCCCGCGCCGATGTCTGGCATGTCGGCAATGCCCATTGCTGCGTACGCTACCAATTGCTGGCCGAAGCCGAACCGGATCTGCTGTGCCGTGCGCTCAATCTGTTCGCCTTGCAGTGTCTGACGCCGGAACAGGTACACGTGCAGCGCCAGGAAGACCTGCTGGAGATCGAGATTGTCATCGATGGTTTGAGCTGGCATCGCGCCCAGGTGATCGCGGAAAAACTTCGTAACCTCATCAGTGTCTGCTCGGTCGATCTGCAAACCGCTGACGCTGCCTGGGCTGAAGCCACTCAAGCGGCGAGCTGAAAAAACTCGATACGGCTTCGTCGGGTAGTGGCCCAACGGTCTGTGGCGCCACGACTATCCTTTGCGCACTGTTGTTCAAAAGGAGCCCGCATGTCCGTTCAATTCGCCATTCAGGACCGCTGGCTGGATCTCAATGATGTGCTGCGCGAGCTGGTTGCCCAAGGCTTTATCAGCCAGGATTCGGCCGAGCAGGCGCTCAATGCCCGTCGTCGCCATGCTGCCCATGGGCAGATGCACCCACTGGAATTCATCGCCGGCCAGCAGCTGGACGACCTCAGCCGCCCCGGCAAACACCTCGATCTGGAAAACCTGACCCTGTGGCTGTCCCAACAGGCGGGTCAGCCTTACCTGCGCATCGATCCGCTGAAAATCAACGTCGCCGCCGTGACGCCTTTGATGTCCTACGCCTTCGCCCAGCGCCACAAGATCCTCGCGGTCTCCATCGACCGCGACGCCGTGACCGTTGCCAGCGCCCAGCCCTATGTCACCGGGTGGGAGGCCGACCTGACCCATGTGCTGAAGCTGCCGATCAAACGTGTGGTGGCCAACCCCGTGGATATCCAGCGCTTCAGCGTGGAATTCTTTCGTCTGGCCAAATCGGTCACCGGGGCAACCAACGCCGATCAGCAGGTGAACACCCTCGGTAACTTCGAACAGTTGCTTAACCTCGGCGCCAGCGACCAGGAACCGGACGCCAATGACGCGCACATCGTCAACATCGTCGACTGGCTGTTCCAGTACGCCTTCCAGCAACGCGCCAGCGATATCCACATCGAGCCCCGGCGCGAGCAAGGCACGGTGCGCTTTCGCATCGACGGCGTGCTGCACAACGTCTATCAATTCCCGCCGCAAGTAACCATGGCCATCGTCAGTCGCCTGAAAAGCCTGGGGCGGATGAACGTCGCGGAGAAGCGCAAACCCCAGGACGGCCGGGTGAAAACCAAGACCCCGGATGGCGGCGAAGTGGAGTTGCGCCTATCGACCTTGCCGACGGCCTTCGGCGAAAAAATGGTCATGCGGATTTTCGACCCGGAAGTGCTGCTCAAGGATTTCGATCAGCTTGGGTTTTCCGCCGACGACCTGCGGCGCTGGCAGGACATGACCCGTCAACCCAACGGCATCATTCTGGTCACCGGGCCGACCGGTTCCGGCAAGACCACCACGCTTTACACGACGCTGAAGAAGCTGGCGACGCCGGAGGTCAACCTCTGCACCATCGAAGACCCGATTGAAATGGTCGAACCGGCGTTCAACCAGATGCAGGTCCAGCACAACATCGACCTGACCTTCGCCGCCGGGGTACGCGCGCTGATGCGGCAAGACCCGGACATCATCATGATCGGCGAGATTCGCGATCTGGAAACCGCCGAAATGGCCATACAGGCCGCCCTCACCGGGCACCTGGTACTGTCGACGCTGCACACCAACGACGCACCCAGCGCCATCAGCCGTTTGCTGGAACTTGGCGTGCCGCATTACCTGATCAAGGCCACGGTGCTCGGCGTCATGGCCCAGCGTCTGGTGCGTACCTTGTGCCCGCACTGCAAGGCGCCACAGGCCTTGAATGAAGAGGACTGGCAAACCCTGACCCGGCCCTGGCAAGCACCGCTGCCGGGCAATACCCAACGCGCCATCGGTTGCATGGAATGCCGTGACACCGGCTATCACGGCCGCGCCGGGGTCTACGAAATCATGCAACTGACCGACGGCCTCAAAGCCCTGATCAACCCCGACACCGATTTGCTGGCAGTGCGGCGACAGGCGTTCAAGGAAGGCATGCGCAGCTTGCGATTATCAGGTGCGCAAAAGGTCGCGGCCGGTTTGACCACCGTCGAAGAGGTGTTGCGCGTGACGCCGCAGAGCGAGCAGAAGTAGGTGTGCGGTGATGGAACTCGATTGGGGAAATGGCGATCCAACGCCGTAGTTAAAGCCCCCAGTGGAGTCACCCATCATGCGTTTCAAACTTGCTGTCGCTACCATCGCCTTGTTGTCCCTGCCTGTCGGTTCGGCGATGGCTGACAGCTTTTGGCGTAACGTCATCTCGTCCGGTGCCACCACCGGTTCGACTTACCTGACCTTCAAGGATCACAAGCTGATCGTCGCCGCCCAGGACGATGCCGGCAGTTTCGTCGCCAGTGACGGTGGCATCCGCGGCCCGTATCTGGAGGCCGCCATGCAGCAAGTCCGCGCCGACAATCCGGGCCTGCAGGCTACGGACATGGAACTGGCGAACGCGATCCTAGCGAAGAATGCCGTGGCTGCCGAGTAATTGATGCCGCAATGAAAATGCCGCTCATATGAGCGGCATTTTCATCTCTGCGATCTTTTGATTTTCCTAGCGGTAATCATCCACTGGCACACACGCGCAAAACAGGTTCCGGTCCCCATAAACATTGTCCACCCGGTTCACCACCGGCCAATATTTGTGGGCCTTGGTGTGCGCATCCGGCGTAACCGCTTGCTCGATGCTGTAGGGCCGCTCCCAGATTCCGGTGATGTCGGCCAGCGTATGCGGCGCACGTTTCAACGGATTGTCCTCGGCTGGCCAGTTGCCGTTCTGCACCTCGGTAATCTCCGCACGGATGCTCAGCATCGCGCCGATAAAACGGTCCAGCTCCGCCTTCGATTCACTTTCAGTGGGTTCCACCATCAATGTCCCCGGCACCGGAAACGACATGGTTGGCGCATGGAAACCATAGTCCATCAGGCGCTTGGCAACGTCTTCCTCGCTAATGCCAGTCAGTGCCTTCAAGGGCCGCAGGTCGAGAATGCATTCGTGGGCCACGCGTTCGTTGCGACCGGTGTAGAGCACCGGGAACGCCCCGGACAAATGACGCGCCAGGTAATTCGCAGCGAGGATTGCCACTTCGCTGGCATCGGCCAACTGCGGTCCCATCATGGCGATGTACATCCAGCTGATCGGCAGAATGCTCGCACTGCCCCACGGCGCGGCGCTGACCGCGCCGTTCTGTGCCAATGGCCCGTCGATCGGCACCACCGGGTGATTGGCCACGAACGGCGCCAGATGCGCGCGCACACCGATCGGCCCCATGCCCGGCCCACCACCGCCATGGGGAATGCAGAAGGTTTTGTGCAGGTTCATGTGCGACACGTCGGCGCCGATGTCCGCCGGCCGCGCCAAGCCGACCTGCGCGTTGAGGTTGGCGCCGTCCATGTACACCTGGCCGCCGTGCTTGTGGATAACTTCGCAGATTTCGCTGATGCCTTCCTCGTACACGCCATGGGTCGACGGATACGTCGCCATCAGGCAGGAGAGTTTGTCCCCGGCGTCTGCGGCTTTTTCCTTCAAGTCATCCAGATCGACGTTGCCCGCTTCGTCGCACTCGACGATCACCACGCGCATTCCGGCCATCTGCGCCGACGCCGGATTGGTGCCGTGGGCCGACGACGGAATCAGGCAGATATCCCGCCCACCCTGCTGACGGCTCTCGTGGTATTTGCGGATCGCCAGCAGCCCCGCGTATTCGCCCTGGGCACCGGAGTTGGGTTGCATGCAGATCGCATCGAAGCCGGTGATCGCGCAGAGCCAGCGCTCCAGTTCCTCGATCATCAATGAATAACCAACCGCCTGCTCTTTCGGCGCAAACGGATGCAGATTGGCGAACTGCGGCCAGGTAATCGGGATCATCTCGCTGGTGGCGTTGAGTTTCATGGTGCACGAGCCCAGCGGGATCATCGATTGATTGAGCGCCAGGTCTTTGTTTTCCAGTTGCTTGAGGTAGCGCAGCATCTCGGTTTCGCTGTGATGGGCGTTGAACACCGGATGGCGCAGATAAGGCGTGGTGCGTGCCAGCCCGGACGGAATGCCAGAGGCCAGGGTTTCAGCGTCCAGTTCGTCGACGTTGAGTCCATGATCGGCGCCGAGAAACACATCGAACAGTTTCGCCACGGTGGACTCGTCGCAACTTTCGTCGAGACTCAGGCCCAATCGCCCACGGCCCAGGATGCGCACGTTGATCTGTGCGGCCACGGCGCTTTCTATGATCGCGGTCTGGGTGCCGCCGACTTCCAGCGTCAGGGTGTCGAAGAAATGTTGGTTGAGACGGGTGATGCCCTTGCGCTCAAGGCCGGCGGCGAGGATGCAGGTCAGTCGATGCACGCGCTGGGCAATGCGCTTGAGCCCTTCGGGACCGTGATACACCGCGTAGAAACTGGCGATATTGGCCAGCAGCACCTGGGCGGTGCAAATGTTCGAATTGGCCTTCTCGCGGCGAATATGTTGCTCGCGGGTTTGCAGGGCCATGCGCAGTGCGACGTTGCCGCGGGCGTCTTTCGACACGCCGATGATCCGCCCGGGAATCGCCCGCTTGTACTCGTCACGACTGGCAAAAAACGCCGCGTGCGGTCCGCCGTAGCCCATGGGCACACCGAAACGCTGGGATGAACCGAATACCACGTCGGCGCCCAACTCCCCCGGCGGGGTCAGCAACAGCAGGCTCAACAGATCGGTGCCGACGCACGCTAGCGCCTGTTGCGCATGCAGGTGATCAATCAGCGGGCGCAAATCACGAATCTCGCCGTGGGTGTCGGGATATTGCAGTAATGCACCGAACACCTGGTGCTGCTTCAAGTTATCCACAGCGTCGATAATCAGCTCGAAACCGAAACCCTCAGCACGGGTCTGCACCACGGAAATGGTTTGCGGATGGCAGTTTTCATCGACGAAGAACAGATTGCTTTTCGACTTGGCGACCCGTTTGGCTAGTGCCATGGCTTCCGCCGCAGCGGTGGCTTCGTCCAGCAGCGAGGCGTTGGCCAGTTCCAGGCCCGTGAGGTCGATGGTCAATTGCTGAAAATTGAGCAGCGCTTCGAGTCGCCCTTGGGCGATTTCCGGTTGATAAGGCGTGTAAGCGGTGTACCAGCCGGGATTTTCCAGCACGTTGCGCAGGATGACGGCCGGCGTGAGGGTGCCGTGGTAGCCCATGCCGATCAGGCTGGTCCAGACCTGGTTCTGCTCGGCATAACCGCGCAGCTTGGCCTGTGCCGCTTCTTCGTCCAATGCCGGCGGCAGATCGAGCGGCCGGTTCAGGCGAATGCCTGGCGGCACCGTCTGCTCGATCAGTTCGACCCGACTGCCCAGACCCAGGCTGTCGAGCATCGCCTGCTGCTCGGCGGCATCCGGCCCGAGGTGACGGCGAAGGAAGGCATTGGGGTCGCGTAACTGACTCAGGGACGGCAACTGGGACATGACGGGCTCTCTCTTGACTGGCGCTCAACGTCGATGCAACACGGTCAAACCAGCATAGCAGCCGATAGCCGATCAAAAGATCGCAGCCAGACATGAAAAAGCCCCGACGGGTCGGGGCTTTGGGGGTGACGCTAAAGACTTACTCGCCGATGGCGGCCTTGTAACCGGCGGCGTCGAGCAGCTTGTCCAGATCAGCCGTGTTGCTTGGCTTGAGCTTGAAGATCCACGCGCCATACGGATCGGAGTTCAGCAGCTCAGGCTCACCGCTCAGCGCTTCGTTGACCGCAATCACTTCACCGGCAATCGGGGAGTAGATGTCGGAAGCCGCTTTCACCGACTCGACGACACCGGCCTGATCTTGTGCAGCAAACACGTTGCCCACTTCGGTCAGTTCAACAAACACCACGTCACCCAGCGCTTCCTGCGCGTGATCGCTGATGCCCACGGTAACGGTGCCATCGGCTTCCAGACGTGCCCATTCGTGACTTTCGGCAAAACGCAGTTCGGCAGGGATATCGCTCATGTTCTGTGTCCTCAGGAAAATTGTCAGCGGTCCAAGCCCGCCGGAAAAGATTAGATCAGGGTTTTGCCGTGGCGTACGAAGGTCGGTTTGACCACTCGAACCGGGTACCACTTGCCACGGATTTCCACTTCTGCGCGGTCGGCAGTTGCCATCGGCACGCGCGCCAGTGCAATCGACTTGCTAAGCGTAGGAGAGAAACTACCACTGGTGATCTCCCCTTCGCCAACATCGGCGATGCGGACCACTTGATGAGCGCGTAAAACACCGCGTTCCTCAAGGACCAGACCGACCAGTTTGTGCTGTACGCCACCGCGGCGTTCGGCTTCCAGCGCCGTGCGCCCGATGAACTGCCGGGTGGCCGGCTCCCACGCAATGGTCCAGGCCATGTTGGAGGCCAGCGGTGAAACGTCTTGCTGGATGTCCTGACCGTAAAGGTTCATGCCGGCTTCGACCCGCAAGGTATCCCGCGCGCCAAGGCCGATTGGGGAGATCCCGGCGCCCACCAGATCGTTGAAGAAGCCGGGAGCCTGATCGGCCGGCAAGATGATTTCCAGTCCGTCCTCACCGGTGTAACCGGTGCGTGCAATGAACCACTCGCCGTCAGGCTGACCTTCGAAAGGTTTAAGCAGCTGAATCAGGTTGCCGCGTGACTGGTTGACCAGCTCGGCAATCTTGTGTCGGGCGTGGGGCCCCTGGATCGCCAGCATCGCCAACTCGGAACGCTCGCTGAGCTGCACGTCGAAGCTGTCGAGATGGGCGTGCATCCAGGCCATGTCCTGGTCGCGGGTGGAGGCGTTGACCACCAGGCGATAACCGTCATCGAGACGGTAGACGATCATGTCGTCGACGATGCCGCCCTGCTCGTTGAGCATGGTGCTGTACAACGCACGGCCGGGGCTGTGCAGGCGTTCGACATCATTGGCCAGCAAATGCTGGAGCCAGGCCTTGGCCTGGGAGCCGTCGACGTCGATCACGGTCATGTGGGATACATCGAAAACACCGCAATCGCGGCGCACCTGGTGGTGTTCCTCGACCTGCGATCCGTAATGCAGTGGCATATCCCAACCGCCAAAATCGACCATCTTCGCGCCGAGGGCGAGATGAAGGTCATACAGAGGCGTACGCTGTCCCATGGGTTTCTCCTTCCGGGCGTGGCGAAGGTGCGGGCGAGTGCTCTATCGAGTGAAAGCGTTGAAACAAAAGGCTTCCAGCCGATTACTACTACCTTGTCTGTCAGACGGACCGCACCGAATGCCGCGCATTGTAGCCGCAAGGTGTAGGACTGACACCTAGCTGTTTCGATGCGCCGAACGTCGTATCAATCCGATGACCGGTAGCAGCCCGACCAAAACCAGGGTCAGCGCCGGCAAAGACGCCCTCGCCCACTCGCCTTCGCTGGTCATTTCGAAGATCCGCACGGCCAGCGTGTCCCAGCCAAACGGGCGCATCAGCAGGGTCGCAGGCATTTCCTTGAGCACATCGACGAACACCAGCAATGCCGCGCTCAACGAACCGGGCAACAACAACGGCAGATACACTTTGAAAAACAGTCGCGGCCCACTGACACCCAGACTACGTGCCGCTTCGGGCAAAGATGGCCGTATACGTGCCAGGCTGCTTTCCAATGGCCCATAGGCCACGGCGATGAAACGCACCAGATAGGCCAGCAGCAACGCCGCCAGGCTGCCCAACAGCAGCGGCTTGCCGGTACCACCAAGCCAGCCGGACAGCGGAACCACCAGCTCCCGGTCCAGATAACTGAACGCCAGCATGATCGACACCGCGAGCACCGAACCGGGCAAGGCGTAGCCAAGATTGGCCAGGCCGACCCCGGCGTTGATCCCCTGAGTCGGCGCCAATCGTCGGGCAAATGCCAGGATCAGGGCGACACTGACAGTGATAAGCGCCGCCATCGCCCCAAGGTACAACGTGTGAACGATCAGGCCGGTGTAACGCTCGTCCAGGTCGAAGCGCCCACGCTGCCAGAACCACACCACGAGTTGCAGCATCGGAATGACGAAGGCGCAGGCGAACACCAGACCGCACCAAGCGGTGGCCAGCAGCGCTTTGAAACCATGCAGGTGATACAACGCCTTGACCCGTGGCCGTTCGTTGCTTGCCCGGTTGGCACCGCGGGCACGACGCTCGCCGTACAGCACGACCATCACCACCAGCAGCAACAGGCTGGCCAGTTGTGCGGCGGTAGAGAGACTGAAGAACCCGTACCAGGTCTTGTAGATGGCCGTGGTGAAGGTGTCGAAGTTGAACACCGACACCGCGCCGAAATCCGCCAGGGTTTCCATCAACGCCAACGCCACACCGGCACCGATGGCGGGACGCGCCATCGGCATGGCCACCCGCCAGAACGCCTGCCACGGTGACTGCCCAAGCACCCGCGCGGCTTCCATCAGGCCTTTGCCCTGAGCCAGGAACGCCGTGCGCGCCAACAGGTAAACGTAGGGATAGAACACCAGCACGAGCACCAGAATCACGCCACCGGTGGAGCGCACGCGCGGCAAGCGCAGCCCGGTGCCGAACCACTCGCGCAGCAAGGTTTGCACCGGACCGGCGAAATCCAGCAGACCGACAAAGACGAACGCCAGCACGTAGGCCGGAATCGCGAAAGGCAGCATCAACGCCCAGTCCAGCCAACGCCGACCGGGAAATTCGCAGAGGCTGGTGAGCCAGGCCAGGCTCACACCGAGAACGGTCACACCGACACCCACGCCGAGCACCAGCGTCAGGGTATTGCCCAGCAACCGTGGCATCTGTGTTTCCCAGAGATGGGACCAGATCTGTTGATCGATGGTTTGCCAGGACAGCAGCAAGACGCTCAGGGGCAGCAGGACCAGCGCAGCGATGGCGAAGACCAGGGGATACCAGCGGCGTTGGGCGGGGTGGGCCAAGGAAAAGCTCTCTGGAGAAATCAACGAAATGTACGTTAAACGTGAAAAGATCGCAGCCTCCGACAACGCCTACAGTGAGTTGGTGATCACCCTGTAGACGCTGCCGAAGGCTGCGATCTTTTACTCTTTAAACCAGCAGGCGTCAGTTCCAGCCAGCACGGTCCATCATGCGAATCGCTTCAGCCTGACGCTTGCCGGCGACTTCCACCGGCAAGGTATCGGCAATGAACTTGCCCCACGCTGCGACTTCAGCGGATGGCTGAACAGTCGGGTTGGCCGGGAATTCCTGATTCACATCAGCAAAGATTTTCTGCGCTTCAGGCGTGGTCATCCACTCCACCAGGGCCTTGGCGGCTTCCGGGTGCGGCGCATGCTTGGTCAGGCCGATACCCGACAGGTTGACGTGCACGCCGCGATCCGCCTGGTTCGGCCAGAATAGTTTCACCGGCAGATCCGGTTTCTGCTTGTGCAGGCGACCGTAGTAGTAGGTGTTGACGATGCCGACATCGCATTGGCCGGCGTTGATGGCTTCCAGCACCGCAACATCGTCGGAGAACACGTCGGTGGACAGGTTGTTGACCCAGCCCTTGAGGATCTTCTCGGTTTTTTCGGCGCCGTGGACTTCGATCATGGTGGCGGTCAGCGACTGGTTGTAGACCTTCTTCGCCGTGCGCAGACACAGGCGACCTTCCCAGTTCTTGTCGGCCAGTGCTTCGTAGGTGGTCAGTTCGCCCGGCTTCACCCGCTCGGTGGAGTAGGCGATGGTCCGTGCGCGCAAGCTCAGGCCGGTCCAGGCATGGGACGCGGCGCGATATTGCAGCGGGATGTTGGCATCGATGGTTTTCGAGGTGAAGGGCTGGAGAATGCCCATTTGCTCGGCTTGCCAGAGGTTGCCGGCATCGACGGTCAGCAGCAGGTCGGCCGTGGCGTTCTCGCCCTCGGCCTTGATGCGCTGCATCAGCGGCGCTTCCTTGTCGGTGATGAACTTCACCTTCACGCCGGTTTTCGCGGTGTAGGCATCGAAGACTGGCTTGATCAGCTCGTCGATACGCGAGGAGTAGACAACCACCTCGTCGGCGGCCTGGGCAAAGCTGCTGCCAATCAGGGTCAGGGCCAGTGCGGTCAGTAGACGCTTCGGTGCCAACATGGGAGCGGTCTCTCGATTGAAAAAGTGAGGCCAAATGATAAGGACTCACATTTGCCATCTCAATCGAACAGTTCGCGGAGGAGTTACCAGATGTTGCATAAGCCCGTGAAACGACTGCAGATCTCAGGCCTTGGCGAGGGCCGGCAAATCCCCGATCAACCCCAACGCCTCGCGCACAAACAACGCCTTGGCCTCAGGCATCCGGTCGACCATTTTCAACCCGGTATTACGCAACCAGCGCACCGGCAATGGATCAGCCTGGAACAACCGCTCAAAACCTTCCATCGCGGCCATCAGCGCCAGGTTGTGCGGCATGCGCCGACGCTCGTAACGGCTAAGCACCTTTACATCCGCCAGACGCTCGCCACGGGCAGCAGCTTGCAACAGCACTTCGGCGAGCACGGCGGCATCAAGGAAACCAAGATTGACGCCCTGCCCGGCCAACGGGTGAATGGTGTGAGCCGCGTCGCCGATCAGGGCGAGGCCTTCAGCCACGTAACGTTTCGCATGACGCTGACGCAGCGGCACGCACAGACGCGGGTCGGCGCTGAGCACGCTGCCGAGTCGACCTTCAAAGGCGCGCTCCAGTTCCAGGCAGAAAGCCTCGTCATCCAGCGCCATCAGACGCTCGGCTTCGCTCGGCGTGGTCGACCAGACGATCGAACACCAGTCCTGCTGACCATCACGTTCCAGAGGCAAAAACGCCAACGGGCCGGTATCGGTAAAGCGCTGCCAGGCTGTCGATTGATGATTTTTTGAGCTACGCACACTGGTGACGATCGCGTGGTGCAAGTAATCCCATTCGCGCGTCGCGACACCCGTCAGGCGCCGCACCGCCGAGTTCGCGCCATCCGCCGCGATCACCAGCGGCGCGCGCAGGGTGCGGCCATCGGCCAGGGTCAGCAGCCAGTCGTCGCCGGAGCGTCGCATCTGCTCCAGACGAGCGTTGGCCAACATCCCCAAGTCACCGTCGTGCAAACGGTCAAGCAACGCGTCTTGAACCACGCGGTTCTCGACGATATGCCCCAGCACCTCGGCATGCACGCTGGCTGCCGAAAAGTGGATCTGCCCGGTGCCGCTGCCATCCCAGACCTGCATCTCGCCGTAAGGGCTGCTGCGTCGGTTGGCGATGCCGTCCCAGACACCGAGGCGTTCGAGAATTCGCTGACTGGCGATGGACAGCGCGCTCACCCGCGGTTCGAACGGGGCTTTGGCATCAAACGGTTTGACGCTCATCGGGCTGCCGTCCAGCAGCAGGACTTCCAGCCCGCTGTCCTGCAACGCCAGCGCCAGGGCGCTGCCGACCATTCCGGCTCCGACAATCAGCAGATCTGCGCGCATTTCCATGCTTTAAGCCTGTCTCGCTTGCGGCTTGAGCCGCACGTAAAGGGTTTTTCCGACACGCGCCACCAGGTGACCGGCGCCGTCATGAATATCGACCTGCAATTGCGGCAGGTATTTTTCGCCGTTGGCCGTCTGCCGGCGGATCTCGTCGAGCAGGGTGTCGTCGATGTTGAAGCGGGCAAACACCGGACCTTTGCCCGGCGCGATGAAATCGATGTCGGCAGCCTTGTCCCAGACGATGTAGTTGTGCCCCAGGTTCTCCATCAGCATCAGCATGAAGAACGGGTCGACCATCGAATACAGGCTGCCACCAAACTGGGTGCCGACGTAGTTGCGGTTGTACCAGCCCAGGCCCATGGACACCTGAATGTCCCGGAAATCGTCACTGATGTGCCGAACCCGAACCCCGGCGCCAAGGTACGGCGGGTAGAGGCTCATGAACCTGCGCATCAACCGTGCTTTACCGAATGTGCGAATCAGCCACTTAAGCATCCGGGCGAGTACCCAAACCCATGGCCTGCCGGGCGAACCAGCGTTTGGCCGGCGGCAGCAGATCGAGGCCGAGCAGGCCGAGATTGCGGCCCAGCGAAACCAATGGCTGCGTGCTGCCAAACAGGCGCGTGACCTGATCGGAGAAGCCAACAGTGAGGTTCTGATCCAGACGCTGGCGCTCGCGATAGGCCTGCAAGGTCGCGAAGTCGCCCAATGGCTGCTCACTGGCGAGCAACGCATCGGCCAGCGCCTGGGCATCGCGCAGCGACAAGTTAAAACCTTGGCCGGCAATCGGATGCAGGCTGTGGGCAGCATTACCCAGTATCGCCAGATGCGGTCGCACCTGCTCTTCGGCTTCCACCAGCGACAGCGGGTACAGATGCCGCGCCCCCACCTGCTTCAACGTGCCGAGGCGATAACCGAACACGTCCTGCAATTCGCTGAGGAAACTACGCTCATCGAGGGCAGCCAAGCGTTGCGCGTCCATCCCCAGACGGGTCCAGACCAGCGCGCAGCGGTTGTCCGGCAACGGCAGCAACGCCATCGGGCCATCGTCGGTGAAACGCTCGAACGCCATGCCGTTGTGGGCTTCGCTCGGAGTGATGTTGGCGATCAGCGCGCTCTGGTTGTACGGACGTTTTCTGATGCCGATCCCCAGTTGCTCACGCAGACCTGACCGGCCGCCATCCGCCAGGACCGCGAGGTCGCATTCCAGCGTGGTTTCGTCATTGAGGGTCAGGCGGTAGCCGTCGGTGAGCGGCTCCATGCCCGTGACTTCCGCCGGGCAACGCCAACTGATCACGTCCTTGTCCAGGCCTTGCCACAGGCATTGGCCGAGCCAGGCGTTTTCCACCACGTAGCCCAGCGCCGGAACGCCCTCTTCCATCGCCGACAGTCGCGCTGTGGAAAACCGCCCCCGGTCGGAGACGTGAATCTGCTTGATCGGTTCGGCGCGACGGGAGATCGCCTGCCAGACGCCCAAGCGCTGATAAATCTGCCGGGCGCCAAACGACAATGCCGTGGAGCGTGCGTCATAGCTCGGTTGATAGGTGTCGCCGGGGGCAAACGGCTCGATCAGCACGATCTTCCAGCCACGGGACTTGGCCCCGGCCTGCAACGCCAGCGCCAGACTGGCACCGACCAGACCGCCTCCGATAATCGCCAGATTGACTCGACTCATGCCGCTTGTGTCCGTGCTTGCGCCATCAAGGCCTCGATTTCGGCGACCGTTTTCGGCACGCCCTTGGTGAGGATTTCACAGCCGGTTTTAGTGACCACCACGTCGTCCTCGATGCGCACACCAATGCCGCGCCATTTCTTCGCCACGTTGCGATTGTCCGGGGCAATGTAGATCCCCGGCTCCACGGTCAACGCCATGCCAACTTCCAGCACGCGCCATTCACCGCCGACCTTGTATTCACCGACGTCATGCACGTCCATGCCGAGCCAGTGCCCGGCGCGGTGCATGTAAAACGCCTTGTAGGCTTCGCTGGCGATCAATTCATCGACATCGCCTTGCAACAAACCCAATTCGACCAGGCCTTTGGTAATCACCTGAACCGTGGCTTCATGGGCCTGATTCCAGTGTTTATCCGGTGCGATCTCGGTGAACGCAGCTTCCTGCGCCGCCAGCACCAGTTCGTAGATCGCCTTCTGCTCCGCCGAATACTTGCCGTTGACCGGCCAGGTGCGAGTGATGTCGCTGGCGTAGCAGTCGATTTCGCAACCGGCATCAATCAGCACCAGATCGCCATCCTTGAGCACCGCGTCATTCTGTTGGTAATGCAGGATGCAGCTGTTGCGCCCCGCCGCGACGATCGAACCGTAGGCCGGCATCTTCGCCCCGCCCTTGCGGAATTCGTAATCGAGTTCGGCTTCCAGGCTGAACTCATGCAACCCGGCACGGCTGGCTTGCATGGCGCGTACGTGCGCCTGTGCAGAAATCCGTGCGGCTTCACGCATCACCTTCACTTCTGCCGCCGATTTATACAGGCGCATGTCGTGAAGCAAATGATCCAGGGCAACGAATTCGTTCGGTGGCTGGGCACCGAGGTTGGCCTTGGAACGGATCACGTTGATCCACTCCATCAAGTGGCGATCGAACTCCGGGTTGCTGCCCATCGCCGAATACACCCGGTCGCGACCTTCGATCAGGCCCGGCAGGATGTCGTCGATGTCGGTGATCGGAAAGGCGTCGTCGGCACCGAAGTCGCGGATTGCGCCTTCCTGCCCGGCACGCAGGCCGTCCCACAACTCACGTTCGGCATTGCGCTCACGGCAGAACAGAATGTATTCGCCATGCAGACGCCCCGGCATCAGTACCAGAACGGCCTGTGGCTCGGGAAACCCGCTGAGGTATTGAAAATCACTGTCCTGACGGTAGACGTGTTCGACATCGCGGTTGCGGATGGCCACCGCGGCGGCGGGCAGGATCGCGATGCTGTTGGGCTCCATCTGCGCCATCAAGGCCTTGCGGCGACGGCTGTATTCCAATTTCGGGATATGGATCATGGGCAGATGGTTTTCCCTTTCTTACGATTAATGCAAAGACGGTTTGGCAGCGGCCTGCACGTCTTTTTTAGTCTCGGAGAACAGCAGCAGCGGTGCGACGCGCAGGTACTCCATAACTTCCATATAGTCGTTTTCGCCGTCGTCGGACTCTTCCAGAGCGTCTTGCACCTGGGAAATGGCCGCCAGATCCTGTAGCACTTCGGTGGCTTCGGTGCTCAGGGCGCTGCTGTCACGGCAGTTAAGGCCAAATCCGCTGAGGAAGCCCTGGCACCATTGGCCCAGTGCGGCGGCACGGTCGGCGAGCGGAGCATCGTCGGTTGGCAGCAGCAGAACAACCGTCACGTCGTCGCCGGTAAGCTCGCCCTTGACCATTTCTTGCAGGCCGATCAAGGCGTTGCGAACGTTGTCCTGTGGCTCGCTTTCCAGCAGCTCGGCGGCGTCGATCAACCAGCCTTCTGCATCGAAACCGGCGCCGGCGCAGCTGCGACCGAGCAACAGGCCATGCAGTTCGGCAGGCGAGACATTGTGACCGCTGGAAGTCAGCAGAGTGGCGAAGGCGTTGTAAGGGGAATTCTGAATGGTCATGGGCAGCTAGGCGCCAGACGGCGCTATGTCTAGAATGAAGGCCTTGTATCCTACATCGACTACCCCTGTAGGAGCGAGCTTGCTCGTGATGGTCGTCAACGTTAACGCTGGGGCGCTGACACCTCGCGGCGTTCTCAGGCTCATCGCGAGCAAGCTTGTGCCTACAGTCCAAACCCATCAGACAGTGAAGACAATGGAAGACACCGACCTGCAAGCGCTGATGGCCAGACTCGAGCTGCTGATTACCCGAGTCGAGCAACTAAAGAGCCAAAACGGACTCTTACTAGCTCAGGAAAAGACCTGGCGCGAGGAACGCGCTCACCTCATTGAAAAAAACGAAATCGCCCGGCGTAAGGTCGAATCGATGATTTCGCGCCTCAAGGCCCTGGAGCAAGACTCATGAGTTCAAGCAATAGCGTCACCGTGCAGATCCTCGACAAAGAGTATTCGATCATCTGTCCCCAGGAAGAACGCAGCAACCTGGTGAGCGCCGCCCGTTACCTGGACGGAAAAATGCGCGAGATCCGCAGCAGCGGCAAAGTCATCGGCGCCGATCGCATTGCCGTGATGGCCGCGCTGAACATCACCCACGACCTGCTGCACAAGGAAGAACGCCCGGATATCCAGGCCAGCGGCTCGACCCGTGAGCAGGTGCGCGACCTGCTCGATCGCGTCGATCTGGTACTCGCTACCGATCCGGACGTCACCAAAGGCTGATTCGCCTCACCGCTTGGGGTATACTCCGATCACTCCCTGGGGTGTTTGCCAGTTGGCGATGTCCCTGAGCCGATTTGCTATACCCTGGAGGTTGCACGTTGGGCTGGTGTGCATGTCCGCTAGACGGAAAGCCTTAAAGCCTACTGCATCTTCCACCTTGAACTTTCGGGTTCAAGGGCTAAGTCGACAGCGACACATTCGGGGAGCCTGATTTCAGTCCAATGCCGGTTTTGATACCGGCATTGGCGTTTTTACGGGTACGCTCCACGTATCCGCCTTGTTGAAGCCCGAATTCATGACCGAACCTGCGCTGCTGCCCCGCCCGCAACTTCGACGCATGCTGCGCAAGGCCCGCCGCGCACTGACACCCAGTCAGCAGCGCCAGGCCGCTCGCGGGCTATATAAGCAATTGGCCCAGCAACCGCTGTTCCGCCGGGCAAAACACATCTCTCTTTATCTGCCTACCGACGGTGAAATCGATCCGCGCCTGCTGCTGCGTGCCGCCCAGCGTCGGGGCAAGGCCACCTATCTGCCGGTGCTCAGTGCCTGGCCACGAACCAAGATGGTGTTCCAGCGCATCCGCCCCGGTGAAAAGCTGAAACCCAACCGCTTCCGCATTCTCGAACCCAGGCACAATCTCGCCCGACAACGCAAAGTCTGGGCGCTGGACCTGGTGCTGCTGCCGTTGGTGGGGTTTGACGATGTCGGCGGGCGACTGGGCATGGGCGGCGGCTTCTATGACCGCAGCCTGGCCTATCTGGCGCGCCGCAATGACTGGCGCAAGCCGACGCTATTGGGGCTGGCCCATGAATGTCAGAAGGTCGAGCGATTGGCACAGGCGAGCTGGGATGTGCCGCTGCAAGGAACGGTCACGGACAAGGCCTGGTATTACGCAGGCTAAACGCCACTGGACTCAGCGGCGTCGAAAGACAGGTTTAGCGTTTGAACGCTGTCGACTGTTGCTGCAATTGAGCCACTTCGACCGGCGCATCGGTCTTGTTGGCCCACAGGCTTTGGGCATAGCCAGTGGTCACGACGCCGAGGCCGAACAAAATGACCAAAATCCATAGTAAATCCGGTTTGCGTTTCATCGACTGCCCCCCAAAGGCATATCAACACGATGACAGCAGCGGTTTCCGTTTTGTAGGCCGTGCAGCAGCGTCAAGCTTTAAAGGCCGGCATTTTGCGACAACGTGAACCGCTGCGCAAATGCTGGCGTCAACCGACTGTCGGTTTGTCATAAAATTGCCGGACAACCCGCCCACCCACTTCGCAAGGAGCAAAAAGCATGGCCTATTGGCTGATGAAATCCGAGCCCGACGAACTCTCGATCAAAGGCCTGGAGAAGCTGGGCACAGCGCGCTGGGACGGGGTTCGCAACTACCAGGCGCGAAACTTCCTGCGAGCCATGGCGGTCGGGGACGAGTTTTTCTTCTATCACTCCAGCTGCCCGGAGCCAGGGATTGCCGGGATTGGCAAGATTGTCGAAGCCGCGTATCCGGACCCGACGGCGCTGGAACCTGAGAGTCATTACTACGACCCGAAGGCAACGGCGGAAAAAAACGCCTGGAGCGCGATTGATGTCGCGCATGTCGAGTCGTTTTCCAGGGTGTTGAAGCTGGACTATCTAAAGCAGCAGACGGCGCTGTCCGAGATGCCGTTGGTGCAGAAGGGGTCGCGACTGTCGGTGATGCCGGTGACGCCAGAGCAGTGGGCGGCGGTGATTGCGCTCAAGCCGTAAGATTTGCAGCGTCTTTCAGAATGCAATCGCGAGCAGGCTCGTTCCCACAGGGGATCTCAGCGAATGGAGATCCGATGCAGGAGAGAGCCTGCTCGCGAAGAGGTCGGCGCAGGCAATAGATGTCTTACTGGATAATCAGGTTGTTGAATAACAAATCCTCAACCACCGGCTTGCCGGTTTCATCATTCAAGATCTGCTGGGTCTGCTTCAACGCTTCCTGACGCAGCTTCTCCTTGGCCTCGACGTTGTTCATCGTCTCGGTGGTCTGCTGGGCAAACAGCGCTACCAGTTGGTTGCGGATCAGCGGCTCATTGGCCTTGACCGCCTTGGTCGCTTCCTCACCGGTCACCCGCAACGCCACATCGGCCTTGTAGACCTTGAGCTTCTGCGTACCGTCCAACCCGTAGTTACCCACGAACGGCGGGCTCAGGGTGATGTAATTGACCTTCGGAGCTTCACCTTCTTTGGCTTCTTCGGCCACCGCTGCCACAGGCAGAGACAGGGCCAGCATCAACATGATCCACGCTTTCACAATTCGCTCCTTATCCGGTTTGCGGCCTAGCATAACGACCCGCCGCTCAAGCACAAGCTTATGGCTGACTATCAGGGCCGGGCATGCTCGTTGACCCGTCGACTCACACACCTACACTTATCGGCCATCACTCCCAAAGGAATAGCCCTGATGAAAGCCGTGCTGTGCAAAGCCTTCGGCCCTGCCGAATCGCTGGTGCTGGAAGACGTCGCCAGTCCTGTCGCGAAGAAGAACGAAATCCTGCTGGACGTGCACGCCGCCGGGGTCAATTTCCCCGACACGCTGATCATCGAGGGCAAGTACCAGTTCAAGCCGCCCTTCCCGTTTTCCCCAGGCGGCGAAGCAGCCGGTGTGGTCCGCGAAGTGGGTGAAAAGGTCAGCCACCTGAAAGTCGGCGACCGGGTCATGGCCCTGACCGGCTGGGGCAGCTTCGCCGAACAGGTCGCCGTGCCGGGTTACAACGTGCTGCCAATCCCGCCGTCCATGGACTTCAACACCGCCGCTGCGTTCAGCATGACCTACGGCACCTCGATGCACGCGCTCAAGCAGCGCGGCAACCTGCAACCGGGCGAAACCCTGCTGGTGCTCGGTGCCTCCGGTGGCGTCGGCCTCGCCGCCGTGGAAATCGGCAAAGCCATGGGCGCCCGCGTAATCGCCGCCGCCAGTAGCGCCGAAAAACTCGCCGTGGCCAAGGCTGCGGGTGCCGATGAGCTGATCAACTACAGCGAAACCAGCCTCAAGGATGAAATCAAACGCCTGACCGATGGCCAGGGCGCCGACGTGATCTACGACCCGGTGGGCGGCGACCTGTTCGACCAGGCCATCCGCGCCATCGCCTGGAACGGCCGCCTGCTGGTGGTCGGTTTTGCCAGCGGCCGCATTCCCGAACTGCCGGTGAACCTGGCATTACTTAAAGGCGCAGCAGTACTCGGCGTGTTCTGGGGCTCCTTTGCGCAACGCCAACCACAAGACAACGCTGCGAACTTCAAGCAACTGTTTGGCTGGTTTGCTGAGGGCAAGTTGAAACCATTAGTGTCGCAGGTTTATCCGATGAGCAATGCAGCTCAAGCCATCAATGATCTCGGTCAGCGCAAGGCGGTCGGGAAAGTGGTGGTGCAGGTTCGCTGAGACCCAAAAGGTCTGGACTTCGCCTGGCGTCGTCCAGACCCGTCTAGTTAAAGCAGCTTGCGAATCTCCTCCGGCAAATACCGCACATATCGCGAAACCGGGTTTTTCAAGCATTGCCGGACGATGATCGGCACCGTCCTGTTCAGCTTGGCTATCAGAGCCAGGCGTCGCTCAGTCGACAGCGTTGTCGTAGAGAACGCGTTCGACAGATAAGCGCGGGTGTAGTGAAACGCGGCTGAATCAACCCACGACTGCTCTGCGGTGTGAACGATGACCTCGTTGAGGTCGCGACATCTCAATTCCTTGAGCCATTTGTTGGTGTGGAGCGGCAAAGTCGTGTCGAACCGGAATTGCATGGGCGCGACCACTTCCTGTTCTGCCGGCCTGCCATCTTCAACCGTCCACGGCTTGAATCGCCATTGCTCGATAGCAACCCGGGTGGCCTCGGCCAGGTCGTGGTGATCGCTTTGCAGGATGCTCACCTTGCTGACCGAACCATCGGCATTGACCATGAACCTGACCCGGACATCACCAATGATCCCGGCCCTTTGCAGTGCAACCGGGTAAACCGGCCGGGGGTTGTTTTCGGGTATCAGAAACACCTCCGCCGCCACTACCGCGCCGGACAGCGCCCACATCACCATCAACACAAACCACCGCATAACCCCTCCCCATTGCACCTCAAATGCCAGTGTTGGCAACAGGACAAAGGTTAAAGAGAGGCGGTGTTGAGCTGAAGATCATGACTTCCGGTAACAGCGCAGGACATTTCCCAAAGACCTGCGTTATCCCTGCCAGCCTGCAGCCGAAAAACCGAAAGCAGTAACAACTCCTACAACGCCCTTCATTTATATCTGAGCGACATGTTCATAAAGGAATGCTCGTATTCCAACATTTCCGCTGTTTGGCCGATGAGAAGCGATGCTATTTTCGGTAATGAAACTGTAACATTCGCATCCGCAGTCAAAACAAGAAAACTGGAGCTCTTGAATGTTTGCTTTCTTTCGTCCTGCCGCACATCAGGCTCCACTGCCTGAAGAGAAAATAGACAGCACCTACCGCCGCCTGCGTTGGCAAATCTTCGCCGGTATCTTTATCGGCTACGCCGGTTACTACCTGCTGCGCAAAAACTTCTCCCTGGCCATGCCTTACCTGATCGAAGAGGGCTATACCCGCGGTGAGCTGGGCGTGGCGCTGTCGGCAATTGCCATCGCCTACGGCCTGTCCAAGTTCCTGATGGGCATCGTTTCCGACCGATCCAACCCGCGCTTCTTCCTGCCGTTCGGCCTGATGGTTTCGGCTGCCGTGATGTTCATTTTCGGTTTCGCGCATTGGGCGACGTCCAGCGTGACCATCATGTTCATCCTCCTGTTCATCAATGGCTGGGCACAGGGCATGGGTTGGCCGCCAAGTGGACGGACCATGGTGCACTGGTGGTCGCAGAAGGAACGCGGCGGCGTGGTGTCGCTGTGGAACGTGGCGCATAACGTCGGCGGTGGCCTGATCGGCCCACTGTTCCTGATAGGCATGGGTTTGTTCAATGACTGGCACGCTGCGTTTTACGTGCCGGCGGCGGTGGCCATGGCGGTCGCGGTGTTTGCCTTTGTCACCATGCGCGACACCCCGCAGTCGGTCGGCCTGCCGCCAATCGAGAAGTACAAGAACGACTATCCGGAAGGCTACGACGCCAGCCATGAAGAAGAATTCAGCGCCAAGGAAATCTTCGTCAAATACGTGCTGCGCAACAAAATGCTCTGGTACATCGCCCTCGCCAACGTCTTTGTCTACCTGCTGCGCTACGGCGTTCTGGACTGGGCACCGACTTACCTGAAGGAAGCCAAGGGCTTCACCGTGGACAAGACGTCCTGGGCGTATTTCTTCTACGAGTGGGCGGGTATTCCGGGCACGCTGTTGTGTGGGTGGATGTCGGACAAGATTTTCCGTGGCAACCGCGGCCTGACCGGTATGGTGTTCATGGCGCTGGTGACCGTGGCGACGCTGGTGTACTGGCTCAACCCGGCCGGCAACCCGACCGTCGACATGATCGCGCTGGTGTCCATCGGCTTCCTGATCTACGGCCCGGTAATGCTGATCGGTTTGCAAGCGCTGGAGCTGGCACCGAAGAAAGCCGCCGGTACGGCTGCGGGCTTCACCGGTCTGTTCGGTTATCTGGGTGGTTCGGTCGCGGCCAGTGCAGCGATGGGCTACACCGTGGACCATTTCGGTTGGGACGGCGGTTTCGTCTTGCTGATCGGTGCGTGCCTGCTGGCGATGGCGTTCCTTGCGCCAACGCTGTGGCACAAGCAAGTTGCCAGTCAGAGCCGCGAAGCTATCGCTTGATCAGCCTTTGATTTACAGCGCTTGAGCCGCGCCTCCAGATTCCGGTCTGGCATGGCGTGGCTACGCAGGGCGTGGGCGGTCTGCTCGACATAATCGCGAGTGGTGCCGTAACGCCCGCAAGCGTTTTCGAACACGTGGCTCAGTACGTGATCCGGCAAGTTGCCAGCGTAGCTGGGCAAGTGCCGCTCCAGAACAAACCCCAATGCCTGAACCTGGCTGCCGTCTTCGAGCCGGCAATTGAGCCAGTGCGGGCGATAGGATGGAAACGGCATTTCCCGCTTCCAGAGCGCATACAGCGAAGCGTCCAATTGCTCTTCCGGCAAGCGGTAGGCAAAACCACTGCATGAACCGCCGCGATCCAGACCGAACACCAGCCCGGGCATTTCCGGGGTGCCACGATGCTCGTGGGACCACAAATACAATCCGCGATGATAACCATGCACCCGTCCGCGAACGCGTTCAACGGCCGTGCACTCGGGGCGCCAGATCAGCGAACCGTACGCAAAGAGCCACACCGGCCCACCCTTGTGGCGCGCCATGGTTGATTGCATCGAGCTGAGTAATTGTTCGTGAGTGAGCTGCGGCCCCAGATCGAGCTGCGGCGGGTAAGCCAGGTTCAGAAACGAAGATTCAATGGCGCTCATGGCGAATAGCTTTCAGCTCCCCGCGATCGATGTATTACTTAATAGAACGCACCGTTGTAACAATAAGGCACATAAGTTTTAAGGCAATTTAAGTGCCATGGCACAGTTATTAATTAATTGCCTGAATGACATATAACCTACCGACATTTATACGACTGTATAAATACCGATAGGCTATATAGAGAGTTATAACGAGACGCCGTGGCTCAAGCGCGCGGCGCGTACGCAAACACGTCGGCGCGCATCTGATGGGCGTCCATCCCCGCCTCTACCAGTGCATCCAGCGTGCCGTAGACCATCGCCGGCGAACCACTGGCATAGACGTGCAAGGTCTTCAGATCGGGAAAGTCTTCGCACACCGCTTCATGCAACATGCCGCAGCGCCCCTGCCAGCCGCATTGATCGCTAACGACTTTATGCAGGAACAGGTTGGGCAACTTCAGCCACTCGTCCCAATGCTCGACTTCATAGAAGTCTTCCGGACGACGCACGCCCCAGTACAAATGCACGGGATGCTTGAAGCCTTCGGCGCGGCAGTGTTCGATCAAGCCGTGGACCTGGCCCATGCCGGTGCCAGCGGCAATCAGCACCAGCGGACCGTCCGGCAACTCGGCCAGGTGCGCATCACCGAAAGGCATGTCGATGCGCACCATCGTGTTGCGTTGCAGTTGCTGGATCAGGTTTATCGCACTGGCTTCGCGCGCCAGCACGTGGATTTCCAGGTCTCGCCCACCCGAAGGTGCCGACGCCAGGGAGAAGGACGATTTTTCGCCATTGTCCCGATGGATCATCAAGTACTGGCCCGCGTGATAACGCGGAGGCTTGCCCGCTGGCGCCCGCAGGCGCACCCGCCAGGTATCACCACCGACCTCGGTGCAACTGGTGACCTGACACGACAGACTGCGCACCGGCAATTCTCCCAGCGCGAGCACGCCATCCCACAGCACGATGCAGTCTTCCAGCGGCTCTGCTATGCAAGTGTAGAACTCGCCATGGTCGCGCACACCGCCGGCCTGTTCGACTCGACCTTCCACCAGCAACGCGGCACATACATGACAGTTGCCGTTGCGACAGCTTTGCGGGCATTCATAGCCCAGGCGGCGTGCGCCATCGAGAATCCGCTCGCCGGGCAGAATCTCAAGCACTGCTCCGGAAGGCTGCAAGGTTACACGCATCAATCTATTCCTAACTGATTCCAGATGGCATCGATCCGCTGGGTCACGGCGTCGTCCTTGACGATCACCCGACCCCACTCCCGCGTGGTTTCACCAGGCCATTTATGCGTGGCATCGAGCCCCATCTTCGAACCCAGGCCGGACACCGGCGAGGCGAAGTCGAGGTAGTCGATCGGCGTGTTCTCGATCATCACTGTGTCGCGCTTGGGGTCCATGCGCGTGGTGATGGCCCAGATCACGTCGTTCCAGTCCCGGGCGTTGATATCGTCGTCAGTGACAATAACGAACTTGGTGTACATGAACTGTCGCAAAAACGACCAGACACCGAGCATTACCCGCTTGGCGTGGCCCGGATACGACTTCTTCATGGTCACGACGGCCATGCGATACGAGCAGCCTTCGGGCGGCAGGTAGAAATCGGTGATCTCCGGAAACTGCTTCTGCAGGATCGGCACGAACACTTCGTTCAGCGCCACACCGAGAATCGCCGGCTCATCCGGCGGACGGCCGGTGTAAGTGCTGTGATAGATCGGCTTGATCCGGTGGGTGATGCGCTCGACGGTGAACACCGGGAAGCTGTCGACTTCGTTGTAGTAACCGGTGTGGTCGCCGTACGGACCTTCGTCAGCCATTTCGCCTGGGTGGATCACGCCTTCAAGGATGATCTCGGCGGTGGCCGGCACTTGCAGGTCATTGCCCCGGCACTTCACCAGTTCGGTACGGTTGCCGCGCAGCAGGCCGGCAAAGGCGTATTCGGACAGGCTGTCGGGCACTGGCGTCACGGCGCCAAGAATGGTTGCAGGGTCAGCGCCCAGCGCCACGGCGACCGGGAACGGCTGGCCGGGATGCTTTTCGCACCACTCGCGGTAATCCAGCGCGCCGCCACGGTGGCTCAGCCAGCGCATGATGACCTTGTTGCGGCCGATCACTTGCTGACGGTAGATACCGAGATTCTGCCGATCCTTGTTCGGACCTTTGGTGACAGTCAGGCCCCAAGTAATCAGGGGGGCAACGTCGCCCGGCCAGCAGGTCTGCACTGGCAGCGTCGAGAGATCGACGTCATCGCCTTCGATCACCACTTCCTGGCAGATCGCATCTTTGACGACCTTGGGCGCCATCGAGATGATCTTGCGGAAGATCGGCAGCTTGGACCACGCATCTTTCAACCCTTTCGGCGGCTCGGGCTCCTTGAGGAACGCCAGTAGCTTGCCGATTTCGCGCAGTTCACTGACCGCTTCGGCGCCCATACCCAAGGCTACGCGCTCGGGTGTGCCGAACAGGTTGCCGAGCACGGGAATATCGTAGCCGGTAGGCTTTTCGAATAGCAGGGCCGGGCCTTTGGCGCGCAGGGTGCGGTCGCAGACCTCGGTCATTTCGAGCACTGGGGACACGGGAACCTGGATGCGCTTGAGTTCGCCGCGCTGTTCCAGCCCGCTGATAAAGTCGCGCAAGTCGCGATACTGCATGCGTGAGCCTCGTGTTGGCCGTGGCGTTCGGGGCAGGCAGTTTAGCGCCGAACCATGCGGTTCAGAACCACGAACTGCCGCTTGATCAAAAATCGGATAGCAAAAAGCCGGGTTTCCCCGGCTTTTTGTGCCTGCTCGACTTACTTGCGCTTCATCGACAGGAAGAACTCATCGTTGGTCTTGGTCGTTTTCAGCTTGTCGACCAGGAACTCGATGGCAGCGACTTCGTCCATCGGGTGCAGCAGCTTGCGCAGGATCCACATGCGCTGCAACTCGTCGTCGGCCGTCAGCAACTCTTCGCGGCGGGTACCGGAACGGTTGATGTTGATGGCCGGGAACACACGTTTTTCAGCGATACGTCGATCCAGAGGCAGCTCCATGTTGCCGGTGCCTTTGAATTCCTCGTAGATCACTTCGTCCATCTTCGAGCCGGTTTCAACCAGCGCGGTGGCGATGATGGTCAGCGAGCCGCCTTCTTCGATGTTCCGCGCGGCGCCGAAGAAACGCTTCGGTTTCTCCAGGGCATGGGCATCGACACCACCGGTCAGTACCTTGCCGGAGCTCGGGATCACGGTGTTGTAGGCACGGGCCAGACGGGTGATGGAGTCGAGCAGGATCACCACGTCCTTCTTGTGTTCGACCAGGCGCTTGGCCTTCTCGATCACCATTTCGGCAACCTGCACGTGACGGGTTGGCGGCTCATCGAACGTCGAGGCAACCACTTCGCCGCGCACGGTGCGCTGCATTTCGGTCACTTCTTCCGGACGTTCGTCGATCAGCAACACGATCAGGTGAACTTCAGGGTTGTTGCGGGCGATGTTCGCAGCAATGTTCTGCAGCATGATCGTTTTACCGGCTTTCGGCGGTGCAACGATCAGACCACGCTGGCCTTTGCCAATCGGGGCGCACAGGTCGATCACACGACCGGTCAAGTCTTCGGTGGAACCGTTACCGGCTTCCATCTTCATGCGCACGGTCGGGAACAGCGGGGTCAGGTTCTCGAAGAGAATCTTGTTTTTCGCGTTCTCAGGACGATCGAAGTTGATCGTGTCGACCTTGAGCAGGGCGAAATACCGCTCGCCTTCCTTTGGAGGGCGGATCTTGCCAACGATGGTGTCACCGGTGCGCAAGTTGAAGCGACGAATCTGGCTCGGCGAGACGTAGATATCGTCAGGGCCGGCGAGATAGGAGGCGTCTGCAGAGCGGAGGAAGCCGAAGCCGTCCTGGAGAATCTCCAGCACGCCATCACCGGAGATTTCCTCACCGCTTTTAGCGTGCTTTTTCAGCAGGGAGAAAATCACGTCCTGCTTGCGCGAACGGGCCATATTTTCTATGCCCATCTGTTCGGCCAATTCGAGCAGTTCGGTAATCGGCTTTTGCTTGAGTTCAGTCAGATTCATATAGGAATGACGTAATCATTTATGGAGGGGGAAATTAAGCTTTTGGCTTAATGAGGCCGCGCCGCGGAGAAGGCGACAGGATCGCGTACTTATTCGAAAAGGAGAGCGTCGGCGACGGCTAGCAGGGGGCACTGGAGAAACCAGCGCGGGGCCGAATGTATCACCTGAGTTTCGGAGCGTCTAGCCCTCAACAACGAAAAAAGCCCCGCTATTTGCGGGGCCTTTTTTTGACACGCTACGACGACGCTTAGATGTTGGCGTCGAGGAAAGCCGCCAGTTGCGACTTCGACAGTGCGCCGACCTTGGTCGCTTCAACGTTGCCGTTCTTGAACAGCATCAGGGTCGGGATACCACGCACGCCATGCTTGGCCGGGGTTTCCTGGTTTTCGTCGATGTTCAGTTTGGCAACGGTCAGCTTGCCTTTGTAGGTCTCGGCAATTTCGTCCAGAACAGGAGCGATCATTTTGCAAGGGCCGCACCACTCAGCCCAGTAGTCGACCAGTACAGCGCCTTCAGCCTTGAGTACGTCGGCCTCGAAGCTAGCGTCGCTAACGTGTTTGATAAGATCGCTGCTCATGGAATTCTCCAGGGTTGTAAGCAAAAAAACGTGGCCCATCATAGCTGCCCTTCCCTCGTTCAGGAAGGTGCAGATGATTGAGTCTCGCTATGGTGGTCCATGAGTTTGGGTATAGCCCCGGTCACGCCGTGGCGGGAGCGACGAAGGCAATTCCAGTGCGCAACGCGGCATTGCGCACATGTTCGTGCATGGCTTTTTGCGCAGCGCCGGACGCTCGGCGAGCCAGGGCGCGAAGGATTTTGCGGTGTTCTTGCCAGGTTTCCATGGCCCGCTCTACCCGGATGAACGGTAGCTTCTGGCTCTCCAGGAAAATGTCGGCGCTGGCGGTCAGGATGCTCAACATGGCCTGATTGCCGCTGGCGAGCAGGATTCGGCGGTGGAATTCGAAGTCCAGACGCGCCGCGGCCTCGAAGTCGCCGGCCTTCAGTTCGTTGCGCATGGCAGCGACATTGTCTTCCAGCGCATCGAGCTCATCGGTGCTCAGCGTCACCGCCGCCAACCCCGCCGCAAAGCCCTCCAGCGCATAGCGCAACTGGAAGATGTCTAGCGGCGAAGCTTGCGCCGCGAACGGCCAACCCGGCGCCGCGTCGCCTCGCGGCAGCTCCACCGGCGACTGCACGAACACGCCTTTGCCCGGCTGGATGCTGATCACGCCCAACGCACTCAGCGATGAAAGCGCCTCACGCAATGACGCCCGACTCACGCCCAATTGCACCGCCAGGTCCCGTTGCGAGGGCAAGGCGTCCCCCGGCCCGAAGCCCTGCTCGGTGATCAGTTTGCGGATGGCTTGTAACGCCACTTCGGGTACGGCGCGGGAGATCGAGTTCATGGTTTTCCAGACGAACCAGGTCAATGTGCGCTCAGTTGTAAAGCTATTCGCGACGCCCGGCAAGTCGTGCCCCATGGGGGTTCGAAGATTTTCACGGCTGCGCCATCGGGGTGCGAAACACAACCTGACTGTTCAGACCAGTAAGACCGTGCGACACCAGCAAAACCGCGCTCTGGCGCCCCCAAAGCCCTATGTTGGCATGGCCCATGCTCTGTCGATCCGCAGAAATTACTTCTCGCCGATTCGGAGATTTGCCATGACCCAGCGTTACAGCGCCCTCCTCGCCGCCCTGTTTGCCAGCCTGATGCTGAGCCAGGCACCCGCCCACGCCGACGGTCTGGAGGATGTGGTCAAGCGCGGCGTCCTCAAGGTCGCCGTGCCCCAGGACTTCCCGCCGTTCGGCTCGGTCGGCCCGGACATGAAGCCTCGTGGCCTGGACATCGACACCGCCAAACTGCTGGCCGACCAGCTCAAGGTCAAACTCGAACTGACGCCGGTCAACAGCACCAACCGCATCCCGTTCCTGACCACCGGCAAAGTCGACCTGGTGATTTCCAGCCTCGGCAAAAACCCGGAGCGTGAAAAAGTCATCGACTTCTCCCGCGCCTACGCACCGTTCTACCTCGCCGTGTTCGGTCCACCAGACGCCGACATCAAGGGCCTGGACGACCTCAAGGGCAAGACCATCAGCGTCACCCGCGGCGCCATCGAAGACATCGAGCTGACCAAGGTCGCTCCCGAAGGCGTGACCATCAAGCGCTTCGAAGACAACAACTCGACCATCGCCGCTTACCTGGCCGGGCAAGTCGACCTGATCGCCAGCGGCAACGTGGTGATGGTCGCCATCAGCGAGAAGAACCCGAAACGCGTGCCGGCGCTGAAAGTGAAGCTCAAGGATTCGCCGGTCTACGTCGGCGTGAACAAGAACGAGCCGGCGCTGCTGGACAAGGTCAACCAGATCCTTGTCACCGCCAAGGGCGACGGCGCGCTGGAAAAGAACGCCCTGACCTGGCTGAAAGAACCGCTGCCGGCCGACCTCTGATCCGGCGCGCAGGAGACACGCTATGGCTTACCAGTTCGATTTCTTGCCGGTGGTGCACAACACCGATCTGTTGCTGCGCGGTGCATTGTTCACCCTTGAGCTGACGGCCATCGGCGCGGTGCTCGGCGTGGGGCTGGGCATCGTCGGGGCGCTGGTGCGGGCGTGGAACATCCGCCCGTTCGCCGGGGTTTTCGCGGTCTATGTGGAGTTGATCCGCAACACACCGTTTCTGGTGCAGTTGTTTTTCATCTTCTTCGGCTTGCCGTCACTGGGCGTGCAGATTTCCGAATGGCAGGCGGCGGTGCTGGCGATGGTGATCAATCTCGGCGCCTATTCCACCGAGATTATCCGCGCTGGCATCCAGGCGATCCCCCGGGGGCAACTGGAAGCCGCGGCGGCACTGGCGATGACACGCTTCGAAGCGTTCCGCCATGTGGTGCTGCTGCCGGCGCTGGGCAAGGTCTGGCCGGCGCTGAGCAGCCAGATCATCATCGTCATGCTCGGTTCGGCAGTCTGCTCGCAAATCGCCACCGAAGAGCTGAGCTTCGCCGCCAACTTCATTCAATCGCGCAACTTCCGCGCCTTTGAAACCTACGCGCTGACCACGTTGTTGTATTTGTGCATGGCCCTGTTGATCCGTCAGCTCCTGAACTGGATCGGAACGCGCTACATCTCCAGGAGCAGCCGATGAGCGACTTCACTTTCTGGGACATCGTGCGCAACCTGCTCACCGGCCTGCAATGGACACTGGCGCTATCGCTGGTGGCGTTCATTGGTGGTGGCGTGATCGGTTTGCTCATTATGGTCATGCGCATTTCGAAAAAATCCCTGCCACGCAGTTTTGCCCGCACATACATCGAACTGTTCCAGGGCACGCCGCTGTTGATGCAGCTGTTCCTGGTGTTTTTCGGCGTAGCGTTGGCGGGAATCGAGATTTCACCGTGGATGGCGGCGGCGATCGCCCTGACGTTGTTCACCAGCGCCTACCTGGCGGAGATCTGGCGCGGTTGCGTCGACTCGATCCCCAATGGCCAGTGGGAAGCTTCGTCGAGCCTGGCGCTGAACCCGCTGGAGCAACTGCGTTATGTGATCCTGCCGCAAGCCCTGCGCATTGCCGTGGCGCCGACCGTGGGTTTTTCGGTGCAAGTGGTCAAAGGCACCGCCGTGACCTCGATCATCGGCTTTACCGAACTGACCAAGACCGGCGGCATGCTCGCCAACGCCACCTTCGAACCGTTCATGGTCTACGGCCTCGTGGCCCTCGGCTATTTCCTGCTTTGCTACCCCTTGTCGCTCAGTGCGCGATACCTGGAAAGGAGACTGCATGCCTCTGCTTAGAATTTCCGCCCTGCATAAATACTACGGCGATCACCATGTGCTCAAAGGCATCGACCTGAGCGTCGAGGAAGGCCAGGTGGTGGCGATCATCGGCCGCAGTGGCTCCGGAAAGTCGACTTTGCTGCGCACGCTCAACGGCCTGGAATCGATCAACGACGGCGTCATCGAAGTCGACGGCGAATACCTCGACGCCGCCCGCGCCGATCTGCGCAGCCTGCGGCAGAAGGTCGGCATGGTGTTCCAGCAGTTCAACCTGTTCCCGCACCTGACGGTGGGCGAGAACGTGATGCTCGCGCCGCAAGTGGTGCAGAAAGTGCCAAAGACCAAAGCGGCGGAACTGGCGCGCGAGATGCTTGAACGCGTGGGTCTTGGGGAAAAGTTTGATGCGTTCCCGGATCGGTTGTCCGGCGGCCAGCAACAGCGTGTAGCGATTGCCCGGGCCCTGGCGATGTCGCCAAAGGTGTTGCTGTGCGATGAAATCACCTCGGCGCTGGACCCGGAGCTGGTCAACGAGGTGCTGAGCGTGGTCCGGCAACTGGCCAAGGAAGGCATGACGCTGATCATGGTGACCCACGAAATGCGCTTCGCCCGGGAGGTTGGGGATAAGTTGGTGTTCATGCACCAGGGCAAGGTGCATGAAGTGGGCGACCCGAAAGTGCTGTTTGCCAACCCGCAGACGGCGGAGCTGGCGAATTTCATTGGGACGGTTGAAGCGGCTGGCTGAAAGAGCCTCAGTGACTTTAATACCCTCATCGCTAGCACTTAGCTCCCACAGGGGTGCGCATTCCAATGTGGGAGCTAGCTGCTAGCGATTGACCGCGCAGCGGTCACCGACTTTCCTCTACTGGATCAAGGCTTTGAACACTGCGCGTTGGCGCCAGCCTTTGATCGTGGCACGATGTCGAGGTTATCGACCGAGACCCCCTGACCATGCCGCAATCCCAAGCCAAGAATCTGTCCCTGATCGCCGCAATTGACCTGGGCTCCAACAGCTTTCACATGGTCGTGGCCAAGGCCCAGAACGGCGAAATCCGTATTCTCGAGCGTCTCGGGGAGAAGGTTCAGCTGGCCGCCGGCATCGACGAAGAGCGCCGTCTCAGCGAAGAATCGATGCAACGCGGGCTCGATTGCCTCAAGCGTTTCGCCCAACTGATCAACGGTATGCCGCTCGGCGCCGTACGGATCGTCGGCACCAACGCCCTGCGCGAAGCCCGCAACCGGGCTGAGTTCATCCACCGCGCCGAAAAAATCCTCGGCCACCCGGTGGAAGTCATCTCCGGCCGTGAAGAGGCGCGCCTGATCTACCTCGGTGTGTCCCACACCCTCGCTGACACCCCGGGCAAGCGCCTCGTGGCCGACATCGGCGGCGGCAGTACCGAATTCATCATCGGCCAGCGCTTCGAACCGTTGCTGCGCGAAAGCCTGCAAATGGGCTGCGTGAGCTACACCCAGCGCTATTTCAAGGACGGCAAGATCACTCCGGCCCGCTACGCTCAGGCTTACACCGCGGCGCGGCTGGAGATCATGAGCATCGAACACGCCCTGCATCGCCTGACCTGGGATGAAGCCATTGGCTCCTCGGGCACCATCCGCGCCATCGGTCTGGCGCTGAAGGCCGGCGGCCACGGCAGCGGCGAAGTCAACGCCGAAGGCCTGGCGTGGCTCAAGCGCAAGCTGATCAAACTCGGCGACGTTGAGAAGATCGACTTCGAGGGCATCAAGCCTGATCGCCGGGCGATCTTCCCGGCAGGCCTGGCGATTCTCGAAGCGATCTTCGACTCCCTCGAACTGCAACGCATGGATCACTGCGAAGGTGCCCTGCGTGAAGGCGTGCTGTATGACCTGCTGGGCCGCCATCACCACGAAGACGTGCGTGAACGTACCCTGACCTCGCTGATGGAGCGTTATCACGTCGATCTGGAACAGGCTGTGCGCGTCGAGCGCAAAGCCCTGCATGCCTTCGATCAGGTGGCCAAGGATTGGGATCTGGAAGACGGCGTCTGGCGCGAACTGCTCGGCTGGGCGGCCAAGGTCCATGAAGTGGGCCTGGACATCGCTCACTATCAGTACCACAAGCACGGCGCCTACCTGATCGAGCACTCCGACCTGGCGGGGTTCTCCCGCGAAGACCAGTTGATGCTCGCACTGCTGGTGCGTGGCCACCGCCGCAACATCCCCAAGGACAAGTTCGCCGATTTCGACGATGACGGCATCAAGCTGATTCGCCTGTGCGTTCTGCTGCGTTTTGCGATCCTGTTCCACCACATCCGCGGCACCCAGCAAATGCCTCAGGTTGAGCTGAACGCCAATGGCAACCACCTTGAAGTGGTGTTCCCGGAAAACTGGCTGGATGAAAACCAGCTGACCCAGGCCGACTTCGCCATCGAAGCGGAATGGCTCACGCGGGTCGATATCGTCCTCAGCGTTCGCTAGTACCCTTGTAGGAGCGAAGTTGCTCGCGAAAAACTGAGAGCACCGCGTTTATCCAGGTTGTACGCGTCATCGTTCACGTCCTTCGCGAGCAAGCTCGCTCCTACTGAAAAGCAAAAATGGCGATCCATAGGGATCGCCATTTTTTATAGCTCGCCAGCGTTACCGCACAGCCAGAATCGGACTGCCCAACCGCTCCAGCAACGTCGCCTGGGCGCTGCGCGGGTTCTGGTTGCCAGTTGGCGTGTTGCGGATGTAGCGGCCGTCCGACTGCAGGCTCCAGCTGTGGGTGTTATCGGTGAGATACAACTCCAGCTCTTTCTTGACCCGCATGATCAACTTCTTACCTTCCACCGGGAAGCAAGTCTCGACGCGCTTGTCGAGGTTGCGCTCCATCCAGTCGGCGCTGGACAGGAACATCTGCTCGTCACCGCCGTTGAGGAAGTAGAAGACCCGGGTGTGTTCGAGGAAGCGCCCGATGATCGAACGCACATGAATGTTGTGCGAAACCCCGGCGATGCCCGGGCGCAGGCAGCACATGCCACGCACGATGAGGTCGATACGCACGCCCGACTGGCTGGCCTTGTACAGCGCGCGGATGATCTTCGGATCGGTCAGCGAGTTGAACTTGGCGATGATGTGCGCCGGTTTGCCGTCGAGGGCGAACTGGGTTTCGCGGGCAATCATGTCAAGCATGCCCTTTTTCAGGGTGAAGGGCGCATGCAGCAGTTTCTTCATGCGCAACGTCTTACCCATGCCGATCAACTGGCTGAACAGTTTGCCGACGTCTTCACATAAGGCGTCATCGGAGGTCAGCAAGCTGTAGTCGGTGTACAGACGTGCGTTGCCGGCGTGGTAGTTACCGGTGCCGAGGTGCGCGTAACGCACGATTTCGCCGGCCTCGCGACGCAAAATCAGCATCATCTTGGCGTGGGTCTTGAAGCCGACCACGCCGTAGATCACCACCGCACCGGCCGCTTGCAGACGGCTGGCCAATTGCAGGTTGGACTCTTCGTCGAACCGCGCGCGCAATTCGATCACCGCGGTGACCTCCTTGCCGTTACGCGCCGCATCCACCAGCGCATCGACGATTTCCGAGTTGGCGCCGGAACGGTACAGCGTCTGGCGCACCGCCAACACATGCGGGTCCTTCGCGGCCTGGCGCAGCAGGTCGACCACCGGGGTGAACGACTCGAACGGGTGCAGCAGCAGGATGTCCTGCTTGCTGATCACGCTGAAGATGTTCTCGCTGTTTTGCAGCAGTTTCGGGATCTGTGGGGTGAACGGCAGGTATTGCAGCTCACGCTGGCTGTCCAGACCGGTGATGCTAAACAGCCGCGTCAGGTTCACCGGACCGTTGACCTGATACAACTCGGTCTCGCTCAGGTTGAACTGCTTGAGCAGGTAGTCGGACAGATGTTTCGGGCAGGTGTCGGCCACTTCCAGGCGTACTGCGTCACCGTAGCGACGGGAGAACAGTTCGCCGCGCAGGGCGCGAGCCAGGTCTTCGACGTCCTCGGAGTCCAGCGCCAGGTCGGCGTTGCGGGTCAGGCGGAACTGGTAGCAGCCCTTGACCTTCATGCCCTGGAACAGGTCATCGGCATGGGCGTGGATCATCGACGACAGGAACACATAATTATCACCAGAGCCGCCAACCTCTTCCGGAACCTTGATGATCCGCGGCAGCAGGCGTGGTGCCGGAATGATCGCCAGACCGGAATCCCGTCCGAAGGCATCGATACCCTCGAGCTCGACGATGAAGTTCAGGCTCTTGTTCACCAGCAACGGGAACGGGTGCGTCGGGTCGAGGCCGATCGGGGTGATGATCGGCGCGATTTCGTCGCGGAAATAGCGGCGGACCCAGGTTTTCAGCTTGGTCGTCCAGTGGCGGCGACGGATGAAGCGGACCTGATGCTTTTCCAGCTCCGGCAACAGAATATCGTTGAGGATCGCGTACTGACGGTCGACGTGACCGTGCACCAGCTCGCTGATGCGCGCCAACGCCTGATGCGGTTGCAGACCGTCGGCGCCCGCCTGTTCACGGGCGAAGGTGATCTGCTTCTTCAGGCCGGCGACGCGAATCTCGAAGAACTCGTCCAGGTTGCTGGAGAAGATCAGCAGAAACTTCAGCCGCTCCAGCAATGGATAGGACTCATCCAGCGCCTGTTCCAGCACGCGGATATTGAACTGCAGTTGCGACAGCTCGCGGTGGATGTACAGGCTGCTGTCATCCAGGCCGGGAATGGCAATCGCCGGTGCCGCCGCCGCGGCTTCGGCTACCACCGCGGGTGGAGCAGGCTCCAGCTCCGGCGGGGTTTCGGCGATTTGCTCGACCACGGGTTGAGCGTCTTGTACGGCAACTTCAGTGAGTCCTTCGGTATTCATCACATGTTCCTGGGAGGGCTATTTTTGCTCTCGTAACAATTGAGCGGCACGAACGGCAAAGTACGTCAGGATGCCATCAGCGCCTGCACGTTTAAAGGCGGTCAGGGATTCGAGGATAACCCCTTCGCTCAACCAGCCATTCTGGATCGCCGCCATGTGCATGGCGTATTCGCCGCTGACTTGATAAACAAAAGTCGGCACTTTGAATTCTTCTTTGACCCGGCAAAGGATGTCCAGATAGGGCATGCCTGGCTTGACCATGACCATGTCTGCGCCTTCTGACAAGTCCGCCGCCACTTCGTGCAGGGCTTCGTTGCTGTTGGCCGGGTCCATCTGATAGGAGGCCTTGTTGGCCTTGCCCAGATTCAGCGCCGAACCGACCGCATCGCGGAACGGCCCGTAGTAGGCGCTGGCGTACTTCGCCGAGTAGGCCATGATCCGCACGTTGACGTGACCGGCCACTTCGAGGGCTTCGCGGATCGCCTGGATGCGGCCGTCCATCATGTCCGACGGGGCCACCACCTGAGCGCCGGCTTCGGCATGGGACAAGGCCTGCCTGACCAGTGCGTCGACGGTGATGTCGTTCTGCACATAGCCTTCTTCGTCGAGGATGCCGTCCTGACCGTGAGTGGTGAACGGGTCCAGCGCGACGTCGGTGATCACACCCAGCTCGGGAAACTGCGCGCGCAAGGCACGGGTGGCGCGCTGGGCAATACCTTCAGTGTTCCACGCTTCGGCGGCGTCCAGCGATTTCAGTTCCGACGGCGTGACCGGGAACAGTGCCAGCGCCGGAATCCCCAGTTCGACCCATTTGGCCGCTTCTTCGAGCAACAGGTCGATGGTCAGGCGTTCGACGCCCGGCATCGAGGCCACCGCTTCACGACGGTTTTCACCGTCCAGCACAAACACCGGCAGAATCAGGTCATCGACGGTCAGCACGTTTTCACGGACCAGTCGACGCGAGAAATCGTCGCGACGGTTACGGCGCAGGCGGGTTGCAGGGAACAAACGGTTGGCGGGGGTAAAGCTCACGGCAGACTCCTGAGCCCGCGCAGGCGGGCGAGCGTGACAGTTATAGGCGGCCATTATGACGAACAGATGACAAAAGTGTCTCATCTTGACGCCACTGTTCAGCCGCAGCGGCGTCTTTTGTCGGCAGGCTGCGTTGTCTGTGACATGTAGCCACATTCCATTGTCGTTGTAGGAAATGTTCACGTCGAGACACATTTGGACACTTTCCTGAATGTGTCCGAAGGGTTAGGCTGCGCGTTCATTTCGCCAGCACCCAGACAATGCTCCAACAATTTCTGCATGACTTCGGCTACTTTGCCTTGTTCCTCGGCACATTCTTCGAAGGCGAAACCATTCTGGTGCTCGCGGGCTTCCTCGCGTTCCGTGGTTACATGGACATCAACCTGGTGGTGGTCGTGGCGTTCTGCGGCAGTTATGCCGGCGATCAGCTGTGGTACTTCCTGGGACGCAAGCACGGGCGCAAGTTGCTGGCACGCAAGCCGCGCTGGCAGTTGATGGGTGACCGGGCGCTGGAACACATCCGCAAGCACCCGGACATCTGGGTCTTGAGCTTCCGATTCGTCTACGGCCTGCGCACGGTGATGCCGGTGGCGATCGGCCTGTCGGGCTACCCGCCGGGACGCTACCTGTTGCTCAACGGGATTGGCGCGGCGATCTGGGCTACCGCGCTGGCGGCCGCCGCCTATCACTTTGGCGCGGTACTGGAAGGCATGCTCGGCAGCATCAAGAAATACGAGCTATGGGTCCTCGGCGCCCTGCTCATCCTGGGCCTGGGCCTGTGGCTGCGCCGGCGCTTCAAGAACGCTCGCCTGGCTAAACAGATCTACGCCGACGAGCAAGCCCTGAAGGCCGAACAGGCCAAGACCGGCGAAACTAAGCCAGTCGAGTGAATCGGTTTCTACAGCAATAGAGACCGATACCGCTGAGCAGGCTGTAGCTGAGCAGGCCGATCCAGCCCACCGCGCTGGCCGGCCACAGCCCCACCAGCGGTGCCAGCCATACCAGCGGCACATTCGACGCCAGCCGCAACAGCTCCAGCTTCAACGCCCACGGGCGATTCTCCAGGGCCACGCCCAAGACAAACAATCCCAGCGCCACCGCACTCCAGCCCAACACCAGGGCGGCGGTCGACAGGCTCGGCTCCAGGTTCATCAGATAGCTGCCCAGCGCGATGTAGACGCAGAACTGCAACAGCACGTAGAGCTGCTGACGCCCGTCCAGCGGCACCTCGAATTTTCGGAACTGGCTCAAATCCGTCTTGTTCATCGGGTATTTCGCCGCCACGTCCGCCGGTCGCCAGCCGGTGCGCATGAACCAGATCCGCAGCTTGTCCCAGGTGCTTTCGGCCCGCCGTGCATCCGCCCACAACTGCGCGTAGAACTGCACGTTCGCCCAAATCGGATTCCAGCTCGCCAGCGGCGTGGTTACGCCGAAAATCACCGGCTCATTGTCGTCTTCTTCCTGGAACGAGCCGAACAGACGATCCCAAATAATGAACACCCCGCCGTAGTTGCGATCCATGTAGAGAGCGTTCTGTGCATGGTGGGCCCGATGATTGGATGGCGTGACGAAGAACCACTCGAACCAGCCGAGCTTGGGAATGTGCCGGGTATGCACCCAGAACTGGTACAGCAGGTTCAGCGCCGCGACGCTGACAAACACCAGCAACGGCACGCCCACGACGGCCATGGGCAGGTAGAAGATCCAGCTCAGGAGGAACCCGGTACTGGTCTGGCGCAACGCGGTGGAGAGGTTGTAGTCCTCGCTCTGGTGATGCACCGAATGCGCGGCCCAGAGGATGTTGCGCTCGTGGCCCATGCGGTGCAGCCAGTAGTAGCAGAAGTCATAAAAGACGAAGGCAAACACCCAGACCCACACGCTATCGGCCGAAAGCTCGAACAGCGCCAGATGCTTGAGGGCAAATGCGTAGGTCACCAGGCCCACGCCCTTGGTCAGCAGGCCCGTGGTGGTCGAGAGCACGCCGGTGCTGATGCTGTTGATCGCGTCCGCCACCCGATAGTTACTGACCCCGCGCCAACGGTCGGCCAGCAATTCGACGGCAATCAGCACAAAGAAAAACGGCACCGCATACAGAATGAAGTCCATGACGCGCCCTGATCGGAATCTTGAGGACAGATGCTAGGTGTAGCCGCGAATTAACCCTATGGCAACGAGTGACAAATTAGTGGACATTTAACGCCATGAATCTGGAGAAAAGCCCATGAGCAAAAAAGTTGCAGTGATCCTTTCCGGTTGTGGCGTGTACGACGGCGCCGAGATCTATGAGAGCGTCATCACCCTGCTGCGCCTGGACCAGCGTGGCGCGCAAGTGCAGTGCTTCGCACCGAACATCGCGCAATTGCACGTCATCAACCACCTGACCGGCGAAGAAATGCCCGAGTCGCGCAATGTGCTGGTGGAGTCGGCGCGGATCGCCCGCGGCGAGATCAAGGACATCCGTGATGCAGACGCCGAGGATTTCGATGCGCTGATCATTCCCGGCGGTTTTGGCTCGGCCAAGAACCTCTCCAACTTCGCCATCGAAGGTACCGGTTGCACCGTACAACCGGACGTTCTGGCCTTGACCGAAGCGTTCGCCGAGGCCGGTAAACCGGTCGGTCTTATCTGCATTTCGCCGGCGCTGGCGGCGAAAATCTACGGCCCCGGCGTGACCTGCACCATCGGCAACGACGCCGAAACCGCAGCGGCCCTGAACAAAATGGGCGCTACTCATAAAGAGTGCGCTGTCAGCGACATCGTTGAAGACAAGGCACGCAAACTGGTGAGCACCCCGGCGTACATGCTGGCGCAAACGATCAGTGAAGCCGCGGGCGGGATCAACAAACTGGTCGACCGCGTGCTCGAACTGAGCCACGAAAACGACGCCTGACACTTTTCAACATTGTGGGAGGGAGCCTGCTCGCGATAGCGGTCTAACCGTCAACATTTATGTTGGATGTACCGGTCCCATCGCTAGCAGGGCTAGCTCCCACAGGGACCACCGTGTTCCTTAAACTTTGCGGGTTAGCCGCGTCAGGATCCGGTCCAGCGCATTGGCAAACGCCTGCTTTTCGCGCTCGCCAAACGGTGCCGGGCCGCCGCTCATCTGCCCTTGCTCGCGCAAATCAGTGAACAGGTTGCGCACCGCCAGCCGGTCGCCCATGTTCTGCGCATCGAACTCCTTACCCCGTGGGTCCAGCGCCGCAACGCCCTTCTTCACCAGACGGTCGGCCAGCGGCACATCACTGCAAATGACCAGTTCACCGGGAACCGCGTGCTCCACCAGGTAGTCATCGGCGGCATCCGGGCCACTCGGCACCACGATCAGCTTGACCAGCGCCAGCCCCGGCTTGATCTGCGGCTGCCCGGCCACCAACACCACTTCAAAGCGGCGCTTGAGGGCGAACTTCACCACCAGGTCCTTGGCCGCCCGAGGGCAGGCGTCGGCATCGATCCACACGCGCATGTTTTTCCTCCTAAAAGCAAAAGATCGCAGGCTTCGGCAGTTCCTACAGGGGTTAACGTACACCTGTAGGCGCTGCCGAAGACTGCGATCTTTTAAAGAATGACTCGATCAGGAAACCTGCACCCGACGTTTCTCAGCCACCCAGCTACGACCATACAACACAACAATCGCAGCAATCGCCACCGCCTGGGCCGTCAGCGAATACGCATCCGCATGAATCCCCAGCCAGTCAAACTCGAAGAACGGTACAGGCCGCGTGCCAAAGATTCCGGCCTCCTGCAATGCCTTCACGCCATGCCCGGCGAACACCACCGACAGCGCGCACAACAAAGCAGCGTTGATGCTGAAGAACAGCGCCAGTGGCAGTTTTGCCGAGCCGCGCAGGATCACCCATGCCAGCCCCACCAGCAGCACCAGCGCCGTGGCACCACCGGCCAATACCGCGTCATGACCCGCAGGACCTGCCTGCAACCACAGGGTTTCATAGAACAGGATCACTTCGAACAATTCGCGATACACCGAGAAGAACGCCAGGATCGCAAAGCCGAAACGCCCGCCACCACCCACCAGGCTGCTCTTGATGTAATCCTGCCAGGCCGCGGCGTGGCGACGGTCATGCATCCACACGCCGAGCCACAGCACCATGACGCTGGCGAACAACGCCGTCGCACCTTCCAGCAATTCACGCTGCGAACCGCTGACATCAATCACATACGCCGCCAGCGCCCAGGTTCCCAGACCGGCCAGCAGCGCCAGCCCCCAACCGACGTTAACGCTGCGAACGGCCGACTGCTGGCCAGTGTTGCGCAGGAAAGCGAGGATTGCCGCCAGCACCAGAATCGCTTCCAGGCCTTCACGCAGCAGGATCAACAGGCCGGAGATGTAGCTCAGCGACCAGCTCAAGCCATCGCTGCCCAGCAAACCGGCGGATGTCTTCAACTTCGCCTTGGCGGCTTCCAGACGCTGCTCGACCTGATCGATCGGCAAGCCATCCTGCAGCGACTGACGGTAAGCCATCAGCGATTTTTCCGTGTCTTTGCGCACGTTGGCGTCGACGTTGTCCAGCGAGCTTTCGACCAGTTCGAAGCCTTCCAGGTACGCCGCTACCGACAGGTCGTAGGCCTGATCGTGATCGCCCGCGCGGTAAGCCGCGACGCTCTTGTCCAGGGTCGCAGCGGTGTAGTCGAGCAACTGTGCCGGGCCACGCTTGACCTGCGGCGGCTGCGCCCGTTGCGTGCGGAACGTCGCGGCGGCTTGCGGGCCGTCAGCGGCCTGCACTTCGGACGGCGTCTGACGGGCCAGGTCGGCAATGTTGTAGACCTTGTCGCTGCTGACGGTCGCCGGATCGGCGCTGAAGCTGGCGATGTAGGTGGCCAGGTCCCAACGCTGCCGATCATCCAGCTGATCGGCGAAGGCCGGCATGTCAGTGCCTTCCACCCCGAGGCCCAGCGTGTTGTAGATCGCGTAGAGACTCAAGTGATCAAGACGTGCGTTATCGCGCAGATTGGCCGGTGGCGGCGTCAGGCCGACGCCTGCCGGGCCGTCGCCCGCGCCGGTGTCGCCATGGCATACCGAACAGTGCTGAGCGTAGAGCGGCGCACCACGGGTCGGGTCCGGGGTAATGATCGGCGCCTGGCTGACCTCATAGGCCACGGCCAGTTTTGCGCCGAGTTGCCGCGCCTGACGGGCGACGTCAGCGCCCTCCTGGCGCGCGGCGATCGCGCTGCGCAGCGTACCGATGCCCTGCTCCAGCGCGGCCTTTTCCGGTTTGGCCGGCATTGCCGCCACCAAACCTTGCAAGGCCTGGGCGAACTCCAGTTGCTCGCGGTATTCGGAGTCGTTGACGACCTTGCCTGCCTGCACCGCGTGCGGGTAGTCCGCACCGATGTAGTCGAGTAAATGCAGGGCTTGCGGCGCGCCTTCCACCGTGTCCGCCAGCAGGTTGAAACTGCACAAGGCAAACACCGGCGCTAGCAGCCAGGCCAGGAAACGGGAGGGGGCAATCATGAATGAATCTCAATTGGAAACACGAAGTAACATATTGTTCCCTCCCAATGGCTTTCACTCAAGCTTTGTTGTGCTTTGGCCGCAAGGCATCGCGTGAGCTGATGGCACTTTTTGAAATAAAGATCTCAAAAAGCCATTACATTGCCAGTATCCGCACCTATAATGCCGCGCCCTCGTTATCGCGATACGGCATTTAAGCTCCTCTTCTTATTGAGGAATTGACAGGACACCCCGGTGCCCGTCAGTGGGTCCCATCAGCCCGACCAGCAAGTGCGGCTGTTCAAATACTCAGGGAAGACGTACTCATGGCATCCCGCGCCCTTCTAGTCGTCGCGCTCAGCGCCGTTACGCTATTGTCCGGCTGCTCGGCTTTTCGCAACTATGACTCCGAACTGGCTCAAACCAATCAGCAACTGGCCTCGGGCAATGTCGACGCCGCGCTGACCTTGTTGGAAAAAAACAACTCCGGCACCGATAAGGACCTTCTCTACTACTTTGAGAAAGGTGAGCTGCTGCGCGCCAAAGGTGATTATTCCGGAAGCCAGATTGCCTGGGGCAGTGCCGATCAAGTGGTCAGCCAATGGGAAGACTCGGTCAAACTCGACTCAGCCAAATACCTGGCCCAGTTCGGTAGTTTCCTGGTCAATGACAAGGTCCGTCGTTACGAAGGCTACGACTACGAAAAAGTCATGCTGACCACGCAAATGGCTCTTAATCTGTTGGCCGCGAACGACTTCGACGGCGCACGCACCGCGATCAAGAGGACTCACGAACGCGAGGCCGTGATCGCTGATCTGCGTGACAAGGAATACCTCAAGAGTGAAGAGGAAGCCGAGAAAGAAGGCATCACCACTCAGTACAAGGACTTGCAGGGTTACCCGGTCGCCAGCCTCGATGCGCCGGAAGTGGTCAGCCTGAAAAACAGCTACCAGAGTGCGTTCAGCCATTATCTGGCCGGTTTCGTCTATGAAGCCCTGGGTGAAAAAGACCTGGCCGCACCGGGTTATCGCAAAGCCGCCGAGCTGCGCCCGAACACCCCACTGTTGGAACAAGCGCTGAAGGACCTCGACAAGAAAGGCGCCAAGGATGAGGACAGCGATATCCTGATCGTCGTGCAAAGCGGTCTGGCGCCGGCTCGGGACTCGATCCGCATTCCGCTGCCGCTGCCGATCAGCGGTAGCGTGGTGATCACGCCGCTGTCGTTTCCGGTCATCAAGCCTGACACCTCCACCGCGGCATTCGCCCAGATCGGCGTGGACGGTCAGCAGCTCAACCTGACGCAACTCAACAGCACCACGGCCATGTCCCAACGCGCCCTGCGAGACGATATGCCGGGCATCATCGTGCGCACGACCGTTCGCGCGGTGACCCGTGGCGTGGCGCAGAAAAAGATCAACGAAACCAACCCGTTGGCAGGCCTGGCGGTCGGCCTCACTTCAGCCGTGCTCGAAGGCGCCGATACCCGTACGTGGCGCACGCTGCCCGACAACACCCAAGTGGTGCGTCTGCGTTTGAAGAAGGGCGAGCACCAACTCACGCTACCGAACGTGGTGGGTGGCTCGACGGTGAACGTTACGGTCGACCAGCGTTATCAGGTGATCAGCCTGCGCGCCGTGGGCAATCAGGTGTTCGCTGGCGGTGTCGCCGCTCAAGTGATCCCTCGTGTCAGCCCGACCGCTGTGGCCAGCCTCACTCAACCTTAAGAACGGAGTCTTCCCTTGCGATTCAAATTCATCGCCGTCCTCGGCCTGGCGCTGCTGGCCGGCTGTGCCACCCCGCCGCCACCGGAGCCGGGCAGCGCCGCCAGCAAAGTCGTGGCCCAAGGCAAGTTGAAGAACATCGCGGTCGGCGCCATGCGTGTAGCGCGTGAAAACGGCTTCATGACGGTTAACGCTCAACTGAGCAATACCAGCTTCAACAACAAGACTTTCTACTACCGCTTCGCGTGGCTTGGCCCTGAAGGTTTCCCGATTGCCGAAGAAGAAGTCTGGAAAAGCCAAATGATGTACGGCGAACAGAGCAGTTTCATTCAGGCCATCGCCCCGACGGCCAAAGCCGTGGATTTCCGTCTGGAAATCAAGACGCCTTAAGCACGACACCCTATTCCCGTTTCAGAGAGCACTCCCATGTTTGCACGCTTTTCTTTCATCGCTGTCATCGCCCTGCTCGCCAGTGGTTGCGCCAATACCTCGCCAACCCTGGGCAGCAAGAACATCAGCTACGGCGATACCAAAGCGGTTGAAACCGTGACCAACGAATTCGGCTCGACCGATCTGCAAATGATCGCCGAAACCATGACCCGCTCCCTGGCCCAGTCCGGCATTCTGCAAGGCCGTCCGGTGGTGCAGGTCTATGACGTGAAGAACAAGACCAGCGAGTACATCGATACCCGCGAAATCACCACCAGCATCAAGACCCAACTGATGAAGACCGGCACCGCCCGCTTCGCCAGCGACAACACCCAGATGCAGAGCCAGGTTGATCAGCTCAAGCTGCAAAACCAGAGCGGTCTGTACAAGAAAAGCACCGTGGCCAAGACCGGCAACATGATCGCCGCCCAGTACCGTCTCGAAGGTTCGATCAGCTCGATCGTCAAGCGCAGCAGCGACTACAAGGACGTCTTCTACAAATTCAGCCTGCAACTGATCGACGTTGAAAGCGGTCTGGCCGAGTGGATGGACGAAAAAGAGATCCGCAAGACCACGGAGCGTTAATCAATGCGCGCATGGATTGGCTTGATGGCCCTGGCCTATGCGTTCGGCGTGCAGGCAGCCCCAAAGGTCGCGGTGACGGACCTGGCGTATCAAGAGCGGGTGGAACAGTACATCCACATCGTCTCGGCCCAGACCAACTACAACCACAGTGAATACGGTGCCAGCGGGTCGTCGAACTACAACGAGATCGAAGCCACCACCAGCTACATCGAACAAGCCGAGCTGCGTAAATTCACCGGTGACATCAAGGGCGAGATCCTTCGCACCGGCATGTTCCAGCTGGTGCAGGGCACGCCATACACGGCCTCGTCCAAGGGTGACATCTACGATGTGATCAAGCGCATCAAGGCTGGCAACTTCAAGGGTGCTGATTACGTACTGTTCGGCACGGTGTCGGACATCGACTTCACCCGCGACGTTACCGAACTGGCCAACACCGACAGTCATTCCGCGGTGCTGGGACTGACACTGGTGGCGGACTTCAGCCTGATCAATACCCGTACCTACGAAATCACCTCGGCCTTCACGGCGATGGGCGAAGGTCAGGACACCAAGCTGGTAAACGGTCGCGACATCAAAGTCTCCCTGAACCGCCCGCGCGTCGTGCGCGAGGTGTCCAAGGCGCTGGGTGAGGACGTAGCGGCACAATTGAGCCAACAGCTCGGCGGCGGTTACGAGCAACCTGGGCAGGCCCCATTGCGCAACAACCTGCCGGCGGATACCGCACCGGTCATTTTGCGCTGATACCCGAAATGAAAAAGGCGACCTGAAAAGGTCGCCTTTTTTGTGCCTGACGCTTTTAAACCGCCGCTTTACGCAACGTAGCCATGAACGCCGCCGCGCCGATGAACAGGCCGGCAAAAGTGCGGTTCATGCGCTTCTGCTGTTTCGGCGTGCGCAACAAGCGCAGCACCTTGGACGCCAGCCCGGTGTACCCGGCCATGACGATCAGATCGACGCAGATCATGGTCACACCGATGATCACGTACTGGATCAGCAGTGGCGCATGCGGGTCGATGAACTGCGGCAACACCGCGAGCATGAACACCAGTGCCTTGGGGTTGCTGATGTTCACCAGGAAACCACGGAACACCAGGGCCATTGGCTTGCCGATCTGGCGCACGGCCGCGTCATCGCTCATGTCGCTGGGCAGCGCGCGCCATTGCTTGATGGCGAGATAGACCAAGTACGCCACACCGAACCATTTGATCGCATAGAAGGCTGTAGCCGACGCTGTGAGAATCGCGCCCACACCGGCGCCGACAATGGCGATCTGCACCGCAAGGCCCAATTGCAGGCCCAGGGCGTTCCAGTAACCGCGCCAGAAACCGTATTGCAGACCGCTGGACATCGACGCAATGGCGCCGGCGCCTGGGGACAAACTGATCACCCAGCAGGCGGCAAAAAACGCCAGCCATGTTTGAAGCTCCATTGCACACCTCGACTCAGACTCGTGACAGACGTCTAAGCTAATGCGGCTTTGGGCCGGTGACTACCGATTTTTTGTAGGAGATGGCGACTGTCGAGCAGCGATTGCGCCTACTTCTCAAAGCCGCTCGACGGGAAAACGTCCGTCCCGCGCCAGCGCCGCACCGAGCGCTGGAAGAACAGGTTATTGGGCACTTGCACCATGGCGCTGCCGGTGCCCAGCTCTTCAGCCTCAATTAACGTGGTGTAGAGCAGATTGATCGCCACTACCCGACCTTTGACGCCAGGCTTGTCGGTGGTGTCCACCAACTCGACCACATCACCGATGCGAAACGGGCCGACGGTGAAAATCAGGATCGCGCACAGCAGATTGGAGAGCACGCTCCACATGGCGAAAAACGCCACCGCCGCGACGGCGACAAACCCGGACAACGCGGTCCAGAGCACCGTCGCCGACACACCAAGGCGCTCCAGTACGAAAATCAGCGCACTGCCCATGACTAGCCAGCGCAGGCCGCCACGAAGCGGCATCAGCAGCTGCGGCGGAAACGGGTAGCGCTCACCGAGGCGGGTCAGGCATTTGGCGATGAAACGCTGGGCGACGTAACCGGCCAGCAGGATCATCAGAATCTGCACGCCGAGCCAGATCGGCTCGACCCACACCGCCGGCAGCGGCAGCTTGAAAGCGTCCATCAGGACAGCGCCTCCAGCTCCGCCTGCATGCTTTCCAGCAGTTCCAACGCTTCCATCCAGGCTTCTTCCAGCTCCGCTTCACGCACCTTCAGCTTGGCCTGCTCGGCCAGTAGGTCACGCAGGTCGTTCTTGCGCGCCGGCTCGTAGAGGTCACTGTCACCGAGGCTGGTATCGATCTTCGCCAGTTTCTCGTGCAGCTTGCCCAGTTCGGCTTCGAGCTTTTCCGCTTCGCGTTTGTGCGGCGCCAGTTGCTGACGCAACGCAGCAGCGGCCTGACGCTGGGCTTTCTTGTCGGTCTTGTCCGGGTTGACCGGCGTGTTGCTAACCGGTGCATTACGCTGGCGATACTCCACCAGCCAGCGGGTGTAGTCTTCAAGATCGCCGTCGAATTCCTCGACCTTGCCGTCCGCCACCAGATAGAAATTATCGGTGGTGCTCTTGAGCAAATGACGGTCGTGGGAAACCACCAATACCGCACCGCTGAATTCCTGCAGGGCCATGGTCAGCGCGAGGCGCATTTCCAGGTCCAGGTGGTTGGTCGGTTCGTCGAGCAACAGCAGGTTCGGCCGATCCCAGGCGATCAACGCCAGCGCCAGACGCGCTTTCTCGCCACCGGAGAAATTCAGCACCGGCTCGTCGATTCGCGCACCCCGGAAGTCGAAACCACCCAGGAAGTCGCGCAGGGTCTGCTCGCGCTCGGTCGGTGCCAGACGTTGCAAGTGCAGCAACGGGCTGGCCTTGGAATCCAGCGAGTCGAGCTGATGCTGGGCGAAGTAACCCACGACGGTGTTCTCGCCACGGGTCAAGCGACCGGCCAATGGCGACAGCTCACCGGCGAGGTTCTTGATCAGGGTCGACTTACCGGCACCGTTCGGACCGAGCAAGCCAATCCGCGCACCTGGGGTCAGTTGCAGCTTGACCTTCTCGAGCACGGCTTTGTCGCCGTAACCCAAGCGGGCATCGGACAGGTCAATCAGCGGGCTGGAGATTTTCTGCGATTCGCGGAAAACAAAATCAAATGGCGAATCGACGTGGGCCGCGGTCAGTTCTTCCATCCGCTCCAGCGCCTTGATCCGGCTCTGGGCCTGGCGGGCCTTGGTGGCTTGGGCCTTGAAGCGGGCGATGTAGCTTTCCATGTGCGCACGTTGCGCCTGCTGCTTCTCAAAGGCCTGCTGTTGCTGGGCCAGGCGTTCGGCACGGGCACGTTCGAAGGCGCTGTAGCCACCGCGATAGAGGGTGATCTTGCGCTGATCGACGTGCGCGACGTGATCGACCACGGCATCGAGGAAGTCCCGGTCGTGGGAAATCAGCATCAAGGTGCCAGGATAGCTTTTGAGCCATTCTTCGAGCCAGATGATGGCGTCGAGGTCCAAGTGGTTGGTCGGTTCGTCGAGCAGCAACAGGTCCGATGGGCACATCAAGGCCTGCGCCAGGTTCAGACGCATCCGCCAGCCACCGGAGAAGTCCCCGACCTGACGGTCCATCTGCTCGTTGGTGAAGCCCAGGCCGGCCAGCAACTTGCGCGCCCGGGCGTCGGCGGTGTAACCGTCGGCGCTGTCGAGCTCGGAGTGCAGGCGGGCCTGTGCGGCACCGTCATGGGCCGCTTCGGCTGCCGCGAGGTCGCGTTGCACCTGGCGCAGACGCAGGTCGCCATCAAGCACGTAGTCGACCGCCAGGCGTTCGAGGGTGTCGACTTCCTGGCGCATGTGGGCGATACGCCAGTCGGCCGGCAGGAAGCAATCACCCGAGTCCGGGTGCAGTTCGCCCCGAAGCAAGGCGAACAAGCTCGATTTGCCGGCGCCGTTGGCACCGATCAGGCCGGCTTTCTGGCCGGCGTGCAGGGTCAGCTCGGCGTCTTCTAGCAGACGTTGCGGGCCACGCTGTAAAGTCAGGTTCTGAAGTCGAATCATAATGGCGGCGGAGTCTACCAGCTTCGCTCGCAACTGGCGCGAGTAGCACTATGTCCTCTGACCTGTGGAGCTTTTCCCTCAGCACTTACGCCAAGCCGGGCGTCGAGCCGGCGTGCCTGCAATTACAGTCGACGGGGGTCAATGTGTGTCTGCTGCTTTGCGCGGCATGGCTTGGCCAACGAGGCATCGCCTGCAACGAACAACGCTTGCAGCAACTTCGCAGTGAGACCACGTCCTGGGACGCTGAAGTCGTGCGACCGTTGCGGGCACTGCGCATGCAATGGAAAGACGCCGCCACGAAGGATGGCGAGCTGAGCAAGTTGCGTGAGCAAGTGAAGACGCTGGAGCTGGAAGCCGAGCGGCATCTGTTACAGCGACTGGAACGATCGGCACAGAACTGGCCGCAAGAAGAGAAGACCGATCTATCGGCCTGGCTGGAAGGTGTGGCGGCAGACGCCGCCCACCTCGACCGCGACGCGCTGCATCAGCTGCGCGTCGCGGTAACCGGCACTTAGGAAGCGCTGGTTGGGGTGGAGGTTGCTGCGCTCGAAACGGTGGCCGGCGTTGGAGCTGGCGTAGTTGTCGAGGTGGAAGCTGTCGAAGCAGGTGCTGCGGCTGGGGTAGCCGGTTTGGCAACAGGGGCAGTCGCTGGCTTGGCAACAACCGGTTTTTTCACTGCCGGTTTGGCTGCTGGTTTAGCAGCAGGTTTGGCCGCTGGTTTTGCAGCAGGCTTGGCAGTGACTGGCTTGGCAGCGGGTTTGGCTGCGGCAGTTTTCGCGGCGCTGGCAGTTGCCGGTTTGGCGGCAGTGGCAGGTTTCGCAGCAGCGGTTTTAGCGGCCGGTTTTGCAGCTGGTTTAGTCGCTGCTTTCGCTGCAGGTTTTGCCGCGGGCTTGGCTGCGGTTTTGGCTGCAACAGGTTTGGCGGCCGGCTTGGCAGCAGGCTTCGCCGCAGCGGTTCTGGCAGCAGGTTTTGCAGCTGGTTTAGCGGCAGTTCTTACGGCTGGTTTTGCTGCTGGTTTTGCTGCTGCAGTTTTCGCCGCGGCAAGTTTGGCAGTTGCTGTTTTTGCGGCAGCAGGTTTGGCGGCGACAGGCTTCGCAGCAGCCGTTTTAGCGGCAGGTTTCGCAACAGCCTTGGCTGCGGCTTTCACCGGTGCTTTGGCAACCGGTTTGGCGGCAGGCTTGGCCGGTGCTTTGGCAGCAGCCGGTTTGGCAGCGGCTTTCTTCGCAGGGGCCGCAGCAGACTTGGCCGCACGCAGGGACAACGCCTTGCCGACAGCCTCTTGAACACGACCAACGCCTTGGGCCAGTTTCAGGCTTTCCTGAGCGTCGCGCTTGAGTTGCAGGATGTAGCCACGAGTGTCCGACTGACGCTCTTTGAGAGCATCAAGCAGGTCTTCGAGTTCTGTCACTCCGTCCTTGGCTTTGGCTTGTGCCTTGGCCTTGCCGGCCGCCGCAGCGTCCTGCAATTTGGTGCGGGATTTATGCAATTTTTCCTGCGCTTTTCCGCGCTGTTTTTCCAACTTGGCGAGCAGTTTTTCAGCATCAGCCAAGGCTTCGGAACAAGCGGTTTCCAGATGCTCGAGCAGGCTGCTCGAGAGTTGTTGGAGCAGGTGCAACGGAGTGTTTACTGGCTTCTTGGTGGCCGACATGGTTTACCTCCTGGCTGAAGTGAGTTGCGGCTCATACTAGACCTCTGCTGCAACCGCCGCTAGGGCATGTTGACACTATCGAAAGCGGTGCGTTGCAAACGAACGAAAATCTTCTTCGTCGACGCAAAAAGCAGTTCACCTTTGTGGGCATTCACACTGGCATAATCGCCCGCATCTCAGGCTGGAGAGTGCCCATGTCGCGCTACCTTTTTTTGTCGCTGTGCGTAATTTTTTCCGTGGCTCAGGCCGCTGAAAAAACCCCGGAAAATGACGCCCACGATCTTGCTTACAGCTTGGGAGCGAGCCTCGGCGAACGCCTGCGCCAGGAGGTTCCCGACCTGCAACTCAAAGCGCTGGTCGAAGGTTTGCAGCAGGCTTACCAAGGCAAGCCACTGGCGTTGAAAGACGAGCAGATCGAGCAGATTCTCACCGAGCACGAAGCCCGGGTTGCCATGCAATCACCTGCACCGCAAAGCGAGTTGGCGCTGGAAAACGAAAAACGTTTTCTCACCGAGGAAAAAGCCAAGCCCGGTGTTCGCGAACTGGCTGATGGAATTCTGCTGACCGAGTTGGTACCCGGTAATGGCGTCAAGGCCGGACCGAACGGAAAAGTTCAGGTGCTATACATCGGGCGCCTTCCCGACGGCACTGTGTTCGACCAAAACAGTCAGCCACAGTGGTTCAGTCTCGACAGCGTAATCAGCGGCTGGCGCAGTGCATTACAGCAAATGCCGGTGGGCGCAAAATGGCGGCTGGTGATTCCTTCGTCGCAAGCCTATGGCGCCGAAGGTGCCGGCGACCTGATCGCGCCTTTCACACCTCTGGTGTTCGAGGTCGAGTTACGCGGCGCTAACGGTTGAAAGCAGAATGAAAAACGGCGTGCCTTGGCACGCCGTTTCGGGATCTTGCGGGAAGCGCTTCAAGCCTGGACCGGATCGGCTTCCTTGTGCGCAGTGTGCAGCACTTCGATCAGGCAGTCTTCCAGTTCGAAGCGCTCATGCAACAGGCCGCCGAGCTCCTTGAACTTCTCTGCGACACACTTTCCTTCATCGCACAGGTCGTTGAACGCGAGAAGTTTCTCGGTGATGACGTCGATGCGCGGGTAGATAGTCTCGGCGAGTTCCAGGCCTCGCTTGTCGTTGAAGGCCTTGGCCTCCCCCGTCAGCTGCTCATAGATCTCGAAGTGCCCGGCGGAGACGTAATCGACCAGCACGCCGCAGAACTCCTGCAAAGGCTTTCGGTTCTCGCCCAACGCTTCAGGCTTTGCGCCGAGATCATCATAAGCCCCGATCAGTTCGTGTCGCTCCTGCAACCAGCGATCGATCAGCAGGTGCACTCCACCCCAGCGTTCCTGAGCATTCTGACAACTTTCGAGCATGGTGATCTCTCTTCCCTTGTGGGTCAGCTGCTCTATGCCCGCTCGCCTCTTGTAATGGGCGGTCGGACAGAGCGTCATCGAGCAACAGAATTCCAATGACACGTGCGGGCCAGATTATGCCCGCACGACTGTGGCTTCAAGGTACGCACGCGATAAAGTTCATACAAGTGTTTAATCACGCACAAAGGCCCGGTGCGACGACTCGCCGCTGAGCGGTCGTTGCAAAGCGCTCCAGACAAGGCGCAACAGCTGATAAACACACAGAATCATCATCGCGACGAAGAACAGCAGACTCCACTCTGGAATGCTCAGATCGAACAGTGTCCAGGTGATCTCCACGCAGTCGACAGTGCCTTTGAACATCTGCTGCATGACACACATCCACGGCGCGTTGGCGAACGGCTCTGTCAGATTCGGCGCGCAGGCCGACAGTTGATGCACCGGGTCACTTTGCAACAACACCTGCCGCCACGCCGTGACCGTACCCGCCAGGCTACAGAGCAGGCCCGACAACCAATACAGGAAAGCACCGAGCTGACCAGGCCCCTGCACGGCAGCCAGCAGGCAGACACCGGTCAGCAACGCCAGGCAAACCCGTTGCAACAGGCACAAGCCACAGGGCGTGAGGCCGACGGCATATTCCAGATAGTAGGACGCGCCCAGGACCAGGGTGCACGTAACGAAAACCGTGAAAAACAAGGAGCGTGAGCAGGCCAAAGACATGGCTTTTCCGTGACAATTAAGGACCGACGGCTACGGTAGAGGAAAGCGCGCCAGCCTTTCAAGGCAGGTCCGCAGCGACACTTCAGCAGGGACGTAGGGAATTCCCGACAGACGCCAGAGGATCAGGTGTAGTCCCTTGTAGGACTTTGCTTAAGATGCGATAGGAAGGCAAAAAACAGAGTGACTTTCGCCACTTCCACACTGCGTCCTGTAGCAGCTGGCGCAGGCTGCGTCAGCTGCTACAAGTGCAGCTATCAAGCGTTTACCGGCACCGGTAGCGGTGCGGCCAGCAAGCGCTCATCCAACAAGCCCAGGCCTTCCTGAAACAGCTGATTGCTGCGTTCAGTGTCGCCCATTTGCGCCAGCAGCCGAGCCAGTTCGGCGCAGGCTTCCGGATTACGCTGCACACGCAGGCTGCTTTCCAGATAGTCCCGGGCCTTGCCCCACAGGCTGGTTTGCAGGCACAGGCGCCCCAGGGTCAGCAACAGACTCGGATCAGCAGGATGATCCTTGAGCCAGCCTTCGGCGAGTTGCAGCTGGCGCGCCGGATCACTGCCGCGCACCAATCCGTAGAGGCGTGCGAGATGGCTGTCGTAGTTGCGCTTGAGCGCATTGCGCAAGATCTCTTCGGCTTCGGCCTGAGCGCCCAACTGGCGCAGTTGTTCGGCATAGGCCAGTACCAGTTGCGGCTCTTGGCGTTGAGCAGACGTCAGTTGCTGCCAAGCGTGCTCAAGCGCTTGCAAGCCAACGCTGCCGTCCGCTTCCTGATGCACAGCCAGGGACAAGTTCTCACCCCAGGCACGGCGCTCCAGCTCGGCCAGTTCGGCCTTGGGCAGGACTTTATCCTTACGCAATTCGGGTAGCAGTCGGATCACCGCCGACCAATCGCCGCGTTGTTGGTGCAGGCGCTGCAACTGACGCAGGGTCTGAGCGTTATGAGGATGACGCTCGTGCATCGCTTGCAGGGTCGACAGGGCGCCGTCGACATCGCCGCGATCGGTTTGCAATTGCGCATGGTTCAAGGCAATCGCCAATTCCGCCTGAGGCTGACGCTCCAGTGCACGCTCCAGCAGGTTGTCGCTTTCCTCGTAATGTCCTTGTTCGTTCGCCGCACGCGCAGCACCGAGGTAGTACAGCAACGGTTGACGTTCGGCTTCCGCAGCACGCTGCAAATGACGCTGTGCACTGGCCCAGCGACCTTCGGCCAGGTCCAGTTGACCATGTTCGATCGCCACTTGTACCCGGCGACTGCGATTACGCCGCGACCAGGGATTGACCACACCACCGGAGGTCGTCACCAGCTCGATCAACGCCTTGATGCCCCAGAACACCAGCCAGAGTACCGCCACCAACGCCAACGTTGCCCACAGGCTCGATTCGAAGCGGAAGCTCTTGTAGGCGATCAGCACGTAACCGGAATGCTCGGCGATCGCCAGCCCCAGCGCAGCCGCAGCGGCGATGACCAGAAACACGATCACATAGAGGCGCTTCATGGCGTGGCCTCCTGGGTGACAGGTTTGGCCAGCGGCTTGATCGAGTCTTCAGCATTGACGTTACGCCGTTCTAGATACCCCTGTACCGCGCTCAGCGTGCCAGTCAGATCCGGGGTCACCACCGTGACCGGTTGCTTGCTCAGCTCGGCCACTTGCTCAAGCATCACTTTGCTCTGCGGGTTGTCCGGGTTGAAGTTGCCCTTGAGCACATCCCGCGCCTCATCCAGCGCCTGGGTGTAAACCGCGGCCTGACCGTTAAGCGCGGCCCATTGCGCCTGTTCCAGCGCGAGGCTTAGCGCCAGGCGCACTTGGCTCAGGCTCTGCCCGGCCAGCAGTGGACGGACATTTTTGTCAGCGTTGAAATCGATGCGGATGTAGCGCGAAATCTGGTCCCACCATTGCGCCCAACGGCTGGCGCCATCGCCATCGGCGGTCAGGCCCAGCAGCGACTCGCCGCGGTCCTTGTACTCGGGTGCCAACTCGGTGAGGCTGATGACTTGATCACGCAGCGCGCCCAGCCGCAGGAACAAACCGGTGCGATCCGGCTGCTCGGTGCTGCGCAAGGCCACCAAGGTCTTGGCCACTTGCTCGCGAGCGGCAAAAGAGCCCGGATCATTCTGCTCACGGAGAATTTCATCGGCGCCCTGCACCAGTGCCTGGGCACTGCTGATGTCCTGCAATGCCGACAGTCGCAGGCTGGCCAGACGCAACAAGTGCTCGGCCTCGGCCAGACGCCAATCCTTGCGGCTGGCGCCGAGGACGGTTTCCAGACGTTGATTGAGTCGCTGCTGATCACCCTGCAACTGGTTCACCAGACGGCTGCGCTCTTCCAGCACGTCGGCGCCGGGCAGTTGTTCAAGACGTGCGCTCAAGCGTTGCTCATTGAGCTTCAGACTTTGCGCCTCGTCGCTCAACGCCTGCACCTGGCTCAACTGCTGCTGGTTGGTCGCTTGCAGATGGCGCACCTGCCAGACACCCCAACCGCCCACCGCAACACCGGCGGCGCCCAGCAGTAGCGCGACGATTGCCAGCCCATTGCCTCGACGCTGCCCGGCAGCAGGTGGAGGTAGCGCTTCATCAACAGGCACATCAACCGGCGCATCAATCACAGGTCGCGAGTCATTTTTAGGCAAGGCTGTTTCGCTCACGTATCCATCCTTTGCATTAGAGAACGGGTTCGGGATGCTCCCGTAACGCCGTCAGCAAAGCCGCGGCGCTCGCACCACGACAATCCACAACTGTTATGGCCCCGGCGGCACGTGCCAGCTCGGCGACCCTGGGGCTTGGTACAAACAACGGCAACCGCGCCAATTGCGGCCAGGCATCACCCGCCAATCGATGCAGGTGCTCAAAACCTTGTCCACTGCTGACCACCAGTGCGTTCAGGCGTTCCGCTTCAATCCGCTGCGCCAATGTTGCCGGCGGGTATTGCGGCAGCTCGCGACGGTACAACTCCAGATACTCGACACTAGCACCTCGCTCGCGCAAGCGCTCGGCCAGCAGTCCGCGCCCGCCCTCGCCGCGCAAAATCAGTACACGCGGATCAGGCCGGGCGACAGCCTCGCGCAACCCGGGCAATTCAAGCAAGGCTTCACTGTCATCGCCGCCTTCGGGAAAGCTCACATCCAGACCGCTATCCTCGAGGATTTGCGCGGTGGCCGCACCGACACTGAACCACTTCACACCTCGCGGTTGCAGGCCGATCCGGTCAAGCAGTTCAACGCCGATTCGCGCGGCAGGTTTGCTGACCACGATCACGGCGCAATAGCGATCCAGATCGCGGATCACGTCGCACATTGTCTCAGAGGCCGGTATCGGCGCTATGTCCAAAAGCGGCAGGCTGCTGCTGAAAACGCCCTGCTCGGCCAAGACTCCGCTCAGCGCTGCCGACTCATCCGCCGGACGCGTCAGCAGCAGGCGCCAGCCCGTCACTCGTGACCTGCCTCGCCATAGACCGCTTTGAGAATATCGGCGGCACCCTGGCTCAAAAGGTCTTCGGCCACTTGCACACCCAAAGCTTCAGCCTCGCCACGCGGCGCGCGCGCCTGGGCACTGAGCAGCAGGCCGCCGCTCGGTTCGCCCACCAGGCCACGCAACCAGACCTGCTCGCCCTCAAGCACGGCGTAGCAGGCGATTGGCACCTGGCAACCGCCATTCAGATGTTTGTTGAGAGCACGTTCGGCAGTCACGCGAGTCGCGGTGTCCTGATGGTGCAGCGGCGCCAGCAGCGCGTGAATTTCGCTGTCGGCGGTGCGACATTCAATCCCCACTGCGCCCTGGCCGCCGGCCGGCAGGCTGTCGTCGACGCTGATGGCCGAGGTGATGCGATCTTCAAACCCCAGCCGAATCAAACCGGCGGCGGCGAGAATAATCGCGTCGTACTCGCCCGCATCCAGCTTGGCCAGACGGGTGTTGACGTTGCCGCGCAGGAAACGGATTTCCAGATCCGGGCGACGGGTCAACAACTGGGCCTGGCGACGCAGGCTCGACGTGCCGACGATGCTGCCTTGCGGCAACTCATCGAGGCTGGCGTAGGTATTGGAGACAAAAGCGTCACGCGGATCTTCGCGCTCGCAGATGCAGAACAGGCCGAGCCCTTCGGGGAAGTCCATCGGCACGTCTTTCATGGAATGCACGGCGATGTCGGCTTCGTTTTCCAGCAGCGCGGTTTCCAGTTCCTTGACGAACAGGCCCTTGCCGCCGATTTTCGACAGCGGCGAATCGAGCAGCTTGTCGCCGCGACTGACCATGGGCACCAAGGTCACGAGCAGACCGGGGTGGGCCTCCTCCAGACGGGCTTTGACGTATTCGGCCTGCCACAGGGCGAGAGCACTTTTGCGGGTGGCGATGCGGATTTGGCGAGAGGACATGGATCAATCCGTACTGAATAGATACGGCGGATAATAACAGCTCAGCCAAATCCACTTTGACTTGTATCAGAAACTACTCGGCCTCCCTGGCCCCGGATGTCCGGCAATCGGGTGTGAGATTCGTCTGCGAGCAGCGAATTAAAGCTGTTGCATCATTTTCCGTACGCCGGCCACATGACGCCGACTGACGATCAATGCATCGCCGTTCAAGCCTTTGAGGAACAGCTGAAAATGCCCCAGAGGCGTTCGTTGCAAGCGTTCGATGCGCTCGCGGGCGACCAGTGCATTGCGGTGGATGCGCACGAAGCGGTCACCGAATTCGTCTTCAAGGGCCTTGAGCGGTTCATCGAGCAACACTTCGCCGGCTTCGTGGCGCAAGGTCACGTATTTGTGATCGGCAATAAAGTAGACCACTTGATCCAGCGGAATCAGCTCGATCCCTTTACGGGTGCGGGCGCTGATATGGCTGCGGGGGCCACTGCCACTTTCGGCGGCCGGACGGGTCAGGGCCGACAGCTGAACACGATTGGGGCGTTCGGCTTTTTTTAACGCGTCATGTAGATGTTCAGTTCTCACAGGTTTCACCAGATAGCCTACGGCACTGGCCTGTAAGGCTTCCACGGCAAATTCATCGGGCCCGGTGCAAAACACCACGGCGGGCGGGGTTTCGCGTTCGCACAATCGCGCGGCCACTTGCAGGCCATCGAGGCCTGGCATGCGGATATCGAGCAGCACGATATCCGGCTTGTGGCTGTCGATCAGTGCCAACGCTTCTTCGCCGTTCGTGGCGCTGGGCTCCAGGACACTGTATCCCTCGAGTTCGCCAACCATTCGGCTCAGGCGCTCGCGGGCAAGGGGGTCGTCATCAACGATCAGGACATTCATATTGCGCTGGATTCCTGCGTGAGTCTCGCACAAGGATAGCGTAGACAGGTGAAGTGACGTCCGTCACCGCGATCCACGCTAAGACTAGCGCGAGCGTCAAAAAGTGCCGCTGGTCGGGCAGCTAAATTTTCATCTGCCGGGCGATTAGCGGCCCAGGCCCGCTTTGGCGACACATCGCCACAGGGTTTGCTGATACGCAATATGAACACCCCCCTCTTCTTATAGTCAGCGGTTGCACCAAGAAGTGCACTGTTCCTACTGACCAACTGTAGACGGTTGCCGGAGCGATATTGCTCAAATGGGAAATATCATTGTGCAAAATGTTGAGACGCCGCCTTGGGCGTGACGCACGCTGCAAAAACCAGTCGACCAGTGTCAGCGACAGGATTGGCAACCCTGTTATTATCCGCGCCAGCTTTCAACGCCATTTTTCTTCAGCCGATACGAGCGAATTCATGAGCACTGACAAGACCAATCAGTCCTGGGGCGGCCGCTTCAGTGAACCCGTCGACGCCTTCGTCGCCCGCTTCACCGCCTCCGTCACCTTCGACCAGCGCCTGTATCGCCACGACATCATGGGTTCGATCGCCCATGCCACCATGCTGGCCAAGGTCGGCGTGCTGACCGATGCCGAGCGCGACAGCATCACCGATGGCCTGAAGACCATCCAGGGTGAAATCGAGGCCGGCCAGTTCGACTGGCGCGTGGACCTCGAAGACGTGCACATGAACATCGAGGCGCGCCTGACCGACCGCATCGGCGTAACCGGTAAAAAGCTGCACACCGGCCGCAGCCGTAACGACCAGGTCGCCACCGACATCCGCCTGTGGCTGCGTGACGAAATCGACCTGATCCTGAGCGAAATCACCCGCCTGCAAAAAGGCTTGCTGGAACAGGCCGAGCGCGAAGCGGGCAGCATCATGCCGGGCTTCACCCACCTGCAAACCGCGCAACCGGTGACTTTCGGGCACCACATGCTGGCCTGGTTCGAAATGCTCAGCCGCGACTACGAGCGTCTGGTCGACTGCCGCAAGCGTACCAACCGCATGCCACTGGGCAGCGCTGCGCTGGCGGGCACCACCTACCCGATCGACCGCGAATACACCGCACAACTGTTGGGCTTCGACGCCGTCGGCGGCAACTCGCTGGACAACGTGTCCGATCGCGATTTCGCCATCGAATTCTGCTCGGCCGCCAGCATCGCGATGATGCACCTCTCGCGTTTCTCCGAAGAACTGGTGCTGTGGACCAGCGCGCAGTTCCAGTTCATCGATTTGCCAGACCGCTTCTGCACCGGCAGCTCGATCATGCCGCAAAAGAAAAATCCGGACGTGCCGGAGTTGGTGCGTGGCAAGACCGGCCGTGTATTCGGTGCGCTGATGGGCCTGCTGACCCTGATGAAAGGCCAACCACTGGCCTACAACAAGGACAACCAGGAAGACAAGGAGCCGCTGTTCGACGCCGCCGACACCCTGCGCGACTCGCTGCGCGCCTTCGCCGACATGATCCCGGCGATCAAGCCCAAGCACGCGATGATGCGCGAAGCGGCCCTGCGCGGTTTCTCCACCGCCACCGACCTGGCCGATTACCTGGTGCGCCGTGGCCTGCCGTTCCGTGATTGCCACGAAATCGTTGGCCATGCCGTGAAGTACGGCGTGGAAAGTGGCAAGGATCTGGCGGAAATGAGCCTGGAAGAACTGCGCAAGTTCAGCGACCAGATCGACCAGGACGTGTTCGCCGTGCTGACCCTGGAAGGCTCGGTCAATGCCCGTAACCACATCGGCGGCACTGCGCCGGCGCAGGTCAAGGCCGCCGTGGCTCGCGGTCAGGCCCTGCTCGCCAGCCGTTAAGCCAAAAGCGACACCTGAGCCCGGTGGCTATAACCACCGGACTCGCTCTTTCATCGAGCCGAATTCCCCACGGCCCGCACGCGTTCCAGAAACGCTGGTGCCTCGGCACGCCTGTCGGCAGCGACCTTTTGCACATTCGGATTCTCCGCCAGGCGCTCCAGCAACGCCTTGGCACCTGGCATGCCAGAGAGAAAGTCGATGCCGAACAGGCGCTGCCCGACGTCTACGGCAAGGTCGACACTGTAGAGAAAATACAAATCGGCCACAGTGAAGTGCTCCCCCGCCACATAAGGCGCAAACCGCGACCGATGCTTCAACGCTGTAAAACCCTTGATCAAATCCCGCTCGGCCTTGGCCCTCAGCGCCTCGGGCGTCGGCCGCCCACCGAAAAACACCTCGACGTAACACACCCTCGCCGGCAGCTCGATGTACAGCTCGATTTCTTTGGCCAGCGCCCGAACAGTGGCGCGGGCAAACGGGTCTGTCGGCAGCAACGGAGCGCCTGCCTGAGTCTCCTCGATGAAATCGAGGATGGCATCGGTCTCGCTGAGAAAACCCTGCCCGGTTTCCAGAACCGGTACTTTTCCCCGAGGACTGACCGAGAGGATCTGCGGATTCTGGCAGCCGTGAAAAGGCACGGTTTCGAAAGCTACGCCTTTTTCCAGCAGCGCCAGTTTGACCATGTTGAAGTAGTTACTTGCCGCAAAACCGTAAAGTTTGAGCATCACCGGGTCTCCTTGACCGTGTGGTTGATTGATCGAAAAACGATCTGATGCTCAAGGTAAACACTGTCCCGAATCCGGGAAGGCTTCGGTTATTACCGCTTACGACGAACACACCTGAAGGTGCTGTCCTACAAGGACGGAGGCCATATGAGTCAGAAGATTGCGAATCGCCTGACACTCTGGCCGCCCCCCGCAAGTTTTACTTTTTGGCGGCGACCATTGCCATGAATGCCGGCATCGCCGCTTCCTTGTCCGCTGCAATCCGCTGTACGTTCGGATTCTGCTCCAGTCGCTGCAACAGCGCCTTGGCCGCTGGCAGCTCGGCCAACAGATCGATGTCAAACAGCTTCTTGGCGACCCCACAAGCCAATGGCACGCTGTACAGGAAATACAAATCCGCCACGCTCAGGCTTTCGCCCGCCACGTAAGGGCTGAATTTGCCGTGCCTGCCCAGTGACGCAATCCCCAGCAGCAATTCGGTCCTGGTCTTTTCCTTGATCGCGTCAGGCAGCGTCATGCCGAAAAACGCTTCCGGGTAGCAGGCCCGCCCGGGCAACTCGATGTACAACTCGATCTCCTTGGCCAGCGCCAGCACCTGTGCACGCTCCAAAGGATCAGCCGGCAGCAGCGGCGTACCCTTCTGGCTTTGCTCGATGTATTCGAGAATCACACTGGTTTCATTGATGAAACCCTGCTCCACCCCCAGCACCGGCACCTTGCCGCGGGGGCTGATGGCCAGCGCTTCGAGCGTTTGGCCGCCGTAGAACGGCACCTCTTCGAACGGCAGTCCCTTTTCGAGCAGCGCCAGCTTCACCATGTTGTAGTAGTTACTGACAGAAAATCCGTAAAGCTTAAGCATCACAAAGCCTCCAGGCCGTGCGGGGTGGGCAGTGCCTGTTTATAGAACGCTCCGGTGATTCTTGCCAGCAGCATCACGCAGCTGAATGCAGGTAAACTGGCGGCCTTTTCCCAAGGAGCCTGCCATGAGCGAGCCAACCGATATCGATGCCGACGAAGAAGAGTTCGCCGAAAACACCCTGGTCGAAGCCATCGAAAACCAGATTGAAAGCGACAACCCGCCAGCGGCCAAGGCAACGTTCAACAAGCTGACCCTGGTGGGCTATGAGCGAGAAGAAATCCTCAACCTGATGGCCCACGTTTTGGCGGTAGAAATCGACGCAATCCTCGAAGAAGACCGCGCGTTCAATACCGAATGGTACGAAGCTGCGTTGCGGGCATTGCCAGAGTTGCCGCCGGAAAAGAAGTAAATCGAACGCCGTGAGGGTTGCAGACTTGCTTCCCTCACACTTTGTGACCAATCCATCCTGCCCTTCCCCAGACCCCGACTACACTCAATCCACCCCGCCGCCACACCACCCACCGGGGATCGTAGCCCCCAATCGAAAAAACCCTGTCGCGAGCACTGGACATGCCGCACGAGTGGGATCACCTTAGGGGCGCTGTCGTCCAATTCCTAGAAAGTCTGGAGTCCTTATGTCGCTTACCCCTGAGTTGGTTGCCGAACTGGAAGTCCTCGCACTCTTCAACCTGGACAGTTCCCAGGAAGGTCTGAAAATTCATCAGACCGCTGCCCCGAAACACATTGCCGCTGCCAAACGCCTCTTTGAAAAAGAACTCACTGACCAGCCCGATGGCGGTTACCTGACCAGCCTGGGTCGTGACGCCGCGCAAAATGTGCAAACCGTGCTGACCATTCTTAATGCCGAAGTAACAGCCTGAATTCCTCCGCATCGCCCACGGGAACCCCTGCCACGGGATTTCCGCGGGCAGACTCGGTTCTCTACTGGTGTCATACGGTAGGAATCTGACGCCAAAAAAATAAAATCAGCTTAAATGTCCCGGGGTCGAGGCGCTAAACTGCCACCCATTCCGAGGCCCCACATCCGAGCCCTGCGAGCCGGTTTGAGCTGACATGACCCGCACCTATGAAATCCGCCCCGATCTGGACGAAGGCATCGACCGCAAGGTTCTCAGTCAGCTGCGCGCGCGTTTCCTGAAGCTCAACGACGGCCGCATGGCACGCGCCATGGAAGGCTTGTCGCCCCGTCAACAGGGAGTGTTGAGCCTCCTGCCGCTGTTTTTCCACGTCAATCACCCGCTGTTGCCGGGCTACGTCTCAGGCAGCACACCGGCCGGGCTGTCGAATTACGAGCCGGACGCCAATGTCCTCGCCGAAGCCCAGCGCCTGACCCGTTCGTTTTCCTACAAGCCACGTCACGGCAGCAATCCGCCACGACCGATTCACGGCCTGTTCCTGATGGGCAGCCTCGGCACCCTGGCCCAGGCTGACCAAAGCGATATGGACGTGTGGGTTTGTCACGGCTCGGACCTGAGCGAAACCGAGCTGGCCGAGCTGCGCAAGAAATGTCAGCTGCTTGAAGCATGGGCCGCCAGCCAAGGCGCCGAGGCGCATTTCTTCCTGATTGATCCGGTGCGCTTCGTGCGGGGCGAGCGCGATAACCAGTTGAGCTCGGAAGACTGCGGCACCACCCAGCACTATCTGTTGCTGGACGAGTTCTATCGCACCGCCATCTGGCTGGCCGGGCGCACACCCATCTGGTGGCTGGTGCCGGTCTATGAAGAGGCAAGCTACGACCGCTATACCCACACGCTGCTATCCAAACGTTTTATTCGCGCCGACGAAACACTGGACCTGGGGCACCTGGCCTTTATCCCGCCCGGCGAGTTCGTTGGTGCCGGGCTCTGGCAGTTGTTCAAGGGCATCGAGTCGCCCTACAAGTCGGTGCTCAAGCTGCTGCTGACTGAGGTTTACGCCAGCGAACACCCCAGGGTCCAGTGCCTGAGCCTGCGCTTCAAACAAGCGGTGTTTGCCGATCAGCTCGACCTTGATGAGCTGGACCCGTACGTCGTGGTTTACCGGCGTATCGAGGAATACCTGATTGCCCGCAACGAACCGGAGCGCTTGGAGCTGGTGCGTCGCGCGCTGTATCTGAAGGTCAATCGCAAGTTGACCGGGAGCGGCAACCGCACACAGAGTTGGCAACGCTCACTGCTCGAACGCCTGGCCCATGAATGGAAGTGGGACCAACGGCAACTGGCCCTGCTCGACAGTCGCAGCCAGTGGAAAGTCCGGCAGGTCAGTTCGGAACGCCGCGCCCTGGTTAACGAATTGAATTACAGCTACCGCTTCCTGACCCAGTTTGCCCGTAATGAACAAACCGTCAGCCTGATCAACAAGCGCGATCTCAGCGTGCTCGGCCGACGCCTGTATGCCGCCTTCGAACGCAAGGCGGACAAGGTCGAATTCATCAACCCCGGCATCGCTCCGGACCTGGCTGAAGACACCCTGACGCTGGTGCACTCGGTCGACAAAAAAGAAGCGGGGCAAACCCAATGGGGCCTGTACAACGGCAGTTTGACCGCGCTTGAGTGGGAGCATTTCGCGCCGATCAAGCGCAGCCGCCAATTGCTCGAACTGCTCACCTGGTGCCACCGCAACGGCGTGATCGACAGCAGCACCCGCCTGGCCTTGCACCCGGGCAGCAGCGACTTGAGCGAGTTCGAGTTGTTCAACCTGCTCGGCAGCCTGCAACAGAGCATCCCCCTGCCTCTGCCAACTGTCGCCGAAGAGCCGTTGCTACGCGCCAGCGTGCCCAGCGAAGTGCTGATCCTGGTGAACGTCGGCGTCGACCCGCTCAAGCACCACCGCGACTTGAACATCCTGATGACCACCGAGCGCACCGACTCCCTGAGCTACGCCGGCGTTCGGGAAAACCTGGTATTGACCCTGGATCAGGTCACGCTCAACAGCTGGAACGAAGTACTGGTCAACCGCTACGACGGCCCCCACGCCCTGCTCGACTGCATGCGCGACTACCTCAACAACTTGCCGGACGGCCCGCGACAACCCCGGTTGCGCGTGCGCTGCTTCTGCCACAACCGCGCGCAGTTCATTGCCCAGCGTGTCGAAGACATCCTCGACACGGCGCAAAACCTGCTGCTGAGCAAACTCCATCATCGCTACGTGATTCAGGTCCAGCAGCATTACCACGTGCTGGAGCTGGTGCCCGGCAAGGTCGAACACGTCGCCGCCGCCACGCTGCCCGCGCTGTTCGATTACCTGGGCGAAGAATTACCCCGTTACAGCCCGCTGCACCTGGACCCGATGGCACTGGAAGATCACGACCTGGCGCTGCTCCTGCCCATGGGCCAGCCGGAGTGCATTCAGGTGTTCTACCGGATCAATGAAGACCAGGCCGACCTGTACGTACTCGATGAATTCAATGCCTTGTGGCACCAGCGTTTGCCGTGGCATGACGAGCAAAGTCTGCTGGTGCCGCTGCAACGGTTCCTGCAATCGATTCAGTACCGGCGCGACGCCTTGCAGCCCATGGACGCCGCTCAACCTCCGAGCCTGGACACCCTGTATTACCAACTGCTGCCCTCAGGTACCGGCCGCGCGCGTCGGGTCGAAGCCCGTCCGGCCCCGCAAACCCCGGTCAACAAACCGTTCTATGACGTACAGGCGATCGTTGGCAAAGCCGCACCGGGCAAGGTGCACGTCACGTTGTATTGCAATCAGCGGGAGTTTTCAGAGCTGGAGCATGGCGACCAACTGTTCAGTGTGGTCGCCCGGGAAATCGTCGGGCAACGCCGCGAGACCGAGCGCTATCGCTGCTACATCACCGACCTGGACCTGTCGGGCCTGCTCGGTGATGGTCAGGGTTCAAGCAATCTGTATCTGCGTTACAAAGCCGACCTGGAGCGCGCATTGAACGAGGCGCTCGAGCAGGTCTGAGACGCGGTCAAACGCTGTAATCGCCGCCATTGGCCGGCTGCGATTCGACTTCCAGCAGGGTCAGTTTCAGGGTCTTGCCGCCCGGTGCAGGCCAGTCAATATGCTGGCCGACTTTCAGGCCCAGCAGCGCACTGCCGACCGGTGCCAGAATCGAGATTTTGCCTTCGTCGGCATTGGCATCCTTCGGGTACACCAGCGTCAGGTGGTAGTCCTTGCCACTGCTCTCTTCACGGCAGTGAACGCGGGAATTCATGGTCACGACATCGGCGGGCACTTCATCGTGACCGACCAGTGTATCGGCGCGATCCAGCTCGGTTTGCAGCGCGATAACGCCCGGCAACGTGTCATCCAGGCTGTCGATCAGGCGCTCCAGACGTTGAACGTCCAGACGGGTAAGGGTGATGGAAGGTGCGGTCATGATCAGGGCAGACTCCTTTCTTCTGCACGAAAAAAGCAAAACCCCGCCAGAAAAAGGCGGGGTTTTCACAAGCCTCGATGGGTTGAGGCGTACCCGGACACTATCACAGCTCAAAAAATATACAAGTCATGGCCCGGAGCCCTGTTTACGCTGTACAGCTTGCGCGCAAATCACCCGCCGACGCTCGTCATCCGCCGAGCGCCATTCGCGGATGTCTTCGACATGTCGGAAACATCCGAGGCAGACTTTCTGCTCATCCAGCCGACAGACACCGCTGCACGGCGACGGCACGGCCGGACTGACATTGCTGTAGAGCGGCTTGGGCGGACGGACGGGAGCGGGCTGGGTCACGACGTTACAGGCCCTCGAAATCGAATTCGGCACCGGCCTGCTGCTTGACGATGCGCTCAAGCATTTCGCCCAGCTGCTCTTCGCTCTTGTCGCACATCCAGCGCTCGCTTTCTTCGTCATAATCGAAGTGGAAACCACCGGATACCGCTGCCAGCCATAACTGGCGCAAAGGTTCCTGGCGGCTGAAAATCAGCTGCGTGCCGTTCTCGAACTTGACGGTCAGCACACCGGCCGAGCTCTCCAGATCAATATCCAGATCGCTTTCGTCAAAGATGTCTTCCAGCTTTTCCTGGGTTTCATCGACCAGATCGTGGAAACGGGCTTCGGACAAACTCATTGCGGCAACCTCAAAAATTGTCTGATCAGGCTCAAGCGCCGCAAGATACGACCGAGTCCTGTCGATTGCAAAGGATAACGACCAAGGGGGCCATCCCCGTGGGCATCTGGCGAGGCCCGCCGGACGGGAGCCCCATCGCATAGGCAAGCTGCCGGGTGGCCGGTATACTCCGGCGCAATTAATGCATTTTCAAGGATTTCGCCATGAAGCGCCTGATCTCTTCCCTTGCTGCGCTCCTCGCGGTTGCCTGTCTTGTTTCGGCCTGCGGCCAAAAAGGCCCGCTGTACCTGCCCGATGACGACCAGGACCCTGCAGAGCAGGCCCAGTCTTCACAAAAGCAGCCGTCAAAAGCACACAAGCACGACGTTTACCAATAAGGGATCACCATGGACGCTTTTAACTACCGTGACGGTGAACTGTTCGCGGAAGGTGTTGCCCTGTCTGCTATCGCCGATCGCTTTGGTACACCGACCTACGTTTACTCGCGCGCACACATCGAAGCCCAGTACCTGGCTTACGCCGATGCGCTGGCCGGCATGCCGCACCTGGTGTGCTTTGCGGTCAAGGCCAACTCCAACCTGGGTGTATTGAATGTCCTGGCGCGTCTCGGCGCCGGTTTTGACATCGTTTCCCGTGGTGAGCTGGAACGCGTACTGGCCGCTGGCGGCAGTGCCGACAAGATCGTGTTTTCCGGTGTCGGCAAGACCCGTGACGACATGCGTCGCGCCCTGGAAGTCGGCGTGCACTGTTTCAACGTCGAATCCACCGACGAGCTGGAACGCCTGCAAGTGGTGGCCGCCGAGCTGGGCGTTCGCGCACCGATCTCGCTGCGCGTGAACCCGGACGTTGATGCCGGCACCCACCCATACATTTCCACCGGTCTCAAAGAGAACAAGTTCGGCATCGCCATTGCCGACGCCGAAGACGTGTACGTGCGCGCCGCGCAGTTGCCGAACCTGGAAGTGGTTGGCGTCGACTGCCACATCGGTTCGCAACTGACCACCCTGCCGCCGTTCATCGACGCCCTCGACCGCCTGCTGGGCCTGGTCGACCGCCTCGGCGATTGCGGCATCTACCTGCGCCACATCGATCTCGGTGGCGGTCTGGGCGTGCGTTATCGCGATGAAGAGCCGCCAATGGCCGCTGACTACATCAAGGCTGTGCGCGAGCGTCTCGACGGTCGCGATCTGGCGCTGGTGTTCGAGCCGGGCCGCTTCATCGTGGCCAACGCTGGCGTGCTGCTGACTCAGGTCGAGTACCTCAAGCACACCGAACACAAAGATTTCGCCATCGTCGACGCGGCCATGAACGACCTGATCCGCCCGGCGCTGTATCAAGCCTGGATGGACGTCACCGCTGTGCGCCCGCGCACCACCGCTGCCCGCGCCTACGACATCGTCGGCCCGATCTGCGAGACCGGCGACTTCCTGGCCAAGGAGCGTGAACTGGCCCTGGAAGAAGGCGACCTGCTCGCCGTGCATTCGGCTGGCGCCTACGGGTTTGTCATGAGTTCCAACTACAACACCCGTGGCCGTGCCGCCGAAGTGTTGGTGGACGGTGATCAGGCATTTGAAGTGCGTCGCCGTGAGACGGTAGCCGAGTTGTTTGCTGGCGAAAGCCTGCTGCCGGAGTAAACCCATGCTGCTGCGTTTTACCAAGATGCACGGCCTGGGCAATGACTTCATGGTCCTCGACCTGGTCAGCCAGCACGCGCATATTCTGCCCAAGCACGCCAAGCTGTGGGGTGATCGGCATACGGGAATCGGTTTCGACCAGTTGCTGATCGTCGAAGCACCGAGCAACCCGGACGTGGATTTCCGCTATCGGATCTTCAATTCCGACGGCTCCGAAGTTGAACAGTGCGGCAACGGTGCACGTTGCTTCGCGCGCTTCGTGCTCGACAAGCGCCTGACCACCAAGCGGCTGATCCGCGTCGAAACCAAGAGCGGCGTCATCGAGCTGGATGTGCGCAACGATGGGCAAATCGGCGTCAACATGGGCGCCCCGCGCCTGGTGCCGGCGGATATTCCGTTCCAGGCAACGGAGCAGGCCCTGAACTATCAGGTCGACGTCGATGGCACACCGGTCGAGCTGGCCGCCGTGTCCATGGGCAACCCGCATGCCGTGCTGCGGGTCAGCGACATCAACAATGCACCGGTGCATGAGCTGGGGCCTAAAATCGAACACCACCCGCGCTTTCCGGCACGGGTCAATGTCGGTTTTCTCCAAGTCATCGACCGGGGTCGCGCACAGTTGCGTGTCTGGGAACGCGGCGCCGGGGAAACCCAGGCCTGCGGGACTGGCGCCTGTGCCGCCGCAGTCGCTGCGATCAGCCAGGGGTGGATGGATTCGCCGCTATTGATCGACCTGCCTGGCGGGCGCCTGTCCATTGAATGGGCGGGACCTGGCCAACCGGTGATGATGACCGGACCGGCAGTGCGCGTATACGAAGGACAAGTGCGTCTTTGAGTGAGCCAAAGCCATGACCGATAAGCCTCAGGTACCCGCACGACAAGCCGACGAATCAGCGTCCGAAAGCCTCGAGGCAGCGGCGATTGCCGCGTACCTGGAGGCTCATCCGGATTTCTTCGTCGAGCACGAAGAACTGCTGCCGGCCTTGCGCATTCCTCACCGGCGCGGCGACACCGTGTCCCTGGTCGAACGGCAGATGACCATCCTGCGCGACCGCAACATCGAGCTGCGTCATCGTCTTTCGCACTTGATGGACGTGGCCCGCGACAACGATCGCCTCTTCGACAAGACCCGCCGCCTGATACTCGCGCTGATGGATGCCACCAGCCTGGAAGATGTGGTGATCTGCGTCGAAGACAGCCTGCGCCAGGACTTCCAGGTGCCCTTCGTCAGCCTCATCCTGCTGGGTGATAACCCGACACCTGTTGGCCGCTGGGTGACTCACGCCGAAGCGCAAGTGGCGATTGGCGGCCTTTTGCAAGAGGACAAAAGCGTCAGTGGCACCCTGCGCGAGCATGAACTGGACTTCCTGTTCGGCGAAGAGCAGCGCAAGCAGATCGGCTCCACCGCCGTGGTCGCCATCAGTCATCAGGGCATCCACGGCATCCTGGCCATCGCCAGCCGTGATCCGCAACACTACAAAAGCTCGGTGGGCACGCTGTTCCTGAGCTACATCGCCGAAGTCATGGGCCGCGTGCTGCCTCGGGTCAACAGTTCCCTGCGCTCGGTACGCTGATCATGGAACGGCAACTGGACGCTTACTGCGAACACCTGCGCAGTGAGCGCCAGGTGTCGCCCCACACGCTCTCTGCCTATCGCCGCGACCTCGACAAAGTGCTGGGCTGGTGCGTCAAACAGCACATCAGCAGCTGGGCCGCACTGGACATCCAGCGCCTGCGCGGCCTGATCGCTCGCCTGCATGCACAAGGCCAATCCTCGCGCAGCCTGGCACGACTGCTGTCGGCGGTGCGCGGGCTCTATCATTACCTGAACCGCGAAGGCCTTTGCGATCACGACCCGGCCAACGGCCTGGCGCCACCCAAGGGTGAACGCCGCCTGCCGAAAACCCTCGACACCGACCGCGCGCTGCAACTGCTTGAAGGCGGGGTTGAAGACGACTTTCTGGCGCGCCGGGATCAGGCGATTCTCGAACTGTTCTATTCCTCCGGGTTGCGCCTGTCAGAGCTGACCGGGCTCAATCTCGATCAACTGGACCTGGCGGACGGCATGGTCCAGGTGCTCGGTAAAGGCAGCAAGACCCGGCTGCTGCCGGTCGGCAAAAAGGCTCGCGAGGCGTTGGAACAGTGGTTGCCGCTGCGGGCCATGGCCAACCCGGCGGACGACGCGGTATTTATCAGCCAGCAAGGCAGACGGCTTGGCCCACGGGCGATACAGGTGCGGGTCAAGGCGGCCGGCGAACGCGAGCTGGGACAAAATCTCCATCCGCACATGTTGCGGCATTCCTTCGCCAGCCATTTGTTGGAGTCTTCGCAGGACCTGCGCGCCGTGCAGGAACTGCTCGGCCACTCGGACATCAAGACCACGCAGATCTATACCCATCTGGACTTCCAGCACCTGGCCACGGTCTACGACAGTGCCCATCCACGGGCCAAACGCATTAAGGGCGATGATTCATGAGTATTCAGTTGATCACCTTCGACCTCGACGACACCCTGTGGGACACCGCGCCGGTGATCGTCAGCGCCGAGGCCGTTTTGCGCGCATGGCTGACCGAGCATGCGCCCAACCTGGGAACGGTGCCGGTAGAACATTTGTGGGCCATTCGCGAACGCATCCTGAGCATCGAGCCGAACCTCAAGCACCGCATCAGCGCTTTGCGCCGGCGCGTGTTGTTCCAGGCCCTCGAAGAAGCCGGTTACGCCCACACGCAAGCGTCAGACCTGGCCGACCAGAGCTTCGAAGTATTCCTGCATGCCCGGCACCAACTGGAAATCTTCCCCGAGGTGCAACCAACCCTGGAAGTGCTGGCCAACCACTACGCCCTTGGCGTGGTCACCAACGGCAACGCTGATGTGCGGCGGCTGGGGCTGGCGGACTACTTCAAGTTTGCGCTGTGCGCCGAAGACATCGGCATCGCCAAACCCGATGCGCGATTGTTCCAGGAGGCGTTGCAGCGCGGTGGCGCGACCGCCGAAACGGCAGTGCACATTGGCGATCACCCGGGCGACGACATCGCGGGTGCCCAGCAGGCAGGGCTGCGGGCGATCTGGTTCAACCCGGCGGGCAAGGTCTGGGAAGCGGAGCGGTTGCCGGATGCGGAGATTCGCAGCTTGACCGAGTTACCGGCGTTGTTGGGGCTGTGGAACGCCCCCAGAAAGTGATGGTGTCCTGAAAAGATCGCAGCCTTCGGCAGCGATCTTTTGTTTTTGTTTCAGACATGAAAAAGCCCGCAGCGACGGCGGGCTTTTTCAACAAGCGCGTAGCAGCCTCAGATAGGCCGGCTACCGTACTTGTTGTCAGGCTTCTTGGGCGGATCGGCGACCACATTGGCCTCCACTTCCTGCACCTTGCCACCCTTGGCCAAAAACTCTTCCATGGCCCGCGCGAGAGCATCGCGTTCCTTGTTCTTGGCTTCGACACTCGGCAACTCATCGACCGATACCGCTGCCTTGGCTTTGCCTTTGGCAGTCGGCGCGGGCGCATCACCGCCGTCGTCTTCAGCGACGTCTTCCGCCGCTGCTTCCAGACCTTCTTCGGTTTCGTCTTCGTCGCCTACTTCGAGGTCGTCGTTTTCCAGATCATCGTCGCTCATGTTCTACCTCATGACTTGCGAAAAGCAGATTAGTTATAGCCCAGCTTTGCCCCCTGTCGAAGGCTGCCGGAAAAAAATCAACAACCGCTGCTGACCAGCGGTTATGCCCCATCACCGTGCACGGTGGCGAGGACGTTACGGGCACCGCCATGATCGCGGTGCTCGCCCAGGTAAATGCCTTGCCAGGTCCCTAACGCCAGTCGGCCTGCCGAGATCGGCAAACTGAGCTGACAGCCAAGTACGCTGGCCTTGAAGTGCGCCGGGAGGTCGTCCAGGCCTTCGTCGTTGTGCTCATAGCCGTCTGTTCCTTGTGGGATCAGACGATTGAAAAATCGTTCGAAGTCGCGACGTACCGCCGGATCGGCGTTCTCGTTGATGGTCAACGACGCCGAGGTATGCTGCAGCCACAAATGCAACAGACCAACCCGACACGCCTTGAGTTCAGGCAGGCCGGCGAGTAACTCGTCCGTTACCAGATGAAAGCCCCGGGGCCTCGCCCGCAGGGTTATCAGAGTCTGTTGCCACATACAGTTCTCCGCACGTTCGGGGCGCATTCTAGCGCGCTCTGGGAAAAAACAAAGGCCCTAATACTCCTTCTGTTTTGTAAGCCATCGGCGGCACAAAAACGCCCGTCGTAAACGTTCATAAACCTGTAAGAAAAAACCTTTCAGCTCCCCCTTCAATGATAAATCGCGGACAAAAAAATGCCCGGCAAGCCGGGCAAATTTTTCGTGCGCGTACTTACAAGTTGTAGCCGCGTTCGTTGTGAAGCGCCAGATCGATGCCGACAGCCTCTTCTTCTTCGGTGATCCGCAGGCCCATGACAGCGTCCAGGACCTTGAGGATGATGTAAGTGACGATCGCGGTGTAGATCACCGTGAAGCCCACGCCTTTGCACTGAATCCACACTTGTGCGGCGATGTCGGTCACAGTGCCGAAGCCACCCAGCGACGGTGCAGCAAACACACCGGTCAGGATCGCGCCGAGGATACCGCCGATACCGTGCACGCCGAACGCGTCGAGGGAATCGTCATAACCGAGTTTGCGTTTCAGGGTGGTGGCGCAGAAGAAGCACACCACGCCAGCGGCCAGACCGATCACCAGTGCGCCCATCGGGCCAACGGTGCCGGCAGCCGGAGTGATGGCGACCAGACCGGCAACCACACCCGAAGCAATGCCCAGTGCGCTTGGCTTACCGTGGGTGATCCACTCGGCGAACATCCAGCCCAGTGCAGCAGCGGCGGTTGCGATCTGTGTCACCAGCATCGCCATGCCGGCAGTGCCGTTGGCAGCTGCGGCGGAACCCGCGTTGAAACCGAACCAGCCGACCCACAGCATGGCCGCACCCATCAGGGTGTAACCGAGGTTGTGCGGCGCCATCGGGGTGGTCGGGAAGCCTTTGCGCTTGCCCAGTACCAGGCAGGCAATCAGACCGGCCACACCGGCGTTGATGTGCACCACGGTGCCACCGGCGAAGTCCAGCACGCCCCAGTCCCACATCAGGCCGCCGTTGCCGGACCAGACCATGTGCGCGATCGGCGCATAAACCAGAGTGAACCAGATGCCCATGAAGATCAGCATTGCGGAGAATTTCATCCGCTCGGCGAAGGCACCGACGATCAGCGCCGGGGTGATGATGGCGAAGGTCATCTGGAAGGTGATGAACACCGCTTCAGGGAATAGCGCCGCCGGGCCGGTCAGGCTGGCTGGCGTGACACCGGCGAGGAACGCCTTGCCCATGCCACCGAAGAACGAGTTGAAGTTGACGACGCCCTGCTCCATGCCGGTGGTGTCGAACGCGATGCTGTAGCCATAAATGACCCACAGGATGCTGATCAGACCGGTAATGGCGAAGCACTGCATCATCACGGAAAGAATGTTTTTCGACCGAACCATGCCGCCGTAGAACAGCGCGAGGCCGGGAATGGTCATGAACAGCACGAGGGCTGTCGAGGTCAACATCCAGGCGGTGTCGCCGGAGTTGAGGACTGGGGCTGCCACTTCGTCTGCCGCCATGGCCAGGCTGGGCATTACGAGGGACAACAGGGCTCCTAGCCCTGCGAATTTACGCAGAGTCATATTGTTTTCTCCTGGGGCGTTGGGTTTGTGGCGGCTTAGATTGCGTCGGTATCGGTTTCGCCGGTACGGATGCGAATCGCCTGTTCCAGATTGACCACGAAGATCTTGCCGTCACCGATCTTGCCGGTGTTGGCGGCCTTGGTTATCGCCTCGATAACCCGGTCGAGATCCTTGTCGTCAATGGCGACATCAATCTTCACCTTTGGCAGGAAATCGACCACATACTCCGCGCCGCGATACAGCTCGGTGTGACCCTTCTGCCGACCGAAGCCTTTGACTTCAGTAACGGTAATGCCCTGCACGCCGATCTCGGACAACGACTCGCGCACGTCGTCCAACTTGAACGGCTTGATGATGGCAGTGACTAGCTTCATGAAAACTCTCTCCCGAATTGGTGGACTTGCCCCAGGAAAACAAACCCGTCTCAAGTCTAAGCGCAGTGCCTGGCTTTGTAACGCATCGTCGGCCCTAACCTGCCCGTCCGACGCCAGTTAACCGCTCCTTGCGAAACTCTCCCCGTTTCGCTCGGCGCACTGCATTCGTCACAGCGACTGCATCAGTGCATGGGTCACCTGGGTCTAAGCAGAAAGCTTGCCATCTCCACAAAATCCTCTGTTTTCAAGACTTTGCTTGCAGATGACTACAACTTCACCACAACACCCGACGCGATACGCACAACAACGGTGCGATGCCGTCCGTCCGCATGCGCGAAAAGCGTGCATCCATTGCCCGCGAAAATGACTATAGACACTGCGTGATACACTGCCCGCCATTGTTACCAGGACCTCTTCCCATGCTCGCGCCCAAAGACTTCCTCGACGCCCTGACCGGCACCGCCTCCCGCCTCTTCAGTGGCGACACGCCTCTGCCGAAAGCTGAAATAGAAAGTCAGTTCAAAATGTTGCTGCAGAGCGGCTTCAGCAAACTGGATCTGGTGAGTCGCGAAGAGTTCGATAGCCAGATGGTTGTGTTGGCGCGCACCCGGGCACGGCTGGAAGCGCTTGAGGCGAAAGTCGCGGAGATGGAAGCGAAGCTCACCCCTCCAGCCGAGTAACGCTGCAATCGCTGCTAAAGAACCGCCTGAATGGCGGTTTTTTTGTCAGTCCTCTGAACGGTGACTCGCAACATCCTGCGAAAATTCATCGTCCCTCTCACCACACGAAACCCTCATCTCCTGACTACCCTTCAAAAACCCGCAGGAAGCGGCCCCCACGTCAGCTCAAGGAACGACCATGTCCCTCTCCATCGTCCACAGTCGCGCCCAGGTGGGTGTGGAAGCGCCCGCCGTTACTGTCGAAGTCCATCTGGCTAACGGCTTGCCATCGCTGACCATGGTTGGCCTGCCCGAGGCGGCAGTGAAGGAGAGCAAGGACCGGGTGCGCAGTGCGATCATTAATTCAGGGCTGCAATTTCCGGCGCGGCGGATCACGTTGAATCTGGCGCCGGCGGATTTGCCCAAGGACGGTGGGCGGTTCGATCTGGCGATTGCGTTGGGGATTCTTTCCGCCAGTGTTCAGGTGCCGACGCTGACGCTCGATGATGTGGAATGTCTGGGTGAGTTGGCGCTGTCGGGCGCGGTTCGGGCAGTACGCGGCGTTTTACCGGCAGCACTGGCTGCGCGCAAGGCCGGGCGGTCGCTGATGGTGCCGCGGGCGAATGCCGAGGAGGCGTGCCTGGCGTCGGGTTTGAAGGTGATTGCGGTGGACCATCTGCTGGAAGCCGTGGCCCATTTCAATGGGCACACGCCGGTTGAGCCGTATGTTTCCGATGGCTTGATGCATGCCAGCAAACCTTATCCCGACCTGAGTGAAGTGCAGGGTCAGCAAGCCGCCAAACGCGCATTGCTGATTGCGGCGGCCGGTGCGCATAACCTTCTGTTTAGTGGGCCGCCGGGGACGGGTAAAACGTTACTGGCGAGTCGTCTGCCAGGGCTGTTGCCTCCGCTTGCCGAATGCGAAGCGCTGGAAGTGGCGGCGATCCAGTCGGTCGCCAGTTGCGTACCGTTGACCCACTGGCCGCAACGTCCGTTTCGCCAGCCACATCACTCCGCCTCAGGCCCGGCGTTGGTGGGGGGCAGCTCCAAGCCACAACCCGGCGAAATTACCCTGGCCCATCACGGTGTGCTGTTCCTCGATGAGCTGCCGGAATTCGATCGAAAGGTGTTGGAAGTACTCAGGGAGCCATTGGAGTCCGGGCATATCGTGATTTCCCGGGCCAAGGACCGCGTTCGATTTCCCGCGCGTTTTCAGTTGGTCGCAGCCATGAACCCGTGCCCCTGTGGATATCTTGGCGAGCCGAGCGGCAAGTGTTCTTGCACCCCGGACATGGTGCAGCGGTACCGTAACAAGCTGTCGGGACCGTTACTGGACCGGATCGATTTGCACCTGACGGTTGCTCGGGAAGCGACGGCATTGAACCCGACGCCGAAACCGGGTGAAGACAGCGCCAGCGCTGCCGCGTTGGTGGCCGACGCCCGTGAACGGCAACAGAAGCGCCAGGGCTGCGCGAATGCCTTCCTGGATTTGCCGGGACTGCGTCGTCACTGCACCTTATCCACAGCCGATGAACACTGGCTGGAAACGGCGTGTGAACGATTGACCCTGTCGTTGCGTTCGGCGCATCGGCTGCTCAAGGTGGCGCGCACATTGGCGGATCTTGAGCAGGTAGACGGGATCACGCGGGAGCATCTGGCCGAGGCATTGCAGTATCGGCCGGCGACGCAGTAAGAAATCTTTTAGTCATCAGGAGTACTGAACCTCGATCTCATCCAACTGATGATCAAAGGTTTTCAGCCGCGCGGTCCAGGTGTACACCAGCACTTCAAAATCCCGATTGATCACCGCCCCGCCCGTTACTTCCCCACGAGGATCGCAGAAGTCCAATTGATAACGCTCGCGGGCCATGGCTGTCGCGACGTCGGCCAGTTCCCGGGCGTTGTTGAGCCAGTGCCGGCCATCGTCGGCCACTTGCTTGTCCAGCTCCAGGCATTGTTTCTTCAAGGTTTCGAGGCTTTTTTCCAGCGGCGTGCCGGTCAGTTCGCCCATGACTTCCTGGAACGTACGCCCCGGTTGCCAGTAGCTGCCCCAGAAATAGCGATCGAACACGGTTTCGACACGACGCAGCGCCACCTTGGTGTCCCAGATCAGCACCAACGTCTTGCCTTGTTCGAGTTGTCTTTTTTTGATCCGCTGGTTCTGGACTGACGCCCAGGCCACCACCGCAATCGACATCACGGCAATCAGCGCGGCGGCACTGTCGAGGAACACCATCGCCTTGTCGATCTGGTGAGCCAGCATGATGCCGTAGAAATAGGTGCCCGTGAGCAGCACCAGCGCCACGATGGCGCACCAGAAACCGAGAGCATAAGGGTTTTTCATTATTGGTTTCCCCCTGACCTGCGCGAGCCTTGTGCGAAGAAAGGGCGCTTTGCACGGGGCGCCCTTCCAACACTTCAAAGCATAGCAACGGCCTCAGGGTTTGCCGGAGTTCGACGCTTGCGTTCGTCCGCTTTCCCAACCGCCACCCAAGGCGAGGAACAAATCGATCTGGCTCGCAGCCACTTGAGTGTTGGCGGCAGCCAGTTGCGCCGTGACGTCGATGTAGGTGCGGGTCGCCTGCAAGTCCGCCAGGAACGATGCGCGGCCGGCCTGGAAGAAGCGGTGAGTCTGATCAGCGGCCAATTTCGCCGACTGCTCGGCGTCCGCCAGTGCATCGCGACGTTGCAGCATCGCGCTGTATTGCGCGAGGCCGGTCTGGGTTTCACGAATGGCGTTGAGCACCACACCATCGAAGTGCGCCAGCGTTGCCTGCGCTACCGCTTCGGCTTCACGGATTCGGGCGCGGGCGCCGTTAGTCGGCACGTTCCAGGTCAACGACGGGCCGAAGCCCCAGCGGTTGGTGGACGGTTCGCCGAGATTATCCAGAATGCCAACGGTGCCAACCGTCGCGCCGATGCTGATATTCGGGTACAGCTCACCCGTGGCGACACCGATACCGGCGGTCGCTGCCGCCAATCGACGTTCGGCCTGCCGCACATCGGGACGACGCTTGAGCAACGATGCGCCGTCACCCACCGGCACCCGTTGCGCGATCTTCGGCAACTCGTCACAGGTGGCGGTGCCTGCCGGCAACTGATCCAGCGGTTTGGCCAGCAACATCGACAAGCGATACAACCCGGCCTGACGCGCCGCTTCATATCGCGGCATGTCAGCGCGCAGGGATTTGTATTGGGTTTGCGAGCGTGTGACCTGGGTTTCGTCGCCACGCCCGGCGTCGCGCAAGCGCTGAATCAACGTGGTGCTTTGCGATTGCAGGTCGAGGGAGTGCTGGGCAATTTCCCGCTCTTCGTTCGCCGCGCACACTTGGGTGTAGGCCCGGACCACATCGGCAACCAAGGTGATACGCGCCGTGTCGGCGGCAGCCTGGGTCGCATCGGCATTGGCCTTGGCCGCTTCGATGCCGCGCTGCAAGGTGCCGAACAGGTCGAATTGATACGACGCACTGATACCGATGTCGCCAATATTGGCCACCGGGACTTTTTCCGGCAACAAAAAGGCTTCACCGGATTCCTGCAAGCGCTGGGCGCCCATCTTCACGCCGCCGCTCCAGCCGCCTGCCGCGTTGGCCTCGTCGACTTGAGCACGGGCCCGCTGCAGGCTCGCCGCTGCCACGCGCAAATCGGTGTTGGATGCCAACGCTTGCTGGACCAATTGGTCGAGTCGCGGGTCTTGATACAGGCGCCACCAATCGTCCGGCACCGGCGCCGAAACCACCGGTTTGCCGTTCACCGCCAGCTCTCCCTGCAAGTCGTCACGCTGGATCGCGGCCTCGTCCGGCACATGATAATCCGGCCCTACCATCTGACACGCCGACAACAGCAAGCCTAAACCGGCGATCGCCAAACCCGAGGCCTTGCTCATTGCGCGGGCTCCCGGTTCTTGTCGTCAATGATCGATACCGTCGCGGTACGCCCGGCGATCATGCGGAAATCCGCCGGCACATCATCGAAGGCGATCCGCACCGGAATCCGCTGGGCCAGCCGCACCCAGCTGAACGCCGGGTTGACGTTGGGCAGCAGGTTATTGCCGCTGGTGCGGTCGCGGTCTTCGATACCGGCGACGATGCTTTGGACGTGCCCGCGCAGCCGCGCACGGTCGCCGACGACCCGGATATCAACGCTCTGGCCGACATGGATGCCGTCGAGTTTGGTTTCTTCGAAGTAGCCGTCGATGTGGAAGGAATTGCTGTCGACCACCGACAACACCGGCCGACCGGCGCTGACGAATTCCTGCGTGCGTGGCGCGCGGTCGTTGACGTAGCCGTCCACGGGGCTGCGGATCACCGAGCGGTCGAGGTTCAGTTGCGCGCTATCAACCGCCACTTGAGCTTCCATCAACGCCACTTGGGCGCGGGCGACCCTGGACTGACTCTCTTCGAGTTGCTCGCCCGGCACCAGATTACCGAGGCCCTTGTTGCGCTTGGCCTCGCGCTGGGCCTGGGCCAGGGTTTCTTCACGGTCGGCGACCGCCGCTTTCGCCTGACGCAGGGCCAGCTTGAAACGGTCCTGATCGATGGTGAACAGCACCTGGCCACGCTTGACGAGTTGGTTGTCACGCACGTCCACCTGCTGGATCAGCCCGGACACGTCCGGCGCGATCTGCACGATATCGGCACGGATGTGCCCGTCGCGGGTCCAGGGCGCGAACATGTAATACATCACCATGCGCCAGACCACGACGACGGCGAAGGTCACGATCAACAGGGTCAGCACGACGCGACCGAGGGTTAAAAACGGTTTTTTCATGTCATCAGGTATCGACTGAGTGAGTCCACGGCGCCAAGCAGCAAGGCGTAGAGGGCCACGTTGAACAATGCCCGGTGCCAGACCAGACGGTAAAAGTGCAGGCGCATCAGCACCCCGTGCACCAACAGGTACAACACATACGTAATGCCCATCAGCACCAGCAGCGTAGGCAGGAACACCCCGCTGATATCCAGATCACCGATCATAAAGGCGCTCCATCGATGCCATGGGGAAGCGGTTCTTCAACGTCGGCAGAACCGACAAACTCGACGCCGGGCAACAACGCCAGGCGCAAGCCGCTCAAGGCGTGCAGCAGGTGCCGACGGGTTTCATCATCACCCGCGCCAGCCAGGGCGCGGCGGGAGCGGTCGAGCGTCATCAGCAACGGACTCGGGGCCGGCAAGCGTTCACCGGCCTTGAGGCATGCCTTGAAGTACTCGCCGACCTCGGCCACCACCTGATGCAACAGCACCTGCGGCGTGCCGTGAATGCGCGGCGTGTAGGCGAGCAGGTCCAGCAGATTCAACGCCACGCGCACTTCCCGCAGGGCGATGCCGGTGTCTTGGCCGGTCATGGCCAGACGCGGCAAATGCTGCATCAGGCGGTCCAGAATCTGAACGCCCAGATGTCGGTGCTCGGCTAGCGTGGCCGGCTCGGTGAGGCTGACAATGTCGCGCCAGCTGAAACGGGTCAGGCGCTTGGCCGCCAACTCGGCACCGAATGGCCGGGCGATCAGGGTCCAGACGAAGGCAAACAGCAAGCCGACGGGGCCTGCCAGGTTGGAGTTCACAAAACTGAGGAAGTCCGCGTCGTAGGCGCCTTGAATGCTGATGAAAGACGAGGTGTTGACGAGGGTCAGCAGCATGCCCAGATAAAACTGCGGCTTGACCGTCAGCGTGCCGACGATGATGAAGGGCACGGAAAACGCCAGCACCAGCATTGGAAAGTCATGCAGGTTGGGCAGTACCAAAAACAGGTAAAGGCTGGCGAACAACACCGACATCGCCGTCCAGAAAAAGAACCGGTAAATCTGCGGCGCGGGGTCGTCCATCGAGGCGAAGAAACTGCACGCCACGGCAGCCAGGATCACTGCCGCGCCGCCGTCGGTCCAGCCGAGCAGAATCCACAGCACCGAGGCGACAATGATCGCCATGACGGTGGAAGCGGCGGAATAGAGCATCAGACCACGATCGATAAACGGTGTCAGACGGCCCAGGCGCCAATGCCGATAGACCGCGCGCCAGCTGTCCTGGCTTTCGCACTGGATGGCGCGTTGCAGGCTACGGCAGTCTTGCCACAAGTCGATCATCTCGCCGAGGCGATAAACCGCGTTGGAGAACAGCAGTTGCTTGCGATCATCCAGCTCCTGGGCACCGGGTTGCACGGCTTCGAGCTGATCTTTCAGTGCCTGCCAGCGATCGACGTCGGCGTCTTTATGCGCAAGCCATTCAGTGGTTGCGCTCAGTAGCGGCGCGATCCTGTCCACAAGCTCCGGCGTACGTCGTTCCAGGGCATAGAGCGCGTCGTCGAGGTCATCCACCACCGTCAGCAAGTGGATCATCCGCCCGCGCAGTTCTTTGGTATTGCTGACTGTTTGCCGCCGCGAACCTTCGTGTGGCAACTGGCCGATCATCAATTCAAGGGTGTTGAACGTCGCCACCAGCGATGAACGCAATGCACTGACTTCCTCCGGCTGCACGTTGCGGCTGAGGAAGCGCTGGCTGTAGGTCGAAGCGTCGGCGAACCATTTGCTCACCGAGTCGTTGAACACCGGCGCCAGCCGTCGTGGCCAGAACATTGCCCCCATCACCGCCGCGACAGCGATGCCGAGGAAAATTTCTTCGGTACGCGCCTCAGCCACATCCCACACCGCCAGCGGATTATCCACCACCGGCAGGGCGATCAGCGGCAAGGTGTAACCGGCGAGCATCAAGGCGTAGTTGTTGGCGGTACGCAGGTGAAGTGACAGGAACAACAGCGTCCCGGTCCACAGCGCAATCACCACCACCAGCACGTAAGGGCTCTGGACAAACATCGGCACGAAAAACACCGCCGCGGCGGCGCCGAGAAAAGTACCGACCGCGCGGTACAGTGCCTTGGAAGTGGTCGGGCCGAGAAACGGGTTGGAGACGATGTACACCGTGGCCATCGCCCAATACGGACGCGGCATTTGCATGAGCATGGCGATGTACAGCGCGATCATCGAGGCCGCGAAGGTGCGCACGCCGTAGAACCAGTCCCGAGCCGGTGGCATCCCTGAAAAGAAGCCGCTCAAGGGTGGTCGTCCGAGGGTTGTCCGGCCGATTCAAAGGCCTTCAATACGCGCAGGGCGGCTTCCAGATCTCGCTGATCGATGCCTTCAAGTACCTCATTACGCAACCGCACCAATTCAACCTCGACCGCTTGCACCAGGGTACGACCAGTATCGGTCAGGCTCAGGCATTTGGCACGGCGGTCCTGGGCATCGGCGGTGCGGCAGACATAACCGGCGTGGCACAACTGATCCAGCAAACGCACCAGAGACGGACTCTCCATCCCCGCCGCCTGCGCGACCGTCACCTGCCGCACGCCCTCACCCAGACGCCCGATCATCAACAACGGGACGGCACAGGCTTCGGAGATTCCATAGTTGACCAGCGTGGTCTGGCAGATCTTGCGCCAATGCCGGGCGGCCACCACCATGGAGCTACTGATGTTCATCTGGAGAGCGTCGAGTTTATTCGGCACGAGGGAAAACACACATTGTTAGTTTGCTAACTATCAATATTGCATTGGGAGGGATTTTCCGTCAAGTGTTGAGTTTCTACACCCCACGCCCTTTCCTCAACATCACATCCAACTGATCCACCACCTCCGCCCAATCGGCGTCATCCAAAATCTCGTCACGCAAAAACTCCGCCTGACCCTTGGTCCAGAAAAACGCATCCGCCAGATGCAGTTCAGGTTTGAGCGGTGAATGGGTGGCGATGAATTTGTCGATGCTTTCGGCGTCATCGGCTAGGCCGAGTTGCTTGAACAGGGATGGGAGGCTGTGGTTTGGGTTTTCCATGTCGAACTCCTGTGAACTGATCGAGGGACCGCTGCGCGGTCAATCGCGGGCAAGCCCGCTCCCACAAGTCTTGCGAAAAACCTGTGGGAGCGGGCTTGCCCGCGATAGCGGCAGACAAAACACTGCAAGACTCAGTTACTCAACTCCCGCACTTCCGCATGCGGCACCATTTTCAGGAAGTCCGGCATGTTCATGTGCAGCAGATTGGTGTGGTTGCCAGCCTCCAGATAGATGTCTTTCTGTCGGGTCAGCATGGGATCGATGACCACGTCCAGCCCATAGGCCTCGCCCAGGGCCGGTATGGCGCCACGTTCGCAGTCATCGAACAGGTGCGGCAGAGTGCTTTCCCGTGACACCTGCCATTCGCCGCTGCTGCGGACTTTGCTCAAGTCCAGATGACGGCTGGCAGGCAGCACGGCCATCAGGTAATGCCCATGGTGATCATCCAGGATCACCGATTTGGCCACCCGTTCGGCAGGAATGCCCGCGACCCGCGCCGTTTCAAGGCTGCTGGCCGAATGAGGGTGGGTGACGATGTCGTAGTCGCATTGAGCCTTTTCCAGGCTTCTCAGCACGGTTCTTGCCATACGCATGATGCACCTCGGTGTCCGCATTAACGCCTGGCGGACGATGGTTAACACGTTTCCACGTACTGAAAGTCTAGGCCCGAAGCGGCGATCCGGCGGGAAATCCGCCCATCGGACAGGTCGACATTTGAGCAAAATTCATACAATCGATCAGTCAACTAAACTGTATACAGAACCACCAGCGACTCTCGCGGAGGGTCACGTGAACACACGTTGTTGTGCCATTGCATTTTTGCTGGCGTTGAGCAGCCAAGCCCTTGCCGCCGACGCTGGATTACTCGCTGCCAACCCGACCGGAATCTGGCTGATCACCTTCGGCATCGCGTTTCTGATCGCCGAGGCAGCCTTGCCCAATTACGGCGTGATCGGCCTGGGCGGGATCGTGATGTTCGTGATCGGTGCGGTGATCCTGACCAACACCGAAATGCCCATCCCAATGATGATCGGCCTGGGACTGATCAGCGCACTGCTGCTGATGTTCTTGCTGATCCGCGCACTGAAAACCCGACCGCGTGAAAACGTCAGCGGCGATGCCGGACTGCTGGGCAGCGTGACGCCGGTTTTGTCGTTGCAGGCCGGCGATGACTGCCACGGTTGGGTGCATTTACAGGGTGAGCGCTGGCAAGTGTCGAGCGCCAAACCGTTGCACATCGGGCAACGGGTCCGGGTGGAGGCACGCAAGGGTTTATTGCTGGAAGTGGCCGCGACTGACGCGGTGACGGCTGGAGAATAGCCATGGGATTGCAACTGGGTTTTGTCGCACTGCTACTGCTGTTGATCGCATTGGCAGGGGCGACCTTCCGCATCCTGCGCGAATACGAGCGCGGGGTGGTGTTCCAGCTCGGACGCTTCTGGCAGGTCAAGGGCCCCGGCCTGATCCTGTTGATTCCGGTGGTCCAGCAAATGGTTCGCGTCGACCTGCGCACCGTGGTCCTCGACGTACCAACGCAAGACGTGATCACCCGTGACAACGTTTCGGTCAAGGTCAACGCCGTGCTGTACTTCCGCGTGCTCGATCCGCAGAAAGCAATTATCCAGGTCGAAGACTTTCTCATGGCCACCAGCCAATTGGCGCAAACCACCTTGCGCGCCGTGCTCGGCAAACATGAACTCGATGAACTGCTGGCTGAACGCGAACGGCTGAACATCGACATCCAGCAAGTACTCGACGCCCAGACCGACGCTTGGGGGATCAAAGTGGCCAACGTCGAAATCAAGCACGTTGACCTCAACGAATCGATGATCCGCGCCATCGCCAAACAGGCCGAAGCGGAACGGGAACGCCGGGCCAAAGTGATCCACGCCGAAGGCGAACTGCAAGCCTCGGAAAAACTCATGCAGGCTGCCGAAATGCTCGGCCGCCAACCCGGGGCCATGCAGCTGCGTTACATGCAGACGCTGAGCTCGATTGCCGGCGACAAGAGCTCGACTATCGTCTTCCCGCTGCCGATCGAGTTGCTCAAAGGGATGGCGGATTTGTCGCCGAAACCTTGAACAACACTCAGCGTTGCGCCGTCAGCGGATACACCGACTGCCATCCGCCACCCAGCGCCTTGTACAAGCCGACGGCTGCCAGCGACACGCCAGTGGAACTCTCGACCCATTGTTCCTGAGTCGCCAGCAAGGCGCTTTGAACGGTGAGTACGTTGACGAAATCCACCACGCCTTCCGTATATTGCTGTTGCGCGGTTTCCAAGGCGATCTGGTTCTGCCGCACCGCTTCGGCGAGGCTGTCGCGGCGCAGTTGACTGGCGTTGTAGGCGCTCAACTGATCGTCGATTTCATGCCAGGCCCGCAGCACGGTTTGCTGGTAGGCAATGGCCGCTTCCTGTTGTTGTGCTTCACGCAGATTCAGCACGCCGCGCAGACGCCCTCCATCGAACAACGGCAAGCTGAACTGTGGGCCGATACCGAACGTGCGCGAGCCCCAGGATCCGAAGTCGCCGAGTTGCATGGCTTGCGAACCGACATTGCCCGACAGCGTGATGCGCGGATAAAAATCCCCCTTCGCTACGCCGATACTCGCGGTTGCGGCATGCAAGCGGGCTTCGGCCTCGCGGATGTCCGGGCGACGCTCGGCCAGTTGCGACGGCAAACCGATGGCGACCTGACGCGGCGTTTGTGGCACCGGTGCGTCGCTGGATAACTCGGACGCCAGCGCGTGTGGCGGCTCGCCCATCAACAGGCTCAGGGCGTTGATCAGTTGCGCCTGACGCTGCTCAAGCGCCGGCAGTCGCGACTCGATAGCGGCGACCTGTGCGGCAGCTTCGGCGACATCCAGATCGGTCGCAACGCCATCCGCCAGACGCAGCTGCGACAGCTTCAGGCTGTGGCGAGCGACGTCGAGATTCTGCTCGGTGACAGCGCGGGTGTTTTGCACCCCGCGCAACTGAATGTAGTTTTGCGCGGTCTCGGCGAGCACTGACAACAACACGCCGCGGCGGTCGTTTTCCGCGACTTCCAGGGAGGCGTCGGCGGCTTCGGTTTCGCGGCGCACGCGGCCCCAGAAATCCAGTTCCCAGGATGCGGAAAAACCGGCATCCCAAAGGTTGAACGCCGAGCTTCCGTTGTTCCCTGACGGGTCCATCAAGCCTTCGCCGCTGTTGCGTTTACGTGCGTAACTGCCGCCGGCGGCGCTGGTCGGATAGCGATCAGCTGTCACCACCTGGCGTATGGCGCGGCTCTGTTGCAAGCGGCTGCTGGCGAGTTTCAGGTCAAGGTTGTCGGTGAGGGCGCGCTGGCTCAGAGCCGAGAGCTTGGGGTCGTTGAAGACCTCCCACCAGCGCTCGTTCATGGTCTCGGTGATCGCCTGGCTGGCGGCGGCATTTGACGGTTTCGACCACTCGGCGATTTGCTGTGCTTCGGGCTTCTGGAAGTCGGGGCCGACGGTACAAGCTGTAAGGCTCATCACAAGCAAGGCACAAAGGGTGAGTGGCGGGCCTCTTCGCGGGCACGTCAGCTGCGACATTGAAATGCGCTCCTCTGCAGCAGCGAGCCTGCGCGCGATGGCGTCAGCACGATCAATGAAAAATCTCATCGCTGAACTACCTCATTCGCCCCAACACTGGCCGTATCAATCCGCGCCTCCACCGACATCCCCACCCGCAACCGCTCAGCCAACGGTTGCCCCGGTTCCAGCACGATCTTCACCGGAATTCGCTGCACAACCTTGGTGAAATTACCGGTCGCGTTGTCCGGCTTGACCGAGGCAAACGTCACGCCAGTGGCCGGGGCGATGCTCTCGACACGCCCGTTCAATGCCGTGCCGCCAAACGTATCGACGCGCACCTGCACGTCCTGCCCTGGCTGGACATTCGTCAATTGGGTTTCCTGAAAGTTGGCCACCACATACGCCTGCGCCAGCGGCACCACGGCGAGTAGTTTGCTGCCCGGCGTGACGTAGGCGCCGACCCGCACAGCACGCTCGCCGACCATGCCATCCTGCGGCGCGACAATGCGCGTGTACGACAGCTCGTAACTGGCGATTTCCAGCTTCGCCTGTGCGCGTTTCAAGCCACCTTCCGCCGCGTCACGCTGCGCCGTCAGGATATCCACCTGCTTGCGTTCCGCCGCCAGCACTGCCGTGGCGTTGGTCAATTGCGCGCTGGCCTGATCGATGCGCGTACGCGCCTGCTGCGCATTTTGCACGGTGCCCGCGCCGACTCCGGCGAGGTGGTTGTAGCGATTGAGTTCATGTTCGGCGAACGCCATTTCAGCCTTGGCCGATACCACTTTTGCCTGCGCCTGAGCGATCAGCGATGCCTGACGATCGAGAGTGGCCCGAGCATTTTGCAGTTGCGCCTGCGCCACCAATGATTCCGCAGCGGCGGCTTCGGCGGCAGCGCGCAAATCGCGGTCATCGATCAGCGCCAGCAACTGCCCGGCCTTGACCTGCTGGTTGTCTTCCACCAGCACTTGCTTGATGAACCCGGCAACGCGCGGCACCACCAGGGTGTAGTCCGCCGAGACGTACGCGTCATTGGTGCTCTGTTGCGTGCGCTGGCCGAACAGGTTGGGCGCCAGCAGATACACCACCACGCCAACCGCGATCAGGACCGCGACGCCCACGGTCACTTTTTGCTTTGTTTGAGTCGTCATAAAAACCTTCAGTTTCAGTGGAGCAATCAGGTCGGTGCGCGCGGCGGATAGATCCGCGTCGGCAGCCAGAAAATCAGCAGGATCAGCGCCACGGCGACGCCGGCCATGCACAGGTAAAGGTCCGAGGCGGCCAGCACCACGGCTTGTTCATGCAACCGATGGGCAAGGCCCGGAGTGTCGCTGTCGACCAGCGGTGAATTGCCAAGACGGTCCACCAGCATCGTCGAATGAAAGTGCAGGCGCTGGGTGGTCAGGGTTTCCAGCACGCCGGTGGCGATTACCGCCGCCAGGCCTTTCACGGTGTTGAACCAGGACGAGGCGAACGGGCCGTCCATCGGGTTGATGCTCCCGGTCGACAGCATCAGCAACGGCAACACTGCCATCGGCTGCCCGAATATCTGCAGCAGTTGCAGCACGTAGAAGTCGTCGCGAATCCATTCCGAAGTCAGCTGCGAACCGCCGATGCAAGACAGCACCAACATGCTCAGGCCGAGCCCCAGTACCCAACGGCAATCGACCCAGCGCAGGTTGCACAACGCCGCCACCAACGGCAGCGCAATCAACTGTGGCAACGCTGCCAGCAGCGTGATCGGTGCGGTCTGTACCGGGCGATAACCCTGGACCTGCGCCAGATAGCTCGACGGGATAATCACCACCGCCGACAACACCACCAGCACCCCGGCGAGAGTGATCAACGCGAACGACAGGTTGCGGATGCCGAGCATCTGCATCTTGAAAAACGGCACCGGTTGCGACCACTCGTTGATTAAAAAAAGCACCAGCAACAGCACCCCGCCCACCAGCAAACCGCAGATCAGATTCGACTCGAACCAGTCCAGCCGATTGCCCTGCAGGATGCCGATCACCAGCATGCAAATCGCCGGAAAACCCAACAGCAAACCGCGCCAGTTGAACTGTTTGAAACGCTCCAGTCGCAGCGGGTCCTGAGGAATGCCGTAACCCACCGCGACCATGGCAATCAGGCAGGGCACGACGATTTGCCAGAAGGTCCACTGCCAACCGACATACTCGGTCCAGAGCCCGGCCAGCGGCGTGCCCAGTCCCGGGCCGAAAGTGGCGGTCAGGGTATAACCGGCCAGGCCGTACAGTTTCACGTTGGCTGGCAAAAAACGCAGGGCGACGGTCATCAGCATCGGTGGCAATGCGCCGCCGGCCAGGCCTTGCAAGGTACGCAGCACCAGCAGGCTTTCGTAGTTTGGCGCCAGCGGGCACAACACCCCCAACAGCGTGAATGCACTGATGGCGCACAGGGTGAAGCGGCGCAACGAGAACGTCACCGAACACCACGGCGCAAACGCCGCCGCCGCCACCGAGGTGGCGGCGTAGCTGGCAACCAGCCACGTGCCTTCGTCATAGCCGATGGCCAACGCACCACGAATGTCAGCCAGGGCCACCTTGGTCACCATCTCGTTCAGGCCTGAAACCAGCACCGCCAGCAACACACCGACCAAACCAATGACGAGCCGTGGACCAAACACCATGGGCGCGGCAGCCGGCATAGGGGCAGCCAAAGGCACCGAGGCCGTCAAGGAGGTCATCGGTTCTCAACTCCGAAAATAGAAGGTGGCAGTCTACGAATGCCCATCGCTGTCGAAAACTGACTTATCAGCACTTTATAAGTGCGTGGAACGCAGCATTCGAGCGACGGCAATCAAACGAGGACGGACACGCGCCTCGCACAGGAAATGACGGAAAAAACTAACACCGCCGCATCAGTTCAACCACCATCCATAGGTGTTAATGACCCCTTGCGGCCATCAAGGTTGAGCGGCGAGCCAGGTCTCGTCGCAACAGGCTTTCAGCGTTTCACGCAACCAGCGATGGGCGGGGTCATTGTCGAATCGCGGGTGCCAGGCCTGACTGAGCACGATGGTCGGCAACGGAATCGGCAGGGTGAACGAACGCAGCTTCAGCCCCAGTCTACGCACGCTCAACAGCGTCTCCCTGGGCACCGGCAGAATCAGATCGGAATCGGGCAAGGCGAACATTGCCGCATGGAAACTCGGCGCGATCACCGCCACCCGCCGCTCCAGTCCCAACGCATTGAGTGCCGTATCGATCGGCCCGCGGGCAATGCCGCGGCGGGACATGCTGATATGTGAATACCCGGCAAAACGTTCGGCAGTGATCTCCTGATCGAGCAAGGGATGATCCTCGCGTACCAGCCCGACAAACTGGGTGGAAAACAGGTTCTGCACCTTCACTTCCGGCATCCGCGGCCGGTTATTGCTGACGCTGATATCGATACGACCCTCGCGCAACGCCTCGTCATCGCCATCGCCTTCCGGCGCAAAGCGCAATTCGCAATGCGGCGCCTGACGCTCCATGGTGTCGAACAGCTTGCCGCCGTAGATGCCGATGAAAAAGTCGTTGGCGCGAATGCTGAATCGCCGACGCAAACTGCCCAGATCCACCACCCGGGCCGAGTGAAACAATTGCGCAGCATGCTCCACCACATCGCGCACCTGCTCACGCAGCTCCAACGCCTTGGGCGTGGGCACCAGACCTCGACCGGCACGTACCAGGATCGGATCGCCGATGGCCTCGCGAATGCGCGTCAGCGTCCGGCTCATTGCCGCCGGACTCAAATTCATCCGCCGCGCCGCACCCACCACACTGCCCTCGTCGAGTAACGCATCGAGGGCGACCAAGAGGTTCATGTCTGGCAATTGCATGGCGAGCACTCGTGACGGATCGTGGTTGATTCAGACGCAATGCTAGCAAACATCCTCTGGGTGATGTGTCAGCAGCACCGGCCCCATCGCGAGCAGGCTCGCTCCCACTAAGGATCTGATCCGGTCGCAAAGTTTGTGCTGGCCACTATCAGTTTTGATAGTTCTCAGGCCCGGCTCAAGCGAGTAAAACTCAAGACCTGTCCCACTGCCGAGAAGACGCCGATATGAGTCAAGCCAAACCTGTTGATCAAGACAACCGCAGCAGACAACGCGTAGTGCTTCTGGCAACCGACCGCAGCCAATCAATCATTGGTGAAATGGTCGATGGCCAGACCCACACCATCGGTTACTCCGCCTACGGCGAACAATCCGCGCCACAGAAAGTCGAGACAGGTCTGGGCTTCAATGGCCAATTGCGTGAAGCGGATATCGGTTGGTATTTGCTGGGTAATGGCTATCGCGCCTACAACCCGCGATTGATGCGTTTTCATAGTCCGGACAGCTGGAGCCCGTTTCGGGGGGGTGGGTTAAATGCGTATATGTATTGCGTGGGGGATCCGGTGAATCGGGCGGATCCGACTGGGCATGTTCCATGGATAGAGCCCTGGTTTAAGACACTCGCTAGAAACGTAGCCAAATTCATTTTTGGCGGCAGCGACGTTACCGGGCCAAGTCGTACGCGAGCACTCAAGGCAACGGAAAGTACAGGTAGGAAAATGGGTGTTGAACACGGTGATTGGGTAGGGATAAGCAATGTTGGCGGAGCAGTTGCGGCGAGATCACCGACAGTCGTCACCACGGGTAGGTATCCATCGAAGGGAGATGGCAGCACGCATGGAATGCCATGGGGTAAAGACACCCACTTTGCCCAGTATCCATCGACAGGAAGAAATACAACCGCGAATCGCCGTCCTATGGTTTCAGGCCAATATTCCACAACGCCCCACGGTCCCGACGGCTCTAGACGGGGCAGCGTTTGGTCAACAAGAACTACATACAAGGGCTCCCCAGCGCCGGAACCACAAAGAGAACACATGCGTCTACTGGGTACGGATGCTCCGCCGGCTCCGGAATACTGGCCAAAACCTCCTGTGGACTCTGTATTCACCCCCCCACCAGCAGATCTGTTTGATGATCCTGAACTGGACAATCTGAGAACAACATTTGCATTGACGCAAGCAGGGGTGCGAAGAGGTTGAGTATACTGGGCGCAGAGATCCCTCTCACCGCACCATCCCCCACCGTCTAACCGTCACCCTTTCCAACGAATCAAACACCAGATTCTCCACCAGCAACCCAATCAGAATCACCACCGCCAACCCGGCAAATACCTTGTCGGTATACAGCTCATTACGATTCTGAAAAATGTACCACCCCAACCCACCCTTGCCGCTGGTTGCGCCAAACACCAACTCAGCCGCAATCAACGTGCGCCACGCGAACGCCCAGCCGATTTTCAGGCCAGCGAGGATGGATGGCAGTGCTGCCGGGATCAGGATGAACAGCACGAAGCGCATGCCCTTGAGGCCGTAGTTGCGCCCGGCCATGCGCAGGGTTTCCGAGACGCCGAGGAACCCGGCGTAGGTGTTCAGCGCCAGCGCCCAGAGCACCGAATGCACCAGCACGAAAATCAGGCTGTTCTGGCCTAATCCAAACCAGAGCAGCGCCAACGGCAGCAGGGCGATGGCCGGCAAGGGATTGAACATCGAGGTCAGGGTACTGAGCAGATCGCGACCAAACTGCGTCGACACCGCCAGCGTCGTCAGGGCAAACGCCAGGACGATGCCGATCAGGTAACCCTTGAGCAACACCACCAAGGAAATCCATACCTTGCCGAGCAATTCGCCGCTGAGCAGACCGTCGTACAGCGCATGAGCGGTTTGCACGAAACTCGGCAGCAGCAGGTCGTTATTCGTGTAACGCGAAGCGGCTTCCCACAGTACGGCGAGCAAAATCAGGATCAGGCTTTTACGCAGCCAGCCCTGTTGCCACAGGCGTTGGCCGAGGGGTAATTCGCGCTCCAGCGGCACGCTGGCCAGTGGTTGCAATACCGTTTCAAACGCTTCACGCGGGGATGATAAATGGCTCATCGGGCCCTCCTCTCAACTGGCTCAATAAGCGATGCGGATGTCGGTGAAATCCAGCTCGCGTTCGGTTTCCGGCGACTGGTCTTCATCGAACAACAACCGGTGGATACGCCTCGCCGATTCTTGAAACGCCACGCCGCCAAGGCTGTGCAAATCGTATTGATGGCTGTGCACTTCCGCCCTCACCCGACCCGGATGCGGTGACAGCAACAGGATGCGATTACCCACCACCAATGCTTCTTCGATGGAGTGCGTGACGAACAACAGCGTGAAACGCACTTCGTCCCAGAGCAGCAACAGTTCTTCCTGCATCTTGCGTCGGGTCAGCGCATCGAGCGCAGCAAAGGGTTCGTCCATCAACAAGATTTTCGGCTGCATCGCCAGCGCTCGCGCAATCGCAACCCGCGCCTTCATGCCGCCCGACAAGGTGTGTGGATAGGCATCGGCAAACGCCGCCAGACCGACCTTTTCCAGATAGTGCAGCGCCCGCTCTTCAGCCTCTTTGCGCTTGAGGGTTTTCGAGGCCAGCAGTGGAAACATCACGTTCTGTTTGACGGTTTTCCATGGCGGCAGTTGATCGAACTCCTGGAACACCACAATCCGGTCCGGCCCCGGCGCATCGACGCGCTGACCTTGCAGACGAATCTCGCCTTCCACTGGCTGGATGAAGCCGGCGGCGGCTTTGAGCAGCGTCGACTTGCCGCAACCGGACGGCCCGAGCAGGACGAAGCGGTCTGCCGGGTCGATCTCGAAACTCACTTGATGGGTCGCCCGCACCACACGCTGCGGCGTGCGGTATTCGAGGCTGACGTTATCGACCGACAGCAGCGCCTGGGCTGCCGCGATCGGTTTGCTGACCGTGTGGCCTTGCAAGGGGGCGTTCATTTCGGTCAGCTCCCTTGCAGCGGTTTGGCGTCCTGGAAGAAGTAATCCTTCCATGAATCCGGTTTGTTTTTGATCGCGCCGACGTGGTACAGGAACTCCGCCAGCGGATACGTATTTTTCGGCGTGACGCTGAATTCGAACTGCGGGTTGTCGATGATTTTCAGCAACGCGGCGCGGTCGATTTTGGCTTTGGTGACGCGGATGTAAGTGTCGGCTGCCGCGCCTTTATCGTTCTGGGCAAACGTCGCCGCCTCAGTCAGCGCGTCGATGAAGGCTTTGTAGGTTTTCGGGTTTTCGTTGCGGAATTTCTCGGTAGCGAACAACACGGTCGGCGAATTCGGACCCAGCAGATCATAGGTGTTGAGCACCACGTGCACGTTCGGATTGGCCAACGCCTGATCCTGGAACGGCGGGTTGGAGAAGTGCCCGGTCAGCTCTGTGCCGCCAGCCACCAGCGCGGCAGTCGCATCAGGATGCGGCACGGCAATGGTGTATTTGTCGAGGCGGTTGAATTCCTTGTCACCCCACTGCTTGGCGGCGGCGTATTGCAGGAAGCGCGACTGCACCGAAACACCCACGGCCGGCACGGCGATGCGGTCCTTCTCGGTGAAGTCGGCGATGGTTTTGACCTTCGGATTATTGCTCACCAGGTAGTACGGAAAGTTGCCGAGGGACGCCACGGCTTTGACGTTCTGCTTGCCGTGGGTGCGGTCCCAAATGGTCAGCAATGGACCGACGCCGGCACCGGCAATGTCGATCGAGCCCGACAGCAACGCATCGTTGACCGCCGCGCCGCCCGAGAGCTGAGTCCAGTCGACCTTGATGTCGATGCCTTCCTGCTTGCCGTACTTCTCGATCAGGTTCTGATCGCGTACCACGTTAAGCAGCAAGTAAACGATGCCGAACTGTTCGGCGATGCGGATTTCACCTTCGGCGTGGGCCACGGTCGGCGCCACCAGGCTGCCAGCGATCAGGCTGAAACCCAAGCCAATGGCCGCTGCCAGCGGTGCAAAAGGAAGACGTTTGGACATGTTAAAATCTCCGACAAATCAGAAAGGCGCGTCGCCCTGGATGGTGGTGCGATACAGCTTGCGGCGCAGATAGCTGGGGCATCCGGCGGCAAGGTGGATCAGCGAACGGTTGTCCCAGAACACCAGGTCATGGGCCTGCCATTGATGGCGGTAGATGTTTTGCGGCAGCACGCTGTGGGCGTAGAGCTCGGTCAGCAGTTGCTGGCTCTCGTCCTCGGGAAGGCCAACGATACGGGTGGTGAAACCCTCGCTGACGAATAACGCCTTGCGGCCGTTTTCCGGGTGCGTGCGCACCACCGGGTGCACCACCTCGGCGACTTGGGCGAGCTGTTCCGGTGTCAGGGTCGGGCGCCAGTTGCCTTCGAATTTGGTCTCGCTGTAACGCGCCGTGTAGGAGTGCGCTGCGGAACGACCTGCCACCGCTTTACGCAGCGCCAGCGGCAGGTTGTCCCAGGCTTTGTGCATGTCGGCGAACAACGTGTCGCCGCCCTCGGACGGTAATTCCTGAGCGTGCAGCATCGAGCCCAGGCTTGGCAGTTCTTTGTAGGAGAGATCGGAATGCCAGAACTTGCCGGCGTCACCCAGGCCAATGTTCTGGCCGTTCTCGACGACGTTGGAAACGATGAGAATTTCCGGGTGATTCGCCAGCAAAAACTGCTTGAGCACGTGGATTTGCAATACGCCAAATCGGCGGCTGAAATCGATCTGTTGCTCAGGCGTTATGCGCTGGTCGCGGAACACCACGACGTGATGATCCAGGTGCGCACGGTGAATGCGGGCGAAGTCCTGGTCATTGATCGGGCGGGATAAGTCGAGGCCGATGATTTCGGCGCCGACGGCACCGCTGAACGGACGGATTTCAAACACTTGCGGCGCGATGGTCGCGGCGCTTGGAGTAGCGGTAGCTGCAGACATAAATCACTCCCACGCACGGCACGCTCTCAAAGGCGCGCGCGTCGATCAGAAACTCACGGAGGTCCCGTGTTGGTTCGTGTCGTGCGGCGCGCCGATTGGTCGGCAGGTACGCAGGAGAGTGACTTTATAGATATAAGAAGACTATTTTAAATACCGTTAGCGAATAACCATATGGCTGATTTCGCCTATGCTGCTGACAGCATGACGCGGTTCTTCTCAGAGGGATGTTCCATGTTCTACGTGCAACGCAATACAGACGGACAACTGATGCGCGTGGAAGCCGAAGCCTACGCCGAGTCCACGGAAACGCTGCCGGCCGACCACCCCGATCTGCAGGCCTGGTTCGCCAACGAGGTCATGGCCACCAGCGTCAAACAGCTCAAGCAGATTAAACAACTCAAGCAACTGCGCCAGAGTGACCTGGAAATGATCCGGGTGCTCGACGACTTGATCGAAGTACTGATCAGCAAAGGCGTGATTCTGGTCACCGACCTGCCAGCGCCGGCACAGGCCAAACTCATGGACCGGTCCCAGGCCCGGGAGGCGCTGGGGGGGTTGAGTCATTTGGTGGGAGATGACGAGGATGGGTTGATCTGATTCTCTAGTTTCTTATTCGCCTGCTCTGACGCAATCGCTAGCAAGCTAGCCCCCACAGGCGGCCGGTGCCCGCAGATCCATTGTGGGAGCCAGCCTGCTGGCGATGAAGGCCTCACAGACGCCTAAAGATCCAAGCCCCTACCCCCAAGGCTTCGGCTCACCGATCAACCGCCCCTGAACCCCGTAAACCCCCATCTCGCGAATCACCGCCAGTTCGCCCTCGGTCTCGACCCGCTCGGCAATCAACGGCAGATCAATGCTGTGGGCCGCACGCTGAACCGCTTCGATAAACAAGCGCTTGTCGCTCTCCCGATCGATTGCACGGATGTAGCTGCCATCGATCTTCAGGTACGCCAGCCCGAGCCGCGCCAAGTTGCCGATCATGCTGAAACGCCCGCCAAAATGTTGCAGGCTCAAAGAGAACCCGAGCTCGCGCAATCGCCGTGTCAGGTCTTCGAGCACGGCTTGGTCCGGCAGCTGTTCTTCGCCGATTTCCAACGTCAGCCGCGCTCCCAGATTGGAGTGCGAACGCAGCAATTCGAAGACCCCATTCAACGCCTGCGGGTCTTCCAGGGTTGCCGAAGACAGGTTCAGCGCCAGGGACGATTCGTGGTCGGCCATCTGTTCCAGCACCCGCTCCAACATCAAGCGGTCCAGCCGCGCCGTCCAGTCGAACCGCTCCAGCCACGGCAGGAAGCGCCCGGCCGGAATGCTCTGGCCCTGGTCGTCGATCAGCCGTGAAAGCACTTTGTAATGCAGCACCAATTGCGGGTCCTGACTGGCCACGACCGGTTGGAAATACAAGATGAACCGCCGCTGATTCAACGCCTGATCCAGCAAGTTGTGCCAGGCATGGTGATCGTCGCCAACACCGGCCAAGGCGCTGTGATCGAGGCAGATCCAGTTAGAATCGGTCTGGCCTTCGGCCTGCGCCAGCGCCTGGTCTGCCAGCGCGAGCACCGCTTGCGGGGTGTCGCCATACACGAACGGCGCCAGCCCGATCGCGGCGACTGAAGCCACGTCCGTTGCGCCGGTCGCATGCAGGCTGGCCATGGCGCTGTCGAGGTGCTGCGCCAGTTGCAACGCTTCTTCGCGCATCAACCCCGGCGCCAGCACGGCAAATTCGCCACCGCGAATCCGCGTGACCAGGTTCAGGGTTTCCGGGTATCGAGCGCACTCTCGAGACAGTTGCTCGCCGACTGCCTGCAAAAATTCGTCTGTACGTTGACCGCCCAAACGCTGGTTCAGACCCGCCAGATCCTGAACTCGCAGCAACAGCAAGTAACCGGAGCTGGCCTGTTCCGGGTTGCTCACCCGCGCGTTCAATTGCATTTCGAAATATCGACGGTTGGCCAACCCCGTCAGGTTGTCCTGATAGGACTCGACCCGCAGTTTTTCACTGCGCTCGGCCTGCTCCTGAAACAACGCCTTGAGCTTCTCGACCATCTGATTCATGGCCTGCACCACGCGCCGCAATTCCGGCGTGCGTGGCAGTTGCGGCAGGCTGAGAAACTCGCGACGGGCAATCGCGTGGGACTGCTGGACCATGTAATCGAGCGGCTTCAATTGCCGACGCAACAACAGCGCACCCAATATCGCGCTGACCACACCGCAGATCAGCAGCCAGACGAGACTGCCCAAAGCGCTCTGCCACAGCTTGGCCAACGCGAACATCGGATGGCTGACCACCTCGACCCGCGCCGCCTGCTCCCAGCCACGGCTGACAATCGCATCGCCGCCGGCCGGTTCCAGGCCGATCAGTTTGACGAACCAGTCCGGCACGTGGGTATCGGCCGGGATGCCGCTACGCTCCACCAGTGTCTTGTCGTTGGACAGATCGACCACGCGGATGCTCGCGTAGTAACCGCTGTCAAAGATCGAACTGACCAGCAACTCGGTCATCGCCGGGTCGTCGATGTTCGGCGTCAGGGACAGCGCCAGCGCCGTCGCCGCGTCCTGGGCATGGGAGCGTAACTGGTTGACGTATTGGGTACGCGAGCTCTCGAGGCTGACCATGAAGCTGCCGGTGAACGCGACGACCAGGAACAGACAGATAGCGAGCAACAACTGTTTGAACAATGACATCTGTGGGTGTGCTCCTAGTGAGTCGTCTCGAGCGGGAATCCTTCGGCCTGCATTTTTGTCAGGACATCTTGCCAACGGGACAGGCGTTTGGTGTCACCGACCTTCTGGTTGCCCTTGGCACCCGCCAACCACAACCCCTCTGCATTGAAAGAGTAGACCGGCAGCAGATCCGTACGTTGGCTAGCCGGGCGGATATCGTCGATCAGGCTGTCGAGCACCAGCGGCATGGCGTCCGGCGTCGCGTAGTAGGTCAGCACCATGTGCGCGCGGTTCAGGCGCAACGCCTTTACGTAGGTAATGCGCAGCTTGTCACTGGCGACGCCGAGGTGACGCAGGCTGAAGTACTTGGCGATAGCGTAGTCTTCGCAATCGCCGGCGCCTTTCCACAAGGCTTCGATCGGCGTTTCCCAATAATCGGTCTGGTACCACAGGTCGATGTCTTCGACGTAACGCATACGCTGGTTGAAGAACCGGTTGACCCGGTTGAGCTGATCCAGCTCATTCACCTGCTTCTGGGTCGCCAGCAAGTGTTGCCAATCATCAATGCGCTGCTGACCTTCGCCCAAAGGTCCGTACAATGCCTGCGCCCGCCGGCTGATCAGGGAAAAATCCCAATCGGCCAGCACACTGCCCAGCATCATGCCGGCCAGCAGCAACGCGCCGCACAGCCAGCGTAACATCCGGGAGATGGGGAAACGTACCGCCAATGCGAGGCATCCAGGAGAGGCAGGTGGGAGTCAGTTGATGGTGTAGGTTAGCCCGTTAAAAAACAATGGCACGGTGAGATCACCACGGCGCGCTAGACTGAAAGGAAGGCGCTCGGTTACACGTTTGACAAGCCGTCAGGCTGTTACTAGTGTCAGTTGGATCCAAAAATACAACTCAGCCAATCAGGGTGCGTAGTAGTGACACAAAAGCCCAACCCCCTCAGCAGTATCAAGGTTAACGGGCCGATCCCCGCTCATCTGGCACGCTCGGTGATCGAACAAACCCTGCGCTCGGCCATTCTCGACGGCCGCCTGCCTTGCGGTATTGCCCTGCGTCAGCAGGACCTGGCCGATCTTTTCGGTGTCAGCCGCATGCCAGTGCGCGAAGCCTTGCGCCAACTCGAAGCCCAAGCGTTGCTCAACGTGGTGGCCCATAAAGGCGCGGTGGTCGCGCCGCTGGTTCAGGGCGATGCGGCGGAAACCTACGCCCTGCGCATCCTGCTGGAGTCCGAAGCCTTGCGCCTGTCGGTCCCTTTGCTTGAAATCGTCGATCTGGAACGGGCTGCCGGCTATATCGACGCGTTGGAAACGGAACACGATTACACCGAAATCGGCCGGCTCAATCGCCTCTTCCACATGTCGCTTTACTGCAAGGCACCCAATAAACGTCTGCTGATACTGGTGGAAGACGGGTTGAACGAGGAAGAACGCTTCCTGCGCTTCAACCTGGAAGCCATGGGCCTGGGCAAGTTGTCCCAGGAAGATCACCGGGCCATGTTGCGGGCCGCCGAAGAGCGGGATGTCGAAGGCTCGGTGAAGTTGCTCGTACATCACCTCAACCGTGGGGTCGAGGTCATCACCCGTTACCTCAACAGCCCTGAAGCGCAGAGCCGAAAAACCTCGAAGTAGATCAGTGATGAGGGAGCTTGCTCCCTCTCGGCTGTGCAGCAGCCAGACCGTTTGAAGCCGAACGATCCGCTTACAAATCTCCCTCCTCTACAGCCCTCCCCGATTCTGCTGGGTTCGGCGATGGCGGCTGCCTTGAATTACGCTCACTCTGGGGGTGCCGACACCAATGAACGGGCGACGCACCGCCAGCGCGGAGCAGTCCCCGCACCAAGAACCTACGGAAGGAGCCTTGTCACGGGAACGGAAGAATCGGCCTCACCCCGGCCAACTTCCACCCCTCAGATCACGTCAATGCGTTCAATAAGAAAGTTGCTTCGAGTGAGGCATTCACTCTTTACCTTAAATTCTGACTTATATAAGACGGAAGGAGCAGCCACGCCCAAATAAAACTTAAACAGAAAGTCTTATTGAAACTTGTCACATCCAAGAAAGTTAAACTTTAAATATCAAATAAAAAGGACTTGCCCAAGACTTTATTTATGTACTAGTTTTTCTAAGCCGCCATTGATGCTGGCTGCAAAGCCCTGAAGTAGAAATACGAAAATAACTCACACCGATCAATTCGCTTGAGGCATTCGCTCGCCAAAAAAACTTAAAACAACATGACGGGTTTGATCACACCTTCACACTAGACGACCTAGAGGTTCACCAATGAAAACAACTAAAGAGCATCTTGAACAAAAGAAAGCTGAACTGAGTGCGCACCCGATTTTCTCCGAAATACATTCGCTGCCGGTGTTGCAGCGCTTTATGGAAAGTCATGTGTTTGCGGTGTGGGACTTCATGTCGCTGACCAAGCGTTTGCAGCAGGAGCTGACCTGCACGCAATTGCCCTGGCTGCCGCCGCGTGATCCGCAGGCGGCACGCTTGATCAATGAAATCGTGCTGGGTGAAGAATCCGATGACCGCCCGGGCCGGGGTCACTACAGCCATTTCGAGTTGTACCTGGATGCGATGCGTGAAGTTGGCGCGAGTACCGCCGCCGTCGAGCGCTTCGTGGCCCTGCAACAGGAAGGCGTGAGTTACGACGTGGCGTTGCAAAGTATCGAGGTCGATCCGGCAGCTGCACGGTTCGTACGCCATACGCTGCACACCGCATTGCATTCACCGGGCCACAGCGTTGCGGCGGCGTTTCTGCATGGTCGCGAAAGTGTGATCCCACAGATGTTCCAGCGCATTCTCGACGACTGGGGGATCGGCATCGAACAGGCCCCGACCTTTCGCTACTACCTCGAACGGCACATTGAAGTCGATTCTGAAGACCACGGCCCGGCTGCGGAAAAACTCCTCGCCCGCCTGGTCGACGGCAACCCGCAGCGCGAGGCAGACGTGTACGCCAGCGCCATCGCGGCCGTGGAAAGCCGCATCGCTCTGTGGGACGGCCTGCGCCTGAGCATGAGCGAATCACTGGCGGAGATGAACGCATGAACGCCGCCGACTATCTGTCGTTCGCCGACGCCTGGGAAAGCCGCGCCACCATCCGCACCCGTCCGCGTCGCCTGCTGGAGAACGACGACAAACTGATCTATCCCTTGAGCCGGCAACCGCTGGTGCTCAGTGAGACGTTTCTGCGCGAATGCCCGGAGCAGCGCGACTTCGCTCTGGTGCAGACGCTCTACAAATTCATCAACGACGTGGTGATCTTCGAAACCGAGATCGTCGACAAGACCGCCCGCAGCATCGCCAAGAATCGCTTCGCCGTGGCGTTCCCGTTCGCCTGTCGCTACGACGCGATGACCGTGGTGGTGGATGAGGATTACCACGCGCTGGTGGCGATGGACTTCATGCAGCAGACCGTCGCCATGACTGGCATCACGCCCATCGAGTTGCCCGACGAGATCGAGTTGAGCCGGGCGATTCCGGCGGCTATCGCACTCGCGCCGGAGCATCTGCGCAGTGCCGTGGAGCTGATCTGCGTGGCCATCGCCGAGAACACCGTGACCGGTGATGTGGCGGCGTTCGCCAAGGACGACACGGTCAAGCAATCGATCAAGGGCTTGATGGCCGACCACTTGCTCGACGAAGGCCGGCACTCCGGATTCTGGTCGCGGATGGTGCGCATCTACTGGCACACCGCAAGCGACGACGACCGCCAATGCATCGCGAAAATCCTGCCAGTGTTCATCGGTCACTACCTGACCAACGACATCCAGAAGTCCTTCGACTTTCGCCTGATCGACGCCTTGCAGATCAGCGACGCCGCACGCCAAGCACTCAAGAACGAGGTGTCCGGGTTGGCCTTCCCGATCAACCGGCATCATCCGCTGGTGGCCAACATCGTGCGGTTTTTCCGCAGCAGTTCGCTGCTCGACTCGCCGTGCGTGCAAAACGCCTTGAGCGACTACCTGATTTGACGAGGAACCCGTCATGAGACGTCTCGACATTCTGCTCGCTGGACAAAGCCAGGCCCTGACCGACTTGGCGCTGGAACTCGAACAACACGGTCATGCACTGACGCGGATAACGACACTCGACGACCGAGCGCCGGAGCACCCAGATCTTGTGATCGATGATGCCAGCCTGCCTGCGCAGGTTTTCAATGAGGCACCGCACCTGACACTGCAACTGGGCATCGGCCTATCGAGCGCATCTGGATTGCCTTCGCTGGATCTGCTTTGCACCGTCGGCTCCACGCTACTCTCTCGCGTGACGATCGCCGATGAATCTTCGGGCAACGGTCAGGCGCTGCGTCTGCGAGCGGTGGCGGAGCTGGTGGATCACGTGGCGCTGCTGGTCAGCCGTTACTCCCGGGATGCCGGGTATTTTCAGCTTTGCGAGCCCACCGCTCCCGCTCACTTCGACACGCTTGAAAACCTGCTGTTTCTCGACAGCCTGGCGTTCGTTCATCGCCGTAATGCGACCGCCGAACCACGGTTGCTGGAACTCGCTCAAGTGCCGATGATCGAGCGACTTGAACAGCGCTTCGTTCAGAGCGGCGAGCGACTCGCGTTGAACATTGCCGGTGCCAGTCTCGACTATCGCCAACTGCACGCAATGAGCCGTGCAATTGAGCAACGACTGCAGCCTTTGCTCGATCAGCAGGAAGGTCCGTTGGTGGTCGGAATCTGCCTGCCAAAATGCAGTGCATTGTATGCGGGGATTCTGGCGATCCTGGGCAGCGGCGCGGTGTACCTGCCGCTGGAGCCGAGCCATCCGTTGCAACGTCAGCAGTACATCCTGTCGAATGCCGGCGCGGTGTTGCTGCTGCATGACGGGCAGCATCCGCTTGCAGCCCAAATGCCGGGCCTCGACATCACCGCTATCGACGTTGAAGCGGTGAATCCGGCGCTACCGCTGATGCGCCAGCGCCCTGCTCTCGACGCGCCGTGCATGGCGCTTTATACCTCGGGCACCACCGGCCATCCCAAAGGCGTGTTGCTCAGCCAGGCCAACCTCGCTCACTTCAGCGCGTGGTACGCCGACTATGTGCAACTGACCGAACAGAGTCGGGTGCTGCAATTTTCTTCGCTGAGTTTCGACTCGTCGCTGATCGATATTTTCCCGACCCTGCTGCAGGGTGCCGAGCTGGTCGTGCCCAGCGACGACCAGCGTCGCGACCCGCTGCAACTGGTCGAGTTGATCCGTCATCAGCAACTGAGCCATGCCTTTGTGCCGCCCGCGCTGTTGAGCATTCTGCCGCTGGAACAATTGCAAAACCTCAACCACGTAATGACCGGCGGCGATGTCTGCGAGCCTTGGGTCATCCAGCAACTGACCCGCCAGGGCAAGCTCTACAACCTCTATGGTCCAACCGAAGCCACGGTGCTGATCACCGCGCGACGACTGCAATCCGGCGACAACAACCGGACGCTCGGCGATCCGATCGCCAACAGTCAGGTGCTGATTCTCGACGAGGATTTGCAACCGGTGACCGAGCAGACCGTCGGTGAGTTGTACATCGCAGGTCCCGGCGTGTGCCTGGGTTATCTGAACAACCCGCAGCAGACCGCCGAACGCTATCTGAACCTGCTGTTGCCCGGAGGCCGAAACCTGCGTGCCTATCGCACAGGCGACATGGCGAAGTGGACGAGCGAAGGCATCGAGCTGTGCGGAAGGCGCGACAATCAGGTGAAGATTCGCGGCTTTCGGGTCGAGCCGGAAGAGATCGAACGCTGCCTGCGCGACAGCCAGTTGTACCGTCAGGTGGCGGTGGTCATCGACAGCCATCGGCGGATTCTGGCCTTCCTCGCCCAACCTCAGGAAGACCGGACCGGGGCGGCTCGTGATGCACTGAAGGCCCACGCCATACAGTTTCTGCCGGACTACATGCAGCCTGTAGCGTGGACGGAACTGGCGAGCATGCCGTACGCCAGCAACGGCAAGGTCGATCGCAAGGCATTGCTGGAGCTGCCGGTCAGCGTCAGCGAAAACACCACCCCATGTCTGCCCGCCAGTGCCGATGAAGCGCTGTTGCTGGATATCTGGGCTGAGCTGCTGGAGTTGCCGGCCAGCGATATTTCCACCGACGAAAGCTTCTTCAATCTGGGCGGGCACTCGATCCTGCTGTCGCGCATGCTCCTGCGTTTGCGCGAAGAGTTCGGTCGCAGCATTTCGATCAACCGCTTCATCGAACTACCCACTATCGCCAAATTGGCAACACTGGTGCGCGGCTCCGGCAGCGAGGAAGTATTGAGCGAACAAGCGATGATCGATGCCTCGCGCGCACTGGATGTGCAGCCACTGCCGACCAGCTGTATGGGCGATGCACACAAAGTGATCGTCACCGGCGCCAACAGCTTTGTCGGCGTTCATATTGTCGAAGCGTTGTTAGCGCGGGGCGTCATTGAGGTCGCCTGTCTGGTTCGCGACGGCAATGGGCGATCGGCTGTCGAGCGGTTCGCTCAGGCGTTGCACGAGAACCGTCTGGAGCATCTGGACCTGAGTCGAGTACGGGTCTACGCAGCGGATATCACGCGCCCGCAATTGGGGTTGGCCGACGAGGTTTACGAGCGACTGGATCGAGAGTTCGGCGCACTGGTGCACAACGCCGCCAACGTCAATCACGTCCTCGACTATGAGTCGCTGGCACGGGACAACGTCGAGCCTATATTCGAATGCCTACGGCTGTGCGAAGGGCGCAGTAAAAAGATCTTCAATTTCGTCTCGACGCTCTCGGCGTCCAGCACGATTTCCGCCGATGGCCGAGTTCTTGAACTGCCCGCCGCGCAGACCCCACCGATCTACATCAAGAACGGCTACAACCTGTCCAAATGGGTCGGCGAACGAATCCTGGAACGCGCACGGGAACGCGGTGTGCAGGTCAATCTCTATCGCCCCGGCAACATCAGTTTCAACAGCCTCACGGGCGTGTGCCAGCCGCACAAGAACCGCTTGATGTTGATGCTCAAGGGCTCGATCCAGCTTGGCCAGGTCCCGGAGTTCGCGCTGAATTTCGACCTGATGCCGGTGGATTTCCTCGCCCGCTTCATCGCCTTCCATGCGAGCCGGTATCAGCCGGATAAACCGGTGTTCAACCTGCACAACCCCGAGCCGCTGAGCTGGGACAGTTATGTAGCGTCCTTTCGCGAAGCGGGGCGGGAGTTCTCTCTGGTCAGCGTCGCCGACTGGCAGCAGCAACTGGGCCGGGTCGACAGCGACAACGCGCTGTTTGGCGTACTCGGTTTTTATCTCAACGGCTTCGAGGAAGACATCGGCGACATCTCGATGATTGGCCACGACAACGCCCAGGCCGGCGTGTGGCAGATGGGCGCGCGCTATCCGGAAAAATCCCCGGCGCTGCTGCGGCGCGGCTGCGACTACCTCAAGGAAATCAATTTCATTTGATTCATCCCAACCCAGCACGGAGCAAAACCATGAACACTCTGCAACCCGATACCCTGATCAAAAATCCGCAAGGCTGCCACGTCGTGTCCTCGGTGGAAGTCCCCGTCGATGCCGCACAGGTCTGGGCCGTTGTCGGTAACTTTGCCGGTTTCGACCGGTTCATTCCGGCGCTGTCGCACATCGAAATGACTGGCGAGGGAGTGACGTCCCTGCGCAAGAAATTTTTCAAGGACGGCAACCTGGTGGTCGAGCAACTCAACTCCCGCGACGATCAGGCGCTGAACATGACCTGGACCACGATCTACAACACCTTGGGCGTAGCGAACCTGTGGGCGGCGATGCGTGTTGAGCCGCTGGATGCGGACAAGTCGCGGGCGACCTGGACCATCATTGCAGAACCCGCTCAGGGCGGCGCCGAAGCACTGCCGGGGTTCAAGGATTTCGTCCAGGGGTTTGCCGATGATGCGATGAGCAATGTGTTGAAGTTGTTTGTATAAGGCATTCGTTCAACGGTGACGGATAAAGCGCTATCAAGAGCAGGCTCGCTCCTACAGGATTATCCATGTGGGGGCGAGCCTGCTCACAATTGAACGATGACGCGGTCTGACGGAGTTTCACAGCAGTTGCAAATTCCCCATCCCTTGATGACAATGCGACTAATTATCATTTGTGACGTCCGAGCAGTCGCGTTCATGTCCTCACCCGAGTTTGCAGTACAGGTGCTTTACAGCAGCCATCACCGATGGCTCAACGCGTGGCTGCGTGCTCGCCTGGGCAATGCCGCCGATGCTGCTGATCTGGCTCAGGACACCTTTGTCCGTCTGCTGCAAAGAACCGAACGCCTGGAGCTGAAAGCCCCTCGCGCTTTTTTACGCACCATTGCCCGAGGCTTGGTGATCGACCATTGGCGTCGCGAAGAAATCGAACGCGCGTATCTGGAAACCATCGCCCATCTGCCTGAAGCCGAAACGCCAAGCGCCGAATCCCGTGCGTTGGTGCTCGAATTGCTGGAAAGCATCGCCCGCATGCTTGAAGGATTGAAGCCGAAAGTGCGTCAGGCATTTCTGCTGGCGCAGTGCGAAGGCTTCACTCATAAACAGATTGCCGAACGGATGGGATTGTCACTGCGCTCGGTGGAGCGCTATGTCGCCGATGCGCTTTTCCATTGCTACACGTTGCGGTATCAAGCGTGACGCCTGTGGATAACTTGTCGTTGAACCGGCACGGTGAACCGCCGCAACAGGTGGTCAAGCAGGCCATCAACTGGCTGCTGCGTCTGCGCAACAACGCTGCCAACTCAAAGCTGCGTCAGCAATGCGATGTCTGGCGCGCCGCACACCATGAACACGAACTGGCCTGGCAGCGGGTGCAGTCGCTGCACTCAGAGTTGAGCAATAACTTGCGCGCCGTGTCTGGCGCGCAAGTCGCTTTCAACACGTTGGAAAACAGTGCTCAGGGATTGGGTCGACGCCAGGCGATGAAGTTGCTGTCGGGCGCAGTGCTCATGGGCTCGGCCGCGTGGCTGGGCAAGGATGCTATCGGCTGGCAGCAATGGAGCGCCGACTTCGCCACCGCCACGGGTGAACGCCGGGCTTTCCAGCTGCCGGACGGCACGCGGCTTGAACTCAACACCGACAGCGCCGTGGATCTGGATTACACGCCGCAGCAACGGCTGATCAGGCTGACCCGCGGCGAAATTATCGTCACCTGCGGCGGCGCCGATGAAGGGGCTTCTTTCGATCGTCCCATGCGAGTTCACAGTCGTCACGGTGTGTATGAAGGCGTGGGCGCGCGTTTCATCCTGCGTCACGAGGCCAACTGCACGCGGCTCAGCGTTACCAATGGTCAAGTGGTGATTCATTCGCCATTGGGTGCCGATGGCCAACCGATAACAGCTCAGGCCGGTCATAGTTACTTGATAGATCACCAGCAGGCGAGGTTGGCGCCGCCGCTGGACATGGATGTCGGCGCTTGGACGGACGGGTTGATCGTGACCCGCAACATGCGCTTGGGGGATTTCCTTCAGGAGGTCGGACGCTATCGCCACGGCTACTTGACGTGCGCGGCCGACATTGCCGACTTGCGACTTTCCGGGGTTTTCCGCCTGGAGGACACCGACAAGTTGCTGGCCATCCTGCCGCAGACCCTGCCGGTGCAGCTGCGTTATCGCACCCGCTGGTGGGTGACGCTGGAGCGTCAAGTCTGAACAACTTTTTTGGCGGGTTTTCCGAGCAAGTCCGGCTTAGTCAGTAAGCACTTCAACTCAGCCTCAGCGACTTCCTACGGAAACCGACAATGACTGCCCGCTCCATCAGTAAGAATCCTCTTCATTTCACGGCGAAATCAGGCGTCTTGCGCCATGCCGTTCGTGCCGCTCTGTTCTCCACCGCATTGGGTGTCGGCCTTGTTCCGAGCATTGGCCATGCCGCCGAGGGTAGCGAGGCCAGCAGCCAACGCTTCAGCATCGCTGCCGGGCCGTTGAGCGATGTTCTCAATCAGTTTGCGCGTCAGGCCGGCATCACCTTGTCGATGACACCGGATCAAGTCCAGGATCATCAATCACCGGGTTTGCAGGGTGAATATTCGGCGGATCAGGCCTTGAGCCATTTGCTCAGTGGTTCGGGCCTCATGGCCGTTAGCCCGGATGGCAGCAGCTATGTGCTGCGACCGGCCAGCAACAGCGGAGCACTGGCGCTGCCGACCACGGACATCAAAGGCTTTGCCCTCGGTAACGCCTTGGGCAGCATGGAAGGCTACAACGCGACGCACAGCCAGATCGCCACCAAGACCAGTACCGCATTGCTGGAAACATCGCAAAGCGTGTCCGTCGTCACTCGCGAGCAGATGGACGACCAAGGGTCGCAAACGGTATCGCAGGCTATGCGCTATACGCCCGGCGTGCTGACCAATCCTTACGGCGCGACCCACCGCTACGATTACGTGGCCATGCGCGGCTTCAACGATGGCTCGGTGGATAACATCTACCTCGATGGCCTCAAATCCATGGGGGATAGCGGCACTTACAGCACTATGCAGGTCGACCCGTATTTCCTTGAGCGCGTCGATATTCTCAAAGGGCCTTCATCGGTGCTTTACGGTCGCAGTTCACCCGGAGGCCTGGTGGCGCTGACCAGCAAGAAACCGCTGTATGAGCCTTATCATCAGATTCAGGCCACCGTAGGCAATCAGGGCCAACGTGGCATGGGCTTCGACTTCAGCGGCCCTGTGGATGACGACAAGCGCATTGCCTATCGCCTGACAGGTCTGGCGGATCAGTCCGACACACAGTTCGATCACAACGAGGAAAAACGCTTCGCCCTCGCGCCAACGGTCAGCATCGATTTCACCGAAGACACTTCGCTGACTCTGCAGGCTTATCTGCAACACGACCCCGATGGCGGCTATCACGGTGGCGTCCCGGCCGATGGCACCCTTCACCAGCGCAACGGCAATCGAATTTCCACACACTTCTTCGAAGGCGAACCGAGTATCGATGGCTACGAACGCGACCAGCAGTCCTTCGGCTATCAGTTCGAGCATCGCTTCAACGACGTCTTCACTGCGCGGCAGAACTTTCGTTACCTCGACTCCAAAGTGAACATGGATCAGGTCTACGCCTATGGCTGGACCACACCGACCAGCAACGAGCTGAACCGCTACTACACCGGTGGCGATGAGAGGCTGCATGCGTTCATCGTCGACAACATGCTGCAAGCGGAATTCTTTACGGGTGCCACCAAGCACACCGTATTGCTGGGCGCGGACTACCAGCGGCGCAAGACCGTGGTTGACTGGACCAGCGGCGGCCTGGCGCCGATCAATGCGTTCAATCCGGTGTACGGCAACTCGACGATCGACCTTTACGGCGAGACCAGTTACTTGCGTCGCCTTGAGCAGACCGGCGTCTACCTGCAAGACCTGATCGAGATGGATAAGTGGCGTTTCTCCCTCGGGGTGCGCCAAGACTGGGTTGAAACCTCCGATGAGAATCGGTTGGCGGAAACCGGACGCCCGCAAGGCACCGAAATCAATGACAAGCGAACCAAGCTGACCGGGCGCGCCGGAGCGCTGTACCTGTTCGACAACGGTATCGCGCCGTATATCAGCTATTCCGAGTCGTTCAACCCGAACTCCTACTCGGACAGCGCCGGGAATCCGCTGGCACCTACCGATGGCACACAGTGGGAAGTGGGCTTGAAGTATCAGCCACCAGGCACTGAGAACCTGTTCACTGCATCGCTGTTCCGCATCGATCAGGAAAACCTGGCGACCAAACTGCCGCAGGAAAACTTCTATCGCGCCGTAGGTGCAGTCCGCTCCCAGGGTCTGGAACTGGAAGCGCACATGCAACTGACCGACAACTTGAAAGTACTCGGCAGCTACACCTTCACCGACATCGAATACTCTAAGTCGATGATCAGCACGTTGAGTACCGCTACCGACGTGATCGAGAACAAGGGCAACTCACCGACCCAGGCGCCGCGGCATATGGCTTCCATCTGGGCTGACTACGCATTCGACAGCGCAGCACTGGCGGGTCTGCGTCTGGGCGGCGGCGTGCGATATGTGGGTTACAGTTGGGCCGATGCGGAGAACACCATGAAAGTGCCGTCGTATACCTTGTTTGACGCCTCTGTCGGCTATGACCTGGGCAAGGTTGGGTTGAAAGGCGTGGATGTACGCCTGAACGCGAACAACCTGACCAATGAGTCCTATGTGGCCTCTTGTGCCAGCCTGAACTTCTGCTACATGGGTGAAGAGCGTAATGTCGCCGCGACGGTGAGCTACCAGTTCTAAGCATTTCTCTCACACACACATGAAAAAGCCAGCCCCTGAATCCAGGGGCTGGCTTTTTTACGTCTATGGTTTTTTGCAGGCCCGGAACGACAAAACCCCTGCCTGCATTAGCAGACAGGGGTTTCGGAATTTAATCTTGACGATGACCTACTCTCACATGGGGAAACCCCACACTACCATCGGCGATGCATCGTTTCACTGCTGAGTTCGGGATGGGATCAGGTGGTTCCAATGCTCTATGGTCGTCAAGAAATTCTGTGTGCCGACCCGTCTGTAGCGACGTGTCAGCGAATTCTTGATGTTTCTACTATAAAGACAAAACCCCAACTGCTTTCGCAATTGGGGTTTCGGAATTTAATCTTGACGATGACCTACTCTCACATGGGGAAACCCCACACTACCATCGGCGATGCATCGTTTCACTTCTGAGTTCGGGATGGGATCAGGTGGTTCCAACGCTCTATGGTCGTCAAGAAATTCGGGTACTGACTCGTGACCAGATGGTCTCGCTTCAGCAAATTGGGTATGTGATAGCTTTCGGTGTTTTGCGAGCATCGAACTTTCGGTTCATTGCGTCTTCACACACCGCAATCTGGTCTCTCTCGTTTCTTCAACGAGGAGCGTCAAATTGCTTGGGTGTTATATGGTCAAGCCTCACGGGCAATTAGTATTGGTTAGCTCAACGCCTCACAGCGCTTACACACCCAACCTATCAACGTCGTAGTCTTCGACGGCCCTTCAGGGAACTCAAGGTTCCAGTGAGATCTCATCTTGAGGCTAGTTTCCCGCTTAGATGCTTTCAGCGGTTATCTATTCCGAACATAGCTACCCGGCAATGCCACTGGCGTGACAACCGGAACACCAGAGGTTCGTCCACTCCGGTCCTCTCGTACTAGGAGCAGCCCCTCTCAAATCTCAAACGTCCACGGCAGATAGGGACCGAACTGTCTCACGACGTTCTAAACCCAGCTCGCGTACCACTTTAAATGGCGAACAGCCATACCCTTGGGACCGGCTTCAGCCCCAGGATGTGATGAGCCGACATCGAGGTGCCAAACACCGCCGTCGATATGAACTCTTGGGCGGTATCAGCCTGTTATCCCCGGAGTACCTTTTATCCGTTGAGCGATGGCCCTTCCATACAGAACCACCGGATCACTAAGACCTACTTTCGTACCTGCTCGACGTGTCTGTCTCGCAGTCAAGCGCGCTTTTGCCTTTATACTCTACGACCGATTTCCGACCGGTCTGAGCGCACCTTCGTACTCCTCCGTTACTCTTTAGGAGGAGACCGCCCCAGTCAAACTACCCACCATACACTGTCCTCGATCCGGATAACGGACCTGAGTTAGAACCTCAAAGTTGCCAGGGTGGTATTTCAAGGATGGCTCCACGCGAACTGGCGTCCACGCTTCAAAGCCTCCCACCTATCCTACACAAGCAAATTCAAAGTCCAGTGCAAAGCTATAGTAAAGGTTCACGGGGTCTTTCCGTCTAGCCGCGGATACACTGCATCTTCACAGCGATTTCAATTTCACTGAGTCTCGGGTGGAGACAGCGCCGCCATCGTTACGCCATTCGTGCAGGTCGGAACTTACCCGACAAGGAATTTCGCTACCTTAGGACCGTTATAGTTACGGCCGCCGTTTACCGGGGCTTCGATCAAGAGCTTCGCGTTAGCTAACCCCATCAATTAACCTTCCGGCACCGGGCAGGCGTCACACCCTATACGTCCACTTTCGTGTTTGCAGAGTGCTGTGTTTTTAATAAACAGTCGCAGCGGCCTGGTATCTTCGACCGGCGTGGGCTTACGGAGCAAGTCCTTCACCCTCACCGGCGCACCTTCTCCCGAAGTTACGGTGCCATTTTGCCTAGTTCCTTCACCCGAGTTCTCTCAAGCGCCTTGGTATTCTCTACCCAACCACCTGTGTCGGTTTGGGGTACGGTTCCTGGTTACCTGAAGCTTAGAAGCTTTTCTTGGAAGCATGGCATCAACCACTTCGTGTTCTAAAAGAACACTCGTCATCAGCTCTCGGCCTTAGAATCCCGGATTTACCTAAGATTCCAGCCTACCACCTTAAACTTGGACAACCAACGCCAAGCTGGCCTAGCCTTCTCCGTCCCTCCATCGCAATAACCAGAAGTACAGGAATATTAACCTGTTTTCCATCGACTACGCTTTTCAGCCTCGCCTTAGGGACCGACTAACCCTGCGTCGATTAACGTTGCGCAGGAAACCTTGGTCTTTCGGCGTGGGTGTTTTTCACACCCATTGTCGTTACTCATGTCAGCATTCGCACTTCTGATACCTCCAGCAAGCTTCTCAACTCACCTTCACAGGCTTACAGAACGCTCCTCTACCGCATCACCTAAGTGATACCCGTAGCTTCGGTGTATGGTTTGAGCCCCGTTACATCTTCCGCGCAGGCCGACTCGACTAGTGAGCTATTACGCTTTCTTTAAAGGGTGGCTGCTTCTAAGCCAACCTCCTAGCTGTCTAAGCCTTCCCACATCGTTTCCCACTTAACCATAACTTTGGGACCTTAGCTGACGGTCTGGGTTGTTTCCCTTTTCACGACGGACGTTAGCACCCGCCGTGTGTCTCCCATGCTCGGCACTTGTAGGTATTCGGAGTTTGCATCGGTTTGGTAAGTCGGGATGACCCCCTAGCCGAAACAGTGCTCTACCCCCTACAGTGATACATGAGGCGCTACCTAAATAGCTTTCGAGGAGAACCAGCTATCTCCGAGCTTGATTAGCCTTTCACTCCGATCCACAGGTCATCCGCTAACTTTTCAACGGTAGTCGGTTCGGTCCTCCAGTCAGTGTTACCTAACCTTCAACCTGCCCATGGATAGATCGCCCGGTTTCGGGTCTATTCCCAGCGACTAGACGCCCTATTAAGACTCGCTTTCGCTACGCCTCCCCTATTCGGTTAAGCTCGCCACTGAAAATAAGTCGCTGACCCATTATACAAAAGGTACGCAGTCACCCAACAAAGTGGGCTCCCACTGCTTGTACGCATACGGTTTCAGGATCTATTTCACTCCCCTCTCCGGGGTTCTTTTCGCCTTTCCCTCACGGTACTAGTTCACTATCGGTCAGTCAGTAGTATTTAGCCTTGGAGGATGGTCCCCCCATATTCAGACAAAGTTTCTCGTGCTCCGTCCTACTCGATTTCATGACCAAGAGATTTTCGCGTACAGGGCTATCACCCACTATGGCCGCACTTTCCAGAGCGTTCCGCTAATCTCAAAGCCACTTAAGGGCTAGTCCCCGTTCGCTCGCCACTACTAAGGGAATCTCGGTTGATTTCTTTTCCTCAGGGTACTTAGATGTTTCAGTTCCCCTGGTTCGCCTCTTGCACCTATGTATTCAGTACAAGATAACCATCTTATGATGGCTGGGTTCCCCCATTCAGACATCTCCGGATCAAAGTCTGTTTGCCGACTCCCCGAAGCTTTTCGCAGGCTACCACGTCTTTCATCGCCTCTGACTGCCAAGGCATCCACCGTATGCGCTTCTTCACTTGACCATATAACCCCAAGCAATCTGGTTATACTGTGAAGACGACATTCGCCGAAAATTCGAATTTCTCAACTAAGAGAACTCACAAATTTTACCTTAGCCTGATCCGTTACCAGTGAAAGTAACGTTCAGTCTATCTTTCTATCACATACCCAAATTTTTAAAGAACGATCTAGTCAAAGACTAGAAATCAACATTCACCATCTTACCGATGGAATGCTCATTTCTAAGCTTTATACAAGAGAAGCAGTAGTGGTGGAGCCAAGCGGGATCGAACCGCTGACCTCCTGCGTGCAAGGCAGGCGCTCTCCCAGCTGAGCTATGGCCCCGTATTTCTACAGGCGTTTCCCACACAAAATTGGTGGGTCTGGGCAGATTCGAACTGCCGACCTCACCCTTATCAGGGGTGCGCTCTAACCAACTGAGCTACAGACCCAATTTCGGGCTGCTTCTTTCGTCTTCTTCAATGAATCAAGCAATTCGTGTGGGAGCTTATGGAGCAGCTGAGTCGTCGATTAAGGAGGTGATCCAGCCGCAGGTTCCCCTACGGCTACCTTGTTACGACTTCACCCCAGTCATGAATCACACCGTGGTAACCGTCCTCCCGAAGGTTAGACTAGCTACTTCTGGTGCAACCCACTCCCATGGTGTGACGGGCGGTGTGTACAAGGCCCGGGAACGTATTCACCGCGACATTCTGATTCGCGATTACTAGCGATTCCGACTTCACGCAGTCGAGTTGCAGACTGCGATCCGGACTACGATCGGTTTTATGGGATTAGCTCCACCTCGCGGCTTGGCAACCCTCTGTACCGACCATTGTAGCACGTGTGTAGCCCAGGCCGTAAGGGCCATGATGACTTGACGTCATCCCCACCTTCCTCCGGTTTGTCACCGGCAGTCTCCTTAGAGTGCCCACCATAACGTGCTGGTAACTAAGGACAAGGGTTGCGCTCGTTACGGGACTTAACCCAACATCTCACGACACGAGCTGACGACAGCCATGCAGCACCTGTCTCAATGTTCCCGAAGGCACCAATCCATCTCTGGAAAGTTCATTGGATGTCAAGGCCTGGTAAGGTTCTTCGCGTTGCTTCGAATTAAACCACATGCTCCACCGCTTGTGCGGGCCCCCGTCAATTCATTTGAGTTTTAACCTTGCGGCCGTACTCCCCAGGCGGTCAACTTAATGCGTTAGCTGCGCCACTAAGAGCTCAAGGCTCCCAACGGCTAGTTGACATCGTTTACGGCGTGGACTACCAGGGTATCTAATCCTGTTTGCTCCCCACGCTTTCGCACCTCAGTGTCAGTATCAGTCCAGGTGGTCGCCTTCGCCACTGGTGTTCCTTCCTATATCTACGCATTTCACCGCTACACAGGAAATTCCACCACCCTCTACCATACTCTAGCTCGTCAGTTTTGAATGCAGTTCCCAGGTTGAGCCCGGGGCTTTCACATCCAACTTAACGAACCACCTACGCGCGCTTTACGCCCAGTAATTCCGATTAACGCTTGCACCCTCTGTATTACCGCGGCTGCTGGCACAGAGTTAGCCGGTGCTTATTCTGTCGGTAACGTCAAAATTGCAGAGTATTAATCTACAACCCTTCCTCCCAACTTAAAGTGCTTTACAATCCGAAGACCTTCTTCACACACGCGGCATGGCTGGATCAGGCTTTCGCCCATTGTCCAATATTCCCCACTGCTGCCTCCCGTAGGAGTCTGGACCGTGTCTCAGTTCCAGTGTGACTGATCATCCTCTCAGACCAGTTACGGATCGTCGCCTTGGTGAGCCATTACCTCACCAACTAGCTAATCCGACCTAGGCTCATCTGATAGCGCAAGGCCCGAAGGTCCCCTGCTTTCTCCCGTAGGACGTATGCGGTATTAGCGTTCCTTTCGAAACGTTGTCCCCCACTACCAGGCAGATTCCTAGGCATTACTCACCCGTCCGCCGCTGAATCAGAGAGCAAGCTCTCTTCATCCGCTCGACTTGCATGTGTTAGGCCTGCCGCCAGCGTTCAATCTGAGCCATGATCAAACTCTTCAGTTCAAACATCTTTGGGTTTTGAGAAAACCCTAAACTTGGCTCAGCAATCGTTGGTTACATCTTTGATTTCTCGCGGAGTAACTTGTGATGCTGATAATCTGTTGACTAGCAGTCTGACTCCACAAGCACCCACACGAATTGCTTGATTCAGTTGTTAAAGAGCGGTTGGTTAAGATCTTTCGTCTCAACCGAGGCGCGCATTCTACAGCAGCCTCATTTGCTGTCAAGTGATTATTTTCAGAAGCTTTCGAGGAATTCCTCAACAACTTCAACCACTTGCGCCTCAGATCTCTCATCAGCGGGAGGCGAATTCTACAGCGTTACACGCTGCTGTCAACACCTCTTTTTCAACTTCCTTTTGGCTTCGATGAACTGAAGCAACTTGCTGCCGAAAACTTCGTAACTCGTTGTTTACCAAGGAGTTTTCCGTTTCGACTGCGCCGGAAGTGGGGCGAATTATAGACACCTGAGATCTGCCGTCAAGCACTGATTTTGGTTTTCTATCAATAACTTACAGAAGGCAAGAAAACAGCCGGCCCACAGGCAGCATAACCACTCCTTCTATATAGAAGGAGCCATCAGAGGACGCCCGCCTCTTTGAATGCCGCCACTGCATCGGCATCCAGCCCCAACACCCGCTGCAAAATCTCCAGCGTATGCTCGCCCAACAAAGGAGGAGCATGACGATACTCCACCGGCGTCTGCGACAAGCGAATAGGACTCGCCACCTGAGGCACCATCCCGGCCAGTGCATGGGGCAACTCGATCGCCAACCCACGCGCCTTGACCTGAGGATCGGCAAACATCTGTGCCAGATCATTGATAGGCCCGCACGGCACACCAGCCAGCTCCAATTGCGCCACCCATTCAGCCGTGGTCTTGAACACCGTCGCCTGACGGATCAGCGGAATCAGCACAGCCCGATTGGCCACCCGCAACTTGTTGGTCGCAAAGCGCGGATCATCTGCCCACTGAGGCTGCCCTGCCACTTCCGCAAACTTGCGGAACTGCCCGTCATTACCCACGGTAAGGATGAAGTCGCCATCCGCCGTAGGAAAATCCTGATAAGGCACGATGTTTGGATGAGCATTGCCCAAGCGTTTCGGAGCATTGCCCGTCGTCAGGTAGTTCATGGCCTGGTTAGCCAGGCACGCCACCTGGACATCCAGCAAAGCCATATCGATATGCTGCCCACCACCGTCATGATCCCGATGCGCAAGCGCGGCAAGGATCGCCACGGTCGAGTAGAGCCCGGTCAAAATGTCGGTCAGCGCAACACCGACCTTCACCGGCCCCGCGCCCTCATCCCCGTCAGGCCGCCCCGTCAGACTCATGAGACCACCCAACCCCTGGATCATGAAGTCATAACCGGCACGCTTGGCATATGGACCGGTCTGGCCAAATCCGGTGATCGAGCAATAGATCAGATCCGGGTTGATCGCCTTCAGCGTTTCATAATCCAGACCGTACGCTGCCAGACCACCGACCTTGAAGTTCTCGATCAGGATGTCCGACCTGGCCGCTAAATCACGCACCAGCTTCTGCCCCTCCGGGCGCGTGAAGTCGATGGTGACCGATTGCTTGTTGCGATTGGCCGACAAGTAATAGGCGGCCTCGCTGGTGTTCTCGCCATAGGCGTTCTTAAGGAAGGGCGGCCCCCAGGCGCGCGTGTCATCGCCATTGCCCGGACGCTCGACCTTGATCACCTCAGCGCCAAGGTCCGCAAGAATCTGCCCAGCCCACGGCCCGGCCAATACTCGCGACAAATCCAGTACCCGCAAATGCGAAAGCGCGCCCATGGCATTCTCCTATTAATAGAACGCCTGGATGCCGGTCTGCGCGCGACCGAGGATCAGCGCGTGGACGTCATGCGTACCTTCATAGGTATTCACCACTTCCAGGTTGACCAGGTGACGGGCAACGCCGAATTCATCCGAGATACCGTTGCCACCCAGCATGTCGCGAGCCATGCGCGCGATGTCCAGGGACTTGCCGCAAGAGTTGCGCTTCATCATTGAAGTGATTTCGACCGCCGCAGTGCCTTCATCCTTCATCCGACCCAAACGCAGACAGCCTTGCAGCGCCATGGTGATTTCGGTCTGCATGTCGGCCAGCTTCTTCTGGATCAGTTGAGTGGCTGCCAATGGACGACCGAATTGCTGACGATCCAAAGTGTATTGGCGAGCGGTGTGCCAGCAGAACTCAGCGGCACCCAGCGCCCCCCAGGAAATGCCATAACGCGCCGAGTTGAGGCAGGTGAAAGGACCTTTCAAGCCACGGACATCCGGGAAGATGTTCTCTTCCGGCACGAACACGTTGTCCATGACGATTTCGCCGGTGATCGACGCACGCAGGCCGACCTTGCCGTGAATCGCCGGAGCGCTCAGGCCTTTCCAGCCCTTCTCGAGAACGAAACCACGGATGTCACCTGCGTCGTCCTTGCCCCATACCACAAACACGTCGGCGATCGGACTGTTGGTGATCCACATCTTGCTGCCAGTGAGGCTGTAGCCGCCTTCGACTTTGCGTGCACGAGTAATCATCGCACCCGGGTCGGAACCGTGGTTAGGCTCGGTCAGACCGAAGCAGCCGATCCATTCACCCGAGGCCAGTTTCGGCAGGTATTTCTGTTTCTGCGCTTCGCTACCAAATTCATTGATCGGCACCATGACCAACGAAGACTGCACGCTCATCATCGAGCGATAGCCAGAGTCGACACGTTCGACTTCACGCGCAATAAGACCGTAGCTGACGTAGTTAAGACCGCTGCCGCCGTATTGCTCGGGAATGGTGGCGCCCAACAGGCCCACCTCACCCATCTCGCGGAAGATCGCCGGATCGGTCTTCTCATGACGGAACGCTTCGAGCACACGCGGAGCCAGACTTTGCTGAGCGAACTGCGCAGCTGTGTCGCGAATCATGCGCTCTTCTTCGGTGAGCTGTTGATCCAGCAGCAAAGGATCGATCCAGTTGAAGCTAGCTTTACCGGCCATGAGTGTGTCCTCTCGAAACGAGTCAAATAACGTGGACTGATCCTAGGCCGGGTTCGGCGTCTCGGCAAACGAGGATTTCGCATACTGTTGTGCTAATTTCTCACTCCGAAACGTCGTAAAACGCATTTATTTCGATGCATTAGTGAGGTAGACGTACATGCGCAGAAAAATACCCAGCACAACCGCACTGATCAGCTTCGAAGCGGCTGCTCGCCATGAGAGCTTTACCAAGGCAGCGCAGGAGCTTTCACTGACCCAAGGGGCGATTTGCCGACAGATCGCCAGTCTTGAGGAGTTCCTCAGCGTGGAATTGTTCCGACGCTCGCGGCGCGGAGTGAAGCTGACGGAAGCCGGCCTTTCCTACAGCCGCCGAGTCGCCACGCAACTTGATGCGGTCGAGCGGGACACCCTATCGGTGATGGGTCAGCAAGGCGCCAATGTGATCGAACTGGCGGTGGTTCCGACGTTTGGCACCCAATGGCTGCTCCCACGACTCAAGGATTTCCAACAAAAGCACCCGGAGGTGACGGTCAACCTGACGAACCGGACGCGTCCGTTCCTGTTTGCCGACACGGACTTTGACGCCGCGATTTACTTCGGTGACGCGGACTGGTCAGGTACAGAATCCCACCGCTTGATGGGTGAACATCCGCTGCCCGTGTGCAGCCCCGGCCTACTCGGAAAAAAAAACCTTCTTACCGCCAGTGAGATCGCCGAGTTGCCCCTCCTTCAACAAACCACTCGCCCCTACGCCTGGCGGCAATGGTTCGATTCCCAGCACCTGAATGTTCCTCGCGACATGACAGGCCCACGCTACGAGCTATTCTCCATGCTGGCCCAGGCAGCCATGCACGATATGGGCATCGCCTTGATCCCACCGTTTCTGATTCAGCGCGAACTGGCCGAGAAACGCTTGGTGATTGCTAACCCCCAGGCACTCTCCAGCATCAAGGCGTATTACCTGATGATTCCTGAGCGAAAGGTCGAATCTGCATCTTTAAGGGCTTTTCGAGATTGGTTGGTAAACCAGGCACACAGCTACAACACAGAAGAATAAAGGCCTTCAGAGCTTAGCTGACCCCGTAGTCAGCAAAAACAAAACCCTACAGATATAAGTATTTGTCGCAAAACAACAAACTGTAATTGAAAGTCGTACAGACGTCCCACAAGCGCCTGAAATCGTGGCTTTGAGCCTCTATTTAGGAGCAATGGCGCATCATTCATATGGCCGATGTGTAAATTCTTGAATTTCGGCCAGAATCCTTCCAAGGCACAGCCTGCAAGGGATTGAGCGGGGTAGTTGCGACATTCGGTCACGGGGTGACTTGTAGTTAATTTTCCGTCACCCATCATAATCCCTTGAAGGGCACAAAGTTCGCCTGCAAAATGCCGCGCCCCGCCCTGATTTAGCGGGATCGTGCTGATCGGCCGCCCCAGCCGCACCATCCGTAGTGCATGGGTTTACTCAATAAGATCACGCAGGAGATTTGACGTGCACATTGGTGTTCCTCTCGAAACCCAGACCGGTGAAACACGGGTTGCTGCAACCCCGGAAACCATTAAGAAGCTGATCGGCCAGGGTCATAAGGTCACTGTTCAGAGCGGTGCCGGCATTAATGCCAGTGTTGTCGACAGTGCTTATGAAGCGGCAGGTGCAAGCATTGGCAGCGCCAGCGAAGCCTTTGGTGCCGAGCTGATTCTGAAAGTGGTCGCTCCCAGCGACAGCGAGCTGACTCTGATCAAGAGCGGCACCGTTGTGGTGGGCATGCTCAACCCGTTCAGCAATGAGACCATCGCCAAACTGGCCGAGTGCGGCATTACCGCGTTTGCGCTGGAAGCTGCGCCACGTACCTCCCGCGCCCAGAGCCTGGATGTGCTGTCCTCGCAAGCCAACATCGCCGGCTATAAAGCCGTGTTGCTGGCCGCTCACTACTATCCGCGCTTCATGCCAATGCTGATGACGGCTGCGGGCACCGTGAAAGCGGCGCGCGTGCTGATTCTCGGCGCCGGCGTTGCCGGGTTGCAGGCGATTGCCACGGCGAAACGCCTGGGAGCAGTGATCGAAGCGTCTGACGTGCGTCCTGCAGTTAAAGAGCAGATCGAATCCCTCGGCGCCAAGTTCGTCGACGTGCCGTACGAGACCGATGAAGAGCGTGAATGCGCCGTCGGAGTCGGTGGTTACGCGCGACCAATGCCGGCCAGCTGGATGCAGCGCCAGGCCCTGGCCGTACACGAACGCGCCAAACAGGCTGACATCGTCATTACCACCGCGCTGATTCCGGGCCGCAAGGCACCGACGCTGTTGAGCGCGGAAACCGTGGCGCAGATGAAGCCAGGCTCGGTGGTCATCGACCTCGCAGCCGCTCAGGGCGGCAACTGCCCGTTGACCGTAGCGGACCAAGTGGTCGTCGAAAATGGCGTGACCATTGTCGGCCCGACCAACCTGGCCGGCGCAGTGGCCGCTGACGCTTCGGCGCTGTACGCCCGCAACCTGCTGGACTTCCTGAAACTGGTCTTCACCAAGGAAGGCCAGTTCGAGATCAACCTCGAAGACGACATCGTCGCCGCGTGCCTGATGTGCCGCGACGGCCAAGTCATCCGCAAAAACGCCTAAGCAGGGATTCAGACGATGGAAGAGCTTATCTCCCCCGGTATCTACAACCTGATCATCTTCGTGCTGGCGATTTATGTCGGTTATCACGTGGTCTGGAACGTTACACCTGCGCTGCACACCCCTCTGATGGCGGTGACCAACGCAATCTCGGCGATCGTGATCGTCGGCGCCATGCTCGCTGCAGCCCTGACCGTTACGCCACTGGGCAAAACCATGGGCACCCTGGCGGTGGCACTGGCGGCGGTCAACGTGTTCGGTGGTTTCCTGGTCACCCGCCGCATGCTTGAGATGTTCAAGAAAAAAGCCCCGAAAGCCGTAAAAGAAGAGGCGCCGAAGTAATGAGCATGAATCTTGTCACGACGCTCTACCTGATCGCGTCGATCTGCTTTATCCAGGCCCTCAAAGGCCTGTCGCACCCCACTACTTCGCGCCGCGGCAACCTGTTCGGCATGCTCGGCATGGCGCTGGCGATCATCACCACGATCGGCCTCATCTATAAGCTGGGTGCTGAACTGGCCACCGCCGGTATCGGCTACGTGATTGTCGGCCTGTTGGTCGGCGGCACCGCCGGCTCGATCATGGCCAAGCGCGTTGAAATGACCAAGATGCCGGAACTGGTCGCCTTCATGCACAGCATGATCGGTATGGCCGCGGTGTTCATTGCCATCGCCGCTGTCGTTGAGCCGCAATCGCTGGGTATCGTCAAGCAACTGGGCGACTCGATTCCGGCGGGTAACCGTCTGGAGCTGTTCCTCGGTGCGGCCATCGGTGCGATCACCTTCTCCGGCTCCGTAATCGCCTTCGGCAAGCTGTCGGGCAAGTACAAGTTCCGTCTATTCCAGGGCGCACCAGTACAGTTCGGCGGCCAACACAAGCTCAACCTGCTGCTGGGCCTGGCGACGCTGGCCCTGGGTGTGACCTTCATGGTGACCGGCAGCCTCACGGCGTTCGCGCTGATGCTGGTCCTGGCTTTCATCATGGGCGTGCTGATCATCATCCCGATTGGCGGTGCCGACATGCCGGTCGTGGTGTCGATGCTCAACAGCTACTCGGGCTGGGCTGCGGCGGGTATCGGCTTCTCGCTGAACAACTCGATGCTGATCATTGCCGGTTCCCTGGTGGGCTCGTCCGGTGCGATCCTGTCGTACATCATGTGCAAGGCGATGAACCGTTCGTTCTTCAACGTGATCCTCGGTGGTTTCGGCGGCGCAGCGGATGACGCAGGCCCGGCTGGCGCCAAGGAAGCCCGCCCGGTGAAGTCCGGTTCGTCCGACGACGCCGCGTTCCTGCTGACCAACGCCGACACCGTGATCATCGTGCCGGGCTATGGCCTGGCTGTGGCCCGTGCCCAGCACTCACTGATGGAACTGGCAGAGAAGCTGACCCATCGTGGTGTCACCGTGAAGTTTGCGATCCACCCGGTGGCCGGGCGGATGCCGGGGCACATGAACGTGCTGCTGGCCGAGGCCGAAGTGCCTTACGAGCAAGTGTTCGAGATGGAAGACATCAACTCCGAATTCGGTCAGACCGACGTGGTACTGGTGCTCGGCGCCAACGACGTGGTCAACCCGGCGGCGAAGAACGATCCGAAATCGCCGATTGCTGGCATGCCAATTCTCGAGGCCTATAAAGCCAAGACAGTCATCGTCAACAAGCGCTCAATGGCCAGCGGCTATGCCGGTCTGGACAACGAGCTGTTCTACCTGGACAAAACCATGATGGTGTTCGGTGACGCCAAGAAGGTCATCGAAGACATGGTTAAAGCCGTCGAGTAAAGCGCTTCGCAACACTGAAGCGCCCCGACTCGTCGGGGCGTTTTTGTTTGCGCAAAACGTCAAACAATCAGCGCCTTTATTACCGATACGGTAATGGTGTTTTGCTTGAAATACCCGGAATAGACGCCTCGTTTGCGACCTTGGTAGCGGGACACAGGCTAGTGAAATTCACTAGACTGCGCATCCTGCTACCCGTTGCCCGAGATAACAATCCATGTACCGTGACCGTATTCGCCTGCCTTCGTTGTTGGATAAAGTGATGAGCGCCACCGAGGCTGCCGCTCTGATTGAAGACGGCATGACCGTCGGCATGAGCGGCTTCACCCGCGCCGGCGAAGCCAAGGCCGTACCCCACGCACTGGCCGAACGGGCCAAGGTCACACCGCTGAAGATCAGCCTGATGACCGGCGCCAGCCTTGGCAACGACCTCGACAAGCAGCTCACCGAAGCGGGTGCTCTGTCACGACGCATGCCCTTCCAGGTGGATAGCACCCTGCGCAAGGCGATCAACGCCGGCGAAGTGATGTTCATCGATCAGCACCTCTCGGAAACCGTCGAGCAACTGCGCAACCAGCAATTGAAGCTGCCGGACATCGCGGTGATCGAAGCGGTCGCCATCACCGAGCAAGGCCATATCGTGCCGACCACTTCCGTGGGCAACTCGGCCAGCTTTGCGATTTTTGCCAAACAGGTGATCGTCGAGATCAACCTTGCGCACAACCCGAATCTCGAAGGGCTGCACGACATCTATATTCCGACCTATCGCCCGACCCGCACGCCGATTCCCCTGGTCAAGGTCGACGATCGCATTGGCAGCACGGCCATCCCGATTCCACCGGAAAAAATCGTCGCGATCGTGATCACCAATCAATCCGACTCGCCGTCCACCGTGCTGCCGCCGGACGTGGAGACCCAAGCCATTGCCGACCACCTGATCAGCTTCTTCAAGCAGGAAGTGGATGCCGGGCGCATGACCAACAAGCTCGGTCCGCTGCAGGCCGGGATCGGTACGATCGCCAACTCGGTGATGTGCGGTCTGATCGATTCGCCATTCGAAGACCTGACGATGTACTCCGAAGTCCTTCAAGACTCGACCTTCGATCTGATCGACGCCGGCAAACTGAGCTTTGCCTCGGGCAGCTCGATCACGCTCTCGAGCCGCCGTAACGCCGACGTGTTCGGCAACCTGGAACGCTACAAGGACAAGCTGGTTCTGCGCCCGCAGGAGATTTCCAACCACCCTGAAGTGGTACGTCGCCTCGGTATCATCGGGATCAACACGGCGCTCGAGTTCGACATTTATGGCAACGTCAACTCCACCCACGTGTGCGGCACGCGGATGATGAATGGCATTGGTGGTTCGGGAGATTTCGCACGCAATGCGCACTTGGCGATCTTCGTGACCAAGTCGATCGCCAAGGGCGGCGCGATTTCCAGCGTAGTGCCGATGGTCAGCCATGTTGACCACACCGAGCATGACGTCGACATCCTCGTCACCGAAGTCGGTCTGGCCGACTTGCGCGGTCTGGCGCCTCGCGAACGCGCGCGCGTCATCATCGATAACTGTGTGCACCCGGATTATCGCCAAGCCCTTAACGACTACTTCACAGCCGCGTGCGCACTCGGCGGACACACGCCCCACATCCTGCGCGATGCCCTGAGTTGGCACATGAACCTGGAAGAAACCGGGCAAATGCTCGCCGTGTGATGGGTACAGATAGCAGCTGACGCAACCCCGGTTTCGTCAGCTTGCTGTTGCCAAGTCATTTTCCTTAAAAAACTGTACTGCTGTACTGGTCATTTCCTACGGACTTTTCCTACGCTCATCCTTCAAATCAGCAAAAACGCACCATAAGCGAGCAGACAGATACAGTTGCCTCATTTTCGACCAGTACACCACCTATAAACAGTTAACTGAGCTCTCACAATACAGATGAACTGTATCTACAGAGACTAGGCAAACAAGAGGATCATGGGCACCAGTTAAACCACTACCTAATCCCGCCACAAGCGGAAGGATGACCCACCATGGAACGTACAATCAGTTCCGATCTGTTCTTTCAAGACACTGCTGCAAAAACCCAGGCTTCCATGCCTCTGCGCGTTATCGCCAACCTGATGCTGTGGCAGCGCCGCATCTCCAGCCGCCACCAACTGGCTCGCCTGGATTCGCGTCTGCTGGCTGACGCCGGGATTAGCGAAGCACAACGCTACGAAGAGCTGAGCAAGCCGTTCTGGCGCTAAGTTAGCGTCGCTGGTTCTGACCTTAAGGGTCCATCGCCAGCAACCCGAATTGAACAAACAAAACCCGTCGTGGGAAACCACGACGGGTTTTGTCGTTTTAGCGTTTGAAAAGCCGGAGGCAGTACAGTTTCAAAAATACTTAATTACACCTGTACAGTTAAACCGCTAGACTTGGTCTGACCTGGACGATGCGCCAGATCAGCACGATCAGATTGTCGCGGCGCCATGCAGAGGCCTACTATCAATCCAGAACGTGGCGAACAAACACCCCTGACGTCTGACACATCAGATACTGCGCCACTTCTCAATCGGCTTACCCAAAGGAGTTACACCATGTCCCGACTTCGCCTGCTCAGCGCTGCAGCCCTGCTTGCCGTGGCTGCCAATGCCCACGCCACCAGCTTCATCGTGACCACCGATGCCGTCGTCGGTGCACTCAAAGCCACCTCCGATGCGACCTCCGACGTCACGTCTTCGTTTAAAGATGACAAGATCGTGCTCGCCGCCCGTGACGACGCCGCCAGCTTCGTCGCCAGTGAAGGCGCCATTCGTGGCGTAAAACTGGAAAGCGCGCTCGATCACATTCGCCATCAGTCACCACAGTTGAACGCAACCGATGCACAACTGGCTCAAGCGATCCTGACGATCTAAGCAACGTACTGACGTGGGACACGCCCAGCGTGTCCCAATGTTTCAGCGCTGGCTCTAGACCGGGCGTTGCGCTAGCCTTGGGACTCACCTTCGACTGTCGAGTCTCATGCGTTTTCTTTCAAATCTGTTCGCCACTTCAATCTTTCTTGCTGTCAGCTATTCGGGTTCGGCCTGCGCTTTCGACGCGTTCAACCTGTCGACCCAAGGCACCGTGGCCAGCGGTTATGCCACAAGCCTGGTGACCTCCGCGCCCTTCGACCATAAACTGCTGCTCGCCGCCCGGGATGATGCCGCGGCATTCATTGCCACTGACGGCCAACTGAGAGGCGCACAACTGGAGTCGGCCCTGCGTTACCTGCACCAGACCCAGCCAAAACTTCACGTCAGCGACCTTGAACTGGCGCAGGCAATTCTCGTCCAATAGTTATTCCCTGTTTCCCCGGAGCCGTTCCATGCGTAACCCGCTGATTGTCGCCACCCTTGGCCTGCTGCTGTTGGCTGACGTGGCCCAGGCCCATACCCTGGTTGCCACCAGCAACATGCTCATTCGTGCCACCCAGCGCACACTCGATTTCACGTCTGATACCACCACGTCGATTCGCGACTCGAAAATCGTCCGCGAAGCCCAGGACGATGCCGCCAGTTTCGTCGCCAGCAATGGCGATATTCGTGGCGCACACCTGGAGTCCGCGTTCGACTTGTTGCGCACCCGAGTGCCGGAAGCTCGCGATGCCAGTGACCAGGATCTAGCTGAAGCCATCCTCGCACTGTGAGGCGGCCAACAGCCTGGCTGTTGGCCGGGGCGCTGTTGCTGTTCGGCACCAGCGCCAACGCCGGCCTTGAGTTACACCTCAAGACTGACGGCCTGAGTCCTGAGCAGCAGCAAGCCAGTCAGGCCTTGCTCGATGAAGCCATGCAGGCGCTGCCACCACGTTTCGTCGAGCAACTGGACCGGCGCATCGATGTCGGCTGGACCGACGACATGCCCGCTAACGCCTACGGCCAGGCGTCGCTGGTGTCTGAGCTCGATTTGAATCGCAAGCTGCTGGCCAGCCTCACCGACGGTAGCGCCGCAACCAAGAAAACCTACCGCCCCCATGGCACCGTGCGCCGGGAAATGCTCGCAACGGTGTTGCACGAACTGACCCACATCTACGACCGCTCGCGCCTGTGGACGCAGGCGGAGCGCACTTTGATCCAACGTTGCGGCCGTCAGGACAGCAGCTCGGGGCTGGTTGGCATACCCGATCAGTGTCGTGGCCAATCCGGCCGTCGCTTCACCCTCAGCGATGACCCGCGCCTGCTCGACCTCGCCGGTTGGCAGCAATACGTTGGCCGTCGCGGCGAACGCGAACAGCACAACCGTCAGATTGCGCGCAGCCCGGACATCTACGAAACCAGCAGCCCGAAGGAGTTTGTCGCGGTCAACATGGAGTATTTCCTCCTCGACCCGAGTTACGCCTGCCGTCGCCCTGCCCTGTACCGCTACTACAAAGAACACTTCGGCTGGGCACCCGCCGCCAAAGACGCCTGCGGCAAAACCTTCGCCTTCCTCAATGCCGGCAACGACTTCGCCAAGACACCCTTGGGTCAGGTCGATCCAGAGCGGGTATATGCCGTCGACTACCTGCTGGCCGAGGCCAACCAGAACTGGGTCAGCCGTTGGGGCCACAGCATGTTGCGGCTGGTGATCTGCAAGCCGGGCCGACCACGCGGTCCGGACTGTCGCCTGGACCTGGATCAGCACTTGGTGCTGTCCTACCGCGCCTTCGTCGGCGATGTGCAGCTGTCGAGCTGGGATGGATTGGTGGGTAAGTATCCGTCGCGCCTGTTTGTGTTGCCGTTGGCCCAAGTGATCGACGAATACACCAAGACTGAATTGCGCAGCCTCGCTTCCGTGCCACTTAAACTGTCGCGCAGCGAGATTGAAGGCGTGGTCGAGCGTGCCGCCGAGATGCACTGGAGCTACGACGGTAACTACTTCTTCCTGTCCAACAACTGCGCGGTGGAGGAACTGAAGTTGCTGCGCAGCGGCACCAACAATTCAAAACTGGTTGCCCTGGACAACATCATGCCCAACGGTTTGCTGGAGGTGCTGAAAGGGCGCGAGCTGGCAGATACCAGTGTGCTGGACGATCCTCGGGAAGCACTGCGCCTGGGCTATCGGTTCGACTCCTTCCGCGATCGCTATCAAGCAATGTTCGAAGTGCTGAAAAAACACTTGCCGGTCAAACAGGAAACCGTCGAAGACTGGCTGGATTTGAAGGCCGAAGACCGCCGTAAATGGTTCGAACAGGCTGACTTGCGCACCAGCGCAGCACTGCTGTTGCTGGAACAGGCGAGTTTCAGGCGCCAGTTGTTGCTGGCGCAGGACGAAGTCAAACAGCGTTATCTGGGCGCTCGTGAACTGAAAAACGGCGGAATGGACAAGGCTAACGCGACACTCAGGCAAATTCTCGATAACAGCGGTTTCCTCAGCCGTCCGGCGGAGCTCCTCGGCAGCGGTGGCTATGGCTTGCCGCAACCGAATGAATGGCAACGCCTGGAATCGGAAAGCAGCCTGCGCCAGAAACAGCTTCAGGCACTGACCGGGGATCTGGACAAGGAAGTTCGAGCACTGCTTGAGCCCGAGCGCGCGGCCGAGATGGCGGCCAACGAAGCCAACGTGAAACAGATTGGTGAACATCTGCGCAAGCTGCACAAAGCAGCGGGTGGCCTGGAGCTGCCGTAAAAAAGGGCCTCGTGGCGAAACCGCCGCGAGACCCCTTTTTCTAAACGCTAATCAGAGCACCCCCTCAAGAATTTCATAAACCACTCCGCTTGCTACGGCGATCAGCACGACATCCCCACCCGCCCGGCGCCATTCGTAACCTGGGTAGTACGGGAGCCGACTCAGCGCGCGGTTGTCCAGACGTTCGCCGTAATAGCCGCGAGGCAGTGGCCGGCCGCGCTCCAGATGAATGCCTGGAGGCGGCGGCGCGCCACGAACGAAATAGTCATGATGGTCGTGAATCGTCTGGCGCACCGGACCAAAGTCCCGTGGCGGCGGTCCACCGCGATGGTTGTCTTGCCCGCCACGATGATCGTTATCGTGGCTATCGTAATGCCCCTGCTGCGGACCGCCGTGGTCATGATCGTCGCGTTGATCGGCGCTGGCGTGCAGCAACGGCGTCGCACTAAGCATCAGCACACCCAGGCTGGCAATCAGACGTTTCGGCATTTTCATCAGGTATTCCTCACAACACAAACAGCAAAAAGGGCTTCAGAACGTAGTCCTGAAGCCCTCGGTCTTGCTGGTTAGTCCGTGCCGGAAGGCTCTAATTCCTCTGTATCAGGAACTTTACCTTCAGCTGACGCGAGCCTTACGCACGCCCTCGGACAACGCCGAGCAAAGGCTCAGTACGCCATCCACTGCCTGCTCCGGCGTCGTCGCGTTGGCGATGTGATCGATCAAGGCCGAGCCCACCACCACACCATCGGCCAGACGCGCGATGTTCGCCGCTTGCTCCGGTGTGCGAATGCCAAAACCGATGCTGATCGGCAGATCGGTATGGCGACGCAGACGAGCGACCGCCTCTTCAACGTGCTCCAGTGTCGCCGCACCAGCACCGGTCACACCGGCCACCGACACGTAGTACACAAACCCGGAGCTGCCATTGAGAACAGTCGGCAAACGCACGTCATCGGTGGTCGGCGTAGTCAGGCGGATAAAGTCCAGACCTGCAGCCTGCGCCGGGTCACACAGCTCACCGTTATGCTCCGGAGGCAGGTCGACCACGATCAGACCGTCAACACCGGCCTCTTTGGCTTCGGCAATGAAGCGCGGCACGCCGTACATGTGGATCGGGTTGAAGTACCCCATCAGCACCAGTGGCGTCTCGGTATTACCTTCGCGGAACTCGCGAACCATTTGCAGGGTTTTCGCCAGGTTCTGCCTGGCAGCCAACGCACGGATGTTGGCGAGCTGGATGGCCGGACCGTCGGCCATTGGATCGGTGAAGGGCATGCCCAACTCGATCACGTCGGCGCCTGCTGCCGGCAAGCCCTTGAGGATCGCCAACGAGGTGTCGTAGCTCGGGTCGCCAGCGGTGATGAAGGTCACCAGGGCGGCGCGGTTCTGTTCCTTGAGTTCGGCAAAGCGTGTTTGCAGGCGGCTCATCAGTGTTTCTCCTGCTGCGATTGTTCCATGTGGTGCATCACGGTCTGCATGTCTTTGTCGCCACGGCCGGACAGGTTGACCACCATCAGGTGATCTTTAGGCAGGCTCGGTGCGCGCTTGAACACTTCAGCCAACGCGTGGGCGCTTTCCAGGGCAGGAATGATCCCTTCCAGGCGGCAGCATTGGTGGAACGCGGCGAGGGCTTCATCGTCGGTCACCGAGGTGTACTGGACGCGGCCGATGTCATGCAACCAGGCGTGTTCCGGGCCGATGCCTGGGTAGTCCAGGCCGGCGGAAATCGAGTGGGCGTCGATGATCTGGCCATCGTCGTCCTGCAACAGGAAGGTGCGATTTCCGTGCAGCACACCCGGTACGCCGCCGTTCAGGCTCGCTGCGTGTTTGCCGGTTTCGATACCGTAGCCGGCCGCTTCAACACCGATGATGTCCACGCTCTTGTCGTCGAGGAACGGGTGGAACAGGCCCATGGCGTTGGATCCACCGCCGATGCACGCCACCAGGCTGTCCGGCAGGCGGCCTTCCTGGGCTTGCAACTGGTCACGGGTTTCCTTGCCGATGACGGCCTGGAAGTCGCGAACCATCGCTGGATAAGGGTGCGGACCGGCCACGGTGCCGATCAGGTAGAAGGTACTGTCGACGTTGGTCACCCAGTCACGCAGGGCTTCGTTCATCGCGTCCTTCAGGGTGCCGGTGCCGGCCACGACCGGGATCACTTCCGCGCCCAGCAGCTTCATGCGGAATACGTTGGCCTGCTGACGTTCGATGTCAGTGGTGCCCATGTAGATTACGCAGTCCAGGCCAAAGCGCGCGGCCACGGTAGCGGTCGCCACGCCGTGCATGCCAGCGCCGGTCTCGGCGATGATGCGTTTCTTGCCCATGCGCCGCGCCAGCAGGATCTGGCCGATGCAGTTGTTGATCTTGTGCGCGCCGGTGTGGTTCAGCTCTTCACGCTTGAGGTAAATCTTCGCGCCGCCGCAGAACTCGGTCAGACGCTCAGCGAAATACAGCGGGCTTGGACGACCGACGTAGTCGCGCTGGAAGTAGGCCAATTCTTCCTTGAATGCAGGATCTTCCTTGGCCGCTTCGTATTCGCGGGCCAGATCGAGGATCAACGGCATCAGGGTTTCAGCGACGTAACGGCCACCGAACGCGCCAAACAGGCCGTTGGCGTCAGGGCCGTTGCGCAGATTAGTCTGGGTCATGGGGCGCTCCAGTTGAATGCGTGAAGTGACAATGAAGTCCACTCTACCCCTGACGTACCCGGCTGAAAACCGATAAGATCGCCGCAACCTGTCAGGAAAACTCACAGATCCCATGAGCCACGACCTTCCACCGCTGAATGCCCTGCGCGCCTTCGAAGCGACGGCCCGCCTGAACAGTGTCAGTCAGGCCGCCGAACAGCTACACGTCACGCATGGTGCAGTCAGTCGTCAGCTGAAAGTGCTTGAAGAGCACCTCGGCGTGAGTCTTTTCATCAAGGATGGTCGCGGCCTGAAACTCACAGATGCCGGCCTGCGTTTGCGTGACGCCAGCGCTGAAGCCTTCGAGCGTTTGCGTACGGTCTGCGCAGAACTCACACAAAGCACAGTCGATGCGCCTTTTGTCCTCGGCTGTTCGGGAAGCTTGCTGGCCCGATGGTTCATTCCGCGTCTTGGACGGCTGAATGCCGACTTGCCCGACCTTCGATTGCACCTGTCGGCCGGAGAAGGCGATCTCGACCCCCGCCGTCCAGGCCTGGACGCCTTGCTGGTGTTTGCCGAGCCACCCTGGCCGGCGGACATGCAGGTATTCGAGCTCGCCAGCGAACGGATCGGTCCGGTGATGAGTCCACGGTTTGCCGGATATGAACGGCTCAAGTCGGGACCCGCCACAGCGCTGCTGAGCGAATCGGTGCTGCACACCACTTCGCGTCCGCAAGCCTGGCCCAGTTGGGCGCAGCAAAACGGCCTCGACGCCAAGACGTTGAAGTACGGGCAGGGTTTTGAACATTTGTATTACTTGCTGGAAGCGGCCGTGGCCGGGCTGGGCGTGGCGATTGCCCCTGAACCGCTGGTGGCCGAAGACGTGAAGGCGGGTCGCCTGGTCGCACCATGGGGTTTCAGCGAAACCCCGGCTCATCTGGCGTTGTGGTTACCCAAGCGCGCCGCGGACGGGCGCGCCCGGCAACTGGCGCAATGGCTCAAAAACGAGCTGCGCCAGGCAGATTAGTCACCGCGTTTGAACAACAGGTAAGCCGCCAGCAAGCCCAGCGCACCCACCGCAACACCGGCTGTAGTCCAAGGGTGTTCCTGGGCGTAGTCCCGGGTCGCGATTCCGGTCTCCCGGGTTTTAACCTTGACCTCTTCATAAGCATCGGCGAGCAGATGGCGCGAGTGTCTCAGCGCGTTCTCAGCGTTGCCTTTAAGCACCTTGAGGGTTTTACGCGACTCGTCCGAGGCGTCGTCCTTCAGGTTTTCCAAGGATTTGAGCAGACTCTCGATCTCCGCTTCCATGCTTTGCAATGAGGCTTTACGTAACGAGCTGTTGGCCATGGTGGCTCTCCTGCATTGTTGATGAGTAGCGTGTGTTGGTTGGGACTTCAGGGGCTCGAGAAAGTGCAGTAAATGTGAACTTCCATGTCGGACGAACCGACAGAAGTAAGACGGAAATTCACTGCTAGGCTGTATTTCACACCCTAAGGAGAACGCCATGACTGACCATCACACCTACAAGAAAGTCGAACTGGTTGGCTCGTCCACCAGCAGCATCGAAGACGCGATCAACAACGCACTGGCCGAAGCCAGTAAAAGTCTCAAGTACATGGAATGGTTTGAAGTCACCGAAACCCGTGGGCATATCAAGGACGGCAAGGCAGCGCACTTCCAGGTCACCCTCAAGGTCGGATTCCGGATTGCCAGCAGCTAACGTTGGTCTAGCCTTCTGAACTTGCGCGCTGGCCGAGTGCCACAGGGAATGGCAAAACGCTGAATGAGCGTGTCCGGCCAGTGTCTGGATGCCCCTTTTTAATCCGACCAGAGAATGCAACCGATGAAGAAGTTTATTTTGGCGGTAGGTTTGTTGAGCCTGGCGGGTACTGCCTTCGCTGACGGCAAATCCTGCGAAGAGCTAAAAGCAGAGATCGCAGCAAAGCTTGATGCCAAGGGCGTTTCCAATTATTCGCTGGAGATTGTCGATAAAGGCACTGCGGCTGACGGAAAAGTCGTCGGCACCTGTGAAAAGGGTACGAAGGAAATCGTCTACAAACGCTAGGGTGATCCGCTGCGTAAGAAAAAGCCGACGCATAACGTCGGCTTTTTTTGTGCGCGTGAACGAAATGTCAGCCCTTCATGACTTGCGCCAACAACTCGTAGGAATGCAGACGATCGGCATGTTCGTACAGGTCGCAGGTAAAAATCAGCTCGTCAGCCTGAGTTTGCTCGATCAGCACGTCCAGTTTCGCCCGGATTTTCTGCGGGCTGCCAATCATGGCCAACCCCAGGAAGTCCTGCACCGCGGCTTTCTCATGGGGCAGCCACAGGCCATCCATGGTTTGCACCGGCGGACGCTGCACCAGGCTCTGACCACGCATCAAGGCCAGAATGCGCTGGAACACCGAAGTCGCCAGGTAATCGGCCTGCTCATCGGTGTCGGCGGCCACCAATGGCACGCCGAGCATCACGTAGGGCTTGTGCAGTACGGCTGAAGGCTTGAAGTGATTGCGATAGACACGAATGGCTTCGTGCATGAAGCGCGGTGCGAAATGTGACGCGAAGGCGTAGGGCAAACCGCGCTCGCCTGCCAGTTGTGCGCTGAACAAGCTAGAGCCCAACAGCCAGATCGGCACATGGGTTCCGGTGCCGGGCATTGCGATGACGCGTTGATCCGGGGTGCGCGAGCCGAGATAGCGCACCAGCTCGGCCACATCTTCCGGGAAGTCGTCGGCGCTACCGGAACGCTCGCGGCGTAGCGCACGGGCGGTCATCTGATCGGAACCGGGTGCACGACCGAGACCCAGGTCGATGCGGCCCGGATACAGGCTTTCCAGGGTGCCGAACTGTTCGGCAATCACCAGCGGCGCGTGGTTAGGCAACATTACGCCGCCGGAACCCACGCGAATGGTCGACGTGCCACCCGCGAGATAACCCAATAGCACCGAGGTCGCGGAACTGGCGATGCCGTCCATATTGTGGTGTTCGGCAACCCAGAAGCGGTGATAGCCGAATTTCTCGACATGCTGCGCCAGGTCCAGCGAGTTGCGCAGCGACTGGGCCGCGCTGCCGTTTTCCCGCACAGGCACCAGATCGAGGGTCGAGAACTTGATATCGGGCAGTCGTTTCATAAACCTGCATCTCCAATTGAGGGCGCAGGTTTTTTCTTGCGAACGAAAACCTGCCGATTCTAAAAGCGTGTTTCATGCAATGTGGGCATATACCCGAGTTTCAATAGCACAGGAAAAATTCCTACCAAAAAAGCGGACCGATCGGATGAAGTGAACTTTGCGTGACGGTCTATCCTCAGAACCCTAGCGACCCACACCACAAAGGCGCGACGCTCCGCGCCGGATCTTGAGGAGACAAGGCATGGCTATCATCAAGAAAGCATCGGCCCATTGGGAAGGTGATCTGAAAACCGGCATCGGCTCGATTTCCACGGAAACCGGCGTACTCAGGGAAGCACCCTACGGCTTCAAGGCGCGCTTCGAAGGCGGCAAGGGCACCAACCCGGAAGAGCTGATCGGCGCCGCGCATGCGGGTTGTTTCTCCATGGCCTTCTCCATGATTCTCGGCGACGCCGGCCTCAAGGCCGACAGTATCGATACTCATGCCGAAGTCACCCTGGACCCAGTGGATGGCGGCTTTGCGATCACGGCGGTGAAACTGATCCTCAAGGCGAAAATTCCCGGCGCCAGCCAGGCGCAATTCGAAGAGTTGAGCAACAAGGCCAAGGAAGGATGCCCGGTTTCCAAGGTGCTGAATGCCAAGATCAGTCTGGACGCGACTTTGGTGAATTAAACCAGTTTGAAGATCGCAGCTTTCGGCAGCGCTACAGCGGCGAGTGAATCCGCAGGCTGCGATCTTTTTGCCTTGAAACAAAACAACACGCGCAAAACTATGGTCGAATAAATGACAGCAGCAAAAACGCATGTCCATGTGCGCTGCCTCAAAGGAGCTTCAACCATGAAACGTTTTGCCTTGGCGGTTATCTGTTTCGCAATGGCCACTTCGGCTTTGGCGGCACCGAAACCCTGTGAAGAACTCAAGGCCGAAATCGAAGCCAAGATCCAGGCCCGAGGGGTGACGTCCTACACCCTGGAGATCGTTCGCAATGACGAAGTACACGATCAGAACATGGTCGTAGGCTCGTGCGAGAACGGTACCAAGAAAATCATCTACCAGAAGAATGACCGCTGACCGGCCTCACGGCACACAGTTGATCTGGCGCTCTTCTGCGACAATTTCATGCTTGGCGTTATACAGCCGTGCTTCGGGGGTGAACGCCATGGAGCGGGCTTGCAGCAGATATCGCTGACCGGCCTCGAAGTGATCGTACTTGATGATCATGTAGCACAACCGCTCCGTGCCACCGCCAAACAATTCCGAACCGCCGCTCGGCACTTCGAAGTCAAAACGCACGGTCAGTTCGTGGCTACCCGGAGTGACCTGGAAAAAACGCCCCTCTCGCAATCGCTGATTGTCCAGTCGCTCGGCCATCAGCAACTTGTCATTGGGGAATGGCGTAGAGAAGTCGACCCACGCCATATTCGGATTGGCCGCCGGCATCGGAGTCGAACAGCCGGCCATCGCACTCGCGGCCAGTAACAGCATCAACCTGCGCATGATGAATGTCCCAATGTCGGGATCTTCAGAATAGCGCCGATCAGGTGCGTTGGCAGCCTGCAGGTGTGCCTTGGCCAATTACTTTTCGCTGCTGATCGTAGAGCTTGGCCCATGGTCGAAAGCCGATATTCCCCGCTTGCAATTGATAGCGCTCGCCCGCGTTGAAATCGTTGAATTTCACATTCATCTGGCAATCACGCCAGAGTGGCTGGGCGTCGGGCCCGATATTGGTGGGCTGGACCGGGAATTGATAGCGGACCGTCAGCTCATGGCTGCCGGGCTGCACCTCAAAATAGCGTTTATCGGTGGCCGCCTTGTTATCCACTTCCACCGCCAACAGGGCCGTGTCTTCCTGATGCGACTCCAGATCGATCCATGCTTGCGTCGGATCATGGTGAGGCAATCCGAATCCAGCACAACCGGCCAGCGTCAGCAGGCCTCCCGTCAGCATCAATTTGCGCATAGCGGAGCTCCAGTCAAGCGGGATAGTCTTGCGAGCAGACTCTCCGGGAATTTTTTATTTTGATAAGGCTGCGTCCAAGCCCTGGGTTACTTGATCGCGTTTTGCGCGTTTTGTTTCCGGGTGTGTTGTTTTTGTTGCTCAACGGTTGTTCCAGCGTCAGCTACTACAGCCAATTGGCCAGCGGTCAGCTGCAACTGCTGCGGGCACGAGAGCCGGTTTCCAGGGTGATTGCCGACCCGCAGCGTGATCAGAAACTGCGTGCGCATCTGGCCCAATCACAAAAGGCCCGAACCTTCGCCAGCCAACAACTGCACCTGCCGGACAATCAGAGCTATCGCCTGTATGCCGACATTGGCCGGCCCTATGTAGTCTGGAACGTGTTCGTTACGCCGGAATTTTCCCTGAAGCCACAGAACCATTGCTTCCCCATTGCCGGTTGCGTGGCCTATCGCGGGTACTACAGCCAGCGTGCGGCTCGCGGTGAGGCGGCGCTGCAACGTTTGCAGGGTATGGACGTGTCGATCGGCGGTGTCGAGGCGTATTCGACCCTGGGCTGGTTCAACGACCCGATCATGAACTCGATGATGGGCTGGGGCGATGAGCGCCTGGCCACGCTGATCTTTCACGAACTGGCGCACCAGCGCGTTTATGTGAAAGACGACACGGAGTTCAACGAATCATTCGCCACCTTCGTCGAGCAGGAGGGCACCCGCCAATGGCGCGCTTACCGCAGCCTGCCGCCTGAAAGCGGGACACAGGCGCAACAACGGGATCAATTCATTCAGCTGGTGCTGGACACCCGCACCCGCCTTGAAAAACTGTACGCCCTGCCGCTGTCGCCCGAGCAAATGCGCCAGCGCAAAGCTGAAGCGTTCGAGCAATTGCGCAGCGAATATCGACAGATGCGTGATAGCCAATGGGCCGGGGACAAACGTTACAACGCGTGGATCAATGCGCCGATGAACAATGCGCGACTGCTGCCCTTTGGCCTGTATGACCAATGGGTGCCGGCGTTTGCTGCGCTGTTTGAACAGGTGGGTGGGGATTGGGTGAAGTTTTATGCCGAAGTCGAGAGGCTGGGGGCGTTGCCGATCGATGAGCGTAAGGCGGCGCTGAAGGTATTGGCTGCTTAATCAACTGACGCCTTCGCGGGCAAGCCCGCGAAGGCGGTTTGACTAACGTCGCAAAAACGCCCGGTGCATCTCGTCCAGCGTTTCAAAATGATAGGTCGGTGCTTGCGCACTCAGCTCTTCCCGACTGCCAAACCCGTACCCCACCGCCGCCGCATCCAGGCCATTGCTGCGCGCACCGATCAAATCGTGTTTGCGGTCGCCGATCATCAGGGTACTGGCCGGGTCCAGGCCTTCTTCGGCCATCAGGTGAGCGATCAACTCGACCTTGTTGGTCCGGGTGCCGTCCAGTTCGCTGCCGTAGATCACTTTGAAGTGTTTGGCGAAGTCGAAATGCCGGGCGATTTCCCGGGCGAAAACCCATGGCTTGGAGGTTGCGATGTACAGCTGTCGCCCTTGTCCAGCGAGGGTTTCCAGCAGCGGCGTGACGCCATCGAACACGCGGTTTTCGTACAGGCCGGTGACTTTGAAACGCTCGCGATAAAAATTCACCGCCTCCCAGGCTTTTGGCTCATCGAAGTCATAAAACTGCATGAACGCCTGCAACAACGGCGGGCCAATAAAATGTTCGAGCCTGGACAGGTCGGGCTCATCAATGCCGAGCTTGCTCAAGGCAAACTGAATCGAACGGGTGATGCCTTCGCGCGGGTCGGTCAGGGTGCCATCGAGGTCGAACAGAACGGTTTGGTAATGCATGAAAATTCCTGGGCAATAGCAAGACGTTTCAGAACTGGTCGTAGCCTTCGGCCAGATGCAGATCCTTGAGTTTCACGTAGTTCGCCGCGCTGTAAGTGAAAAACGCTTGTTCCTTGTCAGTCAGTGGCCGGATCTGTTTCACCGGGCTACCGACATACAGGAACCCGCTTTCCAGGCGCTTGCCCGGTGGCACCAGGCTGCCGGCCCCAATGATCACATCGTCGGCGACCACTGCGCCGTCCATGACAATGCTGCCCATGCCGATCAAAACCCGACTGCCGACGGTGCAGCCATGCAGCATGACTTTGTGGGCGACGGTCACGTCATCGCCGATCAGCAAAGGGAAACCGTCAGGGTTGAACGGCCCGGCATGGGTAATGTGCAGCACGCAACCGTCCTGCACGCTGGTGCGCGCACCGATGCGGATGCGGTGCATGTCGCCGCGGATCACTGTCAATGGCCATACCGAGCTGTCTTCGCCGATCTCGACATCGCCGATCACCACCGCTGAACGGTCGACAAAAGCGCCTTTGCCCAGCAACGGCGTGTGGTTCTGATAGTTGCGAAGGTTCACGATAGGGTTTCTCTCTGTTGCTGATAGCTGCGGTGAACGTCGATTGTAATTAAGATGGCTGCATGTTTCTTCCAGCCAAGGTGCCAACCGTGAGCGTGAACAACCCTCTTTTGCAGTCCTACGACCTGCCGCCATTCTCCGCGATCCGTGCCGAGCATGTGCAACCGGCCATTGAACAGATCCTGGCTGACAACCGCGCCGCCATTATCGAGATCCTCAAGACTCAGGGCAAACAACCGACCTGGGCCGGCCTGGTGCTGGCGATGGACGAACTGAACGATCGCCTGGGTGCCGCCTGGAGCCCGGTCAGCCATTTGAATGCCGTGTGCAACAGCGCCGAATTGCGCGAAGCCTACGAATCGTGCCTGCCAGCCTTGAGCGCCTACTCCACCGAAATGGGCCAAAACCGTGAACTGTTCCAGGCCTATGAAGCCCTGGCCAACAGCCCGGAAGCCGCCGGTTTCGATGTGGCGCAGAAAACAATCCTGGAACACGCCCTGCGTGATTTCCGTCTGTCGGGTATCGACCTGCCGGAAGCCGAGCAGAAGCGCTACGCCGAAGTGCAGAGCAAGCTGTCGGAACTGGGCAGCCGTTTTTCCAACCAATTGCTCGACGCCACCCAGGCCTGGACCAAGCACATCACCGATGAAGCCGCCCTCGCCGGCCTGACCGATTCCGCCAAGGCGCAAATGGCCGCCGCCGCTCAAGCCAAGGGTCTGGATGGCTGGTTGATCACCCTGGAATTCCCGAGTTACTACGCGGTGATGACCTACGCCCACGACCGTGCCCTGCGCGAAGAAGTCTACGCCGCCTACTGCACCCGCGCGTCGGACCAGGGTCCGAATGCCGGGCAGAACGACAACGGCCCGGTCATGGAAGACATCCTCGACCTGCGTCAGGAACTTGCAAAACTACTGGGTTTCGGCAGTTTCTCGGAGTTGAGCCTGGCCACCAAAATGGCCGAGTCCAGCGATCAAGTGTTGAGCTTCCTGCGTGACCTGGCCCAGCGCAGCAAACCGTTCGCCGCCCAGGACCTGCAACAGCTCAAGGCTTACGCCGCCGAACAAGGTTGTCCGGACCTGCAAAGCTGGGACAGCGGTTTCTACGGTGAAAAACTCCGCGAACAGCGTTACAGCGTTGCCCAGGAAGCCCTGCGCGCGTACTTCCCGATCGATAAAGTGTTAGGCGGCTTGTTCGCCATCGTGCAACGCCTGTACGGCATCGAGATTGCCGAGCAAAAAGGCTTCGACACCTGGCACCCGGATGTTCGTCTGTTCGAAATCAAGGAAAACGGTCAGCACGTCGGCCGCTTCTTCTTTGACCTCTACGCCCGCGCCAACAAGCGTGGCGGCGCGTGGATGGACGGCGCCCGAGACCGTCGCCGCACCGCTGGCGGTGTGCTGCAAAGCCCGGTCGCCAACCTGGTGTGCAACTTCACCCCGGCCGACAGCGGCAAGCCTGCGCTGCTGACCCACGATGAAGTGACCACCCTGTTCCACGAGTTCGGTCACGGCCTGCATCACCTGCTGACCCGCGTCGAGCATGCCGGTGTCTCCGGCATCAACGGCGTGGCCTGGGATGCAGTCGAGTTGCCGAGCCAGTTTATGGAGAACTGGTGCTGGGAACCGGAAGGCCTGGCGCTGATTTCCGGTCATTATGAAAGCGGTGAGCCACTTCCGCAGGACCTGCTGCAAAAAATGCTCGCGGCGAAAAACTTCCAGTCCGGCCTGATGATGGTTCGCCAGTTGGAGTTTTCCCTGTTCGACTTCGAACTGCACGCCACCCATGGCGACGGCCGCAGTGTGCTGCAAGTGCTCGAAGGCGTGCGCGACGAGGTTTCGGTCATGCGCCCACCGGCCTACAACCGTTTCCCTAACAGCTTCGCCCACATTTTCGCGGGCGGTTACGCCGCGGGTTACTACAGCTATAAATGGGCTGAAGTACTGTCCGCCGATGCGTTTTCGAAGTTTGAAGAAGAAGGCGTACTCAACGCGGCCACCGGTCGCGCGTTCCGGGAAGCGATTCTCGCGCGCGGTGGTTCCCAGGAGCCGATGGTGCTGTTCGTCGACTTCCGTGGCCGTGAGCCATCGATTGACGCACTCTTGCGTCACAGCGGCCTGAGTGAGGACGCGGCAGCATGAGTGAGGGTCCCGTGATTACCAAACGACGCTTTATCGCCGGCGCGGTTTGCCCGGCCTGCAGCGAGCCGGACAAGTTGATGATGTGGAATGAAGACAGCGTGCCACATCGCGAATGCGTGGCCTGCGGTTACTCCGACACGCTGAATGAACAAGGCCTGTCGGTGCCCAAGGAATTGGGCACACGGGTCAATACATCCGCCCTGAAGGCACCGGATACCAAGGTTCAGGCTGTACAGTTTTTCCCGAACCCGAAGCTGAAAAAGAAAACTGACGAACAGTCCTGAGTCGCAAACGCCTTCCACTGTGCAATGCAGTGGAAGGCACGACTACTGGAGATGAGCAGACTGGAACCAGTTTTTCATCGAACACGCCGCGAACGGGCTTGTACTGCAATCACCATTGGTCAATGCAGTGCGAAGCTTGTCCACGTCAGCCTGCATCATGTAACGAATACCGTCCTTGAAGTGGGTGCTGTCACCAAAACCACCTTGGGTCATTTCGCTTAGTGCGTCCTCTTTGCTCCAGCCCTGAACCACCACGCGATACATCGCCGCCATCAAACCAGTGCGATCAGAACCGTGCTTGCAATGCATCAGCACCGGGCCATTGGCTTCTGCAGACTGAATGGCGCGCAAGGCTTTAAGGACATCGGCGTCATCGACATGGTTGGTGCGATAAAGCAACTGAACCTGGGAGATGCCCGGCGCGGACAACCAGTCGGCATCGGACTCCGGCAGGAAGGTGATCACCGTTCCCACCTTGAGACTTTCCAGCAACGCAACGGCCCCCTTGTCCGGTAATGCACTGCGGTACAACGTCGGTGACATCTGGAAAAGGTTGTACCGGGCCTCGACTGGCTGCGCCCACTCGGTCGGACGAGTCGAGTGACTGTCGTCGGCAAGAGCAGGTGCGAGGTTGAACAATGCGACCAACGACAGGCACATCGCAGGGATAAAACGCAGTAGGGACATGCTCGGGTGACCATCAGGAAAGAGGCTTGGATAGTGGTGCCGAGCTTGATTCCCTAGCGGTCAAAGGCTTGTGAGCTGTCTGTCAAAGAAACGTGAAGCAGTCAGGCCAGCGAAAAAACCGGTCGTCCTGCCTCGCTGAAAGACCAATGCTCATAGTTTCAGCTTGATAAACGCGCGGGCTAACAGTTGCAGATCATCCCCCAATTCTATCCGGCTATGGGTTTCCTCATCGAAATTCGCTACGTAGAAGTCCGCGGGCTTCCTTGCATTTTAGCGCCCTCCCCTGATCCTTTATGTGGACGTCAAAAATGTAGAGTTTTAAAGCAATCGATTTAACTTGTCATCGACGGCTTCTATTTGCTGGAGATATATCCCCGAGATCATTAGCGCAAACATATTTTATTCTGGCAGATATTTAAAGTGCACACCGTGAACGGCGTGCACTCGACCATGGCTTATTTATCGACAAGTGATCTACTTGAGATCAAGGATTGACGATTGTCGCATACGCCCTGGCCAGAGCCTCAAGCTTGGCCCTGTCATCGGCATCGATATCGCCGTCGCCGTCTACGTCCTGGCCAACACTCCTGATATTGAAAGAGTTACCACTGTCAGTGGAAACAGCATTGAAAAAGACCGAGTCCACCAGTGCTTCCACTTGCTGTTGATTCTCTGCATCCCAACTTAACTCCTTACGAGCAAGTTGCAACGAAACAAGCGTATTGGGCTCCGAAGGGCTTGGCTGCATGAGTTGAAGAAAGATACCGCGCTGATTAAAAAAAGACATGAATAGTTCCCTTATTCGTTTGAGATTATTAGCACTACTTGGCGAAGTGAATATACGATCGAACGTGAAAGCCATCCAGACTCTATATGTTTCATTAATTTGCGTCTTACTTGCTTTACCAGTCTCGGATACACATGAACTTAATCAAAGGCTGAACGGTACTGGTCGTAGCACTCGACCTCGGATACTGTATGCATATACAGATAAAGGAATTCGCCGATGGTCACTCCTCTACCTCCCCGCGGTCGTGGCACCGCCACCAACCCGCACAACCGCTTTGCCCCTCTTCAATCGGTGGCCGAGGATGACGGCTGGTATCAGGAAGCACCCGTGACTCAAGGCACCGAAGTGCGCATCGAAACGGCGAAAACCATCATCACCAAAAACAATTCACCGGACCTGCCCTTCGATCGCTCGATCAATCCCTATCGCGGTTGCGAACACGGCTGCATTTATTGCTATGCGCGGCCCAGCCATGCTTATTGGGATATGTCACCGGGGCTGGATTTCGAGACCAAGCTGATCGCCAAGACCAACGCCGTGGATGTGCTCGAGCAGCAGCTGTCCAAACGCGGCTATCAATGTGCGCCAATTAACCTCGGTTCCAACACCGATCCTTATCAGCCGATCGAGCGCGATTACAAGATCACCCGACAAACCCTTGAAGTACTGCTGCGTTACCGGCATCCGGTGACCATCGTCACCAAAGGTTCGTTGATTTTGCGCGACCTCGATCTGCTGGTCGAGCTTGCCCAACAGCGGCTGGTGGCGGTGATGATCAGCCTGACCACCCTGGACGACGAGCTCAAACGCATCCTCGAACCCCGCGCCGCCGCGCCCAAGGCCCGGTTGCGGGCGATCAGGGTCATGCGCGAGGCGGGTATTCCGGTGGGCGTCCTGTGTTCGCCGATGATTCCGATGATCAACGACTGCGAGCTCGAAAACCTGCTCACCGAAGCCCAGGCGGCTGGCGCGCAGAGTGCCGCTTACATGATGCTGCGCCTGCCGCTGGAGGTCGCCCCGCTGTTCGAAGACTGGCTGCTCGCCCACTACCCGCAACGCGCGGCGCATGTGCTGAGCCTGATCCGTCAGAGCCGTGGCGGTGAGCTGTACGACAGCCGTTTTGGTGCTCGGATGCGTGGCGAGGGTCCCTTTGCTGAACTGTTGGCGCAGCGCTTTGCCAAAACCATCAAGCGCTTGGGACTCAACCACCGGGAAGGTTTCAATCTGGACTGCGACGCCTTTTGTCCGCCGGGTCGCCAAATGTCACTGATTTGAGGACAATTGGCCTATGGTTGAGTACTGGAGAACGTGCTCAACGATTAGGCCGGTCACGTTTTTTGTGACCTGGAACACACGTTCTAGAGCGTTTTATTCAGTTTGAGTTAAGATTCGGCCGCTACCTTGTTCATCGAGTGACTGACGGGTCGAGATCTTCGGCCTGGATGTTTTTTATACAGCCACTGGCTTCATACCGGACAATACGGGTAATTCCCTGACTCCGCCAAAGAGGATGAATCATGAGTGACAAGGATAAACAGCCGTTGGCTGCGTCGGCTTCTGCCCAACCCGAGGCGGAAACCGCCGATGCAGCGTTGAAGCATATCGTTGACGGCTTTTTGCATTTTCATCATGAGGTCTTTCCGCAGCAGGAAGAACTCTTCAAAAAACTCGCCACGGCGCAACAGCCACGGGCGATGTTCATTACCTGCGCCGACTCGCGCATCGTGCCTGAACTGATCACCCACAGCTCACCTGGCGATTTGTTCGTGACCCGCAATGTCGGCAACGTCGTACCGCCTTACGGACAGATGAATGGTGGCGTTTCCACCGCCATCGAGTACGCAGTGCTAGCGCTGGGTGTGCAGCACATCATCATTTGCGGCCACTCCGATTGCGGTGCGATGCGGGCGGTGCTCAACCCCGACAGCCTGGAAAAAATGCCCACGGTCAAAGCCTGGCTACGGCATGCGGAAGTCGCCAAAACCATGGTGCACGACAACTGCAACTGCGCCGACGAAAACGAGACCATGCATATCCTCACCGAGGAAAATGTCATCGCTCAATTGCAGCACTTGCGTACCCACCCCTCGGTAGCCTCGCGCATGGCGAACGGTCATCTGTTCATCCATGGCTGGGTGTACGACATCGAAACCAGCGAAATAAAAGCTTACGACGCCGATCAGGGTTGTTTCCTGCCACTCAATGGCAGCCTGCCCATTCCGGTGGCGACGCCCAAAGCGCGCTTCTAAAACCTCCTAAAAATTTGTGTGGATAAGCCGTGGCTGCCGAACAGGCAGTCCGGCTTTGCCATGCCTGAAGAAAACTTCGGGAGAATCATCATGCGTGCTGCGCAACTCAAAGCTGTTCTGCCACGGGAGCTGTTGGCTTCGGTGGTGGTGTTTCTGGTCGCCCTGCCCCTGTGCATGGGCATTGCCATCGCCTCAGGGCTGCCGCCAGCCAAAGGCCTGATCACCGGGATCGTCGGTGGTTTGGTCGTGGGCTGGTTGGCGGGCTCTCCGCTGCAAGTCAGCGGGCCCGCGGCGGGTTTGGCGGTCCTGGTGTTCGAACTGGTGCGCCAGCACGGCGTGACCATGCTCGGGCCGATTCTATTGCTCGCGGGTTTTCTGCAACTGGTGGCCGGGCGCTTGAAACTCGGTTGCTGGTTTCGGGTCACCGCGCCAGCGGTGGTATACGGCATGCTCGCTGGGATCGGCGTGCTGATCGTACTTTCGCAGGTGCATGTGATGCTCGACGCTGCGCCAAAACCTTCCGGCCTGGATAACCTCACGGCGTTTCCCGGTGCGGTGGCCCAGGCATTGCCATCGTTCGGCTGGCAGGCCGGTCTGCTCGGTCTCTCGACCATCGCCGTGATGTGGCTGTGGGAAAAATTCCGCCCGCACTCATTGCGCTTCGTTCCCGGAGCGTTGCTTGGGGTGGGTCTGGCGACAATCGCCAGTCTGCTGCTGGCATTGCCCGTCAAACGTGTTGAGGTCCCGGCGAACCTGGCGGAGGCAATTGACTGGCTGCGCCCGGCGGACCTGCTCAACTTCGCCGATCCGAGCCTGCTGATCGCCGCATTCGCCGTGGCCTTCATCGCCAGCGCCGAAACCTTGCTGTCCGCCGCGGCCGTGGATCGCATGCACAACGGTCAACGCTCTGACTTCGATCGCGAGCTGTCAGCCCAAGGCGTAGGCAACATGCTCTGCGGCTTGCTCGGCGCGTTGCCGATGACCGGGGTGATCGTGCGCAGTTCGGCCAACGTCCAGGCCGGTGCCACCACCCGCTACTCGACGATTCTCCACGGGTTATGGCTGCTGGCGTTCGTGTTGTTGCTGTCGAGTGTGCTGCAACGCATTCCGGTGGCGAGCCTGGCCGGCGTGTTGGTTTACACGGGTTTCAAACTGGTCGACCTCAAGGCCTTCCGCAGTTTGGGGCGCTATGGCCGGATGCCGATGTTCACCTACGCCGCGACAGCCTTGGCGATTATCTTCACTGACTTGTTGACCGGTGTCCTGATCGGTTTCGGCCTGACCCTGGTGAAACTGGCGCTGAAGGCTTCACGGTTGAAAATCAGCCTGATCGATCTGCCCCGGGACGGCGAGATGGAGTTACGTCTGGTGGGCGCGGCAACGTTTCTCAAAGTGCCGGCACTGACCAAGGTGCTGGGCAGCATTGCGCCAGGCACGACGGTGCATGTGCCGCTCAACAACCTGAGCTACATCGATCACTCGTGTCTGGCATTGCTGGAGGAATGGGGCCGGGCGAATGCAGCCAAGGGCTCGAAGTTGTTGATTGAGTCGCGGGGGTTGAAGCGCAGGCTGGAGGGACGGGTGCGGACTAATATCGGTATAGGTGCGGCTGGCTAATAAACCTGTAGGAGCGAGCCTGCTCGCGATGACAATGGATCATTCAACATTGTTGTCGACTGATACAACGCTATCGCGAGCAGGCTCACTCCTACAGATTCTGTGTTGGATCAGGCCCCGGTTTGTTCCAGCTCCAGACCCACGCCCAAACGGCGTGACATGCACGGCCAGCGTTTCCACGCAGCGCCGGTGTCCGGGCTGCTGAGCTTCTCGCGGTAGGCTTCCACCGACTCCAGCGCGAAACTCTCCTCGCTCAACATTTCGTCGAAGGCGTGATGCACGACCTCATCGAGTTGGTTGGCAAATTCCTCACCGATCAACTGGTGAGCGATCAGGTTGGCGACAGTCATGTCCAAGGGGATCAGTGGCTGGCCAAAGTGCTTGATGTACAGGTCGTTGACCTCTTCGACAAAACGGTGCGCCAGATAGGCTTCGTCCAGCAGGCTGTCGAGCCCGACGTGCCCGGCCATGATGGCGGGCGGCTGGAGGAAGTACTGTTCGGCGATTTTCAGCACCGGTTTGATCTGTGACTCGATACCCGCTTCCCTGGCGACTTCATTGGCTGCATCCAGCAGATCAGGAACTTCATCAATATAAGCGGCGACAAAACGCGTCAGCACGCCATTGGCGTCGTTCTCCGGCAATTGGATCGCCGGGTGTAAATGAGGCAGTTTGCTTTCCAGCTGACGAGTCAGCAGTCCGGTTTCGGCTTCGTGTTGTTGGGCTTTTTGGATCTGCTCGCGCAATGCGGCGGTGTTCATGAAAACTCCAGGAAACAAAGGCAATGAAATAGGGAAGACATAACTTAGCTGGCTTACGATAAATGCTAAGACGCATTTTTCATAAGTGTTTCATCCTTGAGACGCCCCCGTTATATCGGTTTGCCACCACTCGTCTGCATCCTTCTCCATTCGTGCCCTGCAATGCAAGTTAATGCTGTTTCAGATGATTTACGCCTTCACATTGCGAGGTGAGAGTCGCTGTCTATACTCGGGTTGGAATGGAGTTAGCTGATGACGCCCGACTGCACACGCAGCAAGGCCCGGCAATTCAAGTTCGTAGTCTGATGCAGCCGCTCCCTTGCCGCAGGTGAAAGCCGGCGGGATAACAAGAACGATAAGGGGAACCCGCAATGATGCGACATCCACATGTCTGGATGGGCCTCCTGTTGTGGTCGATTTTCAGTCAGGCGCAAGCGGCCTGGACTGTGAATATGGCGCCTGGAGCGACTGAAATCAGTCACGCTGTGTTTGACCTGCACATGACCATTTTCTGGATCTGTGTAGTGATCGGCATCATCGTTTTTGGCGCCATGTTCTGGTCGATGATCCTGCACCGTCGCTCGACCGGGCAGGTGGCCGCCAAATTCCATGAAAGCACCACCGTCGAAATTCTCTGGACCATCGTGCCCTTCATCATTCTGGTGGCCATGGCGGTTCCCGCGACGGCAACCCTGATCAAGATGTACGACGCCAGTGAGCCGGATATCGATATCCAGGTCACCGGCTACCAATGGAAATGGCACTACAAATACCTGGGCCAGGACGTTGAGTTCTTCAGCAATCTGGCCACCCCCGCTGACCAGATCCACAACAAGGAAGCCAAGGGCGAGCACTACTTGCTCGAAGTCGACAAGCCGCTGGTGCTGCCGATTGGCGCCAAGGTGCGCTTCCTTGTGACCTCTGCCGACGTGATCCACTCCTGGTGGGTGCCGGCCTTTGCGGTCAAGCGCGATGCGATCCCGGGGTTCGTCAACGAAGCCTGGACCCGTATCGAAAAGCCTGGCATCTACCGCGGCCAGTGTGCCGAGCTGTGCGGCAAGGACCATGGGTTCATGCCGATCGTGGTCGAGGTCAAGGAGAAGGCCGATTACGAAAAATGGCTGGCTGAGCGCAAGGCTGAAGCGGCGCAACTCAAAGAGCTGACCAGCAAGGAATGGACCCTCGACGAGCTCAAGGAGCGCGGCGACAAGGTTTATCACACCACTTGCGTGGCCTGTCACCAGGCTGAGGGCCAGGGCCTGCCGCCGATGTTCCCGGCGCTCAAAGGCTCGAAAATCGCCACCGGCCCCAAAGACGCACACCTGAGCATTGTCTTCCACGGCAAGCCCGGCACCGCCATGGCGGCGTTCGGCAAGCAGCTTTCGGAAGTCGATATCGCAGCGGTCGTGACCTACGAACGTAACGCCTGGGGTAACAACAAGGGCGACATGGTCACGCCAAAAGAAGTGCTGGAGCTGAAACAGGCGGAAAGCAAATGACCCGGTCTATTGCATACCTCAGGAATCGGGCGGGGCAGCGCGCCCCGGCCTGCCCAGCCCATCTGTTTGCAGGAGACACGCCATGAGCGCCGTCATCGATGACCATGGTCATGCCGACCACGCCCACGGCCCCGCCAAAGGCCTGATGCGCTGGGTGCTGACCACCAACCACAAGGACATCGGCACGCTGTACCTGTGGTTCGCGTTTTCCATGTTCCTGCTCGGTGGCTCGTTCGCGATGGTGATTCGCGCCGAGCTGTTCCAGCCGGGGCTGCAAATCGTCCAGCCGGAATTCTTCAACCAGATGACCACCATGCACGGTTTGGTGATGGTCTTCGGTGCGGTGATGCCGGCGTTCGTCGGCCTCGCCAACTGGATGGTGCCGCTGATGATCGGCGCGCCGGACATGGCCCTGCCGCGGATGAACAACTTCAGCTTCTGGCTGTTGCCGGCGGCGTTCCTGCTACTGGTGTCGACGCTGTTCATGCCCGGTGGTGGTCCGAACTTCGGCTGGACGTTCTACGCGCCGCTGTCGACGACCTATGCGCCGGAAAGCGTGACGTTCTTCATCTTTGCCATCCACTTGATGGGGATCAGTTCGATCATGGGCGCGATCAACGTGATCGCCACCATCCTCAACTTGCGCGCCCCCGGCATGACGCTGATGAAAATGCCGCTGTTCGTCTGGACCTGGCTGATCACCGCATTCCTGCTGATCGCGGTGATGCCGGTACTGGCCGGGTGCGTAACGATGATGCTGATGGACATCCACTTCGGCACCAGCTTCTTCAGTGCTGCCGGTGGCGGTGACCCGGTGCTGTTCCAGCATGTGTTCTGGTTCTTCGGGCACCCCGAGGTGTACATCATGATCCTGCCGGCCTTCGGTGCCGTCAGCTCGATCATCCCGACCTTCTCGCGCAAGCCGCTGTTCGGCTACACCTCGATGGTCTACGCCACGGCAAGTATTGCGTTCCTGTCGTTCATCGTCTGGGCGCACCACATGTTCGTGGTTGGTATTCCGCTGGTGGGCGAGCTGTTCTTCATGTACGCCACACTGCTGATCGCCGTGCCGACCGGGGTGAAGGTGTTCAACTGGGCCAGCACCATGTGGCAAGGCTCGCTGACCTTCGAGACGCCGATGCTGTTTGCGGTGGCATTCGTGATTCTGTTCTCCATCGGCGGGTTCTCCGGGCTGATGCTGGCCATCGCCCCGGCGGACTTCCAGTATCAGGACACTTACTTCGTGGTCGCGCACTTCCACTATGTATTGGTGCCGGGTGCAATCTTCGGGATCTTCGCTTCCGCCTACTACTGGATGCCGAAGTGGACCGGTCACATGTACGACGAAACCCTCGGCAAGCTGCACTTCTGGCTGTCGTTCATCGGCATGAACATGGCCTTCTTCCCGATGCACTTCGTGGGTCTGGCGGGCATGCCGCGGCGGATTCCGGACTACAACCTGCAGTTCGCCGACTTCAACATGGTGTCGTCAATCGGCGCGTTCGTGTTTGGTACCACGCAGCTGTTCTTCCTGTTCATCGTGATCAAGACCATTCGCGGCGGCCCGCCTGCACCGGCCAAACCGTGGGACGGGGCGGAAGGCCTGGAGTGGAGCATTCCGTCACCGGCGCCGTATCACACCTTCACTACGCCGCCGGAAGTGAAATGAATAATTTCTGCCTTGTGGAAACGTCTGTGGGAGTCGGCAAGCCAGCTTCCACAGGGTTCTCGGTAGAGGGCATAGGTCATGGCTGATTCGATTTCGATGAAGAAGCTGGTCACTCGTCTGTTGCTGGTGGTGGTCGCGATGTTTGTGTTCGGATTTGCGCTGGTGCCGATCTACGACGTGATGTGCAAGGCCTTCGGCATCAACGGCAAGACGGCCGGGCAGTACGAGGGCGAGCAAACGGTCGATACCTCGCGGCAGGTGCGCGTGCAGTTTCTGTCGACCAATTCCGCCGACATGTCGTGGGATTTCTATCCCAAGCACGATGAACTGACGGCCAACCCAGGGGCGGTGAACGAGATGATCTTCATCGCGCACAACCCCACCGACAAACCGATGAGCGCCCAGGCTGTACCGAGCATCGCGCCCAGCGCGGCAGCGGCGTACTTCCACAAGACCGAATGTTTCTGCTTTACCCAGCAAGTGCTGCAGCCCGGTCAGCGGATCGAGATGCCGGTACGTTTCATCGTTGACCGTGACATGCCCAAGGATGTGAAGCACTTGACGCTGTCCTACACGCTGTTCGATATCACCGCCCGACATCCACCGGTCGCAGTAAACACTGGCGGTTGAGCGTGCCCGATAAGGAGAACAATAAATGGCAACTCATGAACATTATTACGTTCCGGCCCAGAGCAAATGGCCGATCATCGCCACGGTCGGGATGTTCGTCACGGTGTTCGGCCTGGCCACCTGGTTCAACGATCTGAAAGCAGCGCGGCCGGAATCCCACGGCCCGCTGATCTTTTTCGTCGGTGGCCTGCTGCTGGCCTACATGCTGTTCGGCTGGTTCGGCACGGTGATCAAGGAAAGTCGTGGCGGCTTGTACAGCGCGCAGATGGACCGCTCGTTCCGCTGGGGCATGAGCTGGTTCATCTTCTCGGAGGTGATGTTCTTCATCGCCTTCTTCGGCGCACTGTTTTATGTGCGCCACGTTTCCGGGCCGGCGCTCGGTGGTGAAGGCACCAAAGGCATCGCCCATATGCTGTGGCCGGCCTTCGAGTTCACCTGGCCATTGCTGAACAACCCGGATTCCAAACTCTTTCCGCCACCCAAGGATGTCATCAGCCCCTGGGGCTTGCCGCTGCTCAACACCGTGCTGTTGGTGAGTTCCAGCGTCACCGTGACCATCGCCCACCATGCCCTGAAAAAAGGCCATCGCGGTGCGCTGAAACTGTGGCTGGCGATCACTGTGTTGCTGGGTTGCGCGTTCCTCGGCTTCCAGGCCGAAGAATACATCCACGCCTACCACGAACTGGGCCTGACTCTGGGCTCGGGCATCTATGGCGCCACGTTCTTCATGCTCACCGGATTCCACGGCGCACACGTGACCATCGGCACCATCATTCTGTTCGTGATGTTGATGCGGATCATGCGCGGGCACTTCGATAACGAGCATCAGTTCGGCTTCGAGGCGGCGAGTTGGTACTGGCACTTCGTGGACGTGGTGTGGATCGGATTGTTCGTTTTCGTCTACGTGCTCTGAACCCTACCAGGGGGCATGAGAAACCAACTGGCCGCTGAAAAAACCCCAGGCGATCAAGCCGACGGTAATGGCGGCCAGCGCTACACGAACACTCAAGGCAATGACGAGGCGGTTCGAGCTGCTGTCGTCCTTGACCAGAAAAAACAGGCCGCTGAACAGGCTGACAACCGTGGCAATCAGCATCAGGACGATGGCTGCTTTGAGCATGGTGAGACTCCGGGGGACTAGCGATGCACTTGAGTATAGCTATCGCACCGACTGACTTTCTGGCGATGCCATGAAGCGCTTCCGGCCGGGCATCGTGCCGACACTGGTGGTCGCCCTGCTGCTGCCGCTGCTGGTGTCACTCGGGTTCTGGCAATTGAGCCGGGGCGCGGAGAAAAGCGCGCTGCTGCAAACCTACACCGAGCGCCGAACTGCCGAACCGATGGCCAGCACCGAGCTGCAACACAGCGTCGATCCAGCCTTCCGCCGCGTTCGCCTGCACGGTCAGTTCGATGCCGTCCACAGTCTGTTGCTGGATAACCGCCAGCGTAACGGCAAGGTCGGCGTCGAATTGTTGCAACCCTTCCAGGATCAGGCGACCGGGCTCTGGCTGCTGGTCAATCGTGGCTGGCTGCCGTGGCCGGACCGACGTACACCGCCGCAATTCACCACACCGACTCAAGCGTTGAGCCTGGACGCCTGGGTCTACGTTTCCCCCGGCGCGACCTTCCAGCTCCACGCCGACCCCGACAGCGCACTCTGGCCGCAACTGGTCACGGCGGTTGACCCGGCAAAACTCTGGACATCCCTCGGCCGCGAAGGCTTCGCCTACGAATTACGCGCAGAAACCGGGCCGGCGACCTATCAGGCCGATTGGCCGGTCGTTGCCATGGGCCCGGAAAAACACATCGCTTATGCCGTGCAGTGGTTCGCCATGTCGATCGCTCTGTTCGGTCTTTTTCTCTACCTCGGCTGGCACAACGCAAAGGAGAAACACCATGGGAGCGGCCATGAATCCACCCAGCATGTCTGAGGCAAAACCGTCGGTGAACCGGCGCAAAGGACGTTTGCAGTTGCTGCTGATTCTGCTCGGAGTGATCGGGCCGATGGTCCTCGCCACCGGCATGTACAAATTGCAGTTCTGGGTGCCGGAAGGCCGCAGCTATCACGGCGAACTGATCGGCAACGGCCAGACCCGCGCCGACCTTGGCGTGCAGGCACAGGAAGAGCGCTGGCAGTTGCTGGTGACCGCGCCCAAGGACTGCGCCGTCGATTGCCAGCAACTGGTGTATCTGGCGCGGCAGGTTCAGATCGGCCTGGGCCGCGACGCCGGGCGTGCCAGCCACGCCATCGCCGTCGCGCAGCCGTTGGCCACCGATTACGAGGCCAAGCTGACCCGCGAATATCCGCAGCTGCAACGCTACCCGCTGGACCTCAACACCTTCAGCAAGGCCAATGGCGACAAAGCCGCACCGCAACTGTGGATCATCGACCCGCACGGCAATCTGGTGTTGCGCTACGACCCTGCGGTGAAAGGCAAGGACCTGCTGAACGACCTGCGTCACCTGCTGAAACTGTCCAACATCGGATAAGGGCATCGTCATGGCCAAACCTGGATTTCGCCTCGCGCTGTTTGCCACCTTGCTGGCACTGATTGTGGTGTTGCTCGGCGCCTATACCCGCCTGACCCACGCCGGCCTCGGCTGCCCGGACTGGCCCGGCTGCTACGGTTTCATCAGCGTGCCGAAAAGCGAAGCCCAGCTGGCCCATGCCGAATTGCATTTCCCGGACACACCGGTCGAAGCCCACAAGGGCTGGAACGAGATGATCCACCGCTACTTTGCCGGCACGCTGGGGCTGTTGATTGTGGCCTTGGCCGCTCGCGCATGGACGCATCGCCGGCATCCGGGGCAACCGGTGAAATTGCCGCTGTTCCTGTTGGCGGTGGTGTTCGCGCAAGCGGCGTTCGGCATGTGGACGGTGACGCTCAAGCTCTGGCCGCAAGTGGTGACCGGGCATTTGCTTGGCGGCTTTGCCACGTTGAGCCTGTTGTTTCTGCTGACCTTGCGCCTGTCCGGCGTGCTCCCGGCGCTGACGGTGCCACGGCGTTTACAGCACTGGGCGACCGCCGGGCTGCTGCTGGTGATCGGACAAATCGCCCTCGGAGGCTGGGTCAGTTCCAATTACGCCGCCGTGGCCTGCATCGACTTCCCGACCTGCCACGGTCAATGGCTGCCTCCTGCCGACTTCGCCAACGGCTTTCACCTGACCCAACACATCGGCCCGAACTACCTCGGCGGGCAACTCGACAGCGATGCGCGCACGGCGATTCACCTGACGCACCGTATCGGCGCCTTGTTGGTGACGCTGGTGCTGCTCGGCCTCGCCTGGCAATTGAAGGTGGTCGGCATGACGCGACTGGCAGGCCTGGTGTCGGTTGCACTCGCGGCGCAAATCACCCTGGGCATCAGCAACGTGCTGTTTCATCTGCCGCTGCCGGTAGCCGTCGCGCACAACGCTGGCGGTGCGGCGCTGTTGCTGACGATGGTGCTGGTCAATTATCACGCGCGAACCAGTCTGGTTCGGGTCAAGCAACCTTCGCGCTGGCGCTTCAGCCCGCGTAAACATTCAGCCGGGCCCATAACAATAAAAGGAGAGATGCCATGGCGATTCTAATCGGCGAACGTCACAGCCAGGCGATCTGGCGTGACTATCTGGAACTGACCAAACCGAAAGTGGTGGTGCTGATGCTCATCACCTCGCTGGTCGGGATGTTCCTCGCCACTCGCGCCGGGGTGCCATGGACCGTGCTGGTGTTCGGCAATCTGGGGATCGCCTTGTGTGCAGGCGGTGCGGCAGCGGTCAACCATGTGGTGGACCGGCGGATCGATGCGGTCATGGCGCGCACCCACAAACGACCGCTGGCTGAAGGTCGGGTGTCTCCGGCTGCAGCCCTGACGTTTGCATTGGCGTTGGCGGTGCTCGGCCAAGCCTTGTTGCTGGCCTTCACCAATCCACTGACAGCGTGGCTGACCCTCGCCTCCCTGCTCGGTTATGCCGTGGTCTACACCGGTTTTCTCAAACGCGCGACGCCACAGAATATTGTCATCGGCGGCCTCGCGGGTGCCGCTCCACCGCTTCTTGGCTGGACCGCCGCCACCGGCCACATCAGCGCCGAACCGTTGCTGCTGGTGCTGATCATCTTCGCCTGGACCCCACCACACTTCTGGGCGCTGGCCATCCATCGCAAAGAGGAATACGCCAAGGCTGACATTCCAATGCTGCCAGTGACCCACGGCGAGCATTACACCAAGGTGCATATCCTGCTTTATACCGGCGCACTGCTGGCTGTCAGCCTGATGCCCTACGTGATCCACATGAGCGGCCTGCTGTACCTGACTTGCGCGATTGTCCTGGGCGCGAGGTTCCTGCAATGGGCCGTGGTGCTGTACCGTGGCACTCGGCCGCACGCGGCGATCAACACGTTCAAGTACTCTATCTATTACTTGTTCCTGCTGTTTATCGCGCTGCTCGTAGACCACTACTTATTGTTGAACCTATGACTCGAACCCAGAAAACCGTCTTCATCCTCGTCGCCCTGATCGCGCTGGTCCTGGGCCTGACCATCAACAAAGTGCTGTCCGGCAAAGGCCAGGGCGACCCGACAGCGCTGATCGATGCGGGGATCATCCTGCTGCCGCAAAGCCGCAACCTGCCGGATGTGACGATGACCGATCAGGACGGCAAACCGGTGGCGGTCAATGAGCTCAAAGGCAAATGGTCGCTGCTGTTCTTCGGCTACACCTTCTGCCCGGACATCTGCCCGACCACCCTCGCCCAGCTGCGGCAAATCAAGAGCGAACTGCCGCCCGAGGCAGCGGACAAGTTGCAGATCGTGCTGGTCAGCGTCGACCCTAATCGCGACACGCCCAAGCAACTCAAACAGTATCTGGGCTACTTCGATCCGCAGTTCATCGGCCTGACGCCGAACTCGGTGGAAGAGCTGCAAAAAATCGCCAACGCGGTGAGTATTCCGTTCATCCCGGCGGATACCAGCAAGCCGAATTACACCGTTGATCACAGCGGCAACCTGGCGGTGATCGGGCCGGACGGGACGCAGCGCGGGTTTATTCGGGCGCCGTTGAACAATGTGAAGTTGATCGCGCAGTTGCCGGTGATGCTGAACCGCAAGTAACAGCACCACCAAACCCTGTAGGCTCCCACAAGGGCCACAGTGTTTCCAGGCATAAAAAATGGGCATCCGATTAAATCGGTATGCCCATTTTTTATTGCGGTCCTCCCTATTCGGGAAGGCGTTCACCGCAATTACGGATTAACGCTGTCTTTCAACGATTTGCCTGGCTTGAACGCGACGGTGTTGCTGGCCTTGATTTTGACGGGCTCACCGGTTTGCGGATTTTTGCCGGTGCGGGCGCCGCGGTGGCGTTGCAGGAAGGTGCCGAAACCTACCAGCGTCACGCTGTCTTTGCGGTGCAGGGCGCCGGTGATCTCTTCGAGAACGGCGTTGAGGACGCGGTTGGCCTGCTCTTTGGTGAGGTCTGCTTTTTCAGCAATGGCTGCGGCGAGTTCTGGTTTACGCATATTAGTGAAGCCCCTTTGACGGTTTGTTTTTGTTATGTCCGTGCTGCTCTCTGCGGAGCAGCGCCCAAAGCGCCGCAGATGCTCTACTCTGCGGCAGACGGGAGTGAGGATGGCACGCAGAGCCCAGCCGCGCCAGTGTCGACGCGGCCAATGTATGGGCAAAATGGGGGTGATTCCGACAGAACGACTGCTATTTACGCCAGCAGCGCCGGAAGCTCTTTGTTCAGGGCCAGTTTCTCCATGACGGCGGTGCCTGTCAGGGCATAACCCAGCAGTTTGCCTGAGGCATCGCGGCATAAAACCTTGATGTCGGCGCCCTTCCCTTCAACCGTCCAGACACCCTCCGAACCCCGTGGCGGCGGGGACACCACCAACGGGCACACCGGGGTTTTCACGGTGATGGGCATCGGGCCGTAGCTGACCGCTGCCGGGTTGCCGGCGAGGGTCTGGGCCAGCGCTCTCGCACAGCTCATGAGGGGCATCACGTACAACAGATTCAGCCCGTCGACCTCGGCGCAGTCACCCAATGCGTAGATGTTGGCGTGGGACGTTTTCAGGTGACGGTCAACCATCACACCGCGATTGACCTGCAAACCGGCCGCAGCGGCCATATCGATGCGCGGACGCAAGCCAATCGCCGAGACCACCACATCGCACGGGATGACCTGTCCATCGGACAGATGCGCTTCCAGGCCATCGCCAACACATTGCAGGCGAGTGAGCACCGGCCCCAGATGGAAGCGCGCACCGAGGCTTTCCAGCCCGGCCTGGACCGCCGCGGCCGCCGCCGGGTGCAGCAGCGTCGGCATCACCTGTTCGCACGGTGCAACCAGTTGCACCTCATAGCCGCCGAGGCTCAAGTCGTTGGCAAACTCGCAGCCAATCAGGCCGGCGCCGAGCAGCAACACTCGACGCTTGCCGGCCGCAGCCGCCCGAAAACGCGCGTAGTCTTCCAGGTCATTGATAGGAAACACGCAATCCGCCGCGTCGCCTTCGATGGGCACCCGCACGGTTTCGGCGCCCCAGGCCAGGATCAGGTCGCGGTAAACCACTGCTTCCTCGCCGATCCACAGGCGTTTGTGGCCCGGGTCGATGCCGCTGATGCGCGTGTGGGTACGCACTTCGGCTTTCAACTGCTCGGCCATCGCGCCGGGCTCGGCCATGCTCAGGCCGTCGGCGTCCTTGTTTTTGCCGAAGCCGGTGGAGAGCATCGGCTTGGAGTAGGAGCGCCCATCATCGGCGGTAATCAGCAGCAGCGGGGTTTCGCTATCGAGTTTGCGAAACTCCCGGGCCAGGTTGTAGCCAGCCAGGCCGGTGCCGACGATCACGACAGGTGCGTTCATTCCTTACTCCTCAAAATGTCTTAGTTGATTTCGATCATTTCGAAATCCATCTTGCCGACGCCGCAATCCGGGCACAGCCAGTCTTCCGGCACGTCTTGCCACAGGGTGCCCGGCGCAATGCCGTCATCCGGCCAGCCGTCGGCTTCGTTATAGATCAGGCCGCAGACCACACATTGCCACTTTTTCATTCAGGTACTTCCTCAGTTCAGGCTTTTTGCCGGCCGGACGGTCGATGATTGCAGCGCTGCCGTTCGGCTCAGGGCGTTTTGTACTGATGGGGCCGCGCAGATGCAAGCCTGTTCGGCGCAACGGGCGGCCGGATCACTCAAATTTATCAGCTGACATGTTAAGCTCGCCGCCTCCTTTGCTGCCAATAATGACGTACTGTGCCGCACTCAAAATCCCCGTTCTGGGTTCCCAGAAGCCAACTCGCTCCGCTCCCCGACGCCTCTACCCTCGACTGGCTGTTCGACGAAGGATCGCTGACTCGGCGCCTGACCCGCTTGTCGAATGAAGGCTTCAGCGTCACGCCGCTGTTCGAAGGCTGGCAGACCTTGCGCGCCGATGAATGCGCCGCGCTGGACCTGGCCGAAGGCAGCGAGGGCTGGGTGCGCGAGGTGTATTTGCGCGGGCATGGCCAGGCGTGGGTGTTTGCCCGCAGCGTCGCATCGCGCAGTGCATTGCAGGGTGACGGTTTGCACATGGACGAATTGGGCAGCCGCTCATTGGGCGAGTTGCTGTTTTGCGACCACGCGTTCCAGCGCCGCGCCATCGAGGTTTGCCACTATCCTCAAGACTGGCTCCCGACCGAAGTACAAGCCCCCGAGTTGTGGGGCCGCCGCTCGCGCTTCGATCGCGGCACCCTGAGCGTGCTGGTGGCCGAGATTTTCCTGCCGACCCTGTGGAGCGCCGCCCGCGCCCATCCGGAGAACTGCTGATGTACCAGAGCCTGCTCAAGTCCCTCAACCGCTTGAACCCTCGGGCCTGGGATTTCATTCAGTTGACGCGCATGGACAAGCCGATCGGCATTTACCTGCTGCTGTGGCCAACGTTGTGGGCGCTGTGGATTGCCGGTAAAGGCTCGCCGTCACTGGCCAACATCGTGATTTTCGTCCTCGGCGTGGTGCTGACCCGCGCGGGCGGCTGCGTGATCAACGATTGGGCTGACCGCAAGGTCGACGGCCATGTGAAGCGCACCGCGCAACGTCCATTGGCCAGCGGCAAGATCAGCTCCAAAGAGGCACTGGTGTTTTTTGCGCTGCTGATGGGCGTGAGTTTTCTGCTGGTGCTGTGCACCAATGCGCCGACGATCTGGCTGTCATTGGGCGGGCTGGCGCTGGCCTTCACGTACCCGTTCATGAAGCGCTACACCTATTACCCGCAAGTGGTGCTGGGCGCGGCGTTTTCCTGGGGCATGCCGATGGCGTTCACCGCCGAGACCGGAGAACTGCCGGCAGCGGCGTGGCTGCTCTGGATCGCCAACCTGCTGTGGACGGTGGGCTACGACACGTATTACGCAATGACCGACCGTGATGACGATTTGAAAATCGGCGTGAAATCCACGGCCATCCTGTTTGGCGAGGCGGATCGGGTGATCATCCTGATCCTGCAAGGCCTGGCGCTGGGCTGCCTGCTGCTGGCGGGGTCGAAATTCGAGCTCGGTGGCTGGTTCCACCTTGGTTTGGCGGTGGCGGCAGGCTGCTTTGCCTGGGAGTTCTGGTACACCCGCGACAAGGACCGGATGCGTTGTTTCAAGGCCTTTTTGCACAACCATTGGGCCGGGCTGGCAATTTTCGTCGGGATCGTGCTGGATTACGGGTTGCGCTAAACGAAATCTGCCCCGGAAACCGGGGCAGGTTTGCACTCGCGTGCGTTACTTCTGCGACTCGTGGACCACGTGCCAGACGTCCTTCATTTTGTCGCCCGTCATGTCGCCGGGTTTAGTGTCTTTCACAAATGTATAGAGCGGCTTGCCGTCGTAGGCGTATTGCATCTTGCCGTCGTCACGCTTGATCACGCTCCACTTGCCTTCGGCCGTAGCGTCCGCCGGTGCCATCATCGGTGGCCAGTTCTTGGCGCAGTCGTCGTTGCACATCGACTTGCCGCCCGAGTCCTTGTCGAACGTGTACAGGGTCATCCCTTTGTGGTCGACCATCATGCCGTCTTTCATCATCGCCGGGTCGGCGGCAAAGGCCAGCGTCGGCAGCGTTAGCGCAGCCGTGACCAGCAGTGCCTTCCAGGATTGAGCAAGGTGATTCATGGAAACCTTCCTTTTGTAGTTGTCAGGATTCGGACTTAGAGCTTAGTCCAGGATCGTGGCAATCGCCGGCCGACTAAAATACTGTCACACGACTGCAATAATTCCGTTATCTAATGCGCGCAAGACAGTTAAATGACAAGAGGATTAAGGCATGGTTGGCAGGAGCATTCTGATCGTCGACGACGAAGCGCCCATTCGCGAAATGATCGCCGTTGCGTTGGAAATGGCCGGCTATGACTGCCTGGAGGCGGAGAACTCCCAGCAGGCGCATGCCATCATCGTCGACCGCAAGCCGGACCTGATCCTGCTCGACTGGATGCTGCCCGGCACGTCCGGTATCGAACTGGCCCGCCGCCTCAAGCGCGATGAGCTGACCGGGGATATCCCGATCATCATGCTCACCGCCAAGGGCGAAGAGGACAACAAGATCCAGGGCCTGGAAGTCGGCGCCGACGATTACATCACCAAACCGTTTTCCCCTCGTGAGCTGGTGGCGCGCCTCAAAGCCGTGCTGCGCCGCGCCGGCCCTACCGATGGCGAAGCGCCGATTGAAGTCGGCGGCCTGCTGCTCGACCCGATCGGTCACCGCGTGACCATCGATGGCAAACCCGCGGAAATGGGCCCGACCGAATACCGCCTGCTGCAATTCTTCATGACCCACCAGGAACGTGCCTACACTCGTGGCCAGTTGCTGGACCAGGTCTGGGGCGGCAACGTCTACGTTGAGGAACGCACTGTCGACGTACACATCCGTCGCCTGCGCAAAGCCCTCGGCGATGCCTACGAAAATCTGGTACAAACCGTGCGCGGCACCGGTTACCGCTTTTCTACCAAAGCCTGACCCGGACCTTTACCGCCCGACAAGCTGACAAGGACGCGCGTCAAGTGAACCAAAACTGGCATGGCACCCTGATTCGCCACATGCTGCTGCTGGTCACCGCCTGCCTGGTGATCGGCCTGATCACCGGCTACTACGGCTGGAGCCTCGCCGCAGGCCTGGGTATTTACCTGGCCTGGACCCTCAAGCAACTGCTGCGCCTGCACGAATGGCTGCGCCTGCACAAACCCGATGAAGCACCGCCCGATGGCTATGGCCTGTGGGGCGAGGTGTTCGACAGCATCTATCACCTGCAACGCCGCGACCAGCGAGTACGCGGACGCTTGCAAGCAGTCATCGATCGGGTCCAGGAATCCACCGCCGCGCTGAAAGACGCGGTGATCATGCTCGACACCGACGGCAACCTGGAATGGTGGAACCGCGCCGCTGAAACCCTGCTGGGCCTGAAGACGCCGCAGGACAGCGGCCAACCGGTGACCAACCTGGTACGCCATCCGCGCTTCAAGGAATACTTCGAGCAGGACAGCTACGCCGAGCCGCTGGAAATTCCGTCGCCGACCAACGACCGCGTGCGCATTCAGCTGTACATCACCCGCTACGGCAACAATGAACACCTGATGCTGGTGCGCGACGTCACACGCATCCATCAACTGGAACAGATGCGCAAAGACTTCATCGCCAACGTCTCCCACGAGCTGCGCACGCCGCTGACGGTGATCTGCGGCTATCTGGAAACCCTGCTCGACAACGTCGAGGAAGTGAACCCGCGCTGGACCCGCGCCCTGCAACAAATGCAACAGCAGGGCGGGCGCATGCAGACCTTGCTCAACGACTTGCTGTTGCTGGCCAAGCTGGAAGCCACCGATTACCCGTCGGACAACCAGCCCGTGGCCATCGACGGTCTGCTGCAATCGATCAAGAGCGATGCGCAGCAACTGTCCGGGCAGAAAAACCAGCGCATTACTTTGGAAGCCGATCCGACCACCCTGCTCAAGGGCAGCGAAGCGGAATTGCGCAGTGCGTTCTCCAATCTGGTGTTCAACGCGGTGAAATACACCCCGGCCGAAGGCAATATCCGCATTCGCTGGTGGGGTGACGAACAGGGCGCGCACCTGAGCGTGCAAGACTCCGGGATCGGCATCGACAGTAAACACCTGCCGCGTCTGACCGAACGCTTCTACCGCGTCGACTCCAGCCGCAACTCCAACACCGGCGGCACCGGGTTGGGCCTGGCGATCGTCAAACACGTGCTGCTGCGCCACCGCGCGCGGATGGAAATCAGCAGCGTACCGGGCCATGGCAGCACCTTCACCTGCCATTTCGCGCCCGCGCAGGTCAGCAAATCCAGGGTCATCAGCACCGCCGATTGATACCGACCAGCACACGCAAGGGGGCGTTCTCAATTAGTTTCCCCACCGCGTTGTCGCCTTAAAGCGGGCCAGGCAAGGCGCAGGCCGCTGGGAATGGTGTTCCCTTTCCAAGGCCTGCAACGCAGCCTGGCCCACTTTAAGGCACAACCCGAAGGGCCGGGCCTGCTGTTGTGCAGGGCTGCGTTGCTCGAAGCTTATTTGGAATAACCAAACCGCGCTTCTCGCGCCTTGTCCTGCACAACAGCAGACCCGGCGCGGTGGGGAAACTAATTGAGAACGCCCCCTAGGCAATCGCCAAGTCAGCCGCTACATTGGCTGACTTGTGCCTGCACTTCAGGTGCACATTTTTCTTTCCTTTCGAATACACGGAAACCGCAAAACTCCATCATGGACCCTTCCCCTGGCTTGACCCTCGCTACAATTTTCGCCGACTTCGGCATGATTCTTTTTGCTCTGATCCTGGTTTTGCTCAACGGTTTTTTCGTTGCGGCGGAATTTGCCATGGTCAAATTGCGCTCGACCCGGGTCGAAGCCATTGCTGAACAGCACGGCTGGCGCGGGCACATCCTGCGTACGGTGCACAGTCAGCTCGATGCCTACCTGTCGGCGTGCCAATTGGGTATCACCCTGGCCTCGCTGGGCCTTGGCTGGGTTGGTGAACCGGCGTTCGCGCACATTCTTGAGCCATTGCTGAGCGCTGTGGGCGTCGAGTCGGCCGAGATCGTCAAAGGTGTGTCGTTCTTCACCGCGTTCTTCATCATTTCGTACCTGCACATCGTGGTCGGCGAGCTGGCCCCGAAATCCTGGGCGATCCGCAAACCCGAGCTGCTGTCGCTGTGGACCGCCGTACCGCTGTACCTGTTCTACTGGGCCATGTACCCGGCGATTTACCTGCTCAACGCCAGCGCCAACACCATCCTGCGCATTGCAGGCCAAGGTGAGCCCGGCCCGCATCACGAGCACCATTACAGCCGTGAAGAACTGAAGCTGATCCTGCACTCCAGCCGTGGCCAGGACCCGAGCGACCAAGGTATGCGCGTGCTGGCCTCGGCGGTCGAGATGGGCGAACTGGAAGTGGTCGACTGGGCCAACTCCCGTGAAGACCTGGTCACCCTGGAGTTCAACGCCCCGCTCAAGCAAATCCTGGCGATGTTCCGTCGCCACAAGTTCAGCCGTTATCCGGTGTACGACAGCGAGCGCCAGGAGTTCGTCGGCCTGCTGCACATCAAGGACCTGCTGCTGGAACTGGCGGCCCTGGACCACATTCCCGAGTCGTTCAACCTGGCCGAACTGACCCGTCCGCTGGAGCGCGTCTCCCGGCACATGCCGCTGTCGCAGTTACTGGAACAGTTCCGCAAGGGCGGCTCGCACTTCGCCGTGGTCGAAGAGGCCGACGGCAACATCATCGGCTACCTGACCATGGAAGACGTGCTGGAAGTGCTGGTCGGCGACATCCAGGACGAACACCGCAAGGCCGAGCGCGGCATCCTCGCGTATCAGCCGGGCAAGTTGCTGGTGCGCGGTGATACGCCTCTGTTCAAGGTGGAACGCCTGCTGGGTATCGATCTGGATCACGTTGAAGCCGAAACCCTCGCCGGGCTGGTCTATGAAAGCCTGAAGCGCGTGCCGGAAGAGGAAGAAGTGCTGGAAGTCGAAGGCCTGCGGATCATCATCAAGAAGATGAAAGGGCCGAAGATCATTCTGGCCAAGGTGTTGATGCTGGATTGATGCGATCTTTTGCTTCTAGGCTTTATTGCTTGCCCAACGCAAAGTTGGGCAGCGCCCCCACCGGTTGACTGAACCGATACGGAATCGACACCAGCCCCAGCCCGGTATTGCGCTGCACCACGAAGTGCAGGTGTGGCCCGGTGCTGTTGCCGGTGTTGCCCGACAGGGCCAATGCGCTACCCACCGCTACCTTCTGACCCTCTCGAACCCTGACCGAGCCTTTCTTCAGGTGCAGGTACACACCCATGGTCCCGTCATTGTGCAGCACCCGCACGAAATTGCCGGACGCATCGGTGCCGCGCCCAGCCTGGCTGTTTTCGGTTTTCACCACCACCCCACCCCGCGCGGCAATGATCGGCGTGCCCTCAGGCATGGCAATGTCTATGGCATAACGGCTCTTGGGGCCGAAATGGCTATAGGGACCATTGGCGCCCTGACTGATCCGGAACGGGCCACCACGCCAGGGCAACGGATACCGATAGCCCACGGCGGTGCCCGAGGGGTCACCCAGCGAATACTTGAGCTTGGGGATGTACGCCAGCGGTTTAGTGGCTTGTTTCGCCGTGAGCTGCGCCAGACGAACGCTGGTGCGCAGCGGTATCACCCGCCGGATCGGCCGGCCCGGTGCGCCGCTGACGTTCTTCACACCGGTAAAACTCAATTCGATCTCCACCGGCGCATACAGGTCGTTGCGCACATACACGCTGTCGACGCCGCCCTTCTTCATGATGACGAAATACACCTGACGCCCCAGGTTCTCGACCATCCGATCACGAAAAACGAACACCTTGGAGCCTTTTGTGGGGCGGTCGCTGTAAGAGACCACGCCATTGGCATCGGTGGACTTGTAGATTGTCATGGCCATGGCCGAAGCGCAGGCCATGCACAGACCACAGAAAAACAGCAGACGGGCGAACATGGGGAAGGATTCTGTCGAATAAGGCCTGAAATTGAGCCTAGCAGTCGGAATTGACCGGCGTGGTCGACAGATGTTTCAAAATAGGCGTGACGGGGGATGAGCGGTGATCGTTCCGGCCCCTTCGTCGTAGCGCCGCCCGGAGCAGGCTCGCTCCCGCATGAAAGCATCGGTATAGTGCCGCCCCTCTTCGCATGAGCGGTCGTCGGTAGCGAGACCTCAACCCATGCGAAACCCGAACTAATAACCAACCCGCGATATGAAACCGGGACGAACTCTTCGCCTCGCCTGTTGTGCCGTGCGCCAGCGGGTTAACGCGATGTGTCTGTTCCGGCGAGCATTTGCCTACACAACAAACAGCGAGGAATTATCCATGCTCGAAGTCATTAACGACTTCCTCTCAGGGAAAGTACTGATCGTGCTCATTGTCGGGCTCGGTAGCTACTTCACGATCCGCTCGCGTTTCGTTCAACTGCGTCACTTCTTCCACATGTTCGCGGTGTTCCGCGACAGCCTCAAAAGCAGCGCCGGGCAACTCAGTTCGTTCCAGGCGTTGATGCTCAGCCTCGCCGGCCGCGTCGGTGCGGGCAATATTGCCGGCGTCGGTATTGCCGTGACCCTCGGCGGGCCCGGTGCGGTGTTCTGGATGTGGGTGACCGCACTGGTCGGCATGTCCAGCAGCTTCTTCGAATGCTCCCTCGGCCAGCTCTACAAGCGTTGCGATTCCGAAGGCCAGTTCCGTGGCGGCCCGTCCTATTACATCCAGCACGGTTTGCAAAAACGCTGGTTGGGGATGCTCATGGCGTTCCTGTTGCTGGTGACTTTCGGGTTCGCCTTCAACGGCCTGCAAGCCCATGCCGTGACTCACTCGTTGAACAATGCGTTCGGTCTGGACACGACTTACACCGGCATCGGCCTGGCCGTGCTGTTGGGCCTTGTGTTCATCGGTGGGATCAAGCGCATCGCGAAGGTCGCTGACTTGTTGGTGCCGGTTAAAACCCTGGTGTACATCGGCGTGACGATCTATGTGATCGTGCTGCAATTCGATCAGGTGCCAGGCATGCTGATGACCATCGTCAAGAGCGCGTTCGGTCTCGACCAGGCCTTCGGCGGTCTGATTGGCAGCGCCATTGTCATGGGCGTGAAGCGTGGCGTGTTCGCCAACGAAGCGGGCCTGGGCAGTGCACCGAACGTGGCAGCGGTTGCAGCGGTCGAACACCCGGTGGCGCAAGGCGTGGTGCAGGCGTTCAGCGTGTTCCTCGATACCTTCGTGATTTGCACCTGCACCGCGTTGCTGATTCTGCTCTCGGGTTTCTACACCCCGGGCTTCGAAGGCGATGGCATTGCCCTGACCCAGAACTCGCTGGCCGCCGTGGTCGGTGACTGGGGCCGGATGTTCATCTCGGTGGCGCTGGCGTTGTTCGTGTTCACCTCGATTCTCTACAACTACTACCTGGGCGAGAGCAACCTGCGCTTTTTGATCGGTGAAAACCGCAAGGCGTTGATGGGCTATCGCGCACTGGTGCTGGTGTTGATTTTCTGGGGCGCCATCGAGAACCTCGGCACCGTGTTTGCCTTCGCCGACATCACCATGACCCTGCTCGCGTTCGTCAACCTGATCGCGCTGTTCCTGCTGTTCAAGGTCGGCATGCGCATCCTGGGTGATTACGATGACCAGCGCGCCGCAGGGATCAAAACGCCGGTTTTCGACTCTGCCAAGTTCCCGGACCTGGATCTGGATCGCCAGGCCTGGCCGGCCAATCCACCTGCACCTCAGGCTGAAGCGACGCTAAAGGCCACGACCGCAGCGCAACACTGATCGGTTAAAGTGCGGAAATCCCATGTGGGAGCGAGCCTGCTCGCGAATGCGGACTGACATTCAATATTCATATCGACTGACACACCGCTATCGCGAGCAAGCTCGCTCCCACAAGGAAGTCATCGATTTCGGAGATCCCCATGAATTCCTCGACCTACCCTGCCGCCCAGCACGTCATGGTGCTCTACACCGGTGGCACCATCGGCATGCAGGCCAGCGCCAATGGCCTGGCTCCGGCGTCCGGTTTCGAAGCGCGGATGCGCGAATACCTGCACAGCCAGCCGGAGCTGGTGGTGCCGCAATGGCGCTTTCGTGAGATGTCACCGCTGATAGACAGCGCCAACATGACCCCGACGTATTGGCAGCAACTGCGCGAAGCGGTGGTCGATGCGGTGGACGTTCAGGGCTGCGATAGCGTGCTGATCCTGCATGGCACCGACACCCTCGCCTACAGCGCTGCGGCGATGAGTTTTCAGCTGCTGGGGCTGCATGCCCGCGTGTGCTTTACCGGTTCGATGCTGCCGGCCGGCGTGACCGACAGCGATGCCTGGGAGAACCTCAGTGGTGCGCTGGTTGCCTTGGGCCAGGGCCTGGCGCCGGGTGTGCATTTGTACTTCCACGGCGAACGGCTGGACCCGACCCGTTGCGCGAAGGTACGCAGCTTCGGTCGGCATCCGTTCAAGCGCCTGGAGCGTCAGGGCGGTGGCGTGAAGGCGACTTCGATTCCAACACAACTGAATTACAACCAACCTAAACAATTGGCGAATGTCGCCGTGTTGCCGCTGTTTCCAGGTATCAGCGCCGCAATCGTTGATGGCCTGCTCGACAGCGGCATTCCGGGTCTGGTGCTGGAGTGTTACGGCAGCGGCACCGGCCCGAGCGATAACCCTGAGTTCCTCGCCAGCCTCGGCCGTGCGCGGGACAACGGCGTGGTGGTGGTCGCGGTGACGCAGTGCCATGAGGGCGGTGTTGAACTGGATGTCTATGAAGCTGGCAGTCGCTTGCGCGGTGTGGGCGTGTTGTCCGGTGGCGGCATGACCCGTGAGGCGGCGTTCGGCAAATTGCATGCACTGCTGGGGTCGGGGCTCGACACGGCGCAAGTCCGACGCTTGATCGAGCTCGACCTCTGCGGCGAACTCAACTGACACGGTTCAAATCCCTGTAGGAGCGAGCTTGCTCACGAAGGTAGTGAACGATTACGCGTAAACCAAATGTCCAACGGCGCCTTTGAATTTTTCGCGAGCGAACTCGCTCCTACAGTTTTTCGCGTCGGCATGTAACTTGCTGCGCTACAGCCATCCCAAGGCTGGAAATTCCTATGCTCCACTCCCACCTCACCACGCTCAATGCTGTCTCTCTGGTGCTCAACACCTTCAAGGACGAAGGCTTGTCCAGCGAGGCGCTGCTGGCCGGCAGCGGCATCAGTGCGGCGGATCTGAACCGTGCCGACACACGCATCACCACCAATCAGGAGATGCAGGTTTGCGCCAACGCTGTCGCACTCAAACGCGATATCGGCCTGGAGCTGGGCCGGCGGATGCACGTTTCCTGCTACGGCATTCTCGGTTACGCGCTGCTCACCAGTGCCACCTTCGGTGACGCTTTGCGGTTGGCGATGCGCTATCCGGCGTTGCTGGGAACACTTTTCGAACTGAGCCTGGAAGACGACGGCGAGCGTGTCTGGTTCGCTGCCGCCGACTACCGCGAGAGCCCGTCCATGGCGACGTTCAATGCTGAGTTCTGCCTGGTATCGCTGAAAGTCACGTGTGACGATCTGCTCGGCCATCCCCTGCCCTTGGTTGCCGCACGCTTCGAGCATGCCGCGCCCGACTACGAAGCGAGCTACGCGCAACACTTCGACTGCCCGCTGCACTTCGACGCACCGAACAATGCCTTCGCCTTCGACCGGCGCTGGCTCGATCAACCGTTGCCGCTCGCTGATGCGATTACCCATCAAGCCATGGCCGAGCGATGCCGCAAACAGAACCTTGAGTTCACCGGGCGCCAGGCGTGGCTGGGGCGAATCCGGCAGTTGCTCAGTGCGCAATTGAACGCCGCGCCCGGGCTGGAAGGCCTGGCCGAACAGATGAACTGCTCGGCGCGGACCTTGCGCCGGCACCTCAAGGATATGGGTTGCAGCTATCAAGAATTGCTCGATGAACTGCGCTTCGAGCAGGCCAAGCAAATGCTCTGTGAGGATCAGTTGCCGATCTATCAGATCGCCGAGGCGTTGGGTTTCAGTGAGACCGCAAGTTTTCGGCATGCGTTTGTGCGCTGGAGTGGTGTGGCGCCGAGCCAGTTCAGGCCTTGAGTAATCGAGTGCTTGAGCCGCCGCCATCGCGAGCAGGCTCCCACAGGGGTTTTGCTTTGTGCGCAAATACTGCATTCACTGAAGATTCGCATGGAGGCCTCGTATTTCGCGGCCTCCAGCATCCTCCACCTAGAAGAATGCCAGCGTCATGTTAACGGCTACACCGTTACCTTCAGGCCGGTTCTTGGTATCGAACTCCGGCACCCAGCGCACACTGAAATTGGCCTGGGCGTCAGCGAATTTTCCGGCCCAGCTCACCACTGGGCCAGCGCCTACCGAACGCCCGCGAAACCCGCTGCTCGCACCATCACCGGTGTCATCATTGATTTGCTGGATATAACCCGCCGCTAACCCTGCCGCCCAGCCATTGCCGAAGCCGTGTGTCCACAGGGCATCAAGGGTAAACAGGTCACCGTTCTGATAATCCGTGGCGTCGTTCTCGGTGTAGAACTCCAGACCACTGGACAGCGTGAATTCACCGCCCTTGCCGTCCAGATGGGTGAAGGCCACGGTGGGCACGAAGGTGTAGGTATTCTGCCCGGCATTGGCCAGGCGATCGTCGTTGTAGGCACCCGTCGGCACATAGATCGGCAGCGAAAACGAGATATGGTTGACCGTGTCGAAGTGGTAGCCGGCGGCGATCGGTGTGACCAGCATGTCGGCGAATTGCGTGGCCTGGTCGTCACCACCCAGGACTCCGCCACGGGGGCCGGTAATGCTCGCCGTGATATCGGTGTACTGCACCGGTACGCCTACGGCCGAGGCGTAGTTCCAGCGGCCCTTGCCGGTATCCCAGATGTGAGTGAAGTTGGCCATGGTGTAGGAAATATTCAAGTCCAGGCCGGTACTCAAGGCGCCCACAATGGGTATCTGGGCATTGCCCTTAAGATCGCCGTCGTACCAGATGCTGGTCAGGGACATCACCCAACCGGGTTCGGGCGGCACGATACCGGCATTGGAAAACACCTGCTGGCCAGTGATAGGACGGCCAACTCCGCCTTCGACCGCCATTACTAGCGGACTACCGCCGACCATGCACAGCGCCAGCAAGGGACGCATTATGAAAGGCTTGATCATGACTAAATCCGTTTACTGATTCTGTTGGTTTACGGGCGTCAGAAGCGGCATTTTCCATTGGCCGTTGGTGACTTCCGGTTTCGGCAGATACAAGCGCAGCACGCCGTAGAACGGTCCGTTTGGTGCTGGCAGCCAGTTGCTTTGCAAGTCCTTGGCCGGCGCCTTGTTTTGCACGTAGAGGGTCAACCCGCCGTCACTGTCGAGTTTGAGGTCAGGCAACATGCGCGAGTTAATAAGGTAGCGATTGAGCGGGTTGGCATACAGCAATTTGTTCTTGCCGTCGTACATCGTCAGCGACCAGAACGCCTCGGCCGGGGGGAGTGCCCCCTTGTCGAAGTGCAGCGTGTAGTCGTGCCTGGAGGCGTCGACCGGTTGGCCGTTCTTGTCGGTGAAGTAACCGATGTAGTTCGCTTCTTCGGCTGAGTTGCCGAAGATCCCCATTTCAGCGCCGGCGTAGCGGTATAGGTAATTGCCCTTAAGGTGGTCGCGAGTACCGAAAAAGTCACCGCTGGTCACTTCGTGGGTGTCGACTCTGGTTTTCTTGAACTCGGCGAATTCAGCCTTGGCATCGCTGATGCCGTCCTCCAGGGCCTTACGTTGGTCGACCGTGAGTGCGCCGACGTTGAATGGCTGGCCTGCCACGATGCCGATTTTCGCGAATCGCTCGAGCAAGTCTTTTTCCACGTCCTGAGACGGGGCAAAGGCCAGCATGAAATTCAGGTAGCGAAACAGCTCCGGGCTGTCGCTCATATTGGCTTCAAGTTTTGGCCAATCCACCTTGGACGCAGGTTTCGGTGCGGGCTGATCCAGGTAACCGCTCAGCGGCTGGACCTTGTAGCCTTTCTGAATGGCCTTGACCTTCTCCAAGTCCTTATCGTCGAACAGTTGCGTGCGGTACAAGGCATAAGCAATGCTGCTTTCACTATTGATCACCCGGTCGATGTTGGCCGGTTGCGGGCCTTTCCAGTCGGGACCCGCAATCATGAAGTGCCCGCCATTGTTGCCTGTACTGCGGGTGCCCAGATAGGCAAAGTTCTGGGTGTAAAGGTCGATCAGTTGCACTGAGTAGTAACGGCTGTCCTCGACCTTGGGTAGCGTCAGGACCACCGGCTCTGTCCGCAAATCCATCCAGACAAACGAGTAAGGTGTGTCTGCGTTGGGCGTAATGATTGCGGTGTCTTTCGCGGTGAACGCCTTGGCGGTATTGCCGATCTGGTTGAACGGTGCCTTGAAGTTCGAGCCGCCCTTGTCCACTGCCTGGGCATACAAGGTCTTGTACATCTCTACCACCGGGAAACCATAGAGATAAGCCTCTTTGGCGATCCGGCGAGCCTCTTCGGGGCTGGCACTGAAATCTGCCAAGGCGGAACTGCTCAGCAATACTGAGAGGCTGGCAAGTAACAAACGAGTCGGTCGTTCAATGATCATGATTTCGTCCCTTGGATGATCAGTCAGCGTTTCAGGTGTTACTTCACAGCCGTGATGTCATCGAGTTTCCAGCTTTTATCGAAATAAGCTTCTGTCGGCGCATACAGTCGGAAGTAGCTGAACCAGTGTTTACCCGGTACGGTTTGCACCCAGTTGTTTTCGAAGCCTTTGGGTGCGGTCGGGCCGAAGTACAGATCAACCGAGCCGTCAGGGTTTTTCTTCAGATCCTGACGTGAAGACAAATCAGCCTTGCGTTGTGGGTTATCGATCAAGCATCGGCTGTCGATGTCGTACAGGGTCATCGACCAGAACTGCTTTGCAGGCGGGTTGGCTCCAACATGCAGGCGATAATGCTTGGCGCCATCGAGCCAATTGCCGGCGCTGTCGGTGTAGGCCCCCAGATAGGTCTGACCCAACCCTGGTGTTTTGGAAACCATGCCTTTGGTATTGGTCACTGCCTCATAGAACCAGGCGGTGCGCTCCCACAACTGGTCGTAGTAGGCCACACGCTGTGACGGATCGGCGATGTTCAGCACCATGTCCCATTGGCGGTCCGGCCAGAACTGAGCGCCAGGGAAGCGCTTGGCGAAGGTGTTGGCTTTGGCGATCAATTCACCCATTTGCGCGCCTTGCTCCAGAGCCTTGCGTTGAGCTTCGGTCGGTTTGAGCGGTTTGCCTTTTTCGATGCCCAGACTGGCGAGCATGGCCATGTAGAAGCGGTCACGTTCGTTGACCGGCTCTTTTTGGACGATCTGATGCAAACGCTCCCAGTACCCCATGCCTCGCGGCTGGGTACCCGACCAGGGTTTGCCGCCAGGCGACATTAGTTTGGTTTTGCTCGGTTCGGCGCGCTTCGCATACGGGTACATCTTGAACTGTTCGACCAGCGCCTTGCCCTTGACCGGGTCCGGATCGAGTACGCGAAAGCCCACCAGCACGTTCATGGTTTCTGATTTGGCCAGGTAATATTGACCGGCATTGGCCGGTGGCTCCTGGCCCGGCGGCAAGATCAGGTATTTACCACCCTTGCCCTTGTCCGGCCCGGTCTGGCCCATGTCGATAATTGCCCGTTGCCAGAAGTCGCCGACTCCGCCAGCGGTAGGACCTGGGGGTAACTCGATAACCAGCGGGCCGGTTTCGTTGAGGTCGACGAAGCCCAGAATATACGGCGTAGTCGCGTTGGCGGTGATCACCCCGAGTTTGTCTTCGTAGCTGTTGAGCACCATTAAGTCGCCATTGCGGGCGCCAAGTTTATCGCGAAACTCTTCCTGCCATTGGGCGTAGGACACCAATGGCAAGGCCCAAAGATAAGCCTGAGTGGCCTGCTGATAATCCAATTCGGCATAGAGTTTGGCGATGGACTCACGGGCAGGCAGCTCGCCTTCCATGGCCACCTGACCTATACGTGTATCAAGGGGGGCCGCCTGTGCAACCACACCGCAACTTAAGGCTAGACCCATCACGCTGAAGCCTGCGGAACGAAGCAAACCATGCATAAAAATATCCTTATTTTCCAAGGGTGACGTTGATCCCGGCGAACAGGGTGAACTGCGGTAGGCCATCGCCTGTGCGTTCTACGGTTCACTGCGGCTCAACGAAGGTGTTAAGAACGTTGCTACCAGACTTCCAGGCCTTGCCAACGCCGAAACCAATCGGAATATAGTAGACGCTGTTTTTTCAGATCGACGGTCCAAATAGCGGTGGAGCGCATCCCGTGCTGCGACAGTTTTAACTCTCTAACTCCAGGCGATCGCGGTCCTGAGTGTGCCGCACTAACAAGGGGCGAATTTCGGTCAAACTTATTGGCCATATCAATCCCCTTTTGGCCTTTCCTGCCGTTCTCCAAATCCGTCATCGCCGCAAGACTGTGTTCAACCGAATCAGCCTGCGGAGAACAAGAAATGTTGACGATCTACTCGGACGATCACCACCTGCACCACGGCCGTTGCGAATTGATAGACGGGCAACTCAAGCCCTGTTTCGAAATGCCTTCGCGTGCCGACCACGTGCTTTCACGGGTGCAAAAACAGAACCTCGGCCCCGTCGAAGCACCGAAGGATTTCGGCCTCGGGCCGATCGAACGCATTCACAGCCGCGACTATCTCGACTTCTTCAAAGGCGCCTGGGCCCGTTGGACAGAGTTCAACACCGACGGTGACTTGCTACCTTACACCTGGCCAGCGCGCACGCTGCGCCGCATCAAACCCACCAGCCTGCACGGTGAACTCGGTTATTACAGCTTCGACGGCGGCGCCCCGATTACCGCCGGCACCTGGCAAGCGGCGTACAGCGCGGCGCAAGTGGCGTTGACCGCTCAAGCGGAAATCCAGCGCGGCGCCCGCAGTGCCTTCGCCCTGTGCCGTCCACCGGGACACCACGCCGCCGGCGATTTGATGGGCGGTTATTGCTACCTCAACAACGCCGCCATCGCCGCACAGGCATTCCTCGATCAGGGCCACAAAAAAGTCGCGATCCTCGACGTCGACTACCACCACGGCAACGGCACCCAATCGATTTTCTACGAACGCAGCGACGTGCTGTTCACCTCGATCCACGGCCACCCGGAAGCCGAGTTCCCGTTCTTCCTCGGCTACGAAGATGAGCTGGGCGAAGGTGCCGGTGAAGGCTTCAACTTCAACTATCCGTTGGCCGCCGGTTCAGGCTGGGAGACCTGGAGCACAGCGCTCGAACAGGCCTGCAAAGAGATCGAACGCTACGGCGCCGACATCGTCGTCGTGTCCCTGGGCGTCGACACGTTCAAGGACGACCCGATCTCGCAATTCAAACTCGACAGCCCGGATTACCTGGCCATGGGCAAGCGCATTGCCGGCCTGGGCGTGCCGACGCTGTTCGTCATGGAAGGCGGTTACGCCGTCGAAGAAATCGGCATCAATGCCGTGAACGTTCTCGAAGGTTTTGAAAGCGCTTAACGAGGAAGTACAAGCATGAAAAGTCTTAAGCGCTTTATTGTTCCAGCCCTGTGCGCCACGGTGCTCAGCGGCGCGGCGCACGCCGAAGAACGAACGTTGCGCGTCTACAACTGGTTCGACTACATCACCCCCAAGGCCCTGGAAGACTTCAAGGCGCAGAACACCCAGACCAAACTGATCTATGACATCTTCGACACCAACGAAGCGCTGGAAGCCAAGCTGCTGACCGGCAACTCCGGTTATGACGTGGTGGTGCCGTCCAATGTGTTCCTCGCCAAGCAGATCGAGGCCGGGGTGTTCCAGCCTCTGGATCGCAGCAAGTTGCCGAACTGGAACCACCTCGATCCCAAGCTGATGAAGCTGATCGAGGCCAACGATCCGGGCAACAAATTCGCCGTGCCGTACATGTACGGCACCATCCTGATCGGCTTTAACCCGGACAAGGTCAAGGCCGCCCTCGGTGCCGATGCGCCGGTAGACAGTTGGGATTTGATCTTCAAGGAAGAGAACATCAGCAAACTCAAGCAGTGCGGCGTCGCCCTGCTCGACTCGCCATCGGAAATCCTGCCGCTGGCCCTGCAACACCTTGGCCTGGACCCCAACAGCAAGAAGCCGGCGGACTACGACAAGGCTGAAGCCTTGTTGATGAAGATCCGCCCGTACGTGACCTATTTCCATTCGTCGAAATACATGGCTGACATCGCCAACGGTGACATCTGCGTTGCGGTCGGTTATTCCGGCAGCTTCTCGCAAGCGGCCAACCGCGCCAAGGAAGCCAAGAACGGTGTGGTCGTCGACATGCGCTTGCCAAAAGAAGGTGCGCCGATCTGGTTCGACATGTTGGCGATTCCGAAGGGTGCGAAAAACACCGACGACGCTTACACCTTCATCAACTACTTGCTGCAACCAGCGGTGATCGCACCGGTCAGCGACTTCGTCGGCTACCCGAACCCGAACAAGGACGCCACGGAACGGGTCGACCCAGCGATCCGCAACAACCCGAACCTGTACCCGACCGACACGGCGATGAGCACGCTCTACACCCTGCAACCGCTACCCCGTGATGCCGAACGTGCGCGGACCCGGGCCTGGACCAAAATCAAGTCGGGGACCTGATACAGCCCCAAAAACGAGACCCGCACTGATGCGGGTCTTTTTTTGGGTGCGATATCTATCTACCGCCAAGCGACCTGTCCCGACCACTACCTTGCGTTGATCCGCCGCCGTAAAGCACGGCGGCCTCTACCCTCAGCAAGGATAAGCTCATGCCCGAAATCACCACGCCCGGCGCACCCGATGCATTCACTCAACTGGTCAGCGGCCCCTCGCTCACCGAAGTTGCCTCGACAACCTTGCGGGCGGCGCTCTCGCAACAGTATCCAGAGCTGACAATTGACCCGGACCTGGCCATGGTCGGCACACCGACCTGGCTGATCGAGGACACCGGGGTTGTCGCCGGCCCCGTGTGGTTCGAGTCGCTCAGCGATGTGCTGGTCAGGCTGGCCTTGTCCGGCACAGTCGTGGTCTACATCAATGACGAGCATTTTCTCGTCGAGCAGCCCGGGCGCGAATCGATGGTCCAGCTTGCGGTGGCGATCGAGGAAATCGGAGCCCTGCTCAACGAGTTTGCGCCGTTGCTGTTCACCGCGTATCAGGAGCAGCAACTGGCCTATTGGAACCAGAACACCGCTGCGGCACAACCACGCTGGCACCAACTGTCACGTGCCTTGCAGCAACAATGGAATGTCGGCGCTGACAACGGCTGGGATGAAGACCAAAGGGCCATGGCCCATGCGGTGTTCAATCGCCCAGACAAGACCACCCGATTACCCGATGACAACTATCAGACCCGTGCCTGCCTGATCGACCTCGATCTGAGTGAGGGTGCCGAATCTGTACACCAAATTATCCTCGACACTGCGGTACTGGCAGGCACGCTGGGCGATCGGACGCTGATTATCACCCACTCGATCACCCAGGGATTTCAATGTTTCGATTCGTTCGAGGCATTGGGACAATCGCTGCAATGGCCATTGGAGAACGATGTCACCGGCATGACGGTGAACTGGCGACTGTTCGAACCGCAAGGCAACTTCTTCCACCACTGGGCCTGCGCGTTGATTGCGCTCGAAGCCCAGGCGATCGGCGAAATCAATCACTTCCAACACTTGGACAATGCGGTCCTGCAGCCTTCAAGAGCCGCAGTCCAGAGCCGACACCCCATGGACGAGCGCAGCGACCCGAGGTTCGCGCACACAAAGCGTTCGCTTCCACGCTGGCTGGACACTGCCACTCCCGCCGACCAGACCCGCTACAGCCGTCACCTGCTCGACCTGGTGGCGGTGCAACGGCAGAACGCCGGGAGCACCTTTCAGGGTGAAATCCCGGGCATCGAGACATTCACCCGCGACGCGCTGGAGCGCAAAATCAGCCATCAGCCGACGCAGTCTTTCGATCTGCAAGACGTCGAAATAACCGTCACCAGTGTGGTGGTCTGGGGCACTTTCATCCCGCCGGGACAAGAACAGACCCTGACCCTGACACTCATCGAACTGGCCCTGCAGAACCTGGCGGGTCTGCCTCTGGGTGAAAAGTCGGTGCGCTATCGCAACGGCACCGCCGTGCCGACCTGGATGACGCCGGCGTATCTGGAAAGTCTCGTCACTGAGGTCAATATCGGTGAAACCTACCCGACCCGACTGAAGACCCTTCTGTTCGAAGACAGCGCCCAAGCCTCGCGCCTGCAATTGCTCTACACCCGTCAATTACCGCTTGAGTTGCCGCTACTGGCGCTGCAACACAAGATCCGCGGCGAGCTCGGCATCGACGAACAGGGTTACCGTTATGTCGCTGCCGCATTGGCAGCAGAAAAGATCGACCGTATTGTCGATGGCCAGGAAATCGTGGTTCGCCCGCTTGCATTCCTCACGGGAAAGGAAACAGACACCCGCGCAGAGGTGGTCAACATGTTCGTGATCGGTCCCCGCGTGCAGGATACCGGCCCTTGCCTGCTGTATCGCCCGCTGCTTGAACCACCGTTGCTGCAGTACCCGTCGACAGCCAATCTGCTGTATGCGATCAAGCACTCCCACACCCTGCGCCAGTCAGTTCTTGCCTGGTTGCCGGACAGTGTCCGTTTCAACTACGCGCAATATGTGTTTCCGGGAGCGCTGCCATCGGTATGGAGCGTGCCGCAACTGTTGGTCGATCCCTCGCTCTCTCCCGATCTGGCCGGCCCCGTGAGACTGGGCAACCGGGTGATAGAAGAAGATCTGCTGCAGACCCTGTTCCGCACTAACGCGCAGGCGCTGATCACCCAGGCCGATCGCCGGTCGGTGTCCAATGCAGAAGCGCGTTGGGCCACCTGCAAGCGCGGCGGCTGGGCGCTGTTCAATGCCGCACTGCCGTTTCTGGGGCGCAGCCTCGGCACGGCGGCATGGATCTGGCAAATCATGGATGACTTGCAGGAGGTGGCCGATGCTCAGGAACAGCCGCAGCAGAAATCCCAGGTGTGGACAGCCATCGCCGATATCCTGCTGACACTCGGCATGGTGCTCGCGCACAAAGCCGCCATGCGCCAAAAACCATCCGGCAAGATGGCTGTCCAGCGCGAAAAAATCTTGCTGCCGGAGGTGGAAAAAGTAGTGCCGGCACCTGTCCCATTCTCTCGGCTACCCGATATCGACGGCCCGCAGTTGCCAACCGCTCACGAACTGTCGCTGCACACCTTGGGTGCATTGAACCAGGCGCCAGCGAATCTCTTCCGCGTGCTTGAAGCCTTCAAGATCGATCCGCCACAGAACCTTGCCGCCCCATCCACGGAAGGTCCATACAAACACCTGAGCAGCGACGGTACAACGTGGTACGCCCAGGTCGATACGCGCTGGTTCGAGGTCGCGCTCAGCCCTGAAAATGAAGTGCAGATCATTGACTCGCGCCAGCAACCGCCACGCGTCGGGCCACTGCTGATCAGTACCGTGCGCGGCAAATGGTTTGTGAATGCCGGCCTGCGACTGCGCGGCGGCGGCTTGAAAAACCGGCGCGAGCAATTGCAAAAAAAGAATCAGGAACAGTTGCGTCAGCAGAAAGTAAGCATTGCCGCTTTCGACGCCGGGTTAGCGGACAAACGCCTGCAACTGGTCAATGTCCGACGGGCGATGCTGGAAGCCACGCCGCAAACCGCCGACGTTGCGCGCCAGCAGTTTCTCGACACGCTCGACGCCCAGGTCAAGGAATATACGTCCCACATCGAAAACCTGAAGGCATTGAACCTGCTGGAGGCGATACCCAACTATCGCATCGCGATGCTTGACCGGATCTCCCTGCAACTGTTCCTCATGCAGGCGTGGATCGATGAAAGTTATCCCACTTTTCGCGAGAGTCTGCGTGTCACTCTTGAATTGCTCGACGAGAATCGCAGCGCCCCCGAAGCCGATCGCTCGGGCCCCTTTGAGCAGATGACCGACCGGGCACAGGGGATCATCGACAAGATCGAGTTCGCCCATACCCGGTTCGCCGAACTCAGCCTGCTCGGTAAAGAAGCCGCCGAGGTCAGCCGTGAGTACAAGGCCAAGCTTCCACCCTTCTCGCTGCACGACCTGAAAATGCTGCAAATCACGCTCGGTCAGGAGCTGTGTCTCAGGGCCGGATCCGGTGAAACCCGCGAGGACGCGCGAAAGGCCCTGGAAAGCCTGATCGAAGATGCCGCACTCAACATACAGAGCGCGCTTGACCTCACTGGCGATGAAGGCTTCAACCAATTGGATGAGCGTGTCGAGGCGTTGAACAATCTGGTGGAGCAATTCGACGTCATCGACCAGCGATTCATCGACATTGTGGCCGAGTATCCACAACACCTGATCATCGAGCGCCTTGAGCTCATCCAGAAACGCGTCGGCCAATTCCATCAGGAGGCCGTGCAATCGCTGTCAACGATGCTGCGCGAGCAACGTCTGCTGAAGCCGATTGCCGGGCCGTCGAAGGCGTCAGCCACACCGATCCGCAAGATCATTAAAACGCGCTACCAGGGCACACTGGTTGGCCAGCCACGTCGCAGCGAAGGGGGTCAGGAAAGCCATCTGGTCGATGTGGTGGCGCCATTGACGGGCAAGGTGATCGCGACCTTTCATGAAAAATCGCCGGGGGTCTGGCTGGAAAGGGTTCCGGTCAAACCGCCAGCCCCGCCCAAACCAAAAGCTGACCTGTCGAAAAGCCTTCAGGCCGGCCAGGTGCTGCTCGACGAGTTGCCGGCCTTCAAGCGGCGTACTCAAGCTCACATCGACCGGGCGCAGCGAATCCCGACGGAAATCGAGGAGATCTACTATCTGCATGCCGGACGGCTGCGTGAAGTCATGGACCGAATTGATCAGGCCCTGAGCGCGGGCAATCTCACACAAAGCAAAGGCACGTCCGCCACGACCCTGCGCCAGCAACTCGATAGTGAAGCAACCGCGCTGTATGCCAAGGGCCGCACCACGCGCATCGAAATGACCAAACAGCAGGCGCCCACTGCAGCGCGGGTGCAATGGCTGATCAGTGAGGGTGAAGTGACGATTGGCAAAGCCACCGCGCGTCGACGTCTCAAAGGCCCGCGCAAAGACTATCTGGCGGAGTACGAGATTGTCGACAAGCCGACCCGTAAGGTTCTCTGGTACGCGCACTTCCACTACGCAGGCCTTGGCGACCCCATCGGATCATTCACTGCCGCACACTTGAAGACCGTCGACCAACGACGTCTGGGCGGTGCTTATGACTGGCGCGAAACCAGCAGCAATCAGGAGTTGATCGCCATCCACCGCAGTACCATCAGCCGCGCGCAAGCAAGCGCACTGTTCTTTTCCTGATTCATCGAGGGTGCCGGGCGAACCTGTTCGTCCGGCATTTTTTTGTCCCCATACATATGTACCACCTGCCCTATAGGGCGCATGAGTACTTTCAGTGGCAGCCGGCAAACGCCGCCCTACCCCTCGAACCGGTACCCAACCCATGCACGAATCCTCCCCGATCAACATTGCTCCACTGTTGAACAAAAGCCGTCTGGTCGAGTTGACCAGCAGTGGGCCAACCCTGCACGACGCCGCTGTGCAACTCTTGCGCACGGCTCTGAAAAAAAACCTCCCCGAACACCACATAGACCCCGACAACGCCATGCTGATGACACCCATCTGGCAGCAGGAGGGTGTCGTCCTGATCACTCGCAGCAGCCATTTCGAATCGTTGACCCTCGCACTGGTGCGCCAGGCGTTCAATCAGACTTCAGCCAATTACATCGAAGGCGAACACTTCGTCACCCTCACCCCGCGCGCCGCCGACCCTATACACCTGGCAGTGGACATGGATGCGATCACCACCCTGTTGAACGAGTGCGCGCCAGCGCTGTTCATCGCCTTTCAACAGAGCCAACTGGACTACTGGAACGCCCTCACGAAACAGCTGCCACGCTGGCAGGTATTCGCCGACACATTGCAGCAAGCCTTGAATGTGCAGTCGGTCAATGGCTGGGATGCGGATGAATGCAGACTGGCGCGGCTTGTTTCGCAATACCCGGATAAAGCGGCGCGCCAAGCCGGCGTCGGAGCGTTGTCAAACGTGCGCGCTTGTCTGCTGGATCTCGATCTGACCTTCGAACTGGCAGAGAGCAGCAAGACCCAACACCTGATGCTGGCCGGCGCGCTGGTGCTGAGCGCAACCCTGGGCAGTCGCGAATTAATCGTGATGTACACCATCACCGACGGCTATGAATCGTTCGGCTCCATGGCGCAACTGGGTTCGGTGCTTGCGGTCAGGATGGGCATCGAGTTGGGTGGTCAGACCCTCAAATGGCGGCTCTACGAACCCGAGGAAAGTGTGTTCGATGCGATGGTCTGTGCCTTGATCGGCAGCCAGATCGATTCGATCGATGCACTCGACCCGAACACCCGCTCCCCCTTGGCTCGACTGCCCATGCGGCAGGACCAGGACAACACCATCAGCGCCAGCGAAAACACGCGTCTTGAGCAACTGGAAAATGCGATCCCCGAATGGCTGAGGGCCAGCTCACTCGAAGATATTCAGACTTACGGCAACTGTCTGTTCGAACTCGGCAAATTACGGAGTGCCGCCGACAGTGAGGTGTTCGACAGTATGGATATACCGCCCATTCAAACCTATGCGCAAAAACAAATGTGCGATGCCATCGTCGCCAGCAAAGCCAATCAAAGCGCCAGAACCGCGGCGCAGTTGCGACTGGACGAGCTGCGAATCAGCATCACCGAAAGCTTCGAAGTCGACAGCCTGACGCTGCCCGACCCAAGTAGCGTCAGAGTCGAAACGCTTGGCGAATTTGCCCTGAAAAACACTGCGCCCTACCTTGCAACCGTCGCCTATGTTGACGGTTCACCCGCGCCTGCCTGGCTCACGGACGCCTTTGTGCTGAGCATCGCCAACCAAATCAACGTCGGTGAAACCTATCCACAACTGATCAAGCGAACGCTCATCGACGACCCGGAGCAGTCCCGACGGCACCGACTACGCTACAGTCGGCAATTACCATCGCTCCTGCGCATGCTGGCGCTCGAGTGCAAGCTCAAGGGCGAGGGTAACGTCGATGAGGTGGGTTATCGTCAGGTCTGCCGGTTGATCGAGTCGATCCAGGGCGGCGCGCCCTCAAGCGAATGGCCGGTATCGATACGTCCGCTGGCATTCATGCCCCGCGCCCGGCTGGGCAGTACACCGGACACAGTCACCAACATGTACGTGATCGGGCCACAAAAGGGACTCAAGGGACCCTGCCTGCTCTATCGCCCGCTGCTCGATCACCCGTTGCGCCAATTTCCGTCCGAGCAAAACATGCTGTACGCGTTTTACCAGTCCGGAGAACTACGCGACTCGATACTGGCCTGGCTGCCCACGCCCGCGCTGAGTTTCGATTATGCCCAGTACGTGTTTTCCAGCGAGCTACCCTCTCTCTGGACCATTACCGAACTGGCCTTCGAACCGCTGATCCATCTGGATCTGACCGCGTCCGTCGATCTGGCGGATGCACCTTTGCAGGGCGACGTGTTCTCGACCCTGTTTACCCACAACAGTCAGGCCATGGCCGAGCTGGCCGACCGCCAATCGACCTCGAACGCCGAGCGTCGCTGGGCATTGCTGGCAGAAAGTGGCTGGGCACTGTTCAGTGTCACGACCAATTTCCTCAGTGGTCCTGCAGGCACCGCGATCTGGGTCTGGCAAAGTATCAATCAGATCCAGCAGGCGCTGGATGCCCATGAGCGCGGCGACACGATTGTGCAGTGGTCATCGATTGGCGATGTATTGCTGACGTTGGGCATATTACTGACGCAATGGGTGGCGGCGCGTCGAATCAGGCTTTCACATCCGCAAGGAGCCGGCCCGAAACGTGCGGTCGTCCACGAGTCACCTGTGATCACGCCCATCTCCACAGAGGCCGTCATTATCGAGCATGACCCGGTCTTGCTCGACTCCCCGCTGCCTGAGCCCCACTTGTCTGCCCTGGTACCTGCCAGGCCAACCCGCAGCAGTGCCGGAGCCCAATTTCTGGCCAACATCGATCAACTCAAGGTGGCGGCACCAGAACTGGCCGAAGGCGCGCAACCCAACGCTCAACACGTCTACGTAGTTGGCGAAAGACATTACGCGAAGGTCGGAACGCGCTGGTTCCTGGTGAGTGCCGAAGCGGATGAGCCGGCGTTTGTCCTTGACCCGAAAAATCCGGACATCCCCAGCTTCGGCTTGCGCTTCGATACAACGGCCGGTTACTGGCACTGGGACCTCAAACTGCGCTTGCGCGGCGGCGCCCCCGGCGGCCGGATTGCCGCGCTGCAGCGTGAACGGGCCAATCGAAAAGCGTCGGCGTGGGCTGCACTGCAGCACTTCATCGAGCAGGAGGCCGCTCGCAAGGCGAGCCTGGATGAGGCATTGGCACCGCTGGAAACAGGCGACGCGAACGCCGTATTGTCCGAGGAAGAACTCACCACATACATTGCCAAAGCCGATGAGTTGGCCAGCGGCTACGGCCAGGCTCTGGATGACCTCGAGACCTGGCGCGAGGCGGGCGGTGCGGGCGCATTTTATCAGTCGCAACTGATGCGCCTCACCGTGGAACAACATCGCTATTACAGCGGCTGGATGCGCATGAAATTGCGTGAGTACGCCAGGATCGTCGCGCCTCAACTCAGTGCCCTGGAGCGTGGAGACACGCGAACCCGTGCAGTACAAATCGAGGTGGCGAAAGAAGCCATCGCCGTCAGCGATGAAATGATCGATCGCCTCGCGCGCATGCAGGCGTCACTGGCGCGGCTGTCGGGGCATTCCGGTATCACTCGCAAGATCGCGGGCAATCTGGAGCGGTTAATGCCTTCCTTCTCGCGCCATGATCTTGAGGCCAATGAAATAGGCATGTCCATCGAGCTCAGTTTGCGCGACGCGCCCGACAGCGACCTCGCCAGGATACGCCCGCTCGTCGCCGCTATATTCGACAACGCCGCTGAAGCCGGCCACGCCCTCGTCGAACGGCCACGGGCTGTCAAGCCAGCAGGCATTCAAGCGCTTGATGCCGATCAACTCACCGTCATGGTGGACCGCCTGGCCGACGCCGAACAACGCCTCAAGGAGTTGTCTGCCAGTGCGGCCGAACAGCTCGAACCGATTCGATTCACGCGCGTTCAAAGGCTGGTCGGCGAATTTCATCAACGGGCACGTAACCGCCTGCTCACATTACTACCGGAGCCAGAGGAACTGCCGGTGGCGGCAATGGCCAGGCTTGAGCCGGTACCTTCGACTTCACGCATGATCGGCAAGGTCAGCAAATCTCGTCCACGTCTCGTCGAGACACCGAAAACCCCATCGACCAAAAAACCGGAAGCGGCTGAAGACGTGCCGGTCATAAAGCCGCCGCGCGCGCATGCGGTGAAGGTTCCGAGTCTGGACGACGACGAAACCATTGCCAATGCGTTGGCGTTGACCGTAGACCTCAATGGCCTGCTCGAACACCTGCGCACGGATGCCAGACTGCCCTGGCGTGTTCCGGCGGACATGCAGGACCTGTTCGATCAGCAGGCCACACGCCTGGAGCAGGCCGCCACGCAGGTCGATGCGGTACAGGAACGCAGACATGGCGACTTCCCGGTGGGCGAACTGAGCACGGAGTTACGCCAGGGGGCTGCGAAGGCCCGCCGCGAAGGTATCCGCGTCTATGGCGCCATGCTCATGACCCGAAAACCCCGGGAGGCGTATCTGAAATGGCTGCATGACCATGGCCAGGTTGAAGTCGTCAAGGACGAGCGCGGGCGAATCAAGACCCGCCAGCGCAAGGACTACTTTCAGGAATACCGGATAATCGACAAGACCCGGCAGGACCGACCGCTATGGGTTGCACACTTTCACTATGACCGGCTCAACGACCCCGATGATCGATTCACCGCAGCACATCTCAAGTTCGCCGACAGTTTTCTGCAACAGTTGCCGACGCAGACACGCCAGCAACTGGAAAACTTCGATGGCGTCGACAACGCCCTGCGCAGAATCGTTAATCCGCAGGTGCGAGCGCTGTTTGTAAAACCTGCGCAGCCGGTTTCTGTACAGGGCTGATCACTCACACCAGACCCTGCGCAACCGGTCCAGCGCGGCTTCGATCGCCGGCTCCGGCACCGCGGCGAACCCCAGCACCAGCCCGGCACGCTGATCCAGTGGCGTCTGCGAATCGGCTAACCAGTAATCGCTCAGGCCGTTGACCTCGACTCCAACGGCTTGAGCTTTTTCGATCAGCGCCTGTTCGCGGGCTACGCTGCTCACCGCAACCGTCAAGTGCAATCCGGCCATGACCCCAGGGAGGTCGCCCACGCCTTCGATACCTGTCGGCCAGTGCGTCAACAGACAATTACGCCGCGACAACGCCGCACGGCGCATGCGCCGAATGTGTCGCTGGAAGTGCCCGGCGGCCATGAATTCGGCCATCACGGCCTGAGTACTGACCTCAGAGTGACGCACATCCACCGCACGCCTTCGGGCAAACGCCTGCACCAGGCCCGGCGGCAACACCAGATAGCCCAGACGCAGCGCCGGGAACGCGACCTTGCCGAACGTTCCGACATACAGCACCCGCCCTTGCCGATCGAGGGCGGCCAAAGGCGCCAGCGGTGCACCGCTGAAGCGGTACTCGCCATCGTAGTCATCCTCGACGATCCAGCCTTGCGTACGCTCGGCCCAGGCCAGCAACTCGAGCCGACGGGCCAGACTCATGACCACCCCCGTGGGGTACTGATGTGATGGCGTGACATAAGTCAGGCGGCAATCCTTGAGACCCGCCAACTGGTGACAGTCGATCCCTTCGCTGTCCACTGCCACCCCGTGCAACCGGGCACCGGCCACGGCAAAGGCATGACCGGCCGCACGATAGCCTGGATTCTCGATCGCCACACCGTCGCCCGCCTCCACCAGCAACTGTGCACAAAGACTTATCCCCTGCTGTGCGCCACTGGTGATCACAATTTGCTCAGCCGTGCATTGCATGCCACGGGAGCTGCGCAAATAGGCCGCGATCATCCCGCGCAACCGCGCATCGCCCGCCGGGTCGCCATAACACAACTGCTGCATATCCGGCTTGCGCCAGAAAGCCGCATTCAACTTGGCCCAGACGTCGAACGGGAACAGATCGAAGGCCGGAACGCCGACCCGAAAAGCACGCGGCGGACCACTGGGCGGCAAGGCCAGATGGTTCTTTTCAACCCGCTGCAACGCATCGCTGTGGATAACTTTCCTGGATAAATCAACAGGTAATTCCGGCAATTTTGTGGATAAACCTGTGGGTAAGCCTGTTGAAAACCCTGTGGATACTTTTGTGGATAGTTTTTTCGAGGGTAATGCGTTTTGCGGTAATTGGGCGACATACGTCCCGTCTCCGACTCGCCCTTCAATAAAGCCTTCGGCGTACAACTGATCGTAGGCGCGCACCACGCTGTTGCGGGAAATCGCCAGTGCCGCCGCCAGATCACGGCTGGCCGGCAACCGCGTGCCACCGGCCAGACGCCCGTCCAGCACGCGCAGACGCAGCGCCTGATAGAGCTGACGGCTCAAACCCTGACGGCGGTCGAGTTCGATACCGGCCGGATTGAACGGCATGGACAGCGTAGGCGATTCGGACATGACAATGGACCTATGAAATTGGTCATCAATGGCTCTTACAACAGACCAATAGCGTGCCTAGGATGCAGGCATTCGCCAAGGAAAATCTCTTCATGTACAAACCCCGCGCCTTTGCCATCGACGAATTGTCCCAACTGCACGAACTGATGCTCGCCACCCGTCTCGCCATTCTGGTGACCCACGGTAAAAGTGGCCTGCAGGCCAGCCATGTGCCGGTGCTGCTGCATCGCGAACAAGGTGCGAACGGGACGTTGTACGGTCATTTGGCCAAAGCCAACCCGCAGTGGAAAGACCTGCGCGACGGCGCCGAAGCGCTGCTGATTTTTGCCGGTGCCGATGCCTACGTCAGCCCAGGCTTCTACCCGAGCAAGGCCGAACACGGCAAAGTCGTGCCGACCTGGAACTACGTCGCCGTGCACGCCTACGGTCACGCCGAAACCTTCAGCGACGGCGGGCGGTTGCTCGACATCGTCAGCACCCTCACCGACCGTCATGAAGCTGGCCGCGCCCAACCGTGGTCAGTGGCCGATGCCCCCGCCGATTACATCGACGGCATGCTCAAGGCCATCGTCGGTTTCGCTATTCCCATCGACCGTCTGGAAGGCAAGCGCAAGCTCAGCCAGAACCGCAGCCCCGCCGACATCGCCGGCGTGCGCAATGGACTGGCCGCCAGCCCGGACGTCAACGACCAAACCCTCGCCCAATTAATGCCCAAGGAATGAACATGAGCCAGATCGAAATCCGCCAGGTCAGCGCCGACGACCACGCCGCCTGGCTGCCGTTGTGGCAGGCCTACCTGCGCTTTTACAAAACCGAATTGCCGGAGGCCGTCACCCAAAGCTCCTGGCAGCGCATGCTCGATCCGAACGAACCCACCCATGCCGCTCTCGCCTGGGCTGATGGTAAAGCGGTGGGCATGGTGCATTTCATCTACCATCGTTCGAACTGGGCCATCGAAAACTCCTGCTACCTGCAAGACTTGCTGGTAGCGCCGGAAACTCGCGGCACCGGTGTTGGCCGGCAATTGATCGAGTTCGTCTACACCACGGCCAAGGCCGACGGCTGCAACAAGGTCCACTGGCTGACCCACGAAACCAACGCCACCGCGATCCAGCTCTATGAGCGCATCGCCGAACGCCCGGGTTTCATCCAGTTTCGCAAAGCCATTTAAGGTTCAAGGAGAACAACATGTCGACTTCACTCGCAGACTGGAAAGGCGTCCCGGCCCCCACGACACAACTGATTGAAGGGCGCTTCATCCGCCTGGAAAGACTCGACCCGGCACGGCATGGCGACGACTTGTTCAACGCCCTGCAAGGCCCCGGCGCCGACCCGAAACTCTGGGACTATCTGCCTTACGGCCCCTTCCCAGAGCGCAGCGCTTTCAATGACTGGCTGAACAATCACGCCGCCGCCAGCGACCCATACTTCTTCAGCGTGATCGATCGCGCCAGCGGAAAAGTACAAGGCATCCTCAGTCTGATGTCGATCGTCCCGGCACAGGGTCGCATCGAAATCGGCCACGTGACCTTCGGCGCACCGATGCAGCGCTCACCGAAAAGCACCGAGGCCGTTTACCTGCTGGCCAAGGAATCCTTCTCCTTGGGCTATCGTCGCCTTGAGTGGAAGTGCAACAACGGCAACGCCCGCTCCAAATACGCGGCCGAGCGTCTGGGCTTCAGTTTTGAAGGCGTGTTCCGCCAGCACATGGTGGTCAAAGGACAAAATCGCGACACCGCGTGGTACTCGATTCTGGATTCGGAGTGGCCGGCGATTGCGGCGGGGTTCGAGCGCTGGCTGAGCGACGAGAACCAGACGCCGTCCGGGCAGGCGAAAGGGTTGGTCGAGTGCCGTTCCTGAGTCTGTAACAGCAGGGGCCGGCGTCCACCGTAATCACGGGCTGACCGGGCAGTGGCAGATGAGTTTTTGAGATTGCCAGCAGGTTACATCTGTAACCGCAGTAGGAAAAAACGCCGCAACGACGGGGTAAAACCAGCCGTTCCCACAGTCACGGAAATTTTCCACAGAGGAAACTGATAGAAGCCGCAAACCTGTGAGAAGTAGCTGACATCGGCCCTGCGGGCCTTCAACTTAGAGTTTGGCCTCCCGTCAAAAGAGGCCTTGCTTGATGCCCGTTCAACACAGATTTCGACCAAAACAACTGGCCTTGGCCATCACTCTCGCGGTGGGTTGCGCTCAATTCGCGCAGGCACAAGAACCGCCTGCCCAAGTACCGACACCTGAAGAACTGATCGGTTTGCTCGACCAATTCGCCAGCGATCCGGCGACTCACAAAACACCGGTTACTACAAAGGCCTACACCGATCTCTTCGATGATCGGGATGACCTGATCACCGTAACCGGTCGAGGCAGCTTTGCCGGCCCACTGGATGGTGCCGGGGGCATCAACGTTCTGCAGCTCGATGCAGCGAAAGGCACCTTGGGTGAAACCCGAAATATTGACGGGCTGGAGGTCATGAGAGGTAAGTGGACCCTCAGCAAGGAAGGATTGGGGGGCTTCGAAAAAGGCGTCATGGTTCGGCCGAAAGCCAACCTTACCAACGAGGGATACATCTGGGGTCATGCCATTGTCCAAGGCGCTCTGCTCAACAGAGGCGCAATTGGTGGCGAAGCGGTTGTGATGGCTGGCGGTGATCTGATCAACCCGGGAATCATCGGCGGTAGTGTCACCGTCAATGAAAACGGCCACTTTGCTGGCCGAGGAGCGACCGGCACATTGAATATGCTTGGCCGCCTGACGGTTGATCACGCTCATGGCGCACCGCACATCAATGGCGATCTGAACCTGTCCCGCAGTGCAACACTGGCTTACGAGGTGGATGCAGCCGGTGCAAGTGAAACCATCCTGGTGAGTGGAACTGCCAATCTCGGCGATGCGACTCTCAAACTGGTGACTGCCGGGGACTACCCACAAAGCAGTAAGCACACCCTGCTCAAAGCCGAAAAGGTTGAAGGTCGCTTTGGCGCTATCGAACACGACCTCGCGTTCATGACGCCAACGCTAGATTTCAACGCTCAGGATGTAAGCCTGACTTACGCTCGCAATGAGGTGCCCATCGAAAACGCAGCCACCACTGAAAGTGCTCGCGAGATTGCCAAAAAAATTGATCAGACGCCTAATGCTGCCCCCTCTGCGGTAGCGTCCCCGAAGACGGCTTCGGGAGTGGCTTCCGGGGTGGCCGTATCAGCCGTATCCACTGTGACTTCTTCTCCAACTGCTCCCACCCAGCGCACTGAATCTTCCCCTCCGACAAGCAAAGCCCTCGTCGCCCTGCTCGGCAGCAACAGAAACACCGCCGCGCTGGCACTTGAGCAACTCGCCGCCGGCAGCAATGCCAACCTGGCAAAAGCCACGTTGAGCGCCGTGAGCCCGGTCAACGACAGCATGCGGCTGGCGATGCGTCAGTTGGACAGTGGTAAAACATCGAGCAACGCAAGTGATGCCAATGGCAGAATCTGGATCCAGGTACTGGGCGATGGTGGCAAGATCGATCGCGACACCGACAGCACACTGAAACACGCCACCGAGGGCCTGGTCGCGGGTGCCGACTGGCGTCTCGACGAGCAATGGCATGTCGGGCTTATCGGCGGCAAATCGCAGACCACGCTGGATGCCCGGCATTCCGATGGCGACCTCGACAGCTGGCACGTCGGTGCTTATGCCGTTCGCCAGGACGGCCCTCTGGCGCTGCGTTTCGGCGCCACGTATGCCAGCCACGACGGCAGCAGCAAACGTCGAGTGGCGTTCAATGGTTTCAACGACCGCCTCAAAGGCCATTACGACGCCAGCACCCAACAGGCCTTCGTCGAGGCGGGTTACAACTTCGGTCAGGGCGGCGTCACGCTCGAACCCTTTGCGAACCTGGGCTACCAGCGCTATCAGCGCGACGGCTACAGCGAAAAAGGCGGCGACGCCGCGTTGAAAGTCCACGGGCAATCGCAAAACAACCTGATCAGCACCTTCGGTCTGCGTGTGGCAAAAACCAACACCCTGGGCAACGGCATGCAACTGACCCCTCGACTGAGTGCCGGCTGGAAGCACACTTACGGCGAACTCGACCTGCACACCCGCCAGCAATTGCTCAACGGTGGCATCACTTTCGAAATCGCCGGGGCGCCACTGGATCGCAACAGCCTGACACTCGATGCCGGCCTCGACCTGGCCCTGTCCACCAACCACACGCTGGGTATGGGCGTCACCGGTGAAGTAGCGACCGACAGCCGCAATGCCGGCGTAATGGGCCAATGGCGCATGGCGTTCTAACCGATCTCCCCGTAGGAGCTGCCGCAGGCTGCGATCTGTTGATCTTGTCTTTTTTCAGAAAACAACTTCAAAAGATCGCAGCCTGCGGCAGCTCCTACAGGGTTAAAAAAAGCAAAAAAAGGGGAGCACATGCCCCCCCGAGGTTTAAAGCGTTGGATCGAGGCCGTTAACTCAGCCTTCGATCTCGATCAGGATCTCGCCCGGGTTGACCCGGTCACCCTTGGCCACATGAATCGCGGTGACCTTGCCGGCAATCGCTGCCTGGACTTCGGTTTCCATCTTCATCGCTTCGGTGATCAGCACAGCCTGGCCGGCCTTGACGGTGTCGCCTTCCTTGACCAGCACATCGACGATGTTGCCCGGCATGGTGGTGCTGACGTGGCCCGGCGCAGTGGCTTGCTTGCGCTTGCTGCTGCCGCCGCTGACGAATTCGTTGAGCGGTTCGAACACCACTTCTTCCGGCATGCCGTCGATGGACAGGTAGAAGTGACGCTTGCCTTCCGCCTTGACGCCGACACCCGTGATGTCGACGCGGTAGGTTTCGCCGTGAACGTCGATGACGAACTCGGTGGGTACGCCTTCGCCGCCAGCCGAGGCCACTTTGCCCGCTTCCGGAATCGGCAGCAGTACTTCAGGAGTCAGGGTGCCGGCGGCACGCTCTTCGAGGAATTTGCGGCCGATATCCGGGAACATGGCGAAGGTCAGCACATCTTCTTCAGACTTGGCCAAGGCACCAATGTCGGCACGCAGCTTGGCCATTTCCGGCTTGAGCAGATCAGCCGGACGCACGTCGATCACTTCTTCGCTGCCAATGGCCTGGCGACGGAGCTTCTCGTTCACAGTGCCCGGCGCCTTGCCGTAGCCGCCTTGCAGGTACAACTTCACTTCGTTGGTGATGGTCTTGTAGCGCTCACCGGCCAGCACGTTGAAGAACGCCTGGGTGCCAACGATCTGCGAGGTCGGGGTCACCAGCGGCGGGAAACCGAGGTCTTCGCGAACACGCGGGATCTCTGCCAGCACTTCGCTCATGCGATTCAGTGCGCCCTGCTCTTTGAGCTGGTTGGCGAGGTTGGAAATCATCCCGCCCGGCACCTGATTGACCTGCACGCGGGTGTCGACGGCGGTGAATTGGCTTTCGAACTGGTGGTACTTCTTGCGCACGGCGTAGAAGTACAAGCCGATTTCCTGCAGCAGTTCCAGGTTCAGGCCGGTATCGAATTCGCTGCCTTTAAGGGCGGCGACCATCGACTCGGTGCCTGGGTGGCTGGTGCCCCAGGCGAAGCTGGAGATTGCGGTGTCGATGTGGTCGGCACCGTTTTCGATGGCCTTCATCTGGCACATCGCGGCCAGGCCAGCGGTGTCGTGCGAGTGGATGAACACCGGCAGCGATTGCTCGGCTTTCAGTGCCTTGACCAGTTCGCCCGTGGCGTACGGGGTCAGCAAACCGGCCATGTCCTTGATCGCCACCGAGTCGCAACCCATGGCTTCCATTTGCTTGGCTTGCGCAACGAAGGCCTCGATGGTGTGCACCGGGCTGGTGGTGTACGCAATGGTGCCTTGGGCGTGTTTGCCGGCAGCTTTCACGGCTTCGATGGCAACGCGCAGGTTACGCACGTCGTTCATCGCGTCGAAGATGCGGAACACGTCGATGCCATTGACCGCGGCTTTGGCGACGAAGGCTTTGACCACGTCGTCGCTGTAGTGGCGGTAGCCCAGCAGGTTCTGACCGCGCAAGAGCATCTGCAGGCGGGTGTTAGGCAGCGCGGCGCGCAACTGGCGCAGACGCTCCCACGGATCTTCTTTCAGGAAACGTACGCAGGCGTCGAACGTCGCGCCGCCCCAGCACTCCAGCGACCAGTAGCCGACTTTGTCGAGCTTATCGCAGATCGGCAGCATGTCTTCGGTGCGCATGCGGGTCGCGAGCAGCGATTGATGGGCGTCGCGCAGGATTGTGTCGGTAACGTGGATTTGCTTGCTCATTGTTCTATTCCTCACAGGCCTGCGTGGGCGGCGATGGCGGCGGCGATGGCCAGGGCCAGCTCTTCGGGTTTGCGCTTGATCGAGTAGTTGGTCAGTTCAGGATGGCTTTCAACGAAGCTGGTGTTGAACTGGCCGCTACGGAATTCCGGGTTACGCAGGATTTCCTGGTAGTACGCGGCGGTGGTCTTGACCCCTTGCAGACGCATGTCGTCGAGGGCGCGCAAGCCACGGTCCATCGCTTCTTCCCAGGTCAACGCCCACACCACCAGTTTCAAGCACATGGAATCGTAGAACGGCGGAATGGTGTAACCGGTGTAGATCGCCGTGTCGGTACGTACGCCGGGGCCGCCGGGTGCGTAGTAACGGGTGATCTTGCCGAAGCTCGGCAGGAAATTGTTTTTTGGGTCTTCGGCGTTGATCCGGAATTGCAGGGCGAAACCACGGTGGTGGATGTCTTCCTGTTTCACCGAAAGCGGCAGACCAGAAGCAATGCGAATCTGCTCACGGACGATGTCGATGCCGGTGATTTCTTCGGTGATGGTGTGTTCCACCTGCACCCGGGTGTTCATCTCCATGAAGTACACCTCGCCCTCGGCGAGCAGGAACTCCACGGTACCGGCGTTCTCGTAACCCACGGCTTTGGCCGCACGCACCGACAGGTCGCCAATGTAGGCGCGCTGTTCAGGGGTCAGTTGCGGGCTCGGGGCGATTTCGATCAGTTTCTGGTTACGACGCTGGATCGAGCAGTCACGCTCGAACAGGTGCACCACGTTGCCAAAGCTGTCACCGAGGATCTGCGCTTCGATGTGCTTTGGATTAACGATGCATTTTTCCAGGAACACTTCCGCGGAACCGAATGCCTTGGTGGCTTCGGAAATGACCCGTGGGAAGGCTTGTTCGAGTTCTTCGCGGCTGTTGCAGCGACGGATACCGCGACCGCCACCACCGGACGTGGCCTTGAGCATCACCGGATAACCGATGCGATCGCCTTCGGTCAGGGCTTCTGCGATGTCCGCGACGTTGCCTTCGGTGCCCGGAGTGACCGGCACGCCAGCCTTGATCATGCTGCGGCGGGCTTCAGTCTTGTCGCCCATACGCCGAATCACTTCAGCCGATGGACCGATGAATTTAATTCCGCGCTCAGCACAGATGTCCGCCAGCTCGGCGTTTTCCGACAGGAAGCCATAGCCGGGATGCAGTGCATCACAACCGGTTTCCACAGCCAGGTTCACCAGCTTGCGCGGGTTCAGGTAACCGGCCAGCGGCTCGGCACCGATGCTGTGGGCCTCGTCCGCACGCTTCACATGCAAGGCATGGCGGTCGGCGTCGGAATAGATCGCGACCGAGCGAATGCCCATTTCGGCGCAGGCACGCACGATTCGTACGGCAATCTCACCACGGTTGGCGATCAGGATCTTTGTTATCACTTGGAGTTTCCCTTGAGCCGGTGGTACCCACGACCTGCTAGACCAGGTCGACGCGTGACCAAATGTTTCAATTCGGTCGCAGGTCCACACTAGCGCCCACAAGGGATTAACAAAAATGAATAATTATTGGGTCATGCATAAGTAAAGACTTATAGTTGAGACACCAGCCTACGGCGAGAGCACCCATAAAATGCGTAAGTCATTGATGCGTATGACATTGCGTCAGTTGCAGATTTTCAATGAAGTCTGTGATTTGCGGTCCTACAGCCGCGCGGCCGACGAAATGTCGCTCACACAACCGGCCGTAAGCCTACAGATTCGTCAGCTTGAAGAGCTGATTGGCCAGCCTTTGTTCGATTACGTCGGCAAAAAACTCTACATGACGGAAGCAGCCGAAGCACTGCAACGCGCCAGTCGGGACATTTTTGGGCGCCTGGAAAACCTCGACATGCAACTGTCCGACATGCAGGGCTCGTTGCAGGGCCAGTTGAAACTGGCGGTGGAATCCAGCGCCAAATATTTCGTGCCCCACCTGTTTGCCGCGTTCAAGCGCCAGCATCCTGAGGTCAATCTGCAACTGACGGTGGTCAACCGAGGCCAAGTGATTCGACGCCTCTCCGACAACCGGGATGACCTGGTGATCATGTCGATGGTGCCGCAAGACATGGGCCTGGAGTTCTTGCCGTTCCTCAATAACCCGATTGTCGCCGTGGCACCACCGGATCATCCGCTGTGTCACATGGGGCCGCTACGTTTACAGGATCTTGAGCCTTACACCCTGCTGTTGCGCGAATCCGGCTCCGGGACGCGCATGGCATGCGAAGAGTACTTCAAAGAGAAACGCGTGCACTTCAACCAGACTCAGGAAGTCTCGTCAGCCGAAGCCCAGCGTGAATGCGTGCTGGCAGGTCTGGGCGTAGCGCTGTTGACGCGCCACGCCCTGAACCTGGAACTGGCGACCGGCGGGTTGATCGAGTTGCCGGTCGAAGAACTGCCGCTGTACCGAAGTTGGTGCCTGGTGCAGGCCAAGGCTAAACGGTTGTCACCGGTGGCCCACGCATTCCTTGCGTTTGTGCGCAGCGAGCGAGTGCAGATCAGCGGCCTGGTTGAGCGCTTCGACGGGAAGTTGTCGGTGCGGCCTGCCAGTAATTGAGTTCGAGTTCTTCAGGATAATCGCCAATCTCGGCCAGAAGCTGACGGCGCTCACAGCGATCTTCGATAGCGCGGCGAAATTCCATGCGGCGCTGGTCTTCTTGCTGACGACGGGTTTTGACAGCGCTGTTGCGTTCTTCGTAAGGCAGGGCCATTTCGAGTCTCCCAAGACGAGTACGGGAGTTTCACGATAGGCGCGGGGGATGACGGTTTGGCGGCTCGGGCGTTACAGACTGATGAAAATTGCGGTGTATTCGAGGCCGCCATCGCGAGCAAGCTCACTCCCACAGGAGAACGCGGTCAAAGGTGGGAGCGAGCCTGCTCGCGATTAAGGTCGGAACGACCTTACGACGACGTCAGTCGTCAAGCGCTTTCACCGACTTGGGCGACAACCGCAAGCTGCGCAGGCTGCGCTTGACGCTCTTGAGGTGGTTGACCAGGCTCGGTCCCCGCGCCATGGCCACGCCCATCGCCAGCACATCGATCACCACCAGGTGAGCGATACGCGAGGTCAGCGGCGTATAGATTTCGGTGTCTTCATGCACATCGATCGCCAGGTTGACGGTCGACAGCTCGGCCAATGGCGTCTGGCTCGGGCATAAGGTGATCAACGAAGCACCACTTTCGCGCACCAGGTTCGCGGTAATCAGCAGATCCTTGGAACGTCCGGACTGTGAAATACAGATCGCCACATCGGTCGGTTTCAGGGTCACCGCCGACATCGCCTGCATGTGCGGGTCCGAATACGCCGCCGCGGTCAGCAGCAAACGGAAAAACTTGTGCTGCGCATCCGCCGCTACCGCACCCGAGGCGCCGAAGCCATAGAACTCGACGCGCTGGGCCTGGGACATCAGCGTCACCGCTCGCTGCAACTCCACCGGATCGAGCTTTTCGCGAACCTCCATCAAGGTGTGCAGGGTGGTGTCGAAAATTTTCAGACTGTAGTCGGCGACCGAATCATCTTCGTGGATCGCGAACTGGCCAAAACTCGCACCCGCGGCGAGGCTCTGGGCCAGCTTGAGCTTCAGGTCCTGGAACCCGGAGCAGCCGATGGCGCGGCAAAAACGCACGATGGTCGGTTCACTGATGCCGACGCTATGGGCCAGGTCGGCCATGGAGCTGTGCATCACAGCCGCGGGGTCAAGCAGCACGTGATCGGCGACCTTGAGCTCCGACTTGCGTAACAGGTGGCGAGACTGGGCGATGTGTTGCAGCAGATTCAAGGGGCTGGACTCTTTGTTATTGGCAGGTGCCGGGGATGTAGCACGCTTGTAGTTATACTACATGAATCGGCATTTTGCCTGCTCAATGCGTTACCGAATCCCTCGATTTCAGGTGCCCGCGCTTCATGTAGCACTCATGTCGGAGATCTGATCGCCCCCCCCAACATCAGTCTTGAGGGGTAAAAAACAAGTTGGCAGTTCTGAAAAGTTCAAAGCATAGTTATGCCTGCATCCCAACACAACATACAGCCTTACAAATACGACCAATAAAAATCACCCACTCACAAGTTGATCTGGATATATTAATTGCGCAGGAAGCAAACACGTAATTAAAGGAACTACACATTATGAGCATTAAAACAAAAGACTGGACCGCACAAATCGATCGCATGCCCGGCGCTGCATCATTCCGTACCTTTGGCACCGTAACCGTTGGCCATCCCGGCATTACGCCTACGCTGGAAAAAACTGCAATCCAGGACAAATCCTTCGATTTGCGCCTGGAACTTAAACTGGTGAAGTCCAACGAGATTTTCTTGCAGGTAGAAACCGACAAGTTTGTAGAATATAAAGTGATGGGGGACTCGAATGTCACTGGCGTCAGCATTTTCTACGATGGAAAGTTGCTGCACCACATCGACAAAGTTTTTATTACCCACTAATAACCCATCAGCTTCCTGGCTTCCCGTCGGCACCGAACGTGTCCGGCGGGAAGTTGAACCGTTCACACGGCACATTGCTCTCGTAGCAGACTCGCCAATCCGTCCGCTTCGATGGGTCGACTGATCAGATACCCTTGCACCTCATCGCAGCGCTCGGTTCTCAAAAACTCAAGCTGCTCGCGCCGCTCGACCCCTTCCGCCACCACCTTCAACGACAGGCCGTGCGCCATGGCGATGATCGCCCGAGTGATTGCCGCATCCTCGCTGCCCTCCCCCAAGCCTCGAATAAATGCCTGATCGATCTTCACGTAATCAACCGGAATCCGCTTGAGATAGCTCAGGGATGAATAGCCGGTGCCGAAATCATCAATCGCCAGTTTCACACCCAAATCTCGCAGTTGCTGGAAGGTCGCGATGATGTGCTCAACGCTGTCCAGCAACTGGCTTTCGGTGAGTTCCAGCTCCAGAAAACGCGGCGCCAGCCCGGTCTCTTCCAGTACTTGGCGCACCAGACTGACCAGTTTTCCCTGGCGCAACTGATGCACCGACAGATTCACCGACACCCGGATCGCTTCAAGGCCTTGGCGCTGCCACTCACAGGCTTGCCAGCAGGCCTGGCGCAATACGAACTCACCGATCGGTCCAATCAACCCGGTTTCTTCGGCCAGACCGATGAAATCCCCCGGAGGCACGCGTCCCATGGTCGGATGATCCCAACGCACTAGCGCCTCGGCGGCATTCAATTTGCCCGTGGCAAGGCACAGTTTCGGTTGGTAAAACACCTTCAACTGCTTCTCTTCAACCGCTTTGCGCAACTGGTTTTCCAGCTGCAACCGCTCCAGCGTGCTGGCTTGCAGGCTGTCGGTGTAGAACTGGAAGTTGTTGCCGCCCAGATGCTTGGCGTGTTGCATGGCCATGTTCGACTGACTGACCAAGGCGGAAATCTCTCGGGCACTGTCCGGCAGCAAACTGATGCCCATCGACGCACTGACCACCAGTTCATGACCCTCGACCGTCACCGGTATGCGCAACTTGTTCGATAAGCGTGTCGCCACCCGCGCGAGACTCGAAAGGTTGCCGTAGGCGTTGAACAACACAGCAAACTCGTCACCGGACAGGCGCGCGATCGTGTCTGCCTCCGGCAATGCATTGACCAGCCGCCGCGCCATTTTCTGCAACAACTGGTCGGCGACTTCATGACCCAGGCTGTCATTGAGTTGTTTGAAACGATCGAGATTGATGTGCAGCAACGCCAGGCTGCGGTAACCGCCCTGTCGTACCCGTTGATGCGCCTCGCTGAGCCGTTCGCGGAACATCGAGCGATTGGCCAAACCAGTGAGTTCGTCGTAATGGGTCAGATAACGCATGCGCTCTTCGGATTCTCGCCGGGCGGAGAGATCAGCGAAGAAGCCGACAATATGACTCACCTTTCCCCGGGGATCGCGGACTGTATTCAGGTGCAGCCATTGCGGGTACATCTCGCCGTTCTTGCGGGTCTCCACCAATTCGCCCTGCCAACTGCCGTGCTGCTCCAGCGCCTGATGAATCGCGGTGTAATGCCGGCGCGCATCGCGACTGCACGGCAACTCGATCACGTTTCGACCCAGAATTTCCTCGATGTCATAGCCCGTCACACGGCTGAAGGCCTGATTGACCGCGATCAACGCGTAATCAGGGTCAAAAATCACGATGCCTTCGCTGGCGGCCTCGAACACCGTCGCCGCCAATTGCTGCTGTTCTTCAAGCGCCTTGCTGACGCTAATGTCGCGGCGAGTGCCGACCATGCGGATCACCCGGCCGTTTTCTGCACGCTCGACTGCGCGCCCACGGTCTTCGATCCACACCCAGTGACCGTCGCCATGCCGCACGCGGTATTCGATCTGGTAATCCTCGGTGCGTCCCTTCAAATGCTCGACCAGCGCCCTTTTCAGCGCAGGAAGATCCTCGGGGTGCAGGCGTGGCTTGAGGTGGCGCAGGATTGCCGTCACCTGTTCCGGCTTCAGGCCGAACAACTCCTGAATCTGCGTGTGATGCACTTCGTCGGTTTGCAGGTTCCAGTCCCACAGCCCCAGTTCACTGGCCTTCAATGCCAGCGCCAGGCGCGCCTCACTCTTGCTCAGCGCCTGGTTGGCGGCGTCCAGCTCCAGGCTGCGCTGGGCGACGCGGCTTTCCAGATCGATCTGGATTTCGCGCAACTCGTCTTCTGCACGCCGGCGCTGCTCGATTTCCCTGGCCAGTTTCTGATTGAGCTGATCGCTACCGTTCTGTGCCTGTTGCAGATGCTCGATCAGCGCCTGATTCTGAAAGCGTCGCAACAGGCCGCGATCGATAAGGCGATTGACCTGCCAGGCGACCACACTCAATGCGCCCAGCAGAATCAAGCCGAACCAACCCCAACCGTGCTGTTGCTCGTCACCACCCCAGAACATGAAGGCGATGGCCGGCAACAGGCAAGGCAAAGTGAAAGACAGGAATGCCGGCAAACTGACCGCGTAGGCCACGCTGGCCGAGAGGGCTGCCGCGCCGATCAGGCCGAATACCCAGGCTTGCTGAATGAAGTAATCGGCGGGAACCAAGGCGATACCGGCACCGGCCAGGGTCAGGCCGGTGAGGCCGGAACCCAGTAAAAACATCCGCCGCCAGATGGGATGGGCCTGCCGATTGGGAATGGCTGAATCGAAGGCCGCCACCTGAATCACCCGCAGCGCCACCAATGACAACAACCACACCAGCCAGACGCTAACCAGGAAGTAGCGCTGCGGACTCCAGAGCAACCCGGCGCAGACCAGACCATTGATCAACATGAACAGTGTCGGCAGCAAAGAGCCCTGATAGAGCAGTCGCGTGCGTTCGACCGCCATTTCCATGGCGTACTGTTTTCGGATAACCCGGGGCTCCACGGTGGGGCCCGACAGGTCGGAGCTGAAGGTCATAGGCAATATTCTTGTTCTTATAATGACGAGCATGGGGCCCGAAACGTCGACGGAGCATACACAAGCCAGTGCCCGGACCAAACTGCCCCCGGTCAAAAAACAAACAAAAAAATCGGGCACCCGGCTCACCCCGCGAGCGGCCAGACGAGACCGGCCCACGCTTACAGCCAATGACCGACCGGTCGTCCCGCACGCCTCTTTCATCGGCTAAAGCAAAGCGGGGTTTGCCCGGTGTGACGTCGCCCCCTAGAATGCCCCGATGCGCGATGATCTCTCCCTTCTGCTGAACTCCCTCAACGATGCCCAACGGCAGGCCGTAGCGGCCCCCGTGGGTCGTCAGTTGGTCCTGGCCGGTGCTGGTTCCGGTAAAACCCGAGTGCTGGTGCACCGTATCGCCTGGTTGATCCAGGTCGAAAACGCGTCGCCCCACTCCATTCTGTCGGTGACCTTCACCAACAAGGCCGCTGCCGAGATGCGCCATCGCATCGAGCAGCTGATGGGTATCAACCCGGCCGGCATGTGGGTCGGTACCTTCCACGGCCTGGCGCACCGCTTGCTGCGGGCGCACTGGCAGGAAGCCGGGCTGAGCCAGACCTTCCAGATTCTCGACAGCGACGACCAGCAGCGGCTGGTCAAGCGGGTAATCCGCGAGCTCGGCCTGGATGAACAACGCTGGCCAGCCCGTCAGGCCCAATGGTTCATCAACGGGCAGAAAGACGAAGGTCTGCGCCCGCAACACATTCAAGCCAGCGGCGACCTGTTCCTGGCGACCATGCGCGGCATCTATGAAGCCTATGAGGCTGCGTGCCTGCGCGCCGGGGTTATCGACTTCTCCGAATTGCTGCTGCGTGCGCTCGACCTGTGGCGCGATCATCCGGGCCTGTTGGCGCACTATCAAAAGCGTTTCCGGCACATCTTGGTGGACGAGTTCCAAGACACCAACGCCGTGCAGTACGCCTGGTTGCGCCTGCTGGCCAAGGGTGGCGACAGCCTGATGGTGGTGGGCGATGACGATCAGTCGATTTACGGCTGGCGCGGCGCGAAAATCGAGAACATCTATCAGTACTCCGAGGACTTCCCGGACGCTGAAACCATTCGTCTGGAGCAAAACTATCGCTCCACCGCCGGCATCCTGAAGGCCGCCAACGCCTTGATCGCCAACAACACCGGGCGTCTGGGCAAAGAACTGTGGACCGATGGCGGTGATGGCGAAGCCATCAACTTGTATGCCGCGTTCAACGAACACGATGAAGCCCGCTACGTTGTTGAAACCATCGAAAGCGCGCTGAAAACCGGCCTGTCTCGCAGCGATATCGCGATTCTGTACCGCTCCAACGCCCAATCGCGCGTTTTGGAAGAAGCCTTGCTGCGTGAACGCATTCCGTACCGCATTTATGGCGGTCAGCGCTTCTTCGAACGGGCTGAAATCAAGAATGCCATGGCCTACATGCGTTTGCTGGAAGGCCGTGGCAACGATGCCGCGCTGGAACGGGTGATTAACGTCCCGGCCCGTGGCATTGGCGAAAAAACCGTCGAAGCGATCCGCGACCATGCGCGCCACAGCGATGTGTCGATGTGGGAAGCGATGCGCCAACTGGTGGCCAATAAAGGCCTGACCGGTCGTGCGGCCAGCGCGCTCGGCGCGTTTATCGAACTGATCGAAAACCTCGCCGCCAAGTGCATGGAAATGCCGCTGCACCTGATGACCCAGACGGTCATCGAGCAGTCAGGCTTGATCGCCTACCACGAAGCGGAGAAAGGCGAGAAAGGCCAGGCCCGGGTAGAAAACCTTGAGGAACTGGTCAGCGCTGCGCGCAACTTCGAAAACAGTGAAGAAGACGAGGACCTGACGCCGCTGGCGGCGTTCCTCGGTCACGCATCACTGGAGGCTGGCGATACCCAGGCCGACGAGCACGAAGACAGCGTTCAACTGATGACGCTGCACAGCGCCAAGGGCCTGGAATTCCCTTACGTGTTCCTGGTGGGCATGGAAGAAGGCCTGTTCCCGCACAAGATGAGTCTGGAAGAGCCCGGCCGTCTTGAGGAGGAACGCCGTCTTGCCTATGTCGGCATCACCCGCGCCATGCAGAACCTGGTGATGACCTATGCTGAAACCCGACGCCTGTACGGCAGCGAAACCTACAACAAGGTGTCGCGCTTCGTACGCGAAGTGCCCAAAGGCCTGATCCAGGAAGTGCGGCTTTCCAATAGCGTCAGTCGTCCGTTTGGTGGCAACCAGTCGATGAGCGGCGGCAGCCTGTTCAGCGGCAGCGAGATTCCGCAGACCGGTTTCAGTCTCGGCCAGACAGTACGGCATTCGGTGTTTGGCGACGGGGTGATTCTGAACTTCGAAGGCGCCGGCGCACAGGCCCGGGTCCAGGTGAACTTCGGCGAAGGCAGCAAGTGGCTGATGCTGGGGTACGCGAAGCTGGAAGCGATCTAGCTTTTCTGTGGGAGCGAGGACACTTGCTCCCACAGGTTATAGGCAGGCTCCAGACCGATATCTGAATTTAAAGGTGAGATGAGATGGGCTCAGGCTTCTTTTCATCCTGGACATTCTGGGCGCTGTTGTCGGCGGCATTTGCGGCCATGACCGCGATTTTCGCCAAAGTCGGTGTCGAAAACGTTAACTCCGACTTCGCGACCCTGCTGCGTACCGTGGTGGTGTTGGTCAGCCTGGCCTTGATTTTGTACGCCACGGGCCAATATCAGTCATTAGGATCGATCTCTCCCAAGAGCTACCTGTTCCTTTTGTTGTCAGGCCTGGCCACCGGTGCATCGTGGATTTGTTATTTCCGTGCACTCAAAGTCGGCCCGGCTTCATTGGTCGCCCCGGTAGACAAGCTCAGCGTGGTGCTGGTGGCCGTACTTGGCGTGATGTTACTGGGTGAAAAACTAGACCTGCGCCAATGGGGTGGAATCGGCCTGATTACCGCAGGGGTCGTGTTGCTCGCGCTGCGACGCTAGACATCCTTCCTACAGAACTTATCCACTCATCCTACAGACCAAAGTTAACAGGCCTTATTGCGCTGACTGAAGCTGAACCCGACCTGTCAGGCAAAAGCCGGAAACACTCTGCCGCTAGCCAGTAACACTTCAGCTGTGCAACATGGCGCGCGTGCCTTCCACAAATGGGAATTCCCTTTATGAAACGTTTTCTTAGCATCGCCATGGCGTTGTGCATCGGCCTGACGATGAGTCTCGACGTCAATGCCGCCAAGCGCTTCGGTGGCGGCAAAAGCGCAGGCGCTGCGCCGACTCACCAAACCAGCCAGATGGCTCCTTCTTCTCCTGGCATGGGCGGCGCTGCGGCGACCGCGGGTGCTGCCGGTGCCGCTGGCGCTGCGGCCAAGGCTGGCGGTGCTTCGCGCTGGCTCGGCCCCCTGGCCGGTATCGCTGCCGGCGGTCTGCTGGCGTCCATGTTCATGGGCGACGGCTTCCAGGGCATGCAGATCTTCGACATCCTGATCATGGCGGTCATCGCATTCCTGGTCTTCCGCTTCATCGCCGCTCGTCGTCGCAAGCAGCAGGAGCAGTTCGCTCCGGCCGGCCACGCGCCGATGCAACGTGAAGCGTTCGAACAGAAGCCAGCCATGGGCTCGATCTTCGGTGGTTCGGCCGCACCCGTTGCCGCTCGTCCGGTGATCAACGCTCCGGCCTGGTTCAACGAACAGAGCTTCGTAGAAGCCGCGCGCAACCATTTCCAGTCGCTGCAACAGCACTGGGACGCGAACGAAATGGACAAGATCTCCGAGTTCGTGACCCCGCAGATGCTGGAGTTCCTCAAGCGCGAACGCGCTGACCTGGGTGACGCCTTCCAGTCCACCTACATTGATAACCTCAATGTGCAGCTGGACGGCGTAGATGACCGCGCCGACAAGACCATCGCCACCCTGACCTTCAGTGGCGTGTCGAAATCCTCGCGTTTCGACCAGGGCGAAGTGTTCAGCGAAAGCTGGAACATGGAACGTGCACAGGGTGAAAACCAGCCTTGGCTGGTGGCAGGTATCCGCCAGAACGGCTGATCATCCTCCGCGCTTCACTTGCTGCAATAAAAACCCCAGCCTCGGCTGGGGTTTTCTATTTCGCGGTTGCATCTATAGCAAGCTACTGTATAAACCGCCCCATATAAACCGCGCCATACAAGCAAGAGGATCCCGGACGTGGAAGAAATCATCGAACAACTGCGTGAAGCCAACGAACCGGTACCGGTCCCCTTGGAGTTGCCCGACGAAGATCTGCTGGTGGAAATCGAAGAACAACTGTTCATCGATATTCCGTTCGTCTTCAGAGAGTTTTTGCTGACCGTCAGCGACGTTGTCTACGGCAGCCTGGAACCGGTGACCGTCACCGACCCGCAATCCCACACCTACCTGCCGGATGTTGCTGCCAACGCCTGGGACGCCGGTGTCGATCGTAGCCTGATCCCGATTTGCCAGGACGGTGATGACTACTACTGCGTCGAAGAGGACGGCACCGTAGTGCTTTGGCAGGCGGAAGAAGAGCTGATCGCCGAAGAAACCTGGGAGTCGGTTTGGCACTGGGCGCGGGACGTCTGGCTGGAAAGCTGAGTCAGCTGACGCCCCACTGGGTCAGTGCCCTGGTGAATCCTTGTGGTTGTCCAGGGTATCCAGCAACGCCACCTGCATGCGCGTGTGGACGCGGATAAACCAGCGCCACAGCAGCGCCGCCACGGCGGCTGCGACCACAGCGATCAGCACCAGCAACTTGTTGGTCGGCAGAATACTGGCCGACAAGGCTGCCAAAAGCAGGAAAATCACCAGCAGCGAGAGAATCGGGATCACTTCGGCGATCACCCGGCGCACTCGCTCTGTGTGGCGCCCCGCCATTTCAGGCTTCACGCCCATTTCCGCGAGCAACATCGACAATGCCTTGAGCTTGCGATACGCGGCAATCAGGAATGGCAACGACAGCAGCAACGCACCGCCCCAGATCAATGCCTTCTGCCAGCTCGGATCGCTGACCCAGTCTTGCAGGTACGTAGAGATTCGTTCGGCGAAGTAAGCGCCCGCGAAGAAAATCGCGACCACCAGCGCCAGATTGACCCCCACCTGAAGCAAAATCCGTCGAATCATCGACGCCAGCAGCGCCCCCTGGCCCTGCGGCTGGATGCTGCGTAGCCATTCGCCATAAATCCCCAGCACCCGACCCAGCCGCTGCGGCATTACTGCGGCCAATTTGATCGACAGCGGGTCTGCCGCTCGAATCAGATAAGGCGTCAGCAGCGTGGTGATCACCGAAACCGCCACGGCCACCGGATAAAGGAAGTTGCTGGTGACCTGCAGGGTCATGCCCAGCGAAGCGATGATGAAAGAAAATTCGCCAATCTGTGAAAGACCCATCCCGACACGTAGTGAGGTGCGCCCGTCATTTCCGGCGATAAAGGCGCCAAGACCGCAGGACAACATTTTGCCGAGCACCACCGCCACTGTGATCACCGCGATGGGCCAGGCGTACTGCAGCAGTATCATCGGGTCGAGCATCAGACCGATGGCGACGAAGAAAATCGCACTGAACAGGTCGCGAACCGGCTCGATCAGGCGTTCGATTTTCAGCAGTTGCCGAGATTCGGCCATGATCGCACCAATCAGGAACGCGCCCAGGACCATGCTGTATTCGAGCTTGACCACCAACAGGCAGAAGCCGAAACACAGGCCCAGCACGGTGATTAGCAGCATTTCGTTGCTTTCGAATTTGGCCACGTATGCCAGCAATCGCGGTACCAGCAGAATGCCGATCACCAATGCGACGATCATGAACAACGAGAGCTTGCCAACCGTGGAGAACACTTCACCGGAGCTGACCGTGCCGCTGACCGCGATGCTCGACAGCAAGGCGATGATGCCGATACCGAGGATGTCTTCGACGATCAGGACACCGAAAATCAGCTGCGCAAAGCGCTGATTCTTCATCTTCAGGTCGTTGAGCGCCTTGACGATGATGGTGGTCGAGGAGATCGCCAGGATCGCGCCGAGGAACAGTGAGTCCATGGTGTTCCAGTCGAACCAGCGGCCGATTTCGTAGCCGATCCAGATCATCAGGACGATTTCCAGGAACGCCGCGATAAACGCTGTGGCACCCACCTTGAACAACTTGCGCAGGCTGAATTCCAGGCCCAGGCAGAACATCAGGAAAATCACCCCGAGTTCCGCCAGGGTCTTGATGGTCTCTTCGTCGTGGATCAGCCCGAACGGTGGGGTGTGCGGGCCAATGATAAAACCCGCGACAATGTAGCCCAGAACCACTGGCTGTTTGAGGCGATGGAAAACCACAGTCACCACACCCGCAATCAACATGATCACTGCCAGATCCTGAATGAAACTGATGGCATGCATGGCGTGGGGCTCCTTGGGTGACATGGCTCAACCAGCAGACGCAGGAAACGTCCGATTGAGCGGGATACAAATCTGCTTTTCACGTAGGAATTTGCCCTTCTGGGTGGGCTTTTGCAGGGTAACACCGCGACTTCCGGCAGAAAGGCGGTGCAATATATGGAAACAGATCGATCCGGCGTGACGGCGGCTTCCCGCCCGGCGTCCCGATAACTGTTGGTTTGAAAAAACCACGCAGGCACCCGCAGAGGTGCGCCCCTCAAACCTTGCCTTGATCCGTGAGAACGCTATGGAACCCGGAAACGCCCAGCTGTCGATGACGGTACTGATGACCCCCGACATGGCCAACTTCTCTGGCAATGTTCACGGCGGAACCCTGCTCAAGTATCTCGACGAAGTCGCCTACGCCTGCGCCAGCCGTTATGCCGGCCGTTACGTAGTGACCCTGTCGGTGGACCAGGTGATTTTCCGTGAGCCGATCCATGTCGGCGAACTGGTGACCTTCCTCGCTTCGGTCAACTACACCGGCAACACCTCAATGGAGGTGGGTATCAAGGTGGTGACCGAAAACATTCGTGAGCGCTCGGTGCGCCACACCAACAGCTGCTTCTTCACCATGGTCGCGGTGGATGACCAGCGCAAACCCGCCCCGGTGCCGCCGCTGCAACCGGAAAACAGCGAGGACAAGCGCCGATACATTCAGGCCCAGCAACGCCGTCAGATCCGTCAGGAGCTGGAAAAGCGTTATCAGGAAATCAAGGGCGACGCCTAAAGCAAAAGATCGCAGCCTGCGGCAGTTCCTACTGAGAAATGCGAATTCCTGTAGGAGCTGCCGCAAGCTGCGATCTTTTTGTTCTGATCCGGTTACAAGCTAATCGAAGTCGCTTCGAACCGCACCCGCGGATGGGCAATCCGGTCTTGCGCCCGCACCAGTTCCAGCTCGTAGCTCGCACAGGCCTGGGTTTCCAGCAACACCTCATGCACCGCCGACGCGGCGAACTCGAAAGCAGCCACCAGGCTGTCACCCAACAACACCCGCGCCAGGAACAACCCGGACGTCAGGTCGCCAACACCCACCGGCTGACGCGGAAACGCCAGCAACGGACGTTGCAGATGCCAACTGCCTTCGGCTGTCACCAGCAGCATCTCGAACACGTCCGGGGTTTTGCCCGGGTAGTCCAGATGCTTGACCAGCACCGCTTTTGGCCCGCGTGCCAGCAGCGCTCGTGCCATGGCCAGGCAATCGAACAACGACTGCGGCTTGCGCCCCGAAAAGCTGTCGAGCTCCAATTGGTTCGGGCACATGAAATCGGCCACGGCGGCGGCTTCTTCCAGCAGGAAATCGCTGACTTCCGCCGGCACACTGCAACCCTTCTCCGGATGGCCCATCACCGGGTCGCACAAGTACAGCGCTTTGGGATTCATGGACTTGATCCGCGCCACACCCGTGAGGATCGCCCGACCCTGCGCCGCGCTGCCGAGGTAACCCGACAGCACCGCGTCGCAATTGCCGAGCTCGCCAATGGCTGCGATGCCTTCGACCAGATCGGGGATCTGGTGTGGCGCCAGCACGTCACCGGTCCACTGCCCGTACTGCGTGTGGTTGGAGAACTGCACGGTGTTGAGCGGCCAGACATTCACCCCGACCCGCTGCATCGGGAAAACCGCGGCACTGTTGCCTGCGTGACCAAACACCACGTGGGACTGGATAGCGAGCAGATGGGGCGTACGTTTCATGCGGTGAGTTTCCGTAAAACGATTGAAATTCGAGCGGCGCAGTATGCGACTAAACGCAGCCTGTACGACAGACCGGCGACGCAGTTAAGCTGACACTATCTTGTTGGAGCGCCCTGTTGATGTTGACCCTTGGAAATATTTTCGTGCTGATGCTGCTTGCCACCGTCGGCGCCTGGCTGTGGCACAACCACGGCCTGCGCGAACGCGCGCTGGAGCGGGTCAAGCAGCATTGCAGCAACGTCGGCATCGAATTGCTGGATGGTAACGTGGCGCTGAAAAAAATCGCGTTTCTCAAGGATGCCCGTGGCCGGCGGCGCCTGGCCCGAGTGTATAACTTCGAATTCACGGTGACCGGCGAAAGCCGGCATAACGGCACCATCACCCAGTTCGGCGCCCACAGTGCGCAGATCGAGCTGGCGCCTTATCCGATGCCGTTTGACGATGCGCCGCCCGTCGTTGATGTGGTCAAACCGAGCGCCGAGGTGATCGAGCTGAGCCATTGGCGGCAGGAACACAACAAATGGCGGCCGTGATCTTCAAATCGACCGGCAGTCGGCCAGGCCTCTTTGCAACACATCCACATCCTGCGACTCATTGAAAATCAACTCGATTCGCGAATCCTGTCGCCACTCGCTGGGCTGCCACGCCAACACCGAGTTATCCAGCGCATTGGCCGAAACCCAGCCACTGCTACTGTGGATAACCAGCTTCGCCCGCCGCCAGACAAGGCTTTCCAGCCACCGGCCGACAAGTGCCGCATCGAAGGTCTGACTCGGATGCCAGCGCCACCCGATACTCCAACCGCCCTCCTGCGCCTGACTTAAACGAATCGGCAGCGTCGGGTCAGTCCAGATCCCCGGGAGCTGCGCCAGAGGCTTGGGCATCACAAAGTTATCCACACCCGCCACCGCCCGCGCCTCAAGACCGGGCAACTCGCTCAATGGCAACGCGGATTCTTGTGTCCAATACAAAGGACGTAACGGCAACGATTCGGCGATCCGCTGGCGATCACCTTCCTCAAGACCTTCGGATTTGTTCATCAGCAACAGACCCGCGCGGCTCAATGCCTCCTGTTGCGCCGCAGGCAGCGGCTTGCCTGCGATGAGCGCCTGCGCATCGAGCACCAACACGCTGGGTTGCACATTCAGAACGCCTTGCCATGGCGCCTCGCTCAACTGCTGCAAAAGCTGCATCGGATGGCCCAGCCCCGAAGGCTCGATGAACAGTCGATCCGGCCGCGCCTTGCGCAACAAACGACCGAGACCAATCTGAAACGGCGCACCATTGACGCAACACAAACAGCCCCCGGCCACTTCGCCCAGTGCGATACCATCGGCGTCACGGGTCAACAACGCGGCATCGAGGCCAATCTGGCCGAACTCGTTGATCAACACCGCCCAGCGCTCACCGGCGGGACGCTGCGCCAGCAGGTGCTTGATCAGGCTGGTCTTGCCGGCCCCCAATGGCCCGGCGATGACGTGGGTGGGTATGTTCTGCAACATGATCGAAGGTTCTGAGGAGGTAAGGATGCGGTGGATGGGATGGTCGTTGCTGCTGATTCTGCCCTGCGGCGAAGCATTGGCCCAGGCCTGCGTCGTCCACAGCCAGGCGGAACGGCTCGACGTGAAAGTCTGCCAGCAGAACCGCAACATCCCGGAAAAACTCTTCGCCGACAGTTTCTGCCAGCCGAAACTGGCCGGGCAGAAGGTCGAGGTGCAGTACGTCGAGCAATGCCCAAGCGGGGCGTTCGGCGTGTGCAGCAACGCCCAAGTCGCCAATATGCCCTACCGGCAGGATATTCACTATTACGGCGTAGCCACGGATGCGGCGTATCTGAAGCCGTTTTGCGAAGCCCAGAGCCAGGGGACCTGGCTCAAGCCTTGAGGCGTCACGCGGCGTCTTCGTTCCAAGGGCCGAATGGGTCCGGCAGCAATCGCCAGCCTTCGACACCCAGTGCCATTTCTTCATCCGTCAGTAGACAATCATCGAGCTCGGCGTTGAGCCGCGCGAAGTCGATGTTCTGGCCGATGAACACCAGTTCCTGTCGGCAATCACCGTTGGCAGCCGTCCAGTTCTCCATGATCGCGGCGGTACTCTCCGCATCTTGCGGCCATTGATTCTTCGGCACGAAACGCCACCATCGCCCGGCGAAACCATGGCGCATCAACCCACCGGCCTGTGACCAGCTCCCGGCATCCATGTGCTTGCTCGCCAGCCAGAAAAAACCTTTGGAGCGCAACAGCTTTCCGTTCACCCATGGCCGGTCGATGAAGCTGAAGAAGCGCTGTGGATGGAACGGGCGGCGCGTACGGTAAGCGCTGGAGGCGATTCCGTACTCCTCGGTTTCCGGTACACGTGCGCCGCGCAGCTCTCGCAGCCAGCCCGGCGCCTGAGCGGCTTTTTCGAAGTCGAAGTAACCAGTGTTGAGGATTTTCTCCAGCGGCACTTCACCCATGACCATCGGGATGATTTCCGCCTGGGCGTTGAGCCGTTCAAGTATCGCGATCAGCTCCTGACGCTCGCGGCTGCTGATCAGGTCGATCTTGCTGATCAAGATGACGTCGGCGAACTCGACCTGCTCGATCAACAGGTCAGTAATCGAACGCTCGTCATCTTCGCCCAGTGTTTCGCCGCGGGAAGCGAGGCTCTCGGCGGCCTGGTAGTCGAGCAGGAAATTCATGCCATCGACCACGGTAACCATGGTGTCGAGTCGGGCGATGTCAGTAAGGCTCTGGCCGTTTTCGTCGCGAAACGTAAACGTCTCCGCCACTGGCAGCGGTTCGGCAATACCGGTTGATTCGATCAGCAGATAATCAAAACGACCTTCCCGGGCGAGCTTGCTCACTTCCTCCAGCAAGTCTTCGCGCAAGGTGCAGCAGATGCAGCCGTTGCTCATTTCCACGAGTTTTTCTTCTGCGCGATTGAGGCTGACATCACGCTGGACTTCACTGCCGTCGATATTGATTTCACTCATGTCGTTGACGATGACAGCGACCCGCAAATTTTCTCTATTACGTAGTACGTAATTGAGAAGTGTACTTTTTCCGGCACCAAGAAAGCCCGACAGGACGGTAACAGGTAGGCGATTGGGCATCAGATGTTCCTCACAGGGTACCCGGTCAAATCGTCGGGCTTGTTTTTATGTTATAGTATAACAACACAATCAAGCCACTCCCCTCTTGCCCACAACATCAAAGGGCACGATGCTGGAAACCTTCCCGCTGGTGAGAAACGCTATGCGTAATGCCCTGAAACTGGCGCTGTTGAGCATTTCACTGCTGGGTGCGGCCGATGCCTGGGCGCAAATTCCAACGTTGGCCAACTGCACCCGCAGCGCCAACGTGCTGGCCTGCGTGGATGGCGAAGGCAATGCCTACAGCGTCAATACTGCCAGCAGTACGATTTACTTGCGGGGCTTCGAAGCGGCTGGAAAACGCTACTGGGCGCAGACCAACAGCCGATATGGCCAGATGACGTTTTTCACCGGCATCGCTTCCGACGGAGAGGCGTGGGTCGGCTACAACCAGCGCGTCGGCTGGACCACGATCAACCGGTTTTCCAGTTCCGGAGGCAACAGCGCCAAGTTCACCTGTAGCCGAATTGCCGGTTGTTAGGACTGGGACTTTTGCTGCGCTGGCCAGAATCAGGTTGAGCACGGTACGTCTATGCATGATGAAAACCCGTTCATGAAAAAGGCATCGTCGATTTCATTGTTACAATATAACATGCCAAATCAACTCCCACGATGGACCTGCTCATGAATGCGCTGACTCTGCCGGATATCGCCGCGCAGGCCTCACGCCAAGCCTTGCCACTTGAGTGGGTAGGCATGTGTGGCATTGCTCTTCCTGTTTTGCTCGATAGCCAAAGACTGCCCGCAACAGCCGATGCCGGCGTAAGTCTCGATAATGGCGAGGCGCGCGGCATTCATATGTCGCGGCTCTACCTCGCGTTGGAAATGCTGGCGCAGGAAACTCTTTCGCCCGTTCTGCTTCGACGGGTATTGCAGAGTTTCCTGAACAGTCATGAAGGACTTTCAAACAGTGCTTATCTGAACATTCACACCGATTTACTGCTGAAAAGACCGGCGTTGCTCAGTCCGTTGGCCGGTTGGAAAACCTATCCCATCAGCATCGAAGCGCATCTGAAAAACGCGATGTTCCACGTGGAACTAAAAATCGACGTGCGTTATTCCTCAACGTGCCCTTGCTCAGCAGCGCTTTCCCGGCAACTGATTCAGCAGCAATTCGTGGATGATTTTGCCAATCGCGCTTTGTATCACGCAGAAGTACTGGCCTGGCTCGGCTCCCCTAAGGGCATCGTCGCCACACCGCACAGTCAACGCAGCTCCGCGCAACTACGTTTGCGTCTGGACGATTGTCTGGATGAGTTACCGCTGATCGCACTGATCAACGATGCAGAAGCAGCCCTCGGCACCGCCGTGCAAACCGCCGTGAAGCGTGCCGACGAACAAGCCTTCGCCCTCGCCAACGGACAGAACCTGATGTTCTGCGAAGACGCTGCCCGACGCTTGAATCTGGCCCTCAAGCGTTCACCCGGTATCAACGGATTTCACATACGAGTGATCCACGCTGAAAGCCTCCACGCTCACGACGCGGTCGCCGAGAGTCGATGGAACCGGGAGGTCGCATGATTCGTTGTCAGCATTTGCGTTGGGGCGCTCCGGGGCAGCCACTGACACCGTCCCTCGATATCGAGTTACCAAAGGGAAGCCTGACCGCCGTGATAGGCGCCAACGGCAGCGGGAAAAGCAGCCTGTTGAAAGTCATCGCCGGCCTGCAAAAACCGCTCGCGGGAAAAATCCTGGTGGACGCGCCACGCAAGGGCGGACTGTCGTTCCTACCACAGCAGCAACATCTGGATCGCCAATTCCCTATCAGCCTTCAGGAATTGGTCGCTGCCGGTTTCTGGCGCAGTAAGCAATCGCCGGAACAATGTCGCCAACGCCTGGAATTGGTCCTCGATGATTGGCACCTGAGTGGCCTGGAGCAACGCCCTTTAATGGCGCTCTCCGGCGGCGAATTGCAACGCGCCCTACTCGCTCGCTTGAGTCTCGCTGAAGCACCTTTGCTGCTACTCGACGAACCCCATGCCGCGCTGGATGAACTCGGTCAGCTACTGCTGTGGAAACACCTCCACGCCTGGCACGCAGAAGGCAGAACCCTGGTTGTCGTGTGCCACGATCTTGCCGCCGCTCGCCATCACATTCCACACATACTGCTGATCAAAAGCAGTGGTTGCGTCTTTGGGGCGAGCACCGACCTCATCCATCAGCGACCGCAAGCACAGGTGGCCTGATGCTTGCCGCCGCTCAACTTTGGCAACCGTTCCACGAATTCGTGTTCATGCGTCGGGCGCTGCTCGGCGGTCTGGTACTGGCCTGCAGCACAGCGCCGCTAGGCGTGTTTCTGATCCTGCGACGAATGAGCCTGATCGGTGATGCGGTGGCGCACGGCATTTTGCCCGGCGCAGCGTTGGGGTTCTGGTTTGCCGGTTTGAGCCTTCCCGCGCTGACCCTCGGCGGCCTCGGTGCCGGCCTGAGCATGGCCGGACTCGCTGCCTGGATTACCCGTCGCACCGGCCTGCGAGAGGACGCCAGCCTCGCAGCGATCTACCCGATTTCCCTGGCCAGCGGCGTGTTGATTCTCGGCATCGCGGGCAAACGCCTGGACCTGTTGCACCTGCTGTTCGGTTCGGCATTGGCGGTTGATGGCCCGACCCTCACGGGCATGCTTTGGGTCTGCGCAGTGAGCCTGATCGCCATGCTGTTGATCTATCGCCCCCTGTTGCTCGACACCCTCGACCCACTCTTTCTGCGATCCGTGAGCCGACTCGGTCCCCTGGCCCATGGCGTTTTCCTGACACTGGTGGTGCTGAACCTGGTGATCGGTTTCCAGGCCATTGGTGCCTTGATGGTAGTCGGTCTGATGATGCTGCCCGCGGCCGCTTCACGCTTCTGGAGTCGCCGCTTGCCAGTACTGATAGCCATTGCCGCGGTGCTCGGCAGCCTCTCGGTGTGGTTCGGTTTGTTGCTGTCGTTCCATTACTCGCTGCCCAGCGGCCCGGCCATCGTGTTGGTGGCTGGCGGTTGGTATCTGCTGTCCGTGGTGTTCGGGCCGGTGCACGGTTTGCTGCGTCGGCCACCTTTGCTCACATCCCAATGAGGTGTTTCCCGATGCGCGCTTTACTCGTGCTGTTCAGTTTGATGCTGTCGATGTCGCTGTCTGCCGCTGAGAAACTTCAGGTGGTCACCAGTTTCAGCATCCTCTCTGACATGACCCATCAGGTCGGCGGTGACCACATCCAGATCACCAATATGGTCGGCCCCGACGCCGATGCTCACACTTACGAGCCGACACCCGACGACGCCCAAGCCCTGTTGAAAGCAAAACTGATCATCAAGAACGGCCTGGGATTCGAGCCATGGCTGGATCGCCTGGTCACCAGTACCGAAACCAAAGCGCCAGTGATCAGTGCGAGTCACGGCATCATTCCGCGCGATCTGGATGAAGACGGCGAAACCGTTCCCGATCCGCACGCCTGGCACAATCTGGCGAACACCGAGCTGTACATCAGCAACATCACCAAGGCATTGATCGCTGCCGATCCGGCCAACAAGGTCGACTACCAGCGCAACAGCCAGGCTTACCTGAAACAGATCCATGCCCTGCTCGCAGAAGCGAAGGCCAAGCTCGGTTCGTTGCCGCCGGGCAACCGCAAGATCGTGACGTCCCATGATGCCTTCGGTTACCTCGGTCAGGCCTATGGCATCGACTTCATGGCGCCGCAAGGTCTGTCCACCGAACGCGAGCCTTCGGCTAGCGAAGTCGCTTCGTTGATCACTCAGATCCGTCAGGCCAAGGTCAAAGCGGTGTTCATGGAAAACATCAAGGATGCGCGTCTGCTCAAGCAGATCGCCGACGAAAGCGGCGCCCGGATTGGCGGCACCCTGTACTCGGATGCGCTCGCGGCGAGTGGTCCGGCGAGCACTTTTACCGGGTTGTTCGAATACAACCTCAATACCCTGTACAACGCGTTGAGCAAGCCATGATCCGCAAGAACCCTTCTGGTGATTTGCCGGTCATTGCCGAGTCGGCCTACGTGGATAAAACCGCAATCATCGGCGGCAAAGTGGTGATCGGCGAGAACGTCCTCGTCGGTCCCTACGCGGCGATCCGCGCAGATGAAGTAGACGGCTGCGGCGATATGCAGCCGATCTCTATCGGTGCTAACTCGAACATCCAGGACGGCGTGGTGCGCAGCTATAAAGCCCTGCAGAACGAGTTTTAAACCGGCACGACAAATGTCTACATGACAGCGGCCCGGTTTTGGTTCTAAGGTTTATCCGCTAGTGCGTGTGATCGAAGCATTCGAGAACAACAATCATGATCCAGATCACCCTGCCCGATGGTTCATTGCGAGAATACGATCAACCGCTGTCCGTTCATGAAGTTGCCGCGAGTATTGGCCCCGGGCTGGCCAACGCTGTGGTAGCGGGCCGGGTGGACGGCGTGTTGGTGGACTGTGAATTTATGATCCGGGCCGATGCCCGGGTCAGCATCGTGACGTCACAAGAGCCCGACGGCCTGGAGATCCTGCGACGCTCTTGTTCGCTGATGCTGGCGATGGCGGTCAAGCAACTGCACGCCCATGCGCAATTGCGCACGGGCTCGGTGCTGGGTGACGGGTTCTATTGTGAGTTTGATGTCGAGCGCCCGCTGTCGTCGACTGACCTGCCGCTGATCGAAGCACGCATGCAATCACTGGCGGCGACCAACCATTCGATCCGCCGACGCCAGACGCCCTCCGACAACCTGGCGCTGTATCGCCTCGGCGACACCGAGTATTTGACGACAGGACCGCATGTGCCCACCACCAAGGTGTTGCAGGCATTTGCCCTCGATCACATCAACGGCACCCTGCAACAACGCATCTATGGAACTTGTTGGTCCAGCCACCAGGAACTGCAGCAGTGGCGCCTGCCGCCCCATGTGATGGTCGTCAGCATGGATGACCGGCAGACAACCTACGCCCATGCAGTCACCGAGCGTCTGCGCCGCAGCGGTGTGCGCGCCCGCGCAGACCTGCGTAACGAAAAGGTCCGCTACAAGATTCGCCATCACAGTCAGACGGTGCCGTACCTGGTGGTGGTCGGCGAGAAGGAAAAGGCCGGCGAATTTGTCAGTGTGCGCAGTCGCACCGGAGAGGATTTCGGCAGGATGAAGGTTGAGGCGGTGTGTGAGTGGTTGAGCTCATCAGGCGCGCTCCCACCGGGATGATCTGACCCGTGGGAGCGCGGCTTGCCTGCGAGGCTTTAAGCGCGTGGTTTGACCGTGCCGCAATCTTGCCCCAACCACACGGCGCGACTCTCGAGGCTACCCTTCTGGTTGATGCCGGTGGCATTGAACGTGCCGTTGACCTTGGTGGTGAACTCACGGTCACTGAGGAACGTGGCGACTCCCGCACCTTGCGCTTTCGGGCAGCTGAAGCGGAATTTCCACTGGTTGCCGGTGCGATCGGTGATTTCCTGCTTGCAGCCCGATTGCGGGTCGGTGAGCGGAATATCATCGCTCTTGACCTGCTCTGGCGTCAGGCACGCCCGGATCCCTTTGCCACCCATGGTGATGCCCTGTTTCTCCAGCTGCGCGCGCTGTTCAGGGGTCATCTGGCTTTGTATTTGACCGAGGATCAGTTGCAGATCCGGCAGGTTCTGGTCATCTACCTTCATGTTGCTGGTGGTCAACTCCCACAAACCCGGTTGCAGCATCTGCGCCTGAGCAGCCACAGGAAGTGCCAAACCCAGCGTAAAGGCCAAACCCAGCAGACGAACGTTCATCGTGTAACTCCTGATCAGTAGTGGCCGTTAGACGTCAGCCGCGGGCTTCGGTTCATGGGCCAATTAAATAGCGACATTCTGCCCGGAACATGGTCTGTTACGCATTGAATCTTCAGGAGCAAGGCTGCCCCCATGGATTATTTCGGACCGCATATTTTCGGCTACGCCATCGCACTGCTGCACTCCCTGGGCACGCTCGCCGCGATCCATGCCGTGTTGACCGTTCGGACCGCCCAAGGCTCGATCGCATGGGCCCTGTCCCTGGTGTTCATGCCTTACCTGACACTTATCCCCTATCTGGTGTTCGGCCGGAGTACCTTCGACGGCTACATCAAGGCGCGGCGCCAGGCCAACGAAGAAATGCGCAAGGCCATCTCCGATCTCAACTGGCGGCCGTGGGTCGAAGAAGCGCTGACCGCTCGTGCATCCAACGCTTATGCATCCCTGAGGGCGATGCCGAAGCTCGGACGCATGCCCTGCCTGGCAAACAACGAAGTGCAGCTGCTGATCAATGGCCGGGCCACCTTCGATGCGATTTTTGATGCCATCCGCCAAGCCAAAGAAGCGGTACTGATCCAGTTCTTCATCATTCACGACGATCGCCTCGGCCAACGGCTGCAAAACCTGCTGCTGGAAAAAGCCGCTGAAGGCGTGGCGATCTACCTGCTTTACGACCGCATCGGCAGCCATTCCCTGCCCCACAGTTATGTGCAGGCGCTGCGCGATGGTGGCGTCGAGGTCAAAGCCTTTGCGACCCGCAGCGGCTGGCTCAACCGCTTCCAGGTCAACTTCCGCAATCACCGCAAGATCGTCGTGGTCGACGGCATTCTCGGCTTCGTCGGCGGACACAACGTCGGCGACGAATACATGGGCGAGAAGCCGCCCCTCGCACCTTGGCGCGATACCCATGTGCAAGTACGCGGTCCGGTGGTCGCCTGTATGCAGGAATCCTTCGCCGAAGACTGGTTCTGGGCCGCCCGCTCGCTGCCGCCGCTGATCCTGCCGGAGGTCTACCCGGAGGACGGCGTACTGTGCCAATTGCTCGCCAGTGGACCGGCGGATTCCTACGAAACGTGTTCACTGTTCTTCGTCGAAGCCATCCACGCAGCAACTGAACGAGTGTGGATCACCAGCCCGTATTTCATCCCCGACGAACCGGTATTCGCGGCGTTGCGCCTGGCGGCCTTGCGCGGTGTCGATGTGCGGGTTTTGCTGCCGTCACGACCCGATCACCGGATCGTGTACGCAGCCTCCAGCCTGTATGCCTTTGAAGCGGTGCGCGCGGGCGTGCGGGTGTTCCGCTACGAACCCGGTTTCCTGCATCAGAAAGTGGTGTTGATCGACAACGAAATCAGCGCGATTGGCAGCGCCAACATGGACAACCGTTCGTTCCGGCTGAATTTCGAAGTGATGTTGTTGACCGTCGACAGCGTGTTTGCCGCCAAGGTGGAACAGATGCTCAACGATGATTTCGCCCAGGCTCACGAAATCGCCAAGGACGAAGGCCAGGAGACCCACCGCCTGCAAAAGGTCGGAATGCGGGTCGCCCGGCTCATTTCTCCGATTCTTTAAGGCGTGTAGATATCGTCGCGGGTCCATGGCAGTTCATGGCTGCCATCGGGATGAGCCTTCACCGCAAGGATCTGGTGCAGATTGATCCAGCCCTTGGCGAACGCATAGGCGCAACCCGCCAGGTACAAACGCCAGATGCGCAACGCTTGTTCCGGCACCAGTTTCCCGGCGGCCTCAAGGTTGTCTTCAAGGCGCTCGCTCCAGTGATCCAGCGTGCGTGCGTAGTGTAAGCGCAGACTCTCGACATCGACGATCTCAAGCCCTGCTTCGCTGATTTCGGCAGAGATCATCGACAGGTGCGGCAGCTCGCCGTTGGGGAACACGTACTTCTCGATGAAGTCACCGGCACCACGTCCCACCGGTCGACCATCGATGTGCTTGGCGGTGATTCCGTGGTTCATCACCAGGCCGCCCTCTTTCACCGCGCCGAACAGGGTTTTGCAATACTCGGCCAGGTTCGCATGACCGACATGTTCGAACATGCCGACGCTGACCACTTTGTCGAAGCGCCCGTCTTGGGGCAGATCGCGGTAATCGAGCAACTGCAACTCGACCATGTCTTCCAGCCCTTCCGCTTTTACGCGCTCGCGGGCCAGGGCCAGTTGTTCCTTGCTGAGGGTGATGCCGAACACTTTTGCGCCGAACTCCCGGGCGGCATACCGCGCCAGCCCGCCCCAACCACAACCGACGTCCAGCAAATACTCGCCAGGTTGCAGACGCAACTTGCGGCACAAATGGCGGAATTTTGCCTGCTGAGCCTGTTCAAGGGTTTCACTGCCCGTCTCGAAGTAAGCGCAGGAGTACGCCATGTCGCTGTCGAGCCACAGCTGATAGAAAGCGTTGGAAAGGTCGTAGTGATAGGAAATTGCCTTGGCGTCAGTATCCTTGTCGTGGACGGTGCGCACAGGCTGATTGTCGTCGTCCTCATCCAGTAAAGCCTGAGTCCATTCATCGCAGACGCGGATCACGTCGCTGATGGAGCCTTCAAGTTCCAGTTTGCCCTCGACGAAAGCCGCTCCGAGCGCGTCGAGGCTTGGATGGGTGAACTGGGTGACCAGTTGTGGGTCCTTGACCACAATCGTGACGCTGGGTGTCGGCCCCAGATTGAATTCATGGCCGTCCCAGAGTCGCAAGCGAAGCGGTAATTGCAGATTCTGTAAGGCCGGTGGAAGTTGCGCGAGCATGGATAATCCCCCCTTGTTTCAGACGTCTGATGAGAGGGTAGACCATCCTTGAAAAATAGCAGGCTATCGATTTAATAGCCGTTTTCTATGATTCCCAAGGCTGAAAACACCCTCACGAACCCACAAAAAACTGCTGTGTCCTCACCCTAAATGACTGCGAACACAGCAGACAGTTCTAAAAAAGCTCACTTCACTCAGGTCTCGTCTTTGAGCTTGAGCAATGGCTCCTGAAACCGCAGCAGGCGCCCGGCATTTCCCAACACCAACAAAGTGCTGAGGTTATGCAGCAACGCGGCAATCATCGCCCCCGCCGCACCGAGCCAGCCGAAGGCTGCGAATGCAACGATTGCCAGCGTCCAGCCCATACCGATAATCACGTTGACCTGCAAGGTGTGCCGGCACTGGCGACTCAAGCGCACGCAGGTGCCCAGGCGGCGCAAGTCACTGCCGATCAAGACGATGTCGGCCGAGGCCAACGCGATGTCCGCACCACCCGCGCCCATGGCCACGCCGACCACACCGGCCTTGAGGGCCAGCGAATCGTTGATGCCGTCGCCCACCACCATAGGCCTGAATCCGTTACCGATTTCTTTCAGCACGCGATTGAGCTTGTCCTCGGGCAAGGCCTGCGCCTCGACATCGCTGATGCCAACATCCCGCGCCAGCGTGTGCGCGACGCTTTGCCGGTCACCGGTGAGCAACAGTTGCCGACCCAATCCCAAGTCGCGCAATTCGCTCAGGGCAAACCTGGCTTCGGGTTTGACGCTGTCGGCCAGTAACAGCCAGGCGAGGAATTCACCGTTGAGCGCCAGCCCGGCAATCGGGCCGTCGTGTTCGGGAACGGCTGAGGTGGGAATCTGCAACTGAGCGAACAGTTCAGGTCGCCCGAGTGCAGCCTCGCCCTGCTCCGTCATCGCCACCACGCCCAAACCCTGACGTTCATGAATATCCGTGAGCAGCAGAAAATGCTCCTGGGTCACCAGCCCGGCCAACGCGCGGCTGACCGGATGGCTGCTGGCGGAACCGAGGCTGGCGGCGAGCTTCAGCACATGGCTGCGATCCTCCAGCGGACTGTCGATTGACTGCAGGCGCAACGTGCCGAAGGTCAGGGTACCGGTCTTGTCGACCACCAGCGACGTCAGGTCCGCCAGCTCTTCGAGAAACGCCGAACTGCGGATCAGAATCCCGTGCCGCGCCGCCACCGCTACCCCGGCGATCGCGGTCGCCGGTGCCGACAGCACCAACGCACAAGGGCACGCGGCCACCAACACCGCGAGCATCGCTTGGGCATCGTTGGTGATGAACCAGGTCACCGCCGCCAACAGCAACACCAACACCATGTAGCTTCCGGCGTAGCGTTCGAGCAATCGCGTGATCGGTGGCTTGGAGCGCTCGGCGTTTTGCATCAGTGCGATGACTTTGCCGAGGGTCGATTCGTGGCCGGTACGGGTCACTTCGATGCGCAGCAGGCCATCGAGGTTGATCGCGCCACCAAACACCGACATGCCGACACCGGCCTCCATCGGCACCGATTCGCCCGTAATCGAAGCGGTGTCCAGGCTCGCCTGACCGGACAACACCCGACCATCCGCCGGTACATGATCACCGGCACGCACTTCCACCTGGTCACCCGCCTTGAGCGTGCCGTTGTCGACTTCGATGATGGAACCGTCGGCCTGGAGCTTTCGTGCGTGGCTGCGCGTCAGTTTGCCGAGGGCATGAATGGCCTCCTGTGAGCCGATCACGCTGCGCTCTTCCAGCACATGGCCGAAGATCATGATGATCGGCAGCAACGCAGCCGTCAGTAGATCGCCGGTGGCCCAGGCACCGAGCATGGCCAACGCGATCAACTGATCCGTGATGCCGTGCAAGCTCGGATAGCGCAGGCTGTACCAAGCCGAACGCATCACCGGCACGGCCACCAATAAGGATGCAAAACCCAGCAGCAATTGGCTGACACCGGTCTGCTCCGGCGACAACCAGCGCCAGGCCAGGCCGAGCGCCAGCAAGCCAAGTGCGAGCATGGCCAGGGTCAGTTGGCGGGCGGCGCTGCGTTGTTCGGCCGAGGACAACAGGCTCGGTGCAGCGGCGGTTTGCGCAGTCATTGTGCAGCTCCCTGAATGATCAGGCGGGAATCATCTTTCGGATTGACCGTGGTCACCGAGCCAGCCTGATTCAGAATTTTCGGCATCCGCTCACGGTAGAGTCGCAGCAGCATTTGCGGATCGGTGCCTTGTTGTTGAGCTTTGGCCAGACTCAATACCGTGGCCGTGTCAGCCGACGCTTTGGCCAACCGTTCACTCGCCTGGGCGTGGGCGACTTGCAACGTGCGGTCGGCTTGCTCGTTGGCGGTCTGGGTCAGTTTCTCGGCTTCGGTGCGAGCATTGGCCACGGCTTTGTCGGCCTGCTGACTGGCCGTCAGTACCGCATTGAACGCGTTCACCGCAGGGCCGGGTAAACTCGATTGCACATCGACCCGCGCCACTTCGATCCCCAGCCCCTGTCCGGTTGCCGTCAATTCCGCGAGTCGTTGATTGATGCCTTGCACCAGATCACCGCGCAGGCGTTCGCGTCTTTCAGCCGCTTTATTATCGGCGCCGATCAGCTCCGGACGTGCCACCAGAATGGTGTCCAGATCACGCGCCGCCGTCAGTGCCACAGCACTGCGGGTGACGAGGCGATCCAGTGCAGGCAGCACGTGTTCACTTTGCAGCACGAAAGCGTAGGGATCGGTCACCTTGTAGAAAACCCGGACATCGAGTTGCACTACCCCGGCGTCACCGGTCAGCAGATAACCGGAGCCCGCCAGGGCATCGCTGATCGGTGTGGCAAAACTGGCCACGCGATCGGCTTGTAACGCCGCATCACTGCGCAGAAGATTTTCCACTCGACGCTCGATCACCCGATCCGTAGCTGGCAACAAAATCACTTGTTCAAACGGTCGCGGCCAGGCCAACAACAACCCGGCATTCTGGATGCGATCCAGCGCACCGAAGTGCAAAACCACTGCGCGATTCTGCGGATCGATTTGCCGAACATTGGAGAATGCCCACGCCAACGCAGCCAGTACCGTGACTGCGTACAACGCAAGAAACGCCAGGCGCCCGGCTTGAATCCAGGGGCTGCTCAACTCATTTGTTCCACGTGGAACCAAACTCATGGCTGCGATCCGGGCTTGTTATCAAGGCTCGGCGGACCGTCCACCAACACCCGGAAGGGCGCGGCATCGGTACGCAAAATCAGTTTTGTGCCTGGTGTGACCACCGTGCCCAACGTGTCGAGCGAGCGCAGCAAGTTGTAAAGCTGCGGCGAGCCCGCGTATGCACGACCGTAAATCTGTGCAGCTTCGACACGGGATTGCGCTTCGATGTCAGCCGCTTTGACGGTGGCATCGGCTTGCACGATTCGCGCATCACGCTCGGCGGCGGAGCGAATTTGCGCCGCTTCACGTTTGCCGATGGCGGTGCGTTCGGTGGCAATGGTTTCGCGCTCGGCGCGCATGCGATCGACCGTGGCGGTGAGCGTGACCGACGGCAACGTCAGCCGCTCGATGCCCACTTGCAGCACACGCACGCCGTAGGTGGTGAGTAGCTGCTGATCGATTTGCTGACGCAGCTGCGCTTCAAAATCAGCGATACGCACCTGACTGGCATCGGTGTTCACCAAGTTGGCCAGGTCGAAACTGCTGGCCGTGGTTTCCAGTGCCGAACCGATAAAGGTACGAATCTGCCGCGCGGCTTCGTCCGGCTGATTCTGCACAGCGCGCATGAAACGCTGCACATTGTCCGGATCGCCTTGCACCTGCCACGCCACATAAGCCTGAACGATGATGCGCAGACCATCCCGCGTGCCCACGTCCTGCAAACCGCTGGACGTGGTGCGCAGACGCAAATCAACCGGAATCGCCGCTTCGAATGGCGCCGGCCAACGCCAGCCAAGGCCTGGCTCCAGCAACACTCGCGACGGGTTACCAAAACGGGTAATCACCGTGGCCTCCCCCGACCTCACCTGCACCAGGCTCGCGGCGCCAACGGCGAATGCCACCAGCAACGCTGCCCAAGCCATGCGCCGCCAGGGAAACGGGCCAGCTTCCTGTGGATCACCGTGATGGTGATGGTGACCGTGGTGATGATGCCCGCCATGGCCATGATCGTGGCCGGTGTGATCATCGTGATCATGAGTGTGCGACTGGCTCAATGGGCAGCTCCTGGCTGGGCGGTTTGACGCGACGGCGCAGGGTCAACCGGCAGCGTGAAGGTACGGAGGTCGATGGTTGGCGCATTGCTGCTGCCGCCCAGGCGATGGTCAAGGATCAGCAGTTTGGCGTTGGCCAAGCCTTGGGACAGTTGACTGAGGTATTGCTCAAGCACAAAGGCCTGACCAGCACTGGCGTAAGCCTTTTGCTCGGCGCTGAATTTCAGGTCTGTGGCTTGTGCACTGGCGTTGATTTCACGGGCACTCGCCGTTGCCTGATCGCGAGCGATGCTGGCCTGCAATTGCGCCTGATTGGTGGCTTCGGCCGCCGCGCCACGCTCACGGAAGATCAATGCCTGGGCACCAATCTGCGCTGCTTGCACACCGTGATAGGCATTGGCTGCCCCGGCTGGCGGATGGATCGCTTCGACCACCGTGGCGAGAATTTCCACGCCACTGTCGAGCTTCTGCAGGTCCGCCTGCACGGCCCTGCCAATGTCTTCAGCGAGCCCTACCCTGTCCTCACCGAGCAAACCGTCGAGGGTCCGCGAAGCGAAGTCGTGAACGAGAATCCGGCTGGCGGTGCTGCGGATCAATGTCGGCACATCCGCACTGTTGTAAGTTGCCGCCAACGCCGCCTGATCGCTCAAGCCAATACGGTAGACGAAGCGCACGTCCATGTTGACGATCTGAAAGCTCTGCTTGTCGGCACGGCTGCTGGCGATGACCTGGGATTTGTCATTCACATGGCTCGCGTCCCACAAGCGGTTGGCCGTGATCGGCGCCGGACCTTCGGCGGGGGCAACCTGTATCGAGGCGGAAGCATCGCCGACACTGGTGGCAAACTCGTGGACCACGCCATTCTCGACGCTCAGTACTCGGCCCAATGGCCACGGTAAACCCGCATGCAAACCGGGGCCGAACACCGCCACCGGTTTGCCGAAACGCTCATAGATTCCGCGGCCTTGCAGCGGTATTTCGTGGATGCCGGTAAGGGACCAACCCACAATTGCTACCACCGCCAGCACCGGCAAAAACGCCCGACGCATGTAAGTGAATGCCCAGATCTGCCGAAGATCAATGCCAAAGCGGTTGTGCAATTCGTGCTGCAACGCCAGCAGCGGTTGCGGTGGCCAACGCAGCATGTCCGCGACAAAACTACGCGCCAGCAATGTCGGTTCGATCTGTTCACGGCGAGGACTGAACAGTGACAACACGGCGCGCAACAACAACTCCACGGCAACCAAACCCGGCAACAGGCCGATCAGTACCGCAAGTCGCACAGGCCACACCGAGGTTTCACTGCCGAACAACAGGCACAACGCACCGAGCACGAGGCTGATGATCGCTACGCGAGACAGCTGCGCCACTGCGCCGGCTTCGGGCCACGCGGCCGAGTTTTCCTGAGCCAGTTGGCGCTCCAGCACCAGCAAACCGAAAGCCAGCAACAACGCCAGGGCTGCGCCGACAGTGGCCGACAAGCCCAGCGCTGCGGGTGGTAAACCAAGGTTCCAGACCTGTTTGACGCTGAGCAATATCACTAAAGCCCAACCGCCCAGCCACAACGTCGGTGCACCGATTTGTTTGAGCAGGTTCAGCCAGCGTTGACCCATGCGATCCAGCAGCCGTTCATACCAACCCGTCGGCGCTTCGACTGCTTGCTCGACGACCACCGGCAACACGGGATTCATCGCCCGCGCTCGCCATTGCGTCACCCACCAGGCAGATTGCAGACCGGCCACCAACACCAGCAACGCGGCGCTTTGATTGAACAACAGCGCCGGCCAAAGCGACTGCGACGCAAACAGCCCGACAAAAAAACCCAGCACCAGCCCCACTGCCGCCAGCGCACCCAGGCCAATGGCGAACAAACGCAGGCGCCGCCCTTGAAAAACCGCCTGCTGGAAGCGCGGCAGCTCCGCCACCTGCGCCCCCTCTACATCGAGATCGACTTGCATACCACCCCAGTGTTCAGCGTTGCTCACATAGCAATTCGTTACGATATAACGAAAACAGTGAAATTTTCGTGCTTAATTGCACTATCTAAAGATGCTCAACCTGTCGCTTGGCTGAAGCCTTGACCGAAACGCGTTACAACGCACATATTATGTTCGTAATTTTATTCAGGAACTACGTTTACCCCTCCCGATCCCCTTTCCAGGAGTAGATCCATGAGCACTTATGACGTCGTGATTTTGGGCGGTGGCCCCGGCGGTTACAACGCGGCGATACGCGCCGGCCAACTCGGCTTGAAAGCGGCGTGCGTAGAAGGACGCGCAACCTTGGGCGGCACCTGCCTGAACGTCGGCTGCATGCCGTCCAAGGCGTTGCTGCACGCCTCCGAACTCTACGACGCGGCCATGGGCGCGGAATTCGCCAACCTGGGCATCGAAGTCAAACCGACGCTCAATCTTCTCCAGATGATGAAACAGAAAGATGAAAGCGTGACCGGCCTGACCAAGGGCATCGAGTTTCTCTTTCGCAAAAACAAAGTCGACTGGATCAAGGGCTGGGGTCATATCGACGGACCGGGCAAAGTGACGGTGACGGATAGCGCAGGCGGCAAGACCGACCTGAGCGCCAAAGACATCATCATCGCCACCGGTTCCGAGCCCACTCCCCTGCCCGGCGTAGACATCGATAACAAACGTATCCTCGACTCCACCGGCGCCCTGTCGCTGACAGAAGTGCCAAAGCATTTGGTGGTGATCGGCGCGGGTGTGATCGGGTTGGAGTTGGGCTCGGTGTGGCGTCGCTTGGGTGCACAGGTGACAGTGGTCGAATTCCTCGACCGAATCTGCCCTGGCGTCGACGGCGAAGCAGGCAAAACCCTGCAACGCTCGTTGAGCAAGCAAGGCATCAGCTTCAAATTGAGTTCGAAAGTGACCAGTGCCACCACCTCGGCTACCGGCGTGCAGCTCAGCGTTGAACCCGCCGCAGGTGGCACCGCTGAAATGCTGGAGGCCGATTATGTGCTGGTGGCCATCGGACGCCGACCTTATACACAGTACCTGGGGCTAGAGAACGTCGGTCTGGCCACGGACAAACGCGGCATGCTCGCCAATAAAGGGCATCGCACCGAAGCGGCCGGGGTCTGGGTAATTGGTGACGTGACGTCCGGGCCCATGCTCGCGCACAAGGCCGAGGATGAAGCCATGGCCTGCGTCGAGCAGATCGTCGGCAAGGCTGGCGAAGTCAACTACGAGTTGATTCCCAACGTGATCTACACCAAACCGGAACTAGCCAGCGTCGGCAAAACCGAAGAGCAATTGAAGGCCGAGGGCCGCTCCTACAAGGTCGGCAAGTTCCCCTTCACCGCCAACAGCCGGGCGAAGATCAACCACGAAACCGAAGGCTTCGCCAAAGTGCTGGCCGATGAACGCACTGACGAAATTCTCGGCGTGCACCTGGTCGGCCCGAGCGTCAGTGAAATGATTGGCGAGTATTGCGTGGCCATGGAGTTCAGCGCCTCCGCCGAAGACATTGCCCTGACCTGTCACCCACACCCGACCCGCTCCGAGGCGTTGCGCCAGGCGGCGATGAATGTGGAGGGGATGGCGACGCAGATGTAACCCATCAAAAGATCGCAGCCTGCGGCAGGCTGCGATCTTTGCGCTTTACACAGGCAAATGTTCCAACGGCAACGCCCCCGGCGACTTCACCGTGTGAATCGCAAAGTTGCTGCGGATATCGCTCACGCCCGGCAGCTTCAACAACCGTCCCGTGAGAAACCGGTCATAGGCACGCAGGTCCGGCACCACCACTTGCAACAGAAAATCCGATTCCCCCGACACCAGAAACGCCGAAATCACCTCCGGTAATGCCGTCACCGCCAGGCGAAAAGCGTCGGCCTGTTCGTCGTTGTGGCGCTCGACTTTCACACCGACGAAAACCGTCAAACCGAGCCCGATTTCATCGCGATCCAGATTGGCCTGATAACCGCGAATCACCCCGGCCTCCTCAAGCATCCGCACCCGCCGCAAACAGGGCGACGCGGACAGGCCGATCTCGTCCGCCAGTTGCACATTGCTCAAGCGCCCATCCCGTTGCAGCGCGGCGAGAATCTTGCGATCAAAAAAATCGAGTTTCATTGTTTGGCAGATCCTGATGGTTTCTCTCTTACAGAGCGGCAGATTATGCCAATCCATGGTGCATTAGAAGCAAACTACGCAAGCACCTGCCCTGCCTCTGCGCCCTAGACTGGCCGTACCGAATCGACAACGAATGGGGTGCAACATGGCGGGACTCTGGCTGTTTTTCATGGCGCTGGCGGTGGTGTATCTGTTGCCCGGCCCCGACATGATCCTGCTTTTGCAAACCGGTGCTCGCCAGGGCAAAGGCGCGGCGCTGGCAACTGCCGTGGGTTTGGCCATCGCTCGAGGCTGCCATGTGGCATTGGCAGCTTTGGGATTGGCGGCCCTGTTCAAGGCAGCGCCCTGGACGTTCGACGTGGTCCGTCTCGCCGGCGCCGCCTACCTGCTGTGGCTCGGCATTCAGTGCCTGCGCTCACCCCTGTTGCCGAACCTGAACGGCGCACCTCCCACTGGCGAAAAGCCGCGTTGTCGGGACGCCGTCCAGCGCGGTTTGCTCACCAACCTGCTCAACCCCAAAGCGCTGCTGTTCTGCTCGGTCCTGTTACCGCAGTTCATTAACCCGCAGGCTGGACCGGTACTCGCGCAATTCGCCATCCTGGGCGTGGTGCTGGTCGCCGTGGGGTTGCTGTTCGATAGCGCCTACGCCCTGGCCGGCACCGCGCTCGGCAGATGGTTACAACGCAGCCCATCGGCCCAACGCCTGCAACAATGGTTGTTCGGCAGCCTGTTGATTGGTTTCGCCGTGCGGCTGACCTTCGTTCAACAGGCTTGAACGTCACTCAACCTTGCGCCGACGACGAACAATCAGCCACAACGCCGCCGCCACAACAACCAGCACGCTGCCGACCTGCAGCGCTGCCTTGTAGGGGCGCAGCGCCGAACGAGCCGAGTCGGTAACTTGGGTGACATAGCGCTTGTCGGCGTTCTCGAAGTCGGGATAAGGGCACTGATGGCCGAAGTCCGCTGCCCACTCCACAAACGGGCCTTCCTTGACGTAACGCTGATAGAGCGCGCTTTGATCTTCAAGGCTGCTGTTCCACCCGGCCGCTTCGCATAACACCGCGGCAAACGCCTGGCTGGTAGGCGGCAAATTGTCGGCAGCGCGGCTGGCCAAACCCGTGGCGACAAATCGGTAGTGGTAACGCAGGTCGGGTTGGGCGGCACTGGCCTGCTGACGCTTCACTTCGTCCTCGGCCACCAGCGGACTGACCTTCAACTCCACATTTTCAAGGCTGTAGTTACCGCCGAATGTGGCGTAGTCCGGGGCCATTTCATAGCCGAGGATATCCATGCCCCACTCGCGGGCCGTCCACGCGGCATTGAACAAGGCGGCAGCGCGACGGGTCGGCCACCACGCGGCATCGGCCGCCAGACGTTGCTCGCCATACAGCTTGGCCTTATGGCGCAAACCGTCGTTATCGAAATAGGCCGGCGCCTCTTCATAGTGCCCTTCACGCAACAAACGCCGCCCGAGCAAATTGCGCAGGCTCGCCGCCACTGGCAACGGCACGTAGCTATCGCGCTCCTGCTGGGTAAGCGGCGGCGGTGCCGGAACTTGAGTGTCGACGTAGTGCTTGAGTTCTTCGAGGGTCAGTACACGCTCGGCAACCGTTGCCGCGTCGAACCAATAGATACTTTGGCTGCGATAGAGCTGATCGAACGCTTGCAGGTAATCCCCGCGCTGCAGGGCCAGAATCGCGCTTTCACCCTCGACCCGGCACTTGGGTTGAAGCGTTTCGTAATCGTAGTCAGGCGTTCGCCGATCGCCCCAGGACTCATTCTGCGGGAAGGCCTGAGCGGCCTTGGCATAAGCTGCCGCCGCGGCGATTTTGTCGCCATCACGCATCGCCAGTTTGGCCCGCAACCACCACGCCAGCCCACCATCGCCGGCGTGCTCGAGGAGCCCCTTGGCACTGGCGTAGTCGCCTTGTTGATAATTCACAGCAGCCAGGCGATCGGCGTTATCGAGGCTGCCGCGAGTGCTGCTTTGCAGCACTTTGATCAATTTCAGTTCGTTCGGTGGTTGTTCGCCGAATGACCAACCCACTCGACTGATCAGCGACGCGGTCACCAATTGCTGCACCGGTTTATTCTTGAGCAAGTCAGCCAGTTCCGCCTCGGGCATCGCTGCCAGATCGGCCATCAACACCTTCAACGAGGTGTAGCCCACCGCCGAACCGTGAAGGTTTTGCGTAGCGTAAAGTTCGATGGCGCTGTTCCAGTCGCCCGCAGCCCGAGCCACGCGAGCCTCTTCACCGAGGCTGGCGACGCCCAATTCCAATGGGTCACTGAAGCCGTCGATACTCAATTGCCGGGTTTGCTCGAACGCCTTGCGTGATTGCGCCAGCAGGTCTGGCGTCGCGCCCGCTTCAGAGCTCATGGCGAACAATGCCCGACCCAAGGAATAGGCCGCCCACGTGCTGCGCAAAGTCCGCTGATCCGCTGGCAGCGCGAGCACCGTCTGAAAATAGTCCGCCGCCAAACCCTGGTCCTCGGCTGCAAACGCCACGGCACCCGCCAGATACAGTCTGATCTCGGTTGGCAGGCTCGCGCCTTGCGCTTCGACCTGACGGGCATCGGTCAGGCCACGCAGCTGCTTCACCAAGGCTTGCTGCTCGGCGCTCAAACCGTTTTGCTCGGCCTCGCTGCGCTGTTCGGCATGGTCGGACTCTTCCATGCTGTAGGCCGTTACGCTGACATTTTTCAGCCCGGCGATCGCATGCCCTAACCGACTGACTTCAAAATTGAAGTTGCCTTCCGGCAGTTCCGCCAGCGACTGGCCACGGTTGTCCAACAGGCGCATGGGGAAGTCCGGCCCGCACGCCAGCGCCGACCCCAGCGGTAAGCTGAGACTGAGGCAGAGCAGATGGCGTGGCCAGTTACGGGTGAACATTCGAAGCTCCTTGATCAATTTTTGCGCAGCGCGCCCAACCGATGGCGCGCTCACCGCCGGCCGCTATCCGACCTTCACGCAGGCGGGTGAAGGTAAGCAGATCCGGGCTTTGTTGCAACGCATAACCGGCCAGCGCATCCGCACCCTCACAGCCCTGCACCGCCAGTGTCAATCGCTCAGGCCAGGCACTGTCGAGGTTGCCATCGTTGGTGATGGCGATGTCATAGAGGCCTTCATTTACTGAGAGTTTCAGCGCCAATCGACTATCGAGGGCATCACCACGCGACACGGCGCGAAGCGTCGTCAAACTCCAGGCCCGACGGTCATTGGCTAACGGGAGACGAAACCAGATCAGGCCGGCCAGATGCACCGGTGGATCATCGCGCAATTGGGTCGCAAGCTTGCTTAGCTGCTGCGGATCGGCCAGCAACTCCCGGCGCTCGCCATCACGTTCAATGCGTATTTCGCTCTCAACGACGGGTGCACCGCTGGCGCCGGGCAACAGCGCCACACCATAGGCCGGCAATGCCAGATAGAAGGGTTTCGCGGTGATGTGGCTCCAGGCCTTCGCCCATTGCCGGGCCTGATCCGGATCAAACAGGCCACGACGCGGATCACTCACCGCATGCACCTGCAATACGCTGCTGTCGACTGTGGATAACAGCGCCGGCAATTCCGGGCTGTCGAGCCAAGCCGGCAATGCGGTGATGCTCAGCGGCAAAGACGCCGGCAGCACCGCGCGCAAGTGCGCCAGAAAGTCGCGGTAGGCCGGTAGCCGGGCGTTGCCTGCGTCGTGGTCGATTTCCACGCCGGCAAGGTTCAGGCCTTGTGCCTGCCAATCACTGATCAGTTGTTGAATCTGCCCCGTGACGTCGTCCTGATTCAACGACTTGAGTTGACCATCAAGGCGAATCACCCCAATCAGCGGTCGGCCGTCGCGCTTGAGCAGCTGCGGATCTATGTGTGCCCGACTCCAACCCGCCCGAGGAAAGGCCTGCAAAGCGAGCACGCGCAAGGTGGAGAAATCTGCGCGACTGTCCCGCAGGGCCGATTCATGGGCCGGTGTCCATCGCCGTTGCCAGATGTAGAGTTGTTGGTCGAGCGGTGGTGAGACCTGGCGTTCGCAACCCGTAAGAAGCGCCCACGCGGTAAGAAAAACCGCCAGACGAACGAAAAAATACATAAAGCTCCCAGAGTTGAATCAGACCCTTTGTAGCCGCTGCCAAAGGCTGCGTTCGGCTGCGCAGCAGTCGTCCATGCTGACGGATCGCGGTGTCTGATTCTACGTCTGCTTTGCTGCCTTCAGCACCTGCTACAAATCCAGGACCAAAGGTTGCGAACCCTGAGCCGGAATCGCGCAGCAAATCAGCACATGCCCTTTATCCGGTACTTCTGCCGGTGGTTGTGGATAATTCACCTGACCGCTGATCAAGCGTGTTTTGCAGGTGCCACAGGAGCCGCCACGGCAACTGAACTCCGGGTGCAAGCCACGACTTTCCGCCAACTCCAGCAGACTGCCGCCATCGGGTTGCCACCGCGCTTCCTTGGCCGACCGCTGGAATACCACCGGCACTGAAGTGGTCGCGGCGGGCGGCTGCTCGATCACGACCGCGTCAGGGTCGGGTTGTCGGCGCAGCGTTGAAGGGCCAAAGGTTTCGGCATGAATCCGTGCGTCGCGAATGTCCAGTTCTCGCAGGCTGTCGTACAGCGCCTGGGTAAAACTGCCGGGGCCGCAGAGGACAAAATCCAGTTGATCGTAATCCTCGACCTCAAGCAGTTCTGAGAGTCGTGCGACATCGATCCGCCCAGTCAAATCGAAGTCTTCACCTTCCCGTGCGTCGAGCTCCGGTTGACTGAGCAGGCGAACCACCTTGACCGCGTCACCGGCGCTCTCAAGCAAGGAATCCACCTCAGGACGAAACGGCTGGTCTGCGAGGGTGCGCGAACTCTGCAAAAACAAGGTCGGGCGAATTCGACGGGTGCGCAAACCTTGATAGACCACCTCGCGCAGCATCGACAGCAGCGGCGTGATACCCACCCCGGCAGCGAGCAACACCAGTGGCCGACGTTCATGGGGCGCGACGGTGAAATGCCCTTGAGGTGAGCGCGCCTCCAGCAAATCACCAACGCGGATGTGTTCATGCAGGTGCGAAGATACCCGGCCGTCACGCTTCACGCTGATACGGAAAAAATCATCGGACGGCGCACTCGACAGGCTGTAGGTGCGGACATGCACCTCGCCATCAATGTTGAAGCGCAGCGGTAAATGCTGCCCAGCCTGAAACAGTGGCAACCCGGCTCCATCAGCGGGCTCAAGATAAATCGAGCGAATATGCTGGCTTTCCGCTTCGATCCGCACCACCCGCAGTGGCCGCCATTGATCGCCCAGTGCCTTGGCTTGCAGACGAGCGGCAGCTTGCTCCCAGGTGCCGGTGAGCAAGCTGGTGGGCGAGACACCGTCAAAACGCCAGCGCAGGGCCAGAGCGGCGGGACGACGCACGACGTGTTCCACGTGGAACGTCCACAAACGTTCGGCACCTTGAAAGGCTTCGACCTGCGGACCATCAAGGATGATTTCGGTGCGCCCACTGAGATGCAGCAGGTCTCCCGAGTTGAAATCGATGAACAATAAACCGGCTCGAGGATTGACCAGCAGATTGCCCAACGTGTTGAAAAACAGGTTACCGGCAAAGTCCGGGATGGTCAGGCGATCGCCTTCCACTTGTACGAAACCCGACTGGCCACCCCGGTGTGAAACATCCACCGAGCGTACGCCATCGACGTCCACATAACTGGCGACAAAGAAGGTATCTGCTTCGGCGATCATGGCCTTGGCCGCATCATCCAACTCGTTGAAGTGCTGCGCAGGACGTGTTGCCGGATCCGCCAACGGCACCGAACGGAACTGCCTTAATTGGATGTACTGCGGGCAATTGCCGTAAGACTGATCCACCGTCACGGCAAAACCATTCGCCGTCATCGCGCCAATATGGCCATTGATGCGGTTGCGCCGACGGGTATGCAGTTCGATACCCAGAAGACCAATGGCCGCGCCACCGTCCAATTGCGCTGGATCATCTGCCGCAGGCAAGCTGCTGAACTGCAACAACTGAGGCTCTGGTGATTGAACAAAACCGGCATCCCCTTCAAGCACGCTGGCCCACGGGTTTCCGTCTGCATCCACAGCGCCGTACAACATAAACGGCAGTTGCTCATAGAACGTACGGTGCTGGTCCGGCATGTGATCGCGAATCACCCTGCGACCGAGCACCTCCATTCGCTCGCTGACACCGATATGAGCCTGCAATTGGATCTCGCCTGCATGCCACGGTGAACGTTCCATTACGGCTTCTCCCCTGCGCCAGCGGCACAGCGTAAAGGGCCCGACAAGGTCGGGCCACAAACGTCAGGCAGTTTTTTGCAGGCCGGCGACAGTGCGCGGCATGCCGACAAAACCGGGCAAGGCTTCGACCCGTGCCAGCCAGGCGCGGATGTTGGCGTAGTCGTCGAGCGACACGTTGCCTTCCGGTGCATGGGCGATGTAGCTGTAGGCAGCCACGTCGGCGATGGTCGGCTCGCTGCCGGCCAGGAACGACGTGTTGGCCAATTCTTTATCGACCACCTTGAGCACGGTGTGGGCGTAAGGGATCACTTCGTCAGCGTTGTAAGGCGCACCAAACACCGTGATCAACCTTGCCCGCGCGGGGCCAAAAGCGATGGGACCCGCGGCGGCGGACAACCAGCGTTGCACCTTTGCAGCGCCAACCGGATCGGCAGGCAACCAGCGACCGTTGCCATATTTTTGGGCCAGATAAACCAGGATCGCATTGGAATCGGCCAACACGACACCCTGATCGTCCAGCACCGGCACTTGACCAAACGCATTGAGCGCCAGGAACTCGGGCTTCTTGTGTTCGCCCTTGGCGAGGTCGACGAAGATCAAGTCAGTCGGCAGTTGCAGCAGCGAAAGCATCAGTTCCACGCGGTGAGCGTGGCCGGAACGTGGGAAGTTGTAGAGTTTGATGGCTTGCATGGACGACTCCGCGAGTGAGTGGCGCTGTTCGGGAGAGATCAGCACCGATGGCAGTCATCTTCTACCAGTCACGGAAACAACAGAATAACCAGCAAACGCAATCCATTATTTCACCCAGTGAAACAACCGGTCAGTCCTGCAAGGCCGGATGCTCCCTGAGTGCCTTCACCGTAAAGTCGACAAAACTGCGGACCCGTGCCGGCGCTTTGCGTCCCCCTTGGTAAACCACGTGGATTGGCAGTGGCGGGACTTCGAATTCGGCCAGAACGATTTCCAGCTCCCCGGTCGCAATCTTGCTCGCCACTTGATAGGACAAGACTCGGGTGTAACCCAGACCAAGCGCCGCGGCGGTAATCGCGGCCTGATTCGCCGTCACCACCAGACGCGGCTCAGTGCGCACACTCAGTGGCTCGTCACCTTCAAGGAACGGCCAGCTTCTCTGTTGACCGATCGACGACGTCGCAATGATCGGTACCTGAGCCAAATCTTGCGGATGTGTCGGTCGACCATTGGCCGCCAGAAACTGCGGTGACGCAACGATGACTCGCCGCACTTCACCCACGCGGATTGCATGCTGGTTGCTATCGGGAAGATCGCCAATGCGCACCGCCACATCGACGCCCTCCTCCACCACGCTCACCACCCGGTCAACCAGCAGCGCATTGATCATGACGTCCGGAAACTGAGTCAGAAAATCCACCATCAACGGTGTGACAAACAATTCACCGAACAAAACCGGCGCGGTGATCGTCAGTTGCCCACGAGGCTGGGCGTGACTACCCGCCGCCGAATCCTCGGCTTCCTGCACCTCGGCAAGAATCCTCCGACAATCTTCCAGATAACGCTGACCGGCCTCACTCAGATGCACACTGCGTGTCGTGCGGGTGAGCAATTGCGTGCCGATGCGCCTCTCAAGCGCGGCCACCGCCCGGGTGACACTGGCCGCCGAAAGGCCCAACCGCCGCGCCGCAGCAGAAAATCCCTGGTCCTGGGCGACAGCAGCGAAGACCTGCATTTCCTGGAAGCGGTCCATGAGTGTGTCCTCGATTCGGGTAATAAAAATCGCAACCCGGGGGCTGCGATTTTTAAGGTGTGACGAAAACACCCAATCTTACACCTGCGCGGCTCAGAGCCTGCGCCGGTGTCATCCTAGACCACGGCATCTGGTGGCATTTTTCCCTCAAGCGCACACTTCAGATTAGCCGCTGCCGTGCGTGCCATCAGTGCCCGGGCCTCGCGGGTTGCTGAACCGATGTGAGGCAGCGCCAACAGATTATTCAACGCTAGCAACGGCGAATCCGCGGGCAATGGCTCCTGAGCAAATACATCGAGTGCCGCCGCACGGATTTTGCGCTTTTGAAGCGCATCGATCAGCGCGGCCTCATCCACTACCTGGCCTCGGGACACGTTGAGGAAGATACTCTGCGCGCCCATCTGGGCAAACTCCCGCGCCCCGATAAGATGCCGGGTGGCATCTGACAAGGGCACGCACACGCAGATGAAATCGGCTTCAGCCAGCAAATGATCAAGTGCCATTCGTTGGGCGCCCAGTTCATGCTCCAACGCCGGTTTATCGGACTGGCCGCTGTACAGGATCGACATGCCAAAGCCAAAGTGCCCGCGCCTGGCGATTGCAGCGCCGATCCGGCCCAGGCCGATGATCCCCAAGCGCTTGCCGTGGACATCGGTACCAAATAGCGAGTCGGCGATGTTTTTCTCCTGCCATTTACCTTGGCGCACCAGATCGGCCATTTCCAGAGCCCGGCGTGCCGCCATCATCAACAGCAAGAAGGCCGTGTCGGCAGTGGTCTCGGTTACGGCGTCCGGCGTATTGGTCAGGCGAATATTGCGCTCACGCAAGTAATCCAGATCGTAATTGTCGTACCCGGCCGAGACGCTGGCGATCACTTTCAGGCGTAGTGCACGTGCAAGCAGGGTGCGATCCAGTTTCAGACTGGCGCCAAGCAACGCATCGGCCTCAGTGAGCGCCGACAGGAAGCGCTCCTTGTCTGCCCCAAGGGGATCGACGCAGTAGGTAACATTGTACGAGGCGTCCAACTCGGCCAGCACTTGCTCCGAGGACACGCGGCTGAAGATCAGCAGATTTGGCTTCATGTTCACTCCGTGGGTATTGCTCATTGATTGACACGGTAATAGCGGGCGGGAATGCCCCAGATCACCAAGGCCGTAGCCACCAGGCACACGCCACTCAACACATACAACGCGGGCGTCGCACTCCCGCTCAGATCCTTGATCCTTCCGACCATGAAGGGCGCGATGATCCCGCCTAGTTGCCCCAGGGAGTTGATCAGGGCGATGCCCGCGGCGGCGGCCAGGCCGGTGAGAAAACGCGGAGGGATGGTCCAGAAGATTGGCATCCAGGCAATGATCCCGGTAAGCACCATGCTCATGCCGACCATCAGCGGCAAGAGTTGCCCCGGGAACCATGCACACAACAGGTAGCCAGCGGCAGTCAGCAAGGCGCAGCCAGCCATGTGCCAACGACGTTCGCGGCGTAGGTCGGAGCTGCGGCCGATGATCAGGTTACCCACGACCGCTACCAGGTACGGGATCATGGTCAACAAACCAATATCGAAGGTGTCTGCTACTCCGGCTGTCTTGATCAGCTGCGGCATCCAAAACAGCAGGCCGGTGAGGGCCATTACCAGGCACAGATAAATGGCCGACATCACGTAGGTGGTCGGTTGTCTCCAGACATCGGCAAAGCCGCCGGAGGATTCGGTCTTGGGTTCACTGGCCATGTGTGCCAGCAATACCCGCTTCTCGTCAGCCGTCAGCCAGGGGGCATCTTCGATTCTATCGCTCAGCAGCCACAGCACGACCAGGCCCAGGATCACCGAAGGAAAGCCCTCCAGCAGAAACAACCACTTCCAACCGGCCAAGCCGTACACACCATCGAAGTGCTGAAGAATAAGCCCAGCCAACGGCCCGCCAATGATGCCGCACAGACAAATCGAACTTTTGAAGTAGGCATTGACCCGTGCCCTGCGACTGCTTGGGTACCACTGGGTAAAGAAGTACAGAACACCGGGCACGAAACCGGCCTCCATGACCCCGATCAAAAACCGCAGTGTGTAGAACCAGAACTCGCTGTTCACGAACATCATGCACGCCGAGGTGATGCCCCAGGTGACCATGATGCGGGCGATCCACACGCGAGCGCCGATCTTGTGCAGCAAAACATTGCTGGGTACTTCAAACAGGAAGTAGCCAACAAAGAACAGACTGGCGCCCAGGCCATACACCGTATCGCTGAACCCCAGATCACTTTGCATCTGCAGTTTGGCGAAACTGATGTTGACTCGGTCAAGGTAGGCAAACAGAAAACACACGATGAACAGTGGGATAATCCGCCAGTTCACTTTTCGGTAGAGGGCTTCGTCCAGAGATTGCGCAGGCGAATGCGTCGCTGCAAGGGAGTCCGTAGTCATAGTGCACCTTTGATTATTGTTGTAAGGCATTGCACAGGTACGCTCGTAGCTGCCATCGCTGAAAGGCCGTGGCAGCGACAAGCGTCGGTATCAGTTGATAGCGTGGTCAGTCAGTTGCCGGTCGGCGCTGCGTTGGCCGCCGATATAGTTGTGGCCGAAAATCTGAGTCATGGGGCTCTCCTTTAAAGCGTGCCGATGGCGTCAGGGGCGAACACGGCGTCATCCGTTGTGATGGCCCAGACCGATGGCCACAAGCACATAAAGCACCGACGGCAGCATCAGAAACGGAATGAGCTTGAGCGTAACGCGACGAACAAGCCGGAGTTCCTGGCTCAAGAAGCGGTCGCCAATTGTTTTTGTTCTAACACCTCTAGAGTGGCCTCAGGCGTGTGAACGCCAGAACCATTCATTGAGGAAATCGACCTTATAGTAATACTATTTGATTGGCAACTCTGCCAAATGGCCATTATTTTGACTATAGCAGCGCACAAAACATCTATTTAGTCATACCATATAAGGCCAATGAATGGTCTGCATTGCTGAAGCGCTAGGCACGCGTTACCCCGTAGCGCGGCGATTCCTATGGTGGATTTCGCGCCGTTCCGTACTCGCTCATATGTCGGGCATGCGTGCTGTGCAGTTGAAACCGCTGCCGGAGGATAGTTGGCAGCGGTGCAGGGGGACTGGATTGAATTTTGGACTCTACCTGTCGGAGCCGGTCCAGATCAGGGTGTTGGTGCTGACGCCGAATTGACCCATTGGCCGATACCACACTGATCCAACACCTATCGGCAAAAATCCAGCACGGGTAATGGTTCACAAGATAGGAGCCTGGATCAGAGAAACTTTGGTAGCTGGGTCAATCCTGCGCTGGCGATAGCACCTTATGATTATTAAGATCAAGCAGCCATCCTGTTAGACGGCCGCTTGGCACTTCAATATCGCATCCTTCAGGAAGCCTGTGGCGTTTCTCCACGTTCCAGACGCGCATTGATGTCTTCAATGACGGCCGGGAGATCGACGATGGTGTCGATCAGGTAGTGCGGACGCGAACCTTCGAACATCTTGGTGATACGCGCGCGTTCCTCGGTCAGTTCCTCCAGGGATAGATCCTTGAATTCTTCATAGGTCAGGCCCAGTGCATTGCCGGAGCAGGTCAACGCGACGGTCCACATACCCGCGCTGCGACCTTCGAGAATGCCGGGCCAGGTATCGTCGACCTTGACGCAAGCGGCGACGTCGCTGATTCCCAGTGCGATCACGTTGGCCAGCGCCTGGGCCGGGTGCGGGCGGCCATTGGGGACTTCGTCAGTCGCCACGACGTGGTCAGTGACATAGCCGTTCTTGCGTGCCAGCTCGACCACTTTCTCCATGACTACGGCCGGATAACCGGAGCATGAACCGATTTTCAGACCCTTATCGCGCAACGCATTGATCGTATCGAGGGCACCGGGAATCAACGCCGAGTGCAGGGCGATCTTTTCAATCTGCAAGGGCATGAAGCGCTCATAAAGGGCCGTCACATCGTCATCGGTCGGCAGGCGTCCGAAGGCCGCATGGTAACGTTCGGCGATCTGGGGCTCATTGCACAGCGTGCGGATGTGATCCCACTTGCCCATACCCATCGGTCCACGGGCTTCTGCGAGGGAAACTTCTACGCCGAACTCGGCGAAGGCTTCGACAAAAATCTGCGTCGGTGCAAAGGAACCAAAATCAACGACGGTGCCAGCCCAGTCCAGAACCACGGCTTGCAGTTGGGAAGGTTGTTGGTAATGCATGGTAAGACTCCATTTTTTGGGAATGTGAAGACCGTCCCTCTCATCATCAAGAAGTAGGCCTGTTGATTGTTCAAACGCGTTACGGGATCAGGTTGTCGGTGTAGGGCTGGATTCGAACAACTCTGAGATCATTGGACGATTCCTTCGAATACCCAGGCAGCACAGGTGGTAATCAATAAAAAAGGGGTGATCCACAAAGGTGATCGGTTTTGTGCCGGGGGTTTCGGCGTACTCGACAGCAGACACGAAGCCAATTCCAATGCCCTTGGCGATGGCATGGACGATCGCCTCACGGCTGTTCAATTGCATGACGCAATTCAAGGCGACACCAAGACGCTGGGAGCTTTCTTCCACCAGTTGGCGAGTCCGCGAACTTTGTTCACGAAGGACTAACCTTTCAGCGCTGATCTGCTTAATGTGCACTTCTTCCTGATTGGCCCAAGGATGATCGTCGCGGACAACGGCGATGATCGGGCAGCGCCGGTAAAGCTGAGTGTGAAAACGCTGGTCAAATTCCGAAAGAGCAAGAATCGCTACATCGATATCAAAGTTGAAGAGACGATCCAGCGTCTCTTTTTCGGGAGAGAACGAGGTTTCCAGCTCGATGTCCGGATGTCGCTGCATCAATTCGTAAGTCAGGTTCATTGCGATGGGCGGTGAAACCGCACCCAGTCGCAGCATTCCAGATTTATGTTGTTTGAAACTTTGCAGAAGTTGCACGGCTTCATCCTCTTGGCCGAAAAGCCCCTGGGTGATCGCATAGAGTTGGTGTCCGGCCCAACTCATTTCGATAAAGCGGCCGCGGCGATGAAACAATTCCACGGAAAACTTTTTTTCCAGTGCAGTGACTTGCTCACTGACCGTGGGTTGCCCGACGCTCAGGTATTCGGCGGCAAGGGTGAAGCTGCCGGTTTTTGCCACCGCATGAAAGGAACGCAACCACTTATGGTACTGGTACATAAAGTTCCTATTCCTGAGCTTGCCATCTTTAATTCAAGCATTTGTCGCCAGGCAATCAACGTCGGATAAACAGCGCCACTGTGGCACTGCACAGGCAGGCAGCGGTGACCACGATGAAGATCAGTGAGGTATTGCCGGTAGCATCAAGCATGCTCCCGATCAGTGGCTCCGCCAGCCCCGCAAACAGGTAGGATGAAAAATTCATCACCCCGGTGGCTGTGCCTGCTCGTTTTGCTCCAACCAAGTCTGGACACAGCGCCCAGAAACTGGAAGCCGGGCCGTAGACGAAGAAACCGCAGAGGAATAAGGCCACCAAACCGGTCGCGCTGTGTGGCGCCAGGGTCCACATCCACAAGCTCGTACCGGCACCAAGGAACATGTAAAGCATGATCGCCAAGTAGCGTTTGGAGCCAAACAGCTTGTCAGAGATCCAACCGTTGCTCAGGGCACCGATGGCCATGCCAACCGGCAAGGCTACCGTGATCCACTTCGGATCGATCATGCTGTCGCCGCTTTTCCAATTGGCGCCCAGAAAGTGCACCGGAACCCAGACAATCAAGCCATAGCGGGCGGCGTTCTGAAACCCCAGGGAAACGGCAGCGATGATCAGGCGGAAATTCTTCAGCACCGCTTTGTAGCGTTGCGCGGAGGTTTCGGTTTCACCGTGCGCGACTTCGTGACTCTTGTCATCTGCGTTCGCCACGCCTGTGTCGGCAAGCGGTTCAAAACCCAGGTCCTGTGGGCGTTCACGGGCCACCAGGTAGAAGACAATGCCTCCCGCCAGCATCAGCAGCACGGGCAAGCGGAAGATCCAGCGCCACTCCAGTTGCAGCACTTCGAGTACGATGATGGAAGTGACATAAGATAGAACCGAGGCGCAGCCCGCAGCGAACACATAGAAGCCATAGACTTTTCCGCGCTCGCCGGCACTCCACCAATTGGAAATGAGTCGACTGCCCGGAGCCCAACCCAAGGCCTGGAAGTAGCCGTTAATCCCCCAAGGCAGGATCAGCGCAGTAAACCCTTGGGCGAAACTGGTCAGCCAGTTCGCCGCACAGGACAACACTGCGCCGGCCGTCATGATGCGTCGGCCGCCGAACTTGTCGGCAAGGTTACCGTTGATGGCTTGGCCAATGGCATAAGCCCAAAGCATGGCGGCAGATGCCCAGCCAAGGTGTTCCTTGGTAAATCCGAACTCGGCCTGGATACCTGGAATGGCAAAACCAAAGGTTTGCCTCCCGGTGTAGAAAAATAAATAACAGAACATGGCCGCCAGCAGCATGCGCCACTGGGCCACACGGAACGACGAGGTGGATGTAGCAAGACCTGGCATTGTTTGGGCACGATTCATGATCTTTTCCTTATTATTGTTCGATCCCTCCGTATGGAATCGGAGGGTGCACTCTTGGTGCAGTAGGAAATTGTCGCGGCCCTCATGCCGCGACAGTGCTTCGAGAAAGAACCGCTAGGCTGCTTTCGCGCCGATGAAGTTCTTGCCTCGGGCGCCTTGCATGGCGAAATTAATCATCTCCTCGGCTTCCTTTGCCGTGACCCCGTAGTCGGTAAACTCGGTTTTCACATCGAGGCTGTGCAGGAAGGCACGAAGTTGAGCCTGCGCTTGGGCGAGGTCATTGCCGAACACGCGTTGCAGGGTCCGATCACGCGCTTCGTCATGCCCCCAAGCCAGGCCCAGGACCAACGGCAAGGTGAAGGAGCAGGCGATGCCATGAGGCAGGCCGTGGCGCAGAGTCATCTCGTAGGAAATGGAGTGGGCCAACGCAGTCTTGGTGTTGGAGAAGGCCATCCCGGCTTTAAGTGCGGCCAGTGCCATTCGTGAACGCAGTTCCTTACTGGTCAGGTCACGGCGTAACAGCGGCAGGCACTCGAGGATGTCCTCAATGGCGGAAATAGCGAAGGTGTCCGAAATCGGATTGGCGTTAATGTTCCAGATCGACTCCAGCGCATGCGACAGGGCGTCAAGGCCGGTAGAAACGGTGACACCGGCAGGTACCGTCAGCATCAACTTCGGGTCGATAATGGCGACCTTGGGCCAGGTACAGTCCAGATGCAGGGAGTATTTCTTTTGATTCTCGGTGTCCCAGATCGTGGCCCATGGTGTGACTTCACTTCCGGTACCCGCCGTGGTGGGCGCCGCAATCAGTTGTTTGCTGCGGGCAGGAACGAAGGGTTTGCCCGCAGCCAACAAAGCGAGCAACTCATCAAAGCTGCCTGATTCAGTGCCGACGATGAGCGCTTTGGCGGTGTCGATCGCACTACCCCCCCCCACGGCGATGACGGCGTGGCATTCCCCCGCCTCCTGCCAGAACCGCTCATAGGTGCTGCGCAGTTGAGCTACATCAGGGTTGGGTTGAACATCTTCGACGATGTACACCAGTCGGTCACCCAACAGATCCTGAATACGATCCACGAGTCCCAGTTCTCGTGCTTCGGGAAAAATCACAAGGGCTACAGTCTGGTTTTCGGTAATTGAAGCAAGCTCTTGGAGGCTATCCCAACCGAAACGTGTATCAACAGGATTATGGAATCGGGCGATCATGATGGGCCTTCTACTTTTTGTTGTTGGAAGGGCCCCATACTCAAGTTCTATTGATAGCACCACAAATCGATAATTCGAAGGTTTGAATCGGCTGAGCCAATAACGGCAGAGCGGGGTTGCTCGCGTCCCCTCTCGCGCACCCGAGTCAGACCACCCGACACCAAGCGAATCACCCGGTACAACGGCGAGTCGTGGGGCTGGTATCTGAACGGAGAAAGAAGTTGTAGGAGCCAGCTTGCTGGCGATCGTTTGTCGCTGATCAAACGCGATCGCCAGCCAGTCGGTTCCTGCCTGCTGATCTGAGAGCGCCTATTTCAGGTACCAGCCCCACGCCTGGTCACTGACGTACTCGGTGACTTGCTTCACCTCCAGGTAATTGTGCAGTCCCCACTGCCCCAACTCGCGGCCAATCCCGCTGTGTTTCATCCCGCCCCACGGGGCTTCGACGAAGGTCGGCTGCGAGCAGTTGACCCAGATGATTCCCGCGCGTAACTGGTTGGCGACGCGGGCGGTGCGTTGCAAATCAGCGCTCATTACCGCGGCGGCAAGGCCGAAGCGGCTTGCGTTGGCCATTTGCACCGCTTGCTCTTCGGTCTTGAAACGCTTGATGCACAGCACCGGGCCAAACACTTCCTCGCGCCACAGAATGCTGCTGTGACCGGGTTCATCGAAAATCGCCGGCTCGACGAAGTAGCCTTCACTCAAATGTGCCGGGCGGCGTCCGCCGGTGAGCAAACGGGCGCCGCTGGCCAGGCCCTGGTCGATAAAACCGAGCACCTTGTCGTACTGGCCCTGGCTGACCAGCGGCCCGAGCAGAACCCCGGGCTGCATACCGGGGCCGATGCTGATCTTGCGGGTTTCTTCCACCAGCCGTTCGATCAGACGCGGGGCGATGCTTTCCTGCACCAGCAGGCGTGAGGTGGCGCTGCACACCTGACCCTGGTTCCAGAATATCCCGAACAGAATCCACTCCACCGCCGCGTCGACATCAGCGTCATCGAACACGATAAAGGCCGATTTACCGCCCAGTTCCAGGCTGATGTTCTTGATGTCCCGCGCCGCCGCCGACATGATTTTCGCCCCGGTGGGCACGCTGCCGGTGAAGGCCAGTTTGTCCACACCCGGATGCTCGGTGAGCGGGCTGCCGGCGTCGGCGCCGAGGCCGGTGACCACGTTCAAGACCCCGGCGGGAAGGCCGATACGGTCGGCGGCGGCCGCCAGTTCCAGTGCGGTCAGCGGCGTCAGCTCGGACGGTTTCAACACCACCGTGGCCCCGGCGGCCAGGGCTGGTGCAACCTTCCATGCGGCCATCAGCAGCGGGTAGTTCCAGGGGATGATCTGCCCGGCCACGCCAATCGGTTCGTGGCGGATGCGGCAACGGAAACGCTCATCCGGCAAGGCCAGCGGCTGATCCTGCTGTTGGTCCAGATCGCGAGCCAGACCGGCGTAGTAACGGAAGCAGGCGATGGCATCGCCGATGTCCCACTGCGCCTCAGGCAAGGGTTTGCCGTTGTCATGCACTTCCAGTTCCGAGAGTGCCTGTTTGCCGGTTTCCAGTTCATCGGCCAATGCCTCCAGCCATTGCGCGCGCTCGGCGCCGCGGGTCTGGCTCCAGCCATTATCGAAGGCGCGACGGGCTGCGCGCACGGCATGGTCGACGTCTTCTTCTGTGCCGGCCGCCACCCGGTGGAAGACCTGCTCGGTAGCCGGGTCGATCACGTCCAGATAGCCGCCCAGGTCCGGGCTGACCCATTCGCCGTTGATGTAGAGCTGATCACGCATGGTGCGACTCCTGGACGCCGGTGCGGCGGTTTTGCAGATGGCGGGAAGTGAACAGCAGGGCCAGCGACACACAGATGATCACCGTGGAAATCGCATTGATCTCCGGCGTCACGCCGCGGCGGATGGAGGAAAAGATGTAGATCGGCAACGTCGTTTCGGAGCCGGCGACGAAGAACGCGATGATGAAGTCGTCGAAGCTGAAGGTGAAGGCCAACAGGAACCCGGCCATGATTGCCGGACTTATCTGCGGCAGGGTCACTCGCCAGAAGGTGTCCATCGGTGGCGCGTACAGGTCGGCAGAAGCTTCGAGCAAGGCCTTGTCCAGCGAGTCGACGCGGCTGCGCACGATCACCATCACCAGGGCCATGGTGAACAGCGAGTGTGCGGCGATCACGGTGAAGAAACCCATGTTCAACTTCGGCACCGTCGGCAGCCAGCTCGCCAGCAGCGGGTTGATCAGGTCGAATAGGCTGATGAAGGCGATCAGCGTTGAGATACCGATGACGATGCCCGGCACGATGATCGCGCAATAGGTCAGCGCGTCGAACAGCAGGCGCACTTTGGCGCCACAGCGCTGCAAGCCGAACACCGCCAGGGTGCCGAACAGCGTGGCGATCAGCGCAGAACTGAAGGCGATCAGCGCACTGTTGCCCAGTGCTTCCATGATGAACGGGTTGCCGAACGCAGTGCCGAACCATTGCACCGAGCAGCACTGGAACGCCAGGCCACTGCGCCCGGCGTTGAAGCTGAACAGCACGATCAGGGCAATCGGCGCGTAGAGGAACAGGTACAGCGAGGTGGAATAGCTGCGCAGCCACATGTCACAGACCTCCGTCGGCAGGGCGGCCGCCGTAGCGCGCCACCAGTTTCAAGTACACGCCAATTATCAGCAGCATCATCGCCACCAGCGTCATGGCCAGCGCACTGCCGAACGGCCAGTTGCGCGATTGCAGGAACAGGTCGACCAGTGCGTTGCCGACAAAGAACACCTTGCCGCCGCCGAGAATGGCCGGGATCAGGAACTCGCCCATCAACAGGATGAACACCAGCATCACCCCGGTGATGATCCCCGGTGCGGACAGCGGCAGGGTAATGCGGCGGAAGCTTTCGAAGGCGCTGGCGCCTAGGTCCGCCGAGGCTTCAAGCAGGCGCTTGTCGAGCTTTTCCAGGCTGACGTAGATCGGGAACACCATCAGCGGCAGGTAGCCGTAGACGATGCCGATCAGTACCGCCCACGGCGTGTTGATCAGCCGCACGTCCTCAAGCCCCAGGCTGGCCAGCAGCGCCGGAATGCCCTTGCCGCTGAGGATGAAAATCCATGCGTAGGTGCGGATCAGGAAACTGGTCCAGAACGGCACGATCACCAGGGTCAGCAGCAGCGAGCGATTCCTGCTGACCTTGACCGCAAGAAAGTACGCCAGCGGATAGGCCGCCACCAGGCACACCAGGGTGCCCAGCGGCGCCAGCATCAGCGTATTACTGAACGCCGCGCCGCGAGAACCGAGGTTCAGGTAGTTGGCCAGGGTGAAGCCACCGGCGTAACCACCCACGGCGCTGCGCTCGCCGAAACTGAAAACCAGGATGATCACCAGCGGCATCAACAACAGCAGCAGGAACCACAGGGTCGAAGGCAAGAGCATCAGCAGGCTGATGCGCCGGCCGAGGCTGCGCCGTTGGCGAACCTCGACCGACAGGGCATCGCCCGGCTGCACCGTTTGCGGGTGGGCGGCGGCATTCATGGGTGACTCCTCATTGGCCATGGTCAGGCGATCAGGCAGACTTGAAACGCGCCATCAGTTCGGCGCGCGCCGGACTGGTCAGCGTCGCGGCGGCACCGAACTCCAGCGGGCTCAGGGCCTCGGCGGCCGGGTACATGATCGGATCGTCGAGCATCGCCACCGGCAGTAGCGCGTCGACACGCTTGTCGCCGCTCGGGTAGCCGTGGCTTAGCACTTCCAGCTTGTTGTGCTGCGGGTCGAGCAGGTAGTTGATGAACGCGTAGGCCGCGTCCTTGTGCTCTGAGCTTTTCGGAATCGCGAAGAAGTCACTCCACAACTCGCCACCCTCCTTGCCCAGTTCGAACTGCATTTGCGCGTTGTCGCGGTGCAGTTGCGAGGCATCGCCGGTCCAGGACATCGCCAGCCAGGCATCGCCGCTGCGCATCGACGGCTGGATGTCGGAGTTGATCGCGAACAGGTGCGGCTTGACCTCGATCAGCAGCTTTTCCGCGTCGGCCAGCTCTTTCGGGTCCAGGGAATTGAAGCTATAGCCGAAACTTTTCAGCGCGTTGCCGATGGCGGTCAACTGATAGTCATGGACCATCGTGCGGCCGCTGGCCGGGCCTTGAGCGGCGGCCCAGAACTCCTTCCAACTGGTCGGGCCGTTTTTCAGTTTGCCGGTGTCGTAGAGCATGCCGGTGGTGCCCCAGTTTTTCGGCACCGCATAGACCTTGCCGTCCACCGTGCCCTGGGCCATGAACTTCTGCTGGAACGCCGAGGCGTCGAAGTTGGGGATGCGCGACAAGTCCAGCGGCTCGATCAGCCCCAGGCCAACGTAGGTGCTGATGGTGTAGTTGGTCGGTACCAGCACGTCCCAGCCACTGCCGCCGGCCTGCAATTTAGCGAGCATTTCTTCGTTGGAACCAAACACACTCATCGACACCCGGGCGCCAGTGGTCTTGGCGAAGGTGTCGAGGTTTTCCTGACTGTGGTAGTTCGGCCAGGTCGCCAGCGACAGGCGATCACCCAGCTTGGCTTGTTCGGCGGCCTCGGCGCTGGAGGTCAGCAGGCCGGGCATGTTGGTGGCGACCACGGCGGCGGCGATCCCAAGGCCGGTGCGGCCAAGGAACTCGCGACGACTGATCGAGCCGTTCTGCCAGCTGCGCAGGGTTTTTATAAAAGTCTTCTGGTCCATAGCACGCTCCCATCCGGTTGATGAAACGAATCGATGATTTACAACGCCATGGCCAGGCCATTGGCGTGATCCCAGCCGACGCGAACCGCTGCGCCGTGTTCGAATGCATTGGCACCGTGATCCTGCTGGCGCGGCACCCGCACGCAGACCACGCCGAAGGCCTGGGTGCGCACTCGGTATTCGGTGGAATTGCCCAGGTAAATGCGATCTTCGACGCAGCCTTGCAGCTTCACTTCGCGGCTCATCTCGGTATTGGCGCTGGCGATGCTGATCAGCTCCGGGCGCACCGCGATGCACCCGGCCGCGTTGGTGCTCAGGCCCTTGCCGGTGGGAGTGAGGGGGCTGATCAGCTCCAGGCCCTGCTCGGTGCGTAGCACCACGGAGTTGCCATTGAGCTGGCGCACAGTGCCGTCGAACAGGTTGGACTCGCCGATAAAGTCGGCCACGTAACGACTCGCCGGCGCTTCATAGAGTTGTTCAGGGGTGGCGGTCTGGATGATCGAACCGTTGTGCATCACGCTGATGCTGTCGCTCATCGACAAGGCTTCTTCCTGATCGTGGGTGACCAGCACGAAGGTGATGCCGACCTCGCGCTGCAGACGCAGCAACTCCGATTGCATCTCCTTGCGCAGCTTGCGGTCCAGCGCGGCCAGCGGCTCATCGAGCAGCAATACCGTCGGCTTGTTGACCAAGGCGCGAGCGAGGGCGACGCGCTGCTGCTGGCCGCCGGACAGTTCACTCGGCTTGCGCTGGCCAAAACCGCTCAGGCGCACCATCTCCAGCGCTTCATCGGCCATGCGAAGTTGCTGTTTTTTATCCGGGCGCGGCGTGCGATAGCGCAGGCCATAGGCAATGTTCTGCGCCACGGTCAAATGCGGGAACAACGCGTAATGCTGGAACACCATGTTCACCGGCCGCTCGAACGCCGGCACACCGGCCACGCTTTTACCAGCCAGACGAACTTCGCCGCTGGTGGGCTGTTCGAAGCCGGCGATCATGCGCAGGGTCGTGGTTTTGCCGCAGCCCGAGCCACCGAGGAAAGAATGGAATGAGCCACGACGCACGGCGAAATTCAGGCCATTGACGGCCGGCACCTCGCCATAGCGTTTGACCACATTGCAGAATTCAATATCGTTTGACTGTTGGTCATTCACGGTGCGGCTCCCCTTGCAGTGATCAATCATTGCGTCGGGAGCCAAACTAGCAATCGCGGTTTTGCGCTGTATATATCCCTTGGGGGATAGGGTCCGCTTCAAGCTGCCAGTGGCACGTTACAAATTGACGGTGCGACTACGGTTTTCTTGCAGCTTGTCGCTTGAAGATTGCAGCTGATTTTCTGTGAGATCGCGGATAAACAGCCCAAGCAACTCGGACTGGCTGCCGATGCCGAGCTTGGCGTACATGTTCTTACGGTGAATCTTCACCGTGCCGGGGCTGATGCTCAGTTGCTCGGCCACCGAGGCACTGGAGTGACCGCGCAGCAGCAACTGCACCACTTCCTGCTCGCGGCCGGTAAGAATGTGCGCACCGAACTGATCGAAAGCTTCGCGGATCTTGAAGTCGAGGTCTTGTGCCGGACGCGGCTGTTGCGCTTGACGCAAGCGCCAGGCTTCGTTGACCACTTGTTCGACGACTGCCTGTGCGCACTCGATCAACTGCATTTCGTCACGACTGAACGCGCAACTGGCAGAGGAGCGCATCAGCGATAGAACGGCCATGGCGTTGTCGCCGAGTTCGACAAAAAATGCCACTTCTTCGGCCAGGCCGGTCTGCTGGTAATAAGTCAGGTAGTACTCGCCGAGGTAGAAGTGGTCGGGCGCGAACTGGCGCAAGCGCCACAGTCCTGCCGCTTGTCCGCGGGTGCAGGCGAGGTAGAACGGATCGAGCAGATACGGACCGCACTGGTAGTCATCGACATACACCGCACGCTTGTCGGCGGCAAAGGTGTCGAACAGCGCCAACGGTCGGTGATTGCCTTCGTAGACAAACAGGACGAAATGATCGACCGGACACACCTGGCGCAACCAATGGCTCAGCGCCGATAACCGCGCATGCCCTGCAGGTAGGTCAAGCAGGTGGGCGACACCGGTGGTCCAGAGTTTGAGTTCCTTTGGGCGCATGGCGGTTTCAGACAGGATTGGAGTGCGATTAGACGCACAAACTATGCCATGGTGAGTGCGTCTTGCAGCGCGGGGCGGGCGCCGGTACGTCAGTGAAAAGACGCACCGCAACAGGGCTGGATGTTACCGAGTGCTACACGGTTGGTAGCAGAAACTATCGTATCGGCACACAGTCCTGCTCCTGCAGAGCGTGTCAGACCGTCAGCGAATGGAGTTTTTTAAGAATCCCCCGCGGCTGGATCCGTGTTCTTTGCTGGACTGGATTACTCGTCGTCAGATCCATCCGTCACGATACCCGCGAGGATTTCAGCCAGGTTGTGGAAATGGCCGGTTTTTTCTCGGTGGGATCAGTGCTTTTGCTCTGATTGAGTGCCACTTGATGGCCTCAAGGCCATCAACGACACTTACGGAAATCACATTCGTGATCTTTTGCTGATCGCAGTCTCGCGACGGACCCTCGACGCCAAACGCAGCGTAGACACTGCGCCGCATCTGAGTAGTGACAAGTTTGTCTTATTAATTAATCCGGGTGAGCCCGAAGATGCTTCGATACTGGGGCAAAGGCTGATTGAGTCCATTGCACCCCCTTCAGCATCGCCCGCAACAACCTGCACATATCAGCCAGCATTGATATTGCCTTGTTCGCCAATGATGGTGTTACCTCACACGATCTGATGGTCAATGCGGATGCCGCGATGTACCACGCCAGGGAAATCGCCAGGCGCTCGGTCGAGGTGAATTCCCTCTGCATTACCCACCTGAAATGCTCGCACCCAATGGCCCGATGATCGGGGTCGAGGTTACGCTGGCAAAGCCCGGATCACGGTCCGGTTCCACCAGACCGTTTCTCACCACTCGCGCAAAGAACCGGCCTGATCATCCCTATTGGTGATTGCGCGATCGACGAAGCCTGCCGACAGATGCGCCAATGGCATGACCACGGTCATCAGGACTGGAGCATTACAGTCAACGTGCCCCCACCGAGCCCAGCAGGGCGGGCGCAATCGTATGGAATCGTACCCGCCCACGGCCTAAAAACCTTAGGATGAGAATACGGCATTTATGCACATCTACAGTCTTTCAACTAACCGGCTGGCCTGTTGATTCTCCCTCGATTCCACGCTACAAGCAGCAGTAGGTACCGAGCAAACGACACGTCGAGCAATCGCGAAGACACGTCACGGGCCAGAACTCTCAGGCGGTGAAATGAAGCGTTCAAAGATCATGCGGCGGGGAATACTGCTGGCCGCCCTTGCGGTGATCGTTCCGTTAGGCATAACCTTCGCGGCTGGCTGGATGCTGTCGATTTACGCCGCTCACGACCGGCTCCAAACGCTCGCTGCGATTGCCAATGATCGCGCCAGCCAAACATTCACACAGGCCTCCCAGGCCCTGAAAAACATCGCCCTCACTGACCTCGAACCATGCTCGCCACAAGGCATCGAGCAGATGCGCATGATCGCCATGAATTCCTTTTCGGTCGAGGCGGTAGGCTACGAAGAGGATGTGTTCGCCTGCACCTCCTGGGGGGCCACACCGTCTCGCTCGAAAAAATGGGCGGAGGATTTCGTCACTGAGGACGGGGTGAAAGTGTCCATTGATGCGCATGACGACAACGACCTGATCAAGCCGATGCTGGCGTTGCAGTTCGCAGCGTTCCATGTGCTTGTCGACCCGGAACAGTTTCGCGAGATCCTGCTGGATGAAGGCGTCAGACTGGCAGTCGGTACCAGGCAGGGCCGCTTGCTGGGCTCGGCAGACTCGAACATGGCGAGCTTCCTCGCCTTGGTGCATAAAGGTCCGACTCATGGCCTGAAGGACGGCTTTCTCTATACGCTTGTGGCCCAGGGCAATTTCACCGTAATCGCCGCGATCCCGCGACAGGAGCTGCTGCGCAGCCTCTGGCAACACTTCCTCTATCTACTGCCGATCGGTCTTGCCGCTGCAGTAGGTCTGGTGTTTGTCACGTTGCGCTGGTGGCGTCGCAAGCTGTCTCCGCTGGCTGCGTTGGAGCGCGCCGTGCAGCGGCACGAGTTCTTTGTTCACTACCAGCCAATCATTGAAATCGAAACGCAGCGATGCATCGGCGTCGAAGCGCTGGTCCGCTGGCGACAACCCAACGGGACGTTGGTCTATCCTGACGTGTTCATTCCCTTAGCAGAGTCCAGCGGTTTGATTGAAGCGATCACTGACCAAGTGATCAACAGCGTTTTCGAAGACCTTGGAGCGATGCTGGCCAGTGACCGTTCGCTGCACGTGGCCTTGAACCTGGCTGCCGCCGACGTGTGTTCCGGACGGCTGATACCGACGCTGTTGAATGAAATCCGTCGCCTCGACGTGCAGCCCGCTCAGATATGGCTCGAAGTGACAGAGCGCAGCATCATCGACCTCGCGCCGGCAAAAATCACACTGGAGCGCGCGCGAAATGCCGGGTTTATTGTCGCACTGGATGACTTCGGCACCGGCTACTCGAGTTTGCAGTACTTGCAGCAATTGCCGCTGGATGTCCTCAAGATTGACCGATCCTTTGTAGAACAGATCGGTGAAGCAGAGGACAAGACCCTCCTGGTCACTCACGTTATTCAGATGGGCCACGCGTTGCGGCTGACGCTCATAGCAGAAGGCGTCGAGACACCGGCGCAGCTCAACTATTTGCGCGCGAATAAGGTTCAGTATGTGCAGGGGTGGCTGTTCGCTAAAGCCTTGGACTGTGCGCAGTTCAAACAACTGTATTTGGACAGTCGACCTTGCACCGATGCGCGTATTATCTAGCACCATCGGCATTCGCAAATAAACTCGCCGGGGTTGCTTACATAGCTATGAGTGAATTCGAACCTCTCGAAGAACTCCTGAGCTGTTAACGCTGATGCGATTTTGACCAGGTTACCGGAATTCATTGCCCCAACCGGGTACTCAGCAAACGATAGCCTTCGCGGGATATCAGAAGCTGCATTTGGGTCAGTTAAAATCAGCCCCTGGGTTAAAATCGCATCAGCGCTAACAGACAGACCTCACCGGCCCCTGCGACAGTTTTAATTCTCTAAAACCAAAGTGTGACGAAACAATAAAGATTGTCACAACCCCCTGCGTAATCCGCGGCCTGTATGGCATTACTGAGCTAGCACTTTGAAAATAAAGTTTGTCACAAATCTCCATATCTCCAAATAAATGGCTCAATTGCAAACAATAAAGATTGTCACAAGCCTTCGGGGTTACGAAAACCGCAAAAGGGTGCGCACTGATCTCAGTCGGGCGTATTGTTCCAGCGCGTATTTCAGCAATTTGAAGGAAGTCGAAGAGCAGCATCTGCAGGCGATAAACAAGCCGCCCTGGTACCCATCTGGACCTTCGGTGCCCATTTGAGCTGCCAGACGAGATGAAGTCGAACGTGGTGAAACTTACTCATGCAGACCGGACATCGGGTGATCGCGAAGGTTTTTGATTCGGCTCTCACCGAAAGTGAGCGGTCCGCATTGAAGCATTATCGATCTGTCACCAGGTGCACGCTCCCCCCAATAAACCAGCCCGCCGACTGCCGGTGCCAAAGGCGACAGATCGAAGATCCGACTAGAGCGTTCCATGACTGCATGGATTTGGTACCAGCACCGCCAACGCCCAAGAAGCCCAAGTGATGGGACTCAGCTCCGCATTCTACGCAGGCGACGCCCCTTCCTAGTGGGAGTCACCGAAAAAATCATTTCTGGCGATCAAACCAAAATCATCAGCGGTTGATGTCTGGTCATTCTGATCGAAAAGATTCTGTATGCACCGCTCTTGCTTGAGGTAGGCAACCGTTCCGAAGAAGCAGTTTTTCACAGAGATGAAGTTCATAGCGCTCGCCGTCATGCTTGGTACCGAACCCCCAGTGCGTTTGAACAGTGGCGAACTGAAGCCCACCAGTATCTAAACGGGTTGAGCACCGGCAAACGTCGCACTGTACATCAGTGACTGCCTCAATCTCGACTCGTCCAGTGATCTTCATCGCTGTTCACCCCTTACCAGTTTCTAGCATCCGGAATATAGGTTCCACCGGATCTGGCGGTTGCCGCTCGGCGAGATCTTTCGGCCTTATGTTGGCAGAGGGTTGAAAGTAGAGGCAGTAACGCTTCCCTGGTTAAAAAATGACCAATTATAGTTGGCGAGATAATTCGAGATAATTCCCGTAAACCCGGACCTAGCCACCGATGCATCTAGCCGAACTCTGCCTTTAGCCAATGGTAGTGTAGGCGCCGACGCCAAATTGACCCAGTTGCCAAGATCTCATTGACCCGGTCAGACTCCTCGCGAACGACTACCTTTACTGGAGTTGTGCCGATTTAAAGGTGAGGTAGTCTTGCGTCAGCAGATGGGTCAATTCGACATTGGCGTCAACACTCGAGTGTCCTCCATCTCCTACTCTGCTCTGTCGGCGCGGAACGCTAGCGCCTCATATTATCCCTCTACCGCGTTCGAGGCCGGGGCGAACATGCGTAACGCCAGGAGAGTCAGCATTCCAGCCCAGGTAAGTCGTATCGACTCCTGAGCGGGGTTCTACCAACGGTCTCAAGTCGACGACGCAGGATCAGCAATTCACCGAGAACGTCCAAGCGTGACGGCATCTTCGAAATTTGCACACCGTACCGACTCCTATTCAATCGCTGAATAGCTTCGCAGCTTTCCAGATGCTCACCAACGACCCCGCCCTGTAACCAATGCTGGAGAGCATGCTGTGCGCCGCCGTTGCCCAAGCCGCATACGCCGATGTAACCGCACAGTTTGAGGAACTGAAAACCCTCGGTCTCACGCACCCAGCGACGGCCACTGTTCATCCCATGCTGCAAAGCAAATAGAATGAATCGCCGATAACGGATGATAGCGACCAATAAGACGCAGATTGCAAGTAACACGACCATCTGCCGCGACGACAGCAGTGTCAGTCGTTCCCACCAGGAAAGCCGCAGCCGCGAATCAACTTGTTCGTGCGCCACCGCGTGAATCGTGCTCCCGGCCAAATGCTCGGTTTTGAATGTACCCGAGCCCAGATCGTACCAGCGGACCGCGAGGGGTCGCAGCTGGATGCGATTTTGCTCCCCAGGTGCATAAAACCAGTGTTCGATACGCCTGCCACCTGTGAAATCGCCATAATTGTTCAGGTCGAGCGCTTGCGCCTGATGCTGCAGCGAATCGCCATCGACAGGCAGTGGTGGGATCTGGTTACCTTGGATGCCCTGAGCTTCGATAGTAATTCGGCGTTCAAGTACCTGTCCGTTTTGCAGCATCAACTGGTCCAGATTACCCGGGGCAACCTCCTGCGGCTCATTTTCACCCGTCTGCAAATAGAACTGCTGGGTGGCCTTGAGGGCCGTTGCCGGGAGGAACTGTTCGATTGAGCCGGCAGCGTTTGGCAACGCCACCTGCAATTGCATAGGCGCGAACGGCAAGACGGGCGAATCCGCTAAATCCGGGTAAACCGTGATCTGCGTCGGCGCCAGTCGCAGGGTGCCTTCCGCCAGCGGTGTGAGCAGGTAATTCTGGGTCGCGCCCCGCTGAGTGGAGCCGGCCTGTTCGCGTTCAATTGTCGGCGACAACATCAGCAGCGGCAACAGGACTGCACCGGGCATGTCCCACTGCGGATAGCGCGGATACCAATTGACCTTCTCCGGCATCCACACAGTGACTTTTAATATCACGCTCTGTTTGGGCACCACAACGTCCGGCAACTTCGCCATGCCAAGCGGCTGTATGTCCACTGTAGCCTGCCACGCAGGAAGTGTTGCGGCGGCCAACATGGATGACACAAACAACGTCGCGACGGCCAACAACCACCTGGACATCAGCGCCCCTCCTGCTGGTAGCGTTCCTGTGTCTGTAACAGGAACAGCGCTTTGAGCATATCCCTTGGCGATGACTTCACGTTGGCCATCCACTGGTTCAACTCACCATCGCTCATGGTGTGCGCGATGGGGCCAGCACCCTGCGAGATTTGTCGAGGCTGGAGGTCGATGCGAATGGAGCTAAAGTCATTGTCACCGGGCTGTGCTTTTTGCCGCTCACCAGGATGTTTCGCCAACTCGTCCAGCAGTGCCTGCATCGCCTTGGCGTTATCGCGAGCCTCGACGAAATCGCTTTTCAGGAACAAAGCCTGGCGGTAGGAACTGAGCGCTGCCTGGTAGCGCTGCTGCTGGGCCAGGCTGTTGCCAAGATAGAAGTATCCCTGTGCCGTTTGAACCTGGCTGAACGCCGCGGCAGCCTGGGGATAGTCCTTGGCCAAATAATAGGCCCGCCCCTTACGGTAAGGATCAGTAAAGCGCTGCGCCGCGCGTGCGTAATCCCCGTTGTCCATTGCCTGCTGGCCCTGCTGATCGGCAGTCCACCACAGATCCTGCCAGTCCGCACGGGCATCGGGGGTGTACGCCCCCGTCAGCAGCACCCAAGGCAGAAAGAAGCTGAGCGCGCGTAGTTGGCGCTGCAGCAGCAGTCCCAACGGCAACATGGCAAGTACCAGCCAGTAGCCGCTATCCTGCCAGTGCCATTGGTTATCACCGTTGTGCGTCCGGGTCAGAGTGCGGCGAATGTTCTGTTGCAGCCAGGTCAGGTCCTGATCGTCACTGCCAATTCCCGTGACAGGCATGCCTTCTGCCTTCAGAGCGGCGAAGTAGTCCAGCGAAACTCCCGTTTCCGACGGTGCCATATTCGCCGGAGCGAAGCGCAGGGGGCCTCCCTCTGCGGTGCCAACGACCAACACTTCGATGGAGGTAAAATCCTTGTAGAACGCCTCGAGATCATCGCGCTCCTGGGCAGACAGACGATCTGTGATCAGAACGATATTAGCCGGCATGCTGGCGCTGGCAGCGGCCTGCCGCGCCAGGTCGAGGGCCATGCTTAGGCCGGAGTTTGCCAGCGTATTGGCCGGCATGATGTCCGGTTCCAGAGGGTTGAGAAACAGCTCGAAGAAGCTGTCGTCACGGGTCGCAGGGATCACCAGGTGAGCGGTACCGGCATAGGCGATCACACTGAACGTAGCTTGCGGCATCAGGCGCCGCAGGCCCTCGATCTTGCCCTTGGCCGCGCGGTTGCGATTGGGAGCAATGTCCCCGGCATACATGCTGTTGCCGTTGCCCAACACAATGACTACCGCCGCCTGGTCCTTGAGTTCGTCCGGCAACTGCTTGCTCCAGGTCGGTCCAGCCAAGGCCAGCAGTCCGAGGCAAACCAGCAGCCCCAGTAGTTCAACCGTACCCACACTATAGCGGCCTGTGTGGGCCCGGATCAGTGCGCTGGCGAGTTTGGCGTCCAGTACCTGATGCCATTGCGAACGGCCGGTACGTCGCCGTCGAGCGACGACGGTCAACAGGGCGCAGAGCACGACGCCGAGCAACCACCAGGGACGCAGGAAATGCAGGTCAGTCATGCCCGCCTCGCTTTCGCCTCAGCCGCAAGACGATCAAGCCGAGGCCACCCAACGCCGCCAGCAATGGATAGCAGTACAGCGGCTGGCGGTAGGACCAGCCCAGCTTGCGCACTTTGCGTGGGGTAATGCGGTCAAGGTTGGCATAAACCTCCTGCAGCGATCGGGCACTCTGGCTGGCAATGTGGAAGGTGCCCCCCGTCTCGCTGGCGATCCTGCGCAACAATTGCGAGTCGCTGCCTTCATCCGTGCCCTCGCTGAGTGCAATGGTATGGATGCTCACGTGTTCCTTACGGGCCAGGCGAATGGCCACCTCGGGGGGCAATACCGATGAGGTGTCCTTACCATCGGTCAGCAGTACCACCACGCGCTCCATGCCCTCACCCGAAGCTGGCACATTGCGGAACAGCTTCACCGTACTGCCAAGCGCGTCGCCGATACTGGTCTGTGGCCCTGCCATGGCCGGTTTCAACTCGTCCACACGCTCCAACAGTACGCGGTGATCGCGACTTAGCGGCGCGAACGGATAGGCCTGGCTACCGAAAACGATCAGGCCAATGTTGTCGTCCTTGCGTGCCTCGATAAAGGCGCGCACCGCCTCCTGCAAAGCAGCCATGCGGGTGATCCTGCCACCCTTGCCGTCTTGCATGTCCTCGGTGGCCATGGATGCCGAAACGTCCAGAACCAGCACCAGATCACGCACCGGGACCTCGCGGTAACTGGCTGGCATGAGCAACTGCGGGCGAGTGGTGGCAAACACCAGGCAGCACCAGAAGAAAGCAAACGCGGCCCAGAGAAGCCGATCCTGCCCAGGCACGGAGGCAGGTCGTTGATCAGGCCCCAACAGATTCGCAAGGTTGGGCACGCGCACACTGTCACGGTGGACAAGGCGTGGCGCCGGCAGCAGTCGAACCAGAAGTGGCATCGGCAGCGCCAGCCACATTAACGGCCATTCGAATGTGAGCCTGTGCAGCAGCGCCAACACGCTATCGAGCATCAGGCAGCCCCTTGAGCCAGTGGTCAAACGCGTCGGCCACCTTCTCGTTGGTCGAATCGGTCAACCGATCTGCGTGCCGATAATGACGGTCGAGCAACGCCTGGCGTGCAGATTCATCCAGCATTGTCAGACGCGCCAATACTGCGTCATCGTCAAGCGCCGCCACTTGCCCGCGGGGCATGTGCAGCAGGCACACGCGCTTGATCAGTACGAACCAGTCATTGCTGCTGCCACTTACTCGCGCCGCCGATGCCAGACTTACCGCTTGGCGTCGCCAACGTCGACGCACATAGCGACGGTAATGCACAAGCAGGTAAATCAACAGCACGAGCACGATGGCAGCGAGCAGCAACTGCCAGGCCAGGGTCTGCGGAAACAGGCTCACCGGCGTGGGCATAACCAGCTCAGCCAGGTCAGGCAAGTCCATTCCAGGCACTTCGCTGCGCATCGGCGTACTCATCTTCCACCGCCCACCAGGCTCAGCGCCCTACTCAATTGGGTCTGCGCCGACTCATAGGTGCAAAACGGCGACACCCCCATCCCCGCCTGGGCGAGGCGCGCCTCCAGTACAGAAAGATTACGTCGGGCGCGGTTCTCGATACCCTGGCGCTGCTGGCCGGAGGAAAAACGTAATTCTGCCGTGATGCCGCCGTAGGTGGCCAGGAACTGTCCCTGCTTCGGCCATTTGTCGATGATTCCGTCGAAGACCGGAATCGCCAAGGCCTGTGTCCGGGCGGCGATTTCGTCGACCAGCAACCAGGCTTCGTCGTGGAAATTGTGGAAATCGCTGATTAGGACTACGAGGGCATCACGGGACACCAGTCGGAGCAGCCGGCGCAAGGCCAGTGGAATCTGCGCCACCGCGTGAGTCTCGCCAGCGTCGGCAGCCAGCGCACGGTTAGCGTGCACCAGTTGCGCGAATACGTGGATCAAGTGCCCTCGGTGCTGGCGTGGTGGACAACTGAAGACCTGCTGCTCGCTGGCGATGACGACGCCGAAGGGCTGTTTACGATGTTGCGCGAGCCAAAGCAACTGCGCGGCGGTCCTGGCCGCCAGCACCGACTTGAGCTGTACGCGGGTGCCGAAGAACATATCGCTGCTCTGATCGACCAGTACCAGCAGCGTGCGCTGCCGCTCCTCGTTGAAGACCCGTACGAAGGGTGCACCGCCCATGCGCGCGGTAACGTTCCAGTCGATGTCGCGCACGTCATCGCCTTGCAGGTAGGGCCTGATCTGATCGAATGCCCCCCCGCGACCATTCAGGCGCGACGGCCGATTACCCAGCTGCAGGTTATTGCTCACCCGTGAGAAGCTGACGGCCATCTGTTGGGTCACCGCGCCGTAGGCGATCAATTCCTCCAGGTCGACGTAGACACCCTCATCGGTTTTCATCGGTATCAACCCGCAATGACGAGACTCAGGATCCGGTCAATCGCCTGTTCGACCGTCACTCCCGAGGCTGCCGCCTGAAACGACAGCACCAGACGGTGGCGCAAAACGTCATGGGCTACCGCGCGCACGTCACCATCGTCGACATAATCTCGACCTGCCAGCCAGGCGTGAGCCCGCGCGGCACGTTCCAGTCCAAGGGTGGCTCGCGGGCTGCCCCCGATCGACAGCCATTGTGCAAGTTCCTCATCGTGCTGCCCGGGATAGCGGCTGGCCTGGACGATGCCGACGATGTAGTCCTTGATCGGCTCGCTGACGTGGATTTCAGCCACCGCGCGCCAGGCTTGGTACACCACCTCCACCGAGAGTCGCTCGGGTGCCTCGCTCGCCGTTACTTCGTCGGACGCAGATTCGGCTTCGGCGTAAGAGCGCTGTTGTTCACCGCGGACCAGGTCGAGGATGCCTTTTTCGCTGTCTGCCGACGGGTAATCGACCTGAATCTTCATCAGAAAGCGGTCGAGTTGCGCCTCTGGCAAATTATAGGTGCCCTCCTGCTCCACCGGGTTCTGTGTGGCCAGGGCCATGAACAGTCGGGGCAGCCGATAGGTCTTGCCGGAGACGGTAATCTGCCGTTCCTCCATGGCCTCCAACAACGCCGACTGTACTTTGGCCGGGGCTCGATTGATCTCGTCCACCAGCACCAGGTTGCCGAACACCGGCCCCTGTCGGAACTGGAACGCGGCCTCCAGCGAGGCCGCATCCGGCACGTAGATTTCCGAGCCTGTGATGTCGGCAGGAAGCAGGTCCGGGGTGAACTGGATGCGCCGGAAGCTCGCATCCAGATTATTGGCCAGGCTGCGTATGGCACGGGTCTTGGCTAGCCCGGGCATGCCTTCAAGCAGCAGGTTGGAATCGCATAACAGGCACAGCAGAATACTGCGCACGACCCGCTCCTGACCGATGATCGAGCGGCTCATGCGTTGTTCCAGGGCTAGAACCTGCGCCAGTGCGGTCATGGGACCGGTACTCATTTGACCTTTTCGATATCGCCCAGCGTCCAGGACTTGTCGAAGAAAGCTTCGGTCGGCGCATAAAAGCGGAAGTAGGTGAACCAGCCATCGCCGGGATTGGTTTGCACCCAGTTCTGTTCGAAGCCTTTCACCGGCTTGGGTCCGTAGTAAATGTCCACCGAACCGTCGGCGTTCTCCTTCAGCCCCTGCTTGCCGGCAGCAATGTCCGGCGCTTTTTCGTCATTGACGATCATCTGCCGCTCTTTCTCGTCATACACTGTGGAGGACCAGAACTGCTTGGCGGGTACATTCGCGGGAACGTGCAGTTTGTAGGTGTTCTCGCCGGTCAGCCAGTTACCGTCCTTGTCCTGGTAAGTCACGATATACCGCTGCCCCACACCCGGGGTTTGGGTGAGCATGGCCTTGGAGATCGAGACCGCTTCATAGAACCAGGAGGCGCGCTCGTCGAACTGGTCCCAGTTCTCCGCGCGCTGATTGGTACTCACGGTGATGGCATGTTTCCAGTGCGTCCCTTTCCAGAATGGCGGTTCGAAACGTTTGGCGTAGTTGTTGGCCTTGGCCATGGCCTGGCCCAGCACGGCACCTTTTTCGAGGGCTGTTTTCTGATTGGCGTCCGGTTCGAAGGGCTTACCCTTCTCGATGCCGAGGGACCGCAAGTGTTCCATCATGAAGCGGTCACGATCCTCAACCACTTCTTGCTGCACCAGTTGGTTGATGCTCTTCCAATAGTCCATGCCGGTGCGTGGCGTCTGGCTCCATGGCTGCTCGCCGGCCGGGAGCACGGGCCAGCTCTCACCGAGCTTGCCGTCTTTATAGAGCGCAGTACTGATCTGCGGCACCAGGGTCTTGACAGCCTCGGCCTTGTCCTTGCCCAACAAGCGCACGCCGAAAAACACGATGTTGGACTTCGCCGGTATCACGAAGTAACCCTCAGGCGCGATGGGCTCGTGCCCCGGCGGAAGGAACAGGTATTTGCCACCTTCGCCCTTATCCGGGCCTACCACACCTAGGTCTTCCAGAACACGCTGATGTACATCCATGACCATGCCCGCCATCAGGCCCTTGGGCAGGGTCAGCACAATCGGGCCGGTCTTGGACAGATCGGCGAAGGTAGCAATGTAGGGGGTTGTGTAGTTAGGCGTGAGAATGCCCTGCTTCTGCTTCTGGGTGATGTAGGAGACCAGTTGGCCATCCTGGATTTTGAAGACGTTGTTCTGGGCGTTCTTCCATTCGATCATCCCGGCAGCAGGAATACCCCAGAGATAGGCGTCGGTCGCCCGCATCAAATCCATCTCGCCCAGCAGCTTGGTCATGGTGGGCTGGGTAGGATAACCACCATCGAACTCCAGTTTTCCAATCGCGGAGTCCTCGCTTTCCATCTTCCCCGCCATCGCTGGGGCTGACAGGGCTAATATCGAACAACTGATGAGCGAAGCGAGCAGGTTCCTGGTGAACGTCATAGCGGGTAGTCCCTTGAAAAATGGTCAAAAAAACAAAGCCGGAGTGAAGGTCGCTTGATACTCGGCAGCGCTGGGAAAGTATTGTCCGATCCCGACTTCGCGCTCTCCGCTCGCACCCCTTATGTTCGCCTCCCGGTGAATGCGCAGGGTAACGACGACGGAAATATCCGGGCCTGAGCATAGTCACTGTCCATGAAATTGCCACAGCACTCAGGTCATAGACAGCCAAGACTTTGGCGGCATATTCACCCGGGCTTGATCCCCCTGATGGGGGAAATCGGTGCCTGTTTTCGGGTGCTGACTCATCACACAAGGCTCAGGCGATCATCCCCAATAACTTTGCCTGGGCAATGGCCTGGCTTCTGCTCGATACCCCCAGCTTGGCGTTAATCTTCTGCGCGTGACTTTTGATGGTATGCAATGAAAGGTGCAGCCCTTCGGCAATTTCCCGGTTGGACAATCCCTGGGCAATCATTTCCAGGACAATGAGTTCCCGCCGGCTGAGCCTGACATCGCTGACTGAAATTTTTGATGCTTGATCGATCACCATTAGCCCATGCCCCTGCATCTTGAAACTTCGCTCGATGCCGCTCAATCCGAGTCGGCGGGACAACCTCAAGCCTTCCATCAAGGCATGCCCGGCCTGGCTTCTCTGACCATTGAAATCGAATGCCTGGGCGAGGCAGAGCCACAGCTTGCACACCAGTGCCCAGCGGCCTTGCGCTTGCGCCTCCAGGCGCATGTCCTCCAGCCCGGCAATGACATTGTGACCTGCGGCCATCTGCACTTGCGCAAGCTGCAGCGCTAGACGTGGCAGCAACTCCGGATGACCGAGAACCGTTCGGCCTTGATACAACGCCAGGCACTGAGCCAATGCGCGCTCTGCTTTAGCGTGCTGTCCCTGGCATAACCAAAGCCTTGAGTAGGCCAGCGTCAGTTGGCACTCATAGAGCGGTTGCGCGACTTGCTGGCATTGCAGCAAGCGACTGGCGTTGCCCAAGTGAATGAATGCCTGCTCCAGTTCGTTCTTTGTCGCCGCCATGTCGGCAAGGCCCAGATACCCCCGAATAGCCAGCGGATCCTGACACGCAAGCGACGCCTCGAGGCCCGACTGAAAAAAACGCGTCGCCTCTGAACAGCGACCCAATTGCACCAGGACCCCGGCGTGTCGTATGCGTATACGGGCACCCAAAAAGTCAGTCTCGGTATTGGAAACGGTTTTGAGTTCGAAATACATTCGATCAAGCAGCATGTCTGCACGCTTCAACTCGCCACGAACTTCCAGAAAATCGACATACTGCAGCAACAAAATCCCTTCAATCGCCAGGCTGGCGTGTCGACGAGCCATCGCCAAGGCACTGCGAATGCGCTGCCGAGCGAGCCCTAGCCGTCCTTCGCTCAGCGCCAGTTCTATTAGCGTGGCCTGCCCCAGCGACCGTTGCACCCAGGCATCCTCCGCCAGACAGTCCACGGCGTCTTCCAGCGCCAGCTCCTGGCTTGGGGTATCAGCTCGATGACAGGCGATGGTCGCGGTCAATACTTGCCACTGTGCCAGTCCCGCGCGTTGCCTGTTCGCATCAGGCTGCGGCATAAAGCGCTGCAAACGGTTCGTCCAGCGTTGTGCCTGTGCCAGACGACCACCAAGTAGCTGCGCCCATGCAACCAGGGTCACGAGTTCAAGCGAGTCGCTCAACCTCGGCACCGACAACTGCTCGCACCAGTGGAGTACCCGCGCCAGCTCCTGACCTTGCAGTAAACGATCGTGGCTGAACGTCTGCAGTACGGACACAGCGACGTCCTCCTGTCCGGCCAGCAACGCATATTCGATGGCCTGGTGCTCCTGTTTCGCAGCAATACACCAGTGGCATGCGCGAATGAACAATGCTTTTTTTTGCTCAAGGGACAGTCGTGCCGATAACAGCCCGGCTGCCGCAGGCTGCACACGGTAGCGTGCAGCGCCACAGTACATCGAGTCGACAAACAGGCCCGTCTCATACAGCTGCCTCATCAGTCGGCCGCCACCGACTGTTCCGATCAGGTAATCGCAAAGCGCGGCATCAAAACCTGGCAAACAAGCCAAAGTGCAAAGCCACTCACGCCACTGCGGCGGTAGCCCATTGAGCACTTCGCTCTCCAGGTATCGCTCTATCAGCAAGCCGTTATGGGGGCTGACAGGCCTCACCCCACGCCGCTGGCCAAGGAGCTGCATCCGAATCCCCGCGTACCAGCCCCCAGTCGAATCCAGCATTTGCTGCGCAGCGCACGGAGCGAGTTGAAGCGTTTCACGTCCCAGCAACTCCTCCAGCTCAGAGTTCGTCAAGGCCAATTCGCGAATGCCAAGTTCCAGCAGTTTCCCTTCCAGTAACAAGCGCATCAGTTGGCAATTGGGTCGTCGACGGCTGGCGATCCACCAGTGGACCTGGTGGGAAGTCGACAGCAGAAAGCTGTTGAGCACGCTGTCCAAGGCATTGTCGGTGGTGCGGGGATAATCGTCGACCATCAGCCACAGAGGGGTCGCCTGTTGTTCAAGGCAGGTTTGTACGCTGGCCATGTCATGCGACACGCCTAATTGCCGGGCCAATACTTCGATGAAACCGTCTGCTCCGAATGACTGCCCTTTCAGGTCGCACCAAAGCAGGCGCGTATCGACGGGACAGTGCTGGGCGCATTCATGCAGCAAAAAGGTCTTGCCACTGCCTGCCGGGGCGCAGAGCAGGCGCACCGGCCAAGGGGCGTCGAGCAACGCCCGGCGCAAACGCGGGCGCGGCACAATGGCTTGGACACAGTGCGGCGCGTGCGGTTTTTTATGGGTGATTGCCAAAGACATGGGGAACTCGCATCTTGAGTTCGACTAAGGGTATCGAAGCGAATGCAACGCTATGACCCCCTCGATGGGGGATGTCCGGCCGCCGATGAAAACAAAAAAGAGCGGCTCGTGAGCCGCCTAAATCCGATGGGAAAAACCGGCAGCAATCAGAAGTTCATGCCGAGACTCAACGCAGCAAAGTCACGATCAACCGAGGTGTTGTAGTCGCCGCCAAAGAAGTTGGTGTAAGACAGGCTTGCGCTATAGGTGTTGCTGTACACCGCATCGAGCCCAAGGCTGACGGCCTTGGCGCCTTCGGTGAACTGACCGTTCGGGCCGTACCCCTCGACGTCGTGGGACCAGGCAATGTTCGGCTTCAGGTTGATTCCGGCGAACACGTTGTTGTAGTCCCAGATTGCCCGGGCACGGTAACCCCAGGAAGTGCTGGTGACATAGCCATCGTCCTTGCAGAAACGGGTCAGGTTTTTGCCATTGGCTCCCACCGTGCCCAGGTTGAGTTGGCGACAGGTATCGATGGCTCCCCCGGCACTCGCCGGCAGCGGCCCCTGGCCGTAGACCGGATCACGACCGTAGCGGGCGTCGGAACTGCTTTCCAGGCCGCCGACATGCACCACGCCCACTTCACCGACCAGCGTCAGGCGATCGGCGCCCATGACCTGGTCGAAAAAGTGCGTAAGGGTACTCTGAAACTGGGTGATCTCCTTGCGACGATAGCCGTGCAAGTCCTGGCCAGGAGCGACGTTCAGCAGCGAAGCGTTGGGCAGGACCGGCCCGCCCAACGGACCGACCGCGGAGAACAAAATGTCCTGGGTGTTCAACTGCACTGGTGCATTGGGCCGATAGCTGATTTCACCCGACCAGGCGGTACCGGTCGGCAGCGTCGTGGAAAAGCTCAGGCCGTACAGGTGAATGTCTTCCGGGTACTCGATGAAGTACTGGGAATTGGCCGCCACGGCGATTGGCTGCAAGGCGGCTGCAGGACCGGTCAGCACTGCCTGCGCTTGGTTGTACACCTGCTGGCTGGCCGCCGTGGCGCTGAAGAATGGAAGGCGGCTGTGATAGTTCATGTAATAGCCACCGAACTCGGTGTCGAGTGCGTCGGACATGTAGCGCAGGGCAATACCAAACTGACCGTCGTCACGTGCATCCCGATCCGGGCCTCGGGGAACCTTCACACCCTCCTGATCGATGTCGGCCCCAAAGACATTTTGCAAGGCGGCCAGGCCGCCCGCCGGAATCGCCGAGCGCGGTGCCAACGCCCGCAGGTTGTTGTTGCAGCCATCGGCCACCACATCGGGCTGGGCGAAAAAGGTCCCGCAGTTGTCGACGACGGTCTGGTCCCACTCAAGCTGGTAGAACGCTTCGGCCGCCAGGTTTTCCGTCAGGCTCTGCGACACATAGAACATGTTGACCGGAATCAGGCCCTCCTTGATTTCGGCACCCGGGCGGCGAAAAGCGGCGGCGTCGATCGGGTTGATCGAGTTGATGCCGTTCTGGATGAACGTGCTCTCCCCCCAACTCACCACCTGCTTGCCAAGGCGCACGGAGCCTGGTTGATCGGCAACCTGATAGTTGTGATAGACGAACGCGTCGAGAATTTGCGCGCCGGAAGATTTGGCGCCCTCCTTGCGGCCGTGGTCATCAATGTCCTTGAACGGGCGACTTTCGTCCTTGAGTTCGAAGTCGTACCAATACTTGCCGCGTACAAAGACACCGCTGTCGCCGTACTTGAGTTCCAGGTCGTGGATGCCCTTGAAGATCTTCGAGAAGGTTTCATTTTTCTTGAAGTTCAGGTGCGAATCATCGGAGGTCTGCGCCAGGCCGTCGCCGCCATTGTTGCCACCGATCAGATCGCGATCGGGGCTGCTGGTCGCCCAACTGGCACCCACGGACAACGAGGAGTCGAACGAACCGTCGATTTCACCGATGTTGAAGGCAACGGCCTGTGCGTCGACGACACAGCCCAGGGCGATGGCGGCAGCCAGCACCGCGCGCTGGAAAATCCAGCCCTTGTTGAGGTTATGCATGTGGCTTCCCTATTGGTTTTATTGTTGGTTGCCAACGCTAAAGGCTTGCTTGCCGGTGCGGTAAGAGACGAAGGAGTGAATCGCAAAACTCATCCCGGGGGATGAGTTTTGCGATCCCGATGCCAGAGCCTGCGGCCGATATTGCCCCCCACTGCCGCCCCCCATCCGGGGGACGTTCTAGCCAGTGCGTGATCGCTAGTTTGTGCTCAAGGCAATTGCCTTCGCCCGTTTCTCCGGGCGTCTTCATGCAAGTCCGTCTCACTTTTGCTCGTCGAGGAAAGACTCAATGACTCCAATAACAACCTGGCTAAAAGCCGGGGCTCTGTCGCTCACAGCACTCTCTGGTGCAGTACTTGCCGCGGTTCCCGCCGACGAAGCCGCCCAGTTGGGCAAGACCCTGACCCCAATCGGCGCCCAACAGGCAGGCAACGCCGACGGCAGTATTCCGGCGTGGACCGGTGGCATGGGAAAAACCGCAGCACCAGTCGATGCCAATGGTTTCCTGGGCAACCCGTTCGCCAACGAAAAACCCCTGTTCACCATCACCAAGGCGAACATGGATCAATACAAGGACAAACTCACGCCTGGCCAGATCGAGATGTTCAAGCGTTACGGCGACAGCTACCGGATGCCGGTCTACACGACCCATCGCACGGCTGCCCTGCCCGACTCGGTGTACGCCGCGGCGAAAAAGAATGCCACCACCACCCAGCTCATCGAAGGTGGCAACGGCCTGCAGAACTTTGACACGGCCATTCCATTCCCCATCCCCAAGAGCGGCGTGGAAGTCGTGTGGAACCACATCACCCGCTATCGCGGCGGCAGTTTCCGTCGGGTCATTACCCAGGCCACGCCGCAAACCAACGGCAGCAACACGCTGGTGACCTTCCAGGATCAATTCACGTTCCGCACCCAGCTCAAGGACTACAACCCCGCCGAAAACAGTAACGTCATGTTCTTTTTTACCCAACGGGTACTGCAACCGGCGCGCCTGTCGGGTGACGTCCTGCTGGTCCACGAGACCATCGATCAGGTGAAGGAACCGCGCATGGCCTGGATGTACAGTGCCGGTCAGCGCCGGGTGCGCCGCGCCCCGCAGGTTTCCTATGACGGACCGGGGGTTGCCACCGATGGCCTGCGGACCTCCGACAACTACGACATGTACAACGGCTCCCCTGATCGTTATGACTGGAAGCTGATCGGCAAGAAAGAAATCTACATCCCTTACAACAGCTTCGCGCTGGCCTCGACCAAGCTCAAATACAACGACATCCTGCAACCCGGTCATATCAATCAGGACCTGGCACGTTATGAACTGCATCGCGTCTGGGAAGTCGAGGCGACCCTGAAAACCGGCGAGCGCCATATCTATGCCAAGCGCCACTTCTACTTCGACGAGGACACCTGGCAGGCAGCCGAGATCGATCATTACGATGGCCGCGGCATGCTCTGGCGCGTCGCCGAAGCCCATGAAATGCAACTCTACGACCATCAAGTACCGTTCTATGCGCTGGAAACCCTTTACGACCTGCAATCGGGTCGCTATCTGGCGCTGGGCATGGCCAACGAAGAGAAGCGTTTCTATGACTTCGACTTCCAGGCGTCGACGACTGACTACAGCCCGGCCGCCCTACGCTCTGCCGGGGTGAAATAAACGCCTGACAGCAAATCAACTTCCCTTTGCAAAGCCACCTTCGGGTGGCTTCTTTTTGCTCGTTGCGCGGGTTTGCCGATCTCCGACAAGCCCGCCATCAACCCCCTGAATCAGTTCACCCGGCGAATCGCCGGAGGCGCCCAATCGCCATTGAAGATGCCCGGATCGGTTGCGCGATAAGCCCGCAGAATCAGCTGGAACGGCCCATCCGGGCTCGGCAGCCAATTGGCCTCCTGCCCTTGCGGCGCTTGTCGCTGGATGTACACGTCCAGAGAACCATCGTCGTTGTACTTGAGGGATTTGTCGACGCTGTTTACCGTCCAGCGTCCAGTCGGATTGGGATAGAAAAGCCGCTCCGGCAGCCGGTAGATGGTCAGACCCCAATAGGCCTGCACGGCCGGGAAAGCGCCCTTGTCAAAATGCAGGACATAGTGATTGTTGCCATTGAGTGGCTGGCCGTCGGTATCGGCAATTCCCGCCATCGCTGCATACTCGTCAGCGGTATTGGAATAGATGCCACGGTGACCGACGCCGGCTCGCTGCAAGTAGTCATAGCCAAAGGCGCCGACGGGCTGGCCCAGTTGCGGTACCCCCCAGCCGTTGACCAACTTGGTGCGCGCCGTTGCGGAGCGGTCCTGGACCAGTTGCCAGCCGTCGGTGATCGCTCTCTGCAACGCCTCGCGGGTAGCGGTATCGAGTTTTTCCGGATCGAACTCCAGTCCAGGGCCAATCCCGATACGACGCAACTGTGCCCACAGCGCTTCTTCGCCGGGACGCGGGCCGGCGGCGGCCATGGCCTGGTTGAGAACGCGGAAGAATTCCAGCGACGTCGACAGTTCCTGCTGTTCGACCGGCACCTTGCGGCGAGGGTCATCGGCTGGCAACTCTGGGGCTTTCCAGTCTTTTTTACCGACGAATACCGATAGCGGCTTGAGACTGAACTGTTGCTGGACCACCCGCGTGCGCTGAGCCAGATCATCCTGGTCTTCAAAGAAGGTGCGAACCAGGATAAATCCGCTGTTGGTATCGACCGGCACCGCAGTGACGCCCTTGGGTAAGGTGCCCTTCCAGCCCGGCCCGACCAGGGCATAGTCACCAGGCCCATTGCCCACCGAACGCTTGGAAATATTGGCCACGGTCTCGGTGTAGCCATCGGTGACCTGGGCGGTCCAGTAGCGCATGCCCTGAGTGTCGGGGACATGCAAAATCACAGGTTCCTGGCTCAAGTCCAGACAGGCTTCCGAGTACAGCAGGTCGCCATTGGGCGTCACGAACAGGCGGTATTGGTCATCGGCGGGTGTCGGCTCGTGGCGAAAACTGTTGAGTGCCGCGTGATGGCGAAAGTCCGGATCAAGCATGCGCGAACACACCCGATAGTTCTCCACTGCCGGCCATCCGTAGACATACGCCTGAATGCCAAGCGAATAGGCATCCAGTTGTCGTGCACGATACATCACCTTGAGGGCGGGCTTGTCGCCGGGCTCGACACGGTCGACCCGAATGCTATCGACCGGCGGCGGCTGGATACTTTGATGGGGAACAGCAGCGAGTACGGTGGTACTCATGAGCGCAACCGTGAGTACGCCCGGATGCATCGAATAGCGCATACGCATTTCCTTTTTTATGATTGTCTGCGAGCCCCGCGTTGGCCTGGACCTATCTGGGCAGCCAGGACTATGCAAAAAACCCCTGTGGGCTTGGATCCCCCGCGTGGGGGGCGGTGTTTGCAGCAGGCAAAAAAAAGCGAAGCACCAGGGTTGCCGATGCTTCGCCAAAACCAGCGCAGTACTGAGGGTTACTGCGCTAGGTAGCCGCCATCGACCACCAGGTCGGAGCCGGTCATGTAGGTTGAATCGTCTGAGGCCAGGAACAGTGCCACCTTGGCGATTTCTTCCGGTGCGGCGAGCCGCCCCATGGGAATGCGCTGCTGCAGGTAACTTTGGAACTGCTGCGCCAGATCACCGCCAATGCTCTCCAGTCCGCCACTGATCATTGAGGTCGCAACATAGCCGGGGCAGAGGTTATTGATCCGGATCCCATAGCCCTTACGGGCACAATGGGCGGCGGCCGCGCGGGTAAAAATCCGCACGCCCCCCTTGCTGGCGTTATACGACGGCACCATCGGCTCACCAATGATGCCCTCGATCGAGGCCACGTTGATGATCGAGCCAGCGCCACGGTTTTTCATGACGGCAATGGCTTGCTGGGTGCCGAGGAACACTCCGTCGAGGTTGATCGCGTTGGTTTTTCGCCACTGTGCCAGGGTCAATTGCTCAACGTCGGCGAGAATGGCGATCCCGGCGTTGTTCACCAACACATCAAGCTGGCCCCAGCGCTCAACCACAGTAGAAATCGCCTGCGTCCATTGCTCCTCGCAACTGGCATCGTGACGCAAAAAGGCGGCGTTGAAACCTTGTTCCTGCAAGCGCTCGACTGCCTGCGTACCGCGTGCCTCATCGATGTCGGTCAACAGGACTTTGGCGCCTTCACGCAGGAACGCCTCGGCAATCGCCAAACCAATACCGTTGGCGGCCCCGGTGACCAGGCACACTTTTTCCAATAAACGAGTCATTGCACATATCTCCAGATAAACGAGTTAGCAGGCGCTGGCGCCACCGTCGATGACGAGTTCGCTGCCGGTGCTCCAGCGCGAAGCGCTTGACGCCAGGAACAGCACTGCACTGGACACGTCCTGAGGCTGGCCATAGCCAATGGGATGCAAGGATTCGACATAGGCATCGGCGCTCGCTTCATCCGGTGCAAGGCCGACGGCTGCGAGTCCGCGCACCACATTGATGCCCATTTCAGTTTTGATGATGGCTGGATGGATCGAGTTGACACGGATGCCATAGCCCAGTCGCGCAAACTCCACCGCCGCGGATTTGGTCATCAGCCGCACGGCTCCCTTGGACGAGCAGTAGCCACCCAGCGCTGGCATACCGACAAGGCCGGCCACCGAAGACAGGTTGATGATCGAACCACCCTTGCCCGCCGAACCCTCCGGGCGCATGGCCCTCGCCGCATGCTTGATGCCCAGGAATACTCCCGTGACGTTGACCTCATGCATCAGGCGGAAGTCCTCGACACAGGCTTCGGTGAACAGCGCCATCTTCTCAATGCCGGCGTTGTTCACCAGGATGTCCAGACCGCCAAAAGCCTCGACGGTCGCCTGTACCACCTGTTCCCAGTGCTGCTCGTTGGTGACGTCATGCCCCAGTGCCAACGCCTCACCGCCCAACTCGCGAATACGCTGGGCCGTCGCTTCGGCCTCAGCCATCAAGACATCGCTAACCACCACTTTCGCGCCTGCCTTTGCCAGGGTTTCAGCTGTTTCTGCACCGAGGCCACGTGCTGCGCCGGTTACCAAGGCGACTTTGCCTTCAAGCTCAAAGCATTTGAATACCGTGTTCATAGTCGACTCTCTATTTTTGTTTTAGGTTAGGCGGGGTATTGGCGCAGGAAACTCAGAAACAACCAGGCGAACAGCACATCACCCAGCGCCAGTGCAGGCAGTTGCCAGCCAATATTGCCGGCCAGCCAGTGGCCAAAAATGGCAACCACTACCAGGATTTTGGCCCCTGCGCCGAGACCGACATAAGGCCTGAAACGGCCGGGTGAATAGGCAGTGCACAGGTAAGCGAAACCGAAAGAGGCAATCAGCATCAAGCCCAGGTCACGCAGCGCAAGATTGCTGCCGGTGGCCTCATTGAGTTGCAGCAAAGGGCCCAGCCAGGTATCAAGCAACAGCAAGCCAAAGGCCACTGAAAAGTTGAACAGTGCGGCCAATCCAAACAGCCAGCGCGCATGAATCAGCATACGCCACCCTCCTTGGCGTCAGCCTTGAAAGGCGCCAGCACAATGCGCAGTGAGGGCAGCAACAGGCCACTACCGGCTTTGTAGTCTTCCCAACCCGGGTGGCGCGACAACGAGGCGTCCTTGGCCAGCATGCGTGGCAAAAACAGGCCGAGCCAGCACCAGAGCACGACAACCCAACCCAGCCAGTGTGCCGCGAGCACGGCATAGGTGCCGTAGATCATGATTTCGCCGAGGTAGTTGGGATTGCGGGTGTAGGCAAATACACCGTCGGTGATCAGCCCTTTGCGCAACTTGAGGATGAAGTTCTTTTGCAAATCGGCGGCGACCATCAACACCACGCCCAGGGTGTGCACGGCAATGCACGCTGCGAGCAATGGGTATCCGGGCTCGATGTGTCTGGAAATGAAAAGGTAGGGCAGCGCCCAGTACCAGGCGATCAGGCCCAAGTACAGCACGGCGGTCCCGGCCAGGGTAATGCGGCGATCGAAGTTGGCATCGCGACAGGTCGCGTCCTTGATCAGCCAGCAGTAGCCGTAGATGCCATGCAATCCCAGATAGACCCAGGCGCCGACGCTGAAATTATCGAAATGGCACATCATTGCGAAAATGATGAAACCGGTAATGACCTTGTGCGTGTTGACGGCCCAAGCCATTTTCAACGGCCTTGGACCGCCACCCAGGTCTTCAGTCAAGTAAGTCGTAATACGTTGCGCTTGCCGCACCCACATCGGTGCGGGTTGAGTAGCAGGCAGGCTGGAGCGGGTCATTATTGTTCTCCATCGGCACTCAGTCGTCCAGGGTGCGGCACGGGCGTTGGCAACGCACGACCGAACCCCGGACCCGGAAAATAAATCAGGCAGGCAATGCGCTGCAGTAGCCCAACTCATGGAAGCGCTGGATCAGTTCACGATGACCAAATGCCTTGGCCGAGGACTGGAAGCCATTGTTCTTCAACTGGCCGTCGAGTAGACGCTGGGCCGCTTCGGCACAAATCTCGCCGGTCCAGGTGTAGGCCGCGGACAGGTTCATCACGTAGCTGGTGGTGACCTGTCGACCCTGACCGAGGCAGACAATCACACCGCGCTGCACATCGACCGAATCCTTCGGCGGCTCACCGCTGTCCATCTGGTCGCCCATGGCGTTGGTGAACGCTTCACGTTGCTCCTGATTCATCCCCGGGGCGGCGGCGTTAAAGGCTTTGATCGCCTGGATCACCGGGCCGATCATGTGCTCGCCAACGGCGGTGAGCACCTTGCAATTGCGTACGCGCGGGTCGTTCTTGAACCACACCGGCTCACACGCGCCACCCCATGGATGGGCGCTGAGCATCGCATTGCGATACGGCACCGCCACCTGGTAAGCCACATCGTTCGGCCAGGCCTTATACTCGTTCTGCTCCAGGTAATACTGCGAGACGTCGTTGCAGACCATGCGCAGGAATGACTTGGTCGAAGCCTCGGAAGGCAGGCCATTGTCGATCTGGTAGCAGATGTCCAGGCTGTCGACTTCCGGGTTTTCCAGTACCACTTCGGCGGCCAGTGCACCGGCGGCCCACATGAACGAGTTGGCCGGGCACAACAGCAGGCCCTTGGCCGCGAACGCCGGGCCGAATTTTTCGCCGATAGCGGCGGTCCAGTCCTGCTCACCGGTGGTGTCCAGATAATGACAGCCGGCTTCCAGGCAAGCCTCTACCACCGGCCAGCCGATCTGCATGAAAGGACCGGCGACGTTGATCACAACGTCGACGTCGGCGAACAGCGGCAGCAGTGCTTCAACGGTGTTGTCGGCGGTGACAATTTCGGCGTCCACGGCCTGGCCATGACGCTCTTCGACCACGGCCAGTGCCGCCTCAAGGCGTGCACGGGTGCGTCCGGCCATGAAAAATGGAATGTTGCGTCGGGCCAGGGATTCGGCAATCAATTTGCCGGTGTAACCACTGGCGCCATAGATCAATACCTTACGAGCTGCAGACATGGTGGTTCCTCTTGTTATTGGTTCTGGGTCTTAACGGGCTTCGTGATGAACACAACCCGGCTGCTGTTCAAACGCTTCGAGCAGGAATCGGTCCTGGGGTTTTTCCGAAGCGGTCTTGGGGATCTGTGCCAGTACCTGCAGGTAACTCGGCACAAAGTTGGATTCGAGCTTTTCGCGGCAGACGCGATAGATGCTCTGCGGATCAAAGCTTTCCAGGTTTTTGGGCACTACGGCCGCCACCACATCTTTCTCGCCGGGCACGCCGTTGGCTGCCGGAATGCCATAGACATAAACGTCATCGACTTGCGGACACTCGGCGATGGCCTTCTCGATAAAAGCGCTGTTGATGAAGTCACCGTTGCGGCGAATGCCATTGCCCTGGCGGTACTGGAAAAACAGCCAGCCTTCGGCGTCTTCAAGCACGACATCGCCCATGTGCAACCACCCCCCCATGCACTTCTTTGCCGAAGCCTGGGGGTTGTTGAAGTACTCGACCCTGTACGGGCTGCCATCGACCGGCTGGAACAACAATTCACCCGGCGTACCCGGAGGGCAGTCCTGACCATGATCATCGACGATTCGGTAACGCAGATTGGGGGCGACCTTGCCGATGCTGCCTACCGGGCCGACGCCAATCGGCTTGATGGTCAAGCCACCTTCGGCCGCGCCGTAAAACTCCAGCATCTGCACGCCGAAACGCTGCTCGAAATCACTCCAGATGGCTTTCGGCATGCCAGCGGAAATCACGAAGCGCACGGGGTTGTCGGCGTCATCCGCCCGCTTGGGCTCTGCGTACAACGCGGTGGTCATGCCGCCCAACAGCGTGAAGCTGGTACAGCCAAAACGCCGGGTAATCTCCCAAAGCCTGGACTTGGTGAAACGCCTGGACAACACACAGGACAACCCCAATGCCAAGGAAGCACCCAGCGTTACCAACTGCGCATTGGCATGGGTCAGCGACAGTCCGGAGTACGGTTTGTCATCAGCCCGGTAGCCAAAGATGCGATCAGTAATAAGTGCTGTTTCGCAGTAGCGCTGGTGCGTCATGACAATCCCTTTCGGGTCGCCCGTCGTACCGGAGGTGAAGATCAACTGCATGGGCGAATCCGCGCCCAATTGCGCCAGCGGATGCTCTTCGCTGTGTGTCGCCAGGGCGTCTGCGTACAGGGTCACTCCTGGAGCATCGAGCGCGGCGCTATCACACTCATCGGTCGGCAACCCGACGATCCACCGCGTATGTTGCAACTGCTCACGTACCGCCAACAGGTTGCCCATCGCATAGTCAGCGACAATCACGCCCTTGCACTTTGCGTTGTCGAGGAAAAACGCCAGCTTGTCGCCTTTGGCCCGTGGATCGATTGGCACGAACACCGTGCCGGTGATCGCCGCCGCCACCATGGCATCGACAAACTCGACGTGATTGGCCATGAGTAATGCGAAGCAGTCGCCCGGTTGCAAACCGAGTCGGCTCAGCCCCCATGCCAGGCGATGCCCGTTGCGCCACAGATCACTATAGGTACGTTTCTCGACCAGGCTGCGGCTGCCGTTTTCAACGGCTAACACGGCAAAATCGGGTTTTTCCAGGGCTCGATTGCCGATAAGGCCGGCGAGGTTCAAATCGCTATAGACAGTCATTTCAGTTCTTCCCGTACCAGCAGACTTACCACCGTAGCGGCGGCATCCAGGCCGATTGCACCGCCGCCGTTATGGGCCATGCCGATGCGCGCGCCTTGCACTTGTCGGTCACCCGCGCGCCCTTGCAATTGCTCTGTCAGCTCAACGATTTGTGCGCAACCGCTGGCACCGATCGGGTGGCCTTTGCGCAGCAGGCCGCCGGAAGTGTTGACCGGTATCCGCCCGCCCAGGCGGGTAGCACCGCTTTCAAGCAGGTGAATGCCTTCGCCTGGCTGGCACAAATCGAGGTATTCGTAGGCCATGAGTTCCGAAGGCGCCGAGGCATCATGAAGCTCGACGCAGGACAGCTCGCCAGGGCCAATACCGGATGCTTCATAAACCTGCCGGGCCGCGAGGGCGCCGACGCTTTCTCCCGGTTGCTCGAAGTCCCACCCGGACACCAATGCCGAAGCCGCGACGCGCACCGGATTTCTCAGGCCCAGCTGCCGGGCCTTGCGCTCACTGACCACGATCACCGCCGCCGCGCCATCACCGATCGGCGAGCACATCGGCAGCGTCAGTGGATCAATGATTGCGCGTGCTGCAAGGACCTGTTCGACGGTCAGCACTTCACGAAATTGCGCGCGGGGATTGAGGCTGCCGTGAAGGGAGTTCTTGGCGGCGATCATGGCGAAATGTTCGGCTGTGGAGCCGTATTGTTTCATGTGCTTTTTGGCCATCATCGCGTAGATGTCCATGAACACTGACCGAGTGCTGCCCGCGCCCTCGGCCACAAAAGGCTCACCCGCCGCCTCGGCGAGTTTCTTGATGACATTGACCGCACCGTCGGGGTCTTCCACATCCACGGCACTGGAAAACGCCCCCAGGCTGCGCGCCTTGTCTTCGTGGAACAGCTTTTCATAGCCACACACCAGTGCGATGTCGTAGTAACCGGCACTGACCATGGCGCAGGCTTGTTGAAAAGCCGTCGATGAAGAGGCGCACGCGTTCTCCACGTTGATCACCGGGATCTTACCGATGCCCATGCCTCGCAGCACCACTTCACCACGAATCATTTCCTGACCGGTCACCACGCCTGCCGCGGCGTTTCCCATCCATGCGGCCTGCAACTGAGACTTGTCCAGCCCGGCATCGTTGAGCGCCAATTGAATAGCCTGGCCCGCAAGGCTTTTGAGCGTCTTATCCTGGTGCTTGCCGAACGGCACCATGCCGACCCCGGCGATGTATGCATTCATCTTCATGCCATGTGCCTCAGATCCGGGAAATCAGGGTGCCGCCCTTGATGGCGAGCATCTCATTGCAACCGTCCTCAATCATCGAGGCGCGGGCATCGCGCAACAGTTTCTCGACCGGGTACTCACGGGTGACGCCGTTGCCGCCGAACATCTGGATGGCTTGCGAAGCCACATCGAACGCTGTCTGGGTGGCGGTGATTTTTGCGGCGATGGAACCTTGCAGTGCCGGCTGCGGCGCCACGTGGTTGAAGTAGATGGCACGACGCGCCAACGCGCGGGATGCCTCGACCCGGACAAACATGTGGAACAGGCGATGGCGCACGTTCTGGTGCTGGATGATCGGTACGCCACCCTGTTTGCGCTGGTGGGCATACTCATGGGCATGCTCATAGGCAGCCCTTGCAGCGCCTGTCCAGATCACACCCATCAGGCCGTTAGCCTCGGTCAGAATGCCTTGCTCGGCCTTGACGTAGTCTTCGGGGCCGGCAACCAGGTGGTCCAGAGGCAGGCTGACGTTGTCGAAATACAACTCACCCTGTGGCAGCGCGCGCTGGCCCATCTTGTCCAGCGGCGCGCCGCGGCTCACACCGGCGCTGTCCAGCGGCACCAGAACCACACAGCGCTTGTCGGTACCCGAACCGTCGTCGTAACCACAGAACAGAATGCAGGTCTGGGCGATCGGGCCGTTGGAGACCCAAGCAGACTTCTGCCCGCTGATGACGATGCGTTCGCCCTGGATCTTTGCGTAGCAGTTGAGGCGACCATGATTCACCCCCGGGTGACGGGTATGGCCACTGCTGTCGAGCATGTCCGAGCCATGGTCGGGTTCGGTGATGCCCCAGCAACCGACAGGTTGGTCGGCGTATCGCGCGATCAGATCCTGCCGACCCATCAGGTTGAGAACGATACTGGGGATCATGGCAGCCCCCAGCACCACCGCCAGGCCGCCATCGCCATAACCCAACTCTTCGAACACCAGGCACATCAGCCGTGCCTGATCGGCGGGCGGCAAGGCCAGCATGTCGGCCAGGGTAATGCCGAGTTTGGAGAACTCGTCGAACACCTGCCAAAGTGGCGAATCTGCGGCGATCACCTCAGCTGGGGTCATGTGGTCCAGTCGTTGGCCAATGGGGCGCATCACCTTGGTGGCGAAGCGCCGGGCGCTGAGCTGCATCGAGGTTTCCAGCTCGTTGAGATCTGCATCCAGGCCTGTAGGTTCGAGCTCGGTGCGCAAGGCATACCCGGTCATTCTTATTCTCTCCGGTCAATGGCGGTGAGCAGTCACACCCGTGAGTGCGGCTGTCGCGTTTGAGGCGAGTTAGATACTATTCGCCTCACTTTGAGGGATTGACCCCCTCGATGGGGGATGACCGATGAATCAAGAAGCACCCATAAAAACAACAAACTCGCCGCTATTGACGACCAAACTGATGCCACCGCGCCGAGGACGAGGCAACCTGCCTCGCCCGCGCCTGGAACAACTGATCGACCAGATCGCAGAGTCGAGCCTGACCGTACTCAAGGCCCCCCCCGGCTTTGGCAAAAGCACCCTGGCCAGCGCCTGGGCCCAAGCCGCGTTGGCCCGTGGTGCACAGGTGGCCTGGCTGACCCTCGACGAAGCGGATGACAGTCCGGAGCGCATACTGCTGTACGTGGCCGCTGCCATTGCGCAAAGCCAGGCGGTGGAAGCCGAACAGTCATTGCTCAAGAATTTCGCATTACTGCCTGCCGAGCACCTGAGCACACTGCTGCTCAACGACCTCGGACGCCGGGAGCAGGCTTGCTTTCTGTTTGTCGATGATTGCCACTGCGCACCCGCCGAGGCATTCGCAGCCGCATTCGATCAACTGATCCGCTACGCACCTGACAACCTTCACCTGGTGTTCTGCGGACGCAACGACTTGCCGGCGAGCCTCTACGCTCACCTTTACAGCGATGCCTGCCTGGAGGTTGACGCTGGCCAGCTGCGCTTTGACCTGGATGAAACCCGCGACCTGTTGTTGCGCTCGGGCTTTGCAGAAATAGATGCAGGCGATTTGCTTGATCTGCACCGTTCCACCCAAGGCTGGATCGCGGCCTTGCGCGCCAGCCTGCTGTCCATTCGTCAACGCCCTGGCGCAAGCGCCCGCTTGCCAAAAAGTATTTCGGGTCTGTTGGACGAATTGCTCAAGCACCTGCCCCCGTCCATGGTCGAGCAGCTCAGCCGACTGGCTTGCGTCGATAAATTCAACACTGAGTTGACGGCACGCCTCACCGGCCACCCGGACGCACGTGCCCTGATCGATGAACTGGACCGCCTGCAATTGTTTCTCAGCTGCCTGGACGACGCTGGCGACTGGTTCAGTTTTCACCCGTTGTTCCGCGAGCATCTGCGTCGACGCCTGTCACCGGTGCAGTTGAGCTATACCTTGAGCCTGGCCGCGCGCTGGTTCGCCGATCAACAGCTGTGGACCGATGCCGTGCGCAGCGCGCTGTCCGCCGGTGACAATGAGAGTGCCCAACAATGGATTGCCCACTGTGCGATGGACCTGGTTGAACGAGGTGACTTCATCATCCTGCTCGACTGGCAACGCCAGTTGCGAGACCATCTGTTGCAAAGCCCGCCGCAACTGAAGCTGGCAATGGCCTGGGCATCGGGCCTGGCCATGACCCATAGCAATTCGCTTCACCTGCTCAGCGAGGTGGAGGCCGACCTCGCCGCCCTGGGTCGGCTGGAGTCGACCGATGCGTTGTTCTGGGAATGCCAGGCCCTGCACGCCATGCTCAAGGCGCTCGGCGATGATGGTCAGGCCGGTGGAGAACTGGCTATTCGCTGCCTGCCGCACTTGAGCAACCGCCCGTGGATCTGCAACACCTTGCTCAATGTGGTGTGTTTCAGCCATCTGAGTGCCAGTCGCTGGGAGGCGTTCTACAGCCTGCCCCCAGTCATTTGCGAACCGCTGGAACGCAGCCGCTACCTGTTTAACCAAATCTACCGCCTGAGCCTGGTGGGCTTCGGCGAATCGCTTCAGGGGCGCTTCTCACAAGCTGCGGCGATTCTGGAGGAAGCCTTGCGCCTTACCACGCCGGTCAATGCCAGTGGCCAGGGACATTCGGTACTTCGTGCGCTGCCCGCGAGCTTTCTCGCTGCCGTGCGTTATTTGCAAGGACGCGAGGAAGAAGCCGCGCAACTGAGCCTGGAAAATATCGAGTTTGCCAAACTCGGCGGTTTCCTCGATTGCATCGCCAGCGTCTACATAACTGCCAGCCGCCTGAGCAGCAGCCATTCCAGCCATCAGGGTGCTCGCTACTTTCTAGAGGACGGTGAGCGTTTGGCACAAACTCGCCAATGGCCACGCCTGCAAGCATATCTATTGCTGGAACGCATCCGGGTCAGCCTGATCGACCATAAACAGCATGAGGCGCAGGCCTGCGCTCAGCAGTTGGAACAGATACAGACTGACCGTTCAGCGCCTGCGACAGACAATTTCACTGATTATCAATACCTGGCCAGCCTGGCGGCACTCTGGTGTGAAACGGCGGGCATTTCCAGGCCGGCGGATCTGGTGCAAGCGCAAAAAATCTACAAGTTGGCGGCAGGCCTCAATCAACGACTCAAGCAAGCTCGGCTAGCAGCCAGCCTAGCCCAGGTTTACTGGGTACGGCAGCAAAAGGAGACAGCTGTAACCTGCCTGCTCGAAGCCTGCCAGTTGGCCGATCACAGCGGCGCCTATCGCCTGCTCAAGGACCTACCAGCCACGGATTGCCTGCAGCAGCTCACTCGCTACGCCTTGCAGGACAAACGTCTGAGCCAGGCCCGGCTGGCCCAATTGCAACGTCTGATACCCGACAACAATACGGCCACCCAGCAGACAATCCAGGCACGCACGGCAATAGCGCTTACGAGCAAAGAGCGCAATGTGCTGGAGTTGGTTTCTCACGGTAAATCAAACAAGGAGATGGCAAAGCTGCTGGGCATCACCCCCGAAACCATCAAGAGTCATATGAAAAATATCTTCAGTAAGTTGAAGGTAGACAGCCGCGCCCAAGCCGCTGTCATTGCCAAGGCCCACGGCTTGATTTAGCTGGTTGAGTTGAGCTCTATTCATTGGAGTTTTTTGAAACGCTGTCGACCCATCCCCTTAAACATTGACCGACTGCTTTGAGTTGCCGCCCTTCGCGACAAGGCGGAATTCGGCCGATTCTATTGAAAAAGTCGGTCTGCCCAAACTGCCTGATCATTGACGGGTGAAAATGCCATTTTTGCACGCGGGCACGTGAAATCTAAGTCCAAAAGTCTTTGCCAAAAGTAAAGATTTCAATCTCGGACGCGTACTTTTCTGCTGCGCAAGCAATGGCCGACTTTTTCAACAGAATCTGCCAAAAACAGACTCAATAGTTGGTTCGTTTTCAAAAGTGCCGTTGGCATTCGGCAAGCCCCTCCTCATCTCGTTTGTCGACTACGCTTCGGGCTGGAAGTTAATCGCACTTTCCTTCACACAATCTCGCTTACCTGGTCGACATGCATCGCATGGTTAGCACTACTTTTTAATTGCAGTCGATGGGAAATAAAGGAATAGAACCAATGATAGGCATGAGAAAGATTTTGCTCTGTACCACCCTATTGGGGGCGACCACTGCACACGCCGGGATGCAGGTAACGCCTGAAAACTACGCCCGCGCCGAAGTGGACGAATCCTATAAAAATATCGTCAAAGATGTGGGGTCGAACGCCTTTCGCCACGACAGGGCGCTCATGCCCTTGGACAAGCAGCCTGCGGTCACCATGAACCGTGACACGGTGTATTCATTTGGTGTGTTTTACGTGCCCGAGGGCACAACCATCACTTTGCCGAAATCAGCTGACAATCGATACCAGTCGGCCATGATCATGCAGAACGACGACTTCACCGATCAGGTTTTTTACGCACCAGGGACTTTCGAGATCAAATCGAAAACCGAGTTTGCTGCGGTGGTCATGCGCACGCAGATCAATCCTAACGATCCTGCCGACACCCAAAACGTCAAAACGCTTCAGGATGGCATCAAGGTCAATTGGCCAGAGGGCACGGTGCCCAAGGAATACAAAATCGTCGACTGGGATGAAGCCAGCCGCATGACACTTCGTTCCGAATATCAAAAAGAGGCCGCGAAGCTGACGAACTTCAACGACACATCAGGCGCTCGCGGGGTCATCAAACCGGAAATGCTTCGGCTCAGTGCGTCAGTTGCACTCGGGCTACTGCCGGCAAAAGATGCCGTGTACCTCTATCGTGATTACGGCTTGAGTGGTGATAAATGCTACAAGGCGACCTATGCCAAGCCTGAGTTTCTGGAGGGCGGGTTCTTTTCTTTCACGATGTATGGGGCCGATAAATACCTGAAAAGTGAAAACTCCAACCTGAACAATCGCGCCATACACTTCAATGAAGACGGTACTTTCACGGTGCACTACGGGCCGAAGGAGAAGTGTGGGGAGGTTGCGAATTGGCTGCCTACACCGGGTGATAACTGGTACCTCGGCATGCGCATCTATCGCCCTGGCGAAAGTGTTATCAGCGGCAAATACACCATACCGGAACCGACTGCCGTCAATTAGGGGGTATCGTTTCAAAGCTGAAAATGCTGCAAACCCTTTAATGAGCTTTGGCCAACGGGAGCGCCTGCCGTTGGCCAAAGTGCTGTTCAGCGTGGGAACAACAAGGTGACGGCGAAACGAAACCCCCAACCTTGCGGGCCTTCGTCAGGGCTACCCAGTCACGCGGCCCCGCTTGCAGCGTCAGTGGCTGACTACCAATTTTCAGTAGCTGCGTGACCATCAGGTTGATCGGCAAAAGTGAAGACCGGCAGAGAACCCATAGCTGACGTTCTACTCGGTTGCCCGCCCCATGAAAAGACTTGCCGCACGCTGTAACTAATAGGGATTGGTCTGTATGCGAAGCTACGCCGCTGTCATTCAGCGGGCAGCTTTGCAGGGGCTACTTAACTTTTTCCAGATCTCCCGGCTTCCAACTGCCGTCTATAGCCGGCTTGGCTGGCGCATAGAGCCGCAGGATACTGAAAAAGCCCCGGCCCGGCGCAGTAGCAAGCCAGTTTTTCTCATGCCCTGCTGGCGCTTTGGGGCCGATGTACAAATCGGTACTGCCGTCAGGGTTCTGCACTGGCTTGTCCAGTTTTCCCAGAGACGGGAAAGGTTGGCCGTTGGCCAGGCCCGAAGCATTCTCCGCTTCATAGAGCGTCACTGACCAGAACAGCTCAGCGGGTATATTCGCTGGCAAATTCACTTTGTAACTCTGGTCTCCATTGAGCTGGTCGCCGTCTGCATCCTCAAAGGTCATCATGTAGAACGCGCCCTTGCCGGGGGTCATTGAGACCATGCCTGGGCTGATGGAGTAGTAATCAGTGAAAAACCAGGTGCGCACATCCAGGTGGCGGTAGTCACCTTGTTTGGCCTGGAAAGTCAGGTCGAGAGGTGCGTTGGGCCAGCGGGAGGTGAGGTTATTGACCGGGTTCAACCATTTGCGGTCCTTGTACACATGGAAGTCAGCCTTGCCCACGCCAGGCTGGAAGCCAATGGCGCGGCTGGTCTTATAACCGGTTTTGGCAGCGGCATCGAGCAACTCGCGGGTGCGAGCTTCAGGCGCAAACGGCTGGTTGGCGACGACCCCGATACCGGCCAGCATGCCCAGCCAGTCGGGACTGGCCAAATTCAATCCCTCGTCGTCAACGATCTGCTTGAGTTGTTCGAAAGCGCTGAAGTCGCTGTGCGGGAGCATGTTCAGCTCACGACCCGAGCCGTCCGGAAACTGCATCGGCTTCGCGCTCTCCTTCTGGCCCAGCGGATAAATCCGTGATTGCTTGAGTAACGCTACTGCGGGGCTGGTATCGGCCGGGTCGGTGTAGAAGGAACGCAGGAAAATAAACACGTTATTGGTGGTTGACCGGTAAACGTAATAGCCTTTTGGTACTTCTTTTTTGTAGCCCGGTGGCAGGATCAAAAATTTGCCGCCGGCGCCTTTGTCCGGCCCTGGCAGACCGACATCGCCCGCATAGTCGAGACCGTCCACCGGCATCGGCCGTTGCCAGAAGTCCAACAGGATGCCCTGCAATTTGGCCGGAGCCTCGAACACCAAAGGGCCTGTCTTGGCGAGGTTCTCGAACACCATGCCGTAGATCAGATCGGAGTTGGGAGTCGTGATCTTGGTCTTGGCATCCAGACGTTTGGCCCAGACCGGCATGATGTTATAGCCGGTGCCAAAGGCCTGAGCCGCTCCATCGCGCATACCGGCGGTGTTCAGCAGCGGCATGGCCCAGAGATAGGTCTGCATGGCGCGCTGGAACGTGAGTTCGTCCATCAGGGTTTGGGTGGTCGCTGCGGTAGGACGATTATTTTCCGTCGGCAGGTTTACCAGATCCTGATAATGGTCGGTTTGGGCAAACGACATCGTCGAACTCGCTGCCAAGGCCACGACGGTGGCGAGAGCAGAAAGTGATTTCATTGCATACATCCGTGTTTACTCCTCGAAAGAGAGGCGGCGTCACTCAAATTTGCTTAACGAAACCGCGACAGTTGATGGCTGATTAAAGTCCACAGCCACGAGGGGTGCAAACGCACAAGCGGATTCGCTGTATCGAAGTCTCCGCTTGTGGGTCAGACGTATTCAGTTTGTGGCGAAGAGTCATCCGCTGATAGAAGTCCTTATAAGCGCTCTGTAAATGACTCAATTCAGGCTCTATATTCAGCGCTGGCTTGCCCGCCTTCCTTGTAATATCACGCTCAGCATCTAGACTCCCGAGCACATAAATGAGGAGCACGGATGCTGAAAGAAAGCCTCTATAGATGGCCTTGCAGCAATCCGACGCTTCGTTTGAAAACGCTTCCATGCAAGGACATCGAAGATGACTCACGCGTTAAAGAAACTTTCAGTCGCCATGGCGCTGACCGCCTCGACGTTGGCCATCGCGCTATGCTTCACGCCAATGGTCAGTGCGGAGGAACAGGCGCCTTCTTCTGCGCTGCTCAAACAGCTCAACAATGGCAACTGGCTCGATCCGAAGGAGGCCGAGTCCCTGCGTGACGAGCTGTACTACCAGCGCGCGATTCACGCGTACATGACCATGCTACCGGCACTCAACGTCATTGGCTTGCGTGACGGATCGGAGAAAGCGTTCGGAAGTGGCTACAACGTGCTGCCAATCTGGAAGCAGCGTATGGATTCACGCGCCATGGTGCCGACGCCCAATGCTGACGTGATCTATTCGATGAGCTACCTGGATCTGAAGAAAACCGGGCCGCTGGTGGTCAAGGCGCCACCCAACGTCATCGGCATGTTTACCGACTTCTTTCAGCGCACGCTCACCGATGTCGGTGCCGTGGGGCCAGACCGTGCGCGAGGCGGCCTGTATCTGATTTTGCCACCGGACTACACCGGGCCGGTGCCGGCCAGCTATTTCGTTGTCAAGTCGCGCACCTATAACGTGTTTCTCTTCTTCCGCACCGTCATGGCCAAGGGCGAGGGCAAGCCTGACCCGGCGCCGGCAGTCAAGTCTGCGGAGACTACCCGTGTCTATCCACTGTGGGCGACGGAGAAGGACGTCAAGCCCATGGAGTTCCCTGACGCCAGTGGCAAGGCGTTGAATATGATGTATCCGACGGACAACGAGTATTGGACCAAGTTGAAGGCGTTTGTCGACTACGAGCCGGTGGAAGCGATTGATCCTGAGTTGCGCGGGGTGCTGGCGTCCATCGGTATTATCAAGGGCGAGCCGTTCAAACCCACCGAGCAGCAGCAGGCCCTGCTGAAGAAGGCGGTCGAGATGGCGCCTCGAATGATCCTCGCTAACCGCCAGTTGGGACGCGAGGACAAGCGTAATCTCTACTATACGGATCGCCAGTACGAGAACACATGGGCAGGCGGCACGGCGGAGTGGATGCAAGACAGTTACCTGGACGTGAGTCAGCGCGCCAACTTCTTCCAGTTCGCCTATTCATCGGCACCGGCAATGGTGATGCACACCACGGGCGCCGGTTCGAAGTATCCGTTCACCGCTCGCGACAAGGACGGGAAATACCTCGAAGGTGGCAGCACCTACAAGCTGCGTCTGCCGCCGAACGCTCCGGCAGCGTTGTTCTGGGCTGTTACGGCCTACAACATCACCGACGGCACAATGCCGGAGACCAAGCAACTGATGCCCTCCACCAACGGTTATTACGACATTCCCAAGCAGTCGGACGGTTCCATCGAAATCTGGTTCGGGCCGGACAAACCTGCTGATGTCGCGGACTCCGCATTCATCCAGACCATCCCCGGTCGCAATTTCCTGGTCGCCTTGCGCCTCTATGGCGCGGAAGACGCGTTCTACGACCAAACCTGGAAGCCTGACGATGTCGTCAAGGTGAAGTAACGGACTAAAAAATCAGGCCAATCGATGGTGGCAGCGGCGTACCAGATCACCGCATTTGCCGAATGGCATTAGACCTCGCATCAACCGGCGGCACCGCACTGCTGAATCACTGACAAGCTCTACTTTAATCTATGCAAGGAGCGTTCTCGATGAATTTACTGGCCCCAACTGCTGTTCTGTTGAGCGTATTGGCAACGAGTATCCATGCTGCACAGGCCGAGGATAAAACACCCCTCCTTACCTTGGATGCAGCCCGAAAACTGGAGTCGACGCTGGTCAACGAAAAGAACGTTGCTGTCACCCAAGAGAACTTTGCTTTCGCCACACTGGATGAGTCCATGCAGAACGAGGTGAAACTCGGAGCGACCAACAAGTTCTACAACCACCGCAAACCCATGGAACTCGACAAGCAGCCTGCCGTGCTGATGAATCGCGATACGCTGTATTCCTTCGCCATCATCGACGCGTCTCACGGCGCCACCATCCATGTGCCCAAGGGCGATGGCCGTTACACCTCGGTGCACGTCATGCAGCACGACCACGTCACCGACAACGTCTACTACGGCGAGGGTGAATACACCATCGACCCGAAAACCGTCACAGACTTTGTCGTGGTCAATATCCGTACGCAAGTAAACCCGAATGATCCTGCGGACATAGCAAAGGCCAATGCGATTCAGGATGAGTACAAGGTCAGCTTCCCGGCCGGTTACACGCCGAAAGCCTTCAAGGCAATTGACTGGAACCAGGAGCAGCTCAAGCAAGTTAAAGCGCACTACGTGAAGGTGGCAGACACCCGTGGGGTGAGCAAAACCATGGGGGGCCGCGGCACGATCCCGCAGGATGACATCAACGTCGGTGTGGCCGTGGCAACCGGACTATTGCCCGACCAGCATGCCTGGTATTCCTTCAAATCGTACAAGGTCAAAAAAGACATCTGCTACGCCGCAAACTACCCAGTGCCTGGCATGGCCAACCCACAGCTGGGTTTCTATTCCATGACGATTTACGGTGATGATCTTTACCTGCACACCGAGGAGGGCTCCAGCCTTTCGAACCACGAGATCGTGCCCAACAAGGATGGCAAGACCTTCACCCTGCACTTTGGCAGTCCCCAAAGCTGCGGCAAGGATGCAGCGAACCTGCTGACCGCGCCTACAGACAACTGGACACTCGCGTTCCGTGTCTACATGCCCGACAAATCCGTTCAGAACAATGAGTACAAATTGCCAGAGCCAAAGCCTGTCACCCATTGACCATCAAGCCATAGGTGACCAGATATGGGCGCTAACAAGCAGTTTATAAGTGCTGGAGTGACGCTGGTCGCCATGCTGGGGGTCATGCCGGGGGCCCAAGCTGAGGATTCGGCGGAGCTGGCGAAGAAAGCTCTCAACCCGGTTGCGGCCATGTACAGCCTGCCGGTGCAGTACAACTGGGATCAGAAAATGGGGCCAACCGGTGAGGGCATGCACAGTGTCACCAATATTCAGCCCGTGTTGCCGTTCACTCTCAACGATGACTGGAACCTGATTTCCCGCACCATTTTGCCAGTCATCGATCAGCATGGCCTGGCGCCGAATGGCGCGGCGGACAAATCCGGTGTCGGCGATATCACGCAGAGTTTTTTCTTCTCGCCCAAACAACCCACGGAAAGTGGCTGGATACTCGGGGTCGGCCCGGCGATATTGATTCCCACGGGCAGTGATGAACTGCTCGGCAGCGAGCAATGGGGGATAGGCCCGACAGCGGTTGCCCTTAAACAGGAAAATGGCTGGACTCACGGCATCCTGGCCAATCATATCTGGGGCTTGGACGGCAGCCCACCGGATGACAAGGACAAGGTCAACCAGACCTTCCTGCAACCCTTCCTTTCCTACACCACCAGCACCCTGACCACATGGGGCGTGAACACCGAATCAACCTACAACTGGCAATCACGCGAATGGTCAGTGCCGGTCAACCTGACGGTGACTCAATTGTTGAAAATCGGTGGCCAGCCACTGACGGTGCAAGCGGGGCCACGTTACTGGCTCAACAGCCCTGACGATGGTCCACAAGGCTGGGGTTTTCGTTTCGCTGTGACGTTGTTATTCCCACGGTGAGTCAGATGCGACTTGAATTAGTTCATGAATGAAAGCTATGGCGAGCTGCCTTGGTTGATGGTCTGCTTTTGGCCGATTCTGTTGAAAAAGTAGATCTCCTGCCTGGCCTGCGGCAAAATCAGGTCATCGGCCAGCGGGGAGATTCGCAGCATGATGGGACAATTGTCGAGTGGGCAAGAGAGACTGTTTTACTCGTTCAACATTGAAGATCACATCCCAGCCAATCACCTCCTGAGCAACATTGATCGATGCCTCGATCTAAGCGATCTACGCCATTATCTCGCCGACTTTTATAGCCCAATCGGGCGTCCTTCGATTGATCCTGAACTGATGATTCGCCTGCTGATCGTGGGCTACTGCTACGGCATTCGCTCTGACGTCTTCGTCCTTCAGCGCTTCGTCGTACCAGCCCTTGACCCGGACCAGGCCGCCCATGTCGCGATTGCGCAACGACAGGTCGGTGACGAACTTGGCGATGGTCGAGACGCGGTCGCCCTTGTCGTAGTTGAGTTACCGGAGTCCACCGAACCGCCGGTACCGCCGGACTTGCCCAACAAGGCGCCGTTGGCACCGCTGTAGAGGTCGTGGTCCTGACCTTCGGCGCGCCATTGCGAGCCCACGGACAGCGTGGTGTTCCACTCACCTTCCCAACCGTTTTCCAGCTGGAAAGGCATGGCTTGCACCGCTCCGGTTGACGCGCAGGAAATGGCCAAAGCAAGCGGTTTAACGAAACTACGGACGTTATGGTTCTTGTTGCGCATGCAGATCTCCGCCATCGCCCTTACCGTGCGAGCCGGACTCGGCCCTTGGGTGAGCGTTCTTGTTTGTTTGAACAAGCATGCCGAGAGACCGGGCAGAATCATTTGTCCGTTCACGTCAGATATTTGTCATTAGCTGTCAGCCAATCCATTAAGCTGTCAGCACGGTGTAAAAACGCAGACCATTGCGTCAGGCCACCGTTTCACACAAAACCAGACAATAAAAACCATGACCGCGATGATCAAAACCACATCGTTGACCGGGTATGCGCAACTTGTCCGAGACCTGGGCGGCAACCCCGAAGACCTGCTGCAGCAGATGCAGATCGAGCCGAAGCTGCTCGACAACGGCAATGCGGTGCTTCCCTACCGCGCCATGATCAACCTGCTCGAACTGAGCGCCGATCAGCTGCAATGCATCGACTTCGGCCTGCGCCTGGCCGAGCGCCAAAGCATCATGATTCTCGGACCGCTGGCCGTGGTGGCGCAGAACGCGCGCAACGTCGGCGAAGCCCTGATCGAAATCACCCGTTTCCTGCATACCTACAGCCCGGGTGTGCAAGTGCACCTGGACACCGAAATCGACCCCGAACACGCCTACCTGATCTATGAATTGCGCCTGCGCCCGGCACCCCGTCAGCGACAGATCATCGAGCTGTCCCTGGGGGTCATGTTCAAGACCTTGCAAATGCTCTACGTGCCGGGATTTCGCCCCCACTCGGTGCTCTCGCGCACTGAGGCCCGATTACCCCAGAGTCGCTATCAGCGCTTCTTCGGCGCTCGCACCTATTTCGGTCAGGCGCACAATGCGCTGGTCTTGCTGCCGGAATATCTGAGCAAGCCCATTGACCAGCAAAACAGCCAGTTGCACGACACCATGATGGATTACGTCAGCAACATCGGTGCCGCCAACCCACTGGACATCGGCAGCCAGGTCGAAGCCTCGATTCGCCGTTTGCTGCCCACCCAGCGCTGCGCGCTGCCGCTGATTGCCGAACAATTGGGGATGCGCGAACGTTCCCTGCAACGTCGCCTGGCCGAATACGAGCTGGTGTTCGAGGACATGGTCGAGCAAGCACGCCGCGAACTGGCCGAGCTGTACCTGACCGAAGCGAGCATGCCCATGGCACAGATCGCCGGCCTGCTCGGTTATGCCGAACAGAGTTCGTTCAACCGCTCCTGCAAGCGCTGGTACGGTGTGGCGCCACGGGAGCGACGCACGCAATTACGTGCCGACCAACAACCTGCCGGCCGGCACAAACGGGGTTGAGGACGACGAATCAGTCGAAGCGGATGATGATTTTCGCGTGTTCGTCCGGCTGGGCCAGATCGGCGAAAGCACCGGCCACCTGATCCATGGTCACGCGCCCGGTGATCATCGGTGCGCCATCGAGTTTTCCGTCAGCCAAGGCTTGCAAGGTGTGGGCGAACTCTTCCCCGGTGTAGCCGAAGGAGAAGTGCACGTTCATTTCCTTGCCGATACCGATCAGCGGCTCGATGCGGTCGCTCTCCATACACACGCCAACCACGATCAGCCGCGAGCGCGGCGGTGCATTCTGGATGACTTGCTGGATCAGCCCCGGAACGCCCACACACTCAAATACCACGCATGGTTTGGGTTGCGGGCCAAGCCCCAACAGCGCCATCGGGCCGTTGATGTCGTAACCCTCGGGCGCCGCGACTTGCAGCCACGATTGATACGGCGACAGCTCGGCCGGGTTGACCACCACGTCGGCGCCCATTTTCTCCGCCAGGGCACGACGCCCGGCCGAGAAGTCCGAGGCCACGATCGGGCCAATGCCACGGGACTTGAGTATCGCGATCAGCGCCAGGCCAATCGGCCCGCAACCGATCACCACCGGCACCTCGCTGCCATCCAGGCGCGCACGGTTCGCTGCGTGTGCGGCCACGGTCAAAGGCTCGGTCAATGCCGCAATGTCCGGCGGCAGATCACCCGGCACCGGCATCAACATCTGCTCGGCCAGGACCATCTGCTCGCCGTAACCACCCGGGTAGCGATTGGAGAAACCGATGTGGTGAAAATGCTGCGCGGTGATCACGAACGGCAACGAACACACCCGCGTTCCCACCTTGAGCTTCTTGTCGCTGCCGGGGCCGTGATCGAGGATCTCGGCGCAGTATTCGTGGCCGAACACCACGTCTTGCTGGTCATCAAAGGCAATCGGAATGTGCCCGCGCTTGAAGTTGGCCAGTACATGTTCGCAGTGGTGAAACATGTGCAGGTCGGACCCGCAGATACCGCAGGCGAGTGTCTTGACCAGCACCTCGCCCTGCCCTGGCGTAGGCGCGGCGATCGAATCGAAAAGCAGTTGTTTGTCACGCATGACAACAGCTTTCATGGAAATTCTCCTTATCGGGTCGGGCCGCCGGCATTCGGCGGCCCAGAGGCATCAGCTCAACTGGCCGATCTCGCGAAGCCAGGCTTCGGAGCGGCGCAGTCCTTCGTCGAGACTGACCTTGGGGGCATAACCGAGCAGGCGCCGGGCCTTGTCGATCGAGATGCCACCGGTGCGCGCGAACATGTACATGGTGTCGGGAGTCACCTCATCGGCCCGTCGAATCATCCGATTGAGGGTCCAGATGCCCCAGGTCAGCGCCAGCGCCACGCCCAAAGGCAGGCTACGCGGTGCACCGCTGCGTCCGGCCCAGCGCCAGTGATTGCCGAAGAACTCACGGCAGCTCACCGACTCGCTTGCACTGATGTGAAAGATTTGCCCGCTCGCCTGCGGCAAGCCGGCGGCGAGCATGACGCCATCGAGCAAGTCATCGATGAACACCGGGGTCCAGCGGCCCTTGCCGCCATTGGGCAGGATCAGCGCGCCGGCCTTGGCCATCTTCAACGGCTCGCTCAACCAGGCACGGGAACCGGGGCCATAGACGTCGCCCGGCCGCACTACCGTGCACTCGATTTCACCGGCCGCGTGCGCCGCCAGCACCACGTGCTCGCTCGCACCCTTGGCCACGCCATAGCGGTAGTGATCACCGATCACCACGTCGCTGCGCTCGTCTGCCTGCTCGGGATAATTCCAGCCAAGGGCGGCAATCGAGGAGAACTGCACGAAACGCCGCGCGCCGCTTTTGATCGCGACATCCAGGCAATTGCGCACGCCGCGAACCGACACCTCGCGGTACAGCTGCCAGTCAGCGGCGAGCGAAACCACGGCGGCCGTGTTGATGAACAGCTCGCAACCACGGGCGTGTTCCGCCCACTGTTCCGGGCGGGTCAGGTCGCCGGCGACCACACCGTTGGCCAGGTCAGCACGCAGATCCATGCCACGAACCTCGGCACCCAGTGCCCGGTAGCGACGGGCCAGTGCCTGGCCGATAAAGCCACTGGCACCGGTAATGAAAACCGAACGAGGCACGTCGGGCGACTGGCCCTGAGCCCCGACGGGCATGACAGGATGGCTCATTGAGCACTCTCCACAAAGTAGCGGGATTGACAGGCGCTGCGGCGCCCGCCGTGAATGCTCAACCGACCGTGTAACCGGCATTGCCGGGGCGGATGTAACGGGCCGGTTCCAGACCGCGCTCCTTCACCAGACGATCGACGATTTGCATGATGTCGGTGGCGTCCATGACATTCACGAAATTGCCGTCCTGGTCGAAGTTGATGTTGGCGCCATAGACCACCATGAAGGTGTCGGTGGGCTCGGTGTTATCGGCCGGCACCATAAAGGTATGGATCGAACCGCCCGGCTCGTAGAGGTAGCTGCCAGCAGTTTGCGGCTGATCCGGGTATTCGACGTAATGCCATTTACCCGACATCGTGAACAGGTGAACCGGGCCGGTGTGGTAATGGCATGGCAGGCGCACGCCGGGTTGAAAGATCACGCGCAACGTCCAGACACCCAGATTCGGGTCCAGGTACAACGGCTGTACATCGACGCCGGGGAAATAAGGTGCCATGGCATCTTTATAGATCGGCAGTTCGTTGGTATTGAGGGTCAGCAGTTCCTTGTGATCGAAGAACGGCACAGGCATTGGCATTATTGTTTTCCTCATGCATGCAAAGGTGGGTAACGGTTGTTACGACGTCTCCATACTGCGACGGTTACCGGCTGAAGAATTGTCATTTGCCGTCAGGCACTTGGCATTTGCTGCCAATCAATTGCCACCACGATCAAGTGCATCATTTGCATTGAAGCGGGCACTGGCAGGAAATCGCGTCTAACCTTCTTCGCACTTTGCTTCATTTTTTTAGCATCTAACGTCTGCCTAAAAGTTTGTTTGCGCGTCATTTAAATCATTACAAACAATGCTTTACTTTTATTTTGACACGGTGATAACTAAAAAAAGCAGCGATTACACAATATGAAGTTTCTCGACAACCCGGAGTGTCCATGAAGAACTCACTACTAGCGGCATCCTTACTCTCGATTGCATTCCCAGCCTTTGCGCAGATACCGGACAAGGTCGCCGAGGACGCATTCATCTACGCCTACTCGATCGATGAGGCCTACAAGTTTTTCTACGAAACGGCGGTGAAAACCGACACTCCGCTGAACCGTTTCCAGAACATCCGCCACTTGGCCGACGATACCTACACCGCGCACCCGACAATCAACAACGACACTCTCCACCTCATGGGTTGGCTGGACGTCGCGTCGGAACCGGTGATCATTAGCGTGCCCGACATGGATAAGGGGCGTTACTGGGTGCTGCATACCATGGACATGGGCCACTACACCACCTCCATGATCGGCGCCCGCACCCGTGGCACCAAAGGCGGCCACTTCATGTTCGCCGCCAAGGACTGGAAAGGCGATGTGCCGCCGAGCGTCGACGAAGTGATCCGCGTGGATTCCAATCTGGTGAAAGTCATGGGACGAATCATGGCCACCAGCCCCGAAGACGAAAAAGTCGCGCTCACCTACATGGACGACTGGAATGTGCGCACGCTGTCCGCTTATTTGGGCGAACCGGGGCCAAAGGAAAAACAACGAACTTACCTCGACCCGGCCAAGACCAACTGGTTGCAACGGGTCAACGCCGTACTGTGCGATGGCACCATGGGCAACGCCGACAAGAAGTGGCTGGACCAGTACAAAGACATCGGCCTGGCACCGTGCAATGAAAAATTCACCCCGGACCAACTCGCCACAGCGAAAAAGGGTGAAGAACTGGGCATGAAGCACATCAAGGAACTGGCGCCGAAAATGACCGTCGCCGGCAAGTTGCTGGGCACCCGCAATCAATTGGGTGACGGTGAACGTGACCTGTTTGCCGAAGGTACTTACCTGGGCCAATGGGGCCTGCCACCGGATGAAAGCGTCTACCTCAAATCGGAAACCGACAGCACCGGCAAACATCTGAGCGGTGCCAACGGCCAGAAGTACCGCATGCACTTCAAGGCCCCCGACGTCAGCCAGTTCTGGTCGTTCACGGTGTATGCCTCGGACAATCGCCTGATGGCCCACAACGAATTGAACCGTCACAGCCGCGGCGACCGTACGCTCAAGCCCAACACAGATGGCACCTACACCATCGAGATGAGCGCCAAGGGCGACGCCAATAATCCCAACTACCTGCCGATTCCAGAGAAAGACATCTACATCATCATGCGCATGTACGGCCCGAGCAAAGCGGTGCAGGAAGGCGCGTACACGTTCCCGGCCATTGAGACAGTTGCCGAGTAATCATGCTGGCTGCACGGCATTGCCGTGCAGCCACCGATGGGCCCGGGTGCCTGACTTATCTCGACTGCGCTTGTCTCGATCTCAATGGCTGTTGCGCTATTCACTCAGCCAATTCGATGTCCGGCAATTTGAAGGTCTTGTTATTCAAGGCCTCGGTGCCACCGTAGAAGCGCATCGCGGGTAACGGCCGTTTACCCGCAGTCGGAATCCAGTTGATTTCCAGCCCGACCGGAGCATTGGGACCGAAGTAAATCGTAGCGCTGCCGTCAGCCGCTGCCCGGGCATTCATCACTTCACACGCATGGCCGCAGGCGGCGTCCATTCACCGCTAAGCACTTCCGGTTTTGGCCAATAGGTGCGAATGGTCACCTCGAACTCGCTGTTGGGCGCCGGGAGCCAGTTCGCTTCCTTGTCCTTGCCCGGTGACTGGTGCTGCACGTACAGGGTCAGCGAACCATCGTCGTTGTACTTCATGTTCTTGCTGTTCTTGGTGCCCAGGGAATAGCGCTTTAGGTCGTTGGGGGCGAAGAAATGCTGCGGATCGTACATCGTCAGCGACCAGAAGCCATTGGCCGGCGGTGTCTGGCCTTTCGCGAAGGTCAGCGTGTAGCGGTGATCGCCTTTGAGCCGCTCACCCTTGTCGTCCACTTCAAGGAAGAAGTAACGGGTCTCTTCCGGCTGGTTGGTGTACATGTTCGATTTCGATGTCGCCGTCCGGGAGAGGTAGTCGTTACCCCAACGCGCCACGTTAGTCGGTGAGTTCCAACCGTTAGGCAACTTCGAACCATTGGTGCGAAAGGAGAACAGCGGGTTGACGGCCTTCTCTTCGGTATCGACCGCGGCCTTGACGATAGCTGCCTTGACCGCCGGGTCTTTCGCCGCTGCATCGAGCATGGCTCTCATCATGGCGTAGCGGCTCTCTTCGCCGGCCAACGGCGGCACCTTGTCGAGTACTTCAGGCAACTGGTCGAAGAACTTCTCGGGGATCACCCAGCGTGATTCCGCAGCGGATTTTTCCGCCTGAGGGAAGTGTGGCGTGGCCTTCCAGTCCTTTGTGACGGTCTTGCCGGTGTATTTGCTCAGGGGATAAACCACCACCTGGTTGAGGACCGCCTGAATTGCCTTGCGGTCTTCGGCACTGTCGTCCATAAAGGCGCGCGGCCCTGCACCGACGAACTCTGTCGGTGACTTGATCACTTCAGTGATGCCTTCGGGCACGGTGCCCTTCCAGTTCGGGCCGACCACCAGGTAGTTGCCGGGTTTGGTGCCGTACTGTTTGCCCAGTTTGGAGAACTCCTCACTGCGCGCGTCGTACAGTGCGTACACCCAGAAGCGGTCGCCGAAATCCGGGACCTGCAACACCATCGGATCGTCGTCGGTCGCGCCGAAACCGAAACCGTACACCACGTCCTGGTTAGGGTGCGCCACCCAACGCTGCGCCGGCGAGATATAGTCGGTGAGCATGCTGACATAACCGGTCGGCGCCGTTGGCAGAATGCCGCCCATCAGACCCGGCTCGGGTGCCTTGGCAAAGGATGCGCGACGATTGAACGCGTTCACGATTGGCCAGCCCCACAGGTAGGCATCCTGAGCGATCACCGTGGCACTGGAAGGCGTGATGACGGTGCCGGCGGGGACGCCTGGCACCTCGGCGGCTAGTTTACCGGAGGAGTTTTCTCCATCGGCTTGGGCACCACCCGCCAGCACGACGGACATTGCCAAAGCCAGCAAGGAGTAGCTGAAAGTGGTTTTCATCGGTTCAAACTCCGTTTGAGTAATCAGTTCGATTGATAACCCTAGACGAATTTTTTTGAGATTCGATGGATAGCCCCAGTTTTAGGTAGCTGCGAAAAGGATGCCCGTATTGAGTCGGCTACGGGTTGTTTCGTGCCTCTCGCGACGGGCAACAATCGGCCAACAGCCGCCTGACACGACAGCCAGAAATTGGCCAGTAGCGGTCTGTCACTTCGCTTCTACAGTCCTCTCTCTGCAGAAAAACTAGCCTCTTCAGGCCTCGCTATTTATCTCTAAACACGATTGCTTGTAACTAGCGGTCAATTTTTTGTGTCGGCAAGAAAAGAAACTTTTGCTTGCAACCCCTGATGCTATGGCCACAGCCAGCGCACGGCGGGCTATGCCCCACCGAGAGCAACCGTGTTGGCTCCAATAATAAGGTCGATTCGGTGGAGGTGGCAGTTGCAGATAAATAGACGACTCTATGTACTGGGGCTCGGGCTGTTGTGGAGCGCAGCCTCGCCTGCGGCGCAACCTACCGATACGAATCAGCGTGATGGCCTGACCATCATCAAGGAACGTTGTGTGGGCTGTCATATCGCCGAAGGTAATGATTCATTCAGCCGTATCAGTCATCAACGCAAGACGCCAGAAGGCTGGCTGATGACGATCGGCCGCATGCAGAACATGCGAGGCCTGAGCATCAATGATGAAGACCGGCGCACCGTAGTCAAGTACCTTGCCGACAAGCAAGGTCTGGCGCCTTCCGAAACCGACGGCATGCGCTATGCCATCGAGCGTCGTCTCAACACGATCAAGCCGTTCGAACAGCCGTTTTCGGACATGTGCGCACGCTGCCACACCGGCGCCCGTATCGCTTTGCAGCGTCGCCCGGCCCAGGAATGGGAACACCTGATCAATTTCCACATGGCACAATTTCCGTCACTTGAATACCACGCTCTAGCGCGAGATCGTGACTGGTTGCCGATTGCGATGAAGCAAATACTGCCGCAACTGGCTAGCCAATACCCCTTGGACAGCAAAGCCTGGACCGATTGGCAGGCAACCCGGCCACAGGCGCAATCGCTGGTCGGGCAGTGGAGTTTCAGCGGGCATATGCCGGGCAAGGGAGAGTTATCCGGCCTTATGGACGTCACCAACGCAGGCGGTGACGCTTTCAAAGTCATCATGAAGGGCCAATACGCCGATGGTAGCCCGTTCAACGGCGAAGGCAGCGCGGTGCTCTACAACGGCTACGAATGGCGCGGCAACGTGAGCATCGACGGCGTGACCATGCGCCAGGTGTTTGCCGCCAGCAAGGGTGGCCTCGATGGCCGGATGTTCGACAAATCCCATGATGAGCGGGGCCTGGATTTCCAGGCGGCACAGCAAGGTACACAGCGCTTGTTGGACATCCAGCCGGGCTACCTGAAAGCAGGAGGCGAAGCCGAAGTCAACCTGATCGGCAGCGGTCTTGAGGGTGTGCCGGACTTCGGCAAAGGTGTTGAAGTGGTCCAGGTGCTGGAACAGACTCCGGAGCGCATCAAGGTCAGGATCAAGGCCGCCAGCGATGCGGCCCCGGGCCTGCACGCGATCAGCGTCGGCTCGCTGAAAGGCGCAAACCTTGCGGTCTACGACGATATCGCCAGCGTCAAGGTGGTGCCGCAATACCTGGTCGCGCGCATTGGCGAAGGTGGCGGTTCAACACCGAAAGTCCAGGGCCGTTTCGATGCCGAAGCCTGGGGCAAGGGCGCCGATGGCAAGCCGTATCGCATCGGCGTGTTCCCGGCGCAGTGGAAGGTCGAGGCCTTCGACGACCGCGCCAAAGAGGATGAAGACGTCAAGTTCGCCGGCACCATGCAGGCCGACAGCGGCGTATTCACCCCGGGCGATGCCGGACCGAATCCGGCGCGCAAGATGTCCACCAACAATGCCGGCAACCTCAAGGTGATCGCCGCCGTCAATGACGCAGGAAAACTTCTGACCGGCGAAGGCCACATGATCGTTGGCGTGCAACGCTGGAACAACCCACCCATTCCATGATGTTGAAACCTGGGCTGCAACGGCTTCAGAGACTTTTTCGGAATGATCGCAGGCCCCGTCGAACGGGGTTTGCACAGGAGGTTTGCCATGGGCGCTATCTTGAATCTGGTCGAACGCAACCTGCACGAAGTGCAGGTCGATGCCGACCGCATGCTGTTTCACATCCCCAGCTCTTCGCTGTTTGCCAGCGACGAACTGACGGGCACCATCATCGACACCCTGCGCGGTCCGGGTTGCTCCTCGGACGACTTGATCCAGCGCCTGGCCGCGCGGTTCAACGGCGAGGAAATCACCGAGACCCTGCGCGAGCTGATGGCCCTGGAACTGGTCAGCGACGGCTCGCCGCTCACCCCGGACATCGCCACCAAGCGCGTCGAGCGCACGGCGATCAACACCGTGGTCCTGAACGTCAACACCGGCTGCAACCTGAGCTGCACCTACTGCTACAAGGAAGACCTCGACAAGCCCTCGGCCGGCAAGAAGATGGACGTCGAAACGGCGATTGCCTCGGTGGAAATGCTGCTGCGCGAGTCACCGGATGAAGAGCGTTTCACCGTGGTGTTCTTCGGTGGCGAACCGCTGAGCAACCGCAAGCTGATCGAGTACATGGTCGACTATTGCGAGAAGCGTTTTCGCGAGGCGGGCAAGTTCGTCGAGTTCGTGATGACCACCAATGCCACGCTGCTCACCGAAGAAACCGTGGACTATCTGAATGCTCACCGTTTTGGGCTTTCAGTGAGCATCGACGGACCAAAAACCGTGCACGACCGCAACCGCATCACCGTCGGTGGCCAGGGCACGTATGACGTAGTACGGCGCAAGGCCGAGATGCTGCTGTCGCGCTACAACAGCCGCCCGGTGGGCGCGCGAGTGACCCTGACCACCGGCGTCACTGACGTCGAAACCATTTGGGATCACCTGTTCAACGAGCTGGGTTTCGCCGAAGTCGGCTTTGCCCCTGTGACCTCCGGCGACATCAGCAGCTTCAACCTCACCAGCGATGAACTGGTGCAGGTGTTCGCCAACATGAAGGCCCTAGGCCGGCGTTACCTGGAAGCGGCACTGGAGCACCGCAACATCGGTTTCTCCAACCTGCACCAGTTAATCACCGACATCCACGAAGGCCACAAGAAAGCCCTGCCCTGCGGCGCGGGTCTGAAGATGCTGGCGGTGGATCACAAGGGCGAGCTGAACCTTTGCCACCGCTTCACCGGTTCCAGCCTGCCGACCTTCGGCAACGTTCACAGTAGCGTGAAACAGGTCGAGCTGAACGACTTCCTGTCCCAGCGCCTGGACCGCACCAATACTGGCTGCGAAGACTGCCAGATCCGCAACCTGTGCTCCGGCGGCTGCTACCACGAGAGTTACGCGCGGTACGGCGACCCGACTCACCCGACCTATCACTACTGCGAACTGATGCGTGACTGGGTCGACTTCGGCATCGAGGTCTACACCCGGATCATGGCCCACAACCCTGCGTTCATCAGCAGTTACATCACTCCGCGCAAGGCTCACTGATATGAAACATCTCAAGGCAATCAATAACAAAGCGTTGAAGCTGGATCAGGCCGCGGACGAGAACCGCATTGAAGAAGTGGTCGCGATGAGTTCGGTGGCGGGCTGCACCTCGACCACCGACCCGGGCTGGGAAGTGGATGCGTTCGGTGGCGTGTCGTCGTTGTGCCAACCCATGGAAGCCGATCTCTACGGCTGCTCCGACCCCTGCTGGTGGCCGGCCCAGGTGCCCGACATGATGAACACCTACCCAGACTGGAACAAGGATGCCCACGCCTCGGCACAAGGCTGGCGCAATCTGGGAACCGTGTTCCCGGACGACAAATAACTGATCAGGAAGTGACTATGAAAACAATTAAAGCCCTCTCACTTCTCGTTTGCCTCACAGGCGTCAGCACCCTGGTGGTCGCCCAGGATAACCGTGCCCTGGAAAACGGACATGAGTACATGGTGGCGTTGAATTTCCCCAACAACCTGCACGTGATCGACATGGCCACGGACCAGATCTACAAGTCCTGTGACCTGCCGGATTCCTACGGGCCGGGAACAGCGCAAGTGTCGCCGGATGGCAAGATCGCCTACATCCTCAACAACCACTACGGCGACCTATATGGCGTCGACATGGACAGCTGCGAAACCGTGTTTCATGCGCGACTGGCGATCAATCCGAACGAGTCCGCGCGCGCCATGTTCTCCATTGCCGTCAGCCACGACGGCAAGGAAATTTACAGCGTGGCGAATCCCTCAACTCTGTACAGCGACCACATGAAAGCGCTGCCTCCACGCTTGCAGGTGTACGCCGCCGATGGCGGGTTGCAGGCCAAACCCACCCGTACCTTCGAAGTGCCGAGGCAGATCTCCATCCTGATGGCGGCCGATGACGGCAGCCTGTACATGGCAGGTGTCACCGGCATCTTCAAAACCGACGTGCACACCGGTAAATACACCACCGCCGTGGCGACCCGGGACTGGAAGCGTCCCGGCTACGGCGCGCCGGACATCCTCTACGTGTGGCCGCACCAGACCGACATGAACGATTTCACGCTGCTGTACACGGCGCCGAAATTCAAGGACGGCAAACAGGACCTGCAGACCGCCGACTATGTCTACGGCTACATCAGCATCGACCTGAAGACTGGGAAAAGCACGGTCAAGGATTTTGCCCCGTTCACGGAAATCTACTTCACCGGCTTGCGCTCGCCCCAACACCCCGGGCAGATCTGGGGCGTGCTCAACAAGCTGGCGCGGTACGACATCAAGTCACAGAAGCTGCTAGGTCGGGCCGATCTCGATCACACCTATTACTGCGTGGCGTTCAATAAATCCGGGAGCAAGTTGTACCTGGGCGGCAGTCTCGATGACGTCGCCATCTTCGACCCGGAAACCCTCAAGCCCCTGGGCAAGATCAAGTTGCCAGGTGGCGACATGTCCGACAGCACCCTGCAGGTATTCGTGCGCCAGACGCAGCTCTAGCTCTCTACCCGCCCCCCTATCAAAGGATCGATCATGACTGTCTTTTCGATACTGCCCCAAACCCGACAATTTCTCGGCCGTGACTTGCAGATGTTCATCAATGGCGGCTGGACACCCGCCGTCGAAGGCCGCTCCATGTCCTTCCATGATCCGGCCACCGGCGAGCCGCTGGGCAAGGTGCCTGCGGGCACCCGGGCCGATATCGACCGCGCCGTGCGCAACGCCGCGCAAACTTTTGAAAACTCCGCCTGGAGCCGCCTGAAACCACGGGATCGGCAGAACCTGTTGTGGCGCCTGGCCGACCTGGTCGAGCGCGACAAGCAGCACCTGGCCGAGCTGGAAACCCTCAACAACGGCAAGCTGCTGTCGGTTTCCCTGGGCGATATACAGTTCGCCATCGATTACCTGCGCTACATGGCCGGCTGGGCGACCAAGATCGAAGGCGCCAGCCTCAACGTTTCCACCGAGTTGGGCTTGGGCGAAGTGTTCAGCGGCTTCACCCGGCGCGAACCGGTCGGCGTGGTCGGTGCGATCGTCGCCTGGAACGTTCCCTTCTTGCTGGCGTGCTGGAAACTTGCACCCGCGTTGGCCACCGGTTGCACCATTGTGCTCAAGCCGGCGGATGAAACGCCGCTCACAGCCCTGCGCCTGGCCGAGTTGGTCATGGAAGCCGGTTACCCGGCCGGTGTGTTCAACGTAGTAACCGGCACGGGCGCCGAAGTGGGTGCCGCCTTGGCCAGCCACCCGGCGGTAAACAAACTGACCTTCACCGGATCCACCGCGGTGGGCAAGCAGGTGGGCAAGGCGGCGATGGATACCCTGGCGCGGGTGACGCTGGAGTTGGGGGGCAAATCACCGGTCATCGTCATGCCGGACGCCGACCTGGATGCCGCTGCCATCGGCGCTGCCAACGCCATTTTCGCCAATCAGGGCCAGGTGTGCTGTGCCGGTTCCAGGCTTTACGTCCACCGCAAGGTATTCGATCGGGTAGTGGCCGACGTGGCGAACATCGCGCGCTCCATCACGCTTGGCAATGGTCTCGACGCGAGGTCGCAAATGGGCCCGTTGATTTCATTGCGCCAGGTGAACCGAGTCGATTCCTACATTGACGTGGGGCTCAGTGAAGGAGCGGAAGTCGTCTGCGGCGGCAAGCCGAGCGGCCCCGGTTACTTCTACGAACCCACGGTCATGGTCAACGTGGGCCAAGACCACAGGGTGGTGCGTGAAGAAATATTTGGCCCGGTACTGACGGCCCTGCCCTTCGATGATCTTGAACAAGTGCTGGCCATGGCCAACGACACGGCTTATGGCCTGGGGGCCAGTATCTGGACGTCCAGCCTGGCCACGGCCCATCGGGCGATTCCGAAAATCAAGTCAGGATCGGTGTGGGTGAATTGCCACACGATGCTGGATGCGTCGCTGCCTTTTGGTGGCTACAAGGGATCGGGCCTAGGACGGGAAATGGGCAGTGCGGTGATCGAACACTATACCGAGTTGAAATCGGTACTGATCCAGGTCTGAAGAGGTCTGGGGCGGCACGTCAAAGCGCCGTCCCGACATGCCCGTATCATTTCGATACAGAATGTTACAGCTTCGTCTCCCCGTGACACACAATCCTTCGATTTCGTCATCACTGTCATATCGTTGCATTCCTTCCGGGGGACGTGGAGTCCCGTGTTTTCGGGCCTCGGCCATCTGTCGAGGAAGGTCTCAAGGGTGGGTGCCAATGGCATAAAAGATGCTGTTTTTTCTGAAAGCCTTGATTCAGAGAGAGCATCCCGGTGGATAACGCACATCAGCACAGCAGTACCGCCGATGTAACGGTGGTGGCATCGGCGGCCCATGGTTTGGGTGAATTCATTGCCCTGCAAGGGGGTGACCCCGACAGTGTGTTCGGCAACGCCGGGCTGAACCCCAAACTGCTGGCCGACCCTACCCTCCATCTTCCATTGACCGGTTTCTGCGGCGCTTTTGAAGAGGGCAGCCGGCAGACCCGAAATGACAATTTCGGCCTCGATTTTGGCCGTCAGTTCAAGCCGGCCAACATCGGCCTGCTCGGCTACATCGCCTTGAGTTCACCAACACTGGGGGATGCGTTTTGCGCCATGTCGCGGCTGTTTGCCGGCCACCAGCAAAACACCCTGATGCGTCTTTGCGACGAAGGCAGCGTCTGTCGCCTCGAATACCAGATCCTGCATTGCGCCATTGCGCACAAGCGCCAGGACGCCGAAATGACCCTGGCGGCGTTCACAAACCTGGCCCGTCACGCCTTGGGTAATCGCTGGGCGCCGGAACAGGTGCTGTTCGAGCATCAGCGTCCCGAAGGCTGGCACAAGCACAGCAAATTCTTTGATGCACCGGTGCTGTATGGCCAGACTCGCAACGCGATGATTTTCAAGCGCAGCTGCCTGGAGCGGCCTATGCCGGACCAGGACGCCCTGCTTCTGCAGCTGTTGACGGCGACCATGCAACGCAACATGCCCATGATCGATTGCAAGACCAGCCTGGTGGACAGTGTGCGTCGCGAGATCCAGCAGGCGCTTGACCATCATGACCTGAACTTGAAGCTGATCGCCGGGCGCCTCAACCTGACGAGCTGGACCCTGCAGCGCCGGCTCAATGACCTGGACATGACCTTCACCGCCCTGGTCGACGACGTGCGCTGGACCATCGCCTGCAACAAGCTCTCGCAATCGTCGCTGCCGATCTCCGAGCTGGCGGTACAACTGGGCTTTTCCGAGGTTAGTGCGTTCTCCCGGGCGTTCAGTCGCACCCACGGCATGAGCCCGCGGCAGTGGCGCCAGTCCCGCCCGGCGTGGAGTCCCCTCTAGTTTTTTTGTGATCGACGGTCAAGTTATAGTGGCCGCCAGTTAAGAGTTTTTCCGCTTGAAGCTCCAGGCTATGGTCATTGCACTCGTCCATGCTCATGCCCTGGAGATATCCCGTGTACTTTCCCCAAGAACAAGAAAACCCGCAGCCCGGAGCGTTTTTCAACATGGCCGATGCCATTTGTGATCGCTGGGCCATGAGCGATCCACACCGCATCGCGCTGATCCAGAAAAACCCCGACGGCAGTATCAGCCGCTACAGCTTCAAAGACCTGCAGGAGCAAGCCAACCAGTTGGCCAACGCCCTGACACGACACGGTGTCAAATCCGGCGATCGGGTGGGCATCATGCTGGCGCAATCCCTGGAGGCAGGCATCGCGCATATCGCCCTGTACAAAATCGGTGCGATTGCCGTGCCTTTGTTCGGCCTGTTCGGTCTCGATGCCATCGAGCATCGCGCCCGGGATTGTGCCATGAGCGCACTGATCACCGACCGCACCGGCACCGACAAACTGCAGCAAATCTGGCAGCGCCTTCCGGCACTGACCCTGTGCCTGAGCACCGCACCTGGCACTGACAGCAGCGACCCGCGACTGCTCGACCTGCACGCTTGCATGGCCGGCGAATCCAGCGAATTCAGCACCTGCCGCAGTACCGTCGAGTCCCCCGCGCTGATCATCTATACCTCCGGAACCACCGGTCACCCCAAGGGCGCCCTGCATTCACATGGAGTGTTGCTGGGGCATGTGCCCGGAGTGCGAATGTCCCATGACGACTTTCCCCAGCCCGGCGACATCATGTGGACGCCCGCTGACTGGGCCTGGATCGGCGGCCTGCTGGATGTGTTGTTGCCCAGCTGGTACTTGGGGGTCGCGGTGGTGGCCCATCGTGCGGAAAAATTCCAGGCGGAACAGGCTTTCGCCCTGCTGGAAGAACTGGCCATACGCAATGTCTTTTTCCCGCCTACCGCGTTGAAACTGCTGCGCCAGGTGGCTGATCCGCAAACCCGGTGGAACCTGAAATTGCGTTCGATCGCCAGTGGCGGGGAATCCTTGGGCGAAGAGCTGCTCGCCTGGGGCAAGCACAGCTTCAATGTGCAGATCAATGAGTTTTACGGGCAAACCGAATGCAACCTGGTGCTGTCCTCCGCCGCTGCCAGTGGCGTCTATCGCCCGGGCGCCATCGGCAAGGCCGTACCCGGTTTCAACGTCGCTATCGTCGATGACCAGGGGGACATTGCCGCCCCGGGTACGGTCGGCCATATTGCAATCAGGACGCCCAACCGCAACCAGATGCTCGGTTACTGGAACAACCCCGGTGCCACAGCGGAAAAATACATCGGCAGCTGGCTGATCAGCGGGGATCGCGGCTACATGGACGCGGACCAATACGTCTACTTCCTGGGCCGCAACGATGATGTGATTACCAGCGCCGGCTATCGCATCGGGCCAACGCCCATTGAAGACTGCCTGCTCAAGCACCCGGCGGTGAAGCTGGCCGCCGTCATCGGCAAAAAAGACGCCACGCGCACCGAAATCGTGAAGGCCTATGTGGTGCTCTGTGATGGATTCAGCGCCAGTGACAGCCTGATTGCAGAGTTGCAGCAGCATGTACGCAAGTACCTGGCCGCCCATGAGTACCCGCGGGAAATCGAGTTTCTGCCAACCCTGCCGATGACGGCCACGGGCAAGATCATTCGTGGCGCCCTGCGCTCCCGTGAGGAGGAGGTCGCATGAACTTCATTGGAAAAGCATTCAACGAGCTGCAAACCGGTGACAGCTTCGGGCAGACGTTGACCATTGAAAACGCCCACATCAGCCAGGCGTGTGGTTTGTTTGGAGATTTCAACCCACTGCACAGTGATGAGGTGTTCTGCGCCAATAGCCGCTTTGGCAAGCGAATTCTGCATGGCCCCATGACGGGTGCGTTCATGTCAGCGTCTATCGGCATGTATTTCTACGGGACTGCCGTGGCGTACCTAGAGCATAACTGCAACTTTGTTGCACCCGTATTCGCAGGTGACACACTGACTGTTACCTGGTCTGTAGAACAAAAGCTCCCGAAGCCAAAGGTCAATGGCGGTATAGCCGTACTGCAGGGCATCTGCGTCAATCAACGAGGCGCAATCGTGGCCAATGCTGCCGGGAAAATAATGCTGATCAACCGACAAGCCAAGGACCGGTAATCGTTGACCAACGTTACCGGCATACGGCTCCGATATCTCGACGCCGGGCCCCTTTCGACGATATGCATGTCCACCCAATATGGCATCGTAGCCGGGAGGTCCCTCCCAGGCCCGTGTAACGCCGGTCGACTTGAGTAGTGCCTCTCTGTCTGGTGCTGGCTTGGCGAATAGCGAAGGTTAAGTAATTTGGAATCGTCTGCTGCCTCAGGAAGGTGTATTTTCCAGCCATTTACCCTTCTCCGCCATGGTTGTCCGCCTATAATTCCATTGATCTGTACCAAAGGAGCGCCCGGCGACATGACAATGGTCCATGAACGTACCCGCAGCGTTGTCCAAACCGAAGCTTTTTTGCGAGATATTGTCAGAGTGTTGGCGCTGACGCCGCATTGACCCAGTGGCCGAGATGTCACTGACCCAGTCTGACTCCTCGAAAAACATTGCCTGCGCGGGGTTTGTGCCGATTTGAAGGTGGGCAGCCTTGCATCGGCACGTGGGTCAATTCGGCATCGGCCTCAACAAAACGCAGCTTCAAAGCTCAAGCTTCCTGGTTTTACCCGCCTTTATCCTTTCGAGCAGCATCGACAGTACTTCGGCGGCAGCTCCAATCAGCATGAGTTCCTTCGGTTCACCCATTGCAACGTCGACCTTGTTCACATGAATGACCGAAGCTCCAGACGCCAATGCAAGATCGGGAAGGCCTGCTGCAGGCATGACGATCCCGGAGGTGCCGACTGAGACCAGCAGATCGCAATCTTTCACCAGCTGCACCGCAGTTTTCCAAGCCTGGGGGGGTAAATCCTCTCCGTACCAGACCACCGCAGGACGCATCTTGCCATTACAACGCTGACACCTAGGAGGGTCGATCAGAGCACCTTCATCCGGCACTGCTGATTGATCGGGTGTCACAACCGCAGGCCGATGGCAGGCGAAGCATTTTGGCATTGCCAAACTGCCATGCAAATGCACCACATTTAACGAGCCGGCTCGCTCATGGAGATCGTCAATGTTCTGGGTGACAACAGACACCTGGCACTGGAAGTTAGCCATCCGCGGTATTGCAAGATGTGCGGCATTGGGCTCTGCTTGAGCAATGCGGAGCCGCCGCCACAAATACCAGCCCCACACCAATGCTGGGTTCTCCCGAAAGGCCTTGGCCGTCTCTAAATCCCTTGGATCGTATCCTGCCCAGATTCCAGACAGTTTTTCGCGATAAGTGGGAATGCCGCTATCGGCGGAGATGCCAGCGCCGGTGAAAAAGACCACCTTTCTGGCTTTTTGCAGTGCGTCTACAGCTTGCTCTATGACCGTCATGCTACCCCTCCCAGCCTCAGTTGCTTTCCACAAGCAGCAACTGCCAGCTAATTCCGTCGAAGGTCACCCCGCCCTGCTACGCTTTGGTCTTCACGGAGGAAACGCCATGCCCACCTCAGACCTGCTGCCTTCCTTGTTGTCCAAGCTCAATGAAAACCAACTTGCCCTGGAAGCGGCCATCCTAGAACTTTCAAACTGGGTAGAGCAGCGTGGTGCGGTTGAAGTCGCGGACAATGTACGCGGCGCCTTGGTGGCGATCGACCGAAATGAAGAATTCATCAAGATGACCCTCGCTGTAATGATGACGCCGGAATGAAGATCAAAAGCGAGCTGTAACCCACGAAACGCCACAACGGGGGAGTGACTTACCCCATTCATCACAGCCAGAGAGGAGAGGGCATCGTCTGTCGATCCGCTTTTGGCACTGTCAGGACTGCTGACTTACGGTTTTCGACGACGAGTGTCGCCAGGCTGGAGATCCGCACCTACTCCCGCCAGCGGGCCGGGTGGCTCTTGGCTTTCATCGCGATGGCGCAGGTTATTGATCAGCCGCTCATCGAGCGCGCCAAACCCAAAAGTCGTTTCTTCCGCCTCTGGCTCAAGGTCTTCGGCGTCTGGTGCCAAGTACCCTGGGCTGAGCAAATAATGCGAAAGTAGCTTGTGCTGGGGATATCGATTCTCAAAATGCTGTAACAACCCATTGAAAATTTCTTCCCCGGCCGGAGTTCCGGCCACCCTCCGTATCACGAACTCGGCGATGGCTAGACGTACCTCGATCTCACTCGCGTTGAGCGGGAGCTCCTCTGCGGTTTCTTCAAACCATTGGTAACTGCCATATCTCAGAGGCTGATCAGTCATCTTCGGACACCCGCCTTGAGTGGAACGCCGTGATGAGCAAGACCATACGGCAACGTACGGCCCATCGTTATCAGGTGGCTGTCATTGAATCAATGCGCCAGCGAATCCAACATACTGCAAGCGCGAGCCCAATGAAACCACCGGAATCCTGTGTACGCCCACGGGAAGTTCGCGGCAGTACATACGGCAACAAGCACCTGAATGAACGAATCGAAGTTCGTCACCAGCATGGGCGCTCCTGCCAGACCCTCCTCAGCCATTCAGCCGTCGAGGCTCCCTTAGAGTCTGGCCCAGCTCAAAGTCCGACCACCTCAGCCCACAATGCGTTCGGCTGCCCCTTCAGATCAGAGCATGTATTAACAACGAGGAACGGCCACTCCACACGGCACGAAACAGCCGTGAGGACGGGCGGCTTCAGCCCTCCGTCGGACACCTATTTACTGCACGGTGAAAAGGCAGCGGCAACAGGTAGGCCTGCCGATAGCTACCAGTCCTCAGTTGAGGAGCTAAACACGGGGCTGATACTACCTATCCCTAGTTTTCTCGCTTGCTCTTCAATGAGACCAGCACGCAGAACATCATTCTTCGTGGGAAAGTGGCGTAAAAGAAATTGAGCATTTCGTCTAACACGTTCAGGCACCTCCGAGTCGTAAGCAAGTTCTGTCAGAAAACTGTGAGCTTGTGCGACAGATCTAGTACGTTCAAATGGCATCGTCATCTAAACCTCCATACGTTGAAGTCGTAGCGCACTACAAGGGTAATCGAATACCTATCTGCCTGTCAGGAGAACCTTACTGCGCTGCTGGTGGGCGTTTTCCCCTGGTTTAGCGTGCTGTAATCATCAGGCAGCATCGGTGATACGCCTTAGTGGTGGCGCATCACCTTTGCGATGCCTGATCTTGACCAGATACTGCGGGATACCAAAAACGAATGTTTGACCCAGGCCTGCATAGACCATCAGTGTTTTACATAGTCCTTATGTCCACCTGATGTGATGCAGTAATGCCCACCTCGAGGCCCATAGCAAAAATTCCCGCCGCCGCAGCTACAGTCAGGTTCGGAGTAACCACCTCCCGAGCTGGCATTGGCTGATCTGGTCGAGGCCTTTGGAATGTTTATGGTCTTAACCTGGTCGACCCGACTGGCCACAAAAGGGTCCATGGATTTCACGTTTCGGATGATCCGGCATTCAAGCACGGTCACCATTGCAGCCCCTAACGCAACATCGCTTTTACCCAATTTCGAGAACGCATCAAGGGCATAACTGCGCTGGTCCGCATTGGTGTTGTATGCATACACATACTTGCTGCGCATAGGTTCTTTGGCAGCTTGCTGTAGCATTGATGTGAATACCGGCGCTATCGGGCGACCCAAATCCCGCAGCCGGCTTTGAACCTGTGTTGATGCGCTTTCCCGACCCACCAAGTCTTCTGATAAATCAGCCCACAACACCTCCGAGGTGAGCCGAGTGAGCCCAGCCACATACCTCGCCCATCCAGCAGTAAACCCGCTGTCCAGGGTAGGTAGCGGACGAGCTGCGTGTAGGCTTATGCGAAACCGACAGTAAATCTTGTGTACCCTTTTCCCCTACGCGAGTATTGCCAACAAATTTCTATTGGTGAAGAAAGTGATCTACGCTCCGTTCCCTGGCGAATTTATGGCATCAGCGTTACGTAGAGGGAAGGAGATTCAGGGGATAAGAAATTTCCGGAAAAATGATTTTCACATCCAGAAAATCAGACTATCCAGAGGCAAGGGTAGTTGGAGTCTTGTGTTGCCATCATTCTTCGTGGATGACAATATTGCAAAACAAGCCGTAAATGAAAATACGCTTTATCCATTGTATACAGTTTTAGGTCGTGACGTACACGATAGTAAATACACCCCAACACAGGGATGGAAAATCTGCAGAACGTGCGTGACCGAGGATATAAAGAGTTATGGCTCTCCGTACATACACGTAGCGCACCTGCCTCGTTCTGTAACGCTGTGCTATAAACATGCTGTTCAACTACATGATAAATGCCCATCTTGTGGAATTTCGATCTACGCGCATCAAATGGCGTCCCTTACCGACTGTAGCGCTTCGTTTCCTGAGTCTGCTACCGCTATAGGAACACCCCATCACGACTACGCGCTTTTCGTTAAAGATCTGTTAAATTTTCGGGGTTCGACTTTTAACAATTTAAGCGTAAGCCGTCATCTTTCTGAAAAATATGTAAGATTGATGTATGGGGAAAATTATGCCCTTGGTTGCTCTTCATACCGCAGCGATATCAGTCGATTTTTAGGAATGGCATTCAAAGACACAAACAGTGAATATCACTCTTTTGATATGTCCTTAGCGCTGGCTTTTCTTGTATTCAAAAACGCAGATTCATTCATCTCGTTTATTCAACGACCTATAAGTAAACCAAATCCACGCGAAACGGTCATCAGTTCAGCTCCTCAGTGCTGATCAGTAGCTAAAATATTTGAGTCGACCTCAGGGCTTTCTGAGGTCAACGTAGCTCCCCCGCAACAGAGAGGATGTCTAACACCTCCTCTTCAGTTACATGAGGCAGCCTAATCCCAGCAAATCGGTATACGACGCTCAAAGCGCTTCGTTTAGATAGAAGATACTGCCTCGCCGCCCACCTTATTTTACGAACTTGATGGTCATGATCAGATTCGAGCATATGGCTCATCAACAGAGTGCTGATTGGGAATTTATCAGGCATCCTCAAAAAGTCTTGGGAATGGGCGACTCTTCTGCTCAGCGCGGCGCGGGTAACCTTTTGGGGTTTGCCCTGCGAAAACAGGATCTGGTCCCTGGCGATCAGCAAATCTCGAGAAAGAGCCTCGTCCCTTGCCGCCCAATCGGCCCAACCCGTTATTCGCCTAATGAACGGATGGCCAGATACATACTGGGCTAGCCAATTTCTATCATGGCGGTATAACCAATGGTAGCCAGGCTTTTCATGGCACTTCACGTTCTTGCTGCTGGAGAACGCCTGCCGACGCGCTTCAATTTCGCTCTCCTCCACGGGGGCACCAGTATCGCTGCTCTCAGTAGCTTCCTTACTGCAAATATTAGCTTGGGGATGGAAGGATTTGAGATGCTCAAGGCCTGCCTCTAGGAGCCAGCAGAGAAAGTAGAATTTCAAGGGCTGTACGACCGTCCTGCGTGGGCGCACGACACCCAACACCCATTCCCAGGAGCAACTGAGCTCCTGAAACTCGTTACCGCGAGGGCTACAGAGCAGACGAGGGGTCAAGAAACTCTTTAATGCCCGTAGCCTCACCCGGCCTGCCTTGAGAAACCCCATCTCATCCAGACGATGCCAAAAGAAGTTCCCGGCCAGTAGACTATGCACATCCGCAGGGTGTTCGAGTCCCCAAAGTTGCATTTCACTTACTTCATTAGCTGCAGGCCCGCCAGGAGCCTGCATCACTGGCGACCCTGCCACTTCTGCCGGAAACAGCATGCAACGCCAGTCTGCTCCATCCGGGAACCTAGTCCCGCAGAGCACCTCTCCATGGAGGGGGCAGATGCAAGTGCCCGTCGCCTGGTGAATACGATGCCAGTAGGCCGAGCCGCAATGTTGAATGTCTTCTTCAACACATCTCTCGCAGTATCTAAAAGATGCGTGCTTGAGGAATCCTGAGGCTGTGATGCCAAGGCTCATTTTAAGGCCTGTGCCGTCGTTACCAGTCATGGCGATACGCGCAGCGCGGCTCTTCGTGTCATTTAAGAAAGGTTCGTACAGAGGCAAAAGGGTAAAACGGTCAATCAACTGCTCTACCGAATAAGCTGATGCCAACCGTTGCGACAGAGCCCCCAAACAGCACGGCAAGATAGAGCCACAGGTTCTGGAATACACACCAAACAGTTCCTGGCTTGTCCGGCGATAGCTGTCGTTCGACAACAGCCTGTGATAACGGACCGCCAGGCTGTAGAGAGATTCGTCAGGGAACGGTTGAGGAAATCCATGCAAGCGATCCATTAATCTGATCTCCAGGGCTCATGTCACCAGGCTGACTCCTTATCCACCCAGCCCCTCTGTTCGAGCTGAGTCTCCACATCAACGCCTTCGGCGAAATGGGCAGTTGGTGTTGGCTCGTTGGAAATTGGAACTACCGGTTTACTAACAGGCGTTTCTGCTGTTTTTTGGCTGTGCGTAACAGGTGCGATCACGGCCTGGGTGATCAAAGAGAGATACGATCTGTCTGCGCGACGCGCCAAATCGTAATTCATCATCTGAGCAATCTGGTCCTTCGTGGGCATCAAATCCTCGAAGTCAGCAATCTGCAACGGATCCCCACTTCGCAAAGCCTCAATGGGCTTGTGAAGGATCGCCATCTGATCGTCGTACACCTCCTGCAGAAGCGCCGGTGTGATCGAGTCGATGTTCTCCCAGATCGCGTGCCGTTGAGCTAGCTGAAGAAGTTTGACCAGGAAATCCGTGTCTCCTTGGGTGAGATCATAAGTTTTGGAAAGGAGCTCCCCCGTCAACGGAACGGGAGTTTCGGTCCAGTCGTATGCCCAAAGCTGTGACACCAGATGCGCCCAATACGGGTCACCCTCGGGAAACCTATCAAAGGCGATAGGACCCATTCCCGCCGCACGCCGGGCATTTCGCACAACACCAGAAAACAGTGGAAGCATGGCATTCGTGCCGACGTAGACCAGCGGGATACCGGCGTCATTCGATAGCTGCACGAAGAAATTGAGCAGCTTTTCGCGGTCTTTCCCGCCTCTGGATGAGCAAAGATGCTGCATCTCATCAATGATGAGAACCCCGATGAAGTAGGCCTTGCACAGCTGACTAATTCTTTGAAGCATGACGCTGATGCTGCGGCCAGTAGCGGCTCTGCCTGAGTACTTCTCAATGCCCAATGCGTCATCCAACGACGAGAAGAATGCGGCGCAAAAACCGCCCAACGAGCCATCGTGCGGACAGTCGATCTTGAGCCAGACCACCTGCGTCTCGATGAAGATCTGCCGCTTATACTTACTGTGGCTGATTACTTGTGGATAAAGCTTGGCAATGGAGTTCAGCGCAGTCGTTTTACCCATGCCACTCAACCCTATCAGAGTCAAAGTTTCAGCGGTGGACATGAACCCATGCCCCTTGATCTCCGCAGAAGAAGGTAAGCGATGCCTAACGGTTGACGCATGCAATGGGTTGCGCCCGGTGTACCCATATCGAATCAACTGACTGAACAGATCTTCAAGTCTGAGGTGGATATGAAAAGGTACGACTACATCCTTCATTCTGTTGATGCCATGGCCACGTAGCTTCGGGTCCAAGGCTCGCTCTGCCTCATCAGGCCGAGGAGGCAAGTATCCGATGCGCCGGACCACATCAACGTCCGACAGAATCTTCGGAAGGCACTCAATCAGTGGGTTACCGTCGTATTGAGGCATGCCAGTCAGGTTGTAATCTGCTGGCGCAAATCTGACCTTACTCATGGTTAGCCTCGTTGTCCGCGTTGATTACCAGCTTCAAGAAGGCCGCGCTCCTGCCCGAGACAGGCTTTACGTAGTCTGGTTTAGGAGTTTCCGCCGCAGCGGGGGACTTATCCACAAGGCGAAGCTGATTTAGATCAGCTGTCTGCAGGTCGCGCTCATTCTGAGTTTCTGCGGCACGTTTCGAGCGCTTGTCACGCTTGAATTCCGCGTGTGATGTCGGATCCCCTTGGCCTTTGCGTTTTGCCTGCGCCCGCTGATAGATCTCCTCCTGGTGGCCTTGAAGGAGTGCTCCAGTGTTGGCATCCTCGTACCTAGCATCAGGAGCGACCTGACTCAAAATCTTGATCATATCGAGAACCTCCTCCATACGAAGCCCGCCGTACTTAGCTCGCTGCTGCGGTACGATGGTTAAAGGCTCGAAACCCACCTCAGATTTCATCCAGCAGTTCTCGATAGAGTTTGGGTCGTAAAAAACCCTTACGTACCTCGTTTTAAAGTTGTGAGATCGCTCCAACCACTCCGAGCGTATGGCGGTTTCACACGTGTACTGCACACCTTGGAAATTGATGCCTCCTCGACTGATTCGACACTCCTGCGATGGCAGTAATGCGATCTTTAGCTCCGCCGGTGACACGACTTTCGAATTCAGAAGATTGTTTGCCATTGACCAGTTCCACATGGCTATCGGTGTTGGCTCCACTTCTGCCGTGATCATCTCCCGGGTCAGGAGATGAGGAACGCGGAGGCTTTTGTTGTGAGCCAAAACACCGGCGATGACCATCTCAGTGAACTCATCGATGTCGAAGATTGCGTCGAGCTGATAGTCACGGTCACCTCGCTCCATCTTCCGAGCGTCTACGCCACCTGGGACGAACTTCAAATCCAGTTGTCCGTTTATCAGCCGGAATCGGCTTTCAATGATGCTTTTCCAGTCAGGCCGGAACGGTGGCAAAATCTTCAATGCGGTGCCGAGTGTTTTCGTCATCGTCTCCCCAGCTTCACTGAGTAGTTCGGCGCGATCTGCGACAAGCTCGACAGGAAGATGAGAGCAAGGCCAGTCAGCCTCATCGATCTCAATGTTGTAGCGCTTGCAAAACTCTTTCTTCGGCGTGCAAGCATTATAAATGGCATGTCGAGCGCCATTCCAACTAGGCCCTTCAAGACCGACATGAATGCCTACAATCATTCTGGTAAACGTATCAACCACTACATACAATACTGGCCTGCCGATCAGCCACAATCGATTTACACGATGCACTAAATAAACATCAGCAATCGTCGAGTCGATCTCGTAACGATGGCCTGCACCGATCAACCCTTGAGAGGCAGATCCAACTAACGCGCGGTGGTCTTTATTATAGCGGATTGCACCACCACTTTTCTTCAGCTTATAGAGTTCATCAAAGAAGTTTTTCCCATTATGTTCAAATTGGTTTATAGACGGGTAGCTGCCGCGAACCAGATTCCCTTTCGAACCATCGGGCTTAACCGACCTGTAAAACTTATTGAGCATCCAATCATAAGCTTTTTTTAGCTTACCGCACTTGCCACTGGCAAAGCGCCCATAGGCCAAGCGAATGTGCTCGATGTGCCGCGACTCGAGCAGAATTGCACCACCGTCATCCACAACTACACCACGATATTTAAGCGGTCGACCAGGAACGATACCTGAGGCACGACTTTTTTTCTTCCCTGGTCCTCCGCACGCGCTGGTATTCCACAAAAAGGCGTTACGTGTCTGCCCCATGCTCCAATACCGATAGAGCAGTCTATAAATTTGCTTCCGGTCAACCCCCTCCATCATTGCATGATCAGCAATAAGAGCGCCGAAGTTCGACGTCAAGATATCGAGGGGGCCATGGTCTTCCACCAAACCACGCACCCGCTCCCAGTTCCTATCTCGGCTGGCCTTTTCATTCTCACCGATCTCGTCATCATTTCGAAGCAAGTGCAGAGGTACCAGTTCTGGATTAATAACTGCCGCTCCGCTATTGATCTCTTCGATCAGCAAAGAGCTTACAACCCGCCATGGTTTCCTCGGCTTTAAGCCGAGTTCAATGACTAAGACAAATTCATCCTTAATGCCTAAAACCCTGACCGGCTTATTCAGAAGCCCAGAGCCCTCACCTGGAGAAACGATACAGTTAACCCCAAGACTAAGCATGACGAAGCACCTCTATTTTTGGTGTACTGGAAGCAAATGTATCACTAACCCAAACTCGCAAAGGTTCAGATAAGCTTATCAACCTATCGGTGAGGTCCGTCTCCAGCTTGCCCGTCCAGAGAAGATGATGAAAGAGGCGTTTAACACCCATATACTCGATAAAAATTATTCGTGAGGCTTTTTGAAGTAGTACCTTAAGTGGTAATTGTTCAGTATTACATCCCGCTATAAACTCGAGGAGGCTATTTATGTTTTTATCAGTAGGCAACGAAGGATGAATGTTCGCATAAGTTCTAAGAATGACGAGATTTGATATTTTGATTCGAGAGAGATTTTCATGGAGAACCAGTTTCCACTCTACGTTCCTCACGGCCCAGTACTTAGCTTCGATCTCGAGCTTTTCCGCCATGCGATTCTGCTCCCTTCGGTCGGCCTCCTCAAATTCCTTGCGGTATTTCACCGAGCGTGCAGCTAGCCTCGCTTCGCCCGCCGAATCTATAAACGTAATGAGGAAGTCAGTGGTCATAACCACTGGGACCTGAGTACCTGGATACACAGGGTGAAGGTAATTCAAGCTCGAAGCTATCGCCTGAGTTTCAGCTTGTGTTAGGAGTGGAAACTGCTCGCGGATGTCGATGATGGAAGGGTCATGCTCGAGGATCAGGTGATAATCGCGCTCAGCGTTGGAAAGCAAATGATGACTGCGATGAAATTTCACTCCTGGTACAAGATGTGACACTCCACTCGACTTGATATCCCATATCTTGATCCAAGGCTCATAGGACTCTCTGACGCCAGATCCACGACCCGATTTGATTTTTCTATCAATTCTCTTCTGGGTCATCAGTTTCGAGGTGGCTGGTTTAGTCGGTGCAGCGGGTACAGATGTCATTTCACGAGTCGCTCATCGTAGAGTGACCCACTCGATCGGATCGGAACGGCACAGGGAGTTGTGGCGAAATCAGGAGCGGGCTCAGCCAGGACTGCAGTCACTGTGGTGCAGAAGGGATTGTGATCCTATATCCAAGGACAAGGCTCTGCCCCGACTAACGGCCGGGGCAGAGACCTGTGACAATCTTTCCTAACTTGTGACAACCTTTATTCTTTTGTGACAACCTTTATTGTTTAAAAACACAAAGGTTCGATCACCTGTGGATAACTTATTCCACAGTCACCGATTTCGCCAGGTTGCGTGGCTGGTCGACGTCAGTGCCTTTCAGCACAGCCACGTAATACGAAAGCAGCTGCAGCGGGATGGTGTAGAGGATCGGCGACAGGATGTCGTGGATGTGCGGCATTTGCACAACGTGCGTGCCTTCACCGTTGGTCATGCCGGCCTTCTCGTCGGCGAAGACGATAAGCTGACCACCACGGGCACGAACTTCCTGAAGGTTGGACTTCAGCTTCTCCAGCAGTTCGTTGTTTGGCGCCACAGTGACCACAGGCATGTCGTTATCCACAAGTGCCAGCGGGCCATGTTTCAGTTCGCCAGCCGGGTAGGCTTCGGCGTGGATGTAGGAGATTTCCTTGAGCTTGAGCGCTCCTTCCATCGCGACCGGGAATTGCGCGCCACGACCGAGGAACAACGTGTGGTTTTTCTCGGCAAACAGCTCGGCGATTTTCTCAACGGTGCTGTCCATCGCCAGCGCTTCACCCAGGCGGGTCGGCAGGCGACGGAGTTCTTCGACTAACGTAGCTTCGACGCCAGCGGTCAAGGTACCGCGAACCTGACCCAGCGACAGGGTCAGCAACAGCAGACCCACCAGTTGCGTGGTGAACGCTTTGGTCGACGCTACGCCGATTTCGCGACCGGCCTGAGTCAGCAGGGTCAGGTCGGATTCACGCACCAGAGAACTGATGCCAACGTTGCAGATCGCCAGGCTGGCGAGGAACCCCAGTTCCTTGGCGTTACGCAGCGCAGCCAGGGTGTCGGCAGTTTCGCCGGACTGGGAAATGGTAACGAACAGCGTGTCGGGTTGCACCACGACTTTGCGGTAGCGGAACTCGCTGGCGACTTCGACCTGGCACGGGATGCCGGCCAGCTCTTCGAGCCAGTAGCGGGCGACCATGCCGGCGTGATAACTGGTGCCGCACGCGACGATCTGCACGTTACGCACTTTGGCAAACAGCTCGGCAGCCTGTGGACCGAAGGCTTGCACCAGCACTTGGTTCTGGCTCAGGCGGCCTTCCAGAGTGCGCTGCACTACAGACGGCTGCTCGTGGATTTCCTTGAGCATGTAGTGGCGGAATTCGCCTTTGTCGGCAGCTTCGGCGCCGTCGCTGTACTGCACTGTCTGGCGCTCTACCGCTTGGCCGGTCACGTCCCAGATCTGCACGCTGTCGCGACGGATCTCGGCGATATCGCCTTCTTCCAGGTACATGAAGCGGTCGGTGACCTGACGCAGGGCGAGTTGGTCGGACGCGAGGAAATTTTCCCCCAGACCCAGGCCGATCACCAGCGGACTACCGCTGCGGGCTGCAACCAGGCGATCCGGTTGTTGCGCACTGATCACTGCCAGACCGTAAGCGCCATGCAGTTCTTTAACGGTTGCCTTGAGGGCCACGGTCAGGTCACGCAGGTCTTTGAGCTTGTGGTTGAGCAAGTGGGCGATGACTTCGGTGTCGGTATCCGAGGTGAACACGTACCCCAAAGCCTTGAGCTGCTCGCGCAGAGCTTCGTGGTTCTCGATGATGCCGTTGTGCACCACCGCCAGGTCACCGGAAAAATGCGGGTGCGCATTGCGCTCGCACGGTGCACCGTGAGTGGCCCAGCGGGTGTGGGCGATGCCCAGACGACCGGCCAGCGCCTCTTCGGACAGTGCCTGTTCCAATTCGCTGACCTTGCCCGGTCGACGCAGGCGCTCGAGTTTCTGGTCGTTGGTGTAGACCGCCACGCCGGCGCTGTCATACCCACGGTATTCCAGACGCTTCAGGCCTTCGACCAGGATGGCGGTGATATTACGTTCTGCGACTGCGCCGACAATTCCACACATGCTATTTCTCCTGACTGACGGCCGCGCAAATCAACGTGATGCCGCGGGCCTGAATCTGATCGCGAGCCTCGAGCGGCAGGCGATCATCGGTAATAAGGGTATGGACACTGCTCCAGGGCAGTTCCAGGTTAGGAATCTTGCGACCGATCTTGTCGGCCTCCACCATCACGACCACTTCACGGGCGACTTCAGCCATGACCCGGCTCAGCCCAAGCAATTCATTGAAGGTGGTTGTACCGCGAACCAGATCGATGCCATCGGCACCGATGAACAATTGATCAAAGTCGTAGGAGCGTAGTACCTGCTCGGCAACCTGCCCCTGAAAGGACTCGGAGTGCGGGTCCCACGTGCCACCGGTCATCAACAGCACCGGCTCGTGTTCAAGCTCGCTGAGGGCGTTGGCGACATGCAGCGAGTTGGTCATCACCACCAGACCCGGTTGTTGACCGAGTTCCGGAATCATGGAAGCGGTGGTACTGCCGCTGTCGATGATGATTCGCGCATGTTCGCGAATACGCGTCACTGCAGCGCGGGCGATGGCTTTCTTGTACTTCGAAACCGGCTGACCGAGGTCGGCCACCAGTTCTTGAGGCATGGTGATCGCGCCGCCATAACGACGCAGCAACAAGCCGTTGCTTTCGAGTGCCGCCAGGTCCTTGCGAATCGTAACTTCCGACGTTTCGAAGCGCTTCGCCAGCTCATCCACACTGACTTCGCCCTGCTCGTTGAGCAAGGCAAGGATATTGTGACGACGTTGAGGGGTGTTGCGCTTCGACATGATTTGGTAAGTTTCGATTCGAAAGATAACGGAAGCAATCAAAACCTATTGGTAACACTTCGTCAAGCGCCATGCGATAAAAAGAACTGTGGATAACGTGTAGGAGCGAGCTCGCTCCTACAAGGGAGTTGTGGGTAACTCAGCCCTTCTTGATCTTCTCCGGTCGCTTCCAGCCGTCGATGTTTTTCTGACGCGCACGACCTACCGCCAACTGGGCTTTATCCACAGTCGAGGTAATCGTTGAACCGGCCGCCGTGGTCGCACCGTCCAGAATATCCACAGGCGCTACCAACGAGTTGTTGGAACCGATGAACACGTCTTCACCCAAGACGGTTTTCCACTTGTTGGCGCCATCGTAATTGCAGGTAATGGTGCCAGCGCCGATGTTGGTGCGTGCACCAATTTCGGCATCGCCCAGATAGGTCAGGTGTCCAGCCTTGGCGCCCTCACCCAGGTGAGCATTTTTCAGCTCAACGAAGTTACCCACATGCGCTCGTGCATCAAGCACGGTGCCTGGACGCAAACGTGCGAACGGACCGGCATCGCTGCCCTCACCGAGAATGGCACCCTCGATATGGCTGTTGGCCTTGATGACCACGCCTTTGCGCAGGGTGCTGTCCTTGATCACGCAGTTCGGGCCAATCACCACGTCGTCTTCGATAACGACTTTGCCTTCAAGGATCACGTTGATATCGATCAGCACGTCGCGGCCAACGCTGACTTCACCGCGCACATCGAAACGCGCCGGGTCACGCAGTGTTACGCCTTGGGCCATCAAGCGGCGACCAGCGCGCAATTGATAGTGACGCTCAAGCTCGGAAAGCTGCTTGCGGTCGTTGGCGCCCTGCACCTCCATCGCATCGTGGGGTTGTTCGGTGGCCACCACCAGACCGTCGTTGACCGCCATTTCGATCACGTCGGTCAGGTAGTACTCGCCCTGCACGTTGTTGTTCGACAGACGCCCCGTCCAGTCGGCCAGGCGATCGGCTGGTACCGCGAGGATACCGGTGTTGCCTTCGTTGATGGCGCGTTGAGCTTCAGTCGCGTCCTTGTGCTCGACGATGGCAGCGACCTTACCGTCGGTGTTGCGAACGATACGGCCATAACCGGTTGCGTCGTCCAGCTCGACGGTGAGCAGACCCATTTGCCCCGGCACGACCAGCTTGAGCAAGCGCTGCAGGGTTTCAACTTCGATCAACGGCACGTCACCGTAAAGAACCAGCACGGTGTCGGCTTCAATGAAGGGTACAGCCTGGGCCACGGCATGGCCGGTCCCTAGTTGTTTGTCCTGAAGAACGAAATTCAGATCGTCAGCGGCCAGACGTTCACGCACAGCATCGGCACCATGGCCGATCACCACGTGGATGCGCTGTGGATCAAGTTGTCGGGCGCTGTGGATAACATGACCGAGCATCGAGTTGCCGGCAATCGGGTGCAAGACTTTCGGCAACGCGGAACGCATACGCGTACCTTGGCCAGCAGCGAGAATAACGATTTCAAGAGACATGACTGGCTACCAATCCTGGGTGGTCAGCGGCTGCGACCATCGGGTGAATATCGGAAAAGAAAAAAGGGTAGCCGAGGCTACCCTTTTTAATCAATCACACAACAAGCGCAACCTTAGTGGCCGAACTTCTTGCGGATCTGCTGGACGGTGCGCAGCTGAGCTGCGGCCTCGGCCAGACGTGCGGCAGCAGAACCGTAATCGAATTCCGCGCCCCGCTCATGCAAGGCCTTCTCGGCAGCCTTAACGGCTTCCAAAGCTGCGGCTTCGTCCAGGTCGGCAGCACGTTGCACGGTGTCGGCAAGAACCTTGACCATGTTCGGCTGAACCTCGAGGAAACCACCGGAGATGTAATACACCTCCTCTTCCCCGCCCTGCTTGACCAGGCGGATCGGACCTGGCTTCAGATTAGTGATCAGCGGCGCGTGACCCAGGGCGATACCAAGATCACCCAGTGCACCGTGCGCAATCACCATCTCGACCAGACCGGAAAAGATTTCCCCTTCCGCGCTGACGATATCGCAATGGACTGTCATAGCCATCTGATTGCCTCAACCTAAATTAGCGCCCGTTTCCGGGCGCCGGGATTACAGTTTCTTGGCTTTCTCGATCGCTTCTTCGATGCCGCCAACCATGTAGAACGCTTGTTCTGGCAGGTGGTCGTAGTCACCGTTGAGGATGCCTTTGAAGCCAGCAATGGTGTCTTTCAGGGAAACGTATTTACCCGAAGCACCGGTGAAGACTTCAGCCACGAAGAACGGCTGCGACAAGAAACGCTGGATCTTACGAGCACGGTTTACCAACTGCTTGTCGGCTTCCGACAGCTCGTCCATACCCAGGATCGCAATGATGTCCTTCAGTTCTTTGTAACGCTGCAGAACGTACTGAACGCCGCGAGCGGTGTCGTAGTGGTCCTGGCCGATTACGTTCGGGTCCAGCTGGCGCGAAGTCGAGTCGAGTGGATCGACCGCTGGGTAGATACCCAGGGAAGCGATGTCACGGGACAGAACGACGGTGGCGTCCAAGTGGGCGAAGGTGGTCGCTGGCGACGGGTCGGTCAAGTCGTCCGCAGGTACGTATACCGCTTGGATCGAAGTGATCGAACCTTCCTTGGTCGAAGTGATACGTTCTTGCAGAACGCCCATCTCTTCAGCCAGGGTCGGCTGGTAACCTACTGCCGAAGGCATACGGCCCAGCAGTGCGGATACTTCAGTACCGGCCAGGGTGTAACGATAGATGTTGTCGACGAACAGCAGAACGTCGTTACCTTCGTCACGGAACTTCTCGGCCATGGTCAGGCCGGTCAGTGCTACGCGCAGACGGTTACCCGGCGGCTCGTTCATCTGACCGTAAACCAGTGCCACTTTGTCCAGAACGTTGGAATCCTTCATCTCGTGGTAGAAGTCGTTACCCTCACGAGTACGCTCACCCACACCGGCGAACACGGAATAACCGCTGTGCTCGATGGCGATGTTACGGATCAGTTCCATCATGTTTACGGTTTTGCCTACACCGGCACCACCGAACAGACCGACTTTACCGCCTTTGGCGAACGGGCAAACCAGGTCGATAACCTTGATGCCGGTTTCCAGCAGGTCGTTGCCGCCTGCTTGTTCAGCGAACGAAGGCGCTGGACGGTGAATGCCCCAACGCTCGTCGGTATCGATTGGACCTGCTTCGTCGATCGGGTTGCCCAGAACGTCCATGATCCGGCCCAGCGTTGCTTTACCAACCGGTACGGAGATGGCTGCGCCAGAGTCGACAACGTCCAGACCGCGCTTCAAGCCTTCGGTGGAACCCATCGCAATGGTACGAACCACGCCGTCGCCCAGCTGCTGCTGAACTTCCAGGGTGGTCCCGGCCGCGCTTTGTACAGTCAGCGCGTTGTAGATGCTCGGTACGCTGTCGCGTGGAAATTCCACGTCGATAACGGCGCCGATGATTTGAACGATACGTCCGCTACTCATAGCTGGATCCTCTGAATATTTGAACCGTTAAACCGCGGCAGCGCCGCCGACGATTTCCGAGATCTCTTGGGTGATCGCAGCCTGACGCGCCTTGTTGTAGACCAGCTGCAAATCGCTGATCAAATCACCGGCGTTGTCGGTAGCGTTCTTCATCGCGATCATCCGCGCAGCTTGTTCAGCCGCGTTGTTCTCGACCACCGCCTGGTAGACCTGCGACTCCACGTAACGGACCATCAAGCCGTCCAGCAGCTCCTTGGCATCCGGTTCGTAGAGATAGTCCCAGTGGTGCTTGAGGTCTTGATCCGGGGTTGCCACCAGTGGAATCAATTGCTCCACGGTAGGCTGTTGCGTCATGGTGTTGATGAACTTGTTGGACACCACGGACAGGCGGTCAATACGGCCGTCCAGGTAGGCATCCAGCATCACCTTGACGCTGCCGATCAGATCATTGATCGACGGCTCTTCACCCAGGTGGCTGATAGCTGCAACGACGTTACCGCCGAAGTTGCGGAAAAAGGCCGCACCCTTGCTACCAACGACACACAGATCGATCTCGACGCCGTTTTCGCGGTTTACCGCCATGTCCTTGACCAGGGCCTTGAACAGGTTGGTGTTCAAGCCGCCGCACAGACCACGGTCACTGCTCACTACGACATAACCAACACGCTTGATTTCACGGTCGATCATGAACGGGTGGCGGTATTCCGGGTTGGCGTTGGCCAGATGCCCAATTACCTGGCGGATACGCTCCGCATAAGGACGGCTAGCAGCCATGCGCATTTGTGCCTTGCGCATTTTGCTGACCGCCACTTTTTCCATGGCGCTGGTAATCTTTTGCGTGCTTTTGATGCTCGCAATCTTACTGCGAATCTCTTTTGCGCCTGCCATGTAACACCTATCAGGTTAGCAAGCGGGAGCCTTGCGGCTCCCGCTGCGGCTTACCAGGTTTGGGTGGCCTTGAACTTCTCGATACCGGCTTTCATGCCAGCGTCGATCTCGTCATTGAAGTCACCTTTCACGTTGATCTTCGCCATCAAATCGGCGTGATCGCGGTTGAAGAAAGCAATCAGCGCTTGCTCGAAGCTGCCGATCTTGGCGATTTCAACGTCAGTCAGGAACCCACGCTCAGCGGCATACAGCGACAGCGCCATGTCAGCGATCGACATTGGTGCGTATTGCTTCTGCTTCATCAGCTCGGTAACGCGCTGACCATGCTCAAGTTGCTTACGGGTCGCTTCGTCCAGGTCAGAAGCGAACTGGGCGAATGCCGCCAGTTCACGGTACTGAGCCAGAGCGGTACGGATACCACCGGACAGCTTCTTGATGATCTTGGTCTGAGCGGCACCACCCACACGGGATACCGAAACACCGGCGTTCACTGCAGGGCGGATGCCCGAGTTGAACATCGCCGATTCCAGGAAGATCTGACCGTCGGTGATGGAAATCACGTTGGTCGGAACGAACGCGGAAACGTCGCCAGCCTGGGTTTCGATGATCGGCAGTGCGGTCAGGGAACCGGTTTTGCCGGTCACTGCGCCGTTGGTGAACTTCTCTACGTATTCTTCCGAAACGCGGGATGCGCGCTCCAGCAGACGGGAGTGGAGATAGAACACGTCGCCTGGGTAAGCTTCACGGCCTGGTGGACGGCGCAGCAGCAGGGAAATCTGGCGGTAAGCCACTGCTTGCTTGGACAGATCGTCATAAACGATCAGCGCGTCTTCACCGCGGTCGCGGAAGAATTCACCCATGGTGCAACCGGAGTACGGTGCCAGGAATTGCAGCGCAGGAGATTCCGAAGCACTGGCAGCCACGATGATCGTGTTGGCCAGGGCGCCGTTTTCTTCCAGCTTGCGAACCACGTTGGCGATGGTCGATTGTTTCTGACCGATAGCTACGTAGACGCAGAAAATGCCGCTGTTCTTCTGGTTGATGATCGCGTCGATCGCCAGAGCGGTTTTACCGATCTGACGGTCACCGATGATCAGCTCGCGCTGGCCACGGCCGACAGGAATCATGGCATCGACAGCCTTGTAGCCAGTCTGTACAGGCTGGTCTACCGACTTACGCCAGATCACGCCTGGAGCAACTTTCTCGACCGCGTCGGTCTCGGTGTTGCCCAGTGGACCTTTGCCGTCAACAGGGTTACCCAGTGCGTCGACTACGCGACCCAGCAGTTCCTTACCAACCGGAACTTCCAGGATGCGGCCGGTGCACTTGGCGCTCATGCCTTCAGCCAAAGACTGGTATGCGCCCAATACAACGGCACCTACGGAGTCTTGCTCCAGGTTGAGGGCCATACCGAAGACGCCGCCCGGAAACTCGATCATCTCGCCGTACATGACGTCGGCCAGACCGTGAATCCGCACGATACCGTCAGATACGCTGACGACAGTGCCTTCGTTACGGGCTTGGGAGGTCACATCGAGCTTGTCGATGCGGCCCTTGATAATTTCACTTATTTCGGAAGGATTGAGTTGCTGCATTGCTCTGCTGCCCCTTCAAACTCAAGATTTCAATGCTTCGGCAAGTTTCGCGATTTTGCCGCGAATCGAGCCATCGATAACCAGGTCGCCGGCGCGGATGACGACACCACCAATAAGGGCAGCGTCCTCCGCAACTTGCAGGCGCACTTCCCGGTTGAGTCGTGCACTGAGAACCTTGGCGAGTTTGTCTTGCTGTTCTTGGTTCAATGCGAAAGCACTGGTCACTTCTACGTCTACCGATTTCTCTTGTTCGGCCTTGTACAGGTCGAACAGAGCGGCGATCTCCGGCAACAGCGGGAGACGGTCGTTTTCGGCAACGACGTTGATGAAGTTCTGTGCCTTGGCATCAAACTTGTCGCCGCACACGTCAATGAACGTGGCGGCCTTTTCTGCGCTCGTCAGTCGCGGGGCCTTGAGCACGCGCTGCATGGTGTCGTCTTCCGACACCGCTGCAGCCAGGCCGAGCATGGCTGACCAATTGGCCAGTTGCTGGTGGGCCTGAGCGTGCTCGAAGGCCGCCTTAGCGTAAGGTCGGGCCAACGTGGTCAGTTCTGCCATGATCGCCCTCGCTTAGATTTCAGCAGCCAGTTGGTTAACCAGCTCTGCGTGCGCGTTTTGATCGATTGTGGCACCCAGGATCTTCTCGGCGCCGCCGACTGCCAGCAAGCCCACTTGGGCACGCAGCGCGTCTTTGACACTGTTCAGTTCCTGTTCGATCTCGGCTTGAGCCTGAACCTTCACACGGTCAGCGTCGATACGGGCTTTTTCAACAGCCTCTTCAACAATCTGGTTACCGCGTTTCTTGGCTTGCTCGATGATTTCAGCTGCCTGAGCTTTCGCTTCGCGCAGTTGCTGACCCGCTTTCTCTTGGGCCAACTCCAGGTCGCGAGCTGCACGGCTGGCAGCGTCCAGACCATCAGCGATCTTCTTTTGACGTTCGTGCAGTGCCGCGATGACCGGAGGCCATACGAACTTCATGCAGAACAGTACAAAAATCAGGAACGCAACGGACTGGCCAATCAGGGTCGCATTAATGTTCACGCCAACACCTCGCAGTTACGTTGTCCATCACACCAAATTACCCGGAAGATCCGAGTAATCAGCCAGCGATCTGACCAACGAACGGGTTCGCAAAGGTGAAGAACAGAGCGATACCAACACCGATCATGGTTACGGCGTCGAGCAGACCGGCAACGATGAACATTTTAACTTGCAGCATTGGAACCATTTCTGGCTGACGCGCTGCGCCTTCCAGGAACTTGCCGCCCAGCAGGCCGAAACCAATTGCGGTACCCAGTGCGCCCAGGCCGATCAACAGTGCAACAGCGATAGCGGTTAGACCAACTACAGTTTCCATCTTTCCTCCCGACTTTTACGTCGTATGGTTTAGGTTTTTTTAATTTAAAGCGGTAAAACAAATCGTTTCAGATGCCCCGTCAGGAGCCCCTTCCCGTTTTACCGGGAAGGACATCAGACTAGTCGAGACTGGTCTTAATGGTTTTCTTCGTGCGCCATCGACAGGTAGACGATGGTCAGCATCATGAAGATGAACGCCTGCAGGGTGATGATCAGGATGTGGAACACAGCCCACGCCCACTGCAGAACAACGCCCAGGCCACTCAGCCAGAGCAGACCGCTGCCGAACATCACAGCAATCAGAATGAAGACCAGCTCGCCGGCGTACATGTTGCCGAACAGACGCAGAGCCAGGGAGATCGGCTTGGCGATCAGGGTCACGAATTCCAGCAGGAAGTTCACCGGGATCAGCAGGGCTTGAACGAAGATGTTCTTGCTGCCGAACGGGTGCAGGGTCAGTTCGCCGATGAAGCCGCCGATGCCCTTGACCTTGATGCTATAGAAAATGATCAGCGCGAATACCGACAGGGCCATGCCCAGGGTAGCGTTCGGGTCGGTAGTCGACACGGCGCGGAACGGAATGTGTGCATCGCCGGAGATCAGGATGGCCAGTTGAGGAATCCAGTCGACCGGTACCAGGTCGACGGCGTTCATCAGGAACACCCAGACGAAGATGGTCAGTGCCAGCGGTGCAATCACCGGGCTACGGCCATGGAAGCTGTCTTTCACGCTGCCATCGACGAATTCGACCAAAACTTCAACGAAGTTCTGCAAAGCACCTGGCTGACCGGAAGTCGCTTTCTTTGCCGCCATGCGGAAAAGAAGAACGAAGATCAGACCCAATGCGACCGACCAGCCGAGGGTATCGACGTGGAAAGCCCAAAAGCCCATTTCCTTGGCTTCTGCTGCGGTGTGGGCAAAGCCCCATCCGCCGGTAGGGTGCTGACCGAAGGTCAGGTTCTGCAAGTGGTGCTGGATATAGCCCGAAGCGGTTGTTTCTGCCATGGTTGCCTCAAACGCCCTAAGGTCTCGAAAGTCTTGTTCTCATCAGCAGGGGAGCGAACCAGCTGACCGACTGAGTCAGCACGAAGGCACCGAATACTGCAATCGGCGCCAATGGCTTCACACCTGCAAACACCAGTGCAAACAGCACTGCCGTCAAAATCAGTTTCCCCGCCTCGCCGGCATAAAATGACCGGACGATGGACTGGGCTGCTCGGGCGCCGGAAAACCGAAATGCCCTGTGAGCGAAATAAACATTGGGCAGCAAGGCTATCAGGCCTCCGCAAAGTCCCGAGTATCCGGCAACGACTCCGTGCCATTGCCAAAGCGCCAAAGCGGCAATGAGCAAGACCACGAATTGAGCCATCAACACCGGAAAAACTGCCAGGCGATGGAACGGCAAGCGGTTTGGCGTGCGGGTTTCCATCACTATTGCTCTCCAATGGTCGGCTGCCGAAATTCAATAACTTGGCATAATTTGTGCCGACAAAATGCGCGCAGAGTATAGGGGCGGTTCAGCCCCTATTCAACTGTCAGGTAGTGATTTCCGACTGCGCGCTACATGAGGAAATGTTTCAGCGGATATGTGCAAGTACGCCTTGAAGCTCATCCAGGGAGTTGTAGCCAATCACCAACTGCCCTTTTCCCTTCTTACCGTGGCGGATCTGCACCGCAGAGCCTAGGCGCTCGGCCAGGCGTTGTTCCAGGCGGGCGATATCCGGGTCTGGTTTTGCGGGTTCGACAGGCTCCGGTTTGCCACTCAACCACTGGCGAACCAGTGCCTCAGTTTGGCGCACGGTCAGCCCGCGTGCGACAACATGTCGCGCCCCTTCAACCTGTTGATTGTCCGGCAAACCGAGCAAAGCACGGGCATGACCCATTTCCAGGTCGCCGTGGGACAACATGGTCTTGATGACTTCCGGCAACGAGATCAGGCGCAGCAGGTTAGCCACCGTCACCCGGGACTTGCCCACCGCTTCGGCCACTTGTTGCTGGGTCAGCTGGAACTCCTGCTGCAAACGCTGCAGGGCCACGGCTTCTTCAATCGGGTTGAGGTCTTCGCGCTGGATGTTCTCGATCAGCGCGATGGCAATGGCGGTTTCATCCGGCACATCGCGAACCATCGCCGGGATCGTTTCCTGCCCGGCTTGCTGGCTGGCGCGCCAGCGACGTTCGCCGGCAATGATTTCAAAGCGGCCGCCGCCAATCGGGCGTACCACGATCGGTTGCATCACGCCTTGCGCCTTGATCGACAGTGCCAGCTCTTCGAGAGCCTGAGGATCCATATCGCGACGCGGCTGGTATTTGCCACGCTGGAGCAAGTCCAGGGGCAAGTGCTGCAGCTCACGCTGATCGGCTTGCGCCGCTTGTTCTTCCAGCGAGCTGACGGTCGGACCACTCAGCAGTGCATCCAGTCCACGTCCGAGACCTCGTTTCTTGACGGCCATGGGGATTCCTTAAGTTGCCTGAGCAGCGGCGATGCGTGAGTTTTTGCGCTGACGACGAACCATTTCGCCCGCCAGAGCCAGATAGGCAACGGCACCGCGCGATGCTTTGTCGTACGCCAGTGCCGGCATGCCGTAGCTGGGCGCTTCGGCCAGACGGATGTTGCGTGGAATGACCGTATCGTAGAGCTGATCGCCGAAGTGCTCTTTCAGCTGGGCCGAGACATCGTTCATCAGGCTCAGGCGCGGGTCGTACATCGTACGCAGCAAGCCTTCGACCTTGAGGTTCGGATTGAGCAATTCAGCGATACGCTTGATGTTATCCACAAGGTCGCTCAAACCTTCGAGTGCAAAGTACTCGCACTGCATGGGGATAATGACCCCGTCGGCGGCAACCAGTGCGTTCAACGTCAGCATCGACAGCGACGGCGGGCAGTCGATCAAAATGTAATCGTAGTTTTCACGGATCGGTGCCAGCGCACTGCGCAGGCGGCTTTCCTTCATCTGCATTTCCAGCAAAACCACTTCCGCAGCCGTCAGATCACGGTTGGCCGGCAACAACTGGTAACCACCATGCTCGGAATAATGCATGGCCTGGGCCAGGTCGCACTCACCGATCAACAGGTCGTAGACCGAATTTTCCAGGCCGTGTTTATCCACACCGCTACCCATGGTGGCGTTGCCCTGTGGATCGAGATCGATCAACAACACCCGGCGCTTGGTAGCGACGAGGGATGCTGCGAGGTTGATGCAGGTGGTGGTCTTGCCCACACCACCCTTTTGGTTCGCAATCGCGAATACCTTAGCCATTCTTGCTTGTGTTCCCAATCATGCCGTGCGGCGCAGTATCAGCAGATGGCGTTGGCCTTGGCAACCGGGTACGGCCAGGGCGTGTTCGCTATCGAGGTGGAAGTCTGTCGGCAATGCTACCAGCTCATCGGCGGGATGAACGCCCTTCATTGCCAGCCAACGTGTATCGGTGTCGCCAAGGTGGCGAGTCCAGTTGGTGAAGTTTTCCATGCTGCTGAACGCCCGGGAAATAATCCCGTTGAACGGCTGCGCAGGCTGGAACGCTTCGACGCGACTGTGGATAACTTGCAGGTTACCCAGTTTGAGTTCGAGTTTGACTTGGGTCAGGAAGCGGGTTTTCTTGCCGTTGCTGTCCAGGCAGGTCACTTGCGACTCTGGAAACAGGATGGCCAACGGGATGCCAGGCATGCCGCCGCCGCTGCCAACATCCAGCCAACGGCCGTTTTCGATGAACGACATCACGCTCAGACTATCGAGCAAATGACGAGAGACCATTTCATCGGGATCACGGACCGCAGTCAGGTTGTAGGCCTTGTTCCATTTGATCAACAGGGCCAGATAGCCCAGCAGCTGCGCGTGCTGGGTTTCTGTCAGCGTGACACCAAGCTGGCGGGCACCTGTGGATAACTCTTCTGCGTGTTGCGAAGTGACCAACGAACTCAAGCGCTTTGCTCCAACTGACGGCCCGCGCCGCGTTTTTTCAAATGAATCATCAACAGCGAAATGGCTGCCGGCGTGACGCCCGGGATCCGCGACGCCTGGCCCAGGGTTTCCGGACGGGTCGCACCGAGCTTGCTCTGGATCTCTTTGGAGAGACCGGAAATATTCCTGTAATCGATATCCACAGGCAGTTTCGTGTCTTCACTTGCGCGCAGACGAGCGATTTCATCCTGTTGACGATCGATGTAGCCGGCGTACTTGGTCTTGATTTCGACCTGTTCGGCGACCTGTGGATCTTCTGCGCCCCCACCGGTCACGGCGATCAGACCAGCGTAGTCGATTTCCGGACGGCTCAAGAGGTTGAGCAGGTTGTATTCGTGAGTCAGCGGCGTACCGAATTTTTCCGAAATAGCATCGCCTTTTTCGGTGCCCGGGCGAACCCATGTGCTTTTCAGGCGCTGTTCTTCCAGCTCGATGCTTTCGCGTTTTTTGCAGAAAGCCGCCCAGCGCGCGTCATCCACCAGACCCAGTTCGCGACCTTTTTCGGTCAAGCGCAGGTCGGCGTTGTCTTCACGCAGGATCAAACGGTACTCGGCACGGGAAGTGAACATCCGGTACGGCTCTTGAGTACCCAAGGTAATCAGGTCGTCAACCAGGACGCCGATATACGCTTCATCGCGACGCGGACACCAGGCGTCTTTGCCCTGAGCACGCAGCGCGGCGTTGGTTCCGGCCAGCAAACCCTGGGCGCCGGCCTCTTCGTAACCGGTGGTGCCGTTGATTTGCCCGGCGAAGAACAGACCGCCGATGACTTTGGTTTCCAGGCTGTACTTCAGGTCGCGGGGATCGAAGTAGTCGTATTCGATGGCGTAGCCAGGACGCACGATGTGCGCGTTTTCCATGCCGCGGATCGATTGCACGATCTGCAATTGCACGTCGAAAGGCAAGCTTGTGGATATCCCGTTCGGGTACAGCTCGTTTGTCGTCAAACCTTCCGGTTCGATGAAGACCTGGTGGCTTTCCTTGTCGGCAAAGCGATGGATCTTGTCTTCGATCGACGGGCAGTAACGCGGGCCGATGCCTTCGATTTCACCGGCAGCGGAATACATCGGCGAACGGTCGAGGTTCGCAGCAATGATTTCGTGGGTACGCGCATTCGTGTGGGTAATCCAGCAACTGACTTGCTTCGGATGCAGCTCTTTGGAGCCCATGAACGACATGACCGGAATCGGCGTATCGCCCGCTTGCTCGGTCATCACCGAGAAATCCACAGACCGGGCGTCAATACGCGGTGGCGTACCTGTTTTTAAACGACCTACGCGCAATGGCAGTTCACGCAGACGGTGAGCCAGGGCAATCGATGGCGGATCGCCGGCGCGACCGCCGGAAAAATTCTGCAAACCGATGTGGATAAGTCCACCGAGGAATGTACCTGTGGTCAAAACCACGGAATCGGCGAGGAAACGCAGGCCCATTTGGGTCACTACGCCGCGCACTTGTTCCTGTTCGACGATCAGATCGTCAGCGGCTTGTTGAAATATCCACAGGTTCGGCTGGTTTTCCAGGATTTCGCGGACAGCGGCCTTGTACAGAACTCGATCTGCCTGCGCACGAGTTGCACGCACGGCCGGGCCTTTGCGGCTGTTCAATACACGAAACTGGATACCTCCTTTATCGGTAGCGATGGCCATCGCGCCGCCAAGGGCATCGATTTCCTTGACCAGATGGCTTTTGCCGATCCCGCCAATGGCCGGGTTGCAACTCATGGCACCGAGGGTTTCCACGTTATGCGTCAGCAACAGGGTTTTGACCCCCATACGTGCTGAGGCCAGTGCTGCCTCGGTACCGGCATGACCGCCGCCGATGACGATCACTTCAAAACGGGAAGGGAAATCCACCACGCACCTCGTGCCTGCTTAAGTAGGTAATTCAGGAATAGTTTGAGCTCAGGTTTTTGGACCTGGTCGATAAGTATAGGGACTTCGCCCTTCCTAAAGAACCCTTTGCACAAAATTTAACCAGCTGTGGAGAAGTCGAGGTTATAGAAATTAAAAAGAGAGAAATTTATTAAATCTTTGTTTTTATGTTTATATTTACTGAAGCACCTTTCTGTGGATAGATCGCTACAGGCCTTTATTTACGAACTGTACAGAGATTCAAAACCCTGTGTCCATGTGCCAATGAGGCCCTTGGATAACCGGTTTAAGCCTGTGGATGAAAGAGATGGTTATCCACAGAGGCAGTTATGTTCAGTTTTAGGGCCCTGTTATCAACTGCCCTTAGCCGCGGTTATTCACAGGGCTTAATCCACAGAAAAGCCCTCGGGAAAAAAATCCGGACACAAAAAAACGCCATGCAGAAAGAGTCCGCATGGCGTTCGAGTGCTCGTTTCAGAAAGAAGGAAGCAGACAGGCACGAACGGCCTGTCTGTGGAACCGCGGAAGAACTATTTACCGATACAAAAACTGGAGAAGATTCGCCCCAAAAGGTCATCGGAGCTGAATGCACCGGTAATTTCCCCGAGGGACTGCTGAGCCTGTCGCAGATCCTCTGCCAGCAATTCTCCGGCTCCGGCCAGGGTCAGTTGGGCACGGCCGTGTTCCAGAGAGTCACTGGCATGGCGCAAGGCTTCCAGGTGACGCCTGCGAGCGCTAAAGCTGCTTTCGGACGTTTGTTCATAACCCATGCAGGCTTTCAGATGTTCGCGCAGTAGCTCAAGACCAACACCGCCAGACTTCGCGCTCAGGCTGATAGTGACATGACCATCCTCGCTGACTTCCAGAGCAATGGCTTCACCCGTAAGGTCTGCCTTGTTGCGGATAAGTGTGACTTTGGCAGGATCCGGACGGGTTTCGAGGAATTCCGGCCACAAGGCGAACGGATCAAGGGCTTCGGGGGCCGTCGCATCCACGACCAACAGCACACGGTCCGCTTCGCCAATGGCTTTCAACGCGCGTTCAACGCCAATCTTTTCCACATGATCGTCGGTATCACGCAAACCAGCGGTGTCGACGACGTGTAGCGGCATGCCGTCAATGTGGATATGTTCGCGCAGTACATCGCGGGTTGTGCCGGCAATCTCGGTCACGATCGCCGCCTCCCGACCGGCCAGCGCATTGAGCAGGCTGGATTTGCCAGCATTCGGACGACCGGCAATTACTACCGTCATGCCATCACGCAGCAAAGCACCCTGCCCGGCTTCGCGCATCACGGTGGATAACTCTTCGCGGACTTTATCGAGCATGCTGAGCACGTGGCCATCGGCGAGGAAGTCGATTTCTTCTTCCGGGAAGTCGATTGCGGCTTCGACATAAATCCGCAGGTCGATCAGTTGCTCCGTGAGGTTATGCACACGTGTGGAAAATGCGCCTTGCAAGGAACGCAGTGCATTTCGGGCCGCCTGTGCAGAGCTGGCTTCGATCAGGTCAGCGATGGCTTCGGCCTGTGCCAGGTCGAGTTTGTCATTGAGGAACGCACGTTCACTGAATTCCCCCGGTCGGGCGAGACGGCAACCCAATCCAAGGCAGCGCTGCAGCAACATATCCAGAACGATCGGGCCGCCGTGCCCCTGCAACTCCAATACATCTTCGCCTGTAAAGGAGTTCGGTCCGGGGAAATACAGTGCGATGCCCTGATCGAGCACCTCGTCGTATTCACCAAGGAATGAACCGTAGTGAGCAAAACGCGGCTTGAGTTCGCGACCGCTGAAGGCCTTGGCCGCAACGCTGGCCAACGGCCCGGAAATACGAACGATGCCTACACCGCCGCGACCTTGAGCGGTGGCGACGGCGGCGATGGTTTCACGAGGAGCGCTCATAAACCGGTATCCAGACAAAAGTGACAGATAGCAAAACGCCCCACTAGGGGGCGTTTTGAGTGGTTATCCACAGTGTAAATCAGGCAGCTGCTTTGGTAGCCGCTTCGATCTTACGAGTGATGTACCACTGTTGTGCGATCGACAAGCAGTTGTTCACTACCCAGTACAGCACCAGACCGGCCGGGAACCACAGGAAGAAGAAGGTGAAGATGATTGGCATCATTTTCATAACCTTCGCTTGCATCGGATCCGGAGGCGTCGGGTTCAGCTGCTGCTGGATGAACATGGTTGCGCCCATGATGATCGGCAGAATGAAGAACGGATCCTTGATCGACAGGTCAGTGATCCACAGCATGAATGGCGCCTGGCGCATTTCAACGCTTTCCAGCAGAACCCAGTACAAGGACAGGAAAACCGGCATCTGCACGAGGATTGGCAAGCAACCACCCAGCGGATTGATCTTCTCTTTCTTGTACAGCTCCATCATGGCTTGCGACATTTTCTGCCGGTCATCGCCATGTTGTTCTTTCAGTGCGGCCAGTTTCGGTGCCACTGCACGCATGCGCGCCATGGATTTGTAGCTGGCAGCCGACAGCGGGAAGAAAATCCCTTTGATCAGCATGGTCAGGAAGATGATCGACCAGCCCCAGTTACCCACAATCGCGTGGATGTGTTGCAGCAACCAGAAGATCGGTTGAGCGATGAACCACAGAATGCCGTAGTCGACAGTCAGTTCCAGACCTGGGGACAACTCTTTCAGTACAGCCTGGCTTTTCGGACCGGCGTACAGAATGGCACTGGTTTCAGCCTTGGCACCCGGTGCAACGGTCAACGAAGGACCGGTGTAGCCGATGATGTAGTTGCCTTTGCTGTCTTTACGGGTCTGGACGACGTTGTTTTCGCCCTTTTCCGGAATCCATGCAGTTACGAAGTAGTGTTGTAGCCAGGCAACCCAACCACCGGTGACGGTTTCTTTCAGCGCGGCCTTGTCCATGTCCTTCATGGACACTTTCTTGTACGGTTCCGAACTTGTCCACAGGGCGGCGCCCAAGTAAGTCGCGGTGCCGGTGGCGGTGCTGGAAGAAGGATCGGAGCTGGCGTCACGCTTCAATTGCGCGAACATTGCACCGGACCAGGGCTGAGCACTCTGGTTGTCGATCAAGTAGGAAACAGTTACGTCGTACAGGCCACGTTTCAGAGTGAAACGCTTGATGTAGTTGACGCCGTCCTTGCTGAACTTCAAGTCCACGACCAATTGGTCCTGACCGTCAGCCAGTTGATAAATCTTCTTCTCCGAGGAATAAACCGGACGACCGGCAGGACTTGCGTCCGGGCCATTGGTGCCGATCAGGCCACTCTGAGCCAGATAAGTGCGCTCGTTGCCGTTGTCGAACAACTGGAACGGAATTTCCGGATGGTCTTGGCGACGCGGATACAGCGGCAGCTTCAGTTGTGCAACATCACCACCTTGTGGATCGATGGCCAGATCGAGCACATCCGTTTTGATCTGGATGAGGTCGGTGCTTACAGCTACCGGAGTTTCGGCAGGTGCGCTGGTATCGTTTGCGGCGTGTGGAATGTCGTCACTGACGGACGCTTTATTGCCAGTTGCCGTATCCGGGAGGCCCGGGGCGGTCGTACTGGAAGCAACATTCTGAGTCGGCAAGGCAGCCTGGCCATAGTCCTGGTTCCATTTAAGAACCATAACGTAGGACACGATTGCCAGGGCGACGATCAGGATCGTGCGTTTGATATCCATGATTACTCGGCCATCGAAGAAGAACGGGAGGTAGGGATAGGTGGAACCGGGTCATAACCACCGGGATTCCACGGATGACAGCGACCTAAACGACGAAAGGTCAGCCAGCCACCGCGTAGAAGGCCATGATTTTCGATGGCTTCCAACGCGTAGCAGGAACAACTGGGGTAGAAACGACAGTGACTGGCCATCAGGGGACTAATGGCATAGCGGTAAAACTGGATCGGAACGAGTGCCAGTTTACGCATCTGGACTGTCTACCCCTACAGTTTCGGTTTTGACTGCTGGTACCGGCTTGCTACGTGCCAGACGCTTCCAGAGTTTGCCGAAATGCTGAATCAATTCGGGGTTTTCTACGTCCCCCAAACCTTTGCGCGCGACGATAACAATGTCCCAGCCGACCAGTGAATCCTGGTTCAGACGAAACGATTCGCGCATCAGACGTTTGAGGCGATTGCGCTCGACGGAGAGCTTTACGCTCTTTTTCCCGATAACCAGCCCGAGACGGGGGTGATCAAGATCGTTGTTGCGCGCAAGGAGCAGGAGATTTTTCCCCGGAACCTTGCCGGTAGGGGAGTCAAAGACTGCCTTGAAATGCCGGGGTGTAAGCAGACGCTTTTCCCGACTGAAGTCCTGACTCACCTCCAGTGCCGGATTATCAAACTGCCAGACGCGCACGACCTTTGGCGCGACGACGCGACAGGACGGCACGACCGTTCTTGGTAGCCATGCGAGCACGGAAACCGTGGGTACGAGCGCGTTTGATAGTGCTTGGTTGGAAAGTACGTTTCATTGTCGTGTTACCTGGTTCGTCCACAACGGGCCGGAATGGCCCCCGTTTTAAGAGACCGGGGATTCTAGAGAAAGCAAGCCTCTAGGTCAATTTCCAACCAACGTTTCCTTATAAATAGATCTCCGGGCGGTTCGGCCGGACATCGATCATCCGCTAGCTATAAAAATAAAGAAGGAAAGTATTTAAAGCTTTTCTGTAAAGCTTATAAAAGCTTAAGACGTGTCCATCTGTGGATAAGTGTATCTATCCCTTTGATTACGTGATGTACAGAGAATGACAACTACAGTGGAAAGCCGTGTTCAGCCTGTGCTGCGCTGTCGGAAAACCTGTGTGTGAAAGGTCGGTTTATCCACAGGTGGGTTATCCACCGAGTTTCACCCCCAGTTGTGCAATGAGCTTAACCGCGGTTATCCACAGAGCTTATGCACAGACCACTGGTCGTCTTTTTTGCGTACAAAACGTTGATTCTTCTTGGTCGATGAGCCACCTACATGTGGATAAGTCAGCGTCTGGTCGCTACAATGGCCGCTTGTTTTTGCCTCACCGGCTTTCAACTTAGGGGATATCCGTGTCAGTGGAACTTTGGCAGCAGTGCGTGGAGCTTTTGCGCGATGAGCTGCCTGCCCAACAATTCAACACTTGGATCCGTCCACTACAGGTCGAAGCCGAAGGCGACGAGTTGCGTGTCTACGCGCCCAATCGTTTTGTCCTGGACTGGGTCAACGAAAAGTACCTGGGCCGCGTCCTGGAATTGCTCGATGAACATGGCAATGGAATGGCGCCAGCCCTTTCCTTATTAATAGGCAGCAAGCGCAGCTCTGCGCCGCGTGCTGCGCCAAATGCTCCGTTGGCCGCTGCTGCGGTTGCGTCCCAGGTTCAGGCAACTTCGGCACCGGTCAGTGCTCCGGCGCAACCATCGGTCGCCGCACCCAGCAAGCGCGCAACGCAAAAAGTCGCAGAGGTCATTGAGGAGGAGCCGTCGCGAGACAGTTTCGACCCAATGGCCGGCGCTAGCTCGCAACAGGCTCCGGTTCGCTCCGAACAACGTACCGTGCAGGTAGAAGGGGCGCTTAAGCACACCAGCTATCTGAACCGCACCTTTACCTTCGAAAACTTCGTCGAGGGCAAGTCCAACCAACTGGCCCGGGCTGCGGCCTGGCAAGTGGCGGACAACCCAAAGCACGGTTACAACCCGCTCTTCCTTTATGGTGGCGTGGGCTTGGGTAAAACCCACTTGATGCATGCTGTGGGTAACCATCTATTAAAGAAGAACCCGAATGCCAAGGTCGTGTACCTGCATTCCGAGCGCTTCGTGGCCGACATGGTCAAGGCCTTGCAGCTGAACGCGATCAACGAGTTCAAGCGTTTCTACCGCTCGGTAGATGCCTTGCTCATCGATGACATTCAGTTCTTCGCCCGCAAGGAGCGTTCCCAGGAAGAGTTCTTTCACACCTTCAACGCCCTGCTTGAAGGTGGCCAGCAGGTCATTCTCACCAGTGACCGCTACCCGAAAGAAATCGAAGGCCTTGAAGAACGCCTGAAATCCCGCTTCGGCTGGGGCCTGACGGTAGCCGTCGAGCCGCCGGAGCTGGAGACCCGTGTCGCGATCCTGATGAAGAAAGCCGACCAGGCCAAAGTCGACCTGCCCCATGACGCGGCGTTCTTCATTGCCCAGCGCATTCGCTCCAACGTCCGTGAACTGGAAGGCGCGCTCAAACGCGTGATCGCTCACTCGCACTTCATGGGCCGCGACATCACCATCGAGTTGATTCGTGAATCCTTGAAGGACCTGTTGGCGCTGCAAGACAAACTGGTCTCTGTGGATAACATTCAGCGCACCGTCGCCGAGTACTACAAGATCAAGATCTCCGATTTGCTGTCCAAACGCCGTTCGCGTTCGGTCGCACGTCCGCGTCAGGTCGCCATGGCATTGTCCAAGGAATTGACCAACCACAGTCTGCCGGAAATCGGCGACGTGTTTGGCGGACGAGACCACACGACGGTTTTGCACGCCTGCCGCAAGATCAATGAACTTAAGGAATCCGACGCGGACATCCGCGAGGACTACAAGAACCTGCTGCGTACACTGACCACTTGATGCACACCAGCGCAGCTTATTAAGGCAAGGGACTAGACCATGCATTTCACCATTCAACGCGAAGCCCTGTTGAAACCCCTGCAACTGGTCGCAGGCGTCGTTGAGCGCCGACAGACCTTGCCGGTGCTCTCCAACGTGCTGCTGGTTGTCGAAGGCCAGCAATTGTCGCTGACCGGTACCGACCTGGAAGTCGAGCTGGTCGGTCGTGTTCAGCTTGAAGAGTCTGCCGAGCCAGGTTCCATCACTGTGCCTGCGCGCAAACTGATGGACATTTGCAAAAGCTTGCCGGGCGATGCGCTGATCGACATCAAGGTCGACGAACAGAAACTCGTCGTGAAGGCCGGCCGTAGCCGTTTCACCTTGTCGACCCTGCCGGCCAATGATTTCCCGACAGTAGAAGAAGGTCCAGGCTCGCTGACTTGCAGCCTTGAGCAAAGCAAGCTGCGCCGTTTGATCGAACGCACCAGCTTCGCCATGGCTCAGCAAGACGTGCGTTACTACCTCAACGGCATGTTGCTGGAAGTCTCTGCCGGCATCATCCGTGCCGTGGCCACCGACGGTCACCGTCTGGCGATGTGTTCCATGCAGGCCGATATCGGTCAGCCGGATCGCCACCAGGTCATCGTTCCGCGCAAAGGTATTCTCGAGTTGGCACGTCTGCTGACCGAACCGGATGGTAACGTCAGCATCGTGCTGGGCCAGCACCACATTCGCGCCACCACCGGCGAATTCACCTTCACCTCTAAACTGGTAGACGGCAAATTCCCGGACTACGAGCGCGTTCTGCCTAAGGGCGGTGACAAGCTGGTGCTCGGTGACCGCCAGGCGCTGCGCGAAGCATTCAGCCGTACCGCGATTCTGTCCAACGAAAAGTACCGTGGTATCCGCCTTCAACTGGCCAATGGTCAGTTGAAGATCCAGGCAAACAACCCGGAGCAGGAAGAAGCGGAAGAGGAAGTGGGCGTTGAATACAACGGCGGCTCTCTGGAAATCGGCTTCAACGTGAGCTACCTGCTCGACGTGCTGGGCGTGATGACCACCGAGCAGGTTCGCCTGATCCTGTCCGACTCCAACAGCAGTGCGCTGGTGCAAGAGTCCGACAACGATGACTCGGCTTACGTTGTCATGCCGATGCGTCTGTAATCATGTTCAGCAGAAGCTAGATGTCCTTAAGTCGCGTCTCTGTCACCGCGGTGCGAAATCTGCACCCGGTGACCTTCTCCCCTTCCCCCCGAATCAACATTCTTTACGGCGCCAACGGCAGCGGCAAAACCAGTGTTCTGGAAGCCATTCATCTGCTGGGGCTTGCCCGTTCGTTTCGCAGCACCCGCCTGTTGCCGGTTATTCAGTACGAGCAATTGGCGTGCACGGTGTTTGGTCAGGTCGAGTTGGCAGAGGGTGGACATAGCGCACTCGGTATTTCGCGAGACCGCCAAGGGGAGTTCCAAATTCGCATCGACGGGCAAAACGCTCGTAGCGCTGCTCAATTAGCGGAAACCCTGCCACTGCAGTTGATCAACCCTGACAGCTTCCGCTTGCTGGAGGGCGCACCGAAAATTCGCCGACAGTTTCTCGACTGGGGTGTGTTCCACGTGGAACCACGCTTCATGTCAACGTGGCAGCGCTTGCAGAAGGCCCTGCGCCAGAGAAACTCTTGGCTGCGGCATGGTACACTTGACGCCGTTTCGCAAGCGGTTTGGGACAGGGAACTGTGCCAGGCCAGCGCTGAAATCGATGAATACCGCCGCGCTTATATCAAAGCCTTGAAGCCAGTCTTTGAACAGACCTTGAGCGAACTGGTTGAGCTTGAGGGCTTAACGCTCAGCTATTACCGAGGTTGGGACAAAGACCGTGAGCTGAGCGCTGTGCTCGCCGGATCCCTTCAGCGGGATCAGCAAATGGGTCATACCCAGGCCGGACCACAACGTGCTGATTTGCGCCTCAGATTGGGCGCACACAATGCCGCGGACATATTGTCTCGTGGACAGCAGAAGTTAGTGGTCTGCGCATTGCGGATTGCCCAGGGGCACTTGGTGAGCCAGGCCCGACGCGGTCAGTGTATTTATCTGGTGGATGACTTGCCGTCCGAACTGGACGAGCAACACCGCCGTGCGCTTTGCCGCTTGCTGGAAGACTTACGCTGCCAGGTGTTTATCACCTGTGTAGATCACGAATTATTGAGGGAAGGCTGGCAGACGGAAACGCCAGTTGCTCTGTTCCACGTGGAACAGGGCCGTATCACCCAGACCCACGACCATCGGGAGTGAAGGCATTGAGCGAAGAAAATACGTACGACTCAACGAGCATTAAAGTGCTGAAAGGCCTGGATGCCGTACGCAAACGTCCCGGTATGTACATTGGTGACACCGATGATGGCAGCGGTCTGCACCACATGGTGTTCGAGGTGGTCGATAACTCGATCGACGAAGCGCTCGCCGGCCACTGCGACGACATCAGCATCATCATTCACCCGGATGAATCCATCACCGTTCGCGACAACGGTCGTGGCATCCCGGTAGACGTGCACAAAGAAGAAGGCGTTTCGGCAGCCGAGGTCATCATGACCGTGCTGCACGCCGGCGGTAAGTTCGACGACAACTCCTACAAAGTATCTGGCGGTCTGCACGGTGTAGGTGTGTCGGTGGTTAACGCCCTGTCTGAAGAACTGATCCTGACCGTTCGCCGTAGCGGCAAGATCTGGGAACAGACTTACGTTCACGGTGTTCCGCAAGAGCCGATGAAGATCGTTGGCGACTCCGAAACCACCGGTACTCAGATCCACTTCAAGGCTTCCAGCGAAACCTTCAAAAACATCCACTTCAGCTGGGACATCCTGGCCAAGCGGATTCGTGAACTGTCCTTCCTCAACTCCGGTGTCGGCATCGTCCTCAAGGATGAGCGCAGCGGCAAGGAAGAGCTGTTCAAGTACGAAGGCGGCCTGCGTGCGTTCGTTGAATACCTGAACACCAACAAGACGCCGGTCAACCAGGTGTTCCACTTCAACATTCAGCGTGAAGACGGCATCGGCGTGGAAATCGCCTTGCAGTGGAACGATAGCTTCAACGAGAACCTGTTGTGCTTCACTAACAACATTCCTCAGCGCGACGGCGGTACTCACCTAGTGGGTTTCCGTTCCGCTCTGACGCGTAACCTGAACACCTACATCGAAGCTGAAGGTCTGGCGAAGAAGCACAAGGTCGCCACCACCGGTGACGATGCCCGTGAAGGCCTGACCGCGATCATTTCGGTAAAAGTACCGGATCCGAAGTTCAGCTCCCAGACCAAAGACAAGCTGGTGTCTTCCGAAGTGAAGACCGCGGTCGAACAGGAAATGGGCAAGTACTTCTCCGACTTCCTGCTGGAAAACCCGAACGAAGCCAAACTGGTCGTTGGCAAGATGATCGACGCGGCCCGTGCCCGTGAAGCGGCGCGTAAAGCCCGTGAGATGACCCGCCGCAAAGGTGCGCTGGACATCGCCGGCCTGCCGGGCAAGCTGGCTGACTGCCAGGAAAAGGACCCTGCCCTGTCTGAACTGTACCTCGTAGAAGGTGACTCTGCTGGCGGTTCCGCCAAGCAGGGACGCAACCGCAAGACCCAGGCGATTCTGCCCCTCAAGGGCAAGATCCTGAACGTCGAGAAGGCACGCTTCGACAAGATGATCTCATCCCAGGAAGTGGGCACCTTGATCACTGCGCTGGGCTGTGGCATCGGTCGCGAAGAGTACAACATCGACAAGTTGCGCTATCACAACATCATCATCATGACCGATGCTGACGTCGACGGTTCGCACATCCGTACCCTGCTGCTGACCTTCTTCTTCCGTCAGTTGCCGGAGTTGATCGAGCGTGGCTATATCTACATCGCTCAGCCGCCGCTGTACAAAGTGAAGAAAGGCAAGCAAGAGCAATACATCAAAGACGACGACGCCATGGAAGAGTACATGACGCAGTCGGCCCTGGAGGATGCGAGCCTGCACCTGAACGAAGAGGCCCCAGGTATCTCCGGCGAAGCGCTGGAACGTCTGGTGAATGACTTCCGTCTGGTGATGAAGACCCTCAAGCGACTGTCGCGCCTGTACCCGCAGGAACTGACCGAGCACTTCATCTACCTGCCGGCCGTCAGCCTGGAGAAACTGTCCGATCACGCAGCGATGCAGGATTGGCTGGCTCAGTACGAAGTCCGTCTGCGCACCGTCGAGAAATCCGGTCTGGTCTACAAGGCCAGCCTGCGTGAAGACCGTGAACGTAACGTCTGGCTGCCAGAGGTCGAACTGATCTCCCACGGCCTGTCGAACTACGTCACCTTCAACCGTGACTTCTTCGGTAGCAACGACTACAAGACCGTCGTTTCCCTGGGCGCTCAATTGAGCACCCTGCTGGACGAAGGCGCGTACATCCAGCGTGGCGAACGCAAGAAAGCGGTCACCGAGTTCAAGGAAGCCCTGGACTGGCTGATGGCTGAAAGCACCAAGCGTCACACCATTCAGCGATACAAAGGTCTGGGCGAAATGAACCCGGATCAGCTGTGGGAAACCACTATGGACCCAAGCGTACGCCGCATGCTCAAAGTGACCATCGAAGACGCCATTGGCGCAGACCAGATCTTCAACACCCTGATGGGTGATGCAGTCGAACCTCGCCGTGACTTCATCGAAAGCAACGCCCTGGCGGTTTCCAATCTGGACTTCTGATCCCTGTCGATGGGCACATTAAGTGTCGCAAGTGGGCGAATTATTGTCGCCATCTAAGAAGAACCCCGGCCTTGGCGTCGGGGTTTTTCTTTGTGGCCCGAGCCTAAACAAATGTACACACCATCCCGCAGCCTGTTATCGCCAGCGCAGGATTGACCCAGTTACCGAAGTCGCAATGACCCAGGCTCCTACCTTGTGAACCATTGCCAATACCGGATTTTTGCCGATTGGTGTTGGGTCAGTGTGGTATCGGCCACTGGGTCAATTCGGCGTCAGCGCCAACAGGATGTGAATTCAAATTCAACCTTCCTTGCGCATCTCAATACGCGACAACGGCGCAAGCTCGCCCGAGAACATTTGTCGGGTTTTTCTTGTTTCCGCTGGAACATCCTTCGCAACCGCCCTCAGGGTTTGACCCCGGAAGGGTACGCATGGCTGCCAATTACCACGCCTTCGAGGGTTTTGCCGTAATAGCCTTGATCGGAAGCGTGGAAGTGTTTCGCTGTACTGGCTATGCCACCATCGAAGCGAGGATCTTGCGGCCGTTCCCGACTGTTCATGTAAGCAGCCACATCCCAGGCCTGCTGCACATCCAGCTGCACTCCCTTGCCTAGTGGCATGTTCTCGAAAATGAAAGTGGCCGCTGTATTGACGCGGTGCATGCCAGCACCCCAGTTATACGAGTCGCTCCCCCACAAAGCGGGAATCACCGGGACGTCGGCCATCTTGCGACCTTCCCCTTGCTTGCCATGGCAAACAGCGCAATGTTGCGCATAGACCGCATCACCCCGTTGTGGTGAGTAAGGCAACGGTGGCTCCGGTAAAGCGGCAAAGGCTCGACCGGGCATGCGCTCACGCCCTTCCATTTTCACCTTATCCGCCAACGGGCCTGGGAGGACGAAGGTCTCTTCCCGACCGCCAAGTTGCAATTGCTCGTCACTGAGTTCCGGGACCGGTTTGTCCTTCATGCCGAACATATCCAGCAAACCGCCCATCAACAGCCAATAGGAATAGGCTGACATTGCCACCAGCTCCGGCGAGCCCAGCTCGGGGGCCTTGCCGTTCATGGAGTAGTTAAAGCATCCCTGGATACGCTCAGCGAAATTGTTCACCCGGTTGTCTTTCTTGCGAAATGCCGGATAGGCCAGGTAGGCCGCCCACATGGGCGCAGCATAGGCTTTGGTACCGGCATCCAAGTGGCAATTGGTGCAGTTCAGCTGGTTGCCGACGTAGCGGCCCTTGAGCTGCTGGGTATTGACGAATAACTGGTGGCCACGACGGATTTTGTCGCCAAAGGCCCCAGGGGGGATCTGCATAAGATCGCGTGGCACGAAGTAATGTAGGTCTTTAGCCTTGGGTTGTGCGGTGATTTCCACCATGTCTGTGTTCGCCTCGGCGGCCGACAGCAGCGGCAGAGCCATGCCTCCCACCAACGCCATGTAGAGCACTGATCTGTTCATGGGAGCTCCTCAGTGGATCGCGGCCAAGTAACTGGCCATTGCGGAAATGTCCTTGTCGTTCAGACGCTTGGCGATCGCTCCCATCATGTTGTCGGGGTCGCCGCTGCGTTCGCCCTTGCGCCATGCGTGCAGTTGGGCTGCCAAATAGCTCGCCTGCTGCCCGGCCAACCGCGGGAACGGCCCACCGCCAATGGCCGAGGGTCCGTGACAACTGAAGCAGGCGGGGATATCGCGGGCCATATCGCCCTCGTAATAGAGTTTCTCCCCCGGCGAAGCGGCAGGTTGCTGACCGCGTACTTGCAACGCCGGTCGCTTTCCTTGCGCGGCAAAATAGGCGGCGGCGGGTGCAAGTAGATCTGGGGCGGCGAAGGCCTCGGCTATTGGTGTCATCAGCGCATTGCTGCGTCGCCGCGTGTTGAAGTGCTCGATTTGCGCAGTGATATAGCTTGCCGAAAGACCAGCCAGTGCTGGTCCCTGCGCCATCCCCTCGCCATGTAAGCCATGACAGGCCACGCAGGCTTGCGCAGCATCCGGCAGCTCATTGGCGATGGCCGCTCCGGCAATGCATGACAGCAGTACGAGAGTTTGCCATCTGATCATCGAATATCCCGCCTCAATCTGCTGTGATTGCGCTGAGTGTAGACGACGCATGTCGCACCTAAGGGCGATCTCAAAACAACCGGGATAGACGTAAAATTAACTAACAACGCTCTCAAAGACCAAGTGTTATCGCCTGCGCAGGATTGATCCAGTTACCGAAATTTGACTGACTCAGGCTCCTACCTTGTGAACTATTACCAGTTCTGGATTTTTGCCGATTGGTGTTGGGTCAGTGTGGTATCGGCCGCCGCACCCCCACTGGGTCAATTCGGCGTCAGCGCCAACACTCTCTGCTCAAGGCGTATCCAAGTATGGCCCGTGAATGCCTTGTCGAGGGCATGTCGTACGATGAGGAGCACAGCCAGTTGGTTATTCACTATGCGGGGGAAGATGGGAGCGAGCGTAGCGACAAGTGTCTGGAGGTTGCCCCAGCAACTGAGCCCAACCCCGCTTAAGAGAACTGGCCTGGCTGGCGCCGCGCGCTTTCTCGCAGCACGCTTTGCTATGCCCCTGTTCCACGTGGAACCAACTTTTGTGTGAAACGAGTAGGCTTTTCTCATTTATTCAGATCCCGGCCAGTGGATTCACCAAATAAATGATTCTCTACCAGTGTTTGCTGGAGGTCCTGAAGCAATTATTTTGTGACCCTACACCCGGTTAACCCGCTAAATGAAAAAGGCCAACGTTATGCGTTGGCCTTTTTTGTGTCAAAAACAAAATCCTCTGCAACAGTGAAACATCCACGTTGCTGGCATAAAAAAACCGGCTATATCAGCCGGTTTTTTTGCGCCCGAAAAAAACTTATGCACGTTTTTCTGTTTATTATCCACTTAAGAAATATCTATATAAATCATTAAGTTAAGATTTAATTTCGGAGCTTTTCTCACAAACGGTACACAGGTTATCCACAGAAGCTCAGACCACGGCCTGATCATTGGCCACCGGTGCTTGCGGAGCCGGTGGCAGAGAGCCCATTTCCCGTTGCATCTGCTCGTTCCAGGCCTGGACCCGATCGTTCAAATCGGCAATGGCGCGAGGCCCGCTGCCCTCGGCGTACATCGGTGCGCCGATGATTACCGTAATCACACCAGGCTTCTTGGCCCAACCGGTTTTCGGCCAGAACTTGCCGGCGTTGTGCGCAATCGGCAGAACGGGCAGCTCGGCGTTGACCGCCAACGCTGTACCGCCACGCGAGAATTTGCCGATGGTGCCGTAGGGAACGCGCGTGCCTTCCGGAAAGATCAGCACCCAGACGTTGTCCTTGAGCAGCTCGTCGCCCTTCTTGGCCACGTGCTTGAGTGCGGCTTTCGGGTTATCACGGTCGATGGCGATAGGACGCAGCATGGCCATCGCCCAGCCGAAGAACGGCACATACAGCAATTCACGCTTGAGCACCTGGCTCAAAGGCGCGAAGTACGCCGAGAGGAAGAACGTTTCCCAAGTGCTTTGGTGATTCGACTGAATCACGCAAGGCCGATCCGGTACATTCTCGGCGCCCTTAACTTCATAGCTGATACCGAGGAACACCTTGCTCAGCCACAAGGCGCAACGGCACCAGTAGACGTTGATGAAGCGATAGCGCGCCTTGAACGGCAGAAAGGGCGCGATAAAAAAACTCAGGCTGCACCACAGCAATGAGCTGGTGCCCAGCAGCAGGTAAAAAAGAAAGGTCTTGATGGCCTGCAGTATCGACATGGCGACGTTTACCGTTACGGTTCAAGCGCACTCCCGAACATTCCTTGGTCAGGATTTCGAAAGCGCTCTAATTATGGATAAGTTCTGCGGCAATCGCCGCCAGATCGTCGAAAATCAATGTGCCTACCGGAAGGGTCTTGCCCAAAGTCTTTTCGCCTTTCCCGGTCTTTACCAAAACTGGCTGAGAATCGACGGCTTTGGCGGCTTCCAGGTCACCGAGACTGTCGCCGACGAACCAGAGATTGGTCAGCGACACGTTGTAATGTGCGGCGATGTTTTTCAACATCCCGGGTTTTGGCTTGCGGCAATCGCAGCCATCGTCCGGCCCGTGCGGGCAGTAGACGATCAGGCCGACCTCACCACCCTGCTCTGCCACCAGTGAGCGCAGGCGCTCGTGCATGGCGTCCAGAGTGGCGATGTCGTAATAGCCGCGAGCGATGCCCGACTGGTTGGTAGCGACCGCTACCGTCCAGCCGGCCTTGCTCAACTGCGCGATGGCTTCGATCGAACCGGGGAGCGGAATCCACTCCTCCACCGACTTGATGTAAGCGTCGGAGTCGTAATTGATCACTCCGTCCCGATCGAGAATCAGCAGTTTCAAACAGTCTTACCCCAGTAACGAAATGTCGGCGACGCCGAGGAACAGACCACGCAGACGTGCCAGCAACGCATAGCGGTTGGCGCGAACGTTGGCATCTTCCGCATTGACCATCACGGCTTCGAAGAACGCATCCACTGGCTCGCGCAGGGCGGCCAAGCGTGCCAGCGATTCGCTGTACTGACGCGCTGCAGCCATCGGCTGGACAGCCTGGTCTGCCTGCTGGATCGCCGAGTACAGGGAGAACTCGTTGGCGTTGTCAAAGTACTTGGCTTCCACGACCGTAGGTACCGAGCCTTCGACCTTGCTCAACAGGTTCGACACACGCTTGTTGACGGCGGCCAGGGCAGCGGCTTCCGGCAACTTGCGGAACGCTTCCACCGCTTGTACGCGCTGGTCGAAGTCCAGGGCTGAACCCGGCTTCAGGGCACGCACCGAGAGGTAGGTCGCCACGTCGACGCCTTCGTCTTCATAACGGGCACGCAGACGGTCGAAGATGAACTCCAGCACCGAGTCGTTCAGGCCGGCGGCCTTGACCTTGGCACCGAACGCAGCGACGGCGAAAGCCACGGCGTCGTTCAGGTCCAGATCGAGTTTTTTCTCGATCAGGATGCGCAGCACGCCAAGTGCTGCACGGCGCAGGGCGTACGGGTCTTTACTGCCGGTTGGCAGCATGCCGATACCGAAGATGCCGACCAGGGTGTCGAGCTTGTCGGCGATGGCCACGGCCGCACCGGTCAGGGTGGACGGCAGTTCAGCGCCGGCACCGCGCGGCATGTACTGCTCGTTCAGCGCCAGTGCGACATCTTCAGGCTCGCCATCGTTGAGGGCGTAGTAGTAACCAGCGACACCTTGCATCTCCGGGAACTCACCGACCATTTCGGTCGCCAGGTCGCACTTGGACAGCAGGCCTGCGCGAGCAGCCCACGAAGCGTTGCCGCCAATGCGCGCGGCGATGTAGGCGGCCAGTTTGGAAACGCGTTCGGCCTTGTCGTAGACGCTGCCGAGTTTTTCCTGGAACACCACGTTTTGCAGGCGCAGGTTGAAGTCTTCGAGTTTTTGCTTCTTGTCTTGCTTGAAGAAAAACTCGGCGTCGGTCAGACGTGGGCGAACCACTTTCTCGTTACCGGCGATGATTTGCTGCGGGTCTTTGCTCTCGATGTTGGCCACGGTAATGAAACGTGGCAGCAACTTGCCGTCGGCATCCAGCAGGCAGAAGTACTTCTGGTTGTCCTGCATGGTGGTAATGAGGGCTTCTTGTGGTACATCGAGGAAACGTTCTTCGAACGAGCACACCAGCGGGACCGGCCATTCGACCAGCGCGGTCACTTCGTCGAGCAGGTCCTGCGGCACGATCGCGGTGCCTTCCTGACGGGTCGCCAGTTCTTCAGTGCGCTTGCTGATGATCTCGCGACGCTCGTTGGCATCGGCCAATACATAAGCGGCACGCAGGTCGGACAGGTAGCTCGACGGCGAACCGATGCGCACGTTTTCCGGATGATGGAAGCGGTGACCGCGGGAATCGCGGCCCGCCTTCTGGGCAAGGATGGTGCAGTCGACGACCTGGTCACCGAGCAGCATGACCAGCCACTGGGTTGGACGCACGAATTCTTCCTTGCGAGCGCCCCAACGCATGCGTTTCGGGATCGGCAGGTCGTTCAGCGAATCTTCGACGATGGTCGGCAGCAGACTCGCGGTCGGCTTGCCGGCGATGCTTTGGCTGTAGCGCAGTTTCGGGCCGCTTTGATCGATTTCGCTCAGGTCGACGCCGCACTTCTTGGCGAAGCCCAGTGCCGCTTGGGTCGGGTTGCCTTCGGCGTCGAACGCGGCCTGACGTGGCGGGCCATCAAGGTTGATGCTGCGGTCCGGCTGCTGGGTGGACAGCGAGGTGATCAGCACGGCCAGACGGCGCGGCGCGGCATAAACGGTTTTGGTTTCGTAGTTCAGGCCGGCAGCTTGCAGGCCCTTGTCGATACCGGCGAGGAACGCCTCGGCCAGAGTATTCAGGGCCTTGGGTGGAAGTTCTTCAGTGCCCAGTTCAACCAGGAAATCCAGAGCACTCATTGTGCAGCCTCCAGCTTGGCCAGTACTTCGTCACGCAGGTCCGGGGTCGCCATCGGGAAGCCCAGCTTGGCGCGAGCCAGCAGGTAGGCTTGCGCAACGGAACGCGCCAGGGTGCGCACACGCAGGATGTATTGCTGACGCGCAGTCACGGAAATCGCCCGGCGCGCATCCAGCAGGTTGAAGGTGTGGGAGGCCTTCAACACCATTTCGTAGCTCGGCAGCGGCAGCGGCTGGTCGAGTTCGATCAGGCGCTTGGCTTCGCTCTCGTAGAAATCGAACAGTTCGAACAGCTTCTCGACGTTGGCGTGTTCGAAGTTGTAAGTGGACTGCTCCACTTCGTTCTGGTGGAACACGTCGCCGTAGGTCACTTTGCCGAACGGACCGTCAGCCCAGACCAGGTCGTAGACCGAATCCACGCCTTGCAGGTACATGGCCAGGCGCTCAAGACCGTAGGTGATTTCGCCGGTCACCGGGTAGCACTCGATGCCGCCCGCTTGCTGGAAGTAAGTGAACTGCGTCACTTCCATGCCGTTGAGCCAGACTTCCCAGCCCAGACCCCAGGCGCCGAGGGTCGGCGATTCCCAGTTGTCTTCGACGAAGCGAATGTCGTGGACCAACGGGTCCAGGCCGACGTGCTTGAGGGAGCCCAGGTACAGTTCCTGGAAGTTGTCCGGGTTCGGCTTCAGCACTACCTGGAACTGATAGTAGTGTTGCAGACGGTTCGGGTTTTCGCCGTAGCGGCCGTCAGTCGGACGACGGCTTGGCTGCACGTAGGCGGCGTTCCAGGTTTCCGGGCCAATGGCACGCAGGAATGTTGCAGTGTGGAAAGTGCCGGCGCCTACTTCCATATCGTAGGGCTGAAGTACCACACAACCTTGCTCGGCCCAGTATTGCTGGAGGGCGAGGATCAAGTCTTGGAAGGTACGCACGGCTGGCGTAGGCTGGCTCACGAAATTCACCTGTTTCTTGGGCTGCGATTTAAAGAGCGGGAGTATACCCGATTCATTGCTGCGCACGCCCCCTGGAGCCTTATGCCACGCTGCTTTTGGTGTTCCGAAGATCCGCTGTACATGGCTTATCACGATCAGGAGTGGGGCACGCCGCTACGCGATGCGCAGGGTTTGTTCGAGTTGCTTTTGCTCGAAGGGTTCCAGGCCGGGCTTTCCTGGATCACTGTGCTGCGCAAACGTGAGCATTATCGTCAGGTGATGTTTGGCTTCGACGTGCAGCGCGTGGCGCAGATGAGCGACGCGGAAATCGATGAATTGATGCTCGATCCGGGCATCATCCGCAACCGCCTCAAGCTCAACGCGGCCCGACGCAACGCCCAGGCCTGGCTGGCGCTGGAGGACCCGGTGGCGTTTCTCTGGTCCTTCGTTGGCGGTACGCCCGTGATCAATCATTTCAAGGATCGCGGCGAAGTGCCGGCTGTCACGCCGACCGCCGTGGAGATGAGCAAAGGCTTGAAAAAAGCCGGTTTCACCTTCGTCGGGCCGACCATTTGCTACGCACTGATGCAGGCCTCTGGCATGGTCATGGATCATACCCGGGACTGCGACCGCTACGCGCAGTTGGCGAACGGCGGTTAGAATGGCCGGTTCACGCACAGCACAAGATCAGGAGTGACCTGTGGATAAGTTTAAAGGCGCCTTGCTGGTAGGCGCTCTGCGGCTGTTTGCCCTGCTCCCGTGGCGAGCGGTGCAGGCTGTCGGCTCTGCGATTGGCTGGATGATGTGGAAATTCCCTAACCGTTCCCGCGACGTGGTACGGATCAACCTGTCCAAATGCTTTCCGGACATGGACCCGGCAGAGCGTGAGCGTCTGGTAGGCCAGAGTCTGAAAGACATCGGCAAGTCACTGACTGAAAGCGCCTGCGCCTGGATCTGGCCGGCTCAACGCTCGATCGACCTGGTGCGCGAAGTCGAAGGCCTGGATGTTTTGAAAGACGCCCTCGCCTCCGGCAAAGGCGTGGTCGGCATCACCAGCCACCTGGGCAACTGGGAAGTGCTCAACCACTTCTATTGCAGCCAGTGCAAACCGATCATTTTCTACCGCCCGCCAAAATTGAAGGCGGTGGACGAGTTGCTGCAAAAGCAGCGGGTACAGCTGGGCAACAAAGTGGCTGCGTCCACCAAGGAAGGCATCCTCAGCGTCATCAAGGAAGTGCGCAAAGGTGGTGCAGTGGGCATTCCCGCTGACCCGGAACCGGCCGAATCCGCCGGGATCTTCGTGCCGTTCTTCGCCACCCAGGCCCTGACCAGCAAGTTTGTGCCGAACATGCTCGCCGGCCACAAAGCGGTCGGTGTGTTCCTGCACGCCCTGCGTCTACCGGACGGTTCTGGCTACAAAGTGATTCTGGAAGCCGCACCCGAAGCCATGTACAGCACCGACACCGCCGAATCCTGCGCGGCCATGAGCAAAGTGGTCGAGCGCTATGTGCGGGCGTATCCGAGCCAATACATGTGGAGCATGAAGCGCTTCAAGAAGCGTCCACCGGGTGAAGAGCGTTGGTATTGATTCAATTGGCATAATCTGTGGATAACCTTGAATCGAGGTTGTCCACAACCGTTCATTCAAGGGCGCGGTAGATGTCCGAACATCGCAAATCATTTCGCATCAAGATTACGCATGAAAGCTTTGGCGAATGCCTGGGCCAGACGCGCAATCTTTCGACCACAGGTGTTTACGTCAAGCATCCGGCATTGTCTGCCTTGCCGAGAGGCGCGGTGGTCTACGGCGAGGTTCAGGACTTACCCACAGGCGCACCGCGAGTGCGTATGGAAGTGGTGCAGGTAGATGCCGAAGGCATTGGTTTGCGCTATCTCTGATCAGTGCGCCTGACGATCGAGCTTCTTCAGAAACACCGTCATTTCCTTCTCTGCCTGCTTGTCGCCATGGTTGCGGGCGGCTTCCAGGCCTTGCTCCCAGGCCAAACGCGCGGCTGCATGGTCCGCCAGCGCCAGATGGGCCTTGCCCAGTAATTTCCAGGCCGCGGAATACTTCGGATCGATCTCGACGCAGCGCTGGAAGTGCTCGACAGCCTTGGCGTTTTCACCCAAATCCAGATAACCCTTGCCCAGGCCGAAGCGCAGCAATGAGTTATCCAGACCCTTGGCGAGCATTTTTTCCAGGGATTCGATCATTGGTGGATTCCTTGATATAGGTGAGTCAGGTGAGATTGCTATCGCTAGCCTGCTAGCGATGAGGCCAGTGCCGTCTGCGCAAAACCTCAGAAGAAGCTCAACCCCACATGGAACAGCTTCTCCACATCGCGAATATGCTTTTTATCCACAAGGAACAGAATCACATGGTCGCCGGTTTCGATCACCGTGTCGTCGTGAGCGATGATCACTTCTTCGTCGCGAATAATCGCGCCGATGGTGGTGCCCGGCGGCAGGCCGATGTTCTCGATGGCCTTGCCGATGACTTTGCTGGATTTTGCATCGCCGTGGGCAATCGCCTCGATGGCTTCCGCGGCACCCCGGCGCAGTGAGTGCACGCTGACGATATCGCCACGGCGCACGTGGGCCAGCAAGGTGCCGATGGTTGCCAGTTGCGGGCTGATGGCGATGTCGATGTCGCCACCCTGGATCAGATCGACGTAGGCCGGGTTGTTGATGATGGTCATCACCTTCTTCGCGCCAAGGCGCTTGGCCAGCAGCGACGACATGATGTTGGCTTCGTCATCGTTGGTCAGGGCCAGGAACAGGTCGGCGTCGGCGATGTTCTCTTCCAGCAGCAAGTCGCGATCCGAGGCGCTGCCCTGCAACACCACCGTGCTGTCGAGGTGGTCCGAGAGATGGCGGCAGCGCGCCGGGTTCATCTCGATGATCTTCACCTGGTAGCGGCTTTCGATGGCCTCGGCCAGACGTTCACCGATCTGACCGCCACCGGCAATGACGATGCGTTTGTAGGTCTCGTCGAGACGACGCATTTCGCTCATCACCGCGCGAATGTTCGCTTTGGCGGCGATGAAAAATACTTCGTCGTCGGCCTCGATCACCGTATCGCCTTGCGGCAGGATCGGCCGGTCACGACGGAAAATCGCGGCGACGCGGGTTTCGACATTCGGCATGTGTTCACGCAGTTGCCGCAGTTGCTGGCCCACCAACGGCCCGCCGTAATACGCCCGCACCGCCACCAGTTGCGCCTTGCCTTCGGCGAAATCGATTACCTGCAAGGCGCCCGGATGTTGGATCAGGCGCTTGATGTAGTTGGTCACCACTTGTTCCGGGCTGATCAGCACGTCCACCGGAATGGCTTCGTTCTGGAACAGCTGCTCTTCGCGGGTCAGGTACGCGGCTTCACGCACCCGGGCGATTTTGGTCGGGGTGTGGAACAAGGTGTGGGCGACCTGGCAGGCAACCATGTTGGTTTCGTCGCTGTTGGTCACGGCGACCAGCATGTCGGCGTCGTCGGCCCCGGCCTGGCGCAGCACGGTCGGGAACGAGCCGCGACCTTGTACGGTGCGGATATCCAGCCGATCGCCGAGGTCGCGCAGGCGTTCACCATCGGTGTCGACCACGGTGATGTCGTTGGCCTCGCTGGCCAAGTGTTCCGCCAGCGAACCGCCGACCTGCCCTGCGCCGAGGATGATGATTTTCATCCAGTCACTCCCTTAAACCGGTTAACCGCGCACGGCGGCGATCTTGATCAGCTTGGCGTAGTAGAACCCGTCATGTCCGCCTTCCTGGGCCAGCAACTGGCGACCATGGGGCTGCTTGATGCCGGCCTCGGTAGCGAGGTCCAGTTCACGGGCGCCGGGTGTGCGGGCGAGGAACGCTTCGATGACTTCGGTGTTCTCGGTCGGCAATGTGGAGCATGTGGCATAGAGCAGAATGCCGCCCACTTCCAGCGTTATCCACATGGCGTCGAGCAACTCGCCTTGCAGCACGGCAAGTGCGGCGATATCGTCGGGTTGGCGGGTCAGCTTGATGTCCGGGTGGCGGCGGATCACGCCGGTGGCCGAGCATGGCGCGTCCAGGAGGATGCGCTGGAATGGCTTGCCGTCCCACCACGCTTGGGTGTCGCGACCGTCGGCGGCAATCAGCTCGGCGCTCAGTTTCAGACGTTCGAGGTTCTCGCGGACGCGCACCAGACGCTTGGCTTCCAGGTCGACCGCCACCACGCCGGCCAGTTTTGGTTCGGCTTCGAGGATATGGCAAGTCTTGCCTCCCGGCGCACAGCAGGCGTCGAGTACTCGCTGACCTGGGGCCAGATCGAGCAAATCAGCGGCCAGTTGCGCAGCTTCGTCTTGCACGCTGATCCAGCCCTCTGCGAAACCCGGCAGGCTCCGCACGTCGGCGGCGGCTTCGAGGACGATGCCATCGCGGCTGTAGACGCACGGGGTGGCGGCGATGCCAGCGTCGGTCAGCAAGCCGAGATAAGCATCGCGGGTGTGATGGCGGCGGTTGACCCGCAGAATCATCGGCGGATGCGCATTGTTCGCCGCGCAGATGGCTTCCCACTGCTCTGGCCAGAATGCTTTCAAGGATTTTTGCAGCCAGCGCGGGTGGGCGGTGCGCACCACCGGATCGCGTTCCAGTTCGGCGAAAATCGTTTCGCTTTCGCGCTGAGCGTTACGCAGCACGGCGTTGAGCAGGGCTTTGGCCCAAGGTTTTTTCAGCTTGTCGGCGCAACCGACAGTCTCACCGATAGCGGCGTGGGCCGGGACACGGGTGTAGAGCAATTGGTAGAGGCCAACCAGCAGCAGCGCCTCGACATCGGCGTCGGCAGCCTTGAATGGTTTTTGCAGCAACTTGGCCGCCAGCGCCGATAAGCGCGGCTGCCAGCGAGCGGTGCCGAACGCCAGATCCTGGGTGAAGCCGCGATCACGGTCCTCGACCTTGTCCAGTTGCGTCGGCAGCGAACTGTTGAGTGAGGCTTTTCCGTTCAGGACAGCGGCGAGTGCCTTGGCGGCGGCCAGACGCGGGTTCATTGAGCGTCCGCCGCTTGACCGAGCACGGTCCCGGTGGCGAATTTCTCACGACGGCTGTTGAACAGGTCGCTGAAGTTCAGTGCCTTGCCGCCGGGCAATTGCAGGCGAGTCAGGCACAACGCCTGTTCACCGCAAGCGACGATCAGGCCGTCCTTGCTGGCGCTGAGGATCTCACCGGGTGCGCCTTTGCCTTCGGCCAGGTTCGCGGCCAGCACTTTCAGCGCTTCGCCGTTCAACGTGCTGTGGGTGATCGGCCACGGGTTGAAGGCGCGCACGAGGCGTTCCAGCTCAACCGCCGGGCGAGTCCAGTCGATGCGCGCTTCGTCCTTGTTCAACTTGTGCGCGTAGGTGGCGAGGCTGTCGTCCTGCACTTCGCCTTCCAGCGTCCCGGCAGCGAGGCCGGCAATCGCCTGAACCACGGCCGGTGGACCCATTTCGGCCAGACGGTCGTGGAGGCTGCCGCCAGTGTCTTCGGCGCTGATCGGCGTGGTGACTTTCAGCAGCATCGGCCCGGTATCCAGACCGGCTTCCATGCGCATCACGGTCACGCCGCTTTCGGCGTCGCCCGCTTCCACGGCACGCTGGATCGGCGCCGCACCGCGCCAGCGCGGCAGCAACGAAGCGTGACTGTTGATGCAACCCAGACGCGGAATATCCAGTACCACTTGCGGCAGGATCAGGCCGTAGGCGACCACCACCATCAAGTCCGGCTTCAGCGCAGCGAGTTCAGCTTGAGCATCTTCATTGCGCAGGGTTGGCGGTTGCAGCACCGGGATGTCGTTTTCCAGGGCCAACTGCTTGACCGGGCTCGGCATCAGTTTTTGCCCGCGACCGGCCGGACGATCCGGTTGGGTGTAGACCGCGACGATCTCGTAAGGGCTGCTCAGCAAGGCCTTGAGGTGTTCGGCGGCGAATTCCGGGGTGCCGGCAAAGACAATGCGCAGTGGCTCAGTCATTCATGAAGTCTCTTAAAAAGAAAAAGGCTTGCCGCAGCAAGCCTTTGAAGATGGGCATCAAGCGTTCTGGCGATGAAGCTTTTCCAGTTTCTTCTTGATGCGGTCGCGTTTGAGCGTGGACAGGTAATCGACGAACAATTTGCCATTGAGGTGGTCGCATTCGTGCTGGATGCACACCGCGAGCAAATCTTCGGCGATCAGTTCGTAAGGCTTGCCGTCGCGGTCCAGCGCCTTGACCTTGACCCGTTGCGGGCGATCGACGTTTTCGTAGAAGCCCGGCACGGAAAGGCAGCCTTCCTGATACTGGCCCATGTCGTCGGTCAGCGGTTCGAGCTCGGGGTTGATGAACACTCGCGGCTCGGTGCGGTCTTCGGAAAGGTCCATCACGACGATACGTTTGTGCACGTTGACCTGGGTCGCGGCGAGGCCGATGCCCGGTGCCTCATACATTGTTTCAAACATGTCGTCGACCAACTGACGCACTTCGTCGTCCACTACGGCCACCGGTTTGGCGATAGTGCGCAGGCGCGGGTCAGGGAATTCGAGGATGTTCAAAATGGCCATAAGCTTGATGACTGCACGTGTGAAGTAAGGTCGGGGCGGTGGCCTGGCGGGTCCGAAGATGCAGGCTACCTTTGTAAAACGTAGCTCCCTTCTCTTCATAAGCAAGCCGGGAGCGAGCCACTGACGGCTCTGGCGTTTTACGCGAACGTACATAATAAAGGGATTCACCGCATGAGGAAATCACTACTCGCCTTGCTCCTTCTGGCCTCGGCAGGTTGGGCACACGGGCAAGTGCCGCCGAAGGAATATATTCCCACCGTAAAGCTGTCGCCACAGGTGCGCACCAGCCCGGTAACCGAGGCCATCCCGAGCATTGCGTTGAAGTCGATCAACAGCTTTCTGCTCAGCAACCGCATCGTTGATAAGGCCGAGGATTTCGAAAAGGCGCCCTACATCGTGGCCGGTGATGCCGAACGTGTGCTCAGCGGCACCGGTGATCGGGTCTTCGCCCGCGGCCACTTCGACCCGGCGCAACCGGTGTACGGCATCTTCCGCCAAGGCAAGGTCTACACCGATCCGCAGACCCGGGAGGTTCTGGGGATCAACGCCGATGACATCGGTGGCGGCGAGATCATTGCCACCGAAGGCGACGTCGCCACGCTGAGTTTGCAACGCACAACCCAGGAGGTGCGCCTCGGCGACCGTTTGTTCAGCGGCGAAGAACGTTCGATCAATTCGACGTTCACGCCCAACGAACCGAGCAGCGAAATCAATGGTCTGATCATCGATGTACCGCGCGGCGTGACGCATATCGGTGCCATGGACGTGGTCACGTTGAACAGGGGTCAACGTGATGGCCTTGCCGAGGGCAATATGCTGGTGGTGATGAAGACCGGCGAAACCGTGCGCGACCGGATCACTGGCCAGCCGCTGAAGGTTCCGGATGAACGTGCCGGTCTGCTGATGGTTTTCCGCACCTACGACAAACTCAGTTACGGGCTGGTGCTCAACGCTTCACGCTCGCTGGCGGTGATGGACAAGGTGCGAAATCCATAAGCTTGCTTCACAAGTTACCAACAGAGTTATCCACAGCTTATTCCCGCTTGGACGGGGGCTTATAACGATCAAGGATGATCCATGTCACTGCCTACTGTTGCACCGGTTTCCCCTGCGGAACTGGAAGCTCGTTTACGCTTGCACCGTTTGCCGGAGCTCGGCCCGGCGCGGTTCAAGAAGTTGCTGGAAGCCTTCGGCTCGGCGTCCAAAGCCATCAGCGCACCGGCCAGTGCCTGGCGTGCCCTGGGTTTGCCGCTAGCATGTTCCGAAGCCAGGCGCTGCGCTGAAATTCGCGATGGTGCGAGCCATGCACTGGCCTGGCTAGAGCATCCGGCCCAACATTTATTGATGTGGGACCAGCCTGACTACCCGGCGCTGCTCGCAGAAATCAGCGATGCCCCGCCGATGTTATTCGTGGCGGGCGATCCGGGCATCCTGGAAAAACCGCAGCTAGCGATGGTTGGCAGTCGCCGTGCTTCAAGGCCGGGCATGGACACCGCCGCCGCGTTTTCCCGCAGTCTGGCCGGTGCCGGTTTTGTCATCACCAGCGGTCTGGCGCTGGGCATCGACGCCGTCGCGCATCAGGCGGCGCTGGACGTTGGCGGGCAAACGATCGGCGTGCTTGGTACGGGGCTGGAAAAGTTTTATCCACAGCGCAATGGACGACTGGCGGACGCCATGATCGCCTCAGGTAGCGCGGTGCTTTCGGAGTTCCCGCTGGACACCGGCCCCAGTGCCAGCAACTTCCCGCGACGCAATCGCATCATCAGTGGTTTGTCCCTTGGCGTGCTGGTGGTCGAGGCCAGTATCGCCAGCGGTTCGTTGATCACTGCAAGGCTGGCGGCGGAACAAGGGCGCGAGGTGTATGCGATTCCGGGGTCGATCCATCACCCTGGCGCCAAGGGTTGCCACCAGTTGATCCGCGACGGCGCGGTGCTGGTGGAGACGGTCGAGCATATCCTCGAAGCGCTGCGTGGCTGGCAACGGCTGTCGTTATCCACAGAAACGCCCGTCGTGGATACGCGTCATCCCTTGTTGAAGTTGCTCCACGCCGCACCCCACACCAGCGAAGCGCTGGCCGATGCCAGCGGCTGGACGTTGCCCAAGGTGCTGGTGGCGCTGACCGAACTGGAAATGGACGGCAGTGCCGTGTGTGAAAACGGGCGCTGGTTTGCACGGGTGAGCTAGGTTTTATAAGGAAGATCGGTAAACTGCGCAGAGCCTTATTCTGGAGAGTTTTTCATGGTCAACAGTTGGCGTGTGCAACAAGCCGCACGAGCCATTCGCGCAGGGGCGGTGCTTGCCTACCCAACCGAAGCCGTCTGGGGTCTGGGTTGCGACCCGTGGGACGAAGAAGCAGTCGAGCGACTGCTGCTGATCAAGGGCCGGTCTGTGGATAAGGGCCTGATCCTGGTCGCGGACAACATTCGCCAGTTCGACTTCCTCTTCGAAGACTTCCCTGAACTGTGGATGGATCGCATGGCCAGCACCTGGCCGGGGCCGAACACCTGGCTGGTGCCGCATCAGAACCTGTTGCCGGAGTGGATTACCGGCGTGCATGAAACGGTCGCGCTGCGGGTCAGCGATCATCCGCAAGTGCGGGACTTGTGCTCGCTGGTCGGTCCACTGGTGTCGACTTCCGCCAACCCGCAAGGCCGGCCGGCGGCGCGTACGCGGATTCGCGTCGAGCAGTACTTCCGTGGCCAGGTTGATATGGTGCTCGGCGGAATGCTGGGCGGGCGCAAGAACCCGAGCGTGATTCGGGATCTGGCGACGGGCCACGTTGTGCGCCCGGATTAAGACCGAGGTGCGCCCATCGCTAGCAGGCTCCCACATTGGATCTGTGGCGATCACAGCTAGCGTGCTAGCGATGGCGTCCGTCAGGGCAACAAAACAACCGAGCCCGTCGTGCGCCGCGCCGACAACTCGGTCTGCGCCTTCGCCGCATCCGCCAGTGAATATGTCTGGCTGACATCCACCTTCACCTTGCCGCTGCTGATCATCTCGAACAGTTCGTCAGCCATACGCTGCAGGTTCTCGGCGTTGTTGGCGTAGGTTCCCAGCGTCGGCCGGGTGACGTACAACGAGCCCTTCCCCGCCAGAATCCCCAGGTTCACCCCCTCCACCGCACCGGATGCATTGCCGAAGCTCACCACCAATCCTCGTGGCGCGGTGCTGTCGAGTGACGTCAGCCAGGTGTCTTTGCCGACGCCGTCGTACACCACCGGGACTTTTTTGCCGTCAGTCAATTCCAGCACGCGTTGTGCGACGTTTTCATGGCTGTAGTCGATGGTCGCCCATGCACCGTTGGCTTTGGCCAGTGCGGCTTTCTCCGCGGAACTCACCGTGCCGATCAGCTTGACGCCCAAGGCCTTGGCCCATTGGCAGGCCAGGGAGCCGACGCCGCCGGCAGCGGCGTGGAACAGAATGGTTTCGCCACCCTTGAGTTCATAAGTCTGACGCAACAGGTACTGCACGGTCAGGCCTTTGAGCATGACGCCGGCAGCCTGTTCGAAACTGATGGCGTCCGGCAGTTTCACCAGATTGGCTTCGGGCAAAACGTGAATCTCGCTGTAGGCACCCAACGGGCCGCTGCCATATGCCACGCGATCACCGACCTTGAAGCGGGTGACATCGCTGCCGACTGACTCGACCACGCCAGCGCCTTCCGAACCCACGCCCGATGGCAAGGACGGTGGTGGATAGAGACCGCTGCGGTAATAGGTATCGATGAAGTTCAGGCCGATGGCCTTGTTGCTCACGCGGACTTCCTTCGGACCCGGCGCGGCGGGTTGGTAATCCACATACTCAAGTACTTCCGGGCCGCCGTGGGCACGGAACTGGATACGCTTTGCCATCTGCACTCTCCTGAGATCGCTGCTGATTGTGTAAATGCGAAGCGCCCTATCGGACTCCTAAGCTTGATCTTCGTCAACTGCGACGGAACAAGGTGCAGTGTTATCCTACGCAGCAATTTGCTACCGGCCTTTTAAAACGCCGCGTAGCTTCGCCCGATTCAAGGTGATGACATGACGACCCGCACCGAGGCCGTAAAAGCCTACCTGCTCGACCTGCAAGACCGAATCTGTGCCGCCCTGGAAGCCGAAGACGGTGGCACGCGCTTCGTCGAAGACGCTTGGACCCGGCCTGCCGGCGGTGGCGGTCGCACCCGCGTGATCGAAAACGGTACGGTCATCGAAAAGGGCGGCGTCAACTTTTCCCACGTCTTCGGCAGCGGTCTTCCACCGTCCGCCAGCGCCCATCGGCCGGAACTGGCCGGGCGAGGTTTTGAAGCCTTGGGCGTGTCGCTGGTGATCCACCCGCATAACCCGCATGTGCCGACTTCCCACGCCAACGTACGTTTTTTCATCGCTGAAAAGGAAGGCGAAGAGCCGGTCTGGTGGTTTGGCGGCGGCTTCGACCTGACGCCTTATTACGGCAATGAAGAAGATTGCATTCACTGGCACCGCGTCGCCGAGCAGGCCTGCGCGCCGTTCGGCCCGGACGTCTACTCGCGTTACAAAGCCTGGTGCGACAGCTACTTCCACATCAAGCATCGCCACGAGCCACGGGGCATCGGCGGCTTGTTCTTCGATGACCTGAACGAGTGGGATTTCGACACCAGTTTCGCCTTCATGCGTGCCATTGGTGATGCGTACATCGATGCGTACTTGCCGATCCTGCAGCGGCGCAAGCACGACGCGTTCACCGCGAAACAGCGGGAATTCCAGGAGTACCGCCGCGGGCGCTACGTCGAGTTCAACCTGGTTTACGATCGCGGCACACTGTTCGGCCTGCAGTCGGGCGGGCGTACCGAGTCGATCCTCATGTCCCTGCCGCCGCAAGTCCGCTGGGGCTACGACTGGAAAGCCGAGCCTGGCAGCGAAGAAGCGCGCCTGACCGAGTTTTTCCTGCAAGACCGCGACTGGTTGGCCGAGGCCTGAGAGGAATGTTGATGGATCGTTATGTCGTTTTCGGTAACCCGATTGGCCACAGTAAATCACCGTTGATTCATCGTCTGTTTGCCGAGCAGACCGCACAAAAACTCGACTACAGCACTTCGCTGGCGCCTCTCGACGATTTTTCCGGCTGTGCCCGGGCATTTTTCCTCGAAGGTCGTGGGGCGAATGTGACGGTGCCGTTCAAGGAAGAGGCCTATCGCCTGGCCGACAACCTGACCGCGCGGGCGCAACGGGCCGGCGCGGTGAATACCCTGAGCAAACTGGACGATGGCACCCTGTTGGGTGACAACACTGATGGCGCCGGGCTGGTGAGGGACCTGACGGTCAACGCCGGGTTCAGCCTCAAGGGCAAACGCATCCTGTTGCTTGGCGCCGGTGGCGCGGTGCGCGGTGCACTGGAACCGTTGCTCGCCGAGCAACCGGCGTCGGTGATCATCGCCAACCGTACGTTGAACAAGGCCGAGCTGCTGGCGGAACTGTTCTGTGATCTGGGGCCGGTATCGGCCAGTGGTTACGACTGGTTGCAGGAGTCAGTGGACCTGATCATCAACGCGACGTCCGCGAGCCTGACGGGCGATGTGCCGCCGATTGCCGCCAGCCTGATCGAACCGGGTAAAACGGTTTGCTACGACATGATGTACGGCAAAGAACCGACCTCGTTCTGCCGTTGGGCCAGCGAACATGGCGCGGCGGTGTCGATGGATGGGTTGGGGATGCTCGCTGAGCAAGCGGCGGAAGCGTTCTTCCTGTGGCGTGGGGTGCGACCAGATACGGTGCCGGTATTGGCCGAACTTCGCCGACAATTGGCTCTATAGAATTTGTAGCGAGGGAGCTTGCTCCCGCTGGGCTGCGCAGCAGACCTGATATTTGCAGGCGCTTCGCACCTGAGCGGGAGCAAGCTCCCTCGCCACAGCGTTCAGTTTCTAATCCAGAAATTCGTTCAATCCTCAAACCGAATCGGGCATTTCTCCGCCCCTTCCAGTTTCCTCAACTCTTCCACCACCTGCGGCCGAGCCTGGCGCAAGGTCAGGCTACGATCCTGGCGCAATAACCGCCGCGCTTCCTGATGCAGCATCTCCACACCTGAATAGTCGATGAAGTTGATCTGCTGCGCCTCGATCACCACGCGCGCGCCGTGCATGCGTTGCAGTCGCACTTGCAGGTAATGGCTGGCACCGAAAAAGATCGAGCCGCCGACTCGCAGAATGTCTTCATCGCCGTCGCGCAGATGTTGTACCCGCGGTTGCGAGGTGCGTTTGAGGTAGAAAAACAGCGACGCCAATACCCCGGCGTAGATCGCCGTCTGCAATTCCAGCAGCAGCGTGGCGACACAGGTCAGGCTCATGACCACGAACTCGGCGCGGCTGACCCGCAGTAATGCGCGTATGCCGCGATGGTCCACCAGGCCCCAGGCAATCAACAGAATGCTGCCGGCCATGGCCGGAATCGGGATATGCGCGATCAGGCTGGCGCCGAAAATCGCGAACAGCGCCACCCACAGCGCCGAAAAAATCCCCGCCAGTGGTGAACACGCGCCCGCTTCATAGCTCAGGCCCGAACGGGTGAAGGAGCCTGCCGACAGCGATCCGGAAAAAAACGCACCGACGATGTTCGACAGGCCTTGGGCGCGAACTTCCTGGTTAGCGTCGAGTAGTTGCTGTGATCGTGCAGAAATCGAGCGGGCGATCGACAGGCTGGTCACCAGCCCGAGCATACCCACCGCCACCGCGCTGGGCAGCAGGCGCAGGATCAGATCGAGGTCGAGCGGCAACGGGCTGAAGGGCGGGAGTTTTCCGGTGAACGCGCTGACCAATTGCACGTGGCCGAACATCGATGGCCAGAGCCAGACCAGCATTGAGCCCAACACCAGCGTAATCAGCAGCGTCGGCCAGCGCGGGAGCCACAGTTTGAGAATGACGCCGCCCACCACCGTCGCCAGCCCCAGCATCAGCGAGGGTTTGTCCACTTCGCCGAGGTGGCGCAACAGTGTGATGAAACTGTCCAGTGCAGTGGCCTGGCTGGGCAAGTCCAGCCCCAGCAGATTGGGCAGTTGGCCGACGGCAATCACCACCGCCGCGCCGAGGGTGAAACCGAGCACCACCGAGTGAGAAACGAAATTCACCAACGCACCAAAGCGCAGCAACCCCAACAACCACTGGAAAATCCCGGCCAGGAAGGTCAGCAACAGGATCAGCATCACGTAGTCCTGCGTCGCCGGGACGGCCAGAGGACTGACGCTGGCGTACAGGACAATGGAGATGGCCGCCGTGGGACCGCAGATCAAATGCCACGATGAACCCCAGAGACAAGCGATCAGTACCGGAATGATTGCCGCGTACAGACCGTACTCCGGTGGGAGGCCGGCAATCAGTGCGTAGGCAATGGATTGCGGCAACGCGAGAATCGCGCCGCTGAGGCCGACGATCAGATCACGCCCGACGCTGGCGCGGGTTTGCCGGGGCAACCAGGAAAGAAAGGGGAAGAGTGAATGGCGGCTGGGGAAGGCCATGGGTCCTCTCGGGTTGGGGTTTGTGCAAGGGTATCAGCACCAGCCAATCATTGTGGCGAGGGAGCTTGCTCCCGCTGGAGCGCGTAGCGCTCCCAAGCCGGTCAACGCAGTTTGTCAGCGTTACCGAGTTTTCCGGGTTTGCGTCTGCTACGCAGCCGAGCGGGAGCAAGCTCCCTCGCCACAAAGGCTCTTAAAGCCTGGCTTTGACCGCCGGCAACGCATCCTTGCCATCCACGGTCTTCACGCCATCCAGCCATTTATCCAGCACTGCCGGGTTGGCCTTGATCCACGCCTTGGCGGCGTCAGCATTGCTGACTTTCTTGTTCACCACCTCGGCCATGATGCTGTTTTCCATTTCCTGGGTGAAATTCAGGTTGGTCAGCAGCTTGCCAACGTTCGGGCAGGCCTGTGCATAACCTTTGCGGGTCAGCGTGTGAACGCTGCCGGTGTCGCCGAAGTATTTCTCGCCGCCCTTCAGGTAATGCATTTTCAGCTGCACGTTCATCGGGTGCGGGGTCCAGCCGAGGAAGGTCACGAACTTTTGTTTCTTCACTGCGCGGGACACTTCGGCCAGCATCGCCTGTTCGCTGGACTCGACCAGTTTCCACTGGCCCATGTCGAAATCGTTTTTCTTGATGATCTCTTGCAGCGAGAGGTTGGCCGGTGCGCCGGAGCCGATGCCGTAGATCTTGTGATCGAACTTGTCGGCGTATTTGTTCAGGTCGGCAAAGTTATGCACACCCGCGTCCCACACATAGTCCGGAACAGCGAGGGTGAATTCGGTGCCGTCGAGGTTTTTCGCCAGTTGCGTGACATCGCCGGTGGCGACGAACTTGTCGTAGAAGCCCTGCTGCGCCGGCATCCAGTTACCCAAAAACACGTCAACCTGGCCGTCCTTGAGCCCGCCAAAGGTGATCGGCACCGCGAGGGTGTCGACCTTGGCCTTGTAGCCCATGCCGTCCAGCAGAAACCCGGTAATGGCGTTGGTCGCGGCGATGTCGCTCCAGCCCGGATCGGCCATTTTCACCGTCTCGCATTGATCGGCGAATGCCGATGCACTGCCCAGGGCCAGGAGCCCGACCGTCAGTACTGTGGATAACCTTTGCATGGACTTCCCCTTAACATTATTGGTTTTGGCAGGGTTGTGGATAACGTGCTTTACGCTCCAGATCGTCGAGGTCGATGTGGTTACGCATGTATTGCTGACTGGCGTCCACCAGCGGCTGGTGATCCCAGCTCTTCAGCTTGCCGATGGTCAGGGCGTCGGCGACGAAACGTCGGCGCCGCTGACTTGCGAGCACCTGTTGGTGGATCGCCGGAATGTCCCATTTAGCCCGCGCTTCGGCGAGAAAATCGTCGAAAAGCTGACGATGCTGCGGCGACTGGCTAAGTTCTTCCACTTCACGCGGGTCATTCTGTACGTCGAAGAGTAGGCAAGGGTCGTCTTCGCTGTAGATGAATTTGTAGGCGCCCCGGCGAATCATCATCAGCGGGCTGATGGTGCCTTCGGCCATGTATTCGCCAAACACTTCGTCGTGCCCGCCCAGCCCTTGCAGATGCGGCACAAGCGATCGACCGTCGAGCGGCAAGCCTGGTTCCAGAGTGCCGCCAGCCAGTTCAACGAAGGTCGGCAGCAGGTCGGCGGTAGACACCGAGGCGTTGACCCGGCCAGCGCCGAACTGCCCTGGCGCACTGATCAACAGGGGGACTCGCGCGGCCATTTCATACCAGTGCATTTTGTACCAGAGCCCACGCTCGCCGAGCATGTCACCGTGGTCGCCGGAGAAAACGACGATGGTGTCGTCGATCAGCCCGGTTTCTTCGAGTGTTTGCAGGAGTTTGCCGACGTTGCTGTCGATATAGGAGCAAGCACCGAAGTAGGCACGGCGTGCATCGCGGATCTTATCCACAGGCAGCGGTTTGTTCCACAGGTCGTAAACCTTGAGCAGACGTTGGGAGTGCGGATCGAGATCATTCTGATCCGGCGTTGCAGGCAACGGGATGTCGGCGTCGTCGTACATTTCCCAGAAAGCCTTGGGAATGGTGTACGGGTCATGTGGGTGCGTCATTGAAACGGTCAGGCAGAACGGCTGGTCGCCATCCTCGCGAATGTGATCGAACAGGTATTGCTGGGCCTTGAACACTACTTCTTCGTCGAAATCCAGCTGATTGGTGCGCACGCACGGCCCGGCTTGCAGCACCGACGACATGTTGTGGTACCAGGTCGGACGCACATCCGGCTCATCCCAGTTCACCGCCCAACCGTAGTCGGCCGGGTAGATATCACTGGTGAGTCGCTCTTCATAGCCATGCAACTGGTCCGGACCGCAAAAATGCATCTTGCCCGACAGCGCGGTGCGATAGCCCAGACGCCGCAGGTAGTGGGCGTAAGTCGGTACATCGGCGGGGAAATCCGCCGCGTTGTCGTAGGCGCCGATTTTGCTCGGCAACTGGCCGCTGACCAGGGTAAAGCGCGACGGCGCGCATAACGGGCTGTTGCAGTAAGCGGCGTCGAACACCACGCCTTGTGCGGCGAGGCGACTCAAATTAGGCAGTTTGATGGGCGATGGGCCGTAGAACGGCAACATTGGCGCGGCCATTTGATCGGCCATGATGAAAAGAATGTTCTTGCGCTTCATGTGATCGCGGCATTCCATAGTGGATGTTTATGCGAGAGTGCTGGGATCGAGGATGGAACCCACAGCTTTTGCGGTAAAGCCCATGCGCGGCAATGACTAGGATAAGCACAGCTTATGTATGACGCCCTCGGTGACCTGTCTCTGGATTTGCTCCGCGCTTTCGAATCGGCGGCACGACAACGCAGCTTCACGGCTGCAGCGGTTGAACTGGGCACGACGCAACCGGCCATCAGCCAACAGATCAAACGACTGGAGGAGCAACTCGCCACCCGATTATTCGACCGCATCTACCGCGGTATCGGGCTGACAGAAGCCGGGATGATCCTTTTCGAGCAGGTTCAGCTCGGATTGCAGCAAATCGACTCAGGATTGAGTGCGATCAGCGCACAGCAACAACACGAAGTACTGCAAGTGGCGACCGATTTCGCCTTCGCCGCCTACTGGCTGATGCCACGGCTGCACCGCTTCCACGCGGCCAATCCTCAGGTCGACGTCAGCCTCGTCACCAGCGAGCGCAGTCATAACATGCTACGTACCGATATCGATGTGGCGGTGTTGTTCGGCGATGGACGCTTCAAACAGGGCGAAAGCCATTGGCTGTTCAGCGAAGAAGTGTTTCCGGTGTGCAGTCCGCAACTGTTGAACGAGCGTGCCCTGCCCTTGCCTGCCCAGTCGTTGCTGGAGTTTCCGCTGCTGCACCTGCGAGGGGAGAACAGCAGCAACTGGTTCGATTGGAGCGGCGTGTTTCGCGAGTTGGGCATCACCTCGCCTCCGGCCCCCGGACAACTGCGCTTCGACAATTACACCTTGTTGATTCAGGCCGCGATTGGCGGTCAGGGCGTGGCCATCGGTTGGCGTCACCTTGTGGATAACTTGCTGGCGCAAGGTTTGTTGTGCCGTCCGATTGGCGAAACGGTGATGTCCCGGTTGGGCTATTACGTGGTTTTGCCCCAGCGCAAACGACGTGGGGCGCTGATCCAGCAGTTTGTCGATTGGCTGATGGCCGAGCAGGCCAGCAGTGCCCTGTCGCTCAACGGCTTGGCGTTGCCGTCGATTGCGGTTTAGCTGTCTGTTGCGATGAAATTGACGTGCTCGCGGATGTGCAAATTCAGGTGCATTTCATCGGCGATGCCCGTCGCGGTTCGGGCCAGCCGTTCCAGCGGTTCGGCCAGTCCCGGTTCCAGGTTGCCGGCGACCTGGCTGAAGTGCTCAATGGTCAGACCCGCCACCCCGCGCGGAGCATTCACCAGCGTCCACTGCAAGGCACTGCTTTGCAGCGCTTCGCGGATTTCGTCGGCGGCGTGGCGTTGCAGGCTGTCCTCGGTTTCCGGATCGTCCAGCACGTCGAAATCCCCCACCAGAAACAATCGGCTGATGCTGGCTGCCTGCATGCCGTCGATCAGCGCATCCACCGCGAGCACCTGTTCGACCGGCCCCGGCACGATGGATTTTTCCACGTACTCACTGTTGAACGGCAGGCCTGGTGCGTCCAGTAAACAGATGACCGCTGAACTGCCCGCTACGCTTTGCTTCACCCGCTGCGCATCGAACAGATCGCCGGTCTTGGTGCGCAAACCCGGGCGTGGCGGGAGTGCCGTCAGGTTATCGAGAATGGCGATCACTTCATGCTGGCGCCGCAGCATTTCAGCCATCAGCGCGCTGCCCAGGCTACTCATGGCACCATAAAGCACCACTTTCACCACCGGGGTTTCGGCGTTTTTCATGGCTGGACTCCGTACTTCACTGTCTATATGGCGTGTGACACACCGCAAACGGTGAGGGTTCGACTCAGGTTCAGAGGTATTTCAATGCAACGGATCAAGGGCTATCACGCCCATGTGTATTTCGACGCCGGCAGCATCGATCAGGCGCGAGCCCTGTGCGAGCAAGCGGCGAAACTGTTCCCGCTGAAGATGGGCCGCGTGCACGAACGCCCGGTCGGCCCGCACCCGGACTGGAGTTGCCAACTGGCGTTCGGGCCGGAGCTGATTGGCGAAGTCCTGCCGTGGCTGGCGCTCAACCGCAAGGGTTTGGTGGTGTTCCTGCATCCGGACACTGGCGACGATCTGCTCGACCACACCGAGCATGCGATCTGGATGGGCGCGATTCGCCCGCTGAATCTGTCTGTTTTTTGATCAGAGGGTTTCTTCCGGCTCGCTGGGCAAATGCTCGTCCAGGTGCAGCCACGGCAAGCGGCTGTCGGTCCAGATGTGCCGCTCGGCCGGCGCCAGCTCGGGATGGTCGAGGGTGGCGATGGTCACGTCGATGCTTTCCGGGCTCAAGTGAGTGGTCAACGCCAGTTGCGCCCCACAATGGCCGCAGAAATATCGCGTGCAGGTCGACGAAGAGTCGTACTGCGACGGTGTTCCGGCCAGCCATTGAAAGGCCGATGCAGGCACGGTGATCCAGGTGGTCACGATGCCGCCACTGACCCGTCGGCAAATCGAGCAATGACAGTGGGCGATATCGTGCAATGGCCCGCTGATCTGATAGCGCAGTTGTCCGCAGTGACAGCCGCCGGTGTGGATGTTGGCCATGCGGGTTCCTCCTGTTGTGAATCGACTGACGTCATCGCGAGCAGGCTCGCTCCCACAATGGATCGGTGTCGTACGCAAAACCAATGTGGGAGTGAGCCTGCTCGCGATGGCCGCAACTCGGTTTCCCTCCCTGCCCCGGTCCGACGACCGGTCGTACTTCCGGTCAACGCTTTCATCGGCGAAAGCTGGCTGAAAGCTTCCCCGATTAGGATCGCCCCCACTACCGGCAACAGACCGGTCGGCCAATGCCAGTGTTTAATCGCTCGCACAGCCCATTTAACAACAACAATGGTGATTCTGATGTCCGCTTCTACCCGCCGCTTCGCTGCAACTCCGCCCGTACGCCTCGTGCTTCCCGTTCTGCGCTGATCCCCGATCCGCTCATTCCCTAGCCGCGCTACGCCTGGAGTATTCCCATGCTGACTTTCCTTGGCTTCGCCATGGTCATCACGTTCATGTTCCTGATCATGACCAAGCGCCTGTCCGCGCTGATCGCGCTGATCCTGATTCCAATCATCTTCGCCCTGTTCGGCGGATTCGGGCCGAAAATCGGTCCGATGATGCTCGAAGGCATCACCAAACTCGCGCCGACCGGCGTGATGCTGATGTTCGCGATTCTGTACTTCGCCCTGATGATCGACTCCGGCCTGTTCGACCCGGCCGTGCGCAAGATCCTCAAAATGGTCAAGGGCGACCCGTTGAAAGTTTCGGTCGGCACCGCCGTACTGGCGCTCGTCGTTTCCCTCGATGGTGACGGCGCGACCACTTACATGATCTGCGTGGCCGCCATGCTGCCGCTCTACAGCCGGATCGGCATGAGCCCGCGAATCATGGCCGGCCTGATCATCCTCGCCGGTGGCGTGATGAACATGACCCCATGGGGCGGTCCGACCGCCCGTGCCGCCAGTGCGCTGCACGTGGACCCGTCGGCGATCTTCGTACCGATGATTCCAGCGATGGCGGCCGGTGTGGTGGCGATCCTGGCCATCGCCTACTTCTACGGCAAACGTGAACGTGCGCGTCTGGGTGAATTGCACCTGGTGGGCGATGAGATCGATCACAGCGAAATCAGCGTTTCGCAGTTCCCGGATGCCCGTCGTCCGAAACTGATCTGGTTCAACGGCGCCCTGACCCTGGGCCTGATGTGCACCCTGATTGCCGGCCTGTTGCCGTTGCCGGTGTTGTTCATGGTGGCCTTCAGTATCGCGATGATCGTCAACTACCCTTGCCTGCAACAGCAGAAGGATCGCGTCGCGGCCCACGCCGGTAGCGTGCTGGCAGTGGTCGGGCTGATCTTTGCCGCCGGCATATTCACCGGTATTCTGTCGGGCACCGGCATGGTCGATGCCATGTCGAAAAGCCTGCTGTCGGTGATTCCGGATTTCCTCGGCCCATACTTGGCAGTAATCACGGCGCTGGTGAGCATGCCGTTCACGTTTTTCATGTCGAACGATGCATTTTATTACGGCGTGTTACCGGTACTTGCCGAAGCCGCCAGTCACTACGGTATAACCTCGGTGGAAATGGCACGTGCCTCGATCGTCGGTCAGCCCGTCCACCTGTTGAGCCCGCTCGTACCATCGACCTACCTGTTGGTGGCCCTGGCCGGTATCGATTTTGGTGATCACCAGCGCTTTACCCTGAAGTGGGCAGTGCTGGTGTGCATGTGCATACTGGTTGCCGCGTTGCTGATGGGGATTTTTCCGCTGTTCAGCACTCTATAAGCCCAAGACTCACCGCCCCGGGTCCAGGCTTTGTTGTTTGAAGTCCGGGCCCGTTGTGGTTTAACACTCGCTCAAAGGAATACACATGGAATGGCTGACCAACCCTGAAATCTGGGTTGCCTTCTTCACCCTGACCGCCCTGGAAATCGTTCTGGGCATCGATAACATCATCATGATTTCGATCCTGGTCAGCCGCATGCCCAAGCACATGCAGGCGCGCACCCGGATTTTCGGTCTGGCGCTGGCCATGGTCACGCGAATCCTGTTGCTGCTGTCGATCACCTGGGTCATGCGCCTCACTGCCGACCTGTTCGAAGTGTTCGGCCAGGGCATTTCCGGGCGTGACCTGATCCTGTTCTTCGGTGGTCTGTTCCTGCTGTGGAAGAGCTCGCAAGAGATGTACCACGCACTGGAAGGTGAAGACGAAACCCACGACGAGAGCTCGGTCAAGGGCGGCAACTTCCTGTACACCATCGTTCAGATCGCGATCATCGACATCGTGTTCTCGCTGGACTCGGTCATCACTGCGGTCGGCATGGTGTCCCATGTACCGGTCATGGTGGCGGCGATTGTCGTGGCGGTGCTGGTGATGATGCTGGCTGCGGGCACCATCAGCGCGTTCATCGACAAGCACCCGTCGCTGAAGATGCTGGCGCTGTCGTTCCTGCTGGTGGTGGGTACCGTTCTGATTGCCGAATCCCTGGACGTGCACGTACCAAAAGGCTACGTCTACTTCGCCATGGCATTCTCGCTGGCGGTGGAAGCGATCAACATCAAGATGCGCACCGCGATCGCGAAAAAGCGCAAGCAGCAGGATCCGGTGAAACTGCGCAAGGACATTCCGGGGCAGTAATTACCTTTGTAGAATCGGGGGGCTTTGGCCCCCTTTTTCTTTGTCTGCATCAAATTGTTTTCATGACAGTTTTGTTTCAATCACTTCTTTAGCTATGCGATGCTGGCGCCCAGACCGTTAGCCAACTACAGCTTAAGTACATAACGTAGAACGTCACGCGGCACCGTCAACTTGCCCCCTTGGGGCGTTACCACCACAGGGGGCCTGTATGCTCACCCTGCTCAATTTGCTCTCTGCCGTGGCCTTGCTGATCTGGGGCACGCACATCGTCCGAACCGGCATCCTGCGGGTTTACGGTTCCAACCTGCGCCATGTCATTGGCCAGAACATGTCCAAACGCTGGCTGGCGTTCATTTCCGGGATTGTGGTGACCGCCATGGTTCAGAGCAGCAACGCCACCGCCATGCTCGTCACCTCCTTCGTCGGCCAGGGCCTGATGGGGCTGACCCCGGCGCTGGCGACCATGCTCGGCGCCGATGTCGGTACAGCGCTGATGGCGCGGGTGCTGACCTTCGACCTGTCATGGCTGTCGCCGCTGCTGATCTTTCTCGGGGTGATTTTCTTTCTCTCGCGCAAACAGACGCGACTGGGCCAGATGGGCCGCGTCGCGATTGGCCTGGGCCTGATCATCCTGGCGTTGCAACTGATCGTCGAGGCGGCCACGCCGATCACCCACGCCCAAGGGGTGAAGGTGATTTTCGCCTCGTTGACCGGCGACATCCTGCTCGATGCGCTGGTCGGTGCGCTGTTCGCATTGATTTCCTATTCCAGCCTCGCGGCGGTCCTGCTGACCGCGACCCTGGCCGGCGCCAGCGTGATCAGCCTGCCGGTGGCCATCGGCCTGGTGATCGGCGCCAACATCGGCAGCGGTGTACTCGCGTTCCTCAGCACCAGCATGCAGAACGCCGCCGGGCGCCAAGTGGCATTGGGCAGCCTGCTGTACAAACTGATCGGACTGGTGCTGATCATTCCAGTGCTCGATCCGTTGGTGCACTGGATCGACAGCCTGGATTTCAGCCCTCAGGAAATGGTCATCGGCTTCCACCTGCTCTACAACACCGCGCGCTGCCTGATCCTGCTGCCCTGTGTCGGGCCGATGGCCAGGTTTTGTGCCTGGGTGCTACCGGAGCGCCCGCAAGTCAATGGTATGGCCAAGCCTCGTCACCTTGATCCGACCGCGTTGGTCACGCCCAGCCTGGCATTGGCCAACGCGGCTCGGGAAACCCTGCGCATGGGTGACCTGATCGATAACATGCTTGAAGCCATGCTCGATGTGCTGCACGGCAAGCAAACCGCCGTCACGCAGGAAATGCGTCGCCTGACCGATGATGTGGAAGCGCTCTACAGCGCCATCAAACTTTACCTGGCGCAAATGCCCCGCGAGGACCTCAGCGATCAGGACAGCCGGCGCTGGGCGGAAATCATCGAGCTGGCGATCAACCTCAAACTCGCCAGCGATTTGATTGAACGCATGCTGCGCAAGGTCCAGCAGCAGAAAACCTCGCAGCGCCGGTCGTTTTCCGAGGTCGGCCTGGAAGAATTGGCGGGGCTGCATGGTCAGTTGATCTCTAACTTGCGCCTGGGGTTGTCGGTATTCCTCAGTGCCGACAAAGAAAGTGCCCGACAGTTACTGCGTGAGAAACGTCGCTTTCGCGCACAGGAACGCCGTTTGGCCCACGCTCATGTCAGCCGTTTGCAACGTAAGATTGTGCAGAGTATCGAGACCAGTTCACTGCACCTGGAGCTGATCGCCGATATGAAGCGTCTGAATTCGCTGTTTTGCAGCAGTGCCTATGTAGTATTGGAAACGTCCGACACCGGCGCACTGGTGGTCGACGATTTGGCTGACACCACGCATTCGCCCTGAACGTCCACAGTGGCCTGGAGTCTGTTGAACTTACGCTAGCCGTATGGAAGCTCGTTATGCGTTGTCTGTTGTTCGCCTGTCTGTTGCTTGGCTCAATGCCTTCATTTGCCCTGGATCGCTTCCAGGTCGAGGGCTACACCCTGCGCAATGGTCTGCAATTGCTGCTCAAACCCGGCACGGAACGCGGGCATGTGGCGATCCGGCTGGTGGTCGGCGTTGGTATCGATGATTTCAGCTGCGCCGAGAAAGAGTTGCCGCACCTGCTCGAACATCTGTTGTTCAGCGGCATCGACGCCAGCGGCGAAGGTGGCCTTGAAGAGCGCATGCAAGCGTTGGGCGGTGAATGGAACGCCTTCACCAGCAATGCCGACACCACGTTCGTGATCGAAGCACCGGCGAAAAACCAGCGCAAAGTCCTCGATCTGCTGCTGGCGTTGCTGACCCAGACCCGCTTCGACGACAACGCCATCAATGCTGCCAAGCAAGTGGTCGAACGCGAAGACGGCGGCCATTACTCGCATTTGCAGCGCTGGCTGGACCGCCAGGACCTGGGGCATACCGCCAGCAAGCAACTGGCCGTGGAGCTGGGGCTGAAATGCCAGGAACGCGCCGAAGTCGATCAATTGACCCGCGAACAACTGGAGAAAGTGCGCAAGGATTGGTACGCGCCCAACAACATGACCCTGATCGTGGTCGGCGATCTCGACCGCTTGCTGCCAGCTTATCTGGAGCGGACTTACGGCACGTTGGTGCCGATCGAACCGAGCAGCCACCCGCCGCTGCCGCAAATCCAGGCCAGCGCCGCCCATGAGCGTACGCTGACACGCAGTCTTGTCGGTGGCGCGGCCAAGCTACATTGGCTGGTGCCGGAACCGGTGCTGGAGGATCAGCACGACGAAACCTTCAACCTGCTCAAGGACTATCTGGACTGGGCGTTGTATCGCCAGTTACGACTGGCGCACGGCTTGTCCTACGGACCGTGGGCCGAGCGCGAAGTGTTCGGTGGCGTGGGTTTCATGAGCCTGAATGCCGACCTTGAGCGCGACGATGTGGCCCAAGCGCAGAAGGTGCTGGAGGAGTTGAAGGCGCAACTGCTCAAGGACGGCCTGAATGCCGAGACCTTCAATCGTCTCAAACAGGCCGCTATCGCCCGCCAGGCTTGGGCGGTGCAAGGCAACAGCGCGCTGGCCGATTACTACTGGAGCGCCCTGGGCGACTACGAGGACGGCCGTTTCGCCGACCCTGCCAAGGAATTGCACGCGGTGACGTTGGCGGAAGCGAACAAGGCCATGCGCGAATTGCTCTTGCAGCCGGGGTATGTGCGGATCGAGAAGCCGTTGCTCAGTGATGACCAATTGCTGTGGGCGATTGCCGGGGTCTTGGGGTTGCTGGTGCTGAGTCTGGTGGCGTGGCGTTTTCATCGCAGAAAGTAACCATTTCCTGTGATGAGGCGGTACCCTGTCGAGGATTTTTCCTACGACTACTGTGAACCATCCGAATGCAGACTTTGACCCTCTTCGTACAGCGCATCCTCGAATTGATGAAGCGCTACCCCGGGGTCATTGCGCTCGGTGGTTTTATCTCCGGGGTCGGCAGCTTCATTCTGGTGGATCGTCAGCAAGGCCTGGCGAGCTGGATCACCACCATCATGCTGATCAGCTGGATCTGGCTGATGCTGGAAAACAGCCTGACCAAGCTGTTCACCCGGGTCTTCAAGCGGGAAATTCCCCAGCCGTTGCTGCGGTATGCGACGCAGATGATCCACCAGGAAAGCCTGTTTTTCGTCCTGCCGTTCTTTTTCATCACCACGACGTGGAACAGCGGCCAGTTGTTCTTCACCGGGTTGTTGGGCATCGCCGCGCTGATTTCCATCGTCGACCCGCTCTACTACAAATGGCTGGCGCCTCGGCGCTGGGCGTTCCTGGCGTTGCACACGCTGACCCTGTTCGCCGCCCTGCTCACCGCGTTGCCGGTGATCATGCACCTGACCACTTCGCAAAGTTTCAAATGGGCGCTGGGGATCGCCGTGTTGCTGTCGTTCCCGAGCCTGGCGTCGATCTTCCCGATCCGCACGGTGCGCAACGCGCTGGCGATCCTCAGTATCACCATCGGTATCGGCGGCGTCGGTTGGGTGCTGCGTTCGTGGGTGCCGCCGGCGACATTGTGGATGACCGACGTGGCCATCAGCACGCAGATGCAGGATCGCACCCCCGGCGCCAGCCTCGAAGAAGTCAGCGTCGAGCAGATTCGCGGCACTGGCTTATACGCCTACACCGCGATCAACGCGCCGCGAGGCCTGAACGAGCGGATTTATCACGTCTGGCAATTCAACGGCAAAGAGGTTGATCGCATCCCTCTCGATATCCATGGCGGGCGCAAGGAAGGTTACCGGGCCTGGACCCACAAGCAGAACTTCCCCGGCAACCCGGCGGGCAAATGGCAGGTGCGGGTGCTGACCGAGGACGGCCAGTTGATTGGCGTGTTGCGCTTCACAGTACCTGACAGCACACCGGTCAAAGAAAAGTAAGGCAGTTCGTGCTATTACGTAGGTCAGCGTAATTAGCCGAAAAAGCATGGAGCTTATGACCAGCAGCACAGTGGCCGGCAATGCCCAACTGGACACCTCGTACTCCCCGCCTCAGATTCGGGTGACGGGAGACTGGACGCTTGCCCATTACGCCGACCTCAAGCACCTGAGCGAAAAGCTCGAAGGTCAGTACGACGACACTACCCGCATCGATCTCAACGGCCTCGGCGCTCTCGATACTGCTGGCGCCTCGCTGTTGGTGGAGTTGCTGGGCTCCGAACGCCTGGGGCGATCCGCCGAACATCCCGATTGCACCCTTTCTTCCGCCGACCGCGCGTTGCTGCAAACCGTCTACCAATCGCTGGCTGATTTCTGTGTGCCGATCAAGGAGCCGGAAATCAGCGTCGGCATTCAACTGCTGACCCGCATTGGCCGCGCGGTGGACACGGTCTGGCAGGACACCCTGCAACTGCTGGGTTTCGTCGGCCTGATTCTGGAAACCATCGTCCGTGGGCTGTTCCGCCCCAGCCGCTGGCGCATCACGCCGATGGTGGCGCACATCGAACAGACCGGCCTCGATGCCGCGCCCATCGTCGCCCTGCTGACCTTTCTGGTGGGCGCCGTGGTGGCGTTTCTCGGGGCGACGGTGCTGAGCACGTTCGGCGCCAGCGTGTTCACGGTGGATCTGGTGGCGTTTGCCTTCCTGCGCGAATTCGGTGTGTTGCTGACGGCGATTCTGATGGCCGGGCGCACGGCCAGTGCGTTCACCGCGCAGATCGGTTCGATGAAAGCCAACGAAGAAATCGACGCCATCCGCACCCTGGGCCTCGACCCGATGGAATTGCTGGTGGTCCCGCGCGTCCTGGCGCTGCTGATCGCGTTGCCGATGCTGACCTTTCTGGCGATGATCTCGGGGATTGTCGGCGGCGGCGTGGTGTGTGCGATATCGCTGGATATCTCGCCGGCGATGTTCCTCTCGCTGCTGCAATCGGACATCGGCGTTCAACATTTTCTGGTGGGGATCGTCAAAGCGCCGATCTTTGCCTTCCTGATCGCGGCGATCGGTTGCCTGGAAGGCTTCAAGGTCAGCGGCAGTGCCGAATCCGTGGGTGCGCACACCACGTCGAGTGTGGTGCAGTCGATTTTCGTGGTGATCGTGCTCGACGCCGTGGCCGCGCTGTTTTTCATGGAGATGAGCTGGTGAGCCGTTTACCCCGAGCGCCCGCCGAGGCGGTGATCGAAGTCCGTGGGCTGTGCAACCGTTTCGGCAGCCAGAGCGTGCATGAAAACCTTGATCTGGATTTGTACAAGGGCGAAATCCTCGCCGTGGTCGGCGGCTCCGGCAGTGGCAAATCGGTGCTGCTGCGCAGCATCGTCGGCTTGCGCCAGCCCAGTGAGGGCGTGGTGAAAGTCTTTGGGCAAAACCTGCCGACGCTGCCGGAACACGAACGCTCGCTGATTGAACGGCGCTTCGGCGTGCTGTTCCAGAAAGGTGCCCTGTTCTCTTCGCTGACCGTGACCGAAAACGTCGCCCTGCCCCTGATCGAACACGCCGGTCTGAGCCGCGACGATGCCGAGCATCTGGCGGCCGTAAAACTGGCCCTGGCCGGATTGCCGCTGTCGGCAGCGGATAAATACCCCTCCTCGCTGTCCGGCGGCATGATCAAGCGCGCCGCTCTGGCGCGGGCCTTGGCGCTCGACCCCGACATCCTGTTTCTCGACGAGCCCACCGCCGGTCTCGACCCGATCGGCGCCGCTGCGTTCGATCAGTTGATCCTGACCCTGCGCGACGCCTTGGGCTTGAGTGTTTTTCTGGTGACCCACGACCTCGACACGCTTTACACCATTACCGACCGGGTGGCGGTGTTGGCGCAGAAGAAAGTGCTGGTGGCGGACGCCATCGACAAGGTGTCGGAAACCGACGATGCGTGGATTCACGAATACTTCCATGGCCCTCGCGGCCGCGCGGCGCTGACGGCCGCAAAACAGCTCAACGAGGTCTGACATGGAAACCCGAGCCCATCATGTATTGATCGGCCTGTTCACCGTGATTGTGGTGGCAGGCGCCCTGCTCTTTGGTCTGTTTCTGGCCAAGTCCAGCGTCGACCGGGAGTTCAAGGATTACCAGATCGTCTTCAACGAGGCTGTTAGTGGCCTGTCCAACGGCAGTTCGGTGCAGTACAGCGGGATCAAGGTCGGCGATGTGATCTCGCTGCGCCTGGACCCCAAAGACCCGCGCCGGGTATTGGCGCGGATCCGTCTGGGTGGTGATACGCCGGTCAAGGAAGACACCCAGGCCAAACTGGCGCTGACCGGGGTCACCGGCACGTCGATCATCCAGCTCAGCGGCGGCACGCCACAAAGCCCGACGCTCAAGGGCAAGGACGGTAATCTGCCGACCATCGTGGCGTCGCCCTCGCCTATCGCCCGTTTGCTCAACGACAGCAACGACCTGATGGCTGGCGTGAATACGCTGATGCACAACGCCAATCTGATGTTCTCCACAGAAAATATCGAGCGCATCAGCAAGACGCTTGAGCATCTGGAGAAAACCACCGGGGTCATTGCCGAGCAGCGCGGCGATATACGTCAGGCGATGCAGCAGCTGGCATCGCTGGGCAAGCAGGCTGGCACCATGATGGAACAAACCTCAGCGTTGATGCGCAACGCCAACGGCTTGCTCAACGATCAGGGCAAGCAGATGTTCGGCAGCGCTGAGCACGCGATGAAGTCGCTGGAACAAAGCAGTGCGACGATCAACAAATTGCTGAGCGCCAATCAGGACTCGATCAACAACGGCATGCAGGGCCTCAACGGTTTGGCCCCGGCGGTGCGCGAGCTGCGTGAAACCCTGACCTCGCTGCGCGCCATCGCTCAACGCTTGGAGGCCAACCCCAGCGGTTACTTGCTGGGCAGTGACAAGCACAAGGAATTCACCCCATGAAGCTGACCCGTATCGCCCTCCTCGCCGGCTTCTTGCTGATCAGTTCGTGCTCGATCCTGCCCAAGCCCGAGCCGTTCGATGTCTATCGATTGCCTTCGGCCCAGAGCAATGCGCCGAGCAGTCATGGCGCGGCGCAGCAATGGTCGTTGCGCTTGAACAAACCCTTGGCCAGCGAAGCGTTGAACAGGCCGGACATTGCGGTCATTCCCCAGGGCGACGTGATCAGCAGCTACAAGGGCTCGCGCTGGAGCGATCCGGCGCCGGTGCTGCTGCGCAATCGTCTGCTCGATGGTTTCCAGCGTGATGGTCGAGTGACGTTGCTGAGCACCGATGACAGTCTTTTCCACGCAGACCTGGAACTGGGTGGCCAGTTGCAGGCGTTCCAGACTGAATACCAAGGAGCCAGTGCCAGCGTGGTGGTACGTCTGGATGCGTTGCTGGTGCGCGGCTACGACCAGCGAATCCTCGCCAGCCGCCGCTTCGAAGTACGACAGCCGTTGAGCGATGTGAAAGTCCCGGCGGTGGTGGCCGGGTTTGGCCAGGCCAGTGATCAACTGACGGCGCAGGTGGTGAATTGGGCGGTAGAGCAAGGACGGCTGTTAGCGCCGGTCAAACCTTGAAATCGCCAAAATCGCAGCCTTCGGCAGCGCCTGCATGGGTAGGTGCACACCTGTAGGCGCTGCCGAAGGCTGCGATCCTTTGCTTTATCCGAAGAACCAGTAGCAAACCCCGATAGCGCCCAGCACCCCGGCCAGTTCCGCTAACAACGCACACCCCACCGCATGCCGCGCGCGCTGGATGCCCACCGCGCCAAAGTACACCGCCAGCACATAGAACGTGGTTTCGGTACTGCCCTGTACCGTCGCCGCCACCAGTGCCGGGAAGCTGTCGACGCCTGAGGTCTTCATGGTTTCAATCAGCATCGCCCGGGCGGCGCTGCCGGAGAACGGCTTGACCATGGCGGTCGGCAACGCATCGACGAAGCGCGTATCCCAACCGGCCCATTCCACCAGGTGACGAATGCCGTCCAGACCGAAATCCAGTGCGCCGGAGGCCCGCAGCACGCCCACCGCACAGAGCATCGCCACCAGATACGGCAGCAGACTCTTTGCCACATCGAAGCCTTCTTTGGCGCCTTCGACGAACGCTTCGTAGACCTTTACTTTGCGCAGCGCGCCGATGATCAGAAACAGCATGATCAAACCGAATAGCGTCAAGTTGCCGAGGATCGACGATAAACCCGCCAAAGCAGTGGCCGACATCGTCCCCAGCAAGGCCATGAAGCCACCCAGCAAAAGTGCACCGGGAATCAGATAGGCCAGCACCACCGGGTCCCAGATACGCAGGCGTTGCATGAAGGACACAGCCAGGAAGCCGACGATGGTCGAGCAACTGGTGGCCAGCAGGATCGGCAGGAACACCAGTGTCGGGTCCGGCGCACCTTGCTGGGCGCGGTACATGAAGATCGTCACCGGCAACAGGGTCAGGGAGGAAGCGTTGAGCACCAGGAACAGGATCTGCGCGTTACTGGCGATGGTGGCGCTGGGGTTGAGCTCCTGCAGGGCTTTCATGGCCTTCAGGCCGATCGGCGTGGCGGCGTTGTCCAGGCCCAGGCCGTTGGCGGCGAAATTGAGGGTAATCAGGCCCAAGGCAGGGTGGCCGGGCGGAACCTCCGGCATCAAGCGCAGAAACAGTGGCCCAAGCACCTTGGCCAGCCATTCGACGATCCCGGCTTTCTCGGCGATGCGCAGAAAACCCAGCCAGAGGGTGAGGGTGCCGAACAGCAACACCATCACTTCGACCGACAGCTTGGCCATGGCGAAGATGCTTTCCACCATCGCCGCGAAGATTCCGGCATTGCCGCCGATCAGCCACTGCGCCAGCGCCGATATCGCGGCTACGATGAAGAAGCCAAGCCACAGGCCATTAAGCATCAGTCAAATCCCCCAAAAGATGCGCGAATGATAGCGGGGTGACCAGAAACGACAAACCCCGGATTTCTCCGGGGTTTGTCGGTTTGGCTGACTCACAAACTGTGGCAGCCACCACAGGGTTCAGCGATCAGTTGCTGGAAACTTCACCAACCGGCAGCTTCTCTTTGCTGCGCCAGTGCGGCAGGGAGTTCCAGTAGCGCTGGCCCTTGGCGTCGTCGTACATGCCTTCCCAGCGGGAGATAACCAGTACGGCCAAGGCATTGCCGATCACGTTCAACGCGGTACGCGCCATGTCCATGATGCGGTCGACACCGGCGATGAAGGCCAGGCCTTCCAGCGGAATACCGACGCTGCCCAGAGTGGCCAGCAGCACCACGAAGGACACGCCCGGTACGCCGGCGATGCCTTTGGAAGTGACCATCAGGGTTAGCACGAGAAGCAGTTGCTGGCTGATCGACAGATCGATGCCGTACAACTGGGCAATGAAGATCGCCGCGATGCTCTGGTACAGGGTCGAACCGTCGAGGTTGAACGAGTAACCGGTCGGCACCACGAAGCTGCAAATGGCTTTCGGCGCGCCGTAGGCTTCCATCTTCTCGATCACGCGCGGCAGCACGGTTTCGGAGGAGGCGGTGGAGTAGGCCAGCACCAGCTCATCTTTGAAGATGCGCATCAGCTTGATCACCGAGAAACCGAACAGGCGAGCGATCAGGCCCAGCACCACGAAGGCGAAGAAGGCGATGGCGACGTAAACCAGGATCACCAGTTTGGCCAGCGGCAGCAGCGAAGCGAAGCCGAAGTTGGCCACGGTGACCGCGATCAGTGCGAAAACGCCGATCGGGGCGTAGTTCATGATCATGTGAGTGACCTTGAACATGCTTTCCGACACGCCCTGGAACATCGTGACCAGCGGATCGCGCAGTTCAGGCTTGAGGCTCGACAGACCGAGACCGAACAACACCGAGAAGAAGATGATCGGCAGCATTTCACCGCGAGCCATGGCCGCGAAGATGTTGGACGGGATCAGGTTGAGGATGGTTTCGATGAACGCGTGTTCATGCTGAACCTCGGCTGCCGTTGCCTGGTACTTGGAGATGTCCACAGTACCCAGCGTGCTCATGTCGATGCCGGCACCCGGATGGAACAGGTTGGCCAGCAGCAGGCCGACGACGATGGCGATGGTGGTGACGACTTCAAAGTAGAGGATGGTTTTGAGGCCGATGCTGCCGAGCTTCTTCGCATCACCGACGCCGGCAATACCGACGATCAGCGAAGAGATCACGATCGGAATCACAATCATCTTGATCAGACGGATAAAGATATCGCCCGCTGGCTGCAGGACGTTGCTGATCCACCAGGCTTTTTCGGCACTGAAATGGTTGAGCAGCGCACCGATTGCAATCCCCAATACCAGACCGATGAGGATCTGCCAGGCGAGGCTAAGCTTTGCCTTCTTCATATCTTTACCCTTACTTCAGTTTGACTCGGGCAGATGCATGAACGGGATCGCTTGTGGCGAAAATGTCAGTGCATCCGCCCCCGTATAAGGAGCCCCGGAGCGCTTGTTAGTGGCTCTCTGGCAGGCGAAAAAAGGCGCAACTATTCCGATGCAAGGAAGCGACGTCTAATGCCGTAAACGCCTACCCCATGCCGAATCGGCATGAGGTTTTTTAGCTGTAAGCGACGTCGCAATCGGTTCGAATACGACATTTCGTCAGGCATAAGTGCCGTGTACCGGTCATCACAGGGCAGATTGAATGTTTTTTGATCAGCCGAATAAAGAAGGATTTTCGGGAAAATCTCCCGGCGCTCGCGAAGGCATCGCGTCAAAAGAAGGGGGATTTTTCTCGATATACGGTCGCCGGTGAATGTCGGGACAAGTATTTTCCATTGATGGGCGAGAGGAATTGTCGGGAAGCGGAAGAAACAGAGGGGAACGGTCTATTGCAAAGCTCTGCACGCAAGCTCTTCGCAAGTCCGTCGAGCCATGCTTGACCGGCGAACTTGCGTCGCAGCTTTTCCTGACCCGGCCCTTGCGCAGGCACTCCCTGTACCCGTAGGTCACTCCGCCCCTGAAACAGGCAGAACGTCCCGACCCCTTGGTCATGCGCCGACCTTCCTCAGGTGGGCGCAGGGGAAAGAAGCACGGCGCTTCTTTCGCATTCTGAAATCAGTACCAGTTCGGATCCTTCTTGAGCTGCTCCATCAACATTTCCTGCATACCTTGGTCCGGTTTGCCGAGGAAACGGTAGGTGGCATGTCGCGTCGGCGACTTGTCGGCCGGCAGCCCGGAAGGCACTTCGACCAGCATGGCGTAAGCGTCCTTTTTGTCGAAACTGACGGCAACGATCAAGCGTCGGTCAAGGCAAGTCGCTTGCGATTCGCACAGCGGCCCCACCAGATACTGATCGCCGTCCTCTTCAACGGCATTCATCTGTTCGGCATCGCCGGACAGGTTCATCACCCATTCCGGCAGGCGTTCTTCTTTCTTCACCACGCCTTGCCAGGTTTCACGGTACTGCGGGTCTGCGTTCAAGAGTTCGTTGACCCGTGCCTGCCCGTCATTGGCGGCAATTGCCATGGCACTACCGCCCAGTAGCAGGGCGGCTGCCAGTGTCTTTAACAACGAAAAACTCATATTCAGCCTCGACCGCGACGGCCAAAGAAGAAGGAAGCAATGAACATCACCAGGAACACGACAAAGAGAATCTTGGCGATACCCGTGGCGGTGCCCGCGATACCACCGAAGCCCAGTACGGCGGCGACAATGGCAATGATCAAGAATGTGATTGCCCAGCTCAACATGGTGATTCTCCTTACGCTTCTATTTAGAGGTGTTGCGTTTCCCGGCGCAGCGATCGCGCCAAGTGTGAGTACTTAGAACACCCAGCGTTCCTGACGTGGCGATTCGTCCATCGCCTGATGCTGGTCGACGTCCATCATCCGCAGCGCAGTGCTGTCGGCCATACCGCTGCGGGCGGCGCTGAAGTGGGTTTGGGTCGGGTGTTGAAACGAAACGCTTGGCCCATCTTGCTGCTGGCTCTGCTCCCAGCGCAGAAACTGTTGGCCGCCGATCAACGTGATCAACAGCGCCAGTACCGCAAACAAACCTTGCTGGAGATGCAGTGGCGAGAGTTGCAATTGGGTGGCACGTTGGCGATTCATCCTGAAGCTCCTCCCACTCGGGGGTAATCGGGTTGAGGGCGTTTTATTGGTGCCCTGCGTTATTTGGGTTATTGCAGCCCGCATGCCAGTTTTTTTGTATTAAAAATACTTTGTAAATCAGTAGCTTATGATGGTGTCGCGAAACCCTTCGTGCGCATCCTGCACGATGGCCCCTGACGAGGTCGTGCGTTATGCACGATCGACTTGGCAGAGATCGCAATTTTTTTGAATTGAGAGGAGGGCGCAGCTGTCAGAAATGGACGTGATTCATCGTCTGAAAAGCTGTTACCTATAAAAGGCCTACAAAATCAGGCGAAAACCGGCGGGGGGGGAGATATCTACCCTGGCGTGGCGGGAATGGATCAGAATGAACCATGCAACTTGCCCGATTTTTCCGGGACTAAACCAAGACTATTCATTAAGGAGCGTAGGAAAATGGAATCAGCCACTGAGCATCAAGGCCGTATTCTTCTGGTGGATGATGAGTCCGCCATCCTGCGAACCTTCCGCTATTGCCTCGAAGACGAAGGCTACAGCGTGGCGACGGCCAACAGCGCCGCACAAGCCGATGCGCTGTTGCAACGTCAGGTCTTCGACTTGTGCTTCCTCGATTTGCGCCTGGGTGAAGACAACGGCCTCGACGTGTTGGCCCAGATGCGCATCCAGGCACCGTGGATGCGCGTGGTGATCGTCACCGCGCACTCGGCCGTGGACACCGCCGTCGATGCCATTCAGGCCGGTGCTGCCGATTATCTGGTCAAACCTTGCAGCCCCGATCAATTACGCCTGGCCACGGCCAAGCAGTTGGAAGTGCGGCAACTGTCGGCACGTCTGGAAGCCCTCGAAGGCGAGGTGCGCAAACCCAAGGATGGTCTGGACTCCCACAGCCCGGCCATGAAAGTGGTCCTTGAAACCGCCCGGCAGGTGGCGACGACTGATGCCAATATCTTGATTCTCGGCGAATCCGGCACCGGTAAGGGCGAGTTGTCCCAGGCGATTCACGGCTGGAGCAAACGGGCGAAGAAGTCCTGCATCACCATCAACTGCCCGTCGCTGACCGCCGAACTCATGGAAAGCGAATTGTTCGGCCACAGCCGTGGCGCGTTCACCGGGGCCAGTGAAAGCACTTTGGGGCGGGTCAATCAAGCCGATGGCGGTACACTGTTTCTCGATGAGATCGGCGATTTTCCGTTGGTTTTGCAGCCAAAATTGCTGCGTTTCATTCAAGATAAAGAATACGAGCGAGTGGGCGACCCGGTCACCCGCCGCGCCGATGTGCGCATTCTTGCGGCCACCAACCAAAACCTCGAAGACATGGTCCGCGACGGCCGTTTTCGCGAAGACTTGCTCTATCGCCTGAACGTCATCACCTTGCACTTGCCACCGCTGCGTGAGCGCAGGGAAGACATCCTCAACCTTGCCGATCGCTTTCTGGCGCGCTTCGTCAAAGAGTATGCACGCCCGGCGCGAGGGTTCAGCGATGAGGCCCGGGAAGCGCTGCTGGGTTATCGCTGGCCGGGGAACATTCGCGAACTGCGCAACGTGGTGGAGCGAGCGAGCATCATTTGCCCGCAGGAGCGGGTTGAGCTCAGCCACTTGGGCATGGCTGAAGCACCGGTCAACAATGCGCCCCGCATCGGCGCCGCCTTGAGCCTCGATGAGTTGGAAAAAGCCCACATCGGCGCGGTCCTCGCCACTGCCGGGACACTGGATCAAGCCGCCAAGACCCTGGGCATCGACGCGTCGACGCTGTACCGCAAACGCAAACAGTACAACTTGTGAGCCGTCACCGATGAAACTGGCGATGAAGTTGCGGACCCGGCTGTTCCTGAGCATTTCCGCGCTGATCACCGTAGCGCTGTTCGGGTTGTTGCTCGGGCTGGTCAGCGTGATGCAGATGGCCGGAAGCCAGGAAGCGCTGGTGCGCAATAACTTCGTCACCTTGGATCTGGGGCTCAAGCTGCGTCAGACCTTGGGTGATCAGCTGATCATCATGCTCAGCGAGCAACCGGATTCCCAAGCCTTCGAAGCCTCAAAACAGCGTTATTTCGAGTTATTGGAGCAGGGAATCGCCCAAGAACCTGCAATCGACGGCAGCGAGTACGGTTTCAAGAAAGCCAAGGCGGATTACCTGAGTTTCATTCAGGCCTACGAAATGTCGCCCGATCCGGCCCATGTGTTGAGCGGCAACGACGAACTCACCGAAAAATTCAACGCGCTGCGCAATGGTTTGATCAATGAACACAAGCGTGCACTGGATAACATCGGTGCCACTGAGCGCCATGCCCGAGAACGTGCATTGCTCATCGCCGGACTGCTTGGCCTGGTCGGGTTGGCGGTTTTGATCATCGGTTTCGTCACCGCGCATGCCATTGCCCGGCGTTTCGGCGAGCCCATCGAAGCCCTGGCGCAGGCGGCGGACAACATTGGCCAGGGCAACTTCGATGTCACCCTGCCGGTTTCCTCGGCCGTGGAGCTGAACCAGTTGACCCGGCGTTTCGGGATCATGGCCGAGGCGCTGCGTGAACATCAGGCTACCAATGTCGACGAGTTGCTGGCGGGTCAGCAACGCTTGCAGGCCGTACTCGACAGCATCGACGACGGCTTGCTGATGATCGATCGCCAGGGGCATCTGGAACACCTCAACCCGGTGGCCCAGCGTCAATTGGGCTGGGACGAGGATCGACTCGGCCAGGGGCTGGGCACCGCTCTGCAGCGTCCTGAACTCGATGAGCAGTTGCAACTGGTACTGCGCGGCGGCACGCTGGAGCGGGCGCCGGAGGATCTGAACATCGAGGTCGATGGTGAGACGCGCTTGCTGACCTACAGCCTGACGCCGGTCAGCCATACTCAGGGCCATATTCTCGGCGCGGTGATGGTGCTGCATGACGTTACCGAGCAGCGCGCCTTCGAACGGGTGCGCAGCGAGTTCGTGCTGCGCGCCTCCCATGAACTGCGCACGCCGGTCACCGGCATGCACATGGCGTTCGGTCTGTTCCGTGAGCGCGCGCATTTCCCCCAGGACTCCCGTGAAGCCGATTTGTTGGACACTGTGAACGAAGAAATGCAGCGGCTGATGCAGTTGATCAACGACCTGCTGAATTTCTCGCGTTACCAGAACGGTCTGCAGAAACTCAGCCTGGCACCGTGTTCCATCGAGGATTTGCTGGAACAGGCGCAGCTGCGCTTTTCCAGCGGCGCTGGAGAAAAGGGCATCGAGTTGTTGGTGGAAGTGCAGGGGCCGTTGCCGCGCTTGCAGGCCGATCAGCCGCAATTGGACCGGGTGCTCGACAACTTGATCGACAACGCTCTGCGCCACACATCCGCGGGCGGACTCATACGCTTGCAGGCCCGACGCCATGGCGAGCGGGTCATCATCAGTGTTGAAGATAACGGTGAAGGGATTGCCTACGGCCAGCAAGGACGGATCTTCGAACCCTTTGTGCAAGTCGGGCGCAAAAAAGGCGGGGCCGGGCTCGGGTTGGCGTTGTGCAAGGAAATCGTGCAGTTGCATGGCGGGCGGATGGGTGTCTATTCGCGGCCGGGGCAGGGCACACAGTTCTACATGGCGTTGACGGTGTAGCGCCTTACGCCTCGTCATCCAGGCGTCGGTTGGCCAGCCGGCGGCCACGGGTAATCAGCTCAATGAACTGCACCGCACTCAACGCATGGGCGAACAGCCAGCCTTGGCCAAACTTCACACCTTCACTGCTCAGGAGCGCTGCCTGGGCTTCATGCTCGATGCCTTCGGCAATCACTTTCAAGTGCAGCGAGTGCGCCATGTGGATGATGTGCGGGGCCACGCCGCTGCTGGCCGCGTCATGGCCCAGCGCATCGATGAAGGCCTTGTCGATCTTCAGGCAATCTACCGGCAAGGTTTGCAGGTACGCGAGGCTGCAATAGCCGGTGCCAAAGTCATCGATCAGCACTTGGTGCCCGACATCGCGCAGGGCTTGCAGGTTTTCCCGGGCAACCACCACATCGATCAGCCCGCGTTCAGTGACTTCAAAGGCAATTTGTTTGGCGGCGACCCGGTGCAAAGTCAGCAGCCGGGCCATGACCTGGCCGATCCGCGGCACCATCACATCGCACGCCGCCAAGTTGACCGAAATGTACAGCTGCGGGTTAGCGCGCAGTAATTGCCCGAGCTGCTCCAACAAACGTTGCAGGACGAAATCGGTCATCTGGCGGATCTGTCCGGTGTTCTCCGCCATCGGAATGAACAGGTCGGGACTGGTCAGGGTGCCGTCCGGCCTTCGCCAGCGCAGCAAGGCCTCGGCGCCCACGCAGTTGCGGCTGTCGAGGTCGAAAATCGGTTGATACAGCACCTGCAACTCGCCACGGCGTATGGCGCCGGTCAGTTCGGCGTCCAGAGACTGGCGCTGACGCACCAGCAGGAACACCAGAAAACCCACACACAAGGCCAGCCCCAGACACACCGGCAACAACCACCACCACATCAGCGGAATATGGGTGCCGCCGCGCGGGCTGATCAGCACCAGTTGATATAGAGGGTTGTCGGTAGGCATGCGATAAATCAAACGTGTGCGGGTGACTTGCAGCGCATCGCGGCTCTTCGGCGGCCATTGTTCGTTCGGTGGCCATGACTGCGACACACCCAGGACCGGAATCGCCCGAGTGCCGTGGTCGAGCACGACTAAAAGACTGCTTCCCGGTGACAGGTCGACCATATCGGTCAAATGCCCGCGCGACGTCGCTACACGGAAATTGCCGCGCCCGAGCATCAGCGCGGCGCGGTTTTCATCGGGTTCAGTGGTGGTGTTCAGCCAGTAGTTGTAGGTGGGGCCCTTGATGTCCGGGGGACGTATCAAAGACAACCCCTCCTGACGCGGACGATTGGAGCAGATCCGCGAGGCATCCATGTAGGCCGCTTCATAGACGAAACGGTAATTGAAGCTGACCGCTTGTAGCGCCGCGATCATTTCATCATCGCACCCACGCAGCGGCTGGGCTTCGAGGTCGTCGAGGCTTTCGCGCAATTGTCCGAACATCTGCTCCAGGCGGGCGAGAAAACGTTCGCCTTGGGCATTCATTTCCTTGCTTTCGTTTTGCTCGACCTGGTGCAGTGCAATGAACAGGCTGCCGGAGAGTAGCAAGGTTGCGCTCAGGACAGCCGCCAGTATCGCCAAAAACCATGGGCGATAGAACCAACTACGGAATGTCTCTCTAGCAGCAGGCATTGGGTAAATATCCTAAGAATTACCAATGAGTTATAGCTGCTGATGGAGAAAACGCGCTGACCGTCGGGCGGTCGTCGTTATTTTGTCTGGTTCAACACCTGCAACAGCGCCGCCGTTTGCGCATCCGGTGTGCCATCGAAGCGGGACGGGCGGAAATGCATCTGAAAAGCTGCGATGACGTGGCGTGTGGCGACGTCCAGTTCGCCGGTTTGCGGCGTCTCATAACCGAAGCGGGCAAGCTGGGCCTGATACCAACTGATGCTCGGCAGTTGTGCATTGAACTGTGCCTGCTGGCGTGCCACAGCCTGCTCGTTCGGCCAGACGCCGATGCCTTCCACCGCCAGGCGTTTCCACGGGAACAGCGGGCCCGGGTCAAGCTTGCGCAGTGGCGCGATATCGCTATGACCAATGATGCTGCGCGGGCTGATGTTGTAACGCTTGCTGATGTCCTTGAGCAGGACGATCAGGGACTGCACTTGGGCTTCGCTATAGGGATACCAGAGACGACCGGTCGGGGTGTCCTTGAAGCCCGGGTTAACGATTTCGATGCCGATGGAGCTGGAATTCAGCCAGGTCCGGCCCTGCCATTGGCTCTCTCCGGCGTGCCAGGACCGCAGGTTTTCATCCATCAATTTGTAGATGGTCGCCTTCTTGTCGTCGCCGACCAGGTAATGGCTGCTGACTTCGCCATGGGTCAGTAGCTGCAGCGAACGCTCCAGCGAGGCGGAGGTGTAATGCACCACCACGAACTGGATACGGCTGTCGTGATTGGCGGAAGGGTGACGGGTGTCATAGCGCGGGCCACTGGCACAACCGGCCAGGAGCATGAGCGACACGATGAGAGCTAAAAATTTCATGGCAGGAGCAATACGCGCAAGACAGTAATGCAACAGTGTAACGTACTGCCTTGCGTGCGGAGGGCAATCGCGAGGTTTTAAATAAAATGGAACAATTGTCCCTCAGCCCAGTTCGACCCGGTTACGGCCAGCATTCTTCGCGCGATATAACGCCTGATCGGCTCTTTTCAGTACCTGATCGCTATGTTCGCCGGGTTTGAACGCTGTCAGGCCCATGGAAATGGTGATGGTCACCCGTTCACCCTTGAAGTGAAACGGGCAGGCTTCAATCGACGCTCGCAGGTGTTCCAGCAGTTTCATGCCGGCCGCGGGCACCGTGGACGGCAGCAACAGGACAAACTCTTCACCGCCAAACCGGGCAATGAAATCCGTCCCGCGCAGGCGCTTGCGCAGCACGCTGGCAATGATTTTCAGCACCTTGTCACCGGCCAGATGACCATAGTTGTCGTTGATGCGTTTGAAATGATCGAGGTCGAGCATGGCCAGCATCAGCGTGTTGCCGTGTTGCTGCCATTGGCTGATTTCGTGTTCCAGCCGTTCGCTCCAGGCGGCGCGGTTGGGCAGGCCGGTCAACGGGTCGATCAAGGCTTTCTGCCGCTGCTCTTCAAGATGCTCGCGAAAACCCAGGGCCTCCTGTTCCATGTGGGCTACCCGTTCGGCCAGGCTTTGCAGGCGGGCCGCCACTTCGTGCTCACGCTCGTCGCGCTGTTTGCGGTGTTGGTCCATCGTGCCGAGCAGGCCTTCTAGGTGGTTTTCCAGGACGTGCTTGAGGTCTTCCAGGTCAGCTGCTTCATGCATGCTGGTTTGCAGGCCGTCGACCTGTTCGCGGATTTGCGTGTCCATGGCCTCTGCGGCGGAGCGACTATCGGCATGGCCGGCGCTGGCGGCCTGCAGGTTGCTCTGGAACGATTCGAGACGCTCGTTGAGCCGCTGCAAGTAAGCTTCGAATTCGTGTTGGCCGCTGTCGGAAATGGCCAGCATCAAGGTGGCAAAATCGTCGAGGATCGGCAGCAGTTCGTACCAGTTCAGGCCGTTTTTCAGGCGATCGCGCATCGATTCGGCTTGCGGGCGATGACGCTCGGGCAGCGTCAGATCGTCGAGGAGGCCCAGCAACGTGTCTTCGATGTGCTTGGCCACTGAGCTGTAGGACGGCTCGGGGGAGTCCGGCAGCGCATACAGGATGTCGTGCTCAAGTTGCTCTGAATCGACAGCGGGCAACGCCGACGGCTGAGGCACGGTTTCGGGAAGTTCAGCCGGCGTCAGTTCGTCAGGATTGATTGCCTGCTCGACCAGGGGGGCGGGTGTCTCGGTGGGTATTGTCGGCTCGTCAGCTTGATCCGCTTCCGTTTCGCAGTGGGGGGCAGGATCTTGTTGCGGTTCCAGAACTGGCGGAACAAGCGCCGTAACGGCAGGTGACTCTGGCGTCTCGGCGGATGCCTCGATGGCTGTTGGCCCGGTGGCCACGATGGTCGGGCCGGGAGCTTCGGCAGGCGCCTTTTCGGCGACTGGCGCAGATTCGGTGATTGTTGGCGATGCTGCGGCAGTCGGCGTCGGAACGGTTTCGGCTGGTGCTGTGAAAGAGGCTTGTTCGGAGACCGGGGTTAGTTGTGCAGCAGCCTCATCGGCCTCACGGTGACCGAACAATCGCTGCAACAGGCCTGGTCGACCGGGCTCTGTCGGCGTCTCCAACTGGTTCAAGGCTTTGCCTTGCAAGCCGCTCAGTTCACTGAGCAGCAACGGAATCTCGCGAGCCTGGCTGACGCGGCTATCCAGTTGTTTGGCGAAGTTCTTGAGGGGACGGCTGACTTCCCGGGGCAGCGGTAATGTTTGCAGCTGGGTGACCAGCGCGTTCAATGCGGCACTGGTCTGGTTGACCCGGGTTTCCCGACGCTGCTCGGAGTCGAGCACGGCTTTTTCCAGGCGCGGGAGCAGGGCGGCCAAGCCGGCGTCCATGTCGTCGGTGCGCACGACCTCACGCATTTCCTTCATGCATTGATCAACGGCGCGATCGGTGCCTTCTGCCGCCAGGGTGCTGCGCACCAGTCCACGACGCAGCAAGTCGAGGCGTGCGTCCCAACGACGTTCGAGCTTTTCCTGTTGTTCGATGCTTTTGAGGTACTTCTCTTTCCAGCGCTGTGCTTCGTCGCTCATTCAGGGGTTCCGCGAAGGGCAGGACTCAACGCGGGCAATGCATCGGCCGTGAGCGAACCCGGCAGACGAATCTCTACCGCAACCGGCAGGTGATCGGAAATGGGTTGGGCCAGCACCTCGACCTTTTCCAGGGTCAGGGTCGGGCTCAGCAGAATATGGTCCAGGCAGCGCTGCGGGCGCCAGCTGGGGAACGTCGCTTCCAGTTGCGGGGCGAGCAGGCCGAGGTCACGCAATGGCGAGTTTTGCAGCAGGTCGCTGGCGTGGGTGTTCATGTCGCCCATCAGCACCTGGTGTTTGTATCCGCCGATGAGCTCGCGAATGTAGGCCAATTGCAGGCTGCGGACACGGGCGCCAAGCGCCAGGTGCATCATGACCACGACCAGCGCTTCGGGACCTTCGCCGAAACGCACCAGAATGGCCCCGCGACCCTTCGGCCCCGGCAGCGGATGGTCCTCAATCGCCCACGGGCGCAGGCGGCTGAGCACGCCATTGCTGTGCTGGCCAAGGCGACCGAGATTGCGATTGAGTTGTTGATACCAGTACGGGAAGGCGCCGAGTTGGGCCAGGTGTTCGACTTGATTGACGTAGCCTGAACGCAGGCTGCCGCCATCAGCCTCCTGCAAGGCGACCAGATCGAAGTCGCCGAGCAGATTGCCGATCTTTTGCAGGTTGTCGGCGCGTCCGGTATGCGGCAGCAGATGCTGCCAGCCCCGGGTCAGGTAATGCCGATAGCGCTCGGTACTGATGCCGACCTGAATATTGAAGCTGAGCAAGCGCAAACGGCTGTCTGCGGGCAGGCCCGTGGATTCCAGGTGATGCTCGTTGACCCGCGGATCATGCAGGCCAACGACGCGTTCAGTACCCCAGCGGCGCATGGCGGAGGCGGTCCTTAGTTGGCGGCAGCCTTGTTAGCCGCTCGCTCTTTGTCGATCAGTTTGTCGGCCAGTTGCAGGGCTTGTTCGGCGCCGCCGGCAGAGCCCACATCGAAGCGGTACTTGCCATTCACGATCAGGGTTGGAACACCGGTGATTTCATATTTCTTGGCCAGTTCAGTGGCCTTGTTGATCTGACCCTTGATGGCGAAAGAGTCAAAAGTGGCCAGGAACTTGTCCTTGTCGACACCCTGGGTGGCCAGGAAGTCCGCCATGTCATTCTTGTCGGTCAGCTTCTTGTGTTCTTTCTGGATCGCTTCGAACACCGCAGCGTGAACCTTGTGCTCGACGCCCATGGCTTCGAGGGTCAGGAACATCTGGCCGTGAGCGTTCCACGGGCCGCCGAACATGGCAGGGATACGAACGAAGTTCACGTCGGAAGGCAGCTTCTCGACCCAAGGATTGATCACCGGTTCGAATGCATAGCAATGCGGGCAGCCGTACCAGAACAGCTCAACCACTTCGATCTTGCCAGGCACGGCAACCGGAACCGGGTTGCTCAGTTCGACGTAAGGGGCGGCTGGGGCTTCGGCAGCCTGGGCAGTCATGCCGAACAGGCTGGCAGCGGCAAAAACGGCGCTGATGATCAGATTACGCATGCTTCACTCCTGGACAAATTTTATCGCCTCGCGCGACCTGATTTCAGACAGGTCATAGCGGGCCTGAGTTCTGTAGTGTAACGGCAGCGGCCACAAAAAAGGGCGGCCAAAGCCACCCTTTTTATACTTGCTGTGACGGATTAATCGAGCGTTAACGTTGCAAGAGATGAATGCCTTGCGCAACGCCCGATTCGCCGGTCTTAGTGCAGGCCCTGAATGTAACTGGACACTGCGGCGATGTCTTCGTCGCTCAGCTTTTTGGCAATGCTTTGCATTGGTTTTGTATCGCCGTCGTTGTTACGGCCACCTTCTTCCTTGCGAAAGTCGGTCAGTTGCTTGGCGACGTATTGAGCGTGTTGGCCACCGAGATGCGGGAAGCCAGCGGCGGCGTTACCTGCGCCGTTTGGCGAGTGGCAGCCGGTGCAGGATGGGAGACCCTTGGCCAAATCACCCCCACGGAACAGGGCTTCACCGCGCGCCACGACTTTCGGATCGGCGGCGCCGACGCTGCCTTTCTGGCTGGCGAAGTAGGCGGCGATATCCGCCAGGTCCTGATCGCTCAGGTTGGTCAGCAGGCCGGTCATTTCCAGAACGGTGCGCTTGCCCGACTTGATGTCGTGCAGTTGCTTGGTCAGGTAGCGTTCACCCTGACCTGCCAGTTTTGGAAAGTTTGGCGCCATGCTGTTGCCATCCGGGCCGTGGCAGGCGCCACAGACGGCGGCTTTGGCCTGGCCTGCGGCGGCGTCGCCCGGTTTCACTGGCTCACCTGCAGCATGGGCAATGCCGGAGATTCCCACGGTCAACAGCAGACTCACGATCAATTTCTTCATCAGCTAATCCAACTACGGCTAAGGGTTAAAGAGTTATGGACCGGGTTTACTCGCTCATCCACTGGATGATGGCTTGGTAATCCTCGGCACTGCAGTCCATGCACAAACCACGCGGCGGCATCGCCTTGAAACCCTGGGTCACGTGTTGCACCAGCGTCTCCATACCTTTCGCCAACCTCGGCGTCCAAGCTTCCTGATCGCCTCTTTTGGGCGCCATGGGTAGTTGGCCGGAATGACAGGCACCACAAACACGGTTGTACACAGCTTCCGGATCCTGTGTAGCCTGAGCGCTGTAAAGCGGCATCAAGACACCGGCAGCTAGCAGCCATTTCGTCATAAAACGACCTTTTCAGGGTTGAGAGCGTGCTGCGTTCTAATGCGCAATCAAGGTCTGTCGCTCTCGTGAACTTCATCCTACGCTGGGACAAAGCGCACACAAAATCTGCGGCATTATATACTGGCGTCAGTGAAACGGAAGCGACACCGCTTGCCGCGCCCATTCCCGGCGCCGCCCACATCGGAAATCCCATGCAACTCAAGAATCCCATCCTCGGTCTGTGCCAACAGTCCACCTTCATGCTCAGCGCCGCCAAAGTCGACCAATGTCCGGACGACGAAGGTTTTGAAGTGGCCTTCGCCGGGCGTTCCAACGCGGGCAAGTCCAGTGCACTTAACACCCTGACTCACGCCAGCCTGGCGCGCACCTCGAAAACTCCGGGTCGCACACAGCTGTTGAATTTCTTCAAGCTAGACGATGAACGCCGTCTGGTCGACCTGCCGGGCTACGGTTATGCAAAAGTTCCGATCCCGCTCAAGCAACACTGGCAGCGTCACCTGGAGGCGTATCTGGGGGGGCGTGAGAGTTTGAAAGGTCTGATTCTGATGATGGACATCCGTCATCCAATGACCGATTTCGACCTGCTGATGCTCGACTGGGCCGTTGCCGCCGGCATGCCGATGCACATTCTGCTGACCAAAGCCGACAAGCTGACCTATGGCGCCGCCAAGAACACCTTGCTCAAGGTGCAGTCGGAAATCCGTAAGGGCTGGGGCGATCTGGTGACTATCCAGTTGTTTTCGGCCCCAAAACGCATGGGGCTGGAAGACGCCTATACTGTTTTGGCGCGCTGGATGGAATTGGCGGACAAAGGTTCCGAGGCAGAGGCTGAGTAAGGATTGAAAACTGTCTGGGGGGCCTCAGGCAGTTTTTTTCCGACAAAAAAAACCCCGGACTTCAATGGGGAGGGGGAAGTTCCGGGGTTCAAGTTCTAGACCGCTAGGGCGGGGTCCAGATATCTGCCAACACTTAACACAACATAGGAGCATCGAAGGGCTTCACCAGCCATTCAGTAACTCTGAGTGGTATTTCTCGGGATTAGTTCATTTTTTTTTTAAATGCTTTGGAATAACCCTGATAGCTTTGCGAACTAAGCCGAGTTTGCCCTTCTGCCGCGGCACTGGGCCGCAGCAGGACGCCCCTTTTCTGGCGCTCAGTGCGCCTCGTCCCAGTTATTCCCAATACCGACTTCGACCAACAGCGGTACGTCCAGTGTCGCCGCACCGCTCATGTGCGCGCGAATTTCGTCGCTGACCTGGTCGAGCAGGTCCTCACGCACCTCAAGAACCAATTCATCGTGCACCTGCAGGATGACTTTGGCGTCGAGGCCTGATGTCGCCAGCCACTCATCCACGGCCACCATGGCTTTCTTGATGATGTCTGCCGCAGTGCCTTGCATCGGTGCGTTGATGGCCGTGCGTTCAGCGGCGGCGCGTTCCTGTGGCTTGTTGGAGTTGATCTCCGGCAGGTACAGGCGTCGACCGAAGAATGTCTCTACATAACCTTGCTCCGCCGCCTGCGTACGGGTGCGCTCCATGTATTGGCGAACGCCAGGGTAACGGGTGAAGTAAGTATCGATATACGCCTTGGCTGTCTTGGTATCGACACCAATGTCTTTGCCGAGTTTCTGCGCACCCATGCCGTAGATCAGGCCGAAGTTGATCGCCTTGGCGCTGCGGCGCTGGTCGGAGGTGACGTCGGCCAGTTCCACCTTGAAAACCTCGGCGGCAGTGGCTGTGTGTACGTCCAGATTCTGGCGGAAGGCGTTCATCAGGCCTTCATCCTTGGACAGGTGCGCCATGATCCGCAACTCGATCTGCGAATAGTCCGCCGCCAGCAATTTGTAGCCGGTCGGGGCCACGAAAGCCTGGCGGATGCGACGCCCTTCGGCGGTGCGCACCGGGATGTTCTGCAGGTTTGGATCACTGGAAGACAGACGCCCGGTGGACGCAACCGCCTGATGATACGAGGTGTGAATACGTCCGGTGCGTGGGTTGATCTGCTCCGGCAAGCGGTCGGTGTAGGTGCTTTTCAGCTTGCTCATGGAACGGTATTCCATCAGCACCTTGGGCAACCGATAGTCATCCTCGGCCAGTTTGGCCAACACTTCTTCAGCGGTGGACGGCTGGCCCTTGGCGGTTTTCTTCAGTACCGGAAGGCCGAGTTTTTCGTAGAGGATCACACCGAGTTGCTTCGGCGAACCCAAGTTGAACTCTTCACCGGCGATCTCGAAGGCTTCGCGCTCCAGCGCAACCATCTTGTCGCCCAGCTCGATGCTCTGCACGCCCAGCAGCGCCGCGTCGACGAACGCGCCTTGGCGTTCGATGCGCGCCAGCACCGGCACCAACGGGATCTCGATGTCGGTCAGGACACTGGCGAGGCTCGGGATGGCCGTGAGTTTTTCGAACAGCGCCTGATGCAGACGCAAAGTGATGTCCGCGTCCTCGGCGGCGTAAGGGCCGGCCTGCTCAAGGGCAATCTGGTCGAACGTCAGCTGTTTCGCGCCTTTGCCGGCGATGTCCTGGAAACTCACTGTGGTGTGGTCCAGATACTTTTGCGCCAGGCTGTCCATGTCGTGGCGAGTCGCCGTGGAATTGAGCACGTAGGACTCGAGCATGGTGTCGAAGGCAATGCCGCGTACGGTGATGCCATTGGCTTGATCGCCGCCGATGGCGCAGTTGGCCAGGATGTTCATGTCGAACTTGGCGTGCTGGCCGACCTTCAGTTTGTTCGGGTCTTCCAGAATCGGCTTGAGCGCGCGCAATACGGTGTCGCGATCCAGTTGCTCAGGCACGCCGATGTAGGAATGGGTCAACGGGATGTAGGCCGCTTCGTGGGCCTGCACGGCGAACGACAGACCGACCAGTTGTGCCTGTTGCGCGTCGATGCCGGTGGTTTCGGTGTCGAAGGCAAACAGCTTGGCGTTGTTCAGTTTTTCCAGCCAGACGTCGAAGCGCGCTTGATCGAGGATGGTTTCATACGCGGCCTCAGCGGGGGCGGCTGCTGCTTCAACCTCGGAGGCGCTGAACAGATCGGCGGCCGGCGCAGGCTCTGCGGCACTGCTCAACTCAAGGCGTTTGGCGTCGCGATCAAGGTCGTTCAGCCAGCTCTTGAACTCCAGCAGGGTGTATAGCTCGTAGAGTTTGGCCGGGTCTTCCGCGCCCATTTGCAGGTCATCGAGGCCGATATCCAGCGGCACGTCGACCTTGATCGTTGCCAGTTGATAGGAGAGGAATGCCATCTCCTTGTGCTCTTCGAGCTTGGCCGGAAGGGTCTTGGCGCCGCGAATCGGCAGGGTCGGGACGATGTCGAGCTGCGCGTAGAGCTCGGTCAGGCCACCGTTCACGCCCACCAGCAAGCCGGAAGCGGTCTTTGGGCCGATACCCGGAACGCCCGGAATGTTGTCGGACGAATCGCCCATGAGCGCCAGATAATCGATGATCTGCTCGGGAGCGACGCCGAATTTCTCCTTCACGCCCTCCACGTCCATGCTGCTACCGGTCATGGTGTTGACCAAGGTAATGTGGCCGTCGACCAGTTGCGCCATGTCCTTGTCGCCGGTGGAGATGATCACCGGGCGGTCAGCGGCGGCGCTGCTGCGGGCCAGAGTGCCAATCACGTCGTCGGCTTCGACGCCTTCGACGCACAGCAGCGGGAAGCCCAGGGCGATCACGCTCTGGTGCAGCGGCTCGATCTGCACGCGCATGTCATCGGGCATGCTCGGACGGTTGGCCTTGTATTCGGCGTACATGTCATCGCGAAACGTCCCGCCCTTGGCGTCGAACACCACGGCGAACGGACTGTTCGGATACTGCTTGCGCAGGCTCTTGAGCATGTTCAACACGCCCTTGACCGCACCGGTCGGCAGGCCTTTGGACGTGGTCAGCGGTGGCAGCGCGTGAAAGGCGCGGTACAGGTAAGACGAACCGTCCACCAGGACGAGGGGGGCTTGGCTCATGAGCAGGATCAACCTTTTCGGCGGGTCCGGCGCTAGAATAGCGGGACCGTTGACGACAAAGGGACAAGGTTATCATGCGCACACTAAATCGCTTCCTGCTGGTCAGTTTGATTGCAATCGCGCCCATGGCCGCGATCGCGGCGGATGATGCGCCGTCACCGGAACCGGATGTAACCATCCGCACCGAAGGCGATAACACGATCAAGGAATACCGCCAGAATGGCTTCCTGTATGCGATTCAGGTAACGCCGAAGGGCGGAAAACCGTACTTTCTAGTGCGCGCCGATGGATCGGACGGTAACTTCATCCGCTCGGATCAGCCCGATATGCTGATTCCGTCGTGGAAGATCTTTGAGTGGAAGTAGTTTCTTAATTTCAATTGGCGCTGGCCCACGAGCGGCGCCCGTACTGGCAGCTTAAACATGTCTGTGTTCACCCCCCTGGCTCGGCCCGAGCTGGAAGCTTTTCTCGCCCCTTATGGCCTCGGCCGCCTGCTTGATTTCCAGGGGATTGCCGCCGGTAGCGAAAACACCAATTTCTTTATCAGCCTGGAGCAGGGCGAATTTGTCCTGACCTTGGTCGAGCGCGGCCCGGTTCAGGAGATGCCGTTCTTCATCGAACTGCTCGACGTGCTGCACGAAGCTGATCTGCCGGTGCCTTACGCCATCCGCACCACCGACGGCGTCGCGTTGCGCGAGCTGGCCGGCAAGCCTGCGCTGCTGCAACCGCGCCTGTCCGGCAAGCACATCAAGCACGCCAACGCGCAGCATTGTGCCCAGGTGGGCGAATTGCTCGGTCATCTGCATTTGGCGACCCAGGCGCAAAACATGATCAAGCGCAAGACTGATCGCGGCCTGGACTGGATGCTGGAGGAGGGCACGCAGTTTCTGTCGCACCTGAATCCGGAACAGAAAGATCTGCTGCAAAAGGCACTGGAAGAAATCACCCGGCAGAAAGAGAAAATCCTCGCGCTGCCTCGCGCCAATATCCACGCCGACCTGTTCCGCGATAACGCGATGTTCGAAGGCACGCACCTGACCGGGTTGATCGACTTCTACAACGCCTGTTCCGGGCCGATGCTGTACGACGTGGCGATTGCCTTGAACGACTGGTGCTCCGATGAGCAAGGCTTGATCGACGGGCCGCGAGCGCGGGCGTTGCTGGGTGCTTATGCCGCGTTGCGCCCGTTCACCGCCGCCGAAGCCGAGTTGTGGCCTACCATGCTGCGGGTGGCGTGTTTGCGGTTCTGGTTGTCGCGGTTGATCGCGGCGGAATCGTTCGCGGGGCAGGACGTGCTGATTCACGATCCGATGGAGTTCCAGTTGCGCTTGGCGCAGCGGCAGGCGGTCAGCACACCGTTGCCTTTCGCCCTTTAAAAACAAAAGATCGCAGTCTGCGACCGCTCCTGCACCGATCAATGCAGGAGCGGCCGCAGGCTGCGATCTTTTTTACAGGGTTACAGCGACTCCAGACACCCCGCCAAATCATTCCCCAACTTCTCCAGCACTTGCTCATATCCCAGAGCAGTCGCCGGCGTGTACCCGCCCAGCGCATCCAGTTCCGCCAGTTTCACCGGCAGGCCCGCCACCAGGGTTTCCGCCAGACGCGGACGCAACGGCGGTTCGCTGAACACGCAGGTCTTGCCCACTTCCTGTAACCGCGCACGCATCGCCGCGACGTGCTGGGCACCGGGTTGTACTTCGGCAGCGACGCTGAACACGCCGGCGTGCTTGAGGCCGTAAGCATCTTCGAAGTAGTCGAACGCCTCGTGGAACACGAAGTAGGGTTTGCCTTCAACACCGGCCAGACGTTTTTTCAAGCGCAGATCAAGAGCATCCAGACGCTCATCGAACGCCTTGAGGTTGCTTTGATAGCGCGGGGCATTGGCAGGATCGGCCGCACTGAGGTCAGCGGCCATTTTCGTAGCGATGACTCGGGCGTTGATCGGCGACAACCACAAATGCGCATCCAGGCTGCCTGGTCGATGATCGTGATCATGTTCGTCGGCTTCTTCGGCGTGAGAGTGGTTATCTTCGGCGAAGTGGCGCAGTTTCAGACCAGGAAGATCCTGCACGGCGACGCTTGGCAGTGTACGACCGTTCAGCACGCGTGGCAGGAAGCTTTCCATGTCCGGGCCGATCCAGTACAGCAAATCCACCGACTGCACCTTCCGTACGTCGGAAGGACGCAAGGCATAGTTATGCGGCGAGGCGCCGGGCGGCAGCAGGACTTCCGGAATCGCCACGCCGTCCTGCACTGCAGCAGCGATCAGTTGCAGCGGCTTGATGCTGGTGAGGACCTTGACCTCGGCTTGCGCCGGACTGATCAGCAGAAAACTTGCGATAAATGCGACAAAGATAGAAAAAAGTCGGGACACGATGACCACTCGAAGAGGCGAGAACGGGTAACATAATAACGTCTCTCACAAAACTCGTCGCCGCTCATGCCTAAAACACCGATTGCCAGCCGTCCCCACGACCACTCTCATTGCGTGCACAGCGCTCTGTCTGAGGCCGATGCCCTGTGCGCACGTCAAGGTCTGCGCCTGACCGCGTTGCGGCGGCGGGTGCTGGAACTGGTGTGGCAGAGCCACAAGCCGCTGGGCGCCTACGACATCCTCGCGGTGCTCAGCGAGCAGGACGGCCGTCGCGCCGCGCCGCCAACCGTGTATCGAGCGCTGGATTTCCTGCTGGAAAATGGCCTGGTGCACCGCATCTCCTCGCTCAACGCCTTCATCGGCTGCAATCACCCGGAACACGCCCACCAGGGCCAGTTCCTGATTTGCCGTGAATGCCACGCGGCCATTGAGCTCGAACAGAAATCCATCAGCGACGCGATCATCGCAAGCGCCGGGGATGTCGGGTTTGTCGTCGAAGGCCAGACCGTCGAAGTGGTCGGTCTCTGCTCGGGTTGCCAGGGGGCTTGATGAGCAACGCGCTGATCCGCCTCGAGCAGGTTGCCGTTACGTTTGCCGGGCAACCGGTGCTGGATAACATCGAGCTGAGCGTCGAGCCGGGGCAGATCGTCACCCTGATCGGCCCCAATGGTGCGGGGAAGACCACGCTGGTGCGCGCCGTGCTCGGCCTGTTGAAACCGGACAGCGGCAGCGTCTGGCGCAAGCCGAAATTGCGGGTCGGCTACATGCCGCAAAAACTTCATGTCGATCCAACCCTGCCGCTCTCGGTGCTGCGCTTTTTGCGTCTGGTGCCGGGCGTGGACCGTGCGATGGCATTGGCTGCGCTCAAGGAAGTCGGCGCCGAGCAGGTGATCGACAGCCCGGTGCAAAGTGTCTCCGGCGGTGAAATGCAGCGTGTACTGCTGGCGCGCGCTTTGTTGCGCGAACCGGAATTGCTGGTGCTCGACGAACCGGTACAAGGCGTCGACGTGGCCGGCCAAGCCGAGCTTTACAGTCTGATCACCCGCCTGCGTGACCGTCACGGTTGCGGGGTGTTGATGGTCTCCCACGATTTGCATCTGGTGATGAGCACCACCGACCAGGTGGTTTGCCTCAATCGTCACGTCTGCTGTTCTGGCCACCCTGAACAGGTCAGCGGTGATCCGGCCTTCGTCGAGCTGTTCGGAAAAAACGCACAGAGTCTGGCGATTTATCACCACCATCACGACCACGCCCACGATTTGCATGGCTCGGTGGTCAAGGCGCCCGCGTCGGGCCATAACCATGTTCACGGAGATAGCTGCAAGCATGGCTGATTTTCTGCTCTACGCCCTGCTTGCAGGTCTGGCCCTGGCAGTCGTCGCGGGTCCGTTGGGGTCTTTCGTGGTCTGGCGTCGCATGGCTTATTTCGGCGACACCCTATCCCACGCGGCGTTGCTGGGTGTGGCATTGGGCTTCCTGCTGGATGTCAGCCCGACCGTCGCGGTCACCGTAGGCTGCTTGCTGTTGGCGGTGTTGCTGGTGACCTTGCAGCAGCGTCAGCCGCTGGCGTCCGACACGCTTTTGGGAATTCTCGCACCGAGCACCCTCTCACTGGGTTTGGTAGTACTAAGCTTCATGCACGAAGTGCGGATCGACCTGATGGCCTATCTGTTTGGCGACTTGCTGGCGATCAGTCCGACCGATCTGGCCTGGATTCTCGGCGGCAGCGCGGCTGTATTGGCCTTGCTGGTTGCGCTGTGGCGGCCCTTGCTGGCGATCACGGTGCATGAAGAGTTGGCCAGGGTCGAAGGTTTGCCCGTGGCGGGACTGCGCATGGCGTTAATGTTGTTGATCGCCGTGGTGATTGCCGTGGCGATGAAAATCGTCGGTGTTTTGCTGATTACTTCGTTGCTGATTATCCCGGCGGCTGCGGCACAACGTCACGCCCGCTCACCGGAACAGATGGCACTGGGCGCGAGCCTGCTGGGCATACTCGCCGTGTGTGGCGGGCTGGCGCTGTCCTGGTTCAAGGACACTCCGGCCGGACCGTCGATTGTTGTGGCGGCGGCCGCACTGTTTTTGCTGAGTTTTGTTCTGCCCCGTCGAGGGGTGTAGACTTGCTCGTTTTTTGCGCAAATAGAGAGTCGCAGGAATGAAGTCGTTCGCCTCCCGTTATCTGCTCCTTGTCGCATTTTCTTTGCTGCTGGGCGCTTGCCAAAGCACGCCACCGGCGGCCACCGAGGCCCCGGATGGGCGAGCCACGGCCATTGCACAACTTGAGCAAAGCCTGGCCAGCAGCGAGCTGGCCACCGCCGAAGGTCAATTGGCCGCATTGCAGGCCGAGTCGCCCAACGATCAATCCCTTGAGCAATACCAGCGGCAACTGGCCGAAGCCTACTTGCTGCGTAGCCAGATCGTGCTGCAAAAAGGTGATGTGAATGCTGCCGCGACTGCCCTGGCCCGTGCTCGCGCCCTGATGCCCAAGGCGCCGGCGCTGACCGGTGGCGTCAACGGTCCTATCGCTGAAGCTCGCAAGGCTGAACTGGAAAAAGCCGAAGCCGCGCTTAAAGCCGCTGAAGCGATGCCCAAAGCCAAAGTCATTGACCCGACGGCTGAAAGCACCACGGTTGCGCTGAATATCAATGATATGGGCAAGTTGCGTCGCCAACTTGATGCCATCGCCGCCGATGTGGTGAATTACCAGTGTGATGTAAGCATTCAGGCGCCGCGTACGGATGACTATCCTTGGCTGGCTAATTTGCTGACCAAGCGGGTGAAGAAGCTTGATCCGCAGTTTGACTTGAACCTGCAGCGGCAGATTCTGCGCAGCGTTCCGGCGCAGATGGTCTTGAGCCCCCGCAAGCCCTGAAAAAAGATCGCAGCCTGCGGCAGCGCCTACAGAAATGGGTGATTACCTTGTAGGCGCTGCCGCAGGCTGCGATCTTTTGTTTTTTCAGGCCGGAACAGCCTTGGCCTTCGCCTCCCTCTCCCACACCCGATGCTGCCCGATCGCCGCAAAAAACGCCTTGAACAGCTTGGCATCTGCGCCAACGATCAATCCCGCATCAGCCTCCAGCTTCAACACATCCAGCATCTGCTTCGCTTCGCCATGCAGTGCAATCGCCTTCAAGTGCTTGTAGGCCTCCAGCAAATAATGCAGCGCCACGCCATCAGTGCTCAGCGACTTGGTCGATGCCACGCCACCGGGCACGAACACCGCGTCGAACGCCACGGACGGTAAGCCCTCCATGGACGCATCCACGGGCAACATCTTGCCGTCAGCGGTTTTCACCGGCGCCGAGGTTGGCCCCAGCAGTTTGGCGTGAGCGCCTTCCGCTTCCAGCGCTTTCTTCAGCGCTACAATCGCTGCGCCATCCACGCCATTGGCTGCCAGGATCGCCACTTTGCGGGTCTTGATATCCGCGGGCAGCAAGTTGGCCTGGCTCAAGGCCGGCGAGCGCTCCAGTGCGGTTTTCGGCACCTCGACCGTTCCGGCCTTCGGTGCAGTCAATCCCAGGTTCTGCGCCACCCGCTTGGCCAGTTCCAGATCGATGTTGGCGAGGATTTCATTAACCTGCCTTTCACGAATGAACTCACGTTCGACCTTGCCCAGTTCGAAGCTGTAGGCGGAAATGATGTGTTCCTGCTCGTGCTTGCTCATGCTGTGGAAAAACAGCCGTGCCTGGGAAAAATGGTCGCTGAACGATTCGCTGCGCTGACGGATCTTGTTGGCGTCGATGCGTTCGGGATAACTCTCGAAGCCGCCGTCCTGCGCAGCGGGCGGGGTTTCTTTCGGCCAGCCGCCATCGATCGAATTCGGCTCGTAGGAAGCACGCCCCTTGTCGATGACGGTGCGATGCAGCGCATCGCGCTGACCGCTATGGAACGGAGAAATGGGGCGGTTGATCGGGATCTCGTGAAAATTCGGTCCGCCGAGTCGGCTGATTTGCGTGTCGGTGTAGGAAAACAACCGACCTTGCAGCAACGGGTCGTTAGAAAAATCGATGCCGGGCACCACATGCCCGGGGCAGAACGCGACCTGCTCGGTCTCGGCAAAGAAGTTGTCCGGGTTACGGTTGAGCACCATTTTGCCCAACGGCGTAATCGGTACGAGTTCTTCGGGGATGAGTTTGGTGGGGTCGAGGATGTCGAAATCGAAGGCGTGTTCGTTTTCTTCCTCAATCACCTGAACGCCCAGCTCCCATTCCGGATAGTCGCCCATCTCTATGGCTTCCCACAGGTCGCGACGGTGGTAGTCGGTGTCTTTTCCCGCGAGTTTTTGCGCCTCGTCCCACACCAGCGAGCAGGTCCCGGCGGTGGGACGCCAATGGAATTTCACGAAGCGAGACTTGCCCTCGGCATTGATCATGCGAAAGGTGTGCACACCGAAGCCTTGCATGCTGCGCAGGCTTTTCGGAATCGCCCGGTCAGACATCGCCCAGATGACCATGTGCGCCGATTCCGGTTGCAGTGAAACAAAGTCCCAGAAGGTGTCGTGGGCCGAACCCCCAGTAGGCATTTCGTTGTGCGGCTCGGGTTTGACCGCATGTACGAAGTCCGGAAACTTGATGGCGTCCTGAATGAAGAACACCGGCATGTTATTACCCACAAGGTCGTAGTTGCCTTCCTCAGTGAAGAACTTAACTGCGAAACCTCTGACGTCCCGCACGGTATCGCCTGACCCGCGTGGGCCTTGCACTGTGGAAAAGCGAACGAATACGGGTGTCTTCTGGCTCGGGTCTTGTAGGAAACCTGCCTTGGTCAGCACGCTGTGGTTCTCGTAGCACTGGAAGTAGCCATGGGCACCGACACCCCGTGCGTGGACGATGCGCTCGGGAATGCGCTCATGGTCAAAGTGCGTGATCTTTTCACGCATGATGAAGTCTTCGAGCAGCGACGGCCCGCGAGCCCCGGCCTTCAAGGTGTTCTGATTGTCCGCCACCTTCACGCCTTGATTGGTGCGCAAGGCCTGGCCGGTGGCGTCGGAGCGGAATTTTTCCAGGCTGTCGAGCTTGGCGTTGGTGTTGCCGCGGTCCAGGGTGTCGGTCCCGGCCAGTGCGCTTTTGGTGGCGGCAGGCTTCTTGGTGCTCATCAGGCATCTCTCCTCAGGCATTTTTCGGGGTGCCTAAGTAGTGACTGGTGACGTTTTTAGCCGTTCCTTTTATCTGACCTTTGATCGCGTTATTGCCAAATCACTGGTCGATTGCGAAATAAATGCTAAGAACTGCTATACGGACAGGCTAAAATGCGCGCCCGGCTAACCGCTGATCCTTTTTCAACGCGCCCCACAAGGTTCGCTACGTGATCGAGTTTCAAAACGTCCATAAAACCTACCGCGTCGCCGGTAGGGATATCCCCGCCCTGCACCCGACCAATCTGACGATTGAAAACGGTCAGGTCTTTGGCCTGATCGGCCATTCCGGTGCGGGAAAAAGTACCCTGCTGCGTCTGATCAATCGCCTGGAAAACTCCAGCGGCGGCAAAATCATGGTCGACGGCGAAGAAGTCACGGCGCTCGACGCCAACGGTTTGCGCCGTTTCCGTCAGCAGGTCGGGATGATTTTCCAGCACTTCAACTTGCTGGCGTCCAAGACCGTGGCCGACAACGTCGCCATGCCACTGACGCTGGCCGGTGAGTTGTCGCGTAGCGAAATCGATCAGCGCGTGGCCGAATTACTGGCGCGGGTTGGCTTGTCCGATCACGCCAGGAAATACCCGGCGCAATTGTCCGGTGGCCAGAAGCAGCGAGTGGGCATCGCCCGCGCCCTGGCGACCAAGCCAAAAATCCTGCTGTGCGACGAAGCCACCAGCGCGCTGGACCCGCAGACCACGGCGTCGGTCCTGCAATTGCTGGCCGAGATCAACCGCGAGCTGAAACTGACCATCGTTTTGATTACCCATGAAATGGACGTGATCCGTCGGGTCTGCGATCAAGTAGGGGTGATGGACGCTGGCGTGATCGTCGAGCAAGGTCCGGTGGCAGACGTGTTCCTGCATCCAAAACACCCGACCACCAAGCGCTTCGTCCAGGAAGACGAGCAGATCGACGAAAGCGAGCAGCGCGACGATTTCGCTCACGTGCCGGGTCGCATCGTGCGTCTGACCTTCCAGGGTGAAGCGACCTACGCGCCGCTGCTGGGTACCGTCGCTCGCGAAACGGGCGTGGACTACAGCATCCTCGCCGGTCGTATCGATCGCATCAAAGACATTCCTTATGGGCAACTGACCCTGGCCGTGACCGGTGGTGACATGGAAGCGGCCTTTGCCCGCTTCAGCGCAGCCGACGTCCACATGGAGGTGCTGCGTTAATGGAAGCCCTGACAAGTTTCTTCGCCAATATCGACTGGTTCGAAATCTGGCTGGCCACTGGCGACACCCTGCTGATGCTCGGCGGTTCGCTGTTGTTCACCGTACTCCTCGGCCTGCCGTTGGGCGTGTTGCTGTTCCTCTGCAGCCCGCGGCAATTGCTGGAAGCCAAAGGCGTCTACGCACTGTTGTCGCTGGTGGTGAACATCCTGCGTTCGCTGCCGTTCATTATTCTGTTGATCGTGATGATTCCGTTCACGGTGTTGATCACGGGCACGTCCCTGGGCGTCGCTGGCGCGATCCCGCCGTTGGTAGTGGGTGCCACGCCGTTCTTCGCTCGACTGGTGGAAACCGCCCTGCGTGAAGTGGATCGCGGCATCATCGAAGCGACCCAGGCCATGGGCGCGACCACGCGGCAGATCATCACCAACGCCTTGCTGCCCGAAGCCCGTCCGGGCATCTACGCAGCGATTACGGTGACAGCGATTACACTGGTGTCCTACACGGCGATGGCCGGTGTGGTCGGCGCGGGTGGCTTGGGTGACCTGGCGATCCGTTTCGGCTACCAACGCTTCCAGACCGACGTGATGGTGGTCACCGTGGTGTTGCTGCTGATACTGGTTCAAATACTGCAAACCGTCGGCGACAAACTGGTCGTCCACTTTTCCCGTAAGTAAGACCTGAGCCGGCCATTCGCTGGCAGGCGCCAAACGGGCGCCTCACATGGAGTTAGCTGAATGAAGAAACTACTCGTCGCGTTCGCTGCCGTTGCAGCCTTTTCCGCTCACGCTGCCGACACCCTGACTGTCGCGGCGACCCCGGTTCCGCACGCGGAAATCCTCGAGTTCGTAAAACCGGCGCTGGCCAAAGAAGGCGTCGACCTAAAGGTCAAAGTCTTCACTGACTACATCCAGCCGAACGTGCAAGTCGCGGAAAAACGCCTGGACGCCAACTTCTTCCAGCACCAGCCGTACCTCGATGAGTTCAACAAGGCCAAGGGCACCAACCTGGTTTCCGTGGCTGGCGTGCACCTGGAGCCGCTGGGCGCTTACTCCAGCAAGTACAAAACCCTGGAAGAGCTGCCAAGCACCGCCACCGTGGTTATCCCGAACGACGCCACCAACGGCGGCCGTGCGTTGTTGCTGCTGGCCAAGGCTGGCGTGATCAAGTTGGCGGATGCGAACAACATCCTGTCGACCGTCAAGGACATCACCGAGAACCCGAAAAACCTGAAGTTCCGTGAGCTGGAAGCCGCGACCATCCCGCGTGTGCTGACCCAGGTCGACCTGGCGCTGATCAACACCAACTACGCGCTGGAAGCCAAGCTCGATCCGGCCAAGGATGCGCTGGTCATCGAAGGCAGCGATTCGCCTTACGTGAACATTCTGGTGGCGCGTCCTGATGACAAGGACAGCGAAGCGATGAAGAAGCTGGTTGCTGCGCTGCACAGCCCGGAAGTGAAAGCCTTCATTCTCGAGAAGTACAAAGGTGCGGTCGTGCCGGCGTTCTGATTGGCGGATGCAATGCAAAAGGGGCGCATTCAATGCGCCCCTTCTTTTTGGTGCGCCAGGCATGGCGCGTTGCGCGAAGCGCAACCAGCTTGGCTGTGGTGGTCATGCCGGTGACTTGGAGGTGAAAGTCCTCTACACACCCGGCAAGGGGAAGTGTTAGCCAGAGGCAAGGGTGTCGCGGGCGACTGCGAATCTGAAGGAAGCCCGAGGCAAAATGCTGGCCTGACGAACAGGAAGCGGATTAGGCGGTGCAGCGGGGTAAGGTAGCCAAAATTGCCAAAGCCCAATACTTGCACGGAACGCTGTGACGTAGATCCGACAGGCATAAGCAGGAAGGTCGCGCGAATTACCCTGGGAGATCTGTACGTTTGCCACTGTGCTACCGAGCGTCGAGAGGCGGCGGGATGAACGTGCAGAAGTCAGCCGAAGCCGTAGTAAGTGGCGAATAACCCCGTCACCAAGGGCCGAACAGGTTATGCCGCCAGTAGGCGTCAGAGTCTCGTTGAATACCGAAATGCAGAAATTTCTCCCAGAGAAGACTGTTACCCCGAGTTCCGGACAGAATCCGCGGATGACGGCTGACAGCGCACAGGTATCAGCGGCGTCTGTGGCGTGGACGAACGCGGAGCCGGACACGCTGATGGAGCGGGTGCTTGCACCGGCTAACCTCAAGCGTGGGTATCAACGCGTAGTCAGCAACAAGGGTGCACCGGGTGCCGACGGCATGACGGTCGCCGAATTGGCGGGCTACGTGAAGCAGTATTGGCCGACTCTCAAGGCTCGGTTGCTGGTCGGCGAGTATCACCCGCAAGGTGTGCGCGCCGTTGACATCCCCAAACCCAAAGGCGGAACACGGCAGCTGGGCATTCCCTGCGTCGTGGATCGCCTTATCCAACAGGCCCTGCTGCAACAGCTCACGCCGATCTTCGACCCCCTGTTCTCGGATTACAGCTACGGCTTCCGTCCGGGCAGAAGCGCTCACCAAGCCATCGAAACCGCCCGTACCCACGTGGCGGCAGGTCACCGCTGGTGCGTGGAACTCGATCTGGAGAAATTCTTTGATCGGATCAACCACGATGTCTTGATGGTCTGCATCGAGCGCCAAATCGAAGACAAACGTGTGCTCACGCTGATCCGTCGCTATCTCGAAGCGGGAGCGATGTCGGGTGGACTCGTCAGCCGACGACAGGAAGGGGCGCCGCAAGGCGGGCCGCTCTCGCCGTTGCTGTCGAACATCCTGCTCAACGAACTCGACCGCGAGCTGGAACGGCGGGGGCATCGCTTTGTGCGTTATGCCGATGATGCGAACATCTATGTGCGCAGTCGCCGTGCCGGCGAACGAGTGATGGCCGGCGTCGAGCGCTTCCTGAATCAGCGCCTTAAATTGACGCTGAACCGGGAAAAGAGCCGCGTGGCACGGCCTTGGGTCTGTGATTGCTTGGGCTATGGGATGAGCTTGCATCGCCAGCCGAGGTTAAGAGTGGCGACGATGAGTCTGGGTCGCTTACGCGACCGACTCAGAGATCTGCTGCGTGGAGCGCGGGGTCGAAAGTTGTCGGATGTCATCGAGCAACTAAACCCTGTACTGCGTGGCTGGGCCGGTTACTTCAGACTCAGTCAAAGCAAAGGCTCCCTTGAAAATCTAGATGGATGGGTACGCCGAAAACTTCGTTGTGTCGTGTGGCGCCACTGGAAGCTGCCTTCTACGAGGGCTCGCAACTTGATGCGTGCAGGACTCAACGAAGCCCGGGCCTGTCACTCGGCCTTCAATGGCCGAGGCCCTTGGTGGAACTCTGGAGCATCCCATATGAATCGGGCACTGCCCAAGAAACAATGGGATGCGCTGGGCCTAGTCTCAATACTGGATACGATCAATCGGCTTAGTCGCATAGCCTGAACCGCCGTATACGGAACCGTATGTACGGTGGTGTGAGAGGACGGCGGATGTAAATCCGCCTCCTACTCGATCTCAAAAAAAAGGGCCTGGAGAGTGATCTCCAAGCCCTCAAAAGGTGAGAGGTGTCTAGTCCCTCGACCTGGTGAGCGGTGCTACACGTGATGCGTCGGTTCAGGCTTTAAGCGGAACCAGGCGTGGAGCGATCATGTTTTCCGGGCGCAGGATGTCGGCGAGCATGGCGTCGTCGAGCAGACCTTCTTCGCGCACCAGTTCCAGCACGCCGCGGCCGCTTTCGAGGGCGATGCGGGCGATGCGGGTGGCGTTTTCGTAGCCGATGTACGGGTTCAGTGCGGTGACCAGACCGATCGAGTGCTCGACCAGTTCACGGCAACGTTCTTCGTTGGCGGTGATACCGGTGATGCAGTGCTCGCGCAGCATGTCCATGGCGCGTTGCAGCAGACGGATCGAGTCGAAGATCTTGAAGGCGATCAGCGGCTCCATCACGTTCAGTTGCAGTTGGCCGCCTTCGGCCGCGATGGTCAGGGCCAGGTCGTTGCCGATGATCTGGAACGCCACCTGGTTTACGGCTTCCGGGATAACCGGGTTGACCTTGCCTGGCATGATCGAGCTACCTGGCTGACGTGCCGGGAGGTTGATCTCGTTGATGCCGGTGCGTGGGCCGCTGGACAGCAGGCGCAGGTCGTTGCAGATCTTCGACAGCTTCACCGCGGTGCGCTTGAGCATGCCGGAGAACAGCACGAAGGCGCCCATGTCGGAGGTGGCTTCGATCAAGTCGGCTGCCGGTACCAGCGGGTGACCGCTGATGGTCGCCAGGCGTTGAACGGCCAGGTGCTGGTAACGCGGGTCGGCGTTGATGCCGGTGCCGATCGCGGTGCCGCCCAGGTTCACTTCGGTCAGCAACTCAGGAGCCAGCGTCTTCAGACGTGCCAGGTCTTCGCCCAGGGTGGTGGCGAAAGCACGGAATTCCTGGCCGAGGGTCATCGGCACGGCGTCTTGCAGTTGGGTACGGCCCATTTTCAGGACGTGGCTGAATTCTTCACCTTTGGCAGCGAACGACTGGATCAGGCTGTCGAGGCTGGCCAGCAGTGCGTCGTGACCCAGCAGCAGACCCAGGCGGATCGCCGTCGGGTAGGCATCGTTGGTCGACTGCGCCATGTTCACGTCGTTGTTCGGGTGCAGGTACTGATATTCGCCTTTCTGGTGACCCATCGCTTCGAGTGCAATGTTGGCGATCACTTCGTTGGCGTTCATGTTGGTGGAGGTACCAGCGCCACCTTGAATCATGTCCACCACGAATTCTTCGTGGAAGTCGCCGCGGATCAGTCGTGCACAGGCTTCGCTGATGGCAGCATGCTTGGCTTCGCTCAGGTGACCCAGTTCGCGGTTGGCGTCAGCGGCGGCTTGTTTAACCATCGCCAGGCCGACTACCAGCTTCGGGTAATGCGAAATCGGAACGCCGGAGAGACGGAAGTTATTCACCGCTCGCAGGGTCTGGATGCCGTAATACGCTTGAGCCGGTACTTCGAGTACGCCAAGCAGGTCTTTTTCTGTGCGGAATGATGCAGCGGAGGACATGATAGAAATCATCTCGATATGGACCCGGTCTGTGCCGGAACACTGCAAATGCTAGGCTTGTGGAGATTTTTGGGCCAATGCTGTTAAACACTGGCCTATGCATATTCGGCATAATGCCCGTGTGACGCCGAGTTGACGGCGAGCGTGCGACCTAATTTGGTGCGTGTCCGGGAGGACGTGATGAATCTGGAAAGCAAATGGCTGGAGGACTTTAGTGCCCTGGCCGCCACCCGCAGCTTCTCCCAGGCAGCGGAAAGACGCTTCGTAACGCAGCCGGCGTTCAGCCGGCGAATCCGCAGCCTCGAAGCGGCGTTGGGGCTGACGCTGGTCAATCGCTCGCGCACGCCAATCGAACTGACGGCGGCGGGGCAACTGTTTCTGGTCACCGCGCGCACCGTTGTCGAACAGCTCGGTGAAGTGTTGCGCCATCTGCATCATCTGGAGGGCGGGCAGGGCGAAGTGATGCAGGTTGCGGCTGCTCACTCGTTGGCGCTGGGTTTTTTCCCGCGCTGGATCGCGCAGTTGCGCAACGAAGGTTTGAACATTGCCACGCGGCTGGTGGCGACCAACGTCGGTGACGCGGTGCATGCGCTTCGTGAAGGTGGTTGTGACTTGATGCTCGCATTCTATGACCCGGACGCGGCGATGCAGATGGACCCGGAGATTTTCCCCTCGCTGCACTTGGGGCATACCGAAATGTTGCCGGTGTGTGCGGCGGATGCCGACGGCAAGCCGTTGTTCGATCTTGAGGGCGAGGCCAGCGTGCCACTGCTGGCCTACAGCGCTGGTGCGTTTCTCGGGCGTTCGGTGAATGGCTTGCTGCGCCAGCGGGCACTGCGGTTTACCACGGTGTACGAAACGGCCATGGCCGACAGCCTGAAAAGCATGGCGCTGGAGGGGCTGGGGATTGCCTGGGTGCCGCAGCTCAGTGTGCGCGCTGAACTGACTCGCGGTGAGCTGGTGGTGTGCGGCGGGCCGCAATGGCATGTGCCGCTGGAGATTCGCCTGTATCGCTGTGCGCTGGTGCGCAAGGCTAATGTGCGGTTGTTGTGGCGCAAGCTTGAAGGTGGCGCCGCACAAAACACCTGAGTCCTGCACGGGATTTGTGTTGTTCTGGTACTGACCTTCAAGTCAATAAAACCGGGCCTTTGGCTCATTTGACAGATGGTCGTTTCGGGGGCTGTTTATCTGCTTCATTGAGGTATACTGCGCGGCCTTCGGCCGGTTACGACTGGCCATAATTCGTACAATCAAGCCACGCATTCTGCGTGGCTTGTTGTTTTTTGATGCGCCTGCGGGCGCCCAGAGAGAAGAGGCACGACGATGAGTGCATTGGTTGGCGTGATCATGGGCTCCAAGTCCGATTGGTCCACCCTTAGCCACACCGCCGATATGCTGGAAAAGCTCGGCATCCCTTACGAGGTGAAAGTGGTCTCTGCCCACCGTACCCCGGACCTGCTGTTCCAGTACGCTGAAGAAGCGGAAGCGCGTGGCATCGAGGTGATCATTGCCGGTGCTGGCGGCGCAGCCCACTTGCCAGGCATGTGTGCGGCCAAGACCCACCTGCCGGTACTGGGCGTGCCGGTGCAATCGGCCATGCTCTCGGGCGTCGATTCGCTGCTCTCCATCGTGCAGATGCCGGCGGGCATTCCGGTCGCCACCCTGGCCATCGGCAAGGCCGGCGCGATCAACGCCGCGCTGCTGTCGGCGAGTATCCTGGGCGCCAAGCACCCGCAGTTCCACGCGGTGCTGAAAACCTTCCGTGCTGAGCAGACAGACAGCGTCCTGGAAAATCCAGACCCACGCATCGCCTGAGGTTGTTGACGATGAAGATCGGTGTAATCGGTGGCGGCCAGTTGGGTCGCATGTTGGCGCTGGCGGGCACTCCGCTGGGCATGAACTTCGCTTTCCTCGACCCGGCGCCGGACGCGTGTGCGGCTGCATTGGGCGAACACCTGCGCGCCGATTACGGCGATCAGGACCACTTGCGTCAGTTGGCCGATGAAGTCGATCTGGTGACCTTCGAGTTCGAAAGCGTACCCGCCGAAACCGTGGCGTTCCTGTCGCAATTCGTGCCGGTCTATCCGAGCGCCGAGGCCCTGCGCATCGCCCGCGATCGCTGGTTCGAAAAGAGCATGTTCAAGGACCTGGGGATTCCGACCCCGGCGTTCGCCGACATTCAGTCTCAGGCTGACCTGGACGCCGCCGTGGCTTCCATCGGTCTGCCGGCCGTGCTGAAAACCCGTACCTTGGGTTACGACGGCAAGGGTCAGAAAGTCCTGCGCAAACCTGAAGACGTGGTCGGCACGTTCGCCGAACTGGGCAGCGTGGCGTGCCTGCTGGAAGGCTTCGTGCCGTTCACCGGTGAAGTCTCGCTGATCGCCGTACGTGCCCGCGATGGCGAAACCAGGTTCTACCCGCTGGTGCACAACACCCACGACAGCGGCATCCTCAAGCTGTCCGTGGCCAGCACCGATCACCCACTGCAAGCCTTGGCCGAAGACTACTCCAGCCGTGTGCTCAAGCAGCTGGATTATGTCGGCGTGATGGCGTTCGAATTCTTTGAGGTCGACGGTGGCCTGAAGGCCAACGAAATCGCCCCGCGTGTGCACAACTCCGGGCACTGGACCACCGAAGGCGCCGAGTGCAGCCAGTTCGAAAACCACCTGCGGGCCGTTGCCGGTCTGCCGCTGGGTTCGACGGCCAAGGTTGGCGAGAGCGCGATGCTCAACTTCATCGGTAAAGTGCCGGATACCGACAAGGTCATCGCGATCGCCGATTGCCACCTGCATCACTACGGCAAGGCGTTCAAAGTCGGCCGCAAGGTCGGTCACGCCAACCTGCGTTGTGCAGATCGCGAAACGCTGGCCGCGCAGATCCTCAAGGTCGAAGCGCTCATCGCCGAGTAAAACAGTTTCATGTGGCAGCGGCGGAACCATTGCGGTGTCGCCGTTCTCTCATGGCAGGATGCGAAAGTCTGACTAGGCTTTCGCCTATCCAACCAAATCAGAGGGAAATGCCATGGGAATCATCGGAACCATCTTCATCGGCTTGATCGTCGGCCTGCTCGCGCGGTTCCTGAAACCGGGTGATGACAGCATGGGCTGGATCATGACCATCCTGCTCGGTATCGGCGGTTCGCTGGCGGCCACTTATGGCGGCCAGGCCCTGGGCATTTACCAGGCCGGCCAAGGCGCCGGTTTCATCGGTGCACTGGTCGGTGCCGTGGTTTTGCTGGTGATCTACGGCCTGATCAAAAAGAACTGATTCAAGCGACAAAGTCCTCTCGGCTGCGCAGCCCGGGAGGACTAGAATGCTCGGCGTTTTCCTTTCCTTGCCGAGCATTTTCATGCGCCGTCTTTTGCTTACTCTTTTATTTCTCGGTTCGGGCCTTGTCCACGCTGGCGAACTGCCGGAAACCGATTGGCTCGAACTGATGCCCAAATCGGACCAGAAAGCCCTCGAGGCCATGCCCGAAATCGACCACGACTCCCCCGAAGCCAATGGCACCTTTACCGAAAAGGGTGGCATGAAGCAGAGCAAGGGCTTGCCGGCGGTGATGTATTCGACCAAGACCGTGGCGTCGATGAACGACAAGAACATCCGTATCGGTGGATATCCGGTGCCGCTGGAGTCCGACGCCAAGGGCAACAGCACATTGTTTTTCCTCGTGCCGTATCCGGGCGCGTGCATCCACGTGCCGCCACCGCCGCCCAATCAATTGGTGCTGGTGCGCTATCCGAAGGGTTTGAAGCTCAATGATATCTACACGCCGCTGTGGGTCACCGGCACGCTGAAGGTCGAGAAGGTCAGCAATGACCTGGCGGATGCGGCGTATGCGCTGGATGCGGCGAAAGTCCGGGTGGTGAAAGAGTCGGATTTGTAATCGGCAAACAAAAAAAGATCGCAGCCTTCGACAGCGCCTACAGGGATCAGTGTAGGCGCTGTCGAAGGCTGCGATCTTTTGATCTTAAAGCGGTTTGCTACCGACGCTCACGCCCAAAGTATGACTGGCGCCCGCTGCCAGGCTCACCACATCACCCATCACATTCGCCGTCTCGATGCATAGCATGCGCTGCCAGCCATCGTTCGCCATGTCACTGAACGCGGCGGCGCGGTCGATCCATGGGTTCCAGATCACAGCGGTGCGCGAACCGGTACTGGTCAACTCGATGCGTCGTTCCCAGCCCGGGTCGACGATGCTCAGCAGCGGCGGGGCGTCGAGATAAATGCGGTCAGTCTCGCCGGAAAAACGCAGATCACCGGATTGTTTCTTGGTTTTCCAGTCTTCCAGCGTTTCGATGTAGTTCAAGCCATTCACGCCTTCGACATGCACGTTGCGCACATCGCTGACGGCGAAATAGCTGTGCAGCGCCTGGCTGATGGTCACCGTCTCGGTGCCAACGTTGTGGCTGGTCAGGCTGATGTGCAGTTGCTCATCCAGACGAATGCTCAACTTCAAGTCCACCTGATGCGGCCAGCCTGGCAGACCACCTTCGGGGTAGGGCAGGAGAAATTCGACCTTCAGGCTTTCGCCCTCAGTTTCAATGCCGCCCAGTTCCCAGTCCATTGCCCGCACCAGGCCGTGCGCGGGTGCCGGCTCCTGACTGACGCGCATCGCCTTCACACTCTGCGGGTTGCGTTCGAAGTTGCCGAACCACGGCCAGCACACCGGCACGCCGGCACGGATGCTCTTGCGGGTCTTGAACACCGCCTCATCGTTGAGCCAGATCAGCGGCGGTTGGCCGGCCAGTTGATAACTGAGGATGTGCGCGCCTTGCTGGGCCACCAGTAATTCGGCCTGACCGTGGCGGAGGCGCCAGCAGTTCAGTTCATCCAGTTTCACGGCTTCAACGTTCGGCGTGTTCATGGGACAGCTCTCGATCAGTTACAGGACTGCAATGGACCGTGAATCGGTCGGCGGGTTTAATGCTTCCCGGTTTTAACGCGCTCTGGGCGGAACCGAGCGGGTGCGGCCGCTGCCGTCGATGGCCACGAACACGAATACCGCTTCGGTGACTTTGCGCCATTCGCTGGACAGCGGATCGTCGCTCCAGACTTCGACCATCATCTGGATCGAGCTGCGGCCGATTTCCAGTGCCTGGGTATAGAAGGAGAGCTGAGCGCCCACGGCCACCGGCACCAGAAACGCCATGCGGTCGATCGCAACGGTGGCTACGCGGCCACCGGCAACCTTGCTGGCCATCGCGGTGCCGGCCAAATCCATCTGCGCCACCAGCCAGCCGCCGAAAATATCGCCAAAGCCGTTGGTTTCGCGCGGAAGCGCGGTGATTTGCAGGGCCAGGTCGCCTTGCGGAATCGGATCTTCTTGTTCGAGCTCTATCATGCCGGGGGTGCCTCTGACCCGTGACTCTTCGTTGGTGCTGCTGGTGGTAGCCGTCTTCAGGAAAAACGATTCAGCACCGAACATACTACGTTCGTCACGTTTTCCATAAGGCGTCTAAAGGGAAACTCTGCGAAATCGCCTATGAACCTGACAGGCGTTTTCGCACAGCAACCCTTGCAAGCCGTCGCACAGTTGCGAGTATATCGGTCGGTAGACTCCGAGACGACCGTCCGGTTCTCATTTTGACTGTCAATTACGCGCCTCTATGTGCTTTTTCGAACAATTTGCTATCGTGCCGGACCTGCCCGAGCCCTTGCCTGCGTTGTCGGGGCGGCAGACCTGACTATAAGAGAAGCCTTTGTCATGACCACAGCGCCCTCAAGTATCGCGCAGCCTTCCCCATCCACGCGTCCGCTGACCCGCAACGACTACAAGACGCTATCGCTGTCGGCCCTGGGCGGCGCGCTGGAGTTCTACGACTTCATCATCTTCGTGTTCTTTGCCACGGTGGTGGGCAAGCTGTTCTTCCCGGCGGACATGCCCGAGTGGCTGCGTTTGATGCAGACCTTCGGCATCTTCGCCGCTGGCTACCTGGCACGGCCGCTGGGTGGCATTGTAATGGCGCACTTCGGCGACCTGCTGGGGCGCAAGAAGATGTTCACCCTGAGCATTTTCATGATGGCGGTGCCGACCCTGATCATGGGCCTGCTGCCGACCTACGCGCAGATCGGCATGTGGGCGCCGATCCTGTTGCTGCTGATGCGCGTCATCCAGGGCGCGGCGATTGGCGGTGAAGTGCCCGGCGCCTGGGTCTTCGTTTCCGAACACGTGCCGCAACGCCATATCGGCTATGCCTGCGGTACCCTGACCAGTGGCCTGACGGCGGGCATCCTGCTGGGTTCTCTGGTCGCCACGGCGATCAACAGCATTTACACCCCGGTGGAAGTGGCGGATTACGCCTGGCGGATCCCGTTCCTGCTGGGTGGCGTGTTCGGCTTGTTCTCGGTGTACCTGCGCCGCTGGCTACACGAAACCCCGGTGTTCGCCGAGCTGCAACAGCGCAAGGCCCTGGCCGAAGAAGTGCCGCTGCGTGCGGTGCTGCGTGACCATCGTGGTGCGATTGCCATTTCGATGCTGCTGACCTGGTTGCTGTCCGCCGCCATCGTGGTGCTGATCCTGATGACCCCGACTGTGTTGCAGACGGTCTATCACTTCTCGCCAACCACGTCGCTGCAAGCGAACAGCGTGGCGATCGTGTTCCTGAGCGTGGGTTGCATCGTCGCCGGCGCACTGGCCGATCGTTTCGGTGCGGGACGCGTCTTCGTGATTGGCTGTGCTGCATTGCTGGTCAGTTCCTGGACCTTCTATCACAGCCTGGCCGATCATCCCGACTGGCTGTTCCCGCTGTACGCGCTGACCGGTCTGCTGGTCGGCTCCATCGGCGCGGTGCCGTACGTGATGGTCAAGGCATTCCCGCCGGTGGTGCGCTTCAGCGGTCTGTCGTTCTCCTACAACGTCGCCTACGCGATTTTCGGTGGTTTGACGCCGATGATCGTCAGCCTGTTGCTCAAAGAGAGCCCGATGGGGCCTGCCTATTATGTGGCGGTACTGTGTGGGGTCGGAATTGTGGTGGGGGCGTATCTCTGGAAGAAGGGGCGCTGATTTCGACTTTTTTATCGTCTGTACCGGCCCAATCGCCAGCAGGCTGGCTCCCACACTGGAATGCATTTCAATGTGGGGGCCAGCCTGCTGACGATTGAGGGCGCCGCGAATCATCCAGTAAAAACCCGAATACTGGCCTTTCATCCAATTGTCATATTTCAGCCATAGAGTGTTCACACGGCCTGCTGATACTTGGCCCCGACTTAACACACCCTATCTGCTAGGAGTAAGGCATGAAACTGAAGCGTTTGATGGCGGCAATGACTTTTGTCGCTGCTGGCGTTGCGACTGCCAACGCGGTTGCCGCTGTTGACCCTGCTATCCCGAGCTACACCAAGACCACTGGTGTGTCGGGCAACCTGTCCAGCGTTGGTTCCGACACTCTGGCCAACCTCATGACCCTCTGGGCTGAGAACTACAAAAAAGAATACCCGAACGTAAACATCCAGATTCAGGCCGCTGGCTCTGCCACTGCGCCACCTGCGCTGACTGAAGGCACCTCCAACCTGGGCCCGATGAGCCGCAAGATGAAGGACACCGAACTGGCTGCCTTCGAGCAGAAGTACGGCTACAAGCCAACCGCTATCCCGGTTGCAGTAGACGCCCTGGCTGTATTCGTACACAAAGACAACCCGATCCAGCACCTGACCATGGAACAAGTCGACGCGATCTTCTCGTCCACTCGTCTGTGCGGCGCTAAAGCCGACGTGAAAACCTGGGGTGACCTGGGCGTGACCGGCGACCTGGCCAACAAGCCAGTTCAACTGTTCGGTCGTAACTCGGTATCCGGCACCTATGGCTACTTCAAAGAAGAAGCCCTGTGCAAAGGCGACTACAAGCCAAACGTGAACGAACAACCAGGTTCGGCTTCGGTCGTGCAGTCGATCAGCTCCTCGCTGAACGGCATCGGTTACTCGGGCATCGGCTACAAGACTGCTAGCGTGAAGACTGTGGCCCTGGCCAAGAAAGGCAGCCAGGACTTCATCGAAGACACCGAAGAAAACGCCCTGAACGGCAAGTATCCGCTGTCGCGTTTCCTCTACGTTTACGTCAACAAAGCCCCGAACAAGCCTCTGGCCCCGCTGGAAGCCGAGTTCGTGAAACTGGTTCTGTCGAAACAGGGCCAGGAAGTTGTAGTGAAAGACGGTTACATCCCGTTGCCAGCCAAGGTTGCTGCAAAAGCACTGGCTGACCTGGGTCTGCAAGAAGGCGGCGCTGAAGTCGCAAAAAAGTAACAAATTGAGTCGGGGGGTTTAACCCCGGACTCACGTGGGGGCAGGCAGGAGCCGCCCCTACACCCCCCAAATTCCCTATCCACTGCTGGTTACCGCCAGCGGCGGATTTGTTGCGTCACTGCACTGTCATCTTTCTGTCATACAGGATCGCTAGGGTGTGCGAATGAATGATCTGGCCAATTCCAACATGACTACTAATCCCCCCAAGCGAATTGATTTCAATACGCCTGAGTTGCAACGCAAGCGCCGCATTCGCGCGCTCAAGGATCGCTTCACTCGCTGGTACGTCCTCATCGGCGGCCTGGCGGTACTGGCAGCCATCACACTGATCTTCTTCTTCCTCGCTTACGTCGTTGCACCCCTGTTCCAGGGTGCCAGCCTGACTGCGAAAGATGCGATCACCCCAGCCTGGATGCAGGACGCCGGCAAGCCACTGATGATCTCGCTCGAAGAGCAGAACCAGGTGGCGATGCGGGTTTCCGACAAGGGTCAGGCATTGTTCTTCGATATCGACAGTGGCGCTGAACTCAAGCGCGTCGATCTGCCTGTTCCGGCCGGTACTACCGTAACCTCCATCGGTGAAGACCAGCCAGGTCATCCACTGGTAGCCGTGGGCTTGTCCAACGGTCAGGCACTGGTGTTCCGCCACACGTATAAAGTCAGCTACCCGGACGGCAAGAAAACCATCTCGCCAGCCATCGAATATCCGTACGGCGAATCCCCGATTGCGCTCAACGAATCCGGCGGTGCGTTGGAACACGTCAGCCTCAACGCCACCGACACGACCCTGATGCTGGTCGGTTCCACCGGTTCGCAACTCAATGTTCTGTCGCTGACCAGCGAAGAAAACATGATGACCGGCGAAATCACCAACGAGCAGAAGCGCATTGATCTGCCGCAAATGACCGAGCCGGTGAAGAACATCTTCGTTGACCCGCGTCAGCAGTGGTTGTACGTGATTAACGGTCGTGCCCAGGCCGACGTCTTCAGCCTGCGCGACAAGAGCCTCAACGGTCGCTACAAACTGCTGGAAAACGGCGAGGCTGAAATCACTGCCAGTACTCAACTGGTTGGCGGTATCTCGCTGATCCTGGGTGACTCCAAAGGTGGCCTGGCCCAGTGGTTCATGGCCCGCGACCCGGATGGCGAACAGCGCCTGAAGCAGATCCGTACGTTCCAGATGGGCACCACGCCTATCGTTGAAATCACCGCCGAAGAACGCCGCAAGGGCTTCATTGCACTGGACGCCTCCGGCAAGCTCGGCGTGTTCCACAGTACCGCGCACCGCACTTTGCTGGTCGACCCGGTTGTCGACGGCCAGGGCCTGTTCGGTCTGTCGCCACGGGCTAACCGTGTGATCGTGGAAGCCGGTGGCAAGCTGCAACCGTTGCTGCTCGACAACCCGCACCCGGAAGTGTCGTGGAGCGCGTTGTGGAGCAAAGTCTGGTACGAAAACTACGACGAACCTAAATACGTCTGGCAATCGACCGCTGCCAACACGGACTTCGAACCCAAGCTCAGCCTGTCGCCGCTGACCTTCGGTACGTTGAAAGCTGCGTTCTACGCCATGCTGCTGGCTGCGCCTCTGGCCGTTGCCGCTGCGATCTACACCGCGTACTTCATGGCCCCGGGCATGCGCCGCAAGGTCAAGCCGGTGATCGAGTTGATGGAAGCGATGCCGACGGTGATCCTCGGTTTCTTCGCCGGTCTGTTCCTCGCACCGTATGTGGAAGGGCATTTGCCGGGCATCTTCAGCCTGTTGATGTTGCTGCCGATCGGCATTCTGGTGGCGGGTTTCGCCTTCAGTCGCCTGCCTGAATCGATCCGCCTGAGAGTGCCGGACGGTTGGGAAAGTGCGCTGCTGATTCCAGTGATCCTGTTCGTGGGCTGGCTCTCGCTGTACATGAGCCCGTTCATGGAGAACTGGTTCTTCGGCGGTGACATGCGCATGTGGATCTCCCACGACCTGGGCATCACCTACGACCAGCGCAACGCACTGGTGGTCGGTCTGGCCATGGGCTTCGCGGTGATCCCGAACATCTACTCGATCGCCGAAGACGCCGTGTTCAGCGTGCCTCGCGGCCTGACCCTCGGCTCCCTGGCCCTCGGCGCCACGCCGTGGCAGACCATGACTCGCGTGGTGATCCTGACGGCCAGCCCGGGCATCTTCTCGGCGCTGATGATCGGCATGGGCCGTGCGGTCGGTGAAACCATGATCGTGTTGATGGCCACCGGTAACACCCCGGTCATGGAAATGAACCTGTTCGAAGGCCTGCGCACCCTGGCCGCCAACGTCGCGGTGGAAATGCCGGAGTCGGAAGTCGGCGGCAGCCACTACCGCGTGCTGTTCCTCTCGGCGCTGGTGTTGCTGTTGTTCACCTTCGTCATGAACACCCTCGCGGAACTGATTCGTCAGCGTCTGCGCAAGAAATACTCGTCGCTTTAAGAAAGGTAGAAGTCTGTGAAACAGAACTCCCTGAAAGGATGGTTCAAGAGCGGCGCCCCCGGCGTCTGGATCAGCGGTGGCGCGGTGTCCATCGCGGTCATCATGACCATTGGCCTGCTGGCGGTGATTGCCGTGCGTGGCCTGGGTCACTTCTGGCCGGCGGATCTGGTGCACGCCAGCTACGACGTGCCGGGCCAGGCCAATCACCTGGTGATCGGCGAAATCGTACAGAAAGAAGAAGTGCCGCGTGCCCGCCTGAAAAGCGCCGGTTTGCCGGTGCCTGACCAGGGCCCGGAATTCATGACCCGCGAGCTGATCAAGGTCGGCAACCGTGACTTGAACGGCAACGACTTCACCTGGATCGTCGGCGAGTGGCTGACCAACCAGAAGACGCCCGTCGAACTGATGGCTATCGAGCGTCGCGAGTGGGGCAACTTCTACGGTTACCTGGTCAACGTCAAACAGGACGGCAAGGTCATCGCCGAAGGCGAGGCTGCATGGCCCGAGCTGCAAGCGCGAATCGACCGCGTGAACCAGTTGGCCGCTCAGCTCAAGACCCTGGAAAAGGTCGACATCGGTGCGATCAACGCCGGTCTCGAACGCATCCGTCTGCACAGTCGCAAGCTGGAACTGGAAGGCAAGCTCGATGCTGCCGCGCAAGCGGACATGGAATCCGAGCGCGCTGAACTCAACGCTCGCTACCAGGATGTCGAAGCACGTCTGAGTGATTTGCACGCACAGTTCAACCGCGACGCTTTGACTGCTCGTGATGCCAACGGTAAAGAGATCGAAATCGGCCTGGGCAAAGTGGTTCACGCCTACCAGCCAAACGCGATGGGCACCTTCACCAAGATCGGTTTCTACTTCAGCAAGGTCTGGGAATTCCTGAGCGACGACCCGCGTGAGGCGAACACCGAAGGCGGGATTTTCCCGGCGATCTTCGGCACCGTGATGATGACGTTGATCATGGCGATGATCGTGACCCCGTTCGGCGTGTTGGCGGCGGTGTACCTGCGTGAATACGCCAAGCAGAACACCCTGACCCGTGTGATTCGCATTGCGGTGAACAACCTGGCAGGTGTCCCGGCCATCGTGTACGGCGTGTTCGGTCTGGGCTTCTTCGTTTACGTGTTGGGCGGCTCGCTCGACCGCTTGTTCTTCCCGGAAGCGCTGCCGGCTCCGACCTTCGGCACGCCGGGTCTGCTGTGGGCTTCGTTGACCCTGGCATTGCTGGCGGTGCCGGTGGTGATCGTGGCCACGGAAGAAGGTCTGGCGCGGATTCCTCGCACCGTGCGTGAAGGCTCGTTGGCCCTCGGCGCGACCAAGGCTGAAACCTTGTGGAAAATCGTGTTGCCAATGGCCAGCCCGGCGATGATGACCGGCATGATCCTCGCGGTGGCCCGTGCCGCCGGTGAAGTGGCGCCGCTGATGCTGGTGGGTGTGGTGAAACTGGCGCCGTCGCTGCCGGTGGATGGCAACTATCCGTACCTGCACCTGGACCAGAAGATCATGCACTTGGGCTTCCACATTTATGACGTCGGCTTCCAGAGCCCGAACGTTGAGGCCGCACGACCGCTGGTGTACGCCACGGCGTTGCTGCTGGTGCTGGTGATCGCGACGTTGAACCTGTCGGCGGTGTACATCCGTAACCACCTGCGCGAGAAGTACAAGGCGCTGGATAGCTAATTAGCAGAAGCAATGATTTCTATGTGGGAGCCAGCAGGCGGGCTCCCACAAAAAACGAACCGAATTTGTTAGCACAGGGAGCCTCCCATGCAGCACGAAACACATACCCACGGCATCAACATGTCAGCCCTGGGCCGCGACAAACAGAGCCTGAGCCTTGAGCAGGAAACCGTGGCCATCGAAGTGCCGGGCCTGAGCCTGTTCTACGGCGACAAGCAAGCGCTGTACGACGTCAGCATGAACATTCCGAAACAGCGCGTGACCGCCTTCATCGGCCCGTCCGGCTGCGGCAAGTCCACGCTGCTGCGGACCTTCAACCGCATGAACGACCTGGTCGATGGCTGCCGCGTCGAAGGCGAGATCAACCTGTACGGCAACAACATCTACCGCAAGGGTGAAGACGTGGCCGAACTGCGTCGTCGCGTCGGCATGGTGTTCCAGAAGCCGAACCCGTTCCCGAAAACCATCTACGAGAACGTGGTCTACGGCCTGCGCATCCAGGGCATCAACAAGAAGCGTGTACTCGACGAAGCCGTGGAGTGGGCGCTCAAAGGCGCGGCGTTGTGGGACGAAGTCAAAGACCGTCTGCACGAGTCGGCACTGGGCCTGTCCGGTGGTCAGCAGCAACGTCTGGTGATCGCGCGCACCATTGCCGTGGAACCTGAAGTGCTGCTGCTCGACGAACCGTGCTCGGCACTCGACCCGATCTCCACGCTGAAAGTCGAAGAGCTGATCTACGAACTGAAATCGAAATTCACCATCGTCATCGTGACCCACAACATGCAACAGGCCGCGCGGGTTTCCGACTACACGGCGTTCATGTACATGGGCAAACTGGTGGAATTCGGCGACACCGATACCCTGTTCACCAATCCGGCGAAGAAGCAGACCGAAGACTACATCACCGGTCGCTACGGCTAGGAAGCTGTGGTTGTTCACTGAACTGACGCTGCGGCCCACCGCACCTTACCGGACGCTCCAAGGACGCCAACATGATTAGTAAAGAAGGCCTTACCCACCACATTTCCGCGCAGTTCAACGCCGAGCTTGAGGAAGTGCGCAGCCACCTCCTGGCTATGGGCGGGCTGGTCGAGAAACAGGTCAACGACGCGGTGACCGCGCTGATCGAGGCCGATTCCGGCCTGGCCCAGCAGGTGCGCGAGATCGACGACCAGATCAACCAGATGGAACGCAACATCGACGAAGAATGCCTGCGCATTCTGGCCCGTCGTCAGCCGGCAGCGTCCGACTTGCGCCTGATCATCAGCATCTCCAAGTCGGTGATCGATCTGGAGCGCATCGGTGACGAAGCGACCAAGATCGCCCGTCGCGCTATCCAGTTGTGCGAAGAAGGCGAAGCGCCGCGCGGTTACGTCGAGGTTCGCCACATCGGCGACCAGGTGCGCAACATGGTTCGCGATGCGCTGGACGCGTTTGCCCGCTTCGACGCCGACCTGGCGCTGTCAGTGGCGCAGTACGACAAGATCATCGACCGCGAATACAAGACTGCCCTGCGTGAGCTGGCGACCTACATGATGGAAGACCCACGCTCTATCTCGCGGGTCTTGAGCATTATCTGGGTGTTGCGTTCGCTGGAGCGCATCGGCGACCACGCGCGCAATATCTCGGAACTGGTGATTTACCTGGTGCGCGGCACCGACGTGCGTCACCTGGGCCTCAAGCGCATGAAAGAAGAAGTTGAAGGAACAAGCGGCGAAACCGCTAATGTTCCGGGCAAAGCTGACGATAAGTAAGATTGCCCAAGTAAAGCGCCCGGCCTTTTGGCCGGGCGTTTTTATTTGCGCTCCACGAATTCGTAAAGCAGCACCCCGCGAACGAAAAGTCCGGCGTGACTGAAGGTTTTTGGCAATGTGCCATCAGCAAAGCGGTATGCTTGCCGGGATTTTTTAAAGGGGTTATGGATGAGTAAGGTCAGTGTGTTGGTCGTGGACGATGCTTCGTTCATTCGTGACCTGGTGAAGAAGTGCCTGCGTAACTATTTCCCGGGCATGCGGATCGAAGATGCCGTCAATGGCAAAAAGGCTCAGGCCATGTTGGTGAAGGAAGCGTTCGACCTGGTTCTGTGCGACTGGGAAATGCCGGAGATGTCCGGGCTGGAACTGCTGACTTGGTGCCGCGAGCAAGACAACCTCAAAGGCATGCCGTTCGTGATGGTGACCAGCCGTGGCGACAAAGAGAACGTCGTACAGGCGATCCAGGCCGGTGTCTCCGGTTACGTCAGCAAGCCGTTCACCAACGAACAACTGCTCACCAAGGTCAAGCAGGCGCTGCACAAGGTCGGCAAGCTCGACGCTTTGATCAACGTCGCGGCGACCAAAACCAGCCCGGCCTTCGGTAACGATTCCCTGAGCGCTTTGACCGGCGGCAAGCCTGCCGTGGTTGCGGCTACGCCTGCTGCGCCTGCCGCTGCACCGTCCCGGGGTTTGCTTAATAGCCCACCGGTTAAAGCACCGGTGGCCGCTGCCTCTGCTGCAGTCGGAGGTGGACGTGGGCAGGGCCAACTGCGCCTGCCGAACGGCATCCAGCAATGCGTGATCAAGGCCCTGAGCCTCAAGGAAGCGCTGCTGGTGGTCAAGCGCGCCGACACCCTGCCGCAAGTCCTCGACAGCGCCGTGCTCGACCTGGAGCAGGGTGACAACGCTGAAACCGCCCGCCTCAACGGCTACCTGCACGCGATCGTCGCCCACGAACAGAAACCCGACAGCGAATGGCTGCAACTGACCTTCCGCTTCGTCGATCAGGACGCGCAAAAACTCGACTACATCTCCCGCCTGATTGCCCGTGGTACTGCGCAGAAGCACTTTGTTCCTGGGGCTTGATACGCTACGCCTGAAAGTCCGCTATCGCGAGCAGGCTCGCTCCTACATTGGAATGCATTTCCCTGTTGGAACGAGTCAGCTCGCGAAGAGTTTTCTCTACTGACTCCGTGTATCCGATCTAGCGTACACATGGCTTGATTGATCTTGGTTCTGATATAGGTTGCTGGGCAAGGTTTGCGTTTTCTGCCATGCCTTGCAACACCTCTGCGTCACAAATCCCTTTTGCCTATTTCGCTTTTCCTCTCAGTAATGGGAGAGGTCGATGGCGAGACGCAAGGCCTTGAAGGGAACATCATGCTTAACCGCCAGCTCACGCATGATGCGCAACTACACCAACGACAGTTGACCTTTTTCGTTGGGACCGAACTGGAGAAACGCCGGCTGCCCGAGCAGGCCCTCCAGATCAATATCAGGGCATTCGCTGACCTGATTTATTTCGATTGAATACAAAGAGCTGATGGTTTCAATGCCTTCAAATGCCAGCACTTTGAGATCGTTTCGAACGGTTGGAATTTGAAGGGTGAAATGGGCTGTGTTGAGCGGTGCAAACATATGCTCATCCTTTTGCTTTTCATTGGCTCGCCCTTGAGCTACTGGTGGTTAAAACAAAACTTCAGACACGAACCTTGCAAGTCTTGTGTCTGCGTTAATTGTAGAAGAGCGCTATCAGTTCATTGAAATGAATTGCGTAGGAAGGTTCTTTTGCTTAAGTCAGAAATTCCCTCAATTTCATAATGTTGCATCTTTTTTCATGAGTCAGTGTCGGACATTACTCATACTAAAAGTGCAACAAAATACGAGAGGTTTCTAACTAACTTTCTCATCTGATTGCATTTTCAGAAGCGTCCTACATTTTTCACTTTCTATTTTTGTCATGCTTTGCGCCGATTCAGCTCCAAAGGCTGGCTCCAGTGCAATTCCCATTGACGAATGACCGTCATTTTCAAAAAAAGGCCATGGATGTCTTACTCAGGCAAACTTTCCGCTCATTACCTTGAACTTGCTGAAGTCTCCGTTTCCGAAGAGAGTTTCGTGGGCGGGGATGTTCGCTTTTCGATTGAATATGAAGCGCTGGAGCGTGAACTGGGCAAACTCCAGTCCATACACGAAAGCAGTCAAATCGACTGGCTCAAAGTCCGCGAAAACTGCGAAAGATTGCTGCGAACCCAATCCAAGGATTTGCGGGTCAGCGTTTGGCTGACGTGGGCCTTGTATCAGTGCGAATCCTTTCAGGGGCTGGTGGCTGGACTCGGTTTGCTGCACCGCCTGTGCAAAAGTCGTTGGGCCGATGTTTACCCGAGCAAACCCCGTACCCGTGCTGCCGCGATTAGTTGGCTTACGCAGCGCCTTGAACAGGTACTGAACGAGAACGTCGCGATCAAGGAGCAACTGCCATTGTTCCGCTGTTTGGTGGAGCATCTGGAAGGGCTTGATGCCATTTTCACGTCACACCTCGGTGACGATGCGCCTTTGCTGCTACCGCTTTCCCGTCGTCTGCAAAACCTGGTGCATCGGGCAGTCGAGCATCAGCCGTCCGCCGGTGTGGTGGAGGCTGCAGTGGCTCAGGTCAAACAGGCTGCCACGCATTTGTTCAATCCTTGCGCGCCCATCAATAACGAAAAAGAAGCCCATAAAGCCTTGCGTGCTCAGCAGGACAGCGCGCGGCCACTGTGCGTCTGGTGGCTTAAGCAAAAGGCCACTGACCTGCGTGCATTGCGTCTGAATCGTACGCTGCTCTGGCTGCCTGTCGACACGCTACCCGATCGCAATTGCGAACGGATCACGGCACTGCGCGGGCTACCTGCCGACCGGCTCAGGTTCTTTCAGGAGCATTACGATCTGGCCCGGCACGCCGATTTGCTTGTGGAGTTGGAGCCGAGCCTGTCAAAGGCGCCATTCTGGTTTGATGGACAGCGAATGGTTTGGGAATGTCTTCAGGGCCTGAATGCAGAATTGGCCATGCGCGAAGTGGAGATCCATCTAGCGTTACTGATTCAACGTCTGCCCGGCATCCTCGAATTGCGTTTCCATGATGGCGTTCCTTTCGCCGATCCGGCCACTCGCGCATGGGTCAATGCTCACGTCATGCCGCATCTGCAAAGTCCCTGCACAGCACACCCTGTAGAAGACCCGACAACCCAACCAGCCTGGGAGCAGGCCCTGGACGACGCCCAACCGATCCTGCGCAAGGATGGGCTCAAGGCTGCGGTGCAGATTCTCAAACAAGGCTTGCACACCGCCCAAGGTGGCCGTGCCCGGTTCTTCTGGCAATTCACCCTCGCCCGGCTGTGCTTTCTGGCCAAGAAGTACGAACTGGCCAAGACCCAACTCGAAACTCTAGACCAAACGCTACAGGGCTCAGGCTTGCACGCCTGGGAGCCCGAACTCGCGTTGGAAGTGCTGCGCCTGCTGCATGGCTGCTGTGAGTTATTGCCGCAGAACCATGCGGTGCGCGAATGCAAGGACGAGATTTATCGCCGGCTGTGCCACCTCGATCTTGAAGTGGTACTCGAATAGGCCTACGGGCCACAACCGCAAGGAGAATTGCCATGGCCAAAGAAGGCTCGGTAGCCCCGAAGGAACGCATCAATGTGACTTTCAAGCCTGCCACCGGTGGTGCGCAGGAAGAGATCGAACTGCCACTGAAAATACTTGCAATCGGTGATTACACCCATCGTAAAGACGAACGCAAGGTTGAAGATCGCAAGCCGATCAGCATCGACAAGATGACCTTTGACGAAGTGCTGGCCAAGCAAGACCTGCAGGTGACCTTGAGCGTACCGAATCGGCTTCAGGATGAAACTACCTGCGAAGAGCTGGCCGTGGATCTGCGCGTCGGCTCGATGAAGGATTTCAATCCGGCCAGCCTGGTCGATCAAGTGCCTGAACTGAAAAAACTGATGGAGTTGCGCAACGCGCTGATAGCCCTAAAGGGGCCACTCGGCAACACGCCTGCATTTCGCAAAGCCATTGAGGGTGTTCTGGCAGACGACGAATCCCGCAATCGCGTGTTAGGCGAGTTGGGACTGAATTCCAGCGTCGAGCAAGCCTGAGTCATCCATCAGTCAAGGAAGCCACATGAGTACGAACACAGCACCGCAACAGAATGACCAGCGCAGCGAATTCAGCATTCTCGACAGCATCATTGCCGAAACCCGCCTGAATCCGGCCGACGAAGCCTATGACATTGCCAAACGCGGTGTATCGGCGTTTATCGAAGAACTGCTCAAGCCGACGAACAATGGAGAACCGGTAAAAAAGGCCATGGTCGACCGGATGATTGCCGAGATCGACAGCAAACTCAGCCGGCAAATGGATGAAATCCTCCACCACCCGGCCTTTCAGGCGCTGGAATCCTCGTGGCGTGGTCTGCAGTTGTTGGTGGATCGCACTGACTTTCGCGAAAACATCAAGATAGAAATCCTCAACGTATCCAAGGAAGACTTGCTGGACGACTTCGAAGATTCGCCTGAAGTGATGCAGGCTGGTCTTTACAAGCACATCTACACCGCAGAATACGGTCAGTTCGGTGGGCAACCGGTAGGGGCAATCATCGCCAACTACTTCATGTCTCCGAGCTCGCCGGACGTGAAACTGATGCAGTACGTTTCCAGCGTTGCCTGCATGTCCCATGCGCCTTTCATCGCCGCGGCGGGTCCGACGTTCTTCGGGCTGGAGAGCTTCAACGATCTGCCGAATCTGAAGGATCTGAAAGATCACTTCGAAGGCCCGCAATTTGCCAAATGGCAGAGTTTCCGTCAGTCGGAAGACGCGCGTTACTTTGGGCTGACGGTACCGCGCTTCCTGCTGCGCAATCCCTATGACCCGGAAGAAAACCCGGTGAAATCGTTCGCTTACAAAGAAACCGTCGCCAATAGCCACGAACACTATTTATGGGGAAATACGGCTTACGCGTTCGGCACCCGACTGACCGACAGCTTCGCCAAGTTCCGCTGGTGCCCGAACATCATCGGTCCGCAGAGCGGCGGCGCAGTGGAAGATCTGCCATTGCACCACTTCGAAAGCATGGGCGAAATCGAAACCAAGATCCCGACCGAAGTGCTGGTATCCGACCGTCGTGAATACGAACTGGCCGAGGAGGGATTCATAGCCCTGACGATGCGCAAGGGTAGCGACAACGCAGCATTCTTTTCCGCCAGTTCCGTGCAGAAGCCAAAGCACTTCGGCATCAGCGCGGAAGGCAAGGTTGCCGAGCTGAATTACAAACTCGGCACTCAGTTGCCTTACATGATGATCGTCAATCGACTGGCCCACTATTTGAAAGTTCTTCAACGAGAGCAATTGGGGTCGTGGAAAGAACGTACCGACCTCGAACTGGAACTCAACAAGTGGATTCGCCAGTACGTAGCGGATCAGGAAAACCCGAGCGCCGAAGTCCGCGGTCGTCGGCCATTGCGCGCTGCGCAGGTCATCGTCAGCGATGTCGACGGCGAGCCAGGCTGGTACCGCGTCAGTCTCAATGTGCGCCCGCACTTCAAGTACATGGGAGCTGATTTCACCCTCTCCCTGGTTGGCAAACTGGACAAAGAGTAATCGGAACTGACTCATGAGCGGATACGGCAGCCTCTTCGAACGCCTGAATGGCGACACGCAAAAACGTGTTGGCTGGAGTCGCGAAAACTCCGCTACGGCGTCTGTGGCTGCCCACCTGGCCAAGATGCTCAGCACCCGTGCGGGCAGTGTGCAGACACTGCCCGATTATGGATTACCCGATCTCAACGATATGCGCCTGAGTCTTCACGAATCCTTGAATCAAGCTCGCTTGGCCATCGAACGTTTCATCGAGGCTTACGAGCCGCGCCTTAGCAACGTACGTGTCTCTTCCGGTCCGCGTAACGACGATCAACTGCGGCTGTCCTTCAGCATCGAAGGTCTGCTGGAAATCGACGGTATCAAGCGTCAGGTCAGCTTTGCGGCGTGCCTGCATGGCAGCGGTCAAGTCAAGGTCAGCCAATGACAAGCGGAATTACCTATGTCCTTTAACCACTACTACCAAAGTGAGCTCACCGCGCTCCGCCAGTCAGGTCGTCGATTCGCTGAGCGCAGCCCGGCATTGGCCCCCTACCTGGGGCAGGCCGGGCGCGATCCCGACGTGGAGCGGTTGCTTGAAGGCTTTGCGTTTTTGACCGGACGTCTGCGACAGAAGCTCGACGACGAATTGCCGGAGCTGAGTCATTCGTTGATGCAATTGCTGTGGCCCAACTATATGCGACCGCTACCGGCGTTCAGCATTTTGCAATTCGCTCCGCTGACGCGCGCGGAACCGGCATTTGTGGTTGACCTTGATACACCGGTGGAGAGTGTACCGATCGAAGGCGTGCGTTGCCGTTTCCGCACGTGCTACTTGACCGAGGTGTCAGCGCTGGACCTTGTCGGGATGAATTATTCGGTCAAGGGCGATGGATCGCTGTTGAGTCTGCGGCTGGAGATGAACGCTGACGGCCATCTTGGTGAGCTGGCTTTGAATCGTTTGCGTCTGCACTTTACGGGCGAACGCTACATCAGCCAGATGCTGTACTTGAGCTTGCTGCGTCATCTGCAAGGCATCGAACTGATTCCGCTGGACGACGCCGGCAACCCAATCGCTGGCGTGAACGACATGCCGATGGCACTCAGGTTACCGGGTGACCGCGTGCAATCGGTGGGGTTTGCCGAAGAAGAGGCGCTGGTGCCGTACCCGCTGAATACCTTCCGTGGTTATCGCTACCTGCAGGAGTATTTCGCTTTTCAGGACAAGTTCCTGTTCGTCGATATCAACGGCCTCGACCTGCTCAAGAGCCTGTCTGAGGACTGCATCAAGCAAGTGCGCGGACTGGAATTGCGCTTTGATATTCGCAAGAGCGAATTGCAGCGACTGCGCCCGACCCTGGATAACATAAAACTTCACTGCACGCCGATCGTGAACCTGTTCACGCACGATGCGCTGCCTGTGCGTCTCGATGGAAAGCAGGATGAACACTTGCTCTTGCCAGCCGGGTACGACTTGGAAAACTGTGGTGTGTTTTCGGTAGAAAAAGTCACCGGATGGAGGCCGAGTGGCCTGGGAAATCGGGAATATGTGCCGTTCGAATCCTTTGAACACGATCCCAGTTTCGATGTCCCGGCCAGCCGTCCGCATTACAGCGTCCGCCAGCGCTCCTCCTTGTTGCACGATGGCCTCGATACCTATCTGAGCTTCGGCATTCGACACTCCGACGTCCAGGAAACGCTCTCGATCGAGCTGATGTGTACCAACCAGAACCTGCCGCGCAAGTTGAAGCTCGGTGACATCACCCAGTCTTGCGAGCAGACGCCGGAGTTCCTTAGTTTCCGCAACATCACTTCAGTCACTTCATGCTTTGCGCCGCCGATCAATAAAGACTTTCTCTGGAAGCTGATCAGCAACATGTCGCTCAACTACCTGTCCCTGGCTGACGTCAATGCGTTGAAGCTGATTCTCGAAACCTACGACTTGCCGCGCTATTACGACCAGCACGCTGAAAACATCAGCAAAAGACTGCTCGGCGGCTTGAAGTCGATCAAGCACCAGCACGTCGACAGATTGCATCGTGGACTACCAGTACGTGGATTGCGTACCGAGCTGACCATCGATCCACAGGGGTATATCGGCGAAGGCGATCTGTTCGTGTTTGCTTCGGTACTCAACGAGTTTTTCGCGCTTTACGCCAGCCTCAATTCGTATCACGAGTTGCGGGTCATCAGCACACAAGGAGAGGTGTATCAATGGGCACCCCGCATGGGTCTTCAGCCCCTGCTTTGAGTGGGCTGAGCCGGGCAATTCGTGAGTATTCGCTGTTCCAGGCCGTGCGACTGGTGGTTGAGCGTCTGCGCGAGATACATCCGAGCCTGAGTGAAGACGATCTATACGATCAGCTGGAGTTCCAGGCCAATCCAAGCCTGGGTTTTCCCGGTTGTGACGTGGATCGCGTGGAGTTCTTCGAGGAGCACGGTCAGGTGCGTGCGCGGTTACGTTTTAACCTGATGAGCCTGGTGGGTTCCGGTTCACCGCTGCCGGCGTTCTATGCCGAACAGGCATTGAATAACGGCGAAGAAGGCAATCTGACCCGTAACTTTCTCGATCTCTTTCATCACCGGTTACAGCGGCTGATGTGGCCGATCTGGTGCAAGTACCGGTATCACGCAGGGTTCCAGAGTGGTGCTCTTGATTCATTTTCTTCGCAGCTGTTTGCCCTGATCGGACTTGGTGGCGAAGAAATTCGCAAGGCCCGGGAGCTGAACTGGAAGCGCCTGCTGCCGTACCTCGGTCTGCTCAGTCTGCGGGCACATTCAGCAGCATTGATCGAGGCCGTTCTACGTTACTACTTCAAGCATGCCGAACTGACCATCGAGCAATGCATCGAGCGTCGTGTCGAGATTCTCGACGAGCAACGCAATCGACTTGGGCGCGCCAACAGCAATCTCGGCGAAGACCTCGTGCTGGGCGAACACGTTCGCGATCGCAGCGGAAAATTCCGGATTCATGTACGCGAGCTCGACTGGCACCGTTTCCATGAATTCCTGCCGATCGGGTTCGGCTATCAGCCGTTGTGTGCGTTGGTGCGATTCACCCTTCGCGATCCGCTCGATTACGACATTCGTCTGGTTCTGCGCCAGGAAGAAGTCCACGAGTTGCGCATCGGTAGACAGAACGCCTGTCTTCTGGGCTGGACCAGCTGGCTGGGCCGAGAACACGCCGATGGCGTGGTGACCCTGAACAGCAAAAATTCATTAAGGATGTGAGCAATGATCAACGTGGACCTGCAACAACTTATCCAGGCGCTGGACGCCGACAGTCGTCGTGATCTGGAAAGTTCTGCTGAACGCTGCGTCGCGCGGGGCGGCAGCAAGATCCTCGTTGAGGATTTGCTGCTGGCGTTGCTGGAGCGTCCGCGAGGTTTGCTCTGCCGTGCCCTGCAGGACGCAGAAATAGAGGCAGGTGAGCTGACGGCCGCGTTGCGATTGCGAGTCGAGCACAGCGCCTCGCGCAATCCGGTATTCGCCCCGGAACTGGTGCAATGGCTGCAGGACGCCTTGCTGGTAGCGAACCTCGAATTGGGGCAGAGCGAGGTTGGGCAGGCAGCGTTGATCCTCTCGCTGCTTCGCAATCCGATGCGCTACGCCGGCAGCCGCTACCAGTTGTTGCTGGCCAGGCTGAACATTGAGCGACTCAAGGAATTCGCGTTGTCCCGGATCGAACAGCCGGCCAATAGCAAGTCCGTCCCTTCCGGTGAGTCGTTGCTGGAGCGCTTCACTCACAACCTGACTCAGCAAGCCCGTGACGGCAAACTGGACCCGGTGTTGTGCCGCGACACCGCGATTCGTCAGATGATCGACATCCTCGCCCGTCGCCGCAAAAACAATCCTATCGTGGTCGGCGAAGCGGGTGTCGGAAAAACGGCCTTGGTCGAAGGCCTGGCCTTGCGGATCGTTGCCGGTGAAGTACCGCCGGTGTTGCAAGGGGTCGAGCTGTTGTCCCTGGACATGGGATTACTGCAGGCCGGTGCCAGCGTCAAAGGTGAGTTCGAGCGGCGGCTCAAGGGGGTGATCGACGAAATCAACGCCTCGCCGAGTCCGGTGATTCTGTTCATTGACGAAGCCCATACGCTGATCGGCGCGGGAGGCAATACCGGCGGCACCGATGCGGCCAACTTGCTTAAACCGGCCCTGGCCCGTGGCGAGTTGCGCACTATCGCAGCCACTACCTGGACGGAGTACAAGAAATATTTCGAGAAAGACCCGGCGCTGGCCCGACGTTTCCAATCCGTGCAATTGCATGAGCCAACCATCAGCGAAGCGGTGACGATCCTTCGTGGACTGGCGGCAGTGTATGAGAAGAGCCACGGTATTTACCTGCGCGATGACGCTGTGGTGGCGGCGGCTGAATTGTCTGCGCGGTATTTGACAGGACGTCAGTTGCCGGACAAGGCGGTTGATGTCCTCGACACTGCATGCGCCCGTGTCCGAATCAGTCTGTCTGCTGCCCCGCAATGTCTGGAGCATTTGCGTGGCGAGCGGGCCGAAGGGGAACGGCAGCATCAGGCTCTGCGACGGGATGCCGAGGCCGGATTGCCGATTGATCACCAAGCGTTATCGGCTCTTCAAGAGCGTCTTGCCCAGATTGAAGATGAAGATGCCGAGCTGGAGCTCCTGTGGAGCCAGCAAAAGGATCTGGCCGAGCGACTGCTGGAGCTGCGTCAGCAATTGGCCACGGCGCGAGAAGCTGCCGTCACTGAGACAGCGGCATCTGCAGAGCAGGCCCGGAGCATCGACGTTCTGGAAATCGCGCTCAGCGAAACCCGCGGCGCTTTGACCGTTGCCCAAGCCAGACATCGTCTGGTGAGTTTTGAAGTATGCCCGCGTTTGGTAGCCGAAGTGATCAGCGCCTGGACCGGTGTGCCGTTGGCGCAACTGGCCCGTGAGCACAACACCAGAATCGCCAGTTTTGCCACCGACCTGCGTAATCGTATTCGCGGCCAGGAACAAGCCATCCAGGCACTGGATAGATCAATGCGCGCGGCTGCCGCTGGCCTCAACAAGCCTGATGCGCCGGTGGGGGTATTTCTGCTGGTCGGCCCGAGTGGCGTCGGCAAGACCGAAACCGCGCTGGCGCTCGCGGATTTGCTATACGGAGGTGATCGTTTCATCACCACGATCAACATGTCGGAGTTTCAGGAAAAGCATACCGTCTCGCGCCTGATAGGTGCGCCACCCGGTTATGTCGGTTACGGGGAAGGCGGCATGCTAACCGAAGCCGTGCGTCAAAAGCCGTACTCCGTCGTGTTGCTTGATGAAGTTGAAAAAGCTGACCCGGACGTACTCAACCTGTTCTACCAAATCTTCGATAAAGGCATTGCCAACGACGGGGAAGGGCGCCAGATCGATTTCCGCAACACGCTCATCCTCATGACCTCTAACCTCGGTAGCGAGCAGATCAGTACGCTGTATGAAAGTCATGCGCGGCCAACGGTGCAGACGCTCGAAGCATCTATCCGCCCGATCCTGAGCCAGCATTTCAAGCCCGCGCTACTGGCGCGCATGCGTATCGTGCCTTATTACCCGGTCAGTGGGTCGGTGTTACGCGAGCTGATCGAAGTCAAGCTCGACCGTTTGAGAGAACGTCTGCACCGTCGTCAACTGGATTTCAGTTATTGCCAGCAACTTGTCGCCCACTTGGCTGAACGCTGCGTTCAAAGCGACAGCGGTGCCCGTCTGATTGACCAGTTGCTGGACCAGCATGTGTTACCTCCAGTGACTGACCGATTGCTGGAAGCGATGGCTACCGGAGAGCACTTCACGCGTGTTCATGCGACGGTGGACGCGGATGTCAGCGTCATCTGCGAGTTCGCTTGAGATGGGAGTGATGTTTACTTACCTGCCACAACCGCTGGTGTATGCCGAAGCATTGCTGGGGCAGTTCACCCGTTTGTCTCAGGCGGCGGACGGCGCTGCGTTGGTGGGTGACTTCCTGCGCGGGGTCGCGCAACTCAGTGGTTGCGAGCTGACGCAATTGTATTTGCTTGAGGCAACCCACGGCGGCCTTGAACTGAGTGTCGAATACCTGAATGGCGTTCTGCAACCTCGGGACGTGGCGGATTTACCGGCGGATTACAACGGTGAGCAACTGCTGCAATTCGCCCTGCATCACAACCGCGTAGTTTGCCTGGACTCAATGAGTGGCAGCCTGTACGAAACCGGTTTTTTGCCGCCTCAGGCTTCACCGTGGCAATCGCTGCTGTGTGTGCCGCTGGTGAGCCAGCGAAAGGCCGTCGAAGGTTTGGTGCTTTGTGCCAGTCGCCGGTATATCGATATGAAAGGCTTCGCCGATTCCCTGGGGTCGTTGGGCTCGTTCGTACTGGGTCAACTGCAACTGTTGCAACGGCTAGGTCGGTCTAATGGCAATGCGCGACCGGCGCCGGTCAGCGCCCTGAATGCCAGCGGCTATGGAATGCTCGGCAATAGTCCCGCCATGCGCCGAACCTATTCGCTGATCAGTAAAGTCCTGCATAGCCCCTATACCGTGCTATTGCGTGGCGAAACAGGCACCGGCAAGGAAGTGGCCGCGCGAGCGATTCACGATGGTGGCTCGAGGCGTTCCCGGCCGTTCATCGTGCAAAACTGTGCAGCATTCGCTGAAAGCCTTCTGGAAAGTGAATTGTTTGGCTATCGCAAGGGTGCCTTCACCGGTGCTGATCGCGACCGCGCCGGGCTGTTCGATGCGGCTAACGGCGGCACACTGTTGCTGGATGAGATCGGCGATATGCCGATGTCCCTGCAAGCCAAGTTGCTGCGGGTTTTGCAGGAAGGTGAAATCCGCCCGTTGGGTTGCAACGAGACCCACAAGATCGACGTGCGCATCATCGCAGCGACCCATCGTGATTTGGCGTTGCTGGTCCGGCAAGGCAAGTTTCGTGAGGACTTGTACTACCGTCTCGCGCAATTTCCGATCGAGCTGCCAGCACTGCGCCAACGAGGGGGTGACATCCTCGATTTGGCCCGATACTTCGCTGACAAAGCCTGCGAATGCTTGCAGCGGGATCACGTGCGTTGGTCTGAGGCGGCCCTTGGGAGTTTGGCGGCCTATGCTTTTCCCGGCAACGTGCGTGAGCTCAAAGGTCTCGTCGAACGTGCGGTATTGCTGTGCGAAGGCGGCGAATTACAGACCGGGCATTTTTCCCTGCCGCTGGATGCCATTACGCAAGATAGCAGCCTGCACTTGCGCGAACGCCTGGTACAGGTTGAACGCAGTCTGGTGATCGATTGCCTGCGTAAAAACAATGGCAACCAGACACTTTCCGCCCGCGAGCTCGGGCTGCCACGCCGCACACTACTGTACCGCTTCGGGCGTTTGAACATTAACCCGGGTGATCTCGATGGTTGACTACCTGGCCATACATGATCGGCACCCTCTGCCTTTCTCACTTGCTCAATTTCCTCCTCATCTCTTTGTTCTTCGGAGTCCTTCGCATGCCTGTTCGTTACTGGCAGGCCGCTTTGCTGGCACTCGTCGTTCTATGCGGCGTTGTCGGCTGTGGCGGTAATTACAAATTCAACGACAACACCTATCGCCCTTTGGGTGACCCGCAGGCGGTCAATCGCGGCAAGTAACCGCAAGGAGCTTTAACATGGAACTGGTTTTCGAAATGCTGAGCGGCAAGCAGTTCGTGCCTACAGAGGTGTGCCAGAAAGTCTTTACGCAGTCCGGTGGTGTGATCGGTCGAGGCGAGGACTGCGACTGGATCATTCCCGATCGCAAGCGCCACCTCTCCAGCCGTCACGCGATGATCAGCTACCACGAAGGGGCGTTTTTCCTCACCGATATCAGCAACAATGGTATCCAGGACTGCGCCAGTGGTTCCCTTCTCGTCAAGGGTGAAGCGCTACGGATCGAAACCGGCAGCATCTATGTGCTGGGCGAATTCGAGATTCGTGCACGACTGAGCCATGGCTCCAGACCGGTCGACACCGAGACCTTTCGCCCCCGCAAAACAGGCAACTTGATACCTGACGATGTGTTCCTTGATCTCGACCCGTTGAGAGCCATTGATCGGCAGGAGCACGCTGACTGCGAACTTGATGAGCTGAGCGACTTCGACGGGCTGCTACAAGCACCGACGCAACGTGCCGACTATGCGCGCATCGACATGGAAAACCTGACGGTGCCGCAGCTTGTTCAAGCTCCGGCAGACCCCGAACCTGTCAGCCCCAGGAATGCCAACCATCAACGAGAAGATTTCTGGGCGTATTTGGGAACCGCGCTGGGGGTTGATCTCAATGGTCTCGATCCTGCCGCCCGCGAGGCACTGGCGCTCAGGGCCGCGCATTTGCTCACACGATGTGTCGGCGGTTTGCAGCAAAGTCTGCGCACCCGAAGCGAGCTGAAAAACGAGTTGCGACTGGCTCAGACAACCGTACAAGACCTGCACGCAAATCCGCTCAAGTCAGGCGTTGATGCAGGTGAGGCGTTGGGCATGTTGCTGCTCAACAAACCCGGTCAGTTACCGGCAGAGCAAGCGCTCGCCCGCGCATTTCGTGATTTGCAGGCACATCAGGTGGCCATGCTGGCCGGCAGTCGCGCGGCGGTTCGAGGGGCCCTGGATCACTGCTCGCCGCAGCAACTGACGCTGCGTTTCGAGCGAGACAATAGGTCCTTGTTTACCTCCTCCGGCAGTCGCTGGAGAGCCTACGGTCGTTATCACCAAGCCTTGCTTCAGGACGATGACTGGAGCGAACGCCTGCTGACAAGGGACTTCGCTCAAGCTTACGAAGAGCAGATTCGCCTGATCTCCACTCTCCACACAGACCGCCAGGGATGATGCGCATGACTGTTTCAATCAGGCCGCTGGTCACTCTCGTGATGCTGGTTTTTCTGAGTGGCTGCTCGGCGTTATCGCCGTACTCCAGTGTGACCAAACTCAATCTGCGATTGACCGCCGGCGATCAACTGAATCCGGATATTCATGGTCGTCCGTCGCCGATTGTCGTGCGGCTGCTGGAGCTCAAGCATCCGGTTGCGTTCGAGAACGCGGATTTCTTCAGCCTCTACGACCGTGCCGGTAAATCCTTGGCGCCGGACCTTGTGACCAGTGAGGAACTGCAGCTGCGTCCCGGTGAAACCGTAGCGCTCAATCTCAGCGTGCAGGAGGGGAGCCGTTACGTCGGCATCCTCGCCGCTTACCGCGACCTGCCTGAAACCCGATGGCGCTACACCATTGCACTCACTTCAGTGGGGATTACCAACACTGACCTGACGCTTGATCAGGCCGGTATCCGCAGCAGCCATGAAACCTTCGCCAAGGCAGGTGACTGAACATGTACACCCATAAAGTCATTTGGCAGGAAGGCATGTTGCTGCGCCCGCAGCACTTCCAGCACAACGATCGCTATCACGACCATCAGTTGAAGGCCCGTACTCAGTTATTGGGCAGTTACACCTGGGGCTTTCTGAGTCTGGAAGTCGATTTGCAGTTCCTCAATATGGGCAAACTGGTACTCAACCGTGCCTCGGGAATCTTGCCGGACGGCAGCCTCTTCGAAGTGGATGGCAGTACGAGTCCGCTGGCGCTGGACGTACCGGCGAACGCGGGCAATACGTCGATCTATCTGGCATTGCCGCTGGTGACCGGAAACCACATCGAGTCTCGTCGTTTGGAGCAGTCCGACGTGCTGGCACGGTACGTTTCCTATAGCGCGGAAGTTGCCGATTCCAACGCAGGCGACAGTGGCGTCAGCGAGGTCAGCTGCGCCCGTCCAGACTTCCGCTTACTGCTTGGCCAACAGCACAACGATCAGGCCTGTGTGAAGTTGAAAATCTGCGAGGTTCTCGACTCCACACCTGACGGGGTAATCAGCCTCAATCCGGATTTCGTTCCGACGTACTTGCAAGTGCATGCGTCCAGCTACCTGCTTTCTTGCCTGAAAGAAGTCATCAGCATGCTTGGCCATCGGGGCGACGCTATCGCTGAGCGCATTCGCTCCAATGGCAAAGTGGGCGGCGCGGAAGTGGGCGATTTCATGATGCTGCAGCTGATCAATCGTACTGAGCCGCTGCTGCGTCACTACCTCAATGTCGAGCAGGTTCACCCGCAGGGTTTGTACTGCTCGCTGCTGACCCTGTTGGGAGAGCTGGCGACTTTCTCCAGTGACAGCAAGCGCCCGAGTCTGGACAGTCGCTACGAACACAGTGACCAGGGCGCAAGCTTTCGCAAGCTCATGGAAGCGGTTCGCGAAGTATTGTCGATGGTGCTTGAGCAGCATGCCGTCGAACTGGCGATGCAGGCGCGCCAATACGGAATAATGGTCTCACCCTTGCACGATCATAAATTGCTCAGCTCAGCCTCGTTTGTGCTGGCTGCCAGCGCTCAATGCGACAGCGAAGAATTGCGCCATCGTTTGCCGGCACATCTCAAGGTCGGCCCCGTGGAGAGCATCCGTCAACTGGTGAATCTGCATCTGCCCGGCATCAAAGTCAGGCCGCTCCCGGTGGCCCCGCGACAGATCGCATTCCACGCCAACAAAACCTATTTCATCCTCGACCTTAGTCCTGAGGACCGGGCACAACTCGAAGGCTCCGGTGGCTTCGCGTTCCACGTGTCCGGTGAATTTGCCGAGCTCGAACTGAAATTCTGGGCAATCAGGAACTGAGTGACATGACCAAGGACATGGAATATCTGCAGGACGACAAAACCGTATTGCTCGACCGTCTTGGAAATGGCCCTGCGCAGGGAAAACTCACTGACTCCGACGCGCCGCCGCGTTTCGAACAACTTGAAGAGCGCATGGTTTATTCCGCCAGCCAGCGGCCGGCAGACATCTTCAACGTTAGCCTCAACCCGTTGGTAGCGGCGGCGTCCGGTCTACTCTCGGAAGTGGTAAGGCTGAAACAGAACGACACTGGTGAAGACTTGGCAACCCTTAACGAGCGATTGAGTACTGCGGTGGAACACTTCGCCGAAGATGCCCAGTACAAAGGTGTCGAAAGCAGCCAGGCGTCGGCTGCACGTTATGTGCTGTGCACTGTGCTTGATGAGGCGGTGGTGACTACTGCGTGGGGCAAGGAAAGCGAGTGGTCGCAAATGAGCCTTTTGAGCAAATTTCATAATGAGACGTCTGGCGGTGAAAAGTTTTTCCGACTTCTTGATCGTCTGTCGAAAAACCCGGGCAAGCACCTGCCGATGCTGGAGTTGATGTACCTGTGCCTGGCGCTTGGGTTCGAGGGTAAGTACCGAATTCAGCCGCGTGGCCTTCTGGAAGTCGAAAACCTTCGTGATGCCCTTTATCGGCAGATTCGCCAGTTACGCTCAGATGTCCCGCGTGAGCTCTCACCGCGCTGGGAAGGTCTGGGCGAAGGACCTCGACCGGGTCTGGTGAGCATCGTGCCGTGGTGGATGGTGGCGTTGATAACGGCGGTGTGTCTGGGGGCGATGTATTCGGGATTCGCCTGGGTACTGGCGGAGCAACGCGCTGCGGTCTTACAGCCATTCCAGCCGTTTGAGTCCGCAGTGCAGTCGCAGCAGTCCAAGGGGCACGGGTGATGAAAATCTTCTTCAAACAAACCGGTGCCTTCCTGAAAAAGACCTGGGTCTGGAGCCTGTTCTCGGTATTGTTGGTTGCGTTGTTGGTGTGGTGTATCGGGCCGCTGCTGGCGGTGGACGATTACAAGTTCTGGAAAAGCCCGACCTCGCGTCTGATGAGCATCAGCGTCTTGTTCCTGATCTGGGGGCTGACCATGGTCTTCGTCAGTTGGCTCGCCGGCGTGAGCAAGCAGACGCTGGAAGATTCCGGGGTAGGCCAGGCTCGTCTGCATCGAAACCAACAGATCGATGCAGAGCGCAAGGAGCTGAAGAAACGATTCAAGAGCGCCCTTAGCACCCTCAAGACGTCGGGCCTCTATCGAGGGCGCCGGGAGTTGCCGTGGTATTTGGTGATTGGTCCCCAGGGCAGTGGCAAGACCCGTTTGCTGGAACACTCTGGCCTGGCGTTTCCACTCAACACGTTTGATCAAAAACGGCCCCGTGAACCGCTCCATACACGCTATTGCGATTGGTATTTCACGGAACAGGGCGTGCTGCTCAATACAACCGGCCGCTACCTGACGCAGTCTGATAGCAATGTCGACGCCAGCGCCTGGACCACGTTGCTCGGTTTGCTGCATACGCGACGTCGCAACCGTCCGCTCAATGGCGTGTTGGTGACCCTCCCGGTGCAATCCCTGCTCAGCCGTAATCAGGAAGCGCTGGCGAAACAGGTGCAATCGCGTCTGCAAGAGATGCGGCAAACGCTGCGCGTTGACCTGCCTGTATACCTGGTAATAAGCAGAACGGACGAACTGCCAGGCTTCGACGAATTCTTTGACCATCTGACCCGCGAGGAGCGGCACCAAGTATTGGGCGCCAGCCTGAGCAATGAATTGCGTACGACTGACGCAACCGCGGTACGCGTCGAACTCGAAGCATTGCTGCAGCGCCTCAACAGTCAGGTGATCATGCGCATGCATCAGGAGCGCGACCCTCTGTGCCGAGGTCGCATTCTCGACTTCCCGCACCAACTTGGTTTGGTTGGCGAAGGGTTGTGTCAGCTTGTCGAAGCGATATTCAGCAGTGGTCATCACCCGCGCACGAGCCTACTACGCGGTTTCTACTTCACCAGCGCCCCTGACTCGACTCTGCACAACGGGCAATCGCGGTTTATCCAACATTTGTTCAGCCGGGTCATTTTTCCCGAGGCCGGTCTTGTCGAACTGGACAAACGCGAGCACAGCCGAATTTATTGGGGGCAGCGTGCGATGTACGTGGGGGCGCTGGCTGCGGTGAGCCTGTTCGGGGTTTGGTGGACCGGTAGTTTCTCCGCCAATCACGAGCGACTGGATAACCTGCGCGCCATGGCACAAACCTGGTCTGAGCAGCGCGCAGCCTTGACCGTGCAAGATGTTTTACTGACTGCGCTCAAGCCCCTGGACACCAGCTACGCGACAACCCGGCTCTTCCCTGAAAAGGGAGCTGTCTCGTTCCACGAGCGCGGCGGCTTATATCAAGGTGAGGCAGCCAATCCGTTGATCAGGAACAGCTACGAGCGTGAGCTCGAGGCGCACCTGTTGCCGCGTATCGCAACGCTGCTGGAAGGGCAGATCCGCGCCAATCTGAAGGATCGCGAACGCCTGCTCAACGGCCTGCGTGCGTACTTGATGCTGAGCCTTGAGGATCGTCGGGACGCGGCATGGCTGAAGGAGTGGATTGCCAGCGACTTGTCCCTGCGATATGCGGGTAACACGACGGTACAAAACAGCCTGAACGCCCATGTCGAACGTTTGCTGGCACTGCCATTCAGCTACCCGCTCAATGACTCACTGGTGGCCCAGGCACGTCAGGTCTTGCGCAACGAATCACTGGCTAATGTGGTTTACCGGATGCTCCGCGAGCAGGCTCGTGTTCTCCCGGAATATCGTTTGAGTCAGCACCTGGGGTCGCAGGGTGCGCTGTTGGTCGGTACCGATTACGTGATCCCCGGTTTTTATACGCAGCAAGGTTATCAACAGTATTTCTCGGTGCGGGGCACAGTACTTGTCACCGACATCCTGCGTGACAACTGGGTATTGGGCGAGGGCTCCAACATCAGCGCCATGGATTTGCGTCGCTTGATGGTCGAACTGGAGCAACTGTATTTCCGTGACTACGCCAATGCATGGGGCGAGGCGATCGGTCGGGTTACGCTGCTGCCAATCAATCACGCCGCTGAAGGCGCAGAGCAACTGGCGGGTCTGACTTCTGCCAATTCACCCGTGTTGCAACTGCTGGTGCAAGTGCGTGAGAACACTCGCTTTCCGACGGTAGCCGATAGCCTGGATGACGGAGTAGCCGCCGCGAAAACGTCCGCAGAGCAGGGTGGAAATACGGGAATACTCGCCGTTGCTGCAGTTACAAAGGGCTCGGCTGCGCTGACGAACAATCTGCCGGACACCGCAAGGAAAGCCCTGCAACGTCGTTTCGAACCGCTGCACCGCTTACTGGATGAAAGCAACGGGCCAAGCGCTGACCTGACTCCGGTGCTGCAAGCCCTCAATGAACTGCAACTGCAGCTGTCAAGCCTGACGCGGGCCACCGCACCCGATCAGGCGGCGTATGAGCTGGCCAAGGCCCGCATGGCCAGCCAGCGTGATGCGCTGAGTCATCTGCGCATGGCGTCAGGTCGTTTGCCGCGACCGGTTGGAGTCTGGTTCAACGTTCTGGCCGAAGACGCCTGGCGCCTGGTACTCAGCGATGCCTATCAGTATCTGAACCAGCGTTATCAGAGTGAGCTGTACAGCTTCTACGGAAAAGCGATCAACAAGCGCTATCCCTTCAGCGCACACAGCGCCAGCGACGTGGCACTCAGCGATTTCCGCGAGTTCTTCAAGGTCCAGGGTGTTGTTGATCGCTTCTTCGACAACTATATGCGTCCGTTTGTCAGTGGCGGTCCAGGCAGCTATCGCTTGCGCAGTATTGATGGCCAAAGTCTGCCCGTGTCTCGGGTGTACCTCGAGCAGATGGCTTCGGTACAGGTAATCCGTCAGAGCTTCTTCAGCGAAAGCCCCGCTGAGCCGCACGTGCAGTTCAAGCTGGAACCGTACACCCTCGACTCGGCGGCGAGCCGTTCCGAGTTCCGCTTTGGTGACAGGACCCTGGAGTATCGCCACGGCCCGATCGTAGCGGCCTCCTTCAAGTGGCCGACTGACGCCGAAGACGGCCGCACCAGCCTGGTCCTCGACAGGATGACTGACCGCCCGATCGGTATCGAGAAGAACAGCGGACCCTGGTCACTGTTCCGTCTGTTGGACTTCATGCAGACCGAGTACCTGATCGGCCGCGATGTACTCGTGCTCAAAGCCGACCTGGGTGGCCTGCGCGCCAATTACCTGTTGACGAGTCAGCGCACGCCGAACCCGTTCGATATGGGTGTACTGCGTACTTTCCGCATGCCGGTACAGCTCTGATGTCGATGGTTGGGCCCTGGCGTAGCGCTGCGCGCACTGACATCGGCAAGGTCAGGGCGCGCAATGAAGATGCTTTTCTTGATTGTCCACAGCAGGGATTGTGGGTGGTGGCCGATGGTATGGGGGGGCATCAGGGAGGTGACATCGCCAGTCAGATGATCGTTGCCAGCCTGGCGGAGTTGCCGATTGAAAAAACCTTCGACGAGCGACTCAAAGGCGTGAGTCAGTGCCTGCATTGGCTCAACCGGCGCATGGTTCAGGAGTTGACAGTCATTGCCGGACACCAGGACAACGTCATCGGCAGTACCGTGGTAGCGCTGCTGGTGGATGACAGTCGCGCGGTCTGCGTCTGGGCTGGTGACAGTCGATGTTACTTATGGCGCGGGCAACGCTTGTACCAGCTGACCAAGGATCATTCGCTGATGCAGCAACTGATTGATCAACAACAGATGTGCGCCGGGCAAGCCCGTACTCAACCGCATGCCGGCGCCTTGACCCGGGCAGTGGGGGCCAGTGATGAGCTCGCACTGGAAATACTGGAGTTGGCGGTATATCCGGGCGACACATTTTTGCTGTGCAGCGATGGTTTGTATCAAAGCCTGAGCAGCAACGCGCTGGGTAGCGCCTTGAGTTGGAATGCACCGGCGTTGGCGCTTGCGCGTTTGTTCGAAGGAGCCTTATGCGGTCCTGCGCGGGACAACCTGACGGCTGTCGTGATACGAAAATGAGTGAGCCGGTGCCGCTCGACAATCTATCGGTCAGCGAAGAAGACATCGCCGACCTGACCTATTTTGCCTTCGCCAAGGCCGTGCCCGTGCCTCGTGATGTTTTGGTGTCTCAGGCTCCCACCGTAGAGTTGCCGGACGTACTGGTGGGGCGTTACCGCATCGAGCGGTTGCTCGGCGCTGGTGGCATGGGCGTTGTGTACCGCGCACGGGATCTTCTTCACGAGCAGTTCGGTGACCCTGAGCCTTATCTCGCACTGAAAATGCTCGGTGAAGAGCTTGCTGACTGCCCGGATGCCAGCGCTTTGCTCTACAGCGAGTTCGCCCTGACTCGGCTCTTGCATCATCCGAACGTGCTGCGTTTGCACAACTTCGAAGTGGACACCTGTTGCCGACGAGCATTCTTCACCATGGAACTGATGCGCGGCCAGACCCTGGACAGGCTGCTGTGTGACCGGCCTCTGGGTTTATCGTGGCCTGAATTGCGGGACATTGCGCTTCCATTGCTCGACGCATTGGCCCATGCCCACAGCCGTGGCGTGCTGCACGGCGACTTGAAGCCGAGCAATGTGATGGTCAGCGAAGACGGTATGCGGCTGTTTGATTTTGGTCTGGGTCGATCGATGGAAGGTGTCATGTCGGGTCTCCCACAGTTGAGTCGCCGTCGTTTCAATGCCTGGACGCCAGGTTACGCTGCCCCGGAACTACTCGAAGGCCAGCCGCTGTCCACCAGTACGGACCTCTACGCCGTGGCTTGCGTGCTGTATGAATTGGCGGGAGGCAAACATCCGTTCAATCGCTTGCCTTCAACCCGTGCGCGTGATGAACGTCTGGACCGAGAACTGCTTGCCCCGCGGTCGCTGCCGAAACACTGCTGGCCTGCGCTACGAACGGCGCTGAGTTTCGATGCTTCGCAACGCACCATTACAGTCCGAGAGCTGGGTGACGCCTTCAGTTGGCAACCGACCTGGTTGCGGTACTGGTCTGCCCTTGCAGGAAGAAAACTGTAGGACAATAAAAGGTGTGACTTGGCAGTCATCATGCAAGACATAAGGCTTATCTTCTTCTAACGCCACTCGATAGTGGCGTTCTCATTTGAAGTCGCTACACTGCGCCAGCCGTTCATTTTTTTCTTGAGGCTTGCGCATGAAATTTCGTTTTCTGCTGTGGATGCTGGGTTTGTTGATGGGCAAGGCCAGCCGGACCAATCCTGCGTTCCAGCAGCAGTTGGGGGACAAGGAGTTGGTGTTTCAGCTGCAAACCCTGGACGGGAAAGTGGCGCGGCATTTCCGCGTAAAGGATCAGCGCATCACCAGCAAGGCCGGGGTGATTGCCGAGCCTGCGTTTGCCATTGCGTTTAAAGATGCCGCGTACGGCTTTGCCACGATGCAGGCGAAGAACAAGCAGTTGGCGTTCATGACCGGGATTCAGGACAAGTCGATTCAGATCAAGGGCAACCCGGCGTTGGTGATCTGGTTCCAGGGGTTGACCAAGTATTTGAAGCCGAAGAAGGCCAAGTCCAAGGCTTGAGGATGTTCAGATAGACCGTGGTGGATTCATCGCGAGCAAGCTCGCTTGTATGCTAGGACTTGAAGGGAGGAGGAGGGACAAGGCTCGATTCTGACTGTTAGCGCAGTACAGATCCGTGGGAGATTTCGCCCCTCCTCCTTTCACCCAAGCGCCGATAAAGAATGCATCTGGCTAGACCGACGATAGGAACAAGCCTGCGCCTCTGGGTGAGCCCTTCAAGTGCTCAAAACCATATCTCGGGGGATGTTTAATGGCAATGCCGGTTTCTGCTATCAAGCCAATCGTGGGCGTGGATGTCGCCAAGAGTGAGTTGATGATCTATCAGGCCGAACTGGATCTGCTTGAGACGCTTCCCAATAACAAGCCAGCCATCAAGAAATGGCTGAAAGCCTTGCTGGCACCGGTCGATATCGCTATTGAGTCGACCAATATCTATCACCTGGAGTTCGCCGACCTGGCCCATGAGGCCGGTTGCACCATTTACATGGTCGGTGGCTATGAACTGAGCCATTACCGCAAAGGTGTGAAAGTTCGCGCCAAAACTGACGCGCTGGATGCAAAGTTACTCGCTCGCTATCTGAAGAACGAGTATGAAGAGCTTCATCCATGGATTCCGCCATCGCCGTTGTACCGCTGCCTCTTGAGCCTTTTCCGCCGGCGCGCGGCGCTGGTTCAGGCGCGGGTTGGCTTGGTGCAGAGCTGGACAAATGAACCGCTGCTCAAAGCCGCTTTTGCCGAGCAAGTGGCCTCCATGCAGAGGCTTGAAGGGCTGGTCGAGAAAATGATCAACGACCGCCTGAAAGAAGCCGGCTTGCTTGCCCAGTTGAAGCGTTGCATGAAAGTCGAAGGTATCGGCTTTCTGACTGGTGCCCGCTTGATCGCGGCTTTTCAGCGAGGCGATTTCAGAAATGCAGATGCCTTCATCGCGTTTTTGGGGATGGATTTGCGGGTATCGCAGTCAGGACAAAAAGACGGTCGCCGCAGCCTGACCAAGCGCGGCGATCCGGAGGCGCGTCGGCTTTTGCACAACGCTGCCATGTCGGCCAGCCGCACAGCCGCCTGGAAAGGTTTTTACCAAGAACAAAGAGCTAAAGGGTTCAGTACTACGCAGGCACTGGTGATCTTGGCCCGTAAACTTGCCCGGATCGTATTTGCACTGCTGAAAGGGCAAGGTGAATACCAACCGAAAGCAGGTTGAAGGCTTCCCCTCAACCATAGAATCTCCCACAGGATTGAAGTGATCCAGTGGGAGCGGGTTTTTTTATGCCTGGGAGAATTGCGAGGCGAGTTCGCGCAGCAGCACTTCGGCTTCGAGGACTTTGCTGACCACGTCGTTGGCTTTGTCGCGGGTCAGGCCCAGGCGTTCGAGCAGGGCGTCGGGGATGTCTTCGTCGGGGCCGGAGCCGATGCCACGGCTGCGTAGCAGGCGCACCGTCAGGCACACCAGGTTCGGGTACTCGGCGTAAGGGCCGTCGTAGGCCGGGTCGTGCTGGAAGCGCAAAGCGGTGGCCAGTTCATCGGGCATGTCCCAGTAGCGCATCAGCCACGAGCCGATCTGTTCGCGGCTGATGCCCAGCAGGTGTTGCTCGATGTAGCTGTGGCACAGGTGCGGGTTGACCTCCAGGTGACGGCAGATCAGCGAGAAGTGCGGCGGGAATACGTGCGCCAGCAGCAGGTAGCCGAAATTGTGCAGCAGGCCGGCGAGATACGTCAGGCCGGCTTCCGGGCGCTGAGTGCGCGGCATGGCGCGGGTCAGGCCTTCGATGACGGCAGCGGTGTAGATCGATTGCTGCCAGTACGGGGTGCTGTGTTGTGGGTGGTCCTTGGGCAGACTCAGGGTTTTGCCCAGGGCCAGGCCCAGCGCCAGGTTGATCACCAGGTCGAAGCCCAGCACCCGCACGATGGCGTCTTCCACCGAACGGATCTTGCCCGGCGAAGCGTAGTACGGCGATGCCGCCCAGCTCACCACTTGCGCGGCCAGCGCCGGGTCGGTTTCGACCACGCCGGTGATGTCGTCGATGGTGGCGTTGGGGTCCACGCGCAGCTTGATGATCTTTTGTGCGGTTTCGGCCAGCGGCGGAATTTCGATGGTCGCTTCCAGGCGTTGCTGGATGCGCCGCGCGGTGAACGCTTGAACGGCCTGGGTGATTTCCTCGCGGTCATCGTCGGGGCGGTCGAGGTTCGGGCGGATGCTGCTCAGGTTTTCACCGAAGTTGGCAGCGCTGGCCTTGTTCAGCATGGACTTGAAGGCTTCGCTGGTGATTTCCAGCAGCACGCCCGGTTCGCCTGAGTTGACCAGCACTTTAGGCTCGCGCAGCAGGCTTTCTTCATACAGGCACGGCGAACTGGTCAGCGACGGCAAGCCGGGCAACAGGCTCAGGTTGTGCTTGCCGAGCATCTTTTCCAGGCGCTCGGTGGGCACGGCGGTGAGGCGGCGGCCAGTAAGTTCAGTGAGGCGGTTGAGGTCGAGCAGCTGGCTCTGCGGGAATAGCACCATGAGCGAGCCCACGGCGTCATCGAGCAGTACGGCCTGGACTTTGCGCGCCGGGTTCAAGCCGTGATGATCCAGGACCTCTTCGTAGGCGATGCCCAGTTTGCCCAGCAGCAGCCGAATAACCGACGGAGCGTGCGGGGAGGCGGGTGCGAGGGCAGCTTCGGTCATGGTTCTGTATCCGTTCTAAAACAATTGCAGGAGTATAACCAGCTTGCTCAAGCCGATGGTTCAGAAACTGCGACGGTGCTCACACTTGGCCGTATTGCTGCCCGTGACGCAGCCAGCGGTCGAGTAACGGGCTGACGTGGTCCGGCCAACGCTCCAGCAAAGCTTGAGCGGCGTCACGCACGGCGGGTAGCAAGTCGGCGTCGCGCATCAGGTCGGCGACCTTGAATTGAAGCAGACCGGTCTGCCGCGTGCCGAGCATTTCACCGGGACCGCGCAGTTCGAGGTCTTTTTCTGCGATGACAAAGCCGTCGTTGGTTTCGCGCATGATGCCCAGGCGCTGACGGCCGATCTGCGACAGCGGCGGGTGGTAGAGCAGCACGCAATGGCTGGCCGCGCTGCCCCGGCCGACTCGGCCGCGCAACTGATGCAGTTGCGCCAGGCCCAGGCGTTCGGGGTTTTCGATGATCATCAGGCTGGCGTTGGGCACGTCCACGCCAACTTCAATCACCGTGGTGGCGACCAGCAGTTGCAGGTTGCCGGCCTTGAACTCGGCCATCACCGCCGCTTTTTCGACGGGCTTCATGCGGCCATGGATCAGCCCCACCTTCAACTCGCCGAGGGCGGCGGTGAGGTCCTCAAAGGTGGTTTCCGCTGCCTGGCAGGTCAGTTCTTCCGACTCTTCAATCAGCGTGCACACCCAATACGCCTGACGCCCTTCGGCACAGGCGCCACGCACCCGTTCGATGACTTCGACGCGCCGGGTGTCGGTGATCAGCACGGTGTTGACCGGGGTTCGGCCGGGCGGCAATTCGTCGAGGATCGAGGTGTCGAGATCGGCGTAGGCGCTCATGGCCAGCGTGCGCGGGATCGGCGTGGCAGTCATGATCAATTGGTGCGGACACATCCGTCCGCCGACGCCTTTTTGCCGCAGTGCCAAACGCTGCTGTACGCCGAAGCGGTGTTGTTCGTCGATGATCACCAGCGCCAGGTTCTTGAATTGCACTTCGTCCTGGAACAGCGCGTGAGTGCCGACCACCATCGGCGTGCCGCTGGCGATTTGTTCCAGCGCGGCCACGCGGTTTTTGCCCTTGAGCTTGCCGGCCAGCCACGCGACTTCAATGCCCAGCGGTTCGAGCCAGCGCTTGAAGGTGATGAAGTGCTGCTCGGCGAGAATCTCGGTGGGCGCCATCAAGGCAACCTGATATCCGGCCTCCAGGGCCTGGAGCGCGGCGAGGGCGGCGACCACGGTTTTACCCGCGCCGACATCGCCCTGAATCAGCCGCAACATGGGCTCGCGCTGACTGAGGTCGTAGGCGATTTCATTGCCGACCCGTTGCTGGGCACCAGTCGGGTTGAAGCCGAGATTGGCCAGGTACTTGGCCGGCAGTTGCGTGGCTTTGGGCATGGCTGGCGCGCGCAGCGAACGCATGCTTTCGCGCAGGCGTTGTTGCGACAGTTGATGGGTCAGCAGTTCTTCGAAGGCCAGGCGATGCTGGGCCCAGTGATGACCGAGGGCGAGTTCGTCGACGTCGGCATCGGCGGGCGGGTTGTGCAGGTAGCGGATTGCATCGGCCAAAGGTGCGAGTTGGTAGTCGCGGGCCAGTTCGTTTGGCAGCCAGTCAGGCAGGCTGCTCGGGCCGAGCAAAGTCAGGGTTTGCATGCACAGTTGGCGCAAGCGCTGTTGCGTCAGGCCTTCGGTGAGCGGGTACACCGGCGTCAGGGTTTCATCCACCGGCGGCGGTTCGTCGCCGGTGATGGCGCGGTATTCCGGGTGGTAGATTTCCAGCCCCGAAGCGCCGGGCCGCGCTTCGCCGTAGCAGCGAACTCGCGTGCCGCGCTTGAGGCCTTCTTTCTGCGCGTTGCTGAAATGGTAGAAGCGCAGACTGAGCCCGCCGGTGCCGTCCTGCAGGCGTACGACCAAACTGCGGCGACGGCCCATGACCACGTCGGCGCCGCTGACAGTGCCTTCGATCACGGCGTCCTGCCCTGGGCGCAGCGCACCGATCGGTACGACGCGCGTGCGGTCCTGATAACGCAGGGGCAGGTGAAACAGTACGTCCTGGAGGTTTTCCAGACCGACCTTGGCCAGTTTCTCGGCCATGGCTTCGCCGACACCCTTGAGTGCCGTCACCGGCACTAGCGACAACTCGGTCATGACGCTTGCTTAGCCCGCCACCACCTGCGCGGACGGCTTGGCCACCGAGCACAGGCGAATGGAATCAGCGAGAATTTCAATGGCCTTCGGACGCGGGAAACTCGCACGCCAGGCGATGGCCACGGTGCGATACGGCACCGGCGCCGACAATGGCCGGACTTCGATCACGCCAGGGGCGTAGTGATGGCTGTCGACCGCCGACAGCGGCAGGATCGAAATGCCCAGGCCGGATGCGACCATGTGCCGAATGGTTTCCAGCGAGCTGGATTCGACCGTGGTGTGCTTGGCGCCGTCGTTGCCTTTGGTCAGCGTCGGGCAGGCTTCAAGCACTTGATCGCGGAAGCAGTGGCCTTCGCCGAGCAGCAGCAGGCTCTTGTCGTTGAGAAGGCTGGCGTCGATGGATTCTTTTTGCGTCCACGGGTGCTGGGCCGGCATCAGGACGTAGAACGGCTCGTCGTAGAGCTGCAAGGTCAGGACGTCGGCTTCGCTGAACGGCAGAGCGATGATGATCGCGTCGAGTTCGCCGTTGCGCAGTTTGTCGCGCAGCACGTGGGTGAAGTTTTCTTCGATGTACAACGGCATCTGCGGGGCGACCCGGTGCAGTTGCGGAATCAGGTGCGGGAACAGGTAGGGGCCGACGGTGTAGATCGCGCCGACTTTCAGCGGTGCGGTCAGCTGGTTTTTGCCAGCCTGTGCCAGTTCGCGAATGCCTTGGGCCTGTTCCAGGACTTTTTGTGCCTGGGCCACAATGCCTTCACCCACCGGGGTCAGGCGCACGGCGCTTTTGCTGCGCTCGAAAATCAGCACACCGAGTTCGTCTTCAAGCTTTTTCACGCCCACCGACAGGGTCGGCTGGCTGACGTGGCAACGCTCGGCCGCGTGGCCGAAATGCTGCTCTTGGGCGAGGGTAACGATGTAGCGTAATTCTGTGAGAGTCATAGCAAGCGTCCATGAAGTTGCGCGCCAAGCATACCGGCTGCAATCGATAGACGCACGTTATCAGACTGTGTATGTCGAGTGACACCGGGCAATGCGTGTTTGCCGCGGGTAGATAAGCAAAAGGCACCTTTCGGTGCCTTTGCGGTGTTGCGGTTTGTATCAGCGCCGGCGGTTTTCCAGCGAATAAACAAACGGTGCAACGATTTCGATGGAGCCGTTGTTCAGCATGTCGGCCGGTGGTTTTGGCAACGGCTGGGCGCGGCGGATCATATCGAGCGTGGCCCGATCCAGATCGGCAGTGCCGGACGCGCCGACCAGTTCGTACGACAGCACGTTGCCTTCGGCATCCACTACGAAACGCAGACGGTTCGTGCCTTGCTTGCCCCGCGCCTGCGCGCTGGCCGGGTACTTTTTATACTTGGCCAAATGCGCGAGCAGGGTGCCTTGCCAACTGGCCTTGGCCGCCACCTGAGCAGCCGATGGGCCCGGTACAGGCTGAGCGGATTTCTCGGTTTGTGACGGAGTCGGTGGCGCTTCACTCGGTTTTGCCTCGGACGGCTTTTCCTTCGGCGGCTCCGGTTTTTTCTCCACAGGTTTGGGCGGTTGAGGCTTCGGCTTGGGCTTGACCGGTTTGGGCACCGCGATCTCGGCCTTCGGTGCTTCGGCGAGCTTCGGTATCGGCAGTTCTTCCACCGGTGCCGGTGGCTGTGGCGGCGTTATGACCTTCGGCGGTGCAGGCGGTGGCGGGGCCGGAACCGGCGCCAGCTCGACCATCATTGCCTGGGGTGGCAATTCGATGGGTGGGCGGGCGGTCCAGTTCAGGGCCAGCGCGATGGCCAGTGCGTGAACGCCCAGCACCACGGCCAGGCTACCGCTGTAACGCGTCAGCTTATGGCGCGTCGTGATCATTTCTTGACTGCCGACTCGAGACCGACCAGGCCGACCTTCAGGTAACCGGCCGAGCGCAGGTTGTCCATCACGTTCATCAGGTCGCCGTAATCCACGCCTTTATCGGCCTGGAAGAAGATCGTCGTGTCTTTCTTGCCCTGGGTCCTGGCGTCGAGTGTGGCGCCGAGTGCTTCGGCCTTCACTTCGTCTTCGCCCAGGAACAGGCGTTGGTCAGCCTTGACGCTCAGGAACACTGGTTTCTCTGGCCGTGGCGCCGGTTTGGCGGTGGACGCGGGCAGGTCGACCTTGATGTCCACGGTGGCCAGCGGGGCTGCCACCATGAAGATGATCAAGAGCACCAGCATCACGTCGATGAACGGCGTGACGTTGATTTCGTGGTTCTCGGACAGATCGTCGTCTGCCCCTTCTTTCAAATGCAGGCCCATGGCCGATTACCCCACTTTCACCATGTGCGGTTGCGAGCTGCGCTCAGGCTGGTGATCGAGGTCGCGGCTGACCAGCAGCAGGACTTCTGCCGACGCGTCGGCTACCTGCGCCTTGTAACCGGTGATGGAACGGGCGAACACGTTGTAGATCACTACCGCAGGAATCGCTGCGACCAGGCCCAATGCTGTCGCCAGCAGGGCTTCGGCAATGCCGGGGGCCACGACGGCGAGGTTGGTGGTCTGGGTCTTGGCGATGCCGATGAAGCTGTTCATGATGCCCCACACGGTGCCGAATAGGCCGACGAACGGCGCGGTGGAACCGATGGTGGCGAGTACGCCGGTGCCGCTGCTCATGTTGCGACCGCAAGCTGCTACCAGGCGCTCAAGACGGAAAGCCACGCGTTCCTTGATGCCTTCTTTTTCGCGGGCGCTGGCCGACAAATGCATTTCTTCCAAGGCATCATGGACCAACAGGTTGGCCAAGGTGCCTGGCTTGGTTGCCGATGCGCTGGCTTCTTTAAGCGTGGCGGCTTTCTTCAGGTGGACGATTTCGGTACGCAGACGACGCTTGGCGCCCATCAGCTCGAAGCCTTTGGCGATCCAGATGGTCCAGGTGATGATCGAAGCGATGGCCAGGCCGATCATCACGATTTTCACGATGATATCGGCGTTCTGGTACATGCCCCACGGCGACAGGTCATGGGCCATGCCCAGGGTGTTGTCGGCTTCGAGGACTTCAGGAACGTCTTCGCCGGTGGCTACGTCAGCAGGTGCTGCGTGGGCCGGATCGGTCGCGGCAGGCGCCACGGCCGGGGCGGCGTGGTCGGCGGGTGCAGCGGCAGCGGCCGGAGTGGCTGGCGCTTGCGCATCAGCGAAAGCGGCGACAGGCGCCAGCATCAAGCTGAGCAGCAGGGCGGCCACCGCGCTCCAGGCGCGAGGTCGTTTGGTTGGCGAAGCGGGGAATTGATTGCGTGTCATGCTGGCCGGACCTGAGAGAAAAAAACGGGTGATGTTCTTCCAGGCCTCGAAAGGCCGAGAACAAAAGTGGTGCGTATTATTGCAAGTAATTCTTGTTAACAGAAGTAATAGAGTATCTTTTTTTCCTGCATTGCTAGCCGCTCGTCCATTGCCAGCGCTAGTCTGTCTGTTTCCAAGGGGAGTTTTCTGATGTCCGCGCCTTCTGTTTTGATCGCCGGTTGCGGTGATGTTGGCAGCCGTCTGGCCACGCAATTGTTGACGGCGGGGTGGGAAGTTCATGGCCTGCGGCGTGACGTCTCGCGCCTGCCCGAGGGCGTGATCGGCGTTGCCGGCGACTTGTTCAATAAAGACTGCCCAGAGACCTGGCCGGTCGGTGCGGTGGATTACCTGGTGTATTGCGCGGCTGCCACTGATCACGATGAAGCCGGTTACCGCGCCGCTTATATTCAAGGCTTGCAGCATGTGCTGGAGTGGCTGGACGACTACGGCCAGGTGCCCAATCGCCTGCTGTTCGTGTCCAGCAGCAGCGTTTATGGCCAGCAGGAGGGCGAGTGGGTCGACGAGACATCGTCTGCCGTAGCGGCGGGTTACTCCGGGCAAGTGATGCTCGAAGCCGAACAGATCGCTCTGAAAAGCGGTATCCCCGCCAGCATCGTGCGATTGACCGGCATTTACGGTCCGGGTCGTGAATGGCTGCTGACTCAGGTCCGCCGGGGTTATCGCGTGGCGGTCGATCCACCGCTATACGCCAACCGGATTCATGCCGATGACGCCGCCGGGTTGATGGCGTGCCTGCTTGAGACGGATCGACGCGGGGTGAAGCTGGATGATGTCTACATCGGTGTCGATGACGCGCCGGCAGCGTTGGCGGATGTGGTGGGCTGGTTGCGCGAGTATCTGGGCGTGACTGAATGGGCCGATGACGCCAGCGTGCGTCGCACGGGCAGCAAGCGTTGCAGTAATGCACGGGCGAAAGCGTTGGGCTGGACGCCGAAGTATCCGAGTTTTCGCGAGGGTTATGCCGCGATTATTGAAGGGCGCTGCTGAATTACAGTCCCCCTGAAGCAACTGCAGGAGCGAGCCTGCTCGCTCCTGCATGGGTTATGCGTTGCTTACTGCTTTTCCAGCAACCACTTGCGATCACCCGGGGTGAACTGCGGCATTTCATCCGCCTGAGCGGTGTTTACGGCCTGGAAGATTTCCAGCTCTTTGCCTTTGCGCGCAAAGATCCAGGGGTTTCCTTGCCCGTTGAGTTGCAGCCACATGTTGTCGTTGCCGCCACTCATCGATGCACAGTCGCCGGCCAGGCACAGCGCATAGCGATCAGCACCCGGCAGGCCGGTCACCTGGCCATCGGCCTGGAACTGCACGTTACTGCCTTCACCGGGGCCGCTGACGACTTTCCAGCTGCCGCCCATGTACGCCGAATACAGTGCGCGTTCGAAGCTGGCGCCAATCGGTGCGCCATCCGGCACGGGAATCAAAGCGCGGTCGAAGACTTGGGCCGGTTCGTTTTCGGTCGCGGCCTGGCTCAATTGTTTACCGTCGCGCTTCAGTTCACTGCCGGAACTGCCATAAAAGTCGACTTTCCAGGCGCCGGACTCATCGCCCAGCAGCTTGCCGTCGACATTTTCAAAACCATTGGTGTAGCGGGCCTGACTGGCCTTGGTGTTGACGTCCCATTCCAGGTTCGGACCATAGGCCTGAAGCGCTTCACGCAGGGGAGCGCCTTTGGATGCGGCGTCGATTGCTACCTGATTGATCCAGGTGCCGCTGATATCACGGTCGGCAGGGTTGCTGGCACAACCGCCCAAAAACAGGGCGAGCAGCGAGAGAGCAAGCGCTTTGCGCATGGTGGAATCCTTTCAAACTTACTTTGCTGCAGAGCAGTCGGCGCAGCGCGCGGCTGCGCCGGACACATTACTCGATGACCAGGATGGCATCCATTTCAACCTGCGAACCCTTTGGCAGGGCCGCTACGCCGATGGCGGCGCGGGCTGGGTAAGGCTGGTCGAAGTACTTGCCCATAATCTCGTTGACCTTGGCGAAGTGGCTCAGGTCGGTGAGGAAGATGTTCAATTTGACGATGTCCTTGAACGAACCGCCGGCGGCTTCAGCCACGGCTTTGAGGTTCTCGAAGACCTGGACGGTCTGGGCTTCGAAGCCTTCGACCAGTTCCATGGTTTTTGGGTCCAGAGGAATCTGACCCGACATGTAAACGGTGTTGCCAGCCTTGATCGCCTGGGAGTAAGTACCGATGGCGGCCGGGGCCTTGTCGCTGGTGATAACAGTCTTGGTCATGTAGGACTCCTTGAAATGGGGGGCTTAGGCGCGCATGCGGGTGATGCGGATCACCCCGGTCAGGGCGCGCAGTTTCTTGATCACGCGGGCCAGGTGCACACGGTCGTGCACGCTGACCACCAGTTGGACCACGCTGATACGACCATCGCGTTCGTCCATGCTGATTTTCTCGATATTGCCGTCGGCCGCGTTGACGCTGCTGGCCAGCAGGGCGATCAGGCCGCGCTGGTGTTCCAGCTCGACGCGCAGCTCAACGTTGAATTCGCCGGTGACATCCTTGGCCCACGAGAGCTGGATGCATTTTTCCGGGTTGTGGCGGATTTCGCTGATGTTGCGGCAGTTGTCCAGGTGCACGACCATGCCTTTGCCCGCAGACAGGTGGCCAACAATCGGGTCGCCCGGGATCGGCGTGCAACACTTGGCATAGCTGAGCACCAGGCCTTCGGTGCCGCGAATCGCCAGCGGGCCTTCAGGGCTCGGCAACTGTTCGCCTTCGCCGAGCAGTCGGCGAGCCACCACGTAGGCCATGCGATTGCCCAGGCCGATGTCTTCGAGCAAGTCTTCGATCAGTTCGAGGCGGTACTCGACGAGCATCGCCTTGACGCGTTCGGCCGGGATCTTCTCCAGCGCGCTGTCGAAACCGTTGAGAACTTTGTTCAGCAGGCGTTCGCCGAGGCTGATGGATTCGGAGCGGCGTTGCAGCTTCAGCGCATGGCGGATGTGCGTACGCGCCTTGCCGGTGACCACGAAGTTGAGCCACGCCGGGTTCGGCCGCGCGCCGGGGGCGCTGACGATCTCGACCGTGGAGCCGCTTTGCAGCGGTTCGGACAGCGGCGCGAGGCGACGATTGATCCGACAGGCAATGCAGCTGTTGCCTACGTCGGTGTGTACCGCGTAAGCGAAGTCGACCGCCGTGGAGCCCTTCGGCAGCTCCATGATCCGGCCTTTGGGCGTGAACACGTAGACCTCATCCGGGAACAGGTCGATCTTCACGCTTTCGATGAATTCCAGCGAGTTGCCGGCGCGTTGCTGCATTTCCAGCACGCCTTTGACCCACTGGCGGGCCCGGGCGTGAGTCCCTTTTGGCTGCTCGTCGCCGCTGGATTTGTACAGCCAATGGGCAGCGATGCCGTTGTTGGCCATCTCTTCCATTTCGCGGGTGCGGATCTGGATCTCGATCGGGACGCCGTGCATGCCGAACAGTGTGGTGTGCAGCGACTGATAGCCGTTGGCCTTGGGGATCGCGATGTAATCCTTGAAGCGCCCCGGCAACGGTTTGTACAAATTATGCACAGCACCTAGCACGCGGTAGCAGGTATCGACCTTGTCGACGATGATCCGGAACGCATAGACGTCCATGATCTCGTTGAAGGCCCGACGCTTGCCGCGCATTTTCTTGTAGATGCCATAGAGATGTTTCTGGCGACCGCTGACCTCGCCCTGAATGCCATCGATGGCCAGGCAGTGACTGAGGGATTCTTCGATCTTGTTGACGATTTCCTTGCGGTTGCCCCGGGCGCGTTTGACGGCCTGGTAGATCCGCGCGGAACGCATCGGGTGCATGGCCTTGAAGCCGAGGTCTTCGAATTCTATGCGGATGGCGTGCATGCCCAGCCGGTTGGCGATGGGCGCATAGATTTCCAGGGTTTCCTTGGCGATGCGCCGGCGTTTCTCGCCGGACAGCACTTCCAGCGTACGCATGTTGTGCAGGCGGTCGGCCAGTTTGACCAGGATCACGCGAATGTCCCGAGCCATGGCCATGGCCATTTTCTGGAAGTTTTCGGCCTGGGCTTCGGCCTTGGTCTCGAAGTTCATCTGGGTCAGTTTGCTGACCCCGTCGACCAGTTCGGCCACGGTTTCGCCGAACTGCGCTTGCAGCGCCTCTTTGGCAATACCGGTGTCTTCGATCACGTCATGCAGCATGGCTGCCATCAGGCTCTGATGGTCCATATGCATGTCGGCAAGAATATTGGCCACGGCAAGAGGATGCGTGACGTACGCCTCACCGCTACGGCGGCGTTGGCCGTCGTGTGCTTGTTCGGCGTAGAAATACGCTCGGCGGACCAGGTTGACCTGGTCATTGCCGAGGTAGGTCGATAAGCGATCGGCGAGGGCGTCTATGCTCGGCATGATGTCTCCTGCCGTAAGCTGTGATCCCGCGCCGTGCTACGTCGACCAGGCATAGGCTTAGACGGCCTCGTTGGACTCGTCCTCAAATGCAGCAAAAAGCGGTTCATCTTCAACGATTTCGGCTTCGGCAATAGCTGCGTAGTCGATCAGGCCTTCAGCGATTTCGCGCAGGGCGACAACGGTAGGCTTGTCGTTTTCCCATGCTACTTTCGGTTCTTTGCCGCCGGTGGCCAGTTGACGGGCACGCTTGGTAGAGAGCATGACCAGCTCAAAGCGGTTATCCACGTGTTCTAGGCAGTCTTCAACGGTTACGCGGGCCATGGTCTTCCTCGTAGCAAATGCAATATGCGCGCTGCCCGGATGGGCGAGCGGACTCAACAGTTTAAAAAATCACCAGCGATTAGGGAAGCGCTGATTTTTTGATCAAGCCCTTCAACACGCTGCAAGTGCCAATGTAAAGCCCTTGCAGCTGTTTTGGGAAGAGCGGATCAGCCGAGCAATTCAGCCAATAATTTGCCGTGGCGTTGCTGCTGACGTTTTTGTTGCAGCTGATTGGCACGGAAAATCGCCTTCAAATCGTGCAAGGCATGGGCGAAATCGTCGTTGATGATCAGGTAGTCGTAGTCGACGTAGTGGCTCATTTCGCTAACGGCTTCGCGCATCCGACCGTCGATGATCTCGTCGCTGTCCTGGCCACGATTGGTCAGGCGCTGGTGCAGGGCTTCAAGTGACGGCGGCAGAATGAAGATCGAACGGGCCTGCGGCATCAGCTTGCGTACTTGCTCGGCGCCCTGCCAGTCGATCTCCAGAATCAGGTCGTGACCTTCATCCAGTGTCTGCTGCAAGTGGCTTTGCGAAGTGCCGTAGAGATTGCCGAAGACTTCGGCACGCTCGAGGAAATCCCCGTGTTCGATCATCTTCACGAACTGTTCGCGCGAGACGAAGTTGTAGTTCACGCCGTCCACTTCGCCCGGGCGCATGGCGCGGGTGGTGTGCGAGACCGAGACTCGGATCTCCGGGTTGGCGTCGGTCAGGGCCTTGACCAGGCTGCTTTTGCCCGCGCCCGATGGGGCGGAGATGATGTAGAGGGTACCGGTGCTGTGGGTCATGTCAGGGTTGCCTTACTCAATATTCTGCACTTGTTCGCGCATCTGCTCGATCAACACCTTGAGGTTGACCGCCGCCTGGGTGCTGCGCGGGTCGAAGGCTTTGGAGCCCAGTGTGTTGGCTTCGCGATTGAGTTCCTGCATCAGGAAGTCCAGGCGTCGCCCGGCAGCGCCGCCGGATTTGAGTACCCGACGAACTTCGATGATGTGAGTGCTCAGGCGATCCAGTTCTTCGGCGACGTCGCTTTTTTGCGCGAGCATGACCATTTCCTGCTCCAGTCGCTGCGGGTCCATCTCGGCCTTCATGTCGGCGAAACGGTCGAGGACCTTCTGGCGCTGGGTGGCAAGCATCTGTGGAACCAGCTCGCGCAGGGTCACCACGTCTTCTTCAATGGACGTCAGGCGATCGTTGATCAGCCGTGCCAGCTCCGCGCCTTCGCGTTCGCGGCCGGCCTTGAGTTCTTTCAGGCCTTCGTTGAACAACGCCAGTGCTTCGGCGTTCAAGGCTTGCGGGTCGGTGGCATCACCTACCAGCACGCCGGGCCAGGCCAGGACTTCGAGCGGGTTCAGTGCGGCTGGATTCTTGATCAGGCTGGCGATGGTCTCTGCGGCGGCAACCAGTTGTGCGGCGCGGTCCTGATCCACTTGCAGCGCTTTGCCGGCGTTTTCTTCGGTGAAGCGCAGGGTGCACTCGAGCTTGCCCCGCGACACGCCCTGGCGCAGGGCTTCACGGACGGCGCCTTCGAGGTCGCGAAAGGAGTCCGGCAGGCGCAGGTGGGGTTCCAGGTAGCGGCTGTTGACCGAGCGCAGTTCCCAGCTCAGGGTGCCCTGGATGCCGGCTTTCTCGACGCGGGCGAAGGCGGTCATGCTGTGCACCATGGAGGTACCTCGCAATGCGGATCGGCGCGGAACTGACGTTCCGGCAATCTGCTATCAATGAATTAAAGCCGACTGGCAGCAAAGGCGCAGGATTGTAGCGCAGTGGCGCGGATGCGCCCAAACACACGGTGTGACAAACGACTGCAGGTCGTCGGGTACGGGCTGTTCAGAGACTTCGCTCGTCAGAGGATTTTTTTAGAAGTGCCCAGTCGTGGCTGGCAGCTCTATAATGCTCCGCAGTTTTCCGTCCCCGTACAGGTATCCCTTATGAAACGTCCAAGTGGTCGCGCTGCCGATCAGCTCCGCTCGATCCGCATTACCCGCAACTACACCAAACACGCCGAGGGATCTGTACTGGTCGAGTTCGGTGATACCAAAGTCATCTGCACCGTCAGCGTTGAAAACGGCGTACCGCGTTTCCTCAAGGGCCAGGGCCAGGGCTGGCTGACCGCCGAGTACGGCATGCTGCCGCGTGCCACCGGCGAGCGTAACCAGCGTGAAGCGAGCCGCGGCAAGCAAGGCGGCCGCACCCTGGAAATCCAGCGTCTGATTGGCCGTTCCCTGCGCGCTGCGCTGGACATGTCCAAGCTGGGCGACGTGACCCTGTACGTCGACTGCGACGTGATCCAGGCTGATGGCGGCACCCGTACTGCATCCATCACCGGTGCCATGGTTGCACTGGTCGACGCCTTGAAAGTGATCAAAAAGCGCGGCGGCCTGAAAGGCGGCGACCCGCTCAAGCAAATGATCGGTGCGGTGTCGGTCGGCATGTATCAGGGCGAGCCGGTACTCGACCTCGACTACCTGGAAGACTCGGCAGCCGAGACCGACCTGAACGTGGTGATGACCAGCACTGGCGGTTTCATCGAAGTCCAGGGCACTGCCGAAGGCGCGCCATTCCAGCCGGAAGAGCTGAACGCCATGCTGGAACTGGCCAAGAAAGGCATGAGCGAAATCTTCGACCTGCAAAAGGCTGCACTGGCTGACTGATCGGCCTGTTTTTCACAAGGAGAACGTGATGAGTGATGAACAAGAGCTGCTTCCCACCCCGAGCAAAGAAGTTCGGCAGTGGGCGATGTTTTGTCACTTGTCCGCCTTGCTGGGGATCTGGATTCCGTTCGGTACGCTGATCGGCCCGTTGATCCTGTGGCAAATGAAGCGCGAGATGGACCCGTTCATTGACGCACAAGGCAAGGAGGCGCTGAACTTTCAGATCACCGTCGCCATTGCCTCCGCCATTTGCTTCCTGCTGATGGTGGTGATTATCGGGTTCTTCCTGTTTGGCCTGATCGCCATTGGCGCGCTGGTGCTGACGATCATTGCCGGCGTGAAGGCCAATGAAGGGCTCCCTTATCGGTATCCGTTCACCTGGCGGCTGATTAAGTAAGCAGCCTTGCAGCTGTTTATTAAAAAACGCCCCGACTTGTCGGGGCGTTTTTTTATTATCAAATAATTTCAACAGACATATGCGCTTACTTCCCCACACTTCTAGTCACAACTACATGGCTATAACTTTTCCCATATCCTTGGCAATGAGGCTTGGCGGTTGTTAAAGTTTGCCCAAGTAATATTCATTAGAAATATTTCGATATATTCAGACCATTGACGGATACTGAAACTAAAGCAATCAGCGTTGAGAGCAATCAGCCTGTTCAAGAGGCGTGCCCAGGTAAACAGTTCGCCCCTGAATGAATAATCCAAGAATATCCCAATGTTTCAGCTCGATTTTTATGGAACACTCGTCGCCGCGTCCTTAGTACTCTTACTGGGACGCGGGCTTGTCACGCGTGTCGGTTTTTTACGCGCTTACAATATCCCTGAACCTGTAGCCGGTGGCCTGATGGTTGCCTTGGTTCTTTTGGTTTTTCGATTATTTAATATTGAAGTGCGATTTGACACCTCACTGCAAACTCCCTTGATGCTGGCGTTTTTCGCCACTATTGGATTGAGTGCAGATTTCGCCAGCCTGAAGAAGGGCGGACGCGTAGTGGGTGTGTTTCTGTTAGCAGTCACCGGGTTGTTGGTGGTTCAGAATGCCATGGGCATCGGGCTCGCAACGGCTTTGGGTCTCGACCCTCTGATGGGGCTGCTGACAGGCTCGGTGACGTTGGCGGGTGGTCACGGAACCGGTGCTGCCTGGGGTGCGACGTTCAGTGAGAAGTACGGCCTGGCCTCCGCCTCTGAGCTCGCAATGGCCTCTGCAACGTTTGGTCTGGTGCTGGGCGGTTTGATTGGTGGGCCGGTCGCACGGATGCTTATCAAACGCACACAAGTTCCCGGCTGTTCTAATCAAGATACGCCACGGCTGCCAAAGGGTTTTGAACAGCCGAATAAAGAGCGTTCGATCACGCCATTTTCGTTTATCGAGTCACTCGCGTTGATCGCCGTCAGCTTGATGGTGGGTAACCTCATGAATGGCGCGCTGCGCGAAACCGCATTTGAGTTGCCGACGTTCGTTTGCGTATTGTTCGTGGGCGTTCTTTTGCGAAACAGCCTTTCAGCACTTGGCTTGTATCAGGTGTTTGAGCGGGAAGTTTCTGTACTGGGGAATGTCAGCTTGTCGCTGTTCCTGGCAATTGCGCTGATGTCACTCAAGTTGTGGGATCTGGCTGCACTGGCATTGCCGTTTTTCATCATTCTGGCGGCGCAAACCCTGGTCATGGCGCTGTTTGCGATATTCGTGACGTTTAGAGTGATGGGCAGCAATTATGATGCGGCGGTACTGGCGGCAGGGCATTGCGGCTTTGGGTTGGGTGCCACTCCAACGGCAATCGCTAACATGCAAGCCGTGACGCAACGTTACGGTCCTTCGCAGATAGCATTCCTGGTCGTGCCGATGGTGGGCGCGTTCTTCATCGACATCATTAATGTCATCGTGATCAAGTTGTACCTTGCGCTGCCATTCTTTGGCGCGGCCTGACGTTCGGATCACTGATTTCAGCTCATAAAAAATGCCCGTATCTCGCGATACGGGCATTTTTTGTATGCGACAACGTTTAGATCGTCAACGTCCAGTCGTAGTCCACGATCAGTGGCGCATGCTGCGAGAACCGTGGCTGACGTGGCAGGCGCGCGCTACGTACAAAGCGGCGCAGGCCCGGCGTCAGGATCTGGTAGTCGAAACGCCAGCCGAGGTTTAGCATTTCGGCCTGTTCGTTGTCCGGCCACCAGCTGTACTGGTCGCCTTCACGGCTGACTTCGCGCAAGGCATCGACATAACCCATGTTGCCGACAATCTCGTCCATCCAGGCGCGTTCTGGCGCCAGGAAGCCCGGAGATTGCTGGCTGTCGCGCCAGTTCTTGATATCCAGCTTCTGTTGCGCCACGTACAGCGAGCCACAATAAATGTACTCGCGGCGTTTGCGCCGCTGCTTGTCCAGGTACTTGGCGAAGTCGTCCATGAGCTTGAATTTCTGGTTCAAGTCTTCATCGCCGTTCATGCCGGACGGAAGCAACAAGGTTGCAATACTGACTTTGTCGAAATCGGCTTGCAGGTAGCGCCCGTAGCGGTCCGCCGTCTCGAAACCGAGACCGCTGATGACAGCCTTCGGTTGCAACCGCGAGTACAAAGCCACACCACCTTGGGCGGGAACTTCGGCGTCGCAGGCATAAAGGAAGTATCCATCCAGTTGGAAGGCTGGATCGTCCAGTTCAAAGGCGGAGGCACGGGTGTCCTGCAGGCAGATGACGTCGGCATTCTGTGCCTGCAGCCAACTGAGCAAACCTCGCTCGACTGCAGCCTGAATACCATTGACGTTCACACTGATGATCCGCATAAATGGCCCCAAAAATCGCGTGCGTGTATGATACACGGCGTCAAGCTAATTAGCTAAATCCGTGGTATTTGGGGTTTTTTTTCATGCAAGCGTATCAGCGCGATTTCATTCGTTTTGCCATCGATCGCGGCGTTCTGCGCTTCGGTGAGTTCACCCTGAAGTCCGGGCGTACCAGTCCTTACTTCTTCAATGCCGGCCTGTTCAACTCGGGTTCGGCCTTGGCGCAGCTGGGTCGTTTCTACGCCGCAGCCATTGCCGAAAGCGGCATTTCTTTTGACGTGCTGTTTGGCCCTGCCTACAAAGGCATCCCATTGGCGGCGACCACTGCCGTGGCGTTGGCCGAACATCACAACCGTGACCTGCCATGGTGCTTCAACCGCAAGGAAGCCAAGGCCCACGGCGAAGGCGGCAGCCTGGTCGGCGCACCGTTGACCGGCGAAGTGTTGATCATCGACGACGTAATCACCGCCGGCACCGCCATCCGCGAAGTGATGCAGATCATCGCTTCCCAGGACGGCGCCAAAGCCGCAGGCGTATTGATTGCCCTGAACCGTCAGGAGCGTGGCAATGGCGAGTTGTCAGCGATCCAGGAAGTGGAGCGTGACTTCGGTATTCCGGTCATCAGCATCGTGTCGTTGAACCAGGTGCTGGAATTCCTGGCTGATGATCCACAGCTCAAGCAGCATTTGCCGGCGGTTGAGGCCTATCGGGCGCAGTTCGGCGTCTGATTTAGTCCAATAAGTAAGGCCCTGTTTACACGGCCTTTTCTTTGGGCGGTGCTTAACGCAGGTGGCGCCATTTGACGATCAATCGAATGGTCAGCCAAACGTTGAGCGCTGCAAACACCAGTAGCGCGCAGACGACCATCACATACAACGTGCGATCTACGTCGAAACTCCACAGGTCCAGCGTGCTGTTGCTCATGATTCGCACAGCGGCGGGCAGGTTGACGTAAAACAGCGCGATGAAGGCGCAAGTCAGCGGCGCCGCGCAGCCCATCAAAACGCTCAGTACTTTCCTCTGGCTGCGTTTTCTCGCCAACGGGCCTGACTGTTTTTCGTCCAGTTCCAGCGCTTCGTTCAGTCTGGGCCAGGCCAGATTGAACATGAACGTGGTCAGGGTCAGCAGCAGGCCACTGACCGCGACGATGTCACTGAACGGCATTCAGGCCCAGTGTCCGGCAGAGCAGCGCGTGGGAATCTTCGCTGATTTCGAATTGTCCGGCACTGCCTTTGCGTTTGACTATTGGTTTGAACGTTGGCTCATTCTGTGTGATCAGCATGTTCAGTTCATCGCGGATCACGTCCGAACTGATCACCACCAGATACACGGACTGAGCGTGCTCCGCAGACTCGATCACGGCTCGCATGCTGTACAGCAGGATCTCGTCCAATTGATTGCGAAACCGTGAAACCGTGTTTTTCAGCAGGGTTTTGCTCTGGCTCTGGGTCAGCTGGAAAATTGTCGATATCTGCGACTCGGTCGGCAACGTTTGCCCGAAGTAGTTTTGAATCAGATACAGCAAACGATCCTGCTTGGCCTCATCGGCCCTGCTGGGCATCCCGCCTTCGACCAGCATTTTCAGGTATTCGGTCAGGCTCGCCTTGGCTATTCGCTGCAGGGCATGGGCAATTTCGGCGTCGGAAATCCGCAACGTCTTTTTGACCGGCTCCTTTTGCTCGAGGTCAAAGGCCTGGGCATCGATCGTGAACGAGATCTGCATGGTTCAGTCTCCCCGGGTCACTTGGAAGACTCGTTTGGGTACGGATCAGCCTCGGCGTCGCCTTGGCCGGTCAGGATCTTCCAGCCATTGAGCACATGTGTGCCTGGTTTGAAGTCAGGGCATGGTGGCAGCGAAGTCTTTGATTGGTTGGTGTATTCGCGTCCGCAGTCTGCGCACTCATAGGTGCCTGCTGAAACATCACTGCCGTAGGGAACGTGGTCTTTTTGCATGGGGAAGATCTCCTGTGGATTCAGGGAAGATCCTATGCAGATTGATACTTTCTGGATGTCGGACGTTTCGCTTACTTAAGTCGGACGATTCCTGCGCGCATAAAAAAGATCGCAGACTTCGTCAGCTCCTACAGGATTCTCGTACATCCGTAGGTGCCGCCGAAGGCTGCGATCTTTTAAGGTGTATGAATCAGTGACGCTTGCGATTACTGATCAGGGTGCCCACGCCGGTATCGGTGAAGATTTCCAGCAGGATCGCATTCGGTACGCGACCATCGATGATCAGCGAGCTGCCCACGCCGCCCTGAACCGCTTCCAGTGCGCAGCGGATTTTCGGCAGCATGCCGCCGTAGATGGTGCCGTCGGCGATCAGGTCGTCGACCTGCTGGGTCGTCAGGCCGGTCAGGACCGTCCCCGACTTGTCCATCAGGCCAGCGATGTTGGTCAGCAGCATCAGCTTTTCGGCTTTCAACGCTTCGGCGACTTTACCGGCCACCAGGTCAGCGTTGATGTTGTACGACTCACCGTTGGCGCCGACGCCGATTGGCGCGATCACCGGGATGAAATCACCTTTGACCAGCAGGTTCAGCAGGTCGGTATTAATGCCGACTACTTCGCCGACGTGGCCGATGTCGATGATTTCCGGGGTGGTCATCTCCGGCGTCTGGCGGGTGACAGTGAGCTTCTTCGCACGAATCAGCTCGGCGTCCTTACCGGTCAGGCCAATAGCGCTGCCGCCATGACGGTTGATCAGGTTGACGATGTCCTTGTTGACCTGGCCACCAAGGACCATTTCCACCACGTCCATGGTGGCGGCGTCGGTGACGCGCATGCCGTCGACGAAATGGCTCTCGATCGACAGACGCTTGAGCAGGTCACCGATTTGCGGGCCGCCGCCGTGAACGACCACCGGGTTGATGCCCACGGCCTTCATCAGCACGATGTCGCGGGCGAAGCCGGTTTTCAGCTCCTCGCTTTCCATCGCGTTGCCGCCGTATTTGATCACCAGCGTCTTGCCGACATAGCGGCGAATGTAAGGCAGCGCTTCGGACAGGACCTTGGCGGTGTTGGCGGCGGCTTCGCGTTCGAGGGTCATTCAGGGCTCCGGCACTTCAAAAGAAGGCGCTTCAATAAATCAAAACGGTAGAAGGAGATCAGGTGCAACACGCTTCAACTGGGCGTGGAAAACGTCCTTGATGCGCTGCAATTCAGCCTCGTCATCGGCCTCGAAGCGCAGCACCAGCACCGGTGTGGTGTTGGACGCGCGCACCAGGCCCCAGCCTTTGGCATAGTCGACTCGCACGCCGTCAATGGTGGTCAGGTCGGCGCCTGCGCCCCACTGCGCGTCATGCAATGCATCAATGATGCTGAATTTGCTCTCTTCGGTCACATGGATATTGATTTCCGGCGTAGAAATATCGTTCGGGAAGGTTGCGAACAGCTCTTCGGCCGAGGATTTTTCCTTGCTGAGGATCTCCAGCAACCGCGCGGCGCTGTAGATGCCGTCGTCGAAACCGAACCAGCGCTCCTTGAAGAAGATGTGCCCGCTCATTTCGCCGGCCAACAGGGCGCCGGTTTGTTTCATTTTCTTTTTGATCAACGAGTGACCGGTCTTCCACATTAACGACCGGCCGCCATATTCCTTGATCAGCGGTGTCAGGCGGCGGGTGCATTTAACGTCGAAGATGATCTCCGCGCCAGGGTTACGCGCCACTACGTCGCGGGCGAACAACATCAGCAGGCGGTCCGGGTAGACGATGCTGCCGGTGTTGGTCACCACGCCAACGCGGTCGCCGTCGCCATCGAAGGCCAGGCCGATGTCGGCGTTGGTTTCCTTGACCTTGGCGATCAGGTCGACGAGGTTTTCAGGCTTGCCCGGGTCCGGATGATGGTTCGGGAAGTTGCCGTCGACTTCGCAAAACAGCGGGATGACTTCGCAGTTCAGCGCTTCGATCAGTTGCGGGGCGATCACGCCGGCCGCGCCGTTGCCGCAATCCACGACCACTTTCAGGCGTCGGGCCAGTTTGATGTCCTGGACGATTTCGGTGGTGTAGCGGTCAAGAATCTCGACCTTGGTGATGCTGCCTTTGCCGCTGCTCAGGTTGTTGGTCTTGAGGCGGTCGTGCAGGGCCTGGATCTGTTCGTTGGCCAAGGTGTCACCGGCGATGACGATCTTGAAGCCGTTGTAGTTCGACGGGTTGTGGCTACCGGTCAGCATCACGCCGGATTTGCCGGCCAATACATTGGCGGCGTAATACAGCGCCGGGGTCGGCACCAGGCCGACATCGCTGACGTGGCAGCCGCTGTCGGCCAGGCCCTGGATCAATTGCTCCACCAGCTCCGGGCCGGACAGGCGACCGTCACGGCCAACGGAAATGTTCGGCTCATTCTGGGCCAGGGTTTGGGCACCGATGGCGCGACCGAGCCAGTAAGCCGTCTCGGCGTTCAGAAATTCCGGGACGGTGCCGCGAATGTCGTAGGCGCGGAAAATGCTGTCGGGGAACTTGGGGGCGAGGCGGGCGGGGGTGCTCATCTGTGGAAATGCTCCATCTTGAAAGTGGCTGGACAGGTCGCCGAAATATTTGGCGACACGTTCAAACTGAAGGGTATGACGGCGTTTTCCACAGAGAGTTCGTGGTGCGAAAGGGCCATGACAGCGCGATTAGCGGGTATTGGGCCGGCCAATACCTTGTTTTCAGGCGGTTAAACCTTTCAGTGAGCAGCGCACAATTTGTGGCGAGGGAGCAAGCTCCCTCGCCACAAATTGATCTTTTTCGAATCAACGCGTGCCTGTATGGCCAAAACCGCCAGTGCCACGCTCGGTTTCAACAAACTCTTCAACCATTTCGAAATGAGCCTGCACCACCGGCACCAACACCAGCTGCGCCAGACGCTCGCCCACCGGCATGGTGAATTCGGTCTGGCCGCGGTTCCAGCAAGAAACCATCAACGGGCCCTGGTAGTCGGAGTCGATCAGCCCGACCAGGTTGCCCAGAACGATACCGTGCTTATGGCCCATGCCGGAGCGCGGCAGGATCAGTGCAGCGAGATTCGGGTCACCGATGTAAACCGACAGGCCGGTAGGGATCAGTACGGTTTCACCCGGTTTGATCACGGTGTCTTTTTCTAGCATGGCGCGCAGGTCGAGGCCGGCGGAGCCCGGTGTGGCGTATTGCGGTAGCGGGAATTCGGTACCGATGCGTGGGTCGAGGATCTTGGCTTGCAAAGCGTGCATGTAAATTAAACCTGGTTCAGACGTTCGGCGATAAAAGTGATCAGCTGGCGAGCAATCTTGCTCTTGCTGGTCTGGGCGAAAAGTGTGGCGTGAAGCTCGCGATCGATCACGCTGCAGGCGTTTTCTTCGCTGTTGAAGCCAATGCTCGGGTTGGCAACGTCGTTGGCGACGATCAAATCGAGGTTCTTGTCTTTCAACTTGCGGGCAGCGTAGTCGAGCAAGTGTTCGGTTTCGGCGGCGAAACCGACACTGAACGGTCGGTCGGGACGGGTCGCGATGGTGGCCAGGATGTCCGGGTTACGCACCATTTGCAGGACGAAGCCGTCGCCGCTTGTAGGGTCTTTCTTGAGTTTTTGCGGGGCAACGACTTCCGGACGGTAATCCGCGACCGCAGCCGAGGCGATGAAGATGTCGCATGGAATAGACGCTTCACACGCGGCGAGCATGTCGCGGGCGCTGACTACATCGATGCGCGTGACGCGATCGGGGGTCGGCAGGTGCACCGGGCCGCTGATCAGGGTGACGCGGGCGCCGGCCTCTACCGCGGCTTCGGCCAGGGCGAAGCCCATTTTGCCGGAGCTGTGGTTGGTGATGTAGCGCACCGGGTCGATGTTTTCCTGGGTCGGGCCTGCGGTAATCACCACGTGTTTGCCGGTCAGCGCCTGACGCTGGAAACAGTCCGCCGCGAGTTGCGCGAGCTCGGTGGCTTCGAGCATGCGCCCCAGGCCGACGTCGCCGCAGGCCTGGCTGCCGGAGGCCGGGCCGAAGACTTTCAGGTCGCGGCTTTCAAGGGTTTGCAGGTTGGCCTGGGTGGCCGGGTCGCGCCACATGGCCTGGTTCATCGCCGGGGCAACGGCGACCACCGCATCGGTGGCCAGCACCAATGTGGTCAGCAAATCATCGGCAATGCCTTGGGCCAGACGCGCGATCAGGTCCGCAGTGGCCGGGGCGATCAAGACCAGATCGGCCCATTTGGCCAGTTCGATGTGGCCCATGGCGGCTTCGGCTGCCGGGTCCAGCAAGTCCAGGTGCACAGGGTGCCCGGACAAAGCCTGCATGGTCAGCGGGGTGATGAACTCGGCACCGCCACGGGTCATGACCACGCGCACTTCCGCGCCCTGGTCCATCAGGCGGCGAACCAGGTCGGCGCTCTTGTAGGCAGCGATGCCGCCGCCGACGCCCAGAACAATGCGTTTCCGATACAGCCGCTGCATAGGTCTGCCTTTCATTTCGTTGATGACTGCGTGGCGAAACCCCCTCCCCAGGAGTGAATTCGCCCGCAAAAAAGATGGGCTACGATATCACAGCGACCGCTACGGAACAGCGGCGCCCACAGACAGGGAGGTGCTATGAGTATTCGTGATTGGCCGGCGGCGGAACGGCCGCGGGAGAAGCTTCTTGAGCAGGGTTCGGCGAGTCTTTCCGATGCCGAGTTGCTGGCAATCTTTCTACGAACCGGAGTGGCCGGAAAAAGTGCTGTGGACCTGGCGCGGCATCTGATGAGTCGATTTGGCAGTCTGCGCAGTCTGCTTGAGGCCGATCTACGGACTTTCAGCGGTGAATTGGGGCTCGGCCCCGCGAAGTTTGCACAACTGCAGGCCGTGCTGGAGATGGGGCGGCGGCATCTGGCTGAACGGCTGCGGCACAAGTCGGTTTTGGAGAACCCGGTCGCGGTCCGTGATTATCTGAAGTCAATGCTGCGTCACGAACCCCACGAAGTGTTCGGTTGCCTGTTCCTGGACTCCAGGCACAGGGCGCTGGCGTTTGAGTCGCTGTTTCGCGGCTCCATCGACTGCACCAGCGTCTACCCGCGGCAAGTGGTCAAGCGCGCTCTGGCGCATAACGCGGCGGCGATTATCCTGTGCCACAACCACCCGTCGGGCAACTCTGACCCCAGTCAGGCCGATCGGAAATTGACCAAGCGACTGCAAGAGGCGTTGGAGTTGATCGACGTGCGGGTGCTCGACCATTTCATCATCGGGGACGGTGATCCGTTGTCGATGGCAGAGTATGGGTGGATGTAGATCTGGGCACGGGCTTCTGTGGCGAGGGAGCTTGCTCCCGCTTGAGTGCGCAGCGCTCACAAGATCTTAAGGGCCGCTGCGCAGCCCAGCGGGAGCAAGCTCCCTCGCCACAGGAAAGCACTCCACAGCGCTCGTGAGTTATTTGATGTTGACCTTGGAGTAGTCCTGTCGGCCGAACGGGCTTACCGAATACCCCTCGACATCCTTGCGTGTCAGGGCGAAAGCCGTTGGATGCGCCAGCGGCAACCACAGCGCCTGCTGCTGGATCTGCGCCTGTGCCTGTTCGTAGAGCTTGGTGCGCACACCTTGCTCGCCGGTGGTCTTGCCGGCGCTGATCAGCTTGTCCAGGTCCTGGTTGCAGTAGCGGGCGAAATTGGTGCCGGATTTGACCGCGGCGCAGGAAAACTGCGGCGTGAGGAAGTTGTCCGGGTCACCGTTGTCGCCGGCCCAACCCATGAACAGGATGTCGTGCTCACCCGCCTTGGCGCGGCGGATCAGCTCGCCCCATTCGATGACCCGAATTTCGGCCTGGATGCCGATCTCGGCGAGATCGGCCTGAAGCAGTTGGGCGCCGAGGCTTGGGTTGGGGTTCAGCAAGCTGCCCGACGGGCGGGTCCAGAGGGTGGTCTGGAAACCGTCCTTGAGTCCGGCCTTGGCCATCAACGCCTTGGCTTTCTCAACGTCATGGGGATAGCCCGGCAAGCCTTTGGCGTAGCTCCAGGTGTTGGGCGGGTACGGGCCGCTGGCGGGTTCGGCGGTGTCTTCGAACACGGCTTTGACGTAATTGGCCTTGTCGAAGGCGAGGTTGATCGCCTGGCGCACTTCTGGCTTGTCCAGCGGTGGGTGCTGACTATTGAGGGCGACGAACGCGGTCATGAAGGCGTCAGTCTTTTCGACTTTCAAGGTCGGTTCTTTCAGCGCAGCCTGTACGTCTAGCGGCTTGGGCGACAGGGCGATCTGGCACTCATTGCGGCGCAATTTCTGCAAGCGAACATTGGCATCCGGAGTGATGGCGAAGATCAGCGGATCGACCCCGGGCTTGCCTCGGAAGTAGTCCGGATTGGCCTTGTAGCGGATCGAAGCGTCTTTCTGGAATCGGGTGAAGACGAACGGACCGGTGCCGATTGGCTGGTTGTTGAGTTTTTCCGGCGTGCCGGCCTTGAGCAGCTTGTCGGCATATTCGGCCGAATAGATCGAGGCGAAGCCCATGCTCAGGGTTGGCAGGAACGTCGAATCCGGGTGGTCAAGGGTGAAGCGCACCGTCAGCGGGTCGAGGGCGTCGATCTTCTTTATCAGGGCGGGCAGTTGCATCGACTGCGCATGCGGGAAGCCACTTTGCGCGACTTTGTGCCACGGGTTGGCCGGGTCGAGCATTCGGTCGAAGCTGAATTTCACGTCTTCGGCGGTCAGTTCGCGGGTCGGATTGAAATACTCGGTGCGGTGAAACTTCACCTGCGGGTGCAATTTGAAGAGGTAGACCAGGCCATCGGGGCTGACTTCCCAGCTGTCGGCGAGGCTGGCGACGACTTTGCCGCTGGCGGTGTCGAAGTCCACTAGGCGGTTCATCAGCACGTCTGCCGAGGCGTTGGTGGTGGTCAGCGAGTTGTATTGCACCACATCGAACCCTTCGGGGCTGGCCTCGGTGCAGACGCTCAGGGCGGCGGCCTGGGCCAGTGGGCTCAGCAACAGAGGGGCAAGCAACAGCGGTAGGGCAGCGAGGCGCATGGTCGGATTCCTTTACAGATCGAAGGCCCATCTGCAAGTGCAGTCTGGAAAAGGCTTACCCTAGTGGGCTCCTTTGCAAATGACTATCCCCTTTTTCTATTTGAGGGGACTATAGGCGACTGATTTGAGTGTGCCTCGATTGGAAAACCCTTGGATTGGCGTGTCGAGCGTTTCTCTGCGACGAGCGGTCGGAATCGATGACAGCCTTTATCCAAAGCGCCTGACGCGCGAAAAGTGGGGTTTTTATCCATTCAAGGCGCAGCGAATGTTGTTGCTCTTCAGTCTTTCTGGTATAAAGCAGCGCTCTTTTCTAGGGGCCCGGTTCCTTCACTGTAGGTGTAGCCGGTAAGACCTCTAAAGAAACGCGGCGCCTGGCGCCAAATGACTGAGAGATTAAGCGGCCAACCCATGCCGGGTTGGGCATGTGGTTTTAGAGGGCTGAGGCATGTCTAGAGTATGTCAAGTTACCGGTAAGGGTCCGGTAACCGGGAATAACATTTCCCACGCAAACAACAAAACCCGTCGTCGTTTCCTGCCGAACCTGCAGCATCACCGCTTCTGGGTTGAAGAAGAGAAACGTTTCGTGCGTCTGCGCGTATCTGCCAAAGGCATGCGTATCATCGACAAGCGTGGCATCACTGCCGTGCTGGCCGAAATCCGCAAAGCTGGCAAGATCTAAGGGAGCTAATCATGCGTGAATTGATTCGTTTGATTTCGAGCGCCGGTACTGGTCACTTCTACACTACCGACAAGAACAAGCGCACTACTCCGGACAAAATCGAGATCAAGAAATTTGATCCGGTTGTTCGCAAGCACGTGATCTACAAAGAAGGCAAAATCAAGTAATTGATTTTTCCCTCTTACGAAAAAGGCCCGTATCGCGAGATACGGGCCTTTTTTGTTTTTGCGCCTCAGGTCAAGGCGAAAGGATCAGCCGAAGTAAATGGAAATGATGATGTCCTTTTCATTGACGTTCAGGTTGACGCGTTCTGCGCGGGAGTCGTAGGTCGCCACATAGTTGCCCCAAGGGCGAGTAGGGCGGCCAGTCGTGTCTTCGACTTGTTGACGCAGTTCTTCAGAGTAGGGCAAGCCGACAATGGCGCCGATCAGGTCAAGTACCTGCTCGTCGGTGTAGGTGGTGGCGTTAGGCATGATGCTTCCTTGCGGTGGGTGATCTATCGGGGGCGCTTCGTCCTTCGAAGCGCCAGAAAATTTTCGTTCAGTCCGACCAGAGAGTGGTCGATTCTTGTCAGCCGCAGTGGATGCTGACAATGATCCGATCGGCATTGGTTAGCAGGTTGATGCGATTTGGGCGCAGGTCCCAGCTCGAAGGGTACGTCGGGCCGGTGGCGCGCACAGGAGCCCCATTGGCCAGGGCACGTACTTCTTCAAGCAGCTGTGGCGTACATTTCTGGCCGAGGGTGTATTGGGCGATGGCGAGATCGCATTGATCGGGTAAGACGGGCATGTTTGCCTCCTTGCAAATTTATAGGGTCAGGTCGCTCACCTCGCCTGATGGCTGCACGTCCTGTGCAAACCATCCTGGCAATGAACTGCGTAGCGCCTGTAAGTAGTCTTATCCGGTGCCGCTTGAATTGGCCAGCGGCAGAATATGAGCGCCTGTTTCGATGGGCGGCTTATGCCTTTTGCTCAAACGCCACATAGATCTTGCGGCACGGTTCCAGCACTTCCCAGGTGCCTTTGAAGCCGGCCGGGATCACGAAGCGATCGCCCGCGCGCAGGGTCTTGCTGTTGCCATCGCTGTCACGCAGCACGGAAACGCCCTGCACGATCTCGCAATATTCATGCTCGGTGAAATTCACCGTCCACTGGCCGACGGCGCCTTCCCACACACCTGCGTTCAACTGGCCGCACGGGCTGTTGTAGTGGTTGTAGACAGCTTGCTCCGGGTCGCCCTTGAGCACTTTGGCCGGGTCCGGGCGGTAGCGCTCGGCGGTGGTGGTGGCCTGGCTGAAGTCGACGACGTTCTGGATGCTCATTGTTTTTATCTCCCGTATTGACGGCGCGAGTGGTTGGTCAGCCCAAAGTCTATGTTTATTAAATTGAACATCGCAAGGCCGTTTGCCGGCGATATGTCAAATATATTGAAACTTCACCTGCCGCTGGTTTAGGGTGACGGTTGCCTTGGGCCGAAAGCAGGCTGGCTGGGCAGAATTCCTGACAGCGCCCGCGAAGATCGCGGGTGTCGTATTCAATAAGAGGAGGACACTCGCATGACCACCCTGACTCGTGCCGACTGGGAGCAACGTGCTCGCGATCTGAAGATCGAAGGCCGCGCCTACATCAACGGCGAATACACCGACGCTGTCTCCGCCGAGACCTTCGAGTGCATCAGCCCGGTCGATGGCCGTCTGCTGGGCAAGATTGCCAGCTGTGACGCCGCCGATGCCCAGCGCGCTGTGGAAAACGCTCGCGCCACCTTCAATTCCGGCGTCTGGTCGCGCCTGGCGCCGACCAAACGCAAATCCACCATGATCCGTTTCGCCGGCCTGCTCAAGCAGCACGCCGAAGAGCTGGCCCTGCTTGAAACCCTGGACATGGGCAAGCCGATCAGCGATTCCCTGTACATCGACGTTCCCGGCGCGGCGCAAGCCCTAAGCTGGAGCGGCGAAGCCATCGACAAGATCTACGACGAAGTCGCCGCCACTCCGCACGATCAGCTGGGTCTGGTGACCCGCGAACCGGTCGGCGTGGTGGGCGCCATCGTGCCGTGGAACTTCCCGCTGATGATGGCGTGCTGGAAACTCGGCCCGGCGCTGTCCACCGGTAACTCGGTGATCCTCAAGCCGTCGGAGAAATCTCCGCTGACCGCCATCCGCATCGCGGCGCTGGCCGTTGAAGCCGGTATTCCGAAAGGTGTACTGAACGTGCTGCCAGGTTACGGCCACACCGTCGGCAAGGCCCTGGCCCTGCATAACGACGTCGACACCCTGGTGTTCACCGGTTCGACCAAGATCGCCAAGCAATTGTTGATCTACTCCGGCGAGTCGAACATGAAGCGTGTCTGGCTCGAAGCCGGCGGCAAGAGCCCGAACATCGTGTTCGCCGATGCGCCGAACCTGCAAGAGGCTGCCGAAGCGGCTGCCGGCGCGATCGCGTTCAACCAGGGCGAAGTCTGCACCGCCGGTTCGCGCCTGTTGGTGGAGCGTTCGATCAAGGACAAATTCCTGCCGCTGGTGATCGAGGCGCTGAAAACCTGGAAGCCGGGCAACCCGCTGGACCCGGCGACCAACGTCGGTGCGCTGGTGGACACTCAGCAGATGAACACCGTGCTGTCTTACATCGAGTCGGGCCACACCGACGGCGCCAAACTGGTGGCCGGTGGCAAGCGCATTCTGCAGGAAACGGGCGGCACCTATGTTGAGCCGACGATTTTCGACGGTGTGAGCAACGCGATGAAAATCGCCCAGGAAGAAATCTTCGGGCCAGTGTTGTCGGTCATCACCTTCGATAGCGCTGAAGAAGCTGTCGCGATCGCCAACGACACGCCTTACGGCCTGGCCGCTGCAGTCTGGACTGCCGACATCTCCAAGGCCCACCTCACTGCCCGCGCATTGCGTGCCGGTAGCGTATGGGTCAACCAGTACGATGGCGGCGACATGACGGCACCGTTCGGTGGCTTCAAGCAGTCCGGCAACGGTCGCGACAAGTCGCTGCACGCGTTCGACAAGTACACCGAGCTGAAGGCGACCTGGATCAAGTTGTAAGTCGGTGAGGGAGCCTGTCAAATCAGGCTCCCAAACGACGCTGATCCCCTGTGGGAGCGAGCCTGCTCGCGATAGCGGTGTAACAGTCGACTTCAATGTTGAATGTGAAACCGCTATCGCGAGCAGGCTCGCTCCCACAGTGTTTTGTGCAGTCTGAAAAATATATCCACAGGAGCGTGGAACATGCGTTGGGCGACGTATTTCGCCGTGTTGGCGTCTGTCTTGAGTGTTGGCCTGGCCCTGGGGGTCAGCATGCCGCTGGTGTCGTTTCGTCTGGAAGGTTGGGGCTATGGCTCGTTTGCCATCGGCGTCATGGCGGCGATGCCGGCCATTGGCGTGTTGCTGGGCGCAAAGATTTCCAGCCATCTGGCGGCGCGCCTGGGCACGGCCAATTTGATGCGTCTGTGCCTGTGGGCCGGTGCCGTGTCTATCGGTTTGCTGGCGCTGTTGCCGAGCTATCCGATCTGGCTGGTGCTGCGCTTGATGATCGGTGTGATCCTGACCCTGGTTTTCATCCTCGGCGAAAGCTGGATCAACCAACTGGTTGTTGAAGAGTGGCGCGGTCGGTTGGTGGCGCTGTACGGCAGCAGTTATGCGTTGAGTCAGTTGGCCGGGCCGATCCTGTTGGGTGTTCTGGGCACCGATCACGATTACGGATTCTGGGTCGGAGTCGGTTTGCTGGTGGCGGCACCATTTCTGTTGCTGGGGCGCAGCGGTGCGCCCAGCAGTGAGGCCTGCAGTGTGACCTTCGGCGATCTGTTGACCTTCTGCCGTGGCCTGCCGGCGATCGCCTGGGCGGTATCGTTGTTTGCGGCGTTCGAGGCGATGATCCTGACGCTGTTGCCGGTGTATTGCCTGCGTCAGGGCTTCACCACGGAAATCGCCTTGGCGATGGTCAGCACGGTGGTGGTCGGCGATGCCTTGCTGCAATTGCCGATTGGCGCGCTGGCGGATCGCGTGTCGCGGCGTTCTTTGTTCACTGGCTGCGCGGTGATCCTGCTGGTGTCGAGCCTGGCGATTCCGATGCTGATCGACACGCTGCTGATCTGGCCGTTGTGGGTGTTGTTCGGCGCCAGTGCCGGTGGTTTGTTTACCTTGTCATTGATCCTGATTGGCGAGCGTTATCGCGACGATGCGCTGGTTCGTGCCAACGCGCACATCGCGCAGTTGTGGGGCGTCGGCTGTCTGCTCGGGCCGTTGATCGCCGGTGCCGGCAGCCAATGGATCAGCGGGCATGCGTTGCCGTTGTTGATGGCGGCGGGGGCGTTTGGCCTGGTGATTCTGGTATCGCGGCAGGGGGCGTTCGGTGCGGTGGCCGAACCGGCCTAGAGCATCCGCTCCAGGCCAACCGTATTGCTCAGCCAGGCGTTAAAGCGTCGCCACCAACTGCCCGGCTCTTGGGTCAGTGTGTGCATTTTGCCGTCGTCTTCGGTCACCCATACCACTTGGTCATTCTCCAGTTTCGCCTGATAACTGAGGGTCGGCGCCATGCCCTGCAACGCCAGTTCGCGCACGCGAGCCGCGAGCTCAGGGCTGTCCACCAGCACCCCGACTTCGGTGTTCCATAGCACCGAGCGCGGGTCGAAGTTGAATGAACCGATGAAGGATTTCTGCTGGTCGAAGATGATCGCCTTACTGTGCAGGCTGGAATCGGAGTCGCCATAGGACTTGGTGGAAAACAGCCGAGGGCCGCTACCACTTTTATCGCCAGGCTGGCGGCGCAACTCGAAGAGCTGCACGCCGTGCGCCAGCAACGCCTTGCGATACGGCGCGTAGCCGCCATGCACTGCCGGTACGTCAGTGGCCTCCAGTGAGTTGGTCAACAGCCGTACCGACACCCCGGCATCGGCGCGCCCCGTCAGGTACACCAGCCCCGGCTGGCCGGGCACGAAGTAGGCGGAGATCATCACCAGTTCTTTGCTGACACCCTCAAGCTCCGGCGCCAATTGGGTGGTCAGCAACAGCTGCGGATTGGGTTCGCCCTTGGCCAGCACTTTGCTCGGCGCGTCCCACAATGCCTGGTTCCAGGCCCAGATCAGCTCTTTGCGCCAGATATCCAGACGCGGCTCGGTTTTGAACGCCATCAGTTGCTGATAGAGCGCGTGATTCTGTTTGCGCGATTCCTCCAGGGATTCTTCCAGTCGGGTTCGGGTGTTTTGCAGGTCCTGGGCAGTCGGTTTGCTGGATACAAACGTATCGATCGGTTTGCTCAGAGCGCTATTCCAGTACTGGTCGAAACTGTGTCCCAGCTGCTCGGCGACCGGGCCGACACCGAGCATGTCGATGTCGGTGAAGTTCATGTTGGCCTCGGCATCGAAGTACTCATCCCCCAGATTGCGCCCGCCAACGATGGCCATGCTGTTGTCCGCCAGCCACAACTTGTTGTGCATGCGCCGGTGTTGCTGCGACAGGTTGAACAAGCGGCCCATGGTCCGCGTGACGCCGGTGCTGCGGCCCAGGTTCAGAGGGTTGAACACGCGAATCTGAATCTGTGGATGCGCCGCGAGGGTGGCGATGGTGCGGTCCAGGCCGTCGCTGGTGGTGTCGTCGAGCAGAATGCGTACGCGCACGCCACGGTCGGCGGCCTTGAGGATTTCTTCCACGAGCATTCGCGTGCTGATGCCTTCGTGCACGATGTAGTACTGCAAGTCGAGGCTGGCCTGGGCGTTGCGAATCAGCTCGGCGCGGGCGGTGAAGGCCTCGGTGCTGTCGGACAACAGGCGGAAACCCGATTTGCCTTCATAAGGCGCGGCCTGTGCCTGGACCGAACGACCGAATGCCGAGGCGCTCGCCGGTAACGCCTGGCTGGGTTCGCGTTGCACATCGAGGCTGGCGCAGCCGCCGAGGAACGAAGCAAGTAACACAAGAGCAAGCAGCGGCTGTCTGACTCTCACGTGGGATCGTTCCGTTTGGCGGCGATTGTTGGCATATGGACGTTGGTATCCGCAGAAAAGTCAGTCGGTCAGCCCGTCGGTTTCCGCCAGCAGTTTGATGGCGGAGGCGCCGACCTTGCGCACGGCTTCTTCAATTTGTGCCGTCGGTTTGGCAGCGTAGTTCATGCGCAGGCAGTTGCGGTACTTGCCCGAGGCGGAAAAGATGCTGCCGACGGCAATCTGTACGCCCTGATCGTGCAAGGCACGATTCAGTTTCAGGGTGTCGAAGCCTTCTGGCAGTTCGACCCACAGCATGAAGCTGCCTTGCGGACGGCTGGCGCGGGTGCCGGCGGGGAAATAGCGGGTGACCCAATCGATCATCGCATCGCGATTACGCTGGTATTGCGTGCGCATCCGCCGCAAATGCGGTTCGAAGTGACCGCCCTTGAGGAATTCGGCGATGGCGATCTGCGGTTGCGGTGCGGTGGAACCGGTGCTGATGTATTTCATGTGCAGCACCCGTTCCAGATATCGCCCCGGCGCGACCCAGCCGATGCGCAGGCCTGGCGCCAGCGTCTTGGAAAACGAACTGCACAGCAGGACGCGACCGTCCTCGTCGAAGGACTTGATCGTGCGCGGGCGCGGATAGGTGTAGGCCAGTTCGCCATACACATCGTCCTCGATGATCGCCACGTCGAAACGCTGTGCGAGCGTCAACAACGAGCGTTTGCGTGACTCCGGCATGATGTAGCCCAGCGGATTGTTGCAATTGGGCGTCAACTGTATGGCCCTGATCGGCCATTGTTCCAGAGCCAACTCCAGTGCTTCGAGACTGATTCCGGTGAGCGGGTCGGTGGGGATTTCCAGCGCCTTCATGCCCAGCCCCTTGAGGGTCTGCATGGCGCCGTGAAAGCTTGGCGAATCCACGGCCACGATGTCGCCCGGCTCGCAGATGGCGCGGATGCTGGTGGACAGCGCTTCGTGACACCCGGTGGTCACCACCAGATCGCCGGGGCCCAACTGACAGCCGGAATCGAGCATCAGGCGGGCGATTTGCTCGCGCAGTTCGAGGTTGCCGTGGATGTTGTCGTAATACAGGCCGGGCATGTCTTGCCGACGGCTGATCCGGGCAAGGTCGCGCAGCAGTGGTTTCATGGTCGGGCTGGTGATGTCGGGCATGCCGCGACCCAGTTGCACCACATCCTTGCGTGGCACGGCGCGAATCAACTCCAGCACCTGATCCCATTGTGAGATATCCACAGGCCGTTGCGCCGGGCGGCCAACCGCCGGCAGCTCCGGCAGTTCGCGACTGACTGGAACGAAGTACCCGGACTTGGGCCTTGGCATGGCCAGCCCGCTGTCTTCCAGCACCCGATAGGCCTGCTGCACCGTGCTCAGGCTGACCCCATGCTCGACGCTCAGCGCCCGCACCGACGGCAGCCGGTCACCGGGGCGATAGAAGCCCTGTTCGATACGCGTGCCGAGCAATTCGGCGAGGTTGACGTAAAGGGTCATGGCGCAGTCTCGTATGGAGTGATTCGGTTAACCAGTACAGATCAGGCAAAAATTCACGATTCAGAGCTAAAAACGGCAAATCTGTATGGAAATAATACAGGTTCTTTGAATCTGTAATGCTTTTCTTTGTTTGCGCATCATGGAATCTCTGGCTACCCAAGTAAACAGGAGCATTCAAAATGAACGGTTTGAGCGATGTGCGGCTGACGTTACACAGTCAGGAACTGGAGGCAGGGCAAAAGGACAATGCACGCCATGCGCTCATGCGCAACGCGCCGTCCCGCCTGAGTCGCTGGGATCTGTTCTGGCAACGCCTGCACACGCGCAAGGCGTTGCTGGCCCTGACACCTGACCAGCTCAAGGATATCGGGCTGACGCGGGAGCAGGCGCGGGAGGAGGGGCTCAAGCCTTTCTGGCGGATCTGAGTCTTTCGGTGCTCTGTATGAACTCAATCGCGAGCAGGCTCGCACCACCTTGGATTTGTGATCGACGCAAATTCCCTGTGTGCGAGCCTGCTCGCGATGACGGCATAACAGGCGCAGGTAATCCCTCAGACCAACTCTTTAAACCGATGCCAAAGCATCCCCAACGCCAACAACGGCGAACGCAGATGCTTTCCGCCCGGGAAAGTAATGTGCGGCACCTTGGCAAACAAATCGAAACCACCGCTGTGCTGACCGCTGATGGCCTCGGCCAGCAACTTGCCCGCCAGGTGTGTGGCATTCACCCCGTGCCCGGAGTAGGCCTGGGCGTAATACACGTTCGGCTGATCCTTGAGCCGACCGATCTGCGGCAGGCGGTTGGCGCCAATGCCGATCATGCCGCCCCATTGATAGTCGATCCTCACGTCGCCCAGTTGTGGAAAGACCTCCAGCATCTTCGGGCGCATGTAGGCCGCGATGTCTTTCGGGTCGCGTCCGGAGTAATGGCAGGCACCACCAAACAGCAAGCGACGGTCAGCCGAGAGTCGGTAGTAATCCAGCGCCACCCGTTGGTCGCACACCGCCATGTTTTGCGGCAGAAGAGAGTGCGCCAATTCTTCACTTAAAGGTTCGGTGGCGATGATGTAGCTGCCGGCGGGCAGCACTTTGCCGCTCAGCTCGGGATTGAGGTGGTTGAGGTAGGCATTGCAGCCCAGTACCAGCGTCTTCGCACGGACCGAGCCTTGGGCCGTATGCACCTTCACTTCGGGGCCGTAATCGATGCGCGTGACGGCGGACTGTTCGAACAGTTTCACGCCCAATTGTTGCGCGGCAGCCGCTTCGCCCAGTGCCAGGTTCAGCGGATGCAGGTGCCCGGAGCCCATGTCGATCAAACCGCCGACGTAGCGCTTGGAACCGACGACGGTGTGCATCTCATCGGCTTGCAGCAGTCGGGTTTCATAGCGATAACCGAGGCCGCGCAGTTCTTCGGCATCTTCGGCAAAACCTTCAAGGTCTCGGGGCTTGTTGGCCAGGTCGCAGTAGCCCCAGGTCAGGTCGCAGGGAATCTGAAAACGCTCGACCCGCTGGCGGACGATTTCCACCGCTTCAAGGCCCATGAGTTTCATTTGGTGCACGCCGTCCGCGCCGACCACGTTGGCGAACTGATCGAGGCCGTGGCCAACGCCGCGAATCAACTGCCCGCCGTTGCGTCCGCTGGCGCCCCAACCTATCTTGTGGGCTTCGAGCAGCACCACGCTGAGGCCGCGCTCGGCGAGTTCAAGCGCCGTGCTCAACCCCGAGAAACCGCCACCGACCACGCACACATCGGCCACCAACTCCCCTGTGAGCACCGGATAATCCGGCTGCGGCAGGCTGCTGTCAGCGTAATAGGAGGCAGTGTGCTGGGCACGGGCGTTCATGCGCGTCATCCTGATTCTTGTGTTTAGAAAATTTGACGGAGCATAAGCCGGACCTTCGCGCACGGGCAACATTGGTCGGTTGCCGCTGTCTGGATCGCGGCTTTTGCCTCACAATTACGCTCTATTCCGCTTTCGGTCTCCGCTTCGATGAGCTGCAACAGTCAGAAAATCCGCACGCTGCGCCAGCAGATTCCCTCGTTCGAGTGCGTGCCCGGCTGCCATGACTGCTGCGGTCCGGTGACCACCTCGCCGCAAGAGATGTCGCGCCTGCCGCGCAAGACGCGGGCCGAGCAAGAGGCGGCCATGGACGAACTCAACTGTGTGCATCTCGGCCCGAACGGCTGCACCGTGTATGACGAGCGACCGCTGATTTGCCGGTTGTTCGGCACCACCAAGACTCTGCCATGCCCGAATGGGCGCGGGCCGGTGGAGTTGATTCATCCAAGAGTCGAGAAGCAGATTTTTGAATACATGGCTTCCAACCGGCAGGTGCTGGTTTAGATCCTCGAACCGAGTTTTCCGCATCGCTAGCAGCTAGCTCCCACAGGGAATGCAGGTGAACCACAGATTTGTGTTCACCACCGAACCTGTGGGAGCCAGCCTGCTGGCGATAGCAGCACCACAAATGTCAGTCCGGAATCGGCAGGCTCAAGCTCTCTTTCACCTCTTCCATCACGATATAGCTCTTGGATTCGCGCACATGCGGCAGCTTGAGCAGGATGTCACCCAGCAACTTGCGGTACGAGGCCATCTCGGAAATCCGCGCCTTCACGAGATAGTCGAAATCCCCTGACACCAGGTGGCACTCCAGCACATGGGGCAGTTTCAGCACTGCACGGCGGAACTCTTCGAAGGTATCGCCGGATTTGTAGTCGAGGCTGATCTCGACGAACACCAGCAGACTACCCTTGAGGTGCTGCGGGTTGAGCCGCGCGTTGTAGCCCATGATGATCCCTTCGCGCTCCAGACGCCGGACCCGCTCGGTGCAAGGCGTGGTCGAGAGCCCGACTTTTTCCCCAAGCTCGGTGAAAGAGATGCGCCCGTCCGCTTGCAGGATCCGCAGGATGCTGCGGTCGATCTTGTCCAGCTCACGTTTGGTTTGAGTGTTGGTACGCATAGGGGATGCGCCTCCGTGAAAAGGGTTTTTGCCGAGAATTGTCGCCAAATATAGGCGCTTATATAGTGAAAATCACTGGTCATTCTTTTTTAAACTGCGCACATCTGAAGCTCTGAACAACAAACGTCAGCGGTTCGCCGCGATGAGGGATATGAAAATGCGCGTTATGGTCTTGGGTAGCGGCGTCATCGGTACCACCAGTGCTTACTATCTGGCGCGTGCCGGGTTTGAAGTGGTGGTGGTCGACCGGCAGCCAGCTGCTGCCATGGAGACCAGTTTCGCCAACGCCGGCCAGGTGTCGCCGGGTTATGCCTCGCCGTGGGCCGCGCCGGGCGTGCCGCTCAAAGCCATCAAGTGGCTGCTGCAGCGCCACGCGCCGCTGGCGATCAAGGCCACCGCCGACATCGATCAATACCTGTGGATGGCGCAGATGCTGCGCAACTGCACCGCCAGCCGTTACGCGGTGAACAAGGAGCGCATGGTCCGTCTGTCCGAGTACAGCCGTGACTGCCTCGACGAGCTGCGTGCCGAAACCGGCATTGCCTACGAAGGCCGCAGCCTCGGTACGACCCAACTGTTCCGCACCCAGGCTCAGCTGGATGGCGCCGCGAAAGACATCGCCGTGCTGAAAGAGTCCGGCGTGCCGTTCGAACTGCTCGACCGCGAAGGCATTGCCCGCGTCGAGCCGGCCCTGGCCAGCGTCACCGACATTCTTGCCGGTGCCCTGCGCCTGCCGAACGACCAGACTGGCGACTGCCAGATGTTCACCACCAAGCTCGCAGAAATGTGTACGAATCTCGGTGTGGAGTTCCGTTTCGGCCAGGACATTCAGCGCCTCGACTTCGCCGGTGATCGCATCAACGGCGTGTGGATCGACGGCAAGCTGGAAACCGCCGACCGCTACGTATTGGCACTCGGCAGCTACTCGCCGCAATTGCTCAAGCCGCTGGGGATCAAGGCGCCGGTGTACCCGCTCAAGGGTTACTCGCTGACCGTGCCGATCACCAACCCGGCGATGGCCCCGACGTCGACCATTCTCGACGAGACTTACAAGGTTGCGATCACCCGTTTCGACAACCGCATCCGCGTCGGCGGCATGGCGGAGATCGCCGGTTTTGACCTGTCGCTCAACCCGCGTCGGCGCGAAACCCTGGAGATGATCGTCAACGACCTTTATCCTCAGGGCGGCAATCTTGCCCAGGCCGATTTCTGGACCGGCCTGCGTCCGACCACCCCGGACGGTACGCCGATCGTTGGCGCCACTCCGTTCAAGAATCTGTTCCTGAACACCGGTCACGGCACGCTCGGCTGGACCATGGCCTGTGGCTCCGGTCGCTTGCTGGCTGACCTGATGGCGAAGAGAAAACCGCAGATCAGCGCCGAAGGCCTCGATATTTCCCGCTATGGCAACAAACGACAGGAGTCCGCAAAACATGTCAGTCCAGCGCCAGCTCACCAATGAGCGCATGAGTCAGATCGTCACCCACAACGGCACGGTGTATCTGGCCGGACAGGTCGGTGACGACTTTAACGCCGGGGTCGAACAACAGACCCGCGATGTACTGGCCAATATCGAGCGTTTGCTCGATCTGGCCGGGACTGACAAGCAGCATCTGCTGTCGGCAACGATTTACCTGAACGACATCGAAGCGCACTTCGCCGGGATGAACTCGGTTTGGGACCAGTGGCTGCCAAAGGGCGCTGCCCCGGCCCGCGCCACCGTCGAAGCGAAGATGGCCAAGCCGAGCATCCTGGTCGAGATTTCCATCGTCGCCGCGCTGCCGTAAACCGTAGTAAAGATCCCTCTTCCGGCGCTGTTGGCGGTTCCACGCCGTCAGCCAGCGCCGGTTTTTCTCCTCAACGACCGACCAGAAGTCTGCCGCCATGCGTCCTGCCCGTGCCCTGATCGACCTTCAAGCCCTGCGTCACAACTACCAAGTCGCCCGTGAAGTCACGGGGGCCAAAGCCCTTGCGGTCATCAAGGCCGATGCCTACGGCCATGGCGCGGTGCGTTGCGCCCAAGCGCTGGAAGCTGAAGCGGACGGCTTTGCCGTGGCCTGTATCGAAGAGGCTTTGGAGCTGCGCGCCGCCGGTATTCGTGCGCCGGTGTTGTTGCTGGAAGGGTTTTTCGAAGCCGACGAGCTGTCGCTGATCGTCGAGCATGATTTCTGGTGCGTGGTGCATTCGCTGTGGCAACTCGAAGTGATCGAGAAAGCAGCGCTGAGAAAACCGATCACGGTCTGGCTCAAGCTTGATTCGGGCATGCACCGCGTGGGGCTGCATCCGAAGGATTATCAGACCGCTTATCAACGGCTGCTGGCCAGCGGCAAAGTGGCGAAGATCGTGCTGATGAGCCACTTCGCCCGGGCCGATGAATTGAACAGCCAGGCCAGCGCCGAGCAGGTCGCGGTGTTCGAGGCGGCGCGGCAGGGTTTGTCCGCCGAAGTCAGCCTGCGCAATTCCCCGGCAGTGCTGGGTTGGCCGCAGATCCCGAGTGACTGGGTGCGTCCGGGCATCATGCTCTACGGCGCCACGCCGTTTGAAGAAGCCAACGCCGTGGCCGCGCGCCTGCAACCGGTGATGACCCTCGAATCGAAAGTGATCAGCGTACGTGAATTGCCGGCCGGCGAGCCGATCGGCTACGGCGCGAAATTCATCACCGCCAAACCGATGCGCGTGGGCGTGGTGGCCATGGGGTACGCCGATGGCTATCCGCGTCTGGCGCCGACCGGCACGCCGGTGCTGGTGGCCGGACAACGCAGCCAATTGATCGGCCGGGTGTCGATGGACATGCTTTGCGTCGATCTGACTGACATTCCGCAGGCCGGCCTGGGCTCGGCCGTCGAGTTGTGGGGCAAAAACATCCTGGCCAGCGACGTGGCCATTGCGGCGGGTACGATTCCTTACCAGATTTTCTGCAACCTGCGCCGGGTGCCAGTGCTCTATTCCGGGAGCTGACACTCGACGGTGCGAACCGGAAGTCGCTTCACCGAACGGGATTCAGGTCAAAGTGTTGTAAATACTGAACGCTGTCGCCATGATAACGCTCAATATTCCAACAAACCTGAACCCTGGAGGCGCAAGCATTGGACGTCGGTGAACGACTGCAATCGATCCGCAAGCTCAAAGGCCTTTCCCAGCGTGAACTCGCCAAACGCGCGGGCGTCACCAACAGCACCATTTCGATGATCGAGAAGAACAGCGTCAGCCCCTCGATCAGTTCGCTGAGGAAAGTGTTGGGCGGGATTCCCATGTCCATGGTCGAGTTCTTTTCCGAAGAGATCCTGCAGGAAAAACCGACTCAGATCGTCTACAAGGCCAACGAGCTGATCGATATTTCCGATGGTGCAGTGACCATGAAACTGGTCGGCCGGGCGCACCCGAGCCGGGCTATCGCGTTCCTCAATGAAATCTACCCGCCAGGCGCCGATACCGGTGACGAGATGCTCACCCATGAGGGCGAGGAAACCGGAATTCTGGTGGAAGGTCGACTTGAACTGGTGGTCGGGCTGGAAACTTTTGTGCTCGAAGCTGGCGATAGCTACTACTTTGAAAGTACCAAGCCGCATCGTTTCCGTAATCCGTTCGATGCGCCGGCGCGACTAATCAGCGCAGCGACACCTGCTAATTTCTAAGAAAAGAGGCGCCCTGCCAGCATGGCCGAGGTACCCGAGCCGTTTGACCGTTGCGCAACAAGACCCCTTCGACTTTGGGGTTGTTTCAGTGTCGCGGGCTTACCGCTATACTTGCGCCCGCCTGCGAACCGTGGCCGCAGGCGTGACTAGCCACCATTGAGGGTGAACGCGTGAACCTAATTATGAAAATGCTGGCCGTACCAGCAACCGTATTGGCCCTTTGGGCTGTCAGCGCTCAAGCTGCGACGAACGACGAAATTGCCAAACGCCTTGAGCCAGTCGGCCAGGTTTGTGTAACGGGTCAAGAATGCAAGGGCATGGAAGTTGCCGCAGCTTCCGGCGGCGGTGGCGGGGCCAAGGCGCCTAAAGATGTTATTGCCAAACATTGCAACGCTTGCCACGGCACCGGCCTGTTGGGCGCGCCGAAAATCGGCGACAAGGCAGCCTGGAAAGAACGCGCCGACCACCAGGGCGGCCTCGACGGCATTCTGGCCAAAGCCATTACCGGTATCAATTCGATGCCACCAAAAGGCACCTGTGCCGACTGCTCCGACGACGAGCTGAAGGGCGCCATCAAAGAGATGTCCGGCCTGTAACCCGCCGCCTTCTTCGCGAAAAAGCCGCTTTCGCAGACTGTGTGAAAACCTAGCAATCTGCGCAGCGCTCAAAGAAAATGCTCCGTATCGAAAGATACGGAGCATTTTTCGTTATGGCCTACATCCAAGGCGAATCCCGCAGCCAGACCAGCCTGTTCCCGGTTTCGCTGGAAGAACTGATCCCCGAGGATCACCTCGTTCGAGTCATCGACCTCTACGTCGCCAAGCTGGATCTGTTGCAGTTGGGCTTCGATAAGGCGCTGCCCAAAGGCACCGGCCGCCCCTCTTATGACCCTGCCGATCAGCTAAAACTCTATCTCTACGGCTATTTTCAGCGGATTCGCTCATCGCGGCGTCTCGAAGCCGAGTGCCAGCGCAACATCGAAGTGATGTGGCTGATCAACCGGCTAAAACCCGACTTCAAGACCATCGCCGACTTTCGTAAAAACAACAAACTCGCTTTTGTGGCGACGTGCCGTGCCTTCGTCCGGTTTTGCCGCACTGCCGGCCTGATCGCCGGTGAATTGGTGGCCATCGATGGCAGCAAATTTCAGGCAGTGGCGTCCTCGCGGCGTCATATGAATTTGAAACAGCTCAAACGTCAGGAAGAGAAGCTGGATAAGCGCATTGCTCAGTATCTGGCCGAGCTGGATGAAGCCGACCAGGCCGAAACCACAGAGACGATTGATCGCAGCGCAATCAAAACAGCCCTGGCGCAGCTTGAAGTTCGCCAGCAGAACAATCAGAGCTGCCAGGCGCTGATGAGCTCGATGGGACTTGAGCAGTTCAACACCCACGAAAGTGATGCCCGCATGATGCGCACCGCCAAGGGCCCGCGGGTGGCCTACAACGTACAAACCGCCGTGGACGCCGCACATTGCCTGATTCTGCATCACGAAGTGACCCAGGACGGCGACGACCGAAAACAGCTTGAGCCAATGGCCAAGGCCGCCAAAGAACACCTGGAACAAGAGGCCCTCAGCGTGACGGCCGATGCCGGCTATTCAAACGGCCAGCAGTTTCAGGCCTGCGAGGAGGCTGCCATTACGGTCTATGTACCACCCAATCGTTCGGTCAATCCTGGCGGCGAGGCGCTCTTTGAGCGCAAAGATTTTACCTATGAAGACGAACACGACCGTTATCAGTGCCCGGCGGGCAACTGGCTGACGCTCAAGCAGCGCAACAAGGGGGATCGGATCTATCAGGCCGATGTCAGCGACTGCGCTGCCTGCCCGCTCAAATCCCAATGCACTGGCGCCCAACGCCGCTATGTCTCACGCCATGCCCACGAGGAAGCTTTTGAGCGAATGGAGCAGCGAATTCTGGCCCATCCGCAGATGATGGCCAGCCGAAGATCCATCGTCGAGCATCCTTTCGGCAACCTCAAGCAATGGCTGTTTGGGAATGGTCGGTTCCTGCTGCGCCAGTTGGAGGGAGCAAAAGCAGAAATGGCCTTGGCGGTGAACGCTTATAACCTCAAGCGAGCGATTAGCGTGCTCGGAGCCCGCCAGTTAATCGCGCTAATGGGCTGAAAGGCCTTTTTTCGTCTGTTGCTCACACAAAAACAAACGCCCCGAACAAGTCGGGGCGTTTGTTGGGCTGGCCTTCAGTGCGTTTTCACACAGTCTGTTCAAGCGGCTTTTTTGTGCCTGCGTTTTTTGCCCGGGTCTGTTCATTGCAGCAAAGACCCGGCAAGCTCGGTCCAACCCCAAACCATGGAATGCAAGGGAGGATCGGATGGTTCAGCTGTGTTCTATCGAACAGGCGGTCGATGATGTATTGGCGCGGTTGCCGACGCATATTCATATGGGGCTGCCTCTGGGCCTGGGCAAACCCAACCATTTCGTCAACGCGCTGTATCAGCGCATCGCGCAGTTGCCCGAGCGGCGGCTGACGATCTATACCGCGTTGTGCCTCGGTCGCCCTCCATTGGGCTACGGCTTGCAGAAACGCTTCCTTGAGCCCTTCATTGAGCGGGTCTTCGGCGATTATCCGGAGCTTGATTTCCTGGCCGACCTTCGCCGCGACAACCTGCCGGGCAACATCCACATCCAGCAGTTCTTCATGCAGCCCGGCAGCCTGCTCAACAGTGCGTCGGCCCAGCAGGATTACGTCAGCAGCAACTACAGCCACGCGGCCCGGGACATCAACGCCGCCGGCTTGAACCTGGTGGCGCAACTTGTGGCCAGCCACGCCGATCATCCCGATCGCTTGAGCCTCAGCTGCAACCCGGACATCACCCTCGACCTGTTGCCGATGATTGCCAGGCGCCGGTCGGCCGGGGAGACGATCCTGATGGTCGGCCAGGCGCACGACGATTTGCCCTACATGCCCGGTGATGCGGAAGTCGGCATCGATACGTTTGACCTGCTGATCGACAAAAAGGACCGCACCACGTTGTTCTCCACGCCGAACATGCCGGTGGGTTTCCAGGACCATTTCATTGGTCTGCACGCCAGTACGCTGGTGCGCGATGGCGGCACCTTGCAGATCGGCATCGGTTCGATGGGCGATGCGCTGACGGCAGCGTTGCTGGCGCGCCAGGCTGACAACGACGGTTACAAGACCTTGCTGGCGGATGTGAACCTGAGCCAATGGGCGCAGCTGATCGAACGCGAAGGCGGCCTCGACCCGTTCGCCAAAGGCCTTTACGGTTGCAGCGAAATGTTCGTCAACGGCCTGCTGGTGCTGGCCGACGCAGGCATCGTGCGACGCAAGGTGTACCCGGACGTGCCGACCCAGCAGCAGGCGAATGCCGGCACCCTCGACGAAGCGGCGCAAACCGACGGCATCTCGGTGCACGGTGGTTTCTTTCTCGGGCCGCGCAGTTTCTATGAGCGCTTGCGTGAGTTGCCGCAAAACAAGCGCCTCGAATTCAACATGACGCGCATCAGCTACATCAACGAGCTGTACGGCCAGGAAGAACTCAAGCGTTTGCAGCGCCTCGATGCGCGGTTCATCAACACCGCGTTCACCGTGACCCTGATGGGCGCCGCCGTGGCGGATCAGCTGGAAGACGGTCGCGTGCTCAGCGGCGTAGGCGGGCAGTACAACTTCGTGGTTCAGGGGCATGCGCTGCAAGGTGCGCGCTCGGTGTTGCTGCTGCGCAGCTGGCGCGAGTCCGGCGGCGACGTCAGTTCGAACATCGTCTGGGAGTACGGCCACTGCACCATTCCCCGGCACCTGCGCGACATCGTGGTCACCGAATACGGGATCGCCGATCTGCGCGGCAAGACGGATGCGGCCGTGATTGAAGCGTTGCTCAATATCAGTGACTCCCGTTTTCAGCCGGGGCTGATCGAGCAGGCGCAGAAGGTTGGCAAGTTGCCGAAGGATTTCCGCCTCGATCCGCGTTTTGCCGATAACCGACCTGAGCGATTGCAGGGGATTCAGGCGCGGCATGCGCAGATGTTTGCGGAGTATCCGCTGGGCTGTGATTTCACTGAGGTGGAGCGGGAGGTGTTGCGGGCGCTGAACTGGCTCAAGAGCAAGTTCAAGCTGAGTGAAGTGCTGGAATTGGGCAAGGCTGCGCTGGATGCACCTGAGGCAGCAGCATTTGCGGAGCATCTGGAGCGCATGCAACTGAGCAACCCGCAAGGGCTGAATGAAGACCTGTATCAGCGGTTGCTGCTCACCGGCCTGAAAGCCACCGCGTAATAACGCGCATTACCCCTGTGGGAGCCAGCAGGCTGGCTCCCACAGGGGTAATGCGGTGCTGCGGGTTATTCGATGAAGGTTACAACGCCATCCTTCAGCGACTTGACGCGTGCCAGCGATTCAACGCGATAACCCTGCGCATCCAGTTCCGCACGACCGCCCTGGAACGACTTCTCGATCACGATGCCCAGACCGGCAACGGTAGCGCCAGCCTGTTTGATGATCGAAATCAGCGCCTGGGACGCCTTACCGTTGGCCAGGAAGTCATCAATGATCAACACGCGGTCGCTGCTGGTCAGGTGACGCGGGGAGATCGCCACGGTGCTTTCGGTCTGCTTGGTGAACGAGTAGACAGTCGCCGACAGCAGGTTTTCAGTCAGGGTCAGGGACTGGTGCTTGCGGGCGAAAATCACCGGCACGCCGAGGTTCAGACCGGTCATGATCGCCGGGGCGATGCCCGAAGCTTCGATGGTGACGATCTTGGTGATGCCCGAATCCTTGAACAGCGTGGCGAATTCGTCGCCGATCAGCTTCATCAGGGCCGGGTCGATCTGGTGGTTCAGGAAGGCGTCGACCTTCAGGACCTGATCGGAAAGCACGATGCCTTGTTCGCGGATTTTCTGGTGCAGGGCTTCCATGAAGCTGTCCTCTGTTGGCGCCTTGTGCGCCCTAAGGTTTTAAAAAAGTGGTCAATTCTAGCGCTTTAACATCGCGCGTATATCCGCCAATGCGTTGTTTCCGCGTACGGCTTTGACTTCAGTTGGGGTGTCGTCGTTGCCTTCCCAGGCCAGATCGTCCGGTGGCAGCTCATCGAGGAAGCGGCTCGGCGCGCAATCGATGATTTCGCCGTACTGCTTGCGCTTGGCGGCAAAGGTGAAGGCCAGGGTCTGGCGCGCGCGGGTAATGCCCACGTAGGCCAGGCGACGTTCTTCTTCGATGGTGTCGGCTTCGATGCTGGAGCGGTGCGGGAGGATTTCCTCTTCCATGCCCATGATGAACACGTAGGGAAATTCCAGGCCCTTGGAGGCGTGCAAGGTCATCATCTGCACGCCTTCGGCGCCGTCTTCCTCTTCCTGTTGACGCTCCAGCATGTCGCGCAGGACGAGTTTGCCGATGGCGTCCTCGACGGTCATCTCGCCTTCTTCGTCTTTCTCAAGGGTGTTTTTCAACGCCTCGATCAGGAACCAGACGTTACCCATGCGGTAATCGGCGGCCTTGTCGCTGGAGCTGTTGGTGCGCAGCCAGTTCTCGTAGTCGATGTCCATGACCATGCTGCGCAGCGCCGAGATCGGGTCTTCGCCGGCGCACTGCTCGCGCACCCGGTCCATGAAGCGCTTGAAGCGTGACAGGCGATCGGTGAAGCGGCTGTCGAGGTGCTCGCCGAGGCCGATTTCGTCGGTGGCGGCGTACATCGAGATCTTGCGCTCGGTCGCATAGTTGCCGAGCTTTTCCAGCGTGGTCGAACCGATTTCACGGCGCGGCACGTTGATCACCCGCAGGAAGGCGTTGTCGTCGTCCGGGTTCACGATCAGGCGGAAGTAGGCCATCAGGTCTTTCACTTCCTGACGGCCGAAGAAGCTGTTGCCGCCGGACAGGCGATACGGCACCTGGTGGTGCTGCAGTTTCAGCTCGATCAGCTTGGCCTGGTAGTTACCGCGATAGAGGATCGCGAAATCGCTGTACGGGCGGTCGGTGCGCAGGTGCAGGCTGAGGATTTCCATGGCCACGCGCTCGGCTTCGGCGTCTTCGTTGCGGCAGCGGATCACGCGGATCTCGTCGCCGTGGCCCATTTCACTCCACAGCTGCTTTTCGAATTCGTGCGGGTTGTTCGAGATCAGCACGTTGGCGCAACGCAGGATGCGGCTGGTGGAGCGGTAGTTCTGCTCCAGCATTACCACTTTCAAGGACGGGTAGTCGTCCTTGAGCAGCATCAGGTTTTCCGGCCGGGCGCCGCGCCAGGCGTAGATCGACTGGTCGTCGTCGCCCACTACGGTGAACTGGTTGCGCTTGCCGATGAGCATTTTTACCAGCAGGTATTGGCTGGCGTTGGTGTCCTGGTATTCGTCCACCAGCAGGTAGCGCACCTTGTTCTGCCACTTTTCCAGGATGTCGGCGTGTTCTTCGAACAACTTCACCGGCAGCAGAATCAGGTCGTCGAAATCCACCGCATTGAACGCCTTGAGCGTGCGCTGGTAGTGGGTGTAGACGATGGCCGCGGTCTGTTCCTTGGGGTTGCGCGCGTTTTCCAGGGCCTGGGCCGGCAGGATCAGGTCGTTTTTCCAGGCGCCGATCATGTTCTTGATCTCGTCGACGCCGTCTTCGCCCGCGTATTCCTTCTGCATGATGTCGGTCATCAGGGCCTTGACGTCGGTCTCATCAAAGATCGAGAAGCCCGGTTTGTAGCCCAGCCGCACGTGTTCCTTGCGAATGATGTTCAGACCGAGGTTGTGGAAGGTACAGACCGTCAGGCCACGACCTTCACCGGCGCGCAGCAGGGTGCCAACCCGTTCCTTCATCTCGCGCGCGGCCTTGTTGGTGAAGGTCATGGCGACGATGTACTGGGCGCGGATGCCGCAGTTCTGGATCAGGTGCGCAATCTTGCGCGTGATCACGCTGGTCTTGCCGGAGCCTGCACCGGCGAGCACCAAAAGAGGGCCGCCGACGTAGCTCACGGCTTCTTGCTGCCGGGGATTGAGTCGGGACATAGGTAAATTCAGGAGTCAGTCACGAAATGGGCCGGCATTTTAACAGGCTCAGCAATTTGTGCTGCTCTCTCCGACTTGTGACGTACAACGCGATCTCTAATTGCCGGTTTTGTTACTTTCACGCAGGATGCGCAACGTGCTTGCGTCTAATGTTCGTAATTCCGGAAACAAAGGCCTCGTTTGATAACTGATGTCATTGGTCATTGGTTATCAGCACGGCATAATGCCCATCGCCTACATCTTTGCAGAATCTAGGGAGCTAGCTTGTCTACGCCTGTCGAACCCTTGCGTTTGCTGCTACTGGCCGAAGAGCCAGCGTGGGCAGCGTTGTTGCGCGAGTGTCTGGCTCCGATGGGGAGCTCGGCCGTGCTCATCAGCGCGCCGAGTTGGGAGTCGGTCAGCAGTCTGTTCGATGACAACCGCAGTGCGGTGTTGTTGACGATCCCGGCCCTTCAGCCGGCACCGGGCCGTTGCTGTCTGCCGACGGTGTTGCTGCTTGAACATGAGCCCCTGACCCCGCCCGATGGTGTAAGCGACTGGCTGGTCCGCGATCATCTCGACTCGGGCATGCTGCGCCGTTGCCTGCGTCATGTGCGGGAGCGCGGCGTCCTGGAGACCACCCTGCAACGCCTGGCCGAGCAAGATCCGCTCACGGGCATCGCCAACCGCCAAGGTTTCCAGACTCTGTTGACGGCACGACTGGCGGAACACGACGGACGCGGCCTGGCCCTCGGTCATCTCGACCTCGACAATTTCCGTTATGCCAACGATGCGCTCGGTCACCAGGCCGGTGACCGCCTGATCCTGCAAGTGGTCGCGCGGCTCAAGAGCCAGCTGGAGGCCGGTGATCAACTGGCACGGCTGGGCAGCGACGAGTTCGCCTTGCTCATCGACACCCGTCGCGCCCCGCAGCGCGCCGAATGGATGGCCGAACGCATCACCGAAGCGCTGGCCGAGCCCTATTGGATCGACGGCGAGAGCCTGCTGATCGGCTCCAGCCTGGGCATCGCCCACGCCCGTGCCCAGGCTGGCGCCGACCCGCTGATGTGGCACGCGCACATCGCCATGCAGCAGGCCAAGAGCACCCAGGGCTGCACTTTTCACATCTTCAATGAACGCATCAACCGCAATGCCCGCAGCATCGCCGACCTCGAAACCGAGCTGCGCCGGGCGTTGCGCCGTGATGAACTGGAACTGCATTACCAGCCACGCTTGAACCTCGAAGACGGGCAGATCGTCGGCCTCGAAGCCTTGGTGCGCTGGCGCCATGCCGAGCGTGGCTTGCTGCCGCCGAGCGAATTCGTGCCGCTGGCCGAGCAAAGCGGTTTGATCGTGCCGCTGGGTTACTGGGTGATTTCCCGGGCCTTGCGTGACATGCAGGCGTTGCTGGAACTCGGTTTGCCGCCGCTGCACATGGCGATCAACCTGTCGTTCCGCCAGTTCCAGGACAGCCAGTTGCTGTCGACCCTGAGCCGGTTGATTGCCGAACGCGGCGTCGAGGCGCAGTGGCTGGAATTTGAACTGACCGAAACCGCGGTCATGCGCCGCAGCGATCTGGTCAAGCAGACCATGGATGCCCTCGGGCGTCTGGGTGTGCGCTTCTCCCTTGATGATTTCGGTACCGGGTTCTCGTCGTTCGTGCACCTCAACAGCCTGCCGATCACCTTGCTGAAGATCGACAAGAGTTTTGTCGGCGGCATGGAGCAACGCGAAGAGAACCGCAAACTGGTCCATGCGATGATCAACCTGGCGCACAACCTCAACCTTGAGGTCGTCGCTGAAGGCGTGGAAACGTCGGAGCAGATGGACTTGTTGCGCGGATTCAATTGCGATCAGGTGCAGGGTTACCTGATCAGCAAACCGCTGCCGCTGGCGGAGCTGGTGGATTACCTGATGTTTGGTTCCGGCGAGCAGAGCATCGTCGAGGCCATTTAAAAGATCGCAGCTTGTCGCAGGCTGCGATCTTTTGATCCTAATCCGGTTGAATCACCCGAAAACTGCCTCGTGCCGAAGGCTCTCGCCGAATCATCCGCTTCATCTTCCACTCAAACGCCAACGTCAGGCTCACCGCCGAGCACGCTAACCCCAGCGCCAACCCCCACCAGACACCCGTCGGCCCCCAGTTCAGATGGAACGCCATCCACCACGCGGCCGGTGCGCCGATCAGCCAATAGCAGGCCAAGCCAACCAGGAACGTGGTCTTGGCGTCCTTGAGTCCGCGAATGCAGCCCATGGCGATGGTTTGCGTACCATCGAACAGCTCGAACCATGCCGCCACCGCCAGCAAGCTCACGGCCAGGTTGATGACCTCGCGGAATGCCGGATCGTTGTGATCAAGGAACAGGCCGATCAATTGATTCGGCAGCAACCAGAACACCATCGCGAAGCACAACATCGCCGCCGCACCGAAGGCGATGCCGACCCGTCCCGCCAGTCGCGCATCCAGCAGTTGCCCAGCGCCGTAATGCTGGCCGATGCGCATGGTGATCGCGTAGGAAATGCCCGCCGGGACCATGAACGCCACCGAGACGATCTGCAAGGCGATCTGGTGCGCCGCCAGTTGCGTACTGCCCATGGTGCCCATGCACAGCGCCGCGAAGGCAAACAGCCCGACTTCCACCGCGTAGGTGCCGCCAATCGGCAGGCCCAGGCGCCACAGTTCTTTCAAGTACTGCCGGTTGAGCCGCAGCAACCCCGCACGCAGCGGATAGGCGTCATAAGCCGGGTGCCGGCGAATGTGCCACGCCAGCGCCAGCGCCATGAGGTTGGCGACGATCGCGGTGACCAGGCCGATGCCCATCAAGCCGAGTTTCGGCAGGCCGAACATGCCGGTGATCAACGCGTAATTGAGCAGGAAGTTGGCCACCGTGCCGCCCAGGCTGATGACCATCACCGGCGTTGCACGGCCAATGGCGCTGGTGAACCCGCGCAAGGCCATGAAGCTCAGGTAGCCGGGCAGGGCGAAGGGCAGGAAGATCAGGAATTGCCCGGCGGCCTGGACGTTGCTTTGCGTCTGGCCGAACAACAGCAGCACCGGTTTGAGGTTCCACAGCAATAGCCCGCCGCCCAACGCCATCAACCACGCCAGCCACACCCCGGCCTGTGTCAGCCGGGCCGCGCCAAGTATATCGCCGGCGCCCTGACGGATCGCCACCAGGGTACCGACCGCCGCGATCACGCCAATGCAGAAAATCGACACGAACGAATAGGTCGCCGCGCCAAGCCCGCCACCGGCCAGCGCCTCGGGACTCAGGCGCGCCATCATCAAGGTGTCGGTGAGGACCATCAGCATGTGCGCCAACTGCGAGGCAATCAACGGCCCCGACAGCCGCAGGATGGCCCAGAGTTCAATACGTGCTGGATGCTGCATGGTCATCACGCTCGATTTTCAAAGAGTACAGGAGAGCACCGATTTTCGGCGCTCTGATGCGTTTGCACAAAGGGATAAAAAGGATGGGTGGCATGATTCAAACTCATGCTGGAGAGTTTCTGCTAGGGTGGCTCAATCCCGCTGTAGGAGCTTTCCTGATGTCACGTCGTCTTCCTCCCTTATATGCCCTGCGCGCATTCGAAGCGGCGGCGCGACACAGTTCGTTCACCCGCGCCGCTGAAGAGCTGTCGATTACGCAAAGTGCGGTCAGTCGGCATATTCGTACGCTCGAGGAGCATTTTGCCTGCCGCTTGTTTCACCGCAGCGGCCGCAACTTGCAGCTAACTGAATCAGCGCGCTTGCTGTTACCGGGCATTCGCGAGGGCTTCACCGCCCTGGAGCGTGCCTGCAATACCTTGCGCGCCGAAGACGACATCCTGCGCATGAAAGCTCCCTCGACCCTGACCATGCGCTGGTTGCTGGCGCGCCTCAGCCGCTTCCGCCATTTGCAGCCGGGCAACGAAGTGCAATTGACCAGTGCCTGGATGGATGTCGACTCGGTGGACTTCAATGACGAGCCGTTCGACTGTGCGGTGCTGCTGAGCAATGGTCATTTCCCGCCGGACTGGGAGGCGAGTTACCTGTTTCCCGAGGAATTGATTCCAGTGGGCGCGCCCAACCTGCGGGGCGATCAGCCGTGGGGCGTCACGCGCCTGGCCAACACCGAGCTGCTGCACCCGACGCCGGATCGGCGCGACTGGCGCAATTGGCTGGAGCGCATGGGCCTGGCCGATCAGGTGTCGCTCAAGGGCGGGCAGGTGTTCGATACGCTGGAACTGGGCATGATCGCTGCAGCGCGGGGCTATGGCGTGTCCATGGGGGATCTGCTGATGGTGGCGGAAGATGTGGCGCAAGGACGCTTGAGCCTGCCGTGGCCGACCGCCGTCGCCAGCGGCGAAAAGTATTACCTGGTGTGGCCGAAAACCCGCCCCGGCGGCGAGCGCATGCGTCGGCTCAGCGACTTCCTGCAAGGTGAAGTCCGGGCGATGGAATTGCCGGATGTCGTGCACTTGAGCTGAAACGATGAAGCCGCTGCAATAGTGGCCTTCAGCTATATCCTGCCTTGCTGCTCAAGTATTACCGTTCGCCGCCGAAAATCTTCACGTGGGACCTTCGTGCAGGTTCGACGCTACCCCCATTATTAGAAATTTTGCTGAGCATGCGTCGCGATCAGGATGATCCGGTCGCTCGGCCAGGAGCTGTCATGTCTCAACCCCGTGCCCGGATCGCTTCACAGCTTGGTCTTGCGCTCGCTGTGATTCTGGCGATCGTCATTACCGGCAGTACCTTGTTCGCCCTGCGCTCGCTGGACTCGGCCAACCTCGCTACCCGCGAAGAGCATCTGGCCAGCGAAGCCCGATTGCTGGCCGATCAGTTGAGTACCTTTCACAGCACGTTGCGTGAAAGTACCCAGCGCCTGGCGGGGTTGTTCGAGACGCGCTTCACCAGTGGGCTGAGCGTGCATCCGGACGAGCCAGTGGTCGTGGCAGGCACGCAGACGCCGGGCCTGCACCTGGGCAACGTGGTGCTCAACAACAACTTCAAGGAAGTGGACGAGTTCAAGCAGATGACCGCGGGCGTGGCCACGGTGTTCGTGCGCAGCGGTGAAGACTTCATTCGAGTCAGCACAAACGTCACCAAACAAGACGGCAACCGCGCCATCGGTACGGTGCTCGACCACGCGAACCCGGCTTACGCCCGTTTGATGGCGGGGCAGAGCTTCGTGGGTCGCTCCCTGTTGTTTGAACGCTTCTACATGTCGCAGTACACCCCGGTGCGCGACAGCAGCGGCAAGGTCATTGCGGTGTTGTACGTCGGTTTCGACTACACCGACGCGCAGAAGGCTCAGTTCGAAAACCTCAAGCGCTTTCGCATCGGCCAGACCGGCTCCCTGGCGCTGCTGGACGAGCAGAACAAATGGCTGGTCCCGATTGCTGGCGTAGAGGCGCTGGACCAGGCCGTCCCGGCCATCAATGCCCTGGCGAAAACCCCGGGTAAGGGCGAGTTCTGGAGCGACAAATCCGAAGACTTCTACAGCATCGCCGTGCCGTTCGAAGACGGGCCGTGGTCGGTGGTAGCGAGCATGCCGAAGACCGAAATCAGCGCCGTGACCTGGAGCGTCGGCATCCAGTTGGCCATCGGCAGTCTGTTGGCGATGTTGCTGGCGGTGGGCTCGGCGGTCTGGCTGTTGCGCAGCAAACTCGCGCCGCTGAGTGATCTGGTGCGTCAGGCCGAAGCCTTGGGCGCCGGTGATTTGAGCGTGCGCCTGAGCGTATCGAGCAACGACGAAATCGGCCAACTGGCGCGTGCTTTCAACCAGATGAGCCAGGCGCTGTCCACCATGGTCGAGCACATCCGCAACGCGTCAATGGAGGTCAACAGCCGCGCCCAGGCCTTGTCCGGCTTGTCCGGCGGCGCTTACGAAGGGATGGAGCAGCAATCCGGCGAAATCACCAGCATGGCCGGTGCCGTGGAAGAGTTCAGCGCCACGTCCCTGAACATCGCTGACAACATGGGCAACACCCAGCGTCTGGCCCAGGAAAACGCACAGCAAACGCAGATCGGTCGTACCTCGATGGACGAAGCATCCTCGTCGCTGGAGCAAATCGCCGGTGCATTGAACAGCACCGCGACAGTGATCAATACCCTCGGCCAGCGCTCCCAGGAAATTGGCGGCATCGTCGGTGTGATTACCTCGATTGCCGAACAGACCAACCTGCTGGCGCTGAACGCCGCGATCGAAGCCGCCCGTGCCGGTGAGCAGGGTCGGGGATTCGCAGTGGTGGCCGACGAAGTGCGTAACCTGGCCTCACGGACTCGCCAGGCTACGGACGAAATCTCCGGAATGATCCAGAGCATCCAGCAGGAAACCGGCAACGCCATCAGCACCATGGAACAGGGCAATGTGCTGATGCAAGAAGGCTTGTCGCGCAACGCCAACGTGGCATCGGCACTGGCACGGATCGACGAACAAAGCCGTTCGGCCGGTCAGCAATTCGCCGCCATCACCACTGCCACCCAGGAACAGAGCAGCACCGCGACCTTGCTCAGCAGCAACCTGCAAAGCATTGCGCTGGCGAACAGCGAGCAGCGTGAAGTGGTGTCCAACCTGGCCGTCACCGCCAAAGAGCTGGAAAAACTGGCGGCGGATTTGCGTTCCGAGGTGGATCGGTTTCGTTGAAGTACCTTTGACATAGCCATCGCGAGCAGGCTGTAGCTCCTACAGGATTACGCATATTCCGGTAGGAGCTGCCGAAGGCTGCGATCTTCCATATACGACACAACTTCACAGACACTCTTTAACCTTTAATGAATGGGCCACCCCGGGCGCCTGATGCTAATCTGCAACCCACTTCAAGCGCTGTCGTGACCGCAACCCGTCTGGGTTCAGGGAAGACGACCACACCTTCAACAACGGACATTGAACGGGTCATACATGAATAAATCAGCAGGCGTGCTTCTGGGAATTGTGGTCGCCATCGGGGCCATCAGCGTCGGCGGTGCCTGGTACACCGGCACCAAAATCGAAAGCGTATTGAACACTTCCCTCGCCGACGCCAACCAGCAATTGCAGGCTGCGCTGGTCGGTCACAAAGGCACGGCCACGCTGGAACTGGTGTCGCTGGAACGTCACGTATTCAGCAGCACAGCGCACTATCGCCTCAAGGGCGAAGGTGAAATGTTTGGCGAGGCACCGGTCGAACTGCTGTTCGTCGACCATCTGGAACACGGTCCGCTGCCTTTTTCGCGCCTGCTGTCGTTGAAGTGGTTGCCGGTCATGGCCACCAGTCATTACGAACTGGAAAAAACCCCGCTCACCGGGAAATGGTTCGCCGCCGCCAAGGGCGCTTCGCCGCTTACCGGCGTGGTCAACATCGGCTACGACAACTCCACCAACGGCACGCTTGAGTTGCTGCCTCTGGAAACGGCCCTGGACGACAAGTCCAGCCTGAAATTTTCCGGCCTGAAGCTTGACGTTGCGGCCAGTGCCCAGGCGCAAAAGGTCAAGGCCGATGGCTACATGGACAGCCTGAAGCTGACCACCGTTTCGGAAGACCAGGCACCGGTGCAGGTCGAGTTGAGCGGCCTGACGCTGGCCAGTAACCTGACCAAAAGCACCTACGGCTATTACACCGGCGACAACACCGTCGAGCTGAGCAACAGCAAAACCACCTTCGGCCCGAAACAGTCGGTGCTGGGCTTCAAGAACTTCGAAATGAAGAACCAGACCGCGGAATCGGGCACCAGCGCTTCCGGGCGTGCCGATTACAAAATCGGTGAAGTGTCCCTGAACGGCAAGACGGTGGGTTCTGCGCAAATGGCCCTGAGCCTGAAGAATCTCGACATTCCGGCCACGATGGCTTTGATGCAGGTTTACCAGGCCAAACTGCAACCCTACGAGCAGGCCGCCGCCGAGGCTGCCGAGGCTGGTTTGCCGGCGCCGGAATTGAACCTGACTGAAGCAGAAGAAGCGCAGCTCAAAACCAATCTGGAGCAATTGCTTGCGGCAGGTCCGCAGGTGGCACTGGAGAATCTTTCGTTCAATACGTCCAACGGCGAGAGCCGCGCCAACCTGGTACTTGACCTGACCAAGCCACAAACGATCGATCTGCCGGCCGACCAATTGGCCAGACAACTGATCGCACTGCTGGACTTCAATCTGCAAGTGTCCAAGCCGATGATCGTCGACGTGCTCACCGTACAATCGCAGATCGACGGTCAGACCGACGCCAAACTCATCGCCGATCAAGCCACCGCCACGGCCGACATGTTCAGCAGCATGGCCGTTGGTAGCCAGTTGGCAAAACTGGACGGCAAGAACATCGTGACCAAACTGCATTACGCCAACAATCAGGTGGATTTCAACGGCCAGAAAATGACCGTCGAAGAGTTTGCCGGCTTCCTGATGAGCAAATTCGGTGGCGCTGACCCGGTTCAATAAGCCCCTGATCGCTCTCCAGACAGGCGTTTCTCTGGAGAGTCTGGCGCTTGACGCGAGGTTCATCCAATTGCCACTGCCACCGCGTGAACGGTCCGGCTATAGTTTGCACGCCGACGACGGCCCAACACGCACAAGGTGCTGCGCAATGACCCGATTGACCTCACTGAAACCTTGGCTAGCGGCCGTAGCCGTCGCCTTTTGCGTGCAACTTCCGGCACACGCTGCCCAGGAACGTTTCACCCTGAACATCCCGGGTGTATCGGATGACCGCTTGTTCACCTCGGCGGCTGCCAGCGATGCGCCGGGCTGCGGCGGGCACAACGTTTCACCGGCATTGGCCTGGAACGCCGGCCCCGCCGGCACGCTCAGCTACGCCATCGTCATGCACGACCCGGATGGCCAGAAAGGCCAGGGCGTCGATCACTGGGTGCATTACGGCATCAAGGCCGGCACCCATCAGATTGCTTCCGGTGTCGGCGCCAAATCCGCGCTAGAAGGCGTGGGCGGCACCAATAGCAAAGGCACCACCGGTTACGTCGGCCCTTGCCCGCCCGTTGGCGACAGCGCGCATCACTACATCATCCAGCTCTACGCTCTGGACCTTGCCCCGGACGCCTTGCCGGCCGGCCTGACCCGTGCGCAATTTCTGGAAAAAATCAAAGGCCATGTGCTGAAAAACAGCAGTGTGGTGCGGCGTTATCACCGCTGAAAAATATTGAGCGCGACTTAACCCGAATCGAAAGGGCTGCCCGTCTCAGAGGATGAATGGATCAATTTCCTCCTGAGGTCAGCCCCCATGTCCCTCCCTCTGCATTTCCTCCGCCCGGCCGCCCAGGGTTTTACCGCCGGGTTGCTGTTGGCCATTGCCGGTTGCGGTGCTTCGTCGAAACCCGAGTCTGCAGCGGTGCCGCCAGCGGCCCAGCCTGAGTTGAAAACCGAAGCGCTGGTGCAGCATGAGAGGATCGCGGCCGATGCATCGATGACCAAGCGCAGCGTGCGTGCGGCCCCCGTCGCCAGTTTGACGCCGATGCCTGCCAGCGAGGCTTATCCACAGGGCTATCGCGATGAACAGCGAGAGCAGTATCAAGCGCTGGCGGATAACCCGATCCACAGTGTTGCCCAAACGCCGGTCTCGACCTTCAGCGCGGACGTTGACACCGGTGCCTACGCCAACGTCCGCCGCTTGCTCAACCAAGGTCGCCTGCCGCCGGAAGGGGCGGTGCGGCTGGAGGAGATGGTCAATTACTTCCCTTATGACTACGCCTTGCCGACGGATGGCTCGCCCTTTGGCGTGACCACTGAACTGGCCGCATCGCCGTGGAATCCGCATACCCGCTTGCTGCGCATCGGTATCAAGGCGTCGGACCGTGCAGTCGCGGAACTGGCCCCGGCGAACCTGGTGTTCCTGGTGGACGTGTCCGGCTCGATGGATCGCCGCGAAGGCCTGCCGCTGGTGAAAAGCACGCTGAAATTGCTGGTCGATCAATTGCGTGAGCAGGATCGGGTGTCATTGGTGGTCTACGCCGGCGACTCGCGGGTGGTGCTGGAGCCGACTTCCGGACGGGAAAAAGCGAAGATTCGTACAGCCATCGACCAGTTGACCGCTGGCGGCTCCACCGCCGGGGCATCCGGCATCGAACTGGCTTATCAACAGGCGCAACAGGCGTTTATCCCCAACGGCATCAACCGTGTCCTGCTCGCCACCGACGGTGACTTCAATGTCGGCATCAGCGACTTCGACAGCCTCAAGCAAATGGCTGTGGATAAACGCAAGTCTGGCGTGTCCCTGACCACCCTGGGGTTCGGTGTGGATAACTACAATGAACACTTGATGGAACAACTGGCCGATGCCGGCGATGGCAACTACGCCTACATCGATAACCTGCGCGAGGCGCGCAAGGTGTTGGTGGATCAGCTCGGCTCGACCCTCGCCGTGGTGGCAAAAAACGTCAAGCTGCAGGTGGAGTTCAATCCGGCGCAGGTCAGTGAGTATCGCTTGCTCGGCTACGAAAATCGCGCGTTGAAACGTGAGGATTTCAGCAACGACAAAGTCGATGCCGGCGAAATCGGTGCAGGACATACGGTGACGGCGTTGTACGAAATTGTCCCGACGGGGGAGAAGGGTTGGTTGGAGCCGTTGCGCTACGGCAAACCTGGCGTTGCTGTTTCCGACAAGAACGGCGAATTGGCAATGCTGCGCGTGCGGTACCAGTTACCGGAAGGTGGGAATAGTCGCTTGATCGAGCGTCCGATCGTCAACGCTCCGATGGGTAAACCCAGCGATGATCTGCGCTTTGCGGCAGCGGTGGCGGCGTTTTCCCAGCAGCTCAAGGATGGGCGTTATACCGGCGAATTCAGCCTCAAAGACACCGAAGCGCTGGCCCGTGGCGCACGGGGCGAGGATCGCTACGGCTTACGCAGCGAGTTCGTGCAATTGGTGGAGCTGGCGCAGAGTCTGCGCACCACCACAGCATCCAATAGTCAGCCGCTCAAGGGAGGCTACAACTGATATGTCAGCCGCTGAAGCGAGCGATGAATCACTGCTGGCGCGCTATCGTTCGGGGGACGGGCCGGCGTTCGAGATTTTGTACGCCCGTCATCGCCAGGGGCTTTACCGCTTCCTGCTCGGCCTCAGCGGCAAAGCCGAGCTGGCGGAAGAGGTTTATCAGGACACCTGGTTGAGCCTGATCCGCAGCACCAGTCAGCCACAGGGTCGGGCGAATTTTCGTACCTGGCTCTACCAGATTGCTCGCAATCGCCTGATCGATCATTGGCGTAAACACGGAATCCACAATCCCTTGCACGACAGCTATGACGAACAGGCCCACGCGGTGATCGACAATGCGGCTGATCCCGAGCAACTGCTGAGCCTGAGTCGCGACAGTCAACGTCTCGAAACCGCCCTGCAAAACCTGCCCGCCGACCAGCGTGAAGTGTTTCTATTGCGGGCCCACGGCGAACTCGACCTGCCACAAATCGCCACCCTCACCGAAACCCCGCTGGAAACCGTCAAGAGCCGCTTGCGTTACGCCCAGCAAAAACTGCGTCGGCTGCTGGCCGAGGAGGTACTGACATGACTGACGCTCGTCCTACGCCCGAAGACGAAATGGTGAAACATTTTCGTGAACATGCGACAGGTGAGCCGTCGGCCCATCTGGATTCATTCATCTTGGCCGCCGCACATCGTGAAGTTCCGGTGCGCCAACCGAGCCTTTGGCAACGCTGGGTGCAAGCCTGCCAGAAACCTCGTTGTCAAGTGGCATTCGCCAGCCTCGTCGGCTTGGCCTTGATGTTGGCGCTGGTGCAGCGTTCTCCGGAGCCGTCGCAGAGCTACGATTTCGCCCCCAAAGCCTCCGCGCCACAAGCCAAAAAAGAGTTCGCCGAAACGCCAGCGGCGGCTGCCCGCTCACTGGCCGCCCCGGCACCTGCAGCCCCAATGGCGGATTTCGCTGCACCCGCACAAAGTGAATCCTTCAATGCTGAAGTGGCCGAAGAAGCCAAAGCCAGCAAGCGCGCTGCTGCGCCGGTGAAGTCCCTGGATGAACAGCTACGGGAAGTACTCCGCCTGCAAAAGACCGGGCACAAGCAAGCGGCCGATAAACTACTGGCCGACCTGCACAAACGCTTTCCCGACGAAAACCTCACCGCCCGACTCAAGGATTTGCAGGAAAACTGATCGGCACAGTGCTCGACAATTTGGCATCAAGGCCCGAAAGCGCGCACTATCAGGCCATAGTCGATGCGTTGGAGGATGCCGTGACAAAAAAAATCGACCGCATCGCCCAAATGCTCAACTGCCCACAAAAGGGCGAGGAACTGCGGCGAGCGATTACCGAGAGTCGTAAGGATTTTCTGCTTAATCAGCCGGAGGAGGATGTCGCTGAAGACGAAGTCCCTGAAGAGGAGATGTTCGAGGACGACGATGAATACGACGAGTTCGACTGGACTACGGAATGAGGAAAAACCGCTTTGGCGGTTTTTCTGTGCTAGCGCTAGCCATATTTCTGGACTCGATGGCTCCCGATCACATTGCTTATGTTCACATGGAGAGCCACGCACTCGATTAGACAATCAAAGCCTATCTCCATACGTACGTAGCACCCCTTTTCAAGGCGCGTCACGATAGTTCTGAGTGGTCCGTCAAATCGGTGACCACTTATTTCCATGTCACTAATGCCTGTGATGGAGACATCAAATTCGCAGTAACTGAAGGCGTCGCTGGGTGGCCAGTGGGGTGGGCGAAATGTCAGGCTATCAAAATAACCTTCGGCACTTACTGTCAGCCCATCACCAAGGCAGATAGGCCCTTTGGACATCAGACCAGTTGGAGTAGCGGCCATTTTGAAAACCGACTTCCATGCATCAGCGTTGTCGACACTGAACAGCCAATCTCTGGAGCCAAGGTCTCGCTTGGGTATTTCCCTGCACATGCGCAAAGTAGGGAGACTAAAGCGTTGTAAATCTTCATGCCAAAGTTCGGTGGCTACATCCCGAATAGCCTGGAATAACGTCCGAGGATCAGCGATCTCTGGCCAATTGCATGGCCAAGTCCAGAGTTCATTTTCATCTTCTTCATCTTCCCAGATCGAAGCGAAGTCAAAGTCCGGATCGGTTAATGCCTCCTCAAGCAAATCAAACTGTGCTTGCCGGTGACGAAAATTTTCCCAAGAATTTCGTTTCAAACAGTACCGTCTAATAAGTAAGTCGCGGTCAGTAGGGTTGTTGGGATCATACTTGCACAACTCCTCACCCAAGGTTTCCTCTCTGTCATACACCTCGAAGAAACCAACAAGGTATGAAAGTCTTGGTACATAAGGTTTTTTTAGGTGCGGATCTAGCAGCATTCAAGGTGTCCCGTTCATTTTTTGAAGGGCGTATAGGAACGGTCTTTAGCGCGTAAGGAAAGATCAGAGATGTATCAGAATTTTTTGAGCTCTAATATTTAGCTTTCAAGCCAACCAGCCCGTCGACCCAAAAAAGTGGCTTACAGGCTGAGGAAAATAAGCGAACTGTTTTCGACTACTAGGTTTCTTCCCTTTTCGGTAGATCGCTCAGAACGAGAGAAGCCATTCCATCCAGCCGCGCTTTGACCTTTTCCCAATGCGGCATCACCTGCGCCAGCAGCCTATAAAAACGCTCACTGTGATTGTACATAGCGATGTGACAGAGCTCGTGAAGGATGACGTAGTCAATGCATTCGCGTGGCGTTTTGCCGGGTCGCTTTTTTACGATGGATACACCGTAGTCGTTCTTCAAGACGTTTACGACAGCCTCGAAAAACTGAGCCTTTTGATTGCTCAGCTCAAGTTGTTCTTCAAGCTCTTTGATCCGCTGCTCAGGTGTCAGCGGTACCGTGGGCTCGGCCATGGAGCTCTTCCTCAGCACTCGAATAGACGCGCCATGGCTCCAATCCTGCCGACCATGCTTGCGTAACCACACCAACACCGTTGACCGGCCCTGGATGCCATAGCGCCGTTGAGCCTCTTTATAACTCAACTCGCCCTTTTCGACCTGATCGACCACCGACAATTTAAAAGCCAGCGTGTAATCACGCTGGCTGCGCCTTTTTCCCGTATCCATTGATTCCTCCTGAAGATAAGTCAGAAGGTGTAAACCTTATTCAGGACGGGACACGCCTAACAAAAAAGCCCCAGACCTTACGATCCGGGGCTTTCTCGTTTCTACTAGTATGGTGCACCAGGCGGGATTCGAACCCACGACCCCTGCCTTCGGAGGGCAGTACTCTATCCAGCTGAGCTACTGGTGCAATGCGGGCGCCATGATACTCATATGCATTGCGGGCGTCCATGCTGCTGAATCGCCTGCGTTTTTCCAAAGCGTAACCTGCGTTTGCTACGTTGATCAGAAAAATGCAGCAAAAAAGACGTTTTCGTTCTTTTTTTCGAACGCCCTATTGTCCTTTACCCCCTTTGATCCTAGGATTCGTTTGAGATTTCAAACGCTCTTGTCTGGGTGCTGAACCGCACGAGTTCAATCAGTGCGCTATTTATGTGCTTCAGCCCGGTGAATGATTTCCCTGACGGCAGCCTACAGAGGCGCCTTTCTACAATCATAATTTGCTCCGCGCGTACGCGGTGCTGTTAAGGAAAGCCGACATGCAGCTTAAAGACACCCAGTTGTTCCGCCAACAAGCCTTCATCGATGGCGCTTGGGTTGATGCGGACAATGGTCAGACGATCAAGGTCAACAACCCGGCAACGGGCGAAATTCTGGGCACCGTGCCGAAAATGGGCGCTGCCGAAACCCGCCGTGCAATCGAAGCCGCTGATAAAGCGCTGCCGGCCTGGCGTGCACTGACCGCCAAAGAACGTGCGGGCAAACTGCGTCGCTGGTTTGAACTGATGATCGAGAACCAGGACGACCTGGCTCGCTTGATGACGATGGAACAGGGCAAGCCACTGGCCGAAGCCAAGGGCGAAATCGTTTACGCCGCTTCCTTCATCGAGTGGTTCGCCGAAGAAGCCAAGCGCATCTACGGTGACGTGATTCCGGGCCACCAGCCAGACAAGCGCCTGATCGTGATCAAGCAGCCAATCGGCGTGACCGCTGCAATCACCCCGTGGAACTTCCCGGCTGCAATGATCACCCGTAAAGCTGGCCCGGCCCTGGCCGCCGGTTGCACCATGGTGCTCAAGCCTGCTTCGCAAACGCCGTTCTCCGCGTTCGCCCTGGCCGAACTGGCCCAGCGTGCCGGCATTCCTGCTGGTGTGTTCAGCGTGGTTTCCGGCAGCGCCGGCGACATCGGCAGCGAACTGACCAGCAACCCGATCGTGCGCAAGCTGTCCTTCACCGGTTCGACCGAAATCGGTCGTCAACTGATGTCGGAATGCGCCAAGGACATCAAGAAAGTGTCCCTGGAACTGGGCGGCAACGCGCCGTTCATCGTGTTCGACGACGCGGACCTGGATAAGGCCGTCGAAGGCGCGATCATTTCCAAATACCGCAACAACGGCCAGACCTGCGTCTGCGCCAACCGCCTGTACATTCAGGATTCGGTCTACGACGCGTTCGCCGAGAAGCTGAAAGTGGCTGTGGCCAAACTCAAGATCGGTAACGGTCTGGAAGACGGCACCACCACTGGCCCGCTGATCGACGAAAAAGCTGTCGCCAAGGTGCAAGAACACATCGCTGACGCCGTTTCCAAAGGCGCTACCGTACTGGCCGGCGGCAAATCGATGGAAGGCAACTTCTTCGAACCGACCATCCTGACCAACGTGCCGAAGAACGCTGCAGTGGCCAAGGAAGAAACCTTCGGTCCATTGGCGCCGCTGTTCCGCTTCAAAGACGAAGCCGAAGTGATCGCGATGTCCAACGACACCGAGTTCGGTCTGGCCTCGTACTTCTATGCTCGCGACTTGGGCCGTGTGTTCCGTGTGGCGGAAGCCCTGGAATACGGTATGGTCGGCGTCAACACCGGCCTGATCTCCAACGAAGTCGCGCCGTTCGGCGGCATCAAGGCTTCGGGACTGGGCCGTGAAGGCTCCAAGTACGGCATCGAAGATTACCTGGAAATCAAATACCTCTGCCTGGGCATCTAAGCTCGGCGAGGCATTGCTTCAAGCGCAAAGGGCACGAGAGCGCTGTCCCTTTGCGCCGCTTCAAACCGGAATTTTCTCTGTGGCCGGGAACGCCGTGGCAGTCGATCATCGCATGCTGCCGCCGTTGACTCCCCGCCGCTTAATCCTTGAACCACGCCGACCGATGAGCGGCGAATGAGGAATGTATGAGCAAGACTAACGCTGATTTGATGGCCCGCCGTACCCATGCAGTTCCACGTGGTGTTGGCCAGATTCACCCGATTTTTGCCGAGTCCGCGAAGAACGCCACCGTGACCGACGTTGAAGGTCGCGAGTTCATCGACTTCGCCGGCGGCATCGCCGTACTGAACACCGGCCACGTGCACCCGAAAATCATCGCCGCCGTGACCGAGCAGCTGAACAAGCTGACCCACACTTGCTTCCAGGTTCTGGCCTACGAGCCGTACGTAGAAGTGTGCGAAAAAATCAACGCCAAGGTCCCAGGTGATTTCGCCAAGAAAACCCTGCTGGTGACCACCGGTTCCGAAGCCGTAGAAAACGCCGTGAAAATCGCCCGTGCCGCCACTGGCCGTGCCGGCGTGATCGCCTTCACCGGCGCTTACCACGGTCGCACCATGATGACCCTGGGCCTGACCGGTAAAGTCGTACCTTACTCGGCCGGCATGGGCCTGATGCCAGGCGGCGTGTTCCGCGCCCTGTACCCGAACGAGCTGCACGGTGTGAGCATCGACGATTCGATCGCCAGCATCGAGCGCATCTTCAAGAACGATGCCGAGCCACGTGACATCGCTGCAATCATCATTGAGCCGGTTCAGGGCGAAGGTGGTTTCTACGTCGCGCCTAAAGAGTTCATGAAGCGTCTGCGTGCCCTGTGCGACCAGCACGGCATCCTGCTGATCGCTGACGAAGTACAGACTGGCGCTGGCCGTACCGGCACCTTCTTCGCCATGGAACAGATGGGCGTTGCTGCCGACCTGACCACCTTCGCCAAATCCATCGCTGGCGGCTTCCCGCTGGCCGGTGTGTGCGGCAAGGCCGAATACATGGACGCCATCGCTCCAGGCGGCTTGGGCGGCACCTACGCCGGTAGCCCGATCGCTTGCGCCGCGGCCCTGGCCGTGATGGAAGTGTTCGAAGAAGAGCACCTGCTGGACCGCTGCAAGGCTGTTGGCGAGCGTCTGGTAACCGGCCTGAAGGCTATCCAGGCCAAGTACCCGGTGATCGGCGAAGTCCGTGCCCTGGGCGCGATGATCGCTGTTGAGCTGTTCGAAAACGGCGACAGCCACAAGCCGAACGCTGCAGCCGTGGCGGCCGTTGTGGCCAAGGCTCGCGACAAAGGCCTGATCCTGCTGTCCTGCGGCACCTACGGCAACGTTCTGCGCGTCCTGGTACCGCTGACCTCGCCGGACGAGCAACTGGACAAAGGTCTGGCGATCATCGAAGAGTGCTTCTCCGAGCTGTGATCACTTAGTGTGACCTGATCGACAAAAAACCCGCTTCGGCGGGTTTTTTTATGCCAACCGAAATATAACCGGCGTATTAGCGCTGTATCGAAAGGCCATCGTTCGCTAAGGTTCAGGCATTGCCAGGGAGAGCCGTATGACAGTCGTCAATTTACCCGCTGTTCCAAGAGTGCTGATCGCCGAGGCTGATCCGTGGTCCCGTGACCTGCTCAAGGAGGTCTTGTTGAATGTACGTTGCGATGCGCGGCTGGATCTGTGCGCCGACGGCCAACAAGCGCTGGAGCTGCTGGCGGCCAACCCCTATGACCTGGTGATCGTCGACTGGGAGTTGCCCGGTGTCGACGGCCTGAATGTGTTGCGCAGTGTCCGTCAGCGCAAACGCCATCCACCGCTGCCCTTCATTCTGATGAGCAGCCGCAATGATAGCGCCAGTGTGCGTGAAGCCCTGCCACTGGCGCCTGCCGCGTACCTGACCAAACCGCTGAACATGGAAAGCCTGACCCATCGCTTGCAGGATTTGCTGCTCAACGCCGGTGAGGAAGTCTCGTGTGAGGTGCCGTCGCTGGCGCCGGGCATGACCTTGTCGGTGTATCTGGAGCGCCGTCGTGCACTGGCGGAGGGTGCGCCGCTGATGACGGACGTGCAGTCGGCGGTCAAGCGCAGCCTCAATCCCAACGGCCTCGATCTGACAAAACTGGAAGACGAGATCCGCACTGACCCGCAAATCACCGCTGTGCTGATCGCCGCGGCCAACAGCGCAGCCCAGCACCATGGCGCCACGGTACAAACCCTGGCCCAGGCGCTGCACCGTTTGGGCACCGGGCAAAGCATGAACCTGATTCTGGGCCTGGCCCTCAAGCGTAGCGCCAAACTCAGCGACCCCTACCTGGCGGACTACGCCGAGCGTTATTGGGAGTTGTCGCTGCACACGGCGGAATACGCCCGGACGCTGGCGCGCCTGCTGGATCTGGATCAGGCGCGCTGCTATTGCGCTGGCATGTTGCATCGCCTCGGGGATTTGGCGTTGCTGCGTTGCTTGCAGGAATGGAAGCAGGCCGGTGGCGAGTTGGACGAGCAGGAAGCGGTGGGCGAAGCGCTCGCCGAGTTCGGCGCGGCATACGGTTCGGCGCTGCGTACGCGCTGGCGTCTGCCGCTGGAGCTGCGACAGTTGATTGCAGCGGTCTACCAGCTCGGTGGCGGGGTTTACTCCCGAGAGGCGCTGGTGATGAACATGGCGGCGCAACTAGCGCGTCTGACTGAGCATGACGGGATCGAAGAACTGGCCAAGAGCCGGACGGCACGGCTGCTCAAGATCGGGTTGCCGGAGTTGATGCGGATGCGCAAGAAGTAAATTTCACGCTAGACCCTTGTGGGAGCAGACCTGTCAGCCCACGATAATCCGGTTTTTGCCCTCGCGCTTGGCCTGATACATCGCCGCGTCCGCCCGGGCAAACAGGCTTTCCACGTTATTATCCTCGGCAGTGAGGCTGGTCAGCCCCTGGCTGACGGTGATGCCGAAGGACTGGCCGTCGTGGCTGAAACTCAGGCGCTGGATCTCCCGTTGCAGGCGCTCGGCCACTTGCAGGGCCATCTCCGGCGTGCAGCCGGGGAATACCGCAGCGAACTCCTCGCCGCCAATGCGCCCGAACAGATCGCCACGGCGCAGCGCCGCGCGGCCCCTGTCGGCGATGTGTTGCAGCACGTTGTCGCCTTCCTGGTGGCCGTAGGTGTCGTTGACCACTTTGAAGTCATCGATGTCCAGCATCAGGAACGACAGTGGCGTGCCTTTTTGCCGTGCCAGTCCGAATTCCTGGTGCGCGCCATCGAAGAAGTGGTGGCGATTGCTGCTCTGGGTCAGGGCATCGGTGGTGGCCAGGCGTTGCAGCTCGGTTTCCATGTGCTTTTTTTCGGTAATGTCTTCGGCGAGGCCGACGATGATCACCGGTTGCCCCGGCTCGGCCTGGCGGTTGATGAAGCATTTGTCGCTGAGCCAGCGCACCTTGCCTTCGGCGTCGATGATGCGGTATTCGCGGTCTTCAACGGCGTCTTTGACCAGCACCTCCGCCAGGCTGCGCTCGGCGTATTCCAGATCGTCGGGGTAAACGCTGTCGCGCCAATGGTTGTAGTCGGACAGCAGCAGGTCGGCGGACAGGCCGAAAATTCGTTCATAGGCGGGGCTGACGTACAGCACCTGACGGGTTTCCCAGTTGAAGGCCCAAAGCACCGCGTTGACGCTCACCAGCAGGGTGCTGAACAGCTGTTCGCGTTCGCTCAGGCGCGCCACTTCACCTTGGGCACGCATCAGTGCCATCAGGGTTTGCGCGGCCTTGGGCCACTGCGTTGGAGAGCGGTCTTTCAGGTTGTCATTGACCATCGGTACAAATCTCAAAGGGCATGCACCGCCTTAAGTTCGAAGCGGCCACAACGAAGCACGCCTGGATGGCGAAGTGTCTTTGAGAGGGGGGATTTGAGGCGAAGTTCCGAAAGGTGCGCCCCGGAAAAGGGCGCACCGATCAACGGCATCAGGCCGCGGTAGGGCGCAGGGAGTAGGTTTTCAACTGATCGGCAAAGTCGCGCAGGGATTGAATCCCGCTGGCTTCGGCTTCGTGCACCCAGTCCTTGATGGCGGCGAGCATGTCGTGACCATTCGAGCTGGTCTTGACCCAGATCTGCTGCAAGGCGAGGCGTTTCTCGTAAATTACCTTCAGCGCCTGGCTGTGTTCGAGCATGGTCTGGATGCGTACGTGATGCTTTTCGTCCAGCAGGCTGGTTTCCCGGGAGAGCAGGCGCTTGGCGCGGTGGAACTGGTGGCGGACCGAGTGATCGACCTTTGCCAGTTCTTGCTTGACCAGCGGGCCGATCACCAATTTGCGGTATTGGGCCATGATCTGGAAGCGGTTGTTGAGGATCGCCATGGCGGTGTCCATGTCCAGGCTGCCCTTGCCTTCGACGCGGTGGGCGATCGGCGCAACGCGCTGGACCTTGGCCAGGCGCAGGAAGCTGAAGACCTTGATCCAGGCCCAGCCCATGTCGAATTCCCACTTCTTCACCGACAGTTTTGCCGAGTTAGGGTAGGTGTGATGGTTGTTATGCAGTTCTTCGCCACCGATCAGGATGCCCCAGGGCACCAGATTGGTTGCCGCATCGCGGCACTCGAAGTTGCGGTAGCCGACGGCATGGCCCAGGCCATTGACCACGCCGGCGGCCCACACCGGAATCCACATCATCTGGATGGCCCAGATGGTGATGCCGATGGTGCCGAACAGCAGCAGGTCGATGACGCCCATGAGCGCCACGCCCAGCAGCGGAAAGCGGGTGTAGAGATTGCGTTCGATCCAGTCTTCGGGGCAGTTCTTGCCGTAGATGCGCAGGGTCTCGGGGTTTTCCGCTTCGGCGCGGTACAGCTCGGCACCTTTGCGCAGAACGGTGGACAAGCCCTTGACGACCGGGCTGTGCGGGTCATCTTCGGTTTCGCACTTGGCGTGGTGCTTGCGGTGGATGGCGGTCCACTCGCGGGTGTTCTGCGCCGTGGTCAGCCACAGCCAGAAGCGAAAGAAATGTTTCAGGCCAGCATTCAACTCAAGCGAGCGATGGGCTGAGTAACGGTGCAGATAGACCGTGACGCCGACAATCGTCACGTGGGTCATCAGCAGGGTGACTGCCACCAGTGACCAGGGCGACAAGCCGAGAAAACCTTCGTACCACATAGGCTATAGGGCCCTCGATAAAGAAAAAAACAGCCGTTGCATTATCACCAAGCCCACAGAGAAAACCAGTCGCCCTTTCAGATAAGAGTGGCTGGATGTGTCTTTCACCTATAATCCCGGCATTTTTGTAGGGACATGGACAGTCTCATGTCTGCCAGCTATCGCGATGCCGTGCGCGCAGCGCTGCTTTACCTGTTGCTTTCGGTGGTCTGGCTGCAGGTCAGTGACTATTTATTGAACAGTTTCTTCGATAGCTCAGTCGAGCTATCACGATGGCAACTGATCAACGGTTATGCCTGGGTCATGTTCAGCGCCGGGCTGATCTTCATTGCCCGGACGCGCTTGCTGCGTTGTCTGGGAAGGCGCCAGGCTACGCGAACGTAGCGAAGATCGTGAACGTTTGCGACAGGCAGCTGCGGTGTTTGATTGCACCCGTCAAGGCGTGCTGGTCACTGATCGCGAAGGCTTGATCGTTCACGTCAATCCGGCCTTCATGCAGATCACCGGTTATCAACGCGAGGAAGTGCTGGGTCAGCGCCCCAGCCTGTTCAAGTCCGGCCGTCACTCGGCGGACTTCTATCAGGTGATGTTTTCGACGCTCGACAGCGTAGGCGAGTGGAGCGGGGAAATCTGGAACCGCCGCAAAAGCGGTGAAATCTATCCGCAATGGCAGACCATCCGCATCATCCGCATCATCCCGACGATTCGGGGCTGCTCAGCCATTACGTCGCGGTGTTTTCCGATATCAGTGCGATCAAAAACTCCGAACAAGAACTGGTGCACTTGGCGCATCACGATCCGCTGACGGGCTTGCCCAATCGCCTGCTGTTCACTGATCGCACCGAACAGGCTCTGGCGTCGGCGCAACTCCACAAGCGCGGTTGCGCGTTGCTGATGATCGACCTGGATCATTTCAAGATGATCAACGACAGCCTCGGGCACACCATCGGCGACCAGTTGCTCAAAGCGGTAGCGGAGCGCTTGAAGGCGATATTCGGATCAGGCATCACCCTGGCGCGACTGGGCGGCGATGAGTTCGCGGTGCTGGCCGAGAGCTGCCCGCAATTGGGTCAGGCCGCAGCGCTGGCCCAGCGCATCATCGACAGTCTCAAGGAGCCGTTCCCGATCGACGGGCATCAGCTGTTCATCAACACCAGCATCGGCATCAGCCTGTTCCCCGGCGATGCGTTGAGCGCCGAACAGTTGTTGCGCAATGCTGATTCCGCGCTGTTCAAGGCCAAGAGTGCCGGCCGCAATGGTTATGCGCTCTACACCGAGGAGTTGACTGCCCACGCACAGCAGCGGGTCGAGATTGCCTTCGAGTTGCGGCGCGCCCTGGATCAGCAAGAGTTGCGAGTCTATTACCAGCCGGTTCACGACCTTCAGACCTGCCGGTTGATCGGTGTCGAAGCGCTGGTGCGTTGGGAGCATCCGCTGCGAGGCCTGGTGTCTCCGGCCGAATTCATCCCCGTGGCGGAGCGAACGGGACTCATCGCCGAAATCGACGTCTGGGTGATGCGGCAGGCGTGCCGGCAAATGTGCCAATGGCAGCAGACCGGGGTGGTGTTGTCGTTTGTCGCGGTGAACGTTTCCTCGCGGCTATTCGCTCGCCGTGAGTTGTACCAGCAAGTGGCGCAGGTGCTGCGTGAGACTGGTCTGACCCCGGACTGTCTTGAGCTGGAGGTCACCGAGAGCGCGGTGATGGAGGACCCGGAAGTTGCGCTGGAGCAAATGCATCGCCTGCGCGAATTGGGTGTACGGCTGGCTATCGACGACTTCGGCACGGGTTACTCGTCGCTGTTGCGGCTCAAGCGCTTGCCGGTGCAGAAGCTCAAGATCGATCAAGGGTTTGTCGCCGGTTTGCCTGGGGACGAGGATGACGCCGCTATTGCACGGGTGATCATCGCCCTGGCGCAGAGCATGGGCATGCAGGTGCATGCGGAAGGAATCGAGCAGGTCGAACAGGCGGCGTTCTTGCTCGAACACGGCTGCCATCTGGGGCAGGGCTATTGGTTTGGGCGGCCGGTACCGGTTGGGCAGCTGGATTGGGCTCATGCGCCATTAATCAACTAACACAAAACCTGTAGGCGCGAGCTCACTCCCACAGGGTTTTATGTGTTTCTCAAAGACATATACCCCCGCAAACCCTTGTCCCGCCAAATAATGTCTTTTGGTTATATAAACATTCTTAAATAGTCTTTTTAAGAATATCAGAGCCTCTCTACTATTGGTTCCACGCCGCAAGCAGTGCCGACACTGCGAGGCAACCTCTCAGTTGAAGGAGCAGCACCATGAGCGCATCCCTGCGTAGTGTCGACGGTCAAGACGAAGCAACCATCCTACGTGAAATCCAGAGCGCCCTGCGCGATCTGCGTTTTGGCGCCGTGGAAATCACTGTGCATAACGCCCAGGTGGTTCAGATCGAGCGCAAGGAAAAATTCCGTTTGCAGCAGCCGGGCAACAAACCGAGCTGAAGCTGAGCGTCATCCGGCAACCCGATTCCAACACTCCATAAGAAAAGCCAACACACCAAGAATTCCAGGAGCTTTCACCATGTCGTCGATTCGTCATTTCGCTTTGGCCGCCCTGGCCAGTGCCCTTTTTGCTGGTTCCGCGGTTGCCAAGGATTACGAGTTGCTGAACGTGTCGTACGACCCGACTCGTGAGCTGTACCAGGATTACAACGCCGAGTTCGTCAAGTTCTGGCAGAAGGATCATGCCGGCGACACCGTGAAAATCCAGCAGTCCCACGGTGGTTCGGGCAAGCAGGGCCGGGCGGTGATCGACGGTCTGCGTGCCGACGTGGTGACCCTGGCCCTGGCCGGTGACATCGACGAAATTGCCAAGCTCGGCAAGACCCTGCCGGCGGACTGGCAAAAACGCCTGCCGGAAGCGAGCACGCCATACACCTCGACCATCGTATTCCTGGTACGCAAAGGCAACCCGAAAGGCATCAAGGACTGGGGCGATCTGGTCAAGAATGACGTCTCGGTGATCACGCCGAACCCGAAAACCTCCGGCGGTGCCCGCTGGAACTTCCTTGCGGCCTGGGCCTATGGCCTGAAAGCCAACGGTGGTGACGAAGCCAAGGCCAAGGCATACGTGCAAACCCTGTTCAAGCACGTGCCTGTGCTGGACACCGGTGCTCGCGGTTCGACCATTACCTTCGTCAACAACGGTCAGGGTGACGTGTTGCTGGCCTGGGAAAACGAAGCCTTCCTGGCGCTGAAAGAAGACGGTGGTGCCGACAAGTTCGAGATCGTCGTGCCTTCGCTGTCGATCCTTGCCGAGCCTCCGGTAGCTGTAGTCGACAAAAACGCCGAGAAAAAGGGTAACGAGCAGATCGCCGAAGCGTACCTCAAGCACCTGTACAGCCCGGCCGGCCAGGAAATTGCGGCGAAAAACTTCTATCGTCCACGGGACACGGACGTGGCCTCCAAGTACGCCCAGCAGTTCCCGAAACTGGAACTGGTGACCATCGACAAGGATTTCGGCGGCTGGAAAACCGCTCAGCCGAAATTCTTCAATGACGGCGGCGTATTCGACCAGATCTACCAGGCACAGTAATCTTAAATAGCCACCAACGAGCCCTGGATTTACTTTCGGGGCTTTGTGCGTTCTCAACCAAGGACTTTTATGTCGCGTCGTATCTCCCCCGTCATACCCGGCTTCGGGCTGACGCTGGGCTACACCTTGGTGTACCTCAGCCTGATTGTGCTCATACCACTGGCGGCGATGTTCGTGCATGCCGCTCAACTCACCTGGGATCAGTTCTGGGCAATCATCTCGGCACCGCGGGTGCTGGCGGCGTTAAAGCTGAGCTTTGGCACCGCGCTCTATGCCGCGATCATCAACGGCATCATCGGCACGCTGCTGGCCTGGGTGCTGGTGCGCTATACCTTCCCTGGACGCAAAATCATCGACGCAATGATTGACCTGCCGTTCGCATTGCCCACGGCGGTGGCCGGTATTGCGCTGACCGCGTTGTACGCCCCCAACGGGCTGGTGGGTCAGTTTGCAGCGGACCTGGGTTTCAAGATTGCCTACACCCCTCTGGGCATCACCCTTGCCCTGACTTTTGTGACACTTCCATTCGTAGTACGTACCGTACAGCCAGTATTGGCCGATATTCCTCGTGAAGTGGAAGAAGCGGCGGCGTGCCTCGGTGCGAAACCATTCCAGGTTTTCCGCCATATCCTGGTGCCGGCGCTGTTGCCGGCCTGGTTGACCGGTTTTGCTTTGGCCTTTGCCCGCGGGGTCGGCGAGTACGGTTCAGTGATTTTCATCGCCGGCAACATGCCGATGAAAACCGAGATCCTGCCGTTGCTGATCATGGTCAAGCTCGACCAGTACGATTACACCGGCGCTACCTCCATTGGTGTACTGATGTTGGTGGTTTCTTTCATTTTGCTGCTGCTGATCAACTTGCTGCAGCGCCGCATTGAAACCCCATAAGGAGGCGCATCCATGTCCCAATCGTCAATTGCTGCCGCCTCTTCGGCCAACGCTGCCCGCCGTGGCAGTGCGACTTCGCGACGAATTCTGATCGGCCTTGGCTGGCTGATTTTTGCGCTGTTCCTGTTGCTGCCGCTGTTCATTGTGGTGTCCCAAGGCTTGAAGCTCGGCCTCGGTGCGTTTTTCACCGCGATCTTCGAACCCGACGCACTGTCGGCGCTGAAACTCACGGTCATCGCCGTGCTGATTTCGGTGCCGCTGAACCTGGTGTTCGGCGTCAGCGCCGCGTGGTGCGTGAGCAAGTACTCGTTCCGCGGCAAGAGCATGCTGGTGACGCTGATCGACTTGCCGTTCTCGGTATCGCCGGTGATCGCCGGTCTGGTCTATGTACTGATGTTCGGCGCCCAGGGCCTGTTCGGGCCGTGGTTGCAGGATCACGACATCCAGATCGTCTTCGCCCTGCCGGGCATCGTGTTGGCGACGATTTTCGTCACCGTGCCGTTTGTGGCCCGCGAGCTGATCCCGCTGATGCAGGAACAAGGCACCCAGGAAGAAGAGGCTGCGCGCCTGCTCGGCGCCAATGGCTGGCAGATGTTCTGGCACGTCACCGTACCCAACATCAAATGGGGCCTGATCTACGGCGTGGTGCTGTGTACCGCGCGGGCGATGGGTGAGTTCGGTGCGGTGTCGGTGGTGTCCGGGCACATTCGCGGGGTGACCAACACGCTGCCGCTGCACGTCGAGATCCTCTACAACGAATACAACCACGTGGCCGCGTTCGCGGTAGCGAGCCTGTTGCTGATCATGGCGCTCTTCATCCTGCTGCTTAAGCAGTGGAGCGAAAACCGTATTAACCGCCTGCGCGCCAGCGCCGCGGAGGAATAATTCATGTCGATCGAAGTGCGTAACGTCAGCAAGAATTTCAATGCGTTCAAGGCGCTGGACAACATCAGCCTGGACATCCAGAGCGGCGAACTCGTGGCGCTGCTTGGCCCGTCGGGCTGCGGCAAGACCACGCTGCTGCGGATCATCGCCGGTCTGGAAACCCCGGATCAGGGCAACATCGTGTTCCACGGTGAAGACGTTTCCGGCCACGACGTGCGTGATCGCAACGTCGGGTTCGTGTTCCAGCATTACGCGTTGTTCCGCCACATGACGGTGTTCGACAACGTCGCGTTCGGCCTGCGCATGAAGCCGAAAAACCAGCGCCCGAGCGAAGGCCGGATCGCAGAGAAAGTCCACGAACTGCTGAACATGGTGCAGCTGGATTGGTTGTCGGATCGCTACCCGGAACAACTCTCCGGTGGTCAGCGTCAGCGGATCGCATTGGCCCGCGCCTTGGCGGTTGAGCCGAAAGTGCTGCTGCTCGACGAACCCTTCGGCGCCCTGGACGCCAAGGTCCGTAAAGAGCTGCGCCGCTGGTTGGCACGCCTGCACGAAGACATCAACCTGACTTCGGTATTCGTGACCCACGACCAGGAAGAAGCGATGGAAGTCGCCGACCGTATCGTGGTGATGAACAAGGGTGTGATCGAGCAGATCGGTTCACCGGGTGACGTCTACGAAAACCCGGCCAGCGATTTCGTTTATCACTTCCTCGGTGACTCCAACCGACTGCATCTGGGCGAGGACAACCACGTGCTGTTCCGTCCGCACGAGGTGTCGTTGTCGCGCCATGAACTGGACGATCACCACGCGGCGCAAGTACGCGATATTCGTCCGCTGGGCGCGACGACGCGGGTGACGCTGAAGGTTGAAGGCCAGACCGATTTGATCGAAGCCGAAGTGGTGAAGGATCACGATAGCCTGATTGGTTTGGCCAAGGGCGAGACGCTGTTCTTCAAGCCGAAGGTCTGGCAGAAAGTCGCCAACATCTAAAGCACAAGCTTCGTCGGATCGTCGCCCGGAGCAAGCTCGTTCCTACAGTGATTTGTGTCCTTCACACATCCCCTGTGGGAGATTCTATGGTTGAGGGGAAGCCTTCAACCTGCTTTCGGTTGGTATTCACCTTGCCCTTTCAGCAGTGCAAATACGATCCGGGCAAGTTTACGGGCCAAGATCACCAGTGCCTGCGTAGTACTGAACCCTTTAGCTCTTTGTTCTTGGTAAAAACCTTTCCAGGCGGCTGTGCGGCTGGCCGACATGGCAGCGTTGTGCAAAAGCCGACGCGCCTCCGGATCGCCGCGCTTGGTCAGGCTGCGGCGACCGTCTTTTTGTCCTGACTGCGATACCCGCAAATCCATCCCCAAAAACGCGATGAAGGCATCTGCATTTCTGAAATCGCCTCGCTGAAAAGCCGCGATCAAGCGGGCACCAGTCAGAAAGCCGATACCTTCGACTTTCATGCAACGCTTCAACTGGGCAAGCAAGCCGGCTTCTTTCAGGCGGTCGTTGATCATTTTCTCGACCAGCCCTTCAAGCCTCTGCATGGAGGCCACTTGCTCGGCAAAAGCGGCTTTGAGCAGCGGTTCATTTGTCCAGCTCTGCACCAAGCCAACCCGCGCCTGAACCAGCGCCGCGCGCCGGCGGAAAAGGCTCAAGAGGCAGCGGTACAACGGCGATGGCGGAATCCATGGATGAAGCTCTTCATACTCGTTCTTCAGATAGCGAGCGAGTAACTTTGCATCCAGCGCGTCAGTTTTGGCGCGAACTTTCACACCTTTGCGGTAATGGCTCAGTTCATAGCCACCGACCATGTAAATGGTGCAACCGGCCTCATGGGCCAGGTCGGCGAACTCCAGGTGATAGATATTGGTCGACTCAATAGCGATATCGACCGGTGCCAGCAAGGCTTTCAGCCATTTCTTGATGGCTGGCTTGTTATTGGGAAGCGTCTCAAGCAGATCCAGTTCGGCCTGATAGATCATCAACTCACTCTTGGCGACATCCACGCCCACGATTGGCTTGATAGCAGAAACCGGCATTGCCATTAAACATCCCCCGAGATATGGTTTTGAGCACTTGAAGGGCTCACCCAGAGGCGCAGGCTTGTTCCTATCGTCGGTCTAGCCAGATGCATTCTTTATCGGCGCTTGGGTGAAAGGAGGAGGGGCGAAATCTCCCACGGATCTGTACTGCGCTAACAGTCAGAATCGAGCCTTGTCCCTCCTCCTCCCTTCAAGTCCTAGCATACAAGCGAGCCTGCTCGCGATGGCGTCCTACGCCGCAGCGTTTTTCTGACGCAAACGAACACCCCCCGCCCGCGCCTCGATCTGCTCTTTGAGTTCATGCCGCATCCCCAGCAAGAACGCCAGCTCAGCCACCACAAACAACGGCCCCACAATCAGTCCCGTCACGTCATCGACGAACGCCGGTTTGCGCCCTTCGTAGTGATGCCCGACAAACTGGATTGCCCAACCGATCACAAACATCGCCACGCCGCTGCTCAACCAGACCAGCGTGCTTTGCTGCGCCAGCACCTGACCCGCCCAGACACTCAGCCCCAACAGCACCGTCATCAACACCCCGAGGCGCAATTCCAGACGCAGGTAAAACCATGCGCTGGCCAACGACACCAGCACCGCCGGTGAAAGCCAGCCCCCGGCCCACTGCGGACGAGACAACAGCACGGCGACGGCAACCACGATCAGCGGAATGCCGATGAAATGGGTGGCGATGTTGCGCGGGTCACGGTGGTACGCGGCGTATTGACTGAGATGGTCAACGAGGCTTTTTTTCATTGTTATTCCTCCTGTAGGGTGACGGATCATGCCTCGGGGCCATTTCACGCTCTGTCAGCCAGGCGACAATCTCTAGGAGTTTTCATGGATATGCAGGTTTGGCGTCCACGCCTGATGCGTGGTCAGTGGTTCAGCCATTTGCCTGTTTCCCTACAGGATAGTCTGCTGTCCGCCGCCAGGGTGCGGCGCCTGTCGCCGGGGCAGGGCTTGTTCAAGCGGGGTGATCCACCGTGTGGCCTGTATGCCGTGCTGGAAGGCGCTGTGCGCGTCGGTGCCGTGAGCGAGCAAGGCAAAGAGGCGTTGCTGGGCCTGGTGGAACCACCGCACTGGTTCGGCGAAATCGGCCTGTTCGATGGCCTGCCGCGCACCCACGATGCGGTCGGCGCCGGTCTATGCACCTTGCTGCACATACCGCAAAACGCTTTGCTGACGTTGCTCGATGAGCAGCCGATCCATTGGCGGCAACTGGCGTTGTTGATGAGCCAGAAGCTGCGCATGACTTTCATCAATCTCGAACAACTGAGCCTGATGCCGGCCTCGACACGGTTGGCTCATCGCTTGCTGATGATCGCCGAAGGTTATGGCGAACTCGACGAACCACGCCGCGTCCTGCCATTGCCGCAGGAGCAATTGGCGTCGATGCTGTCGCTGTCGCGCCAGACCACCAATCAGATTCTCAAGGATTTGCAGGGGCAGGGAATTTTGAAACTGGGGTATGCAGAGATCGAGATTCTGGATGCCGAGCGGTTGCGGGCATTGGCTACGATCTAACTGTTAACGCTGGCCAATGCAGGAGCGAGCCTGCTCACGATCAGGCCAGCCCAGGCAGCCTGTTTTCAGGATCTATCACCGCAACCCATCCCGAAACTGCCCCGGCGTCATTCCGGTCCAGCGCTTGAACGCGCGGCTGAAGCTGCTGGTATCGGCGAACCCCAGTAGATAACTGATCTCGCTCAACGAGCACTGCGGATCGCGCAGGTGCAATAGCGCCAGGTTCTCGCGGCTTTCGTTGAGCAGCGTATCGAACCGACAGCCTTCGTCCGCCAGGTGCCGTTGCAGGCTACGCAGGCTCAGGTGCAGGGCCTTGGCGATGTGTTCGGCGCTGGGCTCGCCTTCCGGCAATTGTTCTTCGATGGCGTCGCGAACCTTGCGCTCCCAGGTCATCGGCCTGAGCTGCGCCAGGGTGCGCTTGAGCACGGTTTCGTTGTGCTCGGCCAGTTCCGGGTTGGCGTCGTCCAGGTGGCTGTCGAAATCAGCCAGGGCGAACTCGATCCGGTCCTCGTCATTGGCGAAGTACACCGGAGCGCGAAACACCTTGTGCCACTGATGCGGATCGGCCGGTTCCGGTCGACGCAGGTACACCGCCAGCGGGGCGTAGTCGCGGCCCAGGCGATTGCGGCAGGTGCGCACGTAAATCGCGGTGAAGGCATCGATGGCTTCGTAAGCGGGAGCGGGATTGCCCGGCGGGATTTTCAAGTGGAAGCGGTAGCGGTCTTCCGCGCGGGTCAGTTCCAGTTCCAGCGCATCACTGACCACCTGGTGATAGCGCACGATGCGCTCGAACACTTCGCGCAGACTGCCGCTGGCAACCAGCGCATAACCGAGCGCATGAAACGTCGTGGGACTGACGAAGCGAGAAACCCGCAAGCCAATCGCCGGATCACCGCTGACCTGCACCGCGAGTTCCCACAGGCGCGTGGTGCTGGACAACGGGTAACGCGCGTTCGGGTCGTCCATCAGTTGCGGGTCGAGCCCGGCTTGCCGGCACAGCGCGGTGCTGTCGAAGCCCAGGGCATCGAGTTGCTTGCGCAAGGCGCGGGTCCAGCTGGCGAGCGAGGTCGGTTCAGTCATGCTGATTGGCGCTTCCGGTCAACAGGTTGGCGTTCACGGCTACCGCTGTGCACGGTTGCAGCAGGCAGGATGCGAACATCAATAACCAGAGGATGGAAGCATGGACCGTACTTCTGCAAGTCCCCAGCGACTGAATGCAGCCCAGCGATCAGCACATATTCGCGAAGTGGTGCTGGCCAGAGGGGTCGAGTTGCGCGAGCGTTACCCGATTCTCAAGCATCAGGACGCCATGGGCGCGGGCATTCTGGCCTTCGCATTGGCCGGCATGATCGGTTCGGCGGCGCTCTACATGACCGGGCATATGGCGTGGTGGGTGTGTCTTTTGCTCAACGCGTTTTTCGCCTCGCTGACCCACGAGCTGGAACACGACCTGATTCACAGCATGTACTTTCGCAAGCTGCGGGTGCCGCACAACCTGATGATGGGCCTGGTGTGGCTGGCGCGGCCAAGTACGATCAACCCGTGGATTCGCCGTCACCTGCACCTCAACCACCACAAGGTTTCCGGTACGGAGACCGACATGGAAGAACGGGCGATCACCAATGGCGAGCCTTGGGGTTTTGCACGGTTTTTGATGATTGGCGACAACATCATGTCGGCGTTCATTCGCATGCTTCGGGCGAAAACCTGGGCGCACAAATTCAGCATCATTAAACGCACCTTGAAGGTCTATGCGCCGCTGGCGCTGATGCATTGGGGCGCGTGGTACGTGTTTCTCGGCTTTCATGCGGCGAATGGCATCGCCTACTTGCTGGGCGCGCCAATCGAGTGGTCGGCGACCACCCTGTCGGTGATGCAGGTGATCAATATCGCTGCGGTGGTGATCATCGGCCCGAACGTGTTGCGCACGTTCTGCCTGCACTTCATCAGCTCGAACATGCACTACTACGGTGACGTGGAACCGGGCAACGTGATGCAGCAGTGCCAGGTGCTGAACGCGTGGTGGCTGTGGCCGTTACAGGCGTTCTGCTTCAATTTTGGCAGTAGCCACGGCATCCATCACTTTGTGGTGAAGGAGCCGTTCTACATCCGTCAATTGACTGTGCCGGTGGGGCACAAGGTGATGCGCGAGATGGGCGTGCGGTTCAATGATATCGGCACGTTCGGCCGGGCCAACCGGTTTGAGCACAAGGAAGCGGCCGAACCGCAGCAGGTACGTGCCGCACAGGTCTAAGCAATGCATCCGGAAACTCAAGCTCAGTCGATCGTCATCAATTTGACCCAAAGAGACGTTAGCTTGTGATGCGAGCAGGGATGTCGACGGCTAATCGTTATATGTGATTTTGGTCTAATAAAGAAATTAAATATTCCTTTATTGGATAAGTGATTTAGCTAATGATCGGCTCCCAGAGTTGTTGATCAGCGCTGACAGATTTTGAGTTTCCGGGGCCGTCTCCTTGGCAGGGTGCGGCCCCTTTTTTATGTCCTGAAAAAACCATATATTCGATATTAGTCTTAATAAATAGCTTCTTATTCCTTAACGAATATAACTCTCCTCCCTATACTCGACCGGGAACAGACACGCGGCAGGAGAGCTCCCCCATGCGCAACGAATCAATTCGCTACCTGATTGTGCCGGGCTGGCAAGGATCGCCAGAAGATCATTGGCAAAGCCACTGGCAGACCAGCCTGCCGAACAGCGCACGGGTGGAGCAGGCCGACTGGCTGACGCCGCGTCGTGAGGACTGGGTCGCGGCGCTGGCCGAGGCGATTGCCGCCGACAGCACGCCGGTGATCCTGATTGCCCACAGCCTCGGTTGCATTACCGTCGCCCATTGGGCGGCGACCGCGCCGGTGCAGTTTTTGCGTCAGGTACGCGGCGCTTTGCTGGTGGCCCCGGCAGACGTCGAGCGCCCGGCCTGCGCGCCGGCCCTGCGCAACTTCGCGCCGATTCCGACGGATCTGCTGCCGTTTCCGAGTCAGGTGGTCAGCTCCGACAACGACAGTGCGGTCAGCGCACCACGAGCTCTTGAGCTGGCGCGTCAGTGGGGCGCGGAAGCGGGGATCCTGGCAGGTGCGGGGCACATCAACGTGAAGTCCGGCCACCAGCGTTGGGAGCAAGGATTTGCCTACCTATATCGCCTGCAAAACCGCATGGAACATAACGCCCTGCGCCGCGCTTGAACCTTTTATTTTTTTAGAATCGCCCCCGTCTCCCGGCGGTTTTGGGCGGGAGTCTGCCATGAGTTTTGAAACCTTCGGTCAGCCATTGCTGACGTTTCCCGACGCCGAAAAAAGTCCCCTGAGCATCCGCGCCAAGGCGTTGGTGTTCGTCGATCCGCGCTCCCGGCAATTGCGCCAGGAGCTGGAGCAACTGGCGCCGCGTTCGATTTCAGTGTTGATTCGCGGTGAAACCGGCACCGGCAAGGAACTGCTGGCGCGGCACATCCATCGTGCCAGTGACCGCGGCGGGCTGTTCGTCTCGGTCAATTGCGGAGCCATCAGCCCGACTTACGCCGATGCGGAGTTGTTCGGTTATGCCGCGGGCAGCCATAGCGGCTCGGCGAGCAGTCGTGCCGGGTGGTTCGGTTCGGCCAACGGCGGCACGTTGTACCTGGACGAGATCGGCGATTTGCCGTTGCCGATCCAGATCAAACTGCTCGCCGCGTTGGAGAACCACGAAGTGACCCGCGTCGGCGCCCATCAGCCGAGCCCGGTGGATGTGCGTCTGGTCGCGGCCACCAGCATTGATCTGGCGCAGGCCGTCGCCGCCGGCAAATTCCATGAGCGGCTCTATCGATACCTCAGCGAAGGCCAGCTCGAACTGCCGGCACTGCGCGAGCGGGTGGGCGATATCCTGTCGCTCGCCGAATACTTTCTCGGCATCTACAGCCAGCGCCTGGATCTGCCGGTGCCGCTGATCAGCGAAGCCGCGCAACAAGCGCTGGAGCGACACCGTTGGCCGGGCAACACCCGTGAGCTGGAAAACGTCATTCACTTTGCGCTGTTGGTGAGCACCGGCGAGGAGATTTTGCCCGAGCATTTGAACCTGCAAGAGGCACCGGTTTCGTTGGAAGAAATTGAGCAAGGCATTGTTTATATGAGCAAAAATGGCACAGTCGACGAGCGTGCGGCACTCAAGCGCTTGCTGGAAAGCCTGACGCAGACGCTCTAGGTCGCTGTATGAACAAAATGGAATATGAAGCTGAATAAAGGTTATTGTTCGGGAATAAAAAATCCCGGTATTGTCCGCTTCACGCCAGCGATAGCACTTCACTGGCACTCGTACTGATAGCCGTCGCCACAAGCGACTGTGATTTTCGATAAGGACACTGCATGAAAAAGGTTCTGTTGTTCACCGCACTGGCGGCTGCCCTGACCACGGGTCTGGCCCAGGCAGGCGAAAAATTGGTGGTTGCCGCAACCCCGGTCCCACACGCTGAAATCCTTGAGCTGATCAAGCCAACCCTCGCCAAAGAAGGTGTGGACCTGGAAATCAAGGTTTTCACCGACTATGTACAGCCGAACGTACAGGTTGATCAGAAGCGTCTGGACGCCAACTACTTCCAGACCCTGCCGTACCTGAACAGCTTCAACGAAGGCAAAGGCACTCACCTGGAAACCGTGATCGGCGTTCACGTCGAACCGTTCGGTGGCTACTCGAAGAAAGTCAAAAGCCTGGCTGAGCTGAAAGACGGCGCGACCATCGCTATCCCGAACGAAGGCAGCAACAGCGGCCGTGCCCTGATCCTGCTGCAGAAGGCTGGCCTGATCGAGTTGAAAGACCCGAAAAACGCCGTCTCGACCCCGAAAGACATCGCCAAGAACCCGCACAACTTCAAGTTCAAGGAACTTGAGTCCGCCATGCTGCCGCGTGTGCTGGATCAGGTCGACCTGGACATGATCAACACCAACTACGCACTGGAAGCGGGCCTCAACCCGGCCAAAGACGCGCTGATCATTGAAGGTGCTGATTCGCCTTACGTGAACTACCTGGTGGCTCGTCCGGACAACAAGAACAGCGATGCCATCCAGAAACTGGCCAAAGCCCTGACCAGCCCGGAAGTCAAAGCGTTCATCGAGAAGAAGTACAGCGGCGCGGTACTGCCGGCGTTCTGATTCGCGAGGTAAACCCCTTCAAGGTTTCCAACGCCGACGGCTGATACAGCGTCGGCGTTTTTTTGTGCGCGCATTTCATGTGGGAGCGAGCCTGCTCGCGATGTGGGAGTGTCAGTCGACATTGATATTTGCTGGTACGCCGCCATCGCGAGCGGGCTCGCCCACAGTGGGTCGGTCGGTTCACGCCACCCTGGCCTTCAACGCCCTGCGCAACGCCACCAGCAACTTGACGATGTCCTGCGGATTCATCGGCGGGGGCACTTTCACGTCTGCCATTTTTCTCTTCCTTGTGAGTGGTCGGCCGGGAGTCTGGCCAAAAGCGGTCCGTCCTTGGAGGGGCAATTCGAAAAAAAGATCCTTCCTACGGGGTAAAGGAAAATAGTCGTCTTACACGGCCTCGGCAAACTGGCGAGACAGATTTGCACCGAGTACTAGTAGTTCTGCTAGGTGATTGCGCTCTTGTATGGGTGCAAGCTGAACGCATCAATCGGAGGTTTTCCTGATGAGTTCGCTTAAAGCAGAGTTGTGCCGCTATCGCTATGATGCCCTGGACCGAATTGTCGGATGTATGCCCGCTGGCGAGGAAACAACGCAGCGGTTCTATTGCCGCGAGCATCTGGTGACCAAGCTGGACGGTCAGGCCAGCCACAGTGTGTTCCTGAGCAGCACACAACTGCTGGCGCAAGTAAGACGTGAGGGCGCTGACTCGCAGAGTTCCTTGCTGGCGACGGATCAGCAACGTTCTGTGTTGCAGATCAATCAAGCTGATCGACCTGTGCCACAAGCCTTTGCACCCTACGGTCATCACCGGCGCGAGAACGGACTCGGCAGTCTTATGGGCTTTAACGGCGAAGTGATTGATCCCGTTACTGGGCATTACTTGCTGGGCAATGGGCATCGGGCGTTCAACCCGGTATTGATGCGCTTCAACAGCCCGGACAGCTTGAGCCCGTTTGGTCGGGGTGGGTTGAATCCTTATGCGTATTGCTTGGGGGATCCGGTGAATTTCAGTGATCCGACAGGGCGTGTTACCCGGCTAATCACAAGCCTATTCAGCCTGGGGAACTCACGTATCGTTCTCTCTCCTTCAATTCCCTACCAGTTGGCAAAGGATGCCTTGCAGTGGGGTGCAGCGGGTCAGTTGCCACTCAAGTACACGGTGGGAGCCCTAGGTTCGACCACCGCGGGAGTCACAACCGTGCTTGCAGCCTTAACGGGGATAGGCGCAGCGGTGGCGGCCATCAACAAGGACACCGAGGCTGCCGCTGTCTTTGGTTTTATCACGCTCGGGCTGGGTGCCATGACGCTTTCGGCACGGATGGGGAGTTTTTGGGCTGCACGGGATACCAAGACGATTCCCGCTTTAAAACAATTTGTTGAGAACAAAGGCAGAGCGAATACCGTCAGCCCAAGATCGCCAAGTCCATCCATGGCGCCGATGGATGTCGCGCCATCTGCGCCACCATTGTCGCCAGGATTTTTTGAGCCATCAGCGCCTTCACTGAATCCCGGAGCCGGTACCTCATTTTTCAGTGGTCAGGCATACAAACGTAAACATGACGGTACTCTAATTTATCGGCGGCGGCATCTGACGGCCAGGCGCAAGAATATCCGAGAGTCTACGGATTTGTAGGACCTCTTCCTGGCGAATACCACACCCGCTCGCAGGGAGCTTTGTGACGTTGTGGTGTTTTGACCTGAGGCAGTTCTTTTCAAGGAAATATCGAACCCAGTGGCGCAGGCCAAACCCTGTTCTAAGCTCAGAGTCGTGTTGTCTCTGAAACACCAGAATAGGCCAAGGAGTTTGCATGGCGGTTCCCGGATTGAAAGTGGCAATGGCCTTGAGCGTCATCACGTTGCTGACCGCGTGCGAAGAGAAAAAACCCATTCCCGAATACCTGCCACGGGTATTCATACAAGTCGTCAAACCGGCGGATTACGCGGCTACGGTGACGCTCACCGGGGATATCCAGGCGCGGGTACAGACCGAGTTGTCTTTCCGCGTCGGCGGCAAGATCATCCAGCGCTCGGTCGATGTGGGTGACCGGGTGACTGCCAAGCAGGTATTGGCTCGCCTCGATCCCAAGGATTTGCAGACCAATGTCGATTCGGCCCAGGCGCAAGTGGTCGCCCAGCAAGCGCTGGTCAAACAGAACGCCGCGGCGTTCGTGCGCCAGCAAAAACTCCTGCCCAAGGGCTACACCAGCCAGAGCGAGTATGACTCGGCCCAGGCTGCCTTGCGCAGCAGCCAGAGCGCGCTGAACGCTGCCCAGGCGCAATTGGCCAATGCCAAGGATCAGTTGAGCTACACGGCTCTGATCGCCGATGCGCCGGGGATTATTACCGACCGCCAGGCGGAAGTCGGCCAAGTGGTGCAGGCGACGATGCCAGTCTTCAGCCTGGCCCGCGATGGCGACCGCGATGCGGTGTTCAACGTCTATGAATCACTGTTGGGCGAGAAGCCGAAGGATCAAACCATTGTCGTCAGTCTGCTCGACAACCCGGCCATCAAAACCACCGGTACTGTGCGTGAAGTCACCCCGTCAGTGTCGGCAGAGTCAGGCACCGTACAGGTCAAGGTCGGCCTCAACAGCCTTCCCGACGGCATGCAACTGGGCTCGGTGGTGAGCGCCTCGGCCAAGGGATCGGGTAAGTCGGTCATCGAGTTGCCGTGGTCGGCCCTGACCAAAAACATCAGCGAACCTGCCGTCTGGATTGTCGACGACAAGGGTCAGGCCCAGTTGCATTCGGTCACGGTCGGCCGCTATCTGACGGGCAAGGTCATCATCAAAGACGGACTGAAGGGCGGGGAGAAAGTCATTGTCGCCGGCGGGCAACTGCTGCACCCGGGCATGGTCGTCGAAATCGCCGAAAATACTTACAAGGATCTGAGTTGGGAGGCCAAGCCGTGAAGCCTTTATGGGCGTTGTCCATTGGGCTGGTGCTGAGCGCCTGTTCCAAAAGCGAGCCACCGCCGGAGCCGATACGGCCGGTGCTGTCGATCAAGATTCAGGCCTTGAACGAAGAGGAACTGGGGCGTTTCGCCGGCAGTATCCAGGCGCGCTACGAGAGCAATACCGGGTTCCGTGTGGGCGGACGAATCGCCAGTCGTAATGTCAACGTCGGGGCCGAGGTCGAGAAGGGTACGCTGCTCGCCACGCTCGATCCATCCGACCAGCAGAACCAACTGCGTTCGGCCGAGGGCGACCTGGCAAAAATCCAAGCACAACTCATCAATGCGCAGGCCACCGCCCGCCGGCAGCAAGCGTTGTTTGATCGCGGGGTAGGCTCGCAGGCCCAGCTTGATTCGGCCAACACCGACCTGAAAACCACCCAGGCTTCCCTTGATCAGGCCCGCGCCGCGGTCGAGCAGAGCAAGGACCAACTGGGCTACACCGAATTGCGCGCCGACCATAAAGCGGTGGTCACGGCGTGGAGCGCCGAGGCCGGGCAAGTGGTGACGGCCGGGCAGCAAGTGGTGACCCTGGCACAACCGGATATCAAGGAAGCGGTGATCGACCTGCCCGATACCCTGGTCGACCAGCTGCCCAGCGACACCGTGTTCCTGGTCGCCGGGCAACTGGACCCGAACACCAACACCACCGCGATCATCCGCGAAATCGAACCCCAGGCAGAAAGCGCCACCCGCACTCGTCGCGCCCGCCTGACCCTGGCCGAAACGCCAGAAGGTTTTCGCCTGGGCACGGCCATCAGCGTCACGCTGAGATCGGCGGTCAAACCGCGCATCGAATTGCCTGTCACCGCGTTGCAGGAGGTCGATGGCAAGCCACGGATCTGGGTCATTGATGCACAGAAAAAAACCGTCTCGCCTCGCAACGTCAGCGTGACCAGCCGCACAGCCAACACCGTGGTACTGGATGGCGGCGTTAGGAACGGCGAGCGGGTAGTCACTGCCGGCGTGAACAGTCTCAAGCCAGGACAACCCGTGAAATTCGACGAGGACAGTCAATGAAAGGGCCTTTCAATCTCTCGGAATGGGCCCTCAAGCATCAGTCGTTCATCTGGTATCTGATGTTCGTCTCGTTGCTGATGGGTGTGTTCTCGTACATCAACCTGGGGCGCGAAGAAGACCCTTCGTTCACCATCAAGACCATGGTGATCCAGAGCAAATGGCCGGGTGCGACGCAGGAGGAGACCCTCAAGCAGATCACCGACCGCATCGAGAAAAAACTCGAAGAGCTTGATTCTCTCGATTACGTGAAAAGCTACACGCGTCCCGGCGAATCGACGGTCTACGTGTTCCTGCGCGACACCACCAAGGCCGCCGATATCCCGGAAATCTGGTATCAGGTGCGCAAAAAGATCAACGATATCCGTGGCCAATTCCCCCAAGGCATGCAGGGGCCGGGTTTCAACGACGAGTTCGGTGACGTCTTCGGTTCGATCTATGCGTTCACCGCCGATGGCCTGACGATGCGTCAGTTGCGCGACTACGTGGAACAGGCCCGCATGGAAATTCGCGGTGTGCCGGGGTTGGGCAAGATCGAGATGGTCGGCCAGCAGGACGAAGTGCTGTACCTGAACATCTCCACACGCAAGCTCGCAGCGCTGGGCATCGATCAGCTCCAGGTAGTGCAGAGCCTGCAAACGCAGAACGCCGTGACCCCGGCGGGGGTTATCGAGGCCGGGCCGGAGCGGATTTCGGTACGCACCTCGGGGCAGTTCACGTCCGAGAAAGACCTGGCCGAGGTCAACCTCAAGCTCAACGACCGTTTCTACCGTCTGGCCGACATCGCTGAAATCAGCCGCGGCTACGTCGATCCGGCATCGCCGGAATTCCGCTTCAACGGTCAACCGGCCATCGGCCTGGCGATCGCCATGCAGAAGGGCGGTAACGTCCAGGCGTTCGGCAAGGCGCTGCATGAGCGCATCAACCAGCTGATCGCGGACTTGCCGGTGGGTGTCGGCGTGCACAACGTCTCCGACCAGGCCGTTGTGGTGGAAGAAGCCGTCGGCGGTTTTACCAGTGCGCTGTTCGAAGCGGTGGTGATCGTGCTGGTGGTCAGCTTCATCAGCCTTGGCATGCGGGCCGGACTGGTGGTGGCGTGCTCGATTCCGCTGGTGCTGGCGATGGTGTTTGTGTTCATGGAGTACAGCGGCATCACCATGCAGCGGATCTCCCTCGGCGCGCTGATCATTGCCCTCGGCCTGCTGGTGGACGATGCGATGATCACCGTGGAAATGATGGTCACGCGCCTGGAAATGGGCGAGACCAAGGAACAGGCCGCGACCTTTGCCTATACCTCCACCGCGTTCCCGATGCTCACCGGTACGCTGGTGACGGTGGCGGGTTTCGTACCGATTGGCCTGAACGGCAGCTCGGCGGGTGAGTACACCTACACGCTGTTTGCGGTGATTGCCTGTGCGATGCTGGTGTCGTGGGTGGTGGCGGTATTGTTTGCGCCGGTGATCGGCGTGCACATTCTGAGCACCAACGTGAAACCCCACGAAGGCGAGCCCGGGCGCCTCGGCAAAGCGTTCAATGGCGGGTTGCTGTGGTGCATGCGCAATCGTTGGTGGGCCATCGGCATCACCGTGCTGTTGTTCGGGTTGTCGGTGGTCGGCATGCGCTTTGTGCAGAACCAGTTTTTCCCGTCCTCGGACCGGCCGGAAATCCTGGTCGACCTGAACCTGCCGCAGAACGCCTCCATCGCTGAAACACGGCGGGCAGTCGATCTGCTCGAAGCGTCCCTCAAGGATGATCCGGATATCGTGCGCTGGAGTACCTACATCGGCCAGGGTGCGATCCGTTTCTACCTGCCGCTGGACCAGCAACTGCAAAACCCGTTCTACGCGCAGTTGGTGATCGTCAGTAAAGGCAAGACCCGTGAAGCCATGATGCAGAAGATTCGTGAACGCTTGCGCAACGAGTTCGTGGGCATTGGCGGCTACGTCCAGGCCCTGGAAATGGGGCCGCCGGTCGGGCGTCCGATCCAGTATCGGGTCAGTGGCAAAGACATCGATCAGGTGCGCAAACATGCCATTGAACTGGCCACTGAGCTGGACAAAAATCAGCACATCGGCGAGATCATCTACGACTGGAACGAGCCGGGCAAAGTGCTGCGTATCGACATTGCCCAGGACAAGGCGCGGCAGCTCGGCTTGTCGTCCGAAGACGTGGCCAACGTGATGAACAGTATCGTCAGCGGCACGGCGGTGACTCAGGTGGACGACGACATTTACCTGATCAACGTGGTCGGTCGTGCGGTGGACTCCGAACGTGGGACGCCGGAAACCCTGCAGAACCTGCAGATCGTCACGCCAAGCGGCACGTCGATTCCGCTGCTGGCGTTCGCCACGGTGCGCTACGAGCTGGAGCAGCCGCTGGTGTGGCGTCGCGATCGCCAGCCGACCATCACCATCAAGGCGGCGATACGCGATGACATTCAGCCGACGGACCTGGTGACAGTCCTCAAACCGTCCATTGACGCTTTCGCCGCCAAATTGCCGGTAGGCTACAAGGTCGCCACCGGCGGTACGGTGGAGGAGAGCAGCAAGGCCCAGGGGCCGATTAACAAGGTTGTGCCGTTGATGGTGTTCCTGATGGCGACCTTCTTGATGATTCAGTTGCACAGCGTCCAGAAGATGTTCCTGGTGGCCAGCGTCGCGCCGCTGGGGCTGATCGGTGTGGTGATCGCGCTGGTGCCGACCGGCACGCCGATGGGCTTCGTGGCGATCCTCGGGATACTGGCGTTGATCGGCATCATCATCCGCAACTCGGTAATCCTGGTGACCCAGATCGATGAGTACGAGCAGAAGGGCTATGCGCCGTGGGATGCGGTGGTGCAAGCCACCGAACACCGACGACGGCCGATCCTGCTGACCGCTGCGGCGGCGAGCCTGGGGATGATCCCGATTGCACGGGAAGTGTTCTGGGGGCCGATGGCCTACGCGATGATCGGCGGGATCGTCGTCGCAACCTTGCTGACGCTGCTGTTTTTACCGGCGCTGTATGTGGCCTGGTACAAGATTCGCGAGCCGAAGAAAGAGGTGCAGTAAGGCGAGCGCTGCGCGCTCATCGCCAGCAGGCTGGCTCCCACAGGTGCATGCGATCAACTGTGGGAGCCAGCCTGCTGGCGATGGCGTCCTCGATGGCTACGCCGGCTTACGCCAGACACTCGCCAACCAAGGCTGCTGCTCCCGTGGCAGCCCCGCCGGCCGATAATAATGCTCCAGCTCCACAAACCCCGCTTCAGTCAGCAATTGCTGCCACGCCTGAAGGTCGTGATACGCCCCATAACGCGGCCCGTTCCAGCCTTCCTGATTCTCGCCACGGGGATTGGAGCTGAACAGCACACCACCCGGTTTAAGAGCCCCCCACAACTGCTTCAACACCCGCGGTAATTCCTGGCGCGGAACATGAAACAACACTGCGTTGGCAAAGATCCCGTCGAATCGATCGGCCGGCAGGTCGAGCTTCAGGAAGTCCTGCTGCCAGACCTCGCAACCACTGTCTTCTCGGGCCATCTGCGCAAGATTTTCCGAACCGTCCAGGCCGACGGCCTTGTGGCCCATGCGCGTGAAGGTCTGTAAATCGCGACCGGGACCGCAACCGAAATCGAGAATATCGAACGGCGTCTCGCCCTGAATATGCCGCAGCAACGCATCGATGTTCTGGCTGACATCGTGATCACGTGTTCCCTCACGAAAGCTCTCGGCCACCGAATTGTAATGGCCCAGGGTGGTGGCGGTGATCTGCTGGAGGTCGTCGGGGGTTTGTTTCATGGTTGGCTGCGCAGGCAATTGGGATTTGCCGAATATACGCCATCGGGTTTGGGGCTGTCGGCACCCTTGAGATGGTCGCCACACTGATACGCCGAGACTGAGGCGCAGCGCAGCAGATCGGCGACATAGAGCTGGGTGTCTTCGAAACTCACGTCCTTGCTGACGTTGTAGAAGCGCAGCTCATCGGGTGGTGAGGGTTGTTTTCCGGTGAGGTGGAAATCAATGGCTCGGTAGAGCGCGGAGCGATCCCTGAACAAATCGTCGGTGACGGTTTCGTTGGTGGGATTTTCGTTCGGTGGATCGGGTACGGACTTTTCCATTGGTAGAACTCCTGACTATTAGTTGGAGCCAACCGATTTCGCGACTAAACGAATAGGGGGGGGCGGCTGCACACAGGTTAGTCGACCGGCCGTCAGGCAATACCGGCGCACCCGAGGGTGCCCTGTGCACAGCCACCATAGAATTCAGGCAATAAAAAACACCTGAAAAAAGGTGACGCTGTGCGCCCGACGATATCCGGGCGACTAAACCCGATCACTGATGAGCAGTGACGGACCGAGACTAGCCACGGAATTCGGCAGGCGCAAGCGAGCGAAATGATCTAGGAAATGTCCTTCAAAAGAAAGGGAACGGACCTCCGGAACAGCTGATTTTCCTGTACGAAAACTTCCCTCTGGACGCACGCGACGACCTGTGGTGAGGGTGGCCTTCAGCTCTTCACCGCTTGTTCAGCCCTCGCGCCAACCGATCCCCACCCAACTGAATCACCGCCACCAACGCCACCAGCAACACAATCACCGTCAACATGATCTGGCTGTCAAAGCGCTGATACCCATACCGGTAAGCAATGTCCCCCAAGCCACCGGCGCCAATCGCCCCGGCCATGGCTGACGAGTTGATCATCGTCACCAAGGTAATCGTGAATCCGCCAACAATCCCCGGCAGCGCTTCCGGCAACAGCACATGCCAGACGATGTGCTGGCGTCGGCAGCCCATGGCTTGCGCCGCCTCGATCAAGCCGTGATCGACTTCGCGCAAACTGACTTCGGCAATGCGCGCAAAGAACGGCGTAGCCGCGATGGTCAGCGGCACCACAGCCGCCCAAACGCCGTACGTGGTGCCGACGATCAGCCGGGTGAACGGAATCAACGCCACCATCAGAATCAGGAACGGAATCGAGCGGAACAGGTTCACAAACGCGCCCAGTGCGCGGTTCAGCGCCGGGGCTTCGTAGATGCCGCCCTTTGAGCTGGTGACCAGGATCACCGCCATCGGTATTCCCGCCAACAGTGCGATCAGCGACGACACGCCGACCATCAGAAACGTATCGATAAAACCCTGTAGCAAGCGATCAAACCACATAGCCCAACACCTCCACCTGTTGCGCCCAATGGCTGGCGCGCTGACGCAATTGCTCGGCGCCGAGCGAGGAGCCGCTCACTGCCAGCAGCAGCTGCCCGAGGGCGTGGCCCTGAATGCGTTCCACGCCACCCTGCAACAACCGGACACGGCCACCGAGCGCAGTGAACAGCGCGGCGATATCGGGCTCGTCATGAGCCCCACCCGTAAATTGCAGGCGCAATATCAGCGCGTCGTCAGAGGACTGCGGTTGAGGTTGCAAGCGGCTTTGCAGCTCTGGCGGCAGCGCATGCTGCAACGGCGCGAGCAAGGTCTTGCTGACCTCGTGTTGCGGGTTGCCGAACACTTCCCACACCGGGCCTTGCTCAACGATGCGTCCATGTTCCAGGACAACCACGCGATCGCAGATTTCACGGATCACCGCCATTTCGTGGGTGATCAAAATGATGGTCAAACCCAGGCGCTGATTGATCTCGCGCAGCAGGCCGAGGATTGATTGCGTGGTCTCCGGGTCCAGCGCTGAAGTGGCTTCGTCGCAGAGCAGGATCGCCGGGTCGTGCACCAGTGCGCGGGCGATGCCGACGCGCTGTTTCTGGCCACCGGACAACTGCGCCGGATAGGCCTTGTGCTTGGCTTGCAGGCCCACCAGTTCCAGCAGCTCGCGGACTTTCTGCTCGCGTTTGTCCTTGGGCACGCCGGCGACTTTCAGCGGCAACTCGACGTTCTGCCAAACAGTCTTGGCCGACATCAGGTTGAAGTGCTGGAAGATCATGCCGATGCGTCGACGCAGCGCGACCAGGCGGTCCTCGTCGAACTCGCCGATGTCCACCTGATCGATCAGCACCCGACCCGAGGACGGTTGTTCGAGGCGATTGATGGTGCGGATCAGCGACGACTTGCCGGCACCGCTACGGCCGATGATGCCAAACACTTCTCCGCGCTGGATCGCCAGGTCGATGCCGTGCAAAGCGGCCACCGGGCCTTGTTTACCTTCGTAGGTTTTGCCCAGGCCGACGAAGCGCACATGGGCACGATTGAGCTCCGGACGCAGCTCGGTTTGTTCGGCGTTTTGAGGTGCCGGAATCTCCAGTCGCAGTTGAGTGGCGGCGGTCATGCTCAGCTCTCCCAACCGGCTTGATAGAGCTTGCCATGAGCTTTATCCAACGCTGCACGAACGGCCGGCGAATGTTGGTAGATGTCGACGAATTTGATCAGGCGCGGGTCGGTTTTGCTCTTTGGCTGGATCACGAACTGGATCACGTATTCCTTGTGATCGAGACCGTCGAACAGCAGCGCGGAACCGGCATCGAACGTCTTCGCCAGACGAATGTAGGCCGGGTAGCCCTGGACCAGATCGGCGTCCTCATAGGCGCGCACCAGTTGCACCGCTTCAACCTGGAGGATCTTGATTTTCTTCGGGTTGGCGATGATGTCTTCTTCGGTGGCCTTGTAGCCGACGCCTGGCTTGAGCGTGATCAAACCGGCCTTGGCCAGCAACTGCAAGCCGCGTCCGCTGTTGATTGGATCGTTGGCGATGGCCACGCTGGCGCCTTCTGGCAGCTCATCGAAGCTTTTGTACTTTTTCGAGTAGAGGCCGACGTTGTTGATGATCCCCGGCGCGAATGGCACCAGGTCAAAACCGGCGGCAGCCTTGGCGTTTTCCAGGAACGGGATGTGCTGGAAGTAGTTCACGTCGATGTCACCGGAAGCGAGACTGACGTTCGGCGCGATCCAGTCGCTGAATTCCACCAGCTCGACTTTCAGGCCTTGTTTGCCGGCTTCTTCGACCGCCGCTTCCAGCGGAATGGCGAAGGCGGCGGTGGTGCCGATTTTCAGTGGCGCGTCGGCGGCGAAGGTCACCGAGCTGAAGAGGCCGAGGGCCAGGGCCAGTGCTTTGACTGGGTGAGAGAGGTAGTTCTTGGTCATGATGAAGATTCCAGTCGGTGCATGAATTTTGTGGTGTTTGGTCGGGGCTCATCGCCGGCAGGCTGGCTCCCGCAGTGGGCATGCATTCCAAATGTGGGAGCTCGCCTGCTAGCGATGCTTTTAGCGGCGAAACGTCGAGCCGGCATGTTGCTCAGGCAAATGCGCCCCTTCGCCAAACAGCTTTTCCCGCAGGCTGCCGTCGTCATAAGCGGTCTTGTACGACCCGCGCCGTTGTAGCTCCGGAATCACCAGATCGATGAAATCCACATAGCTTTCCGGCGTGACGATCCGTGTCAGGTTGAAGCCGTCAAGACCGGTTTCGGTGATCCACGATTCCAGCTCATCGGCCACTTGTGCGGGCGAGCCGACCACCGTGATGTAGCGTCCGCCGAGGGCGTGTTGCTCCAGTAATTTGCGTCGCGTCCAGTCGTTGTTTTGCAGGTTTTTAGTGGCGGACTGGATCGCGTTGCTCTTCACGTACTGGATCGGTTCGTCGATGGCGTACTCGGAAAAATCGATCCCGGTGGACGCGGAGAAATGCGCCACGCCGGCCTCGGCGCTGGCGTAGCTCAGGTACTCGGCGTGCTTGGCCCACGCCAGCTCTTCGGTGGCGTCGACGATCACGTTCAGGCCCATGAACACCTTGATGTCCTCGGGATTGCGTCCGGCGTCGACGGCGCTGGCGCGGACCTTGTCCACCTGCACCTTGGTCGATGCCTTGGTCTGGCCGCTGATGAACACACACTCGGCATGCCGTCCGGCGAACAGCAAGCCGCGATCCGAACTGCCCGCCTGGAACAGCACCGGCGTACGTTGTGGCGACGGCTCACACAGGTGATATCCCGCGACCTGATAGAACTCGCCCTTGTGCTCGACCTTGTGCACTTTCTCCGGTTGCGCGTAGATCCGCTGCTGCGGATCGTTCAGCACCGCGCCGTTTTCCCAGCTGCCTTCCCAGAGTTTGTAGAGCACTTCCAGGTACTCGTCGGCCTGGTCGTAACGGCGGTCATGCTCGACTTGTTCGCTCAGGCCCATGGCTTTGGCGGCGCTGTCGAGGTAGCCGGTGACGATGTTCCAGCCCACCCGGCCACGGCTCAGATGATCCAGCGTCGACATGCGCCGGGCGAACAGGTACGGCGGCTCGTAGGTGAGGTTGGCGGTGAGGCCGAAGCCGAGGTTTTTGGTCACCGCTACCATGGCCGAAACCAGCAACAGTGGGTCGTTGACCGGCAGCTGGATCGACTCTTTGAGCGGTACGTCCACCGAGTTCTGATAGACGTCGTAAACACCGACGATGTCGGCGATGAACACAGCGTCGAACAGGCCGCGTTCGAGCAATTGCGCCAGTTCGGTCCAGTACTCGATGGTCTTGTACTGGGTCGACGTGTCGCGCGGGTGCGTCCACAGGCCATGGTTGATGTGCCCGATGCAGTTCATGTTGAACGCGTTGAGCAGGATTTTCTTTTTCGCAGCGGTCATCAAATAGTCCCCCGCAGCGGAGGATTTTCATCGTTGAGGTAGTAATTGCCGACCGCGTGATACTTCCAGCGCACCGGGTCGTGCAAGGTGTGCACGCGGGCGTTGCGCCAGTGGCGATCGAGGCCATGCTCGATCAGGGTCGCCTGGCTGCCGGCCAGTTCGAACAGGGTGCTGCCGGCCGCGAGGGAGATTTCAGTGCTGATTGCGCGAGCCTCGGCGACGGCAATCGAGGCGGCGGCGACGGTCTCGGCATGGGTGTCGGACTGGGCCTTGTCGAGGAGTTCACCGGCGCGCTCCAGCAGCGCTTCGGCGGCGTGCAGGCGGATGCTCAAGTGGCCGAAGCTCTTGAGGGTCAACGGGTCTTCAATGGCTCTCTCATGGGTCGCGTCGATCCACGGCCGGGTCTTGGTGCGCACAAAGTGCAACGCATCTTCATAGGCGGCGCGGGCGATGCCGGTGTCGATGGCGGCGTGGAGAATCTGCGCCAGTGGGCCGACTGGGGTAGGGCGCTCGAATGCACTCTGGAACGGGATCACGTCTTCGGCGGCGACATACACATCTTCGAACGCCACCGAACCGCTGCCGGTGGTGCGCTGGCCGAAGCCGCTCCAGTCGTCGATCACGGTCAGGCCTTTGCTGGTGCGCGGTACGAATGCCAATTGCTGCACGCCGTTTTCATCAATCACCGAAGTCGGGATGCGCTGGGCATAAATCGCGCCCGTGGCGTAGAACTTGCGACCGTTGATGCGATAGCCGTTGCCGTCGCGTGTGAGGCGGGTGACGCGGTCGTGGGCGGTTTTGGTGCCGAGTTCGGCGAGTGCATTGCCGAAACGCTGACCAGCCAACACTTCGGCGTACAGGCGTTTCTTCTGCTCGGCGCGGCCGTTCACGCGCAGTACCTCCAGCGCATAGAAATGGTTCTGCGGGATCTGTCCGAGCGAACCGTCAGCCTGACTGATCAGCGCGATGACCTTGGCCAGCGTGACGTTGGAAACGCCGGCACCCCCGTATTCTTTCGGCACACTGATGCCCCATAGGCCAGAGCGGGAAAACACTTCCAGCTCCGGGTATGGCAGTCGACGTTCACGGTCGCGCAGGGCGCTGTCGCGCTTGAAATCTTCGGCCAGGTCGCTGGCGACAATCAGGGCTTGCTCATCGCTGGTTAAGACCGCGACGTGGTGAGAACTTGTCATGTGTTTCTCCAGAGGTCTGGTCGTTAAATCCAGGAATGGCGAGCCGGTAAGGTGCCGTTGAGGTGATAGGCACCGACCGCGTGGTATTTCCAGCGCACCGGGTCATGCAGGGTGTGCACGCGGGCGTTGCGCCAGTGGCGGTCGAGGTTGAATTCGGCGAGGGTGGCGCGGCTGCCGGCCAGTTCGAAGAGCTTTTCGCTGGCCAGCAGCGAAATCTCGGTGGTCAGCACTTTGGCTTCGGCCACGGCAATCGAAGCGCGGGCGGCGGACTCAGCGGTGAGCGGCGCGGTGCTGACCTGATCGAGTACCTGCCCGGCCTTGCGCAGCAGGGCTTCGGCGGCGTGCAGTTCGATTTTCAGTTTGCCGATATCGGCGATCACGTATAGGTCATCGCTGGCCCGTTCGACATTGGCGTCGATCCATGGTCGCGCTCGGGTTTTCACGAACTCGATGGCATCATCGATGGCGCCCCGGGCGATCCCGGCGTCGATGGCAGCCTGAATCAGTTGCGAGACGGCGCCCTGGGTATTGGGCTTATCGTTGATCTTCCAGTTATCCACCACCAGTTCGGCGTCGACCCGCACGTTGTTGAGCAAAATCGTGCCGCTGGCGGTAGTGCGCTGACCGAAGCCGGACCAGTCATCGACGATCCGCAACCCCGGCGTGCCGCGACGCACGAAGGCCAGCACTTGCTTGCCGTCGTCATTGAGCGCCTTGACTGCGACCCAGTGCGCAAACAGCGCGCCGGTGGAATAAAATTTCTGCCCGCTGAGGACAAAACCATCGCCGTCGGCGGTGATGCGCGCCTTGAGCTCCAGGGTGTTTTTGGTGCCGCGTTCCGGCCCGGCATTGCCGATGCGCCAGCCGTCGAGCACGCTTTTGAACAGCTGTTTTTTCTGCGCCTCAGTGGCGCTGCCCAGCACCAGATTCAGGATACCGAACTGGTTCTGCGGGATCTGCCCGAGGGCCGGGTCTGCCGCGGAAATGATCGCGAACACTTCGGCCAGGGTGACGAACGAAACCTGTGGGCCGCCGTATTCGCGCGGGATGCCAATGCTGCCCAGGCCACTGCGGGTGAACTGTTCGATTTCCGACCACGGCAGCTTGCGCTGCTGGTCGCGTTTGGCCGCTTGCAGGCGGGCGGTTTGCGCCAGCTCATGGGCGGCCTTGATCGCTTGAGCGTCGTTGCGCAGCACTACTGCGGGCAACAACAATGGGGCGATGTCCAGATCACTCTGGACGATTGCATCTGCCAGACTGGACATCAGTGCCGCTCCTTGGCTGCACGCAATGCCCTGGCGATCTGCACTGGGGTGATTGTGTTCCGGACCATACCTACCTCACATCTTATGGAAACGCCGCTGTGCGACGAACGAAAACAAGAAGGTCCGGTGGTCCGGTGTATATACCCTAAGCGTTTATAAATAACTTATGAACTAACTTTTAGGAATATACATAGAAGTTGCCTCATAGCCCTGTAGCAGCCGAACGCAGGCTTCGCCAGCGGCTACCCGCAGTTCAGCGTTTGCGGGGTTCAGCGGCCTGGAGGTGTTCTTTCTTCGGTACCTTGAGATAAGGATTGGCACAACCAATTTTCAGCGTACGTGCCGGTGCCCATCGCGAGTTGTTGCCCACGCGATCGAGGATGCAGTAAGTCACTTCCAGACGCAGGTCTTCGCCGGCTTCGACAATGATCGCCGGTGGCACCCAGACCTGAATCGGCTGGCCCACATCACTCGCCTTGAGCCGTGGCAGGTCCATACGCACATCGCCCCAACGCAGGGTGATTTCGTCGTCGGCCGCCATGTTCAAATACGGCTCGATGGTCAGCGGCACGCCGCGTTTGATCTGGTTCTGATTCAGGCCCTGACGACGAATCGTTTCGGGAATGCCCACCGGCGCCAGGCCCTGGTTTTCGTCTCCGCACAAGGCGGATGGCTGACCCCCGGGGCAATCGAGTTTGATCTGCACGCGCCTGGCAGCCGATACCGCCGGCCCTTGGCCGATCTGCATGATCCGGTAGTGAATGCGCGAGGAGCCATTGGTGATGAAGCTCTCCGGGACCCGCAACTGAACGGATCGGCCGACCTCATCGCGGGTCAGCACCCGGGAGGCAACGTAGCAGTTGTCCCAGAACAGTTCGATCAGATCGCCTTTGTCCATCGCCGGGTAGGGCGGCACGTCGATCAGCAGGTGCGCAGCCGAGGTGATGTTGATGCCAGTCTTGTGGGATTGCGCCACGGTCGGGGCCGCGAGTGCGCATGGGTTCGAAGTGCTTTTCATGGAGTCTCCTTGAAGTTTTGCAGCGAAGTCCGTTTCTGAAAAATAAAAACGTGAAATGCGAACGGCAAAACAATTCATTACTTTAGGTTTAAAGAATGAGTGAGCGTGATGAATGACGCCGGTTGGAGACTAGATAAGAGTGCGCTGGAATAAGTGTCAATAGAGTTTATTAGTTGGTCGGGGAATGAGGTGTTATTCAGAAAGTTCCTACGCGATGAAGTTAATAAACGCTATCGTCGTAGCGAAAATACCCATGAATACGGGGCTTTTATGGCTTGTAGGTCAGTGTGGGCAGGCGCGGGTGTCAGATCCGCTGATGATGTGTTATCAGCGCAGGTATGTTGCGGGATATAAATATGTATCGCACGCGCTGACAAGAAGGGGTCTATTGTTCTTGCGTTTTTGTTGTGCGTGAATGGTGGTTGGTGCAGAGAAATTTAACTTCCGTCCGTGGAAGTTAACAAGTTTGCGAAGAGTGATTTAATTGTGCGAGTTGTTGAGGAACTTGCTGAGGAACTGTTTCGTGCGTTCTTCTTTCGGGTTGGCAAACAGTGCCTTCGATTCGCCTTGTTCGACAATCACACCCTTGTCGAAGAACACCACACGATTGGCCACGTCACGAGCGAAAGCCATTTCGTGGGTCACGATGACCATGGTGCGATTCTCTTCGGCCAGACCGCGGATTGTCGCCAGCACTTCGCCCACAAGCTCTGGGTCAAGCGCCGAGGTCGGTTCGTCGAACAGGATCACTTCCGGTTCCATTGCCAACGCGCGGGCAATCGCCACGCGTTGTTGCTGGCCGCCCGAGAGACGGCGCGGGTAAGCGTCTTCCTTGCCCGCCAGGCCAACCTTGGCCAACAGTTTTTTACCCAGGGCGACGGCGTCGGCGTGCGGGATCTTCTTGACGATGATCGGGCCTTCGATAACGTTTTCCAGGGCGGTGCGATGGGGGAACAGGTTGAAGTTCTGGAACACGAAGCCCACGTGCTGGCGCAGGTTGCGCACCAAGCCCTGCTGCTGATTCAACGGACGACTGGTATCGATCTCGATTTCGCCGACCTTGATCCGGCCGCTGGTGGGTTCTTCCAGGAAATTCAGGCAACGCAGGAACGTGGTCTTGCCCGAGCCGCTCGGCCCGATGATCGCCACGACCTCACCTTCCTTCACTTGCAGATCGATGCCGTTGAGCACGACTTGACCCTTGAACTGCTTTGTCAGTTTTTCCACGACAATCATGGGGTCAGGACTCCTGGTCGTGCCGATTGACCCGCTCTTCCAGCTTGTTCTGCAGGTGCGAAAGCACCGTGGCCAGAACCCAGTAGATCAGCGCGGCGGCAAGATACATGGTGAAAATTTCGAAGGTACGGGCGGTGATCAGCTGAGCCTGACGGAACAGCTCCGGCACCTGGATGGTGGCTGCCAGCGCAGTGTCCTTGACCAGCGAGATGAAGCTGTTGCCCAGCGGCGGCAATGCCGTGCGCATCGCTTGCGGCAGGATGGCCCGGCGCAGGGTCTGCGCGCGGGTCATGCCGATACTGGCAGCGGCTTCCCACTGACCGCGTTCGATCGAGCCGATCGCGGCGCGCAGGATTTCACAGGCATAGGCAGCCATGTTCAGCGAGAAGCCGATCAGGGCCGCCGGCAGCGGATCAAGTTCGACACCCAATTGCGGCAAGCCGTAATAGATCACGAACAGTTGCACCAGCAACGGCGTGCCGCGAAAGAACGACACGTAGATGCGGGCGATCCAGCTCACCAGCTTGAAGCGCGACAGGCGCATCAGTGCCAGGCCGAAGCCCAGCAAGAGGCCGAAGAACATCCCGCCGAGGCTCAAGATGACCGTGTAGTACGCGCCCTTCAGCAGGAAGGGCGCGGAGTCCAGCGCGAGTTGAAAAGCTTCTTCCATTATTGAGTGACGTCAGCGTTGAAGTATTTTTCCGAGAGTTTTTTCAGGGTGCCGTCGGCGCGCAGTTTGTCGATCGCCTTGTTCACCGCAGCCAACAGTTCAGGTTCGCCTTTGCGCAGGGCAATACCGGCTTCCTGACGGGAGAACGCTTCACCGGCGGCGGTGGTGTCCTTGGCTTTCTTGGCGTATTCCAAAGCGGCCAGGCGGTCGATCAGGATGGCGTCGATACGGCCGACACGCAGGTCCTGGAACTTGGTCGGATCGTCTTCGTAGGTGCGCACGTCAGCGGTCGGCACATTGGCTTTCACCCACTGCTCGTAGTTGGTGCCCAGGCCCACGCCGACTTTCTTGCCGCCCAGATCGGCAGCGGACTTGATGTTCAGCTCGGCGGCCTTCTTGGTCAGCACCAGCGCCTGGATCCCGGAAACGGTGTACGGCTCGGAGAAGTCATACTTCTTCTTGCGCTCTTCGGAGATGGTCACCTGGTTGATCACCGCGTCCAGACGCTTGGATTCCAGCGCCGCGAGGATGCCGTCCCATTTGGTCGGTTGCAGTTTGACCTTCACGCCCAGCTCTTTGGCCAGCGCTTCGGAGAATTCGACTTCGAAGCCGGTCAGTTTGCCGTCGGCGTCAACGAAGCTGAACGGTGGGTAGGTGCCTTCAAGGCCGACGTTTATCACGCCAGCGTCTTTGATTTTTTGCAGCTGCTCACCGGCAACGGCGTTGCCGATCAGGCCGGCGCTCAGTGCCAGGCCCAGCGATCCCACCAGCAGATTACGACGTAGTGCGGAGAAATTCATGACAAGCCCCTGTGTTTTCTTATGGAAGACGCTTTAGAAAGTTGGCAAATTCGGGAATTGGACGACTGCGATATCCTGCCCTAAAGCAGCGTATGCGTCTCGCTGCAAATTCGCCTGCGGCGTGACTATATGATGGCGTTGTTAGATTAGAAAATAATAAATTCTATTTTTTATATGCGTAAAACGAATAACTGATGGGCCTTGAAAAGATCGCAGCCTGCGGCAGTTCCTACAAGTTTTGGCAAACTCGCGCAGGCTGCGATCTTTTGATCTTTACAGAAAATCCTTATAGGCAAACAACGCCGGCGCCCCACCGGTGTGAAGGAAGATGATCGGGCCGTCATCGAAACGCTGCCGACCAATACCGTCCAGCAACCCCGCCATGGCCTTGCCGGTGTAAACCGGGTCAAGCAGCAGGCCTTCCTGACTCGCCAGCAGTTTCACCGCCGCCAGCGTCCCGGCATTCGGCTCGCCATAACGCGGCGCGAAATACTCGTCCCATAACTCGACTTTGAAGCTGTCCGGCAGCTTCACACCCAACAACTTGGCAGTGCGTTCGGCCAGGCCCTGTACCTTCGGCCGCTGATCTTCATCGCTGCGCGAAACCGTCACGCCGATCACCGGCAAATCCGGCAACGCTTCGCTCAACGCCAATGCCAGACCGCTGTGGGTCCCGGCGCTGCCCGAGGCCAGGACGACAGCGGCGAAATTCAGGCCGGTGTCCTTGATCTGTTCAGCCAGTTCCAGACCGGCCCGTACGTAACCCAAGGCGCCCAATGCATTGGAGCCACCGATCGGCACCAGATACGGTTTCTTGCCGTTATTGCGCAGGCGAGCGGCCAATGCCTGCAATTGTTCGTCGGCGTTGTCGAGGTTTTCCACCAATTCGACCTTGGTATCGAACAGCTCCAGCAACAGCCGATTGCCGTTGCCGACGTAATTGACGTCATCGGTGCCCAGCGGGTTTTCCAGCAATGCTACGCAGCCAAGGCCCAGCTTGGCGGCAATGGCGGCAGTCTGGCGTACATGGTTGGATTGCAACGCGCCAGCGGTAATTAAGGTGTCCGCACCCTGGGCCAGGGCATCGGCCGCCAGGTATTCGAGCTTGCGCAGTTTGTTGCCGCCCATTGCCAGTGGCGTCAGGTCATCGCGCTTGACGTACACATCGCGGCCCAGCCAGGTCGACAGGCGTTCGAGTTTTTCCAGGGCGGTGGGCTGACCGAGCAGGTCGAGGCGGTTAAAGCGGGCAAGCTGTTGTTTGATCATGGGTCCGTACGGGCGGTGAATGATGTCGGGACTATAGGCACGCCTTTTTCTCGGGGCAACCGCCAATCGCTTATAGCTGATGGTGCTTAACACAGCACAATTGGTTCTTAATTTGCGCCGCGACCCTTGCCGTAAAGTAATCGCCGTTGACGCGGCCAGACCGTCCGGCCGCCCGTGAGGAGTTTTTACCGTGAGTGAGCGTTCCAGCCATTGGCAATTGCAGACCATCGTCAGTCAGCTGCGCACGGCACGTGACCAGTGGCGTGCACAAAACGGCCGCGCCAGCACCGAGCAGGGCGGTCGCGAGTTGCCGTCCCGGGCGGCCATGGCGGACATTCTCGAAGCCTTGTGCGGTGCGCTGTTCCCGATGCGTTTGGGGCCGGTGGATCTGCGCGAGGAAAGTGAAGATTTCTACGTCGGTCACACCCTTGATGTCGCGCTGAATGCGTTGCTGGCGCAGGCGCGACTCGAATTGCGTTATGCCGCGCGCCATGGCGCCGAGGCCGAGACGGAGGTCGAAGCCAAGACCATCCAGATCATTCAGGATTTTGCCCTTGCCTTGCCGGGCCTGCGCAGTCTGCTGGACACCGACGTGTTGGCGGCCTACCACGGTGACCCGGCGGCGCGCAGTGTCGATGAGGTGCTGCTGTGCTACCCGGGGATTCTGGCGGTGATTCACCATCGTCTGGCCCATCATTTGTATCGCGCCGGGCTGCCGTTGCTGGCGCGGATCAGTGCGGAAATCGCTCACTCGGCCACCGGTATCGACATCCACCCGGGCGCGCAGATCGGTCGCAGTTTCTTCATCGATCACGGGACCGGTGTGGTCATAGGCGAGACCGCGATCATCGGTGAGCGCGTGCGGATATACCAGGCCGTGACGTTGGGCGCCAAGCGTTTCCCGGCGGACGAAGACGGCCAGTTGCAGAAGGGCCAGCCGCGACATCCGATTGTCGAGGATGACGTGGTGATTTACGCCGGCGCGACGATTCTGGGGCGGATCACCATTGGCAAGGGCTCGACCATTGGCGGTAATGTCTGGCTGACCCGTAGCGTACCGGCGGGCAGTAACCTGACCCAGGCGAATTTGCAGCTCGATGATGGGGCGCAGAAATAAGGCCGCATTCCTCCGCTGACTGATCTACCGTCATCGCGAGCAGGCTCGCTTCCACAGGGTTTTCTGGCGTTCACAGCATTTGTGTCCACCCGATCCACTGTGTGCGAGCCTGCTCGCGATTGGATTTCAAGCCGAATCGAGTAGCTAAATCCGCGTTATTTTCCCTCCTTGAGCTAGCGTACACGCACGACCGCCCAGCCCTGCGATTAGTCCTTAGCCCCCTATCCATGTTTAACTTGAACGTTCATTCAAGTTAAACCGGTGGTTCGCTGCCCGCTCACAACAGGAGGCTTGCCTTTGCTGAGTCCGATGTCTACAGCCACGATTTACCCCTGCGTGGTGCACCGTTCATGAGTGCATCGTCCCTTCCTCCAAGCGGCCTGGTCCGCATGAATCCGCCGGTGTTTTACTTCGCGGCGAGTTTCATTCTGTTGTTTGGTGTCGTGGTCATCGCCATGCCCGAGCAGGCCGGTGCCTGGTTGCTGGCCGCACAAAACTGGGCGGCCAACACGGTCGGCTGGTACTACCTGCTGGCGATGACCCTGTATCTGGTCTTCGTGGTGGTCACCGCGTTATCGGGCTACGGCAAGATCAAACTCGGTGCCGACCACGACGAGCCCGAATTCAGTTATCTGTCGTGGGCCGGCATGCTGTTCGCCGCCGGGATCAGCATCACGTTGTTCTTTTTCTGCGTATCGGAACCGCTGACCCACATGCTCCAACCGCCACAAGGCGAGGCGGGCACCGCGGATGCAGCGCGCCAGGCGATGCAGATTCTGTTTCTGCACTGGGGCTTGCATGGCTGGGGCGTGTTCGCCTTCGTCGGCATGGCGCTCGCTTACTTCGCGTATCGACACAACTTGCCGCTGGCCCTGCGCTCGGCGCTGTATCCGCTGATCGGCAAGCGCATCAACGGCCCCATCGGTTACGCCGTGGATGGCTTCGGCATCATTGCCACGGTGTTCGGCCTCGGTGCCGACATGGGCTTTGGCGTGCTGCACCTCAACTCGGGCCTGGATTACCTGTTCGGCATTGCCCACACCCAATGGATTCAGGTCGGCCTGATCACGCTGATGATGGGCGCGGCGATCATCGTCGCGGTATCCGGCGTCGACAAGGGCGTGCGGGTGATGTCCGACATCAACATGCTGCTGGCGTGCGCGCTGCTGCTGTTTGTGTTGTTTGCAGGACCGACGCAGCATCTGCTCAATACCCTGATCCAGAATCTCGGCGATTACCTCGGCGCTCTGCCGATGAAGAGTTTTGACCTTTACGCCTACGACAAGCCGAGCGACTGGCTGGGCGGCTGGACAGTGTTCTATTGGGCCTGGTGGATCGCATGGTCGCCGTTCGTGGGGCTGTTCATCGCGCGGATTTCCCGTGGCCGGACCATTCGCGAATTCGTCTTCGGCGTGCTGTTGATTCCCCTGGGTTTTACCCTCGCGTGGATGTCGATCTTCGGCAACAGCGCTATCGACCAGGTGCTCAATCACGGGATGAGCGCGCTGGGTATGTCGGCCATCGACAACCCGTCGATGACCTTGTACCTGCTGCTGGAAACTTACCCGTGGAGCAAAGCCGTCATCGCGGTCACGGTGTTCATCAGCTTTGTGTTCTTCGTCACCTCCGCTGACTCCGGCACCGTAGTCTTGTCGACCCTGTCCGCCAAGGGTGGCAACCCGGATGAAGACGGGCCGAAATGGCTGCGGGTGTTCTGGGGTGCGATGACCGCGCTGGTGACCAGTGCGTTGCTGTTCTCCGGCAGCATCGATGCGTTGAAGTCGGCGGTGGTCCTGACATCGCTGCCGTTCTCGTTGATTTTGCTGTTGATGATGTGGGGCTTGCACAAGGCGTTTTATCTGGAGTCGCAAAAGCAGATTGCGCAACTGCATTCGTTGGCACCGGTGTCCGGCTCACGGCGCGGTGGCTGGCGTCAGCGCTTGAGTCAGGCGGTGCATTTCCCGTCGCGGGACGAGGTGTATCGCTTCCTCGATACGACGGTGCGTCCGGCGATCGAAGAGGTCTCGGCGGTGTTCATCGAGAAGGGGCTGAGCGTCATTACCCATCCGGAACCGGTCAACGACAGCGTCAGCCTGGAAATCGGTCACGGCGATGAGCACCCGTTTATCTACCAGGTGCAAATGCGTGGCTACTTTACCCCGTCGTTTGCCCGGGGCGGCATGGGCTCCAAGGAGCTCAACAACCGTCGTTACTACCGCGCCGAAGTGCATTTGAGCGAGGGCAGCCAGAACTACGATCTGGTGGGCTACACCAAGGAGCAGATCATCAACGACATCCTCGATCAGTACGAACGGCACATGCAGTTCTTGCATCTGGTGCGCTGATCCGGAGCTTCACGCTTCGGTGGTCATCACCATGAACAACACCAGTGCTGCTACCGGGATACCGAACACGGCGCTGCCCACCACCAGCTCCGTTCCCAATGGCTGGTCGGCATGCACGATGCCGACCGCGCCGTTGATCAACGTCAGCGCCAGCCACAGCACGATAAAGCTGTAGGCCAGGATCTGGCGGCTGAAGCCGATTTTCTCGCCGATGTAGAGCATCAGGGCGAGGAGGATCAGGCCGAAGGTGATAATGATCGTCGTGTGCATGGTGTATGCCTCCCTTCAGTTATGCAGGGCTTTTCAGGGCGCTATCGCGAAGCAAGGATCACCGCGATTCTTGTGGGCGCGAGCTTGCTCGCGATAGCGGCGCTGTGGTCTCAGTGTGAACCCGGTTAAACCAGCCCGCCATTCACCCGCAAAACCTGCCCATTGACCCAAGCCGAATCAGGCCCGGCCAAAAAGGATACGACGCGAGCAATATCCTCTGGCTGACCCAGGCGTTCCAGCGGCGGCATCTTCGCGAAATTCTGAATCTGCTCCTCACTCTTGCCGTGCAAAAACAGCTCGGTCGCCACCGGCCCGGGAGCCACTGCATTGACCGTGATGTTGCGCCCACGCATCTCTTTGGCGAACACCTGGGTCAGCGATTCCACCGCCGCTTTGCTGGCAATGTACACCGCATAACCCGGCAGATTCAGGCCAACCGTGCTGCTGGAGAAATTGATGATCCGGCCACCGTCGTTCAGGCGCGTGGCCGCTTCGCGCAGGGTGTTGAAAGTGCCACGGGCGTGGATGTTGAAGGTCTGCTCGAACAACTCGTCGCTGTGCTGCGCCAGCGGCAACACCTTGAGAATGCCGGCGTTGTTCACCAGCACATCGACTTTGCCGAGCTGGGTCTCAGCCTCGTCGAACATCCGCCGCACGTCCTCGGCATTGGCCACATCGGCCTTGATCGCTATGGCTTGATGGCCGGCCTGACGCAGTTCCACCACCCGTTTCGACGCTTCGCTGGCGCTACTGACGTAGTTGATGGCGACGGCGAAACCTTCGCTGGCGAGTTGTCTGGCGATGTCCGCGCCAATGCCACGTGAGGCGCCGGTGACGAGGGCAACTTTCGAAGTCTGGTGAGTCATTTCGCAGTACCTGTGATGGGGTGTGAAGCCAATTTCACATGTTTACTCAGGCCGATAAATGCACCAGAGTTGCCTTGACTGTTCAAGAATCGCCAACAATCAGGTGCCCGCCGTGGATCAAGTCAAAGCGATGAAAGTGTTCGTGCGTATCTACGAGCGGGCGAGCTTTACCCAGGCCGCGGATGATCTGAACCTGCCACGGGCCACGCTGACCCACACGCTCAATCAGTTCGAAGCCTGGCTCGGCACCCGCCTGCTGGAACGCAGCACGCGCCGAGTGCGGCCTACGCTGGATGGCGAAGCGTATTACCAGCGTTGCGTGCAATTACTGGCAGAACTGGAAGAGGCCGAACTGGCGTTTCGCAGCGTGGCACCGAAGGGCCGCTTGCGGGTGGATATGCACGGCACCCTGGCCCGGCATTTCGTGATCCCGGCCCTGCCGCAATTCATGGCTCGCTACCCGGACATTGAGTTGTCCATCAGTGAGGCCGATCGCCAGGTCGACCTCATCACCGAAGGCATCGATTGCGTATTGCGCGCCGGTACGTTGAGCGACTCCACACTGGTCGGCAAACGTGTCGCCAACCTGCGCCAGATCACCTGCGCCAGTCCCGCGTACCTGCGCAAATACGGCGAGCCAAAAAAACTCGACGACCTGAAAAACCATCGCGCGGTGAATTACATTTCGCGCACCACCGCCAAATTGTTCCCATTCGAATTCATGGTGAACGGTGAGCTCATGGAAGTGGCAATCGACGGTGCCATTTCAGTGTTCGGCGCTGAAATCTACGCCGCCTCGGCGATTGCCGGTCTCGGCCTGATCCAGTGCCCGCACTACCGCATGGAAACGCAAATCGCCCAGGGACTGATCAAGGAAATCCTCACTGAAACCCCACCGCCACCGATGCCGGTTTCGGTGCTCTACCCGCACAACCGACACATGTCGCCACGGGTCCGGGTGTTTGTGGATTGGTTGGAGGAGGTGTTTGCGGGAGCCAGATGAAAATCAAAAGATCGCGGCCTGCGCGAAATGTCGGAATAAGGTTAGGCAAAAGAAATATGAAACGTTTCAGCAATTAGTCGAATCCGGGGTTTCCTGGTTTTTGTCTGCGCGTATGCTGGACGACTGGCGAAGCAGTCGAGACCAGATTCAAGACAGACAAGAGAGGATTCGATGACTTACACCGCTGCCGAAAACCGCTATGACTCCATCCCTTACCGCCGCGTAGGTCGCAGCGGTCTGGTGCTGCCGGCATTGTCCCTGGGCCTGTGGCATAACTTCGGCGACAGCACGCCGATCGATACCCAGCGCGCGTTGTTGCGCACGGCGTTCGACCTGGGCATCAACCATTTCGACCTGGCCAACAACTATGGCCCACCGTACGGCAGTGCCGAGATCAATTTCGGCCGTTTGCTGCGGGAAGACTTCAAGCCGTACCGCGATGAGCTGATCATCTCCAGCAAGGCTGGTTGGGACATGTGGCGCGGTCCTTACGGGCAGGGCGGTGGTTCGCGCAAGTACGTGCTGGCCAGTCTCGACCAGAGCCTGCAACGCCTGGGTGTGGACTATGTCGATATTTTCTACTCGCACCGCTTCGACCCGGACACGCCACTGGAAGAAACCGCCAGTGCACTGGCCACGGCAGTGCAGCAGGGCAAGGCGTTGTACATCGGCATCTCGTCTTATTCCGGGGTGAAAACCCGTGAAATCGCCGCGCTGCTCAAGGAATGGAAAGTACCGCTGTTGATTCACCAGCCGGCCTACAACCTGCTCAATCGCTGGGTGGAAAAAGACCTGTTGGACACCACCGATGAGCTGGGCACCGGCGTGATTGCGTTTACGCCGCTGGCCCAAGGGTTGCTGACCGACAAATACCTCAACGGTGTGCCGGCGGATGCGCGGGTCAACCGTCCGGGCGGTGGTTCGTTGCAGGCGTCGCACTTGTCGGATGCCAACATTGCTCACGTGCGTGCGCTCAATGAAATCGCCAAGCGTCGCGGTCAGAGCCTGGCGCAACTGGCGTTGGCCTGGACGCTGCGTGACCCGCGGGTGACCTCGGCGCTGATCGGTGCGAGCCGGCCAGAGCAAATCATCGAGAACGTCGGGGCGTTGAAGAACCTGAGCTTCAGTGCAGAGGAACTGGCGGAGATTGACCGGTTTGCCCAGGAGGGTGGGATCAATCTTTGGGAGAAACCTTCGACGGCGGAGTAAGTGTTTGACGCTGTATTACTCGGCGTCTTTTACATGACTACCGCTAGCAGGCTAGCTAGCGCCCACATTGGAATGCATTCCTCCTGTGGGCGCTAGCCTGCTGGCGATGGGGCCAGAATGGGCAACAAAAGATCAGCGAAAAAAAGGCACATCCCCCAACACCGTCGCCCGCTGCATCACTCGCCGCGCGGGGCGGTAATCGTCCACCGCGTAATGCTGGGTCACGCGGTTGTCCCAGAACGCGATGTCGTCTTTCTGCCAGCGCCAGCGGATGGTGAATTCCGGCCGTGTGGCGTGGGCGAACAGGAACTTCAGAATCGCCTCGCTCTCGGTTTCCGACAGTTCGTTGATCTTCGAGGTGAAGCCTTCGTTGACGAACAGTGAGCGGCGCCCGCTCACTGGATGGGTGCGAATCACCGGGTGTGACAGCGGTGGGTTCTTGCGGCGTGTTTCTTCCCATTGGGCCAGCGCTTCAGGTGTGTTGCCGTAGCGTTCCAGCGGAAACGAACGAGTGAAATCGTGAGTGGCGGTCAGCCCTTCGAGCAAAGTTTTCATCGGCGCCGACAGCGCCTCATACGCGGCGATGCCGCTGGCCCACAGCGTGTCGCCACCAAACTCCGGCAACAGCTTGGCGCTGAGCACCGCGCCCATGGCCGGGGTCGGCAGGAAGGTCACGTCGGTGTGCCAGATCGCATTGTCGCGCACGTCGGTGACGGCGGTGTCGAGGATCAGCACTTCCGGTTGTTCCGGCACATTCGGGTAGATCGGGTGAATGTGCAGATCGCCGAAATTGGCCGCGAAGCGCGCCTGTTGCTGTGGTGTGATTGGCTGGTCGCGGAAGAACAGCACCTGATGCTTGAGCAACGCTTGTTCGATGGCGTCGCGATGCTCCAGGTTCAGTGGCTGGCTGATGTCGACGCCACTGATCTGTGCGCCGAGGGCGAAGCTGAGGGGGACGATGGTCAGGTGGCTCATGGTGGTTCTCTTCAATCCGGGGCGCCGAGGTGTCGGCGTAGTCAGTGCGATCAAAATGTACTAGTGAGCCTGGCCGTGCCACGGCACCAGTTTGCGCTGCAGTTTGCGCAGGCCCATCTCCATGGCGAAGGCAATCAGCGCGATCACCAGAATCCCCAGCACCACCACATCGGTGACCAGGAACTGCGCGGCCGACTGCACCATGAAACCCAGGCCACTGGTGGCGGCAATCAGTTCAGCGGCGACCAGCGTCGACCAACCCACACCCAAACCAATGCGCACGCCAGTCAAGATATCCGGCAGCGCACTCGGCAAAATCACATGGCGAATCAACTGCGCCCGCGTTGCACCCAACGACTGTGCTGCGCGCAATTTGGCCGGGTCGACTGTGCGCACACCGGTGGCGGTGGCGATGGCAATCGGGGCGAAAATCGCCAGGTAGATCAGCAACACTTTCGATAACTCGCCAATGCCGCACCAGATCACGATCAGTGGCAGATAGGCCAGTGGCGGAATTGGACGATAAAACTCGATCAGCGGATCGAGAATGCCGCGAGCGATGCGGTTATGGCCGATGGCGATGCCCACCGGAACGGCGGTCAGCACCGCGAAACCGAGGCCAAGACCGATGCGGCTGAGGCTCGCGCCCAAGTGCTGCCACAGGGTTGAATCCATATAGCCGCTGGTCGCCAGCAGCCAGCCTTTCTGCAGCACGGCCGATGGTTGCGGCAGGAACAGCGGTTCGATCAAACCGGTCGCCGTCACGGCCCACCAGATGACAACCAATGCGACCAGGGTCAGCAGGCTGATCCAGCGCGTGCTCAAACTGCGGCGGACTGGAATGGCCGTCGTGTTTGTTTTCACTGTGGCCGCGGGAATTTCGTAGCTGCTCATGCGTGCTCCTGGCGCTGGGCGGCGCTGCGTTGGGAGAACACTTTGGCGAGTACGTGTTCGCGGGTTTCGATAAAACGCGGATCAGACTTGATCGAGCGCGCCGATTCACCGTTGGCGTAACGCTGACCGAAGTCCAGGCTCAGGCGTTCGACGATTTGCCCGGGATTGGGCGCCAACAAAATCAGGTCAGTGGCAAGAAACACCGCTTCTTCAATGTCGTGAGTAATCAGAAACACCGGTTTCGCGGTACGCCGCCACACTTGCAACAGCAGTTCCTGCATCTGTTCGCGAGTGAAGGCGTCGAGGGCACCGAAGGGTTCGTCCATCAGCAGCACGCGAGGGTCGGCGGCGAGGGCGCGGGCCAGGCCAACACGCTGCTTCTGACCACCGGAGAGTTGCCAGATGCGGCGGCTTTCAAAACCTGAAAGATCAACCAGTGAAAGCATTTCCTTAGCGCGCAGTTCACGTTTCTCCCGCGCGACGCCGGCCAGTTCCAAGCCAAAACCAACGTTGGCCAGCACATCTTGCCAGGGCAGCAAGGCGTCGTCCTGGAACACCACGCCACGTTCAGCGCTCGGGCCTTTGACCGGCACGCCATCGAGGGTGATGCGCCCGGCGCTGGGTTCGACGAAACCGGCAATCAGGTTCAACAGCGATGTCTTGCCACTGCCGGACGGGCCGAGGGCGACCAGCAACTGCTGGGGCCCCAGACTCAATGAAATATCCGCCAGCACCGGTTCCGGGCTGCCAGGGTACTGTGCGCTGATGCGCTCCAGCTGTAGCAAAGCCATTGCGTTGACTCCCGATCAGTTGGTGATGAACTTGGCGCTGACGTATGGCGCGTAGTCCGGTAATACGGCTTCAACCTTGCCCTGTTCCTTGAGGAACGCGGCGGTGTCGGTGATGGCTTTGGTGGTCGGCGCGCCGAGGGTGGTGACCTGGTCAGCCGCCAGCGGGTAGACGTTGCCTTGCAGCAGCAGCGGAATATCGCTGGCCTTGGCGCCGGAGAGTTTCACCAGTTTGTCGACATTGCTTTGATTGGCGAGCCAGGCGTTCGGGTCTTTGCGGTAATCGGCGTAGGCGTCCAGGGTCACTTTGGCGAATGCGGTGACGATCTCCGGATGCTTCTCGGCGAAGTCTTTGCGCACGATCCAGGCATCGAAGGTTGGCGCGCCGAACTTGGCCAGCTCACCGGAAGTAATCAGCACTTTGCCGTTTTCCTTGGCGACACCCAACGCGGGGTCCCACACATAGGTGGCATCGATATCGCCGCGTTTCCAGGCAGCAATGATTGCTGGCGGTGCGAGGTTGAGCACGGTGACTTTCGAGGGATCGATGTTCCAGTGCTTCAGCGCGGCGAGCAGGCTGTAGTGGCCGGTGGATACAAACGGCACGGCGATTTTCTTGCCGATCAGGTCCTGCGGAGTCTTGATCCCGGAACCGTCACGCGCCACCAATGCTTCAGCGGCACCGATCTGGGTGGCAATCAAAAACGTTTCCACCGGCACTTTGCGAGTGATGGCAGCCGTCAGGGGGCTGGAACCGAGGTAGCCGATCTGCACGTCGCCGGACGCGATGGCGGCGATGATGTCCGCACCGTTATCGAATTTGCGCCAGCTGATGTCGGCCTGGGTGGCTTTTTCGTAAGCGCCGTCGGCCTGGGCGACTTTCGCCGGGTCAACGGTGGTCTGGTAAGCGACAGTAACGTCGGCCGCCTGGGCAAACACACTCGCCGCAGCCAGAGAAGCGGCAGCCAGCAGGCGAAGAGGGAAAGTCAGTTTCATCGGGAAGCTCCTTGTCAGGCGACCGAGAGTCGGCGTGAAAGGAGACTAAATGATCTAAGAATTCGAAAATAAATAACTTTTTCGAATGAGCTTATGAGCGGAAAATTCTAAGCGAGGGTAGATGCAGATCGCTTTTGTGGCGAGGGAGCTCGCTCCCGCTGGAGGCCGAAGGACTCCATTTGCGGCTGCTGGGCAACCGAACGGGAGCACGCTCCCTCGCCACAGGGCTGCAATCAGTTACTGATCGCCAGAATGCTCGCCTGATACGACCCGACAAACACATCGAAATCGCCGACTTCGTTCTGTTCCAGCTCAGCCTGTTCCGCCAGCGACGAACGCGCCCGTTCTTCAAACCTGGCTTGTTCCTCAGCCGGCAACGGCTCGCTGCGGAAAAACTCGGCATGGGCCTGGCTTTGGCGCAGGGAGAACTGGGCAAAACTCTCCTTGTGCTCAGCCATCGCCGCCAGCACCTGGGCCGATGGCGTCAGGGACGGGTCCTGGACCTTGGCCATTTGTACGTCCAGCGCCTTGCTGTGGGCATCGCCGCCATGGCTCTGATCCAGCAGCGCGGCCAGTGGCGCGATGTTTTCCAGCAACTGACCGGCCCATTCCTTCAGGTCGACCGGTTGTCCGTCGCGTTGCAGTTGCAGACCCGGACGGCGACCTTCCTTGACCACACTGAGGAAGTTCGAGGTCGCATTGCCGCAGCTGGTGTTGGTCAGCAGCGGGCTGTCGTTCAGGGCGCAATACAGCAGGAAAGCGTCGAGGAAGCGCGATTCGGTGATATCGATGCCCATCGGCAGAAACGGATTGATGTCCAGGCAGCGGACTTCCACGTACTGGATGCCGCGGGCCATCAACGCCTGGATCGGCCGTTCGCCGGAATAGGTCACGCGTTTCGGGCGGATGTTGGAGTAGTACTCGTTTTCGATCTGCAGGATGTTGGTGTTGAGCTGAACCCACTCACCGTCCTTGTGCGTGCCGACTTCGACGTACGGCGCGTACGGCGTGGCCACCGCTTTGCGCAGACTGTCGGTGTAGCTGATCAAATCGTTGTAGCACGGCGTCAGGCCGGCCTGGGCGTTGCTCTGGTAACCCAGATCGCTCATGCGCAGGCTGGTGGCGTATGGCAGGTAAAGGGTGTCCGGATCCAGTTGTTCCAACTGGTGCGAACGGCCGCGCAGGAAACCGGCGTCCAGCGCTGGCGATGCGCCGAACAGGTACATCAGCAGCCAGCTGTAGCGGCGGAAGTTACGGATCAGTGCGATGTAGGAAGACGACTGAAAATCGCGGTCGCTGCCGACAAAACCTTCGGCCTCCTTCAACAGCGGCCAGAGCTTTTCCGGCAGGGAAAAGTTGTAGTGGATGCCGGCAATGCACTGCATGGTCTTGCCGTAACGCAGGGCCAGGCCCTTGCGGTAGACATACTTGAGCTGCCCGATATTGGAGGTGCCGTAATAGGCGATCGGGATGTCTTCCTCGGCCGGCAGCGGGCACGGCATCGACGGACTCCACAGGTACTCGTTGCCGAGTTTGCTGTAGGCAAAGCGGTGAATGCTGTCCAGGCTCGCCAGCGTATCGGCAGGGTCGGGCAGGGCCGGGGTGATGAACTCCAGCAGCGACTCGGAATAGTCGGTGGTGATCTGTTCATTGGTCAGCGCGGAACCCAATTCTTCCGGGTGCGGCGTTTGCGCCAGGCGACCTTCGCCGGTCACGCGCAGGCATTCACGTTCGATGCCGTGAAGGCACTGTTCGAGCAGAGAGAGGTTAGCGCGCTCGCCGAGCAGAGCCAGGCGGCGGTTGAGAAGTTCGCTCAAGTTGGATTCCTTCACGCGTCAGTCGCCCCAATATGGGGGTGGGCAAGACGGTCTACAAGGGTGAAGTTGAAACTGGCGTTTTCGCCTGGTTTTTCTAGCCGGTCAGCCGCACAAATAACCTGTAGGAGCAGCCAGCGGCAGCTCCTACAGGGTTCATTGCGCCGAAATTAACTCAAATCGATGACGACTAGCTACAGGACAGCGAACGTGCCTTGCGCTTTTGCGACCAATTTGTCGCCTTGCACCACGTCGGCCTCAACCACCAGTGTGCGGCGGCCCGGGTGGATCACCCGCGCCGTGCACATCACCTCGCCGTCGGCGACGGCGCGGATGTAGTTGATCTTGCACTCGATGGTCGCGCTGTGCTGGTCAAAGCCGTGGGCGCTGGAACAGGCCAGCCCCATGGCAATGTCCACCAGACTGAACATCGCCCCGCCGTGCAGTTTTCCCGCGCGATTGCGCAGCTCCGGCTCCAGCACCAGGGCGACTTGCGCCACCCCGGTTTCCAGGCTGTGCAGGCGGCAGCCCAACAACTTGAAAAACGCGCTTTCGGTGTACCCGGCAGGGACGTCCATCAACGCTTCTTCAACTGCTTGGCATTGGCGAACAGCGAAGCCATGGCGTTGTTGGCCGGGGCCGCCGCCGTGGTTTCCTTGCGCGGTGCGGTGTTCTGGGACTGGCGTGGCGCCGACCCCGGACGTGCACCGCGAGCACCGTCGATTTTCTCGCCCGGCGTGTCGCTCATGCGCATCGACAGGCCCACGCGTTTGCGCGGGATGTCGACTTCCATGACCTTCACCTTCACCACGTCACCGGCCTTGACCGCTTCGCGTGGATCCTTGATGAATTTCTCCGAAAGCGCAGAGATGTGCACCAAACCGTCCTGATGCACGCCGATGTCGACGAACGCGCCGAAGTTGGTCACGTTGGTCACGACGCCTTCGAGGATCATGCCCAGTTGCAGGTCCTTGAGGTCTTCGACGCCTTCCTGGAACTCGGCGGTCTTGAACTCGGGGCGCGGGTCGCGGCCAGGCTTTTCCAGCTCTTGCAGGATGTCGGTCACGGTTGGCAGACCGAAGGTTTCGTCGGTGTACTTCTTCGGATCGAGGCGCTTGAGGAACGAGGCGTCGCCGATCAGCGAGCGGATGTCACGGTCGGTTTCAGCGGCGATGCGCTGCACCAGCGGATAGGCTTCCGGGTGAACCGCCGATGAATCCAGCGGGTTTTCGCCGTTCATTACACGCAAGAAGCCAGCGGCCTGTTCGAAAGTTTTTTCGCCCAGGCGTGCGACTTTCTTCAGCGCAGCGCGGGTTTTGAACGCGCCGTGTTCGTCGCGGTGGCTGACGATGTTCTGCGCCAGCGTTGCGTTGAGGCCGGAGATCCGCGCCAGCAGCGCCACGGAAGCGGTATTCACGTCCACACCGACGGCGTTCACGCAGTCCTCGACGACCGCATCCAGGCCGCGCGCCAGTTTCAGCTGCGACACGTCGTGCTGGTACTGGCCGACACCGATGGATTTCGGATCGATCTTCACCAGTTCGGCCAGCGGATCTTGCAGGCGACGGGCAATCGACACGGCGCCACGGATCGATACGTCCAGATCCGGGAATTCCTTGGAAGCCAGTTCCGACGCCGAGTAAACCGATGCGCCAGCCTCGGAAACCATGACCTTGGTCATCTTCATGGCTGGGTATTTTTTGATCAGTTCTGCGGCGAGCTTATCGGTCTCACGGCTGGCGGTGCCGTTGCCGATGGCGATCAGGTCCACCGCGTGCTTGGCGCACAGCGCGGCAAGAATCGCGAGGGTCTGGTCCCACTTGTTGTGCGGCACGTGCGGGTAAACCGTGGCGTGATCCAGCAGCTTGCCGGTGGAATCGACCACGGCCACCTTGCAACCGGTGCGCAGGCCCGGGTCGAGGCCCAGGGTGGCGCGCGGGCCGGCCGGGGCCGACAGCAGCAGGTCGTGCAGGTTGTGGGCGAAGACGTTGATCGCTTCGGTCTCCGCGCCATCGCGCAACTCGCCCAGCAGGTCGGTTTCCAGGTGGGTGTAGAGCTTGACCTTCCAGGTCCAGCGCACCACCTCGCCCAGCCATTTGTCGGCGGCGCGGTTCTGGTTCTGGATGCCGAATTGCTGGCCGATCATGCCTTCGCACGGGTGCATGGTGCCCGGCAGCTCATCGCCGACTTTCAGCGCGGAGCTGAGAATGCCTTCGTTACGGCCACGGAAAATCGCCAGTGCGCGGTGCGATGGCATGCTTTTCAGCGGTTCGTCGTGTTCGAAATAGTCGCGGAACTTGGCACCTTCCTCTTCCTTGCCGGCGATCACGCGGGCACTGAGGGTGGCTTCCTGCTTGAGGTAGTTGCGCAGCTTGTCCAGCAGGCCCGCGTCTTCGGCGAAGCGTTCCATCAGGATGTACTTGGCGCCTTCGAGGGCAGCCTTCACATCGGCCACGCCTTTTTCCGCGTCGATGAAGCGGGCGGCTTCGGTTTCCGGGCTCAGGGTCGGGTCGTTGAACAGGCCGTCGGCCAACTCGCCGAGGCCGGCTTCCAGGGCGATCTGGCCCTTGGTGCGGCGCTTCTGCTTGTACGGCAGGTACAAGTCTTCGAGGCGGGTCTTGGTGTCGGCGAGTTTGATGTCGCGTTCCAGTTGCGGCGTCAGCTTGCCTTGCTCCTGGATGCTGGCAAGGATGCTGATGCGCCGTTCGTCGAGTTCTCGCAGGTAGCGCAGACGCTCTTCCAGATGACGCAACTGGGTGTCATCGAGGCTGCCGGTCACTTCTTTCCGGTAACGGGCGATGAAGGGAACGGTAGAGCCTTCATCGAGTAGCGCGACGGCCGCTTCGACCTGTTGTGGGCGTACGCCGAGTTCCTCGGCGATGCGGCTGTTGATGCTGTCCATAAAACCACCTGACAAATTGTGAAAGCAGGCTCGCAGGCGCAGAGTTAGGGCCTTGGCGAGTCTGGTTGAGCGGCCTGGCCAGCGCCGCTGCCTGGGGCAACAGGCATTGCGTTGACCCGTGAAATCGAACAATTACTGCTGACGCCATAAAAATAAATCGCGTCTGTCCGTAGTACCTGTCTGATGTTGCCTGACACAAATGGCCGCGCATTATAACCAGCGTTCAGCCATTCGGGGGCATCGCAGGCTGCGGCGTCAATGGCCGGTTTTCTGGCGGTAAAGGAAAAATCTGCTAACAATGCACACGGTGCGTATAACGGCAGCTACGCCATAATGCGCGCCGAGATCAAAGGAGCATCTAATGAGCAGCACTGCAAACATTGCTGAAGGCGAAAAAATTCTTATTGTTGACGACGATCCGGGCCTTAGCAGCCTGCTGGAGCGTTTTTTCGTCAGCAAGGGCTATCGCGCCCGCGCCGTACCGAACACCGAGCAAATGGATCGCCTGCTGGCGCGCGAAGTGTTCAACCTGGTCGTCCTCGACCTGATGCTGCCTGGCGAAGACGGCCTGACCGCCTGCCGCCGCCTGCGTGGCGCGAACAATCAGATTCCAATCATCATGCTGACCGCCAAGGGCGATGAGCTGAGCCGGATCAAGGGCCTGGAACTGGGCGCCGACGATTACCTGGCCAAGCCGTTCAACCCGGATGAGCTGATGGCCCGCGTCAAAGCGGTTCTGCGTCGTCAGTCGGCTCCAGTGCCGGGCGCGCCGGGCAGCGAAGACGAAAGCGTGACCTTCGGTGACTACGAGTTGTCCCTGGCCACCCGCGAACTCAAGCGCGGCGAAGAGGTGCACATGCTCACCACCGGTGAGTTCGCGGTCCTCAAGGCCCTGGTGATGAACGCCCGTCAGCCACTGACCCGCGACAAGTTGATGAACCTGGCCCGTGGCCGCGAGTGGGATGCCCTGGAGCGCTCCATCGATGTGCAGATTTCCCGTCTGCGCCGGATGATCGAACCCGATCCGTCCAAACCGCGCTACATCCAGACTGTCTGGGGCGTGGGCTACGTGTTCGTGCCGGATGGCGCCGCCACCAAGTGATCGGTGATTTGTAGGAGCGGGTCGAGCGGGTGTCAGGTCAGATGGCCTTGCCCGCAGACTCGCGATCCGCAATATGCGAGCATCGCTCGCTCCTGCAAGTGTGTAACGGTTACCCATGAAAACCCCGGTTTGGTTCCCCCAGAGTTTCTTCTCCCGCACCCTTTGGCTGGTGTTGATCGTCGTCCTGTTCTCCAAGGCGCTGACCCTGGTTTATCTGTTGATGAACGAGGATGTGCTGGTGGACCGTCAGTACAGCCACGGCGTCGCCCTGACGCTGCGTGCCTATTGGGCCGCCGACGAAAACAACCGTGACAAGATCGCTGAAGCCGCGACCCTGATCCGTGTGGTCGGTGCGGGTGTGCCTGAAGGCGAACAGCACTGGCCGTACAGCGAAATCTATCAGCGGCAGATGCAGGACGAGTTGGGTGACGACACCGAAGTCCGATTGCGTATGCATTCGCCACCGGCATTGTGGGTTCGGGCACCTAGCCTGGGCGACGGTTGGCTGAAAGTGCCGCTTTATCCGCATCCGCTGCGCGGGCAGAAAATCTGGAACGTACTCGGCTGGTTCCTCGCCATTGGTTTGCTCTCTACTGCCTCGGCGTGGATTTTCGTCAGCCAGCTCAACCAACCCTTGAAACGCCTGGTGTACGCCGCACGGCAACTCGGTCAGGGTCGCAGCGTGCGCCTGCCGATCAGCGATACGCCCAGTGAAATGACCGAGGTTTATCGCGCCTTCAACCAAATGGCCGAGGACGTCGAACAGGCCGGTCGCGAGCGTGAGCTGATGCTCGCCGGGGTGTCCCATGACCTGCGTACACCACTGACCCGTTTGCGGCTGTCACTGGAATTGATGGGCGATCGCAACGACCTGACGGACGACATGGTCCGCGACATCGAAGACATGGATGCGATTCTCGACCAGTTCCTGGCGTTTATTCGCGACGGTCGCGATGAGTCGGTGGAAGAGGTCGACCTGAGCGATCTGGTCCGCGAAGTCGCCGCGCCGTACAACCAGAACGAAGAGAAAGTGCGCCTGCGCCTGGAGCCTATCCAGCCGTTTCCGTTGCGTCGGGTGTCGATGAAGCGATTGCTGAACAACCTGATCGGCAACGCGCTGCATCATGCTGGCAGTGGCGTGGAAGTGGCGGCGTATGTCTCCGGTGACACCGCTGCGCCGTACGTGGTGCTTAGCGTCATGGACCGTGGCGCAGGGATCGATCCGTCGGAACTTGAAGCAATCTTCAACCCGTTCACCCGTGGTGATCGAGCCCGGGGCGGGAAGGGCACCGGGTTGGGGCTGGCGATCGTGAAGCGGATTGCTTCCATGCATGGCGGCAATGTTGAGCTGCGCAACCGTACCGGTGGTGGGCTGGAAGCGCGGGTGCGATTGCCGTTGGGGCTGATGCTGCCGCGGGATGCGGTTTAAGAGTCATACACAACGCTGTGTGGCGAGGGAGCTTGTTCCCGCGGGAGTCCGAAGGACTCCCGTTTTGCGACTGCTACGCAGCCGAGCGGGAGCAAGCTTCCCTCGCCACGGTGGTTGTGTCTCAGCCTTTGCCTTTGGTCCGCGTCATATTCGGCCCACCATTCTTCTCAAGATGCTCAATGATGATCCCTGCCACATTCTTGCCAGTGGTGGTCTCAATCCCCTCAAGCCCCGGCGATGAGTTCACTTCCATCACCAGCGGCCCGTGATTCGAACGCAGGATATCCACACCCGCCACCGCCAAACCCATGACTTTCGCCGCACGCAATGCGGTCATGCGCTCTTCCGGCGTGATCTTGATCAGGCTGGCGCTGCCGCCGCGATGCAGGTTAGAGCGGAACTCGCCGGGTTTGGCCTGGCGCTTCATCGCCGCAATCACCTTGTCGCCCACCACGAAACAGCGAATGTCAGCGCCGCCGGCTTCCTTGATGTACTCCTGGACCATGATGTTCTGCTTGAGACCCATGAACGCCTCAATCACCGACTCTGCCGCCGTGGCGGTTTCGCACAACACCACACCGATGCCCTGGGTACCTTCCAGCACCTTGATCACCAGCGGGGCGCCGTTGACCATTTCGATCAGGTCGGGAATGTCGTCCGGTGAGTGGGCAAACCCCGTCACCGGCAAACCGATTCCGCGACGTGAGAGCAATTGCAGCGAACGCAGTTTGTCCCGCGAGCGGGCGATGGCCACCGATTCGTTGAGGGGGAAAACCCCCATCATTTCGAACTGGCGCAATACTGCGCAGCCATAAAACGTGACCGATGCACCGATCCGCGGAATCACGGCGTCGAAACCTTCCAGCGGCTTGCCGCGATAGTGGATCTGCGGCTTGTGGCTGGCGATGTTCATGTAGGCGCGCAAGGTATCGACCACCACCATTTCGTGGCCGCGTTCGGTACCGGCTTCAACCAGGCGACGGGTGGAATACAGACGCGGGTTCCGCGACAGCACAGCGATCTTCATGCAACACCTGTGGAGAAGGTAGATACCGGGAACACCGGCTTGTCTTGTACATATTTAATGCCTGGATTGACCACCAACTGGCCGTCGATCAAAGCTTTGGAACCGAGTAGCAGGCGATAACGCATGGACTTGCGGCAGGCGAGCGTGAACTCGACCCGCCAGACCCGATCACCGAGGGCCAGGGTGGTGCTGATCACGTATCGCACCTGCGCGTGACCGTTTGAGCTTTTAATGGTTTTGCGTGTCACCAGCGGCGCTTCGCATCGGCGGTGACGCAACTGCACCACCGTGCCCAGGTGTGCGGTGAAGCGCACCCATTGCTCGCCATCGCGCTCGAACGTCTCGATGTCAGTGGCATGCAGGCTGGAGGTGCTGGCACCGGTGTCGATTTTTGCCCGAAGGCCGGCGACTCCCAGATCCGGAAGCGCCACCCACTCGCGCAGACCGACAACGGTCAAATGGTCAAATGTCTTCAAAATTGCTCAACCGGTAGAAACCGCGGTGGCCGCAGGCGGCCGAATTCGCGGTATTCACGCAGAATAATGGTTAAAAGGCGACAGATATCTACGGCCCGGATTTCCAGTCTCGCGGGGGAGGTTATGGAATGTCAGCATTGTAGTCCGGGACGGAGAAATTCTTGGTACGACAGAACGGTAGTACAGTTCACCAATATTTCAGAATGAGGAAATCCCATGGCACAAAAAAACGAAGAGGACGACAAAGTCCGCCTCGATAAATGGTTGTGGGCGGCACGCTTTTACAAGACCCGTGCCTTGGCCAAAGCGGCGATTGAAAGCGGCAAGGTGCATTGCCGGGGCGAGCGCTGCAAGCCTGGCAAAGAGCCACGCATCGGCGATGAATTCGTGATTCGCACCGGTTTCGAGGAGCGTACGGTGGTGGTCCAGGCGCTGTCGATCGTGCGCCGTGGCGCGCCGGAGGCGCAGACGCTTTACGCTGAAACCGAAGCCAGCATTGCCAAGCGCGAAAATGCCGCCGCAGAGCGTAAAGCAGGTGCCTTGGGCGTGAGCACCGATGGCAAACCGAGCAAGAAACAGCGGCGCGATCTGTTCAAGTTTCGTGGCAGCAGCAACGAATGATTGGACCGGCCCGCCGATCGCATCAACCGGGCAAAGACTTGTAATTGCGCCTGTTCGTAGCCATATGAGGTAATTGGCCAGCCGTGCATGTGCCGTTCGTCGTAAAGCAGCACACTGCCGCCGGCCTGTAAGCCATACCTAGTCACCACTTCAGATACCCAGACTTATGACCGACCTACCGGATAACGACTTCACCCAACGCTTCATCTTCGATGACAGCGACACCCGTGGCGAGATGGTTTCGCTGGAGCTCAGCTACGCCGAAGTCCTGGCCAAGCACGCCTATCCGGAACCGGTCGCACAACTGCTCGGCGAACTGATGGCGGCTGCCGCGTTGCTGGTCGGCACCTTGAAGTTCGACGGGTTGCTGATCCTTCAGGCTCGCTCGGAAGGCCCGATCCCGTTGCTGATGATCGAATGCTCCAGCGAGCGCGACATCCGTGGCCTGGCCCGTTACGAAGCCGACCGCATCGCCCCTGACGCCACCCTGGCCGACCTGATGCCGGACGGTTCGCTGACCCTGACCATCGACCCGAAACAAGGTCAGCGCTACCAGGGCGTTGTGGATCTGGACGGCGAAACCCTGTCCGACTGTTTCACCAACTACTTCGTCATGTCCCAGCAGATCGGTACGCGCATCAAGCTCTGCGCCGATGGCCGTCGTGCCCGCGGCATGCTGCTGCAGCAACTGCCCGCAGACCGCCTGAAAGACGAAGAAGAACGCGCCGCCAGCTGGCAGCACCTCACCGCGCTGAGCGGTACGTTGACCGCCGATGAGTTGCTGGGCCTGGACAACGAAACCGTGCTGCATCGTCTCTACCACGAAGAGCAAGTGCGCCTGTTCGACGTGCAAAAACTGCGTTTCCGTTGCAGCTGCTCGCGCGAACGTTCGGCTAATGCGCTGGTCAGTCTGGGTATGGAAGACGCGCAAAACCTGGTAGTTGAACACGGTGGAAAAATCGAAATCGACTGCCAGTTCTGCAATCAGCAGTACCTGTTCGACGCCGCCGATGTCACTCAATTGTTCGCCGGAGCGGGTGTCGAGACGCCGTCAGATACCCGTCACTAAAACGGTTCAGCGCAGGTAAATTCACTGGTTAGCGCCGGAATAACGCCGTTACGACAGGAGGGGCCTACTCTTTTTGGGCTTTTCTGGCATAATCCGGCCCACTTTTTTCGCGGTAGTAGTGCACGACTTTCTACTACAAAAACGTTTGGAGCACTCGGCCACTGGCCGACGGGGAACCTCATGACGCAAGCCAATAACGCCGTGTACACCGATCTGAGTGTTGATGATCTGGTTAAAGAAGCCCTCAACCGCGGTGAAGGCGAGCTTGCCGATACCGGCGCACTGGTTGTTCGTACCGGTCACCGTACCGGCCGTTCGCCAGTCGATCGTTTCATCGTTGATGAGCCGAGCACCACAGGCGCCATCGCCTGGGGCCCGATCAACCGCAAGTTCCCGGCCGACAAGTTCGATGCCCTGTGGGACCGCGTTGAGGCGTTCAACAACGCGCAAGAGCATTTCGTTTCCCACGTGCATGTAGGTGCGGCTTCCGAGCACTACCTGGCCGTAAAAATGACCACCCAGACTGCCTGGCAGAACCTGTTCGGTCGTTGCCTGTTCATCAACCCGGCCCAGTACAACCCGGCTGGCCGTGATGAGTGGCAAGTGCTCAACGTTGCCAACTTCGAATGCGTGCCTGAGCGTGACGGCACCAACTCCGACGGTTGCGTGATCCTCAACTTCGCACAGAAAAAAGTGCTGATCGCCGGCATGCGTTACGCCGGTGAAATGAAGAAAGCCATGTTCTCGGTGCAGAACTTCCTGCTGCCGGCCGCTGACGTGCTACCTATGCACTGCGCTGCCAACATCGGCGAAGAAGGCGACGTGACCCTGTTCTTCGGTCTGTCCGGCACTGGTAAAACCACCCTGTCGGCCGACGAAAGCCGTTACCTGATCGGTGACGACGAACACGGCTGGGGCGAAGGCGTGGTGTTCAACATCGAAGGCGGTTGCTATGCCAAGTGCATCGACCTGTCCGAGAAGAACGAACCGGTTATCTGGAAAGCCATCAAGCACGGTGCAGTCCTGGAAAACGTCGTCATCGACGATGCCAAGCACGCCGACTACGCTGATGTCAGCCTGACCCAGAACAGCCGCGCCGCGTACCCGCTGGAGCACGTTGCCAAGCGTTCCGAGAAGAACCTGGGTGGCGAGCCGAACGCTGTGATCTTCCTGACTTGCGACCTGACCGGCGTGCTGCCGCCAGTGTCGATCCTCAACGAAGAACAAGCGGCCTACCACTTCCTGTCCGGCTACACCGCTCTGGTGGGCTCGACCGAAATGGGTTCGGGCAGCGGCATCAAGTCGACCTTCTCCACCTGCTTCGGCGCACCGTTCTTCCCGCGTCCGGCTGGCGAATACGCTGAACTGCTGATCAAGCGCATCCGTGGTTTCGGCTCCAAGGTTTACCTGGTCAACACCGGCTGGACCGGCGGTGGCTACGGCATCGGCAAGCGCTTCAACATTCCGACCACCCGTGCGGTGATCGCAGCGATCCAGAGCGGCGCCCTGATCGGTACCGAGACCGAGCACCTGGACACCATCAACCTCGACGTGCCACTGGCCGTACCGGGCGTTGAAACTGGCCTGCTGAACCCACGCAACACCTGGGCTGACAAATCTGCCTACGACGAAGCCGCCAAAGCACTGGCCGGCCTGTTCATCGAGAACTTCAAGAAGTTCGAAGTGAGCGACGCGATCAAGGCTGCGGGTCCTAAGTTGTAAGTGTTGGTTTGATGCAATGAAAAAGCCGCCCTTCGAGGCGGCTTTTTTGTGCATGTCGGTTCAGGTTTTAAGGTGCAAGACAAACGCCCCGACCAACACCAGTACAACCCCCACTACCTGCACCTTCCCCAGCCGTTCCTTGAAAAATACATACCCCAGAATCGCCGCAATCCCGCCTGACAACGTGCTGATTACCGTCACCACCGAAACTGAACCTGCCGCGGCACCCCAAGCAAACGATGAAAACCCACCAAGGTTCATCAGGCTGGCGCCGGTCAATGTCAGGCAGTTTTTCAGCGGCGGGATTTTCAGACCGTCGTCGATCCTGAGCACGATCGCCACCAGCACGATCAGGCCCACCAGATACGCGAGCCAGAGCATCGTTATCGGCCCGAGTATCGGCAGTACAAAACGACCTTGCAGCCAGAAACTGGTGCCGTAGAACACCGCCGCCAGCAGTGCAAAAGCGATGGAGCTGCTCGCTTGCGTGGTGTGTGGCATCTTCGGATCGGAATGAGTGCTGGAGAGAACCACGCCAATCACACACAGCGCGATACACAGTAACTGGAGCAGGCTGATCTGCTCGCCGCCGGCCCAGGACAACAATGTGGTTACCACGCCATAGGAGGTCACCAACGGCGCCACAATGGAGGCTTTGCCGAGGGCGAAGGACTTGGACAGCGCCAGCGCGCCGGACACGGTCAGCACAGCGGCAGCGACGCCGATCAGCCAGACATCAAGCGGTGCAGCCATCGACCGCAGAATGAACATGGGGAAGGCGATCAGCAGCAGGCTCATGATGGCAAAGCCCAGCACCTGACCGAAATACACGGCGCGTTTGACGCCCACCGCACGGGCATTCAAACCCACCAGAAAATCCGTCCCGCCCCACAACACGGCGGCCAGCAAGCCCATCAGTACGTCCACGCAATGTCCTTATCGTGATGCGCCGGGAACGTTACGGGCGTTCCAGCTCATCAGTGTCCCAGCGTTGAGCCTTGATAGCTCGGTAGAGCATGCCGATGGTCAATGGTTCCTTGTCGCCGCGCCCCTTGGCTTTGCGCTTGAGAAATACATCACAGCCGTCGGGCTGGAAATAGCGATAACTGTCGAAATCCACGAAGTCGATGGTGAAGTGCTCTTCCAGCGTTTCGATCAGGTGTTGTGCATCGGCGCCGTTGCAGCCGAGGTCGAAATTGATCGAGGTTTTTAGGCTGATGGCTTTGCGCTCGGGAAGGCCGAGTTCTTCGTGCAGGAGCTGGATGAGCTGGTGGAGGGTTGGGTCGTCGGGGAGGTTGGGGGCGAGGTTCATTGCATAGGCTCCGCTAATCGGAATGCAGGCGCCATATTGTCCTGCTCGCGTTTTGATAGACCCAATGCCCCTGCTAGCGTGGACCATTGGCTGACAACTTCTTTGAAGCTGTCGATGATGCTTTCTGCATCCGCACGATTGACCCGGAAATACCCTGCCACTTCCCGGGCAAGCTCCAGATCCAGTGCATTGTCGGTATCGGTGATGTTTAGCTTCAAACCGTCAGCGTGGGCCACCGGGTTCATGTCATAGGCGACAGACAATCGCCATCCCCGGCCGGGATCAAGGATGAAGCCGTGGTTACGCAGGTGGTCATCGCTATTGGAGACCAGGATGTTGAACACAATCCGAGACCACAACTCACGAAGGTCAGCATTGGTTTCTGAGCCGTGTTCCATCAGTACTTCGGCCAGCTCAAGGTAGCTCGCACCCACTGAGGCATCGTCACCATCAACGCGATCCGTCATGGTCATGGCCGAGGCAAAGTGCAGTCGGCCACCCCGGTTCGTTCGATCGAAGCGCTTGACCATGAAGCAATGCTGATCACTGGCGTTGCGTCGGGCGATACCGGTTGCGACTCGCAGGCCACAATGATTGGCCAAGGCATTCACCACCAGTTCCCAGGCGCCAATGTCATAGTCATCGCGGGTGCTGGGGAACTTGGCTATCCATAAGTGACCATGTTCATCTGCAACGCTGGCCTTGGGACGGGCACCACCCAGTGAACCTCCAGGTGCGATCAGCATGCTCAGCCATTCGCGACCGTCGAGTGAGGTGTTGTCCGGATCATTTTCCAGCGCTCGGCTTGCTTGTTCCAGCGCCCGCAACTCAATGAAAGGTGGGGCGGCCAAACCCTCGCGACCATCGAGAAAATGGCTTTGGTCATTGAGCTTGTAGCGAATCGCACCGACCCGATAGAGGTCATGAACACCTAGCAGGAAATCCGATTCGTAGAGCTTGCTGCCCTTGGCTGCCAAACCGTCGCGAACATCGCGTTCCAGTCGCCGCTTCATCAGTAACTGCCCCCAGCGATCCGGGCTTGAGTCAGCGAACACGCCAAAGCGGTTTTGATGTTGTCCAGGGAACTGGCGACCTTCATAAAGCCCGATTCGAGGGTCCAGCGGTGTGAAGTTCAACTCAGGATCTGCCAGCGCGGCCGTGTCGTACTCAAACTCGAAGACCTCCGTGGCGCGAGCTTTTCGGGCATGCAAAAAGCCGAGGCGCCTGGGACCATTCAAGGATTCCCAGTCGGCATACACCGCAATTCGGGTCATTTCTCACCTGTCGTGGACTTGGTTTTTTTCTTGGTCAACAGATTGGAAAGTGAGTGTGTGTTGAAAGGGTAGTCAGCGGACAGATCAGTCGTGTGGGCAGTACTTTCAGTCACTCCAGTGTCTTTTTCAGGCATTGGAGTGGTTTTTTTCACTTCGCTGATTCTGCGAGCTCGTCGGTTCGAGTCTGTTGTGGAAGTGGCCTTGGGTTTGAGTTGGGCATCCTGCAGTTGCCGGCCTACTTCATCGATTTCCGCGAGTTTGCTCAAGTCTTTTTCCAGCCCAAGAACCTGCATCACAGACAGGTATGCGCCGATGGTCACTCCTGATCCACCAGACTCCAGAGAGCGCAATGTCATCAGCGACATGCCCGCCCGTTCAGCGACTTGTTTAGCTGTGAGCTTGCGGCGTAGGCGAGCGAGTTTCAGGCGCTCGCCGAACTCAGAAAGGAGCCTGGAAGCGGCGGGCAAGAGTGGAGCTGTCTTCTTGGCCATATGCCAATATTCCTTCATTAAGGTGCTATAACTGCCAGAATAATAGCACTTAAATGAGGGGGCAGCCTTCAACACGAATATTGGAGAGTACGCCATTTCAGTGGCCCTGATTTCTCAAAGAAATGCATGCTAACTGCCATTATTCCGGCTGTTTTACATTGAGACAGCCGGAATAATTTCACTTTAGCGCGTTGGCTGAATAGCGTCAGGCTGGCGCTTTCCAGGTGAGCATGCGTTGCTGGGCGACTTTGAGCAGGTCGCAGCCGTCCTGTGTCAGGAGGTAGAGCGCGTGGGTGATGTGCGGGATGTCTTCTATGTCGCCTTCGAGGAAGGTTTGGCAGTGCAGGGTTCGGAGCAGGTCGCTGGACGCGCGAATGCGCTGGAGAGCGGATTCGAGGATGTCTTGGGGGTTGGCTTCTGTGTCGATGATCAGGGGGTTGGTGTCGGTGAGGTTGGTTTGAAGTGGGCGGTAGCGATTTGGAAACGGATTAAGAGTTGGCATCAGAGGTACTCGGTTTGTTGTTAAGTGACCGCCAGCACCGTGACCAAACGATAGGAGGCGGACTGTGCGCAGGCTTGGTCAACCGAAAACAACAAATCGGCTCGCCCGAGGGCGTCCCACACACAGCCGCCATAACAATGTACTGCGAGGACATAGATGTCCGCAGCGCGAATGATGGCACACATGTGTGTGTTGTTTTCAGGTGACCAAACCTGATCGCTGAATTTGCAGCGATGCAGGGACAGTAAATGTTCGTTGCCAGGCAGCGATAGTCGACAAGGTGTCTTCTTTTGTAGGACGTTGCCGAAGCTTTGATAGGGCGTTGCCGACGGACTTATCCACATTGCACCGCGTTATCGTTCATCGCGAGCAGGCTCGCTCCTACAGGGGATTTTGGTGGTCTTTAGACGGTGAGTTTTGGCAGGCGCTGTCGGGCAATGTCCAGCAGGTCGTTGCCGTCCTGGGTCAGCAGGTACAGGGCGCTGACGATGTGGGGAATGTCGTGGGTGTCGGCCTGTTTGAAGCACAGGCAATAAAGGGTTTCGAGCAGGTCGCTGGCGGCGCGGATGCGTTGGCGGGCGGCGTCGAGGATTTCCAAGGGGTCGGCCTCGGTGTCGATGACCAGCACCGGGGTTTCGCTGTAGCTGGATTTGAGTGGGCGGTAGCGGTTGGTCAGTGGGTCGGAGCTGTTCATCGAGGGAAGTCCTGTGTGAAATCGGCAAGTGTGCCCGGCAGGCCGAGACACTGATTTCAGCCGCGCCGCAGACTATAGAAGGGCGTTGTGTTGTGCGACAAGACGGCTGCGGTCGACAGGTTTTGTAGGGTTTTTGTCGGGTTTTGAGGAAGGGGACTACATCCTGGTTGTCAGCGCCTCAGATGTCTGTAGGGCATTTCGGTTTTTGCGGTGGATGTGCTGGCCCCATCGCTAGCAGGCTAGCTGCTAGCGATACCAATATGGCAGTCGCTACATTGCGCGAGCCTTGTAATCTCCGCCAGCCATCCGCTGTATCATCCCGTATCGTTTTTGGCCCCGACCTTTTCTCGACTCGCTGCATTCGCCGGCTAGGCTTTGCCCATCGCAGCGGTCAACGGAGTGACAGCTTATGCACAACACCCTGGAACAGGTTTTCGGTTATCCACAGTTTCGACCCGGTCAGGAAAAAACCGTCAGCGCCGTGTTGGCGGGGCGTTCGGCAGCGGCGATTTTCCCGACCGGTTCCGGCAAATCCCTGTGCTATCAATTATCGGCCGTGTTGCTGCCGCATCTGACGCTGGTGGTCTCGCCGTTGCTGGCGTTGATGCAGGATCAATTGGCGTTTCTGCAACGCCATGGCATTGCAGCGGGCAGCATCGATTCGGCCCAGAGCCGCGATGACGCCAGCGACGTGATGGCCCGCGCCAAGTCCGGTGAACTGAAGATCTTGATGATCTCGGTGGAGCGCCTGAAGAACGAGCGGTTCCGCAACTTCCTGCAGCAGGTGCCGATCTCGCTGCTGGTGGTGGACGAGGCGCACTGCATCTCGGAATGGGGCCACAACTTCCGCCCGGACTACCTCAAGCTTCCGGACTACCAACGCCAGTTCAACATCCCGCAAGTCTTGCTGCTGACGGCGACCGCGACGCCCAAGGTCATTGCCGATATGCAGGCGAAATTCGCCATCGCTCCCGATGACGTGGTGACTACCGGTTTCTACCGGTCCAACCTCAATCTATGGGTAGAGCCCGTGCGCGGGCAGGACAAACGCCGGCGCCTGGTCGAATGGATGAGCGAGCGACCCGGCCAGCCCAGCATCGTCTACGTCACCCTGCAAAAAACTGCCGAACACATCGCCGATCACCTGCAACGCAATGGCATTCAGGCCGAGGCTTATCACGCGGGTTTGCCCCACGATCAACGCGATGGCATTCAGAAGCGCTTCATGGGCGGGCAGTCCAATTGCATTGTCGCCACCATCGCGTTCGGCATGGGTATCGACAAGAGTGACATCCGCAATGTGGTGCATTTGGACCTGCCCAAATCCATTGAAAACTACAGCCAGGAAATCGGTCGCGCCGGGCGTGACGGTCAGCCATCCGATTGCCTGGTACTGGCCAACCGCGACAGCCTCAACGTGCTGGAAAATTTTGTGTACGGCGACACGCCTGAGCTCGACGGTATCCGCCATGTACTCGACGAGTTGCAGGCTTGCGCGCCACAGGGTGAGTGGGAGTTTCTATTGGGCCCCTTGGCGGATAACAGCAACATTCGCCAGCTCCCGCTCAAGACCTTGCTGGTGCAGTTGGAGCTGCGTGGAATCATCGCCCCACGCTATGCCTATTACGCCGAGTACCGTTTCAAATACCTGGAGGAACCCGAGGTATTGCTGGCCCGTTTCGAAGGCGAACGCAAGGATTTCGTGGCGGCGATCATCCAGACCTCCAAGCGGGCACGGAGCTGGGCCACGGTGAATTTCGACGCGCTGTACGAGCAACATCAGGCCGAGCGAAATCGGGTGGTCAAGGCGCTGGATTATTTCCAGGAGAAGGGCTGGGTCGAGCTCGAAAGCAAGCTGATGACCGAGGTCTACAGCCTGTTGCAAACAGACTTTGACGCCCAGGCACTCAGCCGGGAACTTCACGCCGGTTTCATTCAGCACGAACAAACCGAAATTGCGCGAATTCACGCGATGCTGGATCTGTTTGCCACCGACCGCTGCCTGGGTTATCGCCTGGCGGAGTATTTCGGCGACAGCAACGCCCCTCAGCCATGCGGACATTGTTCGGTGTGTCACGGACAAGTAGCGCGGCTGCCCGAACCACCTGTATTGCCTGCGCTTGTGGATAAAAACTTCGAGGCGTTGTGTAGCGGGTTTATCCACAGGCACGAGCAACACACGGGCAGCGCGCCCTCGGCCGAGCGGGTAACGCGGTTTCTGTGTGGGATCAGTGTGCCGATGTTCACCAGGCTCAAGGCTCGGACGGTTCCAGGGTTTGCGGTGCTGGAGGATTATCCGTATGCCGAGGTGCGGGAGTGGGCAGCTGCGCATTTGCCTGAGTGAACCGAGCCCCACAAGTTTTTTTTTGCTGCGTTTGTGGGGTCGCATCCATCCGCTGAATGTCGCTCATCACAGGAATAAATTTCAAAAAAACGCGCTGGCTGACTATGGTGAGGGCTGTCTTTGGATCGCCAACAAGAGAACAAGATATGAGCCAGACACCGTTCAACATTCAGCGCGCAGCCGTGATCGGCGCGGGCACCATGGGCCGTGGCATTGTCATGTGCCTGGCCAACGCCGGGGTCGCGGTGCAATGGGTCGATAACAATCCGCAGATGCTGGAGCAGGCGCTGGTTACCGTAGCGGACACCTATGCTCACAGCGTGCGCCAGGAACGCATCGATCAGGCCGAGGCCGACGCCCGTATCGCCCGAGTCACGGCGGCCGCCAATTACGCGGCCATCCGCGATGTCGACCTGGTGATCGAAGCCGTTTACGAAAACCTCGAACTCAAGCAGTCGATCTTCCGCGAACTGGATGGCCTGCTCAAACCCGAAGCCATTCTGGCCAGCAACACTTCGGCGCTGGACATCGACGCCATCGCCGCTGTTACGCGCCGTCCGCAACAGGTCCTGGGCCTGCACTTTTTCAGCCCGGCGCACATCATGAAGCTGCTGGAAATCGTTCGTGGTGCCCAGACGGCTCCAGCGGTGCTTGAAGCTGCGCTGGCGCTGGGCAAACGCATGGGCAAGGTCAGTGTGGTGGCGGGCAATTGCGATGGATTCATCGGCAACCGCATGCTCAATACCTATGTGCTGGAGGCGCGCAAGATGCTGCTGGAAGGCGCTTACCCCTATCAGGTGGATGCGGCGCTGCAAGGTTTCGGTTTCGCCATGGGGCCATTTCGCATGTTCGACGTGGTGGGCGTGGACCTGCAATGGCGCGCCCGACAACTGTCGGGTGTGGGGCAGGATGCGCCTGAGGTTCAGGTGGATAACCGACTGTGCGAGCTCGGCCGTTTCGGTCAGAAGAGCGGCAACGGTTTTTACCACTACGAGCCGGGCAGTCGTCAGGCTGAACACGATCCTCTGGTCGATGCACTGGTGCTGGAAGTCAGCGAAGGGCTGGGTTTCCATCGTCGAGAGATCAGCTCGGAGGAGATTCTGGAGCGCTGCCTGCTGGCACTGGTCAACGAAGGCGCAAAGATCCTGCAGGAAGGCATCGCCGGATCGGCGCACGACATCGATCTGGTGTACCTCAACGGTTACGGTTTCCCGGCGGACAAGGGCGGGCCAATGGCCTGGGCGGATCAACAGGGTTTGGCGGACATTCATCAGCGCTTGCTGGCGCTGGAGGCTCGCCAGGGCGATCACTGGCAGCCGGCGCGGCTGATTGGCGAGTTGGCAGCGGCGGGTAAGGGATTCGCTGACAAGTAAACTCCACTCGAATATTCATGAAAGGAGCCCATTGATGCCCCAACGCACCGACTACCCACACTTCCAACCCATCACCACACGCTGGCACGACAACGATGCCTATGGTCACGTCAACAACGTCACCTATTACAGCTTCTTCGACACAGCGGTGAACACCTATCTGATCGAAGTGGGCGGTCTCGATATCCATGACGGTGAGGTGGTGGGTTTCGTGGTGAGTTCGGCGTGCGATTACTTCGCTTCCATCGCATTCCCGGACCGGATCGAAATCGGTTTGCGGGTCGGAAAACTGGGCAATAGTTCGGTGCAGTATGAGTTGGCGGTCTTCAAGCAAGGGGAGGAGGAGGCGTGCGCAGCAGGGCGTTTCGTGCATGTGTTCGTCGACCGCGCTTCGAATCAGCCGGTGGCAATTCCTCCGGGCTTGCGCGGGGCCCTGGAGTGTCTGGTGGTGTAGAGCAGACAAAAAAATCGCAGCCCTCGGGCTGCGATTTTTTACCTGTCAGCGAAACCGTTTCGGTCTCAGCGACGGTGACGGTAGTACTTGTGATGCTTGCGATGGCCGTAGTGGTGGCCGCGATCATAGCGATGATCGTCACGGTAGCGACGACCGCCACGACGATCATCGTCGTCGTCATCGCTCTTGTTGCCCATATAGTTACCCAGCGCGCCACCGGCGCCGCCGCCTGCTGCGGAGCCGATCAGGCTGCCGGTGGTGCCGCCCATGCTGCGGCCAACCACGTTACCGCCTGCCGCGCCCAACGCACCACCAATGGCGGCTTCGCCACGGCTGCGTTTGTCTGCGCCGACTGCGCTACCACCCGCGCCGCCCAGGGCTGCGCCAATGGTGGAACCTGTATTACCGCCAATAGACTGGCCAACGACTGAGCCCAAAACCCCGCCCAACGCGCCGCCCACACCTGCTTCGGTGGTGCCGCCAGCAGAGGCAAGGCCACTGACCAGGCCAAGGGACAACAAGAGAATCGAGGAGAACTTCATGGAGGAACCTCAAGGGGATGACGGCGCGATCCTGAGGCTGTGTCATGGGTGTGACAATCGAAATCCGACGAGTAACACGACTTGAGCACATTTCTATAAGTTGCTGTTTTTTGGGCGGAACTTAACGTTTTTTCGCCGGTCTTTTACTACTTCACAAAGGCCGTTTTCGTTAGAAAACGGCCTTTTTTGTGGGCGTCTGGAAATTTTTTGACAGTACTGAAATATGTGTCGAACCGTCCGGCGCCATCGCGAACAAGCTCGCTCCTACAGTGGATTTTCGTCGACCGCAGATATTGTGGCCAACAGAAAAACCTGTGGGAGCGAGCTTGCTCGCGATAGGGCCAGAACTAACGACGCATTACGCCGACCGGGCCATGATCAACCCCGTCTCACTCGCTGCTTCCAATCGGATCGCCACGAACTTCGACGTCGGCGTATGGCTGCCATCCCCGGTGCTTTCCAGCGGCACCAGCGGGTTCACTTCCGGGTAGTACGCCGCCGCTTGCCCGGCCGGGATATCGAACGCCAGCAGCGTGAACCCCTTCACCCGACGTTCAACGCCATCATCCCAGAGCGAAACGATGTCGGCCTTCTGCCCCGGCTTGAAGCCCAGGCGAATGATGTCGGCTTCATTGACGAACAGCACATCACGCTGCCCCTTCACTCCGCGATAACGATCGTTGAGACCATAGATCGTGGTGTTGTACTGATCGTGGGAACGCATCGATTGCATGATCAGGTCCGGCAGTTTGCCAGTGGCACGGGTGCGTTCGTGCACCAGATCCTTGGGCAGCATATTCGGCTTGAAATTGGCCCGGCCCGAAGCGGTGTTCCACTTGCGCGCACCGGCACTGTTGCCCAGATAGAAACCACCCGGGTTCTTGATCTTCTCGTTGAAGTCTTTGAAGTTGGGGATGGTGTCGGCGATCAGCTCGCGGATGCGTCTGTAATCCGCCACCAGCGAGTTCCAGTCCACTGGATGGTTGCCCAGCGTGGCGGCCGCGATGCCGGCCAGAATCGCCGGCTCCGAACGCATCTGTTTCGACAGCGGTTCCAATTGGCCGTTAGAGGCGTGGACCATACTGAACGAATCTTCAACCGTGACCGCTTGTGGACCTTCGGCTTGCCGGTCGATATCGGTCCGGCCCAGGCACGGCAGGATCAACGCGTCTTTACCGTGGGCCAGGTGGCTGCGGTTGAGCTTGGTGCTGATCTGCACGGTCAGGTCGCAATTGCTCAGCGCCTTGAAGGTGCGTGGGCTGTCGGGGGTGGCTTGGGCGAAGTTGCCGCCCAGGGCGATGAACACTTTCGCCCGACCTTCGGCCATGGCGTGGATCGCCTCGACCACGTTGTGACCGTTTTCACGGGGCACCTTGAACTGGAAGCGGCGTTCCAACGAGTCGAGGAACGCCACTGGCGGACGTTCGTTGATGCCCATGGTCCGGTCGCCCTGCACGTTACTGTGGCCACGCACCGGGCACAGGCCCGCACCCGGCCGACCGATGTTGCCGCGCAGCAGCATCAGGTTGGCGATTTCCTGGATGGTCGCCACCGAATGCCGGTGCTGGGTGATGCCCATCGCCCAGCACATGATGACGTTCTTGCCCTTGAGGTACATGCGCGCCGCTTGCTCGATTTCAACAAGGGACAGGCCGGATTGCTCGACGATCTGCTCCCACGAGGTGTCGTCGATGACGGCCAGGTAATCCAGCACGTTCACACTGTGTTCATTGAGGAACGCGTGATCGAACACCGCCGGTGAGCCGGCCTTTTGCGCATCGCGTTCCCATTGCAGCAGGAATTTCGCCATGCCGCGCATCACTGCCATGTCGCCACCCAGTGCCGGACGGAAATACGCAGTGTTGGTCGGCTTGTCGCTGTTGGTGAGCATTTCGATCGGGTGTTGCGGATGCTGGAAACGTTCCAGGCCGCGCTCTTTCAACGGGTTGATGCACACCACCTGTGCGCCGCGCTTCACCGCTTCACGCAGTGGTTCGAGCATCCGTGGGTGGTTGGTGCCGGGGTTCTGGCCCCAGACGAAAATCGAATCGGCGTGTTCGAAGTCATCGAAGGTCACCGTGCCTTTGCCGACACCAACACTTTGCGACAACGCGACACCGCTGGCCTCGTGGCACATGTTCGAGCAGTCGGGGAAGTTGTTGGTGCCATAGGCGCGTACGAACAGTTGATAGAGAAAAGCCGCCTCGTTGCTGGCGCGCCCCGAGGTATAGAACTCGGCCTGGTCCGGGCTCGACAAGCCTTTCAAGTGTTTGGCGATCAGCGCAAACGCGTCATCCCAACTGATCGGTTGATAGCGATCGGTTTCGGCGTTGTAGCTCAACGGCTCGGTCAGGCGGCCCTGGTATTCGAGCCAGTAGTCACTCTGCTCCAGCAGCGAGGTGACGCTGTGTTTGGCGAAGAATTTGCCATCGACGCGGCGTTTGGTCGCTTCCCAGTTCACCGCTTTGGCGCCGTTCTCGCAGAATGCCACCATGCCGGCTTCATTGGAATCGCCCCAGGCGCAACCGGGGCAATCGAAGCCGCCGTTCTTGTTGGTCTTGAGCATCATGCGCAGGTTTTTCAGCGCGTTGTCGCTGGTCAACCAGGCTTGGGCGACGCTGATCAGTGCGCCCCAACCGCCGGCCGGACCTTTGTAGGGTTTGTAGCGAGGAACGGGTGTCTGGTCGGCTTGACGGTGTTGACTCACGCTTGATTCTCCAAAGCCGGGCTATAGACCCGCGGCGCATTCTTCTGTGGCAGATGGATGAGGTTGAGGTTGTGGCGACGGGCCCATTGCACGGCAAGGCCCGTGGGCGACGACAGGCTGACCAGTGTCTGGATGCCGGCGCGCAAAACTTTCTGGATCAATTCGAGACTGCAGCGGCTGGTGACGATTGCCAGTCCGCCTGCGGTTGAAATGTTCTGGCGGACCATTGCGCCGATCAATTTATCGAGGGCGTTGTGCCGGCCAATGTCTTCACGACCGAGCAACAGCTCACCCTGGTCATTCATGAACACGGCGGCATGCACCGCGCCGCTATGCTGGCCCAGGGGCTGGAACGCACCGATGCGTTGGCGCAGGCCGTCGAGCCATTCGGCCGGTGGCAGTGGGGCGCCGGGCAACACGTTGAGGTCCGGCAAGGCCTGCTCGACCGCTTCCACGCCGCAGAGCCCGCAACCGCTGGTGCCGGCCAGTTGTCGACGTTGCAGCTTGAGGTTCCAGAACGCGCGATTGGCGATGGTCACTTGTGCGTATTGCGCCGACCCCGAGCCGCTGAGTTGCAGGTCATAGATGTCAGTGGCGTCTTCGATGATGCCGCTGCCCAGGCTGAAACCGACGATGAAGTCTTCGAGGTCTGTCGGCGTGACCAGCATGACGGCCTGGCTGATGCCGTTATAGGCAATCGCCAACGCCACTTCCTCGGCCAGCGCGGTGCTGTCCGATTCAGAGTGTTCAAGGTTGCTGTAGCTGTACGTCTGGCTGGCGGCGGGCGCGGGCGTTTCGACGGCAGGCGCCGCGCAGGCTGGGCGCTTGGCTTTCATGGCATCACCGACGGTTTGATCAGCTTTAAGACTAGGCGCGGCAACTTGTCGCGTCTAATCGCTATTACTGATCTGCCGATAGATGCCGTCGATCAAGCGCCCATCAGCGATTGTTGATAGATCGCGAAACAGGCTTCCGCCAACGCAGACCGCGGCGCGCTGCGACGCATGATCAACCCCAGCCGGCCGAGCGTCTGGGCGTTTTCAATCGGTTGCAGGCGCAAGTGCTCGGTCAGGCCTTCGAGCCCACCGTCCAACGGCATCAGGGCGCAGCACAGGCCGCCGTGCACAGCTTGTAACAGTTGATGCACGGCATCGGTCTGCAACAACGGTTGTGGTGTGAGGCCGCGGCTGTGGAAGTTGTGGTCGATGGACTGGCGAAAGTGCATGCCGCTGGTGAGCATGCCCAGCGGTAGCTCGATCAACGATTCCCAACTCAACGGCGCCTCGCCAAAGGTGAAGAAGCGCTGATCGTAGAGCAGGCCCATGCGGGTTTCGCTGAAGGTGAGTGAGTCGAAGTGTTCGCCGTCCAGCCGTTCCAGATAGGAAACCCCAAGATCCAGGCGATTGTTCGCCAGTTGTTCGAGGATCTGCTCGGAACTCAGCGCCGACAGTTCGAAGCGCAGGCTCGGGTGTTCGGCGTGCAGGCGTTGCAGCAGTGGCAACGGATCAAAGCTCGACAGTGGCACCACACCTAGACGCAAGGTCCCGACCAGATTGCCGCGACAGGCCGCGGCCTCGGCGTACAAGCCGTCATAGGCGGCGAGCACGGTACGTGCCCACGCCAGCACCCGCTCGCCAGGTGCGGTGAAACCCTCGAAGCGCTGGCCGCGATTAACCAGTGGCAAGTCGAGTTCTTCTTCGAGGCTGCGCAGGCGCATGGACAGCGTCGGCTGGGTGATATGGCAGCGCGCGGCGGCCTGGCCGAAGTGCCGGGTTTCGTCGAGCGCGATGAGGAATTTCAGCTGCTTGATGTCCATCGTCGCTCCAGGGTTCGGGAATGAGCGGATTCTATCGCAAGCGGGGTCATTGGTCGGGTTGGATTCGCAAGTGACGGTGGTGGTCTAGGCTTTTGCGTCTGGAACCTCAAACCCAAGGAGAACGCACCATGAGTCTTTTGAGCTTTGTAAAAGAGGCAGGCGAAAAACTGCTGGATTTGCTGACACCGGGCAACGCCAATGCCAGTGATCAGTTGAAAGAACACATCAGCAAGGTCGGCTTGGGAAATCCGAATGTGCAGGCAACGGTTGATGGCGACAAAGTCACCGTGACTGGCGAAGTGGCGAGCCAGGAAGAGAAAGAGAAAATCCTGCTGGCCGTGGGCAACATTGCCGGTGTCGGCAGCGTGGATGATCAGATCACCGTGACCGGGCCAGTAGCCGCGGCCGCGCGTTTCGTGGTCGTGAAGAAGGGCGACACACTCAGCGCCATATCGTTGGCGGTGTATGGCAGCGCCAACCAGTACAACAAGATCTTTGAGGCCAACAAGCCAATGCTGTCGCATCCGGACAAGATCTATCCGGGGCAGACATTGCGGATTCCCGAGTAATGCGAGGCCTGTAGGAGCTGCCGAAGGCTGCTCCTACAGGAGATCAGAGCCCTGCAATCAAATCCCGATAATCCCCGACAGCCGCAAACTCGGCCGTGTCCTTCGGCCCTTTGCGGCTGTCGGGTTCACGCACCGCCAATAAATGCGCCACACCAAAATCCCGCGCACTGCGCAAAATCGGTAAGGTGTCGTCGATGAACAGGCTACGCGCAGGATCGAAGCCGATATCGGCCTGTAACGCGTCCCAGAACTGCGGATTTTCCTTGGGGAAACCGTAATCGTGAGAGCTGATCAAACGCTCGAAATACGGCGCCAATTCGATTTTTTCCAGTTTCAGTGACAGCGCATCCCTGTGAGCGTTGGTGATCAGCACCACGCGCTTGCCGGCCTGCTGGATCGCCGCCAGAAAGGTATCGGCATCCGGGCGCAGGGCAATCAGGTGCGCGGTTTCCAGTTTCAGGTCGCGCACCGACAGTTTCAGCTCGGCACTCCAGAAATCCAGGCAGTACCACTGCAACTGGCCGGCGTTGCGCTCGAACAATGGATGCAGCTCCATCTCGGCCATCGCCCGGCTGACCCCGTGCAATTCGGCGTAGCGCTGGGGCAGATGTTCCAGCCAGAAATGGTTGTCGAAGTGCAGGTCCAGCAGCGTGCCATCCATGTCCAGCAGAACGGTGTCGATGTCGCGCCAGGGCAGCAGTGACATAAAAAACTTCTCCAGCGGTAAAAAAGATATCCGAGGTAAACAATCAGGATAGGCCGGGTATAGTAACGCGTTCACGCCAAGGAGCCGCTCATGCGCCAGAAACCCACCATCCTCGCCCGCGAGATCGTCGCCACCAGCCGTTTATTCTGCGTCGAGGAGTTGAAACTGCGCTTTTCCAACGGCGTGGAACGTACCTATGAACGCTTGGTCGGCAAGGGCGCAGGTTATGGCGCGGTGATGGTCGTGGCGATGCTCGATGCCGATCACGCGGTGTTGGTCGAGGAGTATTGCGGCGGCACGGATGAGTACGAACTGTCATTGCCCAAAGGCCTGATCGAGCCGGGCGAAGACGTGTTGGCGGCGGCCGAGCGCGAGCTCAAGGAAGAGGCCGGTTTTGGCGCGCGGCAATTGGAGCATCTGACCGAGCTGTCGTTGTCGCCCGGTTACATGAGCCAGAAAATTCAGGTGGTGCTGGCCACCGATCTCTACGAAGAACGCCTGGAGGGTGATGAACCCGAGCCGATGGGCCTGGGCAAAGTCAACCTGCGCGAGTTGTCGGCGTTGGCGCAAAACCCGCAATTCACTGAGGGCCGTGCCTTGGCGGCGCTGTATCTGGCCCGTGATCTGTTGACCCAGCGTGGGGTGTTTCTGCCATGAATTTCCCTCATCCGTTGATGGCGCCCGTGGTTGAACTGGCATTGAAGGCGGGTGAAGCGATCCTGCCGTTCTGGCGCACCGGTACGGCCGTGACGGCCAAGGCTGATGACTCACCTGTCACTGCCGCAGACCTTGCCGCTCACCACCTGATTCTGGCCGGGCTGACGGCGCTGGACCCGAGCATTCCGGTGCTGTCCGAGGAAGACGCCAATATCCCCCAAACCGTGCGTGCCGGATGGCAGCGTTGGTGGCTGGTCGATCCGCTGGACGGCACCAAGGAGTTCATCAGCGGCAGCGAAGAGTTCACCGTCAATATTGCCCTGATCGAAAACGGCCAAGTGGTATTCGGTGTGGTGTCGATGCCGACCAACGGCCGCTTCTACGTCGGTGGCGCCGGGCTCGGTGCGTGGCGTGGCGAAAAAGGCGGGACGCCGGTGGCGATTCAGGTGCGTGATGTTCTGGCGCCCGGTCAATCGTTCACCGTGGTTGCCAGTCGCCGTCATTCGAGCCCGGAACAAGAGCGCTTGCTGGCCGGGTTGAGTGCGAGCCTGGGCGAACTGCAATTGGCCAATATCGGCAGTTCGCTGAAGTTTTGCTTGTTGGCGGAAGGCGCGGCGGATTGCTATCCACGTCTGGCGCCGACTTCGCAGTGGGACACAGCAGCGGCACAAGGCGTACTGGAAGGCGCGGGTGGTGAGGTGCTGGACTTGAGCGGTGCGCCGTTCTGTTATCCGGCGCGGGAATCGCTGTTGAATGAGTTCTTTTTGGCGTTGCCGGCGAAGGCGGCGTGGCGCGAGAAACTGTTGGAGTTGGCTCGCTCCTAAATGGCGGCTGCTACGCAGCCGATCGCCAGCAGGCCAGCTCCCACAGTTGATCTCTGTTGCCTGTAGATGTTGTGTACGACAGCGCTCCAATGTGTGCGAGCCTGCTCGCGATGGGGTTTACCGGTGCAAGACATATTGCCCGGTAAACCTCACCGCATCCTCATCACGGCCTTCATTGACGACCCGCGTATGCAGCGTCAACCGCGCTCGGCTATAGCGCTGGAACGTGGTCAGGAATTTCTTCCAGATCACCGGGTCCGGCGCCTGGCAAATGGCGTTGGCATCGCCCGTCACCGGCAACGGGTAACTGATCTGCCCTTCCTGAATCACAATGTGCCCGTCGGTGATGCCTTCTTCTTTCAGGCGCAAATGCAACCAGCCCCAGCCGGCCAGTACCGCGCCGCAATACAGGCTGCCGCCGAACATGGTGCTCTTGTGGTTGACGTTGGCGTCCAGCGGCAAGTACAGGCGCAGTTGCTGGTCGTGCCAGTCGAGCACCTTGAGGCCCATGTCCCGGGTGAGGGGGATGTCGTGGTGGAGGACGGATTCCAGTTGACGACTGTCGCGGCTCATTCGGCGGTCTCTTGTTCGAAGTGGATGATCTGACGGCGGCTCAATCGAGGTCGTCGCTTTGGCTGGACGCGCCGCTGTCGGCGAAGCTCAGGCCGTGTTTACGCAGTTTGTCGTGCAAGGTCTTGCGCGGAATGCCCAGGGCTTCGGCGACGCTGCGTACCGAGCTGTGCGAACGCGCCAGTTCGGCGGCGATCAGGGTTTTCTCGAAGTTTTCCACTTGTTCGCTCAAGCCGCCGCTGACCAATTCCACCACGGTGCCCGCGGCGCCTTGTGGCTCATTGTTGTCCAGCGCCAGTTCCAGGCCGAGGGCGAAACGTTCCGCTGCGTTTTGCAGTTCGCGTACGTTGCCCGGCCAGGTGTGGCGCAACAGCAGTGCGCGTTGCCCCGGCTGTAATTCATGGGGCGGCAAACTGTGTCGGGCACTGGCCTCATCGGCAAAATGCTGGAACAGCACCAGCGCGTCTTCGCCACGCTCGCGCAGCGGTGGAATGCGCAGCGGCGCGACGTTCAGGCGGTAATACAAGTCGGCGCGGAAGCGGCCCTGATCGGCGGACTGCCGCAGGTCTTCCTTGGTGGCGGCGATGATGCGGATATCCAGCGGGATCAGCTGATTTCCACCCAGACGTTCCACCACGCGCTCTTGCAGCAGGCGTAGCAATTTCACCTGCACATCCAGGCTCATGCTCTCGATTTCATCGAGGAACAACGTGCCGCCGTTGGCGAACTCGAACTTGCCGATGCGGCGCTTCTGCGCACCGGTGAAAGCCCCCGGCTCATGACCGAACAGCTCACTCTCGACCACCGACTCGGCCAGCGCCCCGGCGTTGATCGCCACGAACGGTCCGTTACGCCGACTCGATAAATCATGCAGCGCGCGGGCTACGACTTCCTTGCCGGCACCGGTTTCGCCGAGGATCAGCACGTCGGCCTTGGTCGCCGCCAATGCGCCGATCTGCTCGCGCAGGCGCAGCATCGACGGCGATTGCCCGACCAGACGCGTGCTCAGCTCATTGCGATCGCTGAGCGCCAAACGCAGGCTGCGGTTATCCAGCACCAAGCGGCGCAAGGCCAGGGCGCGGCGCACGCTGTCGAGCAAGGCATCGCTGGCGAAGGGTTTTTCGAGAAAGTCATAGGCCCCGGCGCGCATGGCTTGCACCGCCAGCGGCACGTCGCCGTGACCCGTGATCAGCAGCACCGGCAACTCCGGGTCCTGGGCGTGGAGTTCGGTCAGTAGTTCGAGGCCATCCATGCCCGGCATGCGGATGTCGCTGACCACCACGCCCGGCCAGTCACGTTCCAGTTGTCCGGCCAAACCCTTGGCCTCGGCCAGCGGCAGAATTTTCAAGCCCGCCAGATCCAGCGTCTGGCTCAAGGCTTGGCGCAGGTGGGGATCGTCGTCGATCAACACGACCTGAATGCGGTTGTCGATGGTCATGCACTTCGGTCCTCGGACGGTTGCAGGCTCACACCCGGCGCGCCTGCGCGTAGCTTCAGGGTAATCAGCGCGCCGCCTTCCTTGTGGTTGGCGAACGACAGTTCACCACCGAAGGCGCGCATCAGGGTTTCGCAGATCGCCAGCCCCAAGCCAAGGCCCTGGGTGCGGGTCTTGGTGGTATAGAAGGGCTCGCTGGCGCGGCCAAGGGCTTCCATGCAAAAGCCGGGGCCGTTGTCGCGAATGTACAGGTTGACGCCGTCGGCGGTGGTTTCGGCACTCAGCCAGAGCTTGCGTGGCGGACCTTTTTCCGTGAGGGCATCGAGGGCGTTGGCCAGCAGGTTGCCGAGCACCTGACGCAAACGGGTTTCGCCGGCTTCAACCCACAACGCCGCTGCCGGCAGATCGCGGATCAATTCGACCTCCATGCTGCGCCGACGCTTGGCCAGCAACGCCAGCGCATCGTCCAGCGCCGGTTGCAGGGCGACGCTTTCCGGCGCGTGGCGATCGCGACGGGCGAAGGCCCGCAGGTGCGCAATGATCGAGGCCATGCGCCCGGTCAGTTCGCTGATCAACTTGAGGTTGCCGCGGGCATCGTCGGTGCGTTGGTGGTCGAGCAACACTTCGGCGTTTTCCGCGTAGCTGCGGATCGCGGCCAGCGGTTGATTGAGTTCGTGGCTGATGCTCGCCGACATCGTCCCCAACGCCGAGAGCTTGCCGGCCTGCACCAGGTCATCCTGGGCGCGCACCAGTTCTTGCTGGGCCTGTTCGCGTTCCAGCACTTCCTGTTTCAGTCGACGGTTGAGGCCTTCCAGATCGCTGGTGCGCTCGGCGACCCGGCCTTCCAGTTCGCGTCGGGCCTTGCCTTCGAAGGCGATCCGATCCAGATAATGCCGGCGGCGCTGCATCATCAGGCCGAGCAACAGCATCAACACCAACAGCATCGCACCACCGATGGCGACCACCGTGCGCACCGGGCGGTCGATCAAGGTGCGCGGGGCGAGAATGCTGACGTTCCAGCCGGTTTCCGCGATCGCCTGGGTCTGGGTCAGCCAGGCATTGGGGTTGAGTTTCAATGGCTTCGGATCGCGGGTCGGATAAGGTTGAATCGCGCTGATGGCTTTGCGCTCGTCCTCGCTCAGCGGGCGGGTCGAGCGGAAGCGCCATTCCGGGCGTGAAGTGAGGATGACCACGCCGTTGTGATCGGTCAGCAACAGTTGTTCCGGGGTTTTGCCCCAGAGGCTTTCGGTGTGGTCGAGGTCGACCTTAATCACCAGCACGCCGGTGATTTTCTCGCCATTGCGCACCGCTGCGGCGAAGAAGTAACCGCGTTTGGCCGACGTGGTGCCCAGCCCGAAGAAGCGCCCGAGTCGCCCGGCCATGGCTTCGCTGAAGTACGGGCGGAACGAGAAATTGCGCCCGACGAAACTGTCGTGTTTGTCCCAATTGGAAGCCGCCAGCGTCTTGCCGGTGGTGTCCATCAGGTACATGACTTCGGCGCCGGTCTGGGCGCTGATGTTTTTCAGCAGGCGGTTGGCATTGCCCTGGCTGACGCTGTCGTCGGGGGCACCGAGTACGGCGCGCAAGGCCGGCAGCTCACCCAGGATCTGCGGCAGCACTTCATAGCGGTGCAGCGTTCCCAACAGGTTGGCGACATAGAGGTCGAGCGTCTGGCGGTTCTGCCCGGCCAGTTCGCTGCGGTAGTAACGCTCGGCCAGATGCTCCAGCGGCCACAGCAACGGCGCCAGGCACAGCGCGAGCAGGGCCAGGCTGCGCCAGCGGGGTCTGCGGGGGAGGGTCGGAGTCATAAGCATCGAGCGCCTGTGGGTATGGACGCATTATGCCTAGGCGCAGGCATCGGTGTCCTTGAAGAGTGCGCGGCATCCTGCACGTCACCGCTGGGCGTGACAGTGAGGGAAGGGGTTGCGTATCGCCCCAAGCAGTGGCGATATAGGCGCCTAATAAAATTTCAGAGGTTGTTGTATGCCGCTCGCCACGTTGATTCATCGCGCCAGTTTGCCCAGCCCGCAAGTGACTGCGGAGCAAGCGCTAGAGCTGTTGCAGGAGCATTACGGACTGAGCGGCAGATTGCAGGCACTCGGCAGCCAGCAGGATCTTAACTACCGCGTCGACAGTGACCAGGGGCGTTTCGTCCTGAAGATCTGCCGGGGCGATTATTCGGCGCTGGAGCTGCAAGCCCAGCATGCCGGGCTCAAGCATTTGGGCGAGCATCCCGAGGTGCACGTGCCGCGAGTGATCCCGGCGAAAAACGGCGCCGACCTGCTGTCTCTGGATGTCGGCGGCCAGGCGGTGCATGTGCGCCTGCTGGACTACATCGAGGGCCAGTCGCTGACCCATCTCGATTATTTCAACCCCACGGTGGTGGCCGGTTTCGGTCGCTTGTGCGGCGAGATGGATCTGGCGCTCGCGGGATTCGATCATCCGGGGCTGGTGCGCACCCTGCAGTGGGACGCGCGTCATGCCCAGGCACTGATCGCGCATTTGTTGCCGGTCATCCAGGATGACGCCCAGCGCAAACTGATCGCCGACGCGGCCGAAATCGCTGATCGCCGCTTGCAGCCCTTGGTCGACAAACTGCCGGTGCAAGCCATCCACATGGACATCACCGATGACAACGTGGTGTGGCAGCGTGATGCGCAACGACATTGGCAATTGCAGGGTGTCATCGATTTCGGCGATCTGGTGCGCACCTGGCGTATCACTGACTTGTCGGTGACGTGCGCGGCGCTGTTGCATCACGGTGAGGGCGATCCGTTCTGCATCTTGCCGGCGGTGCAGGCGTATCACGCGGTCAATCCGCTGACTCATGAAGAGTTGCAGGCGCTGTGGCCGCTGATCGTCGCCCGTGCGGCGGTGCTGGTGCTCAGCGGCGAGCAGCAGGTGAGCATTGATCCGGGCAACGCCTACAGCCGCGACAACCTGACCCACGAGTGGGAGATTTTCCGCGTCGCGACTTCGGTGCCGCTGGCGCTGATGGAAGCGGCGATCCTGACCGCGGTTGGCCAGAACCTGCCGGGTATTGTCAGCGAAGGTTTTGCGCCGCTGTTGCCGAGCCTGGTGGGACGCGAATTTGCCTTGATCGATCTGGGCGTCCTCAGCCCGCATTTCGAGGCAGGGAACTGGGAACAGGAAGGGGTCGATCAGCGCCTGCTCAATGAAGCTGCCGCCGTCCATGAACTGGCGGCCAGTCGTTACGGGCAATATCGGTTGTCCCGTACCCGGTCGGACAGCGCCAACGAACCGGACACCTGTGCGCTACATGTCGAGTTGCGCGTGCCCCATGGCACGGCAGTCGAGGCGCCGTTTGCCGGTGTTGTTCATCAACCGTTGCAGGGTGTGCTGCAACTGGATGGCCCGCAATTGAGCGTGCGATTGTGGGGCCTGACGCCATCGCTGCACAGCGGCGCGGCGTTGGTCAAAGGCCAAGTGTTGGGCTCGGTCAGCGGGCCGTTGATCGTGCAGTTGTGCCGTGGTTCGGCGATCGATGCACCGCTGTTCTGTACGCCGTCGCGCGCCGCAGCCTGGCAAGCGCTGTGCCCGTCGCCCGCCGCCTTGCTGGGGCTGGCCTGCGATGCTGAGGCAGAGCTCGACTCGCAGACCTTGCTGGCTCGTCGCGATGCCAGTTTCGCCCGCACGCAAAAACACTATTACGTCGACCCGCCGCGCATCGAGCGCGGCTGGCGCAACCACCTGATCGACATGCAGGGCCGTTCCTATCTCGACATGCTCAACAACGTTGCGGTGCTGGGGCACGGGCATCCGCGCATGGCTGCGGTCGCCAGTCGCCAGTGGTCGCTGCTCAACACCAACTCGCGGTTCAACTATGCAGCGGTCGCCGAGTTTTCCGAGCGCTTGCTGAAGCTGGCGCCGGATTCCATGGACCGCGTGTTCCTGGTCAACAGTGGCAGCGAGGCCAATGACTTGGCGATCCGTCTGGCATGGGCCTACAGCGGCGGGCGCGACATGCTCAGCGTGCTGGAGGCCTATCACGGCTGGACGGTAGGCGCTGACGCGGTATCAACCTCTATTGCGGACAACCCCAAGGCACTGAGCAGCCGTCCGGACTGGGTGCATCCGGTTATTGCGCCGAACACCTATCGCGGGGAATTCCGTGGCCCGGACAGCGCGCCGGACTACGTGCGTAGCGTCGAGCACAACCTGGCGAAAATCGCTGAACAGAAGCGTCAATTGGCCGGTTTCATCTGCGAACCGGTGTATGGCAATGCCGGTGGCATCTCGTTGCCACCGGGTTACTTGAAGCAGGTCTATGCCATGGTCCGCGCTCAGGGCGGTGTGTGCATCGCCGACGAAGTGCAGGTCGGCTACGGGCGCATGGGCCATTTCTTCTGGGGCTTTGAAGAGCAGGGCGTGGTGCCGGACATCATCACCATGGCCAAAGGCATGGGCAACGGCCAGCCGCTTGGCGCGGTGATCACCCGCCGGGAAATCGCCGAAGCGCTGGAGGCCGAAGGGTATTTCTTCTCATCGGCCGGCGGCAGTCCGGTGAGTTGCCAGGTCGGCATGGCGGTGCTGGATGTGATGGAAGAAGAAAAACTCTGGGAGAACGCCCAGGTTGTTGGCGGGTATTTCAAGGAGCGCCTTGAAGCGCTGATCGATATTCATCCGCTAGTGGGCGCGGTGCATGGTTCGGGCTTCTATCTGGGCGTTGAGTTGATCCGCAACCGCGAGACGCTGGAGCCGGCGACCGAGGAAACCACCGCGCTGTGCGATCGCTTGCGTGAGCTGGGGATTTTCATGCAACCGACCGGTGATTACCTGAACGTGCTGAAGATCAAGCCGCCGATGGTGACGTCGCGCCAGAGCGTGGATTTCTTTGTCGACATGCTCTCGAAGGTACTCGCCGAAGGCCTGTAAACACAGAACCCCTGCAGAAGCGAGCAGGCTCGCTCCTGCAGTTTTCGGGGTTTTAACTCGATTGTTATCGGGTTTAAGTGCGTAAAATTAGACGGAATGCACATTTGTCACTTCTAAAGCCGATTTTTATCGGCTATAAAGTCGCCATTGCCAAGGCGTGGATACCCATGCCCGACCGTCAAGCACTTGCCCGGAGATGATCCATGAGCCGTATCGTTACCGTCGCCGCCACTCAGATGGCCTGTTCCTGGGACCTGGAAGGCAACATCGAAGTTGCCGAAAGACTGGTCCGTGAAGCTGCCGCCAAAGGCGCGCAGATCATCCTGATCCAGGAACTGTTCGAGGCGCCGTACTTCTGCCAGAAGCCGAACCCGGATTACCTGCAACTGGCCACGACGGTTGAAGACAACGTCGCCATCAAGCACTTCCAGAAAGTGGCCAAAGAACTGCAAGTGGTGCTGCCGATCAGCTTCTACGAGCTGGCGGGCCGTGCGCGTTTCAACAGCATCGCGATCATCGATGCCGACGGCAGCAACCTCGGGATTTATCGTAAAAGCCACATCCCGGACGGCCCTGGTTACCACGAAAAGTACTACTTCAACCCAGGCGATACCGGTTTCAAGGTGTGGAACACCCGTTACGCGAAAATCGGCGTGGGCATCTGCTGGGACCAGTGGTTTCCTGAGGCCGCGCGCAGCATGGCGTTGCAAGGCGCGGAAATCCTGTTCTACCCGACCGCCATCGGCAGCGAGCCGCACGACAAGACCATTTCGTCCCGCGATCACTGGCAGCGCGTGCAACAGGGCCATGCCGGCGCCAACCTGATGCCGCTGATCGCCAGCAACCGCATCGGCAACGAAGAGCAGGACGGCTACGACATTACCTTCTACGGTTCGTCGTTTATCGCCAACCAGTTCGGCGAGAAAGTGCAGGAACTCAACGAGACCGAAGAGGGTGTGCTGGTCCACAGCTTCGACCTCGACAACCTCGAACACACACGCAGCGCCTGGGGCTCCTTCCGCGACCGTCGTCCGAACCTGTATGGTGCTCTCAAAACCCTCGACGGATCCCTGGAGTCCTGACTGCCATGACCACTTTGAACAGCACCCCTCGCGCAGACGGCTTTTACATGCCGGCCGAGTGGGCACCGCAAACCCAGACCTGGATGATCTGGCCCGAGCGCCCGGACAACTGGCGCCTGGGTGGCAAACCGGCGCAAGCCGCGCACGTGGCGGTGGCCAAGGCCATCGCCCGTTTCGAACCGGTCACCGTGGCGGTATCCGCCGGCCAGTACGAAAACGCCCGCGCCCGCCTCGACGTGCCGAATATCCGCGTTGTCGAGATGTCCAGCGACGACGCCTGGGTCCGCGATACCGGCCCGACGTTTGTCATCAATAACGGCGGCGAAGTCCGTGGCGTGAACTGGGACTTCAACGCCTGGGGTGGATTCGACGGTGGCCTGTACTCGCCGTGGAACCGTGATTCGCAGGTCGGTGGCAAGATCCTCGAGATTGAGCGCAGTTCGCGCTACCGCACCGAGGGCTTCGTGCTCGAAGGCGGCTCGATCCACGTCGACGGCGAAGGCACGTTGATCACCACCGAAGAATGCCTGCTCAACCGCAATCGCAATCCGCACCTGAACCGTGCAGACATCGAAGCGGTGCTCAGCGCGAATCTGGCTGTGGATAAAATCATCTGGCTGCCGGACGGTTTGTTCAACGACGAAACCGATGGCCATGTGGATAATTTCTGCTGCTATGTGCGTCCGGGTGAAGTGCTGCTGGCGTGGACCGATGATCCGCAGGACCCGAACTACCCGCGCTGCCAGGCGGCCATGAAAGTGCTGCAAAGCAGCACGGACGCCAAGGGGCGCCCCTTCACGGTGCACAAAATGCCGATTCCGGGGCCGCTGTATGCGACCGATGAAGAGTGCGCCGGTGTCGATCCGGTGGACGGCACTCAGGAGCGCAATCCGTCGGTACGCCTGGCCGGGTCCTACGTGAACTTCCTGATCGTCAATGGCGGCATCATTGCCCCGAGCTTCGACGACCCGCTGGACGGTCCGGCAAAAGAGATTTTGCAGAACCTGTTCCCGCAGCACGAAGTGGTCATGGTGCCTGGCCGTGAACTGTTACTGGGGGGCGGTAATATCCACTGCCTTACCCAACAACAGCCGGCGCCGCACAAAGAGTGAGTGCAGTTGTAACAGCTTGAGTTGATTGTGAAATCGATCAGGCAAACGTTTTCGCGCACTGCCTCGTACGAAGCCCGCAGCCCTCAAGGACTGCGGGCTTTTTCGTACCCGCAGGTCGACAATTCGGACACATTGGCATAGCTCTTGTATCGCTCAGGGTGCAAAACGGGGAGGGGGAGAACTTAGTTGTTCTGTCATAAACCTTGGATAAGTTAGCCGCTCACAAACCGGGAGAGAGCGCTGAAATGAACGCCGAAGTGAATGTAGTGAGCGAGCCGGCAATGCATCCCCTGGCGGTAAACAGCGAATCGCTCCAGATTCTGGCGCACTGGTTCAAGTCCAATGGAACGCGTCCGATCAGTGAAACTGATCCGCGCCGGACAATGATCGAGCGCTACCCCGCTGGATTATTCAGCGAAGCAGAACTGGATGCGTTGTGGGATGTGATGGAAGGATAAGAAGAAAAACAACGGATTGATCAAGAAAAAGCGCTGCCGGGAGGGCAGCGCTTTTTTTTGGCTTTAGATCTTGTATCTAGAAACTGTAGGTCCCGGTCACCACCACGCTACGCGGAGCACCCGGTTGAATTTGCGCCGCACTGGTGGCCGACGAGTCATACGTCTTGTCGCTGATGTTGTTCAGCTCCGCGCGCAAGTCCCAATCCTTCTGGCGCAAGCCAGCCAGCGCGTCCCAGCGGCCATAACCCGGAAGCACGGTGGTGTTGAGGTTGTCGGCATACCAGCCCATTTCCGCTTTCCAGGTCAGGAACAGGCTGCGGTTGCGGGAGCATTGCAGGCCCGGTGAGTAAGGAAATGGTCGGGTTGTTCGGATCGTCGGTGCGACGGTGGTAGAGTTCCAGTGGGAATAGCTGCACTGAAATTGCCTGTTAAAACGCAGCCAGGTTGAATTTTCTGCTACGTAAAGCAGATTCTTAGATGATTTTCGCCTATTTCTAGACGATTCATGAAATTGACACAGGGTGAGCACCGCAGCTACGATTCGGCCCAACGCCTGTGGCAAACCGCCATGTCCAAAAAATAAGAAAAAGGCCCGCCACGAGAACTCGTGTGCGGGCCTTTTTGATTGTGGAACGAAAAAAGAGCGCGATAGTGCCGTTTCAGCCGTTCGACACAGCGCGTTTCAACCCGTAATAAGGAAAACAACATGTTGAACAAGCGAATCAGCCTGATCGCTCTGGGGATTTTGAGCGCTACACAGGCCATGGCTAATGACCAGGCCGAATCCAAGGGATTTGTTGAAGACAGCAGCCTCAAAGTGCTGCTGCGCAATGCCTACATGAACCGTGATTACAAAGACGGCAACGACGACAAAGCCGAGTGGGGCCAAGCGGCCATCGGTACGTTCTCGTCTGGTTTCACCCAAGGCACCATCGGTGTGGGTGTGGATGCCTTCGGTCTGTACGCACTGCGTCTGGACGGCGGCAAAGGCAAAAGCGGCGCCGGCGGTATCGACTTCTTCAAACAAGGCGACAGCGGCAACGCAGCGGACGACCTGTCCAAGGGCGGCGCGGCGGTCAAATTCCGCCTGTCCAGCACCACACTGACCTACGGTGACCAAATGCCGGCCTTGCCGGTATTGAGCTACGACAACTCGCGTCTGCTGCCGGAAAGCTACACCGGTACTCTGATCACCTCCAAGGAGATCAAGGGTCTGGAGCTGAATGCCGGTCGCTTCACTGCAGAATCGCGTAAAAGCGCTGAAGGCCGTGACAGTGGTGGCTTGAAGTCGATCAACGTATTGGGCGGTAGCTACCAGTTCACCGAACAGTTCAAGGCTTCCCTGTACGCCTCCGACGTCGAAGATGTGCTGAAGAAGCAATACGTGAACGCCAACTACGTGTTCCCGCTGGCCAAGGATCAGTCCCTGACCCTGGACTTCAACGGCTACCGTACCAAGCTGGACGACTCCTACGTCAGCGATGTCGGCGCTACCGGCGACGACAACAAAATCTGGAGCCTGGCAGCCATCTACGCCACTGGTCCGCACTCGTTCACGCTCGCGCACCAGCGCAGCACCGGCGACAGCAACCTGGGCTACGCCTACGGCGGCTACCAGAAAGACCAGAACCGCGTTGGCGACGGTGGCAACACCATCTACCTGGCCAACTCCTACTGGTCCGACTTCAACGCTGAAGACGAACGCAGCTGGCAACTGGGCTACGGCCTGGACTTCAGCACCTTCGGTGTACCAGGCCTGAGCTACAACTTCGCCTACGTACGCGGTGACAACATCACCACTTCCACCAGCGAAGGCGGCACCGAGCGCGAAATTTTCAACCAGTTCAAGTACGTCGTACAAAGCGGCCCGGCCAAAGACCTGAGCGTGAAACTGCGCAGCTCGATCCTGCGCGTGTCGCAGAAGTCGAGCGAGTACAACGTCAGCGGCAACGAAGTGCGTGTGTTCGTGGATTACCCGATCAATATTTTCTGATGATGGGTTGAGTTATCCAGCTCGATTGAAACCCCGACTGGTTCGCAATGCTGTTCACTTAAGGACGAACACTGAATCTGTGGCGAGGGAGCTTGCTCCCGTTGGGGCGCGAAGCGGCCCTGAAAATGGGACTGCTGCGCAGTCCAGCGGGAGCAAGCTCCCTCGCCACAGGTTTTCGGTTGTTTGCTCTATCGGTTAAGTGAACAAGATTACGACTGGTTCGGGGTTTTTTTACGCCTGAAAGAAATCGCTACAGGATTTTTTGAAAGACGATGCCCTGCAAGATTGTCGGAAGTATCCGAGGCAGGAAGAAGACCCGCCTGATTTTTTGTGCCGGCTCAAGTCGCTGAATAACTCATTACACCACGTAACGAATGTAGTTCCCGCCCCCACCTTTATCCCCTCCAGCTAACGCCATACATTGAGCTCCAACGCCTCTCCCATCATCCCGACGGGAAGGTCACTGGAGTTTCCCTCATGCCTTTCGTAAGCGTGCGCATCACCCGCGATGGCGTTACCACTGAGCAGAAAGCTCAGGTGATTGCCGAGATCACTGAAACACTGGAGCGCGTGCTCAACAAACGCCCTGACCTGACCCACATCGTGATCGAGGAAGTCGACACCGATAACTGGGGCTACGCCGGGATCACCACCACCCAATACCGCAAGCAACTGGCGGAAGAGGGGCAGTCATGACGCCGTCGGTGACCATCGATTTCGTCTCCGATGTGGTGTGCCCTTGGTGCGCACTGGGAGCAGCGGCGCTGGAACGGGCGATCGAGAACGTGGCCGGTGAGGTTTCGGTTGAGCTGACCTACAAGCCTTTCGAGCTGAACCCGAGCATGCCGGCCGAAGGCGAGAAAGCCGTCGAGCACTTGATGCGCAAATACGGACGTACCGCCCAGGACGTCGCCAATGGCAAAGCGATGCAGATCGAACGCGGCAATGCCATCGGCTTCAAGTTCGACCTGGAGAAGCGCACCCACTTCTACAACACCTTCGACGCTCACCGTTTGTTGCTTTGGGCATTGGAGGAAGGGCGTCAGGTGGCGCTGAAGAAGATCCTGCTTCGCGCTTACTTCAGCGAAGGCCAGAACCCGAGTGATCAGCAGACGCTGGTGCGGCTGGCAGGAGAAGCCGGGTTGGACGAGGACCGTGCACGCGAGGTGTTGGCGTCGGGCGCGTTTGCCGACGAGGTACGTGAACTTGAGGCGTTTTACCGGCAGCACGGCATTAACTCTGTCCCGGCCATGGTGCTGAACGGCCGTCACCTGGTGTCCGGTTCGCAATCGATCGAGTACTACGAACAGATGTTGCGACAAATGGCCCAGGCCTCCGCCGAAGCCTGACTCACAAATGTTCTACCCCACTTTTTATTGTCTGAGGATTTCATCATGAGCAATTCGAAAAAAGTCGTTGTCATCACTGGCGCATCCCAAGGTCTCGGCGATGGCATGGTCAAGGCCTTCCGTGAACTCGGTTACCAGATCGTCGCCACGTCGCGTTCGATCAAACCGTCCACCGATCCGGACATCCTCACCGTGGCCGGCGACATCGGCGAACCGGAAACCGCCCAGCGCGTCATCCGTGAAGCGATTGCCCGTTTCGGCCGTATCGACACCCTGGTCAACAATGCCGGCATCTTCATCGCCAAACCGTTCACCGCGTACACCGCCGAAGACTACGCCAACGTGTTGTCGGTGAACCTCAACGGCTTCTTCTACATCACTCAACTGGCCATCAACGAGATGGAAAAACACGGCAGCGGCCACATCGTCAACATCACCACCAGCCTGGTGGACCACGCGATCGACGGCGTACCGTCGGTACTGGCCTCGCTGACCAAAGGTGGCCTGAACGCGGCAACCCGCTCCCTGGCCATCGAGTACGCCAAGCGCGGCATCCGTGTAAACGCGGTGAGCCCGGGCATCATCAAAACCCCGATGCACGGCGAAGAAACCCACGCCGCACTCGGCGCACTGCACCCGGTCGGGCGCATGGGCGAGATTGAAGACATCGCACAAGCGGTCGTGTACCTGGACAACGCCAAGTTCGTCACTGGCGAAATCCTGCACGTCGATGGTGGGCAAAGCGCGGGTCACTAAGAGCCGGTTTTTTTAAACGGCAGAAACAACAAAGCCCTCGTATTGCTACGAGGGCTTTGTTTTGTATGGTGCGGCACCAGACGAACGGTATGTTTCGGCGAGACTAGGTTTTTCGGGCGTCTGGAGTTCGCTGGAAAATTCGGCGTACCCCAACTAGTAACTATAAATAAATCAGCTAGTTATGGCGTTCGGTGGAATCAAGCTCGGGATTTTTTAGAGGTCAGCACGTTGTCAGTCTGCAAGTAATTCAGAGCCGCATACGAATGGTACACCTCCTGAATTCAAACGTTGTCGATCATCCCTTCCGTAGAGAATAGGCAGGAATCCGCGAAAAGCTGCCATGGCAACAGGCAACAGACGGCCGCTTTCTGCCTCTCGCGACGGGCAGAGAACGGCCAAAAGCCGTCATTCGCGCCCCATGGTTTTGGTCAAAATGCCCATATGCTCCGAGAATCAACATCGCAATTCTACGGAATCTGGGCTTTCAATGAATGCGTCTCTACACCGTTTTCACGTCATCGACCGGCAATGAAGCAACCATTTCTGCCCGGCACACCTCAAGAATTTCATCAGCAAGTGCGCAATCATCCGGGCAGGCACGCGACAGGATAATAGCGCCGACGGCCCGCGACAGCAGGTCGATCATCTTCTTGCGCCCCTCACCCGCCTCGGCCTCCGGCCCTGTCGGGTACTTCTCGCCCAGGGTTTGCAGGGTGTGCTCAATGCCTTGGGCAAATGTCGCTTTCACCTCATCTGACTGGCGCGCCGCGTCGCCGCCCAACGCGGCCATGGTGCAACCGTCACCACGTCCGTCGCGATGCTCTCTGTTCACGTAGACCTTGATGAAGCCCGGGACATCCAGTGCCTGAGCGCCGGTCAGCGATTTGGCCAGACTGCACGCCGAGGCTTCGGCCATTAGGTCGGCCTTCGACCCGAAGTGTTTGTAGAAACCGCCATGGGTAAAACCGGCGGCAGCCATGAGATCGGCCACGCCGACGCCGTCAAAGCCGCGCTCACGGAACAGCTCTGAGGCCGTTTCAACGATGTGCTCTCGATTGGCCTGCGCCTGGGCCTTGGTCACTCTCACGTGCAATACCTCGTGTTTCCGGGGAAATCCTGCGCCCGATAATACATAGATGTTGTCCATAATCAAAACCGTTGACAGTTTAGATTTCGATCATCATCCTAATTGCTCGCCCCATCGACCTTCATCAACGGCCACGGAAGAAACATCAGATGACCGAGCAAACCCTGTTCTCCCCTTGCACGCTGGGCAATCTCACTCTGTCGAACCGCGTCGTTCTCGCGCCGCTGACACGCAACCGCGCCGGTCAAGGTTTCGTCCCCAGCGAATTCGCGGCGACCTATTACAGCCAGCGCGCCAGCGCCGGTTTGCTGATCAGCGAAGCCACGCAAATCTCCCGACAGGGCCAGGGTTATCAGGACACCCCGGGGATCTATACACCGGCACAGATCGACGGCTGGCGCGGCGTGACCGACGCTGTGCATGCCAAGGGCGGAATAATCTTCCTGCAACTGTGGCATGTCGGCCGCGTCTCGCACGTCGACCTGCAAGAAAACGGCGCCGCCCCGGTGGCCCCTTCTGCGCTGCGCGCCGCCACTAAAGTGTTCGTCAACAACCACTTCGAAGACGTATCTGAGCCGCGCGCACTGGACATCAGTGAACTGCCGGGCATCGTCAACGACTTCCGCCAGGCGGCGGCCAACGCGATCGCCGCTGGCTTCGATGGCGTGGAAATTCACGGTGCCAACGGCTACCTGCTCGATCAATTCCTCAAGGACAACACCAATCTGCGCACCGATGCTTACGGCGGCTCGATTGAAAATCGCGCGCGTCTGTTGCTCGAAGTGACGGCGGCTGTAGTCAGTGAAATCGGTGCAGACCGCACCGGTGTTCGCCTGTCGCCGGTGTCGCCGGCCAATGGCGTATCCAGCAGTGATCCGCAGGCGCAATTCGATTACCTCGTCGAACAACTCGACGCCCGTGGCGTGGTTTACCTACATGTGGTCGAAGGCGCTACCGGCGGTCCGCGTGACGTGGCGCCCTTCAATTTCGCCGCCCTGCGCCAGCGCTTCAAAAACACCTACATCGCCAACAACGGCTATGACCTCGATCTGGCCACCTCGCGGCTCGCTGAAGACCAGGCCGACCTGATCGCCTTCGGTCGCCCGTTCATTGGCAATCCGGATCTGGTGGAACGCCTGAAACGTGGCGCGCCGTTGTCCGCGTTCAATCCTGCCACCCTCTATGGCGGCGGCGCGGCAGGCTACATCGACTACCCGACACTGGCTGAATCGAGCGTCAGCGCAAGCTAAGCGCGTTCTGTTTCTCACCTCCTCAAAGAGAGATACCCCATGAGCACTCGCCCTACTGTTCTGATCACTGGCGCCTCCACCGGCATTGGCGCCGTCTACGCCGAACGCTTTGCGCAACGCGGCCACGATCTGGTGCTGGTCGCTCGCGATCAGGCGCGCCTGGACGCACTGGCCGCAGGCTTGCGCGGTGAACATGAAGTCGCCGTCGATGTGATCCCGGCAGACCTGACTCAATCCGGCGATCTGACCGTCGTTGAAAACCGTCTGCGCGACGACGCCCGCATCGGCATCCTCGTCAATAACGCCGGTGCCGCGCTGTCCGGCCATTTCGTCGAGCAAAGCACCGACAAAGTGGCGCAACTTGTCGCCCTCAACACCACCGCGCTGGTGCGGCTGGCCAGCGCCGTCGCTCCACGTCTGGTCAAGACCGGTGACGGTGCGATCATCAACATCGGTTCGGTGGTAGGCCTCGCGCCGGAATTCGGCATGACGGTCTACGGCGCGACCAAGGCCTTTGTGCTGTTCCTGTCCCAAGGTTTGAGCCTGGAGTTGTCGCCTCAGGGCGTCTACGTGCAGGCCGTGCTGCCGGCGGCCACGCGCACAGAAATCTGGGATCGCTCCGGCGTCGACATCAACACCCTGAGCGAAATCATGGAAGTGGGCGATCTGGTGGATGCCGCTCTCGTGGGCTTCGATCGTCGCGAACCCGTGACCATTCCGCCGCTGCACGAGGCGGAGCGCTGGGATGTCCTGCAGGGCGCACGTCTGGGTCTGATCGGCCAAATCCGTCAGTCTGCGGTTGCTCAGCGTTACCAGACTCCAGAGTGATTTTCAGATAGCGAGCATGTGCGGCGGATTCGCTGCAGGCGCAAGGCGCTGAACCGAATCCGTCCTGCAATCCGGAGTAGTCATGAATTCAGCACAAACAAATCCGCCTTCGGGTTCGCCGACGTCGTTCATCCACGCGGCGAACCAGTCGATTACCGTAAACGGTATTCCATTCGCCTACCGCAATATCGGCCCCACTGCCGGTGTACCCCTCGTACTGTTCAACCATTGGGGGGCGGTGCTGGACAACTTCGACCCCGCGATCATCGATGGCCTGGCGCAAACCCGACGCGTCATCACCACCGACTATCGCGGCATCGGCGGCTCGGGTGGAACCGCGCCACTGACCGTCGGCGAGATGGCTGACGATGCCATCCAGTTGATCCGCGCGCTGGGGCTGGACACCGTTGATGTGCTCGGCTTCTCCCTCGGCGGTTTCGTCGCTCAGGACATCGCTCTGAAGGCGCCTGAACTGGTGCGGCGGTTGATTCTGACCGGCACCGGGCCTGCCGGCGGCAGCGATATCGACAAGGTTGGCGCGGTGACGTGGCCATTGATCCTCAAAGGCCTGCTGACCCTGCGCGATCCGAAGTTCTATCTGTTCTTCACGTCTACGGCCAACGGGCGTCGATCTGCCTCGCAGTATTTGCAGCGCCTGCAAACTCGCAAAAACAATCGCGACCAAGGCCCGACGCCCCGCGCTTTCCTGCGCCAGTTGAAAGCGATCACCGCGTGGGGCAAACAGCCGCCGCAAGACCTTGGGCGCTTGCAGTCACCGACGCTGGTCGTCAACGGCGACACCGACATCATGGTGCTCAGCGTCAATTCGTTTGAACTGGCCAAGCGAATCCCCAACGCAGAACTGGTGATTTATCAGGATGCCGGACACGGCGGGATTTTCCAGCACCACGTTGATTTTGTCGCCAAGGCGCAGGCGTTCCTCGATGCCTGACCACGCCCCGGCTACCCTCCCTACAACCGACAAGAGCCGCACCTCGATGAAAGCCTTTCTGATTGATCGCTACGGCAAGCAACCCGGACGCCTCGGCGAAGCGCCAGCCCCTGAAGTGGGGGGCCGCGACGTCTTGATCGAGGTCCATGCCAGCAGTGTCAACGCGCTGGACTCGAAGATCAGCACAGGCGAATTCAAGCTGATCCTGCCCTACTCGTTTCCGCTGATTCTGGGCAACGACCTGGCGGGCGTCGTGGTGACGGTCGGCTCTAAAGTGACACGCTTCAAACCGGGTGACGAGGTTTACGCTCGCCCGCCGGAAGCACGGATCGGCACGTTCGCCGAAAGGATTGCCGTGGACGAGAACGCGATCGCCCTGAAACCGGCCAATACCAGCATGGCGCAAGCCGCGTCCCTGCCCTTGGTGGCACTGACGGCCTGGCAAGTGCTGGTCGACACCGCCCGCCTGCAACCGGGCCAGAAGGTGTTGATTCATGCTGGCTCCGGCGGCGTCGGCAACGTTGCCATCCAGCTTGCCAAATACCTGGGTGCCTTTGTCGCCACAACCACCAGCACCGCGAATGTCGAATGGGTCAAGGCGCTGGGGGCTGACGTGGTCATCGACTACAAAAAGCAGAATTTCGAAGATGTCTTGCACGGCTACGACGTGGTGTTGAACAGCCTTGGCACCGATGTCCTGAAAAAGTCACTCAAGGTCCTCAAGCCCGGCGGTCAGCTGATTTCCATCTCAGGGCCGCCCACTGCGCTATTCGCACAGGAGCAAGGATTATCCTGGCCATTGCGGCAGGTAATGCGTCTGCTGAGCCTCGGCATTCGGCGCAAGACACGTAAGCAGGGCATTAGGTACACGTTCGTGTTCATGCGCGCCAACGGCGCCCAACTGCACCAAATCAGCGCGCTGGTTGAGGCGGGTATCATCAATCCGGTGATTGATCGAACGTTTCCCTTTGAATCAACGGCAGAGGCGCTGAAATACGTCGAACAGGGACGAGCCAAAGGCAAGGTCGTGGTTACGATCAAATGACTACCCGCCCATCGATGACTACCGAAGTGCCCGAGCAACTTTTAGCACACCAGACTCCTCATCCGGCCTGAGCGAGTTGACTGCAATTGAGTTGCCAAAACAGGTACTGCAGCAAACAGACCTCTCACCTGTTGCACCAACAGTGATCCTATGGCGCAGTTTAATGCTTGAGCAGTAGACAGGTATGGCTAGCTCCGAATATCGCTAACGCCAGTGCGCTATCTGAGATGGGAAAGTATCGGGTGAATGGTTCTGGCCGAAAGCGGCCCAGAGTGTGTAAAAACACTTTCAGTATGTTGGATGCCTAAGCCCAGCGCTCTTGGGCGAGGCGATTTCCCGAACATTTGCCAAGATCGGCGCCGATAGCGCGTCAGAGCGTTTATGAAGCGCTTTGGCACCACTTGCAGCAGTAAAAGCTGCGGCTTTTACGCCGCCATCGCCTTCAGCAAGCCTTCTGTACCGATGATTTTCATAACCCGCTTCAAGTTATAGGCGAGCACATTCAAGCTCATCTCCGCACTCACCCCGTTCAGTTTTCGAGTCAGGAAGTGCGTTGCCCCCATCCATTGCTTGAGCGTCCCGAAGGGATGCTCAACTGTCCGTTTTCGAACCTTCATCATCTCTGGTGCTTGGTTCAACCGACGCTGCATTTCCTCCAGCACAGCTTCATGTTCCCAACGCCTTACTCGACGATTTGTGCTTGGCGTGCACTGGGTTTTCAGCGTGCAACTCTGGCACTTTGAACTCCAGTAGCAGTGCATATACAAGCCTTTCTCAACGCTGGAGAATCGCCAGATCAGTGCCTCTCCCGCCGGGCAGGTGTATTCGTTTTTCGTCGCGTTATACACGAAGGCATCTTTGTTGAATCGGCCATCAGCTTTGGCGCTTGAAGTCATCGGCTTCGGCACGTAGGCGGTGATGCTTGCGTCGTGACAGGCCAGGATTTCTTCGCCTTTGAAGTAGCCTCGGTCGGCAACTACCGACAGCGTTTCTACGCCGATGGCTTCACGAGCCTGCTTCGCCATTGAACTGAGTTGGTCACGGTCAGAACCTCTGTTGGTGACCTCGTGAGCAACGATTAAATGGTGCTGCGTATCGACAGCCGTCTGCACGTTGTAGCCAACGATCCCGCTGCCGCGCGTCATCATCGAACGGGCATCCGGGTCGGTCAGCGAAACTTGTTTATCTGGCGATTCGTTGAGCTGAGACTCAATCCCCTGAAGCTCTTTCATCTGTGCTTTGAGCTTGGCGATTTTATCTTCCAAGCTCACCGTGTCTGGCTTGGAGGCGCTAGGGATCTGTCGATCAGCCGCATCGAGCGCGGCCAAATAACGGCTGATGCTCGCCTCGATTTCTTCCATGCGCCGCTTCAGTTTGGCGCTGGTGAAGTTGCGGTCGCGGTTGTTCACCGCCTTGAATTTACTGCCGTCGATGGCAATCAGGTTTTCGCTAAACAACCCCAACTGCTGGCAGAGCAAAACGAACTGGCGGCAGACACCGCGAATGGATTTGCTGTTGTCTTTTCGGAAGTTGGCGATGGTCTTGAAGTCGGGCATCAGGCGCCCGGTTAACCACATCAACTCGACGTTACGCTGAGCTTCTCGCTCAAGACGTCGACTCGATTGAATACGGTTTAGGTAGCCGTAGATATAGATCTTCAGCAGGATCGCAGGGTGATAAGCAGGTCTGCCGGTTTCGGCTGGAATGACGCTATCGAAACCCAGTTTGGCTAGGTCGAGTTCATCGACGAAGACATCGACCACGCGCACCGGATTGGTTTCGCTGACGTAGTCGTCGAGGCTTTCGGGAAGTAAGGTACTTTGACCTCGGTGTTCACCCTGGATAAACCGTTTCATGGGTTCCCCCTGCGATGAGATTCTCAGAAATCATAGCAAGGGTTTGTCCGGGCGTTTTTACACACTCTGGGCCATTTGCGGGCGGCAGCAATTGGCCGATTTCTGCCTATCGCGCTGGGCAGAAAGCGGTCTTGAGCAGACGTTTCGTAATGAGTGCTTACGCCCAATTGCTGGCTCTTACGAAGTGGCGGTTGTCGACACCAACTGCGCGGTGAAGCTCTGTAATAAATTGCAAGGGCCATCCTCTTGCTATCATTCGGTGATAATTGGGTACCAGAGTAGAGGCTTCGAAGTATGGCTTTACCATTAATTCCGATCATCTCCGCCCTGGCAGCAGGCGGCTCCCTTGTGCCCCATGCGGCTGGTGGCCTAATCGTCTCCAGCGCGGGCGGATACGTTGGTGGTACCTATCTGAGCTCCGCCGCTATCTCGTCGTTGCTGCTCGGATCGGGAGCTCTTTTGGGCGTTGGCGCCTTGTCTGCTTCTGGCATAGCGACAGCGATCATCGGTAGCGCCGGCTATTTCGGTACCACTGTAGGCGCTACTGGCATCACTGGTTGGTTGATGTCTGCAGGCATCATTTCTGCAACTCCGATTATGTACCCGGTTGGAGTCGGCTTGGCTGGCTTGGCTGGTGTTGCTCTAACCGGCGTTATCCTTCGTCTTCGCCACAAGTTGAAGCTGGCCAGCAAGGGGCAAGAAGTGATCTTCAATGCCATTGAGGCGAAGATCATCGAAGTGCTGGTGGTTTTCTTTGCTAAGAAAAGTGGCCTCAAGCCTGAGGTTTAAATACCTGAAGCAAAGCCCTTTAGCCCTGTCTGAAAGGCTCTTCCAGGCAATTCCTCCGCCCCACCCATTTGATTTGCCTGTGTTCAGATGCTGTTGGAGTCGCTGCATAACCCGCGTGCAACCACCGATGGCCTTTCGAATCCACGGCTCCCGTCAGCTACAATAAACTGAGAAGCTGTGACCAAAGCTGTGACCAAAGCTGTGACCAAATCAGGAACTAAACCCAGAAAACAAAAAAGGCCCACCTTTCGGTGAGCCTAAGTTGTTGATCTATGTGGTGCGGCACCAGACGAACGGTATGTTTCGGCGGGGCTAGGTTTTTCGGACATCTGGAGTTCGTTGGAAAATTCGGCGTACCCCAACAAGTAACTATAAATAAATCAGCTAGTTATGGCGTTCGGTGGAATCGAACTCGGGATTTTTTAGATGTCAGCACTTTGTCGGACTGCAAGTAATTCAGAGCCGCATACGGAATGGTAAACCTCCCGAATTCGAACGTTGTTGATCATCCCCTCCGTCGAGAATAGGTAGGAATCCGCCAAAAGCTGCCGTGGCGACAGGTAGCAGACGACCCATAGTTGCCTGTGACCAGCGGCAAAACCGGCCAAATGGGGTCATGATCGTTAGTGCCTGCGTGTGACGTGTGCGGCCTCGAGCACAGCGGGTAGGTTGCAACCTGTAATGGCGCAGGCATCGCCATAGGAGTCCATTTAAGCTTTGCAAAAAGTGGGTTGCCCTCTGCGATGGAGGATGTCGGCGGTTACGCGCTTTCTGACATCAACATTAAGCACGAGGCGTTGTCACTAGACAGAATGATGGCGAATCGGTAGCGTCGAGAAACGACGCAAAACAGTGCCATGATTGGGCCTAATAGGAGAAGAAATTGTCGGAAGTAAGGATTAGCTCCGTTAAATTTAAAAATTTTAAGGCTCTTAGTGATTATTCCGTAAGTTTAGCTGAGACCAATATTTTAGTTGGGGCGAATAATGCTGGAAAATCCACCGTTATTAGTGCCTTCAGAATATTGGATGTTGCTCTACGAAGAGCTAGGCGTCTCAAAGCTGAACGAGTTCCATTGCCTGACGGGAAATTTGGTCTCGGTCATCGTATTCCAGAACAACAGATAAGCGTATCCTTAGAAAATGTGGCGACAAATTATAACGGTGAAGATAGTAGGATTGAGTTTAGATTAACCAATAAAAATAAGTTGTTTTTATTTTTTCCTAGCGATGGTGGTTGCATATTGCATTGGGAAAGCGAAGGACCTCTTGTCACGACGACATTGAGATTTAAAAGTGCTTTTCCTATAGTCATTCAAATCGTTCCCGTGCTTGGTCCGCTAGAGCATGAAGAGGCCTACGTTTCAGAGGATACGGTTAAGAACGCCTTGAATACGCACAGAGCATGCAGGCACTTTCGTAATTATTGGTACTATTTTAAAGAGGACTGGGACAAATTTTCTACGATGATAACTGCAACTTGGCCAAGTATGGCCATGAGCAAGCCAGAACTAGATGTCGGCAACAAGAAATTGCGTATGTTCGTTGCTGAGGAAAGGATTGATCGAGAGGTTTACTGGGCGGGTTTTGGGTTTCAAATTTGGTGTCAATTGCTTACCCACCTTTCTAGGGCGGATGAAGCTAGTGTGCTGTTTTCGAAATAACTTGCCCTTCCATCTGCGTCTCCATCGCTTCACGTGCCCGCCGGATCTTGCTCAAAATTTCCTCGCCTTTCGCGTTCCAAACGTACCGGGTCGGTCGTGCGTTCCGTAATGCCAGGAAGGTGGTAATCGAGCTTTCCAACTCACGTACGGAGCCGAAGCTGCCGTCGCGCAAGAACACGGTAATGTCCCTGAAAAACCGCTCGACCATGTTCATCCACGAGCTGGAGGTCGGCGTGAAATGCACATGGAAGCGCGGATGTTTCGCTAGCCAAGCCTTCACCTTGGCGTGCTTGTGTGTCGCATAGTTATCCACGATCAGATGCAGCTGGAGGTGCTTGGGGGTTTCCTTGTCGATTTTCTTGAGGAAAGCCAACCACTCCTGATGGCGGTGCTGGCGCTCGATGCTACTGATCAGTTTGCCTTGGAGATAATCCAGCGCTGCGAACAGCGTGACCGTGCCGTGGCGAGTGTAATCATGGGATTTTGTTTGGATATGACCGATCCCCAGAGGCAGCCCAGGCTGTGTGCGTTCCAAGGCTTGCACCTGACTTTTCTCGTCGCAGCAGAGCACCAACGCCTTGTCTGGCGGGGCCAGGTACAGGCCGATGACATCCCAGAATTTCTCCTCGAACTGCGGGTCGTTCGACAGTTTGAAGGTACGTGTCAGATGAGGCTTTAAGTCATTGGCCGCCCACAGTTTATGCACGGTGGTCGCTGATATGCCGGCGGCACGGGCCATGCTTCGGCAGCTCCAGCGGGGCTCGCCGATACGAGGTTGAGTGACCTGTTCGAGCACGCGGCGGATCGTGTCGGCAGGCAGAGGGGATTTGCGTCCTCGGCCAGGCTTGTCGAGCAGGCCTTCCAATCTGAGCGCCTGAAAACGCTGGCACCAGTCGGTGACCGTAGGGCGAGAGAAACCTGTCAATCGTACAATTTCTTCTCGCATTGATCCTTGCGCTGCCAGCAAGATGACGCGGGCTCGACGGCCATCGCGCTGACTGATGGTGGCGGAACGTACGCGGCGGCTCAGTTCGGCAAATTCTTCAGGGCTAAGCGTAATGTCCAGAGCGCTCACCAGGAACTCTCCAAGGTAGGAATGGCACCTGAAGTGTAGTGCAAGCATGGAGAAATTTATTTCGCGAACAGCACACTAGCATCGTCGTAATTGATGAGCCTGAGATTTACCTTCATCCAGATATCCAGCGTCAGCTACTTAGCATTCTTAGAGCTTTGGATTCTGACGTGTTACTGGCTACTCACTCTGTTGAAATTATGGGTGAAGCAGACCCATCGGAAATCCTATTGGTCAGCAAAGGCTCGAAGCTTGCCAGACGCCTCAGAGATATTGAAGGCGTTCAGTTAGCAGTAGAAGAGCTTGGATCAGCGCAAAATATCACTTTAAGCCATCTTGCTAGAACAAAAAAAATATTGTTTGTAGAGGGCATGAGTGATTACAAAACGATTCGTCGATTTGCAAAAAATCTTGGATTTAGTGATCTTGCATCGGGTAATGATTTAACAGCTTTCGAATCGGGCGGTTTTTCTTCTTGGGAGAAAATAAAAGCTTTCGCCTGGGGGATTAAGAATACTATCGATGCAACCATGAAACTCTTCGCCGTCTACGATCGAGATTACTACTGCCAAGAAGAGATCGAATCTATTTTATGTGGGTTGAGGTCGGAGTTAACTGCTGCACACATTCACGGCCGAAAGGAAATGGAGAATTATCTTCTTGTAATACCAGTGCTCCAGCGAGTGCTGGAGAAGAGAGTGCACTCAAGAAGTCGAAGGGCTGGGGAAGCAGTTGTCCTAGATAAGGGAGTCGTTGATTATCTTGAAGAGATTACTGCGGGTTTAAAAATTGATGCTCAATCTCAATACATAGGAAGGCGGCTTGGTTATTATCAAGGGAGGAAGGAGGATACAAGCACCATCAGTAGGGCAGCAATCGAAACTTTTGAAAAAATGTGGGCAGATATAAATTCACGAATGCAGGTGGTGCCTGGAAAAACCACATTGCGACTGCTGAGGGACGCCATACAAACTGATTACAATGTTAATATGACTGATGTTCAGATCATAGATGAGTTTAAGGAAGATGAAGTTCCAGATGATTTGCGAGAGTTAATTATCAACTTGGATGCGTTTCGCAAAAGCTAACGCTCGAAGCGAAAACTCAGCCCATGTTTTTTTGAGAATTTGGCATGCACCTTTTTCTTGCAAGACACTCGATGACTGCTTTTGGCCGATTCTGTTGAAAAAGTCGGCTTCGAATTCCACGGCAGAAAAATACGCGCCTGAGATTGAAATCTGAGTTTTAGGCAGAAGGTTCAGGACTCGGATTTCACGTAGCAGCGTGCAAAAGAGGTGTTTTTACCCATCAATATTCGAGCGTTTTGGGTAAACCGACTTTTTCAACAGAATCGGCCGTTTTCTGACCTTCGTTTAGCGGTTGAACTGCCAGGGTTTTCCTAAGCGATGAGTGAGTAATTGCATGGTCAGCAAATAGTAATAGCGCGTCGATTCCGTGTGCTGGTTTAGGTGGTGATTCAAAAACCACGCAAGGTGTTTTCTCTGCCAAGTCCATGGATTGTCGCGTTGCCAGCGCTCAGCGATTACTGATTGGATAGCCTTTGCCTGACGCAGGTGGCGTTGGCGCGTGGTATGCGACCCGGTCAGGACGCCCGCCAGGAACAGATTCATATCGAATGCCGTGCTCATGCTTGACCGCCAATGTAAGCGGCCACCACGACGATACGGCCGTGCCCCAGCTCATAGCTGATTTGTACTCGGGCATCCTGATCTAGGCGTCGGTCGAGTTGATAGCAATGGCCACCGTTGATGGGGGCGGGATGGTGGGTGATTTGTTCATAGCGTTCGCACGCATAGGCTGCCCGTAATTCGTGGAAGCCTTTGAGGTCGTGCTTATGGATGATGTCCCGTGCGGGGCGGACGGTGTCCCGCAGAAAGTCCTGGTAGTTTTCGTTCGGAGCAAGCAGGTTGCGGCTACCGTCGGGCGAGGCCTGTTCGGCAAACCTAAGTGCGTCACGAACATGATCATCTACCGTAATCCATCGAGGTGCCGATGCACCTGAGCGGCCACCTTTGGTGCCATCCTGGATGTTGATTCTGCCAAGTTGCTCTGCTTCACGTTGCAATCGGGACAGGTCGGCCAAAATGGCCTCGCGCATGCGCATGCCGGTGGTTCGCGCTAACTGCACGATGGCTGCGGCGCGCGGCTGCTGATGTTCGCAAAGCACGTCGACGATCCGTTTTACCTGTTCGCGGTCTTGGCCTTGCGAAACCGAGCAACGAACACTGGTGCGCCGCATTCCCAGCGCCTTGCTCGGGCTCGGCACTTTCACATACTGATCACCGCGAAGCGCGGCCATGGTTCGGTTCACGCTGGACAACCGATTTTGCGCGGTGGCGATGGCGAGTTCACCTTGGTCAACTTGCAGGCGCAGATGCCCGGCGTAGTCCAGCAAGGTCTGCCGATCAATTAGCCGGGCATCGTTAAACCCCGGCCCATCCTCTGAGCGACACCAGCGCACAAACGCCTGCCAGCGATCACTGTGTGCTTTGACGGTCCCGTAATGCCCACCGCCAAACAGATCTTTCAATGCCTGTGGCCCGGCATAGCTCAACTGCCGACCGTAGCCAAAATTACGTCCATCTCGCCTGCCCACCAGTGCCATGCTCGAACTCCTCTTGAAGCCAAAGCTTTTAAAACATTCCCCACGTCATCCCGCCAAGGATGTTGAGTGTTATCAGGGATCAAGGCCCCTGCGACCTGTGAGGGTTGTCCACTAACGCGGGACTGGCGGCTCCTTACGACCGGGAGCTTGGGCATTTCATGATCTGGCCTCCTGAACACTTCCGAGGAAGTGGGCGGGTGGAGGCTGCACTGGTTGACGAGACCGGCGCCGCGAGATCCTGAGTCGGGTGAAGGCAGGGATGTGATGACCGGGGCATGCCTGACTGTCAGTCAGGTGCAGTCCATTCCCTGGGCTGCGGCACCATCATCTGCATCGCTGTTGCTGGTGACTTCTGTGTTTGTCACGCCGATTGTCACGAGGGGGAATGCCGCAAAGCCTTGTACGAGATGGGCTGCAGCAGCGGTAGGAGCGCCCGTCTCTTTCCGGGAGAAAGAGACGGGCGCAGGTTGGCGCAGTGAAATGGCCAAGCGGATGGGTTGCTGCAGGGCAGCTACGAAGGGGTGTGAGTTGCCGCAGTGGGCACTCTGGTAGAAGTAGCATCCATCACATCGCTGTGAGCGTGCGGGCCGCCGGACGCTAATCGCACTTTGGGAGAACCACCACGATGTGGCGTAGCCTTAAAGGTTCTGGCTACCTGGGTTGCTGTCAACGACAGCGCTTTGCCCGATCTTTTCTACGCCTGTGGATAATTCGGGTCAAGGCTCGAGTTTTCGGGGATTCTGCGGCTGTGGATGAAATTATCCACCGTTGGAAATCAGTGGTTTTCCACAGACAGTTGCGTGGGCTTTAGATTTTTTAAGTGAGGTCCATCCAAGCAGGGCGGCTTTGCAGCCCTGCTTGGATGGACCCGCGTGGAAGGGCGGACTGCGGTGATCTCATTGGCTTACCCACGTTTGGATGCGCCACGGCTTTTTTGCAGGGCGGTAATGTTGTCGCCTACCGGGTGAGCGAATTCGTGGGGCGTCACATGCCCATGGCGGTTGGCGTCGATGTAGTTGCTCCACCAGGCCATGATCAGCCTGCGCTGTTCCAGAAATTCGGCCTTGTGGATATACGCGGCGCGCACGCGGTTGCGTTCCTTATGGCTCATTTGTCTTTCGATGGCTGCGTCGGTCCATAACCCGGACTCAAGCAGGGCGCTACAGGCCATGGTCCTGAAGCCATGGCCGCACACGTCCTTGCTGGTGTCATAGCCGACGTTGCGGAGCATGGTGTTCACCGTGTTCTCGGACATGGGCTTCCAGTACTTGTGGTCGCCCGGTAGCACCAACTCTGAAAAGCGACTGAGGCTGCGCAGACGCTCCAGTATTTCGATGACCTGCGGCGATAGCGGAACCATTTGAATATCGCCGTTCATCTTGGTCCCACGTGTGGAGTTGCGTACCCCTTCAATCGGTGCGCGTGTATCGGGGATTTCCCACATGGCGCGTTGGAGGTCGAACTCACTCCATCGCGCGAAGCGCAGTTTGCTGGAGCGGACGAATACATGCAGCGTGAGCAGGACGGCAAGGCGCGTCAGCTCGCGGCCGTTGTAGTTGTCGATACGGTGTAGCAATTCGGGTAGGCGGTTGAGGGAGAGGGCCGGGCGATGGATGGTGCGCGGCGCGTGAATCGAGCCTGCCAGATCCAGTGCAGGATTCATGGTGATCTGCCGAGCCCTCTTGGCCCCGCGCATGATGGTGGATAAGTAGTTCTGTACCCTTAACGCCACATCCATGGTGCCGCGTTCCTTGATGCGCTGGGTGATCTCTAGTAGGTCGTGGGTATCGAGTTCAGCGATGGGTCGTTGGCCGATCAGCGGAAAGACGTGGGTACGCAGTCGGCTCATCACGGTTTTTGCGTGTCCTTCGGTCCAGCGACGGGACATGTCGGCGTGCCACTCCAGAGCAACGGTTTCGAAAAGCAGTGCCGCCCGCTGGGCTACGATCTTGGCCTTCTTCTTTTCTTCCATTGGGTCGAGGTTGTCGAGCAGCAACGCCTTGGCTTCGTCTCGCTTACGTCGTGCGACGGAAAGGGTAACGATGGGGTAATTGCCGATGATGAGCGTACCTTCCTTGCCGCTGGGCTTGGTGTACTTCAAGCGCCAGGTCTTCACGCCATTGGGTTTGACGAAAAGGTACATGCCTCCGCCGTCGAACAGTTTGTAGGCGCGTTCGCGGGTTTTGGCCGTGCGGCATTGCAGGTCGCTGAGGGGGATCGCTAGACGTGGCATAGGGGTACGCGCTCCTGACCGGGAAATCGCAGTACCCCTAACATACCCTCGGGGAAGGGGGATTTTGTTGGATCCCGACGGAGGGTCCCGGAACGAAAAAACCCGCCAAAGGGCGGGTTTTCGGGGCTTCCAGAGCATTCGGTGGAATGCAATGGAGCCTAATGTGGTGCCGGCACCAGGAATCGAACCCGGGACCTACTGATTACAAGTCAGTTGCTCTACCATCTGAGCTATACCGGCGTGTCAGGGCGACGATTATAGCGATTGGTGAGGTTCTGTAAACCCCTGAATTCTGACTATTTTTGGATTGGCTTTCATCGTGGATGCCGGGCGCTCCAGAGGCGTTATCGAGTGCTTGAAAAACCATGTCGAAATCTGCTGATCACTCGACGCTGATTCCCGCTATTTTCTGCTTAAGCCGCCTCTATTTCGGCGGTTATGTCCTTTTGATCGGATGCTTATGCACAACGGAATTTGCTATGCACGGGCTATATGACGAATTTGTGGATCCGTTCTCATCAGCACGCAAATCACTGTTTTACTGGTTTTTTATTCAAGTGTACGAAAACTGAACAGCATCGTTTCACCCCTGAAACAGCTGTAAATATTGGATCCACGATATTTTAATCAACAGAGTTATCCACAGGCTGCGGTGCTTTACGCGCGTTCTGCCAGCAGCAGAAAATTACGCGGTGTGAGCGGGGTTTCGCAGAAGGTGCCGAGACGAACTTCGTAGCCTTGATCACGCAGGAAAAGCGCTCGATCAAGCACCAGCCACAGCTCCAGTGGGCGTCGGAAAAGTCCGCGCAGCAGCTCCAGATTGCGCACTTGCGCCAAGCGTTGCCAACCGGCGGCTTCCCGGGCTGGCCAATCTTGCGGGTCGATTGTGGATAACTCTTTGAGTGCGGCTAAATGTTGGCAGTAGTCGGCAAACGACTGATCGAGCCAGGCGCTCGGCAGGGAAGGGCTGGGCAGGTACTCGTCAACGCCGCGCAGCTCTCGCTGCAACAGATCGAATCCCAGTCGCCGGGCCATGGACATATCGCGTTGACGTCGCACGCGAGCGCCAGCCGTAACGGTTTCACTCATCGGCAGCGCGAGGTCGTCGAGGGACAACTGTAGGGCAGAAACTTTGGCGGACGCGGAAATGGGCGAATACTGGGTCAGGCTGATCCGGTTGTAGCAGCAAGGGGCGATGGCGAGTTGTTTGCAGCCTGCTGCACTGGCGAGCCGGATCAGTTGCACATGCAGATCGCCGCAGGCGTGCAGTGCAACGGGCGTATGTTCTGACTTCAATAACGCAGCCGTGTTGGCCGCGAGCACATCCTGTCCTACGTGCAGCGCAGGCAAATGATGCCGCTGGCTGAGCGACTGACCACTGGCAACCAGCGCCGGGTCGTATTCCAGGCAGGTCAGTTGTTGCCCGGTTTGCAGCAGGCGTCGGCCCAGGTGACCTTTGCCCGAACACCAATCCAGCCAATGCCGTGGCGGGTCGGCAAACAGTAAGCGACTGGAGAAGGCTTCGATCTGCTGCCATTTGCGCCCCGGAACATCGACGTTCAGTCGATGGCCTGCAGCTTCCAGCGCATGGGCGGGCAATTCATCCACCGCGCTCAGGGCAAGGGACATCTGCGCCAGGGTTGCAAATGGCTCGGGCGCTTCAAGCAGGCACGGTTGCTTATGACTGTTTTCTGCCTCTTCCAGCGAGCGCCCGCGTAGCCAGGCGGCCAACTCAGGGTAGGAGGTTTCCCAGGGAAGCTGCAGATGAGTGAACGGCCGTGGCTTCCACAGCGCCTGATGCGCTGTCAGAAAAGCATCCAGCGCGGTGAAGCGGGCGAGCAGGTCCTCGCCCGTCAGCACGCGGGAATCAACGCCCTTGGCAGGCATCGACGCGCAGCCAGCGCTCCAGCAGCTTGAAGCCACGTACCAGCACAAAAGCCATCAGCAGGTAGAACATGCCGGCGGCGAAGAAGATCTCCACGGGCAGGTAAGTCCGGGCAATGATGGTGCGGGCCATGCCGGTCAGTTCCAGCAGGGTCACGGTGCTGGCCAGAGCGCTGGCCTTGAGCATCAGGATGACTTCGTTGCTGTAGGCGGGCAGGCCGATGCGCGTGGCGCGGGGCAGGATGATGTAGAACAGTGCTTTGGGTTTTGACATGCCCAAGGCTCGCGCCGCTTCGATCTCGCCCGGTGGAATCGCCTGAATGGCGCCGCGCAGGATCTCAGCGATATAAGCGGCGGTGTGCAGGGTCATGGTTGCCGTGGCGCACCAGAACGGATCGCGCAGGTAAGGCCACATCGAGCTGTTGCGGATCACGTCGAACTGCGCCAGGCCGTAGTAGACCAGGAACAACTGAACCAGCAACGGCGTGCCACGGAAAAAGAAGATGTAGCCGTAGGGAAAAGCGCGAACCCACCAAAGTTTCGACGAGCGAGCGATGCCCAGCGGAATTGCCAGCAGCAGGCCAGCGATGACGGCGATCGCCACCAGCTCCAGGGTCAGGGTCGCGCCCTGGGCCAGTTTCGGCAGCCACTTGATGATGACTTCCCAGTTCATTGGGTGCTCCTCGCGAAGCCGCGAGCGGCGCGTTTTTCCAGGAAGTGCATGCCAGTCATGGCCAGGATCGTCAGACCCAGGTACATGAATGCAGCGACCATATAGAAGGTGAACGGTTGCTTGGACACGGTCACGCCGATTTGCGCGTGACGCATGATTTCTTCCAGGCCGATCACAGACACCAGCGCGGTGTCTTTCATCAGAATCATGAACAGGTTGCCCAGGCCGGGCAGGGCGATACGCCACATCTGCGGCATGATCAACTTGGTAAAGATGCGCCATTTCGACAGGCCCAGGGCCACGCCGGCCTCACGATGGCCTTTGGGAATGGCGAGGATCGCGCCACGAAACACTTCCGTGGCGTAGGCGCCGAAGCACAGGCCGAGCGCAATCACGCCGGCGGCGAAGGCGTTGAGTTCCAGGTCGGGATTGCCGAAGAACTCACCCAGGGCACGCATCAGGTTGACCGTACCGAAGTAGATCAGCAGCACCCAGAGCAATTCCGGGATGCCGCGAACCAGGGTCGAATAAGTGCCGCCAAGCCATTGCAGCGGCTTGTACGGGGACGTCTTGGCCAAGGCGCCGAGCAGGCCGAGCACCAGCCCCAGGCACAGGGCCGAGAGTGCCAGTTTCACAGTCATCAGCGCGCCAGCGGCGAGCGCCGGGCCGAATCCGTAGAGGTCGATAATCATGGATTTCTTTTCAAATCGCGGCAGGCAAGGCCGAGAACCGGCACCCTCAGGCGCCGGCCAGGCAGGTCAGTATCAATAGATGCTGAACGGGAAGTACTTGTCGTTGATCTTCTTGTAGGTGCCGTCAGCAACGATTTCTTTCAGCGCGACGTTCAGCTTCTCGCGGATAGGATCGTTCTTGCGCACGGCGATACCGATCTTGTCGCTTTCTTCTACCGGATCACCCTTGAATTCGTAGGATTTGCCGGCGTCGCTTTTCAGCCACTCGTAGTTGACGTACTTGTCGGCGAGGATGCCGTCCAGGCGACCGGACGTCAGGTCGAGGTAGGCGTTTTCCTGGGTGTCGTAGAGCTTGATGGTGATGTCGTCACCAATGTTGTCTTCCAGCCAGGTCCCCGCCAGCGTTGCACGTTGGGCACCGATCACTTTGCCTTTCAGGGAAGCCTTGTCGGTTTTGAAGTCGACGGTCTTCGGCGCAATGAATTGCAGCTTGTTGGAGTAGTACGGGTCGGTGAAGTCCACCGCTTGCTTGCGCTCGTCGGTGATCGACATCGAGGAAATCAGGAAGTCGAACTTCTTGGCGTTCAGGGCTGGGATGATACCGTCCCAGTCGGAGGTCACGACGGTGCAATCGACTTTCATCTTGGCGCACAGGGCGTCGCCGATCTCTTTGTCGAAGCCGACGACATTGCCACTGGCATCTTTATTGTTGAACGGCGGGTAAGCCGCTTCGATGCCCATCTTCAGGGTTTCGGCCATGGCACCGGCGCTGAACGCCAGGGTGACGGCGGCAGCCAGGAAGACCTTTTTGTAGTTCTGCATGTGGGTAGCTCCGTTAGCGGTTGCTGGACATGAATTGTTTGCAGCGCGCCGAAAGCGGGTTTTCAAACACCTGCTGTGGCGATCCTTGCTCTTCTACCAGGCCCTGGTGGAGGAACACCACTTCGCTGGAAACCTGACGGGCAAAGCCCATTTCATGGGTGACCAGCAGCATGGTGCGGCCTTCTTCGGCCAGTGCGCGGATGACATTAAGTACTTCCTGGACCATTTCCGGGTCAAGCGCCGAGGTGGGCTCGTCGAACAGGATGACCTTGGGCTGCATGGCCAGGGTGCGGGCGATGGCCGCGCGTTGTTGCTGCCCACCGGACAATTGCGCCGGGTAAGCGTGGCGTTTGTCGGCGATGCCCACCTTGGCCAGCAAGGCTTCGGCGACTTCGATGGCTTCGGCCTTGCTCTGGCCGAGCACGCGGCGCGGGGCTTCGATGATGTTGTCGAGCACGCTCATGTGCGGCCACAGATTAAAGTTTTGAAACACAAAACCAATCTCGCTGCGCAGGCGGTTGATCTGCTTGCCGTCGGCAGCGACCAGTTCGCCGTTCTTGGCGGCCTTGAGCTTGAGTTCTTCGCCGGCTACCAGGATTTGGCCCTGATGCGGGTTTTCCAACAGGTTGATGCAACGCAGGAACGTGGATTTGCCGGAGCCGGAGGAGCCGAGGATCGAGATCACGTCGCCGTCGCGGGCAGTCAGCGAGATGCCTTTGAGCACCTCCAGCGAGCCGTAGCGTTTGTGCAAGTTGCGGATTTCAAGCGCGGGCGTGGCCTCAGCCATGTGCGTTCCTCATTGTGTATTCGCTCCTGCTGTTGGTGGCCTTCCTGACGAGGCGGCCAACCTAGCATAGCGTTTCAAAGGCAGCCAACAGCGTTACGAGCAGTAAACGGGTGGCGTGTGGCAGGTTGTCGCATTGGCACAGCAGACTGTCGCCCCACCAACAACCGAACAGCCGTTTGAGCCCTGCTTTCCGGTAAAGCGCGGTGGCTGTCGCGTAAAAAAGGGCGCGATGTTGCCAGCTTTGGCGGGGGGTGTGAAGTGTTAACCGGCCAAACGCACTTTTATTGTGCGCCAAGCATTTTGGGGGTGTGTTTCTGGTGCTCTGATTCGTCCATAAAGTGGGTCGCAGGGTAACGCTATGGCGAATTGCCATTAATCTCAATGACTTGCGATGACTGTCCGGTCTGGAGCAGAGCCCCGGCGCAGAGGGTTTTGAAATATTTTGGCGCAATTATTGCGTGCAGAATCCGGAACGCCCCGTTGGTTTCTTTTTACGGAAGAGAATTCCCGGCGGGATGCATGCATTCGCTTTTCCTTACAAAGGTAGTTTCAATGAGCAGTACCCAAAGCTCTAACGGCCTCGAACAGGGGCTTAAACCGCGTCATGTGACCATGCTGTCGATCGCCGGGGTTATCGGCGCCGGCCTGTTCGTTGGCTCGGGCCACGCCATCGCCGCAGCAGGCCCAGCCGTGCTGTTGGCCTACGCGGCCGCCGGTATGCTGGTGGTGTTGGTGATGCGCATGCTCGGCGAAATGGCGGTTGCCTCGCCGGACACCGGCTCTTTCTCGACGTACGCCGATCGCGCGATCGGTCACTGGGCCGGTTTCACCATCGGCTGGTTGTACTGGTGGTTCTGGGTCCTGGTGATCCCGCTGGAGGCCAACGCCGCCGCGACTATCCTGCACGCCTGGTTCCCGGGTGTGGACATCTGGGCCTTCGCGCTGGTCATCACGATGCTGCTGACCGTGACCAACCTGTTCAGTGTGAAGAACTACGGTGAGTTCGAGTTCTGGTTCGCCCTCATCAAAGTATTGGCAATCATCGGCTTTATTATTCTCGGCGTGGCGGCGATTTTCGGCTTCCTGCCAAACAGTCAGGTCAGCGGCGTTTCGCACCTGTTCGACACCCAAGGCTTCCTGCCAAACGGCATGGGCGCGGTGCTGGGTGCCATTCTGACCACCATGTTCTCCTTCATGGGTACCGAGATCGTGACCATTGCGGCCGCGGAATCGAAAGACCCGGGCAAGCAAATCTCCAAGGCCACCAATTCGGTGATCTGGCGGATCGGTTTGTTCTACCTCGTGTCGATCTTCATCGTTGTGGCTTTGGTGCCATGGAACGACCCGATCCTGGCCAGCGTCGGCTCCTACCAGACAGTGCTTGAGCGCATGGGCATCCCGAACGCCAAGATGATCGTCGACATTGTGGTGCTGGTTGCTGTGACCAGCTGCCTGAACTCGGCGCTCTACACCTCGTCGCGCATGCTGTTTTCCCTGGGCAAGCGCGGTGATGCGCCGGCGATGTCCACCCGCACCAATAAAAGCGGTACGCCTTACTGGGCCGTGATGTTGTCCACTGGCGCGGCGTTCCTGGCCACCTTCGCCAACTACGTGGCCCCGGCGGCGGTGTTCGAATTCCTGCTGGCCAGCTCCGGCGCCATTGCGCTGCTGGTGTACCTGGTGATTGCGATCTCGCAACTGCGCATGCGCAAACAGCGCATGGCTCGCGGTGAGAAAATCGTCTTCAGCATGTGGCTGTTCCCGGGCCTGACCTACGCGGTGATTGTCTTCATCGTCGCGGCCCTGACCATCATGCTGTTCCAGGATGCGCATCGCGTGGAAATCCTCGCGACCGGCCTGCTCAGTGCTCTGGTGGTTGCCGCCGGTTTGCTGGTGGCTCGCCGTCGTCGCAACGAAAATATGATCGCAGCAACCGCTCGCTAAGCGCTGTTGAAACACCGAAACGACCGCCATCAGTAATGATCGCGGTCGTTTTTTTGCGTCGACGTGTTCAGTTCAGCAAGAACTGACCCAGTCTTCCACGCGTAATCCCGGTACTCGCTCAAACTCCTTCATGTTGTTTGTCACAACAATGAACCCGCGTGAGCGTGCATGGCCGGCGATCATGTGGTCGTAGGGGCCAATGGGTGTTCCGTTTTTTGCCAGTTCGGATCGAATCATTCCGGTGTGCGCGGCGGCTTCATAGTCGAAAGGTAAAATCTCGAGACGAGCGGCAAATCCCTCGATGACGGCGAGATTTTTTTCGGGGGCCGCTGATTTCTCCGCGCCGTAGATCAATTCCATCAGCGTGACGGCGCTGATGCACAGTTGGCCGTGATGGCGATTGAACGCCTCGCGCACGACTTGTGGCTTGTTCTTGATAGTGAAAATGCAGATGCTGGTATCGAGCATGTATTTGAGCATCAGAAGGACTCACGCTCCTGATCTGCAGTTTGTTCGCGGTCGGACATGAAGTCTGCTGTGACGTTGTCACCGTCGAACCAGCTATCCCAGGTCTCGCCAGCCGGGGTGATGATACGAGCTCTGCCAACGGCAATTACGTCGACTCGCTTCACATCGCTTGGCATCGCCACTGCTTTGGGCAGGCGGACAGCCTGGCTTCGATTGCTCATGAAAAGAGTGGTTTGTTCCATGTCGACCCCCTGCGCTTGTGTTGTCGCGACTCGCCCAAGAATAGGTCGCAAGCGGGATATGTCAATGGGATATACATTTTGCTGGGCGAAGGGCAGTAAGCATTCATGCGGCTCAACAAAACGGCCGCTGTCAGTGATGACGAGCGGCCATTTTGATTCGAGCTGAAACACTTACTCGGCTTTTTCTTTCGTTGCTTCCAAAGATTGGCCGTAGACGTCCAGGGCATCGCCGAAATCGGCGATGAATTGCGGCTCGCTGAGCCAGGCCTGGGCGGTTTCGCGGTCCATGCCGTCGGCCCACATGCGGTAATCGATCAGCATATCGGCGGCCAGGTGGGTGGCGGCCATGCCTTCGTCGTCGGCGTTTTCCATGTCCAGCAATTCTGGATGTTCGATGATGATAAAGGCCAGGTTCGTCAGCAAGACCGAGAGCATTTCGCTGCGGCTGACGGCTTCCGCGTCGCGCATTTTGCTGAACATCGCCAGGGTGTATTCCGGGATCGGCTCGCCGATTTCTCCGAGATCATCGTCCAGTGCGGCGGGTTTTCTGCCGTGGATATTGATCTGCTTGGCTTTGGCTTTTGCACGCTTGGCGCGTTTCTGTTGCTTGTTCAGGGAGGCCATGGGAACTCAGTTCGGTTTCTGTTGGTTTTGGGCTGCGATGACTTCGGACGCTGCTACGTAGTCAGTCTGGAAGGCCGGGGATTCGATCCACGCCAGGGCACTGGCTTCATCCGCTTCGGTCGACCATTGGTGATACTCGATCAGCGCAGCAATGATGAAATCTGTCGCTGTTTCTTCGCCTTCCTGCTCCAGCACCAGCGCGAGCAGTGGGTGCTCAAGAAAGGCCGCACACATGGCTTGCTGGCTGATCTTTTGCGCATCGATCATTTCTTTAAACAGGTCGGTCAGGTCCACCGACTCGAAATCGATGCGATCGTCGTTTGGGTCCAGTTCAACCGGCGCGGCGACGCGTTGGGTGCGGTTCTGCTTGGCCTTGGCTTTGGCGCGGGAGGCGCGTTTTTGCTGCTTGTTGGCGGAGGCCATGGTCGTCGTTCCGTAATTCGTTAAAAGGGCAGTGGCTCAGATGCGTGGCACTGTCCGCCCGGGTGTGTCGGGGGCCAGTTCGCCGTTTTGCAGCCAGGACAATGCAATGGGCCATAGTGTGGCTTGGTATGCGCTGCGAAAAAAGGCGAAATGTCCAACTTCTGTCTCGCCGATGTCCTCGGGGGTTATGCGCAGGTGGGTATTAGCACTGGCGGTAAAATAGGCAAGCAGGCGTTCGATGGCCGGGATCGTGCCGTAGGGATCGTCGCTGATGCTGATCGCGAGGATTTTCGCGGTGACGGCCGAGAAGGGCAAGCGACCGGCGGTTTCATGGATGACGCGGCCACTGGAGCGTTCTTCGTAGCGGGCAGTGGACAGGCTCCAGTCGCGGACAACGCCGGCGGGCGTATCCTCCAGCCAGCCGAGGCGCTTGCCGGGAAAGTAACCGCAAATCATGGTGATCAACGGCATCATCACATGCCATTTGCCGAACATCCGCCAGCGGTAGGCCGGCGCATAATCGCGCCAGTAAGCGAACTGCGCGCCAACGGTCACCAGTCGCCGGATGAGTTGTCCTGAGGCTCCCAGGCCCGCTGCACAGCCGCCAAAGCTGTGGCCGACCACATCGACAGGCTGATCGGGGAATTCACGCTGTGCGCGTTTGAGCATCGCCTCGAAATCCAGTGCGCCCCAATCGGTCCATGAAGCCTCAAGCCCCTTGAGCGATGCCGGACGCGATTCGCCGATGCCGCGGTAGTCGTAGGTGATGACGTCGAAGCCGTTGGCGAACAGGTAGTCGGCGAAACGTGAGTAATGGCGGCAACGAACGGAGGTGGCGGCGTTGATGATAACGACCGGACGAGTGATGTCCTGGACGGCATGTCGCCAGGTGAAGCCGCCAAGGGTAAAACCATCCAGGGCAACTTCCTTGAACGGGTTGCCTTGGATGTTCGCAGGTGTGGATTCCATCATGGAATCTGACGGTGGGCATTCCAGGTTCATGTTATTGGGCCCAGAAGGAAACGAACCCAAGAATGACCTGTGGGCTGAGGCTTGCGCAATATCGGGAAATTGACACGGCACATGGAAACCACTTTTTGCGACGCTCAGAAAATGGAACGCAGTGCGTTGCGAAACCAACAAGCGCCAATGGCCTTTATGAACCCGCGCTAATACCCAATAAATCTAAAACCCCGCCGCCCGCCCGCAAATCCAAAGAAGGTAACGATTGGGTTCATCAGAACCCGGGAGTCGTCATCATGAAAAACATCCATTCATTCATGTTGCCCTTCGTCGCCGTCAGCATGCTGCTGTTTCCTGTGATCTCGTCCGCCGCCAGCCTTGAGCCCGTAGACAGCTCTGGCGTGCAGGTTCAGCGGCAGGAGCAGAACGGCATTACCTATCTGTCCGGGGGGATTGGCGAGGATGAGGCAAAGGCCATTCAACAGACAACGGGCTACAACCTGCACATGACTTTCGCGATCGGAACGGAGAATAAATACATTCCGGACGTAGATGTGGTCATTGAAGAAGCCCAAGGCCAGACCGTGCTGACGCTGAATGACGCCGGCCCGTTGGTGTATGTGCAATTACCTGCCGGCAAATACACAGTCATCGCTACGCGTAACGGTGAGGTCCGGCGGGACGTGGCGGATATCGGCAGCGGTGCGGCCCGCAACCTGGTCTTCCATTGGAACGGTGAGAGCTAGCGGGGTGTCGCAAACAAAAACCTGAATCGCAGGCATAAAAAAACCCTGAATCTTGCGATTCAGGGTTTTCGGTATTTGGTGCCCAGAGACGGAATCGAACCGCCGACACGGGGATTTTCAATCCCCTGCTCTACCGACTGAGCTATCTGGGCAACGGGGCGCATTAAAAGGGTTTTTCGGATTTACGTCAACGACTTTTTAAAAATTTCTTAAATTAATTCCGTCGCTTACGAAAACGGGGGGTTATTCGGACGGCGGCACGTAGCCTTCGGCCTTGGCGTAATCCTCGCCGGAAAAGAACTTGTCCATCTCGCCCTGAAGATATTTGCGATCTTCGGCGTTCATCATGTTCAGGCGTTTCTCGTTGATCAGCAGGGTCTGGTGTTTTTGCCAGTCGGCCCAGGCCTTGGCCGAGACGTGGTCAAAAATGTCCTGGCCTTTGGCGCCCGGGAACGGAGCGCGTTCCAGGCCTGGCAATTCTTCGTTGTACTTGCGGCACATGATGGTGCGGGTCATGACGACTCTCCTGCGTTCAATACGGCGGCCGCGCGTTCGAGCAAGGTTTTGACCGGGGCGGCAAGGCCCAGGCGCGGCGGGGTGGCGAGGTTATACCAGAGCCAGTCGGCCTCGGCCACGTGATGGCCGGCCTCCTGGACCTGAACCAGCCAGGGTTCGATGGACAACTGAAAATGGCTGAAGGTGTGCACCAGGTTCGGCAACGCCTGTTGGGTGCCCAGTTCCAGCGAGTGCTGTGTCGCCAGATGCTGCAGGTCATCGAGGTCGTCGAGTTCCGGCAGGCTCCACAGACCGCCCCACAAGCCCGTGGAAGGGCGACGGTAAAGCAGAATCGCCCCTTCACCGTTGGCGAGCATTGGCATCAGCGTGCGTTTTTGCGGGATGGCTTTGCGCGGCTTGGGAATCGGGTAGCGGGTTTCCAGGCCGAGCATGTGCGCTTCACAGCCCCGTTCCAGGGGACAAAGCAGGCAGCTGGGTTTGCTGCGGGTACAGAGCGTCGCGCCCAGGTCCATCATCGCCTGTGTGTAGGCGTTGACCCGATCATGCGGCGTAAAACGCTCAGCGTTCGCCCAGAGCTGTTTGGCGACTTTCGGCTCGCCGGGATAGCCCTCTTGCGCGGTAAAACGCGCCAGCACGCGTTTGACGTTTCCGTCGAGGATCGGCGCGCGCAGGCCCATGCTGATGCTGGCGATCGCACCAGCGGTGGACAGGCCGATGCCGGGCAGGTCGGTGAGCTTTTCCACATCCCGGGGGAATTCGCCGCCGTACTGCTCGACGACGATCTTCGCGGTCTTCTGCAGATTGCGCGCACGGGTGTAGTAACCCAGCCCGGTCCACAGGTGCAGCACTTCGTCTTCCGGCGCAGCGGCCAGGGCTTCGACCGTCGGCAGCGAAGCCATGAAGCGGTCGAAGTAATTCAGCACGGTGCTGACCTGGGTTTGCTGCAACATGATTTCCGAGACCCACACCCGGTACGGGTTGATGCCCTGTTGCCAAGGCAAATCGTGACGGCCATGGCGGTCGAACCAGTCCAGCACCGCCGTTGAAAACTGCTCGGCTCTCATCGCTTGAACAGCCCCTTGAGCGCGTCTTTCAGCTCCGGGCTGACCTTGTCGCCCAGTTTCTCGTCGATCTTTTCGCTGATTCGTTCGCCAGCGAGTTTGCTCGCGACCTGACCCATGCGCTCGTTATCCAGGCGACAGGCCTTGGCGCCCAACTCAAGCGGGCCACGGCAACGCAATGGCCACTCGATGCCGACAAACTTGTCGCCGACCTGGCAGGCCGGGTCCGGCATGGCGCTCGTATCGCCTTCGACAATGATGCCCACGCGATAGTCCATGCCCAGCACCCGCAGGTCGACATCACCATCACCGTTGACGGTCATGCCCGGGATGCGCACTTTCAGGTCCGGGTTGCTGGCTACGCCGTTGCGGAAATTCAGGTTGCCCTTGAGTTCCTGGAACGGTGTGTCCTTGCCCCGTGGCTCGCCACTGAGGGATTTGCGATTGAGCGTGGCGATGCCTTTGCACAGCTGTTGTTCAAGGTTGGCATTGAGCAGTACGCCATTGTTGATGACGAAACTGGCGTTACCGTTGAGGGTTTCGATCAGCGCTTTCTGGCTATTGCCGGTACCTGTCAGTGTGCTGTTGAGTGTGACCAGACCTTTGACCGGTGGTTCTTTGCCCTGGCTCTCGAGGATTTTTTCCGCAGGTACGCGGCTGATCTGCGTCTGCATGTTCAGCACAGGCGCTTGCTGGCGCACATCGAGAGTGCCCTTGGCTTCGAAGTTCCCTTCGTAGAGATCACCGCGCAGGCTCGCCAGCGTCAGCAATCCGCCCTGGCCGTTGGCCTTGAGTACCGCGTTATGGATCGGCAGTTTTTCCAGGGTCAACTGGCCGAAGGTCAGATCAGCGTCCACATCCAGTTTGCTCAGGCGCTCCACCGGCAACAGGCGTTCGTTGCTCCATGCCTCTTTGGTCGGGGATTGCGGCAGCGGTGTGGTGCTGCCGGCACCGGCCATTGCATCGGCTTCGGTGCTGGCGACTTCGGCCTGACGCACTTGCTTGGCGCTGTTGGCCTCGGCTGATTTAGGCGCCAGGTAACGGTCGACGTTGAAAGTGTCTGCCTTGAGGGTGGCGCGCAGCGATTGCTTGGCAAAGTCCTCGACGGCGATGCGGCCGGTGAACGTGCTGTCGTCGACTTTCAGGTTGATGTCGTCCAGCGTGAGGCTCGAAGGCGTGCCCGCCAGACGGGTCGCCAGTTCCACTTTGCTCAGGCTGCCTTCGGCCATGGCCGGGAGTTTCTGGCCGATGCTGTCGACGAACTTCGCCAGATCGAATTGGGCAATCGACAGGCCGCCACTGACCTGTGGCGTCTTATCGAGGTCGTTGACCTTCAGTTCACCCAGTGCGCGCAGCTGGTTGGCGGAAATCTTGATGCCTGTCCATTCGGCGACGTTGGCTGCCTTGTCCAGCAGCAGCTGGCCTTGGGCGGCGAAGGTCATGGTCTTGCCTTGCAGCGGCTCACCGGCAACTTCACCGGACAGTTTCATGTCTTCAAGTTTATAGCGCTGCAACGCGCGTTCGAAACGCAACTCGCCATTGAGCTCGGTGCGAACCCGCAGAACCGGCTGGTTGGTGCCGAGGAACGCGGTGAGCTTGACCGGTATGTTGGTGGAGTCGTGTACCGGACCGGTGCTCAGCTGGATGCTTTCGGCGCTGAACTGCTTACCGGTTTTTTCGTCGTTGTATTCAACGCGGGCGTTGTTGACGGTAAGGCTGTCGATGTCCAGGCGAATCGGCTGCGCCGGTTTCTCCGCTTGGGCGGTGGTTTGCGGTTCAGGTTCGCTGGTGGTTGCAGGCGGCGTGTCCGGGGTCGCAGGCTTCGGCACCTTGCCGATGTCTTCCCAGTTGCCGTGGCCGTCCTTGTCGCGGTTCAGGCGCAGGTTCAGGCCTTCGACGCGCACATCGCTCATCTGCACTTCGCGGCGCAGCAGCGGCAGCACGCGGACTGACAGACCGAGCATTTGCAAATCGGCGAACGGCTCGGCGGGTTTGGCCAGGGTCGCTACAGCGGCGTCATGCAACTCCAGGCCCAGCCACGGAAACAGGCTCCAGCCGATATCGCCATTGAGCGTCAGCTCGATGTGGGCCTTGTCGCGGGCAATCTGGCGAATCTCGTCTTTGTAGTCGTTGGGATCGAATAGGTGGGTCAGGGCAAAGCCCAGCGCCACAATGATCAGCAACAGCCCGAGAAGTACCAGACCCAGGATTTTGCCGAACGCTTTCATGGGCGAGTCCTTGTAGTTAGTCGAATTCGAAATTTAGCCGGGGAGTATAGCGCTCCAAAAGAGACGACCGGTCAGTGATCACTCGGACAGGGCATCCAGCGGCACGTTCAGGCTGGCCGCCAATGCCTGGGTTTCCAGATGCCCGGCGGGCGCGAGCAGGCGCAATTCGGCGCCGGACTGCGTGGCCATGGACTGTGCTTCTCGCACCAGTCGTTCCGCGACGCCACGACGTCGGGTGATTTTTCTTACACACAAATAAGACAGATGCCAAACGTCCGGGTGCCGTTGCAGGCGTGCCGCGCCCAGCAGTCGATCATTGAAGCGTCCGGCAATCAGCGAGCCGTCCTGTAAACAGGCTTCAACCAGCTGCGCAGCCGCTGTAAACGGCGTCAACAGCCACTGCGGGGCGTCCTGGTAGATCTTCTGCAAATCCAGCCGATCTTGCTCAGTGGCTTGGTTCAATGACTCGACAACGATGGGCATGGAGCTTCCTTCAGTGGTACGAGAACAGACAACGTAGAAAAAGGTGATGTCACTTTGGTTTTTCTGTCACGTGCAAATGGTAACCTTCGCCCGTTCGTCAGTCCTTCTGCGACTTGATGCCGCACCAAAATGGAGCCTCACCCTAAAAACAGTCATGCGTGCGCATAAAGGCTGGGGGGTGAAGAGTGGCTGGCGAACCATACTAATAATTGGGGGATACACAATGACCACGAGTATCGCGGCGGACGGCTATGCCGACCAGCCCTCGTTCCTGTCAAAGGAGCGAATCATCGCCAAGCCCGGTTTCAACCGTTGGCTGGTGCCACCGGCCGCTTTGGCTATCCACCTTTGCATCGGCATGGCCTACGGTTTCTCGGTGTTCTGGTTGCCACTGTCCAAAGCGCTGGGCATCACCAAACCGATGGCCTGTGCGCCTGACATGAGCTTCATTGCTCAAGTCTTTTCTTCGCAATGCGACTGGCCGATCTCGATGCTCGGCTGGATCTACACCCTGTTCTTCATCTTCCTGGGTTGCTCGGCAGCCATTTGGGGCGGCTGGCTGGAACACGCCGGGCCACGCAAGGCTGGCGTTGTGTCGGCACTGTGCTGGTGTGGCGGTCTGCTGATTTCGGCGCTGGGTATTTATACCCACCAGATCTGGCTGATGTGGATCGGCTCCGGGGTCATCGGCGGTATCGGCCTGGGCCTGGGCTACATTTCGCCGGTGTCGACCCTGATCAAGTGGTTCCCGGACAAGCGCGGCATGGCGACCGGCATGGCGATCATGGGCTTCGGCGGCGGCGCGATGGTCGGTGCACCGTTGGCGACTGCCTTGATGAGCCACTTCGGTTCGCCTGAAGGCGTTGGTGTATGGCAGAGCTTCGTGGCGATGGCTGCGATCTACTTCGTGTTCATGATCGGTGGTGCTCTGTCCTACCGTGTGCCTCCAACCGGCTGGAAGCCTGAAGGCTGGACCGCTCCGGCAAAAAAAGCTTCGAACGCGATGATCACCAACCGTCACGTACACGTGAATGTGGCCTGGAAAACTCCACAATTCCGTCTGGTGTGGCTGGTGCTCTGCCTGAACGTATCCGCCGGTATCGGCATCCTCGGCATGGCCTCGCCGCTATTGCAGGAAGTGTTTGGCGGCAAGTTGTTGGGCAATGACCTGCCGTTCGGTCAGCTGGATGCAGGTCAATTGGCTTCGATCGCCGCGATCGCCGCCGGTTTCACCGGTCTGCTGAGCCTGTTCAACATCGGTGGCCGGTTCTTCTGGGCCTCGTTCTCGGACTACCTGGGGCGCAAAAACACCTACTTCGTGTTCTTCGCCCTCGGCTTTGCGCTGTACGCACTGATTCCGAACCTCGGTCACCTGGGCAACGTTGCGCTGTTTGTGGCTGCGTTCTGCATCATCCTGTCGATGTACGGCGGTGGTTTTGCCACTGTTCCTGCGTATCTGGCGGACCTGTTCGGTACGCAGATGGTTGGCGCGATCCACGGTCGTCTGCTGACCGCGTGGGCAGCGGCGGGCGTGTTGGGTCCGGTGCTGGTGAACTACCTGCGTGAGTATCAGCTGAGCATCGGCGTTGAACGTGCCGCGGCTTACGACATCACCTTGTACATCCTCGCCGGCCTGCTGGTGCTGGGTTTCATCTGCAACTTGCTGGTGCGTCCGGTGGCCGACAAGTACTTCATGACCGACGCTGAACTGGCTGCCGAACAGGCGCTGGGCCACGACAAGGGTGCTGATGCCAGCACGTCGCTGGAGTGGAAAGCAGCGCCGGGCACCAAGCCGCTGGCAATCGCTGCCTGGCTGGCAGTGGGCATTCCGTTGGCGTGGGGTGTCTGGGTGACTCTGCAGAAGACGGCGGTACTGTTTCACTAAGTAAAACGCACTCCACCTGTAGGAGCGAAGCTGCTCGCGATTGCGGTCTGACAGTCAACGAAGAGGTTGAATGTGAGGGCCTCATTGCGAGCAGTCTCACTCCTACAGTTGTTTTGGGTGTCTGAAATGGCTTGTACGGACATGTCTATCCCCGACGACTGGGGATTCTATCCGTCAGCGATATCACCTCTCGTGTTTCTGTTTCCGGCCCGCGCCCCTATAATGGTTGCCTTTTTCGCCCAATGATTTTGCGGAGCTGGTGATGGCCGAACGTATGGCGTCTGTCGAGCGCGACACTCTGGAAACCCAGATCAAAGCCTCGATCAACCTTGATGGCACCGGAAAGGCCCGATTCGATATCGGTGTTCCTTTTCTTGAGCACATGCTGGACCAGATCGCCCGTCACGGGCTGATCGACCTGGATATTGTCAGCAAGGGCGACCTGCATATCGATGACCACCACACCGTGGAAGACGTCGGTATCACCCTCGGCCAGGCATTCACCAAAGCCATCGGCGACAAGAAAGGCATCCGTCGCTACGGCCACGCCTACGTGCCGCTCGATGAAGCGCTGTCGCGTGTCGTGATCGACTTCTCCGGCCGTCCAGGCCTGCAGATGCATGTTCCGTATACCCGCGCCACCGTTGGCGGTTTCGACGTTGACCTGTTCCAGGAGTTCTTCCAGGGCTTCGTCAACCACGCCAACGTCACCTTGCACATCGACAACCTGCGTGGGCACAACACCCACCACCAGATCGAAACCGTGTTCAAGGCTTTCGGCCGCGCCCTGCGCATGGCCGTCGAGCTTGATGACCGCATGGCCGGGCAAATGCCGTCGACCAAGGGCGTTCTGTAATGCAGACAGTCGCGGTTATCGATTACGGCATGGGCAACCTGCACTCGGTGGCCAAGGCCCTCGAGCACGTCGGTGCCGGCAAGGTGTTGATCACCAGCGATGCAAACGTGATTCGCGAAGCCGACCGGGTGGTTTTCCCCGGCGTCGGCGCGATTCGCGACTGCATGGCGGAGATTCGTCGCCTCGGTTTCGACTCGCTGGTGCGTGAAGTCAGCCAGGATCGTCCGTTCCTCGGCATTTGCGTCGGCATGCAAGCCTTGCTCGACACCAGCGAAGAGAACGACGGTGTGGACTGCATCGGCCTGTTTCCGGGTGCGGTGAAGTTCTTCGGCAAAGACCTGCATGAAGACGGCGAGCATCTGAAAGTCCCGCACATGGGCTGGAACCAGGTGAAGCAGAAGGTGAGCCACCCGCTGTGGCACGACATTCCGGACATGGCGCGTTTCTACTTCGTACACAGCTACTACATCGCCGCCGCCAATGCGCGTCAGGTGGTTGGCGGTGGTCATTACGGTGTCGATTTCGCTGCGGCGCTGGCCGATGGCTCGCGTTTCGCGGTGCAGTTCCACCCGGAGAAAAGCCATACCCATGGCCTGCAATTGCTGCAGAACTTCGCTGCGTGGGACGGTCGCTGGTAAATGGCCGTCAAGAAATCCAAGCCGCCGATCCTGACCCTCACTCCTGAACAGGAGAACGAGGCCAATCACAAGATCAAACGCTTCATGGAAGATCGTTTCGAGCTCGACCTCGGTTCGTTCGAGGCGGCTGAGATTCTTGAGCTGTTTACCCGCGAAATTGCTCCGCACTATTACAACAGGGCGATTTTCGATGTGCAGGCGCACCTCAAAGAGAGGTTCGAAAGCATCGAAAGCGACCTGTGGGCGCTCGAGAAAAACTGATTTCCGAGCCAAGCTGAACATTCAAATTTGAAGGTTTGCCAGATGCTGATTATTCCCGCTATCGATCTTAAAGACGGTGCCTGTGTTCGCCTGCGCCAGGGCCGCATGGAAGATTCCACAGTGTTCTCCGATGACCCGGTGAGCATGGCTGCCAAGTGGGTGGAGGGCGGTTGCCGTCGTCTGCATCTGGTCGACCTGAACGGCGCCTTTGAAGGTCAGCCGGTCAACGGCGAAGTGGTCACTGCCATCGCCAAACGCTACCCGAACCTGCCGATCCAGATCGGCGGCGGCATCCGTTCCCTGGAAACCATCGAACACTACGTCAAGGCTGGCGTGAGCTACGTGATCATCGGCACCAAAGCCGTGAAAGATCCGGCCTTCGTCGCCGAAGCCTGTCGTGCTTTCCCGGGCAAGGTGATCGTGGGTCTGGACGCCAAAGACGGTTTCGTCGCCACCGACGGCTGGGCTGAAATCAGCACCGTGCAGGTGATCGACCTGGCCAAGCAGTTCGAAGCCGACGGCGTGTCCGCCATCGTTTATACCGACATCGCCAAAGACGGCATGATGCAGGGCTGCAACGTCCCGTTCACCGCCGCACTGGCCGCCGCCACCAAGATCCCGGTGATCGCTTCCGGTGGTATTCACAACCTGGGCGACATCAAGTCGCTGCTCGACGCCAAGGCGCCAGGCATCATCGGCGCGATCACGGGCCGGGCGATCTACGAAGGCACCCTCGACGTCGCTGAAGCGCAAGCTTTCTGCGATTCGTACAAAGGCTGAGGACTGACCATGGCGCTGGCCAAACGCATCATCCCTTGCCTGGACGTGGACAACGGCCGGGTGGTCAAGGGTGTGAAATTCGAAAACATCCGCGACGCCGGTGACCCGGTGGAAATCGCCCGTCGCTACGACGAGCAGGGTGCCGACGAGATTACCTTTCTCGACATCACCGCCAGCGTCGACGGTCGCGACACCACGCTGCATACCGTCGAGCGCATGGCCAGCCAGGTATTCATCCCGCTGACCGTGGGCGGTGGCGTGCGCACCGTGCAAGACATCCGCAACCTGCTCAATGCAGGTGCGGACAAGGTGTCAATCAACACTGCCGCGGTGTTTAACCCGGAGTTCGTCGGCGAAGCGGCGCAGCATTTCGGCTCGCAGTGCATCGTCGTTGCCATCGACGCGAAGAAAGTTTCCGGTCCGGGCGAAACCCCGCGCTGGGAGATCTTCACCCACGGCGGCCGCAAGCCGACCGGCCTCGACGCTGTCGAGTGGGCGAAGAAGATGGAAGGCCTGGGTGCCGGTGAAATCCTGCTGACCAGCATGGATCAGGACGGCATGAAAAACGGCTTCGACCTCGGTGTCACCCGCGCCATCAGCGATGCGCTAGGTATTCCGGTGATCGCGTCGGGTGGCGTCGGCAACCTGCAACACTTGGCCGACGGTATTCTCGAAGGTCACGCCAGTGCGGTGTTGGCGGCGAGTATTTTCCACTTCGGCGAATACACCGTGCAGGAAGCCAAAGCCTATATGGCCCATCGCGGAATCGTGATGCGTTAAACAAACCGATACAGGCCAGTGGACATCATGGCGGGCTCAGGGCACTCTTGGGTACGCCATGGATTTCGGTAGCCAGACATGCTTAAACGCCTTCTTCTTGCCTTTGCCAGCGCTTCTCTGTTGTTCGTCAGCGCAGCGCATGCCGCAGACCGTCCCGACACCGACATGGTGTTGCTGACGGAAAACTTCCCACCGTACAACATGGCCAAGAACGGCAAGAACTTTGCCCAGGGCGAGAACATCGATGGCATCGCCACCGACATCGTCCGCGAAATCTTCAAGCGTGCCGACATTACCTACAGCCTGACGTTGCGCTTCCCCTGGGAGCGCGTCTACAAACTCGCCCTGGAAAACCCCGGTTACGGTGCCTTCGTGATGGCGCGTTTGCCGGATCGCGAGCGGTTGTTCAAGTGGGTCGGGCCGATCGGTCCGGACGACTGGATCATGCTGGCCAAGGCTGACAGCAAAATCACCCTCGAAACCCTGGATGACGCGCGAAAATACAAGATCGGCGCGTACAAGGGCGACGCGATTGCCACGACGCTGGCCAAGCAAGGCTTGAAGCCGGTGGTGGTGCTGCGCGATCAGGACAACGCGAAGAAACTGGTCAACGGCCAGATCGATTTGTGGGCCACTGGCGATCCGGCCGGTCGCTATCTGGCGCGTCAGGAAGGTGTGAGCGGGCTCAAGACGGTGTTGCGCTTCAATAGCGCCGAGCTTTACCTGGCACTGAACAAAGACGTGCCGGACGAAACCGTCGCCAAGCTGCAGTCGGCGCTGGATCAGCTGCGCAAGGAAGGCGTGGTGGATAACATCATGGCGAAGTATCTCTAGAGCCTTTTAAAAGATCGCCGCTACAGGATGTACACCATTCCAATGAGCTGCCGAAGGCTGCGATCTTTTTAGCGGTAAACCCCATCCTTGCCGTGCGCCGCTGTCGCCCGATTGCTGCGCACACTGATCATCTGTTTGATATCAATCCACTCAATCCCTTGAGCCTTCAGCTTTGGCAACTCGCGCTCCAGCACCGCCAGGGTCTGTGGGTACGGATGCCCGATCATCACCGCTGAACCCTGTTTGTGCGCCAGGTTTATCGCCGTCTGTAGCTGCGTGAAGATGGCCGCTTCAGTGCGCTCGTCGTCGAGAAACACATCCCGCGAAACACTCGCCAGATCGATCTTCTGCGCTTGCTGCGCGGCCACGGTCTGCGCGCTGGTGCGGCTGTCGACGAAGAACTTGTGGCGACGCTGCAAGTCCGCCATCAACCATGCCATGGCGGCGGGTTGCGCGGTCATGCGGCTGCCCATGTGGTTGTTGATGCCGGCGGTGTAGGGGACCATCTTGAACGCGGCGTTGAGGCGTTTCTCAAGCTCTTCGATGGGCAGCTCGGGATGCCAGGCGAACGGCCCGGTGGCCGGGTCCATTGGCATGTGGAGGATGACGATCTTGCCGGCGCGATGGGCTTCGCGGGCAAACTCGGTGGCGTGGGGTGTGTCGGGCATGATCGCCGTGGTCACCGGCCCGGGCAGGGCCAGCACGCGGCGATCCCGGGGCAGGCTTTGCCCCAGGTCGTCGATGATCAAGCTCAGGTACGCTTTGTGTGGCGCCGTAGCAGCGGGGGTGGCGTGAGCAACACCCGCCAGACAGCACAACAGAGCCAAGGCTAACCGCAGAAACATCTCAGCGGCCGGACGTGATGCTCAGCCCTTTGAGCAGGCTCAGGGCCTGGGCCAACTGGTAATCGTCGTCCTGCGGCATCGGCTTGGCTTTGCCGCCGGAGCTGCTTGGCTTGTCGGCGCCGCCGTTGCCATTGCCCAGGTGACCTTGCAGGTCCGCTTCCTTGAAGTAATCGCTGTCCTGCTCGCTGGTGATCTTGGCCTTGCGCACTTCGATGTCCGGCACGATGCCCTGAGCCTGGATCGAGCGGCCGTTCGGCGTGTAGTACAGCGCAGTGGTGATCTTCAGGGCGCGGTCGTTGTTCAGCGGCAGCACGGTTTGCACCGAGCCTTTGCCGAAACTTGGCGTCCCCATGATCACTGCACGCTTCTGATCCTGCAGGGCGCCGGCGACAATTTCCGAAGCCGAGGCGCTGCCGCCGTTGATCAGCGCGACCATTGGCACAGCTTCGCTTTCGTCTTTGCCGGTGGCGGAGAAGCGCAGTTCGGAGTTGGCGATCCGGCCCTTGGTGTAGACGATCAGGCCTTTGGTGATGAAGTGGTCGACCACTTCCACCGCTGCCTGCAACACGCCACCCGGGTTGTTGCGCAGGTCGAGAATGATACCTTTGAGCTTCTTGCCGTTGTCCTTGCGCAGCTTGGCCAGCGCCTTGGAAACCTCTTCGCCGGTCTTGACCTGGAACTGGGTGATGCGGATGTAACCGTAGCCAGACTCCAGCAACTGGCTCTTCACGCTCTTCACTTGAATGATGGCGCGGGCCAGGGTTACGTCGAATGGCGTGCCGCCGTCGCGCACCAGGGTCAGGGTGATTTTTTCACCGATCTTGCCGCGCATCTTGTCCACGGCTTCGGTCATGCTCTGGCCGCGAGTCGGCTGGCCGTTGATCTTGACGATGAAGTCGCCCGCCTGAATGCCCGCCTTGGAGGCCGGGGTGTCATCGATTGGCGAGACTACCTTGATGAAGCCGTCTTCGGCGCCGACTTCGATGCCCAGGCCGCCGAACTCGCCGCTGGTGCTTTCCTGCAATTCAGCGAAGTCTTCAGGCCCCAGGTAAGCGGAGTGCGGGTCAAGGTTGCTGAGCATGCCCTTGATCGCGTTTTCCAGCAGGGTCTTGTCGTCTACCGGTTCGACATAGGCAGCCTTGATCCGGTCCATGACCTCGGCAAAGGTGCGCAACTCTTCCAACGGCAATGGCGCCTTGGTGGTCGCAGCAGTGCCCGCAGGCGCGACCGCCGGGGCCGGTTGAGCGGCAAACGCCAGAGGCGCGCCGATCACCAGGGCGATCGTCAGGGCCAGCGAGGTAAGGCGGGACAAATGCAGCATGTCGAACGAACTCCTGAATTAGGCAGCGCGCTTATCCTTGCGCGCGACACCATTGTGCCGGGTCACTCGGGTGACCCTGCTGACGAATCGCGAAATACAAGGCCGGCGTGTCCTGTCCGCCACTGTTACCGACAGTGGAGATGGACTCGCCGGCTTTTACCACGTCACCCGCAGACTTGAGCAGCGTCTGGTTGTGACCATATAGACTCAAAAAACCGTTGCCGTGGTCGAGAATCACCAGCAAGCCGGCGCCGCGCAACCAGTCGGCGAACACCACGCGGCCGCCATGCACCGCATGCACTGCGCTGCCGGCCGACGCGCTGATCATCACACCGTCCCACTTGGTCCGGGCATCGTCGCCACGGCTTTCACCGAAGCGTGCCAGCAGTCGACCATCGACTGGCCATGGAAGTTTGCCGCGAGTTGACGCAAACGGGCCGCCGAAGGTTTCGCCGGAGCTGGAAACCAGTGCGCCAGGTGTTGATTTAACCGGTTTGCGTGGGGCGTCAGTCTCATCTGCTTGAGCCTGGGCCTCACGTAAACGCTTTTTTTCGGCTTCCTGCTGGGCAATCAGCGCTTTCTGTCGCGCTTCTTCTGCCTCACGAGCCTGGCGGGCCAGGGTTTCCTCAATGGTTTTAAGGACTTTAGACAGGTCTGCCTGATCCTGCTCGCGAGCTGCCAGTTTCTGGTCGCGGGCCTTCACGTCGTCACTGAGCTTGGCCAGGACTTGCTGGCGTTCCTGACGGACTTTGTCGAGTTCGTCGCGCTGGGTGTCGAGGCTGCTTTTCTGTACCAGCAACTGCGCCTGCTGCAAGCCGATGTCTTTTTCGACATTGGCCAGTTGGCGCAGGGTTTCGTTGAAATTCTTCAGCTGCTCCAGGCGGGCCTGGCTCAGGTAGTCGTAATAGGTGAGGGTGCGGGCGAACTTCTCGGGATTCTGCTGGTTGAGCAGCAGCTTCAGGTATTCCTGACGGCCGTTCTGGTAGGCCGCCCGGGCCTGGATGGCGATCAGTCGTTGCTGTTCAGTGCGCGCGCTCTGGAGTTTTTTTTTCTCCGCATCGAGACGCTGCAGCTCGGTTTCGCTCTTCTTCAGCTCTTTTTGCAGGGCTTCGACCTGCTTCTCGAGCTTGCCCATTTCGGTCTCGGTGCCCTTGAGCTCTTTTTGAATGCCGGATTTTTCTTCCTGCAACTTGCCCAGCAGTTTCTTCAGCTCGGCAATGTCCTGACGCGTGGCGTCCAACTGTTGTTGGGTTTGCGCGCGCTCGTCAGCGAAGGCCGGTTGGAGCAGGCAAGTCAGAGCAAGGGCTATCAGGACGCGAAGCATAGAGGCGGGCGACACCAGGGAAAGGGACGGCCTAGTATGCCCGCCCCACGCTGCAAAAAAAACGCCCAATTGGGACTGTGTGATAACTGGAGCAATCGACAGGGTGAATACCCTTTTGAAAACTCCATAAACCACTGTGGGAGATTCTATGGTTGAGGGGAAGCCTTCAACCTGCTTTCGGTTGGTATTCACCTTGCCCTTTCAGCAGTGCAAATACGATCCGGGCAAGTTTACGGGCCAAGATCACCAGTGCCTGCGTAGTACTGAACCCTTTAGCTCTTTGTTCTTGGTAAAAACCTTTCCAGGCGGCTGTGCGGCTGGCCGACATGGCAGCGTTGTGCAAAAGCCGACGCGCCTCCGGATCGCCGCGCTTGGTCAGGCTGCGGCGACCGTCTTTTTGTCCTGACTGCGATACCCGCAAATCCATCCCCAAAAACGCGATGAAGGCATCTGCATTTCTGAAATCGCCTCGCTGAAAAGCCGCGATCAAGCGGGCACCAGTCAGAAAGCCGATACCTTCGACTTTCATGCAACGCTTCAACTGGGCAAGCAAGCCGGCTTCTTTCAGGCGGTCGTTGATCATTTTCTCGACCAGCCCTTCAAGCCTCTGCATGGAGGCCACTTGCTCGGCAAAAGCGGCTTTGAGCAGCGGTTCATTTGTCCAGCTCTGCACCAAGCCAACCCGCGCCTGAACCAGCGCCGCGCGCCGGCGGAAAAGGCTCAAGAGGCAGCGGTACAACGGCGATGGCGGAATCCATGGATGAAGCTCTTCATACTCGTTCTTCAGATAGCGAGCGAGTAACTTTGCATCCAGCGCGTCAGTTTTGGCGCGAACTTTCACACCTTTGCGGTAATGGCTCAGTTCATAGCCACCGACCATGTAAATGGTGCAACCGGCCTCATGGGCCAGGTCGGCGAACTCCAGGTGATAGATATTGGTCGACTCAATAGCGATATCGACCGGTGCCAGCAAGGCTTTCAGCCATTTCTTGATGGCTGGCTTGTTATTGGGAAGCGTCTCAAGCAGATCCAGTTCGGCCTGATAGATCATCAACTCACTCTTGGCGACATCCACGCCCACGATTGGCTTGATAGCAGAAACCGGCATTGCCATTAAACATCCCCCGAGATATGGTTTTGAGCACTTGAAGGGCTCACCCAGAGGCGCAGGCTTGTTCCTATCGTCGGTCTAGCCAGATGCATTCTTTATCGGCGCTTGGGTGAAAGGAGGAGGGGCGAAATCTCCCACGGATCTGTACTGCGCTAACAGTCAGAATCGAGCCTTGTCCCTCCTCCTCCCTTCAAGTCCTAGCATACAAGCGAGCCTGCTCGCGATGGCATCCGATCATTCAACATAGATGTTGTCTGTCAGATTGCTATCGCGAGCAGGCTTGCTCCCACAGGGTTTTGCGGCGCTTGAACGACGGGTTTACACCAGAATCGAAGTCCCGGTCATTTCTGCCGGTTTTTCCAGGCCCAGCAGTTTCAGCATGGTTGGCGCCACATCGGCCAGCACGCCGCCTTCGCGGACCTTGAGGTCACGTTTGCCGACATAAATGAACGGCACCGGTTCGGTGGTGTGCGCGGTGTGCGCCTGGCCGGTGGATGCGTCGGACATTTGCTCGACGTTGCCGTGGTCAGCGGTGATCAGGGCTTCGCCGCCAACCTTTTCCAGTGCCTCGACGATACGACCAACGCAGGTGTCCAGGCATTCAACGGCTTTCACCGCCGCCTCGAACACGCCGCTGTGACCGACCATGTCGCCGTTGGCGTAGTTGACCACGATCACGTCGTAGCGCTGGTTTTCGATGGCGTCGACAATGCGGTCGGTGACTTCCGGCGCGCTCATTTCCGGCTGCAAGTCATAGGTGGCGACTTTCGGCGACGGGATCAGGATGCGCTCTTCGCCCGGGAACGGTTCTTCGCGGCCGCCGGAGAAGAAGAAGGTCACGTGAGCGTACTTCTCGGTTTCAGCGATGCGCAGTTGTGTCTTGCCGTTTTTCGCCAGGTAATCGCCCAGCACGTTTTCCAGGCTGCCGGCGGCGAAGGCCGAAGGCGCGGGAATGCTCGCGGCGTATTGGGTCAGCATGACGAAACCGGCCAGTTTTGGCTGACGGCTGCGCTCGAATTCCTTGAAATTGTCCTCGACGAACACGCGGGTCAGCTCGCGGGCGCGGTCGGCGCGGAAGTTCATGAATACCACGGCATCGCCGTCTTCGACTTTCACCGGCTCGCCGATGGAGGTGGCTTTGACGAATTCGTCGCTCTCGCCACGCTCATAAGCAGCTTGCAGGCCTTCCTGTGCGGTGGCGGCGTTGAACTCGCCGTTGCCGTCGACAATCAGGTTGTAGGCTTGGGATACGCGGTCCCAACGGTTGTCACGGTCCATGGCGAAGTAGCGACCGATCAGGCTGGCGATGCGACCCTTACCCAAGGCCTGGAAGGCTGTGTCCATCAACTCGATCGACGATTGCGCGCTTTTCGGCGGTGTGTCGCGGCCATCGAGGAAAGCATGCAGGTAGATTTTTTCGGCGCCACGCTTGGCGGCCAGTTCGGCCATGGCGACCAGGTGATCCTGGTGGCTGTGCACGCCGCCATCGGACAGCAGGCCCATGAAGTGCACGGCTTTGCCGGCGGCGACCGCTTTATCCACCGCGGCGCAGATGGTCGGGTTCTCGAAGAATTCGCCGTCGCGGATCGATTTGGTTACGCGAGTGAAGTCCTGATACACCACGCGGCCGGCGCCGAGGTTCATGTGGCCGACTTCGGAGTTGCCCATCTGGCCGTCCGGCAGACCGACGTCCATGCCGCTGCCCGAGATCAGGCCGTTGGGCACGGTGGCCCACAAACGGTCGAGTACGGGCTTCTTGGCCGCATAGATGGCGTTGGATTCGGGGCTTTCACTGTGACCGAAGCCGTCGAGAATCATCAGGACCAAAGGTTTAGGCGTGGTAGTCATGGAATCCACTCGTGGCTGAGGTAAAAAGAGGTAATGGAAAAAGGGAGTCGCAGTTTAAAGCGAAGTTCCTGCCACGTCACCGCCGGACGGGGTTTGGCCCACCATAGTGGCTGTGTATACTGGCCGACATTTTAACGCCCTGGAACCTCCTTCGATGGTTGCTCACCTGATTGAATTTGCCACTAACCACTACATTCTCGTCGGTATCTTCGTCGTACTGCTGGCCGCGCTGATTGCTTATCAGATGCAGGGCGGCGGCCGCAGCCTGAGCACCGGTGAACTGACCGGCCTGGTCAACAAAGACGCGGGTGTGGTGATCGATATTCGTCCGGCCAAGGACTTTGCCGCCGGCCACATTGTTGGCGCGCTGAACATTCCTCACGACAAACTGGCTGCCCGCGTCGGCGAACTGGAAAAGCACAAGGCCAAGACCATCATCCTGGTCGACGCCCTGGGCCAGACCGCCGGCACTCACGCTCGCGAGCTGGTGAAGGCCGGTTTCACCGCCGCCAAGCTGTCCGGTGGCGTTTCCAGCTGGAAAGCCGACAATCTGCCGCTGGTGAAGTGATATGAGCAACGTCGTCGTCTACTCCAGCGATTACTGCCCTTATTGCTCCCGAGCCAAGTACCTGCTCGAGAACAAAGGCGTGGCCTTCGAAGAGATCAAGGTCGATGGCAAGCCGCAGGTGCGCGCCGCTATGGCTCAGAAAGCCGGACGCACGTCCGTGCCGCAGATCTGGATCGGCAGCACCCACGTTGGCGGTTGTGATGATTTGTTTGCCCTGGAGCGCGCGGGTAAGCTCGACGCGCTGCTCAAGGCCTGAATTCCATACCCTATAAAAGCCCTAGATCAGAAAGGATCTGAGATGACTGACCAACAGAACACTGCAGCTAGCGAAGAAGAAACCGCACCGCAATTCTCCTTGCAGCGCATCTACGTACGTGACCTGTCCTTCGAAGCCCCGAAAAGCCCGGCGATCTTTCGCCAGCAGTGGGAGCCGAGCGTCGGTCTGGACCTGAACACCCGTCAAAAGGCGTTGGAAAACGACTTCCACGAAGTCGTGCTGACCCTGTCGGTTACCGTGAAGAACGGTGACGAAGTGGCGTTCATCGCCGAAGTGCAACAGGCCGGTATCTTCCTGATCAAGAACCTGGACGACGCTTCGATGAGCCACACCCTGGGCGCGTTCTGCCCGAACATCCTGTTCCCGTACGCTCGCGAAGCGCTGGACAGCCTGGTGACCCGTGGTTCGTTCCCGGCGCTGATGCTGGCTCCGGTGAACTTCGACGCGCTGTACGCGCAAGAGCTGCAACGCATGCAGGCAGCGGGCGAGACGCCGACTGTTCAATAAAAGCTTCGTTTGCTCCATGAAAAAAGCGCCTCTGAAGGCGCTTTTTTCATGGAGCAAACGAAACCTGCGAGTAGGAGCTGCAGTGTTACTTGAAGCCGTTCTGGCGCCAGGCCTCGTACACGGCCACCGCCACGGTGTTCGACAGGTTCAGGCTGCGACAACCCTCACGCATCGGCAGGCGCAGGCGCTGGTCGCCGGGAAGGGCATCGAGCACTTCGGCTGGCAGGCCACGGCTTTCCGGGCCGAACAGGAAGGCATCACCCTCCACGAAGCTCGCATCGTGGAACGGCCGCGAGCCCTTGGTGGTGAAAGCGAACACCCGCGGGTGACCGAGGCTTTCCAGGCAGCTGGCCAAGTCCGCGTGACGTTGCAGGGTGGCATACTCGTGGTAATCGAGGCCGGCCCGGCGCAGGCGCTTGTCGTCCATCTCGAAGCCTAGCGGTTCGATCAAATGCAGGTGGCAGCCACTGTTGGCGCACAGCCTGATAACGTTGCCGGTATTCGGCGGAATTTCTGGTTGGAAAAGGATGACGTGAAACATGCACGGCTCCGAAGGTAAAGATGAGCGGCATTCTACGCCGCAAGCCGACCCTCGTTCGAAACTATTCCCGCGCGTGATGATGTCGCTGGCCATTGTCGGGGTAATGGTGGGGCTGATGATCGGTCGCCTGACTACTCCTGACCCGACTGAGTTGCAACAAGTCGAGCTGACGAATGAGGGCCTGGTGGTGTGGTTCAACAACGAACCCAAGACCCACGGCGAGATTGTCGATGGCAGCGTCGCGTTGCTGTTCGAGGCTGAGGGCAAGGCGCAGCAAGGTCAGCTCAAGCTCAACGACAAGGGCGTGAACTGGCGGGTGCGTTCGAGTGATGGGGGGTTGTTGCTGACGCTGGTGGCGGCGCGGCCGCTGCAGGGAGAGTGGGCCGGTAGCGAGGTCGATGACCGCTGGCGGCTGGAGATCCATCTCCGGGAGCAATAAAAGAGGGAATCCCCGGCCTGCCTGTACCAAGGTCCCCAAAACGGAAGGGTTCGCGCATTGCGTCGTGAACCCGGTGTAAAGAGGGAATCCCCGGCCTGCCTGTACCAAGGTCCCCAAAACGGAAGGGTTCGCGCATTGCGTCGTGAACCCGGTGTAAAGAGGGAATCCCCGGCCTGCCTGTACCAAGGACCCCAAAACTGGGTGGGCTCGTCGCAAGTGCGGTGTGAGCCCGGTGTAAAGAGGGGAATCCCCGGCCTGCCTGTACCAAGGTCCCCGAAACTGGGTAGTGAACTGAATCACTGTTGAGACTATTGCAGGGGGCGTGCCAGTTTTTAACAAGTTGAAACTGAAAGGCGCGTAAATACGTCGAAAGCCCCGTAATCCGGGGCTTTCGTGTTTTTTCGGTAAGGGTTCGATTGTGAACTTAAACGGGATTTCAGATCAGTTGCCGTGCGCGATTGCGGTTCACGGTGCATTCAGTCGGTGCATGAGTGTGGTTTTCGGCCAAAAAAAAGATCGCAGCCTTCGGCAGTGCCTACAGGTTTTTGAGTACGCCTGTAGGCGCTGCCGAAGGCTGCGATCTTTTCGCAAGCGACTAAATTCGAAAGCCGGATTTAGCCTTCGTCCCCCTCATCATCATCCCCGCCATCAACCTTCATCCCCAACTCCTTGATCTTGCGAGTCAGGGTATTACGGCCCCAGCCCAGCAACACGGCGGCATCGCGGCGACGCCCGGCGGTGTGCTTGAGCGCGGTTTCGATCATGATCCGCTCGAAGGTCGGCACGGCACTGTCCAGCAGGCTCGACTGACCGCGAGCCAATGCCTGGTCGGCCCACTGACGCAGCGCCTGCTCCCAGTTGGTCACCGGCGCCGAATCCTGCGGCAGGCTCAGCAGCTCGGGTGGCAGGTCGCCGATATGCACTTCGCGACCCGAAGCCATCACCGTGATCCAGCGGCAGGTGTTCTCCAGCTGACGCACGTTGCCCGGCCATGGCAGGTTTTTCAGGTACTCCTCGGTTTCGTTTTTCAGCAACTTCGGCTCGACGGCCAGCTCCTGCGCGGCACGGCTGAGGAAGTGCTTGGCCAGGGTCGGGATGTCTTCGCGACGGTCCGACAGGCGCGGAATGTGGATGCGGATCACGTTGAGGCGGTGAAACAAGTCCTCACGGAATTTCCCGGCATGCACCAGGGTTTCCAGATTCTGGTGGGTCGCGGCGATGATTCGCACATCAACCTTCACCGGAACATGACCGCCAACGCGGTAGAACTCGCCATCGGCCAGGACTCGCAGCAAGCGAGTCTGGGTGTCGGCTGGCATGTCGCCGATTTCATCGAGGAACAACGTGCCGCCATCGGCCTGTTCGAAACGTCCGCGACGCAGGTTAGCTGCGCCGGTGAACGCGCCTTTCTCGTGACCGAACAGCTCGGATTCCATCAGGTCTTTCGGGATCGCCGCCATGTTCAGCGCAATGAACGGCGACGCCGCGCGAGGGCTGTGGCGGTGCAGGGCGTGGGCCACCAGCTCTTTACCGGTGCCCGATTCGCCGTTGATCAGCACGGTGATGTTGGAGTGACTCAGACGGCCAATGGCGCGAAACACTTCCTGCATCGCCGGTGCTTCACCGATGATTTCCGGGGTGCGGGTCAGGGTCGGGGCGACTTCCAGGCCTTGTTGTTCCTGGGCGTGCTGGTTGGCGCGTTTGACCAGGGAGACGGCCTCGTCGACATCGAACGGCTTGGGCAAGTACTCGAAAGCGCCGCCCTGATAGGACGCGACAGCGCTGTCCAAATCGGAGTGCGCCGTCATGATGATCACCGGCAGCCGTGGGTGCTGTTCGCGAATCCGCGCCAGAAGGTCAAGGCCGCTGGCACCGGGCATGCGGATGTCGGAGATGATCACGTCCGGCTGCTGGCGCGCCAGGCGGCTCATCACGCCATCGGCGCTGTCGAAGCTTTGCGTGGTCATGCCTTCTTGTTGCAAGGCTTTTTCCAGGACCCAACGGATAGAACGGTCGTCATCGACGATCCACACGGTTTCACTACGGCTCATGTCGATGTGGCTCCTTGTTCCAGTGGCAGAAAGATCGAGAACGTGGTGTGGCCGGGGTGGCTGTCACACTCGATCAGGCCCTGGTGCTGGCTGATGATGTTCTGGGTAATGGCCAGGCCCAGCCCGGTACCGTCCGGACGACCGCTGACCATGGGAAAGAAAATGGTTTCCTGGAGTTCCGCAGGAATGCCCGGACCGTTGTCGATGATTTCGATCTTGGTCACCAGGCGATGGCGCACGTGGCCGATGGTGAACTGGCGCATGGCGCGGGTGCGCAGGCTGATGCGGCCCAGGCGCAGCTCGTTCTGGCTGCTGATGGCTTGCATCGCATTGCGCACGATGTTCAGGACGGCCTGGATCATTTGTTCGCGATCGATCAGCACGTCGGGAATGCTCGGGTCGTAGTCGCGCACCAAAGTGATGCAGCCCTGGCTTTCCGCTTCGACCAAGTGGCAAACACGCTCCAGCACTTCATGGACGTTGCACATGGCCAGCGACGGCAGCTTGTTGGAGCCGAGCATGCGGTCGACCAGGTTGCGCAGGCGGTCGGCCTCTTCAATGATCACGTTGGTGTAGTCGCGCAGACTTTCTTCCGGCAGTTCACGGGCCAGCAACTGCGCCGCGCCGCGAATGCCGCCCAGCGGATTCTTGATTTCGTGGGCGAGGCCGCGCACCAGCATCTTGCTGGTTTCCTGTTTCGAGAGCTGCGCTTCTTCCTTGGTGATTCGCAGCAAGCGATCCCGGGGATGGACTTCAAGCAGCAACAGCGTTTCGCCATTACTGAGGATCGGCGTGACCGCGTAATCGACCGTCAGGGTCTGGCCGGTGAGCGCGGTGAGCATCGCTTCGCGCTTGGTAAACGGATGCGCCTGCTGGACTGCCTGGCGCAAGGAGTTCAGCGCCTCGGTGGATTCGGTGAACAACTCGCTGATGAACTGCCCATGGCTGCGCTGGCCGCTGATAGCCAGGAGCATCTCCGCCGCCGGGTTCATGTACTCGAGGCGCAATTCGGCATCGAGCAGGATGGTCGCGGTGGTGAGGTTGTCGAGTAGCAAACGGTGGAGTGCGTCGCTAATGGTCATCGGGACCTCTTTTAGGGCGGAGCATGCGCAAGAAAAAAGCGCTGACGCGAGGAAAATGCAAAAACCAAACCAAGGCTCCGAAAAGAAGCGTTGAACCCCTGAAACGGGCGTTTGACGCTCGATTGCGTGGCGCTCTTTCAGCTTTCGCGGGTACTTTCGAACCAAAATGGGATGCGATCGGCTCGCGGTGCAACCAACTGCACCAATATAGTGCTCAAAGCTGAATGAGGTTAGAAGAACCGCAGGAACGGATTTTTTTCTACGGCGGGTTTATCGCTGGGCGGGCATTCCGGCCGTTGGCCGTAGTCGTCGAGGGTGCAGGGTTTGACCTTGCGTTTTTGGGCGAGGGACATGCGTTGCATGTGGAATGGTTGATTGGCGGTGCGTTCGACGGTTCGGCCGTGCTCGTCGAGGATCTCCACGGACAATTGATGGGTGCCACGGTTGATGTTGCTCAGCGCAAATACCGGACTCGGTCCTGGCTCGGCGGTGGGTTGGCCATCAAGCAGCAATCGATAGCGATGACCTCGCTGCAAGCCCGGTTCGCTGGTGACGCTGACGATGATTTCGCCGGCGGTGCTGCGCACGGTGGCGTCAGGCTCGGGTACCAGAATGCGCAGCATGTCGTAGTGGAACCGTGGTTTTTTCGCTGTCTTCTTTGTGGCAATCGCCGCTGACGTGCCGGGGGCGGTCATTCGATTGCCGGTTGCCAGCGGCACTCGCTTGGCGTTGCCGATACCGGGTTGATCCGTGAAAACCCGATTGCCCTGTGCATCAACGTAAGTAAAGACCTCCGCCGATGCGGGCAAGACGAACAGGCAGGCGATCAGCAGCCAACACTTCAAGGCTTGTGCACCCGTTGCACGGTAAAGGTCACGCTGGGGCTCTGCTGGACCACGGTTTCGCCGTCGATCACCTGCACGGCGAGGCTATGCATGCCGCGGTCGACGTTTACCAGTTGCAGGATCGGAACATTACTCGGCTGACCGTAGGGTTGCTCGTCCAGCATCAGTCTGAGCAGATGGGGCCCTTGCAGGCGCGGTTTGATCAGCACGTTGACGGTGAAGGTGCCGTTGTTGGCGCGCAGGGCTTCGGTGGTGGGCAGGCCGGTCAGTTCCAGTACCTCGTAGGCGTTCTGGGGTTGTTCGTCCGCATGGGTTTTTGTGGTTGCTGGTGGAGGGGTTTGCGGCTCCACGCTGTTGAGTGGTGGCAACTCGACCGCTTGGGCCTTCACGCCATCCGGCGGTTGATTGCTGTACGCGGTGTTGCCATTGGCGTCCGTGTACTTGTAGATCTGCGCTGCGGCGGGCAGGGCGATCATCACCAGGATGAAGAGAAAAGCACGACCCATAAAATCAACCGCAAACGAAAGCATTGGGTTGCAGCATAGGTCAGGGGCGGCGGTTGGCCCAGCTTGTTCATATTTGTAGACATAAAAAAGGCCTCCACAAGGGAGGCCTCTTTTTGTCACGCCGCTTGCGCAGGCGCTACCGGATTAGCAGCTGTAGTACAGCTCGTATTCCAGTGGGTGTACGAAGGTACGTACCTTGATTTCTTCTTCGCTTTTCAGAGCGATGTAAGCGTCGATGAAGTCGTCGGAGAACACGCCGCCTTTGGTCAGGAACGCACGACCTTTGTCCAGTTCTTCCAGGGCTTCTTTCAGGCTGCCGCAAACTTGTGGGATCTCTTTCGCCTCTTCAGGCGGCAGGTCGTACAGGTTTTTGTCAGCGGCGTCGCCAGGGTGGATCTTGTTCTGGATGCCGTCCAGGCCAGCCATCAGCAGTGCAGCGAAAGCCAGGTATGGGTTGGCTGCTGGATCCGGGAAGCGTGCTTCGATACGGCGGGCTTTCGGGCTCGACACGTAAGGAATGCGGATCGAAGCGGAACGGTTGCGAGCCGAGTAGGCCAGCATTACCGGTGCTTCGAAGCCTGGTACCAGACGCTTGTAGGAGTTGGTAGCCGGGTTGGTGAAGCCGTTCAGGGCCTTACCGTGCTTGATGATGCCGCCGATGAAGTACAGGGCGGTGTCGGACAGGCCGGCATAACCTTCGCCAGCGAAGGTGTTCTTGCCATCTTTCCAGATGGACATGTGTACGTGCATACCCGAACCGTTGTCGCCGTACAGCGGCTTAGGCATGAAAGTAGCGGTACGGCCGTAGGCGTCGGCAACGTTGTGCACAACGTACTTCAGGGTTTGGGTTTCGTCGGCTTTCTTCACCAGGGTGTTGAACTTGACGCCGATTTCGTTCTGGCCGGCAGTCGCCACTTCGTGGTGGTGAACTTCAACGGTCAGGCCCATTTCTTCCAGTGCGTTGCACATGGAGGTACGGATTTCGTGGTCGTGATCGAACGGTGGAACCGGGAAGTAGCCGCCTTTGACGCCTGGACGGTGGCCCTTGTTACCGCCTTCGATGTCCTGGTCGGACATCCACGAACCTTGTTCGGAGTAGATCTTGAACATGGAGCCGGAAATGTCGGACTTGAATTTCACCTGGTCGAAGATGAAGAACTCTGGCTCTGGACCGGCGAACACAGTGTCACCGATACCGGTGGCTTTCAGATGTTCTTCAGCGCGCTTGGCGATCGCACGTGGGTCGCGGTCGTAGCCTTGCATGCTCGAAGGTTCGATGATGTCGCAGACCAGGATCAGGGTTGGCTCTTCGGTGAACGGGTCCAGCACAGCGGTGGAATCGTCCGGCATCAGGATCATGTCGGAGGCTTCGATGCCTTTCCAGCCAGAGATGGACGAACCGTCGAACATCTTGCCGACTTCGAAGAAGTCTTCATCCAGCGCATCGCGAGCTGGCATGGTCACGTGGTGCTGAGTGCCTTTGGTGTCCGTGAAGCGCAGATCAATCCACTTGACGTCATGATCTTTGATGAGTTGAACCGACTTCGACATAGTGTCCTCCGGGTGGCTTCGGGCTTAGTAATGGATAGCCCTTGAAATGTGGGTGATGCCGGCGCGAATACTCTGCCAAGGCAACCTGCCTCACAAGGGAGCAAATTGCATGCCAGTGCCCCACCATGGGTTTTTTGCCCCAAATTCACGCTTATAAAGGTGCAAAGCGCCTTAAGGCGGAAAAAATCGCCCTACAATGTGGCGTTAAAATCGAAAAATGACCTGTTTTGGTGCGCTCAAAACCTTCTGCACATTAACTGGTTAAACCTTGAGCAATTTCCGCTATAATCCGCGCCCCCCTTTTTCGGCAGGCCCTGCGCGCGCTGTTTCCATGAAATTAATCGTAAAAGTCTTCCCCGAGATCACCATCAAGAGCCGCCCGGTACGGATGCGTTTCATCCGCCAATTGGCCAAGAACATCCGTGCCGTGCTCCGCGATCTGGACCCGGCCGTGGTGGTGAACGGCGTGTGGGACAACCTCGAGCTGGAAACCCGCGTCAGCGACCCCAAGGCCCTGAAAGAGATGGGTGAGCGCCTGAGCTGCATGCCGGGCATCGCACACTTCCTGCAAATCGACGAATACCCGCTGGGCGATTTCGACGACATCGTTGAAAAGTGCAAGCAGCACTACGGCGATGCGCTGGCCGGGAAGATTTTCTCGGTGCGTTGCAAGCGCGCCGGCAAGCACCCATTTAGCTCTATAGATATCGAGAAATATGTCGGCAGCCAGTTGCGCCGTCAGTGCGGTGCCGCCGGAATCGACCTGAAAAAGCCGGAAATCGAAGTCCGGATCGAAGTTCGCGACCAACGGTTGTTTGTTATTCACAGCCAGCACAACGGCATCGGTGGTTATCCGCTGGGCGCACTGGAGCAGACGCTGGTGCTGATGTCCGGTGGTTTCGACTCCACCGTGGCGGCCTACCAGATCATGCGCCGTGGCCTGATGGCGCACTTCTGCTTCTTTAATCTGGGCGGACGTGCCCATGAACTGGGCGTCATGGAAGTCGCGCATTTCATCTGGAAGAAGTACGGCAGCTCCCAACGCGTGTTATTTGTCAGTGTGCCGTTCGAAGAAGTGCTGGGTGAAATTCTCGGCAAAGTCGATAACAGTCATATGGGCGTAGTATTGAAGCGTATGATGTTGCGCGCTTCCTCCCAAATTGCCGATCGACTGCACATTGAAGCGTTGGTGACCGGTGAGGCGATCTCCCAGGTGTCGAGCCAGACATTGCCGAACCTGAACGTGATCGACTGCGTAACCGACAAGCTGGTGTTGCGCCCGCTCATCGCCAGCCACAAGCAGGACATCATCGACCTGGCCAACGAGATCGGCACCGCCGATTTCGCCCGGCACATGCCGGAATACTGCGGCGTCATCTCGGTCAATCCGAAGACCGCAGCCAAGCGCCATCGCGTCGAGCACGAAGAGAAAGAATTCGACATGGCGGTACTCGAGCGTGCGCTCGAAAACGCCAAACTGGTGCCGATCGATCGTGTGATCGACGAATTGGGCCAGGATTTGCAAATTGAAGAAGTCAGCGAAGCGCTGGCCGGTCAGATCGTCATCGATATCCGTCACCCGGATGCCGCTGAAGACGACCCGCTGGACCTTGCTGGCATCGAGGTACAAACGATGCCGTTTTATGCTCTGAACGCTCGTTTCAAGGAACTGGACCCTACTCGCCAGTACCTGCTTTATTGCGACAAAGGCGTGATGAGTCGCCTGCATGCCCACCATTTGCTCAGTGAGGGGCATGCCAATGTGCGCGTTTATCGACCGAGCTAAGTGCCCGGGGCTGTTTGCCTGTGGCTTGCGTCACCGGCCCCCCGACGCCGCCGTCAAGCTGTAACGGCAAGGCCTGACTCTACTGTAAATCGCTGCCAAGACTTGTCAGCACACCGAATCCTCTGATCGAGATACACAAGTGATCGAAAATCTACGCAACATCGCCATCATTGCTCACGTTGACCATGGTAAAACCACCCTGGTAGACAAACTCCTGCGTCAATCCGGCACTCTGGAGCGCAACGAGCTCAACGACGAGCGCGTGATGGACTCCAACGACCAGGAAAAAGAGCGCGGTATTACCATTCTGGCGAAAAACACCGCCATCAACTGGAACGGCTACCACATCAACATCGTGGACACCCCGGGCCACGCCGACTTCGGCGGCGAAGTTGAACGCGTAATGTCGATGGTTGACTCCGTTCTGCTGCTGGTTGACGCTCAAGACGGCCCTATGCCGCAAACCCGTTTCGTGACCAAGAAGGCTTTCGAAGCCGGCCTGCGTCCGATCGTGTGCATCAACAAGGTTGACCGTCCAGGCGCGCGTCCGGACTGGGTTCTGGACCAGATCTTCGACCTGTTCGACAACCTGGGTGCCACCGAAGAACAACTGGACTTCAAAGTCGTCTACGCCTCGGCCCTGAACGGTATTGCCGGTCTGGACCACAACGAAATGGCTGAAGACATGACCCCGCTGTACCAGTCGATCGTCGACAACGTACCCGCGCCGGCTGTTGACCGTGACGGTCCGTTCCAGATGCAGATCTCCGCACTGGACTACAACAGCTTCCTGGGTGTTATCGGCGTTGGCCGTATTGCTCGTGGTCGCGTCAAGCCGAACACCCCGGTTGTTGCTATCAGCGCCGACGGCAAGAAGCGTAACGGTCGTATCCTGAAGCTGATGGGTCACCACGGTCTGCACCGTGTAGACGTTGAAGAAGCTGCAGCAGGCGACATCGTGTGCATCAGCGGTATGGACGAGTTGTTCATCTCCGACACCCTGTGCCAGCTGGATACGCCGGAAGCGATGAAGCCTCTGACCGTTGACGAGCCAACCGTTTCCATGACCTTCCAGGTAAACGACTCGCCATTCTGCGGTAAAGAAGGCAAGTTCGTGACTTCCCGTAACATCAAGGAACGTCTGGACAAAGAGCTGCTGTACAACGTTGCACTGCGCGTTGAAGAAGGCGACTCGGCTGACAAGTTCAAGGTTTCCGGCCGTGGTGAGCTGCACCTCTCGGTACTGATCGAAACCATGCGTCGCGAAGGCTTCGAAATGGCTGTAGGCCGTCCGGAAGTGATCATCCGTCTGGTTGACGGCGTGAAGCACGAACCGTACGAAAACGTCACCATCGACCTGCCGGAAGAATCCCAGGGCAAGGTGATGGAAGAGATGGGCCTGCGTAAGGGCGACCTGACCAACATGGTGCCGGATGGCAAGGGCCGTGTACGTCTGGAATACAACATCCCTGCTCGTGGTCTGATCGGTTTCCGTAACCAGTTCCTGACCCTGACCAACGGCGCTGGCATCCTGACCTCGATCTTCGACCGCTACGACGTGATGAAGTCCGGCGATATGTCCGGCCGTCAGAACGGCGTTCTGGTTTCGGTTGAAACGGGCAAGGCACTGACCTACTCCCTGGAAACCCTGCAGGCGCGTGGCAAGCTGTTCGTAGAACACGGTCAGGAAATCTACAACGGTCAGATCGTTGGTCTGAACAGCCGTGACAACGACCTGGGCGTCAACCCTACCAAGGGCAAGAAGCTCGACAACATGCGTGCTTCGGGTAAAGACGAAACCATCGCTCTGGTTCCACCTGTTCGCTTCACCCTGGAACAGGCTCTGGAATTCATCCAGGACGACGAGCTGTGCGAAGTAACGCCTAAGTCCATCCGTCTTCGCAAGAAGATCCTGGACGAAAGCGAGCGTACCCGCGCTGCCAAGAAAGCCAAGGCATAAGATTTAGCCCGGCTTAACGAAAACGCCCCCGGTCGAAAGGCCGGGGGCGTTTTTGTTTGTCTGGGATTTGTTGGGTGATTGTGCCGCCGCCATCGCTAGCAGGCTAGCTGCTAGCGATGGCGGCCGATCAGCCGCCAAATAAATCAGGAACTATCAGAACCGCTCGATCGACCGCGAATTGCGCTCGCGCTCGACTTCCTTCGGCTTGTACGCGCAATACCCCGGCCGCGGGCCGATTTTCGGGTGGTTGCGGCAAGTATCCGGGCGCTTTTCATAAATAGTGCACAGACGGCTCTTACGATCCAGGTAGTAGCAATCGTTGTTGCTCATGCGCTGGAGAGTGAAGATTCCTGACTTCTGGTTGAAGCGCTCGACCAAACCTTCCTTTTGCAGGCGCTTGGCGATGTTCTTTGGCGGGTCACCCAGCTCGAATTCATCGACCACGCCGATACGGACCAGATCCTTGATCTTGACCTCGACCGGCAGGGTGCAGCAGCTCGACATGCACGAGCCGCACATCGGGGCGGAGTACTTGGCCCAGGTATCGAGTCGGTCGATCTCCGCGGCGGCGATCAGGTTCGGCTTCATCATCGGTTGTTACCAGCGTGTGCATCAGGGCGCGCGATCATACCGGGACTGGTGGATTTTTGAACAACCTTTCGCCAGATTTTTTCTTCGTCGCCCGGCAAGCCGGTAATCCGGCACGGCCCCTGCATTAATTCCGGCAGGCGACAATGTATTGCCAAGCCGATTCGCACTTACAGGAAAAACTGCCGAACCAGAGCCTCTACCGCCTGTCAGACCGTCTAGGCTCAGACAACTCCAAGCTCGCTCGAGGTCCTATCGATGACTCAAGAACCACTTGTTCGCGAAGCAGAGGTGGCCGCATTCCGCGACGCCGTCTTGACCAAACTCACCTACGCGGTGGGCAAAGACCCGGATCACGCCTTCGACCATGACTGGTTCGAAGCCATTGCCCTGGCCGCGCGGGACCACATGGTCGAGCACTGGATGGACCACACGCGGCAGATCTACCGCAAAGGTCAGAAGCGCGTTTACTACCTTTCCCTGGAATTCCTCATCGGCCGATTGCTCTTTGACAGCCTGAGCAACCTCGGCCTGCTCGACGTAGCCCGCGAGGCCTTGACCGAGCTCGGCGTCGACCTGGAGCGCATCCGCCTGCTGGAGCCCGATGCGGCGCTGGGCAACGGTGGCTTGGGGCGTTTGGCGGCGTGCTTCCTGGAAAGCATGTCGACCCTCGGCATCGCCGGTCATGGTTACGGTATTCGCTACGAACATGGCTTGTTCCGCCAGGCCATCGTCGATGGTTGGCAGCAGGAACAGACCGAACACTGGCTGGATTTCGGTAACCCGTGGGAGTTCGAACGGCCGGAAGTGGTTTATCCGATCGGTTTCGGTGGCAGCGTCGAGACGGTCACCGATGAAAACGGCAAGTCCAAGCAAGTCTGGCACCCGGCGGAAACCGTACGGGCCATCGCCTATGACACGCCGGTGGTGGGCTGGCGCGGGGCGAGCGTGAACACCTTGCGTCTGTGGCGCGCGCGGGCCATGGAAGATTTGCACCTGGAACGCTTCAACGCCGGTGACCACTTGGGCGCGGTCGCCGAAGTGGCCCGGGCGGAAAGTATTTCCCGCGTGCTGTACCCGGCGGACAGCACCGAAGCCGGGCAGGAACTTCGTCTGCGCCAGGAATATTTCTTCGTCGCCGCGTCCCTGCAGGATCTGCTGCGCCGTCATCGCAACATGCACACCTCGGTGCTGACCCTGGGCGATCACGCCTCGATCCAGCTTAACGACACCCATCCCTCGATTGCCGTGGCCGAACTGATGCGCCAATTGGTCGACGTGTATGACGTGGCCTGGGACGCGGCATGGCAGGTTACGGTCGACACGCTTTCCTACACCAACCACACGCTGCTGCCCGAAGCGCTGGAAACCTGGCCGGTCGGTTTGATGGAGCGCATGCTGCCGCGGCACATGCAGATCATCTACCTGATCAACGCCCAGCATATCGACTCGCTGCGCGCCAAAGGCATCCACGACTTCGACGTGCTGCGCGCGGTGTCGCTGATCGAAGAAGACAACGGCCGCCGCGTGCGCATGGGCAACCTGGCGTTCCTGGGTTCCCACAGTGTCAACGGCGTATCCGGATTGCACACGCAGTTGATGCGCAAAACCGTGTTCTCCGAACTGCACAAACTTTACCCGGAGCGGATCAACAACAAGACCAACGGCATCACCTTCCGCCGCTGGTTGTATCAAGCCAACTCGGAACTGACCTCGATGCTGGTCGATGCACTCGGCCCGGATGTCCTGGACAACCCTGAAGAGCGACTGCTTGATCTACAGCCGTTCGCCGAAAAGACCGCGTTCCGCAAATCGTTTGCCGAACAGCGGCTGCACAGTAAAAAAGCCTTGGCCTACCTGATTCACGAGCGGCTGGGGATTGCGGTCAATCCGGCGGCGATGTTCGACGTGCAGGTCAAACGGATCCACGAGTACAAACGCCAACTGCTCAACCTGATGCACACTGTGGCGCTGTACCAGGCGATACGCGCCGAGCCGGAAATCGACTGGGTGCCGCGGGTGAAAATCTTCGCCGGTAAAGCGGCGGCCAGTTATCACCAGGCCAAGCTGATCATCAAGTTGACCAACGACATCGCTCGAGTGGTGAACAACGACCCGACCGTGCGCGGCTTGCTCAAAGTGGTGTTCCTGCCCAACTACAACGTCAGCCTGGCGGAGAGCATCATTCCGGCGGCGGATTTGTCCGAGCAGATTTCCACCGCCGGTTTCGAGGCCTCGGGCACCAGCAATATGAAGTTCGGCCTCAACGGCGCGCTGACCATCGGTACGCTGGACGGCGCCAACGTGGAAATGTGCGAGCGCATCGGCGCCGAGCACATGTTCATCTTCGGCCTCAGCGCGCAACAGGTTGAAGCGCGCAAGCAGAACCACGAGTTCAGCGCGGTGCCGGACATCGCCGCGTCCCATCGGCTCAACGATGTGTTGCAGGCCATCCGCGGCGGGGTGTTTTCGCCGGATGACCCGTCCCGCTATGCCGGCTTCATCGACTCGTTGGTGGACTACGACCGTTTCCTGGTCTGCGCCGATTTCGATTCCTACTGGAGTGCGCAGATGCGGGTCGAAGCCCATTGGCATGATTCTCAGCAATGGTGGCGTTCAGCGGTGTTGAACACGGCACGGATGGGCTGGTTCTCGTCGGACCGGACGATTCGTGAATATGCCACCGAGATCTGGAAGGCGTTGGAGTAAGTCTTCAGTCGGATCGATATACTGACGCACCGGAAAAGATCGCAGCCTTCGGCAGCGCCTACAGAATCGCGTATCAAAACGCTTTTGTAGGCGCTACCGAGGGCTGCGATCTTTCGGCTGTGGCTACGCTAATCTTTCTGGATTGCGCTCAAGGATATCGACCATGCAATGGATGTTGATGCTGATTGGCCTGGTGCTGGGCTGGATACTCGACGAGTCGTTCAGCGATGCGCTGCCGGGCGCTTTGCTCGGGTTGGCGATCGGCCAGGCCATTCGTATCGGCAAATTGGCTTCGCAGGCCGACGAGCAACGCCGCTTGCTGGAGCAGGCACAGGTTGCGCTGCATGGTGTGGAACTGCGTTTGGCCGTATTGGAACCCACCGTTTTCACGGCCCCTGAAACCCGTGAACCTGATATCAGTGAATCCGTTGCGGCACCTGAGATCAACATCGCGCAATCCTTTGTCGAAACGCCTGAACTGATCTGGGAACTGCCTCCCGAACTTGCTCCCGTCGATGCCTGGAAACCTGAGCCGGTCACCCGCGAGCCGCAGAAACCTGCCATCCCGAGCGGCCCCACCTTCATCGAGCGCGCCATCAACGGTGCCCGCGCCTGGCTGTTCGGCGGCAACACGGTGTTGCGGGTTGGCGTGGTGTTGTTGTTTCTCGGCCTGGCCTTTTTGCTGCGCTATGCCACTGAAGGTGTGGTGGTGCCGATCGAGTTGCGTTATGCCGGTGTCGCGGCGGCGGCGCTGGGCCTGCTGGGCCTCGGTTGGTGGCTGCGATCGCGAAACAATAATTACGCGTTGATATTGCAGGGCGCCGGGGTCGCGGTGTTGTACCTGACGGTGTTTGCGGCGATGCGTTTGCATCCGCTTATCGATCCTTCGGCGGCGTTTGGGCTGCTGGTGGCGGTGACGGTGTTTTCGGCAGTTCTCGCCATTACCCAGGACTCCTTGGGGCTGGCCTCAGTGGCGGCATTGGGCGGCTTCGCCGCGCCGCTCCTGGCCTCCACCGGCAGCGGAAGCCACGTGGCGTTGTTCAGCTATTTCGCCTTGCTCAACGCCGGCATCCTCGCCATCGCCTGGTTCAAGGCCTGGCGCCTGCTGAACGTGATCGGCTTCGTCGGCACGTTCGGCATCGGTTTCGCCTGGGGAGCGCGCTCCTATACACCGGAGCTGTTGTGGAGCACCGAACCGTTCCTGATTCTGTTCTTCCTGATGTATCTGGCGATCGGTCTGTTGTTCGCCCGACGCAAGCTGCAGGAAATGGGCGATGCCCCCGAGGATGGCAGCCGCGAGGCGCTGCTGCACTGGTCGGCGCGCAAAGGTGACTACGTCGACGGCACGCTGCTGTTCGGTCCGCCGTTGGTGGGCTTCGGTTTGCAGTTCGCACTGGTGCAGCATCTGGCGTTCGCCGCCGCGTTCAGTGCCCTGGCGCTTGGCATCCTTTACATGGGTCTTGCCCGTTTGCTGTTTGCCGGTCGCACGTTGCTGCTGGCGGAAACCTGCCTGGCTTTGGGCGTGATCTTCACCAGCCTGGCGATTCCCCTGGGGCTCGACGCGCGCTGGACCACCGCCGCCTGGGCAGTGGAGGGCGCGGGGATCCTGTGGCTGGGCCTGCGTCAGCAACGAACGTTGGCCCGGGCCTTTGCCTTGCTGCTGCAACTGGGCTCGGCGCTGGCGTTTCTCAGTGAGTTGGGCGATGGCCAGAGCAGTCTGCTCGATGGCGCACCGTTGGGTGCGCTGATGTTGGGTGTTGCGCTGCTGTTCAGTTTCTATCAACTGCACAAAGCACAGCCCGGGCAGACGTCATCGTGGGAGCGCAAAGGCCTGCCGGTGCTGGCGTGTCTCGGCCTGTCGTTCCTCTACCTGCTGGCACCGCTGTTTTTCTTCGCCCATGGCACGGCGATCAGTTGGGCATTGGCCGGGTTGGTCACGTTGCTGGTCGGTTTGCGCCTGCCTTCGCGGACATTTGTATTCACTTCATTTGCTGTGCAGTGGCTGGGTGGTGCGTTGTTCCTGGTCGCCGAACCCATGTTCGGCGAAGGCATGCGTCCAATGACCCATGGCGAATTCTGGACGCCGTTGGTGCTCGGTATGGCGGGGTTGGTCGGGGCCTGGCGCTTGCAGTTCGCCGGCCTCGTCGGGCTGAGTGCGCAACGCTTGTCCCAGGCATTGTTGGTGTGGGGCGCAGGCTGGTGGGCGCTGGCGTGGGTCAGTGAAGTGCTGCGCTTTGCTCCGTTGTTCTTGCAAGCGACGCTGCTGCTGGCCGTCGCGGCGGTGAGTGTTGCGTTGTGGGCGGTGCTGGCGCTGCGCCTGAAATGGCCATCGCTGGGGCTGCTGTGCACCATGCTGATCCCGGCGGCCGGGTTGGTGTTGCTCGCTGCCTGGCATTCGCGCTATCACCCGGCGGCCAGCTTCGGCTGGTTGGCATGGATGGCAGTGTTCGTCGTGCATTTCATCTCGCTGCGCCGCTTGGCGCCGCTGCTCCCTGCCCGGGTGCTCAGTACCGCCCATGTGCTTGGTTGCTGGCTGTTGATTGGCGTGCTGGCGCTGGAGTTGAGATACGGCTTGCTGCTGTTGTCCGAGCAATACAATGCATGGCGCTGGCTGGGTTGGGCGATCCTCCCGAGCCTGTATCTGGTGTTGATGGCTGCGCCGCGTGCCTGGCCATGGCCGATATCGGAGTATTCCCGCGAGTACCGCGTGTATGCCGCCGCGCCGTTGGCGTTGTTGATGCTGGGCTGGTTCTGGCTGGCCAACGTCTTCAGTGACGGCCTGGCCGAGCCGCTGCCGTACGTGCCGCTGATCAACCCGCTGGAGCTGGGTTTGCTGTTTGCGCTGTTCGGCGTCTACGTCTGGTCCCGCAGCGCTGTCGCGCAACTGGGCATCCGCAATGATTTCGCCGCCTCCGCCACACAACTGATCGTTGGCATCTCGCTGTTCGTGTTCTTTACTGCACTGGTGATGCGCACGGCTCATCACTGGAGCGGCGTGCCTTACGAACTCGATGCGCTGCTCGAATCGATGCGGGTGCAGGCCGGTCTGTCGATCGTCTGGACCTTGATGGCCTTGAGCTTGATGATCGGCGGCCATTTGCGTCATCGCCGCGATGTCTGGCTGATCGGCGCGGCGCTGATCGGTGTGGTGGTGGCCAAATTGTTCTTTGTCGAATTGAGTAACCGCGGCGGGCTGGCGCGGATCGTGTCGTTTATCGGCGTTGGCGTGCTGCTGCTGGTGGTGGGCTACTTCGCCCCGTTGCCGCCCAAGCGCGTCGAGGCTGTGCCGGAAGCTGAAAGACCGGCCCCGGAAACCGAAGGAGTGTCGTCTTGAGTCAGAAGTTGAACCTGTTCTGGTTGGGCGCTGTTGCGATGGGCATGGCGCTTACAGCCGTTGCTCAGGAAAAACCGGTGGACTTCGCCACGCAGGTACCGTTGTCGGTGAGTGGTGAAGGCCCTTGGTATCGCCTCGAATTGCCGCTGGCAGTGCAACTGAATGCACGGCAGAGTGACCTTGGCGATGTGCGGGTATTCAATGCTGCCGGCGACCAGCAGGCCTACGCCCTGGCTCGCCAAACTGCGCAAACCGACGACAACCGCACGCTGACCGACGTCAAATGGTTCCCGTTGTACAACTCGGCGGATGCCACCGAGCACACACCGAGTGTGCGCGTGCAATCGAGCGCCAACGGTACGCTGGTCGAAGTGCAGCCCTCCAGTCAGTTGGAGGCGGGCGAGGAGGAGTTGCGTGGCTGGCTGCTCGATGCCAGCGGGATCAAGGCACCGTTGCAGCAGTTGATCCTTGATTGGACCAGCGAGCGCGACGGTTTCCAGCGATTTACCATCGAGGCCAGCGACGATTTGCAGCATTGGCAGTCGTGGGGCGAAGGGCAGGTGGCGCGGCTGACCTTTGCCGATGAGCAGGTCGAGCAGCACGAAGTCGGTCTGCCGGGGCAGTCGGCGCGCTACTTGCGTTTGTTGTGGGAAGCGCCGCAATCGGCGCCGATCCTGACCTCGGCGCAACTGCAAAGCGCCAGCCCCCGCAACCTGCCGTTGCCGTTGGTCTGGTCGCAAGCGTTGGCCGGCAGCAGTGCGAAGGCCGGTGAGTACATTTGGCAATTGCCGATGGGCCTGAACGTCGAGCGTGTGCGGGTCGAGTTGGAACAACCCAACAGCCTGGCGCCCGTGACCTTGTCGGGGCGCCGTGACAGCAGTCTGCCGTGGCAGACATTGAGCAGTGGTTTGCTCTATCGCCTGACCCAGAACGGCCAGGACGTGGTGCAGAACGAATTGCAGTTGTCGGGGCAAATCGTGCAACAACTGAAACTGACCGTGGACGAGCGCGGCGGCGGCCTGGGAGCGCAAGCGCCAACGCTGAAGTTCGCCGTGCGTGCCACGCAATTGGTGTTTCTGGCCCGCGGTCCCGGACCATATACGCTGGCACTGGGCAATTCGACGGTCAAGGCGGCGAACCTGCCGTTGTCGACGCTGATTCCGGATTACAGCGCTGGGAAGCTGACGACGCTGGGCAGGGCTTCAGTCGATGGCGGGGTGGTGATTACCTCGACGGCTGCGACGGTGCCGGTTGCCATGGGCACCGACTGGAAAAAATTTGGTCTTTGGGCGGTGTTGCTGCTTAGCGTCTTGTTCCTGGCGGCGATGGCGTTCAGTCTGCTGCGCAAGCCGCCGGTCAAACCCTGAAGGCGGGTGCTTCGCGCTCAATCGCGAACAGGTTCGCTCCTACAGAGCGGGCTTGCCCGCGATGGCGTCGGAACCGACTCTAAATTATCGAAATTGCCATTTGTCGGCGCCTCACATCCAGCCCATTTCCTACTACGCTGTACCCCGCGCATGAACTCTCTTCAGCCGATCTCGTCTGATAGGAGGAAATGCGCCCCGACTCGCGTTAAACTGCGCGGGTTTTTAGCCCCCCATTCCACCGGAGCCTTCCATGTCCCGCGTTACCTTGAGTCGCTATTTGATTGAGCAGACCCGCAGCAACAACACTCCTGCCGATCTGCGCTTCCTGATCGAAGTGGTGGCGCGTGCTTGCAAGGAGATCAACCACGCCGTATCCAAAGGTGCCCTCGGCGGCGTTCTGGGCAGCATGGGCACTGAAAACGTTCAGGGCGAAGTGCAGAAGAAACTCGACGTGATCTCCAACGAGATTCTGCTCGAAGCCAACGAATGGGGCGGTCACCTGGCCGGCATGGCGTCCGAAGAAATGGACAACGCCTACCAGATCCCGGGCAAATACCCGAAGGGCGCGTACCTGCTGGTCTTCGACCCGCTGGACGGTTCGTCGAACATCGACATCAACGCCCCTGTCGGCACTATCTTCTCGGTACTGCGTTGCCCGAACGAATACCTGAGCCAGAACGAACCTTTGAATGAAAAGGCCTTCCTGCAGCCAGGTACCCAACAAGTCGCCGCCGGTTACGCGATCTATGGTCCGCAAACCATGCTGATCCTGACCCTGGGCGACGGCGTGAAAGGCTTCACCTTGGACCGTGAAATGGGCAGTTTCGTGCTGACTCACGAAAACATCACCATTCCTGAAACCACCCAGGAATTTGCCATCAACGCGTCCAACCAGCGTCACTGGGAAGCCCCGGTACAGCGTTACGTCGGCGAACTGCTGGCAGGCGACGAAGGCCCGCTGAAAAAGAACTACAACATGCGTTGGGTGGCCGCGATGGTTGCGGACGTGCATCGCATCCTGACCCGTGGCGGTCTGTTCATGTACCCACGCGACAGCCGCGAGCCATCCAAGCCGGGCAAACTGCGCCTGATGTACGAAGCCAACCCGATGTCGTTCCTGGTGGAACAAGCGGGCGGCGCGTCCACCGACGGTCACCAGCGCATCCTCGACATCAAGCCGGAAGGTCTGCACCAGCGCGTAGCGGTGTTCCTCGGTTCGAAAGAAGAAGTTGCACGCGTCACGGCTTACCACAAGGAATAAACCATGACCGCGCCCTGGCAGCCGTTGCTCGATTGGTGGTTCGGTACAGCCGAAACTTCCAGGGCAATCGCGGCTGACAAGGGCAAGTTGTGGTTCGGCAAGCGCGACAGCCAGGACCTCGAAGCGCGGATGCGTTTCGGGGACTGGGTCGAGCAGGCACTGGCCGGCGGATTGACTGAATGGGCGCAACGTCCCGAAGGTTGGCTGGCACTGGTGCTGTTGCTCGATCAACTCCCGCGAATGATCTTTCGCGACTCTCCCAAGTCCTTTTCCGGCGATCTCAGGGCACAAGCGCTGGTAGCGCAAGGCATTGCTGCGGATTTTGATCGGCAGTTAAGGCCGATTCAGCGGGTATTCATCTACCTGGTGTTCGAGCACAGCGAGAACCTCGCGGTGCAGAACGAATGCATCTCGCGCTACATCGAACTGGTGGCACAACAGACTGAAGCTGACCGGGCGTTGTTTGCCGATTACCTGGACTACGCCGAGAAGCATCAGAAAGTGATCGCGCAGTTTGGACGGTTTCCGCATCGCAATGCGGTGTTGGGGCGGGAGTCTACGGCTGAGGAGTTGGTGTTTTTGTCGAAACCGGGTTCACGGTTTTAACGATCTCAGTGCTCACGTATTACCTTGAAGCAGTCGCTTCATAAGCAGTGCGGGTAAACTTTTTCGCGAATCAACAATGATGTGGATGTAAACGGTTTGCTCCCGAACTTCATAAATGACTCGGTTCATTCCCGAGAGAACTTGCCGGTATTGACTGAGATTGAGCTTCTCGATTTCTTCCGGAATCGATCCTGAATAAGGCTGCATTCCCAAATGGCGGATAGCTGTCTTCAGGCCGGCATAGGTGGTTTGCCAGGTTTGGGTGGAGAACTGTTTGACGAGATAGGCGCGAAGTTCTTTCAAGTCGGTTTCGGCGGACTGAAGAATGACGACCTTCAAGCTCATTGATGGTCGGCCCTGTCCAACTCAGCGAAGACATCTTCAGCGTCGCGAAACTTGCCTTCTTCAATCTCACGATTACCCATCGCCAAAAGCTTAAGCAAGGCCATTGTGTCTTCTTGCTCTTCAAAGCTTTTCACGTCCATGACCACCAGCTTCGCTTCTCCGTTTTGGGTGATTACCAATGGCTCCCGGCTCTCTGTGAGCTGTTTGACGATTTCGGCGGTATGACTTTTCAGGTAGCTGATCGGTTTGATTTGGGATGAAAGCTTCATGGGATAAGCCGCTCCAAGTTGAATAGGACTGAGTTTAGTCTTAATTCAGTCCTGCGTCAGGTTGAGTCGACCAGTGATTTCTGCAGGGTGTGATGCCACCATCGCGAGCAGGTTATGGAAGCGCCACAGATCAAATGTGGACGCGAGCCTGCTCTCGATAGGGCCGGTAAGAGCACCTCAAATTCTGAAACTGCCCACCAACTGCTTCAAGCGCGCCGCCTGCTGTTCAAGGTCGGAACACGCACGCAAGGTCGACTGCAGGTTCTCCACGCCTTCCTGGTTCAGCGTATTGATCTCGGTGATGTCAACGTTGATCGACTCCACCACGGCTGTTTGCTCTTCGGTGGCCGTGGCGACCGACTGGTTCATGCCGTCGATTTCGCCGATGCGCTGGGTCACGCTGCCCAAGCGCTCGCCGGCCTGATTGGCGATGCCGACGCTGCTTTCGCTCTGGCGTTGACTGTCGGTCATGGTGCTCACCGCTTCGCGGGCACCGATTTGCAGTTCTTCGATCATCTTCTGCACTTGCTGCGCCGAATCCTGGGTGCGGTGGGCGAGGTTGCGCACTTCATCGGCAACCACCGCGAAACCACGGCCGGCTTCACCGGCGCGGGCGGCTTCGATGGCGGCGTTGAGCGCCAGCAGGTTGGTCTGCTGGGAGATGCTGGTGATCACTTCCAGAATCTGCCCGATGTTGACCGTGTTGCTGTTGAGCGTTTCGATATTGCCGCACGAATCGCTGATCTTCGCCGAGAGCTGTTGCATCGCCGCGATGGTTTTATCCACCACCTGCTGACCGTCTTCAGCCAGGCTGCGCGCGTCGCTGGAGTGTTGCGAGGCGAGGGCGGCGTTCTGCGCGATTTCCTGGGCGGCGGCGCCGAGTTGGTTGATAGCGGCAGCCACGCTGCTGGTGCGCGAGGCTTGCTGGTCGGAGTTGAACATCGACGAGTTGGAGGCGGCCACCACGCGCAACGCCACTTCGTTGACCTGGCCGGTGGCCGAGGAGACTTCGGTGATGGAGGTGTGAATGCGCTCGACGAAACGGTTGAACGACAAGCCCAGCGCGCCGAATTCGTCGTGGCCGTGAATGGTCAGGCGTTTGGTGAGGTCACCTTCGCCTTCGGCGATGTCATGCATGGCACGGCCCATGGTCAGCAATGGCTGCATCAACAAGTTGATCAGCATGCCCAGCAGCGCAATGATGATCACCACCGCAATCACCATGGCAATGATCGCCGAGGTGCGGAATTCGCTGAGCATCGAGAACGCGGTGTCCTGGTCGAGCACCAGTGCCACGTACCAATCCGCCGACGGCACGCCGTTGACGTGGGTGAAGGAGATGAACTGGCGCTTGCCGTCGATCTCGACTTCTTTCATGCCCGGGCTGACTTTCGGCGCACCGTTGGAATAGGCCTCGGTCAGGTTCTTGAGCACCAGTTTGCTGTCCGGGTGAATCAGGATCTTGCCATCGGCGCTGACAATGAACGCATGGCCGTGACCGCCGAAGTTCAGTGAGTTGATGATTGCGCTGACGCTGGTCAGGTCGATGTCAGCACCGGCCACGCCGATCATCTGGCCCTGACGCTGTACCGGGGTCGCTACGGTAATCACCAGTTTGCCGGACGAAGCGGCGATGTACGGTTCGGTCACAATGGTCTGTTGCGCGCTGTTGGCCGCTTTGTACCAGCCACGGGCGCGTGGGTCGTAGTCCGGCGCGCGGTTGCCCGCCGGGATCGAAAACATCACGCCGTCCGCACCACCGAAGTAGCTCAACTGGAAATTACCGGTGTAGGCGGGCAGGTCGATGATGCGTTTCAGGCTGGCCGGGGCATTGCCGTCGGCACTGACTTGTTGGGCCATTGATTGCAGCAGCTGCATGCGGCTTTCCAGCCAGGTCTGGATGTTGCTGGTGGTCAGGCTGCCGAGTTCCTGCATCGAGGCTTCGGTGTTACTGCGCAATGTCTGGCGCTGGCGATAGTCGTTGAACAGGATGAAACAAGCGAATGCGACGGCCACCACGAGGGCGGCAGCCAACAAGATCTTGTGGCTGAATTTCATGTTTCTGGTCATTGGATGAGCTACCGCAGGGGATCTGGTCAACAAAGAGGGGCAAGCGCCACGGACGTGGCGCTGCGTTGCATTTAATGTCGACTGAGCGGCGCCAAAGATTAGGCGTTTTTCGCGAAAACCGACGAAATACCCGACAGCCAGGGAAAGTCGCTGATTCTTGGGGAAATGGCAGACGAGCGGCCCAACAAATAGCGGGTCGGCGAGGGAACCAGATGGGTGTTTTCTCTTCTAAGGTTCTGCTTGGCAGCCATGCCAATCCCCTTCGCCCCTGGAGTTACACCATGTCGCTGCGATCCATCGCCCTGCTTTCGTTCTGCGTGTTGTTGGCTGCATGCAGCAAGGTCAATCAGGAAAACTACTCGAAGCTCTCGGCCGGCATGGCCAAGGCCGATGTGGAAACCTTATTGGGCAAACCCACCGATTGTTCAGGCGCGCTCGGCATGTCCAGTTGCACCTGGGGCGACAAGAACAGCTTTATCAGCGTGCAGTATGCCGGTGACAAAGTGCTGATGTTTTCCGGCCAAGGCCTGAAGTAATCCGGGGCTACGCGCCCACGGGAGAAAAACAATGAAGCGGTTATTGATCATGCTTTTTGCCGGCTTGGTATTGGCCGGCTGTGCCAGTTCTGGCCAGGATCCGTTGGCGCCGAAAACGGCCAACAGCGTCAACCTCAAACGCTACCAGGGTACCTGGTATGAGATGGCGCGCTTGCCGATGTATTTCCAGCGAGACTGCGCGCAATCCGAAGCTCATTACACGCTTTTGCCCGACGGTAACGTCGCCGTGTTGAACCGCTGCCTGACAGCGCAGTGGCAATGGGAGGAGGTCAAGGGCACGGCTTATCCACAGGTGCCGGGCAAGACCGACAAATTGTGGGTCGAGTTCGATACCTGGTTTTCCCGCCTGATTCCGGGCGTTGCGAAGGGTGAGTACTGGGTGCTGTACGTCAGCGATGACTATAAGACGGCCATCGTCGGCGACCCGAGCCGCAAGTACCTTTGGTTGCTGTCGCGCACGCCGACCGTCAACGGTGTCGTGCGCGAAGAGCTGCTGAGCAAGGCGCGTCAACAGGGTTACGATACGACGCGACTGATCTGGCGGGCGTCGGATACGCAGATGGCGAAAACCTCGAATTGATAGCGCATGACCCTGTAGGAGCAAGCTCGCTCCTACAGGGTTTTTTCGTTAGCCCAGGAGATCGCGCAGGACCTGGGTGAACGCACGGTTGCTCTCGGCTTCATCAGCATGCCGGCCATCACGCACAACCCATTGCCCGTTGACCAGCACATCCCGCACCTGCCGATCACCACCGGCAAACAACCAACGATTCAAAATCCCGTCACCACTGGCCGTTGCCAGGTATGGATCATTGCCATCCAGCACCAGCCAGTCCGCACGCTTGCCGACTTCCAATGCGCCAATCGGCTGACCCAACGCCTGCGCGCCGCCATCCAGTGCCGCATCAAACAGCGTGCGCCCGACCATCGGTTGATCCGCGCCATACAAGCGGTTGCGGCGTTGGTCACGCAGTCGTTGGCCGTATTCCAGCCAACGCAACTCCTCCACCACGCTCAATGACACATGGCTGTCGGAACCGATGCCCATGCGTCCGCCCTGAGCCAGGAAATCAACCGCCGGGAAAATCCCGTCACCCAGGTTGGCTTCGGTGGTCAGGCACAGACCGGCGATGGCGCGACTCTTGGCCATCAGCGTGACTTCTTCCGGGTTGGCATGGGTGGCATGGACCAGGCACCAGCGCTGATCGACGTCGACATTTTCGTACAGCCATTGCAGCGGACGGCGACCGCTCCAGGTCAGGCAGTCGTCGACTTCTTTCTGCTGTTCGGCGATGTGGATGTGCACCGGACACTGCTTGTCGCTGGCCGCCAGCACTTCGCTGATCTGTTGCGGTGTGACCGCGCGCAGCGAGTGGAAGCACAGCCCCAGAGCCTGCGCCGGTTGCTGCGCGAGGATCGGTTGCAGCCGCGATTGCAGCTTGAGGTAGTTTTCGGTGCTGTTGATGAAGCGGCGCTGGCCTTCGTTCGGCGTCTGGCCACCGAAGCCGGAGTGGCTGTAGAGCACCGGCAGCAAGGTCAAACCGATACCGGCGGAGCTGGCGGCCTGGCTGATGCGCAGGGCCAGTTCGGCCGGATCGGCGTAAGGCTGACCATTGAGGTCGTGGTGCACGTAGTGAAATTCCGCGACTGAGGTGTAACCGGCCTTGAGCATTTCGATGTACAGCTGACGGGCGATGACGCCGAGTTGTTCCGGGCTGATTTTTCCGACGAGGCGATACATCAAATCGCGCCAGGTCCAGAAACTGTCGTTCGGATTACCTGCCACTTCCGCCAGCCCGGCCATGGCCCGCTGGAAGGCGTGGGAGTGCAGATTCGGCATGCCCGGCAGCAGCGGACCGCTCAACCGTTCGGCGTCATCTGCATGGGAATCGGCCTGAATATGGGTCAATACGCCGTCGGCGTTGACCTCAAGACGTACATTGTTGGCCCATCCACTAGGCAGCAGCGCGCGTTCGGCAAAGAAGGCGGACATGGTTCAGCACCCCATCGTGTGTTATTTGTATATACATATACAGACGTTTGCCTGCCCGGTAAACTCCGGCAAGCTAGCAACCCTATCCAAACGAACAAGGATCAACCGTGCCGACTCCGCCTCCAGTCTCTCCGTTGGCCGCGAACATGGGCGACAGTCCGGCGCCCTTGTACGCCCGCGTCAAACAAATGATTACCCAGCAAATCGACAGTGGAAACTGGCCGCCGCACTACCGCGTTCCGTCGGAAAGCGAACTGGTCAGTCAGTTGGGTTTCAGCCGCATGACCATCAACCGCGCCCTGCGTGAGATGACGGCCGATGGTCTGTTGGTGCGCATGCAAGGCGTCGGCACCTTCGTCGCCGAGCCGAAAAGCCAGTCCGCGCTGTTTGAAGTACACAACATCGCCGACGAAATCGCCTCTCGCGGTCATCGCCACACCTGCAAGGTCATCACCCTTGAGGAAGAGGCCGCGGGCTCCGAGCGCGCCCTGGCCCTGGACATGCGCGAAGGGCAGAAGGTATTCCATTCGCTGATCGTGCATTTCGAAAACGGCATTCCGGTGCAAATCGAAGACCGTTTCGTCAATGCGCTGGTGGCGCCGGAATACCTCAAGCAGGATTTCACCCTGCAAACGCCCTACGCCTACCTGAACCAGGTCGCGCCGCTGACCGAAGGCGAGCACGTGGTCGAGGCAATCCTCGCCGAGACGTCCGAATGCAAATTGCTGCAGATTGAAAAAGGCGAGCCGTGCCTGCTGATCCGCCGTCGCACCTGGTCCGGGCGTCAGCCGGTGACAGCCGCTCGCTTGATCCACCCTGGTTCCCGTCATCGTCTGGAAGGTCGGTTCCATAAATGAGCAGTCTGAAAGTTTTACGTGCAGTCGATTACCCACGCATGCCGTGGAAAAACGGCGGCGGCAGTACCGAAGAAATCACCCGTGATGCCGGCACCGGTCTGGACGGGTTTGGCTGGCGTCTGTCGATTGCCGACATTGGCGAGTCGGGCGGGTTTTCCACCTTCGCCGGTTACGAGCGGATCATCACCGTGTTGCAGGGTGATGGCATGACCTTGTCGGTTGACGGTCAGAACACACGGGCACTGCTGCCGCTGGACCCGTTTGCGTTCAGTGGGGAGAGCAAGGTGTCCTGCACATTGCTTGGCGGTCCGATTCGCGATTTCAACCTGATCTATGCGCCGCAGCGTTACGGCGTGCGGTTGCAGTGGTTGAGTGGCGAGCAGCGGTTTTTCAGCTCGGCGGAGTCGGTGCTGGTGTTCAGTGTCAGCGATGCGCTGGAGGTGAAGGTCGGTAACAGTGCTTCGCAGCTGGGTCGGCATGATTGTTTGCAACTGGGCGGTAACACCGGTCTGCTGGACATCTCCGTTAATAGCCCATGCTGTGTGATTGAGCTGTCCGCACACTGATCCATACTCAAGTGACACAATCGCGGGCAAGCCCGCTCCCACAGGTCCTATGAACATCCTGAGGGAGCGGGCTTGCCCGCGATGCTTTTTGTCACTGCAAATCCGTTCCCGAAAGCGCACCACTTTGTTACCGAACGCCCCAGCGTGGCGCAAAACCCCGCTCAAGTAACAACGCACACGCCCTCCACGAAATCCCTCCGGAAAAATTCATCTACGCCAGAACCCCTGTTTCAGGCGCTCTCCAGCTGTTTCAGAATTTTTCTTGAATGCCCATCCAACAAGTTGGCCGCTTGATTGCATATGCTTGTATGTACAAGTAAAGACGTATGCGTATGAGTCACGAAGACTCAACCGTCGTCCACTGATTCGCCGGTGTGCACTGATGCCCATCGGCTTGCTCGCCCACTGCCTGGGTTGGTTTTGGATTGATTGCTGAGGAGTTCTTTTCGTGACTAAATTTCGTGACGTTGAAATCCGCGCTGCCCGCGGTAACAAGCTGACCGCCAAGAGCTGGCTGACCGAAGCGCCGCTGCGCATGCTGATGAACAACCTCGACCCGGAAGTCGCCGAGAACCCTAAAGAACTGGTGGTTTACGGTGGTATTGGTCGTGCGGCACGTAACTGGGAATGCTACGACAAGATCGTCGAAAGCCTGACCAACCTGAACGACGACGAGACCCTGCTGGTGCAATCCGGCAAGCCGGTCGGCGTGTTCAAGACTCACGCCAACGCACCACGCGTACTGATCGCCAACTCCAACCTGGTGCCACACTGGGCGAGCTGGGAACACTTCAACGAACTCGACGCCAAAGGCCTGGCCATGTACGGCCAGATGACCGCCGGCAGCTGGATCTACATCGGCAGCCAGGGCATCGTCCAGGGCACCTATGAAACCTTCGTCGAAGCCGGTCGCCAACATTACAACGATGACCTGAAAGGCAAGTGGGTACTGACCGCTGGCCTGGGCGGCATGGGTGGCGCTCAACCACTGGCAGCAACCCTGGCCGGCGCTTGCTCGCTGAACATCGAATGCCAGCAGGTCAGCATCGATTTCCGTCTGAAAAGCCGCTATGTCGACGAGCAAGCCACTGACCTCGACGACGCGCTGGCCCGCATCGCCAAATACACCGCCGAAGGCAAAGCGATCTCCATCGCGCTGCTGGGCAACGCGGCTGAAATCCTCCCGGAACTGGTCAAGCGCGGCGTACGCCCGGACATGGTGACCGACCAGACCAGCGCCCACGACCCGCTCAACGGCTACCTGCCGGCCGGCTGGACCTGGGATCAGTACCGCGAACGCGCCAAGACTGAACCAGCCGCTGTAATCAAAGCCGCCAAGCAATCGATGGCCGTGCACGTCAAAGCGATGCTGGACTTCCAGAAAATGGGCGTGCCGACCTTCGACTACGGCAACAACATCCGTCAGATGGCCCAGGAAGAAGGCGTGGAAAACGCATTCGACTTCCCTGGCTTCGTTCCAGCCTACATCCGTCCACTGTTCTGCCGTGGCATCGGCCCATTCCGTTGGGCTGCGCTGTCGGGCAACGCTGAAGACATCTACAAGACCGACGCCAAAGTCAAAGAGCTGATCCCGGACGACGCCCACCTGCACAACTGGCTGGACATGGCCCGCGAGCGCATCAGCTTCCAGGGTCTGCCGGCGCGTATCTGCTGGGTGGGCCTGGGCCTGCGCGCCAAGCTGGGTCTGGCATTTAACGAAATGGTGCGCAGCGGCGAATTGTCCGCGCCGATCGTGATCGGTCGCGACCACCTGGACTCCGGTTCGGTATCGAGCCCTAACCGCGAAACCGAGTCGATGCAGGACGGTTCCGACGCTGTGTCCGACTGGCCCCTGCTCAACGCTTTGCTCAACACCGCGAGCGGCGCGACCTGGGTATCCCTGCACCACGGCGGCGGCGTCGGCATGGGCTTCTCCCAGCACTCGGGCATGGTGATTGTCTGCGACGGTACTGACGAAGCGGCCGAGCGTATCGCTCGCGTGCTGCACAACGACCCGGCGACCGGCGTTATGCGTCACGCCGATGCCGGTTATCAGATCGCCATCGATTGCGCCAAGGAACAAGGGCTGAACCTGCCGATGATTACCGGCAAGTAATGCTTGCCCTGTAGGAGCGAGCCTGCTCGCGATGAGGGCGGCACATTCAGTATTTATGCTGACTGACACACCGCCATCGCGAGCAGGCTCACTCCTACAGGAATCAAAACAACAAACAATCCACAGAGGTTGAACCATGGCTGTTAACAGCGAACGTGCAGGTAGCAAACCGTTGATCGAGAAGCGCTCGATCGACTACATCCCGGAAGCGGAGAGACACGGTCGTCTGTTTAGCCAGTTCACTTTGTGGATGGGCGCCAACCTGCAGATCACCGCGATTGTCACCGGGGCCTTGGCCGTGGTGCTGGGGGGTGATGTGTTCTGGTCGTTGATCGGTCTGCTGATCGGGCAACTGCTCGGCGGTGGCGTGATGGCACTGCATGCCGCGCAAGGTCCAAAACTTGGCCTGCCGCAGATGATCTCCAGCCGCGTGCAGTTTGGCGTTTATGGCGCGGCCATCCCGATCGTGCTGGTGTGCCTGATGTACCTGGGCTTCACCGCAACGGGCACGGTACTTTCCGGTCAGGCGCTGGGCCAGTTGTTTGGCGTCAGCGACAGCGCCGGCATCCTCATGTTCGCCAGTGTCATCGTGCTGGTCACGGTGCTCGGCTATCGGGTGATCCACTGGATCGGCCGTATCGCCAGCGTCATTGGTGTGATTGCCTTTGTTTACCTGTTCGCTCGCCTGATGAGCCAGACAGACGTTGGCGCACTCCTGCAAATCCGTCACTTCAGCTGGAGCAGCTTCCTGCTCGCGGTGTCGCTCGCGGCATCCTGGCAGATCGCCTTTGGCCCTTACGTGGCTGACTATTCGCGTTACTTGCCGAGCAAGGTTTCCTCGGTGAAAACCTTTTTCGCCGCTGGCGCAGGTTCGGTGATTGGCGCACAGGTGGCGATGGTCCTCGGCGTGTTTGCCGCAGCTTCTGCCAATGGGCAATTCGCCGGGCACGAAGTGGCCTATATCGTTGGTTTGGGCGGTACCGGTGCCACCGCCGCGCTGCTGTACTTCAGCATCGCGTTCGGCAAGGTCACCATCTCCACGCTGAACTCTTACGGCAGCTTCATGTGCATCGCGACCATCATCAGCGGTTTCCGTGGTGACCTGAAGGTCACGCGCTTTCAGCGTCTGGTCTTTGTGCTGGTCATCGTCGGTGCTGCGACCCTGATGGCGTTGCTCGGTCAGCACTCGTTCCTCGGTGCGTTCAAGTCCTTCATCCTGTTCTTGCTGGCGTTCTTCACGCCCTGGAGCGCGATCAACCTCGTGGACTACTACTGCATCACCCGCGAGCGCTATGACGTGCCGGCGCTGGCCGATCCGAACGGTCGTTACGGCCGTTGGAACGCACTCGGTATCAGCGTCTATGTTTTCGGTGTGCTGGTGCAGTTGCCGTTCATCTCCACCAAGTTCTATACCGGTTCAATGGTGGCGGCCCTGGGTGATGTGGATATTTCCTGGATCATCGGCTTGGTACTGCCTGCCGCCGTGTATTACGTGTGCGCAAAAAAATGGCACGGCAGCGTGCCCGATCAATTGATTCTGCCGGTCGAGCAGGACAGCGTTGAACAACCAAAAACAAGCGGGGCCGATCGCGCTGCGGCGCAGGCCTGACTGGACGTGGACAGGGCTGGATGCCTCTTGACTGCCGTAAGCCCATTCATGATTAGGAGTGTCACTACAATGAAATCGAACAAGACCCTGCTGACCACATTGCTTTCCATGGGCCTGCTGGCCAGCGCTGGCGCCACTCAGGCGGCGGGTTGGTGCGAGTCGGGTAAACCGGTGAAATTCGCCGGCCTGAACTGGGAAAGCGCCATGCTCCTGACCGACGTGATGCAAGTCGTGCTGGAGAAAGGCTACGACTGCAAGACTGACAGCCTGCCGGGCAACTCCATCACCATGGAAAACGCCCTGGGCAGCAACGATATTCAAGTGTTTGCCGAAGAATGGGTCGGCCGCAGCGAAGTCTGGAACAAGGCCGAGAAGGCCGGCAAAGTCGTCGGCGTCGGCGCACCTGTAGTGGGCGCAATCGAAGGCTGGTACGTGCCACGCTACGTGATCGAAGGCGACGCCAAGCGCAAGCTGGAGCCTAAAGCGCCGGACCTGAAAAACATTGCTGACCTGGGCAAATACTCGGCGATCTTCAAGGACGCCGAAGAGCCCTCCAAGGGCCGTTTCTACAACTGCCCTGCCGGCTGGACCTGTGAGCTGGACAACAGCGAAATGCTGAAAAGCTACGGCCTGGAAAGCAGCTACACCAACTTCCGCCCAGGCACCGGCCCGGCGCTGGATGCCGCCGTGCTGTCGAGCTACAAGCGTGGCGAGCCGATCTTGTTCTACTACTGGTCGCCAACCCCGCTGATGGGCCAGGTCGATGTGGTGAAACTCGAAGAGAAGCCAGGCGTGAACAAGACCGTGACCATCAAGGTCGGTCTGTCCAAGACTTTCCACGACGAAGCGCCAGAACTGGTGGCGGTGCTGGAAAAGGTCAACGTACCGATCGACATCTTGAACCAGAATCTGGGGCGCATGACCAAAGAGCGGATCGAGTCGCCAAAACTGGCCAAGATCTTCTTGAAGGAACATCCTGAAGTCTGGCACGCGTGGGTGAGTGAAGACGCAGCCAAGAAAATCGACGCGGCCTTGTAGGTTGGGCTTTTCCGGCTGTCGGCAACGGCAGTCGGATGCTTGATCGCAACCCCTTGATTGAGAGTCTCTTATGTTTCCCGAAAGCTTTACCTTTTCCATCGCCGACTGGGTCAACGGTTGGGTCGATTCGCTGGTCACCAACTACGGCGACGTGTTCCGCAGCATTTCCGACACCCTGCTGTGGGCCATCGTCAATCTTGAAAGCCTGCTGCGTGCAGCTCCGTGGTGGTTGATGCTGGCCATCGTCGCCGGCGTGGCCTGGCACGCGACCCGCAAGGTCGTGACCACCGCCGTGATCGTCGGCTTGTTGTTTTTGGTCGGTGCGGTCGGCCTCTGGGACAAGCTGATGCAGACCCTCGCGCTGATGATGGTGGCGACGGTCATTTCGGTACTCATCGGCATTCCGCTGGGCATCCTTTCGGCGCGCAGCAATCGTCTGCGTTCGGTGCTGATGCCGCTGCTGGACATCATGCAGACCATGCCGAGCTTCGTGTACCTGATCCCGGTGCTGATGCTGTTCGGTCTGGGTAAGGTTCCGGCGATTTTCGCCACCGTGATCTACGCCGCACCGCCGCTGATCCGCCTGACCGATCTGGGTATTCGCCAGGTCGACGGTGAAGTGATGGAAGCCATCAACGCCTTCGGCGCCAACCGCTGGCAGCAACTGTTCGGTGTGCAACTGCCGTTGGCCCTGCCAAGCATCATGGCCGGGATCAACCAGACCACCATGATGGCCCTGTCGATGGTGGTGATCGCCTCGATGATCGGTGCCCGTGGCCTGGGTGAAGACGTGCTGGTGGGGATTCAGACCCTCAACGTCGGACGCGGCCTTGAAGCCGGTCTGGCGATCGTGATTCTGGCTGTGGTGATCGACCGCATTACTCAGGCGTATGGTCGTGCACGGCATGAGGTGAGCAAATGAACAACGCAACCGTGAGCAAGATCGAAGTCAAAAACGTCTTCAAGATTTTCGGCAACCGTTCCAAGGATGCGCTGGCCATGGTCGGCCAGGGCAAGACCAAAGAACAGGTGCTGAGCGAGACCGGCTGCGTGGTCGGTGTGAACGATTTGTCCCTGAGCATCGGCAGCGGTGAGATCTTCGTGATCATGGGCCTGTCGGGTTCCGGCAAGTCGACGCTGGTACGCCACTTCAACCGCCTGATCGACCCGACCAGCGGCGCGATCCTGGTGGACGGCGTGGACATCCTGCAATACGACATGGAAGCCCTGCGCGAATTTCGTCGACGCAAGATCAGCATGGTGTTCCAGAGCTTCGGCCTGCTGCCGCACAAGAGCGTGCTGGACAACGTCGCCTACGGCTTGAAAGTCCGCGGTGAAAGCAAAGCCCTGTGCAGCGAGCGTGCGCTGCACTGGATCAACACCGTTGGCCTCAAGGGCTACGAAAACAAATACCCGCATCAGCTCTCGGGCGGCATGCGTCAGCGTGTGGGCCTGGCTCGCGCATTGGCGGCGGACACCGACATCATTCTGATGGACGAAGCGTTCAGCGCCCTCGACCCGCTGATTCGCGCCGAAATGCAGGACCAGTTGCTGGAGCTGCAAAAGACCCTGCACAAGACCATCGTCTTCATCACTCACGACCTCGACGAGGCCGTGCGCATTGGCAACCGCATCGCGATCCTCAAGGACGGCCGCCTGATCCAGGTCGGCACGCCACGGGAGATCCTGCATTCGCCGGCGGATGAGTATGTCGACCGGTTCGTGCAGCGTCGGGCGGCGGTGGTTTAAAGGTTTTGTGGTGGCTGTTTCGGCCCCATCGCTGGCAGGCCAGCTCCCACAGGGATTATGTGAGCGCTGGAGATACTTGTGGGAGCTGGCTTGCCAGCGATGGGGCCGGTAAAGCTGCATCAATATTTGGATGAGGTTGAAGATGTCCCAGGCTGAAAATATCGTTATCACCGAAGCGCAAGTCACTTGGCAGGACGTGGTCGCCGTGGCCCGCGATGGCGCACAGCTTGAACTGTCGGCGCCGATCTGGGCGCGCATCGAAAACGCTCAGGCCATTGTCCAGCGCATCGTCACCAGCGGCGAACGCGCCTACGGCATCAACACCGGTCTGGGTGCCTTGTGCAACGTCTCGCTGCAAGACGAACAACTCAGCCAATTGTCGCGCAACACCTTGCTGAGTCACGCCTGTGGCGTCGGCGCGCCACTGAGCGACGAGCAGACCCGAGCGATCATGTGCGCCGCCGTCGTCAACTACAGCCACGGCAAATCCGGCCTGCATCGTCAGGTGGTTGAAGCGCTGCTGGCGCTGCTCAACCGCGGTATCACCCCGCAAGTACCGTCCCAGGGTTCCGTGGGTTACCTGACCCACATGGCGCACATCGGTATCGCGCTGCTGGGCGTGGGCAATGTCAGCTATCGCGGGCAAATCGTTTCGGCTCAGCAGGCGCTGGCTGAAGAAGGCCTGCAACCGGTAAAACTCGGCGCCAAGGACGGTTTGTGCCTGGTCAACGGCACCCCGTGCATGAGTGGCTTGAGCTGCCTGGCCATCGCCGACGCCACGCACCTGCTGCACTGGGCCGACGTGATCGGCGCCATGAGCTTCGAAGCCCAGCGCGGGCAGATCGACGCCTTCGATACCGAGATCATTGCGCTCAAGCCGCACCCGGGCATGCAGCAGGTCGGGATCAACCTGCGCGCCTTGCTCGACGGCAGCGAAGTGATCGCCCAGAGCAAAGGCATTCGCACGCAAGATGCCCTGAGCATTCGTTCGATCCCGCAAGTGCATGGCGCCGCGCGTGATCAGCTGGTGCACGCGGTCAAACAGATCGAAACCGAACTCAACGGCGCCACCGACAACCCGCTGGTGCTGGGCACTGCGGACAATTATCGCGTGGTTTCCCAGGCTAACCCGCACGGTCAATCTGTGGCGTTGGCGGCGGACCTGTTGGCGATCGCCATGGCGGAAATCGGTTCCATCGCCGAACGTCGCCTGGACCGCTTGATCAACCCGCATGTCAGCGGTTTGCCGGCATTTTTGGTGGCCAATCCGGGGGTGAACTCCGGGATGATGATCGTGCAGTACGTCGCCGCTTCGCTGTGCGCGGAAAACCGCCAATTGGCACAACCGGCAGTGCTCGACAACTACGTGACGTCGGGCCTGCAGGAAGATCACCTGAGCATGGGCACCAACGCCGCGCTCAAGCTGCATCGCGCATTGGAAAACTGCACGCAGATCCTCGCCATCGAGTACCTGTTGGCGGCCCAGGCCTTTGAATTTTTGAAAGAGCAGCGCTTCGGCGCCGGCACCGATACCGCGTGGCGTCTGCTGCGTGAGCGGGTCCCGGCTTACGATCAGGATCGTTGGCTGGCACCGGACATTGCCGCCGCTGCCGGTGTGTTGAAAGACGCGAATTTGCTGCACAAGGCTTTACCGAATCTCAACTGAATTTCCTACAAAACCAGCGTGCCAAGGCGCCAGCCCCCTCAAAAAGGGGGAAGCGACGGACAACGGAATTATCCGGAGCGTCTGGTAGTTAATAAAAAACTCTCAAAAGGAGCATGAAATGACTGCGCTAAACCTGATTCCCGGCCAACTGACCCTCGCTCAACTGCGTGACGTGTATCAGCAACCGGTGAAACTGACCCTCGACAACAGCGCCTCGGCGCAGATCGAAGCCAGCGTTGCCTGCGTGGAACAGATCCTCGCCGAGAACCGCACCGCCTACGGCATCAACACCGGTTTCGGCCTGCTGGCCTCGACCCGCATCGCCAGCGAAGACCTGGAAAACCTGCAGCGCTCGCTGGTGCTGTCCCACGCCGCCGGTGTCGGCCAGCCGATCAGCGACGAGCTGGTTCGGCTGATCATGGTGCTCAAGGTCAACAGCCTGAGCCGTGGTTTCTCTGGCATTCGCCGCGTGGTGATCGATGCGCTGATCGCTCTGATCAATGCCGAGGTTTACCCGCACATTCCGTTGAAAGGTTCGGTCGGTGCATCAGGTGACCTGGCGCCTCTGGCCCACATGTCGCTGGTGCTGCTGGGCGAAGGCAAGGCGCGGCACAAAGGCGAGTGGATGGAAGCCACCGAAGCGCTGAAAGTCGCCGGTCTGGCGCCGCTGACCCTGGCCGCGAAAGAAGGCCTGGCGCTGCTCAACGGCACTCAGGTGTCCACCGCGTTTGCCCTGCGTGGCCTGTTCGAAGGCGAAGACCTGTTCGCCGGTGCCTTGGCGCTGGGTGGCCTGACCGTTGAAGCGGTATTGGGCTCGCGCTCGCCGTTCGATGCGCGCATCCACGCTGCCCGTGGCCAGAAAGGCCAGATCGACGCCGCTGCCGCTTACCGCGATCTGCTGGGCGAGCGCAGTGAAGTGTCCGACTCCCATGAAAACTGCGAGAAGGTACAAGACCCATACTCGCTGCGCTGCCAGCCGCAAGTCATGGGCGCCTGCCTGACTCAGTTCCGTCAGGCCGCCGAAGTGCTGGCCGTTGAAGCCAACGCCGTCTCCGATAACCCGTTGGTTTTCGCCGCTGAAGGCGACGTGATTTCCGGCGGCAACTTCCACGCCGAGCCGGTGGCCATGGCCGCTGACAACATGGCGTTGGCCATCGCTGAAATCGGCTCCCTGAGCGAGCGCCGCATTTCGTTGATGATGGACAAGCACATGTCACAACTGCCGCCGTTCCTGGTGGCTAATGGCGGTGTGAACTCCGGCTTCATGATCGCCCAGGTGACGGCTGCGGCACTGGCCAGCGAAAACAAGGCACTGTCCCATCCGCATTCGGTGGACAGCCTGCCGACCTCCGCCAACCAGGAAGACCACGTGTCGATGGCTCCGGCGGCGGGCAAGCGCCTGTGGGAAATGACCGAGAATACCCGCGGGATTCTCGCGGTGGAATGGCTGGCGGCGGCGCAAGGCCTGGACTTGCGTAACGGTCTGAAAACGTCGCCGAAGCTGGAAAAGGCTCGCGCCATCTTGCGTAAAGAAGTGCCGTTTTATGAGAAGGACCGGTTCTTTGCGCCGGACATCAATGCGGCGACTGAACTGTTGGCCTCGCGTTGCCTGACTGAATTGGTTTCGGCCAGGCTTTTGCCGAGCCTGTGATGTACTCATCGCCAGCAGGCTGGCTCCCACAGGTGAGGTGGGAGCCAGCCTGCTGGCGATTCGATTTTGAACATTGTGGAGACTAAGGGATGAAAACCCTCTGGCAACACTGCCACGTCGCAACCATGGCGCAAGGCGTCTACTCGATCATCGAAGACGCGGCCATCGTGACGACCGGTGCGCTCATAGAGTGGATCGGTCCGCGCGCTGAACTGCCGGCGGGCGAGTACCCGGCGGTCAATGATTTGAACGGGGCCTGGGTCACGCCGGGCCTGATCGACTGCCACACCCACACGGTGTTCGGCGGTAACCGCAGCGGCGAATTCGAGCAGCGTCTGCAAGGCGTCAGCTACGCGGCAATCGCGGCTGCCGGCGGCGGCATCGCCAGCACCGTGCGCGCCACCCGTGCCGCCAGTGAAGACGAGTTGTTCGCCAGCGCCGCCAAGCGCCTGAAAAGCCTGATGCGCGATGGCGTCACCAGCATCGAGATCAAATCCGGCTACGGTCTGGACCTGGCCAACGAACGCAAGATGCTGCGCGTGGCCCGTCGCCTCGGCGCCGAACTGCCGGTCAGCGTGCGCAGCACCTGTCTGGCGGCTCACGCCTTGCCGCCGGAGTACAAGGATCGCGCCGACGACTACATCGATCACATCTGCGCCGACATGCTCCCGGCTCTGGCCGCGGAAGGGTTGGTCGATGCAGTGGATGCATTCTGTGAGTACCTGGCGTTCTCGCCCGCGCAGGTCGAGCGCGTATTCATCACCGCTCAGGAACTGGGCTTGCCGGTGAAGCTGCACGCCGAGCAATTGTCGTCGCTGCACGGTTCGAGTCTGGCCGCGCGTTACCACGCATTGTCCGCTGATCACCTGGAATTCATGACCGAAGACGACGCCATTGCCATGGCCGAATCCGGCACCGTCGCGGTCCTGTTGCCTGGCGCGTTCTACTTCCTGCGTGAAACCCAATTGCCGCCGATGGATGCCCTGCGCAAACACGGCGTGAAAATCGCCATCGCCAGCGACCTCAACCCCGGCACCTCACCAGCGCTGTCGTTGCGCCTGATGCTGAACATGGCTTGCACCTGTTTCCGCATGACACCGGAAGAAAGCCTGGCGGGCGCGACGATTCATGCCGCCACTGCTTTGGGCATGGCTGAAACCCACGGCTCGCTTGAGGCGGGCAAGTTTGCGGACTTCGTCGCCTGGCAAATCGATCGTCCGGCCGACCTGTGTTACTGGCTGGGCGGCGACCTGGAAAAACGCGTCGTGCGCCACGGCGTCGAAACGAGTCTGTAGGAGATCTGTTGTGGATAAGGTTCTGAACTTCAAACAAGGTCGCGTGCCACTGCTGATCAGCATGCCTCACGCGGGTGTGCGTCTGACGCCTGCGGTCGAAGCCGGGCTGATCCCCGACGCGAAAAGCCTGCCGGACACCGACTGGCACATTCCGCAGCTTTATGACTTCGCCGTCGAACTGGGCGCCAGCACCCTGGCCGCCGAATACTCGCGGTTCGTCATCGACCTGAACCGGCCGTCCGACGACAAGCCTTTGTACGTGGGCGCCACCACCGGTCTGTATCCGGCGACATTGTTTGACGGAATTCCGTTGTTCCGTGAAGGGCTGGAGCCGTCGAAAGAAGAACGTGCGACTTATCTGGAGCAGATCTGGACGCCGTATCACAACACCTTGCAAAGCGAACTGGCACGCCTGAAAGCCGAGTTCGGCTATGCGCTGCTGTTCGATGCGCATTCGATCCGCTCGATCATTCCGCATCTGTTCGACGGCAAACTGCCGGACTTCAACCTCGGGACCTTCAATGGCGCCAGTTGTGATCCCCGGCTTGCCACTCAACTGGACGCGATTTGCGCCGGACACCCGGATTACAGCCATGTGCTGAACGGGCGCTTCAAGGGCGGCCACATCACCCGGCACTACGGTAACCCGGCCGAGAACATCCATGCCGTGCAACTGGAGTTGGGGCAGTGCACGTACATGGAAGAGTTCGAGCCGTTCCGCTATCGCCCTGATCTTGCGGAGCCAACGCGGGTGGTGTTGAAGGCGTTGCTGCAAGGGTTGCTGGCTTGGGGGCAGCAGCACTACAAGAGCTGAAGATCAAAAGATCGTCCGAACGCGGCCCGATTCTTCGGACGATCTTTTTTGTCGCCCCTGTGCAAATCTCGGTCGCCACAGTTCGCTTTTACCGCTCGTCTGCTGCGTAATGTTCTGGCCACGGTGCACGAAGACACCGGCCTCACAATAATCGCTGCCGCACGAGACTCCTCCCGATGAAAAGACTGTTTACCCGCTGTCTCTCAATCCTCTGCGGCACCGCTCTGTTGAACGCCGGCGCCATGGCCGCTGACGACGCCTCCTGTAAAGCCGTGCGCATGGGCGTGGTCAACTGGACCGACGTGATCGCCACCAGCGGCATGGCGGATGTGCTGCTCAACGGCCTCGGCTACGAAAGCAAACAGACCAGCGCCGTGCAGCAAATCATCTTCGCCGGCATTCGCGACAAGCGCCTGGACATCTTCCTTGGTTACTGGAAACCGGCGATGGACAAGAACATCGCACCGTTCCTGGCCGCCAATCAGGTGAAGGTCCTGGACAAGCCAAGCCTGGCCGACGCCCAAGCCACCCTCGCAGTCCCGGATTACGTGGCAGCGGCGGGTTTGAAAACCTTCGCCGACATCGCCAGATTCAAAGACCAACTCGGCGGCAAGATCTACGGTATCGAGCCGGGCAGCGGCGCCAACACCACGATCAAGACCATGATCGAAACCAATCACTTCGGCCTGAAGGACTTCAAACTGATCGAGTCCGGTGAGGCCGGTATGCTCGCTGCCGTTCAGCGTGCGGTGAACCGCAAGGAGTTCGTGGTGTTCGTCGGCTGGACCCCGCACCCCATGAACATCAACATGAAGATCGCCTACCTGACCGGCAGCGAAGACGTCTACGGGCCGAACGAAGGGGCGGCGACCGTCTCCACCGTGACCGCGCCGGAATACGCCCAGCGGTGCCCGAACGTCAATCGCCTTCTGGAAAACCTGACGTTCACCGCCGCTCAGGAAAGTCAGTTGATGGTGCCGATCATGGAGCGCCAGACGCCTCAGGACGTCGCCAGGAAATGGCTGCGTGACCATCCGGAAGATCTTCAGCGGTGGCTGGCCGGTGTCAGCAGTTTTGATGGTAAAGACGGCGTGACTACGGTTCAGGCCAGCCTGAAAAACTGATGACGACTTATCCTCTATCAGAACAGCTGTCGGCGTTCGTCGACAAAACCCTGAGCTTCAACAGCACCGAAAGCAGCCTGAGCGGTTTGCGCCAGGCCTATAGCGAGATGTGCCGGGCATTCAACCCGCCATATCCCCCCGGGCTGTATGTCGTCGATTTTGAGTTGGCCGGTGTGGCGGTGCGGTCCTACCAACCGCCGGCCTCATCGTCGACCGATGCTGTTCCGTGCATCGTTTATCTGCACGGCGGCGGGTGGGTCGTTGGCGACCTGGATTCCCACGACTTCATTTGCGCCGAGCTGGCCTCGACACTTGGCGTGTTGGTGATCGCCGTCGATTACCGTCTGGCGCCGGAGTATCCGTTTCCGGCGGCGTTCGATGACTGTCTCGGCGTCTGGCGTGCTCTGCGTACCGGTCCGTTTCGAATCGACCCCGAACGCATGCTGGTGGCCGGAGACAGTGCCGGTGGCAATCTTGCTGCGGCGCTGTGTCTGGCGTTGCGTGACACGGGTGAGCCATTACCGGCTGCGCAGGTCCTGATTTATCCGGGGCTGGGAGGCGATCAGCGTTTAGCATCGCGCGGTGAATGCGTTGATGCGCCATTGCTCAGCAGCAGTGATGTGGATTGCTATCACGCCTTGTACCTGCGCGGCACGGTCAAACCGGGCGCCTACGCGATGCCGTTGCTCGCCGGGGATTTCAGCGGACTGCCACCGGCATGGATTGCCGTGGCGCAGTTCGACCCGCTGCGTGATGACGGCGTGCTATACGCCGAACGGTTGAACGCCGCCGGTGTGACCGCGGCGCTGTATTACGGCAACGGGCTGGTTCATGGTTGTTTACGGGCGCGGGGGCTGGCTGTCGAGGTGGATGCGTTGTACGAAACGCTGCTGCGGTATCTCGCGGAAAAACTCTGACCCTGCAAGGGCATGCTCATTGACGTAAATCGGGTTTATGATGCCCAACGGCAGAATAATAGAAGTCCCCCCAGGGATGACCTCGACCCCTTACGGAGTGCGCAATGCAGACTTTGTACCCGCAGATCAAACCCCACGCCCGGCACGATCTGGCCGTCGACGAAACTCACACGCTGTATGTCGACGAAAGCGGTTCACCGGAAGGTTTGCCGGTGGTGTTCATCCACGGCGGCCCCGGCGCCGGGTGTGATGCCCAGAGTCGTTGCTACTTCGACCCCAACCTGTATCGCATTGTCACCTTCGACCAGCGCGGTTGTGGTCGCTCCACGCCCCACGCCAGCCTGGAAAACAACACCACCTGGGATCTGGTCGCCGACCTCGAGAAGATTCGCCAGCACCTGGGTATCGACAAGTGGGTGCTGTTCGGCGGCTCCTGGGGCTCGACGCTGGCACTGGCCTACGCGCAAACCCATCCGGAGCGTGTGCACGGCCTGATCCTGCGCGGGATCTTTCTCTGCCGTCCGCAGGAAATCGAATGGTTCTACCAGGCGGGCGCCAGCCGTCTGTTCCCGGATTACTGGCAGGACTACATCGCACCGATTCCGCTGGAAGAGCGCGACGACCTGCTGACAGCATTCCACAAGCGCCTGGTGGGCAACGATCAGATCGCCCAGATGCACGCGGCCAAGGCCTGGTCCCTGTGGGAAGGTCGCACGGCGACCCTGCGCCCTAATCCGTTGGTGGTGGATCGCTTCTCCGAACCTCAGCGCGCGTTGTCCATCGCTCGTATCGAATGCCACTACTTCAGCAACAATGCATTCCTTGAACCGAACCAGTTGATTCGCGACATGGGCAAGATCGCTCACTTGCCGGGCGTGATCGTCCATGGTCGTTACGACGTGATCTGCCCGCTGGACAACGCCTGGGAACTGCACCAGGCCTGGCCGAACAGCGAGCTCCAAGTCATTCGCGATGCCGGCCATGCCGCTTCCGAACCGGGCATTACCGATGCACTGGTGCGTGCCGCCGATCAGATGGCACGACGTCTGCTCGACCTGGCTCCCGACGAAGCATGAAGGGCCTGCTGCAACGCGTGCGAGGCGCGCGAGTCGAGGTAGCGGGAGAGGTGGTCGGCGCGGTCGACCAGGGTTTGCTGGTGTTGGTGGCCGTCGAGCCCGACGACACGCGGGCCAGCGCCGACAAACTTCTCAATAAGCTGCTTAACTATCGAGTGTTCAGCGACGCCGAGGGCAAGATGAATCTGTCCCTGGCGGATGTGGGCGGCGGGTTGCTGCTGGTCTCGCAGTTCACCCTGGCCGCCGACACCAAAAGTGGGTTGCGCCCGAGTTTTTCGACCGCGGCCCCTCCGGCCCTGGGTGAGGAGTTGTTCGACTATCTATTAGGCAAAGCGAAACAGGTGCATGGCACTGTGGCATCAGGTAGATTCGGCGCGGATATGCAGGTGCATCTGGTCAATGATGGCCCGGTAACCTTCCTGTTACAGACCTGAAAGCGCTTGAAACATCTTTTTAAGCGCTTTTCGACTGAAAACAGGCGTTTTTCCCGATAAATACTTTGTTACCCCTGATGCGTTGTAACGCGGCCTACTAGATAATCGCGCGCTACGGGGATCAGCGTTCGTTGGTCCATTTTGACTTAGGTAGAGACTTGTACGGATCCGATTGGGGAATCATTTCGCCCCAGCGGAGTCGGAACAATGCTCGCCAACTTGGCAAGAGTGGTCTGCAAGGTCGGTTTTTTCATGCCGGGCACCGTGCAAACCCTTTAACTGGCCGTTGGTTTTTTGATCTGTTTTCGGCGAGGGTTGCTCGTGATTGTTAGTCCCTGTAACGCACCAAAATTGTCTGCCAAACGGTTACGTAGCGCACTGGTAGCGGGCTCGGCACTGCTCTGCCTGCTCAGTGCCGGCCAGCTTTGGGCATTCAGTCTGGATGATGTATCGGTCAAGGCAAAAGAGCTGGCCGGTCAGAAGTACGAAGCGCCGCGCAGTAACCTGCCGAACGAGTTCCGCGAGATGAAATTCGCGGACTATCAGAAAATTCGCTTCCTGACGGAAAAAGCCGAATGGGCTGATCAGAAAACTCCGTTCAAGCTGTCGTTCTATCACCAGGGCATGCACTTCGATACGCCGGTGAAAATCAACGAAATCACGGCGAACACCGTCGAAGAGATCAAGTACGACCCGAATCGATTTGATTTCGGTGACGTTAAGTTCGACCCTAAGGCCACTGAACAACTGGGCTACGCCGGTTTCCGTGTGCTGTACCCGGTCAACAAGGCTGACAAGCAAGACGAAATCATGACCATGCTCGGCGCGAGTTACTTCCGCGTTGTCGGCAAGGGTCACGTCTACGGTTTGTCCGCTCGCGGCATGGCGATCGATACCGCCTTGCCGTCCGGCGAAGAATTCCCGCGTTTTCGCGAGTTCTGGATTCAACAGCCAAAGCCGGGCGACAAGCATCTCGTGATCTTTGCGCTGCTGGATTCGCCACGTGCGACCGGCGCCTATCGCCTGACCCTGCGTCCGGGCAGCGACACCATTGTCGACGTCAAGGCGCAGATGTTCCTGCGTGACAAGGTCGGCAAACTGGGTATCGCACCGTTGACCAGCATGTACCTGTTCGGCGCCAACCAGCCGTCGAAAGTGCTGAACTATCGTCGCGAGCTTCACGACTCCAGCGGCCTGGCGATCCATGCCGGCAACGGCGAGTGGATCTGGCGTCCGCTGAACAACCCGAAACACCTGGCCGTGAGCAACTTCTCGGTCGAGAACCCGCGTGGTTTCGGCTTGCTGCAACGTGGCCGTGACTTCAGCCACTACGAAGACCTCGACGACCGCTACGACAAGCGCCCAAGCGCCTGGATCGAACCGAAAGGCGACTGGGGCAAGGGCTCCGTCGATCTGGTAGAGATTCCGACCGCCGACGAAACCAACGACAATATCGTGGCTTTCTGGAGCCCGGAAACAATGCCTGAGCCCGGCCAGCCGCTGGACTTCGCTTATCGCATGCACTGGACCATGGACGAAGCCTCGATTCATGCTCCGGACAGCGCCTGGGTCAAGCAGACCCTGCGTTCCACCGGCGACGTCAAACAGTCCAACCTGATTCGTCAGCCGGACGGCAGCGTTGCCTATCTGGTGGACTTCGAAGGCCCGTCCCTGGCGGCATTGCCGGAAGATGCGGACGTTCGCAGCCAGGTCAGCGTTGGCGACAATGCCGAGCTGGTGGAAAACAGCGTGCGCTACAACCCTGAAACCAAGGGCTGGCGCCTGACCTTGCGCATGAAGATCAAGGACCCGGGCAAGTCCACCGAAATGCGCGCTGCACTGGTGCAGAACATCGTGCCTGCCGACCTGGCCAAGACTTCGTTGCCGGCGTCCAATTCTTCTGTTGCCAAGGCCGACAAAGTCGCCGCCAAGCAGCAGGAAAAAGCCGACAAGGAAGCGAAGGCAGCCGAGGCCAAACAGGCTGAAGCCAAGCCGGTCGCAGATGCCAAGGACAAGGCGCACAACAATGACGCCAAGCAGCCTGCTGCTGCCGACGCGGCCCCAGCCACACCGGAATCGGCGCCGACTGAAGAAGTCCTGACCGAGACCTGGAGCTATCAGTTGCCTGCCGATGAGTAATTCTCAAGTACAGCCAGAGACTCTTTCCGAGTATCTGGCGCATCTGCCGATGACCGACCAGCAGCGCGCGGAACTCGCGGGCTGCCAGTCCTTCAGTGAACTGCACGAACGCCTTTCGTCCTCGACGTTCGACGCCCCGACCGAGGCCGCCCAGGCTTCGGTTGGCAAGCGCCTGACCTTGAGCACCGCCGAAGAACTGCAGGACGCCGAAATGCTGGCGCTCGACGCCAGCGGTCGGGTCTGCCTCAAGGCGACTCCGCCGATTCGTCGGACCAAAGTCGTGCCGGAGCCGTGGCGTACCAACATCCTGGTGCGTGGCTGGCGTCGCCTGACCGGTCGCACCAACCCGCCGAAGCCGCCGAAGGACGAGAATGTGCTGCCGGCGGCACGCTGGCGTACTGTCGGTTCGATCCGTCGCTACATTTTGCTGGTGTTGATGCTGGGTCAGACCATCGTCGCGGGCTGGTACATGAAAGGCATCATGCCGTACCAGGGCTGGTCGTTCGTCGACCTCGAAGAAATCTTGCACCAGCCGTTTCTGCAAACGGCCACGCAGGTGCTGCCATATGCATTGCAGACCAGCATCCTGATTCTGTTCGGGATTCTGTTTTGCTGGGTGTCCGCCGGTTTCTGGACCGCGCTGATGGGCTTCCTGGAGTTGCTGACCGGTCACGATAAATACCGCATCTCCGGTAAAAGCGCGGGCAACGAGCCGATTCCAAAGGACGCGCGCACCGCACTGGTGATGCCGATCTGCAACGAAGACGTGCCGCGTGTATTCGCTGGCTTGCGTGCAACGTTCGAATCGGTCGCGGCCACGGGTGACCTGGACCGCTTTGACTTCTTCGTCCTCAGCGACAGTAACGAAGCCGACATCTGCGTTGCCGAGCAGCAGGCCTGGCTGGACGTCTGCCGCGAAGCCGGTGGCTTCGGCAAGATCTTCTATCGCCGCCGCCGTCGTCGCGTAAAACGTAAGAGCGGCAACCTCGACGACTTCTGCCGTCGCTGGGGCGGTGACTACAAGTACATGGTTGTCCTCGACGCCGACTCCGTCATGAGTGGCGAGTGTCTGACCAGCCTGGTGCGCTTGATGGAAGCCACGCCGGACGCCGGGATCATCCAGACCGCGCCACGTGCGTCGGGCATGGACACCCTGTATGCGCGCATGCAGCAGTTCGCCACCCGTGTGTACGGTCCGCTGTTCACCGCCGGCCTGCACTTCTGGCAGTTGGGCGAGTCGCACTATTGGGGCCACAACGCGATCATCCGCATGAAGCCGTTCATCGAGCACTGCGCCCTGGCGCCGTTGCCCGGTAAAGGCGCGTTCGCCGGTGCGATCCTGTCCCACGACTTCGTTGAAGCCGCGCTGATGCGCCGTGCCGGTTGGGGCGTGTGGATTGCCTACGACTTGCCGGGCAGCTACGAAGAACTGCCGCCGAACCTGCTGGACGAACTCAAGCGTGACCGTCGCTGGTGCCACGGCAACCTGATGAACTTCCGCCTGTTCCTGGTCAAGGGCATGCACCCGGTACACCGCGCGGTGTTCCTGACCGGCGTGATGTCTTACCTGTCGGCGCCGTTGTGGTTCTTCTTCCTGGTGCTGTCGACCGCGCTGCTGGCGGTCAACACGCTGATGGAGCCGCAGTACTTCCTCGAACCGCGCCAGCTCTATCCGTTGTGGCCACAATGGCACCCGGACAAGGCGATTGCGCTGTTCTCGACGACGATCGTGCTGCTGTTCCTGCCGAAACTGTTGAGCATCATCCTGATCTGGGCCAAGGGGGCGAAAGAGTTCGGCGGCAAGTTCAAGGTGACGCTGTCGATGCTGCTGGAGATGTTGTTCTCCATGCTGCTGGCACCGGTGCGGATGATTTTCCACACCCGTTTCGTCCTCGCCGCGTTCCTCGGCTGGGCCGCAACCTGGAATTCGCCGCAGCGTGACGACGACTCCACGCCATGGAGCGAAGCGGTCAAACGCCACGGTCCGCAGACCTTGCTGGGCTTCTTCTGGGCTTTGCTGGTGATCTGGCTGAACCCGAGCTTCCTGTGGTGGCTGGTGCCGATCGTCGGTTCGTTGATGCTGTCGATCCCGGTATCGGTGATTTCCAGCCGTGTTGGCCTGGGCCTGAAGTCCCGTGACGAGAGCCTGTTCCTCATTCCTGAGGAATACAATCCGCCACAGGCGTTGCTGGCCACCGACCAGTACACCCACGAAAACCGTTACCACGCCTTGAACGACGGTTTCGTCCGTTCGGTGGTCGATCCACAGCAGAACGCCCTGGCGTGCTCGCTGGCGACTTCACGCCACCGTCAGTCCGAGCCGATCGAGTGGCTGCGCGTCGAGCGGGTGCGTCACGCGATGAAGGTCGGTCCGCAAGGGCTGACCAACAACGAACGTGTGCAACTGCTGAGCGACCCAGTGGCATTGGCCCGCCTGCATGAGCAGGTCTGGAGCGAAGGGCATGCTGAATGGCTCAACGCCTGGCGGGCTTCGGTGAAAGCCGATCCCCATGCGCCGCTATTGCCGCTTCGACCAGTGAGCTTGCAGGCCCAACCGGCCTGATAAAAAACCCGCGAAAGCGGGTTTTTTTTGGGGTGATCGTTCCTACGACTTGTTTTCCAGAGGCATGGTTAACCTTGGGTCGCCACTAATTATTTTGTGGTCAAGTCAGTAATTAACGGTCGAGATGGTCCCGCATTGTTAGAGGCGACGATTCGCACTTCGTAACGCGTGCGTGAGGTCAGGCGCTCCCTCATGGTTGTTGCGCTTGGACGGTAGTTGAACTCCTTCCCTTGCGGATTGACCAGCGTGACTTGGTACCCGGTTACAGGTTCACGTGGTGCATCCCATTCCAGAATTGTTTCATCCGCTGGCTGGGTATAGCGGAAATTCTGAGGTGCACTTGGTGCATCGCCCTGTATGTATAAGTCGATCGAAGTTGGCTCGGATAGTTCGCCAGATTCAATTTGCGTTTTCACGGTAACGGTGTAATTACCTGCTCGCGTCAGTCCAGAAAAAATATGCTGAGTTTCCGAGACACAAAACGGCACCGCATCGTCAAGGGTAAGCTGATAACCCGTTATCCCCACGGCGCCAGGTGGTGTATCCCAGGCCAACCTGAATGATGTTTTTGTCACATCCCTCACGTTCAGTACGTGAGGGGGAGCGAAGCCCGTTCGAATCGCGACAGGCTCGGAGAACTGGTCAGTCATGTTCCGCGCACGGACTTCATAGAGATAGGCTTCACCGGCAGCAGGTAACTCGATCAGGCAGAGTGGGAGAACGGTAGCAGCCCATTGGCGATCGTCTTTGGAAACGATGTACTGAATGGCTGCCCCGGTTTCAGGTGGAGCCCATGCCAGAGTGGGGGACCCAGTCGTGCTCAACCGAAGATTCCTGACCGGCCCCGGTGGAGTCGATGCCTCCGGTGTTGTGACTTGCAACCGGGCAGGTTCGGAAAAGTACCCTTCATTGTCTTTGGTTCGTACTTCGAAGAGGTAGGTTCTGCCTGGAGACAGCCAATAGGCGTCGTAAGTGGTGCTGTCAACCATGCGAAGCGACGTGCCATCACGATAAACCTGGTAGCCAGTCACCGATCCATCGTCACTACCTGCAAGCCATGACAACTTCACGCTAGTGTGCTGTTTTCGAAATAACTTGCCCTTCCATCTGCGTCTCCATCGCTTCACGTGCCCGCCGGATCTTGCTCAAAATTTCCTCGCCTTTCGCGTTCCAAACGTACCGGGTCGGTCGTGCGTTCCGTAATGCCAGGAAGGTGGTAATCGAGCTTTCCAACTCACGTACGGAGCCGAAGCTGCCGTCGCGCAAGAACACGGTAATGTCCCTGAAAAACCGCTCGACCATGTTCATCCACGAGCTGGAGGTCGGCGTGAAATGCACATGGAAGCGCGGATGTTTCGCTAGCCAAGCCTTCACCTTGGCGTGCTTGTGTGTCGCATAGTTATCCACGATCAGATGCAGCTGGAGGTGCTTGGGGGTTTCCTTGTCGATTTTCTTGAGGAAAGCCAACCACTCCTGATGGCGGTGCTGGCGCTCGATGCTACTGATCAGTTTGCCTTGGAGATAATCCAGCGCTGCGAACAGCGTGACCGTGCCGTGGCGAGTGTAATCATGGGATTTTGTTTGGATATGACCGATCCCCAGAGGCAGCCCAGGCTGTGTGCGTTCCAAGGCTTGCACCTGACTTTTCTCGTCGCAGCAGAGCACCAACGCCTTGTCTGGCGGGGCCAGGTACAGGCCGATGACATCCCAGAATTTCTCCTCGAACTGCGGGTCGTTCGACAGTTTGAAGGTACGTGTCAGATGAGGCTTTAAGTCATTGGCCGCCCACAGTTTATGCACGGTGGTCGCTGATATGCCGGCGGCACGGGCCATGCTTCGGCAGCTCCAGCGGGGCTCGCCGATACGAGGTTGAGTGACCTGTTCGAGCACGCGGCGGATCGTGTCGGCAGGCAGAGGGGATTTGCGTCCTCGGCCAGGCTTGTCGAGCAGGCCTTCCAATCTGAGCGCCTGAAAACGCTGGCACCAGTCGGTGACCGTAGGGCGAGAGAAACCTGTCAATCGTACAATTTCTTCTCGCATTGATCCTTGCGCTGCCAGCAAGATGACGCGGGCTCGACGGCCATCGCGCTGACTGATGGTGGCGGAACGTACGCGGCGGCTCAGTTCGGCAAATTCTTCAGGGCTAAGCGTAATGTCCAGAGCGCTCACCAGGAACTCTCCAAGGTAGGAATGGCACCTGAAGTGTAGTGCAAGCATGGAGAAATTTATTTCGCGAACAGCACACTAGCGGATGTCAGGTTACTATAACTGAGTTGTCTTGGTGGAGTAGGTCTTGCCTTGGTCCTGAACGATACGGTGGAGGGCGGCGATGAGTTTCCGTCTGCGTCAAAGGCTTTTATTTCAACCGTATATTGGTATGCTTCTTCTAACTCGGTAAGTGTGTATTGAGTGCTTGTGGTTGAAATGGGTGGTTTGTTGTTTGTGGTGATTGTGTAGCCGGTTACCGATCCATCGTCACTACCTGCAAGCCATGACAACTTCACGCTAGCGGATGTCAGGTTACTATAACTGAGTTGTCGTGGTGGAGTAGGTCTTGCCTTGGTCCTGAACGATGCGGTGGAGGGCGGCGATGAGTTTCCGGCTGCGTCAAAGGCTTTTATTTCAACCGTATATTGGTGTGCTTCTTCTAACTCGGTAAGTGTGTATTGAGTGCTTGTAGTTGAAATGGGTGGTTTGTTGTTTGTGGTGATTGTGTAGCCGGTTACCGCGACATTGTCGTTGGATGGTGTCCAACTGAGTTGTGCCGTATTTACTGAAATGTGAGTAATGATCGGGGTTCCAGGCTTTTCTGGTGGGGTAATATCAATGGAATCAATTGTTATTGATTCAATCGTTGAGCAGGCATAGCAATCGTTAATCGCCCAAACGTCGACTAGAAAGTTTTCGATCAGTGGCATTTCTTTGAATGTATAGGACGTCGCTGATTTAGGGACTAATATCGGAGACTCTTCGTTCAGCGAAATTTCGTAGGCCGTTACAACAGTGCTTGATGAAGGTGTCCAAGATATAGACGTACCGGCCGGATCGCGGTGCGTGATTTTTAAGTTGGTGATAGGCTCTGGTGGTATAGGGTCGAAAATAGCTTCGTGCATGAACAATTCACTTCTATCATACTCTCTCAAGTTGAAGTGCAAGTTAATGTGTGCGTGAATTTCTATTTTTTCTCCTGCGTCGGCTTCGAATTCGAAGGTGGGGGCTTCGTCCTCATTGCAGTAGTGCATGTGCCATTTGCTATGCATGGAGTACTCAACGACGACACTATGATTTTTGGGGATGTTTTTTATTGGGTCCCAAACGATTTGTGCACGGTATCGCGAACCGTTAACGTGTGAAGTAACTACTATTTTTGGGTTCGAAAGGGATGGGCGCGGTAGAAGCGTAAGGTTTGTATATTCGGAATAAAATCCGTTGATATCTTTTGCCCGCAATTTTATCTCGTGCTGTTTGTGCGGGTTTGCTATGAAGCTACAAACAGTGGAATCGGTAAAGAGTGGGTCACCATCGCAGTCAATTTCGTACCCCTCTATTCCGGCTTCATCAAAAGAGGGATCCCATCTACAATAAACAACCGTAAAGCCTGCCAATTCGAAACGGAAATTTTCAGGGATAGTCGGAGGTGTTTTATCCTGGATCAGTTCGAAAGGTGTGGAGAATTCGGATTGATTATTACTGTGGTCGGCTGCTCTCACTTTAAATGTGTGGTTTAGTAGGCGATCATTTTTTACTTCGTAAGTGATTTTTGTGGTGTGAAAATAGTGCTCGTCGTTTCTGTAGACTTCATAACTTCGCACGCCGAGATTGTCGGTGGCTGTTTTCCAAGTAAACCTCAAAGTGTTTTGGAGGTCCTGTCCCAGCTCCGCTTTTACTTTCAGATCAGTTGGGGGGGCTGGGTTGGTCTTGTCTACTGCTCTTAGTATGTTTAGGGCTATGCAGCGGTCTACGACACTTATCAAGCTATCAGGCCTCTCAATGAAGTCAACTATGACGATCTGAGCGTTCTGGTAACCTTCCTTGAATGTTTCTTTGCGAATAGGGTGATCTTTGCGCAGATACATGGCGCCGTTTCCATTACGGGAGGATGCATCAAGCACCCAATAGGCATCCGTTGGCGGCGATTCCATGGACTTGATCACATTGTCTTCGACAGCGCTCTCGCTAGGGTCTGGATTCCAATTGCGCTTGAAACCGCCCCAGATTTGCTCCCTCTGCACCCAGTTGGATTGCCACTTGTCTGTTGTACCTGGTTCAGGTTTTGGGTAACCATGGTTCAGGGCTAGTACGATGCTGCATCCAGGATGCTTGGTGCGAATTTCTTGGAGACTGAGATCGCTGGCTGACAGGGGAATCAAAAGATTCTTGATTGGAGAGAAATAGGGTAAGCAGCGTTGGAGGCTGTTGTGCGAGTATTGACCCCGGTCGTAGCTATGAAAGTCGAGTATCACTATTTCGCCGGGGTTTGCGGTGATGAAATTCTTGACGTTTTCAATTAAGTGATTTAAACGCCGGCCTGCACTAACGATCCCGTGCTTGAATTCGAATATCTCATTGAACACGTAGGTCGGGAATTTATTTCCGACGGTTTTTTTATAACTACTATCGACCAGGCGCAGGTCCAGGTAGCGTGAGCCGGCGGCCAATTGCTGAGGGAAAGAGTTATCTTGGTTGGCTGCCAACAATTCCTCAAACCCCCAGGTTCCAGCCATATCCACTCCGGAGTTATGTGTGCCGGGTATTGCCAGTTGATATAATTTCAGGTGTGAGATTTCCGCTGAGATGTCGGTCATCCAGCGGCTGTAGTTGGCCTTGGGCTCGATGTCGTCTGATGTTGACGCAGGCGAGCTGGCAGCAGCGCCATTTGTATCATCGTTCATGGTGGGCTCCAGTAAAAACAAGGAGCTTCAATGTGCGCGTTTTTAAAAATTGACGTAACTAGCAGAACTGTTAGTTGTTTGGTTTGGTTGCATTGCTATCTTTATTCGTTTAATTCACCATCCCACAAGACTCGAATGCGCAGGCGAGGAAGAGGAGGCGGTGGCTGGCGATTGGTTCGCCAGCGATAAAACGCATTGAATTGAGGGACTACCACATCAAACCTTGAACCGCCCCACCAGCATCTGCAAATGCGTCCCCAACCGCGCCAGCTCGACGCTGGACGCTGCCGTCTCCTCACTCGCTGCCGACGTCTGGTCCGACACATCCCGAACGTTCAGCACACTGCGGTTGATCTCCTCGGCCACAGCGCTTTGCTGTTCGGCTGCGGCGGCGATCTGCTGGTTCATTGCCTGGATCGCCGACACCGTGCGAGTGATGCTAGCCAGTGAGCCACCGGCGCGGCGGGTCAGTTCGACGCTGCTGTCGGTCAGGGTGCGGCTGTTGTCCATGATGGTCGCGACTTGCTGGGTGCCGTTTTGCAGGCCGACGATCAGCTCTTCGATCTCTTCGGTGGACTTCTGGGTACGCTGGGCCAGGCTGCGGACTTCGTCGGCGACCACGGCGAAACCGCGACCGGCTTCACCGGCACGGGCGGCTTCGATGGCGGCGTTGAGCGCCAGCAGGTTGGTTTGCTGGGCAACAGACTTGATCACGTCGAGGACGCTGCCGATCTTGTCGCTTTCGCGCTTGAGCTCGCCCATGGCTTCGGTGGAGTGACCGACTTCCGCGGCCAGACGCTCGATCTGGGCGATGGCTTCACCCACCACCTTGTCACCCTCGCGGGCCAGCTGGTCAGCGGCGACCGCGGCCTCGGAGGCCTCTTCCGCGTTGCGCGCGACTTCTTGCACGGTGGCGGTCATTTCGTTCATGGCGGTGGCCACCTGGTCGGTCTCGACCTTCTGGCTGTTGACCCCGGCGCTGGTCTGTTCGGTGACTGCCGACAGCTCTTCGGCGGCGCTGGCGATTTGCGTGACGCCATCGCTGATGCCGCCGATCAATTCGCGAAGGCCCTGGGTCATGCGCTGAATGGCGCGTTGCAACTGACCCAATTCGTCCTGGCGTATGGAGGTCAGGTTATGAGTCAGGTCGCCGGCAGCGATGCGTTCGGCCACTTTGAGGGTCTGGGCCAGCGGAATCACGATCTGCCGGGTGATGGCCCAAGCGGCAAACAGACCGAAGGCCAGTGCCAGAGCGGTGGCCAGCAACAGCATGTTCTTGGCATGTGCCACATCGGTATCGCGCACCAGCGTTTGCGAAACCGTCAGTTTGTTGCTCACCTGAAGCAGGATCTCGCCTTGGGCCGCCATGCGTTTGAGGGCGTCGGCACTGGCAACCTGGGAATCACGATACTGGCTGACCGCAGCGCGATAGGCTTTGAGCGAGTCGGATGCCTGTTGCAGGTTGGCGATATGTTCTTGAGGCAGCTTGGCCGGCAGGCTTTCGAGGTTTTTCAGGGCGTTGTCGATCGCGTCGAGGGCTGGTTGCTCCGCCTCGCTTTTGCCGCTGTAGGTGTAGCCACGCACCTGGAAGCGCGCTTGCTGAAGCAGTTTGCTCAGATCGATCACGCTGTTGAACGCGGTCACGCTGTCGCCTTGCAGCATGGCTTTTTCAACTTCAGCGACTTTGGCCACGGCATTGTCGGCGGTGGCGCCCAGTTTACTGCGGGCATCTTCACGGCTGGCCCCGGCCTGGATCAGCGCGGCGAAGGCTTGCTTGTATTGGCTGACGGCGTCCAGTTGCTGGTCGACCATGGCCACGTCGGCGGGTTGCTCGAGCATCTGGCGAGCGGCTTGCAGGCCGGTGTCGAGCTTGCCCAACAGGTCGTTCACCGCATCGGGACCTTGTTCGCCACGACGCATGTCGTAGTCCAGGCGGGCAATGCGCAGGTCTTTGGTCAGCCCGTTGATTTCGGAGATGAATCCCAGTTTATCGCCGCGGCGGGTGACATCGCTCAGGCCGCTCCAGCCTGTGACGGTGATCAGCAATGTCAGCAGCAACACAAGACCGAAACCGACGCCCAATTTGCGGTTTACACCTACGTTTCCCAGCTTATCGGCCAGCCATTGGTACATGCTGCAACTCCCTCGGACCACACATTGGTTTTATGGAAGTTGTATCGGCCGTGGGCAGGCAATCTGTAGACGCGGACTGACGAGCGGGTAGGAATGGGTTTAGAACAGTCGAGCCAGCAGCGCAGTAACGGCGGTTTCTACGCGCAGGATGCGTTCGCCAAGTTGCACCGGTTGCAGGCCGGATTTGCCGAGCAAATCGATTTCGTAAGGGATCCAGCCACCCTCTGGACCGATCGCCAGGGTCACCGGTTCAGTGAGGGCACGAGGGCAGGGCGGGTAATTGCCCGGATGGCCAACGAAACCGAGGGTGCCCTCGGTGATGGCAGGCAGGCGATCTTCGACGAAGGGTTTGAAGCGTTTCTCGATCACCACTTCCGGCAGCACGCTGTCCCGGGCCTGTTCGAGGCCAAGGATCAGTTGCTCGCGAATGGCTTCCGGTTCAAGGAACGGTGTTTGCCAGAAGCTCTTCTCAACGCGGTAGCTGTTCACCAGTATGACGCGCGGCACACCCATGGCCGCCACGGTCTGGAACACCCTGCGGAGCATCTTGGGGCGTGGCAGGGCCAATACCAGAGTCAGTGGCAGCTTGGCCGGTGGCGTCTGGTCGAGGGTGACGCGCAATTCAGCTTCAGCGGCGTCCAGGCGCAGCACCTCGGCCGCGCCCATCAGCCCGCCGATCCGCCCGACGCGCATGCTGTCGCCGACTTCGCAGCGGTGGACTTCCTGCATGTGCGTGAAGCGGCGATCACGCAGGATCACCCGGTCGGCCGCAATGAAATCGGCCTCTTCGAGGAGCAGCAGGTTCACGCTTGGGTCGCTGGCGGCTGGTCGTTGTGATCGTCAGCCGGTTGGTCGTCCGGATGCTCGCCACGCTTGCTGATCAGGCTGCCGAACAGGATGCCGATTTCGAACAGCAACCACATCGGCACGGCGAGCAGGGTCTGCGAGAAGATGTCCGGTGGGGTCAGGATCATGCCGACCACGAAGCAGCCGATGATCACGTACGGGCGGATTTTCTTCAGGTATTTGACGTCGACCACGCCGATCCACACCAGCAGCACCACGGCCACCGGGATTTCGAACGCTACGCCGAAAGCGAAGAACAGCGTCATGACGAAGTCGAGGTAGCTGGTGATGTCGGTCATCATTTCCACACCGGCTGGGGTGGCGGCGGCGAAGAACTTGAAGATCAGCGGGAACACCAGGAAATAGGCGAATGCCATGCCGGCGTAAAACAGCACGATGCTCGAGCACAGCAAAGGCACGGCGATGCGTTTTTCATGCTTGTACAGGCCCGGCGCGATGAAGCCCCAGATCTGATGCAGGATTACCGGGATCGCCAGGAACAGCGAGACCATCATCGTCAGCTTCAAGGGCGTCAGGAACGGCGACGATACGTCGGTGGCGATCATCGTCGCCCCGGCCGGCAGGTATGCGCGCAACGGCGTCGAGACGAAGGTGTAGATCTGCTGGGTGAAGGCGAACAGCCCGGCAAAAATGACGAAAATTGCCGCTACGCAGCGCAGCAGACGGGTACGCAACTCGGTGAGGTGCGAAACCAGCGGCATGTGCTGGTCGTTTTCTGGGAGATCGCTCATGGGGCTCGCGGCGGCAAAGTGGTGTCATTGGGCGCTGGCGTGGACGGCGCGGCGACTGGAGCAACGGGTTCAGCTGGAGTTGCCGCCACAACGGGCGCTGGCTCCGTAGCCGCTACGGCAGGTGCAGGTGCAGGTGCTGTTGCGACAGTCGCGGCAGGTGCATCCATTGTCTGCGCTCCCACATGCTCAACCGGCGTCGGCTCCTGCTGGGTCGGCGTGAAGATCTTCCGCGCCTCCTGTTCAAGCGACAGGATGTGTTCGTTGTGCAGTTGCCGACGAATTTCGTCGGCACCGATTTCACGTTCAACTTCCTGTTTGATCGCGTTGAAGCTGCGCTTCAAACGCCCGACCCACAGGCCGGCGGTGCGCGCAGCGCCCGGCAAGCGCTCGGGGCCCAGCACCAGCAGGGCGACGAGGCCGACGAGCAGCAGTTCAGAGAAGCTGATACCAAACATTAGTCAGTGCTCACACGTCTTTGCGGATCGGCTCTTCGACTTTCTGCGCCTGCACATCGATGGTGTGCGGCTGGTTTACCGAGGCCTGCGGCTGGACCGGTGGCACCGGTTGGGCCGGGGTCGCGGTCGGGTCGGCCGGTTTTTCATCGTCGTTCATGGCTTTCTTGAAGCCCTTGATCGATTCGCCAACGTCGGTGCCAAGGTTTTTCAGTTTCTTGGTGCCGAATACCAGTACGACAACAACCAGGATGACGATCCAGTGTTTCCAGTCAAAAATGCCCATGTTGCTGCTCCTCTCTAATCGTTATTCAGGCGGACGGGCGCGAGGCTTTCTCGGCGTGTCCGGAGAGACCGAAACGACGGTCCAGTTCATCGAGTACAGCCTGTGGATGCTGCCCCAATTGGGCGAGCATGACCATGCTGTGGAACCACAAATCGGCGGTTTCGTAGATCACATCGCTGCAGTCACCGCTGACGGCGGCATCCTTGGCGGCAATGATGGTTTCGACCGACTCTTCGCCGACTTTTTCCAGAATCTTGTTCAAGCCCTTGTGGTACAGGCTGGCGACATACGAGCTGTCGGCGGCGGCGCCTTTGCGCTCTTCCAGCACTGCGGCCAGGCGGGTCAGAGTGTCACTCATGTTTGTGTCCTGCGGAATAGATGGCGTGCGGATCTTTCAGAACCGGGTCGACGGTTGTCCAGTCGCCGTTCTCAAAGACACGGTAGAAGCAGCTCTGGCGGCCGGTATGGCAGGCGATGTCGCCGATCTGCTCGACCATCAGGATGATCACATCGGCGTCGCAGTCCAGGCGCATCTCATGCAGGGTTTGCACGTGGCCGGACTCTTCGCCCTTGCGCCACAGCTTGCCACGGGAGCGGGACCAGTAAATTGCGCGATTCTCGGCAGCGGTCAGTTCCAGCGCTTCACGGTTCATCCAGGCCATCATCAGGACGCGCCCGGTCTTGTGATCCTGGGCAATCGCCGGCACCAGGCCATCGGCGTCCCACTTGATCTCGTCCAGCCAGTTTTTCATCTTTGACTCCGACAGCGGGCTCGGCACTTCAATAGCCGAGCTCAGGCGTTGAAACAGTGTGCCAGTGCGCAGCACAACTGGCTATCGGCGAACGACCAGATACAAACCGACGGCCATCATGATACCGGCTGGCCAATACGCCAACTGGTTCAGCGGACCGCCAGCGGCGAGGATCGCGCCACCGGCCAGGTGTGCCGTGCCGAGCAGGCGCAGAAACCAGTCGTCGCGGCGTCGATGCCACGGTGGCGGCGGGTCGTAGGCGTGGGGTTGGGACATGCGTTCGAGCAGGTCGCGGGCCATGTTGGCCAGGTGCGGGAGCTGTTCGAACTGGCTCTGCACGTTGCCGATCAAGGCTTTCGGGCTGACGCGTTCGCGCATCCAGCGCTCAAGGAACGGCTGCGCGGTGTTCCACAAATCGAGGTCCGGGTACAGCTGACGGCCCAGGCCTTCGATGTTCAGCAGGGTTTTCTGCAACAGAACCAACTGAGGCTGCACTTCCATGTTGAAGCGACGCGCGGTCTGGAACAGGCGCATCAGCACCTGGCCAAATGAAATATCTTTTAAGGGTTTTTCGAAAATCGGCTCGCACACGGTACGAATCGCCGCTTCGAATTCGTTGAGCTTGGTTTCCGCCGGCACCCAGCCCGAATCAATGTGCAACTGCGCCACGCGACGGTAATCACGCTTGAAGAAGGCGAACAGGTTGCGTGCCAGGTAGTCCTGGTCTTCCGGGGTCAGGCTGCCGACGATACCGCAGTCGATCGCAATGTACTGCGGGCTCCACGGATTCACGGTGCTGACGAAGATGTTGCCGGGGTGCATGTCGGCGTGGAAAAAGCTGTCGCGGAACACTTGGGTAAAGAAAATCTCCACGCCGCGTTCGGCGAGCATTTTCATGTCGGTGCGCTGGTCGGCCAAGGTCGCGAGATCCGTGACCTGGATGCCGTAGATACGCTCCATCACCAGCACTTTCGGACGGCACCAGTCCCAATAGATTTGCGGCACATACAGCAACGGCGAGCCTTCGAAGTTGCGCTTCAACTGGCTGGCGTTGGCCGCCTCGCGCAGCAGGTCGAGTTCGTCGTAGATGGTTTTTTCGTAGTCGCTGACCACGTCCACCGGATGCAGCAGACGCGCATCGGCCGAGAGTTTTTCGGCAGCGCGAGCCAGGATGAACAGCCACGCGAGATCTTGGGCGATGATCGGCTTGAGGCCCGGGCGAATCACTTTGACGACGACTTCTTCACCGGTTTTCAACTGCGCGGCGTGCACCTGCGCCACCGAGGCCGAGGCCAGCGGTTCGACGTCGAAACGGCTGAACACTTCGCTGATTTTCTTGCCGAGCTGTTCTTCGATCAACTTGACCGACACTTGCGAATCGAACGGCGGCACGCGGTCCTGCAACTTCATCAACTCATCGGCGATGTCTTCCGGCAGCAAATCGCGGCGAGTAGACAGGATCTGCCCGAACTTGATGAAAATCGGCCCCAGGTCCTGCAGTGCCAGGCGCAATCGTGCGCCACGGCTCAGCTCCAGGGTCTTGCGCGGGAACCAGCGCCATGGCAAGGCATAACGCAGCGCCATCAAGAACCAGGGCAGCGGCAGGGCGAACAGCAGGTCATCGAGGCGGTAGCGGATCACGACGCGCTGGATGCGCAACAAACGGCGGACGGCAAGCAGCTTCATGCGTTATCGCTTGGGTCGAGGGATCGGGAAAGGCGCTCGAAGCGCGCCTCAAGACGTTCCAGATCGAGCTTGATCTGGTCCAGTTCACTGAATCGGGCTTCGGCTTCGCGCTGACCAACGAGGGTGCGCGATTCTTCGGCCAGGTATTCGCCCAGGTTCTGGCCCAGGCTGGCAAATCCTTGCTGATACCAGCGAGCGCGGCTGCGCAGGTGACCGCCGACCAGTTGCGTGGCGACGGGGCCGATCCAGCGCGAGAGTTCGTACTCCCAGTCCAGTTCCAGGTCCTGAAGGATCGCCGCCAGCTCCAGCAGCACGCCGCTGTCGCCGTCGAGTTCGACTTCAGGGCCATGCAGGACGGAGGTCTTGTCCTTGCTCATCGCCAGTTTCAACAGGCTGGAGGCCGGTGCACGCAAGTTGCAGTCGGCGCCGGTTTCCCACTGGGAGGCGAGCATCAGGCCTTCATCGCTGGGCAAAATGAACAATTGCAGCGCCGGGCTGCGGCAGTCGACGGCAATCACTCTGCCGCTCAATTGCGCGAGCCGCGGCAGCGCCGTGCTGTCGAGGCGCAGCACCCGGTTCAGGCCGAGTTCAACGCTGGCGAGCAGACCGGCGAGCAACATCAGGGCTTGATGCCGCGGTGCAGGGCAACGATGCCTGCGGTCATGTTGTGGTAGGTCACGCGGTCAAAACCGGCCTCGACCATCATCGACTTCAGGGTTTCCTGGTTCGGGTGCATGCGGATCGATTCGGCCAGGTAGCGATAGCTTTCCGAGTCGTTGGTGATCAGCTTGCCCATCAGCGGCATGAAGGCGAACGAGTAGGCGTCATAGGCCTTGGACATCAGCGCGTTGGTCGGCTTGGAGAACTCCAGCACCAGCAAGCGGCCACCGGGCTTGAGCACGCGCAACATGGAACGCAGGGCGTCTTCCTTGTGCGTCACGTTGCGCAGGCCGAAGGCGATGGTCACGCAGTCGAAATGGTTGTCCGGGAACGGCAGCTTTTCCGCATCGGCCTGGACGAATTCGACGTTGCCGGCCACACCCAGGTCCAGCAGGCGGTCACGGCCGACCTTGAGCATGGATTCGTTGATGTCGGCCAGCACGACCTGGCCGGTCGGGCCGACGAGGTGCGAGAATTTTTTGGTCAGGTCACCGGTGCCGCCGGCGATGTCGAGCACGCGATTGCCGGTGCGTACGCCCGACAATTCGATCGCGAAACGCTTCCACAGACGGTGCATGCCGCCCGACAGGAGGTCGTTCATCAAGTCGTACTTGGCGGCCACCGAGTGGAAAACCTCAGCGACTTTTTCCGCTTTCTGGCTTTCCGGAACGTTTTTGAAGCCGAAGTGAGTGGTGGGTTCGGCATCGCTGCCTTTGCGCTGATCAGTCATATCGCTGTCACCAAAAGAGAATGCGCGACATTCTAATCCCCAAGGGATGCTTTGTCTTGGCAAGGCTGCAGGTAAGATGGATCACCCTCGGGACGTTTTGCCGCAGTGGCGGTCAAGATTTACCGAACAAGCATTCATAAAGCAGGAGTCATTCAATGGCCCGTATTAGTGTTGAACGTGCCCACGGCCTGGGTAGGGAAGCGGCGCGGGAGAAGGCCGATAAGCTGGCGCAGAAACTTTCCGAGCAATATGGCCTGGAGCCGCAATGGTCCGGCGACACCTTGAACCTCAAGCGTTCGGGTGTGAAAGGCGCAGTGCATGTCAGTGACGATTCGATCAAGGTCGATGTGGAACTGGGCCTGATGATGTCGGCCATGAGCGGCATGATCAAAGCAGAGATCGAGAAGGCGCTCGATAAAGCCTTGGTCTGATTTCCGGCTGAAATGAGACCCCATGCAGGAGCCAGCAGGCTGGCTCCCACATTTTGTATTGCGGTGCACCTGATGGTTTATGTCATTTGTTAGGGTGCCGTTTCTAATTTTTCTCCCTACTTTGTGCCAGAGCCCGACACTTATCCGGGCAGTTCCTCAAACCTTCTGCGCGTGAGGTGAACCATGGCCAAAGTGATTCTGAAGAAAAAAATCGACGCATCGACCAGTGCTCTGGGCGACGTCAAATCCTATGCCCGCAAAGTCTGGCTGGCAGGCCTGGGCGCCTACGCCAAGGTCGGGCAAGAGGGCAGCGAATACTTTCAAGAGTTGGTAAAAGCTGGTCAAACTGTTGAAAAGAAAGGCAAAAAAGTAGTTGCTGAGAAACTCGAAGCGGCGAATGCCGAGATCGATGAAGCCAAGAACGAAGTGAGCACTTTCAAGGGCAAGGTCGAGCTTCAACTCGACAAGGTCGAGAAGGCGTTCGACACGCGTGTCGCAAGTGCCTTGAATCGTATCGGCATTCCGTCTAAACATGACGTTGAGACACTCTCTGCTAAGCTCGATGAGCTGACGGCATTGCTCGAACGTGTCGCGCGTAAATCTTAAGGAGAACGGGATGGCTGTTAAAAAGAACACCGAAAAAGAAGGCAGCTCGTGGATCGGGAAGGTCGAAGACTACTCCCGGAAAATCTGGCTGGCTGGTTTAGGCGTGTACTCGAAGATCGACACTGACGGCAGCAAACTCTTCGATGCATTGGTTAAGGACGGCGAGAAAGCCGAGAAGCTCACCAAGAGCGCCGTTGGCAAGAAAGTCGACGCCGCCAAGGACTCCGCTACTTCGGCCAAGTCGCGCATCAGCGACGTGAAAGATCGCGCACTGGGCAAGTGGGATGAGTTGGAAGGCGCTTTCGACAAGCGTCTGAACAGCGCCATTTCGCGCCTGGGCGTACCGAGCCGCAATGAAGTAAAAGCATTGCACAGCAAGGTCGATACCCTGACCAAGCAAATCGAAAAACTGACCGGTGCCAAGGTTGCGCCTGTTGCGGCGAAAACCGCGGCGGCCAAACCTGCTGCCAAACCGGCCGCAAAAACAGCGGCTAAACCACTGGTAAAAGCGGCGGCCAAACCTGCTGCTAAACCAGCAGCCAAAACTGCCGCAGCGAAACCTGCTGCCGCCAAGGCAGCGGCCAAACCGGTTGCTGCTAAAGCAGCCGCCAAGCCGGCAGTGAAGCCAGCCGCTAAGCCAGCGGCTAAGCCTGCTGCAAAAACCGCCGCAGCAAAACCTGCCGCCAAGCCAGCGGCAAAACCTGCGGCTGCGAAGAAGCCAGCGGTGAAAAAACCGGCCGCTCCAAAAGCCGCCGCGAAGCCAGCAGTGGCAGCTGCAAAGCCGGCAGCCCCGGCAGCACCGGTGAGCGCATCGAACTCCGCGACCGCGCCGACCCCTGCTGTCACCCCGACTGTCGCGCCGGCTCCATCGACGCCAACCAGTCAGTCCTGATTCTTCAGGGCTCAAGAAAACGCCCGGCCTGCCAAGGTCGGGCGTTTTTGTTTGTGCAGAATGTGTGAGCGCCACAGATCCACTGTGTACAAGCGAGCGTGTCAGCCAGTGAATATGTTGGTTGATGGACCACTATCGCGAGCAGGCTCGCTTGTATGCTAGGACTTGAAGGGAGGAGGAGGGACAAGGCTCGATTCTGACTGTTAGCGCAGTACAGATCCGTGGGAGATTTCGCCCCTCCTCCTTTCACCCAAGCGCCGATAAAGAATGCATCTGGCTAGACCGACGATAGGAACAAGCCTGCGCCTCTGGGTGAGCCCTTCAAGTGCTCAAAACCATATCTCGGGGGATGTTTAATGGCAATGCCGGTTTCTGCTATCAAGCCAATCGTGGGCGTGGATGTCGCCAAGAGTGAGTTGATGATCTATCAGGCCGAACTGGATCTGCTTGAGACGCTTCCCAATAACAAGCCAGCCATCAAGAAATGGCTGAAAGCCTTGCTGGCACCGGTCGATATCGCTATTGAGTCGACCAATATCTATCACCTGGAGTTCGCCGACCTGGCCCATGAGGCCGGTTGCACCATTTACATGGTCGGTGGCTATGAACTGAGCCATTACCGCAAAGGTGTGAAAGTTCGCGCCAAAACTGACGCGCTGGATGCAAAGTTACTCGCTCGCTATCTGAAGAACGAGTATGAAGAGCTTCATCCATGGATTCCGCCATCGCCGTTGTACCGCTGCCTCTTGAGCCTTTTCCGCCGGCGCGCGGCGCTGGTTCAGGCGCGGGTTGGCTTGGTGCAGAGCTGGACAAATGAACCGCTGCTCAAAGCCGCTTTTGCCGAGCAAGTGGCCTCCATGCAGAGGCTTGAAGGGCTGGTCGAGAAAATGATCAACGACCGCCTGAAAGAAGCCGGCTTGCTTGCCCAGTTGAAGCGTTGCATGAAAGTCGAAGGTATCGGCTTTCTGACTGGTGCCCGCTTGATCGCGGCTTTTCAGCGAGGCGATTTCAGAAATGCAGATGCCTTCATCGCGTTTTTGGGGATGGATTTGCGGGTATCGCAGTCAGGACAAAAAGACGGTCGCCGCAGCCTGACCAAGCGCGGCGATCCGGAGGCGCGTCGGCTTTTGCACAACGCTGCCATGTCGGCCAGCCGCACAGCCGCCTGGAAAGGTTTTTACCAAGAACAAAGAGCTAAAGGGTTCAGTACTACGCAGGCACTGGTGATCTTGGCCCGTAAACTTGCCCGGATCGTATTTGCACTGCTGAAAGGGCAAGGTGAATACCAACCGAAAGCAGGTTGAAGGCTTCCCCTCAACCATAGAATCTCCCACAAGGTTGGCGGTGGCGGGAGCTATTCGTGATCTTCCAGATACTGCATCGCCATCTGCTCGGTCGCAGCCTTGATCGGCGGTAGCAGGTGCGGCGCCACCAGCATCATGATCTGATAAACCACCAGGCGCACCTCACCCTCACGGTCGAGGATCCGCTGATAGTCCAGCGAGAACAGCAGGGTCATGGTGATCTGTTCCACCAATTGCCCCAACGCTTGCGTATCGCTGACCAATAACCCCTGCGCCTGCAATCGCGCCAACAACGAAGCCAGCGTGCGCTTGAGGGCATTGAGCAGGTTGCGAATGCCCTTGGCCAGTTTCGGCAGGCGCCCGGCCAGGTTCGACAAGTCCTGGAACAGAAACCGGTAATGGGCCAGGCGTTCGATGATCAGGTGCAGGAACAGCCAGTAATCTTCAGGAGCGAGTTCGACGTCGGCCGGTGGATCGAGCAACGGGGCCAACTCGGCCTGAAAGCGCTCGAACAGTCCGAGTATCAGCGGTTCTTTGCCGTGGAAGTGGTAGTAGAGGTTGCCTGGGCTGATCCCCATTTCGTTGGCAACTTCCATGGTGGAGACGTTCGGTTCGCCCTTCTGATTGAACAACTGCAGGGCACATTCGAGGATGCGGTCGCGGGTTTTCATCCAGTCTTCTTAGTGATCGAGTCATGCCACGGCCGGCAGCGGCCGTGGGTCGTTTGGGCGTCAGCGCACACGCACGTAAGTACCGGGCGCCGCCTCCATCGGTGGATAGTTCTGGTTGCCAAGGGTCATCAGGGTTTCCTTCTGCGCGCCCGAGCGTTCCTGAATCCAGCTCAGCCACTGTGTCCACCAACTGCCGTCGACCGGCTTGGCGTCGTAATACCAGGCGCGTGGGTCGCTACTCAGTTTTACACCCTCCACGTAGTTGGCTTTCGGGTTGCTCGGCGGGTTGAGAATGCTCTGCACGTGCCCGCTGTTGGACAGCACGAAGCGCCGCTCGCCACCCAGCAGGAGCGTCGAGCGATACACCGCATCCCACGGCGTGATGTGATCGTTGATGCCGGCAACGCTGAAGCTGTCGACGGTGACCTTCTGCAAGTCGATGGGTGTGCCGCACACTTCGAGACCGCCCGGATGGCTCAGCGGGTTGTGCTTGAAGAAGTCCAGCAAGTCGCCATGCAGGGCGGCCGGCAGGCGCGTGTTGTCGTTGTTCCAGTAAAGGATGTCGAACGCGGGCGGCTCCTTGCCCAGCAGGTAGTTGTTGACGAAGTAGCTCCAGATCAAATCGTTGGGGCGCATCCAGGCGAAGACCTTGGCCATGTCGCGGCCGTCCAGCACACCCTTCTGATAGGAACGACGCTTGGCGGCTTCCAGGGTCTGTTCGTCGGCGAAGAGGGTGGCCGGCGAATCCAGTTGGCTGTCGAGCAGGCTCACCAGATAGGTCGCGCTGGAGACGCGGCGCAGTTGTCGCTTGGCTTGCAGGTGACCCTGCAGCGCGGCGATGGTCAGGCCGCCGGCGCAGGCGCCCATCAGGTTGACCTCGCGCGCGCCGGTGATCGCCCGGCAGACGTTCATGGCTTCCTCCACCGCTTCGACGTAGGTCGACAGGCCCCATTCGCGGTGGCGCACATCCGGGTTGCGCCAGCTGATCATGAAGGTTTGCAGGCCATTTTTGAGCGCGTACTGCACGAAGCTGTTGTGCGGGCTCAGGTCGAAAATGTAGTACTTGTTGATCTGTGGCGGCACCACCAGCAGCGGTTTTGAATACTGCCTTTCGCTCATCGGCTTGTACTGGATCAACTCCAGCAATTCGTTGCGAAACACCACTGCGCCAGTGGTAGTGGCGACGGTCTTGCCGACCTCGAATGCCTGTTTGGTGACTTGCCGGGGCAGGCCATCGTTGTGCAGCAAGTCATCCACCAAATGGCTGATGCCGCGCACCAGGCTGTTGCCACCGGAGTTGAAGATTTCCTTGATCGCCAGCGGATTGAGCAAACTGTTGGACGGCGATACGGCATCGTTGAGCAAGGCGAACGCAAAGTGCGCGCGGGCGCGATCGTCCGGGCTCATGTTGCTGTCGTCGATCCAGTTTTTGACCTGCTTCTGCCAGCTCAGGTAGGCCTGCAGGCTACGACGATAAAACGGGTTGAGGGCCCACGCAGGGTCAGCGAAGCGACTGTCGTGCGGGTTGGTCGGGTGCAGGGTGTCGCCCAGCAACACACGACCCAATTGGCCGCCGAGCTTCAAAGCGTGTCGAGCGGTGTGCACGGGGTTGCGCAGGCCATGGGCGGCAACGCTGCGCAAAGTCGAAATCAGATCCCGGCCGCGCAGGCCGGTAATCGCACTTTGTGCGTTGATGAACGCGGCGGGAGTGGAGAGTGACTCCCTCGCTGGTTTATCGCGCATGACTCAACACTCCTTCGTCTTCAGGCCAAAAACAAATACACCGAACCAGAACACCATAGACGCTGTAACGGGTTGTTGCGCGGCGCGGCATCCTGCCCACCCATTTACTCATATACAAAAACCGGGCCGGTCAGCCACCCTGAGGTGCCGGATGCGGGTGCATCACCGCACGCTGGCGTTCTTCCTCGAGGAATTTCATGATAATCGGCGCCACCGCTTCGGCGCGGGTAATCAGGAACAGGTGCCCGTCATCGATGATGTGCAACTGGGCGTTGGGAATCCGCCAGGCCAGCAAGCGCATGTTGACCAGCGGGATCAGCGGATCGTCATCGCCGGCCAGCACCAGGGTTGGCTGGTTGATCTTGTGCAGCCAGTGAATGCTGGTCCAGCCGAGGCCGGCGAACAGTTGCCAGTAGTAACCGAGCTTGCCCGCCGAACGCACCTTCGCCGCGTGGCTTGCGGCCAGCGTCGGGTCGCGACGGAACGAACCGCCGTAGATCATCGGCGCAATGCGGATCACATGTGATGGCTGGATGTAGCGTCTTGGGCTGGCCATCATCCACAACACTTTCGGTTTGCCCGGCACCATTACCGCACCCGCCGCCGTCGCTGCCAGGACAAGCTTCTTGCAGCGCTCCGGGTAATCGTAGGCGAATTGCTGGGCAAGCGCGCCGCCCCAGGACACACCGATCACATTGACCTGTCCGTAATCGAGGTAGTCGAGCATGCGTGCCGTGAGTTTCGCCAGGCCGGGAAATCGATACGGACGATTCGGCGTCGACGACCCGCCGACTCCGGGTACGTCGAAAGCGATGACTTCCAGGTCCGGGTCCAGCGCCGCGACGAACGGAAATACCAGCTCAAGGTTGGCGCCGATGCCGTTGAAAATCAGCAAGGGCGTCAAGTGAGGCTTGCCGGGGCGTACTGCCGTGCGGAGGGTCTGGCCATCCAGGTCGACAGTGCGGAATATGAAAGGTTGCGGCATGCTCAAGCCCTGTTTATGAATTCATCCCCCCCTTGCAGGCGCAAGCCTGCTCGCTCCTGCAAGGGGTAGGGGTGTGTCAGTTACCGCTCATGTACATAGGTGCCCGGCGCTGCTTCGCCCGCCGGATATGCCTTGTTCCCCAGTTTCGCCGGGGCCTTTTTCAGCTCGCCGGAACGCTGGGCCTGCCAGGCCTGCCAGTGCAGCCACCAGGAATCGGTGTGCTTGGTGGAGTTCTCTTGCCACTCCTCGGCACTGCTCGCCATTTTTTCAGTGCTGGTCATGTAACGGGATTTCGGGTTGCCCGGCGGGTTCAGGATGCTCTGGATATGCCCGCTGCTGGACAGCACGAACTCAACGTTGCCACCAAACAGTTGTGCCGACTTGTAGCAGGACTTCCACGGCGTGATGTGGTCGTTGGTGCCAGCCAGGGAAAAGATGTCGGCCGTCACCTGCTTGAGGTCAATCGGCGTACCGCACACTTCCAGTGCATTCGGGCGGATCAGTGGATTGTTTTTGAACATCTCGATCAGGTCGCCGTGGAACGCCGCCGGCAGTCGTGTGGTGTCGTTGTTCCAGAACAGGATGTCGAACACCGGCGGCTCGTTGCCCAGCAGGTAGTTGTTGACCCAGTAGTTCCAGATCAAGTCGTTGGGGCGCATCCAGGCGAAGACTTTCGCCATGTCACGGCCTTCCAGCACGCCGGCCTGGTACGAATGACGCTTGGCGGTCTCCAGGGTCTGCTCGTCGACGAACAGGGCTACGTCGCTGTCCAGGGTGGTATCGAGCACGCTCACCATCAGGGTGAGGGCATTGACCTTGTTGTCGCCGATCGCGGCGTAGTGGCCCAGCAGCGCGGTGCAGGTGATGCCACCGGAGCAGGCGCCGAGCATGTTCACGTCTTTGCTGCCGGTGATGGCGGTGACCACGTCGACCGCTTCCTTGAGTGCCTCGATGTAAGTCGACAGGCCCCACTCGCGCTGTTCCTTGGTCGGGTTGCGCCAGCTGACGATGAAGGTCTGCACGTTGTTGCGCAGGCAAAACCGCGCCAGGCTCTTGTCCGGGCTCAGGTCGAAAACGTAAAACTTGTTGATCTGCGGCGGCACCACCAGCAGCGGACGCTCGTGGACCTGTTCGGTGATCGGTTTGTACTGGATCAGCTCCAGCACATCGTTGCGGAACACCACCGCGCCTTCGGTCACGCCCAGGCTCTTGCCGACCTCGAACGCGCCCATGTTGACCTGGCTCGGCATGCCGCCGTTGTGCACCATGTCCTTGGCCAGATGCGAGAGCCCGTCAAGCAGGCTTTTGCCGCCGGTTTCGAAAAAGCGTTTGACTGCCGCCGGGTTGGCCGCCGTGTTGGTCGGGGCGAAGGCTTCGGTCATCAGGTTGATCACGAAGTGCCCGCGGGCGACATCCTTGGGCCCAAGGTTACTGTCGTCGATCCATTCGTGGAGCTCCTTGCGCCACGCCAGATAAGTTTGCAGATAACGTTTGTAGAGCGGGTTCTGGCTCCAGGCCGGATCCGCGAAGCGACGGTCATCGCTGGTCGGTTGCAGCTCGGATTTGCCGAACAGCACGTTCTTGAGTTCAAGGCCGAAATGCGCAACATGCTTTGCGCTGTGCACCGGTTGCCTGATGGCCTGCCTGAGTACCATGCGAGCAGAAGCCAGTAGATCCTTTCCACGCAGCCCAACGACAGGATTCAGACCCAAAGTGTTTTCCGAGGCCTGATACTTCAAGTCATCGTTATTCTGTTTACTCATCTACGACGCTCCATTGTCCTGAGACGAGTACCCGGTCCTGCTGTGCAGTCACACAGCAAATGCCAGGTACTACTGCTCGGGTGACCGTTAATTCTGCATCGATGCTTTTTGTTCAGAGAGCACTGCAGGGAACTTGCCAGCTCCATTGGTTACCCGAGTTTAATTTTTTTCGCAAGCAGGCCAATCGCTTGCTTTGGAGCGGAGCATTCAAGCAGATGAAATTAGAAAATGCCCTCTAAAGAGCAAGAAGCTCAGGCTAGAGCATCAGCTTGACGACGGATTCGTTCGGGTCGCGGGTCTTTCCGGCGGCTTTGAGCTCGGCAAGATAATCCTCCCAGAGTGCGTCATGACGTCGCCCCAGTTCGTAGAGGTATTCCCAGGTGAACAGGCCGCTGTCGTGGCCGTCGTCGAAGGTCAGTTTCAGTGCGTACTGACCGGCTGGTTCCAGCTTGCTCAGGCCTACGTTGATCTTGCCAAATTGCAGGATGGGTTTGCCGTGGCCCTGGACCTCGGCGGAAGGAGAGTGCACGCGCAGGAACTCGGCGGGCAGGGTGTATTCCTCACCGGACGCGTATTTGAGCGTCAGGGTTTTCGAGGCTTTGTGCAGCTTGATGTCGGTGGGGAGTTGGGTCATGAGCGCCGTTCCGTTGTGGATGGAACCCTGTAGGAGCGAGCAGGCTCGCTCCTACAAGTATGGCTTACAGGATATAACGGGACAGGTCTTCGTTCTGCGCCAATTCGCCCAGGTGGCTGTTGACGTAGTCGGCATCGATCTGGATGACCTTGCCGTCATGGGTGCTGGCCAGGTCGCCGGCGCTGAACGACACCTCTTCGAGCAGACGCTCAAGCAGGGTGTGCAGGCGACGGGCACCGATGTTCTCGGTTTTCTCGTTGACCTGCCAGGCGATCTCGGCGATGCGCTTGATGCCGCTTGGCTGGAACTCGATACCCAAACCTTCGGTTTTCAACAGTGCGCAATATTGCTCGGTGAGCGAAGCGTGCGGCTCGCTGAGAATGCGTTCGAAGTCCTGCGGCGACAGTGCCTTGAGCTCGACGCGAATCGGCAGACGGCCTTGCAGTTCCGGCACCAGATCGCTCGGCTTGCTCAGGTGGAACGCACCGGAAGCGATGAACAGGATGTGGTCGGTCTTGACCATGCCCAGTTTGGTGTTGACGGTGCAGCCTTCGATCAGCGGCAGCAAGTCGCGCTGCACGCCTTCGCGGGACACATCGGCACCGCCGACATTGCCGCGCTTGGCGACCTTGTCGATTTCGTCGATGAACACGATACCGTGCTGCTCGACCGCTTCCAGGGCCTTGGCCTTCAACTCTTCATCGTTGACCAGGCGGCCGGCCTCTTCGTCGCGCACCAGTTTCAGCGCTTCCTTGACCTTGAGCTTGCGGCTCTTGCGCTTGCCCTTGCCCATGTTGGCGAACAGGCTCTGCAACTGGTTGGTCATTTCTTCCATGCCCGGTGGCGCGGAGATATCGACGCCGGACATTTCGGCCACTTCGATCTCGATTTCCTTGTCATCCAGCTGACCTTCACGCAGGCGCTTGCGGAACAGCTGACGGGTGTTGGAATCGGAGCTCGGGGCGTCTTCGTTACTGAAGCCCATGCGGGCCGGAGGCAGCAGGGCGTCGAGGATGCGCTCTTCGGCGGCGTCTTCGGCGCGATGGCGAACCTTGGTGATTTCCTGCTCGCGCAGCAACTTGATCGCGGCATCGGCCAGGTCACGAATGATCGATTCGACGTCGCGGCCGACGTAGCCGACTTCGGTGAACTTGGTCGCTTCGACCTTGATGAACGGCGCGTTAGCCAGTTTGGCCAGGCGACGGGCGATCTCGGTTTTACCGACACCGGTCGGGCCGATCATCAGGATGTTCTTTGGGGTTACTTCAACGCGCAGCTCTTCAGGCAGCTGCATCCGGCGCCAGCGATTGCGCAGGGCAATGGCGACGGCGCGCTTGGCATCGTCCTGGCCGATGATATGGCGATTGAGTTCGTGGACGATTTCACGGGGAGTCATGGACATAATATTTGACGGACCTTAAACAAGTGAGTCGTGGCGTGTGGCCGAAACAGACTTACTCGTCGCCTTTGGCGCAGTCCTGCTCCTCAATGGTCTGGGTGTGGTTGGTGAATACGCAGATGTCGCCGGCGATGCCGAGAGCGGTCTCGACGATTTCCCGGGCCGACAGGTCGGTTTTTTTCAGCAGCGCGCTGGCGGCAGCCTGGGCGTAAGCGCCACCGGAGCCCATGGCGATCAGCCCGTTCTCAGGCTCTACCACATCGCCGTTGCCGGTGATGATCAGCGAAGCGTCTTTATTGGCAACCGCGAGCATGGCTTCGAGGCGGCTCAGGGAGCGGTCGGTGCGCCATTCTTTGGCGAGCTCGACGGCGGCGCGAACCAGATGGCCCTGGTGTTTTTCCAGCTGGCCTTCGAAACGTTCGAACAGGGTAAAGGCATCAGCCGTGGCACCGGCAAAACCGGCGAGGACTTCGCCGTGGTACAGGCGACGGACTTTCTTGGCGTTGCCTTTCATCACGGTATTGCCGAGAGAAACCTGGCCGTCGCCGCCCATGACGACTTTGCCGTGGCGACGAACTGAAACGATGGTGGTCAAGGGAAGAGTCTCCACACAGCGGGCGAAAGTGCCTTATGCCCATTCATATGGGGGTGGTGGAGTGGATTTCAACCGCGCAGCGCGAGAGGGGACGGGCGGTGTTTGTCAAACGTGGATAGGCGGTGTTGGACATGACGCCATCGCCAGCAGGCGGGCTCCCGCAGCGGCTGAGCCAAACCTGTGGGAGCCAGCCTGCTGGCGATGAACGATGACGCGGTGTTTCCGAAGGGATCAGCGGCTCTGGCGTTGTTGTAACAACAGGTTGCTGAAGCCGGCGCCGGCCAGTTGTTTCTGTGCGGTGGTCAGTTGCTCGCGGTTGCTGAACGGCCCAACCAGAACCCGGTACCAGGTCTCGTCTTTCACCGTACCCGATTCAACCGCCACGGCCTGGCCGAGCAGAATGATCTGCGCCCGAACCTTGTCCGCATCAGTCTCCTTGCGGAACGAGCCGGCCTGCAGGAAGAACTTGGTCACCGGCGCCGCTTTGGTGACCGGCGGCGCTGGTGGCGGAGTGATCCCGGCCAGGGCTGCCTGGGCGCGGGCAGTGTCGATTTTCGCCGCTTCGGCCGGTGTCACCGGCGTGGTCGGAATCGCCGGCACTTGTGGTGTCGGCAGGGTTTTTTCCGGCACGGCATCCGGTGGCACGATGACTTCCGATTCCGGCAACAGGGTGTAGAAGTCGTACTTCGGCTTCACCGGTTGCGTCGGGCTCGGCGGGGTCTTGTTGGCCTCGGCGATCTTGGTGGCTTTCTGTTGCTGCTCCACCTTCTCGCGTTTGACCGTGTCGCTACCCTTGCCCGGCTCCAGTTTCATCAGGAATACGATGAATGCACCGACCGTCAGGCCGATGGCCATCCACAGCCAACCCGGGATCGGTTGCTTCGCTGGAGCTTGGTAACGGCTGGCGCCACGCTTGGGTGCAGGTTTTTTCTTGGCAGCCAACTTACATACGCTCCAGAGTTTCCAGGCCCAAGAGTTCCAGGCCTTGCTTGAGGGTGCGTCCGGTCAGCGCGGCGAGGCGCAGGCGGCTCTGCATTTGTTCCGGGGTGTCGGCGGCGAGGATCGGGCAGTTCTCGTAGAAGCTGGAGAACAGGCCGGCGACGTCGTACAGGTAAGTGCAGAGGATGTGCGGCGTGCCTTTCTCGGCCACGTTGTTCAGCACTTCGCCGAACTGCGCGAGTTTCGCTGCCAGCTCGTGTTCATGCGGTGCTTCGAGCACGATCTGGCCTTCGACTTCGCTGAAGTCCTTGCCGAGTTTGCGGAACACACCGGCCACGCGGGTGTAGGCGTACAGCAGGTACGGCGCGGTATTGCCTTCGAAGTTCAGCATCAGGTCGAAGTTGAAGCTGTAGTCGCTGGTGCGGTGCTTGGACAGGTCGGCGTATTTCACTGCGCCAATGCCGACGACCTTGGCGATGTTACGCAGGTCGGCTTCGGCCAGTTCCGGGTTCTTGTCCTTCACCAGGGTGTAGGCGCGCTCCTGGGCTTCGGTCAGCAGGTCGATCAGCTTCACGGTGCCGCCATCGCGGGTCTTGAATGGACGGCCATCGGCGCCGTTCATGGTGCCGAAGCCCATGTGTTCCATTTCCATCGGATGCGTCACGAAGCCGGCCTTGCGCGCTACGGCGAACACTTGCTGGAAGTGCAGGGCCTGACGCTGGTCGACGAAATACAGCGCGCGATCAGCCTTGAGCGTGCCGCTGCGGTAGCGCACGGCCGCGAGGTCGGTGGTGGCGTAGAGGTAGCCGCCGTCAGCCTTGACGATGATCACCGGCAGCGGATCGCCATCGGCATTCTTGAACTCGTCGAGGAACACGCACTGGGCGCCATTGCTCTCGACCAGCATACCGGCAGCTTTCAGGTCGTTGACCACGTTGATCAGGTCGTCGTTGTAGGCGCTTTCGCCCATCACGTCGGCCATGGTCAGTTTGACGTTGAGCAGTTCGTAGATTTTCTGGCAGTGGGACAGCGAGATGTCCTTGAACTTGGTCCACAGCGCCAGGCAATCGGCATCACCGGCCTGCAACTTGACCACCAGGCCACGGGCGCGGTCGGCGAACTCTTCGGATTCGTCGAAGCGTTGCTTGGCGGCGCGGTAGAAGTTTTCCAGGTCCGACAGCTCGTCGCTGGTGATCGGGTTTTCCTGTAGATAAGCCATCAGCATGCCGAACTGGGTGCCCCAGTCGCCGACGTGGTTCTGGCGGATCACGGTATCGCCGAGGAATTCCAGAACACGGGCCACGCCGTCGCCAATGATGGTCGAGCGCAAGTGGCCGACGTGCATTTCTTTGGCCAGGTTCGGGGCCGACAGGTCGACCACGGTGCGCTGCACCGGGCCGGTCTTGCGTACGCCGATGTGGGCGTCGGCCAGGGCGGCGTCCAGGCGAGAAGCCAGGGCATCGGTGTTCTGGAAGAAGTTGAGGAAGCCCGGACCCGCGATCTCGGCCTTGCTGACGTTTTCGTCAGCTGGCAGCGCAGCGATGATTTTTTCCGCCAGGTCGCGTGGCTTCATCCCTGCAGGCTTGGCCAGCATCATGGCGATGTTGCTGGCGAAGTCGCCGTTCTTCTTGTCGCGGGAGTTTTCCACCTGGATCGCCGGCGACAGGCCTTCAGGCAACACACCTTCGTTGACGAGTTGGGTGATGGCTTGTTGGATCAGCTGGCGAATGGTGTCTTTCATGGTCTTCTCTTTCGACCGCTGGCGCGGCGGCGCATCATGCGCTGGTGGAAAAACTGGGCATTATCCGTTGCCGAGGCGGGCTTGCCAACCTTAGCAGGCAGGTTGTGGATGTGTGGTGACAATTGGGCCGCCATCGCTGGCTTGCCAGCGATGGCGGTCTATCTATCAATACAAGTCGACCGGATCAACGTCCAGCGACCAGCGCACCGCCCGCCCACTCGGCATCTGCTCAAGCACCAGCAACCAACTCGCCAGCAATCGATGCAAAGGCGCCCTGGCCGTAGCCTGCAACAACAGTTGTGCGCGATAACGCCCGGCACGACGCTCCATCGGCGCCGGCACTGGCCCCAACAGTTCAATCCCGCTCAGGTTCTGCTCGGCCAGCAAGCGCTCGGCCTCGCTGCATGCCTCATCAAGGAAGCCTTCGGCCTGTCCCGGTTTATGTGCTTCAGCCCGCAACAACGCCAGATGCGCGAACGGCGGCAGGCCCGCCGCGCGACGCTCGCTCAAGGCCTGTTCGGCGAAGGCGAAGTAGCCTTGCTCGGTCAATTGCACCAGCAGCGGATGGTCGGCCAGGTGCGTCTGGATGATCACCTTGCCGGGTTCTTCCGCCCGACCAGCGCGGCCCGCGACCTGGACGATCAATTGCGCCATACGCTCGCTGGCGCGGAAGTCGCCGGAGAACAGCCCGCCGTCGGCGTCGAGAATCGACACCAGCGTCACTCGCGGAAAGTGGTGCCCTTTGGCAAGCATCTGGGTGCCGATCAAAATGCACGGCTGACCCTTTTGAATGGTTGCGAACAACTGGTTCATTGCGTCTTTACGCGAGGTGCTGTCGCGGTCGACCCGCAGCACCGGATAGTCCGGAAACAGGATTTTCAAGCGCTCTTCGGCCCGTTCGGTGCCGGCGCCCACGGGACGCAAATCGACCTTGTTGCACTTTGGGCACTGACGGGGGACGCGTTCGACATAACCGCAATGATGGCAGCGCAGCTCACCGTAGCGCTGGTGCACGGTCATGCGCGCATCGCAGCGTTGGCATTCGGACATCCAGCCGCAGTCGTGGCAAAGCAACGTCGGTGCGAAGCCGCGGCGATTGAGGAACACCAGCACTTGTTGCCCGGCGGCCAGGGTCTGACCGATGGCTTGTTGCATCGGCCCGGAAATGCCGCTGTCCAGCGGGCGACTTTTCACGTCCAGACGCAGGAAACGTGGTTGCTTGGCGCCGCCAGCGCGCTCATTCAGGCGTAGGAGGCCGTAACGGCCGGTGTAGGCGTTGTGCAGGCTTTCCAGTGAAGGTGTGGCGGAGCCGAGCACAATCGGGATGTTTTCCTGCCGTGCCCGCACCAATGCCAGGTCGCGAGCGTGGTAGCGCAAACCTTCCTGCTGTTTATAGGAGCCGTCGTGCTCCTCGTCGATGATGATCAGGCCCGGGTTTTTCATTGGTGTGAACAGCGCTGAACGGGTGCCGATAATGATGTCGGCCTCGCCGTCGCGGGCGGCGAGCCATGCGTCGAGGCGTTCGCGATCGTTGACTGCCGAGTGGATCAGCGCGATGCGCGCATTGAAGCGCTGCTCGAAGCGCGCCAGGGTCTGCGGGCCGAGGTTGATTTCCGGGATCAGCACCAGCGCTTGCTTGCCGGCCTCCAGGGTTTCGCGGATCAACTGCAAATACACTTCCGTCTTGCCGCTGCCAGTGACGCCGGCCAGCAGGAACGCGTGGTAACTGTCGAACCCGGCGCGAATCGCTTCATATGCTGCACGCTGTTCCGGGTTGAGCGGCAGCTCCGGCTGCGCCAGCCAGTGTTCGTGTCGGGCGCCGGGGGCGTGCTTGCGGACCTCGACTTGCACCAGATCCTTGGCCAGCAGCAGATCGAGGCTGTCCTTGCTCAACATCAATTTGCTCAGCAACTGATGGGCCACGCCATGGGGATGCTGCGCCAGTGTCGCCAGGGCTTCACGCTGGCGCGGGGCGCGGGCGATACGCGGGTCATCGAGGCTCGCGCCTAGCGCGGCAGACCAGAAACGTTCCTGGCGTGGCTCGGCCAGCTCGCCCTGGCGCAGCAGCACCGGAAGTGCCCAACTCAAGGTGTCGCCGAGGCTGTGCTGGTAATACTGGGAAGTCCACAGGCACAGCTTGAACAGCGCGGGCGGCAACGGCGGGGTGACATCGAGCAGGGCCAGCGCCGGTTTGAGTTTTTCGGCAGGGACTTCGCTGGTGTCAGTGACTTCCACCAGAATCCCGATCATCTCCCGACGCCCGAACGGCACCCGCAGGCGCATGCCGGGATGCAATTGCGCGCGCAGGACGCCGGCCGGTGCGCGGTAGTCGAACAGGCGGCGCAGGGGCGATGGCAGGGCGAGGCGCAGAATGGCGTCGGGCACGCGTTTTCTCGATGAAGGGGTGAAGTGGCAGGCCGCGAGCCTAGCAGACGACCGGTTTGAGGGACAGCTTGCGTGATTGGCATTGTCTGGTAGAATCCGCGGCCTAATTACGTGCGGTATTCAACAATAGTGTTGGGTGGCGGCACGCTAGCCTGAGGAAGACACCATGAAAGCTGATATCCATCCAGAATACCCAGCAGTTGCTGTTACCTGCAGCTGCGGCAACAAGTTCGAAACCCGTTCGACCTTCGGCAAAGCCCTGGCGATCGACGTTTGCAACGAATGCCACCCGTTCTACACCGGTAAGCAAAAGACTCTGGACACTGGCGGCCGCGTTCAGCGCTTCGCCGACCGTTTCGGTGCTTTCGGCGCGAAAAAGGCCTAAGGCCTCTCAACTTGGGAAACCGTTCCGGTTTTTCCATGCTGATGAAAAAGGCGTCCCTTGTGGGCGCCTTTTTTGTGTCCGCGATTTGGCTCTCCGCGGCCCAGGCTTTCTGCCCGGCGCCGGGTGGCCTGACATCCGTCACCGTGCAGCGAGTGGTCGATGGCGACACGCTACGCTTGAGCGACGGTCGCAGTGTGCGCATGATCGGCTTGAACACGCCGGAGCTGGGCAAGAAAGGCCGCTCCGACGAGCCATTCGCCGTGGCTGCACGTAAGCGGCTCGAAGCGTTGGTAGCGGCCAGCGACGGGCGGGTCGGTTTGCAGTCCGGTAAGGAAAGCAAAGACCATTACGGCCGGACCCTGGCCCATGTCTACAGCGCCGACGGCGCCAATCTCGAAGCGCAAATGCTCTCTGAGGGCCTCGGTTTTCTGGTGGCGGTTGCCCCGAATGTCGATTTGGTCGACTGTCAGCAAGCAGCGGAACGCAGTGCCCGTCAGGCCGGGCTCGGCGTATGGCGACAGTCACCTGTGCTGAAAGCGGATCAGATCAGCGCGTCCGGTTTTGCCGTGCTCGGCGGTCGTGTGAGCAAGGTTCAGCGTAATCGTGGCGGGGTTTGGATCGAATTGCAGGATTCGGTTGTGTTGCGCGTTGCACCCAATTTGTTGGCCCGTTTTGATGCCGCCGCGCTTGAAAAGCTCAAAGGCAGGCAAATCGAGGCGCGTGGCTGGGTGTTGGATCGTTCACGCCGCGGTGGGCTCAAGGAGGGTCAGGCGCGCTGGATGTTGCCGCTGACGGATCCGGCGATGCTGCAAGTGGTGCAGTAAGAAAAAATTGTAGACATTTTTTATGTCGATTGTGAACAGTCTATCCCTTGTGTTCCGCGGCTCTTGGCCCAAAGTCGTAAGGCCGGGCGCTTGACAGGGGTGACCGGTCAGTCTTGTGGGGATTTTGCGAGGCGCGTATCCTCGCTGACCAGTCTGTCCAACAGTAAAAGCGGAATGCCAAAATGTCTGATCTGAAAACTGCCGCTCTCGAATATCACGCCAATCCTCGTCCAGGGAAGCTGAGTGTCGAGCTCACCAAGGCCACCGCTACCGCTCGCGACCTGTCGCTGGCCTACAGCCCCGGCGTAGCCGAACCAGTACGCGAAATCGCCCGCGATCCTGAACTGGCCTACAAATACACCGGCAAGGGCAACCTGGTTGCAGTCATTTCCGATGGCACCGCGATTCTCGGCCTGGGTAACCTCGGCCCATTGGCCTCCAAGCCAGTGATGGAAGGTAAAGGCGTACTGTTCAAGCGCTTCGCCGGCATCGACGTGTTCGACATCGAAGTCGACTCCGAAAGCCCGCAAGCCTTCATCGACACCGTCAAGCGCATCTCCATCACCTTCGGTGGCATCAACCTGGAAGACATCAAGGCACCTGAGTGCTTTGAGATCGAACGTGCTCTGATCGAGCAGTGCGACATTCCGGTATTCCACGATGACCAGCACGGCACTGCGATCGTTACCGCAGCCGGCATGATCAACGCCCTGGAAATCGCTGGCAAAACCCTGCCGGAAGCCAAGATCGTCTGCCTGGGCGCCGGTGCCGCCGCCATCTCCTGCATGAAATTGCTGGTGAGCATGGGCGCCAACATCGAAAACATCTACATGATCGACCGTACCGGCGTGATTCACTCCGGCCGTGACGACCTGAACCAGTACAAGGCTGTCTTCGCTCACGCGACCGACAAGCGCACCCTGGCTGACGCCCTGCAAGGTGCTGACGTGTTCGTTGGCCTGTCCGGCCCGAACCTGCTGAGCGCTGAAGGCCTGCTGTCGATGGCGCCTAACCCGATCGTGTTCGCGTGCTCCAACCCGGATCCGGAAATTTCTCCGGAACTGGCGCACGCCACCCGTAACGACGTGATCATGGCCACCGGCCGTTCGGACTACCCGAACCAGGTCAACAACGTACTGGGCTTCCCGTTCATCTTCCGTGGTGCCCTGGACGTTCGCGCCAAGCGCATCAACGAAGAAATGAAAGTGGCCGCGGCCAACGCCCTGCGCGAACTGGCCAAGCTGCCAGTGCCACAGGAAGTGTGCGACGCCTACGGCGGCATCAAGCTGGAATTCGGTCGTGAGTACATCATTCCGAAACCAATGGACAAGCGTCTGATCACCCTGATCTCCGACGCTGTGGCCAAAGCCGCCATCGAGACCGGTGTGGCGACCCTGCCGTATCCGAAGAACTACCCGCTGAACAGCGTGGATGACGTGTTCAACGGCTAAGTCGAGTCGTTGTAGCGCTTCAACCGAAAGCCCCGGCTTGTAATGAGTCGGGGCTTTTTATTGGTGCGCCAGGCATGGCGCGTTGCGCGTAAGCGCAACCAGCTTGGCTGTGGTGGCCACGCTGGTGACTTGGAGGTGAAAGTCCTCTACACACCCGGCAAGGGGAAGTGTTAGCCAGAGGCAAGGGTGTCGCGGGTGACTGCGAATCTGAAGGAAGCCCGAGGCAAAATGCTGGCCTGACGAACAGGAAGCGGATTAGGCGGTGCAGCGGGGTAAGAAGGCCAATATCTTCAAAGCCCAATACTTGCACGGAACGCTGTGACGTAGATCCGACAGGCATAAGCAGGAAGGTCGCGCGAATTACCCTGGGAGATCTGTATAGCCTGCCATGTGCTACCGGCGTCGCGAGATGACGGGATGGGCGACAGAAGTCAGCAGAGGCCGTAGTAGTTGCTCGACACCGGAGTAACGAAGGGCTGAACCTGCCATGAGTGGATAGTCGGGTGTGATCTCTGTTGGAGCGTAAAGCAGAAACACCGCATAGCGGGGGTCGAGACCATCAGGAGGTAGGAGCCGGAAGCTCCGAGGGCCGGTCTGGGCGCTTAGATACCACAGGCGACACATCAACGGAACCAAGCTCGCTGACGTTGTATGTCAGTAGGCAGGAACCGCCGTATACGGAACCGTATGTACGGTGGTGTGAGAGGACGGCGGGGGCAACCCCGCCTCCTACTCGATCCTGAAGGTTTTGTGTCAGTAGTAATGGCGTAATCGCTAGCAGGCTAGCTGTCACCTTTGAAATGCGGCCCCCTGTGGGAGCAGCTAGCCTGCTAGCGATTAGGCCAGTCCAGTCATTACAAAAACCGCAGGCACAAAAAAGCCCCGCGCTTCTCTCGAAGGCGGGGCTTTTCAATGTGGCGGCGATCAGAACAAATCGATCGGCGCCGCTTCATCCGCCGGCAGCGGGCTGCCCGGCGCATTGCCGTTGCCCAGTTCATTCACCGATGGTGGCGTATCTTCGGCCTTGAACAGTTCGAAGTAAGCCCCTGGCGTGCTTGGGGAGGCCGCGCGGCCACTGATCGGGTCGACGCGCAGGCTCAGGATGCCTTCCGGCTCAGGTTGCGTGTGAGGTGGCAGATCCTTGAGGGCGGCGCCCATGTAGTTCATCCAGATCGGCAGCGCGACGGTGCCGCCGAACTCCTTGCGGCCAAGGCTTTCAGGCTGGTCAAAACCGGTCCAGACCGTGGTCACGTAATCGGCGTTGTAACCGGAGAACCAAGCGTCTTTGGATTCGTTGGTGGTGCCGGTCTTGCCGGCGATGTCGCTGCGGCCCAGGGCCAGTGCACGACGGCCGGTGCCGAGCTTGATCACGTCCTCGAGCATGCTGTTGAGGATGTAAGTCGTACGGCCATCAACGATGCGTTCAGCCACCGCCGGTGCCTGCGGCGCCGGTTGGGCGGTCAGTGCATCGGCCGGTGTTGCGTTGACTGTAAAGGCCTCGGCGACTGGCGCGGCGATACCGTCAGTGGCTGCCTCGCCTTTTGGAACGCTCGGCGGATTGGCGACGAACAGCATATCGCCATTGCGGCTTTCGACTTTGTCGATGATGTACGGGGTGATCTTGTAGCCGCCGTTGGCGAAGGTGCTCCAGCCCGTGGCGATTTCCATCGGCGTCAGGGTTGCGGTGCCCAGTGCCAGGGACAGGTTGGGTGGCAGATCCTGCTTGTTGAAGCCGAAACGAGTGATGTAGTCGATGGTCTTGCCAACGCCCATCGCCTGCAGCAGGCGAATCGACACCAGGTTGCGCGACTTGTACAGCGCCTCACGCAGACGGATCGGGCCGAGGAAAGTGTTGGTGTCGTTCTTCGGACGCCAGACCTTGTCCAGGTACTCGTCGACGAACACGATCGGCGCATCGTTGACCAGGCTGGCGGCGGTGTAGCCGTTATCCAGCGCGGCGCTGTAGACGAATGGCTTGAAGCTTGAACCCGGCTGGCGTTTGGCCTGCAATGCACGGTTGTAGTTGCTCTGCTCGAAGGCAAAGCCACCGACCAGTGAGCGGATCGCGCCGTTTTGCGGGTCGAGGGAAACCAGCGCACCCTGGGCTTGCGGGATCTGGCTGAACTTCAGCGAATTGTCCGGCTGACGTTGCACGCGGATCAGGTCGCCGACCTGTGCCACGTCCAACGGCTGCTTCGGATTGGCCCCCATGCTGTTGGTGTTCAGGAACGGACGAGCCCACTTCATGGTGTCCCAGTTGACGTGTTCCTGTCCGGTGCGGGTCAGCACTTGCAGACCGGTCTTGTCGGCCTGGGTGACGATGGCCGGCTCAAGACTGCTGATGGTGCGCTGCTTGGTCAGCTCGGTGGCCCACGCTTCGCGGGTCTTGCCCGGCAGGCGCGACTCAGGGCCGCGATAACCGTGACGCTGATCGTAAGTCATCAAGCCTTCATGGACGGCGGTATTGGCCATCTCCTGAAGGTTACTCGGCACCGTGGTGGTGACGCGGAAACCTTCGGTGTACGCGTCGCTGCCATAGCGACCGACCATTTCGGCGCGGGCCATTTCGGCGATGTAAGGCGCGTTCACTTCCGGGGTCGGTACGTGATAGCTGGCGTTAAGCGGCTCGTTGACCGCGGCGGTGTAATCGGCTTCGGTGATTTTGCCGAGCTTGTACATGCGCCCCAGGATCCAGTCGCGACGTTCCTTGCTGCGAGCCGGGTTGGCCAGCGGGTTGAAGCGAGACGGGGCTTTTGGCAGGCCGGCAATCATCGCCATCTGCGCCAGGCTGATGTCACGAATCGACTTGCCGTAATACACCTGCGCCGCCGCCTCGATGCCGTAGGCGCGGTTGCCCAGATAGATCTTGTTGACGTACAGCTCAAGGATTTCGTCCTTGGTCAGCTGCCGTTCGATCTGCAACGCCAGGAGGATTTCAGTGGTTTTGCGCGAGAAGCTGCGTTCGCTGGTCAGGAAGAAGTTCTTCGCCACCTGCATGGTGATGGTGCTGCCGCCGGACTGGATGTGGCCGCTTTTGACCAATTGGGTGGCGGCCCGCATCAGGCTGCTTGGGTCGACGCCATAGTGGTTGGCGAAGTTATCGTCTTCAGCACTTAGTAACGCATTAATGAAATTGGGGGGAATGTCGGCGAAACGGATCGGTGTGCGACGCATTTCGCCGAATTCTGCGATCAACTTGTTGTCGCTGCTATAGACCCGCAATGGAATCTGCAACTGGATGCTTCGCAGCGCCTCCACGGACGGCAATCCGGGGCTAAGGTAAAGAAACGCCCCGCTCAGACCCAAAAGCAGTCCGCAGAAAACCGCGACGATGGACCAACCGAAAAATTTCAGCAGACGAATCAAGGCTTTTGGATATCCAGGGCAAAGAATGAATGACGCATCAGGGTTCAGGCTAAAGGCGAACGACCCGCGCTTGAGAAAAAGCGGAAAAAAACGCTGGGCATTATAAGCATTTTTCCGGCGTGGGCGTCATTGGCGGCGGCTGTCAAGACGGGCGGAGGGAACGCAACACACATTACAGAGTCCGTAACTCACGGATAGTCATAGGGAATTGCTAGTGCCAGGACTCTTCAATAAAAAAGCCAGTACGCTTTTAGGGATCGACATCAGCTCCACTTCGGTGAAGCTCCTTGAGCTGAGCCGCCAAGGCGACCGCTATCGGGTCGAGGCCTACGCGGTCGAGCCGCTGCCTGCCAGCGCGGTGATCGAGAAAAACATCGCCGAGCTCGAAGGTGTGGGCCAGGCTCTCTCGCGGGTTCTGATCAAGGCCAGAACCAGCCTCAAGAACGTCGCGGTGGCCGTGGCCGGTTCGGCGGTGATCACCAAGGCCATCGAAATGGATGCCGGTCTTTCCGACGACGAGATGGAAAGCCAGCTGAAGATAGAGGCCGATCAGTACATCCCTTATCCGTTGGACGAGGTCGCCATCGACTTTGAAGTCCAGGGCGCGTCTGTACGCAACCCCGAGCGAGTCAATGTGCTGCTCGCGGCGTGTCGCAAGGAAAACGTCGAGGTGCGTGAAGCGGCCCTGACATTGGCCGGCCTGACCGCCCGTGTGGTCGATGTCGAGGCCTATGCCCTGGAGCGATCGTTCGGCCTGCTGGCGAATCAATTGGCCGGCTCCCGGGAGCGTCTGGTGGCGGTGGTCGACATTGGCGCGACCATGACCACCCTGAGCGTGCTGCTGAACGGGCGGATCATCTATACCCGCGAACAATTGTTCGGCGGTCGTCAATTGACCGAAGAGATTCAGCGACGATACGGGATGACTGTCGAGCAGGCGGGGTTGGCAAAGAAGCAGGGCGGTTTGCCTGACGATTACGTCAGTGAAGTGCTGCAGCCGTTTCGCGAGGCCTTGGTGCAGCAGGTCTCGCGTTCGCTGCAGTTTTTCTTCGCTTCCGGTCAGTACCACTCGGTCGATCACATTTTGCTGGCCGGCGGCACCGCGTCAGTCTCCGGTCTGGATCGTTTGATCGAGCAGCAATTGGGCACGCCGACGCAGGTGGCCAACCCGTTTGCCGAGATGACGCTGAGCAGCAAGGTCAACGCCGCGGCACTGAGTAGCGACGCTCCGGCCATGATGATCGCCTGCGGGCTGGCCCTCAGGAGTTTCGACTGATGGCGCGGATCAATCTTTTACCTTGGCGTGAAGAGCTGCGCGAACAACGCCGCAAACGCTTTTTATTGATTCTGGCTGGCGTGCTGGTGGGTTCCGCAGCGGCGGTGCTGATTGCCAATCAGGCGATCTACAGTGCCATCGACCGGCAAGTGGCGCGCAACGATTACATCGGCAAGCAGATTGTCGTGGTCGACGAACGCATCAAGCAGATCAGTGATCTAAAGGCCCGGCGCCAGCAACTGGTCGAGCGCATGCGCATCATCCAGGACCTGCAAGGCAATCGGCCGATCAGCGGGCGAATCTTTGATCAATTGGCCCGGACCCTGCCCGACGGTGTGTATTTCACGGAAGTGAAAATGGATGGCAAGACCTTATCCATCACCGGCGCGGCAGAGTCCAACAACCGTGTTTCCGACCTGATGCGCAACCTTGATGCGTCGGACTGGTTCGATGCGCCGAGCCTGACGGAGGTCAAGGCGACCACCGCCGGTCAACTGGATCAGGCCAACGTCTTTCAGCTGACCGTTCGTCAGACTCGGCCCGCCGCCGTGGAGGAAGGCAAATGAGCCCGTCCGCATGGTTCGACGGGCTGCGCAAGATCGATATCAACGAACTGGATACCAGCAACATCGGTTCCTGGCCGCCGGCGATCAAGGTGTTGGTGAGCGTACTGGTGATGCTGCTGGTGCTGGCGCTCGGTTACAGCTTTTCCACGAGTGAGCTTGAGGCTCAGCTTGACCTCAAGCGCGAGGAAGAAACGACGCTCAAAGAACAGTTCGCCTCCAAGGCTCATATGGCGGCGAACCTGGAGCTGTACACCCAGCAGATGAAGGAAATGGAGAACTCCTTTGGCGTGCTGTTGCGGCAACTGCCCAGTGATACCGAAGTCCCCGGCCTGCTCGAAGACATCACCCGCACCGGCCTGGGCAGCGGCTTGGAGTTTGAAGAAATCAAATTGTTGCCCGAGGTCACCCAGCCGTTCTACATCGAATTGCCGATCCAGATCACCGTCACCGGGGCCTATCACGACCTAGCGACGTTCGTCAGCGGCGTGGCCGGACTGCCGCGCATCGTCACCCTGCATGATTTTGACCTGGCGCCGGTCAATCCTGACGGCGGGACAAAATTGCGCATGAGCATCCTGGCCAAGACCTACCGTTACAACGACAAGGGGCTGCATCAATGAGCCTTGTTCGTGTTTTTTCCATGGCGGTGTTGCTGGTGGTCCTGGCCGGTTGTAGCGGTGGCGATGATGTCAGCGACCTGGACGCCTACATGAACGAAATGCGCCTGCGGGCACCGGGAAAGATTGAACCAACGCCAACATTTCGGTCTTACCCGACATTCACCTACAGCGCTGCCAACCTGCGCAGCCCGTTTTCCCGACAGGTCAGAGTCGACCTGGCCGGGCAGAGGCATGGCTCGCGCAATGTCAAACCTGACCCCGATCGGGTCAAGCAGTACCTCGAGGGTTTCAATATCGAGCAGTTTGAAATGGTCGGCACGATCTCCAATGCATCAGGCTCCTTCGCGCTGTTGCGTGGCGCTGGCGGTGTGCATCGTCTGAAAGTCGGCGATTACCTGGGGCGTAACGATGGGCGGATCGTCGCCATCAACGCCTCGCAAGTCGATGTGGTGGAAATCGTCCCGGATGGCGAAGGCGCCTGGCTGGAGCGGCCGCGGACCCTCCCTTTGAAAGAACACTCATAGTGGAACTCGAACAATGAACAGGATTTTCTCCACCCTCGGAGTGTCGCTATGGATAGCGCTGCTGTCGCCGATGGTACAAGCGGCCAACCTCAAGGCGCTGGATGTCGCAGCGCTGCCGGGCGACCGCGTCGAGTTGAAGTTGGCGTTCGATGAGCCTCCCCCGGCGCCTCACGGGTACACCACCGAATCGCCTGCGCGGATTGCGCTGGACTTGCCCGGTGTCGTCAGTCAGCTGGCGAGCAAGACCCGCGATCTGGGCGGCGGCAATGCCCGCAGCGCAACGGTGGTGGAAGCCAAGGACCGGACACGGCTGATCATCAACCTCACTCGATTGACCCCGTATGACACCCGGATCGAAGGCAACAGCCTGTTTGTGGTGGTCGGCCAGGGAGGCAACAACCCGGCGCCGAGGCGGGCCGCTGTCGCCGCTCCGGCTCCGGCGCGCGCCGTTGCGCCAGTGGCCAAGGCCATTCGCTCGGTAGATTTCCAGCGCGGCACCCAGGGCGAAGGCAATGTAGTGATCGACCTGACGGATCCGTCCATCGCGCCAGACATTCAGGAGCGCGAGGGCAAGATCATTCTCGGTTTCGCCAGAACCCGATTGCCTGAGCCGTTGCGTGTGCGCCTGGACGTCAAGGACTTCGCCACGCCCGTACAGTTCGTCAATGCCAGCGCTACAGGCGACAGGGCCACTATTACCATCGAGCCCAGCGGTGCCTTCGATTATTCGACCTACCAGACCGACAACAAGCTGACCGTCAGCATCCGCCCGATGACTGCCGACGACTTGCAAAAGCGCAATGCCGACCGCTACGCCTACAGCGGTGAAAAGCTCTCGTTGAATTTTCAGGACATCGATGTGCGCTCGGTGCTGCAATTGATCGCCGACTTCACCAACCTCAATCTGGTGGCCAGCGACACGGTGCAAGGCGGCATTACCCTGCGTTTACAAAACGTGCCGTGGGATCAGGCGCTGGATCTGGTGCTGAAAACCAAGGGGCTGGACAAGCGCAAGATCGGCAACGTTCTGTTGGTGGCGCCGGCCGATGAAATCGCTGCCCGTGAGCGCCAGGAACTGGAGTCGCAGAAGCAAATCGCTGATCTGGCCCCCCTGCGGCGGGAGTTGCTACAGGTCAACTACGCCAAGGCAGCCGATATCGCCAAGCTGTTCCAGTCGGTGACCAGCGCTGAAGCGAAAGTCGACGAACGGGGTTCGATCACCGTCGATGAGCGTACCAACAACATCATTGCCTACCAGACTCAGGATCGGCTCGACGAATTGCGGCGGATCGTGGCGCAGCTGGATATCCCGGTACGGCAGGTGATGATCGAGGCGCGGATCGTCGAAGCCAACGTTGATTACGACAAGAGCCTGGGTGTGCGCTGGGGCGGTTCGATCCAGAATAAGGGCAACTGGAATACATCAGGCGTCAGCAATGGTGCAAACGCATCGTCGACCATCGGCACGCCAGGTAGCACCAGCACCAATTCGCCGTTCGTCGACTTGGGAGCCGTCAACAACACCTCTGGAATCGGCATCGCGTTCATCACCGACAACGTCTTGCTCGACCTTGAACTGACGGCCATGGAGAAAACCGGCAACGGCGAAATCGTCTCGCAACCCAAAGTGGTTACGTCCGACAAGGAAACCGCGAAAATCCTCAAGGGAACCGAGATTCCCTATCAGGAAGCGAGCTCCAGCGGCGCGACTTCCGTGTCTTTCAAGGAAGCCTCGCTGTCGCTGGAAGTGACGCCGCAAATCACCCCGGACAACCGGATCATCATGGAGGTCAAGGTCACCAAGGACGAGCCTGACTACCTGAACAAGGTCCAGGATGTGCCGCCGATCAAGAAAAACGAGGTCAACGCCAAGGTCCTGGTCAACGATGGCGAGACCATCGTCATTGGTGGTGTTTTCTCAAATACTCAAAGCAAGGTTGTAGATAAGGTGCCATTTCTTGGCGATGTGCCGTATCTTGGCCGCCTTTTCCGGCGTGACGTGGTTTCGGAGAAAAAATCCGAGCTGTTGGTGTTTCTCACTCCGCGTATCATGAATAACCAGGCGATTGCTGTGAGTCGTTGATTCTGTGCGAAATTTGATTCTTGTAGGACCGATGGGCGCTGGAAAAAGCACCATCGGCCGGTTGCTGGCCAAAGAGCTGCGCTTGCCATTCAAAGATTCCGATAAGGAAATTGAATTACGCACGGGCGCCAATATCCCATGGATCTTCGACAAGGAAGGCGAACCGGGCTTTCGTGATCGCGAGGAGGCAATGATTGCCGAGCTGTGCGATTACGACGGTGTGGTGCTGGCGACCGGCGGTGGCGCAGTCATGCGCGAAGCCAATCGTCGGGCATTGCACGCCGGTGGACGGGTGGTCTATCTGCATGCTTCTGTCGAGCAGCAGGTCGGCCGCACGTCCCGCGATCGCAATCGGCCCTTGTTGCGTACCGCCGATCCGGCCAAGACCCTTCGGGATCTGCTGGCGATCCGTGATCCGCTTTATCGGGAAATCGCCGATCTGGTGGTGGAAACCGATGAGCGGCCGCCGCGGATGGTCGTGCTTGATATCCTCGAGCGCTTGCAGCAGCTGCCGCCACGTTAAAGCGCCGCACGAAATGCGCTATCCTCGGCGTCCTGTCATGACCGCTCAAGGTTGTGGCGAACGGCTACTGAACGGCGTCACACCAACAGACGCCGTGGACATTGGTTAATTCAAGGCACGATGCCTGATTCCATCTTCATTGTGGGGACACATGCAGACACTCAAGGTCGATCTAGGCGAGCGCAGCTACCCGATTCACATTGGCGAAGGTTTGTTGGATCAGCCTGAGCTGCTGGCCCCGCATATTCGCGGACGGCAAGTGGCGATCATCTCCAACGAAACCGTTGCGCCGCTCTATCTCGAACGTCTGACCCGCAGCCTCGCGCAGTTCTCGGTGATTTCCGTGGTGCTGCCCGATGGCGAAGCCTTCAAGACCTGGGAAACCCTGCAATTGATTTTCGACGGTCTGCTGACCGCACGGCATGACCGTCGCACCACGGTAATCGCCCTCGGGGGCGGCGTGATCGGTGACATGGCCGGTTTTGCGGCCGCCTGCTACCAGCGCGGCGTTGATTTCATTCAGGTCCCGACCACGTTGCTGTCGCAAGTCGACTCGTCGGTGGGCGGCAAGACCGGCATCAATCACCCGCTGGGCAAGAACATGGTCGGCGCCTTCTATCAGCCGAACGTGGTGATAATCGACACTGCGTCTCTCAACACTCTGCCGGCCCGTGAGCTGTCAGCCGGCCTGGCTGAAGTCATCAAGTACGGTTTGATTTGCGATGAGCCGTTCCTGACCTGGCTCGAAGACAACGTCGACCGCCTGCGTAATCTGGACCAGCAAGCCCTGACCTATGCCATCGAACGTTCCTGCGCGGCCAAGGCTGCGGTGGTCGGCGCCGACGAAAAAGAGACGGGTGTGCGCGCCACGCTCAACCTGGGTCACACGTTTGGTCACGCCATCGAAACCCATATGGGCTACGGTGTCTGGCTGCATGGCGAAGCGGTCGCTGCAGGCACTGTAATGGCACTGGAAATGTCCGCGCGCCTGGGCTGGATCAGCGAACAGGAACGCGATCGCGGCATTCGCCTGTTCCAGCGCGCAGGCCTGCCGGTTATCCCGCCTGAAGAGATGACCGAAGCCGATTTCCTCGAACACATGGCAATTGATAAAAAAGTGATCGACGGTCGTTTGCGCCTGGTGCTGCTGCGCCACATGGGCGAAGCGGTGGTGACCGACGATTATCCGAAAGAGGTTCTACAGGCCACGCTGGGAGCGGATTACCGCGCCCTGGCTCAGCTTAAAGGTTAATAAGAACGCGATGACTAGTTTGCATGCCGACGAGGCTTTCCTCGGCCATTACCAGTTGAATCATGACCCTTTTGCTCCGCGGGTTCCTGGCTTCAAGTTTTTCCCGGCCCAGCGCAAACCCGTGCTGGGGCAGTTGCACCATCTGGCACGTTACAGCCAGTTGTTGCTGGTGGTCACAGGCCCGCACGGCAGTGGTAAAACCCTGCTGCGTCAGGCGCTGGTGGCCAGCACCAACAAGCAGTCGGTACAGAGTGTGGTGGTTTCCGCCCGCGGTGCCGGGGACTCGGCTGGCGTGCTGCGACAGGTCGCCCAGGCGCTGGACGTCGCCCAGCCCGAGATCGACGCGATCCTGGCGCAGGTGGTGCAACTGGCGCTTACCGGCCAGGAAGTCTATTTGCTGGTGGATGATGCCGAGCAGCTCGACGAGTCAGGGCTCGAAGCCCTGATGGCGCTGGCTGCCGGTGCGCCGGAAGGTCGTCCGCATGTGTTCCTGTTCGGCGAGTCATCGCTGATTGCCCAGCTTGAGGCTTTGCAGCTTGAGGAAGAGCGCTTCCACGTCATCGAACTGCAGCCGTACACCGAAGAAGAGACTCGCGAATATCTGGACCAGCGTCTTGAAGGCGCAGGCCGGGGTATCGAACTTTTCACCGCGGATCAGATCTCTGATATTCACGAAAGCTCCGAGGGTTGGCCTGGCAATATCAACCAGGTTGCCCGCGATGCAATGATCGAAGCCATGATTGCCAGCCGCTCAGCGGTCAAGCGTCCAAGTATGGGGTTCAATATGCCGAAGAAACACGTATTGGCGATTTCCGCCGTCGTCGTGGTCGCGGTAGCCGCCGCCTGGTTGATGCCGGGTCGCAGCAAAGCGCCGACCACCGGTGCTCCGGCCAACGAACAGGCACAACTGCCGCTGGGTCAGGGGCAGCCAACAGGCAATGGCGGTGCACCAGCCGTCGAATTCGCCGGCAACTCGCAGCCGATGCCATTGCCGTTGGTCGGTAATTCGCAGCCGGTGATGCGTGGTCCGCTGGCTGAAGCGGCCGGTGGCATTACCGAAGGCGACGATGGCGTGCCGCTGGAAGGTTCCAGTGAAACACCGCCAACCGTTACCACCACCGCACCGCCTGTCGGTGTCCCGGCTGGCCCTGCGCCAACACCAGCGGCCAAGCCGACCCCAGCACCGACTCAGGTCGCCACCGCCAAGCCGGCACCGGTTCCAGCGCCTGCCGCCAAGCCTGCCCCGGCGCCAGTCAAGCCGGCCGTTGCCGCTGCTGCCAAGTCTGCCGAGAAACCGGCCACTCCAGCCAAGGCTGCTGGCGGCACCTGGTACGCCGGTCAGGCCCCGGGTAACTACGTGGTGCAGATCCTCGGTACCAGCTCCGAAGCGAGCGCGCAAAACTTCGTCAAGGAGCAGGGCGGCGAGTACCGTTACTTCAAGAAAGTGCTCAACGGCAAACCGCTTTACGTCATCACCTACGGCAGCTTCGCCAATCGTGATGCAGCCGTTTCCGCCATCAAGGCCTTGCCAGCGAAGGTTCAGGCTGGTAAACCTTGGCCTCGCTCTGTCGCCAGCGTCCAACAGGAACTGGCAACAGCTCGCTGAAGATTCGGCGGCCTTACCCAGGCCGCCTCTCCCGGCACCTCAAAATTTCTACAAGCGCATGCCGCCTCTACAGGCCGCGTGCCTTGTGGTGTCTGCGTTACAGTAGTCTTTGAGTCGTTGCGGTCAGAATTAAAAAAGTTTTGACTAGCACAGCGTATCGCTTTAAACCTTTCACAAATGCGACATAGATTTGCGACATTTCGTCGTCAAATTTGTGAGGCCAAGTGTCGGTGTGTACAATGACCTCCCTTTTGTCCCCGCAAAGCTGGCGTACGTTCGGCGCGGATGGCAAGTGGTTGAATTGAAAAGAAATTTGCCTCGTTAAGAGGCAGCCTGGTGAGAAAGTGTCTATGAAAGCAGGTCTGTACCAACCAGATGAATTCAAGGATAACTGCGGTTTCGGCCTGATAGCCCATATGCAGGGCGAGCCCAGTCATACCCTTTTGCAAACGGCCATCGAGGCCCTGACCTGCATGACCCACCGCGGTGGGATTAATGCCGACGGCAAGACCGGTGACGGTTGCGGTCTGCTGATTCAAAAGCCGGACGTGTTCCTGCGAGCCATCGCCCAGGAAACCTTCGGCGTTGCATTGCCCAAGCAATACGCCGTGGGCATGGTCTTCTTCAACCAGGACCCGGTCAAAGCCGAAGCCGCTCGCGAGAACATGAACCGCGAGATCCTGGCCGCCGGCCTGCAGCTGGTCGGCTGGCGCAAAGTGCCGATCGACACCAGTGTCCTCGGCCGCCTGGCCCTTGAGCGTTTGCCGCAGATCGAACAAGTGTTCATTGGCGGTGAAGGCCTGAGCGATCAGGACATGGCGATCAAGCTGTTCAGCTCCCGTCGTCGCTCGTCCGTGGCCAACGCCGCCGACGTCGATCACTATATCTGCAGCTTTTCCCACAAGACCATCATTTATAAAGGCCTGATGATGCCGGCGGATCTGACCGCCTTCTATCCAGACCTGAGCGACGAGCGCCTGCAAACCGCGATCTGCGTGTTCCACCAGCGTTTCTCCACCAACACCCTGCCGAAATGGCCGCTGGCCCAACCGTTCCGCTTCCTGGCGCACAACGGCGAGATCAACACCATTACCGGCAACCGCAACTGGGCCGTGGCCCGTCGCACCAAGTTCGCCAACGACCTGATGCCCGATCTCGAAGAGCTCGGCCCGCTGGTCAACCGCGTCGGTTCCGACTCTTCCAGCATGGACAACATGCTCGAACTGATGGTCACCGGCGGCATCGACCTGTTCCGTGGCGTGCGGATGATCATTCCGCCAGCGTGGCAGAACGTCGAAACCATGGACCCGGATCTGCGTGCGTTCTACGAATACAACTCGATGCACATGGAACCGTGGGACGGCCCGGCCGGCGTGGTAATGACCGACGGTCGCTACGCGGTGTGCCTGCTCGACCGTAACGGTCTGCGTCCGGCGCGTTGGGTCACCACCAAGAACGGTTTCATCACCCTGGCTTCGGAAATCGGTGTCTGGAACTACCAGCCTGAAGACGTGATCGCCAAGGGCCGCGTTGGTCCGGGCCAGATCTTTGCCGTGGACACCGAAACCGGGCAGATCCTCGACACCGACGCCATCGACAACCGTCTGAAGTCGCGTCATCCGTACAAGCAATGGCTGCGCAAGAACGCCCTGCGCATCCAGGCGACCATGGAAGACAACGACCATGGTTCGGCGTTCTACGACGTCGATCAGCTTAAGCAATACATGAAGATGTACCAGGTCACGTTCGAAGAGCGCGACCAGGTGCTGCGTCCGCTCGGCGAGCAGGGCTACGAAGCCGTGGGCTCGATGGGCGACGATACGCCGATGGCCGTGCTGTCCCAGCGCGTGCGCACGCCGTACGACTATTTCCGCCAGCAGTTCGCGCAGGTCACCAACCCGCCGATCGATCCGCTGCGTGAAGCCATCGTCATGTCGCTGGAGATCTGCCTCGGTGCCGAGCGCAACATCTTCCAGGAGTCGCCGGAGCACGCCTCGCGCGTGATCCTCAGCTCGCCGGTCATTTCCCCGGCCAAGTGGCGTTCGCTGATGAACCTCGATCGTCCGGGCTTCGAGCGCGCGATCATCGACCTCAACTACGACGAAAGCGTCGGCCTTGAAGCGGCAATCCGCAACGTTGCCGATCAGGCTGAAGAAGCCGTGCGCGCCGGTCGTACCCAGGTTGTGCTGAGTGACCGTCACATTGCTCCGGGCAAGTTGCCGATCCACGCGTCGCTGGCTACCGGTGCCGTGCATCACCGTCTGACCGAAAAAGGCCTGCGTTGCGACTCCAACATCTTGGTGGAAACCGCGACCGCTCGCGATCCGCATCACTTCGCCGTGTTGATCGGTTTCGGTGCATCTGCCGTTTATCCGTTCCTGGCTTATGAAGTGCTGGGCGACCTGATCCGTACCGGTGAAGTACTGGGCGACCTCTATGAGGTGTTCAAGAACTACCGTAAAGGCATCACCAAGGGCCTGCTGAAGATTCTGTCGAAGATGGGTATCTCGACCATCACTTCGTACCGCGGTGCACAGTTGTTCGAAGCTATCGGTCTGTCCGAAGAGGTTTGCAACCTGAGCTTCCGTGGTGTGCCAAGCCGCATCAAGGGTGCGCGTTTCGTCGACATCGAAGCCGAGCAGAAAGCCCTCGCCACCGAAGCCTGGAGCCCGCGCAAGCCGATCCAGCAAGGCGGCCTGCTGAAGTTCGTCCACGGTGGCGAATATCACGCGTACAACCCGGACGTGGTCAATACCCTGCAAGCCGCCGTGCAGCAGGGCGACTACAGCAAGTTCAAGGAATACACGTCGCTGGTGGATAACCGCCCGGTGTCGATGATCCGCGACCTGCTGAAAGTCAAAACCCTCGACACGCCATTGGACATCAGCGAGATCGAACCGCTGGAATCGGTGCTCAAGCGCTTCGACTCCGCCGGTATTTCGCTGGGCGCGCTGTCGCCCGAAGCTCACGAAGCCCTGGCCGAAGCCATGAACCGCCTCGGTGCGCGTTCCAACTCCGGTGAAGGTGGTGAAGACCCGGCGCGTTACGGCACCATCAAGAGCTCGAAAATCAAGCAGGTCGCCACCGGCCGTTTCGGTGTGACCCCGGAATACCTGGTCAACGCCGAAGTGCTGCAGATCAAGGTCGCCCAGGGCGCCAAGCCGGGCGAAGGTGGTCAACTGCCAGGCGGCAAGGTCAACGGGCTGATCGCCAAGCTGCGTTATGCAGTACCGGGCGTCACCCTGATTTCGCCACCGCCGCACCACGACATCTACTCGATCGAAGACTTGTCGCAGCTGATTTTCGACCTGAAACAAGTCAACCCGAAGGCGCTGGTCTCGGTGAAGCTGGTTGCTGAAGCGGGCGTCGGCACCATCGCCGCCGGTGTGGCCAAGGCCTATGCGGACCTGATCACCATTTCCGGCTACGACGGCGGCACCGGTGCATCGCCGCTGACCTCGATCAAATACGCGGGCGCTCCGTGGGAGCTCGGCCTGGCCGAAACCCACCAGACCCTGCGTGGCAACGACCTGCGCGGCAAAGTCCGGGTACAGACCGACGGTGGCCTGAAAACCGGCCTCGACGTGATCAAGGCAGCTATCCTCGGCGCTGAAAGCTTCGGCTTCGGCACCGCGCCAATGATCGCCCTGGGCTGCAAATACCTGCGCATCTGCCACCTGAACAACTGCGCCACCGGCGTCGCAACTCAGAACGAGAAGCTGCGCAAGGATCACTACATCGGCACCGTCGACATGGTGGTGAACTTCTTCACCTACGTCGCCGAAGAAACCCGTGAGTGGCTGGCCAAGCTGGGCGTGCGCTCCCTCGAAGAGCTGATCGGCCGTACCGATCTGCTGGAAGTCCTCGAAGGCCAGACCGCCAAGCAACATCACCTGGACCTGACCCCATTGCTGGGCAGCGACCACGTGCCGGCGGACAAGCCGCAGTTCTGCGGTGTGGAGCGCAACCCGCCGTTCGACAAAGGCCTGCTGGCCGAGAAAATGGTCGACCTGGCCACCTCGGCCATCAATGACCTGAGCGGCGCCGAGTTCGACCTGGACATCTGCAACTGCGACCGTTCGATCGGTGCGCGGATCTCCGGTGAAATCGCGCGCAAGCACGGCAACCAGGGTATGGCGAATGCGCCAATCACCTTCCGCTTCAAGGGCACGGCTGGTCAGAGCTTCGGTGTGTGGAACGCCGGCGGCCTGGACATGTACCTGGAAGGCGACGCCAACGACTACGTCGGCAAGGGCATGACCGGCGGCAAACTGGTCATCGTTCCGCCGAAGGGCAGCGCCTACAAGACTCAGGACAGTGCCATCATCGGTAACACCTGCCTGTACGGCGCTACCGGTGGCAAGCTGTTCGCCGCCGGCACCGCGGGCGAGCGTTTTGCCGTGCGTAACTCCGGTGCCCACACCGTCGTGGAAGGTACTGGCGATCACTGCTGCGAGTACATGACTGGTGGTTTCGTCTGCGTTCTGGGCAAGACCGGTTACAACTTCGGTTCAGGCATGACCGGCGGTTTCGCCTACGTGCTCGACCAGGACAACACCTTCGTTGACCGGGTCAACCACGAACTGGTGGAAATCCAGCGGATCAGCGGCGAGGCGATGGAAGCCTACCGTAGCCATTTGCAACGCGTGCTGAATGAGTACGTCGAGGAAACCGACAGCGAGTGGGGTCGTAACCTCGCCGAAAACCTCGATGATTACGTGCGTCGTTTCTGGTTGGTCAAGCCCAAGGCTGCCACCCTCAAGTCGTTGCTTTCCAGCACCCGTGCCAACCCGCAGTGATATGCGCCTGAAGAGTTTGATGAGGTTTTAAAATGGCTGAACGTCTGAATAATGACTTCCAGTTCATCGAGGTCGGGCGCAAGGATCCGAAGAAGAAACTGTTGCGTCAACGCAAGAAAGAGTTCGTGGAAATCTACGAACCCTTCAAACCCCAGCAGTCGGCCGACCAGGCCCATCGCTGCCTGGGTTGCGGTAACCCGTATTGCGAATGGAAGTGCCCGGTGCACAACTTCATTCCCAACTGGCTGAAGCTGGTAGCCGAGGGCAACATCCTCCAGGCCGCCGAGCTGTCGCACCAGACCAACACCCTGCCGGAAGTGTGCGGCCGGGTGTGCCCGCAGGACCGTCTGTGCGAGGGTGCGTGCACCCTCAACGACGGCTTCGGCGCGGTGACCATCGGTTCGGTGGAGAAGTACATCACCGACACCGCGTTCGCCATGGGCTGGCGTCCGGACATGTCCAAGGTCAAGCCAACCGGCAAGCGTGTTGCGATCATCGGCGCGGGCCCGGCGGGCCTGGGCTGTGCCGACGTGCTGGTGCGTGGCGGCGTAACCCCGGTGGTGTTCGACAAGAACCCGGAAATCGGCGGTCTGCTGACCTTCGGCATCCCCGAGTTCAAGCTGGAAAAGACCGTGCTGAGCAATCGTCGCGAAGTCTTCAGCGGCATGGGCATCCAGTTCCGCCTCAACACAGAGGTGGGCAAGGACGTGACCATGGAACAACTGCTCGAAGAATACGATGCGGTATTCATGGGCATGGGCACTTACACCTACATGAAGGGCGGCTTTGCCGGTGAAGACCTGCCGGGCGTGTATGACGCGCTGGACTTCCTGATCGCCAACGTCAACCGCAACCTGGGCTTTGAAAAGTCGCCGGAAGATTTCGTCGACATGAAAGGCAAGAAGGTCGTGGTTCTCGGCGGCGGCGACACGGCGATGGACTGCAACCGTACCTCGATCCGCCAGGGCGCCAAATCGGTGACCTGCGCTTATCGTCGTGACGAAGCGAACATGCCTGGCTCGCGCAAAGAGGTGAAGAACGCCAAGGAAGAAGGCGTGAAATTCCTCTACAACCGCCAGCCGATCGCCATCGTCGGCGAAGACAAGGTCGAAGGCGTGAAGGTGGTCGAGACCCGTCTCGGCGAGCCGGACGCCCGTGGCCGCCGCAGCCCTGAGCCGATCCCGGGTTCCGAAGAGATCATCCCGGCCGACGCCGTGGTCATCGCTTTCGGTTTCCGCCCGAGCCCGGCGCCGTGGTTTGAGCAGTTCAGCATCCAGACCGACAGCCAGGGCCGTGTCGTGGCTCCGGAACAAGGTCAGTACAAGCACCAGACCAGCAACCCGAAAATCTTCGCCGGTGGCGACATGGTGCGCGGTTCTGACTTGGTGGTGACGGCGATCTTCGAAGGCCGTAATGCGGCGGAAGGGATCCTGGATTATCTGGGCGTCTAAACCCCGCCCAACTGACTGCAACGCAATACCTGTGGGAGCTGGCCTGCCAGCGATAGCATCACCTCGGTCTGGCTGATACACCGAGGTGCTTGCATCGCTGGCAGGCCAGCTCCCACATTGGTTTGCGGGTGTTGCTGAAATCTGCGTATTTATTGCGATAAATTGACCCGATAGACAAAAGGCTGACCTGCAACCGTGCCTTTTGCGTCCGGCTCTGAGAAAATGCCCGCACTTTTTTTCCGGATGCCGACATGACTGCCCTGAAGAACGACCGTTTCCTGCGCGCCCTGCTCAAGCAACCTGTAGACGTCACCCCTGTGTGGATGATGCGCCAGGCCGGACGCTACCTGCCTGAATACCGCGCCAGCCGTGCCCAGGCCGGTGATTTCATGAGCCTGTGCATGAATCCGGAATTCGCCTGCGAAGTCACGATGCAACCGCTAGACCGCTACCCGCAGCTGGACGCGGCGATCCTCTTCTCCGACATTCTGACCATCCCCGATGCCATGGGCCAAGGCCTGTACTTCGAAACCGGCGAAGGTCCGCGCTTCAAAAAAGTCGTCAGCACCCTGGCCGACATCGAAGCCCTGCCAATCCCTGATCCACACAAAGACCTCGGCTACGTGATGGACGCGGTCAGCACCATTCGCCGCGAACTGAACGGTCGTGTGCCGCTGATCGGTTTCTCCGGCAGCCCGTGGACCCTGGCCACCTACATGGTCGAAGGCGGCTCGTCGAAAGACTTCCGCAAAACCAAAGCCATGCTCTACGACAACCCGCAAGCCATGCACCTGTTGCTGGACAAACTGGCGCAGTCGGTCACCAGCTACCTCAACGGCCAGATCATGGCCGGTGCGCAAGCGGTGCAGATCTTCGATACCTGGGGCGGCAACCTGTCGGCTGCGGCGTATCAGGAATTCTCGCTGGCCTACATGAAGAAAATCGTCAGCGGCCTGATCCGCGAGCACGAAGGTCGCAAGGTGCCGGTGATTCTGTTCACCAAGAACGGCGGCCTGTGGCTGGAAAGCATCGCCGATGCCGGCGCTGATGCCCTCGGCCTGGACTGGACCTGCGACATCGGCAACGCCCGTGCCCGTGTCGGCGACAAAGTGGCCCTGCAAGGCAACATGGACCCGACGGTGCTCTACGCAAAACCGGAAGCGATTCGCACCGAGGTCGGCCGCATCCTCGCGAGCTACGGTAAAGGCAGTGGTCACGTGTTCAACCTTGGTCATGGCATCACGCCGGAAGTCGATCCGGAACATGCTGGCGCGTTCTTGCGTGCTGTGCATGAGTTGTCGGCGCAATATCACGAATAAACGTCTTTGACGTGATTGAAAGCCTGTCCGGCATGGCGCCGGACAGGCTTTTTTTATGCGTTTTTTCTTGCTTGGAGGTGGCGCCACAGCTCGTAAGAACTCTTCCATCCATTGTCGGAGAAAGAGCTGAAGAGACTGTTCCTGCGTTCGGCAGAGACTTTCCCTACATAGAAAATTCATTCATCCACGTAACGTTCGGACCCTTGCTCGGCCAGTCGCTGAGCAATATCGCAACCATCGGCGTCAGCAATGTGCGCCTCAAATTTCGATAAGTAGTCTGGAACTCATTTGATGAAAAATACTTCGTACAAGGGAAGTGCGTTTGCTGCGTGCACCTCTTCGATGATCCTGTTATCGGCAATGTTGGTGTCCCAAAGTGCTTCAGCGCATGGCTTTCTCGAAGTGCCACCGTCGCGCGCACTGCTATGTCAGAAAGGATTGAACAGCCAGTGTGGTGGGGCGCAATACGAACCACAAAGTGTTGGCGAAACCTTCAAGGGCTTCCCCGCCGGTGCCGGTGACGCTCCCTTGCAGGGACCGGAAGACGGCAAGATTCCAAGCGGTGGTATCTCGCTGTTCTCGGCACTGGACGCTCAGTCCGCCAGCCGCTGGCATCTGACGGAAATCCGCAATCGCACGCTGGATTTCCAATGGCACTACACGGCCGTTCATCCGGCCACCAAGCATGAATACTTCATCACCCGCAACGGCTGGAACCCGAACGAAGCGCTCAAGCGAGCTGCCTTCGAGAGCACACCGTTCTGCACCATCGACGGCGGCAATCAGAAGCCATCCAACAGTGACAAGCACAACTGCACCATCCCCGCCGACAAATCCGGTCATCACGTCATATTGGCGGTCTGGACTGTCGGTGATACCGATGCCGCGTTCTACAACCCGGCGGACGTAAACATTCTGTCGGAACCGGAGTTGCCGGGCGGCTGGTCTTCGGTGGGCAGCATTGCGCCTTCGACCACGTTGCTGGTGGGTGACAAGGTCAAGGCTCGCGCCTTCTCGGCCAATGGCGAATACCCGGAATTCAGTGTCGAGATAGCTATCAACACGGCCGAGGAAGGTTCGCCAAACAACTGGTCGTTCAAGTTGGCAGAAGCCATCAACAAGGCACATACACTTGTCCGTGCGGGTGTTCGTGATGAAAGCGGCACGATCGAGCCGGTCAAGGGCAACAACAGCGTGTACGCACAAAAAGAAAGTGGTGTGACACGCTACGAAGTGCAATTGAACATGCAGGAAGATGCAGCAGCCCGTCTGTCGGTGGCCTCCCAGCAAGCTGAATATGTGCTGGAAAAAGGCTTGGCCAAGGTTGATTTCAGCATTTTGTCCAACCGCAAAATGAACGTCGAAGCGACGCTGTTCGATGAGAGCAACAAGCCGGTCGGCTCCACCACTGCACAAGTGGACAGCGGTGCGACAGGGCTGACCATAGATGTTCGCAGCAATCCCGGCGCACATACCCTGACCCTGGTCGGCACGAGCCTCGACGGCCGGACCACTCGCCAGGACACCCAGCCCACGAAACTGATTGGTGAAGGCGCCGGTGCCGATTACGACTTCGTGTTCCCGGAAGGCATCAGCGGCTACACCGCCGGTACCAAAGTGCTGCAACCGAAGACCAACGAAGTCTTTGAGTGCAAGCCATTCCCCGAGTCGGGCTACTGCAAGCAATACAGCCCGTCCGCCAACGGCTACGAGCCAGGCGTCGGTGCGCATTGGCACATGGCGTGGAACAAACTCTAAATCCCCCGCAGCACGTCAGGCGACCTGAAAGGGTCGCCTGACGGCCGGTCTTTTCCGTTGAGCATCGAGTGAACCGATCGTGAAACTTTCACTGAAGGTGGTGACCTGTTTCGGTCTGCACCCGATCACGGCAGGCCTGCTGATGTTGCCGGTGGGCTGCGCCGTTTTTGTCGTGTGGCAGGAACAGCTTTTTCGCGAACAGATCACCCGGGCAATACCGGCGATGGTCGCTGTTGCCCCGGAACCTGTTCGTTTACCGCTGAATGCGACGGCGGTGGTAACGGTATTTGGACTGACTACAGACGACTCCCCCCGAACCAGTGCCGAGCCTTTGACCTTGCAGGCCAGTTTTGTCGTCAGCAATGGATTGTCCAGAGCATTGCTGGCCGATGCCCAAGGCTCACGTTTGTACCAGGTCGGCGAGCGGTTACCCGGTGGCAGCGTTCTGCGCCGCGTCGAGGCCAGCCAAGTGATGCTGTGGAACAAGGGCCGCGAAGAACTATTGACCCTGCAGTCGCCAGCCGTGCGTTTTCTGCGCCGATTCGAATCTTCAACCGAGCCTCAAGCTCCCGTTGTTTCAGCGCGTTATCTACGCCCGTTTTCCGGGCCGTCAGAGTGATCAGATCATGAACAGCTTCACTGGCGCGCAGTCCCTGCGCTCCATGCTTTTTCTTGCCGTTCTGGCGACGGCAAGCTTTCCGCCAGCGCTGTCTGCTGCGCAAGAAAAATGGCAGTTGGCAATGAACAACGCCGAGCTGCGAGACATCGTTGAAGAAATCTCCAGCATTCTCGGGACCACCGTGGTGCTTGATCCCAGAGTCTCCGGGCGCATCACGGTGATGTCTCGGCAAGCCCTCGATCGAGAGGGTGTTCGCCGTTTGTTTTATTCAGTGCTCGACGCCCATAACTTCACGGTGATCGACGAAGGCGACCGGATTCTGATCACTCCAGTGACCGAAGCCAAAACCCGCGCCGGCAACGGCCCGGAAAAAAACGCCACGCCTTCGCAGTTCGTCACCCGAGTCATCGAGTTGAATACCAGCAGCGCCACTGATATTGGCGGGCTGGTCAGGCCGCTGGTATCGGTCAATGGCTATGTCGGCCCGTCGGTGTCGGCCAATGCGCTGGTGGTCACCGACACGGCGGCGAATGTGCAACGAATCACGCAGGTGGTGCGCCAGCTGGATTCCGGGCAGGGCAACATGCACGCCGTGGTTCAACTGCGCCACGCCCAGGCCCGCGATGTGGCTCCGGTGATGGAAGCCTCATTGGGTAAACGCAATGCCGACAGCACAATCCAGGTGTTGGCCGACAGCAGAACCAATCGCTTGATCTTCATTGGCCCGCCCGCGGTTCGCCAACGCCTGGCCGAACTGGCTCGCGGCCTCGATATCCCGACCACAGTGACACCTGACAATGCCCGCGTAATCCGCCTGCGTCACAGCGATGCCAAGCAGTTGGCCGAGATTCTGGAAAGCATGGGGCAGGGCAGAAAAGTATCGCCCGCCATTGGCACCAGCAAGGACACTTCGTCCAGCGCTACCTTCATGATCAAGGCCGACGAAAGCCAGAATGCGCTGGTGCTGATCGCCGAACCGGCGCAGGTGCGAACCATCGAAAGCATCGTGCGTCAGTTGGACCAGCCTCGGGCGCAGGTACTGATCCATGCCGCCATCGTCGAGATTTCCGGGGACATCGCCGAAGCCGTTGGTGTGCAATGGGGCCTGAACACGGGCGACGCGAAAGGCTTCATCAACTTCCCCGGCACTGACATCCCGATCGTCGGCGGCCTGACATTTGACGAGAAGAAGTCGGCGCCGGAAGGCGCACTGCTGCGGCTGGGCAGCGACCGTTTCGGTGCGTTGATTTCGGCCTTGGCCAGCAACACCCACAGCAACCTGCTGTCCACGCCGAGCCTGTTGACCCTGGACAATCAGGAAGCGGAAATCATCGTCGGCCAAAACGTGCCGTTCAAAACCGGTTCCTACGCGACCAACAGCAGCGGTGCGGACAATCCGTTCACCACGGTCGAACGCAAGGACGTCGGCATCAGCCTGAAGATCAAGCCCTACATCAATGAAGGCTCGACGTTGCGTCTGGAGGTCGAACAGGAAGTCTCGGACATTGCGCCGTCGGTTTCCGGTATCGATTCTTCCGACCTGATCACCAACAAGCGCGCGCTCAAGAGCACGATTCTTGCGGACGACGGCGAAATCATCGTCATTGGCGGCCTGATCCGGGACAGCGTGCGCACGCAAAAAAGCGGCGTGCCGTTGCTGCGCGACATTCCCTACCTCGGCGCTCTGTTTCGCTGGACCCGCGACACCCAAACGAAAAGCAATCTGATGGTGTTTTTGCGGCCGACCATCGTGCGCAGCAAGGAAGACCTGGTCGACGTCAGCCAGCAGCGTTACAACGCGCTGCGCGATTTGAGTCAGCAGGGAGCGGCGGGCAACAACTCGTTGCTGCTGCCAGCGGATGCACGGCGGTTGTTCGAGCCGGGTTCCGACGCGCCGGTGTTTGATCTGCGCCAGCCGACGCCCAATACGCCATGAACCACACGACCGTTTTTTACGAGCCACTGCCCTTCGGTTTCGCTCGGCGTTTCGGCGTGCTGGTGGCGTGCGAGGGCGGGGAATGGAGCCTGGCGATGCGCGCCGATACGCCGCTCACGGCCCTGGCCGAAGCGCATCGGGTGTGCGGCCGGGCGCTGCCGTTGCGCCTGTTGTCACCGGCGGTATTCGCCACACGACTGGCCGCAGCCTACCGCGAAGGCCAGAGCGCCGCTGAACAGGTGGCTCAAGGGCTGGACGAGGAACTGGACCTGCTCAGCCTGGTGGATCAGGTTCCGCAAACCGCCGATCTGTTGGAGCAGCAGGGCGATGCGCCGATCATCCGCTTGATCAACGCGCTGCTCAGCGAGGCCGTGCGTGAACACGCCTCGGACGTGCACCTGGAAACCTTCGAGCAATACCTCTCGGTGCGCATGCGGGTCGATGGGCAGTTGCGCGAAATGCTTCGGCCACGGCGTGAATTGGCGACGCTGCTGGTGTCACGGATCAAGGTGATGGCGCGGCTGGATATCGCTGAAAAACGTGTGCCCCAGGATGGCCGGATAGCCCTGCGGTTAGCCGGGCATGAAGTCGATGTGCGGGTTTCGACCTTGCCTTCGGCCCATGGCGAACGGGTCGTGTTGCGGCTGTTGGACAAACAGGCCGGGCGCCTGGAGTTGCAACGTCTGGGCATGCCGGAGGACACCCTTGCGGACCTGCGCCAACTCCTGGGCAAACCCCACGGCATTCTGTTAGTGACCGGCCCGACGGGCTCCGGCAAGACCACCAGCCTGTATGCCGCGCTCAGCAGCCTCAACGATCAGACCCGCAACATCCTGACGGTCGAAGACCCGATCGAATATCACTTGCCCGGCGTCGGGCAGATGCCGGTCAACCCGAAAGTCGACATGACCTTCGCCCGGGGTTTGCGGGCGATTCTGCGTCAGGACCCGGATGTGGTGATGGTCGGTGAAATCCGTGATCGTGAGACCGCCGAAATCGCCGTCCAGGCGTCGTTGACCGGCCACCTGGTGTTGTCGACGTTGCACACCAACAGCGCGGTCGGCGCGGTGACGCGTCTGGTGGACATGGGGGTGGATGCGTATCTGTTGGCATCGTCGCTGGTGGGCGTTTTGGCCCAGCGGTTGTTGCGTACTTTGTGCCCGCATTGCAAGGCGCCGTACAGCGCTGATGCCGCTGGCTGCCAGCGTCTTGGGCTCGACACTGGCGCGTCGTTGCAACTGTTCAGAGCGGTGGGCTGTGAACAGTGTCAGTACGGTTATCGCGGGCGGATCGGGATCTATGAATTGATCTGCGTGACGCCGGCCATCTCGACGCTGATTCATCAGGGGGGCGGTGAGCAGGCATTGACCGCCGAAGCTCGCAAGGTGTCGCGCAGCCTGTTTCAGGACGGCCGGCAACGGGTGATCGACGGGCAGACCAGCCTCGACGAGTTACTGCGCGTGACGCGGGAGGACTGAGGCATGCCGACATTCGACTATCGCGCTGACAATGCTCAAGGTCGCCGGTGCAAGGGACAGCTGGAGGCCGACAGCGACCGTCATGCGCGGCAACTGCTGCGTGAGCGCGGCTTTTGGCCGCGTAGCGTGAGTGCGGTCCAGTTCGCGGAGGGTATGAGAGCACCACGGGGGGCGGGACGGCTGAGCGCCGCCGATCTGGCGTTGCTGACGTTGCAACTGTCGACGCTGGTACAGGCCGGTTTGCCATTGGAAGAGGCGCTTGATGCCGTGGCAAAACAAAGTGCCAAACGGCGGGTCGCGGGCCTGTTGTCGGCGGTCAGAGGCCGGGTGATGGAAGGGCATGCGCTGGCCACGGCATTGGCGCAGTTTCCCAAGGCGTTCCCGGAATTGTTCCGCGCCACCGTGGCGGCCGGGGAACGTTCCGGGCATCTGGGCCATGTGCTGGAGCAACTGGCCGCCTACACCCAGGCCCGCCAGGCGTCGCGGCAAAAGATCCAGATGGCCTTGGTGTATCCGCTGATCCTGATGCTGACCAGCGTGGTGATCGTCGGTTTTCTGCTCGGTTACGTGGTGCCGGACGTGGTGAAGATTTTCGTCGACAGCGGCCAGCCGTTGCCGTGGTTGACCCGGGCATTGATCCGCGCCAGTGACGGGCTGCGCAACCATAGTCTGTTGCTGCTCGGCACGTTGGCGATGGTGGTTGCTCTTTGGCGCTGGAGTCTGCGGCAGCCGGTCTGGCGGCTGCGTTGGCATCGTCTGGTGCTCGATGTCCCGGTCTTCGGTGAAGTGCTGCGGGCGATGGAAGCCGCTCGTTTCGCCAGCACCCTGGCGATTCTCGGTAAAAGTGCGGTGCCTTTGGTCGACGCACTGGAAATCGCCGCCGCCGTGATTGGCAACCTGACCATTCGCGCGCGCATGGCCGATGTCGCCCGCTCGGTCCGTGAAGGGGGAACCCTGACCCGTGGCCTGGAACTCGGCGGCGACATCCCGCCGATGATGTTGCACATGATCGCCAGCGGCGAACGCGCCGGTGAACTGGACCGCATGCTGGCCCGCGCCGCCGAGCAACAGGAAAGCACCCTGGCTGCGCGTATCGCCCTGGTGGTGAGCCTGTTCGAGCCCGCCATGCTGGTGCTGATGGGCGGTGTGGTGCTGCTGATCGTCCTGGCCATCCTGCTTCCGATTCTCAGCCTCAACCAATTGGTGAATTGACCGATGAACGCTCCACGAAACAGAACTTTCCAGCGCGGTTTTACCCTGATCGAAATCATGGTGGTGGTGGTCATCATCGGCATTTTGGGAGCCATCGTGGTGCCGCAGTTCATGAGCCGCCCCGACCAGGCCAAAGTCACGGCCGCCAAAGTCGACATCCAGGCCATCTCTACTGCGCTGGAGATGTATCGCCTCGACAACTTCCATTACCCCTCGACGCAACAGGGATTGGAAGCCTTGAGCAAACGTCCGTCCGGGCTGCCGGCGGCGCGGAACTGGAACCCCAACGGTTACCTGAAAAGCCTGCCCGTGGACCCATGGAACACACCCTATCAATACCTCAACCCCGGCGTGAAATCGGTCGATGGCAGCTATGACTTGTATTCCCTCGGCTCCGATGGCGTGGTGGGCGGCGAAGGGCATGCGGCCGACATCGGCAATTGGGGCGGTTGATTCATGCGGTGTCGTTGTCGGGGGTTTACCTTGCTGGAACTGATGATCGTGATCGTGTTGATCGGCGTGCTGGTGGGCATGGTGAGTTTTGCCACCGGCATGAACCCGGCGCAACAGGCCCGACAAGAAGCGGCTACTCTCGCCGGGGTGATTCGGCAGCTGCGTGAACGGGCGGTGCTTGAAGGTCAAGAGTATGGCGTGCGACTGAGTGTCGACGGCTACCGGGCGATGCGCCTGGGTGTGCGTGACTGGGAGTCGCTCACGACCCTTTATCGATGGCCCGATCACCTGCGGCTGCGTCTGAAACACGATGGGTATTTGGTGACACTCGGTGCTGACGCAGGCCCTCCTCAGTTGCTGATGCTCAGCAGTGATGAAACCAGCACGTTCACGCTGACGTTCGAGACCCGGGACAGGATCTGGTCGAGTCTGTCCGCCGATGGCATCGGCGAGGTGGTGATCGATGGCTAGGCTGCGATTCACGCCGCGCATGGCCGGCTTCACCCTGCTGGAAATCATGGTGGCGCTGGCGATTTTCGCAACCCTGGCGACCGCTGTGTTGTCCGCGGGCCAATACGTGCTGAAGCAGTCTGTTGCCGTCGAGGAGCGACTATTCGCGGCGTGGGTGGCCGACAACCAATTGAACGAGTTGCGCCTGCAAACTGCTCCAGCGGATGGGCAATCGCAATACGCTGTGCACATGGCAAGTCGTGACTGGCTGCTGCGTGAGCGTATCAGTGCCACCACCGAACCGCGTTTGCACAAAGTCGAGATGCAGGTCAGCCTGACCAATCGCGACCAGCCCCTGTACCACGCCAACGGCTGGATACTCAGCTCCGATGAATAGGCAAACCGGTTTCACCTTGCTGGAGCTGGTGATCGCCATTGCGATATTCGCCTTGTTGGGATTGGCCAGTTGGACGCTGTTCGAAGGCGTGGTGCGCGTGGAACAGGGCAGCATGGCCCACGAACGTGAATTCAGAAGCCTGCAACGCGCCATCGCGGTGATCGAACGTGACCTACTGCACATCACGGAGCAGCCTCTGGTGTTGGAACCGGGGCAACTGCAATGGCAACGCAGCAATTGGCGCAACCCGCTGGACCTGCCGCGCAGTGAACGTCAAACACTGATCTATCGTCTCGATAGTGGTGTGCTGTGGCGAGACAGCCAGGCAGAAGGCTCGCCAGTCGTGCAGCGCCAAAAACTGCTCGACGATGTTCGGGACTTGCGCTGGCGGCTGTTCGACGGTCGCACCGGTTGGCGTAGCGATTCGCCGACCGGGCAGAACACGAAGGCTCCGTTGGCAGTGGAAATGCAACTGTCGGCGGGGCGTTACCAGGCCATTCGTCGGGTGATTTTGCTGCCAGGGGCACTGCTGTGAGAACGCGTCAACGCGGTGTGGCACTGGTCAGTGTGCTGCTGGTCATGAGCCTGGCGCTGTTGATCATCGGCGGGGTGCTGCGCAGTCATCGGCTGTTGCTGCAAAGCAGTGGGCAACAGCTACAGCAACTGCATTTGCGTCAACTGGGCATGGTCGGGGAAACCTGGGCTTTGTCATTGCTCAAGGCGCAGCAGAAAGACAGCGACCGGATACCTGGTCCGGCCCCGGGTTTCGACGTGGAAGACGCGCAAATCCACATCAACATCGAGGACCTGGCCGGGCGCTTCAATCTCAACTCCCTGTTGATTGGAGGGCAGACTGATCAAGTCACGCTCAAGCGCTGGGCGCGCTTGCAGGCGCTGCTTGAACTGCCCGAGTTACAACTGGAGCAAGTGGGCGCTTTGCGAGAGCTGAGTCAGTTGCGGCTGCTGCCCGGTGTCGACGGTGAACGCCTGCGTCGACTGGAACCCTGGGTCGCGTTGTTGCCCGCAAACGCCGCATTGAACATCAACACGGCCCCGGCGCTGATTTTGCGCACACTCGACAGCATCGAGGCAGCCGAGGCGGATGCCCTGCTGCGCCAGCGTTCAACGGCGCCATGGCCGAGCGTTCAGGCCTTCACCCAAGACCCTTTGTTATCCGGCAAGGGCTTGAGCAGCCACGGCTTGGGCATCGACAGCCGTTGGTACCGGATCACGGTCCAGGTGACTCAGGGGCAGAGCCGCCTGCGCCTGGCCACTGATGTCGAACGTGACCCCGAGACGCGCCGACTGGACATCCTGCAACGGCGTGTTCTGCCGCCGAACAGCAACGAGATAGCGCAATGAAAAACTGGCTCTACCTGACGGCCGAAGGCCTGGACGCCGTGACGTTTGATTGGCCCTGCTGCATGTGGTCACCGACCGGCCATCGACAGTGCATGCCATTGCAGCAAGCGGCGCAAGCGCTGAACGGGCAAGTGGTGGATCTGCTGTTGCCCATGGAACTATGCAGCTGGTTGCGCAGCGAACCGTGGCCTTCCCGGCGTCGACCCGATACCCAAACCATTGCGTTCGCGGTTGAGGATCAATTGAGCGAAGCACTGGAGAATCTGCACCTTTGCGTCGGCGCTCGCGATACGCAGGGTCGCTATCCGGTGATGGTGATTGACCGAAAGCGTTTTGCGAGCGTGCTTGAATTGTTGGCCGGGGCGGGCATTGAAGTACGCTCGGTTTACGTCGATGCCGATGTGTTGCCGTCCGATCAGCCGTTGGCTGTCTGGTGGTTTGGTCGATGGTTGCTGGGGGGCGAGCTATCGGCGCGCCTGACGCTGACTGAAGACGGGATGGCCTTGCTCAGACCGGGCTTGCCGCAGGACATCCAGTGGCGTGACGAGCGTCAGGACACTGCTGAGTTCGACCCGTGGCTCAGCGGTACTTACGAGCACGCAATCGATCTGTTGCAAGGTGATTTCGCACCGCGCCGAAAACGCCTGCCGTGGCGCCTCGGTGGCATGGCGATGTTGATGGTGTTGCTGCTGGTCTGGGGGGCGAGTGAAACGCGCATCCGTTTTCTCGACCATGAAAGTCGTCAGCTCTACAGCCGCAGCGAGCAACAGTTCAAGACGCTCTACCCGGAGCAGACCCGCATCGTCGACCTGGCAGCGCAATTCCGGTCGCTGCAAAGCCAGGGTGCGCAGCCGCAGGGTGGTTGTATCGCCGGGTTGGTCAATCTGGTCGAGCACGTCATCGGCGCCAGCAACGTCGAGGTCCAGCGCATCGAATTTCGTGAAGGCGACGGCTGGAAAATCCAGTTGACCGCCAACAGCTTTGCCGAGCTGGAACTGCTGCGTGAGCGTGGGCGACAACAAGGCATTGCGGTGCGGCTCGACAGCTCGAACAAGGACCGCGACCGAGTGCAGGCGACTCTGACCGTGGAGCAAGACTCATGAAGTCGATGGGGTTGAAATCGATGGCCGCGAAGTTTCAACGCCTGTCCCGACGGGAGCAGCGACTGTTGCTGGTAATGGGTGTTTTCATTCTGAGCGTGATGGCATTCACGTTGATCTGGCAGCCGACGCAACAACGACTTGCAACAGCCGAGCGTCACTATCAGCAGCAACTGGCACTGGCCGCGCAACTGCAACAGGCGCGTCCGCGCAGCCATATTCCCCAGCCGCTCGACCAGCCACTGTCATTGCGTATCAGCGAAAGCGTCGAGACGGCGGGGCTAGAATTGCATCAGATGGACAGCGACAACGACGTGGTGCGCCTGACCCTCAGCGGCGACGCCATGGCGTTGCTGCCATGGCTCGACCGTATCGAACGAGAGGGCATTGACCTGCAATCACTGACCCTGGAAAAACGTGACGCGGTGCTTGAGGCGCGGGTGGTGCTCAGATAGTCGTGCCGCTTCCCGGCAGCGGTGGCAACTTCGCCAGTTTTAACGCCACCAGCAGCGCAATCACCAGCAATGTACCAATGAACAGGCCGATGCCATTCCAGCCGCCCAGGTGCCAGAACACGCCGCCCGCCGTACCGGCAATGCTCCCCCCGGCGTAGTAGCTGAACAGGTACAAGGACGATGCCTGGCCCTTGGCTTTGGTGGCGCGACGACCGATCCAGCTGCTGGCCACCGAGTGGGCGCCGAAGAAGCCGAACGTGAAGATCAGCATGCCGATGATCACCAGCGGCAACGGCGTGAGCATCGTCAGGGCGAGGCCGCTGATCATCAGTGCGATGGTGCTCCAAAGCACTTTGCGCCGGCCGAGTCTGTCGGCCAGCGAGCCGATTTTCGCCGAGCTGTAGATGCCCGACAAGTACACCACCGAGAGCAGTCCGACGAAGGCCTGTTCCATGTGATAGGGCGCGGCCAGCAAGCGATAGCCGATGTAGTTGAACAGCGTGACGAACGCACCCATCAACACAAACGCTTCGAGGAACAGCAGCGGCAGACCGGCGTCGCGAAAGTGCATGGTGAAACCGTCGACCAGGCTGCGCGGGTGCAGCGAGCGGGGGCGAAAGTTGCGTGATTCGGGGAGGATTTTCCAGAACACCGTTGCCGCAATCAGCGCCAGGCCGCCGATCACCAGCATCGCCGTGTGCCAGCTGACGAAGTCGATCAACACGCCGGTGATCAAGCGACCGCTCATCCCGCCGATGGCGTTGCCGCCGATGTACAAACCCATGGCGAGGCCGATGTGCTGCGGGTGAATTTCTTCGCTCAGATAGGTCATCGCAACCGCTGCCAGACCGCTCAACGACAACCCGATCAGCGCGCGCATCGCCAGTACGCCATGCCAGCTCGGCATCATCGCGCTGGCCATGGTGCACAGTGCGGCGGCGAACAGTGCCGCCACCATCACCTTTTTGCGCCCGATGCGATCGGAGATAGGACCGGTGATCAACAGGCCGATGGCAAGCATGCCCGTCGCAATGGAAAGGATCAGGCTGCTTTGCGCCGCGTTGATGGAATACTCGTGGGACAGCAGCGGCATCATCGGCTGTACGCAGTAGAGCAGGGCGAATGTCGCGAAGCCGCCGCAGAATAACGCCAGCACCGTACGCATGAACGCAGGCGTGCCTTTTTCGATGTAGATCTCCGCCAGCTCAGCGACGACATCGCCTTGTGCGGCGGGTGGAATTTCATGGGCGAGTGGGGCGACAGCAGTTTTCACGATGGACCTCGGAGGAGCGCAACCGGTCAGGCAATGAAAAAAGCATATAGCTGGCTAATGATTCAATCCAATATATTGTTCGACCTGTTTGATAGCTTTTACGACCTAATGGGGTTTTCATGGAATTGCGCCATCTGCGCTACTTTATCGCCGTCGCCGAAGAACTGCATTTTGGCCGCGCTGCACAGGTGCTGGGCATCTCTCAGCCACCCCTGAGCCAGCAGATTCAGGCGCTGGAGCAGGAAGTCGGCGCACGTTTGTTCGAGCGTACCAATCGTCGGGTCGAGCTGAGCGAGGCCGGTCGGCTGTTCCTCGAAGAGGCGCGACTGGTGTTGGCGCAGGTCGATAAAGCGGCGGATGTGGCGCGGCGGGCGCAGTTGGGTGAACTGGGCGAACTGAAAATCGGCTTCACTTCGTCGGCACCGTTCAACTCGACGATTCCCCAGGCGATTTTTTCGTTTCGCCAGCGCTTCCCGGCGGTGCATCTGAACCTGCGGGAACTGAGCAGTACCCAGGTGGCCGATGCGCTGGTGGATGAGTCGATCGAGGTCGGGATCATGCGCCCGCTCGGGCTACCCGATTCGCTCAGTGTGGTCGAGCTGATGCGCGAGCCACTGGTCGCGGTGCTCAGTTCCAAGCATCCGTTGGTGAAGGACAGTGAAGAAGGATTGTTTCTGTCGGCCCTGGCCCTGGAACCTTTCGTGTTTTTCCCGCGCAGTTACGGCAGTGGACTTTATGCGCAACTGCTCAGCCTGGCCCGGGATGCCGGCTTCAGTCCGCATTTCGCCCAGGAGGCTGGGGAGGCGATGACCATCATTGGTCTGGTGGCGGCGGGACTCGGCGTTTCGGTGCTGCCGGCGTCGTATCAACGGATGCGCATTGATGGCGTGGTCTATCGGCCATTGCTTGATCCGGCAGCGGTGTCGGCGGTGTGGCTGGTGCAGCGCAAGGATCAGAAATCGGCGATGGCGAAGGCGTTTGTGGAATTGTTGACGAGGAAGGTTGAGCCGCTGAAGCCGTGACGGCTGTGCCGCGTCAATCGCGAGCAGGCTCGCTCCCACAGGGTTTTGCGGTGTGAGCATGATATTTTGCCGCACCGCTGATCCACTGTGGGAGCTCGCTCGCAAAAGCGGCGTTACACCCAACGCTTGAAAATCAACGAAGTATTCACCCCGCCAAACGCAAAGTTATTGTTCATCACAAATTGATTGCTCATCTGCCGAAATTCGCCGCGCAAGTAGTCGAGCTTGCCGCAGTGCGGGTCGACTTCGTCGAGGTTCAGGGTGTGCACGTAGAGGTCGCGATTGAGCATTTCGATACTGAACCAGGATTCCAGTGCACCGCAGGCGCCGAGGGTGTGACCGAGGAAGCTTTTCTGCGAGCTGATCGGCATGTGTTCGCCAAACAGGCTGCTGGTGGCCTGGGTTTCGGCGATGTCGCCCTGTTCGGTGGCAGTGCCGTGACCGTTGACGTAGCCGATGTCCGAGGGGTGTAGCCCGGCGTCTTCCAGCGCCAGCTCCATGGCCCGGCGCATGGTGACTTGCTCGGGACGGGTGGTGTGCTGGCCGTCGGCGTTGCTGCCGAAACCGACAATCTCGGCGTGGATGCGTGCGCCACGCGCCAGAGCGTGTTCCAGCTCTTCGAGCACCAGCATGCCGCCGCCTTCACCGATCACCAGCCCGTCGCGTCCCTTGTCGTACGGACGCGGGCTTTTTTGCGGAGTGTCGTTTTTCAGGCTGGTCGCGTAGAGCGCATCGAAGACCATGGCTTCGGTCGGGCACAGCTCTTCGGCGCCACCGGCGAGCATCAGCGGCAGGCGGCCGAACTTGATCGCTTCGTAGGCATAACCGATGCCCTGGCTGCCGCTGGTGCAGGCGCTGGAGGTGGGAATCAGGCGTCCGGTGAGGCCGAAGAAGATGCTGATGTTCGCCGCCGTGGTGTGCGGCATCATGCGTACGTAGGAGTTGGCGTTCAGGCCCTCGGCCACCGAGTTGAGCAGCATGTTGCCGAACGCCTTGATCTCGTCGGTACTGCCGGTGGATGAACCACAGGCAACGCCCATGCGTCCGTCCTTGATCGATTCGTCACCGAGCAATCCGGCGTCGGTCAGTGCCTGTTCCGCCGCGCCGACCGCCAGCCGTGAAACCCGGCCCATGCTGCGCAGTTGCTTGCGGGTCCAGTGGCTCGGCACCTTGAAACCGTCGATCGGACCGGCCAGGCGGGTGTTGAGTTCGGTGAAACGATCCCACTCGTCCATGCGGCGGATGCCGCTGCGGTTGGCCGCGAAGTTGCCGGCGATGGTGTCCCAGTCGCTGCCCAGTGAGGTGATGCCGGCCATGCCGGTGACGACGACGCGCTTCATCAGCACAGGCCTCCATTGACCGCCAGAACCTGCCGGGTGATGTACGAAGCTTCTGCCGACATCAGGAAGTTCACCGCGCCGGCCACCTCTTCAGGGGTGCCCATGCGTTGTGCAGGGATCATTTTCATCAGTTCTTCCACCGGCACGTTTTCGTCGAGCATGGCTGTGTCGATCAGGCCGGGGGCGACACAGTTAACGGTGATTTTGCGCTTGCCCAACTCGATCGCCAATGCCTTCGCCGCACCGATCAAACCGGCCTTGGAGGCGCTGTAGTTGACCTGACCACGGTTGCCGATCAAGCCGGACACCGAGGTGATGCAGACAATCCGCCCGGCGGCGCGACGACGGATCATCGGCATCATCACCGGGTGCAGCACGTTGTAGAAACCGTCGAGGTTGGTGCGCATCACCACATCCCAATCATCCTCGCTCAGCGCCGGAAAAGCACCGTCACGCGTCAGCCCGGCGTTGAGCACTACGCCGTAGTAGGCGCCGTGGGTTTCGACGTCGGCCTCAAGAATCGCTTTGCAACCAGCGCGATCGGACACGTCGAATTGCAGGATGCGCACGTTGCGTCCCAAGGCTGCGATTTCGGCTTGTACTGCCGTGGCCTCGGTCAGGCCGCTGCGGCAATGCAGCACGATGTCATGCCCGGCCTGGGCCAGACGCAGGGCGATGGCGCGGCCGATGCCACGGCTGGAACCGGTGACCAGTACGGATTCAGTCATGGCTGTGCTCCTTGTGAAGAGCTGAGGGGCTCATGAAGATAGTGGGCCGCCTGAGGCGGGCGATACACGTTCAGACGGGCGGTGGCGTGGATGCCCGGCGCGTTGATGTGGCATTCGAACACGCCCATGCCGTTGTCGTCTTCCAGCGAGCGGAGGCCGTGGATAGTCAGCTCAGTGCCGGCCGGAAAACTTTCGACGTTGCATTCGAATTTGCGGCTGCCGAGCAGGAAGCCAAGTTCCACCGCATCGCCGCGCTGGCGCGCATGGCAACCGGCGAAGGCTGCGACGCTCTGGGCCATCAGCTCAATGCCAACCCAGGCCGGCAGGCTGCCATCGGGGCGACTGAACAGACCGTCGGGTTTGACGGTGAGGCGGGTATGAATCTGCTCTTCATCGAACGCCAGGATCTGATCGATAAAGATCATGTCGCCAGCGTGGGGCAGCAGTTCGGCGAGCGGCCAGTCAATCATGGGGCGTCTCCGATAATCAGGCTGACGTTGTTGCCACCGAAGGCAAAGGAATTGCTCATCAGGTAGCGAGGTCTTGTGGACGCCAGGCGATCGGCTGGGGTCACCCATTCCAAGGCCGGCAGTTCGGGGTCCGCCTGACCGTCCCAGACATGCGGCGGTAGCGCGTGCTCGCGATTGCCTGTGCTCAGGCTCAACCAGCAGAACGCTGCTTCCAGCGCGCCAGCCGCGCCAAGGGTGTGGCCGGTCATGGGTTTGGTCGACGAGCAGGGCACACCGGCCGGAAACAGCGCGGCCACGGCCTGACTTTCCATGGCATCGTTGTGCTGGGTGGCGGTGCCATGCAGGTTGAGGTAGGCGATCTGCTCAGGCTGCAGATTGGCCTGGCTCAGCGCCTTGCGCATCGCCTGTTGAGCGCCTCGACCCGTGGGCTCTGGCGCAGAAATGTGGTGCGCATCGGAGCTGGCGCCGCTGCCGAGCAGGGCAATCGGTTGGTTGTCGCCCGCCTGCTTGCTCATCAGGAACAGCACCGCGGCTTCACCGATGTTGATGCCGTTGCGATTCACCGAGAACGGATTGCAGCGCTGCCCGGACACGGCCTCCAGCGCCGAGAAACCATTGAGCGTCAGCTTGCACAGGGTGTCGACACCACCGCACAACACTACGTCGCACATACCCAGATCGAGCAGGCGCTGGGCGCTCATCAACGCACGGGCGCTGGAGGTGCAGGCAGTGGAAATCACATAAGCCGGACCGCTCAATTGCAGCCAGTCGGCCAGGAAGTCTGCCGGTGCACCAAGTTCCTGTTGCTGATAGTCGTATTCATCCGGGAACTGCTGCTCACGGATGTAATGGGCCAGGCCCTTGCTGGCTTCGTCGATGCCCGAGGTGCTGGTGCCGAGTACGACGCCGATGCGATCGCGGCCGTAGGTCTGAATCGCTTGATCGATGTCCTGGCGAATTTGCAGGGCGGCTTCGAGCAACAGTTGGTTGTTGCGGCTGCGTTGCCGGATCAGCTTTGCGGGAATCGGCGCCACTTCGCCATCGACCGAGCCCACCGGCAACGACCGCTCCGGCACCCAACCGGCTTCGCTGCGCATGCCGGAGCAATCGCCAGCAAACAGGTTGCGCGCGACTTCCTGTTTGTCGCGACCCAGGGAGCAGATCACCCCAAGTGCGTTCAGGTAGGCCGTCATGGGGTGTCACCGCTCAGGGGCGTGATTTGATAGTTCGGACCTTTGGGCAGGTTCAATTCGAAGCTCAATGGTTGTGAGTAATGAACGTCCCAGCGCGCTGGCAGCGAACGTTGCGCCCCGTGTTGCCAGGCGGTGGGGTAGTTGCCTGGCAGTTCATCTTGTGGGGTCAGCGCAAACAGCAACGCGGCGAACAATTCCCGGGCTTCCGGATTCGGCGGCAGCAGGCCATCAGCCTTCCATTGGTTATCCACCAGTTTCTGGCGTGCCTGCGGAATACCCAGCAAGTCCATCATCGACCAGCGAATGCCGGGGCCTTCACGCTGAATGACCAGCACCCAGTCCTGTCGTTGTTCGGCTTGCAGGCGCTGGATGTGCAGCTGCAGTGGCAGCGAAAGGCTTGGTGTTTGTTCAGGCAACGGTGCCTGGCTGGCGCAGGCGCTCAGTAGCAGGGCCACGACGAGTAGCAGAATGCGGGTGATCCATGTGGGAGCCAGCCTGCTGGCGATGGCGGCGTCACAGTCGGCATACCGGTTGACTGAACCACCGCTATCGCGAGCAAGCTCGCCCCCACAGGTTATGTGTTCGGCAATTAGCATCACACAACACCTTCCAACGGTTTGCGCGCCACCACATTGACCAGGGTTTCCTCCCGCTGGCCAAAGGGTTTCGGCTGGCGAAGGCCCAAGCGCTCAAACAGGCCGAAGTCCTTGGCGCGGCTCCACCACAAGTACGGATAAGACACGTTTTGCGCACTGAATTCGAAACCCTGGTGGCGAATCATCTGCAGATACTGCGCGGCACTTTTCTGTACGTGCATCGGGTGGCGGAACAGCCAGCGAATCACCCAGGTATCAATGTAAGCCTCGGTGGATTCGGCGAACAGCAGATAACCGCCGGGCTTGAGCACGCGATAGAACTCGGCGAGTGCCTGTTCCTGCTCGACCAGATGATGGAACGTCTGGTGGCAGAAGAGCAGGTCGACGCTGGCGTCGGGTACGGCGAGCGTCGCGCAATCGCTGCCGATCAACTCCACGGCAATACCTTGATTGACCGCTTCTTCGCCACTCTGGTTCAGACTGTGCGGGTCGGCGTCCACGCCGATCAGACGCTCGGGCGTGAAGGCTTGTTGCAGGTAGCGGAATGACTTGCCCTGGCCACAACCGGCGTCCAGCAACACCGGATGACTCGGCAACGCTTCGCTGAACAGGCTGCGCAAATCGTTGATCGCCACGCGCAGCACGTGATGCTGCCAGGTGTGGCTGCGCAGGAACCAGAGGCCGAAACGGGTCTCTTCAACGTAAGTGTTGCTCAAATAGTTCATGTGGCATCCCTTGCACAAAGTTCCGACAGCATCCGCAGTCGGCGTTTGGGTTCGGCGACGAACGGGTTGCGCTCATCCCAGGCATAACCGGCGAGGATCGAGCTGATCATGCGGCGGATGTCTGCGGTACTTTCCGGGTAAAAAATCACGTCCTGGAAGGTCCCGGCGTACCAGCCTTCGACGTAGCAGCGGAAGGTGTCGACGCCACGCTTGAGCGGTTCGGCGAACTCGCGTTGCCAGTCGACCGTTTCACCTTGCAACTGGCGATGTAGAACTCCCGCAGCCATGCTCGCCGAACGCATGGCGATGGTCACGCCGGAGGAAAACACCGGGTCGAGAAATTCCGCTGCATTGCCCAGCAAGGCAAAACCCGGTCCGTGCAGGGTCTTGACGTTGGCCGAGTAACCGCCAATGGTGCGCGCCGGCGTATCCCAAACGGCATTTTTCAGTACGCCTGCAAGGCTGGGCGTTTCAGCGATGAAGCCGCGCAGGCAATCGTCCAGGTTCTCGGTGCGTCCTTCGAAATGCTCCGCTGCCGCGACCACGCCGACCGAGCAGCGGCCATTGCTGAAGGGGATGGTCCAGAACCAGACATCGCGCTGGGTTGGATGGGTGGTGACGAGGATTTTCGTACGGTCGAAATTCGGGTGGTCGATATGGTCTTCGACATGGGTGAACACGGCCTGGCGCATCGGGAAATTCGACGGCGCCTCCAGGTCGAGCAAGCGCGGCAAGACGCGGCCATAACCACTGGCGTCGAGCATGAAGTCAGCTTCGATGCGGTACTCGCTACCGTCTTCACGCCGAACGCCGAGCAGCGGTCTGGCTTGATCGATATCGACACTGACGATGGTTTCGCCGTAGCGGATTTCCACGCCTTGCAGCGCGGCCTGATCGGCCAGCAGTTTGTCGAAGTCGGCGCGCTGAACCTGAAAGGTCGTCGGCTTGCCCTGAGTGAACGTGTCGCCGAAATCGAAGGTGCTGTAGCGCTCGCCCCAGGCAAATGCGGCCCCGGTTTTCACTTGGAAACCGGCGGCGTTGACGGCGTCGAGCATGCCCGCTTCTTCGACGAAATCCAGGCAGTGCGACAGCAAGCTTTCACCAATGGAAAACCGTGGGAAATGCTGACGCTCGATCACCAGCACGTCGTGCCCTTTGCGCTTGAGCAGTGCGGCAGCGATGGCGCCAGAAGGACCGGCCCCGATGACCACGATCGTGCGGCGTTGCATTTCAACGGTTGGCATGGGGGCTCCTTGCCGGGGTGGCAGCGTTCAGGGGAATCCGGTGCATACCGGCGAGTGCCGGCAGCAGTGTCGCGATCAGGCCCATCAGCATCAAGGCAAAGTACAGCGCCGGGCTGATCAGCTGTTGTTGCAGCAGCAGGTTGAGAAAGACGATCTCGCTCAAGCCGCGAATGTTCAGCAGCACGCTTTCACGCCAACGGCTGGCGCCCAGGAACGAGGCGCCAGCCCAGCCGAGGCCGACCCAGTTGCCCAGCAATTTGCTGGCAATCGGCAACAGCAGCAGCGCCGCCAGTTGCAACCAGCCGAGGCTGTCCATCGCGCTGTGCACATTGATCTGCACGATGCCGAAGGTGAGGATCAGCGGAATGGCAATGTACGTTTGCAAGCGGCTCATCCAGATCGCCGGCAGCGGCAACACCAGCGGTGCTTTCAATGCGGCCATGATCAGCACATAGCCGATACCGAAAATCAGTGCATTGAGCTTGTAGTGTTCAGCGACCACCAGCAGTGCGAAAAAGCCCAGGCTATACAGCCACAGTTGGCGCAGGCCGAGCAGCCGCAGCAGAACCGGCAGGCATGCGCCAGCCAAGGGCAGCAACAGACTGCTCAGGTGCAGGCTGCCTTGGGCGAGGGCGAACAGGGTCCAGCAGGCGAGGTCGATCAGGATTGCGGTCTGCACCAGTCGCCGTGTGGCGGCGGGCGGGTAGTCGATGTGCCGCAGGTACAGGTACAACACCGGGATCGCGGTAATGGCGAACAACAGGCCGACCGCCAGCGAACTGATCCACGGTTGCGGCGGCAATAGCCAGACTGCCGTGATCAAGCCGCAGGCAAACGGAATGCAGAAACTCGGCAGGGCGATTTTCAGACTCTGGCGATCCAGTTGCAGGTCGATCACGTCACTGAGGATATAGCCCAGCAGCAACGCAAAACTCAGGCTGTAGAGGTTTTTCAGCCAGTCCGGCGACACCAGCGCCGCACCGCTCAGTTGCCATTGCGGTTCGATCCAGAAGTACATCAGCAGCGGCAAACCGATGGTCGCCAGCAACAATTGGCTGACGATCGGAATCAGGCCGAAGTGGCGGCCCAAGCGGGTCGCCACCGCGAACAGCGCCAGGGCCATTGCCCAAAACAGCGCAATCATCACGCTGCTGACTCTGTGACGGGGACTGCATGCATTTGTCGCCTGGCCCAAGGGGCGAGCAGGAAGCTGAAGATCAGGCCCAGGCTCACTGACAGACCAAAGTTACTCACCGCTGGCGTGCTCGATACGGCCAGCAAGCCGAACGACAGCCAAGTGGTCAGCGCCGCCAGCAAGGTGCCCAACAGGCTCACGGCGGCGCCGCCAACCTGCTCGCGCATGAGGATCGCGTAGTCGACGCTGATTGCCGTCACCAGCAACAGGCCGAACAGGCTGAACAGGGTCAACGGCTGCCCCAGCCAGCCAAGACTGGCCACACTGCACAAAGCGGCCAGCAGCGGCAGGGAGACGATGCGCAATGCACCGCCAAGGCCGAACGGCAGGATTAGCACCAGCACGATCAGTACGCAGGACGCGAGTTTCAGTTCGGCGGCGCTGATCTGGGTGGCGGCGAACACGCTGTTCAGCTCGCCCAGACGATCCACCAGCACCACACCCGGTAAATCCTCAGCCTGGACTTGCAGCAAGGTCGGGTTGTTGATGCCTTGCAGGCTGACCATCGCCGCTACGCCGTCATTCGTCTGCCCCAGCCACAGCAAGCGATAAGGTTCCGCCAGCGGTCCGGCCAGTGCAGCGTCGATGTCTTCAACGGGCAGTGCCTGAAGTCTGGCCAACTCCGCTTGCAGGGCTTCGACCGGCACGCCGACCTCCAGCAGCGGCTGCCAAAACCGTGGCAGCTTGCCCAAGGCTTCACGGACTTGTTGCTGATCGCTTGGCTGGCTGACCAATTGGTTGAGCGACAGATAACCCTGAAGTTTTTCCAGGTTGACCAACTGATCCAGACGCTCGCTCAAGGCGCTCGATCGTTCGAGCAATTGCTGTTGGTTGGCACCTTGCACCAGGAAGAACTGGCTAGTGGGTTGATAACCGGTAATCCGCGCGATGGTCTGCGCTTCGTCGGTCAATTGCTGCGGTGCACTGACCCATTGGCGGATGTCGTTTTTCGTTTCGAGTTGCAAAAGTCCACCGACGCAAAAGGCAATCAGCAGTGCCAGCAACACCGGTGTGCTCAGGTGTCGGAGCAGTGCTTCGCGGCGACCCAGCAAAAACTCGGAAACCCGCAGCGGCCATTGCGCCGGACGTAGATCGGCACCCTTGAGCAACGCCGGCAGCAGGCACACGGCGGACAAGTAAGCACCGAGCAAGCCGGCAGCGGAGAACACCGCAATCTGGGTGAGTGCCGGGAACGGTGTCCAGGCCAGGGCCAGGTAGCCGATGGCGCTGGTGATCAGGCTCAGGGTCAGGCCCGGCAAGGTCAGGCGCAGCGCCGGCCAGGCGTGCCAGGGTTTGAGGCTCCAGCTCTTGGACAGGTAATGCAGCGGGTAATCGACCGCGACGCCGATCAGGCTCGAGCCCAACACCAGCGTCATTACGTGCATATGACCGAACAGCGCCACGCAGGCCACCGCGCCGAACAGCATGCCCACCAGCACCGGAACAAACGCCAGCAACACGCGCCAACGACGGAAGGCCAGCAACAGCAACAACAGGATGCCGACAGTGGCGCCGCCGCCGACCCAGGTCATTTCGCGGGACGCTTGTCGCTGACCGTTGGCTGCGTAGAGCAAGCCGCTGGCAGCCAGCAGTTGCACGTCAGCCTTGGCCGCTTCTTCGCGACTGAGCTGAAGCAGGTCGGCCACTTGCAGTGGCAGGTTCATGTCGAAGGCGTTGCCGGTGGTACGTGCGCGCAGCAGCACCCAGCTCTTGCCGTCGGCATCGGCAATCAACGCGCCGCTGCCGATGTCCAGTTGCACCGCGCCGTGCTGCGGCTGGCTGTTCTGGATACGTCCGGTCAGGCCCAGCCAGTCGTCCTGGCTTGGCACCAGACTGAAGCCGGTAAAGGGATCGAACAACGCTTGTACCCGTTGTTGAATAAAGGCGTCGGGATGCTCGATCAATTGCTGCCGGTCATCGGCGGACAGCATGGCCAATCGACCTTGCAGCAGTTGCGTGCGCAGTGCGGGCAAGTCGGCTTGCAGGTTCCACTGGACCTTCTCGAACAGGCCGCTGGCTTGCCATTGATCGCCGAGCTTTTGCGCCATGGCGATGGCTTGTTCACGATGCTTATGGCCGACCAGCACCAGCATTTCGCGGTTCAACGGTTCCTGCATGCGCTGTTCGGCGCGCAGTTCCAACGCGTCCGGCGCGGTGCCGGGGACCAGCTCCATCAGGTTGGCCGACAGCGGAGCACCGTCGCGCCATTGCCACCCGGCGAGCGCCAGCACTGCCAGCAGCAGGGTCAGGAACAGCCACGGCAGCCTGCGTTCACTGGGCAAAATCGTGTTGCTCCGCGTCGCTCAGCGGTTGGGCGCTGGTGCTGTCCTGCATGCGCAACAAGGTGCTGTCGCCCTGGGTTTCCAGCAGTTCGATGCTGTGCACCAGTTCGCCACCGGTAATGTTGATCTGGTTGAACACCTGCTTGAGCAACATCGAGTGCGGCAGCAACGTCAGTTTCCAGTTCTGTGCATCGCCGCTCAGCGACAGTTCGAAATCCCGTTGCAGGCCGCTGCTGTCGCCTTGCAGCACCGCAAGGAACAAGCGGTTCTGCTCGGCGCCGGCGCTCTTGCCCGGGAGCATCTGCCAACCGGTGGCATCCCGCCGGGCGATGCCTTTGTCGGTAATACGGTAATCCTGTTGCAACGGTGTTTTCAGCAGCCACAGCAGACCGTGGTTTTTTGCGAGGACGAACGTGCCTTTGCTGGTCAGCGGCTGGGACAGGGCGCGCAGGTGTTTTTCCTGGACGAAGTTGCCGTGGATGACATCGGGCTTGGCCAGTTGATCGCTGAGTTGTTGCAGGTCGAAGGCCTGGGCGAGCCCCGGAGCCGCCAATAGCACGTAGAACACTGTAGGAGCGAGCTTGCTCGCGAAAAGCCTGAGTGCGCTGCGGAGAGTCAGGTGCCCAGCGTCATCGTTAACGACCATCGCGAGCAGGCTCGCTCCCACAGGGGAACGGGGGCGGCAGAAAATCATGGCAGGGCCCTCTCGACCGCATCGGTAAAGACCTTCGGCGAAGCCAGTTGCATCTCGCGATTGCTCATGTCGACCGCGACCTGCACGGAAACCGCGCGGGTCAGGCGTTCTCCGGTTTGCAGGTCGCTGATCAGGTAGTTGATCTTCAACCGGTTCTCCCACTCCACCAGATTGGCGCGCACGTTCAGTTTCTGGCCGAACACCGCGCCGCGCACGTAGCGCAGTTGCAGGTCGATCACTGGCCAGGCGTAGCCCGACTCGGACATTGCGGTGTAATTGTGGCCGATCTTGTCCAGCAACGCGCAGCGGCCGATCTCCAGGTATTTGACGTAATGGCCGTGCCAGACGACGTGCATGCTGTCGACGTCAAAGAACGGCACGAGGATTTCCGTATCGGTGTGCAGCACTCCCTTGCTACGCATGCAGCCTCCAGTGTTGTTTGGCGATTCGTTGCAGGCACAGGCGCAATTCGCCTTCCAGCGCACGGTCTTCGATGACAGGCGGGAAGTCCTTGCCCAGCGCTTCATGCATGGCCGCGAGCGCTGGTGGCAGCGGTCGCGCATCTTCGGCCTGACCGCGCAGCCAGACGCCCTGGTTGGCGGCGAGCAGCGTGGCGGCGGCGACTTGTTCTGTCAGCTCCAGCACGCGAATCGCATCGCGGGCGGCGATGGTGCCCATGCTGACTTTGTCCTGGTTGTGGCACTCGGTAGAACGCGAGAAAACACTGGCCGGCAGGGTGTTTTTCAGCGCTTCGGCAGTCCAGGCACTGGTGCCGATCTGCACCGCTTTGAAACCGTGATTGAGCATCGCCCGGTCGGCCGTGGCGCCGGACAGGTTGCTTGGCAAGCCATGGTTGTAACGCTCGTCCACCAGCAACGCGAGCTGCCGATCCAGCAGGTCGGCGACATTGGCCACGAGGTTTTTCAGGCTGTCCATGGCGAACGCGATGTGGCCGCCGTAGAAGTGTCCGCCGTGCAAAACACGCTCGGCTTCGGCGTCGATGATTGGGTTGTCGTTGGCGCTGTTGAGCTCGATCTCGATGAACGAACGCAGCCAGTTCAGGCTGTCGGCCAACACGCCAAGCACATGTGGCGCGCACCGCAGGGAGTAGCGGTCCTGCAGGCGATGCAGCGGTGCGGTTGGCGCATCGATCGCCAGATCCTTGCGCAGCCACGCGGCGACTTGCATCTGCCCCGGGTGCGGTTTGGTGGCGAACAGGCGCTCGTCGAAATGCTCGGGATTACCTTGCAGGGCGACCACGTTCAACGCGGTGATGCGGGTGGCCAGTTGCAACAGATAATCGGCACGAGCAAAGGCCAGGCAGGCGAGGCCGGTCATGACGGCGGTGCCGTTCATCAGCGCCAGGGCTTCTTTCGGACGCAGCACCAGCGGCTGCCAGCTGAGTTCACGATGCACGTCGGCGGCCTGTCGGCGTTCGCCGCGAAACATCACTTCGCGTTCGCCGGACAGCGTGGCGGCGACGTAGGACAGCGGCGTCAGATCACCGCTGGCACCCACGGAGCCCTCTTCCGGAATCAGCGGCAAGATGTCGTGCTCGAGGAACGCTTGCAGGCGCTCCAGCAGTTCAACGCGCACTCCGGAAACGCCGTGGCACAGCGACTGCAAACGCGCCGCCAGCACCGAACGGGTGGCTTGGGCATCAAGCAGTTTGCCCAGACCGCAACCGTGGAACGTGTAGAGATGCTGCGGCAGCGCTTCGACGTGATGCAGCGGCACTGCCACCACACAAGAATCGCCATAGCCGGTGGTCACGCCGTAGATCACGCCTTCCTTGTCCAGCAGGGAATCGAGGAACCGTGCGCCTTTGGCAATGCGCTCGCGGTACTCAGGGTCGCTCTGCAACTGCGTCGGCGCCTGACGGTTGGCCAGGGCCAGCACGTCTTCGATGCGCAAAGGGAGTTCGCCGAAGGTTACCGGCTCAAGCGTTGGCGTCGTCATCGGTCTTCCAGAAAGGGTAAAAGTTGAACCATTGTTGGGGCGCATCGAGGCAATAGTGACTCAGGCGCTCGGCGTAGCGGGAGGCCCACTGATGAATGACCTGCTCGCGGTCGCTGCGCTTCCACGTTATCGAGTCCGCGAACGGTTCGATGGTCAGGCGATAATCACCGTCGGGTTTTTTCAGGCACATCAGCAGGTTGATCGGGCATTTCAGCAGGCCGGCCAGCAACCACGGCCCTTGTGGAAATTTTGCCGGGTGCCCCAGAAAATCCACGGTCACGCTGCGCCCGCCATGCAGCGGCACGCGATCACCGGCAATCGCCAGCCACTCGCCGCGCTCCAGGCGTTCGTGCAGTTGCAGCATGATCACCGGGTCCAGTTCGCTGACCTGGATCAGACGCAGATTGGTTGCACCGGCCTCGCCCAATAAACGGTTGAACTGTTCGGCGTGCTTGGTGTGCACCAGCACGTTCATGGTGACCTTTTCGCCGATCTCGGCCAGCGCACGGCAGACTTCGAGATTGCCCAGGTGCGCGCCCACCAGCATCTGCCCGCGTGTACCGCGCAACTGGTTGCGCAGCAGCGCCGGGTCGATGATTTCGATCTGCTCGATGCTCAGCTTGCCGTTCCACACGTCGAGCTTGTCGAGCATGGAATCAGCGAAGGCCATGAACTGGCCGAACACTCGCCAATGGGTCGGGCGCAATTCGCTGCGGCCGCTCCAGTCGGCGAGCCGCTGCTGGTATTGCCAGGCGCTGAGTCGGGCGCTGCGGCCGAACAGGAAAAAGTACAGGACGATGCCGTACAGCAACGGGCTCAACAGCCGGCGACCGAGCACCTTGGCGGCGAGCGCGGTGAATTTCATCAGCCAGAAACTGCCGCGTTCCTCACGGTCGGCCCAGTGTTGTTTTTCTGCGTTCATGCGCGCCACCGTCGCCAGAGGATCATCGGCGAGCGCAACAACATGCCGAAGAACAAGCGGGTGTGCATGCTCGAAATCAGCACGTTGTCGTGGAACATGCGGAAATGCGAAACACCGTCCAGGGGGTAATGGACCTTGGTTTGCAGCCATTGCATCGGTTGCCCGCGCCAGGCCAGGCGCACCAGAATGTCCGAGTCGAAATCCATGCGTTTGCCGATCTTCGCGGTGTCGATCAGCGCCAGAACCGGCGGCAACGGGTAGACACGGAAGCCGCACATGGAATCGCGAATCTGCAACGACAGGGTGTTGATCCAGACCATGACGTGGGTCAGGTAGCGGGCGTACAGTCGGCCCTTGGGCACGCTGGCGTCGTACTGCGGATAGCCGCAGATCACCGCGTAAGGGTGGGCGCGCGAGTGCTCGATGAACCGCTGCACGTCTTGCAGGTCATGCTGGCCGTCGGCGTCCACCTGCAAGGCGTGGCTGAAACCCAGGCGCGACGCTTCGCGCAGACCGGTCATCACGGCGCCGCCCTTGCCTTCATTCTCAGCGAGGCGAATCAGGTAAACCATTTCGCGTTGGGCCAGTCGATCGAGCACTCTGGCGCACGCCGGGCTGCTGGCGTCGTCCACCAGAATGCACGGCAGGTTGCAGGCGATCAGTGCATCGACCACGGTGGTGATCGCGGTTTCATGGTTGTAAACGGGGATGATTGCGCAGGGGCTATGCATGCGCAGCCTCCAGCAAGATTCGTCCGCTGGAGCAGGTGGCGGTTTCGTTGCGATAGGCGAAGTACAGTTTGCTGCGAACCGGGTCGAAACGCAGGTGCAGCTGGACTTCATCACCTGGACGCACCAGTTGCTGGAATTTCAGCACTTCCATGCCGGCAAATTTTTCCGGCAGGTTCATCAATTGCTGGCCGAGGTTCAGCGCCCATTCCACCTGCACCACACCCGGCAATATCGGGGCGGTGGGGAAGTGGCCGCTGAAATAGGCAAGATCCGGCGGCACGGCCAGTTGCAGGCTCCACTCGCCTTCGGTTTCGGTCTGTTCCAGGACCTCCGGCGCCTTGGGGCGTGGCGCCAGCAGCAGGGCTTCGACATTGGCCTGAGGCAACTTGCCTTGGGCGTTCAGCGGCATTTGCCGCAGCAAACGCCAGCGTCTTGGCAGGGCTAGCGTTTCGCAGTGCTGGCTCAGGTGTTGGCGCAATTGTTCGGTGAGCGTGCGTCGACCCTGATTGCGCAGGGCATGCAGGCCTGCGTCGCTCAGGACCAGCAACGCTCCCAGTGACGCGCGGTTTTCCTGGACGACGCCAAGCCGCGCTTCGGCAACCCAGTCGTGCGCTGTCAGCGCCTGCTCCAGCATCGGCAGCGAGATGCGTTTTTCTTCCAGTTTGACGATCCGGTCCAGCCGTCCAAGCAGCTCGAAACGGCCGTCGTCGGCGATCCGTGCAGCATCGGCGGTATGTTCGAGATGACCGGGGGGCAAATACGGCGAGGCGATGAGCAGCGCGCCGTCTTGGTCCTGACTCAGTTCAACGTCCGCAAATGGCTGCCAGAGTGGCTCGCCTTGGCGCCAGGCAATGCCGCCGGTTTCCGAGCTGCCGAAGATTTCGGTCGGCCATTGATGCAAACGTTGGTGCAGGCTCTGCGCGGCTTCGGCCGGCAATGCACCGCCGGAAGAAAATACCCGGCGCACCGCGCTCAATGCTGGCCAGTCGAGATTGTCGCCCATGCGCTTGAGCAGCGCCGGGCTGGCGACCCAGGCGAAGGCTGGATGTTCACGGCTGGCGCGTTGCAGGTCTTCGGGAAACGCCAGTTGCTTGCGCACAAACGGGCGACCGGCGCACAGCGGCCACAGCACCCGAAACAGCAGGCCGTAGATGTGTTGGGTGGCGACGCTGCCGATGATGCACGCCGGGCCGATATCGGCACCCCACAGCTGTTCCAGGGCTTCAACTTCATTGGCCAGTTGCCGCAGGGTTTTTTCGATGCGCTTGGGCTCGCCGCTGGAGCCGGACGTGCACAGGCTCAGCCGACATTGATCCAGATTCAGTGCCGCGGCACTCAGCGGTGAGTGCCGATAGTCGCTCAGATGCGCATCTTCAGGTTGATCGGTCAGCCATACATCCACTTCGCTCGACCAGCGTTGACGGGTTTGTGGTTGCAGGTCGGCCGGCAGCAACACGCTGACCCCCGCACGCCATGCACCGAACAGGGCAATCGCCAGGTCAGCGGCATCTTCAAGGTGCACGGCCATGCGCCGCACGCCCTGGGCTTGCAGGCCGGCAGCCAGGCTCAGGGCCTGTTCGCACAAATGTGCGTGATCGAGCGGCGGCTCGGCCGTTACGGCACGCTTCGGCTCGGCCTTGAGCAGCAACTGCTCAAGTTTTATCCAATTCATGGGTGGCCTCGTACCCGTTGTCGTATCAGCCATTCAATGGCAAACATCAGGCCTATCAATCCGTAGGAAATCAGGCCGGTGTACAACATCCACCAGCTCAGCGGCGCCCACAGTGTCAGGGCGGCGGCGCACAAACCGTTGCAGAGAAAAAACATGCTCCAGGCGATGGTCACCTGGCGGGTATAGCGAATGCCCTTGGCCGGCAAATCCGGCTCGCGCAAGCGGGCCAGGCGTTCGACCATCGGCGGGCCATACTTCAGGCTCAACCCGAACAATGCCAGCATGAAACCGCTGATCAATACCGGGTACCAACGCAGCAACGCCGGGCTGTCGAACAGCGCCAGCAGCAGGCAAAACACAATCGCTGCCGAAGCCATCCACAGGCTACCGGGCTTGTGTCGGCCGCTCACTGCGCGGGCCAGCCACAGGCTGCCCAGCAGCAGGCCGAACTGCCACGGTGCGAAGTGCTCCATGCCGAAATACACCGCAAAGGGGTACAGCAGGCCCGCCAGCAGCAGGCCGAGGCCGATCAGTCGGCTCATGCGGCGGGTTGAACCAGGCGGTAGACCGCCTCGACCACGTCGCTGACGGTACGCACCGATTTGAATTCCTCGGCGGCGATTTTCTTGCCGGTCTGGCGTTTGATGTGGTCGATCAGATCGACCGCGTCGATGCTATCGATTTCCAGATCCTGGTACAGGTTGGATTCGAGGCTCACGCGCTCGGGGTCCAGTTCGAACAGCTCGACCAAGGCATCGCGCAGTGTGTTGAAAATGTCGTCACGAGTTTGCATGGTCCGGTCTCAAGCTGCCTGTTTTGCAGTGACGAACGCCGCAAGGCTCGCCACGTTGCTGAAGTGGTTACGGGTGTCCTTCGCGTCGGCATCGATTTTGATGCCGTACTTTTTCTGGATGGCCAGGCCGAGCTCCAGGGCGTCCACCGAGTCCAGGCCCAGGCCTTCGCCAAACAGCGTCTGGTCGTTGCCGATGTCTTCGGCGCTGATGTCTTCGAGGCCGAGGGCTTCGATGATCAGGTCTTTGATTTCACGGTGCAGATCGCTCATCTTCGGCGAGCTCCTTGATAAAGTAAGAATGCAGATAATCGTTGAGCTTGCGCGAGGCCTGAGGGGCAGGGCCCAGCGCGGCGAAGGCTTGTGGGTCTATATCGGCCCCGACGCGGAAACTGAAGTGCACGCGACGTTTGGGGATCCGGTACCAGGGCTCGGCCTTGGTCAATGTGGTCGGATTGACCTTGATCACCACGGGGGTGAGGATTTTCGCACCCCGCACGGCAATTGCCGCTCCCCCCCGATGAAAGGCCGGCGCCTGGCCCGGTTGGGTGCGGGTACCCTCGGGAAAGATGATCAGGGTTTGACCCTCTTTCAGTGCGTCGGCGGCGGCATCGAGCATGTCCATGCTGCCGTCGTTGCTGATGTATTCGGTGCGCCGCAGCGGGCCGCGGGTGAAGGGGTTTTCCCAGAGGCTTTGCTTGACCACGCAATTGGCGTGGCGCACCAGCCCGATCAGGAATACCACGTCGATCAGCGACGGGTGATTGGCGATGATCATCTGCCCCGGGCGCCCGAGTTTCTCTGCGCCCTGAATGTCATAAGTGAGCACGCCGGCGCGGGCCATGAACTGCACGAAAAACCAGAAGCAGCGGCTGACCGTCTGCTGCGCGCGCAGCCGGTGAGTCCGGGCATCGCCCGGCAGGCAGGCGAGGAGGGGGAAAACAACCACGCGCAGGCACAACCCGCCCAGCCCGAACAGGGCGAAGCTTGCGGCGGTGGCCAGCAGGCGCCAGTGATAGGCGTCGCGGTTCTTTTCGGTCATGGATTGCGTTGCCAGGTCCATACACGATTTTTCCAGGCATGTTGGCAGGTGATTTGCTGACCCAACAGCGCGCTCAACAGATTCAGGGCGTGGGGCCAACGGGGTTTGGACAACGCATCCGTGGGGCTGTTCAGAGACAGCTGCCAGTCATTGCCGGGCGTGATCAGCAGGCCGACGGCGTAGGGGAACGGCACGTCATCGATCCACGTCGAGTAAGCCTCGGGTGGTTGTTCTTCGGTCACTACCAGCAATACGGCTGGCGCGCCTTCATTGAGCAGGGCCGCCGCCTCCAGCATGCCGTGTTCGAGGCCGTCCCCAGCGGCGGCGAGGGCGGTCATTTCGCTGGTTTCGCCGCGCATGATCGACCACAGGCCGATAATCGCGTTGTGCACCGACAGGCTGAACTGCGTCGGCGACAGCGGCTGTTCGGCAGCCAGATCACTGAGAATGTCGAAGGTGCGCGGCGTTTCGCCATGCCGGGAAACAAAGACCAGCGGCAGGTCCTGGCGGCCTTCGGCCAGGGGCCAGCCGACACAGAACGCCATCCGCGCCAGTCGGCTTAGGCGCCGGCGCTGCATCGCAGGCAGGAACGATACGTCAGGAACGGCATCGCTGACCGGCAGCACGACCGGTTGTCGACTCCAGGCCTGCCAATCGTCCACGCTTTCGAGCCCCGGGGCCCACGCGCGCCATTGGGCGATGTTGAAATTGATCACTGACATTCATCCCGCCCCTGCGGGCTTCGTTGATGCGGTGAGTGGCGCAAAATGCACGGCACACCTGCGTGGCGCTGGGCGCCGAGTGGTGCGCATTATCCCGGTGCCGGGAACGTGTAGCAAATGCTGGTTACATTTTGCTCAATGAGATGTACCGGTTAGTTCGCAAAAAACTGAACGTTTGGCAATTATTCACGTTTTCATCACCCCGTCTGTCGGTTCTGGCTGCGATTGAACGGGATGTTTGCCGGATTTTTGGCAAGAGATGACGACTGACCGTGTAGTCCCATGCCTGCGAGGTAGCGAAGCAACGCTGTGGACCACTACACTCGGTCATTCTTTGATACACGGAGGTTTAGACATGCGGCGCGTGGTGTTCAATCAGAAAGGTGGCGTGGGCAAATCCAGCATTGCCTGCAATTTGGCGGCAGTCAGCGCCAGCGAGGGTTATCGCACCTTGTTGGTGGATCTCGATGCTCAGGCCAACTCCACTCAATACCTGACGGGGCTCACCGGCAACGACATACCGATGGGCATTGCCGATTTCTTCAAGCAGACCCTGTCTTCCGGGCCGTTCTCCAAGAAGAATCAGGTCGACATCTACGAAACCCCGTTCGACAACCTTCACGTCGTGACCGCTACCGCTGAGTTGGCGGATCTGCAGCCAAAACTTGAGGCCAAGCACAAGATCAACAAGCTGCGTAAATTGCTTGAAGAATTGAGCGAAGACTATGACCGGATTTATCTCGATACGCCGCCTGCGCTGAATTTTTATGCGGTTTCAGCGTTGATTGCCGCCGATCGTGTGCTGATTCCCTTCGATTGCGACAGTTTCTCGCGTCAGGCGCTGTACGGCCTGCTGGCAGAAATTGAAGAATTGAAGGAAGACCATAACGAAGGGTTGGAAGTGGAAGGCATCGTCGTCAACCAGTTTCAGGCCCGTGCCAGCCTGCCCCAGCAAATCCTCGACGAACTGATCGCCGAAGGCCTGCCGGTGTTGCCGGTGTACCTCGCAAGTTCGGTGCGCATGCGTGAATCACACCAGGCCAACACGCCTTTGATCCACCTCGACCCACGGCACAAGCTGACGCGGCAATTCGTCGAACTGCACAACCTGCTGGAAAATGCCTGACCTGCCAGGTACACCAAACCACTGTAAGAGCGAGCAAGCTCGCTCTTACAGGATTTGTATGGCTTCAGATGCCTTGGCTACGCAACCAGCTCATCAATTGCGGTAACGGGAAGGCACCGCTCTGGCGTGCGACTTCCCGGCCGTTCTTGAACAGGATCAGGCTTGGAATCGAGCGAATCCCCAGCTGTGCCGACAGCTGCTGATTCGCTTCACTGTCCAGCTTGGCCAATCGGCATTTGCCCGCCAGTTGCCCCGCCGCCTGCTCAAACACCGGCGCAAACGACTTGCACGGCCCACACCAATCCGCCCACACGTCCACCAGCAACGGCAGGTCGCCCTTGATCTGGCTGGCGTAGTCGCCCTGTTTCAGCTCGAAAGGCTTGTTCAGCAGGACTTCGGCCTTGCAGCGACCGCATTTGGGATGGTCGTTGAGACGCTCGGCGGGGATGCGGTTGAGGCCGTTGCAGTGAGGGCAAGGGATTAGGAGTGGGTCGGTCATGACGAGTGGTCCGGTTAGAAGCGAGTAGTCCTTATTTGGTGATACTCGCTCACATTTTCAATGACATGCTGTCTTCACGAAGAACAACTGATCTCCAGATGCTTGCCCCATTCCGGTGGTCGCTCGGCGTAGCTTTCCATCCCCGGTTGTTCCTCGAAGGGGTTGCTCAGCACGGCATGCAGGCGACGCACTTCTGAGTAGTCGCCACTCTCCGCCGCATCGATCGCCTTTTGCGCCAGATAATTTCGCAGGATGTACAGCGGATTGACCGCGTGCATTCGCTTGCGGCGCTGTTCCTGGTTTAGCTCGCCTTCGCGGGCAACCCGGTCGATGTAAAGCTCGCCCCAGGCATCGAAGCCCTTGAGGTCGACGAAGTCATCGCGCAAACGAGCGATTGCGGCTTGCGGTGACTCTTCGCCCAGTCGACGGAAGAATAGGCTGTAATCGACGCCGCTGTTCTGCATCAATTGCAGCAGTTGTTCCAGCAGTTTCTGGTCGTTTTCTTCAGCGGTGGTCAGACCGAGGCGGCGGCGCATCAGGTCCAGGTAATGGGCCTGGAACAGCGGCAAATACAGGCCAAGGGTTTCGCGCAACGCTTCGACGCTGATGAATGGCGTCAGGGCTTGGGCGAGGGCGCTGAGGTTCCACTGGCCGATCGGCACCTGGTTGCTGAAGGAGTAGCGGCCCTGATCATCCGAGTGATTGCAGATGAAGTTGGCGTCGAAGTCGTCGAGGAAGGCGAACGGGCCGAAGTCGAAGGTGATGCCGAGGATCGACATGTTGTCGGTGTTCATCACGCCGTGGCAGAAACCGTAGGCCTGCCATTTGGCGATCAGCTCGGCGTTGCGCTCGACGATTTCGCGGAACATCGCCAGATACGGTTCCGGTTGCTCCAGGCATTCCGGGAAATGCATGGCCAGCACGTGATCGCCGAGTTCTTTCTGCTTCTCGGGGCGCTTGGTGTAGTAGAAATATTCGAAATGCCCGAAGCGCACATGGCTCGGCGCAAGGCGCAGGACCATGGCGGCGCGTTCCTGTTTCTCGCGCCACACCGGGGTGTCGGAGCCGATCACGCACAACGCCCGCGTGGTCGGGATGTTCAGGGCGTGCAAGGCTTCGGAGGCAAGGAATTCGCGGATCGATGAACGCAGTACCGCACGGCCATCGCCCATGCGTGAAAACGGCGTCTGGCCGGCACCTTTGAGGTGCAGGTCCCAATGTTCGCCAGCCTCGTTGTACACCTCGCCCAGCAACAGGCCACGCCCGTCGCCCAGTTGCGGGTTATACGAACCGAACTGATGCCCGGAATAGACCATCGCCCGCGGAACCGCGTCGGCCCAGAGCTTGTGGCCGCTGAACAGCTCGGCGAACTCCGGGGTTTCGGCCGCGGCCGGGTCGAGGTCCAGCAGCGCCATGGCGGCAGGGCTGGCGACTACGAGGCGCGGATTGTCGATCGGTTCGGGCAGCACATGGGCGGAAAACGTATCGCCCAGGCGGTCGAAGCGATTATCGAAGGTCAGTTCGTCGAGGGCTTTCAAGGGCCGGCTCCAGCAGAATGTCCGAGCATTCTGCTGGGGAAAGGCCGGTTAGTCGAGTTTGGCGGCAGGTGGCATTTGCGGTGGTTGTTTGCCATCCGTCAGCGGCACGATGGTTTTCGCTTCCGGTTCGATCGGCACCATCTTGTATTCCTGGCCTTGCAGGTTCTTAAGGTAAACCTCCATTTGCCGGAACGAGATGTTGATGTGCTGCTTCTTGAACTCGCGGTTGATGAAGCGGTTGACCTCATCGAGTACCGGGTTGCGGTCACCCAGGTCGCGTACGTGCATGCGCAACTCGTGATCGAGGGTGCTTTCGCCGAAGTTCAGGAAGTACACGTGGGGTTCCGGATCTTTCAGTACACGCGGGTTATCGCGCGCAGCCTTCAGCAGAAGCTCTTTCACCAGATCCAGGTCCGAGCCGTAATCGACGCCAAGCTTGAGGGTCACCCGGGTGATGGTGTCGGTCAGCGACCAGTTGATCAATTGTCCGGTAATGAACGTCTTGTTCGGGACGATGATGTCCTTGCGGTCGAAGTCGGTGATGGTCGTGGCGCGGATGCGGATCTTGCTCACGGTACCCGACAGGTTGCCGATGGTGATGGTGTCGCCGATCCGCACCGGACGCTCGAACAGAATCATGATGCCGGAGATGAAGTTGGCGAAGATCTCCTGCATGCCGAAACCGAGGCCGACCGACAGCGCGGCCACTAGCCATTGCAACTTGTCCCAACTTACGCCGAGGGTCGACAACGTCGAGACGAAACCGACACCGGCAATCACGTAGGACAGCAACGTGGTGGTGGCGTAGGCGCTGCCCTGGGCCAGGTTCAACTTCGATAGCACGAACACTTCGAGCAGACCGGGCAGGTTGCGCGCCAGGGCGAAGGTGATACCGATGATGATCAGCGCGCCAAGCATGTCGCCAATGCTGATCGGCACCATGCTCATGTTGGCGCCGGTGCCGCTGGTGTATTCGTAGAGGGTGATGTTGTCCAGGTACGAGAACACGGTGATCAGGTCGGCCCAGACCCAGTACAGTAACGCCATGAAGCCACCGAGCAGTGCCAGACGAATCAGGCGCAGGGACTGTTCGTTGACCTTTTCGATGTCCATGGTCGGCTCTTCGATCACCGCTTCGCCATCGCCGGCCTCTTTCGCCGCCTGACGTTTGGCCAGGGCCCGCTGGTAGGCCAGGCGCCGTGCCGCCACGCTCAGGCCACGCACGAACGTGGCTTCGATCACCAGCCAGAACATCAGCAAGTACAGCGTGTTAATCAACCGGTCGCTGAGTTTCAGCGCGGTGTAGTAGTAGCCGAAGCACACGGCCACGAACAACGCGACCGGCAGGGCGGTGAACATGATGGCCATGAACTTGCGGAACAGCGGCGTGCTGTCGTGGGTCGGGCTGCTGATCAGCAGGCGGCCGAGCAGCCAGGTCATCATGGCGTAGCAGGTCAGTACCACCGGCATGCCGAGCACGTCGTCGGCCAGTGTTGCCGGTTGCAGTTCGGCAACCGCAACCACCGCGACCAGCGCCATGACCACGATGCCGAGGCGACGGATCCAGCCTCGGAGGAATTCGACCTGAGGCTTTTCCCAACGGAAATGCAGTTCGGCCACGCCACCCGGCGCCAGAATCCGGTACGCGGTGTAGAACACCAGCCAGGCCTGGGCCATTTGCAGCAGGGCCGCGCCCATGTTCGCGTTTTGCCCGCGGGCATCGATTTGCAGGGCGAGGCCGCACAAGGCCAGGCCCAGCGCCACCGGCATCGCCAGCAGGATGTTGATCAGAATCGCCTGCGGCGTGTGCCACTGGCTGTCGCGCTTGAAGTGGCCGATGTCCTGGTGAACCTTGTTCAAACGGGCATACAGACTCTTGCGACGCCACAACAGCGCCCCTATCAGCAACGCCAGCGGCAGGAACAGCAGTGGCCGCTGGGTCAGGCCGTCGGTCAGTTCGCTGAGGCTGGAAGCCCAAGGCAGTGTCGTGACCTGACGTTCCAGGCGATCCGGCACGGCGCGAATCCATTCCAGGTCCAGCGGCTTGTTGCTGGGAATCCAGAACATCTGCTCGTCCAGCGTCGCCCGCAGGTTTTGCGCGGTGCTGAGCAGTTGTTTCTGGTTCAGTTGCAGGGTGATGGACTCGTTGAGCACCGCGCTCAACTCACGGTTCAGACGCTCCAGCAGGTCGGCGCGGGTGGTCGCCAGTTCCAGCAAGCTCTTGCGTAGCTGCGGTGTGACCTGTTCGGGCGGCTGGGTCGACAGCAAGTTGTCGACATAAGTGGCCGGGTTGCTGAGCAACTCCCGTTGCTGACTGACTTCGAACTGATACAGGCGAATGTCAGCGATCTGGTCGGCCAGGTCGCGGTCGACCTTGAGACGCGGCAACGCCAGTTTCTGTTTATAGAGAATCTTCGAGAGCAGCAGGCTGCCCTTGAGCACGTTGATCTGTTCGTCCAGCGCGGAATCGCTTTGCGTCACGCTGTCCAGCTGTTGCTTGGTCTGCAGGTTCTGCTGGGTAACTTCGTTGAGGCGGTCAGTGCTTTTGAGCAAGTAGTCCGAGAGCTTCAGGTTGGCCGCGCTTTCGGTAGCCAACAGGCTGCTGCCACCGGCCTTTTGCGCTTCGATGGATTGCTGCGTCACCGTCTCCTGGGACTGGGCCAGGCGCTTCTGATTGATCAGGCTTTGCAAGTCCTGGATTTCCTGGTCCAGGCGGTCGGATCGCTCCGACAACAGGTCATGTTGGCTGTTGCCCAGGTCTTGCAACTGGGTATTGCCGGCCAGTTCCTGTCGACGCAGCGGGATCAGGGCGTTGAGGGCCGCCAGTTCGGCGTTGAGCTGGTCGCGCTGCTCGGCGCTCAAGGTCTTGCCCGCGTCTTTACCGGTCTTGAGGATGTTGTTGATTTGCTGGATGCGCGTCTGGCTGGCGGAAATCTCGGCCTGGGCGCGCTCGGGACGAGTCTGGGCGGTGATGATCAGGCTGTTGGCGTCGGCCAGGGCCTTTTGCAGGTCGCTCTGCTGGGTCGAGCGCTCGGTGAGCATTTGCTCGAGCTGCTGAATCGACTCCTTGGTAAAACGTTGCGCCACCGGCACCACGGCACTGGCCTTGAGACGCGTCAGCTCACGCTGGTTCTCGACGGTCTGCTTGGGCGCCGTGGCCAGTTGCGCCTTGAGGTCGCTGAGTTTCTGCTCGTAATCACGTCGGTTGTTGAGCTGCGTCAGCGTGCCTTGCAGAACGGACTGCAAAGCCTTTTGATCCGCCTCCGGCAGCTTGCGGTCGGCGATCTTGTCCAGACTGGTCTGCACGGATTCGCGGGTGGGCGGTTCGGCGGCTTGTAGCGTGCCGACGGAGAGGCTCAGGCCCAGCAGGGCCATGATAAAAAAGGTGCGCAGGCTTGACATAAAGACCGATCAAATACGAGGCGAAGAATGGAGTTTAGAGGAACAAGCCCGGACCCGGGCGACTTCCTTCGGGGAATCTGACGCCCACTTTGCCGATCTTGTTCCCTTCCATGACCGCGACGGTCCAGATGGTGTTGTTCCATTCCACCTGGTCACCGACCACAGGCGCACCGCCGACTTTCTGGGCAATAAAGTGCCCCAGGGACATCTCCGGATCGATGCCTTCGACCTTCAACCCGTACAGGGCAGCAACCGCAGCCAGCTGGGCGTCTCCTTCGAGTACGAAGTCGCCGAAGAAGCGCAAATCGAGGCCTCGTTGCGGCGCCTGGCTGAACAGTTTTCCGAGGGCCGCAAGGTTGTGTTCATGGCCGATAACACACAGCAAATCATCGACTTCCAGCACCGTACTACCCGACGGATGGAGCAGTTGCTGGCCACGAAACAGGGCCGCGATGCGGGTGCCTTCGGGCATTTTCAGTTCGCGAAGGGGTGATCCGATGCACCATTTCTCGGCACCGAGGCGATAAACGAACAGCTCCCACTCGCTGGTGACGTGCACTTCCAGGGCCGAACGAGAAATCGGCGCCGGCTCGGGCGGCACTGTCACCTTCAACAGCTTGGCAACCCACGGCAGGCTTGTGCCTTGCACCAGCAGCGACACCAGCACGATAAAGAAGGCGAGGTTGAAGTACAGCTGGGCGTTGGGCAGGCCAGCCATCAGTGGGAACACCGCCAGAATGATCGGGACCGCGCCGCGCAGGCCAACCCAGGAAATGAATGCCTTCTCGCGGCCATGGAACGCCTTGAACGGCAGCAGGCCAACCAGCACCGACAGCGGCCGGGCAAACAGAATCATCCACAGTGCCAGAGCCAGTGCCGGCAAGGCGATCGGCAGCAGGTCGTGAGGCGTCACCAGCAGCCCCAGCACCAGGAACATGCCGATCTGCGCCAGCCAGGCCATGCCATCGAGCATGTGCAAGATACCGTGCCGGCTGCGCACCGGACGGTTGCCGATCACCAGGCCGCACAGATACACCGCGAGGAAGCCGCTGCCGTGCAAGGCATTGGTCAGGGCAAATACAACCAGACCGCCGGCGATGACCAGGATCGGATACAGGCCGGTGGCGAGGTTGATCCGGTTGACCAGTTGCAGCATCAGCCAGCCCCCGCCCAGGCCGATGACGCCACCGATGCCGAACTCGCGCAGCAGGTGGGTCAGCAGGCTCCAGTGCAGGCCAGTCTGGCCGCTGGCGAGCATGTCGATCAGGGTCACGGTGAGGAACACCGCCATCGGGTCGTTGCTGCCGGATTCGATTTCAAGGCTGGCGGTCACCCGCTCGTTCAGGCCTTTGCCGCCCAACAATGAGAACACCGCCGCGGCGTCGGTTGAGCCGACGATGGCGCCGATCAGCAGGCCTTGAATCAGGTTCAGGTCGAACAGCCAGGCCGCAGCCATGCCGGTCAGCCCGGTGGTGATCAACACGCCGACCGTGGCCAGCGACAGCGCCGGCCATAGCGCCACGCGGAAACTCGATACTCGCGTGCGCAAACCGCCGTCGAGCAGGATCACCGCCAACGCGAGGTTGCCGACCAGGTAGGCCGTTGGGTAGTTATCAAAAAGAAGACCGGCGCCATCGACACCCGCCGCCATGCCGACAGCCAGGATGATCACCAGAATCGGGATGCCGAGGCGGGACGAAAGTGAGCTCACCAGAATGCTCGCACCTACCAGCAACGCGCCGATCAAGAACAGGCTGTTGATGGTCGTCGCATTCAAAGGCAGTACTCCAGAAAGCTGAAAGGCGGGCACAAACTGACCATGCAGTCTGCGTGCCAGCGATTCTAACCTGTTGAAATGTGATGCTGTCAAAAAGCTTTTGCGTCGTCACCGAACCCTTGTAGGAGCGAGCTTGCTCGCGATGGACGTCAACGATGACGCGTGCTGTCTGATTCAGCGCGCCGTCATTGAATTCATCGCGAGCAAGCTCGTTCCTACAAGAGGGGGGTTACAGGCTAAACCGCCCAACCATCGTGTTCAGATCCACCGCCAATCGCGACAACTCATTGCTTGCCGCGCTGGTCTGGTTGGCGCCGGTGGCTGATTGCACCGACAGATCACGAATGTTCACCAGATTGCGATCCACTTCACGGGCCACTTGCGCCTGCTCTTCGGCGGCGCTGGCGATCACTAGGTTGCGCTCGTTGATTTCGACGATGGCGCTGTTGATGGTGTCCAGCGACATTCCAGCGCCGCGGGCGATGTTCAGGGTCGACTCGGCGCGCTCGGTACTGTTGCGCATCGAATCCACAGCGTGTTCGGTACCGCTCTGGATGCTGCCGATCATGCGTTCGATTTCGCTGGTCGATTGTTGGGTGCGATGGGCCAGCGCTCGCACTTCGTCGGCAACCACGGCAAATCCACGCCCGGCCTCACCGGCACGTGCTGCTTCGATCGCGGCGTTCAAGGCCAGCAGGTTGGTCTGGTCGGCCAGACCGCGAATCACATCCAGCACCTTGCCGATGTCACGGGATTCATTTGCCAGGTCACCAATCAACGTCGCGGTGCTCTGTACATCGGCGCTCATGCGTTCGATGGCGCTGACGGTTTCCTGTACCAGATCACGACCGTCACCGGCGGATGTGGTGGCGTTTTTCGAAGCTTCGGAGGTGCTGACCGCATTACGTGCGACTTCTTCCACAGCGCTGGTCATTTCGTTGACCGCCGTGGCGGCCTGTTCGATCTCGTTGTTCTGCTGGGTCAGGCCACGGGCGCTTTCGTCGGTGACACTGTTGAGTTCTTCGGCGGCGGACGCCAGCTGAGTGGCCGAACCGGAAATCCGTTGCAGGGTGTCGCGCAGCTTGTCCTGCATTTTCGACATCGCCAGCAGCAAGCGACCGGCCTCGTCTTCACCGTCGACGGTGATCGGGCGCGTCAGGTTGCCTTCCGCGATTTGTTCGGCAGCGTTCAACGCATTGGCGATTGGCTTGGTGATGCTGTTGGTCAGTAACCAGGCGAACAAAATGGTCAGGCCGGTCGCGATGACGAGCAGGGTCACCACTAGGTTGAACGCCGAGTCGTATTGGTCGGCGGCTTGCTGGTTGGTGTCGAGAGTCTGCTGGGTGTTGATCTCAAGCAGCTTGTTCAGCACGGTATTGACCGCTTCGGAGTTGCTCAGCAAATCAGCATTGAGCAGGCTACGCAGCTCATCGACCTGATTGTTGCGCGACAGGGTTTTCATCCGGTCTTCGATCTGACGGTATTGCGCCAGCAACTGCACGTATTGATCGTAGGTGGCGCGTTCTTGCGGGCTGCTGATCAGCTTTTCGTACGTCGCTTGGGCGGCGCGGATCTGCTGATTGCGCATCTCCAGCAATTCCATGGTTTTTTGCTGAACATCCGGCTCACGGTTGACCAGCAAACGGTAGGACAGCACGCGCAGGCGCAGGGTCAGTTGGGTGAACTCGTCGAGGCTCTTGATGCTCGGTACGCTGCTGACGGTGATGTCCTCGGCAGCGTCGCGGATCTTGCTCATCTGGTTCAAGGCAAACACGCCCAAAAGCATCATCAAACCGCCAATCAGGGCAAAACCGAGGAACGCTCGCGGTGCGATATTCATATTACGAAGGGACATGGTGTTTACCGAAAAGGGCGCACCAGAGCGGTGGCGAGGCTGACGTATGAATGACTTATCGGTCATGTGACTAAAGTCTTGAGTCCCTGCGCAGTTTTGCCGCACAAATGCCATGGCGACGAAGTGCAGGAACCAGATGGGCCAATCACAGTCTCTACAGTTCGCGAGAGCGGTCACTCGTCAGGAAAATCAAGGCCTTGCGCCCGTATAACCCTGGCATCCGCGGTGACTTTTCTTTATCGTACGCGCCCTTTGAAAATGCCTGGAAAATCAAAATGTTGGAAGCATCCCTAAGCCAATTGGAACAGCTGGTCAGCGACCTGGTACAACAGAACCAGACCCTGCTCGGCACCAACCAGACCCTGAGCGCCGAACTGGCTCAGGCCAAGGATGAAAACGAAAGCCTGCAACTGAGCCTGATGGAGCAGGAAGAGAAGCAAGGCGCCACCGCCGCACGCATCCAGGCCCTGGTTGAGCGTGTCAGCGCTGGCCCAGTCAGCGCATGAGTTACGGCCCGGGTGTGAAAGTCGTCTCGATCCTGGGGGAGGACTATTCGATCAAGGCTCCGGCCGGGGAAGAGCAGACCCTGCTGGACGCGGCCATGATGTTGAAGGCTGCCCTGGCCGACACCAAAAGAAAGTACCCGACGCTGATCGGTGACCGACTGCTGGTTCTGGCCGCGATGAATCTGTGCTCCCAGCAGATTGAAATGCAAAAGCAGCACAAGCTCGAACTCGACCGTTACCAAGAGCAAGTCAGCGCCACGGTTGAAGTGATCTCCAAGACGATCAATCAGGCCTGATCGGCTTTGCGCACAACCAAAGAATAGATTGTCGGTTGCGTTGTATACAATCGGCACGGCTGTTGCAGTGTTTCAGCCTCTTATTCTTTGGGGGTGCTCCATGCAGTTCTGGCGACGCAGTATTCAATGGCAGTTGATCCTGAGTATGGGCACCGCCCTGCTCGTCAGTATCCTGATCGTGGTTGGCATATATACCCTCGTGGTCAACCGCCTCGCCCAGAGCTATTTGGTCGAGCAAGCCTTGCCGTCGAGCATCGAAGCGATGCGCAACGACATCGAACGCATCCTTGTTCAACCGCTCACTGCCGCCAAGGACATCGCCAGCAACAGCATGGTGCGTGACTGGCTGGCCACCGGCGAAGACAGTGCGCAGACCAATACCTTCGCCACCTATCTGGAAGGCATCCGCGCCGAACACAAAGCCTTTACTGCGCTGATTATCGGCACCGCGTCAAACCACTACATTAGCGAAAAAGGCCTGGATCGCACCCTCAGTCGCGCGAACCCAAAAGACGCCTGGTTCTACTCGTTTCTCGACAGTAATCAGCCGCGCACTCTCAATATCGACAATGACACCGCCACGGGAGAATTGGCGCTTTTCATCGACATCAAGGTCGAGCAAGCCGGTAAGGTCGTGGGCGTCGCTGGCTTGGGGCTGAGCGTGAAAGAGCTGTCCGAGCTGATTCACAACTTCAGCTTCGGGGAGCGTGGCAAGGTCTATCTCGTGCGTTCCGACGGTTTGATCCAGGTCCATCCCGAAGCGCAATTCAGCGGTAAACGCACCCTGACCGAGCAGATTGGTGCCGCGGCGGCACAAGCAGTGATGAGTCAAAAAGCTGCCGCCACCAGCGGCTTCCAGCGCGACGGCGAAGACTTCTTCGCGTTGAGCCTGCCATTGCGCGATCTCGGCTGGACCCTGGTGGCCGAAGTGCCACAGTCGCAGATCTACGCCGAAGCTCGTCGTGCCATGTGGATGAGCAGCGGTATCGGCCTGGCGGTGGCATTGGTGTGCCTGTTGCTGGTGGTGTTGCTGGCCCGTGGGCTGGTGCGACCGATTCGTCAGGTAACAGCGGCGCTGGTAGCCATCGGTAGCGGTGGGGGAGATTTGACCCATCGACTGGATTCCAGCCGCGCCGATGAGCTGGGTGATCTGGCGCGTGGGTTCAATCGCTTCCTTGAAAGCCAGCGCGAGATGATCGGCGAAGTGCTGACCACCAGCGAACGCTTGCGCACCGCTGTGGGTCAAGTGGCGCGGGTGGTGGACAACACCGCCGAACGCTCCGGTCGTCAGCAGGAAATGACCGACATGGTCGCCACGGCCGTCCACGAGATGGGCCTGACCGTTCAGGAAATTGCGCAGAACGCCGGCAACGCGGCCGTCGCGTCGCAAACTGCTCGCGATGAGGCAATGCAGGCGCGAGAAGTGGTCGGCGGTTCGATCCGGCATATCGAAAGCATGTCCGATGAAATCGGTGTTGCCGCCAGTGCGGTGGGTGAACTGGCCCACCAGGTGGCGTCCATCGATCAGGTGCTGGCGGTGATTCGCGGGATTTCCGAGCAGACCAACTTGCTGGCGCTCAATGCGGCCATCGAAGCCGCGCGGGCGGGGGACATGGGGCGTGGGTTCGCGGTGGTTGCCGACGAAGTGCGGACCCTGGCGCGGCGTACGCAATCGTCTACCGATGAGATTCAGCAGATGATTGGCAGTCTCAAGCAAGGCGCGGAGAACGCGGTTTCATCGATGCATAGCGGTCAAGCCGCGACGGGCACAGGTGTCGAATCGAGCCAGCGAACCGGAGCCTCGTTGACCGCGATTACCGGACAGGTCGAGCGCATCAGTGACATGAACCATCAGGTGGCGACGGCGACGGAAGAGCAGTCGGCGGTGACCGAAGAGATCAACCGTAATGTGCAGGGGATTTCCGATCTGGCCCGCGCCACCGCAGGCGAGGTAAGAGCCTGCCGTGAAGACTGTCAGACGTTGCGGCGGTTGGCGGATGATCTGGCGCGGCAGATGGGCGGGTTCAAGCTGGGCTGAGAGACAACTTTGTGGCGAGGGAGCTTGCTCCCGCTCGGCTGCGAAGCAGTCGCAAGTACAGGCAACACGGTGCATCACATACACCTCAATTGCCGGATTTGGGAGCACTCCGCACTCCAGCGGGAGCGAGCTCCCTCGCCACAAATATTTGCTGGTCGTCAGAACCACTCATCCTGCATGCCCAGACAAACATCATCCCGAGCCTCAAGAATCGCCAGCTCATGATGACAACCCGGCACTTCCCACGTCAGGAAGTAGCGCGCCGCCTGCAACTTGCCTTTATAGAAACTCGCATCCACCGCATTACCCTTGGCCAACCCTTCTTCGGCGCGAATTGCCTGTTCCAGCCAGCGCCAGCCGATCACCGTGTGACCGAACACTTTCAGGTACAACGCGGAATTCGCCAGGCTGCTGTTGACCTTGCCCTGCGCCAGATCACTCAGCAGGCCGATGGTCACGGTTTGCAGGCGTGCCACCAGTCTTTCCAGTGGTTCGCGCAATGGTGTCAGCGAATCAAACGCCTGGGCGCGCTCGGCGGTGTCGGCGATCAGGCGGATCAGTTGCTTGAGCCCGGCACCGCTGTTTTGCGCCAGTTTGCGGCCCAACAGGTCCAGCGACTGAATCCCGTGGGTGCCTTCATGAATCGGGTTCAGGCGGTTGTCGCGGTAGTACTGCTCCACCGGATATTCGCGGGTGTAACCGTGGCCACCGAGAATCTGGATCGCCAGTTCGTTGGCCTTCAGGCAGAACTCTGATGGCCAGGATTTTACGATCGGCGTCAGCAGGTCCAGCAGTTCATGGGCCTGTTTGCGTTCGGTTTCGGTCTCCAGGGTTGTGGTGTCATCGAACAGCCGCGCCGCGTAGAGGCCGAGGTCGAACGAACCTTCGACGTAAGCCTTTTGCGTCAGCAGCATGCGTTTGACGTCGGCGTGGTTAATGATCGGCACCGGCGCGGTGTTCGGGTCCTTGCTGTCCGGCACGCGGCCCTGCGGACGTTCGCGGGCGTATTCCAGCGAATACAGATAGCCGGCGTAACCCAGCATTACCGCGCCCATGCCGACGCCGATCCGCGCCTCGTTCATCATCTGGAACATGTAGCTCAAGCCCTGGTGCGGCTTGCCCACCAGATAGCCGACGCATTCGCCGTTATCGCCGAAGTTCAGCGCGGTGGACGTGGTACCGCGCCAGCCCATCTTGTGGAACAGGCCCGCCAGCAGCACGTCATTGCGCTTGCCGAGGCTGCCGTCATCGTTGACCAGAAACTTGGGCACGATGAACAGTGAAATGCCCTTCACCCCGGCCGGCGCGTCCGGCAGTTTGGCCAGCACCATGTGCACGATGTTTTCCGACAGCGGGTGATCGCCACCGGAGATGAAGATCTTGTTGCCCTTGAGGCGATAAGTGCCGTCGGACGCAGGTTCCGCGCGGGTACGAATATCCGACAGCGAGGAGCCCGCGTGCGGTTCGGTCAGGGCCATGGTGCCGAAGAAGCGCCCGTCGATCATCGGTTGCAGGAAGCGGCGCTTCTGCTCGTCGGTGCCGAAGCTTTCGATCAGGTTGGCCGCGCCCATGGTCAGGAACGGATAAGACGTCGACGCGGCGTTGGCCGACTGGAAGTGTGCGAAGCAGGCTTGGGAGAGCAGTGTAGGAAGCTGCATGCCTCCCGCCTCGAAACTGCGCGCGGCGTTGAGGAAGCCGGCTTCAAGGAAGGCATCCACCGCCGGTTTCACTTCCGGAATCAGAATCGCCTGACCATTCTCGTAGCGCGGCTCGTTCTCGTCGCCCTTGCGGTTGTGCGGGGCGAAGAACTTCTCGGCGATGCTGCGGGCGGTGCCAATGGCCGCATCGAAGGTTTCGCGGTTGTGTTCGGCAAAACGCTCACGCTGGGTCAGGCCCTCGGCATCGAGGACTTCATACAGCTCGAAAGCCAGATTGCGGGAACTGAGCAACGTCTCGGACATGGCGGCCTACCTTTTATTGGAGTGGACCGAGTCTAGGCGTGCGAATAGAGGCTGAACAGGATGATTGATCCTGGTGATGGAGAAGCAAAAGATCTTGCGTCTAACAAACCAGGCACCCATTGCGGGAGCCTGGCTTTACAACTATTTAGCCGATAGTCATCAAGCTCGCATTACCACCCGCCGCAGCGGTGTTAACGCTCAACGCACGCTCGATCACCAGACGTTCCAGCGCAATGTTGGATTCACCTTGCGACAGACCCTGCACGCCAACGATGGCGCCGGCACGCTTGGCAACCTGTTGGCAAACCGCGCGCAACTGGTCGGAATGGCCGTGATGCAGAACCGCATCAAACACCAGTTCGTCCTTGTTCCAGTCGGAAACCAGCTTGATGCGTGCCTGAATATCCTTCGGCAGGCGTGCGAACAGCGCCTTGCTCAGCTCAGCTTCCGGCCAAACCGCTGAACCACCGACAGCCAGTACCGCCGCCAGTTGCGTCAGCAGGTCGCCTTCGACTTCCGCCAGGCACAGCACGTGTTCACGCGGCAGGATCGCATAGCTGTTGCGTTCGCCGGTCGGGCCGGCCAGCAGGCGGGTGATACCGCTTTGCGATTGCGCGGCGAACTGTACGCACAGGGTGCTCAGGTCGGCGAATTTGTTGCTGTCGGCCCAGGCCTTCAGGGCAGTCAGCGGCTTGCTCATGGCGTCGCGCAGACGAACGTCCGGTGCTGCGGCAGCATCACCGCGAGCGAAGGATTGTTCGATCGCATCGGCAGGACGCGTCGACAGCAAGCGGTACAGGTACAGCGGGCCACCAGCTTTCGGGCCGGTACCCGACAAACCTTCGCCGCCGAACGGCTGCACGCCGACCACGGCACCGACGATGTTGCGGTTGACGTAGACGTTACCGGCGTTGACGTTGTCGATCACCTTGGCGATGGTTTCGTCGATGCGGGTGTGCACGCCCAGCGTCAGGCCGTAGCCGGAAGCGTTGATCTGAGCGATCAGTTGATCGATGTCCTTGCGCTTGTAGCGAACCACGTGCAGCACCGGGCCAAAGATTTCACGCTGCAGTTCGTCGAAGCTTTCCAGTTCGATCAGCGTCGGCATCACGAAGGTGCCGCGTTTGACTTCCTCGGCATCGGCGATGGCCACCTGGTACACGCTGCGACCTTTGTCGCGCATGGCCTGGATGTGCTTCTCGATACCCGCCTTGGCTTCGGCGTCGATCACCGGGCCGATGTCCACAGACAGGCGCTCAGGGTTGCCGAGACGGCTTTCAGCCATCGCGCCTTTGAGCATTTCGATGACGCGGTCGGCGGAATCTTCCTGCAAGCACAATACGCGCAGGGCCGAGCAACGTTGGCCGGCGCTGTCGAACGCCGAGGAAACTACGTCGATCACCACTTGTTCGGTCAGTGCCGACGAGTCGACGATCATTGCGTTCTGGCCACCGGTTTCGGCGATCAGCGGGATTGGACGACCCTGGTTGTCCAGGCGACCGGCAATGTTGCGTTGCAGCAGGCGAGCGACTTCGGTGGAACCGGTGAACATCACGCCTTTGACGCGATCATCGCCGACCAGGCCGGCACCAACGGTTTCGCCACGGCCCGGCAGCAATTGCAAAACGCCTTCTGGAATACCGGCTTCGAGCAGCAGGCGCACGGCTTGAGCCGCGACCAGCGGCGTCTGTTCAGCAGGCTTGGCCAATACCGGGTTACCGGCGGCCAATGCAGCAGCGACTTGACCACTGAAGATCGCCAGCGGGAAGTTCCACGGGCTGATGCACACCACTGGACCCAGCGGACGGTGAGCGTCGTTGGTGAAATCGTTGCGTGCCTGCACCGCGTAATAACGCAGGAAGTCCACGGCTTCACGCACTTCGGCGATAGCGTTGGCGAAGGTCTTGCCGGCTTCGCGAGCCAGCAGGCCCATCAGCGGCTGGATTTCGGCTTCCATCAAGTCGGCGGCGCGTTCCAGGATCGCGGCGCGCTCGGCGGGCGGGGTGGCCTGCCAGATCGGTGCGGCGTTGAGGGCGCACTGGATGGCGTTGTCGACGTCTTCGACGGTGGCTTCTTGTACATGGCCGACCACATCACGCAAGTCGGACGGGTTCAAGACCGGTGCCGGCGCTTCGGTGCTGGAAGCGCAACCGAGCATCGGCGCGGCTTTCCAGTGAGTGTGCGCGGTGGCCAGCAAGGCGCAGGACAGCGACGCCAGGCGGTGTTCGTTGGCCATGTCGATGCCGCTGGAGTTGGCACGCTCGGAACCATACAGATCACGCGGCAGCGGAATGCGTGGGTGCGGCAGGCCGAAGCCACCTTCCACGGTTGCCATCTGCTCAATGCTGGCTACCGGATCGGCCACCAGTTCCTGGATGGAAATCGACTGGTCGGCGATACGGTTGACGAACGAGGTGTTCGCGCCGTTTTCCAGCAGGCGACGCACCAGGTACGCCAGCAGGGTTTCGTGGGTGCCAACCGGAGCGTACACGCGGCACGGACGGTTCAGCTTGCCTTCGGAAACTTTGCCTACAACTTGTTCGTACAGCGGTTCGCCCATGCCGTGCAGGCACTGGAACTCGTACTGGCCCGGGTAATAGTTCTGACCGGCGATGTGATAAATGGCCGACAGTGTGTGGGCGTTGTGCGTGGCAAACTGCGGGTAAATGACTTCCGGCACCGACAGCAGTTTGCGTGCGCAAGCGATGTAGGAAACGTCGGTGTACACCTTGCGGGTGTAGACCGGGTAGCCTTCCAGGCCTTCGACCTGGGCGCGCTTGATTTCGCTGTCCCAGTACGCGCCTTTTACCAGGCGGATCATCAAGCGATGACGGCTGCGGCGAGCCAGGTCGATCACGTAGTCGATTACGTACGGGCAGCGCTTCTGGTAAGCCTGGATCACAAAACCGATGCCGTTCCAGCCAGTCAGCTGTGGCTCGAAGCACAGGCGCTCGAGCAGATCCAGCGACAACTCGAGGCGGTCGGCTTCTTCGGCGTCGATGTTCAAGCCGATGTCGTATTGCTTGGCCAGCAAGGTCAGCGACAGCAGGCGCGGGTACAGCTCATCCATCACGCGCTCGTACTGCGCACGGCTGTAACGCGGGTGCAGTGCAGACAGCTTGATGGAAATACCCGGGCCTTCATAAATCCCACGGCCGTGGGACGCTTTGCCGATCGAGTGGATGGCTTGTTCGTACGAGGCCAGGTACTTCTGGGCGTCGTGCTCGGTCAGTGCGGCTTCGCCGAGCATGTCATAGGAGTAGCGGAAGCCCTTGGTTTCGAACTTGCTCGCATTGGCCAGGGCTTCCGCGATGGTTTCGCCGGTGACGAACTGCTCGCCCATCAGGCGCATGGCCATGTCGACGCCCTTGCGGATCATCGGCTCGCCGCTCTTGCCGATGATGCGGCTCAGGGACGAGGTCAAACCTGCTTCGTTGTGCGTGGACACCAGCTTGCCAGTCAGCAGCAGCCCCCAAGTCGCGGCGTTGACGAACAGCGACGGGCTGTTGCCCAGGTGCGGGTGCCAGTTGCCGGTGCTGATCTTGTCGCGGATCAGGGCGTCGCGGGTGCCTTTGTCCGGGATACGCAGTAGCGCTTCGGCCAGGCACATCAGCGCCACGCCTTCCTGGGAAGACAGGGAGAATTCCTGCAGCAGGCCCTGAACGATGCCGGCACGGCCGCCAGCGCTCTTCTGGTTGCGCAGTTTTTCCGCGATGGACGCGGCGAGTTTATTGGTGGCTTCGGCCATCGGTGCCGGCAGGCGCGCCTGTTCGATCAGCATCGGAACGACTTCAGGTTCCGGGCGACGGTAAGCGGCGGTGATCGACGCGCGCAGTACCGATTGCGGCAGGATGCTTTCGGCGAATTCGAGGAAGCACTGGTGGGCGTGATCCAGAGGCGCATCGACGGCATCGTCGGAATCCTTGGTCAAACCGCTCAGCTCGGTCAGGGTTGCACCACCCTCGAGTTTTTCCAGGTAATTGAAAATTGCCTGCTTGATCAGCCAGTGCGGCGTACGATCAATCGAGGTCGCGGCGGCCTTGAGGCGTTCGCGGGTCGGGTCGTCAAGTTTGACGCCAAGGGTGGTGGTAGCCATGTTTTTATCCTCATGTTTGCCACGACCGCGTGGCATCAGCTGGCCGCAAGATTAGCCGTGCGACTGTTGAGGTGCAACCGGGTGCAACCCTTTTTTTGTCGGAATAATACGCAGCTCGTCAGGAAATAAATTCTGGTACGAAAGTACGGCGTCTACTTGGTGTCTTTTAGTTTGGTAGCTGCCGGTTCTTGCTCCGAAAAGGAGCAAAAAACGGTCTTCAAATTATTTTTCCGACTGGGTGCAACTTATTCCCGAGAAATGGGTTGCACCTTATTTGCTTTGTTGAATAGCATTCGCGCCCAAGGTGCAACCAGATCAAGAGTCCGGTGTACCGGCTGATGGCTTTCCTGGGGAAACATCAGTCATAAATGCGCGGGATTCCGGATCGTCTGTCAAACGTCACCGTTTGCGAGCGGTTCACCAGCCGCCGCTACATAAAAACAAAGCCAGGGCGTCACATAATGAGCGTAAGCAATCCAACACTGATCACGTTCGTGATCTACATCGCAGCAATGGTGCTGATCGGCTTGATGGCCTATCGCTCCACCAACAACCTTTCTGACTACATTCTGGGCGGCCGTAGCCTGGGCAGCGTCGTGACTGCACTGTCCGCCGGTGCTTCCGACATGAGCGGCTGGTTGTTGATGGGCCTGCCGGGCGCCATCTACATGTCCGGTTTGTCTGAAAGCTGGATCGCCATCGGCCTGGTGGTCGGTGCTTATCTGAACTGGCTGTTTGTCGCCGGTCGTCTGCGCGTGCAAACCGAGCACAACGGTGATGCCCTGACCCTGCCGGATTATTTCGCCAGCCGTTTTGAAGACCAAAGCGGCCTGCTGCGCATTATCTCGGCAGTCGTGATCCTGGTGTTCTTCACCATCTACTGTGCTTCCGGCATCGTGGCCGGTGCCCGCCTTTTCGAAAGTACCTTCGGCATGTCCTACGAGACAGCGCTGTGGGCCGGTGCTGCGGCAACGATTGCCTACACCTTTATTGGCGGTTTCCTGGCAGTGAGCTGGACCGACACCGTACAAGCCACCCTGATGATTTTCGCGCTGATCCTGACGCCGATCATCGTGTTGTTGGCCACCGGCGGTGTCGACACCACGTTCCTGGCCATCGAAGCCAAGGACGCCAGCAACTTCGACATGCTTAAAGGCACCACTTTCATCGGCATCATCTCGCTGATGGGCTGGGGTCTGGGCTACTTCGGTCAGCCGCACATCCTGGCGCGTTTCATGGCGGCGGATTCGGTCAAATCGATCACCAAGGCTCGTCGCATCTCCATGACCTGGATGATCCTGTGCCTGGGCGGCACCGTGGCTGTGGGCTTCTTCGGTATCGCTTACTTCTCGGCACATCCTGATGTGGCCGGTGCAGTCACCGAGAACCCGGAGCGCGTGTTCATCGAGCTGGCCAAGATCCTGTTCAACCCGTGGGTTGCCGGTGTGCTGCTGTCGGCCATTCTGGCTGCTGTCATGAGCACCCTGAGCTGCCAGCTGCTGGTGTGCTCGAGCGCCCTGACCGAAGACTTCTACAAGACTTTCCTGCGTAAATCCGCTTCCCAGGTTGAGCTGGTATGGGTCGGTCGTGCCATGGTGCTGTTGGTGGCGCTGATTGCCATCGCCTTGGCTGCCAACCCGAACAACCGCGTTCTGGGGCTGGTGAGCTACGCCTGGGCTGGTTTCGGTGCTGCATTCGGTCCGGTTGTCCTGATCTCCGTGATCTGGAAAGACATGACCCGCAATGGCGCACTGGCCGGTATCCTGGTCGGCGCGATCACCGTGATCGTCTGGAAACACTTCGAACTGCTGGGCCTGTACGAAATCATCCCTGGTTTCATCTTCGCCAGCCTGGCGATCTACATCGTCAGCAAAATGGGCGCACCGACTGCCGGCATGCTGCAGCGTTTCGACGCAGCCGAGAAGGATTTCCGCCTGAACAAGTAATTGGGGCGAGCGAAAGCTCTGAACCATTGGCTTGAATGAAAACGGCCCGCTTCCTTTGGAGGCGGGCCGTTTTTTTGTGCCTGTGTTTTCCGCTGTAGGCGCGGTGGTGTTTTCGAGGTTGTCTGTAGTCGAATAAACCGTTTTCTGACAGCCAATGCTTCAGCGGCAGTAGGGCAAATCTGAATTTCCTGCCTCTAGATCAGGGCTTCCTGGTGCTCATGCAGAATCGCTCGCTTTCATTCTGCAGAGACACATCGGATGTTCGCTTCTGCCAATCAACCGCGCTTTACGTTGACCGTCGACGGTGTCCAGAGTGAACTCAAAGTACTTGAGTTCACGGGCAAGGAAGCCATCAGCCAGCCTTACCGCTTTGAAGTGGAACTGGTCAGCGAGCGACCGGACATCGATCTCGAAAGCCTGCTGCATCGTCAGGCGTTTCTGAGTTTCGATGCGCAAGGTTCCGGTGTTCATGGTCAGATTTTTCGCATTGGCCAGGGCGATTCCGGCAAGCGTCTGACGCGCTACCAGATCAGCCTTGTGCCGCGCCTGACCTACCTGGGTCAGCGCATCAACCAGCGAGTGTTCCAGCACCGAAGTGTGCCGGCCATCATCACGCAAATCTTCAAGGACCACGGCATCCTCGGCGATGCCTTTGAGTTTCAGCTGGGCGGTGACTACCCCGAGCGCGAGTACTGCGTGCAATACGCCGAAAGCGATCTGGCGTTCATCCAGCGGCTATGTGCCGAGCTCGGCATTCATTACCACTTCCAGCACAGTCCAGACGGGCACCTATTGGTATTCGGTGATGACCAAACGGTTTTCCCACGGTTGCCTCAACCGACCTCGTACCGACCGGGCAGCGGCATGGTGGGGGATGAACCCGTCATCAAGCGGTTCAACGTGCGCCTGGAAACCCGACCCACCGTGGTAATGCGCCGCGATTACGACTTCCATAAACCCCGCATTGAACTGCAAAGCCGTCTCGACAGCGAACAGCTGCCGGTGCTGGAGGACTATGGCTTTCCCGGTCAATTCAAGGATCGCGAGGTTGGCAGGCATCTGGTCGGGCGAGCGTTGGAGAGCCGCCGCGCGGATTACCGTCAGGCGCAAAGTGAGGGTGATCAATCGACATTGGTCACTGGGCATTTCCTGCCGCTCGACGAGCATCCTCAGCAAGAGTGGAACAGCCTGTGGCTGCTGACAGAAATTGAACATCAGGGCCGACAGCCGCAAGTGCTTGAGGAGTCGGCAGGGAGTCGCCCGGATGAATTCCAGGGCTATCGCAATACGTTTCTGGCAACGCCGTGGGATGTTTTCTTCCGTCCGCCGCTGATTGGCAAACCTCAGGTGCCCGGGAATCAAGCGGCCGTGGTGACCGGTCCGAAAGACAGTGAAATCCATTGCGACGAGTTCGGCCGGATCAAGGTTCGTTTCATGTGGGATCGTGACGGGCAATTGAACGGGCATGCCAGTTGCTGGCTCAGGGTGGTCAGCGGTTGGGCGCACGATGGCTACGGCAGTGTGCTGATTCCGCGGGTCGGCATGGAAGTGCTGGTGGGCTTTGTCGATGGCGATGCTGACAAGCCGGTGGTCATGGGCTGTCTGCCCAATGCGTCGACGCCGGTGCCATTGAACTTGCCGGAGGACAAGAGCCGCAGCATTTTCCGCACTCGAAGCAGTCCCGGTGGTGGCGGCTACAACGAATTGCGCATCGATGATCGCAAAGGTGCCGAGGAAATTTACCTGCGCGCCCAGCGAAACTGGACCCAGCATGTGCTGCATGATCAGCGGGTGCAGGTCGACAACCAACGCAGCGTTGTCGTCACCGGCGCGGCCCGCCATGAACTCAAGGCCGACGAGCAACGCATCACCCACGGCCAGCGGCAGACCGAAATCAAACAGGATGATCACCTGTTGGTGGCAGGCGCCCAACTCATCCGCGTGACCAGCCAGGCGCTTAACGCCACTGAGCAAATTCATCTCAGTGCCGGCCAGCAAGTGGTGATTGATGGCGGGGTGAACGCGACCATTCAGGCGGGCGGTCACTGGATCAGCATCGGCCCCGCCGGGATCTTCAGCAGCGCGCCGATTGAGGTCGGTGGCGCGCCGATGGCGGTCATGAGCGCCCTACCGGGCTTGCCCGGCGCGCCGGCAAAACTCAAGGCAGCGCCACTCAGCACTGCGCAGGCCCAAAGCCTGAAAAGCAGCGCGCCGTTTTGCGAAGAGTGCGAACGCTGCAAGGACGGCCTCTGCGATCTCCCGCACGCCTTGCCCGATGCGCCCAACACAACAGCGAGCGAAGGCGCCGAACCGGGTTTTCACATCGTTGAACAATCCTTGTCACGCGCCGCGCTGGAAGCCCTGCTGTTTCCGCAATCGAACCCGCGGGTGCTGAATAAATTCCGCAGCCTCAACCCGCAACTTGGCAACTACGCCAAACCCGGCCAGTTGATCGTCCTCAGCGACCCGCAAAACACACAGTGCACCCGTGAAGAGGCGCTGCTGATGGAGGCGGCGCAGAAAGTCGATGCCGCGCTTGAGCCGATGAGTGATGCCGAGGTGGAGTTTATGGCGCTTCATCACGATGAAATCGAATCATTCCTGGCTCGGGGCTCGACTGCTGTAGGTATTGGCGCGGCGATGTTTGGCAAGCACATGGAAAACTTGCAGGGAACATTGGGAGAGCTTGAATCCCTTCACAAGCGCACCTTCGACAAACACGGAAAGCTTTCGGGTGCCGAGTTCTTTTCTAAGCGCGAAAAACTGATGAAGCAGCTCGATAGCAGCCTCGGTCCGCTGGTGCGCAAAGGCGTGGGCATTCCTGATCATCCGAAACTTAAAACTGCACTGGGCATTTCCAGTCGCAGCCTTGTTCATCACTGGAGCAAGGCGGGTACGGCGGGTGGAATTCCGGGGTATGCCACGCATATTGATGGGGTGAGCAAGGCGAGCAAGGTCATCAAGGTGGGTGGGTGGATTGGGGTTGGAGTGGGGGCTGGGGCTTCGGGGCTTAAGGTTAAGGAGACTTGCAGGGTTGGCACTGAGGAGGCTTGCAGGAAGGTTAAATTTACTGAGGTAGGTAAGTTTAGTGGAGTCCTCTTGGGCGGCGGTGCGGGGGGAATGGCAGGTACTGCAATTGGGAGTGTCGCATGTCCCGCTATCGGTTTGGGTACGTTAGGTGTCGGAGGCATCATTTGTGGACTTGTTTTTGTAGGTCTGGGGTCGGCGGTAGGTGGGGATTATGTGGGGGCGGCCGGTGAATATCTCGGTGAGCTGTTCTACGAGGAAGTAGGCGATGCGAAGTGATTTTGAGCTTTTGTATGCTTTGTGTTTGTTGCTGGCAATGGTTGCGGTTGCAGTTATATTGATTGTGTTGTTTTGTTTTGCATATTTCAAAATCGACGATATAAGTAATGGTTTAAGCAATAGTAAGTTCTTTTTGGCACGTAAGTCGATGATGGGGAGTGATCCGTTTTCTCGTTTTTTTATTATTTTAAGTGTGGGAGTGGTGTTTGCGTTCCCGTCTCGTTATCTCAAGAACGGTGAGTTTGATATCGACGACTATAAAAATTTTCCCGCTGGCTTGATGGCCATGATTAAGGTTACTTATCTGTCAGGCCTGCTGGTTGGTTTGCTATTGTTTGTAATTGTTAGTTTTGGGAAGTGGATGGGGTGGGTAAAGTAGATACGTAACTGATACATCAGGCGCAGGGGTTGGGGCTTCGAGGCTTAAGGTTAAAGAGACTTGTCGGGTTGGCACGGAAGAGGCTTGCAGGAAGGTGAAGTTTACGGAGGTGGGGAAGTTTGGTGGTGCCTTCGTTGGAAGCATAGGGGGAGCAGCGATAGGCAGCGGAGTGTGCATCGCCATGGGAGTGACGACTTTAGGTGTGGGTGGAGTCGCTTGTGGGCTTGTTCTGGTAGGGCTTGGAACAGTAATTGGCACTAAATTCGGTGAGGAGTTTGGGGAGAACGTCGGCGAGGTTTTATATGAAGGTATTTATCCATGAGGAGTGAGGCCGAAGTCGCATTTTTTTTGATTGGAGGAGGAGTTTTTTTCTTGTTGGGCTTTTTGGTGCTTGGAGCAAGTATTTATCTTTCTTACTTCAAGTTTGGAGTGCTATTAGGTTGTTTGCAGCGGTCAAGAGGCGTCGTTAATCGGAGGTTTTTAGTCGGGAGAGATCCGTTTTCTAGATTTTTTGTCTTGGTAAGCATCGCGCCACTTCTGGTATGGCCCAGGCGAGCAATTAGGCTTGGTGAGCTAAATGAGGAAGATTATTTAAGCTTTCCAACTGGAATAATTTTCATGGTCAGACTGTTTTATTGCTTCGCGTTGATTGATGGGTTCTTTTTAATCACGATGTGGCTGGTAAAAAAAATAATGGAATGGGGGAGCTAAATTTTATCTGTTAAGTTGTTATCTTGGTTGTTATCTGGGTTGTTATCTGGGTTGTTCTTGGGGATGAGGGGTTTGGGCTTCTGGGCTTAAGGTTAACGAGACTGCAGGGTTGGAACAGAAGAGACTTGCAGGAAGTGAAATTTACGGAGGCGTGGAAGTTTGGGGGAGATGTCGCAGGAGGGGAGTTGGTTTATGAAGTCTCGAAATGATCAGTGAATGGGATGAGAAATTTATTGGGAGTGGACTGGTTTTAAGTGGTGTTTCATTGTTGGTTTTTTGTTTTGTGATTTATCTCGGATATTTCAAAATGAAAGATGTTCTTGTCTGTTTGCGGCGCTCACCGTTGGTATACGGTAAAGCTGTGTTCGGTTTTTCGCCAGTTGTTCGTTTTGCGATTTTCGGTCACGTAGGGATGATGTTGACCTTTCCTCGTAGGTCTATAAGAAATGGAATTTTGGATGCGAAAGATTATGCGCAATTTCCCTGTCGTTTAAAGTTGATGATAAAGACTTGTATTGCTGTGTGTGGTTGCTGTTGGGGATTATGCTAGGTGTGGTGGATGTTTTCTTAGCGATTAAAAGGACTGTATTTTTGGGGTTGTGCGAGTGGAGTTTGGGGAGTGACGAACGATGACGAGGTTTGGTTTGTCCTGACTTTTGGTGGGTTGTTTTTTGGGCTCGGATTTATATCTATTTTTGGTCAGGGTTTTTTATATTTTTTCAAAATGCAAGAAATCCTGAACTTGCTTCGAAATTCTCCTGGGATTCTGGAGCGCAAGCCTTTTTTGGAGCTCGGGGTGTTTGGTGCCTACCTTATGTTTACTTGCGTAGGTGCTTTCTTGACTTTACCCTCGTGGGCGATAAAAGGTGGTGGATTGGATAAAGAGGATTATTTGAATTTTCCCCGTGGGCTTCTGAGATTGATTCGTTTTTTTATTTGGCAGCACTGGGAAGTGGAGCCGCTATGATTGTGATGTTGATTGGCTGTAAATACATGGTATGGATTGACTGATTAGGGATTTTATGAAGAGTGAGATCGAGGTTGCGTTTCACTTGGCAGAAGGAATTGCTGGTTGCTTTTTTCTTTTGGTTACGTGGCTTTTTTCGTTTTACCTAGCATGTTTCAGGATGGAGGGAATACTTGATTTGTTGGGTCGTTCTAGATCTGTCGGTATGGCGCGCCCAGTAAAAGGATCCATGTTTATTATTAGATATATCGCGCTGGGGAAAATAGGTTTCGCTTTGACGTTTCCTGCGCTATCGATTAGGCGTGGAGATTTGGATGAGGAGGATTATTTGAGTTTTCCTTTCGGAATGCTTTTGGTTTTTAGGGTGTTTTTTGTTTTTAACGTGTTTTCATTCGGTTTTTTATTTGTTATGTGGCTAATTAGAGTGTGTATGGGTTGGGTTCGTTAGGCGTGATAAGTATTGAGCTTATTGGTCTGCTTTGTTGGTTTTATTAAAGTTTGGTTTTTGAATTTTTTATTTTTAATTATATTTGAGTCTGAGTTGTTTTTATGACGAGTCCCGATGTTTGGCTAAAGATTACCCCGCTATCTGAAAGTGAAAAACTCTTCGCCATCTTCAGCAGCACCAGCGCCGCGGAGCCTTTCAAGGTTTGGCAGCGTTCAAAAGGGGTTCAGGCGCCGCGCCCGGTTTGGGCCGGCACTGTTTATGCCGAGTGGAAAGAGGTGATGCCCTATGTGGGAATTGTCGCCGCTGAGAGTGAGTTTTTGCAGTGGGTGGCCACGACTGAATCCCAGGACTGGGGTTGGTTGGCGGTGTCTTCGGCGAGCCTTGAGGTGGTGGTCGAGCATTTGCGTAGCTTGACTCAGGTAAAGCTGCCGGATGGCAAGGCTGTGTTTTTTCGTTTTTGGGATGGGCGGTATTTGCTGCCTATTCTGCGGTCTGCCGAGGTTGATGCTGCTGAACTGTTGCCGGTGATCGGGCGTTGTTTGATCAACGGACTGTCGGTGGAAATTGGTGGTGGCGCGGTGACGACGGAGCGGGTTTTTCCGTGGTGGGAGGTGCCGGAGTCTCTGTTGCAACAGCTTGGCGCCGACGATGCTTCGACCCGGATCGACAACCTGTTGCAATGGTTGAGTGAAGAACAGCAGGGGGTTTACGAGGCGTTTTCTGTAAGTGTGTTGCGCAGCAAGGTGGCGAATTTTTTAACCGGGGCTGGTTTGCCTCCCGTGCCGAAGGCTGAACTGTTGGAGTACTTGGTGGAGGAAATGAGCTGAAGGGATGAGAGCCGTCCTAGGAAATTTCTGGGCAAGGTCTTCGGATATTTCCTTCAAGTTGTAGCGGTTTGCATGAACTGGTGGGCGATGGGTTGGAGGGATAGTCTTTGGCTGTCACTGCAAATTCAGTGACAGGGCGTGGAAGCCCTTCTATCGTTAGGCGCGCAAGTGCCACCAGTTCGGCGTTTTTATCGTCTGTGTTTTATGGTGGTTGTGCGCGGGGCGCTTTCGAGTGCGCCGGGTGCCTAACGGCCGCTTCGCAGCCCAGCGGGAGCAAGCTCCCTCGCCACGGGTTTTGTGTCCGGCTGGGCAATCGTGCCCAGCCACTCGGCTGTGAGGTCCTGACTTGCAGGCCGGTAAAAGGTAAACTTGCCGGCCTTCGCAGGAGCAGCCATGAATTATCGCCACGCCTTCCATGCCGGCAATCACGCCGATGTGTTCAAACACCTGACCTTGACCCGCCTCATCGCCCTGATGTCGCGCAAGGAGCAGCCGTTTGCCTATCTCGACACTCACGCCGGCATTGGTCTGTACGACCTTCAAGGCGATCAGGCCAACCGGACCGGCGAGTACCTGGAAGGCATCGCGCGTTTGTGGGATCAGCCGGATCTGCCGATCCTGACCGCTGATTACATGCAGGTGCTGCACGAGATGAATCCGGATGGCCAATTGCGCTATTACCCCGGTTCACCGGAGTTGGCGCGGCGTCTGACCCGCCCGCAGGACCGCGTGTTGCTCAACGAGAAACACCCGGAAGACGGCGTGCTGCTCAAGGACAACATGGCCGGTGATCGGCGGGTCAAGGTGCACCTGGGCGAAGGCTGGCATGTGCCGCGGGCCTTGTTGCCGGTGCCGGAGAAGCGTGCGGTGATGTTGATCGATCCGCCGTTCGAAAAGCTCGACGAGATGCAGCGCTGTGCGGCGTCGTTGAAAGACGCGATTGGCCGGATGCGTCAGACCGTGGCGGCGATCTGGTATCCGGTGAAGGATCAGCGCGCCTTGCGTCGTTTCTATCAGGATCTGGCCGGCACCGGGGCGCCGAAGTTGTTGCGCGTGGAGTTGCTGGTGCATCCGCTGGATACGCCGAACAGCCTGAACGGCTCCGGGTTGGCGATTGCCAATCCGCCGTGGGGGCTGGAAGAAGAATTGCGTGAGCTGCTGCCGTGGTTGTCCCAGAAACTGGGGCAGACCCAGGGTGGGTGGCAGATGGATTGGTTGATTGCCGAGTAATTTGTGGCGAGGGAGCTTGCTCCCGCTGGGGCGCGAAGCGGCCCTAAAATCGGAATTGGTGTTCCTTCAGCAAGAACCCGCCTACCGATTTAGCGACTGCTTCGCAGCCGAGCGGGAGCAAGCTCCCTCGCCACATTGTCGGTTCTGAATTAAATCGGGCAAGTCACGCCCGTACCGCCAATCCCGCAATAACCTTCCGGATTCTTCGCCAGGTACTGCTGGTGATACGTCTCGGCGAAGTAGAACGTCGGCGCTTCGTCGATTTCGGTGGTGATGATGCCCTTGCCGGCTTTGGTCAGTTCGACCTGGAACACCTGTGCGCTTTTTTTCGCGGTTTCCAGTTGGGGCGGGTTGGTGGCGTAGATCACCGAGCGGTACTGGGTGCCGAGGTCATTGCCCTGGCGCATACCCTGGGTCGGGTTGTGCAGCTCCCAGAACATCTTCAGCAGCTCTTCGTAGCTGACCTTTGCCGGCTCGTAGACCACCAGCACGACTTCGCTATGGCCGGTCAAGCCAGAGCAGACTTCTTCGTAAGTCGGGTTCGGGGTGAAGCCGCCAGCGTAACCCACGGCCGTACTGACTACACCTTCACGTTGCCAGAATCTGCGTTCCGCGCCCCAGAAGCAGCCAAGGCCGAAGATCGCGAAATCCACGTCCATCGCGAACGGGCCCAGTAGAGGGGCGTCGTGGACGAAGTGTTTTTCCGGCACGGTCATGGGGGTTTCGCGGCCAGGCAGAGCTTGTTCTTTGGTAGGGAGCACGTTTTTGTTCACCAGAATTTCCGAGCGCAGAACCATCATCAGTCCTCTCAGTCGTTGGAATATTTAGACATGCAGTTTGCCCGAGTGTTGGCTCGCTGTCAGGCGATTGGGCCGCGCGGGTAGCGTTTGAGCTTCTCGATCAGCTCGGCACCCGGGATCGGCTGGTCGAACAGGTAGCCCTGGCCGACGTCGCAGCGGTGGCGACGCAGGAAGGTCAGCTGTGCGGCCGTTTCGATGCCTTCAGCCACGACCTTGAGTTTCAGGTTGTGGGCCATGGCGATCACCGCGGAGGTGATTTCCATGTCGTCCTGGTTGTCCGGGATTTCGTGAATGAAGCTTCGATCGATCTTAATGATGTCGATGGGGAATTTTTTCAAGTAACTGAGCGACGAGTAACCGGTGCCGAAGTCGTCCATCGCCAGGGTCAGGCCCAGGCGCTTGAGCTGATCGAGTTGCAAGTGGGTGTCTTCGGTGGCTTCCAGCAGCAAGCCTTCGGTCAGTTCCAGTTCCAGCAGGTGCGCCGGCAGCGCTTCTTCCTTGAGGATGTTGGCGATGGACGCCACCAGGTCCGGGTCGGAGAACTGCTTGGGCGACAGGTTGATCGCCACCTGCAAATTGCCCAGGCCGGCAGCGGTCAGCGCTTTGCTCATGCGGCAGGCCTGGCGGGCGATCCATTTGCCGATCGGAATGATCAGGCCGGTTTCTTCAGCGACGCTGATGAACTGGTCCGGACGGATCATGCCTTTTTCCGGATGATCCCAGCGCAGCAGCGCTTCCATGCCCAGCAACCGACCGCTGCGCAGGCAGAGCTTTGGCTGATAGAACACGTCCAGCTCGTTCTGGGTCAGGGCGCGGCGCAGGTTGTTCTCGACGAACAGCTTGTAGCTGGCTTCGGCGTTCAGGGCTTCGGTAAACACCTGCACCTGATGTTTGCCGTTGGCCTTGGCCTTGTGCAGTGCCAGCCCGGCGTTGCGCATCAGGGTTTGCGGGTCGCGCCCGTGCAGCGGTGCACAGGCCAGGCCCACGGAGCCGGTGACGCTGATCAACTGGTTGTCGACGAACATTGGCTTGTCGAGGGTGGTCAGCAACTGGCTGGCGACTTGCTGGCCGACTTCGAGGTCGGTGTTGTCCAGCAGCACCGCAAATTCGTTACTGGCAAACCGCGCCAGGCTGCCGCTCGGGCTAAGGCTGTTGCGCAGGCGCCGGGCGAGGCTGATCAGCAGCTTGTCACCGGTTTGGTGGCCGAGGCTGTCGTTGATCCGCTTGAAATTGTCGATGTCCACCAGCAACAGGCTGATCGGGGTATCGCTGTCTCGGGCGAAGCGCTCATCAAGGTTGCGGATGAACGCCGGGCGGTTGCCGAGGTTGGTCAGGTTGTCGGTGTAGGCCAGGCGCTCGATGCGTTGCTGGGCGAGCTTGGTCTGGGTGATGTCTTCGTAGATGCCGATGTAATGCGTCAGCTCGCGGTTATCGCCATAGACCTTGGAGATCGACAGCTGGCCCCAGTAGGGTTCGAGGTTTTTCCGGCGGCTCTTGAATTCGCCCTGCCAGCTGTTGCTCTTGGCCAGCGCGGAGGGCGCGTCAAACAGCAGTTCGCTGAGATTTTCCAGGGCCGGCAGTTCTGACAGGCGCTGGCCGTGGACTTCTTCGGTGCTGTACTGGGTGATCGCGGTGAAGCTCGGATTGACGTACTCCACCACGCCGTCGCAATTGACCAGCAAAAAGGCGTTGGCGCTTTGTTCGACGGCACGCTGGAACAGGTGCAGGGCGCTGGTGGCGGTGCGTCGGTTGTGATTGCTGATGACCTGGGCGAACTGATCCGCCAGTTCACCGGCGAAGGCGATTTCGTCCGACTGCCAGGCGCGGGTGGCGCCGGTTTGTTCCAGGCACAGCACGCCGACCACTTGGCCGTCGACTCGGATACTGGCGTCGAGCATCGCGTTGACGTCGCGCGGGCGCAGGCTTTCGGCCATTTCCCGGGTGCGCGGGTCGCGCATGGCGTTGTGGGCGTCGATGGCGCGACCGGTGTGCAAGGCGTCGAGATAGTCGGGGAACACGCTGACGTCGATCGGCTCCGGCAGCAGGTATTCCTGGTTCGTGCGGTGATAGGCCGAGATCGGCACCAGCTGCGAACCTTCCAGATGCCACAAGCTGGCGCAGTCGATTTCGTAGATATCGCAGGCACTGCGGGTGATCAGCTCGGCGGCTTCTTGCAGGGAGTTGTTGCTGCTGTAGCGCTGGCGGGTCAGCAGCAGGATCAGGTCCTGCTGGGCACGCACCCGGTCCAGGTGCAGCAGTTGTTCCTGTTGGGCGCGCTGGTTGAGCTCCAGGGCGATTTGCAGGCGCGAGTTCTGGGTTTCCAGGTCCAATGCTGGCAGCAGCGGGTCATCTTCGAACAGGCCGTCGATGACCAGCAGGTAGCCGCGCAATAGGTGTCGATTGTGTTGTTTGTAGGCTTCGCCCAGTTCCAGCAGGTTCAGGGAACCCGAGGCGGTGTGCAGGGTGTATCGGATCAGGTAATACGTGTTTTCGCTCAGTTGCTGCTGGACTGCGTCATGCAGTTGATAGCGCGCCTCCGGCTCCATCAGGCTGGCGTAGGGCGAACCCACCAGCGCGCACAGCTCCACGGCCGGCAGGCCGAACTGTCGTTCGCAATTGGGATCGAGAAACAGCAGCGCCCAGCTAGGTTCATTCAGCCGTTCGAAACGCAGCATGCCGAGCCGCGAGGGCACAGGCAATTGCGTCACTACCTCGGCCACCATACGGCTGGCGGCATCGGGTTGGCTTTTCATATGAAGGGAAACTCGCTTCGAATTTGCTGAACGCGCCGGGCTCTCGCCCTCTTTACTGTTGCCTGCGGCAAGGTTGCATCATTGCGACACCGACTGACAAGAGACATGAAGGCCAAGTGCTATAAGAATATGTCGGCAGAAGCGAAGATTTCTTCAGTTAATAGCAAAAAGTCAGGCTATTGACCGATTTTCAGTCCTGATTCAAAGCGATGCGCGTCGATTGCAGCAGGTTGCCATCCCGATTGTGATAACGCACATGAATCTGTTCTGCATCGACCATCAGGTGCGCGAAGTTGTCCTGGCTGATCACCTTGCCCATCAGTTCATGCCGATAATCACCTGCGGCGGTTCGCCCCAACGGTTGATCAAGGATGAAAGTGGATGCTTTGGCATAAGGCAGGAGTTTGCTGTTGCACAGTGGCGACGAGACGATGGTATGAACTTCGAAGTCCGTGTCTTCGCTGTGAGTCAGGCGACTGGTCAGGGAGCCATGAACGTCGCCGGAAATAAACACAACATTCTTGATCCTGTGCGTGCGGATGGTCTCCAGCAATCGCAGCCGCTGCTCCGGAAAGGCCTGCCAGGCGTCATTGCCGAGGCGTTTGCGGTCGGGGTAGAACATGACACTGGTGACCACGAATTTGACCCGTGCCGGGCTGTTGACCAGCCAGTTGCATAAAGCCTGCTCCTGATCGAAATCAAGGATGCGCCGGTCGTTTGCGCTGAGATTGCGCCGGGTTCGGCTGTCGGTGACAAACCACTCGATGTCGCCATTGGCGAACTGGTACCAGTATTGGTTCAACGATGAGCTTATTTGCCCTTGGGTATTCAGTTCATGAGCCGGGCTGTGACTGGCTTGATATAACTCATAAGCGCTCATGGCATTTTTATATAAATGATCATCGCGGCTATTTTTATTGGCTGGCCAGTTATCTTCAATTTCATGATCGTCAAGGATCATGTAAGTCGGAATGGCGGACATTAATTTTGCGATATGGGGTTGAGAGAACGCCGTTCGGTATTTGGCGAGTATCTCCTTGTATTCCCGGTCGGGTGCGATGAAGTTCAAGTCGTCGACGTAGACTTGGTCGCCGGTCATTAACATGGCACTGATCGGTGGGGTGGTGCTTAGCGCCAGATCGGCGATGGCGGCGAAGATCCGGTCGCCGAGGTGCGGGGCGGACGGCACCCCGGCGGTCATGCGCAGGTAGCGGCAGGACCCGACGATGTAGGCCCGTGGCGTGTTGGCTTTGCTGGACTGCGTGCGCAGGCGATAGATGTCCCGAGGCCATTGCACCGGCAGTTCCTGTACGGTTTCTACGGTGTGAACCGGGTTCATGGGCGAGAGCCATCCGGCTTGATATTCGTACTCGGTATCGGCGGCAAGATCGTCAAGGGTGATGACGTCCGACATGTCGCGTTCGAGTGTCAGTTGGGTAAATACACCGTTACTCCAGCGCTCCTCTCCGATACGCCGATAACGAATGCCGGCAAATACCGAGGTGTTTTTCTGCCAGTTGCCACGTATGAAAATACGTGCGTGACGAGTTGTTGTATGGCCAATAATTGGGCCGACAGTAGGCTTGAGCATATTCGAGTCCATTCGTTGTTTAGCGTATTGATCAAAGGCGGCCAAGTTGTTGGTGTGTTGCCCGCTGTATAACTAAGGCTAGTGATTTAAACGCAAAAGATATCAGGCGGAAACGGACTGAAGTTGTGGGCGATGTCGGCGACAAGTGTAGGAAGGCATGCTCGAAGTAAAACTCCAGGCAAAAAAAGCCCCGCCAAATTGGCGGGGTTGAGGTACGAGCGTGGCGCTCGGAAAACGTGAAACGCGACAGGCCCTCCGGTGAAGGAGGGCCGGCCGGTGTTACAGCAGGATGGTGCGGATGTCCGCCAGCAGATCGCTCAGACGCTTGGTGAAGCGTGCAGCAGCGGCACCGTTGATCACACGGTGATCGTAGGACAACGACAGCGGCAGCATCAGTTTCGGCTGGAAGGCTTTGCCGTCCCAGACTGGCTGGATGGTTGCCTTGGAAACACCGAGGATCGCCACTTCCGGCGCGTTGACGATCGGCGTGAAGCCGGTGCCGCCAATGTGGCCGAGGCTGGAAATGGTGAAGCAGGCGCCTTGCATCTCGTCCGACGAGAGCTTCTTGGTCCGGGCTTTTTCAGCCAGGGAAGCCGCTTCGGCGGCCAGTTGCAGCAGGCTCTTCTGGTCGACGTTCTTGATGACCGGTACCAGCAGGCCATCCGGGGTGTCGACGGCGAAGCCGATGTTCACGTATTTCTTGCGGATGATCGCTTTGCCGCTTGGCGCCAGCGAGCTGTTGAAGTCCGGCAGTTCCTTGAGCAGGTGCGCGCAGGACTTGAGCAGCAATGGCAGGATGGTCAGCTTGACACCGGCCTTCTCTGCAACGGCTTTCTGGGCGTTACGGAACGCTTCCAGCTCGGTGATATCCGCCGAGTCGAATTGCGTCACGTGTGGCACGTTCAGCCAGCTGCGGTGCAGGTTGGCTGCGCCGACTTGCATCAGACGGGTCATCGGCACTTCTTCGATTTCACCGAAGCGGCTGAAGTCCACGACCGGAATCGGCGGGATGCCCGCGCCACCGGTTGCGCCGGCAGCAGCGGCCGGTGCTTCCTTGGCCTTCTGCATCATGGCCTTGACGTAAACCTGCACGTCTTCTTTCAGAATGCGACCGTGCGGACCGCTGGCGCCGACAGCGCTCAGCTCGACGCCGAATTCGCGGGCCAGTTGACGCACGGCAGGGCCGGCGTGAACCTTGGCGCCAGGCTTGGCGGGAGCAGCGGCCGGGGCGGCAGCAGGTGCGGCGGCAGGAGCAGCAGCGGCCGGAGCTGGAGCAGATGCACTCGGTGCAGCAGCGGCAGGTGCCGGAGCAGCAGCCGGGGCAGCGCCTTTGACTTTCAGCTTGAGGATCAGGTCGCCGGTACCGACTTCGTCATCGAGCTTGATGGAAACGCTTTCCACCACGCCAGCGGCTGGCGATGGGATTTCCATGCTGGCCTTGTCGGATTCCAGAGTGATCAGCGACTGGTCGGCTTCAACGCTGTCGCCGGCCTTGACCAGGACTTCGATGATCTTGGCCTTGCCCGACGAACCGATGTCCGGAACGTGGATGTCCTGAACGCTGTCGGCAACCGGTGCAGCCGGAGCGGCAGCGGCAGCGGCAGGCGCTGGAGCAGCGGCGGCAGGTGCAGCCGCCTGGGCCGGAGCGGCAGCAGCCGGCGCCGCAGCACCCGCCACTTCCAGGTCCAGAATCAGGTCACCAGTGCCGACTTCGTCGTTGAGCTTGACGCTGATGGCCTTGACCACGCCAGCGGCAGGCGACGGGATTTCCATGCTGGCCTTGTCGGATTCCAGGGTGATCAGTGACTGATCAGCCTCGACGGTGTCGCCGACCTTGACCTGGATCTCGATGATCTGGGCCTTGCCCGACGAGCCGATGTCCGGCACGTGCACTTGCTGGACCGAAGCCGCCGCAGGAGCAGCGGCTGGCGCGGCGGCCGCAGGAGCGGCAGCCGGTTTGGCTTCAGCCTTGGCAGCCGGCGCTGCGGCAGCCGCAGGGGCCGCCGCAGCAGCAGCGCCCTCGACTTCCAGCTCCAGCAGCTCGTCGCCTTCTTTCAGGCGATCGCCCAGCTTCACTTTCAGGCTCTTGATGATACCGGCCTTCGGCGCAGGCACTTCCATGCTCGCCTTGTCCGATTCCAGCGTCAGGATGCTCTGGTCGGCTTCGATACGGTCGCCGACCTTCACAAACAGTTCAATTACTTCACCTTCACCGCTGCCGATGTCAGGTACGCGAATGAGTTCGCTCACAGAATCTCTCCTCAGCAGTCCAGTGGGTTGCGTTTTTCCGGGTTGATACCAAACTTGGCGATGGCTTCGGCCACAACCTTAGGTTCGATGTCACCACGGTCAGCCAGTGCTTCCAAGGCTGCCAACACCACGAAATGACGGTCAACTTCGAAGAAATGACGCAGTTTCTTGCGGCTGTCGCTGCGGCCGAAACCGTCGGTGCCCAGGACTTTGAATTCCTTGGACGGTACCCACTGACGGATCTGCTCGGCGAACAGTTTCATGTAGTCGGTCGATGCGATGACCGGACCTTTACGGCCGTTCAGGCACTCTTCCACATAGCTCAGCTTAGGCTTCTGGCCCGGGTGCAGACGGTTGGTGCGCTCAACGGCCAGGCCGTCGCGACGCAGTTCGTTGAAGCTGGTAACGCTCCACACGTCGGCGCCAACGTTGAACTCTTCACGCAGGATCTTCGCTGCCTCACGGACTTCACGCAGGATGGTGCCGGAGCCCATCAGCTGAACGTGGTGTGCCGCTTCGCGGTTGTCTTCTTCGAGCAGGTACATGCCTTTCTTGATGCCTTCTTCGGCACCGACCGGCATGGCTGGCTGCTGGTACGACTCGTTCATCACGGTGATGTAGTAGAAGACGTCCTGTTGCTCTTCGGTCATCTTCTTCATGCCGTCCTGAATGATCACCGCCAGCTCGTAGCCGTAGGTTGGATCGTAGGTGCGGCAGTTCGGGATGGTCGCGGCCAGCAGGTGGCTGTGACCGTCTTCGTGTTGCAGGCCTTCACCGTTCAGCGTGGTACGGCCGGCGGTGCCGCCGATCAGGAAACCACGGGTACGGCTGTCGCCAGCGGCCCATGCCAGGTCACCGATACGCTGGAAGCCGAACATCGAGTAGAAGATGTAGAACGGCAGCATTGGCTGGTTGTGGCTGGAGTACGAAGTACCGGCAGCGATGAAGGAGCTCATGGCGCCCGCTTCGTTGATGCCTTCTTCGAGGATCTGGCCTTTCTGGTCTTCCTTGTAGAACATCACCTGGTCTTTATCGACTGGCTCGTAGAGCTGGCCGACGGAGGAGTAGATGCCCAACTGACGGAACATGCCTTCCATACCGAAGGTACGGGCTTCGTCCGGGATGATCGGCACGATGCGCGGGCCGATTTCCTTGTCCTTGACCAGTTGCGCGAGGATCCGCACGAAAGCCATGGTCGTGGAGATTTCACGGTCGCCCGAACCGTCGAGGATCGCCTTGAGGGTGTCCAGTGGCGGAGTCGGGATGTTGAAGCTTTGCGCGCGGCGCTGTGGCACGAAACCGCCCAGTGCGTTGCGGCGTTCTGCCAGGTAACGGGCTTCGGCGCTGTTCGGCTCCGGCTTGAAGAACGGCAGGTTTTCCAGCTCTTCGTCCTTGACCGGGATGTCGAAGCGGTCGCGGAACAACTTCAGGCTGTCGACGTCGACTTTCTTAGTGTTGTGCGCAGTGTTCTTCGCTTCGCCGGCACCGGTGCCATAACCCTTGATGGTCTTGGCCAGGATGACAGTCGGTTGTTCTTTGTGGTTGACCGCTTCGTGGTACGCCGCGTAGACCTTGTACGGGTCGTGGCCGCCACGGTTGAGTTTCCAGATCTCGTCGTCGGACAGGTCTGCAACCATCGCCTTGAGTTCTGGCGTGTTGAAGAAGTGTTCACGCACGAATGCGCCGTCTTTGGCTTTGTAGTTCTGGTACTCGCCGTCGATGACTTCGTCCATGCGGCGTTGCAGGATGCCGTCGACGTCCTTGGCCAGCAGTGGGTCCCAGAAACGGCCCCAGATGACTTTGGTCACGTTCCACTGAGCACCGCGGAACACGCCTTCGAGTTCCTGGATGATCTTGCCGTTGCCGCGAACCGGGCCGTCGAGGCGCTGCAGGTTGCAGTTGATGACGAAGATCAGGTTGTCCAGCTTCTCGCGGCCGGCCAGGGAGATCGCGCCCAGGGATTCCGGCTCGTCGCACTCGCCGTCGCCCAGGAAGCACCAGACTTTCTGTTTGCCCGGCTGGATGAAACCGCGGTGTTCCAGGTACTTCATGAAGCGTGCCTGGTAGATCGCCTGGATCGGGCCCAGACCCATGGATACGGTTGGGAACTGCCAGAAATCAGGCATCAGCCAAGGGTGCGGGTAGGACGACAGGCCCTGACCGTCGACTTCCTGGCGGAAGTTGTTCATCTGGTCTTCGGTGATGCGGCCTTCCATGAACGCACGGGCGTAGACGCCTGGCGAGGTGTGGCCCTGGAAGTAGATCAGGTCGCCGCCGTGTTCGTCGGTCGGGGCCTGGAAGAAGTAGTTGAAGCCGATGTCATACAGGGTCGCACTGGAGGCGAAGCTGGAGATGTGACCACCGAGGTCAGAATCTTTCAGGTTCGTACGCATTACCATGGCCATCGCGTTCCAGCGAACCAGCGAGCGAATGCGGCGTTCCATGAACAGGTCGCCAGGCATGCGTGCTTCGTGGGTAACCGGGATGGTGTTGCGGTAAGGCGTGGTGATGGCGTAAGGCAACTGCGAACCGCTGCGGGTAGCGAGTTCACCCATACGGGTCATCAGATAGTGAGCACGGTCTTCGCCTTCTTTGTCGAGAACCGATTCCAGGGCGTCCAGCCATTCCTGGGTTTCGACGGGATCGAGGTCTTGCATGGCTTGCTCCAGGGCGGAAAGGCTACCAGAATCGGTTGCCTGAGTTAGCGACTGGCCTTGTGGGCAGACGTTATGAATTCTTGGAATGCCGATAGGTTGTTCCGGCGGTGTGTAGTTTTACTACAAATGATCCGGCATTTCAGCCTTACTAATGTATATACGAGTAGTAAAACTACAGATGAGCGGCTTGTTGGCCCCGACTGTGTTGTGAGAATAATCGTTAATGTTGGTCTTTTTCCAACTGTATAAGGTGAAAGCTTGATGTTGGCTGCCAATAATAAAGAAATTTCAGCTATTTCTAACTTTTGTTCGACACTCAATCAGGTAGTGGGTTTGCGAGATTCACTACATGCAGCCCGTTGCACGCCGATCAAGGATAGACCATGAGCCTCCCTTCGCTTGCCCAACTGCCCGCCATTCTGTTGCCGTTTGTCACCCGCGCCGAGCAGTCGTTCCGTACCGCCGTCGCCGCTCTGGATGACGATCATGGCCTGTCGACCTGGACGCCTGAGCGCTGGGCGCAATTTACCCGTGTGACCGCCGCCAGCGATTTCGTGATTGAACAGAGCGTGCGTGACCCTTTGATGTTGCTGGAGCTGGTGCGCTCCGGTGAGCTGGATCGCAGCTTTGCCCCCGGCGAGTTGTGCGCGCAAATCGCTACGGCGACGAACGCCGCCGAAACCGATGACCAGCTCGGCCGTGCGTTGCGCCGCCAGCGCACTCGCCACCAGGTGCGCATCATCTGGCGCGACCTGACCCGCCAGGCCGATCTGGTCCAGACCTGCCGCGATCTCTCGGACATGGCCGACGCCAGCATCGATCAGGCCTATCAATGGTTGTACACGCGCCATTGCCAGCAGTTCGGCGTGCCGACCGGGCGACGCAGCGGCGAGCCGCAGCAAATGGTGGTCCTGGGCATGGGCAAGCTCGGTGCGGTGGAGCTCAATCTGTCGTCGGACATCGACCTGATCTTCGCCTACCCCGAGGGCGGAGAAACGGTCGGCGTGAAACGACCGCTGGATAACCAGGAATTTTTCATCCGTCTCGGCCAGCGCCTGATCAAGGCCCTGGACCCGATGACCGTCGACGGCTTCGTGTTCCGTGTCGACATGCGTTTGCGCCCCTACGGTTCGGCGGGTGCGCTGGTGCTGAGCTTCAATGCGCTGGAGCAGTATTACCAGGATCAGGGCCGCGACTGGGAACGCTACGCGATGATCAAGTCGCGGGTGGTGGCCGGCGATCAAGTGGCCGGTGCGCAACTGCAAGAAATGCTGCGGCCGTTCGTTTACCGGCGTTACCTGGACTTTTCGGCCATCGAAGCGCTGCGCACCATGAAGCAGTTGATCCAGCAGGAAGTGCGGCGCAAGGGCATGGCCGACAACATCAAGCTCGGTTCCGGCGGCATTCGTGAAGTGGAATTTATCGCCCAGGCTTTCCAGTTGATCCACGGCGGTCGTGACTTGAGCCTGCAGCAACGTCCGCTGTTGAAAGTGCTGAGCACCCTGGAAGGTCAGGGTTACCTGCCGCCAGCGGTGATCAGCGAACTGCGCGAAGGCTACGAATTCCTGCGCTACACCGAGCATGCGATCCAGGCGATCGCCGACCGCCAGACCCAGATGCTGCCGGACGGTGCTCAGGATCAGGCGCGCATTGCCTTTATGTTGGGTTTTGCCGATTGGCCGGCGTTCCATGAACAATTAATGTACTGGCGCGGCCGTGTGGCCTGGCATTTCGGGCAGGTGATCGCCGATCCCGATGAAGAGCAGGGTGCCGAAAGCGAAGTGGTGGTCGGTGGTGAATGGCTGCCGTTGTGGGAAGAAGCCCAGGACGAAGAGGCGGCCTGCCGTCAGCTGGAGGAGGGCGGTTTCGCCGATGCCCCGAAAGCGCTGAAGGCTTTGGCCGGCCTGCGCAGCAGCCCGCAGTTGCGTGCCATGCAGCGACTGGGGCGCGAGCGTCTTGATGCCTTTATTCCGCGTTTGCTGGCCCAGGCCGTGGAACACGCCAATCCAGACTTGGTGCTGGAGCGGGTGTTGCCATTGGTGGAAGCCGTGGCGCGGCGTTCTGCTTATCTCGTTTTGCTGACCGAAAACCCCGGCGCGCTGCGCCGCTTGCTGACCTTGTGCGCGGCGAGCCCGTGGATCGCCGAGCAGATCACCCGTTTCCCGTTGCTGCTCGACGAACTGCTCAACGAAGGCCGGTTGTTCAAGCCGCCCTTGGCGCCGGAGTTGGCTGCTGAGTTGCGCGAACGCCTGACGCGGATTCCCGAGGACGACCTCGAACAGCAAATGGAAGCCTTGCGTCATTTCAAGCTGGCGCACCGCTTGCGGGTCGCCGCTTCGGAAATCGCCGGTAGCCTTCCGTTGATGAAAGTCAGCGATTACCTGACCTGGCTCGCCGAAGCGATTCTTGAGCAAGTATTGGCACTGGCCTGGCGGCAGACTGTCGCCAAGTACGGTACGCCGTTGCGCACCGACGGCAGCTTGTGCGATCCCGGCTTCATTATTGTCGGTTATGGGAAAGTCGGTGGCCTGGAACTCGGGCATGGTTCTGACCTGGACCTTGTGTTCATCCACGACGGTGATCCGCAGGCGGAAACCGACGGGCCGAAGCCGATCGATGGCGCGCAGTTTTTCACCCGGCTCGGGCAGCGGATCATTCACTTGCTGACGGCGCAGACCAACTCCGGTCAGCTGTATGAAGTGGACATGCGCCTGCGGCCGTCCGGTGCGTCGGGGTTGTTGGTGAGTTCACTCGGGGCCTTTTCCCGCTATCAGGAAAATGAAGCCTGGACCTGGGAACATCAGGCGCTGGTGCGTGCACGGGTGCTGGTGGGCAGCGAGGATGTCGGTCGCGCATTCGAACAGGTTCGCGCCGCAATTCTGGGTAAAGCGCGCGATTTGCCGACGCTGCGCCAGGAGGTCAGCGAGATGCGCGCCAAAATGCGCGATAACCTCGGAAGCAAGAGCACGGCGGCCGGCACCGGGGCGAATGCCTTCGAAGCCACGGCGCCCTTCGACCTCAAGCAAGACGCCGGAGGTATCGTCGATATTGAATTTATGGTGCAATACGCGGCCCTGGCGTGGTCCGAAACACACCCGCCATTGCTGCGCTGGACGGATAACATCCGCATTCTGGAAGAGCTGGAACACGAAGGGTTGATGCCCGTCGAAGATGCCAGTCTGTTGCGCGAAGCCTATAAGGCGTACCGCTCCGCCGCCCACCGGCAGGCCTTGCAGAAGGACGCGGGGGTGATACCGGGCGATCAGTTCGCGGACGAACGGCGACAGGTCATGCGGATCTGGCGTGAGCTGGGGCTAAGCTGATTCTCGAAACGGGGAGGCCTTTGCCTCCCCGGATCGTTTTTGGAAACTACATGAAAATTCTGATCGTTGGGCCCAGTTGGGTCGGTGACATGGTGATGGCGCAGACACTGTTTCAGCGTCTCAAGCAACGCCACCCGCAATGCGAAATCGACGTGCTGGCCCCCGAGTGGAGCCGGCCGATTCTTGAGCGCATGCCCGAAGTTCGCCAGGCCTTGAGCTTCCCGCTCGGCCACGGCGCGCTGGAGCTGGCAACGCGTCGGCGCATCGGCAAATCCCTGGCCGGCCAGTACGACCAGGCGATCCTGTTGCCCAATTCCTTGAAGTCGGCGCTGGTGCCGTTCTTCGCAGGTATTCCAAAACGCACCGGCTGGCGTGGCGAATTCCGCTATGGCCTGCTCAATGATGTGCGCACGCTGGACAAGGAGCGTTACCCGCTGATGATCGAGCGCTTCATGGCGCTGGCCTATGAGCCCGGTTTCGAACTGCCAAAACCGTATCCGCGCCCGAGCCTGCAGATCGATCCGGTGACCCGCGAGGCGGCACTGGCCAAATTCGACCTGACCCTTGATCGCCCGGTGTTGGCACTGTGCCCCGGCGCCGAGTTCGGCGAATCCAAGCGCTGGCCGTCCGAGCACTACGCCAAGGTGGCCGAAGCGAAGATTCGCGAGGGTTGGCAAGTCTGGCTGTTCGGTTCGAAAAACGATCATGCCGTGGGTGAAGACATCCGTTCGCGGCTGATTCCCGGTTTGCGCGAAGAGTCGGTGAACCTCAGTGGCGGCACTTCGCTGGCCGAGGCCATCGACCTGCTGTCCTGCGCCGACTCGGTGGTGTCCAACGATTCCGGCCTGATGCACGTTGCTGCTGCGCTGAACCGCCCGCTGGTAGCGGTCTACGGTTCGACCTCGCCGGGCTTCACGCCGCCGCTGGCCGAGCATGTCGAGATCGTACGCCTGGGCATCGAATGCAGCCCTTGCTTCGACCGCACCTGCCGTTTCGGCCATTACAACTGCCTGCGCCAGCTGATGCCGCAAGCGGTGAACGAAGCCTTGCAGCGTTTGCAGGGCACTGTGGTCGAGGTCAAATAGCTTGCGGGTTCTGTTGATCAAGACTTCATCGCTGGGCGACGTGATTCACGCGTTGCCGGCGCTGACCGACGCGGCACGGGCGATCCCCGGCATCACATTCGACTGGGTGGTGGAAGAAGGCTTCGCCGAAATCCCGACCTGGCATCCTGCGGTGGGCAAGGTGATTCCGGTGGCGATCCGTCGCTGGCGCAAGAACATCTGGCAAACCATCAAAAGCGGCGAGTGGAAGCGCTTCAAGCAAAGCCTTCGCGCAACCAAATACGATTTGGTCATCGATGCCCAGGGTCTGCTGAAAAGCGCTTTGCTGACCCGTTATGTGAAAGCGCCCGTGGCTGGCCTTGATAAAGCGTCGGCACGCGAGCCGATCGCTGCACGTTTTTACGATCGACGCCTGGCGGTCGCCCGTGGTCAACACGCGGTGGAGCGGGTGCGTCAGTTGTTCGCCATCGCCCTGGGTTACGACTTGCCCAAAGGCTTGGGCGATTACGGTCTGAGTGTCGAGCGACTGGTGGAGTTGCCGCGCAAGAATCCTTACGTGCTGTTCCTGCACGGCACCACCTGGGACACCAAACACTGGCCTGAAGCCTACTGGCGTGAGCTGACCGAACGTGTCGGCTATCTCGGTGTGGGCGTGAAGCTACCGTGGGGCAACGCGGCGGAGAAGGCCCGCGCCGAGCGCATCGCCGCGGGTTTCAAACATGCCGAAGTGTTGCCGAAGCTGAACCTGGCCGGTGTCGGCAAGGTGCTGGCCGGCGCACAGGCGTGCGTGGCGGTGGACACCGGTCTCGGTCACCTGGCCGCAGCGCTGGATGTGCCGACACTGTCGCTGTTCGGTCCGACCAACCCGGGCTTGACGGGTGCCTACGGCAAATCGCAGATCCACCTGGCGAGCGACTTTCCGTGCGCGCCGTGTCTGCAAAAGAAATGCACTTATCAACCGACGGCTGAAGATGCCCGTCAGTTTGACCTTAAGCGCGAGTGGCCCCTGTGCTTCACGCGTCTGAATCCCGAGCGTGTCGCCAGCCGACTGAGCACGTTGTTACTGGCTGAGGAGCTGCGCTGATGCAATTGGCATTTGTCCTGTACAAGTACTTTCCGTTTGGTGGCTTGCAGCGCGACTTCATGCGTATCGCCCTGGAGTGCCAGAAGCGCGGCCACCAGATCCGCGTCTACACGTTGATCTGGGAAGGCGACGTGCCGCCGGGGTTCGAAGTGCTGGTGGCGCCGGTCAAGGCGTTCTTCAACCATCGTCGCAACGAAAAGCTCAGCGAGTGGATGGCAGCGGACCTGGCCAAGCGTCCGGTGGACCGTTTGATCGGTTTCAACAAGATGCCCGGCCTGGACGTCTACTACGCCGCCGACGGTTGCTTCGAAGACAAGGCGCAGAACCTGCGCAACTCGCTGTACCGCCGCTGGGGTCGCTATCGCCACTTCGCCGAGTACGAGCGTGCGGTGTTCGCCAAAGATGCAAAGACTGAAGTGCTGATGATTTCCGAAGTGCAGCAGCCACTGTTCATCAAGCATTACGACACGCCGCTGGAGCGCTTCCATCTGCTGCCGCCGGGCATCGCACAGGACCGTCGCCGTCCAGCGGATGCTGATGACATTCGCGCCGGGTTCCGTGCCGAATTCAACCTCAAGGACGATGAACTGTTGCTGGTGCAGATCGGCTCCGGGTTCAAGACCAAGGGCGTCGATCGCAGTCTCAAGGCGCTGGCGGCATTGCCCGCTGATCTGAAGAAACGCACCCGGCTGTTTGTAATCGGCCAGGACGACCCCAAATTGTTCCAGATGCAGAGCGCCACATTGGGGCTTGGCGACAACGTGACGTTCCTCAAGGGTCGCAGCGATATTCCGCGCTTCCTGTTGGGCGCCGATTTGTTGATCCACCCCGCATACAACGAAAACACTGGCACTGTGCTGCTTGAAGCGCTGGTGGCCGGGTTGCCGGTATTGGTGAGCGCGGTTTGTGGTTACGCCCATTACATTGCCGAGGCCGACGCCGGCCTGGTACTGGACGAACCGTTTGAACAAGCGCAACTGACGCAGTACCTGACGGGTATGTTGAACGACGCTCAAGCACGGGCGGCCTGGAGCCGCAATGGTCTGGCCTTCGCCGAAACGGCCGACCTCTACAGCATGCCGCAGCACGCGGCCGATGTGATTCTGGCGGAGCACGCTTAAATGAAGTTGATGCTGGCTGAACCGTTCAAGAGCCTTTGGGCCGGACGTGATCCGTTCGCCGAAGTCGAAGGCTTGCAGGGCGAGGTGTACCGCGAACTTGAAGCTCGCCGGACCCTGCGCACTGAAGTGAATGGCAACGGGTTTTTCGTGAAGATCCACCGTGGCATTGGCTGGGGAGAAATCTTCAAGAACCTGCTCACCGCCAAATTGCCGGTACTCGGTGCAGGCCAGGAATGGATCGCCATCCAGCGCCTGCAAGAAGTCGGCGTGCCAACCATGACCGCCGTTGCTTACGGTGAAAAGGGCAGCAACCCGGCGGATCAGCACTCGTTCATCGTCACCGAAGAACTGGCGCCGACCGTCAGCCTCGAAGACTTCAGCATCAACTGGATCAAGCAGCCGCCGGAGCCAAAACTCAAGCGTGCACTGATCGCTGAAGTGGCGCGCATGACTGGCATGATGCACCGCGCCGGGGTCAATCACCGTGACTGCTACATCTGCCACTTCCTGCTGCACACCGACAAACCGGTGACGGCTGAAGACTTCAAACTCTCTGTGATCGATCTGCACCGTGCCCAGACGCGCCCGACGATCACGGCGCGTTGGCGCAACAAGGATCTGGCGGCGCTGTACTTTTCGGCGCTGGATATCGGCCTGACTCGTCGTGACAAGTTGCGTTTCCTCAAAGGCTATTTCCAGCAACCACTGCGGCAGATTCTCAGTGAAGAGGCCGGACTGTTGAGCTGGCTCGAAGGCAAGGCCAACAAACTCTACGATCGCAAGCAGCGATACGGGGACGCGCTCTGATGGCGGGTTGGAAGCTGGAGCCTGAGTACAGCGACTTGGCGGATGATTTCGGCAGCCTCGACGCGGTATTTGCGCTTGAGGGTGAGCGCCTGACCCGCGACCCGTTGTCCGAGGTCATCCGCGTTCAGCGCAATGGCGTCAATTATTACGTAAAACGCTACGTGGGCGCCGGCAAGGGCTTGCGTCGTTATCTGGGCAAGCCCCGGGTGAAGATGGAATGGCAAAACCTCAAGCGCTTCGCCAAGTGGGGCATTCCCACCGCCGAAGTGGTGGCGTGGGGGTTGGAACGTCGCGGTGCAGCGTACGATCGCGGCGCGATGATTACCCGTGAATTGCCCAATACCGAGGATTTGTCGGCGCTGGCCGAGCGGCACGATCCCAAGCTCGCCGACCGCGCATGGGTCGATACCGTCAGCCGCCAGTTGGCCGGCTACACCCGGACCATGCACGAGCATCGCTTCACCCATAACGATTTGAAGTGGCGCAACCTGCTGATCGACGACCATGCCAGATTGTTCCTGATCGATTGTCCGAACGGCGATTTCTGGAGCGGTTTCTGGCTCAAGTACCGCATCACCAAGGACCTGGCCTGCCTGGACAAGGTCGCCAAGTATCAATTGTCGACCACCCAGCGCCTGCGCTTTTATCTGCAATATTGCCAACGGACCCGGCTCAATGCCGCCGACAAGAAACGGATCCGGCACGTGGTGAGATTTTTCGAGGGACGCGAATGACTGATTTTCTGGCCGCCGAAGACCGTGCGTTGCTTGAGCGCCACGGCCTCGGTACGTTCGACGCACTATGGTCTCGGCAACTCGAAGCCGTGGACGAGCCCAACACCCTTCGCGGTGGCTGGAGCAGCGTGTTTCGACTCGATCTTGAGGGTCAGGGCTTTTACCTCAAGCGCCAGAGCAACTACCAGATGCACACGTTGCATGCGCCCTTCGGTGAGCCGAGCTTCGCCCGGGAATTTCGCAACATCAGCGTCTATGAAAAGCTCGGTATTCCGGCGCTGAAGGCGGTGTTCTTCGGTGAGCGCAAAGTCGACGGCGAGGTCCGGGCGATCTTGCTGACCCGGGCCCTGGACGGTTGGGATGACCTGGATTCGTTGCTGCAACGCTGGTCGGAGCTGAGCGAGGCGCAACACAACGCCATCATGCAAGCCTGCGGGAAACTGGCGCAGCGTCTTCATGGCAAGCGTCAGGTGCATGGCTGCTTTTACCCCAAACACATTTTCCTGTGCGCCACCGGCGACGGTTACCAGGCCCAATTGATCGATCTGGAAAAGACCCGGCCGCTACTGTTTGGTCAGCGTGACCGGGTCAAGGATCTGGAGCCTCTGTTGCGACGGGCGCCCGAGTGGAGCGAGGCGCAGTTGCGCATTTTGCTGGCCGCGTATCTGGACCAGTCGCAGGACAGTTCGCTGATCGACAGTTGGCTCAATCGCCTGACCGCACGGCGTAACCGCAAGGGGAAACGTTGATGCGTCTGTCAGAACTGAAGAACGCCGGCCGCAGCCCGACGCTGCCGCTGAACCTTTCACTGGCCGATGCCGCCGGACCGGCGGAGTTGCAACTGCTGAGTCTGTTGCGGGTTTTGCCCGGGCAGCGATATGTCGGGGCTGGTGTCTGGCGGGGTCGTCCGGTGCTGGCCAAACTGCTGGTCGGCGCCAAAGCGGCGCGGCATTTTCAGCGGGAGCTGGATGGCGTGCGCCTGCTGGCGGCGCAAGGTTTGACCACGCCGCTGCTGTTGGCCGATGGGCTCAAGGACGGCGAGGGCGGTTGGCTGCTGTTCGAGTTTCTGGAAAACGCTGCAAGCCTCGGTGATGCCTGGCAGCAGGTCGAGCCCCTGCCGGTGTTGGCCGATGAGCAAGCGGTAGTGCTGGCAGAAGCCTTGGGCGCAATTGGCCAGATGCATCGCAAAGGCCTGTGGCAGGAAGACCTGCACCTGGACAACCTGCTGCGCCAGGGCAATCGTCTGTATTTGATCGATGGCGCTGGAATATGCACCGAAACCCCAGGCCAGCCGCTGTCGCGGCAGAAAGTTCTGGAAAATCTCGGGGTGTTTTTCGCTCAATTGCCCAAGTCGCTTGAACCGTTCACGGAAGAATTGCTGGTCTACTACCTGCTGAGCAATGGCGAGCATGCCTTGCCCATGGAAGCGTTGCAGAAGCAGATCGACAAGGTCCGCAGCTGGCGTCTCAAGGACTTTCTCATCAAGGTCGGTCGCGACTGTACGCTGTTCAGCGTCCAGCGCGATGCGTTCGGCTTGCGGGCAATACGTCGCGAGGAAGAAGCGGCGATGTTGCCGGTGCTGGAACAGGCCGATGCCTTGCTCGATCAGGGCCACTTGTACAAGACCGGCGGCGCGGCAAGCGTCGGCAAGGTCGAGGTGGATGGCCGCACGCTGGTCATCAAGCGCTACAACATCAAGGGTTTTGCCCACTGGCTCAAACGCTTCTGGCGGCCGAGCCGGGCCTGGCACTCCTGGCGCGAAGGCAATCGCCTGGCGTTTCTCGGGATCGCCACGCCCAAGCCGCTGGCGTTGCTGGAAAAGCGGTTTCTGTGGTTGCGCAGCCGCGCTTATCTGATCACCGAGCATCTGTCCGGGCCGGACATCATTGAGCGCTTTGCTCCTTATGTTGAACACGGTGATGCACCGGAGTCCGAATTGGCGGCGCTGGATCATTTGTTTGCCGAACTGATTCGTGAGCGTATCAGTCATGGCGATTTCAAGGGTCACAACCTGTTCTGGCAGGAGGATCGCTGGGCGTTGATCGATCTGGATTCGATGTGCCAACACGGTTCGCTCGCCAGTTTTGCACCGGCGTATGCGCGGGACCGGGCGCGGTTCATGCGTAATTGGCCTGAAGGCAGTGCCTTGTATCAGGTGATTGATCTGCGTTTGCCCAAAGACATCTCCAGCGCAGCCTGAATCGGGCCTTCGGGCCTTTCGCGAACAGTCAGCGAAGATTTGGGACAAGTTCTTGTGAACCGTCCTACGCGATCTTGGGAAGCCATGAACTGTGGCCCGAATCGCCCCGATGCTAGTTTGCCCTGACGTTCTCGGAGGGCAGACTTTGACAATGAAAATGGCAGTTGCATCGGGCGCTATCTTGCTGGCTTTGACCGGCTGCGGAACCGCCGTAACGGTATTGCAGGATGATGCCGAGGCGGCTCAGGGGCTGCGAAGGCAAAAAACCTATTGTCAGTCCATTCCCAGGATTTACAGCGGCCTCTCCTATGATTTCTGTGTGTTGAATGCACCGCCCGATCCCACGGGTATCCTCGTACCACTTGTATTGCTGGACCTGACCTTGTCCGGTGCTTTGGACACGGTTGTCTTGCCGTACACGATTTACCGGCAGGGCGTGGACGGCAACATCCTTATCTACTGGCGATCTTCTCGCGGATAAACACCGGCAAGGTCATGGCCGAAAAAGCATGCCGCTAGCCGCTAGAGGTTTGCCGCTGCTTTTACGCTATAATCCCGCCCTTTAGCTGTCTCTCGCCCCCTGCGAGGGCACATAAATTTTTGAGGCGCATTGCGCCTGCACGCAGACTAAAGAGGCTAGACCCCTGTGGCATTGACGATTCTTGGCCTGTCCGGCGCCCTTAGCCATGATCCTTCCGCAGCCTTGTACATCGACGGCAAGCTGGTCGCGGCGGCTGAAGAAGAGCGCTTTGTGCGCGATAAACATGCAAAGAACCGCATGCCCTACGAATCGGCGAAGTTCTGCCTGGAACAGGCCGGCATCAAGCCTTCCGACGTTGACGTGGTAGCGATCCCGTTCGCTCCGATCAGCCTGTTCGGCAAGGCCCGCTGGCAGTACGCCAAGCGTTATTGGTACGCCCCGGATCGTGCACTCGACGCGATCCTGATGGGCAACCGTCGCTACAAGCGCTATCGCAACAAGATCGTCTGGTGCCTGGAACAACTGGGTTTTGATCCGAAGAAGATCAAGATCGAGCCGGTCGAGCACCACCTGGCTCATGCCTCCAGCGCTTATCACTGCTCCGGCTTCAAAGAAAAAACCGCGATCCTGGGCATCGACGGCAAGGGTGAGTACGCCACGACCTTCTTCGGTTATGGCGAAAACGGCAAGATCCACAAGATCAAGGAATTCTTCGATCCGGACTCCCTCGGCGGCCTTTACGGCGCGATCACCGAGTTCCTCGGTTTCGACATGCTCGACGGTGAGTTCAAGGTCATGGGCATGGCGCCGTACGGCGACGCCAGCAAGTACGATTTCTCGCGCCTGGCCTCTTTCGAAAACGGCGAGCTGGTGATCAACACCGACTACGCCAACGTTATCGGCCTGCGTCGCTATAAAGAGAAGGGCAAGGGTTACTACTTCTCGCCGAAGCTGATCGAGTGGCTGGGTCCGAAGCGCGAAGGCGACATCGCCGACGAGCCGTACATCCACTACGCCGCCAGCATTCAAGCGCTGTTCGAAAAAATTTCGCTGCAGATGATCGACCACTACCTGGGCGACGTGCTCAAGGAAACCGGCAAGCTGGCCTATGCCGGTGGCTGTGCGTTGAACGTCAAGCTGAACCAGAAAATCATTGCCCGCGACGACGTCAAGGAGCTGTTCGTACAACCTGCGTCCGGTGACGCTGGCACCGCCGTCGGCGCTGCTGCCTATGTGTCTCACGCCCGTGGCGTACCGGTCGAGAAGATGGAGCACGTCTACCTCGGCCCGTCGTACAGCAACGAAGATGTGATTGCCGCGTGCGCCCGTCACGAGAACAAGCCGACTTGGCGCAAGCTCGACAACATGCCGGAGCAGATCGCCAAGATCATGGTCGATGGTAATCCGGTGGCCTGGTTCCAGGGCCGCATGGAGTTCGGTCCGCGCGCACTGGGCGGTCGTTCGATCATCGGTTGCCCGAGCATTCCCGGCGTGGCTGACCGCATCAACCACCAGATCAAGTTCCGCGAGCGCTGGAGGCCTTTCTGCCCGTCGATGCTCGACACCGTCGCGCCACAGATGATCAAGATCGATCATCCGGCGCCGTTCATGACCTTCACTTTCGAAGTGGCGGAAGAGTGGAAAACCCGCGTGCCGGAAGTCGTCCACGAAGACGGCACTTCCCGCGCCCAGGTGCTCAAGCGCGAATACAACCCGCGCTACTACGACATGATGAAGGCGCTGGAAGTGCTGACCGGCAATGGCGTGTCGCTGAACACCTCGCTCAACCGTCGTGGCGAACCGATGATCTGCTCGCCGACCGATGCATTGAACATGTTCTTCGGTTCGGACCTACAGTATCTGATCATGGAAGACATCCTGGTGGTCAAAGAGGGCGCGAACACCTATGACACGCTCGGCTGAACGCCATGTGTTGCAGTTCTGCCACGGCTATGACGGGCCGTTTCTGGACTGTGCCCGGCAATATGCCAGCCTGTTCGCGGGGACCGGATATCGCGTGACCACGGTGTTTCTCACCGGGGTCGCCGACGCCGAAGTCGCCGCGGGTTGCGCTTCCGACGAAGTGTTGTTCATGGAATACAGCTCCAAGGCCATTCGTGGCCTCAAGCTGGGTGCCATCGGCGATCTGCGCAAGATCGCCGCTTCACGCAATTTCAGTTTCTGTATCGCCCATCGCTTCAAGCCGATCTACATCGCCTTGCTCGGTACCTCATTGCCGGTGATTGGCGTGCATCACGCGTTTGACGACTACAAACGCGGTACGCGCAAACTGTTCGCGCATATTTTCCGCAAGCGCCTGAGTCTGCTCGGGGTGTCCGATGCGGTGCGCGATGACATGCGCCGTTGTCTGCCAAAGTGGTCGGCGTCACGGATTCAGACGCTCTATAACCGCATCGATGTGCAAACCTTGCAGGACAGCCAAGTGACGGCTCGCGAGGCTCGGGAGATTCTCGGGCTGGCGCCGGATGCCTGGGTGGTCGGCAATGTCGGACGGCTGCATCCGGACAAGGATCAAGCCACGTTGCTGGACGGTTTTGCCGTGGCGCTGCCGGGGTTGCCGGCCAACAGTCAGTTGGTGATTCTCGGTAGCGGCCGTCTGGAGCAGGATCTCAAGGCCCAGGCCCGCGAGTTGGGAATTGGCGATCGCGTCCTGTTCCTCGGCCAGGTGCCGGAAGCGCGACGTTATTTCCGCGCCTTTGACGTGTTTGCCCTGAGTTCCGATCACGAGCCGTTCGGCATGGTCTTGCTCGAAGCCATGGCCGCCGGCGTGCCGTTGCTCGCCACCGCGTGTGGCGGGGCAAAGGAAGTGGTTGAGGGCGTGGGCATTCTGTTCCCGCTGGGCGATGCCGAACACCTGGCTCAAGGGCTGCAACATCTGGCCGCGATGGACGATCAGCAACGTCGCCAATGCGCCGAGCTGATGCTCGACCGCTTGCGCGAGCGATTCTCCGACCGCGCGGTACGCGATGCTTTCTGGCATTTGCCACACGTTATCGAACTGGCACCGAGGGGCTGATGCTCAACCGATTTCAAGGCTGGCGCGAACGTGGCTGGTCGCTAGTCGATGCCTCGACTTACGCCGAGGCCTGGCAACGTTACGGCGGCAGCGTCGCGACCCATCCGCTGGTGGTCGACCGTCTGGCGCAGTTGGCCGATATCCCGGTGCGTTACCTGGCCTGGGAGCAGAACGGCGAAGTCAAGGCAGCGATCCCGACCTGGGGACGCGACCTTGCCTTGTCCAAAGACGTGCTCAAGCGTCGCGGCAAAAAAGGCCTGTTCGACCTCGGCAACGCCGAGATCATTTTGCCGGCCGCTGAAGATGCCTTGGCACCCTTGCGTCATCGCGGTCGTTACTTGTCGGCGCTGAACGAAAGCCGTTTCACCGGCATCAAGTTGCAGACCGAACAACTGGCCATGGCCCGTACGCCCGAAGAGCTGTCGAAGAAGTTTCGCTACAACCAGCGCCGCGAATTGCGTTTGCTGGAAGAGGCGGGTGGCACGGTGCGGCCGGTGTCCGAGTTTTCCAGTAGCGAACTGGCGGCGATCTACTGCGACTTGTTCCATCGCCGCTGGGGCTTCCCGGCGACGGGCGCCGAGCGCATGGCCGAAGTCATCGAGTTGCTGCGCGAGTTGCTGATCGGTTCGGTGATTTTCCTCAACGATGCGCCGATCGCCATTCAACTGGTGTACCGCGTCGAGACACCACAGTGGATCAGCGTCGAGTACATCAATGGCGGTGTCGACCCTGAAACCCGCGAGTTCAGCCCCGGCAGCGTGCTGAGTTTTCTCAACACCCAAAGTGCCTGGGAACACGCCCGGGCGCTGGATAAGCCCTTGCGCTTTTCCTTCGGTCGCGCCGACCGGGAATACAAGGATCGCTGGTGCAACCCCGTGCCGGTCTACACCGTATGAGTCAGCCCATGAGCCGCAAACAGCAACTGCTCAAGCGCCATCGACGCAACAAACGCATCGGTCTGTTGATCGCCCTGGCGGTGTTGATCGCCATCGGTGTGCTGGTGGCCTGGTGGTTGCCACTGGTGCTGGCGGTGCTGGGCTGGATTGCCCACGAAGCCTGGTTTGCCGATCATCTGTTCTACTCGCCCAGCGACGATTACCAGTACAACTTCCCACCCTACACACCAAAACCCAAGGTCCATCTGAACGGCGACCGACTGCGACTGGACGACGGTGTGATGCTGGTCGACGACGCAACGCTGGTGTTGGCGCTGCGGATCAAAAGCACATGGCTGGGGCGTTTCCTCGATCCGGTGGTCGAGTTGTCCGGGGGCGAAAGCCCGGACCGACAAACCTTCGAGCGTGGTGTGAACGGCCTGCGTTACCTCAATCTCAGTGGTCAGGCGCAAGTGCTGTCACGAGGGGAGTTGCGTCTGCGCGGGCGTTTTTGCCGATTGCTCGGCGAGCCTGTGCTGTGGGCTTTCGAACATCCGGATTACCGGCGTCAGCGGGTGATGGTCATCGCGCCCCATGCCGATGATGCGGAATTGGCGGCCTATGGCTTGTACAGCCAGGCCGATGAAACCTGGGTCGTCACACTGACTGCCGGTGAAATCGAAGCCGAACACTATCAGCAAATGGGTTTGGGCAAAGTCGAGGCCGCGCGACTCAAAGGTCGTTTGCGTGCCTGGGATAGTATTGCGGTGCCGCGTTGGGCCGGAGTGCCTGAAAGCCGTTGCGTGCAGTTGGGTTATTTCTGCTTGCAACTGGCGGCCATGCAAGCCTCGCCTGCTCAGCCGGCAGGCTCGCGTGAAGCGGACTTGAGCGACACCCGATTGTTTCGCCAGTTGAACCCGTTTTCCTTGCCTGGCGATGCCGACGGTGCGCCTACCTGGAACAACCTGTTGGCCGACCTGCGTGAGCTGCTGCTGCGGGCACAGCCTGAAGTGATCGTGCTGCCACACCCGACTCTGGATCCGCACCCGGATCATATTTGTGCTCACGCAGCAGTGCTCGAAGCCTTGAACGGACTCGACTGGCAGCCGACGCTGCTCGGTTACGCCAATCATCTGCATGACAACGATCGTTGGCCGATGGGCGATAGCGGTGCCGGTGTGACGCTTCCACCGGTGTTCGATCCGGCCACGTTGTTGCAGCCTTACTGCCTTTTGCTGGCTCAGGCACAGCAACGGGACAAGGCCATGGCACTGGGGATGATGCATGACTTGCAGCCCCGGGCCCCGTTCAAACGACGGTTGCGCCGCGGGTTACAGCGACTGCTGGCCGGGCGCTCCGGTTCGCCTTACGGCGAGAACGAATTTTTTCGCAAAACTGTGCGTCGCCATGAGCTGTTCTGGCATTTGTAAAGTGTTACGGGCCTGAAGTCCGCCTGCTGCGAGCAGGAAGGGTGTCAGGTGTTGCTCGGTTTGCCTGTTGCGGCAAGGAAGACGATGAAAGTTCTATTTCTGGTGCAGAAAGATCAACGTGCCATCTTGGACCGTTTGTATGACGGCGTGGCGGCTCATTGCGAATGCGACCTGCGGTGGCTGAGCAGCAATGAACAGCGCAACCTGCGCAGCTATTTTCGGCGCGAAGTCGATGTTTCGCGCTATGACCGCATCGTGTTTTTCCTGCGCTTCAAACAGGAAATCCGTCAGGTCGGGTTTATCCGCACGATTCCCAACCTGGTCATTCTCGAACACGATGCTTACCAGAACTACATTCCTTGCAAGTACACCGGTAAGTTCAGCGCGCATTACCGCCAGCTGCCGTGGGCGCGAATCATCAGTTCCGGTTTCGTTGTCACCGAACGCTTGCGTGCCGAGGGGTTCGATGCGGTGTTCGTGCCCAAGGGTTACGACCAGACGCAACTTGAGGATCAAGGCCGCGAACGGGATATCGAACTGGCTTTTGTCGGCAGCACCAACAGTGTCGCCTACAGCGGACGCAAGGCCCTGCTCGATGAGTTGGCCCTCGTTGAACCCCTGGTGGTCACTCGCACGAAATCCGGTGAGGAGTACCGCGATACACTCAACCGAATCCGCTTTTTCGTCAGCGCCGATGTCGGCATGGGCGAGTTCATGATCAAGAATTTCGAGGCCATGGCCTGCGGTTGCGTATTGCTCGCTTATGATCAGGGCGAGGCGGAAAACCAGGCGCTGGGGCTTCAGGATATGCACAACATTGTGTTCTACCAGAGCATCGCGCAGCTTCAGGAAAAGCTGGCGGTATTGCGCGGTGACCCGGAACTGGCACAGCGTATCGCCCGAAATGGTCGTGAACTGGCGGTCAGCCAGTTCAGTTTTGCGCGCATCGGTCAGCGGATCGTTGAGGAGCTCAAGCCTGCTTTGGGTGCTCGCGCACCGTTGAGCCTGCTGGAAAAAATCCGCCTGAGGTTGGGCATTTGACAGCTATGGGCATTCTTAACGTCATGTGGGCCAGCGGTGCTCCGTTTGCTTCGACTCATAAGGTTCACCAACAGATATTGTCTCAGGCTCCGTCCAGCGTACCGATTGAAACCTGGCTGCTTCAGGGGCATGCGTCCGACAGCGGGGTAGAAGTCGGTGAGGTACGGGAGTGGGAGTTGTCCTCTGCCCGGTTGAAGGGGCGACATTTCTGGCGACTGACCAGGCCGTGGATGCGCCACAGGTTTCAGCGTGCCCTCCAGGAAAGCGATGTACACGTACTGTTGCTCGATGGTCTGGGCGTGGCACGTGCATTGTTGCCGGTGCTCGAGGCATTGCCGCATCTGCGCGCAGTGGTGGTTTTTCACGGCTCGACGCGGGTTCACGCGACAGATCGGGCGCTCTTTAAGCGCTTTGCGGCCTCCCGGCTGACGGTGGTCGCGGTGTCGCAAACCCTCGCCACTTCGTTGAGCCAGGACCTGCAAGTGCCGGTCATGACGCTGCGCAGCGCCTTCGACCCTGTGGCCTTCCGTTCGGCGCTGCTGCCGCGCGAGCAGGCGCGCGCGCGTTTGGGGCTGCCTGTGGATAACACACCGGTGCTGGGTGCCGTCGGACGGCTGGTCGTGGGAAAAGGTTTTGGTTGCCTGCTCGATGCCTTTGCGGCGGCATTGCATGAACGACCGGATCTGCGACTGGTGATTGTTGGAGAGGGTACGACACGTGCCGAGCTGGAAGCGCGAATCGATGCGCTAGGGGTGCGCGACAGGGTGTTGCTGCCAGGCCACGTCAACGACGTGGCGCAACTCTATTGTGCATTCGACTGGGTCGCGATGCCCTCACTGAGCGAAGGCCTGGGACTCATCATGCAGGAAGCGGTGATGGCGGGCGTTCCGGTAATCGCCAGCGAACTGGACGTGTTCCGTGAGCAACTGGGCGATGCCGGCTGGTACGCCCCGGTCGAGGATGTGAGTGCCTGGCGCGACGCCATTGTGCGAGCGTTCAGCGTCTCTGCCCAGACGATCGCCGCCGATCAGTACCAGGCACTTGCCCCGGATCAAGCCTGGCTGAGCTTCAGCCAGACTTCCCGGGTGTTGCTTTCATGACGGCAGCAATGCCTGTTCGAGTGCTTGCATCGGAAAGCTGTCGTTCAGGTTCTCGCGTGCAATATAGCGCGCGAAGTGCTGCAGGTTTCGCTTGATCAAATGGCGGGGCAACGGCGCCCGTAGAAAGCGCATGTCCGCTACATCAATGAGGCCCATGCGGTTATCGGGTGTGACCACGATGTTGCCCAGATGCAGTGACCGGAAGTAGATCCCTGACTTATGAAGACTTTGTATCAGTCCGACCAGGTCTGGCAGGGCCTGCGGCCACGTGAAGCCTTCCTTGCTGGCGATCTGGCGCAGGGTCTCTCCTGGCAGAGGCTGGTAAAGCACTGCTGTCATGCCCGGGGTTTGCAGTCGGTAGTACTGCAGGACCTGCAAGGTCGGCACACCGAGCTTTTGCAGTTCGATGGCATTGTCTATGAAGCGTTTCGAGTAGGGACGAAACAGCGCGGATGAAAAAATACGCTTGCGGCGGAACAGTTTCAGAATATTCCCATTCTGCAACAGGTAGACTTTCGGCCCAAAGCTGTCGGCTTCCAGTACTCTGGCGCCTTCAATCATCTGATTTAGAGCGGCTTGCGAAAGCCGGGAACATTGCATCGTAGAAGCCTTGTTGGAATACGGGGTGTCGTGGCGGGCAATGATGCCGAAAAGTTTCAGCTTTAACCATGCCGGGTGGGGTGGGTGATTTTTCTCAGGGGTAATTTGATGCAAGAAAAACGCTGGGCGCAAGTATGGATGACAATAGGTCTTTTGTGGTTTTTGTTGGCCATCGCCGTTGCGCCTACGAACAAGATTTACCAGCAAGGACTGGTCGCATTGGTCTGGTTGCCAGCGGTATTGTTTTCCTGGGCAGCACGTGCCCGGCTCCGGGAATTGTTCCATGCGCAACGCTGGGTCTACCTGCCGATGCTCGGGCTTCTGGTCTGGTCACTGATCAGTCTTGCCTGGACGAACACACCGGATGTCGCTCGCGAGGCGAAGCGATTGCTCTATATCGTGGTGTTCCTGTTGTTCTTTCCGATATTTGCCAATGGGCGGCCTGAGCGTGTGATCCGCATCATGCAATGGGGAGGCCTGGGGTTGGCAGCGACGGCGCTGGTAGCGATCGTCAGGTTTTATGGCGTTGAGGGAAACGACTGGACTGCGCGACTTCAAGGGTTGGGTGAGTTGTCTCATCCGATTCTGGGGGGCTATGTCATTGGGTTGGCAGCGGTCTGGCTGGCTTTCTGGCCTCCGAACAACCGCAGGCTGCAATGGGTCTGGGCGGTTGCTCTGGGCCTGCTTTCCGCATTTGTGCTACTTAGCCAGAGCCGCGGTGCCGGATTGGCATTGTTTTTCACGATACTTGCCATGCCCGTGTGGAGCGGTGACCGACGCAGTCGCACCATCGCAGCGGTAGCATTGATCGTGGCAGTGCTGGCGGTCTGGTTTTTCGAATCCTTCGTTGTGGCGCGCGGTGTGTCTTATCGTCCGCAGATCCTGATGGCCAGTTTGCAGATGATCGGTGAGCATCCATGGCTTGGCTTGGGGCTCGGCGGCGATTACCGCGTGTTCGCTTCAGATCTGTACTTTGATCATACGCACAACTTGTTTACCCATGTGACCATCGAATTGGGGCTGCCAGGGCTGCTGTTATGGTGTTCGATCTGGCTTGCGGTGTTGTACGAGGCCTGGAAAGCCCGGGAGACGCTTTATGCCAAGGGAATCATTGGCATCTGGCTGTTCTCGACGCTGGCGATGCAGTTCGACGCTGCCAGCCTGTCCGGGACACCGAGACCCGAATGGTTTATAAGCTGGTTGCCCGTAGGTCTGGCCAGTCTTTTGGTGTGGGCGCGGGTCAATTCCGACGCCTGTGATAAAATTTCGCGTTCTACCTAATCAGTGAGCTCTACGATGACTGACGCACCGCCCAAAGCGGGACAGGATTCCAGCCTGAAAATCTACCTTCGGCTGTTGGGTTACGTGAAACCCTACGTGGGTCTCTTCCTGCTGAGTATCGTGGGTTTCGTGATCTTTGCGTCCACGCAGCCGATGCTGGCCGGGATTCTCAAGTATTTCGTCGATGGCCTGAGCAATCCTGAAGCGGTGCTGTTCCCTACCGTTCCTTATCTGAAGGATCTGCAACTGCTGATGGCCGTGCCGTTGCTGATCATCCTGATCGCGGCGTGGCAAGGCCTGGGTTCGTTTCTCGGTAACTACTATCTGGCGAAAGTATCGTTGGGGCTGGTGCATGACCTGCGCGTCGAGTTGTTCAACAAGCTGCTGGTGCTGCCTAACCGCTATTTCGACACCCATAATTCCGGGCATCTGATCTCGCGCATCACGTTCAACGTGACGATGGTGACCGGTGCGGCCACGGATGCCATCAAGGTGGTGATCCGCGAAGGCCTGACCGTGGTCTTCCTGTTTGCCTATTTGCTGTGGATGAACTGGAAGCTGACCCTGGTGATGCTGGCCATCCTGCCACTGATTGCACTGATGGTGGGCAATACCAGCAAGAAATTTCGCAAGCAAAGCAAGAAGATCCAGGTGGCGATGGGCGACGTGACGCACGTGGCTTCCGAGACCATTCAGGGCTATCGCGTGGTACGCAGCTTCGGTGGCGAAAGCTACGAAGAGCAGCGCTTTGCCGCCGCCAGCCAGGGCAACACCGACAAGCAATTGCGCATGACCAAGACCGGTGCGGTCTATACGCCCATGCTGCAACTGGTGATCTACACCGCCATGGCCGTGTTGATGTTCCTGGTGCTGTTCCTGCGCGGTGACGCCACCGCGGGTGATCTGGTGGCCTACATCACCGCTGCGGGTCTGTTACCGAAGCCGATCCGGCAGCTTTCGGAAGTCAGTTCGACCATCCAGAAAGGCGTTGCCGGTGCCGAAAGCATTTTCGAGCAACTGGACGTCGAGCCTGAAGTCGATAACGGCACGGTCGAGCGTGATCGCGTCAATGGCCACCTGCAAGTGCGCAACCTCAGCTTCACGTATCCGGGAACTGACCGTGAAGTATTGAAGAACATCAATTTCTCGGCAGCGCCGGGGCAGATGATTGCCTTGGTTGGCCGCTCGGGCAGCGGCAAGTCGACCCTGGCCAGCCTGATTCCGCGTTTCTATCATCACGATGTTGGCGAAATCCTGCTCGATGATATCGAGATCGAAGACTATCGCCTGCGCAACCTGCGTCGGCACGTGGCGCAGGTCACGCAGCATGTCACCCTGTTCAACGACACCATCGCCAACAACATCGCTTACGGTGACCTGGCCGGCGCACCCCGTGCCGACATCGAGAAGGCCGCCACGGATGCGTTCGCAATGGACTTCATTTCGCAGATGCCCGAAGGCCTCGATACTCAGGTCGGTGAAAATGGCGTGCTGCTGTCCGGTGGCCAGCGTCAGCGTCTGGCAATCGCCCGGGCACTGTTGAAAAACGCGCCGCTGCTGATCCTCGACGAGGCGACCTCGGCACTCGACACCGAATCCGAACGCCATATTCAGGCGGCGCTGGATCAGGTCATGAAAGGTCGTACCACGTTGGTCATCGCTCACCGCTTGTCGACCATCGAGAAGGCTGACCTGATCCTGGTGATGGATCAGGGCCAGATTGTCGAGCGAGGTACCCACGCGCAGCTGCTGGCGCAAAACGGCTACTACTCGCGCCTGCATGCGATGGGCCTGGACACGCCGGCCGAAGACATCGCCTGACCCTGACAGCAACAGGGCGAGCCCGACTCGCCCTGTTGCCGGCCCGACGTGCAATGCGTGCAGTGGCTTGTATCCATATCGATACGCTTCTTGACCAAACCGGGATAAATCTCGGCAACGCGCTTGTTAAGGTTCCGCAACGAACTTTGACTTCAATCCAAAGGATCATCCCTTTCGCGCGGGTGCTGCTGTGTTGCAACGTTATCTCTGGAAGTTGTTGCCTAAATCGCAACGATGCTTTTTGCTGGATCGACTATCGGTCGTGGATCGTCAGGTGGTGAGCAAGTCACTGTCGGGCAACCTGCGTTATCCGCGACGCTTCGCGCAGAGCTCCTGTCTGTTCATCCACGTACCCAAATGTGCCGGAAGCAGTGTCTGTGTCGCGCTGTTCGATGGCTGGACGCCGGGGCACCTGCCCTTGTACTGGTACGAGCAGCAATTTCCCGAGAAGTATGCCAACAGCTTCAAGTTTGCCTTTGTTCGCGACCCGCTGGAGAGAGCGTACTCGGCCTACGCCTATCTTCGGGGCAATGCGCTGAGCCCGCGCGATCATCCTGCGCAAAAGCTCGTCAGCCAATACCGCGACTTCGACGATTTTGTTGCCCGCTGGCTACACCCCGAGACCGTTCAGCGGCAACTGCATTTCGCCCCGCAGACCGACTTCCTCGTCGACTCTCTGGGGCACCTGGCACTGGATTTCATCGGCTATCAGGAACATCTGGAGCGGGATTTTCATCTGGTTTGCGAGCAACTGGGACATCAAACATCATTACCCCACGTCAACAGTTCGCAGCAGCGGCGCTCTTTGCCTGCCCGGGATTTTTGCTCGACGCGTACCCGTCGCCTGGTTCGTCGGGCCTATCAGCGCGACTACGAGATGCTCGGCTATGAATAGCGTTTTGTCGAAACCGGCTCTGACCATCACGCCCTATGCGTTATCGCTGTCGAGCGCCGCGCGTGCCGCGCTCAAGTCGCAACGGCCGCGTTGCCTTTGGCTGACGGGGTTGTCCGGCGCGGGCAAGTCGACCCTGGCCAATGCCCTGGAGCTGCAACTCAACCAACAAGGGCTGCATACGTTCGTGCTCGATGGCGACAACCTGCGTGCCGGGCTTTGCCGTGATCTGGGAATGGGCACCGCGTGCCGTCGAGAAAACATCCGGCGCATGGCGGAAGTGGCGCGCCTGATGGTCGATGCAGGGCTGGTTGTGATTGTCGCGGCGATCTCGCCGTTCCGGGCCGAGCGTGAGGCGGCGCGTCAGCTGTTCGCCGAGGGTGACTTCGTTGAGGTGTATGTGAGCACCCCGCTCGCGGTTTGCGCACACCGCGACCCCAAGGGCTTGTACCTGGCGGCCCGGGAAGGACGGATCAAGGATTTCACGGGCATTGATAGTCCGTACGAAGCACCGTTGGCTGCAGAGTGCGAAATTGATACCCAGACGCAGGATATTGCACAAGCCTGCGAGCGCTTATCGGTTTTTCTGCTCAAAAACTGAACAGAAAACCCCGTCGAATCATCCCGTTGCAGCCGTCGCACAAGCCGATGCCTACCCTGTGTTAATATCGCGCCCCTGTTCATTTTGTATGTGGGTTGCTCCATGAAGTTGTCCATGCCGCGATTCGATCAAGCCCCTGTCTTGGTGGTCGGCGATGTCATGCTCGACCGTTACTGGCATGGTGGTACCTCACGGATTTCTCCTGAGGCGCCAGTACCGGTAGTCAAGGTCGAACACATCGAGGACCGTCCCGGCGGTGCCGCCAACGTTGCGTTGAACATTGCCGCCCTCGGCGCTCCGGCCTCGCTGGTCGGTGTGACCGGCGACGATGAAGCCGCCGACAGCCTGGTCAATAGCCTCAAGGGTGCAGGCGTGCGGGCGTTGTTCCAGCGCATTGCGCACCAGCCGACCATCGTCAAGCTGCGGGTCATGAGTCGTCACCAGCAATTGCTGCGTATCGACTTCGAAGAACCGTTTGCCACGGATTCACTGGCGCTGGCGGTGCAGGTCGACGAATTGCTCGAAGGCATCAAGGTGCTGGTGCTGTCCGACTACGGCAAAGGTGCGCTGAAGAATCACCAGGTGCTGATCCAGGCCGCTCGTGCCCGTGGCATTCCGGTACTGGCCGACCCCAAAGGCAAGGATTTTTCGATCTACCGCGGTGCGAGCCTGATTACGCCGAACCTCAGCGAATTCGAAACCATCGTCGGCGGTTGCGCCGATGAGCACGAGCTGGTGAGCAAGGGCGCGCAGTTGATGCACGACCTGGACCTCGGCGCCTTGCTGGTCACTCGTGGCGAACACGGCATGACCCTGTTGCGCCCGGATCATCCGGCGCTGCACCTACCGGCCCGCGCCCGTGAAGTGTTCGACGTGACCGGTGCCGGCGATACGGTGATTTCCACCCTGGCGGCGGCGATCGCTGCTGGCGAGGAACTGCCGCATGCAGTGGGCTTGGCCAACCTGGCGGCGGGCATCGTGGTCGGCAAACTCGGTACGGCGGCCATCAGCGCGCCGGAGTTGCGTCGCGCCATCCAGCGTGAAGAAGGTTCCGAGCGCGGCGTACTGGGTCTCGAACAACTGCTGCTGGCAGTCGACGATGCTCGTGCGCACAACGAGAAGATCGTCTTCACCAATGGCTGCTTCGACATCCTGCACGCCGGCCACGTGACGTACCTTGAACAGGCGCGGGCGCAGGGCGATCGCCTGATCGTTGCAGTCAACGACGACGCATCGGTGAGCCGCCTGAAAGGGCCGGGTCGTCCGATCAACAGCGTCGACCGGCGCATGGCTGTGCTCGCAGGCCTGGGCGCTGTGGACTGGGTGATCAGCTTCCCTGAAGGCACGCCGGAGAACCTGCTGCGCGAGGTCAAACCGGATGTGTTGGTCAAGGGCGGTGACTACGGGATCGATCAAGTGGTCGGCGCGGACATCGTGACCGCTTACGGCGGCACCGTGAAAGTGCTGGGGCTGGTTGAAAACAGTTCCACGACCGCGATTGTCGAGAAAATCCGCAAGTCCGAGTGATAACAAAAAAGATCGCAGCTCTCCACAAGCTGCGATCTTTTGCGTTTAAGAGCTGACCTTTTTACTTGGCACGATCTTCTTCAGCAGTTGCTTCGCCTTCCCGCGTAACAGCGCCAACCCCGAATTCTTCCCCGGTGGGTTCAAGCCCTGCTGGCGCACCCAATCCTTCCAGCGAATCCGCTCATCCCTCACCAGCCAGCCTTCCTGTCGGGAAAAGCTTTCCGCCAGGTACAAACCACGCGTGCTTGCCGGATACAGTTGATCCTTTTTCAAGGTATAGAGCTCGGCCGTGGGGTGGCCGTCCTGCAAGGGCATCAGGTACAGATCGGGACGCTTGCGGTCGAGGCGGGCCACCAATTGGTCGCCTTCCAGTCGCTCGTCGACATGGAACAGGCTCAGGGGTTTGGCTTCCTTGGGCACGTCCAGTCGCAGATCGTAGATCAACTGCAACGACGCGGTCGGCAAGTGCACATAGGCCCGAGGGCGCTCGATCAACGGCAGATTGGCGCAACGCACCGGTCGTGCCGAGCCCGACAGTGGCGTCAGGCGAAACGGCAGGGCTTCGCGGTAATGCAGGGCAGACGAGTAGGGCGCCGGCAGCCAGGTGTCGTTGAAGCGCCCGCCAAGCCAGCCTTCTGGGGTTTCCAGCAGGCATTCCTCGGCAATTTCCTGGATCGCCGTATGCAGCGGCAGGTTCAGTTCATGGGCCGGTACATATCCGGAAATCAACTTGAGTACCACATCGCCACGGTCCTGGCGGCGTTGGCGTACCAACACCCAGTAATCGCGATTCTGCCAATGCAGGGTCAGGCGCACCGAAACCCCGAGGTTGGCCAGTTCAAGGGAAAACCGCTCGCTATCGGCGACGGTTACCGGGCGGCGACGTTGCAGGATCTGGGAGAAATTCAGCGGTCTCCCGACGCTCTGATAACTCAGGCCTTCGGGAGTCGCTTCGACGAATAACGGCAGGGTCTTGAAGTTGCTCGGGTTCTTTCTTATGAGCGTACGCGGCATGTCGGCTCCTGCTTAAGGCCGCGTGGGGCGGCATCAGTTGCTACGTAGGACTTGGGCAACGGTCGCGACGTTATGGGCGAGGTGCAGCGGATTGATGGTCCCGACAATAGCACTGGCAACCCCCGGATGTTCAAACAACAACTCGAAACTGGCGCGCACCGGATCCACTCCCGGACTCAGGCACACATGTCCGCTGGCGAGGGCTTTTTTGACCAGAATGGCTTTGCCGTGAGCAGCAGCATAGTCAATGACCGGCTTCTCGGTTTGTTCGTTCAGATTGTAGGTGACCATCGCGCAATCACCTTGCTCCAGCGCCATCAAACCGCCTTCGACGGTTTTGCCGGAAAAGCCGAAGCCGCGAATCTTGCCCTCAGCCTTGAGCTCGGCGAGGGTCGCATAGACTTCGCAGTCGTTGAGAATCGCCAGATCGTTGCCATCGGAGTGCACCAGCACCAGATCGATGAAATCCGTTTCCAGCCGTTGCAGGCTGCGTTCTACCGAGAACCGGGTATGCGCAGCGCTGAAATCGTGACGGGACTGACCGTCGGCAAACTCTTCGCCGACCTTGCTGACAATCACCCAATCCTGACGCTGACCACGGAGCAACGGGCCGAGGCGCTCTTCGCTGCGACCGTAGGCCGGAGCGGTGTCGATCAGGTTGATGCCCAGATCGCGCGTGAGTTTGAGCAGCATCCGCGTTTCATTGTCGTCCGGGATCTGGAAGCCATTGGGGTATTTCACCCCTTGATCGCGGCCGAGTTTTACCGTGCCCAGCCCCAGCGGCGAGACCAGCAGGCCGGTGCTGCCCAAGGGGCGATGCAGGTCGTGCAGGGTCGGTTGGCTCATGGCAACAGTTGCTCCCACGCCGGGACACCCATGGGCGGTTTTGGTAGCGGCGGCAGCGCCGGCACCGGACCCGGTTTAATGTCGTCGCGGGCCAGGCTGGCGATCACGCGGTCGGCAAAGTCCGGGGCCAGTGCCAGTTTGGTTGGCCAGCCCACCAGCAGTCGACCTTCCTCGGCGAGGAACGCATTGTCGGGGCGAGTCAGCCCCGATTGCAGCGGTTCGGCACGATCCACCCGCAAGGTGGCCCATCGCACGGTGCTCAGGTCGATCCAGGGCAACAACTGGCCGAGTTCTTTTTGTGCGGTGGCGATCTGTTCGGCGGGCTCACGGGCCACACCTTCGCTTTCGGCGATGTCGCCGCCCATGTACCAGACCCACTGCCCATCGGCCGCCGGGTGCGTGGTCACGGTGATGCGCGGTTTAGTGCCGCCGCCCAGGCAGTGGGCGTACAGCGGTTTGAGGCTCGGGCCTTTGGCGATGATCATGTGCAGCGGACGGCGTTGCATGGCGGGCTGGGTCAGGCCCAGCGCTTCGAGCAGCGCAGCCGTGCCGGCGCCAGCACTCAAGACGATGCGTTGCGCGCGGATCTCGTGCTCGTCGACTTTCAGGCCGACCAGCAGGCCGCCCTCAAGCAACGGCTCGATGTGCTGGCCGGCGAGCAGGCCGTCACCTGCCAGATCGGCCAGGCGCTGGACCAGGCTTGGCACGTCGATCACCAATTCGGCCAAGCGATAGACCTTGCCCTTGAAGCGTTTGTCTTGCAGGGCGGGCGGCAGTTGATCGCCTTTGACCTGGTCGACACGGCCGCGCACGGCTTTGCTGGCGAAGAAACTGGTGAGGTTGCCGGCGATTGTGCCGGGTGACCAAAGATAATGGGCTTCGGACAGAAGGCGCACACCGGACAGGTCCAGCTCGCCGTCACCGGCCAGGGCTTCACGCCAGCGGCGCGGCATGTCGGCGATGGCCTCCGAAGCACCGGTCAGGGCGCCATGCAGCGCGTACTTGGCGCCGCCGTGGATGATGCCTTGGGACTTCATGCTCTGCCCGCCACCGAGGCTGGCGCTTTCCACCAGCACGGTCGAAAAACCCTGGCGGCGCAGGCGCGCGTTCAGCCAGAGGCCGGCGACACCAGCGCCGACAATCAGAACGTCGGTGGAAATAACGGATGGCATGCGGCGACCTCAGTGTTCAAGACGAGGGCGCAGTATACAGAGCTCGGCGAGGAATAAAGATCGCAGCCTGCGGCAGCGCCTACAGACGGATACGGTTCGCCTTTGCAGGCGCTGCCGCCGGCTGCGATCTTTTTCAATGCCCCGCGGTTTTGGAGAAGAGTTGAATGACGACAACGCCCAATACAATCAACGCCATCCCCAGCATCGCTGGCACATCCAGTTTCTGCCCGTAGATAAACAGCGCGGCGACGCTGACCATCACGATGCCCATGCCAGCCCACACCGCATACGCCACGCCCACCGGCACGCTGCGCACCACCAGGGTCAGCATCCAGAAGGCAATGCCATAGCCGACGATGACCAGTACCAGCGGCAACGGGGTGCTGAAGCCTTTGACCGCTTTCATCGAAACAGTGGCAATCACTTCGGCGCAGATGGCTATGGCCAGGTAGTAGTAAGCGGTCATGGTTCAATCCTCGTGTGAAGTGTTGCTCTCTAAGGTCGGCATTCTAGAGATTCTCCAGATGCGGTAAAGTCATTACCTATCTGTTTGGAAGATGGGTTGAGCCATGAGCATGCAATGGAATCTGGAGCAGTTGCGCTTGTTTGTCAGCGTGGCGGAGCAACGTTCGTTTTCCGCCGTGGCGCGCGACCAGCGCAAGGCGCAATCGGCGGTCAGCAGTTCGATTGCATTGCTGGAGGAGGACCTGGGCGTGAGCCTGTTCGATCGCAGCAGCGGCCGTCAGCCGAAGCTCACTGAAGCCGGTACTGCGTTACTGGATGAGGCGCGTGAAGTGCTGCGCCAATGTGAGCGTCTGAATGGCCGGGCACTGGCGATGATGCGCGGGCAAGAGGCGCGCCTGCGGCTGGCTCAGGACGAGGCGATGCCGTATTCGCCGGTCATCGAAAGTTTTGAGGCACTGGCCGAAAAATTTCCCAGTCTTGAAGTGCAATTGACCAGCGCCGCTCAAGGCGAAGTCGCACGCAAGCTGGTGGAACGTCGCGCCGATCTGGGCTTGCTGTTCTTTCACGATCAAATCCCCGAAGCGCTGGAACGGCGGGTGCTGGGTAGCGTGGAAATGGTCACCGTCTGCGGCATCGATCATCCGTTGGCGAAGCAGGCGCAGGTCGATTGCCAGCAACTGGCGCAGCACCGCCAATTGCTGATGTCGACCCAGTCCAGCGTTTACCCCGGCAGCGAGCCGGCCAGCCCGCAAGTCTGGCGCGCCGACAGTTTCTACGTGATGGCCGAATGGCTGGTGCGCGGACTCGGTTGGGCATGGTTGCCGCGCCATGTGGTGCAGTACCCGACCTATCACGGCCAGATGGTTGAGCTAAGCAGCGAATGGACTCCGCCGGCGCTCGTGGTTGAGTTGGTCTGGCGCCGTGATGAGCCGCTCGGCCCGGCTGCCCGCTGGCTCGCCGAACGTTTTGCCGTGCACTTGCAGGCGATCGGCGAGAAAAGCCGATAAACTCCGCCGCCATGAATAGAACTCTCTACACCGCGCTGTTTTATCTGGGGCTGCCATTGGTGGCGATTCGGCTGTGGCTGCGCTCGCGCAAGGCGCCGGCGTATGCCAAGCGCATTGGCGAGCGTTTCTCCTATGGGATGCCGGTGATGAAACCGGGGGGCATCTGGGTGCACGCGGTGTCGGTGGGCGAGAGCATTGCCGCCGCGCCGATGATTCGCGCCTTGTTGCAGCGTTATCCAGACCTGCCGATTACCGTGACCTGCATGACCCCGACTGGCTCGGAGCGCATCCACGCGCTGTTCGCCAATGTGCCGCGTATCCAGCACTGCTATTTGCCCTATGACTTGCCTTGTGCGGCAAAGCGCTTTCTTGATCGGGTCCGGCCAAAACTGGCAGTGATCATGGAGACCGAACTCTGGCCCAACCATATCCATCAATGCGCCAAGCGGGGGATTCCCGTGGCGTTGGCCAATGCGCGATTGTCCGAGCGTTCGGCCAAGGGTTATGGCCGCTTCGGCAAGCTGACCGGGCCGATGCTCGCCGAGATGAGTCTGTTCGCGGTCCAGACTGAAGCCGAAGCCCAGCGCTTCCGTAACCTGGGTGCGCGTGCTGAAACCGTAGAGGTGACCGGTTCGATCAAGTTCGACCTGACCATCGACCCGCAACTGTTGCAGCGTGCCAGCGAATTGCGCCGGCAATGGCAGGCGCAGGAGCGCCCGGTCTGGATCGCCGCCAGTACCCACGACGGCGAAGATGAAGTGGTGCTGGCGGCGCATCGTCAGTTGCTGGCCGGCCATCCTGATGCATTGCTGATTCTGGTGCCGCGTCATCCAGAGCGTTTCAATTCGGTGTTTGGGTTGTGCCAGCAGCAAGGGTTCGCCACGGTCCGGCGCTCCAGCGGCGAGCCGGTCACCGCCGCCACGTCCGTGTTGCTGGGCGACACCATGGGTGAACTGCTGTTTCTTTATGCCTTGGCCGACAGCGCTTTTGTCGGCGGCAGCCTGGTGCCGAACGGCGGTCATAACTTGCTGGAGCCAGCGGCGCTCGCCAAACCGGTTTTGAGCGGCCCGCACCTGTTCAACTTCCTCGAGATCGCCGCGCAATTGCGCAGTGCCGGGGCGTTGCAGGAAGTGGAGGATGCCGAAGGGTTGGCGCTGGCGGTGCAGCGTTTGTTCGAGCTGCCGCGAGATGCGCAGCGCATGGCCGAGGCGGGATTGAAGGTGATGCGCACCAATCAGGGCGCGTTGCAGCGGTTGCTGGATGGGTTGGGGCGGTTGATCGAGCGTTAGTTAGCCTTGTTTTAACGAAAAAGATCGCAGCCTTCGGCCGCTCCAGGCTGCGATCTTTTTGTTTTTACTGACCCGGCCGTGCCTTCAACTGTTCAGCCGCAGCCTTGGCCAGATCCGGCGGCAGGAAGTCCTTGTCCGGGTTGTAGTCGGCCTTGAGCCAGCGGGCCAGATCCTGCAAGTCTCCCGGATTCAACGTACCGGCCTGTTGCTTGAGGCGCAGGTTGTCGAGGATGTAGTCGTAGCGGGTGTTGTTGTAGTCACGCACCGAGGTGTACAACTGGCGCTGTGCATCCAGCACGTCGACGATATTTCGCGTACCCACCTGATAGCCGATTTCAGTCGCTTCCACCGCACTCTGGTTGGAGATGATCGACTGCTTGCGCGCCTGTACCTGCTCGACGTCGGTGTTCACCGCGCGGTGCAGGTCGCGGGTGTTTTCGACGATCTGCCGGCGCAGGGATTCGCGTTGCTGCTCGGTCTGGTCCAGTTGCGAGTACGACTGACGCACCTGGGAGTTGATCAGGCCGCCGCTGTAGATCGGAATGTTCAGTTGCAGACCGATCGAGGATTGTTCGACGTCACCTTTGTACGGCTGGCCAAAGGCGTTCGGGTTGCTGAAACCCAGTGCATCGTTGTCGCCTTTTTCGTATCGGGCCACTGCATCGACGGTCGGGGCATGGCCGGCCTTGCGCTGTTTGATCGTTTGCTCGGCGGCGCTGACGGCGTAGTTGCTGGCCAACAGATTGAGGTTTTGCCTGGCCGCCGTCTCGACCCAGGCCTTGGCATCGTTCGGTGCTGGCGGCAGGATCGGCAAGTTATGGGAAATGCCCCAAATGGCGTTGTACCGACGGTTGGTCAGGGTCACCAACGCTTCGAAGGCATCATCCACCTGGCGCTGCGCGACGATCCGGTTGGCGCGCGCGGTGTCGTAGCTGGCCTGTGAGTTCAAGACGTCGGTCTTGTCTGAAAGACCGACATCGAAGCGCTCGTTGGACTGGTCCAGCTGACGCTTGAACGCGGCTTCTTCGGCTTTGGTCGAGGCCAGGTTGTCCTGGCTGCGCAGCACGTTGAAATAGCTGTCGGCGGTTTGCAGGATCAGGTTTTGCTCGGTCGCCGAAAGTTGCAGGGCGGCCTGTTCGTTGACGTCCTTGGCGGCCTGGAACTGGAACCAGCGATCGGCACGGAACAGTGGCTGCGCCAGGGTGGCCTGGTAGGAATGCGCATTGCGGTTGGCAGTGGCCGACGGCTGATCGATCGAGGTGCGAACGCTGGTGACATCCGCGCCACCCGACAGATTGGGCAGCAGCCCGGCGCGGGCCTGCGGTACGACTTCTTTCTGGGCGCCATACTGCGCGATGGCGGCTGCGAGGTCGGCGTTGTTGTCCACCGCTTCCTGATACACGCTGACCAGATCGTTTTTGGTCGACATGGGCGCTTCTGCTGCCCAGGCCATTGTGGTGGACGCACAAGACACGGCAACAGCCAGTGAAAGTTTGCGCAGCATGAGGCGATCCCTAGCATTAATATTATGAAAATAATTCTGGCGCCAAGGTACGGCGCGGCCCCTACAGCGTCAAGGCGCAGCTTGGCGTAGCGAGTGTAGTTGCGCATTCGGGCGGCAACAATCCTGCCGTTCCCGGCAATTGCGCCATTCATCATGGTGTTTGCAGCGGGGTTGGCGTTCTTTGCCAGTTGTGTCTAGACTGGCCGGGTTCTTGTCGGGGTGCCTTGCTATGAGGCTGAGATCGAATAATTTCGGATCCCGTTGAACCTGATCAGGTTAGCGCCTGCGTAGGGAACAAGATTTCTCGTCACCCGGCGAGTCCTCTTGTGCTTCGTCCGGGAAATTGTTCGACAATCGAACGCTCTCCGTGTGACGACGCACAGCACCAGTCCTGGTGTGTCCGTGCCTTTCAGGTTCTGCTCCGACAATCCACTGCCTGGATGCTGTCTGGAGAGCCCGTGATGACCATAAAAGCAAAAAACGCGATCAACCTCAGTGAGTCGGCCAAGGTCGATGAACAGTCGGTTCAACCATTTACCCGTTCGCAAAAAATCTACGTACAGGGCTCTCGCCCGGACATCCGCGTGCCAATGCGGGAAATCAGCCTGGACGTGACCCCGACCGACTTCGGCGGCGAAATCAATGCGCCGGTGACGGTCTACGACACCTCGGGTCCGTACACCGATCCGAACGTAGTGATCGACGTGCGTAAAGGCCTGGGCGATGTGCGTTCGGCGTGGATCGACGACCGTGGTGACACCGAGCGCCTGAGCGGTCTGAGCTCGAACTTCGGTCAGGAACGCCTTGCCGACGCGGAGCTGACCAAGCTGCGTTTTGCCCACGTGAACAACCCGCGCCGCGCCAAGGCCGGGGCCAACGTCAGCCAGATGCACTACGCGCGCAAAGGCATCATCACTGCCGAGATGGAATACGTTGCCATCCGCGAAAACATGAAGCTGCAAGAGGCCCGCGCTGCCGGCCTGTTGAAGCAGCAGCACGCCGGTCACAGTTTCGGCGCGAGCATCCCGAAAGAAATCACCCCTGAATTCGTCCGCGAAGAAATCGCTCGCGGCCGCGCGATCATTCCGGCCAACATCAACCACACCGAACTGGAACCGATGATCATCGGCCGTAACTTCCTGGTGAAGATCAACGGCAACATCGGCAACAGCGCCCTGGGTTCGTCCATCGAAGAAGAAGTGGCGAAACTGACCTGGGGCATTCGCTGGGGTTCGGACACGGTGATGGACCTGTCCACCGGTAAACACATTCACGAAACCCGCGAATGGATCATCCGCAACTCGCCGGTGCCGATCGGTACGGTGCCGATCTACCAGGCGCTGGAGAAGGTCAACGGCGTGGCCGAGGACCTGACGTGGGAGCTGTTTCGCGACACGTTGATCGAGCAGGCCGAGCAGGGCGTCGACTACTTCACCATCCACGCCGGCGTGCTGTTGCGCTACGTGCCAATGACCGCCAAACGCGTGACCGGCATCGTCTCCCGTGGCGGTTCGATCATGGCCAAGTGGTGCCTGGCGCACCACAAAGAGAACTTCCTCTACACCCATTTCGACGAAATCTGCGAAATCATGAAGGCCTACGACGTCAGCTTCTCGCTGGGCGATGGCTTGCGTCCAGGCTCGATCGCCGATGCCAACGACGAAGCGCAGTTCGGCGAACTGGAAACCCTCGGCGAACTGACCAAGATCGCCTGGAAACACGATGTGCAGTGCATGATCGAAGGCCCGGGCCACGTGCCGATGCAGTTGATCAAAGAGAACATGGACAAGCAGCTGGAGTGCTGCGACGAGGCGCCGTTCTACACCCTCGGTCCGCTGACCACCGACATCGCGCCGGGGTACGACCACATCACCTCCGGCATCGGTGCGGCGATGATCGGCTGGTTCGGTTGCGCCATGCTCTGCTACGTGACGCCGAAGGAGCACTTGGGCTTGCCGAACAAGGATGACGTGAAGACCGGGATCATCACCTACAAGATCGCCGCGCACGCCGCCGATCTGGCGAAGGGGCATCCGGGCGCGCAGATCCGCGACAATGCCTTGAGCAAGGCGCGCTTCGAATTCCGTTGGGAAGACCAGTTCAACCTGGGCCTTGATCCGGACACCGCTCGTTCGTATCACGATGAGACGTTGCCGAAGGATTCGGCCAAGGTCGCGCATTTCTGCTCCATGTGCGGGCCGAAATTCTGCTCGATGAAAATCACCCAGGAAGTCCGCGAGTACGCGGCCAACCAACGGATCGAAGCGGTCGACGTGGATGTCGCCCAAGGCATGGCCGAACAGGCCGAGCGCTTCAAGAAGGAAGGCAGTCAGCTGTACCAGAAAGTTTGATCTGATCTGAATGGGTGGGGCCTGAAAGGGCCTCATCGCCAGCAGGCTGGCTCCCACAGGGGATTTGCAGTGCTCGCAAGTTCTATGTGGGAGCCAGCCTGTTGGCGATAGCGATCAACACAACAACAAATGTCCCTCTGAGATAACACCCTTGAGCATTCAACCCAGCACTTATTCACCTGATATCGCGGTGCCGATCGACAAACGTGTCTTCGGCGGTCGCGATCTGTTTTCCCTGTGGTTCTCCCTCGGCATCGGCCTGATGGTCCTGCAGACCGGCGCACTGCTCGCACCGGGTCTGGGCCTGTCCGGTTCGTTGCTGGCGATTTTCCTTGGCACGCTGGTCGGCGTTCTGCTGCTGGCCGCCGTCGGCGTGATCGGCAGCGACACCGGCCTGTCGTCGATGGCCGCGCTCAAGCTCAGCCTGGGTGCCAAAGGCGCGAGCCTGCCGGCGGTGCTGAACCTGCTGCAACTGATCGGTTGGGGCTCGTTCGAAATCATCGTCATGCGCGATGCCGCCAGCCTGTTGGGCGCGAAGGCGTTCAGCGAAGGTAGCGCGATGTCCAATCCGGTGCTGTGGACGCTGTTCTTCGGCGCTTTGGCAACCTTGTTGGCCGTCAGCGGACCGTTGACCTTCGTGCGCCAGATCCTGCGTAAGTGGGGCATCTGGTTGCTGCTGGCCGCGTGTATCTGGCTGACCTGGAACCTGTTCGCCAAAGCCGATCTGGCCGCATTGTGGGCCCAGGCCGGTGACGGTTCGATGCCGTTTGCCGTGGGCTTCGACATTGCCATCGCCATGCCGCTGTCATGGCTGCCGCTGATTGCCGACTACTCGCGTTTCGGCAAGCGGGCGAAAAACGTCTTCGGTGGCACCGCCATCGGTTTCTTCATTGGTAATTTCTGGCTGATGAGCCTGGGCGTCGCCTACACGTTGGCGTTCGCGCCGAGCGGTGAAGTCAATGCCTTGCTGTTGGCGCTGGCGGGTGCCGGCCTGGGGATTCCGCTGTTGCTGATTCTGTTGGATGAATCGGAAAACGCTTTTGCCGATATTCACTCGGCGGCGGTGTCCAGCGGGATTCTGTTGCGCTTGAAAGTCGAGCACCTGGCATTGGCCATCGGCGTGGTCTGCACCTTGATCGCCTTGCTGGCGCCTTTGGCGCAGTACCAGAACTTCTTGCTGTTGATCGGCTCGGTGTTTGCGCCGCTGTTCGGCGTGGTGCTGGTGGACCACTTCATCCTGCGCAAACGCAGTGGCCAGGTGGCGTCAGCCGCGTTGCGCTGGCCGGCACTGCTTGCCTGGCTGGGCGGGGTCAGCACGTATCACTTGCTGGCCAATCTGTATCCGGACATCGGTGCAACCCTGCCGGCACTGGTGGTGGCAGGGTTGCTGCAACTGGTGCTGGGCCGGGCCTTCAGTTACGGCCGGGAAACAGCTCGGGCTTGATAATGCCGTTCAGGCGAGGGTAGGGGATCTTCAGTTCGACATGGCCCAGCGCGTAAGGCGCGATGCTGCTGGTTTCGTACTTGAGGATCACCCCGCCATAGGTCAGCGCCACGTTCTGGGTTTTCTGGAACGGCCAGCTCTTCACGAACTCCGGTTCCTGATCGAGCTTGGTGCTGATCAACCAGCTGTTGTGCGCCACTTGCGCGGCTTTCCAGAACGCTTCTTCCTGCCCCGGCACCAGCATGTCCGCCAGCGTCAGCACTTTATGTTGCTGGCGTGAATAGTTGATGAAGCCGCGACCCGGCGTGCCATGGGCGCCGCCTGTGTCCAGGTAGCTGGACAATTCGATGATCACCAAGCCGTCATGCTGTTCGCGTACTTTCGCTTGCAGGTAGCTGCTGTTGCGTGGGCCGGCGGTGCGCAAAAACTGTTCGCGATAGGCCGCCAGCGTCGGCGCCACCGGGTCGTCGGGCGAGGTACGGGTCATTTGCAGCAGGCGTTTTTCGATGATGCCGTCCAGCTGTGGCTCGGCCGGGAAGTGCACGGTGTCGATGTTCACCAGCGGGCAGTCCTGGTCCGCGCAGCCTGTCTTGAGCTGTTCGGTCGCGTCGCGGGTGGTTTCCAGCGGCGCCCTGTAGTTGGGCTGGAACAGGCTCTGGCAAGCGCCCAGGGTCAGGGCGATTGCGGCCACGGAGGCGATTTTAAAAAGCGACATGGGTGTCCTTCATAAAAAAGGGAAAGGCAAAAAGTTACCCGCTTCGACTCTCAACGGGGCAGTCAGTTCGCCACTAAGCTAATTAGAGTGGGTTTCGCCTTCACCGTCTATCCCGCTGACGGGAAAGGGGCTGCATCAAACGTCACGGGCGCGTTAGGATGGCGCGAAGTCGAGGTCCGGGAAAAAAGCGGCCTTGAACAGGATTTGTAGAACGAGGATTGTCATGACTGATTTTGCCAACGCCATTCCGACCGCCGTCGACATCGTCCGGCGCGAAAAATGCTTCGAGGGTTTTTACAAACTCGATCGCGTGCACTTGCGCCACGAATTGTTCGCTGGCGGCATGAGTCGTGAAATTCATCGTGAATTGTTTGTCCGCCATGATGCGGTGTGTGTGCTTCCTTATGATCCACAGCGCGACGAAGTGGTGCTGATCGAGCAGTTTCGCGTCGGCGCCGTTGGCAAGACCGACAATCCGTGGCTGATCGAACTGGTCGCCGGTCTGATCGACAAAGACGAACAACCGGAAGAAGTTGCTCACCGCGAAGCGCAGGAGGAAGCTGGGCTTGTAATCGGGGCGTTGTGGCCGATGACCAAATATTTTCCATCACCGGGCGGCAGCGACGAATTCGTGCATTTGTACCTGGGGCGTTGCGACAGTAAAGGGGCCGGCGGCCTGCATGGGCTGGAGGAAGAAGCAGAAGATATCCGCGTCACGGTGTGGGCGTTTGAAGATGCCTTGCAAGCCGTACGCGACGGACGTATTGCCAACGCGGCCACCATCATTGCCTTGCAGTGGCTGGCTTTGAACCGCGTTGAAGTGAGGGGGTTATGGTCGTAAACAAGCTGCGCGATCGCTATCGGGTGGACCTGGTGGGGCTGCAAGCGTCCTGCGAGGCGAATTACGCGCGACTGATGCGACTGCTGCCGGACATGCGCAGCGAGCCGGCGGCTCGGCGCATCGCCGTGACTCATGGCGACCAGATGCTTGGCGTGCTGGCGCTGGAGGTGCTGCAGGTCTGTCCGTACACCACGACCCTGCAAGTGCGCCAGGAACACAGCCTGCCGTGGCTGCCGGTGCCGCAACTGGAAGTGCAGGTCTATCACGACGCCTGCATGGCCGAAGTGGTCAGCGCCGAACATGCGCGACGCTTTCGCGGCATCTATCCTTACCCGAACGCCTCGATGCACCAGCCTGACGAAAAGGCTCAGCTGAACATGTTCCTGGGCGAATGGCTGAGTCATTGCCTGGCCTTGGGGCATGAGTACGAAGTCGTACGTTAAGTTGAGTCGCAGTTGTGAACTGCGTCAGGTTCACAGGTTTCCTCTTTCGAGCGTCCCCCAGCATAATTGCGCCATTCATCCGATCCCGTGATCGCGCCCTGGGAGAACACCTTGCCGAGCGTATCCACATTGTCCACCGCCGAACCGGCGTTGCTGGTGCAACTCTCCGACAGTCATCTGTTCGCCGAGGCGGGCGGTACGCTGCTGGGCATGAACACCCGCGACAGCCTGCAAAAAGTGATCGAGTTGGTGCAGGCGCAGCAGCCGCGGATCGATTTGATTCTGGCCACCGGTGATCTGTCCCAGGACGGCACGCTGGAGTCTTACCAGCAGTTTCGCGACCTGACCCGACAACTCGATGCGCCGGCGCGCTGGATTCCCGGCAATCACGACGAGCCGCAAATCATGGCGGTCGCGGCGGTGCAAAGTGCTTTCCTTGAGCCGGTGGTGGATATCGGCAACTGGCGAGTCACGCTGCTTGATTCGGCGGTGCCGGGTTCGGTGCCGGGTTACTTGCAAGACGAACAGTTGCAGTTGCTGGCCCGTTCGTTGAGCGAAGCGCCGGAGCGCTATCATCTGGTGTGCTTTCACCACCATCCGGTGTCGATCGGTTGTGCGTGGATGGAGCCGATCGGGCTGCGTAATCCCGACGCGTTTTTTGAAGTCCTGGATCGTTTTCCACAGGTGCGCGCCGTGCTTTGGGGGCATGTGCATCAGGAAATCGATCAATTACGTAACGACGTGCGTCTGATCGCTTCGCCGTCGACCTGCATTCAGTTCGAACCCGGCAGCGAAGATTTCAAGGTCGGAGAACAGGCGCCGGGGTATCGGTGGTTGCGGTTGATGCCTGATGGGCGGCTGGAAACTGGAGTGGAGCGGGTCATCGGCTTCGATTTTACGGTGGATTACGGTTCCAACGGGTATTGATGCAGTAAACTCCCGCCTTCTTTACCCGACGCACAGGGAGTCCAAATGTCCGGTTCGATCCTTTATATCCACGGTTTCAACAGCGCGCCTGCATCGAAAAAGGCCACTCAGTTGAGCGAAGTGATGGACCGTCTGGGCCTGAGCGACCAGTTGCGTGTACCGGCCCTGCATCATCATCCCCGTGAGGCCATCGGTCAGCTGGAACGAGCGATCGCCGAGCTCGGTCGGCCTCTGCTGGTCGGCAGCTCGCTCGGCGGCTACTATGCGACTCACCTGGCCGAGCGCCATGGCCTGAAAGCCCTGCTGATCAACCCTGCCGTCAGTCCGCACCGGATGTTCGACGGATTCCTGGGAGCGCAGAAAAACCTGTATACCGATGAAACCTGGGAATTGACCCACGACCACGTGACGGCCCTGGCCGAACTGGAAGTGCCGGCACCCCAGGATCCGCAGCGCTATCAGGTATGGTTGCAAACCGGTGATGAAACGCTGGATTATCGCCTCGCCCAGCAGTATTACCGGGCCTGTGCCTTGCGCATCCAGGCCGGTGGCGACCATGGTTTCCAGGGATTTGCCGCACAGCTTCCAGCCATGCTGACGTTTGCCGGCATTGGCGCAGATTTGTATCAGGCGATTGATTTCACGGCACTGTGAAACCGCGCCCCCTATTTTCAATGAACGACTGACGACGAGACCCCATGGCCACTCCCAGCGCTAGCTCTTATAACGCCGACGCCATCGAAGTCCTCTCGGGCCTCGACCCGGTGCGCAAACGCCCCGGCATGTACACCGACACCAGTCGGCCGAACCACCTCGCCCAGGAAGTCATCGACAACAGCGTCGACGAAGCCTTGGCCGGGCACGCCAAATCGGTGCAGGTCATCCTGCACGCCGATCATTCGCTGGAAGTCAGCGATGACGGCCGTGGCATGCCGGTGGACATTCACCCCGAAGAGGGCGTGTCGGGCGTCGAGCTGATCCTCACCAAGCTCCATGCGGGCGGCAAGTTTTCCAACAAGAACTACCAGTTCTCCGGCGGTCTGCACGGGGTGGGTATTTCGGTGGTCAACGCCTTGTCGACCGAAGTCCGGGTGCGCGTCAAGCGTGACGGCAACGAATACCAGATGACCTTCGCTGATGGCTATAAAGCCACCGAGCTTGAAGTCGTCGGTACCGTTGGCAAGCGCAACACCGGCACCAGCGTGTTCTTCGCACCGGACCCGAAATACTTCGATTCACCGAAATTCTCCATCAGCCGCCTCAAGCACGTACTCAAGGCCAAGGCGGTACTGTGCCCGGGGCTGCTGGTCAGTTTTGAAGACAAGGCCACCGGCGAGAAGGTCGAATGGCATTACGAAGACGGCCTGCGTTCCTACCTGGTCGACGCGGTCAGCGAATTCGAACGCCTGCCGGACGAGCCGTTCTGCGGCGCTTTTGCCGGTAACAAGGAAGCGGTGGACTGGGCACTGCTGTGGCTGCCGGAAGGCGGCGATGCGGTGCAGGAAAGCTACGTCAACCTGATCCCGACTGCCCAGGGCGGCACCCACGTCAACGGCTTGCGCCAAGGCCTGCTCGACGCCATGCGCGAATTCTGCGAGTTCCGCAGCCTGCTGCCGCGCGGCGTGAAGCTGGCGCCGGAAGACGTCTGGGAACGCATCGCTTTCGTCCTGTCGATGAAGATGCAGGAACCACAATTCTCCGGTCAGACCAAGGAGCGTCTGTCGTCCCGTGAAGCGGCGGCGTTCGTTTCCGGTGTGGTCAAGGATGCGTTCAGCCTGTGGCTCAACGCCAATCCGGAAACCGGTCTGGCGCTGGCCGAACTGGCGATCAACAACGCCGGCCGTCGCCTGAAGGCGAGCAAGAAGGTCGAGCGTAAACGTATTACCCAAGGTCCGGCGCTGCCGGGCAAACTCGCCGACTGCGCCGGGCAGGACCCTATGCGCTCCGAGCTGTTCCTGGTGGAAGGTGATTCCGCAGGCGGTTCGGCCAAGCAGGCGCGGGACAAAGAATTTCAGGCGATCCTGCCGTTGCGCGGCAAGATACTCAACACCTGGGAAGTCGACGGTAGCGAAGTGCTGGCCAGTCAGGAAGTGCACAACATCGCCGTGGCCATCGGTGTCGATCCGGGTGCGGCGGACATGAGCCAGCTGCGCTACGGCAAGATCTGCATCCTCGCCGACGCCGACTCCGACGGCCTGCACATCGCGACCTTGCTCTGCGCCCTGTTCGTCCAGCACTTCCGTGCGCTGGTCGATGCCGGTCACGTCTATGTCGCCATGCCGCCGCTGTACCGTATCGACCTGGGCAAAGAGATCTACTACGCCCTCGACGAAGCCGAACGCGACGGCATTCTCGATCGCCTGGTGGCCGAGAAGAAGCGCGGCAAGCCACAGGTCACCCGATTCAAAGGTCTGGGTGAAATGAACCCGCCGCAGCTGCGCGAAACCACCATGGACCCGAACACCCGACGCCTGGTGCAACTGACGTTGGGCGATGATTTCGACGCGACCTCGGAAATGATGGACATGCTGCTGGCGAAGAAACGCGCCGGCGACCGCAAGACCTGGCTCGAATCCAAGGGCAACCTGGCGGAGGTGCTGGGCTGATGCGCTTGGGCTTTGCCCTGGCGTGTGCGTTGCTGCTGACCTCGATCACAGTGTCTGCCGAGCCGATACCGCAACTGCGTCTGTTGTCCGAGCATGCCATCGACGGCATGCGCGGCGGCAACCTGTCCGGGCTGGCGCAGTGCGGCAGCAAGGAACTGTGGGCGGTTTCCGACCGCGACGACGATCAGATCTATCGCCTCGATACCCAAGGCGGCGTCTGGCAGGCGGAAACCGTGGGCATCGACGTGCCTGCGGTGCCTGACAGCGGTTTACCCTGGGGGCTGCGTTCGCGGGCCTGGGCGGCGTCGTTCGTGCGCGGAGGCGATCTGGATTTCGAGGGCATTACCTGCGATAGCGCGGGTAATCGCTACGTGGTCAGTGAATCCCATGCGGCCGTCCTGCAAATCCCGCCCACCGGACCGACGTCCTGGCTGAAGATTTCTCCGCTGATGGTTCGCGAAGCACGGGCCAGTGGCATGTTGTCGCGTTTCAACGCGCTGTTCGAAGGGCTGGCGATCAGTCCTGACGGTGACAAATTATGGTTGGCCGCCGAGCGCGAGAGCCGCGGGTTGCTACTGATCAAGCGCAAGCAGACGGTCTGGGACTGCGACGGCGGTTGCGTGCTACTGAGTGAGGCCGGGAAGGAAATGCAGCCTGCACAATTTCCCAACGCCAGAGCGGCGCCCCGGGACTTTGCCGACCTTTCCGTGTTCAACGGCAAGCTGTTTACCCTTGAGCGCAATGCGTATGAGATTTGCCGTCGGGATGCGGTGACCGCCAAGGTCGAGCGTTGCTGGTCGTTTGCCGAAGAGATGCTGCAGGAACCTCGGCGCTATCCACAGCCTTTTGGCCTGGCGGAAGCGCTGGTGGTGGACGCTGACGGTGCCTGGATCGGTATCGACAACAACACCGGTGTCCGCGCCGATGGCGAGGTTCGTCCGATCGTCTTTCGCTTTGCCGCGCCTGACGGTGGCTGGAGCGCCAAGCCGTGAGTCAGCAAGCACCGGGAAAACGCGCCGGTCGCGTGTTGATGGTGCTGGCCTGGTGCGCGGCACTGTTTTTGGCGACGCGGTTTTTCGGTCAGTGGGAAGAGCGTCAGCAAAACCCGAATGTGGTGGTGAGCTCGGAGCAGGGCGACGGCTTTATCGAGGTGAAACTGGCGAGCAACGCCCAGGGGCATTTCGTCGCCAGCGGCCATATCAACGGTCAGCCGGTGGATTTCATGCTCGACACCGGGGCGACCGATGTGGCGATCCCGGCAGAGCTGGCCAGGCGCTTGAAGCTCGAAGAAGGTTTCGGTGTGACCCTGAGCACGGCCAATGGCCTGAGCCAGGGCTATCGCACCCGTATCGACCGTCTGCAACTGGGCGACATCGTGCTGCGGGATGTCCGCGCACTGGTGGCGCCCGGCCTGCATGGCGACCAGGTGCTGCTCGGCATGAGCGCACTGAACAAACTTGAATTTACCCAGCGCGGTGGCACCATGCTGCTGCGCCAGACAACGAACCGATGAGGCCCGCATGAGCGACATCCTTGCAGACAGCTTAGATGGCGTAGAACGCCGATCGCTGGCTGACTTCACCGAAAATGCCTACCTCAACTACTCCATGTACGTGATCATGGACCGTGCCTTGCCGCATATCGGCGACGGCCTGAAGCCTGTGCAACGGCGCATCGTTTACGCCATGAGCGAGTTGGGGCTGGACGCCGATTCCAAGCACAAGAAATCGGCGCGTACCGTCGGTGACGTGCTCGGCAAGTTCCACCCGCACGGCGATTCGGCCTGCTACGAAGCCATGGTCCTGATGGCCCAGCCGTTCAGCTATCGCTACACGCTGGTCGACGGTCAAGGCAACTGGGGTGCGCCGGATGATCCGAAGTCCTTCGCCGCCATGCGATACACCGAAGCGCGGCTGTCGCGTTATTCCGAAGTGCTGCTCAGCGAACTGGGCCAGGGCACCGCGGACTGGGGCCCGAACTTCGACGGCACCCTCGACGAACCGCTGGTATTGCCGGCACGTTTGCCGAATATCCTGCTCAACGGCACCACCGGCATCGCCGTGGGCATGGCCACCGACGTACCGCCGCACAACCTGCGTGAAGTCGCCAGTGCCTGCGTGCGTTTGCTCGATGAGCCCAAAGCCACGGTCGAACAGCTCTGCGAACACATCCAGGGCCCGGATTATCCGACCGAAGCGGAAATCATCACTCCGCGTGCCGATCTGCTGAAAATGTATGAAACCGGTAAGGGCTCGGTGCGCATGCGCGCCGTTTATCACATCGAAGACGGCGACATCATCGTCACCGCGCTGCCGCATCAGGTCTCCGGCGCCAAGGTGCTGGAACAGATCGCTGCGATGATGCAGGCCAAGCCGTCCAAAGCTCCGCAGATCGCCGACTTGCGCGACGAGTCCGACCACGAGAACCCGTGCCGGATCGTGATCATTCCAGGGGCGCGGAAGAACTTTGACCACGACGCATTGATGCAGCACTTGTTCGCCAGCACCGAGCTGGAGTCGAGTTATCGGGTCAACGTCAACATCATCGGGCTGGACGGCAAGCCGCAGTTGAAAAACCTGCGGGCCTTGCTGGTCGAGTGGCTGGAGTTCCGGGTGCAGACCGTTCGTCGGCGCCTGCAATTCCGCCTCGATAAAGTCGAGCGCCGCCTGCACCTGTTGGACGGTTTGTTGATTGCCTACCTCAACCTGGATGAAGTGATTCACATCATCCGTACCGAGGAGCATCCGAAAGCCGCGCTGATCGAGCGTTTCGCCCTCAGCGAAATCCAGGCCGACTACATCCTCGACACCCGTTTGCGTCAGCTGGCGCGACTGGAAGAAATGAAGCTGCGTGCCGAGCAGGATGAACTGCTCAAGGAACAGGCCAAGCTGCAAGCGCTGCTGAGCAGTGAAGCCAAGCTGAAGAAACTGGTTCGCACCGAGCTGATCAAGGACGCTGAAACCTACGGCGATGACCGCCGTTCGCCAATCGTCGAGCGTACTGAAGCCAAGGCGCTGACTGAGCACGATCTGCTGCCGAACGAGAAAGTGACGGTTGTACTGTCGGAAAAAGGCTGGGTGCGCTCCGCCAAGGGCCACGAGATCGACGCCACCGGGCTGTCCTACAAGGCTGGCGACGGCTTCAAGGCGCTCGCCGCCGGGCGATCCAACCAGTTTGCGGTGTTCATCGACTCCACCGGTCGCAGCTATTCGGTGGCTGCCCACACGCTGCCATCGGCCCGAGGTCAGGGCGAACCGCTGACCGGTCGTCTGACACCACCACCGGGCGCAAGCTTTGAATGCGTGCTGATGCCGGAAGATGATGCGCTTTACGTCATCGCGTCCGACGCCGGTTACGGTTTCGTGGTCAAGGGTGAAGACCTGCAGGCCAAGAACAAGGCGGGCAAGGCGCTGTTGAGCCTGCCCAACAACGCCAAGGTGATCCTGCCGCGTGCGGTGGCCGATCGTGAACAGAACTGGCTGGCTTCGGTGACCACCGAAGGTCGCCTGCTGATCTTCAAGATCAGCGATCTGCCACAATTAGGTAAGGGCAAAGGCAACAAGATCATCGGGATTTCCGGTGAGCGTGTGGCCAGTCGCGAAGAGTATGTCACGGACATCGCCGTCATCCCGGAGGGCGCCACTTTGGTGCTGCAGGCCGGAAAACGTACCTTGTCACTGAAAGCGGACGACCTCGAACACTACAAGGGTGAGCGTGGGCGTCGTGGTAACAAATTGCCACGTGGCTTCCAGAGGGTTGATGCGCTGCTCGTCGAAAACCTCAATTAAGCGGCTAGGGGGCGTTCTCAGCTACTTTCGCAGGCAAAAGTAGCTGAGAACGCCCCCTAGAGCGCCGGATCTACGATTTAACGCGTAGATCGGCGCTTTGCGCTGGAGTCGGAACGCATATTCACGGATGATATGGCCTTTCAAGCGCCGGCGTGGCCGAGCGTTCCTCATATTTATTGAGTATTTTCACTGTGATTAGCCTTGTGGCAATCACCTGGATGGGACGATGACTGCTCTGCGCCTTCCTTTTATCTTGATGCTCGCTGGCGTTCTTGGCCTGGCGGGTTGCAGCGTTCACCAGCCGGTGTCGCTGTACCAACTGGACGCTGGAAGTCCGGTTCAGCCTGCGCAGAACGCGGGCATAGCGGTATTGCTGGGCCCGGTAACCGTTGCGGACTACCTGCAACGCGAAACCCTGTTGCAGCGTCAACCCGATGGCAGCCTGCAAGCCTCGACCGACGGTCGTTGGGCCGGTAGCTTGTCTTCGGACATCGATCAGCTGCTGCTGCGTCAGGTCGCCGGTCATCTGGACAGCCAGCGCGTGGTGCTGGCGCCGGCAACCGTTGGCTTTACACCGGATGTTCAAGTACTGCTGACCATCACACGTCTGGATTCCGGTCAAAAGCAACCGGCGATCCTCGATGCGCAATGGCGCCTGATCGACCGTCGCGGGCAAGTCCGCGACAACCGCATCATCCATCTGCAGGAACTGCACGCCGGCACCACGGCAGCGCAGGTTCAGGCTCAGGGTGTGTTGTTGCAGAAACTGGCCGAACAGCTGTCGACCGCGCTCAAGCCGCTGGCCAACCAGCCACCGATCGCCGAAGCGCCAAAGAAACCGGCAGCCAAGCCTGTGGCGCCTGCGGCGGATGCGGAAAAGCAGCCGAAGATCCCGATGGCTTCACCGATCCGTACGGACATGGAAGTGTTCCGGTTCTAAGGCACATGGATTCAAAACAAGGCCCGCGTTGATGCGGGCCTTGTTGTTTCTGCGGGTTGGAGATCTTCGTGCGCAGTGCTGGCCTCATCGCGGGCAAACCCATAGGGGGGTGTGACCGACACAGGCGCGAGCCTGCTTGTGCGATGGGGGAGGAGCAGGCAACAAAAAAGCCCGCAGACGAGTGACCGTCTGCGGGCTTCTTCACAACCAGGCTTACGGCTTACGCCCGACGCTCATGCATCCGCGCCAGTTGCCGCTCCAGCATCGATGGATAAGGCTCCATCAACCGCTCTACGCAGCAAGCGCCTTCAGGGCTGGCAATCGGGCGGATCCGTGCGCGTTGACGGATCAGCGCGTCGTCACTGATCTTGCGCTCCACCAGCAGCAGGTTGCGGCTGTGTTGCGACAGGGCCAGGGCATCCTGGGCGGCATCGGTCAGCAGCAGATCGATCTGGCTCAGGCCGAACAGTTCGTCGCCCAGGGTCAGGCCTAGCTGCAATTGCAGGGTGATGCCGCTGTCGGCGACTTCGATCTGCAACTGATGGCCCAGCGCACGTAACAACTCGCCGCAGCAGATGGCGTTAGTCAGGTAGTCGTCGCCGCTGTCTTCGGTGTGGAACAGCATCAGCGTGCTGCCGTCGTTCAGGGTGTGCAGTTCACTCTGGTAGAGCGAAGCGGCCTGGTCGAGGCAGTCGCGGTAGCGTTTGAGCAATTCTTCGAGGCGGGTGCGCGGCAAGCGACGCAGCTGCTCCTGGGATCCCAGCTGCACAGCCAGAACGGCACTGTGTTGCGGCACGTTCGATGGCGCAGGACGGGCGACCGGTTTTGCTGCGCTGTCTGCCGATTCATCGATCAAATCGGCGAAGGCATCGTCGTCATCGTCTTCGACGGTGCTGACAACCCGCCGTGGCGCCGGCTTCAACGCTGCCATCGGACGGCTTTCGTCGAAGCTCGGGTCGCGCAGGTTGCGCACTTCGAAGCCCGGTTCGGCATCGTCGTCTTCGTCGTCGAACTCGGGTTCCGGCACCGGTTCCGGTTCGGCGGGCTCTGGGGCGAAATTGGCGTGCAGCTGACGCGCCAGGTCGCCGATTTCATCCTGGCGCTCGGTGGCCGGGGTGTATTCGTCGATATTGCGCAGCCATACGCGCAATTGCAGGAGCGGCGTGGAAATGTGCCGGCCCAGGCGCAGGCTCAAGGCCAGGGACAGCGCCAGCAGGATTGCACTCAAGATGCCCATGCTTTGCAGGCTGATGGTCATCGGTTGCTGGAACTGATCCATGTCCAGGCTGATGCGCAGCTGACCGGCGGTCACGTCCTGGAACGTGATCTTGCTCTGGTACATGCCCTCGGCTTCGCCCAACAGGCCGTGCTTGGGACGCTGACCGGCTTCAGCGAGGATGCGGTTATCCACGCTGTAGATGGCGGCGTGGGCCACCAGCTTGTTCTTGGTCAGGTTGTTGAGCAGCACGTTGAGGCTGAGGATGTCGTTGGACACCAACAGCTCGGTAGCCGAGGTGGCGGTCTGCGTGGTCAGGCTTTCGCCCAGCGCATCGGCCTGCTCGTGCATGGCCTGCTTGAACTGCAAACCCATCACGCAGGCATAGATCACCAGGGCCAGAGCGACCAGGATCACGTTATGGCTGGCGATGCGTAATGCAATCGGTACACGGCGGTGGCGCAGTGCCCGGAAGATCAGCAGAAAGAAGTTATCGGTTTTTACTGGCGTGGGCCGGTTCACTTGAGCTCGGCTCTTTTGTCCGTGAAGTTGACGCGCAGTATAGCGAGAGGCCCTAGACCGGCAAAGCGCTCACGGTGCCCGATGGTCACTGAATGTGGGTAGAATGCGGTTTTTTTCCACCTGCGGGGGTGCGCCTTGCGCGAAATCGTCCTGATAAACATCACGGGAGTCGACCGTCCGGGTCTGACTGCGGCCATAACCGGCGTTCTGGCCCAGGGTGGTGTGAACATTCTCGACATCGGTCAGGCGGTGATCCACGACACCTTGTCGTTCGGCATCCTGGTTGAAATTCCCGACACCGAGCAAGGCAAGTCCGTGCTCAAGGACATCCTGTTCAAAGGCTATGAGCTGGATCAACAAGTGCGGTTCACGCCGGTGTCCGAAGAGGATTACCAGCAGTGGGTCGGCAACCAGGGCAAAAAACGCCACATCGTGACGCTGTTGACCCGCAAGGTGACCGCCGGGCAATTGCAGGCTGTGAGCTCGATCACCGCCAAGTACGGCCTGAACATCGACCACATCGATCGCTTGTCCGGGCGTATGCCGCTGGACACCCCGGCTGACAAGGGCAAGGGCTGCATCGAGTTTTCCGTGCGTGGCGAAGCGGCCGATCCGCAGGCGTTGCGTGCTGAATTCCTCAGCGTCGCCCAGGAGCTCAACGTCGACATCGCCTTCCAGGAAGACTCGCTGTTCCGTCGCAACCGTCGTCTGGCGGTGTTCGACATGGACTCGACCCTGATCGAAGCCGAAGTGATCGACGAACTGGCCAAGGCTGCCGGCGTGGGCGACAAGGTGTCGGAAATCACCGAGCGGGCGATGGCTGGGGAACTGGACTTCCGCGCCAGCTTCAAGGAACGCCTGGCCTTGCTCAAAGGTCTGGATGTCGGCGTGCTGGACTCGATCGGCGCCTCGCTGCGTCTGACCGAAGGCGCTGAAACCTTGTTCGCGGAACTGAAGCGCCTGGGTTACAAGACTGCCATTCTCTCGGGTGGCTTCACCTACTTCGCCAAGCAATTGCAGGCCAAGTTGGGCATCGACTACGTGTTCGCCAACGAACTGGAAGTGGTCGACGGAAAAGTTACTGGTGTGGCGATCGAGCCGATTGTCGATGCGCAGCGCAAAGCTGATTTACTGAAAGAGTTGGCGCACAAGGAAGGTTTGCGTCTGGAGCAGACCATTGCGGTCGGTGACGGTGCGAACGATTTGCCGATGCTGGCAATAGCCGGGTTGGGCGTGGCATTCCGTGCCAAACCGCTGGTCAAGCAGTCGGCGAAGCAGGCGATCTCGACCCTGGGGCTGGATGGCGTGTTGTACCTGCTGGGCTTCCGCGATCGCGACGGGCAGCTCTAGGCACCACAAATAAATGTGGGAGCGAGCTTGCTCGCGATAGCGGTGTATCAGTCAACGAAGATGTCGACTGACACTATGCAATCGCGAGCAAGCTCGCTCCCACATTAGATCTCTACAGGTCAGGCCTTCGGCGAGCCCATGCCCTGACCCATCTGCACCGCCGTACCGGCAGTCATTTCTTCAGCCCACTTCACTTGATCCGGCCCGAACAGCACGACAGCGGTCGAACCCAGTTTGAAGCGGCCCAGCTCAGCGCCTTTTTCCAAATGGATCGGCGCGCGCGCAGCTTCGTCATAACGGAAGGTTTTCAGCTCGCGTTTCGGCGGTGTAACCAGGCCGGCCCACACGGTTTCGATCGACGCAACGATCATCGCACCCACCAGCACCACGGCCATCGGCCCGCGCTCAGTGTCGAAAATGCACGCGACGCGCTCGTTGCGGGCGAACAGTTCCGGCACGTTTTCAGCGGTGGACTGGTTGACCGAAAACAGGCGACCCGGAATGTAGACCATCTCGCGCAGGGTGCCGGCCAGCGGCATGTGCACGCGGTGGTAGTCCTTCGGCGACAGGTAGATCGTCGCGAAATCACCACCCATGAACGGCGCGGCGTTGGCGGCATCGCCACCGAGCAGTTCCAGCACGCTGAAGCTGTGGCCCTTGGCCTGGAACACGCGACCGTGTTCGATCGGGCCGAGCTGGCTGATCGCGCCGTCGGCCGGGCTGAGAATCGCACCCGGTGTTTCGTCGAGCGGACGGGCACCGTCTTTCAGGGCGCGGGTGAAGAAGTCATTGAAATGCTCGTAGGCGGTCAGGTCTTCGACCAGCGCCTGGGACATGTCCACTTGATAACGCTTGGCGAACCACGCGGTGAACGCATTCTTGAACCAGCGCACGCGGCATTCGGCGATGCAGCCGGCCAATCGCGAGAGCAAGTGGTGGGGCAGCAGGTATTGGCTGAGGATAAACAAACGTTCTTTCATTGGGTGTCCTTAAAAACCTTAAAGCTCGACGGGGGTGTCGGGGTGATTGCCCCATTCGCCCCAGGAACCGGCGTAGCCTTTGACCCGCGGATAACCGAGGGACTTGGCCACCAGATAAGTGAAGCCCGACCGGTGGTGGGTCTGGCAGTGGGTAATGATTTCTTTGTCAGGCGTGATGCCCAGTTGTTCCAGGATCTGCGGCATGTCAGTGCGAATACGCAGTTGGCGTGCCTTATCCATGCCGGCGGTCCATTCGAAATTGACTGCACCGGGGATATGACCGCCTTTGGCTGCGAGCACTTTCTCGCCGGAGTACTCCAGCGGCCCGCGCGCGTCCCAGATCGCCAGGTCGGCAGCACCGAGACGACTTTGCAGGTATTCACGGGTGGCGGTGGGTTCGTCGTGCAGGGTCAGCGCAACCGGGCCGCCAACGTGCGCCGGGATCTGGATCGACATCGGCAAACCTTCTGCCAGCCAGGCCGGCAGGCCACCGTCGACATAGTGGTACTTGCTGTGGCCGATGACATCCAGAAGCCAGATGAACCGCCCGGCCCAACCGCCACCTTCGTCGTCATAAACGACGTAGACCGCATCGGGGTTGTGTCCCAATTCTCCAAACAAGGCTTCAAGCGCCGCTTGCGGGGGCATCAGCCCCGGCGCAGGCGCTTGGCCGAGTTGCGTGCGTTTCGGGTCGACAAAACGTGCGCCGGGAATATGCCCTTCGGTGTAACGGGCGCTGCTGGTCAGGTCGACCAGAATCAGTTCGCGGGCGTCGAGGCGAGGGAGCAAGTCGCTCGGTTCGATCACCAGCGGCAAGCCAGAGAAGTCAGACATGTGAGGTCTCCAGGGCACAAAAGGGAGGATTGTAGCGTAGCGTCATTGGCCGCGTCGGCTAAAACTGTGCAGCGCTTTCTCGATGCACTGCGCGGTTTTACCGAAGGCTTGTACGGTGATTTCCGAAAACGGCCCGCCGCCCTGATCCGCCACGACAATCATGATCACCCGGCCATTGTTGACCAGTGAACGCAGCAACAGGTGCTCGCCGCTGAACTGCGAGCGCAGGGTGTTGGGCAGCAGCGCGGAAAATTGCGCATTGTTGGCTGGCGTCAGGCGCACCTGGGCCTGTTGCGCGAGCAGTCGTTGCAGCACGGTGCTCTGGCTGACCGCGATGTTCACCCCGGCGACTTCTTTCGGCAAGCCCGCCGTCTGATGGACCCGAAGATTGGCGTGGGTGCGGTCGGCCATCAAAATCATCACCCGACGCATGCCGCACGCGACCAGCGCGTCGCGGGCAGAGGTGGTCAAGTGCATGGCGTTGGTGAAGCGACTCGGTTCGACCAGCAGCTCAGCGCATTGACTGCGCCACTTTGTCAGGTCTTCGGCGGTCGGCGCCGGGGCTGGAAGCAGGCCGGCGTGCACGCGGTTCGTGCCCCACGGCCAGAGCAACGCAATGGCGGGGTGCCAGAGGTCGGGCATGGCGTGATGACGCGCGCTGTTGGCGGCTTGCTGGTGCAGTTGTTGCTGCACTTCGTCCATTGGCATTTGCAGGTAAAGGCTGGTCAGGTATTGCCAGCGCTCGCTGTGCGGACTGTCCCAGGCCTGTTGCGCCGACAGCGCCAACCCATTGGCCAGCAACACGGTGTTGGCCGGCTGGTTGAGCCAACGACGCAGCGTCGGATCGTCATCGAGACGATTTTGTTGACGCAATGGATGCTCGCTGTCGCGGGCAATGCGCAAGACTTTGACCAGCTCCCGCTGCTCGGTGAGCAACAGTTTATAGCCTTGTTGCACCCAAATCGGCAGGCGCCAGATATCCACTAGGGCCAGGCCGATTTGCAGCAAGCGCGTACCGAACAATTGCTTTTCGACTTTGCGCGCCGACTCGCCTTTATGGATGACCCGCAGTTCCCATTCTTCGAGCAATTGCGGATGCGTCAGCGCCAGTGGCCACAGCGGCGACAGAAACAGCAGGCTGCCCCAATGGATGTCCTGCCACAGTCGCGCCAGGCGACTGGCGAAAAAACCGTTGGCCTGTTGCGTGGCGTGCTGGCTGATCATTTGCAGCTGGCGCAGGGCTTTTGGAATCTCGGCCATGGGTTCGGCCGGCAAGCGCTCAAGCAGTTCTTCGGTGCGTTTCAAACCGAGGCGATTGATGGCGACCTCAAGGTTTTCCGCTGGCTCGGTCATGCTGCCATGGGTGTGCCGATTGGCTTCGCGAATAACGCTCAAGGCCAGGGCCGGGCTGTCCTGCATCAAATCGGCGATGTCACGCAGAGCGCTGCGGTTGTCGCGGATCGCCCGGCAGACACGGTCGTGACTGGCCTGCGGAATCGGCAGGCGCACACCATCCAGAAGCTTGACCCAGCCTTCAAGAGTGATCGGTTTTGGCGTCGGGACGTTCGTTTCGTTAACCATGTCTGGAGGCGATCATCGTCTGCATTACCTGTGCCCGGAATGGGTCGAAGTGGCTTTTCGCCTGAACTGGCTATAGTCTGGCGCAGTTTTGCCGATAAGTAGAAGAAGAGATTTTTTAACTTCCGAATATGACCTTGAACCCGACTCAGTAAGTGCTCTCCTACCTATGGCTAAAATAATCGGCATCATCGTCGTATTCGCGAGCGTGCTCGGCGGATACGTGCTCTCCCACGGCAAAATTGCTGCCCTGATCCAGCCTTTCGAGGTGATGATCATCGGCGGTGCGGCCCTCGGTGCATTCCTGCAGGCCAACCCCGGCTACATGACGATGCACGTGCTCAAGAAATCCCTGAGCATGTTCGGCTCGCGTTTCACTCACGCCTTCTACCTCGAAGTGCTGGGTCTGATTTACGAGATCCTCAACAAGAGCCGTCGCGAAGGCATGATGGCCATCGAAGGCGACATCGAAGATGCCGCCGCGAGCCCGATCTTCGCCAAGTACCCGACGGTCCTGAAAGACGAGCGCATGACTGCGTTCATCTGCGATTACCTGCGCATCATGTCCTCCGGCAACATGGCTCCCCATGAGCTGGAAGGCCTGTTCGACATGGAGCTTTACAGCCTCAAGGAAGATCTTGAGCACCCATCCCACGCGGTGAACGGCATCGCCGACGCCATGCCCGGTTTCGGTATCGTTGCGGCGGTACTGGGTATCGTGGTGACCATGGCCTCCCTGGGCGAGGGCGACCAGAAGTCCATCGGCTTGCACGTAGGTGCGGCGCTGGTCGGTACCTTCTTCGGTATTCTCGCGGCCTACGGTTTCTTCGGTCCGCTGGCCCATTCCCTGGCCCACGACGCCAAGGAAGAGCTGAACGTCTACGAAGCCATCAAGGCTTCGCTGGTGGCTTCGGCTTCCGGCATGCCGCCATCGCTGGCCGTGGAGTTCGGGCGCAAGGTTCTGTACCCGGCGCACCGTCCAAGCTTCGCCGAGCTGGAACAAGCGGTTCGTGGTCGTTAAGTTATGGAAAACAATCAGCCGATAATCATCAAGCGCGTCAAGCGCATCGCCGGCGGGCATCACGGGGGCGCCTGGAAAATCGCCTTCGCCGACTTCGCCACGGCGATGATGGCGTTCTTCCTGGTGTTGTGGCTGCTGTCCACGGCAACGCCGGAACAGAAGATCGCCATCGCCGGCTACTTCAAGGACCCGATCGGCTTTTCCGAAAGCGGTACGCCTTACATCATCGACCTGGGTGGTACACCGACCCTGGCGCCGGAAAATACCCTCAATCCCGAGGTGAAGTCCCAGCCGCAACCGGACAAGGTCACCGTCGACGCCGAGCAGGTCGAAGGCATGGCCGAGATGGTCGAGAAGGAGCGCCTCGAACTGTTGCTGCAAGAACTGCAGAACAAGGTCGAAGAAAACCCGCAACTGCAGAAATTCAAAGACCAGATCATGTTCGAGATCACCCCGGACGGCTTGCGCATCCAGATCGTGGATGCCGAAAACCGACCGATGTTCGACTCGGGCAGTGCGCGTCTGAAACCGTATTTCGAAGACATCCTGCTGGCCATGGCCGACACCATCAAAGCGGTGCCGAACAAAATCAGCATCAGCGGCCACACCGATGCCAAGCCGTACATCGGCCAGGGCGACTTCGGTAACTGGGAGTTGTCCGCCAACCGTGCAAACGCCGCACGTCGTGCGCTGGTGGCGGGCAGCTACCCTGACGGTCAGGTGGCGCGCGTGGTCGGTTATGCCTCGTCGGCGCTGTTCGATCGCGAGCATCCGTTCAACCCGGTCAACCGTCGTATCGACATCGTAGTGCTGACCAAAAAGGCTCAACGCGCCATCGAAGGTTCGCAAGGGGCGGAGGCTGCTCCTGATGCGCCGCAGGGTTCGGCTGCTCCGGGCGCCGCACCGGCTGCACCGGTCGACCCGAACGCGTTGCCGGCGGACAAGGAACCGCTGCCGGCTCACGAGCTTCGTGAGCGGTTGAACCTGTTCGACGATCCGGCGCCAAAAACGGGTGAGCCTCCGAAGCAGTGATCCACAAAAAAGCCGACAGCAATGTCGGCTTTTTTGTGGACGCTGTCTTTTAGAATCCGCGAATGATTCGAGACTTGAGATCCGTATGGAACCGATCGGCATTCGTCCTGTTAACGCTGCGCACAGACTCACTGCCATTCACCGACTCCAGCGACATCGAGCGCTTGACCGTCGATTCATTGCGATACGCATCAATAAAGAACTCGATGTCCCGATCACAGCTCAGCTTCGGCCATTTGTCCAGGTACAGCGGCAGTTCAGTCGGGCCGGTCTTGAACGAGCAGATGCGGCGGTTGGTGATGGTTGCCTCGCCGATTTCGAACGGGACCCACCAGGACAGCGCGGTTTTCTCCGAGACCACGGCCAGCAAGTGCGTGCATTCGCTGATGTTGCGGGTGATGACCCCCGTGATGTCGTCGGTGGTCTGGGATTCGGCGTCCAGTACATCGAGGTAGGTCTTGATGTTCGCCTGCATCAGGCGCGTGTTGATGTTGATCGCGTGGGCACGATCCATGTGGCGGTAGCTGATAAACACTGGCATCAGAAATGTCCCTTGGTCGCGAGTTCGCGGTAATAGGCGCCGAGCGCGGTGAGGCGGCAACCGGTGGAATGAATGGCGGCGTAATACATGTGCTCGGCATCCACTGGTTCGATCAGGCTGTGGCGATTGCACTTTTGCAGTTGGGCGAAGACATCGCCGTGTTCCGGGTTGAATTCAGGCTCAGTGGGCTCAAAGCTGGGGGCGAGGGGGTACACCGATTCCGCTTCGGTAAACCATTCGGGCAGCTTGCGCAGGATTTCCTTGGGGATCAGCGGCGACACTTCGCGCAGGGAGATGAACTGCGATACGTTGGTCTTGAATACCGGCCGCTGCTCCCAGGCATCGAGCGCGTTATCAACAAACGAATAAAGGCTGCCGGGGGTGATTTTGCCGAGGATGTTCGCGGCGCCACCGTGCAGCGCCTGGAGCAGTAATCCGGTGAACACGCCGTGCTGCACGCCTTCCATGGCCGGCTCTTCTTTTTTGCATGCCGTGAGAATGGTCATGCCTTCGCCGACCACGCTGCCTTCGCTACGCAAGGCGCGGAGTTCGCCGGCCGAGCCGCTCTGGCAACAGTCGAGAATGATCACTTTGTTTTTGATCTTCGTGGCTTTGCTTGCCCAGTTGAGAATGTCGCTAAGGCGAATCCCGTCCTTGGCGCTCTTGTAATCCTGCGGGATCAACATGCCTTCGTCGGTATCGGTATCGAAGCTGCCATGGCCGGCGAAGTACAGCAACGCGACATTGCAATCACCGGAAAACAGCTCGCGGATCTGGTCTTCGAGCTTTTCCCGGCCCAGGTAGTCTTCGGCGGAGGTCAGTACGATGTTCTTGAAGTTCGGATCGCCATTGGCGTCGGTCTTCAATACAGACGCCATGGCCATGGCGTCATTGCAGCAACCGTTCAAATGCGAAACATGGGTGTAGTCGTTGATGCCGATAAACAGTCCCTTGCGCATGATCAGGCCACCGTATGCAGGCGGATGGCTTTGACGATGCTACCGGTGTTCCACGCGCACTCGGCGTGAGCCGCATTGCGCACGACCGTGGAAATACGCTCGGCGCCGAACGGTTTGATGGCGATGATAACCTTGCCCATGCGTTTGGCGATCTCGATTTCCTTGTTGATCCACTTGCTGTAGGTGGAATACATGCCGGCCATGATGAGCACGGCGGAGCAGGGGCGGATCTTGTTTTCGATGGCTTCTTCGAGTTGTTTGTCGGTGCGGGCGCCGAGGATCGGGTTGTGCGGTGGCACGGAGAAATTCTTGAAGCTGAAGCCGGGCTGCGCGTTGAGCAAGCGCACGAGATTGTCGTGGGCGTGGGGGTAGTTCCACGAGTGGCTGATGAACAAATGGTAGGTTTGCAAAGGTTGTCCCTCGGTGTCGCAGGAGTGCGAAGAGGGTTTGAACTTAGGCCAATGGCTGGCGGCTACAAGGGGATGGAAGTTAAAGAGAAATGCCCTACAAGTACGCGTGCAGGCGCCTTACAGAAAAGTCTGATGTTTAGCGGGCAGGGGAATTAAACAGTTGAACCGGCCATCCACCGCCCCGGTTGTTCGGAGCGGTGGGCGGGCCTGTTTAGTAGCCGTTTTCCGGCAAACTGGCGATGATCGAGCGGTAGCTGTTCATCCGTTGCTGTTGCACGCGGCCATCTTCCAAGGCCTTGAGCAGTGCGCAACCAGGTTCGCGGTCGTGCTTGCAGTCGCGGAAGCGACACGTGCCGAGCAATTCGTTGAACTCGATGAAGCCGGCCTCGACGTCGGCACGGCTGACGTGGCCCAGGCCGAACTCGCGGATGCCCGGGGAGTCGATCAGCTCACCGCCACCGGGGAAGTGGAACAGTCGCGCGGTAGTGGTGGTGTGAGTGCCCTGGCCGGACAGTTCGGACAGCGGGCCGACACGGGTTTCGACTTCCGGCAACAAGCTGTTGACCAACGACGACTTGCCGACGCCGGACTGACCGACGAACACACTGATGCGCCCGTCCAGTTGCTTCTGCAGTTGCTCCATGCCGTTGCCGTGGTGAGCCGACACTTCGAGCACCGGGTAGCCGAGCGTGCGGTAAACCGCCAGCAGGGCATTCAGCGCCGGGGCGTTGTTCTCGTCGATCAGGTCGAATTTGTTCAGCAGCAGCAGCGGCTTGATGCCAGCGTGTTCGGCGGCTACGAGGTAGCGGTCGATCAGGTTGGCATGGGGCTCGGGCAGCGGCGCAAACACAATGACGATCATGTCGACGTTGGCCGCAACGGGCTTGAGCTGGCCACGGCTGTCCGGGCGGCACAGTTCGGTGTTGCGCGGCAGTTGCGCCACGATCACGCCGATACCCTGGTTGCCGGCACGCCAGACGACTTGATCGCCGGTCACCAACGCCGGCAGGTTGGCACGCAGGTGGCAACGGAACACCTGGCCGGCCAATTCGCCATCGCGGGCCTCGACTTCGACTTGCACGCCGAAGTGCGCGATCACCAGGCCGTGCTGTTCCGGGCCCAGGTCGCCACCTTCGAGTGCCTCGACAGCCGAGGACTCGCGTTTGGCGGCGCGGGCAGCGCGTTCGCCCTGAATCTTTTCGATGCGCCAGTTTTGACGACGATTGAGTTGGCGTTTGGCCATGGGTGTTCCGTATCAAGAATGCAGCGATTAGGTAAAACGGCCGCGAGTTTAGCACGCCCGGCCACCGGCCTAGGCTAAACTGCGCAGCATTGCCTAGGAGCCGACACATGCAAAATTCGCAGAACCTGATCTGGATCGACCTGGAAATGACCGGTCTGGATCCGGAAAACGACGTCATTATCGAAATGGCCACCATCGTCACCGACAGTGACCTGAATACCCTGGCCGAAGGTCCGGTGATCGCCATTCACCACAGCGACGAAGTCCTCGCCCGCATGGACGAGTGGAACACCCGCACCCACGGCAATTCCGGTCTGACCCAGCGTGTGCGCGACAGCCGCATCAGCATGGCCGAAGGGGAGGCCGAAACCATCGCCTTCCTGGAGAAGTGGGTGCCGAAGGGCAAGTCGCCGATCTGTGGCAACAGCATCTGCCAGGATCGTCGCTTCCTTTATACGCACATGAAATCCCTGGAAAGCTATTTCCACTACCGCAACCTCGACGTCTCCACGCTCAAAGAACTGGCCGCACGCTGGGCGCCGGATGTGCGCGACAGCTTCAAAAAGGGCAGCACCCACCTGGCGCTGGACGACATCCGCGAATCGATCGCCGAGCTGCAGCACTACCGCAAGCATTTCATCAAGTTCTGATGACGACTTTTGTGGCGAGGGAGCTTGCTCCCGTTGGGGCGCGTAGCGGCCCTGAAATCAGGCGATGAGGCGTACCGGGTCATCCGGGTTTGTTGGAATTGCGACGGCTTCGCCGCGGAGCGGGAGCAAGCGCCCTCGCCACAGGTTCTCCGGGCTTTCCCTTGCCCTCTTTTGGTGCCTCGGCGAAGTGAGTAGACTGCGCGCCTTTTTGCAAGGACCGCCACCATGTTGCTGATGCTCTACCTGATCGCCATCACCGCCGAAGCCATGACCGGCGCCCTGTCTGCGGGGCGTCGTGGCATGGACTGGTTTGGCGTGGTGCTGATTGCTTGCGTCACGGCATTGGGCGGCGGTTCGGTACGCGACGTGCTACTGGGCCACTACCCGCTGACTTGGGTCAAACACCCGGAATATCTGGTCTTGACCTCTATTGCGGCAATGTTCACCGTGTTCACCGCACGCTGGATGCGTCATTTGCGTTCGTTGTTTCTGGTGCTCGACGCCGTGGGTCTGGTGGCATTCACGCTGATCGGCTGCATGACCGCCCTGGAAATGGGTCATGGCATGTTGGTCGCGTCGGTCAGCGGTGTGATCACCGGGGTTTTCGGCGGCATCCTGCGGGATATCTTCTGCAACGATATTCCTCTGATCTTCCGTCGAGAGCTGTACGCCAGCGTCTCGTTCGCGGCGGCGTGGTGCTACATGCTTTGTCTGTATCTGAATTTGCCGGGAGAGCAGGCGATTCTGATCACCTTGTTCGGCGGTTTCCTGCTGCGATTACTGGCGATCCGTTTCCACTGGGAAATGCCTAAATTCGTTTACAACGACGAAGCCTGACGTTCGGCATGTTGTTTCAGCGCCCATTCGACGTGTTCCCGCACCAGTTCCGACGGATGCTCCCGTCGCGCTTTCAGCGCTTCCAGCACTGGAATCGTTGAAGGCGCATTGCCCAAGCCCACCGCCAGATTACGCAACCAGTTTTCATAACCCGTCCGGCGCAGCGGCGAACCTTCGGTGCTGCTCAGGAATTTGTCCTCGTCCCACATGAACAGATCCGCCAGCCCGGCGTTGTCCAGATTGTGGCGCGGCGTGAAATCGCCTTCGCCGGACGGGCGGGCGAAGCGGTTCCACGGGCAGACGATCTGGCAGTCATCGCAACCGAACACCCGGTTGCCGATGAGTGGGCGCAGGTCTTCGGGGATGGCGCCTTTGAGTTCGATGGTCAGGTAGGAAATGCAGCGTCGGGCGTCCAGTACATAGGGGCCGACGAAGGCGTTGGTCGGGCAGATGTCGAGGCAGGCGCTGCAACGACCGCAGTGTTCGGTGGCGTGGGGCGGGTCCACTGGCAGCGGTAAATCGACGAACAGTTCGGCGAGGAAGAAATAACTGCCGGCCTTGCGATTCAAGACCAGCGTATTTTTGCCGATCCATCCAAGGCCGGCTTGTTCGGCGATGGCTTTTTCCAGCACCGGCGCACTGTCGACGAAGGCGCGAAAGCCGAATGGGCCGATCTCGGCCTGAATTTTATCTGCCAGTTGTTGCACGCGTTTGCGGATCAATTTGTGGTAATCGCGGCCCAAGGCATAACGCGAGACGTAGGCTTTTTCCGGTTGGGCGAGGACTTTCGCCATTTGCGTGTCGCCGGACAGGTAGTCCATTCGCAGCGAAACTACGCGCAACGTACCCGGCACCAGTTCATCCGGATGCGAACGTTTGCTGCCGTGGGCGCCCATGTAGTCCATTTCGCCGTGGTAGCCGGCGTCGAGCCAGCGCTGCAAATGCTGCTCGTGCTCGCCCAGGTCGAGACCGCTGATGCCGACTTGCTGGAAGCCCAGCTCGCGGCCCCAGTCCTTGATGGATTGGGCGAGGGCGGGCAGGTCTGTGGTAATAGCGGGCATGAGGCGAGAGAAACCGGAGCTGAGGTGCGTATAATTCTGCCAGACATCGGAGCCTGAAGACGCATGCCGCACACTAAAGATGAATTACCCGACGCGCTGTACAGCGCTGCGCAGGTCCGAGGGCTCGATGCGAGCCTGATCGCGGCCGGCACACCGGGCTTCGAATTGATGCAGCGCGCGGCGCGGGTGACCTGGCGCACGCTGGTTCGCCAGTGGCCGGCGGCGAACGAATTGACGGTTGTCGCCGGTCACGGTAATAACGCCGGCGATGGTTATCTGGTGGCCGTGCTGGCCCAACGTGCCGGGTGGGCGGTGCGGGTGCTGGCGGCAGGTGATCCGCAGCAGCTGCGCGGTGATGCGGCATCGGCACATGCCGAGGCAGTATCGGAAAAAGTCTCCGTCGAGTCCTGGGCAGAAAACACCCAATTGCGCGGCATCGTGCTGGACGCTTTGCTCGGGACCGGCCTGACGGGCGAGGTGCGCGAGCCCTACGCCAGTGTTATCGCGGCGATCAATGCCAGCGACTTGCCCGTTGCGGCGGTGGATATCCCTTCCGGACTGTGTGCCGATACCGGTCGTCTCCTTGGCTGCGCCGTGCGAGCCGATCTGACCGTGACGTTCATCGGTTTGAAACTGGGGTTGTTCACCGGCGATGCGGCGGATGTGGTGGGTGTCCTGGTGTTTAATGATTTGCACGCCGAGCCGCAGCTGATTGAGACTGCGCCAATGACCGCGCGCCGTTTGGCTGCCGGCAACCTCCCGCTTCTGGCTTCACGCGCACCGGCTTCCCACAAAGGCAGGTTCGGCCATGTGCTGTTGATCGGTGGCGATCGCGGCTTCGGTGGCGCGATCCTGTTGAGTGCGCAAAGTGCACTGCGCAGCGGTGCCGGCATGGTGTCGGTGGCGACCCGCAGCGAACACGTGCCCGCCGCGCTGGCGCGGATTCCCGAGGCGATGGTGCTGGGCACTTCATCGGCCAATCAGTTGATGGGTTTGCTTCAAAAAGTTTCCGTGCTGGTTGTCGGCCCGGGACTTGGGCAGGCTGGCTGGGGGCGCAGTCTGCTATCGGCCGCCGCCAATGCGCCGCTGCCGCAGGTCTGGGATGCCGATGCGCTGAACATGCTGGCCGAGGAACATGTGAGATTGCCCAAGGATTGCGTGATCACGCCGCATCCGGGCGAAGCAGCACGCTTGTTGGGGATCAGCACTGCCGAGGTGCAGGCGGATCGTCCGGCGGCGGCCCATGCATTGAGCAAAAAATATACAGCCGTAGTTGTGCTTAAAGGCGCAGGCAGCTTAATTGCCTGTCCCGACGGGCGGTTGGCCGTGTGTCATCAGGGCCATCCGGCGATGGCGGCGGCGGGTTTGGGGGATGTGCTGGCCGGTCTGGTCGGCGCATTGCTGGCTCAAGGCATGGCGGCGTTCGACGCGGCCTGCCTGGCGGTCTGGCTGCACGCCAATGCCGGTGAGCAACAAGGGAAGTTCGGCCGTGGGTTGGCGGCCAGTGATCTGATACCAGCCATTCGTCAGTTGTTGGAGGAGCAAGCACCGTGTCTGAAGTAACCCTGTACCTGGCTGATGAGCAGGCCATGAGCGACTTTGGCGCACGCATCGCCCGCATCACCCAAGGTCATGGATTGATTTTCCTTGAGGGCAACCTCGGGATGGGTAAAACCACGCTGTCGCGGGGCATCATCCGTGGTCTTGGCCATGTCGGGGCGGTGAAAAGTCCCACCTTCACGTTAGTTGAGCCCTACGAGATCGGCGACATTCGCGCCTTCCACTTCGACCTGTATCGACTGGTCGACCCGGAAGAGCTGGAATTCCTCGGCATCCGCGACTACTTCGAAGACGATGCGTTGTGCCTGATCGAGTGGCCCGATAAAGGTGCAGGCTTTTTGCCAAAGCCTGACCTGACCATTACCATTAGCCGGCAAGACAGCGGACGTTCGCTGAAAATTTTATCCCAGGGCTCGCGTGGCGAGGCCTGGTGTGCCGCTTTGGCATTGGAATCCAAATAAATGATGGGGTTAGGTATGCGCTTTCGCGCGTTGGTTGCTGCCGTTGGGGTGTTGTTTTTGGCGGTGACCGTCGACGCTGTGGCCGACTCGAAGGTCAACAGTGTTCGCCTGTGGCGGGCGCCGGACAACACGCGGCTGGTGTTTGACCTGACCGGCCCGGTGCAGCACAGCGTCTTTACCCTGACGGCCCCGGATCGCCTGGTTATCGACATCAATGGCGCGACCCTGGGAGCGCCGTTGAACGTCAACACCTCCAATACGCCGATCACGGCCATGCGCTCGGCCCAACGTACGCCGACCGACCTGCGCGTGGTCATCGACCTGAAAAAGGCCGTCACGCCGAAAAGCTTCTCTCTGGCGCCTAACGCCCAGTACGGCAACCGACTGGTGGTCGACTTGTTCGATAACCCGGCCGACGCCGCGCCGCCGCCAGCCCCGACGCCTTCGGTGGCCACGGTGCCTGCCGTGCCGGTCACGCCAACGGAGCCAGCAATTAAGTTGCCGCCAGCCCCAGCCGGCAAACGCGACATCATTGTGGTGATCGATGCCGGTCACGGCGGTGAAGACCCGGGCGCTTCCGGCTCACGCGGTCAGCGCGAGAAAGACGTGGTGCTGCAGATTGCCCGCGAAACGCAACGTCAGGTCAACGGCATGAAAGGCTTTCGCGCGGAATTGACCCGTACCGGCGACTACTTCATCCCGCTGCGCGGCCGTACGGAAATCGCCCGCAAGAAGGGCGCCGACCTGTTCGTCTCGATCCACGCCGATGCCGCGCCTTCTGCCGCGGCTTTTGGTGCCTCGGTGTTCGCCCTGTCTGATCGCGGCGCAACGTCGGAGACCGCCCGTTGGCTGGCCGACAGCGAAAACCGTTCCGACTTGATCGGTGGTGCCGGTAACGTCAGCCTCGATGACAAGGACCGCATGCTTGCCGGTGTACTGCTCGATCTGTCGATGACCGCGTCCCTGACCTCCAGCCTGAACGTCGGGCAGAAAGTCTTGAGCAACATTGGTCGGGTCACCCCGTTGCATAAACAGCGCGTCGAACAGGCCGGGTTCATGGTGCTGAAGTCACCGGACATCCCGTCGATCCTCGTGGAAACCGGGTTCATCTCCAACGCCAACGAGGCGTCGAAGCTCGCTGCATCGAGCCACCAGCAAGCGTTGGCGCGTTCGATCAGCAGCGGCGTGCGCCAGTTCTTCCAGCAGAACCCGCCACCGGGCACTTACATTGCCTGGCTGCGTGACTCCGGGAAAATCGCCCAAGGGCCGCGTGATCACCGGGTAAGCCCGGGCGAGACGCTGGCGATGATCGCCGTGCGTTATCAGATCTCGCCGGCTGCCCTGCGCAGCGCCAACAAGCTGTCGAGTGATGAACTCAAGGTGGGTCAGCACCTGACCATCCCAGGCACCGAACTGGCGGCCAAAGAATGAATCAGGTCGTGAACAACAGCGCTCGCATCGAGCTGCTCAGCCCACGCCTGGCGAACCAGATTGCTGCCGGTGAGGTGGTTGAGCGCCCGGCGTCGGTGATCAAGGAGTTGCTGGAAAACAGCCTCGACTCTGGCGCCAAGCGCATCGACGTCGATGTGGAGTTGGGTGGCGTCAAGTTGCTGCGGGTGCGCGACGATGGCAGCGGCATTTCTGCCGATGACCTGCCGCTGGCCCTGGCGCGACACGCCACCAGCAAGATCCGCAATCTGGAAGACCTCGAACAGGTCATGAGCCTGGGGTTTCGCGGTGAGGCGCTGGCTTCGATCAGCTCCGTGGCGCGTCTGACCCTGACCTCCCGCACTCGCGATGCCGATCAGGCCTGGCAGGTGGAAACCGAAGGCCGCGACATGGCGCCCCGCGTGCAGCCAGCGGCGCATCCGGTGGGCACATCGGTTGAAGTGCGTGACCTGTTTTTCAACACCCCGGCGCGGCGCAAGTTTCTCAAGACTGAAAAGACCGAATTCGATCATCTGCAAGAAGTGATCAAGCGTCTGGCGTTGGCACGCTTCGACGTGGCGTTCCACTTGCGTCATAACGGCAAGACCATCCTCAGTCTGCACGAGGCCCATGACGATGCGGCCCGTGCCCGGCGTGTGGCGGCAATCTGTGGTCCGGGTTTCCTGGAGCAGGCGCTGCCGATCGAAATCGAGCGCAATGGCCTGCATCTGTGGGGCTGGGTCGGTTTGCCGACGTTCAACCGCAGCCAGGCGGACTTGCAGTATTTCTTCGTCAACGGCCGAGCCGTGCGCGACAAACTGGTGGCTCACGCGGTGCGCCAGGCGTATCGCGATGTGCTGTTCAACGGTCGACATCCGACGTTTGTGCTGTTTTTCGAGGTCGATCCGACCGGCGTCGACGTCAACGTGCACCCGACCAAGCACGAAGTGCGCTTCCGTGAAGGGCGCATGGTCCACGATTTCCTTTATGGCACCTTGCACCGCGCCTTGGGCGATGTGCGGCCGGACGATCACCTGGCGGCACCGGTGGCGACGGCTATCGTTCGCCCTACAGGCCTCGATGCGGGTGAGTTCGGCCCTCAGGGCGAAATGCGTCTGGCGGCCAATGCACTGCTGGAGCAGCCTCAGGCTCAGCCTTCGTTCAATACGCCTGCAGGTACAGGTGCTGGCGCGGGTTATCAGTATCAATACACGCCGCGCCCGCAATCGACCGTCCCTGCCGCTGAGGCGCAGGCAGCCTATCGCGAGTTTTTCGCACCGTTGCCCGAAGCCAATGCGGTCGCTCTGCCGGCCGGCCAGGATGATATTCCGCCGTTGGGTTACGCGTTGGCACAACTTAAAGGCATCTACATTCTTTCGGAAAACGCCCAAGGCCTGGTGCTGGTGGACATGCATGCCGCTCACGAGCGGATCATGTACGAGCGTCTGAAAATCGCCATGGCCAGCGAAGGCCTGAGTGGTCAGCCGCTGTTGGTGCCGGAATCCCTGGCCGTCAGTCAGCGTGAAGCCGATTGCGCCGAAGAGCATGTCGCCTGGTTCCAGCGTCTGGGCTTTGAATTACAGCGTCTTGGCCCGGAAACCCTGGCCATCCGGCAGATTCCGGCACTGCTCAAGCAGGCCGAAGCCAACCGCTTGGTCGCCGACGTGCTGGCTGACCTGATGGAGTACGGCACCAGCGATCGCATTCAGGCGCACATCAACGAATTGCTCGGGACCATGGCCTGCCACGGCGCGGTCCGTGCGAACCGGCGTCTGGCCATCCCGGAAATGAACGGTCTGCTGCGTGACATGGAAAACACCGAACGCAGCGGTCAATGCAACCATGGCCGACCGACCTGGACCCAACTGGGTCTGGACGATCTGGACAAACTGTTCTTGCGCGGTCGTTGATGAGCCAGCTCCCTCCTGCGATTTTCCTGATGGGTCCGACCGCCGCCGGCAAGACCGACCTGGCCATCGAACTCACTAAGGTCCTGCCTTGCGAACTGATCAGCGTCGATTCGGCGCTGGTCTACCGTGGCATGGACATTGGCACCGCCAAGCCTTCCAAAGAACTGCTGGCGCAATATCCGCACCGGTTGATCGACATTCTTGACCCGGCCGAGAGCTATTCGGCCGCGGATTTTCGTCGAGACGCCCTCGAAGCCATGGCCGACATCACCGCACGCGGAAAAATTCCGCTGTTGGTAGGCGGCACGATGCTCTACTACAAGGCTTTGCTCGAAGGCCTGGCAGAAATGCCGGCGGCCGATCCCGAGGTCCGTGCGCAAATCGAAGAAGAGGCTGCACGCCTTGGCTGGCAAGCCCTGCACGACCAATTGGCAGTGATCGACCCGGTGTCAGCGGCGCGGATTCATCCGAACGATCCGCAGCGTCTGAGTCGAGCGCTGGAAGTTTATCGCGTCAGCGGTCAGAGCATGACTGCACTTCGCTTGCAACAATCTGCGCAAAGTACTGAAGCAGCCGCTTCGGGACGGCAACAATTGCCCTATACTGTCGCGAACTTGGCCATTGCTCCGGCAAATCGTCAGGTACTGCACGAGCGAATTAAACAAAGATTCACTTTAATGTTGGAACAGGGATTCATTGACGAGGTCGTAGCCCTGCGTAAGAGAAGTGACCTGCATGCCGGGTTGCCGTCTATACGTGCAGTAGGCTACCGCCAAGTCTGGGACTACCTGGATGGCAAGCTGACGTCAGCCGAGATGCAGGAGCGTGGAATCATTGCCACGCGCCAGTTGGCGAAACGCCAGTTCACATGGCTGCGCAGTTGGGCTGATTTACACTGGCTGGACAGCCTGGATTGCGACAATCTGCCGCGCGCCTTGAAATACCTTGGGACCATCTCCATATTGAGCTGAGTCCTTGCAATTGCCGTCTATCCTTGGGGGTGTGACGGCTAAAGCCATCTGATTACCTATTTTTTATATTGAATCCTTAAAGGAGTGCGGCACATGTCAAAAGGGCATTCGCTACAAGACCCTTACTTGAATACTTTACGTAAAGAGAAAGTTGGGGTGTCCATCTACCTGGTCAACGGTATCAAGCTGCAAGGCACGATCGAGTCTTTCGACCAGTTCGTTATCCTGCTGAAAAACACCGTCAGCCAAATGGTTTACAAACACGCTATCTCTACAGTGGTACCGGTTCGTCCAATTCGTCTGCCTAGCGCAACCGAATCCGAAGCAGGTGACGCTGAGCCAGGTAACGCCTGATAGGAGTCTCCTTTGTTCTTTGAGCGCCACGGTGGTGGTGAGCGAGTCATCCTCGTTCACTTGGATGGACAGGACCCTGAGGCGCGCGAAGATCCGCAGGAGTTTCAGGAATTGGCTAATTCGGCGGGTGCCGAGACCGTTGCGTTTTTTAACGTGCCGCGTCATCGGCCGACCGCCAAGACCCTGATTGGCAGTGGCAAGGTCGAGGAGCTGCGCGACCTGGTCAAAGCCGAGCACGCCGATCTGGTGATTTTCAATCACATCCTCACACCCAGTCAGGAACGTAACCTCGAACGTGTTTTCGAGTGTCGCGTGATCGACCGTACCGGTCTGATTCTCGATATTTTCGCCCAACGCGCCCGTACCCATGAAGGCAAGCTCCAGGTCGAACTGGCCCAGCTTGACCACATGAGCACCCGGCTAGTTCGTGGCTGGACTCACCTTGAACGCCAGGGTGGCGGTATCGGTATGCGTGGTCCGGGTGAAACCCAGCTGGAAACCGACCGCCGTTTGCTGCGGGTTCGCCTGCGGCAGATCAAGGGACGACTGGAGAAGGTGCGCAGCCAGCGCGAACAGTCGCGCCGTGGCCGATCGCGTGCGGATATTCCTACCGTGTCTTTGGTGGGGTACACCAACGCCGGTAAATCCACGCTCTTCAACAACGTGACGAAATCCGACGTCTACGCCGCTGACCAGTTGTTCGCCACGCTGGACCCGACCCTGCGTCGTCTGGATATAGACGATCTGGGGCCGATTGTCCTGGCGGACACGGTGGGTTTCATTCGCCACTTGCCGCACAAGCTGGTCGAAGCATTTCGGTCTACCCTCGAAGAGTCGAGCAACTCCGATCTGTTGTTGCACGTGATCGATGCGGCCGAACCGGATCGCATGTTGCAGATCGAGCAGGTCATGGTGGTGCTGGGCGAGATTGGTGCTCAGGACTTGCCGATCCTCGAGGTCTATAACAAACTCGATTTGCTTGAAGGCGTTGAGCCACAAATCCAGCGCGACGAACACGGCAAGCCCCAACGGGTCTGGCTGTCGGCGCGTGATGGCAGTGGCCTGGAATTGCTTGAGCAAGCCATTGCCGAGTTACTGGGCAGTGATTTGTTTGTCGGTACCCTGCGCTTGCCGCAACGATTCGCTCGACTGCGTGCGCAGTTCTTCGAACTCGGTGCGGTGCAGAAAGAAGAGCACGACGAAGAAGGCATCAGTTTGCTGGCCGTTCGTTTGCCCCGGGTCGAGTTGAATCGACTGGTAAGCCGCGAGGGATTGCAGCCGATGGAATTCATCGAGCAACACACTTTGCAATAAAAGCCTGGGAAAGCGGTTGTGCCGTGGTGACAGGCATTCTGTAGCATTGGTCGGCGCGCCGTGGGTGCGTCTTTGCTTTATCAGATGGAGAGCGCTATGGCTTGGAATGAGCCGGGTGGCAACTCGAATAATCAGGATCCTTGGGGTGGCAAGCGTCGTAACAACGGCGACCGCAAGGGGCCGCCAGATCTCGACGAGGCCTTCCGAAAGCTGCAGGAAAGCCTGAACGGGTTGTTCGGTGGTGGTAAGAAACGTGGTGATGACGGCGGTGGTTCGGGCAAGAGTGGCGGCTTCGGCGGCCTGCTCGGCATCGGCCTCGTCGTGCTGGCGGCCGTGTGGCTGTACAGCGCGGTCTATGTAGTCGACGAGCAGGAGCAGGCCGTGGTGCTGCGCTTCGGCAAGTACTACGAAACCGTCGGCCCGGGTCTGAACATCTATTTCCCGCCGATCGACAAGAAGTACATGGAAAACGTAACGCGTGAGCGTGCGTACACCAAGCAAGGCCAGATGCTGACTGAAGACGAAAACATCGTCGAAGTGCCGCTGACCGTGCAGTACAAGATCAGCAACCTGCAGGACTTCGTGCTGAGCGTCGATCAGCCGGAAATCAGCCTGCAGCACGCGACCGACAGCGCATTGCGCCATGTGGTGGGCTCCACCGCCATGGACCAGGTGCTGACCGAAGGTCGTGAATTGATGGCCAGCGAAATCAAGGAGCGTCTGCAACGCTTCATGGATACGTATCGCACCGGCATCACCGTCACTCAGGTCAACGTACAGAGCGCAGCGGCACCGCGAGAAGTGCAGGAAGCCTTCGATGACGTGATCCGTGCCCGTGAAGACGAGCAGCGTTCGCGTAACCAGGCTGAAACCTATGCCAACGGCGTCGTGCCGGAAGCCCGTGGTCAGGCCCAGCGCATTCTCGAGGATGCCAATGGTTACCGTGACGAAACCGTCTCGCGTGCCAAGGGTGAGGCCGATCGCTTCACCAAGCTGGTTGCCGAGTATCGCAAGGCACCTGAAGTCACCCGCCAGCGTCTGTACCTGGACACCATGCAGGAAGTCTTCAGCAACACCAGCAAGGTTCTCGTGACCGGTAACAAAAATGGCCAGAGCAACCTGCTGTACCTGCCTCTGGACAAGATGGTCGAAAGTGGTCGCAGCACCAGCACTCCGGTGACCGGCGCGGCAGCCAGCAGCAATGAAGCGAATGCACGTGCGGCAGCTGATCTGCAGCAACAGCAAGCACGTACCAGGGAGAGTCGCTGATGAGCAATAAATCGCTGATCGCCCTTATTGTCGGCGTCGTCGTGGCGATCGCTGCCTGGAACTGCTTCTACATCGTGGCTCAGACCGAGCGTGCGGTGTTGCTGCAGTTCGGTCGCGTGGTTCAGACCGATGTACAGCCAGGCCTGCATGTGAAAGTGCCTTACGTTAACCAGGTGCGTAAATTCGACGCACGCCTGATGACGCTCGACGCACCGACACAGCGCTTCCTGACGCTGGAAAAGAAAGCCGTGATGGTCGATGCCTATGCCAAGTGGCGCGTGAAGAACGCAGAGGTTTACTACACTGCGACTTCCGGCCTCAAGCAAATCGCCGACGAGCGTCTGTCCCGTCGTCTGGAATCGGGTCTGCGTGACCAATTCGGTAAACGCACCTTGCACGAAGTGGTGTCGGGTGAGCGTGATGCGCTGATGGCGGATATCACGGCTTCGCTGAACAAGATGGCTGAAAAAGAGCTGGGCATCGAAGTAGTCGATGTTCGGGTCAAGACCATCGACCTGCCCAAAGAAGTAAACCGCAGTGTGTTCGAGCGTATGAGCACCGAGCGTGAGCGTGAAGCTCGCGAGCACCGCGCCAAGGGTAACGAGCTGGCTGAAGGTATTCGCGCCGACGCCGATCGTCAGCGCCGCGTGCTGTTGGCTGAAGCCTATCGTGAATCTGAAGAGATTCGCGGTGACGGCGATGCTCAGGCCGCCGGGATCTACTCCAAGGCTTACGGTCAGGATCAGGAGTTCTACGCGTTCTATCGTAGCCTGCGTGCCTACCGTGAAAGCTTCGCGAACAAATCCGACGTCATGGTCCTGGACCCAAGCAGCGACTTCTTCCACTACCTGGAAAAAGCCAAGCCTTGATACAGCGTTGATCTGAATCATCCCCCGCCGGGCGGCTAAAACCTCTGGCGGGGTGATCCTTTGGGAAAACGTGTGTATGATGCGGCAGCCGGGAAATTCCCGGCTTTTTTGCGTCTGCATGTTTGATTGCTGTTTTATGCAGGTGCCCGAGCGCTATGGCTCGAAAGGTTTTACGAGGAAAGTGGTCGGCGAAGCCCGTTTCAGGCTTTTCGCCACGTCGCTCATGCGCGTGGTTTGTGCTGGACCGATCATTTTCTGCTTCACTCAAGGCTCGCCTCAAGGCTGGCTGCCCGGATCATAGGGGATTGGCGTAATGGCAACGGTAGACCGCTGGCTGCTGCCAGATGGCATCGAAGAAGTACTGCCACCGGAAGCGGCGCGCATCGAAGTAGCGCGTCGCCAGGTGTTGGATCTGTTCCAGAGCTGGGGTTACGAGTTTGTCGTGACTCCCCATATCGAGTACCTGGAATCCCTGCTGACCGGCGCGGGCCAGGACCTGGATCTGCGTACCTTCAAGGTCATCGACCCGCAATCGGGCCGGCAGATGGGTTTCCGTGCTGACATCACGCCGCAGGTGGCGCGCATCGATGCGCATACTCTGCGTCGCGAAGGCCCAAGTCGTCTGTGCTACGCCGGCAGCGTGCTGCATGCCCAGCCACGCGCCTTGTCGTCCTCGCGCAGCCCGATCCAGCTGGGTGCCGAGTTGTACGGCGACGGCAGCCCGGGCAGCGACGTTGAAGTCATCAGCCTGATGCTGGCCATGCTGCAACTGGCCGACGTGCCGGATGTACACATGGACCTCGGGCATGTAGGTATTTACCGCGGCCTGGCCCGTGCTGCCGGTTTGTCCGGTGAAGTCGAGCAGCAGTTGTTCGACGCGTTGCAACGTAAAGCCATCGACGAGGTCATTACCTTGACCGAAGGCTTGCCTGCCGATCTGTCGGGCATGCTGCGAGCGTTGGTCGACCTGTGTGGCGGCCGTGAAGTGCTGGCGGCTGCGCGTGAGCGTCTGGCCAAGGCTCCGGCCCCGGTTCTGGCTGCGCTGGATGACTTGCTGGCGATTGCCGAGCGTCTGTCCGTGCGTTTCCCGGAGTTGCCGCTTTACTTCGACCTGGGTGAGTTGCGCGGTTACCACTACCACACCGGTGTGGTGTTCGCGGTGTTCGTACCGGGTGTTGGCCAGTCCATTGCCCAGGGCGGTCGTTATGACGATATCGGCGCTGACTTCGGTCGCGCTCGTCCGGCAACCGGTTTCTCTACCGATTTGAAAACCCTGGTGACCCTGGGGCGTGCTGAGATCGAGCTACCGTCTGGCGGTATCTGGATGCCTGACAGTACGGATGCGGCACTCTGGCAGCAGGTTTGCCAGTTGCGCAGTGAGGGTCAGCGTGTCGTTCAGGCATTGCCTGGGCAGCCATTGGCCGCCGCCCGTGAAGCGGACTGCGACCGGCAATTGATTCAGCAGAACGGGCTTTGGCAAGTATCGCCACTGGCTTCTTGAGTTTTCCAGCCGGCGATCGCCGGCACCAAGTTTGCGCGAATGAGGACAAGTGTTATGGGTAAGAATGTCGTAGTCCTGGGCACCCAGTGGGGTGATGAGGGCAAAGGCAAGATCGTTGATCTGCTGACCGAACATGCTGCCGCCGTAGTGCGTTACCAGGGTGGCCACAACGCTGGCCACACGCTGGTGATCGACGGTGAAAAAACTGTCTTGCACCTGATCCCGTCGGGCGTGCTGCGCGAAGGCGTTCAGTGCCTGATCGGTAACGGCGTGGTGGTTGCACCCGACGCTCTGATGCGGGAAATCAACAAGCTGGAAGAGAAAGGCGTACCGGTGCGTGAGCGCCTGCGCATCAGCCCATCTTGCCCGCTGATCCTGTCCTACCACGTAGCGCTGGACCAGGCCCGTGAAAAGGCCCGTGGCGAGCTGAAGATCGGCACCACCGGTCGCGGCATCGGCCCGGCTTACGAAGACAAGGTTGCACGTCGCGGTCTGCGCATCGGTGACCTGTTCCACCGTGAGCGTTTCGCCGCCAAGCTGGGCGAGTTGCTGGACTACCACAACTTCGTACTGGTCAATTACTACAAAGAACCGGCCATCGACTTCCAGAAGACTCTGGACGAGTGCATGGAATACGCCGAACTGCTGAAGCCGATGATGCTCGACGTCACCGCCGAGCTGCACCAGCTGCGTCGTGATGGCAAAGACATCATGTTCGAAGGCGCCCAGGGTTCCCTGCTGGACATCGACCACGGTACCTACCCGTACGTCACCAGCTCCAACACCACAGCTGGCGGCATCGCCACCGGTTCGGGTGTTGGTCCGATGTTCCTGGATTACATCCTCGGCATCACCAAGGCTTACACGACTCGTGTTGGCTCGGGTCCATTCCCGACTGAGCTGTTCGACGACGTGGGTGCATTCCTGGCCAAGCGCGGCCACGAGTTCGGCGCTACCACTGGCCGTGCCCGTCGTTGCGGCTGGTTCGACGCCGTCATCCTGCGTCGCGCCATCGACGTCAACAGCATCTCGGGCCTGTGCCTGACCAAGCTGGACGTACTGGACGGCCTGGAAACCATCAACATCTGTGTTGGCTACAAAAACGCGGAGGGTGCTGTCATCGACGCGCCGACCGACGCTGACAGCTACATCGGCCTGGAGCCAGTGTACGAAGAGATGCCGGGCTGGAAAGAATCCACCCTCGGTGCCAAGACGCTGGAAGAGCTGCCGCAGGCTGCGCGCAACTACATCAAGCGTGTCGAAGAGTTGGTCGGTGCGCCGATTGACATTATTTCGACGGGACCTGATCGCAACGAAACCATCGTTCTGCGTCATCCGTTCGCTTGATAAGTCATTGAAGTAAAACACAAAGGGTCCTTAATCGGACCCTTTGTCGTTTATGCCTGTCGTGCGGCACGACCTTTGCTGTGAACATTAAAAAAGCATCGCTTCTGGCGTGCTATCAATTTAATGGCGCGAAAGCAGAGGGATTCCAAGTGTCGGCCGTTCTCTCACTGTTACAAAGCCGTTTACTGCGGCCTGTGTTCGTTACCCTCGGTATCGCCCTTTTGGTGCAGGTGCTGGTGGCTGTTGCTCTGACCCGGAGCACGGTGACCGCGTTGGAAGCCGATTTGGGTGTGCGCCTGGGCGCGGACAGTCAAAAGCTTTCGGGCGAACTCGAGCAGGCGGGGCGTGAAGTCACGTCGAGCCTCGACAACCTCTCCACCAGCACACGCCAGCGCCTCACGGCAGGTTTGTCTTCTCGTTTGAAAGACGAGCAGGCGCAACTGCGTGCGACGCTGGAAAAAGACCTGAAGGACTCCGCCAATGATATGGCGCAGCTCCTGGCGTCGGTCGCGCCGCGTGCCATGTGGGACAGCGACGTTCCAACCCTCTCCGAATTCGCCCGTCGTGCGCAGCGCAATCCCAACGTGCTGTTCGTGGTCTACGACGATGCGACGGGTCAGCACTTGACGCGCTACCTCAACCGGGAAAACCCGATCAACAAGGCCTTGCTGGAAAAAGGCCAGGGCGAGCGGGCGCTGGACAAGGTGCTGGATGCGGCGAAGAACGATCCTTCGGTGTTCTACATCGAGGCCTCGATCAATCCCAATGGCGTCGAAATCGGCAAGGTGCTGATGGGGGTCTCGACCGCCTCGGTGGAAACCGATCTCGCGGCCCTGGACAAGCGCTTCTCTGCGCTGATCGCCAGCAGCGATCAATTGGTCGGCGACAGCCTCAAGGGTGCGGCGGCCGACAGTGCGACAGCCTTGCGTGCGCGCCTGCAGTCGGCGCAGTCGACGGCATCTGAAATGAAGGCCAACACCACCAGCACGGTGCAGGGAGCGGCGGCCACCTTGCGCTGGCGCATCGGCGTGTTTCTGGCGGTGGTGGGCTTCGGTGTCTTGCTGTTGCTGGCGGTGGTGCTCGGGCATCGTGTGGTCAATCGCCTGAAAATGCTGATCGTTGCCATGGATGATCTGGCGGCGGGCGAGGGTGACCTGACCAAGCGTGTGCAAATCAACAGCAAGGACGAAATCGGCGACATGGCCTCGGCGGTCAATCGCTTTGTGGATAAGTTGCAGCCGATCGTGCGCGAGGCGGGCGATGTGGCCCGGCGCACCGGTGTGGAAATCGGCGCGATGACCCTGCGCAACGCCGGGGCCGATGCGGCGGCGGGCATGCAGCGTGATGAAGTGGCTGAAAGTCTGCGCGCCTTGTCGCAAATGGCGGATGAAGCTCAGTCGGAAAGCCACGCCATGCAGGCGGCATTGAAGCAGGTGGTGGATATTCGTCAGGCCACCGATGAAAACACCCGGACCTCGGCGAAAGTCGGCAGCCTGATCGAGGCGTTGGCCGGGCAGGTCGATACCGGCGCGCAAGTGATAGAGCGACTGGCCCAGCAGAGCGAACAGATTGAGGTGGTGCTGACGGTGATTCACGGGATCGCCGAGCAAACCAACCTGCTGGCATTGAACGCGGCCATCGAAGCGGCGCGGGCCGGCGAGACCGGGCGCGGGTTTGCGGTGGTGGCTGACGAGGTGCGGGCACTGGCGAGCAAGACGCAGAGCTCCACCGGCGATATTCAGGCGCACATCGTGGCCTTGCAGCAGGGTGCGCGCGAAGCGGTGGCGGCGATTGGTCAGGCGGGGCGTCAGGCCGGCGAAGGGTTGCTGGTCTTGCGTGACAGTGCGCGGTTGCAGCAGTCGGTGCAGGCATCGGTCGAGCAAGTGCATGCAGCGATCGGCCTGGCGACCCAGGCAGCAGCGCATCAGGCCAAGGGTGCGCAGGCTGTACGCGGGCGGGTCGAGACCATTCATGCTCAGGCCGAGAAAGCGGCTCAGGCAGTGGTGGAGACCACGGCCAGCGGCAAGGTACTGGATGGGTTGGCGGCGCAGTTGAAGGCGAGCCTGGGGCAGTTCCGGGCTTGATGTGTCGCCGGGGTTGGCCTCATCGCGATCAGGCTCGACCCACATTGGAATGCATTTCCCTGTGGAGCGAGCCTGCTCGCGATGAGGGTCTTAACGGCTCAAATACATCCGGGTCGTCAGCAGATATACAGGCAACCCCGACACTAGAATCAACAACGCCGCATAAGGCGCCGCCGCCGCAAACTCCACATTCGCGGTATGCGCCCACACTTCCGTTGCCAATGTGTTGAGTCCGGTCGGACTCAACAGCAACGTCGCCGTCAGTTCCTTCATCGCATCCAGAAACACCAACGCAAACGCCGCACCCAGCGCCGGGAAAATGATCGGCAGGGTTATCCGGCAAAACGCGGTGAACGACGAAGCCCCCAGCGTTCGTGCGGCTTCCTCCAGTTGCGGCGCAGCCTTGTTCAGTGCCGTACGAATCGGTGCCTGAGCCAGCGGCAGAAACAGCAGCGCATAAGCGATCAGTAGCAGCGCCGAGGTCTGGTACAGCGCCGGCACATAATGCAACGCGAAATACACCAGCGTCAGTGCAATCACCAGTCCAGGCAGGGCATGCAGCAGATAGGGCAGGCGTTCGGCCCAGATCGCCAGTTGGCCCTTGTAACGCACCACCAGCAGTCCCACCGGTACGGCCAGCACCAGACACAGCGCCGCGCCGCCCAGTGACAGCGCCAGGGATGAAAGCAGCGCCTCACCGATGGCTCCTACTGGAAATGCCGCAGACGAACCCACTGCCAGCCAGTACGCCAGCATGCCCAGTGGAATACCGCTACCGATGATCGCCAGTAGCAGACAGTAAAACTGCCCTGCGATGGCCCATGGTCCCAGGCGAACCTGCTCCGCCCGTCGCGCCGCGCCTTGGCCTGTGCGCACGTGGCGACCTTTGCCGCGAACGCGCAGTTCCAGCCACAGCAGCATCAGGCACAGCGCCAGCAGCACTGCCGAGAGCATCGCGGCGTTGGCGTTACTGAATTCCAGTTCGAACTGCTGATAGATCGCGGTGGTGAAGGTTTGCAGGCCGATGATCGACAGCGCGCCGAATTCCACCAGCATGTGCAGCGCGATCAACAGCGAGCCGGCGAGCAGCGATGGCCAGAGCAGGGGCAGGGTGACCTTGAAGAACACGCCCCAGCGATTTTGCCCCAGCGTGCGCGCGGACTCTTCCAAAGATGGATCGAGATTGCGCAACGTCGCCGCTACCGGTAGGAAAATCAGCGGGTATTTGGACAAAGTCATGACAAGGATTGCCCCGCCAAGTCCTTCGAAATGAGCGCTCAGCGAAACCCAAGTGAAGCTGCTGACAAACGCCGGTACGGCGAACGGCAGGCACAGGATCACGCCCCACAGGCGCCGCCCTGGCAGATTGCTGCGTTCCAGCAGCCAGGCCAGCGACAAGCCGATCACGCCGCAGGCCAGCGTCACTCCAGTCATCAGCGCCAGGGTATTGCGCAGCAAGCCGAACACATAAGGTCGCCAGAGCAAATGCAGCGCCTTGGCCAAGCCCGCTTGCCAGGCCTTGAGCCCGACATAGGCCAGCGGCAGCAGGCTGAGCAGGACTAGCAGCAGGACCGGCAGCAGCAGCCAGATCGACGGCCGCTTGCGCCGAGGCACGTAGGCGCCGACAAGAACGGATGGCGAAGCGCTCATCAGTTCAGGCCAACTTCACGTTCCAGATCCAGGGCTTCTTCTGCGTTGCCGAGGTCGGCCGGCGTGACTTTCGGTGCTTCCAGTTCGCTGAATGGCTTGAGGCCGCGATCCGATTCCATGCCTTTATGCAGCGGGTATTCAGCGGTGGTCTGGGTGATCACGCGCTGGCCTTCTTCACTGGCCATGTAGGCGAGCAATTGCTGGGCTTCTTTTGGATGTTTGCTGGATTTCAGAACGGCTGCGCTGGACACGGTGATCAGTCCGCCGACGTCGCCACCGGTGAAGTAATGCAGTTTCGAATCGAGCTGGCCCTTTTCACGCTGCAGGGCGAACCAGTAGTAGTTGTTCACCAGTACCGTCGCGACTTCGCCGTTTTCCACGGCTTTGAGCGCGACCATGTTGTTGCTGTAAGTCTTGCCGAAGGCGCGCAGGCCAGTGAGCCACTCTTCGGCCGCGTCCATGCCGTGCACCTTGATGATTGCGACGGCTTGTTCCTGAAAGGCGCCGCTGGTCGGTACGAAACCAACCTTGCCCTGCCATTTCGGATCAGAGAACTCCATCACCGATTTCGGCAGGTCTTTTTCGTCGATCAGTTTCGGGTTGAACGCCACGACGCGCACCCGGGCGGTGACGCCGATCCAGGTACCATTTCCGGCCACGTATTCCTTGGGCAAAACGGCCAGGGTGGCGTCGTCAGCTTTGGCCAGCAGGCCTTGCTCGCCGAGTTTGTTCAGTGGTGGGGATTCTTCGGTGTAGATCACGTCGGCGGGGGAGCGATCGCCTTCTTCGACGACCTGGCTGGCGAGCTGGTTGCTGCTGCCTTTGCGGACGTTGACGTGGATACCGGTTTTGGCTTCGAAGGCTTTCGCGACCGCGTCGCCGACTTCTTTGTGCTGGCCGTTGTAGAGGGTCAGGGAAGCTTGATCCGCAGCCTGGGTGAAGGGAGTGGCGAGTGCCAGGCCGAGCAGGGTGATGGTCAGGCCGCGGCGCAGGGTATTTCGAAACATCATTCGCAGGGTTCCTCACTGTCGCATTGCAAAAACTTGCAACAATGATAAACGATATTGTTTCTCAAATGCCCCGATAAATCCTGCAGGAGCGAGCTTGCTCGCGATGGACGCGAACGATGACGCGTTCTGCCCATTAACCAGTGCCTCCCTTGAGTGCATCGCGAGCAAGCTCGCTACAGAGGGGGGGACTAATTTTAGAAGGCAGAAACGCAAAAACCCGCTTTCGCGGGTTTTTGTGAAATCCAAGGTCGTAACCTTGAGTTTGAATTGGTGCCCAGAAGAAGACTCGAACTTCCACGACCTTGCGGTCACCAGCACCTGAAGCTGGCGTGTCTACCAATTTCACCATCTGGGCAATCATCTTCGGCGTTGCCGCTGTTGATGAGGCGCACTATACGGAGCGCATTTTGATCTGTAAACCCCTGATTTTAAAATTAATAAACCAGTCGTCCAGAATGCAAAAACCCGCTTTCGCGGGTTTTTGTGTGAGCCTTGAAATTGATCTAATCTCAAGCTCGAAATTGGTGCCCAGAAGAAGACTCGAACTTCCACGACCTTGCGGTCACCAGCACCTGAAGCTGGCGTGTCTACCAATTTCACCATCTGGGCAGTATCGGCAACGTCTCCGTCGTCGATGGCGCGCACTATACGGAGCGTCTTTTTAACTGTAAACCCCCGGAATCAAAAAAACCTGGAAAATTTCACCAGCGGTCTTCAAATCAGCTTTACGGTGTCGATACAGGGCTTTAGATGGGTCGTCTTAGCCTGAAATTTCCCGTTTCATTACGCCTATGCCAAACTAACCCGCATATAGACAAGGTGAAAACTCTCTAATGGCCGATTGGCAGTCCCTCGATCCCGAGGCCGCTCGTGAAGCGGAAAAATATGAAAACCCCATTCCTAGCCGCGAACTGATCCTTCAGCATCTTGCTGATCGGGGTTCGCCTGCTAACCGCGAGCAGCTGGTCGAAGAGTTTGGTCTGACCACAGAAGACCAGATCGAAGCCCTGCGCCGCCGTCTGCGCGCCATGGAGCGCGATGCTCAGCTCATCTATACCCGTCGCGGCACTTATGCGCCGGTGGACAAGCTCGACCTGATCCTTGGCCGCATCAGCGGTCACCGTGACGGTTTCGGTTTCCTGGTGCCGGATGACGGCAGTGACGACTTGTTCATGAGCCCGGCGCAAATGCGCCTGGTGTTCGACGGTGATCGTGCACTGGCCCGGGTTTCCGGTCTGGACCGTCGCGGTCGCCGTGAAGGCATGATCGTCGAAGTGGTGTCCCGCGCTCACGAAACCATCGTCGGTCGTTACTTCGAAGAAGGCGGTATCGGTTTCGTCGTTGCCGACAACCCGAAGATCCAGCAGGAAGTGCTGGTCACGCCGGGCCGTAATGCCAATGCGCAGATCGGTCAGTTCGTCGAAGTGAAGATCACTCACTGGCCGACGCCACGCTTCCAGCCGCAAGGCGACGTGGTTGAAGTCGTGGGTAACTATATGGCGCCGGGCATGGAAATCGATGTCGCCCTGCGCACCTACGACATTCCTCACGTCTGGCCTGATGCCGTACTGAAGGAAGCAGCCAAGCTCAAGCCGGAAGTCGAAGAGAAAGACAAAGAGAAGCGCATCGACCTGCGCCATCTGCCGTTCGTCACCATCGACGGCGAAGATGCGCGCGACTTCGATGACGCGGTCTACTGCGAGGCCCGTCCGGGCAAGCTGCGCCTGTTCTCCGGTGGCTGGAAGTTGTACGTGGCGATTGCCGACGTATCCAGCTACGTGAAGCTCGGGTCGGCGCTGGACGCCGAGGCGCAGGTTCGCGGCAACTCGGTGTACTTCCCTGAGCGCGTGATCCCGATGCTGCCTGAGCAGCTGTCCAACGGTTTGTGCTCGCTGAACCCGCAAGTCGATCGTCTGGCCATGGTTTGCGAGATGACCATCTCCAAATCCGGCGAAATGACCGACTACTGCTTCTACGAAGCGGTGATTCACTCCCACGCCCGCCTGACCTATAACAAGGTCAGCGCCATGCTGGAAACGCCGAAGGCTACCGAGGCGCGCAAACTGCGCGGCGAGTACACCGACGTCGTACCACACCTCAAGCAGCTGTACTCGCTGTACAAAGTACTGCTGGCGGCTCGTCATGTGCGTGGCGCGATCGATTTTGAAACGCAGGAAACCCGGATCATCTTCGGTTCCGAGCGCAAGATTGCCGAAATCCGTCCGACCGTGCGCAACGATGCCCACAAGCTGATCGAGGAATGCATGCTGGCGGCCAACGTGGCCACCGCCGAATTCCTGAAAAAGCACGAAATCCCTGCGCTTTACCGCGTTCACGATGGTCCGCCGCCGGAGCGTCTGGAAAAACTGCGCGCGTTCCTCGGCGAGCTCGGCCTGTCCCTGCACAAAGGCAAGGACGGTCCATCGCCGAAGGATTACCAGGCGTTGCTGGCCGGTATCAAGGATCGCCCGGATTTCCACCTGATCCAGACCGTCATGCTGCGTTCGCTGAGTCAGGCGGTGTACAGCGCTGATAACCAGGGTCACTTCGGCCTGAATTATGAAGCGTACACCCACTTCACTTCGCCGATCCGCCGCTATCCGGACTTGCTCACGCACCGGGCGATCCGCAGCGTGATCCATTCGAAACAGGACACCCCGCACGTTCGTCGTGCCGGTGCGATGACCATCCCGAAGGCGCGCATCTATCCGTACGACGAAGCGGCGCTGGAGCAACTCGGCGAGCAGTGCTCGATGAGCGAGCGCCGTGCCGACGAAGCGACCCGCGACGTAGTGAACTGGCTCAAGTGCGAGTTCATGAAAGATCGCGTGGGCGAGTCGTTCCCGGGTGTGATCACCGCAGTGACCGGTTTTGGTCTGTTCGTCGAACTGACCGACATCTACGTCGAAGGCCTGGTGCACGTCACCGCGCTGCCGGGCGATTACTACCACTTCGATCCTGTGCACCACCGCTTGGCCGGTGAGCGCACCGGTCGCAGCTTCCGCCTGGGCGACACCGTGGAAGTGCGGGTCATGCGCGTCGACCTCGACGAGCGCAAGATCGACTTCGAGATGGCTGAAAAAACCATCAGCGCACCGATCGGTCGCAAGAAGCGTGGCGCCGAAACCGCAGCGCCTGCGGCGAAAGCCGAAGCAGAGCCGGCCCCGGCGAAAGCCGGTCGTCGTCCTGCCAAGGAAAAGGCTGTCGAGGCCTATCGCCCGAGCGATGCGGCAGCGAAAAACGCTGAAGTGCGCAAAAGTCGTGAAATGAAACAGGCGTTGCTCGCCGGTGCGAAAAGCGGCGGTAAAGCGGCGTCTGCGGGAAAGACCAGCCGGTCGGCGCCTGAAAAGGCGGTCGGCGGCAAACCAGCCAAACCGAGCAAACATCGTAAAGGTCCGCCAAAGGCGGGCTCGGCCCCAGCCAAAAGCGGCGGGGCGCGTAAACCTAAGGCCAAGCCATGAGTCAGTTGGAAAAGATCTATGGCGTACACGCTGTAGAAGCGTTGCTGCGTCATCACCCGAAACGCGTCAAGCAGATCTGGCTGGCCGAAGGTCGCAATGATCCGCGGGTCCAGACGCTGATCGAGCTGGCCAGCGAAAACCGGGTCCAGGTCGGCCAGGCCGAGCGCCGTGAAATGGACGCCTGGGTTGAAGGCGTGCACCAGGGCGTGGTTGCGGACGTGAGTCCGAGCCAGGTCTGGGGCGAGGCGATGCTTGACGAGCTGCTCGATCGCACCGAAGGCGCACCGCTGTTGCTGGTGCTCGATGGTGTGACTGACCCGCATAACCTCGGTGCGTGCCTGCGTTCCGCTGATGCGGCGGGTGCGCTGGCAGTGATCGTGCCAAAGGACAAGTCGGCCACCCTGACGCCGGTTGTACGAAAAATCGCCTGCGGTGCGGCGGAAGTGATTCCGTTGGTCGCCGTGACCAACCTGGCGCGCACCCTGGAAAAGCTCCAGCAGCGCGGCTTGTGGGTTGTCGGTACGGCGGGTGAGGCTGAGGTCAGCCTGTATGACCAGGACTTGACCGGCCCGACCATCCTGATCATGGGGGCGGAAGGCAAAGGCATGCGTCGCCTGACCCGTGAGCATTGCGACTATCTGGTGAATCTGCCGATGGCCGGTAGCGTCAGCAGTCTCAACGTTTCGGTAGCCACCGGCGTATGCCTGTTTGAAGCCCAGCGTCAGCGTAGCGTCAAAGCCAAGGCTGCTGCCAAGAAGTCCTGATCCGGCTGCAGTCCCTGTGGGAGTGAGCCTGCTCGCGATAGCGGTGTAATATTCAGCATCAATGTTGAATGTTAAGCCCCCCATCGCGAGTAGGCTCGCTCCCACAGTATTTTTGTGGTGAAAGAAAGATTGGGGGTTGTTCAAATAATCACCAATTACCTTGCGCCTCCCTCGCCCCTTCTCTACAATTGCGCCCCTTGCTGTGACGGCAGGCACGCATGTGCCTTACCCACGCAAGTCCATAAGTGTCATTCACTCCTTGTCTGACCGCTTTTGAGCGGCAGGCTACAACCCGTAAGGAGCATTCATGCGTCATTACGAAATCATCTTTTTGGTCCACCCGGATCAAAGCGAGCAAGTCGGCGGCATGGTTGAGCGTTACACCAAGCTGATCGAAGAAGACGGCGGCAAAATCCACCGTCTGGAAGATTGGGGCCGTCGTCAACTGGCCTACGCAATCAACAATGTTCACAAGGCTCACTACGTGATGCTGAACGTTGAGTGCACTGGCAAGGCCCTGGCCGAGCTGGAAGACAACTTCCGCTACAACGATGCAGTGATCCGTAACCTGGTCATCCGTCGCGACGAAGCCGTTACCGGCCAGTCCGAGATGCTCAAGGCTGAAGAAAACCGCAGTGAGCGCCGTGAGCGTCGCGACCGTCCTGAGCACGAAGGCGCTGAAAGCGCTGACAGTGATGACAGCGACAACAGCGATAACGCTGACGAGTAATCCACGGACCTTTTAAGGAGCCTATCAAATGGCACGTTTCTTCCGTCGTCGTAAATTCTGCCGCTTCACCGCTGAAGACGTGAAAGAGATCGATTACAAAGATCTCAACACTCTGAAAGCCTACGTATCCGAGACCGGCAAAATTGTTCCAAGCCGCATCACCGGTACCAAAGCTCGTTATCAGCGTCAGCTGGCCACCGCTATCAAGCGCGCCCGCTTCCTGGCCCTGCTGGCCTACACCGACAGCCACGGCCGCTGAGACCGGGCAGTCGACACGTAGCAAAGGATTGAATGTATGCGTGCCTTAGCTGAGTTCATCATGCGGGGCCGTGTGCAGGCCACTCTGGTAGTGGCTGGATGTGCGGCATTGCCGTTGTTGTATTGGTTGGGTGCTGCCGCCGGATGCCTTGTGCTCCTGCGGCGCGGATTGAAGGACGCCCTGGGCGTTCTTGCTCTGGGACTGCTGCCGGCGTTGATCTGGTGGCTTTACTCCGACGACCCACGGGCACTTCTGGTGCTGCTGGGGTCTGCGAGCCTTGCGTTGGTTTTACGCGCAAGCGAGTCCTGGAACCGCGTGCTGCTGGTCAGCATAGCGATGGGAGTGGTGTATTCAGTGGTGCTGGGGACGGCTTTTGGTCCTCAGATCGAGATGTTGGCGCAGGCTTTGATAAAAGTCATGCCGTCGCTACTCGGTGAGGTCTACCAGCAAATGTCGGTAGATGAGCAAGCGCGTTTCGCGTCCCTGATTGCACCGATCCTGACCGGCCTGATTGCGGCCTTGTTGCAGATCGTCAGTGTACTGAGCCTGATTATCGGGCGCTACTGGCAGGCGTTGTTGTACAACCCAGGCGGTTTTGGTCGCGAGTTTCGCGCCATCCGGATCCCGCTGGGTCCCGCGATGTTGCTGCTGGCGGGCATGGTTGTGACACCGAATTTCGGTGCCCAGATGTCCATGCTCGTACCGTTGTGCAGCGTACCGTTGGTTTTCGCCGGGCTGGCCCTGATTCACGGGCTGGTGGCGCAAAAGCGACTGGCCAGATTCTGGCTGGTGGGGTTGTACGTCACGCTGTTGCTGTTCATGCAGCTGATCTATCCGTTGCTGGTGGTCCTGGCCATCGTCGACAGCCTGATTGATTTTCGCGGTCGTCTGGTGCCGAAAGACACCGATAGCGCGAACGGTGAAGGTTAAAAGTTAAGAGGATTTTCACATGCAACTGATCCTTCTGGAAAAAGTCACCAACCTGGGCAACCTGGGTGACAAAGTGAACGTTAAGGCTGGTTACGGTCGTAACTACCTGCTGCCTTACGGCAAAGCTACCGCTGCGACCCCAGCCAACCTGGCTGCGTTCGAAGAGCGTCGTGCTGAGCTGGAAAAAGCAGCAGCAGATCGTAAATCGTCGGCTGAAAGCCGCGCTGCCCAACTGGCCGAGCTGGAAGTGACCATCACTGCCACCGCTGGCGACGAAGGCAAGCTGTTCGGTTCGATCGGTACTCACGACATCGCTGACGCACTGACCGCCTCCGGCGTTGAAGTGCAGAAGAGCGAAGTTCGTCTGCCGAACGGCACCATCCGCAACGTAGGCGAATTCGACGTAGCCGTGCACCTGCACGCCGAAGTTGAAGCCACCGTACGCGTTGTCGTGGTAGCAGCTTAAGCAGCACTTGTCGGCTGGCACCCTCGGGTGCTTGCCGGTAACATCGGGCACGATCCTGTTTACAGGTCGTGCCCTTTGTCTTTCTGGCATCCCAGTTTTTAACTCCTGATTCCAAGTGGCCATGAACGAAATCTCCGCTCCCGAGCAATACGATCTGCAAACCGCCGCGCTGAAGGTTCCGCCGCATTCCATCGAAGCCGAACAGGCTGTACTCGGTGGTCTGATGCTGGACAACAACGCCTGGGAACGCGTGCTCGACCAAGTCTCCGACGGCGATTTCTATCGACATGACCACCGTCTGATTTTCCGCGCGATCGCCAAGCTCGCCGATCAGAACATGCCGATCGACGTCGTGACCCTGTCCGAACAACTGGACAAGGAAGGTCAGACCTCGCAGGTCGGCGGCCTCGGTTACCTTGGCGAACTGGCGAAAAACACGCCATCGGTCGCCAACATCAAGGCCTATGCGCAGATCGTCCGTCAGCGCGCGACGTTGCGCCAACTGATCGGCATCAGCACCGAGATCGCCGATAGCGCCTTCAACCCGGAAGGTCGCACTGCCGAGGAGATCCTCGACGAGGCCGAGCGACAGATCTTCGCGATTGCCGAGGCCCGGCCGAAAACCGGTGGCCCGGTGGGTGTGAATGATTTGCTGACCAAAGCCATCGATCGCATCGACACGCTGTTCAACACTGACAACGCCATTACCGGACTGTCCACTGGCTACACCGACCTTGATGAGAAAACCAGCGGCCTGCAGCCGGCTGACTTGATCATCGTCGCCGGTCGTCCGTCGATGGGTAAAACCACCTTCGCGATGAACCTGGTGGAAAACGCCGTACTGCGCAGCGACAAGGCCGTTCTGGTGTATTCCCTCGAGATGCCAGGCGAATCGCTGGTCATGCGTATGCTGTCGTCCCTCGGTCGGATCGACCAGACCAAGGTGCGTTCCGGTCAGTTGGAAGATGACGACTGGCCGCGCCTGACTTCGGCGGTGAACCTGCTCAATGACCGCAAGCTGTTCATCGACGACACCGCCGGTATCAGCCCGTCGGAAATGCGTGCGCGTACCCGGCGTCTGGCGCGTGAGCACGGTGAGATCGGCCTGATCATGATCGACTACCTTCAGTTGATGCAGATTCCAGGTTCGGGCGGCGACAACCGAACCAACGAGATTTCTGAAATCTCGCGTTCGTTGAAAGCCTTGGCCAAGGAATTCAACTGCCCGGTGGTGGCGCTGTCACAGCTCAACCGTTCCCTCGAGCAGCGGCCGAACAAGCGGCCGATCAACTCTGACCTTCGGGAATCCGGAGCGATCGAGCAGGACGCCGACGTGATCATGTTCGTTTACCGCGACGAGGTGTATCACCCGGAAACCGAGCACAAAGGCATTGCCGAAATCATCATCGGCAAGCAGCGGAACGGCCCGATCGGCTTTATCCGCCTGGCGTTCATCGGTAAGTACACCCGCTTCGAGAACCTGGCGCCGGGTAGCTACAACTTTGATGACGACGAGTAATTTAGCGTCCTGAAGGGCCTCATTGCTGGCAATTCAGCGATGGGGTCGCCACCAATTTCCGACCACAGCCGTCGGAATTGGTCAAAATTTGTGCTATATTCCGCGCCCGCGAAATTCAATGAAAGCCAACACCGGTTATCGACATGCAAGCAGCCAAGCCGTTATTTGACTATCCAAAGTACTGGGCCGAATGTTTCGGGCCAGCGCCATTCCTGCCCATGAGCAGGGAGGAGATGGATCAGCTCGGCTGGGATTCCTGCGACATCATCATCGTCACCGGTGATGCGTACGTCGATCACCCGTCGTTCGGCATGGCGATTATCGGCCGGCTGCTGGAGTCCCAGGGCTTCCGCGTCGGGATCATTGCCCAGCCAAACTGGCAGTCCAAAGACGACTTCATGAAGCTCGGCGAGCCGAACCTGTTCTTCGGTGTCGCGGCCGGCAACATGGACTCGATGATCAACCGCTACACCGCCGACAAGAAAATCCGTTCCGACGACGCCTACACCCCGGGTGGCATGGCTGGTAAGCGTCCGGACCGTGCGAGCCTGGTCTACAGCCAGCGCTGCAAGGAAGCCTATAAGCACGTGCCAATCGTGCTCGGCGGCATCGAAGCATCCCTGCGCCGCATCGCGCATTACGATTACTGGCAGGACCGGGTGCGCAACTCGATCCTGATCGACGCCAGCGCCGACATCCTGCTCTACGGCAACGCCGAACGTGCGATCGTCGAAGTCGCCCAGCGTCTGTCCTACGGTCACAAGATCGAAGACATCACCGACGTGCGCGGCACCGCGTTCATCCGTCGTGATACGCCAAAAGACTGGTACGAAGTCGACTCCACGCGCATCGACCGTCCGGGCAAGATCGACAAGATCATCAACCCGTACGTGAACACCCAGGACACCCAGGCCTGCGCCATCGAGCAGGAAAAAGGTCCGGTTGAAGATCCGCAGGAAGCCAAGGTTGTACAGATCCTGGCAAGCCCGAAGATGACCCGTGACAAAACCGTGATTCGTCTGCCTTCGGTGGAAAAGGTCCGTAATGACGCGGTGCTCTACGCTCACGCCAACCGCGTGCTGCACCTGGAAACCAACCCGGGCAACGCCCGCGCTCTGGTCCAGAAGCACGGCGAAGTCGACGTCTGGTTCAACCCGCCGCCGATTCCGATGACCACCGAAGAAATGGACTACGTGTTTGGCATGCCATACGCGCGCATTCCGCACCCGGCGTACGGCAAGGAGAAGATCCCGGCCTACGACATGATCCGTTTCTCGGTGAACATCATGCGTGGCTGCTTTGGAGGCTGCACCTTCTGCTCGATCACCGAGCACGAAGGCCGGATCATCCAGAACCGCTCCCATGAGTCGATCATTCGCGAAATCGAAGAGATTCGTGACAAGGTCCCGGGCTTTACCGGCGTGATCTCCGACCTTGGCGGCCCGACCGCGAACATGTACCGCATCGCGTGCAAGAGCCCGGAAATCGAATCCGCGTGCCGCAAGCCGTCGTGCGTGTTCCCTGGTATCTGCCCGAACCTGAACACCGACCATTCGGCGCTGATCCAGTTGTACCGCAGCGCCCGTGAATTGCCGGGTGTGAAGAAAATCCTGATCGCTTCCGGCCTGCGCTATGACCTCGCGGTCGAGTCGCCGGAGTACGTTAAGGAACTGGTCACCCACCACGTCGGTGGTTACCTGAAGATCGCCCCGGAACACACCGAGGAAGGTCCGCTCAACCAGATGATGAAACCGGGCATCGGCAGCTATGACAAGTTCAAGCGCATGTTCGAGAAGTACTCCAAGGAAGCGGGCAAAGAGCAGTACCTGATTCCGTACTTCATCGCCGCTCACCCGGGCACCACCGACGAAGACATGATGAACCTGGCACTGTGGCTCAAGGGCAACGGCTTCCGTGCCGACCAGGTGCAGGCGTTCTACCCGTCGCCGATGGCCACCGCCACCGCGATGTACCACTCGGGCAAGAACCCGCTGCGCAAGGTCACATACAAGTCTGACGCGGTCACCATCGTCAAGAGCGAAGAGCAGCGCCGTCTGCACAAGGCGTTCTTGCGTTATCACGACCCGAAAGGCTGGCCGATGCTGCGTGAAGCGCTGACCCGCATGGGCCGCGCCGATCTGATCGGGCCGGGCAAGAACCAGTTGATTCCGCTGCACCAGCCGTCCACCGACAGCTACCAGAGCGCCCGTCGCAAGAACTCGACGCCGGCCGGCAGCCACAAGGTTGCAGGGGAAAAGACCACCAAGATCCTGACCCAGCATACCGGCCTGCCACCACGCGCCAGCGATGGCGGCAACCCGTGGGACAAGCGCGAACAAGCCAAGGCGGCGGCGTTCGCCCGCAACCAGCAAGCGGCCAAGGAGCGCAAGGATGCGGCCAAGGGCAAAGGGCCGAAGCCGACCCGCAAGCCGGTCGTACCGCGCTAAACCTTGCTGGAGCTGAACAGAACGCCAACCTTCGGGTTGGCGTTTTGCATTGCAGGGTCACAGAATTCCATTGTGGCGAGGAAGCTTGCTCCCGCTCGGCGGCGAAGCCGTCGTAAATCTGGCAATCAGGCCATGAAGGGGGCCGTTCCGCGCCCCAGCGGGAGCCAGCTCTCTCGCCACAGATGACGGTGCCGCAACATTTCTGTGCAACCGTTGCAAACCAATTTCCCGCATCGCCCGATTTTGGTGCTGTACTGCCTCCAGTAACCGGAGAAAGCGCCAGCACTGCTGGATGGCATAAGTCTTGCGCGCTTTCGAATACGCTTAGGGCTCGCAGGAGGCACGCCGTGTCGATTCATGTCGCATTGCACCACGTCACGCATTACCGCTACGACCGCGCCGTCGAGCTCGGTCCGCAGATCGTTCGCCTGCGCCCGGCTGCCCACAGTCGCACGCGGATACTTTCCTATGCGCTGAAAGTCTCGCCCGAGCAGCATTTCATCAACTGGCAGCAAGATCCGCAGGGCAATTATCTGGCTCGGTTGGTGTTTCCGGAAAAGACCGACGAGCTGCGGATCGAAGTCGACCTGCTGGCCGAAATGGCAGTCTTCAACCCCTTCGATTTCTTCCTCGAACCCTACGCAGAAAAAATCCCGTTCGCTTATGCCGCGGACGAGCGCAAGGAATTGGCGCCGTACCTGGAAACCTTGCCCCTGACGCCAACATTCAAGGCCTATCTGGACGGCATCGATCGCACGCCACTGCCTGCCGTGGATTTCCTCGTCGCACTCAACCAGCGCCTGAGCGAAGACATCGATTACCTGATTCGCATGGAACCGGGCGTGCAAACCCCCGAGTTCACCCTCGAACAGGCTTCCGGCTCGTGCCGCGACTCCGCGTGGCTGCTGGTGCAACTGCTGCGCAACCTCGGGCTGGCGGCACGTTTCGTTTCCGGTTACCTGATCCAGTTGACCGCCGACGTGAAAAGCCTCGATGGCCCGTCCGGCACCGAAGTCGATTTCACCGACCTGCACGCCTGGTGCGAGGTGTACTTGCCCGGCGCTGGCTGGATCGGCCTGGATGCGACTTCCGGGCTATTCGCCGGTGAGGGACACATTCCGTTGGCCTGTAGTCCCGATCCATCCTCGGCGGCACCGATCACGGGTTTGGTGGAACCGTGCGAGTGCGAATTCAGCCACGAAATGTCGGTTGAGCGGATTTGGGAAGCGCCCCGCGTCACCAAGCCTTACACCGACGATCAATGGCTGGCGATTCAGGCCTTGGGTCGGCAAATCGACGCCGACCTGCTGGAAGGCGATGTGCGCCTGACCATGGGCGGTGAGCCAACCTTTGTGTCCATCGATGACCCGGACGGTGCCGAGTGGAACACGGCGGCGTTGGGTCCGGACAAACGCCGACTGTCCGCCGAACTGTTCCAGCGCATGCGTAAACGCTACGCGCCGCAGGGGCTGGTGCATTTCGGTCAGGGCAAGTGGTATCCCGGTGAGCAGCTGCCGCGTTGGTCGCTCAATTGCTACTGGCGACGCGACGGTGTGCCAATCTGGCAAAACAACGCGCTGATCGCCGATGAGCAGGAAGATTATGGCGCCAATGGCGAACTGGCCGGGCGTTTTCTGGCGAGCGTCGCCGAACGCCTGAAAATTCCGACACGCTTTGTGTTTCCGGCCTACGAGGACAATTTCTATTACCTCTGGCGCGAAGGCACTTTGCCGCAGAACGTCAGCGCCGAGGATTCTCGTCTTGAAGAGCCGCTGGAGCGTGCGCGTCTGCGCAAAGTCTTCAGCCAGGGTCTGGACAAGGTCATCGGCCAGGTGCTGCCGCTGGCGCGCACCGCCAAGGGCGATCAATGGCAAAGCGGTCGCTGGTACTTGCGCGACGAGCATTGCCGCCTGGTGCCAGGCGATTCGCCGCTGGGCTACCGCTTGCCGCTGGGTTCGCAGCCTTGGGTGAAAGCGGCGGAATATCCGTTTATTCATCCGCAAGACCCTAATCAGGAGTTCCCGCCGCTGCCTGACGCGACACAACTTCAAAGCCAGGGCGTGGCTGCCGTTGCTGAAGATCGAGCGCCGAAGATCGACGAGTCTGCCGACTGGCTGACTCGCACTGCGTTCTGCGCTGAGGCACGGGAAGGCCGGTTGTACTTGTTCATGCCGCCGCTGGAGCGCGCTGAGGACTATCTGGAACTGGTCGCGGCCATCGAAGCTACCGCCGAAGAATTGCGTTGCCCAGTGTTGCTGGAAGGCTATGAGCCGCCGAGTGATCCGCGCCTGGGCAATTTCCGCATCACCCCGGATCCGGGCGTTATCGAAGTCAACGTGCAGCCGTCCACAACGTGGGACGAGTTGGTCGAGCGCACCGAGTTCCTCTACGAAGAAGCGCGCCAGACGCGACTCACCACCGAGAAATTCCTCATCGATGGTCGGCATACCGGCACCGGTGGCGGTAACCATTTCGTACTGGGTGGTGCGACACCGGCTGACTCACCGTTTCTACGGCGTCCGGATTTACTGCGCAGCCTGATCAGTTACTGGCATAACCACCCGTCATTGTCCTACCTGTTTTCCGGACTGTTCATCGGACCGACGTCCCAGGCGCCGCGAGTCGACGAAGCGCGCAACGATGCTTTGTATGAACTGGAAATAGCCTTCGCTCAGATGCCTGAGCCGGGCGAAGAGTGTGCCCCGTGGCTGGTCGACCGGTTGTTGCGCAACTTGCTGATCGATGTCGCCGGCAACACCCACCGTGCCGAGTTCTGTATCGACAAGCTCTACTCACCGGACGGTGCAACGGGTCGTCTTGGGCTACTGGAATTGCGCGCCTTTGAAATGCCACCCCATGCGCGCATGAGCCTGGCGCAGCAGCTGTTACTGCGGGCGTTGGTCGCACGCTTCTGGCGCGAGCCTTATGCGCCGCCGAAACTGGCTCGCTGGGGTACGGAGCTGCACGACCGGTTCCTGTTGCCGCATTTTATCGAACAGGATTTCGCCGATGTCGTCGTCGAACTCAACGCCGCCGGTTATCCGGTGCGGGCCGAGTGGTTCGCGGCGCATCTGGCGTTTCGTTTTCCCAAGGTCGGCGATTACGCCGTCAGCGGCATTGCACTGGAACTGCGTCAGGCGCTGGAGCCGTGGCATGTGCTGGGCGAGGAGGGCGCGGTCGGTGGCACGGTACGTTACGTGGACTCGTCCCTGGAGCGCTTGCAGGTCAAGCTCAGCGGCATGCCGCCGCAACGCTATTTGCTGACCTGCAATGGCGTCCCGGTGCCATTGCAGCCGACCGGGCGTGTAGGCGAATTCGTCGCTGGCGTGAGATTCCGCGCCTGGCAACCGGCCAACTGCCTGCAACCGACCATCCCCGTTCACGCGCCACTGGTGTTCGACCTGCTCGACACCTGGATGGGGCGTTCGCTGGGTGGTTGCCAGTATCACGTCGCGCATCCGGGCGGGCGCAACTACGAGACCTTGCCGGTCAACGCCAATGAAGCCGAGAGCCGGCGAATGGCGCGTTTTTTCCGGATCGGACACACGCCTGGGAAACTTCCTATCCCGATTCTGGAAATTAACGACGAGCTGCCGATGACTCTCGATTTACGACGTTTCTAAACCGTACGCGACGCTCGGATTTTTCGTCTATCCGGGCGTCATGAGCCTGCGTTAGTCTGACCGTTCCTTGCTGTCTGCCGAGCCTTCCATGCCTGACCTGCTAGACCGCTACCCGCTCACGGCGGGCACCTATCACGAACTGCTCGACGACAGCGGCGCCGTGCGCCCGCACTGGCGCCGACTGTTCGACCAATTGCAGCGCAGCACGCCAGCGCAACTGGTGCAGCGTCAGGCCCTGCTGACCCGGCAGATTCAGGAAAACGGTGTCACCTATAACGTCTACGCCGATCCCAAGGGCGCCGACCGGCCATGGGAGCTGGACCTGCTACCTCACGTGATTGCCGCTGACGAGTGGGAACAGCTGTCGGCCGGTATCGCCCAGCGTGCGCGATTGCTCAATGCCGTACTGGCCGACCTGTATGGCCCGCAACGCCTGATCGCCGAAGGCCTGCTACCGGCCGAGCTGGTGTTCGGCCACAACAACTTCCTCTGGCCCTGTCAGGGCATCAATCCACCTGACGGGGCTTTTCTGCATCTGTATGCGGTGGATCTGGCGCGTACCCCCGATGGTCGCTGGTGGGTCACGGCGGACCGCACTCAAGCGCCGTCCGGTGCCGGCTATGCGTTGGAAAACCGCACCATCGTGTCGCGGGCCTTTCCCGAGTTGTACCGCGACCTGAAGGTGCAGCATCTGGCCGGCTTCTTCCGCACGCTTCAGGAAACCCTGGCCCGACAGGCGCCGAGCGATGAAGAAGTGCCACTGGTGGTGTTGCTGACACCGGGACGGTTCAATGAGAGCTATTTCGAACATCTGTACCTGGCACGCCAGCTCGGTTATCCGCTGGTGGAAGGTGGCGACCTGACAGTGCGCGATGCCACGGTCTACCTGAAGACCCTGAGCGGTCTGCGCCGGGTTCACGCCGTCATGCGCCGGCTCGACGACGATTTCTGCGACCCGCTGGAGCTGCGCACCGATTCAGCCCTTGGCGTGCCGGGCCTGCTGGAGGCTGTGCGGCAGGGGCGGGTGCTGGTGGCCAATGCGTTGGGTAGCGGTGTACTGGAGTCGCCGGGGCTGTTGGGTTTCTTGCCGAAGATCAATCAGTTCCTGTTTGGTGAAGAACTGATCTTGCCGTCCATCGCTACCTGGTGGTGCGGCGAGGCGCCGGTGCTGGCGCAGGCACTGGAAAAACTGCCGGATTTGTTGATCAAACCTGCATTTCCGTCCCAGAGTTTCGCCCCGGTTTTTGGCCGTGACTTGAGTGAAAAACAGCGCCAGGAGCTCGCTGAGCGCATGCAGGCACGGCCTTACGCTTATGTTGCGCAAGAACTGGCGCAGCTGTCCCAGGCGCCGATCTGGCAAGCCGAAGGCGGCGTGCTGCAACCCCGGGCCATTGGCATGCGCGTGTATGCCGTGGCCAGCCGCGAGGGCTATCGGGTGCTGCCCGGTGGTTTGACCCGCGTGGCCGCCGAAGCCGATGCCGAAGTGGTGTCGATGCAGCGCGGCGGTGCCAGCAAAGACACCTGGGTGTTGGGCAACCGCTCGCCCAGCGGCGAACAATGGAAAGCCCAGCGCAATATCGGCGTACATGATCTGGTGCGGCGCGATCCGTATCTGCCGTCGAGGGTGGTGGAAAACCTGTTCTGGTTTGGCCGCTACTGCGAACGCTGCGATGACAGTGCCCGGTTGCTGCGGATCATGCTGGCGCGGTACGTGGATGGCGATGACCCGCAAGCCCTGCAAGCAGCGGTCGAACTTGGCGAGCGATTGATGCTGTTGCCCGAAGAAGGTGAACTGCCGGAACGGTTGCTGGCGGCAATCCTCGGTGATGACTGGCCATTCAGCCTGCGGTCCAACCTGCAACGCTTGCAGTGGGCGGCCTCGCAGGTACGCGGCAAGCTGTCGCGGGAAAACTGGCAGGCGCTGGTGGAGTTGCAGCGCGAAGCCATCGAGCTGGAAACCGATGAGCCGGATTTCGGCGAGTTGCTGGATTTCCTCAACCGTCTGGTGATGTCCCTCGCGGCGCTGTCCGGTTTTGCCCTGGACGACATGACCCGGGACGAAGGCTGGCGCTTTTTGATGATCGGGCGGCGGATCGAGCGTCTGCAATTTCTCAGTGGCAGCCTGGCGGCGTTTCTGCGTGGCGCCGGGGCTTTCGATCAGGCCGGGCTGGAATGGCTGCTGGAACTGGGCAACAGCAGCATCACCTACCGCTCGCGGTATCTGGCGGTGGCGCAATTGATTCCGGTGCTCGATCTATTGCTGCTCGACGAACAGAACCCGCACGCGGTGCTGTTCCAGTTGAAATTGGTAACCCGCACCCTGAAACGTCTGAATGACGACTTTGGCGCTCCGCGCGAAGCCGGGTTGCCGCAATTGGTCGAGCGGCTGGCCCGTTTCGATCTCGGCTGTCTGGAGAATCCGTTGTTCGGTGAAGCCAGCGTGCGTGCGGCGATCGATGGGCTGGCGGATTTACTGCAAGAGATTGCCGAGGCCAGCGGACAAGTCTCCGATCGCTTGGCCCTGCGCCATTTCGCCCATGTCGATGATGTCAGTCAGCGCACGGTGTCGGTCTGATGAGCGCCCATTACCAGATTTTCCACGACACCCATTATCACTACGACAGCCCGGTGTCCCTGGCGCAGCAACTGGCCCATTTGTGGCCAAGGGCATGTGCGTGGCAGCGCTGCACGGATCAGCAACTGCAGATCAGCCCGGAACCGACTGCGCGTCGCGATGAGCTGGACGTGTTCGGCAACCCGCTGACCCGGCTGGCGTTCGAGCGCCCTCATGACGAACTGTTGGTCAACGCCAGCCTCACGATCGAAGTGCTGCCCCGGATCGCGCTGGACTTCAATCTGTCCCCGGCGTGGGAAGACACCCGCAATGCGCTGACCTACAGCAGCCAGCCGCTGTCGCCCGAACTGCTCGAAGCCTGCCGCTACCGCTTCGAATCACCCTATGTGCATTTGAAGCGCAACTTCGTTGAGTTTTCCGAGAGTTGCTTCCCGGCGGGGCGACCGCTGTTGCTTGGCGTTCAGGCTCTGATGGAGAAGATATTCAGCGAGTTCACCTTCGACGCCGAAGCGACGCAGGTAGCGACGCCGCTGGTGGAAGTGCTGGAGCGTCGACGCGGGGTCTGTCAGGACTTCGCCCACTTGATGCTCGCTTGCGTGCGCTCCCGTGGCCTGGCGGCGCGCTATATCAGCGGTTATCTGCTGACCCAGCCACCACCCGGTCAGCCACGCTTGATCGGCGCCGATGCATCCCATGCGTGGGTGTCGGTGTATTGCCCGGTGTTGGGCTGGGTGGATTTCGATCCGACCAACAATGTGCAGCCAGCGCTGGAACACATCACATTGGCGTGGGGGCGGGACTTTTCCGATGTGTCACCGTTGCGTGGGGTGATTCTGGGCGGTGGTCATCACGACCCGGAAGTCCGCGTTACGGTGATGCCATTGGAGTAAAGAAGATCAACTGTAGGAGCGAGCAAGCTCGCTCCTATAGGGATTCGGGGCCTGATCAGATCATCCGGCCCGGAGGGTCTCAGGCGTCGGGCGCCTGGTCTTTCGGTGCATCAACATCATCTTCTGCCGCCACTTCACCCTCAGGGTTCAGTGCCGCTTCTTCAGCTGTAGCTTTCTTGCGCTGAAGCTTTTCCTCTTTCTTCTGCTCCTTGGCCAAGTCACGCTGGCGTTTGGCGAAGGAATAATTGGGTTTAGCCATGGGCGATCCTCTGGGGTCGAAGGTGAGGTTGAGCGGCGCGTATTCTGCCCTGTATCGGTGCCAAGTCGTTAGTCGGGTTTTTGCTCGACCCACTTCGGCGGTACGCTCGGTTGCCAGGCATCGAGAGCGTCGAGCAGCGTCTGTGGCGATTCGCTCACTTGCAGCATGTCACGGTGAGCCCCGCGAACGAAGCCTTCGCCGACGATGTGATCAAGAAAACCAGTGAGTTTGCTGTAGAAACCGTTCACTTCCAGCAAGCCCAGCGGCTTACCGTGGTAGCCGAGCTGACCCCAGGTCCAGACTTCGAACAGTTCTTCCAGGGTGCCGAGGCCGCCGGGCAACGCGATAAAAGCATCGCTGAGTTCGGCCATCCGCGCCTTGCGCGCATGCATGCCGTCGACCACTTCCAGGCGGGTCAGGCCGCTGTGGCCGATTTCCTTGTCCTTGAGGCTTTGCGGAATGATGCCGATCACTTCGCCACCGGCCGCCAGCGCGGCGTCGGCCACAATACCCATCAAGCCCACGGCGCCACCGCCATAGACCAGCGTCAGCTTGCGCGTGGCCAATGCCTGGCCCAAAGCCACAGCCGCTTCACGATAAGCCGGGTTGGTGCCGGTGCTGGCCCCACAAAATACACATACGGATGCTAAAGACATGCCTGACTCCATGGTCGATCAGGGCCACAGAGTAAAGGCAGGTGCTCGGCGCTCCAAGGACTAAACTCCCCGCTTGGGTGTTTCATAAGTGCCGCTGGCGCCACAGGCGTAGGCGGCGAGCAAGCTGCACAACAAGCTATTGAGGGACATGACAGAGGCTCCGTTGATTGATGACGATCTGATCATAGGGCCGGGCCAGACCCCTGGCTGGTAGATTCTTTCGATAGGTGTCATAGCCCGAAAGTTGTATACAATTTTTGATTCAAGTCATATGAACTTGCGAAGTTTTCAGGCAGTCTTCTGTCCATTCGCATTTTTCCCTAACCCTGCCTTGGAGATTCACCATGTTTGCCAAACTTGTTGCGGTATCCCTGCTGACGCTGGCCAGCAGCCAATTGATGGCTGCCGAGTGCAAAGTCACCGTTGACTCCACTGACCAAATGTCCTTCAACACCAAGGCCATTGAGATCGACAAGAGCTGCAAGACTTTCACCGTCGAACTGACCCACTCCGGCAGCTTGCCGAAAAACGTCATGGGCCATAACTGGGTGCTGAGTAAAGAAGCCGACATGCAGCCGATCGCCACCGACGGCCTGAGCGCCGGCATCGACAAGCAGTATCTGAAGGAAGGCGATGCTCGCGTGATCGCGCACACCAAGATCATCGGCGCCAAGGAATCCGACTCGGTGACCTTCGACGTGTCCAAGCTGGACCCTGCTGAGAAATACGGCTTCTTCTGCTCGTTCCCGGGTCACATCTCGATGATGAAAGGTACGGTTACCCTGAAGTAATCGAATAGCGCACATGAAAGAAGCGTCCACATGGGACGCTTCTTTTGTACCTGTAGGAACTGCCGCAGGCGGTGATCTTTTGATCCTGCTCTTGAACAAAATCAAAGGATCGCAGCCTCGTTTCACTCGACAGCTCCTACAGAGCCAGGGTGCAGCTTACGGCGCGAATGGCATCACACGCTTGTGGTGCGTCTTGTTGTAAGTGCTGACGATGATCTTGAACGCTTCCTCACGCACCGGCTGGCCATGCAGGAAAGCGTCGATCTCGGCGTAGGTCACGCCGTGGGACGCTTCGTCCGGCTTGCCCGGCGACAGATCTTCGAGGTCGGCAGTCGGGACTTTTTCCACCAGCGACTCCGGTGCACCAAAGCTGCGGGCAATCGCCCGGACCTGGTTTTTCACCAGGCCGCTGAGCGGTGCCAGGTCGCAGGCGCCATCACCGAACTTGGTGAAGAACCCCATCACCGCTTCCGCCGCGTGGTCGGTGCCGATCACCAGGCCGTGGGCCGCCCCGGCGATGGTGTACTGGGCGACCATGCGCATCCGCGCCTTGGTGTTGCCGAGCACGAAATCCACCGAGACCGCGTGCTTGCCTTCGAACGCCGCCACTTCATTGGCCAGGGATTTGACCGCCGGGCCGATGTTCACGGTGTGGCGTTCGTCCGGGTTGATGAAATCCACCGAAGCCTGGGCATCGTGTTCATCGAACTGGGTCTCATACGGCAGGCGCACGGCGATGAACTTGTAGCTGCCGTCACCTGTGCGCTGGCGCAGTTCACGCATGGCGCGCTGGGCCAGCAGGCCGGCGGTCAGGGAATCGACACCGCCGCTGATGCCCAGCACCAGCGTCTTGAGCCCGGAATTGACCAGGCAGTCCTGGATGAAGGTAATGCGTCGGGCGACTTCGGCCTCGAGGGCGGCGTCGTCGGCGAACGGCGGTTGAACCTTGAGCTGCTCAGCAATCTCACGCTGTACGGCTTGCATGAATTCACTCCTTGCTTGATGTGCTGGAAAGGGCGGCAGGAACCTGGAAAACGTGTCGCAAATAGGCGACGAAATTCGGATCTTTACAGTGAGTCTTGCCTGGCTCGTCGGAGATCTTCGCCACCGGCGCGCCGTTGCAGGCGGTCATTTTAAGCACGATGCTCATCGGTTCGACACCCGGAATGTCACAGGTCAGGTTGGTGCCGATGCCGAAGCTGACATTGATCCGGCCGCGCAGTGCCCGGAATATTTCCAGTGCCTTGGGTAGCGTCAGGCTGTCGGAGAAGGTCAGGGTCTTGCTCATCGGGTCGATGCCGAGCTTGTGGTAGTGGGCGATGGCTTTTTCCGCCCACAGCACAGGATCGCCGGAATCATGACGCAAGCCGTCGAAGAGCTTGGCGAAAAACAGGTCGAAATCGCCTAGGAAGGCATCGATGGTGATGCAGTCGGTCAGGGCGATCCCCAGCAAACCGCGATACTCGCGGACCCAGCAATCGAGGGCGGCAATCTGACTGTCGATCAAGCGCGGGCCGAGTTGCTGGTGAGCCATGATCCATTCATGGGCCATGGTGCCCAGCGGCTTCATGTCCAGTTCCCGGGACAGGTGTACGTTGCTGGTGCCGACGAAGCGGCCGGGGAAATCGTGCTTGAGCACGTTCACCACTTCTTCCTGCACGCGGTACGAAAAGCGCCGGCGCGTGCCGAAATCGGCTACCTGCAATTCCGACAATTCGTCGCTGCTGGCGTTGGCGGTGAGCCAGTCGAACTTGCGGTAGAGCTGTTCGCGGGCCTGCTCCAGGACGATTTCCCGGTAGCGATAGCGGTTACGCACTTCGCTGACGATCGCCAGAATCGGCACTTCGAACAGGATCACATGCAACCACGGGCCACGCAGGCGGATAAACAACTCGCCGTTTTCAATGCCGGTGTGAATGTAGCGCAAGTTGAAACGGAACAGCCCGAGAAAGCGCAGGAAATCCGGCTTCAGGAAGCTGATGCGCTCCAGGAAACTCAATTGGTCGGCGCTCAGGCTCAGTTCGGCCAGGCGCTCGATCTGGAAACGGATCTCCGCCAGGTACGGGCGCAAATCTTCACTGTTACGGCAACGAAACTCCCATTCGACTTCGACGTTCGGGTAGTTGTGCAGCACCGCCTGCATCATCGTCAGTTTGTAGAAGTCGGTGTCGAGCAGGTTCTGCACGATGCGATCGGCAAACACACTCTCGCTCATAACGGGGGTTCTCCACATTCAATAGAGCTAGTGGCGCATATCAGCGGTGAGGATTGCCAGCGTTTTTTGCGTTGTCAGTGGTCGCGGGGTGGTCAACCTGCTCCAGCATCCACTTCACAAAATCCCGCACCTTCGGCACTTCCGCCGAGTGCTCCGGATACGCCAGGTAATAGGCATCGGTGCTGGGCATTGCATGCTGCCAGGGAATGACCAGTTTGCCTTCGGCCAGTTCCTCTTCCACCAGAAAGCGCGGTAGCAATGCTACGCCGCAGCCGACTTGCGCGGCGCGGATGCACATGTAGAAGGTTTCGAAGCGCGGGCCGTGGTAGCTGTGCTCGGTGTGGTAGCCCTGACTGTCGAACCAGTCATGCCAGGCCTGGGGGCGCGAGGCGTTTTGCAGCAGGACCAGGTCGGTGAGTTGCGTCGGGTCGGTGAAGGGCTCGGCTGGCAGGCTGCCGGGAGCGCATACCGGCACCAGTTCTTCGCTGAACAGCTTCAGGCATTCGGTGCCGGGCCGTGAACCCTGGCCGAAGTAGAACGCCAGGTCGCTGCGGCCTTGCAGCAGATCATCGGCTTCTTGCTCGCTGCACAGGTCCAGGTGAATCGACGGGTGGCGCAGGCGCCAGCCTTTGAGCTTTGGCACCAGCCAGCGTGCGCCGAAGGTCGGGGGCGTCGAGACGCGCAGGACTTCGGTTTCGCCGCCGTAGGAGCGCAGGTAATGGGTCGACATCTCGACCTGTGTGAGGATTTTTCGTACTTCTACCAGGTACAAATCCCCCGCCGGGGTCATTTGCAGGCGTCGGCGCACCCGGCGAAACAGCAGGTGCTGCAGCAACTCTTCCAGTTGCGCGACCTGTTTGCTGACGGCGCTCTGGGTCAGGTTCAGTTCTTCGGCGGCCCGAGTGAAGCTCAGATGCCGGGTCACGGCTTCGAAACACTGCAGGGCAGCGATCGATGGCAAATAGCGTTTGTTCAGCATGGGCGGTCCTTTTGTTCTTGTCTCTTTTTTGCCAGCAATGCGCAGCATGAATAAACGGAATGATATCTCTCTTAATGGTCGTTTGTTGAGTAACCTCGGGGGCGCTAAAACTACAGGTCTGATCAGCCGTGATTTTCCGGCTGCACCCGTTCCGTTTTTTGCTTGAGGAGTGACCCATGGTTGCCGCATTGCTTGATCGTCTTGGTGTGAATCCGGCCCTGTACCAGAACGGCAAAGTGCCGGTGCATTCGCCGATCGATGGCAGCACGATTGCCGCCGTGAACTGGGAAGGCGCCGCCGAAGTCGAGCAGCACATCAGTCGCGCAGATCATGCGTTCGAACTGTGGCGCAAGGTTCCGGCGCCGCGTCGTGGCGAGTTGGTGCGTCAACTGGGCGACATCCTGCGCGAATACAAGGCTGATCTCGGCGAGTTGGTGTCGTGGGAAGCCGGCAAGATCACTCAGGAAGGCCTGGGTGAAGTTCAGGAAATGATCGACATCTGCGACTTCGCCGTCGGCCTGTCCCGCCAGTTGTACGGCTTGACCATCGCCTCCGAGCGTCCTGGCCACCACATGCGTGAAACCTGGCATCCGCTGGGCGTCGTCGGCGTGATCAGTGCGTTCAACTTCCCGGTCGCGGTCTGGGCCTGGAATACCACGCTGGCGCTGGTCTGCGGCAACCCGGTGATCTGGAAACCGTCGGAAAAAACCCCGCTGACCGCACTGGCCTGCCAGGCGCTGTTCGATCGCGTGCTGAAAAACTTCAGCGATGCGCCACTGCACCTGAGCCAGGTGATCATTGGCGGTCGCGATGCCGGCGAAGCACTGGTCGATGACCCGCGTGTCGCACTGGTCAGCGCCACCGGCAGCACCCGCATGGGCCGCGAAGTGGCGCCGAAAATCGCTGCACGTTTCGCCCGCAGCATTCTGGAACTGGGCGGCAACAACGCGATGATCCTCGGCCCAAGCGCCGATCTGGACATGGCCGTTCGCGCGATCCTGTTCAGCGCCGTTGGCACTGCCGGTCAGCGTTGCACCACGTTGCGTCGCCTGATTGCCCACGAATCGGTCAAGGAAGAAATCGTCACCCGCCTGAAAGCGGCCTACTCCAAAGTACGCATCGGTCACCCGCTGGAAGGCAACCTGATCGGCCCGCTGATCGACAAACAAAGCTTTGAAAACATGCAGGACGCGCTGGAGCAAGCGCTGAGCGAAGGTGGCCGGGTGTTCGGCGGCAAGCGTCAGCTGGAAGACAAATTCCCGAATGCCTATTACGTTTCGCCAGCCATCGTCGAAATGCCGGAGCAGAGCGATGTGGTCTGCCACGAAACCTTCGCGCCGATCCTTTACGTGGTCGGTTACAGCGACTTCAACGAAGCGCTGCGCCTGAACAACGCCGTGCCACAAGGCTTGTCCTCGTGCATCTTCACCACCGACGTGCGTGAAGCGGAGCAGTTCATGTCGGCGGTGGGCAGCGACTGCGGCATTGCCAACGTCAACATCGGCCCGAGCGGTGCTGAAATCGGCGGCGCGTTTGGTGGAGAGAAAGAAACTGGCGGTGGTCGTGAGTCGGGCTCCGACGCCTGGCGCGGCTACATGCGTCGTCAGACCAACACCGTGAACTACTCGCTGGAGTTGCCGTTGGCGCAGGGTATTACGTTTGACTAAATGCATCCTTTGAACCCATGAAGATCACTGTGGGAGCGGCGGTGCGCCGCTCCCACAGGTAAATGGTGTGTTGGTTAGGTTTCTGTTGGAGTCTGGCAATGCCGTTACGCGAAGAGTGTCTGTGGGAAAAACTGACGCCGCAAAGGCCTGACAACGCGGCGCTCAAGGGGGAAGTAAAGGTCGACGTCTGCGTCATCGGCGCCGGTTTCACCGGGCTGTCGGCGGCGGTGCATTTGCTGGAGCAGGGCAAGACGGTTTGTGTGCTCGAAGCCCATCGCGCCGGGCATGGCGGATCGGGGCGCAATGTCGGGTTGGTCAACGCCGGCATGTGGATTCCACCGGACGAGATCGAAGCCGGGTTTGGCAGCGAAGTCGGCAGCCAGCTCAACCGCATGCTGGGTGCGGCGCCGTCGCTGGTGTTCAGCCTGGTCGACAAGTACAACATCGATTGCCAGTTGCGCCGCGAAGGCACGCTGCACATGGCGCACAACGCCCGTGGCGAAGCGGACTTGCGCAGTCGTGAAGAGCAATGGAAGCGTCGTGGTGCGCCGGTGGAATTGCTCACCGGACAAGCCTGCGAACACGCTACCGGAACCAGGAAAATCGCCGCTGCATTGCTCGATCGGCGTGCGGGCACCCTCAACCCGATGGCCTACACCACGGGGCTGGCCAAAGCGGCTATCGGCCTCGGCGGCCAATTGTTCGATCATTCACCGGTGACCCAACTCGAAAGACAGGGCCAGCGCTGGTCGGTGCAAACCGCTCAGGGTTCGGTACTGGCCGAGCAAGTGGTGATCGCCTCCAACGCCTACACCGAGGGCGCCTGGACCGAGCTGCGGCGCAATTTTTTTCCCGGCTATTACTATCAAGTGGCGTCGGTGCCGTTGACCGAAGACGCCGCGCAACAAATTCTGCCCGGCGGCCAGGGTTCCTGGGACACCCGTCAAGTCCTGAGCAGTATTCGTCGCGATAAGGACGGGCGCCTGCTTCTTGGCAGTCTGGGTAATGGCAATCAGAAGCCAGCCTGGTTCCTAAAGGCGTGGGCCGATCGCGTCCAGCAGCATTATTTCCCCTACCTCAAACCGGTGGAATGGGAGTGCACCTGGACCGGTTGCATCGCGTTTACCCCCGATCATCTGATGCGCCTGTTCGAGCCGGCGCCCGGTTTAGTGGCAGTCACCGGCTATAACGGTCGAGGAGTGACCACAGGAACAGTCGTCGGCAAAGCCTTTGCCGATTACGTGTGTAACGGAAATCCTCAGGCGCTACCGATTCCCTTCGCGCCCATGCAGCCACTGGCCGGGGTGGGCTTGCGCAGCTGTTTGTACGAGGCAGGTTTTTCGCTGTATCACGCAGGCCAGTGCCTGCGGATCGTGATCTGATTGTTGAAATTTGTTGCGGGGAGCGGCGCTTTTTCGTTCAGCAGCTAGCCTGTAATGGTGCGGGTTGTAGCAGTCCCGCACCAGCAGTGTGCAGTTCGGTGACGTACGTTGTTACAGGCTGGTTGCACGCCGTTTGGTGCCGCGGTTGCAATGATGGCGCAGTGGGGTTGCGCCTCGAAAAAAATGCGGTTTCACCTTCCGCGGTTTAGACGGTTGCACGCCCAATGAAAATGGGTAAGAAACAGTCGAAATAACAATAAAGCAGCGACTTTTTTCAGAATAAAAAACCGATGGCACGGCCCTTGCTCTGAGCATTCAGTGAAGTCGCAGTGCCAATTAAAAAAAACCTTGGAGCACCACCTCATGTCCCAGACGTTTTACAAGAAAGGCTTTCTGGCCCTCGCAGTGGCTACTGCGTTGGGTGTTTCTGCGTTTGCTCAAGCTGATGTGAAAATCGGCGTAGCGGGTCCAATGACGGGCGCCAACGCAGCATTTGGCGAGCAGTACATGAAGGGTGCACAGGCAGCAGCCGATGCGGTGAACGCAGCGGGCGGCGTAAACGGGGAGAAAATCGTACTGGTCAAGGGCGATGACGCCTGCGAACCGAAACAGGCTGTGACGGTCGCCAAGGACCTGACCAACCAGAAAGTTGCCGGCGTGGTCGGTCACTTCTGCTCCTCGTCGACCATCCCGGCCTCCGAGATCTACGACGAAGCGGGCATCATCGCCATCACTCCGGGCTCTACCAACCCGCAGGTTACCGAACGCGGCCTGAGCGCCATGTTCCGTATGTGCGGTCGTGACGACCAGCAAGGCATCGTGGCCGGCGACTACATCGTTGACGTGCTCAAGGGCAAGAAGGTTGTCGTGCTGCACGACAAGGACACCTACGGCCAAGGCCTGGCTGACGCCACCAAGGCTCAACTGGTCAAGCGCGGCGTAACGCCAGTGCTGTATGAAGGCCTGACCCGTGGCGAGAAAGACTTCAGCACCATCGTGACCAAAATCCGCGGTGCCGGCGCTGACGTCGTCTACTTCGGTGGCCTGCACCCGGAAGCCGGTCCACTGGTGCGTCAACTGCGCGAACAAGGTCTGAAAGACGTCAAGTTCATGTCCGACGACGGCATCGTGACCGACGAGCTGGTGACTACTGCTGGCGGCCCGCAATTCGTTGACGGCGTGCTGATGACCTTCGGCGCCGACCCACGCCTGCTGCCAGACAGCAAGGCCGTGGTGGACGCATTCCGCAAGGCCGGTACCGAACCTGAAGGCTACACCCTGTATGCCTACGCTTCGGTGCAAACCCTGGCTGCCGCTTTCAACGGTGCCAAATCCAACAAGGGCGAAGAAGCGGCTGCCTGGCTGAAGAAAAACCCGGTCAAGACCGTCATGGGCGAGAAGACCTGGGACAGCAAGGGTGACCTGAAAGTCTCCGACTACGTGGTTTACCAGTGGGACAAGGACGGCAAATACCACCAACTGGAAAAACAGAAGTGATATGAGCAGCTGATTTGCCCGGCGCCTTGTGCGCCGGGCAATCCTGAAACATGTCCGTGCAGTACCTGTCTTTTCTCGTAGAGCTGCACACAACCGTGTTGCGCCGGCGGCTGAACCCCGGTCTGTCGCACCCGGCTTCTGTGCAGTCTCTCAAATGCGTGAGATTGCGTTATGGATGGTATTTTCCTGCAGCAACTGGTCAATGGCCTGACCCTCGGGTCGGTCTATGGCCTGATCGCCATCGGCTACACAATGGTCTATGGCATCATCGGCATGATCAACTTCGCCCACGGCGAGGTTTACATGATTTCCGCTTACCTCGCGGCGATCAGTCTGGCTCTGCTGGCTTACTTCGGTATCGAATCCTTCCCGCTGCTGATGCTCGGCACCCTGATCTTCACCATCGTCGTCACGGCGGTGTATGGCTGGGTCATCGAGCGTGTCGCCTACAAACCCCTGCGTAACTCCACCCGACTGGCACCGCTGATCAGCGCCATCGGTATTTCGCTGATCCTGCAAAACTACGCACAGATCGCCCAGGGTGCGAAGCAACAAGGCGTTCCCACGTTGCTGACGGGTGCGTGGCGTGTCGAGGTCGGCACAGGTTTCGTGCAGCTGACCTACACCAAGGTCTTCATTCTGGTCGCCGCGTTTGTCGGGATGGCCGCGCTGACCTACATCATCAAGTACACCAAGCTCGGCCGCATGTGCCGTGCAACCCAGCAAGACCGCAAGATGGCTTCGATTCTGGGGATCAACACCGACCGGGTGATTTCCTACGTGTTCATCATCGGTGCAGCGATGGCGGCCCTGGCCGGCGTACTGATCACCATGAACTACGGCACATTCGACTTCTATGCCGGCTTCATCATCGGGATCAAGGCGTTCACCGCCGCGGTGCTCGGCGGGATCGGCTCGCTGCCTGGCGCCATGCTCGGCGGGATCATTCTCGGGATTTCCGAGTCGCTGTTCTCTGGTCTGGTGAACTCGGACTACAAAGACGTTTTCAGCTTCTCGCTGCTGGTTCTCGTTCTGGTCTTTCGGCCCCAAGGCCTGCTCGGCCGTCCTCTTGTGTCGAAGGTGTAAGCGATGTCTTCAACCACTAAAAAAACCATTGATATCAAAAAAAGTCTGGTTGACGCGATTCTTGCCGGCCTCATCGCCCTGATTGTGTTCGGGCCGATTGTGGGCGTCGTTCTCGATGGCTATGGCTTCAACCTGGAAACCACCCGGGTGGCGTGGATTGTCGCCATCGTCATGGCCGGTCGCTTTGCCCTGAGCATGTTCCTGCAAACCCCCAAGGGCCTGAGAATCCTCGAAGGTTTTGAGTCCACCGGTTCCGGGGTCCATGTACTGGCGCCTGACTACAAGTCCCGGTTGCGCTGGATCATCCCGCTGATGATCGTCATCGCCGTGGTGTTCCCGTTCTTCTCCAACTCCTACCTGCTGGGCGTGGTCATCCTCGGGCTGATCTACGTACTGCTGGGCCTGGGGCTGAACATCGTGGTCGGCCTGGCCGGCCTGCTCGACCTGGGTTACGTGGCGTTCTACGCCATCGGTGCCTACGGCCTGGCGCTCGGTTATCAGTACCTGGGGCTGGGTTTCTGGACGGTGCTGCCGCTGGCGGCAATCACGGCGGGGCTGGCCGGTTGCATCCTCGGCTTCCCGGTGCTGCGCCTGCACGGTGACTACCTGGCGATCGTGACCCTGGGCTTCGGTGAAATCATCCGCCTGATCCTCAACAACTGGCTGTCGCTGACCGGCGGTCCGAACGGCATGGCGGCACCACTGCCGACGTTCTTCGGCCTGGAATTCGGCAAGCGGGCGAAAGACGGCGGCATACCGTTCCATGAGTTCTTCGGTATCGCCTACAACCCGGACGTGAAGTACTACTTCATCTACGCGGTGTTGTTCCTGGTGGTCCTGGCCGTGTTGTACATCAAGCATCGCCTGACCCGCATGCCTGTGGGCCGCGCTTGGGAAGCGCTGCGCGAAGATGAAATCGCCTGCCGTTCCATGGGCCTGAACCACGTGCTGGTCAAGCTCTCGGCATTCACCATCGGTGCCTCGACGGCGGGTCTGGCCGGCGTGTTCTTCGCCACCTATCAAGGTTTCGTCAACCCGACCTCGTTCACCTTCTTCGAATCGGCCCTGATCCTCGCCATCGTGGTACTCGGCGGCATGGGTTCGACCATCGGCGTGGTGATCGCGGCCTTTGTGCTGACCGTCGCCCCGGAACTGCTGCGTGGCTTCGCCGAATACCGCGTGCTGCTGTTCGGCATCCTGATGGTGTTGATGATGATCTGGCGACCGCGCGGCCTGATTCGGATCAGCCGTACCGGTGTGACCCCGCGTAAAGGAGTAGCGCCATGAGCGAAGTCGTACTCAGTGTCGAAAAACTGATGATGCACTTCGGCGGCATCAAGGCGTTGAACGACGTCAGCCTGCAGGTCAAGCGTAACTCGATCTTTGCCCTGATCGGCCCCAACGGTGCGGGCAAGACTACGGTGTTCAACTGCCTGACCGGGTTCTACAAGGCCTCCGGCGGCAAGATCGAACTCAATGTGCGTGGTGAGCAGACCAACGTCATCAAGCTGCTGGGCGAATCGTTCAAACCGACCGATTTCGTCTCGCCTAAATCGTTCGCCAGTCGTTTGTACTACAAGGCTTTCGGCGGCACCCACCTGGTGAATCGTGCCGGGCTGGCGCGGACATTCCAGAACATTCGCCTGTTCAAGGAGATGTCGGTACTGGAAAACCTGCTGGTAGCCCAACATATGTGGGTCAACCGCAGCCTGCTGGCCGGCATCCTCAACACCAAGGGCTACCGCAAGGCCGAGAGCGATGCGCTCGATCATGCGTTCTACTGGCTGGAAGTGGTGGACCTGGTGGACTGCGCCAACCGCTTGGCCGGTGAGCTTTCCTACGGTCAGCAACGTCGTCTGGAAATCGCCCGCGCCATGTGCACCCGTCCGCAGATCATCTGCCTCGACGAACCGGCCGCCGGCCTCAACCCTCAGGAAACCGAAGCGCTGAGCGCGATGATCCGGCTGCTGCGCGACGAGCACGATCTGACCGTGGTGCTGATCGAACACGACATGGGCATGGTTATGAGTATTTCCGACCACATCGTGGTACTGGACCACGGCGTCGTCATCGCCGAGGGCGGTCCCGACGACATCCGCAACGACCCGAAAGTGATTGCCGCCTACCTGGGCGCTGACGAAGAGGAAGTGGTATGACCCAACCCATCCTCGAACTCAAGGATCTGGACGTGTTCTACGGCCCGATCCAGGCGCTCAAAGGCGTGTCGCTGCACATCAACGAAGGCGAAACCGTCAGCCTTATCGGGTCCAACGGTGCCGGCAAGTCGACCCTGCTGATGTCGATCTTCGGTCAGCCGCGGGCGGCGGACGGGCAGATCCTCTATCAGGGCGTGGATATTACCCACAAATCCTCGCACTACATCGCCTCCAACGGCATCGCGCAATCGCCGGAAGGGCGGCGGGTGTTCCCCGACATGACCGTCGAGGAAAACCTGCTGATGGGCACCATTCCGATTGGCGACAAGTACGCCAAGGAAGACATGCAGCGCATGTTCAAGCTGTTTCCTCGGCTCGAAGAACGGCGTACCCAACGGGCGATGACTATGTCGGGCGGTGAGCAGCAAATGCTCGCCATCGCCCGTGCGTTGATGAGCCGGCCGAAACTGCTGCTGCTTGATGAGCCGAGCCTGGGTCTGGCACCCATCGTGGTGAAGCAGATCTTCGCCACCCTGCGCGAACTGGCGCAAACCGGCATGACCATCTTCCTGGTGGAGCAGAACGCCAACCACGCCCTTCGCCTGTCCGACCGTGCCTACGTGATGGTCAACGGCGAAATTCGCATGACGGGTACTGGCAAGGAGTTGCTGGTCAACGAGGATGTGCGTAACGCCTATCTCGGCGGGCATTAGTCCTCAGCGGTAAAAAAACGCCCTGACGTGCTAAACGTCAGGGCGTTTTTTTTCGCACTCGGTAGGAGCTGCTGTAGGCGCTGTCGAGTGAAACGAGGCTGCGATCTTTAAGATCAAGATCAAAAGATCGCAGCCTCCGGCAGCTCCTACAAGAGCGGCGCTGCGACGTAAAGTAAAATTGTGGAAAACAAATTCCACAAGCTTCCAAACCGCGACATAAAGCCGCTGCAAATAGTTGTTTTGTCACGGTTTTGACTTGTCCCCGTTTGCTGTGGAGCTGGCTGTGAATAACGTGGGAGTAGCTGGCTGAGAGCCTTTCAATCCGTGGCCTCCAGCGATGCGGTTGTTTTTTGATCAGGTGTTTTTGCGTGGCTTCAGGGTGGGTTTGTCAACCTTTTTCTGGGTGACGAAAGTGCAGCGAACTGCGCTGAACAAGCCTGTGGATAAGTCTGTGATTAAACTCTGGAAAGACTCGGCTGAAGGCCGTGGTTACTGGCTTGCGGCCATCGCCGGTTTGACCGGCAGGTCGGGAAAATTGCCATGGGCTACACAGCCGGTCCGTCAGGGTCAAGCAAAAAAGTTTTAAACGCCTCGCAAAGCCTTGTGGATAGCGGCTTTCAGCTTTTTCACTTGCCCCCGGAATGTGTGGATGGGGCTGTGGATAACGTGCGCGCACATGGCTGCAAGCCACGGAGGCTAAGGTGTCGCTTGATTTGATCGTTTTTTGTACAGGTTGTGCAGTGGTTGCCCGTATGAGCAAGGCCGGGCATGCTGCCTGCTGATTGTCTATTCCCATGGCTGAGCATCAGCCGACGCAAGGAGAACACGATGTCCAACACCCTGTTTATTACCGGCGCGACCTCCGGTTTTGGTGAAGCCTGTGCCCGTCGTTTTGCCGAGGCTGGCTGGAAACTGGTGCTGACCGGTCGTCGTGAAGAACGCCTCAATGCATTGTGTGCCGAGCTGTCGAAGCAGACTGAAGTGCATGGCCTGGTGCTCGATGTGCGTGATCGCAAGGCCATGGAAGAGGCCATTGCCAACCTGCCACCGTCCTTCGCCAAATTGCGCGGGCTGATCAACAACGCCGGCCTGGCCCTGGGCGTTGACCCTGCACCGAAGTGCGACCTGGACGATTGGGACACCATGGTCGACACCAACGTCAAAGGCCTGATGTACAGCACTCGCCTGTTGTTGCCGCGCCTGATCGCTCACGGTCGTGGTGCGGGCATCATCAACCTGGGCTCCATCGCCGGTAATTATCCGTACCCGGGCAGCCATGTGTATGGCGCCACCAAGGCATTCGTCAAACAGTTCTCCCTGAACCTGCGCTGCGACCTGCAGGGCACGGGCGTGCGGGTCAGCAACATCGAGCCGGGCCTGTGCGAAAGCGAGTTCTCGCTGGTGCGTTTTGCCGGGGATCAGGAGCGCTACAACGCGACGTACGCCGGTGCCGAGCCGATCCAGCCGCAAGACATCGCCGACACCATTTTCTGGGTTCTCAATGCGCCGGCGCACATCAACATCAACAGTCTGGAATTGATGCCGGTCAGCCAGACCTGGGCCGGGTTTGCTATCGAGCGTAAGTCTTAATAGCGTGTAACGGCCAATCGCGGGCATGCCCGCTCCCACAGGTTCAGCGCGATCCTTTTAGGAGCGAGCCTGCTTGCGAAAGGCGATATCAGCCGAGGTACTCGGCCAGCCCGCGATAGCAAGTCGCCAAGTGATAAGGCGTGGTCGACGGCATATCCCGACGACTGACTTCACCTTGCTCATCACGGCATTCATACCAGCCACCGGCATGCAGCGAGCGTTGCTGCAACGCCTGTAATTGGCGCAGCACCTCGGCTTCGCTGTCCGGCCGCAACGTCAATGCACGCAAGTACTCGGCCTGCGCCCAGATCCGCTGGGTGGCGTCTCGAGCGCCGCCATCCGGGCCCAGGTCAAGCATGGCCCGCACGGCGCCGGTTTGTTGATCGACACCCAGTTGTTCGGTGAAAGCGAAGGCACGTTCCAGCGAAGCATGCAGTTTCGAACCGCGCAGCAGCTCAGATGACTCCAGCAGGAAATACCATTCGAACTGATGGCCCGGCTCAAACCAGTTATCCACAGCTCCCAGCGGTTTTTCCATCAGCACGCCATGTTGCGGATCGATGAAGCGCTTTTGCATGGCTGTGCATAACTCGACGAGTGCCCGTTGGACGCCCAGGTCTTCGCGTACCGCCAGCGTGGCGAGGAAGGCTTCGGCCAAGTGCATCAACGGATTCTGCAGCGGTCCGCTGTTCAGCGACGACCAGTCGCGATCGAGGCTGGCTTCATAGAGGCCATCACCCGTTGCAAATCGCCGGGCAATCACTTCCAGGGCGGCGTTGAGCACCGACTCCACCAACGGCTCGCGGACTTTGTCCCAGTAATGGGCGCAGGCGAACAGAATGAAGGCATGGGTGTAGAGGTCTTTGCGCTGATCCAGCGGTGCGCCGTGCGGGTCGATGCTGTAGAACCAGCCGCCGTGCTCGGCATCGTGAAAGTGTCGCTGCAAGGAGCGGAACAGCGCTGCCGCACGCTCTTCGGCATCCGGCACCTGGCCAATCAGACTGGCAAACAGATACAACTGCCGCGCACAGGCCATGGCCCGGTAGCGTTGAGGTGGCAGCGGTTGATGCTCGGCGTCCAGCGCCTCATAGGGCAGCGCCATCTCGGTATTCCAGCCGGGACCTTGCCAGAGCGGCACGATCACGTCCTGGAAGTGCTGTTGCACCGAAGCGAACAGGGCGGTCAGTTCAGGCTGGGAGGCGGAGCGGGAAACATGCGGCATTGGCTGGCGTCGTCACGGCAGGGGCGATTGCGCGACATGTTAGCAGGCCTGAGAGTGGTGGTGTCTGAGCTCCCACAGGTTAAGTGCAAATCCCTGTGGGAGCTGGCTTGCCAGCGATCAGGCCATCACAAGCAGTAAAGAGTCAGCCTGCTAGCAACCAGGCCCCGGTCACCGCCGAAGCCGCACCCGCCAATCGAACCAACGGCGCCGCCGCCTGCGGCAATACCCGCACCACCGCGTAACCCGCCGCGTGCAATGCCGCTGTCGCCGCGACAAACCCTGCGGCATACAGCCAAGGGCTCGACATGTCCGGTAATTCCAGGCCATGGGCGACGCCGTGGAACAACGCGAACAACGCCGTGGCGCCGACCGCCAGGCTCAACGGCGGACGCACCGCCAAGGCCACAGCCAGACCCAGCGCCAGCACCGACGCGGCAATCCCGCTTTCCAGCGCCGGCAGGTTCAACCCTTCAAAACCCAGCAAACCGCCAAGCAGCATGGTGCCGACGAATGTGCACGGCAGCGCCCAGCGCGCCGCGCCTTGTTGCTGCGCCGCCCATAGGCCGACCGCCAGCATTGCGAGTAAATGGTCGAGGCCGCCGATCGGGTGGCTGATGCCGGCGATCAAGCCGTTGTCGCCGTGCCCCGGGTGGGCAAAAGCGATGGCCGGGGTCAGCAGCAGGGCCATGGCGCCCAGAATACGTTTCAGTGTCATGGATTGGCTTCCTTGTTGATAAGTCGTAATCAGGCTGCGGTCAGCAAGCCCTGGCGTTCGATGAAGGCGATGATCTTTTCCAGACCCTCGCCGGTTTTCTGGTTGCTGAAGACGAACGGCTTGCCGTTGCGCATGCGCGTGGTGTCGCTGTCCATCAGGGTCAGCGACGCGCCTACCAGCGGTGCGAGGTCGATCTTGTTGATCACCAGCAGATCGGATTTGCAGATGCCCGGCCCACCCTTGCGCGGCAACTTGTCGCCGGCGGAAACGTCGATCACGTAGATGGTCAGGTCGGACAGTTCAGGGCTGAAGGTGGCCGAGAGGTTGTCGCCACCGGACTCCACCAGAATCAGGTCAAGGCCGGGAAAGCGGCGGTTGAGCTGGTCCACCGCTTCGAGGTTGATCGAGGCATCTTCGCGGATCGCCGTGTGCGGGCAACCGCCGGTTTCCACGCCGATGATCCGTTCCGGCGCCAATGCTTCGTTGCGCACCAGGAAATCGGCGTCTTCGCGGGTGTAGATGTCGTTGGTGACGACGGCCAGGTTGTAGCGCTCGCGCAGGGCCAGGCACAGGGCCAGGGTCAGGGCAGTTTTACCGGAACCGACCGGGCCGCCGATGCCGACGCGCAGAGGTTGTGTGTTCATGTGATTCTCCAAAATAGGGGGTCCTAGGAACGGAACAGACGGCTGTACTGGCGCTCATGGGCCATGCACGCCAAGGACAGGCCAAACGCGGCGCTGCCAAAGTGTTCGGGGTTGATGTGGCTGGCGTCCTGCTGGGCTTGTTGTAGCAGCGGCAGCAGTTCGCTGGTCAGGCGTTGGGCGGCTTGCTGGCCCAGTGGCAGGGTTTTCATCAGCACCGCCAATTGGTTTTCCAGCCAGCTCCAGAGCCACGCGGCCAGCGCATCCTGCGGGCTGATCTGCCAGGCGCGGGCGGCCAATGCCCAGCCCAGCGCCAGGTGGGGTTCGGGACGTTGCTCAAGAAAGGCACGCGCCGCTGCATCGAGCTCCGGCAGGCCGTTGAGCAACTGCTGCAAGGAGTAGCCCATCTGCCGGCTCTCCTGATGCAGTTCGCGGGTTTCCCGGCTGGCGCGGTGCTCTTCGCAGCGTTGCAGCAGTTCGCTCCAGTTTTCCTCGGCCGCCGCTACGCAATGGGCGAGCAGCAATGGGGCTTCGAAGCGGGCGAGGTTGAGCAGCAATTGATCACTGATCCAGCGCCGCGCGCTGTCTGGATCGTGGACGCGACCGTTCTCAACCGCCATTTCCAGGCCTTGGGAATAGCTGTAGCCGCCAATCGGCAATTGCGGACTGGCCAGGCGCAGCAATGCCCATGCAGGGTTCACAGGCGCACGCCGAACTGGTGCAGCTTCGGTGGATAGTTGAAATCTTCATCGCCGTGACGCGAATGATGATGGCCGCCGCCGTAGGCACCGTGTTCCGGCTGGAACGGTGCCTCGATGTTTTCGGCATGGGCGCCCAATTGTTCGAGCATGGCCTTGAGCACGTAATCGTCGAGCAGGCGCAACCAGCCATCTCCCACTTGCAGGGCAACATGACGATTGCCCAAGTGATAGGCCGCGCGGGTCAGTTCGAAGGCGTTGGCGCAGGTGACGTGCAGCAGTTGTTCCGGACGGGCGCAGACGCGGACGATGCGTCCGTCTTCGGCCTGCAAACATTCACCGTCGTGCAGCGGCGCTTGCCCGCGCTCCAAAAACAACCCGACGTCTTCGCCCTCGGCACTGAAACAGCGCAAACGGCTTTTGCTCCGGGCTTCGAAGGTCAGGTGTAATTCGGCGGCCCAGACGGGTTGAGGGTCGATTCTGCGATGAATCACCAGCATCAGAAAGCTTCCAGCAATGGACATTGCTCAGGCTAGAGCAAGGGGCTTGCCAATCGCGGCGATGCGTAGGAAATGCCTGAAGGAGGCGTAGGGCGAGGCGCGAGGCGCTGTGATTTTTGGTTGATATTGGTGCGCTTCGGTTTTTGTATGCACTAATTTGTAGCGCTCAAAAAAGATCGCTGCCCGGAGGGTGCGATCTTTTGATGCATCACTCGGTGCTGCCCAGGCCTTGCCAATGCTTCAGGCCGATAAAGATGAAGCGCAGCTGCTGGGTGATTTTTGCCTGGGCTGTCAGGTGTTCCGGCAGCGCTTCTGCCGGTGGGTCGATGATGTCGGGCAACGTGGCGAACACGCTTTTGACGATCAGGTCGGCGATGACGCTCAAACCGGCGATGTCCAGGTGTTGCAGTTTGGGCATCAACGACAGGTCCGCCGCGAGGTCCGAGCTGATGACTTCGCGCAGACGGCCGATGGCCAGACGCACTGGCAGCGAGCCGCCGTACTGTTCGCGGGCCAGAAACAGGAACTGCGAACGGTTGGCGCTGACGACGTCGAGAAAGATCCGCACCGAGGCATCGATAATGCCGCCCATGACGAATTCGTTGTGCCGCACCAAGCGAATGGTTTCACGGAAGGTCTGGCCAACTTCGCTGACCAGCTCCAGGCCCAGTTCATCCATATCGGCGAAGTGCCGGTAGAAACCGGTGGGAACGATCCCGGCGGTTTTCGCCACTTCGCGCAGGCTCAGGCTGCCGAATCCTCGGCCGCCGTCCATCAGGCGACGGGCAGCGTCCATCAGGGCGTTGCGGGTTTGTTGTTTCTGTTCGGCGCGGGGCAGCATCGCAAGGGCGTTTTCTGAAGAATGACAGCGGCGCACTCTAGCAAATCGGCTTTGCCGGCGTCGAACGGAGATAGGGGGGGCAGGCGAGGAGATGCAACGTCTATAAAGCGAAAGGCCAGAATGTCAAAAGCCCAATCCGGTGATTGGGCTTTTTTTCAGGGCCACCATGGGCTCAGCTCATAGTGCTGTTGCGTTCGATTACACGGTCACCACCGCCTTCGGCAAGCGTTTGACCTGGGGTGCGATCGGAGCCGTCAGCGGCCAGGGTTTGGCCAGGCGTGCGATCGGAGCCGTCAGCAGCAACAGTCTGGCCTTGTTTGGTTTGATCGTAACCATCTTCAGTGATCAGGTTTTTTTCTTTCAGGCGATCATTACCGCCTTCAGCCAGGGTTTGGCCCGGGGTGCGATCGGAACCATCGGCAGCAACCGTTTGGCTGAACACCGAGTGGTTATCTTTAACTTGCGGAGTGGCCTGGTCAGCGGCTGGCAGTGCGAAAGCCGTGCTGGCCAGCATAGAGAGTGTAAGGCTAAGCAGAAGTTGGCGTTTCATGATCGGTTGCTCCGTAGGAGGGCGATAAATTGGGTACGAGGGCAATGCTACTCTCGATAAGTCGATATAAAAGTTCATAAACGCAATGTTAATAATCAACGGAATTGATTGTTCTCTGCAGGCCTTGTAAACCGTGGCTTTCAAGCTCGCGCGTTTGCACCGAGGTGGGTATTTTCGACTCACTCGCGCCACGTAAAAGTGCGGGGCCGGTAACGCCGAAGGCGACTGATGAGTCATGAATTGACTTGTCGATTGTTGGAAAAACGGTCATCGGATTAAACCTGCGGGCCGTTTTTCAGTCGTAGATTCCATAGCGGGCCGGTTCTGGCCCAGCGTTTTTCATGTGCGTCGCGGTCGGGGCGCTCAGCCGTATCAGGAGCTCTGTGCAATGACGCGCACCCGTAAAATTCTCGCCTGGACCCTCGGCAGCCTGGTTGTCCTGCTGGCCGTGCTGGTGCTGATCATCGTGTTCTTCGATTGGAACCGGATCAAACCACCCCTCAATACCAAAGTGTCCGAAGAGCTGCACCGTCCGTTCGCCATCAATGGCAACCTGGCGGTGGTGTGGCGGCGCGAGCCCGACGAGGGCGGCTGGCGTGCCTGGGTGCCGTGGCCGCATGTGGTGGCTGAAGACCTGAGTCTGGGCAACCCGGACTGGTCGAAGTCGCAGCAGATAGCCAGCCTCAAGCGTGTCGAATTGCGCATTTCGCCATTGGCCTTGCTGGCGCAACGTGTCGTCATCCCGCGCATCGACCTCACTGAACCCAATGCCGAGTTGCAACGACTGGCCGACGGTCGCGCCAACTGGACCTTCACGTTCGACCCGAAAGACCCGAACGCCGAACCTTCTCCTTGGGTGCTGGACATCGGCGCGATCGGCTTCGACAAGGGCCATATCACCCTCGACGACCAGAACCTGAAGACTCAACTCGACGTGTTGATCGACCCGTTGGGCAAGCCGATTCCATTCAGCGAGATCGTCGGTGACAAAGCGGCGAAAACCGCGCAGGAGCAGGGCGCTGCACCACAGGACTACGCGTTCGGCCTCAAGGTCAAAGGCCAGTATCACGGTCAGAAACTGGCAGGTCAGGGCAAGATTGGTGGCTTGCTGGCCTTGCAGGACGCGGCCCGGCCGTTCCCGCTGCAGGCGCAGGTGAAGATCGCCGACACCAGCGTCGAACTGGCCGGTACGCTGACTGATCCGATGAATCTTGGCGCTTTGGACCTGCGCCTGAAACTGGCTGGCGCCAGCCTGGGCAATCTTTACCCGCTGACCGGCGTGACCCTGCCGGATACGCCGCCATACGCTACCGACGGTCACCTGATCGCCAAGCTGCATGAGCCAACGGGCGCGGTGTTCCGCTATGAGGCGTTCAACGGCAAGATCGGTGAAAGTGATATCCACGGTAGCCTGACCTACGTCGCTGGCCAGCCGCGGCCTAAACTCAGCGGTTCGCTGCTGTCCAATCAACTGCTGTTTGCCGACCTGGCCCCGCTGATCGGTGCCGATTCCAATGCCAAGCAAAAGGCCCGTGGCGGCGAGAGCAAGCAGCCGGCGGACAAGGTGCTGCCGGTCGAAGAGTTCAAGACCGAACGCTGGCGCGATATGGACGCCGACGTCGAGTTCACCGGCAAACGCATTGTCCACAGCGAAAAACTGCCGTTCAACGATCTCTACACGCACCTGGTGCTGACTGATGGCGTGCTCAGCCTTGAACCGCTGCGCTTTGGCGTGGCGGGCGGCAAGCTGGATTCGCAGATTCGCCTGAACGGTCGCACCGAGCCCTTGGAAGGCCGGGCAAAACTCACTGCGCGGGGCTTCAAACTCAAGCAGTTGTTCCCCACCTTCGAACCGATGAAAACCAGTTTCGGCGAACTCAATGGCGATGCCGACATCACCGGTCGCGGCAATTCGGTGGCCAAACTGCTGGGCAGCGCCAACGGCAACCTGAAAATGCTGATCAACGATGGCGCGATCAGCCGCGAGTTGATGGAGCTGGCCGGGTTGAACGTCGGCAACTATGTGGTCGGCAAAATCTTTGGCGACAAGGACGTGAAGATCAACTGCGCCGCGTCCGACTTCGAGATCAAGAACGGTCTGGCGACCACGCGATTGTTCGTCTTCGATACCGAGAACGCGATCATCTACATCGATGGCACCGCGAACATGGCCACCGAGCAACTGGACCTGACCATCACGCCGGAATCCAAGGGCTGGCGCTTGATCTCGCTGCGATCACCGCTGTACGTGCGGGGCAAGTTCATCAAGCCCGACGCCGGCGTGAAGGCCGTGCCGCTGATGTTGCGCGGGGCCGGGATGGTTGCGCTGGGGGTGATTGCCGCACCGGCGGCTGGGTTGCTGGCGCTGGTGGCACCGAGCGGCGGCGAGCCGAATCAGTGCGCGCCGCTGCTGGAACAGATGAAGTCGGGCAAGGCGCCGGTGACGGTCAAGCCAACCCGGTAGATCAAAAGATCGCAGCCTGCGGCAACGCCTACAGAGGAATGCGTTCTCCTGCAGGCTGCGATCCTGGTGTTAGTCCGGACACTGACGCTTCCTCTGCTAGCCACGCAAAAAAAGCCCGCACCGGCGGATGTCGCTCGCGACCCGGCACACACAGCGCGCTGTAACCGGCGCCATCCACCTGCACATTCCCCCGATAAGGCAAGAGCAACCCGCTGGCCACACTTTCCGACACCAGGATATTGCTCGCCAGCACCAGGCCTTGGCCGGCAATCGCCGCTTGCAGGGCGTAATGTTCTTCGTCGTATTCACGCACGGCGGGTTGGCCGTTCAGCCATGTCTCGCCGGACTGAGCGCACCACGCCTCCCAGCCGTGGGCATAGAGCTTGGAGTTGTGCCAGTGCACGCTGATCAGCGTCGGCGTGCGCTGGGTCGCCAGTGCCACTTGTTCCGGTGAGCCGTAGACACCGAAGGATTCATCGAACAGGCACAACCCATACAGGTTCGGATAATCATCAAGGCTGTAGCGCAGCACCAGATCGACGCTGGCGTCCTGATGCAGGTCGATGACCTCACAGTGGGTGTCCAGGCGCACGTTGATGTTCGGATGGCGGGCGTAGAAACGTCCCAGCCGTGGCACCAGCCACAGGGCGGCGAAGGCTGCGGTGGTGGAGATCGTCAGATGTGTACCGCTGCGTTGCGGCCTCAGGGTGTCGACGCTTTGCGCCACTTCCAGAAAAGCTCCGTGCAGGCTGTGGAACAGCCGTTCGCCGCATTCGGTCAGGCGCACCTGGCGGGGCAGGCGCTCGAACAGCGGCACGCCGAGCCAGGTTTCCAGCGAACGGATCTGGTGCGACACCGCCGTTGGGGTAACGGCCAGTTCTTCGGCGGCAGCCTTGAAGCTCAGCAAGCGTGAGGCGGACTCAAAGGCGCGCAGGGCGGTCAGCGGCAACGAGGCAAACATTGAATGCTCCATGGATGAAATGAATTCATCCCGAGTGATTTTTGCTCATTTGAAGAGCAAGGGCTACGAGCTTCAAGCTGCAAGCCACAAGCCACAAGCCACAAGCCACAAGCAGTTTGAGTTTAGTCCTTGAGGAGATTCAGATGAGTAAAATTCTTGCTGTTCATGCCAGTCCACGAGGTGAGCGTTCCCATTCCCGCCGGTTGGCCGAGGTGTTTCTCTCGGCGTTGCAGACGCGTCATCCGCATGCGCAACTGACCCGCCGTGAAGTCGGGCGGGCATTGATTGCGCCGGTCAACGAAGCGTTTGTGGCCGCCGCGTTTTATCCCGAACCCGAGGCCCGTCCCTTGTCGATGCAAGCCGATTTGGCGTTCAGCGATGAACTGGTCGGCGAGTTGCTCGGCCATGACCTGCTGGTGATTTCCACGCCGATGCACAACTTCAGCGTACCCAGCGGCTTGAAGGCCTGGATCGATCAAATTGTGCGGCTCGGCCTGACTTTCAATCACTCCCTGGACAACGGCGTGGCCCAGTACGAACCGCTGGTGCACGGTAAAAAGGCATTGATCGTCACCAGTCGTGGCGGCTTCGGTTTTGGTCCGGGCGGCGAGCTGGAGGCCATGAATCATGCCGATCCATTGCTGCGCACGGCGTTGGGTTTCATCGGCATCACCGATATCACCGTGGTCGCCGCCGAGGGCGAAGAGTCCGAGGCGCGCACTTTCGCAGTTTCCGCTGCCGAGGCTGAACAGCGCTTACTCGCGCTGGCCAGGGCGTTCTAAGTGGCCTGGCTGTTTCTGCTGATCGCCGCCGGGTTTGAAGTCACGTTCGCCATGGGCATGAAGTACGCCGAAGGCTTCACCCGGCTCTGGCCGTCGCTGATCACTGTCGTGGCAGCAGTGGGCGGGATTTACTTCCTGACCCTGGCCATGCGCGAGTTGCCGGTGAGCATCGCCTATCCGATCTGGACCGCCATCGGGTCGCTGGGCACGGTGTTTCTCGGGTTTGCGTTGTTGGGGGAAAGCCTGACGGCGGTCAAGTTATTGTCGGTCGGGCTGATCGTGGCGGGGGTCGTCGGGCTGAAGTAGGGCGGATGTCATAGACTGGTCGTCGAGTTGTCATCTTCGCTGGCGATGCTTGGCGGATGTCTTGCATCCCGCCTTGCGTCACTTCTCGATCACAAGGATGTCCGCCCATGTCGCAAGGTTCTGCCCCGCGCTATCCACTGGTGCTGGTCCCGGGAATGCTCGGGTTCATCCGTTTGGTGCTTTATCCGTACTGGTACGGGATCGTTGACGCGTTGCGCCGTGGCGGCGCCATCGTGTTTGCGGTGCAGGTTTCACCGCTGAACTCCAGTGAAGTGCGCGGCGAGCAGTTGCTGGCGCGGATCGAAGCGATTCTGCGCGAAACCGGGGCCGAGAAGGTCAACCTGATCGGCCACAGCCAAGGCTCGTTGACGGCGCGATATGCGGCAGCCAAGCGGCCGGACCTGGTGGCCTCGGTGACCTCGGTGGCGGGACCGAATCACGGTTCGGAACTGGCCGATTACCTGCACAAGCACTATCCCCACGACAGTGCCAAGGGGCGGCTACTGAGCTTTTTGTTACGCATGGTCAACGCGCTGATGTGCCTGCTGGACACCGGTTATCACGGACCGAAGCTGCCAGTGGATATCCATGCGTCCCATCATTCCCTCACTTCCGAAGGCGTGGCGTTGTTCAACCAGCGTTATCCACAAGGACTGCCCGAGACCTGGGGCGGGCACGGGCCGGAAGAGGTCAACGGTGTGCGTTATTACTCTTGGTCCGGAACCCTGCAACCGGGCAAGACCGATCGCGGACGCAACCTGCTCGATGGCACCAACCGCAGTTGCCGGTTGTTCGCCAGGACGTTCGTCCGTGAGGCGGGACACTGCGACGGGATGGTCGGGCGCTACAGCTCGCACCTGGGGACGGTGATTGGCGATGAGTTTCCGCTGGATCACTTCGACATCGTCAACCAGTCGTTGGGGCTGGTGGGGAAGGGCGCCGAGCCGATTCGGTTGTTTGTCGAGCATGCGGCTCGGTTGAATGCGGCGGGTTTGTAAGCTCCGGATCAAATGATCGCGCGAGCCTTACCGCCCAACACCGTGGTCCAACGCTCCGAAAGCACTACCCCACCCAACGTCAACACCCCGCCCACCAGGTGATACATCGCCAATTGCTCATGCAGCACCACCGCCGCAATCAGCGCGGTAATCAACGGCAGCAAATTGAAAAACAGCACGGTGCGGCTCGGCCCCAAGCGCACGACTGCTTGCATCCACGCCAATGGCGCGACCATTGAGGCCAGCAAACAGGCGTACAACACCAGCGGAATATTCTGCAAAGTCGGGCCGATTTTCGGCGAGGCGAGAAACAGCGGAAATAACACCACCACCGCCACCAGCACCTGCAAATACAACAACACCAGCGGCGGCAACTTCAGCTGCCATTTTTTCAGCAGGGTGCTGTAGACCGCGTAAGCCAGCGTCGCCACCAGCATCATCGCGTCGCCCAGGTTCACCCCGTGCTCCAGCAACACACTGAGACTGCCGGACGAAACCACCACCAATACCCCGGCGAACGACAGCACTGCACCGGCCAGCGCACCCGCGGTCAGACGCTGGCCGAGGCTGATGATCGCCATGGCCAGCGACATCAACGGCATCAACGACAGGATGATGCCCATGTTGGTGGCCGTGGTCAGGGCCGCGGCGAAATACGCCAGGCTTTGATAGACCGCCATGCCAAGCACGCCGAGGATGAAAATCTTGCCCAGGTTCGAGCGAATCTGCGGCCAGTGAGCGATCACCGGTTTGAGCATGAAAGGCGTGAACAACAAACCGGCGAGCAGCCAGCGGTAGAAACCGATCTCGGCGGGGAAGATCGCCCCGGCCGACATTTTGGTGATCACGGTGTTGCCGGCCCAGATAAAAATGGCCAGCAAGGGATAAGCGTATTGCATCGGGAAAAACCAGAACGTTAATGAGGGGCAATTATCCCCTGTCTGGATGCAGGTCTATACTTCGATCCAGACAAACCGCCCTTGATTCCGGACAGCATGACCCGTAAACACATTGACCTGCTGGATTTCAGCGAACTGCCGGCCCCGGTGTACTTTCGGTACGCCGACTTCGACACCCACGAATACGCCTCGGCGCACCGGCATCCCTGGGGCACACTGGAGTATGCGGCGCACGGGGTGTTGCACATGGATGTCGACGGCAGTCGTTTCATGTCGCCGCCGCAATACGCCGTGTGGGTGCCACCCGAAATCGAGCACAGTTTCTACAGCCATCAGCCGATCAATTACCGTGCCGTTTGTCTGGCGCCGGCGGTCTGTGAGGATCTGCCAAAACAGGCCTGCACGCTCGCCATCAGTGACATTCTCAAGGCGATCCTCAAGGACTTCGCCGTCCGTGACGTAAAAATTCCCGAGCGGGCCGCCGATAAACGCCTGGCCCAGGTTCTGGTAGACCAGTTGCAACAGGCGCCGGTGCATGAGTGTTACCTGCCCTACGCCAGCACGCCGGGACTGTTGGGTATCTGCGAGGCCCTGCAAGCCGCACCTGATGACAATCGGCCTTTGGCGCATTGGGCGGCGCAGGTTCACGTCAGCGAACGGACCCTGGCCCGGCAGTTTGTCCGTGAGTTAGGCATGAGTTTCGGGGAATGGCGCCAGCGTCTGCGATTTCTGGCGGCGATTGAAGCGCTGGACAGCCATCGCAGTATTCAGGAAGTTGCCTTCGACATGGGTTACAGCACGGCGTCGGCATTTATTGCGATGTTCCAGCGTCAAGCGGGTTGTTCACCTGACTACTATCGGCGTAACAAACTATTTTAACGATCTGATTAAGATATTTCATACAGCATTATCCGAAATTAACTTCATGGGCGCAGGATTGGGGGCTGTAGGCTTCGATACTCTTTATCAAGGTTTGCAGGTAATTGTTGTGAAAAGTTTATTGTTGAAAACGGAGAGTGTTTCGAGCGTTTCTGATATTGAGCATGAAAACAGTATTCACTTTGATTTTATAAAAGGTGCCATTCCCGACTGGATTGTCAATTCCTCTCTTCAGCGGATGGCTGATTTGCGCAACACCCCCAAAGTTGTTTCCGAATGGCACAAAACGGCGTCCCCTACCGAGCACCTGGCCGCGAAAGGCGCCACGCAGGCGGGCTGGAATGCCCAGAATACAGTCGATCGGATGCTCGGCAATCTGCAGGACGTTGAATCCTTCGCCCAACCCATACTGACTCAGGCTATTCATGAACAGTACGGTGTTGTAGTCGATGTTCGTAAAACTTACCTACGCTTGTATTCCACGGCTAAAACATCACCTTGGGCATTTAAAGTCACGGGTGGTGTCAGCAGTCGAACTGTTTCTATGCTTAACGCTTCGCTGCACAATTTTGCCGAAGGTGAAGTGTTTAGTGCTGACTCGGTATTGACTGGCAAACCCGACGAGGGCGGACAGTTTGAAATTAAAGACCTGGGTATGACAGTCGAGCAGTTCAAGGCGCTGTGCCGATCTCTGGATATCGGCACCCAGTATAAAAAACATCTGGAAAGTTATCTGATTCCCGAAGATGCCATGGTCCGGGCAGTCGTGCAGCATCGCATCGTCGATAGTCAGAAAAGCGCTATGAAAGCCGCCGCACATCTGGCGTTGATGAAGAAAGACATCGGGTCTGCGGCCTACCTGACTGTGTTGCACATGGTTCGGAACAAAAAGGGGCTGATATTCGATGGCGGTCCCGTTCGCTATTACCACTTGAGCATGCTGGGCACCCGCTTGAGCGGCATTGTGCTGATCGCCGCCGATCTTGACACTCCCGGTGCGGATGTCCGACGCGTTATTGCTTATGTACCGCACGATCCCGAGCATCCGCTGAAAGAGTACGCCTCGACGGTCGAGTTCGCGCGTGAACTGACTCGCCAATTACGAGGTGACAAGCAGGGCTCCGCTTCCGCCCCGACGAGCTACCAGGCGTTTTTCAGTCGATTCGTGGATCATGGGCAACGTGGACATTTTTTCGCCGCGCTCAACGCCAGCCTGGTGCAAGTCACCTATCACGGCGTGCAACCGGGCTCCAATTTACCCGCTTGGCGTGAGACCCAAGTGGAACACCCTGATCTGCGGTTCGCCCCAGTGTCCTTCGAAAGTGATATCGCCAGTCACCATCACGACGATCCCTGGATTTATCTCTACGAGTGTCAGGTGGACAAGATCCTGGCCGACGGGCGCGCGCTGGCGGTGACCACTGCCGATGCGGACAGCGCCGCACGCTGGGCCTGGATTGAAAACCTGGAAAAAATGCTCTCCGACATCCTGCAGGTTGCCTTGCTCATCGTGACCCCGTTCGTGCCGGTGCTTGGGGAGGCCATGATGGGGTATATGGTCTATCAACTCGTCGACGGGGTGGTTGAGGGCGTTGTTGAGCTCGCCGAGGGCGAGTACCTGGAGGCGGCGGAGCACTTGATCGGCGTTGCTGAAAACGTGATTCAGTTGGGCACCTTTGCCGCTGGCGGGTTTATTTTCGCTCAAGCGGTGAAGCCCGGGCTGTCGTCGTTCCTCGAAGGTGCCCGCCCCGTCATGCTAAGAAACGGCGAGCAGCGGTTATGGGGGCAAAACCTGCGGCCCTATCAGCGACAGAACCTGCGTCTGGCCGCGGACTCCAAGCCTGACGCTTATGGCCTGCATCAACATCAGGGCAAGCAGATTCTGCCGCTGGACGGTCACCATTTCGAACTCACGCTCGATTCGCGAACCGGCAAACATCGCGTGCAGCATCCGACTCGACCCGAGGCTTACCAGCCGCTGGCGGAGAGTAACGGTACGGGCGCGTTTGTGATCGAGGGTGAACAACCTCACACCTGGGATGCCGATAAGTTGATCAAGCGACTTGGTCCCTCGGTGGACGGCTTGACGGACCGGCTTGGCGACATTCGCTCCGTCAGCCGCGCCGACCTTGGGGCGCTTGTACGCATGTACGCCGATAACGAGCGGGCGATTCCGTTGCTGAGCGATACGGTGACCCGCTTCCAGATCGACCGGGATATTCACACATTCATCCGCAACATCGGCAGCACCCATGCGCAGGATTACCTGCAGGCCGATGCGCTTTGGCAGTTTCAACTGCTGGACGGTTTGTGGCCCGGCCGGGCGATTGAGCTCGTGGGGGCCGATGGACAGGTTCTGTACGCCATCGGGTCCGGGGCAGAACCTGTGTCCATCCAGGCGGACCGACTGGCGAACACCGATCTGATCGACACTTTGTTGTCGTTTCTCGATGACGACGAAGTCCGACAACTGCTGGGTGATGAAACCCATGCGCCGCTCGGCAGCCGCGACAAGAGTGCCGAGCGTGTCAGGATGCAGCTCGCGCAACGGGCAGATCAGCGCAAGGCCTCGTTGTTCTACACTCGCTACCGAGGCATCGAGCGAGCCGCTAGTTTCGAAGCCCGGGTCATCCAGGACGAGGTGGCAGGGCTGCCCGCTATCGTCGCCCAGGAACTGGTGGCACTGGCTCGTCCGGAGGAGTTGCAGGCGCTCAAGATGCGCAGGCTTCCCGAGCGACTGGAAGGTTTTGCGAAATGGGCGCTCAGGGACGTGCGGATCAGTCGGGCCTATGAGGGCTTCTATCTGGACTCGGTCGACAGTCGGGACTTCAACGCCCTGGCCCTGCATTCGCTGGAAAACCTGCCTGGCTGGAACGCCGATGTCCGGATCGAACTCCGTCTCTACAGCCTCGACGGTCTGAAGCTGGACAGCATCGGCCGAGATGACGCGGCGATTCGACGTACGCTTGTCGTGAGCGAAAACGGAGTGTTCCAGGCCTGTGACGAGCATGGAGAGTCCCTGCATTCAGGCAGTGATTTGTTTACCTCGATCTTGCAGGCATTGCCCGATGCCGAGCGGGATGCGTTGCAGATGCATATCGGCCAAGGCCCGATCCTGAAGGCGGCATTACGCGACCATGCCCTGAAACCGTACCGCTTGCCGAGTGTTCTTGGCGACCTGCCGGCGCTAAAAAATTCGGCATTCGATCCGGCGATCATGCGCCTGCGTGGAGGGTCTCCCACCGTGACCGGTGAGGTCGCGCAACTGCAGGACGTCGAGCAACGCTACCAGGAGTTCGTCAACGGAGCGTTTCATCCAAGCATCCCCTCGATAGAACGATACAACTACCTGCGCGGGCTGAAGTTGATGGGCGAGAGCTTGTCCTACGATTGCTGGGGCGCACTCTGGGATGGGCTTGCGAAGGCGAACACCGAGGGCTTCGAGGCCAACCAGCGAGCGGTGAAAAGCATCGAAGTATTACCGGACCTGAAAACGCTGATGTCGGCTGAACAGTACGAGGCATTGCTCGAGCGGTTGTTCACCGAGGACGGCTTGGTACCGCTCACGGAGTCCGAGCGCAATCTGGGGGCGCGCGCGCGTGATCTCGAGCAAACCGGGCGTCTCGATGAGTATCAGGCGCTGCAACAGGCGGTCAGGGATAACGCCGCGCCGTCCAGTGAGCCATGGGTTGCGTTGCAGCAGTATGCCGATGCGCTTGGATCGGGTGTATCAGCGCCAGGACAGCCCACCGAAGTGTCGCCTCAGGTCATGGCCAACCTGCGTCAGGCGCAACGCGCGATTTATCGGGCCAGAGAACTGTTGCCTTTATCGGGCAACCAGTTGCCGGGCATCTGGGAAAACGGCGGTTCTGCGATCGCGAAAATCAAGGGATTGCGAGGGCTGGATCTTCAGGAAGGTCAATTTACCGCGCAGATGACAATCGCGGAACATGCGCGCAAAGCCATTGAAATCAAGGGTGGAAACTGTTCGGAAAACTCGAAAGTGACCTTCGCGCTGCTGGCCAGCCAACCGAGAAGCTCGCGGGTTCATCTCGTCAAAGCCACAGCTTTCGACCATCAATATGTGGTGATCGGCGATGACTTGAGCAATCTCCAGCAACTGGTCGTTGCTGATTCCTGGCCGGAGTTTCCTGTCGCCCATACGGCGGACAATGGTTATTTCGAGTTCGAACTGCCGCCGCTGGCAACCCTTGAGCCAGGCCCCGCCAGTCCGGACTTTGTCTTTATCAATGATGTGCCGGCGGGGCGGGCGGCGCTGCCGGAAGTTTCCCGGGACAACACCATCAGGCAGATAAAAATGAACAAACTGTACAAGTCGGGGGCATATGCTCAATTCACTTCATTGAAGGCGTTGGGAACACGCTACGGTCTGCCTGGGGAAGTCGGGGTATCGTTCGAGCGATTGCCTGGGTCCGTGATCGAAAAGCGCCTGTCCGCCTGGCAAGAATATCAGCAGGCATTCAAGAGCCTGCTGGAGCAACAGTCCGCCGGTGCATGACGGGCCGAATGATCATCGGCGGCTGGAGGAAGGTGTAACAAGGTTTGACTACACTCTGGGTGAATGCCGCACCTCTCGGTGCGGCGACAAGGAGACAGCTCCATGAAGATAATGCGTGCCCCTTTGTTGATGATCGGTTTGCTGCTCTGTTCGCAAAGCTTCGCCGCCACTGACCAACAGAACAAGATGACCACCTGCAACGCCGAGGCGACTGCAAAAACCCTCAAGGGCGATGAGCGCAAAGCCTTCATGAGCAATTGCCTCAAGGCCACCCCGGCAGCCAACGATGCCGGCACCGCTTTGACCCCGCAGCAACAGAAAATGAAAACCTGCAATGCCGATGCGGCCACCAAGGCCCTGAAGGGCGATGAGCGCAAGGCGTTCATGAGTGATTGCCTGAAGAAAAAATAAACACTCAGCTGAAATGGTGGGGGCGGTTGAGGCGCTGCAAAAAAGCCTTAACCCCCGACCAAGGTCGCCCCACACAATCCCTAGTGCTGACACCGGATCGCTGGCAGACTGCCAATCCTTTTACGCCGTTCGCTTTGAGGCTGTATGCCAACGTTTTCTCAACGCCAAGTTTTGCTGGTCATCAGCTGGGTCATCATTTTTGGCGGACTGCTGCTGGTGATACCGCTGCGGTTGCTGCCCAGTCTGCTGGCCGGGCTGCTGGTGTTCGAACTGGTCAACATGCTCACCCCGCAATTGCAGCGGTTGATCGAAGGCCGGCGTGCGCGCTGGCTGGCGGTGGCGTTGCTGGGGACGTTGATTGTCAGCGTGTTGACGCTGATCTTTGCCGGCGCCATCAGCTTCCTGCTGCACGAAGCGGAAAACCCCGGTGCGTCCCTCGACAAGTTCATGGGCGTGGTCGATCGCGCGCGCGGGCAACTGCCGCCGTTCATCGATGCCTATCTGCCGGCCAGTGCCGCTGAGTTTCGCGTAGCGATTGGCGAATGGATCAGCAAGCACCTCAGCGACTTGCAACTGGTGGGCAAGGACGCGGCGCACATGTTCGTGACGCTGCTGATCGGCATGGTGCTCGGCGCGATCATCGCCTTGCAGCGAATTCCGGACCTGACCAAGCGCAAACCATTGGCTGCGGCACTGTTCGATCGCCTGCACCTGCTGGTCCAGGCCTTCCGCAACATCGTGTTCGCGCAGATCAAGATTTCCCTGCTCAACACCTTCTTCACCGGGATCTTCCTCGCGGTGGTGTTGCCGATGTTTGGCATCAAGCTCCCGCTGACCAAGACCCTGATCGTCCTGACGTTCCTGCTCGGGCTGTTGCCGGTGATCGGCAACCTGATGTCGAACACCCTGATCACCATCGTCGGCCTGTCGCTGTCGATTTGGGTGGCGATTGCGGCGCTGGGTTACCTGATTGTTATCCACAAGCTCGAATACTTTCTCAACGCGCGCATCGTCGGCGGGCAGATCAGTGCCAAGTCGTGGGAGTTGCTGTTGGCGATGCTGGTGTTCGAGGCCGCGTTCGGCCTGCCGGGGGTGGTGGCAGGGCCGATTTATTACGCGTATCTGAAGAGCGAGTTGAAGCAGGTGGGGATGGTTTGATGTGCTATTGATCTGATTGTGGGGAGGGAGCAACTCCCTCGCCACAGAGATCTGCTCAGCCCATCGAACCGTAACGCTTCGCCGCCTCAATCGCCAAACCGCTGCCGATACTGCCGAAGATATTCCCTTCCACATGCCGCGCATTCGGCAGCATCGCCGAAACGCTGTTGCGCAGCGCCGGAATGCCGCTGGAACCGCCGGTGAAGAACACCGTATCGACCTGATCGACTCGCACGTCGGCATCTGCCAACAGCTGAGTCACGCTGTTGCGCACGCGTTCCAGCAGACTGTCGATGGCCGATTCGAAAAGCGCACGACCCAGGTCCACGCTAAGCCCGGTTTCAATGCGGTCCAGCGGTACGTGGCGGCTGTCGGCGTGCGTCAGCTGGATCTTGGTTTCTTCGACTTCCATCGCCAGCCAGTGCCCGGCGCGCTGTTCGATCAGCTTGAACAGGCGATCGATGCCGCCGGTGTCTTCGATGTCGTAGCGCATGCTGCCCAGGGCCAGTTGCGACTTCTGCGAGTACACCGAGTTGATGGTGTGCCAGGTCGCCAGGTTCATGTGGTGGCTGGTGGGCATGTAGGCGCCGCTCTTCATGCGGCTGCCGTAGCCGAACAGCGGCATCAGGCCTTGCAGGCTCAGCTGTTTGTCGAAGTCGGTCCCGCCGATGTGCACGCCACCGGTGGCCAGGATGTCGTCGTGGCGGTTATCCACACCGCGACGCTCCGGCGACAGGCGCACCAGCGAGAAGTCCGACGTACCACCGCCGATGTCGACGATCAGCACCAGCTCTTCTTTCTCGATGGTCGACTCGTAGTCGAACGCGGCAGCAATCGGTTCGAACTGGAACGAGACTTCCTTGAAACCGATCTTGCGCGCTACATCCACCAGGGTGTCTTCGGCTTCTTTGTCGGCCAGCGGATCATCGTCGACAAAAAACACCGGGCGACCCAGCACCACTTCTTCGAATTCCCGACCGGCGGCGGCTTCGGCGCGGCTCTTGAGCTGGCCGATGAACAGCCCGAGCAGGTCCTTGAACGGCATCGCCGTGCCAAGAACGCTGGTGTCGTGTTTGATCAGCTTGGAGCCCAGCAGGCTCTTGAGCGAGCGCATCAGGCGGCCTTCGTAGCCTTCCAGGTACTCGTGCAGCGCCAGACGGCCGTACACCGGGCGGCGTTCTTCGAGGTTGAAGAAGACCACCGAGGGCAGGGTGATCTTGTCGTCTTCCAGCGCAATCAGCGTTTCCACACCGGGGCGCAGCCAGCCGACGGTGGAGTTGGACGTGCCAAAATCGATACCAACGGCACGGGCTGGAGAGGCGTTGTTCATGTCTTTCAAGTTCCGGTTAAAAAACGGCCGCGCAGTGTATGCCAGTGCGGCACAGAATCGAAGGCCGGTTATCCGCTAAATCTTGCCGCTCGACGCCTTGAAAGACGCGCCATCACCCCCAAACTACCCTGCATCAACCGGACAGCCGCGTCGCGACCGCAAGTCGCCTCGCCTGCTGCCGATAAACTTCTGATGCGCTGCCCGGTCACAACCCTGAGATCGGTCAAGCCCTGCGCTGCAAACAGGCGCATGCTGTGGCAGGTGGCGCGACTTCGATAACGGATGGTGATTCGAGCGATGGACTTCAAAGACTATTACAAGATTCTCGGTGTGGAGCCGACGGCAGACGACAAGGCGATCAAGGCCGCCTATCGCAAGCTGGCGCGCAAATACCACCCCGACGTCAGCAAGGAAAAGGACGCCGAGGCCAAGTTCAAGGATGCCTCTGAAGCCTATGAAGCGCTGAAAAGCGCCGACAAGCGCGCCGAGTACGACGATTTGCGCCGCTATGGCCAGCATGGCCAACCGTTCCAGGGACCACCGGGCTGGCAGAGCCGTGGCGGTTTCGGTGGCGGTGGTCAGGATACCGGCGATTTCTCGGACTTCTTCAGTTCGATCTTCGGTAACCGTGGCCCTGGTTTTGGTGGGGCAGAGTCGCGTCGCAGTACCGGGCGTCGAGGGCAAGACGTGGAAATGGAACTTGGGATCTTTCTCGAAGAGACCCTCTCGAACGAATCGAAGAAAGTCACCTTCCAGGTGCCGCAATACAACGCGGCCGGCCAGCACGTCAGCAATACCCCGAAAAGCCTGAACGTGAAAATCCCGGCCGGTGTGACCGACGGCGAGCGTATCCGCCTCAAGGGCCAGGGTGCTCCGGGCGTGGGCGGCGGCGCCAATGGCGACTTGTACCTGACGATCCGTTTTGCACCGCACCCGAAGTTCGACGTCGAAGGCGAAAACCTGATCATCACCCTGCCGCTGGCCCCGTGGGAGCTGGCGTTGGGCGCTGAAGTCGCGGTACCGACCCTGACCGGCAAGATCAACCTCAAGGTTCCGGCCGGCAGCCAGAACGGCCAGCGCATGCGCGCCAAGGGCCACGGTTTGCTGAACAAGGCGGGTGAGCGCGGTTACCTGTTCGTGCAATTGAAGGCGGTCATGCCGAAAAAATCGGACGATGACATCAAGGCCTTGTGGCAGGAACTGGCGAAAAAAGCGGCATTCGACCCGAGAGAAAACTTCTGATTCAAGACACGGAGTAGCCCGTCATGAGCAACCCCCTGATCGTTCAACTGGACCTGGCCGAATTCTGTGAGGCGACCGATTTGTCGGACGTCTACGTGATCGAAATCGTCGAGCACGGCATCCTCGAACCTCAGGGTGCCGTGCCCAGGGATTGGCGTTTCACCGATTACGAGTTGACCCTGGCCAAACGCGCCGCCAAGTTGCGGCGCGACCTGGACCTGGAGTGGGAAGGCGTCGCCCTGGCGTTGGACCTGCTTGAAGAGGTCCAGCAACTGCGGGCGGAGAACCGGATGTTGAAGCAGCGGTTGGGGCGGTTGGTGGTGGAGTAGCTATCTGGGTGCTGGCGGCGTATCGGTTAAGGCGAGCCTCTCAACGTTTCGCTGGCTGCATTGAATTTCTACTCGGGCGGCGAAAGGTTGGGAGCGATCAGAACGGGTAGTGAAGGGTTTCCAAGGTGCCTGATCTGGCGCGATCGCGAGCAGGCTCGCTCCTACAGTTGACCGCGTTCCCCTGTGGGAGCCAGCCCTGCTGGCGATGAACGATAACGCGGTCACAAGCCTCACACTTTCCTCGGCAACACCACGGTAAACAGCGTGCCGTCAGCCTCATTCGAGCTGACCTCAATCGTCCCCTGATGGGCATCCACCACTTCTTTGACGATAAACAACCCCAACCCAAGGCTGGTGGTGGGTTCGCCGAGTTCTTCGCTGGCGCTGCGCACCAAGGGGTCAAAAATCGTCGGGATCGCGTCGGCGGGGATTGGTATGCCGTCGTTGTGTACGGTCAGTTGGACGCTGTCTGCTGCGCCCCTGAGCGTCAAGCTCACTTCATGCTTGTCCGAGCCATGCTGCAACGCATTACCGATCAGGTTTTGCAGCATCTGGTCCAGACGCCGCGGGTCCCACACGCCCCTGGTATCGCCCAGGATGTCCAGCGTCGGATCGCATTCGGGCTGCGCGGCACACGCTCGGGCAATGGCTTCCTGTGCGGCGTCGGTCAGGTCCATGGGGATGGGCTCGATCGGCAGGCTTTTGCCCAGGCGGCTGCGCACCAGTTCCAGCAAATCGTTGACCATCATCGTCATGTGCCGGGTGCCGCGTTTTATGTTGATGGCACACTTCAACGCATCGTCTTCGAGGGCGACCTTACGCAATAGCATTTCCGTGGACATGCTCACGGCTTGCAGGGGCGAACGCAGGTCGTGGCCGAGGATGGCGAGGAAGATGTCACGCGAGCGATTGACCCGTTCGGCGTAGGCCGCGGTGGACTCGGACAGAGCCTCGTCGATGGCTTCATTGAAACGGATCATGTCCTGAAAGTAGGCCATGTCCGGGGATTCGAGGCTGTTGACCCACAAGCGAATCACGCACGCCCGTAAATGACGGAATTCGCTGGTCATCTGCACCAGGTCGAAACCCACGGTGTGTCGCAGTTCGCCATGGCTGGCGCCGGCTTCATCCAGGCTCGGGGTTTTTTCCGGGCCTTCGCCGCGCGCCTTGGCCGCTTGCTCACCGGGGCTCTGGGGTTTGCTCATGTCTCGCGCTGCCGCCAGCAGGATCGAGCGCGCATGGTCGCGCAGCTCGGGGCTGTCCATGGTCTCGGCAGCCGGGGTGATGGTTTTGGCGAACAGCTCCCACTCATCGACGATGCGGTCAACGTTTTTGACGATGAACCCGGAAAGACGCATGGCGGTTACCTGAGCATGAAACGCGGGGGCAGCGAGACGAATAGTAGTCCCTTTGGCGGGAAAAACACGACCGCTCATACAGAGGCTCGAGTCGAGGCCTCTGTGGCGGTACTTATGTATCGACGGCTCACTGATTTTCGAACGGTCCGGGCCGTTTCAGCGGGTTGCTCCAACAGTTATTTGGACTTTTGTTTCCGGCGGGGGCGAATAAGCTGGTGGCTCATTTATTGTCATCAAGGTGACTCAGACGTGTCTGATTTGCATGGAAGCAATTCACAGAAAATGCCGGGAAACCTGGCCAACGAAAATAACGGCGTGCACTACCGTCGCGTGCTCGATGTGATTCCGGGCGCCATAAAAGATGCATCGTTGCCGAGGCTGGCAGCCCTTGCGGAAATCAAGCCTCAAGTGCCCGATTGGTACAGCGGTGCACGGGAAATCGACCGCCAATCGCTCAAGGAATTGATTGACGAACGCTGGCGCCTGCAAGGCGTGCTGGACACTACGTTGGGCGATTTGCAGCACGACATCGGGGCTTTCGCCGAACCACTGCTCAGTGCGTCAATCCAGTCGACATTCGCTTCGGTCGAGAACATCCATGAGCTGACCGTGCAACTTGAGGTGCCGAGCACGATCATCTTCGGTATTGATACCGGAGCCAGTCGCGTCAGGCATTCCACGCTGCTCGAAGCGGCGCTGCACAATTTCGAAGCGTCCGAAACCAGCGCAGACGCGTGGCGAAGCAGCTCGGGTATTTACCGCAAAGATGGGCGCGGCAGTCTTGCCCTTGAACCGAATATCACGCTGCCGGAGTTCGCCTCGTTATGCAGAAGCCTGGACATCGGCGGCCAGTATCAGCAGCACATCAAGAATGTCCTGCTGCCCGCGACCACCCAGGCGCAGCGGACCTTGCAACAAGACTCGATCGCCAGCGAAAAGGCGGCTTTTCATGTCGCCACTCTGATTGCCCGGTTGAAGGGTGATATCAGCGATCATGCCTACGGCCAACTGGGTCGGTTACGCGAGGGCTTGGCTAACACCACGCTGTACGACCAGCCATTGCGCTGCCATCGCTTATCACTGATGGGCTGCAGGCTGACCGGTATCGTGCTGTTCAGTGCGGTCAGCGAACCTTCGCAAGTCCAGCTTGAAATCGAAGCGTTGACGCCGGCGCTGCTGAGCTTCTGGATCGATTGGTCCCGGCGCATTCCTGTGTTACCCGGGCAGGAATACGATCGATTCAAACTGTTACAGGCATTTTTCGCCAATGGGCCGCAGGGGCTGAGCGATGAGCTGTTGCGTCGGGAAGACATCTACCAGCAAAGTCGTTTGTCCGGGCCGCTGATTGCCTACGTGCCGGACGACCCGGACCATCCCTTGAAGGAATATTCGTCACTGACCACGTTCATGAAGGCGTTGATCGGTCAGTTGCGGAACCCCGAATATCAGGCCTTCTTCAGCCGCTTTGTCGCGCAGAAGGACAAAGCGCTGTTTTCCACTCGGGTCAATGAACGCCTCACAACGTTTACCTGGCATGAGCGCGAACCGCTCGACATGGGCCCGTGGTGGCGTGAAACGGCAGTCGAGAATCCCGACGCCGAACCCGTCACCAATCTGGTTAACGGTGATTTGTGGGTAACGCTGTTCCGCGAGCGTCGCAACAAGGCCATCGCCGATGCCAGGCTCATCGCGGTCCCGACCGATGATGAGGATGCGACTGCCCGCTTCAAGCGCTTGACAGGTTATCTGTCGATCGGCTGGAACGTCTTCAATTTTGCCGCGATGCTGGTGCCCGGACTGGGTGAAGCCATGCTCGGCATCATGGTCGCGCAAATGCTTGCCGAGGTGGCGGAGGGCGTCGAGGACTGGAGCAAGGGCGACAAAGAACAAGCCTCGGCCTATTTCAACGGCGTCCTGATCAACTTCGCGCAATTGGCGCTCATGGGCTCCGCACATGTGTTGCCCGGTGCCAGTGTCGCGCCGATCAAGGTCGCGCCGTTCGTCGAGGGGCTAAAGCCCGTGGAAATCGGCGGCAAGGCGCGATTGTGGAACCCCGATCTCGGCCCATATGAACAGCCAATCGCGATACCCGAGGGAACGAAGGCCAGCGATCAGGGACTGTACCGACATCAGGATCGGGACCTGCTGCGGCTCAATGACAAAAGCTATGAGGTCAGGCAAGACCCGAACACTGGCGAGCATCGCCTGCAACACCCGACTCGCCCTGACGCTTACCAGCCGCGCCTGGAGCACAACGGCGCCGGCAGCTGGAAGACGGAAATCGACCAACCACTCGAATGGGGTCGCCGTGAAGTACTCAGGCACCTGGGGGCTTCGGTGGATGGGGTGTCCGATGAAACCCTGGAGCAGATTCTGACCGTCAGCGGCGTGCACGAAAACACCCTGCGTCGGCTGCATGTCGAACATGAAACCCCGCCCGCGCTGTTAGACGACACCCTCAAGCGCTGTAAGGCCCATGCCGATGCTGAAGCCTGCGCGCAACAGATTCTGGACAGTCGGATTGATGACGAGTGGGCTGACTACTCGCTGCGGGTCATGACGGATTTGCGCGGCTGGCCCATTGACAAGGCCATTGAAGTGTTCGAGGGACCGGACCTGACCGGTGCATCGATCAAGGAGGGCAACGCCGACGCGCCAGCGACCCATACCTTGCAGTTAACCTGGTCCGAACTGCGGGCTGGTCAGCTGCCTGAACGGGTATTGGGTTTTCTTGACGAACGAGCACTACGCGAAATGCTCGGAGAATGGTATTCCGGTGACAGGGTGAAACGTGCCCAAGTGCTGCGTGATCAGTGGGCGGCGCTGGCGCGTCAGCGTAAAAGTCAGTTGTTCGAGCTGTTGTACAAGCGCCGGACACAGTCGAACGATCCATTGGTGAATCTGCTCAAGGGGGATGGGGCAGCGATCTCGACCAGTCAGGCGCAGGCGCTGCTCAGTGAAGCGCACCCTTCGGATGTGCAGCATTTGCGCGAAAAACAACGCGTGCCGTTGCGGCTGGCAGAGCAAACCCGCAAAGCGGCAGAACAACTGCGCATGACACGGGCCTATGAAGGCCTGTACCTCGACGGACTGCACAATCGCGATACAGCACGCCTGGAGTTGCATTCGCTGGCAGCTCTGCCGGGCTGGCCGGCGGATTTGCGTCTGGAAATTCGTGAGTACTCATTCGAGGGCCCATTGACCGACAGTCTCGGCCCCGTCGACGCGACGATCCGCAAAGTGCTGGTCTGGGGCGAGGATGGAAAATACCAAGCCCGCGATGACAGCAATCAACATCTGCACGGCGCCGACAATGTGTACGCCGCCGTGCTGCACGCCTTGCCCGACGCGCAACGGACAGCCCTGGGTTTTGCAATCGACGAGGCGTCGCGGCTTGAACAAGCGATAAAAGCACGTCCGCTGGAACGTTACCTGTTTGAGCCGATACTGCGGGACAACCCGAATTTCAAACCGGCGTACGACCCGACCGGCAAGCGCCTGCGTGGCGGCGTGCCGGGATATGCGCAACAAGTGCCGCGAGGGGCAGGCCTGCGGCGGCGGGTGCGTGGGTTGTATCCGGGGTTCACGCCAGAGGAGGTTGAAAACGTGCTGACGGAACTCAGCGAGGGCCCAGGCACGGTGCATGAGCGGCTGACGTCACTTGAGACCGAGTTCAATCAGTTGAACCACGCCATGCAACGCTGGATGAACTCACCAACACAGTCCTTTCGATTCAGCCCTGCCGGCGTAGCGGAGTGGAATGCACGAAACCAGCTCTACAAAATGATCAGGCAATGCTGGCAGCGAACCGGGCCCGAGGGCATTGAGGCTTCCGGCGTCATACGGCCACAGGCATTGAAACTGGACAACATTCCCAAGCTGAGCCAACTGCTGGAAACCCTGCCCAAACTGGAGGCCAACTTTGACCATGTCACCAGCCTGAGCCTGAGCGGTGGCCAATTGCGTTCCGCGCACTTGCCGTTCCTCGACCCGTTCCGTCAGGTGCGCTACCTCAACCTGCAAGACAATCTGCTGACGGCTGTTCCGCAGGTGTTGAAAGACATGCGCCATCTCACCGACCTGTTCCTCAACGACAACCACATTGAACTGGATGTGCTGGCGGTGGATCGTTTGAAGAAGCTCACTCGTCTGCGGTTCTTGGGGTTGCGGGGCAATCCGCTGAAGCGTGTGCCGGACATCAGCCGCATGCCGCATCTGCAGGTGTTGATGCTGAACGACACCGGGCTGGACACCTGGCCGGTCGGGCTGTTTTCCCAGTCGCGACCACGCAGCATCTATCTTGATCTGAGCCGCAATCCGATCAGTCGGATACCCGAGGTTGCACCGGGCTCATTTCGCGCCGAGTTGCTGGCGCGCACGCTGATCAGTCGGGAGCCGCGCTGGATATCGCAGGAAAATCTCGACACCCTCAAGTTTTACACCGAGTCGGTCGGCATGGACCCCGAACGTCCCTATCCTCCCCGAGGCACGCTGGACAGTGCCGACTGGTGGATGGGGATGACACAGAAGCAATGGGATGCCAGGCAACTTGTGTGGAACGCGGTCGAGGATGAATTCGACTCGATGCGGTTTTTCAACGAAATCCGCCAACTCACCCAATCCGCTGATTTCAAGGCGGGCGACACGTACCAAACGGAACTGACCGCCAAGGTCTGGCGCATGCTGGAAGCAATGGCCAGCGACAGTGAGTTGCGCGTCAAACTGTTCAGCGAAGCGGCATCCACCACTCAGTGCGTGGATGGTGGCACGCAACTGTTCAACGCGATGGGTGTACAGGTGCTGATTCATGAGGCCTACGCACTGGAACGCGCGGACTTGATCGAGGCGCAATTGCTGGAGCTGGCCCTGGGCAAGTCGCGGCTCGATGAGCTGGGTGCCATCGCACGTCAGCGAGTGGCGACGCGGCTGGCGGAGGGGGAGCAATTGCGTCGCGTCGACGATCTTGGCAATGTGACCGGGACCATCGATGAGGTCGAGGTTCATCTGGCCTACATGACCGATCTGGCTGAGCGCCTTGATCTGCCATGGCAGGCGCGGGGCATGCAGTTTCGCAAGATCGCCGGGGTCGACAAGGAAATGATCGAGGCCGCGTTCGAGCGGATCAAGGCGCTGGAGGAAGGTGATCTGCTGACCGACCGCATCTTCGAGCAACCGCTCTGGAGAGACTGGCTGGAGTCCACTTACCGTGAGGAATTGACTGGCCTGAAGCGTCGGATCGACGCCACCACCGATTTGCAGGATGCGTTGCAGCGCAGGGCTGAAGGGACGCAATTAACCGCTGAGGAAAAGACCGAGGTGGAAGCGGAAATCAAGGCGCTGTGCGATGAGCTGGGCAACAGTGAAAGTGATTTCGCGCAGGGCCGGCTCATGACGGACGAGGCGTATGTTGAAGCCTTGAATGACATCGATCTGCAGATCACGCAACAACTGAAAACGCTGACCCGCCAAGCGATGGTTCGGGCCAAACTGGATCGGCTGCGGATTGAACCTGCTCAGTAAACCCGGAAAAAGCAAAGGCCTCGACACGCTGTGTACGAGGCCTTTGTTTATGGCGCACCTGCCGATTCAGAACAGGAAGTAACGCTGGGCCATCGGCAGGGTTTCCGCCGGTTCACACCACAGCAAAACACCATCGGCCTTGACCTGATAAGTCTGTGGGTCGACGTCGATGTTCGGCAGATAATCGTTGTGGATCAGGTCGGTCTTCTGCACCTCGCGACAGCCTTTGACCACGGCGATTTTCTTCTTCAACCCCAGCGCTTCAGGCAAGCCTGCGGCGTGCGCGGCCTGGCTGATAAAGGTCAGGCTGGTGGCGTGCAGCGAGCCACCGAAACTGGCGAACATCGGGCGGTAATGCACTGGTTGCGGGGTTGGAATCGAAGCATTGGCGTCGCCCATCAGGCTGGCCGCGATGGCACCGCCCTTGAGGATCAGCGTCGGTTTTACACCGAAAAACGCCGGGCGCCAGAGCACCAGATCCGCCCACTTGCCCACTTCCACCGAACCCACTTCATGGCTGATGCCATGGGTGATCGCCGGGTTGATGGTGTATTTGGCGATGTAGCGTTTGGCGCGGAAGTTGTCGTTGCCGTCACCGTCGAGCGGCAGCGGGCCGCGCTGTTTTTTCATCTTGTCGGCGGTTTGCCAGGTGCGCGTGATGACCTCGCCGACACGGCCCATGGCCTGGCTGTCGGAGCTGATCATCGAGAACGCACCGAGGTCGTGGAGGATGTCTTCGGCGGCAATCGTCTCGCGGCGGATGCGGCTTTCGGCGAACGCCACGTCTTCGGCAATGCTCGGGTCCAGGTGGTGGCAGACCATCAGCATGTCGAGGTGTTCATCGATGGTGTTGCGGGTGAACGGCCGGGTCGGGTTGGTCGAACTCGGCAGCACGTTGGTAAAGCCGCAGGCCTTGATGATGTCCGGCGCGTGACCGCCACCGGCACCTTCGGTGTGATAGGTGTGAATGGTGCGGCCCTTGAACGCGCCAAGGGTGGTTTCGACGAAACCGGACTCGTTGAGGGTGTCGGTGTGGATCGCCACCTGCACGTCGTACTGGTCGGCGACGTTCAGACAGTTGTCGATGCTCGCCGGGGTGGTGCCCCAGTCTTCGTGCAGCTTGAGGCCGATGGCGCCGGCCTTGACCTGTTCGATCAACGGCTCCGGCAGGCTGGCGTTGCCCTTGCCGGTGAGGCCGATGTTCATTGGAAATGCGTCGGCGGCCTGGAGCATGCGCGCCAGATGCCAAGGCCCTGAAGTGCAGGTGGTGGCGTTGGTGCCGGTGGCCGGGCCGGTGCCGCCGCCGATCATGGTGGTCACGCCGCTCATCAGTGCTTCTTCGATCTGCTGCGGGCAGATGAAGTGGATGTGGGTGTCGATGCCGCCGGCGGTGAGGATCATGCCTTCACCGGCAATCACTTCGGTGCCGGCGCCAATGGCGATGGTCACGTTGGGCTGGATGTCCGGGTTGCCGGCCTTGCCGATCGCCGCGATGCGCCCGTCCTTGAGGCCGACGTCGGCCTTGACGATGCCCCAGTGGTCGATGATCAGCGCGTTGGTGATCAGCGTGTCGACGACATCGGCGGCCAGCAACTGGCTTTGGCCCTGGCCGTCACGGATGACTTTACCGCCGCCGAATTTCACTTCTTCGCCGTAGGTGGTGAAGTCCTGTTCCACTTCGATCCACAGTTCGGTGTCGGCCAGGCGCACCTTGTCGCCGACGGTGGGGCCGAACATGTCGGCGTAGGCTTGACGGGAAATCTTCATTCGTTCGCCTTGAGATTCAATTGAATTTGAGACCGCTCGCATAGCTCGCTTTTCGCGAGCAGGCTCGCTCCCACAGTTGATCGCATTCCAATGTGGGAGCGAGCCTGCTCGCGATGGGGCCAGTGCAGACACCGCATTAGTTACAGGTCGCCCATGATCCGCCCGGCAAACCCGAACACCCGGCGATGCCCGGCCAGGTCCACCAACTCGATATCGCGGCTCTGCCCCGGTTCGAAGCGCACGGCGGTGCCGGCAGGAATGTTCAGGCGCATGCCGCGACTGGCAGCGCGGTCGAAAGTCAGGGCGTCATTGGTTTCGAAAAAGTGATAGTGCGAGCCGACCTGGATCGGCCGGTCACCGCTGTTGGCCACCGTCATGCTGATCGTGCGGCGGCCGACGTTGAGTTCGATGTCGCCGGGCTGGATCTGGTATTCACCGGGAATCATCAATGGGCTCCTTGCAGAACTTTGTAATAGAGGGCGGTCGGCCTGTAGAGGCCGCTCGGGTCGCAGGCGTAGTCGGGGATTTCACCAGCGCGGGTGTAACCCAGGGCCTTGTAGAAGTCTTCGGCGGGGGAACCGGCTTCGGTGTCGAGGTAGAGCATGCCGCGCTTGTGTAGCAGGGCGGCTTGTTCCAGCGCGGTCATCAACTGTTGGCCCAGTCCGCGACGCCGCGCGTGCTCGCGCACCAGCAGTTTCTGCACTTCGGCGCGATTCAGGCCATTGGCTTTCTGGCACAGGCCCAGTTGCACGCTGGCCTGCACCTGTTCGTCCTTGACCACCACCCACAGCAACACATTGCCCTTGTTCAGGTTCTCCTGAACCTCATCGAAATACGCGCGGGCCTGCGTGGCATCGAGGTCGGCCATGAAGCCGACGCTGGCGCCATAGCCAACGGCATCGAGCAGCAGATCAATCAAACCCTGACGATAGTGCGCAAAGCTTTCAACGTTGACGCGTCGCAGTTGGGCGGGGTTCATGGGCTATCACTCCTTGTTGGCGGCCGGTGGTTGTGCGCCAGGATTGAGGGTCAGTTGCATGAAGGTCAGGTCCAGCCAGCGACCGAACTTGGTGCCCACCTGAGGCATCTGCCCGGTGGTCACGAAACCGATGCGCTCATGCAGGCGAATCGAGGCGGCGTTGCCGCTTTCAATGGCGGCGACCATCACGTGTTTGCCGCACGCTCTGGCCCGCACCACCAGGGCATCCATCAACTTCGGCCCCAGGCCGTTGCCGCGCTGGTCGCTGCGCACGTAGACCGAGTGCTCGACGGTGTGACGGAAGCCGTCGAACGGCCGCCAGTCGCCAAACGAGGCGTAACCCAGCACGGTGCTGTCTGCGTCGACGATCACCAGAATCGGGTAAGCCTGGGACTGTCGGGCGCTGAACCAGGCCTGGCGGTTGCCGAGGTCAACGGCCTGTTCGTTCCAGATCGCGGTGGTGTTGAGCACCGCGTCGTTGTAGATGTCGCGGATCGCCGGCAGGTCGGCATGCACCGCATCGCGTATGTGGTAAGTCATGGCGTGGTCTCAGGCGATCGGTTGGTGGACGGTGACCAGTTTAGTGCCGTCGGGGAAAGTCGCTTCGACCTGAATCTCCGGGATCATTTCCGGGATGCCTTCCATCACTTGTTCGCGGCTGAGCAGGGTGGTGCCGAAGTGCATCAACTCGGCCACGGTCTGGCCGTCACGGGCGCCTTCAAGCAGCGCTGCGGAGATATAAGCCATGGCCTCCGGATAATTGAGTTTCACACCGCGAGCCAAACGCCGCTCGGCGACGAGGCCGGCGGTGAAGATCAGCAGCTTGTCTTTTTCACGTGGGGTCAGGTCCATCGTAGACATCCATATTCGGCAGTTAAAAAAGTATCAGGTGTTCCAGATTCTGGGTGGGACGGCCTCGCGACCCAGCAACGCCGGGCGCAGCAGCTTCCACAAATCGATCAGCCAGCCTCGTGCGAGTAACGCCTCGCTCGCCAGGCACCGCGCAACCAACAACCCCGGCAACTGGGTCAGATCCCCACGCACGTTGTGGGGCAGCGAGCGGCACTGCTCCAGCAAATCGCCATCGATCTCGCCCGTCACCAACAAGGTCGCAAACACCGGTTGCCCATCCAGCCCAATCGGAGAATCAAGCAAGCCGTCATTCCCGACAATGCGCTGGCGTTCGTGCCAGAGCAACTGGCCGTCGCGACGGATATTGAGTTGCGCCTGAAAATGCCCGAGGTCGAAGCGTTCACCACTCGCTGGCCGACCCAGTGCCACCACGTCCCAGTAGAACAGCCGGGCATCGCCTTCCAGGTCAATTGAGGTGCTGAGTTCCGCCTGCGCCGCACTGAAAATGATCGTCTCCTGCGGCAGCCATTCCAATGTCGCACCGGCCGCCACTCGCAAGTCCAGCTGCTGATAAGCGGGACCGGTCGCGCGATACCACTTGGCCGCGCCGGGGCTGGTGATTTGCGCCCAGGCATCGCTGCCGACACTCGCCGAGATGTCCAGTCGATCACCCCCGGCAATCCCGCCCGGCGGGTGAACGATGATGTGCTGGCAGACTTGCGGCCCTTCGGCATACAGATGCTTTTGCACACGCAAGGGCCCAAGGTGGCGGCGCTGGACCGGGCGCGTGCTGTCGCCGAAACGGGCATAGCCCAGTTCCAGCTCGGCGTGCCAGCTTGGGGTGAATAGCATTGTTTGGGCAGGTAAATTCATGACTTCTAATTATCGTTAGGTCGCTACAGATTAGAGCGTGATCTAAATCGTGACTAGGCCGCGCACACCCTCGGCTTCCATATTTTCACCGCGTCCCTGTTGCACGATCTCGCCCCGGGACATCACCAGGTATTGATCGGCCAGTTCGGCGGCGAAATCGTAGAACTGCTCCACAAGCAGGATCGCCATGTCGCCACGGGCCGCGAGCTTTTTGATCACGGCACCGATCTCCTTGATCACCGACGGCTGGATGCCTTCGGTCGGCTCATCGAGAATCAGCAGGCGAGGGCGGCTGGCCAGGGCACGCCCGATGGCCAGTTGTTGTTGCTGGCCGCCGGACAGGTCGCCACCCCGGCGCTGCTTCATTTGCAGCAACACCGGGAACAGCTCGTAGATGAACGCCGGGACTTCTTTCGCCTCACTGCCGGGAAAACGCGACAGACCCATCAGCAGGTTTTCTTCCACGGTCAGGCGACCGAAGATTTCACGGCCTTGCGGCACGTAAGCGATGCCGGCATGCACCCGTTGGTGGGGCTTGAACGTGGTGATCGGTTTACCTTCCCAATTCACCGCCCCTTCCTTGGCCGGCAGCAAACCCATCAGGCACTTGAGCAGGGTGGTTTTGCCCACGCCGTTGCGTCCGAGCAGGCAGGTGACCTCGCCGACCTTCACGTCAAACGTCAGGCCGCGCAGGATGTGGCTACCGCCGTAGTACTGGTGCAGCTTGTCGACTTGCAGCATTTCCAGATTCTCCTCCTGTGGCGACATTAGCGACCGAGATAAACCTCAATCACCCGCTCGTTTTCCTGTACTTGCTCCAGCGAGCCCTCGGCCAACACACTTCCCTGATGCAACACGGTGACGTGGTCGGCAATCGAGCCGACGAAACCCATGTCGTGTTCCACCACCATCAGCGAATGTTTGCCGGCCAGGCTCTTGAACAGCTCGGCGGTGAATTCGGTTTCGGCGTCGGTCATGCCCGCCACCGGCTCGTCGAGCAGCAGCAATTGCGGGTCCTGCATCAGCAGCATGCCGATTTCCAGAAACTGCTTCTGACCGTGGGACAGCAAGCCAGCGGGACGATTGACCGAAGCGGTCAGGCGAATGGTGTCGAGCACTTCGGCGATGCGATCTTTCTGTTCTCCGTTGAGGCGAGCCCTCAAGCTGGCCCACACCGACTTGTCGGTTTTCTGCGCCAGCTCAAGGTTTTCAAACACGCTCAAGGCTTCGAACACGGTCGGCTTCTGGAACTTGCGACCGATGCCGGCCTGGGCGATTTGCACTTCGCTCATCTGCGTCAGGTCCAGGGTTTCGCCGAACCACGCTTTGCCATGGCTGGGCCGGGTCTTGCCGGTGATCACGTCCATCAGCGTGGTCTTGCCCGCGCCGTTTGGGCCGATGATGCAGCGCAGCTCACCGACGCCGATGTACAGGTTCAAATCGTTCAGGGCCTTGAAGCCATCGAAGCTGACGCTGATGTCTTCCAGGGTCAGGATCGTGCCATGGCGGGTGTTGAGGCCTTTGCCGGCACGTTGCCCGAGCCCGAGGGCGTCGCGGCTGGTGCCAGCATCGCGATTGGGTTCCAGCGGTGGGAAGAACGCCGGTTCAAGCATGAATTCAGCCGTCGCAGTGACTCTCATTGTTCACCTCTTTTCTTCAGCAAACCGATCACGCCTTTGGGCAAGTACAGGGTCACGACGATGAACAGCGCGCCGAGGAAGAACAGCCAGTATTCCGGGAACGCCACGGTGAACCAGCTCTTCATGCCGTTGACTACACCGGCGCCGAGCAGCGGGCCGATCAACGTGCCACGCCCGCCGAGGGCGACCCACACTGCCGCTTCGATCGAGTTGGTCGGCGACATTTCACTCGGATTGATGATGCCGACTTGCGGCACATACAACGCACCGGCGAGGCCGCACAACACCGCGCTCAACACCCACACGAACAGCTTGAAACCACGAGGGTCGTAGCCGCAGAACATCAGGCGGTTTTCCGCATCGCGCAGCGCGGTCAGTACCCGGCCGAACTTGCTTTGCGCCAGTCGCCAGCCGATGTACAGGCTCGCTACCAGCAACATCACCGTGGCGAAAAACAGCACGGCGCGGGTGCCGGGTTCGGTGATACCGAAGCCGAGGATCGTGCGGAAATTGGTGAAGCCGTTGTTGCCGCCGAAACCCGTTTCGTTACGGAAAAACAGGAGCATGCCGGCGAAGGTCAGGGCCTGGGTCATGATCGAGAAATACACGCCCTTGATCCGCGAACGGAAGGCGAAGAAACCGAACACCAACGCCAGCAACCCCGGCGCCAGTACCACCAGGCACAGTGTCCACAGAAAGCTGCTGGTGCCGGTCCAGAACCATGGCAGTTCGGTCCACGACAGGAACGTCATGAAAGCAGGCAAGCCGTCGCCCGATGCCTGGCGCATCAGGTACATGCCCATCGCATAGCCGCCGAGGGCGAAGAACAGGCCGTGGCCGAGGGACAGCAAACCGGCGTAGCCCCAGACGAGATCCAGCGCCAGGGCGACGATGGCGTAGCAAAGGATTTTGCCGACCAGGGTCAGGGTGTAGGCCGAGATGTGAAACGCGCTGTCCGGTGACAACAGCGACAGCAGCGGCAACGCCAACAACAGAACGAGGATCACCACACCGACGGCAATCGAGACTTTGGGGCCGGCTTTTTGGGTCGCGGTAACGAGCAGGGGCTGGTTCATCAGTCGATCACCCTTCCTTTGAGTGCGAAGAGGCCTTGCGGACGTTTCTGGATGAACAGAATGATCAGCGCGAGGATGAGGATCTTGCCGAGTACGGCACCGATTTGTGGTTCGAGAATCTTGTTGGCGATACCGAGGCCGAACGCCGCCAGCACGCTACCGGCCAGTTGCCCGACACCACCGAGCACCACCACCAGGAACGAGTCGATGATGTAGCTCTGCCCGAGGTCCGGACCGACGTTGCCGATCTGGCTCAGCGCCACACCGCCAAGGCCGGCAATGCCCGAGCCGAGGCCGAAGGCGAGCATGTCCACGCGCCCGGTGGGCACGCCGCAGCAGGCAGCCATGTTGCGGTTCTGGGTGACGGCGCGCACGTTCAGGCCCAGGCGTGTCTTGTTCAGCAGCAACCAAGTTAGCACCACGACAAACAAGGCGAAGGCGATGATCACAATGCGGTTGTACGGCAGCACCAGATTCGGCAACACCTGAATCCCGCCCGACAACCATTGCGGGTTGGCCACTTCAACGTTCTGCGCCCCGAATACCAGGCGTACCAGTTGAATCAGCATCAGGCTGATGCCCCAGGTGGCGAGCAGGGTTTCCAGCGGACGGCCGTAGAGGTGGCGAATTACCGTGCGTTCCAGCGCCATGCCGATGGCGGCGGTAACGAAAAATGCCACCGGCAGTGCAATCAGTGGATAGAACTCGATGGCCTGTGGCGCGTAGCGCTGGAACATCAACTGCACAACGTACGTCGAGTAGGCGCCGAGCATCAGCATCTCGCCGTGGGCCATGTTGATCACGCCGAGCAGGCCGAAGGTGATCGCCAATCCCAATGCCGCGAGCAGCAAAATCGAACCCAGCGACATGCCGCTGAAGGCCTGGCCCAGAAGCTCGCCGACCAGCAACTTGCGTTTGACTTGAGCGAGGCTGGTTTCGGCGGCGGTGCGCACATTGGCATCGGTCTCGACGCCTGGTTCGAGCAAGCTTTCGAGGCGGGTGCGGGCCAGCGGATCGCCGGTTTCGCCGAGCAGGCGTACGGCGGCGAGACGCACGGCGGGGTCGGCATCCACCAATTGCAGGTTGGCCAGGGCAAGGCTCAGCGCGGCGTGGACGCCTTCGTCTTGTTCGCCCGCGAGCTGTTGGTCGAGGAATTTAAGCTGCGCCGGTTTGGCACTTTTTTGTAGTTGCTGCGCGGCGGTCAAGCGGAGTTTGGCGTCGGCGGCAAGTAATTGATGACTGGCCAGGGCGGTGTCGATCAGACCCCGCAGTCGGTTGTTCAGGCGCAAGGTTTTCGGCTGGCCGTCGACGGTCAATTCGCCTTGTTGCAGGGCGTTGATCAGTTGGATACGCGCCGGATCGGGCTGCGCGGCCCAGGCTTCCAGCAGCTTGGCTTGCTGCACGGGATTGGCGGCGACGAAGTCTTCGGCGTCGCCGGCGTGAGCGGCCATCGGCAATAAGAATGCGATGGTCAGGAGAATTCGGTGAAGGGCAGTGGGCATAGAGAGTCGCCTTGCTCGGACTAGATGTGAAGGCTGGTCTCTGTGGCGAGGGAGCAAGCTCCCTCGCCACAATAAACAGCTCCCGCAGGGAGTTGTGTCGGGCCCGGGCTCCATGCTCAGGCCTCGACATCCAGTGGCTTAGTTGCTCTTCATCGCATAGTCCGGCTTCTTGTCGTTACCCGGAATGAACGGGCTCCATGGCTGGGCGCGGATCGGCCCTTCGGTCTGCCATACAACGTTGAACTGACCATCGGCCTGGATCTCGCCGATCATCACTGGTTTGTGCAGGTGATGGTTGGTCTTGTCCATGGTCAGGGTGTAGCCCGACGGTGCGGCAAAGGTCTGGCCACCAAGGGCTTCGCGGACTTTGTCGACGTCGGTGGACTTGGCTTTTTCGGCGGCTTGCGCCCACATGTGGATGCCGACGTAGGTGGCTTCCATCGGGTCATTGGTCACCGCTTTGTCGGCGCCCGGCAGGTTGTGTTTCTTGGCGTAGGCCTTCCAGTCGGCTACGAATTTCTTGTTCGCCGGGTTCTCTACCGATTCGAAGTAGTTCCAGGCCGCGAGGTTGCCCACCAATGGTTTGGTGTCGATGCCGCGCAGCTCTTCTTCACCGACCGAGAACGCCACGACCGGAACGTCGGTGGCTTTCAGACCCTGGTTCGCCAGCTCTTTATAGAACGGCACGTTGGAGTCGCCGTTGACCGTGGAGATAACTGCGGTCTTGCCACCGGCCGAGAATTTCTTGATGTTGGCAACGATGGTTTGGTAGTCGCTGTGACCGAACGGGGTGTAGACCTCTTCGATGTCCTTGTCGGCCACGCCTTTGGAATGCAGGAACGAGCGCAGGATTTTGTTGGTGGTGCGCGGGTAGACGTAGTCGGTGCCGAGCAGGAAGTAGCGCTTGGCGCTGCCGCCTTCTTCGCTCATCAGGTATTCAACGGCAGGGATCGCCTGCTGGTTCGGTGCTGCGCCGGTGTAGAACACGTTCGGCGACATTTCTTCGCCTTCGTATTGCACCGGGTAGAACAGCAGGCCGTTGAGTTCTTCGAACACCGGCAACACCGATTTACGCGACACGGACGTCCAGCAACCGAACACCACGGCGACCTTGTCCTGGGTTAGCAGTTGACGACCCTTTTCCGCGAACAGCGGCCAGTTCGATGCCGGGTCCACGACCACCGGCTCCAGCATCTTGCCGTTCACGCCACCCTTGGCGTTGATCTCGTCGATGGTCATCAGCGCCATGTCTTTGAGCGATGTTTCGGAGATCGCCATGGTGCCGGACAACGAATGCAGAATACCGACCTTGATGGTCTCGGCGGCCTGGACAGTCCAGGTCATGCCCATCGCGGCAATGGATGCCGAGAGTGTGAAAGCCTTGATCAAACTGCGACGCTTCATTGTGCGATCTCCATGAACTCATGAATTTTCTTGGTGGCAGATGCGGACTACTGAAGGGTCTTTAGCAAGGGCTGTGCCCGGTCGGGGAAAGGCAGGGAAATGTCGTTTTAGAGTGGTTGCGCGGCTTGGTGGCGCACCATGAAGGGTCGGCTTGCGTGCGCTGGTGCGCCGCCATGCGCCACATTGGCGCACTAATCTCTGTAGGTGTAGAAGGCGAAGGTCGGTTAGCGGCGCCGCATCAGGCCTATGAAGAACAGGCCGCCAATGGCTGCGGTGGCCACGCCAATGGGCAAATCTTCCGGGGCGATCAATGTCCTTGCAGCAACGTCGACCCAAACCAGAAACACACTGCCCAGCAACACGCACACCGGTAACAAGCGACGATGCTCGGCACCCACCAGACGCCGTGCAATGTGCGGCACCATCAACCCGACAAAACCGATAGAGCCGCTGATCGACACCAGCACCCCGGTCATCAATGAGGCAATCAAAAAGACCCGCAGGCGAACGGTGCGCGCATTCAAGCCGAGGGTCACCGCTGTTTGTTCACCTGCCATCAGCGCGTTCAACGGTCGCGCCATGCCCAGCAGTAGAACCAAACCGAGCAGCACACTGACGGCGGGCACGGCCAACAACTCCCAACGCGCCAGCCCGAGGCCGCCAAGCATCCAGAACATCACCGCCGAACTGGCGCGGTGGTCGCCCATGAACAGCAGCAGATTGGCCATCGCCATCATCACGAATGACACCGCCACGCCACACAACAACAGACGATCACTGTCCAGGCGACCGTGACGGCTGGCGATCATCAGCACCACCAGCATGCTCAGCAACGCACCGATGAACGCCGCAATCGGCAAGGTCAGCAGCCCGACGATTTCACCGACGTGCAACACCACGATCACCGCGCCGAGCGTTGCGCCGGACGTGACGCCAAGCAAGTGCGGATCGGCCAGCGGATTGCGCGTCACCGCTTGCAGCACCGCGCCGATCAGCGCCAAACCGGCGCCGACCAATGCACCGAGCAACATGCGCGGCACGCGGATCAGCCAGACGATATGTTCCTGCCCGACGCTCCAGTCCGGCACACCGGAGCCGAACAGTTTGTGCAACAGAATCCGCCACACCACGTCTACCGGCACCCGCGCTGGACCGAAACCCAGCGACACCACGCACGACACCAGCAACAGCGCGCCGAGGGCAATCAGCAACAAGGCGTAGCGACGATTGATCATGCGCCGTGGAAACCTTTGGCCAGGGTTTCGACGGCCAGCACGTTATCGATTCCCGGCGTGGCTTGCACATATGGAATGACGATGAAGCGCTGGTGCTTGATCGCGTCCACCGATTGCAGCGCCTTGTTGTTGCGCAAAAATTCAATCTTCTGTGCGGCGGTGACTTCGCCGTAGTCGACGATCACGATCACCTGCGGATTGCGCTCGACCACGTTCTCCCAGTTGACCCGGGTCCAGCTCGCGTCGACGTCGTCGAGAATGTTGCGCCCGCCAGCGGCGTCGATCAGCGCTTGGGGCATGCCCAGGCGACCGGACGTCATGGCCCGGTCTTCGCCACTGTCGTACAGGAACACCCGTGGTTTGTCGGCGGGCAGGTCTTTGCGAATCTCGGTGACTTGCGTCTGCATCCTGGCGATGACCGCGTTGGCGCGATCCTGCACGTCGAAAATTTTGCCGAGGTTGCGCAGGTCGTTGTAGGTGTCCTCCAGACTGGCCGGTGGACGCTTCATCACGAAGGCGCAAGACTCGGTCAACTCATACACATTGATGCCCAGCGGTTGCAGGGTTTGCGGCGTGAGATCACCGCCCACGCGCATGCCGTAATCCCAGCCAGCGAAGAAAAAATCGACATTGGCGTTGAGCAGGGTTTCCACTGACGGGTACTTGGCCGCCAGCTCCGGTAAGCCGTCGAGGATGGTCTGCATCTCGGGCGTCACCGACTTCCAGCCAGACACGCCGCTGTAGCCCGCCATCTGCGGCTTGAGGCCGAGGGCGAGCATCATCTGGGTCATGTTGATGTCATGGCTGACCGCGTGTTTCGGTGCTTGCTGGAAGGTCACCTCACGGTTGCAACTCTGGATCGTCAACGGGTAGTGCGTGGCCTCGGCCAATGCCTGGGTGCTGCCCAGCAACAGAACGAGGGAAAGGCAGGAGCGCAGAAAGTTCATGGTTGGGTTATCCAGGTCATTCGTGGGTAGCCGTGCAAGGGGTGTTCATCGATCAGTGCTTCGACGCCGAATACGTCGCGCAACAGTGCGGCGGTCAGGACTTCTTTCGGTGTACCGCTGGCGACGATGCGACCGTGATTGATCACGTAGAGTCGGTCACAAAATGCGGCGGCCAGATTCAGGTCGTGGATGCTCGCCAGCGTGCCGATCTTCAAGCGCTTGACCAACTGCAACAGCTCCAGCTGATAGCGCGGGTCGAGGTGATTGGTCGGCTCGTCGAGTATCAGCAGTTGCGGTTGCTGCGCCAGCGCGCGGGCGAGAATCACCCGCTGTTTTTCGCCACCGGACAGCGTGGAGAAGGCATGGCCGTCGAAGCCCTTGAGGCCAACGGATTGCAACGCCTGATCAATCAGTCGGGAGTCTTCCAGGGTATCGCCATCGAACAGGCCTTTGTGCGGCGTGCGGCCCATGGCGACCACTTCGTCCACGGTCAGGCCGAAGGCATCGGGAAATTCTTGCAGCACCACGGCGATGCGTTGCGCGCACCAGCGTGAGGATTGCTTCCAGACGTTCTGGTGGTCGAGCCTGACCTCGCCGCTTTCCGGTTTGCTGAAGCGCCATGCACAACGCAGCAGACTGGTCTTGCCGCTGCCGTTGGGGCCGATCAACCCGACAAACTCTCCGGCAGCCACCTGCAGCGAGGCATCACGCAGCTGGAACTGGTGATGACAGTGGCCGTGACCGAGGGGTGTCCAGGCGAGGTTTGTGAGGTTCAGCGAGGTCATGCATCTACTCTGAAATAGTCGGTGTTGCTGATGGCCCTTTCGCGGGCAAGCCCGCTCCCACAGTTGACCGCATTCCAATGTGGGATCGGGCTTGCGCGCGAAGGGGCCTTTGAATCAGAAGGTGTAATCTGCAGTGACGAAGAACGAGCGAGGCTCACCCAGGATCCACTGCTGCCCGTCATTGTATTGGCTTTGCGCGTACTGGCGATCGAACAAATTGTTCACCTGCAAACCCAGCGTGGTATTGCGCAGCGCTTTCCAGGACAACGTGGCATCGACCACGGTGTAGCTTGGCAGCTCATTGCGGTTGGCCATATCGGCGTAACGCGCATCGACATAACGCACACCGGCGCCTGCTTTCAGGTCATCGCTGAGCGCTTTGCTCAGCCACACATTCGCGGTACGTCGGGGCACATCCACTGGGCGATTGCCGTTGCGCGATACCGTCGCACCGTCGATCACTTCTTCAAAGTCATCGTACTTGGCCTTGACGATGGAGGCGTTGGCCTGCAATTGCCAGGCGGCAGGCAGTTGCAGATCGAGGCTGGCTTCCAGGCCATTGGACGATTGCTGGCCGACCTGCTGCTTGAGCGTCGGATTACCCGGATCATCGGTCAGCAGTTTCTTTTTGACGATGCGATAGGCCGCCAGCGTCCACTCGCCGCGCTGATTCCAGAACATTTGCTTGAGCCCGATTTCGGTCTGTTTCGCCGTGGACAAATCGTACTGCTGCTGGCTCGGACTCAGGGAGATCAACCCGCCGACACCGTCGGTGCTGGTGGCGTACTGGCCGTAGATCGAGGTGTCCGGGGTCACCGCGAAAACCAGCCCGGCCTTCCAGTTGTTGCCCGTCAGGGTCTTGGCGCTCTGGCTACCATCGACCAGGTTGTCGCGATCCACCTGCACATAGTCGCGGCGCGCACCGGTCACCAGCGACCAGCGCTCGCTCAGTTGCGTACGGTTTTCGGCAAACGCCGACATCTGTTTGGTGGTGCTCTGGAATTGATCGCGGTAGGGGTCGGCACTTTCGAACCGTCCCGGTTGCGGGTGATGCAGATCGATCGGTTGCCCGTCCGCCAGTACGTCATTGAATGGCGAGTTGCTGTCGAGCTGAAAACGGATGCGGTTGTAATCGACACCGGTGACCGTCTGGCTGTCGAGGCCGAACAGCGAATGTTTGAAGGTGACGGTCTGGCGGTCGCCCACCTGCTCCTGCTTGTGACCGATCCCGAAGTAACCGCTGCGGCTCAGTTGCTGACTGTCGCTGTCGAAGTTGTAGTTCTCGGCGTTCTGCCAGCGGCGCTGGGCCTTGAGGTAATAGAGTTCGTTGCTGGCGCTGACGTTGTCGTTGATCTGCCAATCGCTGGTCAGGCGCGTCCATTGATCGTTGTAGTGCTGTTTGTCATTGCTGATGTTGTAGTTCTTGTCCCGCAGACCTTCGTGGAAGCGCCCGTTAATCAGCGGTGTACCGAAGTAGTTCATCGGGTTCTGGTCGCCGTAGTCGTGGGCGAGGGTGAACGCCAGATCATCGGTCGCCTGCCAGCGCAGGGCGGCGCTGATGAAGTCGCTGGACGAGTCGCCGCGATCAATCCAGCCATTGCTGCGCAGGCGATTGAGGTTCAGTCGGTAGCTCAGGGTATCGCTCAGCGAACCGCCACTGTCGAAGGCCTGTTGCTGGCTGTCGTAAGAGCCGTAGCCCACTCGCAGGTGGTTTTCGATCTCGCCTTCGAAAGGTTTTTTCGGGATCACGTTGACCACCGCACCGGTAGCGCCTTCGCCATACAACACCGACGCCGGGCCGCGCAGCACATCGATGCGCTCCACCGACCAGGTGTCCACCGGGAACGTCACGGTGCCCATGCCGGTGTACAGGCGATTGCTGTCATACAACTGCATCACCGAACTTTGCCCGGTAAAGCCCCGTGCCTGCAACGACGTACCGCCGTCGCCCGGCGTGCCGGTGCGACTGATGCCGGTGCTGCGCGAAACCGCGTCCTGCACACTGCGATCACCACGCGCACGGATTTGCTCACCGGTCAGACTTTCGACACTGGCCGGCGTCTCCAGCGATGTGAGGTTCAGCCGCGAACCGGCGGTGGTCGGGGTATTCAGGTTGACGGTTTCGTCGTCAATGGCCGGGGCAGTGATGGTGCCGGCGGGTAGAGTCAAGGGCTGCGCGTGGGCGCTGGTGTTCACGGCGAGCAGGCACAGGCCGGACAAGAGGTACTGGTTCATCGGGGCGGCGAATCACTTCTTCAAAAAAGAAAACCCGCAGCACGCAGGCTGCGGGTCGGGCGGTACTGTTGCGTTATGGGTTAACGCTAACAGAGACCGTGCGATAAGCGCCGAAAGTGTACAGGCCTCTCTAAACCGCGCATCTCGCCTGTTTCATGATGAAGGTGAAGCGCTTTCAGTTTGTCGGGTGAAGCGCGACAGCAGTACACGATCCAGCAACCACACCACCACCAGAGATGCTCCTACCAACGGGAACGCCACCGCCAGCGCGAACATGAGCACCATCGCGGTTTTCCATTTCGGCAGGTCGTGACGCAGGGGCGGTACGCCGAACTTGCCTTGCGGACGACGCTTCCACCAGATCACCACACCGCTGACGGCGCTGAGCAGGATCATCAGGCAAATCAGCAGCACGATGATCTGGTTGACCACACCGAACATCTTGCCTTCGTGCAGCATCACGCCGATTTCCGTGGCGCGGGCGACGGTGCCGTATTGTTCGTAGCGCACATCGGCGAGGACCTTGCCGGTGTACTGATCGACATGCAGGGTGGCATCGTTGCGCGGGTCATCGGCAAAAACCGCGATGGTGAATACGCCGGTGGCGGTGGTCGGGAAGGTGATGCTGTAACCCGGTTCAACTTTGCTTTGGGTGGCGATGTCTTGCACATCCTGCAAGCTGATGGTCGGCGCGGCCGGGCCGGCTTGTGTACCACCGTGGGCCATGTGTTCGGCGTGGTCGCCGGACATCGGCATCGGTGTGTTTTCCATCGCCCATGGCACAGTCTGGCGGGTGGCGCTGTTGAGGCTGCGAGCCTCGACATCGGACTTCGGTACGTCATCCCACATCGCCGCCGGAAAGACGTTCCAGACGGCCGCGTACTGCTGGCCCCAGAACCCGGTCCAGGTCATGCCGCTGAGCAGCATCACCAGCAACAGGGACGCGCCCCAGAACCCGGTAACGGCATGCAGGTCGCGCCACAAGATGCGGCCGCGACTGCTCAAGCGCGGCCACAGAATGCCAGCCGCCTGGCCGCGCGGCCACCACAGGAATACCCCGGAAACCACCAGCACCACGCCCCAACCGGCGGCCATTTCAATCAACCGGTCACCGACGGTGCCGATCATCAACTCGCCGTGGATCGCCCGCGCGATGGCTTGCAGGTTCTTCTTGGCGTCTTGCTCGCCGAGGATGTCACCGTGGTACGGATCGACGAACACGTTCAGTTCGCTGCCAGCGTTGAGCACGACAAACTGCGCGCTGCGTTCGGCGTTGACCGGTGGCAGGTACTGCTTGATCGTGCCTTGTGGATACGAGTCTTTGACGCGCTTGAGCAGGTCGTCGGCCGGGATCGAGTGATGGCCGGCGGGGACGTTGAGCAGGCTGCTGTACATCAGCGAGTCGAGCTGTGGTTTGAACAGGTAAATGGTGCCGGTCAGGGCCAGCATCACCATGAATGGCGCAACGAACAATCCGGCATAGAAATGCCAGCGCCAGGCCAGGTTGTAGAAATTCACTTTGGGCTGTTTCATCACGTGTGCTCCGCTTGGCTTGGATCTTCTAGTTGTGTGTTGGCGGTTGCTGCGCAACCGATCGCGAGCAGGCTCGCTCCCACAGGGGAGCGGGCTGCCTGCGAAGCTTTTAGAAACTCATGTCCACCTTGGTCCAGAGCGTGCGCCCCGGTTCCTTGATGGCTTGCGGGTCATTGGCCGGGTAGCCGAAACCGGCGTTGCCGGCCAGGTTCAAGTGTTCGGCGTAAGCCTTGCCGAACAGGTTGTCGACGCCGCTGCTGACCTTCCAGTGGCTGTTGATCCGATAGGCACCGTTAAGGGAGAACACCGCGAAACCGGGTGTCTTGTCGAAGTCCTTGCCGACCACGTTGCCTTTGTTCTGGTCAATGCGGTTTTGCGCGGCGACCACTCTCCACAGTGCGCCGGCGCTCCAGTTGTCTTCGCTATAGGTCAGGCCGAAACGCGCATCCAGCGGTGGCATTTGCGGCAATGCACTGCCATCGCTGCTGTTCTTGCCCCAGGCGTAGGCCAGGGTCGCATCGGCTTTCCAGTTTTGGCTGAAGTTATAGGCAGCGCCGAGTTCGCCACCCATGATTCGCGCGTCGATGTTCTCGGCTTGCGAGGTCATGCCCATCATCCCGGGCGTGTAGTTGAACAAGATGTAGTCGCGTACCTGGCCGACGTAGGCCGAGGCCCAGGCTTCGAGGACTTCGGTTTTGTATTGCAGGCCGAAGTCGAGCTGGGTGGTTTTTTCCGGCTTGATCGAATCGAAGGCATTCACCGATCCGGCGGGGCCGGAGTCGGGCGAAAACAGCTCCCAGTAATCCGGGAACCGCTGGGTATGCCCCACGCCCGCATACAACGTGGTCGGGCTGTCGGCCAGGTCATGCTCGTAGCGGATGAAACCGCTCGGCAGGGTATCGGCGCGGGTGTCGTCGGCGGTCGGGTTCGGCCGGGTCATCATTCCCGAACCGGTGGTCTGGCGAAAATCCTTGGCCGAAGCACGATCCAGGCGTGCGCCGCTGATCAGTCGGTCACGCTCGGCGGCGTACCAGCTCAGCTCCCCAAACACACCGTAATTGTGGAAGTCGGCGTCCTTGGTGTACGGCAGGTCCTTATAGGTGTCGATGCCCATTGCGTTGCGTTGACGATGCTCATTGGTCTGCGCATCGATGCCGCTGATCAACTGCACGTCGGCCCAGCGCCAGGTGCCCTTGATTCGCGCACCGAGGGTGCGGCGGTCGACGTTGGAGGCCATGGGGCCAGCCATCATTCCGGTGCCGGACGGTGCGCGCAGGGTGTAGTTGTCCATGACGTGGTCGGCGTAGTTGTAGTAGACCTGTGCCTCGAGTTTTTCCATCACGTCGCTGATGTTGGATTTTTCGAAACGCAGGCCGAGGCTTTCACGTTTGAACTGCGAGCCGTCCATGCCGCGACCGGCGTAACGCGCCTCGCCGTCGCCCTTGCCGGCGGTCAGTTCCAGCAAGGTGTCGGCATCCGGGGTCCAGCCGAGCGCGACGTCGCCGTTCCATTTGTCATAGCGCGACGGGACGGTGTCATTGTTGCCATCCCGATAGTCGTCGGCATGCGCGGTGTTGCCGATCACTCGCACGTAACCCAGCGGCCCACCGGCAGCGGCGTCCACCAGTTTGTCGAAGCGGCCGTTGGAACCGGCCAGCATGCTGGCGTTTACCCGAGTGCCGAGTTCGCCGAAGCTTTCCGGCTCGCGATCGAAAAGGATGGTGCCCGCCGAAGCGCCAGGGCCCCAGAGCACGGTTTGCGGGCCTTTGATTACGGTCAACGTGTCGTAGGTTTCCGGCGAGATGTACGAGGTTGGTGCGTCCATCCGCCCAGGGCAGGCGCCGAGCATCATGCCGCCGTTGGTAAGGATGTTCAGTCGCGAACCGAACATGCCGCGCAGCACCGGGTCACCGTTGGTGCCGCCATTGCGCACCTGGGCGAAACCCGGAATGGTCTTCAGATAGTCCGAGCCGTCGCTCGCCGGCACCGGTTGGCGCGGGTCTTTCGGGTTGGTGACGATGGTCAGCGGTGAGCTCGGGGCAATGGCGGTGATGACCGTCGGGCTCAGCTCTTCACTGTGACCGGCGTGTTCATTGGCCAGCGCGGAGGGCGCCAGCAACGCACTGCACAGAATCGCAGTGGCGTGCCTGAAACGAATGCTGGATTCGTTCTGGGTAAAAAGGGCTTGGGCAGGGCTCAAGCCTGTGTCAGCAGAAAACCTGGACATGACAATTTCCATCGAGCAGACGTAAACGACACGGCAGACAACCAGAAGCTGTCTTCTAAACCGTGTGAATCAGAGTTGGCTGTTTACGCGACGACGGGTGGGGCGCGGGTGCGGGCGCCGGGGAAGAAGGTTTGCCGGGCATGGCCCAGGCGCGGGGAGGGTATGGTGAACGTGTTGACCGGCGGGATATTGAAAGCGACGAAGGACCCGCCGCTGGTTAATGCCGGGCAATTGAACAGCAGGCTGCAATAGCCGCATTTTTCCCAGATCGCATGGTGCCCAGCCGCAGGCGGACAGTGTTCGGCGGTGGGCTGCGCCCCATGGTCGGCGTGCTCCATGGCCGACATGTCCATGCTCGCGTCCATCGGCATGTCCATGTTCATGCCCACAGGCATGCTCATTGACATGGCACGCGAATCCATCGGCATCGACTGAGAAATCAGCGGACCGATAAAGATCATCAGCATGGCAAACAGGCTGATCCAGCTGCCGCGTGTCAGGCTCGTTGGCTGACGACGTGGACTGGAGGACCTGGCGCTAAGCGGGCGCATGGGCGTGATCAGCTCAGTTGATTACTGGGCGTGCGCGTGTTGTTGCGTACCCTCGGGCGCCTGCTTCTGCACCGCGACTTCGACCGTCACGTCACCGGACTTCTCGAAGTGCAGGGTCATCGCAAAGCGCTTGCCATCACTGAGCAGACTGCGGTCTTTCAAGCCCAGCAGCATGACGTGATAGGCCATTGGTGCAAATGTGACGTTGCCACCGGCAGGGATTTCCACACTGGGAACCTGCTGCATTTTCATCAGGTCGTTCTGCATCACATGCTCGTGCAGTTGCGCTTCGCCAGAGATTGGCGAGTCGACGCTGAGCAAGCGGTCTGCGTTTGTGCCTGAGTTGTGAATCACGAAATAAGCAGCCACGGTCGGCGCATTCGGCGGCAACTCCTGGGACCACGGATGGGCGATTTCCAGTGCGCCGACCTTGTATTCGTGGGCATTGGCAAAGCAGGCAGGCAGCAGCAACGCGACCAGAACGATGAGTTTGTTCAACATGGCAGTTCTCCAGAGCGATTCAAAACGCAGATCAATTGCGAGAAGGAATCACACCAGAGGCGAGGCGCGGGGATTGAGACTCGGCCATTGCTGGCGCGGTGACGGGGCGTTCAGTGAGGCGGGGGGCAGGCTTCGATTGGCTTCGAACTGCGCGAAATACAACTGCGGCATATGCCCGGGCAACGCCACCAATGGCGCGGAGCCGGAGCAGCACCAGCAATGCTGCATGTTGGAATGATCGTCGTTTTGCGGGGCTTTCTGTTCAATATCGCCGATGGAGATCGCCACCAGTTTGGTGCCGCCGGACGTGCAGAAACTGCCCCACAACAATTGTTCGGCGGGTGACTTCGCCGACTGCGCCATTGCTCCGGACATCGGCATGGCGAGCATGTTGAACAGCACTGCGAAGCAGGCTATCCAGGCAATTGCGAGCCGTTGTCGGGACATGGGACAGATCCGTTTGGGTGGGCGATCAGGCGCGGGCTATTTAGCCTGATCAGGGCCGATAAGTAAAAAAGGTGCGTGCGGTTTGGTGTCGCAGCACATCAGACAACGGTGGCATGCAAACGCAGACCGAGCGCCTTCATAACCTTCATGATAGTCGCGAATTCGGGATTGCCGGTACTGCTCAGCGCTTTATACAGACTCTCACGTCCCAAGCCGGCATCACGGGCAATTTGAGTCATACCTTTTGCTCTGGCGATATCGTTGAGTGCTGCACGTATTAGAACGCCGTCACCGGCATCCTCGTCAAAACAGGCATCCAGGTAAGCCGCCATTTCTTCCGGCGTTTTGAGAAACTCGGCGGCATCGAAACGGCTAAATTGCTCGGCCATGATTTACTCCTCATTACCGATGTTTTGCGCCATTTGAATGGCACGTTTGATATCTCGTTTTTGAGTCGACTTGTCTCCACCCACCAGCAGTAGATAAACCACCTCGCCCCTGCGTGTGAAGTACAACCGGTAGCCAGGCCCATGATGAACGCGCATTTCATACACCGTCGCCCCAACGGATACACAATCACCAAAGCTTCCATGTTCAGCAGCCCGGAGCCTGGCGATGATGCGAGCCTTACCGATGGTGTCCCTCAACGAGTCGAGCCAATCAGCAAATTCTCGGGACCGTTCGAAGTCGATCATGTCTGAATCGTATTCCTTGGGATACGGGCTGGCAAGCAACGCTTTTCTGGGGATGAGGCTAGCCATTCCCTGTGAACGTCGGGCTTGTGCTTGATCGGATTAAAGGAATTCGAATATATGGCTGAGTTGTTGAGGGGAACAGCCAGCACTTTCCTGAAAATTTGCCAGCTAATTCGCTGGCTTTTACAGCCCTGGAGAAAGGTCTGACAGGGATATGGCTTCCAGTAATTCTCGAACCAACCCAAACTCCCGCTCAACCCCCGGCAACACCGGCCGCTTCAACACCAACACCGGCACCCCACGCTCACGCGCCACTTCCAGCTTCGGCTCAGTAGCCGTGCTGCCGCTGTTCTTACTGATCAACACATCGATCTGCCGGCGCTCAAACAACTCCCGCTCATCATCGATCAGGAACGGCCCGCGCGCGCCGATCACTTCGCAGCGCTCATTACCGGGGTAAACGTCGAGTGCGCGCAGGGTCCAGAATTGCTCCGGCGGGATTTCGTTCAGGTGCTGCAATGGCTCGCGGCCGAGGGTGAACAGCGGTCGGCGAAAGGGTTTCAGGGCCTGGATCAGCTCGGACCAATCGCTGACTTCGCGCCAGTCATCCCCGGCCTGCGCTTGCCACGCCGGGCGCCGCAGTGCCCAACAGGGAACGCCGCTCAAACGCGAGGCAGTCGCTGCGTTTTGACTGATTTGTGCGGCGTAGGGGTGAGTGGCATCGAGCAGTAGATCGATGCCTTCATCGCGAATAAACTGCGCCAGACCCTCGGCACCGCCATAACCGCCGACGCGAACCTGGCATTTCAGATCCGTCGGCACCCGGCCGATGCCGGCGAGGCTGTAGATGTGCTCGGGTCCCAAGGTGCGGGCAATGGCAAGCGCCTCGGTCACGCCGCCGAGCAGCAAGATTCGTTTCATTGAAAAGCTCCTGCGTGGCCGACAACACCGCCCTGGCGGTCGATGGCAAACACTTCCACTTGAACCTGCGCCGGCACCACGCTGCGGGCAAAGTCCAGGGCGTGCCGGCACACCGCATCGCCGAGGGCGATACCGGCTGCGCTGGCCATGGCCAGGGCTTGCTGGCTGGTATTGGCTTCGCGGATGCCTTGCTGCAACGTTGTATCGGCGCCGACTGCGGCGGCCCATTCGGCCAGTTGTGGCAGGTCAATGCTCGAATGCCGGCTGTGCAAGTCCATGTGCCCGGCCGCCAGTTTGCTGATCTTGCCGAAGCCGCCGCAGATGCTGAGTTTATCCACAGGCACTTTGCGCAGATGCTTGAGCACCGCGCCGACGAAATCGCCCATTTCGATCAGGGCGATTTCCGGCAGATCGTAGACCCGGCGCATGGTGTCTTCGCTGGCGTTGCCGGTGCAGGCGGCAATGTGCAGGTAGCCGTTGGTTTTCGCCACATCGATGCCCTGGTGGATCGAGGCAATGTAAGCGGCGCAGGAAAACGGTCGGACGATGCCGCTGGTGCCGAGGATCGACAAGCCACCGAGAATTCCCAGGCGCGGGTTCATCGTTTTCAGTGCCAGGGCTTCGCCGTTTTCGACGTTGACCGTGACCTCGAAACCGCCGCTGTAGCCGAGCTCGTCGGCCAGCCGGGTCAGGTGCTCGCTGATCATTTTGCGCGGCACCGGGTTGATCGCCGGCTCGCCGACGCCTAGTACCAGCCCGGGACGGGTGACCGTGCCGACCCCGCGTCCGGCATTGAAGCGGATGCCCGGCTCATGGTTCAGGCGCACGTGAGAGTAGAGTAGCGCGCCGTGGGTTACGTCCGGATCATCACCCGCGTCCTTGATGGTTCCCGCTTCGGCACCTTCATTCGCCAGTCGGCAGAACTCCAGGCGCATCGACACGTGCTTGCCCTTGGGCAGGATGATTTCCACAGCGTCCGCCGTCGTGCCGGCGAGCAACAGGCGAGCCGCCGCCAGACTGGTCGCGGTGGCGCAGCTGCCCGTGGTCAGGCCGCTGCGTAGCGGTGCGGGTTGTTCGGCGGTCTCGTCACGCATCGAGTGGTTTCGTCATGTCCAGCACGGTAATCGGCAAGGCCTGGCGCCAGGTATCGAAGTCACCCAGCGGCTGCGCCTGAGCGATATGAATGCGCGTCAGCTCACCGCCGTGTCGTTCGCGCCAGGCCATCAGGGTCACTTCACTTTGCAGCGTGACCGCGTTGGCGATCAGCCGGCCACCGGGTTTGAGGGCGTTCCAGCAGGCGTCCAATACACCCTCGCGGGTGACGCCGCCACCGATGAAGATCGCGTCCGGAGGTTCGAGGCCGTCGAGGGCTTGCGGCGCGCGGCCGCGAATCAGTTGCAGACCGGGCACGCCGAGCGCATCGCGGTTGTGTTCGATCAGTTGCTGTCGCCCGTCGTCGGCTTCGATGGCCAGTGCCCGGCAACTCGGGTGGGCGCGCATCCATTCGATGCCGATCGAACCGCTGCCGGCACCGACATCCCACAGCAGTTCGCCGGGGGTGGGGGCCAGGCGCGCGAGGGTGATTGCGCGGATGTCGCGCTTGGTGATCTGGCCATCGTGCCTGAATGCGCTGTCCGGCAGCCCGGCCAGTCGTGACAGGCGCAGCGCGGTGGGTTCAGCCAGGCAATCGATGGCGATCAGGTTCAGGTCGGCGATTAGCGGATCGGCCCAGTCATTGGCGGTGCCGTCGATACGCCGCTCGGCGGTGCCGCCCAAATGTTCGAGCACCGTCATCCGGCTCGGGCCGAAGCCTCGTTCACGCAACAGTGCGGCGATGGCGGCGGGGCTATTTCCATCGTTGCTCAGCACCAGCAAGCGCACGCCGCTGAAAAATTGTGCGCTGAGCGCGGCGACGGGACGGGCAACGACTGACAACGTGACCACGTCCTGCAAGGACCAACCCATGCGTGCAGCGGCCAGTGAGCAAGACGAGGGCGCCGGGAGGATCAGCATTTCATCGTTGGGCAGTTGCCGGGCGAGGCTGGCGCCGACACCGAAGAACATTGGATCGCCGCTCGCCAACACACAGACAGGTTCGCCACGCAGCGCCAGCACTGGTTGGACGGAGAACGGACTCGGCCAGCATTGGCGTTCACCGCGAATGCACGGCGGCAATAAATCCAGATGCCGTTGACCGCCGAAGATCCGTGAGGCACGCAGCAGCGCATGCCGGGCGTTTTTGCCCAGACCTTTGAAACCGTCTTCACCGATGCCTACTACCGTCAGCCAGGGTGTCATGCCGTTCCTCAATCACGCGTTCATCGATGTTGGATGGCATGATAACGCGGCTTTCCCGGGCTGACTGCGTTCTCTTCTCTGTCGTGCTGGGGCTGACATCAAATGTTGATGATGTTTTTTTAGCCGGTGGTTTTTTGTTGTTAGTGTGAATTTCGCCTTGGATTAAACCCTCAAGGTTCAATCAACCAATGCCAGGAAGGCAGGGGAAACACCATGGATACTACTTTGCAGGACGCTCAGAAAACGACAACGCCACGCCTTGAAAAGGCCGCCTCAGTACTCGACAGCAATTTACTGGCGTACTATCCAGGCTTATCCGCAGACGACAGGCAGTTCATCAAGAACAGCATGCGTTGGGCGGAGAGTTGCGCAGACCTTCGCCATGACCAAGAGCAAGACCCCGCTCAATGGTTCGAGTTTTACTCGGGGGTGCTTTGGTCTGTCGGCTGGAGTCTGGAGCACCAACCCGTGATTGTCGTCGATAACGACTTTACGGGCCGCTTGATGGACGCGTGGTCAAAGGCTCTGTCGACGCAGGTCAGCCGAGCGAAGTTGAGCTTGATGAAGGAAACCTTCACCTTGCTCGAAAACAACCCTGCGGCGCTTCAACTATTGACCTCCAGTGCCAGTCAGTCAGGTGACTTCCGCTTCCTGCCCGCTGAATACAACCGGTATGGCGAACTTGAGATCGTGCTGACCAATGTGCGGTTGCTCGGTTCTAACTGGGGCAGCTCATTTTTATTCTGGGAAGTGGCCAATCCGCAATCACAGCTCGATGTTCGCGTACGGCGCTTCGCGATAAACCGGCGGGGCATCAATACTTACAGGGAGCCTCTTCAAGAGGCCGTTAAAGAAATGCGCCTGAGGGAGATTGAACTGACGATGCAGTAACTGTCGGCAACGGCCATTACGCGGGGTTCTGTTCAGGACGCACAGGATATCCGACCGGAGTCTTTTCATGCGGTGGAGCAAAGCAGGCATAATACGGCGCACTTTTCCCGCGAATCGCCTCGCTACCTGAACGGGTCCCCCTTGAACCAACGCCCACTGTCCACCGCCCTACGCCCCTCGGCTTGTCCGGGGTTGCTGCGTATTGTTCCGGCGCTGGACGGTGGTATCTGTCGGATCAAGTTGAACGGTGGCTCGCTCAGCAGCGCTCAGGCCGTGGCGGTGGCCGATGCGGCAGAGCGTTATGCAAGCGGGGCGATTGAGGCAACGAATCGCGCCAACCTGCAGATCCGCGGAATCGGCAGTGAGCAAAGTGCGTTGATCGACGCGCTGCTGATTGCAGGCTTGGGCCCGCGCACGGCGGCGGGCGACGATGTGCGCAACCTGATGCTCAGCCCGAGTGCCGGGATCGATCGGCAGATGTTGCTGGATACGCGCCCATTGGCTGAGCGGATTCTCGACACGCTGCAAACCCGTCAGTGCTTCCACGACTTGAGTGCCAAGTTTGCCGTACAACTCGACGGCGGCGAGCGTTTAGCGATGCTTGAACATCCCCATGATGTATGGCTCTCGGCCTTTGAACGAGACGGCGTGACGCGCCTGGCGTTTGGTCTGGCCGGATGCCCCACTGACCGGCCCATCGGCTCGGTTGCACTGGGCGAGGGTCTTTGTCTGGTGGTTGCGCTGCTTGAGTTGTTCCTTGAGCTGGCACGCCCCGAACAAACGCGGATGCGTCATTTGCTGGCTGAGCACTCAATCGAAAGCGTTCTGAGTCGACTGGCCGAGTGTGTTGCCATCCAGGCCGTCAGTGATTGGCAACGCACCCCGGACTCGACGGTCTTGCACATTGGCGCCCACGCCCAGGCTCAGGCCAATCTTTTTTATGTGGGCGCCGTGCCGCCGCTGGGGCGACTTGATCCCGCCATGCTGCGAGGCGCGGCAAAACTGGCCGAGCAGTTCGGCGACGGCCACCTGCGGTTCACACCGTGGCAGAGCCTGCTGTTGCCCAATATCCGTCATGAACATTTCGCAGGCGCCATACAGCGCCTGCAACAGCTGGGCCTGTTGTGCGACCCCGGACAATCGTTGACACGACTGATCGCCTGCACCGGTTCAAACGGCTGTGGCAAAGGCCTGGCCGAGACCAAGGGCGATGCCCTGCAACTGTCGACACTGCTGCAACGTCACGGGCAGGCGCTGAATGTGCACCTGAGCGGTTGCCCGCGTTCCTGTGCCGCCGCGCACATTGCGCCGGTCACATTACTGGCCGTCGCCCCCGGTCACTACGATCTCTATTTTCGCGATGCAGCGCAGCCCGGTTTCGGCGCCCTGCACGCACGCAACCTTACTATTGAAGCGGTCGCGACTTTGCTCGACGCCCGCTCACGGAGCCCCCTTGATGCTTGATTACATCCGCGACGGTCAGGAGATCTATCGCAACTCCTTCGCGATCATTCGCGCCGAGGCCAACCTCGCGCGCATTCCGGCCGATCTGGAAAAACTTGCGGTTCGGGTGATACACGCCTGCGGCATGGTCGATGCCATCGACGGTTTGCAGTTTTCCGAAGGTGCGGGCAAGGCGGGGCGTGATGCGTTGGCTGCCGGCGCACCGATCCTGTGTGATGCGCGGATGGTGTCCGAAGGCGTGACCCGCGCACGGTTGCCGGCGAACAATCAGGTGATCTGTACACTGCGCGACGAGAGCGTTCCGGAGCTTGCTCGAGAGTTGGGCAACACCCGCTCCGCCGCTGCGCTGGAGCTATGGCGGCCTCATTTGGAGGGTAGCGTGGTGGTGATCGGCAACGCGCCGACCGCACTGTTCTATTTATTGGAAATGCTCGACGCCGGTGCACCGAAACCGGCGTTGATCCTCGGCTTCCCGGTGGGCTTCGTCGGCGCCGCCGAATCCAAGGCAGCGTTGGCGGCAGACAGCCGTGGTGTGCCTTTCGTTATCATGCAAGGTCGCCTGGGCGGTAGCGCCATGGCCGCCGCCGCCGTCAATGCCCTCGCCACGGAGATCGAATGATGCAGCAACCTGGACGTTTGATCGGCCTTGGCGTGGGCCCGGGTGATCCGGAACTGATTACCGTGAAAGCCCTGCGCCTGCTGCGCGAATCGCCGGTGGTGGCGTACTTCGTCGCCAAGGGTAAAAAGGGCAATGCGTTCGGCATCATCGAGGCGCATCTGCAGGAAGCGCAGAACCTGTTGCCGCTGGTTTACCCGGTGACCACCGAAGCGTTGCCGGCGCCGTTGTCCTATGAGCAGGTAATCAGCGATTTTTACGATGACGCCGCTGAAGAGCTCGCGGCGCACCTCGATGCCGGTCGCGACGTGGCGGTGATCTGCGAAGGCGATCCGTTCTTTTACGGCTCCTACATGTACCTGCACGACCGGCTCGCCGAGCGCTATCAGGCCGAAGTCGTGCCGGGAGTGTGCTCGATGCTCGGCGGTGCCTCGGTACTGGGTGCGCCGCTGGTGTATCGCAATCAGAGCCTGTCGGTGTTGTCCGGCGTGTTGCCCCACGACGAACTCATGCGTCGCCTGGCCGATGCCGATGCGGCGGTGATCATGAAACTGGGGCGCAACTTTCCCAAGGTTCGTCAGGTGCTCGAAGAACTCGGACTGGCCGAGCGCGCGTTGTACGTCGAGCGCGCGACCATGGCCAACCAGAAAATCGTGCCGCTGGATCAGGTCGAACCGATGTCCTCGCCGTACTTCTCGCTGATCATCGTTCCCGGCGAAAGGTGGCAAGGCTGATGACCCCTCCAGTTCCAGCGATTGTCATTCTCGGCAACGGCAGTCTCGCGACCGCGCGCACAATTCAGCAGGTCTATCCCGGTGCCCTGATTCATGGCCTGGCCGAACGTGTCGATGGCGCAGACCGTGCCTATGGCGAATTCGGCGCAACTCTGCGCGAGCTGTATCAACAGGGCTCGCCGATCATCGCCTTGTGCGCGGCGGGAATCGTGATCCGCACGCTGGCGCCGTTGCTGCTGGAAAAGGGTGCGGAGCCACCGGTACTGGCGGTGGCCGAAGACGGCAGTGCCGTGGTGCCGTTGCTTGGTGGTCTGGGCGGCGTGAACGTGATGGCGCGGGAGATTGCTGCCCATCTGCACGTTGCACCGGCCATCACCACCAGCGGCGAGTTGCGTTTTGGCACGTGCCTGCTCAACCCGCCCAGCGGCTATGCACTCGGTGATCTGGAGTTGGGCAAGCGTTTCGTTTCCGATCTGCTGGCCGGTGAAACGGTGCGCATCGAAGGCGCGGCGCCTTGGTTGGCGCAAGCGCAATTGCCTGAGGATGCTCAGGCCCGATTGGCGGTGCATGTTGGTCATACCGAACGGACACCGTCGGCCAACGAACTGTTGATCTATCCACGCAACGTCGTAGTGGCGGTCAGTGGCGGTGTTACCGATCTGCCGAATGCGGTTCGCGGGGCTTTGCATCAAGCGGCAATCGCGGTGCAATCACTGACCTGCCTGTTGGCGTCCGATACGCAAATGGCCAGCCCCGCGCTACGTGAAGCGGCACTTGAGTTGGGCGTTCCTCTACGTTTTGCAAAAGCGGATACCGATGTTGGTGAGCTAGTGCGCATCGCTGTCGGCCAGCCTGTTTCCGTGCTTGGCGACGATGCGATTGCCATCGCTGTCGCCGAGAGTCCGCTGGATCCGTTGCAGATCGGCCGCTCTCGCGGACGCTTGGCCGTGATCGGCATGGGGCCGGGGGCCGCTGAACTGATGGTGCCCGCCGTGAAGGCGGAACTGGCTCGCGCCAATGATGTGCTGGGTTACGAGACTTACGTGCGCATGGCAGGTCCGTTTCGCGCCGATCAAGTGTTGCACTGCACCGATAACCGCGAAGAGATGCAACGCGCCCGTCACGCCTTCGAACTGGCTGCCCAAGGGCGATCGGTGGTTGTGGTTTCCTCGGGTGACCCGGGGGTTTTCGCCATGGCGGCGGCAGTGCTGGAGGCGTTGCACGAATCCACCGACGCCCATTGGCACAGCGTCGATCTGGAAGTTTTGCCGGGAGTTTCCGCCTCACTGGCCACGGCCGCGCAGGCCGGTGCGCCGCTGGGGCATGATTTTTGTGTGTTGTCCCTGTCCGATAATCTCAAGCCTTGGGCAATTATCGAGAAGCGCCTGGACCTGGCTGCTCAAGCTGATCTGGCGTTGGCTTTTTACAACCCGATCTCGCGCTCTCGTCCATGGCAATTGGGCCAGGCGCTGGAGATCGTCGCCCGTCACCGTGTGCCGGAAACACCGGTGGTATTGGGCCGGGATATCGGTCGCCCGGGACAGACACTGCGGGTAACGACTTTGGGCCAGTTGACCCCGGATCAGGTCGACATGCGCACCATGGTCCTGATCGGTTCATCCCTGACCTGTGTTTTTGCGCGTGCCGAAGGTGGTGAGTGGGTCTACACGCCACGCTGGTATGGCGAGAAACCTGTTTCTTGATTTCAAGCGGCCCGTTCGGGCCGCGCTCAATTATAGGAATCGGGTTGTTATAAGGGGTTAATAATGACCCGGTTGGTTTTTCTGAAATTAATTGAATTCCTTGTTGTTTGATTAGCTGATGTTGTGGCGTTAGTTTTGTTCTTGCGCCCCAATGGCGATTAATTAATTTGAAAGGAATCAATAAAGTGACTGAAGTTATCAATCAAAAAATGGCTCCGGCTGAACGTATTGCGTTAATTCACGAGTGTAATAATTTCATTGCGCAGTTGCCGCGGCCCCGTTCGCGTTCCATCTCTTCCCGTATTGAACTTCCCATCGACAAGGATGAACTGAATACCGCCATTATGGGGACGGGTATCGCCGGATTCGATGCAAGCGTGTCCAGGCGTAGTAAGCGTATTGTAAAAAACACCTATATGTACGCCGATCTGGTGGCGTTGCTTAAATACCCGGCAGCCAGCCAGAAAGAACAACGGTACAACGAGTTCATGAGGTTGATGAAACTGGCGGGATGGTTCGCTTTCAGTGAGCCTTATAATCGCTATCAATCGACCTCCATGAAGCTGACGATGGACAATGTTGCACTCGGTATTCTGCATGCCGCGGTTGGCGTGGCGGTCAGCAAAGGCGCGACGGCGCTCAAGGTGCTGTCCAGCGTGGCCGATTCGACCATGGAGGCATTAAAGAATGAACCGGAAGCGCTGAAGTTGTTTGAGCGCAACGCCAAGAAAGCTGAAGGCGGGAACTTCTGCATGTCGGCGGCAATGGAAGGTGCGGACAGCGATATCACCATGACCATTGCCGCAGTTCAGTACTTTGCCAAAGTGCAGCCGACCAAAGTGTTGTTCGTTGAGTGGAGTACCTCCAGTGTCGAGGTTTACAACGGTGCTGCCACCATGCACATGGATGAAGAAGATTATTTGATGGTCGAGCCATTGCTCTTGAAGGCGTTGGCTGAAAATCGCCAAAAAGCACTTTCTTACGAGTTTAAATCAGCTCAAACCGCCTGATAAGTACAGGTGTGTGTTTATGCCGGTCAATCAGGTTCGCTGTTGTAATAAAGAATTTTATTGGCTGGCATTCGGCAGTGCTTTGAAGTTTTTTGAGAGGGGGAATCAATGAGCACGGAGTTGAACTACAGTACTTATGTTTGCGCAGGCTGCATGATCGTGGTGGCCAAAGAATTATCTGAAGCTGACACGCAGGATGGCCTGGACGCACTGCTTTATGCGCACACGGTGGCTTCGCTTAAAAACTCTGACGACAGCACGGTTGCCGACTGGGCGTATGCGAACAAGATGGCTGTCAGGACGCTGGGCGGTACACTGTACAGCGATAGCCATGTCACCATTCCGGCAACGCTGCCCGACAGTTTCACTTTGCGTGAGTTGTTGCCGCAGATCGTCGGACAGGCTGTGCCAGCTGGGGCGCTAAGATCGCTGACCGCAAGCCTGGAGCGACTCTCACGCCAAGACACGGCTTCAGCCCCCAATGAGTTGCTGCGAACGCATGCCCTACAGCATGAACGCTGTATACGCTTGCAGGTGGGCGTTATGTCCGAAGGCACCCACCTGATCGTCTTGACGATTGCTTTCGAGAATGGCGAGCCGGTGACCAAGAGTCTTGCTACGCAGCGTTTCAGTCTTGAAAAGGCCAACGCAAACCTGACAGTCAGCAGCTATCAAGCGCTCGTGGAGCGCGAGGATTACGACCTGTCCCGCGCGACTATCATTTCATTGCTGGAGCATCGGCGTCAGGAGCAGATCGTGACGTTGCGATGAGCAGGGAAACGGGTGGCCGCTAGGGCACCAGATAGCCCTTCACCCCGGTGAAAATAATCTGCGCCGCCAGCGCACACACAAACAATCCCATCAACCGGCTGACAATCTGCAACCCCTGGTCGCCGAGAATGCGCTCGATGTGATTGGACAGGTACAGCACAACGCCAACGGTGAAGCTGGCCAGGGCAATACTGAGAATGGCCGTGAGCTTGTCGTCCCAGTGCGGCTGGCTCACGCCCATGACCAGCAAGGCACCGATGGTGCCGGGGCCGACCGTCAGCGGGATGGTCAGCGGGACGATGGTCACGTCCTGCTGCACGTTGTCGGTCTGCACGGCCGACTTGCCCTGGGCCATGCCCAATGCGGAGATGAAGAGTACGCTGCCGGCGCCAATGCGGAACGCGTCCACGGTGATGCCGAAAACGTCGAAAATCACTCGGCCAAACAGGTACAGCAAGACACTGGAGACCAGCGTGGCGGTCGCCACTTTCCAGGCCAGCCGACGTTGTTCCTTGCGTGAGTAACCGCGGGTGAGGCTGATGAAACAGGACAACACGAAGAACGGGCTGTAGAGCACCAGCATCTTCAGGTAAACGCTGAACAACACATGGAGCATGGTGCAAGCTCACTGGCGAGGGAAGTCGAGTGGGAGTCTATCAGGCGATGGGGCTGTCGGCTCAGGACGTTGGTGTCGCCGTGCGGTTCTGCAGATCACGCTGTGCAACCCAGTGTTCGATCAACTCGCGCAACTGCGAGAGTTCGACCGGTTTGGCCATGTGCCCGTCCATGCCGGCCTGACGTGCTCGCTCTTTATGTTCGGCGAGGATGTGTGCAGTCAATGCCACCACGGGAGTACGGGTCCGCTGGTTGCCGACTTCCCAGGCGCGCAATTGCTGGGTGGCCGAAAAGCCGTCGAGGATCGGCATTTCGCAGTCCATCAGCACCAGGTCGTAGCGCTGGGCCTTCATTGCCTGCAAGGCTTCCTCGCCATTGCTGGCAGTGTCCGGTTGCAAATTGAGCTTGCCCAGCATGCCGCGGATAACCTTGGTCGAGATGCTGTTGTCTTCGGCCACCAGAATACGGAAGTCGCTGGGCACCTTGACTGGCAGCGTCGGGCCGGAAGAGGGTAGCTGCATGACGGCGAGGCCCTTGTTGCGCTGGGTCAGTTCGTCGGCCAGGGTTGTCTTGAGGGTGTAGCCGGCCACCGGTTTGGCGAGGATGCGCTTGATCCCCGAATTGCGCGCAATGATCTTGCTCGGCGCATTGCTGATGCCGGTGAGCATGATCAGCAGGATATCGTGGTTCAGGCTCGGGTCTTCCTTGATCTTGGCGGCCAGTTGCATGCCGGTCATGCCGGGCATGTTCTGGTCCAGCAGGACCACGTCGAAGTAGTCACGCAAGTGCGCCTTGGTCCGCAGCAGCGCCAGGGCTTCCTTGCCGGACGGCGCAGAGCTGACGTTCAGGCCCCAGGCGCTGCACTGCTGCACGAGGACCTTGCGACAGGTGTCGTTGTCATCCACCACCAATACCCGCGCACCTTGCAGCGGGCCATCGAGGTCGGAGGTCGGGTGTTCGAGACGATCAGGGTCCAGCGGCAAGGTCAGCCACAAGGTGCTGCCCTGGCTGGTGCCACTCTTGATGCCGAACTCGCCTTGCATCAAGCGAATCAGCTGACGGGCGATCACCAGTCCCAGATTACCGCCCAGGCGGTTGGCCGACAGGAAGTGCTTGCTGTGCAGTTCGGCATGCATCAGCGCATCACGCTCTTCGGCGTCCATCGGTTCGCCGCTGTCCTGCACGGCGATACGCAGGCGCGGTTTGGTGCTGCGCTCATCGAGGGCGACGACGATCAGGATTTCACCTTCATCGGTTTTCTTCAGGGCGTTTTCCAGCAGGCTCAGCAGGGTCTGGCGCAAGCGGGTCGGATCACCGCTGATGACCCGCGGCACTTGCGGCTGGATGAAGCTGATGAGCTCGACGTTCTGCTGTTCGGCCTTGGCGCGGAAGATACTCAGGCAGTCCTCGATCAGTGCATTGAGATCGAATTGCACGTCGTCGAGTTCGATTTGCCCGGATTCGAGTTTGGAGATGTCGAGAATTTCGTTGATCAGCGTCAGCAGCTCGTTGCCAGCGCTATGGATGGTCTGCACATAGTCACGCTGCTTGACCGAGAGTGGCGTACCGAGCAGCAGCTCGGTCATACCCAGCACGCCATTCATCGGCGTGCGGATCTCGTGGCTGATCTTTGCCAGGAATTCGGCCTTGGCATTGATCTCGGCGTTGCTGGCTGCCAGATCGCGGCTGATGCTGAAGCGATCTTCCGTGATGCGGCGCTGGCGCTCGCTCAAGGCGATGCTCATCAGCAGGCCGCTGATGCAAATGAACGCGAGCAGCGTGGTGATCAGGCCATGGGGTTCGATCAGGGTCAGCCCCAGCAGTGCGGGCAGGATGATCAGCGTGCCGAGGTTGAACGCTACCATCGCCGCCACGAACAGTCGCGCCGGGCGATAGCCCTTTTGCCAGTGATAGGTGCTGACGAACAGCATGGTCAGTCCCGCCAGGGCGACCAGGCCATAGGTGATGATGTTCAGCGGCAATGTGTTGACGAACAGCAGCAACAGGCCGCAGATCGTAATGAACAGGATCTCGCCGAGCATCAGTTTGTTCAGCGGGTGTGGGCCGAGTGGGGTGAAGAAGCGATAGGCGAACATCAGACCGGCAGGTGCCGTCAGTAGCAAGGCGAGGTAGGCGCCGGGTGTTTGTACGGCTTGCCAGTTCGGCAGCCAGGGCCCGGCCAGATTCAGCAACAGCACCAGGCTGAGCATCAGCAAACCTTCGCAGACGGCGAGCCAGAGACTGCTGCGTGAGCGGGTGTAGGCGTAACGGATGAGGTTGTGCAGGATCAGCATGCCGATGCAGCCCAGCAGCAGGCCGTAGATCAACGTCTGGTTCTGGCTGGCCGCGGCCATCACCGCCGATTGCAGGGTGATAAAGGGCCGTAACTGGTGTTCGGAGACCAGTCGCAGGTAAACGTCGAGGGGTTTGTCGACTTGCGGCAACGGCAGCATGAAGTCGCTGCTGGGCAGTGGTCGGTCAGCCTGGGGCTGTTTGTGGCCGGTGCTCGATTGCTCGATCAGCTTGTCGCCGTCCAGCACGTACATATTGAGTTGCAGCAGGTCGGGTGCAAATACTCTCAGCAGCTGCTCATGCTTGCCCGGTGCAAGACGAAAGCGTAGCCAGAGCGCACCATCGGGTTCGGCTGCGGTGATGTGTTCAAGGTCGATAGGACTGAATTGGTTGGTGTAGCGAGCGGAGCGGATGTCGCTCAGTTGCAGGTCGCCCTGTTCGTCGAGCAATACCGCTAGGCCACTGCCTTGTCCGGCCTGAGCCGGGAGCATGCAGAGCAGGGTCAGCAGAGTGACGGTGAAACCTATGGCAATCCTGAGCCAGCGCACGGCGAAATCCCTTCGTAGGTTAATGCCAGAATATAACTATGCGCGGCGCCGGAATAGTCAGGCAAGGGCTCGAAGCCCTTGCCTGGCTGAATGGAAGCTTATTCCTGATTTTCGCCACGCTCGCGGGCAATGGCACGGTAGCCAATGTCCTTGCGATAGAAACAGCCTTCCCAATCAATACTGGCCGCCAGTTTGTAAGCTTGCTGCTGTGCAGCATCGACGCTGGCGCCCATGGCAGTGGCGCAAAGCACCCGACCACCGGCGGTTACTACCTGACTGTCTTTGAGAGCAGTACCGGCATGGAAGACTTTACCGTCCAGTGCCGCCGCTGCATCCAGGCCCTTGATGGCCGCGCCTTTGGCGTAGTCACCAGGATAGCCGCCTGCAGCCAGCACGATGCCGACGCTCGGACGTGGATCCCATTGTGCCTCGACCTTGTCCAGCGCCTGTGCCAACGCCGCTTCTACCAGCAACACCAGACTCGACTGCAAACGCAGCATGACAGGTTGGGTTTCAGGGTCGCCGAAACGGCAGTTAAATTCGATAACTTTTGGGTTACCAGCCTTGTCGATCATCAGGCCCGCGTACAGGAAGCCAGTGTAGACGTTTCCTTCCTCGGCCATGCCGCGAACCGTCGGCCAGATCACCAGGTCCATGACGCGCTTGTGCACTTCGCTGGTCACAACTGGAGCAGGGGAGTAAGCACCCATGCCGCCGGTGTTCGGACCGGTGTCGCCGTCGCCGACGCGTTTGTGGTCCTGGCTGGTGGCCATCGGCAGCACATTCTTGCCGTCGACCATGACGATGAAGCTGGCCTCTTCGCCGTCCAGGAATTCTTCGATCACCACGCGCGAACCGGCATCGCCGAAGGCATTGCCCGCCAGCATGTCGCGCACGGCGTCTTCGGCTTCGGCCAGGGTCATGGCAACGATCACGCCTTTACCGGCCGCCAGGCCATCGGCCTTGATTACGATCGGCGCACCTTTTTCACGCAGGTAAGCCAGAGCCGGCTCGATTTCGGTGAAGTTCTGGTAGTCGGCGGTCGGGATCTTGTGGCGAGCCAGGAAGTCCTTGGTGAAGGCTTTCGAGCCTTCCAGCTGAGCGGCGCCAGCGGTCGGGCCGAAGCAGTCCAGACCGCGGGAGCGGAACAGGTCAACGACGCCAGCGACCAGTGGTACTTCCGGACCAACGATGGTCAGGGAAACGTTTTTCTCGGCAAAGTCCACCAGTTGCTCAAGGGCCAGCACGTCGATGGCGACGTTTTCGCACTTGGCTTCGATGGCGGTACCGGCGTTGCCAGGCGCGACGAAAACCTTCTGTACGCGCGGATCCTGAGCCACTTTCCAGGCCAGGGCGTGTTCACGGCCACCGCTGCCAATGATCAAAACATTCATTTCAAAAACCTCGGATGACGCTAATTCTGGAGGCAGCACTGAGGCTGCTTTTCTGTGGGAGCTGTCCTGCCAGCGATGCTGGCGACCCGGTTCATCAGTTAGACCGAGGAGAGGCTATCGCTGGCAGGCCAGCTCCCACATTTGGATCGAGTTGAATCAGTGACGGAAATGGCGCATGCCGGTGAAGACCATGGCGATGCCGGCTTCGTCAGCGGCGGCAATCACTTCTGCGTCACGCATCGAACCGCCTGGCTGGATCACCGCAGTGATGCCAACTTTGGCTGCATTGTCCAGACCGTCGCGGAACGGGAAGAATGCGTCGGAAGCCATCACCGAGCCGGCTACCTGCAGGCCAGCATGCTCTGCCTTGATTGCAGCAATACGTGCCGAGTTCACGCGGCTCATCTGGCCCGCGCCGACACCGATGGTCTGGCGATTCTTGGCGTAGACGATGGCGTTGGACTTCACGTACTTGGCGACTTTCCAGGCGAAGATCAGGTCGTGGATTTCCTGTTCGGTCGGTGCGCGTTTGGTCACGACTTTCAGGTCATCGGCGCTGATCATGCCGATGTCGCGGCTCTGCACCAGCAGGCCACCGTTGACGCGCTTGTAGTCCCAGGCAGCGGCGCGGTCAGCCGACCACTCGCCGCAGGCCAGCAGGCGTACGTTGGCTTTGGCCGCGACGATGGCGCGGGCTTCTTCGCTGACCGATGGCGCGATGATCACTTCGACGAACTGACGCTCGACAATGGCCTTGGCAGTCTCGGCGTCCAGCTCGCGGTTGAAGGCGATGATGCCGCCGAAAGCCGATTCGGTGTCGGTGGCGTAAGCCAGGTCGTAGGCCTTGCGGATACCGCCTTCAGCGTCAGGGCTGACGGCCACGCCGCACGGGTTGGCGTGCTTGACGATCACGCAGGCCGGCTTGACGAAGCTCTTCACGCATTCCAGCGCGGCGTCGGTGTCGGCCACGTTGTTGTACGACAGTTCCTTGCCTTGCAGTTGGGTCGCGGTGGCGATGCCGACTTCGGCAGGATTGGCCTCCACGTAGAACGCCGCGCTCTGGTGCGGGTTCTCGCCGTAGCGCATTTCCTGGGCCTTGATGAACTGGCTGTTGAAGGTGCGTGGGAATTCGCTGCGGCCGGAGGTCGAGAGTGTCTCGGCAGCCTGGTTCACGGTGCCCATGTAGTTGGCGATCATGCCGTCATAAGCAGCGGTGTGTTCGAAGGCCTTGAGCATCAGGTCGAAACGCTGAGCGTAGGTCAGGCCGCCGGCCTTGAGGTTTTCCAGGACGCTGGCGTAATCGCCGGCGTTAACCACGATGGCCACGTCTTTGTGGTTCTTGGCTGCGGAACGGACCATGGTCGGGCCGCCGATGTCGATGTTCTCGATCGCGGTCGGCAGGTCGCAGCCTGGCTTGTTGATGGTGGCTTCGAACGGGTACAGGTTCACCGCTACCAGATCGATCGGCTTGATGCCGTGCTCGTTCATGATGGCGTCGTCGATACCGCGACGACCGAGGATCCCGCCGTGGATTTTCGGGTGCAGGGTTTTTACCCGGCCGTCCATCATTTCGGCAAAACCGGTGTAATCAGCGACTTCCACTGCGGCAACGCCGTTGTCCTGCAGCAGCTTGAACGTTCCGCCGGTGGAGAGGATCTCGACGCCCAGGGCTTCAAGCTCTTTGGCGAATTCGAGGATCCCGGTCTTGTCGGAAACGCTGATCAAAGCGCGGCGGATCGGCAGGCGGGTAGTCTGGTCGGTCATCTCAATTTCCATCAAAAGCAAAGGAGTCAGCAAAAAAGGCGACCGGTTTTACGCGGGCGCCTTTCTGGTTTGATTGAATGCTTACAGCAAATCGTACTGCTTGAGTTTCTTGCGCAGCGTGCCCCGGTTCAGTCCGAGCATCTCACTGGCCTTGGTCTGGTTGCCCTTGACGTAGTTCATCACGCATTCGAGCAGGGGAGCCTCGACTTCGGAGAGCACCAGGTTGTACACATCCGTGACGGCAGCGCCCTCAAGGTGGGCGAAATAATTGTGCAGCGCTTTCTCGACACTCCCGCGAAGGGTCTGGCCTTCTTCGCTCGGGGTATTGAGGTGCTGTTTCAAATTCACGTTGTCGCTCACGGGTGTTGTTCCACTCACTAAAGTCTCGGTCATCATCGTCATGCGGCCACCCACTCTCCGTCCCCTGTCAGGCTCTTGTAACGTTCAGCAAAGAAGCCCTGAACGTTGGCGCATTGTGCTTCCGTATCTTCCAAACGATTGAAGTGGGCGCGAAACTCCCTGGCGCCCGGCAAGGTTGCGAGATACCAGCCCACATGCTTTCGAGCAATGCGCACGCCCATCACGTCTCCATAGAAGGCGTGCAGCGCAGCCAGATGCTCTAGCAGAATGCGTTCCACTTCGGCCAGCTCCAGCGCCGGGAGCTTCTCGCCGGTACGCAGGAAATGGTCAATCTCGCGAAAAATCCATGGCCGCCCCTGGGCAGCCCGGCCAACCAACAGGCCATCGGCACCGGTCGCGTCGAGCACGTAACGGGCCTTTTCCGGCGAATCGATATCGCCGTTGGCGAAAACCGGCATCGACACCGCCTGCTTGATCGCGGCGATGGTGTCGTACTCGGCTTCACCGGTGTACAGGTCGGCGCGGGTGCGGCCATGGACCGCCAGCGCCGTAATGCCTGCCTGCTCGGCGATCTTCGCCACCGTCAGGCCATTCTTGTTGTCCCGGTCCCAGCCGGTACGGATCTTCAAGGTAACCGGCACATCGACCGCCGCCACGACAGCCTGCAGGATCTCGGTTACCAGTGCTTCATCTTTCAACAGTGCGGAACCGGCGGCCTTGTTGCAGACCTTCTTTGCCGGACAGCCCATGTTGATATCAATAATCTGTGCGCCCAGTTCGACGTTGGCCCGGGCCGCATCCGCCAGCATCTGTGCGTCACCACCGGCGATCTGTACCGAGCGTGGCTCGGGATCACCTTCGTGGATCATGCGCATCCGCGACTTGCGGGTGTTCCATAAACTCATGTCGCTGGTAACCATTTCCGAGACTACTAGTCCCGCGCCCAATCGCTTGCACAACTGACGAAAGGGTTGGTCGGTGACGCCCGCCATCGGGGCGAGAATCAAGCCGTTGTGTAATGTATATGGACCGATGCGTACCGCCGACATAGGACTTCCCTGTTGTGGGGCCGGATCATGAGAGTTCGAAAAAGGGTTGGCATGATACCCGCTCTCGATGACTGGATAAAGGTCGAATTGAACAAAATCTGAACAGTTATTCTGTTATCGCCAGCGGTTTGGTCCGGGCGGGCGTAGTCAGAAAGCCGTCGTCAATCGGGGGGCAGTGAATCGTTTCACTCGGGCGAGTGGAAGCTCAGGCTGTAATTCACCGCTTTGGCGCCGGGGTCGAGAATGTCCAGCGCGATGTGAATCGGCGTTTGCGGAGGCATTTCCACCATGCCTTCGAGGTCGCCGTTGAGGTACTCGCCGGGTTTGAAGCGACGACTGGCGATCAGATGGCCGTTGAGGTCGGCAAAACGCAATTCCAGCAACGGGAAGGGCTGGGAGAAGGTCGCGCGGTTGTAGATGATCGCATCGACCACCAGTGCACCGCTGAATTCCGGGTGGCTGCGCACTACCAGATTGCTGCTTTTGATCTTCGCGATGTCGACCTTGGAAGGCACGGTGCAGCCGATTTGCGGGCACAGTTGCTGGAACCATGGGCGGTACTGGTCCTGGCGCGCCAGTTCGTCGAAGTGGTACGCGACGTATTGGCCGACGAGTGCGCCGGCGCCGAGCAGGATCATCAACAACCAGAAAAAACGGCGACCCCACGGGGAACGGCGTTTTTGCCAATCCAGTTGCAGTGGGTCATCGGTCAGGTCTTGCAAGACTTCGGCACGAACTCCCGGTTCGCTGCGTTCGCGTCGCTTTCGCAGCGGCTCGACCGAGGGCAGTTCGTCGTCGATTTCTTCAGTTGTCGTTGCCGACAGGCGTTCGTGATGAAGCGGTGTGTCGAGCGGATCGTTCAGGCGAAGCTGCGGCGGCTGCGGTTCGTCGTCCAGCTCCACGGGTTCCAGCGACAGCGACGGTTCGGTGCGTGCAAGTATGCCCGTCTCGTTCAGCGGTTCCTCTGAGACAGGCGAGTCGAGTGTGTCGAGGTCATCAAGATCATTGTCCGCTTGCGTGCGGTCGGCGACCGACTCGCTGAACAGGCTGTCGGTGGTCCAGGGTTCCTCGTCATTTTCGACGCTGTCGCGGCGCGCGCTGAGGTTGTCTTCGCGAGGCCGGCCGAATTCGGTGGTCGGCTGGATTTCCCGCTGTTCGAGGCGGGCGAGTTCTTCGTCGAGGTCGAGACTGTCCAGATCCAGCTCGGCGGCGGACCATTGCTTTTGGCTGATGGCCCGGGGCTCCGCGGCTGGTGGTGTTTCGACGACAGTCGGAGCGACCGGCTCTTTGCCAGCCTGCTCAAGCAATTGCTTGGCTGCATTGAACACCTGCAGGCAAGAGCCACAGCGAACGACACCACGTGCCACGCTCAACTGAGCGTGGCTGACGCGGAAGCTGGTTTGGCAATGCGGGCACTGGGTGACGAAGCTGTCGGTCATGCGGCGATCCGGTTTGTGCAGGCGTTCATTCTAGCGCCGACGGCCTGTGATGCGCACCCAGCCATCGCGATTGGCGATTGGGTCCAGATCGAAGTCCTTGGCGTAGGCGGCGGCGACCTCATCGCCTTGCTCGGCGAGGATGCCCGACAGCGCCAGACGCCCGCCGGACTTGACCAGACCGGACAGTTGCGGTGCCAGGGATACCAGTGGGCCGGCGAGAATGTTGGCGACCAGCACATCGGCCTGAACCTGCGGCAGATCTTCCGGCAGGTACAGCGGGAAGAGCTCGTCAGCAATATGGTTGCGCCCGGCGTTGTCGCGGGAGGCTTCCAGCGCCTGCACGTCGATGTCAGTACCGACCGCTTCCTTGGCGCCCAACAGCAGGGCGGCAATCGCCAGAATCCCCGAACCGCAGCCGAAGTCCAGCACGTTGCAGCCTTTCAGGTCCTGACCGTCGAGCCATTCCAGGCACAGTGCGGTGGTCGGGTGAGTGCCGGTGCCGAATGCGAGGCCCGGATCAAGCAGCAGGTTTACCGCATCCGGCTCCGGTGCTGCGTGCCAGCTCGGCACGATCCACAGGCGCTGGCCGAAACGCATTGGCTGGAAACCGTCCATCCAGCTGCGCTCCCAATCCTGGTCTTCGATCACTTCGCTGTGATGTTCGGGCAGCGGGCTGCCGGTCAGCAATTCCAGATGGGCCAGCACCGGGCCAGGCTCGGTGCCGCCTTCGAACAGGGCCAGCAGGTGCGTGTGCGACCACAGTGGCGTGGTGTTGAGTTCCGGCTCGAAGATCGGCTGATCTTCGGCGTCCATGAAGGTCACCGATACGGCGCCCACTTCAAGGAAAGCGTCTTCGTAGGTTTCGGCTTGTTCTGGGCTGATGGCGAGACGGACTTGCAGCCAAGGCATGGCGGGCACCTTTGAAAAATATTGATTGCAGCCTAGCGGGCTGCGAGAAGCGCGCAAGTTTACGCGAGCGCGGGGCGGATGACGACCGGGTTGGTAGTGTTCAGGTGTGAACGAAAAACTTGTGGCGAGGGAGCTTGCTCCCGCTGGAGCGCGCAGCGGTCCCAAAATGGCAGAAACGGATCTCTCTGGCCCGGCTTGATGGTTTTGCGGTTGCTGCGCAACCGAGCGGGAGCAAGCTCCCTCGCCACAAAGATACGGTGCGCAGTAATGTCCAGAAGCAACAAAGCCGCCCGAAGGCGGCTTTGTTGATCGGGTCGAAGCTTAGTGCTTCTCGCCAGCCAGCTTGTGCTCGAGGTAGTGAATGTTCACGCCCCCTTTGCAGAAGCCTTCATCGCGGGTGAGGTCGCGGTGCAGCGGGATGTTGGTCTTGATCCCGTCGACCACGATCTCGTCCAGCGCATTGCGCATGCGCGCCATGGCTTCGTCACGGGTTGCGCCGTAGGTGATCAGCTTGCCGATCAACGAATCGTAGTTCGGCGGAACGGCATATCCACTGTACAGGTGCGAATCGACGCGAACGCCGTTGCCGCCTGGAGCGTGGAAGTGCTTGACCGTGCCAGGGCTCGGCATGAAGGTTTTCGGGTCTTCGGCATTGATCCGGCATTCCAGCGCGTGACCGCGGATGACCACGTCATCCTGGGTGAACGACAGCTTGTTACCGGCGGCGATGCTGAGCATCTCCTTGACGATGTCGATACCGGTGACCATTTCCGAAACCGGGTGCTCTACCTGGACACGAGTGTTCATCTCGATGAAGTAGAAGCGACCGTTTTCATACAGGAACTCGAAAGTACCTGCACCACGGTAACCGATGTCGATGCACGCCTTGACGCAGCGAGCGAAAACTTCCTGGCGAGCCTTCTCGTCGATGCCCGGTGCCGGCGCTTCTTCGAGAACTTTCTGGTGACGACGTTGCAGCGAGCAATCGCGGTCGCCCAGGTGGATGGCATTGCCCTGGCCGTCGGACAGGACCTGAACTTCCACGTGACGTGGGTTGGTCAGGAATTTTTCCAGATAGACCATCGGGTTGCCGAACGCCGCGCCAGCTTCGGAGCGGGTCAGTTTGGCCGAGGAAATCAGGTCTTCTTCTTTATGCACAACGCGCATGCCGCGACCACCGCCGCCGCCAGCGGCCTTGATGATCACCGGATAACCGACTTCGCGACCAATGCGCAGAGCGGTTTCTTCGTCTTCCGGCAGCGGGCCGTCGGAACCGGGAACGGTCGGTACGCCAGCGGCGATCATCGCGTGCTTGGCCGAAACCTTATCGCCCATCAGGCGGATGGTTTCAGCTTTCGGACCGATAAAGGCGAAGCCGGAGTTCTCGACCTGCTCGGCGAAGTCGGCGTTTTCCGCGAGGAAACCATAGCCCGGGTGAATGGCGGTGGCGCCAGTCACTTCGGCGGCGGCGATGATTGCCGGAATGTGCAGGTAGGAGTGGGCGGCCGATGCCGGGCCGATGCAGACGGACTCGTCTGCCAGACCCAGGTGCATCAGTTCCTTGTCAGCCTTGGAGTAAACGGCGACGGTCTTGATGCCCATCTCTTTGCAAGCGCGCAGGATCCGCAGGGCGATCTCACCGCGGTTGGCGATCAGAACTTTTTCCAACTTCGCAGTCATCAAAGGCTCTCCGCGGTTCAAACGATGGTGAACAGCGGTTGGTCGTACTCAACCGGCTGGCCGTCTTCAACGAGGATGGATTCGATCACACCGCTGGTTTCAGCTTCGATGTGGTTCATCATCTTCATGGCTTCAACGATGCACAGGGTGTCGCCTTTCTTCACGGTCTGGCCGACTTCAACGAAGGACGGCGAGGTTGGCGAAGATTTGCGATAGAACGTACCGACCATCGGCGAACGGGCAACGGTGCCGTTCAGCGCTGGTGCAGCAGGAGCGGCTGGTGCAGCTGCGGCAGCCGGAGCAGCGGCAGGCGCGGCGGCCGGAGCAGGCATTGGAGCCGGTGCGTAGTACTGCTGAGCCGGGGTCTTGCTATGGCGGCTGATGCGTACGGACTCTTCGCCTTCCTTGATCTCGAGCTCGTCGATGCCGGACTCTTCCAGCAATTCGATCAGTTTCTTAACTTTACGGATATCCATGAATCATCAACTCCCAAGGGTCGGTCAGGGGCGGTTAACTTGTTGTTCAAGCTGTTCCAGGGCGGCCTCCAGGGCCAGTCGGTAACCGCTGGCGCCAAGGCCGCAGATCACTCCCACCGCTACGTCGGAGAAGTAAGAGTGATGGCGGAAAGGTTCGCGTTTGTGCACGTTAGACAAATGCACTTCGATGAATGGGATGCTCACCGCCAGCAGCGCGTCACGTAATGCGACACTTGTATGTGTAAAAGCTGCCGGGTTGATCAAAATGAAGTCAACGCCTTCGCTGCGAGCCGCGTGGATGCGGTCGATCAATTCGTACTCGGCGTTGCTTTGCAGGTGCAGCAAATGGTGGCCGCCTTCACGGGCGCGGCGTTCCAGGTCCTGGTTGATCTGCGCCAGAGTCGTGGCGCCGTACGTGCCCGGTTCGCGGGTGCCGAGCAAGTTCAGGTTGGGTCCGTGCAGGACGAGTAGCGTCGCCATCGGCTGTTCCTTTGTTATCCGTGTGCAATTGTCAGAACCCGGCGACTATGCCGCAAAGCCTTTGTGACTGTCCAGTTCTCTGCAATAGCCAGCACGATGACCGATGTTTGCGCGAAATATATGACTGCCTGATTAAATCCGGTCATTCGCTTTGGCGACACGTTCGGCGAAGTCCGCCGCATTGATCTCGCCGATCACCCGCACATCGGCGCGTTCGACACCGTCTTTGCCGAAAAACATCAGGGCCGGTGGTCCGAACAGTTTGTAGCGGTCGAGCAGTGCGCGTTGTTCGGCATTGCTCTCGGTGATGTCGAAACGGACCAGGCGGTAGCCCTTGAGGCGTTCGACAACGGTAGTGTCATTCAGCACTTCGTGCTCGATGACTTTGCAACTGATGCACCAGTCGGCGTACCAGTCGAGCAGCAGCGGGGTGCTGGACGAGCTGGCTTCGGCGAGAACGCGGTCGAGGTCTGCCGGGGTGCTGACGGTTTGCCAGCGGCTGGTGTCGGGTGCAGGCTCGTTGCCGGCGACCGTGCGCGACTGGCCGATCGGATTGAACGGGTCGCTCTGCCCGCTGAATCCGCCATACCAGCAGGCCAGTGCATAAAACAGCAGGAACATTCCGAACAGTTGAGCCAGGCGTTTTCTCGGCGGCTTGTAGACGAACTCCAGCGCGCCCATGAACAACCCGACGCCAGCGGCCAGCAAACCGATCAACAGCAAAGTGACCTGGCCTGGCAATACCCGGCTGAGCAAGCCGATCGCCAGCCCCAGCAGCAATACGCCAATCGCGTTTTTCACGTAGATCAGCCACGGTCCGCTTTTCGGCAACCACGCCGCGCCGCCAGTGGCCACCAGCAACAACGGCGCACCCATGCCGAGACCGAGCATGAACAGTTTCAAGCCGCCGCCCAAGGCATCGCCGCTGGCGCTGATGTACAGCAACGCGCCGGCCAATGGTGCTGAAACGCAGGGCGAAACCAACAGGCTGGAAACCACGCCGAGCACCGCCGCGCCCCACAGCGAACCACCCTCGGTGCGACCGGCAATGCGGTCCAGTCGAGTGCTGATGGCTTGCGGCAGCTTGAGTTCGAACACGCCGAACATCGCCAAAGCGAACACGGCAAAAAACATCGCGAACGGCACCAGCACCCAGGCTGATTGCAGCCGCGCCTGAAGATTCAACTGCGCGCCGAACATCCCCATCAACGCACCGAGCAAAGCGAAGCACACCGCCATCGGCAGCACGTAAGCCAGCGACAGGTTGAAACCACGCCAGCCGCCGACCTGACCACGCAACACCACGCCGGAAAGGATCGGCAGCATCGGCAGCACGCAGGGGGTAAAGGTCAGGCCGAGGCCGGCGAGGAAGAACAGCGCCAGTTCGCGCCAGCCCCAGTCATGAATCGTTGCAGGACTGCCGCTGCCGTCGATGCTCAGGCGCTCGGTTTCCGGCGGATAACACAGGCCTTTGTCGGCGCAGCCCTGATAAGTCACGGCCAGGGTGAAGGCGCGCTGATCGGTGCGCGGCAGTTCTACATCGAGAATGCCGTGGTAGACCTCGACATCGCCGAAGTACTCATCGTGCTTTTTTTGCCCGTCGGGCAATTGCGCCGCACCAAGGACGACATCGGCCGGATCGGCGCGGAATTGAAAGCGGTGGCGGTAGAGGTAATAACCCTCGGTGGCGACGAAGCGCAGTTTGATCGATTGCGGCGTGCTTTCTACCAGGCTCAACTGAAACGCTTCGCGCACCGGCAGAAAGTCGGCGCTGTTGTTGATCGATCCCAGGGTGGAACTGGGGCGACTTTCCAGCAGACCGGTGGCGGCGGCCGGCAGGGCGAAGACTAAAAGCAGCAGGCAGAGCAAACGGCGCATGACAATCTCGCGTATCAATGATGCCGGCATGATAGCTGAGAGCGCACGCTGTCGCCGCCCTCCTACAGTGAAGGCGATCGATCAGACGCGGAAGGCTTGGACGGCGGTATGCAGTCGCCCACCCAGCACCAGCAGATTCTCCCCTTGCTCACGCCCTTCACCGATGCGCAGCAAGTTATCCCCACCCAATTGATGAATCCGCTCACTGTGATCGCGAATTTCGCTGACGGCGCCGCTCTGCTGGGCGGTGACATCGGCGATGCGGACGGCGGTATCGGAAATGGTCTGGATCGCCCCGACGATTTTATCCAGCGCGCCGTCGGCGGCCTGGGCCTGGTTGGCCGTGGCCTCGGCATGTTCGACCTGGGCGCGCATGCCCTCGACCGATTGCCGTGCGGCGGTTTGCAGGCCGGCGATCAAGGTCTGGATTTCGGCCGTGGCGCCAGCGGTGCGTTGCGCCAGCGAGCGCACTTCTTCGGCCACCACGGCAAAACCGCGGCCCATTTCCCCAGCACGTGCGGCTTCAATGGCGGCGTTCAGGGCCAGCAGGTTGGTCTGGTCGGCGATCGAGCGGATCACCGTCAACACGCCGCCGATGGTTGCGGATTCTTCGGCCAGATGTTCGATCATCTGCGCGTTGCCCTGTACTTCTTCTACCAGCGCATGCAGGCCGGTGAGACTCAGGCCGATGACTTTTTGCCCCTGCTCCACTGCCAGCCCGGCATGACGGCTGGCGTCGGCGGCCTGGCTGGCGTCTCCGGCGACTTGCTGGATGGTCGCTTCCAGCTCACCGAGGGAATCACGGATCAGCGCGGTGTCTCCGGCCTGATGTTCGGCGCCGCTGTGCAGTTCATTGCTCAACTCGGCCAGGGTGCGGCTGCTGCCGGCGACTTGTTCGGCGTTGAGGCGAATGGTCCCCACCAGGGCCACCAGATAGGTGCGCAAGCGATTGAGCGACGCCTCAATGTCATGCAGTTCGCGGTTGGTCTTGCCCAACTGGATGTCCTGGCTGAAATTACCCTCGGCCCAGGTCGACAGGGCGGGGGCGAGGTTGGTCAGCGTACGGGCGAGTTTGCGTTGCAGGGTGTCGATCAGCAGCGCGATCAGCAGAATCAGGCCGATCATCAGCCCTTGCATCAATCGCACTTCGCCCTGGATCTGTCCGTGCTGGGCACGTACCACCGGCTCCAGGCCGGCGATGGCGTGCTGCACGTCGGCGATTTTCAGGTGCGTCGCGGTGCTGAGGTCGGCCCGTTTCCGGATCTGGTCACGGGTGCGTGCCAGTTCCGCCGGGTAGCGGTTGAGCAGGCTGTTGAGTTCGCGCTTGAAACCGACCCCGGCGTCTTCGGCGACAGCTTTCTCGGTGTTCTCCAGACCCATCATTGCGGCGAAATCATCGGTGTTCGATTCGCTGCTGACCGCCACGCCAAGCAACGGCAAGGCGTCGATTTGCTCGGCTTGGGTGCGGATATTGCTGACTTCGCGCTCGACATCGGCGGTCAGTTCGCTGCGACCGCTACTCACCAGTTTGTCCCGGGCCAGCGACAGTTTGCCCAGATGCTGGGACGCGGTGAGCAGCGGTGTCAGGTAGGTCGGGTTACCTTTGGCGTACTGGCTGAGTTGGTCAAGGCTGGCGCTCAGTTCGCGCTCGGCTTGCAGCAACAGGGCCTGCGGGTCGCCCGCAAGTTTGCCAGCGGCGAGCAAGTCGGTTTTGCTGAAGTCATTGAGGTTCGACAGGCTGGGGCGCAAGGTTTCAGCCAGCGCCGGTGGTAACTCACCGAGTTCCTTTTGCAGGTTATCGATGGCCTGGCTGGCGCTGCTCAAGCGCAGGGCGTCGCCATTGCCGAGGTAGTCCTCGACATTGCGCGCCACTTCATTCTGGAACTGCTGGGACAAACCCAGGTAACGCTCCATTAATAGATAGGGGCGTTCGAGGGCTTTTTGCGACCACCAGAGCGTGGCGCCAAGGGCCACGCACACGGCAACTAAAAGGACGGTGTTGAGATTGGTCAGCAGCTTCAGGCGCATCGCGGGACTACCAACGGCAGAATGGTAAGCGCCTGAAGTTATTGCGTTTCTGTTACAGGGTTATGACGGAAGGGGTCGATTGAGATGAAAAAGTGGCACTTTGCTTTGACGTCTGTGCGGCCTGCACGCGGTTGCGTCCGGCGCCTTTTGCACGGTACAGCGCCTCGTCGGCCAGGCTGGCCATCGACAGGCTGTCGGAGTTTTCACACAGTTCGACCACCCCGGCGCTGAAGGTGCACCACAGGTCCTGCGGCTGGGCAGGGTAGTGAATTTCGGCAAAACGCTGACGGATTTCATCCAGTACGTTCCACGCCGCTTCGAGGTCGGTGTCGGGCATGACGATGGCGAATTCTTCGCCGCCGTATCGGCCAATGAAGTCGGTCTTGCGCAACCGCTGCTTGAGAAACAGCGCCAGGCTCTTGATCACCCGGTCGCCCATGGGGTGCCCGTGGCTGTCGTTGACCCGCTTGAAGTGGTCGATGTCGAGCATGGCAAAGCTCAGCGGCTTGCTCTCCCGGCGAGCGCGGAACGAGCAATCTTCGAGCAATTGCAGGATGTGGGTGTGGTTGTACAGACCGGTGAGGCTGTCGCGGACCATCCGTGCCTTCAGGTTACGCGCCCGCGCCGCGCGGTTGCGCACGGTGGTGATCAGGTGCCGAGGCTTGATTGGCTTGGTCAGGAAGTCGTCGCCGCCCTCGCTCATGGCCTCGAGTTGCTTGTCCAGATCGTCCTCGGCCGAGAGATAAATGATCGGCACGCTGACGTAACGGTCGTTGTGGCGGATCACCTTGGCCAGTTCGGTACCGGTGCAGGCCGGCATGTACATGTCGAGGATGATCAGGTCCGGCTGAAAGTCCGCCAGTTCGGCCATGGCCTGGATCGGCTCGATCAGCGTGCGGGTGACGATCCCGGCGCTGTTGAGCAGGCGCTCGGTGTGCAGGGCCTGGGCGCGGGAGTCGTCGATGATCAGCACTTTATAAGGCTCGTACTGGGCGACGCAGGTCAGGACCTCGATTTTCTCCAGCAGGCTCGACGCTTCAAGGGTGCCGGTGAGGAACTCCTGGCCACCGGCGCGCACGGCGGCGAGACGGGTCGGGGTGTCGGTTTCGTGCAGGCTGAAGAACAGCAGCGGCAAACGATGATCGAGACCTTCCTGGGCTTCGGCGGCCAGTTTCAGGCCAACGCCGGGGCCGCTGAAGTCGACGTCCATGACAATCGCAGCAGGCAGGCGCTCGACCATCGAGGAGCGAAACGCCGCCACGCTGTCGAGGGACTGGGCGCTGAGCCCGAAGAATTCCAGTTGTTTGGCCAGGCGTTCGGCGCGGTCATGGTCCTGCAGCATCACGTAGATCGGCTTGCGCAGCGGCGGCAGGAACGTTTGGTCGAGCTGATCGCCATGCCGCAGACCGGTGCGCGACAGGCGCTGCATCAAACGGTTGAGGTCGGTGATCAGGCCGCTGCTCAGGCGTCCGCGATTGGCGTCGACAGCCTCCAGCGACTGGCCGATGTGGCGTGCCAGTTGCGTGTGTTCCGGCTGTTCGAAGCGCTCGGCGAAACGCAGCAGGCGCAGGTTTGCCTCGCTCAGTTCCGACAAATCGGTAGTGGACCACTCGCTGCGTTGCAGGCGCTGCCATATCTCAAGTATCTGACGTGCCTGATGAATTACCCGCTGGGCAAAGTGGTGCTTGAGGCGCTCGCGGCTGGGGTCTGCTGGCTCGGTCATATCCTGACTACTGATTAGGGGGCACGCTGAGGTCGACTGGTGGCTCTATGCTAGCATCTCTTTTCAATAACATGAGAGTTGTACGTCAATAATCTGCCAAGCGAGCGCATTCAGTTTCTGACTCATGAGTCGATAATCGAATGCTGATTCTCGTGAAGTGTCTGTTAGCTGGGGCTTTCAAGGGTTTTACTGCTGTTCACACAGCTATTTCCGAGGGTGAAAGTGAACCTCGTCTGTCAGGCTCTTTCGATTTTTCGTCGAAGTAAATAGAAGAGCAATTTCGCGTGTAGGGGGCTCAGGGATTCCCTTAGAGGCTGCGGGCGGATAATTTTCCTCATTAACCCGACGTCGGGTGCCGGGCCAAGGCACGTTGTTGTATGGTTGTGGTCGAACCGATGAACCCAAGTAATTGAAAGGAAATCGCCATGCTGGACTGGAAGAACCGCGCCGGTAGCGCACCTGAACGTGCCGCTGAGCCGAAATCGGCCACCCGCAGTTATCTGGGTGGCCTGTTGTTCAGCCGCGCGCTGGCCACGTTGATCGGCCTCTACCTGTTGGTGGCGATTGCTCTCGGTTGGTATTGGAGCCAGGAGCCCGAGTTGTTCCCGGTGCAGCAGACGGCGCAAATGGCTGCCGAGAAAGAAGGCAAGCAAATGGTGATCGGCTACACCACGGTGGAAACCCTCAAGACCGTTGCCGGCACGTTGCTGACCAAGCCGGGCGGCTACATTTCCAACGACCGTTTCCCGCCGGGCCTGTGGATGGACAACATGCCGAGCTGGGAATATGGCGTGCTGGTGCAGGTGCGTGATTTGAGCCGTGCACTGCGTAAAGACTTCGCGCGCTCGCAATCGCAGTCCGCTGAAGACGCCGACCTGGCCAAGGCCGAGCCGCGTTTCAACTTCGACAACAAGAGCTGGGTGCTGCCGTCCAGTGAGTCCGAATATCAGGAAGGCATCAACTCCCTGAGCCGCTATCAGGCGCGTCTGTCCGACCCGAACCAGAAGAGCGCACTGTTTTATGCCCGTGCCGACAACCTGAACAACTGGCTGGGCGATGTCGGCACGCGCCTGGGTTCGTTGTCGCAACGCCTGTCGGCCAGCGTTGGCCGGGTCAAGCTCAACACGGCGCTGAAGACCGAGGTCGTGGCACCGGGTGTAGCGCCGCAGGTTGACGAAGAAATCGTCGAAACCCCATGGCTGCAAATCGACAACGTGTTCTACGAAGCTCGCGGCCAGGCGTGGGCCTTGTCGCACTTGCTGCGCGCCATCGAAGTCGACTTCGCCGATGTATTGGCCAAGAAGAACGCCACGGTCAGCGTGCGCCAGATCATTCGTGAGCTGGAGGCTTCCCAGGAACCGGTCTGGAGCCCGATGATCCTCAACGGCAGCGGCTTCGGCGTGTTGGCCAACCACTCGCTGGTCATGGCCAACTATATTTCCCGGGCCAACGCGGCGATGATCGATTTGCGTCAATTGCTCAATCAGGGCTGAGTCATGGTCGATAACGCCAGAGAGGCTGCGCACCGTGCGGCCTCGGATGCTGAACAGATCGCCTGGGTCGACGAGCAAGACAACCTGCTCGGCGCCCTTGTCCGTTCCGAGCTGCGTGAGCGCGGGCTGATCGGGCGCGGCACCTACATTATGTTGTTCAACTCCGCCGGTGAGCTTTGCGTGCATCGGCGGACGTTGAGCAAGGCTATTTATCCCGGTTACTGGGACGTCGCGGCGGGCGGTATGGTGCTTGCCACGGAAACCTATGCCGAGTCGGCGGCCCGGGAGCTGGAAGAGGAGTTGGGTGTGAGCGGCGTGGCGTTGAGCGCCCACGATCACTTTTTCTTCGAGGACACCGGCAATCGCCTGTGGTGTTCGGCGTTTTCGGCGGTGTGGGACGGCCCATTGATCCTGCAGCCGGAAGAGGTGCTGGAAGCGCGCTTTATCCCCATTGCACAGGTCATGCAGGAAATCGAGCAAAAGCCTTACTGCCCGGACTCTTTGGCCGCGTTGAAGCGCTATCTTCGTTCCCGTGGCGAGGACGTCGCAAAAGAGGCATAAATTGGCGCTGATTGGCCCTTAGCAATCGGCGTTTTTGCCGTTACACTGCGCGACCTTTTGTAGGGGCGAGCCTGCTCGCGAAAAACGCAAGGACGACGTGTGCTGCCTGATGCCGTGCGTTATCGTTGACGTCCATCGCGAGCAGGCTCGCTCCTGCAGTGAAATGCATGTTGTACCGTTTCAGTAGCGCTGCCCCTGCCTGAGTGGGGCTTCGCGGTCGATGGCACTTCCCGAGTGCTGCGACCAGTCTTTGTCCTCCCAAGAGGATTGCCGGTGGCCAAAAAAGCCGCATCCTTCGCCGCCTTAGGTGGCCTGGTATTTTCCACCGACGCAGGTCGTCATTGCCCGGATTGCAGTAAACCGGTGGACGCCTGCATCTGCAAACAGACCGTTATCCCGGCCGGCGACGGCATTGCTCGCGTGCGTCGCGAAAGCAAGGGCCGTGGCGGCAAGACGGTGACGACCATCACCGGCGTGCCGTTGGCTGAAGACGCGCTCAAGGAGCTGGCGACCACGTTGAAGAAACGTTGTGGCACCGGCGGGGCGTTGAAAGACGGGATCATTGAAATCCAGGGCGATCATGTCGAGCTACTCTTGGCTGAACTGATCAAGCTCGGTTTCAAAGCGAAGAAGTCCGGCGGCTAGCAGCCTCTGTGAAACCCACCTGCGGCTTGATCCGGTCCTGATTGCGTTCAGGCCCGGCGTCGTCACCATGGTTTTCACAGAGCCTGTTCATGACCGGTTTCTAAACTCACTGCCGTCGGCGGGGTCTACCCCCTCGTTGACGAACCGTCATTTTCATTCTTTAGACTGCGCCGGCCTGAATCCAGGCGACGCACTATGACTTCTTTATAGGGGACTTCGATGTCCGTACGACGCACACGCAAAGACGATGGCAGCCAATGGACAGTTGCGGATAGCCGCAGTGTTTACGGGATTCGCCATTGGGGGGCCGGGTATTTCGCGATCAATGACGCCGGTCGCGTCGAAGTTCGTCCGAACGGTCCGAGCAGTTCGCCTATCGACTTGTTCGAACAAGTCGACCAGCTGCGCAAAAGCGGCCTGTCGCTGCCGTTGCTGGTTCGTTTCCCGGACATTCTGCAAGACCGCGTGCGTCAGCTGACCGGTGCGTTCGACGCCAACATTGCGCGTCTGGAATACCAGAGCAAGTACACCGCGCTGTACCCGATCAAGGTGAACCAGCAGGAAGCGGTGATCGAGAACATCATCGCTACCCAGAACGTGTCCATCGGTCTGGAAGCGGGCTCCAAGCCTGAACTGCTGGCGGTGCTGGCACTGGCGCCGAAGGGCGGCACCATCGTCTGCAACGGCTACAAGGACCGCGAGTTCATTCGCCTGGCCTTGATGGGCCAGAAGCTCGGCCACAACGTGTTCATCGTGATCGAGAAAGAATCCGAAGTCGGCCTGGTGATCGAAGAAGCGGCTTCGCTGAAGGTCAAGCCACAGGTTGGCCTGCGTGTGCGCCTGTCGTCCTTGGCCTCGTCCAAGTGGGCGGACACCGGTGGCGAGAAATCCAAGTTCGGTCTGTCGGCGGCACAGCTGCTGTCGGTGGTCGAGCGTTTCCGCGCCGCTGGCCTGGATCAGGGCATTCGCCTGCTGCACTTCCACATGGGTTCGCAGATCGCCAACCTCGCGGACTACCAGCACGGGTTCAAGGAAGCGATCCGTTACTACGGCGAATTGCGCAACCTCGGCCTGCCGGTGGACCACATCGACGTCGGCGGTGGTTTGGGCGTGGACTACGACGGTACGCACTCGCGTAACGCCAGTTCGATCAACTACGACATGGACGATTACGCCGGTGTCGTGGTCGGGATGCTCAAGGAATTCTGCGACGCGCAGAACCTGCCGCACCCGAACATTTTCTCCGAAAGCGGCCGCTCCCTGACTGCGCACCACGCCATGCTGGTGATCCAGGTGACCGACGTCGAGAAACACAACGACGACGTGCCGCAGATCGAGAACAAGGAAGCGCTGCCGGAAACCGTGCAGTGGCTGGTGGACCTGCTGGGCCCGACCGATATCGAGATGGTCACCGAAACCTACTGGCGCGCCACGCACTACATGAGCGACGTGGCGTCGCAGTACGCCGACGGCAAGCTGACCCTGGCCGAAAAAGCCCTGGCCGAGCAATGCTATTTCGCCGTGTGCCGTCGCCTGCACAACTCGTTGAAGGCGCGTCAGCGTTCCCACCGTCAGGTGCTGGACGAGCTCAACGACAAGCTGGCCGACAAGTACATCTGCAACTTCTCGGTATTCCAGAGCCTGCCAGACACCTGGGCCATCGATCAGGTCCTGCCGATCATCCCGCTGCACCGTCTCGACGAAGAGCCGCTGCGCCGTGCCGTGCTGCAGGATTTGACCTGCGACTCCGACGGCAAGATCAACCAGTACGTCGACGAGCAGAGCATTGAAACCAGCCTGCCGGTCCACGCGTTGAACGAAGGCGAGGATTATCTGTTGGGCGTGTTCCTGGTGGGCGCCTACCAGGAAATTCTCGGCGACATGCACAACCTGTTCGGTGACACCGATTCGGTGAACATCTACCAGAACGCCGATGGCAGCGTGTACCACGCCGGTATCGAAACCCACGACACCATCGAAGACATGCTGCGCTATGTGCACTTGTCGCCCGAAGAGCTGATGACCCATTACCGCGACAAGTGCGCCAATGCCCGCATCAGTGCCTCCGAGCGCACCCAGTTCCTCGATGCCCTGCGTCTGGGCCTGACCCGTTCGTCTTACCTGTCTTCCTGAGGTAAGTCCCGCTCACATCAGGTTGTCTGAAAATGTACCGCACGCTGCGGAAATTTCAGATGGCCTGGTGCGGCGACTCTCTTTTTTCACGCGAAACGACCTACGTCCTCGGCTATCCAAGCCATTTGGTCTTCTTTTCGCGTAGGTCATTTCCTAAGTTGTCCTTCGCCTCTCTACTCGGCCATGTCTCTCGGCGAGAATCCCCGGCTGTCCCTCCTGTAGAGAATCGCCGATGTTCGATCCAGTCAACGAACCTGAATTTCGTCTGGTCGTAGCAGGTCTGTCCGACGCCTTCGAGGTCCTGGCCTTTACCGGTAGAGAAGCCATCAGCGAGCCGTTCGTGTTCGACGTGGATCTGCTGATCAACGACCCGGCACTCGACCTCGCCAGTCTGCTGTACCGCTCGGCCGTCTTGCATTTCGGGCCAGTGGGAAACAGCGTCCATGGTCAATTGCATGAACTGGTGCAGCGCGACCATGGTTCGACGCTCAGGCTTTGCCATGTGCGGCTTGGGCCGAAACTTTCGTGCCTGGCCCAGCGAGTCAGCCAGCGAATCTTCAGCGCCCGTTCGGTGCCGCAAATCCTCGACCAGGTGCTCAGGGAACACGGAATTGTCGGCCAGGACCGGTGCTTCGAGCTGGATGATGATTATCCGCTGCGGGATTTCTGCACGCAGTACCGCGAATCGGATCTGCAATTCCTGCAACGGTTGTGTGCCCAGGAGCGGATTCACTATCACTTTGAGTCCCCCGCACGTGGGCACTGCGTGGTGTTCGCCGATGGGCAGGCGCATTTCCCCGTGGGTGACGTGGCGGTCTTCAGGCGCGAGGGTGATCCATCGTCGGTGCGACGCTTTGAGGTGCAGCGATGTGCCGACAGCGTGCAGCAACGTGCTGAATGCCACACGGATCTGGCGACGTTGCGCAGCGGGCAATGGATGCCGCTGGCCGACCATCCGGTCAAGGAGTGGAATCAGCTGTGGCTGCTGACCCATGTCGAACATCAGGGCAGCCAGGACCCGCACACTCCTTACCGTAATCAGGTGCGTGCGATGCACTGGGCTGCACCGTTCGAGTCACCGCAATGCGCGCCAAAGCCGAGGATGCACAGTCTGCAACGGGGATGGGTGGTGAGTGTTGATGAGCCACAGCCGGATCCGTCACGACCGGTGGCCGTGCAGTTTGACTGGTCGTATCAGGGTGAAGGAGCAACGCCCGGCCACTGTTGGCTGCCGTTGGCGCCGCAGTTGAAAGCGGCCAGTGGCGTGTCGTTGAACGAAGGTGTGGAGGTGGTGGTGAGTTTCATCGAAGGCGATCCGGATCAGCCATTGATTACCGGGGTTCTTCACCCGCCCAAGCAGGGTGAAAAGACTGATGCGATGGGGGCCGCCCCCGTCGATGGACACCCGCCCGAAGGCGTGCAGGACTGGCTGCGTTCAGGTGAGCCCTTGCTAATGTTGTGTCTGATACCCGGTGGCGGCAGCTTCAATCATTGCGCGCAGGCGCTGTGCACCTGCCGGGTGGCAATGCGACTTGGCCAGAGCGGTGCGGCATGAACGCCGTGCACACGCCCGATGCGATCGCGCAATGGCTGTTGCTGGATGTGCCGCAGGCGGGTGTGATGTTGAAAAGCAGGTTTGCCCAGGCCCGATGGTTCTGGCTGTTCGAAACTACCGAATGGCATGTGTTGCGCGAACAAGGCCCGGCGCTGATTGACCTGCGTAGCTGCCCGGCGCTGGCCCAGGTATGCCAGCGCGAAGCTCAGCACTGGCGTGGCTTGCTGTTGGTCAGCGAGGCCTCGACATCGATGTTGCTGGCGCACTTGCGGCGTATGCTCACGGTCAGCTTCGGCCTGCACCATCGCGCCTTGCTGAGTTACTACAACCCGCACACCGCCAGTTACTTTTTCGATGCCTGTGATGCCGGGGAACTGACTCGCTGGTTGGGGCCGATCAGCCAGATGCGCTGGTTCGGTGGCACCTGGGCCGACCGGGCGATCGGCAGTCAGGGCTGGCAGCAGTTGCTCAATCCCGGGGTGGCCGTCAGCCCTTTGACCGTCGAAGAAAACCTCAGCCCCCGGCAGCGGGAAAAGCTGCAAACCTGCCTGCTCGAACAACACGCCTGGCATTGGAGTCGGTCCACCGCGACGGACTACGCGCGCCTGTGGTGCCATTTGCAGGAAGGGCTGGCGCTGGGTTTCAGCGAGCGCCCGGTGCTGGATGACTGGTTATGGTTGCGCCTGCTGCATCCTTACGCATCGCTTTTATCGCCATTGACCGGGCAAACCCAGCAGGAGCGGCTCGACGGCCTGCGCAACCGCTGGCAGAGCGATCAATCCTGAACACCCTTCGATCAGTGTGCGCGGGCGAACCAGCCGTCGTTGCGGCGCAGGCGCCAGGCGATGACACCGAGGGTCAGGCTGCGCAACGCCATGAACAGCAGGAAAGTTATCCACAATCCATGGTTGCCCAAACCTTGCAACGCCCAGGCGAACGGCACCAGCAAAACCACGGTCAGCAGCATGCCGTTGCGCATTTCACGGGCGCGGGTGGCGCCGATGAACAAGCCGTCGAGCAGGTAGCTCCAGACTGCAATCAATGGCAGCGCGGCGAGGTAGGGCAGGTAGATGAACGCGGTGTCACGCACACTGGTGATGTCGGTCTGCATCTCGATGAACAAGTGCCCGGCCAACAGAAACAATGCGGCAAAGCCCAGGCTCGCCAGCAACGACCAACCGCCCGCCACCACCAGAGAGCGACGCAGGGCATCGCGGTCACGGGCTCCGATGGCATGCCCGCACAGGGCTTCCACGGCGTGGGCCAGGCCATCGAGCGCGTGGGCCGTCAGCAGCAAGCCGTTGAGCAGCAGGGCGTTGGCAGCGACAGTGGCATCACCCAAACGCGCGCCTTGCACGGTGATCAGGAAAAACACCGATTGCAGGGCCAGGCTGCGCAGGAAGATGTCGCGGTTAACCGCCAGCAGCGGCCGCCAGCTCTGCCACCGTCGCAATGCAGCCCAGACGATGTGACCGGGGTATGCGCCCAAGGCGTGGCGAGTCATCAGCAGGCCGATCAATGCGCCGGTCCACTCGGCAATCACCGAGGCGCGGGCGGCACCGACCACGCCCCATTCCAGACCAAGGACAAACCACAGGTTCAGGGCGATGTTGACCAGATTGGTCGTCAGCAGAATCGCCAGTGGAGCACGGGCGTTTTGGGTGCCGAGGAACCAGCCGACCAGCGCATAACTGGCCAGTGCCGCCGGCAGGCCGAACAGCCGCGTGTGGAAAAACTCGCGGGTCATCTGGTCCAGTTCCGCCGACGGCTGCATGAAGTGCAGCGCGACCCCGCTCAACGGCACGCCCACGGCGCCGAGCACAATTGCCAGGCCCATGGCCAACAGCAGGCCCTGCAACAAAATCTGCCGCAACGCCGCGCCATCGCCACGCCCGGCGGCTTGAGCCGCGAACCCGGTGGTGCCCATGCGCAGAAAGCCCATGGCCCAGGCCAGAAAAGTGTACAGGCTGGCCCCGACCGCGACGGCGCCGAGTTGATGGGCATGGGGCAAGTGACCGATGACGGTGCTGTCGACCAGCGCCACCAGCGGTACGGAAATGTTCGAGAGAATCATCGGCGCCGCCAGCGCCCAGACCCGAAGATGGGTAGGATGGTCGCGCCAGTCGGCAATCAGGTTGGACATGCAGGCTCCTTGGGGGAGCGGGCATTGTAGCGGCACATCGGCAATCTGCCGCGATCGAATGTGGGGGGTGTCAGTGCATGATCCAGCTGAGCAACCAAAGCCCCAGCATCAGCCAGATGATCCCCATGATGAACGCCGCATTCATGAACGCGCGGATCGCGGACCACAAGAGCACCAGGCCCAGGATCAAGATAGCGATGCTGATGATCGAGGTGTCCATGCCCAGGGCACGAGACAAGCCTTCGACAAAGTTGCTGCTGGCACGGCTCACCAACTGGAACAGGCCACTGAGGGCATCAACGATGAAACGGATGACGGAGCCAAGGGCCTGACCGAGCCATTCGAAAAAACCTTCTACCTGCATGGAATGAGCGTCCTGATGAATGAGATGCACGGTTGGGCCATTGATCGCCGTACCGAGTTCCCCACAAGCATAGAGGGTTGCGCTGTACCTGTGGGAGCCGGCCACTCTTTGTCACTTGCCTTCACTCGCCATCCCCCCGAAGCTATACGCCTTCAGGAGAGCCCGATGAACCTTGTTGAACTGACCGAACGCCTGCACGCCATTCGTGACCGCAATGACTGGCGGCAATTTCACAGCCCGAAAAACCTGGCCATGGCCGCGAGTGTCGAAATGGCCGAGCTGGTGGAGATTTTCCAGTGGCTGACCGAAGACCAGTCACGGCAGTTGCCGGCGGAAAAACTGGCCCATGCCGGCCAGGAAATCGGTGACATCGTGCTTTATCTACTGTTGCTGTGCGGCGAGTTGGGGCTGGACATGAATGAAGTGGTGAACAGCAAACTGGCCGACAGCGAGCGGAGGTTCAGCTGATGAGCGACCGTCATTTCGATCAACTGGCGACCCGTTTCGCGGAAAAAATCTACGGCGGTGCCAAAGGCGCGATTCGCCTGGCAGTGTTGCAGGCCGACCTTGCCGAAACCCTGCCGGACCGACCGCTGCGCGTGCTGGATATCGGCGCGGGGCTTGGCCACATGTCGTTGTGGCTGGCCGAACGCGGGCATGACGTCACGTTGGCCGAGCCTGCCGAGCCGATGCTCGAAGGCGCCCGCCAGCGCTTCGCCGAGGCCGGTCAAACGGCAACGTTCATTCAGGCGCCGTGGCAGGAGCTGCTCGGCCAGCTCACCGAACCCTACGATCTGGTGCTGTGCCACGCCGTACTGGAATGGCTGGCCGAGCCCCATGCGATCCTGCCGGTATTGCATCAACTGACCAAGGCCGATGGCTGGCTGTCACTGGCGTTCTACAACCGCGATGCGCTGATTTACCGAAACTTGCTCAAGGGCCATTTCCGCAAGATGCGCAAGAACGACATGGCGGGCGAGAAGCAGAGCCTGACTCCGCAACAGCCGCTGGATCCACGGGAATTGGCGGCGCAACTTGAAGGCCTGTGGCAGGTCGAAAGCCAGAGCGGGGTGCGGGTTTTTCACGACTATATGCCGGTGGAATTCCAGGCCCGCGCCGAACTGCTGGATTTGCTCGAAATGGAACTGGCGCACCGCCGTCACCCAAGCTTTGCCGGGCTTGGGCGTTACTTGCACTGGATCTGTCGGCCGGTCTGATCGGAGCCCGAAATGAAAAGTCGCTCAGGGTTGTTGGTGATCTGTCTGGGTTTGGCTGCCTGTCAGGGCAGCAACCCGTATGTGGCGTCCTCCAACCCCATTCCACCGGCGCCACCGCAGGCGGCCAGCACCTTCGACCGCAGCGCCTACCCGGCGCCGCCCCGTGACTACGGGCGCTACCGCAGCTGGGCCTGGCTCAACGGGCAAATGCCGCCGGGCACCGCGTGGGCAGACTCGGCGCAGGTCGCCGAAGCGGTCAGCAGTGCGCTTGATCAACGCGGCTTGCGTCCGCTGCATGACAATCGTCCGGCAGACCTGTTCGTCAGTGCCGATCTGCGGATGGAAACCCGTTTGCGCCAGGTTCGCGATGATTACTACGACGGTGGCTACTACGGTGGTTATGGCGGTTACAACCGCTATGGCAGTGGCTACGGTGGCTACGCCACAGTGCCGATCATCCGCACCTATCAGGAACAGGTCGTGGTGGTGCATGTGGATCTGTTCGACGCACAGAGCGGCCAGCCGGTGTGGAGTTCCAGCGCCGAAACCAGCAACCGGGGCACGCAAAGCCAGCAGGTGGATGCCATACGGGAGGCTGTAGAAAAGGCAATGTCGGCGTATCCTCCTAGTTAGCTTCTGTAGTTAAGAAGCATTTCGCAGGTTCATGTCTTCAATCGGAGAATCATCATGTTCCGCCGTTTCGCTTTACTGGCAGTGGTCGCGCTGCTCAGTGCCTGCGCCGCCAACCAGGTCAATCATGACTTCGATGCCAGCCGCGACTTCGCCGCCTACCGCAGCTGGAGCTGGAAAGAACCGGTCCTGCAATACCGCCCCGATGACCCACGAATCAAGAGCGACCTGACCGAGCAGCGCATCCGCCAGTCGGTAGCCGATCAACTCGATCAGCGCGGCCTGCGCCCGGCCGCAGCGGGTGCCAAGGGTGACTTGAATGTGCAGACCTACCTGATTGTCGAAGAGCGCCAGCAACAGGTGACCACCAACTACGGCGGTGGTTGGGGCAACCCGTGGAACGGCTACTGGGGCGCGCCGATGTACAACGAAACCCGTCTGGTCAACTACAAGGTAGCGACCATCCAGATCGACCTGCTCGACGGCAAGGACGGCAAACTCGTGTGGCGCGGCAGCGACGAACAGATGCTCAGCCGCACCCCGAACCCTTCCGATCGCAGCAATGCCATACGCGAAACGGTGACCCGGATTTTGGCGAACTATCCACCCAAATAATCATCTCGTTACCCTGTGGGAGCCAGCCTGCTGGCGATGACGGAGTGTCAGTCGACACAGATGCTGACTGATACAGCGCCATCGCCAGCAGGCTGGCTCCCACAGGGGTTTTTGTGGTCTTGGCTGGCGAGTTGCCAGCAGTAACGTCAGCCTGTGTCTACACTGCTCTAACCAACGGAGGTAGCGCTCGGCAGTGCGCCGGCAAAGGAGTGCGCGATGTCGCCTCGCATGCAGTTTCGCGGCCCGGCCCGGCAACGGGGGGCGATTGGATTGATGGCGGCCGGCACCCTGGCGCTGGCGTTGGGGTTCACACTGCTGGTGATCGATTCCGGCAGGCTTTATCTGGAACAACGCAAGCTGCAACGGGTGGCTGATGTTGCTGCACTCGAAGCTGTGGCCCGCGATGGCAACTGCAAGTCCGGCCAGAGTGCCGCCACCTACGCTACTGAAAGTGCGGCGCGCAACGGGTTTACCGTCGACGCGGACAACACGCTGGCGGTCAATTGCGGCAGCTTGCAGACTGGCGCGGATAACCTGCGAGCATTCACCGCCGACGCAACGAAAACCGCAGCCGTGCAAGTCACCGTCAGCCGTCCGGTCACCACCAGCGTGGCGGCGGGCATCGGTGCCTTGTTGTCCGGCGGACCGGTCAGCCTCACGACCCGGCTCAGTGCCACCGCCGTCGCCGCCGAGCCCAAACAGACGCTGGCGCAACTGAGTATCCGCAGCACCTTGCTGGGGGTTGATAGCGCGAAATCAAACCTGTTGAACCCACTGTTTTCGACGCTGCTGGGGGGCAATGTCAACCTGACCGTCGGCGGCTGGGACGGCCTGGTCAAGACCGATATCAACCTGCTGAAATTCATGGATCAGCTCGCCATCGAATTGGGCGTTACGGCCGGCAACTACACCGCGCTGCTGGACACGCAAGGCAGTGTCACCCAGTTCATCAAGGCTGCGGCCACTGTAGCGGGTCAGAGCGGCGCCACGGTTGAGGTCAAAGCTGCGTTGGCCAATCTGCAACTGTCGGCCTCCGCCACGTCGCCCATCAAGCTGGGTGATCTGCTGCAACTGCAAACCGGTGCGCAAGCACAAGGGTTGGACGCTACGGTGCAACTGTTCCAATTGATCCAGGGGGTTGTCCAACTGGCCAACAAGAACAGCGCGGTGAACGCCGTGTTGCCGGTGAATTTGTTGGGATTGGCGGGCGTTACCACCCGTATAAAAGTCATTCAGCCGCCGCAGTTTTCGGCAGTGGGTGACCCGGCGCTGGCGAAAGTCGCACCGTTGGGGGTGAACAGGATTTATGTGAGTACGGCGCAGATTCGCATATTGGTGGCGGTTGATTTGTCGTTGATCGACTCCGTTCTGCAACTGGTCAACTCGTTGCTGACTCCGGTGGTGGGGGCGGTCAATACGTTGCTGTGGCCTGGCTGCATTCTCGGCAACTGCACGCAGACGGATCTGAAAATATTGCCCAATGGACTTAGCCTCGACGTCGGTATCGAAGCGGGCATGGGCAGTAGTTATGTGACCGATTACTCCTGTGCCACCCCGAACAGCAAGAGTCTCACGGCCACCACCAACATTGCGGTGGTACAAGTCAAAGTCGGACAGATCGACGACGCGATCTGGCTCTCGTCCTCACCCGCTCCAAGCCTGTCGCCGTTGCCTCTAGTCGATATCGGTTCGAAAACCTGTCACCTGTTCACCTGTGGTGCGCGAACCCCCTTCGGCGGTGGCGGCAGCGAAATCATGATCGACAGTCCGATTGCCGGTAAAACCGAGCCTAATTACACCTTCGCCAATCCCCATGAGATCAACGTGTCGCCGAACCCCACGCACCCGGTCGCAGTGTCCGGAGTGGTGGGCAGCCTGAAAGGGACGCTGGGCGGTGTCACCCTGATCAAGCACGCGCCCACTATCGGAAGCCTGCTGGGGTCGTTGCTCAGTTCACTGTTGTCAGTTCTGTCAGACGTCGTTTCACTATTGATCACCGCCATCAGCGGCCTGCTCGCACCGCTGGTCGACCCGATCGTGGACAATCTGCTGATGAACCTCGGCATCGACATCAACAAAGTCGACGTCGGTTTCAACCTGACCTGCGGCGAGAAAGGCAAAGCCTACCTGGTGATCTGATCCGGCGGCACAACCGGCAATTCAATGCAAAACCGCGCGCCTTCGGTGGCGTTCTCGACGCTGAGTGTGCCGCCCATGTTCTCGACAATGCCGTAACTCACCGACAGCCCCAGGCCGGTGCCGACGCCCACCGGTTTGGTGGTGAAAAACGGCTCGAAAATCCGTTCCAGCAAACGGTGATCAATGCCGCCACCGTTGTCCTCGACCCACAGTCGCACCGACTGCTCATGTTGCTCGGCGTGCACGGCGATCCACGGTTTGAATTCAGGATTGCCTTCACGCTTGCCGAGCAATGCATCCCGGGCGTTGACCATCAGATTGATCAGCACTTGTTCAAGCTGATCGACATGGCCGCGCACCAACACCTCAAAATCCGTCTCACTGATGCGTAAGTCCACACCTTTGCCGCGCATGCCCTCGGCCAGCAACGACAGCGTGCCTTCGATGGCCTGGATCGGGTTGAACGGATGATCTTCGATTTCCGAGCGCCGCCCGAACACGCGCATGTGATCGACCACCCGAGCGGCGCGCTGCAGCTGTGCATCGATGCGGTTGAGTTTGTCGGTCAGGTAATCAATCTGCGCATCGCCGTTGCTCAGGCGCTTGAGGACATTGACGATGGCCATGCGCATCACGTTCAGCGGCTGATTGATTTCATGGGCCAGGCCCGTGGCCATTTCGCCGAGGGTGGCCATTTTCGCGCTTTGCGTGAGTTGCTGTTGCGAGCGCCGCACTTCGGTGTTGTCGCGGCCCACGGCTTGAATTTCCAGCAATTGGCCTTGCTGGTCGAACACGCCGCGATCCGACCAGACCCACCACGCATGTTCACGGCCAGGCAATTGCAGGTTGATTTCCGCTGTGCTGACCGGAAACTCAAGGCTCAACTGACTCAGACGCTGAGTGAATGCCTTGCGCTGTTCCGGGGACATCCAGCTGCCCAGATTCACCCCCGGCAACTGTTCCGGCGTGCACTCCAGATACGTCGCCAGTGGCTTGTTGCCGAAGGTCAGGGTCAGGTCCGGGCGATAGCGGCAGATCATCGCTGGCGAGTCTTCCACCAGAATCCGGTAACGCTCCTCGCTCTGCTTGACCCGCTCGGTCGCCAGGGTCGCTTCGGTGACGTCCAGCCACAAGCCAACGGCTTCCACCGGCAGGCCAAGGTCATCGCGCAGCAGCTTGGCTTCATCGAGTAACCAGTGGTAATCGCCACGACTGTCGCGTAGCCGATAGCGGCTGCTCACCGAACCTTCGCGCAACAGTTGGCGGGTGCGTTCGAAATAGCGGTCGCGGTCCTCGGGATGAAGCCGTTCGACCAACGCCGCGTCGGTGCATTCGGCGAGGGTCCAGCCGAGCAACGGGCCCAGGCTGTCGCTGAAGAATGTCGATTGCAACGCGCCTTCGACGTAGCGCTGCACGTAAATGACCGCGGGCGAACGGGCGATCAGATTGTCCAGCCGCGCATGGGCCGCGGCGGCGTTTTGTTCCTGGTTCTTGATGTCGCTGATGTCGAGCATGAAACCGACCAGCCGTCGGTTCTTGCCGACGCCCAGGGCCTGGCCTTGCAAGCGATACCAGGCGGGTGTCGAGGCGTTATCGAGGGGATGCAGGCGCACACACAGCAGCAGTGGCGTGCCTTCATCCTGTAAGGATTGCAGGCGGCTGCGCAGCTCTTCGAGGTCCGCCGGGTGCACTTGATCAAGCCAGGCCTGCACGGGTAAACGCGAGATCCCGAGGTTCAGCGTGCCAGCCAGCGAGGGCGCCAATTGCACCTCAGCGCTGTCGCTGAACACCTCCCACCAACCCGTGCCGAGCAGCGCTTGCAGCGACTCAAGGCGTTCCAGTTGCAGGTGATGCCGGTGTTCGCGCAAGCGCTCCAGCACGGGCGCGGCGAGCGCGGCAGCGAATTGCAACCAGTCAATCATCCCGACGTCGGGCGCTCGTCGCTGCACCGACCAGCCACCACACAGCAACCAGGCCGCCACCCCTTGAGCGTCGTGATAAGGCACGACGAAACCTTCGGTATTGCCGAAGGTGCCTTGCAGGCGCGCATGCTCCATCAGACTGAGGTGCTGGGGCGCGGAGCCGTTGAGGCTGTCGAGACCGGTGCCCAGGCGTTGCCCGGTTTGCCAAAGCTGCGGCGCATCGAAACTGGCGTATTGCTGATGAATTTTCCAACCCTGTTCCTGCTCGTCGAGCAATGCCAAGGCGATGCACGGGATCTGGAAACGCTGGGCCAAGCTTTGCAGTTGTTCGGTCAGTATCTCGGGTAAACGCGTCAGGCTGCACACGCGCAAATGCTCGCCGATCTGCGCCGCCAGCAACTGACATTGCTCGCGCAGGCGCGATTGCCGGCGTTCGAGCAGCAGGTCGCCGATGTCCAGCAGTTGCAACAACCACGCATCGGCCAACGGCTGAACCCAGCCGCGCAAATGCAGGGGTTGGCCGCTGAGGCTGTAAAAGTCCAGGTCCAGTTGGTGCCCTTGCCAATCAGCCGGTGAGCCCTCGATCACGAGACTGCAATGGGGCAACAGAAAGTCGAGCAGAAGCGGCGCCTGCGCGGTGGGTTTCTGTTGGGCCAATAGATGCCGCAACGGCCCCGTCAGATGCAATACCTGGCCTTCGGCATTCAGATGCATCTGCAAACCGACACTCAGCACGCTCAGCGGTTTCAGGGATTGCGCAGGCGGTGATGGATGACGATTGAGCAGACGCCCGAAAAGTTTGTCCCCGGCACTCAAAACTGCAGGCTCGAACTGGCGGTGAGCGTGGCGGGTAAATTCGGTACCGGGCCGATACCCGGCAGGTGCAGAAATGGAATCACCGCGCTCAATTTGTTGGAGGGGTAGTTGATGCTGACCTTCAGCACACCGGCCGTAAGCGTGGTGCTGGTGTCCGTGTCGACGTTGAATTGCAGCCCGGAGGGAATCCACGCCAGTTGCCGCTTCAACTCATCCTTGACCACGGTTTTCAGCGCGGCTTCGTAGCCAGGTGTGTTCGGGTCCAGCGCCACGCTGCGACGCACGGCTTCGGCGGTGGACTGGTTGAAGGATTGCATCAACAACAGCGGCACGCTGTACGTAACGATGGCGTAGAACACGCCGAAAAAAATGACGAACACCAAGGCAAATTCAATCGCGGCGGCGCCTTTTTGTTTGCGGGGGAGGTTGGTTTTCATGAGTGCGTCTACCCTGACCATCACTGCGTAATGTCAGCATAGAATCATTCAGCAAAAAGGGGTGTTTTTTACCGAATGCAAAGCTTTGTCCTACTGATCTGGCTGGCGCTGTGCGCCGCGCAGGATGCCCGTGAGCGGCATATCGCCAATAGCCTGACATTGGGCGTCGGGGCATTGGCCCTGGCCTGGTTGCTGTGGAGCGGCACCACTTGGCTGGGCGCACCTGCCGAACAGGGCGGCTGGGCGGCATTGCTGGCACTGGCCTTCACCTTGCCCGGTTATGCGTTGCGAAGGTTGGGTGCGGGCGATGTGAAACTCATGACCGCACTGGGTCTCGCGACCGACGGTCGGCATGTGCTGGGCGTGTTTATCGGCGCCGGATTGGCCAGCGTGTTTTGGTGGCTGCTGGCGCCAAGAGTCTGGCTGCTTATCGGTCAAGGCTTTAGAAGCCATATCCGCTATCTGGAGCCGGGAATGTCAAAAAAACAACCCTTTGCGCCGTTCTTGCTGGTGGGTTTTTTACTGACGTTGGCCTGGCTCCGCTAGTCATTCGTTTTGTACAGAGTGGCCAAGAGCGACTACTTTCATACGAGCGTTGTACAGCCTTAAGCGGTGGATACAGGAACGGTCAGCCTTTGACCTTGCAGGGAGTTGCACGTGAACAAGCGTACCTCGGCAGTAAAAATCCTTGTGGTCGATGATCAGCGTTCGATCGTTGAAGAACTCTGCGAATTTCTTGAGAGCAACGGTTACCGTTGCGTGCCTTGCGAGTCCGGCCAACAGGCCATCGAACAGTTCAATGACGACAATGACATCGGTCTGGTGCTCTGTGATTTGCAGATGCCGGGCCTGGACGGGATTCAACTGGTTCAGGAGCTTCAGCGGTTGTCCGGCAAGCATCGTGCGTTTGAAGCGATCATGTTGACCGGGCAGGCGGACAAGCAGGATGTGATCAAGGCCCTGCGCGCCGGGATTGCCGATTACTACCAGAAGCCGATTGACCTGCACGAGTTGCTCGAAGGCTTGCGGCGTCAGGAGGTGGCGTTGCATGAACGGCAGAAGACGCTGCAGTTGGGGCATTTGAATCAGAAGCTGCAATACCTGTCCGAGTCGATCGATGATTTGTACCAGGACCTGGACAAGGTTCGGCGTACGCCGTATTCGTCCGCTTCGACGGATGACGGTGATGTCAGCGATGTGGATCGGGTGGAGATTCCGGCGATTTTCAATCAGTTGTCACCGCGGCAATTGGAAGTGGCGCGGTTGGTGGGCAAGGGGCAGACCAATTATCAGATTGCCTGTGAGTTGGGGATTACCGAGAACACGGTGAAGTTGTATGTGTCGCAGGTTTTGCGTTTGACGCATATGCATAACCGGACGCAGTTGGCGTTGGCTTTGTCGCCTAGTAATTCGGGGATGCGGCAGAGGGTTACGGCGCACTGAGTTTTCCTGGGTGTACGCCGATCAAAACGGTGGGAGCCAGCCTGCTGGCGATGGCGGCCTCCCGGTGTACATATCCATTTCTGCGGTAACGGCGGCTTATGGTTTCGCCCTTACGGCGAGTCCCTTTTGTCAAACGCCACAAAAGGAACCAAAAAGCCTCGCCCCTTACGTACGGCCCCTCGCTAGAGCTCGGGGTTCCTTCGCTCCGGTATCCATCCGGGGACACTGCCCTCCGGTCTGCTGCGCGACGACCTCCTCTCGATGTGTGCGGCTTCGCCGCACGGCGCTACGCGCCCACCCCCGGATAAACGCCTCCACTCAGCCTGCCGATGGGGCGGGTGGATCAAGATCAAAAGCTGCAGGCGAGCTAACGCTCGGCCTGTTGAGTGGTGAAGAGCTTGGGTGTACGCCGATCCATTGTAGGAGTGAGCCTGCTCGCGATGACGGAGTGTCAGGCGACATTGATGTTGAATCCAACGCCCTCATCGCGGGCAAGCCCGCTCCCACAATAATCTCGGTTGTTCGCAAATCCTGGGTACACCCACCAACCCTGTGGGAGCTGGCTTGCCAGCGATGGCGACCTGTCAGCCGACCAGTTTCTTGCAACTGCACCCAATCCAACTGTGGGAGCCAGCCTGCTGGCGATGGCGGCGGAAAAGTCGACGATGTTTAACAGTGGATAAAAACACCGGAACCTTCCCACACGGTTTTCAGGTTGTCCGTCGGACGTGCGTTCTTTAGCCTTTGTTCGTCACTGCAAATTCAGTGATCGGGTTTGGTCGCCCGGGTTTAGAATGGCGCACAGTGCCGCGCGAGCGGCATTTTGGTGTTTGCTCAATGGCGAGCTGTGCGTGGGAGGGCCTAGGCCCTGCCGGGTTTCCATTCCCTGGTCGACCAACCTGCGTTCAGTTCGCCACCCTTCTGCTTGGTCGCAGTGGTGGCGAACTCCGATCTTCGAATGGAGCTTCACCATGATCAAACCAACCCCAAATCCCCCCGAAACCGACCCCGCTTCCCCCTACGAATCTACCCACTCAAAAAAACTCCACGAAGCCGCCGATCGTGCGCTGGATTACCATCTCAATGCCGATAGAAACTCGGCATCCCCGCGCCAGCCCAGCTCGATGTTCGTCATCGTTCCCGACATCAACACCGAAACCCTGTTGGCCCACGCATGCGAATCGTTGGCGTCGGCCAGCATCATGGCCAGTGACCTTGCGGGTTTTCTGGACAGTCCGCATCGCAATGCGTTGCTGGGTATTGCGCAGATCATCATGCTCGGTGAGCTGGCAGTGAATCGGGCGCTGGATAACCTCGATCCGCAGGATTGATCACAGCTTCCCTGTGGCGAGGGAGCTTGCTCCCGCTGGGTTGCGCAGCGACCCCAAAACCGCAGTTTGCGGTGCATATGGCAAATCGCGGCCCTTGATCGCGACTACTACGCAGTCGAACGGGAGCAAGCTCCCTCGCCACGGTTTGTCAGGTGCAACGCTCCATTTATTCCCCTGACCCACTGTCCACTTTCCCCCCCTCATACTGATCAAAAAACGCCGGTATCTCATGCTGAAAGCTCTTCAACCAGCGCTGCATGGCCAGTTCGCGTTCGGTGGCGCTGGCGGTTTGTGGTTTGTCGGAGGCGAAGGTGTTGCGCGATTGCAGTTGCAGCCAGCCTTCGGTTTCCTGTTGTTGCGGTGAGGCCGGGCCAGCGTCGATGGCGTGGCTGGCGAAGGGCAGGGCCAGCAGACTGAGGCAGCAGAGGGTAGTCGGTTTCATGCGGGTTCTCCCTACTGAAGTACCGGGCTGGTGACGGCGGCGACTTGGGCGGCGATGGCTGCGCCGGGTTTGGCCGGGACCTTGAGTTTTTCGGCGCGGGCTTGGGCTTCGGTGACTTGGGCCGGGCTCAGGCCGAGGCGACTGACCAGTTCGGCCGCGCGGTTCCAGTCGTCCTGGTAGATCAATAAAGTCACCAGATTCACCGCCGCCAGTTGATCGCTTTGCTTGAGTTCGATGGCGGTGAGGAATTCGAATTTGGCGTCTTCGACCCGTAATTGATTGAGGTACACCACGCCCAGGTCGTTGCGGATTTTCTCATCGGTGGGCGCCAGTCGTGCGGCCCGTTGCAGGTGGGCTTGTGCCTGGCCGTGATCGCCCGAGGCGGCGGCGAGTTGGCCCAGGCCGTGTTCGGCTTCGGCGGCCATGCAGCCGCCGAGCAGGCTGCGGTACAACGGCTCGGCTTCGCTGCGGCCCAGCAGTCGATAAACCTTGGCCTTGCGCAGGCGCACGTCGGCGAGGTTGTCCGGCAGGCTTTGCAGGTTGGCCAGGCTGGCGTGCAGTTTGCCGTCCTTGGCCATGTCATCGGCGAGGTTCAGCGACAGCTGTTGTTCGGAACTCAATTTGCCGCAACTGGCGGAGTCGGTCAGGGCGCTCCAGGGTGTCTGGCCGTTGCTCGCGCAACCGCCCAGCATCAGCAGACTCAAACCGGCAATCAGTGCTTTCATCAGGTTCCCTCTCAGGATGCAAAGGCCCGGGCCAGGGCGGTGAAGCCCGGGCCGGCCAGTACGATCAACAACGCCGGGAAGAGGAACAGCATCATCACGACGGACATTTTTGCGGACATCTTGGAGATGTATTCCTGCAGGCGCGTCAGGCGCCGGTCATCGAGCAATAGCTTGAGCGCCAGCAGGGATTTCATCGCACCGCCGCCCTGATGGATCAGCTGTTGCAGGATCACGCAGGTGTCGGTGAATTCTTCCACCGCCAGCAGGCGAGTGGCTTTGTGCAGTTCTTCGCCCAGTTCCAGGCCGGAGTCGACCCGGGCCAGCACCAGGCGCAGTTCATGGGTCAGGACGGGCAGCAGTTGTTTGCCGTCGTTGCTCAAGACCCGTAGCGATTGCTCCACCGCCATGCCTGATTCAAACAGGATGCGCAGCAGCGGAATGAAGGTGGAAATTTCAATCGCCAGCTTTTTCTGCCGATGGTGTGCGGCCGCCGCCAACAGGCGTTTGGGCAGCAGATAACCGATGCCGAGAGCGAATGCCGGGGCGATCCACTGATTGACCACATTGGGGAAAAACAAACCCTGGATCAGCAGGCACAAGATCAGCATCAGTACGGGGGCGCCAACCTGGAACGCCGCGAACATCGCGCGCTTGCGTGCGGTACGCCAGCCGAGGGCGTTGAGCAGCGTTTGGGTTTCGTTGTCGAGTTTGACTGACTGCTGGCCAACGCGGCTGGTGCCCAGTGCATGCAGCCACTGGCTGAAACGATTGTCGCTCGGGGTTTTGCCGTCCAGGCGCTGCACCACCTGACGGGCACGTCGACGCAGCTCCAGCACCACACTCAGCATCAGCAACGAGGCCAACAGAAACAGCAGCGAGCTCAGCAGCATGGACAGGTTCATAGGCTGCGCAACATGCGCCACAGCGCCAGACATCCGAACACCTGCAAGCCGATCGCGCTCACCAGCATCATTTGCCCGGAACCGTCGTTCCACATGCCCATCAGGTAGTTCGGATTGGAGATCAGAAAGTAGGCGGCGACGGTAATCGGCAGCAGCGCCAGGACCACCGCCGTGACCCGGGTTTCGCCGGTCATGGCGCTCAGTTGGCGAGCGGCTTGCTCGCGTTCGCGAATCAACTTGATCAGGTTTTCCAGCAGCTCGCTGGCGTTGCCGCCGTAGCGGTGGTTGACCTTCAGGCCGAGGGCGAACAGGCGCAGTTCATCTTTGTCGTACAGCTCGGCGAAGTCCGAGGCGGCATCCGGCAGGCTGACGCCCAACTGCACATTGCGCTGCACTCGACCCAGCGCCTGCTTGAGTGGATTCTCGGCGGCGTCGATCGCACCGAGCACGGCATCGGCCAAGGTGCGTCCGGACTTCAGGCTACGCACGCTGTGATCGAGCAGCGGCGGCAATTGTTCGATCATGCGCTTGAGCCGGCGCTGGTATCGCCACTGCACATACAGCCGCAAAAACACTGGCGGCAGCAGCAACAGAACGAGCAACCCCAGCCAGCCGCCTGCTACCAGGCCGAGTAGGGCGCCCACCCCCCAAAGTGTCAGCCATAACCCCAGCCGCTCGGTGGGGCGCCCCAGGCCTGCGCGTAAAAAGGCGCGTTCCAGTGCCACCCACGTGACTTTCTGCACTGCGCGTTCCGGTTGCCCCTGGGTCAGGCGTTCCAGTGCGCGCTCGGTGCCGGGTTGGCGCAACCCGCGAACGAGCAGGCGCACCGACAGACCGAGCAGGGCCAGGCAAACGAGGGTGAGCAGCAACGGTTTGAACATGCCGTGCCCTTCAGTACACGTTGGAGGAGAGCGCCGCTTCGCGACGCAGTTTGTCGCCGGCTGGATTGGCCGCTTCGCGCATGAAACCGAAACCTGTGCGCCGGTCGAGGCGGAACAGGGTATTGGTCACATACACGTCTTCGCGGATGCCGATCACCTCGACCACTTCGCTGACGCAGCGGCGACCATCGGGCATGCGCGTCAACTGGATCACCACGTCCAGCGCTGCGCAGATCATTTGGCGCAAAGTTCGTTCGGCGATGCTGCGACCCGTCAGGCCGACCAGGGTTTCCAGGCGCAGTAAGGCGTCCTGTGCGTTGTTGGCGTGCACGGTACTCATGGAGCCGTCGTGGCCGGTGTTCATCGCCGTGAGTACGTCGACCACTTCGACACCACGGATCTCGCCGAGGATGATCCGGTCTGGACGCATCCGCAGGGCGTTGCGGATCAGGTCACTGGCCTTCACTTCACCATGACCTTCGGCATTCGGCGGACGGGTTTCCAGGCGCACGACATGTGGGTGGCCGAGTTGCAGTTCGGCGACGTCTTCGATGGTCACCAGTCGCTCGTGAGGGTTGATGAGCTGACTGAGAATGTTCAACAACGTGGTCTTGCCGGTGCCGGTGCCGCCACTGATGAGGATGTTGCAGCGCTTGCCGACGGCTTCCTGCAGGAATTCGTAGATCGCTTGATCGATGGTTTGCATGGCCATCAAGTCGGTGCTGTTGAGCATGTCCTGGCGGAATTTTCGAATCGACAGGCACGGGCCGTCGAGGGCAATCGGCGGAATGATCGCGTTGACCCGGCTGCCGTCCGGCAGGCGTGCATCGACCATCGGTGAGGACTCATCCAGCCGCCGGCCCAACGGTGCCAGAATGCGCTGGATGACGCGCTCGACGTGGTGCGCGTCGATGAAACGCAAATCGCTCTGATGCAATACGCCGTCGCGCTCGATGAACACCCGGTGCGGGCCGTTGACCAGAATTTCGGTCACGGCCGAGTCACGCAGCAGCACTTCAAGCGGGCCGAAACCGGTGAGCTCGTCGACGATTTCTTCGGCCAGTCGCTCCATCTCGTAGCGGGAAATCGCCAGGTGCAAACGCGCGATGTACTCGGCGACTTTGTCGATGACGAACTGCGACAGCACTTGCCGTGAACCTTCCAGCAGGTTTTTGCCGGACTCTTCGATGGCATCGATGATGTAGCGGTGCAGCACCAGCTTCAGGCCTTCGTGGTCGGTGTTGCCGGCCACTGCGCGCGGGCTGGCGCCGAACAGTTTTTCTGCGCTCATTGCGCACCTCGCAAGCGACTGAACCAGGACTTGGGTTTGGCCAGGCTTTCGGAACGTTTGGCCAGGCGTTCACCGAGGGTGCGCAGGCTTTGGGTGAGGACTTCGCGGGGCGCCAGTTCGAACAGGGTCACGCCCTGGTTCTTGGCGTTCAGGCGCACCTCCGGGCTGTAGGCGAGGGTGGCGATGATTTCCATGCCGAAGCTTTTGCCCAGGGCATCGGAGTCCGGCGCGACGCTGCGCAGGTAGCGATCGATCAACAGTTTGGCGTGATCGAGCTTCATGCCTTTTTCGCGCCACAGGTTGAGCACTGCCAGGTTGCGGCGGCAGTCGATCACGTTCTGGTCGGTGTACCACAGCAGTTTGTCGCAGTGGCTGACGAAGGTACGCAAGGCTTCGCTGTCCGGTTGGCCGGTGAGGTTCACCACGATGTGCTGGAAGTGTTGGCGCAGGGCGCTGAGCAGCATGTACAGCTCGGCGGCGCTGGTGTGTTCCAGCGGCTCGTCGTTGCTGGCGTAGGCGAGGATGCGCAACCCCACTTCGCAACGCGTGAAAGCGCTGTCGATCAGTGTCGCGTCGAGGCGGCGCACGTGGCGCAAGGCATCGCCGAAATGAAACGAACTCTCCAGCCCGAGCAGCGCGAGGCTGTCGCCGCGGGGCAAGCCGAGATCAAGCAACAGGGTTTGCTGGCCGCTCTTTTGCACCACCTGCGCCATGTGATTGGCGAGCAACGCGCCATCGGCATTGCTTTGCACCCCGTACAACACGGTCAGGCCACCCAGTTGAGTGTTCGGCGCCACGGGCGGCAGGCGTTTGCCCAGGCGGCGCACCAGGCCGGCGACTTCGCTGGAGCGCGAGCCATAGGCGACGAAATCCCGCGCCCCGGCACGCATGGCGTTGAGGACGAGTTGGTTGTCCATGCCGTCGCCCAGCGCGACGATGGCCAGCATCGGTTTGGCTTCCAGCGCACCTTCGATCAACGCGCATTGGGCGACCACGTGTTCCCGATCAAGGCCGACAAACACCAGGCTGGCGAAGGTCACGTCCACCAGCGCCAGCAGTTCGTCGAGGCTGCCGCCACCGGCGCTGACCACTTGGCCCAGCGGGGCGAGGGCGCCTTGCAGCCACTCCAGATCGGTGCTGTTGCGCGTGATCGCAAGAAAGGTCTGACTCAGGTTCTGGCTCATTGCGATAGCCCGCTGCGTTTATCGAAATCGCCGTTTTCGAGGAAGTACAGGCGATACCAGTTCGGGTCGTAATTGCGCAGTTTTTCACCGGGCAGTGACGGCAGCGGTGCGTTGACGGCCAACGGCTGCACCAGGTGTGGGGTGACGATCATCAGCAGTTCCCGTTCTTCGCGATTGATCGAGGAGCTGCGAAAGAACGCGCCGAGGATCGGGATGTCACCCAGCCCCGGAAACTTGTTCACCTGCGAAGTGTTTTGCGTGCTGATCAAACCGCTGATGACGAAACTTTCGCCGTCGGCCAGGGAAATACTGGTGTCGGTGCGGCGGATAGTGAAGGCCGGCACGGTGGTGCCGCCGATGGTCACGGCGTTGTTGTAGTCCAGTTCGCTGACTTCGGGGGCAACCTTGAGGGCGATCTGGTCACTGCTGACCACCGTCGGCGTGAGCGTCAGGCGGATGCCGAATTCCTTGTATTCGATGGAGTAGCTGTTGCTGTTGGCGCTGGGAATCGGGATCGGGATTTCACCGCCCGCCAGGAAGCTTGCGCTCTGTCCGCTGATCGCCACCAGGCTCGGCCGCGCCAGGGTGTAGGCAAAACCGCTGCCTTCCATGGCGTTGATGATGGCGAGGAAGTTACCGCCACCGGCGACGATGTTGAACATGTCGTTGGCCAGCGGAATGCTCGGCACGGCAATACGCGGATCGAGGTTGCGCAGCGGGAACACCCGAGGCGTCACTGCTGTGCCGGGGACGGTGCCGGGGGAGCCGAACAGGAAGTTCGAGTTTTTGCCGTAGATCGAGGTGCTGGCCTCTTTCAGTTTGGTGCGGCTGACTTCGACGAAGCGGATGTCGGTCTGCACCTGCGATGGCAACAAGGGATCAGCGGACGGTAATTGTCGCGCGGTGGTCATCGCCGTTGTTGCGCGCCCCTGGACGAACACCATGCTTTGGCGCGGTGCACTGGAGCAGGCAGTCCAGACCATCAGGCTGGTCGTGCCGGGGGCGACACCGGTGAGCAGGAACGCCTGATTGCCGTTGACCCGCACGTCGGCGATTTTCGGGTCGCCGACAGCGATGCGGGTAATCGCCACGGGCGATTGCACTTCCTGTTGCTGACCTTCGCCCACTTCCAGCGCGGCCGGCAATGGGCCGAGCGTGGCGCAACTGCCGGTTGCTGCGATTGCCGACGCCAGCGGCAAGCCGCTCAGCAAGGTGGCCCAGATCAAGCCGTTGAACAACGGCGTAAAACGTCTGCGCATTAAAAGGCGTCCTTGCTCGATTTCAGGGGGTCTGTTGTGTGATTTCATTGCCGCGGATGACTTCCACGCCTGACCTGCGCGGCGCGGCGGCACCGCTGGCGACGACAGGTTTGGATGGCGCTGTCATGGCCAGTTGGTTGAACTGGATCAATTCGCGATTGGCGTTGGCGATGTTGGACGGCGAATCGCCTTGGCCGGCCCAGTAACGGGCCAGGCGCTTTTCATCGGCGCTGCGCACGGCCAGGCGCAACACCCCGGCCTGCGCGGCGAGCATCAGGCGACTGAGCAGTTGTTCAGGCACGGCCAGCAGTACGGTGCGGGCGCCGGCGCGTTGATGTTCCTGTCTGAGCTTGTCATCGTTGCTGCGGGCCGGGCTGGCGGGTTGGCCGTCGTTGGTCAAACCCATTTGCTCGCCCACGCCCAGCACCCGCAAGGCCGGAACCACCAGTTGTGCCGAGGGCTGAAGGTTGTTGGTGTCGCCGCGCAAAAACAGCAGCACATCGACGTAATCCCCCGGCGTCAGTTGGCCGCCGGCGTTGATCACTTCATCCACGGCGACGGCGAGGGCGCGTTCATCGGGGCGGATCATCCGCGCCAGCGTGCTGCCAGCTTCGAAGCTTTCGTCGCTCAACCAACTGCCGGCGCTGAGCGCGCGCCAGGGTGTGCGGCCAATGGCTTGATCAAGCCGGGTCAGGCTGCCGGCGGGAACGGTGCGGAGTTTTTCCAGGGCGACGTCGGCAGCGGTGATTTGCACAAACGGCGTGATGTCACGTTGCAGAACCACCACCGGTTGACGGGTGGTGTCTTCTTCCTGCGGTACAGGTGCCTGAGCGGTGGCTCCCGGTGTGATGATCGCGGGTTGCGCAACGGCGGCAGCGGCCGGTTGACGGCTTAATGTGAATCCCCAGTAACCGGCAATGACAGCGCCCACCAGAGACAATCCGGCAAGACTCAAGATGACACGACTGTTCATGACGGCTCTCCCTTTCCTTCTGCTAACGACCTCGTCCTTCCAACGAGAAAACTTCGCAATCAGGCAGCTATGAACATAAAACCATTTCGCTATTTGACCGTAGCGCAGCTAGAGCAAAACGCCATTACCGAAGAGTAAAAATCCAGTGAAAGTAAAACATTACGATGAAATGTCGTGTTTTTTTGACGTCAACGAAACGACTAATACTTTCGTGTTAATGCGTATTTACAGTTGTTGGGTGGGGGAATGCCGACAATGCTGGTGCTGGCACAGGGGAATCATGTTGCGCTTATGCAACACCCGGTGCTCCAGGAGAACGGTCATGTCTTTTTCGAAGCTTGTTCAGAAGGTCAAATCGGAAGTCGTGTTTTACAAGGGATTGGCCAAGGATACCGAGGGTGCTTCGGGTATTGAGTACGCGATTGTGGCGGCCATGATTGCAGTGGTGATAGCCGGGTTTACTACGGATATTTCGAAGGGAATTACTGATACGTTTACCGCGATCAAGAGTGCGCTGTAACAGGGAGTCAGGTGACTTGCTATTGCAAAAGGCAGGTTAATGTCAGCGCTCATTTTATTGCCGGTGTTGCCTATGAACTCTTCAGTATGTTCGCGCCAACAACTTCTTCTGGTCGATGATGAAGAAGATGCTTTGCTTGAGTTGGCGGAGTGGCTGGAGGGCGAGGGGTTTAACTGTTTTACCGCTACTTCGGTCAAGGTGGCGTTGCAGCATTTGACGCGTCATCCGGATATTGCGCTGGTCATCACTGACCTGCGCATGCCAGAGGAGAGTGGCCTGTCGTTGATCAAGCGTTTGCGCGAGCATACGTCGCGGCAGCATCTGCCGGTGATTGTGATGTCCGGGCATGCGGATATGGACGATGTGAGTGACATGTTGCGGTTGCAGGTGCTGGACTTGTTTCGCAAGCCGATTTATCACGTGAGGTTGTTGGAGACTTTGAATAATTTGTTTCCGTTGCCGCAGGTTTATTTGGTCAAGGGGTGATTCGGGCTTTTGAGTGAATATCCGTAGCTGCGGTAACGGCCACTTATGGTTTCGCCCTTACGGCGACTCACTTTTTTGACAAACGCCTCAAAAAAGTAAGCAAAAAAAGCGCTCGCCCTGTGGAGTGGTGAAAAGCCTGGATGTACGCCGATCCATTGTAGGAGTGAGCCTGCTCGCGATGACGCCCTCTCAGCCAACCAATTTCTTACGGATACACCCGTCCCCTGTGGGAGCCAGCCTGCTGGCGATGGCGGCCTCACAGCCAACCCATCGCCTACAACTGATAACTAAAACTAACGCTATACCGCGGCCGCCGATTGAACGTATCCAGCGCTTCCTCCGACATCGCCTTGGCCACCTCCAGCGCAATGTTGTAGTACCGGGCATCGCCAAACCGCAAACCCACCGCCGCCGATGACATGTCATTGGCCTTGACGGGCAAATCATTGAACCAGGCCCTCGCCCGGTCCAGCACCACATACGGTTGCAGGACCCGCACCCAATTCCCCTCGCGATTGAAGCTGTAGTTGACCTCGTAGGCCATGCCCCAACCCTTGTCGCCGGACGCCTGGTCGTCGGGGTAGCCGCGACCGAAGTTTTGTCCGCCGAACACGGCGCGCTCGCTGTCGGGCAAGGTGTCGTCGCTCCAGTACAGCGCGGCGGACAGTACGCCTTGCCAGTTGTCGAAAAACTTGTCGCTCTGCACTCCCGACAAACGCAGCCGGAAGAAGTCCAGGTCGAGGGCGGTGTTGTTGGTTTTTGCGCCCATGCCGTCGATGCCCTGATACAAACCGCCGCTGAGGATACGCAATCGCTGCGCGTCGGCTTTGCGCCAGTCGCTTTCGAACGCCAGGGCGCGGATGTCGGTGCGTTCTTCGATGCTGAGCGGGAAGCCCACCACCTTGTAGCGGGTCTTGTCATTGACCGCATAAAGACGCGAACCGACGCTGAGCAATTCGTTGGGCGCGGCGATCACGGGATGACTGAAGCCGATCGAGTAGCGATCGTTTTCCCGATGGGGTTTGAGTTCGAGGCCGTTGTCCAGTTGCACATTCGTGCCCGGGTCGGCGCGGTAGCGCGAGGCGGATAACGCCAGTTGCGTGCCTTCGGTATTGAGGAACTGGTTGTAGTCCAGACGGTAGTAATGCTCGTCATCATCGCCCGGTGGAAACAGGCCGCTGAGGCTCAGTTGTTCGCCCATCGCCGTCTGGGAATTGCTGCTCACACCGAGCAATGCCTGAAGGCTGTTGCGGTTGTCCTCGGTGGTGCTCATCGTGCTGGTGAACGCTTTGCGGCTGGCCTGGGCGAGCAGTTGTGTCGCGCCATCGGTGGTGCCCGGTGGCGGCACCTGCGCCTGCAAGGTCACGCCGGGGATGCGGCTCATCAGTGTGGTGTAGCGTTCGAACGTCTTGCGGGTCAGCGGTCGTTCGGCCTGGAGTTTGGCCACCAGTTTGTCGAGCAAACCTTTGACCCGGCCGACGTCGCCCTGCAGTTGATAGTCCTTGATGTAACCCTCCACCAGCACCACGCGCGCCACGCCGTTTTCGAACGTCTGTTGTGGCAGGAAGGCGTAGGACAGCAGGTAGCCATCCTGTTGATAGCGACGCGTGATATTGCGGGTTGCCTCGATCAGATCGGCCAGGCTGGTTTCGTGACCCAGCAGCGGTTGATAGACCGCGGCCAGTTCGTTCAGCGGGTAGATTGTTCCGCCTTCGATCTGCACGGTTTTGAGGGTGACTTTGGTGCCCATCATCAGCGGTTGGGCCTGGGCCGTGCCGGGTTCCGGCACTTGCAGTGGCGCGGTCGTTGGACGATAGGCGTCGGCGGGCAGGTTCGGCACAGGCAGGTTGCGGATGGTTTCGTTGCTGTTGAGAAAACTGGGCAAGGTGTCGGCGAAGAGGTTGGAGCTGAGGGGCAATAGCAGCAAGCAAACCATGACTCGCATGGGACACTCCTTGTTTGCGTGTGGATCTCCATGATCCAAAGAAAAGGCGGAAGACTGAGCAGGATCTTCCGCCTCCAACCAAGCGTAGGCGCTGTAGGTATGGCCGTCGATGCGGCCAGGTGCAAATCAGCGTTGATTACCGCCCAGTGCGCCGGTCAGTCCGCCCAGCACGCCACCGAGACCACCGGTGGTACCCGTGCCGCCATTGACCAGTCCGCCGACCGCGCCGACGGTTCCGCCCACGGTGGTGACCGTATTGCCAAGCGCGGTGACTACGGGGTTGGCGTTGCTGCCGGCAATCGCGCCGCCGAGGTTGGCGACTGCACCGCCGGCCTGGCCGGTGAGGCTGGCGATCGGGGCACCGGTCCCGGTGGCGGCGCCCAGGTTTTGGGTCAGCCCAGACACTGCAGTTGTGACCGGGTTGACCGCGGTGCCAATGTTTGTACCCAGCGAGGCCAGCGGCGCGGTCGGGCCTGTGTTGGCGATGCCGCTACCGCCCAGTGCACCACCCACCGTGGCAATCAGGTTGCCGCCAGCGACACCGTTTACTCCGGCTGCACTGACCACGCCATTGGTGTTGCCGATGTTCAGTCCCGCCCCAACATTCACCACGGCGCCACCCACCGTTTCGAGCAAGCCGCTGCCGCCCGATCCGCTGCCGTTGGACACCAGGCCGCCGGCGTTGCCGACCGCAATGCCGGTGTTGCTCAGTGCGCCGCCCACGGTGTTGGTCAACGCATTGCCATTGCCGGCAGTAGTGAGGTTGTCCCCCACGCCATCGACGCTGTCGCCGACTTTTTTGACGATGCCTTTGAGCGGATCACCCAGGCCGGTCGCGTCACCGATTTTGTCGGTGGTGCTCTCGACCATGGCGATCACCGGCACCAGTTTGTTGCCGACTTCTTTGGTCACCGAGCCCAGCGGACCGGTCGTGGTCGCGGTGTTCAGGGTGTCGCCGAGCATGGTGACTTTCTCGCCGACACCATCGAGTACAGGGGCAACCCGGGTCACTACACCGCCGACCACGGGGACGCTGCTGGTGGCGGTAGCGAGTTTGCCGCTGACATCGGACACGCCGTTGCCGACATCCTGCACCACGCCGCCCACCGCCGATGCCGTGACGCCGAGACCGTTCGGATCGGTGCCCAGTTTGCCCAGGCCATTGGCGACGCCGTCGCCGAGTGTGCTGACCACATTGCCGGTTGTGTTGGCCACGCTTTGCACCACGCCACCGACTACCGGCACCGAGCCCAGCGAGTCGCCGATTTGCCCGACACCCTCGCCCACACCACCCACGGTGGTGCCGACATCCTGCACCAGCGTGGTAGTCACCAGCGGTGTCGCGCCGGGGTTGATCGGGGTGGTTGGGTCTGTCGGGTCTGTGGGGTTGGTTGGATTGGTGGGGTTGGTCGGGTCGGTGGTGCCACCGCCGCCAGTGCCCCCCGTTCCGCCGCCGCTGCCGTCCGTGCCTCCTGTGCCCGCCGTGGTTTCGCTGTCCGGGGAGGAACTGTCGGAGCTGCTGTGATGGCCGCCACCGCCGCTGCTGCAGCCGGCCAGGCCGAGGGAGAGAATGAGCGCCAATGCTGTTGCCGATTTGCACCACACTTGAGTGTTCATGAGTGAGAGTCCTTGCACCTGTAACAACGTCGTTGTCTTCGATGGCTGACCGGTTCTGTCGCCGGCCATGTCTTCGTCCGTTGTCCGCATGACAAACGCAAGGGCTCTACAACACCACTCTCAACTTGGTATTAAACCGTTCTATACAGGCGCGGGCGTGCTGCCTAAGGGCTAATACCTTGGGTATAGACTTGGATGAAAATGCTTTGTAAATCAATGGGCGTGGATGGTTACTCAGGGTGGAATCGGGTGTTGAACACTTAAGTGATATATACACAATTGACCATGTTTGAGAGCCGAAAAGATCGCAGCCTACGGCAGCTACAGGGGATGCATTCCTACTGTAGGAACTGCCGCAGGCTGCGATCTTTTGATCTGTCAGGTAACCGGTCGCCAATGCCCGGCCATGTGCTCAAGATCCCCGGCCCCGATCAATTGCAGATCACCGCTGGCCCCCGCTGCACTGGCCAGCAAGGCGACTTCGCTGGGCAGACGCACCGGTTTCCTGAATTGCACCGCAATCTCGATGTTCGCCGTCGGCAGATGGTCGGCCAGCGCGGCCAGTGTGCGCGCCTTGTTCCATAACCCGTGGGCGATGGCCGAGGGGAAGCCGAACAGCTTTGCACTGGTCGCGCTCAGGTGAATCGGGTTGTAGTCACCGGAGACTTTGGCGTATCGCCGGCCGATGTCGGTAGGCGCTTTCCATTGCGCGACCTGCGTCAGTATCAACGTCGGCACCAACACCTCTTCGACAGGCTCGCCTTCGAGCTTGACCCCACGACAGAGCATCTGGCTCTGTGCTTCCCACAATGGCCCCAACTGATCGTCCAGGGTTGTCAGCAGATCGAACGTTGCCCCTTTGGCGTGAGGTTGCAGGTTCTGCACTTGTACGCCGACCCGCACCCGATTGACCCCGCCCATGGGGCGCAGCACGCGAATACGATTGCTCAGGTGAATCAGCCCCAGCAGCGGAAACGGAAACGCTTTCGCAGTGAGCAGTTGCATCTGCAATGCGAAAGCGAGGATGTGCGGATAGGTGGGTGGCAGCAGGCTGTTGTCGACGAAACCGCAGACTTGGCGATAGGCCGCCAGACGTTTCGGCTCGACATCGACCCAGCAACGCAAACCCGAGTCGGGCAGGGCGGTGCCGGTAATTTTTCGTCGCGTCGCTGCTCGCGCATAAAGCCCCGGCAGGCTGGGTTCGCGGTTGAGCGTGTGCCAGTCAGTGATCATGTTTAAGCCCCCAGAACACTTTGCCCGCAGACGCGCAAGGCCTGTCCGGTGAACGCGCCAGTGCCCGGTTGCGCCAGCCACGCCACCGCTTCGGCGACGTCTTGCGGCAGGCCGCCCTGGCCCAACGAACTCATGCGCCGCCCGGCTTCGCGCAGGCCGAACGGAATGTGGGCGGTCATCTGGGTTTCGATAAAACCGGGTGCCACCGCGTTGATGCTGATGCCGCGTTCCTGCAGCAGCGGTGCCCAGGCTTGCGCCAGACCGATCAACCCGGCCTTGCTCGCCGCGTAGTTGGTTTGCCCGCGATTGCCGGCAATGCCGCTGATCGACGCCAGCAGAATCACCCGACCGTCGTCGCGCAAGGTGCCGTTGTCGAGCAAGGCCTTGGTCAGCACTTGCGGCGCATTGAGGTTGACCGCGAGCACCGCGTCCCAGAATTCCGGGGTCATGTTGGCCAGGGTTTTGTCGCGGGTGATGCCGGCGTTGTGCACCACGATGTCGATACCGTCCGGCAACTGTTCGATCAATTGTGCGGCGGCGTCTTCGGCACAGATATCGAGGGTGATGCTGCGCCCGCCGAGGCGTGCGGCGAGGGCTTCGAGATCGGTTTTGGCCGGTGGCACGTCAAGCAGGATGACATCGGCGCCGTCGCGGGCCAGGGTTTCGGCGATGGAGGCACCGATGCCACGTGCGGCACCGGTGACCAATGCCTTGCGCCCGGCCAGCGGTCGCGTCCAGTCACTCACCTGCGTATCGCAAGCGTTCAGGCGAATCACTTGCCCGGAGACGAACGCACTTTTCGGCGAAAGGAAAAACCGCAGCGGCCCTTCCAGTTGATCCTCGGCACCTTCACCGACATGGATCAGCTGCAAGGTGCCGCCGCTGCGCAGCTCTTTGGCCAGCGAGCGACTGAAGCCTTCCAGAGCGCGTTGCACGCTGGCGGCGAACGGGTCGCTCAAGGTCTGTGGGTCACGCCCGAGAATCACCAGATGTGCGCAGTGATCAAGGTTCTTCATCAACGGCTGGAAGAATTCGCGCAGCTGTTTGAGTTGATCGGTTTGCACCAGATCACTGGCATCGAACACCACGGCCTTGAGTTTCGGGCCGTGGCCGGGAATCCACGCTGTCGCCATCGAAGGCTCGGTGCCGTAGCGGTAGATCGCATCGGTCAGGCGGTTGGCGAACGCGCTGACGTTCTCCGTCAGCGGTCCGCCACCGATCAGCAACGCACCGTCTACAGGCCGCAGCCGGCCGGCTTGCCAGCGTTCCAGGCGGGTCGGCGAAGGCAGGCCCAAGGCCCCGACCAGACGATGGCCGATGGAGGAGTTGGCGAAGTCGATATAGCGGTCAGACATGGAACGCGCTCCGAAAGCTGGGGTTCAAAGTGTGGACCATGAATGGCGATCAGTCGTTCGATCCACGAGATTAGGCCTACGCTTGATCATTGTAGGATCAGGTCATTCATCAGGGGATTTTCATGACTCAACTGCACCGCGTCGCGATCATCGGCGGTAACCGGATTCCTTTCGCCCGTTCCAACGGACCGTACGCCACCGCCAGTAACCAGGACATGCTCACCGCCGCGCTCGAAGGTCTGATCGAACGCTACAACCTGCATGGCCTGCGCATCGGTGAAGTGGTTGCCGGGGCAGTGCTGAAATTGTCGCGGGACATGAACCTCACCCGCGAGTGCGTGCTCGGCTCGCGGCTGTCGCCTTCGACGCCGGCCTACGACATCCAGCAAGCCTGCGGCACTGGACTGGAAGCGGCGCTGCTGGTGGCGAACAAGATTGCCCTGGGCCAGATCGAGTGCGGCATCGCCGGTGGTGTCGATACCACGTCGGATGCGCCGATCAGTGTCAGCGAAGGCCTGCGCAAGATTCTGCTGCAAGCCAACCGCGCCAAGAGCACCGGTGACAAACTGAAAACCTTCCTGCAATTGCGTCCACGAGACTTTGTCCCTGAGTTCCCGCGCAATGGCGAACCGCGTACCGGTCTGTCCATGGGGCAGCATTGCGAGTTGATGGCGCAGACCTGGAATATTCCTCGCGAAGCGCAGGATCAACTGGCGCTGGAAAGTCATCAGAAACTCGCCGCGTCCTACGCCGAGGGTTGGCACAACGATCTGATGACACCGTTTCTCGGCCTCACCCGCGACAACAATTTACGTCCGGATTCGACGTTGGAAAAGCTTGCCGCACTCAAGCCGGCTTACGAGAAAAGCGCCAAGGGCACGCTGACGGCAGGCAACTCCACGCCGCTGACCGATGGCGCGTCGCTGGTGTTGCTGGGCAGCGAGCAATGGGCGAAGGAACGAGGCTTGCCGATCCTCGCCTACCTGCGCGATGGCGAAGCGGCGGCGGTGGATTTCGTCAACGGTGCCGAAGGCTTGCTGATGGCGCCGGTGTACGCCGTGCCGCGCTTGCTGGCGCGCAACGGCCTGACCTTGCAGGACTTCGACTACTACGAAATCCACGAAGCCTTCGCCGCACAAGTGCTCTGCACGTTGAAGGCCTGGGAAGATCCGGAGTACTGCAAAACCCGCCTGGGCCTCGAGGCGCCGTTGGGCTCGATCGACCGCAGCCGACTCAACGTCAAAGGCAGTTCATTGGCGGCGGGGCATCCGTTCGCTGCCACCGGTGGGCGCATTGTTGCAAACCTGGCGAAGCTGCTGGATGCGGCGGGGAAGGGGCGCGGGCTGATTTCGATTTGTGCGGCGGGAGGGCAGGGTGTGACCGCCATCATCGAACGTTGAAGTCGGACAATACCTGTGGAAGCTAGCCTGCTAGCGATGGCGGCAGCACATTCATACTGATGTGACCGACAGATCGCTATCGCGAGCAGGCTCGCTTCCACAGGGAATCTGTGGTGTTGAATAGATTGGGGACATGGCCTAACGTCGCTCCATCAGCCGTCTCGCAACACAAGGCCCATCAATGCCGACTAACGGACAAATTTCCCTCGAGCGCAGCATCCCGCCGATCACCGCGCTACCGCGCCCGCTGTACGCCCGGGTGGAAAGCCTCAATGCCGGTTCGTGGACGCCGTCCCATCGCCATGACTGGGTGCAGTTTTCCTACGCCATCAGCGGTGTTCTCGGCGTGCACACCGCCGAGGGCAGTTTCTTCGCTCCGCCGCAGTGGGGCATCTGGATTCCGGCGGATCTTGATCATCAGGTGGTCACGTCGATGCGGGCCGAGATGCGCAGCCTTTACGTGCGTCGCGAGGATTGCCAATGGGCGGACGGGCGTTGTCGGGTGCTGGAAGTGACACCGCTGGCCCGGGAGCTGATCAAGAGTTTTTGTTTGTTGCCAGTGGAGTATCCGCAAGGCGACAGTCAGGAAGCACGGCTGGTGAGTGTGTTGCTGGATCAGTTGGCGACGCTGCCGGAAGTCGGATTTTCCCTGCCTCTGCCCCGCCATGAACGGTTGTTGGGATTGTGCAACGAGCTGATTGAAAACCCTGAACAACACGCGACCTTGCAGGCATGGGCAGAGCGTTTGGGCACGTCGGAGAAAACCCTGATGCGTTTGTTCCAGCGCGAAACCGGGTTGAGTTTTCGTGGCTGGCGCCAGCGTATGCGGCTGTTGTCGTCGCTGAGTTTGCTGGAGGAGGGGGACAGCGTGACCAATGCCGCGCTGGCCTGCGGGTATGACTCGACGTCGGCGTTTATTGCGGCGTTCAAGGGCTTGTTCGGGTTTACCCCGGGAGAGCTGTTTCGGCAGTGATGAGGCTAAAAGATCGCAGCCTGTCGCAGGCTGCGATCTTTTGATCTTCAGGTTCTGAACCGGCGAACCAACCCATCCAGCTCATTCGACAACCCGGCCAGGCTCTGGGAGTCCAGGCGCGCCGAGTTGGCCAGTTCCGCCACCAGCTGCGCATCGCCATGGATCTGGCTGATGTGCCGGTTGATGTCTTCGGCCACCTGGTGCTGTTGTTCCGCCGCCGTGGCGATCTGGGTGTTCATGTCGCGGATCACGTCCACCGACTCACGGATCTGCCCGAAACTGCTGCGTGCTTCGCCGATGCGAGTTACCGATTGCTGCGACACTTCCAGGCTCGCATGCATTTGCTGGGTCACCTGGCTGGTGCGCTTGGCGAGGTTGCCCAGCAGCCCGTCGATTTCCGCCGTGGAGTCTGCCGTGCGCTTGGCCAGCGCCCGAACTTCGTCGGCCACCACCGCAAAGCCACGACCTTGCTCACCGGCGCGTGCCGCTTCGATGGCCGCGTTCAACGCCAGCAGGTTGGTCTGTTCAGCGATCGAACGAATGGTCCCGAGGATCGACTGGATGTCGTTGCTGTCGCGTTCCAGTTGTTGCATCGACTGCGCCGACTGTTCGATTTCCTGACTCAGGCGATCCACGCTGTTCACGGCGGCATCGATCTGTTGCTGGCCTTCGCGGGCCTGACGCTGGCCGCTGTCTGCCGACTCGGCGGCCTGGCTACAAGAGCGTGCTACTTCGTTGGCCGTGGCGACCATTTCGTGGAACGCCGTGGACACCATGTCCACCGCTTCGCGCTGGCGCCCGGCAGCTTCGGCCATGTCGCTGGAGACCTGGGTCGAGCTTTTGGAGGTGGCGAGGATCTTGGTCGCGGCGCCGCCGATGCTCTGGATCAGGTTGCGAATCGCGGTAAGGAACTGGTTGAACCAGTTGGCCAGTTGCGCGGTTTCATCGCTGCCGCGCACTTGCAGGTTCTTGGTCAAGTCGCCCTCACCCTGGGCGATGCCTTCCAGGCCGTCGGCCACGCTGCGGATCGGCCGCACGATGACGCTGGCGAAACTGGCACCGACGATGGCGAAGACCACGGCCAGCACGGCGGCGATGATCGCGATCAACCAGGTTAGCTGGGTCGCGGTGCTCATCACATCGCTCTGCTTGATCAGGCCGATGAAGGTCCAGCCCAGTTGCTCGGACGGCCAGACGTTGGCCATGTAGCGCTCGCCATTGAGTTCGACTTCGACCAGGCCTTTGCCGGCCTTGGCCAGTTGCGCATAACCCTCGCCGAGGCTACCGAGGGCCTTGAAGTTGTGTTCCGGTTGCTTCGGATCGACCAGCACGGTGCCGGAGTTTTCCAGCAGCATCAGGTAGCCGGTTTCGCCAAGCTTGATCTGTTTGACCAGTTCGGTGAGCTGTTTGAGCGACACGTCGATGCTGACCACGCCGCCGTTGGTGCCCAGCTTGTTGTCGATGGTGCGTACGGTGCTGACGTAGGACGTATCGTTTTCGGCCCAGTAATAGGCCTCGGTACGGAACGGCTTGCCTGGTTTGCCCTGGGCCGCCTTGTACCACGGACGCTGGCGCGGGTCGTAGTTGGCCAGCTTGGCATCGTCCGGCCATGACACGTAACCACCGGCGGCGGTGCCGAGAATCGCGTAGGCATAAGACGGATGGGCGTTACCCAGGTCCTGCAGGAAGCTGAAGACTTTTTTGTCCGCCTCGCCCTGAGGAATGCTGGCGGCGTTAGCGCTCATGTAGGTCTTGAGGCTGTCGTCGGAGTTTGTAATCAGCGGTTGCCTGGCCAGGTATTCGACGTTCTGGCTGATGCCGTCGAAGAACAGTTGCATGGCATTGCTGACCTGACGGATTTCGCGACCGCTGTTGTCGACGAATTCGTCCTTGGCATCACTGCGCAAGTTCAGCACAACGAGGGTGGCGACCAGCACCACGGGCAAGCAGGCGATGATTGCAAACGCCCAGGTCAACTTCTGTTTGATGTTCATCCGCGCTCCAGATTTTCTTGTAGGCCCACGCAGTGCAGATGACTCGCGGTTTTTTGGCAGCCGAAAACGTTTTTTGGTCAATCCCGGTCCATGAGTGCGACATCGCTATTGTTGGTGCTGCGATTGTCGGACAAATCAGTTTGTCACTCAGGGCTTCGGCTGTTGTCGGAGGAAATTGAGGCCTGTTCCGAAAAATCCTGAGAATGGTCGTGTCCAGGTGTCAGCTTCTGTCACAAATGCCCATGCAACCCCCGGACAACAAGTGCTTCAGGCTCGGTTATCATCCGAAGCAGGCGGGGGATGGAGCGCAGGTTTTCATGATGAAACCGGCACATTGTGTGCTTCTGCAATGTTCATAGGTCGGCACCCCCTCCCCCGATTGGGTGGATTGCCGTATAACGAATGACTTTCGCGTGTTTGGTAATAAAGGACCCACAATAAAAGCTGATGAAGACTCCAAAACGCATTGAACCCCTGATCGAAGACGGTCTGGTCGACGAGGTGCTGCGCCCACTCATGAGTGGGAAAGAAGCAGCTGTTTACGTGGTGCGCTGCGGTAACCAGTTACGTTGCGCGAAGGTCTACAAGGAGGCGAACAAACGCAGTTTTCGTCAGGCGGCCGAGTATCAGGAAGGCCGCAAGGTGCGCAACAGCCGTCAGGCCCGGGCCATGGCCAAGGGTTCCAAGTTTGGTCGCAAGGAAACCGAAGACGCCTGGCAGAACGCTGAAGTGGCGGCACTGTTCCGCCTGGCCAACGCCGGCGTGCGAGTGCCCAAGCCGTATGACTTCCTTGAAGGCGTGCTGCTGATGGAGCTGGTGGCCGACGAGTACGGCGATGCCGCGCCGCGTCTGAACGACGTGGTGCTGGAGCCGGACCAGGCGCGCGAGTATCACGCGTTTCTGATTTCGCAGATCGTGCTGATGCTGTGTACCGGCCTGGTGCACGGTGACCTGTCCGAGTTCAACGTGCTGCTGACCCCGACCGGCCCGGTGATCATCGACTTGCCGCAAGCCGTGGACGCAGCGGGCAACAACCACGCGTTCAGCATGCTGGAGCGCGACGTGGGCAACATGGCGTCCTATTTCGGCCGGTTTGCGCCGGAGCTGAAAAAGACCAGGTACGCCAAGGAAATGTGGGCGCTCTACGAGGCGGGTACCTTGCACCCGGCCAGCGTGTTGACCGGCGAGTTCGACGAACCGGAAGAACTGGCCGACGTGGGCGGCATCATGCGCGAGATCGAGGCCGCGCGCCTCGATGAAGCGCGCAAGCAAGCAGCCCGTGCCGCTGATGACGCACCACCCAACAAAGCCGAAGAGCCGCCTCCGCCGTGGATGCAGTGATTGGCTAAACAAAAACCCGGCTTCGGCCGGGTTTTTTATTGGTGCGCCAGGCATGGCGCGTTGCGCGTAAGCGCAACCAGCTTGGCTGTGGTGGCCACGCTGGTGACTTGGAGGTGAAAGTCCTCTACACACCCGGCAAGGGGAAGTGTTAGCCAGAGGCAAGGGTGTCGCGGGCGACTGCGAATCTGAAGGAAGCCCGAGGCAAAATGCTGGCCTGACGAACAGGAAGCGGATTAGGCGGTGCAGCGGGGTAAGAAGGCCAATATCTTCAAAGCCCAATACTTGCACGGAACGCTGTGACGTAGATCCGACAGGCATAAGCAGGAAGGTCGCGCGAATTACCCTGGGAGATCTGTATAGCCTGCCATGTGCTACCGGCGTCGCGAGATGACGGGATGGGCGACAGAAGTCAGCAGAGGCCGTAGTAGTTGCTCGACACCGGAGTAACGAAGGGCTGAACCTGCCATGAGTGGATAGTCGGGTGTGATCTCTGTTGGAGCGTAAAGCAGAAACACCGCATAGCGGGGGTCGAGACCATTAGGAGGTAGGAGCCGGAAGCTCCGAGGGCCGGTCTGGGCGCTTAGATACCACAGGCGACACATCAACGGAACGAAGCTCGCTGACGTTGTATGTCAGTAGGCAGGAACCGCCGTATACGGAACCGTATGTACGGTGGTGTGAGAGGACGGCGGGGGCAACCCCGCCTCCTACTCGATTGCAACGCAAATCCCCCTGTAGGAGCGAGCCTGCTCGCGATGACGTCGGCACATCCAACATTGATTTGTCAGATACACCGCTATCGCGAGCAGGCTCACTCCCACAGGGTTTTGCAGTGTCCTGCAATCACGCGCGGGTTGGGGTATCACAACACCCCGACTCCAGACTCTTGAGAATCGGACAATCCGGCCGGTGATCCCCCTGACAGTGCTCAACCAAATCCTGCAACGTATCGCGCAGTTGCCCCAACTCGCGGATCTTCTGGTTCAACTCATCGATATGCTGCCGGGCGAGGGCCTTCACATCGGCGCTGGCGCGTTGGCGGTCCTGCCACAGGGTCAGCAGCTTGCCGACCTCTTCCAGGGAAAACCCCAGGTCCCGGGAGCGCTTGATGAACGCCAGCGTATGCAAGTCGTCATCGCCGTACATCCGATAACCGCTGTCGGCACGATGTGCGGCCTTGAGCAAACCGATCGACTCGTAATAACGGATCATTTTTGCGCTCAGGCCACTATGGCGAGCCGCTTGACCGATGTTCATCGGTTGTCCTCCAGATCCTCGGGTTTCCAGATTTTCAACAGTAACGCATTGCTCACCACACTGACGCTCGACAACGCCATCGCCGCACCGGCCAGCACCGGGTTGAGGAAGCCGAAGGCCGCCAGTGGAATGCCGATCAGGTTGTAGACGAAGGCCCAGAACAGGTTCTGCCGGATCTTCGCGTAGGTCTTGCGGCTGATCTCCAGCGCCGCCGGCACCAGACGTGGATCGCCGCGCATCAGGGTGATTCCGGCCGCGTGCATGGCCACATCTGTACCGCCGCCCATGGCGATGCCGATGTCCGCCGCCGCCAAGGCCGGTGCATCGTTGATGCCGTCACCGACCATCGCCACCACGCCGGTTTTTTTCAGCGCCGTGACGGTGGCGGCTTTGTCCGCCGGCAGCACTTCGGCGTGCACGTCGGTGATGCCCAGCGCCTCGGCAACGACGTTGGCACTGCCGCGATTGTCACCGGTCAGCAGGTGGCTGCTGATGTGCCGTGCATTGAGTTGCTGCACCGCTTGCAGTGCGCCGGGTTTGAGCGTGTCACCGAAGGCGAACAGCCCCAACACCTTCGGCGCGGGGCTCTGCTCGATCAGCCAGGACAGCGTCCGGCCTTCGGTTTCCCACGCAGTGGCTGAATCAGCCAACGCACCTGTGCTCAGGCCGCTTTCTTCCAGCAGACGCCGGTTGCCCAACGCCAAACGACGACCATAGAGGCTGCCAGCGATACCGCGCCCGGTCAGCGACTGGCTGTCAGTGACATCGGCCACGGACAAATCGCGTTCTTCGCACGCATCCAGCACCGCTTTGGCCAGCGGGTGCTCGCTGCCGCGTTGCAGGGCACCGGCCCATTGCAGCAGGGTCGCTTCGTCACCATCGACGGCACTCAAGTGGGCGATGCGCGGCGTGCCCGAGGTCAGGGTGCCGGTCTTGTCGAACACCACCGAACTGACTTCATGGGCCCGCTCCAGCGCTTCGGCGTCCTTGATCAGAATCCCGTAGCGCGCTGCTACGCCGGTGCCGGCCATGATCGCGGTTGGCGTGGCCAGGCCCAAAGCGCAAGGGCAGGCGATCACCAACACCGCAACGGCATTGATCAGCGCGATTTCCAGCGGCGCGCCATACAACCACCAACCGACCAGCGTCGCCAACGCCAGCAGCAGGACCACCGGCACGAAAATCTGGCTGACCTTATCCACCAGTTTCTGGATCGGAGCCTTCGCCGCTTGAGCGTCTTCCACCAGGCGGATGATGCGCGCCAGCACGGTTTCCGCGCCAAGCGCCTGAGTGCGAACCAGCAGTCGACCTTCACCGTTGATTGCGCCGCCGGTCACCTTGTCGCCGGGTTGTTTCGGCACCGGCAGGCTTTCACCGCTGATCAGTGCTTCGTCGGCATGGCTCTGGCCTTCGATCACTTCACCGTCCACCGGAAAGCGCTCGCCGGGTTTGACCATTACCAGATCATTGAGGCGCAGGGCGCTGATGGCGACGTCCTGTTCGCGGCCGTCAATCACCTGAATCGCCCGCTCCGGGCGCAGCGCTTCAAGGGCGCGAATGGCACTGGCCGTCTGGCGCTTGGCGCGGCTCTCCAGGTATTTGCCCAGTAACACCAGAGCGATCACCACCGCCGAGGCTTCGAAATACAGATGCGGCATGCGTCCGGCGGCGGTGGCCCACTCATAGACACTCAAGCCATAACCGGCGCTGGTGCCGAGCGCGACCAGCAAATCCATGTTGCCCGCGCCAGCGCGCACGGCTTTCCACGCGGCCACATAAAACCGTGCGCCGAAGATGAATTGCACTGGCGTGGCCAAGGCGAATTGCGCCCAGGCCGGGAGCATCCAGTGCACGCCGAACGGTTGCAGCAGCATCGGCAACACCAGCGGCAAGGCGAGGACGATGGCCGCGATCAAGGCCCAGCGCTCGCGGTGCAGGCGGGTTTGTTGATTGTCGGTCTGTGGGTGTTCGGCTTCCCAGAGGCTGGCGGCGTAACCTGCCTTGGTCACGGCGGCGATCAAGGTTTGCGGATCGATCTGCCCAAGCAGTTCCAAGTGTGCGCGTTCGTTGGCGAGGTTGACGCTGACGCTCTTCACCCCCGGCACTTTGCTCAGAGCCCGCTCGACGCGACCGACGCAGGAGGCGCAGGTCATGCCGTCGATGCTCAATTCAATCGTCTGCTGCGGCACGCTGTAACCGGCCTTTTGCACCGCATCCATCAAGGCTGGCAGGCTGTCGGCAGGCGCCTGGACCCGAGCCTGTTCGGTGGCTAGGTTGACGCTGACGGCACTGGCGCCGATGACTCTGCTCAAGGCACGCTCGACACGCCCGGCGCAACTGGCGCAGGTCATGCCGGCAATCGGCAGATCGAAAGTGGTGGATTCGGACATCGGTCGCGCTCCCTGTAGAAGATGCCTACAGGATCAACCTTGCCATGCTGGCAAGGTCAAGCGCCATTCTGAAATTCACCGAAAATCCAATTGCAGGAAGAGGGATGGGTGTCAGTACCCCAAGCCTGCGCGCTTGAGGTACATCCCTTCCTGGGTCATCGCAATCCGGTACTTGAGCACGTCGCCGGCCCTGAGCTGAATGTCCTGCGAACCCGGTGCGAGCATGCCCGGGTTGCAACCCGGTGCCTGACCCGGCAGCAGTTTGAGGCGCAGGGACACATTGCCCGGCGGCAGGTTGAACGAAGTGCTTTGCTCTTGAAACAGCCGCGCCGCCAATTGATCCTGGATATATACGCCGATCTCGCAATTGGTCGCGACTTCCAGGCGCTCGCGGGAAATGATCAGCACGCCATAGTCCTCCCCGGCGGCATGGGCCGAAGGCAGGGCGGCGAAAAGGCTGAGGAAGCCAAACAGGCTGAAAGCTGACCAGCGCATGGCTGAATCTCCTGAGTCGAGTCATTGATGAACGCAGCTTGGCCGAGCGCGGCGCCGATTGCCAGCCCGGCAGATCACTGCAGAACTTGACCTTGCCATGGTGGCAAGCTCAAGACTGTACTCAGCCTCATTCAAGAGCCTCATCAAAGGAGTCATTCCATGCAAGTGTTCAATGTTGAAGGTATGTCCTGCGGTCACTGCGTCAGGGCCATCACTCAGGCGGTTCAGGCTCAGGACCCGGCGGCCAGCGTGCGCGTCGATCTGGCGGCGAAAGAGGTCGGTGTCGAGAGTGCGCTCACCGCCCAGCAAGTGATCGACGCGATCAGTGAAGAAGGCTACGGCATCAAATTGGCCTGAGCTTTTTAATAGTTAGCGAGCTATCTGAATGTTCATGGCGTCCATGCGCGGCTAAACTGTCGGGCTGCCGACCTCTGCCTCACTGGATGCCTGATGAACTTCCGCACAATTCTGATTCTTGGCGCCTTGAGCGCATTCGGTCCGCTGGCGATCGATTTCTACCTGCCCGCGTTCCCGGCCATGGCGCTTGCCTTCGGCACTGATGAGAAACATGTTCAGCTGACCCTGGCGGCGTATTTCCTTGGTTTGTCCATTGGTCAGCTGGCTTACGGGCCGGTAGCGGATCGATTCGGGCGGCGCCTTCCATTGCTCTTGGGCGTGGGTCTGTTCACTGGCGCTTCGCTGGCGTGCGCCTATGCGCCGAACCTGGAATGGCTGATCGGTGCACGTTTCGTCCAGGCTCTGGGCGGTTGCGCAGGGATGGTGATCTCGCGGGCGGTGGTCAGTGATAAATGCGATGCAGTGGGTTCGGCGAAAGTCTTTTCGCAGCTGATGCTGGTGATGGGCCTGGCGCCGATCCTCGCGCCGATGCTCGGCGGGCTGTTGGTCAACACCACAGGTTGGCAGTCGATCTTTCTGGTATTGACCGGTTTCAGCGCGCTGGCTGGGTTGGCTGTCGCACTCGGGTTGCCGGAAAGCATGCCCGCCCATTTGCCGCGCCAACCGTTGTCTGGGTCGCTGCGACAGTACGGTCGGTTGTTGAAGGATCCGGTGTACCTCGGCCATGCGCTGACCGGTGGTATCGCCATCGCCGGGATGTTTTCCTACATCGCGGGTTCACCGTTCGTCATCATCAAGCTCTATGGCGTCCCGGCCGAACATTTTGGCTGGTTCTTCGGCGCCAATGCGGCGGGTTTCATTCTGGTGGCGCAGGTCAACGCACGTTTGCTGGCCAAGCGTGGGCCGGCATTCCTGTTGACGCGCGCCGTGTGGGTTTACCTTGGCGCCGGCCTGGCTCTGCTTGCCGTGAGTGCATTGCACACGACACAACTGTGGCCATTGCTGATTCCACTGTTCGTCTGTATCTCCAGCCTCGGCTGCATCCTGCCCAACGCGTCAGCGTGTGCGATGAACGGCCAGGGTGCTCGCGCCGGCAGCGCTTCGGCGATGCTCGGTTGCCTGCAATTCAGCGTCGCCGCCGGTGCGGCCGCGCTGGTGGGCGTTTTGCACGATGGCAGCGCCATGCCGATGGCCATGGTCATCAGCCTGTGCGCAATTCTGGTGGTGAGCGTGGCGATGCTCACCCGGCGTTTGCAAAATGCCCGGGCACTGGCGCAAGCCCAGGTTTGAGAGGGGGTCAGCCAGCAGCACGCTGCGCGTGAAGGGCGGGAATCGGGTGAGGGGCTTGAATGCGTGCTTCAAGGGTACGCATGAAAGTTCGGGCTTCGGTTTCGCTGCGGAAGGTAACCGCATGCTGGTCCAGGCGGACCTGCCACTGGGATTTTGCCACTTCTTTTATCAGGATCTTCATAGCTGAACTCCTCTTGTAAAAGACGTTTTGTAAAAGGGTGCCTCGCAGGAGATTCGATTGTAGACCTGAATACGATCGCTATTGTGACAAGAGGTAACTGTCGGACTGACGGTTTGTAACAAGAAACATCGCAGGCTCTGGGTCAGCCTGCGATGTTGCTTTCCGGGGTTTAGAACCCTTCCAGCACAATCTTGCCCTTGGATTTACCGCTTTCCAGCAGGGCATGAGCCCGGCGCAGATTCGCCGCATTAATGGTGCCGAAGTGTTCGCCAACCGTGGTTTTCAGTGTCCCGGCATCGATCAGCTGCGCCACGCGGTTGAGCAGGTTGTGCTGCTCGATCATGTCTGCGGTTTCGAACAGCGAGCGGGTGTACATGAACTCCCAGTGCAGCGACAGGCTCTTGCGCTTGAGCTTGGTCACGTCGAGGGATTTCGGGTCATCGATCAGCGCCAGTTTGCCCTGTGGCGCCAGCGCCTCGACCAATTGATCCAGGTGATGGTCGGTCTGGGTCAGGCTGGCAACGTGAGTCACTTGAGGGATGCCGGCGCGCTTGAGTTCTTCACTCAGTGGCTGGCTGTGATCGATCACCTGGTCGGCACCCAACGCTGTCACCCAGCTCTGGGTTTGCGGACGCGAAGCAGTGCCGATCACCTTCAGAGCGGTGAGTTGTTTGGCCAGTTGCGTCAGGATTGAGCCGACACCGCCCGCCGCACCGACGATCAGCAGGCTCTGGCCTTCGTCGGTTTTACCTTCGCGCACTTGCAGGCGTTCGAAGAGCAATTCCCATGCGGTGATCGCCGTCAGCGGCAGGGCGGCGGCTTCAGCGAAACCCAGGGTTTTCGGCATATGGCCGACGATCCGCTCATCCACCACGTGCAATTCGCTGTTGCCGCCAGCGCGGGCGATGGAGCCGGCGTAGAACACTTTGTCGCCGGCCTTGAACAAGGTCACTTCACTGCCGACGGCTTTGACCACACCGGCCACGTCCCAGCCCAGCACTTTGGCGGTGCCGTCTTCAGGCTGGACGTTCTGGCGGACCTTGGTGTCCACCGGGTTGACCGAAATGGCTTTGACCTCCACCAACAGGTCACGCGGCCCGGCGACCGGCTCCGGCAGTTCGATGTCTTGCAGGGATTTTTCGTCGCTGATCGGCAGGGACGCGTAATAGGCAATGGCTTTCATCAAAGACTCCGCAAACGAATGGAAGAAAAATCAGGCGAGGGTGCGCAGGCGCTTGAGCTCGAAGTGTTCGAGGAAGTCAGGGGCCTTGGCGCGGAAGTTCTGGATATGCGCACTGTCGTCGTGGGCTCGCAGGGCTTCGTCGCTGCTCCACTGTTCGATCATGTAGAAGGCCTGCGGATTGGCCAGGTCCTGATGCAGGTCGTATTGTCCGCAACCGGCTTCGGCGCGGGTCAGCTCCACCAGCGCCCGCAGGTGTTGTTCAAGGGCGTCCTGCTGGCCGGGTTTGGCGATGAGGGTGGCGATAGCGGTAAAAGGGTGGGACATCGGCGACTCCGGGAACGGGCTGATTTCGATGGGCAGATGATTGGCTATTTCTCATGAAGATAAAACCCGCTAAAAGAGCAGTCTCTTTCAATATTTTTTTGATAATCAGGGCTTCAGATGCTGCGTTTCGATGACTTGCAATTGTTCGTTCGGGCGGCGGACCTCGGCAGCCTGTCGGCGGCTGCGCGGGGCATGGACATGTCGGCGGCGGTGGCAAGCGCGGCGTTGAAACGTATCGAACAGCAACTCGGTGCCCGTCTGCTTGCTCGCTCGACGCGCAGCCTGCGCCTGACCGCCGAAGGTGAAGGTTTTCTCGAATATGCCCGGGCGGCCCTGAGCAACCTCGACGAAGGCCGACGTTTATTGGCCAGTGGCCAGGATCAGGTCAGTGGGGTGTTGCAACTGTCGGCGCCGTCGGACTTCGGTCGCAACTTGCTGCTGCCCTGGCTGGACGAGTTTCAGCGTGAGCATCCGAAGCTCACCGTGCGTTTGTTGCTGGGTGACCGCATCGCCGATCTGTTCCGCCAACCGGTGGACATCGCCCTGCGCTACGGTGAGCCGGAAGATTCCAGCCTGGTGGCGCTGCCCATCGCCCCGCAAAACCGCCGCGTGCTGTGTGCCGCGCCGAGTTATCTGGCCCGACATGGCGAGCCGCGGCAACTGGAGCAATTGGCCCAGCACAATTGCCTGCTGTTCATGCTCGGCAGTCGGGTCCACGACCACTGGAGTTTCCACGATGGCAAGCGCGAGGTCGGCCTGACCGTCAGCGGTGATCGTTTCAGTGACGATGCCGATGTCGTGCGCCTGTGGGCGGTGGCGGGAGCCGGGATTGCCTACAAGTCGTGGCTCGATGTGGCCGCCGATGTGCTCGCCGGTCGCTTGAAAGTACTGATGCCGGAGCTGCTCTGTGAGCGCGCACCGCTGAATCTGTTGTGCGCCCATCGCGCACAATTGAGTAAGCCGGTGAACCTGTTGCGGGAAATGCTTGCCAGTCGTTGCGCCCGGTTGAGCAGTCATTTTCCGGGGTTCTCGGGAATCGATCATTAGTCGCAGGCAAAAAGCGAAATTTCCCTCAGGAACTATCACCTTCGCTGGTTTGCGGAGGGCAGGAACCTGCGGTCAACCCGCCTATACTAGCGCTCGCCTCATGTACGCCGCGTTCATCGCAATAGCGCAGCCATGCTCGATTCGGCTGTGCCCCATGCCCCATCACCAGACCTCTTCAACCGGTGCCCGGTGATGGTGGGTATGAGCGAAGGTGTTGCCTGGTTTGTGGCGGTTTCCACGTCTTGGCCGACGGCACAATTCTGGTCAAGATGTCTCCGAGCAGTAGACGAAACGATTCAACAGGGAGTGAATTCATGGAACATGCACCTTGCATCAGCCAGATAGCCACCTTACTGGCTGACCCAAAGCGCAGCACAATGATGTGGGCCTTGATGGACGGCTCGGCGCGCCAAGCCGAAGAACTGGCCCTGTTGGCCGGGTTGTCACCGTCCTCGGCCAATGCCCACTTGGGGCGTTTGTCTGCCGGAGGTCTGTTGAAAGTCGAAACCCGCGCACGCAAACGCTTCTTCCGCCTGGCAGCCCCCGAAATAGGTGCCGCGATCGAAGCGCTGGCCAGTGCCACGCTGGCCAGCGCACCCCAGGACATCCCGGATATTTTCAAACGCACTCCGCCCTTGGCGAAACCTCAGGCGCTACGCTCGTCGTTGCTGCGCGCGCGACTTTGCGACGACCATTTGGGTGGCACGCTGGCGGCGGATCTGTTCCAGCGTTTGCTGGATGCCGGCTGGATCGAACAGTTCGATCAGCGGATCACGATCACACTCAAGGGTTCTACCGAGTTGGCGGCGCGTGGTGTATTCATCCAGGCACTGGCCCATCGTAATGGCCAGTCTGCGTGTGCCTGTCCTGACTGGAGCGAAAGACGCCCGCACATGGGTGGGGCGCTGGGCGCGGCGTTGTTGCAGCTGTTCATGCAATCCGGTTGGTTGAGCCTGCCCAACGATTCGCGGGCCTTGCAGGTCACCGCTGCCGGTCAGCGTGAAATCCACCGATTCGCCAAGGATACGGAGTTGGAGATGGCGCTTTAACGGGGCCGAACACTAAACCTGTAGGAGCGAGCAAGCTCGGCTCCTACAATGCGATTTGTTTGCTTACGGTTTTACCAACCGCGCATCCAGGCTGTTCTGCGCCAGGCGCTTGGCCTGGTCCTGGGTCATGCCCAGATCGGTGTACAGCGCATGGAAGTTCTCGGTGACATAACCGCCGAAGTACGCCGGGTCATCGGAGTTCACGGTCACTTTCACGCCACGTTCGAGCATGTCGAGAATGTTGTGCTGCGACATGTGATCGAACACACAAAGCTTGGTATTGGACAGTGGGCACACGGTCAGCGGGATTTGCTCGTCGATGATCCGCTGCATCAAACGCTCGTCTTCAATGGCGCGCACGCCATGGTCGATGCGCTGGATTTTCAGCAGGTCCAGGGCTTCCCAGATGTACTCGGGCGGACCTTCTTCACCGGCGTGGGCGACGGTCAGGAAGCCTTCGTGGCGGGCACGGTCGAACACGCGCTGGAACTTGCTCGGCGGGTGACCCATCTCGGAACTGTCCAGACCGACAGCGACAAACGCATCGCGGAATGGCAGCGCCTGGTCGAGGGTTTTTTCCGCTTGTTCTTCGCTCAAGTGGCGCAGGAAACTCAGGATCAAACCGCTGGTGATGCCCAGTTGCTGCTCACCGTCCTTCAGTGCTGCGGCGATGCCGTTGAGTACCACTTCAAACGGAATGCCACGGTCAGTGTGGGTCTGCGGATCGAAGAACGGTTCGGTGTGAATCACGTTCTGTGCTTTGCAGCGCAGCAGGTAGGCCCAGGTCAGGTCGTAGAAATCCTGGGACGTACGCAGCACGTCCGCGCCCTGGTAATACAGGTCGAGGAATTCTTGCAGGTTGTTGAAGGCGTAAGCCTTGCGCAGGGTTTCGACGTCGCTCCACGGCAGGGCGATCTTGTTGCGTTCGGCCAGGGCGAACAACAACTCGGGCTCCAACGAACCCTCCAGGTGCAGGTGCAATTCTGCCTTGGGCAGGGCATTCAGCCAGTCGTACATAATTCTTTTCTCATCAGGTGCAATGGTCGCCATTCTACAGATGCTAGCCGCAACAATTGGTAAAACCTGACCAGCCGGTTCATTACACCGCTTCCTGTTCCCGTCGATAAGCATAGGTATCGGCGAAGCGCGAGAGCAGGAATTCGGCGCAGGTGGTGGTCGGATATTTCGCCGGGTGCTGTGCGTCCTGGCATCCGGGCAGACATTCTATGCGGGTGTCGGGATGCGGTTCGGCGAAGAACGGCATCGAATAGCGATCCACACCCAACGGGCTGATTACCCGGTGCGGCGTCGACAGATAACGGTCGTTGCTCCAGCGCGCCATCATGTCGCCGAGGTTGACTACAAAGGTGCCCTCGATCGGTGGTGCATCGATCCATTCGCCTTTTACGTTCCTGACTTGCAGGCCACCGGCAGCATCCTGATAGAGCAGGGTGATGCAGCCGTAATCGGTGTGGGCACCGGCGCCTTGCTGCTCGGCGGAACTGGCGGTGTGGCGCGGCGGGTAGTGGATCATCCGCAATACGCTGACCGGCTCGCCGAAGCGCGAATCAAAAAAGTCGCGCTCGATGCCCAGCGCCAACGTCATTGCCCGCAACAGTGTTTGCGCGAGTGCCTGCATGTCGACGTAGTGCTGCTCCATCAGCGCTTCCCATCCGAGCAGTGATGGATGACGGTTAGGGCCGCGCAAGGGTTTTTCCGCCAGTACGTCTGGATGCTCGGCCGGCAAGTGCAGGCCCATGTCGAAGGTTTCTTTCAAGTCGCTCGGTTTGCTCGGGTCGAGTTGCTCGGTGGCGATGGCGCCGTAGCCGCGATGGTGGCGGGTCTGGGTGATGTCGATCTTGAGTTTTTCGTCAGCGGGTTGAGCGAAGAAGCGCTTGGCATTGTCGAGCAGCGCGTCGATACGTTCGGCGCTGATCGGATGCCCCTTGATGTAGAAAAAGCCCCACTCGCGACAGGCGTGGTCGATTTCTTTTGCCACGGCGAGCCAGGCGTTTTGGTCTTCGCTGTAGAGCGGGGCGATGTCGATGATGGGAAGGCTGTTCATACACAATCCTGAATACGCTGAAGATCAACTGTGGGAGCCAGCCTGCTGGCGATAGCAGAGTGTCATGCAACAAAAAAGTCGCCTGATACGCCGTCATCGCTAGCAGGCTGGCTCCCACAGGGTTTGTGTGGGGAGCAAAATTTACTTCGGAATCTCAGCCTTCATGCCTTCCACGTAATAATTCATCGACGCCAGTTCCTCCGTGGTTGCGCTCACGCCCGCCGGGATTTTCTCGACGCCCGCCTGATCCTTGATCGGGCCGGTGAACGGTTGCAGTGCACCGCTCTTGATGTCGGTGATGATCTGTTCGGCTTCAGCTTTTACGGTGGCAGGCACCAGGTCGCTGATCGGCAGTTCCACCGTGCCTTCCTTCAAGCCGCCCCAGTAATCCTGGGATTTCCAGGTGCGGTCGATCACGCTCTGGGTTGCCTGAATGTAGTGCGGCGCCCAGTCGTTGACGATGGAGGTCAGCACCGCTTTCGGCCCGAAGTGCGCCATGTCCGAAGCGTAGCCCACGGCATACACACCGCGACGCTCGGCCGCCTGGATTGGTGCCGGGCTGTCGGTGTGCTGGAATACCACGTCCACGCCCTGGTCGATCAGCGCGTTGGCGGCATCGGCTTCCTTGCCCGGATCGAACCACGAGTTAACCCACACCACTTTGATCTCGGTGCCGGGGTTGTACTTGTTCAGGGCCAGTTGAATGGCGTTGATGTCGCGGATCACTTCAGGGATCGGAAACGAGGCGACGTAGCCGATCTTCTTGGTCTTGGTCATCTTCGCCGCGAGGAAACCGCCGACGTAGCGACCCTCATAGGTGCGCGCCAGGTAAGTGCCGAGGTTCTTGTCCTGCTTGTAGCCGGTGGCGTGTTCGAAGGTCACCTTGGGAAACTGCTTGGCTACTTTCAGCGTCGGGTTCATGTAGCCGAAAGACGTGGTGAAAATCAGGTCGTATTTGTCCTTGGCCATGTTGCGGATCACCCGCTCGGCGTCGGCACCTTCGGCAACGTTTTCCACGTAGTTGGTGGTGATCTGCGGGCCGAATTTTTCCGCGAGTGCCTTGCGTCCCTGTTCATGCTGATACGTCCAGCCGTGGTCACCGATCGGGCCGATATAGACGAAGCCGACTTTCAGCGGGTCGGCGGCACTGGCAGTCAGGCTGATCCCCAGACCGATGGCGGCGCACAGCAGTTTTTGCAGCGGACGTATTTGCATGAATTCGAACCCCATTTTGTTGTGTGTGGACAGGGTCAATGCAAATTGCTGACCAACAAGACAACAAACTGCTTCAAACCGAGGCGCGGCCTTCGCGAGCAAGCCTGCTCCCACATTTGACCGCGTTCCCTCGTAGGAGCGAGCCTGCTCGCAATAGGGCCCTTGAGGCCGATAAAAGTGCATAACCTGACAAGGCTGCCATCCACTGGTGCGCTAAGGTTTAACGAAACGTTAGCGCCGCCCCGCAGTCAGTCGCTTATCCGCTTCTTCACGGCAAAGGTCCGACATGCTCACTGTCCTCAAGCAAGAAACCTTTCTGCTGCTGGCCCTGATCGCCGCTTTGGTTGCCTTCCCGCTGGAGCACTGGTTGCTGCACAGCGGTCAGGTCATCGCGTTGAGCGCCGGTTTGGTGCTGATCGCCTTCATCGTCGCCGCTTCGATGCGCGTGGCCCATCAGGCGGAATTGCTCGCGGAAAAAGTCGGCGATCCCTACGGCACGATGATCCTGACCCTGGCCGCCGTGCTGGTGGAGGTGGTGATCCTGGCGATCATGATGAGCAACGAAGCCTCGGCGACATTGGTCCGTGACACGATCTACTCGGCTGTCATGCTCGACATCAACGGCATCCTCGGCCTGGCGGCGCTGATGGGTGGGCTCAAGCATGGCGAGCAGTCCTACAACGATGACTCGGCGCGCAGCTACAGCGTGATGATCCTCACGGCCATGGGCGTTTCGATGGTGGTGCCCGAGTTCATTCCAGAAGCCAACTGGAAGCTTTATTCGGCGTTCACCATCGGCGCGATGGTGGTGCTTTATGCTTTGTTCCTGCGTATGCAGGTCGGGCCGCACAGCTACTTTTTCAGCTACAGCTACCCGGACAAACGTCGCAAAAAAGAACCGCTGGAAGATGAGCCGGCACCGATCAACCTGACGTTATCGATCGGCATTCTGGTATTCGGGGTAGTGGTGATCGGCGCATTGGCCGAGGTGATGTCCAAGACCCTGGATCTGGGCCTGGAAGGGACGGGCGCACCGCCGGTGATCACGGCGATTCTGGTGGCGGCGATTTCTGCGGCGCCGGAGATCCTGACCGCGCTGCGGGCCGCGCTGGCCAACCGCATGCAGTCGGTGGTGAACATCGCACTGGGCGCGTCGCTGTCGACGGTGATTCTGACGGTGCCGGTGATGGAAGCGATGGCGCTCTACACCGGCCAGCCATTCCAGATGGCCATGACCCCGGTGCAAACCGTGATGATCTTCATCACCCTGATCGTCAGCGCGATCAACCTCAACGATGGCGAAACCAACGCCATCGAAGGCATGACTCACTTTGTGCTGTTTGCGACGTTCATCATGTTGTCCTTGCTCGGACTCTGAAACCACCACAAAAACCCTGTAGGAGCGAGCCTGCTCGCGATCGCGGTGTGTCAGACACAGATGGTGTCGACTGACCATCCGCCATCGCGAGCAGGCTCGCTCCCACAGTTTTGATCGGTGTTGAATCAGGTACCGGCGATCAACTGCCGAGCCGCCTGAGTGTGATCAGCGATCAACCCTTTCAGGTCCAGTCCTTCAACCTGCCCGTCAATCACCCGCCACTTGCCGGCGACCATCACCCGATCCGCGCGATCCGCACCGCACAACAGCAGCGCAGAAACCGGATCGTGACTGCCGGAGAAGCGCAGCTCATCGAGCTTGAACAGCGCCAGGTCAGCCTGCTTGCCCACCGCGATTTCACCAATGTCTGTGCGACCCAACAACTGCGCCGAACCCTTGGTGGCCCAGCCCAGCACGCGCTCCGGCGTGATCTTCTCGGCGCCGTAGCGCAGGCGCTGGATGTACAAAGCCTGGCGCGTTTCGAGGATCATGTTCGAGGCGTCGTTGGAGGCCGAACCGTCTACGCCGAGGCCCAGTGGTGCACCAGCGTCGGTCAGTTCGATGCTCGGGCAGATGCCGGAGGCCAGGCGCATGTTCGAGCTCGGGCAATGGCAGATACCGGTGCCGGCCGCGCCGAGGCGGGCGATTTCGTCCGGGTTGAAGTGGATGCCGTGGGCCAGCCAGGTACGCGGGCCGAGCCAGCCGACGCTGTCCAGATAATCCACGGTGCGCAGGCCGAAACGTTGCAGACAGAAGTCTTCTTCGTCGAGGGTTTCCGCCAGGTGTGTGTGCAGGCGCACGTCGAGCTTGTTCGCCAGGTCGGCACTGGCGGACATGATTTCCGGGGTCACCGAGAACGGCGAGCAAGGCGCCAGGGCGATCTGGATCTGCGCGCCGTCGCCGCGTTCGTGGTACTCGGCGATCAGACGTTGGCTGTCATCGAGAATCACCTGGCCTTCCTGCACGGTTTGCTGCGGTGGCAGGCCACCGTCTTTTTCGCCAAGGCTCATGGAGCCGCGCGTCAGCATGGCGCGCATACCCAGGTCGCGAACGCTCTCGACTTGTACGTCGATCGCGTTTTCCAGGCCTTCGGGAAACAGGTAATGGTGATCGGCCGCCGTGGTGCAACCGGACAGCAGCAATTCGGCCAACGCGACTTTGGTGGCGAGGGCGAGTTTTTCCGGGGTCAGGCGCGCCCAAACCGGGTACAGGGTTTTCAGCCACGGGAACAGCGGTTGGTTGACCACCGGCGCCCAGGCGCGGGTCAGGGTTTGATAGAAGTGGTGATGGGTGTTAATCAGGCCTGGCAGAATCACATGCTCGCGGGCATCGAACACTTCATTGCACGGCTGGGACGGTTGTTGACCCGCGCCGAGCACTTCGACGATCACACCGTCTTGCAGCACAAGGCCGCCACGGGCATCGAGACCGTTGGCCGTGAAAATGGCGAGGGGATTTTTTAACCAGGTACGGATGGCAGGCATGTTGGCCGGCTCCTCTGAAAGTTGGGTTCAGGGTTGCCAGCTCAGTGTTGCCCTGTCTGCTGATCCAGGGTCGCCGGGGAGGCGAGGTGCGAAGTGTCGAACAAAACGCTGTCAGGGGCAAGCCCGGCCCGACAGGACAACACCAAACCCCCTGTTGGAGCTAGCGCCTACAGGGGGACGGGGTGCTTACCAGGGAATGGTTTCACCCCGGTAATTGACGAAGTGATGCCCACCCTTGCCGACATAGGCATTCACCTGATCCACCAAACCCCGCGTGCTGGTCTGCACATCAAGGTCTGCACCTTCACCGCCCATGTCGGTTTTCACCCAACCCGGATGCAGTGACAGCACGGTGAGTTGTGTATCGCCCAACTGGGTGACGAAGCTGTTGGTCATGGAGTTCAGCGCAGCCTTGCTGGCCTTGTACAGCGCCAGTTCCGGCGCATCAGGCATGGTCACGCTGCCCAGCACCGAACTCATGAACGCCAGCACGCCGGTGTCCGGACGGATCTGCCCGACGAAACGCTGCGCCAGGTTGATCGGCGCCACGGCGTTGGTGAAAAACAGCTGACCAACGTCGGCCAGCGTCGCACCGCCGTTCGGCGTCTGGACTTCCGGCCCCTTGACCCCGGCATTGACGAACAGCAGATCGAACACTTCGCCTTTGAGTTGCTGGTTCAGTGCGATCACCGCTTGCTGATCGTCCATGTCGAGCTTCTCGATCCGCACATCGCCCAAAGCCTGCAAGGCTTCGGCGTTCTGCGGATTGCGCACGGTGGCGGTGACTTGCCAGCCATCGGCCAGCAGGGTCTTCACCAGACCGAGGCCCAAGCCCCGGGAGGCGCCGATGACGAGTGCGTTTTTTGCCGTTGACATGAGTGGCTTCCTTGAAAAATCAGAGTCGTGGATTCAATGGACACTGTTGCCCGAGCCGTTGTTGCAACTCTTTGCGCAGCGCGCCGAGTTCGGCCATCCGGGCTTCGATCAGTTTGAGTTTATCTTGCAGCAGTTGGGTGACGGCCGTGTCGGGATCGGGCGACTGCCAGATCGTAGCGACGCTGTTGCCGATCTCTCCGAGGGTAAAGCCCAGCCGTTGAGCCGTCTTGATGTATTGCACCAGTTGCACCATGTCGGGCGGATAGTCGCGATAACCATTGGCGCTGCGTTGCGCGGCAATCAAACCTCGTTGCTCGTAGAACCGCAACGTGTCGCGGCTGACCGCGCTGGCCTGGGCTAATTCACCGATGCGCATCATCACATCTCATGGAGGGCTTGACCCTGGAGCATACTCCAGGCTTTAGCGTTATTGCTCCCTGAATTGATGGAGCAATGTCGATGTGGACTTCAACGCAATATCGCCGGTTGGTGCAAGGCAGTGCCTGGTATGACTTGATCGTTACGATCGCGTTTGTCTCACCGTGGAGTTTCGCGGCGCTGCATGGGCTGTTGACGGCTGTGAGTCAGGCTTTGATTCTGCCTGGAGAGCTGCCGCCGTTCGCGCCAGCGCACATGTTGATGGCGAATCTGTTGGGCTCGATTGTTTGCGTGTGGGCGGTGCTGCGGATTCGTGATCCGCAGCAGGTTTATGGGCGGTATGACGCGGTGGCCAGACTCCTTTTTGCGACTTGGGAGGCATATGCCCTGGCCCAAGGCGCGAGTTCGCTGCTGGTGATTTTCTTGTTCTTTGAATTGGCGTGGGGCATCGCTCAAGTGCTGCCTGTTCAGCAGCCATCGCGAGCAGGCTCACTCCTGCAGGGTTCCGTTGTGTGACGTAGATCGATGCCAGACCGGCGATCCCTGTGGGCGAGCCTGCTCGCGATGAGACCCGCCCAGTCACCGCCTAATGCCCGGCCTGCCACGGCTGCCCCAGCGACACTGGCGCATACAACCGTGTGCGCACCGCATCCCGCGACAACAGCACCAACACCACAATGGTCGCGACATACGGCAGCATCGCCAGCAAACTCGACGGAATCGCCAGCCCCAATCCCTGCGCCACCAGGTGCAGGATGCTGGCGAGGCCAAACAGGTACGCGCCCAGCAGCAGGCGCCACACCCGCCAACTGGCGAACACCACCAGCGCCAAAGCGATCCAGCCACGACCGGCGCTCATGTTTTCCGCCCACATTGGCGTGTAAGCCAGCGACAGATACGCCCCGGCCAACCCGGCCATGGCGCCGCCGAACAACACCGCTAACGTCCGCACGCGCAACACCGGCAAGCCCATGGCGCTGGCCGCATCCGGGCTCTCTCCCACGGCCTGAATGATCAGCCCGACGCGGCTTTTCAGAATTACCCAGGCCACCAGCGCAAACAGCGCGAACGACAAATACACCAGCAGATCCTGGGCAAACAGCATCCGCCCGATCAGTGGAATCTCATTCAAATACGGGATCGCCAGCGGTTCGAAACCCGCCAGTGGCTTGCCGACCCACGCCGCGCCGACAAAGGTCGACAGACCCACGCCGAAAATCGTCAGCGCCAACCCGGTGGCCACTTGATTGGCGTTGAACACCAACGCCACCAACGCAAACAGCGAGGACAACAGCATCCCGGCGAGCATCGCCAGCAACACGCCAAGCCACAGGTTGCCGCTGTTGAAGGCGACGATGAAACCGATCACCGCACCAAACAGCATCATCCCTTCCTGACCGAGGTTGAGCACTCCGCTTTTCTCGCAAATCAGTTCGCCCAACGCCACCAGCAGCAGCGGCGTGCCGCAGCGGACCATGGCGTAGAAAATATTGCTCAGCAGATCGATATCCATCACAGCGCTCCTGCGGGTACGGCGGTGGTTGCGCGGCGGGACCAGCGCAGGTTCAAACGCGGTCGATAGAGAATCAGCACATCACTGGCCAGCAGGAAAAACAGCATCATCCCCTGGAACAATTGGGTGATCGCTTGCGGCAGGTTCAGACTCATTTGTGCGCTCTCGCCACCGATGTACAGCAACGCCATCAACAGGCTGGAAAACAGAATGCCGATGGGGTTCAGCCGTCCGAGAAACGCCACGGTGATCGCCGCATAGCCGTAACCCGGAGAGACCTGCGGCACCAGTTGGCCGATCGGCCCGGTGACTTCACACACGCCGGCCAGCCCTGCCAAACCGCCGCTGATCAACAGCGCGAGCCAGATCAGGCGCTTCTCGCGAAAGCCAACGAAACCGGCAGCACGCTTGTCTAGCCCGAGCACTTTGATCTGGAAACCGACAAAGCTTTTCTGCAACAACACCCACACCGCCACCAAGGCAAGCAGGGCGAAATACACACCCGCGTGAACCCGGCCATCCTCCATCAACAACGGCAGACGACTGGCATCGCCGAACATCGCCGATTGTGGAAAGTTGAAACCTTCCGGGTCTTTCAGTGGACCGTGCACGCAGAACAGCAGCAGGTTCAGGGCGATGTAATTGAGCATGATGCTGGTGAGGATTTCGTTGGCATTGAAACGCGTGCGCAACCACGCGGTCAGCCCCGCCCACGCGGCGCCGGCCAGGGTGCCGGCAAACAGGATCATCACCAGTGCCCAACGGCTTTGCATGTCGATGATATTTACCGCCAACGCACTGCCCGCCAGTGCACCGAGCAGCAGTTGGCCTTCCGCGCCGATGTTCCAGATCCGCGCCTGATAGGCCACGGCGAGGCCCAATGCACAGAGCAGAATCGGCAAGGCTTTGACCAACAGTTCGGATACGCCATACAGGTCGCTGATTGGCGCGATCAACAGCGTATGCAAGGTCAGCACCGGGTCGTGTCCCAGGGCGATAAACAGCAGCGAGCCACAGCCCAGGGTCAGGACCGCGGCCAGCAACGGCGAGCACCACAGCATCAGGCGCGATTGCTGGCCTCGGGGTTCAAGAGAAAGCAGCATGTGACACTCCGTTAAAGCGGTGCGGACGCAGGTGATTGAGGGGCGTCGAAGCGGCCGGCCATCCAGCCGCCGACATCGATAAGGCGGGTGTCGATCGTGGCCCTGAGCGGCGACAGTCGCCCGCCGCACAAGGCACCGAGGCGGTCGCTGATCTGAAACAGTTCGTCGAGGTCTTCGGAGATCACCAGGATCGCCGCGCCGGCATCGCGCAAGGCAATCAGCGCGCGGTGAATGGTCGCTGCTGCGCCGACATCCACGCCCCAGGTCGGGTGCGCGGCCACCAGTAGTTTCGGTTGTTGAAGAATTTCCCGGCCAAGGATGAATTTCTGCAGATTACCGCCGGACAGACTGCGGGCCGGCGTCTGGCTGTCCGGAGTCTTGACCCCGAAGCGGCGAATGATTTCTTCGGCCAGTGCCTCGACTTTGCGGCGCTGCACCAAGCCATTGCTCACCAGCCCTTGCTGAAACGCGGTGAGCAGGGCGTTGTCCGCCAGGCTCAGTTCCGGCACGGCGCCATGGCCCAAGCGTTCGGCGGGGACGAATGCCAGTCCTTGTCGACGTCGGGCATCGGGGCGCAAATGCGCGACCGGCTCACCGGCGAAACTGATCGTCGTGCCGTCGTCGCGGGCCAGTCGCTGTTCGCCGCTGAGCAAGTCCAGCAATTCGTCCTGACCATTGCCGGCGACACCCGCGATGCCGACGATTTCACCACTGCGCACTTCCAGATCGATGTTTTTCAGCGAACAGCCGAAGGGATCAGGGTTGTGCCAGGACAATCCCTTCACCTGCAAGAACGCCTCGGCAGCCGTCACCTTCGGATAGTCAGTGATCAACTCTGCTGCCTCACCCACCATCAGCCGCGCCAGTTGCTGATCCGAACACTCGGTCGGTACGCAATGCCCGGCTACACGTCCGCCACGCAGCACCGTTGCGCTGTGACACAGGGCGCGGACTTCGCCGAGTTTATGGCTGATGAACAAAATGCTGCAGCCTTCGGCGGCGAGTCGGCGCAGGGTAACGAACAAGTCGTCGGCCTCCTGCGGCGTCAGCACAGAGGTCGGTTCGTCGAGGATCAGCAGGCGGATGTCCTGCATCAGGCAGCGAATGATTTCGACCCGTTGCCGCTCGCCGATGGACAGGCTGTGGACAAGTCGTTCCGGTTCCAGCGCCATGCCATAACGTTGCGACACTTCACGGATCTTCGGTTCGAGCTGTTTCGGCGTGCCAGCCTTGGCGCCCATGGCTAGAGCAATGTTCTGCGCCACGCTCAGGGTTTCGAACAACGAGAAATGCTGGAACACCATGCCGATCCCGAGGCCGCGAGCCTGGGCCGGATTGCGCATGGTCACTCGCTGCCCTTGCCAGAGCAGTTCCCCGGCATCGGCCTGGACGACGCCGTAGATGATCTTCATCAGCGTACTTTTGCCTGCACCGTTTTCGCCGAGCAGGGCATGGATTTCACCGGGGGCAATGCTCAGGTCGATGGCATCGTTGGCGAGGCAGCCGGGATAGCGTTTACTGATTCTGCGCAATTGCAGACGCGGCGTTTGATCGGGGATCGGCACGGAGTTGGGCATGACAGGCTCAAGGCGATTGGACTTATGCCTGTGGATAAAGCAATTTCCTGGCCATTGAGTCAGGAAAGCTGAAAAGTCATGCGGTGCAAGGTGTTGAGTCCGGTGCCTGGCTCACGTTTGTATCCTGAGCAGCACCACTTGGGAGCAATGCCCACGGGCAGGGCTCCAATTTTGCCCGCATTCATTGATCAAAAAATGAGCAGTCGCGTGCGAGCCATGCCCCGCATGGTGCCGCGACAGGAATGAACGGGTTATCCACAGATTGCTCCACAGTATTTGTGCGCAAGCGCAAAGGTCGGGCATAAGCGCGGGGCGGCTATCTTCTAAAGGTGATAAACCACTCTAAGTATTTGTTTTTGCGTAGATTTGTACTGGTTGATGGCGATTTGGACGAAAAGTGAGCAAAGCCCGCAAAGCCGCATGACAGAAGGGTTACAGCGGTATGTGCTCAGGTTATCCACAGTCGGGTGCACAGTTGATGTGGGCAACTGTCGGGTGCATGAGTAATAAGCCGTGCCCCAAAAGATCGCAGCCTCAGCGTTGCAACAAAATGCGCCCGCGACTCAAGTCGGCCAGTTGCTTCTGAAGGATTTCAATCTGCGCTTCACCCACCGCCAATTGCAGTTCAACACCGTTGGCCGTGAAGTCTTCTTGCACAACCAGCCCACCGAGATCGGCGACTCGCAGCTTTACCAAGGCCAGCTCACTGAACGCGCAGGCGCAACGCAAGGGTACCCGGCTGATCAACTCGAGTTTCGGCGCCATTTGCAGGCATTTGTTGGCGCCACCGCCATAAGCCCGGGCGAGTCCGCCGGTGCCCAGTTGAATGCCGCCGTACCAGCGAATCACCAGCACAACGACTTGATCGCAATCCTGCGCCTCGATCGCCGCCAGAATCGGCCGCCCGGCGGTGCCGCCAGGCTCGCCGTCGTCGGTGCTGCGGTATTGGTCGCCGAGCTTCCACGCCCAGCAATTGTGCGTGGCATTGAGGTCGCTGTGCTGTTCGATAAACGCTTGCGCTTCGGCAGGGCTGCCGATGGGGGCGGCGAAGGTAATGAAACGGCTTTTGCGAATCTCTTCGCGGTATTCGCAAAAGCCGCTGAGGGTAAATGGCATAAGTGTCTTAGATGCTTGGCGTCAGGCCGCAGCCCTTGAGAATGATGCGGATCAGGTTGTCGCCGGCGTCTTCCATGTCCTGCTTGGTCAACTTGGTGCGGCCGGTGACGCGGCAGATCTGCGTGGAGAAATCGGCGTAGTGCTGGGTGCTGCCCCACAACAGGAAGATCAGGTTGACCGGGTCGACCGGGTCCATTTTACCGGCGTCGATCCACGCCTGAAACACCGCCGCCCGACCCTGGAACCAGGTGCGGTAGTCCTGGTTGAAATATTCGGTCAGGCATTCGCCACCGCTGATGACTTCCATCGCGAAGATTCGTGAAGCTTGCGGCTGGCGCCGGGAAAACTCCATTTTCGCGCGGATGTAGCGGGTCAGCGCTTGTGCCGGATCGTCCTCGGCGGTCAGGGTGTTAAAGGTGCTGTCCCACAACTCGATGATGTTGCTTAGCACCGCCACGTACAAACCCAGTTTGTTGGTGAAGTAGTAGTGCAGGTTCGCCTTCGGCAGCCCGGCATTCAGAGCGATGGTGTTCATGCTGGTGCCTTTGAACCCGTGACGGGCGAACTCGTCTTCGGCGGCTTTGATGATGGTCTCTTCGTTTTTCTGACGAATGCGGCTGGCGGGTTTGCCGCCGTGAGCTGGGACTTCAAAGGTCATAGGCACTTCCGATCGGGTGGGTGGGTGCAGGCCATTGCGTTGATAGCGCACCCACAGGCTTCAGACAAGCCCTTATGCGGCGCAAAGATGATTAACGTGTCGCTGCCAGACTTTCCAGAAAGCTTTCGAGCACCAGATGAGGGCGACGCCCCTTGCGCGTGACCGAAGCGAGGCTCAAGTCATAAAAGCGCGTTTTTGATTTCAGCGCTCGCAACCGGCCTTGTTGCACCCAAAGGCTCGCGTAATGGTCCGGCAGATAACCGATATAACGGCCGGTCAAAATCAGGAACGCCATGCCTTCACGGTCCGACGCACTGGCGGTGCAATTGAGCGCCTGGTAATGGGCCTGGATTTCCGCTGGCAAACGGAAGGTCGGCGCGATGGCGTCCTGGCTATTGAGGCGCGCATCGTCCAGTTGCTTGTCGTCGACATAAAACAGCGGATGGCCGACTGCGCAGTACAGCAACGAGCGTTCGCTGTAGAGCGGTTGATATTCCAGACCTGACAACGCGCTGGCCTGCGGCACCACGCCGACGTGCAAGCGACCGTCGAGCACACCTTGCTCCACTTCGTTGGGCGCGATCATGCGGATCTGGATTTGCACGTCGGGCCCGCGCTCCTTCAATTGCGCCAAAGCGTGGGTGATGCGCATGTGGGGCAGCGTGACGAGGTTGTCGGTCAGGCCAATCGTCAGTTCGCCGCGCAAGTGCTGGTGCAGGCCGTTGACCTCCGTGCGAAAGCTTTCGAGTGCACTCAACAGCTGCAACGCCGACTGATACACCTCGCGGCCTTCTTCGGTCAGGGAAAAACCGGCACGACCGCGTTGGCACAGGCGCAAGCCGAGACGCTGCTCCAGATCGCTCATCTGCTGGCTGATGGCCGAGCGACCGATACCGAGTACGCTTTCGGCCGCGGAGAACCCACCGCATTCGACGACGCTGCGAAAGATCCGCAACAAACGGATATCGAAGTCGCTGACTTGCGCCAGGGGATCGGGGCGACGAACACTCATAGTTTAGCAATGACCTGACTAAAGGTTAGAAAAGTTGGATTTCACCGACTTTATCCCCGTGGCAATTTAGCTGCAAGAACGGTTTTTCTCCCTACGCCGCTTATCGCCTTGCGAGGTTTCGCCCATGAACTTGCCTGAAAACGCCCCGTCTTCCCTGGCCAGCCAGCTCAAGCTCGACGCTCACTGGATGCCATACACCGCCAACCGTAACTTCCAGCGCGACCCACGCCTGATCGTTGGTGCAGAAGGCAGCTGGCTGATCGACGACAAGGGCCGCAAGGTTTATGACTCGCTGTCCGGTCTGTGGACCTGCGGCGCCGGGCACACCCGCAAGGAAATCCAGGAAGCGGTGGCCAAGCAACTGGGCACTCTCGACTACTCGCCAGGCTTCCAGTACGGCCATCCGCTGTCGTTCCAACTGGCTGAGAAAATCACCGACTTGACGCCGGGCAACCTGAACCATGTGTTCTTCACCGACTCGGGCTCCGAGTGTGCGGACACTGCCGTGAAGATGGTCCGCGCTTACTGGCGTCTGAAAGGCCAGTCGACCAAGACCAAAATGATCGGCCGTGCCCGTGGCTACCACGGTGTGAACATCGCCGGCACCAGCCTTGGCGGCGTGAACGGTAACCGCAAACTGTTCGGTCAGGCGATGATGGACGTCGATCACCTGCCGCACACACTGCTGGCAAGCAACGCTTACTCCCGCGGCATGCCGGAGCAGGGCGGCATCGCACTGGCTGACGAACTGCTGAAGCTGATCGAGTTGCACGATGCTTCGAACATCGCCGCCGTATTCGTCGAGCCTCTGGCCGGTTCCGCTGGCGTGCTGGTTCCGCCACAGGGTTACCTCAAGCGTCTGCGCGAAATCTGCGACCAGCACAACATCCTGCTCGTGTTCGACGAAGTGATCACCGGTTTCGGCCGTACCGGCACCATGTTCGGCGCCACCACTTTCGGCGTGACCCCGGACCTGATGTGCATCGCCAAGCAAGTCACCAACGGCGCGATCCCGATGGGCGCGGTGATTGCCAGCTCCGAGATCTACCAGACTTTCATGAACCAGGCGACGCCTGAGTACGCGGTGGAATTCCCTCACGGCTACACCTATTCCGCACACCCGGTGGCTTGCGCCGCGGGCCTGGCAGCACTCGACCTGCTGCAAAAGGAAAACCTGGTGCAGAGCGTGGCAGAAGTCGCGCCGCATTTCGAAAATGCACTGCATGGCCTGAAGGGCACCAAGAACATCATCGACATCCGTAACTACGGCCTGGCCGGTGCGATCCAGATTGCACCGCGTGACGGTGACGCCATCGTGCGTCCGTTCGAAGTCGGCATGGCGCTGTGGAAAGCCGGGTTCTACGTACGCTTCGGCGGCGACACTCTGCAGTTCGGCCCAACCTTCAACAGCAAGCCGCAAGACCTGGATCGTTTGTTCGACGCGGTCGGCGAAGTGCTGAGCAAGATCGACTGATTTCTCCTTCTATATAGCTATCAACAACGGGCGTCCGGAATAGGGCGCCTGTGGACAACTTTTCAGGAGCTTCCATGAGCGTTATTCCGCATTTGATCAATGGCGAACTGGTGACCGAGAACGGTCGCGCAGTTGATGTGTTCAACCCGTCGACGGGTCAGGCTATTCACAAGTTGCCACTGGCGACCCGCGAAACCATCCAGAGCGCCATCGACGCTGCCAAGGCTGCATTCCCGGCTTGGCGCAACACGCCACCGGCCAAGCGTGCCCAAGTGATGTTCCGTTTCAAGCAACTGCTGGAACAGAACGAAGCGCGCATCTCGCAATTGATCAGCGAAGAACACGGCAAGACGCTCGAAGATGCTGCGGGTGAGCTGAAGCGCGGTATCGAGAACGTCGAGTTCGCTTGCGCGGCACCGGAAATCCTCAAGGGCGAGTACAGCCGTAACGTCGGCCCGAACATCGATGCCTGGTCGGACTTCCAGCCGTTGGGCGTGGTGGCTGGTATCACCCCGTTCAACTTCCCGGCGATGGTGCCGCTGTGGATGTACCCGCTGGCGATCGTCTGCGGCAACTGCTTCATCCTCAAACCATCCGAGCGTGATCCAAGCTCGACATTGTTGATCGCACAGCTTCTGCTGGAAGCCGGTTTGCCGAAAGGCGTGCTGAGCGTGGTGCATGGTGACAAGACTGCGGTGGACGCGTTGATCGAAGCGCCGGAAGTCAAAGCACTGAGCTTCGTCGGTTCGACGCCGATTGCCGAGTACATCTATTCCGAAGGCACCAAGCGCGGCAAACGCGTCCAGGCACTGGGCGGTGCGAAGAACCATGCGGTGCTGATGCCGGATGCGGACCTGGACAACGCCGTCAGCGCACTGATGGGCGCTGCCTACGGTTCTTGTGGTGAGCGTTGCATGGCGATTTCGGTGGCCGTGTGCGTGGGTGATCAGGTAGCGGATGCCCTGGTAGCCAAACTGGTTCCGCAAATCCAGGCGCTGAAAATCGGTGCCGGTACTTCTTGCGGTCTGGACATGGGGCCTCTGGTCACTGGCCAGGCCCGCGACAAGGTCAGCGGTTATGTAGAAGATGGCGTGGCCGCCGGCGCGACACTGGTGGTGGATGGTCGTGGTCTGACCGTGGCGGGTCATGAGGAAGGCTTCTTCCTGGGTGGCTGCCTGTTCGACAACGTCACTCCAGAGATGCGTATCTATAAAGAAGAGATCTTCGGGCCGGTGCTGTGCATCGTTCGGGTCAACAGCCTGGAAGAAGCCATGCAGTTGATCAACGATCACGAATACGGCAACGGCACTTGCATCTTCACCCGTGACGGCGAAGCGGCACGGTTGTTCTGCGATGAGATCGAAGTCGGCATGGTTGGCGTTAACGTTCCGTTGCCGGTACCTGTGGCTTACCACAGCTTCGGTGGCTGGAAGCGTTCGCTGTTTGGCGATCTGCACGCTTACGGCCCGGATGGTGTGCGTTTCTACACTCGCCGCAAAGCCATCACTCAGCGCTGGCCACAACGCGCCAGCCATGAAGCATCGCAGTTCGCGTTCCCTAGCTTGTAAGTAGAAGGGAAGAAGGCCGGCCCGATTGGGCCGGCCTTCGCGTTTCCGGGCTTTTTTGACCTATATGACAGTTTTGTGAAAATAGGTGTTGACGGCAGATCTCAGGTGTCTATAATTCGCCCCACTTCCGGCGCAGTCGAAACGGAAAACTCCTTGGTAAACAACGAGTTACGCAGTTTTCGGCAGCAGGTTGCTTCAGTTCATCGAAGCCAAAAGGAAGTTGAAAAAGAGGTGTTGACAGCAGCGTGTAACGCTGTAGAATTCGCCTCCCGCTGATGAGAGATCTGAGGCGCAAGTGGTTGAAGTTGTTGGGGAATTCCTCGAAAGCTTCTGAAAATAATCACTTGACAGCAAATGAGGCTGCTGTAGAATGCGCGCCTCGGTTGAGACGAAAGATCTTAACCAACCGCTCTTTAACAACTGAATCAAGCAATTCGTGTGGGTGCTTGTGGAGTCAGACTGCTAGTCAACAGATTATCAGCATCACAAGTTACTCCGCGAGAAATCAAAGATGTAACCAACGATTGCTGAGCCAAGTTTAGGGTTTTCTCAAAACCCAAAGATGTTTGAACTGAAGAGTTTGATCATGGCTCAGATTGAACGCTGGCGGCAGGCCTAACACATGCAAGTCGAGCGGATGAAGAGAGCTTGCTCTCTGATTCAGCGGCGGACGGGTGAGTAATGCCTAGGAATCTGCCTGGTAGTGGGGGACAACGTTTCGAAAGGAACGCTAATACCGCATACGTCCTACGGGAGAAAGCAGGGGACCTTCGGGCCTTGCGCTATCAGATGAGCCTAGGTCGGATTAGCTAGTTGGTGAGGTAATGGCTCACCAAGGCGACGATCCGTAACTGGTCTGAGAGGATGATCAGTCACACTGGAACTGAGACACGGTCCAGACTCCTACGGGAGGCAGCAGTGGGGAATATTGGACAATGGGCGAAAGCCTGATCCAGCCATGCCGCGTGTGTGAAGAAGGTCTTCGGATTGTAAAGCACTTTAAGTTGGGAGGAAGGGTTGTAGATTAATACTCTGCAATTTTGACGTTACCGACAGAATAAGCACCGGCTAACTCTGTGCCAGCAGCCGCGGTAATACAGAGGGTGCAAGCGTTAATCGGAATTACTGGGCGTAAAGCGCGCGTAGGTGGTTCGTTAAGTTGGATGTGAAAGCCCCGGGCTCAACCTGGGAACTGCATTCAAAACTGACGAGCTAGAGTATGGTAGAGGGTGGTGGAATTTCCTGTGTAGCGGTGAAATGCGTAGATATAGGAAGGAACACCAGTGGCGAAGGCGACCACCTGGACTGATACTGACACTGAGGTGCGAAAGCGTGGGGAGCAAACAGGATTAGATACCCTGGTAGTCCACGCCGTAAACGATGTCAACTAGCCGTTGGGAGCCTTGAGCTCTTAGTGGCGCAGCTAACGCATTAAGTTGACCGCCTGGGGAGTACGGCCGCAAGGTTAAAACTCAAATGAATTGACGGGGGCCCGCACAAGCGGTGGAGCATGTGGTTTAATTCGAAGCAACGCGAAGAACCTTACCAGGCCTTGACATCCAATGAACTTTCCAGAGATGGATTGGTGCCTTCGGGAACATTGAGACAGGTGCTGCATGGCTGTCGTCAGCTCGTGTCGTGAGATGTTGGGTTAAGTCCCGTAACGAGCGCAACCCTTGTCCTTAGTTACCAGCACGTTATGGTGGGCACTCTAAGGAGACTGCCGGTGACAAACCGGAGGAAGGTGGGGATGACGTCAAGTCATCATGGCCCTTACGGCCTGGGCTACACACGTGCTACAATGGTCGGTACAGAGGGTTGCCAAGCCGCGAGGTGGAGCTAATCCCATAAAACCGATCGTAGTCCGGATCGCAGTCTGCAACTCGACTGCGTGAAGTCGGAATCGCTAGTAATCGCGAATCAGAATGTCGCGGTGAATACGTTCCCGGGCCTTGTACACACCGCCCGTCACACCATGGGAGTGGGTTGCACCAGAAGTAGCTAGTCTAACCTTCGGGAGGACGGTTACCACGGTGTGATTCATGACTGGGGTGAAGTCGTAACAAGGTAGCCGTAGGGGAACCTGCGGCTGGATCACCTCCTTAATCGACGACTCAGCTGCTCCATAAGCTCCCACACGAATTGCTTGATTCATTGAAGAAGACGAAAGAAGCAGCCCGAAATTGGGTCTGTAGCTCAGTTGGTTAGAGCGCACCCCTGATAAGGGTGAGGTCGGCAGTTCGAATCTGCCCAGACCCACCAATTTTGTGTGGGAAACGCCTGTAGAAATACGGGGCCATAGCTCAGCTGGGAGAGCGCCTGCCTTGCACGCAGGAGGTCAGCGGTTCGATCCCGCTTGGCTCCACCACTACTGCTTCTCTTGTATAAAGCTTAGAAATGAGCATTCCATCGGTAAGATGGTGAATGTTGATTTCTAGTCTTTGACTAGATCGTTCTTTAAAAATTTGGGTATGTGATAGAAAGATAGACTGAACGTTACTTTCACTGGTAACGGATCAGGCTAAGGTAAAATTTGTGAGTTCTCTTAGTTGAGAAATTCGAATTTTCGGCGAATGTCGTCTTCACAGTATAACCAGATTGCTTGGGGTTATATGGTCAAGTGAAGAAGCGCATACGGTGGATGCCTTGGCAGTCAGAGGCGATGAAAGACGTGGTAGCCTGCGAAAAGCTTCGGGGAGTCGGCAAACAGACTTTGATCCGGAGATGTCTGAATGGGGGAACCCAGCCATCATAAGATGGTTATCTTGTACTGAATACATAGGTGCAAGAGGCGAACCAGGGGAACTGAAACATCTAAGTACCCTGAGGAAAAGAAATCAACCGAGATTCCCTTAGTAGTGGCGAGCGAACGGGGACTAGCCCTTAAGTGGCTTTGAGATTAGCGGAACGCTCTGGAAAGTGCGGCCATAGTGGGTGATAGCCCTGTACGCGAAAATCTCTTGGTCATGAAATCGAGTAGGACGGAGCACGAGAAACTTTGTCTGAATATGGGGGGACCATCCTCCAAGGCTAAATACTACTGACTGACCGATAGTGAACTAGTACCGTGAGGGAAAGGCGAAAAGAACCCCGGAGAGGGGAGTGAAATAGATCCTGAAACCGTATGCGTACAAGCAGTGGGAGCCCACTTTGTTGGGTGACTGCGTACCTTTTGTATAATGGGTCAGCGACTTATTTTCAGTGGCGAGCTTAACCGAATAGGGGAGGCGTAGCGAAAGCGAGTCTTAATAGGGCGTCTAGTCGCTGGGAATAGACCCGAAACCGGGCGATCTATCCATGGGCAGGTTGAAGGTTAGGTAACACTGACTGGAGGACCGAACCGACTACCGTTGAAAAGTTAGCGGATGACCTGTGGATCGGAGTGAAAGGCTAATCAAGCTCGGAGATAGCTGGTTCTCCTCGAAAGCTATTTAGGTAGCGCCTCATGTATCACTGTAGGGGGTAGAGCACTGTTTCGGCTAGGGGGTCATCCCGACTTACCAAACCGATGCAAACTCCGAATACCTACAAGTGCCGAGCATGGGAGACACACGGCGGGTGCTAACGTCCGTCGTGAAAAGGGAAACAACCCAGACCGTCAGCTAAGGTCCCAAAGTTATGGTTAAGTGGGAAACGATGTGGGAAGGCTTAGACAGCTAGGAGGTTGGCTTAGAAGCAGCCACCCTTTAAAGAAAGCGTAATAGCTCACTAGTCGAGTCGGCCTGCGCGGAAGATGTAACGGGGCTCAAACCATACACCGAAGCTACGGGTATCACTTAGGTGATGCGGTAGAGGAGCGTTCTGTAAGCCTGTGAAGGTGAGTTGAGAAGCTTGCTGGAGGTATCAGAAGTGCGAATGCTGACATGAGTAACGACAATGGGTGTGAAAAACACCCACGCCGAAAGACCAAGGTTTCCTGCGCAACGTTAATCGACGCAGGGTTAGTCGGTCCCTAAGGCGAGGCTGAAAAGCGTAGTCGATGGAAAACAGGTTAATATTCCTGTACTTCTGGTTATTGCGATGGAGGGACGGAGAAGGCTAGGCCAGCTTGGCGTTGGTTGTCCAAGTTTAAGGTGGTAGGCTGGAATCTTAGGTAAATCCGGGATTCTAAGGCCGAGAGCTGATGACGAGTGTTCTTTTAGAACACGAAGTGGTTGATGCCATGCTTCCAAGAAAAGCTTCTAAGCTTCAGGTAACCAGGAACCGTACCCCAAACCGACACAGGTGGTTGGGTAGAGAATACCAAGGCGCTTGAGAGAACTCGGGTGAAGGAACTAGGCAAAATGGCACCGTAACTTCGGGAGAAGGTGCGCCGGTGAGGGTGAAGGACTTGCTCCGTAAGCCCACGCCGGTCGAAGATACCAGGCCGCTGCGACTGTTTATTAAAAACACAGCACTCTGCAAACACGAAAGTGGACGTATAGGGTGTGACGCCTGCCCGGTGCCGGAAGGTTAATTGATGGGGTTAGCTAACGCGAAGCTCTTGATCGAAGCCCCGGTAAACGGCGGCCGTAACTATAACGGTCCTAAGGTAGCGAAATTCCTTGTCGGGTAAGTTCCGACCTGCACGAATGGCGTAACGATGGCGGCGCTGTCTCCACCCGAGACTCAGTGAAATTGAAATCGCTGTGAAGATGCAGTGTATCCGCGGCTAGACGGAAAGACCCCGTGAACCTTTACTATAGCTTTGCACTGGACTTTGAATTTGCTTGTGTAGGATAGGTGGGAGGCTTTGAAGCGTGGACGCCAGTTCGCGTGGAGCCATCCTTGAAATACCACCCTGGCAACTTTGAGGTTCTAACTCAGGTCCGTTATCCGGATCGAGGACAGTGTATGGTGGGTAGTTTGACTGGGGCGGTCTCCTCCTAAAGAGTAACGGAGGAGTACGAAGGTGCGCTCAGACCGGTCGGAAATCGGTCGTAGAGTATAAAGGCAAAAGCGCGCTTGACTGCGAGACAGACACGTCGAGCAGGTACGAAAGTAGGTCTTAGTGATCCGGTGGTTCTGTATGGAAGGGCCATCGCTCAACGGATAAAAGGTACTCCGGGGATAACAGGCTGATACCGCCCAAGAGTTCATATCGACGGCGGTGTTTGGCACCTCGATGTCGGCTCATCACATCCTGGGGCTGAAGCCGGTCCCAAGGGTATGGCTGTTCGCCATTTAAAGTGGTACGCGAGCTGGGTTTAGAACGTCGTGAGACAGTTCGGTCCCTATCTGCCGTGGACGTTTGAGATTTGAGAGGGGCTGCTCCTAGTACGAGAGGACCGGAGTGGACGAACCTCTGGTGTTCCGGTTGTCACGCCAGTGGCATTGCCGGGTAGCTATGTTCGGAATAGATAACCGCTGAAAGCATCTAAGCGGGAAACTAGCCTCAAGATGAGATCTCACTGGAACCTTGAGTTCCCTGAAGGGCCGTCGAAGACTACGACGTTGATAGGTTGGGTGTGTAAGCGCTGTGAGGCGTTGAGCTAACCAATACTAATTGCCCGTGAGGCTTGACCATATAACACCCAAGCAATTTGACGCTCCTCGTTGAAGAAACGAGAGAGACCAGATTGCGGTGTGTGAAGACGCAATGAACCGAAAGTTCGATGCTCACAAAACACCAAGCTATCACATACCCAATTTGCTGAAGCGAGACCATCTGGTCACGAGTCAGTACCCGAATTTCTTGACGACCATAGAGCGTTGGAACCACCTGATCCCATCCCGAACTCAGAAGTGAAACGATGCATCGCCGATGGTAGTGTGGGGTTTCCCCATGTGAGAGTAGGTCATCGTCAAGATTAAATTCCGAAACCCCAATTGCGAAAGCAGTTGGGGTTTTGTTTTGTCCGCAGGAAAGTTCGTACAGCAACATCGGACAGGTCCACGCTGTCACAGTCTCCCGACAATGCTAAGGTTCGGCCCTAGCTTTTGTATTTTCCCAAGGAAGCCTTTATGCCGGACGCGACGTCCCTCAGTGCTGGTTTTATGGTGGTTCACGGCAACCGCCTGGACGAGTTGCGCAGCCTGGTGGTCAGCTGGATGCGGCGCTATCCGTTGGCTCCCTTGGAAAATGAAATCGCCCTGGTCCAGAGCAACGGAATAGCCCAATGGCTAAAGTTGGCGCTGGCAGAAGACGCTGAAGATGACGACATGGGCGGCTGTGGAGTCGCCGCCGCCATCGACGTTCAGTTACCCGGCAGCTTCATGTGGCAGCTTTATCGCATGGTCTTGGGGCGTGATGAAATTCCAGTCAAGTCGCTGCTCGATAAAGCCCCGCTGACCTGGCGTCTGATGCGCCTCCTTCCGCAGTTGATCAATCAACCGCACTTCGAACCCCTGCAACGATTTCTTACCAATGACACTGATCTTCGCAAACGCTATCAATTGGCCGAGCGCTTGGCGGACTTGTTCGACCAGTATCAGGTGTACCGCGCTGATTGGCTCGAAGACTGGGCCGAAGGTCGCCATCAGTTACGCAATGGCAGAGGGGAAACCAAACCGTTAACCCCGGCCAATTGCTGGCAGGCGGAATTATGGCGTGCACTGCTACTGGATGTCGGTGACGAAGGTATGGCGCAGAGCCGTGCCGGTGTCCATCAGCGGTTTATCGAGCGCATCAACAGTCTCGACGTCGCCCCTGATGGTTTGCCCTCCCGAGTGATTGTTTTCGGGATTTCCTCCTTGCCCGCTCAAGCCCTGGAAGCCTTGGCCGGGCTGGCTCGATTCAGTCAGGTTTTGTTGTGCGTCCATAACCCGTGTCGTCACCACTGGGCCGACATCGTTGCCGATAAGGACCTGCTGCGGCATCAGTACAAACGGCAGGCTCGCAAAAGCGGCATGCCGGTTGTCCTCGATCCGCAAACCCTTCACCAGCACGCGCATCCATTACTGGCGGCATGGGGCAAGCAGGGGCGTGACTACATCAACCTGCTCGACAGCTACGACGATCCCAACAGCTATCGCTCGACGTTTCGCGACGGTCGTATCGACTTGTTCAGCGACAGCCTGCCTCTGAACATGCTCAACCAGTTGCAGGACGACATCCTTGAATTGCGGCCACTGAACGAGACGCGCGAACACTGGCCAGCCGTAACTCTTGAGAAAGATGAGTCGATCCGTTTTCACATCGCTCACAGCGCTCAGCGTGAAGTAGAGATCCTTCACGATCAGTTGCTCGCGCGCTTCAGCGCCGATCCACAATTGCGTCCTCGCGATGTGATTGTGATGGTCCCGGATATCGACAGTTATGCACCGCATATCCGGGCGGTGTTCGGACAACTGGAGCGTAATGATCCGCGCTTCATTCCCTTCACGCTGGCTGACCAGGGGCAGCGCGGGCGCGATCCACTGCTGATCGCTGTCGAGCATCTGCTGAAGCTGCCCGACAGTCGTTTCCCGGTCAGTGAAATCCTCGACCTGTTGGACGTTCCGGCGCTACGTGCCCGCTTTGGTGTCGAGGAGCGCGACTTGCCGACCCTGCACCGCTGGATCGAAGGTGCAGGTATCCGCTGGGGGATGAATGCCGAGCAGCGTGCGGGCCTCGGTTTACCTGAGGCGTTGGAACAAAACAGTTGGCGTTTCGGCCTGCGACGCATGTTGCTGGGTTATGCCGTTGGCAGTGCCGACGCTTGTGCCGGAATCGAGCCTTACGATGAGATCGGTGGTCTCGACGCTGCGCTCATCGGCCCGTTGGTTGCGCTGCTGGATGCGTTGGAAGTTGCCCATCAGGAACTCACGCAGCCGGCATCGCCCCAACAATGGAGCGCGCGTTTGCAGGCATTAGTGTCGCTATTCTTCCAGGCCAGTAACGAGCACGACGACTTCTTGCTGACTCAACTGGAAGAGTTACGCGAAGCCTGGCTCGAGAATTGTGAATCGGTCAGCCTGCAAGATGAGCTACCGCTGACTGTCGTCCGTGAAGCCTGGCTCGCCGGTCTCGATCAGGGGCGTTTGTCTCAACGCTTTCTCGCCGGTGCGGTGAACTTCTGCACCTTGATGCCGATGCGAGCGATCCCCTTCAAACTGGTGTGCCTGCTGGGCATGAACGATGGCGACTACCCGCGTGCGCAGCCGCCGCTGGACTTCGACCTCATGGGCAGTGACTACCGTCCCGGGGATCGTTCGCGACGCGAAGATGACCGCTACCTCTTGCTCGAAGCCCTGTTGTCGGCACGGGACCAGCTCTATATCAGCTGGGTCGGCCGCAGCATTCGCGATAACAGTGAGCGCCCTGCGTCGGTACTGATCGGTCAACTCCGTGACCACCTTGCCAGTGGCTGGCGATTGAGCGGTGTCGACGAAGACTTGCTGGAGGCCATCACTCAGGAGCATCCGCTGCAACCCTTCAGTGCCCGTTACTTCCATGAAGGCGATGAGTTGTTCAGCTACGCCAATGAGTGGCAGGTGCTTCACCAGGATCAGGCACAAGCGATGGATATCGAGATCCTTGAACCTCACGTTCAGGAGGAGCCGCTGAGCCTCGGGCAACTCCAGGATTTCCTGCGCAACCCGGTGCGGCATTTCTTCAGTCAACGCTTGAAGGTGTTCTTCGAGGCCGCCGAAGTGCCTTTGGCGGATGAGGAGCCCTTTGTGCTCGACGCCTTGCAACGCTATAGCCTCAGCGACAGTTTGCTTGAAGCTGCATTGGCCGATCTGGACGACACCGATCACGCGCTTGAAGCGCAGGCCCGGCGTTTGCAAAACAGCGGGTTGTTGCCCATGGCCGGTTTTGGCGAATGCCTTCAGCGAGAGCTGATCGAGCCGTTGCCAGATTTGCTGCAGCGTTACCAGCAGCTTCTGGCTTTATGGCCAACACCATTGACCAGTGCTCTTCCTGTCAATCTGGAGTTGCATGACCTGCGCCTTGAAGGTTGGCTCAGCGGTCTGCATCAACGGGCTGATGGTGGCTTGCTGTCTGTCACTACGATCCCCAATGGCATCGGTTCGACCAAGTCACGCAAATGGCATCGCCTGACGCGGCCCTGGGTCAATCATCTGGTCGCGTGTGCCAGCGGTCTGTCGATGACCACCGCGTTGGTGGCCAGTGACGACAGTCTGCTACTCGCTCCAATGGAGGCGGATTCAGCACGACAGATGTTGGGCGACCTGTTGCAAGCCTGGCAATCCGGTATGCGCCAACCATTGCCGATCGCGGTCAAGACAGCCTTCGCCTGGCTGGGGCAAACCGAACCGGTCAAGGCCGAAGCAGCGGCTCGCAAGGCTTATGAGGGCGATGGATTGACCACGGACGGTGAACGACGCGAAAGCGTTGCGCTGGCTCGTCAATTTGCCGATTACGACGCGTTGGTCGCCGACGAGACTTTCGTCGATTGGTGCAATGCGCTCTACCGGCCACTGCTCGAAGCCCCATGGCGTTCAACGTCCAGCGAGGAGGCGCGCTCATGACCACCAAGACGCCTCTGGCCTTGGCATTCCCGCTACGCGGCAGTCAGTTGATCGAAGCCAGCGCCGGGACCGGCAAGACGTTCACTATTTCCGCGCTGTACCTGCGCCTGGTTCTTGGTCACGGCGGGGAGGCCAATGGCTTCGGACGCGAGCTGTTGCCACCGCAAATCCTGGTCGTGACCTTCACCGATGCCGCCACCAAAGAGCTGCGCGAGCGTATTCGCACCCGCCTGGCGGAGGCCGCCCGTTTTTTCCGTGACGAAACCCCTGCACCCGACGGCCTGATTGCCGAACTGCGTGCACAGTACTTGCCGGAGCAGTGGCCCGGTTGTGCCAATCGACTGGACATTGCCGCGCAGTGGATGGATGAAGCTGCGGTTTCGACGATTCACAGTTGGTGCCAGCGCATGTTGCGCGAGCACGCCTTCGACAGTGGCAGCCTGTTCACCCAGACCCTGGAAACCGATCACAGCGATCTGCTCGGTGAAGTCCTGCGCGACTACTGGCGTCTGTTCTGTTACCCGATGCAGGGCGATGCGTTGAATTGGGTGCGTAGCAATTGGGGAGGCCCGGCGGCATTGTTGCCGCGCGTTCGCGGACTGTTTGCCAGCGAGCGCGACAACGTTGAAGGCAAAGAACCTGCCGAGCTGATCACCGAATGTTTGCAGGAGCGGCGGGTTGCATTGCTGGAACTCAAGATGCCTTGGCGGCAATGGGCTGACGAGCTGCTCGCCATCTGCCATGAAGGCGTCGCGAGCAAGAGTGTCGACGGTCGCAAAATGCAGGCGCGTTACTTCGAGCCCTGGTTCGAGAAGATCAAAGCCTGGGCTGAAGACGAATCCCTTGAGCAACTGGACATCGGCACCGGCTTCACGCGGCTTACTCCCGACGGCATGGCAGAAGCCTGGAAAAAAGGCGACGTTCCCAACCATCCGGGGCTGGATGCAATGCCCGCTCTGAAAGCCTGTCTTGATGGTTTGCCGACACCGGATGCCGCCGTGCTGCAACACGCCGCCCATTGGGTCGGCGCACGGTTCGAGGAGGAAAAGCGTCGTCGTGCGGAAATGGGCTTCGACGACATGCTTCTACGCCTTGATGCGGCATTGCAGGCCGATGGCGGCGAGCGCCTGGCAACCTTGATCCGCGAACAGTTTCCGGTGGCGCTGATCGACGAATTCCAGGACACCGACCCGGTGCAGTACCGTATCTTCGAGAGCATCTATCGCATCGAAGACAACAATCCCGAGAGCGGCCTGTTCCTGATCGGTGATCCGAAGCAGGCGATCTACGCCTTCCGCGGCGCCGACATCTATACCTACCTGCGCGCCCGTCAGGCGACTTATGGCCGCTTGCATACCTTGGGCACCAACTTCCGATCCAGTCACGGCATGGTCAGCGCCGTGAACCATGTGTTTGAGCGCGCCGAGACTCGCGAAGCCGGGCGCGGAGCCTTCCTGTTTCGTGAACGCAATGGCGATAACCCGGTGCCGTTTTTGCCTGTTGAGTCCCAGGGGCGTAAAGAGGTTCTGCACATCGACGGTCAGGTCGTGCCCGCGCTCAACATCTGGCACTTGCCTGCCGAGCAGCCATTGTCCGGCGCGGTGTATCGACAACAATTGGCTGCCGCGTGTGCCAGTGAAATCACCGCGTTGCTCAACGGTGGGCAAGGGGCTCAGGCTGGGTTTGTGCGGGACGGCAAGGATTTCCAGGGGCTGCTTCCCGCGGACATCGCGATCCTGGTTCGCGATGGCAAGGAAGCGCAGGCCGTGCGTGCCGAACTCTCCGCCCGCGGTGTGCGCAGCGTCTATCTGTCTGACAAGGATTCGGTGTTCGCTGCCCAGGAAGCTCACGATGTACTGACGTGGCTCAAAGCCTGCGCCGAACCGGATGTCGAACGCCCCCTGCGCGCCGCATTGGCCTGCATCACGCTGAATCTTTCGTTGCCGGAACTGGAGCGGCTCAATCAGGACGAACTGGCCTGGGAAGCACGAGTCATGCAGTTCCGCGGCTATCGCGAGATCTGGCGCAAGCAGGGCGTGCTGCCCATGCTGCGCCGCTTGCTGCATGACTTCCAATTGCCCCAGGCATTGATCGCGCGCAGCGATGGCGAGCGGGTGTTGACCAACCTTTTGCACCTCTGCGAATTGCTGCAACAGGCCGCCGCCGAGCTGGATGGCGAACAAGCGCTGATCCGTCATTTGACCGAGCATCTGGCGCTGTCCGGTCAGGCCGGCGAAGAGCAAATCCTGCGTCTGGAAAGTGATGAGCAACTGGTCAAGGTCGTGACCATCCACAAGTCCAAGGGGCTTGAATATCCTTTGGTGTTCCTGCCTTTCATTTGCTCGGCGAAACCCGTGGATGGCAGCCGCTTGCCGCTGCATTACCACGACGCCACCGGCAAGGCCCAAGTGACCTTGAGCCCGTCCGCCGAGTTGATTGCCCTGGCCGATGATGAGCGACTGGCGGAAGACCTGCGCTTGCTTTATGTAGCCCTGACACGGGCGCAACATGCCTGCTGGCTGGGGGTGACGGACCTCAAGCGTGGCAATAACAACAGTTCGGTGCTGCATCTTTCAGCGCTGGGTTATTTGTTGGGCGGCGGCGCAGCATTGAGCGAGTCGTCGGGACTCATTCGTTGGCTGCAAGATCTTCAACAGGACTGTCCGGCGCTGGGCTACGGCGAAATGCCGGAAGCTACGGCAGAGCATTACCAGCCACCGCAAAACGAAGCGGCCTTGCTTGCCCCGTTGATTCCGAAACGCAAGGCCAGCGAAAACTGGTGGATCGCCTCCTACAGCGCCTTGCGCCTGAGCGACAGCCTGAGCATCGGCAGTGATGAGGCGCCCGAAAGTCCGCAGGCCCAGAAACTCTTCGACGATGAACGCCTCGATCCGCAGGCACCCCGGGAGATGGTTGCCGGTGGCGCGGATATCCATCGATTCCCCCGTGGTCCGAATCCGGGCACCTTTCTTCATGGCTTGCTCGAATGGGCTGGCGACGAAGGTTTCGGTGCCACGCCGCAGGCCGTGGAGGACGCCATCGCTCGTCGCTGTAATCGTCGCGGCTGGGAAGGCTGGATAACCACGCTCAGCGACTGGCTGCAGCATTTGCTCAAGTCACCGCTGCCTGTTGGGGCTGGGCAACCCCCGGTGATGCTTGAGCAGCTGACCCAATATCAGGTCGAAATGGAGTTCTGGTTCGCCAGCCATAAGGTCGATGTACTCAAGCTCGATGCGCTGGTGTGCCAATACACGCACAACGGTGTGGCCCGGATGGCTGCCGAACCGGTATTGCTCAACGGCATGTTCAAGGGCTTCATCGACCTGACGTTCGAACACGACGGTCGCTACTACGTCGCCGACTACAAATCCAACTGGCTCGGCATTGACGACCAGGCGTACACCGGGCAAGCCATGGAGCAGTCGATCCTCGACAACCGCTACGACCTGCAATACGTGTTGTACCTGTTGGCCCTGCATCGACAGCTCAAGGCCCGACTTGCCGACTACGATTACGACCGGCATGTCGGCGGCGCGATATATCTGTTCCTGCGCGGTACGCGCGCGCCCAGCCAGGGTGTGTATTTTGCCCGGCCGCCGAGAGAGTTGATCGAGCGACTGGATCGGATGTTTCAAGGTAAACCGGAGCCGAAGGCTGAACCGTCGTGGGAACAGGGAGTATTGCTATGAGCCGCACCTTCGCCGATCTGTTGCCCACGTCGTTGGCCTCTGACAGCCTGGCTGACCTTGCCCCGTTGAATCGCGCCGACGATTTACTGCTGTTGCTCACGCGCTGGGTCGAGCGTGACTGGTTGCGCGCGCTGGACAAAGCCTTCGTGGCCTTCCTTCATGAACTGGCACCGGATGATGATCCGTTGGTGTTGCTGGCGGCGGCGTTGACCAGTCACCAATTGGGCCACGGGCATGTCTGCCTGGATCTGTTCGAGACGTTGAAAGAACCGGACTTCGCCCTGTCGCTGCCGCCGGAAGGCGATCTGCACAGTGGCGCGATGTTGCTGCCCTCGCAATTGCTCGAGGCGCTGGATGGCGCACATTGGTGCAAGGTGCTGGCTTCCAGCAGCCTGGTCGCACTGGCGGCCGATGGGCGTGAGGCCGCGCGGCAACGGCCTTTGGTGTTGTCTGGCAAGCGGCTGTATTTGCGCCGCTACTGGGTATATGAGCGGCGTATAGATTACTCGCTGCGTCAACGTCTGGCGGAGCACGAAGCAACACCGGCCGACTTGCTCCAGCGCCTTACCGGTCTGTTCGGTCCGGCCAAACCCGGTGAAGTGATCGACTGGCAGAAACTTGCCTGTGCTCTCGCTACACGTGGCGCTTTCAGCATCGTCACCGGTGGTCCGGGCACCGGCAAAACCACCACGGTCGTGCGTTTGCTGGCATTGCTCCAGGCACCGGCAGTGGAGGTCGGCAAGCCGCTGCGCATTCGCCTGGCCGCGCCGACCGGCAAAGCCGCTGCGCGCCTGACAGAGTCGATCAGCCAGCAAATCCAGACGCTGAAAGTCAGTGAAGACATACGCAACAAAATCCCGTCAGACGTCACCACGGTTCACCGCCTGCTTGGCAGCCGTCCCGGTACGCGACATTTCCGCCACCACGCGGGCAATCGCCTGCCGCTGGATGTGCTGGTGGTGGACGAAGCTTCGATGATCGACCTGGAGATGATGGCGAATCTGCTCGACGCGCTACCACCTCACGCCCGGCTGGTGCTGTTGGGAGACAAGGATCAACTGGCATCGGTAGAGGCCGGTGCGGTGCTTGGCGATTTATGTCGCGATGCCGAAGCCGGCTGGTACAGCCCGCAGACACGCCAGTGGCTGGAGGCGGTCAGCGGCGAAAGCCTGGAGACAAGTGGGTTGCAGGAGGACACCCAGGGCAGTCATCCACTGGCTCAGCAAGTGGTGATGCTGCGCCACTCGCGCCGGTTCGGCGAAGGCAGCGGCATTGGTCAGTTGGCCCGCTGGGTCAACCAGCAGCAGCCAGAAGAGGCGCGCAAGTTGCTGGAGGCGCGCAGTCATGGCGATGTGTTTTGCCTGTCCCTCAAGAATGAACAGGATCGGGCGTTGGAGCGTTTGTTGCTCGAAGGTCATGGCGATGGACCGCAGGGCTATCGGCATTACTTGAGCCTGCTGCGCAAGCAGCGACCCGCGCTCGACAGTCCGCTTGAGGATTCACGCTGGACTGATTGGGCTCGTGAGGTCTTGCAAGCCTTCGATGCCTTCCAGCTACTGTGCGCGGTTCGCAAAGGGCCGTGGGGTGTGGAGGGTTTGAATCTGCGAGTGACCGAGGCGTTGCTCAAGGCCCGTCTGATTGATAGCGACCAGCAGTGGTACGAGGGACGGCCCGTGCTGATGACGCGCAATGATTACGGCCTGGGCTTGATGAACGGCGATATCGGCATCGCGCTCAAACTTCCCGAGCGTGATGGACCAGAGGCGGGCAAGCAGGTTCTTCGAGTGGCGTTCCCGCGCAATGACGGGCAGGGCGGGGTGCGTTTTGTTCTGCCAAGTCGACTCAATGATGTCGAAACCGTTTACGCCATGACGGTACATAAATCCCAAGGTTCGGAATTTGCCCATACGGCGCTGATTCTGCCGGATGCCCTGAATCCGGTGCTCACCAAGGAGTTGATCTATACCGGCATCACCCGGGCCAAGGACTGGTTTACCTTGATCGAACCGCGTACCGGTGTGTTTGAAGAGGCGGTGAGACGCAAGGTCAAACGCTTGAGCGGGTTGATGCTGGAGCTCAAGGAGGGCGGCGATAGCCCGGAGTGATATAAGCCGCTCACGATGTGCCTCCGTACGGATAATCGCCGGCGTCCCGGCGAAAGTGGTCAAGTACCGGTATCCTCCCGACATCGGTATCGAGTCACTCAGTCTACAAACCGCAACTCCCCCGTCTCACCCAGCAACAACGGGCCATTGAGCTCAGTGACTTCCCTGATGTAGTCCCACAACAGGGTGATCCGCTTGAGTTTGCGCAGGTCTTCGCGGCAGTACATCCAGAATTGTCGGGTGATGTTGATTTCTTGCGGCAGTACCGGCAGCAAGCGCGGGTCCTGGGCGGCGAGGAAGCAGGGCAGGATCGCCAGGGATCGCCCTTGCTGCGCCGCCACGAACTGCGCAATCACGCTCGTGCTGCGCAAATTGGCGCTGGCGCCGGGGAGCACGTTTGCCAGGTACAGCAGCTCCGAGCTGAATGCCAGGTCGTCGACATAACTGATAAATGAATGTTTACCCAGGTCTGACGGGCGGCGGATGGCCGGGTGTTTGTCCAGGTATTCCTGGGTCGCGTAGAGCTGCAAGCGGTAATCACAGAGTTTGCAGCAGACGTACGGCCCATGTTCCGGACGTTCCAGAGCGATGACGATATCGGCCTCGCGCTTGGACAGGCTGATGAAGTGCGGCAGAGGCAGGATGTCCACCGAGATTGCCGGGTAGGCGTCGACGAAATGGCTCAGCTGCGGGGTGATGAAAAAACTGCCGAAACCTTCGGTGCAGCCCATGCGCACATGCCCGGATAACGCCACGCCAGAGCCCGAAACCTGCTCGCACGCCATGTGCAGCGTGCTTTCGATCGACTCGGCATAACCGAGCAAGCGCTGGCCTTCGGCGGTCAGGACGAAACCGCTGGTCCGGGACTTCTCGAACAGCAAGGTGCCCAACGAAGCTTCCAGTGAACTGATGCGTCGCGACACGGTGGTGTAATCGACCGCCAGGCGCTTGGCGGCGGTGCTGGCCTTGCGGGTCCGGGCGACTTCAAGGAAAAACTTGAGGTCATCCCAGTTCAGCGAACCTAAAGACGTGATGTTTTTTTGCATGATGGACCGGCTTTTATGTGCGTTCTTATTAGAAGTTTGCACATCTATACTCCAAAAACAGCCCGACAACCAATTCGCGGCACACGCCTCATCGCAAGGCGACTTTCTCGCCTTGGCTCTCTAGATAACAACAAGTCCAGGAGACCCACATGAACGCATCGCTCACGCCTAACGAAACCACCGTGCAAAAGGTCAAGCTGTTGATCGACGGCCAGTGGGTCGAATCCAAGTCCACCGAGTGGCACGACATCATCAACCCGGCCACTCAGCAAGTGCTGGCCAAGGTGCCATTCGCCACCGCCGAAGAAGTCGACGCGGCAATCAGCGCAGCCCATCGTGCCTTCCAGACCTGGAAGTTGACGCCGATCGGCGCGCGCATGCGCATCATGCTCAAGCTCCAGGCACTGATTCGCGAACACTCCAAGCGTATTGCCGTGGTCCTTAGCGCAGAGCAGGGCAAAACCATTGCCGACGCCGAGGGCGATATTTTCCGTGGCCTGGAAGTGGTCGAGCACGCCTGCTCCATCGGCAGCCTGCAAATGGGCGAATTCGCTGAAAACGTCGCGGGCGGTGTCGACACCTATACCCTGCGCCAGCCGATCGGCGTGTGCGCCGGCATCACCCCGTTCAACTTCCCGGCGATGATTCCGCTGTGGATGTTCCCGATGGCCATCGCCTGCGGCAACACCTTCGTGCTCAAGCCGTCCGAACAGGACCCGATGTCGACCATGCTGCTGGTGGAGCTGGCTATCGAGGCCGGCATCCCGGCCGGTGTGCTGAACGTCGTGCATGGCGGCAAGGACGTGGTGGACGGTCTCTGCACTCACAAAGACATCAAGGCGGTTTCCTTCGTCGGTTCGACCGCGGTCGGTACGCATGTCTATGACCTGGCCGGCAAGCACGGCAAGCGCGTGCAGTCGATGATGGGTGCCAAGAACCACGCCGTGGTGCTGCCGGATGCCAATCGCGAACAAGCGCTGAATGCGCTGGTCGGTGCCGGTTTCGGTGCCGCCGGGCAGCGTTGCATGGCCACTTCGGTGGTGGTGCTGGTGGGCGCGGCCAAGCAGTGGCTGCCGGATCTGAAGGCGCTGGCGCAAAAACTCAAGGTCAATGCCGGCAGCGAGCCAGGCACCGACGTCGGTCCAGTCATCTCGAAAAAGGCCAAGGCGCGGATTCTCGACCTGATCGAGAGCGGGATCAAGGAAGGTGCCAAGCTGGAACTGGATGGTCGCGAGATTTCGGTTCCGGGCTACGAGAAGGGCAACTTCGTCGGCCCGACCCTGTTCTCCGGCGTGACCACTGACATGCAGATCTACACCCAGGAAATCTTTGGCCCGGTGCTGGTGGTGCTGGAAGTCGCCACGCTCGATGAAGCCATTGCCCTGGTCAACGCCAACCCGTTTGGTAACGGCACGGGCCTGTTCACCCAGAGTGGTGCGGCGGCGCGTAAATTCCAGACCGAGATCGACGTCGGCCAGGTCGGCATCAACATCCCGATTCCGGTGCCGGTCCCGTTCTTCAGCTTCACCGGTTCCCGTGGCTCCAAACTCGGCGACCTCGGCCCTTATGGCAAGCAAGTGGTGCAGTTCTACACTCAGACCAAGACCGTCACCAGTCGTTGGTTCGATGACGACAGCGTCAACGACGGTGTGAACACCACCATCAACTTGCGTTAAGGAGCCGGACATGAAAATCGCTTTTATCGGTCTCGGCAACATGGGTGCGCCGATGGCGCGCAACCTGATCAAGGCCGGCCATTCGTTGCGTCTGGTCGACCTGAACAAGGCCGTGCTGGCAGAGCTGGAACAATTGGGCGGCAGCATCAGCGCGTCGGCCCGTGAAGCGGCGCAGGACGCGGAACTGGTGATCACCATGTTGCCGGCTGCCGTGCATGTTCGCGGTGTCTGGCTGAGTGAAGACGGCGTGCTCGCCGGTATCGGCAGAGGCGTGCCGGCGGTGGATTGCAGCACGATTGATCCACAGACTGCCCGTGACGTGGCAGCCGCTGCGGCCAAACAGGGTGTGACCATGGCCGATGCACCGGTTTCCGGCGGCACGGGCGGTGCGGCGGCCGGGACACTGACGTTCATGGTCGGTGCCACCCCGGAACTGTTCGCCACGCTGCAACCGGTACTGGCACAAATGGGCCGCAACATCGTCCATTGTGGTGAGGTCGGCACCGGGCAAATCGCTAAAATCTGCAACAACCTGCTGCTGGGGATTTCCATGGTCGGCGTCAGCGAGGCCATGGCACTTGGCGATGCCCTGGGCATCGACACCAAGGTGCTGGCGGGCATCATCAACAGTTCCACCGGGCGTTGCTGGAGTTCGGAGATGTACAACCCGTGGCCGGGCATCGTCGAAACGGCGCCGGCGTCGCGCGGTTATACCGGTGGCTTTGGAGCCGAACTGATGCTCAAGGATCTGGGGCTGGCGACGGAAGCGGCACGTCAGGCGCACCAACCGGTGGTGCTTGGCGCGGTGGCCCAGCAGTTGTATCAGGCGATGAGTTTGCGTGGGGAAGGTGGCAGCGACTTCTCGGCGATCATCAACAGCTATCGCAAACCCCAATAGGGGCTGTTTCCGGGGATCCGCGTCGGGCGGGTTCCCGGTTTTTTATTTGGCGCAAAGAAAAGATCGCAGCCTTCGGCAGCTCTGCCGAAGGCTGCGATCTTTTGCTTTATCAGGCAAACACGAAATATTTACGCACGGTTTCCACCACTTCCCAGGTGCCTTTCATCCCCGGTTCGATGACGAAAATGTCACCGGCGCGCAGGTGGATCGGCGCCATGCCTTCCGGGGTGATGATGCAGTAGCCTTCCTGGAAGTGGCAGTATTCCCACTTCGCGTATTCCACGTACCACTTGCCCGGTGTGCAGATCCAGGTACCCATGATCTTGCTGCCGTCTTCGCTGGTGTAGGCGTTGAGGTTGACGGTGTGCGGGTCGCCTTCGAGTTTTTCCCATTTGCAGGCGTCGAGTACGGGCAGCGGGTGGGTATCGCGAAGAACGGTAATCGGTGCGGTCATGATGACTCCGGGCGTTGGGGGAGAGCTGAAGTCGCACCCTATCGGGCCTGGCCCGGCATCAGTTGTCTGTGCTCGACACTGAGGTATCCAGAAGCGCATCGCGTCATTGATGCACACAATAAAAAACGCCCCGGCATTGGTTGAATGCCGGGGCGTTTTTTTAAGCGTTTGCGGGGTTACTGAGCCACAGGCAGGTTCCGGTGCCTGGCCATGCGCAACCGATAGCAGGCGTAGATGAACAGTACCCACACCGGCATGGCGTACACCGACGGGCGTACAGGCGGAATCATCCAGATGACGCAGATGATCACGGCCATGAAGGCCAGGCACAGAAAGTTGGTGTACGGCGACCAGAAGGCCTTGAAGCCCGGCACGACGCCGCGTTGTTCCATCGCTTTGCGGAACTTCAAATGCGTCAGGCTGATCAGCGCCCAGTTGATCATCAGCGAGGCGACCACCAGGGCAAACAACAACTCCAGGGCTTCGTGCGGAGCAACATAGTTGACCAGCACGGCCAGCATGGTGATTAGCGCTGAAACGCCCAACGCCAGCAACGGCACACCCTGCTTGTTCAGTTTCATCAGCACTTTCGGCGCATCACCCTGTTCGGCCAAGCCGTAGAGCATGCGGCTGTTGCAGTAGACGCCGCTGTTGTAGACCGACAGCGCGGCGGTGAGCACCACGAAGTTGAGGATTTGCGCGGCGGTGTCGCTGCCGATCAAGGCGAAAATCTGCACGAACGGGCTGCCGCTGTAGGCATCGCCCGACGCGCCGAGTGTCTGCAACAGTTGATCCCACGGATACAGCGACAGCAGCACGGTCAGCGCACCGACGTAGAAGATCAGCACCCGGTAAACCACTTGGTTGATGGCCTTTGGAATGACTTTTCTCGGTTCGCTGGCTTCAGCGGCGGTGATGCCGACCAATTCCAGGCCGCCGAAGGAAAACATGATGAACGCCATCGCCATCAGCAAACCGCTGTAGCCGTTGGGGAAGAATCCGCCGTGATCCCACAGGTTGCTCACCGAGGCTTGCGGGCCGCCGGTGCCGCTGAACAGCATGTAGCAGCCGAGGACGATCATGCCGATGATGGCCACGACCTTGATGATCGCGAACCAGAACTCCATTTCACCGAAGACTTTGACGTTCAGCGTGTTGATCAGGTTGACCAGCACGAAGAACACCGCGGCGCTGACCCAGGTCGGCACCTCCGGCCACCAGAACTGCACGTACTTGCCGACGGCCGTCAGCTCGGCCATGCCCACCAGCACGTACAGCACCCAGTAGTTCCAGCCGGACAGGAAACCGGCAAAGCCGCCCCAGTAGTTGTGGGCAAAGTGACTGAAGGAACCGGCCACCGGCTCTTCGACAATCATCTCGCCGAGCTGGCGCATGATCAGGAACGCGATGAACCCGGCAATCGCATAGCCGAGGATCATCGATGGCCCGGCGGACTTGAGCACGCCGGCCGAGCCCAGGAACAGCCCCGTACCAATGGCTCCGCCCAGGGCGATCAGTTGAATATGTCGATTTTTCAACCCTCGCTTGAGCGTTCCCTGTTGCAAGATTTCATCCGCCATCTGGTTTCCTTCTGACTGTTGTGGCCAAGCCTGATTTGAAAGGTCGAATCTTACTCTCGCTCACCCCTTCGTCATACAGTCACGGGGTGGGTTGAGCGTTGGTTTTCAAGGGCTGGCGCTGTGGTTGGTCGTGCGCAATGCTTCGAGCAAGGCTCTGGCATAAGCGGGCAAGTACTCGAATGAGCGGGCGCACAGCAGCAGTTTTCGCTGCGCCCATGGCTCCTTCAGCGCGAAGCTTGTCAGCGGTTGATCGACCGACCAGCGACGCAGGGCCGCCAACGGCACAATCCCCAGCCCGGCACCGTGAGCGACCATGCGCATCACCCCGTCGAAGCCTTCCGCACGGACGCGGATCTGCATGCGCATACCGGCGTGCAACGCCTGTTCTTCCAGATACACCGCCAATGCGCTGCTGGCGGTCAGGCCGACGTAGTGGTGCAGCAATGTATCGCTGAAACTCGGCGGTTCGCCGTCGGCCAAGGGATGCCCGGGCGGCATGATCAGCACCAGCGGATCGTCGCGAAAGGGCAGGGTGTCGAGGGTGTGGGTGTCCACCGCATCCGAGACGATCCCGAGGTCCGCCGCACCCTGGCGCAGGGCGTGAGTGATGCGGGTGCTGGGCAGTTCCTGCAAGTCGATGTCGAGGTTGGGATGCCCGCTCAGGAAGTCGGCGAGCAATTCGGGCAGGTATTCGCTGATCGCCGTGGTGTTGCACAACAACCGGACCTGGCCTTTGACGCCCTTGGCGTATTCGGCCAAATCCTGCTGCATGCGTTCGGCGTGTTGCAGCAGCGTGCGGGCGTGTTGTGCGAGGGCTTTGCCGGCAGGTGTCGGTGTCACTCCACGGCGACCGCGCTCCAGAAAGTCGATCCCGAGCGATGCTTCCATGGCCCGGATGCGCGCACTGCCCGCCGCCAGGGACAGATGACTGCGGGCAGCGCCGGCGGTGATGTTGCCGGTGTCGAGGATGTTCAGGTAGAGGCGCAGGTCGGTGAGGTCGAAGTGCATGGGTGGCCTCTGGTTGTGTGTTGTCTGGGAGGGCTTCATCGCTAGCAGCTAGCTCCCACAGTGGTTGTGCGTGGGAGCTAGCCTGCTCGCGATTTCGATCGTCGTCTCACTAAAGCCTCTTGATTTGAAAGAGGCAGCCTCAGTATATGGCAGATTTCCAACCAGCTTATCCGGGCTCAGGATTGGCTCATGAATACGCTCGCCTCGTTCTACCAAAATCTCGGCCTGTCCCTTTCACTGCTGGTTATCGCCACCTTCCTGCTGGCCGGCATGATCAAGGGTGTGATCGGTCTCGGCCTGCCGACCATTGCCATGGGGTTGCTCGGTCTGGCTATGGCGCCGTCGCAGGCTGCAGCGTTGCTGATCATCCCGGCCACGCTGACCAATGTCTGGCAACTGGCTTTCGGCGGGCATCTGCTCGGGCTGGTCAAACGGCTGTGGCCGATGCTGCTGGCGATTTTCATCGGCACCGGTGCGGGCACTCTATGGATTGGCATGGCCGGTGGACACTGGGTGGTGCGGGGATTGGGCGCGGCGCTGTTGCTCTATGCGTTGAGCGGTTTATTCCTGCCGACATTGCGCGTGGGCAGTCGCAGCGAGCGCTGGCTCGGTCCGTTCTGCGGCCTGATCACGGGTGTCATCACCTCGGCCACTGGCGTGTTCGTGATTCCGGCGGTGCCGTACCTGCAAGCGCTGGGGTTGAGCAAGGACGAACTGGTGCAGGCGCTGGGTTTGTCGTTCACCGTTTCGACGCTGGCACTGGCGGGTGGATTGCTGTGGCGCGGCGCGCTTGGCGGTGACGAGTTGAGTGCGTCGTTGCTGGCGCTGATTCCGGCGGTGCTCGGCATGTTGCTCGGGCAGTGGCTGCGCCAGCGGATCAGCGCCGTGCTGTTCAAGCGCGTGTTCTTCATTGGCCTCGGATTGCTCGGTGGCCATTTGTTGATCAGCGGTTAGCGGACGACGGGCTGATCATCTCGATGGCGCGAATCTCGAAATCCCGTTCCAGATACTCGTCGCGCTGTTCAAGAAACTGCTTCATGTGCGGCAGGCTCGAGTGCACGTCGAGGTGGGCCTGGGACTGCCAGATCTCATAGAAGATAAACAGGGTCGGGTCCTGTTTGTCGCGCAGCATGTGGTACTCGATGCAGCCGGGTTCGGCGCGACTCGCTTCCACGTAACCGCTGAAAAAGGCTTCGAAGGCGTCGGATTTTCCCGGGCGGGTCTTGGCGTGCAGGATGAAGCCTTGGATTTCACTCATGAAAGACGCTCCTCAGGGTCAGAATCGGCGCCAGTCTAAAGCAACAATCGGTCGACTATTCGTGCGTATAGGTCAAATGAATTTTGCGCCGTGGGCGCTTTTTCCGCGCGAGGCAGATCGTTACTCTGCCGCCATCCAATTCCTGACCTTCCCGAGATTTCTTGTGAAAAAAGTCCTGTTGCTCAATGGCGGCAAAAAATTCGCCCACTCCGATGGCCGCTACAACACCACCCTGCATGAAGCTGCATTGAGCGTGCTGGATCGTGGCGGCGTGGATGTCAAAACCACGTTCATCGACGAGGGCTACGACGTCGCTGAAGAAGTCGCCAAGTTCCTCTGGGCCGACGTGATCATCTACCAGATGCCCGGCTGGTGGATGGGTGCGCCGTGGACGGTGAAAAAGTACCTCGACGAAGTCTTCACTGAAGGCCACGGCAGCCTCTACGCCAGCGACGGCCGCACCCGCTCCGATTCGTCGCAGAAGTACGGCAGTGGTGGTTTGATCCACGGCAAGCAATACATGCTGTCGCTGACCTGGAACGCCCCGCAGCAAGCCTTCGACGACCCGACTGATTTCTTTGAAGGCAAAGGTGTGGATGCGGTGTACTTCCCGTTCCACAAGGCCAACGAGTTCCTCGGCATGACCGGCCTGCCAACCTTCCTGAGCGTGGACGTGATGAAGCGCCCGAACATCGAAGGTGATGTGGCGCGTTATGAGCAGCATTTGACCGAGGTGTTCGGCCTGCCGACCTGAGGTTCCTTTTGCCCCGCATCCGGCTACTATCAAGCCAGTTTTTGAATGAGGGGGCAGCCGTGAAAGCCAGATCCGATGAGTTGCAGATTTTCGTCTGCGTAATTGAATGCGGATCGATTTCCGCGGCGGCCGAGCAAGTCGGGCAAACCCCGTCGGCAGTCAGCCGTACGCTCTCACGGCTGGAGGCCAAGCTCGACACGACGTTGATCAACCGCACCACGCGGCGCATGGACCTGACCGAAGAGGGCAAGTATTTTTTCGAGCACGCCAAGCTGATTCTCGATCAGATGGATGAGCTTGAAGAGCGCTTGTCCTCGCGCCAGCAAACGCCGTCGGGGCGCTTGCGCATCAACGCCGCGTCACCGTTCATGCTGCACGCCATCGTGCCGTACATCGATGAGTTTCGCCGGCTCTATCCGGATATCCAGCTCGAACTCAACAGCAATGACCTGATCATCGACCTGCTTGAGCAAAGCACCGACATCGCCATTCGCATCGGCACGCTGGCCGACTCGACCCTGCACGCCCGTTCCCTGGGTTGCAGTCCGTTGCACATCGTCGCGAGCCCGGCGTACCTGGAAAAGCACGGCACGCCAACGGCGGTGGCCGACCTGGCCGAACATACGCTTTTGGGCTTCACCCAGAACGAAGGCCTCAACCAATGGCCGCTGCGCTACGTGCACGGCGATCGCTGGCCGATCCAGGCGTCGCTCAGCGCCTCCAGCGGCGAGACCATCCGCCATCTGGCGCTGGAAGGCCAGGGCATCGCCAGCCTGTCGCACTACATGACCATCGAAGACATTCGTGCCGGGCGCTTGAAAGTGTTGCTGGCGGAGTTCAACAGCGGTTATCGCCAACCCATCAACGCCGTGTACTACCGCAACTCGCAACTGGCCCTGCGGATTCAATGCTTCCTGGACTTCATCCAGAGCAAACTGGCGCTTTACGCTTCCGACGATTTCAGTGAGTGATTCGTGATCGTTGCGCAAGAGTGAATTGGTCCGGCAGGGATTTTTCGTCACGGACCACTGCTTGATACTGGCTGTATCACTTATCAACGCAGGGAGTTTCTCCATGAACGTATTCGTCACCGGCGCTGCCGGTTTTATCGGCGGCTCCATCGCCACGGGTCTGATCAAGGCCGGTCACAGCGTCACCGGACTGGTGCGCAACCCCGCACAAGCCCAAGAGTTGCGTGCGCTGGGTATCACGCCAGTGATCGGCACTCTTGATGGCAGCGCACTACTGACCGAGCAGGCCCGCGCCGCGGACGCCGTGATTAACGCAGCCAGCAGCGACCATCGTGGCGCCGTGGAAGCCTTGCTCGATGCCTTGCGCGGTTCCAATAAAGTGTTCCTGCACACCAGCGGTTCGAGCATCGTCGGCGATGCGTCGGGCGGCAAATCCAGCGACGTCATTTACGTTGAAGACAACCTGCCGGCACCGACCGTCGACAAGGCGGCTCGCGTGGCCATCGACAACCTGATCCTCGCCGCGGCGAAGGACGGGGTGAACTCTGCAGTCATCTGCAACACCCTGATCTACGGCCACAGCCTGGGCGTCAACCGCGACAGCGTGCAACTGCCACGCTTGCTGAAACAGGCGCGCAAAAGCGGTGTGGTGCGCCATGTTGGCACTGGCCAGAACATCTGGTCCAACGTGCACATCGAAGACGTGGTTTCGTTGTACGTGTTGGCGCTGACCAAAAACATCCCGGGCACGTTCTACTTTGTCGAAAGCGGCGAAGCGTCGTTCATCGACATGACCACGGCCATGGGCCAAGCGTTGAGTCTGGGCAAGCCGCAGGATTGGCCGCTCAAGGATGCTGAAACCGAGTGGGGTTATGAAATGGCCAACTATGGCCTGGGTTCAAACAGCCGGGTGCGTGGCAAGCAGGCACGGGCGTTGTTGGGCTGGGTGCCGAAGCGGACATCGGTGGTTGAATGGATTCGTAACGAGATGGTGTGAGTTCGCATTAGACCGCGTCATCGTTCATCGCGAGCAGGCTCCCACAGTGGACCGCGTTTTCCAGACTGGCGCGGTCAAATGTGGGAGCGAGCCTGCTCACGATTGCGTTGGCGGAGGCGCAATAACTGGTCGGTCTGCCTGCGATTCCGTAACATCCGCACTCTCTTTTCGCCCCTGCATGCGGTCCCTCATGAAACCAATACGTCTACGCGCCGATGTCCTGGCCGGACTCACCACCTCTTTCGCCCTGCTGCCCGAATGCATCGCCTTCGCCCTGGTTGCTCACCTCAACCCGCTGATGGGGCTGTATGGCGCGTTCATCATTTGCACCCTGACCGCGCTGTTCGGCGGCCGGCCGGGCATGGTCTCCGGTGCGGCGGGGTCGATGGCGGTGGTGATCGTCGCGCTGGTGGTGCAACACGGCGTGCAGTACTTGCTCGCAACAGTGTTGCTGGGCGGGCTGATCATGATGGCGTTCGGGCTTTTGAAACTCGGCAAGCTGGTGCGCATGGTGCCGCATCCGGTGATGCTTGGCTTCGTCAACGGCCTGGCGATCATCATCGCGCTGGCGCAGTTGGAGCATTTCAAGAGCGGTGAAACGTGGCTCAGCGGCACACCGCTGTACATGATGATCGGGCTGGTCGCCGTGACCATGGCCATCGTCTATGTGCTGCCACGCCTGACCCGCACCGTGCCACCGGCTCTGGTGGCGATCCTGGGTGTGGGCCTGGCGGTTTATCTGCTTGGCCTGCCAACTCGCACTCTGGGCGACATGGCGCATATTGCCGGAGGCTTGCCGACGCTGGCGCTGCCGGACATTCCGTGGGATCTGGAAACCCTGCGCATCATCGCGCCGTACGCCATTCTGATGGCATTGGTTGGTTTGCTGGAAACCCTGCTGACGCTGAACCTGACCGACGAAATCACCGAGAGCCGCGGCTATCCGGATCGCGAGTGCGTGGCGTTGGGCGCGGCCAACATGGTCTCCGGTGTGTTCGGTGGCATGGGCGGCTGCGCGATGATCGGCCAGACCGTGATCAATCTCAGTTCCGGTGGGCGTGGGCGCTTGTCCGGCGTCGTGGCGGGGGTGTCGATTCTGCTGTTCATCCTGTTCCTGTCGCCGCTGATCGAACGTATTCCGTTGGCAGCGCTGGTGGGAGTGATGTTCGTGGTGTCGCAGCAGACGTTTGCCTGGGCCTCGTTGCGCGTGATCAATAAAGTACCGCTGAACGACGCGCTGGTGATCATCGCCGTGACGGTGATCACGGTGTTCACCGACCTCGCCACGGCTGTGCTGTGCGGCATCATCATTGCGGCGCTGAACTTTGCCTGGCAGCAGGCGCGTCAGTTGTACGCCGACAGCCATCTGGAAAACGACGGCAGCAAGCTGTACCGGGTGCATGGCACCTTGTTCTTCGCCTCGACCACGCCGTTTCTCAATCAATTCGATCCGGCCAACGACCCGACGCAAGTGACGCTGGATTGTCGCCACCTGAGCTTTGTCGACTACTCCGCCATTGCCGCGCTGGACACCCTGCGCGAGCGTTACACCAAGGCCGGCAAACACCTGCGGGTGCTGGGCCTGTCCGAGCGTTGCAAGAAGCTGCTCAAGCGTGCGCGCGTGCATCACGACTGACAGGAAACAGGTGGTCGGCGATGAAAGTTCGCCGCCCTGATTTTCATTATTCGCGACACGACATATCCATTAGCGACATCCCTTGCCTCTGCACGAAAATTACTTTCACCTCGTTTGATAATCACGCCTCGAAATGTTTTAAGAGTTTCACAAGTATTTCGACGTGACCCTCTCGAGGAGTACCGCATGACCCTGTCCTTCGGCTATTGGCTGCTGGTGTATGCCGCTATCGCCATCATTGCACTGATCGTTCTGATCGCCCGTTACCGGCTCAACCCGTTCATTGTCATCACCCTGATTTCCATTGGCCTGGCGCTGGTGGCGGGGATGCCGCCATCGGGTGTGGTCGGGGCGTACGAGGCCGGGGTCGGCAAGACCCTGGGGCACATTGCGTTGGTGGTGGCGCTGGGCACGATGCTCGGCAAGATGATGGCCGAGTCCGGCGGCGCCGAGCAGGTGGCGCGCACCCTGATCGACCGTTTCGGCGAGAAAAACGCGCATTGGGCGATGGTCTGCATCGCGTTTCTGGTGGGCTTGCCGCTGTTCTTCGAAGTCGGCTTCGTGTTGCTGGTGCCGATTGCGTTCACCGTGGCGCGGCGGGTTGGCGTGTCGATCCTGATGGTCGGTTTGCCGATGGTCGCCGGGCTTTCGGTGGTGCATGCGCTGGTGCCGCCGCACCCGGCGGCGATGCTCGCGGTGCAGGTGTATCAGGCCTCGGTGGGGCAGACTTTGCTCTACGCGATTGCGATTGGCATTCCGACCGCCATCATCGCAGGTCCCCTGTACGCCAAGTTCATCGTGCCGCGCATCCAGCTGCCGGCGGAAAACCCGCTGGAGCGGCAGTTCCTTGAACGTGAACCACGCGACAGCCTGCCAGGTTTCGGCATCACCATGGCGACCATTCTGTTGCCGGTGGTGCTGATGCTGATTGGAGGCTGGGCTAACCTGATTTCCACGCCGGGCACCGGTTTCAACCAGTTCCTGCTGTTCATCGGCAACTCAGTGATCGCGCTGTTGCTGGCAACTTTGCTGAGCTTCTGGACCCTCGGCCTGGCCCAGGGCTTCAACCGTGAATCGATCCTCAAATTCACCAACGAATGCCTGGCACCGACTGCCAGCATTACACTCCTGGTGGGCGCCGGTGGTGGCCTGAACCGGATTCTGGTGGACGCTGGCGTCACCGACCAGATCGTCGGGCTGGCCCACGAATTCCATTTGTCGCCGTTGCTGATGGGCTGGTTGTTCGCCGCACTGATGCGTATCGCCACGGGCTCCGCCACCGTGGCCATGACCACTGCGTCCGGCGTGGTCGCGCCAGTGGCGATTGGCTTGGGTTATCCGCATCCGGAGTTGCTGGTGCTGGCGACCGGCGCCGGTTCGGTGATCTTTTCCCACGTCAACGACGGCGGCTTCTGGTTGATCAAGGAATACTTCAACATGACGGTCACCCAGACCTTCAAGACCTGGACGGTGCTGGAGACGTTGATCTCGCTCGTTGCTTTCGGTCTGACCGTCGGCCTTTCTTACCTGATTTAACCGGAGTCGCCTGCCATGGACATCCTCTACCAGATCCGCGCTCGCCAGGATTCCTTCAGTGCCGGTGAAGGACGTATCGCTCGCCTGATGCTCGACGACGTAGGATTTGCCGCGTCCGCCAGTCTCGATGAGCTGGCCCAGCGGGCAGAGGTGAGCACCGCCACACTGTCGCGTTTTGCCCGCACGGTCGGCTGCAAGGATTTGCGCGACTTGCGTTTGCAACTGGCCCAGGCCAGCGGCGTCGGCAGCCGGTTTCTCGACCCGGCGGGCACTCCCGAACAATCGGCGTTCTACGGGCAGATCGTGGGTGATATCGAATCGACCTTGCGCCAGCATCTGTCGGCCTTCGATGAGTCACGCTTCGCCGATGCCGTGAAGCTGCTGGGCAAGGCACAGATGATTCACGCTTTCGGCATGGGCGGTTGCTCGACCCTGTGCAGTGATGAACTGCAAGTGCGCTTGGTGCGCCTCGGTTATCCGATCGCGGTGTGCCACGATGCGGTGATGATGCGCGTCACTGCCGCCAGCCTCAGCGCCGAGCACGTGGTGATCGTCTGCTCGCTGACCGGGATCACCCCGGAACTGGTTGAGACGGTGGTGCTGGCACGCAACTACGGTGCACGCATTTTGGCGATCACCCGAAGCGACTCGCCGCTGGCGCAACTGGCTGACATCGTGCTGCCGCTGCAAAGCGCCGAAACCTCATTCATCTACAAACCCACGGCGGCGCGCTACGGCATGCTGCTGGCCATCGATGTGCTTGCCACCGAGCTGGCACTGGCCAATCCTCAGGACAATCAAGAACGTCTGCGGCGGATCAAACTCGCCCTGGACGATTACCGCGGCGGCGACGACCACTTGCCGCTGGGAGACTGACATGATGTACGACACGCTGATCCGCAACGCCCTGATCATCGACGGCAGCAACAGCCCCGGTTACTCCGCCGATGTGGCGATTCTCAACGGGCGCATTCAACGCATCGGCGACTTGCACGACGCACACGCCAGCGAAGAAATAGACGCGGCGGGGAAAGTGCTGGCGCCAGGCTTCATCGACGTGCACACCCACGACGACACGGTGGTGATCCGCCAGCCGCAGATGCTGCCCAAGCTCAGCCAGGGCGTGACCACGGTGATCGTCGGCAACTGCGGGATCAGTGCGTCGCCGGTGAGTTTGCGCGGCGATCCACCGGACCCGATGAACCTGCTTGGCAGCGCGGCCGCGTTTGTATATCCAACGTTCAGCGACTATCGCGCAGCGGTCGAAGCTGCGAATACCACATTGAATGTCGCGGCGCTGGTCGGGCACACCGCGCTGCGCAGCAACCACCTCGATGACCTGTTTCGTACAGCAACGCCAGATGAAATTTCCGGTATGCGTGCGCAACTGCGTGAGAGTCTTGAGGCTGGCGCGTTGGGTTTGTCCACCGGTCTGGCCTACGCCAGCGCTTACTCGGCTTCGACCGATGAAGTCATGCAATTGACCGAAGAGCTGACCGCGTTCGGCGCGGTCTACACCACTCATTTGCGCAGCGAATTCGAACCAGTGCTGGAGGCCATGGACGAGGCATTCCAGATCGGCCGCCACGCGAAATCCCCGGTGATCATTTCCCATCTCAAATGTGCCGGTGCCGGGAATTGGGGGCGCAGTCCGCAACTGTTGGCGTCGCTTGAACAGGCTGCGAAAACCCATCCGGTGGGCTGCGATTGCTATCCCTATGCGGCGAGCTCTTCGACGCTGGATCTCAAACAGGTCACCGATGCCCATCGCATTACCATTACCTGGTCGACGCCGTATCCGGACATGGGCGGACGTGACTTGATGGACATCGCTGCCGAATGGAATCTGTCGCTGCTTGATGCCGCTCGCCAATTGCAACCGGCGGGGGCGGTTTACTACGGAATGGACGAGGCCGATGTGCGCAGAATCCTCGCCCACCCGCTGTCGATGGTCGGCTCCGATGGTTTGCCGGAAGACCCGTTTCCCCATCCTCGTTTGTGGGGCGCATTCCCTCGGGTACTCGGACATTTCAGCCGCGACGTAGGACTGTTCCCGCTGCACACCGCCGTGCACAAAATGACCGGGTTGTCGGCGGCACGATTCGGCTTGAAAGAGCGCGGCGAGATCCGCGAAGGCCATTGGGCGGATATGGTGCTGTTCGACCCTGCGACCATTCGCGATGTAGCGGACTTCAACGATCCGCAACGGGCGGCCGAAGGCATTGAGGGTGTGTGGGTCAACGGCGTGCTGAGTTATCAGGACGGTCAGCCGAACGGGCGCCGGGAAGGGCGGTTTCTGGCACGGGAAGGGGATTTGCGCGATGGCTTTAATTGAAGAATCGCGCAGTGCGTCACAGTAGTGGCACATTGAGATTAAAGAAAGCCCTCTACACGCCGAATTGCTGATGTACAGCCCGGCTACACTGTGGGCTATTTCTGTCTGGGAGCAACTCGATGAGCTTCGGCAAAACCACCCCGATCCTGCGGATCTTCGATGAAATCAAGGCCATTGAATTCTACGTCGACTTCCTCGGATTCAAGATCGACTGGCAGCACCGCTTTGAAGCCAACTTCCCGCTGTACCTGCAAGTCTCTCGTGGCGAATGCGTGTTGCACCTCTCCGAACATCACGGCGACGCGACACCCGGCTCGGCCCTGCGCATCGAGACCGACGAACTGGAAACGTTCCAGCAGCAACTGCAGGCCAAGGAATACACGTTCGCCCGGCCAGAGATCCAGGCGATGCCTTGGGGCAGCCAGGACATGACCATTAGCGATCCGTTTGGTAATCGGTTGGTGTTTACCAATGCGATCAGTGTTTGAGTTTTAGACAGCTATTGATCCTTCCCGCGCGGGAGCGTGGGAGTGATCAGTTCGCGTCCACTTCGGCCTCGTTCAGGGCCAGCTAATTCTCCGCAACGCCCTCAATAATACCGCCACTACTTCCCACACTCGACTATCCCCCAGACATCGCCATTAACAATTCCATGGAGGGATCTGGGGGGGGGCCGCATTTGGGGTTTCCATATACCAGCGGCACCTCGATCTCCTGCGTCTCAAGCGCGTGTCGAGGTCTTGCTGAAAAAGCTGCGAGCGGAAATGCCGCTGCACGAGTTGCGCCAGGAAACCCTGGCCAAAACACTCCACGTCAACCAGGCGGCGATTTCCAAAATGGAACGACGTACATCAGTACATTGCGCAACTACATCCGCGCCATGGGTGGCGAACTGGAAATTGTCGCGACCTTTCCTGAGGGGCAGGTGAAGATCGAGAATTTCTCCCACTGAAAAAACAGAAGCCCTTTATTCAAAGGGCTTCTGTTCGAGTTGGCGGCGTAGACGACTTATACGCGGAAGTGACTCACCATCTGTTGCAACTGATTCCCCAACCGCGCCAGCTCGACACTGGACGCCGCTGTCTCGTCGCTGGCCGCAGCAGTCTGTTCCGACACGTCGCGCACATTGATGATGCTGCGGCTGATTTCCTCAGCCACCGCGCTTTGCTGTTCGGCGGCAGCGGCGATCTGCTGGTTCATCGACTGGATGTTGGACACGGTGCGGGTGATGCTTTCCAGTGAGGCGCCGGCCTTGCGGGTCAGGGCTACGCTGCTGTCAGTCAGGGTGCGGCTGTTGTTCATCACCGTGGCCACTTGCTGGGTGCCGTTTTGCAGACCGGCCACCAGGCCTTCGATTTCTTCGGTGGATTTTTGCGTGCGCTGAGCCAGGCCGCGGACTTCGTCGGCCACCACGGCAAAACCACGTCCGGCTTCACCGGCGCGTGCCGCTTCAATCGCTGCGTTGAGCGCCAGCAGGTTGGTCTGTTCGGCCACGGCCTTGATCACGTCCATGACGCTGCCGATCTTGTCGCTTTCCTGTTGCAGCACGCCCATGGCTTCGGTGGAGCGCACGACTTCGCTGGCCAGGCGTTCGATCTGGGCGATGGCTTCGCCAACCACCTTGTCACCTTCACGGGCTTCGCCATCGGCGGCAGCGGCGGCTTGCGACGCTTGTTCAGCGTTGCGCGCGACTTCCTGCACGGTGGCGGTCATCTCGTGCATGGCGGTAGCAACCTGATCGGTCTCGACTTTTTGGTTGTTGACCCCGGCGCTGGTTTGTTCGGTGACGGCCGACAGTTCTTCGGCGGCGCTGGCGATCTGGGTGACGCCGTCGCGGATGCCGCTGATCAAGTCGCGCAGGGTCACGCCCATGCGCGCAATGCCTTGCTGCAACACGCCGAGTTCATCGCGGCGCGTGACCTTGACGTCCTGGGACAAGTCGCCGCTGGCGATGCGATCGACCACTGCCAGGGTTTCGCGCAACGGGCCGGTGATCTGCCGGGTGATGAGCACGGCGGCAATGATGCCCACCAGCAGCGCCAGCAACGTGCTGACCAGTTGCAGGGTGCGGGCCTTGTCGCTCTCGGCGTCACGGCGGTCAAGCTGGATCTGATACAGCTGCTCGCTCAGGCTGACGATAGCCGCGCCCTGGTCGGTCATTTCCTTGCGTGCCTGCACCACATCGCTGTTCGCGGTCTTGTAGGCCTGCAACGCGCTGCGATAGTTGCCCAGCGCGGTTTCCAGTTGACGCAGGGCATCTGGCTGCACGTCGGCGAAGTGTGCGTTGAGGGATTTTAAACTGGCGATCGCGGCGTCGAGTTGGGTGACAGCTTTTTGCTCAGTCTCGGCGTTGGTGCTGGCGGTGTAGCCGCGCACTTCGTAGCGAGCCAGCAGGAACGCTTGCTTGGCGGCGGTGATGACCTGGAACTGTTCGAAGCGTTGGTCGCTCAGCGGCATTTGCTGCACGCGGGTGTTGATGTCATTGATCAACGTGTTGGCGGTTTCGGCGTTGGCGCTCATGACGTCGCGCGCGCTGTTGCCGGCGCGGTAGGCACCGCGCATTTTGTTCAGGGACGTCTTGTAGGCATCGATGACGGTGCCTTGCTCCTTGAGCAACTTGAGGTTTTCCGGGCTCTTGAATTTCACCAGCAACGCTTGCTGCTGAGCGGAAAAGGCTTCGAGGGTGGTCTGCACATTTTGTGCGGTGGTTTCGTCGCCGTTGGCCAGCATGTATTGCAGACGTACCACGCGCAGCTTGGTCAGGCCCGCGTTGAGCTGGGTGATGTCGCTCATCCAGTTGCTGCGGTCAATCAAGCTGCCGAGGCTGGTCCAGCCTGTCAGGGCGAGGACGCAGGTCAGTGCCAGGACTAGGCCAAACCCCAGGCCCAGTTTCAGGTTCACGCTGATATTGCCGAACCAGCTATTCATCAAAAAATCCTCCAGAAACGTATGCGTCTTGATCGTCGGTTGGCTGGAAGATTGTTGTTTTTGGGGGCCAGCATGCGGTGTAGACGGACTGTATCGGCAGCAATCGTGAGAGCTGAAAGGATTTTGTCACCGGGATGATGTAACAAGGTTTTTTTCACATACGTTTCACTGGTTGCCGACGCCAGCCTCTTTACTCTCGCGGCATTGAATCAAAGGTTGCATGCCGGTGAGGCGGCTTAATGTGGAATTGAGACTGAGTCTGTTCGGGGTAAGCCGCTCGATCGATTTGAGCCGTTTTGCCCGATATCGCAATGCGGCAGTGGTGCTGGCCTCGGCGCTGCTGGTGATTCCCCTCACGGTGTTTCTTTTGCGGCCCGCAGCGGTGCCGGACCTGGCCCACGGTAACGTCGCGGGTGCACGCGCCTTGCTGGCGGGATGGGCCAAGGGCGACATGATTGTGCTGGTGCGGCATGTCGAGCGCTGTGACCACTCCCGCGCCGCTTGTCTGAGTGGCAACGATGGCATCACTGATCGTTCGCGCAGTGTCGCGGTGGCCGTCGGTGCAGAGTACGAGCAACTGGGCCTGGACAAGACCGATGTCTACAACAGCCCGATGATGCGTACGGCACAGACCGCCGGTTACATGTTTAACAAGGTCAGTAGCGGTGACGAGTGGCTGATCAACTGCAAGGGCACCATGTTGCGCGACGCTCTGGCGCACAAGGTCGCCGGGCGCAATCTGATCCTGGTGACCCACAGCGAATGCATGGCGCAATTGGAGAAAGACCTCAAATTGCCAACATCGACTCTGGGTTACGGCGCTTCGTTGTTTGTTTCTGCCGAAACACTGCACAAACCCCGCATGCTCGGCTTCATCGAAGCCTCGGACTGGCACTCGGTGACCGCCCAATGAAGTCAGTATCCCGTTATCGTTTTTACTGGATGAACTTCGGTATTCCACTGGCCTGTGCAGCGGTGGTGTTCCTGATGTTCGACCTGACCAACATCGACATCGCCTTCAACAATCTTTTTTATGACCCGGTGACGCAGACGTTCCCGCTGGACCATGTGCACCTGTTCGAAAAAATCACCCACAAATGGGCGCGGATCATCCCCAACTGGACCGGCGAGATCGCAATTATCGGCGCTTTGCTGTCGTTTCTCTGGCCACGCCTGAAGGCGGAAAAACATCCGAAGATCATCGCGTTTCTGGAAAAAATCAAAGTCGCGCCAGTGCTGCGGTTTGCCAGCAAACATCGACGGGACTTTCTCTACGTGGTGCTCGCGTTCTCCATCAGCACCGGTGTGATCCACTACCTCAAGGGCCACACCAGCGTGTATTGCCCGATTGAAACGACCCAGTACGGCGGCAAGATTGAACACAAGGAATGGTACGAGAACTTCGATTTGCTGAAGGTCGCCGGTGACGGTCGCTGCTGGCCGGGCGGACATGCTTCGGGGGGCTTCACCATGCTCGCGTTGTATTTCGTGGCGCGGCGTTATCGCTGGCGATATTCCAAGGCAGTCATGTACGGTTCGCTGGCGTTGGGTTTCGTCTATGGCACGACGCGGGTGTTGCAGGGTTGGCACTACATGTCCCACACATTCTGGGCCGGGATCTTCGTCTGGCTGGCGTGTTTGCTGACGGCGCTGGCGTTTTATGGGCGGGCGCGGCTGGAATTGCCAGTGAGTCAGGTGAGATCTCTATCGACTGAACCAACACCATCGCGAGCAAGCTCGCTCCTGCAGTAGAGCCGGTTCAGCACACCGTTTTGGTGTGTTAACCCAGGCGCCGCGACCATTGCCGGTCCGGATCCTCCCAGACCGTGCTGACCAACGCCGTCAGCACATGATCCTGCCAGCGTCCGTCAATGTTCAGATAGGCCTTGGCATAGCCTTCCCGTTCAAACCCCAACCGCTCCAGCAACCGCGCGCTGCGCTCGTTGCCGGGAATGTAGTTGGCCATGATCCGGTGCAGGTTCATCGTTTCGAACAGATAGCGGATGCCCGCTTCCACGGCTTCCTGCATCAGGCCTTGGCCTTGATGGGCATGGCCGATGTGATAGCCCAGATAGCAGGACTGGAACGCCCCGCGGATGATGCCGCTGAAATTGCACGCGCCGATCATCTGCCCGCTGTCGCGATCGAGCACCGCGAAATGCACCGCGTAGCCTTCATCAAATGCCATGGCTTGTTGCGCGAGCCGTGAGCGGATTTTTTCCGGGCTGTAGTAATCGTCGGGACGGATTGGCGACCACGGCGCGAGGTGTGTCTGGTTTCGAAGGTAAAAGTCGCTTTCCAACGCAGCCTGGCTCGGGCTGAGGATGGCCAGCGTCACGCGTTTGCAAGGCAGAGAGAGGATCGTCATCGGGCGCTCCGGTGGACATTGCGGATGACGAGCAATCTACAGGCAAAAAAAAGCCCGCGGGAGGGCGGGCAAACCGTAGTTTCTTGAATGAGCGAGGCAAATGTACAGGTTGGCGTGCAACGGCGGGGTGAAGAAAAGTTCATCTGCCGGGCGATGGGCGACGCAGGCCTGAAGCGCTGCGTGTACCCATCGACGCTGCGTCAGAAGTTGTACTTGAGCCTTACACAAGCTCGGCTTGCCGAACTCGCCGGGCTGACTCGACAGAAAGTCATTGCGGTCGAGAAGGGCACTCTGTCGGTAGCCATGGTCGCTTATGCACGCGTCCTGGGCGCTCTGGATTGTGAATTTGCGGTCACTCCTGCGGCGATGCCAACCCTTGAAGAGCTAGGGGATCTGTTTGAATGAAAATGACTTCTCTTGCTGTCAGTACACCTGAGGGACTCAACGGCCGAGTCCTCACCAGCGCTGACGATTTCATTTTTCGTTATCACGAAGAAGCATTGCCGGAAATGGCAATCAGCCTGTCGATGCCTGTGCGGCCTGACGAGTTTCGACGACGGAATCTGCACCCGATTTTTCAGATGAACCTGCCGGAAGGCTATGTGCTGGAACAGCTTCGTAATCGCCTGGCTAAAACCGTAATTGAAACCCGATTGGTTTTGAGGACATGGCCGCTCTCATGGGGCTGTCAGCGGATCAGAAATACAGCAAAAGCTACGCGGCAATCACCAAGGCCATTCGCTTGTTCTGCCCCGCGCAACATCTGCGGTCCTCCCTTGATCAACTGTTCGATAGCGTCGCCTTGAGCTGCATCGTCGGAAATGGCGATGCACACTTGAAGAACTTCGGTTTGCTCTATTCGGAGTCCACGCAGCGCGATGCACGCCTTGCACCGGCTTACGACATCGTCAACACCACCGCCTATATTCCGGAGGATGTGCTGGCGCTGGATCTGGCAGGTAACAAGTCAATGTTTGCCTCGCCACAAGGATTGCTGGAGTTTGCACAAAACTGCGAGATCGAAAAGCCAAGGGAGCGCATTCAGAAAATGCTTGCCGCCGTTGAAGTGGTCATTGCGCGCTACCCCCCATATCGAGAACAGGCACCTCATGTCGTTGGTGCCATTGAACAGGCCGCGGCGCCTTTTGTTTTGACGTTTGGCTGATGTCGCTCCAGTGGGTTGCTGATCAAATTTCACTCATTTTTATAATGTGCTTGAAATGATGCGCCTAAAACCTGACTCCTAACCCGCCCGAGCCAGCGCCGACCCACTGTCAGATCGCGGATCAACGTCGGCTGCGTAGCGTTCGACGGTGGTGACGCTGGGCAACGAGCCGATGAGGCGGGTAAAGCAGGGTTGAACATCAATGACCAGGGGCGCTTGGTCATGCGGATCCAATTTTAGTCGTCAATAAAATGGCGTTATCGCGCTGCGATTTTCCGAATGAAGGCAAAACAGACAAGCTATTGACAGTATCCGTTTGTTCTCCCATTATCTGCCCCGTTTTGATGGCTTTGCGCCATAAAAGCGTCGGTCGTGACTGGGTAGTTTCCCACGCTTCGCAACCGCAATACGATGATAAAGCCCATACCGTCAGCGGACTTCAAACTCGAGTATCCGCTTGAATCTTCAGGAAGAAACTTCATGTTCGTTGAGCGAGTACTGGTCACTGGCGGGGCAGGATTTATCGGGTCGCATCTTGTGGAAGCATTGCTGGCCAAGGGGTACAAGGTTCGCGTGCTGGACAACCTGTCCACCGGTAAAGTCAGTAATTTGCCGATGGACAACGCCAACCTGAACCTGGTGATCGGCGATGTCGCCGACAGCGCCGCCGTGGCTCAGGCCATGCGCGATTGCAGCGCGGTCGTTCATTTGGCGGCAGTGGCCTCGGTGCAAGCCTCAGTGGATGACCCGGTCGGCACTCATCAAAGCAATTTCGTCGGCACCCTCAACGTCTGTGAAAACATGTTGAAGGCTGACATCAAGCGTGTCGTGTTCGCCTCCAGCGCGGCCATTTACGGCAATAACGGCGAAGGCACGGCGATCGACGAAGACACACCGAAGTCGCCGCTCACACCGTATGCCAGCGATAAATTGTCCAGTGAGCACTACCTGGATTTCTATCGCCGTGAGCACGGCCTGGAGCCGGTGATCCTGCGCTTCTTCAATATCTTTGGCCCACGCCAGGATCCGTCTTCGCCGTACTCCGGCGTGATCAGCATTTTTACCGAGCGGGCACTGAAACAGCAGCCCGTGTCGATTTTCGGTGACGGCGAGCAGACCCGCGACTTCGTGTATGTCCTGGACCTGGTGAGCATTCTGCTCCAGGCCGTGGAGACCCGCGAGCCGCGAGCCGGCGCAGTGAACATTGGCCTCAGCCGCTCCACCAGCCTCAATGATCTGATCGCTGAACTGGGGAATGCCACCGGCAATCCTTTGACGGTGAATCATCAGGCGCCACGGCAGGGCGACATTCGCCATTCGCGCGCCAACAATGCCCGCTTGCTTGAGCGCTTCAATCTCCCGGAACCGACATCCATCGGCAAAGGTCTAGCGCAGCTCATCCACAGTTTGTAACTCGGTCTGTATTACTGTCCGACGCACAAGCAGTACTGATCAAGTCATTTCAAGAGTGAGTTATGGAAATCGTTTTTCGCAGGACGCGTGTCCGCTCGGTCGCCAAGCGACTGTTAGCCGCTTTGGCGCTGTGTGTGAGCGGACCAGCCGTGCAAGCCGCCGCATTGACGCCTCCCTCCAGCGTGACTTTTTGGTATGCCGATGAGCCGCCAATCTCTGAACTGGCACAGTTCGACTGGGCGGTCGTAGAGCCAGGTCATGTGAGCGAGGGCGACGTCAAAACCTTGCGCAAGTTGGGCAGCCAGCCGTTCGCCTACCTGTCGGTTGGCGAGTTCAGCGGCAACAAGGCGGCCATCACCAAGGCAGGCCTGGCCAAGGCCGTCAGCCCGGTGCGTAACGGTGCCTGGGACAGCCAGGTCATGGACCTCTCTTCGCCGGCGTGGCGTGAGCATTTGCTGGGACAAGCCAAAACGTTCCAGGCGCAAGGTTATGCCGGTCTGTTCCTTGACACCCTGGACAGCTTCCAGTTGTTGCCCCAGGGTGAGCGCGAAAACCAGCGTCTGGCCCTGGCCAGTTTCCTGCGTGAACTGCACAAGACCCAACCGAACCTGAAGCTGTTTTTCAACCGCGGTTTTGAAGTACTGCCAGAACTCGATGGCGTGGCCGCCGCCGTGGCCGTGGAGTCCATTCACGCTGGTTGGGACGCTTCCGCCAAGCGTTATCGCCCGGTGCCGGAAGCCGATCGCCAATGGCTGGAAACCCAGATACAACCGCTGCGCGCCAAAGGCATCCCGCTGGTGGCCATCGACTACTTGCCGCCAGAGCGCCGCGATGAAGCGCGCAAACTGGCCAAGCGTCTGCGCGAGGAAGGGTTTATCCCGTACATCGGTACTCCGGACCTGGACTCGATGGGCATCAGCAGCATCGAAGTCCAGCCACGTCGAGTCGCGCTGGTGTACGATCCGCGCGAAGGTGATGTGATCCGCAACGCCGGGCACACGTTGCTTGGCGGCTTGCTTGAGTACCTGGGTTACCGGGTTGATTACCTGCCTGCCGATGAGACATTGCCCGACCACCGTTTCAGCGGTTTGTACGCCGGCGTCATCACCTGGATGACCAGCGGTCCGCCGCAGGATGCTCCCGCGTTCAACCGCTGGTTGAGCAAGCGTCTGGACGAGCAGGTGCCGTTGGTGTTTTTTGCCGGCCTGCCGGTGGAAGACAAATTGCTGCTCAAGCGTCTTGGCCTCAATCGCGGCGCTCCACCGGCCACCCAAGCGTTGACCATCACTTATCAGGACAAGGCGCTGCTTGGGGCATTCGAAGCACCGGTGCAGCCCCGATCCCGTGACCTGACCGCTGTTTCCGTCCTGCCGGGCGGCCCTAAGCCCGCGTTGCTGTTAACCGGCGAAGGTGGCCAAACGTTTACCCCGGTGGCCATCGCCAATTGGGGCGGTCTGGCGCTCGCGCCGTACATTCTCGAAACCAATAACGAGCGCAGTCGCTGGATTCTCGACCCGTTCGCGTTCCTCCAGGCCAGCTTGCGTCTTCCGGTGCAACCGCGTCCGGACACCACCACGGAAAACGGTCGTCGCATCGCCACGGTGCACATCGATGGCGACGGTTTCCCGTCCCGCGCGGAAGTGCGCGGTACGCCTTATGCGGGCAAGCAGGTGCTCGACGATTTCATTCGGCCCAATCCGTTCCTGACCTCGGTATCGATCGTCGAAGGTGAAATCTCCCCGCGCGGGATGTTTCCGTTTCTGGCCCGCGAGCTTGAGCCCATCGCTCGCGAGTTGTTCGCCAATCCGAAAGTCGAGGTGGCCACGCACACCTTCAGCCACCCGTTTTTCATGCAGCCTGAAGTGGCGCAGAAACGCGAAGGCTTCAACGCGGAATACGGTCTGAAAATGGCCATTCCCAACTACGACAAACTGGATTTCCGTCGTGAGATTTTTGGCTCGCGTGACTACATCAATTCGCAGCTGACCACTGCGCAAAAACCGGTGAAGCTGATCTTCTGGCCGGGCGATGCCTTGCCGTCGGCGGCGACAATCAAACTGGCTTACGACGCAGGCCTGAAGAACGTCAACGGCGCCGAAACCATGCTGACCAAGGCCAACCCTTCTCTGACGGGCCTGAATCCGTTGCTGCGGCCAACCGCCGGCGGCTTGCAATATTACGCGCCGATCATCAACGAGAACCTCTACACCAACCTCTGGAAAGGTCCGTACTACGGCTTTCGCGATGTGATCGATACCTTCGAACTGACCGACAGTCCGCGCCGTCTACGTGGCCTGCATCTGTATTACCACTTCTATTCGAGCACCAAACAGGCGTCGATCAAGGCCATGGACGAGATCTACGGCTACATGCGCGACCAGCAGCCGATGTCGTTGTGGATGAGCGATTACCTTGACCGTCTGCATGGCCTGTATCAGGCGAGCCTGGCGCGCACCGCCGACGGCGACTGGCAGATTCGCGGTATGGACGCATTGCGCACCGTGCGCCTCGACCCGCAAATGGGTTGGCCGGACTTGCTGCGTTCGCAGGGAATTGCCGGGGTGCGTGATTTGAAGCAGGGGCGTTATGTGCACTTGAGCAGTGACCGCGCCTTGCTGGTCTTGCGCCCGGATCGCGACCCGCGCCCGGCGCTGGAAGAAGCCAACTTGCCGTTGCTGGAATGGCGTTACCTGGATGACCAGCGCGTGAATTTTTCCTTTGCAGGTCAAGTCGACCTGACCTTCTCGGTGCGCTCGGCGAGTGCTTGCCGGGTTGAAGTCGATGGACAGCGTTTTGCAGGCAAGGCATCTGCCGGTCTGTGGATTTTTCAATTACCAATGAAGCAGGTGAGTAATGGTCAGCTCCTCTGCAACTAAAAGCAGCCGCTTGCTCAACCCTTGGGCATTGGCGGTGGTGGCGGTTGCTGTGGGAGGTCTGCTGTGGGCGACCTTCCAGCGTGAAGAAGTGTTCCAGCCCGATGGCCGCGAGCCGGATGCGGTGTCGGCCAACTATGCCGAGCTACTGCTGACCGCCCACCCGGAAGATGATCACCTGCGACTGCAATTGATCGACCTGTTGATTCGCCTCGGTGATTACACCAAGGCGCGTCTGCACTTGGAAAACTGGCCCAAGCCAAACGCACAACTGCAGACGTATTACCGGCTCGAGCTGGATGCGCTGGAAGCCGCCAAGGACAGTGATCTGATCACCCAGCAGGCCTTGGTCGAGCGTCTGAAAAGCTTCGATCATCGGATGTTGCCGCTGCCACAATTGCAGAGCCTGGCCAAACTTGCGCTGACCTTGCAGGCCCCGGCGTTTGCCGCCAGTGTCTATGAAGAAATTGCTGCCCGCGATCCGCAGCAGCACATCGCGGCGCTCAAGTCTGCTGCGCAGTGGTACTTGGCAGGCGAGAACCCGGCGCGCGCAGCCGAGATTTATCTTGAACTGAAAAAAGATACTGATCAGGCGGGCGAGCGTCGTGAGTACGCGCAGCTGGCATTCAACAGCCTGCTGGCGTCCGGTCAGGGCGACCAGGCGGCGCAAGTGCTCGACGATGAGATCGACTCGCTGATCAACCCGCAAACCGACACGGCGTGGGTGCAGCAAGGCGTCGATGTGGCCATCGCGAGCAAGCGTTTCGATCTGGCGCAACGCTTCCTGCAACAGTGGCGCGTCCTGCAACCGGACAACCCGGAAATTCTGAAGAGGGATTTCAGCATGCGCCTGGCTCTCGGCGATTTGTCCGGTGCCTGGGAAAGCGGCCAACAACTGCTCGCTGAACATCCGGAAGATTTGCACCTGCTGGAGCAAATGGCTCAGCTCGGTGAGTGGCGTGGCGAAACCGAAGCGGCGCTCGGCTACTGGATTCGTCTGCTGAAGTTGCGCGAAACCGCGGAAACCCGTGAACACGCCTGGCGCCTGGCCAGTCAGCAGTTCGACTTTGATCGCTCGATTCCGTTGCTCGCCGAGATCATGGACCAACGTGCGCTGACCGATATCGAACTCGATGCGTTGATCTACGGTCACGAGTCGCGTGGCACACCGAAGCAGGCCGAAGCCTGGCTGCACACCTATTTGCACAAGTACCCCACGCATCGTCTGGCCTGGACGCGCCTGCTGCAGAACCTGGAAAACACCGGACAGTACGAAGCGAAGGCCAACGTCTACAAGGACTACTCCAAGCGTTTCGCGCTGACCACCACCGAGCGCGTCGATTGGGTCGACACCTACCTCAAGCTGTTTGATAACAAATCAGCCTGGGAGGTGTTGCAGGTCGACAACCGCAAAATCACCGACCCGAACTACTGGCGCTCCCGAGCCGCACTGGCCTGGGACCTGGAGCTGGACGATGAGCTGCAAGAGTCGCTGGAGAAGATGCTGACGCTCAAAGGCTCGCTCAACAGCGGCGACGAGAGCCAGTTGATCACCCTGTATCGCAACAACAATCCGCAGCGTTCCTTGCAGTTGATGGTGGGCAGTTGGCAGCGTACCCATGACCAACAGCGCTTGGTCGAGGCACTGCAACAAGCGCAGGAATTGCAGGACTGGCCACAAGTGGAGTCGTTGCTCAAGGACGCGGAGCAATACCCGAACGCCTATGAGCAAGCTCAGGTGTTGGCGGTACGCGGTGCGCTGGCTGTGCAGAAAGGCCAGACCGACGAAGCGCAACGCCTGTACAAGGAAGGCCTCGAGCGATTCCCTGACGACAACTTGTTCCGTGAGCGCCTGATGTGGCTCTACGTCGATCAAGGCAACACCGCCGAACTCAAGCCGTTGCTGACTAAATGGAAAGCCCAGGCGCGTGAAGACCGGATCTTGTGGCTGTCGTTTGCCAGTGCCAGCCAGATGCTCGGTCGCGACAGCGAGGCGCTGGCCTGGTATCGCATGTACCTCAAGTCCAGTCCTAATGACTGGCTGGTACAAGCCGCCTACGCCGATGCGCTGGACAGTGCCGGTTACCAGGATGCGGCGCAGCGTTTGCGCTTGAAGTTGTTGCGTAGCCCGGAAGGCGAAAACCTGCAACCGTCGTCCCAGCGCTACGGCATCTGGCTGCGCCTGATGGCGAGCAGTTATTCGCCGAAAAAAGCGCAGCAGGAAGTCTTGAAGTGGAAGGACGGCTCGCCGGCGATGTTGCAGCTGTGGTTCGAGCGCTTGCTGGCGCGTCTTGACGCGACCAATCAGGAAGCGCAGAAAGACCAATGGCTCGATTGGGCACGCAGTCAGGGTTTGAAAGTCGAGCGTTATGAACAAATTCAGCAGGCCCTACGCAGCCGTAACAAGGCGCAGGTCGAAACGCTGTTGGCCAGCAGTGACCTGAACCCGGCGCAACGTGCCCAGGCGCTCAGCCGTCTGGGGCGCTTGAGTGAAGCGCTCGATACCAGCCTGACAGCGCTCGGTGACGAGCAGCCGGAAGCTGTGCGCGAACAACTGCGTCGCCAGGCCGTGGAAATCCACGAGCGCACACCGCAAGGTGCACAGCTGTCGTGGCATGAGCAGGACTTCGGCGGCCTTGAGTTCAACGCGCCGCGCCTGGAGATTGCACACAACCTGGGTGATAAGTGGTACGCCGATCTTGAGCTGGAACAGGGCGACTACAGCGGTGACGACATCGAATCATCGCGCATCGGTACGGAGCGCAACGCGGCGCTGACCCTGCAACGTGCAGTGGATAACGGCAGCTACAAACTCTTCGCAGACACCAGCCAGCGCGACGATGACGACCGCAACGGCCTGGGCCTGTCCCGGACCTGGCAGCTGGGCGTCAGCGATGAGCTGGAGACCGGTGTTGATTGGCATCGCAAAAACGAAGACAGCGGTTTGATGCGCGCCTTCGGCCAACAGGACCGTGTGTACCTGGGTGGTCGCCATAGCCTCACGGCCCGTGATCAAATCAGTTGGGAAGTCGCACAGCGGTCGTTTTCCACCCGTGCCGGTGACGATCTGGGCGATGGCCACGCGCTGAAAATGGAGTACAACCACACGCTGGAATTCGCCGGTCCCAACTGGACCGTGCGCAGCGGTGTCGATTACCAGAAGAACCGGGTCAAGGACAAAAATCTGGATTATCTGTCCAGTAACTTTGGCGGGCCGGTCATCAGGGCGGCGCCTGAGCAGACGTTCGACCCGGATACCGGTGAGCCCGATCCGATCAATCCACTGGATATCGAAACCGTCAACGCCAGCGACTTGCTGCAAAGCCGCTATGGCCAACTGTATTTCGGCAGTTCCTGGCGCCGTGGTTTGCCCGGCGCGCTGGTGCGGACCAAGCCGCAATACACCTGGCTGGTGGACCTGACGGCTGGCTGGCAATGGACGGATCAAACTTTCAACTACGGCATCAACACCGGGATCGGCGTTGAGGTGCTGGGTGATGACGAACTGGCCCTGACCTTCGGCTACCAATCCGCGCCACAAGGCGGGGACGGCAAGGCCGGCGGAACACTGGGCGTGAGCTACGGCGTGCGTTTCGGACGCTGATCATGGAATTTTCTACGGGAGAAAAACGTATGCAAGCAATTCGTAATCTGAGCCTGGCACTGACTGTTCTGTTTGTCGCCGGTTGCGCCAGCTTCACCGACGAAAGCAGCCCGAGCCTGCCGCGCACTGCGCAGTGGGGCATCGTGCCGATGGTCAACTACTCGCAGACACCGCAGGCCGGTGAGCGCAGCGAGCAAATCCTGCTCAGCGTGCTCAGCAGCCACGGCCTGCAACCACGTGTTTACCCGGCCAGCACCCAGGGCGAGCAGGCGTTGATGGATGACAACGAGCGTCTGGCCGGTGCCCTGGACTGGGCGCGCGAGCAGAAACTCGATTACGTGGTCGCTGGCAGCGTCGAGGAGTGGCAGTACAAGAACGGTCTGGATGGCGAGCCGGCGGTGGGCATCAGCCTGCGCGTACTCGATGCCAACAGCGGCCGGGTACTCTGGAGCAAAAGTGGCGCGCGCGCCGGTTGGTCCCGTGAAAGCCTCGCCGGCACTGCGCAAAAAGTGCTCGATAACCTTGTTGGCGCCCTTCGGTTCGAGTGATCGCAATGAATTCTCCACACATGGATTACAGCCTGGCGCCTCGCGCCAGTAGCCCGGTGTCTTGGCTGGAAACGTTCCTGGTGACCGGCCTGGCCATCGGCCTCGGCCTGTGGCTGACCCCGGACGACCCGATGCAAATGCACGGCGGTTTCCCCTGGCCGATTCTGGCGCCGCTGCTGTTGGGTGTGCGTTACGGTTTTTTCCGCGGTCTGCTCAGCGCCGCGTTGTTGGTGATGGCGGTATTCGCCCTGCGCTACAGCGGCCATGCCGGGTATGCGCAACTTGAGCCGTCGTGGATCGTCGGTGTGCTGGTGTGCGGCATGCTGGTAGGCGAGGTTCGCGATCTGTGGGAGCGACGCCTGGAGCGTCTGCAGATGGCCAACGATTATCGCCAGTATCGTCTCGATGAATTCACCCGCGCGCATCAGATCCTGCGGGTCTCCCACGACCGCCTGGAGCAACGCGTGGCGGGCAGCGACCAAAGCTTGCGCAGTTCGTTGCTGGGCTTGCGCGAAAGACTGCGGGTGATGCCGGAAGAGGGCGATGCACTGGCGGCATTGGCTGATCCGATCATCGCGGTATTTGGTCAGTACGGTGCACTGCGGGTGGCCGGTCTGTACCGGGTCGACGATCGCGGAGAACGGGTATTGCCTACACCGCTGGCGACCATCGGCGTCATGGGATCTCTGGATACCGAAGACGACCTGGTCAAGCTGTGCCTGAATCGTGGCGAACTGGTGAGCGTGCGCCAGGAGTTGCTCGAAGCCGGCAGCTCGGCGCAGTTCTCGTCGTTGCAGGCGTGCATTCCGTTGATCGATGCCGAGGGGCGTTTGTTGGCGGTGCTGGCGGTGCGGCAGATGCCGTTTTTTGCATTCCAGGATCGTACCCTGAGTCTCTTGGCGCTGTTGGCCGGGCACATCGCCGACCTGTTGCTGCGTGACGTTCAGGTGCTGCAACTGGCCGATGCCGACGCGCAGCACTTCACCCTGCAACTCAAACGCTCGCTGGTCGACGTCGAGCAGCACAAATTGTCGGCCGGTCTGTTCGCCTTTGAAATGACCCGCGCCAACGAAGAGCTGACGCGCTTGCTGGAACGCAGTCAGCGCGGTCTGGACTTGCACTTGCCACTGCGCAATAACCGCGATCATCAGCTGCTGCTGGTGCTCCTGCCGTTGACCAGCCCGCAAGGCACCGAAGGTTACCTGGCGCGTATCAACCTGCTGATCCACGAACACTTCGGCATTGAAAGTGACATGGATAGCCTCGGCGTGCGGGTCATGCCGTTCAATCTGGAGCCTGGTGAACCCAACGGGCTGCGTAATTACCTGTTCAACGAGTGTGGTCTGAATGATCAGCAAGTGGCTGTTTAGCGGAGCCTTGTTGTTAGAGACGGGTAGTTGGGCCAGTTTATGGACCGACTTGCCCGAGGCGCATCAATTGCTGGTGTTCACCCTCAGCCACGGCTTGGCCTGCGCGATGCTGTGTGGCGCGGTCTGGCTGCTGTTGCCGGCGCGTTATCGCTCGCCGCTGCCGTGGAGCCCGCTGTTCATTTTCAGCCTGGCGTTTTTTGTGCCGGTGCTGGGTGCTGTCGGTGTGGTCGCGGCGATCTTCCCGGCGCTGTATTTGCCGCGCAAACGCGACAAGCAAGAATGGCAAGCGGTAGGCATTCCGAGCCTTCCGTATCGCGCGCAGACAAATTTGCATTCGCCCATTTTCGCCGATGGCGGATTGCAGGACGTGTTGCGCCATGCGCCGGACCCGGATCAACGTCTGGCCGCCTTGCTGGCGACCAAACGCATGCCCGGCAAAGAAGCGGTGCCGATTCTCAAACTGGCACTGGGCGACCCGAGCGATGACGTACGCCTGTTGGCCTACTCGATGCTCGACAAGCAGGAAAGCGATATCAACCTGCGCATCCAGATCGCCTTGGGCCAACTGCACGGCACCACCACCAAAGCCGCGGGTGTGCTGCACGGCACGCTGGCGCGCTGGTATTGGGAGTTGGCGTATCTGGGGCTGGCGCAAGGCAGCGTGCTTGAACACGTACTCAATCAGGCCAGCGAACATGCCGAACAAGGCCTGCAAGCGGGCGAGGGCGGTGAGCTGTTTCTGCTGGCCGGGCGCATTGCCCTGGAACGCGGTGACATCGAGCGCGCCGAAGTGCTGCTGACCCAGGCCCAGGAAAACGGCATGGGCGCGGCGCAGATTCTGCCGTTCCACGCCGAGCTGGCATTCGAGGCCGGTCGTTACCATGAAATCCCAGGGTTGCTCGCCAGCCTTCCGGAGAAAACCCGTCAGCGTCCACCCTTCGCTGACCTGGTGAGGAGCTGGACATGAGTCACAAGGAAGAGGCGCCGCTGGCCGACATCTGCCTGCTGCTCGAAGGTACCTGGCCTTATGTGCGTGGTGGCGTGTCGAGCTGGATTCACCAGATGATTCTCGGTTTGCCCGAGGTGACGTTCTCGGTGATGTTCATCGGCGGACAGCGCTCGGCGTATGGCGAGCGACGCTATCAGGTGCCGCCCAATGTGCTGCACATTGAAGAGGTCTTCCTCGAAGATGCGACTCATCCGACTGACACTCGTGGCACGCCGCGCGAGGCCGACCTTCAGCAGTTGCAGGATTTGTATCGCTTCCTGCATCACCCGGATGCACCGGAGCCTGCGCTGGGTGAAAGCCTGCTCGACAGCATTGCCCAAGGCCGACTGACCCTTGACGACGTGTTGCGCAGCCGCGCCAGTTGGGAGGCGTTGAGCGAAGGTTATCGCCTGCATTGCGCCGACCCGTCGTTCATCAACTATTTCTGGACCCTGCGCTCGATGCAGTCGCCGTTGCTGATGCTCGCCGAGGCGTCGCGACGCATGCCGCGGGCGCGGGTGCTGCACTCGATTTCCACCGGTTACGCCGGGCTGCTGGGTTGCATCCTCAAGCAACGCTGGAACTGTACTTACCTGCTCAGCGAACACGGGATCTACACCAAGGAACGCAAGATCGACCTGGCCCAGGCCAGCTGGATCGCCGAGAGTTCAGGGCAGGCACTCAACCGCAGCCTCGACGCCGGCTCGGGTTATATCCGTACCTTGTGGGTGCGCTTCTTCGAGCGTATCGGTCAACTGACCTACAACAGTGCCGACAGCATCATCTCGCTGTATGACGGCAACCGTCAGCGGCAAATCAAGGATGGCGCCGATCCGGTCCGCACCCGGGTCATTCCCAACGGCATTGATTTGCCGCAGTGGACTGCCGCGCTTGAGTCCCGCGCGCCAGGCATTGCGCCGGTGGTGGGGCTGATCGGGCGTGTGGTGCCGATCAAGGACGTGAAGACCTTTTTGCGGGCCATGCGCGGCGTGATCAGCGCCATGCCCGAGGCTGAAGGCTGGATCGTCGGGCCGGAAGAGGAAGACCCGGAATACGTCAGCGAATGCCGCAGCCTGATGGCCAGTCTGGGACTGGAGGGCAAGGTGCACTTCCTTGGCTTCCAGCGCATTCAGGAGATCCTGCCGCAACTGGGCCTGATGGTGCTGACCTCGATCAGCGAGGCGCAACCGCTGGTGATTCTCGAAGCCTGGGCTGCCGGCACGCCGGTGGTCAGCAGCGACGTGGGTTCGTGCCGCGAGCTGATCGAAGGCGGCACCGCTGAAGATCGCGACCTCGGTCTGGCCGGCAAAGTGGTCGCGATTGCCGACCCGCAAGCCACCAGCGTGGCGATCCTTGAACTGTTGCGTAGCCCGCAACGCTGGCAGGACGCTCAGGCCAGCGGCTTGCTGCGGGTCAATCGTTATTACACCGAAGCCTTGATGCTGCAGCGTTATCGCGACTTGTATCAAGCCGCCATGGAGAACAGTTAAATGGCCGGTATTGGCTTCGAACTTCGCAAGATCCTGTCTCGCGATTCCTACACCTCGACCCTGCACGCCTACGTGTATGCCGGGCTGATCAGCTCAGGGCCGTGGGTGTTGTCGATCATCAGCGTGATGCTGGTGGGGATCATCAGCCTGAGCCGTGTCGTGCCCAATACGCTGGTGGGGCAGTTCCTGGTGACGGTGACGTACCTGATGGCCAGCTCGTTGATCCTCACGGGCGGCTTGCAGCTGTTTTTCACCCGGTTCGTTTCCGACCGTCTGTTCGAGCACAAGTACGATCAGATCCTGCCCAACCTGGTGGGCGTGCTGTTGATGGTCACCATCGGTGCCGGGTTGCTGGGTATCGTTGTGCTGAGTGTTTTGTTCGATCAGCCGCTGATGTACCGGTTGCTGGTGCTGGCGAACTTCGTGGTGCTGTGCAACCTGTGGATGGTGATCATCTTCCTCTCGGGGATGAAAGCCTATAATCGCATCCTGCTGGTGATGCTGGTGGGCTATACGCTGATGGTCATCAGTGCTTATCTGCTTAGCTTCCTGGGGATCGCGGGCCTGCTGCTGGCGCTGTTGATCGGGCACAGTACGCTGTTGTTCCTGTTTCTCTACGACATCCTGCGCGAGTACCGTGCCGAGAAACTGGTGGCTTTCGATTTCCTTGAACGCCGCCAAGTGTTTGTCAGCCTGTTGGTGACCGGGTTTTTCTACAATTTTGGCATCTGGGTCGACAAGTTCATCTTCTGGTTCAACCCCGGCACTTCGAACACTGTCATCGGCCCACTGCGCGCCTCGATCCTGTACGACTTGCCGATCTTCCTCGCGTACCTGGCGATCATTCCCGGGATGGCGGTGTTCCTGGTGCGTATCGAAACCGATTTCGCCGAATGGTATGACCGACTGTTCAGGGCCATTCGCGAGGGGGAAACCCTGCAGCACATCGGTTCGCTGAAAACCGAAATGACCCTGTCGATCCGTCAGGGCCTGCTGGAAATCTGCAAGGTGCAAGGGCTGACCGTGGTGCTGTTGTTCCTGTTCGCCCCGCGCTTGCTGGACTGGCTGGGCATCTCCAGTTACTACCTGCCGCTGTTCTACATCGACCTGATTGGCGTGAGCATTCAGGTGGTGTTCATGGCGTTGCTCAACGTGTTCTTCTACCTCGACAAGCGCGCCGTAGTGCTGGAACTGTGCGTGATCTTCGCGGTGTTGAACGCCGGGTTGACCCTGCTCAGCATGCACCTTGGCCCGAGCTTCTTCGGCTATGGCTTTACCCTGTCGTTGCTGGTGTGCGTGTTGCTGGGGCTGCATCGACTGTCCACGGCGCTGGAAGACCTTGAGTACGACACGTTCATGTTGTCGCGCTGATACTTCCTTGCGGTAGAAAAAAGGCACTGGCGATAAACCGTCAGTGCCTTTTTTATTCGTCGTGATTGCATCCGATGACAGGTCAAGTAAGCCAGCATTGCGCGGCTACGCTTGATTATTCGTGCCAGGCCGGCTCCGGCTGCAGGCAAGCCGCAACAAAAGCTCTAACGGGACTCCACATGCCTTCAGGCCATTCTCTGGAGAGGCTCCCATGAGACTTCACTTGCTGTCTGCTGCAATGATCTTCGCCGCAATGGCGACGCCAGATGTGGTACTCGCTGCTGAAACCACTGCATCATCCGACAAGGCACAATCGAGCACCGCCGTTAAACAGGAGATCAAGCTCACACGCGTTACGCCCGAGTATTGGCGTGTCACGTTCCACAATCCGCCGTACAACATCTACGGCCCGGAAACCATGCCGCCGTTGAACGAGGTCGTGACCGCCATCGAGTCCGATTCGACGTGGTGAAAGGGGGGGCACGGATTTTACAGATTGTCCTGAGCGGTGGTGGTGCAGGCGGGATTGCGGTTCATGAGCGCCAGGGTTTTGCTGGATTTCAGGCACAAAAAAAGACGTCCGTGGACGTCTTTAGATGTAATTCTGGTGGGCCGGGGGAAGTTGAATTCGTTACTTAGGCATTTGATCTAACTGACTAATGTGATTCTGTAAAATTCTTTGGAATACCGGCTGGAATACCAAGAGAGCTGAATCGAGCGAAATGCCTCATTACCGTCCTGCAGGCATGGCCGAAGAGATCATCTGTTTATCCGAAAGCGGCCAAGCTAACTAGGCCATCTGTCGCGGGTTTGCCAAACCCAGCTCAGCCCGCTACTCAGGTAACCCGCCACACGAGTCTTTGAACACCGTTTTGAACGGCGCATCGCCTGGGACCATCAGCTGGCGTGACTTCAAGCAAAAAGGCAGTACCCATAGCCGCAGTCCGCCTGTCTTGGGGAACTCGAATACTGGCAGCGGTCGATCAAATGCCCCAGTCCTGGGGTAAATCAGCACCACATCTCCCGACCCATTCAGATAGCTTTGCCCATAGGCCTGCAACTGATAGAAGTCACCCTGTGCGAGGCCGTATTTATTCGTCCCATTTGCCTTGAGACCATCCAGCAGTTTCCACTTTGTATCGAGAACCAGCAGATCTTTCTTGGTATCCTTGATCAACAGGTCTGGCTTTAGACAAAACCAATTCTGTTCTTGATGGCGAACCAAGTGATGGCTGCGTGCTTGGGTTTTCAGGTGAAGCGGCCTCGCCAGTTGCTTCGCGAGATGCTTGGAGACGAACGCTTCGAATACTGCCTCCATTGGGAACAGCAGCGACGGAGCATGATTGCCTCCGCGGCCTGTCATGGGTGATTGCTGTTCTAGAATCAACTTTGACCAAGCGAGTGCTTCTTCGTAGTAACCCATGCCCCGCTCAAGGCGTACCCGCTGGAAATCCATATGGGGTTGCGCTGAGATCGGGACCTCTGCGAAGACAAATTTAAGTTCTCGGGCCAGTTGCTGATGGACCTGAGATGCCGTCAGTTGCAGGATTCGTTGCAATGCGGTGTGTAGTAAACGGTTTTCTGGACGATTAATCGAGAACTCGTCGTGCTCTGTAAAGAATCGGTCCGCCCTATAAAGGTTTTGCCGCAGATGAGATGCCATCATCAGTTTGCCGCGAAGGGCAAACAGGTTGCCTTGCTGAGTGGTATAGGTGCTGCGCAGTCCTTGTTTGATGATATGCCCGACGGTGCGTAGGAACTCGGCAATAAAAACTTCCAGCAAGGGCATTCGTGCCGCCGCGAGCTTGGCGGTGTCAGTTTGAAGGTGGCGAAACTCTTGAAGGCAGCAGAGCATTTCGATCAACAGCTGACGAGCCTTCAACGCGCCTGCACCTATTACTTTTCCGACTTTCGGCAGTACCTCGATTTGGTAACCGTCTGGTGCACGTATCACTCCAACAAAACTAGTGACCTGAACGGCGCGATACCCGCGCCGTTGAGTCAGGCGCAGCCACGCTGGCCTACTGTCGTTGGAGGCCTGCAGGCACTGGCGCTCAAGCCATTCGTAGACCGTGTCCGGGATAATGTGCAAACCCTCGGACAACGAGCCAGTCGAAGTCGCAGCCATCAACACGTCAAATTCGTAAATCGATATTCCGCTCACGTGCCTCCGCCTTTCATGTCGACAGCGTCTTGTATATGCCAATGTAGGCATCCGGATTAGAGAGCGCAGCCTTCTGCAGAGCGTAGTGGCGCTTAGTGGAATAGCTGTCCATGCCATGATCGCTGCCGAACAGGCGAGCCAGATCGTCCTCCTGATCTTCACCCTCAACGATAAAACGTGCGGCTTGGGATTTCTGATTGTCTGCTAAGACAAGGCGGATCTTTTGCCAGTCTTCGAAAAAGTACTCTTCGAGCAGGGGCAGAATACGTGTGCTGAACACCTGCTGCAGGGCCACAAATCGTTCGTCCCCATCAGGCACCTGCGCTAATGCTGTGAAGTACGCATGGCCGATGCAATGGTCGCGGTCGTAGAGCACCTCGATACGCTGGTTTATTGCATCAAGTATACGTGGCACATCCACCACTTGCTCCCCCAGACTGACCCGAAGGTTTGCAAGCGGTGCGCCTGGCTCGTCGCGAGCGTCCGGCATTAGCGGCACAAACTCGAATCGGCGACGCAAGGCGGTGTCCAGCAACGCAAGGGATCGGTCTGCCGTGTTCATAGTGCCGACAATGTCGACATTGGCTGGTACCGAAAAACTCTCTCCGGAATATGGCAAAGTCACCGAGATGGCGTTTTTAGCGCCTTCGCGTTTATCAGATTCGATCAAGGTGATCAGCTCGCCAAAGATCTTGCTGATGTTTCCCCGGTTGATCTCGTCGATCACCATCGCAAACTGCTGATCTGGCGCCATACGTGCTTTGCGGCACAAGTCCTTGAAGACACCTGCGCGGATCTCGTATTGGACTTCACCGGATTCCGCATCGCCCTCGAGAACCGGACGCAGACCCTCCACGAACTCCTCGTACCCGTACGATTGGTGGAAGGTGACAAAACTGTAGCGCTTGATGTATTCGGCTGAGGGAGGGCCGGCATTGTACTCGTCTACCAGCCGCTTCAGATCGGCAGCTGCGTCCGCCCAGTCTCCAGTTAGTATCCATGATGAGTCCGATAGCTTGTCGAAGACAGCCGGTGCCATTCGCTTGCTCATCTTGATGGTTTCGGAGGACTCGATTGCATGGTACTGGAGAGCGCCCCAAACGGTGTTTCGCACACTCTTGTTCGCGCTTTTGGCGGCGGCAATCGATTTCATGAATGGGTGATCAAGTAATACATCGACACTTGCTTTCCCGCCCAGGTGGTACAGAGTTGCTGCGGTCGCCTCCCACCAGGTAAGGCTCGCAATCCTTTCGCTCACAAACTGATTTTGCCATTCTTCCTTGGATACCGAGGTCGTGACTTGCTCATACTCTCGCTTCATTAGCTTCGACAATTCGTAGGTCTTGCCCGTGCCCGGTGGGCCGTAGTAGATACGATTGAGGGGAAGCCTCATTGCATCAGAATCAGCAGTGTCATCTTCGTCAGGCTCATCGCTGTCTTCCACTGGATCGTCCCGCAATTGATCTGGCCACAGTCCCGGTCGTTCGGCTTCAAGCAATATCCAGTCGTTCGGTAAATCATGCTTGTCAGAAAGGGACGCTTCGATCTTCGCGAGCAGTTCGTCAGTTAGCGGTTCACGGTGGAGTCTGGAGAGCGCGCCCACCTCACGTGTCCACGAGAGTTTCCGCACTCGCATTCCACGCACTATGCCAAGTACGCCGATTGCGCGCTCGCTTCCGGGATTCTTGCGGCCAAAGCGCACTTGGATACCTTTGCTCGTGTGCCACCAATCCAAGCCGGCCATATGAACAGCCCGTGCCAACCGACAGAACAGCGCTTTGTCCTCTGGCGACCATGAGGCGCGGAAAGTTTGGAATGCAGGCTTGCTGTCGAAGTGTTGGAGCAGGTCTTCGTCGCCCAGTGACTTACTCAGGTTCATTTTGGCTACTACCTCTTCGTAACGCAGCTCGAAGTTGCGGATGGCTTCAGCGCTCCATGCGGTGAGCTGGTCCAGCGACTTTTCCAAACCATCGCCTGTGGGCATAGTGGTTACAAAGGGGGCGTTGTAATAGTCGCCTCGCAGGGCCAAATAGGCTTTACGCGTTTTATTAGACTCACCCAGCCCGACGGTATCGATCTTGACCACAAAACCGTCGTCGGCATCGATACCTACGGTAAAGGCCAATTCCTTCGGCGCTTCTGGTGAGGGGTAGATTTTCGCCCAGTTGTAGCCAGAGAAGTGATTACCCTGGTTGGTGGGTCGTTTGCGAATTTCGACGCGCCCTACAGGAAACAGCTCAGCCTTGAGCTTGTTCGCCCATGCCTGTGTGACTGCATAGGCCTTTTTTAGATCATCGTAAGCTCGGTTTTGCTCGGGTTTGGACTCGTCACGCTTGTGTCCTGCCCACTTGCTCAATAGCTCGAAATGGTCACTGGTGAAATAGTCCGCCATGGTACTCAGATTCCTTCAACATCAATTCCGTGTTCTGCCAACCATGTCTTGCGCTGTGCATAGTCAGGCATGACGCGCTCCAGGCGGAGCCAAAATTCTGGGGTGTGATGTGGCTCTTGCAGGTGCACCATCTCATGCACCACCACATACTCCGCAATGGGCTTGGGTAGCAGGATTGTTTTCCAATGGAAATAGAGCTGAGCGCCCTTGCCACAGGAACCCCAGCGATAGCCCAAATCCTGCACACGCACTCCGCTTGGGATAAGGTCCATGCGGCCTTGGTGGCTCTTAATGCGCAAGGCCAGCCAGCTGCGGGCATGTTCGCTGTACCAGCGGATAAAGTGTTCGCGGGCCCGAGGCAATTCGCTGCGCAGCAGGCGGAAGCGACCGGCAGAGAGTTTCAGAGGCACATCCTGCTCATCAACCAGTTTGAGGCGATAACTTCGCCCCAAGTACAGAAACCCCTCTCCGTCGACGTATTCCTTGGTAGGGATCGCGCGTTGCAGGCGTTCTTTTTCCGCCAGACGCGAGTAAATCCAGAAGCTTTTTTTCGCTACGAATTGCCGCAGCGCCTGCTCCTCAACCTCTGGCGGGGCAGACAGAATAAGTGTGCCGTCACGTTCGACAGTGATCTGTAGCGTCTTGCGCCGCGCGCTGCGGCGTAGCGTCAGTTGTAGGTCGTCTACGGTGAGGGTTTGATTGCTCACAGCTGCATCAACCGTTCATGGCTAGCTCTCGCCTGATCCATCAGGCGGTCAGACAGTGCACCCGCCGTATCGCTATCTACCAAGGGCGGACGTAGTCGCATCACGTAATCGAATAGCTGCCCGGCCAGCTCCTCTTGTGCCGCTCGCTTGCGCGGGCTCCAGATATCGCGGTGGCTTTGGAGTTCGCCCACCAACAGATCGACCAGTTCCACTGTCACATCCTTCAAGCGCAGCAGCTCAGCGGGCTGCGGATTGGCGTCGGCACACACCACATCCAGCAGGGTACGCAGGAAGGATGCATAGTGCTCGGGCAAATCCAGAGGGCTGTAGTCATCGCTCATTTGACCGCTGCGCAGCTCGTTGATGATGTTCTGCATCTGCTCAACCAACTGATCCCACTGCTCGCCCAGCGACTTGAGCAGCTCGTTCAGGCGTTCGGACAGCTTGCGATAAAGCACCGGATCTTCATCAGCATGCTTGCGCACATGCGAGCGAATGGCGTGCTCCATCTCTGAGGCCTTGGCGCGGTCGTTGACGCTACGGGACAACTGTTTCTCGAAGTCTGCATCGGTGAGCTGGATCGGCGGAATCTTCGGGTCGATGCCCAGCGAAATAACGTGATCGTCGATCAGCTTGCGCACCTTGGCGCCGACATCCTTGCCCAGTTGCGGCAGGTCCTTGTAACGCCCGCGCGCGCGTGCATGGATATAGGCCAGGCGCTTGGCATCCTTGACGAAGGGCAGGCCCTCGGGGCGTGGCAGTACGGTGTCCAATGAGTCGAGGAACGCTTTGAGCTTTACCGCAAATTCGGCGCGCACCTTTTCCGACTCCAGTGCGGCAATGCAGGCTTCGGCATCTTCCAGCGACTCGATGCCCTGGCGACGCAGCACATCCACTACACGCAGATGACGATCTCGCAGCACCGGCACCTCGTCCTTGATGCTGCTCAGCGCACCTTCGATATCCTCGTCGGCATAGGCTGCCAGGGCTTCGCGCAGGTGGTTGGCGACCCCGTAGTAGTCGACCACGATGCCACAGCGCTTGCCGAAACCAGTACGGTTGACCCGCGCAATGGCTTGCAGCAGCTCGGCTTCCTTGATTGGCCGGTCAAGGTACATGACCCCTTCGATGGGGGCGTCAAAGCCGGTGAGCAACATAGACTTAACGATCAGGAAAGCCAGCGGGTCGGCCTTGCCCGGCTGCTCATGATTCAGGGGCTTCTTGAAGCGCTGGATCAGCAGCTCGTGCTTGCTGCCATCCGTCCAGGTTTTCCACTCGGTCGGATCGTTATTTGAGCCGGAAATAATCGGCGCGAACTCCAGGCTGCGTAGCCTGTCGCGATAGCGCCACGCCTGCACGCGCGCCTGCAGCTTGGGTGGACGCTGGCACAGTGCTTCATCGTCGAGGTCCTTGTCGGTTGCTGGTAACGCTTCGGCCTCGGCCAGCAACTGATCGCGGGCGGCCTGCAGCGCGTGGAAATAGCGGATTGCCGCAATCCGGCTATAGGCTACAACCTGCGCCTTGTAGCCATTGGGCAGAATATTGGTGACGTAATGTCTGAGGATGTCGCGCGCCTTATCAGCGATCAGCGCGGGGGCATCAAAGATATGGCCTTTGGTGGCGTATTTTTTCTTGATCAGCTCCAGCTCGTCCTGACTGTGCTCGCGGAACAAATCCTCGAACAGTTCATCCAGGCTCGCCCCATCTTTCACTGCGCCCTGGGCAGTGCGCCCTTCGTAAAGCACCGGCACCGTCGCGCCATCTGCCTCGGCTTCCTTGATGGTGTATTTATCGATGAACGCGCCGAAAATTTCGTGGGTGCGTTTTTTATCGCCCATGATGATCGGTGTACCGGTAAAACCGATGCGCACGCAGTTGGGCAGGCCTGCCAGCAGGTTCGCGTGCAGATCGCCGGCCTGGGTGCGGTGCGCCTCATCGATCAATACCAGAATGCTCTCGTCGTGGTTGAGCACCTCGAACGGTTTGTTCACAAGATAGGGCGCGCGCTTTTCTGCGGCTTTGAGGGGGGCCGCAGCTTGCACAGGGATCGGCGCCTCCCCATCTTCCTCCTGCTCGGGATTTCGATACTTTTGGATGGTGGCGAATACCAAGCCGGGGCCCTGGCGACGTGCCAAGGCCTTGACACCCTGAATATTGGAGGCCACCTCCGGCAGCTCGCCGCTCAGTGTGGCAGTGGCGGCGAGCTGATTTTGCAGGTCTTTACGGTCGGTGACCACGATGATCTTGAAGCGGCGCAGTTGTGTATCCGTGCGCATCTTGCGCACCAGAAATACCATGGTCAGGCTTTTGCCCGAGCCTTGAGTGTGCCAAACGATGCCGCCGCGCTGGTCACTCTCGCCATGCTCAAGACGTGTCTGCCCGCGTTTCATGCGGGTCAATGTGCGGTTCACCGCGCGGTATTGCTGGTAGCGGCAGACCGTCTTGATGGTCTGCCCGCCAACCTGCATAAAGAGCATGAAATGTCGGATCAGGTCGAGCAGGTGGGCTGGCGTGAGCATGCCTGCCACCAGGCGCTCCTGTTCGGACAGTTTGGCTTTGCCCAACTGCTCGGCTCCTGACTGTTCGCTGCCGTTGCCATCCGGGCCAACCACGGTCTTCCATTGGGAGAAATGCCCGAAGCCAGCACCAATGCAGCCCACCCGTGCTTCGTCGTAGCTACTGGCGACCAATAGCTGCACACTGGCGAACAGAGTCTCGTTTCCCTCGTTCTCCTCGACCTCGAAGGCCGCCTTGCGCTGGTTGCTGTAACGACGTAATTGATCGACAGCCTCGGCAAGCGGTTCTGGAATGGAGGGGCTCTTGCACTCCACCAGCACCAGCGGGATGCCGTTAACCAGCAACACCAGATCCGGGACAATAAATTTCTTGCCGCTGTTATATCCTGGCGGGCAATCCACTCGGAACTGGTTGATCACACTGAAGTGGTTATTGGCCGGGGTGGCCCAGTCGATGTATTGGATAGTCTGGCCACGCCCGCCTTCCCAGCCCGGGAGGCCGTCGACAGTGATGCCTTTGAGCAACAGCTCAGTGACTGTTTGGTTGGCTTCCATCAACTTGCCGGCGCCCACGCGGGTAATGGCCGCCAGTGCTTCGGCAATGCGCTGCTCATCCAGCCAGGGCTGACCGTCACGCAGGTTGATGGCACACAAGCGCTCGGCCAGTGCGGCCCGCTGAATCACTTCACTGAAGCTGTTGCGGCCAGTGATGGCCGGGTCGTCGAGGCTGCCCTCGATATGCTTCCAGTTCAGCCCCTGTAACTGAGCCACAAAGGGTTTTTCGACGTCTTCCAGTTCCCAGCCCACGGGTTACTCCTTTAATCCAGTTCAGGTATGTATGGGCTCATACAGGCTCATAGCAGCTCATAGCAGCTCATAGAGTTTTTAGCCGAGCTTATAGACCGACCAGCGTCGTTCACCTTGCTGTATCAGTACGCCCTTGTCTTTCATGCGCTTGAGTAGTTTTGCCGCCTGATCAGGCGAGAGCCGGCAAAGATCCATTACTTCAGCGCGCTGAATCTGCCCATGCTGCTGCACATAGTTCAACACCATTTGCTCATGTTGAATGGGTGTGAAGCCTGCCTGGCGGGTATAGGCGGCTTTGTCGCCCACTGCCTGGTACAGGCTGGCCGACAGGGTATAGCTGCGGCCGCGGGTAGAGCCGTGGGCTGCCACCAACCCGGCTTCTGTCAGGGCTTCCAGGGTGCGTTTGGCGCTGGCGGGGTCGCGCTGGATCTGTACGGCCAGTTCGTCGGCTGTGACGCGCTTACTTTCGTGCAGGGCGGCCAGGGCGATCAGGCTGTCGATGGGCAGCTCGGCGTTGGTGGCACGCTCCTGCTCGACTACCAGGCGGCGGAAGTCCAGGTCGGCCTCTGCGGTGGGCAGGCGCAGCACCACGCTCTGGGCGGTGGTGTAACTGTAGTCCGGGGCCGGTCGGCCGAACTTGAGCATGCCGCGGAAAATCTTGTCGACGCCTCGGCCAGAGCGTTCGACTACGCCGACGCGCTTCATGGCGTCGGCCAGGGTCGGGTTGCGCGGGCGCGGTTCGGTCACCAGCAGGTTGGCCAGGGTCACACCATCGACCAAGCCACCGGGGTTGCTGACCACCAGGGCATCGTCTTCAAGACGCACATGCACCGCGCCCCGGCCGTGGTAGTCACGGTGGACCAGGGCATTGGCCACGGCTTCTCGGAAGGCGCCGAGGTCCACCTTGGGCACCGGCACGCGGAACAGGCCGACCTGCAGTTCTTCCTCGGGGTTGTAGGGACGGAAGTTGGTTTCCAGCCAGTCCAGTGCCTTGAGCAATGGGAAGCGGCGAAACTCATTGAAGCGCACTGCCTGCTGGGCCAGCACCTGGAAAGCGAACTCGTGGGTGGGTACCAGTTGGCGCAGGGAGGTTTCCCGGCCGATCAGTAGCAGGCCGGTAAGGGTCGGCACGCGCATACCGTCCGGCTGGCGCGCAGTGAGCAGCAGTGCGCCGTCCAGGGCTTCGTCGTCCAATTCCAGCAGCACTCGGTCGCCGCCGTATTGCTGCACCGCCTGGCGCAGGCGCTCGCGCTCCAGCGGGTCGAGGTCGGCGAGAGTGGCACCGGCCACCGGCTGGGCGGAAACATCGAGCAGGCCGAAGCTGCTTGCGCGGCTGCTGCGCTCATGTGGCAGCATGGCTATGCATTCGGGCGTGCCGTCGTGCTTCAAACGACGGCGCAGGTAGACGCCGCTGGTGGTGGCCACCTCGCCCTGGGTTTTGGGTACATGGATACGCGCCACGGTCACGCCATCCAGGTCGAGCGCCTCGGCCTGTACGTTCAGCGACGGCGAGGTGCGCGCTGCGACCATGCCGGCCAAGCCCTCCAGCAGGCGATGCTCCGCATGCAGGCCGGTGGGCGTACCGTCGTCCTCGACACCTAGCCATAGCTCGCCGCCTTCGGCATTTGCCAGGCAGACCAGCGCTTCGATTAGTTCGCGGTCGGGGAGCTTGCTGCGGTCGCTCTTGAATTCGACGGTGAGGGATTCGCGAGGTGGCAGGCGCTGTGGCATATCAGGCTTCCGTTTGTGCAGCTGCTTGCTGCATAGATTCCAGTAGCGGGGTGACACGCACGCGGCCGGTCAACAGGTCGTCCATTAGGCCAATCTTCTGCTGCCGAAGCTTTTCCAGTTCGGCATCATGCGCTGTCAAATGCTGCTCAGTTTCCATCATGATGGCGGCCGCTTGATCCTGCTCTCGGCGCGGAGGTAACGCAATTTCGTAGCCTTTGAAGAATGGCAGGCCTATGGTCTTGATCGTGCTTCCCATCGCTATCGCTTCAAACTTAGGCTTTTCTCGCTGCAGGTAGAAGTACAGGAAAAGGTTGTTCAGCTTTTCTCCGCAACGCCACGCCATAAAGTGCTGGCTAACCGCCATGTTGCAGCCGAGGATGGCGCTCTTACCAATCCCTGCATCGCGGGACAGAATGACAGTTCCTTCGGAATGAAGAACTGCCGATGAGTTGGCTATACCAAGCTCGCTGATTTCCTTGTCCGTTTCGTGGATGTAGATCTGGTCGAGGCGATGCGAGTCGGCCAGAGAAACCCACTTCACTCCGCCATTCCAGTAGGAAAGAACATCCTTGCTCGGCGTGTGCCCGCTGCCACGTGCCGTAACCGTATCGAGCCGGAGCACCTCCCACTTGCTCGGGATCCACCCCAGCGGCGATTCCTTGTAGAGCTGCGGCGCTTCGCTCTGCCGCGGGCGCAGTTGGCCGTTGGCGTCGATGCCACGGGTCAGCAGGTCGTGCAGCAGGCCCTGCTTGACGGCCTTGAGCTTGACGATCAGTTCCTGGGTTTCGCGGATGGCGGTGTCGAGGGTGTCGAGGATTTGGGCAATGCGCTTCTGAGCGGGATAGCCAATAGGCGGTTCGGCTATCGCATAAACATCCTTCGTCGACAGATGTCGGACTGTCGTTTGCGGGGTTCTACGATGGATTTCCGCGATTTTTGGCTTCAGGTACCAATACAAAAAGCCTTGATCAATTTCTCTACTAGCCGATGAGATTCTGCACACACGTTGATTGAGCAGAGCATCTTCACCCTCCCATCGATGCACCTCAAAATCGCCATCCATGGCAACCAGTAGGTCGCCTTTGGAGACGCGATATGCAGGGTCATACGCGCCTCGGAATCGAACCTCAGTGGTGCTGCCACCGAGATCACGAATCCGAATCAGCGGCAAACCATCAAGCTGATTGAAGCCGCTAGACGGAAAGGCAAAGCCAGATAGTACCTCAATCTTTCCATTGAGTAATGGAGCCTTATCGAGCTCAAACATACCCCAACCCCTTCAGGAACCCCTCAAACACCTCTGCCGCCGCATCGCGCTTCTGCTCTATCTCTTTCAGCGTTACCCGGTACTTGTCCCACCAGTTCTCGAATGCGGCAATAATCTGCGCGCGTTGAGCGGAGATATAGCGCTCAACGATAGTCTGCATATCGTTGTGCAGAATAGTCAGCAGCAGCTCGGCGGCTTGTGGCTCGTCCAGGCCGTCGACAGCTTGATTCAGGTGGCTGGCGAAGTTTTCCTGCTGGGTTTTAAGCAGCTTCTTTACGTTGGCCAGCTCGACCTTCCAGGCCTTGATATGGGCTTCGTTGATCGGACTTTCTTCGTCGTCGGCATCCACTTCGCCGTCTTCCTCGTCGGAATCCTCTCCCTTGCTTGTGGCGGCGGTCTTAAGCTGGCTATCCAGTTCGGCTTTTCTCGCTTCCAACTCGGCTAGCCCGGCTACGAAATCGCCGAGAAGGAACTTCACCAGTTTGTGCTCCAATGGGCTTTGCTTGCTGGCCTTGTCTTCCAAGGCGGTGATGATGCTGGTGCGCCAAGCGTCGATCACACCCCGACTGCCGCGCGCCATCAAACCGAGAAAGTCATACTTGCTCTGGTACCAGAAGCCGGCGACGATGCCCCTGACTTGGAAGGGGTCGAGCAGGGCAATACGTTCCAGCGTCTGGCTAAAGCTGACCAGCAGTTCTCCACGCAGATTGACCAGCGCGGCGTTATTATCGAACTTCCCGGCCAAGGCGGTTATACGCGGGCTGTGTTCGTGCCACCAGCTCTCGAATGCCTCACGCAGGGCGGCTTCCTTGGACTGCAGGCCGGCATTGCCTTCGATGGCCGGCTTGAGGTCGGCACGGCGGGTTAGCTCGCCGCCAAAGTCGAAATATTGCAATTCGCGCGCCACGAGAAGGTCATGCGGGTCGAGACCATGCGCGGCGAACAACGGAGCTTTCGCCTCGATTTCGGCCTCGGGCACACCGCCAAACAGGTGTGCACGCACATCATGCGGCTCGGGCAGCGGTGCGTTATCCACATAGCGGCGGATATTAAGGTTGTAGTCGTTTTCGCGCAGTGTGGCGATATCCACCACGTCGCTGAGACCGCCGATCCGGCGAAATTCGTCAAAGGCGGTGGTGATCTTCTCGATGTGCTCGGGCAGTAGGTAGTTCTGCGCACGGCCCTCGAAGTACTCGCGGTCGGCGTTGATAAACAGCACCTTGCCCTGCCGCTGGGCAGGCTTGGCGCTGATACGGTTGGCACCTTCCTGCTTTTGTTGGCGCAGGATGAGGATGCAGGCGGGAATGCCAGTGCCATAGAAAAGGTTGGCCGGCAGGCCGATCACGGCTTCGAGCAGGTCGTTTTCGATAATGCCAGCGCGGATTCCGCGTTCCTCACCGCCCCGGAACAGCACGCCGTGGGGCAGTACGGTGGCGATCATGCCCTCGTCGCGGGTCACGGCGAGCATGTGCTGGAGGAACATCAGGTCGGCCTTTTTCGAGCCCAGCGGCACTTCACCGAAGCGGAAGCGCTGCTCGCGGAATGTCGGGTTCCAGGCCAGGCTGCCATCTGGGCTTTTCTCGGTATGACCCCAGTTGATGGAGAATGGCGGGTTGGTGAGGACTCGGTCGAAGCGGCGCAGTTCGCCGCCCTCGATATGCCGAGGGTCGGCCAGTGTGTCTTCGTTCTCCAGCCAGGCGTTGCTGATGCCATGTAACAGCATGTTCATCTGCGCGATGGACCAGACGGTACCGTTGAATTCCTGGCCGAACAGGTTGGCCTTGCGGCCGTCCTCGCCGTGCTCGTCGATATATTCCTTGGCAGCAATCAACATGCCGCCCGAGCCGCAGCAGGGGTCGTAGACATCGTGTGCCAGAGTCGGCTTGAGCAGTTGAACCATCAGTCGCACGACAGAGCGCGGCGTATAGAATTCACCGCCTTTCTTGCCGGCCGAGTCGGCGAACTCGGCGATCAGGTACTCGTAGGCTGCCCCGAGTAGGTCAGGGAATTCGAAGTCACTGTTATGCAGGCGCACTTCACCAAAGTGGGTGATGAGCTGGCGCAGCTTCTGATCGGAAATCTTGCTCTGGCCGACCTTGCGGGTGAAGTCGATGTGCTCCAGCACCCCTTCCAGGGAGACGTTGTTTTCCTCGATGCCGCCCAGCGCCTTGTTAAGCAGGTCGCCGACATTGATGTGCGCTTCGTTGAGCAAATACTTGAAGCGCGAATGGCTGGGCACCCAAAAATTGCCATCACGCTTGTACCAGCGCGGGTTTTCCGCTGTGACAAAGGCCTCGGCCTTGCTCTTGCCGGCGTTTACTTCATCGGCAACTACCTGCTCATAACGCTCCTCGAATACGTCGGAGCAGCGCTTGAGGAACAGCATGCCAAAAATGTATTCCTTGAACTCCGAGGCATCCATCTTGCCGCGCAGAATATCGGCAGCCTTGAACAGATGGCGTTCCAGTTGTTGCAGCGTGAGGGGCATTGCGGAATCTCTTGTGGGCACCCAGGGAGCGGATGCCGATCCTGATGGCATAAAATGCCGGTGATTGTACCCCAATCCAAGCTCGGCACTGAGCAGTCTCGGTTGCAGGGATTCAGGGAAATACCAATCTCTCCCTCACGTCATCCCGCCAATAAGCGGTGTTGCGACACACGGCAGGGGCGATGACCAAGTCTCGGTCCCTCCCTAATCGCTTCCAGACCAATGAAGCCGTGAGTAGGTAGTAATACCGGGTGGCGTCGGAATGGTCTTTCAGGTACTGGGTGAGAAACCAGCGCACATGCTTGAGTTGCCAAGTCCAAGGATTATCACGTTGCCAGCGCTCTTGAATGGCCGCTTGCATGACTCGAGCTTGCCGTAGGTGACGTTGCTGTGTGACCTTCGAGCCAGTCAGTACGCCGCTCAGGAACAGCGCCATATCAAAGGGCTTGCTCACGCTCGACCTCCAATGTAGGCCGACGCTACATCGATCCTGTTATGCCCGAGCTCAAGGCTGATCTGTTGCCGCGCCTGTTGGTCAAGGTCGCGGTCAATGCGATAGCAGTGGCCACCGTTGACCGGTGCGGCGTGGCCCGTGAGTTGCTCGTAACGCTCGCAGGCGTAGGCCGCGCGCAGTTCATGAAAACCCTTCAGCTCTTGTTTATGCAGCGTTTCGCGGGTGGGGAGCACGGTCTTCTGCAGGAACGCTGCGTATCTTTCGTTTCGGGCCAGCAAGTTGCGGCTGCCGGTCGGTGCCGCATGACGAGCAAACTGCAGCGCCGCCTTCACCGCTTCATTGGCTATGACCCATCGCGGTGCTGATGCCCCCGAGCGGCCACCTTTGGTGCCGTCCTGAATGTTGATACGTCCCAAGTGTTCGGCTTCGCGTTGCAGTCGCGGCAGGTCAGCGAGGATCGCTTCGCGCAGGCGCATACCGGTTGTTCGGGCCAACAGAACAATCGCGGCCACCCGCTCGTATTGCTGTTCGCCGAGCGCCTCGAGTACTCGCTGCACCTGTTGCTGGTCTTGACCATCTGGCGCACGGGTGCGTACGCTGGAGCGCTGTTGTCCCAACGCCTGACTCGGGCTGGCGATCCTCACGTCCTGATCACCGCGCAGCGCAGCGAGGGTGCGGTTGACGCTGCTTAGGCGGTTCTGCGCGGTGGCGATGCAGAGTTCACCTTGCTGGATCTGCTGGCGCAGGTAAGCGGCGTAGTCTTGCAGCGTCTGTCGATCAATCTGGCGCGCATCGTTGCAACCTGGGCCGTCCTCTGATCGACACCAACGCACGAACGCTTGCCAGCGGTCGCTATGCGCTTTGACCGTGGCGAAGTGGCCACCGGCAAACAGATCCTTGAGCGCTTGTGGGCCGGCGTAGCTCAACTGGCGGCCATAGCCAAAGTTGCGACCATCACGCCGACCGACCATCGTCATCACCGTTTTCGTGTGTTTGCAGAAAAAGAAGCAGGGCTTTCCAGTGGGGGCTGAACCTGTCCACCTGCTGCCAGTGTGTTGGGCGGATCAGGAGGGCGTTCTCCTGGTGTTCTAGCAGTGCCCCTTCCTCACGCAGTTGCTCGATCAACAGGGCGATGTCGGCGGGGGCAAGAGGTGGTGTGGCGACAGCGGCGACAGTGGCGACAACCCGCTTCATTCTTGGCCTGGCGTGTGGCGACAAGGTGGCGACAGAAGCGGCGACACGCCGTGTTTCTGATTGTGATTGATGTTGCGCCTGGTAGCGGCGCACCGCGTCATTGAGGCGAAACATGGCGGACCTCGAAAGTTTTGGCATCGCGACAGTTCAGCCAGTTATGCGTGATCAGCTCGACGAGCAGTGTGGCGGTGTGATGGCTGCTCTTGCGGGCAAAGCGAGGGCCGTTGCGATTGAGATCGCGGATGGTGAAGTGGGTCCAGCCTTTTTGCGTCAGCCAGCGCAACAGTCGATCCGCTTCCTCACGTAAAGTGTTGATTGGCTCTTGTTCGGTCAGGCGTTGGATCTCCGCCAGGTAGTAATCCATCAGTGTTGAGGCGCGTTGAATATGGGCCTCACTCACTACATTCGCATCTTCAATTACCGCGAGCACACCGGCGATGCGCAGTACATTCGCCGCCGCTTTTCCTGCGACGGATTGGACGCCCGCCAGCTCACCGAACTCGCCAGACTGGCATTCGATGGTGTCGTGAATATCAATCCAGGCAGTGCGAGCGCTGGGCGTCAGTTCCAGCTTGGCGGGGTTAAGTGAACCGTCTTTGTGCAGCGACAATGGCTTATCCAGCAGGGTGGTGATGCGCGTTTGGTAGCGCTGGACCTTGGCATCTCGCGTCAAGTCGACTGCCTTGTACAAACGCCGGCCGACCAGACGTTCGGGCCAGCTGATCAGGCAGCGACCCAGGATGCCTTGGCCTTTGATAACCGAGTCTTTGAGTAGCTGGTTGGCCAAGTAAGGCTGCAGCATCAAATGCAGGCTGAGACGGCGGTCGTAAGCGCGCAGGCTTTCTCCGGCCATGGAGCGCGCCCTGTCGATGGGGCTGCCATCCCACAGTGTCGACAAGGTGGTGATCGCCTTGAGCAAGTTCTCTTTGCTCATGGTGCTGCTGCCCAAGAATTGGCCACCTTCATCATTGAACAAGCCCATGCTGGGCAAGCCATGGCATAAGCTTTTGATCAAGGCCTCAATGGTGGGTTCGGCGATGATCAGCCTCGGCGGGACTGGCTCAGATAGTTCGCTGCCTTCCGCCTCCGCTTGTTTCTTTGAGGTTTTGGGTTTGGCCATGATGCTGGTAGCGGCGCGATAAGCTTTGAGCTTTTCCGCATACAGGGCCCACTGCTGTCGTTCCCAGTCGCGCGCCGTCTTTAGTGCCAGATGATCCACCGCGCTTTTGCGATCACCCGAGGACGCCACTGTCAGCAGGTAAAGGGACAGCGGATAGGTTCGGCCGTCGAGTTGGACATTGGCATGACCCTGGCTCACCAGAGCAGCGCTGGCCAGCACCGATTGTGCAGCCATGGCGCGGGGCACGCCGATCACCTCGGCCAGTCGTTCGACCGCAGGGGCCAACAGTTTCCCGAGTGCTTCAACCGGGTAGGGCAGTGGTGCCTGCTGGTATTCCAGCAAGGGTTGTGGAGGCTCGAACGCTTCGCGCAGTTGCATCGCTATTCTCCTGAGATGATCAACTTTGTCCTCACTCATCCCGCCACGGTTGTTGAGTGTTATCAGGGATCAAGGCCCCTGCGACCTGTGAGGTTTGTCCACTAGCGCGGGACTGACGGCTCCTTACGGCCGGGAGCTTGGGCATCTCATGATCTGGCCTCCTGAACACCGATACCGGTGGGCGGGTGGAGGCTGCACTGGCTGACGAGACCAGTGCCGCGAGATCCTGAGTCGGGTAAAAGCAGCGATGTGATGACCGGGGCATGCCTGACTGTCAGTCAGGTGCAGTCCATTCCTTGGTCTGCGGCACCATCATCTGCAGCGCTGTTGCTGGTGACAGCGGCGTTTGTCACGCCGATTGTCACGAGGGGGAGAGCTGCAAAGGCCCGTGGGAGCAGAGCTGCAGCAGTGTGAGATGCGCCCGTCTCTTTTCTGGAGAAAGAGACGGGCGAAGGGTTGGCGCAAAAAGTTGGCCGGGCAGGCTCGTTGCTGCGGGGCTTGAGGGTTAGCGGGTTGCCGCACTAGGCGGATCGTTAAGTAGGCGTCCATCACTCTGGCGAATGACTGTGCGAGCCTCCGGGCGCGAATCGCACTTAGGGATGAACCACCGTGATAGCGGCATGACCTTGAAGGTTCTGGCCATCTTAGGTGCTGCCGATGGCAGCGCTTTGAAGCTTTGTTTTATCGGTCGCAGGGGTATGGGTCAATCGGGGGAGAGCGTCTGGAAATTTGCCAGGCACATGGTTTGGCCTGCTTTGGAGATCGGTGGCAGTCATTAGCAAAGTGGCCGTTTGTCGCTTTTATAGTGTTAGTCCCTGAGCATGGGGGTGCGAAGCCTCCCCATGCTCAGGGACTTAGCCGGAGAGGCTAAGAGCAGGGAGGCGTTGGCGACTGTCGCCATCTGCTCCGACGGCAATGATGTAGACGCCACGCGGTCTGTCGCCCGTGTCGCCGTTGTCGCCACCCTAACGGATCGGCATGCATTGGGTTGTGACGCTCGGGAGTCGTCATCAAGGGCGAGATGGCTGGGAAATGGCAATTCACGATTGGGTTCAATACTCGTCGGGACAGTCTTCTGCTCAAATAGTTCCATTTCGACGGTCGTCGACCTTTACGCACGAAAATCTGGTGGTTATTGTGATCGCAGTCACACACTAGCGGCCTGTATGAACTCGTGACCGAATGCGCGTTCCCAGCCGTTTTTCAGCTTCTCGCTGCCCCTGAACGCTCGTATGGGCTGGCTCGGCCGCGTCCCCTAGGAATTCAGCATGGACAAGAAGTCGCTCTCGGTACGAGACATCTTCAGCAAATTTACCTCACCGGCTATCGCCAATAGGAGATGGGGCCTGCGCAAGCCGGTGCGAGAGAAAAACGGCTTGATCAAGGGCGCTATCGTCGTGCGCGGTAAGTCGCATCTGAATTTTTTTTGTGGGAGGCGACGTTGAGCAATTCAACATCTCCCTTGCTAAATAACACCTTGTTGTCGCCAAGGTTGATCAACTAACGCCACTCTGCAACTAACCCTGCGCCCGCCTCAACCAAACATCGTCAGAAGTGTGAGCCTCTGACCAATGTGTTGGTGGAAAAGGCTGCTTACTTACTGCTTACGCTGATCCTCTGGACCGATATCATGGAATTCTTGAATCACCTGTTGCCCAACTTTTCCTTGCTGAAGAGCGGTAGTACCGAGGCCCTAGGTGTCGTGTTCTGGTTGATCATGGCGGCACTTTTCACCTATTCGGTCATCTCTTTGATTCGCAGCGGGCTGAGCTTTAGGGCGCGCATGCGTGCGCTGAACACCCTTGTCGCTGGACAGAGTCGTGAAAACCTGGCCCTGAATCGTCGAGAGACCTTGCAGAAAGCGCTTGGGCTCAAGGTCAAGCGAGTCGGTGTACTGTGGCACGAGTTTGACGACAGCCTGGTTAGCTCTAGTGATCACAAACAGTTGTTCAACACTCTCGATGCTGAGCATTTCTTCAATGCGCGCACTCTGGCTCCGGGCCTGAGCGGAAGTCGGTTTTTCGGTTCGCTGCCTGGTTTATTGGTCGGTTTGGGCGTGCTGGCCACGTTTGTGGGTCTGACCATCGGCCTGTCTAAGCTGAAGTTAGACAGCAGCGGAGGAGTAGATCAGTTACGGGCAGGAATCTCCGTGATGATCCAGGGCGCAGCTGTTGCTTTCATGGCATCGGTATGGGGCGTTGGGTTTAGCCTAGTGCTGAACTTGATCGAGAAGATTGCCGAGCGCTGGGCGTTAGGTCGGATACATGATCTTCAGCACCAGATCGACGCGCTGTATCCACTGATTCCTGCCGAGCAGTCGCTGGTACATATCGCGGATTACAGTCGCGAAAGCAAGGAAGCCCTTCAGGAATTGCACGAACGTATCGGTGATCGCCTGCAGGAAAGCCTTGTAGGTATGAGTGAGGCGATGCAGACGGCACTCACCGATGCGTTGAACAACATAATGGCACCTGCCATTCAGACGCTCGTCAGCACTACCAGTCAGCAATCCACCCAAGTGCTTGAACAGTTGGTAAGCAACTTCACACAAGGACTGACCTCGGCTGGGCGTGAGCAGGGCAATCTGATGCAGCAGGCTGCTGCGGATGTGAACACCGCCGTGGGTAGCATGACGCAGCAACTCAACCAGCTGTTCCAGAGTTTGAGCGACCAGCAGGGACGCCAACAAGAAGTTGTCCGTCAGCAAAACGGAGAGTTTCAGGACCAGCTGAAGCAACTATCCAATTCAGCTGATCAGCGCCAGCAGCAATTGGAGACGCGTTTCAATGAGCTGATGAGCGGGTTGACGGGGCAACTGGACATTCAACTCAGCTCCGTCGAAAGACGGGATGAGGAGCGCCAATTGTTGTTCGAACGCACTCTGGCCGAGGCCAGTGCGAGCCAGTCCGCGTTGCTTGAGAAGTCCGCCAGCGCCAGCCGTGAGCAGCTGAAGGCCATGACCGAGGCCGGCAATGAGCAACACAGGAGCCTGGAGACAGTTTTCTCGCGATTGATGATGACGATGAACTCCCAGCTGGATTCGCAGATGGGCGCTGCAGAAACACGTGAGCAAGAGCGTGCCCAGCGTCACGAGCATCAACAGGCCGCTTCACTGGCCCAACAGCAGCAATTGATTGGTAGCCTAGGGCAAACCAGCCAGCAGCAAATCAACGCTATAGCTGAGACCGCTTCTGCTCAGCAGCAGGCATTGGAAGTCACAGTCGGTAAGTTGCTGGGCAACTTCAGTGAGCAGATTGCAGGCCATGGGCAGCAAGCGGAACATCGCGAACAATCGCGTCAGCAGCGTTTTACCGAGCAGTTGGAAAACATGGCGCTGCAACAACAGGCGCTTCTTGAGGGTATAGCCACGGCCGTTCAGGCGACTCAGCAGCAGAGCAGGCAGATGACTGAACAACATCTGCAACTGATGGGCCGCCTACAGCAAGCCAGTGAAGCTGCCGCTACCAGCAGTCGGCATATGGATAGTAGTGCCAACCAGCTCGGCCTGCTTTCGACCAATGTTCGCCAAGCGGCTGAATTGCTCGGCCAGCGCTTGGAGAGCGTGACGCATCGTATCGAGTCTGCGGGTGAGCAGAACGCTCAGCTGGCTGGCCACTTACAGAGCCAGGCCGCTGCGTTGGCACAACTTCAAGGCGCCCTGCTGGAAAGTGCACAGCGCTTCGAACAGGCCGCCACCGAGGCGCGAAACGGATTTGGTGAGATGGGGAGCCATCAGCAGGAATTCCTCGCGGGTGTGCGTGGCGAGTTCACGGCCCTAGGGGAGGTGCTGCGTAGCCAGGTACAAGGCATAGAGCAGCAAGCAGAACAATGGTTGCGCAATTATTCCAGCGAGGTGCGTGATCAGGTGCATGAGCGCATGGACCAGTGGAACAAAGAGACTATGAGCTTTGCCAACCAGATGCATGCCGTAGTGAAGGTGATTAACGACGTGGTCGATGAGCTGGAGGCCCGCTGATGCGCTGGCGTAAATCTAATGACGTTCCAATGGAGGATGAAGATCCGTACTGGAAGTCCTTCGTAGATATCATGTCGGCCCTTCTAGTGCTATTTATCCTCGCTTCGGTTGTTCTGATTCTTCAGCTGATGGAGAAAAGCGCGGACTTCGATCAGCAGGTTGAGCAACTGAAAAAGGCAGAAACGGTTCGGCAACAGATTCTCGATGAAGCAGTCGAAAAGCTGCGACAGCGGGGCATCAAGGTAGAGGTTAGTGAAAACCATACGGTGTTGCGTATTCCCAACGAATTACTTGGCTTCGATACTGGCGCTTACGAGATCCAGCCGCGTTATCAACAAACGGCACTGGAGATTGGTGAGGTCATCAATCAGGTGGTTAGCCAGGATGACCGCATCAACTATCTCGACACCATTTTTATCGAAGGCCATACGGACAACCGTCCGTTTCCTGGCTTCATGGGGAAAGGTAACTGGGGGCTTTCGACGTTTCGCGCAATCTCGCTTTGGCAATTCTGGAGCACTGAGATACCTGAGGCTGAGCGCCTGAACCGGCTGAGTAACCAGGATGGCGAACCACTGTTTTCAGTTAGCGGTTATGCAGAGACTCGACCCGTGAGCAAGCAGCAACGAGGTGAAGAGGATTATCGGCTTAACCGCCGCATTGACATCCGCTTCACTATCCGTCGGCCGCAGAGTGCTGATTATGAGGCAGTCAAGACCTTGCTTGGGAATTCCGGCCAGTGAAGCTGCCGCCGATAGACAACCGCCCCGGTGAATGGCCGCCTACAGTCATTGAGGGTTGGGTACGGCTAGTGGAAAAGGCCAATCGGATGAAGGCCAAGGTGGGGGGGAGTAGTGCGTTCGAACGAATGCTCGCTCGATTTCGCGACATGGCTGGCAGCGGGCGTTTCGACGGACTTAAAGAGTTGCTGACGCGTCGACTTGGCGCGAGGGCGCTGACTTGGCTCTGGTTGCATGACGAAGTTGTAGGTTTCCGACTGTTCAATGCGCGAATGCTCGATGTGCTGATTGAGCACCAGAAGCCTCGACTTAGCCGACTGACGTTAATCCAGCTGATCCAGCTGTACTTCCGCCATTTCGATCATTTGGACGAGCGCGAAAAACAGGCAGAAAGCAGCTTACGTGGTCGATTGGAACTTCATTTGTTGGACCAGCTAAAGCGAATGCCTGCGCCACGCCAGGCATTCGGTAGTGATTCACTCGTAACCCTTAGACGGGAAGGTGAGTGGCTACTGACGCTTGATGGCCCACTGATTTTGGTGAAGTCAGTCCGCAGTAAGGGGGAGGAGCTGGGCCAGACCTTTGAAACCCTTGGTCTAAGTGGCTTCGATGTCGGGCGTTATGGCGATATTTGTCGCGCGCACTACTATCTCGAAGTACTACGCCAGCTGCACCCTGGAGAATGGGATGACGTGCTTGATGAGTTGCTCAAACCTTCGGTGAGCAAGGCTCCTTATGAGGGCGACAAACGAATAGGTCATGCCGCCCTGGAGATAATGATCGACCGAGCGGGGGACGATCCCGGTGACGCTTGGCAGAACTTCTTCCTCACTCTCGCCGGCGACCCGCGAATTGCCAGTTCAGCGCAGAACTTCCGTGAATGGTGGAAGCCATTAGGCCAGGAGCGCATTGCCAAGGTCTGTGGCTGGCTCTCCAAAGAGGACTTGCGGCTGTTCCTGCAGGCAGTCGAACAGTATGGCTTGGAATCGGGAAAGGAAGATCTCAAGCGAATGTTCCCGGCGCGTAAATTGTTTTTGGAGGGTTTGTTCAGGCTCGGATTGATCCGGCACACGAGGCTGATGCTCGGTCGCAGTGCCAAGCATTCCGTAAAGCGTATTCTCGGGGGCGAGGTAAAAACCAGCTTCGCGAGCATGGACTCAATCATGAACGACAAGGCTGTGATCTATCTGGACTGCGGCGATTTCCATCTGGTCGAGGGGTCACACAGCTTCAAGATCTGGGTGTATCTCGGCCAGCCTGGGCACTGGATCAAGTCTTACGAACGCAATCAGTTTTCGCATTACGATTTGACCACGTCGTTGCCGGGGCAGTACAAGGCGGCCTACCCGACTCTTCCCTACGAGGCGGTAACCCACAATGGCTCCTGGCAACGCAAGGTATTCGACTTCCTGGCGGAAAACGGTATTTCAGTGGATATCGAGAAACTGCTGAGCCGATCTGAGTACAAGGCATATCTGAGCAAGTACGGCATGCCGGTTGTGGGTTGGAAGAAAGCGCGAGTTGAGCCCCTGGCGCAACAAGGCACAACGCCTGATTTAGCCCTAGCCACCAAGCCATCAACGATTGCGTCTGTGGTGGAGCAGCGTGTGGTTATGCCACGTGTAATGACGGAAGACGCCCACGCTTCGGGGGTGCCTGGTACCGTCGACAAGGAGCTGACCGATAATCAGCTGTCCATTTTGACTTATCTGGCCGATCATCCAGGAAGTTTGATGGGAGATATCCGCCGGGCTTTAAAGGGAGATGAGGCGCTCTTTTATGAGATTCAGGACAGCCTCGGCGGAAGCCTTTCAACGTACGTACAGCAAAATGGTGCCTTCCAATGGTCATTGTCCGACAAGGGTAATGCATTGCTGCGTAAAACCGCTTTAGCATCGGTAGCGGCGAAAGTAGTTCGGTCACCTGTAGCCATTGACTTAGGGCGACTTGGAGTATTTGAGTTACAGGTGCTCTGGTATTTCAAAGAGAACCCGGGGGACAAGGTTCGACACGCGGCAAATGTGCTGGGGGTCGATGCACGTGAAATTAATCGGGTGCTCAATGGGCCCTTAAAGAGTGCGTGCGAGCAAGGCAGCGGCTTCTGCTGGTCGGTAAAAAAAGAAGTTTCTTTGGCATTGGATCGCCAGCCGGCGGGGAAGTGAGATGATCATGGGACTAGCTGACATCTTCAAAAGCTTGCTGGGGGAAGGGGGGGTAACGCTAAGTAACCAGCAGGGCTTCTCCCACGCGGCGGACTCGGATGGTGTGAATTTCTATCTGGACAAGACAGCGTATACAGCGTTGTTGGAGGGAAAGGGTAATTCCTTGCAGAAGGTCCAGATGGTCGTTCTGCGCATGATGCAGGAGCAGGGCATAGCTGAGCCCCTGGCCAATGGATTCCATGTTGCTGCCGAGGACGTTGCAGGCACGGATGAAGAGCAGGCGGAAATTCTTCGGCTGCCGCGACGCTTCAACATGACCTTCGCCAGTAAGATCGGTGGTAGAACGGGGAATAGCGGTTTCCGCATTGATCTGGCGGTTCTATCCGAGTCCGTTGAAGTACCTTTCACTCGCAAGGGGCCACTGCTTTTTCTCACTTCAACAGAGTCCTATCGACTGACCCCGGCCGAGTTGATGGGTTTGATGGCTTGGGAACGCCACCAGAATTTGCTACCCGAGCAACGAGGGGAGGCAGCCAATCTGCGTATGATGGCCGAGCTGCAGACTGCGGCTCGTAGTGGTATGCGTATCGACCTCAGCCATTTCGACAGGCTGGATGTGGTGGTGCCTGAAAATATCGGTGTCATTGCAACTCGATTGCCCAATGGCAGCCTAATGCTCAGCCCCAGCTTGGGAGATGGCTCTACGCCGGACCAATTAGAGAAACGCTGGTCGCAATTGGATATAGGGGCCGATGGCGGCGTTTTGCGAATCGACAATCGGGTGGTGCTTCTCGAGCCGCAGAAAATGGCGGCGATCAAGGAGGTGCTGAGTAACAAGCGTATTCCTGCTGACAAAGTGGCCGAGTTCATCGCTACTCCCAGTGCTTTCCTGGATGCGGCCCTGGTCAATCTCGATCTTGGTTTCTCAATTCGTGTCACCGGAATCGGCAAGCTCCAGCACATGGAGTTTGGTGACCTGGACAATCGGAAGAATGACTGGTTCGCGCTTGACTCACGGCCGGCGCCCGCAGAGATCATTCCGACCCTGGTGCAATCCGAAGAGGACTTGGTACGCTTCACCGAAGTCTACAAGGCTGCCAAGGAGCAGGGCGCAGACAGCATGATTTTCGCCGGAGAAGTCATTGATATCTCCGACCATGTTCGAATCGATGAGCAGCTGAAGAAAGTCGAGAGGTCCTTGGTAGACCCGGAAACCGACTTGCCTTCTGATGAGGAGCCATCGGTGGGTCCGAAGGAGCGAGTCAGCGTACTGCTGCACGATGCCGACGAGATCAACAGTGCTTTGCTGTGTAAGGCAAGTGAGGCCAAACCAGCGCATGAGCCTAATTGGGGAGCCTATGCTCGCCAGCCGTTCCCGCACCAGCGGGAGGGTGTCGAATGGATGCTTGGGCTGCTGGAGTCGGCAGTTCAGGATGATCATGGTGATCTATACCGGCTTCAGGGTGGACTGCTGGCCGACGACATGGGCCTTGGCAAAACTTACATGTCATTGGTGACGGTAGGTGAATACCTTGCCCGTCAGAAAGTTACGGAACGTGCGCAGAAGCCAGTTCTGGTCGTGGCACCCTTAAGCCTCCTGGAGAATTGGGAGGATGAGGTCAATCAGACTTTCAAGGGCATCCCTTTCCGGGACATCGTGGTACTACAGTCGGGAAGGGATCTGAGTCGCTTCAAGGTCAAGGGGGCTGAGCGGGAGTCGGCACAGCTGGCTTCTCTGATTGATGAGGATGGAGTGATGGCTGACGATGCCATTCGTTACGCTCTTTCCATCGGCCCGGAGGCTGGGGTACATCGCCTGGACATGGATCGCCGCCTTGTACTGACCACTTATCAGACACTCAGGGATTACCAGTTTTCACTGTGCAGGATTGACTGGGGCTTGGTGATCTTCGACGAAGCGCAGAACATCAAGAATCCCAATGCTGCGCAGACGCGAGCGGCAAAAGGACTGAAGGCGGATTTCAAGCTGCTGGCAACTGGCACACCGGTCGAGAACAGCCTGGGGGATTTCTGGTGCCTGATGGACACCGCGCAGCCAGGCATTCTCGGAGGATGGGGCCAGTTCCGCGATAGCTGGATCAAACCAATCCTGTCCGCAGCAGAGGATGAAAAGGATGAGATAAGGCGGAAGTTCGGCGCGGGGCTACGCGAGGCCGTCGGCAGGTTTATGCTCCGTCGCATCAAGGAAGATCAACTGAAGGGGCTTCCCAGCAAGACCATCCATAGCGGTGTGGAGCAGCCGAAGGGCGGCCAGCAGCTACATGCGGCACATCTTTCCGTTTGTATGAAGGGTGCCCAGCTACAGGCGTACGATGCAGTACTAAATGATTTTCGTGCTCGACGTGCGACCGAGGACATGCGAGGTACTGCACTGGCGGCATTGGCCCAGTTGCGTGAGATCTCGCTCCATCCGTGTCTTCGCGAAGAAACAAAACTGATGGCCAGCAATGCCAGCGAGGCGCGCGCAAACATGGCGCAGTCGGGGAAGTTGGCAGTGCTGCTGGAGTTACTTGATCGTATCCGGCAGAACGAAGAGAAGGTCATTTTGTTCATGGTCACCAAGCGGCTTCAGAGAATCCTGAAGCTTTGGTTGGACCAGATCTATGGACTGGATGTGGCTGTTATCAATGGTGACACGGCAGCAGTTGCAAAGAAATCTGACGAGTTGACTCGCAAGAAACTGATCACTGTTTTCGAATCGAAGCCTGGTTTCAACGTGATGATCATGTCACCAGTAGCTGCAGGGGTTGGATTGACAGTGGTTGGTGCCAACCACGTTGTGCACTTGGAGCGCCACTGGAACCCTGCAAAGGAAGCGCAGGCATCTGACCGAGTCTATCGAATTGGTCAGAAGAAAGACGTGCACATTCATCTTCCTGCTGTACTACACCCGCAATTTGATTCGTTCGATGTTCATTTGGATCGCCTACTTCGAGGCAAGCTGATGCTAAAGGATGCGGTCGTGACGCCTGAAGCGGTTAGCGAGAGTGAGATGATTCAATCCATGGGGCTCTAGCTGACTCTACACAAAGGTAATCAGGAACTGCTGTTAACCAATCTCGCCGAGTAGCGACGCAGTCCAAGTCAGCGCCGTTGTCACTGCTCTTGTAGCGGCAATCAGCGGATTGGTACCACATTCCTGTCTCTGGCTTGACCGTATGCCGAAGCGAGCAGGCTACCGGTGGCCGCTTTTTGGATGTATTCACTCCACCAGGCCATCATCGGACGCCGGCGCTCGATGTAGTCGGCTCGATTGTAGGCGCTCCGCACCTCATCCTTGTCGACGTGCGCCAGTGCGACCTCAATGAGCTCCGGGTCCCACCCATGTTCATTCAATATGGTGCTGGCCATCGAGCGCATGCCGTGGCTGACCAGCCGATCCTGGAATCCCATGCGTTTCAACGCCATGTTGGCGGTCTGGCTATTGGCGTGGGTGCGTGGATTTCTGTCTGCAGGGAAGACGTATTCGCGATGTCCGCTGTGAGTCTTCAGTGACTCCAGCAGTGCGACAGCGTGATCACTCAACGGAATGCTGTGTGGGCGGCGCTTCTTCATCCGCTCCGGTGGGATAGTCCAGACACGCCTTTCAAAGTCGATGTCTGCCCACCGAGTAGTTGCCGCCTCGGCGGGGCGAGTCATCGTGTGCAACTGCCATTCGATCAGGCAGCGCGTCGTGCGTTTGATGCTGGCGTTCGCGATCTCCAGCATGAGCTCGGGGAGCTCTTCGGGCGGAAGCGCAGCCATGTTCTCTTTCTTGGGCTTCTTGAATACCGCTCGGATACCGCTGAGCGGGTTGGCGAAGATCAGGCCGGAGTTCACGCCATAGGTCATGATCTCGTTAAGCCGCTGGCTAAGACGCTTGACCGTTTCCAGGCTGCCTTTCGCTTCGATTGGACGAAGCAATGCGATCACCATCGGCGCGGTGATTTTCGTGAGTGGTGTCGTCTTCAAATCGGGGAACACGTGCAGCGTGAGCGACCGCCAAATGTCCTCGGCGTAGGCAGGGGTGACCGAGTCCTTCTTGAGTTCGAACCAAGCGGTGGCCACGTTCTCGAAGGTGTGTTCCGTTTCTGCGCGCTTGGCTTCATTCAGCGTATTGCGCTGCACCTTCGGATCGATGCCTTGGGCGAGCAGCTCGCGCGCATCGACTGCCATCTTTCGTGCATTCGCCAGTGACAGTTCGGGGTAGGTCCCGAAGCCGATGTTGATGCGCTTCTTGGTCACCGGTTCGCGGTAGTTGAAATTCCACAGCAACGAGCCGTTGCTGCGTACGCGGAGCTGCAAACCATCACCGTCAGTGAGGACGTAATCCTTGGACGCGGGTTTGACTCCCTTGAGCTGTCGATCGGAGAGGCGGAGGTTTTGAGCAGGCATGAGATTCTCCTCAGGCACTGATTCGGTATTCCAAAGACTAGCACCGGATGAGCTGGAATACCGCCTGGAATACCCGAATGGCTGGAACTCAAAAACTCCCAAAAGACGGCAAAAGCGCTGGAAGCCGCGTATTTGCTGGGTCGTAGGCACAAAAAAAGACGTCCGTGGACGTCTTTTTTGATCATTTGGTGGAGCCGGGGGGATTTGAACCCCCGTCCGCCAGTACTCCGCTGTCGGTACTACATGCGTAGCCGTGTCTATTAAGTTAACCCTCAGCGACCCGACGGGCAGGGTGCTTTGGGCGAGTTGTGTAAGTTTTAGCCGATTCGTCCACAACGTACTGCACGGCGATTCTGTTCTATATGACAATCACTTTGGGTTTACAGACATCCCCTGGTGATTGCTGGACCCGAAGGTACCAGAAGCTCAGGGCTAAGGCTGCTTACGCAGCGAGAGCGAATTCCTGGCCGTAGTTTTCGTCATTGGCAACTATAAGTAGTTGCAACAGTGGATTTACGAGTTCTGTTACCAACTCGGCATGCACCTAAAGTTTCGCAACCGGCGTCGAATCCTAAACGGCCCCGAACTCATTGCTCGTGAATCACGATGAGCAACAAGCCTGTGTAGTCTACGTCAATGTGCCCCGGAAGGCCAACCCGAAGGTTGGCCCTGTCTGGTATCAGTTCCGGGTAGGGTTGCGAATCTGCATTTTAGTGATGATGCCAGAGGAAATTTCCACGCAGTCCTTGTCGTTACCAGCGGCCTGAGCTTCTTTCGCTTTTGTCAGGGCAGCTTTGACGGAGTCCATTGTGCCTTCCGGGAGGGACGGCGCGCTGTCCACGAAATCGCTTATTTGTTGAATGTTCCCGGCACACAGATCTTTATCCGCCGCAAACACCGGCGACGCCAACATTGCAGCAGCGATGAACAATCCAGCAATTGCAGTGTGCTTCATGGTTATCTCCTTGCGCATGAGGGCTCGGTGCTGCCGGTGAAGCGGGCCGCTGGCCGAGGTGGTTATAAGCCCTTTCACAGGGCCTAGCTAAATGACTATAGCCGCGCGCAGGAATTCGGTTTTTTTTTGCGGGTGGAGGATGGCGATGCACAGTAAAAAGGGGCAAAAAATACCCCTTTTCAATCCAGCGTCCTTAAATCGGGCGTGCTTGCGTCACACGATCCACCAGATAAACCAGCCCGTGATAATCGATTCCGCCATGCTGGCTCAGGCCGATTTCGCAGGTGCGGCTGGTGGAAATGCCTTCGCTGCAATACTGCACCGCGTCCTTCAACGTGCGCAGTGAATGCGCATTCAATTCGGGCGTGGTGAAGCCTTTGTCGCCGGCAAATCCGCAGCAATGAATGCCTTCGGGGATGACCACGTTTTTGCTGCACTTGCGCGCCAGATCGATCAGCGCCTGGCTTTCCCCAAGGTGTTGGGTGCTGCACGTGACATGCACCGCAATCGGCGTGTCCTGCGGCGTGAAGTCCAGTCGATCCATCAAATGCGTGCGGATGAAACGCACCGGATCGTAGAGGTCCAGGCGCACATCGCCCAGGTCCTGAGTCAAACGCAGAGTACAAGGGCTGGTGTCGCAATAGATCGGATCGAGACCACCACGGCTGGCATGGAGCAGGGCACCGATCAGCTCCTGGCGTTTGTGTTCGGCTTGTTCGGCATAGCCTTTGGACGCGAATGGCTGGCCGCAGCAGAGGTTGTCCAGGTTGTCCGGGAAGACCACCTGATAACCGGCCTTTTCCAGCAGGCCACGGGTTTTGTCGTACAGCGACATTTGCTCCTTGTCGCCGGCCGCCGGGCCCATGGCGCGTGAAACACACGCGGCCAGATACACCACGCGCGGACGCTCATCCGTCACCGTCGGGCTGAAGCGAATGGCTTTTTCCGGTTGCGGCATGGCGTTGGTCCATTGGGGGACCTGACCTTTGGACAAACGTGTCAGCGTTGCCGATAACTTCGCCAATCTTGGTGCGCCCAGCAGCATCCGCGCACCATTGGCCACGTGCAGGGAGAAACGCGCGCCTTGCAGCGCCGTGGCGAAATTGCCTTCAAGCCAATTGGCGGTTTTCGTATGAGTGGCGTGCTGGCCGCGAAGCTTTTTCACCAGTTCGCCGGTATTGATTCCCACGGGGCAGCGTTGCGCACAAAGGCCAGTGGCAGCGCAGGTGTCGATGCCCTGGTATTCATACGCGGCTTCAAGTTCGCGGGTGTCGACCCCGGCGCGTTTTTTCGCCTGGATGTCACGCCAGATCACGATGCGCTGACGCGGGCTCAGGGTCAGGCCTTTCGACGGGCAGACCGGCTCGCAGAAGCCGCATTCGATGCACTTATCCACAATCTCGTCGGCGGCCGGCAACGGCTTGAGATGCTTGAGATGGATCTGCGGGTCGTCGCACAGCACGACGTCCGGGTTGAGAATGCCGTTGGGGTCGAGCAGGCGTTTGAGCTGCCACATCAACTGGTAGGCATCGCTGCCCCATTCCAGCTCGACGAACGGCGCCATGTTGCGTCCGGTGCCGTGTTCAGCCTTGAGCGAGCCACCGAATTCCACCGCGACCAACTGCGCGACATCGTCCATGAACGCCTGGTAGCGTGCGACTTCTTCCGGGTTGTTGAAGCCTTGGGTGAAGACGAAGTGCAGATTGCCTTCCAGAGCGTGTCCGAAAAGGATCGCTTCGTCGTAGTGATGTTTGTCGAACAGCTCGATCAGCCGGTTCACGCCGATGGCCAGTTGTTCCACCGGGAAAGTCACGTCCTCGATGATCACCGTGGTCCCGGTTTTGCGCACGGCGCCGACAGCGGGGAAGGTGTCCTTGCGGATCGCCCAGAGTCGGGCGTTTTCCAGCGGGTCTTCAGTGAAGTCGACTTGCTTCTCCACCGGGAAAGACGCCAGCGACGCCATGATCTGCGCCAGTTGTTCCTGCAGTAGTGTGGAGGATGCGGCGCGGGATTCGATCAGCAGGGCGCAGGCATTGTTCGACAGTTGCTGTACGAAAGCGGGCATGCCAGGTTTGCTTTGCACCGAGCGCAGGCTGCGCCGGTCCAGCAGTTCCACCGCCGACACCGGTTGGCTTTTCAGTACGGTGACCGCGTTGCAGCAGGTTTCCACATCCGGGAACACGATCAGCGCCGAGGCTTTGTTCGGGTGATCGATCACTGTGTCGTAAGTCACCGCGCTGATGAAGCCGAGCGTGCCTTCGGAACCTACCAGCAAGTGGCTCAAGATATCCACAGGCTCGTCGTAATCCACCAGGGCGTTGAGTGACAGGCCGGTGGTATTTTTCAGACGGTATTTGTGGCGAATTTTCGCAGCCAGTTCGGCATTTGCGCGGGTCTCCCGGCCCAGCGTTGCGAGGCGCTCCAATAGCCCACCGTGGCTTTGCCGAAACGCCGCGACACTGGCGGCATCTTCGGTATCGAGACGACTGCCATCGGCCAGCACCAATCGAATGCCGGCCAGGGTGTGATAGGTATTTTGCGCCGTGCCGCAGCACATGCCGCTGGCATTGTTGGCGACGATACCGCCGATTTTGCAGGCGTTGATCGACGCCGGGTCCGGGCCGATCTTGCGCCCGAACGGCGCCAGCCATGCGTTGGCCTGTGCGCCGATCACGCCGGGTTGCAGGCGAATTTGCGTGCCTTGGCCACGGATCTCGCGCCCGTTCCAGTTATCCCCAAGGACGATCAGCACTGAATCGCTGATGGCTTGTCCGGACAGGCTGGTGCCGGCGGCGCGGAAGGTCACCGGCACTTGATCGCGCTGGGCCAGTTTCAGCAGTGCAACTACTTCCTCTTCGGACTCGACACGGATCACCAGTTGCGGAATCAAGCGATAGAAACTGGCGTCGGTGCCGAAAGCCAGGGTCGACAACGGGTCGTCGAAGCGACGCTCCCGGGGAATCAGTTGCTGCGCGTCACGCAGGAAAGCGGCCGGTAGACTCATTGGTCCTCCAGGATCAACACCACCAGATCTTTCGGACCGTGGGCGCCGTAGGCCAGCACCTGTTCGATGTCAGCGGTTTTCGATGGGCCGGAGACTAGCAGCGCATTGGTCGGCATGCCTTGGGCCCACTCGAACTCCTGCTGCACCTGATAGAAGTTGTCGCGGATTTCACTGGCCTTGAGCAAGGCGAAATGCACCGGTGGCGCGAGGCTCATCAGCCGCGGTTCTTCCCGTGTCGGCCAGAGAATCAGGCTGCCGGTGGCAGCGATTGCACCGAGGGTCGTGGTCAGGCTCGCCGGAGTGTCGTTGAACAGTTCGGCTTTCCATTCTTCCACTGGGCGATCGTAGGCCTTGAGTGTTGGCAAGCCAGGATTTTTCTCCCAGTGTTGTGCGACACGTTGTCCGTGAGGTGTGGTCGGCGCGATCAACAGGCTCGGCAACTGACGATCCTGCAGCAGCTGCGCGAGCAATTCTGGCCAGGCCTCACCTGACGTCAGGTGGATTTCCGTGTGCACGGCTTCCATCAGTTTGCGCAGTTGCGGGATGCGTTGTTCGGCAGCGTAGGTGTAAGGCTGCGTCACCAGATCGACATCGAAGTTGTCAGCCACCGGCGTGGTGCCTGTCAGACTTTTGCGCAATTTGGCGAGGATGTTTTGCTTGGCGCTCATCAATGATCTCCCTGTTTGGCCAGATGCTCGCGAGCCATGTCATGCAATGAGCGGGCAGCGGGTTTCGGGGCGCTGTGGTTTTGCGTCCACGGGCCGACATTGCTGGGTGTAAGGGCACGCAGGCGAGTAGCGGCCAGACCGAACAGGCGATACAGCGTGGGTGAGCTATTAAGTTTCGCCCAGGCGTTCCAGATGAAACGCTCTTTGCGCGAGTACTTGCTGCCTTGGCCGCGCATCACTTGATGGGTGCTGTCCGGTGCCTTGACGTTCTCTTCGCGCAAACGACGCAGCAACGAAGGGATCGGGATTTTTACCGGGCAGACTTCACCGCAGGCGCCGCACAACGAAGAGGCGCTCGGGTGGTCGGGGACTTTCGCCAGGCCAACCATGTGTGGGGTGATGATTTTTCCGATAGGGCCGGGGTAAACCTCGCCGTAGGCATGGCCGCCGATTCGGGTATAGACCGGGCAATGGTTCATACAGGCGCCGCACCGGATGCAGTTCAGGGTCTGGCGCAATTCGCTGTCGGCAAAGGCCTGGCTGCGACCGTTGTCGAGCAGCACCAGATGCACTTCCTGTGGGCCGTCGAGCTCATGTTCCTTGCGTGGGCCGGAGATCATGTTGACGTAGGTGGTGATCGGGATGCCCAGCGCCGAGCGGGTCAGCAGCGACAGCAGCGGCACCACGTCGCGCAGGTTTTCCACGACTTTTTCGATACCGGTGACGGCGATATGCACCGGCGGCACTGTGGTGGTCATACGACCGTTGCCTTCGTTTTCCACCAGCAGCAAGGTACCGGTTTCGGCCACGGCGAAGTTGACACCGGAGACGCCGATGTCCGCTTCGAAGAATTTCTGCCGCAGGACCCTGCGACCGATCTGAATAAGTTGGTCTACGTCCTTGGTGTATTCCACGCCAAGTTTTTCGTGGAACAAGGACGCGACCTGACCGGCGTTCTTGTGGATCGCCGGCATGATTATGTGTGAAGGCTTCTCGTGGTCGAGCTGGACGATGTACTCGCCCATGTCCGATTCCAGGCATTCAATGCCCTGTTCAGCGAGGACATGGTTCATCTCCATCTCTTCGCTGACCATCGATTTGCCCTTGATCACTTGCCGCCCCTCGTGAGCGCGGATGATCGAGAGGACGATGCCATTGGCCTCGTCCACCGTTTCCGCCCAGTGCACTGTCACACCGTTGCGGGTCAGGTTCTGTTCTAGTTGCTCGAGCAATTCGGGCAACTTGGATAACGCACGGGCGCGGACAGCATTGCCCAGCGCGCGTAAATGTTCTCTTTCGTGGGCATCGCTGAAAGCGGCCGCACGTTTGGTCATCAGCGAATCCATCGCCTTGCGGAAGTTGCCTCGCAATTGCGCATCCCCCAAGGCCTCGTGAGCCCGGGTGCGGAAATCCTCTTCTACGGTAACCGTAGGAATAATCTCGGCGGCGCTCATCGGGCACCCCCGGTACGTTGCCAGAGGAAACTCGCCAGATGCTGGCCGCGCAACGCTTCCTGCTGCTTTTCCAGCGAGCCGTTGATGTTCATCAGGCAACCGCAGTCGGCACTGAGTACCTTGTGCGCGCCGGATTCCTTCAACGAGCGGGTCTTGTCAGCCACCATCGCGCCGGAAATATCTGGCATACGGACGCTGAAAGTCCCACCGAAGCCACAGCATTCGCTTTCATGGCTGTGGTCGACACGCTCCACATTGCTCAGTTGCGCCAACAACTCGCGGCCGTGCAGGTGGGTGTTCATTTCACGGCGTGCCGAACACGATGTGTGCAGCGCGACTTTTACCGGCTCGCCACTGTCATTGAGCTGCACCTTGCAGACAAACAACAGGAACTCGGCCAGTTCGTAGGTTCTGGCGGCCAGGGCCTGAACCTGTTTCAGCGTGTCCGGCTCGTCCTTGAACAAGTCGGCATAGTGTTCACGCAACATGCCCGCGCAGGAACCGGATGGCACCACCACCGGATAATCTCCGGCGAACAGCGCCAGTTGCGAGCGCGCCACGGTCCGTGCCTGCTCGGTGTAACCCGAGGTGTAGGCCGGTTGACCGCAGCAGCTTTGCCCTTGCGGGTACTCGACACGGATGCCTTCGCGCTCCAGCAAGTGAATCGCGTCCATTCCGGCTTGCGGGTAGAACAAATCCACTACGCAAGTCCCGAACAGGTACACCCGTTGCGGTTTCTCGCTGGGGTATTGCCGAGGCTCGGGCAGTGGCGGGGCGACGCGGGTCGCATTCGGCACGGCGTTGTAAAAAAGCTCGCTCATCAGGCGTGTCTCCGGGTGGGCCCGGTTATCCGTCCGCTGAGGCTGCTGAATATAGAGAGAGATTCTTTCAGCAGCCTTGCAGACCGGGTTGTGAATAGCTGACGCCGGAATCGTGGTCCGGCGTCGGTTTTTTCCATGTCGCGTGTCGTACTTAGTGCACCAGCATGCCGGTGAACCAGTAGGCTTGAGCCAGGGTGATCAAACCGACAATCGTGGCGAAGAACAGGCTGTGCTTGAGGGTGAAGCGGAACAGATCCGATTCCTTGCCCACCAGGCCAGTCGCGGCGCAGGCCACGGCGATCGATTGTGGCGAGATCATTTTGCCGGTCACTCCGCCACTGGTGTTCGCCGCGACCAGCAGAGTGTCGTTGACGCCGATCTGGTGTGCGGTGGTCGCTTGCAGCGAACTGAACAGCGCGTTGGACGAGGTGTCGGAACCGGTCAGGAACACGCCCAGCCAACCGAGGAACGGCGAGAAGAACGGGAACGCTGCGCCAGTGCCGGCCAACACCAGGGCCATGGTCGACGACATGCCCGAGTAGTTGGTGACGAAGGCAAAAGCCAGCACCATGCCGATGGACAGGATCGGCCAGCGCAGTTCGTAAAAGGTCTCTTTCAAAGTGGTCAGACCAGTTTTGAGATTGATCTTCAACACCAGCATCGAGATCAGCGCGGAGAAGAAAATCGCCGTCCCTGTCGCGGAAATAGGATCGAGCTTGAACACTGCTGGAATGGCGGTCGGGTTGGCCACGATCGGCGCGACCTTGATCACCATTTGATCGAGATGCGGGATGGCAAAGTTGAACACGAAGCTGTACATCGAACCGCCGGCGGCGAACATCGCCTTGAACGGTTTCAAAGTCCAGATGGTGACCAGCACGGTCAGGATCAGGAACGGCGACCAGGCCTTGAAGATCTCTCCCAGGCTGTAAGGCGAGGCAACGGTGCTGCGCTTCTGGCCGAAACCACCGGCGCTGGCGGTGACCACGGAGGCCGAAACGGCACCGGCGATGTGTTGGCCTGCAGCGCGTTTTGGCTGCCAGACTTTCAGGAACAGGGTCAGGGAAATCAGGCTGGCCAGGGCCGAGGTGATGTCCGGCAGTTCCGGGCCGATGAAGTTGGACGTGAAGTACTGGGTTACGGCGAAGCTCAAACCCGCGACCAATGCTGCCGGCCAGGTTTCTCGGACGCCGCGCAGGCCATCCATCATGAATACCAGCCAGAACGGCACGAACAGCGACAACAGCGGCAGTTGGCGGCCCGTCATGGCGCCGATCTTGAATGCGTCGATGCCGGTCACTTGGCCGGCGACGATGATCGGAATCCCCAGCGCGCCGAAGGCTACCGGAGCGGTGTTGGCGATCAGGCACAGACCTGCGGCATACAACGGGTTGAAGCCCAGGCCTACCAACAGCGCGGCGGTAATTGCCACCGGCGCACCGAAGCCGGCCGCACCTTCAAGGAAGGCGCCAAAGCAGAAGCCGATCAGCAACACTTGCAGGCGCTGGTCGTCGGTGATCGACAGCACCGAGCTGCGGATCACTTCGAACTGGCCGCTTTTGACCGTCAGTTTGTAGAGGAACACGGCCGCCACGATGATCCAGGCAATCGGCCATAAGCCGTAGGCGAAGCCATACCCGGCGGCGGCGAACGCCATGTCGACGGGCATCTGGAAGGCAAAGATCGCCACCAGGATCGACAGGGCCAGCGTGATGCTGCCGGCAACGTGTCCTTTGAGACGGAACACGGCCAGGGCCAGGAAGAAAAACACGATGGGAATGACGGCTGCGAGCGCGGATAAACCGAGGCTGCCGAGCGGGCTGTAGAGCTGTTGCCAGGTTTGCATATGGGGTGGCCCCTAATTGTTGTTGGTCAGGCACTGTTCAGCGTTCTTGGGTAATTGGTAATACCAATTTACAATCGCTGTTGGCTAGGGTAAAAGCCTTGTAGGCGGTGTGTCAATTTGCCGCCCTAAAACTTTTGTCTGAGGTGTGGCCCGACCGGGCACCTGCTGTGCTTGGGTAATTGCTTTCTGGCAGGTGCTGTCGCAGCGCGAATCGGCCAGAATAGAGCCCCGGCGAGCCGTCGGGATCGTGGAGAAATCGAGTTATGGGGTTTGATCAGATTCGTCAGCGCCGTTTGTCTGACGATATTGTCGAGCAGTTGGAGGGCATGATCCTCGAAGGCACGCTGAAGGCGGGTGAGCGCTTGCCGGCCGAGCGCGCGTTAGCCGAGCAATTCGGTGTATCGCGTCCTTCGCTGCGCGAAGCCATTCAAAAGCTGACGGCCAAGGGCTTGCTGGTCAGTCGTCAGGGCGGCGGCAATTATGTGGTGGAATCCCTGGGCACGACCTTCAGTGACCCATTGCTGCAACTGCTGGAAAGTAATCCTGAAGCGCAACGAGACCTGCTGGAGTTTCGCCATACTCTGGAAGCGTCCTGTGCTTATTACGCGGCGTTACGCGCTACGGATGTCGATCGCGAGCGACTGACTGCGGCATTCAATGAATTGCAGGACTGCTATTCGCGGCACGATGAAGTCAGTCGGGCGGAAGAGGGCGCGGCGGATGCCAAGTTTCACCTGGCGATTGCCGAGGCCAGTCACAACGCGGTTTTGCTGCACACCATTCGTGGCTTGTTCGATCTGCTCAAGCGCAACGTGGTGACCAATATCGGCGGCATGTACAAGCAGCGCACCGAAACCCGCGACATGCTGATCACGCAGCATCGGGAGTTGTACCTGGCGATTATCGAAGGCAGGGCGGAACACGCGCGGGAGGTTTCCAGTCGCCACATTCTGTACGTACAGGAAGTGCTGGAAGAGGTGCGCCAGGAAGTGCAGCGCATGGCACGGGCGGAGCGGCGCAAGGGGATGTGATCGTTGAACGCAAAAAAAGATCGCAGCCTGCGGCAGCTCCTACAGGGAACACATTCCAAGGTAGGAGCAGCCGCAGACTGCGATCTTTTCGCTAGCGCCGCAAAACTCAGGCCGAAAGATTAATCTTCCTTGCCTTTGTTGCGCACCGCACGCTGCAACTCGCGACCGGCGTCACGTTCGCGTTCGGTATCACGCTTGTCGTATTCCTTCTTGCCCTTGCCCAGAGCGATCTCGCACTTGACCATGTGCTTGCTCCAGTACCAGGACAGGCAGACGCAGGCGTAGCCCTTCTGCTGCACGGCAGCGGCGAGCTTTTCCAGCTCGCGCCGGTTGAGCAGGAGTTTACGGGTGCGGACCGGGTCAGCGATGACGTGGGTACTGGCAGTCGTCAACGGCGTGATATGGCTGCCGAGCAGCCAGGCTTCGCCATCCTTGAGCAGTACGTAACTGTCAACCAGCTGTAGCTTGCTTGCCCGCAGACTTTTTACTTCCCAGCCGGCCAGGACCAGACCAGCCTCGAACTTATGCTCGATGAAGTAATCGTGTCGCGCCTTTTTATTTTGCGCGATGGTCCCTGTTGGGTGTTTCTTCTGTTTAGCCATAGGGGCGGCATTATAGGGAGTTGCACGCGAGTCGGCTACGGTGTTGCTGCGTGCTTGAGCAGGTTGATTGAATCCCGGACAATGCGCGCTCTTTATTAACGCTTGGTCGTAATATCAATGTCGACAGACAAGGTTTCTGTCCACGGCAGTTGGGCTAGCCGCTGGGTTTTCATACTCGCCGCGACCGGTTCGGCCGTGGGGCTGGGCAGCATCTGGAAATTCCCGTACATGGTCGGTGTCTACGGCGGCGGCGCCTTCGTGCTGATGTTCCTGGCCTGTATCGCGCTGATCGGCATTCCGGTGATGCTGGCGGAAACCCTGATCGGCCGGCGTGCACGGCAGAGTCCGGCCAACGCCTTGAAGGTGTTGGCGCTGGAGGTGGGGCATTCGGCCAAGTGGTCCTGGGGCGCCTTCGCCGGGATGATCACGGCGTTACTGATCCTGTCTTTCTACAGTGTGGTTGGCGGTTGGTCGCTCGATTACATCATCGACATGGGGCGTGGCGATTTCCAGGGGGTGACACCGGATCAGGTGGGCGCCTATTTTGGCGGCGTCATTGCCGACCCGTGGCGCCTGACACTTTGGCACACGATTTTCATGCTGCTGTCGGCGATCGTCATCGCCAAGGGCGTGGTTGCCGGGCTTGAACGCAGCTTGCGGATCATGATGCCGCTGCTGTTCGTGATGATCCTTGTGCTGTTGGGCTACAGCATGACCACCGGGCATTTCATGGAGGGAGTGCATTTCATGTTCGACTTCCAGCCGGAAAAAGTCCTCGACGGCTTGTTACCAGCCATGGGGCACGCGTTCTTTTCCCTGAGCGTCGGCGTCGGTTCGATCATGATCTACGGCGCCTACATGCCGAAGAATTCGTCGATTTCCGGGACCGTGGTTGGCGTGGCACTGCTCGATACCTTTGTTTCTCTGGTGGCCGGCCTGGCGTTGTTTCCGATTGTGTTTGCCGCAGGGTTGAACCCGAGTGAGGGGCCTGGCCTGATGTTTGTCAGCCTGCCGTTTGCCTTCGGTAACGTAGCGTTCGGCCAGGTGATGGGCGTAGTGTTCTTCGTGCTGGTGGCCATTGCGGCCTGGAGCTCGGCGATCTCGCTGCTTGAGCCGATGGTGGCGTACCTGGTCGAGCGGAGCAAAATCAGCCGCGCCTGGGTGACCTTCTGGCTTGCATTCAGCTGTTGGTTTGTCGGCCTGGGTACAGTTTTTTCTTTCAATGTCTGGAAGGAAGCCAAGTTTTTCGTGAACGAAGGCGGTTTGTTCCACCTCTATCAATGGGGTGCTGCGGGCGGACTGGACTTTTTTGGCGTGATCGATTTCTTCACCTCGCGGATCATGTTGCCACTCGGCGGTTTGTGTTTCGTGGTGTTTGCGGGCTGGGTGATGGGGCGGGAAGCGGTGCGCGACGAGTTGTCGATCCGTAATCCTGCGTTGTTCGCCTTGTCTTTGTTTTTGATGCGCTATGTGGCGCCCATCGGCATTCTCGTAGTATTTGCCGCCCAGCTGTGGAAGTGACGCTGACATGACGACACACATTTCACGTTCGGCCTTGCTGCCGTACCCGGCACAAGCCCTGTATGACCTGGTCAACGACGTGGCGCGGTACCCGGAGTTCCTGCCCTGGTGCTCAACAGCTGAAGTCCTTGAAAGCTCCCCTGAGCACATGCGCGCCAGCGTCGGTGTGGCCAAGGGAGGGCTCAGCCAGCATTTCGTGACGCGTAATACGTTGGTTTCCGGTCAGTCGATCGAAATGAACCTGGAAGAGGGGCCGTTCACTCAGTTGCACGGAGTCTGGGTATTCAAGCCGTTGGGCGAAAAGGCCTGCAAGATCAGTCTGGACCTGTCGTTTGATTACGCTGGCCCCATTATTCGAGCGACGCTCGGACCTTTGTTCAATCAGGCGGCCAATACGCTGGTGGATGCGTTCTGCCAGCGGGCCAAGCAAATACATGGTTGAGGCGGTGGTCGAGATCGAGGTGGCGTACGCTGCCGTGGATCGTCAGGTGCTTTTGTCGGTGACCGTGCCGGCAGGAACGTGCGTTCGGGCAGCGATGCTCAAATCCGGTATTGGCCAGGCGTTTCCGGAGCTGGATTTGGCTGTTTGCCCCGTGGGAATTTTCGGCAAAATGATCGTCGATGCGGGCAGTCGCCCGGTTCAGACGGGGGATCGCATCGAGATTTACCGGCCGTTGCTGGCGGACCCGAAGGAAGTTCGTCGGTTGCGTGCGGCCAAGGCGGCCGAGGCTAAAGCCCGAAATCAGTGAGACGATAAACGCCAGGCAATAAAAAAACCCGGACATGCCGGGTTTTTTATTGCGTCGCAAATTATTGCGGCGTGGTGTCCAGTGGTTCTGGAGTCGGGACCGGGACAGTCTCTACGCCGTCCACTTCCTTCTGGATCTGATCGAGCAGCGAGCCTGGCTTGACCGGTTTTTCCGGTTTCGGCTTCTCGACGTTCTCTGCTGGGGCGGCCACTGTCGTGTCACTGTCCTTGCCGAGAATGGCTTCGTCGCGGCTCACGCCTGGCATGAAATCACCAGAAAGGCTGACAAGCTGGTCATTTGGGTTGAAGATAACGCTAATGCGTTCCTGTTGGCGTTCACCGCCACCCGGTTGCAGGCTGTACAGATAATCCCAGCGATCGGCATGGAACGTGTCGGTCAGCAGAGGGTTACCCATGATAAACCGTACTTGCTTGCGGGTCATTCCCGGGCGTAACTGGTCTATCATGTCCTGCGTGACGACATTGCCCTGCTGGATGTCGATTTTGTAAACCCCGGGGAATGAACAACCGGCGAGTGCGAGCAGTCCCACAAAGGTGAAACTGGTTAGCAAGAGCTTGGTGTTTTGCATCGGTGGGCGACTTCCACTATCTTGGCTGGGACAACGTAAACGCCGATCATACCCGCATTAAGAGAAGCTGCGAAGCAGCATCGCGAGAAAGCTGACCATGGTTGAAAATAGCGAACTACGCAAAGCCGGCCTCAAAGTGACCCTGCCACGGGTCAAAATTCTGCAAATGCTCGATTCCGCCGAGCAACGCCACATGAGTGCTGAAGATGTTTATAAGGCACTGATGGAGGCTGGCGAGGACGTCGGTCTGGCCACGGTCTACCGTGTACTGACCCAGTTCGAGGCAGCTGGCCTTGTGGTGCGGCACAACTTCGACGGGGGCCATGCGGTCTTCGAGCTGGACGACGGCAAGCATCACGACCATATGGTCAACGTCGAAACCAGCGAAGTGATCGAATTCTTCGACGAAGAAATCGAGCGCCTGCAGAAAGCAATCGTCGACAAGTATGGCTTCGAGATGGTTGATCACAATCTGGTGCTGTACGTACGCAAGAAAAAGTAAGCATGTCGCGCGAACCTGGTTCGCGAAACGAACGAAGGCGACCTCAGGGTCGCCTTCGTGCTTTCTGCTCGTCTTAAACTTTTGCGGTAACCACCATTTTTTTGGCGTGGGCCAAAGATTCCTTGGTGAGATCGATGCCGCCCAGCATTCGAGCCACCTCTTCGACACGATCGTTCTTGCTCAATTTGGAGACAGCGGTGCGAGTGGCGTCCTCGCCTCGTACCTTGTGCACAAATAGATGCTGATGTCCCTGTGCGGCTACTTGCGGCAAGTGGGTCACGGTCAGAACCTGTCCGCGTTCGCCAAGTCGGCGTAGCAACTGCCCGACGATCTCGGCGGTCGGGCCGCCAATGCCCACGTCAACTTCGTCGAACACCAGCGTCGGCACGCGAGATGTTTGTGCGGTGATTACCTGGATGGCCAGGCTGATCCGCGACAGTTCACCGCCCGATGCGACTTTCGCCAGGGCTTTTAAAGGCTGCCCCGGGTTGGCGCTGACGAGCAATTCAACCTGTTCAAGTCCGTTAGGCAGCAATTCATCGCCACTGTTGGGGCGCAGCTCAATGGTGAAACGGCCGCCGGGCATGCCCAGTCGCTGGATTTCCTGCTCCACGGCGCTGGCCAGGCTGCTGGATGCCTGGTGGCGCAAGTCGCTCAACTCCCGGGCTTTTTCCTGGTAGTGACGGGCATAGGAAGACAGCTCGTCGCTCAGTCGCTCGATGGATTCGTCATTGGCATTCAGGGTTTCGATTTCATCCAGCAGGCGCTGTTGCATCTCCGCGACTTCGGTCGGTTGAATGCGATGTTTGCGCGCCATGGTGTAAATCGCGTCGAGACGTTCTTCCAGGTATTGAAGCCGACCCGGGTCGGCATCGAAGTTGTCCAGGAAGCGGTTGAGCTCGCCCACGGCTTCTTCAACCTGAATCTGTGCGCTGGTCAGCAGGCTGCTGGCTTCGCCCAATGCGCCAATCGAGTTGTTCACGCTCGACAGGCGGTTGAGGCTGACGGTGAGGGCATTCAGTACATTGCCGGAATCACTTTCGCTGCATTGCTCGACCACTTGCCGGCAGATCCCCAGCAAGGTTTCGGCATTGGTCAGATTCTTGTGTTCCTGTTCCAGTTGCTCCAGTTCATTGTCGCCAAGGCCGAGGTTTTCCAGCTCTTCAAGTTGATAGCTGAGCAATTGGTGGCGGGCGCGCTGTTCATCGCCGGAGTTGGAGAGTCGCTCCAGCTCCTGGCGAGTCTGGCGCCAACGCTGGGCGGCAAGCTGTACCTGTCGGGCGAGATCGGTCGCGCCGGCGTACTCGTCGAGCAGACGGCGATGGGTGTCGGTCTTGAGCAGGGATTGGTGTTCGTGCTGGCTGTGGATGTCGATCAGCAGCTCACCCAGTGCCTTGAGGTCGCCCAAAGGGCAGGGCGTGCCGTTGATGTAGCCGCGCGAGCGACCTTCAGCGGTGATCACTCGGCGCAGGATGCACGGGCCATCGTTCTCGAGATCGCGCTCGGCCAGCCAGGTGCTGGCTTCCGGAATATCGGTCAGGTCGAAAGTTGCCAGGATATCGGCCTTGTCTGCGCCGGGACGGACCACGCCGCTGTCGGCGCGATCGCCGAGTGTCAGGCCCAGGGCGTCGAGCATGATCGACTTGCCGGCGCCGGTTTCCCCCGTGATCACGCTCATTCCGCGATCGAGTTCGAGATCGAGATGTTCAACGATGGCGTAGTTGTGTACGGACAGGTGCACCAGCATAAAGGCCGCTCCCAGGCTTTAGGTCTGGTTATTTATACAGTGTTTTGTTTCTGGCTGACAATGCCCTCGCTTAGCTCGTTTCGCTTGATCCGACGAAATCCTTAGCGCGCCTTGGAATGACAATACTGAGCTTTTTGTAGGGTTAATCACTTCCACCCCTTGAAGCCGGATTTTGCGGCCCCATATAGCTGGGCAGAAGCGCGAGTCGAGCTCGCGGACGATATTGAAAGGAGAATTCTATGGCTGACGAACAGACAGTGGATACGCAAAATCTAGACGCCGATCAGGCTCCCCAGTCCTCGGGTGATGACCTGGCGGCTCGTGTTCAAGTGCTCGAAGAGCAACTGGCAGGCGCGCAGGATCAGGCATTGCGTGTAGCCGCCGATCTGCAGAACGTCCGTCGTCGTGCAGAGCAGGATGTAGAAAAAGCGCACAAATTCGCGCTGGAAAAATTCGCCGGCGATCTGCTGCCGATTATCGACAGCCTGGAGCGCGGCCTGGAGTTGTCCAATCCGGATGACGAAAGCATCCGTCCAATGCGCGAAGGCATCGAGCTGACCCTGAAAATGTTCCAGGACACCCTGAAGCGTTATCAGCTGGAAGCGATTGATCCGCATGGCGAACCGTTCAACGCCGTTCTTCATCAGGCAATGGCCATGCAGGAAAGCGCTGACGTCGAGCCGAACAGCGTACTCAAGGTGTTCCAGAAGGGCTATCAGCTCAATGGTCGCCTGTTGCGCCCGGCAATGGTTGTGGTCAGCAAGGTGCCTGCGCCGGTTTCGCCTTCGATTGATGAGCAGGCTTGAAATCCGCCGCAAGGCCCCCATTTATAAGTCAAGCGTTTAAGTGCTACCGCAGTTAGCCACCACTGCTGCGGCAACCAAATCCAAAGTTTCGGGAGAGTGAACATGGGCAAAATTATCGGTATCGACCTGGGGACTACCAACTCCTGCGTCTCCGTACTTGAAAACGGCGTAGCCAAAGTTATCGAAAACGCCGAAGGCGCGCGTACCACGCCGTCGATCATCGCTTACGCCAACGATGGCGAAATCCTGGTTGGTCAGTCCGCCAAGCGTCAAGCAGTGACCAATCCGCACAACACCCTGTACGCGGTAAAGCGTCTGATCGGTCGTCGCTTCGAAGAAGAAGTTGTACAGAAAGACATCCAGATGGTGCCTTACAAGATCGCCAAGGCTGACAACGGCGACGCCTGGGTTGAAGTGAACGGCCAGAAAATGGCGCCGCCACAAATCTCGGCTGAAATTCTGAAGAAAATGAAGAAGACCGCCGAAGACTACCTCGGCGAGCCTGTGACCGAAGCGGTGATCACCGTTCCGGCCTACTTCAACGACAGCCAGCGTCAGGCGACCAAAGACGCCGGCCGCATCGCGGGCCTGGACGTAAAACGTATCATCAACGAACCAACCGCAGCCGCTCTGGCTTACGGTATGGACAAGGCCAAGGGCGATCACACCGTGATCGTTTACGACCTGGGTGGCGGTACTTTCGACGTTTCCGTGATCGAAATCGCTGAAGTCGATGGCGAGCACCAGTTCGAAGTATTGGCCACCAACGGCGATACTTTCCTGGGCGGTGAAGACTTTGACATTCGTCTGATCGATTACCTCGTCGACGAGTTCAAGAAAGAAAGCGGCATGAACCTCAAAGGTGATCCGCTGGCGATGCAGCGCCTGAAAGAAGCCGCTGAGAAGGCCAAGATCGAGCTGTCTTCCGCTCAGTCGACCGACGTGAACCTGCCGTACATCACTGCAGATGCCACCGGTCCTAAGCACCTGAACGTGAAGATCTCTCGCGCCAAGCTGGAAGCGCTGGTTGAAGACCTGGTTCAACGTACCATCGAGCCTTGCCGCATTGCGCTGAAAGACTCCGGTATCGACGTTGGCGCGATCAACGACGTGATCCTGGTCGGCGGTCAGACCCGTATGCCACTGGTTCAGAAGCTGGTCACCGAGTTCTTCGGTAAAGAAGCACGTAAAGACGTGAACCCGGACGAAGCGGTTGCCATGGGTGCTGCCATCCAGGGCGCGGTATTGGCCGGTGACGTGAAAGACGTTCTGCTGCTGGACGTAAGCCCACTGACCCTGGGTATCGAAACCATGGGCGGCGTGATGACTGCGCTGATCGAGAAAAACACCACGATTCCTACCAAGAAATCGCAAGTGTTCTCGACTGCCGACGACAACCAGGGCGCCGTGACCATTCACGTGCTGCAAGGTGAGCGTAAGCAGGCTGCACAGAACAAGTCCCTGGGCAAGTTCGACCTGGCCGAGATTCCACCAGCACCGCGTGGCGTGCCACAAATCGAAGTGACCTTCGACATCGACGCCAACGGCATCCTGCACGTAGGCGCGAAAGACAAGGCTACTGGCAAGACTCAGTCGATCGTGATCAAGGCCAACTCCGGTCTGTCCGACGAAGAAATCGAGCGCATGGTGCGTGATGCCGAGGCCAACGCCGAGGAAGACCGCAAGTTCGAAGAGCTGGCCGCTGCCCGTAACCAGGGTGATGCACTGGTTCACTCGACGCGCAAAATGGTCGCTGATGCTGGCGATAAAGTGAGCGCTGAAGAGAAGACTGCAATCGAAGCTGCCGTAGTAGCCCTGGAAACCGCTGTTAAAGGCGACGACAAGGCCGCTATCGAAGCCAAGGTTGAGGAGTTGTCCAAGGTCTCCGCGCCAGTGGCTCAAAAAATGTACGCCGAACAGGCTCAGCCAGCTGAAGGCGCAGCACCGCAAGGTGAATCCGCCGAGAAGGCTGACGACGTTGTCGATGCTGAGTTCGAAGAAGTAAAAGACCACAAGTAAGTTGTTGGTCGCCCGGTTGACTGCCTTCAGGCGGTGACTGGTAGGATGTCGCCGCGCGGGAGCTTGCTCCCGCGTTGGCGTGTCTGGAATACGCGAATTTTTACAGCATGCGACAGCGTTCGCGTGCTGGAGGCATGGCCGGGAATGCTCCTGCTTTCCGAGCTGAAAGTGCCACATCGAAACAAGACCAGGATCGTTGAATTGACGTGAGTTGGGTCCGGGCCTGTATTGGGGCTCAACGAGTTCGGCGAGGCTCAGGAGAGGTTTGTCGAACGTCCTCAAGAGTGCAAATGACTTATGGCAAAGCGTGACTATTACGAAGTATTGGGTGTTGAGCGAGGCACAAGCGAGGCGGACCTGAAAAAGGCCTACCGTCGCCTGGCGATGAAGCACCACCCGGACCGTAATCCCGATGACAAAACGTCGGAAGAGATGTTCAAGGAGGCCAACGAGGCCTACGAAGTGCTGTCCGATTCCAGCAAGCGTGCGGCGTACGACCAGTACGGCCATGCCGGCGTCGACCCGAGCATGGGGAGTGGCGGTGCCGGTTTCGGCGGGCAGAATTTCTCCGACATCTTTGGCGATGTCTTCAGTGACTTCTTCGGTGGCGGTCGCGGCGGTTCCCGTGGCGGCGCCCAGCGTGGCAGCGATTTGCGCTACACCCTGGAGTTGGATCTGGAAGAAGCGGTGCGCGGCACGACCGTGAATATCCGCGTTCCGACGCTGGTCAACTGCAAGCCGTGCGATGGCTCGGGTGCCAAGAAAGGTTCTTCGCCAGTGACCTGTCCGACCTGTGGCGGCATTGGCCAAGTGCGCATGCAGCAAGGATTCTTCTCGGTGCAGCAAACCTGCCCGCGTTGCCATGGCCAGGGCAAGATCATTTCCGACCCGTGCGATTCCTGCCACGGCGAAGGTCGTGTCGAAGAGTACAAGACCCTGTCGGTGAAAGTGCCGGCCGGTGTCGATACCGGTGATCGCATTCGTCTGTCGGGCGAAGGTGAGGCGGGCGCTCAAGGCGGACCGACCGGCGATCTGTACGTGGTGATCAACGTGCGTGAGCACTCGATCTTCCAGCGTGACGGCAAGCATCTGTTCTGCGAAGTGCCGATCAGCTTCGTCGACGCGGCGCTGGGTGGCGAGCTGGAGATTCCGACCCTTGATGGTCGAGTCAAACTGAAGATCCCTGAAGGGACTCAGACCGGCAAGCAGTTCCGCGTGCGTGGCAAAGGCGTTGCGCCCGTGCGTGGCGGCGGTGCTGGTGACTTGATGTGCCGTGTGGCGGTCGAGACGCCAGTCAACCTGAGCCGCCGTCAGCGCGAAATGCTCGAAGAGTTCCGCAGTTCGCTGGCGGACGACAACAGTCATTCGCCGAAAACCACTGGCTGGTTCGAAGGCGTGAAGCGCTTCTTCGGCGACTTGTAAGGAGACAGGCATGCGACGTATTGCTGTGATGGGTGCCGCCGGGCGCATGGGTAAAATCCTGGTCGAGGCGGTGCAGCAGCGTGCGCCGCTGACCGGTCTGACGGCCGCCATCGTGCGGCCTGGCAGCACGCTGATTGGTGTGGATGCCGGCGAACTCGCTTCCTTGGGGCGTATCGGTGTGCCGCTGTCCGGTAACCTGGATGCGGTGGCGGAAGAGTTCGATGTGTTGATCGATTTCACGCTGCCGGAAGTCATGCTGAAAAACCTGGCGTTCTGCCGCAAGGCGGGCAAGGCCATGGTCATCGGCACCACCGGGCTGGATGTTGCGCAGAAGCAGTTGCTGGCCGAGGCGGGCAAGGATATCCCTATCGTGTTCGCTGCGAATTTCAGCGTGGGTGTAAACCTGTCGCTGAAACTGCTGGAGATGACGGCGCGGGTGCTCGGCGATGACGCGGATATCGAAATCATCGAGGCGCACCATCGGCACAAGATCGATGCGCCTTCAGGTACTGCCCTGCGTATGGGCGAGGTGATCGCCGGCGCGCTGGATCGCGATCTGTCGAAGGTCGCGGTTTATGGGCGTGAAGGCCATACCGGTGCGCGTGAGCGTGAAACCATCGGTTTTGCCACGGTTCGTGGTGGCGATGTGGTTGGTGATCACACCGTGCTGTTCGCTTGCGAAGGTGAGCGCCTGGAAATCACTCATAAGGCATCCAGTCGCATGACCTTCGCCAAAGGCGCGGTGCGTGCCGCATTGTGGCTCGACGGACGTGAGTCTGGTCTTTACGACATGCAAGACGTGCTCGACTTGCGTTAAGATGCACCCGAAATCGGGCTCGCGCACAGCGTTTGAGCCCGGTTTTGTTCCGCCAAGCGACGACCTGTCGCATTCTCTGGCCTTTCGGGCTCATTGGCGGTAGACCAAAAATGCCTTTTTCTGTAAGCTACAGCTTTAGTGTGTCCACTAAAAGCGCGCAGAATAATTCAGTGAAGAAGCGGGGTGACGTGTCCATACGTCACTCCGCTTTTTTACAACCTGCGATCGCCCTTTCAGGCTTTATTTACGGGAGGTCTTCTTGACTAAGCCAGCCATACTCGCCCTTGCTGATGGCAGCATTTTTCGCGGCGAAGCCATTGGAGCCGACGGTCAAACCGTTGGTGAGGTGGTGTTCAACACCGCAATGACCGGCTATCAGGAAATCCTTACCGATCCTTCCTACGCCCAACAGATCGTTACCCTGACTTACCCGCACATCGGCAACACCGGCACCACGCCGGAAGACGCCGAATCGAACCGCGTCTGGTCCGCTGGCCTGGTCATCCGTGACCTGCCACTGGTAGCGAGCAACTGGCGTAACACGATGTCCCTGTCCGACTACCTGAAGGCCAACAATGTTGTAGCCATCGCCGGTATCGACACCCGCCGCCTGACGCGCATCCTGCGTGAAAAAGGTGCGCAGAACGGCTGCATCATGGCCGGTGACAATATTTCCGAAGAAGCCGCCATCGCCGCTGCCCAGGGCTTCCCTGGCCTGAAAGGCATGGACCTGGCTAAAGTCGTCAGCACCAAGGACGCCTATGAATGGCGTTCGACCGTCTGGGATCTGAAAACCGACAGTCACGCAACCATCGAAGCTTCCGAGCTGCCGTACCACGTGGTTGCCTACGACTACGGCGTCAAGGTGAATATCCTGCGCATGCTGGTAGAGCGCGGTTGCCGTGTGACCGTGGTGCCGGCGCAAACGCCTGCTGCCGATGTACTGGCACTGAAGCCGGACGGTGTGTTCCTGTCTAACGGCCCTGGTGACCCGGAGCCTTGCGACTACGCGATCCAGGCAATCAAGGACGTGCTGGAAACCGAGATTCCGGTCTTCGGTATCTGCCTCGGTCACCAACTGCTGGCCCTGGCCTCCGGCGCCAAGACCCTGAAAATGGGTCACGGTCACCACGGTGCGAACCACCCGGTCCAGGACCTGGATACTGGCGTCGTGATGATCACCAGCCAGAACCACGGTTTTGCGGTAGACGAAGCGACCCTGCCAACCAACGTTCGCGCGATCCACAAGTCGCTGTTCGACGGCACCCTGCAGGGGATCGAGCGTACCGACAAGAGCGCCTTCAGCTTCCAGGGACACCCTGAAGCCAGCCCTGGCCCGAACGACGTAGCGCCATTGTTTGATCGCTTCATCAACGAGATGGCCAAGCGACGCTGATCGCTCGCCCTGATGTAGCAACGCTTGAGGGCGGTCCCGACACCGGCGGCCCCCTCAAGTAAGAGATTGAACAAGACGGCTTGCCGACTGACCTGCGGATTTGAGTGACAACCCCATGCCAAAACGTACAGACATTAAAAGCATCCTGATTCTCGGCGCTGGCCCGATCGTAATCGGCCAGGCCTGCGAATTCGACTACTCCGGCGCCCAGGCCTGTAAAGCCCTGCGCGAAGAGGGTTACCGCGTCATCCTGGTGAACTCCAACCCGGCCACCATCATGACCGACCCGGCCATGGCCGACGCCACCTACATCGAGCCGATCAAGTGGCAGACCGTTGCCAAGATCATCGAGAAAGAGCGTCCGGACGCGCTGCTGCCAACCATGGGTGGCCAGACCGCTCTGAACTGCGCCCTGGACCTGGAGCGCGAAGGCGTTCTGGAGAAGTTCGGCGTAGAAATGATCGGTGCCAACGCTGACACCATCGACAAGGCTGAAGACCGCTCGCGTTTCGACAAGGCGATGAAATCCATCGGCCTGGCGTGCCCGCGTTCCGGTATCGCCCACAGCATGGAAGAGGCCAACGCGGTCCTTGAGAAGCTGGGCTTCCCGTGCATCATCCGTCCGTCCTTCACCATGGGCGGCACCGGTGGCGGTATCGCTTACAACCGTGAAGAGTTCGAAGAAATCTGCGCCCGTGGTCTGGATTTGTCGCCGACCAAAGAGCTGCTGATCGACGAATCGCTGATCGGCTGGAAAGAGTACGAAATGGAGGTTGTCCGCGATAAGAAGGACAACTGCATCATCGTCTGCTCGATCGAAAACTTTGACCCGATGGGCGTGCACACCGGTGACTCGATCACCGTGGCGCCGGCACAGACCCTGACCGACAAGGAATACCAGATCCTGCGTAACGCCTCCCTGGCGGTACTGCGCGAGATCGGCGTGGAAACCGGCGGTTCCAACGTTCAGTTCGGTATCTGCCCGAACACTGGCCGCATGGTCGTGATCGAGATGAACCCGCGTGTATCGCGTTCCTCGGCACTGGCTTCGAAAGCCACCGGTTTCCCTATCGCCAAGGTCGCGGCCAAACTGGCCGTGGGTTACACCCTCGACGAACTGTCGAACGACATCACCGGCGGCAAGACCCCGGCGTCCTTCGAGCCGTCCATCGACTACGTCGTCACCAAGCTGCCACGCTTCGCCTTCGAAAAATTCGCCAAGGCTGACGCACGCCTGACCACTCAAATGAAGTCGGTTGGTGAAGTCATGGCCATCGGCCGTACCTTCCAGGAATCCCTGCAGAAAGCCCTGCGTGGCCTGGAAGTCGGTGTTTGCGGTCTGGACGAAAAGGTTGACCTGAGCAATCCGGAAAGCATGAGCGTACTCAAGCGCGAACTGACCGTGCCGGGCGCCGAGCGTATCTGGTACGTGGCGGACGCAATGCGCGCCGGCATGAGTGTTGAAGATATCTTCGGCATGACCATGATCGATCCTTGGTTCCTGGTGCAGATGGAAGATCTGATCAAGGACGAAGAGAAGGTCAAGACCCTGGGTCTGACCAGCATCGACCGCGACCTGATGTTCCGCCTCAAGCGCAAAGGCTTTTCCGACATGCGCCTGGCCAAGTTGCTGGGTGTGACCGAGAAGAGCCTGCGCGCTCACCGTCAAAAGCTGGAAGTCTTCCCGGTCTACAAGCGCGTCGATACTTGCGCTGCCGAGTTCGCCACCGACACCGCTTACCTGTACTCCACGTACGAAGAAGAGTGCGAAGCCGCGCCGTCGGGCCGCGACAAGATCATGATCCTGGGCGGCGGTCCGAACCGTATTGGCCAGGGCATCGAGTTCGACTACTGCTGCGTACACGCAGCATTGGCCCTGCGCGATGACGGGTACGAGACCATCATGGTCAACTGCAACCCGGAAACCGTTTCCACCGACTACGACACTTCAGATCGCCTGTACTTCGAACCAGTGACCCTGGAAGACGTACTGGAAATCGTCCGCGTCGAGAAGCCGAAAGGCGTGATCGTCCAGTACGGCGGCCAGACCCCGCTGAAACTGGCGCGTGCCCTGGAAGCCGCTGGCGTGCCGATCATCGGCACCAGCCCTGACGCCATCGACCGTGCCGAAGACCGTGAGCGCTTCCAGCAAATGGTTCAGCGCCTGAACCTGCGTCAGCCGCCAAACGCCACCGTGCGCAGCGAAGACGAAGCGATTCGTGCAGCCAGCAAGATCGGTTACCCGCTGGTGGTGCGTCCGTCCTACGTACTGGGCGGCCGTGCGATGGAAATCGTCTACGAAGAAGAGGAGCTCAAGCGCTACCTGCGTGAAGCGGTTCAAGTGTCCAACGACAGCCCGGTGCTGCTGGATCACTTCCTCAACTGCGCCATCGAAATGGACGTGGACGCGGTTTGCGACGGCAAAGACGTCGTGATCGGCGCAATCATGCAGCACATCGAGCAGGCCGGTGTTCACTCCGGTGACTCCGCATGCTCGCTGCCGCCGTACTCGCTGCCAGCGCACATCCAGGACGAGATGCGCGAGCAGGTCAAGAAAATGGCCCTGGAACTGGGCGTTGTCGGCCTGATGAACGTTCAGTTGGCGCTGCAAGGCGAAGACATCTACGTCATCGAAGTCAACCCGCGCGCTTCCCGTACCGTACCGTTCGTGTCCAAGTGCATCGGTGTTTCCCTGGCGATGATCGCGGCACGTGTGATGGCCGGTAAAACCCTGAAGGAACTGGGCTTCACCAAGGAAATCATTCCGAACTTCTACAGCGTGAAAGAGGCGGTGTTCCCGTTCGCCAAATTCCCTGGCGTTGACCCGATCCTCGGCCCAGAGATGAAGTCGACCGGTGAAGTGATGGGCGTGGGCGATACCTTCGGTGAAGCGTTCGCCAAGGCTCAGATGGGCGCCAGCGAAGTGCTGCCGACTGGCGGTACAGCGTTCATCAGCGTGCGTGACGACGACAAGCCACTGGTTGCGGGCGTGGCCCGTGATCTGATCAACTTGGGCTTCGAAGTAGTCGCCACTGCCGGTACTGCCAAGTTGATCGAAGCCGCAGGCCTGAAAGTGCGCCGCGTGAACAAGGTGACCGAGGGCCGTCCACACGTGGTCGACATGATCAAGAATGACGAAGTCACCCTGATCATCAACACCACCGAAGGTCGTCAGTCGATCGCGGACTCTTATTCCATTCGTCGCAACGCCCTGCAGCACAAGATCTACTGCACCACCACCATTGCTGCTGGCGAAGCCATCTGCGAAGCGCTGAAGTTCGGTCCCGAGAAGACCGTACGCCGCTTGCAGGATCTACACGCAGGATTGAAGGCATGATCAAATACCCAATGACCGTCCAGGGCGCCAAAGCCCTGGAAGAGGAGCACGCTCACCTGACCAAGGTCGTTCGTCCTAAGCTCAGCCAGGACATCGGTACGGCCCGCGAGTTGGGTGACTTGAAGGAAAACGCCGAATACCACGCTGCCCGCGAGCAGCAGGGTATGGTCGAGGCGCGGATCCGTGACATCGAAGGCCGGATTCAGAATCAGGTCATCATCGATGTCACGACCATTCCACACACTGGCAAAGTGATTTTCGGCACTACCGTTGAAATCGCCAATGTCGAGACGGATGAAAGCGTCACTTACCACATCGTGGGTGAGGATGAAGCTGACTTCAAACTCGGCAAGATTTCGGTCGGTTCGCCCTTGGCTCGTGCCTTGATCGGCAAGGAAGAGGGTGATGTGGTCGCGGTGAAAACGCCAAGTGGCGTTATCGAGTATGAGATTGTCGAAGTTCGCCACATCTAAAGGCAGGCGCCCGCTCCGTGCGGGCGCCATGCTCTGGCAGCTCGCCCAGATGTTTTGGGTTGGCGGCCTGTGGTTGTTGCACATCGGTCTGCCGCCGGTGCTGGGTCAAATCGGCCTGGCACCGCTGCTGATTGACGAAATCGCAGGCACGCTGAATGCGCTGATGGTTGGATTTTCAGCGGCGTGTGTAATTTTTCAGGCTTTGGTGCTGATACGGGCCGAGGGCCTTGCCAGTGTATGGCGCGATATTCGTGGGCAACTGCTGTTGATGGCGCTTTATGCGTGCGTGATGTACATCGTTGCGCGCATTGGCTGGCCGGATGCGGTGCGTTGGCAGGTTTTCAGCTTTTTGATTCTGGGCTTCTCCGGGCTGGTGCTGGTACTGCAGCCGGTGCCGGGATGGAGTGGCAGGGTGCGCGAAGCACACCCGTGACCCTTGTCATCACTTGAAGCGATGAACGTTCGACAGCTGCTTGTTGACGCTGAAGTTCTTGCGGTAAATCAGTGCCATCTTGCCGATGACCTGAACCAGGTCCGCTTTGCCGACCTTGCACAGTTCTGCAATGGACGCCAGGCGCGACTCGCGATCGAGGATGTTGAGCTTGATTTTGATCAGCTCATGATCCGCCAGAGCGCGTTCCAGTTCGGCTAGGACACCTTCAGTCAAACCGTTGTCTGCCACAATCAGAACTGGTTTCAGATGGTGGCCAATGGATTTGTACTGTTTCTTCTGCTCTTGAGTGAGCGGCATAATCTGACCCTTTCGTCTGGATTCTGTAAAATGGCGGCCATTTTACCCGAGGGTTCGTGGATCCGCCCAATTAATCACGACCCTTATCATCGAGGTGCCCAATGGCGCGTTCCAAGACAAGCCTTGGTTGGCTGAAAAGACATGTCAATGATCCGTATGTGAAGCAGGCGCAGAAGGATGGATACCGCTCGCGTGCGAGTTACAAGCTTCTTGAGGTCCAGGAGAAATACAAGCTGATCCGTCCGGGCATGAGCGTTGTCGACCTGGGTGCGGCGCCCGGTGGCTGGTCGCAGGTCACTAGCCGGCTGATCGGTGGGCAGGGGCGTCTGATCGCCTCGGACATCCTCGAAATGGACAGCATTCCGGACGTGACTTTCATCCAGGGTGATTTCACCCAGGACGAAGTGCTCGCTAAGATCCTGGACGCCGTGGGTAATTCGCAGGTGGACCTTGTGATTTCCGATATGGCCCCCAATATGAGTGGTACGCCTGCTGTAGATATGCCAAAAGCGATGTTTCTTTGCGAGCTGGCGCTTGATCTGGCAGCCCGGATACTCAAGCCGGGTGGTAATTTTGTGATCAAGGTTTTTCAGGGTGAGGGGTTTGATGCTTACGTGAAGGACGCTCGTCAGAAATTCGACAAGGTCCAGATGATCAAGCCCGACTCGTCTCGTGGTAGTTCCCGTGAGCAATACATGCTGGCTTGGGGCTACCGCGGCCGTAGTGAGTAAAACGAGGTTTTTTTGCGGGGTGATAGGTTTTTCGTATTTCGCCCCGGGTGCATAAACGAATATTGTGTAGAAAGTGTTTCACAAAGGGTTACAGACGGCGCCTGCCAGTGTTGTAGGTAATGTAGTAAGTTAGGCCGGTGAATATCATGCGAAGCGCGCGCCACCAGCGGCGCTTGCTTCAGAGGGTAGTTAATTGAACGATATGGCAAAGAATCTGATCCTGTGGTTGATCATCGCGGCAGTCCTGGTGACGGTGATGAACAACTTCTCCAGCCCTAACGAGCCGCAGACCCTCAACTATTCCGACTTCATCCAGCAGGTCAAGGATGGCAAGGTCGAGCGCGTGGCGGTTGATGGCTACGTGATTACCGGCAAGCGCAACGATGGCGACAGCTTCAAGACCATTCGTCCGGCGATCCAGGACAATGGCCTGATCGGCGATCTGGTGGATAACCACGTCGTGGTCGAAGGCAAGCAGCCTGAGCAGCAAAGCATCTGGACCCAGCTTCTGGTCGCCAGCTTCCCGATCCTTGTGATCATCGCGGTGTTCATGTTCTTCATGCGCCAGATGCAAGGCGGTGCGGGTGGCAAGGGCGGGCCGATGAGCTTCGGCAAGAGCAAGGCGCGCCTGCTCTCTGAAGATCAGGTGAAAACCACCCTGGCTGACGTTGCCGGTTGCGACGAAGCCAAGGAAGAAGTCGGCGAGCTGGTCGAGTTCCTGCGTGACCCGGGCAAATTCCAGCGTCTGGGCGGTCGCATTCCACGCGGCGTGCTGATGGTGGGTCCACCGGGTACCGGTAAAACTCTGCTGGCCAAGGCGATTGCCGGCGAAGCCAAGGTGCCGTTCTTCACCATTTCCGGTTCCGATTTCGTCGAAATGTTCGTCGGTGTCGGTGCCAGCCGCGTTCGCGATATGTTCGAACAGGCCAAGAAACACGCTCCATGCATCATCTTCATTGACGAAATCGACGCCGTCGGTCGTCACCGTGGTGCCGGTATGGGCGGCGGTCACGACGAGCGCGAGCAGACTCTCAACCAGTTGCTGGTGGAGATGGACGGCTTTGAAATGAATGACGGGATCATCGTGATTGCTGCGACCAACCGTCCTGACGTACTCGACCCAGCGCTGCTGCGCCCGGGCCGTTTCGACCGTCAGGTTGTGGTCGGTCTGCCGGATATCCGTGGTCGCGAACAGATTCTCAAGGTCCACATGCGCAAAGTGCCAATGGGTGACGACGTCGCTCCGGCCGTGATCGCTCGTGGTACTCCGGGCTTCTCGGGTGCAGATCTGGCCAACCTGGTCAACGAAGCGTCGCTGTTCGCTGCCCGTGCCGGTAAGCGCATCGTCGAGATGAAGGAATTCGAACTGGCCAAAGACAAAATCATGATGGGCGCCGAGCGCAAATCCATGGTCATGTCCGAGAAAGAAAAGCAGAACACCGCTTATCACGAAGCTGGCCACGCTATTGTTGGTCGCGTCGTGCCAGAGCATGATCCGGTGTACAAGGTGTCGATCATCCCGCGCGGTCGTGCGCTGGGTGTGACCATGTTCCTGCCGGAAGAAGATCGCTACAGCCTCTCCAAGCGTGCACTGATCAGCCAGATCTGTTCGCTGTACGGTGGTCGTATCGCTGAAGAGATGACCTTGGGTTTCGATGGTGTCACCACCGGTGCATCCAACGACATCATGCGTGCCAGCCAGATTGCGCGGAACATGGTGACCAAGTGGGGCCTGTCCGAGAAACTCGGTCCGTTGATGTACGCCGAAGAAGAGGGTGAAGTGTTCCTCGGTCGCGGCGGTGGCGGTCAGAGTGCAAGCTTCTCGGGCGAGACGGCGAAGCTGATCGATTCTGAAGTGCGCAGTATCATTGATCAGTGCTACGGCACGGCGAAGCAGATCCTCACGGACAACCGTGACAAGCTTGACGCCATGGCGGATGCCCTGATGAAGTACGAAACGATCGATGCCGAGCAGATCGACGACATCATGGCGGGGCGCACTCCGCGTGAACCGCGTGATTGGTCGGGTGGTACCGGTACATCCGGAACACCTCCTGCGGTACAGGATGAGCGTCCGCAAACACCTATCGGCGGTCCGGCTGCTGACGTTTAAGGTTTGAAATGACTTCTGTTCAGTCCTCGACCCGGTTGCCTTGCGGCAACCGGGTTCTTGATTTGGCCCAGACGCATGTCATGGGCATTCTCAATGTCACTCCCGATTCTTTCTCCGATGGTGGCCAATACAGCCAGCTCGATGCGGCTTTGCGCCATGCTGAGGCCATGGTCGCGGCCGGCGCAACGCTCATTGATGTTGGTGGTGAGTCGACGCGGCCGGGCGCCAGGGTGGTTTCACCGCTGGAAGAGCTTGAGCGCGTTGCACCGATCGTCGAGCGGATACATCGCGAGCTGGATGTGATTGTTTCGGTCGATACCTCCACGCCAGCCGTCATGCGCGAAACCGCACGGCTGGGGGCTGGGTTGATCAATGACGTACGTTCCTTGCGCCGCGATGGCGCGCTGGATGCTGCGGCGGCAACGGGTTTGCCGGTCTGTCTGATGCATATGCTCGGTGAGCCGGGCGACATGCAGGACAGCCCCCACTACCAGGACGTTACGAAAGAGGTGGGCGAGTTTCTTGCCGAGCGCATGGTTCAGTGTGCGGCGGTGGGTATTCCGGCCGAGCGGATCATTCTCGATCCGGGCTTCGGTTTCGCCAAAACCTTGCAGCACAATCTAAGCTTATTCAAGCATATGGAAGCTTTGCATGCCTTGGGGCGACCCCTGTTGGTCGGGGTGTCGCGCAAGAGCATGATCGGTCGGGCGTTGAATCGCCCTGTGGGTGAGCGCTTGTACGGTGGTCTCGCTCTCGCGGCGCTGGCTTCGCACAAGGGTGCGCGTATATTGCGCGTCCATGATGTAGCCGAAACAGTCGATGTGGTGAGGATGATCGCCGCAGTGGAATCAGCCGAATAAGAATGATGGAGCGCTTATGACTAAGAAATATTTTGGAACCGATGGCATTCGTGGTCGGGTCGGTGTGTACCCGATTACTCCTGACTTCATGCTCAAGCTGGGCTGGGCCGCGGGCATGGCATTTCGCAAGATGGGTGCCTGCAAGGTGCTGGTCGGCAAAGACACGCGGATTTCCGGGTACATGTTTGAATCGGCACTTGAGGCCGGGCTCACTTCGGCGGGCGCCGACGTGATGCTCCTGGGCCCGATGCCGACCCCGGCCATCGCTTACCTGACGCGTACCTTCCACGCTGAAGCCGGTATTGTGATCAGTGCTTCGCACAACCCGCATGACGACAACGGCATCAAGTTCTTCTCCGGCAAGGGTACCAAGCTACCGGATGAGGTCGAGCACATGATCGAAGAGTTGCTCGATACCCCGATGACAGTTGTCGAGTCGAGCAAGATCGGCAAGGTGTCGCGAATCAACGACGCCTCCGGCCGTTACATTGAGTTCTGCAAAAGCAGTGTGCCGACCGGCACCAGTTTTGCTGGGCTGAAAATCGTTATCGACTGCGCCCATGGAGCGACCTACAAGGTTGCGCCTAGCGTTTTCCGTGAGCTGGGCGCCGAGGTCGTGGTGCTGTCCGCGCAGCCCGACGGTTTGAACATCAACGACAACTGTGGTTCGACGCACATGGAACAGTTGCAGTCTGCTGTCCTGGCTGAGCACGCAGACCTGGGTATCGCCTTCGATGGCGATGGTGATCGCGTTCTGATGGTCGATCACACCGGTGTTATCGTCGATGGTGATGAGCTGTTGTTTATCATTGCTCGTGATCTGCATGAGCGGGGCAAGCTGCAAGGCGGCGTGGTCGGTACGCTGATGAGTAACCTGGGTCTTGAGTTGGCTTTGGCGGACCTGGCGATTCCATTTGTGCGGGCCAATGTCGGTGATCGTTATGTCATCGCTGATCTGCTGGAACGCAACTGGCTGGTGGGTGGTGAAAACTCGGGGCATATCGTGTGCTTCAACCACACCACAACGGGTGATGCGATCATTGCCGCGCTGCAGGTGCTGATGGCGCTGAAGACTCGGTCCGAAGGCTTGGGGCAGGCTCGTCAGGCCCTGCGCAAATGCCCTCAGGTGTTGATCAACGTGCGTTTTGGTGGTGGTGCGAACCCTCTCGATCACCCATCGGTGAAAGAGGCCAGCGAGCGTGTGACCAAGGCCATGGCGGGTCGCGGACGGGTGCTGTTGCGCAAGTCCGGAACAGAGCCGCTGGTGCGTGTCATGGTTGAAGGCGAGGACGAAACGCAGGTTCGCGGCTACGCCGAAGAGCTGGCAAAACTGGTTGCTGAAGTTTCTGCCTGAATTCGGCTTGCCAGCCATGATTGTGTTGGGTAACATCTGCGCCCACTTTGACCGACGAGGTACAGCATGCGTCGCCCTATGGTAGCTGGTAACTGGAAGATGCACGGTACCCGCGCCAGCGTCGCTGAGCTGATCAACGGCCTTCGTGACTTGGCCTTGCCGAGTGGTGTTGATGTCGCGGTATTCCCGTCCTGCCTGCATATCAATCAAGTGATTGATGGCTTGCAGGAAAAGCCGATTTCGGTTGGTGCGCAGAATGCTGCGGTGGAATCCGGACAAGGTGCGTTGACCGGTGAAGTTGCACCGAGTCAGTTGGTGGATGCAGGTTGTTCCCTGGTGCTTGTCGGGCACTCCGAACGCCGCCAGATTATGGGCGAGCAGGATGCAGTGCTGATCCGCAAGTTCGCAGCGGCACAGGCAAGTGGCTTGATCCCGGTGTTGTGTGTAGGGGAAACCCTTGAACAGCGTGAAGCGGGGAAGACTGTTGAAGTTGTCTCGCGTCAGCTGAGCAGCATCATCGACGAGCTGGGTGTCGGTGTCTTTGCAAATGCAGTAATTGCTTACGAGCCGGTCTGGGCCATTGGTACCGGGCTGACTGCTTCGCCGCAACAGGCGCAGGATGTGCATGCAGCCATCCGCGCCCAGTTGGCGGCAGAGAATTCTGAAGTCGCACAAGGTGTGCGACTTCTATACGGCGGCAGCGTGAAGGCGGCCAATGCGGTCGAACTGTTCGGCATGCCGGATATCGATGGGGGTCTCATTGGTGGGGCTTCCCTGAATGCAGATGAGTTCGGTGCGATCTGTCGCGCCGCGGGAAACTGAAAAAATGCTGGAAACAGTCGTAGTCGTTTTTCATCTGTTGGGTGCATTGGGCGTAGTTGCTCTCGTATTGCTGCAGCAGGGTAAAGGTGCGGATGCTGGCGCGTCTTTCGGAGCAGGTGCTTCAAATACTGTGTTCGGAAGCCAAGGTTCCTCTACCTTTCTTAGTAAGTTTACTGCTATACTTGCCGCAGGTTTTTTCATAACCAGCTTGGGGTTAGGTTACTTTGCTAAAGAGAAGGCTCACCAGCTGACTCAAGTAGGTCTCCCAAATCCAGCAGTTCTGGAAGTTCCAAAGCAACAACCGGCTTCTGATGATGTCCCGGTGCTTCAAGAGCAAAAGTCGGCTACCCCAGCGACTGACGTGCCTCCAGCTCAAGAGCAGAAGTAAGAAGGGTTTCAAACGTAGTATTGCCGAGGTGGTGGAATTGGTAGACACGCAACCTTGAGGTGGTTGTGCCCATAGGGTGTAGGGGTTCGAGTCCCCTTCTCGGTACCAATTAGTCAGGAGAGCCCGCTGTTGCGGGCTTTCTTGCAGGTGGAAGGTTACATTGACCCTGTAGGGGATCGGTCGTATACTTCCGCCCCAGCTTTGTCGCGGGGTGGAGCAGTCTGGTAGCTCGTCGGGCTCATAACCCGAAGGTCGTCGGTTCAAATCCGGCCCCCGCAACCAGTTTAAGGAGCCCCTTTTAAGGGGCTTTTTGTTAGCTGGACACTTTCAACGCCGATGTTCGACGGCGTTTCAAGGATGGGCGTTTCGCCCATTTTTTTATTTTGCATAGCATGCACATACATGCACTAGGGGGTTCAGGTGTCGAGCAAGCTAGAAGAGTTGCAGGCCTTGCTGGCCCCGGTGGTCGTGGCCCTAGGCTATGAATGCTGGGGTATTGAGTTTTCGGCCCAGGGTCGTCACTCGATGTTGCGCGTTTATATCGATAAAGAGGGCGGCGTGCTGGTGGACGATTGCGCCATTGTCAGCCGTCAGATCAGCGGTGTACTGGATGTTGAAGATCCAATCTCCGTTGAATACACCCTTGAAATTTCCTCGCCTGGCATGGAACGCCCTCTGTTCACTCTTGAGCAGTTTGCAAAATTTGCCGGTGAACAAGTGAAGATCAAGCTGCGCTCGCCTTTTGAAGGTCGACGCAACTTTCAGGGCCTTCTGCGCGGCGTAGAAGAGCAGGACGTCGTGGTGCAGGTTGAAGACCATGAGTTCCTGTTGCCGATCGATATGATCGACAAGGCCAACATTATTCCCAGTTTTGACTGAGACGCGGATCCCGCGGATCCAATGGCTTGCGAAAGGCGAGGCGTACGATGAGCAAAGAAGTACTGCTGGTTGTTGAGTCGGTATCCAACGAAAAGGGTGTACCGGCAAACGTAATTTTTGAAGCGCTGGAGCTGGCTCTGGCCACTGCTACCAAAAAGCGTTTCGAGGACGAAGTCGATCTGCGTGTGGAAATCAATCGCCACACCGGTGCTTACGAGACTTTCCGTCGCTGGACGGTCGTCGAAGAAGATGACCTGGATGATCCGGCCATCGAAACCTGGCCGAGCAAGGTTGCTGAAACGCATCCAGGCGCCAAGGTCGGTGACGTCGTCGAAGAGAAAATCGAGTCCATCGAATTCGGCCGTATCGCTGCACAGACTGCCAAGCAAGTGATCGTGCAGAAAGTTCGCGAAGCCGAGCGCGCTCAGGTTGTTGACGCTTACCGCGAACGCCTGGGTGAAATCATCTCCGGCACCGTGAAGAAAGTGACCCGCGACAACGTGATCGTCGATCTGGGCAACAACGCTGAAGCGTTGCTGGCTCGTGAAGACATCATTTCTCGCGAAACCTTCCGGGTTGGCGTGCGTCTGCGTGCGCTGCTCAAGGAAATCCGTACCGAGAACCGCGGCCCTCAGCTGATCCTGTCGCGTACCGCGCCGGAAATGCTGATCGAGTTGTTCCGCATCGAAGTGCCGGAAATTGCTGAAGGCCTGATCGAAGTGATGGCAGCGTCCCGTGACCCGGGTTCACGCGCCAAGATCGCCGTCCGCTCCAAGGACAAACGCATCGACCCGCAGGGCGCTTGCATCGGTATGCGCGGTTCGCGCGTCCAGGCAGTGTCGGGCGAGTTGGGCGGTGAGCGTGTGGACATCGTCCTGTGGGACGACAACCCGGCTCAGTTCGTAATCAACGCCATGTCCCCGGCCGAGGTTGCGGCAATTATCGTTGACGAAGATGCCCATGCAATGGACATCGCCGTTGGCGCAGACAATCTGGCTCAGGCCATCGGTCGCGGTGGTCAGAACGTGCGTCTGGCCAGCCAATTGACTGGCTGGACCCTGAACGTGATGACCGAATCGGACATCCAGGCTAAGCAGCAAGCAGAAACCGGCGACATCCTGCGCAACTTCATCGACGAGCTGGAAGTCGACGAAGAACTGGCTCAGGTGCTGGTAGATGAAGGCTTCACCAGCCTGGAAGAGATTGCCTACGTACCGTTGGAAGAAATGCTCAACATCGACGGCTTTGACGAAGACATCGTCAACGAGCTTCGCGCTCGTGCCAAGGATCGTTTGTTGACCAAAGCCATCGCTACTGAGGAAAAGCTGGCAGACGCCCATCCGGCCGAAGACCTGCTCTCGCTTGAGGGTATGGACAAGGATTTGGCGATGGAACTGGCGGTGCGCGGCGTAATTACCCGCGAAGACCTGGCCGAGCAGTCTATTGACGACCTGCTCGACATCGACGGCATTGACGATGATCGTGCCGGCAAGTTGATCATGGCCGCCCGAGCCCACTGGTTCGAGTAATTAGGCGCGGCCTGAGGAGAGAAGTGCATGACGCAAGTCACGGTGAAACAACTGGCCGATGAGGTCAAAACACCGGTAGAGCGCCTGTTGCAGCAGATGCGTGAGGCAGGTCTGCCGCACACCGCCGCCGAAGAAAGTGTGACTGACAGTGAGAAGCAATCGTTGCTGACTCACTTGAAAAGCAGCCACAAGGCGAAAGTGGAAGAACCACGCAAGATTACGCTGCAGCGTAAAACCACCAGCACCCTGCGTGTTGCTGGCAGCAAAAGCATCAGCGTTGAAGTACGCAAGAAGAAAGTCTTCGTACAGCGCAGCCCGGAAGAAATTGAAGCCGAGCGCAAGCGTGAACTGGATGAACGTCGCGCAGTAGAAAATGCTGCTCGTCAGAAGGCTGAAGAAGAAGCCAAGCGTCGCGCCGAAGAAGAAGCGCGTCGCCAGCCTGCTGCTGCGCCGACCGCTCCAGCCGAACCTGTTGCTGCACCTGTTGCAGTGGCCGAGCCTGTGCGTGAAAGCGCGCCGGTCGTGGCTGCAGCGCCAGCTGCCGACGCTCGCAAGCGTGACGAACCACGCCGTCCGGACAAACCACGTGCCGACGATAACAATCGTCGCGGCAGTGGCGATGGTGAGCGCAAAAACGCTCCGCATCGTGCTTCGGTCAAAGAGAAAGCGCCTGCGCCACGCGTTGCCCCACGTACTACCGACGAAGAAAGCGATGGCTTCCGTCGTGGTGGTCGCGGCAAAGCCAAGCTGAAGAAACGCAACGCCCACGGTTTCCAGAGCCCAACCGGCCCTGTCGTGCGTGAAGTGAAGATCGGCGAGACCATCACTGTGGGCGATCTCGCTCAGCAGATGTCGGTCAAGGCTGCTGAAATCATCAAGTTCATGTTCAAACTGGGTACTCCAGCGACCATCAACCAGGTACTGGATCAGGAAACTGCCCAACTGGTTGCTGAAGAGCTGGGCCACAAAGTGACCCTGGTCAGCGACACCGCCCTGGAAGATTCCCTGGCCGAGTCCCTGAAGTTTGAAGGTGAGGCAGTTTCCCGTGCTCCGGTCGTGACCGTAATGGGCCACGTTGACCACGGTAAAACTTCCCTGCTCGACTACATCCGTCGTGCCAAGGTTGCTGCTGGCGAAGCCGGTGGTATCACCCAGCACATCGGCGCATACCACGTTGAAACCGACCGTGGCATGGTGACGTTCCTCGACACCCCTGGTCACGCCGCGTTTACCGCAATGCGTGCCCGTGGTGCCAAGGCGACCGACATCGTGATCCTGGTGGTTGCAGCGGACGACGGCGTAATGCCGCAGACCATTGAAGCTGTCCAGCACGCAGTAGCGGCCGGCGTTCCACTGGTTGTTGCAGTGAACAAGATCGACAAGCCGGGCGCTGATCTCGATCGCATCCGTAGCGAACTGTCCGTTCACGGCGTGACGTCGGAAGAGTGGGGTGGTGACACTCCATTCGTACCGGTCTCGGCGAAGATGGGTACTGGCGTCGACGAACTGCTCGAAGCCGTATTGCTGCAAGCCGAAGTTCTGGAACTGACTGCAACTCCATCGGCTCCTGGCCGTGGTGTCGTGGTTGAGTCCCGTCTGGACAAGGGCCGTGGCCCGGTGGCTACCGTTCTGGTTCAGGACGGTACCCTGCGTCAAGGCGACATGGTCCTGGTCGGTTCGAACTATGGCCGTGTACGTGCCATGCTCGACGAGAACGGCAAGCCAATCAAGGAAGCCGGTCCGGCCATCCCTGTCGAAATTCTCGGCCTGGACGGTACCCCAGACGCTGGCGACGAGATGAGCGTGGTTGCCGACGAGAAGAAAGCCCGTGAAGTGGCTCTGTTCCGTCAAGGCAAGTTCCGCGAAGTCAAACTGGCTCGCGCTCACGCCGGCAAGCTGGAAAACATCTTCGAAAACATGGGTCAGGAAGAGAAGAAGACGCTCAACATCGTCCTCAAATCCGACGTCCGTGGTTCGTTGGAAGCGTTGAACGGTGCCTTGAACGGCCTGGGCAACGACGAAGTGCAAGTGCGTGTAGTGGGTGGCGGTGTTGGTGGTATCACCGAATCCGACGCCAACCTGGCACTGGCCTCCAACGCTGTACTGTTCGGCTTCAACGTGCGTGCCGATGCCGGCGCTCGCAAGATCGTCGAGCAGGAAGGTCTGGATATGCGTTACTACAACGTGATCTACGACATCATCGAAGACGTCAAGAAAGCCCTGACCGGTATGCTCGGCAGCGATGTTCGCGAGAACATCCTGGGTGTCGCCGAAGTGCGTGACGTGTTCCGTTCGCCGAAGTTTGGCGCGATCGCCGGTTGCATGGTTATCGAAGGTGTTGTTCACCGTAACCGTCCAATCCGTGTACTGCGTGAAGACATCGTTATCTTCGAAGGCGAGCTGGAATCCCTGCGGCGCTTCAAAGATGACGCTTCTGAAGTACGTGCCGGCATGGAATGCGGTATCGGCGTGAAGAGCTACAACGACGTCAAAGTCGGTGACAAGATCGAAGTCTTCGAGAAGGTTCAGGTTGCTCGCAGCCTCTAACTCGCGCACTTCAAGAGCCGCGATGGCCTGCCGCATGCAATTGTGCAGCGCATCGTCCGGACTCTAAACGCAACGCCCGGTCTGGCTTCTGTCAGGCCGGGCGTTTGCCGCTTTCAGACCTTACGGGTTTCACCGTGGGGCAGTTACAGGTAACAAGACATGGCAAAAGAATATAGCCGTACCCAGCGTATCGGCGATCAGATGCAGCGCGAGCTGGCCCAACTGATCCGTCGCGAAGTCAAAGACCCGCGCGTAGGCCTGGTCACCATTACTGCTGTGGAAGTCAGTCGCGACGTCGGTCACGCCAAGATTTTCATCACCGTGATGGGGCAGGACAGTGCCGAAGACATTGCACAAAGCATCAAGGTGCTGAACTCCGCCGCCGGTTTCCTGCGCATGCAGCTGGCTCGTGAGATGAAGCTGCGCAGCGTTCCACAGTTGCACTTCCATTACGACGAAAGCGTCGTACGCGGTGCGCACCTGTCGGCATTGATCGAGCGCGCAGTGGCTGAAGACAATCAGCATCCGGTTGCGGCAGAAGCCGAAGACACCAAGGAGTAACCGGTGGCTCAGGTCAAACGTATCCGTCGTAACGTCAGCGGCATCATCCTGCTCGACAAGCCGCTGGGGTTTACTTCCAACGCGGCTTTGCAGAAGGTTCGCTGGTTGCTCAACGCTGAGAAGGCCGGGCACACCGGCAGTCTTGATCCCTTGGCCACCGGTGTGTTGCCGTTGTGCTTCGGCGAGGCCACCAAGTTTTCGCAATATCTGCTCGATTCCGACAAGGGTTACGAAACCCTGGCGCAATTGGGCAAAACCACCACCACGGCGGATGCCGAGGGTGAGGTTTTGCAGGAGCGCCCGGTGACCGTTGGTCGCGCCGATGTCGAAGCTGCTTTGCCGGGTTTTCGCGGTCAAATCAGTCAGATACCGCCGATGTACTCGGCACTCAAGCGTGATGGGCAACCGCTGTACAAGCTGGCTCGTGCTGGCGAAGTAGTGGAGCGTGAACCGCGTTCTGTTACTATTACGCGCTTGGAATTGCTGGCCTTCGAAGGTGATACTGCTCGACTGGCAGTGGATTGCAGCAAAGGCACCTATATCCGTACCTTGGTGGAGGATATTGGTGAACAACTCGGTTGTGGCGCTTACGTGGCAGAACTGCGACGTACCCAGGCCGGGCCTTTCACGCTGGCGCAGACGGTCACTCTGGAAGAGCTGGAAGCGGTACATGCCGAAGGCGGCAACGAAGCGGTCGATCGCTTCCTGATGCCATCGGACAGCGGCCTGCTGGATTGGCCACTGCTGCAATTCTCGGAAGCGAGCGCGTTCTACTGGCTCAACGGCCAGCCGGTACGTGCTCCGGATGCTCCGAAGTTTGGCATGGTACGGGTACAGGATCACAATGGTCGCTTCATCGGTATCGGTGAAGTGAGCGAAGACGGGCGCATCGCGCCACGTCGACTGATTCGGTCAGAATGACCGAACGAGGGTGGCTGTTAACAGGCACGGTCACTACTCATTTTTAGATACAGGGATTTGTCCCTGGCCTGTTGAAACTGTTTTTCTGAAACAGTTTCCTGATAAAAGGATTGCCTCATGGCTCTCGACGTTCAAGAAAAAGCTCAAATCGTAGCTGACTACCAGCAAGCTGTTGGTGACACTGGTTCGCCAGAAGTGCAAGTTGCACTGCTGACCGCCAACATCAACAAACTGCAAGGTCACTTCAAGGCCAACGGTAAAGATCACCACTCCCGTCGTGGTCTGATCCGCATGGTTAACCAGCGTCGCAAGCTGCTGGACTACCTGAAAGGCAAAGACGTGAGCCGTTACAGCGCTCTGATCGGTCGCCTGGGTCTGCGTCGCTAATAAGCGATTGCGCTAGAGGTTGGTTGTCTGTCGTGCGTCAGCGGTTTTCCGCCGGCGCATGGCAGGCTCCCAGCCTCAAGTTTTATCTGGATGTCTGCTTTACCTGTGTGAGTACACCCCGGACAACCGGTCGGGCCGATTCCCGACATTGCCCAAGAATTTCGCAAGAAACCCGTTTCCCCAAGAGCCACAAAAGAAGGTAGGACACCGTGAACCCGGTAATCAAAAAATTCCAGTTCGGTCAGTCGACCGTTACCCTCGAGACTGGCCGTATCGCCCGTCAGGCCTCCGGCGCAGTATTGGTCACCGTTGACGACGACGTCAGCGTATTGGTGACCGTAGTCGGTGCCAAACAAGCCGATCCAGGCAAGGGCTTCTTCCCTCTGTCTGTTCACTACCAGGAAAAGACTTACGCTGCCGGTAAGATCCCTGGCGGTTTCTTCAAGCGCGAAGGCCGTCCTTCCGAAAAAGAAACCCTGACTTCCCGACTGATCGACCGTCCGATCCGTCCGCTGTTCCCGGAAGGTTTCATGAACGAAGTGCAGGTCGTCTGCACCGTCGTTTCCACCAGCAAGAAGACCGATCCGGACATCGCTGCGATGATCGGTACCTCGGCTGCGCTGGCGATCTCCGGCATTCCTTTTGATGGCCCGATCGGCGCTGCCCGCGTTGCTTTCCACGAAAGCACCGGCTACCTGCTGAACCCGACCTACGAGCAACAGGCTGCTTCGAGCCTGGACATGGTCGTTGCCGGTACTTCGGACGCCGTACTGATGGTTGAATCGGAAGCCAAAGAGCTGACCGAAGACCAGATGCTGGGCGCCGTACTGTTTGCTCACGACGAGTTCCAGGTGGTGATCAACGCCGTTAAAGAACTGGCCGCTGAAGCTGCCAAGCCAACCTGGACCTGGGCTCCTGCACCAGAAGCCACCGAGCTGCTGGGCGCTATCCGTGCCGAGTTCGGCGAAGCGATCTCTCAGGCTTACACCATCACCGTCAAGGCCGACCGTTACGCTCGCCTGGGCGAGTTGAAGGACCAGGTCGTTGCCAAGCTGTCCGGTGAAGAAGGCCAGCCTTCGTCCAGCGAAGTCAAAGCGGCTTTCGGCGAAATCGAATACCGCACCGTTCGCGAAAACATCGTAAACGGCAAGCCACGTATCGACGGTCGCGACACCAAGACCGTACGTCCGTTGAACATCGAAGTCGGCGTTCTGCCAAAGACCCACGGCTCGGCTCTGTTCACCCGCGGTGAAACCCAGGCTCTGGTGGTTGCGACTCTGGGCACCGCCCGTGACGCACAACTGCTGGATACCCTGGAAGGCGAGAAAAAAGACCCGTTCATGCTGCACTACAACTTCCCTCCGTTCTCGGTGGGCGAGTGTGGTCGCATGGGTGGCGCTGGTCGTCGCGAAATCGGTCACGGCCGTCTGGCCCGTCGTTCGGTTTCGGCCATGCTGCCTGCCGCTGACGTGTTCCCGTACACCATCCGCGTTGTTTCGGAAATTACTGAATCCAACGGATCGAGCTCGATGGCTTCCGTTTGCGGTGCTTCCCTGGCTCTGATGGACGCCGGTGTGCCTATGAAGGCGCCGGTTGCCGGTATCGCCATGGGCCTGGTTAAAGAAGGCGAGAAGTTCGCTGTTCTGACCGACATCCTGGGCGACGAAGACCACCTGGGCGACATGGACTTCAAAGTAGCCGGTACCGCCAAAGGCGTTACTGCGTTGCAGATGGACATCAAGATCAAGGGCATCACCGAAGAAATCATGGAAATCGCTCTGGGCCAAGCCCTGGAAGCGCGCCTGAACATCCTCGGTCAGATGAACCAGATCATCGGCCAGTCGCGTACCGAACTGTCGGCCAACGCACCGACCATGATCGCGATGAAAATCGACACCGACAAAATCCGTGATGTCATCGGTAAAGGCGGCGCGACCATTCGTGCGATCTGTGAAGAGACCAAGGCTTCGATCGATATCGAAGACGACGGCTCGATCAAGATCTTCGGCGAAACCAAGGAAGCGGCTGAAGCTGCACGTCAGCGCGTTCTGGGCATCACCGCTGAAGCCGAAATCGGCAAGATCTACGTCGGTAAGGTTGAGCGCATCGTCGACTTCGGCGCATTCGTCAACATCCTGCCAGGCAAGGACGGTCTGGTTCACATCTCCATGCTGAGCGACGCTCGCGTAGAGAAAGTGACCGACATCCTGAAAGAAGGCCAGGAAGTGGAAGTACTGGTACTGGACGTGGACAACCGCGGCCGTATCAAGCTGTCCATCAAAGACGTAGCAGCAGCCAAGGCTTCGGGCGTTTAATCACGCGCCGGCTTGACCGCTTCAACGTTGTAAGAAAGGCCCCGCAGTGAAAGCTGCGGGGCCTTTTTTTAGGTTCTTCACGGATTACCGGGAAAGACGCTCTTGATCTTCATGAAAAAGAATTCGCTATCCCGGTAACCGTACGCCATCCGTTTGATGACCTTTATTCGATTGTTTATACCTTCCAACTGCCCTGTGTGCATCGGCCAGCGAACCCGACTGACGATGCCTCGCCAGTAAGCCTTCAGCCGATTGGCGAACTGGATCAGTGCCGGTAGTTCGCTTTCATGAGCATGGCGCAGCCATTGCTTCCAGGCCGATCGCCAAGCCCAGGCAGCACTCGGTGTCCAGAGTGTTTTGAGCTCAGCCTTCATCAAATACACCGTCATCAGCGATTGGTTGGCCGCCAACAAATCTTGCAAGCGAACCTGCTGTTCCGGCGTTTTCAGATTCTGTGGATTGCGCAGCAATAGCCATCGCGCCTGCTTGATGACCTTGCGAGCCGGCTTGTCATGACGCAATCGGTTAGCTTCGTCGACGCGGACCCGGTCAATGACCTCTCGGCCATATTTGGCCACCACATGAAAGAGGTCGTAGACCACACGCGCTTTCGGGCAGTGCTGACGAACCTCCAGGTCAAACGCAGTGTTCATGTCCATTGCCACCGCTTCGATTCGAGCACATCCCTCTGGCCCAAGCTCTTCGAAAAAGGGCCGAACTGCCGCCCGGCTGCGACCTTCGCCGATCCATAGCACTCGTCGCGTATCGGCATCCAACACAACACTGGCGTAGCGATGCCCTTTAAACAGCGCGAATTCATCCATCACCAGGCGTCGTGGTTGAGCCGTCGGCAACTCGCTCAATGCCGCTTGCAAGGCCCGACGCTCCAGCAACCGCACGGTGTCCCAATGCAGCCCAAACATCTGGGCCACGTGCAGGGTGGGAAGGCGTTCGCTGGCCTGAATAACCGCATCAGCCAAGCGGCGTGTCATGCGCGCATAGCGATCCAGCCAACTCACGGCCTCCATGCGTTTGCCACAGTCGCGGCAGCCAACGCGCCTGAGCAGCACGCTGAGGCGTACCGCGCGGCCGAGAATGGGCAAATCGCGAACGGTTCGCTCGCAATACTCATGAGTGGTTGAACAAGGCTTTTGGCAGCCGCCACAGGAAGGAAATCGGGTGGCGTGAGGAGTCAGTTCGATCCGTAGGGCATCACCCTCAGGCTTGATCGTGACGACAGAAAAGCCCTCCCAAAACGGAAGGAAAGTATTAATATCGCGCATAAGAACGCCGGTTTGTTAGATGTGTTTGCTCGCACGAACATCATCAATCAAATCGGCGTTCTTGTTTCTGTGTTTCCCGGGATTCCGTGGAGAACCTTTTTTTATCCGGTGAAAAACCGGGATACGGGTCGAAGTTGCCGGTATTGCTTCGCGATGCTAGGTTTAGCCCACTGCCCGTGTAGCTCAGTCGGTAGAGCAGCGCACTCGTAACGCGAAGGTCGCAGGTTCGATTCCTGTCTCGGGCACCATCCCTTCTTACTTCAGCTTGTTTCTCAAATCGTCGACCGTGCGTTTGAGCTGATCCATTTCGCGATCCTGCACGCTTGATCGTTAAGGGTGGTTTGCATTGCCTTCAGGTCACTGACGTCGAATTCTGTATTGACCAGAACGTCTTTGCCGTACTCATTGTGGATAGCGATCACTTTGCTGTTGGTGGACGTGTAACTGTTGCTCAGTTCAATGCCGGCCAGTGCCGTTCTCGGTAGCGCCAGAAGTCCCAGCACAGCCGTCATTGTGCTGGTGGACAGTACAGACGAAAGCTTCGAAAAACTCCGCATCGCTTGAGTTCCATGTGAAGTGCCATATGGCGCATCGCTATGGCTTGGAGGCTGGTCTAATGTTCCCGAGTGCCACGGGCGATGAACGGTTTTTTTGTGGATGGATGTAAAGAGTCGTGTAAATCGTCCGACAAACGTCCTATATTCGATGCCTGCATGAGCTTCGCCCAGCAGTTTTCAGATGATCCCGAATGGTTCTGAAGGCCAGACAAACCGGGCTGCAATCGGTTTTTTGCGTCAGAGAGATCCTTGATGATCCAGATCCATCTTCCATTCCCATGATCAGCGAGAACGCCATGACCGTGAAAGAATTGACTCAAGAACAACGACACGAAGAAGCCCTGAAGAAGTACGTGCTGGACGCGTCCAAACTGATGGACGAGATCAAGGACCTGCCAGCCGACGATCAGAAAGACCAGATTCAGTGGGCGTTCGAGGATGAGGCCGAAGCCCAGGGCTTGCAGCCGTGGGAGCTGACACTCAAGTACACTTCAACCCCTGAAGAGTTCGAGGTCAAACGCCTTGAACTGCACAAAGAGGCCGCCGAGGTCTTGGGAGTCGAGTGGGAAGAGTACTGCGAGATGAACAATCTGGTGGTCTGATGCAAAAACGCCAGCCTTGTCGAGGCTGGCGTTTTTCATTGCAAGAGGGGCTCAGAGACTCAAGCGCATCGATAAATCAACGGCCTTCACATCCTTGGTCATCGCACCAATCGAGATGTAGTCCACACCGGTTTCGGCGATCGGCAGCAGGGTGCTTTCGTTGATCCCGCCACTGGCTTCCAGTTTTGCCTTGCCACCGTTAAGGCGTACGGCTTCGCGCATGTCATCCAGGCTCAGTTCGTCGAGCATGATGATATCGGCGCCGGCCGCCAGGGCTTCTTTAAGCTCAATCAGGCTTTCCACTTCAATCTCCACCGGTTTGCCCGGGGCGATCTTGTGTGCGGCGGCGATGGCCTGCGCGATGCCACCGCAAGCGGCGATATGGTTTTCCTTTATCAGGAAGGCGTCGTACAGGCCGATGCGGTGGTTGTGGCAACCGCCGCAGGTCACGGCGTATTTTTGCGCCAGGCGCAGCCCCGGCAGGGTTTTGCGGGTGTCCAGCAGTTTTACCTGAGTCTGGGTCACGAAGTCGGCCAGGTACTGCGCGCGGGTGGCTACGCCGGACAACAGTTGCAGGAAATTCAGCGCGCTGCGTTCACCGGTCAGCAGCGAACGAGCCGGGCCTTCGAGGTGGAACAACACTTGATTGGGCTTGACCCGTTCGCCGTCGGCGACCTGCCAGTGCACCGCAACCCGCGGGTCCAGTTGCCGAAACACGTTATCCACCCAGGCAGTACCGCAGATGACGGCGGCGTCGCGGGTGATGATGGTGGCTTTGGCCAGGCGTTCGGCCGGGATCAATTGCGCGGTGATGTCGCCGCTGCCGACGTCTTCGAGCAACGCACGGCGCACGTTGGCTTCGATTTCGGCGGTCAAATCGGCGAGACGTAGATTCGGCATAGCGGGCTCCACAAACAAAGTGGCCCGATTATAGGGCCATGGCGCGGAGCAACCCAAGGCATCCGAGACATTGCCATCGCTCTGAAGCCTGCATTTGGTCGATTCCCTCCTGCAATCGGGCTCTTGAATGGCTGATCGGCAATCTGCGAGGCCTCAATCGCGGCAAGTGATCGCGTCCTGAGGGGCTATCGCGGCATACTGGGCACCAACACAGTCGTCGTTGAAGGAATCGGTATGCAGCTGGACCCCGCGAGCGGTTGGTGTCAGGACGTGCGTTTGTGTCCCTCACCCAACTTCAATGCGCGCCCCACGGGCGAAATTTCCCTGCTGGTGATCCACAACATCAGCCTGCCACCGGCGCAATTCGCCACGGGCAAGGTGCAGGAGTTTTTCCAGAATCGCCTGGATGTCACGGAGCACCCTTACTTTGAGGGGATTGCCGATCTGCGGGTGTCTGCGCACTTTCTGATCGAACGTGATGGCGCGGTTACTCAGTTTGTCTCCTGCCTCGAGCGCGCTTGGCACGCCGGGGTTTCGAGTTTCGAGGGGCGGGAAACCTGTAACGATTTTTCCCTGGGCATTGAGCTGGAGGGCACGGATGATCTGCCGTTCACCGATGCTCAATACGACGCGTTGATTGCCCTGACCCGGCAACTGCAAAACGTCTTCACGGGCATTACCCCACAGCGTATTTGCGGGCATAGCGACATCGCGCCCGGGCGCAAGACGGATCCGGGACCGGCGTTCGACTGGGCACGCTATCGCGCGGCGCTGGCTAACGCCGCAGTGGAAAAAGAGGAGCGACAATGAGTTTTCTGGTGTTGCTGTTGGCGGTATGGATTGAGAAGTTCTCGGCCTTGCGCCACCAGATTCAGAGAGATGGCGGTTGGGTACGCGAGCTGCATAAACTCGAATCCAGCCCGCGCCTGGCGAAAAAGCCATGGCTGGTTTTGCTCGTGCTGGTGTTGTTGCCGGTCGCGCTGCTGGGGCTGCTGTTGCTGGTGCTGGACCCGGTGGCTTACGGCTTGCTGGCGTTGCCGGTGCATCTACTGGTGGTGATTTACAGTCTGGGGCGCGGCGATCTGCTGGCGGGTCTCGGGCCGTTTCGCGACGCCTGGCGCCGGGAAGACCTGCAAGCCGCGGCCCATGTCGCCAAGCGTGACCTGGAGATCTGTGCCGACAGTGGCGAGCAACTGCTGGAGCGGGTCGAAGGGCATTTGTTGTGGGAGGCATACCAGAGCTTTTTTGCGGTGATTTTCTGGTACTTCCTGTTGGGGCCGGTCGCAGCCCTGAGTTACCGGTTGCTCGCTTTGGCTGAGGAGCATGGACAGAACTCCGCGGTGGTCGAGCGTGCTGCTCAGTTGCGCCATGCGTTTGATTGGGTACCGGTGCGTTTGCTGGCGGCGAGCTTTGCCCTGGTCGGCAATTTTGTTGCGGTGAGTCGGGTGATGTTGCATGAGTTGTTGAACTGGAACATCAGTGCCGCGCAGCTGATCGAGAAGGCCGGGTTGGTGGCTGCTGAAATCCCGGCGCCGATGGTTGGGCCTGAGGGCATCAATAGTCTTGATCGGATCTGGGAATTACTGCTGCGGGCGGCGGTGCTTTGGTATGCGGGGTTTGCGCTTTGGACGGTGTTGCCTTAGGGCAGCCCGCAGCCGAGGCGGCCTACCGGCCGGCCTGATTGTCTGGTCCTTACGCATTTCAAACTGTGGGAGCCAGCCTGCTGGCGATGACGATCTGACAACCGAGCTGATGTCGCGGATGCATCACGAACCAACCAAAACATCCCCCTTCGTTAACCTTAAGTTACAAAACCATCCCCTGATTTGAGCTATACAGGGATAGCGCCCAATGGTGGCTATCTGCTGCCTGGCTGCGCCTGCCAATAAAAATAAGAAATCAAAGGGAGACTTCACAGTGAAGAGCTTGCTCTATCCCGCCGTCGCACTGATGAACCGCTTGAGCTTCGGCATGAAGTTCAGCCTGATCAGCGTCCTGTTCCTGGTGCCGATGCTGGTGACCAACTTCTACCTGGTGCGCGACTCCTATCGCGAATTTCAGGGCACCCGCATCGAGCTGCAAAGCCTCGATTTGCTGGGCAGCAGTCTGACGCTACGGCGCGATCTGGAAACCCTGAACAATCTGGTGCAGATCAACGTCACCCTCGGTCAGTCGGGTAAGGCCAGTAACGTCGAATCGCAGATCACCACACTCGAACAAAGCATTCTGGCGCGCCTGCAAGGGCTGACCGCGATGACCACCGATCCGGAGCAGATCGCGGTGTTCGACGGCAAGCGCGATGAAATGCTTGCCGCGTTCAAGGCTCAGCAAACGGAAAACTCCCTGCAAAGCAAAAGTGCGCTGATCGGCAAAATGGTTGGCAGCGCGCAGATTTTCAGCCAGATCATCACCAGCCAGGCCGGTCTGAGTCGCGACAATCAGAGCGACATGCGCCAGTTGAGCGAGCTCGTGACCGTCGTCACGCCGCGTGTCACCCAGATTCTGGGTGAGGGCCGGGCGATGGGCACCTATTCGTTGGGGCAGGGTTTTCTCAATTCGGCGTCGAGCACCCGTTTTGATGAATTGCTGTCGCAGATTGAAAAACTTCAGGGTGAATATGGCCTGAAGTTGCAAGACGCTTTGAGCTCCAGCAAAGCCGCGCGGGAAACCCTGGCTGCCCAGGCTGACAGCAGCAAGGCATCGTTGAAGAAGGCCAGCGAGTTGTTCGAAGAGCAGGTGGTGATGGCCGACACGCTGGATGCGCCGTGGCAGGCTTTTTACGATCAGGTCACGGGCCTGATGGATCAGACTTACCAGCTTAATGAAGCCACCCTGACATTTCTCGACACCCAGTTGCAGCAGCGCCTTGAGCAAAACCGCACGCACATGATCATGCAGGCTGTAGCGCTGTCGGTGGTGTTTGTACTGATTTTTTACCTGTACGGCGGCTTCTATTTCTCGACCCGCACCACGCTCAAACGCCTTGGCGGGGTGATGGACAAAGTGGCGGCCGGCGATATGACGGTCACGTTCAGTGCCCACAGCCGTGATGAGCTGGGCGAGTTGGGCGAGGTGTTCAATGGCACCGTGAAAAAAATCCATGATCTGATCGAACGCGTCGGGCAAACCGTCAGTGAAGTCGAGCGCCAGGCTGGGCAGGTGGAAAACGTGTCTGCGCAAAGCAACCAGGCTGTCGCCGGTCAGCGTACGCAGATCGAGCAGGTCGCTACGGCGATGAATCAGATGTCGGCTACGTCGCTGGAGGTTGCGCGCAGTGCTGCTGCAGCGGTCAGCAGTGCCCACAGCGTCAACGATGAAACCATCAGTGGTCGTGGGTTGGTGCAGTCACAGCAGGGCAGCATCGCCGCGCTGGCGAGTGAGATCGATCAATCGGTGTTGGTGATCAATCAACTGGCCAGCGACAGTCAGTCCATCAGCCGTGTGCTGGAAGTGATCAAGAGCATTGCCGAGCAGACCAACCTGTTGGCGCTGAACGCTGCGATCGAAGCGGCGAGGGCCGGAGAGCAGGGGCGTGGTTTTGCGGTGGTGGCGGACGAGGTCCGGACCCTCGCCAAACGCACCCAGCAATCAACCGAGGAAATCGAACAGATGATCGCCAGGCTCCATGGTGGTGTCGGCGCCGCGGTGAAGGCAATGGGCGTGAGTCATGAGATGGCGAACGGCACCGTGGGGCAGTCGGAAAAGGTCCAGCAGGCACTGGAAAACATCCTCGGCGCGGTGGGCATGATCGTCGACCAGAACCAGCAAATCGCCGCCGCCGTAGAGCAGCAAACCGCCGTGGCCCATGACATCGACCAGAACATCGTCGAGATCAACCGCGCCGGCGAGCGTACCGCCGAAGGCGCGCATCAGACTGAGGATGCCAGCCGCGCGTTGTCGGCGCAGGTGGTGGAGCTGAAACAGTTGATCAGCGCGTTCCGGGTTTAACGACACGACAGAGATAAAATGTGGGAGCGGGCCCGCTCCCACAGGATCTGTGGGGGTCTGAAGTTTTTGTAATACTTTTCCCCTTTCCGGGTAAGCATTCTCCTGTTTTTCTCCGCCTTCTGATTTTTCGTCTTCAATGAACGAAGATCCACATCATCGACACAGAGGAGGCCCCGTCATGTCTACAGCTACGCATGGAATTCAGGGGCATTGTGCCCATTGCCAGCGCACGCTGTTACTCAAGCCCTGGCAGCTCAATGCCATTGCAATCAATGAACCCTTCACCTGTTCTCACTGCCAGAAAGCCTTGCAGTTGAATGACCCGAAACAGATCAAGCGCTTCAAGTCCCTGGACTCGGTGGCCATGTTGAAGGCAAGCCTGTTGGTCACGGTGTGCACTGCGTTGTTGGTGGCACTGGTGTTGGAGTGGGTCGGACTGCTCAGCGTCGTGGAGCAGATGAATGTTTCGTTGGTGGCGATTTTCGTTTACTTCATCGCTTTACGGTTTGCTCGTCAGCGTCAGCACATGACCTTGATTCTTGAAGCCGCCAAGGCGCATACGGACTGATTACCAGTTGAACAGTTCACGGGCATTGGCGGTACTGGTGGCGGCCAATTGCTCTGGGCTGATGAGCATGATCTCGGCCAGTGCCGCGCAAATCGCCGGCAGGTGCGCCGGGCTGTTGCGCTGACCGGGGAACATGGCGGGCGCCATGTCCGGGGAGTCGGTTTCCAGCACCACCGATTCCAGCGGCAACTCGGCGAGCACGCGGTGCATGCGCAGTGCCTGCGGCCAGGTCGCCGCACCGCCCAGGCCCAGTTTGAAGCCAAGCTTGATGTACTCCCGGGCTTCTTCACGGCTACCGGCAAAGGCGTGGATGATCCCGGCACGTTTCAACTTGAAGCGCTTGAGCGTGGCGATCACCGCGGCGTGACTGCGTCGTACATGAATCAGTGCGGGAAGATGGAAGTCCGCTGCCAGTTGCAGTTGTGCGTCGAACAACCCTTGCTGGCGCTCGCGGTCAAGGGTTTCGATGAAGTAGTCCAGGCCGATTTCGCCCACCGCGCACAGTTGCCGATGACCGGCCAGCTGGGTCAGCCAGTCGCCGAGTTCCGTCAGGTGTTCGGGGCTATGGTCGTCCAGATAGACCGGGTGCAAACCGAACGCGGCATGCAGGTCGGGATCGCTTTGCACCAGCTCCCAGACGCGCTGCCAATTACCTTGATAAACCCCCAGCACCACCATCTGCCGCACGCCGAGCGCGCGGCTTTCGGTCATCAGCGCCTGACGATCGGCGTCGAAGTCCGGAAAGTCCAGGTGGGTGTGAGTGTCGATCAGGTCCATGGCTCAGTCCTGACGAATCCGCTGCTTGAACGTACGCGCGATGGCTTGTACGCCGGGTTGGTAATCGGATTGCTCGATGGCCGCCAGGGCAAGCTCCAGGGCTTTGTCGGCGATCAACTGATGCTGCTGGGCCATGGCGTTGACCGGCAACGGCAGGAAGTCCAGCAATTGCGTATCACCGAATGTGCCAAGACGCAGCGGGCGTGTCTTGAGCGGGAAGTCGTGCAAGGCATCGAACACGCCCTGCAGCAAAACATAGGAGGTGGTCACCAGCGCTTCGGGCAAATGCCCTACGCGTTGCAGTAACTCTTCCATCAACTGTTTGCCGCATTCACGGCTGAAGGATTCGCCGTGTTCGATCAGCACTTCGCCTTTGAACCCGTTCAGCGCCTCTTTGAAACCGGCGGCCCGTTCCTGGCTGATGCTCAGTTCAGGGCGTGCGCCGATCAAGGCGATCTGCTTGGGCAGCGGGTCGAGCAGGCTGCGAGTCAGTTGCAGACTGGCTTCGCGATCGTCGCTGATCACTGAGCAGAAATGTTCCGGCTCCATGACCCGGTCGATGGCGATGATCGGAATGCCTTTGGCCTGTAATTGGCGATAGCTGTCGTCGCCGGTCGGCAGGCAACTGGCGACGATCAGTGCATCACAGCGCCGCGCGCGGAACAGTTTGAGCAATTGCCGTTCGCTGTCCGGCGCATCGTCGGAACTGGCGATCAGCAACTGATAGCCGCGCGCCCGCGCACCTTGCTCCAGCAATTTGGCGATTCGCGCGTAACTGGGGTTTTCCAGGTCCGGCAAAATGAAACCCAAGGTGCGGGTATGGCGACTGCGCAGCCCGGCGGCCTGGGGATTGGGCGTGAAGCCGTGTTGTTCGACCACCGCGCGCACGCGCTCGACAGTGGCGCTGCTGATGCGTTGTTGTTCGGCCTTGCCGTTGATGACGTAGCTGGCGGTGGTAACGGACACACCAGCCAACTGGGCGATATCACTGAGTTTCAACCCGCGAGTTCCTTGTTTTTTCGAGCATGCCCGACATTTTCGTCAATCCTACCCGATTCAGGCAGTCGACCATCGTCGCCACGCATCCGACAATTGGGCTTCAAGACTGAGAGATTATCGAGTAACGTGCCAATCATTCTAGATTAAACGATTCAGCAAGCGTATTTTCTACGTTATCAGCGCTTTTGGTCGGTTCTGCCGTGAAACCGCCAAATATTGTCCTGCGACAAGCGCGTAAGCTGAATCATTCAAAACAATACCTGGTGCCCACAGGCGCCAAAAAGGGAGAAAGGTATGCTCGAGCTCACTGTAGAGCAGATATCCATGGGCCAGTCGGCTGTGGATAAGTCCGCAGCGTTGCAATTGCTGGCCCGGCATCTGGTTGTCGATGGCCTCGTTGCCGAGGGCTACCTCGCCGGCTTGCAGGCACGCGAAGCCCAGGGCTCGACCTTTCTCGGTCAAGGTATTGCCATCCCTCACGGTACGCCAGAAACCCGCGACCAGGTGTTTTCCACTGGCGTGCGCCTGATGCAGTTTCCCGAAGGCGTGGACTGGGGCGACGGGCAGATCGTCTACCTGGCGATCGGTATCGCGGCCAAATCCGATGAACACCTGCGCTTGCTGCAACTGCTGACTCGGGCCCTCGGCGAGACCGATCTGGGCCAGGCCCTGCGTCGCGCCGGTTCCGCCGAAGCCTTGCTGAAATTGCTGCAAGGTGCGCCGCAGGAGTTGGCGCTGGATGCGCAGATGATCGGTTTAGGCGTGGCCGCCGAAGATTTCGAAGAGCTGGTCTGGCGTGGTGCGCGCTTGCTTCGTCACGCCGACTGCGTGAGCAACGGTTTCTCTGCCGTATTGCAGCAGGTCGAAGCGCTACCGCTGGGCGATGGCCTGTGGTGGCTGCACAGCGAGCAAACGGTCAAGCGCCCGGGGCTGGCCTTCGTCACTCCGGACAAACCGCTGCGTTACCTCGGTCAGCCGCTGAACGGATTGTTTTGCCTGGCCAGCCTCGGCGAGGCCCATCAAGCCTTGCTCGAACGCTTGTGCGCGCTGCTGATTGAAGGTCGCGGCCATGAGTTGGGCCGCGCCACCAGTTGTCGCGCAGTGTTGGAAGTGCTCGGCGGCGAACTGCCGGCCGACTGGCCGAGCGCACGTATTGCGCTTGCCAACGCCCACGGTTTGCATGCGCGCCCGGCGAAAATCCTCGCGCAACTGGCGAAAAGTTTTGAAGGTGAGATCCGCATTCGCATCGTCGATGGTCAGGACAGCGCCGTGTCGGTGAAGAGCTTGAGCAAACTGCTCAGCCTCGGCGCCCGTCGTGGTCAGGTGCTGGAAATCATCGCCGAGCCAGGTATCGCCGCCGATGCCTTGCCAGCGCTGTTGGCCGTTATCGAAGAAGGCCTCGGTGAAGAGGTCGAGCCGCTGCCGCCGGTGAGTCAGCCGCGCGAAGACGTCGTCGAGGTAGCCCAAGTGCTGTTGGCACCGGTGTCCGGTAGCGTGGTGCAAGCGATCGCTGCCGCACCGGGAATCGCCATCGGACCGGCGCACATTCAAGTCCAGCAAACCATCGAGTACCCGCTGCGCGGTGAATCCGCCGCAGTTGAACGCGAGCGTCTCAAGCAAGCGCTGGCGTCGGTACGCAACGACATCCAGGGCTTGATCGAGCGCAGCAAGGCCAAGGCCATTCGCGAGATTTTCATTACCCATCAGGAAATGCTCGACGACCCGGAATTGACCGATGAAGTCGACACCCGTCTCAAGCAAGGTGAAAGCGCCGAAGCAGCGTGGATGTCGGTGATCGAAGCGGCGGCCAGGCAGCAGGAATCATTGCAGGACGCATTGCTCGCCGAACGCGCCGCCGATTTGCGTGATATTGGCCGACGGGTACTGGCGCAACTCTGTGGCATCGAAACCCCGAGCGAACCGGATCAGCCGTACATTCTGGTGATGGATGAAGTCGGTCCGTCCGATGTGGCACGTCTTGACCCGACTCGCGTCGCCGGCATTCTCACCGCCCGTGGCGGCGCCACGGCCCACAGCGCCATCGTCGCCCGTGCCCTCGGCATTCCGGCGCTGGTCGGCGCCGGCCCTGCGGTGTTGCTGCTGGCGCCGGGCACGCCGTTGTTGCTGGATGGCCAGCGCGGTCGCTTGCATGTGGACGCCGACACGGCGACCTTGCAACGCGCCACCGAAGAGCGCGATACCCGCGAACAACGTTTGAAGGCTGCCGCCGAACAACGCCATCAACCGGCGCTGACCACCGACGGACACGCGGTTGAAGTGTTCGCCAACATCGGTGAGAGCGCCGGTGTGACCAGCGCGGTGGAGCAGGGCGCCGAAGGCATTGGCCTGCTGCGCACCGAACTGATTTTCATGGCCCACCCGCAAGCGCCGGACGAGGCGACCCAGGAAGCCGAATACCGTCGTGTCCTCGATGGCCTCGCCGGGCGGCCGCTGGTGGTGCGCACCCTCGATGTCGGCGGCGACAAACCGCTGCCGTATTGGCCGATCGCCAAGGAAGAAAACCCGTTCCTCGGCGTGCGCGGCATTCGCCTGACCCTGCAACGGCCGCAGATCATGGAAGCGCAGCTGCGCGCCTTGTTGCGCGCTGCCGACAACCGTCCGCTGCGGATCATGTTTCCCATGGTCGGCAGCGTCGATGAGTGGCGTCAGGCCCGGGACATGACCGAACGCTTGCGACTGGAAATCCCGGTCGCGGACCTGCAACTGGGGATCATGATCGAGGTGCCATCGGCGGCATTGCTGGCGCCGGTGCTGGCCAGGGAAGTCGACTTTTTCAGCGTCGGCACCAACGACCTGACGCAATACACGTTGGCCATCGACCGTGGTCATCCGACGCTTTCCGCTCAGGCCGATGGCTTGCACCCGGCGGTGCTGCAACTGATCGACATCACCGTGCGCGCGGCACACGCCAACGGCAAATGGGTCGGTGTCTGCGGTGAGCTGGCGGCCGATCCGCTGGCGGTTCCGGTGCTGGTCGGGTTGGGTGTGGATGAGCTCAGTGTCGGTGGCCGCAGCATCGCCGAGGTCAAGGCGCGGATTCGCGAACTCAGCCTCAGCCAGACTCAAATTCTTGCCCAGCAGGCGCTGGCCGTGGGCAGCGCCAATGAAGTGCGCGCATTAGTGGAGGCGCTGTAATGGCCCGGATTCTTACCCTGACCCTCAACCCGGCGCTCGACCTCACCGTCGAGTTGTCGCGCCTGGAGCCCGGTCAGGTCAACCGCAGCGACACCATGCACACCCATGCCGCCGGGAAAGGCGTGAACGTGGCGCAGGTATTGGCGGACCTCGGGCATCAGCTGACGGTCAGCGGATTCCTCGGCGAAGACAACCTGCAAGCGTTCGAAACCCTGTTCGCCAAACGCGGTTTTGTCGACGCGTTCATTCGCGTACCCGGTGAAACCCGCAGCAATATCAAACTGGCGGAAAGCGACGGGCGCATCACCGACCTCAACGGTCCGGGGCCGCAGGTCAGCGCGGCGGCGCAGCAGGCATTGCTGGATCGGCTCGACCAGATAGCGCCGTCGCATGACGCTGTCGTCGTCGCCGGCAGCTTGCCGCAAGGCGTTAGCCCGCAGTGGTTGCAGGCGCTGATTCTACGATTGAAAAATCTCGGTTTGAAGGTCGCTCTCGACACCAGCGGCGAAGCGTTGGCGGCTGCGCTCAAGACCGGACCGTGGCTGATCAAACCCAACACCGAAGAGCTGGCTGAAGTGCTGGGCTGCGAGGTGGTTTCGATCCTGGCCCAGGCCGAAGCGGCGAATCGCTTGCACGCTCAAGGCATTGAGCATGTGGTGATTTCCCACGGTGCCGAGGGTGTGAACTGGTTCAGCGTCGGCTCGGCGCTGCATGCCACACCGCCCAAGGTCAGTGTCGCCAGTACGGTGGGTGCGGGCGACTCGTTGCTGGCGGGCATGCTCCACGGATTGCTCAGCGCCGATACGCCTGAGCAGACCTTGCGCACCGCCACGGCGATTGCCGCGCTGGCGGTCACTCAGATCGGTTTCGGTATCAGCGATGCGGCGCAATTGGCGCAGCTCGAACAGGGTGTGCGCGTGCGTCCCCTGACAGAACAATAAGAGGGTTGGTCATGAAGTTAGCCATCGTTACTGCCTGCCCGAACGGCATGGTCACCAGTGTGCTGTGCGCCCGTTTGCTCGATGCAGCGGCCCAGCGTCAGGGCTGGAGCACCAGTGTCGAAGTCACCGATGTTGCGCATCCGGAAAAACAACTGTCGGCGGCGACCCTTTCAGCGGCCGAGTGGGTGTTGCTGGTGGCGAGCGCGCCGGTAGACATGTCCCGATTTGTCGGCAAACGCGTCTTTCAGAGCACGCCGGCCCAGGCCCTGCAAGATGTCGAAGCCGTGCTGCGCCGTGGTGCCGAGGAGGCTCGGGTTTATCTCGCGCCAGACGCTGTCGCCGAACCTCTTGCCGTCGCCAAAAGCGCCCCGCGCCTGGTGGCGGTCACCGCTTGCCCGACCGGCGTGGCGCACACGTTCATGGCAGCCGAAGCCTTGCAGCAAGCGGCCAAGCGTTTGGGCTATGACCTGCAAGTGGAAACCCAGGGCTCGGTGGGCGCACGTAATCCGCTGAGCGCGCAGGCCATCGCCGATGCCGATGTGGTGTTGCTGGCAGCGGACATCGAAGTCGCCACCGAGCGTTTTGCCGGCAAGAAAATTTACCGTTGCGGCACCGGCATTGCGCTCAAACAAGCCGAAGCAACGCTGAACAAAGCCCTCGCCGAAGGCACGCAGGAAAGCGCAGCGACCGGGGCGAAAGGTCCTGCCAAGCAAGAGAAAACCGGCGTCTACAAACACTTGCTGACCGGTGTGTCGTTCATGTTGCCGATGGTGGTGGCGGGCGGTCTGATGATCGCCCTGTCGTTCGTGTTCGGCATCACCGCGTTCAAGGAGGAGGGCACGCTGGCGGCGGCGCTGATGCAGATCGGCGGTGACACTGCATTCAAACTGATGGTGCCGTTGCTCGCAGGTTACATCGCCTACTCGATTGCCGATCGCCCGGGCCTGGCGCCGGGGATGATCGGCGGCCTTCTGGCGAGTACGTTGGGTGCCGGTTTCATCGGCGGGATCATTGCCGGTTTCATTGCTGGTTACGCGGCGCAGGCGATCAATCGTTATGCGCGGTTGCCGCAAAGCCTCGAAGCGCTGAAGCCGATCCTGATCATCCCGTTGCTGGCGAGTCTGTTTACCGGCCTGGTGATGATCTACGTGGTCGGTAAACCGGTGGCGGGGATGCTCGCCGGGCTCACGCATTTCCTCGACAGCATGGGCACCACCAACGCGATTCTGCTCGGCGTGTTGCTGGGCGGCATGATGTGCGTCGACCTCGGCGGACCGATCAACAAAGCCGCGTATGCGTTCTCGGTGGGACTGCTGGCGTCGCAGAGTTATGCGCCGATGGCCGCGACCATGGCGGCCGGTATGGTGCCGCCGATTGGCCTGGGCATCGCCACGTTCATCGCCCGGCGCAAGTTCGCTCAGACCGAGCGCGAGGCCGGTAAAGCGGCGCTGGTGTTGGGCTTGTGCTTTATCTCTGAAGGGGCGATTCCGTTCGCGGCGAAAGACCCGTTGCGGGTGATTCCGGCGAGCATTGCCGGTGGTGCGCTGACCGGTGCGTTGTCGATGTATTTCGGCTGCAAGCTGATGGCACCGCATGGTGGGTTGTTCGTGATGTTGATCCCGAATGCGATCAACCATGCGTTGCTGTATTTGCTGGCGATTGTGGCGGGGAGTTTGCTGACGGCGGTGGTGTATGCGCTGGTGAAGCGGCCTGAAACCGTTGAGTTGGCGCTGGAGCCGGCCAAGGCCTGACACGAAACCCTGTGTGCGAGCCGGTGTCATGTCGGATTCATCCAGGCGTGCTTGAGTTTTTCCTTTTTCAGGGAGAACACCATGAGCGATTTCAATCTCGGCCGCCGCCGTGTCATGCAAGCCGTCGGTGCCGGGCTGCTGTTGCCGGGGCTGGCGCCGGCCGTGATCGCTTCGGTCAAGGATCGGCCACAGCTCACCGACGGTGTACAGTCCGGCGATTTGCTCGGTGACCGGGCGATCATCTGGAGCCGCAGCGACCGCCCGGCGCAGATGGTGGTGGAGTGGGACACCCGCAGCCTGTTTCCCAACCCTCGGCGTTTTGTCTCGCCGCTGGCCGATGCCCGTACCGACTTCACCGCTCGGGTCGAGCTGACCGGGCTGCCCGCCGATCAGGCGATTTTCTACCGTGTGCAATTTGAAGACGCCCAGAGCGGCGTCGCCAGCGAACCGTGGTTCGGCCACTTGCGCAGCGTGCCGCAAACCCGCCGCAACATTCGTTTCGTCTGGAGCGGCGACACCGTAGGCCAAGGCTTCGGCATCAACCCTGACATTGGCGGCATGCGCATCTACGAAGCGATGCGCCTGCGCCTGCCGGATTTCTTTATCCACAGCGGTGACACCATTTATGCGGATGGTCCCATCCCTGAACAAATCACCACCGAAAACGGCCGGGTGTGGCGCAACATCACCAGCGAAGCCAAGAGCAAAGTCGCGGAAACCCTCGACGATTATCGGGGCAATTACCGCTATAACCTGATGGATGAAAACATCCGCCGCTTCAACGCCGAAGTGCCGCAGATCTGGCAGTGGGACGACCACGAAGTGGTGAATAACTGGTCGCCGGGCAAGCAACTGGATGAACGCTACAAAAGCAAAGATATCCACAGCCTGGTGGACCGCGCGCGTCAGGCCTGGCTCGAATACGCGCCGATGCGGTTGCAGAGCGCTGACGGTGGTGGGCGGATTTATCGCAAGCTCAGCTACGGGCCGTTGCTCGATGTGTTCGTACTCGATATGCGCAGCTATCGCGAGGCCAATGATGACAACCTCGGCGGCGCGAAACCTTTCCTAGGACGTGAACAGCTGGACTGGCTGAAGGCGTCGTTGAAAGCGTCCAGCGCACAATGGAAAGTCATCGCCGCCGACATGCCGATCGGCCTCGACGTGCCCGATGGCGAGGTCAGCCCCGGTGTGACGCGTTGGGAAGCGGTGGCCAATGGCGACCCGGGACCGGCCCAGGGACGTGAGCTGGAAATCGCCGAGTTACTGGGTTTCCTGCGGGCGCAAAAGGTGCGCAATTTTGTCTGGCTAACGGCGGATGTGCATTACTGCGCGGCGCATCATTACCACCCGGACCGCGCTGCCTTTCAGGACTTCGAACCGTTTTGGGAGTTCGTCGCCGGACCGCTGAATGCCGGGAGCTACGGGCCAAATCCGCTGGATAACACCTTCGGCCCTGAAGTGGTGTTCCAGAAAGCACCGCCCGCGCAGAACACTTCACCGTTTGCCGGTTTTCAGTTTTTTGGCGAGGTGAATATCGAAGGGCAGAGTGGGGAATTGAACGTGGTGTTGCGGGATCTGGATGGGGTGGCGGTGTTTGAGCAGAAGTTGCAGCCAGTGTGACAACACCGCCCCCTGTAAGAGCGAGCCTGCTCGCGATGAACTCGAGAACGACGCGGGGTATCAGGTTACCCGCGTCATCGTTGATGACCATCGCGAGCAGGCTCGCGCCTACAGGGTGCATGGTGTTGGGTCAGTAAACGTCGCGGCGGTAACGACCTTGCTCGATAAGGCGTTCGACTTCGGCACTGCCGAGTACGTCGTTGAGCACTTGATCCACGCCGCTTGCCATGCCCTGCAAACTGCCGCAGATGTAGATCACGGCACCGTTCGCCAGCCATTTTTTCAGTTCATCGGCCGATTCACGCAAGCGATCCTGCACGTAGATCTTCTCGGCCTGATCCCGCGAGAATGCCAGGTCCAGACGCTGCAGATCACCGGAAATCATCCACTCTTCCAACTCGTCACGACACAGGTAATCGTGTTCGCGATTACGCTCGCCGAACAGCAGCCATTGACGTTGTTGGCCATCGGCAATCCGCGCCTTGAGCAAACTGCGCAACCCCGCCAGACCTGTGCCGTTGCCGAGCAGAATCATCGGCGCCGGTTCGTTCGGCAGATGGAAACCACTGTTGCGGCGTACCCGCAAACTGATGCTGCCACCCACTGGCGCATGTTCAGTGAGCCAACCGGAACCGACACCCAGGCTGCCATCGGAATGCAGTTCCTGGCGCACGATCAACTCCAGAATGCCGTCGGCGGCAATCGAGGCGATGGAGTATTCGCGCATGGCCAACGGCACGAGGGCGTCCAGCAATGCTTGCGCGTGCAGGCCGACCAGATGACTGCGGTTCTGCGGCAGTTGGCGGCTGGCGAGGGCTTGCTCCAGCGGTTGCGTCAGGCCGTCGTGTTCAATGGTGGCCCGACCGTCGATCCCCAGGCCATCGAGGAAATGTTCGATCGCCCAAGGGCAGTTGCGCGGCAATACTTCCACCAGGTCACCGGCCAGCCAACTGCTGGTGGTCGGCGCGGTGAGGCCTAGCAGATAAACAGGTGAGCCGCTGCTGTCAGGGTTGAGCAGATCACGACGGGTCAGGGTCCAGTTGTCGTAGCTCGGCGCTTGCCAGGTGTCCGCCGGCGTCTGACCGGTCAACAGGCCGAGTTGCTGTTGCCAGTGACGCAAGGCGTAAGGATCGCCGCTGTCGACTTCCACTGGAGCGAACAACGTCTTGCCGCCGTGTTCACCGAGCCAGTTGTGCAGGCGTCGGGCAAAACCGCAAAAGTGTTGGTACTGGCGGTCACCGAGGCCGAGTACTGCATAGTTCAGGCTTTCCAGGCTCAAGCTGCGGCCCAGTACCTTGCGTTCGAAACCGCGGGCGCTGTCCGGCGCTTCGCCGTCGCCGAAGGTGCTGACCACGAACAATGCGTTGTCTGAAGCCCGCAGATCCTGCTCACTGACATTCGCCAGCGGCTGCACGTTCACCGGGAGGCCGGCAGCCTGCAATTGGCCGGCGGTCTGCCAGGCCAGTTGCTCGGCAAAGCCGCTCTGGCTGGCGAAGCCGATCAGCCATGCCGGGGCGTCGCTGCCCGGTTGGGACAGACCTTTACGGGCGTCCTTGATCTGGCGTTTTTTGCGCCGGCGATCCAGGTACAGCATCCAGCCGGTGATGAAGAACAGCGGCATGGTCAACGCGGTGATGGTCAGGATGATCCGCCCGCCGATGCCAAAATAACTGCCGGTGTGCAACGCGTAGATACTGGTCAGCAGTTGCGCCTTGAGGCTCTTGTCGCTGTAGCGCTCATGCCGCTTGATCGCACCCGTGACCGGGTCGAGGGTGATCTGGTTCAGCGCACGATCGTGGGGTGAATCCTTGAGCAGGTAAAAGACGGTCGCCGGTTGTCCGGCTACTGGTGGCATGCGGGTGTTGTAGAAGCTCAGGCCGGGGCCTGCCGCGCTGTAGATGCTGCTCCACATCGCCGAGTAATCGGCGACCGGTGCCGGGCCGCTTGGCGCAGGGCCACGACCGCCCCGAACGCGCTCGTTCTGTGGCGAGTCGGAAAGCAGTTGCGTGAGGCCCTTGCTGTACCACTCGTAGGACCAGAACAACCCGGTCAGCGCCGCCAGAAGATAAAACACCAGGCACCAGGTGCCCGCGATCGAGTGCAGATCCCAGTTGAAGCTGCGACCTTTTTTCTTCCAGTCGAGGGTCAGCCAGGCGCGCCAGCTTTTCCACTGGCGTGGCCAGCGCAGGTACAGTCCGGACAGGCAGAAGAACACCAGGATCAAGGTGCAGGCGCCGGTGATTTGCCGACCGGTATCGCCCATGGCGAGGAAACGGTGCAGTTGCAGCATCAGGCCGAAGAATTGCTGGCCGCTGGCCTCGCCCAGCAACTCGCCGGTGTACGGGTCGAAAATGCGCATCGGGCCGCGACGCTCACCCGGTGCCGGAGTGAAGAAGGCGCGGGCGGCGATGTCACTGTCGATGTCCACCGAAAGCATCGAGACTTTCAGGCTCGTGGCCGCTTCGATTTTTTCCACCAGCTCGGCGGGCGGCAGTACACCGGCGACCTGTTTTTGCACCTGCAGCACGGAAGGATTCAACGCGTACAGGATTTCATCCTGAAACGACACCATGGCCCCGGTGATGCCCATCAGGGCCAGGACCAGTCCGGCGCTGATGCCAAAAAACCAGTGCAACTGGAACAGGGTTTTCTTCAACACGTCGCTCGCCTTGTTCGTTCAAAAATAATCATCACGGCGCGCATTATGATGCCGTGGGTTGTCGAGAAACATTCTTTTCTACACACAAAAGCCCCGCTCACCTGGATGAGCGGGGCTGGTTTTTACACGTCCATCAGAAGTGGAAGTTGGTGCTCAGCAAAGCAGTACGGCCCGCCGCCTGGTTGGCGAAGTGCGTCGAGAACGCCTTGTCGTAGTAGGTTTCGTCGGTCAGGTTCTGCACGTTCAGTTGCAGGTCGATGTTCTTGGTCAGCTTGTAGGCGGCCATCGCATCGTAGCGAACGTAGGAATCAACCATGGTGGTGTTGGCTGCGCTACCGAACACGTCGTCGACATAGAACGCGCCGCCACCGATGGTCAGCTTCGGCGTGACCTGGTAGGTCGTCCACAGGCTGGCGCTGTTTTTCGGCGTGTTCGGCAGTTCGTTGCCGTCGTTGGCTTTGTTAGCCGGCAAGTCGCCGCCATCCACTTGTTCGCTGTCCATGTAAGCGTAACCGGCGAACACCTGCCATTTGTCGGTGAGCTTGCCGGTGGCCGACAGTTCGAAACCTTGAACGCGGGTTTTACCGACGTTTTCATACGTGGTGGTGTTGGTTTGCACACGAGCGTTTTCTTTCTCGGTGCGGAAGATATCGGCGGTCAGCGACAGGCGATCGTTCAGCAGGTCCCACTTGGTACCGATTTCGTAGTTCTTGGTGGTTTCCGGCTCCATGTCGCTGCTCAGCAGGTTGCCGTTGCGATCAGGGGTGCCGCCCAGTGGGTTGCCGTCCATGCCTTCACCCAGGGTGTTGCCCGGTGGTGTGGCTGACGTGGCGTAGGACGCATAAATGCTGCCGTTTTCCGCCGGCTTGTAGACCACACCGAACTGACCGGTCACGAACTCGCTGACATCATCGCCCTTGGAGGTAGTGGTGCCAGCAGCGTTGTAGGTTTTGTAGTCGGTGTCGAAATGGTCGTAGCGCAGGCCCATGTTCACCAGCCACTGCTCGGACAACTCCAGGGTGTCGAACACGTACAGCGCGTAGGTGTTGGCCTTGGTGTCGGTGCCCGCGTAGTTACGCGAGATGGCACCGTTCCACGGATCGCTTGGGGTCGGGTTGGACAACGAGGTGCAGTTGTAGCCGCTTGGCGCGCCGATCAATGCCGGGCTGCAGTTAGTGCTGGAGTTGCCTGGCGAGCCCGGGGTGGTATCGGTGTTGACGTTGTACGAAGATTTTTGGCTTTCCTCGCGGCTTAACTCGATACCGGTGGCGAAGCTGTTCTTGAAGCCGGCGATGTAGACGTCACCAAACAAGTCGGTCTGGTTGGTCGTGGTCTCGGTGTTGCTGACGCGGGTGTTGGCCCGGCGCCAGACGCTGCCGTTGTTGACGTTGCCCTTGCTGTCGTCCGGCTGGGTCAGGATGTAGTCCTGCATGCTGTTGCCGTGGCGCAGGGTGTTCTTGACGGTCAGCGCATCGCTCAGATCGTGTTCGATGGCGATGGTCGCGGTATCGGTACGGCCCTTGCGGAAGTCGCGGCCATCGAGACCATAGAAGTTGCTGCTGTCACCGCCGTCCTGAGGCTTGTCCGGGTTGGACTTGGTACGGGCAGCGGAGCCGGCGGTCGGGATCGAGTACGGAATACCCGAGTCCGGCGTGTCGTTACTTTCCAGATGGTAGTAATCGAGATTGACGCGGGTATCGGTGCCCAGGCCGAAGGCCAGCGACGGTGCGACGCCCCAACGGTCGTAATCGACACTGTCGCGGCCGGCGACGTTGCTTTCGTGGCTCATCAGATTCAGACGACCGGCGACGGTATCGGAAAACTGGTAGTTGCCGTCCATGGTGTAACGCTGGGTCTGGTCGGAGCCCCAGGTGTAGCCACCGTCGAACGAATTGCCCAGGTGCGCTTTCTTGCTCACCAGGTTGATGCTGCCGCCAGCAGCACCGCGACCGCCGATGGCCGAGTTCGGGCCTTTGCTGACTTCGATCGATTCAACGGCGAAGATCTCGCGGCTCTGCGAACCGGTATCGCGCACGCCGTCCAGGTAGGTGTCGCCCTGGGCATCGAAACCGCGAATGAACGGACGGTCGCCCTGCGGGTTGCCGCCTTCACCGGCACCGAAGGTAATGCCTGGAACAGTGCGCAGGGCGTCCTGCATGTTCAGGGCGCCGGTGTCCTTGAGGACTTGTTGCGGGATGACCGTGATCGAACGCGGTGTGTCGACCAGCGGCGCGGTGTACTTGGGCGAGGAGGCTTTCTCGACGTTGTAGGAGGTTTCGTCCTGGGCTTCGCCATTGATGGCGGTAGCGCCCAGCGAAATGGTATTGCTCGGCGCTTTTTCGTCGGTTTTTTCCGCCGCGAATACCATGTGGCCCGCAGAGCCGGCAGTGATCGCTACGCCAATGGCAGAAGCGAGTAAACGTGGTGAGCTGACCGGCAATTGTGGGTGTTGACGTGACATTTTGATTCCCCTCCCCAAGGATTTGAGGGGGCGGAATATAGGGTAGACGCGTATTTGTATCAATTGCGAAACGTTACTATTCGCGATGAATTTACATTCTTTACAATTTAACCTTACGGTTTTTGCAGTTTCATTCGTCTGTCGGGTTTTACATGGGCAATAAGAATCAATACCATTGACACTCCTTGGTTCTCAGGCGTCCTTCCCATGCTGCTGCACATTCCCGGCTTGTTCGACAAAGAAGAAGTGCGGCGCATTCGCGAGGCTCTGGAACAGGCCGATTGGGCCGACGGCAAGATCACGGCCGGTTATCAGTCAGCCAAGGCCAAGCACAATTTGCAGTTGCCGGAAGGTCATCCGCTGGCCAAGGAAATTGGTGCGGCCATGCTGGAGCGGTTGTGGAAAAATCCACAGTTCATGTCCGCGGCGTTACCGCACAAGGTCTTTCCTCCGTTGCTGAACTGTTACACAGCCGGCGGCAGTTTCGACTTCCACATCGACAACGCCGTGCGTCAGCCCAAGGGCAGCATCGAACGGGTGCGTACCGACCTGTCGGCCACGCTGTTTTTCAGCGAGCCCGAGGACTACGACGGCGGCGAACTGGAAATCCAGGACACCTTTGGCACCCAGCGCGTGAAACTACCTGCCGGTGACATGGTGCTGTATCCCGGCACCAGCCTGCACAAGGTCAACGCGGTAACCCGTGGCACGCGTTACGCCTCATTCTTCTGGACGCAAAGCCTGGTGCGCGAAGACAGCCAGCGCGCCTTGCTGTTTGAAATGGACGGCGCGATCCGCCAACTCACGCAGGACGTACCCGATCACCCTTCGCTGATCCGCCTGACCGGCGCCTATCACAACCTGTTGCGCCGCTGGGTCGAGGTGTAAGTGGCGGACTTTCGGTTACGCCGCGAGGAAGTCCTCGACGGTGACGCGCTCAAGTCCATGCTCGACGAAAGCCCGGCCCGTGCTGCCCAGGCGATTCTGATGGCGGCACGCGAAGACATCCTCAATGCCCAGGCGTTGCTCGGTCAGATTCTGCTGGACGGGCAGGGCATCGCCCAGGATCAGCCGCTGGCCGTGCGCTGGTTCGGCATCGCCGCCCGTCGCGGGCATTTGATGGCGCGCAACATGCTTGGCCGTTGTCATGAACATGGTTGGGGCTGTGAGGCTGACCCTTCGCTGGCCGCACGGCATTATCAGGTGGCGGCCGAGGCCGGGCTGGACTGGGCGATGTACAACTTCGCCAATTTGCTGGCGACCGGACGTGGGGTGCGTCAGGACCAGGCACTGGCGCTGAGTTTCTACCACCGTGCCGCGCAGCTCGGGCACGCGAAATCAATGAACCTGCTGGGACGATACCTGGAGGAAGGCCAGCACTGCCCAGCCGACCCCGGCGAGGCCTTTGTATGGTTTCGACGCTCTGCCGAGGCTGGCGATTTTCGCGGGCAATTCAGCTATGCGGCTGTTCTGGCGGCTGATGGCAGAATCGAAGAGGCTCTGGGCTGGTTGCACCAGGCACTGGCCGCAGGAAACCTGAATTTCCTGCGGGTCAGTAGCCAGGCGTTGTTGCAGGCGCCTCATCCTGAATTCCAGGCATTGGCTCAGCTTTATCAGCGACGCGCTACGCAATTGCAGCAACCGGCTTAGCGGCGCCACTCGCTGCGAAGTTTGTTCAAGTGTGTGCTGTACACTTTTGACTGTTCGATGAATCGTTTAACAACAGGTTTCAGTTCGTCGGCAGCATCGAAGTGGATTATCTCCAGAAATTTATTCAAAGATTCGGCGAGGGTATTGATTTCGTTCGTATATGCCTCCCTCGATGTGCGCACTGTCTGTAATTCGTTGAGTTGGCGTTTTCGCTGTTGAAGTGTCGTGACTTCATTGTTAATACGCGTCAGTTGGCTACGACGATCATCCAGTTGCGTTTGCACCTGTCGCCTGGCGGCAATCAAGTTGTCATATTTGATGCTGCTGTCAATCAGTCCCAGAATCTTGATGCCCGCGGATATGCCTGCCTTGACCAACTCCAGTTGAGGTGCGGACAGTTTTAGCTCAGTCAGTTTTTCGACGCTGAGGAAGAGATTTTTTATCAGCGAAAAATTGTCCGTCGATTCAATGATATTGATAGCATCAGTCAAGCTGGCTTCCGATTTGGTCAATTGTTCGATGGCGTCGTTCAGTGCGGGAAACTGTTGTGAGACCTTATCAATTGAAGCCTCAATTTCAATGATGCGGTGACGGTTGTCGGTGAGTGACACGGACTTTAAATTCGTCAGGCTGTTGTTGAGTTCAGTCGAATATTTAAATGTGCGGGCAGTGGCATCGTGGATTAATGATTTTATTTCACCATAAAAACTGTCGATGGCCTCCTGTTGCGCCTCTGTCGGACTTTGGCGTTGAAGGTTTTCAATGACAGTGGTGAATTCTTGTATTTCCGTGGTTTGCAATGCAGTTGGCACCAAAGTCAGTGTTCTAAGTGCTTGAGTGTCGGTCGCGTTTACTTCTTGCTGGAGGCTATTAAGTTCTTCGCTGAGCACGGGCAAATAAAGATTGCTCAACGTGCGTATTTTGTAGTTCAAATCTTCCCGAGTGACATGGAATTTGTTCATGTCGGGTGTGGGGTATTGGAATGCGGTATCAATGGTATATACGGTCATGGTGATCTCGTTTTTACAAGGGGGGATTTAAGAGGAAGAAGAGTCGGTTAGCGCTGCTATCAGGCCGCGCTGACGGAATTGTTGAACGCCGTCAACAAATCGCCCGCCTGTTTTTTTACGTTTTGCCAGTTGCCTGTCATTCTTTTGAGTCTGGTGACAAAAGACACCAAGTACATTGCATTGGTAACGCCATCGAGACTTTTGCTGGAGGAGTCGACGTAAGTCTGAATAAGCTCCCAGAGGCTTTCAAGATTGGACGAACTGCCGAGAGCCCCTTCGACCCGGACCAGCAAGTCTTGGAGACTGGTTTCGTGTGTTAGCAACGAGGCCAGCAGTTCATGGGTTGTTTGGAGTTTCTTTACAATTTCACGGCGCTCGGCAGTCAGTGCATCAAGCTCATTTCGCGCCGCCTGGGCCTTGCTGCCGTATATCGAAGACGTCACCAGAAAGCCAACGGCTCCGCCGAGCAATCCCCACCACTTGTTGCTGGAATATTGTTCGATTTCCGATTGTTTTTCGCTGATTCTTTTATTGATAATCTCCAGTCGGTCATTCAGGTCTTTTATCTCATTACTGAAATTCTGGCTGTTGCACAGTGTGATTTTCAATCCCAGTTCCGGTTTTATCGTATTAGTGATGCCGTGCTTGAAATCAGTGATTTCTTTTTTGATTTTTTGTGTGCTTTTGCTATGTTGCGCGATGACTGTTTTGAGCTCTTCAACCAATTCCAGTAATACGGGGATTTTTTGTTTTTCGTCTCCGGATAATTTTACTTCGGGAAGGTTGTCGATTTCCTCAGGTGATAAATCACCGACTTTTCCGATGCTGCTGATGTAGCTTGGTAATCGTTGTAAATATTCAATGATGGCTTCACTGCTTGAAGTGAAGTTGTCGGCAAAAACATGAAGATCTGCCCCTACTGTTTTCATGCCGGACTCAAGCGCAGACCAGGTCCCTGCATGGTCCTTCATTTTTTTGTATAGAACTTTCATGTCGGCTGATTTAAGGCCGGCAATGCCTAATTGGTCGAATTTATAGATTTGTTCAATTTGATTGATGTCAATGGGTAGTGCAAGGCTGGTGTTGACGTAACGTTTGATTTTTCTGATGTCATCGTTGGTGACGAGCAATCCCTGTTCGCGCTCAACGCCAGGATGAGTTCCGGAAACTGCGCCTATAAAGTCTGACGTCAGTGAGTTGAAGTCTCTCGATGTGACAACGGTGTTTTGAATAACTAACATGAAAATCCCTTTTGTGTTTTATCGCGATCAATTTTTGTCGCGGTTAAAACATAGCGGTGATTGTTGTGAAAGTTAATCGAGGAAGGTTTTCAATGTGTGACGAGAAAGAATGTAAAAGGTCTGCGTTTTTTGATGCGCATGAATGGATAAAAACGTACGGAAATAAAAAAGGCCTGTGAGATATTCACAGGCCTTTATTGTATTAACGGTGAGGCTTACACGTAGAACGACTTCAGCGGCGGGAAACCATTGAACTCAACAGCGCTGTAACTGGTCGTGTACGCACCGGTCGACAGCCAGTACAGGCGATCACCGATGGCCAGGTTCAGCGGCAGGCCGTACTTGTAGTTTTCGTACATGATGTCGGCGCTGTCGCAGGTTGGGCCGGCGATCACGACTTCTTCCATCTCGCCTTTTTTCTCGGTCCAGATCGGGAACTTGATGGCTTCGTCCATGGTTTCGATCAGGCCGGAGAACTTGCCCACATCCGTGTACACCCAACGCTCGACGGCGGTACGGGATTTACGCGCAACCAGCACCACTTCGCTGACCAGGATACCGGCGTTGGCGATCAGCGAACGGCCCGGTTCCAGGATGATTTCCGGCAGGTCATCACCGAAGTCTTCCTTGAGGAAGCGGATGATTTCTTCAGCGTAGGTTTCCAGGCTGTTGGTGCGGGTGATGTAGTTGGCCGGGAAGCCGCCGCCCATGTTGATCAGCTTCAGGTGGATGCCGTCTTCTTCTTTCAGACGTTCGAAGATCACTTTGACCTTGGCGATCGCCGCGTCCCAGACGCTGATGTCGCGCTGTTGCGAACCGACGTGGAACGAGATGCCGTAAGGCACCAGACCCAGGTCACGGGCGAGGATCAGCAGGTCCATGGCCATGTCGGTCTGGCAGCCGAATTTGCGCGACAACGGCCAGTCGGCAGTGGTCGAGCCTTCGGTCAGGATGCGTACGTAGACTTTCGAGCCCGGAGCAGCCTTGGCGATGTTACGCAGGTCGGCTTCGGAGTCGGTGGCAAACAGGCGCACGCCCTTCTCGTAGAAGTAGCGGATGTCCTTGGATTTCTTGATGGTGTTGCCGTAGCTGATCTGGTCGGCGCTGACGCCGCGGCTCAGCACTTTGTCCAGCTCATAAATAGAGGCGATGTCGAAGCTCGAGCCTTTCTCTTTGAGCAGGTCGATGATTTCCACGGCCGGGTTGGCCTTGACCGCGTAGTAGACCTTGGCGAATTCGAAACCGGCGCGCAGGTCATCGTAGGCCTGGCTGATCATCGCGGTGTCGATCACCACGAACGGGGTTTCCTGTTTGTCGGCGAACGCCTTCATTTTCTGAAAGGTTTCACGCGCGAAATAGTCTTCGACCTGGATCGACATACTTGGGAGCTCCTAGTGGCAAACGTAGTTAATCAATGGGTGCAAATGAACGTCCTCCGTATCCCCACTTTGGTTCGCCTACTTCCCAAGGCATGTCGCCGAAAGCAAAAAGGCCATGGGAAGTGCAGCTTTCCCTTGGCCTTGCTGTCTCGTCGTCAGTACTTGAGCCGGATGGATCGTTTCCAGCATGGACGTTCGGCGCGAACTTTAGGGCGTGAGGGGCTTGAGATCAACAAAAAATGTCGCGTTTTTGCACGCTTCTGACGTGCGTTACATTCATCACTCCTTGTAACCGACTCAGATGACAGTCGGATGTTCCCGACTAATTGCGCAGTGTTAAAAATACCTGCACGTTCGCGGCTTTTGTGCGCTAAGTCGCGGGTAAGTGTGATGGCGGCAACTTCGGCGATGTTAGGTGCGAGAAGCTGATCTGAGAGGGTTTTTTGCTATTTCAGGGGGTGGCTTCGATCAGTTTTTGTGGGCGCCACTGTTGATATTTTTTTCCGGCAGGCGAAGCGCCTGAAATTTGCATCGAACCTGTGGGAGCCAGCCTGCTGGCGATGACAATTTCATCATCAAAACAGGGGGGGCTGATATTTCCCCATCGCTAGCAGGCTGGCTCCCACAGGTTTTTGCATTCTTACCGGGTGATTTGAGGTGTCAGGCGACCACCGCCTCGGCTGGCGACACGATGCTGGTCTTCATTCCTCGCGAACGACCCGAGCTCAAATAAGCCGCAATCGACTCCTGCGTCACCTCACCCAGAAACACCCGCTCGGCATCCATCACCGGCAACCACGCACGATTGAACTCGTACATGCGCGACAGCAAGATGCGCAAATGCTCGTCGTACGCCGCCGTGGCGTTGAACTCGCGTTGGAACTGCGCGCAAGTACCGGTCTGGCGGTGCAAGTCGCGACGTCTTACATAACCCAGGGCTTTGTTCTCGGTACAGGTGACCACCACGTAGCGTCGGTCATGCTCATCCATCAACTCCAGCGCTTCGGCCACTGGGGTTTGCGGGCTGACGGAGGGTGCGTTGTCCGCCGCGTCTTCGGCTTTTACCAGCAACAGGCGCTTGAGGGTGCTGTCCTGGCCGACGAAGTTGCTGACAAAGTCATCTGCCGGATGCGCGAGCAGCGTGTCCGGGTGATCGATCTGCAACAGTTTGCCGGCGCGGAAGATCGCGATCTTGTCGCCGAGCTTGATCGCCTCGTCGATGTCATGGCTGACCATGATCACGGTCTTGTTCAGCGCCCGCTGCATTTCGAAGAACTCGTTCTGGATCATCTCGCGATTGATCGGGTCAACCGCGCCGAACGGTTCGTCCATCAGCAACAGCGGCGCATCCGCTGCCAGTGCACGAATCACCCCGATCCGCTGCTGTTGGCCACCGGACAACTCTCGCGGATAACGATGCAAATATTGCTTGGGCTCAAGCTTGATCATGCTCATCAACTCGCGGGCGCGGTCGTGGCATTTCTGTTTGTCCCAGCCCAGCAGTTTCGGCACGACCACGATGTTCTCTTCGATGGTCATGTTCGGGAACAGGCCGATCTGCTGGATCACGTATCCGATGTTGCGCCGCAGCGTCACTTCGTCGAGACCGGTGGTGTCTTCGCCGTTGATCAGGATCTTGCCCGAGGTCGGCTTGATCAGGCGGTTGATCATTTTCAGTGTGGTGCTTTTGCCGCAACCCGATGGCCCGAGGAACACGCAGATTTCGCCTTCATTGACGGTCAGGCTCACCGAGTCCACGGCTTTCACATCTTTGCCGTTGCTTTGGAAGGTCTTGCTGAGGTTTTGAAGTTCGATCATTTGAGTAATCCTTTTGGAGTCAGCGAACGTTGCAGCCATTGCAGAAGCAGGTCGGCGAAGATGGCCAGCAGACTGACCAGCACGGCGCCGACGATGAGCATCGACATGTCGCTGCGGCTGATGGAGGCGAGGATGAGCACGCCGAGGCCGCCGGCGCCGATGGTGGCGGCGATGGTCATCACGCCGATGTTCATCACCACGGCGGTGCGCACACCGGCGAGAATCACCGGCACGGCGATGGGCAGTTCGACCATGCGCAGGCGCTGGCCGAAGGTCATGCCGATGCCGCGCGCGGCCTCGCGGATGCCCGGTTCGACGTTGGTCAGCGCCAGGTAGGTGTTGCGCATGATCGGCAGCAGCGAATAGAGAAACACCGCCGTGATCGCCGGCATCGGCCCCAGGCCCTGGCCGAACTTTGAATAGAACGGCAGCAGCAGGCCGAACAGGGCAATCGACGGTACGGTCAGCAGCACCGTGGCGCTGGCCTGCAAAGGCCCGGCGAGACTCGGGAAGCGCGTCATCAAAATGCCCAATGGCACGCCAACCAGAATCGCCAGGGTCACGGCAATGCCGACCAGGGTGATGTGTTGCCACGTCAGGTGTAAGACCAATGGCCAGTCGAGATGGGAAAAGGCGTTCAAAAATTCCATGACTTTTCCTCCTTAATTGATCGGGTGCTGGCGCAGGAAATCGGCGGCAACGGCTGAGGGACTTTGGTGATCGACATCGACCCGCGCATTCAGCTCGCGCATGGTGTTGTCGTCGAACAGTTCGGCCAGCGGCTTGAGCTGTTCGGCCAGTTGCGGATGCGCGTCGAGGTAGGCCTGACGCACCACGGGTGCGGCGGTGTAGTCGGGGAAGTAATGCTTGTCGTCTTCCAGCAGTTTCAGCTTGAAGGCGTTGAGGCGACCGTCGGTGGTGTAGACCAGACCGGCAAACACCTGGCCGTTACGCAGCGCGGTGTAGACCAGACCTGCGTCCATCTGCCGGATGTTTTTGCGGCTCAGGTTCATGTCGTACAGCTGCACCATGCCGTCGAGCCCATCGGAGCGGTTGGCGAATTCGGTGTCCAGCGCCACCAGGTTGTTGGTCTCGGCTTCGTTGCGCAGCACCGTGTTCAGTTCGCTGATGGTGTTGATCTGCGGGTATTGGTCGGCGACGTTTTTCGGCAGGGCGAGGGCGTAAGTGTTGCTGAATTTCGATGGCGCCAGCCAGACCAGTCCTTTTTTGCCATCGAGTTCTTTCACACGGGCGTAGGACTGTTCGCTGTCGAGTTTTTCGGGGACATGGTTGTAGGCCACCAGCGATACGCCGGTGTATTCCCAGAGCATGTCCAGCTGGCCACTTTCCTGGGCGCTGCGTGCCAGATTGCTGCCCAGTCCGCCGGTCACTTGCACCTCGTAACCCTTGGTGCGCAGATACTGCGAGGTGATTTCAGCCAGCAGGGTTTGCTCGGTGAACACGCGGGCGCCGATGCGGATCAACGGTTTTTCAGCGGCTTGGGCAAATCCTGCACACAGCAGAATGCAGCTTAGTAAAAAGCTTGATGTTTTCATGACGATTCCTTTGCCGAGGCTTAAGACGGGCGCAAGCCGCGTTCGAGCCAGAGACGGCTGGCGAGTGTCACCAGGCCATCGAGCAACAAGGCCAGCAGCGCGGTACACGCGGCGCCGAGCAGCAGTTGCGGCTGATTGTTCAGGGCAATGCCGGGGAAAATCAGGCTACCCAGGCTGTTGGCGCCGATCAGGAATGCCAGCGGCGCCGTCCCGACGTTGATCGCCAGCGCCACGCGCACGCCACCGATGATGATCGGCACGGCGTTGGGCAACTCGACTTTCCACAGCACCTGGCGCGGGGTCATGCCGATGCCGACGGCGGCTTCCTTGAGCGAACCCTGAACGTTTTTCAGGCCTTCGTAAGTGTTGCGCACGATGGGCAGTAGCGAGGCGAGGAACAGGGCGAAAATGGCCGGACCGCTGCCAATGCCGAGAATGCCGAGGGCGATGGCCAGAACGGCGAGAGGCGGAACGGTGTTGCCGATATTGAAGAACTGCATGAAGCGCTCAGCGCGGCCGATCATGCTCGGGCGGCTGAGGAGGATGCCGGCGGGAATGCCCACGACAAGGGCGGCCAGCATGGAAGCGAGGACGAGAACCAGATGAGCTTGCAGGTAAAACAACAAATCGTCGCGGTAGTGTTCGATCGTGTTGATGCCGATCCAGTGGATCAGCAGGGCCAGAAGGGCGAATACCAGCGCGCCTCCTATCAGCCCTTTGCCATAGTGGATAGCCACAGGCGGACTCCTTTTTTCAGTCGGCGAACGCAGTCCCGTGTGGCATGCCATGCCTGGCTGCCGGGTAAAACGTTCGCGAGAAGCAGCTCTATCAATGCCGGTAAAACGGCATGAAATCGAGCCATGAGCACAGCCTCGTCAGGCCGATTTGCAGGTGTTTCAGGCCCCCGACGAGTGGTCGTTACGGGGGAGTGGACGTCTCCGTGCTTTAAAAGGTTCCCATCTGAAGCAGCATTTGGCCACCCCTAATGTGCTCAACGGTTCGGTTATTGACTCAAGTTGGGCTATAATCTGCGCCCTTTTTTTGAATCACCTGCCAGGCGATTTCCCATGACCAAACAGGCCGCCGAAGTCGCGAAACGCCGCACTTTCGCCATTATTTCTCACCCCGATGCCGGTAAGACCACCATCACCGAGAAGCTCTTGCTGATGGGCAAGGCGATTGCGGTTGCCGGTACGGTGAAATCTCGTAAGTCCGATCGCCATGCCACGTCCGACTGGATGGAAATGGAAAAGCAGCGTGGTATTTCCATTACCACGTCGGTCATGCAGTTCCCGTATCGCGAGCACATGATCAACCTGCTCGATACCCCGGGCCACGAAGACTTCTCCGAAGATACCTACCGCACCCTGACGGCGGTGGACTCGGCATTGATGGTCCTCGACGGCGGTAAAGGTGTTGAGCCACGGACCATTGCCCTGATGGACGTCTGCCGTCTGCGTGACACGCCGATCGTCAGCTTCATCAACAAACTCGACCGTGACATCCGCGATCCGATCGAACTGCTCGACGAAATCGAAGCGGTCCTGAAAATCAAGGCGGCGCCGATCACCTGGCCGATCGGTTGCTACCGTGACTTCAAGGGTGTTTATCACCTCGCCGACGACTACATCATCGTCTACACCGCCGGTCACGGTCACGAACGCACCGAAACCAAGATCATCGAGAAGCTCGACTCTGATGAGGCCCGCGCGCATCTGGGCGACGAGTACGAGCGTTTTATCGAACAGCTGGAACTGGTGCAGGGTGCCTGCCATGAGTTCAACCAGCAGGAGTTCCTCGACGGTCAACTGACCCCGGTGTTCTTCGGTACCGCATTGGGCAACTTTGGTGTCGACCACGTGCTCGACGCCGTCGTCGATTGGGCGCCGCGCCCATTGGCGCGTGTGGCCAACGAGCGCACCGTGGAACCAGTGGAAGAGAAGTTCTCGGGCTTCATCTTCAAGATCCAGGCGAACATGGACCCCAAACACCGCGACCGCATCGCCTTCATGCGTATCTGCTCCGGCAAGTACGAAAAAGGCATGAAGATGCGCCACGTGCGCACCGGCAAGGACGTGCGGATCGGCGACGCGCTGACCTTCTTCTCCTCCGAGCGTGAGCAACTGGAAGAGGCGTACGCGGGTGACATCATCGGCCTGCACAACCACGGCACTATCCAGATCGGCGACACCTTCAGCGAAGGCGAAGTCCTGGGCTTCACCGGCATCCCGCACTTCGCCCCGGAACTGTTCCGTCGCGTACGTCTGCGTGACCCGCTGAAATCCAAGCAACTGCGTCAGGGCCTGCAGCAACTGGCCGAAGAAGGCGCCACCCAGGTGTTCTTCCCGGAGCGCAGCAACGACATCATTCTCGGCGCCGTCGGTGTGCTGCAGTTCGACGTGGTCGCCAGCCGTTTGAAAGAGGAATACAAGGTCGAGTGCTCCTACGAGCCGATCACTGTTTACTCGGCACGCTGGATCGAATGCAGCGACAAGAAGAAGCTTGAGGAATTCTCCAACAAGGCTGTGGAAAACCTGGCACTGGACGGCGGCGGTCACCTGACCTACCTCGCGCCTACGCGGGTCAACCTGGCACTGATGGAAGAGCGCTGGCCGGACGTGAAATTCCGTGCGACGCGTGAGCATCATTAAGCGCTGAGTGGCTACACCGAAAACCCCGATGCGAATGCCTCGGGGTTTTTTGTTTGTGCGCCAGGCATGGCGCGTTGCGCGTAAGCGCAACCAGCTTGGCTGTGGTGGCCACGCTGGTGACTTGGAGATGAAAGTCCTCTACACACCCGGCAAGGGGAAGTGTTAGCCAGAGGCAAGGGTGTCGCGGGTGACTGCGAATCTGAAGGAAGCCCGAGGCAAAATGCTGGCCTGACGAACAGGAAGCGGATTAGGCGGTGCAGCGGGGTAAGAAGGCCAATATCTTCAAAGCCCAATACTTGCACGGAACGCTGTGACGTAGATCCGACAGGCATAAGCAGGAAGGTCGCGCGAATTACCCTGGGAGATCTGTATAGCCTGCCATGTGCTACCGGCGTCGCGAGATGACGGGATGGGCGACAGAAGTCAGCAGAGGCCGTAGTAGTTGCTCGACACCGGAGTAACGAAGGGCTGAACCTGCCATGAGTGGATAGTCGGGTGTGATCTCTGTTGGAGCGTAAAGCAGAAACACCGCATAGCGGGGGTCGAGACCATCAGGAGGTAGGAGCCGGAAGCTCCGAGGGCCGGTCTGGGCGCTTAGATACCACAGGCGACACATCAACGGAACCAAGCTCGCTGACGTTGTATGTCAGTAGGCAGGAACCGCCGTATACGGAACCGTATGTACGGTGGTGTGAGAGGACGGCGGGGGCAACCCCGCCTCCTACTCGATCCTGGCGCAATTCCCTGTAGGAGCGAGCCTGCTCGCGATGATTCCAGCCGCGCTACGTTTATCCAGACAGAGCGCGTCATCGTTAGCATCCATCGCGAGCAGGCTGCTCCTACAGGGTGCTTCGGTGTTAGTTGAATTGTGAATACCCCCTATTCCAAACCAATCTCCCAACCCAATGCATTTTCCCCTGCTCGACAGCGTCCAATCTGGAGAACCCGGCTGATCGGAACTAGATTTGACTCAGCGCCAGACAGGCACTCTACGAAAGGAAGGAATCGGCTATGAACAGGTTGTTTCGCGTTTTACTGCTGTTGAAGGTGATGGTGATGCTCTCGCTCGGCACTTCGATGGCGTGGGCCGAGTGTATCGATCATGGGGAACAGGCTTCGAGCGGGCAGGCGGGTTATGCGGGGTTGATGCTCGCCAAGTCCGAATCGGAACCGGGAGATCAGGGGCAGGGTGGTGCTGACAACGGCGATGACTCGACCACTGACGAGCCGGACTCCGATGAGGAAGAGGGCGACAGCCAGACGTAGGCGCACCATTGCAGAGAAAAGAAAACCCCTTCTACCTGAGTGATGCGCAATCGAGGCGGAAGGGGTTTAGTCAATGCATCAAGAATTTGAGCAACTCAATCCCTGTGGGAGCGGGCTTGCTCGCGATGGCGTCATTCCAGTCAACATCAATGTCGACTGACAGATCGCTTTCGCGAGCAAGCCCGCTCCCACATTTTTTATGCCGCGCCGTCGAGGAATTGCTCGGCGTAGTGGCAAGCCACCTGGCGAGTGTCGAGCAGGCGCAGGGCCGGCTCTTCCGTGCTGCAACGCTCGGTGGCGTACGGGCAGCGCTTGTGGAAGGCGCAGCCGGACGGCGGGTTCAACGGGTTGGGCAATTCGCCGACGATCTTGATTTTCGGCTTGTCCGGATCCGGGTGGATGGCCGGTGTCGCCGACAGCAGCGCCTGGGTGTAGGGGTGTAGAGGACGGGAGTAAATGTCCTCTTTCGGGCCCATTTCCACTGGACGACCGAGGTACATCACCATCACATGGTCGGCAACGTGGCGCACCACCGCCAGGTTGTGCGAGATGAACACATAGGCGGTGTTGAACTCTTGCTGCAAATCCATGAACAGGTTGAGCACCTGAGCCTGAATCGACACGTCCAGCGCGGAGGTCGGTTCGTCCGCCACCAGCACTTTCGGTTGCAGCATCATGGCGCGGGCCAGGGCGATCCGCTGGCGCTGACCGCCGGAGAACATGTGCGGATAACGCTGGTAGTGCTCTGGACGCAAGCCCACCTGCTTCATCATCGCCTGGACTTTCTCGCGACGCTCAGTGGCCGAAAGATTGGTGTTGATCAGCAGCGGTTCGGCCAGTTGATCACCGATTTTCTGCCGTGGGTTCAACGACGCGTACGGGCTCTGGAACACCATCTGCACGTCTTTGCGCAGTTGCTTGCGCTGGGCCTTGTCGGCGCCGGCCACTTCCTGGCCGGCGATTTTCAAGGAGCCCGAGGACGGCTCTTCAATCAGGGTCAGGGCGCGGGCCAGGGTGGATTTGCCGCAGCCCGACTCGCCCACAACGGCGAGGGTCTTGCCGGCTTCCAGTTCGAACGACACACCGTTGAGGGCGCGGACGGTGGCGTGACCCTTGAACATGCCACGGGACACTTCGTAGTGACGGGTCAGGTCGCGGGCGGTAAGTACGACGGCCATTACGCCACCTCCTGGTTCAGCGGGTAGAAGCAGCGGGCGAGGCTGTTGCTTTTCGGGTCAAGGGCCGGACGCTGCGAGCGGCAGTTGTCCTGCACGTACGGGCAGCGCGGCGACAGCAGGCAACCTTGTGGACGGTCGTAGCGACCGGGCACGATGCCCGGCAGGGTCGACAGACGTTCGGCGCCCAGGCTGTGTTCCGGAATCGCCTTGAGCAGCGCTTCGCTGTACGGGTGCGCCGGGATGTCGAACAGTTGTGGCACCTGACCGACTTCAACAGCTTGACCGGCATACATCACGCACACGCGCTGAGCGGTTTCGGCCACGACCGCGAGGTCGTGAGTGATCAGCACCAGGCCCATGTTCTGCTCTTTTTGCAACGCCAGCAGCAGGTCCATGATCTGCGCCTGGATGGTGACGTCGAGGGCTGTGGTCGGTTCGTCGGCGATCAGCAGTTTCGGTTCGCCGGCAATGGCCATGGCGATCGCAACGCGCTGGCTCATGCCGCCGGACAGTTGATGTGGGTAAGCGTCCATACGGCTGGCCGCGCCCGGGATTTCAACTTTTTCCAGCAGTTCGATAGCACGCTTGCGCGCTGCCTTGCCGGACATTTTCAGGTGCAGGCGCAGCACTTCTTCGATCTGGAAACCGACGGTGTAGCTCGGGTTCAGTGCGGTCATCGGGTCCTGGAAGACCATCGACAGGTCTTTGCCGACGATTTGCCGACGCTGACGATTGCTCAGCTTGAGCATGTCCTTGCCGTCGAAGCTGAGCGAGTCAGCGGTAACGATGCCGGGATGCTCGATCAGGCCCATCAGCGCCATCATGGTCACGGATTTACCCGAACCCGACTCGCCAACGATGGCCAGCACTTCGCCTTTGTCTACTTTCAGGTCGAGGCCATCGACCACGGGCGTAGCGTTCTTGTCGCCGAAACGAACGTTGAGATTCTTGATTTCTAACAGTGACATTTGGAATCTCCTCAGGCGGCGTTCTTGAGTTTCGGGTCCAGCGCGTCGCGCAGGCCGTCACCCATCAAGTTGATTGCCAGCACGCTGAGCAAAATGGTCAAACCAGGCAGGCTCACGACCCACCAGGCGCGTTCGATGTAGTCGCGGGCCGAAGCCAGCATGGTGCCCCACTCAGGGGTTGGCGGTTGTACGCCAAGGCCGAGGAAGCCCAATGCGGCGGCATCGAGAATTGCCGAGGAGAAGCTCAGTGTTGCCTGAACGATCAGTGGTGCCATGCAGTTAGGCAGCACAGTCACGAACATCAAGCGTGGCAGACCGGCACCGGCCAGGCGCGCGGCGGTCACGTAGTCGCGGTTCAGTTCGCCCATCACTGCGGCGCGGGTCAGACGAACGTAGGACGGCAGGGACACCACGGCGATGGCGATCACGGTGTTGATCAGGCCAGGGCCGAGGATGGCGACGATCGCCACGGCCAGCAGCAGGGACGGCAGGGCCAGCATGATGTCCATCAGGCGCATGATGGTCGGGCCGACCGCTTTCGGGAAGAAGCCGGCGAACAGACCCAGCAGGATCCCCGGGATCAGCGACATCACTACCGACGACAAGCCGATCAGCAACGACAGGCGCGAACCCTGGATCAGGCGCGACAGCAGGTCGCGACCCAGTTCATCGGTGCCGAGCAGGAACTGAATCTGCCCACCTTCCAACCAGGCTGGCGGGGTCAGCAGGAAGTCACGGTACTGCTCGCTCGGGTCATGGGGGGCAACCCACGGGGCGAAGATGGCGCAGAAAATCACCAGCAGCATGAACATCAGGCCGGCAACGGCACCTTTGTTCTTGGAGAACGCTTGCCAGAATTCTTTGTACGGCGACGGGTACAGCAGGCTTTGATCCACGGCGGACGCGGCGGTGGCTACTGAGGATGTTGGAGTGCTCATGGGTATTGACCTCAGCGCTGATGACGGATGCGTGGGTTGGCAAAGCCGTAGAGGATGTCCACTACGAAGTTGACCAGAATCACCAGGCAGGCGATTAACAGGATGCCGTTTTGTACGACTGGGTAGTCCCGGGCGCCGATGGCTTCGATCAGCCATTTGCCGATGCCAGGCCACGAGAAGATGGTTTCGGTCAGGACCGCACCGGCCAGCAGGGTACCGACTTGCAGGCCGACCACCGTCAGTACCGGAATCAGCGCGTTACGCAGACCGTGCACGAACACCACGCGCGACGGCGACAGGCCTTTGGCGCGGGCGGTACGGATGTAGTCTTCACGCAGCACTTCGAGCATCGACGAACGGGTCATCCGCGCGATCACCGCCAGCGGGATGGTACCCAGCACGATGGCCGGCAGGATCAGGTGATGCAGGGCATCCAGGAACGCGCCGACGTCATCGGCCAGCAGCGTATCGATCAGCATGAAGCCGGTGCGTGGCTCGATGTCGTAGAGCAGGTCGATCCGCCCGGACACCGGGGTCCAGCCCAGGGACACCGAGAAGAACATGATCAGGATCAGGCCCCACCAGAAGATCGGCATCGAGTATCCCGCCAGGGAGACGCCCATCACCCCGTGGTCGAACAGGGATCCTCGCTTGAGTGCCGCGATCACCCCGGCCAGAAGGCCCAGGATGCCGGCGAACAGCAGCGCGGCCATGGACAGTTCCAGGGTCGCGGGGAAGAGGGAGGTGAACTCGGTCCAGACACTTTCACGGGTACGCAGGGATTCCCCGAGATCGCCGTGGGCCAGTTTGCCGATGTAATCGAGGTACTGGGCATACAGCGGTTTGTTCAGACCTAGGCGTTCCATTGCCTGAGCGTGCATTTCGGGATCGACCCTACGTTCTCCCATCATGACTTCCACGGGGTCGCCAGGGATCATGCGAATCAACGCGAAAGTCAGCAAGGTGATGCCGAAGAACGTGGGGATCAGTAACCCCAGTCGGCGGGCAATAAAACTAAACATCGTGTGGTGTACCTCATCAGCCGGTTAGGCGTGCCCGGCATGCCTGGGTCAGGCATGCCGGGAGTTTTCTTATTTACTTCACCTGGGTGGTGGCGAAGTTATTCGTGGTGAGGGGGCTAATGTGATAACCCTCTACGTTGTTGCGCATTGCGGTGAACATTCTAGTGTGCGCCATGCTGATCCATGGCTGGTCCTGGTTAAAAATAACCTGGGCCTGTTCGTACAGTGCAGCACGCTCGGCCGGGTCGGTTTTTTCGCGGGCCTGATCGATCAGGGCCTGGAATTTGTCATTGCACCAGCGTGCATAGTTTTCGCCGTTCTTGGCGGCTTCGCAACTGAGCATAGGCGTCAGGAAGTTATCCGGGTCGCCGTTATCACCCGCCCATCCGGCGGAAACCATGTCGTGTTCGCCGTTTTTCGCGCGTTTGAGCATTTCTCCCCATTCCATCACGCGAATGTCGATCTTGATCCCGACCTTGGCCAGGTCGGCTTGCATCATCTGCGCGCCAAGCATCGGGTTCGGGTTGGTCGGGCCGCCACCGTTGCGGGTGAACAGGGTGAAGGTGGTGCCTTCCGGTACACCAGCTTCCTTGAGCAGGGCACGTGCCCTATCCAGATCACGGGCCGGGTTCTTCAGGTTGTGGTTGTAGCCCAGCAGGGTGTCCGGGAACGGGTTGACCGCGGCTGTAGCATTGCCCTTGCCGAACAAGGCGTTGACGTAGGCGTCCTTGTCGAAGGCGATGTTGATGGCTTTGCGCACCCGCACGTCGCTCATGTACTTGTGCGTGGTGTTCATGGCGATGTACGAGACGGTCATCGCATTCAGTTCATCGACTTTCAGCTTGTCGTCTTTCTTGATGCTCGGGATGTCATCCGGTTTCGGATACAGCGCGACCTGGCACTCGTCGGCCTTGAGTTTCTGCAGGCGCACGTTGTTGTCGGTGGCGATGGCCAGGATCAGCGCTTCGGCCGGTGGCTTGCCACGGAAGTAGTCCGGGTTGGCCTTGAAGCGAACCTGGGCGTCCTTGTTGTAGCGCTGGAAGACGAACGGGCCCGTGCCGACCGGTTTGTTGTTCAGGTCGCCGGCCTTGTTGGCCTTGAGCAACTGATCGGCGTACTCGGCGGAGTAGATCGACGAGAAGGCCATGGCGATGTCCGCCAGGAACGGCGCTTCACGACGGGTCAGGGTGAACTTGACCGTGTTGTCGTCGACTTTCTCGACGCTCTTGAGCAGTTCCTTGAAGCCCATGCTTTCAAAGTAGGGGAAGCCCACGCTCGACAGTTTGTGCCACGGATGATTTGGGTCCAGTTGGCGCTGGAAGCTCCAGACCACGTCGTCGGCATTCAGGTCGCGGGTCGGCTTGAAGTATTCGGTGGTGTGAAACTTGACGCCTTTACGCAGGTGGAACGTGTAGCTCAGGCCGTCTTCGCTGATGTCCCAGGATTCGGCCAGTGCCGGAATCACGTCCGTGGTGCCGGGCTTGAAGTCTGCCAGACGATTGAAGATGGTTTCGGCCACCGCGTCGGCTGTGACTGCAGTCGTGTACTGGACCATGTCGAAGCCTTCAGGGCTGGCTTCGGTGCAAACCACCAGCGGTTTGGCCGATACGCCTACCGCGACACTCAGCAAGGCGGCCGCGATGGCCGCACGTAGGGGAAGCATTTTCATCAAGAACCCTCTGCAATCGGTTAAAGGACAAAAACCGAACGGCTGATTCATCACTGAATCCGCCGTTCGGCACATGCATTACAGAATGTTGAACGGGATGGTGGTCACGAGACGGAACTCGTTAAGGCTGCCATCGGCCTGGTTTTCGCTTGCGCGGTGAGCGGTGTAGGTCGCACGCAGAGTAGTGGCCTTGAGCGGGCCGCTTTGTACGGCGTACGAAGCACCGATGCCGTATTCGTAGTGGTGTTCGCCGTCCATCGACAACACGCTGGAGTACTCGCCACCTTTGTAGTGAGTACCGTCGATGCCCCAGCCGCGAGCCTGGTAGATGTTGAATTTCAGTCCCGGTACGCCGTACTCAGCCATATTCAGGCCGTAGGCGATCTGGAAAGATTTCTCGTTCGGGCCGTTGAAGTCCGACAGCAAGGAGTTAGCCAGGTAGATACCGTTGGTTTCGTGCAGGTAGTCAAAGTATTCGTTACCGTTCACTTCCTGGTACGAGAAAGTCAGGGTGTGGGCCTGATGAGTCAGGCCGAACGACAGCGAGTAGGTGTCGTTGTCGATGTCGCCCAGCAGGCTTTTGCCTTCGTCGACTGTCTTGTAGTAGTTCAGGCCGGTAGTCAGGCTCAGGACCGAGCTGTCGCCAAGTACGTGGCTGGCGCCGAAGTAGTACTGGTTCCACATGTCTTCGGCCTGGGTACCCCACAGGCTGGTGGTCAGGCTGGCGAAAGGCTGGTAAGTGAGACCGGCGGTGTTCACGTGGTCGATTTCGACGAGGTTGTCGGCGTATTCCGCGCGGAATTTACGTTGGCTTTCTTCTGTACGAGGTGAGTTGCGGTCGAAGGTGGCCAGGTCGAGCGAGAGATTTTCCAGTTCTTCGCTATGCAGCGCCACACCTTGGAAGCTCGAAGGCAATGGACGGTTACCGATAACGTCGACCATCGGGCTACTGAAGTTCATCCGCCCGGCGGTCAGTGTTGTGTTGGAGAAGCGCGCCTTGACGTTGGCCAAGCCCACTTTGCTCCACTGATCTTCGGCATCGCCGCCACTGCGGGTCAGGGTTCGGTTGTTGCCCTTACCGCCAACACCCGGGATAGGGGCGCCGCCGTTTGCAGAGGCCAGGTCCTTGCGATCACGATCCAGAGCGATGGCGTTGTACGCTGCCACTTCGGTACTGAAACCGACAGTGCCTTCAGTGAAGCCTGAGTTGTACTTGATGATCGTGCCTTGCACCCAGTTGATACGACGGTCTGTCTCTTTCAACACGCCGTCTTCTCTGTAGCGCAGCTTGGCGCCACGCTTGAATTGCTCGTTGGCGTACCAGTTGCGAGTGGTGCCGGTGATCGATTGGCCTTCAACAAAACCGGTCGCTTCGCTTTGTGCACTTTTCTCTTTCACGGTAACCGGGGTGAACGCCTGGCTCTGGGTTTCAGCGTAAGCCGTGGCGGTTACGCTGCTGATGGCCAAGGCCAGTATTGCGGTGCTGCTCAGTTTCATGGGTAAAGCTCCTTACTTTCTTTTTTTATGCCGGTCTTTTTTGGGTGATCCGGCTATGGTTTGGAACTCATTTACGCATCGCAAACGTTTGCTGCCAGCCATATGGGCGAATTACGGCAAAGCGCCTGCGTGAGGGCGCAATGCGCCCCCAGCGTTTTAGCTACACGGTTTTATTTTTCGATGCTGACACCCGAGAACACGTTGCGACCGAACGGGCTGACTTTGAACCCTTCGATTTTGGCGCTCAACGGCTGGTTGACCGTCGAGTGGGCGACCGGCGTGATCGGCACCTGCTGTTTGAGGTACTGCTGCGCCTGTTTGTAGAGCACGGTGCGCTGGTCGCGGTCGGTCACGACTTTGGCCTGCTTGATCAGCTTGTCGTAAGCCGGATCACACCACATGGAGTAGTTGTTGCCGCCAATGGCGTCGCAGCTGTACAGCGTGCCGAGCCAGTTATCCGGGTCACCGTTGTCACCGGTCCAGCCAATCAGGCTGATGTCGTGCTCGCCGTTCTTGGTGCGCTTGATGTACTCGCCCCATTCGTAGCTGACGATCTTGACCTTGAGACCGATCTTCGCCCAGTCAGCCTGGAGCATCTCGGCCATCAACTTGGCGTTCGGGTTATACGGGCGCTGTACGGGCATGGCCCACAGGGTGATTTCGGTGCCTTCTTTCACGCCGGCAGCCTTGAGCAGTTCCCTGGCTTTTTCCGGGTTGTAGGCAGCGTCCTTGATGGTCTCGTCGTAGGACCACTGGGTCGGCGGCATGGCGTTGACCGCCAGTTGCCCCGCGCCCTGGTAGACGGCGTTGAGGATGCCTTGCTTGTTCACCGCCATGTCCAGCGCCTGGCGCACTTCGAGCTGGTCGAACGGCTTGTGGCGCACGTTGTAGGCGATGTAACCGAGGTTGAAACCGGGCTTCTCGATCAGTTGCAGCTTCGGGTCGTTCTTCAGCGCGGTGACATCGGCCGGGCGCGGGTGCAGGGTGATCTGGCACTCGTCGGCCTTGAGTTTCTGCACACGCACCGAGGCGTCGGTGTTGATGGCGAAAATCAGGTTGTCGAGCTTCACGCGGCTCGGGTCCCAGTAGTGCTTGTTGCCGGTGTAACGGATGTTCGAGTCTTTCTGGTAGCTCTTGAACACGAACGGCCCGGTGCCGATCGGCTTCTGGTTGATGTCGCTCGGTTTGCCTTCGGCCAGCAGCTTGTCGGCGTACTCGGCGGAGAGGATCGCGGCGAAGCTCATGGCGATGTTCTGGATGAACGCGGCGTCCACGCTGTTGAGCGTCATGACCACGGTCAGCGGCCCGGTCTTTTCGACCTTGGCGATGTTCTTGTTCAGGCTCATGCCGTTGAAATACGGGAATTCGGTCGGGTAAGCCTTACGGAAAGGTTGTTGCGGATCGAGCATGCGGTTGAACGTGAACAGCACGTCATCGGCATTGAAGTCGCGGGTCGGTGTGAAGTACTTGGTTGTATGAAACTTCACGCCTGGGCGCAGGTGAAAGGTGTACTTGAGGCCATCTTCGGAAATATCCCAACTCGTGGCCAGACCCGGTACGACATTGGTCGCGCCTTTTTCAAACTCAGCCAGTCGGTTGTACAGCGGCTCGGCGGCGTCGTTGTCGGTCGCGGTCGTGTACTGCGCCGTATCGAAACCAGCGGGGCTGCCTTCGGAGCAGAACACCAGGCTGTTGTTGGCGGCCTGGCTCATGGAGGTGGCGGCCAACAGACCGGTGCCCAGCAAAGCGGAAAAAACCAAGGTATGGCGCATGACGCTCTCTCTTGTTCAGTGTTTTTGCAACGGGCCTTCGTCCCGCTCGGGGACGTGGAGGCCTCATTGGTTTCAAGCCATGACGTGCAGCAAAACCGATAGCCCACGCATGAGTTGGTCGGATCCCGACGGTATAAGCCGTGGGTCCGGCAGTACATGCGAAGAGCCTTATAGACTCGTAGGAAAAGACGACACGTCCTAACGGACTGCTGTAGTTAGCAGACGATTTGGATGTAGGCGAATTCCTGCTTTCTCGATCGATAAAGTAACGGCGACGTCCAAGACGTCGCCGTCACCCAATCTTATTTGCTGACGCTGACGCCGTAGAAGGAGTTCAAGCCAAACGGGCTGATCTTGAAGTCCTGCACATTGGCGCGCATGGGTTGGAACACCGTCGAGTGAGCGATAGGTGTCATTGGAACAGCGTCTTTGAGGACGTGTTGGGCTTGCTTGTACAGTTCGGTGCGCTTGCCTTGGTCCGAAGTACGCTTGGCTTGCTTGACGATGTCGTCAAACTTCTTGTCGCACCACTTGGAGAAGTTGTTGCCTTCCAGCGAGTCGCAGCCGAACAGCACGTTCAGCCAGTTATCGGGATCACCATTGTCACCGCTCCAGCCAATCAGCATCGCCTGGTTCTCGCCACCTTTGGAGCGCTTGATGTACTCGCCCCACTCGTAGCTCTGGATCTTGACCTTGAGGCCGATCTTGGACCAGTCGGACTGCAGCATTTCTGCCATCAGCTTGGCGTTCGGGTTGTAAGGACGCTGTACCGGCATCGCCCACAGAACGATTTCGGTGCCTTCCTTCACGCCGGCTTCCTTGAGCAGCTCTTTGGCTTTTTCAGGGTTGTACGGCGCATCCTTGATGGTGGTGTCGTAGGACCACTGGGTCGGTGGCATGGCGTTGACGGCGAGTTGACCGGCGCCCTGGTACACGGAGTCGATGATCTGTTGTTTGTTGACGGCCATGTCCATTGCCTGACGCACTTTCAGTTGCGCCAGCGGGTTTGGCTCGTTGCTACCCTTGACCTTGTCCATCACGTTGTAGGCGATGTAACCCAGGTTGAAACCAGCCTGGTCAGGCAGCTTCAGGGTCTTGTCTTCACGCAGTGCCTTCAGGTCTGCCGGACGAGGGAACAGGGTGACCTGGCACTCGTTCTTCTTCAGCTTCTGGATGCGAACCGAGGGGTCGGTGGTGATGGCGAAGATCAGGTTGTCGATCTTCACGTCGTCAGGCTTCCAGTAGTCCTTGTTCCCGGTGTAGCGGATGTTGGAGTCTTTCTGGTAGCTCTTGAACACGAACGGACCAGTGCCGACAGGTTTCTGGTTGATGTCGGCAGCCTTGCCTTCCTTGAGCAGCTGGGCAGCGTACTCGGCGGACTGGATCGAGGCGAAGCTCATGGCCATGTTCTGGATGAACGCGGCATCAACATCTTTCAACGTGAACTTGACGGTCTTGTCGTCGACTTTATCGATCTTGGTGATGTTGGTATCCATCCCCATGTCGGTGAAGTACGGGAATTCGGTCGGGTACGCTTTGCGGAACGGGTCATCCTTGTTAATCATGCGATTAAAGGTGAACAGCACGTCGTCGGCGTTGAAATCACGAGTCGGCTTGAAGTACGGGGTGGTGTGGAACTTGACACCGTCACGCAGGTGGAAGGTGTACGTCAGGCCGTCATCGGAGACGTCCCAGCTGGTCGCCAGGCCAGGAATAACGGCGGTGCCGCCGCGCTCGAACTGAGTCAGGCGGTTGAACATGGTTTCTGCAGAGGCGTCGAAGTCGGTTCCGGTGGTGTATTGACCTGGATCGAAACCGGCCGGGCTCCCTTCGGAGCAGAACACCAGATTGGTCGCAGCTTGGGCGAACGGTGCGGCGGCTAACAAGCTAGCGCCGACTAAAAACGGAATGACCGCTTGTTTAAGCATGGTGGCCTCATGATTTGTTGTCATTTTTTAATTTTGAGGACGACCTCGTGAGTCGTGCCTGCGGATACTTATGCAGGGGGCATACCCAATGCAAGATCTTGAGCGACTACAGGTCTTAAACGGTGGCACGAACGTACCTTAATGTCGCATATGTATAAAATTTGACGCATTTGACCGTTTGCGCGACGTTTTTATCGTGCAAATGGCGCACTTTTATGGTGCGACGAGGCGCCGGCCTGCCCGTGGGTGGGGCGGGGTGTTACCTATTTATACCCCGTACTGTGGGGGTGAGTAGGGGGTAAATGGGAGTGGTTATTGTTGCACTCGTTTTGGTCGATGGTTGCCAGTTGTACCAAGTGCAACTGATGTCGTTTTTTGGCGGTGTCCCTGCCCGGTTCCAGATTCAGCATAGACGCAGTTTGCGAAAAAAAAGGCGATCACCGGGGGTGATCGCCTTTTTTTGCCTGCGGGCTATCGATTCAAGGCATCAGCACTTCAATCGAACCGTCGGCCGTCATGCTGACCTGGCTGGTGCCGGCTTCCACTTCCGGGGTCACCGGGGCGGCGCCGTCCATGCTGGCGGCCTTCATCATCATCGGCGCACGCATGTACGGTTGCGGGTAGCCGTTGCTGTTGAAGTTAAGGTTGACGATTTTGTAGCCCTTGCCACCCAGTGCGTCGGTCGCCAGTTGCGCGCGGGCCTTGAAGGCGCTCACGGCCTCCTTGAGCAGGGTGTCTTCACTGGCCTTGCGGGTAGGCGTGGCGATGGCGAAGTCCATGCCACCCATCTTCAGGTCGGTGAGCAATTCGCCGGTGAGCTTCGACTGTGCGGCGAAATCGGTACTTTCCAGGCGCAACTCGGCGCGTTCACGCCAGCCCGTGATCTTCTGGCCCTTGGCGTCGTAGATGGGGTAGCTGTTGCGACTGCCCTGGCGCAGGGTGATGTCCTTGACTTGCTTGGCCTGGGCCAGTGCCTTGTTCATGGTGGTGCTGACGTCGGCGGCAAGTTTGGCCGGGTCGGTGTTTTGCTCTTCGGTGTAGAGGGTCACGATCATCAGGTCGCGAGCCACTTCCTGGCTGACTTCGGCGCGCAGGGAAATCTGGTTGTAATGAAGCTCGTCGGCTGCCAGGGCCGGGAGGCTGGCGACGGTGCCAACGCTCAGGGCGAGAAGGGCGGCGCTGCGGCGGAATGTGTGCATGAAAGCTCCTAAGGTGTTGCGCAGGGTTTGGTCCGGACCTGCGTGAAACCATCAGACTCTAGCGTTATTGATCCGGTTCGCACAGTTACAACTTCTATACAGATAACGCGTGCGGGTTTTTTGTGGCGAGGGAGCTTGCTCCCTCGCCACAACATCGTAATCAGTTTCGGCATGTGGTCGTTTGCCGCACTTTCGCTTCTGAAGGCGCCGCTTGGTTATACTCCCTGCGATCCGCCTGGAGCGCTCATCAGGAGAGCTCATGCTCGCCCCCGTTCAAATCACTTCCGCCACTCGCCAGAACCTCTGGCGGCTGACGTTCATTCGCACCTTGGTGCTGGCCGCCCAGGCCGGTTCCGTCGGCTTGGCATACTGGCTCGAATTGCTGCCGCTGCCCTGGTTCCAATTGGCCGCGACCCTCGGTTGCTCGATGCTGCTGTGTGCGTTCACGGCGATTCGCCTGCGCACTTCGTGGCCGGTCACCGAGCTTGAATACGCCGTGCAATTGGCCTGCGACCTGTTTATCCACAGTGCCTTGCTGTACTTCTCCGGGGGGTCGACCAACCCCTTCGTCTCTTATTACCTGGTGCCGCTGACCATCGCCGCCGTGACATTGCCGTGGCGTTACTCGGTGATTCTGTCGGGCATCGCGCTGACGATGTACACCTTGCTGCTGGCGCGCTTCTATCCGCTGCAAACCTTCCCGATCGCCCGGGAAAACCTGCAGGTGTACGGGATGTGGTTGAGCTTCGCCCTTGCGGCGGCGGTGATCACTTTCTTCGCCGCGCGCATGGCCGAAGAACTGCGCCGTCAGGAAGAGTTGCGCGCCATCCGCCGCGAAGAAGGCCTGCGCGATCAGCAGTTGTTGGCCGTTGCCACCCAAGCGGCGGGCGCCGCCCATGAACTGGGCACACCGCTGGCGACCATGAGCGTGCTGCTCAAGGAAATGCGCCAGGACCATCACGACCCGATGTTGCAGGACGACCTGAGCGTGCTGCAGGATCAGGTCAAGCTGTGCAAAGAAACGTTGCAGCAACTGGTGCGCGCCGCCGAGGCCAATCGCCGATTGGCGGTGGAGATGCAGGACGTCACCGACTGGCTCGATGAAGCGCTCAATCGCTGGCATCTGATGCGACCGGAAGCCAGCTATCGCTTCCAGCGCCTGGGCCAGGGCACCGTGCCACGCATGGCACCACCGCCGGACTTGACCCAGGCCTTGCTGAACTTGCTGAACAACGCGGCGGATGCCTGTCCCGAGGGGCTGCAAGTGACCCTGGATTGGAACGCCGAAGATTTGACCATCAGCATCCGCGACCACGGTGCCGGTGTGCCGCTGGCCATTGCCGAGCAGATCGGCAAGCCGTTTTTTACCACCAAGGGCAAAGGTTTCGGCCTGGGCCTGTTTTTGAGCAAGGCCAGCGTGACACGCGCCGGCGGCTCAGTGAAACTCTATAGTCATGAAGAAGGCGGCACGCTCACCGAGCTGCGCCTGCCTCACGGCGCCCGAGGAGACGAACATGAGTGACGAAATCCAAGTCGAAGGCGAAGAACTGCCGCATTTGCTGTTGGTCGATGACGACGCGACCTTTACCCGCGTGATGGCCCGGGCCATGGCTCGCCGTGGTTTCCGCGTCAGCACCGCTGGCTCCGCCGAGGAAGGCCTGGAGCTGGCCAAGGCCGATCTGCCGGACTATGCCGCGCTGGACCTGAAAATGGACGGCGACTCGGGCCTGGTGCTGCTGCCCAAGTTGCTGGAAATGGACCCGGAAATGCGCGTGGTGATCCTCACCGGTTATTCGAGCATTGCCACCGCCGTCGAAGCGATCAAGCGCGGTGCCTGCAACTACCTGTGCAAACCGGCCGACGCCGACGATGTTTTGGCCGCGCTGCTGTCCGAACACGCCGACCTCGACAGCCTGGTGCCGGAAAACCCGATGTCCGTGGACCGCTTGCAGTGGGAACACATCCAGCGTGTGCTGACCGAGCACGAAGGCAATATCTCCGCCACTGCCCGCGCCCTGGGCATGCACCGCCGCACATTGCAGCGCAAACTGCAGAAACGCCCCGTTCGCCGCTGAACCTGCGCTGAACGAATGCGGACCGCTCCTCGCGACAAACCGGACCGATCATCTATGATCGGTCCGTGCGTGTACTTTTCTCTATCGAGCCTTATTCATGAATCAGAACGCTGAATATTCCGCGGTCAACGATGCTGTGCGCGGGCAGTTTTTTCGCAAAGTATGGGCGATGATCACGCCTTACTGGCAGAGTGAAGAGAAGGCCAGGGCCTGGACGCTGTTGATTGCGGTGATCGCACTGTCACTGATCAGCGTGGGGATCTCGGTGTGGTTCAACACCTGGTACAAGGATTTCTATAACGCGTTGCAACAGAAGGACGAAGCCGCGTTCTGGCGGCTGATTCTGTACTTCTGCGCAATTGCGGCGGTGGCGATTGTCGGCGCGGTGTACCGCCTCTATCTAACCCAGATGCTGACGATTCGCTGGCGGGCCTGGCTGACTGAAAAGCATTTTTCGCGTTGGCTCAGTGACAAGAACTACTACAAGCTGGAGCAGGGCGGTTACACCGATAACCCGGACCAGCGGATTTCCGAAGACCTCAACAATTTCACCTCCAACACCCTTGAGCTGGGTATCGGGCTGCTGCGCAATATCGTCAGTCTGGTGTCGTTCTCGATCATTCTTTGGGGCGTATCGGGCAGTATCGAAGTATTCGGCATCACCATTCCCGGCTACATGTTCTGGTGCGTGCTGGTCTACGCCGTGGTGGGCAGTTGGCTGACGCATTTGATTGGTCGTCGCTTGATCGGTCTGAACAACCAGCAACAACGTTTCGAAGCCGACCTGCGTTTCTCCATGGTGCGGATTCGTGAGAACGCCGAAAGTATCGCGTTGTACAACGGCGAGCCGAACGAAAATCGTCGGTTGAGCGGCCGCTTCGAGATGGTCTGGCACAACTTCTGGGACATCATGAAGGTGTCCAAGCGCTTGACGTTCTTTACTGCCGGTTACAGCCAGGCCGCCATCATCTTCCCGTTCATCGTTGCTTCGCCGCGTTACCTCTCGGGCAAGATCGAACTCGGCGAGTTGATGCAAATCAGCTCGGCGTTCGGCAACGTGCAGGAAAGTTTCAGCTGGTTTATCAGTGCCTACCAAAGCCTCGCTTCATGGCGCGCCACTTGCGATCGTCTGCTCAGCTTCCGTCAGGCCATGTCCGACAACGAAGGGCGTGCACCGGCCATCGACGTTCAGAACACGGGTTCGGTCTTGAAGATGCACAACCTTGGCCTGGATCTCGCTGACGGTCGTCACTTGCTGACCAATGCCGACATGACCGTGGAGGAGGGCGAGCGCGTCATGCTCAGCGGTCGTTCCGGCAGCGGCAAGTCGACGCTTTTGCGGGCGATGGGGCATCTGTGGCCCGCGGGCCACGGCAGCATTCGCCTGCCGGCGGCGCGATACCTGTTCCTGCCGCAAAAACCCTATCTGCCGATCGGCACATTGCGTGAGGCGCTGAGTTATCCACAGGCCGGCGATACCTATCCGAACGAGCGTTACGTGCACGTCCTGGAAACCTGCCGTTTGCCGCATCTGGTGGCGCGTCTCGACGAAGCCAACCACTGGCAGCGCATGCTCTCGCCGGGTGAGCAGCAACGCCTGGCCTTTGCCCGCGCGCTGCTGTATGCACCGCAATGGCTGTATATGGACGAAGCGACTTCGGCGATGGACGAAGAGGATGAGGCGTCGCTGTATCAGGCGCTGATCGATGAGTTGCCGGGGTTGAGCATTGTCAGCGTCGGCCATCGCAGCAGTCTCAAGCGTTTCCATCCACGGCATGTGCGGATCGAGAACGGCCATTTGGTAGACCAGACCGTGACCGCATAAACACTCCGGCAGGGGTGGTGGTGATCGTACAACCGCGTTGCGTTATGATGCGGTTTCAGCAGCCGAATTTTCGAGACAGATGTCCACCATGGAAAACCTGAACGACGCACCACGCCTACCTCGCAAGCGCCGCAGCCTCGCTCAGGAACTGGTGACGGTGCTGTCCGAGCAGATCCGCGACGGTCACCTCAAGCGTGGTGACAAGTTGCCCACCGAGTCGGCGATCATGGACGCCCATGGCGTCAGCCGAACCGTGGTGCGCGAAGCGATTTCCCGTTTGCAGGCGGCAGGGCAGGTGGAAACCCGTCACGGGATCGGCACGTTCGTGCTGGATACGCCGAGCCCGAGCGGTTTCCGTATCGACCCGGCAACCGTGGTGACCCTGCGTGACGTGCTGGCGATTCTGGAGTTGCGCATCAGTCTCGAGGTGGAATCCGCCGGTCTTGCCGCGCAACGTCGCAGCCCCGAACAATTGGCACTGATGCGCGCAGCACTGGATGCGCTGAACGAAAGCGTCTCCCACGCCAGCGACGCCGTGGCCTCGGACTTCCAGTTCCATTTGCAGATTGCGCTATCGACCGGCAACCGCTACTTCACCGACATCATGACGCACCTGGGCACCAGCATCATTCCGCGCACCCGTCTCAACTCCGCGCGGCTGGCTCACGACGATCAGCAGCACTACATGAATCGCCTGAGCCGTGAGCACGAAGAAATCTACGACGCCATTGCTCGTCAGGATTCCGATGCGGCTCGTGCGGCCATGCGCTTACACCTGACCAACAGCCGTGAGCGGTTGCGTCATGCGCATGAAGAGGCTGAGGCGCAGCGGGTTTAGTCTGACTGCCTCAGACGCCCCCATCGTCTGAACTACCGCTATCGCGAGCAGGCTCGCTCCTGCACTAGATCTCGCCACATTGAAGATCCTTGTGGGAGCGAGCCTGTTCGCGAGAGGGCCGTAAGCCGTATAAAAAACCTGAAAACATCCCAAATCTTCCGACAACGTATCTCTCAAGCGACCGTTTATCTCGGCGCTCGCAACTCTTCTCCCTCCGCTGAAGCCCGCTAAAAACCTGAGTCTCAGCCGTTCTTGTCGAACAATTTTCACCTCCAGCGATGAAATGCAGTTGACGGTTGTATTTTAAGTTGTACGATGACCTACAACCTCAGCGTCGGGCTGAACGGTTTTCTCACACAACGTCGCAACTCAGGGTGTTCGAATAATGAATCCACAAGAACTGAAGTCCATCCTCTCTTCCGGTCTGCTGTCTTTCCCGGTTACCGATTTCAATGCACAGGGCGACTTCAACCGCGCTGGCTACATCAAGCGTCTGGAATGGCTGGCCCCATACGGCGCCTCGGCTCTGTTCGCCGCAGGCGGCACCGGTGAGTTCTTCTCTCTGGCGGCCAGCGAATATTCGGAAATCATCAAGACTGCCGTCGACACTTGCGCCACCAGCGTGCCAATCCTGGCCGGCGTGGGCGGTTCGACTCGTCAGGCCATCGAGTACGCACAGGAAGCCGAGCGTCTGGGCGCCAAAGGCCTGTTGCTGCTGCCGCACTACCTGACCGAAGCCAGCCAGGACGGCGTTGCCGCCCACGTTGAAGCCGTGTGCAAATCGGTCAACATCGGCGTCGTGGTCTACAACCGTAACGTCTGCCGCCTGACCGCGCCGCTGCTGGAGCGTCTGGCCGAGCGTTGCCCGAACCTGATCGGCTACAAGGATGGCCTGGGCGATATCGAGCTGATGGTGTCGATCCGTCGCCGCCTCGGTGATCGTTTCAGCTACCTGGGCGGTTTGCCGACCGCTGAAGTCTACGCCGCCGCCTACAAGGCGCTGGGCGTGCCGGTCTACTCCTCGGCGGTGTTCAACTTCATCCCGAAAACCGCGATGGACTTCTATCACGCGATCGCTCGTGAAGATCACGCCACCGTTGGCAAGATCATCGACGACTTCTTCCTGCCGTACCTGGACATCCGTAACCGCAAGTCTGGCTATGCCGTGAGCATCGTCAAGGCGGGGGCAAAAATTGCCGGTTACGACGCAGGTCCTGTGCGTGCACCACTGACCGACCTGACCGGCGAAGAGTACGAAATGCTCGCCGCGCTGATCGACAAGCAGGGTGCGCAGTAACACATCCGATTAAGTAAGGCCGCTGAGCAATCAGCGGCTTTTTGCGTGAGGAGATCTTAAAGTGGCAGATGCAAAGCGTTTCGATAACTACATCAATGGTGAATGGGTTGCCGGTGGCGACTACTCGGCCAACATCAACCCGTCCGAGCTGAGCGACACCATTGGCGATTACGCCAAGGCTGACTTGGCTCAGGTTAACGCCGCCATCGATGCTGCCCGTGCCGCGTTCCCGGCGTGGTCCACTTCCGGCATTCAAGCGCGTCACGATTCGCTGGATAAAGTCGGCACTGAAATCCTCGCCCGTCGCGAAGAACTCGGCACCCTGCTGGCCCGTGAAGAAGGCAAGACCCTGCCCGAAGCCATCGGCGAAGTGACTCGCGCCGGTAACATCTTCAAGTTCTTCGCCGGTGAGTGCCTGCGTCTGTCCGGCGACTACCTGCCGTCGGTGCGTCCGGGCGTCAACGTCGAAGTGACTCGCGAAGCCTTGGGCGTGGTTGGTCTAATCACTCCGTGGAACTTCCCGATTGCCATTCCTTCGTGGAAAATCGCCCCGGCCCTGGCCTACGGCAACTGCGTCGTGCTCAAGCCTGCTGATCTGGTACCGGGCTGCGCCTGGGCGCTGGCGGAAATCATCTCCCGTGCAGGCTTCCCGGCCGGCGTGTTCAACCTGGTGATGGGCAGCGGTCGTGTGGTTGGCGATGCACTGGTGCACAGCCCGAAAGTCGACGGCATCAGCTTCACCGGTTCCGTGGGCGTCGGTCGCCAGATCGCCGTGAGCTGCGTGTCGCGTCAAGCGAAAGTCCAGCTGGAAATGGGCGGCAAGAACCCGCAGATCATTCTCGACGACGCCGACCTCAAGCAAGCGGTCGAGTTGTCGGTACAGAGCGCGTTCTACTCCACCGGTCAGCGTTGCACGGCATCGAGCCGCTTCATCGTCACCGCCGGCATCCACGACAAGTTCGTTGAAGCCATGGCCGAACGCATGAAGTCGATCAAGGTCGGCCACGCGCTGAAAGCCGGTACCGACATCGGTCCAGTGGTTTCCCAGGCTCAGCTTGAACAAGACATGAAGTACATCGACATCGGCCAGTCCGAAGGTGCGCGTCTGGTCAGCGGCGGTGGTCTGGTGACTTGCGACACCGAGGGCTACTTCCTCGCGCCAACGCTGTTTGCCGACAGCGAAGCGTCGATGCGTATCAGCCAGGAAGAGATCTTTGGCCCGGTGGCCAACATCGTCCGCGTGGCCGATTACGAAGCTGCACTGGCCATGGCCAACGACACTGAATTCGGTCTGTCGGCGGGCATCGCTACCACGTCGTTGAAGTACGCCAACCACTTCAAGCGCCACTCCCAGGCCGGGATGGTGATGGTCAACCTGCCGACCGCCGGCGTGGATTACCACGTTCCGTTCGGTGGGCGTAAAGGTTCATCCTATGGATCACGTGAGCAAGGTCGCTATGCGCAAGAGTTTTACACGGTCGTAAAAACTGCCTACATCGGATCGTAACCCCACGCTGCACCCGCGCAATGCCCACGCCCAGGGCCTTGCGCGGCACAAAACCAAAGAATGTTTGACCCGCATAAAAATAATCAGTGGGAGTACATCTACATGCAATCGACCCAGAAGCCGACTCACGTCCGCTATTTGATCCTGCTCATGCTGTTTCTGGTGACCACGATCAACTACGCCGACCGGGCTACCATCGCAATCGCCGGCTCCAGCCTGCAAAAAGACCTCGGCATTGACGCGGTCACCCTCGGTTACATCTTCTCCGCATTCGGTTGGGCCTACGTGGCCGGGCAAATTCCCGGTGGCTGGTTGCTGGACCGTTTCGGCTCGAAAAAAATCTATGCATTGAGCATCTTCACCTGGTCGCTGTTCACCGTGCTACAGGGTTATGTCGGCGAGTTCGGCATGTCCACGGCCGTGGTTGCGCTGTTCATGCTGCGCTTCCTGGTGGGCCTGGCCGAAGCGCCATCCTTCCCTGGCAACGCACGTATCGTGGCAGCCTGGTTCCCGACCGCTGAACGCGGCACCGCCTCGGCGATCTTCAACTCGGCGCAATACTTTGCCACCGTGTTGTTCGCACCGTTGATGGGCTGGATCGTCTACAGCTTCGGCTGGCAGCACGTGTTCATCGTCATGGGTGTGATCGGCATCATCTTCTCCGGCGTCTGGCTGAAAGTCATCTACAGCCCGCGCCAGCACCCGATGATCAATGACGCCGAGTTCAAGCACATCGCCGACAACGGCGGCATGGTTGACATGGACCAGGACAAAGGCAAGGGCAAGAAGGGCGACGGTCCGAAGTGGGATTACATCCGTCAACTGCTGACCAACCGCATGATGCTCGGCGTGTACCTGGGCCAATACTGCATCAACGGCATCACTTACTTCTTCCTGACCTGGTTCCCGGTGTACCTGGTGCAGGAGCGTGGCATGACCATCCTCAAGGCTGGTTTCATTGCCTCGTTGCCAGCGATCTGCGGTTTCATCGGTGGTGTACTCGGCGGGGTGATTTCCGATTACCTGTTGCGCAGAGGCCATTCCCTGACGTTCGCTCGCAAGGCGCCGATCATTGCCGGCCTGCTGGTTTCCAGCAGCATCGTGGCCTGCAACTATGTTGATGTTGAATGGATGGTCGTCGGCTTCATGGCGCTGGCATTCTTCGGCAAAGGCGTGGGTGCGCTTGGCTGGGCCGTGGTGTCCGACACCTCGCCGAAGCAGATTGCCGGCCTGAGCGGTGGTTTGTTCAACACCTTCGGTAACATCGCTTCGATCACCACCCCGATCGTGATTGGCTACATCATCAGTTCCACCGGTTCGTTCAAATGGGCGTTGGTATTCGTCGGTTGCAACGCACTGGTCGCGGTGTTCAGCTATCTGGTCATCGTTGGTCCGATCAAGCGAGTGGTGCTCAAAGAGCCACCAGTCAACGGTCCTGAAACCAACAACAAATTGTCTCAAGCGCATTCCTGAGGAGCGGCGTCATGCAGTTGATTGAACATTCCGACTCGCCGCGCTACATCCGCCTGCACGAGCGGGACAACGTGGTGATCGTGGTCAACGATCAGGGCGTACCGGCCGGCACCGAGTTTTCGGACGGCCTGGTCACCGTGGATTTCGTGCCACAGAGCCACAAGGTCACCCTGGAAAACATTCCCGAGGGTGGCCAGGTGATTCGTTACGGCCAGGTCATTGGCTACGCCTTGCAGCCGATTCCACGCGGCAGTTGGGTCAAGGAAGATCAATTGCGCATGCCGACCGCGCCGCCGCTGGACAGCCTGCCGCTGTCCACCGAAGTGCCGGCCGCGCAAGCACCGCTGGAAGGCTTCACCTTCGAGGGTTATCGCAATGCCGACGGCACCGTCGGCACGCGCAACATTCTCGGCATCACCACCACTGTGCAATGCGTGACCGGTGTGCTGGATCATGCGGTCAAGCGCATCAAGGACGAGTTGCTGCCCAAGTACCCGCACGTCGATGACGTGGTGGCGCTGACCCACAGCTACGGCTGTGGCGTGGCGATCACCGCGACTGACGCGTACATCCCGATTCGCACGGTGCGCAATCTGGCGCGCAACCCGAACCTGGGCGGCGAAGCGTTGGTGATCAGCCTGGGCTGCGAAAAATTGCAGGCCGGGCAGGTGATGCACGAAGACGATGCTTCGGTGGACTTGAGCGAGCCGTGGTTGTATCGCTTGCAGGATTCCAGCCACGGTTTCACCGAGATGATCGAGCAGATCATGGAACTGGCGGAAACCCGTCTGAAGAAGCTCGATCAACGTCGTCGGGAAACCGTGCCGGCGTCCGAGCTGATCCTCGGCATGCAGTGCGGCGGCAGTGATGCGTTCTCCGGCATCACCGCCAATCCGGCGCTGGGCTACGCCTCGGACCTGTTGCTGCGCGCCGGTGCGACGGTGATGTTCTCCGAAGTCACCGAAGTGCGCGACGCGATCTACCTGCTGACTTCTCGGGCGCAAACCAAGGAAGTCGCTCAGGAACTGGTACGGGAAATGGACTGGTACGACCGTTATCTCGCCAAGGGTGAAGCGGATCGCAGCGCCAACACCACGCCGGGCAACAAGAAGGGCGGGTTGTCGAACATTGTCGAGAAGTCGTTGGGCTCGATCGTCAAGTCCGGCAGCAGCGCGATCAGCGGCGTGCTTGGCCCTGGCGAGCGGTTCAAGGACAAAGGCCTGATCTTCTGCGCGACCCCCGCCAGCGACTTTGTCTGCGGGACGTTGCAATTGGCGGCGGGGATGAACCTGCATGTGTTCACCACCGGGCGTGGCACGCCTTACGGCTTGGCCATGGCGCCGGTGGTGAAGGTGTCGACCCGGACCGAACTGGCGCAACGCTGGCCGGACCTGATCGACATCGACGCAGGCCGAATCGCTACCGGCCGCGCTTCCATCGAGGAGCTTGGCTGGGAGTTGTTCCACTACTACCTGGACGTGGCCAGCGGCAAGCAGCAGACGTGGGCTGAAAAGCACAAGCTGCATAACGACATCACGTTGTTCAACCCGGCGCCGATCACCTGAGACCGCGTTATCGTTCATCGCCAGCAGGCTGGCTCCCACAGTGTTCTTCAGTGTTCACACAGTTTGTGCAACAGAGAAGATCTCCTGTGGGAGCCAGCCTGCTGGCGATGTCGATCTACCAGACGGCAACGTCCTCGGTGGCTTATCATTAGCCACCTAACGACGCCCACCCAAAGGTCCTCCCGGCATGCTGGCAATTTTCCTCGAAACCCTGAACATCACCGCACCGGTGTTCGCCATGCTGTTTCTCGGGGTGTTGCTCAAACGCATCGACTGGATCAACGACAACTTCATCCACACCGCGTCATCCCTGGTATTCAACGTCACCATGCCGGCGTTGCTGTTTCTGGGCATTCTGCATGCCGACCTGCACGCCGCGCTGCAACCGGCGCTGCTGATCTACTTCTCCCTCGCGACCCTGGTGTGCTTTGCCATTGCCTGGGGCTGGGCGATCTTCAAGTGCCCGCGTGAGGATCGCGGGATCTACACCCAGGGCGCCTTCCGCGGCAACAATGGGGTGATCGGCCTGGCGCTGGCGGCGAGCATGTACGGCGACTACGGGATTTCCCTCGGAGCGATTCTCGCGGCGCTGGTGATCCTGTTCTACAACACGCTCTCGACCATTGTGTTGGCGGTGTACAGCCCGGTGATCAAGTCCGATCCGTGGAGCATCTGCAAAAGCGTCATGATCAATCCGTTGATCATCAGCGTGTTTGCGGCGGCCCCCTTTGCATACTTCAAAATCAGCCTGCCGGGATGGCTGGAGACGTCCGGCCAGTACCTGGCGCAAACCACATTACCGCTGGCGTTGATCTGCATCGGCGGCACGCTGTCGCTCGCGGCGATGCGTAAAAGCGGTTCGATGGCGTTCAGTTCAAGCCTGGTGAAAATGCTCGGCCTGCCGATTCTGGCAACGCTCGGTGCGTGGCTGTGGGGCTTTCGCGGTGCGGAGCTGGGGATTCTGTTTCTGTACTTCGGCAGCCCGACCGCCGCGGCCAGTTTTGTCATGGCCCGCGCGGCGGACGGCAATCATGAGCTGGCGGCGGCGATCATCGTGATTACTACGCTGATGGCGGCGGTGACCACCAACATCGGGATTTTTTTGTTGCAGTGGGGCGGGTGGATCTGAAAATCAAAAGATCGCAGCCTGCGATCTTTTCAAGACAACGAAATTATTCCGGCTTCTGGTACGCATCAATCACTTCCTGCGCTGCCCGAAACGCATCAATCGCCGCCGGTACGCCCGCATACACCGCGCAATGCAGCAACGCCTCACGAATCTCATCCACGGTGCAGCCATTGTTCAGCGCACCGCGCACGTGGCCTTTCAATTCCTGCGGGCACTTCAGCGCGGTCAGCGCGGCGAGGGTGATCAGGCTGCGGGTTTTCAGCGGCAGGCCTTCGCGATTCCACACCGCCCCCCAAGCGTGCTCGTTGACGAAGTCCTGCAACGGCTGGGTGAATTCGGTGGCATTGCCCAGCGCGCGGTCGACGAAGGCGTCGCCCATCACTTGGCGACGTACTTCAACGCCGGGTTTCTTGTTTTCGGTCATGGCAATTCCCTCTTATGGTGTTGGCGACGCCAGGCGCGCAGCGACGTGAACAGCAAGAACGCCAACAGCGCCGGCAGGACGAAAAACAGCATCAAATGTTCAAGCTTGCCCGCCAGCGGCATGCCGGTGGTGAACGACACCACGTGCAGGCCGTAAGCCAGGTACAAACCCAAAAACAGCAGGCCTTCGGCGCGGGTCACCCGGTAACCGGAATAGAACACCGGCAGGCACAACGCCGCGACGCCGAGCATCACCGGCAAGTCGAATTCCAGAGCGTTGGGCGATACCGACAAGGGTGACGGCGCGACCAGCGCGGTCAAACCCAGCACCCCCAGAAGATTGAACAAGTTGCTGCCGATGACGTTGCCCACGGCAATCTCCCGCTGACCGCGCAAGGCAGCGATCAACGAGGTGGCGAGCTCCGGCAGTGATGTGCTGACGGCGACAATGGTCAGGCCGATGATCCGCTCGGACAGCCCGAGATCAGTGGCGACCGCCACTGCGGCGCCCAGCAGTAAATGCCCGGCGTATACCAGCATCCCCAGACCGGCGACGATCATCAGCAGGCTGGTGAACCATGGCGCCTCCCCGGTGTGATCATGGGTCGATACCGGGCGCACAGAATGCCGTGACTGGCGCAGCAACAACGCCAGATACAGCAGCAACGCCGTCAGCAACATCACGCCGTCGGCGCGGGTCAATTCTTCATTCCACGCCAGGACGAACACCAGCAGGCTGGCGCCGATCATCAGCGGAATGTCCAGGCGCACCAGTTGCCGCGAAACCCGCAGCGGAATGATTAGCGCCGATAACCCGAGCGTGACGAGGATGTTGAAAATGCTGCTGCCGATCACGCTGCCGACGGCGATGTCGGCGTTGTGGGCCAGCGTGGCTTGCAGGCTGACGGCCATTTGCGGCGCGCTGCTGCCGAGGGCGACGATGGTCAGGCCGATGATCAGAGGACGCACATGCAGGCGGGCGGCCAGGCGCACGGCGGCGCGCACCATCAATTCGGCGCCGGCAATCAGCAGGAACAGTCCGCTGAGCAATTCGATCACGCTGATCAGGGGTAAGTCGGCTAGTCCGAAAATGGCCAGGGCTCCAGGTGTCAGTCGAGGGCTTGCACGCGTACCCGCGCGGTGCCGCTCTTGAGCATGCCCAAGCGTTCGGCGGCTTCATGGGACAGATCGATCAGACGGCCACGGGTATGCGGCCCGCGGTCGTTGATGCGCACCACGCAGGATCTGTCGTTGTTCAGGTTGGTGATCTTCACCCGCGTGCCGAACGGCAACTGGCGGTGGGCGGCGGTCATGGAATTCTTGTCGAAACGCTCGCCGCTGGCGGTGCGTTTGCCTTGGTGTTTGGCGCCGTAATACGAGGCAACGCCGGTTTTGTCGTAGCCGTGTGGATCGACGGTGTCGGTGCTGGCGCAACCGGCCAGTAGAGAGAGCAGGGCGCAAAGGCTGAGCAGACGCTTCATTGAAGGTTTCCCGAAAACAAATGTGGGAGCCAGCCTGCTGGCGATTGCGGAGTGTCAGACACGGATATGTTGAATGTCAGACCGCTATCGCCAGCAGGCTGGCTCCCACAAGGAGTGGAGCCAGATTTGAAGGCTGGCTCCATTTGCATCAGCCTTCGAGCTTGCTTTTCAGCAATTCGTTCACTTGTTGCGGGTTGGCCTTGCCTTTGGAGGCTTTCATGGCCTGGCCGACGAAGAAGCCGAACATCTTGCCGCGCTTGGCTTCGTCTGCCGCGCGGTATTGCTCGACTTGCTCGGCGTTGGCCGCGAGCATTTCGTCCAGCACCGCCGAGATCGCGCCGGTGTCGGTCACTTGCTTGAGGCCGCGCTTGTCGATGATCTCGTCCGCGCTGCCTTCGCCGTTGGCCATCGCTTCAAACACCACCTTGGCAATCTTGCCGGAGATGGTGTTGTCCTTGATGCGCAACAGCATGCCGCCCAGTTGCTCGGCCGAGACCGGCGACTCTTCGATGTCCAGGCCTTGCTTGTTGAGCAGGCTGCCAAGCTCGACCATCACCCAGTTCGCCGCCAGTTTGGCGTCGCCGCCGATGCTCGCGACTTTCTCGAAGTAATCGGCTTGTTCGCGACTGGTGGCCAGCACGCTGGCGTCATAGACCGACAGACCGAACTGCTCCTGGAAGCGTTCGCGTTTCTGCGGTGGCAACTCCGGCAGGGTGGCGCGCACGTCGTCGAGGAACGAGTTCTCGATGACTACCGGCAGCAGGTCCGGATCGGGGAAGTAACGGTAGTCGTTGGCTTCCTCTTTGCTGCGCATTGGACGGGTTTCGTCCTTGTTCGGATCGTACAGACGGGTCTGCTGGATCACCTTGCCGCCGTCTTCGATCAATTCGATCTGGCGCTGGATTTCGCTGTTGATCGCTTTCTCGATGAAGCGGAACGAGTTGACGTTCTTGATCTCGCAGCGAGTGCCGAACTCGACCTGGCCTTTTGGACGGATCGACACGTTGCAGTCGCAGCGCAGCGAGCCTTCGGCCATGTTGCCGTCGCAAATCCCGAGGTAACGCACCAGTGCGTGAATCGCCTTGACGTAGGCCACGGCTTCCTTCGCGCTGCGCATGTCTGGCTCGGAAACGATTTCCAGCAACGGCGTGCCGGCACGGTTCAGGTCGATGCCGCTGGCGCCGCTGAATTCTTCATGCAGGCTCTTGCCGGCGTCTTCTTCCAGGTGCGCGCGGGTGATGCCGACGCGTTTGACCGTGCCATCTTCAAGGGCGATGTCCAGGTGGCCCTTGCCGACGATCGGCAATTCCATCTGGCTGATCTGGTAGCCCTTCGGCAGGTCCGGGTAGAAATAGTTTTTACGGGCGAACACATTGTGCTGGCCGATCTCGGCGTCAATCGCCAGACCGAACATCACCGCCATGCGCACCGCTTCCTGGTTCAGCACCGGCAGCACGCCGGGCATGCCCAGGTCTACGAGGCTGGCCTGGGTGTTCGGCTCGGAACCGAAGGTGGTGGAACTACCGGAAAAGATTTTCGACCGGGTGGTGAGCTGGGTGTGAATCTCCAGCCCGATCACGACTTCCCATTGCATGTGTATCTCCTCAGAAGCCGGTTGGGGTGCGGGTGTGCCAGTCAGTGTTCAACTGATACTGGTGCGCAACGTTGAGCAAGCGGCCTTCCTGGAAGTACGGGGCGAGCAGTTGCACGCCGACCGGCAGTCCGTCGACAAAACCGGCCGGCATGGACAAGCCCGGCAGACCCGCGAGGTTGGCGGTGATGGTGTAGACGTCTTCCAGGTACGCAGCGACCGGGTCGCTGTTCTTGGCGCCGAGCTTCCAGGCCGGGTTTGGCGTGGTTGGGCCGAGGATGATGTCGACCTCATTAAAGGCAGCCATGAAGTCGTTCTTGATCAAGCGACGAATCTTCTGCGCCTTGAGGTAGTAGGCGTCGTAGTAACCGGCGGACAGCGCATAGGCGCCGACCATGATCCGGCGCTGCACTTCCGGCCCGAAGCCTTCGCCACGGGAGCGCTTGTAGAGGTCTTCGAGGTTTTTCGGATCTTCGCAGCGATAGCCGAAGCGCACGCCGTCGAAACGCGACAGGTTGGAAGAGGCTTCCGCCGGAGCGATCACGTAGTACGCAGGAATCGCGTGCTGCATGTTCGGCAGGCTGATTTCCTTGATCACCGCGCCGAGCTTTTCCAGCTCTTTGACGCTGTTGTGGATCAGCTCGGCGATGCGCGGGTCGAGACCGGCGCTGAAATACTCTTTTGGCACGCCAATGCGCAGGCCTTGTAGCGAACCGTTGAGGCTGGCGCTGTAGTCCGGCACGGGCTCATCGATGCTGGTGGAGTCGTTTGGATCGAAGCCGGCCATACCTTGCAACAATATTGCGCAGTCTTCGGCGGTGCGTGCCATCGGGCCGCCCTGATCGAGACTGGAGGCGTAGGCGATCATGCCCCAGCGGGAAACGCGACCGTACGTCGGTTTTAACCCGGTGAGGTTGGTCAGGGCCGCGGGCTGACGAATGGAACCGCCCGTGTCGGTGCCAGTGGCGGCGGGTAGCAGACGAGCGGCGACCGCGGCAGCAGAACCACCCGACGAACCACCCGGTACGTGTTCCAGGTTCCACGGGTTTTTCACCGCGCCGTAGTAGCTCGACTCGTTGGCCGAACCCATGGCGAATTCGTCCATGTTGGTCTTGCCCAGGGTCACGGCCCCGGCAGCGGCCAGTTTGGCGACGACGGTGGCGTCGTACGGTGCTTTGAAGTTGTCGAGCATCTTCGAGCCGCAGCTGGTGCGGATGCCCTGGGTGCAGAACAGGTCTTTGTGGGCGATCGGCGCGCCGAGCAGGGCGCCGCTCTCACCATTGGCCCGGCGGGCGTCGGCGGCTTTCGCCTGCGTCAGCGCCAGGTCCTCGGTGAGGCTGATGAAACTGTTGAGCTGTGGATCGAGCTGGGCGATGCGCGCCAGCAGGACCTTGGTCAGCTCTTCGGAGGAAAACTTTTTATCGGCGAGTCCGCGGGCGATCTCGGCCAGAGTCAATTGATGCATTGCAGGCTCTTTCCCTTTAGTCGATGACTTTCGGAACCAGGTACAGGCCGTTTTCGACCGCTGGTGCGATGGACTGGTAGGCCTCGCGGTTATTGGTCTCGGTCACGACGTCTGCACGCAGGCGCTGGCTGGCTTCCAGTGGGTGGGCGAGCGGCTCGATACCGTCGGTATTGACCGCCTGCATTTCGTCGACCAGCCCGAGAATGCTGTTGAGGGCCGAAGTGATGTGTGGAAGATCGGCATCATTGAGGCCAAGGCAGGCCAGATGAGCGATTTTTTCCACGTCGGAGCGTTCTAGCGCCATTGGGATTCTCCAGTGGAAAACAAAACGGACAGCGTCCGTGTGTTAGATTGTCGGAACACTACCGCACTTCTACGGTCATAAGGCCGCGATTGTGGGGCTTGGTGCACAGAAAAGCGGCCAATTTAACATATTGGCGCCTTGCCCAAAATCCCTGTCGTTGTTAGAGTTTGCCGCACTTTTTTACCCACGCGTTGCCTAGGGTCCCTTTCCCATGTTCAAGAAACTGCGTGGCATGTTTTCCAGCGATCTTTCCATTGACCTGGGCACTGCCAACACCCTTATTTACGTGCGCGAGCGCGGTATCGTCCTGAATGAGCCATCGGTTGTGGCCATTCGGACACACGGTAACCAGAAAAGTGTCGTTGCTGTCGGCACCGAAGCCAAGCGCATGCTCGGCCGTACGCCGGGCAACATTGCTGCCATTCGTCCGATGAAGGACGGCGTGATCGCCGACTTCAGCGTCTGCGAAAAGATGCTGCAGTACTTCATCAACAAGGTTCACGAAAACAGCTTCCTGCAACCTAGCCCTCGCGTGCTGATTTGCGTTCCATGCAAGTCCACCCAGGTCGAGCGTCGCGCCATCCGTGAATCGGCCCTCGGTGCCGGTGCTCGTGAAGTGTTCCTGATCGAAGAGCCAATGGCTGCTGCGATCGGTGCCGGCCTGCCGGTAGAAGAAGCTCGCGGTTCGATGGTCGTGGATATCGGTGGTGGTACCACTGAAATCGCGCTGATCTCCCTGAACGGTGTGGTTTACGCCGAATCCGTCCGTGTGGGCGGCGACCGTTTCGACGAAGCGATCATCACCTACGTGCGTCGCAACTATGGCAGCCTGATCGGCGAGTCGACTGCAGAACGCATCAAGCAGGAAATCGGTACTGCCTACCCGGGCGGTGAAGTTCGCGAAGTCGACGTTCGTGGCCGTAACCTGGCCGAAGGCGTTCCACGCGCATTCACCCTGAACTCCAACGAAGTGCTGGAAGCTCTGCAAGAGTCCCTGGCAACCATCGTTCAGGCCGTGAAAAGTGCGCTGGAGCAATCGCCTCCGGAACTGGCTTCCGACATCGCCGAGCGTGGTCTGGTACTGACCGGTGGTGGCGCCCTGCTGCGTGACCTGGACAAATTGCTGGCCCAGGAAACCGGTCTGCCGGTGATCGTCGCCGAAGATCCGCTGACCTGCGTTGCTCGCGGCGGTGGCCGTGCATTGGAAATGATGGATAAACACACCATGGATCTGCTCTCCAGCGAATAAGTCGCCGGATCGCCTCTATGCTGTTGAGCGCGCAGGCGGCACTTTGCAGTGCTGCCTGTTCGCGTTTATCTTCTGTCAGTCTGCATCCAGGCCGGTTTGCTGCCGTATGAATAAAGAGAACATTTGCCTGGGAGGAGCGGCTTATTAAACCGCTTTTCACCAAGGGTCCCTCACTGGGCGTGCGCTTGTTGGTGCTGGTCGTGCTTTCGGTCGCGCTGATGGTGGTCGATGCCCGCTTCACACTGCTCAAGCCAGTGCGTAGCCAAATGTCGCTGGTGCTGATGCAGTCTTACTGGATCACCGACCTGCCGCAGCGGCTATGGCAGGGTGTGGCCAGCCAGTTTGGCAGCCGGACTGAACTCGTCGCCGAAAACGAAAAACTCAAGAGCGAAAACCTCCTGTTGCAGGGGCGCATGCAAAAGCTTGCCTCCCTGACCGAGCAGAACGTTCGGCTGCGCGAGTTGCTCAACTCTTCGGCACTGGTCAACGAGAAGGTCGAAGTGGCCGAGTTGATCGGCATGGACCCCAATCCGTTCACCCATCGCATCATCATCAACAAGGGTGAGCGCGACGGAGTGGTCCTCGGTCAGCCGGTGCTCGATGCCCGTGGCCTGATGGGTCAGGTGGTCGAGCTGATGCCGTACACCTCGCGTGTCCTGCTGCTGACCGATTCCACCCACAGCATTCCGGTACAGGTTAACCGTAACGGTCTGCGGGCGATTGCCAGCGGCACCGGGAACCCGGAACGCCTTGAGTTGCGTCACGTGGCGGACACCGCCGACATCAAGGAAGGCGATCTGTTGGTCAGCTCCGGGCTTGGTCAGCGTTTCCCGGCGGGCTACCCGGTGGCCACGGTCAAGGAAGTGATCCACGATTCCGGCCAGCCTTTCGCCATCGTTCGCGCCGTGCCGACCGCGGCACTGAACCGCAGCCGCTACCTGCTGCTGGTGTTCAGCGACACTCGTACTCCGGAAGAACGTGCCAACGACGCCGCGCAGGCCCAGGAATCTCTGGATGCGCAGGGCGGTGGGCCGATCATCCCGGCGACCGTGCCTAAACCGGCAATCGTCCCGGCAATCGTTCCGACAGCTGTTGCGGCTCCGACCGCTCCAGCAGCTCCGGCGACCGCACCGGCTACCGCCACGCCGGTCAAGCCTGCGGCCGCGCATCCAGCCGCGACTAAACCGCCTGTGACTGCGCCCGCTGCCGCCGCCAAACCACCGGCGGCCCAGCCCGCTGTCGTGAAACCTGCTGCCAAACCGCCAGTCTCTGCACCGGCTACCACTGGGGGACGAGAATAATGGTCGGTGTCAAAGCCTCCCGGAACGGCTGGTTGGTCTGGCTGACGTTCGCCATCGGCATGCTGCTCAGCGTGTCGCCGTTGCCGCAATTCATGGAAATCCTTCGCCCGCTGTGGCTGGCCTTGCTGCTGGCGTTCTGGGCGCTGGCCCTGCCGCAGAAAGTCGGGATGGTCACCGCATGGTGCCTGGGCCTGGCTGAAGACGTGATGTATGGCACGTTGCTGGGCCAGAACGCATTGATCCTGACGCTCATCACCTACCTGGTGCTGGCGCTGCAGCAACGTCTGCGGATGTTCCCGATGTGGCAGCAGAGTCTGGTGATCCTGGTGATCTTCGGTCTTGCGCAGCTTGTCCAGCTTTGGCTCAGTGCCCTGACCGGCAATCGTCAGCCAACGCTGGCGCTGGTGTTGCCGGCACTGGTCAGTGCGTTGCTCTGGCCTTGGGTAAGCTTCGGTTTGCGCGGGTTGCGTCGACGCTACAAAATCAATTAATTCGGTCAGGCATTTGCCCGCACCTCGACAGGGAGATGTCTTGATGAGCCTGCTGTACCTCGCCTCTGGCTCGCCGCGTCGGCGTGAACTGCTCACGCAGATCGGCGTGCCGTTCACCGCCGTCAGCGCGGACATCGATGAAACCCCTTTGGCTCAAGAATCGCCCTCGGCCTATGTCGAACGTCTGGCGCGCGGAAAAGCGGCGGCCGGGCGCGACGCCATTGTGTCCGATGCGGATTTTTGCGTGCTCGGCGCCGACACCGCCGTGGTCCTCGACGGAAAAATTCTTGGCAAACCGGTTGATGAAGCCGATGCGTGCGCCATGCTGATGATGTTGTCCGGCAACGAGCATCAGGTGCTGACGGCGATTGCCGTGCTGGATGGCGAGCGTTGCGAGTCTCGGGTCATCACCAGCCAGGTCCGTTTTCGCCAGATCAGTCGCGATGAAGCGGCAGCCTACTGGGCCAGCGGCGAGCCGCGGGACAAGGCCGGAGGCTATGGCATTCAAGGATTGGGCGCGGTGTTTGTCGCCGGGCTCAATGGAAGTTACTCGGCGGTGGTTGGACTGCCGCTGTGCGAAACCGCAGAACTGCTCGGCCATTTCGGCATAACCTGTTGGCAAACCCATAACGCGCGCTAAGCGTCGTACAGACCAGATGCGGCCACTATCGTGAACATGCCTGAACGAGACCCTGCCATGAGTGAAGAGATCCTGATCAACATCACGCCGATGGAATCACGCGTGGCGGTGGTCGAAAACGGTGTGCTGCAAGAGGTCCACGTTGAGCGTACGCAAAAACGCGGGATCGTCGGCAACATCTATAAGGGCAAAGTCGTGCGGGTACTGCCCGGCATGCAAGCGGCTTTCGTCGACATCGGCCTGGATCGCGCTGCGTTCATTCATGCTTCGGAAATTTCCCTGCGCGAAGGCCCAGCGGTGGAGAGCATCAGTGCCCTGGTGCACGAAGGCCAGAGCCTGGTGGTGCAAGTCACCAAAGACCCGATTGGCTCCAAGGGCGCACGGTTGACGACGCAGTTGTCGATCCCGTCGCGCTACCTGGTGTACATGCCGCGCACTGCACATGTCGGCATTTCGCTGAAGATCGAAGACGAAGCCGAGCGCGACCGCCTCAAGCAAGTGGTCACCGATTGCGTCGCCAAAGAAGGCATCAAGGAGGCGGGTGGATTCATCCTGCGAACAGCTGCCGAAGGTGCCGGGGCCGATGAAATCCTCATGGACATCCGCTACTTGCGCCGCCTCTGGGACCAGATCAGCGAGCAGATCAAAACCATCAGCGCGCCAAGTGTGATCTATGAAGACCTGGGTCTGGCGCTACGGACTCTGCGTGACCTGGTGAGTCCGAAGATCGAGAAGATTCGCATCGATTCCCGGGAAACCTTCCAGAAAACCACGCAGTTCGTCGCCGAATTGATGCCTGAGATCGCCGATCGTCTGGAACACTACCCCGGCGAGCGGCCGATTTTCGACCTGTACGGCGTCGAGGACGAAATCCAGAAAGCCTTGGAGCGCAAGGTCCCGCTGAAATCCGGCGGTTATCTGGTGGTCGACCCGGCGGAAGCCATGAGCACCATCGACGTCAACACCGGGGCGTTCGTCGGGCATCGCAACCTCGAAGAAACCATCTTCAAGACCAACCTCGAAGCTGCGACCGCCATCGCTCGCCAGCTGCGCCTGCGCAACCTGGGCGGGATCATCATCATCGACTTCATCGACATGGAAGATGAAGAGCACCAGCGCCAGGTGCTGCGCACGCTGGAAAAACAGCTGGAGCGCGATCACGCCAAGACCAACATCATCGGCATTACCGAGTTGGGCCTGGTGCAGATGACGCGCAAGCGCACCCGCGAAAGCCTTGAACAAGTGCTTTGCGAGCCGTGTATTGCCTGCCAGGGGCGCGGCAAGCTCAAGACACCGGAAACCGTTTGCTACGAAATCTTCCGCGAAATCCTCCGCGAGGCTCGCGCCTATCAGGCGGAAGGCTATCGTGTATTGGCGAACCAGAAAGTTGTCGATCGTCTTCTTGATGAAGAGTCGGGGAACGTTGCCGAACTTGAAGGGTTTATCGGGCGCACCATTCGCTTCCAGGTGGAAACCATGTATTCCCAGGAACAATACGACGTGGTGTTGCTCTGATTCGCGACGTTTTAACTTTTCCTGAACGGCTGGCCTCAGCTTTTTGCAAAACTTTTGCCATGGGAGCCAACTGACATGGAGCGTCTGACACGCATTTTGGCCGCATTGACCCGTTGGGGTCTGGGCCTGTGCGCGTTGGTTTTGGTGTTGATGGCGTTGTACGTCAGTCTCGGTCGGGAACTGGCGCCGCTGGTGGCCGAATACCGCGTCGAGATCGAAACCCGGGCCAGTGAAGCCTTGGGCATGCCGCTGCAAATCGGCGAGCTCAAAGGCAGTTGGAGCGGCTTCGCACCTATTTTGTCGGCTCACGATGTGACGGTTGGCGAGGGCGCCAACGCCCTGCATCTGGAACAGGTGCGCGCGGTGCCGGACCTGTGGGCCAGCCTGCTGGCGCGTGAAGTACGTATCGCCCATCTGGCGTTCAATGGCCTGAAGATCAGTCTCAAGCAAGGCGATGATGGTCAGTGGGCGCTCGAAGGCTTGCCGGTCAAGGACGATCAACCCCTCAATCCGGAACAACTGCTCAATCGCATGCAGATGATCCAGCAGTTGTCGGTGCTCGACAGCCAGGTCACGTTACAGCCATGGGGCGAATCGCCGCTGACCCTGACTTACGTCGGGATGAGCCTGAAAGTCGGTACCGCTCGCCAGCGACTCGATGCCCGTCTGACTCTGCCCGACGGCCAGCCGATGGCGATGAGCCTGAAGACCCGCGTTCGCGCCAGCCAATGGAAAGACGGCGAAGCTGAGGTTTACCTGAGCCTGCCACAAAGCGACTGGTCGAAATGGCTGCCTGAGAGCATCAGCCAACAGTGGAATTTCTCCGAGATCAAGGCCGGTGGCGAGCTATGGGCGACGTGGGGCAAAGGCATCCTGCAAAGCGCAGCGGTGCGTTTGAACGCCCCGCAACTCAACGGCGCCTACGCGGACCGCAAGCCGGTCAAGATCAACAACCTGGCGCTCAACGGCTACTTCCAGCGCAGCGCCGAAGGCAGTCTGGTGACGCTGGATTCCCTGGCCATGAGCTTCGGCGAGACACGTTGGGAAACCCATCTGCAACTCAAGCAAACCGCAGCCTCCGACAAATCGGAAGAGCTCTGGCATCTGCAAGCCGACCGCCTCGATCTCACTCCGATCACGCCGTTGCTCAATGCCCTGGCACCCTTGCCGCAAGGCTTTGCCACGGTGGTCGAAAAGCTCAAAGTCACGGGTGTGCTGCGCAATGTGCTGCTCGACGTGAAACCCAATGCCACCGACGACAGCAAGTTCAGTTTCGCGGCCAACCTCGAACAGGTCGGCTTCGATGCTTATCACGGCGCTCCGGCGGCGCGAAATGTCACGGGCAGCATCAGCGGTGACCTGGGTCACGGCGAGTTGCGCATGGACAGCAAGGATTTCATGCTTCACCTGGACCCGATTTTCGCCAAGCCATGGCAGTACATTCAGGCCAACGCGCGCCTGACCTGGAAACTCGACAAAGAAGGTTTCACCCTGATTGCGCCGTACCTCAAGGTGCTGGGCGAAGAGGGCAAGATTGCCGGCGACTTCCTGATCCGCCTGTACTTCGAAGAAGACCGGGAAGACTACATGGACCTGCGGGTCGGCCTGGTGGACGGCGACGGTCGCTATACCGCCAAGTACCTGCCGACCGTCCTCAGCCCGGCGCTGGACGAATGGCTGCGCACGGCGATTCTCAAAGGGGCGGTGGATCAGGGTTTCTTCCAGTACCAGGGTTCGCTCAATCACGGCGCCGCCGATACCGACCGCAGCATCAGCCTGTTCTTCAAGGTCCACGATGCCGAACTGGCGTTCCAGCCGGGCTGGCCGCATGTCAGCAAAGTCACCGGAGACGTGTTCGTCGAAGACAGCGGTGTGCGGATTCTGGCCAGCAAGGGGCAGCTGCTCGATACCCAGGTCAGCGATATCTACGTCAATATTCCCCATGTACCGCAGGGCCGGAACAGTCATCTGTTTCTCGACGGCGGTTTTGCCGGCGGGTTGGGCGATGGCCTGAAAATCCTCAAGGAAGCACCGATCGGCACCGCCGAGACTTTTGCCGGTTGGGAAGGCGAGGGCGAACTGCAAGGCAAACTCAAGCTGGATATTCCGCTGGCCAAAGGCGAGGAGCCGAAAATCCTGGTCGACTTCAAAACTGCCAAGTCTCGCCTGAAACTGCCCGAGCCACCGCTGGAGCTGACTCAGCTTAAAGGCGATTTCCGCTTCGACAGCACCAAGGGCTTGAGCGGGCAGAACATCACCGCCCGCGCGTTCGACAAACCGGTGACTGCGCAGATTTTTGCCGATGGTCGTGCGGGCAAGCTCAATACGCGGGTCACGGCCTCGGGGCAGGTCGAAGTCAAGAAACTCACCGAGTGGTTGAGCGTGACCCAGCCTTTGCCGGTGAGCGGCGTGATCCCCTATCAACTGCAATTGACCCTGGATGGCGCCGATAGCCAGTTGATGGTCAATTCCAGTCTCAAGGGTGTAGCCGTTGATTTGCCCGCACCCTTCGGCATGACGGCGGATGCGGGGCGGGATACGACGTTCCGCATGACCCTGCAAGGTACGGAGCGCCGCTACTGGGTGAACTACGGTGAACTGGCCAATTTCACCTTTGCCGCACCGACCGGCAATTTTGCCGACGGTCGTGGTGAGTTGTTCCTGGGTAACGGCGATGCCGTGTTGCCGGGCGCGAAAGGGCTGCGGATTCGCGGGGTGCTGTCGGAACTGGACGTGGGTCCGTGGCAGGATCTGGTGAACAAATATGCCGGGCAAGACCCCGGTGGTAGTGCCAAACAGTTGCTCAGCAGTGCGGATTTCAAGGTCGGCAAGCTCAGCGCCCTCGGCACCACACTGGATCAGGCCTCGGTGCAGTTGACGCGCAAGCCGGGCGCCTGGGCCTTGCAACTCGACAGTCAGCAGGCCAAGGGCAGCGCCAGCATTCCCGATGCGAAAGCCGCACCGATGGTGATCAACCTGCAATATGTGCGGTTGCCGGCACCTGACCCGAAGGTCCTGGCCGACGAGAATTCACCGGATCCACTGGCCTCGGTAGATCCGACGAAGATTCCGGCGCTGGATATCACCATCAACCAGTTGTTCCAGGGTAACGACCTGGTCGGCGGCTGGTCATTGAAAATTCGTCCGACGGCCAAAGGTATTGCCTTCAATTCGCTGGACATGGGCCTGAAGGGCATTTTGTTGCAGGGCAGTGGTGGCTGGGAAGGCGTGCCGGGCGCCAGCACGAGCTTTTTCAAGGGCCGGGCCAGTGGCAAGAACCTGGCGGATGTGCTCAAGGGCTGGGGCTTTGCGCCGAGTGTCACCAGCCAGGAATTCCACATGGATGTCGACGGCCGCTGGCCCGGCTCGCCGGCGTGGCTGGCGACCAAACGCTTCTCGGGCACCCTCGATGCGTCGCTCAACGAAGGCCAGTTTGTCGAGGTCGAAGGCAGTGCCCAGGCACTGCGGGTATTCGGCCTGCTCAACTTCAACTCCATTGGCCGGCGATTGCGCCTGGACTTCTCCGACCTGTTCGGCAAGGGCCTGAGTTATGACCGGGTCAAAGGCCTCTTGGTGGCGACCAATGGTGTTTACGTCACCAAGGAGCCGATCCGCCTGACCGGCCCGTCGAGCACCATCGAACTCGACGGTACGCTGAACATGGTGGCCGATCAGATCGATGCGAAACTGCTGGTGACCTTGCCGGTGACCAACAACCTGCCGATTGCCGCACTGATCGTCGGTGCACCGGCCATCGGTGGCGCGTTGTTCCTGATCGACAAGCTGATCGGTGACCGCGTGTCCCGTTTTGCCAGTGTGAAATACACCGTCAAGGGGCCGTGGAAAGAACCGAAAATCACCTTCGACAAGCCTTTTTGAGATTCTTTTTGAAAAGGCGCTCGGCAAGGCGATGGAGTAGCATGGCCGCATACGTTTTCAGGAGTGCGCCATGTCTGTAGCGGTGATTCAAATGGTCAGCCAGAGCGATGTGCTGGCCAATCTGGCCCAGGCCCGGCGTCTGCTCGAACAGGCAGCGAGCGCTGGGGCTGCGCTTGCCGTACTGCCAGAAAACTTTGCCGCCATGGGCCGTCGCGACGTCGCCGACATCGGTCGCGCCGAAGCCTTGGGCGAAGGCCCGATCCAGCCGTGGTTGAAACAGACCGCGCGCGACCTCAAGTTATGGATAGTGGCCGGCACGTTGCCGTTGCCGCCGGTGGACCAGCCGACGGCCAAGTCCCATGCCTGCTCGCTGTTGATCAACGATCAGGGCGAAACGGTGGCGCGCTACGACAAGCTGCATCTGTTCGATGTGGATGTTGCGGACCATCGCGGTCGTTATCGCGAATCCGATGACTATGCTTATGGCAGTGGAGTGGTCGTGGCTGATACGCCGGTCGGCCGGGTTGGCCTGACGGTCTGTTATGACCTGCGCTTCCCGGAACTGTACAGCGAGCTGCGGGCGGCCGGTGCGGAGTTGATTACCGCACCATCGGCCTTTACCGCCGTGACCGGTGCCGCGCACTGGGATGTGCTGATTCGCGCGCGTGCCATCGAGACACAATGTTATGTGCTCGCGGCCGCCCAGGGCGGGACGCATCCGGGCCCTCGGGAAACCTGGGGGCACGCGGCAATCGTCGACCCGTGGGGGCGAGTGTTGGCGCAACAGGATCAAGGCGAGGCCGTGCTGCTGGCCGAACGCGATAGCAGCGAACAGGCGTCCATAAGGGCGCGGATGCCAGTGTCCAGTCACCGGCGCTTTTTCTCGCAGGGCGCCCAGCGACCTGCATCAGAACGACGAATTTAAGGCGTAAAGCATATGAGCGAGTTGTTGTCCTCAGTCAGTGAACACCTCCTGGCGCCCGGCGGCGTAACGATCGAAAGCTTGCAAGGTGTGCTCGGCGACCTGGCCGGCCCGGGCATCGATGCCGCGGACTTGTATTTCCAGGGGCAGATTTCCGAGTCCTGGGCGCTGGAAGACGGCATCGTCAAGGAAGGCAGTTTCAACCTCGACCAAGGCGTCGGCGTGCGCGCTCAATCGGGTGAGAAAACCGGTTTTGCCTACAGCAATGCCATCACGCTGGAGGCGCTGGGCGCGGCGGCCCGTGCTGCCCGTTCAATTTCCCGCGCCGGCCAGAATGGCACCGTGAAGGCGTTCACCACTCAGGATGTGGCGCAGCTGTACGCGCCGGACAATCCTCTGGAAGTGCTGACCCGTGCCGAGAAAGTCGATCTGCTCAAGCGCGTCGATGCCGCGACCCGTGCGCTTGACCCACGCATCCAGCAAGTCACCGTGAGCATGGCCGGTGTCTGGGAGCGAATTCTGGTGGCGTCCACCGATGGCGGTCTGGCGGCCGATGTACGGCCGCTGGTGCGTTTCAACGTCAGTGTGATCGTCGAGCAGAACGGCCGCCGCGAGCGCGGTGGCCATGGCGGTGGCGGCCGTACCGATTACCGTTATTTCCTCGCCGAAGACCGCGCCATGGGCTATGCCCGTGAAGCGCTGCGCCAGGCACTGGTCAATCTGGAAGCGATCCCCGCGCCGGCCGGTACATTGCCGGTGGTGCTGGGGTCCGGTTGGTCCGGCGTGCTGCTGCACGAAGCCGTCGGCCATGGTCTGGAAGGCGACTTCAACCGCAAAGGCAGTTCGGCCTACAGCGGGCGCATGGGCGAGATGGTGGCGTCCAAACTGTGCACCATCGTCGATGACGGCACCCTGTCGGGTCGTCGCGGCTCGTTGAGTGTCGACGACGAAGGCACCCCGACCGAGTGCACCACGCTGATCGAGAATGGCGTACTCAAAGGCTACATGCAGGACAAGCTCAACGCGCGCCTGATGGGCGTGGCCCGCACGGGTAACGGTCGTCGCGAGTCCTATGCGCACCTGCCGATGCCGCGCATGACCAACACCTACATGTTGGCCGGTGAAAGCGATCCGGAAGAAATCATCGCCTCGGTGAAGCGCGGCATCTACTGCGCTAACCTCGGCGGCGGTCAGGTGGATATCACCAGTGGCAAATTCGTGTTCTCCACCAGTGAGGCGTACCTGATCGAGGACGGCAAGATTACTGCGCCGGTCAAAGGCGCGACGTTGATCGGCAACGGTCCGGAAGCCATGAGCAAAGTGTCGATGGTCGGCAACGATCTGGCGCTGGACAGCGGTGTGGGGACGTGTGGCAAGGATGGGCAGTCGGTGCCGGTGGGTGTCGGCCAGCCAACGCTGAAGATTGATGCGATCACCGTGGGTGGCACGGGGTCGTAATGAAGTGAAGCTTCGGGTGAGTCGCCTGGCGACTCACCCGGTCAGAGATTTAACGCAGACCGCGTTGAGTCTCGTCCAGCTCACGGATGTACTTGAAGATTTTACGGCTGGAAGCAGGAGGCTTGTTTTGCGCAACCTCGTGCTGGGCCTGACGAATCAGGGAACGCAATTGCTGGCGATCCGCGTCCGGGTAGTCGACGACGAATTTTTCAAGTGTGGCATCGTCACCGGCAATCAGGCGATCACGCCAGCGCTCCAGGTTATGGAAGCGTTCGTTGTACTGGCGAGTGGAGGCATCGAGTTGATCGAGCAGAACCAGAATGGCGTCAGTGTCCTGATCGCGCATCAGTTTGCCGATGAACTGGAGATGCCGTTTACGCGCGATATTCGCGGTGTGCTTGGGCGCATCGGCCAAGGCCCGGCGCAAGGCGTCGGTCAACGGCAGTTTGCCAAGCAAGTCAGGCTTGAGCGTTGTAAGGCGCTCGCCAAGGTCAACCAGAGCATGCAGCTCGCGTTTGACCTGGGATTTGCTTTTTTCTCCCGTATCGAGGGAGTCGTCGTAAGAATCAACCATGGTGGCAGTCCGCAAAGAAACGCCGCCATGATAACCAGTCGGGGGCCGCTTGTCCGGCCCGGTCGCTCGATGACCGTTACCGAAAGCAGAATTTGAGTGGAGAACAGCATGAGTGCAGTTGAAAGCGTCGGCCCACAAGCATTGCCGGCACTGCAGGAGCAAGTCGAGCAGATCATCGCTGAAGCCAAGCGTCAGGGCGCCAGTGCCTGTGAAGTGGCGGTGTCCCTGGAGCAGGGCTTGTCGACGTCGGTGCGCCAGCGTGAAGTCGAAACCGTCGAATTCAATCGTGATCAGGGCTTCGGCATTACCTTGTACGTCGGCCAGCGCAAAGGTTCGGCCAGCACGTCGGCCAGTGGCCCGGACGCAATTCGTGAAACGGTTGCTGCCGCACTGGCAATCGCCAAGCACACCTCGGAAGACGAAGCCTCGGGCCTGGCGGATGCCGCGCTGATGGCGCGTGACGTGCAGGACTACGACCTGTTCCACCAATGGGATATCACCCCGGAGCAAGCCATCGAACAGGCACTGGCCTGCGAGGCCGCGGCGTTCGCTGCCGACAGCCGGATCAAGAACGCCGACGGCACCACCCTTAGCACCCATCAGGGCTGCCGCGTCTATGGCAACAGCCACGGTTTTATCGGCGGCTATGCATCGACCCGACACAGCCTGAGTTGCGTGATGATCGCCGAGGCCGACGGCCAGATGCAGCGCGATTACTGGTACGACGTGAACCGTCAGGGCAATTTGCTGGCGGATCCGGTGAGCATCGGCCAAAAAGCTGCTCAGCGGGCGGCCAGCCGTCTTGGTGCGCGTCCGGTACCGACCTGCGAAGTGCCGGTGTTGTTTTCCGCGGAGCTGGCCGGTGGTTTGTTCGGCAGTTTCCTATCGGCAATTTCCGGCGGCAGCCTGTATCGCAAGTCGTCGTTCCTCGAAGGCACGCTGGGCCAGAAGTTGTTCCCTGAGTGGCTGACCATCGACGAGCGTCCACACCTGATGCGTGCGATGGGCAGTGCGGGGTTCGATGGCGATGGCCTGGCGACCTATGCCAAACCGTTCGTCGAAAAAGGCGAGTTGGTGTCGTACATCCTCGGCACCTATTCCGGGCGCAAACTCGGCATGCCGAGCACCGCCAATGCCGGCGGCGTGCACAACCTGTTCGTCACCCATGGCGATGAAGACCAGGCTGCCTTGCTGCGTCGCATGGGTCGTGGCTTGCTGGTGACTGAATTGATGGGCCAGGGCCTGAACATGGTAACCGGCGATTACTCCCGCGGCGCGGCGGGCTACTGGGTCGAGAACGGTGAAATCCAGTTCGCGGTCCAGGAAGTGACCATTGCGGGCAACATGCGTGACATGTTCAAGCAGATCGTTGCTGTGGGTAATGACCTGGAACTGCGCAGCAACATTCGCACCGGTTCCGTGTTGATCGAGCGGATGACGGTAGCGGGTAGCTAAGCCCCAACCGCCGTACAAAAAGGCGCGCCACCCATCGGGTGGCGCGTTTTTTTTGGCCTTGTTTTAGTTCACATTATCATTTAATAATAAATCTCATTATCGATTGAGCCCCGGATCATGAGTTCTGCCTTGCACGAGCAGCCTTACCTCGAAAGCTGGCGCTGGATGAGTCGCCAGATCCGTTGCGCGATGAATCCTGACGAACCGCGCCTGATCGACCACTACCTGGCTGAAGGCCGGTATCTGGCCTGTTGCACGGCAACCTCACCCTGGACCGTCGCCGAAACTTCCTTCCGCTTGTTGCTCGACACCGCCGCCGATGTCGCGCTGCCCTGGCACTGGCGCACTTACTGCCTGGACCAGGCGTGGCGCCCGCTGCGCGAACTCGAACGCCTCTCTTTGTGCAAATGCCGCCTCAAGCGCTGGCAGAGCTACACCTGGCAACTGGCGACCTGCGAGTTGCAACCCTCGATTCCTCTCATTGAACTGGTGCAAGGATTTACAGATGAATAGGGTCCGTCTTCAGTTATTTCCTGCACCACAGCAGGCCGGGCCCTTCGGGTTGCGTCTGAAAACGGGCCAGACTGCGTTGCAGTCCTTGGCAAGGGAAAAACCATTACCAGCGGACTGCGCCTTGCCTGGCCCGCTTTCATACGCAACGCGACATAGGAAATAACTGATGACAGACCCTAGGACACGTATTGAGCGCGACAGCATGGGCGAGCTTCAGGTCCCGGAAGACGCCCTCTACGGCGCACAGACCCAACGTGCGGTGGATAACTTTCCCATCAGCGGCCAACCGATGCCCGTGCAGTTCATCCGCGCGCTGATCCTGGCCAAGGCAGCCGCCGCCCGCGCCAACATCGAACTCAAGCAGATCAGCGAAGCCCAGGGCAAAGCCATCGTCGACGCGGCGCAAGGTCTGCTCGAAGGCGATTTCATGCAACACTTCCCGGTGGATATCTTCCAGACCGGTTCCGGCACCAGTTCCAATATGAACGCCAACGAAGTGATTGCCACCCTGGCCAGCCGTCTGCTTGGCGAACCGGTGAACCCGAACGATCACGTCAACTGCGGCCAAAGCAGCAACGACATCATTCCGACCACCATCCACGTCAGCGCGGCGCTGGCCTTGCACGAACAGTTGCTGCCGGCCCTGACCGGTCTGGTGCAGGTGATCGAGCGCAAGGCTGAGGAAGTCCATCACCACGTCAAAACCGGCCGCACTCACTTGATGGACGCCATGCCGGTGCGCATGAGCCAGGTCCTTAATGGCTGGGCGCAACAGCTCAGGGCCAACATCGTCCTTTTGCAGGGCTTGCAGCCAAGCCTGCAATCGTTGGCCCAAGGCGGCACGGCAGTGGGTACAGGCGTCAATGCGCATCCCGAATTCGCCGCGCGTTTTAGTCAGCAACTGAGCACGTTGACCCAGGTTCAGTTCACGCCGGGCGTGGATCTGTTTGCCCTGATTGGTTCCCAGGACACCGCTGTTGCCGTCTCCGGCCAGCTCAAGGCCACTGCCGTATCGCTGATGAAAATTGCCAACGACCTGCGCTGGATGAACTCCGGCCCTTTGGCCGGCCTGGGTGAAATCGAGCTGGAAGCCCTGCAGCCGGGTTCTTCGATCATGCCTGGCAAGGTCAATCCGGTGATCCCGGAAGCCACTGCCATGGTCGCCGCGCAGGTGATCGGCAACGACACGGTGATCACCATCGCCGGTCAGTCGGGCAACTTCGAATTGAACGTGATGCTGCCGATCATCGCCCAGAACCTGCTGAGCAGCATTGAGTTGCTGGCCAACTCCAGCCGTCTGCTGGGTGAAAAGGCGATCGCCAGCTTCAAGGTCAATGAAGACCGCATCAAGCAAGCGCTATCCCGCAACCCGATTCTGGTGACCGCACTCAACCCGATCATTGGCTACCAGAAAGCCGCCGGAATCGCCAAGAAGGCTTATCAGCAAGGCCGCCCGGTGATCGACGTTGCACTGGAACACACTGACCTGTCGCGCAGCCAGCTGGAAGAACTGCTCAACCCGGAAAAACTCACCGCAGGCGGCGTGTAAATACCCCGCCGCTTTGGAGGCTCACCATGGAGCACTGGAAACGCACGATCGAAAGGGCCAATCGCTTTTTCATGTTGGGTGAACTGGTTGATGCTCGCGAGGCTTACTTGCAGGCATTGGCCCTGGCCCAGGTGCTGTTCGAGCGCTGGGCGGATGCCGATGAAGCGGTGGCGGCTTGCGTGATTTCCCATCACAACCTGGCGGACCTGCATCTGCGTCTGAACCAGCCGGAGGAGAGCGCCGAGTACTTGTGCGCCATTCACCAACGGTTGTTGCAGACCATGCAGGACCCGCGACTGTCGCCAGCATTGCGCGAAGCAGCGCTGCGCCAGAGCAGCAAAACCTATGTCGAGCTGCTGAATTTCATCAGCGAGCACGGTGAATACCCACGCACGCATCGCTTGCTGCGCATCGATGCTGCCTCGCCGTCGCAACCCCCTGCGCCTCATCATCATGGAGTCCACTGAAATGGCTTTTACCTTGCCTGCCTTGCCGTATGCCTATGACGCCCTGGAGCCGCACATTGATGCGCAGACCATGGAAATCCACTACACCAAGCACCACCAGACCTATATCAACAACCTGAACGCTGCGGTCGAAGGCACTGAGTTCGCCGAATGGCCCGTGGAAAAACTGGTGGCCGCTGTGCAGCAGCTGCCGGAAAAACTTCGCGCGGCGGTGATCAATCAGGGCGGTGGTCACGCCAACCATTCGCTGTTCTGGGAAGTCATGGCGCCTCACGGTGGCGGCAAACCCGAAGGCGCGCTGGCCAAGGCCATCGACGAGCATCTGGGTGGTCTCGACAGTTTCAAAGAGGCTTTCACCAAAGCGGCGCTGACCCGATTCGGCAGTGGATGGGCCTGGTTGAGCGTGACGCCGCAGAAAACGCTGGTCGTGGAAAGCAGCGGTAACCAGGACAGCCCTTTGATGAACGGCAATACGCCGATCCTCGGTCTGGATGTCTGGGAGCACGCGTATTACCTGCAATATCAGAACCGCCGCCCGGAATACATCAGCGCGTTCTACAACGTGATCAACTGGCCTGAAGTCGCAGCGCGCTATCAGGCTGCGCTGGTTTAAGTCTTCTAAAAAACAATCCAAGGCTGACTATGGGCACTGAAACACTGGCGATCGGAAGTGGACGAATGTTTCGTTACGCATTTGGATCGCTGCTTCTGCTGGCGGGCATGAGCTTGCTGGTTGCGCACGGGCTGGAATGGCTGGATCTGGAACCGAAGTTGTCGCGGGCGTTGCAGGGTGGTGCGATCTGCGCCCTCGGCACCGCGCTTGGGGCGGTGCCGGTGCTGGTGATCCGGCGCATGCCCCAGGCACTCAGCGATTCCTTGCTGGGCTTCGGTGCCGGAGTGATGTTGGCCGCGACGGCATTTTCGCTGATCGTGCCGGGCATTGCGGCGGCAGAGAACCTTGGCATGACTCCGTGGGCGGCCAGCGGCCTGATCTGCTTTGGCATCATGCTCGGTGCATTCGGCTTGTTTCTGGTGGATCGCAAAGTGTCCGGCGCGTCGCCGGAAGTGCTCATTGGCACTGTGGAGCACCCGGTGATTCCGCCGCGCATCTGGCTGTTCGTGTTCGCGATCATCGCCCACAACATTCCCGAAGGCATGGCTGTGGGCGTCTCGGCCGGTGGCGGCATGCCGGATGCCGACAGTTTGGCGATGGGCATTGCCTTGCAGGATGTGCCGGAGGGATTGGTCATTGCCTTGGTGCTGGCCGGGGCTGGGATGTCGCGGTTCAAGGCGTTCCTGATCGGTGCTGCTTCAGGTTTGGTCGAACCGGTGTTCGCGTTGTTGTGCGCGTGGCTGGTCAGCCTGGCCGAACTGTTGTTGCCTTTGGGGCTGGCCTTGGCGGCCGGGGCCATGTTGCTGGTGGTCACCCACGAAGTCATTCCCGAATCGCGTCGCCACGGTCATGAGAAACTGGCCAGCCTTGGATTACTGATCGGGTTCTGCTTGATGATGGTGATGGATACCGCATTAGGCTAGTTCACGGACTGTTGTAGCAGCTGGCGAAGCCAGCTGCTACCGGGTTATTCGCCTTCGTCGAAGTAGTTGTTGATCAGGGCCACCAGTGCGTCCATCGCTTCCTGTTCCTGCTCGCCTTCCGTGCTCAGATGAATTCTGGTGCCCTTGCCGGCGGCGAGCATCATCATTGCCATGATGCTTTTGCCGTCGACTGTAGTCTCTGGCGTGCGTCCGACCCTGATCGTGCAGTCCTTGAACTGACCGGCAACTCCAACGAATTTTGCAGATGCCCGGGCGTGCAGGCCCAGTTTGTTGATGATTTCGATTTCCAGAGCAGGCATCGCGATGTGAATCCTTTAGCTGAGGTCGCGGTGGCGAACCTGGACGTTCTTCAGAGATTGCTGCAGGGTCTTGCCCAAGCGTTCGGTCAGGTAGACGGAGCGGTGATGCCCGCCGGTGCAACCGATGGCAATAGTGACGTAAGCGCGGTTACTGGCGGCAAAGCGAGGTAACCATTTGAGCAGGTACGCGGAAATGTCCTGGAACATCTCCTCGACATCCGGTTGTGCCGCCAGGTACTCGGCAACCGGCTGATCCAGCCCGGACTGCTCGCGCAATTCCGGCTTCCAGTAGGGGTTGGGCAGGCAACGCACGTCGAACACCAGATCGGCGTCGACCGGCATGCCACGCTTGAAACCGAAAGATTCCACCAGGAACGCCGTACCGGGTTCCGGCTGGTTCAGCAGCCGCAACTTGATGGTATCGCGCAACTGATACAGGTTCAGGTTGGTCGTGTTGACCTTGAGGTCCGCGAGGTCGGCAATGGGCCCGAGCAGGCTGGTCTCATCGTTGATCGCCTCGGCCAGCGAGCGATTGGCGCTGCTCAACGGATGACGACGACGGGTTTCCGAAAAGCGTTTGAGCAAGGTTTCCTCATCGGCATCCAGGTACAGGACATCGCACTGGATGTGCCGGCTGCGGACTTCTTCGAGCAGCTCTGGAAACCGCGATAGATGGCTGGGGAGGTTGCGCGCATCGATGGACACGGCTACCAGCGGCTGTGACAGTTCCGTGTGAATCAGCGCGCGCTCGGCCAGTTCCGGCAGCAACCCCGCAGGCAGGTTGTCGATGCAGTAGTAACCGTTGTCCTCAAGAACATCGAGGGCGGTACTTTTACCCGAGCCGGAACGACCGCTGACGATGATCAAGCGCATGATTAATGACCGTTTTGCTCGTCCAGGACAACCTGATACAAGGCTTCATTACTCGGGGCGCTGCGCAGTTTTTCGCGCACTTCCTTGCGGTCGAGCATGCTGGCGATCTGGCGTAACAACTCCAGGTGCGCATCGGTAGCGGCTTCCGGGACCAGTAAAACGAACAACAGGTCGACCGGTGCACCATCGATGGCGTCGAAATCAATAGGGGCGTCAAGGTGCATCAAGGCACTGATGGGCGAATTACAGCCCTTGAGACGGCAATGGGGGATGGCGATACCGTTGCCAAAACCGGTTGAACCGAGTTTTTCACGGGCGACCAGGCTCTCGAAGACATCCTGCATGGCCAGATCCGGCACTTCGCGATGGATGAGGTTGGCAATTTGCTCAAGGGCTTTCTTTTTACTGCCGCCCGGCACGTTCACCAGGGAACGGCCGGGGGTCAGGATGCTTTCAAGTCGGATCATGGGTTGGGAGTGTTAACGACCGGTAGCGCCCTGGAGGAGGCTCTGGGTCTTTTCCTTATGCTTTTTGAGTTGTTTATCCAGCTTGTCGGTCAGTGCGTCGATCGCCGCGTACATATCGGTATGTTCCGCGTTTGCGACCACTTCATTGCCGGGAATATGCAGCGTGGCTTCGATTTTCTGCTTCAGCTTTTCGACCGTCATCGTGACCTGCACGTTGGTGATCTTGTCGAAATGTCGCTCCAATCGTTCGAGTTTTTCGCCGATGTAGGTGCGAAGAGGTTCGGTCACTTCCAGTTGGTGTCCACTGATGTTGACTTGCATACAGCTTCTCCTTCGTTGCCAGTGCATAAAGCGGCAGACCAGATGATCTGCCACTGGAACGCTGTGGCGTGGCTCTACATCAACCGCTTGCGTTCGCTCGAAGGCGCGATCCCCAAGGATTCGCGGTACTTGGCGACGGTGCGGCGAGCCACCTGAATGCCTTGTGCCTCCAGTAAACCAGCGATCTTGCTGTCACTCAACGGCTTTTTCTGATTTTCAGCAGCAACCAGTTTTTTGATGATCGCGCGGATCGCCGTGGACGAGCATTCGCCGCCCTCGGAGGTGCTGACGTGGCTGGAAAAAAAGTATTTCAGCTCATATATGCCCCGAGGGGTATGCATGAATTTTTGCGTGGTCACCCGGGAAATTGTCGATTCGTGCATGCCAACCGCTTCGGCGATGTCATGCAGGACCAGCGGTTTCATCGCTTCATCGCCGTACTCCAGGAAGCCGCGCTGATGCTCGACGATCTGGGTGGCCACTTTCATCAGGGTTTCGTTGCGGCTTTGCAGGCTCTTGATGAACCAGCGGGCTTCCTGCAACTGGTTGCGCATGAAGGTGTTGTCGGCGCTGGTGTCGGCGCGGCGCACGAAGCCGGCGTACTGGGCGTTGACCCGCAACCGTGGCACCGACTCCTGGTTGAGCTCCACCAGCCAGCGCTCGTTGTCCTTGCGCACGATCACGTCGGGGACAACGTACTCGGCTTCGGTGGACTCGATTTGCGAGCCCGGGCGCGGATTGAGGCTCTGGACCAGTTCGATCACCTGGCGAAGCTCATCTTCCTTGAGCTTCATGCGGCGCATCAACTGGCTGTAGTCGCGACTGCCGAGCAGGTCGATGTAATCGGTGACCAAACGCTTGGCTTCGGCCAGCCAAGGAGTTTTGGCCGGCAGCTGGCGCAATTGCAGCAGCAGGCATTCGCCCAGGTTGCGGGCGCCGATGCCGGCGGGTTCGAATTGCTGGATGCGGTGCAGGACAGCTTCGATTTCGTCCAGTTCGATGTCCAGTTCCGGATCGAAGGCTTCGAGGATTTCCTCGAGCGTTTCGTCCAGATAGCCCTGATTGTTGATGCAGTCGATCAGGGTGACGGCGATCAGGCGATCGGTGTCGGACATCGGCGCCAGGTTCAATTGCCACAGCAGATGGCTTTGCAGGCTTTCACCGGCCGATGTGCGGGTGGTGAAATCCCACTCGTCGTCATCGTTGCTCGGCAGGCTGCTGGCGCTGGTCTGGTAGACGTCTTCCCAGGCGGTGTCGACCGGTAGTTCATTGGGAATACGCTCGTTCCAGTCGCCTTCCTCGAGGTTATCCACCGTCGGGGCGCTTTCCTGGTAGGAGGGTTCCTGAATTTCGGTATTGGGCTTTTGTTCGGCGTTGTCGGCCATGGGGTCGGAGTTGTCGAAGTCGTCGCCTTCTTCCTGGCGTTCGAGCATCGGATTGGACTCCAGGGCCTCCTGGATTTCCTGTTGCAGGTCCAGGGTCGACAATTGGAGCAGGCGGATGGCCTGTTGCAGCTGCGGTGTCATCGTCAGCTGCTGGCCCATTCTCAAGACTAGCGATGGTTTCATGGCAGGGGCTTAACACCTTATTTGCCGGCGCACATGCGCCATCCACTACAGGGCGCCGGAGCGCCAAACATAAGCAAATTATATGCCCGAAATCGCAGTGTTTGCCTAGAGCGCTGTAACAATAAAAAACTATTGATTTTTTATCGAGACAAGCGCTTGGTCGACTAGCCGGGACACCTCAGCGCTTACAGGCGGAACTCATGACCCAGGTAGACTTCCTTGACCAGGTCGTTGGCCAGGATGGTTTCAGCGTCACCTTCGGCGATCAGCTGACCATCGTTGACGATGTAGGCGGTTTCACAGATATCCAGCGTTTCACGGACGTTGTGGTCAGTGATCAGCACGCCAATGCCCTTGGCCTTGAGGTGATGGATGATCTGTTTGATGTCGCCCACCGAAATCGGGTCCACGCCGGCGAAAGGTTCGTCGAGCAGGATGAATTTCGGGTTGGTGGCTAGTGCCCGGGCGATTTCCACGCGGCGGCGTTCACCACCGGACAGGCTCATGCCGAGGTTGTCGCGGATGTGGCTGATGTGAAACTCCTGCAGCAGGCTTTCCAGCTCCTTGCGACGACCGTCCTTGTCGAGTTCCTTGCGGGTCTCGAGGATCGCCATGATGTTGTCGGCTACCGAGAGTTTGCGGAAGATCGACGCTTCTTGCGGTAAATAGCCGATACCTGCCTTCGCACGACCGTGCATGGGCTGGTGACTGACGTCCAGATCGTCGATCAGCACGCGGCCCTGATCAGCCTGGACCAGGCCGACGATCATGTAGAAGCAGGTTGTCTTGCCGGCGCCGTTGGGGCCAAGCAGGCCGACGATCTGACCGCTGTCGATCGACAGGCTGACGTCGCGCACGACCTGGCGGCTCTTGTAGCTCTTGGCCAGATGCTGAGCTTTCAGAGTTGCCATTACTGGGCCTTTTGCTCGTCGGTTTTCTTTTTCGGCTGGATGACCATGTCAATGCGCGGACGTGCCTCGGTCACCTTGCTGCCTGTAGCGCGACCGGCGCTCGCCAGCTTCTTCTCGGTGTCGTAGACGATTTTCTCGCCCTGGGTGACGTTGTTGTCCTTGTCGATGACTTTGGCCTTGTCGATCAGTACGACGCGGTTTTGCGTGGCGTGGTACTGGATTGTCACACCCCAACCCTGAACCGGCTTGGTGTCGCCAGCCGTTTGCAGTTGTTCGAAGTAGGCCAGGTTACCGACCGACGTCACCACGTCGATGTCGCCACTCGGAGCTCGGGTCATGGTCACTTTATTGCCGGTAACCTTCATTGAGCCCTGGGTGATGATCACATCGCCCGTGTAGGTGGCAACGCCATTCTTGTCGTCCAGTTGGGCATCGTCGGCCTGAATGCGGATTGGCTGTTGTTGATCATCCGGCAGGGCCCAGGCGCTCACGCTTCCCAGTGCTGCGCCCAGACTGAGCAAAATAGGGAGGGTTTTAACGAGCCTCATACTGTCCTCTTACGTTCGATAGCAGGTGTATCCTGCTTTCTTTCAAATACGCTTTCATTCCCTTGCCAGTCGAAACACCGCCAGCGCCGTCGATTCTAACGTCTCGGTCGGTCTGCGCATATTGCTGTTGCGGGAACACCGTCATGCGGGTGGTGGTGATCAGGGTCCTACGGTTTTTCTCGTCGAAACGCGTAATGCGTACCGAATCGATCAGCTCGACCTGGGTGCCGTCAGGGTTGACTTCACCCTTTTCGCTCTGGACGTGCCACGGGAACTCGGTGCCGCGGAACATGTTCAGGTCGGGATTGGTCAGCAGGGTCACCTCGGACGCTTTCAGGTGTTCGACCTTGTCCGACGTCATTTCGTATTGCAGCCTGCCATCCGGCAGGAACTGCACGCTGTGGGCGTTGGTGGCGTAATAGTCGATCTCGCTGTTGTCGACTTGCACAACCGGCTTGTCGAGAAAGCGTTCCGGGCTGATGTTCCAGTAGCCGACCGCGGCGAAAATCGCCGCGATGCAACCGAACATCAGGATGTTGCGAATCTTTTTGCTCAGCATGTTTGGCTCACAGGTACGCGGCGTTGGCCGCATCGAGGCGGCCCTGGGCGCGCAGGATCAATTCGCAGAATTCGCGGGCGGCACCTTCGCCACCACGGGCCTGGGTGACGCCGTGAGCGTGGTCGCGCACGAAACTGGCGGCGTTGGCCACTGCCATGCCCAGGCCTACGCGGCGAATCACTGGCAGGTCGGGAAGGTCGTCACCAAGGTAGGCGACCTGTTCATAGCTTAGGTTGAGTTGGCCAAGTAGCTCGTCGAGCACCACCAGTTTGTCTTCGCGCCCCTGGTACAGGTGTGGAATGCCGAGGTTCTTCGCCCGTCGCTCGACCACCGGGGTCTTGCGGCCGCTGATGATGGCGGTCTGCACGCCGGCAGCCATCAGCATCTTGATGCCCTGGCCGTCGAGGGTATTGAAGGTCTTGAACTCACTACCGTCTTCGAGGAAGTACAGGCGTCCGTCGGTGAGGACGCCGTCGACGTCGAAGACCGCCAGTTTGATCTGTTGGCCGCGTTGCAGCAGGTCCGTGCTCATTACATTACCCCCGCACGCAGCAAGTCGTGCATGTTCAAGGCGCCGACCGGACGGTCTTCGCTGTCGACCACGACCAGCGCGTTGATTTTATGGTCTTCCATGATTTTCAGGGCCTCGGCGGCGAGCATCTCGGCGCGGGCGGTCTTGCCGTGGGCGGTCATGACCTGATCGATGGTGACCCTGTGGATATCGATGGTGCGGTCCAGCGTGCGGCGCAAATCGCCGTCAGTGAAGATCCCGGCGAGCTTGCCGTCGGCTTCAAGGATGACGGTCATGCCCAGGCCCTTGCGGGTCATTTCCATCAACGCATCCTTGAGCAGGGTGCCACGCTGTACCTGCGGCAACTCTTGCCCGGCGTGCATGACGTTTTCCACTTTCAACAGCAGGCGTCGGCCCAATGCGCCACCCGGATGGGAAAAGGCGAAGTCTTCGGCGGTAAAACCGCGGGCTTCCAACAGTGCGACGGCCAGGGCATCGCCCATGACCAGCGCCGCGGTAGTCGAAGAGGTAGGCGCCAGGTTCAGCGGACAGGCTTCGTGCTCGACGTGAACGTTGAGGTTGACCTCGGCGGCCTTGGCCAGCGGCGAGTCAGGGTTGCCGGTCACGCTGATCAACTGGATGCCCAGGCGCTTGATCAATGGCAGCAGGGTGACGATTTCATTGGTGGAGCCGGAGTTCGACAGCGCCAGGATGATGTCATCGCGGGTGATCATGCCCATGTCACCGTGGCTGGCTTCAGCCGGGTGGACGAAAAATGCCGTGGTGCCGGTGCTGGCCAGGGTGGCGGCAATCTTGTTGCCGATATGCCCCGACTTGCCCATGCCGACCACGACAACGCGGCCTTTGCTGGCCAGAATCATCTCGCAAGCGCGTACAAAATCTGCGTCGATATGCGGCAGCAAGCCTTGTACGGCTTCCACTTCGAGGCGGATGGTGCGTTGGGCAGATTGAATCAGGTCGCTGGATTGGCTCATGTCAGAAATCGTTTAGCCTGATGAAAAGGCGGCGATTATAACGGTTATGATCAAAACCCTCACGCAAGTTCGTCGTGCATTGTCACTCCTTGTTACCTAATCCCTCTAAATGAAGCTTTTTGCTGGTCATATCACGCAACTTGGGCCGGCAATGGCCTTGGGCGCAGGGTGTTTGCAGTGATATAGTTCGCCGCCAGTTCGGCCCGCCCGGAAGGCACGTGCTTTCGTCAGGAAGTCAGGCGTCCGAGTGAGAGGCTGCATCGCAAGGAGTTTAGATGAGTGCCGATAACGCCTACGCGGTCGAGCTGAAGGGACTGTCCTTCAAGCGCGGTGCGCGCAGCATTTTCAATAACGTCGATATCCGTATTCCCCGCGGCAAGGTCACCGGCATCATGGGACCTTCCGGGTGTGGCAAGACAACGCTGTTGCGGTTGATGGGCGCACAGTTGCGGCCCACCAGCGGCGAAGTCTGGGTCAACGGTCAGAACCTGCCGAAGCTCTCGCGCAGCGATCTGTTCGATGCCCGCAAGCACATGGGCGTGCTGTTTCAAAGTGGCGCACTGTTTACCGATCTCGATGTATTCGAGAACGTGGCCTTTCCATTGCGCGTTCACACCGAACTGCCCGAGGAAATGATCCGTGACATCGTCCTGCTCAAATTGCAGGCCGTGGGTTTGCGTGGTGCCATCGACCTGATGCCCGACGAACTGTCCGGCGGCATGAAGCGTCGTGTCGCACTGGCGCGGGCGATTGCGCTCGATCCCCAAATCCTCATGTACGACGAGCCCTTTGTCGGCCAGGACCCTATCGCCATGGGCGTGTTGGTGCGTCTGATTCGCCTGCTCAACGATGCACTGGGGATCACCAGTATCGTGGTTTCCCACGACTTGGCCGAAACCGCGAGCATTGCCGATTACATCTATGTCGTGGGCGACGGGCAGGTGTTGGGGCAGGGGACTCCTGATGAGCTGATGAATTCGGACGAGCCGCGCATTCGTCAGTTCATGACCGGCGAACCCGATGGGCCGGTTGCCTACCACTTTCCAGCGACGGATTACCGCGCAGATCTTCTGGGGAAGCGCTGATGCGCAGAATTTCATTAATAGAACGCGTACGCCGGTTCGGCCAGGCAGGCATCGACGTGCTGGCGGTGTTCGGGCGCTCGGCACTGTTCCTGTTTCATGCCTTGCTCGGCCGCGGCGGTATCGGCGGCGGTTTCGGGTTGCTGGTCAAGCAGCTGCATTCCGTGGGCGTGATGTCCCTGGTGATTATTGTGGTTTCCGGGGTTTTCATCGGTATGGTGCTGGCGCTGCAAGGGTTCAACATCCTGTCCAGCTATGGCTCGGAGCAGGCGGTCGGGCAGATGGTGGCGCTGACCCTGTTGCGTGAACTGGGGCCGGTAGTGACCGCTTTGCTGTTCGCCGGGCGTGCCGGTTCGGCATTAACGGCCGAAATCGGCAACATGAAATCCACCGAGCAGCTGTCCAGTCTGGAAATGATCGGTGTCGACCCGCTCAAGTACATCATTGCCCCGCGCCTGTGGGCCGGCTTCATTTCCCTGCCGGTGCTGGCGATGATTTTCAGCGTGGTGGGCATCTGGGGCGGCTCGTGGGTGGCCGTCGACTGGCTGGGTGTCTATGAAGGTTCCTACTGGTCAAACATGCAGAACAGCGTGACCTTTGCCGACGATGTGCTCAACGGCATCATCAAAAGCATGGTCTTTGCCTTCGTTGTGACCTGGATCGCCGTATTCCAAGGCTATGACTGCGAACCCACTTCCGAGGGGATCAGTCGTGCCACTACCAAGACCGTTGTGTATGCCTCGTTGGCAGTGCTCGGCCTGGACTTTATTCTGACCGCCTTGATGTTTGGAGATTTCTGATGCAAAACCGCACCCTGGAAATCGGTGTCGGCCTTTTCTTGCTGGCTGGCATCCTGGCTTTGCTGCTGCTGGCGCTACGGGTCAGTGGCCTGTCGCCGAGCCCGAGCACCGACACTTATAAACTTTATGCGTATTTCGACAATATCGCCGGTTTGACGGTCAGAGCTAAAGTGACCATGGCCGGTGTGACCATCGGCAAGGTCACGGCGATCGATCTGGACCGCGACAGTTTCACCGGTCGAGTGACCATGCAGCTGGAAAAGCGCGTAGATAATCTGCCGGCCGACTCCACTGCATCTATCCTGACCGCTGGACTGTTGGGCGAGAAGTACATCGGTATCAGCGTGGGCGGCGAAGAAGCTCTGCTCAAGGATGGCGGGACCATCCATGACACCCAGTCGTCGCTGGTGCTCGAGGACCTGATCGGTAAGTTCCTTCTCAATACCGTTAGCAAAGACGCCAAATGAGGAATTTGTAAATGATCTCCACCTTGCGACGTGGCCTGTTGGTATTACTCGCGGCCTTGCCGTTGATGGCTAACGCCGTGGCGGCGCCTACTTCTGCGCACGAACTGGTACAGGACACCACCAATCGGATGCTGGCCGACCTGGCGGCCAACAAAGAGAAGTACAAGCAGAACCCGACGGATTTTTACGCGGCGCTGAACAGTATTGTCGGACCTGTCGTGGATGCCGAGGGCATTTCCAAAAGCATCATGACGGTCAAGTACTCGCGCAAAGCCACGCCTGCGCAGATGAAAACCTTTGAAGAAAACTTCAAGAAGGGCCTGTTCCAGTTCTATGGCAACGCCTTGCTCGAATACAACAACCAGGGCATTACCGTTGACCCGGCCAAGGACGAGTCAGGCGACCGCACCAGCGTCGGCATGACGGTCAAGGGCAGCAATGGCGCGGTCTATCCAGTGTCTTACACCCTGGAAAAGGTCGCTGGCGAATGGAAGCTGCGTAACGTCATCATCAACGGCATCAACATTGGCAAGCTGTTCCGCGATCAGTTCGCTGACGCCATGCAGCGCAATGGCAACGACTTGGACAAGACCATCAACGGTTGGGCCGGGGAAGTCGCCAAAGCCAAGGAAACCGCTGAAAACTCCCCCGAGAAACAAACCCAATGAGTGAATCGGCAGTCCGGATGGACGAAGCCGGCGAGTTGCGGCTCAGCGGCGTGCTGGACTACCGCACCGGCCCGGCCCTGCGTGAGCAGGGTCAGGCGCTGATCAAGGCCAGCAAGGCTGCGGCAGTGGTGGTCGATTGTTCGGCAGTGGAGAAATCCAGCAGCGTCGGGCTGTCGTTGCTGTTGTGCTTCATGCGCGATGCCCAAGCGACCGGCAAGGCGCTGAGCATCCGCGGGATGCCAGAAGACATGCGCGAAATCGCTCAGGTCAGTGAGCTGACCGAGTTGTTGGCGCATCCCTAACCCGCATCTATAAAGAAGCCCCCCGTCAGAGTCCTGCTTCCCGGGGTTCGCAGGCGCGGGGCTTTTTTGTATGATGTCCGACCCGCGCGCACAGGGCGCCGATTGAGGTTGAGCATGCAGGCCGTAGAAGTGAAGAGCTTCCTTGAAGGAAAGCTGCCAGGAACCCAAGTAGAAGTTGAGGGCGAAGGCTGCAATTTCCAGCTGAATTTGATTAGCGATGAACTGGCGGCATTGAGCCCGGTCAAGCGTCAGCAGCAGGTCTATGCCCATTTGAACCCATGGATCACCGATGGCAGCATCCATGCGGTCACTATGAAATTTTTCAGCAGCGCGGCCTGGGCCGAGCGCACCTGAGCCCAAGGGCGTCGAGATTCTTATGGATAAATTGATTATTACTGGCGGTGCTCGTCTTGACGGCGAAATCCGCATCTCCGGGGCAAAGAACTCTGCCCTGCCGATCCTGGCGGCCACGCTGCTGTGCGACGGTCCGGTAACCGTTGCCAACCTGCCGCACCTGCACGACATCACCACCATGATCGAATTGTTCGGTCGCATGGGGATCGAGCCGGTGATCGACGAGAAACTCGCCGTCGAAATCGACCCGCGCACCATCAAGACCCTGATCGCTCCGTACGAACTGGTTAAAACCATGCGTGCGTCGATCCTGGTACTGGGGCCGATGGTTGCCCGTTTCGGTGAAGCCGAAGTCGCACTGCCTGGCGGTTGCGCCATCGGTTCGCGTCCGGTTGACCTGCACATCCGTGGCCTGGAAGCCATGGGCGCGGTCATTGACGTCGAAGGCGGCTACATCAAGGCCAAGGCGCCTGAAGGCGGCCTGCGCGGTGCGCACTTCTTCTTCGATACCGTCAGCGTGACCGGTACCGAAAACATCATGATGGCCGCTGCTCTGGCCAAGGGCCGTAGCGTTCTGGCCAATGCCGCGCGCGAACCTGAAGTGGTCGACCTGGCGAACTTCCTGAACGCCATGGGCGCCAAGGTTTCCGGCGCCGGTACCGATACCATCACGATCGATGGCGTTGAGCGTCTGCACACCACCACTTACAAGGTGATGCCGGACCGTATCGAAACCGGTACCTACCTGGTCGCCGCTGCCGTGACCGGCGGCCGAGTGAAGGTCAAGGACACCGATCCGACCATCCTCGAAGCCGTTCTGGAAAAGCTTCGCGAAGCAGGCGCCGAAATCACCTGCGGTAATGACTGGATCGAGCTGAACATGCACGGCAAGCGGCCAAAAGCCGTCAACGTGCGCACCGCTCCGTACCCGGCGTTCCCGACCGACATGCAGGCGCAGTTCATCTCCCTCAACGCCATTGCCGAAGGCACGGGTGCAGTGATCGAGACGATCTTCGAAAACCGCTTCATGCACGTTTACGAACTGCACCGCATGGGCGCCAAGATCCAGGTCGAAGGCAACACCGCCATCGTCACCGGTACCGAAAAGCTCAAGGGCGCGCCAGTGATGGCAACCGACCTGCGTGCTTCGGCCAGTCTGGTCATTTCGGCACTGATCGCCGAAGGCGACACCTTGATCGACCGCATCTACCACATCGACCGTGGTTACGAGTGCATCGAAGAGAAACTGCAGATGCTGGGCGCCAAGATCCGTCGCGTTCCGGGCTAGTACCTGCTGCATGGGCATAAGGACATGCCCGTTGATTTGTTGAAGTCGAGCCGGTTTCCGGCTCGATGTGTGTCCGGCGCCATTTGCGACCGGGCATGAGTACCTTGATAAGGACTGACGTTTCCCATGTTGACCATCGCACTGTCCAAGGGCCGCATCCTCGACGACACCCTGCCGCTTCTGGCTGAAGCGGGCATCGTGCCGACCGAGAATCCGGACAAGAGCCGCAAGCTGATCATTCCCACGACCCAGGAAGATGTACGCCTGCTGATCGTGCGTGCCACCGACGTGCCGACCTATGTCGAGCATGGTGCCGCCGACCTCGGTGTCGCCGGTAAAGACGTGCTGATGGAATACGGCGGCCAGGGTCTGTACGAGCCTCTGGACCTGCAAATTGCCCGGTGCAAGCTGATGACAGCCGGTAAGGTCGGCGCGGTCGAGCCCAAGGGTCGCCTGCGCATCGCCACCAAGTTCGTCAACGTTGCCAAGCGCTACTACGCCGAACAAGGCCGTCAGGTTGACATCATCAAGCTCTATGGCTCGATGGAGCTGGCGCCGCTGATCGGTCTGGCCGACAAAATCATCGACGTGGTCGACACCGGTAACACGCTGCGGGCCAATGGCCTGGAGCCACAGGATTTCATTGCGGACATCAGCTCCCGGCTGATCGTCAACAAAGCGTCCATGAAAATGCAGCACGCCCGTATCCAGGCGTTGATCGACACCCTGCGCAAGGCAGTGGAGTCTCGACACCGCGGCTGATTCACTTGCGCGACTTTAAGTCGCGCCGTCTATCCGCCTCATAGCCAGAATTCTCAGGTGCCCAAGCGGATCGAATGTTAGCTTCGGGCGCCTGAGTTTTTTGCCATTCCTATGAGGCTCTCGCTATGACCGCACTGACTGCAATTCGCCGACTCAACGCTGCTGACCCGGATTTCGCGCATCATCTGGATCATCTGCTGAGCTGGGAAAGTGTGTCTGACGACTCGGTCAATCAGCGCGTGCTGGACATCATCAAGGCTGTGCGCGAGCGTGGCGATGCGGCGCTGGTGGACTTTACCCGCCAGTTCGACGCTCTGGATGTGAAGTCCATGGCCGACCTGATCCTGCCGCGCGAGCGCCTGGAGCTGGCGCTGACGCGCATCTCCGTGCCTCAGCGTGAAGCCCTGGAAGTCGCCGCCGCGCGCGTGCGCAGCTACCACGAAAAACAGAAACAGGACTCCTGGAGCTACACCGAGGCCGACGGCACCGTGCTGGGCCAGAAGGTCACGCCGCTGGACCGCGCCGGTCTGTATGTGCCGGGCGGCAAGGCGTCGTATCCGTCGTCGGTATTGATGAACGCGATTCCGGCCAAGGTCGCGGGCGTAACCGAAGTGGTTATGGTGGTACCGACCCCGCGCGGTGAAATCAACGAACTGGTGCTGGCCGCCGCCTGCATCGCTGGTGTCGACCGCGTATTCACCATCGGTGGCGCGCAAGCGGTCGCTGCTTTGGCCTATGGCACCGAAAGCGTCCCGCAGGTCGATAAAGTGGTCGGTCCGGGCAATATTTATGTGGCCACCGCCAAGCGCCACGTGTTTGGTCAGGTCGGTATCGACATGATCGCCGGTCCGTCTGAAATCCTCGTGGTGTGCGACGGCCAGACCGATCCGGACTGGATCGCCATGGACCTGTTCTCCCAGGCCGAACACGACGAAGACGCCCAGGCGATCCTGGTCAGCCCGGACGCCGAATTCCTCGACAAGGTCGCGGCCAGCATCGCCAAACTGATGCCGACCATGGAACGCGCCGCAATCATCGAAACCTCGATCAATGGCCGTGGGGCATTGATCAAGGTCCGCGATATGGAACAAGCCATCGAAGTGGCCAACCGCATCGCGCCGGAACACCTGGAGTTGTCGGTTGCCGATCCGCACGCCTGGCTGCCGCAGATCCGCCACGCCGGCGCGATTTTCATGGGCCGTCACACGTCCGAAGCCCTGGGTGATTACTGCGCCGGCCCGAACCACGTGTTACCGACTTCCGGCACGGCGCGTTTCTCTTCGCCGTTGGGTGTGTACGATTTCCAGAAACGCTCGTCGATCATTTTCTGTTCCGAGCAAGGCGCGTCCGTTCTGGGCAAGACTGCTTCCGTGCTGGCCCGAGGCGAGTCGCTGACCGCCCACGCCCGTAGCGCTGAATACCGTATCGTCGATGAACAAAAGGGAAACTGAACATGAGTAAATTCTGGAGCCCGTTCGTCAAGAATCTGGTGCCTTACGTCCCGGGTGAGCAGCCGAAACTGGCGAAATTGGTGAAACTCAACACCAACGAAAACCCGTACGGCCCATCGCCTAAAGCCTTGGCTGCGATGCAAACCGAACTCAATGACAACCTGCGCTTGTACCCCGATCCGAACAGCGATCTGCTAAAGAACGCTGTCGCCAAATACTACGGCGTGCAAACCAATCAGGTGTTCCTCGGCAACGGTTCCGATGAAGTGCTGGCGCACATCTTCCACGGGTTGCTGCAGCACGATCAGCCGCTGTTGTTCCCGGACATCAGCTACAGCTTCTACCCGGTTTACTGCGGGTTGTACGGCATCAAGTTCGACGCGGTGCCGCTGGATGAACAGTTCCAGATCGACCCGGCGGACTATGCCAAGCCGAACGGCGGAATCATCTTCCCCAACCCTAACGCACCGACCGGTTGCCTGCTGGCGCTGGAGGCTGTTGAGAAAATCCTCAAGGCCAGTCCGGATTCGGTGGTGGTGGTCGACGAGGCGTACATCGACTTCGGCGGTGAAACCGCGATCGCGCTGGTGGACCGTTATCCGAACCTGCTGGTCACGCAGACGTTGTCCAAGTCTCGCTCCCTGGCGGGGCTACGAGTTGGTCTGGCGGTTGGGCACCCGGACCTGATCGAGGCGCTGGAGCGGATCAAGAACAGCTTCAACTCTTATCCTCTGGATCGCATGGCGAATGTCGGCGCCGCTGCTGCGTTCGAGGATCGCGAGTACTTTGACAAGACTTGCCGGTTGGTGATCGAGAATCGCGAGAAGGTCGTTGCGCAGTTGGAAGTGAAGGGCTTTGAAGTACTGCCGTCGGCGGCGAACTTCATTTTCGCCCGTCACCCTCAGCACGATGCGGCGGGGCTTGCGGCGAAGTTGCGTGAACAAGGCGTGATCGTCCGGCACTTCAAGCAGGAACGGATTGCGCAGTTCTTGCGGATCAGCATCGGCACGCCAGAGCAGAATCAGGCGTTGATCGACGGGTTAGGCGATCTCTAAAACACGGCAAATCCTGTAGGAGCGAGCCTGCTTGCGATCGCGGTCCAGCATTCAACATCACAGTTGAATGTCATGGTCTCATCGCGAGCAGGCTCACTCCTGCAAGGTCTGTGGGTTATTCGTGATGCGGTTCGCCCAAAAACGTCAGTGAACTGAACAACCCGCGACTGCTCACGTCAGCGCTGTCCTTCACCGGCACTTCCACCTGCGCCGAAATCACGTTCAACCCTTCGTTACGCACCAGCACCTGCGCCCGGCCGTTGGCATCGGTTTCGGTGCTCAAGGTGTTCGGCGCGTTGCGATAGTCGCCCACCAACTTCACGCCCGCCGCCGGTTTGCCATCCAGCAGCACCTGCACTGGCAATGATTTGCCTGGCCCAACGGTCAGCGGATCGACCTCCGGCAGAATCAGTAACTTCAATTGATCAAGCTTGGGCAGCTTCGCCCCCGGTTGATAAATCGCCAGACTGTATTTGAAAGTCTGGGTCGACTCGATCACGCCCGGCACTTTGCTGCGTCCTTCGTTGATCCATTTCTTGTCGGCGGTTTGCGACCACATGCCATTGTTCAGGGCTACCGCGAGTACCGCTGGAGGCTTCAGCGGTTGCAAGCGGGCGTGATCGGCCAGTCGCTGGACCGTCACCGGAATCATTTTCCCATTGGTGTCATAGGCCCAGGCACCGCTGATTTTCCGGGCCTTGAAGGCATTGTCTTCGGCGCCGTGGCCGTAAATCACTTCGATGTTGCCGCGACGCTGTTCGGTCCACAGACCGTGGGCCGAGACCTCAGTGGCGAACAGCAAGCCGAGCAGCGTCAAGGGTTTGAGAGGGTGCATGGGGACGTCCTGTTACAGAGTGAGTGTCAGGCTGACGGTGAAATTGCGCGGCTCGCCGGGGTTGACCCAGTAATTGCTGTAGGCGCGCTCGAAGTATTTCTCGTCGAAAAGGTTGTTCAGGTTCAGGCCCACCGTGACGTTGTCGCTGGCCTTGTAATGAGCCAGCAGGTCGACGGTGTGGTAGGACGGCAGTTCGAAGTCTGTGCCGGCTTCACCCGAGCGATCACCGACGTAAGTGAACGCGGCACCCACATCTGATCCGCGCAGTCGACCGTCCTGAAATTCATAAACACCCAGCAAACTGCCGCTGCGTTTGGCCACGCCGAGAATGCGGCTGCCGGTGGGAATGACCTTGTCGCCTTGTGTCACCTCGGCGTCGATGTAGGCGAAGGCACCGATCACCCGTACCGCATCGGTCACTTGCCCGGCGACTTGCAGATCGAATCCCTGGCTGCGCGCCTTGCCCATGGCACGGCTGGTGTCGGTGCCAGGATCGAGGGCGAGGACGTTATCCTTTTCGATATGGAAGGCGGCGAAGGTGCTGCTCAAGCGCCCGTCGAACAGCTCGCTCTTGATCCCGACTTCGTAGCCGACGCCTTCTTCCGGGTCGAAGGATTTACCCGCAGCGTCCAGTCCGTTGTTCGGTTTGAATGAGGTGGAGGCGTTGGCGAACAGGCCCACTTCAGGCGTCAGTTGATAGAGCAAACCGGCGCGTTGGGTCAGGGCGTCGTGGCGTTGGCGGCTGGTGGCACCGCGGGTGTGATCGTCGATGCTTTGCTCGAAATGTTCGAAGCGCGCGCCGAGCATGCCCCGCAGTTTCTCGGTGAAGATGATCTGGTCTTGCAGGTTCAGCGCGTGGCTTTCGACGTGTTCGAAGAAGTCCGTGCCGGAGCGTGCGCCGTTGGGTTTCGGCTGGTCATAAACGGGTTGGTCAATGTCGATGGCGTAGGGGCTGCCAGCGATGGTCGTGACCCGTTCATCCTTGCGGTAGTTCTCGTATTCGCTGCCGATCAGCAGTTCGTGCTGCAAGGTGCCGGTGTCGAAAAAACCGCGCAGTTCCAGTTGGGTAATGCTGTCGTGCCAGTTGTTGTCGCGCTCGCGATAGCGGCGGTTGACGGTGTGGCCATCGGCATTCAACGGGCGCGACTCCGAGGCGAAACCCCAAAGTTTGCCTTCCTTGTAATGGCTCGCCAGACGCAGCTGCCAACGGTCGTTGAGCTGATGTTCGAGGGCGGCTTGCAGCAGGTTGTTGTGGTTGTCGATGTTGCCGTCGTTGGGTTCGCCGAGGAAGGTCGAACGGGAAACGCCGCTCCAGGTGTTATTCGGCGCGACGATGCCGCGATCGAAGGTCGAGCTGTGGCGAACGAATTCGCTTTCCACCAGCAGGCGTGTGTCGGGATTGAGTTGCCAACTGAACGTGGGTGCGACGAACACCCGCTGGCTGTCGACGTGATCGCGCAAGCTGTGGTTGTCCTCGATGGCTAGGTTGACCCGCGACAGTACGTTGCCTTCGTCATCCAGTGGTGTGTTGACGTCCAGCGCCGTGCGGTAGCGATCCCAACTGCCGGCGCTGGATTGCAGGGTGGCGAAGGCTTCGGGCTGAGGTTTTTTTGTGACGATGTTCACGGTGCCGCCCGGATCACCTCGGCCATAAAGGCTGGCAGCCGGGCCTTTGAGCACTTCGATGCGCTCGATATTCGCCACGTCCGGCGAGCTCGGATAGCCGCGGTTGGCGCTGAAACCGTCCTTGTAGAACTCCGACGTGGTGAAGCCGCGCACGCTGTACTCGTACAGCGTCAGGCCGCCGAAGTTGTTCTGCTTCGACACGCCGCCGGCAAAGTCCAGCGCGCGTTCGACGCTGGTGCTGCCCAGGTCGTTGAGTACGCTGACGGGAATCACGCTGATCGATTGCGGGATGTCGCGAATCGCGGTGTCGGTTTTGGTCGCGCTGGCGGAGCGAGTGGCGCGATAACCCTCGACCGGGCCGGTGGGGGATTCGTAGTCGGAAGTGACGCTGATGGCGTCCAGCTGCAGAGCTTGGGATTCTTCGGCAAGGGCCGGTTCGCCCAATAGCCCAAGGGCAAGACTTGCCACGGAGGCCTTTATTCGAGACGACATGTTATGTTGTTCCAATTGCTAGAATTGAAACAATATAACATGCCTAATGAGAATGCCTGCTAATGGCCAGGCATTCTCGGGCCGAACTTAGTTCTCTTCTTTTTCCTTCACCGGCGCGGGCGGTGGACGCAGGCCGATTTCTGCCGTGAGCTTAAGCTCCTTGCCATTGCGCATGACCTGAATCGTGACCTTGTCGGTCGGTTTGATCCGCGCCACCTGGTTCATCGAGCGTCGCCCGTCGCCGGCCGGTTCGCCATCGATGGCAAGAATCACGTCGCCCAATTGCAGGCCGGCTTTCTGCGCCGGACCGTCGCGGAAAATCCCGGCCACCACGATGCCCGGACGCCCAGACAGGCCAAAGGACTCCGCCAGTTCCTGAGTCAACGGTTGCACTTCAATGCCGAGCCAGCCGCGAATCACCTGGCCGTGTTCGATGATCGACTTCATTACTTCCATGGCCAGTTTGACCGGAATGGCGAAGCCGATGCCCTGGGAGCCGCCGGACTTGGAGAAGATCGCCGTGTTGATGCCGGTCAGGTTGCCATTGGCATCCACCAACGCGCCGCCGGAGTTGCCGGGGTTGATCGCGGCGTCGGTCTGGATGAAGTCTTCGTAGTTGTTCAGGCCCAGCTGATTACGCCCGGTGGCGCTGATGATGCCCATGGTCACGGTCTGGCCTACGCCAAACGGGTTGCCGATAGCCAGTGCAACATCGCCGATGCGAATGTTGTCGGAACGGCCGACGGTGATCGACGGTAGGTTCTTCAAGTCGATCTTCAGCACCGCGAGGTCGGTTTCCGGGTCGCTGCCGATCACGCGAGCCAGGGTTTCACGACCGTCCTTGAGGGCCACCACAATCTGGTCGGCACCGCTGGTCACGTGGTTGTTGGTCAGGATGTAGCCTTCCGGGCTCATGATCACGCCGGAGCCGAGGCTCGATTCCATGCGTTTCTGCTTGGGCGAGTTATCGCCGAAGAAGCGTCGGAACTGCGGATCTTCAAACAGCGGATGGCTGGGTTTGTTGATGACTTTGGTGGTGTACAGGTTCACCACCGACGGCGCGGCGGTGGTCACCGCGTCCGAATAGGACACCGGACCTTCCTTCATGCTCGTGGTTTGTGGCGCTTGCTGCAGGTTGACGTCGAGGCTTGGAAGCCCGACCCACTGCGGGTAACGCTGGATGATTAACAGAGCGACAAGCACGCCGGCCAACAGCGGCCAGCCGGAAAAACGCAGCGCCTTGAGCATTAAGCACGTCCTGAGAGAGTTGCAGGCGGAATGAGACCGCTCATAATGTTGCGCATTATACGAGGCCGCGCGTGCCTCTGAACGGGATATTTAGGAGTCTTTTATGGCCGTCGCCCTGAGCACCCTGGTCGAAGAAGCCGACCGTTACCTCGGCAGTTCGAAAATTGCCGATTACTGCCCCAACGGCCTGCAAGTCGAAGGCCGGCCGCAGGTGTTGCGCATCGTCAGTGGCGTCACCGCAAGCCAGGCCTTGCTCGATGCCGCTGTGGAAGCCAATGCCGATCTGGTGCTGGTGCATCACGGTTACTTCTGGAAGGGCGAAAACCCCTGCATCACCGGCATGAAACAACGTCGCTTGAAGACCTTGCTCAAGCACGACATCAGCCTGTTGGGCTATCACTTGCCGCTGGATTTGCACCCGGAAGTCGGCAACAACGTGCAACTGGCGCGTCAACTCGACATCACCGTCGAAGGCCCGCTCGATCCCGACAACCTGAAAATCGTCGGCTTGGTCGGCTCCTTGAGCGAACCGGTGACGCCCCGGGATTTCGCCCGCCGTGTGCAGGAAATCATGGGTCGCGAGCCCTTGCTGATTGAAGGCAGCCAAATGATCCGCCGCGTCGGCTGGTGCACCGGTGGTGGCCAGGGCTACATCGATCAGGCGGTGCTGGCGGGTGTCGATCTGTACCTCAGCGGTGAAGCATCGGAGCAAACCTTCCACAGCGCCCGGGAAAACGACATCAGCTTCATTGCTGCCGGTCACCATGCGACCGAGCGCTACGGCGTTCAGGCGTTGGGGGATTATCTGGCGCGGCGCTTTGCGCTGGAGCACATCTTCATCGATTGCCCGAACCCGATCTGACGAATCGCTATCCCTGTAGGAGCGAGCCGTGTTCAACCCAAACAGGCAGGCATATTCATATGCTCTTTCGATCTAGTTGGTGTCCTGATTAGAAGAGGTCGCTGTGCTAGGATTCCCCGCTCGAACACGGCCCGCTGGCCGTTCATAAGAAAGATTTCGTGAGTAGCCATGGTCGACAAACTGACGCATCTGAAACAGCTGGAGGCGGAAAGCATCCACATCATCCGTGAGGTGGCAGCCGAGTTCGACAACCCGGTGATGCTGTACTCCATCGGTAAAGACTCCGCCGTGATGCTGCACCTGGCACGCAAGGCATTCTTCCCCGGCAAGCTGCCATTTCCGGTGATGCACGTCGACACTCGCTGGAAATTCCAGGAGATGTACGCCTTCCGCGACAAGATGGTCGCCGAGCTGGGCCTGGACCTGATCACCCACATCAACCCCGACGGCGTGGCGCAGAACATCAACCCGTTCACCCACGGCAGTGCCAAGCACACTGACATCATGAAGACCGAGGGCCTGAAGCAGGCACTCGACAAGCATGGTTTCGACGCAGCATTCGGCGGCGCCCGTCGCGATGAAGAGAAATCCCGTGCCAAAGAGCGCGTGTACTCGTTCCGCGACAGCAAGCACCGCTGGGACCCGAAAAACCAGCGTCCAGAGCTGTGGAACGTCTACAACGGCAAGGTCAACAAGGGCGAATCCATCCGCGTATTCCCGTTGTCGAACTGGACCGAGCTGGACATCTGGCAGTACATCTATCTGGAAGGCATCCCGATCGTTCCGTTGTACTTCGCCGCCGAGCGTGAAGTCATCGAGAAGAACGGCACGCTGATCATGATCGACGACGAGCGCATCCTCGAACACCTGAGCGATGAAGACAAAGCCCGCATCGTTAAGAAGAAAGTGCGTTTCCGTACCCTTGGCTGCTACCCGTTGACGGGCGCGGTGGAGTCCGAGGCCGAAAGCCTCACGGACATCATTCAGGAAATGCTCCTGACGCGAACTTCCGAGCGCCAGGGCCGTGTCATCGACCACGATGGCGCCGGCTCCATGGAAGACAAAAAACGTCAGGGTTATTTCTAAGGGGTTGTTATGTCGCACGCATCTGATTTGATCAGCGAGGACATCCTCGCCTACCTGGGCCAGCACGAACGTAAAGAACTGCTGCGCTTTTTGACCTGCGGTAACGTCGACGACGGCAAGAGCACCCTGATCGGGCGCCTGTTGCACGACTCCAAGATGATCTACGAAGATCACCTGGAAGCGATTACCCGCGACTCGAAAAAAGTCGGCACCACCGGTGAAGACATCGACCTGGCATTGCTGGTAGACGGCCTGCAGGCCGAGCGTGAGCAAGGCATCACCATCGATGTCGCGTACCGCTACTTCTCCACCGCCAAGCGCAAATTCATCATCGCCGACACCCCCGGCCATGAGCAGTACACCCGCAACATGGCCACCGGTGCGTCCACCTGTGACCTGGCGATCATCCTGGTCGACGCCCGTTACGGCGTGCAGACCCAGACCCGCCGCCACAGCTTCATCGCCTCGTTACTGGGCATCAAGCACATCGTTGTCGCCATCAACAAGATGGACCTCAAGGACTTCGACCAGGGCGTGTTCGAGTCGATCAAGGCCGACTACCTGAAGTTCGCCGAAGGCCTGAAACTGAAGCCAACTAGCATGCACTTCGTGCCGATGTCGGCGTTGAAGGGCGACAACGTGGTGAACAAGTCCGAGCGCTCGCCGTGGTACACCGGTCAGTCGCTGATGGAAATCCTCGAGACGGTGGAAGTCGCGGGCGACCGCAACTTCACCGACCTGCGTTTCCCGGTGCAGTACGTCAACCGTCCGAACCTGAACTTCCGCGGTTTCGCCGGCACCCTGGCCAGCGGCATCGTCAAGAAGGGTGACGAAGTTGTGGTGTTGCCGTCGGGCAAGAGCAGCCGCGTGAAATCCATCGTCACCTTCGAAGGTGAACTGGAGCACGCCGGTCCTGGCCAGGCAGTCACGCTGACCATGGAAGACGAAATCGACATCTCCCGTGGCGACCTGTTGGTGCATGCCGACAACGTGCCGCCGGTGACCGACAGCTTCGAAGCGATGCTGGTGTGGATGGCTGAAGAGCCGATGCTGCCGGGCAAGAAATACGACATCAAGCGCGCCACCAGTTACGTGCCGGGTTCCATCGCCAGCATCGTCAACAAGGTCGACGTCAACACCCTTGAAGAAGGCCCGGCCAGCGCGTTGCAGCTGAACGAAATCGGCAAGGTCAAGATCGCGCTCGATGCGCCGATTGCCCTCGACGGTTACGACAGCAATCGCACCACCGGCGCGTTCATCATCATTGACCGCCTCACCAACGGCACCGTTGGCGCGGGCATGATCGTGGCTCAGCCATTGGCGCATGGTACCAGCACCCATCACGGCAAACTGGCGCACGTCGCTACCGAAGAGCGCGCCCTGCGCTTCGGCCAGCAACCCGCCACCGTGTTGTTCAGCGGCTTGTCGGGCGCTGGCAAAAGTACCCTGGCCTACGCCGTTGAGCGCAAGCTGTTCGACCTGGGTCGTGCAGTGTTTGTGCTTGATGGCCAGAACCTGCGTCATGACCTGAACAAAGGTCTGCCACAGGATCGCGCCGGGCGTACCGAGAACTGGCGTCGTGCAGCGCACGTTGCGCGTCAGTTCAACGAAGCCGGTCTGCTGACCCTCGCTGCGTTTGTTGCGCCAAGTGCCGAAGGTCGTGAACAGGCGCGAGAGCTGATCGGCAAGGAGCGTCTGCTGACGGTCTACGTCCAGGCTTCGCCGACTGTGTGCGCCGAGCGTGACCCGCAAGGCCTGTACGCGGCAGCCGGGGATAACATCCCGGGCGAGTCCTTCCCGTACGACGTGCCGCTGGATGCTGATCTGGTGATCGATACTCAAGCCGTGTCGCTGGAAGAAGGCGTCAAGCAAGTGCTGGATCTGCTGCGTAAGCGTGGCGCGATCTAAGGCTTAGCTGTAAATAAAAAACCCGCCGATGAGTGATCATCCGGCGGGTTTTTTTATTCGGGCCAACTCGGTCAACTGTGGGAGCAGGGCTAGCTCCCACAGGGGTTTAGCGTTTGGTTGGGTATTCGCGATGCAACTGCTCCAGTAACGCATCCTTGTCCTGCCACAACTGATTGATCCAGCCCTGAAACTGCAGGCGATACTCGCCATCCTGATCGTAATTCTTGCCAATGAATGGCGGCGGAATCTTCAGCTCTTCAAAGTGCACCACCACGTCCGTAACGTTCCCGCACAGCAAGTCCCAGAAACCCGGGCGGCCGGCCGGGTAGTGGATGGTGACGTTGACGATCGACTCCAGTTGCTCGCCCATTGCATCGAGAACGAAGGCGATGCCGCCCGCCTTGGGCTTGAGCAGATGCTTGAATGGCGATTGCTGTTGCTTGTGCTTGCCCTCGGTGAAGCGCGTGCCTTCGACAAAGTTGAAAATGCCCACCGGGTTATCGCGAAACTTCGCGCAGGTTTTGCGGGTGGTTTCCAGGTCTTTGCCTTTCTTCTCCGGATGCTTCTCCAGATACGCCTTGGAATAGCGCTTCATGAACGGAAAGCCCAGCGCCCACCACGCCAGTCCAATCACCGGAACCCAAATCAGCTCCTGTTTGAGAAAGAACTTCAGCGGCTGGATGCGTCGGTTGAGTACGTATTGCAGCACCAGAATGTCGACCCAGCTCTGGTGGTTACTGGTGATCAGGTACGAGTGCTTGTAGTCGAGCCCTTGCAGGCCGCTGATTTGCCAGCGTGTGCGGCGCACGAGGTTCATCCAGCCCTTGTTGAGGCTGATCCAGGCTTCGTGGGTGTGGCTCATCAACCAACCCGCGAGACGCTGGGTGACGGCAAACGGCAACACCTTGACGAGCGCCACGCAGAACAGAAACGAGCAGAGCAGAATCGTGTTCAACGCCAACAACAGCGCGGCGATTACGCCCCGCAGCGGAGCAGGTAGGAAATCCAGCATTTAAACATCCATAGGTCGGTTGGCTGCCTGGATCGCGGTCAACGCGATGGTGTAGACGATGTCGTCGACTTGCGCGCCGCGCGGCAAATCGTTCACCGGTTTGCGCAGGCCTTGCAGCATCGGGCCGAGGCTGACGCAGTCGGCGCTGCGCTGCACGGCTTTGTGCGTGGTGTTGCCGGTGTTGAGGTCGGGGAACACGAACACTGTGGCGCGACCGGCCACCTGACTGTTCGGCGCCAGTTGCCGGGCCACGGTTTCATTGGCAGCGGCGTCGTACTGCAACGGGCCGTCGATCAGCAGTGAATGTTGCTGTTCATGGGCGAGCAGCGTGGCTTCACGGACCTTCTCGACTTCTTCGCCGCTGGCCGACTCACCGCTGGAGTAGCTGATCATCGCCACCCGCGGGGTAATGCCGAATGCGGCTGCCGAGTCGGCGCTTTGCAGGGCGATTTCGGCCAGTTCACTGGCGCTCGGGTGCGGGTTCATCACGCAGTCGCCGTAGACCAGCACCTCTTCCGGAAACAGCATGAAGAACACCGACGACACCAGGGTGCAGCCCGGTGCGGTCTTGATCAGTTGCAGGGCGGGGCGAATGGTGTTGGCGGTGGTGTTGATCACGCCCGACACCAGTCCGTCGACTTCATCCAGCGCCAGCATCATGGTGCCGATCACCACGGTGTCTTCCAGTTGCTGCTCGGCCATCGGCGCGTTGAGGCTTTTGCTTTTGCGCAGGGCCACCATCGGCTCGACGTAACGCTCGCGAATCAGGTCCGGGTCGAGGATTTCCAGACCCGGAGGCAACTCGATGCCTTGGGCACGGGCCACGGCTTCCACGTCCGCCGGTTTGGCCAGCAGCACGCAACGGGCAATCCCGCGCTCCTGGCAGATCGCTGCGGCTTGTACCGTCAACGGCTCGCTGCCTTCGGGCAAGACGATGCGCTTGTTGGCGTTCTGTGCGCGCTGGATCAGTTGATAACGGAACACTGCCGGCGACAGGCGCATTTCCCGTGGCGTGCCGCAACGCTGGTGCAACCAGTTGGCATCGAGATGGCTGGCGATGAAGTCAGTGATGATCTCCGCGCGCTCGCGGTCGTCGATCGGGATTTCCTTGTTCAGGCCATTGAGCAGGTTGGCGGTGTCGTAGGAGCCGGTACTCACCGACAGCACCGGCAAACCGGCCTGCAAGGCACCACGGCACAAGTCCATGATGCGCGGGTCGGGCAGGGTGTCGCTGGTCAGCAACAGTCCGGCCAGCGGTACGCCGTTCATGGCCGCCAGGCTCACCGCGAGGATGATGTCGTCGCGATCGCCGGGCGTCACCACCAGCACGCCGGGCTTGAGCAGCTCCACGGTGTTACGCATGGTGCGCGCGCAGATGATGATGTTGGTCATGCGCCGGGTTTCATAATCGCCAGCGTTGAGCACCTGCGCGCCCATCAGGTCGGCGACGTCGCGGGTGCGCGGCGCGTTCAGCTCCGGTTGGAACGGAATGCAGCCCAACAGGCGAAAATCGCCGCTGCGCAACAGCGGTGAATGTTCTTTCAAGCGCGAGGCGAAGGCTTCCATGCTTTCGTCGGTCTTGACCTTGTTGAGGATCACGCCGAGGACTTTCGGGTCTTTCGGGCCGCCAAACAATTGCGCCTGCAACTCCACGCGACCGGAGAGTTCGGTCAGCACTTCGTTTTCCGGCGCTGAAACCAGAATCACTTCGGCGTCGAGGCTCTTGGCCAGGTGCAGGTTGACCCGCGCCGCGTAACTGGCGCTGCGCGTCGGCACCATGCCTTCGACGACAAGCACATCCTTGCCGATGGCGGCCTGCTGATAAAGGGTAATGATTTCTTCGAGTAACTCATCGAGCTGACCGTCGCCAAGCATGCGCTCGACATGGGCCAGGCCTAGCGGCTGCGGCGGTTTCAGGCCGTGGGTACGGGCCACCAGTTCGGTGGAGCGTTCAGGCCCCGTGTCACCCGGATGCGGTTGGGCGATCGGTTTGAAAAAGCCGACCTTGAGGCCGGCGCGCTCAAGCGTACGCACCAGCCCGAGGCTGATGGAGGTCAGACCCACACCGAAATCGGTGGGTGCGATAAAAAAAGTTTGCATGCGGAATCTCTAAAGGAGCATGGCAAAGGTGAACGCCTATAGCTGGCGATCTACCGAAATTCAGTCGCCAAGGTTATCGCTAACCGAGCCTTGCGCGCACCAACCGCAAGCAAAGGGCCTGCCTATTTTTTCAAGACGTTGCGCAGTGTCCATGACCCAGGCCCGCGATTGCCACGGTGGCTGGTGGCGCAGGTGCTGGGTGTGGCCGCAGGAAAGTTCGGCCACCCAGTGGCCGTCCTCGTCCTGATGGAAGCCTGTGATCGTCGCAACCCGTTTGTCCGGGTTGTGTTCGCTTTCGGACGATTGCTTCGCTAAACTTGGCCTTTCTATATTCTTATGCAAAAGGTCTCGCCCCATGCTGATCGCCGCCAATAAGGCTGTCTCCATCGACTATACCCTGACCAACGACGCTGGTGAGGTCATCGACAGCTCCGCCGGCGGCGCGCCGCTGGTTTACCTGCAAGGCGCAGGCAACATCATCCCGGGCCTGGAAAAGGCTCTGGAAGGCAAAGCAGTCGGCGACGAGCTGACCGTAGCCGTTGAACCTGAAGACGCCTACGGCGAATACGCTGCCGAGCTGGTCAGCACCCTGAGCCGCAGCATGTTCGAAGGCGTCGACGAACTGGAAGTGGGCATGCAGTTCCACGCTTCCGCTCCAGACGGCCAGATGCAGATCGTGACCATCCGCGATCTGGACGGCGACGACGTTACCGTCGACGGCAACCACCCGTTGGCTGGTCAGCGCCTGAATTTCCAGGTCAAGATCATCAACATCCGTGATGCCAGCCAGGAAGAAATCGCTCATGGTCACGTCCATGGCGAAGGTGGCCATCACCACTGATTTTCTGCGCTAAGCTTTCGAGAACTGGAGAGGCGCCCCGAGGGCGCCTTTTTAGTCTGCGGCTGTCCCATGTGACACCGCCAAGCGGCTGTTTCGAGAAGAACACGGGAATCTGGAGTACGTCATGAGTGCTTTTCACGACCTTAATTTGACAGCCCTGGATGGTCAGACGCTACCGTTGGCGCCTTTCAAGGGGCACGTCGTGCTGGTGGTCAACGTTGCCTCCAAATGTGGCCTGACCCCACAGTACGCGGCGCTGGAAAACCTCTATCAGCAATACAAGGGCAAGGGTTTCAGCGTACTGGGCCTGCCGTGCAACCAGTTTGCCGGGCAGGAACCGGGTTCCGAGCAAGAGATCCAGGAGTTTTGCAGCCTCAACTATGGCGTGACTTTTCCGTTGTCCAGCAAGCTGGAAGTCAACGGTCATGAGCGTCATCAGCTGTATAAACTGCTGGCCGGCGAGGGTGCGGAATTCCCCGGCGACATTACCTGGAACTTCGAAAAGTTCCTGCTCGGTAAGGACGGGCGTGTGCTGGCGCGTTTTTCCCCGCGTACACCACCGGATGATCCGTCCGTGGTTCAGGCGATCGAAAAAGCCCTGAGCTGAAATCTCCCACTGTAGGAGCGAGCTTGCTCGCGATGGTCGTTAACGATAACGCTGCCAGCCTGACACCCCGCAGCGTTCTCGAGTTCATCGCGAGCAAGCTCGTTCCTACAGTGTTCCTACCTTTTGAGCCTTAATCACGCTGATCAATAATGCTGTTCAAGGCGTCGGACTCTCCATATTATCGCCGTCATAAAGTCATTCTTCCGTGGAGCGTCCCATGCCCGTAAAAGCCCTGTTCAAACCGTTCCACCTCGGCACTCTCGAACTGCCGACCCGTGTCGTCATGGCTCCGATGACCCGCTCGTTCTCGCCCGGTGGTGTACCGAACTCCAAAGTGATCGAGTACTACCGTCGTCGCGCCGCGGCTGGTGTTGGCCTGATCATCACCGAAGGCACCACCGTCGGTCACAAGGCTTCCAACGGTTACCCGAATGTTCCGCATTTCTACGGTGAAGCGGCACTGGCCGGGTGGAAAAAAGTCGTCGATGCAGTGCACGCCGAAGGCGGCAAGATCGTCCCGCAGTTGTGGCATGTCGGCAGTGTGCGTCGCATTGGCACCGAACCGGACGCCAGCGTGCCGGGTTACGGTCCGTCGGAAAAAATCAAGGACGGTCAGGTCGTCGTCCACGGCATGACCCGGCAAGACATCCAGGACGTGATCGCTGCGTTCGCCCAAGCCGCCAAGGATGCTCAGAGCATCGGCATGGACGGCGTGGAAATCCACGGGGCCCACGGCTATCTGATCGACCAGTTCTTCTGGGAAGGCAGCAACCAGCGTACCGACGAATACGGCGGCAGCCTGGCCAACCGTTCGCGTTTCGCCATCGAGCTGATTCAGGCGGTGCGTGCAGCGGTCGGTGAAGGTTTCCCGATCATCTTCCGCTTCTCGCAGTGGAAGCAGCAGGATTACACCGCGCGCCTGGTGCTGACGTCGCAAGCCTTGGGCGAGTTCCTCAAGCCGTTGTCTGACGCTGGCGTGGATATTTTCCACTGCTCGACGCGCCGTTTCTGGGAGCCCGAATTCGACGGTTCCGAGCTGAACCTGGCTGGCTGGACCCGCAAGCTCACCGGCAAACCGACCATCACCGTGGGCAGCGTCGGCCTGGATGGCGAGTTCCTGCAGTTCATGGTCAACACCGACAAAGTCGCGCAACCGGCCAGCCTGGAAAAACTGCTGGAGCGTTTGAACAACGATGAGTTCGACCTGGTGGCGGTCGGCCGTGCACTGCTGGTGGACCCGGACTGGGCGCAGAAAGTGCGTGACGGTCGCGAGGAAGACATCCTGCCGTTCAGTCGTGAGGCGTTGATGACGCTGGTCTAAGCCTGATCAAAGCCCATCGCCAGCAGGTTCTGTGTACACCGCAGATCTCATGTGGGAGCCAGCCTGCTGGCGGTGACTGACTCAAAATCACCAGGAATTTCAGGGAATGGTCGGTGCATTCGGCACTACCTGCTCCCCAACACAAGCACCCCGTAACTGCCCTTCAAATTGTTCAATGATCGCCGGCCAACCCTGCCGACTGGCATGCTGGCGCGCATTGAGCCGCACGCAGCGCAAGGTTTCGCGTTCTTCCAGCAGCCACGCCGCCGCATCACAGAATGCCTCTTCATCCCCCGGCATCGCCAACACGCCGTTGTAGCCATGGCGGATATGCTGCGCCGCCGCAGCCTGATCGTAAGCCACCACGCCCAACCCTGAAGCCAGTGCCTCCAGCACCACATTGCCGAAGGTTTCGGTCAGGCTGGGAAACAGAAATACATCCCCCGACGCATAGTGACTGGCCAGGGCTTCGCCGCGTTGGGCGCCGCAGAAGATCGCTTCGGGAATTTCGCTTTCCATCAGCAGGCGTTGCGGGCCATCGCCCACCACGATCAGCTTCAGGTTGCGTTGTGGATAAGTCGTCTTGAGGGTGTTGAAGCAGCGCTTGAGCAAGCCCAGGTTTTTCTCCTGCGCCAAACGTCCTACATGGATGACGGCAATGTCGTTGTCGCCCAGTCCCCATTGCTCACGCAGTGCATTCAAGCGTTTGGCCGGGTGAAACAACTGGCTGTCGACGCCGCGAGACAGCAACGCCAGGCGTTCGAAATGCCGGCGTTCCAGTTCCATGCGCTGGCTGACACTCGGCACCAGCGTCAGGTTCGAACGATTGTGGAACCAGCGCAGGTAGTGGGTCAGCAGACGCGTCAGCAAACCGAGGCCGTACTGGCTGGAGTACTGCTGGAAATTGGTGTGAAAGCCGCTGACCACCGAAATGCCCAGGCGCCTTGCCGCACGCAATGCCGACAGGCCCAGAGGTCCCTCGGTGGCGATATACAGCACATCCGGACGATGACGCTTCCAGCGTCGCAGCAGCTTGTGCATCGACGACTGGCCCCATTGCAAACCGGGATAGCCCGGCAGCGGCCAGCCTCGGCACAGCAGCAATGCATCGTCGCTGCCTGCGGATTGATCGCAGCCCTGGCGCGGTCGCACCAATTCCACCTGATGCCCGCGCGCGCGCAAACCGTCGCACAAACGACCAAGGGTATTGGCCACGCCGTTGATTTCGGGAGGAAAGGTTTCGGTGATCAGGGTGATATGCAGAGCTGTCGTCATGACCTCAGTGTCGGCTGAGGCCATGTCGACGTTGTGACGGTCAGATGATGGATTTGTTACCAGCTCACCGCTGCGCCACCAGATTCTCGGCACCGCGTTCACGCACCCAGAACAGGGTCGCTCCGGCCACGGCCGCCGGCATCATCAGGATGTTGACCACCGGAATCAGCAGCACCAGGTAAACGCTGCCGCCGAAACCCATGCTCTGCCAGCGCTTCTGCCGCAGCCAGGCCAGCATTTCGTTCCAGCCCAATTTGTGGTTGTCCGCCGGGTAGTCGATGTACTGGATCGCCATCATCCACACCCCGAACAGCAACCAGAGCGGCGCGGCGATGATGTTCACCACCGGGATGAACGAGAGGATGAACAGGCCGATCGCCCTTGGCAGGAAGTAACCGAGCTTGCGCATTTCCCGGGCCAGGGTGCGCGGGATCATCGCGACCAGTTCACCCCAACTGAAGGCCGGGAAGTCGTCGGTGCCGCGCACCACCACTTCGACTTTCTCAGCGAGGAAGCCATTGAGCGGTGCGGCGATGATGTTGGCGAGCATGGTGAAGGTGAAGAACACCATGAGTATCACCAGCACTACAAACAGCGGCCACAGGATGTAGCTTAGAAAACTCAGCCACTCGGGCAGGGACGGCATCAGGGTATCGACCCACAGGCTGAACTGGTGGCCGGCCAGATAGATCAATCCGACGAACAGCACCAGGTTGATCGCCAATGGCAACAACACGAACAAACGCAGGCTTGGGCTGAGGACCAGTTTGAGGCCTTCGCGCAGGTATTGCGGGCCGGACAGAACGGGGGCGGGCATAACGTGCTCCGAGCAGAGGGTAAACGCGCCGACCTTACCGGCTTTGCCTGACCGGCGAAAGCGCGGCAGCGGTATCGACATTCACTGTAACAAAGGCGTCCTGAAAATCACGCTGAGGGGATAGAGACCACCTATGAGCTGGATTGTTAAACCGTATTTCCTTAATCTTCGCCCCCTCGATACGCTGCACCCAATCTTTTTACAGGACGGTCGTGTTCAAGCCTTCCCCAAGTGCTTTCAACCGTTCTTTTTTATTCCCGCCGGTGATCCGGCGTTCCGCGCCAGGTGTTCCGGGCCGGTCAACAGGAGCAGGTCATGTCTGAAGCCCGTCATTCGCGAGTGATTATTCTCGGTTCCGGCCCTGCCGGTTACAGCGCTGCGGTATACGCCGCCCGTGCCAACCTCAAGCCACTGCTGATCACCGGCATGCAGGCCGGCGGTCAACTGACCACCACCACCGAAGTCGATAACTGGCCGGGCGACGTCCACGGCCTGACCGGCCCGGCGCTGATGGAGCGCATGCGCGAACACGCCGAGCGTTTTGAAACCGAGATCGTTTTCGATCACATCAATGCCGTGGACTTCGCTTCCAAGCCGTACACCCTGATCGGCGACAGCGCGACTTACACCTGCGACGCCCTGATCATCGCCACCGGTGCCAGCGCTCGTTACCTGGGCTTGCCATCGGAAGAAGCGTTCATGGGCAAAGGCGTTTCGGCCTGCGCAACGTGCGACGGTTTCTTCTATCGCAACAAGCCAGTGGCTGTGGTCGGCGGCGGCAACACCGCGGTTGAAGAAGCCCTCTACCTGGCCAACATCGCCAGCACCGTGACCCTGATCCACCGTCGCGAAACGTTCCGCGCCGAGAAGATCCTGATCGACAAGCTCAATGCACGCGTAGCCGAAGGCAAGATCATCCTGAAGCTGAACGCGACTCTGGACGAAGTCCTGGGCGACAACATGGGCGTGACCGGTGCCCGCTTGAAGAACAACGACGGCAGCTTCGACGAAGTGAAAGTCGACGGCGTGTTCATCGCCATCGGCCACACCCCGAACACTTCGCTGTTCGAAGGCCAGTTGACCCTGAAAGACGGCTACCTGGTTGTGCACGGCGGCCGTGACGGCAACGCCACCGCCACCAACCTCGAAGGCATCTTCGCTGCCGGCGACGTGGCTGACCACGTGTACCGTCAGGCCATCACCTCGGCCGGTGCCGGTTGCATGGCGGCACTGGATGCCGAGCGTTACCTCGACAATCTGCAGAACGCTTGATTCTGTTTTTGTCGATGTGAAAAACCGGCTTCGCAGACTGTGTGAAAACCTAGCAATCTGCGCAGCGCTCAAAGAAAATGCTCCGTATCGAAAGATACGGAGCATTTTTCGTTATGGCCTACATCCAAGGCGAATCCCGCAGCCAGACCAGCCTGTTCCCGGTTTCGCTGGAAGAACTGATCCCCGAGGATCACCTCGTTCGAGTCATCGACCTCTACGTCGCCAAGCTGGATCTGTTGCAGTTGGGCTTCGATAAGGCGCTGCCCAAAGGCACCGGCCGCCCCTCTTATGACCCTGCCGATCAGCTAAAACTCTATCTCTACGGCTATTTTCAGCGGATTCGCTCATCGCGGCGTCTCGAAGCCGAGTGCCAGCGCAACATCGAAGTGATGTGGCTGATCAACCGGCTAAAACCCGACTTCAAGACCATCGCCGACTTTCGTAAAAACAACAAACTCGCTTTTGTGGCGACGTGCCGTGCCTTCGTCCGGTTTTGCCGCACTGCCGGCCTGATCGCCGGTGAATTGGTGGCCATCGATGGCAGCAAATTTCAGGCAGTGGCGTCCTCGCGGCGTCATATGAATTTGAAACAGCTCAAACGTCAGGAAGAGAAGCTGGATAAGCGCATTGCTCAGTATCTGGCCGAGCTGGATGAAGCCGACCAGGCCGAAACCACAGAGACGATTGATCGCAGCGCAATCAAAACAGCCCTGGCGCAGCTTGAAGTTCGCCAGCAGAACAATCAGAGCTGCCAGGCGCTGATGAGCTCGATGGGACTTGAGCAGTTCAACACCCACGAAAGTGATGCCCGCATGATGCGCACCGCCAAGGGCCCGCGGGTGGCCTACAACGTACAAACCGCCGTGGACGCCGCACATTGCCTGATTCTGCATCACGAAGTGACCCAGGACGGCGACGACCGAAAACAGCTTGAGCCAATGGCCAAGGCCGCCAAAGAACACCTGGAACAAGAGGCCCTCAGCGTGACGGCCGATGCCGGCTATTCAAACGGCCAGCAGTTTCAGGCCTGCGAGGAGGCTGCCATTACGGTCTATGTACCACCCAATCGTTCGGTCAATCCTGGCGGCGAGGCGCTCTTTGAGCGCAAAGATTTTACCTATGAAGACGAACACGACCGTTATCAGTGCCCGGCGGGCAACTGGCTGACGCTCAAGCAGCGCAACAAGGGGGATCGGATCTATCAGGCCGATGTCAGCGACTGCGCTGCCTGCCCGCTCAAATCCCAATGCACTGGCGCCCAACGCCGCTATGTCTCACGCCATGCCCACGAGGAAGCTTTTGAGCGAATGGAGCAGCGAATTCTGGCCCATCCGCAGATGATGGCCAGCCGAAGATCCATCGTCGAGCATCCTTTCGGCAACCTCAAGCAATGGCTGTTTGGGAATGGTCGGTTCCTGCTGCGCCAGTTGGAGGGAGCAAAAGCAGAAATGGCCTTGGCGGTGAACGCTTATAACCTCAAGCGAGCGATTAGCGTGCTCGGAGCCCGCCAGTTAATCGCGCTAATGGGCTGAAAGGCCTTTTTTCGTCTGTTGCTCACACAAAAACAAACGCCCCGAACAAGTCGGGGCGTTTGTTGGGCTGGCCTTCAGTGCGTTTTCACACAGTCTGTTCGGCCGGTTTTTTTGTGCCCAATATTAATTGATCAGCTCAGTTTTGCGAGGCAGGCCTCAAGAATGTCCAGGCCTTCCTCCAGTACCGCAGATTCGGTCGTCAACGGCGCCAACAGTCGAATGATGTGTCTCGACTTGCCGCTTGGCATCAACAACAAACCGGCGTCTCGCGCCAGTGCCAGCAGTTGCGTCAACTGCGCCGCGGCGGGCGAACCGTCGGCATTTGCCAGTTCGATGCCGCGCATCGCGCCAACACCGGTCAGGCGTCCCAGATACGGCGACAGCTTGTTCGCACGCCAGGTTTCGTAGCGACTGACAATCGCCTCTTCCTGCTGCGTGCCCCACGCTTGCAGATTGGCATCGGTCATTTCGTCCAGCGTTGCCAATGCAGCGGCGCAGGCGATGGGGTTGCCGGAATAGGTGCCGCCGAGCCCGCCCTTGGGCAAAATGTCGAGCAGTGATTTGCGCCCGACCACCGCACCCAGCGGCACGCCGCCGGCGATGCTCTTGCCGAGCAGGATCAGGTCCGGTTCGATGCTCAGCCGCGAGAATGCAAAACGCCGACCGGTGCGGCCGAAGCCGGACTGGATTTCATCGGCGATCAGCACAATGCCCTTTTCATCACAGAATTTGCGCAGCGCCTGGGCAAACTCGACGTCCATGGTCAGGAAGCCCGCTTCACCCTGTACCGGTTCGACGATGAAGCAGGCCACGTCTTCAACGTCGATTTCAACACTGAACAACCGATCCATGGCCTTCAGCGCTTCAGCGCACGTCACGCCGTTGTCCTGGCTGGGGAAGGGTAGGTGATAGACCGGCCCCGGCAGTACGCCGACTTTCTGTTTGTAAGGCGCGACTTTGCCATTGAGGTTGAGCGTGGCCAGGGTGCGGCCGTGGAAGGCGCCATCGAAGGCGATCACGGCAGTGCGACCGGTGGCGCCGCGGACGATCTTCAGCGCGTTCTCAGCCGCTTCAGCGCCGCTGTTGGTGAGCATGCCGCTGACCGGATAATCGACCGGGATAAACGCGCTGAGACGATCCATCAGTTCGAGATAAGGCTCGTGCGGCGCGGCATTGAACGCGTAATGGGTCAGCCGGGTGGCTTGCTCGCGAATGGCGTCGACGATGCGCGGATGACAATGGCCGAGGTTCAGGACGCCGATGCCGCCGACAAAGTCGATGTAGCGTTTGCCATCGGTGTCCCAGACCTCGGCGTTTTTGCCGTGGCTGAGCGTGACAGGGTGAACGATATTGATCGACTGACTGATGGTTTCGCTGCGCATGGATGACCGGCTCGGAAGAAGGAGGACTTCTTTTTATCTAAGCCGTCAGCAGCGGTACCCGGCAAACGAAATAAAGTGGCAGGGTCAATCTTAAAAGTCGGGACATTCCCCGGTGCTGGTTGTGGCGAGGGAGCTTGCTCCCGCTGGACTGCGTAGCAGTCCCCGGTTCTTCAGGAAAACGAAGGGGCCGCTTCGCTGCCCAGCGGGAGCAAGCTCCCACGCCACAGGTGACGCGTTATCAGCGGCGCGTCAGCGGCTGTTGAGTGAACTTCACACCTGCCAGGCCATGGGCGATCAACGCACGGATATTGCCGTGATCGCTGCCTTCCGGCGTCGCCAGCACGGAGCGGTAATGCTCGCCGAACGCCAGCAGTGCTTCTTCATCGCTTAGGCCTTCCAGCAAAGCCAGGCCCAGGGTCTTGCACGAACCTTCGTTCTGCCCGGCAGCGTTTTCCACGCCGCCATTGTTGAAGGCCTGTGGCTGATAGTCGTAGCCGGCGGCGATGAAGGCCAGGGTGTCGGCGAAGGCATGTTCGCCGCTCTTGAAGCTGGCGCGCAGGGTATTCAAATCACTCATTGGGTTTTCCTTTGGCGAACGCCGCTTGTTGTTCGGCGTTGGCTTCTTGCTGATATTGGGCTTTCCACTCGGCGTACGGCATGCCGTAAACCACTTCGCGGGCGTCGTCGAGGCTGACCTCGATCTGGCGCTCGTCGGCGGCGGCCTTGTACCACTTGGACAGGCAGTTGCGGCAGAAACCCGAGAGGTTCATCAGGTCGATGTTCTGCACATCCTTGCGGCTGTCCAGGTGCGCGACGAGCCGGCGAAAGGCGGCGGCTTCGAGTTCCAGGCGTTGTTGGTCGTTCATGGCGGGCTCTGTGTTACTCAATCGTGCGCGGATGATAAGAGTCTGAGGGGCAATGCGCCAGACGCGCTCAGCGGCTCGCCGCCAGCGTAATCGACACCGACTCGGCAAATCGCAGGGCATGAGGCTTGTCGACTTCGACCTCGGCGTACAGCACCGATGTGTTGGCCATGACCAGATCGAGAATTTCCTGGGTCAGGCGTTCGAGCAGGGCAAAGCGGTTGCCCTCGACGTGAGCGATGATCGCCTTGGTGATGGTCCGGTAGTTCAGCGCGTGATCGATATCGTTGTCACGCACTGCTTCCTGGGCCGCATAGAGGATGGTCAGGTTGATCAACACATCCTGCTTGTTGAGGATTTCATCCTCGTTGATGCCGATGTAGGTGCGCAGGCACAGGTCCTTGACCCGGATGCGTGCCATGCCTGGTTGAAGTTGTGGCATTACTACTTGCTCCGTCCAATCAATTGCAGGAACTCCTGACGGGTGTTGCTCGACTCGCGGAAGGCGCCGAGCATCACCGAGGTGTTCATGGTCGAATTCTGTTTCTCGACGCCGCGCATCATCATGCACATGTGCCTGGCTTCGATGACCACCGCGACACCCGCCGCGCCGGTGACTTGCTGCACCGCCTCGGCGATTTGCCGGGTGAGGTTTTCCTGGATTTGCAGGCGCCGGGCGAACATGTCCACCAATCGCGCAATCTTCGACAGGCCCAACACTTTGCCCGTTGGAATATAAGCCACATGCGCCTTGCCGATGAAGGGCAGCATGTGATGTTCGCAAAGCGAATAGAGCTCGATGTTGTCGACGATCACCATTTCATCGTTGTCGGAGGCGAACAGCGCGCCGTTGACGATCTCTTCGACACTTTGCCCGTAGCCATGACAAAGGTACTGCATGGCCTTGGCCGCACGCACCGGGGTATCTCGCAGGCCTTCGCGATCGGGGTTTTCACCGAGGCCGGTGAGGATCTCGCGATAGCTCTGGGACAGGGCGTTCTGGTGCAGGGATTGCGTCATGGAAGATCCTCGCGGGACACTTATTTGATGTGCCTTCCGCCGTTGACGGTCAGGGTCGTGCCGGTGACATAAGGGTTGTCGAGCAAATAGCGCAGGCTGTGATAGATCACTTCGCTGCCGGGTTCGATGCCCAGCGCGGATTTTGCCAATGCCTTGGCACGATAGGCTGCGTCGTCGTCAGGGTTGAACAGTAGCAGGGCCGGGGCGATCGCGTTGACCTTGATGGCCGGCGCGTACCTGGCCGCGAAGGACAGGGTCAGGCTGTCGAGCCCGGCTTTGCTGGCGCAATAACCGATGTGTTTGCTGCTGCCCTTGCGGGTCACGTCATCGCTGACGTGCACGATGTCGGCGGGACTTGAGCGATGCAACAGGTCGGCGCAATGCAGGTTGATCAGGTAAGGCGCCAACATGTGAACGCTGAACATGCGGGTGAATGCTGTGGCATCGGTGTCCGGGGTTTCGGCCAGCCATTCGGAGGCGTTATGGACGATTGCCCGCAGGCTGTCGGTATGGGTTTTCAGTTCGCTGATGAAGGCAAGGATTCCGGCTTCGCTGGAGAAATCCGCAAACACCGCCGTCGCCCCCAGGTCCCGCAGTATTTGTACGCCGGGGCGTTCGCTGCGGTAGCTGAAGATCACGCGATGGCCGTCTTCGAGCAGGCGCTGCGCACAATGCAGGCCGACACGCTGGCCGGCACCGGTGATGAGGATAGGGGCTGCGGAAGAAGTCATGAACGGCTCGCGTCGCGGTAAGAGCAAAACTATACCAGCGACAGGCCGTGTAATGCCGCTGAAAAGTTCGCAGCCTGCGACAACGCCTGTCTTGAAAGGCGATCCCTTGCAGGCGCTGCCGCGGGCTGCGATCTTTTAGCGGTTTTGAGGGCTTGGCTCGGCGGGCAAGCGCCGCGTTGGCGTCGAGTTCAACCAGTTGGCCAGCAATCGGGTCGACAATGGAATGAAGAAATAAACCATCAACGGCGTCAGGCACAACGTGCTGATCAATACCCGGCTCAGCAGGCCCATTTCGCCGAGCAACGGCCCCAGGGCGAAGTTGAACAGCAGGGACACCGGGAAAAACGCCAGCCAGATCGCCACGGCCTGCTTCCAGCGTGGTGGGCGTTGACCCGCGGCGCCGAACCAGCCTTCGATGCCACTGACCCGGTGTTCCGTCGGGTGAGCGAACAGATCGCTGCCGCGTGCCAGCCAGGCGGTGCGTGAGGCGGAGTGCTCCCAGGCGTGCAGGGTCTGTTCATCGGCAAAACGGAAAATGATCTGGAATTCGTCATCCTCGGGTGGCGGTGCCAGCACGCCTGAACCGAGATAACCGGGAAAATCGGTGGCCAGTTGTTCGCCTTCGCGCAACCAGGCAATCAGGTCCTGATAACGCCCATTGGCGACACGGCGCGCAACCATCAGCGTGACGGGGGAGGTAGACATCATGTATCTCCGTAAACAAACGCGTCGCTCCGGGTAGGAGCTTCGCCAGACGCAGCACCGGGGTGGTGGGCTGCGCCTTGGGACAAGCAAGGATTATTCCTGATTCCATCAGCGACGTCTGCGACCTTCGAAGCGACCAATGTCTTGAACCATGATGGGGCAGGCGAGTTAGAATGGGATCCAACTCACACATGGATGTAGCCCCCCAGATGCCTGTGCTCACTGACATTGCGGCTGGTGTGTCGCATACGCGCTCTCTTGACCGAGAGGAGCTCTTTCCCATTCGCGAGGTGGCGCGTCTGACGGGAGTCAACCCGGTCACGCTTCGCGCATGGGAGCGACGCTATGGGCTCATCGTGCCAACGCGCACCGAAAGCGGACATCGCCTGTATTCGATGACCGATATTGAACGCGTGCGCAGCATCCTCGACTGGATCGAGCGCGGCGTGGCGGTCAGCAAGATCGGCAAGATACTGGCCAAGGCCGCACCGCTTGAAGCCCTGTCTCACATCATTCCAGACGACCTGGTGCAAGCCGACTATGCGCAATGGCAGCAGCAGGTCCAGGCGGCGGTGAGTGCGTTTGACGATGTGGCACTGGAGCAGGTTTATGGGCAGATTTTTTCCAGTTACTCCCAGCCGGTCGTGTTCCAGGACATCCTGATCCCGCTCTGGAAGCAGATGCTGCAACGGCAGGAGTCTTTCGGCAGAACGAGCGAGTGGTTGTTCTTCGATGGGTTTCTGCGGTCACGGGTGTTGCAGCGCTTGCTGTTGATCCGTGACAAGCAACCACGGCGAGTGATCGTCAGCGCCCTGGCAGGTCAGTGCCGGGAGCTTGAGTTGCTGATTGCCGCCCTGTTCCTGAGCAGCGGGCAAATCGGTGTGCGCGTGTTTACCACCGGCCAGCCGTTCGACGAATTGACGCTGATCTGCGAACGGATCAAGCCCCAGGCATTGGTGCTGTTTTCCAATCACGTCCCTTCACCCGAGCTTCCACGGCGTTTAAATCGCCTGGCGATGAGCCTGGATTGTCCGGTGTTGCTGGCGGGCGATGCGTCGGATCTGGCCGAGGAAAGCCTGGCCGGATCATCGATCGGGTGCTTGGGGAATGAGGGCGAAGTGATGCGCCAGCGACTCAAGCAGTTCCTGGCGGGCAACCTCGATACGTGATGTCAGAGATGCAGGGTAGGGTGGGTCAGCCGATGCTGCTGCAGAATGTACTGGCGCAGGCGTTCGGTTTCGTCCTTGTCGTCCTGGCTCAACTGATAGGCATAGAAGCCTTGCTCGGTTTCTTTCTCGAACGTGCCACGCAACGCAATTCGCTCATAGCCTGACGGGCTGAACCACAACGCGAAATGCTTCGGCGCTTTGGTCTTGTTGCGAACTTCCAGTAAAACACCCTTGAACGACACTTCATGCACCCACATCGTGCCGGGCTGGCCCTTGGCGTTTTCCAGCGCAACCGGTTCGTCGAGCACCAGTCGCCATGGCCGGACCAGAGGTCCGTCTTCATAGATGCTGGGAACCCCAAGACGCAAATGCAACGCGTGAAACTCGTCTTCCACCAGGTGCAGCGGGAAGGTCATTTGCTGGTTTTCGAAGTTGGCTTGAATGGTGACTTGCTCATGGGCGGCGAGGCGCGTGAGCAAATCACGGATTTGCGAACCACCGTTGACGAGCAGACTCGACGTCGCATCCCGCACATTGAGTTGCGGGTTATGTTGCATGGTCTGGATGAAATCCAGCTCATCCTGGGTCAGGAGCGCGTCGCGTTGCATGGCAAACTCGAAAGATATAGTTACAAAGTCATTGGTGATTGTAGTTAATGACAACTAATTCGCTGATTTGTTTGCGCCGTTCGTCGCCTTGAGTGCGGCAAGCTCAGCCTGGACTTCAGCCAGTTGCGCCTCAAGCTGCACCACCCGCTGCTGCGCCTTGACTTGCACGGTCACGTCTTTCTGCACGCCGATGAAATAAACCTGGCCGTCGCTCGGATTTTTTACCGTCGAAAGGGACAGCTCATTCCAGAAGGGGGTGCCGTCCTTGCGGTAGTTGCGCAGGATTTCCCGGCACGATCCTTCGCTGTTCAACGCGTCGCGAATGTTCGGCAGGGCTTCCTGATCGCGATCACCCGATTGCAGGAAACGGCAATCCTGATAGAGGATTTCTTCGCTGGTGTAACCGGTCAGGCGTTCGAATGCGGGATTGACGTAAATCAGGATCTTGTCCTGATCGCCTTCCTTTTCCGCGATCACGATGCCGTCGTTGGAGGCGTTGATGGCCAGTTGCAGCAGTTTTGCGTTGATCATCGGTCAAACCCTTCCTTGTTGGTTGTCTAGGGCATTCTAAAAGAACAATCGGGTGTGTGCTGTTAATATCCCGGTCCTTTACTCAGGTTCAGGATCAGATTGATGAAAGTCGCCATCATTTCCGGCTCGGTGTACGGCACGGCAGAAGAAGTCGCCCGGCATGCCGCCAGCCTTTTGAAGGAAGCCGGTTTCGAAACGTCGTACAACCCGCGTGCTAGCCTTGCCGACCTTCAAGCCTTCGGCCCCGAGGCGTTCCTGGCCGTGACCTCGACCACGGGCATGGGCGAGTTGCCGGATAATCTGCAGCCGCTGTATTTCTCGATTCGCGACCAGTTGCCTGCTGCCTGGCGTGGCTTGCCGGGTGCGGTGATCGCTCTGGGCGATGCGAGCTATGGCGATACGTTCTGCGGTGGTGGCGAGTTGATGCGTGAGTTGTTCGGTGAGCTGGGCATCCGCGAAGTGCTGCCGATGCTGCATCTGGACGCCAGCGAAAGCGTGAATCCGGAAGCGGATGCCGAGCCTTGGCTGGCGGAACTGGTCGGCGCTCTGCGCGGCTGATCGATGTGCCTGGAGCACCCGCAATGGGGCTCGTCATGGTTCTGACGGGGCGGCTGAATGCGCGCCCCGTACCTTCTCTGGCGGCGGCCAATTGACACGGATCCAAACTTCCTCGCCCGCTGACTCGTTCGGTCATCAAGCTGGCTGCCAATGCAACTACACGAACCCGGAGGGCTGACTAGACTCGGTAGTCATTGGAAACACTCCATAATAAAAACCAGAGGTTCCTAGCCGTGAGCGTAGTCCCCGTCCAATCGCCCCAGAGTGTCAAAGACCTGGTCAGCCCCGCCGAATGGCAGGCCCGCGTCGACCTCGCCGCCTGTTATCGCCTGGTGGCCCAGCATGGCTGGGATGATCTGATTTTCACCCACATCTCCGCCAAAGTACCGGGCACCGAAGACTTCCTGATCAATCCGTTCGGCATGATGTTCCATGAGATCACCGCGTCGAGCCTGGTCAAGGTCGATCAGGCCGGCAACAAGCTGATGGACAGCCCTTACGAGATCAATCCGGCCGGTTACACCATTCACAGCGCGGTGCATGAAGTCCGTCACGATGTCGTCTGCGTGCTGCACACCCACACTGCATCGGGTGTCGCGGTGTCGGCGCAGAAACAAGGGATTTTGCCGATCAGCCAGCAGTCGTTGTTCGTCCTCTCCAGCCTGGCGTATCACGCTTACGAAGGCGTTGCGCTCAACCACGAAGAGAAAGCGCGACTGCAAGCCGACCTCGGCGAAAACAATTTCCTGATGCTGCACAACCACGGTCTGCTGACCTGCGGCAGCAGCATTGCCGACACGTTCCTGATGATGTTCATCTTCCAGCGCGCCTGCGATATTCAGGTCATGGCGCAGACTGGCGGCGCCGAGCTGATCGCCATCGAACCGCAGATTCTGGCGGGCGCCAAGGCGATGATCGCCGGTGTCACGAAAAGTGCTCAAGGCATGGGCGGAGCGCTGGCGTGGCCGGCGTTGCTGCGCAAACTCGATAAACAAGACCCGGGATACAAACTCTAATGGCACTCGCCGAGATTCCCCTGTCGGTCTGGCGCAAACGCAGCCAGACATTCGTGTTCCGCGGCCAGACCATTCGTTATTGGGCGGCGGGGCAGGGTGAGCCGCTGTTGCTCATCCATGGCTTTCCCAGCGCCAGTTGGGATTGGCACTACCTGTGGCAGCCACTGGCTCAGCGCTATCGCGTCATCGCCTGCGACATGCTCGGTTTCGGCGACTCGGCCAAACCGGTGAACCACGACTACAGCTTGCTGGAGCAGGCTGATCTGCAACAGGCGCTGTTGGCTTACCTGGGTGTCGAACAACCGCTGCATGTGCTGGCCCACGATTATGGCGACAGCGTGGCGCAGGAACTGTTGGCCCGGCATTACGAGTCGCGCATTCACCTCGCCAGTTGTGTGTTCCTCAACGGCGGCCTGTTTCCCGAAACCCATCGTCCAGTGTTGATACAAAAACTGTTGCTCAGTCCTTTGGGCTGGATGATCGGTCGTGCGTTCAGCCGTGATGGACTGGTGAAGAGTTTCCACCAGATCTTCGGTCCACAGACCCGTCCCAGTGAAAGCGAGATGGATGACTTCTGGAGCCTGATCGAAAGCAATCACGGCCCACGGATCATGCACAAACTCATCACCTACATTCCCGAGCGGCGCACACAGCGCGAGCGCTGGGTCGGCGCGATGCAGCGCGGTGAAGTACCGCTGCGGGTGATCGATGGCGAGGTCGACCCGATCTCCGGCGCACACATGGTCGCGCGCTACCGGGAGCTGATTCCCGACCCGGACGCGGTCCTGCTCAGCGACATCGGGCATTACCCGCAGATCGAGGCGCCGTGCCAGGTGCTCAAGCATTACCTGGCGTTTCGCGATCAGTTGCTGTCACCGCCGCTCAAGGTGGCCTGTTCCTGAGGGCTGGGGCTCATCATCCCCCAGCCTTATCGCACACCATTCAGCCTCCCCGTGTTCATTGTGACCCGCAGCGCCGTGCCTGAAACTCCAAGGCAATGTCCCTGGCCTGCTGGAGTTTTCCCACATGAATGAGTCTGTGCGCTTCGAAGATAAAGTCGTGATCATCACCGGTGCGGGTGGCGGCCTGGGACGGGCGCATGCACTGCTGTTCGCCAAACAGGGCGCGAAAGTGCTGGTCAATGACCTCGGCGGTTCGGCTCAAGGCGAAGGCGCGAACGCTTCGGCGGCTGATCGCGTGGTCGCGGAAATTCGCGAGGCGGGCGGTACTGCCGTGGCCAACCACGACTCGGTCACCGACGGCGACAAACTGGTCCAGCACGCCCTCGACGCCTTCGGCCGTGTCGACGTGGTGGTCAACAACGCCGGGATCCTGCGCGACAAGACCTTCCACAAAATGGACGACACCGACTGGGACCTGGTTTACCGCGTCCACGTCGAAGGCGCCTACAAAGTCACCCGCGCCGCCTGGCCGCACATGCGCGAGCAAAACTACGGTCGGGTGATCTTCACCGCATCCACCTCCGGCATCTACGGCAACTTCGGCCAGTCCAACTACGGCATGGCGAAACTCGGCCTCTATGGCCTGACCCGCACCCTGGCCATCGAAGGCCGCAAGAACAACATCCTGGTCAATGCCATCGCCCCCACCGGCGGCACCCGCATGACCGAAGGCCTGATCCCGCCGCAAGTCTTCGAACAACTCAAACCGGAACTGGTCAGCCCGCTGGTGGTGTACCTGGCCAGCGAAAACTGCCAGGAAACCTCCGGCCTGTTCGAAGTCGGCGGCGGCTGGATAGGCAAAGTCCGCTGGGAACGCAGCCTTGGCGCCGGGTTCGACCCACGAGAGGGTTTCTCTCCGGAAGACGTGGCGGCGCATTGGCAGCAGATTTGCGACTTCGAAGGGGCGGCGCATCCGAAGGACAATATTGAGGCGTTGAAGGAGATGATGGGGAATTTGCAGAGGTATGCGATTTAAGGGTGAGTGCGAAACCCCAAGTCGTTGTTGCGACTTGGGGGGTTAATTTTACTCGGCGTAACGTTTTTCTATGACGAACTGTGGTGCTTTCCAGTTAGGGCCTCTCACGGGGATTGGGCCTTCACTATTAGCGAGTACGCCTTCCTGGAAAAGTTGTGCATAAACTCGCAGCAACTCCCCATTGGCAATAACTTCAAAACGATATCGGCTGAACATTCTATCCAGCGATGGATACGCGAGGCTTGCGCCGAACGCGGTCACGATATCCTCAATGGGTTCGTTTTTTACGATTTGCTCAATAGTGTTCACTGGGCGCCTCCTTTAAGAAGATTTTCGTAGATTCGCTCGATTTGTTTCTCCCCCGCGTCGAGTGCATCAGCGGAGTACAATAGTGAATCACTGGCGCCAAGTTTAAAATCTTCCAGTGTGGCTGTATGAGCGTTGTTCCATTCAGGCGAACCTTCTTCGGGTATAAAAGTGTCACTCAATCCCATGACTCTGAATCTTTCCAGTTCGCGGATTTCATGAGTGTAATAGCGGCGGTCCGTATCAGTTATAACTATTTCGCCTTTCAGTATTTTTTCAAGTCGCCTGATCATAATGTCATTGGCATCTGACTGATCGAGTCGCGCGGTATGCAGTTTTACCAAGTCGACTCCTTGCCGTGTAACAGTTGCTGTTCTCCAGTCCAGCTCAAGTATCGGCCCACCTGATTTTTCTGGATTGAATTTTCGACCGCTGTACCTTCCCACTGCGGTGGCCCCGTCGTAGGGGGTACTGAACATCACATATTGCGGCGCGATACCCGACTCAATCGGAAACACATAGATGAATCCACCAAAGCTGTAGAGATCCAGCGCTGGCGATGTATCAATCCGTCCTTCGAGGACTGTGAGCGTTGCGCCGTCGTACGCGACAACATCCGGCTCATGTACCGGAAGCACCGTTGATTCATTTCCCGGCCTGACCATCGGCGTCCAGGTCATGCCGATACCCGGACCATCAGGGTGATGGGCGCTGTAAACGTTTAGAACTGGATCATAAGTGGCGAGCCGCACCGGGACTTTGTCAGGCACCGCGGTGCCGTTTGCAGCGGCAACAACGAACTCCGTGGTGTTCTCTTTAGTTTTGGAGCCCAGCGCAACCGGCAGTTCGATTTCCCCATTGACCTCAGCAATGGCATACAAGCCATCGGCGTCGTATGTCGTGAGATCCGAGAGTGGGACGCTCAAAGTGTGCGGTTCTTGTTTATCCCGTAGCGCGTAATAAACCAGCGCTGCGACACCAACGACTATCACCGCACCTGATGCTGTTCCGACCACTGCTGCCGAAGCCGTGATTGCGGCGGCCGCCGCCGATCGCAGAGCTGTCCTGATCGCGATAGTCGTTGCCACATCGACTGCCAGAGTTCCTGCTCCGACGGCAAATACCGCACCATTTGCAGCCGCTGCGCCCGAGACGGGAAACGGGCGAATGCCTTGAACGGTATCCAGCGCTTCCATCGCCTCAAGGTGCGCTTGTTCCTCCGTTTGCCGTTCATTTTCGAGGCGCAGTAGTTCGGCTTGCCGTTGAACCTCGGCTTCGGCTTCAAGTCGAGCCTGTTCCGCTGCGAAGTACTGAGCGGCTGCCTCCGCGGCAATCCGGGTTTGTTCGGCGGCCACTCGCTCGGCTTCTGCCAATGCGCTTAATCGCGCTTGCTCTTGAGCATGTGCCAGCGCTTCAGCTTCCGCCCTGATACGCGCCTGCTCAGCGGCCTGCATGACGCTGAAGGTGTGCTGAAGATTGACGGCGCGCTGGTGGAGCGACTGCAGGGTTTGAGCTAGTAATCTTGCTTCGATCGCGGCTCTAAGCGATTGATTTAGGGTTTGCATGGCAATGCCATTTGGGCCGGGCCACTTCTCTATTTTTGTGGCCCTTACCATGAATTCATTGATGTGCCGATTAAATGGATCACCTCCATAAAACGCATTGGCAATGGCAGTATTGACGTTGAGTTGTGCGGTTTTGAGCTGTGTAATTTTGCTCAATATACCTAATTCCCGAGCAACTGATTGCAATGGTGGAACCGGGTCCATCGGGCCTTCAAGTCGAGTAGTTGAAAGTTCTGATTCGATGGTTTGCGGTAATTGGCCGAGCCTGATTTGATATTCCTGTTCCAGCGCCCGAGTGGTGTTTATTACGGTGCCTCGATTTTGATTGTAAGTTGATACTCCAGGGCCGAAGGGGCCCGCTTGCAGATTGTTTCCCGCTCGTGCTGGGGAAATAAAATGATCGGGTGCTACCCCGACTATATCGACAGGGGTATCTATTTCAAGAAAGCCTGGCCTCGATTTTTTGTCCTTGGGTCGCGTTGGTGGTCTTTGCATATTCATATCCTTTTGAGTTTGCACGTTGTAGGTGTGCAAGTTTGGCCTGCTTGCGATGCATGCCTTTCTTGCCATTTAAAGTTACAGCGGAATGAAAAGTAATGTGTCTGAGAACTATGTAGGCTTTTACATAGAGAGTTGAGTGATGTTTCAGGGGGTTGGGAGCAAAGACCAAGTTGTCTTCTGTGTAAAAAGGATGTTTCTTATGCTGTTACAGGAAGTGTCTTGTAGGATTTGTTTTAAACATCAAGCGAGATACGCCAGCTCACAAAACAAACGCCCATAAAAAAGGCCGCTGCAAACGCAGCGGCCAAAGCAAGACGTTGGATCCAGGAGCTACAAATCAACGTCGGTGTACACGGGGTGATGAGTCGAACGCTTCAACTCACCTGAAATTTGTTGCGAATGGCGAAGGTTGGGATCACCTGTCGTCGCTTCGCGCTTTCCGGCTGTTTTCCGTGGAAGCCCGGCAAGAATAAGTCTTTGCCAGCAAAGGAAAAACAGCAAATGCGGACATGCACCGTTACCACCTGCGTAACAGTCGTGTGTGCCCCAGCGTAGCCCATGATTTCGACTTATGCCGCCACATCCAGTGAATCTATGCTCCGTGCAATTGCCCGTGCCATGGGGCCAGTCATCCTTTAGAGGTACATCACGAATACCTCCTTGGTGCGCTTATCGCCCCAGGCATGCGGCAGTAGGGTGAGGCCTTCTGTCACTCACCGGGGAAGACGCATGACAAAAACAACAATGCGCGCCATCTTCACACCGCAGGCGCTGGCCGCTGCGGTTGCCTTGGGCTGCTGTGCCGAGGCGCAGGCTGTTTCATTCAACATCGGGGAAATCGAAGGGACGTTCGACTCTTCGCTGTCGGTCGGCGCGAGTTGGGGCATGCGCGATGCGGACGATGCTCTGGTGGGCACCGTCAACGGTGGTAGCGGGCAGGCGTCGACCGGTGATGACGGGCGTCAGAATTTCAAGAAAGGTGAAACCTTTTCGAAGATCTTCAAAGGCATCCACGACCTCGAATTGAAGTACGGCGATACCGGTGTGTTCGTGCGCGGCAAGTACTGGTATGACTTTGAGCTCAAGGACGAAGACCGGCCGTTCAAGCCGATCAGTGATCACAATCGCAAAGAGGGTTCCAAGTCGTCCGGTGGGCAAATCCTCGATGCGTTCGTCTATCACAACTATTCCATCGCCGATCTGCCGGGCACCGTGCGTGCGGGTAAACAGGTGGTCAGTTGGGGTGAAAGTACCTTCATCGGCAACTCGATCAACAGCATCAACCCCGTCGACGTTTCCGCTTTCCGTCGTCCTGGCGCCGAGATCAAGGAAGGGCTGATTCCGGTCAACATGTTGTTTGCCTCCCAGGGCCTGACGGACAAGTTGACGGTAGAAGGTTTCTATCAGCTGGAGTGGGACCAGACCGTCGTCGACAACTGCGGCACCTTCTTCGGGGTCGATGTGGTAGCGGACGGTTGCGACAAAGGGTACACCGTCGCCAGCCCGGCCATTGCCCCGTTGCAACCGGTTGCCGCTGCATTTGGCCAAGGTTTCGAAGTGACCAAGGAGGGTGTGGTCGTTCCCCGTGGCGGCGATCGTGATGCCCGCGATTCCGGGCAGTGGGGCACGGCGCTGCGCTGGCTTGGTGATGACACCGAGTACGGCATGTATTTCATGAACTACCATAGCCGCACACCAAACGTCGGCACGACGACTGCCAGCCTTGCGACGCTGGCGACCATTCCGCGAATCGTCGCCACGGCCAACGGCATTGCCCCTGGCAGTGGTTCGGGGCTGGCGCAAAGCGTGATGCTCGGTCGCGGTCAGTACTACCTCGAATACCCTGAAGACATTCGCCTGTACGGTGCGAGTTTCGCCACCACGTTGTCCACCGGCACGGCATGGTCCGGCGAGATCAGCTATCGGCCGAACCTGCCGGTGCAGGTCAACACCAACGACCTGACCCTGACGATGCTCAACCCCATCGCCGGTGGCGCGGCGTCGCCCATCGCCACCTCGCCAGGTGCCGACAACAAAGGTTATCGACGCAAGGAAGTGACGCAGGTGCAGAGCACCCTCACGCACTTCATTGATCAGATCGCCGGTGCCGATCGCCTGACCCTGGTGGGCGAAGCGGCGGTGGTGCATGTCGGCGGCCTGGAATCCCGTAGCAAGCTGCGCTACGGCCGTGACTCGGTGTACGGCCAGTATGGTTTCGGTGGTGACACCGACGGTTTCGTGACCTCGACCTCATGGGGTTATCGGGCCCGGGCAATTCTCGATTACAGCAACGTGATCGCCGGGATCAACTTCAAACCCAACCTGTCCTGGTCCCACGACGTCGCCGGTTACGGCCCCAACGGGTTGTTCAACGAGGGCGCCAAGGCCGTCAGCCTCGGCGTCGATGCGGACTACCGCAACACTTACACCGCAAGCCTCAGTTACACCGATTTCTTCGGCGGTGACTATAACGTGCTCGAAGACCGCGACTTCGTGGCGCTGAGCTTTGGCGTGAACTTCTGATCTGGCTGAAAAGGATGAATTCAATGCGCAAGATAATTCTGCAATTGGGCACCGCCCTGGCCTTGAGCGTGCTGGCCGTGAATGTGATGGCAGCGGTGTCACCGGAAGAAGCGAACAAGCTCGGCACTACACTCACGCCGCTGGGGGGCGAGAAGGCCGGTAATGCCGATGGTTCGATTCCGCCGTGGACCGGTGGCATTCCGAAAAACGCTGGCGCGGTGGACAGCAAGGGTTTCCTCGCGGATCCGTTCGCCAATGAAAAACCGCTGTTTATCATCACCGCGGCGACGGTCGATAAGTATAAGGACAAGTTGTCCGACGGGCAGATCGCGATGTTCAAGCGCTATCCCGAAACCTACAGGATTCCGGTCTATCCCACTCACCGCACGGCAGCTCTGCCGCCGGAAGTTTATGAAGCGGCCAAGCGCAGTGCGCTAAACGTAACGCCGATCAATGACGGTAACGGCCTGGCCAACTTCACCGGCAATCGCTACTACGCCTTCCCGATTCCGAAGAACGGCGTCGAGGTGATCTGGAACCACATCACCCGCTACCACGGCGGCAACCTGCGTCGCACCATTACCCAGGCAACACCACAATCCAACGGTGACTTCACCATTATCCGCTTCAAGGACGAAGTGGCCGTGCCTTCGCTGCTGGGGGATTTGAAGCCGGGCAGCGATGACAACGTGCTCAACTATTTCAAACAGGAAGTGACCGCGCCGGCGCGGTTGGCGGGCAACGTGCTGCTGGTTCACGAAACCCTCGATCAGGTCCAGGAACCTCGCAAGGCATGGATCTACAACGCCGGACAGCGACGCGTGCGACGTGCACCGCAAGTGGCGTATGACGGCGTGGGCACCTCGTCGGACGGATTGCGCACCACCGACAACTTCGACATGTTTTCCGGCGCACCGGATCGCTACGACTGGAAGTTGATCGGCAAGAAGGAAATGTACATTCCGTATAACAGCTACAAACTCGATTCGCCTGACCTGAAGTACACCGATGTGATCAAGGCCGGTCACATCAATCAGGACCTGACGCGCTATGAATTGCACCGGGTCTGGGAAGTGGTGGCCACGGTCAAGCCTAATGAGCGACACGTGTACGCCAAGCGCCACATGTACATCGACGAAGACACCTGGCAGGTGGCGCTGGCCGATCACTATGACGGTCGCGGCCAGCTCTGGCGGGTGGCCGAAGGGCATGCGCAGTTCTACTACGATCATCAGGTCCCGGCCTATACCGTCGAAGCGCTGTATGACCTGATTGCCGGTCGCTACATCGCCCTCGGGATGAAGAACGAGGAAAAACGCAGCTTCGAATTCAACATCGCGGCAAAAGCCGGGGACTACACGCCAGCGGCCCTGCGGAGTACGGGTGTGAGGTAATCGTCCTACAGGCTCCTACACAAAAAGGTGACTTCGCGGTCACCTTTTTTATGGCTGCAAATCAGTCTGCTGAATACTTCTTCAACAAGCGCTCGGGAGGGGGCTAGGGTGGCGCCACAACTATAAAAAGGCGCATCACTATGACTGCCATGACGACGTGTCTGGACCGTCCTGGACTTCTGCCTCGCTTGTCTTCCCATCATCAGCCCCGCGAGCGCCTGGTCGAGCCTTTGCTGGCCTCGACGGCGCGGGTGAAATTGCTCTGTGCGCCGCCCGGCAGTGGCAAGAGTGCGCTGCTCACCGAGTGCCTGTTGCGTGCGCCGGCGCATTGTCGGGTGTATTGGCTGCCGCTGGCGGGTGAGCCGTTGAGTGCTGCCGATTTGCTGCAGCGGCTGGCGCAGGTGTTGGGACTGGGAGCAACGGATGAGCCGGCGGTACTGGATTACCTGGCCCGGTTGCAGACACCGACCTGGCTGTTTATCGATGACTACTGTCGCGTTGCCAATCCTGAGCTCGACCGTTTACTGGATCGTTTACTGGCTGTCAGAAGCCCTGTGTTGAATTGGTGGCTGGGCTCGCGTCGACGACCCTCCTGCAACTGGCCCCGCCTGTTGCTCGATGACGAGTTGTACGAGTACGACGGGCATGCCTTGACGTTTACCGAGCGTGACGTCGAGCAGATGCTCGGCCATGTCGAGCCGTCGCGAGTGACAAGCATCGCCAGGCGAGTCATTCAACGTAGCGGCGGCTGGTGCGCCGGTGTGCGCATTGCCTTGCTCGACGGTTGCCAGTGGGCTGCCAGTCAGGACAAGCAGGAACGGTCGGTGACGCTGCTCGATTATTTGCAACATGAACTGTTCAACACCTTGCCGCCCGAGCTGGTGGAAACCTGGCAGGTGCTGGCCCATTTGCCGCGATTCAATGCCAGCCTGTGCGAGCATCTGTTCGGCGCCGGTGAAGGCGCAAAAGGGTTGCAGACCTTGCAAGACATGGGGTGTTTCATCGAGCCGTGGGAAGACTCTGTCGACTGGCTGCGCGTCTATGTGCCCCTGGCCCGTGCGATGCGTGACGAACAGGGTTCGGCCGGTCGTTCCTGGCATCGCCGTGCGTGCCAATGGTTCTGCGCCGAGGAAGACTGGCAGGGTGCGTTTGAACAGGCGCTGCTGGCCGAAGAGTTCGAAGCCGCGGTGAGTCTGTTGCAGCACTTCAGTTTTGAGCATCTGTTCCGCCGCGAGAATGTACGTTTGTTGTTGGACCTGCACGAACACCAGGGCCAGGAGTTGACCTTGGGGTCACCGCAGTTGGTCGGGCTGATCACAGCAGCGCTATTGTTTGCCGGGCGCTTCGATCAAGCAGCGCAGTGCATTGAGCAACTGGCGCGGTTCGCGCCGCAGCCGACGGCATCGTCACAGCGGCAACTGCTGGCGCGTTGGCAGGCGCAGCAAGGCTGGCTCCTGCATTTGCAGGGACGCATGGCGTCGGCGCGCGGATACTTTGTCGAGGCGCTGGCCGAGTTGGGGGCCGACGCCTGGCCAGCGCGATTATTGTGCCTGTCCGGGTTGACCCAACAGGCGTTGCTCAATGCCGAGTTCGACGTCGCGCAGACCCTCAACCGTGACGCACTGTGCCTGGCGCGTGCGCAAGGTTCGTTGCTGTTCGAAGGCTTGCTCGAACTGGATCACGCGCAATTGCTGGAACAACGCGGCGCTCCCCGGCGTGCCGAAAGCCTGTTGGCTGATGTTCATGATTTGTTGTCTCGACAGGCGGATCGTCCGACGCCGCTACTGGGGCGGATTGCCTTGCGACGCGGGCGCTTGGCACTGTGTCAGGGGCAAGACGACGTGGCCGGTGAGTTCTTCCACAGCGGTCTTCAAGACTGCCTGCTCAGTCACGACAAGCGTGCGTTGTATGGCTTTCTCGGGCAGGCCCAGGTGGCGGCCAATCAACGCGATTACGCTCATGCGTTTGACCGCTTGCGCGATGCCGAGCGGCTGATGCAACAGCGGCAGATTCCCGACACGGTGTATCGCGGCGTTCTGCTGCAGATCAGCAGCCACTTCTGGCTTCAGCAAGGTCGGCCGCAATTGGCCCATGAAGCACTGACCCGCGTATTGCGCCATTACCGCGGGCCTCACGCTCGACAGGCTCCACCGGCGACTGTGGCGCTAGTTGCACGGGTCGAGTACTTGCTGGTGCTCGCCGAGACCCATTTGCGCCAGGCGAAGCAACCCCTGGAGCGGCTCAAAGCCTTGCTTGAACACGCGCAACAGCACGCGATGCTGGCGCTGGAAACGGAGTTGCAGTTGGCGATCTGCGAAGCGGCGGATCTGATCGGTGAACCTGAGTTGGCAAAGTCGGCTTTGCAGGCGGGTCTGGAATTGGTGGGGCGTTGCCATCTGCAACAGGCCTTGAATGACCTGCGGCTGCGTCAGCCGACGTTGCTCAATCGTCTGGGCGTGGACGAAACGCCTGCGTCGCCCCTTGACGCCAATCCGTTGAGCGCACGGGAGCTGGAGGTACTCAGCCTGATCGCCCAAGGCAACTCCAATCAACAAATCGCCGAACAATTATTTATCTCATTGCATACGGTGAAAACTCACGCGCGGCGAATTCACAGTAAGTTGGGTGTACAGCGTCGCACGCAAGCTGTTGCCAAGGCTAAGCGGTTAGGAATAGTTGGTTAGAAGTTTAAGTTGCGAGTCGGGTTGTTGTGTTTACGAATGCACACATGTCGGTTGTGTCGTTGTTTGGATGTTTTGTTGTATCTTCATGCTCGGCCAATGAAGAAAAGTTGTCGATATATTAAGTGTTGCACTTTTTTTGGTTTGCTAGTGTCGAATTATTGTATTGATATATAAATAATTAGCGGGCCGTACAGGATGTTCGAGCCTGACAACATGACAGGAAGTTTTTATGAGTAAAAAATCTTATTCTTACACCGATCCACGCATTTTGGCATTGAAGAAGATTCGCCCGGATTTTGCGGTGGAAGTGCTATTGACCGAGCGCCTTAAATCGTTGGGGATAAGCCCTTTCAGGACGTATTTGAATACGGTGGCTGATATTATTGATGAGGAAGTGAGCGACTCAATCACCTTGTTCGATGAAACATTGGCATGGGTTGAGAAGGAAGAGTTTCCTAATTATGCGCAAGTTCAGAACGGTATTTTTCATCGGCGGTTTTCCTTCGCGTCGAAAGACAGGGTTGAAGGTCTGGGGTTGTTGGAGTTTGAACGTGTCGTTATTGATATTGTCCGCATTCTCATACACGTGCCTTCCGTCAATCTATCGAAGCGCTCGGTAAAGTCGCTGAGTTTTGAAGATGTACATGCGGCGTTAAAATACAGAGTTCCGGAAGTAAACATCGACACCGTGTATGTAACGGCGTTTATTGATGAATCCGGGGAACGAAAAGTGCTGTGGTCCCGTAGTCTGGCTGAGGATCTGTATGTTTCTCTGCAACATGACGAGATCCCTTATTACCATGGCGAGCAACTGGGTGTTTATTCGGTGGCTTACAGTTCAGAGGACATTCACCGGCATGCGCAACTCACGATCACCGACATCGGCAACCTGGTGATCGATATTGTTCCCGACTTTCTGAACGGATGATTAACGGGCTTCGTAGCCCATTCGCCAACTGATGGCCCGCGTCGCCGCCAGCAATCGCTGCGCCGCCGGGCCATTTTCATCGGCATGAAACATCGATGTCGGGCCGACTACGGTCAGCACCGCCACGACATTGCCCATCGCGTTCAATACCGGGGCCGACAAGGCATCCACGCCCGGCATCAGCAAGCCATGTACATGATGCAGGCCGCGTGCACGGATCTGCTCGCACATCTGGGCGTAGGCCTGATCGTCTGCCAGTGCGTGAGTGGCATGGCCCTGCAGCTCCTGCTCACGCAGGTCCACGGTCTCGCGCTTTGGCAGGTAGGCGCCAAACACCAGTCCTGTCGAGGAACTGAGCAACGGCAGCACCGAGCCCAATTGCGTGACCACCGTTACTGCACGCACCGCCGGTTCGATGCGCACCACGGTCGCACCCTGATTGCCCCACACCGCCAGAAAGCAGGTTTCGTTCAACTCGTCGCGCAACTCGGCCAAGGGCAGGGCGGCGACTTGCAGCACGTCCATACTGTTGAGTGCCGCCAGGCCTACGCGCAAGGCTTCACGACCCAGCCCGTAGTGGTTGGTCGCGGCGTTCTGTTCGGCAAAGCCGCTGGCGATCAGCGCCTGCAAATAGCGGTGAACCTTGCTCGCTGGCATCTGCACGTGTTCGGCCAGGCGCGAGAGTGATGTCGACGGCGACAACTCGGCCAACGCCTTGAGGATGTCGGTACCCACCTCGGCGGAGCGGACTTTCTGTTTACCGTTGCTGTCGCTGGTGGGCTTTTCCATGGTGGCGCAGTGATCCCGGGATGAATGGGCGTCTTTATAGCTTGACGGTCAATACCAATCAAATTACGTTATGCGTAATCGAATTACGATAAAAATAACCCCGGCGTGCCACAAGCTCTGCAACAGAGTGATCGGCCACCGCCGAGTCCCTGTTCAGGAGGCTCCATGAACCTCGATTCAACGACGCCAGCGCTGGCTTATCAGTCAGGCTTCGGCAACGAATTCAGCAGCGAAGCGTTGCCCGGCGCACTCCCGGTCGGCCAGAACGCGCCGCAAAAAGCCCCTTACGGCCTCTACACCGAACTGTTTTCCGGCACCGCATTCACCATGGCCCGCAGCGAAGCGCGACGGACGTGGATGTATCGCATCCAGCCATCGGCCAATCATCCGGCGTTCGTCAAACTCGATCGGCAACTGGCTGGCGGACCATTGGGTGACGTAACGCCCAATCGCTTGCGTTGGAATGCCTTGGAGATTCCCGCCGAACCGACCGATTTCATCGATGGCCTGGTGAGCATGGCGGCCAACTCCGGCGCCGATAAACCGGCCGGCATCAGCCTCTACAACTACCTCGCCAACCGCTCCATGGAGCGGGTGTTCTTCAATGCCGATGGCGAAATGTTGCTGGTGCCGCAACTGGGCCGCCTGCGCATCGCCACCGAACTCGGTGTACTGGAAGTGGCGCCGCTGGAAATCGCCGTACTGCCACGGGGTTTGAAATTCCGCGTCGAGCTGCTCGATCCCCAGGCCCGCGGCTACATCGCCGAAAACCATGGCGCGCCGCTGCGTCTGCCGGATCTGGGGCCAATCGGCAGCAACGGCCTGGCCAATCCGCGGGACTTCCTGACTCCGGTCGCGTCTTACGAAAACCTTCAACAACCCACTACGCTGGTGCAAAAATTCCTCGGTCAGTTGTGGGGTTGCGAGCTCAATCATTCGCCGCTGAACGTCGTCGCCTGGCATGGCAACAATGTGCCGTACAAATATGACCTGCGCCGCTTCAACACTATCGGCACCGTCAGCTTCGATCACCCGGACCCGTCGATCTTCACCGTGCTGACCTCGCCGACCAGCGTTCACGGTCTGGCCAACCTGGACTTTGTGATCTTCCCGCCACGCTGGATGGTGGCCGAAAACACCTTCCGTCCACCATGGTTCCACCGCAACTTGATGAACGAATTCATGGGCCTGATCCAGGGTGAATACGACGCCAAGGCAGAAGGTTTCGTGCCGGGTGGCGCGTCGCTGCACAGCTGCATGAGCGCCCATGGCCCGGACGGTGAAACCTGCACCAAAGCGATCAACGCTGACCTCAAGCCGACGAAAATCGACAACACCATGGCCTTTATGTTCGAGACCAGCCAAGTGTTACGCCCGAGCCGCTTCGCCCTTGATTGCCCGCAACTGCAAACCACTTACGACGCTTGCTGGGCCACGCTGCCCGCCACTTTCGACCCGACCCGGAGATAACCCATGACGCAGACATCCATCACTCGCAGCTGGGTTGCTTCCGCCAACGGCCACGCTGATTTCCCGCTGCAAAACCTGCCGCTGGGCGTGTTCAGCGTGAATGGTTCGGCGCCACGCAGCGGCGTCGCCATCGGCGAGCATATTTTCGATCTGCAGGCTGCGCTCGATGCCGGCCTGTTCGACGGTGCGGTGAAGGCAGCGGTCGAAGCCACCCGTGGCGGTCAGCTCAATGCGTTCTTCGAAATGGGCCGTGAGGCGCGCGTGGCACTGCGCGAACGCCTGCTGGAACTGTTCGCCGAAGGCAGCACCCTGCACGGCAAGATCGAAGCCCAAGGTGCAAAACTGTTGCCTCTGGCGGCGGATTGCGACATGCACCTGCCAGCGAAAATTAACGATTACACCGACTTCTACGTCGGCATCGAGCACGCGCAAAACGTCGGCAAACTGTTCCGCCCGGACAACCCGTTGCTGCCGAATTACAAGTACGTGCCGATCGGCTACCACGGACGCGCCTCGACCATTCGCCCGTCCGGCACCGACGTGCGTCGTCCGAAAGGCCAGACGCTGCCGGCCGGCCAGACCGAGCCGAGCTTTGGTCCATGCGCACGCCTGGATTACGAACTGGAACTAGGCATCTGGATCGGCCAGGGCAACGACATGGGCGACTCCATCGCCATCAGTGACGCCGCCGATCACATCGCCGGTTTCTGCCTGCTCAACGACTGGTCGGCACGGGATATCCAGGCCTGGGAATACCAGCCACTGGGGCCGTTCCTGTCGAAGAGTTTCATCACCAGTATTTCGCCTTGGGTTGTCACGGCCGAAGCGCTGGAACCGTTCCGCCGTGCCCAGCCTGCACGCCCTGAAGGCGATCCGCAGCCACTGCCGTACCTGTTCGACAAACGCGATCAGGCGGCGGGCGGCTTCGACATCGAACTGGAAGTGCTGCTGCTCACCGAAGCCATGCGCGAAAAAAACCTGCCGGCCCATCGCCTGACCCTGAGCAACTCGAAACACATGTACTGGACCGTGGCGCAAATGGTTGCGCACCACAGCGTCAACGGCTGTCAGTTGCAGGCCGGTGACCTGTTCGGTTCGGGGACGTTGTCGGGACCGGAAAACGGTCAGTTCGGCAGCCTGCTGGAAATCACCGAGGGCGGTAAAAAGCCGATCGAACTGGCCTCGGGCGAAGTGCGCAAGTTCCTTGAAGACGGTGACGAAATCATTCTGCGCGGCCGTTGCAACCGCGAAGGTTTCGCCTCCATCGGCTTCGGCGAATGCCGCGGCAAAGTGCTGCCAGCGCGCTAAGGGGAACGGGTCATGGAGCTCTATACCTATTACCGTTCGACTTCGTCTTACCGGGTGCGCATCGTGTTGGCACTCAAGGGGCTGGACTACCAGGCGCTGCCGATCAACCTGATCGCACCGCCCGGTGGCGAGCACCGCCAGCCGCCGTATCTGGCCATCAATCCGCAGGGGCGCGTGCCGGCCTTGCGCACCGAAGAAGGCGGGTTGCTGGTCCAGTCACCGGCGATCATCGAGTATCTGGAGGAACGTTATCCACAGGTGCCGCTGCTGCCCAAAGACCTCGTTTCCCGTGCCCGTGAGCGTGGCGTGGCGGCGTTGATCGGATGCGATGTGCATCCACTGCACAACGTCAGCGTGCTCAACCGGCTGCGGCATTTGGGGCATGACGAAGTGCAGGTAGTCGAGTGGATCGGCCACTGGATCAGCCAAGGGCTGGCGGCTGTTGAGCAGTTGATCGGCGATGAAGGTTATTGCTTCGGCCCGCAACCGGGGCTGGCGGATGTGTATCTTATTCCACAGTTGTACGCCGCTGAGCGCTTCAACATTTCCCTTGAGGCTTATCCACGGATTCGTCGAGTGGCGGAGTTGGCGATTGTGCATCCGGCATTCGTCAAGGCACATCCGGCGAATCAGCCGGACACCCCTTAAATCAGAAGCAAGGTCAAAAGATCGCAGCCTTCGGCAGCCCCTACGCTAATCCAATGCAAGCGCTGCCGAAGGCTACGATCTTTTGCGTTTAATGGACGATGGAATTGGGCGGTAAATGTCCCAAACGTTCTGTGAGGCGAATCCGCTGGATCGGATCATCACTGAGCAGCAGGGCATGTTCCAGATCAAAGCGCTCGGCATTGGGGCAATCCAGCCGTTGGTAGAGGCTGGCCCGGGCCAGGTAGTCGGCGGCTGTGCCGTTGCCCAGTTCCAGCACGCGCTCGGCGTCCACCAGTGCGCCGATGTAGTCATCGTTGGAAAGGTGCAGCTGGCGCAGGTTGCGCGACAGGCGTTGCAGCATTTGCACGGGCTCGGCGGTGACCAGGTGTTCGGCGCTGAGCTTCAGGTTCGGGCCGTACTGGCGATGCAGCAGTTCCCGGCAATCGTTGGGATACAGGCGACGGCCGCCGCAGGGATCAAGCAGGTGATCGGCGCCCGGCACGCGCAGCAGAAAATGCCCCGGAAAATTGACTCCGACCAACGGGATTTCCAAACCCCTGGCCAGTTCAAGTGCAATCAGTCCCAGAGCCAGTGGCTGCCCACGCCGACGTTCCAGCACTTTATTGAGCAGCGCCACTTGCGGACGCAAAGGCGTGGAGTCGTCCTGAGCAAATCCCAGGTCATTCATGCGCCGCAGCAACGGCTGTGCCAGTTCACTGACCGGCAACATCGGCAGGCTGCCACTGATCCGCTGTTGCAACATCTTGAATTTCGCCAGTAGATCCTCGAAGTTCACCTCGCTGTCATGTTCGGCCGAAATCCATAGCGCCGCCTCGAACAGCGCGGGCGGTGAACGTTGCAGACAGGCGAAAAACGATTGGCGCGGTGTCATCGAAATCTCCGGGCTATGCCTCGTTTTAGCCTCGTCTGCGCCATTCGTCCAGTGCCGCAGCGGGGGGGGGCGGGTTATTTCCGAATGCCTGAATGACTGCTTCGCTTATTCCGGTGCGCTTCTGCAATTTTTGAGCGCAAGCCTATACTGGCGACTACAAGAAGTGATTCGGGAGCCTTACGATGTTCGCTCTCATGCAAAGCACTCGCCTTGAATCGCTGCATCTGAGCGTCGACCCGGTCACCGGGTTGAAGGCGGTGATTGCCATTCATAACAGTCGCCTGGGGCCTGCCCTGGGCGGTTGCCGTTACCTTGCCTATCCCAGCGACGAGTCTGCGGTCGAGGATGCGGTGCGCCTGGCCCAGGGCATGAGCTACAAGGCCGCGCTGGCCGGTCTGGCCCAGGGCGGTGGGGTGGCGGTGATTATCCGCCCGATCCATGTAGCAAACCGTGCCGCGCTGTTCGAGGCCTTCGGGCGCTGCATCAATCAGCTCGACGGCCGCTACATCACCGCGATCGACAGTGGCACGTCGGTAGCGGATATGGATTGCATCGCCCAGCAGACCCAACACGTCACCAGCACCACGTCCGCGGGCGACCCCGCGCCGCACGCAGCGATGGGCGTGTTCACCGGTATTCGTGCGACGGCCATGGCACGTCTGGGCAGCGATAATCTCGAAGGCCTGCGCGTGGCCATTCAGGGCCTGGGCAACGTTGGGTTTGCGTTGGCAGAACAGCTGCATGCCGCTGGCGCCGAACTGTTGGTCAGCGACATCGATCACGGCAAGGTGCAATTGGCGATGGAGCAGCTCGGCGCTCATCCGATTGCCAACGACGCACTGCTCAGCACCCCTTGCGACATTCTGGCGCCCTGCGGTCTGGGCGGCGTGCTCAACAGTCACAGCGTGACGCAATTGCGCTGTTCGGCGGTGGCGGGTTCGGCGAACAACCAACTGACCCATCTGGATGTGGCCGATCAACTGGAGCGACGGGGCATCTTGTATGCGCCGGATTACGTGATCAATGCCGGCGGACTGATCTACGTTTCGCTCAAGCATCGTGGCGAAGAGCTGTCCACCATTACCGCGCATCTGTCGAAGATCAGTTCTCGACTCACTGAGGTCTTCGCCCACGCACAGGCGGAAAAACGCTCGCCGGCGCGTGTGGCCGATGAATTGGCGGAGAAAGTCTTGTACCGCTAAGAAAATCTTTTGATTCTGCAAATGAAAAAGGCCCTGAGCCATACGACTCAGGGCCTATTCAATTCGGATGTCACTTCGCGGCTTTCGGTGCCTTGGCCGGTTTGGCAGGTGCCGCAGGTGCTTCTGCTTCAACCACCTCAACCGTTTGCGCGACTTCAACCGGCGCGGTCAGCAATTCGGACAGGGCATCCGGCTGACTCTTGAAGGCCTTGGCAAACACATCGCGATTCTTCGCCATGTAGATCCCGGCTTCTTCCACTTGCTGCTCGGTCAGGGACGGAACGGCTTTTTGCAACACTTCAGCCAGCAGCTCGGCCAGTTCGAGCATTTTGTCATGACGGTCAGCTTCGGCTTTATCCATGAACAAGCGCTCCAGATCTCGGCTGCTGCGGTATACCACTTCGACGGCCATTCACCACCTCACATGCCTTCACATTGGTTGTCGGTTTCGACTACTGTATCTATATACAGCGAAAAGGATAAGCGAATCCCTTTGCTTTGGGTAGTGGCTTTTTAATGTAGTCCGGATTCAGGGTTTGTCAGGCCGAGGTCACGACAGGTGCGACCAAACGCCACGCAGCTTAATTTACAGCGGCTCGCCATCATGGGGTGGCCTTTTTTCTGCATGCAGAAAACCGTCACGTCCAACCTGCATTATCCGGTCGAGCCGACCTAAGGAAGCATCATCGTGAAAATCAACTGGGCCGAAAAGCTGCGGCAGAACGTGCATGAACTGGCCGAGTCCCTGGGCAACCTGTTCGTCGAGACCTTTCACTACCTGGCGCTGTTCGCCATCGGGGCCGTAACCGCGTGGGCGGCGGTGATGGAGTTTCTCGGGATGCTCGAACAGGGGCACATCAAGATCGATGACATCTTGCTGCTGTTCATCTACCTGGAACTGGGGGCGATGGTCGGGATTTACTTCAAGACCAATCACATGCCGGTGCGCTTCCTGATCTACGTGGCGATCACCGCGTTGACGCGACTGCTGATTTCCAATGTCTCCCACCACAATCCGCCTGACCTGGGGATCATCTACCTGTGCGGCGGGATTCTGCTGCTGGCGTTTGCGATCCTGGTCGTGCGTTACGCTTCGTCGCAATTTCCGTCGGTGAAGATTGAAAACCCGCAACGTAAGACCGGTGCGGGTTCCAGTGAACATCCGGAAGTGGAGAAGGGCGAGATTTAGAGCCCCATGGCGGGGCGGGGGCGCCCTTTGGCCTTTGGTGGCGGCAGGCTGCGCGTGCCGCCATCGGTCATGGATTCGAGGATGGCCACCGCGCTGTGGCCTTGTTCGATGGCAATGCCGAACTGAATGCTCTGCACCAGTCGCTTGAGGCGTTCGGTGTCATTGCGTTGTTCGGCACTGATCATGCGCTTTGCGACTACGCGGCCACTGTTGGACAGGGTCAACATGATGCTGCCGTCCAGACCCTGAATGCTCAGGTTGATTTGATAATCCGCTGCAAAAGCATCGGTAATGAGCTGAAAGGGGTTGTCCATGATGCGTCACCGCCTGATTGAACGTGCAGTTGTTGACCGGCCGTGATCGGGTTGGTTCGCAACGCCGGACCACTGGCCATTTCACGGGCCATATCGCCATCATTGTTCCAACAGGGATGTAGCAAGGGGCATGCCGACTAAATTGTCGGACAATGATCGCGGGCTGTAGGAGCGGCTTGCTCGGGATGATCGTGAACGATAACGCGTCAAACCAGATGGTTCGCGGCGCCTGAGGGTTTTTCGCGAGCAGGCTCGTTGCCACAGGGACCGCGTTCATTTTCCTGCCCGTTTCAGGGCAATAAACCCCGACGTGCCTCCAAAGCGGTCAGCATTCCACCCAGTTCACCGCCAGGCCACCCCGTGAGGTCTCTTTGTATTTGTCATGCATGTCGGCGCCGGTGTCACGCATGGTGCGGATCACCCGGTCCAGGGAGATGAAGTGTTTGCCGTCGCCACGCAGGGCCATTTGCGTGGCATTGATCGCCTTTACCGCCGCTATCGCATTACGCTCGATGCACGGCACTTGCACCAGTCCGCCCACCGGATCGCAGGTCAGGCCCAGGTTGTGTTCCAGGCCGATTTCCGCGGCGTTTTCCAATTGCTCCGGTGTGGCGCCCAACACCTCCGCCAGACCCGCGGCGGCCATGGCGCAGGCCGAGCCGACTTCGCCCTGACAGCCGACTTCGGCCCCGGAGATCGAAGCGTTCTTCTTGCACAGGATGCCGACGGCTGCTGCGCCCAGAAAAAACGCCACGACATCGTCGTCCGACGCGTCCGGGTTGAATTTCATGTAGTAGTGCAGGACCGCCGGAATGATCCCTGCCGCGCCGTTGGTCGGGGCGGTAACCATGCGCCCGCCGGCGGCATTCTCTTCGTTCACGGCGAGGGCGAACAGGTTGACCCACTCCATGGCCGAGAGGGTCGAGGTGATGACATTCGGTTTGCCGATTTCCAGCAGGCTGCGGTGCAATTTCGCTGCGCGACGCGGCACATTCAGACCGCCGGGCAGAATGCCTTCGTGGTGCAAGCCTTGTTCGACGCACTCACGCATCACCGACCAGATATGCAACAAGCCCTGACGAATCTCGGCGTCACTGCGCCAGGACCGCTCGTTGGCCATCATCAACTCGGAAATCCGCAGACCGTGCTGGTTGCAGAGCTGCAGCAGCTCGACAGCGCTGGAGAAATCGTATGGCAACACCACGTCGCTGGCGGGTGCAACACCGGATTCGGCTTCCGCCGCTTCGATGATGAAACCGCCACCCACCGAGTAGTACGTTTGCTCGAACAGCGCGCCGGTTTCGCCGAAGGCTGTCAGAGACATGGCGTTTGGGTGGTAGGGCAGGCTCTCGTCGAGCAGCAGGAGATCGCGTTTCCAGTCGAAAGTGATCGTGAACTGGCCCGCGAGCGAAAGCTCACCGGCTTCGCGCAGGGTGTCGATTCGGCTGTCGATGGTGGTGGGGTCGATACGGTCCGGCCACTCGCCCATCAGGCCCATGACGCAGGCGCGGTCGGTGGCGTGGCCGACGCCGGTTGCCGACAGGGAGCCATAGAGGCGGATCTCCACGCGTCGCACGTCCCTCAGCAAAGCCTGATCGATCAGCGCTTGGGCGAAGGTCGCCGCCGCGCGCATCGGACCCACCGTATGGGAGCTGGAAGGACCGATACCGACTTTGAAGAGATCGAAAACACTGATAGCCATGCTAAAGCCTATTCCTGAAATGGAAGATGAATCGCTGCCATTTTTGTAGGACAAGCGCACTTTCAGCGATACTGCCTCCCTCGGTCTTACGTGACCAACGAAACTTCCTAAGACAGCCTTTAGCAGGACTAAACGATGAGTCGTCAATTGCACGCCCAGACCTACGTGTGGCTGCAGGTGTTTTCCTGTGCCGCTCGGCACTTGTCGTTCACCCGTTGTGCCGAGGAGCTGCACATCACGCCGGGGGCGGTCAGTCAGCAGATCCGGCAACTGGAAGAGCGTCTGGGTTTTCGCCTGTTTCATCGACGTGCCCGGGGCGTGGAGTTGAGTGCCGAAGGCCAGCGTCTGGCCATTACGGTCAACGAGGCCTACGGCAGCATCGATGCGGAATTGCGCCGCCTGGATGCCGGCATGATCAGCGGGACCCTGCGGGTGCGTTCGATTCCGTCCTTCCTGAGCAAGTGGCTGACCCCGCGTTTGCCTCGGCTACAGCAGCGCTTTCCGGACATCCAGCTGCGCCTGGTGGCTGAGGACAGCAGCGTGCCGTTGCACGAAGGTGACTTCGATCTGGCCATCGACCTGAACGATGGCAGCTACCCTGGATTGTTATCCACAGCCTTGCTCGATGAGCAGATTTTCCCTGTGTGCGCGCCGAGCCTGCTGCGCGGTCGTCCACCGCTGCATGGCCCCGCCGACCTGATGCATTTTCCGCTGCTGCACGACATCACCGCCTGGCGTGGCAGTTACGAATATGCGGAATGGGAGTTTTATCTCAATGCGATCGGCTTCGAAGGTGCGGATGTGCGGCGCGGACACACCTTCAATCGCAATCACCTGACCATCGAAGCGGCCATCGCCGGGATGGGGGTTGCGATCGCACGGCGAACGCTGTTGAACGACGAGCTGGAGCGCGGTGCGCTGATCGTGCCATTTGGCCTGACGGTGCCCAATCACAAACGCTACATGGTGCTTTATGCGCCGGGTGCGCTGAGCCATCCGGGCGTGCGGGCGGTGCATGACTGGCTGGTGGAAGAGGCGGGGGTTTTTCGCGGGTTACACCCGCTGGGGGAGCGGTAAATGTGAGCAATTATTACGTAAAAGCAGGTCGACCCAACTCCCGACCTTAACAGCGCTTTTGTCGGTTGTCCGGTTTTTTTGCGATTACAAAATTATCTTTTTTTAGGGGTTGAATTGTTCAGCGTACAGACCGATTGTGTAAGTAAGAGGTCACGGTGATGACGCCCAAGGGCTTAGCTGACCGGCCTCTCGCGAGCTAGCTGAAATAAGGGATGAACTATGCAAATCCAAGTCAATAGCGATAACCATATTCAAAGCAGCATCCGACTGGAGGAGTGGGTACGTACTACCATTGAGAGCACGCTCGAACGATACGAAGAGGACCTGACACGCGTTGAGGTTCACCTGCGGGACGAGAACGGCGACAAGCCCGGTCCCCACGATATGCGCTGCCAACTGGAGGCGCGGCCGAAAGGCCATCAACCGATTTCCGTGACCCATAAAGCCGAGAGCCTGGAACTGGCGATCGACGGTGCGGCCACCAAACTTGAACATGCGCTGGAGCATATGTTCGGCAAATTACGCGGCAAACGAGCCAATGTGGTGCCCATCGAACGTGGTGCCCATGCCGATACGCTGCTGGAAGAGGAATTTCTGGAAAACGAACAGGCTGCGCTCAACGGGTGACGGCGGGTTCAACTCTTAACCTTCCCACCAAAAACGGGCCTGCAATGCAGGCCCGTTTTTGTTTCCGTAATAGCGATGCCCTCCCTTGTAGCAGCTGCCGAACGCAGGCGTCGCCAGCTGCCACAGGGCGCGCTACGGCTTAGAACGCCACGGATGTTTGCAGATAAACCGTCCGCGGTTCCCCCACGTACTTGCCCTTGTTATTGTCGTCATACGAGCGGGTGAAGTACTGATGGTTGAGGATGTTCTTCACGCCTACGGCCACGGTCAGGTCCGATAGCTGTGGCCCGAAGTCATAGGCCGCTCGGCTGCTGAACAGCATGTAACCCGGAATCTTGCCGGTGCTGCCATCAGCGCTTTCAGCGGCGGTGTTGGCGTTGTCGGCAAACTGGTCGCTCTGGTAGCTGCTGTCGAGATTCAACTTCCACGCGCCTTCGGTATAACCGACGCCAAGGGTGCCTTTGTGTTTCGACGAGAACGGAACACGATTGCCCTTGTTCGGCCCATCTTCGCGGATGGTCGCATCGACATAGGCGTAAGTGGCGTACACGTCGAAACCGGCGAGTGCCGGGCTCAGGTCGTCGAGGGCATAGTTGATACTGGTTTCAATGCCTTGGTGGCGTGTCTCACCACGGGCAATCACCGTGTCATTGGTCTGGTTGCTTTCATACTGGTTGTCGAAGTTGATCAGGAACGCGCCGATTTCTGCCCTCAGCGCACCGTTGTCATAGCGCGTACCCAATTCCCAGGTTCGCGCCTTCTCTGGTTTGACTTCGCCGCTGTTCACACGATTCGGCATCTGGCTGTATTGCACGCTGCCGAACGAGCCTTCGGTGTTGGCGTAGAGGTTCCAGGTGTCGGTCAGGTGATAGAGCACGTTCAGCGCCGGCAACGCAGTGTTGTAGTCGCCCTGGTATTTCTGGTTGGTCAGGTTGTTGGTCTGCTGCGAGTCGATCATCTCGTAACGGATGCCCGGCGTGATGGTCCACTTGCCGATATCGATCCGGTCATCGACGAAGAACGCATTGGCTTCGGTGCCGCCGCGCGTGTCGCGATCATTGCGGCTGCTGGTGGAGGGCAGTTCGTTGCTAGTGATCGGCGTGCGGTAGCGCAGTTCGTGGCCCGCCTCGTTGATGTAGCGGTAGCCGATGCCGACTTCGTGGCTGGTAGCGCCGAGATCGAAGCCTTGGGCGAAACGGGTTTCCAGGCCGCGCACCCAATACTCGCGGGGCGACAACGAGAGGAAGGTGCCCTGGTCCAGATAACCGCTGCGCAGGGTCTTGGTGAAGAAGGTGTTGGCGGTGAACTCGCGGCGATCTTGCTGATAGCGATACCCGAGATTGAACAGGGTGCGACGGCCCCAGAACTGGTCTTTCGGGCGGGTCGACTGATACGGGTCGGCATCGTAGTCGGCGACGTTCAAACCGCCGGGCATATCGGCTTTGCCTTCGTAATACTGCGCCATGGCGTTGAAGCTGTTGGCGTCGTCGAGCTGGTATTTGCCCTTGAGAATCAGGTCGTCGATTTCGGTGTCGCTGTGTTCGCGCCAGTCACCGCCGCGAGTGCCCGAGTACAGAAGCGCGCCGCCGAGGCCATTGTCGGCCGTGCCGCCGGCCAGCAGATTGCCGGTGGTCTTGAAGCCGTCGTGGCTCGAGGAAGGGCTGGTTTCAGTTTGGAAGCCACCCTTGACTGTCGGTTCATCGGGAATCGCCCGGGTCACGAAGTTGACCACGCCGCCGACGTTCTGTGGCCCATAACGCACCGCGCCGCCGCCACGCACCACGTCGACCGCGTCCATGTTGCCGATGCTGACCGGCGCAAACGACAGCTGCGGCTGGCCGTAAGGCGCGAACGGCACCGGGATGCCATCCATCAATACCGTCGAGCGCGAGGCCAGGCGCGGATTGAGACCGCGAATGCCGAAGTTCAGCGCCATGTCGTGACTGCCGGTGCCGTTGTTGTCCGGCGCGTTGACGCCGGGAATGCGGTTAAGCACGTCGCGAGCCTGGGTCGCGCCCTGGCGTTCGAACTCTTCGCGACGGATCACATCGCGCGCACCGGGATGTTCGAAGACGTTGATTTGCGAAGCATCACCGAGCCAGTCGCCGACGACTGTCGAGGTATCCAGCTCCAATGCAGAACCACCCACCGGTTGCAGGCTGAAGGCATTGTCACCCTCGGTGCGGGCTTGCAGGCCGGTGCCTTCGAGCAGCGCGGTCAAGCCTTGCTCGGGGGTGTAATTGCCTTCCAGGCCGCGACTCTGCACACCGCTGGTGACCTGCGAACCAAAGGTGATCAGCACGCCGGCCTCTCGGCCGAACTGGTTCAGGGCGTTTTCCAGCGAAGACGGCGCGATGTGGTACGCGCGGGTGTCAGCAGCGTGAACCAGTGGCAGGGCGCCGAAGCTGAGGCTGGCGCCGAGCAAGAGTTGTCGCAGGGTGCGGGCAAGCGGGGTGAGACGGGTGGGCTGCATGAAGGACGGTCCTGAGAAGGTGGAATCAAGGTGGCTTTCCTTCTCTGTCACGCCAGATCTGAAAAACGGCTCACGTGTTTCGATCTTTTTTTAGACCTTTGCCTCAACCGTCACCCAATACCGCGTAAAGCGCCTCACCTTCACCGGCAGACTGATTTCCAGCAATTGCAGAATCCGTTCGCTGTCATCCAGTGGATAAGTGCCGGAGATCAGCAAGTCGGCGACCTTCGTGTCGCAATTGAGTTGCCCGCGACGATAGCGGCCGAGTTCGTCGAGGAAGTCACCGAGGCGCATGTGCGCAGCCACTAGCATGCCGTCGGCCCAGGCGCCGCTGTTGGCGTCCAGCGGCAGAGCTGCGCCGACGCCTTTTGTGCTGAAGCTCAACTGGCGGGCGCTTGGCAGCATCAACGGCGAACCACCGTTGGACGTCAATTGGACATGACCCTCAAACACGGCCACATGGGTGCGATCGGCAAACTGCCGCACGTTCAGGCGCGCGCCCTGAGTGATCAACAGGCCTTGGGCGGTTTGCACCTGGAATGACTGAACGGCGGTCAGCAGCATTTCGCCTTCGAGCAAGCGGATCAGGCGCTGCGGGCCGTCGAGGTGCACGTCTGCCGAACTCGCGGTGTTGAGTTGCAACTGATTGCCGTCGCCCAGCGGCACGTTGCGTCGCTGACCAATAGGGCTGCGGTAATCGGCCAGCAGCGGGGGCAACATGTTGTGCTCGCGCATGCCCCAGGTCATCGCCGAACCGGCACCGAGAATCAGTAGCAGCTTCAGTGCCTGGCGTCGGCTGCTGGATTTCGGCGCGTTGAGTGCAGCGTGCGCCAGCGGTGAAGACAAACCGCGCAACCGCTGGTTGACCCGCTGGATATGCGCCCACGCCCGTTGATGCTCGCTGTGCGCGTCGTGCCATTGCTGCCAGGCCTGTTGCTGGCGCGGATTCAACGGCCCTTGCTGCATTTCCATCAGCCAGTGCACGGCTTGCTCGGCGACCTGGGTGGAAAAGTCCGGTGGCGTGTTCATAAGGCGAAATAACAGCGCATGGCCGCTTTGTTCAGGTGCCGTTTGACGGTGGCAATGGAAATGCCCAGTTCGGCGGCGATCTGTGGATAAGTCAGGCCATCGACCTGGGCCAGGAGGAAGGCGCGTTTGACCAGGCGTGGTAAACCGTCGAGCAGTTGATCGAGCTCCATCAGGGTTTGCAGGATGATGGCTTTTTCTTCCTCGGACGGCGCGACCACTTCCGGCATTTGCGCGAGCGCGTCGAGGTAGGCGCGCTCCAGATCCTGGCGACGGTAATGGTTGAACAGCACGCGTTTGGCGATAGTGGTGAGGAACGCTCGCGGTTCGATGATCTGCGGGGTTTCCCGCGCGGTCAGCACCCGAATGAAGGTGTCCTGGGCCAGGTCGGCGGCGCTGTCCGGGCAGCCGAGTTTGCGCCGCAACCAACCGGTGAGCCAGTTGTGATGGGCGTGATAGAGCACTTCGACGGTATTGGCTGGCGGCAACGGGACCACTCCGCACGCATGTGGATGCGTTAGAGAACAAGAATTGTTCGCATTGTAGTGTCAGGAGGGCTTTCCGGCAATCGACCTGACAAGCCAATCCCATCCGACAGTTTTGCGTATGAGAATATTTATCATTAATATTGCGCCTTGCTGGCCCCGCACGCGGGCCCACCCGTTTTCCAGGTCGTTCATGAAAGCCAAAAGCCCCACGCTCCCCGTTTCCTATCGACTGGCGGTCACTTCGCGAGTGCTTGCCGCTGTGTTCGGAGGTTATGGGGTCACGGCGCTGGCGAGTGTCTGTCTGACGTTGTGGGTGCCCATGGCCCGCGCCGAGGCGGTAGTGACCGGGATGACCAGTTCGTTCGTGGTCTATCTGCTGGCGGTGATCTGGTGCTTTGCCTGCCGAACGGCATGGCGGGCCTGGTTCGGGTTGCTGCTGACAAGCCTGTTTTTGGCTGCACTGGCCGGGCTGGCGTACTGGATGGAACTGTCATGAAAGAGGGCTTTCGTCAGGCCATGGCCTGGTTGCATACCTGGGCCGGTTTGACCTTCGGCTGGTTGCTGTTTGCGATTTTCCTGACCGGTACGCTTGCTTACTTCAAGGACGAGACCAGTCACTGGATGCAGCCGGAAATCCCCGCGCGTTCGGTGTCCTCCGAAGCCAGTCTGACCTTGGCCCAAGCGTATCTTCAACAGCACGCGCCCGGCGCATCGCGCTGGCTCATCGAACTACCCGATGCTCGTGAACCCGCGCTATCGGTGCGCTGGCAACAGGCGCCGGCCAAGCCCGGTGAGCGCGGGCAACTCACGTCAAAACTGCTCGACCCGCAAACCGGCAGCGAAGTCCAGGCCCGGGACACCCAGGGCGGCGAATTTTTCTATCGCTTCCACTTTCAACTGCAAATGCCCTATCCGTGGGGGCGTTGGCTGTCGACCATCGCGGCCATGGTGATGTTCGTCGCGCTGATCAGCGGGATCATCACCCACAAGAAAATCTTCAAGGACTTCTTCACCTTCCGCCCACGCAAGGGCCAGCGTTCCTGGCTCGACGGGCATAACGCGGTGGGTGTGCTGGTGTTGCCGTTTCATTTGATGATCACCTACAGCAGCCTGGTGATTTTCATGAGCATGGTGATGCCGGCGAGCATTCTGGCGGCGTACAAAGGTGACGTGCAGGCGTTCTTCAGCGACGTGTTTCCAGCGGCCAATACGGCGAAAGCCGCGGGTCAACCGACGCCGTTGCTGCCCCTGGCACCACTGTTGGAAAAGACCCGCGAGCAATGGTCGGGTGGAGAGGTCGGGCGCTTGACGGTGAACAATCCGGGCGATGCGAACGCCTCGGTGGTGTTGGCGCGCAGTGGGGCGGACCGTGTGGTTCACGATTTTGGCAGCGCCGTGACGTTCAACGGCGTGACAGGGCAACTGCTCGCTGCGACCCCGGCACAACCGCTGCCCATGGCCATTGCCGGCAGTTTCTACGGTTTGCACATGGGCCATTTCGCCGGCCCGCTGTTGCGCTGGTTGTATTTCATCTGCGGGCTGGCGAGTACGGCGATGATCGGCACCGGGCTGGTGATCTGGCTCGGCAAGCGTCAACTCAAACATGCCAAGAGCGGTATGATGCCCTTCGAATTGCGGCTGGTGGAAGTGCTGAACATTGCCGGCATGTCAGGCCTGGTCGTGGCGGTGGCGGCGTTTTTCTGGGCCAACCGTTTGTTGCCGCTTGGCATGGCCGAGCGGGCCGGTTGGGAGGTCAACAGCTTCTTCATCGTCTGGGGTATTAGCCTGCTGCATGCCATGGTCCGCCGAGGTCGCGCGGCGTGGGTTGAACAATTGGCGCTGGCCGCGTTGCTGTTTGGCGCGGTGCCGTTGCTCAACGCGCTGACCACGCCTTATCACCTCGGCGTCACACTGGTGCAGGGCGATTGGGCCATGGCCGGTTTCGACCTGGCGTGTCTGGGCAGTGGATTTTTCCTCGCTTGGGCTGCGTGGAAAATGCAGCGCGCCGGGAAGACCGAGTCCGTCCGGCCACGTGCCCAATCGATCATCCTTGAGCAAGAGGCGAACTGAATGTTGCTGGCCTGCTTGCTGTGTTACGGCGGTTTTACTGCGCTGTGTTTGTCCATGGATCGTCACCATGCGGAGTTGTTGGGTCGCAAGCCGACGCGGGTCATGCGTCGACAGATGAAACTCGCGGGATGGTTGCTGCTGGCCGTTTCGCTGTGGGCGGCGGTGTCGACGACAGGCTGGGCGCTGGGTCTGGTCGAGTGGTTTGCGGTGCTGATGCTCAGTGCCTTGATGCTGGTCATGCTGATGCCGTATCGCCCGCGCCTGGCCTTGGCATTGGCCGGGTTCAGCCTGCTGGCCAGCCCGCTTGTTGCGTTTGCGCAGTACTGAATCGATGATCAACCGTCCAGCCGAACCCGGTGATACCCAGCGCGATGAACCGCGCGGCGACCGTGCGCATTTTCTTCAGGTGTTCCTCTCGCAACGTTCGCAAATGGAAGCGCTGGTGAATCGGCGCGTCGGTTGTCGGGCGACGGCGGCGGACCTGGTGCAGGACTTGTTTCTGCGCTTCTGGCGACGGCCGCTGGTGCAGGTCGAGGAGCTCAGCACCTATCTCTTGCGATGCGCCGGCAACATTGCCATCGACCATTTGCGCAGCGAAGGCACACGGGTTCGGGCCAGCGAAGGCTTGATGGCGGAACCGTCGGACAGCGTGGGTGGCGAGCCGCAAGCGGCGCTGGAAGCAGGCAACGATTTGCGCCACGTCGAAGCGGCGTTGCGCGCATTGCCCGAGCGCACGCGGCAGATCTTTTTGCTGAACCGCATCCATGGCCGCAAGTACGCCGAGATCGCCAAGGCCATGGGCCTGTCCCAAAGTGCCGTGGAAAAACATATGATGCGCGCGCTCGAGGCCTGCAAGGCCAGCCTGCGAGAACCGCAACCGCGTACGCCAGGGAAAGCACCGTGAACAATTTTCAGAGCGTCACCCCGACGCCCGCTCAGGAACAGGCCGCGCTGGCCTGGCTGAGTCTGTTGCATGACCAGCCGAGCAGTGGCGATCAGGCGACTTTCAGCCAGTGGCTGAAGGCCGACCCGGCCCACGCCGAAGCCTATGCGCGTGCGCAAGTGCTGTGGGAATTGAGTGAAGTGCCGGCGCGCACCCTGGCCGATGAAGACGCCTTGGCCTTGCAGGGTTACCTCAACGCGATGAGCCGCTCGCGGCGCAGCAGCGTTCGGCGTTGGTCCGGCGCGCTGGCCATGGCCGCTTGCCTGATGCTGATGATCAGCCTCGGCACAGGTTGGCAACCGCTGCGCTGGGTCGATGATCTGGGCGCCGATTATGTGTCGGCACCGGGGGAAATCCGTACCATTACGCTGGCCGACAAATCGCAAGTCACTCTTGATGCTGACAGCGCCATCGCCGTGGATTTCAGCGGCGGTGAGCGTCATGTGCAGGTGCGTCGCGGTGCCGGTTTTTTCAGCGTGACCCACACCGGCGAGCCGTTTGTGGTTGACGCGGAAAAGGGCCAGGCGCGGGTGCTCGGCACGCAGTTCGAAGTGCGCCTGCAACCCCACGGCGCGCAGGTCACGGTGTTGTCCGGTCGGGTCGGGGTGACGGCGGACAAAAACGCCGGGCAGCAAATCCTCACGGCGGGTCAGCAAGTGGCGTACGGCAATGGTTCGGCGGAAACACTTCACGCGGTGGACAGCGAAGCGCAACTGGCCTGGCGCCAGGGTTGGCTCAATTACTACAAGGCGACGCTGGCCGATGTGGTGCAGGACTTGGGGCGTTACTACCCGGGGCGGATCATGCTGCTCAACGATGAACTGGCCCAGCGCCGGGTCAGCGGCAGCTTTCCGAGCAAGAACCCGCAAGCGGTGTTGAGTTCATTGCAGGGCGTTTTAGGGTTTGAGCAGCATCAGGTGTTGGGGCATCTGATTATTTTGCGCTGAGGCAAATGGCCTCATCGCGAGCAGGCTCGCTCCTACAGGGGAAAACATTCCAAATGTGCGAGCCTGCTCGCGATAGCGGTAGATCAAACACCACAGTACTCGCATGAAAATATTTTCAACTTTCTGCTGAGGTAAAACCGAACGCCATCCGTGTAGTGACTGAAACTGCGAGTCATTCGCATCCGCTGCGGTTCTACACAGGTCATGAGTCATGAAGTCCAGGGCAAAATCGGGTTCGGTCAAACAATGGTTGGGTGTTTCTGCATTGAGTTTTTCGGCGTTGGCATTGTTGCCGCTGAATGTGGCGATGGCCGCGCAAACCAGTGCGCAGCAACAGACGCAATTCAGCTTTTCGATAGCCGCCAAGCCGTTGCCCCAGGCCCTGAGCGATTTCAGCCGCACCACCGGCGTCAGCGTGGTCTACACCGATGAAGCGCCTTATGGCATCACTGCACCCGCCGTCATTGGCCAGTTGAGTGCCGAACAGGCATTGCAACGTTTGCTCAGCGGTTCCGGTTTCACCTTCCGCCGCACCGACGGCCACACGATGGTGCTGGAGCCGCTGCCCACCGACGGCGCGCTGAACCTGGGCGCGACCACCATTACTTCCATGATGGACGAGTCCACCAGCTACCAGCCGCCGCCCACCAGTTCGGTGATGCGCAGCTCCGCACCGCTCCAGGAAATTCCGCAGACCGTCAACGTGGTCGCGGCGCAGGTCATTCGCGATCAGGCGCCGCGCAATCTCGATGATGCCCTGGCCAATGTCAGCGGCATCACCCAAGGCAACACGTTGGGCAGCACCCAGGATTCGGTGATGACTCGCGGCTTCGGCGACAACCGCAACGGTTCGATCATGCGCGACGGCATGCCGATCGTGCAGGGCCGTGGCATGAACGCCACGGTGGACCGGGTCGAAGTGCTCAAGGGACCGGCCTCGCTGCTTTACGGCATTCAAGACCCGGGCGGTGTGGTGAACATGGTCAGCAAGAAACCGGAGCTTGAGCAATACAACGCCTTGACGGCGCGCGGCTCGACCTATGGCGATGGCAAGAACGGCAGCGGTGGCACCTTCGACAGCACCGGCGCATTGGGCGATACCGGGCTCGCCTATCGCATGGTGCTGGACCACGAAGACGAAGATTACTGGCGCAACTACGGCGTGCATCGCGAAACCCTGGTCGCCCCGTCGCTGGCCTGGTTCGGCGAAAGCACCAAGTTGTTGTTCGCCTACGAACACCGTGAATTTCTGACCCCGTTCGACCGTGGCACGATCATCGACCCGCGCGACAACCACCCGCTGGACATTTCCCGTGATCGTCGGCTCGACGAGCCTTTCAACAACATGGAAGGGCGTTCTGATCTCTATCACTTCGAGGCCGATCACGAGCTCAACGACAACTGGAAAGCCCACTTCGGCTACAGCTGGAACCGCGAAACCTACGACGCGAGTCAGGTCCGTGTGACCGCCATCGACACCCAGAAAGGCACGCTGACCCGCAGCATGGACGGCACGCAGAATGCGATCAGCACCGACCGTTTCACCACGCTGAGTCTGGAAGGCAACGTCGATGTTGCAGGCATGCGCCACGACCTGGTGTTCGGCATCGATGACGAGTACCGCAAGATCTACCGTGAAGACCTGATCCGCCAGAAAAGCCTGACCACCTTCAGCTACCTCAACCCGGTGTATGGTCGCGAAGTGCCAGGCTCCACCGTTAGCCCGGCTGACAGTGCCCAAACGGATAAACTGCGCAGCAACTCGGTATTTTTGCAGGACTCGATCCACCTCACCGACCAATGGATTTTCGTGGCAGGCGGGCGTTTCCAGGCGTACGACCAATACGCCGGCAAAGGCGTGCCGTTCCATGCCAACACCGACAGCAACGGGCAGAAATGGGTACCGCGCGCCGGCCTCGTCTACCGCTATACCGATGAATTGTCGTTCTACGGCAGCTACACCGAATCGTTCAAACCCAACTCGACCATCGCGCCATTGAGCGGCAGCACCGTTGTGCTCGACGGCAGTGTCGCGCCGGAAGAAGCCAAGTCCTGGGAGATCGGCACCAAGCTCGATATGCCGGGCCGTGTAACGGGCAACGTCGCCCTGTTCGACATCAAGAAACGCAACGTGCTGATCGCCAACTCAGAAGGGCCAGTGACGATCTACAGCGCCGCCGGTGAAGTGCGCTCCCGTGGCCTGGAAGTGGATTTGAGCGGCCAGCTCAGCGACCGCTGGAGCCTGATCGGCAACTATGCCTACACCGATGCCGAAGTGACAGAAGACCCGGATTACAAAGGCAAGAAACTGCAAAACGTGGCGAAGAACAGCGGCTCACTGTCGGCGGTGTATGACTTCGGCAGGATCATGGGCGGCGATCAATTGCGGGTCGGTGCGGGTGCGCGTTACGTCGGCGAGCGGGCGGGGAATGCGGTGAACGATTTCGAGCTGCCGAGCTACACCGTCGCCGATGCGTTCGCCACCTACGACACGCAACTCGACGGGCAGAAGGTCAAGTTCCAGCTCAACGTGAAGAACCTGTTCGACCGCACGTACTACACCTCGGCGGCGAGCCGGTTCTTTGTGTCGATGGGGGATTCGCGGCAGGTGACGCTTTCCAGCACTTTGGAGTTCTGATCGAAAATCGCGTCATCGTTCAGCGCTGGCAAGCCAGCTCCCACAAATCGACTCAAAAAACTGTGGGAGCGGGCCTGCCCGCGATGGCGGTCTGACGGGTGTGAATATCCCGGACTAGCGCAAAAACGCCTGCCGGTATTCGCCCGGCGTCCCACCCAACGTCTGCCGAAACCGGTTGGTAAAGTGACTGGCACTGGCAAACCCGCAGGCCAATGCAATCTCCCCCAACGGCTGTGCAGTCGAGCGCAACAACTCCCGCGCCCGATTCAGGCGTCGCGCCAGCACATATTGATGCGGCGGCAAACCGAAGCTCTCACGGAACATCCGCGCAAAGTGGTATTCCGACAGCGCACACAGCGCTGCCAGTTGACCCAGGCTGATGGCTTCGGCCAGATGACTGTCAATGTAGTCCACCAACAACCGCCGTTGATGCGCAGCCAAACCACCCTTGAGGCGCAAGTTCGGGCGCACGCTGACCTGGCTGAGCAGTGCATGGCTGAGTATCTCGTGGGCCAGGCTGCTGGTGAGCAAACGCTCGCCCGGTTCGTCCCAGTTGAGCGTGATCAACTGGCGAAAACGCACGGCCTGCTGCGGATCATCGAGGAAGGTTTGCTCGCGCAACTGCAATTCCCGCGGTTCGCGGTCGAGCAGGGTGACGCAGCCAAGGGCAAATTGTTCGGGACTGAAATACAGGTGCGCGAGGCGAATGTCGCCATTAATCACCCAGCCTGACTGATGGTCAGCGGGCAGGATGCACAACTTGTCGGGACCGCCCTTGTTACCGGGTTGGTCGCGGCGGAAGGTGCCGGTGCCGCCGGCGATGTAGCACGACAGCGTGTGATGGCTCGGCGCTTCGTAATCCTGGGCGTCGTGGTGGTTGCTCCACAAGGCTGCGGACAAGCCGTCACCGAGCTCGGCGCTGTGCTCGAGTCGAGCATTGGGCGAGCGGTTGAGGGCTTGAAAGACTTGTAGGGTATCCAGTGCGGCCATGATCGGTTCTCTCCAACGCCTTGCATCCTACTCCGTAGACGTTCGCCTGCCAGCCCGTCGCCTGACAAAAGCGCAAGTTTATGCAAGTGCGCCAAGGCGCTGCGCAGGACACTGGGCACCTATCGAGGAGCCTTTGTCATGAACCTGTCTTTGTACCTGCTGACCGTGCTGATCTGGGGCACCACCTGGATTGCCCTGAAATGGCAACTGGGCGTGGTGGCGATTCCCGTGTCGATCGTCTATCGCTTCGGCCTCGCCGCGCTGGTGCTGTTCGTCATGTTGCTGCTCAGCCGCAAGCTTCAAGTGATGAACCGCCGCGGGCATTTGATCTGCCTGGCGCAAGGGCTGTGCCTGTTTTGCATCAACTTCATGTGTTTCCTGACGGCGAGTCAGTGGATCCCCAGCGGTCTGGTGGCCGTGGTGTTTTCCACCGCGACGCTGTGGAACGCCCTGAATGCACGGGTGTTCTTCGGCCAGAAAATCGCGCGCAATGTGCTGATGGGCGGTGCATTGGGTTTGCTCGGTCTGGGGCTGCTGTTCTGGCCGGAGCTTGCCGGCCATACCGCCAGCCCGGAAACCCTCCTTGGCTTGGGCCTGGCGCTGCTCGGCACCTTGTGTTTCTCGGCGGGCAACATGCTCTCGAGCCTGCAACAGAAAGCCGGGCTCAAGCCGTTGACGACCAACGCCTGGGGCATGGCTTACGGCGCGGCAATGTTGTCGGTGTGGTGCCTGGTCAAAGGCATACCGTTCGATATGGAATGGAATGCGCGCTACATCGGCTCGCTGCTGTACCTGGTGATTCCAGGCTCGGTGATCGGGTTCACCGCTTACCTGACGCTGGTCGGTCGCATGGGGCCGGAGCGGGCGGCCTATTGCACCGTGCTGTTCCCGGTGGTGGCGCTGAACGTGTCGGCGTTCGCTGAAGGCTACCAGTGGACCGCGCCGGCACTCGCAGGACTGGTGATGGTGATGCTGGGGAACGTGTTGGTGTTCCGCAAGCCCAAGGCACCGCTGGTGCAGTGCAACGGCAAGTTGGCCTGAAGCGATCTGCGAGTAAACGGGCAGGCGTGTCTGGCGCCTGCCCGTTTCGCTTTAGCCCTTCCAGACTTGCGGGTTGACCAGATCCTGTGGTCGTTCACCCAGCAAGGCACTGCGCAGGTTGGCCAGGGCACGGTTGGCCATCGCTTCGCGAGTCTCGTGAGTGGCGGAGCCGATGTGCGGCAAGGTCACGGCGTTTTTCAGCTGGAACAGCGGCGACTCGGCCAGCGGTTCTTTTTCGTAGACATCCAGCCCGGCGCCGCGAATGCGGTTGTTTTGCAGCGCTTCGATCAGTGCCGGCTCGTCGACGACCGGACCACGGGAAATGTTCACCAGAATCGCGCTCGACTTCATCAGCGCCAGTTCGCGATGACTGATCAAGTGTTTGGTTTTCTCGCTGAGCGGCACTACCAGGCAGACGAAGTCGGCTTCGGCCAGCAGTTCATCGAGGCTGCGGAACTGCGCGCCGAGTTCCTGTTCCAGCGCAGTCTTGCGGCTGTTGCCGCTGTAGAGGATCGGCATGTTGAAACCCAGGCGACCACGGCGGGCGACGGCGGCACCGATGTTGCCCATGCCGACGATGCCCAAAGTCTTGCCGTGCACATCGCAACCGAACAGCTGGGCGCCGACGGAGGCTTGCCATTGACCGGCCTTGGTCCAGGCATCCAGCTCGGCGACGCGGCGGGCGCTGCTCATCAACAGCGCGAAGGCCAGGTCGGCGGTGCTTTCGGTGAGCACGTCCGGGGTATTGGTGAGCATGATCCCGCGTTCGTTGAAGTACGCGACGTCGTAGTTGTCGTAGCCCACCGAGACGCTGGACACCACTTCCAGCTTGGCGGCGCTCTCCAGTTGCGCACGACCGAGCTTGCGGCCGACACCGATCAAACCGTGGGCGTGGGGCAGGGCTTCGTTGAACTGGTCGTTGATGTCGCCGTTTTTCGGATTCGGCACGATGACGTCGAAGTCTTGTTGCAGGCGTTCGACCATCTCAGGCGTGACGCGGCTGAAGGCGAGGACGGTTTTTTTCATGGAGGCAGGCTCGTCTGGCGGAGGAGAATGCTGAGCACGCTAACATTCTTCCCGGGATTTGTGCGAGTCGCTTAACAGCAGCTAGCCGCGCTTCATCCAGTTATACTGGCGCCTTTCGCGGCTCGCTGACCGGGCCCGACACTTTGCGCATCACCCGGAGCTTTCATGACTTCCCCGATACAACCGCCGGTCGCCGACGACTTGAGCGACAACGTCGACGCCAGTGCCGACAGCGAAACCAAAGCCGAAATCCCGGCGTTCAAGTTCCCGTTCAAACCGGGAGAGCTGGCGTCCGCCAAGGGTTCGAACCAGCCGTGGTACAAGAACGGCGCCAAGAACGGCCACACCAAGACCCCAGGCATGGCGCCTCCGGGGACTCGGCGGTCGATGGGCAAGCGTTAAGTTTCAGGCCTTGCGCTGTCAGGATCATCGTCATCGCTAGCAGGCTAGCTGCCACAGGGTCGGTGGTGAACACCTCATAACCATTGTGGGAGCCTGCTAGCGATGGGGTCGGTACAAACATTGCCGATTCCGGATCAAGCCGCCCGCAACGAAATAAACCCATAGTTCGTCGGCGCTTCTGTCGTCACGAGTGCCCCGGCCGCGACCACCTGCCCGGCGGTCTCCTCTCCCGACACATGGAACTGCCACTCGCTGCTCCACTGCGGCAACGTCTGCCCGGTCAGTTCATCGATGATCGTGGCGAACTCGTTCATGTCCGGTAGATAAGCGGTGAAACCGTCGCCCTTCAGCGCAGTGGTCCGAATCCCCAGCAATGCACAAATCGCGTCCTTCATATGGATGTCATCGCGATCGGCCTGACGGGAGCGCTGGATCAATTCCGACAACTCGCGGTCGACGAGTTCGCCGCCGACGATCAGGTCCGGCCCTTTTTCCCAGGACTCGGGCGGGCATTCCTTCACGGCAGTGTTCAGCACAATGTGCGGATTGATTTCCATCGGGTAAATGCGGCACACCAGCGGCCGGCGTTCGTAGATACGACAGAGGTTGTCTTCGTCAAGATTACGGCAGGGGCCGACGTTGTAGGCGGCGAAGGTGATGGCGACGTAAACCTCGGCGTCGGCGCTGCGAACCACCGCCGAACGGCGTTCGGCGTGTTCTCGTTGTTGCGCCGGCAGGCCCAGGCCGTTGCTCAGGAAGGCTTCCACCAGCACGATCACCTGACCGCCGTCGGCGGCCCACATGCGGGCTTCGGGCAGGGTCAGGGATACATGGTGATCATTGCAGCATTTGCCGCAGCCTACGCAGGAAAACGTCGTATTCATTGAACGGTCAGTCGCATCCGAGAGCATGAAACGGCGACAGAATGTCGCCGCAAAGACTGCTATCAAAGCAAGTTATGCGCCACTCACTGCGCCTTGGCGGTCGGACGGATGGAGTCCCATTCAGTGATGTACGCGGTTTTGCTCTTTTTGTTATAGAGGCACAGTTCAGTGCCTTGAGCGCCTTTCATGTGTTTTTGCGGATATTGGCCTTGCAGCAGGAGTGCGGTGTAGCCGACACGATCATCGAACTGCGCGGCGTTGCCGACGGGTTTGGCATCCTTCAGACCGCTGGCCTTGGTGCAACTGGCGAGCACGGTTTTGTCGTAGGCGGCCCAGGCGTCAGGGCTGGAAGCATGGGCCTGAGAAGCGAGGGCGGTGAGGCAGAGGAAGGCCAGGGTGGCGGTTTTCATTGTTCGGGGCTCCTTGGGCAGGTGAGGGCCAGGGTTTGAGTGTGTCAGACCGGAACGGGTTCCCGGCGCACCTCATGCATTCCGACACGTTCATACAACCGCCGCGCCCGCCGGTTGTCTTCCAGTACCTTCAAATCCACAAAGCCTTCACGTCGCAGCTGGAATACATTGAAGGCGTGCAACAGCAACGCGCGGCCAAGGCCTTCGCGTTGCGCCCGTGGATGCACCACCAAATTCTTGATGTAAGCGCTGGTCCAGCATTGGCATACGCCAACCACGCCTTCGCCATCCAGGGCAATGAAGCACAGGGCGGGATCGTATTCCGGATCGGTTTCAAACTTTTGCTGCCAGAGTTCCAGCGTCGGCACCTGGCCACCGCCGTCGCGGTAACCCAGTTCCATCAAGCGATGGACCGCTTCGGCGAGCTCGGGGCGATAATCGATCAATTGGATGCCGGTCGGCCAGTCGATGGCCGGCACCACCTCGGCGAGGTCGCGCCGCATCAGCCAGCAATAATCCACGGTCAACTCAATGACCTTGTTCGGCCACAGCCTTGGCTGCTTCGATCAGGCATTTGGTCAGTTCCGGCGACGAGAATTTGGTCAGCACCGCGTTCGCCCCGGCCAGTCGCGCTTTTTCACTGTTCATCGCGCTGTCCAGCGAGGTGTGCAGCAATACATAAAGATGTGCGAAGTCCGGCGTTTCGCGCAGGGTGCGGGTGAAAGCGTAGCCGTCCATCTCGGACATTTCGATGTCAGAGACGATCAGGTTGATCTGCTGGGCGGTGCCTTGCAGGTCCAGCAGGCAATCGATGGCTTCCTTGGCACTTCGCGCGGTGTGGCATTGCAGGCCGAGGTTGCGCAGGGTGTGTACCGATTGCTGCAACGCGACCTGGCTGTCATCGACCACCAGAATTCGCGCGCTGCCCAAGACTTCGGCGTCTTCCATGCTGAGTTCGGTCGGCGCCATTTCGATCTGCACCGGGGCGATGCCGTGGATGACTTTCTCGATGTCCAGCACCTGCACCAGCGTGCCGTCGACCGAGGTCACGCCCGTGATGTACGAGCGCACGCCGCCAGAACCGAACGGCGGCGGGCGGATGTCGGTGGTCAGGCAGTGGACGATCTTGCTCACTGCCTGCACGTGCAGGCCCTGTTTGGAGCGGCTGACATCGGTGACGATCAGGCAGCCGCCGTTCGGGTCTTCCAGCGGACGCTCGCCGATGGCGCGGCTCAGGTCGATCACCGACAACGAGGCGCCGCGCAACGTGGCGATGCCTTTGACGTGCGGGTGCGACTCCGGCAGCTTGGTCAGCGGCGGGCAGGGGATGATTTCACTGACTTTGAGCAGGTTGATCGCCATCAACTTGCCACTGCGCAAGGTAAAGAGCAGAAGCGAAAGTGAATCTGCGCGGGCTTTGGTGGAGGACATTAAGAACCTACTTGGGCAAAAGGTGATGGGCTGTCACAGTTGCCGACAGCTATCGATGCCGGGTTATCGACTTGTTTGGGGCAGGCTTTAGACTGATTCCTCTAGCACCGGTAAACGCGACCCCTGTAGAGAGGTTGTTACTTCATGCCCAACCGTTTAGCCATCCGCCCCAGGTTCGCCCGATCCAGTCCCAACTCCCGTGCCGCACTGGCCCAGTTGTTGTGGTGTCGTTCCAGGCATGCCCCAATTAATTGGCGCTGATAGTTCTCGGTGGCCTCGCGCAAATCTCCGGTCACCAACGCCGCAGCGGCCGTGGCCGGTTGCTCGGCAGTGGCTTCAATGCTGCCGTTGGGCAGGTCCAGGTCGGCGGCGCTCAAGCTGAGAATCTTCGGCCGTTCCTTGCAGTTGCCCAGCGCCTTCAATGCGCTGCGGCCGATCAGGTGTTCCAGTTCCCGCACGTTGCCCGGCCAGTCATAGGCGAGCAACGCGGCCTGGGCATCGCTGCCCAGGCGCAGGCTGTTGAGTCCCATGCGCGAGCGGTTCTGCTCCAGGAAATAACCGCTGAGCAGCAGCACGTCCCGGCCACGATCACGCAGAGCCGGGACCAATAAAGGATAAACACTGAGGCGATGATAGAAGTCGGCGCGATAACGGCCGCTGCGCACTTCTTCAGCCAGGTCGCGGTTGGTCGCCGCGATCAGCCGCACATCGACCTGATGCTCCTTGTCCGAACCCAGACGTTGCAACTGACCGCTTTGCAGCACGCGCAGCAGTTTGGCTTGCACCGTCAGCGACAATTCGCCAACTTCATCGAGAAACAGCGTGCCACCGTTGGCCAGTTCGAATTTGCCACGGCGGTCATTCATCGCCCCGGTGAAGGCGCCGCGCACGTGGCCGAACAATTCGCTTTCCACCAGCGTGTCGGGTAACGCCGCACAGTTGAGGCTGATGATCGGTTTGTCGGCGCGTGGGGAGGCGGCATGGATGGCCTGGGCCACCAGTTCCTTGCCGACCCCGGTTTCCCCGGTGATCAGCACGGTCAGGTCGCTACCGCCCACCAGATTGATTTCTTCCACCAGGCGTTTGAGCGCTTTGCTCTGGCCAATCATTTCGCGATGCTGCTGGCCGCTGGCCTGACGGTAGACCTCGGCGCGCTGATGCTCGTCTTCGACGCGATTGTTCAGGCGTTCGATGCGCTCGACGGCATTGACGGTAGCGGCGGCGAGGCTGGCGAAGGCTTCCAGCGCGTCCAGTTCGATCGGTTCGAACTGCTCCGGGTCGAGGGCGTCAAGGGTCAGCAAACCCCATGGGCGCTCGTCGATGAGCAGCGGGCAGCCCATGCAGTCGTGGACTTCCAGATGGTCATCGAGGCCATCGACCAGGCCGTCATAAGGATCGGGCATGTCACTGTCGGCGGCGAACCGGGTCGGGCCGTTGTTGCTCAGCAACGCTTCGAAGCGTGGATGTTCGCTGACCTTGAAGCGTCGGCCGAGGGTGTCGGTACTCAACCCGTCGACGGCCAGCGGCACCAGCCATTCGCCATCGAGACGCAGCAGGGCGGCGGCATCGCAGGGCAGCAGGGCGCGCATGGCTTCGAGCAGGCGTCGATAGCGCTCGCCTTCGGGGAGTTCGCGGGACAGGTCGGAGACCAGTGGCAACAGGGCGGTAAGCAAGGATTTTGCAGTCATAGTGACTCCATGTAGTCAGTGCGACTATAGGCCAGGCAGTGTCGTTATGACTACCGTGTTTTTAAGTTATTGATTTATAAAGATTTAGTAGTTGGCATGGAAACTGAAGTGCATAGGGCAACAGTCAAGAAAAAGCCCTGCTGCTCAGGAGTCATTTTATGCTTAGCGTTCAAGACCGTGCCATCGTCAAATCTACTGTGCCGCTGCTGGAAAGCGGTGGCGAAGCCCTGATCACTCACTTCTACCGCATGATGCTCACCGAGTATCCGCAAGTCCGCCCGCTGTTCAACCAGGCTCACCAATCCAGCGGTGACCAACCGCGTGCCTTGGCCAACGGCGTGCTGATGTACGCGCGCCACATTGACCAACTCGATCAGTTGGGCGACCTGGTGGCCAAGATCATCAACAAGCACGTGGCCTTGCAGATTCTGCCGGAACACTACCCGATTGTCGGTACCTGCCTGCTGCGCGCGATTGCCGAAGTGCTGGGCGAAGAAATCGCCTCCCCGCAAGTGATTGCAGCGTGGGGCGCGGCTTACGGTCAACTGGCGGACATCCTGATCGGTGCCGAAACCAGTATCTATGACCAAAAGGAACAGGCCCCGGGGGGCTGGCGCGGGGCGCGGGAATTCATCGTCGCGGCGAAGATCGAGGAAAGTGCCGAAATCACCTCGTTCTACTTCGAACCGGTGGACAAAGGCTTGATTCTGGCAGCAGAACCTGGCCAGTACATCGGCATGAAACTGATCCTCGATGGCGAAGAAATCCGTCGTAACTACTCGCTGTCGGCCCTGGCGAACAAAGGTCAGTACCGCATCAGCGTCAAGCGTGAGGCCGGTGGCCGCGCGTCCAACTTCCTGCACGATCAACTGCACGTGGGTTCGACCATCCAGCTGTTCCCGCCATCGGGCGAGTTCACCCTGACCGCCAGCGACAAACCATTGGTGCTGATCAGTGGCGGCGTCGGTATCACCCCGACCCTGGCGATGCTCGAAGCGGCGCTGCAGACCGAGCGTCCGGTGCACTTCATCCACTGCGCGCGCAACGGCAGCGTCCACGCCTTCCGTGACTGGATCGACGGGCTGGCTGAGCGTCATCCGCAACTCAAGCGTTTCTACTGCTATGCCGAAGATGACGGCGTGAGCCCGTCGGCGCACAAGGTCGGGCTGTTGAGCCTGGAGCAATTGGGCGAATGGTTGCCGCAAGAGCGTGACCTGGACGCTTACTTCCTCGGGCCGAAAGGTTTCATGGCGGCCATCAAGCGCCACCTCAAAGCCTTGGGTGTGCCGGAGAAGCAAAGCCGTTACGAGTTCTTCGGGCCGGCGGCGGCGTTGGAATAACCCTTGAAAGGTCGCCACCTTCGACAACTCCTGCAGGATGTTCATCCTCTCAATGCAGGTGCTGCCGGAGGCGGCGATCTTTTGATTTTTCGATTCAAAAGTTAATCCCTTCTTAACCCGCTTATCGTCTATTCCCTCGACATCCCCCAGCACGCGCCCAGCGTGTAGACTGGCGGGCAATCGATATCTTCAAGGGAAACGCGATGAGCGAGGAAACAATGCGGTTGGGCCGTGAGCGGCGCTATCTGGTGTTGCTGGGCATCATCTGCCTGGCGCTGATCGGCGGCGCGCTGTACATGCAAATCGTACTGGGCGAGGCGCCATGCCCGCTGTGCATCCTGCAACGTTATGCCCTGCTGTTGATCGCGATTTTCGCCTTTATCGGCGCGGCCATGCGCAACCGTCGCAGCATTACCGTGTTTGAAACCCTGGTGGTGATCTGCGCCCTGGCAGGCGTCGCCGTGGCGGGGCATCACGTCTACACGCAGTTCTATCCCGCCGTCAGTTGTGGCATCGATGTCTTGCAGCCGATTGTCGATGGCTTGCCGCTGGCGAAGATCTTCCCGCTGGGCTTCCAGGTCGACGGTTTCTGCTCCACGCCGTACCCGCCGATCCTCGGTTTGTCGCTGGCGCAGTGGGCGCTGGTTGCCTTTGTACTGGTGGTCATACTGGTGCCGTTACTGACGATGCGTAACCGCAAGGCACTGCGCTGAGGTCATTTTGCAGGACAAAAAACGCCCCGGTCCTCATAGAGAGGGCCAGGGCGTTTTTGTGTTGTCAGAGGTCAGGTAAAAAGGTCGTGATATGCGGCAACCAGGGGTGCGACACGTGTGCGACATGTTGTCACATCTTGAGTGTCGCAGCGGCCTTCAAGGCTGCGGATTGGAACGCGATCATGCAATGAAATTGGTCTGTTTTGCGGCCTGCCGGGTCTCTTCGTGATCAGGCTGGAACAGGCAGTTTTAACAGGCTCTGGCGATTTGCCAGAGCCCTTGTCACATGGGGGCTTGCGCCGGGTAGGGCGATGTTGCCGAGCAGCGGAAACTGTCTGAACTGCCGGTGGTAGCCCTACTATTTTTGGTGTTTTTGTTGAGAATCAATTTCGATAAAATGCGCCGCTTTTTCGAATTCGGCGAAGCATTGTTGCGGCTCGGGATATAAATTATTTCGGGATGAGACATGGTTTAAAAAACGCTACATAACTACAATCGCCCGCACTGAATTCCCGGCGCTGCTCACCCTCTCGGGGTGTTTGAGCGGAATCAGGGTGTCGAGAGGCCGGGTGGCTTCATGCGACTCCCAGGTGTCGGTGCCTCCAACTATCCGCACCAAATGGAATTGGTCTGTAACAAGGCCTTTGACCACGAATTCGAATAAGAACTCACCGCTGGCCCAGGATTTGTCGAAACGCGTCTGACGCTCGACGGGCAGCCCTTATTCAATCCAAAGAAATGCCAACCCTTGGCAGGGTGAAGTGTTGGCGATCAAAACCCAACTGCATTGCGCAAGCTGCTTTAGAGGTCGTGAGATGAGTAAAAACAGGTACCCCAGACTACTAGGCTTAGTGCCGCTGCTCGGCACGTTGTTGCTGGGAGGCTGCAACATGACCTTGCTCAATCCCACGGGCCAGGTTGGCCTGGAACAGAAAAACCTGATCATCACCGCAACGCTGCTGATGCTGTTGGTCGTGGTTCCGGTCATCGTCATGACCTTCCTGTTCGCCTGGAAATACCGCGCGTCCAACACCAAGGCGACCTACACGCCTAAATGGAACCACTCCACCAAGATCGAGATCGCGGTGTGGACTGTTCCGGTGTTGATCATCATTGCCCTGGGTTACATCACCTACAAGTCGACCCACGAGCTGGACCCGTACCGTCCGATCGAATCCGACGTGAAGCCTGTGACCATCGAAGTGGTCGCGCTGGACTGGAAGTGGCTGTTCATCTACCCGGAACAAGGCATTGCCACGGTCAACAAGATCGTGTTCCCGGCGCACACGCCAATCAACTTCCGGATCACCTCCGATGCCGTGATGAACTCGTTCTTCATCCCGGGTCTGGGCGGCCAGATCTACGCAATGGCCGGCATGCAGACCAGATTGCACCTGATCGCTGACCGCAACGCTGAAATGGAAGGCATCTCCGCCAACTACAGCGGTGCCGGTTTCACCGGTATGAAATTCAAGGCTATCGCAACTTCCCAGGAAGATTTCGACGCCTGGGTAAGTGAAGTCAAAAAGGCACCTAAACAGCTTGAACAAGCTGAATACGCAGCCCTTTCCAAGCAGAGCCAGAACAACCCAGTCGAGCTCTACTCCTCGGTAACGCCGAACCTGTTCCAGACCATCGTCGACAAGTACGAAGGCATGAAACCGGGCCCTAAGGTGAAGCACGAGAAGAAAGAGAAAGAAGTGGCCGCTACGGACATGAACTCGCATTCAGCTGCCGGGGCAGAGGAGTAAACGATGTTTGGTAAATTAAGTTGGGAAGCGGTCCCGTTCCACGAGCCGATCGTAATGGTGACCATCGCCATGATCGCGCTCGGCGGTCTGGCACTGTTCGCCGGTATCACTTACTTCAAGAAGTGGACCTACCTGTGGACCGAGTGGCTGACGTCGGTCGACCACAAGAAAATCGGCGTGATGTACATCGTCGTCGCCATGGTCATGCTGCTGCGCGGTTTTGCCGACGCCATCATGATGCGTACCCAGTTGGCCATGGCCACCGAGGGTTCGCCTGGCTACCTGCCACCTGAACACTATGACCAGATCTTCACCGCTCACGGTGTGATCATGATCATCTTCATGGCGATGCCATTCTTCACCGGCCTGATGAACCTTGCAGTGCCGCTGCAGATCGGCGCGCGTGACGTTGCCTTCCCGTTCCTGAACTCCCTGAGCTTCTGGCTGCTGGTTTCCGGCGTTGTGCTGATCAACCTGTCCCTGGGCGTCGGCGAATTCGCCAAGACCGGCTGGGTTGCCTATCCGCCGCTGTCGGGCCTGCAATACAGCCCTGGCGTGGGGATGGATTACTACATCTGGGCGCTACAGCTATCGGGTCTGGGGACAACGCTAACGGGGGTTAACTTCCTCGCTACCGTGCTGAAAATGCGTACCCCTGGCATGAAACTGATGGACATGCCGATCTTCACCTGGACCTGCACCTGGGCCAACGTCCTGATCGTGGCTTCGTTCCCGATCCTGACCGCTACCCTGGCACTGCTGACGCTTGACCGTTACATGGATTTCCACATTTTCACCAATGAACTTGGTGGCAATCCAATGATGTACGTCAACCTGTTCTGGGCGTGGGGCCACCCTGAGGTATACATCCTGATCCTGCCGGCATTCGGCATTTTCTCGGAAGTCATCTCGGCCTTCACCGGCAAGAAACTGTTCGGCCACAAGTCGATGATCTACGCTTCGGGCGCGATCTCGGTACTGGGCTTCATGGTTTGGCTGCACCACTTCTTCACCATGGGGTCGGGTGCCAGCGTCAACGCCTTCTTCGGTCTGGCGACGATGCTGATTTCCATCCCGACGGGTGTGAAGCTATTCAACTGGCTGTTCACCATTTACCAAGGTCGTCTGCGCTTCACCAGCCAGGTGCTGTGGACCCTGGGCTTCATGGTGACCTTCGCCATCGGCGGCATGACCGGCGTACTGCTGGCCATCCCGGGTGCTGACTTCGTTCTGCACAACAGCCTGTTCGTGATCGCGCACTTCCACAACGTGATCATCGGCGGTGCGGTATTCGGTTACATCGCTGGTTTCGCGTTCTACTTCCCGAAAGCGTTCGGCTTCAAGCTGCACGAAGGCTGGGGTAAAGCAGCGTTCTGGTTCTGGATCTCGGGCTTCTTCGTCGCCTTCATGCCGCTCTATGCACTGGGCTTCATGGGCATGACCCGTCGTCTGAACGCCACCACCAACCCTGAGTGGGTGCCGTACCTGTACGTCGCCATGTTCGGTGCGGTGATGATCGCTGTCGGTATCGCCTGCCAACTGATCCAGCTGTACGTCAGTGTGCGTGACCGCAACAAGCCAGAGAACATGTGCGAACACGGTGACCCGTGGAATGCCCACACTCTGGAATGGTCGACCTCGTCGCCACCTCCGTTCTACAACTTCGCCGTGCTGCCTAAGGCTGACTGCGTCGATCCGTTCACCGAAGCCAAGGAAAACGGCACCGCGTACAAGGTTCCGGCCAGGTACGAGCCGATCCACATGCCAAACAACACCGCGACCGGTGTGGTCATGGGTGCTCTGCTGACCGTGTTCGGTTTCGCGATGATCTGGCACATCTGGTGGCTGGCAATCGCGAGCCTGGTAGGCACTGTCGTCTACTTCGCGATCCACGCTGCACGTGATGACCAGGGCTATATGGTCCCGGTTGAAACGATCGAGCGCATCGAAGCCGAGCAGCACAAGCGTCTGGTAGCGGCAGGGAAAATCCCGGCCACCGCCACCCGTGTTGAAACCTCGTTGGAACAGGCTTAAACCATGTCGAACTTAGTGACCAATGCTGGACACGCCCATGGTGACCATGGGCACGATGACCATCACCACGACTCGGGCGAGATGACCGTATACGGTTTCTGGCTCTACCTGATGACCGACTGCATTCTGTTTGCGTCGATCTTCGCGGTGTACGCGGTACTGGTTAACAACGTAGCCGGTGGTCCGTCGGGCCACGACATCTTCGAACTGCCATACGTGCTGGGCGAAACCGCTCTGCTGTTGTTCAGTTCGATCACCTACGGCTTCGCCATGCTGGCGTTCTACCGTGGCAACAAGAAGCAGGTCCTGGGCTGGTTGGCCATGACCTTCCTGTTCGGCGCCGGCTTCATCGGCATGGAGATCAACGAATTCCACGTTCTGATCTCCGAGGGCTACGGCCCTAGCCGTTCCGGCTTCCTGTCCGGTTTCTTCACCCTGGTCGGCACCCACGGTCTGCACGTGACCAGCGGTCTGATCTGGATGGCGATCATGATGTATCAGGTCAACAAGCATGGCCTGACGTCGACCAACAAGACCCGTCTGAGCTGCCTGAGCCTGTTCTGGCACTTCCTGGACGTTGTCTGGATCTGCGTATTCACCGTTGTTTACCTGATGGGGACTATGTAAATGGCTAACCCAGCTCATTCCCACGGCCACGATGACGCCGGTCACGGCAGCTACAAGTCGTACGCCATCGGTTTCATCCTGTCGGTGATCCTGACTGTCATTCCATTCGGTCTGGTGATGTACCCGACGCTGCCGAAGTCGATCACCCTGTTGATCGTCCTCGCGTTCGCGATCGTCCAGGTGCTGGTGCACCTGGTGTACTTCCTGCACCTGGACCGTTCGGCCGCGCAGCGTAACAACGTGATTGCGTTTGTCTTCGCCGCGATCGTAATCGTCCTGCTGGTTGGCCTGTCGCTGTGGATCATGTTCAGCATCCACACGTACATGATGGCGAAGTGAGGTAGACCCGATGTCGCTCAAGCACTTTATCCAAATCACCAAACCGGGGATCATTTTCGGTAACGTGCTTTCTGTGGCAGGCGGGTTCTTCCTGGCCTCGAAAGGGCATGTCGATCTGGCCGTGTTTCTGGCCGCCATGATCGGCACATCCCTGGTCGTCGCCTCCGGTTGCGTGTTCAACAACTGCATCGACCGCGACATCGACATCAAGATGGAACGCACCAAGAACCGGGTGCTGGTACAGGGCTTGATCTCCCTGAAACTGGCCCTGATCTATGCGACCGTCCTGGGTGTTCTCGGCGTTGCGTTGTTGTACAAGGTGGCCAACCCGTTGGCCGCTTTGTTCGCGGTGATCGGCTTCGTGATCTACGTCGGCTTCTACAGCCTGTACCTCAAGCGCAAGTCGGTTCACGGCACGCTGGTGGGCAGCCTGTCGGGCGCCATGCCGCCAGTGATTGGTTATGTCGCCGTCAGCAACACCTTCGACATGGCCGCACTGACTTTGCTGGTGATGTTCAGCCTGTGGCAGATGCCGCATTCCTACGCCATCGCAATCTTCCGCTTCAACGATTATCTGGCCGCATCGATTCCGGTGTTGCCAGTGAAGCGCGGGATTCAAGTGGCCAAGAAGCACATCCTGATCTACATCCTGGCCTTCCTCGTGGCGACCTTGATGCTGACCTTCAGCGGCTATGCCGGCATGAGCTACCTCGCCGTCGCCGCGGCCATGGGCATGTACTGGTTGTACATGGCCTGGACCGGCTACAAGGCAGTGGATGACACGGTCTGGGCACGCAAGCTGTTCGTATTCTCGATCTTCACCATTACCGCGTTGAGCGTGATGATGTCCCTGGACTTCAAAGTGCCGGCCGAGTTGCTGCTGACGTACGCGCCTTAAGATTCAGACGCTGTAGCGAAAAGCCCCGCCTTCGAGAGAAGCGCGGGGCTTTTTGTTGGGGGCTTTCTGGTGGACCGGGTCGGTCGAGCGCGACCCCGGCGCATTGCGGGCAAGCCCGCTCCCACAGGGATAGGCGGTGTCGGTTATTTTTGTGGCTTGTCCAGCAAGCGGAAAAACCGCTCCCGTACCTGCACGTGATCACTGTGGGCCACGTTGAACCGCAGGAATTGATTGGCATCCGCCGCCTTGCTGAGCATGGTGCCCGGCGTCAGTACCAGTTCGATTTCCAGTCCCTTTCTGGCCAGGCATTCTGCTTTGAATCCCTCTGGCAATCGCGTCCAGATGTACAACCCTTCCCCCGGCAGTGACGACACCGAACACCCGGCTTCGCCCAGCCATGCCGCTACCCGGCTGTTCGACTCGTAGAGCCGGTCCACCGTGCGTCGCATGTGTTTGGTGTAGCTGCCGTCGCTGAGCATGGTGCAGATGATCTGCTCGGCCATTTCCGAGGTCATGCCGCCGCAGGCCATTTTCAGCGTCACCATCCGCGCCGCCAGTTGCGGCGACAGCACCGCGAAGCTGACGCGGCTGTTGGCGGTCAGGGTCTTGGAGAACCCGGAGACGTAAGAGACATTGTCCAGCCCGCTCGCGGCCAGGCGTGGCGTTCGGCGTTGCTGCATGTCGCAGTACAAGTCGTCTTCGAGGATGTGGAAGTTGTAGCGATGGCTCAGCTCCACCAAGCGATACACCTGCGCCGATGTGAACGAGTGCCCGGTCGGGTTGTGCAAGGCGTTGTTGGTCATGTAGAGCACGGGACGGTGGGCGATCAGCAATTGCTCGAACGCGTCCAGGTCCATGCCGTCGCATTCGCGGCGGATGGTGATGACCTTGACGCCGTGCCACGCAAGGTTGGTGTGCATCGTGAAGTAGCAAGGGTCGTCGAGCAGCACCGTGTCGCCGGGTTTGACCAGCAGGCGCATCAGCATGTCGATGGCTTGTACGGTGTTGGCGGTGGTGATGATCTGCTCCACCGGCGCCTCGATGCCCAAGGTCGCCATCTTGACCCGCAAGGCCTGGCGCAATGGCGGGTAACCGCTGGCGTCACCGTATTCGCCCATGCGCAGGGTGGTCGCGCGAAGCGTCCCGCGCACGGCTTTGAGCAGTTCTTCGGCCGGCAACCAGGAGGAAGGCAGAAAGCCGGCCCCCGGACGCAGCGCGCCATTGTCCAGCAGCACCGCGCGGCGGACCACGCTGAGGGTGTCTTGCGGAAGCAGGTCCGGGCCGGCATCGGTCTGGATCGTGGCGCTGGAGCGGTGCACGTAGTGCCCGGAACCCTGGCGCGAAACCACGAGACCCTTGGCCCGCAAGCGGTCCAGAGCATCGACCACCGTGGACTTGCCCACGTTCATCAAGTCGGAAAGTTCGCGAATCGGCGGCAGCCTTGAGCCATGGGGCAGGCCGCCCTGGCTGATCGCTACGGTCAATTGATCGACGATCTGCTGCACCAGCGGTACACCCGGCTGGAACTCGATGGCGGCGATCACTGCGCGCTGAACCTGCATTTTACTGGTCTCTCTGGCAGTAAAGTTCGTTGGATTCTATACGAACTTGCTCTGATCAAGACAAGCATCTCTTTCTACTATCGCTTTGGAGTGTTTTCGGATTGTCGACCGTTTTGTCGGTCGATCAGTCACCCAGGTGTATGAGGTGTTGCAATGAGTTTAGAGACAACCGCCGTCGTGGCGAAACCGGTGATCAACCTGCGGTTGTTCACCATTCGGATCATCACGGCCGTGGCGCTGTTCGCGGTGCTGGGCAAGGCCAACGTCTGGCTCGACACCGCCACTAACAGCATATTGGCCCTTGGTTATCGGGCCTTGTTGCTACTGTTGCCGTTGACGTTGCTGGTCCTCGGTCGCCGTTCCCTAAGCGTCACGTTGCTGTGCGCGGCCGCCGGTCTGGTGCTGCTGGCCGTCACCAGCAACCAGGGCGTTGTCATGTTTGCCGCGGCGTTGTTTGCCTACGGCATTGCGATTGCCGGTTACCTGATCAAGAGCGAAGCGGCGCAGACCAAGGAAGGGGCTGCCTATAACCGCGTGGCGATGAACATGGGCAGCCTGCTGGCCGGTTTGATCCTGCTGTCGCCGCTGCTGACGCCGAGCATGTTCTTCCTCGGTGCCGCGAGTTTCGTCCTGCTGTGCCTGCCCATCGCCATGGGCGCGACGTTCACCACCGAAGCCGCCGTGGCCCGCCCGGTCAGCCAGGAAGGGAGCGGCTGGCGCAACAAGCTGCCGTGGGTGATCGCCGGGATCATCATGGGCATCAAGCTGTTTGGTGTGTTCTCGATCCTGCCGCAAGCGATCCTGCTCGAAACCGGCGAATTGCCCGCCTGGTACGGCTTGATGCTGATCCTCAACAGCGCCGTGGTGGTGTTCGCGCAAGTGCCGGTCATGAAACTGATCGAGAGCACCGGGCGCTTCAAGGTCCTGACGGTGATCGGGATCATCGTCGGCGGTTTTGCCGTGCTGTCTTCGCCGGCGGCGTTCCACGTCCAAACCCTGGTCGGCGCGCTGATCTGGGTGGCGCTGCTGTCCATCGCCGAGTGCGCGTTCAGCCACCTCGATTACTTCTCGGTCAAGCAGAACAACATGTTCGTCAAGGAAGTGTCCCTGGGTGTTGGTGCCGGGTTGACCGTGTTGATCATGCGGGTCATGCCGCCGCCCTACAACGCCTTGGTACTGGCTGCCATTGGCGCTGCCGGGATCCTGGTCTGGTACGGGCTCAACCGAAAATCCATTGCGTCGTTGCATGACTGAGTCATCGCCGTTTCGGTTTTCACTTTGCAAGTCGGGGACATTATGAATACGACTTCATGCGTAGTAGTGGTGGGGTACAACGGCAGTCGGGTCCACGATATCCCGAAGTTGCGTGAACTGTGCAAGTCGCTCTACAACGCCCGGTTGATCCTGCTGGTCGAGCAGATCCAGCCTTTTGACGAACAGGTTGCCGATCACGTTTGCAGCACCTCGCTGGCGGAAAAAGACGTCGCGACTTCGCTGGAGTTGGTAGTCGGCTGCCTGAATGCTGACCGCTGGAAACTGATCGGCGTGCTGCCGTTTTCTGATCGCGGCGTGTTACTCGGTGCGGCGCTGGCCAGCCATTTCGGCTTGCCCGGCATTACGCCTGCCGAGGCGCGGGCGGGGTTGGACAAGCAGATTTTCCGCCAGCTCGAAGCGGCGGCCAGCACCTCCCCCGATGATTATCGCCCGGTGCTTTCCGTACGGATCGAGAGCCTGCCGGAGCTGCGCCAGCGGGTGATCGAACTGGGCGGCAAGGCGTTCATCAAGCCTGCCTGCGAAGGCGCCAGCCGCGGCTGCCGCGTCATCCGTCACCCGACCGAATGCGACGAGGCGTGGCTAGCGCTCAAGCCCTATCGCGAGGGGGGCATCGTGCTCGAAGAGTTGATCCAGAACGCCCGGGAATACAGCTGGGATTATGTCGCCGGAAGCACTTGGATCACTGAAAAAACCACCACCGAAGGTGCCTACCGCGCCGAGATCCAGCAAGTGGTTCCCGCACCGTTGGCGGCGGACGCTCAGGCTCGATTGATGGCGGCCGGCCGGCACATGGCGGGTCTGGTGGCGCAGGACAACGGTGCCTGGCACAACGAAGTTTTCCACAGGGCCAATTATCGTACCTCGGCCGTGGAAACCAACATGCGCCCCGGTGGCATGCAGATCTGGGATCTGGCGCGTCAGGCGTTTGTTGATTTCAACCCGTGGGAGCGTTGGGTCCGCTGGGCCGTGGAAGGCCAGGTCGATAGCCATGACCCGGTGCCTCGCGGCTACTGCGGCATTCGCCTGCTGCGGGCTGGCACCGGCGGCATCTTGCGCGATGTACCGGACATCCAGGCCCTGGCCCGGTCGCTGGACATCGAACTGGTGGAAGCGGTGCTGAGCAAGCGTATCGGTGATTCAGTCACCGCCCTGGTGAAAGACAATTTCTCGTTCATCGGCCACATCGTGTTGTTCAACGAGGACTACGAACGGCTCAGCCGCGACCTGTTGCGGCTGGCCGAAGCCATCGAATCACGCGTCGGCATCACCAGCCTGGCACCGTCCGCAAGGGCCGTGGGCTGAGCCGTGGTTTTAGCAGTAGCGATCGATGTTTTTTGCAGTATTGATCTAGAGGGGTTGGTAAATGATTGAGCACATGACCTGTGACGAACGCTTCATCGCGCTGGCACAGGAGTTCGGTTATGACATCTACGGCGAGAACACCGCTGGCGGGCATTACGCGCCGCTGATTCGTCACCACGATGAACTGTACATCAGCGGTCTGGTGCCGCGCATGGACGGCAAGATCCATTATCCGGGCCGGGTGGGGCGGGACCTCAGCATGGCGGATGCGCAAGCGGCCGCCAGCATCAGTGCGATGCGCGGGCTGGCGCTGATAGTCGATGCCATCGGTTCGCTGGACAAGATCAAGTCGCTGATCCGGGTGACGGTGTATGTGAGGTGCACCGAGGATTTTATCGATCTCAGCGAAGTCGCCAATGGTGCGTCGGATGTATTCAGTCACGTGCTGGGTGATGCCGGGAAACATACACGCACTACCGTGGGTGTTTACCAGTTGCCAAAAAATGCGGCGATCGAAGTTGATATGATCGTGGCGCTGCGCCCTTCGGCGTTATAAGCAGAGTTGTTCGGCTTTACACTGTTGAAGGGTTCGCCTAAGGTCTGGTAACTCAAGTCGGCAGAATAAGTTGGAATCAGCAGATGAATAACGTTCAGGGTGCGTTTTTTTCATATAAAGACTTTCGCCAGAGTTTAGATCGGCAGCCAATCAAACCACGGGTGTGGAAGGCTGCTGAACTTACCGATATGCGTCAGACCCTTGAGGCCAGCGACATCGATATTGTTGCGCTGGCCCACGATAACAACCTCGAAGGTTGCCAATTGACGCCCGGAATGGCGGTGTCCATGCAGTGGCTGGTGCCTGGCTCGACGCTCACCGGTCATGCTCATGCCTGGTGGCATCTGTTCATCATTCAATCCGGCAGCGGCGCGCTGACACTGGGCGATGCCGAAGAGGTGAGCGTCAGCCCCGGCGACGTATTGCTGGTGCCGGCCTGGACCCGGCACGGCTTCATCAACACCAGCGTCAGCGAGCCGCTGGCCATGCTCAACCTCAGCAACATGCCGCAAATGGCGCTGCTGTCCAACCATGTCGACAACGTTGGCTTGATCCCCCGTCAACGGTAATTTCCCCTCTGCTGCACACCAGGGAGTCCGCGTTCGCTGACTCCCTTTTTCGTTTCTGTCGCGCCCGCAAAAAGGCCTCCTGGGGATTGGCAGGTTCGGATTTCTGTATCGATAAAAACAGATAATTTCTGTATCTGTTCAGCGGCTAATCAACTTAATACGATCGCTTCAAATGCAACGGATTAATGTGCTTAGTGCAAGGGAGCGTTCCATGGAAAGTACAAAGTTGAAACTGTATCTCGGCGCGGATTATGTCAGCGCTTTTGCGATGTCGGCTTTTGTGGCGCTTAAGGAAAAGCAACTTTCGTTTGAACTTGTGACGGTGGATTTGAAAGCGCACGAAAACTATCAGGCGAATTATCGCGATCTTTCGTTGACCTGCAAAATTCCAGTATTAGTTCACGAAGGTTTTGCGCTGTCGGAATCTTCAGCCATTGCCGAATACCTGGAAGAACTCGCTCCAGGTTCAAAAAGAATTTACCCGCAAGACATCAAACAGCGTGCTCGTGCCCGCCAACTTCAGGCCTGGTTGCGCAGCGATCTGCTGGTGGTGCGCAAGGAGCGCCCGTTCGATCTGGTCTATTTCGGCAAGAAAGACACGTCGCTGTCCGACGACGCCCGGGCCGCTGTCGATCGACTGTTGTTCGTGGCCGACCGCTTGCTGGAAGAGGGCGCCGAGCACCTGTTCGGTGACTGGAGCATCGCCGACACCGACCTGGCAATCATGCTCAACCGACTGGTGGCCAACGGTGACCCGGTGCCTGCGCGACTGGCGGCGTATGTCCGTCGTCAGTGGGATCGCGACAGCGTTCGGGCATGGATGGACATAGAGCGCAAAGCGCCGGCCGTCGCGTAAACGACCATCAGGAGCGCTGCCATGCAAGGACTGTCGGAGCACGAACGCTACAAACCCTATAACGCACGCACCATTCGCGACACACCCTACTGGGACAAGTTGACCCCGGCATTGCAGGAAGCCATGACCGTCGTGGCCCGGGTCATGCCGTTCCGCACCAATGAATACGTACTGGGGACGCTGATCGACTGGAGCAACATCCCGGACGATCCGATTTTCCGCATGACCTTTCCCCACAAGGACATGTTGCTGGCCGATGAATATGCATCGCTCAAGCAACTGATCGAGCAGAATGACGCCGTCGCGATCAAACGGCGGATCGAGGCGATCTGGTTACGCATGAACCCGCATCCGGCCGGGCAACTGACGCACAACAGCGCGACCCTCGACGGAAAAGTCCTCGCGGGCCTTCAGCACAAGTACCGCGAGACCGTGCTGTTTTTCCCCGGTGCCGGTCAGACGTGTCATGCGTACTGCACGTTCTGTTTCCGTTGGGCGCAGTTCATCGGCGAGGAAGAGTTCAAGTTCAACGCCCGTGAGTCCCAGGAGCTGGTGAGTTACCTGCGGGTGCACACCGAAGTCACCGACGTGCTGATCACCGGCGGCGATCCGATGATCATGAACACCCGCTCGCTGGCCGGTTACATCGAGCCGCTGCTGGCATTGCCGCACATCAAGAGTATCCGCATCGGCACCAAATCCGTGGCGTACTGGCCGCAGCGTTTTGTCAGCGACAAGGACGCGCCCGAGTTGCTCGAACTGTTCCGCCGGATCGTCGCGGCGGGGAAAAACCTCTCGGTCATGGGGCACTACAACCACCCGGTGGAAATCCGCCAGGACATCGCCCGCCAGGCTGTCGAACGTATTCGCTCCACGGGTGCAACGTTGCGCATGCAGGCGCCGGTGATTCGCCACATCAACGAAAACCCCGTCGATTGGGCGGACCTCTGGACCGAAGGCGTACGGCTCGGTGCGGTGCCCTATTACATGTTCGTCGAGCGTGACACCGGCCCCAGCCACTACTTCGCGATGCCGCTGGCCCGGGCGTTCGAGATCTTTCAGGCGGCGTACCGCACGGTGTCCGGGTTGGCGCGCACGGTGCGTGGGCCGTCAATGAGCACCTTCTACGGCAAGGTGTTGATCAACGGCATCGAGACCGTCGCCGGGGAAAAAGTCTTCGTGCTGCAGTTCCTCCAGGCCCGCGATCCGCAATGGGTGTTGCGCACCTTCTATGCACGCTTCGACCCGCAGGCGACCTGGTTCGACCAGTTGCGCCCGGCCTTCGGCGAACGAGCATTTTTCTTTCAGACCGAGCCTGAGCTTTTGCTGGCAACAGCGCCGGAATTGATACCGGTCCTGCTGCAAACGGCGTAGGACGAATCTTGATTACTGGGGAGATAAGGACATGAGCGGTATCCCGTTTGATCAGCGCGAAGGATTGATCTGGCTCGACGGCGAGTTCGTCGAGTGGTCCGAGGCGCGCCTGCATGTGTTGACCCACGGCTTGCATTACGCAAGTACGGTGTACGAAGGGGAGCGCGTGTACAACGGCAAAATATTCAAGCTGCGCGAACACACCGAGCGCCTGTATCGCTCGGCGCAACTGATGGATTTTGCCATCCCGTTTGAACCCGCCGAACTGGAGGCCGCCAGTCACCAATTGCTGCAGCGCAATAACGTGGCCGACGGTTACTTGCGACCGGTGGCCTGGCGCGGCAGCGAGATGATTTCCACCTCGGCGCGTTTCAACCGCGTGCATGTGGCGATCGCCTGTTGGCAATGGCCGAGCTATTTCGACCCGGCGGCGCGCATGGCCGGTATTCGCTTGAAGACGGCGACGTGGCGCCGTCCGCCACCGAGCAGCAGCCCCTTTGAAGCCAAGGCCTCAGGGCATTACCAGATCGCCACGCTGAGCAAGCATGACGCGGAAAACAACGGTTACCACGACGCCTTGATGCTCGACTGGCGCGGACGCATCGCCGAAGCCACCAGTGCCAATGTGTTCTTCGTCAAAGGCAGGACGCTGCACACGCCGACGCCAGACTGTTTTCTCAACGGCATCACGCGCCAGACCGTGATCGAACTGGCCAAGGCGTTGGACTATCAGGTGCTCGAACGCACGATTTTGCCTTCGGAGCTTGGCAACTTCGACGAGTGTTTTCTCACAGGCACCGCTGCCGAAATTACCCCGGTGCAGAGCATCGACGAGCAGCACTACTCACCGGGCAATGCCTGCCGCGATTTGATTGCCGCTTACACCTCAACCGTCAACGCCTGATAAACCGCCGGGAATCTCACCATGTCAGATCAAGGGATTGTTGCGTCCAAACCTTATGTTTCGCTGGGCCATCGCCATGAAGAATTGTCGCGTCGTGGCTGGACGGTCCTTACGCCGGGGGAATTTGCCCACGATGTTGTAGGCACATTGCACGAGTTCGGTCCGGTCATTCCGCAGTTCAACGGGCAGGTAGCGTTTGCCATTACCCGCAAGCCGGGTTACGAAGCCCTGCCGTATTCCCAGAGCATGAACGGCATCGGCCCGCACACCGAGGCGCCGGTGTACGGCCCGCCGCCACGCTACCTGGCCTTGCACTGCCACAAACAGGCCACGTGCGGCGGCGGGCATACGGGACTGGTGGACGGCTACGAGTTTTTGAAGTCGCTTGAGCACACCGAACCGGAACTACGCGAATGGCTCGATGACACGCCCGTGGAATTCGTCGCCACCGCCAAGCCTGGTGAACCGGCGCAGACCCGGGTCAGGGAGTACATCCTGACGCCTACAGAAGACGGGGACATTTTCCGCTTCAGCTACAACCAGTTTCACTACGGCGATGTGAATCCGTCGGAGGAAGCTTTGCAGCAGTCGCAAGTCGCCAACAACACCTCTCCACTGGCCAGGTTTGCGGTGCTGGGTGAAGCGTATTTCGTCGAGCACAACATTCCGCTGCTGATTCCCGACGGATGCCTGCTGATTTGGGACAACTGGCGGATGATTCACGCCCGCAGCCGATACACTGACCCGGCGCGCAACCTGACCCGCTACTGGCTGGCCTGATTTTTCCGTCGCCCTTCATTCTTTTGGCGTACCCCTCGCGGGTACGCGTCTTACAGGTATTGCGTCATGCAAACAGCAATCGAGATCGCCCAGGTCGATCATCAACTGATCGTGCGGCTCAATCAGGCCTGGACCAAACGCGCCACGGTGTGTTCGCCGGACAAGGCCCAGGTCAACGAAGTGTTCGACCCGACGCGCCCGGATTACCCGGAGTGCATGGTGCCGTTTTTTCATCATCCGAAATTCCAGGCCTTAGGCGATGAACTCAAAAGCAGCGTGGTGACCTGGGGCTGGATCGGCTACAACCTGCGCACGGTGACTGCCGAGGAGCACGTGGTAAACCCGGCGCTGAGCGTTATCGCCAACCAGTACCTGGGCAAGGACGACTGGCATTTTCGCGAGGCCATGCAGCAAACCCTGATCGACGAGCACTACCACACGCTCATGCACCTGCGGGCTATCGAGCGGACCAAACTCGATCGCGCACTGGATCGGGATCTGGACTTGCCGCCATCCGTCACTTACCTGCGCCTGAAGGCGCTGCGTGAAGAACTGCCAGAGCAGTGGCAGCGCGACCTGGCGGCGATCACCTTTGCGGTGGTGGCCGAGATCAGCGTCAACGCCTATCTCGACCTGCTGGCGGATGACCAGACCATTCAGCCGCAAAACCGCCGCGTCGCCGAACTGCACAATCGCGACGAGTATGCGCACAGCAAGGTGCTGGCCGAGGTGGCCAAGGTCATGTACGCCAACATGCAGCCGACCCAGCGGGAGTTTTTCGCACGCAATCTGTCGGTAGCGCTGAGTGCTTTTATCGCCCAGGACTACTCGATGTGGGAGGCGATCCTGACGCAATTGGGCGTCGAGGATGCGGCGGCGATCATCGCCGACACCCGCGAGAGCAACAAGAACGCGACGATCATGCGTGACTACAGTGGCCTGCACAAACTGGCGCACGACCTGGGCATCAGCGAGCAGATCGATTTCGATTTTCGTCCGACCCTCAAAGCCACCGCAGCAGCCTGACCCCGGAGGTGTCCATGTCCGTTCCCGTGTACGAAGTGTTCGCCATCCGTGTCGGCGCCAATGCCCAGCGCACCGCCAGGGAGAATTTTCTCTACGACGCCTGCTGCGGTGATCCGAATGCGCCAATGCCGCTGGACTATTACTTCTGGGTCATTCGCCATGAGCAACAGGTGATCGTGGTCGACACTTGTTTTCAACCGGCCACAGCGGATCGGCGCAACCGCCAGATGTATCGCCTGCCGCAAGAGTCCCTGCGGCAACTGGACATCGATCCGACGCAGGTCGAGCAGCTGATCCTCACGCATTTGCACTGGGACCATGCCGGCAATCTCGGGTTGTTTCCCAAGGCGACCGTGCATTTGCAGGAGGCCGAATTGCGTTTCTGCACCGGGCCGAAAATGAGCCATCGCACGGTGAACAAAACCTACGAGGTCGAGGACGTGATGTCGGCGTTGCCACCGCTGTTCGAAGGGCGGATGCGTTTGCACAACGGCACGGTTGAAGTGATGCCCGGCGTGACGCTGCATGCGGTGGGTGGGCACACCCCGGGCAGTCAGGTGGTGCGAGTGAATACCGAGCGGGGCTGGATTGTGCTGGCGTCGGATGCCGCACACCTGTGGGTCAATATTCGGGAGCGTAGCCCGTTTCCGATTATCGACGACCTGGCGCAAAGCCTTGAAGCGTTCAGCGAAATCGACCGTTTGGCCGACAGTGAAGACCACGTCATTCCCGGCCACGATCCGTTGATCGCCGAGCGTTTTCCGCACTGGAATGATGACCCGCATATTATCTGCCTGCACCAACATCCCCTTTAACACAAAGCCCCTGCAGGAGCAGCCTGCGGCAGCTCCTGCAGGATTTTGGTCAGTCCTGATTTTTCAGGATTCGCCCCAACGTCTCCAGCGCCCCATCAATCCTCGGTGAATACGGCGCCCCACAACCAATACGCACAAAATTCCCGAAGCGCTTGGCGTTGGAAAAGATATCCCCAGGTGAAATCTGGATGCCGACGTTCAACGCTTCATGAAAAAGCGCCATGGCCGAATGCTGCGCAGGCAATTCCACCCATAGCAACGTGCCGCCCCGCGGATGGCTGACTTGGGTGCCGTCGGGAAAGTAGCGCGTGATCGCCGCGCTCATCTGCTGACGCTGCCCGGTCAGGGTTTTCCTCAAGCGTCGCAGGTAGCGTTCGTAGGAGGGCGTGCCCATGAACGCACTGACCGCCAATTGCGACAACGCTTCGCAGCCACGGGACTGGGTGTGCTTGAGCATCTCCACGCGGTCGTGCCATTTCCCGGCGCTGATCCAGCCCAGGCGCAGGCCCGGTGCCAGGGTTTTGTTCAGCGAAGCGCAATAGATCACGTTGTCGGTGCGGTCCCAGTGCTTGAGGGTCGACAGCGGTTGCTCGGTGTCCACCAGATCACCGTAGGTGTCGTCCTCGATCAGCACCGTGTCGTGCTCGGCGCACAGTTTCACCAGCCGGGCCTTGTGGCTGTCGGGCATGATGCTACCCAGCGGGTTGTGCAGGTTGGGCATGACGATCAATGCCTTGATCTGTTCCGGCCCTTGCAGCAGATGTTCGAGTGCCGGCAGATGGATTCCCGCATGGGTCGAGGCCGGGACTTCCAGCACCCGCAGGTTCAGGCTTTCGAGGATTTGCAGCAGGCCGTAGAAGGTCGGCGACTCCACGGCCACGGTGTCGCCGGGGCGGGTTACCGCACGCAGCGCCAGATTGATCGCTTCGGTGGCGCCGTTGGTGATCACGATGCGCTCGGTCGTCAGGTTGGTTTTGGCGGTCAGCATCCGACGGGCCAGGACATTGCGCAGCGCAATGTTGCCGCTGGTCGAACCCGTGGTATCGAATACATGCGGGTCCTGGCGCAGTGCTTTGATCATGTTGTCCTGCAGCGTCTTGAGCGGATAGAGCGGCGGCGCGCAGTAGGCGCTGGCGAAATTGACCTTGACCGTCGCCCGCTGACTGGCCTTGAGCACCGAAGAAACCTGTTCATGAATGCCGACGTAGACACCCGTATCCAGTGGCGGCGGCACGGCGATCAGCGCGGGTTTGCCCGGTGTGTCGGGCTGGCGGATGTAGTTGCCCGAGCGCGGCCGCGCTTCCAGCACGCCATAGTCCTCAAGCTCCCGGCACACCTGCACGGCGGTCGACAGGCTGACGGCGTGTTTCTCCATCATCAAGCGTATCGAGGGCATGCGTTCGCCGGTTTTCAGGGTGCCGCTGCGGATAGCGTCCAGGTAATGATTGGCTAACTGACGGTAGAGCGGGAGCGTGTTCATGATGACCTCGGCAGTCGCACCACTGAGGTCCCTGGCTGGAAAGTGAATTGTCGCTCCACGACCGTTATCAGGACCGGCGGACCCGTGATGCTGATGGGGGAAGGGAAGTGTTGTTCTGGCGTTGATACTGGAAGAGTAATCGGGGATTCGCCGGAATCGCGGGCAATAAAAAGCCCCGCTCTGGGGCGGGGCTCCGGGTGTTGCGGCGCTGGATGCGCTGGCGGAAACTACGGCGTGGCGATGCTGTAGCCGTCGAACGCGGTCTGCTGTTGCAGGGCGGTGATGATGTTCTTGCGGTTGACGGCTTGTTCGGCCCCTGCATTGTCCAGGAACGTCTCGCTTTCCAGCTCCGCTTCATCGCCTTCACCGACAAAGGTGAACCCGAGGAATTCCAGGGCTTCACGGTCGACGCTCAGGCGCGAACGCGGGGTGCGCAGCGGCAAGGTCACGCTGATGCCGTCCTTGCTGATGGTGAACACTTCGACTTCTTTCTTGGCCTTGGCGGCCTTGCTCTTGCCGCCGCTCGGGTTGCTGATCGCCTGGTGCGTCTGGTTCAGCACTTTCAGGGCCAGGCCGTAGACGATTTCCTGGAACGCCGGGTCATCCTTGAAGCTGGACAGGATACGGCCGATCGAGAATTTGCTGCTCAGGTCTTCCAGGGCGGCGATGTCGGCGGCCTCGGCGTCCTTGAGTTGCTTGAGTTCGCCCATCAGTTCGTAGGCTTTGTCATCGTCGAAGCTGTCGTGGGCCTGGCGGATCGCGGCGCGCAATTCGCGGATCTGGTCGCTTTCGCGGGTGGACTGGAAAGCGTCCAGCACCATCTCGCTGATGGTTTTCGCCTGGGACACGTGTTGTGAAAGATTGATGGAGTTTTCGTATTCCGCTTTGGACGACAAGGTGACTACGGATTCAGCGGTATTGGAATCGGACATTGAAATTTCACTACTTCTTTTAGCTTGAATTGGGGCGAGAAAGCACGGGGGCTTTTTCAGGTCGCCTAATCTATTGGACCGGGGCGGCGTTGTCACGACCCAACAGGCCAACGGGCGATTTCCTTCAATTCAAAAAAAGCCCCGCGTTCATGACAAACGCGGGGCTTCTCTGGCTCGGGAACGCTTACGGGTGCAGCAATTTCTGCGCACGCTTGTCCGCCAGATGCTGAACCACCAACCGGCCAATCAGCACCAACAGGGTCAGGCTGATCAACAACACCGAAATCGCCGCGACACTTGGGTCGACGTTATCGCGCAAGCCGCTCCAGATGCGTTTGGGCAAGGTGTCGACGTTGACGCTGGTGATGAACAACGTCACCGCGACCTCTTCCCACGACAGGGCGAAACCCAGCAGGGCGGTGGAGGCCAGGCCCAGTTTCAGGTTCGGCAGGATCACCATGAACGTGGTCTGCATCAGGCTGGCGCCGAGATTGCGCGAGGCCAGTTCGATACGTCGGTCGATGTTGCTCAACGCCACCAGCATGGTCACCACGCCGTACGGCACGACCATGATCACGTGGGCGATCACCACGCCGGTCAGGGTGTCGTAACCCATGCCCGGTGCGTAACGGCCGAGCTTGGTTTCCATGAAGTACAGCACCAGTGCGGAGATCACCGGCGGGATGGCCATCGGCAACAGCACCAGGCCCATCAGCGCCGTGGCCCATTTGGAGCGCATGTACCAGATGCCGAGGCTGAAGCTCGCCGCAAACAAGGTGGCGATGATGCTGGTGGCGAAGGCGATGGTCAGGCTCTGGCTGATGGCGTGGAACCAGTCAGGGTTGCTGACCAGTGCCTCGTAATGGCGCAGCGACCAGTTGCCTTCGGGCATCGACAGGAAGCGTTTGCTGGTAAACGACACCGGAATGACCGTCAGCAGCGGGAACAGCATGAAGGCCATGGCGACCACGGCCAGCAGCCGGGTACTCAGGCTAGTGCGATGGGTATTCATAGTCGTCTCAGCCTACCAGTCGGTTGACGCGGGTCATTTTCAGCAGCACCCAGATCAAGGCGCTGACCAAAGCCAACAGCACGACGCTCAGTGCCGCCCCCAGGCCCCAGTTGCTGGTCTGGAACATTTGCAGGAACACGTATTCGGCGATCATCACCGTTTGCCCGCCGCCCAACAGCACCGGCGTGATGAAGAAGCCGAGGCAGAACACGAAGACCATGATGAACGCGCCCAGCATGCCCGGCAGGGTCTGCGGCAGCAGCACTTGCCAGAAGGTACGCAAGGCACCGGCACCCAGACCGCGTGACGCCATGAGCACGCGCTGATCGAGTTGACGCATGGTCGACAGCAGCGGGAACACCGCGTACGGGATCATCACGTGGAGCATGCCGATGACCACGCCGATTTCATTGCGGCTCAGTTGCAGCGGCTGATCGATCAGACCCATGCCCATCAGCCCGTTATTGAGCACGCCGTTGCTGCGCAGGGCGATCAGCCAGCCGAAGGCGCGCACCAGCACGGAAATCCAGAAAGGGATGAAGATGCAGATCTCCACCACCCGCTGCCAGAACGGTGGGCTGAACACCCAGCAGTACGCCAGCAGATAACCGATCACCAGGGCCAGGCAGCTGACCGTCATGCACAGACGCAAGGTGCGCCAGAGCATTTCGTGGATCGCCGGATCCGTGGCGATGCGCTGGTACTGCTCGATGCCCGGCGTCGGCAGCGAGAAACTCCAGCCGACCACGCCAAGAAACGGCAGCACGTAGAAGACCAACAGCAGCACCGGCAGCGGAAACAGCAGCAAGCTGCGCTCCAGGCCCGGCGAACTGAAGCGGGGCTTGGGTCTGGTCAGGGTTGAGGTCAGGGTCGTAGTCATGGTCACAGGCTCACTTGGACAACCGCGTCAGATACTCTTCCAGGGCTTTGGAGTAGTTGTCGGCGTACCACTGGGCGTTGAGAGCGATCTGTTTTTTCAGGTTCTCTTCGGAGGCGCAGTTGGCTTCCAGTTGCTTGGCCGACATCAGCTTTTCAGTGGCGCTGTTGGACGGGCCGTTGCCCAGCAATTCGAACAGCTTGAGCTGGCCTTCCGGCTGCAAGGCGAGCTGGATGAACTGCATGGCCGGTTGCGCGCCGGCCGGGTTGCCGTTCAGCACGGCCCAGCTGCTGGAGTTGATGAAGCCGTTGTCGAAGCTCCAGCGCACGCGGTTGTCGGTGTCTTCGCTGAGCAGCTTGGCGCGGGTGTGCCAGATCGCACCGATCGACACTTCGCCGTCGACCATCAATTGCTGGCTCTCGGCGCCCGAACTCCAGAACGACAACACGTGCGGCTTGATCTCGTCGATTTTCTTCATCGCCCGAGGCACGTCCAGCGGGTAGAGCTGATCAGCCGGAACGCCATCAGCGAGCAGCGCCGCTTCGAGCATGCCGTTCATCCATTTGTACAGGGTGCGTTTGCCGGGGAATTTCTTCACGTCCCAGAAATCCGCCCAGGTCTTCGGCCCGTTGTCGCCGTACTTTTCACTGTCCCAGGCCATCACGTAGCTGAACTGGTAGCTGGCGATGCCGAAGTCCGACGCGAGTGCCGGGGCAACCTGATCGCGTTTGATCACGTTGTAGTCCAGCGGTTGCAGGATTTTTTCGCGACCCAGGACGATGGCGCTGTAACTTTCGACGTCGACTACGTCCCAGCTCGGTTGACCGCTGGCCAGTTGTGAGCGGATCGCGCCCTCGGTCGGGCCGGCGCCGTCGATGCGCACTTGAATGCCGGTGTTCTTGGTGAAGGTGTCGGTCCATGCCGAACGGAACGCATTCAGCGCATCGCCCCCCCAGTTGACCACGACCAGCGGCTTGTCGGCCGACCAACTGATGCCGCTGCGCAGCGCCAAAGGCACGGCCGCCAACAGGCCCATGGCCTGGATGAAGGTGCGACGGTTGATCTGACCATCGCGGGCCTTTTCGATAAGCACTTCGATGCAGTCTTGTTGGTGATCCTGGCGCATGGGCAAGTCCTCAGTCGGCGGGTGCCTGCATGGGCTCCGGCCTTTTTGTTGTCATTGGAAGAGAGCTTTGTGTCGCAAATTCTTGGGGGTCAGGCCTGTAGCAGGAAGCTTTGTTGCACTGGCCAACTCAGCCACACCGGCGCACCGCTGGGCATCTGCGCGCCAGGGTGATTACCCGGCACGGACAGGTTGATCGGCAGCGTGTCGCCGCCAACCTTCAAGGCCAGATGGGTGCTGGAGCCTTGATAAACCTTGTCGGTCAGCTGTGCCGGCATCACGTTGTAGCCCTCCATGGTCGGGCAGTCGCTGTGCAACTCCATGTGCTCGGGGCGCACCGCCAGTACGATCGGAGCGGTGCTCAACGCGTTCGGCGCGACGGCGTGCAGGACGCTGGTACCGCAGCGGCCGCTGGCGGTTTGGCCGTTGCGGGTCAGGTTGTCCAGCGGGAACAGGTTCATCTTGCCGAGGAATTCGGCGACGAAACGGCTCTCGGGGCGGTTGTAGATGTTTTCCGGGGTGTCGACCTGGGTCAGCTTTCCGTGATTGAAAATCGCGATACGCGAGGACAATGCCAGGGCTTCGTTCTGGTCGTGGGTGACAAACACAAAACTGGTGCCGACCTGTCGGTGGATGCGCTGCAGCTCGGTTTGCAGTTGTTCACGCAGGTTCTTGTCCAGTGCCGACAGCGGTTCATCGAGCAACAGCAATTCCGGTTCGAACACCAGCGCCCGGGCAATCGCCACGCGCTGCTGCTGTCCGCCCGACATCTCGGCGGGCTTCTTGTGCATGTGTGCACCGAGGCCGACCACTTCGAGAATGTGCTTGACCCGGCGGTTGCGTTCTTCAGTCGGGACTTTGCGGATGCGCAGCGGGTAGGCCACGTTGTCGGCGACGGTCATGTGCGGGAACAGCGCATAACCCTGGAACACCATGCCGTAGTTCCGCTTCTCGGCGGAGCGCCGGATGATGTCGACGCCTTGCTCCATCAGCTTGCCGGAGGTCGGGCTGAGGAAGCCGGCCAGGATCATCAGCAAGGTGGTTTTGCCCGAGCCGGACGGGCCCAGCAGGGTCAGGAATTCGCCTTGGCGAACATCCAGATCGACGTTATCCAGCGCCGCGAAACGGCCGTAATACTGGCTGATACCTTGAGCGCTGAGCTGAATCGCTGAACGGCTGGACACAATGAGGTTCCTCTTTTTATTGCCCATATAACGTACGAGGACGGATGCAAATCCGAAATGGGCTTTGGGCCTATTATTGTTAAAAATATCGCTACATCAATGGAATTATTTTGCGCGTATTGGTTAGTTTTATTGAACAAATACAGAGCCTGTTTCAGCTCTGGCGCAATGCCCTGAGATAGAGCTTTACCCTGTAGGAGCGAGCCTGCTCGCGATGAGGCCATGCCATTCAACCGTGATGCTGCTGACACAACGCTATCGCGATCAGGCTTGCTCCTACAGGGGATATGCCGCGTGTTTCAGAGCGTGTCCTGCCACGTCTGGTGCGACGACTGAAGCTGCGTCTTCACCCAGTTGCTGAACGCCTGCACCACCGCACGCTCAGCCTTCTGCGGATCGGCCGCCAGGTAGTAGCCACGGTGCAAATCGATGGTGATGTCGAACGGTCGCACCAGCAGCCCTTTGGACAAGGCATCACCGCTGATCAGGTTGTCGCCAATGGCGATGCCCTGGCCGGCGATGCATGCCGACTGCGCGCAGTGCGCATCGGAGAACAGGATGCCGCTCACCGCGTTGACGCCCGAGGCGCCGGCGGCGGTCAGCCAGACGCGCCAGTCGGAGTAATCGGTCATGTGCAGCAACGGGAAGTTGCTCAGCTCCTGCGGGTTTTTCAGGCCGCTCAACGCGTTGATCAGGCGCGGACTGCACACCGGGAAGAAGCGCAGTGCAACGATTTCTTCAACAATCATTTCCGGCCAGTCACCAATGCCATAGGCGATGAACAGATCGGCGCCGGGGTTGTTGACGTCGTCCGGTGTGCGCGGCGAGATCAGCTGCAGTTGCACTTGCGGGTACTGCCGCAAGAACGCGCCGATGTGGTGACACAACCAATAAGTCGCGAACCCCGGCGCACAACTGACGCACAGCCGTCCGGAGATTTCCTGATCGTCGATCAACTGTCCGGCATCGAGCAGGTTCAACAAAATCCCGTGTACCTCCCGCGCATAGCGCTCTCCCTGATACGTCAGGCCGATCCCTCGGCCAATGCGCTCGGTCAGAGTGAAGCCCACGCATTCCTCAAGCTTGCTGATCTGGTGACTGATGGCGCTGCGGGTCAGGTTCAGTTCACGGGCGGCGATCGACACGCTGCCTGTGCGGGCAACCGCGTCCAGTGCGCGAAGGGCGGTCATCGAAGGAAAACGCATAAATCATCCCGTTCTTGTTGTGGGTGGTTCGTATGGTGACGTAAATCGAACAGTCAGGCCAAAAAAAATCGATTGTTGTATCGGTTGGTTCAACAATACTAGCCCCACTTGTCACTGGGTCAGTCAGGCCCGTCATCAAAAGAGGTGCTGCATGACCCGTTGTGCCCAGGCGCTCGTTCAGTTGCTGGAAGGCTATGGCGTTGAAACCGTCTTTGGCATTCCCGGCGTGCACACCGTCGAGCTGTACCGCGGCTTGCACGGCAGTCGCCTGAAGCACGTCAGCCCGCGTCACGAGCAGGGTGCCGGTTTCATGGCTGACGGTTATGCCCGCGCCAGCGGTAAACCGGGTGTGTGTTTCATCATCACCGGCCCGGGCATGACCAACATCATCACCGCCATGGGCCAGGCCTATGCGGACTCGGTGCCGATGCTGGTGATCTCCACCTGCAACCGTCGCGAGCACTTGCGCCTGGGTCATGGTCACCTGCATGAACTGCCGGATCAGCGCGCGCTGGTCGCCGGGGTCTGCGCCTTCAGCCACACATTGCAGCACCCTTCGCAATTGCCGGAAGTGCTGGCGCGGGCCTTTGCCCTGTTTGGCTGCACGCGGCCACGGCCGGTGCACATCGAGATTCCGCTGGATGTGCTGGAGATGTCCGCCGAGGGGCTGGACTTGCGTCCTCGCGCGCTGCCGGCAGCTCCGGCCCCGGCCCCGGAGTCTATCGACGCCGCTGTCGATTTAATCAAGTGCGCGCAACGTCCATTGATTTTGGCCGGTGGCGGTGCACGCCGGGCCGCTGAAGCGCTGAGCGCGCTCGCCGAACGCTTGCAAGCACCGGTGGCGCTGACCACCAATGCCCGGGGTTTGCTGGCTCCCGAACATCCGTTGTTGCTCGACGGCGTGCAGTCCTCGGCCCATGGTCGCGAACTCATCGCCGAGGCGGATGTGGTGCTGGCGGTCGGTACTGAACTGGGAGAAACCGACTACGACTTTTTCGGTCTTGGCCCTGTGCAGTTCAAGGCACCGCTGATTCGCCTGGACATCGATCCCCTGCAAATAATCGGGGTACAAGCGGCAACCGTCGGCTTGCTTGGCGATGCCGAACAGGGACTGCTCACGTTGCTCGATCGACTGCCACAACGCCAGGCCGATCCAGCCTGGGCCGCTGAACGAGTGAGCCGTGTCAACGCGATCGAACGCGCTGGCTGGAGCGCCAGGCAACACCGCATGCAACGGCTGCTCGACACGGTGCGCGATCACTTGCCGGAGCCGCTGATCGTCGGCGACTCGACGCAACCGGTGTATCAGGGCGCCCTCGGCTACAGAGCACCGACACCCAACAGCTGGTTCAACGCCGGCAGCGGCTACGGCACCCTCGGCTACGGTTTGCCCGCCGCCATCGGCGCCAGGCTCGCTCAACCCTCACGCCCGGTGGTGGCGTTGGTCGGCGACGGTGGCTTGCAGTTCTCCAGCGCCGAACTGATCGCCGCCAAAGAAGCCGGCGTCGGCGTGATCCTGCTGCTATGGAACAACAGCAGCTACGCGGAAATCCGCGACTACATGAATGCCAAAGCAGTGCCGTTGCTGGGCGTGGACATCCTCGCGCCGGACTTCGCCGCGCTCGCACAAAGCTGCCACGTCAGCCATCACCGGGTGAACAACCTGCACGGCTTGCGCGAGCTGCTGGAGCTACTCGGCAACATCAACGAACCGGTCATGGTCGAGGTCGACGCCGCGGCGTTTCTGGCTGACTAAAACAACAATAATTTTTTCAGGTCCCCGACTCGCATCACGAACGGCGGACCTTTCAATCTCCCTGAACCCGAAGGTGGCTTACATGGCTGAGTCCGATAACTTTTCCTCTACCCATTCCGTGCAGGGGACCTACGCTGATCTGATCCTCGCCAACGGTCGTATCTACACCCAGGACCCTGCCAACCCATGGGCCGAAGCGGTGGCGATTCGCAATGGCAAGTTGATCGGTGTCGCCGGGGCCACCCAGATCGAAATGTTCAAGGGCCCGAACACCCGTGTGCATGACCTGCAAGGCGCGTTCTGCATGCCGGGCCTGCACGACATGCACACGCACCCCGACCTCGCGCTGGCGCCGCGCTACGCCGATGACCTCGATGTCGGCATCGAAGACCCAACCCCGGAACAACTGCGCGAAAGCATCCTCGCCTATGCCGACAGCCATCCGGGCGACGGCTGGATCTACGGTCAATACTGGGTGCGCTACACCTTCCGCGAAGCCGGCCTGACGCCGGGCCGCGCCTGGCTCGACAGCGTGATGCCGGACCGTCCGGTGGCGCTGCTCGACCGCATGTGGGGCACCATGATGGTCAACTCCAAGGCCCTGGAACTGGCCGGCATCGATGGCAACACCTCCGATCCGCGCAACGGCTACTTCGAGCGCGACGAGCTGACCGGCGAACCCACCGGCCTGATGATCGACGGCGCCTACGCGATGATCCACGCCGCGATGCCGCCGACCCCGGTCAGCGTGCTGCGTCGCGCCTATCGAGACGGTGTGCATTTCCAGAGCTCGCGCGGTGTCACGGCGAGCAAATACGTGCACGTCTGCGAACAACGTTTGCAAGCCCTGAAGGAACTCGACGACAGCGGCGAACTGACCGTGCGCATCGAAGCCGCGATCAGTTGGCAGGACGATATTTTCCCTGTGCGTCGCCGCTGGGAACTGCTGGCCGGCGAGCGTCACTACTACCGCAGCGCGCGCCTGAGCGCCAACGCGGTGAAGTTCCACTTCGACGGCACCGTCGAACCGAAATCTTCCTACCTGCTGACCCCGTGGCCAGAGGAAAAGAGCTGGCGCGGCAAGCTCAACCTGACCCCGGAACACATCACAGACATGGTGGTGGACATGGACCGCAAAGGCATCCGCGTGATTGCCCACTGCACCGGTGACGGCGCGTCAGACGTGTTCCTCGATGCCGTGGCCGAGGCCCGTCGGCGCAACGGTTTCAGCGGCGTGCGCCACCAGTGCGCCCACAGCACCTTGTTGCATCCGGGCAACTTGCCACGCTTCAAGGAACTGAATGTCATCGCCGAATTCTCTCCAGCTGCCTGGTATCCGACGCCGTTCGCCAGCGGTGCACGCTCCGGTTACGGCCAGGAACGCCTCAAGCGCATCTACGATTTCAAAGGCGTGCTCGCCGCAGGCGGTACGGCGGTGATGGGCACCGATTGGCCGGTGGCGTCCATCGACCCATGGCTGGCGCTGGAAACCATGATCACCCGACAGAACCCGTGGAACGACGACCCTGCCTGCTTCGGCGACCCGATCAGCCTCGAACAGGCACTGACCGTCATCACCAGCAACGGCGCCATCGCCATGGGCCTGGAACACAGCACCGGCAGCCTGCAAGTGGGCAAGGCGGCGGACCTGATCGTCATCGATCGCGACCTGTTCGCTGCGCCAGCGCGCAACTACATCCACAAGACCCAGGTGCTGCTGACTTTCGTTGAAGGGCAACTGGTTTACGACCGCCATTCGACGCTGGCCGATGTCGGACTCAAAGCCGTGTGGCAGGGCGAACCACCGGTACTGGAGGGCAAGGCAGAATGACTTCCCAACGCATCGCTGTGACCGTCGTTTCGGGCTTCCTCGGCGCCGGTAAAACCACGTTGCTCAACCGCATGGTACGCCGTGCCGAAGGCAGTCGGCTGGCGGTGATCGTCAACGACTTCGGCGAGCTGAACATCGATGCGGCGATCGTTTCCGAAGTGACGGATGCCGTGTACAGCCTGCAAAACGGCTGCATCTGCTGCACCGTGCAGGAAGATTTGCTGGCCCAGCTCGCCAGCCTGGCGCAGCTTGAACCAAGATTGGAACGCATCGTCATCGAGTGCAGCGGCGTGTCCGACCCGCAGCGCATCGTGCAGACCCTGGCCTACCCGCAACTGCGCAGTCAGATGCAACTGGACATGGTCATCACCGTGGTCGACGCCACTCGCCATCTGCAACTCGATGGCGAGTACGCGCGACTGGCCCGGGCGCAGGTAGCCGCTGCCGACTTGCTGCTGTTGAACAAGACCGATCTGGTCGACGAGCCACAGTTGCAGGCGTTGCGCGAGGCCTTGAGCCTCAGGACGCGCGTGCATGAAAGCGTGCAGGCGCAACTGCCGGATGCGCTGTGGCTCGACACCGATCTGGAGCTTGAGCCGCGCAAAGTGAAACCGCTGACACGGGTGTCCGATGGCGATCACGGCGAGATGTTCAGCAGTTGGTTGTGGCAGAGCGATTCGGCGCTCGATGCCGAAGGATTGCGTGGCTGGTTGCAGGCGTTGCCGAGTGATGTGTTCCGGGTCAAGGGACTGGTGAAGCTGGCGCAGGGCAACAAGGCGCATTGGTTGCAACACGTCGGCACGCGCAGTCAGTTTCTGCCGGCCACGGATGAAGCGCAGGCCACTGCCACGCGGCTGGTGTTCATTGCCCGCCGTGGCTTCGACGGCTGGGAAGCATTGGGGCAAGGGCTTGAGGCTTGCACTGTGAAGGTGGCCGCATGAGCCCGACCGAACAACGTCTGCGTGAAGAACTCGCTGCCTGCTATCGGCTGGTGGCGCATTTCCGCATGACTGACCTGATTTTCACCCACATTTCTGTGCGCATTCCGGGGCCTGAACATCATTTTCTGATCAACCCTTACGGGCTGATGTTTGATGAGATCACCGCGTCGAATCTGGTAAAGATCGACCTCAACGGTCAAGCCGTCGAGTCGTCGCCGTACCCGGTGAATCCGGCTGGTTTCGTGATTCACAGTGCGATCCACGGCGCCCGCGAAGACGCGCAATGCGTGCTGCACACCCACACCCGATCCGGTTGCGCGGTGGCGGCGTTGCAGTGCGGTTTGTTACCGGTGAACCAGATTTCCATGGAGTTCTACGGCCGGGTTGCCTACCACGACTACGAAGGCGTGGCGCTGGACATGAGTGAGCAGCAACGCTTGGTGGCGGACATTGGTGACATGCCGGTATTGATGCTGCGCAACCATGGTTTGCTGACGGTGGGGGAGACGGTGGGGCAGGCGTTCATGCGCATGTATTACCTGGAAAAGGCCTGCGACATTCAGCTGGCGGCCATGGCGGCGGGGGAGTTGGTGCTGCCGCCGGCGCAGGTGTGTGCGCATACCGAACGCCAGTTCAATGATCCGGGGCGACCGCTGGATGAGGGTGAGCTGGCTGATCCGGATGCGATGCAACTGGCTTGGGCGGCGTTGTTGAGATTGCTGGAGCGGGTGGCTCCGGGTTATCGGGATTGATCAGTGGCTCTGTGGTGCGTCAGCTGACGCTATCGCTAGCTCCCACACTTGACCTGTGATCGACACAAATCCCCTGTGGGAGCCAGCCTGCTGGCGATAGGGCCTTATGGGGCACCACACCTTTTCAGGCCTGCCCCGGTGTATTCAGGTTCATGGATCGCACCGCCAGTGCCGAAGCGGTTTCTTCATCAACCGGCAACGAAAACCGGAACGTCGCGCCGCGCCCCGGCACATCGATCAACTGAATCTCAAGCCCATGCAATTGCAGGATGCGATGCACGATGCGCAATCCCAACCCGCCATCGCGCCGCGCACCGCCAATGTTGAATGGCCGCAAGAACAACCCTTCACGCAATTGCGGGGCAATCCCCGACCCTGTGTCGCTGACGGTCACCTCAATAAACGACCCTTGCGGGCGCAAGCCAAGTTCGACTTCTCCGCCCAGCGGGGTATGGCGCAAAGCGTTGTCGAACAGGTTGGTCAGTACCCGTTCGATCAGTCCCAGATCGGCGCAGGCCGCTGAAACGTTCGGCGCGAACGTGGCCTTCAGTTCGACCTGACGCGCTTCGGCGGTGAGTTCGAATTTCTGGAAAATGTCCTGAGCCAGATCGGTCAGGGAAAACCGTTCCAGCACCGGTTGCACAAAACCATGCTCCAGTCGCACCAGTTCCAGCAGCGATTGCGCCAGGCCACCGACCTTGCGGCTTTGATCCAGCGCGATGCCCAGGTAGCGGCGGCGATCGGCGGGGGACAGCGTGGCGTCCTTGAGCGACAGGGTTTCCAGATAACCGTGCAGTGAGGCCAATGGCGTGCGCAAGTCGTGGGAAATGTTCGCCACCAGTTCACGGCGTTCCTGATCCTGGCGGGTCAACGAGCGCCATTGCTCACCGAGGCGTGCCTGCATCTGCCGAAACGTGGCGTCGAGGATGGCGATTTCATCGTGGCTGGCGGTTTTTTCCGGCGGGAGGGGCAGGGCCGGGGTCACCGGGACGCCGTCGATGTCGAACTGGCTGACGGTTTCGGTGAGGCGACGCAATGGCCGGGTAATCAGGGCAAACGCGGTGAGACCGGCAATCAGGCACAGCAGCGCGACCAGCCCGATGGAGAGCAGGGCGGTGTTGAGTGCGGCGCTGGTCGCACCGCGCTCGGCCAGTCGATCATGGTCTTCACCGAGCAGCACCACGTAGAGATAACCGGCCGGTTTGCCGTCGACCTTCAACGGCGCGGCGCTGAACACCTTGCGTGCATCGACGCTGCGCGGGTCGTCGCCGGGAATCGGCAGCGGGTCACCCCGTAGCAGGCGCTGGATCGGTGCCAGGTCAACCTTCTCCCGGCGAATCCGGCCTTCGGGTGCGGCGCTGCCGACAATCTTGCCCTCGGTGTCGAGCAGGTACACCTCGACACTCGGGTTGACCTGCATCAGCTTGCTGAACAGATCACGCACGGCATTGGGCATCAGCCCCTGAGTGTCCATCAGTACGGTGTCGCGGGCGATGTGTTGCGCCAGGTCGCGGGACAAGCCTTGCACCACTTCCTGCTCATGCATCTGGTTGGAGCGCACTTGCATCCATGCCGAGGTGCCGCAGCACACCAGCAGCAACACGGCGAACACCAGCGACAGGCGCTGCGTCAGGGTCAGCCTCATGGCGGCGACTCCTCACCGGTGGCAAATTTGTAGCCGCGGCCCCACACCGTGAGGATGCGCACCGGTTGCGCCGGATCGGCCTCGATCTTGGCGCGCAGGCGATTGATGTGGGTGTTGACCGTGTGCTCGTAGCCTTCGTGGCTGTAGCCCCACACGGCATTGAGCAGGTCCATGCGCGAAAACACCTTGCCGGGCTGACGGGCGAAAAAGTACAGGAGGTCGAACTCCCGGGGCGTGAGGTCCAGGCGCCGACCGTCGAGGGCCACTTCGCGGGTGATCGGGTCGATGGCCAGGCCATCGAGGAGCAGGCTGCCGGCGTCCATCTTCAGGTTACGCGCCATGGCCTCGACCCGGCGCAGCAGGGCTTTGACCCGGGCCACCAGTTCGAGCATGGAAAACGGCTTGGCCAGGTAGTCATCGGCCCCCAGTTCGAGGCCGAGAATCCGGTGCACTTCGCTGGAGCGGGCGCTGGTAATGATGATTGGCGTGTAGCGCGCCATGGCCCGGGCGCGGCGGCAGATTTCCAGGCCATCGACGCCGGGGAGCATCAGGTCAAGGATCAAGGCGTCCCAGTTGCCTTGCTGCAACAGGCGCATGCCTTCAGTGCCATCGGCACTGTGCACCACCTCGAACTGCTCATCACGCAGATGCAGGCAGATCAGGTCGGCGATGTGCATGTCGTCCTCGACCACGAGGACGCGTTTGGTCTGTTCCATCCTGCTCAATCCTTCTGCGCAATGCTCGTAATGCCACTGTAGGCGCGGCATACGCATTGTGCGGTTTTTTCGCAGCCCGAGTTATCACGAATTGTTTAACTCCCCGTGAGGATTTGGCGATCACCCCAAGCCTAGGCTGTGTTCCATGAAACACCCTGGATTTTTGGAGGCACACATGTTTTCACGACGGCAATTTCTTGTAGCAAGCGGCGGGTTGGGGGTGGCGGCCCTGGCGATCGGCCTGTTGCCGAAGTTTTCCACAGGTTCGGCGCTGATCAGCGAGGCCGACGCAGCGCAGGTGTTCGAAGTGACCCACAGCGACAGCGAATGGCACGCAATCCTCAGTGACGAACAGTACGAAATCCTCCGCGAAGAAGGCACCGAACGCGCCTACAGCAGCCCGCTGAACAACGAGCACCGCGACGGCACGTTCGCCTGCGCCGGCTGCGATCTGCCGCTGTTTTCCTCGGCGACCAAGTTCGACAGCCGCACCGGTTGGCCGAGTTTCTGGGCGCCGCTGGACAAGGCCGTGGCCACCCGTCAGGACCGCGCCTTCGGCATGGTCCGTGAAGAAGTGCATTGCCGGCGTTGCGGCGGGCATTTGGGCCATGTCTTCGATGACGGCCCGAAACCCACCGGCCTGCGCTACTGCATGAACGGGTTGGCGATGAAGTTCGAGCCCAAGACCGTCTGATCCGCTCCACTCACTTTTTAGCAGGTAAACGCCATGTGGCTCCTGATCCTCGCCTATCTCGGTGGTGTGCTGACGATTGTCAGCCCGTGCATTCTGCCGGTACTGCCGTTTGTCTTCGCCCGCACCGGGCAGCCGTTCATGAAGAGTGGTTTGCCGCTGCTGGCGGGGATGGCGCTGACCTTTGCGCTGGTCGCCACGCTGGCGGCGGTGGGTGGCGGTTGGGTGGTGCAGCTCAATCAGTACGGGCGCTGGCTGGCGCTGGTGTTCGTCGCGCTGTTCGGCCTGACCCTGATGCTGCCGCAACTGGCCGAGCGCCTGACCCGGCCCTTGGTCGCGGCGGGCAGTCGCCTGTCGGAAGCGGCGGGTGCCGATGCGCGGCCGCGTCCCGGGGCTTCGTTCCTGATCGGCGTAGCCACAGGGCTGCTGTGGGCGCCATGTGCCGGACCGATTCTCGGTTTGCTGCTGACCGGTGCGGCGCTGCAAGGCGCAAGCATCCAGACCACCTTGTTGCTGCTGGCTTACGCTGCCGGTGCGGCGACGTCCCTGGCGTTGGCGTTGCTGCTGGGCGGTAAAGTCTTCACCGCAATGAAACGCTCGATCGGTGCCGGTGAGTGGGTGCGGCGTGGCTTGGGCGCGGCGATGCTGGCTGGTGTGGCGGCGATTGCGCTGGGACTGGACACCGGGATTCTGGCGCGGGTTTCGACGGCTTCCACCGGCGGCATCGAGCAAGTGTTGGTGGAACAGTTGGCCGGTAAATCGCCGCGTAGCAGCGGGGCGATGATGGCGCAAAACCCGGCTGCATCAGGCGCAATGCAAGTGGCTGAAAAAACCACGGGCAGCTTGCCGGTCGAAGGCAACCTGCCGCCGCTGGACGGCGCCGTGCAGTGGCTCAATTCACCACCGCTCGACGCCCAGGCCTTGAAGGGCAAGGTCGTGCTGGTGGATTTCTGGACCTACTCCTGCATCAACTGCCTGCGCTCGCTGCCTTACGTGAAAGCCTGGGCCGAGAAGTACCGTGATCAGGGCCTGGTGGTGATTGGTGTACACGCACCGGAGTTCGCCTTCGAACGCGACATCAAGAACGTCACCAAAGCCATGAAGGACCTGGGCATCAACTACCCGGTGGCCATCGACAACGAGTTCAAGATCTGGCGTGCCTTCAACAACGAGTACTGGCCGGCGCACTATTTTGCCGACGCCCAGGGCCGCATCCGTTACCACCATTTCGGCGAAGGCGCCTACGACGAATCGGAACGGGTCATCCAGCAACTGTTGCGCGAGGCTGGCGCCGCCAAGGTTTCGGACGGGCTGATCAATGCCAAGGCCGACGGTGTGCAAATGGCGCCGGACCGCAACGAAGTGCAATCGCCGGAAACCTATGTCGGCTACCAGCGTGCCGAGCATTTCGTACCGGAAACCGCGTTGGTGCCCGACAAAGTCGCCGCTTACAACCCACCGGCACAACTGGCGCTCAACGACTGGAGCCTGGGCGGCCAATGGCATGTCGGCTCGGAGCGTGCCACCGCCAGCGTTGCGGACAGTCGCATCGTTTATCGCTTCCACGCCCGGGATTTGCATCTGGTGCTCGGCCCCGGCGTCGATGGCAAACCGGTGCGTTTCAAGGTGCTGATCGACGGCAAGGCCCCGGGCGATGACCACGGCATGGACGTGGCCCCTGATGGCAGCGGCACCGTGACTGACCAGCGTTTGTATCAACTGGTGCGGCAGAACGGCGGCGTGACTGACCGAACCTTCAGCATCGAGTTTCTTGATCCGGGCGCATCGGCCTACGCCTTTACCTTCGGCTGATTGCCTTTCAATTATTCAGGAGTCCACATCATGAAAACCCTGTTCACCTGGCGCCGTACGTTATTGGGGCTGGCCGCGGCCGGCGTCATCAGCCAATGCTCGGCGTTCTCTTTCAGTGGTGCAGAAGAGGCCGTCGTGATCCCGCCGCCGACGCTCGACGAAGTCACTCAGGCCCGCAGCGAAACCGCCGTCTTTGCCGGCGGATGTTTCTGGGGCGTCCAAGGGGTGTTTCAACACGTCAAAGGCGTGAAAGAAGCCGTCTCCGGGTATGCCGGTGGCGCGGCCAATACGGCGCAGTACGAGCGTGTCAGCAATGGCAATACCGGCCATGCGGAGTCCGTGGAAGTGACGTTTGACCCGAGTCAGGTCAGCTACGGCACCTTGTTGCAAATCTACTTTTCCGTGGCGCACAACCCGACCGAACTCAACCGTCAGGGGCCGGACACCGGCACGCAATATCGCTCGGCGATTTTCACCAAAAACGCGGAGCAGCAAAAAGTCGCCGAGGCTTACATTGCCCAGCTCGACGCCGCCAAATTGTTCAGTAAGCCGATCGTGACCAAGCTGGAAAGCTACAACGGTTTCTACCCGGCGGAGGAAGAACATCAGGACTTTCTGACCGAGCACCCGACTTATCCGTACATCGTGATCAACGATCTGCCGAAAGTGGCGCAGCTCAAGCAGCTGTACCCGGACCGCTATCAGGACAAACCGGTGCTGGTGAAGGACGGGATCTAAGGATTTATCCCGAGATCACATTCTTGCCGGCGATTTTCGAGCGGTACAGTGCCTGATCGGCTCGCGCCATCAGACCGGTCTGTTGCTCTTCATCAAAACGCTGGACCACGCCGAAACTCATGGTCACGTGGAAGTCGCCCACGGGCAGCAATTGCGAAAGACCATGACGGATTTTTTCAGCGAGAGTCCGGGCTTCAGCCAATGAGGTGTTGGGCAGCGTCATGATGAACTCGTCGCCGCCCCAACGGGCCAGCAGGTCACCTTCGCGCACAAAGCGTTTGACGTTCTCGACCACCTGCACCAGCGCGGCATCGCCCAAGGCATGGCCGTAGTGATCGTTGATGGTCTTGAAGTCGTCGATGTCCATGGCGATCAGCGACAGTGGTTCGCGAAACCGTTGTGCGCGCTCGCAGGCCTGAGGCAAGACCTGTTCAAGGCGATAGCGATTGGCGATGGAGGTCAGGGTGTCGGTTTGCGCCAGTTTGCGGTTTTCTTCGAGTTGCAGCTGCAACTGCTGATTGACTCGGGACAACTCCTGGGTGCGCTCTTCGATCAACGCTTCCAGGGAAAGATTGCGCCGTTCGAGTTGTTCGAACAGGCGTCGCTTGTCTTCAATGCTGCGGTGCGCGCCGATCATCCGCGCCACTGAACCGTCGCCATTGCGCGCCAGGATGTGGCCGCGATCTTCGATCCACAGGTAACTGCCGTCCTGCATGCGACAACGGTACTCGGCCTGATAGCCGGGGGCACGCTGGCTCAGGTAGTCGTCAAACAGGGACATGACCCGCGGGTAGTCGTCGGGGTGGATGACGTTCTCCCAGGTCAGCACATTGTTGTCCAGGGAGTGCGGCGTGTAGCCGAGCATCTCGTACCAGCGCTCCGTGCGGTAGACGAAACCGGTGTTGGCGTTCCAGTCCCAGATGCCGTCGCTGACCAGTTCCAGGATGGTGTGCAACATGTCGTCATTCATGTCAGCCGCGTTGAACTTCAACGGCTCGATATTCGATGCCTCGCCCATCTGCGCTTTCCCTGTCACTGACTCGTCAGCTCGCAGATTAGTGCATGGCGCATTCGGCCTGCTAGTGCTTGCCCCATTTCTGCATGGCGAAGTCGACGAAACGACGTAATTTCGGCAGGCGGTGGCGATCCTGTGCATAGACCAGGTGCATCGGCCGGCTGGGCGGGCAGAAATCCGGCATCAATGCCAGCAGCTTTCCTTCCCGCAGATCCTGTTCGACCAGCGCGTCGGGCATCATCACGATGCCCATGCCGGTCAGCGCCGCCTGATGCAACCCGGCTGAGCTGTTGATCAGCATCGGCCCGCCGACCCCCACGCTGACTTCGCCGTCAGGCCCGGCCAGACGCCATTCCTTTTGCACCGATTGCCAGTCGTCCCCGGCCGGATAGGCGAAGGACAGGCAGTCGTGGTGGCGCAGGTCTTCGGGCGTTTGGGGTGTACCGCGACGGGCCAGGTATTCCGGTGAGGCGCACATGGTCAGGGTGTAGTCGATCAGCGGACGGGCGATCAGGTTGGAGGGTTCCAGTGCGCCGAGGCGAAAGGCGACATCCAGACCGTTTTCCAGCAGATCCGGGCGGCGGTTGGTCAGCACCACATCGAGCTTCACTCGCGGGTTTTGCAGACTGAACTCACTCAGTGCCGGCGCCAGGCGCTCGGTGCCGAAGGTCAAGGGGGCGGTGATGCGCAAGTTGCCGCTCGGCTCGTCGAGTGCCTGTTCGGCCAGACGTTCAGAGTCCGCCACCAGTCCCAGCACTTCCAGGCAACGCTGGTAATACGCGCTGCCGAATTCCGTCAGCCGCTGGCGCCGCGTGGTGCGGTGAAGCAAGCGCACGCCCAGCCGTTGCTCCAACGCCTTGAGATGGTTGCCGACCATGGTCGTGGACATTTCGCACTGGAACGCGGCGGCGGTCATGCTGCCGGTCTCCACCACTTTCACGTAAACGCTCATTGCCTGGAACAGATCCATTATCAATCCCGACTTTAAAATGATTGAAGCGTTACAGCGTTTATCCAGCTCAGGTGGCTAACCATACTGCAAAAACACCGACAATTGATGGAGCTTGATGCCATGACCGCCGCTTGCCTGATGAGCACTTACCAACCACTGGCCTTGAATTTCAACAAAGGTCTGGGCACGCGCCTGTGGGATCAGGCCGGTCGTGAATACCTGGACGCGGTGGCCGGTGTGGCGGTGACCAATGTCGGCCATTCCCACCCGAAAATCGTTGCCGCCATTACTGAGCAGGCCGGTTTGCTGTTGCACACGTCGAACCTCTACAGCATCGACTGGCAACAGCAACTGGCGCAGAAACTCACTCGGTTGTCGGGCATGGACCGGGCGTTTTTCAATAACTCCGGGGCCGAAGCCAACGAAACCGCACTGAAAATCGCTCGGTTGTACGGTTGGCACAAAGGCATCGAGCAGCCGTTGGTGGTGGTCATGGAGAACGCCTTCCACGGTCGCACCCTCGGCACCTTGTCTGCCAGCGATGGTCCGGCCGTGCGCCTGGGTTTCAATAAATTGCCGGGCGACTTCATCAAGGTTCCGTTTGGTGACCTCAAGGCGTTGGACAACGTGCAACAGGCTCACGGCTCGCGCATCGTCGCGATCCTGATGGAGCCGATCCAGGGCGAAAGCGGCGTGCAGCTGGCGCCACCGGGCTATCTCAAGGCCGTGCGCGAACTGTGCAACCGGCGCTCATGGCTGATGATGCTCGACGAAATCCAGACCGGCATCGGCCGCACCGGCCAGTGGTTCGCGTTCCAGCACGAAGGCATCGTCCCGGACGTCATGACCCTGGCCAAAGGCCTGGGCAACGGCGTGCCCATCGGCGCCTGCCTGGCCCGCGGCAAGGCCGCCGAACTGTTTACGCCGGGTAGCCACGGCAGCACCTTCGGCGGCAATCCGCTGGCCTGCCGGGTCGGGTGCACCGTGCTGGAAATCATCGAAGAACAAGGCCTGTTGGAAAACGCCCAGCTTCAGGGCGAGCGGCTGCTGGACAGATTGCGCATGGAGTTGGCCGACAATCCCAATGTGCTGGCGATTCGCGGCCAAGGCCTGATGATCGGCATCGAGCTAAAACAACCGATCCGCGATCTGAGCCTGATCGCCGCCCGGGATCACGGGTTACTGATCAATGTCACGCGGGGGCAGATCATTCGGCTGTTGCCGCCGCTGACCCTTGATGAGCGGGAGGTGGGGATGATTGTCAGGGGGGTGAGTCGGGTGGTGAATGTGGGTTGAAGTTCTGCTCAGTAATGATATCTGCACATCACAACGCGTATTTCGCCATCTTCAACGGCGTAGATCAGACGATGTTCAGCCGTAATCCGGCGTGACCAGAATCCGCTCAAGTTATGCTTGAGCGGTTCGGGTTTTCCCAAACCGTCGAAAGGCTCGCGTTGGATAGCGTTGATCAACAGGTTGATGCGTTTGAGCCCCGCCTTATCGTTCTGCTGGAACCAGAGATAATCGTCCCAGGCTTCAGGTGTGAACTCGATATTCATTCTTCAATCAGTTGCCTGGTTTTGGTTTTGCCCGCTCGCAGGTTACCGATTGATTTGATCAGGCGTTCGGCGTTGGCTGGGGAACGCAACAGATAAGCTGTCTCTTCGAGAGCGTTGTATTCGGCTAATGACATCATCACTACCGGCTCGCCTTTCTGACGGGTTACCAGTAGCGGGGTGCGATCTTCATTCACCCGGTCCATGGTTTTCGCCAAGTGTGCCCGAGCGTTGGTGTAGTTGATGGTTTCCATGTGATTGCCCTCGCTTGATGCAGAGAACGTACAGAAATGAGTACATGTTAGCAAGGCGATACCTACGAGTGGTTGTTGCGTGGAAAGTGCATCCACGCTTGTATCGAGTATCGCCCAATGTTACTCAGGACGTTTCCGTGACTGATGTAATCCCATTCTGAGCTACACGCCATCCATCAGGATTGTCCGACCACAGCTTCAAAAAATTACGAGTGATGAACCAGCGCCGCGATTTCCTCCCGATTCAGCAGACGGACTTTCGCACCGCAAAACGCCTCGAACAGTCGCTGATGCGCCGCAAACCCACTTGACCCCTGCCGCTGACGATAACTGCCCGCCCACTCCAGCAAGGCGATCAGCAACCGGTCCTGCTCATCGCGCCCGGCTTCGCGTTGATGAATATTGACCACGCAATCCTCGTCCCCGACGCTCAGCCAGATCAGCGTGGTCGCCCGTGGCAGGAGTTCGCAGACGATCCAGCCGTAACCCCCCTCAATCACCCAGCGCTCCTCTTCGGCCGAGATCCGTGCCATGCCCAATGCATCGGCGCGGGGGCGGGGGATGCTGTGTTCGTCGCACAGCCAGTGAATCCGGTCCAGATCGGTCCAGGGTAGTTGCAAGCGCTCCGCCAGCCGTTGTGCCAGCCAACTCTTGCCGGAACCTGAATTACCGATGATCAGCGTCCGGGTTAGATCCAGTTCGTGTGCACTTCGAAATTTCATCTTCATTCGCTGGCATCCCACCGTAAGAACCCACAGAATCGGTGCTCACTCAAGGGAACGGAGCTCCAACAGTGCGGATTCGAAATCTGTTGTTCATGTTGCTGGGGATGGTTTCAGGCGTAAATGCGGCGACCGAGAAACCGGGCATTGCCGGGCACTACACGCTGCAGGCGAGGGAAATCGTCTCCAGGCTGTCGCTGGCGCCGGACAACACCTTTGAAGCCAGGATCGAGTATGCCGGTGCCGAAGGCTCCGCCAAAGGCCGCTGGAAACTGGTCGACAATACCCTGACCTTGAACAGTGACGCGGTCGTGCCGCCTGCTGAGAACCTGCTGTTCAATTTGAGTCGTACCCACAGTCTGGCAGACCTGCAAGATGCCCGTCAGCCTGACGGCGGCGACACGTTCAAACAGGCGCAAAGCAACTATGTGCTGAACCTGAGTTACGCCCGGTCAGCCCCTGTGCCCAGCATTCCTCCGGTGATGGTGTCGTTTGAGTTCAACCAGGGGCCCGCCGCTCAACTGCTGTGGAGTAACGCGGTGGGCCGGCAGCTTTACCTGCCCTACACCGACCAGCGAACCCTGACCCGGGTTGGCCTGCAAAGCAGTCCCGACCAACCGCCACAATGGTTTACCATCGCCCCCCAGACACGCACCCTGTCCTTGAGCTGGAAGGTTGATCGCACGACCGGGCAAATATCCTATGACAAACCGGATGAGCTTGGCCTGACGCAGTCGCAACAGTTTTTTCGCAACGCCCCCAAAGCGCTGGCGCAGATTGATCACAACTACATCCTGACCCTGCTCTACGGCGTGACAGCCGAACCGCCGGCGATCAAGCCTGTGGATATCTTTTGGTCGTTCGATGATGGTTCACAAACGTCGCAACGCTGGACGGATTCTCGGCAACCGCAACTGCTCATGCCGGTACCCGCGGGCAAGACCCTGAAAAAACTCGGTATGAAGTTGAGTGGCGATCAGAGCCCGCAATGGGTTGAGGTCGCGACAGGCAGCCGGGCAATCGACCTGATGTGGGATGAACGCGTTAACCCCGCACAGATGCGCGACTTGTCCGACGTCTTCAAAACCCTGGAACTGCACGTCAAGGGCGACTGCCTGGCGGTGGACCTGGGCAATGGCCAGGCGTGTTATCGCCAGTAGGTTCAGTCGCTGTACTCGGGGGCAATCATCCGGGTCTTCGGTGCGCCGTTCGAGTTGTGCTGATAGATGGCCTGCGGCTGCCCCAAGTCATTGAAATACACCTGGCCGATCCCCGCCGAGTTCCAAAGTCGCTCACCGGCTTCGGCGTGCTCAGGCACGTGGGGCACGATACGCATCCGCCGACGTTTGGTCAGCCAGTTCAGCGGTGAGCGCGGCGAATACAGCCAGCGGTTGAGGCGGTCGAACCACTCCAGCAGGGTCGGCGGGAATTCGTTCTTGATGCCGCTGCTGGTGATCTGCCAGATACGAGGCCCGGCCTTGCGGTGGCGGATCAGCACTTCGTAGACAAAGGAATAGTGCACATCGCCGGACAGCACCACGTAGTTACCCGGTGTGCGCGAGTGACGGAAGATATTCAGGATCACCTGCGCCGCGCCGCGATGGGCCATCCAGTTTTCCGCATCCACCAACAGTGGATAGCCGAACCAGCTGAACACCTTTTGCACGGTTTCGATCAGTTTCACACCGAATACCGGCGCCGGCGAAACGATGATCGCTGAGGGATGATCCAGCAGCTCGTGTTGCAGTTCGCTGAGGGCTTCCCAGTCGAGCAGGCCGGAAGGCTGTTTGAGGTTCATCTCGCTGCGCCAGCGCCGGGTGCGGGTGTCGAGCACCACCATGGCGGGCGTGGTGGGCAGCACGTAATGCCAGTGTTGGAACCGCAACAGCTCATCGATCAAACCGTCCTGCACGTCGCTGTCGAGATAGCGGTCGTGCCCAGTGGCACTGAAGGCGCGGGCCTTTTCCAGTACATCACCAAAGGCGTCCGGGTTGTTGCCCCAGCCCTGGCACAGCATGTAGGCGATCAATGCATTGCCGATGATGCGTTTGGAAAACGGATGGCCGTAGGCCGTTTCCTCCCATTGCGCAGAAAGATTCCAGTCGTCGGTAATGTCGTGGTCGTCGAAAATCATCAGCGTCGGCAGATGCGCCAGCGCTCGGGCGACATTGCCGAGCCCAGCCTTGAAACCGTCGATGCGCGTCTGTTCCAGCGCATAACGCTCACGGCGTTCCTTGATCAGCTTCGGCGGTTTTGGCGCGACCAGCGTCCAGGGCGTTGGCGACCAGACCAGCAGGTACATCGCCATGACTTCGGCAAACGTCACCAGGTGATTATCGGCACTGCTGCTGGTGAAAATCGGCTTGCGTGCGCCACCGAAGAAGCGATCGCGCAGGGTTTCGTTGCTTTTCAATGCCGGCAGCAAATCGGCGCGGTGGTAATAACAGGCGGCGTGGCCGTACAGCTCCGCGCTGTCGGTGATCACGGCGCCTTCGAGGTGTTCTTCGAACAGACCCAGACGCTCGATTAACGCATGAATCGCCCGCAGAGTCGGCCCGGCGACGTCATCGGCGTACACCTGGTCGCCACTCATCATCAGCAGCGCGGGGCGATCCTGGGCCTGGTGTTCTTGCGCCAGCAAGTTATCCACACACAGCAAGCCGTCGGTCGCCGGGTGATGAGGCTTGCGGCAGGAACCGTGCAGCAGTTGATCGATGCGAGCGCGCAGGACAAAGTTCGGGCAACCCGCCTCGCCATACAGCAGATGCGGCGCCCAATCGGCGATGCCCATGCCATCGATCAGCACGTCGTAATCGATTCGGGTATCCGAGGGCAGGGCAGCATCCAGTTGCACATCAATCAAATGCACAAAAGCATGGCTGCCCACCGCAATGACCGTGCACTGCCGGTCATCAAGGCGAATGTCGGCCAGATCCTGCAAGCGCAACGTCAGCGCCAGCGCTCGGGACCCCACCAGCCACATCACCAGCCGCGTTGGCTCCAGGCGCCGCAGCAGCGGGCCGGCCAGGACCGGTGGCAGGGAAGGGAGATCGTCGGGCAGTGGCAGCGTTGCGGACATCCGGGTTCCAGACTCTTGGGGCGCAGAGGCGGGGGATGATAGCGCAGGTGACGACGAGACAGGCTAATGTAAACCCGCCACGCCGTTTCAATCAGGCATCGATCAGAAGTGAGGTCTCATGAACAAAATCATCCTGCCAGCACTGGCCATTTTGCTGCTGGCCCAGTCCCCGGCCCATGCCATCAACGACAAGTACCGCAAGCAACTGGAGAAGTCCGGGTGTACACAAGTCAGCGAGTCGCAGGGCTGTGATATCCACAAGACCAAGGCCGAAAACGCCAAGGCCGGATTTACCAACCCCGCAGCACCTGCCGCTGGCGAAAAAACCAAAGCGCCGACCCCTGACACAAAAGAAGGAGCCGCCGCGCCTGTCACCAAATGAAAAGCCATTGTCGTCTGATGAGAAGCGTCCCGACAGGCCCCGTCCTACAGTCCAATCAGCGCAATTCGATGCAACACGCCCATATTGCAGATTGGAGAATAAGAAAAAATGGCCAAAGCCGTACGCTTCTACGAAACCGGTGGTCCCGAAGTTCTACGTTATGAGGACGTCGAAGTCGGCGAGCCTGGCCCCGGCCAGGTCCGTCTGCGTCATGTGGCGGTCGGCCTTAACTATGCCGACACCTACTTCCGCAATGGCACCTACCCGATCCCGATGCCCAACGGCATGGGCGTCGAGGCTTCCGGCGTGGTCCAGGCCATCGGCGAAGGGGTGACCAACGTCCAGGTGGGGGACCGCGTCACGTACACCGGTTTTCTCAATACGCTTGGCGCCTACAGCACCGAGCGCCTGATCCCGGCCGCGCCGCTGATCAAACTGCCGGAAACCATCAGCTTCGAAACCGCCGCCGCCATGACCATGCGCGGCCTGACGTCTTCGTACCTGATGCGCCGCATCTACGACTTCAAGGCCGGCGACACCATCCTGCTGCACGCCGCGGCGGGTGGTGTCGGCCTGATCGTTTCGCAGTGGGCCAAATTACTGGGCCTGAACGTGATCGGCACGGTGTCGACCGAGCAAAAGGCTGAAATCGCCCGGGCTCACGGTTGCGACCATACGATCAACTACAGCCACGAAGACGTCGCCGCGCGTGTTCGCGAACTGACCGATGGCGTGGGCGTCAACGTGGTGTTCGACAGCGTTGGCAAGAACACCTTCATGGGTTCGCTGGACTCCTTGAAACCCCGTGGCCTGATGGTTTGCGTGGGGACCGCATCCGGGCCGATCCCGGCGTTCGACCCGGTGATGCTGGCGATGAAAGGTTCGCTGTACCTGACCCGTCCGGCCCTGGCCAACTACATCAGCGACCCGGCGGAAAAAGCCGAGCTGGCCGGTGAGTTGTTCGACCATGTCGGCAGCGGCCGGATCAAGATCGAGATCAACCAGCACTACGCCTTGCAGGATGCGGTGCAGGCCCACCGTGATCTTGAGTCGCGCAAGACAACCGGCTCGTCGATTTTCGTCATTTAAGGAGCTGCCAGCCATGAAAGTCGAACAATTGACCTGCAGCCTTGGCGCCGAACTGATCGGCGTCAACCTGGCGGACGCGGTGCACGACGACGGCCTGTTTGCCGAGATCCGCGCCCAGTTGCTCAAGCACCGCGTGGTGTTCCTGCGCGATCAAGACATCACCCGCGCCGAACACGTGGCGTTCGCCCGGCGCTTCGGCGAGCTGGAAGATCACCCGGTGGCCGGCAGCGATCCGGAGCATCCGGGACTGGTGCAAATCTACAAGCGTCCGGACCAGCCGATGGACCGCTACGAAAACGCCTGGCACACCGACGCCACCTGGCGCGAAGCCCCGCCGATGGGTTGTGTGCTGCGTTGCGTGGAGTGCCCGCCGGTGGGCGGTGACACCATGTGGGCCAACATGGTCCAGGCCTACGCGAACTTGCCGGAAGACGTGAAGCTGAAGATCGCCGACCTGCGTGCCCGTCACAGCATCGAAGCGAGCTTCGGCGCGGCCATGCCGATCGAGAAGCGTCTGGCGCTCAAGGCGATGTACCCGGACGCCGAACACCCGGTGGTGCGCACCCATCCGGAAACCGGTGAGAAGGTGCTGTTCGTCAACGCCTTCACCACCCATCTGAGCAACTACCACACCGCTGAGCGGGTGCGCTTCGGCCAGGACGCCAACCCCGGTGCCGGCGAGTTGCTGCGCTATCTGATCAGCCAGGCGTACATCCCCGAGCATCAAGTGCGCTGGCGCTGGAAGCCCAACAGCATCGCCATCTGGGACAACCGCAGTACCCAGCATTACGCCGTCATGGACTACCCGCCGTGCCATCGCAAGATGGAGCGCGCCGGGATCATCGGCGACAAGACTTACTGATTCATCGCCTCTGCATTCGCTCTCGTAAACACGCCTGCCCGGCGCGACCCCGGGTGGGCGGGACAATCATAAGAACTGGAGTAACTCATGCAATTCTTCGACGATTCCCTGCACCCGGAAAACATGGAAAAGGTGGTCATCACCGTGGCCCCGTACGGCCCTGAGTGGATGCCCGAAGACTTCCCGGAAGACATCCCGCTGACCATGGATGAGCAAGTCCAGAAAGCGGTCGATTGCTACGAAGCCGGCGCCACCGTACTGCACTTGCACGTACGTGAACTGGACGGCAAGGGCTCCAAGCGCCTGTCGAAATTCAACGAGCTGATCGCCGGTGTGCGTGAAGCCGTGCCGGACATGATCATCCAGGTTGGCGGCTCGATTTCCTTCGCCCCGGAAAGTGACGGCGAAGCGGCCAAGTGGCTGTCCGACGACACCCGTCACATGCTGGCCGAGCTGACGCCGAAGCCGGATCAGGTCACGGTGGCAATCAATACCACGCAAATGAACATCATGGAGTTGCTGTACCCGGAGTACCTCAAAGGTACGTCGCTGGACAACCCGATGATCCACGCCGCCTACAGCGAAATGACCGTGCCGGCCGGCCCTGCCTGGGTGGCTGAGCACCTCAAGCGCCTGATGGACAACGGCATCCAGCCGCACTTCCAACTGACCGGCATGCACGCCCTGGAAACCCTCGAACGCCTGGTGCGCCGTGGCGTTTACAAAGGCCCGCTGAACCTGACCTGGATCGGCATCGGCGGCGGTTTCGACGGCCCGAACCCGTTCAACTTCTTCAACTTCATCCACCGCGCGCCGGACGGTTGCACCCTGACTTCCGAATCGCTGCTCAAGAACGTCATGCCGTTCAACACCATGTCGATGGCCATGGGGCTGCACCCGCGTGTGGGCAATGAAGACACTATCATTGATCACAAGGGCGATCGCTTCGGCTCGGTGGCGCAGATCCAGCAAACCGTGCGCATCGCCCACGAACTGGGTCGCGAAATCGCCACGGGCAAAGAAGCCCGCGAGATCTACCGCATCGGTGTGAAGTACAACAGCATCGAGGAAACCCTGTTGGCCAACGGCATGGCCCCCAACCGCAAGGCTGGGCACAAAGGCGTGCCGCAACGCGGCTGACCGACACGGCGAACGAGCGGCCGTGACCGCTCGTTCGCCGCACTGTTACACGCTTGATAACAACAATAAAACGAAGCTTTGAGGAGGCTGCATGGCCTTTCACCCAATCGCCGCCGACGATGACGACGCAGGTTGCGTCGGCGTTGCGCGCCAATACGCCTGGATCGTCTTTGCCCTGACGTTCGGCCTGTTGATTTCCGATTACATGTCGCGTCAGGTCCTGAACGCGGTGTTCCCGCTACTGAAAAGCGAGTGGTCACTGAGCGACGGCCAACTCGGCCTGCTCAGCGGCATCGTCGCATTGATGGTCGGGCTACTGACGTTTCCGCTGTCGCTGATGGCCGACCGTTTCGGCCGGGTCAAGAGCCTGGCGCTGATGGCGATGCTCTGGAGCCTGGCGACACTGGGCTGCGCATTGGCCCAGGATTACCAGCAGATGTTCATCGCGCGATTCATGGTCGGCGTGGGTGAGGCGGCCTACGGCAGTGTCGGCATCGCGGTGGTGATTTCGGTGTTCCCGAAACACATGCGCGCCACGCTGGCCAGTGCCTTCATGGCGGGCGGCATGTTCGGTTCGGTGTTGGGCATGGCGCTGGGTGGTGCGATTGCCGCCAAGCTGGGCTGGCGCTGGTCGTTTGCCGGCATGGCATTGTTTGGTCTGGTGCTGGCGCTGCTGTATCCGCTGATCGTCAAGGAAGCGCGAATTGCGCCGCAGCGTGCGGCCAAGGCTGTCGCAACGGTCAAGCGCCCGTTGCGCACCTTGTGGTCCAGCCGTTCGGTGGTGGCGACCTACGTCGCCAGCGGTTTGCAACTGTTCGTCGGCGGCACGGTGATGGTGTGGATTCCCAGCTACCTCAACCGCTACTACGACATGCCCACCGACAAAGCCGGTGGTATGGCGGCAATCATCGTTTTGTGCAGCGGCGCGGGGATGATCCTGTGCGGCATGCTCAGCGATCGCCTGTGCCGTCACTCACCGGAACGCAAGGTCAGCCTGGCCATCGGCTTTTGCTTGGGCAGCTGTCTGTTGCTGTCGGCGGCGTTTGCCTTGCAGGCCGGGCCGTTGCAACTGGCGCTGATCTGCCTGGGCATGTTGATCGCCACCGGCACCACCGGCCCTTGCGGTGCGATGGTCGCCAACCTGACGCATTACTCGGTGCACGGTACGGCCTTCGCCACGCTGACCCTGGCCAACAACATGCTGGGGCTGGCGCCGGGGCCGTTCATCACCGGCCGGGTGTCCGACCTGATCGGCCTGCATGCCGCGTTTCAGCTGGTGCCACTGGTCAGCCTCGCGGCGGCAGCGGTGTTCTTTTATGCCAAGTGTCACTACCACAAAGATATTGCCCGTCTTCAGGGTCAGAGCGTGCCTGAGCCCGTCAGCGAAGCCGGGATAGAGGTGAAGTTGTGAGTCGTCGTTTACGTATTGATGTGTTTTTCGATTTCATCTGCCCTTGGTGCCTGATCGGTAAACGCCAACTGGAGCATGCCCAGGTGCAGTTTCGCAGTCGCCATCCGGACGTGCAGATCACCACGGTGTGGCATGGCGTGCAGTTGCTGCCGCAGTTGCCGGTAGAGGGTGAGCCCTTCGCCGATTTCTACCGCAAGCGCCTGGGCAATGCCGACGCCGTGACCATGCGTCAGGCTCAGGTGCAGGAGGCTGCCAGGGCCGCGGGATTGAGCATCGACCTCAGCCGTATCGAGACGATGCCCAACACCGCGGACGCCCACCGTTTGTTCGAGCGTGTCAGTGAACTGGGTAACGCTGCCCAGCGTGAAATGTTGCTCGAACGCCTGTTCGCCGCGTATTTCCACAGACGCGAAAACCTCGGTTGCCGTGAAACGTTGCTCGCCATTGCCCGCACTTGTGGCATCGACCCGGACACGGTGGTCGATTGCCTGAAGGGCGACGCTACAGCGTTTGACGGATTCCCCGGCGCGACCAGCGGCGTACCGAGCTTTCAGTTCGATCGCCGCATGACGGTGATCGGCGCGCAACCGGCTCAGTCGTTGCTCGTGGCCATGAACGAAGCCCTCAAGGAAAGCGAGCGCGAGCGGCAGCCGATATGACCCGGCGCATTCCTGTACCTGCCGGCAAATACCCGCAGGCCGGTGGTCGTGCGCTGTTCGAATTCGAAGACAAAAGCCTGGCGTTGTTCAACGTCGACGGGCAGCTGTTTGCCATCGACGACAGCTGTCCGCATCAAGGTGCTTCGTTGTGTGGCGGGCGCCTGGAGGGGCGGGTGATCCAGTGCCTCGCCCATGGTTTGCGCTTCGATGTGCGCAGCGGTTTTTTGCTCAATTCCACGCTGGTCAAAGTCAACAGCTACCCGGTCGAGATCATCGACGGCCAGGCGTTTATCGTCATTGCATCCGAGGAGGCCGCGCCATGAGCGCCATCGCTCTCACCCGCATCCACAGTCGCACGCGCGAACTGGCTCCGGGGTTTATCGTCAGCCTGATCGTGGCGGCTGCCGCATCGTTTTTGTCCGAGCACTACGGTGCGCCGGTCATGCTGTTTGCCTTGCTGCTGGGCATGGCCCTGAATTTTCTTGCCGATGACGGCCCGTGCAAGGCCGGTGTCGAATTCACCGCACGCACGGTGCTGCGCATCGGCGTGGCGCTGCTGGGCATGCGCATCACCCTGGAGCAGATGGCGGCGTTGGGCTGGAAGCCGATTGCGCTGGTGGTGATTCTGGTGGTGGTGACCATCGGCGTATCGGTGATGGCGGCCAAAGCCCTCGGTTTTCAGCGACTGTTCGGCATGCTGACGGGTGGGGCAACGGCCATCTGCGGCGCCTCGGCGGCCTTGGCGTTGGCAGCGGCGCTACCGAACCATCCGCAGAAAGAGCGGGCAACCCTGTTCACGGTGATCGGCGTGTCGGCGCTGTCGACGATGGCGATGATTGTTTATCCGATGATCGCCAACTGGCTGGAGTTGTCGCCGCAGGTGGCGGGCGTGTTTCTCGGCGCCACGATCCACGACGTAGCCCAGGTGGTCGGCGCCGGTTACAGCATGTCTACCGAGACCGGCGATACGGCCACCGTCGTGAAGCTGATGCGCGTCGCCATGCTTCTGCCGGTGATCGTCACCGCCGCGATGATCACCCGCATGCAGGGCGCCGATCCGACCGGCAAACGTCCGCCGCTGCTGCCGTGGTTCGCGGTCGGCTTTCTGATTCTGGCGTGCATCAACAGCACCGGTTGGGTCGCCCCGGCGGTGCAGGGTTCGGTCAACGAACTGTCGCGCTGGTGCCTGGTGATTTCCATCAGTGCTTTGGGCATGAAGACGCGGCTCAAGGAGCTGGCCGCCGTCGGCATCAAGCCGATTTTGCTGATGGTGGGGGAGACGGTATTCCTCGTCGTGCTGGTGCTGCTATTGCTGCGCTGGGGTTTCTAGACATCACACAAAACCTGTAGGAGTGAGCCTGCTCGCGATAGCGGTCTGACATTCGACATGGATGTCGACCGACATGCCCTCATCGCGAGCAGGCTCGCTCCTACATGGGACTGCGTTTTTTTGCTATCAGGACGGTTTCTGTTTCTGCGCCCGCCACGTCGCCGGCGGCATGCCGAACTGGTTGATGAACCACCGCGTAAACGAGCTCGCCATCGAATAACCCAGCATGTCGGCAATCCGGCTCAGCGGATAATTCGGGTTGTCCAGATAACGCAGCACCAGATCGCGGCGCACATCATTGATTACATCGTTGAACGCACAGCCATCGTCCTTGAGGCGACGCTGCAGCGTGCGCACGTTCATGCCCTGGCTTTGGGCGACTTGTTCGATGGTGGCGCGGCCCATGGGCAGTAGCAGATAGATGGCTTTGCGCACTTCGAACAGCATCGAGGTGCCTTGATTGCTCTGCAGCGAGTCGAGGTAACTTTGCGCGTAGCGGGCCATGGCCGGGTCGGCGTTGGGGTTGGTCATGTCGAGGCTGGCGTCGGAGCAGACGATGCCGTTGAACTCGCTGCCGAACTCCAGGGTGCAGCCGAACAGCCGGCGATGCAGGTGCAGGTTGTCCGGCGCCTGGTGCATGAAGTTGACGCTGTAGGGATGCCAGTGCGAGCCGAGCAGCGCTGAGCACAGGCGAAACATCACGCCGATGGCCAACTCGGTGGCCTGGCGGCTGGGCATCGGCGATTCGGTGACCACCTCTTCGCGAATGATCACCATCTTGCCGGCCTCTTCGATGAAAATCGCCAGCGAGTCATTCATCAAGTGCCGGTAATGCACCACCACCTGCAGGGCATCGCGCAACGTGCGTTGATGACTGAGCAACAGGCTGACCACACCGAAGTCCGAGAGTTGGCGCGACTCGGCCATGCTCAAGCCAAAGGTCTGGCAACCGCTGGCGGCGGCCGAGTCTTCCAGCAGACGCACAGCGGAATCGATGGGGATGCGATGTTCGGGGGCTGACAATTGAGCCCTGCTCAGGCCGACGGCGGCCAATGCATCGCGCGGGTTGAAGCCCAGGTACTGGGTGACCTCTAGGTAGTTGGTCAGTACAGCGGCGCGAACAAGCTTGGACATGCGTGGGTCTTCCCTGGGCCGATGGCGAATGGCATGAGCGAGGCGACTATATCCAGCGCATCGACCGTTGAACAGTTGTCTTGTCGTCGATGGTTTTCGCGCTGAACGCTGTCGAATCAGCGCAGCTTGCCGGAGCAATCCAGCCTCATCCGTTGATTACAGTGACCCTACGCCAACCTGCGGGGTTTTTCGACCAGCGGTCACGGCGATGAAGTGTCGGACAATTTGTCATCAAAAGAAAAGTGCCTGACGTCCAATGTAAAGCGCCCCCGCTGGCCGCTCTTTAATGTCGACCCTACAAAAAGCCCCTGGCGAAAACAGCCAGTCGAGATATCGAGAAAGCGAAGGTGTTGACCGTGGACAAATTGCAAACTGCCGCCACCGTTCTGATCGTACCGGGTCTGCGTGAGCACGTTGCCGAGCATTGGCAAACGTTGCTTGAAGCGAGGCTCGCCAAGGTACGCAGCGTCCCACCACTGGAGACCGACAAGCTCGACTGTGCCGCTCGCGTGCGGGCAATCCAGCATGAACTGGAGCAGATCGACGGGCCAGTGATTCTGGTGGCCCACAGCGCAGGCGTGTTGATGGTCGCGCACTGGGCGGCGCAGTACAGCCGTCCGATCAAGGGTGCGCTGCTGGCCGCGCCACCGGATCTCGATGCGGTCTGGCCGTCGAACTATCCGTCTTCTGAAACCCTGAGCAGTCAGGGCTGGAATCCACTTCCTCAAGGCCCGTTGCCGTTCCGCAGCATTGTGGCCGGCAGCACCAACGATCACCTGGCCAGTTTTTCCGCCGTGTCGCGCATGGCTGAAAACTGGGGCGCCGAATTGCTCGATCTGGGCGATGTCGGCCATCTCAATCCGGCCGCAGGATTTGGCCACTGGGCGCAAGCCGAGGCGCTGATCCTGCAGCTGGACCGCTAATACAGGAACCGGACTGGCATTACGCCAACCGGCATTTGCCCTCACTCCTGAAACGTTGACCCGAAGAGGTCTGCGAGAGGGCGGCTGCGCTTAAAACAAATACAAAAAGGCGGAGACAACGCAATGCACAACAACAAGAGTCACGGGTTCACCGCATCACGCTACAGCTTGCTGGCCTCGGCCATTCTCGCGGCAACGGTGCCGATGGCCCATGCGGCGGAGATCGAGACGGGTAACCCGGACTGGACCGTTCGCCTGGATAACACCGTGAAGTACAACTACGGCGTGCGCACCGAAAGTGCCGACAAGCGCATGTTGGCCACGCCGAACAACAACGACGGCGACTACAACTTTCGCAAAGCCGGCACCAACATCACCAATCGTGTCGACCTGTTGACCGAGATGGACGTGGTCTATCAGAACCACACGGGCTTTCGCGTCAGCGCCGCCAGTTGGTACGACAAGGCTTACGAGAACGCCGGCTCCAACTCCAACCCGTTCGTCAACGGCAACGGTTCGACCTCGGGCCTGATCGCCAACGACCCACGTCTGGCCGGCGTGACCAATGACAACGTCGGCACCGGCAGCCCTCACCTGAGCAACTACGCCCAGCGCTACTACACTGGCCCGTCCGGCGAAATCCTCGACGCCTTCGTGTTCTACAGCACCGAGATTGGCGAAGAATCGATACTCAGCGTCAAGGCTGGTCAGCACAACGTGTTCTGGGGCGAGACCCTTCTCAACCCGGTGCACTCGGTCAGCTACGGCCAGTCCGGTCTCGACCTGGCCAAGCTCGCGGCGTCGCCGGGCACTGAAGCCAAGGAGCTGTTCGTTCCGCGTAACCAGCTGTCGATGTCGTTCACCGTCAACCCGGAATTGACCATCGGTGCCCAGTACTTCCTCGATTGGGATGAAGCGCGTTTGCCGGAAGCGGGCACCTATTACGGCGGTTCTGACCTGGTCGGTTTCGGCGCGCAGTCGTTCCTGCTCGGCAACACCAACGCCGTGGTTCCGGGCAGCCCGCTGGGCTGTGGCCTGGCGCCGTGCAACGGCTTGACCAACGTGCGTCGCGGCCATGACCTGACGCCGGACAAGCGTGGCGACTGGGGTGTCATGGCCAAGTGGTCGCCCGCCTGGCTGGACGGCACCCTCGGCGTTTACTACCGCGAAACCTCGGAAATCCTGCCGCAAGCCTGGCTCGATGCCCGTGGTCTGTCCTCGGCCAACGCCAACGGCACCCGCCCGGCCGGGCAAGTGCCAGCCGTGATCAACACCCTCAACTCGTTGAGCACCGCTACCTACCAAATGGCCTATGCCGACAACATCAAGATCGTCGGCCTGAGCCTGTCCAAGGACGTCGGCGGAGTCAGTGTCGGTTCGGACCTGAACATTCGCCACAACATGCCGCTGGCCAGTATTCCGGCGATTGTCAGCACCAACAGTCCGTTGGGACTGGGCCAGGGGCTTGGCCTGCTGCCGGCGCGTACCGCCGCCACCGGTGTGGTCTACGACACCCCGGAAAAAGGCGACAGCATGGCTGCCACCGGCGACACCTTGCACTGGACGCTCAATGGCCTGATGACCATTGCCGATACGCCGCTGTTCGATTCCGCGACCCTGCTCGGCGAGTTGTACTACAGCAACCTGCTCAAGCTCGATAGCAAGAACGAGGCGCTCTACAAAGGCAAGGACAGCTATCGCGGCATCGACGCACCGACCCGGGACAACTGGGGCATCGCGGTCAACTTCACACCGACCTGGTACCAGGTATTCCCCGGTGTCGACCTCAATGCGCCGATGTCCGTCAACGTCGGTCTCGACGGCGTGTCACCGGTCTCCGGTGGCGGTGCCAAAGACACCGGTAACTACGCCGTCGGCCTCGGGGCCGTTGTGTACAACAAATACTTCGTCGACCTGAAGTACGTGGACTCTTTCGGCAAGACCGACAAGTGCAACGTCAGCGGCACAAGCACCGGCCCGACCGGTGGCGACGGCTCCACGCCGAACGCCTTCAGCGGTAACGAAAACTACGCCTGTTACGCCGGAGGCTACTCGGCCTTCTCCGGTGGCGGTGCAACGACTGAGGACCGTGGCGCCGTGTACCTGACGATGAAAACCACTTTTTGATTCACCACTGATTTGCTCAATGCAAGCAGGAGAATAACAACATGAAATTCGCACAAACCGTGTTGGCCGCTTCGCTGGCCATGGTCCTTGCCGCGCAGGCACAGGCCGCTGTTTCACCTCAGGACGTTGCCAAGCTCGGCAGCAGCCTGACGCTGGTGGGCGCCGAAAAGGCCGGGAACGCTGATGGTTCCATCCCCGCCTACAACGGTGGCCTGACCACGCCGCCGGCCAGTTTCAAAGCCGGCGACAGCATGCGTCCGGACCCGTTCGCCAGCGAAAAACCGCTGTTGGTGATCGACGGCAAGAACGTCGATCAGTACAAGAGCATGCTCAGCGCCACCACGGTCGAACTGGCCAAGCGCTTCCCGACGTTTCGTGTCGATGTGTTCCCGACTCACCGCAGCGTCTCGTTGCCCCAGGCCATTCTGGATAACGGCGTGAAGAACGCCAGCGGCGCCAAGTCCCTCGAAGGTGGGCTGGCCATCGACAACGTGCTGCCGGGCGCACCGTTCCCGATTCCGCAGTCGGGCAACGAAGCGATGTGGAACTTCCTGCTGCGTTATCAGGGCGTGAGCATCAACACCAAGTACGACTCGTGGAACGTCGATTCCGCCGGCATTGCGAGCCTGGCGATCACCGGGCAGGCATTCATTTCCTACCCGATCTACGAAAACCTGACGCAGCCGATCAGCAGCGCCGACGTGTACTACCAGATGAAGCTGTCCTACACCGGTCCTGCGCGCCGTGCCGGGGAAGCGATCATGCTCAAGGACGCGGCCAACCCGTTGCAGCAACCACGCCGCGCCTGGCAATACCTGCCGGGTCAGCGTCGAGTGAAACTGGCGCCGAACCTGGCCTACGACACGCCGAACCCGGGGACCGCCGGCGCGGGCACCTACGATGACGTGTTCGTGTTCAACGGTGCGCTGGATCGCTACGACTGGAAGCTGGTGGGCAAGCAGGAAATGATCGTGCCCTACAACACCTACAAGCTGACCTACGTCCAGGATCCGAAGTCGCTGACCACCGCCAACCACCTCGCACCGGACTTCGTGCGCTGGGAAAAACACCGTGTGTGGGTCGTCGAAGGCACCCTCAAGGCCGGTGCTCGCCACATCTACGCCAAGCGCCGCTTCTACCTCGACGAAGACAGCTGGACCGCTCTGGCCTCGGATCAATATGACGCCCGTGGTCAGCTCTATCGCGGTTCCTTTGCCTTCCTCAGCCAGAGCTATGACAAGCAAGTGCCGGACTCCACGCCCTTCATGATCTACGACCTGGTCGGCGGCACTTACAACATCAACGGTGTGGTCGGCCCGTATGGCGGCATCAAGTACATCGACCCGCTCTCCAAGGCGCAGTGGTCGTCGGAATCCCTGGCCGGCGCCGGTATTCGCTAAGCCACGATCCAGTGTGGGAGCGAGCCTGCTCGCTCCCACATGACCTGCGCGGCGCCAGGTTTCAACGTCAGGCACACGGACGTGTGTCCCGGCGCGGTTTTCCGAAGAGGACGCGGTATGTGTTCGTATAAAAATAATATGTTGCAGCTGGCGTTTGGCGTGGTGCTCGGCCTGTTGCAGGGCATCACCCACGCGGCTGATTACGTTGATGTGCTGGACCTGCCTGTCAAGGTCAGCGCCTTGGCCATGAAAAGCCCGTTGTCCGGTATGGCCCGCGCCGGTGAGCGCGTGATCGCCGTCGGCCAGCGTGGCCATATTCTGTTTTCCGATGATTCCGGTCAGCACTGGAAGCAGGCCACCGTGCCGGCCAGTGCCGACCTCACGGCGGTGAATTTTCCGACCACCACCCAAGGCTGGGCGGTGGGTAACGACGGCGTGGTGCTGCACAGCAGTGACGCCGGTGCGACCTGGCACAAGCAACTCGACGGTCGTCAGATCGGCGCTTTGTTGGTCAAGCATTACACCGCGCTGGCCACCGCCGAGCCGGGCAACGAGCAATGGCCGCTGCTGGTTGCCGAGGGCCAGCGATTGGTCGAGCAGGGCGCGGACAAACCGCTGCTCGACGTCTGGTTCTCCAACGACAAGACCGGCTACGTGGTCGGTGTGTTCAACCTGATCTTGCGCACTGACGACGGTGGCCAGAGCTGGACGCCATTCCAGGACCGCACCGACAACCCACAGAGTTTCCACCTCAACGCCATCGCCTCCACCGGCGATGCGCTGTACATCGCTGGCGAGCAAGGCCTGTTGCTCAAATGGGATGAGAACACCCAACGCTTCGCCGCCGTGCCGACGCCGTATCAGGGCAGCTTCTTCGGCGTGCTTGGCAAGCCCGGCGAAGTGCTGGTCTACGGCCTGCGCGGCAATGTGTTGCGCAGCATCGATGGCGGCCAGAACTGGACCGCGCTCGACACCGGCCTGCACGTCAGCGTCACCGCTGGCCTGATCGATGCCGCCGGCAATTACCGCTTGTTCACCCAAGGCGGACAGATGCTGGTCAGCCAGGGCACGGGCGCGCAATTGCAGCTGCTGCGCCAACCGGTGCCGACGCCGGTCGCCGGTGCCACCCAGTCCGCCGCTGGCACGTTGGTGGTCGCGGGCAGCCGTGGCGCCCAGACGCTAGCCCTCGAACCCTAAGAGCGAGAACCCAGACATGGGCAATATCAAACAAGACGCCATGCCGGTGATCCGCGAATTACGCGATTTCGACCAGCGTTCCGGCAACCGCCTCGAACGCCTGGTGTTCAACTTCCGGCCGTTTTTCATGCTGCTGATGGCGTTCGCCACAGTCGTCTTTGCCTACATGGCCGTGACACGCCTTGAGCTGCGCCCCAGCTTCGAAAAAATGATTCCGCAGAGCCAACCCTATATCCAGAACTTCCTGGAAAACCGCCAGTCGTTGCGCGGTCTGGGCAACTCCGTGCGCGTGGTGGTCGAGAACACCCAAGGCGATATTTTCGACCCGGCTTACCTCGACGTTCTCAAACAGGTCAACGACCAACTGTTCCTCACCGAAGGCGTCGACCGCGCCTGGATGAAATCGCTGTGGAGCCCGGCCGTGCGCTGGACCGAAGTCACCGAGGAAGGCTTCCAGGGTGGCCCGGTGATGCCCGACACCTATTCCGGTCAGCCTGAGCAAATCGAGCAACTGCGCCAGAACATCTCCCGCGCCGGTCTAGTCGGCAGCCTGGTGGCTAGCGACTTCAAGTCGACCATGCTGATCGTGCCGCTGCTGGACAAAGCCGCCGCCGGTGGCCAACCCATCAACTACCACGCCTTCTCGCAGATGCTCGAAGAGCAGTTGCGCGACAAGATCGAATTCGCCGGTGACAGCACTGCACGCAAGGCCGGGGAAGAGGGCAAGGGCCAGTACAAGGTGCGGGTGATCGGCTTCGCCAAACTGATGGGCGCCCTGATCGATGGCCTGATTCAAGTGATGATGTTTTTCGGCCTGGCGGTGATCACTTCGCTGGCGATCATCTACGCCTACACCCGTTGCGTGCGCAGCACATTGCTGGTGGTTGGCTGCTCGCTGATCGCAGTGGTCTGGCAACTGGGCATCGTCGCCTGGCTCGGCTATGCCATCGATCCGTACTCGGTGCTGGTGCCGTTCTTGATCTTCGCCATCGGTGTGTCCCACGCCGCACAGAAGATGAACGGGATCATGCAGGACATCGCTCGCGGCACCCACAAACTGATCGCCGCGCGCTACACCTTCCGCCGCTTGTTCATCGCCGGGGTCACCGCGTTGCTCGCCGATGCCGTGGGTTTCGCCGTGCTGATGCTGATCGACATCCCGGTGATCCAGGACCTGGCGATCACCGCCAGCATTGGTGTTGCGGTGCTGATCTTCACCTCGCTGTTATTGATGCCGGTGGCATTGTCGTACGTCGGCGTTGGCGCCAAGGCTGCCGAGCGTGCTTTGAAGATCGACACCCGCGCCGACAAACACAAAGGCTTCGGCAAGCTCTGGGACTTGCTCGATCGCTTCACCACTGCGAAGTGGGCAACCGGCGCGGTATTGGTCGCGGTGCTGATGGGAGTTGGCGGTTTCATGGTCAGCCTCAACCTGAAAATCGGCGACCTGGAAAGCGGTGCGCCGGAGCTGCGCGCCGACTCGCGCTACAACCGCGACAACGCCTACATCACCCAGCATTACGCGCTGTCGAGCGACCTGTTCGCGGTGATGATCAAGACCGCGCCGGAAGGCTGCCTCAACTACAAAACCCTGGTGCTCGCCGACCGCCTGGCGTGGGAGCTGCAGCAGTATCCGGGCGTGCAGGCCACCGCTTCGCTGGTCAACGCCGTGCGGCAAATCACGGCCGGCACCTATGAAGGCAACCCAAAACTCAACAGCATCCAGCGCAATCAGGACGTACTCAACTACGCCGCGCAGCAAGCCTCGGTCAATTCGCCGGAGCTGTTCAACACCGATTGTTCGCTGATGCCGGTGATCACCTTCCTCAAGGATCACAAGGCCGAGACCCTCGACGCCGTGGTGGCGATTGCTGACAAATTCGCCAAGGAAAACCGCACCGAGGATCGCCAGTTCCTGTTGGCGGCCGGTACGGCGGGCATCGAAGCGGCGACCAACATCGTCGTGCGCGAAGCCAATCGCACCATGCTGCTCTACGTCTATGCGGCGGTGACGCTGTTCTGCCTGATCACCTTCCGCAGCTGGCGCGCCACGCTGGTCGCGCTGTTGCCGCTGGTGCTGACTTCGATTCTCTGCGAAGCGCTGATGGTTGCCATGGGCATCGGCGTCAAAGTCGCGACCCTGCCAGTGATCGCCCTCGGCGTGGGCATCGGCGTCGACTACGCCTTGTACCTGCTCAGCGTGCAACTGCACTTCCAGCGCCAGGGCTTGCCACTGTCCCAGGCCTACCGCAACGCCGTGTCGTTCACCGGTCGGGTGGTCGGGCTGGTGGGCATCACCCTCGCGGCGGGCGTGGTGTGCTGGGTCTGGTCGCCGATCAAGTTCCAGGCCGACATGGGCATCCTGCTGACCTTCATGTTCCTGTGGAACATGCTCGGCGCGCTGATCCTCATTCCAGCCCTGTCGTATTTCCTGCTGCGTGAACGGGTGCCGCAAACCGCACCCGCCACGCCGGCCGAAACCACTGAAACCACTGAACGTCCGGGCGTGACTCATGCCCTGACCACTTCCGAGTAAGCCAACAATGTCTGACTACAAAGCTCCTCTGCGCGACATGCGCTTCGTACTCAACGAGGTTTTCCAGGTGTCCCGGTTGTGGGCCAAATTGCCGGGCCTGGCCGAAGTGATCGACGAAGAAACCGCTTCCGCCATTCTGGAAGAGGCCGGCAAGATCAGCGGCGAAGTGATCGCGCCACTCAACCGCGCCAGCGACGAACAGGGCTGCACCTGGGACAGCGGCGTGGTCGGTGCCGCAGACGGTTTTGCCGAGGCCTATCAGGCCTTCGCCGAGGGCGGTTGGGTCGGTGTGGGTGGTGATCCGCAGTTCGGTGGCATGGGCATGCCCAAGGTCATTTCGGCGCAGGTCGAAGAAATGGTCAACGCGGCCAGCCTGTCCTTCGGCCTGTACCCGATGCTGACGGCAGGCGCCTGCCTGTCGATCAACGCCCACGCCAGCGAAGCGCTGAAAACCCAGTACCTGCCGAACATGTACGCCGGCACCTGGACCGGTTCGATGTGCCTGACCGAAGCCCATGCCGGCACCGACCTCGGCATGATCCGCACCCGCGCCGAGCCTCAGGCCGACGGCAGCTACAAGGTCAGCGGCAGCAAGATTTTCATCACTGGCGGCGAGCACGACCTGACGGAAAACATCATCCATCTGGTGCTGGCGCGACTGCCGGATGCACCGGCGGGGCCCAAAGGCATCTCGCTGTTTCTGGTGCCGAAAGTGCTGGTCAACGACGACGGCTCACTGGGCGAACGCAACGCGCTGTCCTGCGGTTCCATCGAACACAAGATGGGCATCAAGGCGTCCGCCACTTGTGTGATGAACTTCGACGGCGCCACCGGCTGGATCGTCGACGCGCCGAACAAAGGCCTGGCGGCGATGTTCACCATGATGAATTACGAGCGCTTGGGCGTAGGGATTCAAGGCCTGGCGCAGGGCGAGCGCTCCTACCAGAACGCCGTCGCCTACGCCCGTGACCGTCTGCAAAGCCGTGCACCGACCGGCGCGCAGCACAAGGACAAAGCTGCCGACCCGATCATCGTGCATCCGGACGTGCGCCGCATGCTGCTGACCATGAAAGCTCTGAACGAAGGCGGTCGTGCGTTCTCCAGCTACGTCGCGCTGCAACTGGACACTGCCAAGTTCAGTGAAGATGAGGTTACCCGCAACCGCGCCCAAGAGCTGGTGGCGTTGCTGACCCCGGTGGCCAAGGCCTTCCTCACCGACATGGGCCTGGAAACCACCTTGCACGGCCAGATGGTGTTCGGCGGTCACGGCTACATCCGCGAGTGGGGCCAGGAGCAACTGGTGCGTGACGTGCGCATCACGCAGATCTACGAAGGCACCAACGGCATCCAGTCCCTGGACCTCGCCGGGCGCAAGATCGTCGGCAGCGGCGGGGCGCTTTACCGTTTGTTCGCTTCGGAAATCCGCAACTTCACCGCCAACGCCTGCGCCGATCTTGGCGAGTTCACCAAGCCGCTGAACGCCGCCGTCGACACCCTGGACGAACTGACTGCGTGGCTGCTTGACCGTGCACAAACCAACCCGAATGAAATCGGCGCGGCCTCGGTCGAGTACCTGCACGTATTCGGCTACACCGCCTATGCCTACCTGTGGGCGCGCATGGCCAAGGCTGCGATGAGCACCCATTCGAAGGACGATTTCTACGTCAGCAAACTGGCCACCGCACGCTTCTACTTCGCCCGCCTGTTGCCGCGCATTCACTCGCTGAGCGCCTCGGCCAAGGCTGGCAGCGAATGCCTGTTCGCGTTGCAAGCTGACCAGTTCTGAAAGGACAAGGAGCCCCAACATGATGGCGACAAAAATAATTCCGCCCGCCGACGGCGCCTACGCCTACCCGCTGCTGATCAAGCAATTGCTGCTGTCCGGCGTGCGCTACGAGCCGGGCCGGGAAATCGTCTACGCCGACAAACTGCGCTACAGCTACCAGACGCTCAACAAGCGCATCCGCCGTCTGGCCAACGCGCTGACGGCGGCTGGCGTGAAGGCCGGCGACACCGTGGCCTTGCTCGACTGGGACAGCCACCGCTACCTGGAATGCTTCTTCGCCGTGCCGATGATCGGCGCGGTGCTGCACACGGTGAACATTCGCCTCTCGCCGGAGCAGGTGCTCTACACCATGAACCACGCCGAGGATGATCTGGTGCTGGTGCATGATGATTTCATGCCGCTGGTTGAGCAGATTCACGGGCGGTTGACCACCGTAAAAGGCTACCTCCAGCTGACCGACGACACGCCAGTCGAGACGTCTTTGCCGGTGCTGGGTGAGTATGAAAACCTGCTGTCCAAAGCATCCGAGCAATACGACTTCCCCGATTTCGACGAGAACTCGGTCGCTACCCTGTTCTACACCACGGGCACCACCGGCGACCCGAAAGGCGTGTACTTCACCCATCGGCAATTGGTGTTGCACACCCTGAATGCCGTGGGCACGCTGGGCGTTTATCAGGGCCAGCCACTGCTGCGCTCCGACGACGTGTACATGCCGATCACGCCGATGTTCCACGTACACGCGTGGGGCGTGCCCTATGTCGCGACCCTGATGGGCATCAAGCAGGTCTACCCCGGCCGCTACGAACCCAACAGCCTGGTGCGGCTCTATCGCGAAGAGAAGGTCACGTTCTCGCACTGCGTGCCGACCATCCTGCAAATGATCCTCAACTGTGAGGAAGGCAAACAGGCGCGTTTCGATGGCTGGAAAATGCTCCTGGGCGGCAGCGCGCTGACGCTCGGTATCGCCCATGAAGCCAGCGGCAAAGGCATGGTGGTGCACGCCGGATACGGCATGTCGGAAACCTGCCCGTTGCTGTGCGTGACCTACCTGCGCGACGAAGACCTCAAGCTATCTACCGAAGCCCAACTGCCGATCCGCATCAAGACCGGCACGACGGTGCCGATGGTCGATCTGAAAATCATCGACGCCGAAGGCAACGATGTCGCCCACGACGGCGAATCGCTCGGCGAAATCGTGGTGCGCGCGCCGTGGCTGACTCAGGGCTATTTGAAGGATAAGGAGAAGGGCGCCGAACTCTGGCACGACGGCTGGCTGCACACCGGTGACATGGCGTCGATCGATGAATTGGGCGGTGTGGAAATCAAGGACCGGATCAAGGACGTGATCAAGACCGGCGGCGAGTGGATCAGTTCGCTGGAGCTGGAAAGCCTGATCAGCCAGCACCCGGCGGTGATGTCGGTCGCGGTGGTGGGAATCGCCGATGAACAGTGGGGAGAGCGCCCGATGGCCATGGTCGTCTGCGAACCGGGCCAGTACCTTGACCGCAAACACCTGGAAACCCACCTGCAAGCCTTCGTCGATGGCGGGCGCATCAACAAATGGGCGATCCCCAAGCAGTTCAAGTTCGTCGCGGAAATCCCCAAGACTAGCGTCGGCAAGATCAACAAGAAGCTGATCCGGGAAACTGAAGCGGACTAAACGCTGTGCCCTCGGCCGTCACCGGGTCGAGGGCCTGGCCATCGATTTCCAATTCTTGTGCCAAGCTGTTGGGTGCCAATCCGCCTGCCGCCCACAGGAAACCCAAGACATGAAACTCGTCCACACGTCGCACATCCGTCGAGAGTTCTACAAAGCCGTCGGTTACTACCTTCGAATCGTCTGGCCGATCCTGTCCACCATGCTGATTGTCATCGTTACGTTTGGCCTGATCATCAGCTATGTGGAGGGTTGGGAGCCTTTTGACGGCATCTACTTCGGATTCGTGACCGGCTTGACCATTGGTTATGGCGAACTCGTGCCGAAAATGGCGCTGTCGCGGCTGCTGGCGATATTGCTCGGGTTCAACGGCGTGTTGCTGACCGCAATCTTCGCGGCAATCAGCGTGCGGGCGATCGAGATCGCGGTGCGGGTAACAGGTGGCGACAAGTAAGACAGGCTCAATGCCATGAAGTCGTGTTTAGATGCGGGTTTTGACCCACAGGGAATGACCCATGATCGACTTCAACAACAAGGGATTCTTCAAGCTCAAGCAAAACGACGAATACGCCGAACGCGTGACCGCCCTGTTGCTGGACGGTGAGAAAGTCATCGACGCCTACAAATCCATGCGCGACGGCGTGGTGTTCACCAACAAACGCATCATCGCGGTGAACGTGCAGGGCATCACCGGCAGCAAGAAAGACTTCACCTCGTTGCCGTACAAAAACATCGTGGCGTACTCGGTGGAAACGTCGGGGACGTTTGATCTGGATTGCGAATTGGAAATCTATTTTTCGTCACTGGGCAAAGTGAAGTTCGAATTCACCGGCAAGACCTCGATGGTCGAGGTCTCGAAGCTGATTTCCCAGCACTTGCTCTGAACTGACTGCAAAATAACGCGAACCCTGTAGGAGCGAGCAGGCTCGCTCCTACAGGTTTTTCAGTCAGCAGGCCCAGGGTATTCGTCCAGGTTTAAGCCTCCCAACCCGCCCCACTCACCGCCGCCTGCACCAACGGATGCAAATCCGCCCCCTGATGCTCCGTCTGCCACGCCAGCAATTCCTTACGCATGCTCGGTGCCCAAAACATCTGCAGGTGATTGCGCACGCTGAGCACCGCCTGTTCCTGGTCCGGTTGCGTCGCAAAGTACTGACCGATCTGGTTGGCCATCTTGATCAGGTTGTCCGTGCTCATTTGCGCACCTCGGCTTTCTCGGGATGCCGACGTTCCTTCAGCAAACGATGCTGCTCATCGCTGAATGCCTGAAAGCGTTTCTGCCATTCCGAAGGGTGATAAACGCGGCTGACTTCCACGGCCGTGACCTTGTATTCCGGACAGTTAGTCGCCCAGTCCGAGTTGTCGGTGGTGATCACGTTGGCCCCCGATTCCGGGAAGTGGAACGTGGTGTACACCACGCCCGGCGCGACCCGCTCGGTAATCCGCGCCCGCAACACGGTCTGCCCGGCGCGGCTGCCGATGCCGACCCAGTCACCTTCGTTGATGCCACGGCTCTCGGCGTCGGTCGGGTGGATTTCCAGACGATCTTCGTCATGCCAGGCAACGTTGTCGGTTCGCCGGGTTTGCGCGCCGACGTTGTACTGGCTGAGGATGCGTCCGGTGGTCAGCAGCAGCGGATAGCGAGCGTTGACTTTCTCCTCGGTCGGCACGTAGCCGGTGAGCATGAAGCGCCCCTTGCCGCGCACAAACTCTTCGATGTGCATGGTCGGCGTGCCGTCCGGTGCCGCCGCGTTGCAGGGCCATTGCAGGCTGCCGTGGCGGTCCAGTTCGGCGTAGCTGACGTTGGTGAAAGTCGGCGTCAGGCTGGCGATTTCATCCATGATGTGCGACGGATGCTGGTAATTCATCGGGTAACCCAAGGCATTGGCCAAGGCCACCGTGCCTTCCCAGTCGGCCTTGCCGCCGAGCGGCTCCATGACCTTGCGCACACGGGAGATGCGTCGTTCGGCGTTGGTGAAAGTGCCGTCCTTTTCCAGGAACGAACTGCCCGGCAAAAACACATGGGCGAACTTGGCGGTTTCGTTGAGGAAAATGTCCTGCACCACCACGCATTCCATCGCCGACAAAGCGGCGGTGACATGCTGGGTATTCGGATCGCTCTGAGCGATGTCTTCACCCTGGCAATACAAGCCTTTGAAACTGCCGGCCAGCGCCGACTCGAACATGTTGGGGATGCGCAAACCCGGTTCGGGTTGCAGGGTGACGTTCCACGCCTGTTCGAACTGTGTGCGCACTCCTTCGTTAGAGATGTGCCGGTAACCGGGCAACTCATGGGGGAAGGAGCCCATGTCACAGGAACCCTGCACGTTGTTCTGCCCCCGCAGCGGGTTCACGCCCACGCCTTCGCGGCCGATGTTGCCGGTGGCCATGGCGAGGTTGGCGATGCCCATGACCGCCGTGCTGCCCTGACTGTGCTCGGTCACGCCCAATCCGTAGTAGATCGCCGCATTGCCTCCAGTGGCATAGAGGCGGGCGGCGGCACGGATGTCGGCAGCGGGTACACCGCAGACAGGGCCAAGCACTTCCGGTGAGTTTTCGGCACGGCTGACGAACTCGCGCCAGTTGGCGAAATCGCTGCCTTCGCAGCGGGCATCGATAAAGGCCTGATTGAGCAAGCCTTCGGTGACAATCACATGGGCCAGCGCATTGAGCATGGCGACGTTGGTGCCGGGACGCAGCGCCAGATGCACTTCGGCGCGGGCGTGCACCGAGTCCACCAGATCAATGCGTCGTGGATCGATGACGATCAGCCGCGCGCCTTCACGCAGGCGGCGTTTGAGCTGCGAAGCGAACACCGGATGCGCGTCGCTCGGGTTGGCACCCATGACGAGAATCACGTCGGCCTGCATCACCGAGTCGAAACTCTGGGTGCCGGCAGATTCGCCCAGCGTTTGCTTCAAACCATAACCGGTCGGCGAATGACAAACCCGCGCACAAGTGTCGACGTTGTTATTGCCGAACGCGGCGCGCACCAGTTTTTGCACCAGATAGGTTTCTTCGTTGGTGCAGCGGCTGGAGGTGATGCCACCAATGGAATCGCGGCCATATTTTTGCTGCAGCCGACGGAATTCGCTGGCGGCGTAAGTCACCGCTTCATCCCAGTTGACTTCCTGCCACGGGTCGCTGATGTGCTTGCGGATCATCGGTTTGGTGATGCGATCCGGGTGAGTCGCATAACCCCAGGCAAAGCGCCCTTTGACGCAGGAGTGGCCGTGGTTGGCCTGGCCGTTCTTGTCCGGAACCATGCGCACCAGTTGGTCGCCTTTCATCTCGGCGCGGAACGAACAACCCACACCGCAATACGCGCATGTGGTGATCACGCTGCGTTCCGGCTGGCCCAGTTCGACCACGCTTTTTTCCATCAGCGTCGCGGTAGGGCAGGCTTGCACACAGGCGCCGCAGGACACGCATTCCGAGTCGAGGAAGTTCTCGCCACCGGCAGCGGCCACCCGGGATTCAAAACCGCGTCCGGTAATGGTCAGGGCAAAGGTGCCCTGGGTTTCTTCGCAGGCGCGCACGCAGCGGTTGCAGACGATGCACTTGCTCGGGTCGTAGTCGAAATAGGGGTTGGACGTGTCCTTCACATCGGCCAGATGGTTGTCGCCTTCATAGCCGTAGCGCACTTCCCGCAGGCCGACTTGACCGGCCACGGTCTGCAGCTCGCAGTTGCCGTTGGCCGAGCAGGTCAGGCAGTCCAGCGGGTGATCGGAAATGTACAACTCCATGACGTTGCGCCGCAGGGTCGCGAGCTTGGGCGTCTGGGTGTGCACGCTCATGCCTTCGCTGACCGGTGTGGTGCAGGACGCCGGATAACCGCGCATGCCGTCGATCTCCACCAGGCACATGCGGCAGGAGCCAAAGGCTTCCAGGCTGTCGGTGGCACAGAGTTTGGGAATGGTGGTGCCCATCATTGCAGCGGCGCGCATCACCGAAGTGCCTTCGGGCACGCTGATGCTGCGGCCGTCGATGTTCAGGGTGACTTGCACCTGGCTGTCACGGGCGGGCGTGCCCAGGTCGATATCGGTTTTCGGGTCGAAGAGAGTGATCATTGCTCGGCCTCCGAGGCGTGCAGGCCGAAGTCGGCAGGGAAGTGCTTGAGGGCGCTGGCCACGGGATAAGACGTCATGCCGCCCAACGCGCACAGCGAACCGTATTGCAGGGTGTCGCACAGGTCCTTGAGGATGATCACCTGCGCATCGCGACTGTTCTGGTCCGGCGCGGCCAGCAGGCGGTCGATTACCTCGACGCCACGGGTCGAGCCGATACGACAAGGCGTGCATTTGCCACAGGATTCCTCGGCGCAGAACTGCATGGCGAAGCGTGCCATGCGGGCCATGTCCAGGGTGTCGTCGGCCACTACCACACCGCCGTGACCAAGCATCGCGCCCATGGCGGCGAAGGCTTCGTAATCCAGCGGAGTATCGAATTGCGAAGGCGGCACCCAGGCACCTAACGGGCCGCCGACCTGCGCAGCTTTCAGCGGTCGGCCACTGGCGGTGCCGCCGCCGTAGTCTTCCACCAGTTCGCGCAAGGTCAGGCCAAAGGCCCGTTCCACCAGACCACCGTGACGCACATTGCCCGCCAATTGGAAGGGCATAGTGCCGAGGGAACGGCCCATGCCGTAATCACGATAGAACTGCGCACCCTTGGCCAGAATCAGCGGCACCGAGGCCAACGTCAGCACGTTGTGCACCAGCGTCGGCAGGCCGAACAAACCCTGCAATGCCGGAATCGGCGGCTTGGCGCGGACGATCCCGCGCTTGCCTTCGAGCGAGTCCAGCAGCGCGGTTTCTTCACCGCAGATGTAGGCACCGGCACCCACGCGCACTTCCATATCGAAGGCTTGGCCGCTGCCACCAACATCGGCGCCGAGGTAACCGGCATCTCGGGCGATGTTCAGCGCTGCGCGCAGGGTGGCCACGGCATCCGGGTATTCCGAGCGCACATAGATGTAGCCGAAGGTGGCGCCGACGGTAATGCCGGCAATCGCCATGCCTTCAATCAGCAGGAAAGGGTCGCCTTCCATCAGCATGCGGTCGGCGAAAGTGCCGGAGTCACCTTCGTCGGCGTTGCACACGATGTACTTCTGCGCCGCCTGAGTGCCGCGCACCGTGCGCCATTTGATCCCGGCCGGGAAGGCCGCGCCGCCACGGCCACGCAGGCCGGAGTCGAACACCGCCGTCGCAGTCTGTTCACCGCCAATGCTGACGGCCCTCGTCAAACCGTCGAAACCGCCGTGGGCTCGATAATCGTCCAGCGACAGCGGCCGGGTGATGCCGGCGCGGGCGAAGAGCAGACGTTGTTGAGACTTCAGATAAGGCAGTTCTTCCACCAGCCCCAAGGCCAGCGGATGAGCGGATGGATTGTCCAGCGCTTCAAGCACCGAGGGTACATCGGCAGCCGTCAGCGGGCCGAAGCCGATACGGCCCTGCGGCGTGTCCATTTCCAGCAACGATTCCAGCCAATACAGGCCACGTGAACTGGTGCGCTGCAACTCCAGCGATAGATTGCGTTCCCGAGCCTGAGTAATCAGCGCCACCGCCACCTCATCGGCCCCCACGGCACGGGCCAGCGAATCACAAGGCAGATAAAGAGTCGGCATCACGCGTCCTCCCGGCAAGCATCAAGCAACGCATCCAGCCGCTCGGCACTGAGCCGCGCATGCACCCGGCCATCCAGCTCCAGCGCCGGCGAACAGGCGCAGGCACCCAGGCAATACACCGGACGCAAACTGATGCTGCCATCGGCGCTGCTGCCGTGATCATCCAGTTGCAGCCGCTCACGCAACTGCGCGGCCAACTGTTCGGCACCACGGCTCTGGCACGACTCGGCCCGGCACAGCCGCAGGATATGCCGGGCGGGCGGTGCAGTACGGAAGTCATGGTAAAAACTGATCACCCCCCGCACCTCGGCCAGGCTCAGGTTGAGGGCATGGGCAATCTCGGGGACGGCGGCATCGGGGACGTAACCGATGCGCTCCTGAATATCATGAAGAATGGGCAACAGCGCACCCGGGGTGCCCTTATGGCGCTCCAGCAGACTGTTGACCACAGGCAGGTGCAACATCTCATCAGGCATTCAGCAATCCTCACGGTCACGGACAAACCAGAAGGTCGTCGGTTGTCCGAAAGTGTCGGCTGCGGCATTCACACCACGTCACGGTATCGTGGATTTCAGGCCGGTGGCCAGGGCACCCTTGGCGGGCATCTTGTTGTGCCCGATGCGATCTCTGTCGCACATCTTTCAGGGCATAAAAGGCAGATTGCCACGCGGCTATTGATTCAACTGCACCAAAGCGACGTGTTCAGTTCTGTCTACGACTATCCATTAAGTCTAGATGAGCGCCGCAAGGGCGTTCACACACCGACCTAATGCCCGAAGGGCTTGTCGATGGGTGATGTATAGCAAGCATTTTAGGTGAGAAGAAGCATCAGAATCGAGGGTAATTCTGCGGAGCAGATGTGTCGATCCTTCCGCTGCACCCCCAAACCCGCTCCAATGCCTAGTGAGCGGAAATGTCCTACATCCGTCTGCCCAAACAGAATCGGAAGCATCTGATTCTGTTTTTTGGCGATGTCTGAATGAGTCAACGCTTATCCCGAACGGCGTAGATTTCCTGCTCCTTTAAAAAGACAAACTACCCACTGCCAAGGAGCGGTCTCATGGCGTTCGACGCTTTTATCAAAATTGAAGGTATTCCAGGCGAAGCGCTGGACGAGCAACATAAGGATTGGATAGAAATTACCGGATACAACTTCGGCACTCATCAAAGCGCTTCCGCTACAGCCAGCTCTGCAGGTGGCGCCTCATCGGGGCGCACGACCGTTAGCGACTTCACGTTCACCAAGAACCTGGACAAATCCAGTTGTAAGTTCATAGAGATCAGCTGCGCAGGTGATCATCTGAAGGAAGTTGTTTTGACATTGCATCGCGCCGGAGGCGAGAAGCAGAAGTATTTTGAGATCACATTGGAAGAAGTCATCATTTCGAGCTACTCACAAAGTGCAAATGATGGCGTGCCTACTGAAAGCATCAGCTTGAACTACGGGCGTATTAAGACGATCTACACCCAGCAAAAAAGAACGGATGGTGCCGGCGGAGGTAACGTAGCGGGCGGTTGGGACCGTATCAGCAATAAGAAATACTCCTGAGGCCGCCATCCATGCCAGAGATCTTTGTAAATTCAAGGATGCAGCCTTATTCATATTTAAAGGCGACATTGCAACTTGGCAAAAGCTCAGCGTCAAAATTTGATGTGTTAAATGCACATGTTGTCAATGCAGTGGTGCTGCCGGGCGAAATAATAATTGTAGGTGATAATTCGACGCCGTCCTGTACGGCCGAAGAGGCGTTCTACATGAATAAGGCATCTGAAGTTCATTTGGCACTAATGGCCAATGGAATGCAAAGTGATGGGTTTTTAGTTGAGAATCATGAGTTCATAGCAACAACACTTGGGTATACATCGATAGGGGTAGGTAGCGTTGGCGCAGCCTGAAGTAAACACCTTGATGGAATCAAGCAAACCCTTGAAGACATTGAAGCGGCTCATCGTGATCATCTCAGAAATGGGACGTCTCAAGCTCGAGAAGATTTTTTAGGAAAGCGCAGGGCACTCTTTGGAAAACTTGATAATCAACTGAAGGGTTTTGCCAGATATGGATCAGGCCTGCGCAATCAAGGCTCGATAAAAAATATGCTTGGGATATCCACGAGAAGCTATTTGCACTCAGGGGTGATAGCAGGTTACGCCGAAACTATTAATGGCGTGGCGAAAGCTTCGCGTCTCATGAAATCAGGCACTTATTTGGGTATAGGTCTGAATGTGGCCGCAACAGGAACATCTATCTACGCCGCGTGTACCACTGGGCGCGAAGTACAGTGCAGAAAAGCTAAATATGTTGAAGGTGGTAAATTGTCTGGAAATGTTATTGGTGGAACCTTTGGAGGAACAGTAGGAGGCGGTGCGGCTACGATTGGTTGTGTTGCGCTCGGATTCGTCACAGGAGGCGCTGGAGCCTTGGCTTGTGCTGTAATTGGGGGCGCGTTAGGTGGATGGGGTGGTGGGGAAATTGGTGGTAATGCCGGAGAATGGATAGGAGACGTAATTTATGACAACACTTTACCATGAGTGAGCTTACGTTGGCGGTCGTTGGGCTGGTTATAATGGCATGTTTATTTCTTTCGATATGCTGGATATTTGTGTCCTCTTATCTGTTTACCGATTTGATTGAAAGACATCTTAGTAGTAGTAGGTTTGTGGCGAATAATCGAGAGGGTTTATCGGGCTTAGGGTTGCTCGGTACAGTTACGAAGAATTGTTCAATTGCATTGATGTTTTTGATTCCCAGGATTTGCGAGAAACGAGGTCTTGTCGAGAAAAATGAATTATCGAGTTTGCCGAGTCATTTGAAGAGAAAGTTGTTGGCGCCATGGATTACTGGGGGGATATTGTTTTTTGCAATGCTCGTCTTTCGGCTTTTGGTCGTTTGATTCTAACGCGTAGTTCGAGGCGTCCTTCTTGTTTTTGGTTGGCCTTGCCTGGACTGCCACGGCAGTAAGAAATTGTTACTGGAAAGTTAGACATGGCGAAGGGCGCGAACTGATGGCTCATGGGAAAATTCAGCCAATAGCAAGGAAGTGCAGAAATTGCGGTACAGTAAATGAAGCAGGTCAAAGGGGGATTAAAAGTGGTTACTGCTATGGATGTAGAAAATTAAGACATGAGTCAAAAAAAATCATTGTGTCGAAGACGCACAAGATCCGGTTGGTGGTTTTGCTCAGCGTTATTTCCTTGGTTTTTTTAACATTGGCCGGGTATTCAATTTATTTTAAATGCATCGTGCTGCCTTATGGAAGTCGTGGGCGATCCAGTTTTTTGGAGTTCAAAGGCTTTGAGGTTGCAGTGCCAGCGCTGTCGCTGATTCTGCTCTCAGTGGGTACGTTATCTACCATTGCAGTCAATAATTCCTCTAACGGAAAGGTGTATGAGAAATAATGAGCGTTAGTCTGTGTGCAGGCTTATTTTTGTATTGGATAATTATTTTCTTTGGCAGCAGATTTCACTACAGCTTATTTAATTAGCGTTGGTGCGATCATTGCGAGGGTGTCCGCTTTTTAGGTCGCGCCCTTCATTCATTGAATATCTGCTATCGGGCGTTGGCCATTCATTGAATATCTTTCAAATAATCCTTGAGCGCAGCGAGCGCGCCATCAAGCTCCTCCATCGTCTGAAACCCGGCAAATTCACCCGCCAACCTATGCAACTCCCGCCCCAACGGCTTATCCACACCCCCAACAGCCCCCAACGCCAACCCCACACACTCACCCACCTTCACCTGAATCCCCTCAACATCCCCCCGCCGCACCAGCAACTCAAAAACATCCCGCTGGTAATCCCCCATCACCAAATCATCCCGCAAAATCGGGCTCGAATCTTCCGTCTCATAAGCCAGTTTGAGGGAGAAGAGGGCGACGGTTTCCAGGTGCAATTCCATGGGGGGAATCCTTGTGAAATGTTCCGGCGGTGCGGGTGGTGTGGAGTAGCAGGGGCAAAAGCATCGCCGGCAGGCTGGCTCCCACAGGGTGGTGGGGTGTCAGGTGCTTTTCTGCAGGCGAAAAAAAAAGGCCTTGCTAAGCAAGACCTTTCTTAATTTTGGTGCCCCGAGGGAGACTCGAACTCCCACTCCTTTCGAAAACGGATTTTGAATCCGCCGCGTCTACCAATTCCGCCATCAGGGCTCAATGGCGGCGAAGTATAGAGATGAGATTACCGTCGGTCAATCAGGTACATAGAGAATTTTCACTATTTCGGCTAGACTTCCCGGCCCTGCTAGACGACACCCCATCATGCGCGTTGCTGACTTTACTTTCGAGCTCCCTGATTCGCTGATCGCCCGCCATCCTTTGGCCGAGCGTCGCAACAGTCGCCTGTTGACCCTGGATGGGGTCAGCGGCGCCTTGGCACACCGTCAATTCACTGATTTGCTGGAGCATTTGCGCCCCGGCGATTTGATGGTGTTCAACAATACCCGGGTGATTCCGGCGCGGCTGTTTGGCCAGAAGGCTTCCGGCGGCAAGCTGGAAATCCTGGTGGAGCGGGTGCTCGACAGTCATCGCGTGCTGGCCCATGTGCGGTCCAGCAAGTCGCCCAAGCCTGGGTCGAAGATCCTCATCGACGGCGGTGGCGAGGCTGAGATGCTGGCGCGGCACGATGCGTTGTTCGAGCTGGGCTTTGCCGAAGAGGTGTTGCCGCTGCTCGACCGTGTCGGGCACATGCCGCTGCCTCCTTATATAGATCGCCCGGATGATGGCGCCGACCGCGAGCGTTACCAGACCGTCTACGCCCAGCGCTTGGGCGCGGTGGCGGCGCCGACGGCGGGGCTGCATTTCGATCAGGTGCTGATGGAGGCGATTGCCGCCAAGGGCGTCGAGACCGCGTTCGTGACCTTGCACGTCGGCGCCGGCACGTTTCAGCCGGTGCGCGTGGAGAAACTCGAAGACCACCACATGCACACTGAATGGCTGGAAGTCGGCCAGGACGTGGTCGATGCCGTGGCGGCCTGCCGCGCTCGCGGTGGTCGCGTGGTGGCCGTGGGAACCACCAGCGTGCGTTCCCTGGAAAGCGCCGCGCGCGATGGCGTGCTCAAGCCGTTCAGCGGCGATACAGACATTTTCATCTATCCTGGCCGGCCGTTTCATGTGGTCGATGCCCTGGTCACCAATTTCCATTTGCCCGAATCCACGCTGTTGATGCTGGTTTCGGCGTTCGCCGGTTATCCCGAAACCATGGCTGCCTACAAGGCCGCGGTCGACAACGGGTACCGCTTTTTCAGCTACGGTGATGCGATGTTCATCACGCGTAATCCTGCGCCGACTGCCCCTAAAGAATCGGGCCCCGAGGAAACTGTATGAGTCGCACCTGTCGTATGTCTTTCGAGCTGCTGGCCACTGATGGCAAGGCTCGTCGCGGTCGTTTGACCTTCCCGCGCGGTACCGTCGAGACCCCGACCTTCATGCCGGTGGGCACCTACGGCACGGTCAAGGGCATGCTGCCACGGGATATCGAGGCGACTGGCGCGGAGATCATTCTGGGCAACACCTTCCACCTGTGGCTGCGCCCGGGCACGGAAGTGATCAAGAAGCACGGCGACCTGCATGATTTCATGCAGTGGAAAGGCCCGATCCTGACCGACTCCGGCGGTTTCCAGGTATTCAGCCTGGGCGCCATGCGCAAGATCAAGGAGGAGGGCGTGACCTTCGCTTCCCCGGTCGACGGCGCCAAGGTGTTCATGGGCCCGGAGGAGTCGATGCAGGTCCAGCGTGACCTGGGCTCCGACATCGTGATGATTTTCGACGAATGCACGCCGTACCCGGCGGACGAAGACGTTGCGCGTATTTCCATGGAATTGTCCCTGCGTTGGGCCCAGCGCTCGAAAAATGCTCATGGCGAAAACACGGCGGCGCTGTTCGGCATCGTTCAGGGCGGCATGCACCAGGACCTGCGCATGCGCTCCCTGGAAGGCCTGGACAAGATCGGCTTCGACGGCCTGGCCATCGGCGGCCTGTCGGTAGGCGAGCCGAAGCATGAAATGATCAAGGTGCTGGATTATCTGCCGGGCATGATGCCGGCTGACAAACCTCGTTACCTTATGGGCGTTGGCAAACCCGAAGACTTGGTTGAGGGTGTGCGCCGCGGTGTGGACATGTTCGATTGCGTGATGCCAACCCGTAATGCCCGCAATGGGCATCTGTTCATCGATACCGGCGTGCTGAAGATCCGAAACGCGTTCCATCGCCATGATGATTCGCCGCTCGATCCGACCTGCGATTGCTATACCTGCCAGAACTTCTCCCGCGCTTATCTGCATCACCTGGACAAGTGCGGCGAAATGCTGGGAAGCATGCTCAATACCATCCATAACTTGCGTCATTATCAAGTGCTTATGGCTGGTTTGCGCGAGGCTATTCAACAGGGTACATTGGCCGCCTTTGTCGATGCCTTCTACGCCAAACGCGGGTTACCTGTTCCGCCTTTGGACTGAGTTTTCTGACCCCAAGATTCAACATTTGCAACTGGAGTGCTAAATGAGCTTTTTTATCTCTAACGCCATGGCTGACGCCGCTGCACCTGCTGCTGCCAGCCCAATGGGCGGCGGTTTCGAGTGGATTTTCCTGGTCGGTTTCCTGGTCATCTTCTACCTGATGATCTGGCGTCCACAGGCCAAACGCGCTAAAGAGCAGAAAAACCTGCTGAGCAGCCTGCAGAAAGGCGACGAAGTTGTGACCACCGGCGGCATCGCTGGCAAGATCACTAAAGTGGCCGACGATTTCGTCGTTCTGGAAGTTTCCGACACCGTCGAAATGAAATTCCAGAAAGGCGCCATCGCCGCCACGCTGCCAAAAGGCACGCTGAAAGCGATCTAAGTTTCAACTTCATCTTCAATCGACGGGGCGCGCAAGGCGCCCCGCGTCATAAACGGGCGGCGTGATGCTGAACAAATACCCTCTGTGGAAATACATTCTGATCCTGGCGGTGCTGGCGATTGGTCTGATTTATTCCGCTCCCAATCTTTATCCTGATGACCCGGCCATTCAGGTCAGCGGTGCAAGCACTGCGCTGCAAGTCAATCAGGCTGACCTGGATCGCGTGAGCGCTGCGCTCAAGGAATCCGGGATCAACGTCAAGGCTGCCACGCTGGCAGACGGCGGCAAGGGCGGGCTGATTCGCCTGACCAAGGCTGAAGACCAACTGCCAGCCAAGGACGTTGTGCGCAAGGCATTGGGTGATGACTACGTCGTCGCGCTGAACCTGGCACAAACCACCCCGCAATGGCTGCGCAACCTCGCTGCGCACCCGATGAAGCTGGGTCTGGACTTGTCCGGTGGTGTGCACTTCCTGCTGGAAGTGGACATGGACAAAGCCCTCGACGCACGCCTGAAAGTCTATGAAGGCGACGTCAAGAGCCTGCTGCGTAAAGAGAAACTGCGTTATCGCAGCCTGCCACAACTGGGCGGCGCCATTCAGCTGGGCTTCGCTGATGAAGACAGCCGTGAACAGGCTCGCAGCCTGATCCGCAAGAATTTCAACGATTTCGACATTGTTCCGGCCGACCTCAATGGCCAGCCGGTGCTGCGTCTGGCGATGACCCCGGCCAAGCTGGCGGAAATCCGTGAATACTCCATCAAGCAGAACTTGACCACGGTACGTAACCGCGTCAACGAGCTGGGTGTTGCCGAACCGATCGTCCAGCGTCAGGGCGCCAACCGCATCGTGGTTGAGCTGCCGGGCGTGCAGGACACCGCAGAAGCCAAGCGTATCCTCGGCAAGACGGCCAACCTTGAGTTCCGTCTGGCTGCTGAGCCTGGCGCTTCGAAAGCCACTTCCGAAGAATTCGAGTTCCGCGAAGGCAAGCGTCCTCCTGCGCTGATCGAGCGTGGTCTGATCATCACCGGTGACCAAGTGACTGACGCCAAGGCTGGTTTCGGCGAGCACGGCACGCCAGAAGTGAACATCCGTCTGGATGGTCACGGTGGCGAGCTGATGAGCCGCGCAACCCGTTCAAACGTTGGCCGCAGCATGGCGGTGATCTTCATCGAGCAGCGTCCGGTGACCACCTACACCAAGCAGGTAGTTAACGGCGTCGAGAAAGAAGTGCCGGTGCAAAGCTTCAAGGAAGAAAAGAAGATCATCAGCCTGGCGACCATTCAGTCGCCGCTGGGTGCTCAGTTCCGTATCACTGGCCTGAACGGCCAGGGCGAGTCGTCCGAACTGGCGCTGCTGCTGCGTGCCGGTGGTCTGGCTGCACCGATGTACTTCGCTGAAGAACGCACCATCGGCCCGAGCCTGGGTGCGGACAACATCACCAAAGGTATTGATGCATCGCTGTGGGGCATGCTGTTTGTCTCGCTGTTCATCATCGCCATCTACCGCTTCTTCGGCATCATCGCCACCGTCGCGCTGGCGGTGAACATGGTGATGCTGCTGGCCCTGATGTCGCTGCTGGGTGCAACGCTGACCCTGCCAGGTATCGCCGGTATCGTGTTGACCATGGGTATGGCGGTCGACGCCAACGTGCTGATCTTCTCGCGGATTCGTGAAGAGATCGCCGCGGGCATGTCGGTGCAGCGTGCAATCAACGAAGGCTTCGGCCGGGCATTCACCGCGATTCTCGACGCCAACCTGACCACCTTGCTGGTCGGCGGCATCCTCTTTGCCATGGGCACAGGCCCGGTCAAGGGCTTCGCAGTGACCATGTCCCTCGGGATCTTTACCTCGATGTTCACGGCCATCATGGTGACCCGCGCGATGGTCAACCTGATCTTCGGCGGTCGTGACTTCAAGAAGTTGTGGATTTAAGGGGCTGCCATGTTACGTACAATCAACTTCATGGGCGTTCGCAACTTCGCGTTCGGCGTCACATTGTTCCTTACCGCGCTGGCCTTGTTCAGCGTCGCCACCAAGGGCATGAACTGGGGCCTGGACTTCACCGGCGGTACGCTCATCGAGCTGACCTACGAGCGTCCGGCCGACGTCACCCAGGTGCGTGAGCAGCTGGTGAAATCGGGGTATCACGAAGCTATCGTGCAGAACTTCGGTGCGACCACCGATTTGCTGGTGCGTATGCCAGGTGAAGACCCGCAATTGGGTCACCAGGTTGCCGAGGCCTTGCAGAAGGTCGGCGGCGAAAACCCTGCAACCGTCAAGCGCGTCGAGTACGTCGGTCCGCAAGTGGGTGAAGAGCTGCGCGACCAGGGCGGCCTCGGCATGCTGATGGCGCTGGGCGGCATCCTGATCTACCTGGCGTTCCGCTTTCAGTGGAAGTTTGCGGTCGGTGCGATCGTGTCCCTGATCCACGACGTGATCGTGACCATCGGTATCCTGTCGTTCTTCCAGATCACCTTCGACCTGACGGTGCTGGCGGCGGTACTGGCGATCATTGGTTACTCGCTCAACGACACCATCGTGGTATTCGACCGGGTTCGTGAGAACTTCCGTGTGTTGCGCAAGGCCAGCCTGATCGAGAACATCAACATCTCGACCACGCAAACCCTGCTGCGGACCATGGCGACGTCGATCTCCACCTTGCTGGCGATTGCGGCCCTGCTGTTCTTCGGCGGCGACAACCTGTTCGGCTTCTCCATCGCCTTGTTCATCGGTGTTCTGGCGGGTACTTACTCGTCGATCTACATCGCGAACGTGGTGCTGATCTGGCTGAACCTGACCACTGAGGACCTGATTCCTCCGGCCAATACCGAGAAGGAAATCGACGACCGTCCTTGAAGGAAGTTTCTTCCAGCGATGTAGTCCAAAAAGGCGCGAGTTGAACTCGCGCCTTTTTTTGTGCTCCAAGGCTGGGAGAAGCGCGGACATGTTCCGCATGTGATGGTCAGGAGGTTCATGTGAACAAGTCGATGCTGGTTGGTGCGGTACTGGGTGCTGTCGGTGTGACTGCCGGTGGTGCTGTGGCCACCTACAGCCTGGTTAAAAATAACGGTCCTGAGTACGCGCAAGTACTCGCTGTTGAGCCGGTCAAGACGCAAATCAAGACTCCACGTGAAGTGTGCAAGGACGTCACCGTCACCCGGCAAGCGCCGGTGAAAGATCAACACCAGATCGCCGGTACGGTTGTAGGTGCACTGGCTGGTGGTCTGCTGGGTAACCAGATCGGCGGCGGCACCGGCAAGAAAATTGCCACGGTTGCTGGCGCGGTCGGCGGTGGTTATGCCGGTAACAAGGTGCAGGAGGGCATGCAGGAGCGTGACACCTACACCACGACCCAGACCCGTTGTAATACGGTGAATGACATCAGTGACAAGGTCGTGGGTTACGACGTGCGGTACTCGCTGGACGGTAAAGAGGGGAAAGTGCGAATGGATCGCGATCCAGGGAATCAGATCCCAGTGGATAAGGAAGGCAAGTTGATCCTGTCGCAGAACGAGCCGGGTCAATAAGTCGTTCGGATCAAGAAGAAGCACCTTTCGGGGTGCTTTTTTTAGGTTCTTCACGGATTACCGGGAAAGACGCTCTTGATCTTCATGAAAAAGAATTCGCTATCCCGGTAACCGTACGCCATCCGTTTGATGACCTTTATTCGATTGTTTATACCTTCCAACTGCCCTGTGTGCATCGGCCAGCGAACCCGACTGACGATGCCTCGCCAGTAAGCCTTCAGCCGATTGGCGAACTGGATCAGTGCCGGTAGTTCGCTTTCATGAGCATGGCGCAGCCATTGCTTCCAGGCCGATCGCCAAGCCCAGGCAGCACTCGGTGTCCAGAGTGTTTTGAGCTCAGCCTTCATCAAATACACCGTCATCAGCGATTGGTTGGCCGCCAACAAATCTTGCAAGCGAACCTGCTGTTCCGGCGTTTTCAGATTCTGTGGATTGCGCAGCAACAGCCATCGCGCCTGCTTGATGACCTTGCGAGCCGGCTTGTCATGACGCAATCGGTTAGCTTCGTCGACGCGGACCCGGTCAATGACCTCTCGGCCATATTTGGCCACCACATGAAAGAGGTCGTAGACCACACGCGCTTTCGGGCAGTGCTGACGAACCTCCAGGTCAAACGCAGTGTTCATGTCCATTGCCACCGCTTCGATTCGAGCACATCCCTCTGGCCCAAGCTCTTCGAAAAAGGGCCGAACTGCCGCCCGGCTGCGGCCTTCGCCGATCCATAGCACTCGTCGCGTATCGGCATCCAACACAACACTGGCGTAGCGATGCCCTTTAAACAGCGCGAATTCATCCATCACCAGGCGTCGTGGTTGAGCCGTCGGCAACTCGCTCAATGCCGCTTGCAAGGCCCGACGCTCCAGCAACCGCACGGTGTCCCAATGCAGCCCAAACATCTGGGCCACGTGCAGGGTGGGAAGGCGTTCGCTGGCCTGAATAACCGCATCAGCCAAGCGGCGTGTCATGCGCGCATAGCGATCCAGCCAACTCACGGCCTCCATGCGTTTGCCACAGTCGCGGCAGCCAACGCGCCTGAGCAGCACGCTGAGGCGTACCGCGCGGCCGAGAATGGGCAAATCGCGAACGGTTCGCTCGCAATACTCATGAGTGGTTGAACAAGGCTTTTGGCAGCCGCCACAGGAAGGAAATCGGGTGGCGTGGGGAGTCAGTTCGATCCGTAGGGCATCACCCTCAGGCTTGATCGTGACGACAGAAAAGCCCTCCCAAAACGGAAGGAAAGTATTAATATCGCGCATAAGAACGCCGGTTTGTTAGATGTGTTTGCTCGCACGAACATCATCAATCAAATCGGCGTTCTTGTTTCTGTGTTTCCCGGGATTCCGTGAAGAACCTTTTTTTATGCCCGCGGTTTATGCGCCACCGCACCCCCACTGCAGGAGCGAGCCTGCTCGCGAAGAGCTCAAAAGCGCCGCGTGAATCCTGAATGCGCGCGTTATCGTTGGCGACCATCGCGAGCAGGCTCGCTCCTGCAGTGGAGGTGTGGGGTTTTGAAGGGCAAATTCCAGGCATAAAAAAAGCACCCCGAGGGGTGCTTTCTCTGTCGCCGGAAGCTTAGCGCTTCAGCGAGGCCGGCAGGTGCGGCTGGATCGCGGTCAACACTGCCTTGAAGCATTTGGTGTTGCCGGCAACGATGTGGCCTTTCTCAAGGAAATCGTGACCGCCGGTGAAGTCGCTCACCAAGCCGCCAGCTTCCTGGATCAGCAGGGCGCCTGCAGCCATGTCCCACTCGGACAGGCCCGACTCCCAGAAGGCGTCGAAGCGGCCGGCAGCCACGTAGGCCAGGTCCAGGCTCGCCGAGCCGGCGCGGCGGATGCCGGCGGTCTGGCCAACTAGGGCGCGGAACATGCCTAGGTAGTTGTCGAGGTTGTCCATCTGGTCGTCACGGAACGGGAAGCCGGTACCCAGCAGGGCGCCGTCCAGGCTGGTGCGGCCGCTGACGCGCAGGCGACGACCGTTCAGTTGGGCGCCGCGACCACGGCTGGCGGTGAATTCTTCCTGGCGAACCGGGTCCAGAACAACGGCGTGCTCAAGACGACCGCGGTATTTGCAGGCGATGCTGACAGCGAAATGAGGAATGCCGCGCAGGAAGTTGGTGGTGCCGTCCAGCGGATCAATGATCCACAGGTACTCTTCGCCTTCGATGCCGGTGCCGGCGTGCAGGCCGGTTTCTTCACCGCGGATCGAGTGATTCGGGTAAGCCTTGCGCAGGGCGTCGATGATTTTCTGTTCAGCGGCGCGATCCACCTCGGATACGTAATCCTTGGCGTCTTTTTCGTCGACCTTGATGGTATCCAGGCGCTCGATGGAGCGGAAGATCAATTCACTGGCGCTGCGGGCGGCGCGCAGCGCGATATTCAGCATGGGCTGCATGGATGTGTCACCTAAGGTTGTTAAAGAAAGCCGAGCATTCTATCAGAAAGTTTCTACAGGAGAAGGACGACGTTCGCTTTCATGGCTTAACGGTAGCTAGCGCTGTAAGATTCCGCTCCCGATTATCGTGTTCGAGAGCGCCTCCCTTGCTGCAAAACATTCGTGTCGTCCTGGTCAATACCAGCCATCCGGGCAATATCGGCGGGGCTGCGCGTGCCATGAAGAATATGGGACTGTCGCGGCTGGTGCTGGTCGAGCCTCGTATGTTCCCGCATCACGAAGCCGACGCCCGTGCTTCCGGTGCCGGTGACATCCTTGAAAACGCGCAAGTTGTCTCCACTTTGGAAGATGCCTTGGTCGGCTGCAATCTGGTGCTTGGCACCAGCGCCCGTGACCGTCGAATCCCTTGGCCACTGCTCGATCCCCGCGAATGCGGAACGAAGGTGGTCGAGGAAGCCGGGCAGGGCGCGGAAATCGCCCTGGTGTTCGGCCGTGAAGATTCCGGCCTGACCAACGAAGAGCTGCAGCGATGTCATTATCACGTGCATATCCCATCAGACCCTGAGTTCAGTTCGCTGAACCTTGGGGCGGCGGTGCAGGTGTTGAGTTATGAAGTGCGCATGTCCTGGCTCGCGGCCCAAGGCCAGCCGAGCAAGGTCGAGAAGGAAGAAGTGGCTTCGGTCAAAAGCGCTGAACTGGCGACCATGGACGAGCTGGAGCGATTCTATGAGCACCTGGAGCAGACCCTGGTGTCCATCGAATTCCTCGATCCGGAAAAGCCACGGCACTTGATGGCGCGCCTGCGCCGGTTGTACGGACGCAGCTCGGTCAGCCGGGCGGAAATGAATATTTTGCGTGGCATCCTCACGGAAACCCAAAAAGCGGCCCGTGGTGAGCTCCTTAAGCGGAAGGATTAATGATGTTCGAGCGTTTGCGTGAAGATATCCAGAGCGTATTCCACCGAGACCCGGCGGCGCGTAACGCTTTTGAAGTCCTGACCTGCTACCCCGGCATGCATGCCATCTGGATACACCGTTTGTCGGCAATGTTGTGGCGCGCGGACCTGAAATGGCTGGCGCGACTGGTGTCGAACTTCGGTCGCTGGTTGACCGGGATCGAGATTCATCCGGGTGCCAAGGTTGGTCGTCGCTTCTTTATTGACCATGGCATGGGCATCGTCATCGGTGAAACCGCCGAAATCGGCGATGACGTGACCATTTATCAAGGCGTGACCCTGGGCGGTACCAGCTGGAATAAAGGCAAGCGCCACCCGACGTTGGGCGATGGCGTAGTGGTCGGGGCGGGTGCGAAGGTGCTTGGCCCGTTCACGGTCGGTGCCGGGGCCAAGGTCGGTTCTAATGCTGTTGTAACCAAAGAAGTGCCGCCGGGCGCCACGGTGGTGGGTATTCCGGGGCGCATCATCGTCAAACCCGACGAAGAACAGGATGCCAAACGCAAGGCCATGGCCGAGAAAATCGGCTTCGATGCCTACGGTGTGACTGAAGACATGCCGGACCCGGTGGCCCGCGCCATCAACCAATTGCTCGATCACTTGCAGGCAGTCGATGGTCGCCTGGAGGGGATGTGCGGAGCGTTGAAGGATCTGGGCAGTAATTATTGTGCGAAAGAACTGCCTGAACTGCGTGAAGAAGATTTCGCCTGTGTGAAGGACAAGGATCAGAGTCAGGCCAGTTAAACTGCGTTGACTTAATCGCGGGCTTGCCCGCGATGAACGATGACTCGGTATTGCTGGCTGTTCACAGCCAGCCTTTGCTATGATGCGGCCGCTCTTTTGCGGGTAAACCTGACTAAAGTACTAGGTCTTATAGTTGACTTAAATACTCGGGAATTGCATACTCGCCCCATTCCGAACTCCGTGGTAATTGTCCATGCGACTGACTACAAAAGGCCGATACGCCGTGACCGCCATGCTCGATCTGGCGTTGCACGCGCAGCACGGGCCCGTGTCCCTGGCCGATATCTCCGAGCGCCAAGGCATCTCCCTGTCCTACCTCGAACAGCTTTTCGCCAAGCTGCGCCGCAGCAATCTGGTGTCCAGTGTTCGCGGTCCAGGCGGCGGCTACCAGCTGTCTCGCGACATGCAGGGCATCCAGGTCGCCCAGGTGATCGATGCGGTGAACGAATCGGTCGATGCAACCAAATGCCAGGGCCAGGGCGATTGCCACTCCGGTGACACTTGCCTGACTCACCACTTGTGGTGCGACCTGAGCCTGCAGATCCACGAATTTCTCAGCGGTATCAGCTTGGCTGACCTTGTGACTCGCCGTGAGGTGCAAGAAGTAGCCCAGCGTCAGGATCAACGCCGTTGCAACAGCAAGGCGCCACGCCTGGACAAGATTGAAGCGTCCGCCGTCGAATGACAGCCACAGAGCTAACGGCACGCCAGCCAGCCTGATTTAGGAGATAGTCCATGAAATTGCCGATTTACCTTGATTACTCTGCGACTACCCCGGTTGATCCGCGTGTCGCGCAAAAGATGAGTGAATGCCTGCTGGTCGACGGAAACTTCGGTAACCCGGCGTCCCGTTCCCACGTGTTCGGCTGGAAAGCTGAAGAGTCCGTCGAAAATGCCCGTCGTCAGGTGGCCGATCTGGTCAACGCCGATCCGCGTGAAATCGTCTGGACCTCCGGCGCCACCGAATCCGACAACCTGGCAATCAAGGGTGCGGCACATTTCTATGCCACCAAAGGCAAGCACCTGATCACCACCAAGATTGAGCACAAGGCTGTCCTCGACACCATGCGCCAACTTGAGCGTGAAGGCTTTGAAGTGACCTACATCGAGCCTCGTACCGATGGCCTGGTGACCCCGGAGATGATCGAAGCCGAACTGCGCGACGACACCATCCTGGTTTCGGTTATGCACGTGAACAACGAAATCGGCACCGTCAACGACATCGCTGCGATCGGTGAGCTGCTGCGTTCCAAGGGCATCCTGTTCCACGTCGACGCCGCTCAGTCCACTGGCAAGGTCGAGATCGACCTGCAGAAGCTGAAAGTCGACATGATGTCGTTCTCTGCCCACAAGACCTACGGTCCTAAAGGCATCGGCGCCCTGTACGTAAGCCGCAAGCCGCGCGTACGTATCGAAGCGACCATGCACGGTGGCGGTCACGAGCGCGGTATGCGTTCCGGTACCCTGGCCACTCACCAGATCGTCGGCATGGGTGAAGCGTTCCGTGTAGCCAAGGAAGACATGGCTGCCGAAAACGTGCGCATCAAGGCTTTGAGCGACCGTTTTTACAAGCAGGTCGAGCATCTGGAAGAGCTGTACGTCAACGGCAGCCTGACCGCCCGCGTTCCGCACAACCTGAACCTGAGCTTCAACTACGTTGAAGGCGAGTCGCTGATCATGGCGCTCAAGGATCTGGCGGTTTCGTCCGGTTCGGCTTGCACCTCGGCGTCCTTGGAGCCTTCGTACGTACTGCGCGCCCTGGGCCGCAACGACGAACTGGCACACAGCTCGATCCGCTTCACCTTCGGCCGCTTCACCACCGAAGAAGAAATCGATTACGCCGCGCAGAAAGTCTGCGAGGCCGTTACCAAGCTGCGCGCTTTGTCGCCGCTGTGGGACATGTACAAAGACGGCGTCGATATCTCGAAGATCGAGTGGGCGGCACACTAACTATAGAAGCCGCCGGATACGGGTCCTGTAGCAGCGCGGCGGTAAACGCAGCGCAACTACAGGGTCTCAAGAGCGGCCCTGATGAGTGAGGATTGAGAATCATGGCTTACAGCGAAAAGGTCATCGACCACTACGAAAACCCGCGCAACGTCGGCAAGATGGACGCGGAAGATCCTGATGTCGGCACCGGCATGGTCGGCGCGCCGGCTTGCGGCGACGTCATGCGCCTGCAGATCAAGGTCAACGACGCCGGCATCATCGAAGATGCCAAATTCAAGACCTATGGCTGCGGTTCGGCTATCGCCTCCAGCTCCCTCGCCACCGAGTGGATGAAGGGCAAGACCCTGGACGAAGCAGAAACCATCAAGAACACTCAGCTGGCTGAAGAACTGGCCCTGCCGCCAGTGAAAATTCACTGCTCGGTACTCGCTGAAGACGCCATCAAGGCCGCCGTTCGCGATTACAAGCAGAAGAAAGGCTTGATCTGATTTTCGAGTTTTGGCGACGAGTAAGGAGTCACCGATGGCTATCAGCATGACAGAAGCGGCTGCTCGACACGTGCGGCGCTCCCTCGACGGGCGGGGCAAAGGTGAAGGGATTCGTCTGGGTGTTCGCACCACAGGCTGTTCCGGCCTTGCCTACGTGCTGGAGTTTGTCGACGAGGTGGTTGCAGAGGACCAGGTGTTCGAAAGTCACGGCGAAAAAGTGATTATCGACCCGAAAAGCCTGGCTTACCTGGACGGCACCGAGCTCGATTTCGTCAAGGAAGGGTTGAACGAAGGCTTCAAGTTCAACAACCCCAACGTACGCGGTGAGTGTGGCTGCGGCGAAAGCTTCAACATCTGAGGCTTGTCGTGGGTACTCCTTGTCATTTCGCTTTATTTGAGCTGCAACCGAGTTTCGATCTGGATCTCGACCAGCTGGCTACGCGCTACCGTGAGTTGGCGCGCAGTGTTCATCCTGACCGCTTTGCCGACGCTTCCGAGCGTGAGCAGCGGCTGGCGCTAGAGCAATCCGCGAGCCTCAACGAGGCCTACCAGACGCTCAAGAATCCACCCAAGCGCGCGCGTTATCTGCTCGCCTTGAATGGTGGCGAGCTGCCTCTGGAGGTCACGGTGCATGATCCGGAGTTTCTTCTGCAGCAGATGGAGTTGCGTGAAGAGCTCGAAGACCTGCAGGACAGCGCCGACCTCAAGGGCGTTGCCGTCTTCAAGCGTCGGCTGAAGGCTGCCCAGGATGAACTGAACCAAAGCTTCGCAGCTTGCTGGAACGATGCCGCGCAACGCGAAAAGGCCGAGCGCCTGATGCGGCGCATGCAGTTCCTCGACAAGCTCACCTACGAAGTGCGCCAGTTAGAAGAGCGCCTCGACGATTAACCCAGTGCCGCTCCGGTCGCACGCCTGATATACAGATAAGTCCTGATAACGATGGCCCTACTGCAGATCGCCGAACCCGGCCAAAGTCCTCAACCGCACCAGCGTCGTCTGGCTGTGGGGATCGACTTGGGCACTACCAATTCGTTGGTCGCTGCATTGCGCAGTGGTCTTTCCGAGCCGCTTGCCGACGCAGAAGGGCAGGTCATCCTGCCGTCTGCCGTGCGCTATCACGCTGATCGCGTCGAAGTGGGCGAATCCGCCAAACTGGCTGCCGCTACCGATCCCCTGAACACTGTGCTGTCGGTCAAGCGCTTGATGGGTCGTGGTCTGTCCGACGTCAAGCAATTGGGCGACCAACTGCCGTACCGCTTTGTCGGTGGCGAGTCGCACATGCCGTTCATCGACACGATCCAGGGCCCGAAAAGCCCGGTAGAAGTCTCTGCCGATATCCTCAAGGTTCTGCGTCAGCGCGCTGAAGCGACCTTGGGCGGTGAGCTGGTCGGTGCGGTTATCACCGTTCCAGCCTATTTCGATGACGCTCAGCGTCAAGCCACCAAGGACGCGGCCAAGCTGGCCGGTCTGAACGTGCTGCGTTTGCTCAACGAGCCAACGGCTGCCGCTGTGGCTTACGGTCTGGATCAGCACGCCGAAGGCCTGGTCGCGATTTACGACCTGGGCGGCGGCACCTTCGATATTTCGATTCTGCGCCTGACCGGCGGTGTCTTCGAAGTGCTGGCTACCGGTGGCGACAGCGCCTTGGGTGGCGATGACTTCGACCACGCGATCGCTGGCTGGATCATTGAGAGCGCCGGTCTGTCCGCCGATCTCGATCCGGGTACACAACGCAATTTGCTGCAAACCGCTTGTGCGGCCAAGGAGGCGCTGACCAATGCTGCGGCCGTTGAAGTTGCCTATGGCGACTGGAAAGCCGAGCTGACCCGTGAAGCGTTCAATGTGCTGATCGAGCCGATGGTTGCTCGTAGCCTGAAAGCCTGTCGCCGCGCCGTGCGTGATTCCGGTATCGAACTGGAAGACGTGCATGCCGTGGTCATGGTCGGTGGTTCGACTCGCGTACCTCGTGTTCGCGAGGCCGTCGCCGAAGCTTTTGGTCGCCAGCCGTTGACTGAAATCGATCCGGATCAAGTGGTAGCCATCGGTGCTGCGATCCAGGCCGATACCCTGGCCGGCAACAAGCGTGATGGCGGCGAATTGCTGCTGCTTGACGTGATTCCGTTGTCCCTGGGGCTGGAAACCATGGGCGGCCTGATGGAGAAGGTGATTCCGCGCAACACCACCATCCCCGTCGCCCGCGCCCAGGACTTCACCACCTATAAAGATGGCCAGTCGGCCATGGCGATCCATGTATTGCAGGGTGAGCGCGAGTTGATCAGCGACTGCCGCTCCCTGGCACGCTTCGAATTGCGCGGCATTCCGGCGATGGTGGCTGGCGCGGCGAAGATTCGCGTGACCTTCCAGGTCGATGCCGACGGTTTGCTCAGTGTTTCTGCTCGTGAACTGGGGTCGGGCGTCGAGGCCAGCATTCAGGTCAAGCCGTCCTACGGCCTGACTGACGGCGAAATCGCCAAGATGCTCAAGGATTCGTTCCAGCACGCCAACGACGACAAGGTTGCCCGCGTATTGCGCGAGCAGCAGGTCGATGCCCAACGCCTGGTTGAGGCCGTGCAGGCGGCGCTTGAAGTCGATGGCGAGCGTCTGCTCGACGCCGAAGAGCGCATGGTCATCGACATGCAGGTGCAGGAATTGACCGAACTGATGAAAGGCACCGATGGTTACGCCATCGAGCAGCAGACCAAGCGTCTGTCGCAAGTGACCGATGCTTTTGCCGCCCGTCGTATGGATTCGACCGTGAAAGCCGCTTTGGCGGGCCGCAACCTGAATGAGATTGAGGAATAACGATGCCGCAGGTCATTTTTCTGCCACACGAGAAGTTCTGCCCCGAAGGCATGGTTGTTGAGGCTGAGACCGGTACGTCCATCCTCGAACTGGCTCACGAGCACCACATCGAGATGGAAAGCGCTTGCGGCGGCGTCTGCGCCTGCACCACTTGTCACTGCATCATCCGCGAAGGTTTCGACTCGCTGGAAGAGGCCGACGAGCTGGAAGAGGACTACCTTGATAAGGCTTGGGGTCTTGAGCGTGAGTCGCGCCTGGGCTGCCAGGCCAAGGTCGGTACCGAAGACCTGACCGTCGAAATTCCGAAATACTCGCTCAACCACGCAGCCGAAGCGCCGCACTGATTCAAGGAATTGTCATGAGTCTCAAGTGGACTGATGTGCTGGAAATCGCGATCCAGCTGGCTGAAAGCAAGCCCGACGTGGACCCTATGTCGGTCAACTTCGTCGATCTGCGCAAATGGGTGATGGAATTGCCCGAGTTCGACGACAAGCCTGAGCATTGTGGCGAGAAGATCCTGGAGGCCATTCAGGCCCACTGGATCGAAGAACGCGACTGAGCCACGCTGCAGGTTAGGCAATACCCAAGAACCCGCGTATAATTCGCGGGTTTAATTTTTCGCAAATTACCGTTTCTGGAGTTACACCATGGCTGTTCAACGTACTTTCTCCATCATCAAGCCTGACGCAGTTGCAAAAAACGTTATCGGCGAGATCACCACTCGTTTCGAAAAAGCTGGCCTGCGCGTTGTAGCTTCGAAACTGAAGCAACTGTCCAAAGCTGAAGCTGAAGGCTTCTACGCTGAGCACAGCGCTCGTGGTTTCTTCGGCGACCTGGTTGCTTTCATGATCTCCGGTCCGGTTGTCGTTCAGGTTCTGGAAGGCGAAAACGCTATCGCTCTGAACCGTGAGCTGATGGGCGCTACCAACCCTAAAGAAGCTGCTGCCGGCACCATCCGCGCTGACTTCGCTGATTCCATCGACGCCAACGCTGTACACGGTTCGGACTCCGAAGCCGCTGCTGCTCGCGAAATCTCGTACTTCTTCGCAGCTACTGAAGTAACCACTCGCTAAGCATTGGCTTAAGAGTGAAGGTGAATCCATGACTACATCGACTGTAAAAACTAACCTGCTGGGTCTGACTCAACAGGAAATGGAAAAATTCTTCGACTCAATCGGGGAGAAGCGTTTCCGTGCCGGTCAGGTAATGAAATGGATTCACCACTTTGGCGTCGATGATTTCGACGCCATGACGAACGTCAGCAAGGCCTTGCGCGAGAAGCTCAAGGCTGTTGCTGAGGTCCGTGGTCCGGAAGTGGTCAGCGAGGACATCTCCAGCGACGGCACCCGTAAGTGGGTGGTGCGCGTGGCGTCCGGCAGCTGCGTCGAGACCGTGTACATTCCCCAGGGCAAGCGCGGCACCTTGTGCGTTTCGTCCCAGGCAGGCTGTGCCCTGGATTGCAGTTTCTGCTCCACCGGCAAGCAAGGCTTCAACAGCAACCTCACCGCCGCCGAAGTCATCGGCCAGGTGTGGATTGCCAACAAATCCTTTGGCAGCGTCCCGGCAACCGTCGACCGTGCCATCACCAACGTGGTGATGATGGGCATGGGTGAGCCGCTGCTGAACTTCGACAACGTCATTGCGGCCATGCACCTGATGATGGACGACCTGGGCTACGGCATTTCCAAGCGCCGCGTGACCCTGTCGACCTCCGGCGTGGTGCCGATGATCGATGAGCTGTCCAAACACATCGACGTCTCCCTGGCGTTGTCCCTGCACGCACCGAACGACGCATTGCGTAACCAATTGGTGCCGATCAACAAGAAGTATCCGCTTAAGATGCTGCTCGAGTCGTGCCAGCGCTACATGTCGTCCCTGGGCGAAAAGCGCGTGCTGACCATCGAGTACACCTTGCTCAAAGATGTGAACGACAAGGTCGAGCACGCGGTGGAAATGATCGAGCTGCTCAAGAATATCCCGTGCAAGATCAACCTGATTCCGTTCAACCCGTTCCCGCACTCCGGGTACGAGCGGCCTAGCAACAACGCCATTCGTCGGTTCCAGGATCAGCTTCATCACGCCGGATTCAACGTCACTGTCCGCACCACCCGTGGTGAAGACATCGACGCAGCCTGTGGTCAACTGGTAGGGCAGGTGCTGGATCGCACCCGTCGCAGCGAACGTTATATCGCCGTGCGTGAACTCAGCGCCGACAACGATATGGCGCAGAACGCCGCGAAATAACCAAGAGAGGATCTCTATGTCCCTGCGCTTTGCGCTGCTTTTGCTGTTGGCCAGCCTGTGTGCTGGCTGCGTGCTTTCGGGCGACTACAACCCGATGAAGACCAGCAAGGGCCGTGATGAAGCGCGGGAGGCCTATGTGCAACTCGGTATCGGTTATCTGCAACAAGGCATGACCGAACGCGCCAAAGTCCCATTGAAAAAAGCGCTGGAGCTCGACGGCTCCGACCCTGATGCCAACGCGGCGCTGGGGCTGGTGTTCCAGGCTGAAATGGAGCCTGAGCTGGCCGATGAGTATTTTCGCAAGGCGCTGTCCTCCCGTCCCGCCGATGCGCGAATCCTCAACAATTACGGCAGTTTTCTGTTCGAGCAAAAACGTTACAAGGAAGCCTACGAGCGCTTCGAACAGGCCGCCGCCGATACGCTGTATCCTGAGCGTTCGCGAGTGTTCGAGAACCTGGGCATGACCGCTTCAATGCTTGGCCAGCGTGAGCTGGCCCAGCAGCAGCTGGAAAAAGCCCTGCGTTTGAACCGCCAACAACCACGTGCCTTGCTGGAAATGGCTGAGTTGTCTTACGAAGACAGGCATTATGTGCCCGCGCGTGACTATTACGATCGTTTTAGCCTGCTCACCGAGCAAAATGCACGTAGTCTATTGCTCGGCGTTCGGCTGGCAAAAGTGTTCGAAGATCGCGACAAGGCGGCCAGTTTTGGCCTGCAATTAAAACGACTCTATCCCGGTACACCGGAATATCAGCAATACCTGTCGGAGCAATGATGAAAGCGGCGCATCCCGAAGTTGTAGCAGCGAATCGCGTTAACCCCGGTGAGACCTTGCGCCAGGCCCGCGAAAGCAATGGCTGGTCGCTGGCCGAAGTGGCCCTCAAGCTCAACCTCACCACCACTTCCCTGAGCAATCTGGAAGCCGGTGCTTTCGACAAGCTGCCTGGGCATACCTTTGCTCGCGGTTATATTCGCGCCTATGCCAAATTGCTCGGCATGGATCAGGCTGTCCTGGTTCAGCAATTCGACCAATCCACCGGTACCGACTCCCAAGGCAGTAGTGTGCATAGCCTGGGTCGTATCGAAGAGCCGGTACGGGTTTCCCACACCATTTTGCGTATCGTCAGCCTGTTGTTGCTGGTGGCGGTGATTGGCGGCGGCTTCGTCTGGTGGCAGGATCAAACCTCGCTGCGCACCAAGGACCTGATCGGTCTGACCCCGGAACACGTTGAGGTAGAGGGCGCAGACGGCACGACCCAGATTCATCCGCTGGACGAGCCAGAAGACCAGGCCGTCGCGGAAGGTCAGGCCGAAGGCGCCACTGCGCTTGCATTGCCTCAGGCCGAGACTTCGGCTGAAGCGCCGGCCGAAACCCAGGCGACCGCGCCGGCTGTCGCACCTGTTGCGCCAACCACCCAGGCACCGGCTGCGCCAGTTCACAGCGCTGCCCCGGTTGTCGCGACTCCGGCGACTCCAGCCCCTGCGGTGCCTGCCGTACCGGCTCCGGTTGTGACTGCACCTGTTACCCCGAGCGCTCCAGCGCCTGCCCCGGTGGCTGCTGCCCCGGTGGCCGGTCAAGGCCAGGTTCAAATTCAGTTTACGGCTGATTGCTGGACGCAAGTGACCGACGGTAGCGGTAAAGTGCTGTTCAGCGGTCTCAAGCGTAAAGGCGACAATGTATCCGTCAGCGGTAAGCCGCCGTTCGCTGTCCGTCTGGGTTATGCCCGTGGCGCACAGGTCAGTTACAACGGTCAGTCGGTCGATGTAGCTCCGTTCACCAGTGGCGAGACTGCTCGCCTGAAGTTGGGTCAATAAGTCATGCACGGCGAATCTCCAATCAAACGTCGCGAATCGCGCAAGATCTGGGTCGGTAACGTGCCTGTTGGCGGCGATGCGCCTATCGCTGTGCAGAGCATGACCAACAGCGACACCAATGATGTCGCGGCTACCGTTGCACAGATCAATCGTCTGGAAGCGGCCGGCGTCGACATCGTGCGGGTTTCCGTACCGGACATGGACGCTGCTGAAGCGTTCGGCAAGATCAAGCAACTGGTCAAGGTGCCATTGGTTGCCGACATCCACTTCGATTACAAGATCGCCTTGCGCGTCGCCGAACTGGGTGTCGATTGCCTGCGGATCAACCCGGGCAACATCGGTCGCGAAGACCGCGTGCGCGCGGTGGTCGATGCCGCTCGTGATCGCGGCATTCCAATCCGCATCGGCGTCAACGCCGGTTCCCTGGAAAAAGACCTGCAAAAGAAATACGGCGAACCGACGCCGGCCGCCCTGGTCGAGTCGGCCCTGCGCCACGTCGAACACCTTGAGCGCCTGAACTTCCAGGACTTCAAGGTCAGCGTGAAGGCCTCCGACGTGTTCATGGCCGTCGAAGCTTACCGCCTGCTGGCGAAAGAAATCGTTCAACCGTTGCACCTGGGCATCACCGAAGCCGGTGGTTTGCGTTCCGGCACAGTGAAATCTGCCGTGGGCCTCGGTATGCTGCTCGCCGAAGGGATTGGCGATACTATTCGCATTTCGTTGGCGGCCGACCCGGTCGAGGAAGTGAAAGTCGGCTACGACATTCTCAAATCCCTGCACCTGCGTTCCCGTGGCATCAACTTCATCGCCTGCCCGAGCTGCTCGCGGCAGAACTTCGATGTGGTCAAGACCATGAACGAACTGGAAGGGCGCCTCGAAGACCTGCTGGTGCCGCTGGATGTTGCGGTGATCGGTTGCGTGGTCAACGGCCCGGGTGAAGCCAAGGAAGCCCATATCGGCTTGACCGGCGGCACGCCCAACCTGATTTACATCGACGGCAAGCCGTCGCAGAAACTGACGAATGACAATCTGGTGGATGAGCTTGAACGCTTGATCCGCCAGAAAGCGGCCGAAAAGGTCGAAGCTGACGCTGCCGTTATTGCGCGCGGCTGATACCGACGTCGCGCCGAACGAATTTAAGGATTTAAAGTGAGCAAGTCTCTGCAAGCCATTCGTGGCATGAACGACATCCTGCCCGAACAGACCCCCCTGTGGCGTCATTTCGAGGGCGCTGTTTCGCGTCTGCTGGATAACTACGGTTACAAGCAGATCCGCATGCCGATCGTCGAGTTCACCGAGCTGTTCAAACGCTCCATCGGTGAAGTGACCGACATCGTCGAAAAAGAGATGTACACCTTCGACGACCGCAACGGCGATTCCCTGACCCTGCGTCCTGAAGGAACCGCGGCTTGCGTGCGCGCAGTGCTTGAGCACGGCATTACCGGCGGTGGTCAGGTTCAGAAACTCTGGTACATCGGCCCGATGTTCCGCCACGAACGTCCGCAGAAAGGCCGTTATCGCCAGTTCCACCAGATCGGTGTCGAGGTGTTCAACCTCGACGGTCCGGACATCGATGCCGAACTGATCGTGCTGACCTGGCGCCTGTGGGGCGAGCTGGGCATCCGTGATGCGGTCAAGCTCGAACTCAACAGCCTGGGCACCAGCGAGTCCCGTGGTCGTTATCGCGAAGCTCTGGTCGAGTTCCTGTCCGGTCACCTGGACAAGCTGGACGAAGACAGCCAGCGCCGCCTGAAGACCAACCCGTTGCGAGTCCTGGACACCAAGAACGCCGATACGCAGGCGATTCTGGTCGATGCGCCGAAAATGGCCGACTACCTCGATGATGAGTCCCGCGTGCACTTCGAGGGCCTCAAGGCCCGCCTGGACGCCGCCGGTATTCCATACGTGATCAACCCGAAGCTGGTTCGCGGGCTGGATTACTACAGCAAGACCGTTTTCGAATGGGTCACCGACAAGCTTGGCGCCCAGGGCACCGTGTGTGCCGGTGGTCGTTACGACGGCCTGGTCGAGCAGATGGGTGGCAAGCCTACGGCGGGCGTTGGTTTCGCCATGGGCATCGAGCGTCTGGTGCTGCTGCTGGAAACCCTGGAGCAGATCCCGGAAGAAATCTCTCGTCAAGTCGACGTGTACCTCTGCGCCTTCGGTGAAGAAGCCGAGCTGGCCGGTCTGGCCCTGGCCGAGCGTGTACGCGATCAATTACCCAACCTGCGTCTGCAAGTGAATGCCGGCGCCGGCAGCTTCAAAAGCCAGTTCAAGAAAGCCGACAAGAGCGGTGCGCTGTATGCACTGATCCTCGGTGACGACGAGATGGCCCAGCAAGTGGTAGGTTTCAAACCCCTGCGTGGCCAGGGCGAACAACAAAGCATTGCCTGGGACGCGCTTGCCGCTCACCTGGCCACCTGCGTCGTGCAGGGTTGAAGCTGTCTTAAACAGCCGAATTAGCGATTAAGGAGTATTGGGGTGTCGAGTACCGAAGACGAAAATTTGGCGGATTTGAAGGAATGGTGGTCACGCAACGGTAAGCCCCTGGTTACTGGCGGCCTGTTGGCGCTGGTCATCGTGTTCGGCTGGCAGGCGTTCCAGAAGTATCAGAGCAACCAGTCGCAAGGCGCCTCGGTGCTCTATCAGCAACTGCTGGAAACCACGCTGACGCCTGACGGCAAGCCTGATGCGGCCCGTGTTTCGGATCTGGCCGGCAAGCTCAACAGCGAGTTCGGCGGCAGCGCCTACGCGCAGTACGGCAGCCTGTTCGTGGCGAAAGTCGCCGTCGACAGCGGCAAGCTCGATGACGCAGCCAGCGAACTGAACGCCATTGTTGCCAAGCCGGCCAACCCGGCGCTGGGTGAAATTGCCCGTCAGCGTCTGGCGCAGGTAATGGCCGCGCAGAACAAGGTCGATGAAGCGCTGAAACTGCTTGAAGGCGATGCCGAGAAGGCGTTCCTGGCCACTCGAGAAGAACTCAAGGGCGACCTGCTGGTGCAGCTGGGCCGTACCGACGAAGCACACACGGCGTATCAAAAAGCCAAGGCAGCACTGTCGGATGAAGCGGCGGTCGGTGGCCTACAAATCAAGCTGGACGACCTGGCCAAAGGGGATGCGTGACGTGATCCGTTGGAAACATGCAGCATTGCTGGCTCTGGCCATTCTGGCCGCGGGTTGCAGCAGCAACAGCAAGAAAGAATTGCCACCGGCCGAGTTGACCGACTTCAAAGAAGAAGTGGTTCTGCAAAAGCAGTGGAGTCGTTCGATCGGTGACGGTCAGGGCGAAACCTACAACATGCTGGTTCCGGCGATCGATGGCGATACCATCTACGCCGCCGACGTGACCGGTGTGGTGATGGCGCTGGATCGCAGCAACGGCGACGTCAAGTGGAAGAAAGATCTCGAACTGCCTGTTTCCGGCGCCGTTGGCGTGGGTTACGGTCTGCTGACGATCGGTACGCTCAAGGGTGAAATCGTTGCCCTGGACGCCATCAACGGCGAAGAGAAATGGCGCGCTCGCGTGTCCAGCGAAGTCCTCGCACCACCGGCCAACAATGGTGATGTGGTTGTGGTTCAGACTCAGGACGACCGTCTGATCGGTCTGGATGCCGCGACCGGCAACCAGCGCTGGTTGTATGACAGCACCCCGGCGGTCCTGACCCTGCGCGGCACCAGTGCGCCGATCGTCACCAACCGCCTCGCGGTGGCTGGCCTGTCGACCGGTAAAGTGGTCGCTCTCGATATTTCCAACGGCGTGCCGGTGTGGGAGCAGCGTGTAGCGATTCCGCAAGGTCGTTCGGAACTGGAGCGTGTTGTCGACATCGACGGCGGTCTGCTGTTGTCCGGCGAGACCATTTACGTCGCCAGCTACCAGGGTCGCGTTGCGGCACTGGACCTGCAAAGCGGTCGCCAGTTGTGGCAGCGTGATGCTTCCAGCTACGCCGGTGTCGCCCAGGGTTTCGGCAGCGTCTACGTGAGCCTGTCTTCGGGCACCGTTGAGGGTGTCGACGAGCGTTCCACCACAGCCTTGTGGAGCAACGATTCGCTGGCCCGTCGTCAACTGTCGGCTCCGGAAGTGTTCTCCAGCTACGTTGCAGTCGGTGACCTGGAAGGTTACCTGCACCTGCTGAGTCAGGTGGACGGTCGATTCGTCGGTCGCGAACGCATCGACAGCGACGGCCTGCGTGCCCGTCCGCTGGTGGTGGGTGACACGATTTATGTGTATGGCAACAGCGGCAAACTGGAAGCCCTGACCATCAAGTAAAGGTTTGACTATGCTTGGGGTTAGTTCCCCAAGCGGCCCCGTTCTGCGGGGCTCGCAGCGCTTACAGGCGCTGCCCCGAGCACCAGCCGCTGCCTCGCAGCGGCTTTTGTATTTTCTGAAATAACGAAGTGGAGAGCCGCATGGTTCCCGTAATCGCCCTGGTGGGCCGACCGAACGTCGGCAAGTCCACCTTGTTCAACCGCCTGACCAGGACTCGCGACGCCATCGTCGGCGACTTGTCCGGTCTGACCCGTGATCGCCAATACGGTGAGGCCAAGTGGCAAGGGCGTTCCTACATTCTGGTCGACACCGGCGGTATCTCCGGTGACGAGCACGGTATGGACGAAAAAATGGCCGAGCAGTCGCTGCTGGCCATTGAAGAAGCGGATGTCGTTCTGTTCCTGGTAGATGCCAAGGCCGGTTTCACCGCCGCCGACCAGATGATCGCCGAGCATTTGCGCAAACGTAACAAGCGCTCCTACGTGGTTGCCAACAAGGTCGACAACATCGACCCTGAAATGGCCCGCGCCGAATTCGCTCCGTTGGGCATGGGCCACGCGATCCCGATCGCCGGTGCTCACGGCCGTGGCATCACCCAGATGCTGGAAATCGCCCTGAGCGACTTCCCGAAAGACGAAGAAGAGCCGGAAGACGGCGAGGAAGAGATCGTTGCCGAAGGCGAGGAAGCCAAGCGCATTCCTGGCCCGAGCGAAAAAGACGGGATCAAGATCGCCATCATTGGTCGTCCGAACGTCGGCAAGTCGACCCTGGTCAACCGCATGCTCGGTGAAGACCGGGTCATCGTCTACGACCAACCCGGCACCACCCGCGACAGTATCTACATTCCGTTCGAGCGTAATGACGAGAAGTACACGCTGATCGACACTGCCGGTGTGCGCAAGCGCGGCAAGATTCACGAAGAAGTCGAAAAGTTCTCCGTGGTCAAAACCCTGCAGGCAATCAAAGACGCCAACGTGGTGATCTTCGTGATGGACGCCCGCGAAGGCGTGGTCGATCACGACCTCAACCTCCTGGGCTTCGCCATTGAGTCGGGCCGTGCGCTGGTCATCGCGATCAACAAGTGGGACGGCATGACCCCGAGCGAGCGCGACTTCGTGAAGGTCGAGCTGCAACGTCGCCTGTTCTTTGTGGACTACGCCGACATCCACTTCATCTCGGCGCTGCACGGCACTGGCGTGGGTAACCTCTACGCATCCGTACAGAACTCGTTCAAGTCCGCGGTCACCCGCTGGCCGACCAACCGTCTGACCCAGATCCTGGAAGATGCGGTTGGCGAGCACGCGCCACCGATGGTCAACAATCGCCGGATCAAGCTGCGCTATGCCCACCTGGGTGGTGCTAACCCGCCGATCATCGTGATTCACGGTAACCAGATCGAGAAAGTGCCGAAGTCGTACGTGCGCTATCTGGAAAACACTTACCGCCGTGTGCTGAAGCTGGTCGGTACGCCGATCCGCATCGAGTTCAAGGGTGGCGATAACCCGTACGAAGGCAACAAGAACTCGCTCACCGACCGTCAGGTCAACAAGAAGCGTCGTTTGATGTCGCACCACAAGAAGGCCGACAAGAAGCGCCGCGACAAGCGCTGATTCAGGTTTTTCCGTGGGAAGAAGAGGGCGCCAATGGCGCCCTTTTTCATGCCTGCCGTTTGGGCTATCCTCGGACTTCCCCGCGCCGACGTAGAGCCGGGTGTAGAGCAGGGAATCACCGATGATCACCAGTAAGCTGCCGAATGTCGGCATCACTATCTTCACTCAGATGTCTCAACTCGCGGCGCAAACCGGGGCGATCAACCTGTCCCAGGGTTTCCCCGATTTCGATGCCCCACAGGCGCTGTGCGATGCGGTCGGGCGTCACGTTGCCAATGGCCACAACCAGTATTCACCGATGACCGGTCTGCCGGCACTGCGTCAGCAAGTGGCGGCGAAGATCGCTCGCAGCTACGGCGTCACTGTCGATGCCGACAACGAAGTGACCATCACTCCGGGCGCCACCCAAGCGATCTTCTGCGCGATTCAGGCGGTTATCCACAGCGGCGACGAAGTGATCGTTTTCGATCCGTGCTACGACAGTTACGAGCCTTCGGTGGAACTGGCCGGTGGTCGTTGCGTGCATGTGCAGCTCGGGCTGAAGGACTTCTCGATCGACTTCCAGAAACTGGCTGAAGCCATCACGCCGCGCACGCGGATGATTGTGCTGAACTCACCGCACAATCCGAGTGGCGCGCTGATCAGCCGGGCCGAGCTGGATCAATTGGCGGATTTGATCCGTGATCGCGATATCTATCTGGTCAGTGATGAAGTCTACGAACACCTGGTGTTTGACGGCGTGCCTCACGTCAGCGTGCTGAATCACGAAGAGCTGTATCAGCGCGCCTTTGTGGTCAGCTCGTTCGGCAAGACCTATCACGTCACCGGTTGGAAAACCGGCTACGTGGTCGCGCCACCGGCACTCACCGCGGAGCTGCGCAAGGTTCACCAATACGTGAGTTTCTGCGGTGTGACACCGCTGCAATTCGCGTTGGCTGACTTCATGGCCGAGCATCCGGAACACGTGGAAGAACTGCCGGCGTTCTATCAGGCCAAGCGTGATCTGTTTTGCGATCTGTTGGCGCCGTCGCGTTTCAGCTTTAAGCGGGTGACTGGCACCTACTTCCAGTTGGTCGATTACTCGCAGATTCGCCCGGACCTCAATGACGTCGAGATGGCCTTGTGGATGACTCGCGAGCATGGCGTGGCAAGTATCCCGATTTCGGTGTTCTATCAGAAGCCGCCACAAGGCCAGCGCCTGGTGCGACTGTGTTTTGCCAAACGCGAGGAGACCCTGCGTGAAGCAGCGGAAAAACTATGCGTGATCTGAGTGCACTGCCGAACCTGACCGTCGCGCTGATCCAGACTTCCTTGGCCTGGCACGACCGCCAGGCCAATCTGGAGCATTTCGAGCCCTTGCTGGAGCAGGCTCGCGGTGCCGACCTGATCATCCTGCCGGAGATGTTCACCACCGGTTTTTCCATGGAGTCCGAGACCCTCGCCGAAACGGAAAACGGTCCCACCAGCAAATGGCTGCGGGCTCAGGCGGCGAAGCTGGATGCGGTGATCACCGGTAGCGTCATCGTTCAGGCCGCTGATGGCAGCCATCGCAATCGCCTGTTGTGGGCACGGCCGGATGGCGAAGTCTTGCATTACGACAAGCGTCACCTGTTCCGCATGGCCGGCGAGCACAATCACTACACCCCCGGTGAGCGTCAGGTGCAGTTCGAGCTCAAGGGCTGGCGCGTGCGGCCGCTGATTTGCTACGACCTGCGCTTCCCGGTGTGGAGTCGTGACGCCCAGGACACCGACCTGCTGCTGTACACCGCGAACTGGCCGGGTGCGCGGCGCCAGCACTGGAACCGCTTGTTGCCGGCTCGGGCAATTGAAAACCTGTGTTATGTGGCGGCGGTGAATCGCATCGGTACCGACGGTAAAGGCTTTGCGTATACCGGTGACAGTCAGGTGCTGGATTTCCAGGGTGAGTCGTTGCTCAGTGCGGGGGAGGCTGATGGAGTGTTCACGGTGATTCTGGAAGCGGCTTCGTTGGCGGCTTATCGTGAACGCTTCCCGGCGAATCTGGATGCGGATACTTTCGAGTTCACCTGAATTGATGCATTGACTGTTATGGCCCCATTGCCAGCAGGCTGGCTCCCACAGTGGATCGTGTTCACAGCACGATCCCCTGCTGGCGATGGGGCCCTGGCAGGCAGCACAAAACCAGCAGGCAAAAAAAGGCCCCGAGGTTCACGCCCCGGGGCCTTTTGCATTTCAGCGATGGCTTACGCCGCTTTCGCTTCCGGCTGGCTCAACGAGCGGTTCAGCGCACTGAACAGTGCCTTGAAGCTGGCCGTGGTGATGTTTTCATCGATACCCACGCCGTGCACCGCACGTTCGCCGTTCACCCGCAGTTCAATGTAGGCCGCGGCCTTGGCATTGGTGCCCGCGCCGATGGCGTGTTCGTTGTAGTCCATGATTTCCACAGGGATCGGCAGGCCGGCCACCAGTGCTTCCAGAGCACCGTTGCCCTTGCCGCGCCAGTGCAGGTTGGTTTCGCCCTGACCTTTGCTGGCCACTTCGACTTCGACGGCGCTGTTGCCGTTTTCTTCCTGCAGGCGATGGCTGACCAGCGCGTACGGGGTGTTGGCTTGCAGGTACTCGCTGTGCAACAGCGCGTGGATCTGCTGGGCAGTCATCTCAAGGCCCAGGCGATCGGTTTCACGCTGCACGACCTGGCTGAATTCGATCTGCATGCGACGCGGCAAGCTGATGCCGTATTCCTGCTCCAGCAGGTAAGCGATACCGCCCTTGCCCGACTGGCTGTTGACGCGAATCACTGCCTCGTAGCTTCGGCCGATGTCGGCCGGGTCGATTGGCAAGTAAGGCACTTCCCACAATGCATCGGATTTCTGCTGGGCAAAGCCCTTGCGGATTGCATCCTGGTGCGAGCCGGAGAACGCGGTGTGCACGAGGTCGCCGACGTACGGGTGACGTGGGTGCACCTGGATCTGGTTGCACTCTTCGACGACTTTACGCACGCCGTCGATGTCGGAGAAGTCCAGCTGAGGGTCGAGGCCCTGGGTGTACATGTTCAGGGCCACGGTCACGAGGTCAACGTTGCCGGTACGCTCGCCGTTGCCGAACAGGCAGCCTTCGACACGGTCGGCGCCGGCCATCAGGCCCAGCTCGGTGGCGGCAACGCCAGTGCCACGGTCGTTGTGGGTGTGCAGGCTGATGATCACGCTGTCACGACGGTTGATGTGACGGCTGAACCATTCGATCTGGTCGGCATAGATGTTCGGGGTCGCGCATTCGACCGTGGCCGGCAAGTTGAGGATCATCTTGTGCTCAGGTGTCGGGTTCCACACTTCGATCACTGCGTCGCAGACTTCCTTGGCGAACTCAAGCTCAGTGGCGCTGAAGGTTTCTGGCGAGTATTCGAAGGTCCACTCGGTGTTCGGCTGCATGGCCGCGTATTTAACGAACAGCTTGGCGGCGTTCACGGCGATGGCCTTGATCCCGTCCTTGTCCTGGTTGAAGACAATGCGGCGGAAAGAAGGGGAGGTCGCGTTGTACAGGTGAACGATGGCTTTCTTCGCGCCGCGCAGGGATTCGAAAGTGCGTTCGATCAGGTCTTCACGGCCCTGGGTCAACACCTGGATGGTGGTGTCGTCCGGGATGTGGTTGTCTTCGATCAGGGTGCGGACGAAGTCGAAGTCGGTTTGCGAAGCGGCCGGGAACGACGCTTCGATTTCCTTCACGCCGACCTGCACCAGGGTTTTCCAGAAACGCAGCTTCTTGACCGCGTCCATCGGTTCGATCAGCGACTGGTTGCCATCACGCAGGTCGGAGCTGCACCAGATCGGCGCGGCGGTGATGGTTTTCGACGGCCAGGTACGGTCCGGGATGTCGATGGTCGGGAACGCGCGGTATTTCGAAGACGGGTCTTTGAGCATGCTCATCGGGAAATCCTTATTGTGTGGGCCGAAAAAAGGCGGCCTGCCGGTGGATCAAAAGTTCTTGGGTAACGCTTGGGACGAGGCGCCGCGATTCAGCCCGGCAGTCGTGCGCTGACAAGGCACAAGCTACGGTGCTGGCGGAGCTGAATGAGGGTGTGTGAGGTTTTCATGCCTTCAACCCTAACCTTGGGGGTGAAGGATGGCAAGTGGTCGAAAAAAATTGAGATAAATCCTCGTCAGGACATATTTTGCGAGATTTTATTGCTATGAATTGTGATGAGCTTCTGGTTGCTTGCGCATGGTTTCAGCGAAGCGCAATCGAAGGATTGAGCATCGGTCTCGACAGCGAGGGCTATTCTTAAAGCCTCGGTTGGCAAGCAGGAGTCGGCAATGAACGAGTCCGATTGGAAGTGCTATTGCGTGTTACGCCCGGTGGCCCATGAGCGGATGTGCACCCGCATCATGACCGACGTCGAAAAGATCGTGCTCGACAAGAGCATGCCACCCTACGAGCGGATCGACGCCAGTGAAGAACTGCTGAAGGCCGGGCAGAAAGAGCTGTATTGGGCGTTTGGCGTCTTCAGGTTTTCACGCCATGAAGCGCGATCGCATTTGCTGGGGTTGTGCGCGCGGGAGCTGATCACGGCGGAAGAATTGACCGGGTTCTCGCTCGAGACCCAGGAGTGGATCAAGCATTGCCTGGCGGATCGGGAGGTGCATGGGATTGAGGATCTGGACGCTGAGTAGGGGTCCCCAAAAGATCGCTTAAGGCTGAAACGCTCCAATGAAAATCGCCGGATCCACCCGCGCATCATTCAGGCTGACATTCCAATGCATGTGCGGCCCGGTCGCCCGGCCAGTCGCACCGACCTTGCCCACCACGCCCCCGCGTGCGAGTTGCTGCCCCACCTTCACATCGATTTTCGACATGTGGCAGAACATGCTGATAAAGCCCTGGCCGTGATCGACAAACACCGTGTTGCCATTGAAGAAATAGTTGCCGATCAGAATCACCTTGCCCGCCGCCGGGGTCTTGATCGGTGTGCCAGCGCCCACGGCGAAATCCAGACCCGAGTGAGGATTACGCTCTTCACCGTTGAAGAACCGGCGCACGCCGAACTTGCTCGACAGTGGGCCATTGACCGGTTTGTCCAGCAGCAGGTTGCTTGGGGTGTTCGGGCTGAAGGTGCGGTAGGCGGCGATCTGTTCGGCCAGTTCACGCTCGATACGTTTGAGATTCTCCGGGTCCGGATTGACCTGCTGGGTGTTTTTCAGGGTGATGCGTTGTTCCGGGTATTTCTTGTTGCCAACGGTGAAACTCAGGTTACGACCGCCACTGCTGATCGACTGGGTCCCCGGCTTGACCGTCAACGGCACACCGACAATGGCCAGCCAGTTGTTCTGCTCCTTGACCACCAACACCGGTTTGCCCTGATAGCTCGCTTTCGGTGCCTGCGCGGAAGCGCCCAGATCCACGACGGCCACGCCACCCGGCACCGGTTTGTTCAGCAAGCGGGTGATGTAACTGTCGGCGTAGGCGTTGAAGGTCAGGCACAGCAGCAACAGCGAAGCAAAAAAACGCGGCATGGATCAATCCAGTAAAGAAAGGGTGACGGGCGTCAGGTGATTGTCTTCGACCCGCACTTGCAGTTCGCCTTCGCCCAGCTTGGCTTTCAGGCGTTGGCCGGTATGAGTCTGGCTGGCGTTGCGGATTGCGTTGCCGCGTTCGTCGAGCAAAATGCTGTAGCCACGACCGAGGGTCGCCAGGGGGCTGACCACATGCAGCGTCTGCATCTGGCTTTGCAGTTGCAAGCGACGGCTTTTTAACCCCTCGCGGATGGCGCGGGGCAGGCGTTCGGCGAGGCTGTCGAGGCGTTGGCGGAGCATCGCCAGTTGCCGACCGGGATGTTGCCCGGCCAGACGTGTCTCCAGGCGGATCAGCCGCTCGCGACGGGTATTGAGGCTGCCTTCGAAGGCGCGACGCATGCGCATGTCCAGATCGTCCAAGCGCTGGGCTTGCTGGCGCAAGCGTTCGCCGGGATGACGCAGGCGGCGCGAGATGCCTTCCAGGCGTAGCCGGTCACGCATCAGGCGATCGCGCATGCGCATCACCAATCGGCGGTGCAGGCTTTCGACCCGGCGCACCAGATCGCTGGAATCCGGTGCCAGCAGCTCGGCGGCGGCCGACGGCGTGGGCGCGCGGACGTCGGCCACGAAGTCACTGATCGAGACATCGGTTTCGTGGCCGACGGCGCTGACGATGGGCGTCACGCAAGCGTCGACGGCGCGGGCCACGGCTTCTTCGTTGAAGCACCAAAGGTCTTCCAGCGAACCGCCGCCACGGGCCAGGATCAGTGCGTCGAAGCCACGGGCATCCGCCAGTTTCAGCGCACGAACAATCTGCGCCGTGGCTTCCCGGCCCTGTACGGCGGTGGGGATCAACGTCAGTTGCACCTGCGGTGCACGGCGGCGGAACACGCTGATGATGTCGCGAATCACCGCGCCGGTCGGCGAGCTGATGATGCCGATGCGTTGCGGATGCGCCGGCAGCGGCACTTTGCGCTCGGCACTGAACAGGCCTTCGGCGCTGAGTTTTTCCTTCAGGGCATCGAAGGCCAGGCGCAGCGCGCCGTCACCGGCGGGCTCCACGGTGTCGAGGATCAGTTGATAGTCGCCGCGTCCTTCGAACAGCGAGACCTTGCCGCGCACCTTGACCGCCAGGCCATCCTTCAACGCCTGGCGCACTCGCGCCGCGTTCTGCCGGAACAGCGCGCAACGCACCTGGGCGCCGCTGTCCTTGAGGGTGAAATACACGTGGCCGGACGCCGGGCGGGCGAGGTTGGAGATTTCGCCTTCGACCCAGATGTTGCTGAACACGTCTTCGAGCAACACCCGCGCGCGGCCGTTCAGCTGGCTGACAGTCAGGACTTCGCGGTCCAGGCCGAGTCTTGCAAAGGGATCTTTAATCATTCAGTCGTTGTACTGACTCAGCAACCGCTCAAGCCGTGCGCTCAGGCGCCGCTTGATTTCGGTTTCGATGTGCGGCGCGAAGTCGTCGATCACGTCTTGCATGATCAATTGCGCGGCGGCGCGCAGTTCGCTGTCGAGGTACAGCAGCGCGTCGGCATTCTTGTCGGCGTTCGGTGCCGGTTCGGCAGCCGGCTTGGCCGCAGGTGTCGGTGCGACAGTCGGCGCGGGTTCGCTGACGGTGTCGAACAACATGGGGATCTGTTCCTGGTCACCTTCTTCGACCGTGTCGGTCAGCAGCGGTGGTTGCAGGTTGTCATCGCCGAGCAATTGGCGGATCGACTCAAGGTCGTCCAGCAGGTGCGCGGACTGTTGCAGCGGTTTTGGAGTGTCCATCGGAATGCTCAGAGTCGCTGTAAACGGTGATCTTGCAGAGGATAGCCCTGTTCGCGGTAGAAACGGAAACTCTCCCGCGCGGCCGCTCTGATCGTCGGATCTTCGACCACCACTTCCGCCACACGGGCGAAACGTTGGGCAAAGGCCGGGACTTTCAGGTCGAGGTTGACCAGCAAATCCTGATGTTGACCGCAGTCATCGCCAAAACCCAGCACGATCAGGCTGTCCGGTTCGCTTTCAGCAGGGCCGTGGGGCACGAAACTTTCGCCCTTGAATGCCCACAGGCGCACATCGAGATCATCGCGCTGGGCCGCATCGCTGCAGTGCAGGTAGACGCGGTGGCCCATGCGCCAGGCTTTTTCGGTGAGCTTGCAGGCGAAGTCCAGACGTGCCGAAGGATCGGCGCTGGGCAGGATATAGAAGTCGACTTTGGTCATTGCGGTTCCTGAGCCGGGGCGGCGTCACCCGAAAGCAACACCGCCCAGGTTCATTGGTTTCAGGCTTTGGCGCGGTCCAGCAGGTATTGGGTCAGCAGAGGAACCGGACGGCCAGTGGCGCCCTTGTCCTTGCCACCACTGGTCCAGGCGGTGCCGGCGATGTCCAGGTGCGCCCAGTTCAGATTCTTGGTGAAGCGCGACAGGAAGCAGGCAGCGGTGATGGTGCCGGCTTTCGGGCCGCCGATGTTGGCGATGTCGGCGAACGGGCTGTCCAGCTGCTCTTGGTACTCATCGAACAGCGGCAGTTGCCAGGCGCGGTCGTCGGCAGCCTTGCCGGCGCTCAGCAGTTGGCCGATCAACTCGTCGTTGTTGCCCAGCAGGCCCGATGTGTGGGAGCCCAGGGCAACCACGCAAGCACCGGTCAGGGTGGCGATGTCGATGACCGCTTGCGGCTTGAAGCGCTCGGAGTAGGTCAGGGCGTCGCACAGCACCAGACGGCCTTCGGCGTCGGTGTTGAGGATTTCCACGGTCTGGCCGCTCATGGTGGTGACGATGTCGCCCGGACGCGAAGCGTTGCCGCTCGGCATGTTCTCGGCGCAGGCCAGGATGCACACCAGGTTGATCGGCAGCTTCAGTTCGAGCACGGCACGCAGGGTGCCGAACACGCTGGCGGCGCCGCCCATGTCGTACTTCATTTCATCCATGCCGGCGCCCGGCTTGAGGCTGATGCCGCCGGTGTCGAAAGTGATGCCCTTGCCGACCAGCGCGTATGGCTTCTCGGATTTCTTGCCGCCGTTGTATTGCATGACGATCAGGCGTGGCGGTTGAGCGCTGCCCTGGCCGACGGCGTAGAACGAACCCATGCCCAATGCCTTGATCTTCTTCTCGTCGAGGACTTCGACTTTCAGATCCTTGAACTCTTTGCCCAGGTCTTTGGCCTGCTCACCGAGGAACGTCGGGTGGCAGATGTTCGGCGGCAGGTTGCCCAGGTCGCGGGTGAATGCCATGCCGTTGGCAATCGCGGTGGCATGGGTCACGGCGCGCTGCACTTCAGCCTGGGCGGCCTTGATGGTCAGCAGGGTGATTTTCTTCAGGGCGCGGGGTTCGACTTTCTGGCTCTTGAACTGGTCGAACTTGTATTCGCCGTCGACCAGGGTTTCGGCCAGCAGACGGGTCTTGCCGTAGCTGTCGCGGCCTTTCACCACGATTTCGTCCAGGGCCAGTACTGCGTCGGTGCCGCCCAGGCCTTTCAAGGTGTTGAGTACGCCGGCGATGATTCTACGGAACGGGCGGTCGCCCAGTTCTTCATCCTTGCCCACGCCCACCAGCAGCACGCGATCGGCTTTCAGGTTCGGCAGGCTGTGCAGCAACAGGCTCTGGCCAACTTTGCCGGCCAGGTCGCCGCGCTTCAGAACGGCGCTGATGGCGCCACCGCTGAGTTCGTCGAGCTGTTTGGCAACGGTGCCGAGCTTGCGGCCTTCGCTAACGGCAACCACCAGCGTGGCGGTTTTCAACGTTTCCGGGTTAACGCTTTTTACAACCAGTTCCATGTCCGGTTCCCTGAATTTGATGGTCAACACGCAAGCGCTCGACGACGTGTGTACGTCGCTCGCTTATAGATAGGCAGGCGCCGGTCACGACCGGCGACGAAGGCCGCAGTTTGAACCTCGCTACCGGCGCCTGACAACCCTCGGTTGTACGATTGTAGGCACGAGCCTGCTGGCGAAGAACCTGAGAGCCACGCGGGTTTACAGGCTTAGCGCGTAATCGTTGACGACCATCGCGAGTGAGCTCGCTCCTACAGGTGTGTCCATGCATTGCGCAGTGACAGGCGCACCCAATCACAGGATAATGCGCCATCTTTTTCGGCGGCTCTGCCTTGCGGGCTGTCTGATAGTTTGCTTGTTTGGCCGCCTTAGCCTGACAACCCTGGAGTGTCTGGTTTGATCGTCTTCCGTTATCTATCCCGCGAAGTCCTGTTGACCCTGAGTGCCGTGAGCGCCGTGTTGCTGGTCATCATCATGAGCGGACGCTTCATCAAGTACCTCGCCCAAGCGGCCTCGGGCCAACTGGACCCGGGCTCGTTGTTCCTGATCATGGGCTTTCGCCTGCCGGGCTTCCTGCAGCTGATTCTGCCGCTGGGCCTGTTTCTCGGGATCCTGCTGGCCTACGGTCGCCTGTACCTCGAAAGTGAAATGACCGTGCTCTCGGCCACCGGCATGAGCCAGCAACGCCTGTTCCGCATGACCCTGTTCCCGGCCACGCTGGTGGCGCTGGTGGTTGCATGGTTGAGCCTGAGCCTGGCGCCACAGGGTGCCAATCAGTTCCAGCTGCTGCTGAACAAGCAAGACGCCCTGACCGAGTTCGACACCCTGGAACCCGGTCGTTTCCAGGCTTTGCGCGACGGTACGCGGGTGACGTACACCGAACAGTTGTCGGATGACCGCATCAATCTGGCGGGTGTGTTCATTTCGCAGAAGAACGTCAGTTCCGATAAGAAAGACCGTGGGATCTCCGTGCTGGTGGCCGAGAAGGGCCGCCAGGAAATCCGTCCTGACGGCAACCGCTACCTGATCCTCGACAACGGCTACCGTTATGACGGTAATCCGGGGCAGGCCGACTATCGTGCGATCAAGTACGAAGAGTACGGCGTACTGCTGCCCAAGCCGGATGTCAGCGACGAAGTGACCGATCGCGACGCCATGACCACCGCGTCCTTGCTGGGTAGCGACGACATCCGTTCCCGCACCGAGCTGCAATGGCGCCTGTCCCTGCCATTGCTGGTGTTCATCGTGACCCTGATGGCGGTGCCGCTATCGCGGGTCAATCCGCGCCAGGGCCGTTTCCTCAAGCTGCTGCCGGCGATTCTTCTTTATATGGCTTACCTGACCATCCTGATTGCCGCTCGCGGCGCCCTCGAAAAGGGCAAGATTGCGCCGGCGCTGGGCTTGTGGTGGGTGCACGCGATCTTCCTGGTCATTGGCCTGGGCCTGCTTTACTGGGAACCCCTGCGCTTGAAGATGGCGAGTCGCCGCAGCGCGCTGGAGGTGGCCCGTGGTTAAGCTTGATCGCTACATCGGTAGCAGCGTGTTCATGGCGATCCTCGCGGTTCTGGGGATCATTCTCGGGCTGGCGACCTTGTTCGCCTTCATCGATGAGATGGGCGAAGTCAGCGATACCTACACCCTGATGGATGTTCTGGGCTACGTGTTGCTGACCGCGCCGCGTCGTCTGTACGACATGCTGCCGATGGCTGCGCTGATCGGTTGCCTGATCGGTCTCGGCAGCCTGGCGAGCAACAGTGAACTGACCATCATGCGCGCCGCTGGCGTGTCGATTGGTCGGATTGTCTGGGCGGTGATGAAGCCGATGCTGATCCTGATGGTGGTGGGGGTATTGATCGGTGAGTACGTCGCGCCGGCAACCGAAAACATCGCGCAGGCCAACCGTTCGCTGGCCCAGGGCAGTGGCGACGCGCAAAGCGCCAAGCACGGTCTGTGGCACCGCCAGGGTGACGAGTTCATCCACGTCAACTCCGTGCAGCCCAACGGCATTTTGTATGGTGTAACCCGTTATCGCTTCGACGATCAACGCCACATGCTGTCCTCGAGCTTTGCCAAGCGCGCGGAGTTCGACAAGGATCACTGGCAGTTGAGCGACGTGACCACCACGGTGTTTCATGAAAAGAACACTGAAGTGGTCAGCGCCCCGGTCGAACGCTGGGATGTGGCCTTGAGCCCGCAGTTACTGAGCACCGTGGTCATGGCGCCAGAGTCCCTGTCGATCACCGGCTTGTGGGGCTATATCCACTATCTGGCGGATCAGGGGCTGAACAATGGTCGCTACTGGCTGGCGTTTTGGGTCAAGGTGTTGCAGCCGCTCGTTACTGCTGCCCTGGTGCTGATGGCGATTTCCTTCATTTTTGGCCCGTTGCGCTCGGTGACCCTCGGTCAGCGGGTGTTTACCGGGGTTCTGGTAGGTTTCACCTTCCGCATTGCCCAGGATTTGCTGGGGCCTTCGAGCCTTGTGTTCGGTTTCTCGCCGCTGTTTGCGGTGCTGGTGCCGGCCAGTGTCTGTGCCTTGGCCGGGTTCTGGTTGTTGCGCCGCGCCGGTTGATGGCGGCTGCTTCCTGACCTCGCTGTTCATAAAAAAACGCCCCTGTCGCAAGACCGGGGCGTTTTTGTACGCGCCGTCTGACCTGCGAACGTGACGCTTGCACCGTGGATCAGGTACAATTCCCGGCTATTTTTCGGCGGGCTATGCCTGCAGCCTTTTTGAGTGTTGATCCGTGAGTGATTTGAGTCATATCCGCAATTTCTCCATCATCGCCCACATTGACCATGGCAAGTCGACGCTGGCCGATCGCTTCATCCAGATGTGCGGCGGCCTGGCCGAGCGTGAAATGGAAGCCCAGGTACTGGATTCCATGGACCTTGAGCGTGAGCGCGGGATCACCATCAAGGCGCACAGCGTTACTCTGTATTACAAAGCCAAAGATGGTATCAACTACCAGTTGAACTTCATTGACACCCCCGGCCACGTTGACTTCACCTACGAAGTCAGCCGCTCGCTGGCGGCCTGTGAAGGCGCACTGCTGGTGGTCGACGCCGGTCAGGGCGTGGAAGCCCAGTCCGTTGCCAACTGCTACACGGCGATCGAGCAGGGCCTGGAAGTGATGCCGGTGCTGAACAAGATCGACCTGCCACAGGCCGATCCGGACCGCGTCAAGGAAGAAATCGAAAAAATCATCGGTATCGATGCCACCGACGCGGTCACGTGTTCTGCCAAGACCGGTCTGGGCGTCGATGAGGTGCTTGAGCGTCTGGTCACCACCATTCCCGCGCCGACCGGCAACATCGAAGATCCGCTGCAAGCGTTGATCATTGACTCCTGGTTCGACAACTACCTGGGCGTTGTGTCCCTGGTGCGCGTGCGTCACGGCCGCGTCAAGAAGGGCGACAAGATCCTGGTCAAGTCCACCGGCAAGGTCCACCTGGTGGACAGCGTCGGTGTATTCAACCCGAAACACACCGCTACCGTTGACCTGAAGGCCGGTGAAGTAGGCTTCATCATCGCCGGTATCAAGGACATTCACGGTGCACCGGTGGGTGACACCCTGACCTTGAGCTCTACGCCGGACGTCGACGTGCTGCCAGGTTTCAAACGCATTCAGCCGCAGGTCTACGCCGGTCTGTTCCCGGTCAGCTCCGACGACTTCGAAGACTTCCGTGAAGCGCTGCAAAAGCTCACCCTGAACGACTCGTCGCTGCAGTACACCCCGGAAAGCTCCGACGCACTGGGCTTCGGCTTCCGTTGCGGCTTCCTCGGCATGCTGCACATGGAAATCATCCAGGAGCGCCTGGAGCGCGAGTACGACCTGGACCTGATCACCACCGCCCCGACCGTAATCTTCGAGCTGCTGCTCAAGACCGGCGAGACGATCTACGTCGATAACCCGTCGAAACTGCCGGATCTGTCGTCGATCGAAGACATGCGCGAGCCGATCGTGCGGGCCAACATTCTTGTGCCGCAAGAGCACCTGGGCAACGTCATTACGCTGTGCATCGAAAAACGCGGTGTGCAGGTCGACATGCTGTTCCTCGGCACTCAGGTCCAGGTGACCTACGACCTGCCGATGAACGAAGTGGTGCTGGACTTCTTCGATCGGCTGAAATCCACCAGCCGCGGCTATGCTTCGCTGGACTACCATTTCGACCGTTACCAATCGGCTAGTCTGGTGAAACTGGACGTGCTGATCAACGGTGACAAGGTCGACGCCCTGGCGTTGATCGTGCACCGCGACAACGCGCACTACAAAGGTCGCCAGTTGACCGAGAAGATGAAGGAACTGATTCCGCGGCAGATGTTCGACGTGGCAATCCAGGCCGCCATTGGCGGTCAGATTGTGGCGCGTACAACCGTCAAGGCGCTCAGAAAGAACGTATTGGCCAAATGCTACGGTGGTGACGTCAGCCGTAAGAAGAAGCTGCTGGAAAAGCAAAAGGCCGGTAAAAAACGCATGAAGCAGGTCGGTAACGTGGAAATTCCACAAGAAGCCTTCCTTGCCGTGCTCAGGTTGGATAGTTAGGTCCTATGTCACTAAATTTCCCGCTGTTGCTGGTCATCGCCGTGTTCGTCTGCGGCCTGTTGGCGTTGCTCGATCTGTTGATCCTGGCGCCGCGTCGGCGTGCCGCCATCGCCTCCTATCAGGGCAGCGTCAGCCAGCCTGATATGGTGGTGGTCGAGAAGCTGAACAAAGAACCGCTGCTGGTTGAATACGGCAAGTCGTTCTTCCCGGTGTTGTTTATCGTGCTGGTGCTGCGTTCGTTCCTGGTGGAGCCGTTCCAGATTCCATCCGGCTCGATGAAACCGACCCTGGATGTCGGCGACTTCATTCTGGTGAGCAAGTTTTCTTACGGGATCCGCCTGCCGGTGATCGACAAGAAAATCATCGAAGTCGGTGAGCCGCAACGCGGTGATGTGATGGTGTTCCGTTACCCGAGCGATCCGAACGTCAACTACATTAAACGTGTGGTGGGCCTTCCGGGCGACACGGTGCGGTACACCGCCGACAAGCGTCTGCTCGTCAACGGTGAGTCGATTGCCGAGCAACTGGTCGGCTCCGAGCCGGGCACGCTGGGCAGCGCCGAGCTCTACAAGGAAAAACTCGGTGTCGCCGAGCACCTGATCCGCAAGGAAATGAGCCGCTACCGGGCAACGCCGGACCGTTCGTGGACCGTGCCGGCCGGGCACTACTTCATGATGGGCGACAACCGCGACAACTCGAACGACAGTCGCTACTGGGATGATCCGAGCATTCCCAAGGACCTGCTGGGCATGGTTCCCGACAAGAATATCGTCGGCAAGGCCTTTGCGGTCTGGATGAGCTGGCCGGAACCCAAACTCAGTCACCTGCCGAATTTCTCGCGGGTTGGCCTGATCAAGTAATCAAACACGGCGCTGTTGAACACAGCGCCGAATGCATTTCTGGAGCCGGCACAATCGGCGCCAAATGCATGAAAACAATGATATTCAGGACGTTATTTTTGAACACAGCGTTAATTGTCCCAAGCCTGCGCCGAATCCCGGCGGTGGCGGTGGAATCCAACCACGAACTCAGCGTGGGTAAACCGTGAGCGTCTCCCTAAGCCGTCTAGAGCGTCAGCTCGGCTACACCTTCAAGGATCAGGAACTGATGGTCCTGGCCCTGACTCACCGCAGTTTTGCCGGGCGTAACAACGAACGCCTGGAATTCCTCGGTGACGCCATCCTCAACTTCGTCGCCGGCGAGGCGCTGTTCGATCGCTTCCCGCTGGCCCGCGAAGGCCAGTTGTCGCGTTTGCGCGCACGCTTGGTGAAAGGTGAGACCCTGGCCGTACTGGCCCGTGGTTTCGACCTGGGCGATTACCTGCGCCTGGGGTCCGGCGAGTTGAAAAGCGGCGGTTTCCGTCGCGAGTCGATTCTGGCCGATGCCCTTGAAGCGCTGATTGGTGCGATCTATCTCGATGCCGGCATGGAAGTGGCACGCGAGCGTGTGCTGGCCTGGCTGGCTGGAGAGTTCGAAGGCCTGACACTGGTCGACACCAACAAAGATCCGAAAACCCGCCTGCAGGAGTTCCTGCAGTCCCGTGGTTGCGAGCTGCCGCGTTACGAAGTGGTGGATATCCAGGGTGAGCCGCATTGCCGGACGTTCTTCGTCGAATGCGAAATCATCTTACTGAATGAAAAAAGCCGAGGTCAGGGTGTGAGTCGTCGTATTGCCGAACAGGTAGCGGCCGCCGCAGCACTGATTGCCCTGGGTGTGGAGAATGGCAATGACTGATACAAACGCAACTCGCTGTGGCTATGTTGCCATCGTCGGCCGTCCGAACGTGGGCAAGTCCACGCTGCTGAACCACATCCTCGGCCAGAAACTGGCGATCACTTCGCGCAAACCGCAAACCACCCGCCACAACATGCTCGGTATCAAGACCGAGGGCGATGTGCAGGCGATCTACGTCGACACCCCGGGCATGCACAAGGGTGGCGAGAAGGCGCTGAACCGCTACATGAACAAGACCGCTTCGGCGGCGTTGAAAGACGTCGACGTGGTGATCTTCGTGGTCGACCGCACCAAGTGGACCGAAGAAGACCAGATGGTGCTCGAGCGTGTGCAGTACGTGACCGGTCCGTTGATCGTCGCGCTGAACAAGACCGACCGCATCGAAGACAAGGCCGAGCTGATGCCGCACCTTTCCTGGTTGCAGGAACAGCTGCCGAACGCGCAGATCATTCCGATTTCCGCGCAGCACGGGCATAACCTCGATGCGCTGGAGCGGGTGATCGCCGATCACCTGCCGGAAAACGATCACTTCTTCCCGGAAGACCAGATCACCGACCGCAGCAGCCGCTTCCTCGCCGCCGAGCTGGTGCGCGAGAAAATCATGCGCCAGATGGGCGCCGAGCTGCCGTACCAGATCACCGTCGAAATCGAAGAGTTCAAGCAGCAGGGCAAGACCCTGCACATCCATGCCTTGATCCTCGTCGAGCGTGACGGCCAGAAGAAAATCATCATTGGCGACAAGGGCGAGCGCATCAAGCGCATCGGCACCGAAGCGCGCAAGGACATGGAGCTGTTGTTCGACTCCAAAATCATGCTCAACCTGTGGGTCAAGGTTAAGGGTGGCTGGTCCGATGACGAGCGTGCATTGCGTTCGTTGGGCTATGGCGACTTGTAAGCCAACATAGATCTACTGTGGGAGCGAGCCTGCTCGCGATGAGGGCCTGATATTCAACATCCATGTTGACTGACAGACCGCTATCGCGAGCAGGCTCGCTCCCACATTGGTTTTGGGGCGCCTGAAAAAAACGCGCTCCTTCATTGAGAATTTCATGTCCCAACCCATCGCCCAACCCGGCTACGTCCTGCACTCCCGCGCCTACCGCGAAAGTAGCGCCTTGGTGGACTTCCTCACGCCGCAAGGGCGGCTGAGGGCGGTGTTGCGCAGTGCGCGCGGCAAGGCCGGGACGCTGGCGCGGCCGTTCGTGCCGTTGGAAGTGGAGTTCCGTGGGCGTGGCGAGCTGAAGAATGTCGGGCGCATGGAGAGTGCCGGTGTGTCCACCTGGCTCAATGGTGAGGCGCTGTTCAGTGGTCTCTATCTCAATGAACTGCTGATTCGCCTGTTGCCCGCCGAAGATCCTCATCCCGGTGTATTCGATCACTACGCGGCGACCTTGCTGGCGCTGGCTGAAGGTCGTCCGCTGGAGCCGTTGTTGCGTTCGTTTGAATGGCGGCTGCTCGATGACCTCGGTTACGGTTTCTCCCTGAGCGCCGATATCCACGGCGAACCCATCGCACCGGACGGCCTCTACCGCTTGCAAGTCGATGCAGGGCTGGAACGGGTCTACCTGCTGCAACCGGGACTGTTCAATGGCACCGAGCTGCTGGCCATGGCCGAAGCGGACTGGAGCGCACCGGGCGCGTTGTCTGCGGCCAAGCGCTTGATGCGTCAGGCGCTGGCTGTTCACTTGGGCGGTCGTCCCCTGGTCAGTCGCGAGTTGTTTCGCAAGCCGTAGTCTCCCCGTATGCTGTGCACCGAACTTTCTCTTCTTCTGGAGCGCTTTCCGTGACCACCAGCACCCGCATTCTTCTTGGCGTGAACATCGACCACGTTGCCACCCTGCGTCAGGCCCGGGGCACTCGCTACCCGGACCCGGTCAAGGCAGCACTGGATGCGGAAGAGGCGGGCGCCGATGGCATCACCGTGCACCTGCGCGAAGACCGTCGGCACATTCAGGAGCGCGATGTTCTGGTGCTCAAGGATGTGCTGCAAACCCGCATGAACTTCGAAATGGGCGTCACCGAAGAGATGATGCAGTTCGCCGAGCGTATTCGCCCGGCGCACATTTGCCTGGTGCCGGAAACCCGTCAGGAGCTGACCACCGAAGGCGGCCTGGACGTAGCGGGGCAGGAAGCGCGGATCAAGGCCGCGGTGGAACGCCTGTCGAAGCTCGGCTCTGAAGTGTCGCTGTTTATCGATGCCGACGAACGGCAGATTGAGGCCTCACGCCGTGTTGGCGCGCCAGCCATCGAGTTGCACACCGGTCGTTACGCCGATGCAGAGACGCCGACTGAAGTGGCTGAAGAACTCAAGCGCGTAGCGGATGGCGTAGCGTTCGGTCTGGCCCAGGGGCTGATCGTCAATGCCGGCCATGGTCTGCACTACCACAACGTTGAAGCCGTGGCGGCGATCAAAGGCATCAATGAGTTGAACATCGGCCATGCGCTGGTGGCCCATGCGTTGTTCGTGGGCTTCAAGTCGGCGGTGTCGGAGATGAAGGCGTTGATTCTGGCGGCGGCTGCCAAGGCTTAAAAGCCAACACAAAACCACTGTGGGTGTTTACTAGAGCGGCGCAGGCTCCTGCGCCGGCTTGCTCTTGTCGATCCCCGGAACAAGCAGTTTGCCCTCGGCGACCTGATCGCCCTCCAACTGCGGCTGCGTGACCCAGGTCAGGATGTCGTAGTAGCGACGGATGTTCGCCACGAAATGCACCGGCTCGCCGCCCCGGGCGTAGCCATAACGGGTCTTGCTGTACCACTTCTTCTCGGACAGGCGCGGCAGGATCTTCTTCACGTCCAGCCACTTGTCGGGGTTCAACCCTTCCTTGGCCGCCAGTTTGCGCGCGTCATCCAGATGGCCGCTGCCGACGTTATAGGCGGCGAGTGCAAACCAGGTGCGATCCGGTTCCTGGATCGAGTCGTCCAGTTGTTCCTTCATATAAGCCAGGTACTTGGCGCCGCCCATGATGCTCTGCTTGGGATCGAGACGGTTGGACACGCCCATCGCCTGCGCGGTGTTCTGGGTCAGCATCATCAGGCCGCGCACACCGGTCTTCGAGGTCACGGCCGGTTGCCACAGGGATTCCTGATAACCGACGGCGGCCAGCAGGCGCCAATCGACCTTTTCAATCTTGGCGTAGGCCTTGAAGTGCTTCTCGTACTTGGGCAGGCGTTGCTGCAAATGCTGGGCGAAAGTGGTGGCGCCCATGTAGCCGAGGACGTCGACGTGTCCGTAGTAACGGTCCTTGAGCCGTTGCAGGGTGCCGTTCTTCTTGACCTTGTCGAGGTAGTCGTTGATCTCGTTGAGCAGGCTATTGTCGTCGCCTGCCGCCACCGCCCAGCTCTGATTGTTGGCGTCACCGAGGTCGAAGGCGACGCGGATGTTGGTGAAGTACACCTGGTTCATCGCGACTTCATTGGAGTCGACCAGGGTCAGGTCGATCTGGCCTTCGTCGACCATGCGCAACAGGTCGACCACTTCAACCTGGTCGGACTCTTCGTAGTCGATGCCGGGGAATTTCTGCTTCAGCTCCGCCAGTTGCCCGGCGTGGGTGCTGCCCTTGAGCACCATGATCTTCTTGCCCACCAGGTCTTTCGCGTCGGTGGGGCGCGACTGGCCGTTGCGGTAGATGATCTGCGGGGTGACTTCCAGATAGGAGTGGGAGAAGCGCACCTGTTTCTTGCGGTCGTCACTGCTGACCAGTCCGGCAGCCGCCAGCACCGGGCCATTCGGTTTGCCTATCTGATTGTACAAGTCGTCGAGGTTATCGGCGGTCTCGATCTTCAGCTCGACTCCCAGATCGTCGGCGAAGCGCTTCACCAGCTCGTATTCGAAGCCGGTTTCACCGTTGCGATCCTGAAAGTAGGTAGCGGGGCTGTTTCGGGTGACCACCCGCAGCACGCCATCCTCCTTTACGCGCTCCAGCGTGTTGGGTTTATCAACACAGCCAATGAGCACCAGGAAGAGTCCGGTTGCGATCAGCCATTTGGCGTACCGCGGACGCAAAGCCGTTGGGAAAAACATTTGCGCAGTATACGCAAAGGACCACGGGCGCCATATCTCGACAGCGAAGGGGTTGTCTGCTAGAGATCACAAAACCGAGCGAAACCCAGCAGGAATGGGCCTTTCCCGCACTTTGTTACAGTAAAAATAAGCGATCGACACACGCCCGATTAACCTGACTTTCGAGTCGGAAACACAGATTGGCACCCGAGTGCAACCGTGCGTAGCGTTTCGGGTGATGTCGCGGGCTGTTTAGGCTAGAATGCACGGCCTCAAAGCACACCCCTTCCCGAGGCTGTCCCGAAGATGTTGATCCTGCGCGGCGCTCCTGCCCTTTCTGCCTTTCGCCACAGTAAGCTCCTTGAGCAACTGAGCCAGAAGGTCCCGGCTGTCAGTGGCCTGTATGCTGAATTCGCTCACTTCGCCGAAGTTACCGGCGTCCTGACCGGCGACGAACAGCAGGTGCTTGCGCGCCTTCTGAAGTACGGTCCAAGCGTTCCGGTCCAGGAACCGACCGGTCGTCTGTTCCTGGTGTTGCCGCGTTTCGGCACCATCTCGCCATGGTCGAGCAAGGCCAGCGACATCGCTCGCAACTGCGGTCTGACCAAGATCCAGCGCCTGGAACGCGGCATTGCGTTCTACGTGGCCGGCCAGTTCAGCGATGCTCAAGCGCAACTGATCTCTGATGCGCTGCACGACCGCATGACCCAGATCGTCCTGGGCAACCTCGAACAGGCCGCCGGCCTGTTCAGCCACGCCGAGCCAAAACCCCTGACCGCGATCGACGTGTTGGGTGGCGGCCGCGCCGCGCTGGAAAAAGCCAACACCGAGCTGGGCCTGGCCCTGGCGGAAGACGAGATCGATTACCTGGTCAACGCCTTCGTCGGCTTGAAGCGCAACCCGCACGACATCGAACTGATGATGTTCGCCCAGGCGAACTCCGAGCACTGCCGTCACAAGATCTTCAACGCCAGTTGGGACATCGACGGCGAGAGCCAGGAAAAAAGCCTGTTCGGCATGATCAAGAACACCTACGTGATGCACAGCGAAGGCGTTCTGTCGGCTTATAAGGACAACGCTTCGGTGATCGTCGGCTCCGTGGCCGGTCGTTTCTTCCCGGACCCTGAAACCCGCCAGTACGGTGCGGTGCAGGAACCGGTGCACATCCTGATGAAAGTCGAGACGCACAACCACCCGACCGCGATTGCCCCGTTCCCGGGCGCATCCACCGGTTCCGGTGGCGAGATCCGTGACGAAGGCGCAACCGGCCGTGGCGCCAAGCCAAAGGCTGGCCTGACCGGTTTCACCGTGTCGAACCTGCAGATCCCGGGCTTCGAACAGCCGTGGGAAGTGCCATACGGCAAGCCTGAGCGCATCGTTACCGCGCTGGACATCATGATCGAAGGCCCGCTCGGCGGCGCTGCGTTCAACAACGAGTTCGGTCGTCCGGCCCTGACCGGCTACTTCCGTACCTTCGAACAGTCGATCACCACCCCGCACGGTGAGGAAGTTCGCGGTTACCACAAGCCGATCATGCTGGCTGGCGGCATGGGCAACATCCGTGAAGAACACGTCAAGAAAGGCGAGATCCTGGTCGGCTCCAAGCTGATCGTACTCGGCGGCCCGGCAATGTTGATCGGCCTGGGCGGCGGTGCGGCTTCCTCCATGGCCACCGGCACCAGCTCGGCGGACCTGGACTTCGCATCTGTACAGCGCGAAAACCCGGAAATGGAACGTCGCTGCCAGGAAGTCATCGACCGTTGCTGGCAACTGGGCGACAAGAACCCGATCAGCTTCATTCACGACGTGGGTGCGGGCGGTCTGTCCAACGCCTTCCCGGAACTGGTCAATGACGGCGACCGTGGTGGCCGTTTCGAGCTGCGCAACATTCCAAACGACGAGCCGGGCATGGCCCCGCACGAAATCTGGTCCAACGAATCCCAGGAACGTTACGTTCTGGCCGTCGGCCCGGCTGATTTCGAACGCTTCAAGGCGATCTGTGAGCGTGAGCGTTGCCCGTTTGCCGTAGTTGGTGAAGCCACTGCCGAACCGCAACTGACAGTGACCGACAGCCACTTCGGCAACAGCCCGGTGGACATGCCACTGGAAGTGCTGCTGGGCAAGGCTCCACGCATGCACCGTTCGGTGGTTCGTGAAAACGAACTGGGCGACGATTTCGATCCGTCGACCCTCGACATCGCGAACTGTGTCGAGCGCGTTCTCCATCACCCGGCCGTGGCCAGCAAGAGCTTCCTGATCACCATCGGCGACCGCACCATCACCGGCCTCGTGGCCCGTGACCAAATGGTCGGCCCATGGCAGGTTCCGGTGGCCGACGTTGCCGTCACCGCCACCAGCTTCGACGTTTACACCGGTGAAGCCATGGCAATGGGCGAGCGTACTCCGCTGGCACTGCTGGACGCTCCGGCGTCGGGCCGCATGGCCATCGGCGAAACCCTGACCAACATCGCTGCCTCGCGCATCGGCAAGATCTCCGACATCAAGTTGTCGGCGAACTGGATGTCGGCGGCCGGTCACCCGGGCGAAGACGCACGTCTGTACGACACCGTGAAAGCGGTCGGCATGGAGCTGTGTCCAGAGCTGGGCATCACCATTCCGGTGGGTAAGGACTCGATGTCCATGGCCACCCGTTGGAACGATGAAGGCGTGGACAAGTCCGTGACTTCGCCAATGTCGTTGATCGTGACCGGTTTCGCGCCAGTGACTGACATCCGTCAGACCCTGACTCCGCAACTGCGCATGGACAAGGGCACCACCGACTTGATTCTGATCGACCTCGGTCGCGGCCAGAACCGCATGGGCGCCTCGATCCTCGCGCAGGTTCACGGCAAGCTCGGCAAGCAGGCTCCGGACGTCGATGACGCCGAAGACCTGAAGGCGTTCTTCGCCGTGATCCAGGGTCTGAACGCCGACGGTCACCTGCTGGCTTACCACGACCGTTCCGACGGCGGTCTGCTGACCAGCGTTGTCGAGATGGCCTTCGCCGGTCACTGCGGCCTGAGCCTGAACCTCGACGGTCTGGCAGAAACTTCCGCCGACATCGCCGCCATCCTGTTCAACGAAGAACTGGGTGCCGTGATCCAGGTTCGCCAGGACGCCACACCGGACATCCTCGCGCAGTTCAGCGCTGCGGGCCTGGGCGACTGCGTGTCGGTGATCGGCCAGCCGATCAACAACGGCGAGATCAACATCACCTTCAACGGTGACACCGTGTTCGAAGGCCAGCGTCGTCTGCTGCAGCGCCAGTGGGCCGAGACCAGCTACCAGATCCAGCGTCTGCGTGACAACGCCGACTGCGCCGATCAGGAGTTCGACGTTCTGCTGGAAGAAGACAACCCGGGCCTGAGCGTCAAGCTCAGCTACGACGTCAACCAGGACGTGGCCGCACCGTACATCAAGAAAGGCATTCGCCCGCAGGTTGCCGTACTGCGCGAGCAGGGCGTCAACGGTCAGGTGGAAATGGCCGCTGCGTTCGACCGCGCCGGTTTCAACGCGATCGACGTGCACATGAGCGACATTCTGGCCGGCCGTGTCGACTTGAACGCGTTCAAGGGCATGGTCGCTTGCGGCGGTTTCTCCTACGGCGACGTATTGGGTGCCGGTGAAGGCTGGGCAAAATCGGCACTGTTCAACAGCCGTGCCCGCGATGCGTTCCAGGGTTTCTTCGAGCGCAACGACAGCTTCACTCTCGGCGTGTGCAACGGTTGCCAGATGATGTCCAACCTGCACGAGCTGATCCCGGGCAGCGAGTTCTGGCCGCACTTCGTGCGTAACCGTTCCGAGCAGTTCGAAGCCCGCGTTGCGATGGTGCAGATCCAGGAATCGAACTCGATCTTCCTGCAAGGCATGGCCGGTTCGCGTATGCCGATCGCCATTGCCCACGGCGAAGGTCATGCCGAGTTCTCCAGCGAAGAAGCGTTGCTGGAAGCCGACCTGTCCGGTTGCGTGGCGATGCGTTTCGTCGACAACCACGGCAAGGTCACCGAGAGCTACCCGGCCAACCCGAACGGCTCGCCGCGCGGGATCACCGGTTTGACCAGTCGCGACGGTCGCGTAACGATCATGATGCCGCACCCGGAGCGAGTGTTCCGCGCTGTGCAGAACTCGTGGCGTTCGGATGAGTGGAACGAAGATGCACCGCTGATGCGCATGTTCCGTAATGCTCGGGTGTGGGTGAACTGATAGCCGTGTACAAGCTCAGCTTCTTCGTTTCCGACAGTCATGTCGACGTGGTCAAAAGTGCCGTATTCGCTGCCGGTGGCGGGCGGATCGGTGCTTACGACCACTGCGCGTGGCAGGTGCTGGGCCTGGGTCAGTTTCGCCCACTGGACGGCAGTCAGCCGTTCATCGGCGAGGCAGGGCAGGTCGAGCAGGTCGAGGAATGGAAAGTTGAGCTTGTGGTGGTCGATGAGTTGATTCGCGCGGTGGTGGCGGCTCTCAAACAGAGCCACCCCTACGAGACACCGGCTTATGAAGTGTGGCGGCTGGAGGATTTCTGATTCTCTGGCTGCTGAAATGAGAAACCCGCTGAAAGTGATTTCAGCGGGTTTTTTGTTGTCTTGAATTCCTCTGTCGGCGCTGACGCAGGCTGCGATCTTTTGAATTTATTTTTCGAGGGCGATCAATGCTCGTAGGGAATTACGGGCGGATTTCGATCATCGTGCCGTCCGGCACCAGGTTCCAGACTTCGCGCATGTCCATGTTGCGCATGGCGATGCAGCCGTCGGTCCAGTCCAGGGTGTGGAACAGTTGCTCAGGATTGTCTTCGGTGTCCGGGGTGCCATGGATCATGATCATGCCGCCGGGATCGACGCCTTCACGCCGTGAGCGGGCGGAATCGCTGATGTTCGGGTAGGAAATGTGCATCGCCAGATTGAATTTTTCACTGGTCTTGCGCCAGTCGAGCCAATAGAAGCCTTCCGGCGTGCGTTTATCGCCTTCCATCAGCTTATGTCCCTTGGGGCGTTTGCCCAGGGAAATGCGATAGGTCTTGATCGGCTTGCCGTCATTGATCAATTGCAATTGATGGGAAGACTTGAGAACCAGGACTTTCTCGATGACCTTGCCGTCGAGCGATCCCACGGCTGAAGCCTGGGACACCGCTACGAACGACAAACAGAACAGGGCAAGCAACCAGCGCATTGAAACGATTCCCCAGGAGGTGTCGCGACTATATATATTTATAGGTGTTTTTGTGGGCGCTGCCGAAGGCTGCGATCTGTCATTGCCTACCGATGATAAAGAGGCATCAAGTGATCGCAGGTGACGTCAGCGGCGGGATCGATTCGGACCGCACGGGGTAGACCTCGGTCCGCCGGTCAGCGAAGAAGCATTCTAAGGTACGGCCCACCGTGCGGAAAGCCAGCTCGTCCCACGGAATGTCCGCTTCGTCGAATAGTTGCACTTCCAGGCTCTCTACGCCGGCGGCAAAGTCCAGGTCCGCCAGTTCGGCGCGGAAGAACACATGCACCTGGCTGATGTGCGGCACATCGATCAGCGTATAGATGCTCAGGTTGCGCACCCGGGCGCAGGCTTCCTCGGACGTTTCGCGAATGGCCGCCTGCTCGATGGTTTCACCGTTCTCCATGAAGCCGGCGGGCAGGGTCCAGTAGCCCAGGCGCGGCTCTATCGCGCGGCGGCAGAGCAAGACCTTGGTGCCCCAGGTCGCGACGCAGCCGGCGACGATATTGGGGTTCTGGTAATGAATGGCGTGACAGCTGTCGCAGACAAAACGCAGGCGTGAATCGCCTTCGGGAATGCGTTGGGTCACCGGGTTGCCGCACTGGCTGCAAAATTTCATGCTTGGGTTCCTGAATGCTGCGCCTATCTTGGCGTGCGGCGGTGTCTGTCGGCAAGTTGTCGTTTCGCGACATGGGATTGTTGCGGGGGTTGGGCGGTCGCAGCGATTGGTGCATGATGCCGGGTAAGGCACAGATCGAGAACACTCATGCTGGACGAGCTACTGCATCGGGTAAGCAACCACACACCGCGCACGCTGGAGACCGACTGCCGTTTCCCCGAGGCCGCCGTATTGGTGCCCATCACCCGCAGTGACGAACCGGAACTGGTGTTGACCCTGCGTGCCAGCGGGCTCTCGACCCATGGCGGCGAAGTCGCCTTCCCCGGTGGACGCCGTGACCCCGAAGACCCGGACCTGATTTTCACCGCCCTGCGCGAAGCCGAAGAAGAGATTGGCCTGCCGCCGGGATTGGTCGAGGTGATCGGCCCGCTCAGCCCGCTGATCTCCCTGCACGGCATCAAGGTCACGCCTTATGTCGGCGTGATTCCGGATTTCGTCGAATACCGGGCCAATGATGCCGAGATCGCCGCGGTGTTCAGCGTTCCGCTGGAATTCTTCCGCAAAGACCCGCGTGAGCACACCCATCGCATCGATTATCAGGGCCGCAGCTGGTACGTGCCGAGCTACCGCTACGGCGAGTACAAGATCTGGGGCCTGACGGCGATCATGGTCGTCGAGTTGATCAATCTGCTTTATGACGCGAAAATCAGCCTGCACCAGCCACCCAAAAGCTTTATCAATACCTGAGCCATCGTTCGAATGGCTGAATTTGCGGCTGCCTGAGCCCTGAGGAAAATCACGATGAAATACCGTCTGGGCGACGCCCGTGTCGAAACCCACCCACAGAGCTGGGTCGCCCCCAATGCCGTGCTGGTGGGCAAGGTCAAGCTGGAAGAGGGCGCCAACGTCTGGTTCAACGCCGTGCTGCGCGGCGACAACGAGTTGATCCTGATCGGCAAGAACAGCAATGTGCAGGACGGCACCGTGATGCACACCGACATGGGCTACCCGCTGACCATCGGCACCGGCGTGACCATTGGCCACAACGCCATGCTCCACGGCTGCACCGTGGGCGACTACAGCCTGATCGGGATCAACGCGGTGATCCTCAACGGCGCGAAGATCGGCAAGAACTGCATCATCGGTGCGAATTCATTGATCGGCGAAGGTAAAGAGATTCCGGACGGTTCACTGGTCATGGGTTCGCCGGGCAAAGTGGTGCGCGAACTGACCGAGCCGCAGAAAAAAATGCTGGAAGCCAGTGCCGCTCACTATGTGCATAACTCGCAGCGCTACGCCCGCGATCTGGCCGAGCAAGCAGAATGAGCGCGCCAGAACGCCCGGTCGCATCACCCTGCGTGAGCATTTGTGCGCTGGATGACGATGACATCTGCACCGGTTGCCAACGCACGGTGGAAGAAATCACCCGCTGGAGCCGCATGGACAACGCCGAGCGCCGCAAGGTGCTGGGGTTGTGTCATGAGCGGGCCAAAGCCAGTGGGTTGGTGTGGATGATCGGTAAAACCCCAGGCGCCTGAGCCGTCTCTTGGAAAGTGCTGCGCACTTTATCGCGAGCAGGCTCGCACACAGTCGACCGCATTCCCATGCGTGCGAGCTCGCTCCTACAGTATTCTGTGCGGCAAATTGACAGGTACCTTTCCGCCCATGCTCTTCTTGATCGCCTACATCAGCAGCGTCGTGCTGATCAACTTCGCCTTTTCCACCGCCCCGCACCTGGACATCATCTGGTCGGCCTGGGGCGGGCTGGTATTCATCCTGCGCGATATGGTGCAAACCCGCTTCGGCCACGGCGCGATTGCGGCGATGCTGGTGGCACTGGTGCTGTCTTATGTCACGTCCGATCCGTCGATCGCCCTGGCCAGCGCCACGGCGTTCGCGGTGTCCGAGTGCATCGACTGGCTGGTGTTCAGCATCACTAAACGCCCGCTGCACGACCGTCTGTGGATAAGTTCGGCGTTGAGCATTCCACTCGACACCGTTATCTTTTTCGGCATGATCGACGCACTGACGCCGGCTGTGGTCATCACCGCACTCGGCTCGAAGTTCGCTGGTGTGACCGCTGTATGGCTGATCATGGCCTGGCGTCTGCGCAAACAGGCTGTCGTCGGCTGAAGTTCATGTAAAATGCCGCGCTTTCTCCCCATGGGAAGCGTGCTTCCCTCGATGATCCGCTCCTTGAGGACCTTCAGATGACCCGTATCGGAACCCCATTGTCGCCCACCGCGACCCGCGTATTGATGTGTGGCTGTGGTGAATTGGGCAAGGAAGTGGTGATCGAGCTGCAACGTCTGGGCGTTGAAGTGATTGCCGTGGACCGCTACGCCAACGCGCCGGCCATGCAGGTGGCGCACCGCAGCCACGTGATCAACATGCTCGACGGTGCGGCCTTGCGTGCCGTGATCGAAGCCGAGAAGCCGCACTTCATCGTGCCGGAAATCGAAGCCATCGCCACCGCGACGCTGGTTGAGCTGGAAGCCGAAGGCTTCACCGTGATCCCGACCGCCCGCGCCGCGCAGCTGACCATGAACCGCGAAGGCATCCGTCGCCTGGCCGCCGAAGAGCTGGACCTGCCGACCTCGCCGTATCACTTTGCCGACACCTTCGAGGACTACAGCAAGGCCGTTGAAGACCTCGGTTTCCCGTGTGTCGTCAAGCCGGTCATGAGTTCGTCGGGCAAAGGCCAGAGCCTGCTGCGCAGCGCCGATGACGTGAAGACAGCCTGGGATTACGCACAGGAAGGTGGCCGCGCCGGTAAAGGCCGCGTGATCATCGAAGGCTTCATCGATTTCGACTACGAAATTACCCTGCTGACCGTGCGCCACGTCGGCGGCACTACGTTCTGCGCGCCGGTCGGTCACCGTCAGGAGAAGGGCGACTATCAGGAGTCCTGGCAGCCGCAAGCCATGAGCCCGATTGCCTTGGCCGAGTCCGAGCGCGTTGCCAAAGCCGTGACCGAAGCCTTGGGTGGTCGTGGTCTGTTCGGCGTCGAGTTGTTCATCAAGGGCGATCAGGTGTGGTTCAGCGAAGTTTCGCCGCGCCCGCATGACACCGGTCTGGTGACGTTGATTTCCCAGGACCTGTCGCAATTTGCACTGCACGCTCGTGCGATTCTGGGCTTGCCGATTCCGTTGATCCGTCAGTTCGGGCCTTCGGCTTCGGCGGTGATCCTGGTGGAAGGTCAGTCGACCCAGACCGCTTTCGCCAACCTGGGCGCTGCCTTGAGCGAGCCGGATACGGCGTTGCGCCTGTTCGGCAAGCCTGAAGTCAACGGCCAGCGCCGCATGGGCGTGGCACTGGCCCGCGACGAGTCGATCGAAGCCGCCCGTGCCAAGGCGACCCGTGCTTCGCAGGCGGTGGTCGTAGAACTGTAAAAACAGCTATGGCGGGCCTATACCTTCTATAGGCTCGCCACATTTCACTGTAGGAGCGAGCCTGCTCGCGATGGGTTCAAGAACACCGCGGGGAACCAGATTCCCCGCGTTATCGTTTACGACCATCGCGAGCAGGCTCGCTCCTACAGGTCATTCTTCAGGCCTGTACCCCATGAATTCGCAAAGCATCATCGTCCCGAAAATTTCCACGCTGCCGGTGCATGAGCCCCGGGCCCGGGCGATCGTGCGTTGGCTGGTGCGCAAGAACATCATCCAGGAAGAACTGACCACCTGCGGTCGCACCGGCAATCGCATGGCCCACGCCATCGGCGACGGCGCGCGCGCGGTGGTCCTGCATCCGGAGGCCCTGCCGTTCGGCGAACCGGTCAATGGCCTGGAAATCGTCACCAAGCGCTGCATCTACACGCCGGCCAAGGGCTTCCTTGAGGAAGCGGGCTGCGCCGAGTGCCGCAAGGAAATTGGCGAAGCCCTGTTCGAAAGCCTTGAAGACTGGATGCCCGGGCGCACCGACAACTTCACCTGCCCGGAATGCGGGCATGAAGACGACATCAACGGTTTTCTGTTTTTGCAGGAATGCGGCTTCTCCAACCTCGGTTTCATCTTCAACAACTGGGCCGAGGCCGGGTTCAAACAGAGCTTCCTCGATGAAATTGCCGATTGGCTGGATCAGCCGGTCAGTTGGGTCAAAGTCGAACTCTGAACGCCGTATTCTCCCGTATATCTGTAACATCGATAATAGGCAGAGTTTTACATTGAACCCGAGGGGGTGTCTGACTATAATGGCGCGCTTCCATTTTCCCGCTCGGGAGCCCCCGCGATGCTGCGTATCAGCCAAGAAGCTCTGACATTCGACGACATTCTCCTAGTGCCCGGTTATTCCGAGGTGCTTCCTAACGAAGTCAGTCTCAAGACCCGCCTTACCCGTGGCATCGAGCTGAATATTCCACTGGTTTCCGCCGCCATGGACACCGTCACTGAAGCCCGTCTGGCAATTGCCATGGCTCAGGAAGGTGGTATCGGCATTATCCACAAGAACATGACCATCGAGCAGCAAGCTGCCGAAGTCCGCAAGGTCAAGCGTTATGAAGCCGGTGTGGTCAAGGATCCGATCACCATCGACGCCGACGCTACCGTGCGCGAACTGTTCGAACTGACCCGCATGCACAACATCTCCGGCGTTCCGGTGCTGCACAATGGCGACCTGGTCGGCATTGTCACCTCCCGTGACGTGCGTTTCGAGAACCGTCTGGAAGCCACTGTCCGTGAAGTGATGACGCCTAAAGAGCGTTTGGTCACGGTCAAGGAAGGCGCCGACAAGAACGATGTGCGTGAACTGCTGCACAAGCACCGCATCGAGCGCGTGCTGATCGTCGACGACAAATTCACCCTCAAGGGCATGATGACCGTCAACGACATCGAAAAAGCCAAGGCTTACCCGCTGGCCAGCAAGGACGATCAAGGTCGTCTGCGCGTGGGCGCTGCCGTCGGCACCGGTAAAGATACCGGCGATCGCGTTGCAGCCCTGGTCAACGCCGGCGTTGACGTGGTGGTGGTCGACACCGCTCACGGTCACTCCAAAGGCGTGATCGACCGCGTTCGCTGGGTCAAACAGAATTTCCCTGAAGTGCAGGTGATCGGCGGCAACATCGCCACCGGCGCAGCAGCCAAGGCCCTGGCCGAAGCGGGCGCTGACGCCGTCAAGGTCGGTATCGGCCCTGGCTCGATCTGCACCACCCGTATCGTCGCCGGTGTCGGCGTCCCGCAAATCAGTGCCATCGCCAACGTTGCCGCTGCCCTTGAAGGCACTGGCGTACCGTTGATCGCCGACGGCGGCATCCGTTTCTCCGGTGACCTGTCCAAGGCCATCGTTGCCGGTGCTTCCTGCGTGATGATGGGCTCGATGTTTGCCGGTACTGAAGAAGCGCCGGGCGAGATCGAACTGTTCCAGGGTCGTTCGTACAAGGCTTACCGCGGCATGGGTTCGCTGGGCGCCATGTCCCAGGCTCAAGGTTCCTCCGACCGTTACTTCCAGGATTCCTCGGCAGGCGCCGAGAAGCTGGTTCCGGAAGGCATCGAAGGCCGTGTTCCTTATAAAGGCACCCTGAGCGCGATCATCCACCAACTGATGGGCGGCCTGCGTTCCTCGATGGGCTACACCGGTAGCGCCAACATCGAAGAAATGCGCACCAAGCCTGAGTTCGTACGGATCACCGGCGCTGGTATGGCCGAGTCCCACGTTCACGACGTGCAGATCACCAAGGAAGCGCCAAACTACCGCGTAGGTTGAGCCTTCTAGCAAAAAGTTAACGACCGGGGCTGTTTTATTCAGCCCCGAGTTGTTTCTGAATCACGACTGTTTCCGAATTTTTTAGACGAGACTGAATCATGGCCCTCGACATTCACGCCCACCGCATCCTGATCCTCGACTTCGGTTCCCAGTACACCCAGCTGATCGCCCGCCGCGTGCGTGAAATCGGCGTGTACTGCGAACTGCACCCGTTCGACATGGACGAAGATGCGATTCGCGAGTTCGCTCCTAAAGGCGTCATCCTTGCTGGCGGCCCGGAGTCTGTTCACGAAGCCAACAGCCCGCGCTGCCCGCAAGCAGTCTTCGACCTGGGTGTACCGGTCTTCGGTATCTGCTACGGCATGCAGACCATGGCCGAGCAACTGGGGGGCAAGGTTGAAGGTTCCGAGCTGCGTGAGTTTGGTTATGCCCGCGTAGACGTGGTCGGCAAGAGCCTTCTGCTCGACGGCATCGAAGACCACATCGACGCCGACGGCCTGTTCGGCCTCGACGTGTGGATGAGCCACGGTGACAAGGTCACCAAGATGCCGGAAGATTTCCACATCCTGGCCAGCACCCCGAGCTGCCCGATCGCCGGCATGTTCAGCGACGAGCGTCGCTACTACGGCGTGCAGTTCCACCCGGAAGTGACCCACACCAAGCAGGGCGGTCGCATCCTGTCGCGCTTCATCCTCGACATCTGCGAGTGTGAAGCCCTGTGGACCCCGTCGAAAATCGCTGAAGACGCCATCGCCCAGGTTCGCGCCCAGGTCGGCACCGACAACGTCCTGCTCGGCCTGTCCGGTGGTGTGGACTCGTCCGTGGTTGCCGCGCTGCTGCACAAAGCCATCGGCGACCAGCTGACCTGCGTGTTCGTCGACAACGGCCTGTTGCGCCTGCACGAAGGTGAGCAAGTGATGGCCATGTTCGCCGAGAACATGGGCGTCAAGGTGATCCGCGCCAACGCCGAGGACCAGTTCCTCAACAACCTGGCCGGCGAAGCCGACCCGGAGAAGAAGCGCAAGATCATCGGCCGTACCTTCATCGACGTGTTCGATGCCCAGTCCAACAAACTGGACAACATCAAGTACCTGGCCCAAGGCACCATCTACCCGGACGTGATCGAGTCGGCTGGCGCGAAAAGCGGCAAGGCCCACGTGATCAAGTCGCACCACAACGTGGGCGGCCTGCCGGAAGAAATGAACCTCAAGCTGGTTGAGCCACTGCGCGAGCTGTTCAAGGACGAAGTCCGTCGTCTGGGTCTGGAACTGGGCCTGCCGTACGATATGGTCTACCGCCACCCGTTCCCGGGCCCGGGCCTGGGCGTGCGCATCCTCGGTGAAGTGAAGAAGGAGTACGCCGACCTGCTGCGTCGCGCCGACCACATCTTCATCGAAGAACTGCGTAAAGCCGACTGGTACCACAAGGTCAGCCAGGCATTCGTGGTGTTCCAGCCGGTGAAATCGGTTGGCGTGGTCGGCGACGGCCGTCGTTACGCCTGGGTCGTGGCCCTGCGTGCTGTGGAAACCATCGACTTCATGACCGCACGTTGGGCACACCTGCCTTACGAACTGCTGGAAACCGTTTCCGGCCGCATCATCAATGAAATCGAAGGCATCTCCCGCGTCACTTACGACGTGTCGAGCAAGCCGCCAGCGACCATTGAGTGGGAATGATCGTGATCGGGCCTGAGCATTCAGGCCCGCAACGATAGTGGCAAGAAAAGCCCCCGATCGCGAGATCGGGGGCTTTTGTCTATTTCAGGGGATGCGCGTGAGTTTCAAACCGTTGCGCTCGAGTGCTGCTCTGAGATCGGCCAGGCTGGCGAATCGTTTGCCGCTGATGCTGCCCCATTGCGGCCGGGTGAAGTAGAAACCGGTGGCGTCCGCATGTACCGGGGTGATGGCCAGCAGGCCGCTCCGGCTACGGTGAACCAGTCGAAACTGGTTGCCATACGTGTCGAGGGTGATCATGCCGGACTTGCTGAGCGCCGTCTCCAGCACTTGCTCCCGGGCCAGTTCGGGCGATTCCAATTGCAGGAGCCAGTCGTTCTTGACCGTCTCTTCCGTACCGTCAAGGCCGCTGGTTCCGGTTTCCCCCGGATCGTGTTTGATGGTGGTCGGCTGAGCGAAATCGGCGCTTTTTACCCGCAGGCCGACAGCGCCCTCCAGTTCACTGATACCGGCGACACCGTTGAAGGTATTGGCGTGGGTATTGCCAACCAGCGCCACCCAGCGATGTGAGCCCCTGACGGCTTGATCGCCCCTGATAACGGTCCTGGCGAAGTAATTCATCATGGTCTGGCGGTGGTAGGGGGCGACCTGGTGCATGCCGTCGACGCGATAACTGCCGGCACAGTCGATAGCCTGCACGCGGATGTGGTTTTTCTGTGCGGTCTTGACCACGTTCAGAAAGGTGAAGCGACTCGATGGATCGATCCCATAGCCTTGATCGAGGTTCGTGAGATAGTGCTCCAGATCCTCTGAGAGCGGGCCGCCTCGGTTGAAGACATCCAGGTCGACCTGGTGAAAATCGGTGAGCAGATGTTCCATGTACAGGGTGTTGACGTTCTGCTTCCTGAGAATCGCCATGTTCTCGATCAGGAACTGTTTGCTACCAATGCTGGAGTGACTTTCACCAATCACTATCCCGGGTGATTCCTTTAGCAGCGCCTTGATGATGGTCTTGGGCCGGGTTGCGGGGCTGAACAGCGGAATGTCCGGCCTGGCAGGGAGTGGCGGGTGGTTCTGGTAGAAGTTCGTTGCGTCCTGATACAGGCTCTTCCTCAGGGTCTTGAAGCGCTTCACGGCGCCGTCCGGATTGAAGATATCGTCGTAATCATCGCTGAGCTCACGGGTTGAGTTAGCGTCGGTGACGTAGGGTTTGAGCTCGGCGCGCAAGTGCAGGGGCATGTCATACGGGGTCATGGGCGTGGCGATATCGGGCAGGGGGTCTGGCCTGCGTCCCCAAGGCAAGTCGCCGAAAATTTTTCCGCCACCCCGCAGCCCGGGCCGTGTCATGGGGACCCATTCACCCTCGGCGTTCAGCCGGACCGGCAAGTTGCGGTGGAAGGAGAACGGGTTGACAGGGTCGATGATGAACCAACTGTGCATATCGTTGACGTAGCGGACCTGGTAGTAAATGTCATCGATCCGGATGTAGTTGCCGCCGGTAGGCGACTTGTAGATGTTGCGAAACTTGCCCTCCTGCGCCACGACGTCCAGGCCGTCGAGCACTTCATTGGTTTCGAACGGGGTCAGCGGGCCTTCAGGTTTGGGAACATAGGTACGACCTGGTGCCGCCAGCTCGATTTTCGGCACGGCCTCGGTCGGGTACTCCTTTTCCGGCGGGAGATTGTCCTGCGCAGTGAACTCTGTTTTGGCTTCCTGGATTTCGGCCAGTTCGGCGGCTCCGCCCAATGCGAGGGCGTTGAACACCGTGTTGATGCTGCTGAAAACAGCGCTGAGAACCCCGGCCTTGCGGTCTTGGGCATTCATGCCATTGACTGCCTGATCGATGTTCAGTCCGATGTTGGCAATCCCGGCCCCGACCGCTGCCAGGGCAATCGGCCAACCGGCAACCGCCATGGCCCCGAAGAGGCGAGTGACGGTGCTCAGGTAACCGATCCACATTTTTTCCCGCAAGTCGGCATTGGAACGCAGTGATAGTTCGGCGTCGCTGAACATGCGCTCCATGACCGAGGCGCCAACCCAGGTGAAGGCATCGATCGTGATATCGGGCGCATCCTGGTCGAACAGGCTGCTGTCGTATTTACCCCAGGTGACATAGAGCAGGTCCAGGGTGTTGTTGAGGCCGATATTATCCGAATCCTGTTGTTGGGCTGACAAGGGAAAGTGCGTCATGAAACGTGCCCGGTTGTCCGCGTGGTTGTTCTGGCAGAGCAGCCACCAGTGCAGGTCGTGGGACGTTTCGAAGACATGGAAGGCGTCCAGTTCGCCTGGCGTGTAGAGAATCTGCCGGCCGTGGCGGTCGATGATGCGCAGGATATCGGTTGCGCGATAGATGCCGATGTACAGCGGGGCAACTCGCAAGCCTTCGACGGCGGCGGCTTCCCCCTTGAGCATGTCCAGGGTAATCGGCCAGGCGATATTCCCGGCCACGGCCTTGAGCACGGTCTTGAGGTTTTCATTGTTCAGTCGCGAGCCGTCGTGTTCCTCCAGGGCCTTGGCGATGAAATTGAGCTTGGTCAGGGTTCGGTAGTCATCCGTGTGTTTTTGCCAGAACTCATCCATTTTCTCCCAGTAGCGGTCATGGAAGTTGATGCGCCACAGGTCCTTGATGACCTGGCTCGGGCGCATTTTGACTTCGTTGGTTTCGTTGTAGATCCGTGCGTTCGCCCCTTCGCCGTAGAATCCGCCATCGCTGTCCAGCAGATCGGGGTTGTCCTGGTCGTGGCCATGAAAACGCTGGACCACCAATTGCGGCAGGGTCAGCGATTCAATGGGTTTGGGATAGTGCTCCCAGAACAGGAAGGCCTTGTTGCTGGTGACCGAGGTGTTGTCGAAACGGTGCCACCAGACCTGATCCGGGTCGATGTGGCGGATGCCGTATTGATCGAGAATGCCCTGGGCCTCTCGATAAGCCATGTCCTGCATGTCCGGGCAGGCTTCTACAAAGGGAATCACCAGATCCTTGAGGGCGCGCAGGTCGTCGAGGCTGGGAAGTGGGAATTGGCTATTTGTATCATAGGAATTCACGTCTCTCTCCTTGAGAAATGGATGGGTTGAAGGGGGCACTATGCCGCACGGACTACAGCTGGATCTGTAGGAACCATGGCGGTTGGTGGCGGGGATACATAGACCAAGGCTGTAGGAAGTAGACCCGCGTTAACACCGGTCTGCGGCCGTCGGTCACCGACGCTTTGCTGTTTCTTTCACAATTGCGGGTGTATCGTATTCGCCTTTTGCAGGCCCCGGGCCTGTCGCTGATACGTGAGGTAGTTGAGTCCATGTCGTTTACCCGTCGCCAAATCCTCGGTGGCCTGGCCGGTCTTGTTGTCGTTGGTGTCGGTGCGGGGGGCGCGTCGCGATACTGGCTGGGCAAGCGGGCTGACGCCGAAGCGGGCCACGACTATGAGCTGATCGCGGCGCCGCTGGATGTCGAACTGGTGGCGGGGCACAAGACCCCGGCCTGGGCGTTCGGTCCGTCGGCGCCGGGCACCGAGTTGCGGGTGCGCCAGGGCGAGTGGCTGCGGGTGCGTTTCATCAACCACCTGCCGGTGGCGACCACCATTCACTGGCACGGCATTCGTCTGCCGCTGGAAATGGACGGCGTGCCTTACGTGTCACAACTTCCGGTGCTGCCGGGGGAGTATTTCGATTACAAATTCCGTGTGCCGGATGCCGGCAGCTACTGGTATCACCCGCATGTGAACAGCAGCGAGGAACTGGGTCGCGGGCTGGTCGGCCCATTGATTGTCGAAGAGCGCGAGCCGACCGGTTTCAAGTACGAAAAGACCTTGAGCCTGAAAAACTGGCACATCGATGACCAAGGCAATTTCGTCGAGTTCAGCATTCCCCGTGAAGCGGCCCGTGGTGGCACGGCGGGGCGCCTGTCGACCATCAACGGGGTCCCGCTGCCAGTCATTGACTTGCCTGCCGGGCAAATCACTCGGGTACGGCTACTGAACCTCGACAATACCCTGACCTATCGCCTGAACATTCCTGGCGTCGAAGCGCAGATCTATGCGCTTGACGGCAACCCGGTCGAACCGCGCCCGTTGGGCAAGGAATACTGGCTTGGCCCCGGCATGCGCATTTGCCTGGCGATCAAGGCCCCGGCGGCCGGTGAAGAGTTGTCCTTGCGCAACGGTCCGGTGCGCCTGGGGACGTTCCGTTCGGTGGCCAATTCCGATGCGCCAACCGAATGGCCACCCGCGCTGCCCGCCAACCCGGTCGCCGAACCGGACCTGGCCAATGCCGAGAAACTCAACTTCAATTTCGAATGGGTGGGTTCGGTGTCGGTCAATGTCGACAACGGCAAGCCGCCGAGCCTGTGGCAGATCAACGGCAAGGCCTGGGACATCACCGACAAGACCTGCGCCGATCGGCCGATTGCCAAGCTCGAAAAGGGCAAGAGCTACATTTTCGAATTGAAGAACATGACTCAGTATCAGCACCCGATTCACCTGCACGGCATGAGCTTCAAGGTCATCGCCTCGAATCGGCACAAAGTCATTCCGTATTTCACCGACACCTATCTGCTGGGCAAGAACGAGCGCGCGCAAGTGGCGCTGGTGGCGGATAACCCCGGCGTGTGGATGTTCCACTGCCACGTGATCGATCACATGGAAACCGGCCTGATGGCCGCTATCGAGGTGGCGTGATGCGTCAGATTCGTCCCGCCGCGATCATCGACCGCAGCCATGACCGCGACTTCATGCGTGAAGCGCTGGCGTTGGCAGCTCAAGGGGCGGCCCTCGGCGAAGTGCCGGTGGGCGCGGTGCTGGTCCAGGACGGTGAAATCATCGGTCGCGGCTTCAATTGCCCGATCAGCGGCAACGATCCAAGCGCCCATGCCGAGATGGTCGCCATCCGCGCCGCCGCCCAGGCCGTCAGCAACTATCGTCTGACGGGCAGTACGCTCTACGTGACGCTGGAACCGTGCAGCATGTGCGCCGGGTTGATCGTGCATTCGCGGATCGCGCGGGTGGTGTATGGCGCGCTGGAGCCGAAAGCGGGGATCGTGCAGAGCCAGGGACAGTTTTTTACCCAGGGCTTTTTGAATCACCGTGTGCTGTATGAAGGCGGAGTGTTGGCGGAGGAGTGTGGGGCGGTGCTCAGCGAGTTTTTCAAGGCGCGGCGCGCGAAGCCTTCAGACTAAACACCGAACCCCTGTAGGAGCGAGCAGGCTCGCTCCTACAGGGATCTTCATTGGGATAATTATTTGCGGGCGACGATCACCGCCCGCATCGGCGCCGGCAAACCTTCAATGGTCTTGCTGTGGTCTTCGGGATCAAGGAAGTCACTCAGCGACTGATACTTCATCCACTCCGTCCCACGCTGCTCCTCGACGGTGGTGGTGCTCACATCCACACACTTCACGTCCGTGAAGCCGGCGCGACGCAGCCACAATTCCAGCGCTGGCACCGACGGCAGGAACCACACGTTGCGCATCTGCGCGTAGCGGTCTTCCGGCACCAGAACCTGGTGTTTATCGCCTTCGACCACCAGGGTTTCCAGCACCAGTTCACCGCCCTTGACCAGGCAATCTTTCAGCGCCAGCAAATGCTCGATCGGCGATCGGCGGTGGTAGAACACGCCCATGGAGAACACCGTGTCGAACCCTTCGAGGTTCGGCGGCAGGTCTTCGAACGGGAACGGCAGGTGCCAGGCATTCGGTTCGGACAGGTAGCGCTGCACGGCCTGGAACTGGCAGAAGAACAGCCAGTTCGGGTCGACACCGATCACGCTGTCCGCACCGGCACCGAGCATGCGCCACATGTAGTAGCCGTTGCCGCAGCCGACGTCGAGGATGCGTTTGCCTTTCAGATTCAGATGCGGCGACACCCGCGACCATTTCCAGTCCGAGCGCCATTCGGTGTCGACGTGCACACCGAAGAGGTCGAACGGCCCTTTGCGCCATGGCGACAAGCCCATCAATGCATTGCGCATTTGCGCGCGGGTCGCGTCATCACAGTCGGTGTCGAGCTTCAAGCCATTGAGCAAATCGACTTCGCTCGGCTGAATCTTCGGCAAGGCATCCAGCGCACTCTGCCAGCGCTCCAGGTCGCCGTGACCCTTTTCCATTTTCTTGTCGAGTTGCGCTTGCAGGGTGTTGGCCCAATCAGCCAGTGGTGTGCCGGCCAGACGGCGGGCGAGGGGGGACAGATCAATCATGGCAAGGCAATCAACGAGGCAAAGTTAAGACACTGGAACCACGGCACGACTTTCGAGAACCCGGCGGCCAACAGGCGCTCGCGGTGTTCTTCGAGGCTGTCGGGCTTCATGACGTTTTCGATGGCGCTGCGCTTCTGGGCGATTTCCAGTTCGCTGTAGCCGTTGGCGCGCTTGAAGGCGATGTGCAGGTCGGTGAGCAGCGCATGCTCCTGCTCGTCTTCAAAACGCAGTTTTTCCGAAAGGATCAGCGCACCGCCGGGCAACAGCGACTGGCGGATGCGCGACAGCAGCGCGGTGCGCTGGTCCGGGGCGATGAATTGCAGGGTGAAGTTCAACGCCACCACCGAGGCTGGCTGGAACTCCAGGGCAAGGATGTCGCCCTCGATCACATCGACCGGCAGCAACTCCTGGAACATCGAATCCTGACCGTTGAGGTACTCGCGGCAGCGTTCGACCATGGCGGCGGAGTTATCCACAGCGATTACGCGGCAACCGTCGGTGCGCACATGGCGGCGCAGGGCCTGGGTCACGGCGCCCAGCGACGAACCCAGGTCGTACAGCACGCTGTTAGGCTGGGCGAACTGCGCGGCAAGCACGCCGAGGTTCTCGACGATAGTCGGATAACCCGGCACCGAGCGCTTGATCATGTCCGGGAACACCCGCACCACGTCCTCGTTAAAGGCGAAGTCAGGCACCTGGGCCAAAGGCTGGGCGAAAAGGCGATCGGGTTCTTTGCTCACGGCGGTTCCAGCGGTGTAGGTGGAAAAGGCCGGCATTTTAGCCAAGTTGGCGCGGGGATGCGCGGGTTGTCTGATAAACCGGCGGATGAGCGCGCAATCCAGGTAGCAGCTGCTACAAAGGGCGCTGCGATTGGGGAAATGCGGAGGCTGTTATCCCCCATTGCCCCAACCAATAACTGAGGATAATCACATAAGGTGCCGCATCAAACGGCATCACAAAGCGGCTGATGCCGATCACGCTATCGGAGAACACAAACGCCACAGCACCACCCGCGGCCAGCAGCGCCGAGCGCTTGGGCACTTCGGTGCCGAGGCGGGCCAGTGCGCGCCAGAGCATGGCGCTGATAGCCAGACCGTAGACGATCACCGGAATCAGCAATGGCCCCAGACCATGGGAGATCAGAATTCCCAATAGGGTGGCGCCGACACCGAGGGCGACTATCAGGGGCAGCAACGCCAGACGCCGACAATCGCTCAAGTAGGCTTTGAGATACGCCAAGTGCGCGATCAGAAACGCGCTCAGGCCAAACACAAACAAATCCCCCGGCCATGCCAGCAACACATCGCCGATCAGGGAGAAAATCAGGCCGAGGCTGATCCAGCGTCGATAATCAGTGGGCGGCGCATCGTGCAGCCAGCCGAGCAGGGCCAGCACCGGCAGCGGCTTGACCAGCAGGCAGAGCAACGCGGCATGCACGCTCAGACCATACAGGAACGTCACCGCGCCCATCAGCGCCAGAATCAGCCAGCCCACGGTCAGTTCACCGAGATTGCGCAGTCGAACGAATCAACCGGCAGCACTTCCGGCGCCCATGGCTGTTGCGAGGTCAGGCGCAAGCGCCCGGTACCGGGGGCGAAGGCCTGGAAGCGCCAGGTCGATACGCCGGCGGCGCCGACGATACCGGCATCTTCGGGGTTGCGATAAACCTCGGGACCTAACGCGTGCAACACGCCACCGGCCGAATCCTGGATCGACCAGCGATAACCCGTGGTCGGGTTGCTCGGCAGGGTCAGGATCAGGTTTTGTCCGCTGCTGAGTTTCACCGGGCATTCGCTTTGTTTTTCCACGGTCACATTGTGTGCAGGTTGCGTGGCGCATCCGGCCAGCAAGGCGAGGGCGAGGGGGATAAACAGGCGAGTGGGGGACATAAGGTCAGTGGCTCCGGCGTTCACGACGAACGGCGAGCATAACCGAGATGAGACAAATTGTGACAGCCGCCGAAGGAGACGGTGACTGGGAGGACGCCATCGCTGGCAAGACAGCTCCCACAGTGATCGGCAGTGTGAACAAAATGTGTGTCCACCATAAAATCCTGTGGGAGCTGGCTTGCCAGCGATAGCGGCGGGGCAGGCGCTACAGAAACATCAGAAAAGCACCTTCACCACATCCGCAAACCGTTTGGCAAAGTGCGCGGTAATTCCTTCCTTCAAATACTCCGGCAGTTCCTCGAAATTCCCCCGGTTGGCTTCCGGCAAGATCAGCTCGAAAATCTTCTGCCGTCGCGCCGCAATCACCTTTTCACGCACCCCGCCAATCGGCAGCACATGCCCGGTCAACGTCAGTTCGCCGGTCATGGCCACGCCTTTTTTCGGCGCCTGATTGCGCGCCAACGAAAGCAGGGCACTGGCCATGGTCACGCCGGCGCTCGGGCCGTCTTTCGGGGTGGCACCCTCCGGGACGTGCAGGTGCACGAAAGCCTCGTCGAAGAATTTCGGATCGCCGCCAAATGACTTCAGGTTGGAGCTGACATAGCTGTAGGCGATCTCCGCCGATTCTTTCATCACGTCACCCAGTTGCCCGGTGAGTTTGAATCCGCGGTTCAGGGTATGGATGCGCGTCGCTTCGATCGGCAAAGTGGCGCCGCCCATGCTGGTCCAGGCCAGTCCGGTAATCACGCCGGTTCCCGACAGCACCTGCTCGTTGCGGAACACCGGTTTGCCGAGCGAGGTTTCGAGGTCTTTCGGGCCGAGTTTGATCACCGCTTTCGGTTCGTCGAGCAGCTTCATCACCGCTTTGCGCACCAGCTTGCCGAGGTTTTTCTCCAGCTGACGCACGCCAGCTTCACGGGCATAACCGTCGATCAGGGCTTTGAGTGCGGTGTCGCTGATGCTCAGACTGCCTTTCGACACGCCGGCCTTCTCCAGCTGCTTCGGCCACAGGTGACGCTTGGCGATGGCGACTTTTTCTTCGGTGATGTAGCCCGACAGGCGAATGACTTCCATCCGGTCCAGCAACGGACCGGGAATCGAATCCAGGGTGTTGGCGGTGCAGACGAACAGCACTTTCGACAGGTCCATCCGCAAGTCGAGGTAATGGTCGAGGAATTCGACGTTCTGCTCCGGATCGAGGGTTTCCAGCAGCGCCGAGGCCGGGTCGCCCTGGTAGCTTTGGCCCATCTTGTCAATCTCGTCGAGCATGATCACCGGGTTCATCACTTCGACGTCTTTCAACGCCTGCACCAGTTTGCCCGGCTGCGCGCCGATGTAGGTGCGGCGGTGGCCCTTGATCTCGGCTTCGTCGCGCATGCCACCGAGGCTGAAGCGGTAGAACGGCCGACCAAGGGATTCGGCAATGGATTTGCCGACGCTGGTCTTGCCCACGCCCGGCGGGCCGACCAGCAGCACGATGGACCCACTGATCTCGCCTTTATAGGCACCGACGGCGAGGAATTCGAGGATGCGGTCCTTGATGTCATCGAGACCGGCGTGATGTTTGTCCAGCACCTTGCGCGCATGCTTGAGGTCGAGTTTGTCCTCGCCGTACACGCCCCACGGCACCGAGGTCGCCCAATCGATGTAATTGCGGGTGACCGCATACTCCGGCGATCCGGTTTCGAGTATCGACAGCTTGTTCATTTCTTCTTCGAGGCGTTTCTGCACCTGCGTCGGCAGGACTTTGCCCACCAGACGCTGCTCGAACTGTTCGAGGTCGGCGCTGCGGTCGTCCTTGGTCAGCCCCAGTTCCTGCTGGATGACCTTGAGTTGTTCCTTGAGGAAGAACTCGCGCTGGTGCTCACCGATCTTGCGGTTCACTTCAGCGGATATTTCTTTTTGCAGGCGCGCGACTTCGACTTCCTTGCGCAGCATTGGCAGGACTTTTTCCATGCGCTTGAGCATTGGCACGCAGTCGAGCACTTCCTGCAATTCATTGCCGGTGGCCGAGGTGAGGGCGGCGGCGAAGTCGGTCAGCGGCGACGGGTCGTTGGGGCTGAAGCGGTTGAGGTAATTCTTCAGCTCTTCGCTGTACAGCGGGTTGAGCGGCAGCAGTTCCTTGATCGCATTGATCAGCGCCATGCCGTAGGCCTTGACCTCGTCGGTCGGCTCGGTCGGCTGGTGCGGGTATTCGACTTCCACCAGGTACGGCGGGCGATGGTGTTTCAGCCAGGTCTTGAGGCGCACGCGGGTCAGGCCCTGGGCGACGAATTGCAGTTTGCCGTTTTCGCGGCTGGCGTGATGCACCTTGACCAGCGTGCCGTACAGCGGCAGGGCCGAGGTGTCGAAGTGGCGCGGGTCTTCCTGGGGCGTGTCCATGTAGAACAGGGCCAGGGAGTGGTGATCGGATTTGGCGACCAGGTCGAGGGTCTCGGCCCACGGCTCTTCATTGACGATGACCGGCAGCACCTGGGCCGGGAAGAACGGTCGGTTGTGGATCGGGATGATGTAGACCTTGTCCGGCAGATTCTGGCCAGGCAGGGCCAGGCCTTTACCGGGGTTAGGGTGCGGGGCGTTTTCCGGATCGGCGTATTCGCTCGGGTCTTCGGGGAATTCTTGCTGGTCGCTCATTTGGGCACCTGCGCAATGGGTATGGGTCTTAGATGGGGCAGGTTGGCGGTGGTTTCAATGATGCTTTGGGGTTAATGGGGAATTCGAAGGTGTGTTCAGCAGGGATTCAGGTTAGCTGGATTGTGCCGCGATGCATTTGTAGGAGGGGCGGCGGCGGCAATAAAAAAGGCGACGCCTGTGAGGGTGTCGCCTTTGTTTTACTGCCGTTACAACTTACTCGGACAGTTTGTACGCAATCACATAGTCACCCTGCTTGGTGCCCAGCGAACCGTGGCCGCCGGCAACGACCAGCACGTATTGCTTGCCGTCCTTGCCGGTGTAGGTCATTGGCGTGGTTTGCGCGCCGGCTGGCAGTCGGCCTTCCCACAGCTGCTTGCCGTTTTTCACGTCGTAGGCGCGCAGGTACTGGTCGAGGGTGCCGCTGAGGAAGCCAACACCACCGGCGGTGGTGAAGGTGCCGCCCAGGCTTGGCACGCCCATGCTCAGCGGGATCGGAACCGGCGAGCTGTCACGCACGGTGCCGTTCTTGTGTTTCCACAGGACTTTGGCAGTGGTCATGTCGATCGCCGCCACATAGCCCCAGGCAGGCGCCTGGCACGGCAGGCCCATCGGCGACAGCAACGCTTCGAGGACTACGCCGTACGGCGCGCCTTTGTTCGGCTGCACGCCTTCGGTTTCGCTTTTGCGCGGGCCTTGGGCGGCGATTTCAGCGGCCGGGATCATTTTCGATTTGAACGCCATGTAGCTCGGGTTCACGAAAGCGATCTGGCGCACCGGGTCAACCGAGATACCGCCCCAGTCGAACACACCGAAGTTGCCCGGATAAACGATCGAACCCTGCAGCGATGGCGGCGTGAACGGGCCGTCGTAGCGCATGGATTTGAAGTCGATCCGGCAGATCAACTGGTCGAACGGCGTAACGCCCCACATGTCGCGCTCTTGCAGCGGCGGCGGCATCAGGTTCAGGTCGGATTTCGGTTGGGTCGGCGAAGTGTGGTCGCCTTCCACTGCGCCTTGCGGCACCGGCACTTCGTTGATCGGCACGATGGCCTGGCCGGTGCTGCGGTCCAGCACGTAGATGCTGCCTTGCTTGGTGGAAGCCAATACCGCTTGTTTCACGCCGTCAGCGGTTTTCAGGTCGGTCAGGGTTGGCTGGCCACCCACGTCCATGTCCCACAGGTCATGGTGAGTGAACTGGAAGTGCCAGCGCACTTTGCCGGTGGCGATGTCGAGGGCGGTCAGGCCGGCGGCGTGCAGTTCCGATTCAGGCGTGCGTGCGCCGCCGAACTGGTCCGGAGTCTGGTTGCCCATCGGCAGGTAGAGCATGCCGAGTTTTTCATCGACGGCGAACATGGACCACATGTTCGGCGAGTTGCGGGTGTAGACCTTGCCTTCGGCAATCGGCGTGGTGTCGTCCGGGTTGCCGCTGTCCCAGTTCCACACCAGTTTGCCGGTGTGCACGTCGAACGCGCGGATCACGCCGCTTGGCTCGTCGGTAGACACGTTGTCGGTGACATGACCGCCAATCACCACCAGATCCTTGGTGACCGCAGGTGGCGAGGTGGAGTAGTAACCGCCGGCCGTGAAGCCGCCGATGTTGGCGCGCAGGTCGACCTGGCCTTTATCGCCGAAGTCTTCACACATCTTGCCGGTGTCGGCGTTCAGCGCGATCAGGCGGGTGTCGGCAGTCGGCAGAAAGATCCGACGCGGGCAGGCGCTGGCCACCGCAGCGCTGGCGCTGCCGGTCGGGCTCTGTTCGGAGGCGTACACCGCGTCATCGTGATAGGTCACGCCACGGCAGGTCATGTGTGCCCAACCCTTGAAGTTCGCCGCGTTTTGCGTGGAGAGCTTCGGATCGAAACGCCAGATTTCCTTGCCGGTGTCCGGGTCCAGTGCAATCACCTGGCTGTGCGGTGTGCAGACGTAGAGCATGCCGTTGACTTTCAGCGGGGTGTTTTCGGCGGTGGTTTCGCCCGGATCGTTCGGCCCTGGCAGGTCGCCAGTGCGATAGCTCCAGGCCTCAACCAGTTTGTGCGCATTCTGCGGGGTGATCTGCGTCAGTGGCGAGTAACGGTCGCCGTGAGCGCTGCGGCCGTAGGAATTCCAGTCACCGTCCGGCATGGCCGGGGCGGTATTGGTCATGCCATCGACACTGTCGCGGTCCAGTTGACCCTTGATTTCACCCGGGTTGGTGAACTGGCTGGCCAAAGCGGTAACGCCGGCGAGCACCACGGCCACGCCCAGCGCGCCAGTGCCCATCGGGGCGGCGCCATCACGCAGCAGCGGACGACGGAACCACGGCAGCAGCATGACGATGCCCAGCGCAAACAGCATCGCCAGACGCGGCACCAGTTGCCACCAGTCAAGGCCGACTTCCCACAGCGCCCACACGGTGCTGGCGAACAGCACCACTGCGTACAGGCCCAGCGCGGCGCGGCGAGCCATCAACAGCAGAATGCCGGTCAGCGCCAGGCCGATACCGGCCAGCAGGTAATACAGCGAGCCGCCGAGCATGCTCAGCTTGATCCCCCCGGCCAGCATGGCCAGGCCCATTAGCAGAAGCAGAATGCCGAGCAGACTCGGCAGCAGACGGCTTCGACTCAAGGCACCATCAGTGCTCATAGTGTGATTCTCCGTGATATTTCAAGTAGTCCCACGCACGTTCACTGTAGATGACGATCGTGTGGGGGCATGGTTCAGATGAAAACTGTTGGATTAACGCAATCCCCTGTAGAAGCGAGCCTGCTCGCGAGAAACCTGAGAACGCCGCGGGGTGTCAGGCTTGTAGCGTTCTCGTTGACGTCCATCGCGAGCAGGCTCGCTCCTACAGGGTTTTGTGGTGTTTTTTAGAACGACGACTGGATCTTCAGTCCGCCAATCAAGGCGTCATCGACCTCGTTCACGCCACCGGGATGGCGGATGTATTGCAGGTTCGGGCGCACGGTCAGCCAGTTGGTGACGTGTACGCCGTAATAGAGCTCGGCGCTGTATTCGGTGTCTTGCGGCGGCAGGAACGCTGGATCGTCGTAGTCGAAAACTGCATGGGCCTGATTGGTCGCTTCGGCGTTTTTACGATAGGCCGGGTTGACGTGCACACGGGCCATGGCGAAGCCGATATCGTCCTTGGCGCGGGCGTCGAACAGGCCTTTGTAGACGACGCCAGCCTGGACGTAGTTATCGATGGCGTTGGTTTTCTTGTCGTGCATCGTGCCGTTGGCGAACACGCTCAGGCCGCGCGAATGGTCGCTGGCAATGCGGGTGATTTGCTGCTGGATGCCGAGCCACACGCCGTGTTTGCTCGAAGCGCTGCGGTATGCCTCGCCACTCAGGGCGGCGGGTTGGCCGTTGCTGTCCTTGTAGGCATCGGTGGCGTTGGCGTTGCTGTAGTAATAACCGGCGCGGTATTCGCCCGGCAGGCCGTTGAGCTTGGGCGTCCACACCAGCTCCACCGGCAGGATCGCGCCCTGGGTGCCGCTGCCGCTGAGCTTGAAGCCGTTGTCGCGATCAAGGTTCGACGGATTTTGCTCGTACACGCCGACCTGCGCGTACAGCTCCGGCGTCAGGTGATACTTGACCCGCATCGCCCATTGGCTGACCGGCCAGTTGTACCAGATACCGCCGACCCAGTTGCCGACCTGGGAACCGCAGAACGCCAGGTTCTGGAAGTCGCAGGGGAAGCTGTTGAAGTCTTCGCCTTCGCCGAAGCGGCCGACTTTGACGTCGAGCTGCTGATCGAAGAACTTCTGCTGATACCACATCTGCGTCAGGCGCCAGGTCTGGCCCCGGCCCCAGACTTCCTGGGCCGAAGTGAAGCCGCCGACGCGGGGATCGTTGATGCGGTCGTTGCTGATGTTGTTGCCGCTGCGTTCGGTGATCGTCAGCTGAAATTCGGCATCGCTCCAGCCGAGAATCTTCTGCAAGTCCAGATGGCTGCCCAGAGCAAACTGGTCGCTGTAGCGCGCGGTGCGGTCGTGGTCGTAACCGCCATGCAGGTTGCTGCCCATTTCTCCGGTGTAATCGACTTTGAAGTCGTAGCCTTTTTCCGCCAGTTCTGTGCGAGTGCCGTTCCAATCGCCGAGCATCCACGGTGAATCACTGTCGAAAGCCGGGGCGGCCTGGGTGCAAGTGGCAAGGCCCAGCGCGGTGAAGCCGCCAAGGAGTTGCAGGGCTTTTCGGCAAGCGATCGGCATAGAGACAGCGCTGTCTTGCAAGAATGGGAAATCAGGCATAGAAGGAAATCTTGATCTTTTTCTGGGGGATGAACGGAAACAGCAGAGGTGATTCAGGTGAGAAGAAGCGTTTCAGCTAAAACGGGCGCAAGGATAATGTTCTGTTACAAATAGAGAAAGGGCTTTTACTGACATGCATCTTTTCGGATTTTGTAACAGTCCACGAAATGTCGCAGCCTGCGATCTTTTCCGTTTCACCTACATTTAACGTAAGGTGCGCGGCTTCCTCATTCCAACATCGCGAAAGGCCCGGCATGACCGAACAGAACCACGACCCGTTGCACGGCGTAACGCTGGAGCAAATCCTCAACGCTTTGGTTGAGCACTACGAATGGTCGGGGCTGGCCGAGCGTATCGATATTCGCTGCTTCAAGAGTGACCCGAGCATCAAGTCGAGCCTGACGTTTTTGCGTAAAACCCCTTGGGCGCGGGAGAAGGTCGAGCGTTTGTACGTGAAGTTGATGCGTACCAAGCGACCGCTCTGAACATGCTCAACACGCCTGCCGTGCGACGTCGTTTTGTGGCTGTGGCTGCCATTCTCGGTTGGGCCGGATTGAGCATTCAGATGTACCTGATTTTCCATTCACGCTGGACCCTGGGCGCGAGCCTGCTGGGCGGGCTGATGAGCTTCTTCAGCTACTTCACCGTGTTGAGCAATACGCTGGTAGCCACCGTACTCACTTGTGAACTGACATCCCGGGAATCCGCAGCGCGTCGCTGGTTCTTGCAGCCATGGGTCAGCAGTGGCATTGCCGTGAGCATCGCTGTGGTTGGCCTGGCGTACAGCCTGTTGTTACGCCATCTCTGGCATCCCGAAGGCTGGCAATGGCTGGCCGATGAGCTGATGCATGACGTGATGCCAGTGTTGTTTCTGGTCTACTGGTTTTGCTGTGTGCCCAAAGGCTTGTTGCGTTTGCACCATATCGCCCTGTGGGTGATATATCCGCTGGTGTACTTCGGCTATGCGCTGTTGCGCGGGCATTTGCTGGCGGTGTATCCGTATCCCTTCATTGACGTCGAGAAGCTGGGTTATCCACAGGTGTTTTTGAATGCGGGGGGATTGTTGGCGGGGTTTGTGCTGCTTTCGGTTGTGCTGATCGGGCTGGATCGGTGGCGCGCTCAAGTGAGCACGATTCGAAATTCGTAGCAGCAGGTTGCGCCAGCTGCTACGACGGAACCCGGTTATTGCTCTTCGCTGTCCCCCAGCTTCCAATAGCCAACGGCTTTGACGAACTGATCGTCCAGCTCGTGCTCATCGAGCAACACCCGACGGATCTGCCGCGATACTTTGCTCTCGGTCGCGACCCATGCGTACAGACTGCCTTCGGGCACCTGGACCTGCCGCACTGTCGTCAGTAAATGGTCCTTGCCCCCTTCACGCAACACCCAGATCACATTGACCTCGGCAGCGCTCTCCAGCACCTGCTGTTCCTTGCCGTTTTCCACTTCCACAATCACCAGCGCGCGGCGATTGGCGGCCAGGCCTTCGAGGCGACGAGCGATGGCGGGCAGGGCGGTTTCGTCGCCAATCAGCAGATAGCTGTCGAAGATGTCCGGCACGATCATCGAACCCCGAGGCCCGCCGATGTGCAGGAATTGCCCGGGCTTGGCCTGCTCGGCCCAGGTCGAGGCAGGGCCATCGCCGTGCAGGACGAAGTCGATGTCCAGCTCCAGGGTTTGCAGGTCGTAGCGACGCGGGGTGTAGTCGCGCATGGCCGGCATCGCCCCGTCGTTCTTGCCCGCGCCGAGCACGAGGGTTTCCAGTGCCGCGTGTTCCGCCGCGTTCTGCGGGAACATCAATTTGACATGATCGTCCGTGCCGAGGCTGACGAACCCGGCCAGCTCTGGGCCGCCGAGGGTAATGCGGCGCATACGCGGGGTCAGGTCGACCACGCGCAAGACTTCCAGACGACGGCGTTTGATCTCGTGCATGACGCGGTGAATGGTTTGTGGGTTCACTTCAGTCATTCGCTTTCTCCTGGGCAGCTTGTACGGCGGGGCCGTCGACAATGGCTTTGGCAGTGTTGTTGAGCAGGGTGGCCACACGCTGGATTTCTTCCGGGCTCCAACGACCATGGTGCAGTTGCAGGGCATGACGCAAGTTATGCACTGCTTCGTGAATTTCCGCCGGGCGATCATGGCCGCGCAGCGAGCGCTTGCTGACATCGATGCGCACCCGCACACCTTCCAGCGCGACCGCTTGCTCGGTCAGGGACTGGCGCCCGGCGTCGGTCACGCTGTAGCGTTTTTTGCCGCCTTCGGCATCGCCCAGGATCATCTCGCTTTCTTCGAGGAAGGTCAGGGTCGGGTAGATCACGCCGGGGCTGGGACTGTAGGCACCGTCGAACATGCCTTCGATCTGGCGGATCAAGTCGTAGCCGTGGCAGGGCTGTTCGGCGATCAACGCCAGCAACAGCAATTTCAGGTCGCCGGGGGCGAATACCCGTGGCCCGCGACCGCCGCGTTCGCGGCCCGGGCGTTTTTCGAAGCCGTCGCGGCCGTCGCCGTGTTCGCGATGGGGGGAATGATGGTCTCTCATTTTCTCTTTCTCTCGTCGTGTTTAGATACAACTTAAGATATATCTTGATGGTAGGGCAAGGACTTCTGACCAACGGCAGATCCGGGACTCGCGTCTGGTCGTGTCTACCAACGCGCCAAAAATCGTAAAAAAGACACTCATTCAGGCAGATGAAAACGCTGAAAATAGTGTTAACTCTCTAATGTTCTGTTTTCGTCTATTGTTTATGGGGCGTGTGGTATTGGTCTTACAGCTGTTGCTGTTAAGACGCCTTATCTGAAGTGCGGAAAAATCGAAGTTTGTAGTATTCCTCTTACATCCAGGCATCTATTTTACAGTGATTTCCGGTTTTTTCTTTCCACGGTCGTAGCACTTTAGCTACGCACTTGCAGGAACTTGCCTGCTTACTTTCCAGATCAATTGGTCGATCATCTTTCGGCGTTGAAAGTTCTGATGAGCCAATGGCTGCTCGTGACAGCTATTACTCATCATGAATGTTCAGCACTTACTCTTTTAAAAAAACAGGTACTGAAAGATGTTCAAGAAAATCGCGTTCGCTGCTCCCCTGGCTGTTCTGGCTCTGAGTTCTTCGATGGCGTTTGCCGCGACCGAAGCCAGGCACTCCATCAGTCTGGTTGCTACTGTCAATGCTGACGACTTCTATGCGGTACCGGTTGACTTTGATCTGGTCAACAAGGATCAGGACATGAGCTACAACCCGTCTACAGACGCCATGCGCACTGTCGACGGGCACTTCGACGTGCGGCATACCGCCGGCAAGGTCAACGCACGACTCGAAGGTGTTCCGAAACTGATTGCCGGCAACAAGACCATCGATTTGAAAGTCGAACTCAACGGAAAGGCGCTGACCACTACTTCGCAAGAAGTCGTGGGCGACGCTGAATCCAATACCCGCTATCGTGCACCGTTCAAAATCAGTGCCGTCACCACTCAAAAGCCTGAAGCCGGCGATTACACCGGTGTTGTCATGCTGGTCGTTGAACCGTCCGTCTAAGTCATCACTGCGACGGCAATACGTTTACTTGTTCCAGGTAACGTACCCGGTCGGCAAACTTTAAAGTTTGCCGACCGTGCTTTGACTTCCTTGTAATTAGAGTACTCGTTCATGTTCCCGATGACGCCCATCGCGGCGGCGCTTGCGCTGCTGTTATGTAGCAGTGCATTTGCGGCAACCACTCCTGTTGATAACACGCCGCGAAGTTTGCTCGCCCAGGCCAAAGGCTTGCCGGCAGAGTTTGAAGAGCATTTCTTCGATGTTCCCCTGGCGGTGCGTGTTGAACTCGATCAACAACCGCTCGGTGAGGCCATGGTCGTGTTGTCCCGTGATGATCGGGTGACATTGCTTGAATTCACCGATACCAGAGAAAACCGTTTCGGCGCCAGCGTACGCGAAACCTGGGCCGGGATTCTGAAACCCGGGGTGGCGCTGGGCAGTTGCACAGGTCAATGCCCGGAGCAAATGCTCGCGGTGCATTACAACCTTGAAAATTCCTTGCTGTCGATCGTCACCGAAAATGCCGAGCGCGACAGCGAAGCCAAACGATACTTCGACCAACCCGAGGGTGGCAGCAGCGGCCTGATGGTGCGCAACCAGCTCAATCTGAACGGTGGCCAGGATCAAGACCTGGGCGGGCGCTTTGGCCTGGAAGCCAGCGGCAGCCTGGGCAACTGGAGTCAGACGTTCAACATGCAACTGGCGCGTCTGGGTGGGCCGGATGACAAGACCTACCACGCGGTGCATGAGCTTTATACCCAGCGTGAGCTGGAAGGCAGTTTTTTCCGTCTGGGTTATTTCACGCCCAACTCCGAAGGTCTGACGCGTCAGCCGCGCTCGTTCGGCACCAGTCCCGACACCGCCGTGGGTGTGATGTACGGCAGCTCCGACAGCTTGGCGATCGACAGTCCGAAACCCAGTGTTTACCCGATTTATGTCACCGCCAATCGGCAGGGCTCGGTGGAGATCTACCGCGATGGCCTGCTGGTCAACACACAATCGGTGCCGGCCGGTTTGCAAACCCTCGACACACGACCCTTGCCCGGCGGCATTTACGAGGTGGAAGTGCGCCTGATCGAAGACGGCCAGACCACCTCGACCACCCAGGAACTGATCTACAAACCGAACAACTGGCGCAACCACGACGAGCGCTGGCGCTACAACCTGTTTGCCGGACAGGAAAGCAAACTGTTCAGCAACTGGGATCAGCAGGACAGCGGCGATGCCACGGCGGGCGCCGCGATCAATTACCTGCTGCACCCACGGGTGATTCTCGGGCTGTCGGCTCGGCAGGTTCGCAACACGTTGCAGTACGGCAGTTCCATCGACTGGAGCCTGGCCAATAGCGTCAGCCTCTACGCCAACCTTTATCAGACCGAAGACCACGGCACCGGTGCCGATCTCCAAGCGCTCTACAACTATGGCTCCGGCAGTCTGGTGGCGAGCCACAACCGCAGCTGGCTCGACACCACCCATACCTACGACACGTTGCCCGACGGCACCCGCGTGCGGCAACGTAATGTGTTCACCGGCCAGACCAGTAATTCATCGTTGGCGCTGAACCACCGGATCAGCCGCAAGAGCTCGCTCAATGCGCGGGTCTCGCACAGCGAAGGCAATGTCGAAGGTGTCGGTCTGGATCTGGGCTGGACGCAACGCACTGTGTTGTTTGGCAGTGATGCCAACTGGCGCTTGTCGCTGTTCGATCGTCCGGGCAGTTTCAGCAGCGGTGATGCGCGCAATCGTGGCGTCGACTTGAGCATCAACATGGCGCTGGGCGGTCCGGGTCAGCAAATTTCCGGCAGCATCGGCAGCCGCACGGCCCGCGATGGCAGCCGTGACAACAATGGCTCGCTCGGTTACCGCAAAGACCTGCAAGACCACGTGCTGCAAAGCGTCTCGGTGACGGCGCTCAGCGATACCTATGGAGTCGGCCTTTCGAGCCTGGCGAATTTTCGCACTGACGCCGTCAATGGTGACGGCTTCATTCAGCGCTCGTCGTTCAACGACAACTTTACCGGCGGCCTGAACCTGGACAGCACACTGGTGGTTGGCGCCCGGCGCATGGCCTTGACCAGCCAGCATCAGGGCCGTGGGGCAGGGATGATCGTCGACGTCGAGTCCGATATCGACGGCATCGCCCTGCGCGCCGATGACCTGAGTGGCGGCAGCGCAGCCTTGAGGCCGGGGCGTAATTTCATCCCGCTCACCGCTTACAAAAACAGCTCGGTGAGCTTCGACTTCGAAGGCCATGACGTCCCGGCCGCGAGCATCGAACCGGCACGCACGCGCTATCACCTGAACAAGGGCGGCGTGGAGTATCGCAAGGTGCGGGTGATGAAAACCCTGACCGTGCTCGGTCGGCTGGTCGACCCGCAAGGCCAACCGCTCAAGGGCCATCACGTGATCAATCACGCCAGCCGTGGGGTCAGCGAAGTAGATGGTTTCTTTTCGATGGAAATGAATGCCGGCTCGCCCACCCTTGAGGTGCGTTACGCCGATCAGTTGCTGTGCCAGTTCCGCCTCGATGTCGACAAGCACCGCAGTGAAAACAATGTGCTGATGATCGGTGACTTGCGGTGCAGCCCGGACACGTTGGCAGATGCCAACCCCAACCGGCGCACGGCGGGTTGAACGGCGCGGCTTCAGATGTTCAAGAGAGTGTGATCATGAATGTAACGTCTACTTTTTATCGCTGTCTGCGGCGTGGTTGCTGGCTGGGGATGCTGGCCGTGGTAGCGGCACCTCCCGCGCAGGCAGTGACCCAGGAAATCCGGGCGCTGTTCACGCCGGACTCTGCCAACCCGCAGCGCAACCTGTTCGTCAACAAAACACCGGTCAGTGGCTACTGTGCCGATTATCCCAGTGAGTGCCGGGACAACGAGACCTTCAGCATCCGCTTGCCCATGCGGTTCGACTCGGCGAGCCCCATGCAGCCCAATGCATCACCCCGCAACAGCGCGATGTTCAGCGTTCCGGCGCTGTGGCGTCCGTTGACGGTGACGAACAGGGAAACAGGCGAAACGGAAACTGTCGAGGTGCGGATTGCCGGCTTCGGTTCCCGTTACATCCTCAGCGATACCGTTGTCAAACTGACGGGGGCCGCAACGCCAATCGAAGGGCATCGCAACTTATGGGGCGGGCCGCATGATGGTTGGGTAAACGCGGCACCTCCTTGCACCTACAGTGGTGTCGGTCTGTATTCAGACAACTACTACCGGTTTTTCTGGAAGACCCCGGTGCAAGGCACCTGCGTCAAGACGGCGAGTTTTCCGATACCGGCCATGACGTATGACTACCTGGACTTTTCCTATGAACTCAAGACCCCCAACCCGTTGACGATGTCATCGGGGCTCTATACGGGGGATATGAGTTATCGCATTGGTCCGGGTGGTGACTTCGACATGGGCGACGTCATGCTGCCGAGCGATCCGGACCTGACGCTGAATTTTGTGCTGGATGTTCAGCACACGCTCAAGGTCGACATTCCCCCTGGCGGCGAAAAAATCAATCTGGTACCGGCCGGTGGCTGGCAGGGCTGGCTGCAAGCTGGACGTAAACCCGTGCGCCTGTTCCGCGACCAGACCTTCAATATTTCGGCATCGTCGCGTTTCAAGATGTATTACGAATGCCAGTCCTGGAACGCGTTCGATTGCACGATCAAGGACGCGCTCGGCAGGCGGCAAGTGGAGTTGCAGGTCTTCGTCAGCCTGCCCAATGGCTTGACCGATCAGTCCGGCCAGCCGGTCAGGCATCAGCGGCTCAGGGCCGGAACTGAAGGTGCGCAAATTTTCCAGCCCGGTTTCTACGTGGACAGGGCGCCCGGCATCCTGCACTTCGAGGTGCGGAAGGAGGAAGTGGAGTGGATGCTGCGGCAGCCGAATGTGGCCAGCCCTTACAGCGGCAGTGTCACGGTGATCTGGGATTCGGAAGTCTGATGGGCGGCGTAGCGATGATGCCGGCCTGCGATAGGTGCAAAAGGATGAGGTTCAAGGGTATGAAACGGTTGTGGGTCTTGTTGTGTTCAAGTGGTCTTTCCCTGGCGGTCAGCGCCGGGCCGCAAATCAACGTCGGCACGGTCTACGACTATCTGGACGCCGACAAAAGCACCTATCTCAAGCGCGTGTTCAACAGCGGCGACAGCACGGCGTTCGTCAAGGTCAACATTCTCGAAATCGTCTACGACGCCGATGGCAGCCATCGTGAAATTCCGGTCAAGACGCAAACGGACGGCAGTGGCCGGGACGGCTTGATGGCCAGCCCCGCACGACTGATCGTGCCCGCCAAAGGCATGCAGGGTACGCGCTTGCTGCTGTTGGGCAATCGCGACACCGAGCGCTATTTTCGCGTGCGCTTCATTCCGGTGGTGCCGGAGAAGGAGGACGAGTTCGCCGTGTCGAGTGAGGAGCGCGAAGCCTACAAAGACAACCTGTCAGCGGGGGTCAACGTGATGACCGGATTCGGCACGGTGTTTTTCGTACGCCCCAAAAATAGCCGGTTCGAAAGTGTGGTCGACGACAGTGCCGGTGTTTACCGCTTGCGTAACAACGGCAACACGGTGGTGCTGATCGATGAGTTTCGCAACTGCTCGCTGAAGAATGAAACCGAGTGTGAACCGGTCACCAAACATCATGTTCTGGCAGGCAAAACCTTCGAGTTCGAGAAGAAGCCCGGTCGGGAATACCGTTTCAATCTGGTCGAGGGCGCCTCGAAAAAAACACTGCGCATTGCCAGCCAATAACTCCGCCAGGGGCGAGTGGCATGGGCTTGCTCGCGTTTTCTTTGACGTAACAGGTAGCAGACATGGTCAAGCAATCGATCATCGCCGTATGTGCGGGTGTTATGGCACTGGTCAGTGCCCTCACGTTCGCGGCACGGGAAGAGCGCACGTTCGAGGTGTCGGTGGATATCCCGACACTGGGGTTTTACGTGATACCCGCCGAGACGAACTGGATACATCTCGAACAGACGTTGCCCTTTAACATCCACACAAAAACGCTGGAGGGGCTGCGCAAGAATTTCGACGTCAAGCACGACACCAGCGCGATTGAGGCACGGCTGGAAGCGGAACCCTATTTGTCCAACGGGCGTGACGACCAGAACATCTATTTGCGTGTCAGTTTCAACGGCCAGGAGTTGAGTCATGACCCGCAACCGCGCGAAGTGGTATCGGCAGCCCAAGCCATGGCCGGTGGACGCTTCCTGCTGGAGATCCAGCCGAAAGTACCTGGTGGTGGATACAGGCCGGGTGTTTATTACGGCAGTGTGCAACTGATATTCATTGCCGCAGCGCCTTGATGTGCGGCAGCCTGATGGGTCAGGCTGCCTTTGGCTTGCTTGATGGAAGTTATTGGCCAGCTTTGCGCAGGGCCTCTCGGGTCAAGCGCCTGGCCAGCTCTTTTTCGCTGTCACCCAGGTCGGTGAGCATCCTGTCGAAGTGGGCTTCACTGATGGGTTCATCGGCAAAGATTACGGTCTCTGGAGCGGGCAGATCGTTCATGAGTACCTTGAGCTGGTTGCGTAGGTCGGTTTTATGAACGTCCGACGTCGCCTCGAGCCACTGAAGCTGGGTTGTACGCAGTGTCTCCAGTTTCTCGTATTTGCGCTGGTACAGTCGTTTGTTCGCCTCCATTTCAGTCGGCCATGTTTCACGCAAGTAACGCTCCCAGAAATCCTGTTCAAGCATCGTGTTGATCAGGCCGTCGCCTTCACCCAAGGCCAGAGCCGTGTCGTACGCCTGATTGATCATGCTGTCAGTCACGTCGGAAACCGCTCGGTACAACATGCCTTCGGACTGCCATGGCAAATTCAATCGCTGGGCGAGACCGGTCTGGTAGGCCAGATAGACTTCGACTTCGTCCGTGTCACCGCCACGACTGGCGACATCGGCACGGGCAATTTCGTTGACGTGATCCAGCCGTGCGGCACCTTTGGCCAGAGTCACCAGTTTGCGTTGAAGCGCTGCACGGTCGGTGGTGTACGAATAGGCTTCGGAGGCGAGCACGCGAATGCCCATGCTATTGAACAATTGCGCACCGGCATCGGCGCAATCGACAGGGGCGCTGGCCATGGTGTAGAGCTGCTCGCGCAGTTGAGTGTCGATATACACGGCATCGATCATGCGTGCCATGCGCTGTACCAATTGCTGGCGAGCAGAGCCACCCGTAGCAAAGTCCTTGGTGTTTTCCTGTTTGAGCACGGCCTCGATAAACTCATGGGACCGGGGGTCGTCGGACAGTTCCCGGAACGAGGCGATCCGTTCTACCCCGAACCCGGGCACATCGGCCCAATTATTGGCAGCGGCCCCGTAATCCGCCGGGTGAGAAATCACCAGAGGTTCGGGGGGCAATCCCACTGAGCGACGAATTTCCTGGTATTGCAGTTGGTTCATCTCTGACAAATCACCGACATTGAGTCGGGTTCGGGCAATGACCCAAGCTTCTGGCCTGCCGGGCACCACCTGGGGAATAACGCTGAGGGGATTGTCCCGCAGGTCCAGGAGAAACCCCCTTGGTCGGGTTTTGGCCAGGGTGCCATCGGGCCAGGTGGTCAGGCCGGTATTTTTCAAGGCCACCAGTTTGAGCCTGGGCATGCGCCCAATGTCCGGCGCCATCGCCAAGGGGTTGTTGTCGAGCCTGAGTATTTCCAGGAAAGTCAATGGCTTGAGACGCAGCACTGCAGCGGTATCGAGCACAATGGCGTTGTCGCTCAACTGCAGGCGCTCCAGCCGGTGCATGGCTCCGATACTGTCGGGCAACGTCTTGAGCTCGCAGCGTCTGGCGCTGAGTTGGCGCAGATTGGGGAAGTTTTTCAGCAAGCCATCCGGCGTTGCCTTGAAGCGCGTGTTGTCGAGCTTCAGCACCGTCACTTTATCGAGGAAATTTTTCAGCTCCGCTCGCTTCGGCCATGCAGCTTCCAGATCCACGGGCAAAAGCTCCCGCGATAGATCCAGCGCATAGTCATCCGGATTGGCACGGTTGCCGAGGTCACGGTTTTTTCGCTCGACACACTCAAGCAGACGCTCGGCAATGTGCAGGCGCGTGCCGCGTAGCGGCATTGGATTGTCGGCATCCAGCCCGGCGAACTGGTGCTGCCAGAATTCGACAGTCCGGCGTAGTTCGAGGATATCTTTTTCCTGTTCATCGAGAAGTTTCATCGGTTCGCCCTTTTCGATCAGGGCCCGGGCAAAGACGTCCACCTCGTTGTCGCTGAAATGTGGATGCAGGTCGTGAATCCGTTCGTGCAGCGTTGCGCCTGACCTGCTGGTACCGGCACCGCGTACCAACAGCATGGTCTCATGCTCGGCCACGGTACGAATCGGTGGCGTGGCCAGAACTGTCCGGCGCTCGCTCGGCGTCTCGATCTTGGCGATGATCCACTGCTTGAAGAATTCGGTATCGCCCGATCGATATCCCAACGCTCGCCGTCCATCCCTGCCCATGGCCTGGAGCAGCGCTGGAAGCAGATCATCGGCTGCATGGATCTGACGGTTTTCGGCGTCACGCACTTCATATTTTCCGGACTCGTCGCGAACCATGACCTGTACATGTTCTGCATCTTCGGGCCCGGCGCTGCATCGCAGTTCGCCGTCGAGCGCGCCCTGGCGGATTTCGATGCGCAGGTTGCCGAAGACACCGGGTTGCATACGCAGGGTGCCAAGCACCAGGCGTTCGGTATCGCCGCTGACCAACGCGTCGTCGTACAGGCCGTGGGCGGCGCGGACCGCCTGGGTCTCGAACTGAAGTTCCCGGGCCTGGATTTTCAGGCGCAAGGGCAGGCGCTTGTGCCGGGTCATTTGCTGGCGCTCTGACCGGGTGGCACCGGCGAAGATTTTTTCCGCGACGGTTTCAGGCAATTCGGGATAACCGCTGAAAAGTTCGGCCATTTCCGGGGACAACGCAGGAGGCGGATTCACCGGTGCCCCCAGGTGTTGCAAGGTGTCGGTCAGCAAGGGAGGTGGCGGGGCGCTCTCGATGTGCATCCTGCGCAATTCGGTTTCATCGGTGCCGCTGATCTGGCGAATTTCTTCCAGTTGTGCGTCGCTGAAGGCATCGGTCGTATGGCCCAGGCGTCGCATCAGTGTCGTGCCCTCCCACTCGCGCGGGTTTTCCGTTTCGCTGACCCAGGCACCCTGGCCATTGTGACGAAGTGTCGGTGCATAGGCATCGAATCGTTCGGGGTGGCGGATACGCTGTTGCCCGGTGATCGGGTCTTCCAGCACTTCGAAGTGTTGATTGTTCAGGCGCAGAATTTTCCGGCCGTGATACGGGTGAATACCCTGCCCATCAGGACGGGCATCCACTGGCAGAACCACGTCGGCTCGTTGATACGGGCTGAGGTCAGGGTTCCACAGCCGTGTCTCACCATTTGCCAACTGCACCGGTTTCAGGCTTTCGAAAAACGGCGACAGCTTCGTCTGTACGATATTGACCACGGCGCCCCCTGCCGCGAAAACACCCAGCTGAACGATGTTTTCCAGCATGCCGATGACCTGTTCACCGGCCTCCGCCAGATGACCTTCAGCCAGATCGACAATGCCTTCGACCACTGTATCGGTCAGCTGATAACCGGTGTACAGCAGCATCAACTCACCCAAGCCGGGCACCAGCGGTGTCACAACCAGCAGCGCTGCGTTGAGCATGTCCGAAAGTATTTTTTCCAGATTGTCCCACCAGGCCCAACGGGCCATGCGGTCGGCGTATTCGGTGGAAATCGCGATCTCCCGGGCGTCGTTGAGGATCTTGTTCAGTTTCTGCCGATAGAAGTATCTCCACAGATCACCGTTGAACCTGGTTTGGCGATCGTCCTGGATTTTCATCAGGTCGAATTGCAGATTGGGGTTGTCCACGGGCGTTTCACGCCAGCTCGGCAGGTTGGTGCCCGGCGCGGCGGGGTGCCATTTGACGTTGCTCAGACGGTCATTCAGCCCGGAAAAAAAATGCCCGCGTTGCTGCTGATCGACAAACTGGCTGAAGAACTGCTGGTAGCTTTCGGCTGAGGCGCTATCGCGCAATTGCCGTGTCAGTTCCCCCATGAATTCGAGCGACGACGCATATTGTTTGAGCGGGTGCTCCGGGTCATGGGGGATATACGCGATCACCGGGACAGGGGCATTGGCAGTGGATACATCGGGTGTGATCAGGACAACACCGGTGAGGGATGCATCCATCATGCACAGGTTGTAATAGCTCACGGGTTGCCCCTGCCAATGCAGGTTTCTACGGTCATCGAGCATGCCCTGCACGACCTCGTACGCATCCTGGTCGATGTCATGTTTCATCAGCGCCATGCGCGCCGCTGCATTGAGCGTGCTCTTCTGACTGAGGATGACTTTATGGCGCAATACGTTGTTGGCCACGCTGTTGGTGGAAAGCAAATACTCGTTCAAATGCTTTTCGTAGCGGGCGCCGATGTTCAGTTCCCGGCACAGGGATTTGAACTGCTCGATGCTGATTTTGTGCTTGAGGGTTTTTACGTCGAAGTGTCCGGCGGCATTGGGGCGGGTAATGAATTCGGAGTCGGTGCTGAAGGTCTCGCCGCTGGAAAAATTATGCAGCGCCGCATCAAGCAAGGAGAGGGTGCGGCTGCGAGTGCCTGATTCGAAGTCATGCACCCACCACGGTGATTTCACTGGCTCATACAAGCGCAGCCAGGTGTCCTCGACATCGACCTCAACGCTGAAGCGCTTCTTTAATTCCTGTTGCAACAGTGGCTTGGCAAAGGCCTTCACATCCTGCAAACCACGCAACGCCTTATCGACATCGTTTTGCGCGTTCCAGCCGAGCTTGACTGCATTTTTCAAGCGGTGGTGATCGGCTGGCAAAGCGTTTTTGTGCCAGTCAGGAAGGGTGAGCCTGACGTTTTTTAAGGCGCTGACCCGGGCCATGGAGGTGCTGCGCAGCCACGCGGGGATGGCTTTGCTGACCGTTTCGAAGTGAATGCTGGTTTCGGATGAGGTCATTGAAGGCGGGGCAGATCCCTGGACCGCCTGAGGAAGATTGGGCATTGCGTGATCGTCCGTTGATCAATATGGAGCGACCAGAATAGGCAAATGAAATGCCCGAAAAAAGCTCAAAAAATGGTTGGTAACAGTATGGAAGGCGCTATGACGCTCACAAAATCAGGGAGTGAAAAATACATATTTACCGCCACTGCGCCCAAAGCGTCGAACCTCGCTCAACGAACAGCCGTCCTCGTGTTTGGCTCACACATCGTGTGCGTACCCGGTTGCAGATACGGCGTCAGAATCGGCGCCATGCCCTTGAGCACCTGCACCGGCAGCGCCGAGGTGAAGGTGAAGTTTTCCGCCGAGCGTCCCGGTACGAATGCGGTCAGCGTGCCGAAATGGGTATCACCGATGTAGAACACGAACGTGGCCGTGCGGTTGAGGGATTTCGAACTGAGAATTCGCCCGCCCGAGCCGATGGCTTCGATACGGTTGTCGCCGGTCCCGGTCTTGCCGCCCATGGCCAGCGGCATGCCATTGGGCAGTTTGAAACTACCGGACACCCGTTTGGCTGTACCGGCATCCACCACCTGAGACAAGGCTTCGCGCATGGCCGTGGCGACTTCGGACGGCATCACCCGTTTGCCGACATCCGGGTCGCTGGTCAGGCTGGTTTCATACGGCGTATCCGCCGCGAAATGCAGGCTGTCGATACGCAGCGTCGGCATCCGCACGCCATCGTTGAGGATGGTGCCGATCAGCTCGGCCAGCGCCGCAGGGCGGTCGCCGGAACTGCCGATGGCGGTGGCCAGCGATGGCACCAGGTGGTCGAACGGATAGCCGACTTTCTGCCAGCGCGCGTGAATGTCGAGGAACGCCTCGATCTCCAGCATGGTACGGATGCGGCTGTCGCGAGCCCCTTTGTGCCGGCTCTTGAACAGCCAGCTGTAGACTTCCTGGCGTTCAAACTGGCTGGCTTTGACGATGTCCTTGAAGGTGGCGTCCGGGTGATTGAGCAAGTAACCCATCATCCACAGGTCCAGCGGGTGCACTTTGGCGATGAAGCCCTGGTCCGGCAGGTCGTAGGTGCCGGGGCCATAAGCATCGTAGAGCCGCACAAGGCGATCGTCGGTGAGTTTTTCCGTGAGCTTGGTGCCCGTCAGGTGTGAACGCACGAACGTGTTGAAGCTTTCCTGGCTGGCATGCGGCAGCAGGTAACGGTGCACGGCGGCCATGCGGATCGGCGTCGGGCGCATGCTGTCGAGGAACGTTTCGAGCCGTGCCTGAGTGTCCTTGTTGCGGTATTTTTTCCAGAACTTGAGCAGGAACGAAGTGCCCTCGCGGTCGGCGAACGAGGCAAGGTATTCCTGACGCCGAGGGTCACGGTCGTCCAGCAGCAATTCGGCGCTGTTGTTGGGGCCGGAGTAGGTGGTGTAGCGCACCAGGTCACGCATCAGGCGAATGAACGGCAGGTTGATCGACTCGCGCAGGGCGTCACGCAGGGTCGGCATGCGGCCGTTGTCTTCCTTGCGGAAATTATGGAACACATGCAACCCGCCGCCGGTGAAAAACGCCTCGCCGGGGCTGGCGGAGTATTTGCGGTCCAGCGCAGCACCGAGCAGGGGCTGCAGGCTGCGGTCCTTGTTCTGGATCAGGTAATCGACGACCCAGCGACTGAGACGGTCCTGTTCCGGCACCACGACTTTCTTCAGGTCCGGGACGGACATGCCGGCATATTTATCGTGCAGCTCGGCGATGATTTGCAGGTAAGTCGTCATCACCCGCATTTTCGCGGTAGAGCCCAGTTCCAGTTTGCTGCCTTCATTGATGTCGAATGGCTGGTCGGTGCTGTCGGTCTGCACCCGCACTCGGGAACCGTCCGGGGTCAGCTCGAACAAGGTGAAGCTGTAACGCACCTGGGTGGTGCTGGTGGGGGTCAGCAAGCGTTCGCCCATCAGGCCGATTTCTGCGGCATAGGCCGGGTCGGCGAGTTTTTTCAGGTACGCGGTCGCCTCGGTTTGCAGTTCGCCTTGCAGGGTGCTGGTGGCCGAGAGGTCGAGGCGATCGAGGTCGTACAGCGGCCGATTGAGCAAGCCCGCCAAACGACTGCGCGCCACGCTGATGCCCTTGTTGGTTTCGATCGGCTGAATGGTCGGCTGGGTCGCCCAATCGCGGTAGGTGACCTTGCTGGCCAGTGCCGCAGCGGCGAACGGCGCATCGATCACGTTGTTCTGGGCCAGCAAGCGGATATGGCTGTCGGTGAGGTCGGCCAGTTCATCGCGACCCTTGGTCAGGTAATGGGAAGGGCGGCGCTGGGCAATCATCAGCGACAGCATTTCGCGCAGGGCCAGACCTTTGTCGGCCAGGCTTTTTGGATCCGTAGCGTCGCTGGCCAGGCGTTCGTTGGCCTTGTTGAAATCGGCGCCGTACCACACGCGCAGGCCTTCGGCCATGCCGTGCACTTCACCGTGGCCTGGCACGGCCGACAGCGGCACACTGTTGAGGTAATCACGCACGACGTTCTGCCGGGCCTTCAGGGTGTCCGGGCCGTCCTGATAGGCGCGCACGCTGGCAGAAATCATCTGGCGGATTTTCTCGCCGCCCGACGCGGTCAAGCCGTCGGGTGAGTGGCGGTACTTCTCCAGTTGCGTCGCCAGTGTGCTGCCGCCCGCCGATTGACCGGGCAGGTGCAGCATCTTGGCGACCTGGGTATACGCCGCCATGCCGAACCGCGGCCAGTCCACCGCCGGGTTGGCCAAGGGCTGGCGCGGGTCGAGCAGGAAGCGGTTTTCGATAAACAGCAGGCTACTGACCACCACCGGCGGGATCGCGTCGAAGCTGGCATAGAGCTGTTGCGGATAGTTGTATTGATACAGCGGTGCCGCCTTGCAGTCAGTGATCGACAAACCGGCCTGGATTTTCTCCGAATAGGGCACGAAAAGGCCTTTGTCGGTGTAGTTCATCAACGCCGGGGAAAATCGGGTCTGGGCGGTAATCACGTAGTCGCGCTTGAGCAACCGTGGCAGGAACTCGCCCAGCGAGCTGTAGCCCAGGCGCAAATCGAACGGGCCGGCGCCCGGATAGTGAATCGAGTCGCTGGGACCGGGTTTGAGTTCATAGCTGAGGGTCTTGGCGAACTTGCTGGCCTCGCGGGCCTGGAATCTTGAGGTGCGCATTTCCTTGGCAGCCGCGAGCCCTACCACGATGGCAATGATCAGCAGCAACAGCCAAAACGCCTTCCAGCCGTGCTTGGTGCGGCTGCGAGGGGGTTTTTCAGGTAATGGCGCTTCATCCACAGGTTCAGTCGGGACCACGGTTTTACTCGAATCGGTTTGCCATAAAGCGCCCATAGTCGACTGATCCATTCACGCAGATTGATCGGACTTGTCTGAAGCTTAGACGGTGGTTGGCGTTGGTGAAAAAATTGTGAGGATCCAACTATCGGCCAACTGCTGAACCTGTGGCGAGGGAGCTTGCTCCCGCTGGGCCGCGAAGCGGCCCCAAAATCCTGCAATCGGAATGTGCCTGACTAAACCAGCTCTATGGTTTGGGGCTGCTGCGCACCCCAGCGGGAGCAAGCTCCCTCGCCACAGGGGGGGCATGCAAGCTGGAAGTGCTGATTTAGAGGTTTCCAGTGGGTAAATACGGCCCACGTAGGGACATGACGCTGCACCAATACCGTGCAATACTCGCCGCCGCTGCAAATAGCGAAAAATCCTACAAAGCCCAGACAATCCTTCTCCGTAAATCCCGATTCAGTCGCGAGTTACCCCTGATTTTTGTGGTTTATAGAGTAAAAAACGCTTGCGGCCGCTTTTTATACTGCACACCCCGCTGATCTTGCAGGTTTCCATCCTGCGAGACGGTTCTGCCCACGAAGCAGTCCCGGTGACGGCAAGCCATGGCTTATCGGTCAACGCTTCGCCACTCGGTGGTCATATCCAATAACAAGACGAGGTTGTACCCCCATGTCCGTAGGCAATCCTCTGCCCCACGGCGACACCGCTCAGGGCGGTCCGCTCAAACGCGAACTCGGCGAACGGCATATCCGCCTGATGGCGCTCGGTGCCTGTATCGGCGTCGGTCTGTTTCTCGGTTCGGCCAAGGCCATCGAAATGGCCGGCCCGGCGATCATGCTGTCTTACATCATCGGTGGCCTGGCGATCCTGGTGATCATGCGCGCGCTCGGTGAGATGGCCGTGCACAACCCGGTTGCGGGTTCGTTCAGCCGTTACGCCCAAGACTATCTCGGCCCGCTCGCAGGTTTTCTCACGGGTTGGAACTACTGGTTCCTGTGGCTGGTGACGTGTGTCGCGGAGATCACCGCCGTGGCGGTGTACATGGGCGTCTGGTTCCCCGAGGTACCGCGCTGGATCTGGGCGCTGGCGGCGTTGGTCAGCATGGGCTCGATCAACCTGATCGCGGTCAAGGCCTTCGGTGAATTCGAGTTCTGGTTCGCCCTGATCAAGATCGTCACCATCATTGCGATGGTGTTCGGCGGCATCGGCATCATTGCTTTCGGCTTCGGCAATGACGGCGTGGCGCTGGGGATTTCCAACCTGTGGGCGCACGGCGGCTTCATGCCTAACGGCGTGCAAGGCGTGTTGATATCGCTGCAAATGGTCATGTTCGCCTATCTGGGCGTCGAGATGATCGGCCTGACGGCCGGTGAAGCGAAGAACCCGCAGAAGACCATTCCCGACGCGATCGGCTCGGTGTTCTGGCGGATTTTGCTGTTCTATGTGGGCGCGCTGTTCGTCATCCTGTCGATCTACCCGTGGAACGAAATCGGCACTCAGGGCAGTCCGTTCGTGATGACGTTCGAGCGTCTGGGCATCAAGACGGCTGCCGGCATCATCAACTTCGTGGTGATCACCGCGGCATTGTCGTCGTGCAACGGCGGCATCTTCAGCACCGGACGGATGCTCTACAGCCTGGCGCAGAATGGTCAGGCCCCGGCCGGTTTCGCCAAGACGTCGAACAACGGCGTGCCGCGTCGCGCGTTGCTGCTATCGATCGGTGCGTTGCTGGTGGGCGTGTTGCTCAACTACCTGGTGCCGGAGAAAGTCTTCGTCTGGGTGACGGCGATTGCCACCTTCGGCGCGATCTGGACCTGGGTGATGATCCTGCTGGCCCAGCTGAAATTCCGCCAAGGCTTGAGTGCCAGCGAACGAGCGGGCCTGAAATACCGCATGTGGCTGTACCCGGTCAGCTCGTATCTGGCGTTGGCGTTCCTGGTGCTGGTGGTCGGCTTGATGGCGTACTTCCCAGACACCCGCGTGGCGCTGTATGTGGGACCTGCGTTCCTGGTGCTGCTGACGGTGTTGTTCTACGTGTTCAAGCTGCAGCCGACGAATGTTTCGCAGGGTGCGGTGCGTTCGGCTCAATAAGCCGTAACGCCAGACATGAAAAAGCCCCGGTCGATTGGCCGTAATGCTGTTCACTCAAGGACGAACACTGAATCTGTGGCGAGGGAGCTTGCTCCCGTTGGGGCGCGAAGCGGCCCTGAAAAATGGGACTGCTGCGCAGTCCAGCGGGAGCAAGCTCCCTCGCCACAGGTTTTCGGTTGTTTGCTCCATCGGTTAAGTGAACAGCATTACGGTCGATTGGCCGGGGCTTTTGCTTTGACGATCAATAGATCGCAGCCAGCGGCCGTTCCTACAAGGGAATGCGGTTTGATTCTGTAGGCGCTGTCGAAGGCTGCGATCGTTTACTGGTCTGGTTCAAGCGCTTGTTGAACTCAAGCCACGCTCCCAACAAGGCCATCAACCCAGCGCCCACCAGCGCCGTGAAGATTTGCATGGCGAAAGCGTCGTCGGTCAGGGCGTTGAGCATGTCCGCCAAAGGTGCGAGCAACACCCCCAGGCAGAAAATCTCCAATGAGAAACGCCCCATGCGACAGCTTTGCTGCGCCAGCCAGTTCTGTGTCCAACCGGTGTCGGGAAGCAGTTTCGCGGTGACGTAAGCCAGTGCCAGAAAGTGCAACAGGCGCACGGGCGAAAGGTCGGTCTTGCTGATCGGGTACAGCAGGTTGCTCAGGCCGGACGGCACCAGCGCGTCGTGAATCTGCGGCCAGCGCCACAACACGGTCAACACGCCGGCGACCACAACGTATACCGCCGCCGTCATGAACAACGGCTGATGGATCAACGGTCGGGTCTCGGGCAGGCGTGGGCGTTGTGAGTGAATCGCAGCGGCGCCGCCGAGGACAAACAGCAATTGCCAGGCAACGGGGTTGAAGTACCACACGCCGTCCTTGATCGCGGCCAGGTTCCAGCCAGCCAACGGCACCATCAGGTACAACGCCACGGACATCGCTACCACCACCCAGGTCTTGCGCACCAATATCGGCAGCGCCAGCGGCAACCCTGCCAACAGCACGATGTACAGCGGCAACGGGTCCATCAGGTTGGGTTTGAAGCGCAGCAGCAGTTCATCGATCAAGGCCTGTTGCGGGTCGCTGATAAAGTGGTGCATGCCCATTTCTTCGACCAGGTCGCGGGTTTCCACATGGCTGTTGGCGAAGAACACGATGCCCATCAGCATCGCCAGCAGGAAAATATGCACCACGTAGAGCACCCAGGCGCGACGCAGGATTTTCACGCAGGCAATCAGGAAACCTTCCCGCGCCAGGACTTTGCCGTAGGCCAGTACCGCCGCATAACCGGCGAGGAACACGAAGACTTCCGCCGCATCGCTGAAGCCGAAGTTACGCAGGGTGATTTGACCCAGAGGATTGTGGGGCACGTGATCCCAGAAAATGAAGATCAGTGCCAGACCGCGAAAAAAGTCGATTCGGTGATCGCGCGCTAACGTCATGACGGCAGGCTCGTAAACGGGGTGTTGAACAAAGGAGTAGTCGAAGACGACAAAAATTACATGCCGCTCATCGGCGGCGCGCAGGGTGGACTGAATCGCTCGCAATTGCAAAGTCGGGATATTTCGGAATGTCTCCTGACTGTGCCTCAGGCCCTTACCGCTGGTCTGAAAGGCACACGAACCTGCGATTTCTGACAGTAGACAAGCTCAAATACTTATGGACGTGCAACGTTCTAATCAAGGACCGTCAGCATGAGACGTTTGTGGCGAGGGCTGTCCAGCTACGCAGTGATCGGGGTCGCCAACACCCTCATTCACTGGCAGATTTTTTTCCTGCTCAGCGTGGCAGCGGGGTTGCGTCAGGCTGTGAGCAATCTGGCGGCGTTTTGCGTAGCGGCCTCGTTTTCCTTCTACATGAATGCGCTCTACACCTTTGACAGCCGGATGTCGGTCGGTGGCTATCTGCTGTTCATGGCGGCGATGGGGGCGTTGAGTTATGGCGTCGGCTATGCCGGTGACCTGTGGCGGTTACATGGTTTGCTCACCGTCGCGATGTTTTCTGTGATGAGCCTGGTGTTCGGTTTTCTTTTTTCCAGGTACGTGGTGTTTCGCGAGCGTGACGCATGAAAATCTCGCTCATTGTTCCGGTGTTCAATGAAGAACAGGCGATCGACATTTTCTACCAGGCTGTGCGGCGTGAGTTGAAGCTCGACGCCGAGGTGGAGATTGTGTTCGTCAACGACGGCAGTTTCGACCGCACGGCCGAACAGGCCACCACCCTGGCGCAAGCGGACGATCAGGTCATGCTGATCAACTTTTCCCGCAACTTCGGCAAGGAGCCCGCGCTGTTCGCCGGCCTGGAACATGCCACCGGCGATGCGGTCATCCCGATGGACGTCGACCTGCAGGACCCGATCAGCGTCATCCCGCTGTTGGTCGAGCAATGGCAGAAAGGCGCAGATGTCGTGTTGGCCAAACGTCGGGACCGTGGGGCCGATGGTTATTTCAAGCGCCACAGTGCGTCGCTGTTCTACCACCTGTTGAATCGGATTGCCTACACCCGGATCGAGGAAAACGTCGGAGATTTCCGGCTCATGGATCGCAAAGTGGTCGATGTGATCCGCACTTTGCCCGAGCATCAGCTGTTCATGAAAGGCGTGCTGTCCTGGGCCGGGTTCAACACCGTGGTGGTGGAATACGAACGGGCCCGGCGCGTGGCAGGGAGCAGCAAGTTCAATGGCTGGAAACTGTGGAACCTGGCGCTGGAAGGCGTGACGTCGTTCAGCACCGTGCCGTTGCGCTTGTGGACGTATGTCGGCGGCGCGGTTTCAATTTTTGCCGTGCTGTATGCGTTGTACATGGTGATGGACAAGATTTTCTTCGGCAACAGCGTGCCAGGTTATCCGTCGCTGATGACGGCGATTCTGTTTCTCGGCGGCGTGCAATTGATCGGCATCGGCATTCTCGGCGAGTACATTGGCCGGATCTACATCGAGGCCAAGCACCGGCCGCGCTATGTGGTCAAAGACATCATTGGCGGCAAAGACCGGCGCGAGCGCTGACATGGGGCGATTCAGCGATTTTTTCATCAAGGAGCTCGGGCGCCGTCAGGTCTGGCGGTTTTTTCTGTTGGCGACGCTGGTGTATGTGCTGCCGCTGATCCTCGCGGACTATCCCTACATCGATGACAACTGGCGCTCGCTCTCCGCCGGCATGGCGTGGGCGGAGCAGGGGCGATTGTTTACCGAACTGTTCTACAACGCGCTGACCTTCAACAATGCAGCGCCGAACATCTTTCCCTTGCCGTTATTGATCGCCTCGCTGGCGATGGCATCGGCGCTGACCAGCCTGACCTTTCACTATTTTCGACAACCGACGATCACCGGCTGCCTGGTGCTGTTGCCGCTCTGGTACAACCCGTTTTTCCTGCAGAACCTGTCCTATCAATATGACGGCGCGGCAATGGCGTTGAGCGTGGTCGCGGTGATTTATGCGATCACTTTCCGTCACCACAGGCGCAGCGTGCAATGGCTGGTTCCTGCGTTTCTGATTGCTTTGGCACTGGGTCTTTACCAGATCAGCCTGAACGTGTTTCTGGGGTTGTGTTGCCTGGAGTTGCTCAGGGTTGCCAACGACAGAATGCCTTGGCCGCAGTGGCCTGCCTTGATTGGCTGGAAGCTGGCTCAAGTGGTGTTGGGCTGGTTGATTTACAGCGTTACCGCCTATCCATTCTTGGGGCAGAACCGCGCCTTGTTGCTGAATTGGTCGGCGCAGCCCCTGCTGCAATTGGACGTCAACATCCTCCGGGTACTGGAAAAAGTCGTGCTGCTGTTCCATGGCGGATTTGCCTGGGTGTTCGCCGGTTTGTTGCTGTGCGCCATCGCCGGTGCGGTCGGGCTGGGGATGAACATCGTTCAGCGCAAGGAGAGCGCGGCGAAGCGGCTGTTGATCGGCCTGCTGTGCGTTCTGAGCGTACCGGCGCTGCTGTTGTTGGTGTCGGGGGTGGCGCTGCTCTTTCGCGACTTCAATGAAGGCGCCAGAACGCTGATGGGGTTTGCGGTGTTGCTGGTGCTGCTGTTCTATCTGAGCCATCTGGCGCTGGCGTCTGTGCATGAGCGATTGCCGCTGCTGTTGCTGGTGCCGCTGCTGGCGATGCTGTCGTTGTCGTTCGCCTATGGCCGTGTGCTGACGGTGCAGAAAACCTTCGCCACCAGTGCGCTCAATAGCCTTGATCGTGATATCAGTAGCCATCAAGGCTTGCGCGAAGCCAAGCGCATTTACATGTCGGTCACCTATTCCGATCACTGGTTGCGAGGCGCCGCAGGCTCGTTCAAGCAGATGCCGGTGTTGCACTATCTGCTGAACATCGACTTTTACATGCTGGCCGAAAACCTGCCCAAGGTGGGGATTACCAACGTGGTCTCGGAGAAAGAGCGGCGTAATGCAACGCGGGTGGGGTATCAGCATTTCCTGCCGCTGCTCGAGACCCGGTACTACCGGATTTACCTGATCGGTGATTACGGTTTCATCGTCTTCAAAGAGCCGGCCCCGATCAAATCGCTTCGTTGGTGAAGCGCATTGCCGGGGCCGTCCGGTTCAGGCAGCGACCACTTCGTTGGGTTCGAAGCTGTCCGCCCGCGCCATCTGCCACATCCGCGAATAAAACTCGCCATTCACTTCACCGGTCAGCAATTCCCCCGGTTTGAGGAACACGTGCAACTGCGAGAACAGCTTGATCTCGGTCGCCGACATGCGTCGCACCAGGTGCTTGGCCGACAACTGCGACGGGTGTTCGAGGCCGGCGGCGGCGAGCATTTCGGCCAGGCCCTTGAGGGTGTTGCGGTGGAAGTTGTAGACGCGCTGGGCCTTGTCCGGCACCACCAGCGCGCGTTGGCGCAGGGTGTCCTGAGTGGCGACGCCGGTCGGGCATTTGTTGGTGTGGCAGCTTTGCGACTGGATGCAGCCGATGGCGAACATGAAGCCGCGTGCCGAGTTGGCCCAGTCAGCGCCAATGGCCAGCACGCTGGCGATGTCGAAGGCGCTGACGATCTTGCCGCTGGCGCCGAGTTTGATCTTGTCTCGCAAGTTCAGGCCGACCAGGGTGTTGTGCACGAACAACAGGCCTTCGCGCATCGGTACGCCGATGTGGTCGGTGAATTCCACGGGCGCCGCGCCGGTGCCGCCTTCCTTGCCGTCGACGACGATGAAGTCCGGGAGGATGCCGGTTTCCAGCATGGCCTTGGCGATGCCCATGAACTCCCACGGATGCCCCAGGCAGAACTTGAAGCCCACCGGTTTGCCACCGGACAGTTCACGTAATTGCTGGATGAAATGCATCATCTCGATCGGCGTGGAAAACGCACTGTGGCGTGACGGCGAGACGCAGTCTTCGCCCATCAGGATGCCGCGGGTTTCGGCGATCTCTTTGGTGACTTTGTGTTTGGGCAGGATACCGCCGTGACCGGGTTTGGCGCCTTGGCTCATCTTGATTTCGATCATCCGCACTTGCGGCGTTTGCGCCTGCGCGGCGAAGCGTTCCGGGTCGAAACGGCCGTCGCTGGTGCGGCAACCGAAGTAGCCGCTGCCGAGTTCCCAGGTCAGGTCGCCGCCGTGTTCGCGGTGATAGGGGCTGATGCTGCCTTCACCGGTGTCGTGGGCGAAGTTGCCAAGCTTGGCGCCCTGGTTCAACGCGCGAATGGCATTGGCGCTGAGTGAGCCGAAGCTCATGGCCGAGATATTGAACACCGACGCCGAATACGGCTGGGTGCACTGCGGGCCGCCGACGGTGACGCGGAAACCGCTCGGGTCGCTCAACGGCGCCGGGCGCATGGAGTGGCCGATGAATTCGAAGCCCGACTGGTACACATCAATCAGGGTGCCGAACGGTTTGTCGGCGCTTTCATTCTTGGCCCGGGAATAGACCAGCGAACGCTGAGCCCGGGAAAAGGGCAGGGCGTCGCTGTCGGATTCGAGCAGGTACTGGCGGATTTCCGGGCGAATGCCTTCGACCAGATAGCGAATGTTGCCGAGGATCGGATAGTTGCGGCGCACTGCGTGAGGGCTTTGCAGTAAATCGAACAGGCCGATCAGGCTGAGCACGCTGGTGACAGCGGTGATTGGCCAGAGCCAGTCATGTTCGAGGAAAGGCAGGCTGGCGAGGGTGAAGATCACACAGGCGGCAAAGAAGGCGTAGCGGCTCAGGAGTGACAGGCTCATACGGTTTCCTTGGGTTCGGACTCATGCAGGAGCGAGCTTGCTCGCGATGGTCGTCAACGATAACGCATGCAGTCTGAATGACTGCGTTGCCTTGGCGATTTTCGCGAGCAAGCTCACTCCTACAGTTTTTATTCAGGCATTTTGTGCCTGGAGAAAAATCGAAAACAGCTCGGACTGGGATTTGATGCCCAGCTTGCTGTACATGTGTTTCTTATGGACTTTCACGGTTTCGATGGAGATTTCCAGTTTGCGGGCGATTTCCTTGCTCGAGCAGCCGCTGAGCATCAAACGCCCGACATCCAGCTCCCGGGCGGTCAACTGTGCGCCTTTGAGTTGCTGCACTGAAGCTTCCAGTTGCACCCGCCAGTCGCCTTGTACCGGCGCCGAGGTGAGCGCCACCACTTCGTTGATCTCATAGGGTAGACGCTGGCGCAACAATCCGAGCACCCACGGCTGAATCAACGACAGCAAGGCTATTTGCTGCGCGCTGAACCGCTGCTTGCTGCCCAGTGACAGGCACAACGTGCGGTCGCCTTCGAGCTGGCAATTAAACTGTATTTCGTCGGCCACGACATTCACACGAAAGTATCGTTGATAGTACTCGGTGAGTTCGAAATGCTCCGGGGCCACTTCCGACAGGCGATACAAACCGGTGCGCGACTGTTCGCGGCAGGCGATGTAGAACGGATCGAGCAGGTACAGGCCGCGCAGGTAATCCTGGAACAACGGGTCGGGGCCGCCGTCTTCACCGGGGCATTCGGCGAACACTTGCGGGTGTTGGTCGGCGCTGAACAGCAGCGCCACCCAGCTGTCGCAGGGCACGTACTGGTCCAGCAAACGCACCAGTTGCGTCCAGAAATTGGGCTTGTCCAGGGCGTCGATCAATTGCCCCACCGAACGGTGCCAGGCGATGTCGTCCAATGAGAGTGTCATGCATCTACCCCTATCGTGTTACCCCAGCGGCGTGATTTCCCGGCCGCTTGCTTGCTGCGCATACTGGCGCACAGACAGCGACCGGGCAATCTTTCTCCCAGCCCGGCCTTAGAACAAGGAATACCCATGAAGGTCGAACTCGCCCAATTGGCGGGCCGTGACAACGACACGGCTTACAACCTCGAACGTGCTCTGGAGGCGATCAACGCCTGCGCCGCCGAGACGCAACTGATCATGTTTGCGGAAAGCCACTTGATGGGCTTCCCGAGCGCCGAGTCCGTGGTCGATGTCGCCGAGCCGCTGGACGGTCCGACCGTCAGCGCGATTGTCGCCGCCGCCCGTGAACGCAAGATTGCCGTGGTCGTCGGTACCGCCGAGAACGACAACGGTCGTTTCTACAACACCACGCTGCTGATCACCCCCGAAGGCATCGCGCTGAAATACCGCAAGACGCACCTGTGGGCGTCGGATCGCGGTGTGTTCGAGGCCGGCGACCGCTACGCCACGTGCCTGTGGAACGGCGTTCGCGTGGGTTTGCTGATTTGCTACGACATCGAATTCCCCGAAACCGCCCGCGCCCTGGCGCAACTCGGTGCCGAGTTGCTGCTGGTGACCAACGGCAACATGGACCCGTATGGCCCGACCCACCGCACCGCGATCATGGCCCGCGCCCAGGAAAACCAGGCGTTCGCGCTGATGGTCAACCGGGTGGAAGAGGGCGATGGCGGGTTGTTGTTCGCCGGCGGCAGCGCGCTGGTCGATCCGCTGGGTACGTTGCTGTTCGAGGCCGGTCGTGAAGAGGGACAGTTTGCGGTGGAGCTGGACCTGAACCGGTTGACGGCGGCGCGCCAGGATTATCGCTATCTGGATGATCAGCGGCTGAAGTTGCCGGGGGAGATGGTTGAGCATGCGGATGGGTTACGAGAGTTGCTGATTCCTGCGCGCTGATCCGGATTTTACATAGCCTGGACTGGCCTCATCGCTGGCTTGCCAGCGATGAGGCCCTCCCAAACAACACACCTGTTTGACCATCACCCAAGAACAACAACACAACCCCCGAAATTTCGCCGAACTCGGCTCTGCCATAAATCTAATAATTCCGGAGTAGTCGCTCATGGCTCGTTTGCAACGCACCCTGTCACTGGGGTCGGTGGTGCTGTTTGGCATCGCCTACATGACGCCGATCATTGTGCTCGGCACCTTTGGCATCCTCGCTCAATCCACCGCCGGCATGGTGCCCGCCGCGTATCTGGCGGCACTGGTGGCGATGTTCTTCACCGCCATGAGCTACGGGCGCATGGCCTCGGCCTTCCCGGTGGCCGGCTCGGCCTACAGCTACGTGCGCAAGGCCATCAGCCCGAAACTCGGCTTCATCGCCGGTTGGGCAGTGCTGCTCGATTATCTGTTTCTGCCGATGGCGATCTGGCTGATCGGCGCGGCGTACCTCAACTCCGCCTTCCCGGCCGTGCCGCAATGGGTCTGGGTGCTGGCGTTCATCGGCATTACCAGCGCCATCAACATTGTCGGCCTGAAACTGGCCAACGGCATCAACGCCTTGCTGATGCTGGTGCAGTTCCTGGTGCTGATCGCCTTCGTCGCACTGTGCGTGCACTACCTCGGCGGCGATGCGAGCACGCCGTTGTGGTCGATCAAACCGTTCTTCAACGGCGACATGCAGATGCCGTTGATCATGAGTGGCGCGGCCATCGCCTGTTACTCCTTCCTCGGTTTCGACGCGGTCAGCACCCTGACCGAAGAAACCCGCGACCCGCGCCGCACCATCCCAAGGGCGATCATGCTGATCACCCTGATCGGCGGGCTGATTTTCGTCGGTGTGTCGTACTTCGTGCAGATCGCCCACCCGTCGTTCCAGTTCGACAGCGTCGACTCGGCGGCCTATGAAATTGCGCGCAACATCGGCGGCGACCTGTTCGTCTCGATCTTCCTGATCGGACTGATCGTCGGCCAGTTCGCTTCGGGTCTGTCGGCACAGGCCAGCGGCTCGCGCCTGCTCTACGCCATGGGCCGCGATGGCGTGCTGCCGAAGTCGTTCTTCGGCACGTTGCATGAGCGCTTCGGCACACCCATCAACAGCATCTTGCTGTGTGCGGTCGTCGCCTTGCTGGCGCTGAAACTCGACGTCACCACCTCAACCTCGTTCATCAACTTCGGCGCGTTCCTGGCGTTCAGCCTGGTGAACCTGTCGGTGATCTTCCATTACTGGATCGGCGGCGAGAAAAAAGGCCTGCGCGAATTCGTGCTGTTTCTGCTGTTCCCGTTCATCGGTCTGGCGGCAGATTTGTGGTTGATGGTCAGCCTCGATCACCTGGCTATTTACCTGGGGCTGAGCTGGTTGGCCATTGGCGTGGTGTACCTCGCGGTGTTGACCGGTGGGTTCCGTCGCCAGCCGCCGGAGATGGATTTCCAGGAAGCTGCATAAAGGAAACTGTAGGCGCGAGCTTGCTCGCGATAAACATGAGGGCGCCGATGGGCATCTGGTTTACGCGTTTTCGTTCACGACCATCGCGAGCAAGCTCGCGCCTACAGGGCGGACATGTGATCCTTGCCGTTTTTGAGTCAAAGGTCTTTTTGTCATGTCGACAACTATCCACATTGCCGCCGCCCTGCTGATCGGTCCCGATGGTCGAACCCTGCTTGTGCGCAAGCGCGGCACTCAGGCGTTCATGCAGCCGGGCGGCAAGATCGAGCCCCATGAATTGCCTATCCACACCCTGGCCCGGGAGCTGGAAGAAGAGTTGGGACTGGACATCGACCCGGCGCAGGCCACGTTCCTCGGACAGTTTTCGGCACCGGCCGCTAACGAGCCGGGCTTTACCGTTCATGCCGAGATTTTTCAGCTTCACATCGATATCGACGTGACGCCTGCGGCGGAGATTGAAGAGGTGATCTGGATCGACCCGTCGACCGATGGCGATGTCACTCTGGCGCCATTGACACGGGACCTGATCCTGCCGTTTTATCGAGCTTCGCTGACCTCGATCGCCTGATCATTCACGCATAGGAACCGCCATGATCCCGCTCCAGGACCTGCTGATTTTCGCTGCTGCTGCATTGCTGATGGTGCTGACGCCGGGGCCGAACATGATCTACCTGATCTCCCGTTCGATCTGCCAGGGGCGCAAGGCCGGAGTGACGTCGTTGCTCGGTGTGGTCGCGGGTTTCTTCGTGCATCTATTCGCCGCTGCGGCCGGTTTGACCGCGGTGTTCCTGGCGGTGCCGTTAGCTTATGAAGTGCTGAAGTGGGCGGGCGCGCTGTACCTGTTGTGGCTGGCCTGGCAGGCAGTCAAGCCCGGTGCGCGGTCGCCGTTCGAGGCACAACAGTTGCCGCCGGACTCTTCGCGAAAACTGATCACCATGGGCTTTCTGACCAGTGCCCTGAACCCGAAAATCGCGGTGTTCTACCTCTCGGTGTTTCCGCAGTTCATCACGCCCGAACACGGTTCGGTGTTCACCCAAAGCATCGTGCTGGGGCTGACCCAGATCAGCGTCAGTTTCAGCGTCAACCTGATGATCGCTCTGTTTGCGGCGGGCATCGCTTCGTGGTTCGTCAACAACCCGACCTGGCTGGCGATGCAGCGTTATTTCATGGGTTTTGTGTTGTCGGCGTTGGCGTTGCGCTTGATGCTTGAGCAAAAGCGGATGGCCTGAACATGTGGATCGAGCGACTGGATGCCAGTCATGCGCTGGACTATCGAGAACTGATGCTTGAGGCCTACGACGTGCACCCGCAAGCCTTCACGTCGAGTGCGCGCGAGCGTGCGACGATGCCGCTGAGCTGGTGGGAAGCGCGCCTGACCGGCAAGCTCGACGTGGTGTTCGGCGCGTTCGAAGAGGGCAAGTTGGCCGGCATTGTCGGGCTGGCTTTCGAACCTCGGGAAAAGGCGCGACACAAGGCGACGCTGTTTGGCATGTACGTATCGGCCAACGTGCGTCAGCGTGGGCTCGGCTTTCAATTGGTGGAGGCGGTTCTGGCCGAAGCGCGGTCCCATCAGGATCTGCGGCTGATCAAATTGACCGTTACCGCCGGCAATGACGCGGCGTTCAACCTGTACCGGCGCTGCGGCTTCATCCAGTTCGGCCTTGAGCCGATGGGGGTGCGGGTGGGGGAGGAGTACTTCGACAAGATCCACATGTGGCGCGAAATATAAGTCCACCACGAACACATGTAGGAGCGAGCAGGCTCGCTCCTACATGTGTTCGCATTTCAGCGGACGGCACTCACCCCATCCAATGTCGAAAACGATGTGTCCTTCGCCGTCAGCAGAAAATCGCGCATGTACGGCGCATCCAGCATGTCAGCCCGAATCGCCGCATACAGCGTCGCGAACAAACCTTTCTCGCCCAACCGCTTGGCCTTCACATAACCCCGTGAACTGTACTCATGCAGCGCCCAATGGGGCATGCCGCACACGCCGCGTCCGCTGGCCACCAGTTGCATCATCATCACCGTCAGTTCCGAGGTGCGGACCTGGGCCGGCTCGACGTCGGCGGGTTCCAGGAAGCGCGTGAAGATGTCCAGTCGGTCCCTTTCCACCGGATAAGTGATCAAGGTTTCCGTGAGCAAGTCTTCCGGCACGATGTAGGCCTTGCTCGCCAGTTTGTGTTGATTGGCCACGGCGAGCATCGCTTCGTAGGTGAACAGCGGCACGTATGTAATACCGACCAGGTCCACCGGGTCGGACGTTACGACCAGGTCCAGATCGCCACGGGCCAGGGCCGGCAGCGGGGCGAAGGAGAAACCCGACGCCAGGTCCAACTCGACTTCCGGCCACGCATCACGGAACTGGTCGATGGTCGGCATCAGCCACTGGAAGCAGCTGTGGCATTCGATGGCCATGTGAAGGCGCCCGGCGGTGCCACCGGCCAGTCGACTGATGTCACGTTCGGCAGCGCGCAGCAACGGCAGGGTGGAATCGGCCAGTTGCAACAGGCGCAAACCGGCGCTGGTGAAACGCACCGGTTTGGTCTTGCGCACAAACAGCGGCATGCCCATGCGCTCCTCCAGTTCCTTGAACTGGTGGGACAGCGCCGATTGGGTCAGGTGCAGGCGGTCGGCCGCGTCCACCAGGCTATCGGCTTCGCGCAAGGCGTGGAGGGTCTTGAGGTGACGGATTTCAAGCACCGGAGGGCTCCATGAGAAAAACTTGTGATCAACACGAAAAGGTTGAGTTTGTCTCATGTTGGGTTGGCTGTCGACAATAGCGCCATCTTTTATACAGGAGCGCATTCGACATGGCCGTGGCCCACACCCTAGGTTTCCCGCGCATCGGCGCCGACCGCGAACTGAAAAAAGCCCTCGAAGCCTACTGGAAGGGCGACATCGACCAGCACGCGCTGAAAAGCGTCGGCCGCCAACTGCGCGCCACCCACTGGCAATTGCAGAAAGACGCCGGCATCGACTTGCTGCCGGTCGGCGACTTCGCCTGGTACGACCAGGTGTTGACTCACTCCCTGGCCTTCGGTGTAGTCCCCGAGCGTTTCGACAGCACCAAGGACGAGCGCGGCCTGCCGACCCTCGACACCCTGTTCGCCATGGCCCGTGGCGCCACTGCAAGCTGCTGCGGCGGCGAACATGGCAAAGCACAATACGCCCAGGAACTGACCAAGTGGTTCGACACCAACTACCACTACCTGGTCCCGGAATTCACCGCCGACCAGCCATTCAAACTGAGCTGGGAACAGTTGTTCGAAGAAGTCGAAGAAGCCAAGGCCTTGGGTCATACCGTCAAACCAGTGATTATCGGTCCGTTGACTTACCTGTGGCTGGGCAAAGCCAAAGGCAACGATTTCGACAAGCTCGATCTGCTGGAGCGCCTGCTGCCAATCTACGGAGAAATCCTCGGTCGCCTCGCTGCCCAAGGCGTGGAGTGGGTACAGATCGACGAACCGATCCTGACCCTCGATCTGCCGCAGGAATGGAAGAACGCCTTCGAACGCGCTTATCACATCCTTCAATATTCGCCGCTGAAAAAACTGCTGGCGACCTACTTCAGCGGCCTGCAAGACAACCTCGGCCTGGCCGTCGGCCTGCCGGTGCAAGGTCTGCACATCGATGCGGTGCGTGCGCCGGATCAACTGCTGCACGTGCTCGATCGCTTGCCGATCTACAAGATTCTCTCGGTGGGCCTGGTCAACGGTCGCAACGTCTGGCGCTGCGAACTGGAGCCGGTGCTGGCGCAACTGAAATTTGCCCAGGAGCGTTTTGGCGACAATCTGTGGGTCAGCAGTTCCTGCTCGCTGCTGCACAGCCCGGTGGACCTGGAGCGCGAAGACAAACTCGACCCTGAACTGAAAAGCTGGCTGGCGTTCGCCGTGCAAAAGTGCGGTGAAATCGCGGTGCTGCGCGATGCCCTGAACGACCCGCAAGCGCCAAAAGTGCAAACCGCCCTGGCAGAAAGTCGCGCGATTGCTGCGAGCCGCGCCGAGTCGCCGCGCATTCATAAGGTTGAGGTTCAAGCCCGTATCAACGCGATCAGCGCGGCGGACAGCCAGCGGCAGTCACCGTTTGCCAAGCGCATCGAACAACAGCGCGCACGCCTGAAACTGCCAGCATTTCCAACCACCACCATCGGTTCGTTCCCGCAGACCGGTTCGATCCGCCTGGCGCGCCAGGCGTACAAGCAAGGTAAGCTGTCGGCCAACGACTACACCGACGCCATGCACCATGAAATTCGCCACGCCGTGCAGATTCAAGAACGCCTGGGCCTCGACGTGCTGGTGCACGGTGAAGCCGAACGCAACGACATGGTCGAATACTTCGCCGAACAACTGGACGGCTATCTGTTCACCCGTTTCGGTTGGGTGCAGAGCTACGGTTCTCGTTGTGTGAAACCCGCGATCATCTACGGTGACCTAAGCCGTCCGAAAGCCATGACCGTCGACTGGATCACCTATGCCCAGAATCAGACCGACAAGGTCATGAAAGGCATGCTCACTGGTCCCGTGACGATGCTGATGTGGTCGTTCCCGCGTGAAGACGTGTCGCGCAAAGTCCAGGCGCAGCAACTGGCCCTGTCCCTGCGTGACGAAGTGGTGGACCTGGAAGCCGCCGGTATCAAGATCGTGCAGATCGACGAAGCGGCGTTCCGCGAAGGCTTGCCGCTGCGCCGGGCGCAATGGCAGGAATATCTGGATTGGGCGGTGGAAGCGTTCCGCCTGAGCGCCAGCGGTGTGCGTGATGAAACGCAGATCCACACGCACATGTGCTACAGCGAGTTCAACGATGTGATCGAAGCCATCGCGGCGATGGATGCCGACGTGATCACCATCGAAACCTCGCGTTCGGACATGGAATTGCTGGAGGCTTTCAAAGCGTTCGACTACCCGAACGACATCGGCCCGGGCGTCTACGACATCCACTCGCCACGGGTGCCGGACACGGCCGAGATGGTCAAGTTGATGGCCAAGGCCGTACAGCGCATCCCCGCCGAGCGCCTGTGGGTCAACCCCGACTGCGGTCTGAAAACCCGCGCCTGGCCGGAGACTGAAGCGGCGTTGGTGAACATGGTGGCGGCGGCACGGCAGTTGCGCAGTCAGTTGGCCTGATTCCCCCTGCAGGAGCGAGCCTGCTCGCGATAACGGTGTGTCAGTCAATGCAGATATTGAATGTCAGACCGCCATCGCGAGCAGGCTCGCTCCTACAGGGTTTTTCGTTTTTCAGAGATCCGAGAAGTGTTTGACCCCGAACGGCTTGCCGATGTCGCCGCGCCAGATTGCTTCAACCGGCGCTCCACTGGCGGCAGCAGCCTGTTGCCATTGCAGGCCGAGGTTGCGCTGTTCCGGCAACTTCAAATGACCCTTGACGAACTCGTTGAACGCAGGCTTCGCCGAGGTGTAGTGAAAGTGCGCGTACCACAAGGTTTGCGCCGTTTCACCGCGTAGATCGCGCACCTCGTATTCCTGCAGGAAATCCCTGCGTCCGTCCGGGCGTTTGCCTAGATCCCGCAGGACGCCTTCCTTGCGGATATCCACAACCCGTTGTTCCAGCAAATCGTCCAGATAGCCCTCGGTCGGGGTTTTGCTGTTCATCGATTGATCGATCCGTAGCGTGCGTCCAGTGCGCAACAACTCATCTGCGCGGTTGCGCAATTGCACGGCGACCGTCTCGGTGGGTGACAGCCCTTCGATGGCCTTGGCACGCATGTTCAGTTCCGCAGCCTCACTGCTCATCATGTGTTCAAGGTCGACCGGCAGCATGTTTCGCCGCGCATACCCCTCGACCTGGACTCTGTACGCCTCTATCGCGCCGAGCCTTTTCTTCGCTTCGATCAGTAATGGCCCGACATCCATCGGCAACTGAGGTTGAGCGCTGATCTCGGGTTCACTCAGGTGATATTTGCCACTGGCACGAGGTTGCCAGGTTTCCGAATGGCCAGTGATACCTTCAAGAGTGAAGCGCTTTTGTTTGGTGACGGGATCGGTGCTGGCGACCCCGATCAACAACTGGTTGTCCTCGGTCTCAAAGAGTTGTTTGCCACTATGTCCCTCGATCGGTGTAGTGGACGGTCGATTCTTGATCGCATGGTGCGCGAATTCTTCGACCTTGTTCAGGTTGTCCAGAAACACCTCGACCTCTGGCAGATCCAGATGCTGCGGATAGCCGAGCGTCCAGGCGGTGAGCTGGCGGCGGAATTCGGTATAGGTCGCCAGGCAGTCTTCGAGCACCTTGTTACGTTGGCTGAAGCTGGCGCGCACTGCCGGAAGTTCTTGCTGGGTGAGCAGGGCGCGTCCAACCTTGTTGCGCGCCTGATGGAGTTGCTTGTGAAAGTAAAACCAGGACAGATCAGTGACGGCGTCATAGTCGGTGATGATTTCCAGTACATGCGCCGATTTCAGGTAGTAATAATTGGCGTCGCTGAGTTTGGTGCTCAAGGTCTCGATTTGTGGTTTGAGCGTCGACTTTTGCGTGCGGTTAGTGATCCGACGGTTCCATCGGTGGGCGTCTTCGACGCGGTCATGAAGGTGGTCAAACTCCTTGATGAAGTCTTTGCGTATCTTCTTGCGTTGCGCCTTCAGCTGTATGTGTGGGGTGGGATCATAGGCTGGCGCCATGTCGGAACGCACGATGAGCTGATCGATGCGGTCCACGTACTCGAGCAAACGCTCCCTGGCCAAATCTACTCTGCGAATCGAGCGGTCGACGATGATCCAGGCGCAGCGACTTTGAATGTCTTCGATCGCCGTGCGTTTTCGGCCATGGCTGTACAGCATCAGTTCCTCCAGGTTCCGGTATTGGTTTTGCGCAAGCTCGATATCGTTGGCGCAGGCGAGGTCGACCTGGGCTCGCGTCGGTCGCTGCGCAACAGGCCGGGTATCGAAGTAGTCGGTCAGCAAGGTGTTGCTGGCGCGGGTCTGGGTATCGAGCTGCCGGGTGTAGGCTTCGGCGGTATTGGTCAGGGTCAGTTGACGGCGCAAGGCGCGATCGGTCCACCAGCGCGGCAACCAGCGGCGAATGGCGGCCGGCCACAATGGGTCCAGCCCGTCGGCCATGTGGCCGAGCACCGCTCCGCCACCGGCACCGCCGCCCTCGATTACCGTGCCGTACACCGCGTAATGGGTATTCCAGTTCCCCGCCTCATCGAGGGCGATGGGCTGTTTGTACGGGCGAGCCCACGTGCCGTGCAAGCGCCACTGCTGTGGATTGTTGCTCAGTTCGATGCGGTAGATGCGCCCGTGGCTGATCATGAAATCGCCGTCGGCGTGTCGATAGACAGTGCGATAGGCGCCGTGGCTGCCCGGTTGCAGGCCGGCCAGCGAAATCGGGTGTTCGTACTCGTAGCCCCTGAAGCGTTCCAGGGTATGCCGGGCCTGTCGTTGCGTGGCCTTGTGCAAGGCGCCTGCGCTTTTCGTCACGCTGCGCAATTGGCGGGTTCGAGTGGCGGCGCGGGTAACAGTCGACGTCGCCGCGGCGCCGGGCAGCACGTCCATTGCCGCGTCAATCAGCGACAGCAGCACCGCTTCAACCTCGGCCAGGCCATGACCGACCTGCCCGCGCAGGAACGCCGCAACCGCCAGGTTGGCGCTACTCCAGGCGTCGTACAACGCCACGGCGGCGCCCACGAACGGCAACATGCCCACGGCCATTTTCAGATAATTGAACATCGCTCCGGACTTCAACGCGACGCGCTCAAGGAACAAGGCGTCGTTAGAGCGTGATGTCGCGCGATGGGCTTCCAGCAACCGGCCCATGTGCACATTGAGCAAATGGGCCGCCAGCGAGGTGGTTGCCGGCCACGGTGTACCGATGCCAATCAGGGCATCGTAATTTTTCAGCAGTGCCTGATTGGTCCGGCTGACGTGTCGGGCGGTTTCGCCGGTCAGGGCGCGGTCCGCCAGGTAGCTGACCATTCGCGTGTGCAGGCACAGATTGAACAAGGCTTTGCGCGCCTCTTCGAGGCTGGCGTACTCGCGCAGAAATTGATCATCGGGACTGTCGGGCAGGTAGAGCAGGGTCAGGCCGCTGATCTGCTCTACGATGAAGGTCACGCCGGCCAAGGTGCTTGGCCCGCGATTCTGTGTATCTTCGCCGCCCACGGTCAGGTGCGCTGGCAGCAACACGATGCGCTTGCCGTCGGCCGCGTAATCCTCGCGGCGATTGGCGTCGATGGCGATCTGCAGCACTTGCAGGCCCGCGGCGCTGATCTGCCGTTGCAGCATGGCAACCTCGCCTTGCAACTTGAGCATCAGGCGCCAGGGTTCGCTCAGGCATTCACGCCGATGTTCGTTGCTGAAAGTCGATGCGCTCGACGTTCCCAGGAATGTGTCGCGGATCAGCTTTTCATATTCCCCGGCGAGGTCCAGCTCGGTGATCATTTTGCGCAACCAGGCCTGGGTGATCCCGCTTTTGAGTGTCTCGCGCTCCGATTCGTCGTCGGCAGTGATCTCGACCTTCATGAAAGACAATCGCAACCACAGCGCTTGGTCGATGTTGCCTTGCGCCAGTTCGGCGAGCGACAACCGGCTTCGTTGCGGGCTGGCGAACAGTACGTTCTGCTGCGGCGTCCCCGGGGCGGCACCCTCGATCAGGATTCTTTGCCAATAGGTGTCGTCGGGCAGGTCCAGCGTCACCTCGACGTTTTGCATCAAACCGAAGTCCTGCCGTAGGCGGGCGTCGATGGCTTTTTTGCTGAAGGCCTCCCTCGGTGGCAGCTCGCGTTCAAGCAGTTCATGGGCGCGTTTCATCGCCGTGATGCAGGACGTGAACAGCCCCTTGAGCTGCGCGCGTTGAGCATCGGTGAGTGCGCCGAGCCATGGCGGCAAGTTATTGGCCAAGCCACTGCTGTTGGTCTGTTCCAGCCATTGCGCGAAGGCCAGTTCTCGCGCGGCGGGAATCGCCACGGTCAGGCGAGCGAGCGTCTGCTCGCGCAGGTTATCCATCTTCACGGCACGCTGGTTTGCATGGGACGCAACGGGGTTCTCGGCGATCAATCGCACGGCCTGTTGTTCACTGCGGTAGAGCTGGTTCTGCAAGGCGTATTCAAACGGGTTGACGCTCAACGGTGAAAGCAACAGCGACTGATTACGGGTCGTCAGTTTGAACAGCGTTCGCTCAAGCGCTTGCCGGGAGTCAAAGCGTTGCAGACCACCGTAGCGACCGGGCCAGTACAGCAACAGACTTTGCGACGGGTCGGACTGCAACGCGGACGGGTGGGTAAACACCAGCACGCCGTCCAGCTCCTGTGCCTGGGTCGTCGAGCTGGCGCCATCGGACTCGATCAACTGAAGGGTAATGCGTGCGACCACCACGTCTGAATGGCCGTCCAGACCATCCGGCGCGTCCAACGCTGTCTTCAGCCACTGATGTTCTTCGCGACTGATCTGGTTCAGGGTCAACTGCGCATCGGCTTCGGCGCGCAACCCGGCGAGGCGGGCGTGGTACAGCGCTGCATAATCGGCGTTCGGCAGGCTGCGCAGCTCCAGCATCCGCAACGGGTTTGCGCTGGTAAGCAGGGCCGTCGCGGCGCGAACGCTGGCTTGCTCTGCGGTATTCAGGGCATCCAGTTGCCGTTGCAGCTGTTGCCGGCGCGGATCATCGGTGTTGCCCTGGAAGTCCTTGCCCAGCAGGTCTTCCAGCGCTGACTGTTGCTGGGTCAGAGCCTTGCGTCGCAAGCCTAGCGGAATATCCGGACTCAGCAGGCCGAACAGGGCAGCGTTGTCGCTGGAGGGCTCCCCGCTGACTGGCAGGTCGGGCGCCTGGGCTAAAGCGCTGCCACGTAGATCCGCTTCAGCGCTGGACAGTTCGCTCAGCAGGGATTCGGCGCCGAGCTCCAGCGGGTTGCTTGCCAGAGCGGTGTAGGCAACAGTGACGGTGCCGGCATCGATTTGCGATGGACCGAGCAATTGCTGTTGGTGGTCAATCAGCCAGCATTGCAGATCGTTGCGGCTGGAAAAAGAACGCCATGACGTTTGGTGGGCGGGCAGGTAGAGCATTTGAGCAACCGGGTGAGGGTCGCCCTGAGAGATGACGAGGGCGCCCGGCAGTTCGGCGCGACGGCCATCGGCGCTGCTCAGTGTGAGCTGTTCGACAGAGATAACGGCCGCATCGGGCGCCGCCTCCAGCGTTTTCATCTGTTCAGCCTGCAAGCTGCCAAGGGCAAAAGCCACCTGGCTAGAAGCCTCGAAATGCTGCCGATACAGCCGGGTTGCCTGGGCTTTGCGGGAAATGTCAGTGCCGCGTGCGCGTGCGTTCCACCACATGCTGTCGAGTGGCGGTCGGGGGCTTTGCGCCATGAGGTCGAGCCACTGCTTGCGGCATTCTTTCCAGCGGGCCAATGCACTCAGCAACAGTGACTGATCCACACTCGCGACAAGGGGAACAAGGCCGAAGTCGGCCGGTGGGGGCATGGGTTCGTCGAGCATGACGACAGATCTCCAATGGGCCGGGCCATGCCGGCGATGGGGCCATTAGAGGTCCGTCGTGAACAGCGTTGGTGGTACATAGTTATCGCAAGGCAATGACCGCCCGGCACTCTTCATCAAACTGTCATGGAAGTGTGGCAGCGCGCTTGAACAAACTTCATCAGACTCGCGCTCTACTGGGGTTCTGCGTTTTGGTGTTTTTCATGCGTGTTTTTTTATCAAGAATTGTATTTTTGGCCGCATTTTTGTTCGGCCTGCCGTCCCTGGCGGCGTCTCGTTGTGACGTCAATGTACCGACCGAACGGGTAGATCTGGCCCAGGTAAGCCTGGCGTATCAGAGCATCGGCCGCGCCTCGGACCCGGCATTGCTGCTGGTGATGGGCTTGGGCGGGCAGTTGATTCACTGGCCCGATGAGGTGGTGGTCGCGCTGTGTCAGCAGGGCTTTCGGGTGATTCGTTATGACAACCGCGATGTCGGCCTGTCGACGTGGCGGCAAGCGCCGCTTGAAGCCAACCTGACGTTCGAAGTGCTGCGCTACAAGCTCGGTTTGCCAGTCTCGGCACCGTATTCGCTGACCGACATGGCCGACGATGGCCTGGGCCTGATGGATGCCTTGCACATCGAGCAATTTCACGTGCTGGGTGCGAGCATGGGCGGCATGATTGCCCAGCACATGGCGGCCATGGCACCGCAACGGGTGGAAAGCCTGACCCTGATCATGACCACTTCCGGCGCCGAAGGCCTGCCGGCACCGAGTGCGGCACTGGTGCAATTACTGTCGCGTCGCGGCGCACCGAATCGTGAAGTGGCCCTGGAGCAACAGGCCGACTTGCTGGCGGCACTGGGCAGCCCGACAGTCGTTGATGATCGCCAGGCGTTGTTGCATCAGGCCGCACTGTCGTATGACCGGGCGTTCAATCCCGAGGGTGTGAAACGGCAGATCATGGCAATCCTCGCCGAGCCAAGCCGAGTGGCGTTACTCAATCAATTGCGCGTCCCGGCGCTGGTGGTGCATGGCACCGCCGATCCGTTGTTGCCGGTGATGCATGGTGTGCATCTGGCGGCGCATTTGCGCGGCAGCCAGTTGAAGTTGATTCCGGGGTTGGCGCATCGATTCCAGGAGACGTTCAAGGCGCCGTTACTGGCGGCGGTACTGCCGTATTTGCGCGAACACCGCGAGGACACTTCGCACTGGGCGCAGATCGAGCCGGTGGCTGAGCACAACCTGCTCTGACACCTTCTACATTGGGTGTATCGTGCAGGTTTTCCGGTGCCTTTCCAGCCAGCGAGGTGAATGATGAGTGCCCCACTGAAAATCGATTTCGTCAGCGACGTGTCCTGCCCCTGGTGCGTCGTGGGTTTGTATGGTCTGACCAAAGCCCTGCACATCTTGCGTGACGAGGTGCGTGCCGAGATCCGTTTCCAGCCCTTCGAACTGAACCCGAAGATGGGACCTGAAGGACAGAACATCACCGAGCACATCACCGAGAAGTACGGCTCGACACCGGAGCAGTCGCAAAAGAATCGCGAGATGATCCGCGCGCGCGGTGCCGAGGTCGGGTTTGCGTTTCGCACCGACGGCAACAGCCGTATCTACAACACCTTTGATGCTCACCGCCTATTGCACTGGGCGGGACTGGAAGGGCTGCAACAGCAACTGAAAGAAGCGTTGTTCAAGGCGTATTTCAGTGACGGCGGCAATCCTTCCGATCACCCTCAGCTGGTAACAATCGCGCAAAGCGTCGGTCTGGACAGGCAACGGGCCGAGTCGATTCTGGGATCGGAAGAATTCGCCACCGAGGTTCGTGAGGAAGAACAGTTGTGGCTGTCGCGCGGGGTGAGTTCGGTGCCGACGGTAGTTTTCAACGGCCAATACGCCGTCACGGGCGGGCAACCGGTGGAGTCCTTCGTGGCGGCGATTCGGCAGATCATGAGTGAAGCGAAGGGCGGAACGGTTAGCTGACGGATTTCGGTCGTCAAATAAGTGTCAATGTGCCACTATGGTTTTGGCCGTCGCTGCCGATACACGCAGCAACGTTTTCAATCATAGGGATTTGATCCATGACATTCCACGCTCTACGTACATTCGCAGCACTGACTTTGCTCGCCTGCCTGGCCCTAACCGGCTGTGCCAACGTTCAACCTCCGGTAGCGCTCGACCAACAATTCTGGGATTCGAAAGAGCCGACCATCGGGGTCGCGATCAGCCAATTGCCGCCGCCAGTACTGGCGTTGACCGGTAACCAGGGGCTTCTCGATTACGCAATCAACGCGGGCGTCAACAGCAAACTCAGTGACAACGTCAAAACCTGGCAAGTACGCGATTTCGATACGCTGCCGGATGCCATCGTCGCCAAATTGCAAGCCAAGGGTTACAAAGCCAAGCGCATTGACGAGAAGGTAGACCTGAAGGCCTTCAAGGAAACCAAGTTTCGCGAAGGCTACACGATCAAAGACCTGACTCCGATGAAAGCCAAATATGGCATCGATCGCCTGTTGCTGGTGTATGTCACCGCCACCGGTGCGACCCGCAGCTACTACAGCATCGTGCCGACCAGTGTGCCGATGGCGCAGGTAGGCGGGCAGGGCATGGTGGTTGATCTGGCCGACAACAAACTGCTTTGGTTCCAGCCATTTGTCGCGGTACAAGCCGCACAGGGCGAGTGGGACGAGCCGACCTATACCAACCTGTCCAACGCGTTCTACCAGGCTGTGGATAACAGCCGCCAACAAATGATTACCCCGTTCGCCAAATGAAGCGCTCAATCCTAGCGGCCAGCGCGTTTGCCCTGCTGATGGTGGGCGGCTGTGCGCAGAAACCCGCTCCCGAGGCTGGTTTCAAGGATCAGACGGCTTTGCCTTACGTCCAGGCGCACGGGCTCAAGGCCGATGTGCAGGTGCCGCAAGATTTTGTCGGTGCCAGCACGGTGATCGACAGCAAGGACGCTTTGAAGGCAGCGTCGTCCAGTCAGGCCCTGCTGCTGAACTCGGGCACCGGTGCCGGGCTGGCCGGCGTGTTGGTGGCCAGTCTGGTCAACACCCAGATGGGCAGCGGCACCTTGCAGCGTGATGCGGAAAAATCCGCCCTGAAGGACTCGCGGCCGATGGCGGATTTGCTCGCCGGCGTGCCTCTGCAGGAGCGTTTGCAGCAGCGCTATCAACAGGCTTCACAAGTGGCTGGGCTCAGGCAGGGTGAAGGGCAGGTCACGGCGCGTTTGTTGATCGAACCAAAAGTGATGCTGACGCCGGATCGCGGCAGTTTTGTCCTGGTCAATCAGGTTCAGGTCCAGGATATTTCGGGTTCGCCGTTGTACCGCATGCGCATTGAGGTGACCAGCCGGCCGATCCGTCGCTGTGGCAGCCAATGCATCGATGACGGCAGCCTTGAGTTGGCAAAGGTCACCGCGGTGCTCGACGAATGCATCGACGAGTCCATGCGGGTACTGGCTACCGACCTGATGCAACCGACGCCACCGCCGGCGGCTCAGGAAACATTGCGTTATGTGCTTGATGGTCAGCGAGTGGTCGAGCGCGGTTATCAACTGGCGAACAACGGTAGCTATTGGCGTTACCGCAACCTCTATGGCGCGGTGAAATCAGTACCGGTGCCGTTTGAAGATGCGCTGACCCAGGCGCAGCTTGAGGAGGTCTACGGGCGGTAACGGAGCTCCCAGGTTTCAACCTTGCCTGGACTTGTAGGAGCGGTCAGCTCCATCAGTGGCTCAGCCCGTACTTCTTAACCTTGTCGAACAAGGTGGTTTTGGCCATGCCCAGTTCCTGGCTGGCCTGGGTCAAGTTGCCGCTGCTGCGTTGCAAGGCATCGCTCAACAGGTTGCGTTCGAAGGCTTCCACCGCCTCGGCGAAGGCCAGGCCCGGAGTGCTGCCGCCCGCGCCAGGTTTTTTGAACGCCGGCAGGCCGAGGGCAAAACGCTCGGCGACGTTGCGCAGTTCGCGCACGTTGCCCGGCCAGTCGTGGCTCATCAGGCTCGACAGCGTCTGGTTATCCAGTTCCGGTGCGATGCGGTCGAAGCGCAGGGATGACTGCTGCAAAAAGTATTCGAACAGTTGCAGGATGTCTTCGCGACGTTCGCGCAGCGGCGGCAATTCCAGGGTCACCACGTTGAGGCGGTAATACAGGTCGCTGCGGAACTCGCCAGCCTTGCTTGATTCGTCGAGGTCGGATTTGGTCGCCGCGATCACCCGGCAATCCACCGCCACGCTCTGGTTCGAACCGAGGCGCTCAAGGGTGCGTTCCTGCAATACCCGCAGCAGTTTGATCTGCAAGGGCAGGGGCATGCTTTCGACTTCGTCGAGGAACAGCGTGCCGCCGTCGGCGTGTTCGATCTTGCCGATGCGCCGTTTGCCAGCGCCGGTGAAGGCGTTGGCTTCGTGACCGAAAATCTCGCTTTCGAACAGGTTTTCGGGCAGGCCACCGCAGTTCAGTGCGACGAACTGTTTGGTGTGACGCCGACTGAAATCATGCAGGCAACGGGCGACCAGTTCCTTGCCAGTACCGGTTTCACCCTCGATCAGCACGTTGGCCGAAGTATCGGCGACGTTGGCGATCAACTCACGCAGATTCTGCATGGCGGGCGAGCGGCCGATGATCCGCCCTTCAAGGGAATCACGCTCGGCCAGTTGCCGACGCAACGACGACACTTCCCGCGCCAGGCTGCGCTGTTCCAGCGCGCGGCGGGCCACGTCCACCAGCCGTTCCGGAGAAAACGGTTTCTCCATGAAGTCGTAGGCGCCTTTCTGCATCGCGCCGACGGCCATGGAAATGTCGCCGTGACCGGTAATCAGCACGACGGGCAAGCTGCGATCACGCTCCTTGAGCCGACCGAGCAATTCAAGTCCATCGATGCCCGGCAGGCGAATGTCGCTGATGACGATGCCGGCAAAATTGTCGCCGACCCGCTCCAGGGCTTCTTCGGCGCTGCCCACGCCAATGCAGGGAATGTCTTCCAGGGTCAGCGCCTGTTGGCAGCCGAGCAGCACGTGGGGGTCGTCTTCGACGATCAAAACACTAAGGTCGTTGTTCATATTGGCTCGGCGGGAGTGGGGCTTACCAACGGTAAACTGAGGACGAACGCGGTGCCACCGCTGGCCGGGTGCTCGACACCCAGATGCCCGCCGGTGGCGGCGGCCAGGCTCGCGGACAGGGTGAGGCCAAGGCCCAGGCCCTGTTCGCCGGGTTTGGTGGTGAAGAACGGTTCAAACAGATGCTTGCGCGCTTCGGCGTCGATGCCGTGGCCGTTGTCGCGCACACGCAGGCGGTATTTGCCATCGACGATGTCGCCTTCAAGCCACAGCTCGGGTTGCGGCTGCGCCTGCATGGCATCGAGAGCGTTGCCGATCAGATTGACCAGAATCTGCTCCAGACGAGTCTGGTCGATCTGCACCTGCACCGCTTCGAAATGGCGGTGCAACTGCGTGTTTTTCATTCGTCCATCGAGCAACTGCAACGCCGCGTCCACGCCTTTGCCCAGGCACGCCTGCCCCTTGTCGTCACCGCGCCGGGCGAAGGAGCGCAGGCTGGCGGTGATGCGGCCCATGCGGTCGATCAGTTCGTTGATCGTCTTGAGGTTGGTACTGGCAACGTCCAGTTGACCGCGCTCCAGAAAACGCACGGTGTTGCCGGACAAGGTACGCAATGCAGCCAGTGGCTGGTTCAGTTCGTGAGCGATGCTGGTGGACATCTGGCCGATGGCCGCGAGTTTTCCGGCCTGCACCAGTTCATCCTGGGCGCGGCGCAGGGTCTCTTCGGCATGACGCCGTTCGCGGATCTGACCCTTGAGCCGTTCGTTGCTGGCGCGCAGATCAACGGTGCGTTCGGTAATCCGACGCTCCAGTTGATTGTTGGCTTCCTGCAAGGCTTCCCGGGCTGCGAGGCGAGTGGCGATCACCTTGCGCCGTTCGTTCCAGGCGATCAGCAGGAACGCCACGAGGGCAAATGCCACGGCCACCAGAATCCCCTGATTGATCGCTTCGCGGCGCAGATCCTGCAGCGGCGTCAGCAGGGTGAAATTCCACGGTGTATCGCTCAAGGGCCGGGTTTGCGAGAGGTAGCTGATGTTTTCATCGTCGGACACCAGTTCGCTGTTGGCCGGGAAGGTGAGTTTTTCCACGCCTTCGGACAGGGTTTCCCGGGCCAGCGGTTGCAGTTCATTCAGCGGGAACCAGTAGTACTGCAGGCTGCGAGCGAGTTTCTCTTTGGTTTCATCGCTCAGCGGCACCACGGATTTCAAGCGCCGCGCGGGATCGCTGGAGAGAATGATGATGCCGTTTTCGTCGCTGACGAAGGCTTCCAGGCGTGCTCGTTGCCAACGTTCTTCCATGGCTTCGAGGCGGACCTTGACCACCGCGACGCCGATGATCTTGCCGTGTTCTTCCAGGCCATGGGCCAGGTAGTAGCCGGGTTCGCCGTTGGTGCTGCCGATGCCGTAGAAGCGCCCCGGCTGACCGCGCACGGCGTTCTGGAAATAGGCGCGAAAGGACAGGTCTTCGCCGAGGTAACTGTCGACATCGCGCCAGTTGCTCGTGGCCATGACACGACCGGTGGTGTCCATCACGTAGATGGCCCGGCTGCGGCTACGCCGGTTCAGGCCTTCGAGGTAATCATTGACCGTTTGCCGGTATTCCGGGCTCGGGTCGGCCAGCAGCTTGGAAACACTGGTTTCGAGTTCCAGCAGGCTGGGCAGGTAGGTGTATTTGCTGATTTCGCTTTCGACGGCGCGGGCGTGAAGTTCCAGCTGACGCTGGCCGTTTTCGCTGAGGCTACGGATGCCATAGTGTTCACTGACCCAGAAGCCGATGTAACCCAGTCCGATCATCAGCGCGATGATCAGCGGCGGCAGGAACAGGTGGCGAATCAGACGGGGTTTCACGGCGAGTGATGGCGACGTGGCGCGGTAGAGATTGGGGTCGCATTTCATCACAGATGCCTTGGGTCAACCAGCATGGCAACGGGTTTGCTCTGGTTTCCTGCCGAACGCGGAACCTGTGGCGAGGGAGCTTGCTCCCGCTCGGCTGCAAAGCAGTCGTAAAACCGATAAATGCGGTGTGTCAGACACAATGCATTTTCAGGTTTTGGGGCCGCTACGCGACCCAGCGGGAGCAAGCTCCCTCGCCACAAGGGCAATCCAGTTACCGTCTTTCTTAGTGCTGCAAGATCTTGTTGAGGAAGTGCTGCGTACGCTCGGCGCGGTGGCTGATGTCGCCAAAGAACTCTTCTTTCTTGCAGTCTTCGATGATCTTGCCGGCGTCCATGAAGATCACGCGGTCGGCCACTTTACGGGCGAAGCCCATTTCGTGGGTCACGCACATCATGGTCATGCCTTCGTGAGCCAGTTGCACCATCACGTCCAGTACTTCGTTGACCATTTCCGGGTCCAGCGCCGAAGTCGGTTCGTCGAACAGCATGACAATCGGGTCCATCGCCAGCGCACGGGCAATCGCCACACGCTGTTGCTGGCCACCGGACAATTGGCCAGGGTGTTTGTGGGCGTGGGCCGAGAGACCGACGCGCTCCAGCAGTTGCAGGCCTTTCTTGGTGGCTTCTTCCTTGCTGCGGCCCAACACCTTGATCTGCGCAATGGTCAGGTTTTCGGTGATGGTCAGGTGCGGGAACAGCTCAAAGTGCTGGAACACCATGCCCACGCGCGAACGCAGTTTCGGCAGGTTGGTCTTCGGGTCGGCGATGGAGGTGCCGTCGACCACGATGTCACCTTTCTGGAACGGCTCCAGCGCGTTGACGCATTTGATCAGGGTCGATTTGCCGGAACCGGATGGCCCGCACACCACGATCACTTCGCCTTTTTTGACCTCGGTGCTGCAATCAGTCAGTACCTGGAAGTCCCCATACCACTTGTTGATGCTTTTGATAGAGATCATACGGCGAACCTTTTTTGCAGACGCTTGACCAGCTGCGAGGCGGCAAAGCTGATGATGAAGTACACGAGACCCGCGAAAATCAGGAACTCATTGGAGCGGCCAATGATGTCGCCACTGGCGCGCGAAGCATTGAGGAAGTCCACCAGGCCGACGGCGTAGACCAGCGAGGTGTCCTGAAACAGGATGATGCTCTGTTGCAGCAACAGCGGCGTCATCTTGCGGAACGCCTGCGGCAGGATGATCAGGCGCATCATCTGGCCGTAAGTCATGCCCAGAGCCTGTGCTGCGCCCATCTGCCCCTTGGGAATCGACTGCACACCGGCACGGACGATTTCGCAGAAGTACGCCGCTTCGAACATCATGAAGGCCACGATGCAGGAGGTGAATGCGCCGATCGGGGTGTCTTCGCCAGTGATCCAGCGCAATACGAACGGTACCGCCAGGTAGAACCAGGTGATCACCAGCAGCAACGGGATCGAGCGGAAATAGTTAACGTAGGCGCCAGCGATGTTCGACAGCACTTTGTTGTGGGACAGTCGCATCAGGGCAAGGATGGTGCCGAGGATGATCCCGCCGATCACGCCCATGACCATCAGCTTGAGGGTCATGATCATGCCGTTCCACAGGCCGGGAATGGCCGGGACGATGCCCGAGAAGTCGAATTCCATCATTTACCCCCTACGGAGATCAGGCCCGGTACGGCGACTTTCTTCTCGACCAGACGCATCAGCAACATCAGGCTCATGTTCAGGGTGAAGTAGATGAGCGTGGCCAGGGTGAAGGCTTCGAACAGGTTCGCGGAGAACTCGGCGGTCTGTTTGGTCTGCGCAAGCAGTTCCATCAAACCGATCAGCGAAGCCACGGAGGTGTTCTTGAAGACGTTCAGGAATTCCGAGGTGAGCGGTGGAATGATGATCCGGTAGGCCTGGGGCAGCAGCACGTTCCAGTAGATCTGCGGCAGCTTGAAACCCATGGCGCGGGCTGCGGATTCCTGGCCTTTTGGCAGGGCCTGGATGCCGGTGCGCACCTGTTCGCAAACGCGGGCGGTGGTGAACAGCCCCAGGCACACGACGACGCTGAGGAACGCCGAGGTGGTCGGGTTCAGGTCCTGCTTGTACCACTCTTGCAGGTCGGCCGGCAGCAGGTCGGGCACCAGGAAGTACCAGATGAACAGCTGAACCAGCAGCGGCACGTTGCGGAAGAGTTCGACGTAGCAGGTGGCGATGCCCGATACGATGCGGTTCGGTACGGTGCGCATGACGCCCAGGATCGAGCCCAGTGTCAGGGCGATGATCCAGGCCGCGATGGCGATGCCGATGGTCCAGCCCAGACCTGCAATGTACCAGTCGAGATAGGTCTCGCTGCCCACGCCGGTGGACTTGAAGAACACGCCCCAGTCCCAGTTGTAATTCATTAGGGTCTCCCCTCAGATCAATCGATGTACAAGTGCCCGCTTGGGGGAAGCTCCGTTCCCACCCGACCTTGACGATCAGGCACACAGCATCGGCTCGACAGCGACCGGTGCGAGTGTTTCCAATAAATGCCAGCAGGGAGTGACCACCTCCTGAAAGGGCAATGGCCCTCTCAGGAGATAAGGTTAGTCAGAAATCAGGATTTCTTGTCGTCAGCCGCTTTATCAGTCGGGGTGGCGATCAATTCCTTGACCTTGTCGCTCATCGGGAAATTCAGGTTCACGCCTTTAGGTGGGACAGGCTTGAGGAACCATGTGTCGTAAATCTTGTTGATTTCGCCCGAAGCGTAGGTTGCCTTGATGGCGTCATCCACAGCCTTCTTGAATGGCTCGTCACCTTTGCGAACCATGCAGCCGTAGATCTCGAACGACTGTGGAGTACCAGTCACAGCCCAGTCAGCTGGCTTCTTCGCCTTGGCCATTTCACCGGCCAGCAATACGTCGTCCATCATGAAAGCCACGGCGCGGCCGCTTTCCAGCATCTGGAAGGACTCGCCGTGGTCCTTGGCGGAGATCACGTTCATGCCCATCTGCTTGTCGGCGTTCATCGCCTTGAGAATGCGCTCGGACGTGGTGCCGGCGGTGGTCACAACGTTCTTGCCTTTGAGGTCGCCGAAATCTTTGTAAGTCGAATCTTGTTTGGACAGCAGGCGGGTGCCGACTTCGAAGATACCAACGGAGAAGTCAACTTGCTGCTGACGCTCGACGTTGTTGGTGGTGGAACCGCATTCCAGGTCCACGGTGCCGTTCTGCACCAGTGGGATACGGGTTTGCGAGGTCACCAGGTTGTACTTGACCTGAAGGTTCGGCATATCCAGGTCTTTTTTCAGCGCTTCAACGACTTTCAGCTGGATGTCGTGGGAGTAGCCGATCGGTTTGCCGGAAGCATCTGCGATGTAGGAAAACGGAATGGAAGCGTCGCGATGGCCCAGGGTGATGACACCGGACTCTTTGATCTTCTTCAACGTGCCGGTCAGTTCGGCAGCGAAAACTGGAGTGCTGATCAGAGCGGCAGCAATGGCTGCGCCCAGGATATGGGGAACGATGCGCATCAAATTTTCCTCGACTTTGTTTTTTTTATGGAGCCAGTTCATCGGCCCTTTTTGTGCTGCAAATGCCAGAGCGCTACTGAGAGTGCGCGCAAAGGACATCCGTCGAAGAAGTGTAGAGCATGACTCGTGCCAGACCAGTGCGAATTGGTCAATGTATTGATTTATAAGGAAATTAAATATTTGTTGCGCGGATATTGAGGTTGGGAAATCCGGTTAACCGAACCGACCCGCAGGTCGCGTTCGGAAAACCGAATGGTGGCAGGGTGCTACCTGCTGATCACGGGTATTTGCGCTTGTCCGGCGCGGGTGGGAAGTACTGGTACAACCAGGTTTCACTCAGCGTGCGGTCATTGGTGCGGATAAACAGGCGCAGCTCGACGGGGGCGACGCTGTCATTGGTCGGGTACCAGTCAAACAGGATGCGGTAGCCCTTGATGTCATCGAGCTTGAGCACGCTGAAATCCTTCACTTCGCCGTTCGAGCAAGTGACCACCGGCTCGATGCCCGTGCCTTCGGGCAAGCGGTCCAGGCCGCCACCGGTGAAGTCCACGGCAAAACGACGGGCCCAGACTGGCGGGTAATGCTCGCCCGGCGCCCAGCCTTCGGTGAAGCCGCCCATGCCGGAACGGGTCGCATGAACCCGCGCCAGCGGCGTGCCAACCGGCGGCAGTGCGCTCCAGTAGAGCTTGTAGCCGTAATTCAGCGAGTCACCGGCCGCCACCGGTTTCTTCGGTGTCCAGAAGGCGACGATGTTGTCCATGGTCTCGCCGGTGGTCGGGATTTCCAGCAGGTCGACCGAGCCTTCGCCCCACGCCGTGGTCGGTTCGACCCACAGGCTCGGACGGCGGCTGTACCAGTCGACGGTGTCCTGGTAGCTGGCGAACTCGTGATCGGTCTGCACCAGACCGAAACCTTTCGGGTCGGTGTCGGCGAACGCATTGAATTGCAGGATGGCCGGATTGTTCAGCGGACGGCAGATCCACTCGCCATTGCCACGCCACATTGCCAGGCGATCGGAGTCGTGGATTTGCGGGTGAATGGTGTCGCACATCCGGCGTTCGTGAGTGCCGCAACTGAACATGCTGGTCATCGGCGCGATGCCCAGTTGATCGATGGCGGTACGCGCATTGACGTGGGCGTCGACTTCCATCACCACACGCTCGGCCTGGCAGTCGATGTCGAAACGGTAGGCACCGGTGGCGCTCGGCGAGTCAAGCAGGGCGTAGACCACGAAGCGGGTGCTGTCCTTGTCCGGCGTCTCGAACCAGAACTTGGTGAAATCGGGGAATTCTTCACGCTTCTTGGCGTAGCTATCGATCGCCAGACCGCGGGCCGACAAGCCGTATTGGCCGGTGGCATCCACCGCGCGGAAGTAGCTGGCGCCGAGGAAGGACACCACGTCGTGCTTGTCCAGCTCCGGCGCTTTGAACAGCTTGAAGCCGGAGAAGCCCAGGTCACCGGTGAGTTGCTTGGTGTCGACCGTGGTCTTTTCGTAATTGAACAGTGACGGGCGGAAATGCACTTCGCGCGCCATGCGGGTTTTCGGATCGACGCTGTACATGCGCACCGGCTGCTTGAACCCCATGCCGACGTGGAAGAACTGCACGTCCAGCTGACCCTTGTTGTCTTTCCACAACGAATGATCGGCGTCGTAGCGGATCGCGTTGAAGTTCTGCGGGGTCATGGTTGCCAGGGTCGGTGGCAGCACCTGTTTGGTGTCCTGATAGCGATTGCTGGCCAGTTGCTTGGCCTGCGCTTTCAGCGCCTCGAAATCGAAGGCCTTGGCCTCGCCATCGGCGGTGCCAGGGGCGGCCCAGGCGCGGGCGGCGAGCAGGCCGCTGGCGGACAAACCGGTATAGGCAGCGATGGCCATGGAGGCTTTGAGCAAGTTCCTGCGGTGCATAAATACAACCTGTCGTGAACAATCCCGCGCCGTTCCTGGCACGTGCTGGATCAGAAAATTCGGTTCGGACATGCCTTCGGCCAAACGCTACGGACTCTCAAACAGATGCCGGATAGCTTAAACCGTTCGATTGCAGAGCAAAATTGATTGATGGCACCACGCTAGCGCGGCAATGAAACAAGACATGTCGAGAAACATTTCCGACAGGGACTTCTGATTTCAAGGGCATTTCTGCTTTTTTCGACTAATTACTCTAAAAACCGCTTTTCAGCGCCGTGATTGTTTCTATTCTGTGTTCATGACCGGTTTATGCCCTTCGGGCCGGTGCGGTTCAGTTGGCACGAGGCGCTGCTGAAAAAGGGTTAGGGCGATGCGGTTTCTGAAGTTTTCTTTGACGTAGAGAAGGACATCGTCCATGTCGAAAGTACAAGGCATCACCGAAATGTTGGGAATCTTTGCGTGCCTGGCCAGCGGGCGGCGAAGACGCCGTCTCAACAGTGAGGAACTGAAACTGGTGGAACGCTATCGGGAACTGTCGGAAAGCGACCGGATTGCGATGAGGTATCTGGTGGATGCGATGAGGAGTGTTTCGCGGTTTTGAGGAGGCAACCCAAAGGGACGGACTGTGAAGTCGGTCCCTTTTTGATCAGCCCGATTTATCCCTTCAACTGCAAGTGCCGGCGATTGGGAAGGGGCGCTGCACCTGCATCAACTCAGGCATGTCTCGCCACTTGATCCAGGCGTGATGTTGGTAATGCAGCAAGGGCACCGAAACTCCGGCCCAATTCAAGGAACTCAAGCTTGGCAGGTTTTCCACAGGCTCTGATTTCGCATCACGCAGCGAGGGTATGACTTCGTTGCTCAACCACTGACGCAGATTGCGGTTTTCCGGGACGAAGTGGTGGACCAGCAAGGCGTACATGCCAGATTCGCTGACCATCAGGGTTTCGACCGTTTTGCCGTCCTTGAGCAGCCAGACGGTGCGACGTTGATCGGGATCGAGTTTGAGGGTCAGGCGTTCATTGAGTGGTTTGCCCATCAAGCGACCCAGATCCTGGACGCAGAACCAGGCTTGGTTGTCTTGCATGAAGGCATGGAGGAAGCGGTTGTGGCGGGTGAAGACATTAGGAATGAAGCAGGAAGGAGTTTCAGTCGGATGTGATGTGTGCTTGTGCATTTTTCGACTCCATGTTGAAGAAAGGAGCCGCCAATAATCCTTCGACAGATTTGGGTGGCGGACCGTGGGGCGTTCGAAGTCGGAACATTCTCGATCAACATGGAAGTCGAGAGGCCCGCGCCACACGGCCCGCCATAACGCGAAACTGAAAGGCAAAAAAATGCCCCAGCTCATATGGGGGCGCGGATGCGCCATGTTGATGTGTTCCGGCTTCGACTCCGGGCCGCTGATTTGGCAGCGACGGGATGAAGCCTATCGGTCAGGCGCTCGCGGCGCCAAGTCTACTCTGGCGACGGGTGTTGTAGGAATCGAGGGTTTTTCAGGAAGGCTGTGTCTGTAGGAATTTCCTGTTTTTGCGTGAGGTACAGGAGCAAGGGACTTCAAGCGCGTTTTTTCCATTATTTTTTGCGCTCATCAGACGGTGCAAAATGGAGAGTGCCTTGAAAGTATCCCTCAAACAGATAAGCGGTCCCTGGGATCAGGGATGGGTGCTGGACAAGCACATGATAAGTAGTACCTTTCTCGGAAACGATGAGCGCGGAAATCCATGCTTTGATAATCATCGTACTGAGGTAGGAGAGGCGACCTACCAGCTCAAATACCAGAAGGATTGGAATCAAGTGGGGCCACGTGCTCAAGCCGTGGCAACGAATGTTTTTCCGAAGCTGGATCAAGTGGGATTCGTCGTTCCTATGCCAGCCTCGAATGTTCGCCCGCGACAACCGGTTACCGAGGTTGCAGTTGAGTTGGGGCGTATTGTAGGGAAACCGGTTTTTTCGGATTTACTCCGAAAGGCCATTACCGGACAATCGCTCAAGGATTTGCACTCCAAAGCTGAAAAGGTTGCTGCTATTGGAGAAGGTTTTAGTGTGAATGATGTGATTATCAACGCTGGCTGCTGGAACGTTTTGGTTGTTGATGATTTGTTTGATAGTGGTGCATCAATGGAGGCAGCCTGTACAGCTTTACGTAAGTGTCAAAAGGTGCAGAGCATTTACGTGGTGGCACTAACTTGGAAGTGATCTAAATGACAACTGTATTTATTGCAGGCTCTATCAATATCAAATGCCTTGATCCGAAGGTTAAAGAGCGTATCGATAATATTGTTGCGTCTGAGTTTGAGGTCGTGGTTGGCGACGCCGGTGGTGCTGACACCTCTATTCAAGAGTATCTCCTGAGCTTGTCTCGATCAAAAACTACCATTTATTGCAGCGGTATGGCCCCACGAAACAACTTGGGGAAATGGCCGGCCAGAACAGTGGAAAGCAAGCATTCCAAAGGATCGCGAGCCTTTTTTACCGAAAAAGATGTTGTGATGGCCGAGGCGGCTGACTACGGATTGATGATATGGGATGCAAAGAGCACTGGAACACTTAGTAATGTGATTGAGTTGTTGTCGCGAAATAAAAAATCTCTTGTTTTTGTTGATGGTGAAAAGGTGTTTAAAGTGGTTGGTAGCGTGAGCCAACTTGAAGAGTTAATCGCGTCCATGTCTGATCACGCCAAGCAAAAAGCAAATGAAAAAATTAAACTGTTCGATCGCATATCTTTGCTGAAGCATGATCAGACAGAACTATCGCTTTAATATTATTTTCTTCAAATATTTTTGACGACCCGGCGCCACCTTTGGCGCCGGGTAAATCCCCGTTACCGACTAACCTTCCAAGCATCCCCCGCAGGTGCCATGCCGTGGTCATACGGCTTGGCGATCCACATGTAGAGCAGGCCCAGACCAATCACGATGGCGGTACTGAGCACCATCGCGTAGTTGATGTACCACGCAGCGTCCGGCGTACGTGGCCAGGCCATGTTGATGATGGCACCGACACCATAGACCAGCGCGCCGATGTTCACCGCCCAGCCCCAGGCGCCGAGGGTGAATTTGCCGCTCGGCTTCCAGCCCTTCATGCGCGCATACAGGGCCGCGAGGACGATCATCTGGAACGCCAGGTAGATGCCGATGGCGGCGAAGCTGACGATGGTGGCGACCGCGTCTTGCAGGAAGAAGCCGAGGATGATGATCAGTGCCGGCAGGACGCCGGACACGAACAGCGCGGCAACCGGCACCTGAGTCGTAGGAGAAATCTTCTTCAGCAGTCGGCTGCCGATGACCATTTCATCACGGGCGTAGGAATACAGCAGACGACTGGCCGCCGCTTGCAGGCTGATCACGCAGGAAATGAAGGAAATCATCACCACGCCCATCACCATTTTCGAACCGACCGGGCCGAAGGCGTTGTTGAGGATGGTGCCGACCGGGTCCTTGTCGGTGCCATTGATCACCGCTTGCATGTCCGGCACGGCCAGGATCAACGCCAGGCAGGCGAACATTGCCGCGATGCCGCCGATGTAGATGGTCATGCGCATGGCCACCGGGATTTTCTTGCTCGGGTTCGGGGTTTCTTCGGCCACGTCGCCGCAGGCCTCGAAGCCGTAGTACAGGAACATCCCCGCCAGCGATGCGGTGAGGAACGCCGGCAGGTACGAACCGTTGACGCTGATGTCGAAGGTGTTGAACAGCACGCTGATCGACTGGTGGCGCTCGAAGATCAGCAGGTAAACACCAACGATCACCGCGCCGACCAGTTCACAGAGAAAACCGAACATGGCGATGCGCGCCAGCACTTTGGTACCGCTGAGGTTGACCAGCGTGGCGAACAGCGTCAGCACCAGGGCGATGACGATGTTGGTGTTGTTGCTCGGTTCAAAACCGAGCATGGCGGCCAGATACGGACCGGCGCCAACCGCAACGGCGGCGATGGTGACGCACAGGGCGATGGAGTAGATCCAGCCGACCATCCACGCCCAGCGTTTGCCCACCAAGCGGCGAGCCCACGGGTACACGCCACCGGAAATCGGGAACTGCGAAACCACTTCGCCGAAGATCAGGCACACCAGCAACTGGCCGCAACCGACCAGCAAATAAGCCCAGAACATGGGTGGCCCGCCAGCGGCGAGGCACAGGCCGAAGAGGGTATAAACCCCTACGACCGGAGAGAGATAGGTGAAGCCCAGGGCGAAGTTTTCCCACAGGCTCATGCTGCGGTTGAAGTTGGAGGTGTAACCCAGTTTGCGCAATTGCTCGGCATCGCTGTCGGCAAGGGCTGCTGAGAGATCGGGTGATGCACTCATGTGTGTTTGCTCCACAAAATCGGCAGATTTCGGATGTCCGAAACCGTGACGGGGCTTTGAGGGCGCCGCCAGGATCGGTGGTTATTGTTTTGAATTCCTGATGGTGCTTAGTGCCGGTTTCTACCTTGAAGCCGGGGTGACGCAATCGCCAGCAGGCTGGCTCCCACAGGGAAATGCATTCCAAACGGTGAGAGACAGCCTGCTGGCGATGCTTTTAGTGCTTGAACATCACATGCCGAACGACGGTGTAATCCTCCAGTCCGTACATGGACATGTCCTTGCCATACCCGGATAGTTTCTGACCGCCATGCGGCATTTCACTGACGAGCATGAAGTGCGTGTTCACCCAGGTGCAGCCGTACTGCAAACGCGCCGACAGGCGATGGGCGCGGCCGACGTCGGCGGTCCACACCGAGGAGGCCAGGCCGTAGTCCGAGTCGTTGGCCCAGCCCAGCACTTGAGCTTCATCGGTGAATTTGGTCACCGACACCACCGGCCCGAACACCTCGCGGCGGACGATTTCGTCATCCTGCTGCGCATCGGCCAGCACGGTCGGTTCGAAGAAAAAACCGTTGCCCTCAACCGCTTTGCCGCCGGTAATCAATCGAATGTGCGGCTGGGCGATGGCGCGTTCGACGAAACCGGCAACGCGGTCGCGGTGTTGCGCGGTGATCAACGGGCCGAGTTCGGTGGCCGGATCATCCTGCAAACCGTACTTGATGCTGCTGACCGCCGCGCCGAGCTTCTCGACGAATGTGTCGTAGATACCTTCCTGCGCGTAAATGCGGCAAGCAGCGGTGCAGTCTTGCCCGGCGTTGTAGAAGCCGAAGGTACGAATGCCTTCGACGGCGGCATCGATATCGGCGTCGTCGAAGATGATCACCGGCGCCTTGCCGCCGAGTTCCATGTGCATGCGTTTGACGGTGTCGGCGGTGCTGGAAATGATGTTCGAACCGGTGGCAATCGAACCGGTCAACGACACCATGCGCACTTTCGGGTGAGTGACCAGCGGACTACCCACGGACGGACCACGACCGAACACCAGGTTGAGCACACCGGCCGGGAAAATTTCCGACGCCAGTTGCGCGAGACGCAGGGCGGTCAGCGGGGTTTGTTCCGACGGCTTGAGCACCACCGTGTTGCCGGCGGCGAGGGCCGGGGCGATTTTCCAGGCGACCATCATCAACGGGTAGTTCCACGGTGCGATGGAGGCGATCACGCCCACCGGGTCGCGGCGGATCATCGAGGTGTGGCCGGGCAGGTATTCGCCACCGGCCGAGCCGCTCATGCAACGGCTGGCGCCGGCGAAGAAGCGGAACACGTCGGCAATCGCCGGGATCTCGTCGTTCAGCGCAGCGCTGTAAGGCTTGCCGCAGTTGTCCGATTCCAGTTTGGCCAGCTCTTCGCCGTGGGCTTCAATGGCATCGGCGAGTTTGAGCAGCAGCAGCGAACGTTCTTTCGGCGGGGTTTGCGACCAGCCGTCGAACGCAGCATCGGCGGCGCGTACGGCGGCATCGACCTGGGCTTCGCTGGCTTCGTTGATTTCCACCAGCACACGGCCCAGCGCCGGATTGAATACGGGTTGGGCGGGGCCTTCGCCGTCTTGCAGTTGGCCGTTGATCAAGAGTTTGGTTTGCATGGCATTGTCCTCTTCAAAGCAGTTCTTGTTTTGAAAACCGACCCTTGTGGAAGCGAGCCTGCTCGCGATGACTGACTAACATTCACCTAAGATGTCGACTGTCAGATCGCTATCGCGAGCAGGCTCGCTCCCACAGGGGAAAGTCGTTGTCGATTAAGAAGTTACTTACCGCCGCTCCCCGCAACGCTCTCACCACCGCGCGTCAGGTAATAGGCACCCAGAATCGGCAGCATGGTGACCATCATCACCAGCATCGCCACGACGTTGGTCACCGGCACGTCCCGTGGGCGGCTGAGCTGGTTGAGCAGCCACAACGGCAGGGTGCGTTCATGGCCGGCGGTGAAGGTGGTGACGATGATTTCGTCGAACGACAGCGCGAACGCCAACATACCGCCCGCCAGCAACGCTGAACCGAGATTCGGCAGGATGATGTAGCGGAAGGTCTGCCAGCCGTCGGCACCGAGGTCCATCGAGGCCTCGATCAAGCTGTGCGAGGTACGGCGCAAACGGGCGATGACGTTGTTGTAGACGATCACCACACAGAAGGTCGCGTGGCCGACGATGATGGTGAACATCCCAGGCTCAATGCCCAGTGTCTTGAAGGTCGCCAGCAGCGCGATCCCGGTGATGATCCCCGGCAGTGCAATCGGCAGGATCAACATCAGCGAGATGCCTTGCTTGCCGAAGAAGTCCCGGCGGTACAACGCCGCCGATGCCAGCGTGCCAAGGACCATGGCGATCAATGTGGCAATCGCGGCGATCTGCAACGACAGCTTGATCGCTTCCAGCACGTCCGGCCGCGAGAACGCCACGCCGATCCACTTCAGAGTGAAGCCCTTGGGCGGAAAGCTGAACGCCGCGTCTTCGGTGTTGAAGGCGTACAGGAAGATGATCAGGATCGGGAAATGCAGGAACACCAACCCGCCCCATGCTGCGATTTTCAGGCCTATTGAGGCTTTCTCAGAGTGCATCGAAGGCCCCCAGACGTTTGACGATGGACAGGTAGATGGCGATCAGCACGATCGGCACCAGCGTGAACGCGGCGGCCATCGGCATGTTGCCGATCGCGCCTTGCTGGGCGTACACCATGCTGCCGACGAAGTAACCCGGGGGGCCGACGAGTTGCGGCACGATGAAATCGCCCAGGGTCAGCGAAAAGGTGAAGATCGAGCCCGCGGCAATCCCCGGAATCGACAATGGAAGAATCACTTGCATGAACGTCTGGCGAGGCTTGGCGCCGAGGTCGGCGGAGGCATGCAGCAGCGATGGCGGCAGGCGTTCCAGCGAGGCCTGGATCGGCAGGATCATGAACGGCAGCCAGATGTAGACGAACACCATGAAACGCCCCAGGTGCGAGGTCGACAAGGTGCTGCCGCCGACGCCCGGAATGCCCAGCACGAACTGCAAAACCGGTTCCAGCCCCAGATGCTGGACGAACCACTGTGCCACGCCGCCCTTGGCCAACAGCAACGTCCAGGCATAGGCCTTGACGATGTAGCTGGCCCACATCGGCATCATCACCGCGATGTAGAAAAACGCCTTGGTTTTGCCGGTGGTGTAGCGCGCCATGTAGTAGGCAATCGGGAACGCGACGATGGCGCTGGCGATCGACACGACGATGGCCATGCTCAGTGTGCGCAGGATGATGTCGAAGTTCGAAGGCTGGAACAACGCGGCGAAGTTCGCCAGGGTCAGGTCCGGCGTGACCGCCATGGTGAAGTCGTCGAAGGTGTAGAAACCTTGCCACAACAAGGTCAGCAGCGAGCCCAGGTAAATCGCGCCGAACCACAGCAGCGGCGGCACCAGCAACATCGACAGGTACAGGTTTGGCCGGCGATACAGCAGGTTGGAGAACCTGCGCAATGGCGAGCCGCCCGACGAGGTTGGAGAAATGGCCAAAGTGCTCATTTCACACCCCGCCGGCAACGGTGTCGTGCAACTGGACCATCGCTTCCCGCGCCCAGCGTGCGCTGAGGCGCTGCCCGGTCTGGTGTTGCGCGCTGCTGTCGATCCACTGATTGTTGGCCTGGCTGATGTTCAGGGTCTGGCCGTTTTCCAGTTTCAGTTCATAGCGGGTGGCGCTGCCCTGGTACTGGATGTCGTGCAGCAAGCCGCTGACTTCGATCTCGTGGCTGGCCAGCGGCCCTTCGGCGAAACGCACGTGTTCCGGGCGAATCGAAAACGGCTGTGGGTTGCCGCTCAACTGCTTGGCCAGATCACCGCGAATCACGTTGGAAGTACCGACGAACTCAGCCACGAAGGTCGTCGCCGGCTTCATGTACAGGTTGCGTGGTGAGTCGACCTGTTCGATGCGGCCCTTGTTGAACACGGCGACGCGGTCGGACATCGACAACGCTTCGGTCTGGTCGTGGGTGACGAAAATGAAGGTGATGCCGAGTTGGCGTTGCAGTTTTTTCAGCTCGCCTTGCATTTGCTCGCGCAGTTTCAAATCCAGCGCACCGAGCGGCTCGTCAAGCAACAGCACACGCGGACGGTTGACCAATGCGCGAGCCAGGGCCACACGCTGGCGCTGACCACCGGAAAGCTGCACCGGTTTGCGCTCGCCGTAGCCGCCGAGGGCGACCATGTCGAGGGACTCTTCGGCACGCTTGAGGCGTTCGGTTTTGCCGACGCCTTTGACTTTCAAGCCGTAGGCGACGTTGTCGCGAACGTTCATGTGCGGGAACAGCGCGTAATCCTGGAACACGGTGTTCACGTCACGCTGATAGGGCGGAAGGCCCGCGGCCTCTTCGCCATGAATGCGGATGGAGCCTGCGCTCGGTTGTTCAAAACCGGCGATCAGGCGCAAACAGGTGGTTTTGCCCGAACCCGAAGGTCCGAGCATGGAGAAAAACTCGCCGTCCTGGATGTCGATGGAAACCCGGTCTACGGCTTTCACTTCGCCGAACTGACGGGAAACGTTGGTGAACTGGACTGCAAGCGTCATGGTGCGGTGCTCCAAAAAGGCGAGGGCCGTCGCAGCGGCCCTGCCTGGACTTCTGAAAAAACAAAATCAAAGTGCATTTGTGGCGAGGGAGCTTGCTCCCGCTGGACCGGGCTGGCGCTCCAGGGCGGAGCACTCCCTAAAACAGTTGATGCGGTTTGACTGACTGACCGCATTGACTGGTTTCGGGGCGGCATCGCCACCCAGCGGGAGCAAGCTCCCTCGCCTCAGGTGAGGAGGTGTTAACGACCGCCCATGATCGCGATGTAGTCCTGGGTCCAACGGCTGTACGGTACGAATTTACCGCCTTCAGCCTGCGGGGTTTTCCAGAAGGCGATCTTGTCGAACTGGTCGAAACCGTTGGTCTTGCAGCCTTCGGCTCCGAGCAGTTCGCTCTCCTTGCACGCGGCCGGTACGGCTGGCAACGAACCGAACCACGCCGCTACGTCACCCTGGACTTTCGGTTGCAGCGACCAGTCCATCCACTTGTAGGCGCAGTTCGGGTGCTTGGCTTCGGCGTGCAACATGGTGGTGTCGGCCCACCCGGTGGCGCCTTCTTTCGGGATGGTCGAAGCAATCGGCTGCTTCTCGTTGATCAGACCGTTGACCTGATACGGCCAGGCGCCTGACGCGACCACGCCTTCGTTCTTGAAGTCACTCATTTGCACGGTGGTGTCGTGCCAGTAGCGGTGGATCAACGGCTGCTGCGCGCGCAGCAGATCAAGCACAGCCTTGTACTGCGCTTCGGTCAGTTCGTAGGGGTTCTGGATGCCCAGTTCCGGTTTGGCCGATTTGAGGTACAGCGCCGCGTCGGCAATGTAGATCGGGCCGTCATAGGCCTGCACGCGGCCCTTGTTCGGTTTGCCGTCCGGCAGGTTTTCCGCATTGAACAGCACGCCCCAGCTGGTCGGTGCGGTCTTGAATACGTTGGTGTTGTACATCAACACGTTCGGGCCCCACTGATACGGGGTGCCGTAGGTCTGTTTGTTGACCACGTACCACGGCGCATCTTTGAGGCGCGGGTCGAGGTCTTTCCAGTTCGGGATCAGCGCCGTGTTGATCGGCTGCACACGCTTGCCGACGATCAGCCGCAACGAGGCGTCGCCGGACGCGGTCACCAGGTCGTAGCCACCCTTGGCCATCAGACTGACCATCTCGTCGGAGGTGGCCGCTGTTTTCACGTTGACCTTGCAGCCGGTTTCTTTCTCGAAACCGGTCACCCAGTCATAGGCCTTGTCGCTTTCGCCACGTTCGATATAGCCCGGCCACGCCACGATATCCAGTTGACCTTCGCCTGCGCCGACAGCCTTCAGCGGCTCGGCGGCCTGGACACTGGCACTGGCCAGCAGCGCGGTGGTGATTGCACTGAGCAGTGCGGTCTTGTGCACGAACATGGGAATTCCCTCTTCTTTAAATTATGGTCGGGGCAGTTGTGAACGTGGTGAAGCATGCCGTCAGCGGCTTGTTATTAGCGTAGTCAGAGATGTTGCCCGTGGCGCGCCATGATGTGCCGCACCACGCTGTAGTCCTGGAGCGAATCGCTGGAGAGGTCTTTGCCGTAGCCCGAACGTTTCAGGCCGCCGTGGGGCATTTCGCTGACCAACATGAAATGGCTGTTGATCCAGGTGCAGCCGTATTGCAAGCGAGCCGCGACCTGCATGGCCTTGTCCAGGTTTTGGGTCCAGACCGACGACGCCAGCCCGTATTCGGAATCGTTGGCCCAGTCCACCGCTTGTTCAAGTTGATCGAAACGGGTCACGGTGACCACCGGCCCGAACACTTCGCGCTGGACGATTTCATCGCTTTGCTTGCAACCGGCCAGCAACGTCGGCTGGTAATAGAAGCCGGCACCGGAATGCACCGCGGCACCGGTCACCCGCTCGATGTGCGGCTGGCCGAGGGCGCGCTCGACGAAACTGGCCACGCGATCGCGCTGGCGAGTGCTGATCAGCGGGCCGATTTCGTTGTCGGCATCGCGCTTGCCGGCGAAGCGCAGGCTGCTGACGGCGGCGCCGAGTTCACTCACCAGGCGGTCGTGAATCCCGGCCTGAGCATAAACCCGGCACGCGGCGGTGCAATCCTGCCCGGCGTTGTAATAGCCATAAGTGCGCACGCCTTCGACGACTGCCTGGATGTCGGCATCGTTGCAGACGATCACCGGGGCTTTGCCGCCGAGTTCGAGGTGGGTGCGCTTGAGGGTTTTGGCGGCGGCCTGGAGGATTTTCTGGCCAGTGACGATATCGCCGGTCAGCGACACCATGCGCACTTTAGGATGACTGACCAAATGGCTGCCGACGCCTTCACCACCGCCGCAAACAATGTTGATCACACCGCGCGGCAGGATCTCGGCCAGCGCCGGGGCCAGGGCCAGGATCGACAGCGGCGTGTGCTCCGACGGCTTGAACACCAGCGTGTTGCCAGCGGCCAGGGCCGGGGCGATTTTCCACGCGGCCATCATGATCGGGTAGTTCCACGGCGCAATCGATGCCACGACCCCGATAGGATCGCGCCGCACCATGCTGGTGTAGCCCGGCAGGTATTCGCCGCTGAGCTGGCCGGTCTGGCAGCGCACGGCCCCGGCGAAGAAACGGAACACGTCGACCGTGGCACTCAGGTCGTCCTGACGGGCCAGGTGCAGTGGCTTGCCGCAGTTCAGGGATTCGAGGCGGGCGAGCAGGTCGGCGTTTTTTTCGATGGCGTTGGCGATGTCCAGCAGCAGGTTCGAGCGCTGCTGCGGCGTGGTCCGCGACCAACCGGCGAAGGCGCGGTGGGCGGCGAGGATGGCGGCTTCGACTTGTTCGGTGCTGGCTTCGGCGATCTGCGTCAGGACTTCGCCGGTGGCCGGGTTGAGAATCGGCTCGACACAGCCTTGCCCTGCGACTAATTCACCATCGATTAACAAGGCGGTGAACAACGGGGTCTGCGCGCCAGCCATTTTTCGGGTTCTCTTTTCTGGTGTGGCCATGCTGCTCCCTGTGTCTCGGGGCCGGCCGTCTTATATAGATGCAGCAAGACTAGTGCGCGGACCCGAGGTCGACAAATTCTAAATACTGAAGGTGGCGTTCGATTAAATAGATGGCTTGCGTCCGCCATGGGGTTGTTCCCGGGCGACGGTGAGAAACGGGTCGACCAAGGCCGGGCGCGCCGTGCCGCGACGCCAGGCCAGGCCGACGTCTAGGGTCTGGCTCAGGTCAGCAATGGGCCGCGCTTCGATGATGTCTCCCTCCAGTGACCATGGGCGATAGGTCATGTCCGGTTGGATCGAAACGCCCAGGCCGGCGGCAACCAGGCTTCGCACCGCTTCGGTCGAGGCGGTGCGCAAGGTGATGCGCGGTTGCAGCGAGGCCGCCGTCCACATGCGCTGGGCGTTGCGGTCCATTTCATCGACATTCAGCTGAATCAGCGGCTCGCGGGCCACATCAGCGAGGTTGATGCTGTCGTGTTCCAGCAACGGATGCTGGGCCGGCAGCCATAGCCGGTGGGGCGAATGGGTCAGCACTTCGGTTTGCAAGGCGTGACGGTCTTCCAGGTTGGAAAGGATCAGCACGCCCACATCGATCTCGCCGCTGACCAGCAAATGCTCGATGTACGGGCGCTCATCTTCCATCACGCGGATTTCGACGTTGGGATAAGCGCGCTGGAAGCGCGTGAGCAAATCCGCCAGGTAATAACCGGCCACCAGGCTGGTCACCCCGATGATCAACTGCCCGGCGACCTGATCGGTGCTTTGTTGCAGGCTGCGTTTGGCGTTGTCCACGGTGGCCAGAATCAAGTGCGCCTGGCGCAGAAACTGGTGACCCTGGTGGGTCAGGGTCATGCCCTTGGCATGGCGGTTGAACAGGCTGACGCCGATCTCTTCTTCCAGTTGCTGGATCGCCAGGGTCAGGGTTGATTGGGAAATGAACGCGGTTTGCGCGGCGGCAGAAATCGAGCCGGTCTCGGCCACAGCAATGAAATGACGGATCTGACGCAAGGTCATCATTGGAAAGTACCCGGTGGGCGGTTTTTCTAGAATTGTTCGAGTGTATATCTTTTTTTCTCATGGATACCGGCAGGCTGGCACACTGCGAAGAACTTCGCCGACGGCCTAACCTATTTCGATTTTTCGCCGACACTCCTTATCAGGCATGAGCCTTTTCAATGGAGGTGTCGAAATGAATGTCAGGAAGATGTCGGTCGGGTTGGGGGTGTTGTGGAGTCTGAGCGGGAGTTGTTTTGCATCTACTCCAATGTCTATCCATTTTCAGGGCGCCATCGTGGAGGCACCCTGCGTCGTGTCTGATACGGCCAACGGTCTTGCATTGAATGGCTGCCCGGCCCTGGCGCGCGGCGTTGGCGTCGAAGTGCAAAGCGTGGAGCCGGTGGGTTCGGTCAGCTCGCTCGACTCGACAGTCCATCAAATCCAGCTGCTGGTTGAGAGCTCTGAGGGCCGGGGGATGTTCGCCCGGCAATACGTATTGCTGGACGCCGCCAATCAACCGGTGCGCTCGGGAAATTACCGGGTGACGCTGACTTACCCCTGACGACCGATATCGGCCGAACAGCAACATCTGGAAGCACACCCGCCGGGGATCACCGGGCACTTTCGATCTAGGCTGATGGCCTTAGTGTCCGGTTGAACCCTTTTTTGGAGGCGGAAAAATGAACACCCGTGGATTGCTCGATCAGTTGCTCAAATCGGGCCAGGACATGTTGCAGAACAAGGCCGGCGGGACGCAGAACAAATCCGCTGCCGGCGGGCTCGGCGGTTTGCTCGGTGGCAGTGGCGGCTCGGGCGGCCTCGGCAGCCTGCTCTCTGGTGCTGGCGGGGGTGCTTTGGCTGCGGGAGCGATGGGCCTGCTGCTGGGCAGCAAGAAGGCGCGCAAGGTTGGCGGCAAGGTCGCGGTCTATGGCGGCCTGGCCGCTTTGGGCGTGATTGCCTACAAAGCCTACGGCAACTGGCAGGCGCAGCAAGGCAGTGCACCGAAGACAGAACCACATACCCTCGACCGCTTGCCGGCGGCTCAAGTCGAGCAGCACAGCCAGGCGATTCTCAAGGCGCTGGTGGCGGCGGCCAAGGCTGACGGGCACATCGACGAGCGCGAACGCGAGCTGATCGAGGGTGAATTCACCAAGCTCGACAACGATCAGGAACTGCAACACTGGCTGCACGCCGAACTCAACAAGCCGCTGGACCCGAGCGATGTCGCCCGCGCCGCCAGGACCCCGGAAATGGCTGCCGAGATGTACATCGCCAGTGTGATGCTGGTGGATGAAGAGAGCTTCATGGAGAAGTCCTACCTCGACGAACTGGCTCGCCAGCTCAAGCTTGAGCCGGGATTGAAGGCGGAGTTGGAGAAGCAGGTTCGTCAGGCTTCCACGTAGATCCTGAACAGGTCGTAGCCTGCGGCAGCTCCTGCATTGGATCGGTGTCCATTTGCAGGAGCTGCCGCAGGCTGCGATCTTTTGATCTCTTGAGCAGTACTCTATTCCTCAATGACCATTCCACGGCCCCTTTCTGCCGAATCACCCCTAACCCCCGACACCCCAATTAACGGAAAGTCCCCACCCAGAGCCCATCCCGGCTTTTTCCGGCGAGATGAGAAGTGGTGCGAAACCGTCTTATAAATGAAACAGCGCCCTCGGCTATACTCCCCGCATTTCGAAATGCTCCCGAGGACTGACTGTGAAGAACTGGACGTTGCGCCAACGCATTTTGGCGAGCTTTGCGGTAATTATCGCCATCATGTTGCTGATGGTGGTCGTCTCGTATTCCCGGCTGCTGAAGATCGAAAGCAGCGAAGCCAGCGTGCGTGATGACGCTTTGCCAGGCCTGTATTACAGCTCGATGATTCGTGGGGCGTGGTCCGACAGTTATATGCGCATTCAGGCCATGCTCGGGATGGAGGAAGGGCAGGGCTTTACCGCCGAAGATGCGGCGAACTTCAAGGGCTACGCCGAGCGGTTGAAGGAGCAGATGGACCTCTACCGTGGAACGATTACCGACGATGAAGACCGGGTCGAGTACGCCGCGTTCGAACAACTTCATGCGGACTACCATCGGATCCTGGCCGCGGTAATCGAGTTGTATAAACGCAACCAGAACGCCGAAGCCGTCAACCTGTTTAACGCTGAACTGACGCCCGCCTGGACAGCGGGTCGAGTAAAGGTCAATGACATCCTGCGTCACAACAAGTCTGTGGCGGACGCGGACATCGCGGCCATTGACGATGCGGTGCTCACCGCCAAAGTCATCATGGGCATTTCCCTGGTGATCGCAGTGCTGGCCGCCGCCCTCTGTGGCCTGTTGCTGATGCGCGCGATCATGGCGCCGATGAACCGCATCGTGAGTATTCTGGAAATCATGCGCACCGGTGACCTCAGCGGTCGCCTGAACCTTGAGCGCAAGGACGAGTTCGGTGCCGTGGAAACCGGCTTCAACGACATGATGGCCGAGCTGACCTCGCTGGTGTCCCAGGCGCAGCGTTCGTCGGTGCAGGTCACCACGTCGGTCACCGAGATTGCCGCCACTTCCAAGCAACAGCAGGCCACCGCCACTGAAACCGCCGCCACCACCACTGAAATCGGCGCGACTTCCCGTGAAATCGCCGCGACTTCCCGTGATCTGGTGCGCACCATGACCGAAGTGTCCACCGCAGCCGATCAGGCCTCGGTGGCCGCCGGTTCCGGCCAGCAAGGCCTGGCACGCATGGAAGAAACCATGCACTCGGTGATGGGCGCAGCAGATCTGGTCAACGCCAAACTGGCGATCCTCAACGAGAAGGCCGGCAACATCAATCAGGTGGTGGTGACGATCGTCAAGGTCGCCGACCAGACCAACCTGTTGTCGCTCAACGCCGCCATCGAGGCCGAGAAGGCCGGTGAATACGGTCGCGGTTTCGCCGTGGTCGCCACCGAAGTGCGGCGTCTGGCGGATCAGACGGCTGTCGCGACCTACGACATCGAGCAGATGGTGCGTGAGATTCAATCGGCGGTGTCGGCCGGTGTGATGGGCATGGACAAGTTCTCCGAAGAAGTGCGTCGCGGCATGTCCGAAGTGCAGCAGGTGGGCGAGCAACTGTCGCAAATCATCCATCAAGTGCAGGCGCTGGCGCCGCGGGTGTTGATGGTCAACGAAGGCATGCAGGCTCAGGCCACCGGCGCCGAGCAGATCAACCACGCGCTGGTGCAATTGGGCGATGCCAGCAGCCAGACCGTCGAATCCCTGCGCCAGGCCAGTTTTGCCATCGACGAACTGAGCCAGGTGGCCGTCGGGCTGCGCAGCGGCGTTTCGCGATTCAAAGTCTGATGAGCGAACTCACGGCCAAACGCACTGCCGTGAAGCAGGCGTTGCACGCGTTGTTTCTGGTGTTCCGCATCGGCAGCGAGCGCTATGCCTTGCAGGCCATCGACGTGGTGGAAGTGCTGCCGCGCCTGCCATTGAAACCCATCGCCCACGCGCCACACTGGGTCGCCGGGGTGTTTGCCTATCGCGGTGCGGTGGTGCCGGTGATCGACCTCAGTGCGCTGACCTTCGGTACTGCGGCGCAGGCGCGCACCAGTACACGGCTGGTGCTGGTGCATTACCGCCCGGATGAATGCGCTCCGGCGAAATGGCTCGGGCTGATTCTGGAGCAGGCCACTGACACCTTGCGTTGCAACCCGGCGGATTTTCAGCCCTATGGCCTGGATAATCGCCAGGCGCCCTATCTGGGGCCTGTACGTGAAGACGCGCAAGGTTTGCTGCAATGGGTACGCGTGGCCGATCTGCTGGATGAGCCGGTGCGAGCGCTGTTGTTTCCGACGCCGCCCCTGGACCTGACGTTGCTTGAGGACCGTCCATGAGCAGCGACCAGCGATTTTTCGATTTTCTCAAAGAGCGCATCGGCCTCGACGTAACCTCCGTCGGCCCGGCGATCATCGAGCGTGCGGTGCGGCAACGCAGTGCGGCGTCGGCGGCGCAGACGGCTGACGAGTACTGGTGCATTTTGCAGGGCTCCAGCGACGAGCAACAGGCGCTGATCGAAGCGGTGATCGTTCCAGAGACCTGGTTTTTCCGTTACCCGGAGTCTTTCGCCACCCTGGCGAAACTGGCGAGCAAACGGTTGGCCGACATCAACAACCTGCGCGCCCTGCGGATTCTCAGCCTGCCGTGCTCCACCGGTGAAGAGCCCTATTCGATTGCCATGGCGCTGCTGGATGCCGGGTTCAAACCGCACCAGTTCAAGGTCGAAGGCATGGACGTCAGCCCGTTGTCGGTGGAGAAAGCCCGGCGCGCGGTGTATGGCAAGAACTCTTTTCGCGGGCAGGACATCGAGTATCGCGACCGTTATTTCACGCCTGAGAATGATGGTTACCATCTCAGCGCCCGGGTGCTGGATCAAGTGCGTCTGCAAGTCGGCAATCTGCTCGATCCGACCTTGCTCGCCAACGAGCCACCCTATGATTTTGTGTTCTGCCGCAATCTGTTGATCTACTTCGATCTGGTCACACAAAAACAGGTTTTCGAAGTGCTCAAGCGCCTGACCCATGTCGACGGCGTGCTGTTTATCGGCCCGGCCGAGGGCAGCTTGCTGGGGCGATTGGGCATGCGTTCGATCGGCATCCCACAGTCCTTTGCCTTCAGCCGCCAGAGCGCTGCGGAACCTGAGCCGTTGCCGATATTCGTGCCTGCACCCTTGCCGGTGCCGCAACCGGTGCGCAATGTCGTGCCGGCGCCGGCCATCAGGCGCCCGTTCGCCAGCATTGACCGGCCTACGCAATCTGCGAAACCGGTCAACGCCGATGCCGCCACGCTGCTGGCGAACATCGCCGCGCTGGCCAATGAAGGTAAAAGTGCCGAGGCCCGCTCCGCGTGCGACAGTTACCTGCGCAGTCACGAACCGGTGGCCCAAGTGTTTTACTGGCTCGGTTTGCTCAGCGATGTCGCCGGCAGTGTCCTGGAAGCCCAGGGCTATTACCGCAAGGCGTTGTACCTCGAACCGCAACATCCCGACGCATTGATGCACCTGGCTGCCTTGCTGCAATCCCAGGGCGATACCGTCGGAGCCAGACGATTGCAGGACCGCGCCGCCCGTAGCGAGCGCACCGCTGACAGTGAGCGTAAACGATGATTGCCTCCGACACCTTTGGCGTCACCCGTGAAGATGCCCAGGCCATCGACGATTGCTGGAACCGCATCGGTATCCACGGCGACAAGTCTTGCCCGTTGCTGATCGAGCACATTCATTGCCGCAATTGCGCGGTGTATTCGGCTGCGGCGACACGCTTGCTGGATCGCTATGCCTTGCAGCAGGAAGATCGCGAACACGTGGTTGGCACGCTCGAAAGCGAGGTCAAAACCCGCTCGCTGCTGATGTTCCGCCTCGGTGAAGAATGGTTAGGTCTGGCGACGCGCAGCCTGGTGGAAGTAGCGCCGATGCAAGCCATTCACTCTTTGCCGCATCAGCGCTCCCGGGCCTTGCTCGGCGTAGCGAACGTACGCGGTGCGTTGGTGGCGTGCCTGTCGCTGGTGGAATTGCTCGGGCTTGACGGCGTCAGCAGTGTGGCGACGGGCGCGCGGGTCATGCCGCGCATGCTAATCATTGCCGCCCACGGTGGACCGGTGGTGGTGCCGGTGGACGAGGTAGACGGCATTCACGCCATCGACGAGCGCCTGCTCGAAGCCGCTTCGACATCCGGCGATCAGGCCAATGCCAAATACACCCGAGGCGTGTTGCAATTCAGAGGTCGCAGTCTGCGTTGGCTGGATGAAGAACAGCTGCTGTCTGCCGTGACCCGGAGCCTCACATGACCCCCGAGCAAATGCGCGATGCCTCTTTGCTTGAACTGTTCAGCCTGGAAGCCGAGGCCCAGACCCAGGTATTGAGCGCAGGTCTGTTGGCGCTGGAGCGTGACCCGACCCTGGCCGATCAACTTGAATCGTGCATGCGTGCGGCGCACTCGCTCAAGGGCGCCGCACGAATCGTCGGGGTCGATGCCGGGGTCAGTGTTGCCCACGTCATGGAAGATTGCCTGGTCAGTGCCCAGGAAGGGCGGCTGTACCTGCGCCCCGAACATATAGATGCGTTGCTGCAGGGCACGGATCTGCTGATGCGCATCGCCACCCCCGGCAGCGCGCCGGCGCCTGCTGATATTGAAGCTTATGTCGGGTTGATGGCGCGTTTGCTCGATCCGGCCGCTGCCGTCGCACCGACTATGGCGCCGATCGCTCCGGTCATGGCCGAGCTTCAGCTCGAAGCACCCGTGGCAAAGATTGAAATCCCGGAGCCGGTCATCGAAGCGCCACCGGCCGCCCCGAAAAAGACCAAACGCGCCACTGAGAACGGCGAGCGCGTGCTGCGGGTGACCGCCGAACGCCTGAACAGCCTGCTGGATCTGTCAAGCAAGTCGCTGGTGGAAACCCTGCGGCTCAAACCTCACCTGGCCACCATGCAGCGCCTTAAGCGCATGCAGGACAACGGCCTGCGAGCGCTGGAGAACCTCAACGTCCATCTCAAGGACCATGCCCTGAGCCTCGAAGCCCAGGAAGCCCTGGAGGATGCCCGTCGATTACTGGCCGAATCCCAGCAGTTGCTGGTGGAAAAAAACGCTGAACTGGATGAGTTCGCCTGGCAGGCCAGCCAGCGTGCACAGGTGTTGTACGACACGGCACTGGCCTGTCGCATGCGCCCATTCGCCGATGTGTTGACCGGTCAGGTGCGCATGGTTCGCGACTTGGGCCGCAGTCTTGGCAAGCAGGTGCGACTGGAGATCGAAGGTGAGAAAACCCAGGTCGACCGCGATGTATTGGAAAAACTCGAAGCGCCACTGACGCACCTGCTGCGCAATGCCGTGGACCACGGCATCGAAACCCCGGAGCAACGGTTGTTGGCCGGCAAACCGGAGGAAGGCCTGATCCGTCTGCGCGCCTCCCATCAGGCCGGGTTGCTGGTTTTGGAGCTGAGCGATGACGGCAATGGCGTGGATCTGGAGAAGGTCCGCCGCAGCATCATCGAACGCCAGTTGTCCCCGGCCGAAACCGCCGCGCAGTTGAGTGAAGAAGAGCTGCTGACGTTCCTGTTCCTGCCGGGTTTCAGCCTGCGCGACACCGTCACCGAAGTTTCCGGACGCGGAGTCGGTCTGGATGCGGTGCAGCACATGGTCCGCCAGTTGCGCGGGGCGGTGGTGCTGGAGCAGACGGCGGGTGAGGGCAGTCGCTTCCATCTTGAGGTGCCGTTGACCCTGTCGGTGGTGCGCAGTCTGGTGGTGGACGTCGGCGACGAAGCCTATGCCTTCCCGCTGGCGCATATCGAACGCATGTGCGATCTGGAGCCGGCGGACATCGTGCAGGTCGAGGGCCGGCAGCACTTCTGGCATGAAGGCCGGCATGTCGGGCTGGTGGCGGCGAGTCAATTGCTGCAACGTCCGGCGAGCCAGGGCAGTCAGCAGACCCTCAAAGTCGTGGTCATCCGCGAGCGCGATACGATTTATGGGGTGGCGGTCGAGCGCTTCATCGGCGAGCGCACGCTGGTCGTGTTGCCGCTGGATGAGCGCTTGGGCAAGGTCCAGGACATTTCCGCCGGGGCCTTGCTCGACGACGGTTCGGTGGTGTTGATCGTCGACGTCGAGGACATGCTGCGTTCCGTGGATAAACTGCTCAACACCGGGCGTCTGGAACGTATCGCGCGCCACAGCAACCAGGCGGCCGAAGCGGCCCGCAAGCGGATTCTGGTGGTCGACGATTCTCTGACCGTTCGCGAACTGCAACGCAAACTGCTGCTCAATCGTGGTTATGACGTGGCCGTCGCAGTCGACGGCATGGACGGCTGGAACGCCCTGCGTTCGGAGGATTTCGATCTGCTGATCACCGACATTGATATGCCGCGCATGGACGGTATCGAGCTAGTGACTTTGTTGCGCCGGGACAACCGCCTGCAATCGCTGCCGGTGATGGTGGTGTCCTACAAGGATCGCGAAGAGGACCGTCGTCGTGGACTGGACGCAGGAGCCGACTATTATCTAGCCAAAGCCAGTTTTCATGACGATGCCCTGCTCGATGCAGTGGTTGAGCTCATAGGAGGAGCGCGGGCATGAAAATCGCCATCGTCAACGACATGCCCATGGCTGTGGAAGCCTTGCGCCGGGCCTTGGCTTTCGAGCCGGCGCACCAGGTGATCTGGGTCGCAGGCAATGGCAAGGAAGCGGTACAGAAGTGTGCCGAGCAGACACCCGACCTGATCCTGATGGACCTGATCATGCCGGTGATGGACGGGGTGGAGGCCACTCGACGGATCATGGCCGAAACGCCCTGCGCCATCGTCATCGTCACGGTCGATCGCCAGCAGAACGTACACCGGGTGTTCGAAGCCATGGGCCACGGCGCGCTGGACGTGGTCGACACCCCGGCCCTCGGTGCCGGCAATGCCCAGGAAGCGGCGGCGCCGTTGCTGCGCAAGATTCTGAACATCGGCTGGCTGATCGGCGACAAGGGCAGCCGCGAGCGATCCGCACCAAGCCCGGCACGCAGTTCGGGCTCGCGCCAGAGCCTGATCGCCATTGGTTCGTCCGCAGGCGGGCCGGCGGCGCTGGAAGTCTTGCTCAAGGGGCTGCCACGGAACTTTTCCCCGGCCATCGTGCTGGTGCAGCACGTTGACCAGGTGTTCGCCGCCGGCATGGCCGAATGGCTCGCCAGCGCCAGCGGCCTCAACGTTCGCCTGGCTCAGGAGGGCGAACCACCGCAAAGCGGCACCGTCCTGCTGGCTGGCACCAATCACCATATTCGCTTGTTGAAAAACGGCACGCTGGCCTACACCGCCGAACCGGTCAACGAAATTTATCGGCCCTCGATCGATGTTTTTTTCGAAAGCGTGGCCAATTACTGGAATGGCGATGCGGTAGGCGTTTTGCTCACTGGCATGGGCCGTGATGGCGCGCAGGGACTTAAACTCATGCGTCGGCAGGGCTACCTGACCATCGCACAAGACCAAAACAGCAGTGCGGTGTACGGCATGCCCAAGGCGGCCGCGGCCATCGATGCCGCCGTGGAAATACGTCCGCTGGACAAGATAGCGCCACGATTGCTGGAGATTTTTCCAAAATGACTACCCTAAGCAGCAATCCTGGTCCCGGTAGTATTCAGGTGAAAGCACATGAATGAATTACAGCTCGACGCCTTCAAGACGGACGAAAATGCCGCCATGGTGTTGTTGGTCGACGATCAGGCGATGATCGGTGAGGCGGTGCGACGCGGGTTGTCGAACGAAGAAAACATCGACTTCCATTTCTGCGCCGACCCGCACCAGGCCATTGCCCATGCAGTGCGCATCAAGCCGACGGTGATCCTGCAGGATCTGGTCATGCCCGGCCTTGACGGCCTGAGCCTGGTGCGCGAATACCGCAATCATCCGGCGACCAAGGACATTCCGATCATCGTCCTGTCGACCAAGGAAGACCCGCTGATCAAGAGCGCGGCGTTCGCGGCCGGGGCCAACGATTACCTGGTCAAGCTGCCGGACAACATCGAACTGGTTGCGCGGATTCGCTATCACTCGCGCTCCTACATGATGTTGCTGCAGCGTGACGCGGCGTACCGCGCGTTGCGGGTCAGCCAGCAGCAGTTGCTCGACACCAACCTGGTGCTGCAACGGCTGATGAACTCCGACGGCCTGACCGGGCTGTCGAACCGCCGGCATTTCGACGAGTACATGGAACTGGAATGGCGCCGCGCACTGCGTGAACAGAGCCAATTGTCGTTGCTGATGATCGACGTGGACTACTTCAAGACCTACAACGACACCTTCGGCCACCTGGAAGGCGACGAAGCCCTGCGCAAGGTCGCTGCGGCCATCCGTGACGCCAGCGCCCGGCCTTCGGACCTGCCGGCCCGTTACGGCGGTGAAGAATTCGCCCTGGTCCTGCCCAGCACCTCCCAGGGCGGCGCGCGACTGATGGCGGAAAAGCTGCGCATGACCGTGGAAGCCCTGAAAATTCCGCACATTTCCCCGGCCGAGGGCGCGAGCCTGACCATCAGCATCGGCCTGTCGACCATTACCCCGCAAACGGGCAGCAATTGCCGTGACTTGATTTCGGCGGCGGACAAGGGCCTGTATCTGGCGAAGCACAATGGGCGTAATCAGGTGGGGATCGGGTAAACGCATCGACTCCTACAGGGGCTTGCCTTTTCAGCCAAGCGGACTGCCGTTACAGGCTGTTTGCCGTTATACTCGCCGGCTTTCAAAAGTTCGCCAACGAGTGCTGCCCGCCATGGAAATCAACCCGATCCTTAACACCATCAAGGACCTGTCCGAGCGCTCCGAAACTATTCGGGGGTATCTTTGACTACGATCAAAAGCATGAGCGTCTGACTGAAGTCAATCGCGAGCTTGAAGATCCGAGTGTCTGGAACAAGCCTGAATACGCCCAGGAGCTGGGCCGCGAGCGCTCTGCGCTGGCGCAGATCGTCGAAACCCTCGACGAGCTGAACACCGGTCTGGCCGATTGCCGCGACCTGCTGGACATGGCCGTCGAAGAGAACGACGAAGGCGCAGTGAGCGATGTCGTCGCGGAACTGGCCCGTCTCGAGGAAAATCTGGCCAAACTGGAATTCCGTCGCATGTTCAGCCACGAAATGGACCCGAACAACGCGTACCTGGACATCCAGGCCGGTTCTGGCGGCACCGAAGCCCAGGACTGGGCCAACATCCTGTTGCGCATGTACCTGCGCTGGGCTGACAAACGCGGTTTTGACGCGACCATCATGGAACTGTCGGCCGGTGAAGTCGCCGGGATCAAGGGTGCTACCGTGCACATCAAGGGCGAATACGCCTTTGGCTGGCTGCGTACCGAGATCGGCGTCCACCGTCTGGTGCGCAAGAGCCCGTTCGACTCCGGCAACCGTCGCCACACCTCTTTCTCGGCGGTGTTCGTTTCCCCCGAGATCGATGACAAGGTGGAAATCGAAATCAACCCGGCAGACCTGCGGATCGACACCTATCGTTCCTCCGGTGCCGGTGGTCAGCACGTAAACACCACCGACTCGGCCGTACGTATCACCCACGTACCGACCAACACCGTGGTCAGCTGCCAGAACGAACGTTCCCAGCACGCGAACAAGGACACCGCCATGAAAATGCTGCGGGCCAAGTTGTACGAGCAGGAAATGCAGAAGCGCAACGCCGCGTCCCAGGCGCTGGAAGACACCAAGTCGGATATCGGCTGGGGTCATCAGATTCGTTCGTATGTGCTGGATGCCTCGCGGATCAAGGATCTGCGCACCAACATCGAACGCAGCGACTGCGACAAGGTGCTCGATGGCGACATCGACGAATACCTGGAAGCCAGCCTGAAATCCGGGCTGTAAGTTACTGACACACCGCGATCCCCTGTAGGAGCCGGCTTGCCGGCGATCCCCGGCCGCAGGCCGGGGACAACGAACCAGATGGAATATTTAAAGACATGAGCGACCTAGAACTCGACCCGCAAGCCCTGCAACAGGAAGAAAACTCCCTGATCGCCCTGCGCAAGGAAAAGCTTGCTGCCGAGCGCGCCAAGGGCAATGCCTTCCCGAACGACTTCCGCCGCGAAAACTACTGCGATGCCCTGCAGAAGCAGTACGCGGACAAGACCAAGGAAGAGCTGGCAGAGGCTGCAATCCCGGTCAAGGTTGCCGGTCGCATCATGCTCAACCGTGGCTCGTTCATGGTGATCCAGGACATGACCGGTCGCATCCAGGTCTACGTCAACCGCAAGACCCTGTCGGAAGAAACCCTGGCCGCGGTGAAAACCTGGGACATGGGCGACATCATTGCCGCCGAAGGCACCCTGGCCCGTTCCGGCAAGGGCGACCTGTACGTCGAAATGACCAGCGTGCGCCTGCTGACCAAGTCCCTGCGCCCGCTGCCGGACAAGCACCACGGCCTGACCGACACCGAACAGCGCTATCGTCAGCGCTACGTTGACCTGATCGTCAACGAAGACGTGCGCCAGACGTTCCGCGTGCGTTCGCAAGTCATCGCCCACATCCGCAGCTTCCTGATGAAGCGTGACTTCCTGGAAGTGGAAACGCCGATGCTGCAAACCATTCCGGGCGGCGCGGCAGCCAAGCCATTCGAAACTCACCACAACGCGCTGGACATGGAAATGTTCCTGCGTATCGCACCGGAGCTGTACCTCAAGCGCCTGGTGGTCGGTGGTTTCGAGAAAGTGTTCGAGATCAACCGCAACTTCCGTAACGAAGGTGTTTCGACTCGTCACAACCCTGAATTCACCATGTTGGAGTTCTACCAGGCCTACGCCGACTATGAAGACAACATGGACCTGACCGAAGAACTGTTCCGTGAGCTGGCGCAGCTGGTTCTGGGCAGCACCGACGTGCCGTACGGCGACAAGGTGTTCCATTTCGGCGAGCCGTTCGTGCGTCTGTCGGTGTTCGACTCGATCCTCAAGTACAACCCTGAGTTGACCGCTGACGACCTGAACGACATCGACAAGGCCCGCGCCATCGCCAAGAAAGCTGGCGCCAAGGTGCTGGGCTTTGAAGGCCTGGGCAAGCTGCAGGTGATGATTTTCGAAGAACTGGTCGAGCACAAGCTGGAGCAGCCGCACTTCATTACCCAGTACCCGTTCGAAGTGTCGCCGCTGGCCCGTCGCAACGACGACAACCCGAACGTCACCGACCGTTTCGAGCTGTTCATCGGCGGCCGTGAAATCGCCAACGCCTATTCCGAGTTGAACGACGCGGAAGACCAGGCCGAGCGTTTCATGGCGCAGGTGGCCGACAAGGACGCCGGCGACGACGAAGCCATGCACTACGACGCCGACTTCGTTCGCGCGCTGGAGTACGGCATGCCGCCGACGGCAGGTGAAGGCATCGGCATCGACCGTCTGGTGATGTTGCTGACCAACTCACCGTCGATCCGCGACGTGATCCTGTTCCCGCACATGCGGCCACAAGCGTAAGTGTTTTTATTAAAAAGCCGCCTTTTCAGGCGGCTTTTTATTGCCTGTCTGGTACAAACGTATCAAATAGTTACTTTTGAAGTGAGAGGATTCCTGTCGTGAAGGGTGCAATGGCTCAAGAAGGTGCAGCGGGTATCGCCACTGCGGTCGCTGAAAGTGTTCAGTACCAGGGCCGCAAGGCCAGCCGACAGGGCAGCGAGCAGCGTCGACAGGACATTCTCGATGCCGCCATGCGCATTGTCGTGCGTGATGGTGTGCGGGCCGTCAGGCACCGCGCGGTGGCTGCCGAGGCGCAAGTGCCGTTGTCGGCGACCACTTACTATTTCAAGGATATCGACGACCTGCTCACCGATACCTTCGCTCAATACGTCGAACGCAGCGCGGCCTACATGGCCAAGTTGTGGGTGAACAACGAAGGCTTGCTGCGCGACATGATCGCCAGTGGCGATGGCAGCCCGCCGGCGCGTTCGAAACTGGCGGACGACATTGCGCGGCTGATGACGGACTATGTTCACCGGCAACTGATCACCCGCCGTGAACATTTGATGGCCGAGCAGGCGTTCCGTCAGGAAGCGTTGCTCAACCCGCGACTGGCCGGGCTGGTGCGCTCGCATCAGCAGATTCTGTTGCAGGGCTCCTGCCAGCTTTTCCAGGTATTGGGTTCCCGCGAGCCGCAACAGGATGCCAAGGTGTTGACGGCTATAATCGGACGGATGGAATATCAGGGCCTGCTCAACGACGCCGAGCCGGTCGCCGAAGAGGAAATGCTCGGCATACTTACGCGTTATATGCATTTGGTGCTGGCGTCGGTATAACGCGATCGCTGAAGGTCGGTGATGTGTTCAAAGGGAGTGTTGAATGAAAGCCTGGCGTGCCGTCGTGATCGCCTTGTCGTTCCTGCTGCTCAGTGGCTGTCTGGTGACCTTCAAGGAACCGCTGCCCACCAGCGAGCCTGCGCCCAAAGGGTTGATCGGCAAATGGACCAGCACCAACGCCTGGGGTGAACCGGTCAACCTGGAACTGACCCGCGTTGGCGACAATCACTATCAGGCGGTCAGCTACTTCCGCGCCAAACCCAGGGAGCGCGAAGCGTATCCGTTCACCGTGACGCGCCACGGCAGTCGCTGGTATTTCTCGGCGAAGGTGCCGGCGCAGTTCGGTGGAAATTTCACCATCGGCGGGTTTGAACTGACCGACAAGCATGAGCTGGTGGTGTACAACCTCGACCTTGAACAAATTAAACAGGCGATCGGACAGAAGGTCCTGGGCGGCCAAAACGTTCAAACCGACGACGGCGATGGCGTGTTGGTCGAAAGCAGCATGGATCAGGTGTCCGCCTACCTCGACGACCCGGCCAACTCCGACGTGTTCGTCGAAGTGGTGCGTTACCAGCGCCAGGCCAAAGCCAAATAAACCCTGCACATAACGGTTTCTACAGGAGTTTCGGGTGGACGATTACCAGCAGTCGATACGCATTTTGTCCGATCGCATTGTGCTGGCGCAGACGCCGATCCGCGTGCTCGATGCGGTCAAATGGGACGAGAGCATTCGCAAGGGTTTCCTCAAGGCCAAGGGCAAGGAAATGCCGGCGGTGGACCGCGACTACTATCTCAACCGGCCACTGGCGTTCGACTCCAGCAAAGTGAAGCTGGAGTTCCAGAACATCGAACGCGACATCACCCGCCAGCTCGGCCAGTTCAACCCGGTCGGCCAGATCATGCGGCGCATGTGCAAGGAATACCGCATGGTGGTGCGCATGCTCGAAGCGCGCGGCACCGAAGATTTCGGCCTGATATCGCAGGAGTTGTACGGCGCTGCGTCCGATGCGTTCCACGCCGGTGACCCGACCTTGTCCGACCTGGGCATGATGTTGTCCGAATACCTCAACAACATCGACGGCCGTGGCGACCTCAAGGACGAGCCGAAAACCTTGACCGCCAAGGACGCCGTCCACCTGCTGCAAACCCGCTTGAACAAAGTGTTTGGCGAAGCCGAGGAAACCATTCGGGTGTTTGAGTCCGACGGGATCGTCGCCGATGCGGCAGCGGGGGCCGACTACATCAAGATCCGCACCGACGCGATGTTCAACGAACGCGACGTGCGCGCCCTGGAAGTCCACGAAGGGCTGGTGCACGTCGGCACCACGCTCAATGGCCTGAACCAGCCGATCTGCACCTTCCTGGCCAAAGGCCCGCCCTCGTCGACGGTGACCCAGGAAGGTTTGGCGATCCTGATGGAAATCATCACCTTTGCTTCGTACCCGAGCCGCCTGCGCAAACTGACCAACCGCACGCGAGCCATCCACATGGTGGAAGAGGGCGCGGATTTCCTGCAGGTATTCGAGTTCTTCCGGGAACAAGGCTTCGAGATGCCCGAGAGCTACAGCAACGCCAGTCGCGTTTTCCGCGGCTCGGTGCCGACAGGTCTGCCATTTACCAAAGACTTGTCCTACCTCAAGGGCTTCATCATGATTTACAACTACATTCAACTGGCCGTGCGCAAAGGCAAACTGGAGCAGATCCCGCTACTGTTTTGCGGCAAGACCACACTGGAAGACATGCGCACGTTGCGCCAGTTGGTGGACGAAGGTCTGGTGGTGCCGCCCAAGTACCTTCCGGAACAGTTTCGCGACATGAACGCGCTGTCGGCATGGATGTGCTTCTCGAACTTCCTTAACCATTTGAGCCTGGACCGGATTGAGGCGGATTACTCCAACATTTTGTGATGTCCCTTGTAGGAGCGAGCCTGCTCGCGATAGCGGTTTTACATTCAACATTAATGTTGCCTGATTCACCGCCATCGCGAGCAGGCTCGCTCCCACAGGTGTGTGTATTTCAACCCGGATTTTGCGAGGTTTCACCGGATGAGAATCCTCGGCACCCTTTGCCTTCTCCTGGCCCTGAGCGGTTGCAGCTCCTTGCTGTTCTACCCTGAACCCGGCCAGTTATTTACCCCGGAAAAAGCCAAACTCGAATACCGCGACGTGACCCTGACCACGGCCGATGGTGTCCGGCTACACGGCTGGTGGTTGCCGGCGAAGAAGGGTGTCGAGGTCAAAGGCACGGTGCTGCACCTGCACGGCAACGGCGGTAACCTGCCGATGCATCTGGGTGGGAGTTGGTGGTTGCCGAAAGAGGGTTATCAGGTGTTGCTGGTGGATTATCGCGGTTACGGCTTGTCCGAAGGCGAGCCGAGTTTGCCGGCGATCTACCAGGACATCGACGCCGCATTCAAATGGCTGGACGAGGCGCCCGAGGTCAAGGGCAAGCCACTGATCCTGCTGGGCCAAAGCCTTGGCGGGTCGATGGCCGTTCACTACCTTGTGCAACATCCCGAACGACAAAAGCAGCTCAAGGCTTTCGTGCTCGATGGTGTGCCCGCCAGCTACCGTAGCGTCGGTCAGTATGCGTTGAGTAACTCATGGGTGTTCTGGACGTTCCAGGTGCCGTTGTCCTGGCTGGTGCCGGACGGCGACAGCGCAATCAATTCCATGGCGCAGCTCAATGGCGTGCCGAAACTGATCTACCACAGCATCGACGATCCGATCGTGCCTCTTTCCAACGGCATCCGTCTGTATCAAGCTGCGCCGCCGCCGCGAGTCCTGCAATTGACCCGTGGCGGTCATGTGCAGACGTTCGCCGACCCGGTCTGGCGCACGGTCATGCTGCGCTATCTCGAAGACCCGCAACATTTCAACGGTCTGCGCCGTCTGGGTGAAATCCCCAATTACCCGGCACCCCGGAATTCAGAAGATGAACCACCAGAGAGTCCGCAATGAGTGAAGAACGTAACGCCATCCCGCTGATCATCACCGGTATCTGCAGCATCCTCGGCACCGTCGCTGCCCTGTGGTGGTACGGCTACCTGCACTTCGCCAAGCCTGAGGATGCGTTGCGGCTCAACGAATTCACCATGCTCAAGACGGTGCCGGGCGAAGACTACAAAGTCTCCCTGGAACCGGCCGCGCAAGTGGCGCAGTGCATCGATGGCGTGCTGGTGTTGTTTGACACCGAACAGAAAGGCCTGACCGGCGTGTTGATCAACGATCGGAAAAAAGCCGTGCGCTGCATGGGCCAGGAAACGCCGCAGAAGCTGGAGCAATAAACCGATTTTCACAGGCAACACAGAACCAATGTGGGTGCCAGCAGGCTGGCTCCCACAGGTTTTTGTGTGATGACGACTTACTGGGTGTAAGAACTCACCGCCGAACGCGGAGTCACCGGCTGGTTATCATTGGAAATCGTCACTTCAACCCGACGATTCTGTGCCCGCCCTGACGTGCTGGTGTTATCCGCCACCGGGTATTCCTTGCCGTAACCCTGGGCAACGATGCGGGTTGGATCAACCCCCATTTTTACCAGTGCCATGCGCACGGAACTGGCGCGGCGTTCCGACAGCGACTGGTTGTGCGACGCCGTACCGGTGCTGTCGGTGTAGCCCTCGACGATCACTTTGCGGTCAGGGTTTTCCTGGAGGTACTGCGCCAGTTTGTTGATGTTCATCAGGCCGTTGGATTTAAGTTCGGCCTTGTCGGTGGCGAACAGCACATCACCGAACGTCACCAGCGTACCGCGATCGGTCTGCTTGGCGTTGAGGCTGTCCTGCAACTGTTTGATCTGCTGGTCCCGAGCATCCAGACGCGCCTGGGCCCGTTGCGCCGAGGCGTTTTTCAGATTGGCTTCAGCGGTGCGCAGGGCGATGGTTTGTTTCGCCACTTCAACGCGCTGGTTGGTCAGATAGGCCAGTTGATCCACTTTGGCCTGATCTTCCTTGTCCAGATACGCCTTGTCGGCTTTGTCCAGATAATCACTGGCTTCCTTGGTTTCCAACGCCGCGACTTTGCTCGCCTGCGGGTTGGCCTGCAGACCGGAATAGTTGGAGCGGGCCTGTTCAAGGTTGGCGTTGGGCGGTGTCGAGCAGGCCGCCAAGGCAATGCTTGCAGCCAGCAGGGCCGGGATCATCAAGTGTTTGGAATTCATGGTTTCGTCCTTTTGGTCGATTGAGAAAAACGTCAGGCCGCGCCCGTTACTGAACGGTGCGCTGGCTTTCCTGACGCAGTTCCTGAACGCCTTTCTGAGAGTCCTTCACAGACTGTTCGGCCTTCATTGCCTGGGCTTTTCGCTCTGCCACGCGAGCGTCCCACTCGGCCTGTTCGGCCAGGATGCGGGCCTGGTCGTATTTTTTGTCGTGCATGGCGATCTCGGCTTGTTTGAGCTTGTCCTGCGCCGCCTTCATTTCCACAGCGGAGAACTCGGTGCCACCGGCGCTGACGGCGTCGTTGACTGCAGACTCGGTGACGGCGAATTGCTCGGTTGGCGGGTTGCCGGCGCAACCGGCCAGCACGAGGCTGCCACCGATGGCCAGGGCAGCCATTTTCAGGCCATGCAGCGGGGTGAACGAGGATTTGCCAGTTCGGGTTTTCATGGTCTTCAACTCCATTGGACTAACTCCTGAACAACGTGAACATCCATCCTGGGCAAGGAGCCGCAACCGTCATTTTCGGGTTGTTTTGAAACGGCCGTCCCAGGCGTGGTTACTTGGGTTGACCCGAGGCGTTTTTTGAAAGTTCAGAGAATTTAGCCAGCTATCGAAAAAACCGTGATCGAATCGACAGGGCTCTAAAAGCGAAATTGTGGGAGCAGGCTCGCTCCCACTGGGGGGAATGGAATCAGTGTTTCTGCTTGTCGTTGCCCGCGGACAAATCGTGCAGATGACGCCGCGACAACGCCAGAAAGCGCGGGGTCGGGCCGATGTCTTCGTACAACGGATCGCCTTCTTCGTCGGTGGCGACCACCGTCGAGCCTTTCACATACGGGAAGCTTTTTTCGAGTTCTTCCAGGGCGGCGCCGATCAGCTCGCCAAGCAGCTCTTCGGGATGCCGTTTGGGGTACATCTCGGTAATCGCCGCCAAACGTGCGGCGGCTTCAACGTCCAGGTGAATTGTGTAGCCAGTCTTGGTCAGACGACCCTTGGCGTTTTCTTCCCAATGCTGGGCGAGTTCACGAATTTTCATAATGACCTCATTGCGCGCCTGCTCGTGGCAGGCCGGGGGAATGTCCGGCGTTGGCCGGCGACAGCTGTTGCGCGGCTTACTGTTCAGACTAGCTTCAACGCAAAAGGTTTACAGCCCCTTCGTCGACTGGCTTGTAAGTAGCCGTCTGGAGCGGCACTCTTGAGGTTCTAGGCCGCCCGGATTTTTTGCTGGAGAACTGCTGATGACCGATATTGATGCACGCTTGCGCGAGGACGTTCACCTGTTGGGTGAACTGCTGGGCAACACCATTCGTGAACAGTACGGGGACGACTTCCTCGACAAGATCGAGCAGATCCGCAAGGGGGCCAAGGCAGACCGTCGCGGTTCCATGGACGCGGAGCTGAGCGCGAGCCTCAACCAGTTGACCGAAGACGAATTGCTGCCGGTGGCGCGGGCGTTCAACCAGTTTCTCAACTTGGCCAACATCGCCGAGCAATACCAGCTGATTCATCGTCGCGAAGAGTCCCAACAGGCACCGTTCGAGTCTCGGGTGCTGCCGGAACTGCTCGCACGCCTGCGTGCCGAAGGTCATGGCGCCGAAGCCCTGGCCCGGCAACTCGGACGACTGGAAATCGAACTGGTGCTGACTGCGCATCCGACCGAAGTCGCACGCCGCACGCTGATCCAGAAATACGACGCCATCGCGGCGCAACTGGCAGCCCAGGACCACCGCGACCTGACCAGCGCCGAACGTGAGCAGATCAAGTCAACGTTGCAACGCCTGATCGCTGAAGCCTGGCACACCGAAGAAATCCGCCGCACGCGCCCGACGCCGGTCGATGAAGCCAAATGGGGGTTCGCGGTGATCGAGCATTCGCTGTGGCAGGCGATCCCGAACTATTTGCGCAAAGCCGATCAGGCCCTGCATGCCGCCACCGGCCTGCGTTTGCCGCTGGAGGCAGCACCGATTCGCTTCGCTTCATGGATGGGCGGCGACCGCGATGGCAACCCTAACGTGACGGCCGCGGTCACTCGCGAAGTGCTGCTGTTGGCGCGCTGGATGGCGGCCGATTTGTACCTGCGCGATGTCGATCACCTCGCTGCCGAACTGTCGATGCAGCAGGCCAGCGACGAACTGAAAGCCAAGGCCGGCGACAGTGCCGAACCCTATCGGGCGGTGCTCAAACAATTGCGAGAACGCCTGCGCGCCACGCGCAACTGGGCGCACGCCGCGCTGGCGACGCCGACACCTGCACCGGCCGACGTGCTGCAAAACAACCGCGAACTGCTTGATCCGCTGGAGCTGTGCTACCACTCGCTGCACGAGTGCGGCATGGGCGTGATCGCCGACGGGCCGCTGCTCGACTGCCTGCGCCGGGCGGTGACGTTCGGCCTGTTCCTGGTGCGTCTCGACGTGCGCCAGGACTCGTCGCGACACAGCGCGGCCATGACTGAAATCACCGATTACCTCGGCTTGGGCCGTTACGAAGATTGGAGCGAGGAAGAGCGCATCGCCTTCCTGACACGCGAACTGAACAACCGTCGGCCATTGCTGCCGGCCCATTACAAACCGTCCGCTGACACCGCCGAAGTGCTGGCAACCTGCCGGGAAGTCGCCGCTGCGCCGGGAGCATCCCTTGGCTCGTACGTGATTTCCATGGCCGGCGCCGCTTCCGATGTGCTGGCCGTGCAACTGCTGCTCAAGGAGTCCGGCGTGTTGCGGCCGATGCGCGTGGTGCCGTTGTTCGAAACCCTGGCCGACCTCGACAACGCCGGCCCGGTGATCGAAAAGTTGTTGCTGCTGCCGGGCTATCGCTCGCGCCTGCAAGGGCCGCAGGAAGTGATGATCGGTTATTCCGACTCGGCCAAGGACGCTGGCACCACTGCGGCGGCGTGGGCGCAGTACCGGGCGCAGGAGCGCTTGGTGGACATTTGCCGTGAGCAACAAGTGGAGTTGCTGTTGTTCCACGGTCGCGGCGGCACCGTAGGCCGTGGTGGCGGTCCGGCGCATGCGGCGATTCTGTCGCAGCCACCGGGTTCGGTGGCGGGGCGTTTCCGTACCACCGAGCAGGGTGAAATGATTCGTTTCAAATTCGGCCTGCCGGACATCGCCGAGCAAAACCTCAATCTGTATCTGGCCGCGGTGCTCGAAGCGACCCTGCTGCCACCGCCACCGCCGACGCCTGAATGGCGCCACTTGATGGATGAATTGGCCGCCGACGGTGTCAGCGCCTACCGCGCCGTGGTGCGGGAAAACCCGCAATTCGTCGAGTACTTCCGCCAGTCGACCCCGGAACAGGAATTGGGCCGCTTGCCATTGGGCAGTCGTCCGGCCAAGCGCCGCGCCGGCGGGATCGAGAGCCTGCGGGCGATTCCGTGGATCTTCGGCTGGACCCAGACGCGCCTGATGCTGCCGGCCTGGCTGGGCTGGGAAGCGGCGCTGAGCAAGGCGCTGGAACGCGGAGACGGTGAGTTGTTGGGGCAGATGCGCGAGCAGTGGCCGTTCTTCCGCACCCGCATCGATATGCTGGAAATGGTCCTGGCCAAGGCTGACGCGGACATCGCGCGATCCTATGATGAGCGTCTGGTCGAACCGGATCTGTTGCCATTGGGCGCGCACTTACGCGACCTATTGTCGCAGGCGTGCTCCATCGTCCTGGGGATGACCGGTCAGTCGCAGCTACTGGCACATAGCCCAGCCACCCTCGAATTCATCCGTTTGCGCAACACCTACCTCGACCCGCTTCATCTATTGCAGGCCGAGTTGCTGGCCCGTTCGCGGCAGCAGGAAGTGGCGCAGGGCAGCCCGGTGGAACAGGCGTTGCTGGTGTCTGTGGCGGGGATTGCCGCCGGTTTGCGCAATACCGGCTAAGGTTTTTGCCTTGGGGTGCGGCATCCGGCGCAGGCGTCGGATGCCGTTGTGTGGCGAGTGCAAAAGTGCTGCCAGGCGACAGTTAATGATGGGGTTGCGACTTGGGTCACTCCGTCGCGGGGTCACGTCAGACGCAGCTTTCTCCGACTTTTGGCGGCTTGTGTGGTCCGGGCCCGCTGTGTATCTTGATCAGCCTTTGGCCGTTTGGGCGGCCACGACCCTATTTTTGAGATTGGCCCCACGAGGCGAATCTGACGTTATCTATATAAAAAATTGAGGAGCACATCGATGCGCGTCATTCTGCTGGGAGCTCCCGGGGCCGGTAAAGGTACTCAGGCTAAGTTCATCACCGAGAAATTCGGCATTCCGCAAATCTCCACCGGCGACATGCTGCGTGCCGCGGTCAAGGCCGGCACCGAGCTGGGCATCAAGGCCAAGGGCATCATGGATGCTGGCGGTCTGGTCTCCGACGACCTGATCATCGCACTGGTCAAGGACCGTATCGCCCAGGCTGACTGCACCAACGGTTTCCTGTTCGACGGTTTCCCGCGCACCATTCCTCAGGCAGAAGCCCTGGTGACTGCCGGTGTCGAGCTGGACCACGTGGTCGAAATCGCCGTCGATGACGAAGAAATCGTTCAGCGTATCGCCGGTCGCCGCGTTCATGAGGCCAGCGGCCGCGTGTACCACACCGTCTACAACCCGCCGAAAATCGCTGGTAAAGACGACATCACCGGTGAAGAGCTGGTACAGCGCAAGGACGACACTGAAGAAACCGTGCGTCATCGCCTGTCGGTCTACCATTCGCAGACCAAGCCGCTGGTGGACTTCTACCAGAAGCTGTCCGCTGCCCAGGGCAAGCCGAAGTACAGCCACATTGCTGGCGTCGGCTCCGTTGAAGCGATCACTGGCAAGGTGCTTGAAGCGCTGAGCTGAAAAGTCTGAATCGCTTCATCTTCTACGGCCCGCTTGCGGGCCGTAGTTGTTTATACTGACGCACTTTTTTCTGACCTCTTGTTACGGAAACATCGATGAGCACCTTGCTGGCCCTGGACACCGCGACCGAAGCTTGCTCCGTTGCCTTGCTGCATGACGGCAAAGTCACGAGCCATTACGAGGTGATCCCGCGCCTGCATGCGCAGAAGCTGCTGCCGATGATCCAGCAATTGCTCGCGGATGCCGGCACCTCTCTGCAAGCGGTCGATGCCATTTCATTCGGTCGCGGGCCGGGTGCATTTACCGGTGTGCGGATTGCCATCGGTGTAGTGCAAGGCTTGGCGTTTGCATTGGATCGCCCAGTGTTGCCGGTGTCGAACCTGGCCGTATTGGCGCAACGCGCTTACCGCGAACACGGTGCCAGCCAGGTCGCAGCCGCTATCGATGCGCGCATGGACGAGGTGTATTGGGGCTGCTACCGCGAGACGGCGGGGGAGATGCGACTGGTCGGCGCTGAAGCGGTATTGCCGCCCGAGTCGGCCGTATTGCCGGCCGATGCCAGCGGCGAATGGTTCGGCGCCGGTACGGGTTGGGGTTATGCCGAGCGCATCGCCGTCAGCCTGAGTGGCCAGGATGCAGGCATGTTGCCGCATGCCGAAGACCTGCTGACGCTGGCGCGGTTTGCCTGGGCGCGTGGCGAGGCGATCGTGGCGGATGAGGCGCAGCCGGTTTATCTGCGCGATAAAGTGGCGACGCCTAAAGCGCGGTAATCTTGACGACCTCTGAGGTGAGTGAGTTTCTGTGGCGAGGGAGCTTGCTCCCGCTGGGCTGCGAAGTGACCCCAATTTAATCAGGCACAACTCGCCTTCAGGTTTTGCGACGGCTTCGCCGCCGAACGGGAGCAAGCTTCCTCGCCACAAAATAATCCACCCATCGGCCAATTGCCTTTTTCTAACCCCAGCTTTTAAACCTTTTGTCTTTTATGTGTTCTAGTTATCACTCGGCGGTTTGCGAAGTGGGTAATGCGCCACTAAACTGCCATCACTGATACCGAGCATGCACTTATGCGTATAGACGGCGTTTCCTCTCAGTCCTACCCCATCAAGCGCAAGCCTCGCAAAGGCCATGTGGTGGAAGACGAGTCCGTCGATATCGACGGCGAGGCGCAATTTCCGTCCGAAGAGCAGTTGGCCGCCCGAGCCGCCAAAGCTGCTGCGCAAAAAATCAGCAATCTCCCGGCCCGTCAACAAGACATGCTTTACCACCGTGCCATGAGCAAAAGCGTGGCGATGGCCCTGGCCAGCTACCTCAGCACCGCCGGTTTCGTTGATTGGGATGCGGAAGTGCTGGGTCTCGACCTGTACATCTGATGCTGTTGCCTTACTACCTGGGCTGCCCGTCCTGGAGTGAAAACGCCTGGCGCGATTATCTGTATCCGCCGGACGCCAAACCCGCTGATTTTCTCGATCTCTATTCCCAAGTATTCAACGCCGTGGAAGGCAACACGACTTTCTACGCGAGCCCGGCTGCCAGCACCGTCCAGCGCTGGGCGGAAACCATGCCCGAGCACTTTCGCTTCACCGCCAAATTCCCCGGCGACATCAGCCACGGTGGCGACCTGCGCGAACAGCTGACCGCCGCCGAAACCTTCACCCGTTTGCTCAGCCCTCTGGGTGAACGGGTATCGCCGCTGTGGTTGCAGCTGTCGAAAAGTTTCACGCCACAACGCTTGCCCGAACTGGCCGCGTTCATCGATGCGCTGGAGCGGCCATTGGCGGTGGAAGTGCGGCATGACGATTTTTTCGCCAAGGGTGATAGCGAGCGAATGCTCAATCGCCTGTTGCTGGACCGTGGCGTTGAGCGCATCTGTCTCGACCCGCGCGCGCTCTTCAGCTGCACCTCGACCGATCCCTCGGTACTCCACGCTCAATCGAAGAAACCCCGAGTTCCGCCTCGTCCCGCCGCATTCACCCAATTCCCGCAGGTGCGCTTCATCGGCCATCCTGTGCTTGAAGCCAACGATCCGTTCTTGCTGCCATGGGTGGAGAAAATAGCGGTCTGGATCGAAGAGGGCCGCACGCCGTATATCTTCCTGCACACCGCCGACAACCTGCTGGCGGTGAAACTGGCGCAACGTTTTCACAGCCGATTGATGCTGCGTTTGCCTGGCTTGCCGGCGCTGCCTGAGCTATACAGAGAACCCGCCGCCGAGCAACTTGGCCTGCTCTGAAGGCGGATTCGTTCGCCTTTTCAGGAGCCTGCCAATGGATGCGCAAACCCTTCGAGCCCAAGTCTTCAAAGCCTTGCACGAACGCGACGAGGCTTTTGTGATTCCCAACCCGTGGGATGCCGGTTCGGCAAAAATGCTCGCGAGCCTGGGCTTTGAAGCTCTGGCGACCACCAGCGCCGGTTACGCTTTTTCCCAAGCGCGTCCCGATGGCGGACTGACCCTGGACGACACCCTGGCCAACGTTCGCGCGATAGTCGCCGCTACCGATCTGCCGGTGGCGGTGGATCTGGAAAACGGTTTTGCCGACAACCCCGCCGATTGCGCGAAAAGCATTTTGCGTGCGGCGAAGGCGGGCGCCGTCGGCGGCTCGATCGAAGACGCGACGGGTCGTGAGGGCGCTCCAATCTATTGTTTCGAACATGCCGTGGCGCGCATCGAAGCGGCCGTCGCTGCCGCTCGCAGCTTGCCGTTTCCCTTCACACTGACGGCTCGGGCCGAGAATTTCCTGCATGGCAATCCGGATCTTGACGATACGATTCGCCGTTTGCAGGCGTTCGCCGAAGCTGGGGCCGACGTGTTGTATGCGCCAGGCTTGCGCAGTGCTGAAGACGTATTGGCGGTAGTCCGCGCCGTGGCGCCGAAGCCGGTCAACGTGTTGATGTCCGGCGGCTTGAAACTGACCGTGCAGCAGTTGAGCGAAATGGGCGTCAAGCGCATCAGTGTCGGTTCGGCGCTGGCCTTGGCGGCGCTGGGCGAGTTCTACCGCGCCGCCGAAGAGATCAAGACGTCCGGCACCTTCGGCTTCACGTCGCGCTCGATGCCATATGCCCAGGCCAATCAATTGTTCAAAGGCTGACGATGCGGTTGCGCGGGTGGCCATTGCTGGTGCTGCTGATCATCGCTGCGACGGGTGTAGGCGTCTGGCGCGGTTGGCTGCAAGTGCCGCCGCAGTGGAACCCTTGGGCACCGCTGGACGTGAAGGCCAGGCCGAACCTGCTGACCCGCTACAAACTGATGCGCTTGCGCGATGATCCGCAACTCTGCGAACAGGCTTTAAGCAGTTCCGGTTTGCGTGTGACCCCGCAGGCCAACAGCCCCGACGCCACATGTCCGCTGACCGATGCCCTGCGCGTGCAGGGCGGTGATGTGGCCTTGAGCAGCAGCTTTCTCGCCAGTTGCCGTCTGGCCGTATCGTTTGCGCTGTTCGAGCATCATGCCCTGCAACCGGCGGCGCAGTTGGTCTACGGGCAAGCGGTGGCGCGGGTCGACCACCTCGGCAGCTTTGCCTGTCGCAATGTCTACGGTCGCGAAAATGGCCGACTCAGTCAGCACGCGTCGGCCAATGCACTGGATATCGCCGGTTTTCGTCTGGCTGACGGTCGAACCGTCAGCGTGCTCAAGGATTGGCCCAAGGGTAATCAGGATGCGCAGTTTCTGAGGCGGGTGCGCGATGGCGCCTGTGGCTTGTTCAGTGTGGTGTTGAGCCCGGATTACAACGCCGCCCATCGCAATCACTTTCATGTGGATGTCGGGCCGTGGTGGCTTTGTCGTTGAAGAAGTCTTTGAGGCTTATGCGGCGAGGCGCAGGTTCTGCAGGACGATCGGGCGTGCCCAGCCGTTATCGAAATCGAGTTGTTTCTGTTGCGCCACCAATTCTTCCGGCGAAAACGGCGGGAACGGCTTGTCCAACAGGTCGAGTTCGAACTCGGCGATCGGCAGGTGCAGCGGACGCGGCTGCGGTGCAGGGCCGGCCTCTGGCAGCGGTTGACCCGCGGTCAACACGATCGGACGCACCCAGCCGCTTTCGAAGTTCTGCTGTTGTTGCTGGGCAACGATTTCTTCCGCCGGGAACGGTGGGAAAGGCTTGTCGGCCAGGTCCATTTCGAATTCGGCAATCGGCAGGAACAATGGCTCGGGCGGGCGGATTTCGTTGTCCTTCACGTCGCATTCGCGCTGGGAAACGATGTGCGCCAGCAGGTCGCTGCCGACGGTGGGTTCGACCGGGCTTTCGAGATCGACCGGTGGAAAGTTCAGCGATTCAGGCAGCACTTCACCCGACTGTTCGGCCAGCGCTCGGGCAAAGAAATCCTGCCAGATATGGCTGACGCCGCTCAGTGCCTGGGTGTTTCGCAGGTTGTAGTCGCCGTAGGGCGAGATAAAACCTGTGAATGTGGGTTGAATGTCTGACATTTCTCTCGGTCGACGCTCAGCTCTGGCAAAATGCTCGATAGTTTTGTTATCGGCAGTTTTTGCCGATCATTAATTTTTTGAGCGTGTTTTCTGATGATTGATCAACCCGCGGCCTGCCGCATCCATGTCGAGGCCTTGAGCACGAGCTTTCAACCACAGGCCGAGCAATGGGCCGAGCGCCTGGGCCTACCGCTGCAGGTGGATGACGGCGAGTTTGCGTTGCAGGTGGGGGACCAGGGTTTGCAGCTGCAACAGCTGGGGCCGGACGCACCGGGCCCGGTGCGGGTGGATTTCGTCGAAGGTGGCGCGGCGCATCGTCGGTTGTACGGTGGTGGTAGCGGGCAGATGATCGCCAAGGCAGTTGGCGTCGCCCAGGGCGTGCGCCCACGCGTGCTGGACGCTACGGCCGGGCTGGGCAAGGATGCGTTCGTCCTGGCGAGCCTGGGTTGCGAGATGAGCCTGATCGAGCGTCAGCCGCTGATTGGCGCTTTGCTGGAGGATGGCCTGGCCCGTGGCGCGGAAGATTTCGACGTGGCACCGATCGTGGCGCGCATGCGCTTGCTCAAGGGCAACTCGATCGAAGTGATGCGCAACTGGGAAGGCGAACCGCCGCAGGTGATCTACCTCGACCCGATGTTCCCGCATCGTGAGAAGACTGCGCTGGTGAAGAAGGAAATGCGCCTGTTCCGGCCGTTGGTGGGCGATGACCCGGATGCGCCGGCATTGCTTGAAGCCGCCTTGGCGCTGGCCAGCCACCGGGTGGTGGTCAAGCGCCCGCGCAAGGCGCCGTGTATTGAAGGGCCGAAGCCGAGCCATGCGCTGGATGGCAAATCCAGTCGGTATGACATCTATCCGAAGAAAGCGCTGAAGCCTTAAGACCGAGCTGCCAATCGCGAGCCTGCTCGCGATGGCGTCAGACCCGACACCCACAATCCATCAGGTTCACTGCGGCCGATACGCCCGCATGAACAACCCCACCACTTCCTGCACATGACGCTCGGCGGCCTCGTCATCCAACGGCTCGCCACAGCCAAACAACAAACGGAAATTCGCCGCGCCCTTGAGCAGGCAGAAGAAGTGTTCTGCTGCATTGCGCGGTTTGTCGATGCTCAGCAAGCCACTCTGATCGACCTTGGTCAGCAGTCGCTCCATGCCCTGCAACATGCGCTGGGGGCCCGCCTCGAAGAAGATCAGCGACAACTTCGGATCCTGGCTACCCAAGGCCATGATCAGGCGATGCAGGTTCAGCGACTCGTCACTGTTGATCAGATGATGAAAGCCGCGCGCGATGTTCAGCAGTACGGTTTCCACCGCAATACCTTCCGGCAGTTCAAAAAATAGCGGCGGTAATTGCTCCTCGCACTTGGCCACCACGGCGGCGGAGAACAGCGTCTCCTTGTCGTTGAAATGGCTGTAGACCGTCAGCTTTGACACACCGGCCTCGGCTGCGACGGCATCCATGCTGGTATTGGCATAACCCTTACTCAGAAACAGCGTTTTCGCCGCGTCGAGAACGGCCTGGCGCTTGACCAAATCCTTGGGTCTGCCTGGGCCATTAGGTGCTGAAAGATTGTTTGGCATATTCGCTTTTATTACTGGACTGGTGAGTTTGCTATTAATAACATACTCGCCAGTATAATTATTCCAAGCACCATTAGCGAAAGGTCCTTCACCATGTTCCGCTATGCCTTGCCCCTCGCATTGCCAGTCAGCCTGGCGTTTTTATTGACTGCGTGTGGTCACGAGGAGGCGCCGCAAGTCATCGTTCGCCCGGCCATGGTGGTTCAGCCAGAGCCTTCGGCGCAGGCAACCGAAAGCTATCCCGGTGAAGTCCGTGCCCGCTTTGAGCCGGATCTGGCGTTCCGCATCGGCGGTAAAGTCAGCCGACGACTGGTCGACGAAGGGCAGCGGGTCAAGGCCGACCAACCGCTGGCGGAGCTCGATCCCCAGGACGTGCGCCTGCAACTGGAAGCCACTCGCGCTCAGGTCGCCGCCGCCGAGGCCAATCTGAACATGGTGCGCGCCGAGCGTGATCGTTATAAAACGCTAATGGATCGTCAGTTGGTCAGTCGCTCGCAGTACGACAATCAAGAAAACCTTTACCGTTCCGGTGAAGCGCGTCTCAAACAAATCAAAGCCGAATTCAACGTATCGACCAACCAGGCCAGTTACGCCGTGCTACGCGCACCGCAGGACGGCGTGGTGGCGAAGCGCGCAGTGGAAGTCGGGCAAGTGGTGGCCGCAGGGCAAACCGTGTTCACGCTCGCCACCGATGGCGAGCGTGAAGTGTTGATCAGCTTGCCAGAGCAGAGCTTTGGTCGCTTCAAGGTGGGTCAGCCGGTGTCGGTGGAGCTCTGGACGCAACCGGATCAGCGCTTCGCCGGGCACATCCGCGAACTGTCGCCAGCCGCCGATCCGAAGTCCCGTACTTTTGCTGCACGCATCGCTTTCAATGCCGGCAAGGTCCCGGCCGAACTGGGGCAGAGCGCCCGGGTGTTTGTACAGACTGCCGAGGTTATCCCGTTGTCGGTTCCGCTTTCTGCACTGACCGCAGAAGGCGGCGTGACCTACGTCTGGGTGGTCAGCGCCAACAACACCTTGAAGAAGACCCCGGTGCGTGTGGGGGCCTTTGGCGAGAAAACCGTCCCGGTCCTCGAAGGCCTCAACGCCAGCGACTGGGTGGTGGCCGCCGGCGTCCATGTGCTTCTCGACGGGCAACAAGTGCGCCCGGTGGATCGCTCCAACCGCGTGGTCAATCTGGCGGACAAGGAGTAATCCCCGATGGGTTTCAATCTTTCCGCCTGGGCGCTGCGCAATCGTCAGATCGTACTGTTCCTGATGCTATTGCTGGCCATCGTTGGCGCACTTTCCTACACCAAACTCGGCCAGAGCGAAGACCCGCCGTTCACCTTCAAGGCCATGGTGATCCGTACCAATTGGCCAGGGGCGACAGCGCAGGAAGTCTCGCGCCAGGTCACCGAACGCATTGAAAAGAAGCTGATGGAAACCGGCGAGTACGAACGCATCGTCTCGTTCTCCCGCCCGGGCGAGTCCCAGGTGACGTTCATTGCCCGAGACTCCATGCATTCGGTGGACATTCCGGAACTCTGGTATCAGGTGCGCAAGAAGGTCAGCGACATCCGCCATACCTTGCCGCCAGGGATTCAGGGGCCATTCTTCAACGATGAATTCGGCACCACCTTCGGCAACATCTACGCATTGACCGGCGACGGCTTTGATTACGCGGTACTCAAAGACTACGCCGACCGCATCCAGATCCAGCTGCAACGGGTCAAGGACGTGGGCAAGGTCGATCTGCTCGGCTTGCAGGACGAAAAGATCTGGATCGAACTTTCCAACGTCAAACTCGCCACCCTGGGCTTGCCGCTGGCGGCGGTGCAACAGGCGCTTGAAGAACAGAATGCGGTCTCCACCGCCGGCTTCTTCGAAACTACCAGCGAGCGATTACAACTACGGGTCTCGGGGAATTTTCAGACAGTCGATGAGATCAAGAATTTCCCGATTCGCGTTGCTGATCGCACATTCCGCATTTCCGATGTAGCCAATGTGCGACGTGGCTTCAACGATCCACCGGCACCGCGTATGCGCTTTATGGCGCAGGATGCGATCGGTCTGGCCGTGGCCATGAAGGACGGTGGCGACATCCTGGTGCTGGGCAAGGCGCTGGAAGTCGAATTCGCCCGCATCCAGAAAAACCTCCCGGCCGGCATGCAACTGCGCAAGGTTTCCGATCAACCGGCAGCGGTGAAAACCGGTGTCGGCGAGTTCGTGCAGGTGCTGGTGGAAGCATTGGCGATTGTGTTGCTGGTGAGCTTTTTCTCCCTCGGCGTACGCACCGGCATGGTGGTTGCCCTGGCGATTCCCTTGGTGTTGGCGATGACGTTCGCCTGCATGTATTACCTTGGCATCGGCCTGCACAAGATTTCCCTTGGCGCATTGGTGCTGGCCCTGGGCTTGCTGGTGGACGATGCGATCATCGCCGTGGAAATGATGGCGATCAAAATGGAGCAGGGCTTCGACCGGATCAAAGCCGCGAGCTATGCCTGGACCAGTACCGCGTTCCCGATGCTCACCGGCACGCTGATCACCGCTGCCGGTTTCCTGCCGATCGCCACCGCGCAATCCGGTACTGGCGAATACACCCGCTCGATCTTCGAGGTGGTCACCATCGCGCTGCTGGCCTCGTGGGTGGTGGCCGTGGTTTTTGTACCGTTCCTCGGTGAAAAACTCCTGCCGGACCTGGCGAAAATTCATGCAGCCAAACATGGCACAGACCAACCTGATCCTTACGGCACACCGTTCTATCAGCGCGTCAGACGACTGGTGGAGTGGTGCGTGCATTGGCGCAAAACCGTGATCCTGGCGACCGTGATGTTGTTCATTGCCTCCATCGTGCTGTTCCGTTTCGTGCCGCAGCAGTTCTTTCCGGCATCGGGCCGACTCGAGCTGATGGTTGACCTGAAGCTGGCCGAAGGGGCGTCCTTGAGCAACACCGCTGATGAGGTCAAACGCCTCGAAGCGCTGCTCAAGGACAAGGCGGGAATCGACAACTATGTGGCCTACGTCGGTACGGGGTCGCCGCGTTTTTACCTGCCGCTGGATCAGCAATTGCCTGCGGCGAGCTTCGCCCAGTTTGTCGTCCTGGCGAAAACCATCGAGGAGCGTGAGAGCTTGCGCACCTGGTTGATCGCGACGCTCAACGAACAATTCCCGGCCCTGCGTTCGCGGGTAACGCGCCTGGAAAACGGCCCGCCGGTTGGCTATCCGGTGCAGTTCCGCGTCACGGGTGAACACATCGAGGAAGTCCGCGCGCTGGCCCGCAAAGTCGCGGCCAAGGTTCGTGAAAACCCGCACGTGGCCAACGTTCACCTGGACTGGGAAGAACCGAGCAAAGTTGTGTACCTCAACATCGATCAGGACCGTGCGCGGGCGCTGGGCGTGAGCACGGCGAACCTGTCGAGGTTCTTGCAGAGTTCGCTGACCGGTTCCAGTGTCAGCCAGTATCGCGAAGACAACGAGTTGATCGAGATCCTGCTGCGCGGCACCGCGCATGAGCGCACCGAGTTGTCGTTGCTGCCAAGCCTGGCGGTGCCGACCGACAACGGTCGCAGCGTGGCCCTGTCGCAGATCGCGACCCTGGAATACGGCTTTGAAGAAGGTGTGATCTGGCACCGCAATCGCCTGCCCAACGTGACCGTTCGCGCTGACATCTATGGCAAGGAACAGCCGGCGACGCTGGTGAAGCAGATCATGCCGACCCTCGATGCTATTCGTGCTGAACTGCCGGACGGCTATTTGCTGGATGTCGGTGGCACGGTGGAAGATTCGGAGCGCGGGCAGAAGTCGGTCAACGCCGGTGTGCCCATGTTCATTGTCGTGGTGCTGACGTTGCTGATGCTGCAACTGCGCAGTTTCTCACGCACGGCGATGGTATTTCTGACGGCACCGTTGGGGTTGATCGGGGTGACGCTGTTTCTGATGGTGTTCCGTCAGCCGTTTGGTTTTGTCGCCATGCTCGGGACTATCGCCTTGTCGGGAATGATCATGCGTAACTCGGTGATTCTGGTGGATCAGATCGAGCAGGATATCGCTGCGGGCTTGAAGCCTTGGCAGGCGATCATCGAGGCGACCGTGCGGCGATTCCGGCCTATTGTGCTGACGGCACTCGCTGCTGTTTTGGCAATGATTCCGTTGTCGCGCAGTGTGTTTTTCGGGCCGATGGCGGTGGCGATCATGGGGGGGTTGATTGTGGCAACGGCGTTGACGCTTTTGTTTTTGCCAGCCCTTTATGCCGCTTGGTTTCGGGTTCGCAAAGAGTCGGATTGAGGGGTTGACCTTGGCGGCCTTCGGGCCGACCAAGCTCTTGGTTGATTGAGTACATATCCATTCCTGCGGTAACGGCCGCTGGCGGTTTCGCCCTTACGGCGAGTCACTTTTAACAAGCGCCTTAAAAGTAACCAAAAGCGCTCGCCCCTTACGTACGGCCCCTCGCCTAGGCTCGGCGTTCCTTCGCTCCGGTATTCATCCGGGGGCATTGCCCTCCGGTCGGCTTCGCTTCGACCTACATGCAATGAGTTCGACTGCGTCGAACGGCGCTGCGCGCCAGTCCCCGGATGAACACCTCCGCTCAGCCTTCCGAGGGGGCGGGTGGATCAAGATCAAGAGCAGCAGGCGAGCTAACGCTCGGCCTGATGAGTGGTGAAAAGCTGAGGAGTACGCCGATTTGCTCTTCTGTGGGAGCCAGCCTGCCAGCCGACCAATCCCTCACAGACATACACGGATCAACTGTAGGAGCTGGCTTGCCAGCGATGGCGGCCTGCCAGCCGACCAATCTCTCACAGATTTACCCGATCCAATTGTGGGAGCGAGCCTGCTCGCGATGACGGCTTATCAGTCAAAAGTGTTTATCGCCCAATCAAACATTCAGACCATTCCCACAAGACTTTCAGGTTGCCTGTCGGAAGCACGGTTTCTAGCCTTTGACCGTCGCTGCGAATTCAGCGACCGGGACTGCAAGCCCGCCAATAGTTTGTTAGGCGCCCACAGGCGCACCTATAATCGTGGCGCTTTTTAGCGACCACCGATTTATGGTGGCCTGACCGGTCCGACGTGCAATCTGGTGCTCGGTATTCAGCAGATGATTGTCCTTGCACAGCTATCGGTGAGCGAGGTGCTGGATCACCTTGATCCGCAGCAATAGAGAACGAAAAAGCCCGCTGACCTTTACAAGGCTCAGCGGGCTTTTCTGGTGTTGCCGTCAGCTAATACTTACAAAGTACCAAACACCTTCTTCGCCAAACTGGTCGCCGCAGCCGCCGGGTTCTGGCGGAGGGTTTCTTCCTGTTTGCCGATCATTTCGAACAAGCCGTTGAGCGCCTGTTCGGTGACGTAGCTTTCGATGTTGGCATTCTTGGTGTCGATCACGCCCATGGTCGCGGCTTGTCCGGCGAACGAGTTGTACTGCTGGGCCAGGCCCACCTTGTCGGTGGCTTGCTTGACGATTGGCAGGAACCTGGCGCGGATTTGTTCGCGGCTGGTTTTGTTCAGGTACTGGGTCGCCGAGTCGTTACCGCCGCTGAGGATGCCCTTGGCGTCTTCCACCGACATTTTTTTCACTGCATCCACGAGGATTGGCTGGGCCTGGGTCACGGCGGTTTCAGCCGCTTTGTTCATGCTGGTTTCCAGTTGATCGACCTGATCGCCCATGCCGAACTGTTTCATTTTGCTGGCGACTTTGCCCAGTTTGCCCGGCAGTTCGATTTTCACGTCCGGGTTGTTGCTGAAGCCGCCCGGGGTGCCGAGTTGTTTCACGGCCAGTTGCGCGCCTTGAGTCAGGGCATCCTTGAGCCCACCGGTGGCGTCTTTTTGCGACAGGTCGCTGAGGGACAGCGCCATCGCGCTGGCGGAGATCATCAAACCTGCGCACAGGCCGGCGAAGCGTAGGGTAAGGCGAAACATGGCAACTTCCTTTTCTGAAAAAGACACTTAGCGGGCCGGGTCGACACGGACCTTCACGGGCTGTGGATCGGTGCCGTCCAGTCGCACGGGGTGGTTTTCGGTGGTGATGAACATCAACTGACCGTCGACTTCAATGCGGGCGCTGACTGAGTAACGATGGTTGGGCTCTACCTTCAGCGGGTCGTAGCTCAAATGGAACGCCAAGGGTACCTGGCCTTTGACGGGGCCTCGTTGTTCGTCGATGACCTTCGCCGGGGCATCGGCGAGGGAGATGTCTTGCAGGCTGACGCTCAGGACCGCATTCGGTGGCAGCGCGATGCGTTGCAGGTAGAAGACTTCGCCATCGAGGGACGCTTTTGGTGCCGGCGTCGGGTGCTGGCAGGCTGTAAGCAGCACCGCAGCGGCAATCAGGGACAGTTTTTTCATCGGTAGATCTCCGTATCGTGGGCACCAGAGCCAACGGGTGCCCTGATCAATCTAGACAGTCTGGTTCGGTGGTGCGGGTTGGTCGGCAGCATCTTCACTGCGATGCAATGCCACCTGCCGGATCGACAAACGAATCTCTGCCGGCAATACCCGTTTGGCCGCGCCTTCGGCCAGTTCACCGAGCAGTTCGTGGTAACTCAGCTTGCCCGCTTCATCGCGCTTGAGTACGTCGAGGTCGAGCATGGTTTGAATAAAGTGGCGGAACAGGCTCTTGTCGAAGAACTCCGGGGCGTTGAGGCCATGCAGGATCGACAGGCGCTGAGCCATGACGGTGCACAGGTCTTCCAGTTCTTCGGCGCTGATGCTGTTCTGGCCGCTATTGAGCAACAAGGAAACGGTCATGTAGAAGCGCTGCAGAGTCTGGGCAATGCTCTTCGACAGCAGCGTCAGCAACACGAAATGCCGCGAACTTGGTGCCGGGCGCAGGTACACGTCATTTTCGAAGCGCAGCAGGCCTTGTTCGACGAAGGCTTCCAGCCATTGATCGATGACCGCGTCCAGCTCATCCAGCGACCAGCGAATGAACAACTCGGCTTGCAGGTACGGATACAGAGCGCGGGTGTAGCGCAGGATCTGTTCGCGGCTCATGCGCGACGCACTCTGGAAGAAACTCGCCAGCAGCGCCGGCAGGGCGAAGATGTGCAAAACGTTGTTGCGGTAGTAAGTCATCAGGACGGCGTTCTGCTCGTCCAGATAGAGAATCTTGCCCAGGGCATCGCTCTGCTCGGACAGTAAATCCATGTCCTTGACGTGTTCGATCAATGCGCGACCATCACCTTCCGGCAACGTGGTGTGCGGCGAGTATGGGACTTTGCGCAACAGTGCCAGATACAGGTCGAGCACCCGGGCCATGGCGCGGTCGTCCAGGGCCAGTCGACTGGTGGAAAGCAGTGCCAGCGCAACGAGGTTGACCGGGTTGATCGCCGCCGCTTCGTTCAAGTGTTGCGCGACTTTCTCACCGAGGCGGTTGGTGGTTTCATTGAGCCAGGCCGGTTTGAACTGCGGACCGAGTTCCTGTTGGCGCCAGTCCGGTTGTTCGCTGTCGAGAAACTCTGCCAGTTTGATCGGCTCGCCGAAGTTCACCGCCACCTGGCCGAAACGCTGCTTGAGCGCGCCGATGACTTTGAAAATGTCGAAGATCGATTCTTTCTTCTTGGTCGCGCCGCGCAGTTCGCCGAGGTAGGTCCGGCCTTCGAGCACACGCTCGTAGCCGATGTACACCGGCACGAACACGATCGGCATCCGTGAGGAACGTAGGAAGCTGCGCAGGGTGATCGCCAGCATCCCGGTTTTCGGTTGCAGCATGCGCCCGGTTCGCGAGCGGCCGCCCTCGACGAAGTACTCGACCGGAAAACCTTTGGTAAACAGCGTGTGCAGGTACTCGTTGAACACCGAGGTGTACAGCGGGTTGCCCTTGAACGTGCGGCGCATGAAGAACGCGCCGCCACGGCGCAGCAGGCTGCCGATCACCGGCATGTTCAGGTTGATCCCTGCGGCGATGTGCGGCGGGGTCAGGCCGTTGCGGAACAGCAAGTAAGACAACAGCAGGTAGTCGATGTGGCTGCGGTGGCACGGCACGTAAATCACTTCGTGACCCTGGGCGACCTTCTGCACGCCTTCGATGTGGTTGACCTTGATGCCGTCGTAGATCTTGTTCCAGAACCAGCTCAACACCACTTCCAGAAAACGGATCGCGGTGTAGGTGTAGTCCGAGGCGATCTCGTTGCCGTAGCGCAGGGCCTGGGCCTTGGCTTTTTCCGGCGAGATGTTTTCGCGCTCGGCTTCATCGAGGATCGCTTGCTTGACCAAAGGCTGGTTGAGCAGGCCTTTGACCAGGTTGCGCCGGTGGGAAATGTCCGGGCCGATCACGGCGGCTTTCAGGTTGCGAAAGTGCACCCGCAAAATGCGCTGGGCCATACGTACGGTGCGCTCGTGGCCCTTGTTGTGCTCGATCAGTTCGCGCAGGTGGATCGGCGCGGAAAACTGCACGCGGGTTTTGCGCCCCAGCACGATGATGCTCAGCAGGCGACGCAGGCGCCCGGTAACGGCCCAGCTGTCGGCGAACAGCAACTTCCACGGGCTGGATTCGCTATCGGGCGATTGGCCCCAGAACACGCTGACCGGAATGATCTGCGCGTCTTCGGCGGCGTTCTGACTCAGGGCGCTGACCAGGCGGGTCAACGTCGGCGGTGCGCCGCGTTTGTCCTGGCGGCCGAGCCAGTCCGGGTCCGGGGTCAGGTAGAAAAACGCGGCGGGTTCCAGCAGATTACCCACGGACACCGGCAACACCGGGCGCGGCAGGCCCGCCTTGCTGCATTCGGTGTCGACCACGGCAAGGTCGGTCAGCGAAGGGTTTTGCAGGACATAGAACACCGGACGACTGCGGTCGAGGTTGAGGGTGAACGACGACTGGTTGATCGTCTCCGAGCGAACCCAGAGGTAAAGCAGTCGGCGCAGGGTGCCAAACACAAGACGGCGGAACGGGGAGCGGGTCATACGGCATCTGCATGAGTGAATAAAACCGAGCGTTTGCTCGGGAGGGCGTAGGGGGCCTTCTCAATTAGTTTCCACGCCGCGTTGTCGCCTTAAAGCTGGCCAGGTAAGGCGCAGGCCGCAGGGAATGGTTGTTCCCTTTCCAAGGCCTGCAACGCAGCCTGGCCAGCTTTAAGGCACAACCCGAAGGGCCGGGCCTGCTGTTTTGCAGGGCTGCGTTGCTCGAAGCTTATTTGGAACGACCAAACCACGCTTCTCGCGCCTTGCCCTGCAAAACAGCAGGCCCGGCGCGGCGCGGAAACTAATTGAGAAGGCCCCCTAGTGTGCCGGATTCATCGAAAATCGGCAAAAAAGCACGGAAGTAAACTCCTGTTGAGAGTTTTAACGTCTGTCATATACTCGGCGCTCTGTCGCCGCTGCCTTCATTGGGCCGGCATGTGCAGGCTGACGTTCCCGAGGCTTTCCTGCGAAAAGCCCGATCAATAATAAAAAAGGAGTATGAACAGATGGCAACACGTGAAACCGGCAATGTGAAGTGGTTCAACGACGCCAAGGGCTACGGCTTCATTCAGCGCGAAGACGGGGTGGACGTGTTCGTGCATTACCGCGCGATTCGCGGTGAAGGCCACCGTTCACTGACCGAAGGCCAGCAGGTTGAATATGCGGTGGTCGAAGGGCAGAAGGGGTTGCAGGCTGAGGATGTGGTGGGGTTGTAATCCGCACGCAAAAAAACCTGTAGTAACGAGTTTGCTCGCGAAGAACTCAATGACGCCGCGTTTCCTGAACAGGCGCGTTATCGTTGACGACCATCGCGAGCAGGCTCGCTCCTACAGAGGGCGGTGTTAAGGCTTCAAGCGGTTTTCCAGGTGATCTCTTCTTCACCATCGGCGCTGATACGAATCCAGCGATCCGCCGTCTCTTCACCTTCTTCTTCTACCCACGTTCCCGGCGCGCAACGCACTTCGACGTTCAGTGCGGCAAACGCGGCGCGGGCGCAGGCGATGTCGTCTTCCCACGGGGTCTGGTCGCTTTCCAGGTACAGGCTGTTCCACTTTCCTACGGCTTTCGGTAGCCAGGTCACCGGGACGTTGCCGGCTTTGCACTTGTAGGTCTGGCCTTTCTGGACCCAGTCGGTGCACGGACCCAATGCCGCGCCGAGCCAGGCGGAAATGGCTTTGTGGTCGGCGTCGGCGTCTTTCAGGTAAATCTCGATATCGGGTTGGCGCATGGATGTCCTCACTGCGTGTCTGAAAAATCCATTCGCGGATTTAGCCGGCCCCGGGCACCGCCCGAGACCAAAAGGTTATTGAAGAACGAAATAATCGTAGCGCATCGAGACGGTGGTCTCGAACGGCTCGATCTGCTCGATCACTGCCGCACGACGTTCGGCACTGGCACGCCAGCCGTGGGGTGTCATCGCCAGCAGGTTGGCGCGGTCTTGACCGTTGACCAGTGTCAGCTTGAATTCCAGGGTTTCGCTGTGCGCCAGCACCATGCCTTCCGGCACCAGGTCCAGATGTTTGTCGTCAATGTACTCGCGGACTTCGTCGTACAGCCGCTCGCGCAGTTCCATCAGGTGGCCGCGGGTCGGCCCGACTTTCATCAGGCCGCCGCCGACGCTGAGCAAGCGCTTGGCCTCTTCCCAATCCAGAGGGCTGAAGACACTGGCCAGGAACTGGCAACTGCCGGAAGCCAACGGTACACGGGCCATGCTGGCGATTAACCAGGTGATCTTCGGGTTGCGTTTGCAGGCGCGTTTGACCGCTTCCCGGGAAATGTCGAGGGCATAGCCGTCAGCGTGCGGCAAGGCATTGGCGATTTGCGCGGTGTAATAACCCTCGCCACAACCGATGTCGAGCCAGCGCTGCGGCGCATAACTTGCCGCCAACTCCGCCAGACGCTTGGCCACCGGCGCGTAATGCCCGGCGTTCAGGAAATCACGGCGGGCTTCGACCATCGCCTGGTTATCCCCAGGGTCGCGGCTGTTCTTGTGCTGCACCGGCAACAGGTTCAGGTAACCCTGGCGCGCGCGGTCGAAACGATGCCCGGCGGGACACGCCACGCCGTTGTCCACCGCACTCAGCGGTTCGCTGCAGATCGGACACGCAAGCATCAGGCGAGCAACTTGATCAGGGTCTGGTAATAGATTTCGGTCAGCACGTCGAGGTCGGCTGCCAGCACGCGTTCGTTGACCTGGTGGATGGTCGCGTTGACCGGCCCCAGCTCAACCACTTGCGTACCCATGGTCGCGATGAAGCGACCGTCGGAGGTGCCACCGCTGGTGGACGCTTTGGTTTCGCGGCCGGTGATGTCCTTGATGCTCGACGATACGGCGTCAAGCAGCGCGCCCGGTTCGGTGAGGAACGGCAGGCCGGACAGCGCCCAGTCGATGTGCCAGTCCAGGCCGTGTTTGTCGAGGATGTCGGCCACGCGCTTCTGCAGGCCTTCGACGGTCGACTCGGTGGAGAAACGGAAATTGAACACCGCCACCAGGTCACCCGGAATGACATTGGTCGCGCCGGTGCCGGAGTTGACGTTGGAAATCTGGAAACTGGTCGGCGGGAAGAAATCGTTGCCGTGGTCCCAATGCTCTGCAGCCAGTTCGGCCAGGGCCGGGGCGGCGAGGTGGATCGGGTTCTTCGCCAGGTGTGGATAAGCCACGTGGCCCTGGATGCCGCGCACGGTCAGCTTGGCGCCGAGCGAGCCGCGACGGCCGTTCTTGACCACGTCGCCCACCAACGAGGTACTCGACGGTTCGCCGACGATGCACCAGTCCAGACGCTCCTTGCGTGCGGCCAGGCGCTCAACCACCGCCTTGGTGCCGTGGTGTGCAGGACCTTCTTCGTCGCTGGTGATCAGGAACGCGACTTTGCCCTTGTGATCCGGGTAGTCGGCCACAAAGCGCTCGGCGGCCACCGTCATCGACGCCAGGCTGCCTTTCATGTCTGCCGCGCCACGGCCACAGAGCATGCCGTGTTCGTCGATCAGTGCGTTGAACGGGTCGATCTGCCACGCGGTCACCGGACCGGTCGGCACCACGTCGGTGTGACCGGCGAAGCACAGCACCGGGCCGTCGTGTTTGCCGTGGGTGGCCCAGAAATTATCCACATCTTCGATGCGCATCGGCTCGAGTGCAAAACCGGCATCGCCCAGGCGCTGCATCATCTGCTTCTGGCAATCGGCGTCGACCGGCGTCACGGACGGACGGCGGATCAGGTCGATGGCGAGTTGAAGGGTCGGCGAAAGGTCGGCGTGGGCCGTCATGGAAAACTCCGGAAGTTCTTAATGTGGGAGCGAGCCTGCTCGCGATAGCGGTTTCACAGCCAACATAAATCTTGAATGTGACGGCCTCATCGCGAGCAGGCTCGCTCCCACAGGTATTGGGTCAGGCCATTAGGGCCAAGGCCCCGCAAAATGGCGGTTATCTTAAAGCAAAACGGCGACCATTGGCCGCCGTTTAGTGCATCCGCAGAGATTTAGACCGCTGGCGCCGTTTGCGCCTCGACGGCCGGTTTTGGCAGCGAGGAGAGGAACGCCATGATCAGCGCCGCGACGTACGGCAGCGACTGCACCAGCAGCATGGTCACCCAGAAACGCATGTCGTTGCTCGGCAAGCCCTGCACCAAGAAGATCCCCAGTGCCGCGCCCCACAACAACAGCATGATGAACATCTCTTCCCGGGCTTCCGAAATTGCCACCCAGAAGCCGTGGTTATCGGCATTCTTCGGGGTGCGGAAGAACGGAATGCTGCTGGTGAAGAAACCGTACAGCACCGCTTTGGCGATGGTGTGCGACAACGCCAAGCCGGCCAGCGCCGCGCAGAATGCATCTTTGAGGTTCACGCCGACGGCGCGACGATAAAGGAAGATGATCTTGCCGACCTTGAACACGAACAGCGCCAACGGCGGGATCGCGAAAATCAGCAGCGGTGGATCGACCCGTTGCGGCACGATGATCATCGCCGCCGACCACAACAACGCGCCGACGGTGAAGAAGATGTTCATGCCATCGGCCACCCACGGCAACCAGCCCGCGAGGAAGTGGTAGCGTTGGCCGCGAGTCAGCTCGGTGTCCTTGCCGCGCAGCAGGCTGGCGGTGTGACGCTTGATGATCTGAATCGCGCCGTAGGCCCAACGGAAACGCTGCTTCTTGAAGTCGATGAAGGTATCGGGCATCAGACCCTTGCCGTAGCTGTCGTGGTAATACGCGGCCGACAAGCCTTTTTCGAACACGCGCAGGCCCAGTTCGGCGTCTTCACAGATGCACCAGTCGGCCCAGCCCAGTTCTTCGAGCACCGAGCGGCGGGTCATGGTCATGGTGCCGTGCTGGATGATCGCGTCACGGTCGTTGCGGGTGACCATGCCGATGTGGAAGAAGCCTTTGTATTCCGCGTAGCAGAGCTTCTTGAAGGTGCTTTCGTTCTGGTCGCGATAGTCTTGCGGCGACTGCACCACGGCGATTTTCGGATCGGCGAAGTGCGGCACCATGTGCTTGAGCCAGTTCGGGTGCACGCAGTAATCGGAGTCGATCACCGCGATCACTTCGGCGTCCTTGGCGGTGTGCGGGATCAGGTAGTTCAGCGCGCCGCCCTTGAAGCCGGCCAATGGCGCGACGTGGAAGAACTTGAAGCGTGGGCCGAGGGTTTCGCAGTAGTCGCGCACCGGCTCCCAGACCGCCGGGTCCTTGGTGTTGTTGTCGATGATCAGGACTTCGAAGTCCGGATAATCGAGGTTGGCCAGGGCGTTGAGGGTCTGTTTGACCATCTCCGGCGGCTCGTTGTAGCAGGGCACGTGGATCGAGACTTTCGGGCGGTACGTGGAATCGCCTTCCACCGGCAAAAATTCACGGCGGCGTTTGTGCACCCACACGGCTTCGGCCAATTCATGGGCTTCGGTGAGCAACACGATGAACACTCCGAGGGCACCGAGGGCGAGCAAGAAACCGACCGTCAGGCTGAACCAGGTGCTGTACTGCTGACTGTAGTCGTAACCGATCCACACCAGCACCGAACCGCAAAGGAACGCGATAAAGGTCAGGAAGGTGCGGCCACGTTGGCGCAGGGCTGAGCCGTCGATCATCAGCAGGGTCAGCGACAGCAGGGCCAGGACGACCGAGCCGATGGCCAGTACGCGCCACTGCGGAATCGCCACGACCGGGCCTTCGAAGTTGAATTTCTGCTGGCGTGCAGCGTTGAACACACCCCAATAGGCGCCCACCGAACCTTCGTCGCTGGCCTTCCACGGCTGGTCAAATGCTTCGATCACGAAGTAGTTGAAGCCCTGACGGTTGAGCTTGTTGACCAGTGTGCGCAGGTAAATCGCCTGATCGGCCGGCGACGCATCGGCACCACCGCGCATGCGGCCGTTGCTCGGCCAGCCCACTTCGGACAGCAGCAACGGTTTTTTCGGGAACATCTTTTTCAGGTCGCGGGCGCGGTCGAGGACGAACTGGCCGGCCTTGTCCATCGGGATGAATTCCCAGTAAGGCAAGACGTGCGCGGCGATCAGGTCGACGTGCTTGGCCAGTTCCGGGTGTTCTTCCCAGACGTGCCACTGCTCGGACGTCGTCACCGGCACCTTCACGGCGGCGCGAACGCGGTCCAGCAGGACACTGAGTTCCTGGGCCGTGATTTCCTTGCGGAAAATCGCCTCGTTACCGACCACCACGCGAACCACGCTGCGTGAAGAATTGGCGATTTCGATGGCGCGGGTGATTTCCCGCTCGTTGCGCTCTTGGTCAGGGCTGATCCAGATCCCCAGAGTCACCCGCAGGCCGAATTCTTCCGCCAGTTTCGGGATGTTCTCCAGCGTGCCGTCGACCGAGTAAGTACGGATGTTGTCCGTCAACTTGCTCATGATCTCCAAGTCGCGACGCATCTGATCGTCGGTCGGATACTGCTCTTTCTGTGGGAATTGACCTTGCTGAAACGGCGAATACGAGAAGCCGGAGATCTGTTCAGGCCAGTTGGGGGCGGTGACCGGGCGATTGATCAACGCCCAGAAGCCGGTAAACAAGGCAGCGATGGCAAGCACCACCACCAGGTTGAGTCCAAATTTACGCGATGACATAGCTATTTCGGGTTCCAAAGGCTGTGGAACAGTAAGAACATTGGCGGTCGCCAAAGGGCGCGCATCCTACACTGGCGGTTCTCTGAACGTACAGCAGACAGGGAAATGCCGGACGTTGGGCAACCCAACTCAACTTAAGTTCTTTCGTTAGAGCATGTAGGGAAAATCTTCGTTCGATGTAGTTTTTCTGGAAGATACCCGTTCATAGCTTGATGATGCTCTTGATCGCCGACCGCCCTATAATGCGCGCCGGTTTTTAGGGTAATGGTCATGAGTACAGAAGATCCACGGTTTGCCGGCATCGCCCGTTTGTATGGCATTGAGGGCCTTGAGCGCTTGAAGGCCGCCCATGTGGCGATCGTTGGCGTCGGTGGCGTCGGCTCCTGGGCGGCGGAAGCCATGGCCCGTTGCGGCGTGGGCGAGATATCGCTGTTTGACCTGGACGACGTTTGCGTCAGCAACGCCAACCGGCAGTTGCACGCACTGGACAGCACCGTCGGCAAACCCAAGGTCGAAGTGATGGCCGAGCGCTTGCGCGGGATCAATCCGGACTGCACCGTGCATGCCGTGCCGGACTTCGTCACCCGCGACACCATGGCCGAATACATCACGCCGAACATCGACTGTGTGATCGACTGCATCGACAGCGTGAATGCGAAAGCCGCGCTCATCGCCTGGTGCAAGCGTCGCAAGATCCAGATCATTACGACGGGCGGCGCGGGTGGGCAGATCGACCCGACGCTGATCCAGGTCTGCGACCTGAACCGCACGTTCAACGATCCGTTGGCCTCAAAAGTGCGCTCGACGCTGCGTCGTGATTACGGCTTCTCGCGTACCGTGACCCGCCATTACAGCGTGCCGTGCGTGTTTTCCACCGAGCAGCTGCGCTACCCGAAACCGGATGGCAGCATTTGCTTGCAGAAAAGTTTTGTCGGCGATGGCGTAAAACTCGACTGCGCCGGTGGCTTTGGCGCGGTGATGATGGTGACGGCAACATTCGGCATGGTCGCAGCGACCAAGGCTGTGGACAAGATTGTGGCTGGGGTTCGGCGGCCGGCAGATCGGGTCAAGCCTCAGGTTTGATGGCGATGATCCCTGTAGGAGCAGCCGTCGGCAGCTCCTACACGTCGCTTAGGCTCCGCATCCGCTGAAGCACCGCATTCAAGCCATTGCTACGCGACTGCGACAACTGCCGCCCCAATCCCAATTGATTGAACCAGTCGGCTAAATCAACTTGCTGCAACTCAATCGCCGACAACCCATTGACCCGCGCCAACAACAACGCCACCAACCCGCGAATCAGGCGGGCATCGCTGTTGGCGCGGAACTGCCAATGACCATCGCGCAACTCGCCTACCAGCCATACCTGACTTTCGCAGCCATGAACGCGGTTGGCGTCGCACATCTGTTCATCGCTCAATGCAGGCAAACGCTCGCCCCACTGCATCAGCAATCGCGCGCGTTGTTCCCAGCCAGCGGCAGCCTCAAAGGTTTCGAGCGCCGTGACGGCATCGGCAGGCAAGTTCATCGCAACAACTCCAGCGCCTGATCCAGCGCCTCAAAGAACCGTTCAAGATCTTCGGAATCGTTATACAACGCCAACGACACCCGAATCGCCCCGGCCAGTTCGAAGCGTTTGAGCAACGGCATGGCGCAGTGATGGCCGGCGCGTACCGCGATGCCTTGCTCGGTCAGCAGATGCGCCAGATCCGAGTTATGCACACCCTCGACGGTAAAACTGACCAATGCCAGTTGGGGCTTGCCGAGCAAACGGATGCCGTTGCGCGATTCCAGCCCCTTGAGCAAATAGTCATGCAACGCGGCTTCGTGGGCAGACACGGCGTCCTGGTCGAGACCGGCGAGATAATCCAGCGTCGCCCCAAGACCAATGACACTGGCGATCGGCGGCGTTCCAGCCTCGAAACCCAGCGGCGCCGGGCGAAAGCGTGCGTCGTGGTAATTGGCGTCCAGCACCATCTCGCCGCCGAACTGCCACGGTCGCAGCTGTTGCAGCGCGTCGTTGCGCCCGAACAATACGCCCAGGCCATCCGGACCGTAGAGCTTGTGGCTGGAAAACACATAGAAGTCGCAACCCAGCGCCTGGGCGTCATGACGGCCATGGACCACGCCTTGTGCGCCGTCGATCACGGTCAAAGCGTTGTTCGCCTTGGCCATCGCCAGCAGCGCGGGCAAAGGTTGCCAAGCGCCGATCACGTTGGACAACTGGCTGACGGCCAACAGGCGCGTACGTGGTCCGATCAAGCCTGCAGCCGCTTCAAGGTCGATTACGCCGTCGGTATCCAGTGGCAGGATGACCAGTTTCAAATCGCGACGGTGCGCCAGTTGCTGCCACGGCAGCAGGTTGGCGTGATGTTCCAGGGCGCTGATGACAATCTCATCGCCCGGGTGAAATAGGTGTTCCAGGCCATAGGCCAGGAGATTCAGCGCGGATGTCGCGCCGTGGGTAAAAATGATCTGCCCGCTGTCACCGGCATTGAGCCATTGCGCGACTTTGCGGCGGCTGTCCTCGAACGCCTGGGTGGCGTGCGCGCCGGGCAGGTGTTGCGCCCGATGCACATTGGCCGCGCCATTGGCGTAGTAATGCGCCAAAGCGTCGAGCAGGGCTTGAGGTTTTTGTGTGGTGGCGGCGTTGTCCAGATAGGTCTGGTCTTGCCGTTGCAGAGCGGCGATGGCCGGGAAGTCGGCGCGCCAGGGAGAGGGAATCATCATGTGTTCGGCCCTGTTAACTTGGGCGTATGTACACCGCACCTTGTGGGAGCGAGCTTGCTCGCGATGGCGTCCGCAAGACCGCCAAAAAGCATCGCGAGCAAGCTCGCTCCCACAGGTGCCTGCGGCACTTAGTTGTGAGCGTGCAGCGCTTCGTTCAGTTCGATCGCCGATTTGTGGGTTTTGCATTCCACGGCACCGGTTTCCGAATTGCGACGGAACAGCAGGTCAGTCTGGCCGGCCAGTTCACGGGCCTTCACCACTTTGACCAGCTTGTTGTTCTCGTCCAGCAGCGCCACTTTGGTGCCAGCGGTCACGTACAGGCCCGACTCAACGGTGTTGCGGTCGCCCAACGGGATGCCGATACCGGCGTTGGCGCCGATCAGGCAGCCTTCGCCGACCTTGATCACGATGTTGCCGCCGCCCGACAGGGTGCCCATGGTCGAGCAACCGCCGCCCAGGTCCGAACCCTTGCCGACGAATACGCCAGCGGATACGCGGCCTTCGATCATGCCCGGGCCTTCGGTGCCGGCGTTGAAGTTGATGAAACCTTCGTGCATCACGGTGGTGCCTTCGCCCACGTAAGCGCCCAGGCGCAGACGCGCGGCATCAGCAATACGCACGCCGGCCGGAACCACGTAGTCGGTCATTTTCGGGAACTTGTCCACCGAGAACACTTCCAGCAGTTCGCCACGCAGGCGCGCTTCCAGTTGATGTTCAGCCAGTTCGGACAGGTCGATGGCGCCCTGGCTGGTCCATGCCACGTTTGGCAGCAACGGGAAGATGCCGGCCAGGTTCAAACCGTGCGGCTTGACCAGGCGGTGGGACAGCAGGTGCAGCTTGAGGTAAGCCTCAGGGGTCGAAGACAGTTGAGCATCTTCAGCCAGGATCGTTGCAACCAGTGGCTTGTGGCTCTCGGCCAGACGGGTCAGCAGCGCAGCTTGTGCAGCGTCAACGCCTTTGACGGCTTCAGCCAGTTGCGAGGCCTGAGCCGTGGTGAATGCGATGGCCTGGTTGCCTTCGCTGTAGCCCAGGATCGGCGCGATGGCAGCGACCAGTTCGGCCGACGGGTTGAGCAATGGCTGCGCGTAAAACACTTCCAGCCATGCGCCTTGACGGTTTTGAGTGCCGACACCAAAGGCCAGGCTGAACGGGGTAGTGGACATGTTGATACCTCTAACAAATTGAAACGGGCTGCTTACTTGAGCGCGGCCGCGTAGATATCTGGCTTGAAGCCAATCAGGGTTCGGTCACCGAGATCGAGCACCGGGCGCTTGATCATCGAAGGTTGTGCGAGCATCAGTTCGATGGCTTTCGACTGGTCGAGATCGGCTTTGCGTTCGTCGTCGAGCTTGCGAAAGGTCGTGCCTGCACGGTTCAACACCACTTCCCAGCCGTGCTCGTTGCACCATTGGGTCAGGTGTTCACGGTCGATACCGACCGCTTTGTAATCATGGAAGTCATAGCTGACAGCGTGTTCATCGAGCCAGGTGCGCGCCTTTTTCATGGTGTCGCAGGCTTTGATGCCGAAAAGGTGCAACGTTTTGCTTGAAACGGTCAAGGAATTGCCCCCTTTGCAGGTGCTGGAGAAAAAAGGTGTCGGATTATGCCATGACCGGACGGTTTCGCGGCGCTTGAGGTCGATTTCCCACTGCAAAACCTGTGGAAGCCAGCAGGGTGGCTCCCACAAGGGGGCTGCGACATAGGTACAACGGTCAGACGCATCCTAAGCGGCTAATATGGCAGTTCAACGCTGTCGATTGTCTGAGATTTCCGCTTTATGCAAACCGCCTACACCGTCCTTATCCTGTTGATGCTGGTCGGCGTCTCGCGCCTGATCGGACGGGTGGTTCCGCTGCCGTTGCCGCTGGTGCAAATTACCGCCGGGGCCTTGCTCGCCTGGCCGACGCTGGGATTGCATGTAGCTCTCGATCCCGAGTTGTTCCTGTTTCTGTTCCTGCCACCGCTGTTGTTCTCCGACGGCTGGCGCATGCCCAAGCGTGAGTTCTGGCATCTGCGCGGGCCAATCCTGACGTTGGCGGTTGGGTTGGTGTTGTTTACCGTGGTCGGCGCCGGCTATTTCATTCACTGGTTGTTGCCCGGTGTGCCGTTGCCGGTGGCGTTTGCCCTGGCTGCCGTACTGTCGCCGACGGATGCGGTGGCAGTCTCGGCGATTGCCCGCAATCGCCTGCCGACACCTTTGATGCACATTTTACAGGGCGAGGCGTTGATGAACGATGCCTCGGGCCTGGTGACATTCAAGTTTGCCTTGGTCGCGGCGGTGACCGGTGTGTTCTCGCTGGCCAATGCCAGTATTTCCTTTGTTTTGGTGGCGGTCGGCGGCCTGACTGTCGGGGTGGCGCTGAGCTGGCTTGTGGGGCGCCTGAGGGCATGGATGATCGCCCGCGGCTGGGATGATCCGGCCACTCACGTCGTGTTTATGTTGTTGCTTCCGTTTGCCGCTTACGTACTGGCCGAACGGGTCGGCGTGTCGGGCATTCTCTCTGCCGTGGCGGCGGGGATGATGCAGAGCTGGCTCGATCTGCTGCCGCGCCAGACCAATACCCGCCTGCTCAATCGCAGTGTCTGGTCGCTGTTGGAGTTCGCGTTTAACGGCTTGATCTTTCTATTGCTCGGTTTGCAGTTGCCGGACATCGTCAAAGCGGTGGCCAGCCACGAGACTTCATTGTGGCCAACGCTGCTCTACCGCTGCCTCGATGTCGTGGCCATTTTCCTGGTGCTGCTGGTGTTGCGATTCGTCTGGGTGCAGAGCATTTGGCGACTGTCCATTCTGATAAGACGCTGGCGCGCAAAGGATGAGATCACTCAAGTGCCGAGCGCACGCTCCTGCGGGTTGCTGACCGTTGGCGGTGTGCGCGGCGCGGTGACATTGGCGGGCGTGATGTCGGTACCGATGCTGATGGGCGGGGAAGTGTTTCCCGAGCGTGATCTGCTGATCTTCACCGCCGCCGGAGTGATCCTGCTGTCGCTGATCGTTGCCTGCATCGCGTTACCGATTATGTTGCGGGGCATCGAGACCAGCCCGGACGACAAACGACGCAACGAGGTACGCGAGGCTTGGCGCAAAACCGCCGAAGCGGCCATTCATGCGCTCGAAATCGAAGAGGTCAACCCGCAGGACGCCGCCCAGTCCGCGCTCGCCGCCGAGCTCAAGGCGCGGATCATGTCCGAGTATCGCCATCAATTGGAGGTGTTCAATGATTCGGCGGAAGCCCAGGCGCTGGCCTTTCAGATGGACTTGCTGGAACGGCGTTTACGTTTGAAGGCGCTGCGGGCGCAACGCCTGGAGTTGTACAGCCTCAGTCGTCATCACCAGATTGGTGATGACGTTTTGCGTGAGGTGTTGGGAGAGCTGGATTTGAGTGAGGCCAAGTTGGGGGTGGTGAAGTAACGAGTTGCAGTAGTCGCCCTCAGTTTTTTGGGTAGGCTTCACGCATCATGGCAATATCGCCGTCACTGATTGCGTGCGTCTCTGACTGACCCCAACCTCCGAAAGTCCACTCAGGTATTACCTCGTAATGCATTAGAGAATCCGCGTCGTAAGGTCTGTAGGTGTATTGATCGCTACGAGGCAGGGGCAGGATGTTGGCGTCGACGACTTCCTTGCTCCAGCCAAACTGGCGAGCACAGTAGTCATAGGTGCCTTGTACATTCCAGGGTATTGCCGAGTCAGGGTGTTGATGAGCGTGTTGAGCTCCAAGGGCATGCCCAAACTCATGCATCACGACGTATTCGAAGCGGCTATAGCCAGGTACCCAGTTCAAATACATGCTCGGACCTCGCCTTTCTTCGTCGGTACCTCCGATGTCATCAATCAATGCGTCGGTGCCGACAGCGGAGGACTGGATCCCCATTGGGGCGTTCAGAATAATCCAGATATCACCTGTTTCACCTCTGACAAACTCAAACTTGAGATTCACGTAAGGCAGCCATTTACTGATCGCGGCTATTACCGCTTCGAAAGCTTCATCGTTTGCATTTGATATCGCGATTTTTAATGTTTTTCCATTTTTCCAGTATTTAGTGTGAGATCCGATGTTTCTCTTTTTTCGGCCTGATGAACTAATAAAGCCGTTCTGAGACCGCTCCTGAATGGCAGCTTGATAGGAAGCGAGGTCATTTGTAGGTTGTATCATTTGACAAGGGGTGAAGGTTTTCATGGTATTACGTCCGTGTAATTTGTTTGTTTTGATGGGGGAGTTGTCGTCAAGTGTGTTGAGATTTGTTTTGTTACGGGTAAATAGTATTTTGTGCGCTTGGTTTTACTTTGGGTATATCTTGCGCATCAGTCGTCGATCATTCTGGCTCACTGAAATATTTTTTTGTACCGACCAGTCACCAATGGTCAGTTCATTGGGTACCGGGTAATGCATGATAGAAGTTGGATCATAAGGGGTGGTTCGAACGGCTGAAATTTCCAGTGATTGGAACAAATTGTGATCAACCTCTTCTTTGCTCCATTGAAAGGCTGTCCAGTAGTGGGCATATACCACAGGTTTATTCCACGGTATGTTGGCTTTTGGATGCTGGTGTTCGTGTTCTAGACCCAATGCATGGCCGAATTCGTGCAATACGGCAGCTTCAAACCAAGGATGATTAGGGCTGGTGCCGATATTCATGGTGTTTTCACCCGGGGCACGCAACGTGGCATCGGTGCCGATGGCGGAGTAATTCAGTGGTGCCTCCATGGTTATCCTAATGTCACCCTCTGAGCCGCTGACAAACTCCAGTTTTAAGTTGATGGAAGGCTGCCATGATTTGATTGCTTTTATGGCAGTCTCACGATGAATGTCGGACGGTGGATTGAGAAAAGCTACTTTCAGCGTTCTGTTACTTGCCCAGAATTTGGAGTGAGTTGAAACTCCTCTCTTTTTTCGACCGCCACCGGCTACAGTGTTGCCATTGTCAGGGTTTTCAGTGATGGCGGCTTCATAGGAAGTTTGTATGTCCACCGGCTCCATGATTTTACAGGGGTGTGGATGAAGCATTGACTATCTCCTTGTCATGTTTTTGTAGTTTGATTCCTTCGAATCGACTTGGAGATTAGTTGTGGTTATATATTGGGTAAAGTTTCTATTTGTTAGGGTCTGTTGCGGCAACTTAATAATGCCTGCACTGCGTTGTACAGTGCAGGCGTGGTGAGCTTACTTGTTCTTTGTAATGAACGTGCGGATCCGTTCAGCCGCCTCAACACATTCTGCCAGCGGCGCAACTAGCGCCATGCGCACACGCCCGGCGCCGGGATTGACGCCATCGACATCCCGCGACAAGTAAGAGCCTGGCACGACGGTCACATGTTCCTGTTCGAACAGGTCGCGACAGAAGGCGGCGTCATCTCCCGCCACGTTCGGCCACAGGTAGAAACCACCATCCGGGCGCTGCACATCCATCACCGGGCTGAGAATTTCCAGTACCGCGTCATACTTTTCGCGATACAGCGCACGGTTGGCGCGCACGTGTACTTCATCATTCCACGCAGCGACGCTGGCCAGTTGCGTTTGCACCGGCATCGCGCAGCCATGGTAGGTGCGATAAAGCAGGAAGCCTTTGAGAATGTCCGCATCGCCGGCCACAAAACCCGAGCGCAGGCCTGGCAGGTTGGAGCGCTTGGACAGGCTGTGGAATACCACGCAGCGCTTGAAGTCCTTGCGGCCCAATTCCACGCAGGCACTGAGCAGGCCCGGCGGCGGGGTTTGTTCGTCGAAGTACAGTTCGCTGTAGCACTCGTCCGCGGCGATTACGAAATCGTATTCATCGGCCAGGGCGATCAGTTTTTTCAGGGTGTCGACCGGGATCAGCGCGCCGGTCGGGTTGCCCGGCGAGCACAGGAACAGGATTTGGCAGCGTTCCCAGATGTCCGGCGAAACAGCATCGAAATCCGGGTTGAAGCCGTTTTCATCCAGGCAAGGAAGGTAATGCGGCTTGGCACCGGCGAGGAACGCCGCGCCTTCGTAGATCTGGTAGAACGGGTTTGGGCTGACCACCAGGGCGTCGTCGCCACGGTTCACCACGGTCTGGGTAAAGGCGAACAAGGCTTCGCGGGTGCCGTTGACCGGCAATACGTTGCGCGCCGGGTCGATCCAGCCGTTCGGCACGCCGAAGCGACGCTCGCACCAGGCGGCAATGGCTTCACGCAGCTCCGGGATGCCGAGGGTGGTCGGGTACACGGCCATCTTTTCCAGATTGCTGGCCAGGGCCTCGGCGACAAAGCTTGGCGAACGGTGTTTCGGCTCGCCGATCGACAGAGCGATAGGGCGCTTGTCCGGGTTGGGCGTGACGCTGCCGAGCAGGGCGCGAAGTTTCTCGAACGGGTAGGGCTGGAGCTGGGACAGAGCGTTGTTCATCGGGGGCCTCTTTCAATGTGGGAGCTGTGTGTTGGCTGACACAGCGCTTTCGCGAGCAAGCCCGCTCCCACAGGGGGAAATGGTTTAACTCAGATACTGATGCGCGACAGTTTGATATCGGGTTCCTGGTTGACGCTCAACTGCTCGACGATTGCGTCTTGTAACCGGCTGCACAGCAGCGGGTCGGACAGCGGCTGATTGTTCGCGTCGGTGATGAAGAACACGTCTTCCACGCGCTCGCCGAGGGTGGCGATCTTGGCGTTCTGCAGCGACAGGTCGAACTCCAGGAAGATCGTGCCCACGCGGGCCAGCAGGCCAGGGCGGTCGGGCGCGGTCAGTTCCAGTACGGTCACCGGACGCTGGGCATCGTTGTGGATCGTTACCTGCGGTGCAAAGGCAAAATGCTTGAGCTGGCGCGGCACCCGGCGCTGGATGATCGTCGGGTAGTCGTCCGGGTTGCGCAGGGCTTCGGTCAGGCCGTCGCGGATCTGTTTGACCCGCGCAGGATTGTCGCCGATCGAGTCACCGTCGGTGTCGAGCACGATATAGGTGTCGAGGGTGAACTGGCTGCTGGACGTGATGACCCGGGCGTCATGGATGTTCAGGTTCAACTGGTCCATCGCGGCCACGGTCACGGCGAAGAAATCGTGCTGGTCCGGTGCGTAGATGAAGATCTGCGTGCCGCCCTCGAACTCCCTTTGCGTGGTTTCCTTGATCAACACCAGTGGCCCGCCGTCGGAGGGTTGCTGGAGAATCGCGTCGGTGTGCCAGGCAACGTCGCCGGCGGTATGACGCAGGAAATAGTCATCGCCCAACTGCGCCCACAACTGCTCGACATCGTCCGGATCGTTGCCGCCGCGCACCAGAATGTCCAGGGCTGCGCTTTGGGTCTGGCGGATCTGCTCTTCGCGGTCCACCGGGTTTTCCAAGCCGCGACGCAATGCGCGCTTGGTCTCGGTGTAGAGCTGGCGCAGCAGGCTGGCGCGCCAGGAGTTCCACAGTGTCGGGTTGGTGGCGTTGATGTCGGCGACAGTCAGCACATACAGGTAATCGAGATGGGTTTCATCACCGACGATCTGCGCGAAGTCGTGGATCACCTGCGGGTCGGACAAGTCCTTGCGCTGGGCAGTGGTCGACATCACCAGATGGTTCTGCACCAACCAGACGATCAGGCGGCTGTCCCACACGGGCAATTGATGGCGCTGGCAAAACGCCTCGGCGTCCACTGCACCGATTTCCGAGTGATCACCATGCCTGCCCTTGCCGATGTCGTGGTACAGGCCAGCCAGGTAGATCAGCTCAGGCTTGGGCAACTTGCCCATGAGCTTGCTGGCCAGCGGGAATTTTTCCGACACCTGGGTGTACTGCAGCTTACGCAGGTGTTTGATCAGGTTCAGGGTGTGGGCATCGACCGTATAGATGTGAAACAGGTCGTGCTGCATCTGCCCGACGATAAAGCCGAACTCCGGCAGATAACGCCCGAGGATGCCGTAGCGGTTCATCCGCCGCAGGTTGCGGTGGATGCCGATCTTGCACTTGAACAGCTCGATGAACAGGCTGGTGTTACGGATGTCGTTGCGGAAATCGTCGTCGATCAGGTGGCGGTTTTCGCGCAGCAGGCGAATGGTGTCGGCACGCACGCCTTTGATTTCCGGCTGCTGGGCCATCAGCACGAAGATTTCCAGCATGGCGAACGGGGTGCGACGGAACACGTTGTCGTTGCGCGCCTCGATGTAGCCGTCATGCAGTTGGAATCGCGAATTGATCGGATGTGGCGGCGCTTCGTCTTCCGGCGCGAGGATGACTTCCTCGAAGTGCTGGATGATCAGGTCGCTGAGCTGGGCAATGCTCATCACCACCCGGTAATACTGCTGCATGAAGTTTTCGACCGCCTGCTTGGCGTCGTCGCCTTCGAACCCCAGCAACTTGGCGATGGTGCGCTGGTGATCGAACAGCAGGCGGTCTTCGGAGCGACCGGCGAGCATGTGCAGGGCGTAACGCACTTTCCACAGGAATTCCTGGGATGAGGCCAGCAGGGCGTTTTCGCTCTCCACCAGGAAGCCTTCGCCCGCCAGCGCCCGCAGGTTCAGGGTGCCGTATTCGCGACGGGCCACCCAGAGAATCGTCTGGATATCCCGCAGGCCGCCAGGCGAGCCTTTGACGTTGGGTTCCAGGTTGTATTCGGTGTCGTTGTATTTGTGGTGACGGGCTTTCTGCTCGGCCCGTTTGGCCAGGAAGAAGTCCTTGCTCGGCCACATGTGCGCGGTGCTGGTGACATCCAGCATGCGCTGGCGCAGATGCTCGGGACCGGTAATGGTCCGGCTTTCCATCAGGTTGGTGACTACCGTCAGGTCGGCACGGGCTTCCAGGGCGCATTCGTCGACGGAGCGAACGCTCTGACCGACCTCAAGGCCGATGTCCCACAGCAGTGTCAGAAAACGCTCGATGGAATCGCGGAAAACTTCATGATCCGCGCTGTCCAGCAGGATCAGCAGATCAATGTCGGAGTAAGGGTGCAGTTCGCCGCGACCATAGCCGCCGACCGCGACCAATGCGATGTCGGCATCTTCACTCCAATTGAACTGCTCCCAGGCCTTTTGCAGGATGTTATCGACGAACCAGGCGCGATCCTCGATCAACCGGCGGATGTCCCGGCCGCTGCGAAAACGCGCGTCGAGCACCTCGCGTGCCTGGCGGATCGCCTTCTTGAAGGCCGCGATCGGGCTTGCCTTCAGAGCCAGTTCAGCCTGGAACTGGCCGCGGTCGAAGAGTTCGGGATCCACCTGCGGCATCGATTGGCTTTCCTATCTATTAGGCTGGGAACTGTGCGGGTCGGATCAGGCCGAAACGCGTGCGATGGTGTCATCGCTGCGCAGGGTGAAGATCTCGTAGCCGGTATCGGTCACCAGCAGGGTGTGTTCCCACTGTGCCGACAACTTGCGGTCCTTGGTGATCGCGGTCCAGCCGTCGCCCAGCACCTTGGTGTCCGCGCGGCCCTGGTTGATCATCGGCTCAATGGTGAAGGTCATGCCGGCCTTCAGTTCCATGCCGGTGCCGGCGCGGCCGTAGTGCAGGATTTGCGGCTCTTCGTGGAACACTTTGCCGATACCGTGGCCGCAGAACTCGCGAACCACCGAGAAACCGTTCTTCTCGGCGTGCTTCTGGATCACTTCGCCGATGTCGCCCAGGCGGCAGCCGGGTTTGACCAACTCGATAGCCTTGTACATGCATTCCTGAGTCACTTGCGACAGGCGCTCAGCCCAGACCGGCACGCTGCCGACGTGGAACATGCGGCTGGTGTCGCCGTGGTAACCGTCCTTGATGACGGTGACGTCGATGTTCAGGGTGTCGCCATCCTTCAGCGCTTTCTCGTTCGGGATGCCGTGGCAGACCACGTGGTTGATCGAGGTGCAGATGGACTTCGGGAAACCCTTGTAGTTGAGCGGGGCAGGGATGGCCTTCTGTTCGTTGATGATGTAGTCGTGGCAGATGCGGTCGAGTTCTTCGGTCGTGACGCCCGGTTTGACATGTTCGGCAATCATTTCCAGCACATCGGCGGCCAGTTTGCCGGCGATGCGCATTTTTGCGATGTCCTCGGGGGTTTTGAGGGTGACGGTCATACAGGCTCTCTCTGCGCTCAACGGCGCTTCACAAACGGAATGGGCAATGCGCGATCGAAGTTCGCAGCCCTGAAAAACGCGATTCTACCAGACGATCAGCGCAAATCCGCGCTTCTGTACATCGCTTCTCTCTATAGAATGGTGCATTCTGGGCGGATTCCAAGGGAGGGAGCACCCTGGTTGTCAGGTTTTCAGAATCCGGGTTCCGTTTTTCCCTTCCCTGTGATATAAAATGCGCCGCTTTCCGGGGATGCCCCGAAAAGCCTAAATCCACACACGTGTCGACACGATGACCTGGGTGCCGCAAGCGTAATTGCTGGTGGTTGGTCATTGGGATACGTGGAGGCCAAACCCGACTTATTAAGGAACTATCATGTCCCAAGTCAACATGCGCGATATGCTGAAGGCCGGTGTGCACTTCGGTCACCAGACCCGTTACTGGAACCCGAAAATGGGTAAATACATTTTCGGCGCGCGTAACAAGATCCACATCATCAACCTTGAAAAAACCCTGCCAATGTTCAACGAAGCTCTGACTTTCGTAGAGCGTCTGGCCCAGGGCAAAAACAAGATTCTGTTCGTCGGCACCAAGCGTTCCGCTGGCAAGATCGTTGCTGAAGAAGCAGCACGTTGCGGTTCGCCGTACGTCGATCACCGCTGGTTGGGCGGCATGCTGACCAACTTCAAAACCATCCGTGCTTCCATCAAGCGTCTGCGTGACCTTGAAGTACAAGCCGAAGACGGTACTTTCGCCAAGCTGACCAAGAAAGAAGCGCTGATGCGCTCCCGTGACCTGGAAAAGCTGGATCGTTCCCTGGGTGGTATCAAGGACATGGGCGGTCTGCCAGACGCTCTGTTCGTTATCGACGTTGATCACGAGCGCATCGCGATCACCGAAGCCAACAAGCTGGGCATCCCGGTTATCGGCGTAGTCGATACCAACAGCAGTCCGGAAGGCGTTGACTACATCATCCCAGGCAACGATGACGCAATCCGCGCTATCCAGCTGTACATGGGTTCGATGGCTGACGCTGTTATCCGTGGTCGCAACAACACTGCTGGCGGCACCGAAGTTTTCGCTGAAGAAGCTCCGGCAGCTGCAGCTGAGTAATTGACGCCCTGGCGTTGACTCAGTAAGCAAAAAGGGGGCTTGGCCCCCTTTTTGCCACCTCGAAAACCATTTGTCGGCGGCGCAGCTACAGCATCTGTAACGTGCAGCAGCTTACAAAGGTGGTTCGGGAAGAATTGAACGCCCGTTCGATCGGGTGGAATGGTTGATAACCTATCCAAGAGGAATTTTGAAATGGCAGAGATTACTGCAGCGTTGGTCAAAGAACTGCGCGAGCGTACCGGCGAAGGCATGATGGACTGCAAAAAGGCCTTGACCAAGGCTGGCGGCGACATCGAAAAAGCCATTGATGACATGCGTGCTTCGGGCGCCATCAAGGCTGCCAAGAAAGCGGGCAACGTTGCCGCTGAAGGCGCTATCGCCATCAAGGCTGACGACAAGTCTGCCGTGCTGCTGGAAGTGAACTCGCAGACCGACTTCCTGGCCCTGCAAGACGACTTTAAAAACTTCGTTGCTGCCAGCGTAGAAAAAGCCTTCGCCGAAAAATTGACCGACGCAGCTCCACTGATCGCCGCTCAGGAATCGGCTCGTGAAGCCCTGGTGGCCAAAGTTGGCGAAAACGTCAACATCCGTCGCCTGGTTCGCGTTGAAGGTGACGTAGTCGGCACCTACCTGCACGGTAACAAGATCGGTGTTGCTGTTGTTCTCAAGGGCGGCGATGTTCAGTTGGCCAAAGAGATCGCCATGCACGTGGCGGCAAGCAACCCTGAGTTCCTGCTGCCATCGCAGGTTTCGCCAGAAGCCATCGAGCGCGAGAAGGGCGTTTTCCTGTCCCTGAACGAAGACAAGATGAAAGGCAAGCCAGCTGAAATCGTCGAGAAGATGATCGCCGGCCGTATCACCAAGTTCCTGGCCGAAGCCAGCCTGGTTGAGCAAGCTTTCGTTATGAACCCGGAAATCACCGTTGGTGCTCTGGCCAAGAAAGCCGGCGCTGAAATCGTTTCCTTCACCTACTTCAAAGTAGGCGAAGGCATCGAGAAGCCAGTTGATAACTTCGCTGAAGAAGTTGCTGCACAGCTGGCTGCCGCCAAGCAATAAGACGGTTTTTTAACTGTCGCCCTGAAGAGGCTGCCCGCTCACGCGCGCAGCCTCTTTTCAGATGGGTTACCAATTTTTAATTGGTTTCCATTTGGAACTGGCTTACAAAGCCATGTTCCGATGGCGCTGAAGCAGCGCCAAGCTAGAGTGAACGCCAGCTGAAAACAGCTCGCAAAGAATTTTTAAAATACGCCGCAGGAGAGATTCGCAATGGCTCAGCAGGGCAGTGGTTATCAGGCTCGCTATAAACGCATTCTACTCAAACTTAGCGGCGAGGCCCTGATGGGCTCGGAAGAGTTCGGGATCGATCCGAAGGTTCTGGATCGCATGGCGCTTGAAGTTGGCCAACTGGTGGGCATCGGTGTTCAGGTCGGTCTGGTGATCGGCGGTGGTAACCTGTTCCGCGGTGCAGCGCTGAGCGCAGCCGGTATGGATCGGGTGACGGGCGACCACATGGGCATGCTGGCCACTGTGATGAACGCCTTGGCCATGCGCGATGCGCTTGAACGTGCCAATATCTCCGCCATCGTGATGTCGGCCATTTCCATGGTGGGTGTGACCGATCACTACGATCGCCGCAAAGCCATGCGCCACCTGAACGCCAAGGAAGTCGTGATTTTCGCGGCCGGTACGGGCAACCCGTTCTTCACTACGGACTCGGCTGCCTGCCTGCGTGCGATCGAAATCGATGCCGATGTCGTGCTCAAGGCAACCAAGGTCGATGGCGTTTACACCGCTGACCCATTCAAAGACCCGCATGCCGAGAAGTTCGATCATCTGACCTACGATGAAGTGCTGGATCGCAAGCTGGGTGTTATGGACCTGACGGCCATCTGCCTGTGCCGCGACCACAAGATGCCGCTGCGCGTATTTAACATGAACAAGCCCGGCGCCCTGCTGAACATCGTGCACGGCGGCGCTGAAGGAACACTGATCGAGGAAGGCCAACAATGATCAACGAAATCAAGAAAGACGCTCAAGAGCGCATGAAGAAATCCGTCGAATCGCTGGCGCACAACTTCGGTCGTATTCGTACCGGCCAGGCGCACCCAAGCATTCTGGAAGGCGTGATGGTGCCTTACTACGGTTCCGATACCCCGATCAAGCAAGTGGCGAACATTACCGTTAAAGACGCCCGTACCCTGCAAGTCGTTGCCTTTGAGCGCAACATGCTGGGTGCTGTTGACAAGGCGATCGGCAGCGCTGGTCTGAACCTGAATCCGACCAACCTGGGTGAGCTGCTGCTGATCTCCATGCCGGCCCTGACTGAAGAGACCCGCAAGGGCTTTACCAAGCAGGCTCGCGATGTCGCTGAAGACGCTCGTGTAGCCGTGCGCAACATCCGTCGTGACGCCAACAGCTCGCTGAAGGACCTGGTCAAGGAAAAGGAGATCAGCGAAGACGAAGAGCGTCGCGCCACTGGCGAGATTGATGATCTGACCAAAAAGTACGTCGCTGAAATCGATGCGAATTTGGCGCAGAAAGAAAAAGACCTGATGGCCGTATAAGGGTCGCGTTTTCATGGAAAAGACCAAGCAGGTCGCGCCGTCCGCGGTGCCGCGCCATGTCGCGATCATCATGGATGGTAATAATCGCTGGGCGAAAAAACGCTTTATGCCGGGTGTCGCCGGGCATAAAGCGGGTGTCGATGCGGTTCGTGCGGTCATCGAGGTGTGTGCAGAGTCGGGGGTTGAGGTACTGACCCTGTTCGCGTTCTCCAGCGAGAACTGGCAGCGCCCGGCCGATGAGGTCAGTGCCTTGATGGACCTGTTCTTCAAGGCGTTGCGTCGCGAGGCCAAGCGCCTGAATGACAACAACATCAGCTTGCGCATCATTGGCGACCGTTCGCGCTTTCATCCTGAGCTTCAGGCTGCCATGCGTGAAGCCGAGGCCATGACGGCCGGCGCCAATCGCTTCATCCTGCAGATCGCCGCCAATTACGGTGGTCAGTGGGATATCGCGCAAGCCGCTCAGCGACTGGCGCGGGAGGTTCAGGCTGGTCATTTGCGTCCGGAAGACATTACGCCGGGTTTGCTGCAAACCTGCCTGGCCACCGGTGACTTGCCGTTGCCGGATTTGTGCATCCGTACCGGTGGCGAGCACCGCATCAGCAACTTCCTGCTGTGGCAACTCGCTTATGCCGAGTTGTACTTCTCCGACCTGTTCTGGCCGGACTTCAAACACGACGCCATGCGAAACGCGCTGGCCGATTTCGCATCTCGCCAGCGTCGCTTCGGTAAAACGAGCGAGCAGGTCGAGGCTGGAGCCCGGGTTTAATGCTTAAACAACGAATCATCACTGCGCTGATCCTGCTGCCGATTGCCCTGTGCGGGTTTTTCCTGCTCGAGGGGACCGGTTTTGCGTTGTTTATCGGGTTGGTCGTGACCCTCGGTGCGTGGGAGTGGGCGCGTCTGGCGGGCTTCGATGCCCAGCCGATGCGTATCGCCTATGCCGCTGTCGTGGCGTTGATGTTGCTGATCATGCATATCCTTCCCGGCCTTTCGCCTTGGGTGCTGGGAGCGTCGGTTATCTGGTGGGGGATTGCGACCTACCTGGTGTTGACGTATCCACGCTCCAGCGAGCATTGGGCCAGTGCGGCCTGCAAGCTGGTGATTGGCCTGCTGATTCTGTTGCCGGCCTGGCAGGGCCTGGTCGAGATCAAGAAGTATCCGCTGGGTAACTGGCTGATCATGGCAGTGATGGTGCTCGTCTGGGGCGCCGATATCGGTGCGTATTTTTCTGGTCGGGCCTTCGGCAAGCGCAAGCTGGCGCCGCTGGTCAGTCCCGGCAAGAGCTGGGAAGGCGTGTATGGTGGGCTGGTCCTCAGCCTGGTCATCACCGTGCTCGTCGGGTTCTTCCGTGACTGGACGGTTGCCGAGCTGTTCAAGGGCTTGATCGGTGCCGCTGTGATCGTGTTTATCTCGGTGGTGGGCGATCTCACTGAAAGCATGTTCAAGCGCCAATCGGGGATCAAAGACAGCAGCAATCTGCTGCCAGGTCACGGTGGTGTGCTGGACCGCATCGATAGCCTGACCGCCGCCATCCCGGTATTTGCCGTGCTGTTGTGGATGGCTGCACCGTGAGCCGTCCTCAGCAGATTACCGTTCTGGGAGCGACCGGCTCGATTGGTCTGAGTACCCTCGATGTCATCGCTCGTCATCCTGATCGTTATCAAGTCTTTGCCTTGAGCGGTTTTACCCGTTTGAGTGAGTTGCTGGCACTTTGTGTGCGTCACGTGCCGCGTTTTGCTGTCGTGCCTGAAGCCGGCGCTGCCCGTGCGTTGCAGGATGACTTGAGTGCCGCAGGACTTTCGACCCGTGTGCTGGTGGGTGAGGAAGGTCTGTGTCAAGTCGCCGCCGACCCTGAAGTCGATGCAGTGATGGCGGCCATTGTCGGTGCGGCGGGTTTGCGTCCGACTCTGGCGGCAGTGGAGGCTGGCAAGAAGATCCTCCTGGCCAACAAGGAAGCGCTGGTAATGTCCGGCGCATTATTCATGCAGGCCGTGCGCAAGAGTGGTTCGGTCCTGCTGCCGATCGACAGCGAACACAACGCGATCTTCCAGTGCATGCCGCGGGATTTCGCCCGTGGCCTCGGCGCTGTTGGTGTGCGTCGGATTTTGCTGACAGCCTCCGGTGGGCCGTTCCGACAGACGCCGATGGCGGAATTGGCGCATGTTTCGCCTGAGCAGGCCTGTGCTCACCCGAATTGGTCCATGGGACGCAAGATTTCGGTCGATTCCGCCAGCATGATGAACAAAGGCCTTGAGTTGATTGAAGCCTGCTGGCTATTCGATGCCAAGCCTTCCCAGGTTGAAGTGGTGATTCACCCGCAAAGCGTGATTCATTCACTGGTTGATTACATCGATGGTTCAGTTCTGGCTCAATTGGGCAATCCGGACATGCGCACGCCAATCGCCAACGCGCTGGCGTGGCCTGAGCGAATTGATTCGGGTGTACCGCCGCTGGATCTGTTCGCCGTCGCGCGTCTGGACTTCCAAGCGCCGGACGAAGAGCGTTTTCCTTGTCTGCATCTGGCCCGTCTGGCTGCCGAGGCGGGTAACAGCGCACCAGCGATGCTGAATGCGGCGAATGAGGTCGCTGTGGCCGCGTTTCTCGACGGACGGGTTCGTTACCCGGAAATCGCGAGTATCATCGAGGAAACATTGAATCTTGAGCCTGTGGTAGCAGTCGATGATCTCGAGGCAGTGTTCACGGCGGACGCCAAGGCGCGTGTGCTGGCCGAGCAATGGTTGAGTCGTCACGGGCGGTAAATGCTGCAATGCGTTGGCCCATGCAGCACCGGATCGGAATGCGGAGAAAGTAGATGAGCGCGCTCTATATGATTGTCGGCACCCTGGTGGCTTTGGGTGTGCTGGTTACCTTCCACGAGTTCGGCCACTTCTGGGTCGCGCGTCGCTGTGGGGTCAAGGTGCTGCGTTTTTCCGTAGGCTTCGGCATGCCGCTGCTGCGCTGGCACGATAAACAAGGCACCGAGTTCGTGCTGGCCGCCATTCCGCTGGGCGGCTACGTAAAAATGCTCGATGAGCGTGAAGGCGAAGTGCCGGCCGATCAGCTCGATCAATCCTTCAATCGCAAATCCGTTCGTCAGCGCATTGCCATCGTCGCGGCCGGGCCGATAGCCAACTTTTTGTTGGCGCTCGGGTTTTTCTGGGTGGTGGCCATGCTCGGCAGCGAGCAGGTACGCCCGGTCATCGGTGCCGTAGAGTCCGGAAGTATCGCCGCCAAGGCGGGTTTGAGCGCGGGCCAGGAAATCATCTCCATCGACGGCGAGCCAACTTCCGGTTGGGCCGCGGTGAATTTGCAACTGGTGCGTCGCCTTGGGGAGAGTGGTTCCCTGCAGCTGCTGGTCCGTGAGCAGGGCACCACGATCGATTCGCCGCGTGAGCTGGCGCTGGATAAATGGCTCAAGGGCGCTGACGAGCCGGACCCGATTCGCTCGCTGGGGATTCGTCCTTGGCGTCCGGCATTGCCGCCGGTCCTGGCAGAGCTTGATCCGAAAGGTCCGGCGCAGGCTGCCGGACTGAAAACCGGTGATCGCCTGTTGGCGCTTGATGACAAGCCGCTGGATGACTGGCAGCAAGTGGTCGATACCGTTCGTATGCATCCTGATACCAAAATCATGCTGCGGGTCGAGCGCGACGGTGCTCAAATCGACGTCCCTGTCATGTTGGCTGCCCGCGGCGAGAAGAAGTCGCCCAGCGGCTATCTGGGGGCGGGAGTAAAGGCGGTCGACTGGCCACCGGAGATGATTCGCGAGGTCAGTTACGGTCCTTTGGCCGCGATTGGAGAGGGGGCTCGACGCACCTGGACCATGAGCGTGCTGACCCTCGATTCACTCAAGAAAATGTTGTTCGGCGAGCTCTCGGTAAAAAACTTGAGTGGACCGATAACCATTGCTAAAGTGGCGGGCGCTTCGGCCCAGTCGGGTGTCGCTGATTTCCTGAATTTCCTTGCTTATCTGAGTATTAGCCTGGGGGTTCTGAATTTACTGCCCATTCCTGTGCTGGATGGGGGGCATTTGTTGTTTTATCTGATCGAGTGGGCGCGTGGTCGTCCCTTGTCGGATCGGGTGCAGGGTTGGGGGATACAGATTGGGATCAGTTTGGTGGTCGGAGTGATGTTGCTTGCTCTGGTCAATGATCTGGGTCGTCTGTAACACTTCGCTGAATTGCGAATCTGCCGCATTTTGCGGCAGTTTGTTTATTGCCAGTTGGAATAAGAAAGGACTTCATGAAACGTCTGCTGCTAACTGCGGTTCTCACCGTATTGATGATCGCCGAAGTTCACGCCGAGTCCTTCACTATCTCTGATATTCGCGTCAATGGCCTCCAGCGGGTCTCCGCGGGTAGCGTCTTTGGTGCTTTGCCGTTGAACGTCGGCGAACAGGCGGATGATCGTCGCCTGGTGGAATCCACTCGTGCGCTGTTCAAAACCGGTTTCTTTCAAGATATCCAGCTGGGCCGCGACGGCAACGTCCTGGTTATTACAGTAGTCGAGCGTCCGTCGGTTGCCAGTATCGAGATCGAAGGCAACAAAGCGATCTCCACCGAAGACCTGATGAAAGGTCTCAAGCAGTCCGGTCTGGCCGAAGGCGAAATCTTCCAGCGCGCCACCCTCGAAGGTGTACGTAACGAGCTGCAGCGCCAGTACGTCGCCCAGGGCCGCTACTCGGCTACCGTCGACACCGAAGTGGTGCCGCAGCCGCGCAACCGCGTTGGCTTGAAGGTCAACATCAACGAAGGCACCGTTGCCGCTATCCAGCACATCAACGTTGTGGGCAACACCGTCTTCCCGGATGAAGACCTGATCGACCTGTTCGAACTCAAGACCACCAACTGGCTGTCGTTCTTCAAGAACGATGACAAGTACGCCCGTGAAAAGCTCTCCGGTGACCTGGAGCGCCTGCGTTCCTACTATCTGGACCGTGGCTATATCAACATGGATATCGCTTCGACACAGGTGTCCATCACCCCGGACAAGAAGCACGTCTATATCACCGTCAACATCAACGAAGGCGACAAGTACACCGTTCGTGATGTGAAGCTGAGCGGCGACCTGAAAGTGCCTGAAGACCAGGTCAAGTCCCTGCTCCTCGTGCAAAAAGGCCAAGTGTTCTCGCGCAAGCTGATGACTACCACTTCCGAGCTGATCACCCGTCGTCTGGGTAACGAGGGTTATACCTTCGCCAACGTCAACGGCGTGCCACAGCCGCACGATGATGATCACACCGTAGATATCACCTTCGCCGTCGATCCGGGCAAACGTGCTTATGTGAACCGCATCAACTTCCGTGGCAACACCAAGTCCGAAGACGAAGTGCTGCGTCGTGAAATGCGCCAGATGGAAGGCGGCTGGGCTTCGACCTACCTGATCGACCAATCCAAGACCCGTCTGGAGCGTTTGGGCTTCTTCAAGGAAGTCAACGTTGAAACGCCGGCGGTGCCAGGTGTCGATGACCAGGTCGATGTGAACTACAGCGTTGAAGAGCAAGCCTCCGGTTCGATTACCGCTAGCGTCGGTTTCGCCCAGAGCGCGGGCCTGATCCTCGGTGGTTCGATCACCCAGAACAACTTCCTCGGTACCGGTAACAAGGTCAGCATCGGCTTGACCCGCAGCGAATACCAGAGCCGCTATAACTTCGGTTATGTCGACCCCTACTGGACTGCTGATGGCGTGAGCCTGGGTTACAACGCGTTCTACCGCACCACCGACTACGATGACCTCGACGTCGACGTAGCGAGCTACTCCGTAGACAGCCTGGGTGCGGGCGTGAGCGTTGGTTATCCGATCAGCGAGACTTCGCGTCTGACCTTCGGCCTGACGGCTCAGCAGGACGAGATCAAGACCGGTGTCTACACCGTTGACGAAATCTTCGACTTCGTTGACAAGGAAGGCGACAAATACCTGAACTTCAAGGCTTCGGCCGGTTGGTCCGAGTCCACCTTGAACAAAGGCGTGCTCGCGACGCGTGGTCATTCCCAGAGCCTCGTGCTGGAAACCACGACGCCGGGCAGCGACCTGTCGTTCTTCAAGCTCGATTACCGTGGCCAGTTGTTCCAGCCGTTGAGCGACAGCTACACCATGCGCCTGCATACCGAATTGGGTTACGGCGATGGCTACGGATCGACCGATGGCTTGCCATTCTATGAAAACTACTATGCTGGTGGTTTCAACTCGGTTCGCGGCTTCAAGGACAGCACCCTGGGTCCTCGCAGTACGCCAAGTACAGGCAAGAACCCTGGCACAGCAGTCGATCCGGACCAGGATCCGCTGCCGTTCGGTGGTAACGTCCTGATCCAGGGTGGTGTGGAAGTTCTGTTCCCGCTGCCGTTCGTGAAGGATCAGCGTTCCCTGCGTACCTCGGTATTCTGGGATGTGGGTAACGTGTTCGACTCGTCGTGCTCGGATACCACAAATGCCGATGGCACGAAGTCCAACACCAAGTGCAACGATATCAGCTTGAGCAATATGGCCAGTTCCGTCGGTGTGGGTGTGACCTGGGTCACCGCACTGGGTCCTCTGAGTTTTGCACTGGCCATGCCGGTCAAGAAACCGGATGACGCTGAAACTCAAGTGTTCCAATTCTCCCTCGGCCAGACGTTCTAAGCGTCTGACCCAAGATAACGACAATGGATTTTTAGGGGTGCATCGTGCGTAAGTTGACTCAATTGGTTCTCCTGGCTTCCGTACTGGTAGCAGGTCCGGCTTTTGCCGACATGAAAATCGCCGTTCTGAACTATCAGATGGCCCTGCTGGAATCCGATGCGGCCAAGAAATACGCCGTGGATGCCGAGAAGAAGTTCGGTCCTCAACTGACCAAGCTCAAGACTCTGGAAAGCAGCGCCAAGGGTATTCAGGATCGCCTGATGGCCGGTGGCGACAAAATGCAGCAAGGCGAGCGTGAGCGTCTGGAACTTGAATTCAAGCAAAAGGCTCGTGACTTCCAGTTCCAGTCCAAGGAACTGAACGAAGCCAAAGCCGTTGCCGACCGTGAAATGCTCAAGCAGCTCAAGCCGAAACTGGATAGCGCTGTGGAAGAAGTCATCAAGAAAGGTGCTTTTGACCTGGTCTTCGAGCGTGGCGCAGTGATTGATGTCAAACCTCAGTACGACATCACGCGCCAGGTTATCGAGCGCATGAATCAGCTGAAGTAATCCATGACAGCGACCATTAAGCTCGGCCAATTGGCCGAGTTCCTCGGCGCCACCCTGCGTGGCGACCCGGAGAAAGCAATTACTGGGCTAGCCACCTTGCAGGAGGCTGGCCCAGCTCAGTTGAGCTTTCTGGCAAACCCCCAATACCGCAAGTTCCTGGCAGGCAGCCAGGCCGCAGCCTTGTTGCTCAAGGCCGCTGATGCTGAAGGTTTTGCCGGCAATGCACTGGTGGTACCTGATCCGTACGCCGCTTACGCTCGTATTTCCCACCTGTTCGACCCCAAGCCCAAAGCGGCTGCTGGTGTTCACCCGACGGCGGTGATTGCGGCGGATGCGGTGGTTGATCCGGCCGCGAGCATCGGTGCCTTTGTGGTTATCGAAAGCGGGGCGCATATTGCTGCAGGAGCCACCATTGGTGCGCACTGCTTCATCGGTGCCCGCAGCGTTATCGGTGAAGGTGGCTGGCTCGCACCGCGCGTGACCCTGTATCACGACGTTCGCATTGGCAAGCGGGTGGTGATTCAGTCCGGTGCCGTGCTCGGTGGCGAAGGCTTCGGTTTTGCCAACGAGAAAGGTATCTGGCAGAAAATCGCCCAGATTGGTGGTGTGCTGGTCGGTGACGACGTGGAGATCGGCGTGAATACCGCCATCGACCGTGGTGCGCTGGCCGATACCATCATCGGTAATGGCGTTAAGCTCGACAACCAGATTCAGATTGCCCACAACGTTCAGGTGGGTGATCACACGGCCATGGCTGCGTGCGTAGGGATTTCCGGCAGCACCAAAATCGGCAAGCACTGCATGCTCGCCGGTGGTGTCGGGCTGGTGGGGCATATCGATATTTGCGATAACGTTTTCATCACCGGGATGACCATGGTGACCCACTCGATCACCGAGCCGGGCGCGTATTCTTCCGGTACGGCGATGCAGCCGGCAGCCGAGTGGCGCAAAAGCGCGGCACGTATTCGTCAGCTCGATGACATCGCGCGGCGTTTGCGACAGCTGGAAAAGCAAGCAGGGGAAGTGACCCCTGGCGGTAATGCTTCATCAGATGGCTGATACCATTTCCATATCAAGTGTGCACAGTCGCTAAACTGCGCCCTTGATTTGCTAGAGGAGTGCGCGTCAGTCGCGCTCCCAATCTTTACATAGGCTTCCCCCCGAAATGATGGACATCAACGAGATTCGCGAATACCTGCCTCACCGTTACCCGTTCCTGCTGGTGGACCGGGTCGTGGATCTGGATGTGGAAGGCAAGCGCATTCGCGCCTACAAGAATGTCAGCATCAACGAACCGTTCTTCAATGGTCACTTCCCCGCGCATCCAATCATGCCGGGCGTATTGATCATCGAGGCGATGGCTCAGGCTGCCGGGATCCTTGGCTTCAAAATGCTCGACGTGAAGCCGGCCGACGGCACGCTTTACTACTTCGTCGGCTCCGACAAGCTGCGCTTCCGCCAGCCTGTGCTGCCGGGCGACCAGCTGATCCTTGAGGCCAAGTTCCTCAGCTGCAAGCGTCAGATCTGGAAGTTCGAGTGCCAGGCTTCGGTCGATGGCAAGCCGGTCTGCTCCGCTGAAATCATCTGCGCGGAACGCAAACTATGAGTTTGATTGACCCTCGCGCAATCATCGATCCGACGGCCGTACTGGCCGACGGTGTCGAGGTCGGGCCGTGGTCGATCATCGGCGCAGGTGTGGAAATTGGCGAGGGAACCGTCATCGGGCCGCACGTGATCCTTAAGGGTCCGACCCGAATCGGTAAGCACAACCGAATCTACCAGTTCTCCTCGGTAGGTGAGGACACACCGGATCTGAAATACAAAGGCGAAGAAACGCGCCTGGTGATCGGTGACCATAACGTCATCCGCGAAGGCGTGACGATTCACCGTGGGACCGTTCAGGATCGTTCGGAAACGACCTTGGGCGATCACAACCTGATCATGGCCTACGCGCACATCGGTCACGACAGCGTTATCGGCAACCACTGCATCCTGGTCAACAACACTGCGTTGGCCGGCCACGTGCACGTGGAAGACTGGGCGATCCTCTCTGGATTTACCCTGGTTCACCAGTATTGCCACATCGGTGCTCACAGTTTTTCCGGCATGGGGACCGCCATCGGCAAGGACGTTCCTGCCTACGTCACGGTTTTCGGCAACCCCGCCGAGGCTCGCAGCATGAACTTCGAAGGCATGCGCCGTCGTGGCTTCAGTGAAGATGCGATCCACGCGCTGCGTCGTGCCTACAAGGTGGTCTACCGCCAGGGGCTGACAGTCGAGCAAGCACTCACCGAATTGGCCGAACCTTCGATCCAGTTCCCGGAAGTCGCCGTATTCCGCGACTCCATCCAGTCTTCGACCCGCGGCATCACCCGTTAATCATGGCCAATCTGCGTATTGCGCTGGTAGCGGGTGAGGCTTCCGGCGACATTCTTGGCGCGGGTCTCATGCGTGCGCTCAAGGCTCGCCACCCAGCGGTGGAGTTCATCGGTGTCGGCGGTCCGCTGATGCAGGCCGAGGGCCTGACCTCGTATTTCCCGATGGAACGCCTGTCGGTCATGGGCCTGGTGGAAGTGCTGGGCCGATTGCGCGAACTGCTGGCACGCCGCAAGAAGCTGGTCGCCGACCTGATCGCCGCGAAGCCGGACGTATTCATCGGTATCGATGCCCCGGACTTCAACCTCAATATCGAACTCAAGCTGCGTCAGGCCGGGATCAAGACCGTGCATTACGTCAGCCCTTCGGTCTGGGCCTGGCGGCAGAAGCGGGTGCTGAAGATTCGCGAAGGCTGCGACCTGATGCTGACGCTGTTCCCGTTCGAAGCCAAATTCTACGAAGAGAAGGGCGTGCCGGTGCGGTTTGTCGGGCACACCTTGGCTGATGCCATTCCGCTCGAAGCTGACCGCGCGGCTGCGCGGGCCGAGCTTGGATTGCCTGACGGGCCGTTGGTTGCGCTGATGCCTGGCAGTCGTGGCGGCGAAGTGGGGCGTCTTGGTGCGTTGTTTCTGGACACGGCGCAGCGCCTAAGGGCACTGCGTCCGGGCGTGCGATTCGTCGTGCCTTGCGCCAACCCCCAGCGCCGGGCGCAGCTTGAAGAGCTGTTGGTCGGTCGCGATCTGCCGTTGACCTTGCTCGATGGCAAGTCGCACCTGGCGCTGGCGGCATGCAACGCCGTGCTGATTGCCTCCGGTACAGCAACGCTTGAAGCGCTGTTGTACAAGCGACCGATGGTGGTGGCTTATCGTTTGGCACCCCTGACGTTCTGGATTCTCAAACGCATGGTGAAAGGCCCTTACGTCTCCTTGCCGAACTTGCTGGCCCAGCGTCTGCTGGTGCCTGAATTGCTGCAGGACGATGCGACGGTCGAAGCGCTGGCCCAGACCTTGTCACCTCTGATCGAGGACGGAGAAGAGCAGACCCGTGGCTTCGACGAAATTCACCGCACCCTTCGTCTGGACGCCTCCAACCAGGCTGCGGATGCAGTGCTCAACCTGATCGGCCAAGTACAATGAGTAAGACAAGCATGCAGATGGGACTGGATTTCACCTTGGTCGCTGAAGTTGAAGATTTGGTTGCCGGCGTCGATGAAGTCGGGCGCGGTCCACTCTGTGGCGCCGTGGTGACGGCGGCGGTGATCCTCGATCCTAACCGTCCGATCCACGGTCTGAATGACTCGAAGAAACTCACCGAAGCCCGCCGCGAGAAGCTCTACGACGAAATCTGCGAAAAAGCCCTGAGCTGGTGTATCGCCCGCGCTGAAGTCGAAGAAATCGACGAACTGAACATCCTGCACGCCACCATGTTGGCCATGCAGCGTGCTGTTGCCGGGCTGCACATCCAGCCGAAGCTGGCGATGATCGACGGCAATCGTTGCCCGAAACTGCCAATGCGCTCCGAGGCTGTGGTCAAGGGCGATAGCAAGGTGCCGGCCATTGCCGCCGCATCGATCCTGGCCAAAGTAAGCCGTGATCGCGAAATGGCCGCGTTCGAATTGATTTATCCGGGTTACGGCATCGGCGGTCATAAAGGCTACCCGACTCCTGTTCATCTGGAAGCGCTGGCACGCTTGGGTCCGACCCCGATTCACCGGCGCTCGTTTGCCCCGGTACGCCTCGCTTACGAAGCGCGCGAAAGCCTTATAGAGAGTTAGTCGCGAGGCTGATTTTTTCTGCCAAGGCCCGGTACAATCCGGCGTCTTAAAGCGTCACGAGCGCAGGTAAGACAAGGCGAACGGCGGCGAGAAAGCGGAGTTGACTTTAGTCAATGAGCATTTCGAGTTGCCGTTCAACGCAGTATTACCAAGCGCAGTAGCTTTAAACGCCGGATTTCCGGGCATTGTTGTTTTCACGTTTTAGACAGGATCACTATGCCGGCTTCATTCGTTCACCTACGCCTGCACACTGAGTACTCCCTGGTCGACGGTCTGGTGCGGATCAAACCGCTGGTCAAGACCCTGGTCGGCATGAACATGCCTGCCGTAGCGGTCACCGATCAGAACAACATGTGTTCCCTAGTTAAATTCTATAAAAACGCCATGGGTGCCGGGATCAAGCCGATCTGCGGTGCCGACCTGTGGTTGTCGAACAAGGATCCGGATAACGCGCTGAGCCGGATCAGCCTGCTGGCGATGAACGCCGTGGGTTATCGCAACCTCACTGAACTGATTTCCCGCGGCTTCATCGACGGCCAGCGCAACGGCTCGATCATCATCGAGCGCGAGTGGGTGGCCGAAGCCAGCGCTGGCTTGATTATGCTGTCGGCGGCCAAAGAAGGCGAAATCGGCCAGGCCATGCTCAGTGGTAACCCTGACGAAGCCGAAACCCTCGCGCGCGAGTGGATGGCGGTGTTCGGTGACCGGTTCTATCTGGAGATCCAGCGCACCAATCGCCCCAATGATGAAGAGCAACTGCACGGCGCCGTGGCCCTGGCCGAGAAGATCGGTGCGCCACTGGTCGCGACCAACGATGTGCGCTTCATCAAGCAGGAAGACTTCGCTGCCCACGAAACCCGCGTATGTATCGGTGAGGGCCGTGCGCTCGACGATCCGCGGCGTTCGAAGAATTACAGCGATCAGCAATACCTCAAAAGCGCCGAGGAAATGGCTGAGCTGTTCAGCGATATTCCCGAAGCGCTGGAAAACACCGTTGAGATTGCCAAACGTTGCAACATCGATGTGAAGCTCGGCACACACTTCCTGCCCAACTTCCCGATTCCCGATGGCATGACCATCGACGAGTATTTCCGCAAGGTGTCCTTCGACGGTCTGGAAGAGCGGCTTAGCGTTCTGCTGCCCAAGGACACCACCGAAGACTACGAAGCCAAGCGTCAGGTCTATGTCGACCGGTTGAATTTCGAGCTGGATATCATCATCCAGATGGGCTTCCCCGGTTACTTCCTGATCGTGATGGACTTTATCCAGTGGGCCAAGAGCAACGGCGTGCCGGTAGGGCCTGGCCGGGGGTCGGGCGCCGGGTCGCTGGTGGCCTATGTGCAGAAGATCACCGATCTTGACCCGCTGGAATATGACCTGCTGTTCGAACGATTCCTCAACCCGGAACGGGTTTCCATGCCCGACTTCGACGTCGACTTCTGCATGGACGGTCGCGACCGGGTGATCGACTACGTGGCCGAAAAGTACGGCCGCAACGCGGTAAGCCAGATCATCACTTTCGGTTCCATGGCGGCGAAAGCTGTGGTCCGGGACGTGGCTCGGGTGCAGGGCAAGTCTTATGGCCTGGCGGATCGTCTGTCGAAGATGATTCCGTTCGAAGTTGGCATGACCCTGGAAAAAGCCTACGAACAGGAAGAGATCCTGCGCGACTTCATCAAGGTCGATGAAGAGGCTGCGGAAATCTGGGAGATGGCGCGCAAGCTTGAAGGCGTTGTGCGTAACGTCGGTAAGCACGCCGGTGGCGTGGTGATCGCACCGACCAAGCTGACTGACTTCTCGCCGATCTATTGCGACGAGGCCGGCGACGGCCTGGTAACCCAGTTCGACAAGGATGACGTTGAGGCCGCCGGTCTGGTGAAGTTCGACTTCCTCGGCCTGCGGACCTTGACGATCATCGACTGGGCGCTGAAAACCATCAACCGCGACCGCGCCAAGGTCAACGAACCGCCGCTGGATATCGCGTTTATTCCGCTGGACGACAAACCGACTTACACGCTGCTGCAGAAAGCCGAAACCACGGCGGTGTTCCAGCTTGAATCGCGCGGCATGAAAGAGCTGATCAAAAAGCTCAAGCCCGACTGCCTGGAAGACTTGATCGCACTGGTGGCCCTGTTCCGTCCCGGCCCGCTGCAATCGGGCATGGTGGACGACTTTATCAACCGTAAGCACGGTCGCGCCGAACTGGCCTACCCGCACTCGGACTACCAGTACGAAGGCCTCAAGCCAGTACTGGCGCCGACTTACGGCATCATCCTGTACCAGGAACAGGTGATGCAGATTGCCCAGGTCATGGCCGGTTACACCCTCGGTGGTGCGGACATGCTGCGTCGAGCCATGGGTAAGAAAAAACCCGAGGAAATGGCCAAGCAGCGGGGGGGCTTCATTGAAGGTTGCGCCACCAACAATATCGACGCTGACCTCGCCGGTAACATTTTCGACCTGGTGGAAAAGTTCGCCGGTTACGGCTTCAACAAATCTCACTCTGCCGCCTACGGACTGGTTTCGTACCAGACTGCATGGCTGAAAGCGCATTACCCGGCACCGTTCATGGCTGCGGTACTGTCGGCGGATATGCACAACACCGACAAGGTCGTGACCTTGATCGAAGAAGTGCGGACCATGAAGCTGCGCCTCGACGCGCCGGACGTGAACACTTCGGAGTTCAAGTTCACGGTGAACGACGAAGGCCGCATCATTTACGGTCTGGGCGCGATCAAGGGTGTGGGCGAGGGCCCGGTGGAGGCGATCACCGAGGCGCGTCAGGAAGGTCCGTTCAAGGATCTGTTCGACTTCTGTGCCCGGGTCGACCTCAAGCGTATCAACAAGCGCACTCTCGATGGTTTGATCCGCAGCGGAGCACTGGATCGCCTGGGGCCGTATTTCCATGATGAGCCGAAGGCCTATCAGGCCAACATCGACCGCAACCGCGCCGTCCTGTTGACCGCGATGGAAGAGGCGATCAAGGCTGCCGAACAAACCGCCCGTACCCACGACAGCGGGCATGCCGACCTGTTTGGCGGGCTGTTCGTTGAAGAAGATGCCGACGTCTACGCCAATCACCGCAAGGCCAAGGAGCTGACCCTCAAGGAACGGCTCAAGGGCGAAAAAGACACCCTGGGCCTGTACCTGACAGGTCACCCGATCGACGAGTACGAGGGTGAGATTCGCCGTTTCGCCCGTCAGCGCATCATCGACCTGAAACCGGCTCGCGATACGCAGACCGTTGCCGGGATGATCATCGCCCTGCGGGTAATGAAGAACAAAAAGGGCGACAAGATGGGTTTCATCACCCTCGACGACCGCTCGGGCCGTATCGAAGCGTCTCTGTTTGCCGATGCTTTCCACTCCGCGCAGTCGCTGTTGCAGACCGACGCGATGGTGGTGGTCGAAGGTGAAGTCAGCAACGATGACTTCTCCGGCGGCCTGCGGCTGCGGGTCAAGCGGGTGATGAGCATGGAAGATGCGCGCACCAACCTGGCAGAAAGCCTGCGTTTGAAACTGCACGCCAAGGATCTCAAGGGCGATCAGCTACGCTGGCTGGGTGAGTTGTTGAAGCGTCACCGCGGTGCGTGCCCGATCACCATGGACTACACCAGTCCCGATGCGAAAGCCTTGCTGCAGTTCGGCGAAGGCTGGCGAATCGATCCGGCGGATGCATTGATTCAAGCCCTGCGTGACCAGTTCGGGCGAGACAACGTCTTCCTCCAATACCGTTAACGGTCAGGGTGCCATCACGCATCCTGAGCTTGACCAGAATTTTTAATCTCGACCTGAACGCGCCTCTCCCTTAAGGTAGGGCGCGAATAGACAACCGGCCGGCCCAAGATCACTTGGGACTCGACCCAAGACGGACGCCTATGAACCCGAATTTTCTAGATTTCGAACAGCCGATCGCCGACCTGCAAGCCAAGATCGAAGAGTTGCGCTTGGTCGGTAATGACAATTCGCTGAATATCGGCGATGAGATCTCCCGCCTGCAGGACAAGAGCAAAACGCTGACCGAAGACATATTCGGCAAGCTGACCAGCTGGCAGATCGCACGTCTGGCGCGTCACCCGAAACGTCCGTACACCCTGGACTACATCGAACACATCTTCACCGAGTTCGATGAACTGCACGGTGACCGTCACTTCTCCGATGACGCTGCCATTGTTGGCGGTATCGCCCGCCTGGACGACCAGCCGGTGATGATCATCGGTCACCAGAAGGGCCGTGAAGTGCGCGAGAAGGTTCGCCGCAACTTCGGCATGCCGCGTCCGGAAGGCTACCGCAAGGCTTGCCGCCTGATGGAAATGGCCGAGCGCTTCAAGATGCCGATCCTGACCTTCATCGACACCCCGGGTGCTTACCCAGGTATTGACGCTGAAGAACGCAACCAGAGCGAAGCGATCGCCTGGAACCTGCGTGTCATGGCTCGCCTGAAAACCCCAATCATTGCCACCGTGATCGGTGAAGGTGGTTCCGGTGGTGCATTGGCGATCGGCGTTTGCGACCAGTTGAACATGCTGCAGTACTCGACCTATGCGGTGATCTCGCCGGAAGGTTGCGCTTCGATCCTGTGGAAAACCGCCGAGAAAGCACCGGACGCCGCTGAAGCCATGGGCATCACCGCCGAGCGCCTGAAAGGCCTGGGCATTGTCGACAAAGTGATCGGCGAGCCACTGGGTGGCGCGCACCGTGACCCAGCCGCTGCGGCGGCTTCGATCCGTGCAGAGCTGAGCTCGCAACTGGCGATGCTGAAGAAGTTCGATAACAAGGCGCTGCTGGACCGTCGTTACGAGCGCCTGATGAGCTACGGTCTGTAATCAGGCCGCGCTGTACCCATGTGGGAGCGATCCTGCTCGCGATGAGGGTTTAACATTCAACAAGCATGTTGGCTGTTCTACCGCTATTGCGAGCAGGCTCGCTCCCACATTTGATTTATGCGAAGGGAAATATATGGATCGGCCCGGAATTGATCTGCCTTCCAGACTCTTGCTGAATCTGAAGCCTTGGCGCAACGCCTGCGCTTGGCACATCGCCTTCTCCGGCGGACTCGACTCCACCGTCCTGCTGCACCTTCTCGCTCACCTCGCAAAAGCCCAACCCCTGCCGCCGCTGTGCGCCATTCATGTCCATCACGGTCTTCAGGCCGCGGCCGACGCATGGCCAGACCATTGTCGATCGCAATGTGAGGCGCTGGGCATTTCGCTGCGGGTGGTTCGCGTGCAGGTCCAGCCCGGCGCCAGCCTTGAGCGCGCGGCCCGGGAGGCGCGCTATGCCGCGTTCAATCAGTTCACTCAAGCCAATGAAGTGCTGCTCACCGCGCAACACCGCGACGACCAGGCGGAAACGCTGTTGTTTCGTCTCTTACGTGGGGCCGGAGTGAGGGGGTTGTCGGGAATGCCGCGCCAGCGTCCGCTGGGAGGAGGGCATTTACTGAGACCATTGCTCGATGTCACGCGGGCTGAACTGGAAGCCTATGCCAGCGAAAATCATTTGAGCTGGATCGAAGATCCTTCCAATCAGGATCGACAGTACTCGCGCAACTACCTGCGCCATCAGGTGTTCCCGGTGCTGTCCGAGCGCTGGCCGCAAGCGATGGCGACCATGGCGCGCAGTGCTGCGCATCTGAGCGAGGCCCAGGGGTTGCTCGATGATCTTGCGCAAATCGACTTGAGTCAGGCGGGCACGCCAAGTGATTTTGATTGGCTGGGCTTGCCGTCTCTGGAGTTGGCAGCGCTTGCAAAGCTCTCCGCTGCCCGTCAACGCAATGCGCTCAGCCACTGGCTCGAACCGCGGACGCGGCTACCGGTCAGTGACCACTGGTCGGGTTGGGAAGATTTGCGCGATGCCACCGGCGATGCGCGACCGATCTGGCGCTTGGCGGATGGCGAATTGCATCGGGCGGGAGGGCGTATCTGGTGGTCGTCTGGTGGCTGGTTGAAGCCCTTGGTCGCCGCAGGCCATTGGCCCGACCCCGCGCTGCCTCTGGCGTTGCCTGATAACGGCGTTGTCACGCTGACCGGGCAAATTCCCGATGGTCCCTTGCAGATCCGCTATCGTGAAGGAGGCGAGGTCATGGATCTGCCGGGTCGTGGTCATCGTGACTTGAAGCGTTTGCTCAACGAACGTGGTGTGCCGCAATTCGTGCGCGGCAGATTGCCGCTGCTGTTCAAAGGCGAGCATTTACTGGCGGTGTCGAACCTTCAGGGGCTGGATGGCGGTGCAGCGGGTGGCTGGAATCTGCATTGGCAGCCACTCAACGAAGATCAAGGTTTGAGCTGAAAGGGGCTTTCCGGTAGACTACGCTCCCTTCTTGATACAACTTCTGTGGATTCGCCTGAATTGCAGGAGTTGCCGATTACCAAGCAGTCTTTGCTGGGCGATTCCAAAAAATGTGTAGCGAGCAACGTACCGGTGTTTCATCTTCCGGTCTGTCCCAACGCGGCGGTTTTTTTGAAAGGTGCACTGTGATTAATGCAGGTGATCGGGGGCTTCGGCCTTCCTTCGCTTTCCCCGGCGGCTCGGACCGCTTTAACGCAGACTTCTAGGGTTTTTCATGACGCGCTACATATTCGTCACGGGCGGTGTTGTTTCTTCATTGGGGAAAGGCATTGCATCGGCATCATTGGCGGCCATCCTGGAGGCGCGGGGACTTAAGGTCACCATGCTGAAGCTGGACCCGTACATCAACGTCGACCCGGGCACCATGAGCCCGTTCCAGCACGGTGAAGTGTTCGTCACCCACGACGGCGCCGAGACCGACCTGGACCTGGGCCACTACGAGCGGTTCATCCGCACGACCATGACCCAGAACAACAACTTCACCACCGGCCGTGTCTACGAGCACGTGCTGCGCAAAGAGCGCCGTGGTGACTACCTGGGGGCAACCATCCAGGTCATTCCGCACATCACCGACGAGATCAAGCGCCGCATCATCAAGGGTGCCGGTGACGCTGACGTGGCGATGGTCGAGATCGGTGGCACCGTGGGTGACATCGAGTCCCAACCGTTCCTCGAAGCCATCCGCCAGTTGCGTTTCGAAGTCGGCGCCAAGCGCGCGATGCTGATGCACCTGACGCTGGTGCCGTACATCGCCACTGCCGGCGAAACCAAAACCAAGCCAACCCAGCACTCGGTCAAGGAACTGCGTTCCATCGGCCTGCAACCAGACGTACTGGTGTGCCGCTCCGATCACCCGATCGATGTGTCTTCGCGTCGCAAGATCGCGCAATTCACCAACGTTGAAGAGCGTGCGGTGATCGGCCTGGAAGACGCTGACACCATCTACAAGATCCCGGGCATCCTGCATTCCCAGGGTCTGGACGATTTCGTCGTCGAGCGTTTCGGCCTGCAATGCGGCGGTGCCGATCTGTCAGAGTGGGAAGCCGTGGTCGACGCCAAGCTCAACCCTGAGCACGAAGTCACCATCGCCATGGTCGGCAAGTACATGGAACTGCTGGACGCCTACAAGTCGCTGATCGAAGCGATGAGTCACGCCGGCATCAGCAACCGTACCAAGGTCAACCTGCGCTACATCGATTCCGAAGACATCGAAAACCAGGGCACTGCGCTGCTGGAAGGCGTCGACGCGATTCTGGTTCCTGGCGGCTTCGGTCTGCGCGGCGTGGAAGGCAAGATCACTGCCGTCCAATATGCTCGTGAAAACAAGGTTCCATACCTGGGGATCTGCCTGGGCATGCAAGTGGCCGTGATCGAGTTCGCTCGTAACGTCATGGGCTGGAAAGACGCCAACTCCACCGAGTTCGATCGTGCAAGCGGTCACCCGGTCGTGGGTCTGATCACCGAGTGGGAAGATGCCACCGGCGCTGTCGAAACCCGTACCGAAACCTCCGACCTGGGCGGCACCATGCGCCTCGGCGCGCAGGATTGCCTGCTGGAGCCGGGTTCGCTGGTTCACGGCTGCTACGGCAAGGACGTGATCGTTGAGCGTCACCGTCACCGTTATGAAGTGAACAACAACCTGCTGCCGCAGATAAAAGAAGCCGGTCTGAAAATTTCCGGTCGTTCCGGTGATGGCGCGCTGGTTGAAGTGGTTGAAGCACCGGATCATCCATGGTTCGTAGCTTGCCAGTTCCACCCGGAGTTCACTTCGACGCCACGCGATGGTCACCCGTTGTTCAGCGGTTTCGTTAAAGCTGCTTTGGCTCAACACCAGAAGAAGGCATAAACCTGATGGCGCAGAAGATCATCCGCGTAGGCGATATCGAGATTGCCAACGACAAGCCAATGGTGCTTTTTGGTGGCATGAACGTGCTGGAAAGCCGCGACATGGCGATGCAGGTCTGCGAAGAATACGTAAAGGTTACCCAGAAACTGGGTATCCCTTACGTGTTCAAGGCCAGCTTCGACAAGGCCAACCGTTCCTCCGTGACCTCTTACCGTGGCCCCGGCCTGGAAGAGGGCATGCGGATTTTCCAGGACATCAAGCAAGCCTTCGGCGTGCCGATCATCACCGACGTCCACGAGCCAGAGCAGGCCGCGGTCGTCGCTGAAGTCTGCGACATCATCCAGTTGCCGGCCTTCCTGTCACGCCAGACCGACCTGGTGGTCGCGATGGCCAAGACGGGTGCCGTGATCAACATCAAGAAAGCCCAGTTCCTCGCGCCTCAGGAAATGAAGCACATTCTGAACAAGTGCGTGGAAGCGGGTAACGATCAGTTGATCCTTTGCGAGCGCGGTTCGAGCTTCGGCTACAACAACCTGGTCGTCGACATGCTCGGCTTCGGCATCATGAAGCAGTTCGAATACCCGGTATTCTTCGACGTGACCCATGCGCTGCAAATGCCTGGCGGTCGTTCCGACTCCGCCGGCGGCCGTCGCGCCCAGGTTCTCGACCTGGCGAAAGCCGGCATGAGCCAATCTCTGGCCGGCCTGTTCCTCGAAGCCCACCCGGACCCGGACAACGCCAAATGCGACGGCCCTTGCGCCTTGCGTCTGGACAAACTGGAGCCATTCCTGGCCCAGCTCAAAGCTTTGGACGAACTGGTGAAGAGTTTTCCGACGGTAGAAACCGCGTAATCCTCATTTCTCCGGTAAAGTACCGCACGATTTAACGCTCAGGCCCTCGGGCTTGAGCTTTGTCGTCTGCAAGACTGCCCGCTGCACCTCACTTGCCGACGATTGAAGATTTCCTACAGCTGCGTCGTTTTCGTCAACTTTGGAGTGTTTACAACAATGGCTAAAATCGTCGACATCAAAGGTCGTGAAGTTCTCGACTCCCGTGGCAACCCCACCGTGGAAGCGGATGTGCTTCTCGATAACGGCATCATCGGTAGCGCTTGCGCGCCGTCCGGTGCTTCCACTGGCTCGCGTGAAGCGCTCGAGCTGCGTGATGGCGACAAGAGCCGTTACCTGGGCAAGGGCGTACTCAAAGCTGTAGCCAACATCAACGGTCCGATCCGCGACCTGTTGAAAGGCACTGATCCAAGCGATCAGAAAGCGCTGGATCTGGCGATGATCAAGCTCGACGGTACTGAAAACAAAGGCTCCCTGGGCGCTAACGCGATCCTCGCCGTTTCCCTGGCCGCGGCCAAGGCAGCAGCACAAGACCAGGACCTGCCGCTGTACGCTCACATCGCCAACCTGAACGGCACTCCGGGTGTTTACTCGATGCCGGTCCCGATGATGAACATCATCAACGGTGGCGAGCACGCCGACAACAACGTCGACATCCAGGAATTCATGGTTCAGCCGGTTGGCGCCAAGTCTTTCTCGGAAGGCCTGCGCATGGGCACCGAGATTTTCCATCACCTCAAAGCTGTGCTGAAGGCCCGTGGCCTGAGCACTGCGGTCGGTGACGAAGGTGGCTTCGCACCTAACCTGGCTTCCAACGAAGACGCTTTGAAAGTGATCTCCGAAGCTGTGGCCAACGCTGGTTACAAACTGGGAACCGACGTGACCCTGGCTCTGGACTGCGCGGCCAGCGAATTCTACGAAGACGGCAAGTACAACCTGTCCGGCGAAGGTCAGGTGTTCACCGCTGAAGGTTTCGCTGATTACCTGAAAGGTCTGACAGAGCGTTACCCGATCATCTCCATCGAAGACGGCCTGGACGAGTCCGATTGGGCTGGCTGGAAAATCCTTACCGACAAGATCGGCGAGAAGACTCAGCTGGTAGGTGACGACCTGTTCGTGACCAACACCAAAATCCTGAAAGAAGGCATCGATAAAAAGATCGCCAACTCGATCCTGATCAAGTTCAACCAGATCGGCACCCTGACCGAAACCCTGGAAGCCATCCAGATGGCCAAGGCTGCCGGTTACACCGCGGTGATCTCGCACCGCTCGGGCGAAACCGAAGATTCGACCATTGCCGACCTGGCTGTGGGCACTTCGGCTGGCCAGATCAAGACCGGTTCCCTGTGCCGTTCCGATCGCGTTTCCAAGTACAACCAACTGCTGCGTATCGAAGAGCAGTTGAACGGTAAAGCCAAGTACAACGGCCGCAGCGAATTCCGCGGTTAATTGAGTACAAGGTAAAAAAGTCAGCGGATTGTGTCGGAAAAATCGCTACAGCGACGTTTTTGCCACTAATCTGATGCCTTATGAGCACAAGCCTGGTTCTTCCAGGCTTCGTGCTATCAGTAGCTTCATGTTTTGGTATGGCTGTCTTTTTTCACTGGATACCTGATATTCGATGCGCAGTCCCAATTGGTTGTTCCTCGTCCTGCTCCTGCTGCTGGCTGGCCTGCAATACCGCCTATGGGTGGGTAATGGCAGTCTGGCGCAAGTGGCCGAGCTGAAGCAGCAGATCGCGGATCAGGAAGCCGAGAACCAGGTGTTGCTTGAGCGCAATCGGGTGATGGACGCTGAAGTCAGCGAGTTGAAAAAGGGCATGGAGACCGTAGAAGAGCGGGCTCGTCATGAGTTGGGCATGGTCAAGGACGGTGAAACCCTTTACCAGTTGGCGCAATGAACCCGACGTTACCGGCCTTCTGGGCCGTGATTCCTGCCGCGGGCGTCGGTGCCCGTATGGCCGCGGACCGTCCCAAGCAATACTTGCAACTGGGTGGTCGCACTATTCTCGAACACAGCCTCGGCTGTTTCCTTGATCATCCTTCCCTGAAAGGGTTGGTGGTCAGTCTTGCTGTTGATGATCCTTACTGGCCGAACCTGGCTTGTGCTGGCGATGCGCGCATTACGCGGGTCGAGGGCGGCTCGGAACGTTCCGGGTCGGTGCTCAATGCCTTGCTGCATTTGCATGCTCAGGGTGCCGATGATGAGGATTGGGTGTTGGTTCACGATGCGGCGCGACCGAATCTCAGTCGTGATGATCTGGACAAACTGCTGGCCGAACTGGCTGACGATCCGGTGGGTGGGCTGCTGGCGGTTCCCGCGCGGGATACCCTCAAGCGCGTCGATAAACAGGGTCGCGTCGTCGAGACCGTGGATCGCAGTGTGATCTGGCAGGCGTACACGCCACAGATGTTTCGTCTTGGCGCGTTGCATCGGGCGTTGGCCGATAGTCTTGTGGCTGATGCAATGGTCACCGATGAAGCTTCGGCCATGGAGTGGGCCGGTTCGGCGCCGCGCCTGATCGAAGGGCGGGCCGATAATCTCAAGGTGACGCGCCCCGAGGACCTTGAGTGGTTGCGTCTACGTTGGGCCAATCGCCGCTAGGTGGCGTACTCCGGCCGTTCGGCCAATCTTTCCTTCAAGTAATCCACCAGTTTTCGCACTTTCGGCGACAGATGCCGTTGCTGTGGATACAGCGCCCAAACCGCTGTGTTCGGCGGTTGATGCGCCTCCAGCAGCGAAATCAAGGCACCGCTTTTCAGATGTTCGAGCACGTAATAGTCCGGCAACTGACACAACCCCACGCCCTGTAATGCCGCGTCCAGCACCGCTTGCCCACTGTTGCAGCGCCAGTTTCCCTGCACACGTTGCGAAAACTCCCGCCCGTTCTGTTCCAGTTGCCACAGGTCCGAGCTGCCGATGAGGCAGTTGTGACGGCTCAATTCCGACAAGCTGTGTGGGCGACCATATCGCTCAACGTAGGAAGGTGACGCACAGAGAAACATGCGCCGCGGAGCGAGGCGGGTAGCGACTAATCGTGAATCTTGCAGACGCCCGAGGCGGATCGCCAGGTCGAGGCCTTCGTGCACCAGGTCGAGTTGGCGGTTGCTCAGTTCGATGTCGATCCGCAGTTGCGGATAAAGCCCCATGAAACGTGTCACCAACGGCACGATGAAGCGTTCGCCGTAAGCCACTGCGCAAGTCATGCGCAACATGCCTTTGGGTTCGCTGGTCAAATCCCCCACCGCTCGCAACGCCTCTTCGCGACCGTCCTGCAAGCGTTGGCAATGCTGTAGAAACGTTTGCCCAGCCTCGGTCAGCGTGACCCGGCGAGTGCTGCGATAGAGCAAGCGGGTTTGCAATCGCTCTTCAAGGCGTACGATTTGTCGACTGACATGGGAAGAAGAAACCCCAAGACGCTCCGCGGCAGCGGTGAATTGGCTGCATTCGGCGACGGCGACGAATTCGTCGATGCCTTCCCAGCGGTTGTCGGACATGAATGATTATCCCTGTGTGGCAATAATATTTTGCTTTTTTCCGGATTATTCACCGTAAAGCACTGTATTACACTCACTGTCTCGTTTTTATTCACTGGAGCATCACCATGATCAAGTCGCGCGCCGCCGTTGCCTTCGAGGCCAAGAAACCTCTGGAGATCGTTGAAGTCGATGTCGCCATGCCCAAGGCAGGTGAAGTGTTGCTGCGCGTGGTGGCTTCCGGTGTCTGCCATACCGATGCCTACACACTGTCGGGTTCTGATCCGGAAGGCATCTTCCCGTCGATCCTCGGTCACGAGGGCGGGGCGATTGTCGAGGCGATCGGCGAGGGCGTGACTTCCGTTGCCGTCGGCGATCATGTCATTCCGCTGTACACCCCGGAATGCCGTCAGTGCAAGTTCTGCCTGTCGGGCAAAACCAACCTCTGCCAAGCCATCCGTGCGACCCAGGGCAAAGGCCTGATGCCTGACGGTACTTCGCGCTTTTCCTACAAGGGACAGCCGATTTTCCATTACATGGGGACTTCCACGTTCTCCGAGTACACCGTGCTGCCGGAAATTTCCGTCGCCAAGATTGCTAAAGAAGCGCCACTGGAAAAAGTCTGCCTGCTGGGCTGCGGTGTCACCACCGGGATCGGCGCGGTGCTCAATACAGCCAAGGTGAAACCAGGTGATACCGTGGCCATTTTCGGCCTTGGCGGCATTGGTCTGTCGGCGATCATTGGCGCGGTCAAAGCCAAGGCAGGGCGCATCATCGCCATCGACATCAACCCGGCGAAATTCGAGATCGCCAAACAGTTGGGTGCAACCGACTGCGTGAACCCGAAAGACTTCGAGCGTCCAATCCAGGAAGTCATCGTCGACATGACCGATGGCGGCGTCGATTTCTCGTTCGAGTGCATCGGCAACGTGCAATTGATGCGTGCCGCCCTCGAGTGCTGCCACAAGGGTTGGGGCGAGTCGGTCATCATCGGTGTCGCCGGTGCTGGCCAGGAAATCGCTACTCGTCCATTCCAGTTGGTGACCGGTCGCGTCTGGCGCGGTTCGGCGTTCGGTGGCGTGCGTGGTCGTACCGAGTTGCCAAGCTATGTGGAAATGGCCGAAACCGGCGAAATCCCGTTGGACACGTTCATCACCCACACCATGGGCCTGGAAGATATCAACAAGGCGTTCGACCTGATGCATGAAGGAAAAAGCATCCGCTCCGTCATCCATTTCTGAGGTCTGCCATGAGCCTGGAAAATATCTCCTGTCAGAAAAGCTTCGGCGGCTGGCACAAGCGTTATCGACACCGCTCCGACGTGCTTGGCTGCGACATGGTGTTTGCCGTGTACTTGCCACCGCAAGCGGAGCAGGGAGGCAAGCTGCCGGTGTTGTATTGGCTGTCCGGCCTGACCTGCACCGACGAGAATTTCATGCAGAAGGCCGGCGCCATGCGCATGGCCGCCGAGCTGGGGCTGATCATCGTCGCACCGGACACCAGCCCGCGCGGCGCCGATGTGCCGGGTGATCCGGACGGTGCCTGGGACTTTGGCCTGGGTGCCGGGTTTTATCTGAACGCTACGCAGGAGCCCTGGTCGCGCCACTATCGGATGCATGACTACGTCGTGCAGGAATTGCCGGCATTGGTCGAAGCCCATTTCCCGGCGTCGGACAAGCGTGGCATCAGCGGTCACTCCATGGGTGGCCACGGTGCGCTGGTCTGTGCGCTGCGCAATCCTGGGCGTTATCTGTCGGTGTCGGCGTTCTCGCCGATCAACAATCCAATGGACTGCCCTTGGGGGCAGAAGGCGTTCTCTCGGTATCTGGGAGAAGACCGATCCAAGTGGCGCGAGTGGGATGCCTGTACGTTGATTGCCGAGGCGGAGGAAAAACTGCCGCTGCTGGTTGATCAAGGCGATCGGGACGACTTCCTCGCCACCCAGCTCAAGCCTGAAGCCCTGCAACAGGCGACCAAACTGGCCGGTCATCCGCTGACGTTGCGCCTGCAACCCGGCTACGACCACAGCTATTTCTTCATCGCCAGTTTCATCGAAGATCACTTGCGGCATCACGCGCATGCTCTCGATGTCCAATAGCAGGTAGAATCACGCCCTGACAAAAATCGGGGCGTTTTTTTATGCGTATTGGCCACGGCTATGATGTGCACCGTTTCGCTGAAGGCGATTTCATTACTCTGGGCGGCGTGCGCATTGCACACAGCTTCGGGCTGCTCGCTCATTCCGACGGTGACGTCCTGCTGCACGCCTTGAGCGATGCCTTGCTCGGCGCTGCTGCGCTGGGTGACATCGGCAAGCATTTCCCGGATACCGACCCGCAATTCAAAGGCGCCGACAGCCGTGCGCTGTTGCGTCATGTCGTCGCACTGATCCACGCCAAAGGCTGGAAGGTCGGCAACGTCGATAACACCATCGTTGCCCAGGCGCCGAAAATGGCGCCGCATATCGAATCGATGCGTGCGCTGATTGCCGCGGATCTTCAAGTTGAGTTGGATCAAGTGAACGTAAAAGCTACCACCACCGAAAAGCTTGGCTTTGTCGGTCGCGAAGAAGGCATTGCCGTGCATTCCGTTGCCTTGTTGTTGCGCGCATGAACGAACTGCAACTACTCGGCCCGCGTGCCTATGGCGAGGCCCTGGGCACAGCGGTACTGAAGGCGATCGCGGAAGATTTCCAGGTCGATGAAGTCCTTGATATTCCCCTGAGCGGCGACGGCGAACACCTGTGGATCTGGGTGGAGAAACGCGGCCTGAATACCGAGGAGGCGGCTCGGCGGATCGCTAAAGCTGCCGGCGTGCCACTGCGCACCGTCAGCTATGCCGGGCTCAAGGATCGTCAGGCGCTGACGCGCCAGTGGTTCAGCGTACAACTGCCGGGCAAGGCTGACCCGGATTTGTCCGCGGCAGAAAACGACACGCTGAAAATCCTCAAGACCAGCCGACACAAACGCAAGCTGCAACGCGGTGCGCACTCGGCCAACGGTTTCACTTTGCGCCTGACCCAGTTCGCCGGTGACAAGGCGGCTATCGAAGAGCGCCTGCAACTGATCGTCGAACACGGTATCCCCAATTATTTCGGCGCCCAGCGCTTCGGGCATGACGGCGGCAATGTGGTCGACGCCCGTGCCTGGGCAGCGCGCAAGGCCTTGCCTGAGCAACGCAACGTGCGTTCGCGTCTGCTCTCGACCGCCCGCAGTTTCCTGTTCAACCAGGTGTTGGCTGCGCGTGTCGCCGATGGCACCTGGCAGCGTGCCCAGGTCGGTGACTTGCTGGCGTTCACCGATAGCCGCAGCTTCTTTGCGGCCGGTGAGGCCGAGTGCAGCGACCCGCGTCTGGCGATTCTCGATCTGCACCCGACCGGCCCGCAGTGGGGCGAAGGTGACTCGCCGGCCACGGGCGCTGTCCATGAACTGGAGCAGGCGATTGCCTCGCGCGAAGCAGACCTTCGCGATTGGTTGATCAACGCCGGTATGAGCCACGAACGTCGCATCCTGCGGCTGCCCATTGGTGGGTTGACGTGGCATTATCCCGAGCCTGACATTCTGCAACTGGAATTCGTCCTTCCGGCCGGATGCTTCGCCACCGTATTGGTGCGCGAGCTCGTTGATCTGGTGCCGGTGGGGCAGACGGACAGCCCATGCGTATTCTGATTTCTAACGACGATGGGGTAACCGCACCCGGTCTCGCCGCGCTTTATGTTGCGCTGGCGGATTACACCGAATGCGTGGTTATCGCCCCGGACCAGGACAAAAGCGGCGCCAGCAGTTCGCTGACGCTCGACCGTCCGTTGCACCCGCAGACGCTGGGCAACGGCTTTATCAGCGTCAACGGCACTCCCACCGATTGCGTGCACCTGGGCCTTAACGGCTTGCTGGAGCGCGAAGCGGACATGGTGGTTTCCGGGATCAACCTGGGCGCCAACCTGGGTGACGATGTGCTGTATTCCGGCACGGTGGCGGCAGCGTTGGAAGGGCGTTTTCTCGAGCGTCCTGCATTCGCCTTTTCGTTGGCCTCAAGACAAGTCGAGAACCTTCCTACAGCGGCGTACTTTGCGCGAAAACTGGTCGAGGCCCATGCTGATCTCGACTTGCCACCGCGCACGGTACTGAACGTGAACATTCCCAACTTGCCGCTGGAACACATCCGCGGCATTCAATTGACCCGTCTCGGGCATCGCGCCCGCGCCGCAGCGCCGATCAAAGTGGTCGACCCGCGGGGCAAGGCAGGTTACTGGATCGCTGCCGCAGGGGACGCCGAAGACGGCGGGCCAGGCACCGATTTCCATGCAGTCATGCAGGGCTATGTCTCGGTCACCCCGTTGCAATTGGATCGCACCTTCAACGATGCCTTCAGAAGTCTTGATGGCTGGCTGGAGGGGCTGCGCGGATGACTCGTGGACAAGACGATATGCTGCATCGCGGCATCGGCATGACCTCGCAGCGGACCCGCGAGCGGCTGATTCAGCGTCTGTACGAGGAAGGGGTCTCCAACGCCAAGGTGCTGGAAGTCATCCGTCGTACACCGCGCCACCTGTTCGTCGACGAGGCGCTGGCGCACCGTGCCTACGAGGACACCGCGCTGCCGATCGGCCATAACCAGACCATCTCCCAGCCTTATATGGTCGCTCGCATGAGCGAGTTGCTGCTGGAAGCCGGGCCGCTGGACAAGGTCATGGAAATCGGTACGGGGTCGGGTTATCAGACGGCGGTGTTGTCGCAACTGGTCGAGCGGGTGTTTTCCGTGGAGCGCATCAAGGTGCTGCAAGACCGGGCCAAGGAACGCCTGGTCGAGTTGAACCTGCGCAACGTGGTTTTCCGCTGGGGCGATGGCTGGGAAGGGTGGCCGGCGTTGGCACCGTACAACGGCATTATCGTGACGGCAGTGGCCACCGATGTGCCTCAGGCCTTACTCGATCAATTGGCGCCCGGGGGGCGTCTGGTGATCCCGGTCGGCTCCGGCGAGGTGCAACAATTGCTGCTGATCATTCGAGAAGAACAGGGTTTTTCCAGACGGGTTCTGGGGAACGTTCGCTTCGTTCCATTGCTCAACGGGCCACTGGCCTGAGCATTTATTTCAGCGCGCTGAATTCTCTTCGATGGCCTTTGTCTTACAGCGGCGTCGATTGGTTAAACGGGTTGTTTTGTCAGACAGCAAACGTGTGCGCGATGCCATTTCGCTTCATTAAGGGTAAAGCTTGCACGGCCCGTTATACTTGCGACATTTCCTGCCGGAACACGGCAAATCACATTTTCAGCCACCACAAAGGGAGCGGCGGGTGAGTCTCACAGTCATAGCGCAGCGTATGGGTAAAACGAGCTTTCAGCGCCTGGTGACTGGCCTTGTCATGAGCACCTTGCTGGTCGGTTGTTCCAGCAACAAATCCAGCGACGTGCGCGTCGTCGACCGCAACAATGCCGCCGCTCAGCGTCCGGCAGTGACGACGGGGCAGTACGTCGTTCGACCGAAAGACACCTTGTTCTCGATCGCTTTCCGCTACGGCTGGGACTACAAGGCCCTGGCTGCACGCAACAACATCCCGGCGCCTTACACGATCCATCCGGGTCAGACGATTCGCTTTGATGGCCGCACCGGTTCAACGCCGACAACGGTGGTCAGTTCCTCGAATTCAACACCTTCCTCCTCGAGTAAAACCACGGTCATTCGTCGTCCGGTCGACGGTGGCACTCCCACCACTGCGGTGGTTGTACCGTCCGTCGCCAACAAGCCGGCACCCGCTCCATTGCCTCCTCCGGGTCCGGCCCCGACCGGCTGGGGATGGCCATCCAATGGCATTTTGATTGGAAAATTCTCTTCAAACGGTAGTTTGAATAAAGGAATTGATATCGCCGGGGATTTGGGACAGCCTGTTTTAGCTGCGTCTGATGGGACGGTGGTATACGCCGGGAGTGGCTTAAGGGGCTACGGCGAATTGGTCATCATCAAACACAGCGAAACCTACGTCAGTGCCTACGGACATAACCGCAGGCTGTTGGTTCGGGAGGGGCAGCAGGTCAAGGTCGGACAGACAATTGCCGAAATGGGGTCAACGGGTACAGACCGGGTGAAACTGCATTTTGAGATTCGCCGCCAAGGTAAACCTGTAGATCCACTGCAATTCCTGCCACGTCGTTGATCGCTTCCAGCCTGTTCCGTCACGTAGAGGGGACAGGCTCCAGCGTTGCCAAGGATAAAGGCGCCGCTTGAGCTTGAGGTCGAACTCACCAAAGGACTATAACAATGGCTCTCAGTAAAGAAGTGCCGGAGTTTGACATCGACGATGAGGTTCTCCTGATGGAGACCGGTATCGATACGGATTCGATGTCGAATGATGAAGGGGCGGCTCCACCTTCCGTTCGTGCCAAATCCAAACACTCCGCGTCGTTGAAGCAACACAAGTACATTGACTACACGCGGGCACTTGATGCCACGCAGCTGTACCTCAATGAAATCGGCTTTTCCCCTCTGTTGTCCCCCGAAGAAGAAGTTCATTTTGCGCGCCTGTCGCAAAGTGGCGATCCGGCCGGGCGCAAACGCATGATTGAAAGTAACCTGCGGCTGGTGGTGAAAATCGCCCGGCGTTACGTCAACCGTGGCTTGTCGCTGCTCGATCTGATCGAAGAGGGCAACCTCGGCTTGATTCGGGCGGTGGAGAAGTTCGACCCTGAACGCGGCTTCCGCTTTTCGACTTACGCAACCTGGTGGATTCGTCAGACCATCGAGCGCGCGATCATGAATCAGACCCGGACCATCCGGTTGCCGATCCATGTGGTCAAAGAGCTTAACGTGTACCTGCGGGCTGCACGGGAGCTGACGCAAAAACTCGACCATGAACCCTCACCCGAAGAAATCGCCAATCTGCTGGAAAAACCGGTGGGAGAGGTCAAGCGCATGCTGGGCCTGAACGAGCGGGTTTCTTCGGTCGACGTCTCGCTGGGTCCGGATTCGGATAAAACCCTGCTGGACACCCTTACCGACGATCGCCCAACCGATCCATGTGAACTGTTGCAGGATGACGACCTGTCTCAGAGCATCGATCAATGGCTCTCGGAGTTGACCGACAAGCAGCGCGAGGTGGTTGTACGCCGCTTCGGCCTGCGCGGTCATGAGAGCAGCACCCTTGAAGACGTAGGTCTGGAAATTGGCCTGACCCGGGAACGGGTCAGACAAATTCAGGTTGAAGGCCTGAAGCGTCTTCGGGAGATCCTGGAGAAAAACGGCCTGTCGAGCGAGTCGCTGTTTCAGTAACCGACTCGTGTAGCAAGCAACAAAAAGCCCCGACTGGTTCGGGGCTTTTTGTTGCCTGAACGAAGGCAGTCGCACGACTGTGTGACTGCCGCAGGTTTGTAGTCTCGTGTTGTAAGTCTTTGCTTACTCTGTCGTAAGTGTTCGTTATTTTTACACTGTGGTAGTCGACAGGGCATTTTTTAGATTGATGCATATCATTGAAAAACAACAATATTTATAAAGATTAACGGCGTATGACAGCGTGCCACGGTACTTGAGAGCGGTTGCTCTGATCCAGGAACGCATTAGTATCTGGCTTGTGTCAACGGACAGACACGCCCTTCAAGGATGAGGGTAATGGATATCGCAGGAAGCGATTCATCAGGACGATGAAAAGGAACACAGGGAATAAGGAAAAAATGTGGGCGGGTCAAACCGCCCCTTTTTTTCGCCTGCAAAAAAGCAAAAAGGCCCTTGTGGGGCCTTTTTCGGGAACGCGGGGGTAATCAGCGTTCGAGGTGTTCGATCTTGCCTGGCTTGCCATCCCACTCGGCGGAGTCCGGCAAAGGATCCTTGCGCTCGGTGATGTTCGGCCAGATTTCAGCCAGCTCTACGTTCAGCTGAATGAAGTTTTCCATGCCGGCAGGGATTTCATCTTCGGAGAAGATGGCCACAGCAGGGCATTCAGGTTCGCACAGTGCGCAGTCGATGCACTCATCCGGGTGAATCACCAGGAAATTCGGGCCTTCGTAAAAGCAGTCCACCGGACAGACTTCTACGCAGTCGGTGTACTTGCACTTGATGCAGTTGTCGGTGACGACGAAGGTCATTTCTAATTTTCTCCTCAGGCGCGGCTTGCTGCGCCCCTTCACGTGGGGGTCGCATGGTTCGGGAGCGATAGTCTGCAGGCCAGGCTAAAGCCGGCAGCATCCCAAACCGCGCGAGATTCTAACAGCTTGCAAGGCTATGCGTTAGATCCGGTTCTTTAGTGTATAGAGCATTTCGAGTGCACGACGCGGCGTCATGTCGTCCAGGTCGAGCTTGGCCAGTTCATCCAGCACTGGATGCGGCAGGCTGGCGAACAGGTCACTTTGCTGCGGAGCGGCCGGTTTGCCTTTGGTTGGCTTGGGCGTTTCATGGGGCAGGGCAGTGTCTTCCAGGCGGCTCAAATGCTCGCGGGCGCGCACGATCACTTCGCTTGGCACCCCGGCCAACTGCGCCACCGCCAGGCCGTAGCTCTGGCTGGCAGGTCCCGGCAGCACGTGGTGCAGGAACACGATGCGTTCGTTGTGTTCGGTGGCGTTGAGGTGCACGTTGGCCACCAGCGGTTGAGCTTCCGGCAGGACCGTCAGCTCAAAGTAGTGGGTGGCGAACAGCGTGTAGGCGCGCAAGTGCGCCAGTCGTTCCGCCGCCGCCCAAGCCAGGGACAAACCGTCGAAAGTGCTGGTGCCGCGGCCGACTTCGTCCATCAGCACCAGGCTGCGCTCGGTAGCGTTGTGCAGGATGTTCGCGGTTTCGCTCATTTCGACCATGAAGGTCGAACGCCCGCCGGCCAGGTCATCGCTGGAGCCGATTCGGGTGAAAATGCGATCGACCAACGACAGTTCACAACTGGCCGCCGGCACGAAGCTGCCGATGTGCGCCAGCAGCACGATCAAAGCGGTCTGGCGCATGTAGGTGGATTTACCGCCCATGTTCGGACCGGTGATCACCAGCATGCGCGTGTTGTCGTCGAGGCTCAGGTCGTTGGCCACGAACGGCGTGGTCAACACCTGTTCGACCACCGGGTGGCGACCTTGGGTAATGCGCATGCACGGTTCACTGACGAAGCGCGGGCAGTTCAGGTCCAGGTTCAGCGCGCGCTCGGCCAGGTTGCTCAAGACGTCCAGCTCAGCCAGTGCGCCGGCGGTGTCCTGCAACGGCGGCAATTGCGAGATCAGGTCTTCGAGCAGCGCCTCGTAGAGCATTTTCTCGCGAGCCAGCGCCCGGCTCTTGGCTGACAGCGCTTTGTCTTCAAAGGCCTTCAGTTCCGGCGTGATGAAACGCTCGGCGCCCTTGAGCGTTTGGCGACGGATGTAATCGGCCGGCGCCGACTCAGCCTGCTTGCTCGGCAGTTCGATGAAGTAACCGTGGATGCGGTTGTAGCCGACCTTCAGGTGCGACAACCCGGTACGGGCCTTTTCGCGTGCTTCGAGGTCGATCAGGAATTGCCCGGCGTTCTCGCTGAGAGATTGCAGTTCATCGAGTTCGCTGTCGTAACCGGTCTTCAACACGCCGCCGTCGCGGATCACCGCCGGCGGGTTGTCGATGATGGCTTTTTCCAGCAGGGCCGCCAGTTCCGGGTAGGTACTTGTGATCGTCGCCAGTTGTTGCAGGTGCGGGGCTTCCAGTTCGGTCATCGCCACTTGCAGCGCTGGCAGTGCGCCGAGGGCATCACGCAGACGTGCGAGGTCGCGCGGGCGGGCATTGCGCAGGCCAATCCGCGCGAGAATCCGCTCGATGTCACCGATTTCCTTGAGTTGCGGTTGCAGCTTCTCGAAACGGTAGCCGTCGAGGAGGCAGGTAATCGACGTCTGGCGTGCCAGCAAAACGGTCAGGTCGCGCAGCGGACGGTTCAGCCAGCGGGTCAGCAGACGGCTGCCCATGGCTGTCTGACAACGGTCGACCACCGATTGCAAGGTGTTGTCACGACCGCCGGCGAGGTTGGTGTCCAGCTCCAGGTTGCGACGACTCGCACCGTCCAGCACCACGGTGTCGTCCAGGCGTTCATGGCGTAGGCTACGCAAGTGCGGCAGGGCGGTGCGCTGGGTTTCTTTGGCATAAGCCAGCAGACAGCCGGCGGCACCGATGGCGAGCGTCAGGTTCTCGCAACCGAAACCTTTGAGGTCTTGGGTGGAAAATTGCTGGCAAAGACTTTTCAGTGCCGAATCGCGCTCGAAATCCCACGGTGCACGACGACGAACCCCACGACGCTTTTCCGCCGGCAGATCCTTTGGCCAGTCATCCGGAATCAACAGCTCCACCGGATTGACCCGCTCCAGCTCCGCCAACAGGTTTTCCCAGCCCTTGATTTCCAGCACGCTGAAGTTACCGCTGGTGATATCCAGCACGGCCAGGCCGAACAAGCGTTCATCACCCAGCACGGCAGCGATCAGGTTGTCGCGACGTTCATCCAGCAGCGCTTCGTCACTCACCGTCCCTGGCGTAATGATCCGCACCACCTGACGCTCCACCGGCCCTTTGCTGGTGGCCGGATCGCCGACCTGTTCGCAGATCACCACCGACTCGCCGAGCTTCACCAGTTTCGCCAGATAACCTTCGGCGGCGTGGTAAGGAATCCCGCACATCGGAATCGCCTGCCCGGCCGACTGTCCGCGAGCGGTCAGGGTAATGTCCAGCAACTTGGCGGCCTTCTTCGCGTCCTCATAGAAGATCTCGTAGAAGTCACCCATGCGGTAGAACATCAACTGGTCAGGGTGTTGGTTCTTCAGGCGCCAGTACTGCTGCATCATCGGCGTGTGGGAGGACAGGTCGGACAGGGCTTTATTCATCGGGGATCGGAAAACTCGTCGAAAGGTGTGGGGCAAAAGTGGGGCATCAGCCCGGCTTTTCCGCAATGGGCGCAAGATTAACATGGGCTGTCTGCCGGACGCAGGCACGAACGCCACTCGGTGTGGTTCTGCTGCTTAATGCGCAGCTTAGGCGTCATAAATGCAAATATGCATTTGCCGCCCGAGAAAAGAACAAGCACTATGCGCGTTATGCAAAAACGCAATGTTTCTACCGTCTTAAGAGCGCTGCTCGATCAGCACGGGATCTCCCCCACGGAGCTTCACCGTCGCACCGGCGTGCCTCAATCCACACTCTCTCGGATTCTCAGCGGGAAGATCGGCGATCCTTCAGATAAACACATTTCGAAGATCGCCGAATACTTCACCGTGAGCACCGATCAATTACGCGGCCGCGCCGAAGTCGCGCCGGCTGGCGTTGGCGCGCGCGAAGAATTGCATTCGGAACTCAAGGATATAAGTCTGTGGGACGACGACACCCCTGTCGATGACGACGAGGTGTCGGTGCCCTTTCTTCGCGAGGTTGAATTGGCTGCGGGATCAGGAAGATTCGTCATCGAAGAGAGCGAGCGCTCTAGCCTGCGCTTCGGCAAGCGCAGCTTGCGCCACAACGGTGTGCAGTTCGACCAGGCCAAATGCGTGACCGTGCGTGGCAACAGTATGTTGCCGGTGCTTCGCGACGGTGCCACGGTCGGGGTCAATGCCGGTAAATGCGGGATTGGCGACATCATTGATGGCGATCTTTATGCAATCAACCATAACGGCCAGTTGCGGGTGAAGCAGCTGTATCGTCTGCCGACCGGGATTCGCCTGCGCAGCTTCAACCGCGATGAACATCCGGACGAGGACTACAGCTTCCAGAAAATGCAGGAAGAGCAAATCGTCATCCTCGGTCACGTCTTCTGGTGGGGAATGTACGCCCGTTAACCTCACCGCTGTCAGATAAACCCCGCCATCAGGCGGGTTTATTTCGCCTGCCGTTAGCCGCTAACGCCTTTGTTTGCGGGTCATTAATGCGTTGATGCATTTGTTGTGCACAGAAAAATGCATCAGTGCATTGACTGTATATGCATACATGCATAATCTTTGTCTCAAGCCGCTCAACAAAGCGGCTCGATACGAAGCTCTTTAGTTCCACCAAAAAAAGGCAGCGCTGAACCGGCCTCAATGGTTCAGAGGGTTGGCAATTAACCCGGGTGTGCAGCGTAAAGCACCAGAAGCAGTTTTTCGGCGGGCAGGGACGGCGGTCGGAAGAACAATTTGAACGGACCCGTACTGCGCCAATGGCGTCGAAAGGACGACGCGAAGGACCGCATTACTGAAAAGCCCGACGCCAGTCGGGATTTTTGGAATGCCTACCTGATGTCAGGCACACAAGAGGCAGCGATTGAATCCAGCACCGATCACTCATCAATCACCCCGGGAGGTGTGACATGACAAACGAGCACCAAGCGTTGCTGGACATGCCGATCTGGCTCGTGATCGTCCTCGCCCTAGTGGGCGGGGTGTCCGGCGAAATGTGGCGCGCCGACAAGGACGGCGCCCGCGGCTGGACACTGCTGCGGCGGCTGAGCTTGCGCTCCGGCGCCTGCATGGTCTGCGGAGTCTCCGCCATCCTGCTGCTGTATGCCGCCGGCGTGTCGATCTGGACAGCTGGCGCCTTTGGTTGCCTGACGGCGATGGCCGGGGCGGACGTGGTCATCGGGCTGTATGAGCGCTGGGCGGCCAAACGGATCGGTGTGTGTGAGGTGGCGCCTCGTGATTCTCGCTCCGACCCACCGTGATCCCTTCGACGCATGAACAGGAAGTTTTTATGCCCTCAGCCGACGTCTCAATGGAGGGCTGATCGCCTTGCAGGCGTGTCAGGCGTATGTCAGGGCTCTTACCTGTTAACACTTTGATCGAGCCTATAACTTGCAAGTGCTATGCGCTGGTGTACGGTTAGTCTCATTCCGCCCGATCAGGAGATGACCGTGAAAGTAATCACCCAACTGGCCGCTGACCTTGGCAGGCAATTGCAGATGCTCAATGCCCATGTTTCCACGGCCGAGTCTTGCACCGGCGGCGGGATCGCCGAGGCAATTACCCGGATTCCCGGCAGCTCGGCGTGGTTCGAGGCCGGCTATGTCACCTATTCCAACCTGCAGAAAAACCTGCAACTGAACGTTCCGGTGGAGTTGTTCACCACGGTGGGGGCGGTCAGTCGCGAGGTGGTCGAGGCGATGGCCAAAGGCGCGCAGGATAAAAGCCGAGCGTTTTTTTCCGTGGCGGTCAGTGGCGTGGCGGGGCCGGACGGTGGTTCGCCGAGCAAACCGGTGGGCACGGTCTGGCTGGCCTGGGGCGTCGGTGAGCGAGTGTTCAGCGAGGTGCAGCACTTCGCCGGTGACCGCGATGAGGTCCGCCGACAAACGGTGAAGGCCGCGCTAGAGGGGCTGCTGCGCTACACCGCGGAAGAAAACTCAAATCGGGGGTAGGCGATCCGGAATCGCTGTGGAATAATACTGGCTACTTATACAGGTGTTGGCCGTCAGGCCTTATTGATTACGTGAGGACTTTAATGGACGACAACAAGAAGAAAGCCTTGGCTGCGGCCCTGGGTCAGATCGAACGTCAATTCGGCAAGGGTGCCGTAATGCGTATGGGCGATCAGGACCGTCAGGCGATCCCGGCCATCTCCACTGGCTCTCTGGGTCTGGACATCGCTCTCGGCATCGGCGGTCTGCCAAAAGGCCGTATTGTTGAAATCTACGGTCCTGAATCTTCCGGTAAAACCACGCTGACCTTGTCCGTGATCGCCCAGGCTCAAAAAGCCGGCGCGACCTGCGCATTCGTCGACGCCGAACACGCCCTCGACCCTGAGTACGCCGGCAAGTTGGGCGTCAACGTCGACGACCTGCTGGTTTCCCAGCCGGACACAGGTGAACAGGCCCTGGAAATCACCGACATGCTGGTGCGTTCCAACGCGGTTGACGTAATCATCGTCGACTCCGTGGCCGCTCTGGTGCCAAAGGCTGAAATCGAAGGCGAAATGGGTGACATGCACGTGGGCCTGCAAGCCCGTCTGATGTCCCAGGCGCTGCGTAAAATCACCGGTAACATCAAGAACGCCAACTGCCTGGTGATCTTCATCAACCAGATCCGTATGAAAATCGGCGTGATGTTCGGCAGCCCGGAGACCACCACCGGTGGTAACGCGCTGAAGTTCTACGCTTCGGTTCGTCTGGACATCCGTCGTACTGGCGCGGTGAAAGAAGGTGATGAAGTCGTCGGTAGCGAAACCCGCGTCAAGGTTGTGAAGAACAAGGTGGCTTCGCCGTTCCGTCAGGCCGAGTTCCAGATTCTTTACGGCAAGGGCATCTACCTCAATGGCGAGATGATCGACCTGGGGGTTCTGCACGGCTTCGTTGAAAAATCCGGTGCGTGGTATGCCTATGAAGGCACCAAGATCGGTCAGGGTAAGGCTAACTCGGCCAAGTTCCTGGCAGACAATCCGGAAGTCGCGGCAAAGCTCGAGAAGCAACTGCGTGACAAGTTGCTGTCGCCTGCGTCGGTAGCGGACGCCAAAGCCTCTGCAGTCAAAGAGACTGAAGACGATCTGGCTGATGCTGATATCTGATTGATCCGATGACCGCCGTACTCGATACACTCGTCGCGGTGCGGCGAACCGCAATGGACCTGCTCGCACGACGCGAGCACGGTCGAGTCGAGCTGATGCGCAAACTGCGTCAGCGCGGCGCTCTCCCTGAAATGATCGAAACAGCACTCGACCGGTTGACGGAAGAGGGCCTGTTGTCCGAATCCCGTTACCTCGAAAGCTTCGTTTCCTACCGTGCCCGATCCGGTTATGGCCCGTTGCGTATTCGTGAAGAGTTGAGCCAGCGCGGCCTGCAACGCAGCGACATCGAGCTCGCCTTGCGCGAGAGCGGTATCGACTGGCAGGAGCAACTGACGGACACCTGGCGGCGCAAGTTTTCCGGGCAATTACCGATCGACGCCCGGGAACGTGCCAAACAGGGCAGGTTCCTGGCGTATCGGGGATTTTCCATGGAAATGATCAGCCGCTTGTTCAGCGGCCGAGGGATGGACGATTGACTGAAACGGCTCGCTATTTCGATAGCGGGCCGTTTTTTTGTGCCTCACGTAACCTTTGAGGGTTCCCGTGTGCGCTGTTGGGCCTGGGGTTGGGAGTGCGCCCAGTTTTCAGGCAGGTTGATGTAATCCACCAGTTCTCGTAACCGACCATGATCACGGGCGTTGAAGGTGAAGGCCAGTCGCGCCAGGTGGCTGAACTGCGCTTCATCGTGTTCTTCGCCACTGTAGGCGTGTTGATGGAATTGATCACTCAGGCACAGGTCGGCGAACGACTCTTGCATATGTTCGAGTGCCCGGTCGCTGAGCTTATGGTTCATGCGGATCACGAACTGGTGCTTGAGCCAGCGGCTGGAGTGGAAGTTGTTGTAGAACTGGTTGATGTGTTCGACAGCTTCCTCGGCGCTGTAGACCAGTCTCACCAGTTTCATGTCGGTGGGCAGGATGTAGCGATTTTCCTCCAGTTGCTGGTGGATGAAGTCCAGCGCGCCTTGCCAGAACCTGCCGCCCGGCGCGTCCAGCAGCACCACCGGCACCAGCGGACTTTTGCCGGTCTGAATCAGCGTCAGTACTTCCAGTGCTTCATCCAGGGTGCCGAAACCGCCAGGGCACAGCACCAGCGCATCGGCTTCCTTGACGAAGAACAGCTTGCGGGTGAAGAAGAAGTGGAAGGGCAGCAGGTTGCTCGTACCGTTGACGGTCGGGTTGGCATGCTGCTCGAAGGGTAGGGTGATGTTGAAGCCCAGGCTGTGATCCCGACCGGCACCTTCGTGGGCCGCTGCCATGATCCCACCACCGGCACCGGTGATAACCATCAGGTCCGAGCGTGCCAGCGCGGCACCAAGTTCCCGGGCCATTGCGTACAGCGGGTGTTCGATGGGTGTGCGTGCCGAGCCGAATACCGTGACTTTGCGGCGCCCCTTGAACTGCTCGAGCACACGGAATGCATGCTCCAGTTCGCGCAGGGCTTGCAGGGTGATCTTCGCATTCCAGCGGTTGTGGTCTTCCTGGGCCATGCGCAGCACGGTCAGGATCATGTCGCGGTAGATGGGGATGTTCGGGCTGTTGGGTGAAACCAGGTTGAGTTGTTCTTCGACCTTGCTGATGAGGTCGTGGCCGCTTTCTTCAAAATGACGGCTCAGGAGGTCATTCGGTTGGTAAGGCATTCAACTTCTCCTTCTGCGCAGAACCCTTGGCGCCGACAACGCATTCGTCGACGCCACGACACTTCATGTGTCGCTGTCTGCCCAAGCCCGTGCCTGGGCGATCCACTTGACCCGAATGGTCATCGGGTCATCCATACAGGCTCTGTTTTTCCCTTGGATGAAAGAAACGTTCGCATAACACAACGCGTAACGGGCGGCCCCTTTCCCGCCCTGAAAAAGTGAATGTGGATACCTGAAATCTAGACCCTCGCGGTGATTTGCGCTGTCTTGATCATTGCGCCACAAAGTCTTTCCTGGCAATCGCTTATTGACGATTTGCAAGGTGGTTTCGCCGCTCGTCTGAACGTACGCCAAGTGTCCTGCACTCTGATTTACTAAGTTACAGGCGTCATGCGACAGCTTCGCGTAAACGGCAGGGCGCAGGGCGCAGGGTATAAGCGGTTTAAGGATTTATCGCTCAACACGAGTGAGTGCATGGAGGCGGGAAGCCAATGGCCAGAGTCATTCTGGAGATCGATACGCAACTGTATCGATTGCTCAAGTCATCAGCCGAGACCAATCATTTGAGTCTTGAAGAGGAGTGCTGCCGACGCTTGATGGGCGCGGAGCGTCGGTCACGTTATTTGCAGGCACTGCTGGCAGAATTGCGCGCCGAGGATGAACAGCGGCGCGCCAAATCCCACTGATTACTTTTTCTTCGGTGTTTTCGGGCAATCAGATTCCTGATAACTCGCGGACCCGACTGCACGGTTGGTTTTCACTTCGGTGAAGTCGTAACGCATGATCGCGCCCTTGGCCATCAGCTTGCGGAACGACGGGTTGTTGCAGACCGAGGCGCCAAGCTGGAAGTACACGGCTTTCGGGTCGGCGCGCATCTTGTCGGCGTGGCTGCTTTGCACGCTCAAGTGGTTGATCAGCGTTTTGCCTTCGACGGTGTAGCCCTGATCGAGAATGTCTTCATTGATTGCCCGTGGAGTGCCAACGCTGCTTTGTTTGGCGACGTTTTGCAGCTCTTTGTTCAGATTCTGCTCACTCAGGGATGCGGCCTGAGCGTTGAAAGACAACGCCAGCAGAATGGCAGTGGGGGGAGCGATAAAGCGCAGCATGAAACTCTCCTGGGGCAGTGATGGGTGGTTTGACCCATCACGTGACGGTGCGTTCAGTGGCCGCGAATTATAGGGGAGGTGGCCTGGACGGTACAGGTTTGCGCCAACCGGTCTGGTAAACTGCCGGGACTTTTTGCCTTGCCGAGTGTTTTTCGTGTCGATTTTCCTGTTTTGTCGGCGTCCCCTGCGATGAGCCATGCCCCCAACGCCGTAGCCCGCCTGCGCGATCAGCGCGAAGACGAAGGTATCAAGCCGATTCAGGCCCGCGGCTGGCGCGCACCCCGTTGCCGTAACTGCCGTGTGATCGAGAGCCATTGCTTGTGCGCTTGGCGCCCACAGGTCGAGACCCGTTCCGGGGTTTGCCTGATCATGACCGGCAAGGAAGTGTTCAAACCGAGCAACACCGGTTGGCTGATTGCCGATGTGGTGCGCGATAACCACGCGTTCATCTGGTCGCGGACCGAGGTCGATCAGCAATTGCTGGCGCTGTTGTCCGACCCGCAATGGCAGCCTTACCTGGTATTTCCAGGGGAATATGTCGAGCCTGAGCGCGTGACCCACAGTGTGGCGGTGGATGGCGCCAAGCGGCCGCTGTTCATTCTGTTGGACGCGACCTGGACCGAAGCGCGGAAGATTTTCCGTAAAAGTCCTTACTTCGACGGGTTGCCGATCCTCAGCCTGTTGCCAGAGAAACTCTCACGCTACCAATTGCGTCGATCTACCCGCAGCGAGCACTTGTGCACCGCGGAAGTCGCGGCGCTGTGTCTCGATCTGGCGGGCGATGTGCAAGCGGCATCGGCACTGGACGCTTATTTCGATGTGTTCAGTCAGCATTACCTCGACGCCAAGCGGCAGCTGGAAATGAACGTCGAAACGCCAGCGCATGCCGAGCTGCTGCCGTTTGTGCAGAACCTTGCCCCGGTCATGGGCTGATTGTCGCCCATACTGCAAAAGACTGTACTGGCCATGTAGCTTGACCACCCCGGTTTCGCTGGGCATGCTTGGCGCCGATCAGGGCGCGGCCGAAGTTTGATACGCCGTATTCTTATGTGAATAGCTACGTGAATTGCCACGTATTGGCGTTGAACGTGCCCCCAGGTGCAGCTCCGTGGCTGCACCTCGAGTTGTTAGAAGAACAGGATCATTTGAAAAATGGCCACATACGAAATCCTGATTGCCGATGACCACCCACTTTTTCGTTCTGCCTTGCATCAAGCGTTGACCCTGGGCCTTGGCCCGGATGTCCGTCTGGTGGAAGTGGCGAGCATTGCGGAGCTGGAAACCCGCCTCACCGAAAAATCCGACTGGGATCTGGTACTGCTGGATCTGAACATGCCGGGTGCGTACGGTTTTTCCGGCCTGGTGCTGCTGCGCGGGCAATACCCACAGATTCCGGTGGTGATGGTTTCGGCCCAGGAAGAAGCCTCGGTGATGGTCAAGTCCCGTGAATTCGGCGCCAGCGGCTTTATTCCCAAGTCCAGCGACCTCAGCGTGATCCAGAAAGCCGTGCGTGCGGTGCTGGATGGCGACGTGTACTGGCCGCCGCAGGCATTCGAAGCGGTCAGTGTTTCCGATGAGGCCAAGGCTGCCAGCGAAGGGCTTGCCAGCCTGACGCCGCAGCAGTTCCGGGTGTTGACCATGGTCTGCGAAGGCTTGCTCAACAAGCAGATTGCCTACGAGTTGAGCGTTTCCGAAGCGACCATCAAGGCTCACGTAACCGCGATTTTCCGTAAACTGAACGTACGGACCCGGACTCAGGCGGCGTTGCTGCTGCAACAACTTGAGTCAATTTCGAGCCACTAAGGGTTGGCATATTCACGCTTTTTTGACTTTGGTTAATCTAGCTTTCTCACTCCTTTATTGGTCAGTTGCCCACTCTATGTCTCCTTTCAAAGGCCAGACCGGCCTGAAACGTATTCTCAACGCCTCCGGCTATTCCTTTGATGGTCTGCGCGCAGCCTTTACCGGCGAGGCGGCTTTCCGGCAGCTGGTGTTGCTCAACGTCATCCTGATTCCGCTGTCGTTCTTCCTGAACGTCAGCCGCGTCGAGCAAGCGCTGCTGGTCGCCGTGTGCCTGCTGGCCTTGATCGTCGAACTGCTCAATTCGGCGGTGGAAGCGGCTATCGACCGCATTTCCCTTGAGCGGCATCCGCTGTCGAAGAACGCCAAGGACATGGGCAGCGCCGCGCAACTCGTGGCGTTGACCATGATTGGTCTGGTGTGGGCATTGATTCTGCTTTAAGCGATTGTCGGCAACACGATCTCGTCGCTGCGCTGGACCCCGGCGGTAAAGGCGCGGCACAGATCGAGGAACTCACGCATCGCTGAGGTCTGGTATTTCTGTTTGTGCCAGATGAAGTAGAACTGCCGCGCCAGGTCCAGGTCTGGCGTTTCCACCGCCACCAGGCTGCCTCGACGGAACGCGTCCCGCAGCGCCAGGCGCGAAATGCAGCCGATCCCCAGACCCGATTCCACCGCGCGCTTGATCGCTTCGGTGTGCTCAAGCTCCAGGCGGATGTTCAGCGCGCTGCGGTGATGACGCATGGCCTGATCGAAAGTCAGTCGCGTGCCCGAACCTTGCTCACGCAAAATCCAGGCTTCGTGGCTCAGCTCATCCATGGTTGCGGTGCCGCGTTTGGCCAGCGGATGCTGTGGCGCGCAAAACACCACCAGCTCATCTTCGACCCAGCTCTGCACCTCGATGTCCGGGTGGCTGCAATCGCCTTCAATCAGACCCAGATCAATTTCGTAGTGGGCCACTTGTTGCACTATGTTGGCAGTGTTCTGCACGTGCAGTTTCACCTGGCTTTCCGGGTGGCGCTGCATGAAGCTGCCGATCAACAGCGTGGCCAGGTAGTTGCCGATGGTCAGGGTCGCGCCCACGGCCAAAGAACCAAAACCGGATTTGCCGTTGAGCAGGTCTTCGATTTCCTTGGCCTGGTCGAGCAGAGCCACCGCTTGCGGCAACAGTTGTTTGCCGAGGGCGTTGAGGCTCAGCCGTTTACCGGCGCGGTCGAATAACTGGCAGCTGCACTGGCGCTCCAGTTCGGTGATGGAGGTGCTCGCCGCCGATTGCGAGAGGTTGAGCAGGCCCGCAGCACGGGATACGCTTTCCTGCTGGGCGACGGCGACGAATACTTGAAGTTGACGGAGAGTAAATCGCATATCGATATAACCGATAACCCTTATCTTAATAATCCATTTAACAGATATTGTTACTGCTATTAGAATGCGATGCAATTGCGCACCGCCTCTTTAGCAGCGCATGCGCAGACCAATCCCCAGGAGTCCCACGTACATGAGCAACATGAACCACGAGCGTGTCCTCAGTGTTCATCACTGGAACGACACTCTGTTCAGCTTCAAGTGCACCCGTGATCCGGGCCTGCGCTTCGAGAACGGTCAGTTCGTGATGATCGGCCTGCAACAGCCCAACGGCCGCCCGCTTATGCGCGCTTACTCGATTGCCAGCCCGAACTGGGAAGAGCATCTCGAGTTTTTCAGCATCAAGGTGCCTGATGGCCCGCTGACTTCCCAGTTGCAGCACCTGAAGGAAGGCGACGAGATCATCATCAGCAAGAAGCCTACCGGCACGCTGGTGCTCGATGACCTGAAGCCTGGCAAACATTTGTACCTGCTCAGCACCGGTACCGGTCTGGCGCCGTTCATGAGCGTCATTCAGGACCCTGAAACCTACGAGCGTTTCGAAAAAGTGATCCTGTGCCACGGCGTGCGTTACGTCAACGAAGTCGCTTACCGCGAGTTCATCACCGAGCACCTGCCGCAGAACGAGTTCTTCGGCGACGCGCTGCGTGACAAGTTGATCTACTACCCGACCGTGACCCGCGAGCCGTTCGAAAACGAAGGCCGCCTGACCGACCTGATGCGCAGTGGCAAGCTGTTCAGCGACATCGGCCTGCCGCCGATCAACCCGCAGGACGACCGCGCCATGCTGTGCGGCAGCCCGAGCATGCTCGACGAAACCAGCGAAGTGCTGAACAGCTTCGGCCTGAAGGTTTCGCCACGGATGCGCGAGCCGGGTGATTACCTGATCGAGCGTGCGTTCGTCGAGAAATAGATTCGCAGCGCATCTGAAAAGCCCGCATGACCTGGGAAGGTCATGCGGGCTTTTTCGTGTCTGGCGTTCAGGCTTTCGCGGGAATGACTTCGAGAACGCGGATCAGCTCCGGTGTCGGGTAGTGCCAGCGCACATCGATATCCCAGAACTGCGCGCCGTACTCCCGTTCCGGTGCAGGCGTTTGATACGCCGGGCGCGGATCTTGTGCCAGGCATTGCTCGATCAGCTCGACCAGTGGCTCTTCCAGGCGCTGAGCGTGCCCATGAGCCTGTTGCAGTGCGACATCCGTCCACTGCACGGCAATCAGTTGCGGCGCGGCGCTGGCGATGCTGTTGGAGGCGCTGTCGATGATGTCGGCGTAAGGCACGTAGGGTTTGATATCGAGAATCGGCGTGCCGTCCAGCAAGTCGATGCCGGATATCCACAGGCGATTGGCTTCGACCTTGTCCAGTTTGACCACTGACTGACCGATGCCATTGGGACGATGAGTCGCGCGGGTGGCGAACACGCCCATCGACTTGTTGCCGCCCAGGCGAGGCGGGCGGACTTTGAGGCGTGGTTTTTCTTCCAGTGCCTGATGAAACAGGAACAGCAGCCAGACATGGCTGACCTGTTCCAGCCCTTGCACCGCATCGCCCTGGTCGAATGGCGCCACCAGTTCCAGAACACCGCGCGCGGCTGGAGCCAGTTGCGGTTGGCGCGGGATGGCGAACTTCTCCTTGAAACAGGAACGCACGAAGCCGATGGGGGAAACGCTGTAGGTCATGGTCTGGGGTCGAGGCGCAATCAGGTAGGGCATGATGCCGCAAAGAGCAAAAGATCGCAGCCTTTGGCAGCGCCTACTGAGGAGTTCGTCCAGTGCAGGCGCTGCCGCAGGCTACGATCTTTCAAAGGCTGAACCCGCCATCCAGAGGAATGATGTTCCCTGTCATGTACGCCCCGGCAGTACTCGCCAGGCTGATCGCCAGCGCCGCCATTTCTTCCTCGCGCCCCCAGCGCTTCATCGGGATCAACGCCGAATCCTCGGCCAATGCCTGTTCATCATTACCGATGTGCTGGGTCATCTTGCTCGGAAAGCGCCCCGGTGCGATCACGTTGACGTTGATGTGCTGGGTCACCAGTTCCCGCGCCAGAATCCGCGACAGTTGATGCAATGCCGCTTTGCTCGGCCCATAGGCATACGCCTGCTCGCCGAACGATGAAATCCCTGCGACCGAACCGATGTTGATGATGCGTGCCGGATTTGCCGGTGAACCCGCCTTGCGCAGCAGCGGCAGGAATTGCTGGATGCAGTTGAAGACCGACGTCACGTTGAGCTGCATGACCTTTTCCCAACCCTTGATCGGGTAGCTCTCCAGTGGCGCGCCCCACGTGGTGCCGGCGTTGTTCACCAGAATGTCGAGATGGCTGATTTGCTCGCCGAGTCGCGTGGCCAATTGCAACACGCCTGCTTCGGTGGCGAGGTTGGCCGCCACGCCGTAGCAGCGTCCGAACGCACCGAGTTCGTCAGCCGTTTGCTGGCAGGCTTCGGCATCGCGGGCACAGACGTACACGGTGGCACCTGCCTCGACGTAGGCTTTGGCGATCATTTTGCCGATGCCACGGGTGCCGCCGGTCACCAGAGCGGTGCGGCCTTGCAGGGAAAAGTAGGGATGCATGACGAGTCCTGAGAACTGAGGGTCTATACACCCTAGTCGTCAGCCGCCAGAAGCGGAGCCACTATTTTTGAGCGGAATGAGAGGCCATATGGCCTGGCCTTGAGCTGCGCGTTTGCAGCCCAAGGAGGGCGCAGGGCTTACTGCGGGCGAACACGCAGGGTCAGGCCCTTGAGGAAGTTGCGCAGCAATTGGTCGCCGCACGGGCGGTAGTTGGTGTGGCCGAACTTGCGGAACAGCGCGCTCAGCTCAGGCTTGGACACCGGGAACTCGGCGGCCTTGAGGATCGCGTGCATGTCGTCTTCCTTCAATTCGAAGGCCACGCGCAGTTTTTTCAGGATGATGTTGTTGGTCACCGGCACTTCAATCGGCTGCGGCGGACGGCTTTCGTCCTTGCCGCGCTTGAAGATCACCAGGCCATCGAGGAAATGCGCCATGACTTCGTCCGGGCAGCGTACGAAGCCTTCCTCGTCTTCCTCTTTCTTGTCGAGGTAAGTCAGCAGGTCTTCGAGTTTCACATCCATGCCACCGAGCTTGATGATCTCGATGACTTTCTTGTCGCTGATGTCGAGCATGTAGCGCACGCTGCGCAGTACGTCGTTATGAATCATGTGGGCAGTCCTGATATTCAGCTGTGGGCATCGCGGCCAGGCGCGACGCCGAAATGTGTGGCGGCGTGAAAAGCCTTAGAACTTTTCTTTGCCGGACAAGTAGCGCCATTGCCCCACGGGCACTTTGCCGATGGACACGCCGCCGATGCGGATGCGGCGGATGCCCACGACCTTCAGGCCGACGGCCTGGCAGAACAGGGCGATCACGCCCGGTTGCGGGTTCTTCATGGCGAAGCGCAGACGGTTTTCGTTCTGCCAGCTGGCCTTGACCGGCGGCAGCTCCTTGCCCTTGTAGGTCAGGCCGTGCTGCAGGCGGTTGAGGCCATGCTCGACCATGTTGCCTTCGACTTCGACCACGTATTCCTGCTCGATCTTGTTGGAGTCGGCAGTGAGCTTGCGCAGGATTTTCCAGTCCTGGGTGAACACCAGCAAGCCGCTGGCGTTTGCCTGCAAGTCAGTGCTGGCGGTCAGGCGCTGGAAGTGGCCCTTGAGCGGGCGTTTGCCGTAGCGGTGTTCTTCGCTCAGGGTTTCGGCGGTGATGGTTGCCATGGCGGTGTCCGCGTCCATGCCGGCTGGCACGTTGAACAGGATAGTCACCGGTTCCGGCGCAGTGGCCTTGGCCTCTGGATCCAGCTCGACTTTTTGCGCGCCGACCTTGAACTGCGGCTCGTCGATGACTTCGCCGTCGACGGTGACCCAGCCGCCCTCGATGAACAGCTCAGCCTCCCGACGGGAACAGCCGACGAGTTCGATGAGGCGTTTGGAGAGACGAATCGGGTCGGTCATGACAGGGCCGTAACAAAAAAGGGGTGGGCATTGTACCTGCCTGGCGTCGGTTAATCCCGATTCCATTTTGGTAATACTTTTTTGTAGGAGTGAGCCTGCTCGCTCCTGCATTGGTTTCGCATTGGGTCAGCCATTGCGTGTCAATTGTTGCGGCTGGCGCATCCGCATGTGCAACAGGGGATACGGCTGCCCCATGCCGTCTACTTCCGAACGACCGATCACCTCAAAACCCTGCTTGAAGTAAAAGCCCAGGGCCTGCGGGTTCTGTTCGTTGACGTCCAGCTCATCGGCATTGAGATTCTCCATCGCGTAGCGCAGCAATTTCTTGCCCAGACCCTGGCCGCGATGCGCCGGGTCGATGAAGAGCATTTCGATCTTGCCCGCCGCGACCCCGGCGAACCCGGTGATGTGCTGGTGGGCGTCTTTGGTGCAAATCAGCATCACCGCGTCGAGGTAGCGGGTCAGCACGAGGTTTTTCAGCAACTCGATGTAGCTGCCCGGTAGGAAATCGTGGGTGGCACGGACCGAGGCCTCCCAGACCTGGGTCAGTTCTTCGTAATCGCTTTGTTTCGGTGTATGGACGACCGAATGTTGGCGCATGCCCGCCTGCTCCTTATTTTTTCAACCGGCTGTAAAAGATGAGAATCCGTTCCTCACCAAACGATAGCTGTAAAAAAGCCCCGCATCTCGTCAAGAGAGCGGGGCTTTTCGTATTTTTTGCGTTTAGATCTGTTCAGCCCACAGGTCGTATTCGTCGGCGTCAGTCACTTTGCACCAGACTTTGTCGCCCGGCTTCAGGTTGCTGCCGTTGTCGATGAATACATTGCCGTCGATTTCCGGGGCGTCGAAGAAGCAGCGGCCGACCGCGCCTTGCTCGTCGACTTCATCGACCAGCACTTCGATTTCACGGCCGATGCGCATTTGCAGGCGCGCCGAGCTGATGGCCTGCTGGTGCGCCATGAAACGCTCCCAACGGTCTTGCTTGACGTCATCCGGAACAATTTCCAGATCCAGGTCGTTGGCCGGAGCGCCATCGACCGGCGAGTACTGGAAGCAGCCGACGCGGTCGAGCTGGGCTTCGGTCAGCCAGTTCAGCAGGTACTGAAAGTCTTCTTCGGTTTCGCCGGGGAAACCGACGATGAAGGTCGAACGGATGATCAGGTCCGGGCAGATCTCGCGCCAGTTCTTGATGCGCGCCAGGGTCTTGTCTTCGAACGCCGGGCGTTTCATCGACTTCAGCACTTTCGGGCTGGCGTGCTGGAACGGGATGTCCAGGTACGGCAGGATCTTGCCGGCGGCCATCAGCGGGATCAGCTCGTCGACGTGCGGGTACGGGTAAACGTAGTGCAGGCGAACCCAGACGCCAAGAGTGCTCAGGGCTTCGCAGAGTTCGGTCATGCGGGTTTTCACCGGCGCGCCGTTCCAGAAGCCGGTGCGGTATTTCACGTCGACGCCGTAGGCGCTGGTGTCTTGCGAAATCACCAGCAGCTCTTTGACGCCGGACTTGACCAGGCGCTGGGCCTCGTCCAGGACATCGCCGACCGGACGGCTGACCAGTTTGCCGCGCATCGACGGGATAATGCAGAAGCTGCAGCTATGGTTGCAGCCTTCGGAAATCTTCAGGTACGCGTAGTGGCGCGGGGTCAGTTTGATCCCTTGTGGCGGCACCAGGTCGATCAGCGGGTTGTGGTCCTGACGCGGCGGCACGACTTCGTGCACGGCGTTGACCACTTGCTCGTACTGCTGCGGACCGGTCACGGCCAGCACGCTCGGGTGTACGTCGCGGATGTTGCCTTCTTCGACGCCCATGCAGCCGGTCACGATGACCTTGCCGTTTTCCTTGATGGCTTCGCCGATCACTTCCAGGGATTCAGCCTTGGCCGAATCGATGAAACCGCAGGTGTTGACCACCACGACATCGGCGTCCTGATAAGTGGACACGACGTCATAGCCTTCCATGCGCAGCTGGGTAAGGATGCGCTCGGAGTCGACCAGAGCTTTCGGGCAACCCAGGGATACGAAGCCAACCTTTGGATTGGCCGGCGCGGGAGTGGTGGACATGTCTAACCTCGGTATTTTGTGACGCCGCTTGCCGGGGTGGGCAAAACCGACGGACGGGCGCTTGAACTGCGCCTCTGATCAAAAAGTGCGCAATTCTAGCGATGAGACGTTCACTTGACCAGCTTTATGCAGGGAAATACGACGAGTGCTGCGCTATGCTTCGCGCCGTTGGGCTTTACCGATTTTTTACTGTCAACAAAACGTCTGTAACGTGAAGTAAAACAGCGCATGCTGCGTGACAAAGCATAGTGCTTCTTTCAAAGAAGCCGGGTCTGGGAATCAGGAGTGGTGGATGGGGCAGGCAAGTAGTCAGGCTGACGGGGTCGGTCATTCGGCGGCCAAACCGATCGGTATGCTGGTCGCGGCAGTCGGGGTGGTTTATGGCGATATCGGCACCAGCCCTTTGTACACCCTCAAAGAAGTGTTCTCTGGTGGCTATGGCGTGCCGGTCAACCATGACGGCGTGTTGGGAATTCTATCGCTGATCTTCTGGTCGCTGATCTGGGTCGTGTCGATCAAGTACATGATGTTCGTCTTGCGCGCCGACAACCAGGGCGAAGGCGGGATCATGGCCTTGACTGCGCTGGCCCGGCGGGCGGCGGCGGGGCATGCGAAGTTGCGTGGATTCCTGGTGGTTTGCGGGCTGATCGGCGCGGCGCTGTTTTATGGCGACAGCATGATCACCCCGGCGATTTCCGTACTGTCGGCCATTGAGGGGCTCGGGCTGGCATTCGATGGCATTGACCATTGGGTTGTGCCGCTGTCGCTGGTGGTGCTGGTCGCGTTGTTTCTCATCCAGCGTCATGGCACCGCGCGCATTGGCATTCTGTTCGGACCGATCATGGTCACCTGGTTTGTGGTGCTGGGGGCATTGGGTGTCCATGGGATCATTCAGCACCCGGAAGTGCTGCAAGCGATGAACCCGGTGTGGGGCGTGCGTTTCTTCATCGTTCACCCGGGCATGGGCGTGGCAATCCTGGGTGCGGTGGTACTGGCGTTGACCGGTGCCGAAGCGTTGTACGCCGACATGGGCCACTTCGGCCGCAAGCCGATTGCCCGTGCGTGGTTCATTCTGGTGCTGCCGGCGCTGGTGCTCAATTACTTCGGTCAGGGCGCCTTGCTGCTCGGTGATCCGGAAGCCGCGCGCAACCCGTTCTATCTGCTGGCGCCGAGTTGGGCGTTGATTCCCCTGGTCGGCCTGTCGACCATGGCCACAGTGATTGCTTCGCAAGCAGTGATCTCCGGGGCTTTCTCGCTGACTCGCCAGGCGATTCAGCTCGGCTACATCCCGCGCATGCGCATCCAGCACACCTCCAGCGCCGAGCAGGGCCAGATCTACATCGGTGCGGTGAACTGGTCGCTGATGGTCGGCGTGGTTTTGCTGGTGCTGGGCTTTGAATCCTCGGGCGCGCTGGCTTCGGCCTACGGTGTGGCCGTGACCGGCACCATGCTGATGACCAGCATTCTGGTATCGGCCGTGATCCTGTTGCTGTGGAAATGGCCGCCGCTCCTTGTGGCGCCGCTCCTGCTGGGTTTTCTGTTCGTCGACGGTTTGTACTTTGCCGCCAACGTGCCGAAGATTGCCCAGGGCGGTGCGTTCCCGGTGATCGCCGGTCTCGCGCTGTTCGTGCTGATGACCACCTGGAAGCGCGGCAAGCAGTTGCTGGTCGATCGCATCGATGAGGGTGGATTGCCGCTGCCGATCTTCATCAGCAGTATCGCCGTACAACCGCCACACCGGGTCCAGGGCACCGCCGTGTTCCTGACAGCGCGCCCGGATGCCGTGCCCCACGCGCTGTTGCACAACCTGCTGCACAACCAGGTGCTGCACGAACAGGTGGTGTTGCTGACGGTGGTTTACGAAGACATCCCGCGTGTGCCACCTTCACGGCGCTTCGAGGTGGATTCCCATGGTGAAGGTTTCTTCCGGGTCATCCTGCACTTTGGTTTCACGGATGAACCGGACGTACCGAAGGCGCTGAAACTGTGCCATCTCCCAGAGTTGGATTTCGGCCCGATGCGCACCACCTACTTCCTCAGCCGCGAGACGGTCATCGCCTCTAAACTTGTAGGCATGTCGCGTTGGCGTGCGGCGCTGTTCGCCTTCATGTTGCAGAACGCCAACGGCAACCTGCGCTTCTTCAACCTGCCGCTGAATCGGGTGATCGAGCTGGGGACGCAGGTGGAAATGTAAGCGTCCAACAAAAAGCCCCCGCAATCAAAAGACTGCGGGGGCTTTTTTACAGGCGTTGTTCAGCTTATTCCTGAGCTTCCGTGTCCTGCGCTTGACGCTTTTCGATCACGCCCACCAATCGCTGTGCCAGCGCCGGGTAGTTCTCATCGAAGTGGTGGCCGCCGGGCAGTTTGATGACTTCGCCCACGACGGTCTTGTCGGTGCAGCCGCTCTCATCGACTTCTTCTTCACCGTAGATGCACACCACTTTGGCGGCGGGCAGCTTGGCCATTTCCGGGCCGGTGGCGGCTTCTTTGCCGGCGTTGCCGAGCCAGCCTTCGACTTCGATTTCGAAGCTGCCGGTGCGGGCGAAGGCCAGCAGGATGATTGCGTCGACGCGATTCTGTTCCGATTCGGCCAGTCGGTTGTAGATCGCCGGCAAGACGTCGGCACCGAACGAGTAACCGGTCAGGATGAAGCGTTTGGTGCCCCATTTCTGCCGGTAGTGCTGCATCAGTTCTGCCAGGTCCAGGGCGCTTTGCTCGGGACTCTTGTGCTGCCAGTAGTAGCGCAGGGTGTCGATGCCGACCACGGGATAGCCGATTTTGGCCATTTCGCCTGCAACATCGCGGTCGAGATCGCGCCAGCCGCCATCACCGGACAGGAACAGAGTCACGGTGTCCTTGGCCTGGCCGGCCGGCACTTCAACCACCGGAATCTGCAGACCGCCCGCAGCTTTGTCACCGCCGACGAGGATTTTGCGCAGTTCGTTGTTCAGCACTTGCGGCAGGTTGATGTCGTAGTCGCTGATGCTGGTTTCGGCGTTGGGCTGGTCGCGCACGAAGCCGGCGCTGGTATCGTCCGGGCTGTCGTTCCAGGCCACCAGCCAATGGCCGTGGGCGGCGCTTTTCGGCAGCAGGTGAGTGCAGCCACCGGGTTTTTCCAGGGCCAGGTCCACCGAAATGGCCTGGGCCTTGTCGTTCTTCTGTTCCGACAACCAGCGCCACGCCAGCACGGCGCCCGGGCCGATGCCGCTGACCAGCGTTGCCGGGCCTTTCAATTCGCGCAGGCCGGCTTGCAGGGCGCGGCTTTGCAGCAGGCAGTCCTTGGGCAGGATCACCTGGACGATTTGCGCCGAGGCGCTGCGGCTCAGGGTGGTCAGTTGCTTGTCATTGAGCTTCTGGTCGTCGTTGACCGCCACTAGCACCTGAGCCTTCGGCGTCGTGCCAGGAATGACGCGGGTCATGGCGGCGCCATCGGCCGGGGTGAGCTGTTCGAGGGTCGGTTCCGGTGCCGGGCGTTTGAGGTACCAGAAACCGCCACCGAGAATCACGGCCAGCACAATCAGTACGGCCAGGATGTACTTCAGGGAGCGTTGAATCATCAGCGTTTCACCAATCCAGTCAAGCCGCCCGCGATCAGGGCAGCAGTGTCGGCCAAAGCAACCAGCGGATCGAGTCCGGCAGGTACGGCCATATAACGGGGTTCCCAGTCAGGCTGGAACTTGTCTTTGAAGCGGCGCAAGCCTTGGAAGTTGTAGAGCTGCTCACCACGGCGGAATACCATCGAGCCCAAGCGCTGGGTCAGCGGTGCGCCGCGACGGGGTTGCAACCCCGACAACGGCACCATGCCCAGGCTGAAGCGCGCGTATCCGTGACTCTTATAATGTTGGATCAGGCCGACCATCATGAACTCCATGGTCAGCTTGGGGGCGTCCGGGTGCGCGCGCATCAGGTCGAGGCTGGCCAGGTCATGGCCGTAGGTCTCGAGCAGGTTGGCGAACGCCACCGGGCGCCCTTCGAAACGGATCACCGCAATGCGGAAATGCTTGAGGTAATCATCACTGAAACGGCCGAGGGAGAAGCCTTTCTCGCGCACGTTCTTGCCGGTCAGCCAGGCATCGGAAATCACCTTGAGCTCATCCATCGGCGCCTGGCCCGGCTCATGGATTTCCAGCGACAAACCATCGCGGGTGCCACGGTTCCAGGTGTAGCGCAGGTCCTTCATCTCTTTGCCTTTGGCTTCGAGATCAAAGCGTTTGAGATCGACCCTGGCTTCTTCGCCGAGCTTGATCGCGGTCAGGCCGATGTCCATGTAGTACGGCAGGTTCTCCGCACGCACTTGATAGAACACAGGGCGGGCGTGATGGATGTCGCACAGGTCGCGGAACTGCCAGATCATTTCCGCCCGTTGCTGGCCCGGGCCGATCGGATCATACAGCGCCACCAGACTGCGGCCACGGCGGGCGTACATCAGGAACGCTTCGTCGTTGGGGTGGAACAGCAACGCCTTGTCACCGGTCAGGGCCAGGCCGCCGTCCGGTTGTGCCGAAGCCATGAGGATCTTGCTTGCGCGCTCCAGTTCATCGGGTGTCGGCAGGTGGATCACCGGGCGGGCGGTGCGCAGCAGCCAGGTCAGGGACACCACCACCAGCAACACGGCGGCGCCGAGCAGCGAGCGCAAGCCACGAGGGGCGTCGGCGTCGAGGGTGAACTGCCACCAGAGTTGATGGCTGTACGGCACGTCTTGATAGGCGAACAGCAGCAGCCACATCGATGCGCCGAGAACGCACAGGCTCGCCACCAGGTACAGCGGCGAGAACGGCAATTCAGTCAGGCGGCTCGGGCGATAGAACGAACGCCGGAAAACCCCTAGCAGGCTTGCCGTCAGCACCATCAGGCTGGCTTCCTCCCAGTCGAAACCCTTGAGCAGGGAGAGCAGGGCGCCGACCAGCAACAGAATGGTGGTCAGCATCCAGGCTGCCGACAGTCGGCGACGCAAGCCCTGGGCCAGCAACAGGCACAGCACGCCGACCAGGCTGGCACCAAAGTGCGAGGCATCAACCAGACGGTGCGGGATCAGGAAGCCGATGTGTTCCAGGCGGGTGTCGATTTCCGGGGTGGCTCCGGAGAACAGCAGCACCACGCCAGACAGGAATACCAGCACCGCCAGGATCGGCGCGGCCAGGCCGGAAGCTGCGCGCAGAGTCTGACGCGTCTGGAACAAGCGCTGCCCTTCGCTGATCAGCAGAAACAGACACGCCACCAGCATCGGCAGCACCACATAAATCAGGCGATAGAGCAGCAGGGCGGCCGCCAGAGGCGCAGCACCGAGCTTGTCGGAGAACGCCGCCAGCAAAATCGCTTCGAACACCCCGACACCGCCCGGCACATGGCTGAGCACCCCGGCGGCCAGCGCCAGGAGGTAAACCAGCAGGAAGGCGCCGAAGGGTGGTGCTTCCGGCAGCAACAGATAGAGCACGGTGGCGGCGGCTGCCACATCCAGTGCGGTAATCACCAGTTGCAGGAAGGTCAGGCGGCGCCCGGGCAGGCGCAAGGTACGACGGCCGACTCTGACCAGCAGGTTGTCGGCGTAAGGTTGCTCCGGCAGGCGACGACGGTAAATCCCGACGGCTACTACGCAAAACAGTAGCAGCACGGCGCCCGCAACGGCGCCCAGCAAGGTTTCGGAGAGACCCAGTGCGACAGCGGCGGCTGGCAGGTTGCTGAGCGTCGCTAGGGCGGCGAGCGGCGGCAGGGCGCAGCCGAGCGAGAGGCTGGCGAACAGTGTCATGTGGGCGACTTCAGTGGCCCCCAGCCCATGGCGTGCATATAGACGGTAGCGAACCGAGCCGCCCGACAGCATCGAAAGACCGATGGCATTGCCGATGGCGAAGGCGGTGAACCCGCCCAAAGCAAGGGTGCGCGGTGCCAGGGTCACGCCGGCGTATCGACTGGCCGACCATTCATAACCCAGCAGGATGATGAAACCCAAGACGGTCGCGCCGAACGCACCGAGCAAGGCCGGTTTGGGGATTTCAAGGATTGAGTCGTGCAGAGCGTCCAGATCGAGTTCGCTCAGCAGATGACGACAGGCAATCAGCGCAATCGTAAACAACAGCAGCGTGATCGCCAGGCCGATGGACTGACGGTATTTGCTGACGCGATCAAGCAAGCGCAACCGCTCGGCCTTGATCGGTTGTGTTGCTGTGACGGTGTCTTGTGAATCAGACGAGTTGGCGCGCATCAATCACCTCTTGGATTGTGCGCGACAGGATGGAGGTATCCAGCCAAGTTACCAATCCCTGTAGAAAAAAATAATCACAAATATTAACGCCAATCACCGGCGGTCGGTGATTGCATATCATCAGTCGGAGAGGGCTGAGTCTGCGATTGAGCATAGTCTGAACTCGGCGCATGGGTGACCCCCAGCGGCTCACCACACGGTGACAGATCATTGTTGCGAAAGGACTTTTTCAACAGATACAAAAAAGGCCACTCTTTCGAGTAGCCTTTTTTGATGTTTGGTTGCGGGAGCCGGATTTGAACCGACGACCTTCGGGTTATGAGCCCGACGAGCTACCAGACTGCTCCATCCCGCGTCTGTGTGGCGGCATTCTATAGAGATACGCCGGGGTGTCAACCGTTAAAACCGACTCGGGTCAAATAAACGTATAAACGCGGCAAACGGTCGCAGGCTCGCCTAAGTTTCGGAATCTGAACGAATTCTCATTCCGGCCGTGTGCAGCCATGAAATCAGCATTCTGCAAAACGGGCGCGCACAAAAAAGGCCACTCTTTCGAGTAGCCTTTTTTGATGTTTGGTTGCGGGAGCCGGATTTGAACCGACGACCTTCGGGTTATGAGCCCGACGAGCTACCAGACTGCTCCATCCCGCGTCTGTGTGTCGGCATTCTACAGAGGATCGACGGGGTGTCAACCGCCAACCTCAGTAAAACCTCTTCAGGTTCAATCGCTTAGGTCATCTGCCTCGGTATTGGTTGGCCTGAGAGGTAGGCGTGGCAAGGCTTGCGGCTCTATTAGCACCTGCTATGCGATTGAAAAAATAAATTCAGAGGGTTTCTCCTACGGGGGAAGAAGAACATTCACACTACTGGTGCTATATACAGGTGTCAGTGAGATACTGCTTTTCAGACACGGCATGCCGCCATTTCTTCACCCTTAAACTGCTTTCATATGACCCAGCGAAAAATCATCCACGTCGATTGTGACTGTTTCTACGCCGCCATCGAAATGCGTGACGATCCGAACCTAGCCGGCAAACCACTGGCAGTGGGCGGCTCGCCAGATCGACGCGGGGTGATTGCTACCTGTAATTATGAGGCTCGGGCCTATGGCGTACGTTCGGCCATGTCCTCCGGGCATGCGTTGAAACTGTGTCCCGACCTGACCATCGTCAGGCCGCGGATGGAGGCTTACAGAGAAGCGTCGAAGGAAATTCATACGATCTTTCGCGATTACACCGACATCATTGAGCCGCTTTCCCTCGACGAGGCCTATCTCGATGTGTCGGACTGCGCGCATTTCGGTGGTAGCGCCACGCGCATCGCCCAGGACATCCGTCGGCGGGTCTCGAATCAGTTGCACATCACCGTTTCGGCCGGCGTGGCGCCGAACAAGTTTCTCGCCAAGATCGCCAGCGACTGGAAAAAACCCAACGGTCTGTTCGTCATTACTCCGGATCAGGTCGAGGACTTCGTCAGTGGTCTGCCGGTCAGCAAGCTTCACGGGGTCGGTAAAGTCACCGCCGACAAGTTAGGCAAATTGGGCATCGTTGATTGTGCGCAATTACGCGAGTGGGACAAGTTGGCGCTGGTGCGCGAATTTGGCAGCTTTGGTGAGCGAATGTGGAGCCTGGCCCGTGGGATCGATGACCGCCAGGTGCATAACGACAGTCGCCGGCAGTCGATCAGTGTCGAAAATACCTACGATGTCGATCTGCCGGATCTGCACAGTTGCCTGGATAAATTGCCGGAATTGCTGGAAACCCTCAAAACCCGCATGGCACGAATCGACAGCAGCTACCGGCCGGGCAAGCCGTTCGTCAAAGTGAAGTTTCATGATTTCACCCAGACCACGCTGGAGCAGGCCGGGGCAGGGCGGGATTTGGGCAGTTATCAGCTATTGCTGACCCAGGCGTTCAATCGCGGCGGCAAACCGGTACGGTTGTTGGGGGTGGGGGTGAGGCTGGAGGATTTGCGGGGCGGGTTTGAGCAGATGGAGTTGTTTGAGCGTTGAGCGCTAAATGCAAAAGATCGCAGCCTTTGACAGCACCTACATGGGAATGCGTTCCTCTGTAGGCGCTGCCAAAGGCTGCGTTCTTTCAGTGTGGGGCTAGTTCGGCCCCGGATCCGCCACCAATCGCCCGGCATCTCTGGTCAAGGACTTGAGAAATTCGGTCTGCAGTTCAGGATCGTTACGGGTCAGCTCGATCAGGCTCTGCTCCAGCTCGCTGGCTTCTTCCTCCAACCCCAGTTCCGACAGGCGTTTGACCCGGTGTACCCACTGGCTCACTTCGTCGTCTTCGAGGTCGTCGTAAATCAGTCCGTGGGCTTCGAGCAGTTTGCCGCGCAGGCTGCTGCTGAGTGCCAGGGACGAGTCGCTATGCACGTCGTCCTTGGCATCCTCGACATTGATCTGCAGTTTGCTCAGATGATTGAGGTCGTGTTCCGCGAAAGGGCTGTCCAACAGGTTCAGGCGCAGGACGCCGTTTTTGTCGGTGCTCAGTTCGAAGGTTTCCTTGCCGGCCTTGACCTCGACCGGACGCTCGCTCCACGGCAGGCTCGAGTATTCCGTACGCTTGTCGCGCTGGACTTCGTCGATCCCGGCCAGGTTTTGTTGCGCACGACCGTTGGATTGCACGTTCATGAACGGGTTGAGCCCGGCAAAGCCGTAACTGAACCAGTCTTTGGTCACGCTATCCGGAAGATTGCCGAGGGCGAACACGTTGACCACGTTCGCGCCGACACCACCGACCACCGCCACCGCGCCCAGCGGGATCTCATAGATCTCCCGCCAGGGTTGGTAAGGCGTGTAGCGATCGTAATGGCGCGTGACTTCGAACTCGGTGATTTCGAAGGTCTTTTGCTCGTGGATTTTTACCCGGCGTTGCGGCAGCTCAAGCACCTTGGGCTCACCAACATCGATCTGCAAGCTGTGATCGAGCAGTTTGCGCTCGACACGTTCCTCGTGCTCGCTGCGTTGCGACATGTGATTGGCACAGCCGCTGACCAGCAGGGTGCCGCACAGGGCGGCACCACCGAGGCCTAAGGTGTTTCGCTTGAACATGACGTCTCTATCTGGTTTCAGCGGCGGATACGGGCCTGAAGGAACGACAGTACGTCAGCAACCGGCAGCGCTTGCGGCTCGGCCTCGGTACGGCTCTTGTATTCCAGGTTGCCATCGGCGAGGCCGCGGTCGCTGACCACGATCCGGTGTGGAATGCCGATCAGCTCCATGTCCGCGAACTTGATGCCCGGGCTGGTTTTCTTGTCGCGGTCGTCCAGCAGTACTTCGAAGCCTGCCGCCGTCAGTTCGGCATACAGCTTGTCGGTGGCTTCGCGAACCAGGTCGGTTTCGTAGCGCAGCGGCACCAGGGCGATCTGGAATGGCGCCAGGGTGTCACTCCAGATGATGCCTTTGTCGTCGTTGTTCTGTTCGATGGCAGCCGCGACCACGCGGGAAACGCCGATGCCGTAGCAGCCCATTTCCAGGGTGACCGGCTTGCCGTTCTCGCCCAGCACTTCGCATTTCATCGCCTTGCTGTACTTGTTGCCCAGCTGGAAGATGTGCCCGACTTCGATGCCGCGCTTGATTTCCAGAGTGCCCTTGCCGTCCGGGCTTGGGTCGCCGCTGACCACGTTACGCAGGTCGGCAACGGTCGGAACCGGCAAGTCGCGCTCCCAGTTCACGCCGAAGTAGTGCTTGTCGTCGATGTTGGCACCGATGCCGAAGTCGCTCATCAGCTCGACGGAACGGTCGATGATGATCGGCAGTGGCAGGTTCAGCGGGCCGAGGGAGCCGGCGCCAGCGCCAATGGCGTCACGCAGTTCGGCATCGCTGGCCATCACCAGCGGACTGGCCACGCCTGGCTGGTTCGCAGCCTTGATCTCGTTGAGTTCGTGGTCGCCACGGATGATCAGGGCAATCAACTTGCCTTCTTCCTCGGCATGCACGATCAGGGTCTTGATGGTCTTTTCAATCGGCAGATTGAATTTTTCCACCAGTGCGGCAATGGTCTTGGTATCTGGGGTGTCGACCAAGCGCAGCTCTTCGCTCGGTGCGGCACGCGAGGTTTCGCGTGGCACAGCTTCGGCTTTCTCGATGTTCGCGGCGTAGTCGGAGCCGTTGCTGAAGACGATATCGTCTTCGCCGGACTCGGCCAGGACATGGAATTCGTGGGAGCCGGCGCCGCCGATGGAACCGTTGTCAGCTTCCACAGGGCGGAATTTCAGGCCCAGACGGGTGAACACGTTGCAGTACGCCAGGTGCATGCGGTCGTAAGTGACCTGCAGCGATGGCTGGTCAGCATGGAACGAGTAGGCGTCCTTCATGATGAATTCGCGGCCGCGCATCAAGCCGAAGCGTGGACGGATCTCATCACGGAATTTGGTCTGGATCTGGTACAGGTTGATCGGCAGCTGTTTGTAGCTGCTTAGCTCGTTGCGCATCAGGTCGGTGATGACTTCTTCGTGAGTCGGGCCGGCGCAGAAATCGCGACCGTGGCGATCCTTGAAGCGCAGCAGTTCAGGACCGTACTCTTCCCAGCGACCCGATTCCTGCCACAGTTCAGCCGGTTGAGTACTCGGCATCAACACTTCGAGCGAGCCGGCGGCGTTCATTTCTTCGCGAACGACGGCTTCGACCTTGCGCATCACTCGCAAGCCCATCGGCAACCAGGTGTACAGGCCCGAGGCGAGTTTGCGGATCATGCCGGCGCGCAGCATCAGCTGGTGGCTGATCACGACCGCGTCGGAAGGCGTTTCTTTCTGTGTGGCGAGCAAAAATTGACTGGTGCGCATGGTTGGCCGTTATCGATTGCTGATGACGAGAAATGACGGAGCATTGTACGGGCGAGATCCGCTGTCGTACAGGCGTGCGGTCGGCGGTGTGGCAGGAGGGCGGGAATCGTTCCTCCATCGGTCTTGTTTCCTACAGATGCATCCTACGATTCCTCTGCGACCTGGGTCGGTACGGGGTCCGGGCTGGGTGTCGGGCCTTCGCGGCGGCTTTCCTGGAACCAGTGCAAGGCGATCAGCACCAGTGTCGGAACACCCAGGAGGGCGGTGATCAGGAAGAAATTGTGATAACCGAATTTTTCCACCATGACCCCGGAATACCCGCCGATCAGGCGTGGCAGCAAGAGCATGATCGAGCTGAGCAGGGCGTATTGGGTGGCGGAGAATTTGAGGTTGGTCAGGCTCGACAAGTAAGCCACGAATGCCGAGGTCGCCAGGCCTGAACTGAAGTTGTCCAGAGAAATGGTCAGGATCAGCATGTTCAGGTTGGCGCCCATGTCGGCGAGCATCAGGAACAGGATATTGGTCGCTGCGGAGGCCACTCCGCCGATGAACAGGATCGGCAGGATGCCGAAACGCACGATCAGCAGGCCGCCCATACCGGCGCCGACCAAGGTCATAATCAGGCCGAAAATTTTACTGACGCTGGCGATCTGGTCCTTGGTGAAACCCTGGTCAATGTAGAACACGTTGGCCATCACGCCCATGACCGTATCGGACATCCGATAGGTGGCGATCAGACCAAGCAACAGCAGCGCTTGCCAGCGATAACGCAGAATGAAGTCGTTGACCGGGGTCAGCACCGGCGCCAGGCCACGACGGCCCATGGCTGACAGGCACAGGGCTGTGAGCGTGGTGTAGAGGATCGCTCGCAGGAAGGCGCGATCCTGGAGTAGCAGGTCCAGCAGGCTCACGCCTTCGAACAGCACGCTGGCGAAGTCGGTGTTGTAGAGCTGGGTGAACATGGCCGGCACGGACACCAGTAATACGATCAGCACGAATACCGAGGCCAGTTGATGCACGAAGCTGTAGCGCCCGGCCTGCAATTGCGTGCGCAGCGGCACCGGCGGTTCGCGCATGAACAGGGAGGTCAGCAACGCGGGGACCATCAACACCCCGAACAGGATGTAAGTGCCGGCCCAGGCCGAGTGCTTGTAGTTGAAGCCGGTGGAGCCGAAGCCTTCGGCGAAGTACAGCGCGCCCGCCGTAGCCAGCAGTGCTGCGATTCGATAACCGGACATGTAACTGGCGGCCAGAGCGGCCTGGCGATTGTCTTCGGCGATTTCCAGGCGATAGGCGTCTACGGCAATGTCTTGCGTCGCGGAGGCGAACGCAACGACTACCGCGATGGCGATCAGCCAGGACAAATGCTTTTGCGGGTCGCAGAACCCCATGCCGATCAGGCCAAGGATCACCAGTGCCTGGGAAAGCACCAGCCATGAGCGGCGTCGGCCGAGCTTGCCGAGTAAGGGCAGGCGCCATTGGTCAAGCAACGGTGACCAGACCCATTTAAAGGCGTAGGCCAGACCGATCAGGCTTGCATAGCCGATGGTTTCGCGCGCCACGCCGGCTTCACGCAACCAGACCGACAGTGTTGAGAACACCAGCATGTAGGGCAGGCCGGCAGCGAATCCCAGCAATAGCAGTACAAGCGTCGAGGGGCTGGCATAGGCAGCAAGCGCGGCGCGCCAGGTTTTACGGGGCATGGGCTGGAGTCTGCCTCAAGAAATACGGAAACAAAGCGCGCACTCTAACCGCTGTGCTCTACCGGGCGCCACCCATGGCGCTGAATATCAACACGATTATTCAGGATACTGATGCCCTCCATGCGCAATCGCGCGCGTTGTTCGTCCCCCGATGGGCTGCCGGCGGGGAGGCTGATGCGCCCACCGGCGCCCAGTACACGGTGCCAGGGTAATTTGCTGTCGCCGGGCAGCTGGCTCAAGGTTCGTCCAACCCAGCGCGCCGCCCGACCCAGACCGGCCAGCTCCGCCAACTGACCATAACTCACCACTTTGCCTTCGGGCACTTGGGCCAGGGTCAGATAGAGCGCCGTGCGTCGGATTTGAGCAGCGCTTTCGGGTTCAGCCGTTGTTTCGATCACGTGCGCAGTTCCCTGAATAAATTCGCAGTACCGTCCGTAGAGTAAATCCTGGATCGCCAGTTGAGAAATGAACTCAATAGAAATAGTCGGGTCAGTCCTTGCTAGGGCCTTATTCCTGCGGATAATGCCGACTTTTTTTCGCGAACTTGAGCCTGTATTTGCTTATGTTGTCCAGAACCCTGCTGTGCCTCGCTGTCGTCAGTGCTTCCACTCCCTTGCTCGCGGATACCGTCTGGTTGAAGAACGGTGACAAGTTGAGCGGCAAGATCATTCTGTTTGATGGCGGCAAGCTGTTGGTCCAGACCGAGTACGCCGGCGCTGTGCCGATCGATTGGAGCAAGGTGAAAACCCTGGAGAGTGATCAGCACTTGTTGGTCAAGCAGGATGCCTATACCGGCGAAGTGGCCAAGTCGCTGCACGCGGCGGAGGACGGCAAGGTGACCCTGGCCAACGGTGATGCGCCAAAAACCGTGGAGCTGGCGAGTATCCAGCAGATGCTCAAGCCCAAGCCGGTGGTCGAGGATCTGGTGTGGAAGGGCAATATCGATGCAGCGCTGGATTACCAGCGCGCCGACAAGGACACCGACGATTACGACATCGACTTCAAGACCACTGCGCGCCATGGTCGTTGGCGGCACACGGCGGAAGGCGAGTACAACCGCGAATTCCAGGATGACGTGGTCACCACGGACAACTGGCGGGGCGAGTACTCTCTCGACCGCTTCCTGACCGATAAATGGTTCTGGCAGGGGCGTATGGTCTACAAGCGCGACAAGGTTGAAGACCTGTCCCGCCAGCGCACGGTCGGTACCGGTCCGGGGTACCAGTTCTGGGATGACGAACTGGGGGCGTTCTCCCTCGGTTCGCTGGTCAACCGCACGGATTACGAGTTCGCCGACGGCAGCAAGGAGAACTTCTACTCCGTGGCCATGAAGTGGGACTACAACCGCTACCTGATTGGCAAGAAGGTAGAGTTCTTCACCAATGGCGAGGTGGGCAAGCCGTTGTCGGGTGTGGCTGAGTACGCGCTGGATTCGGAAATCGGCCTGCGTTACAAGGTGACGGACTGGGCTTCGCTCAATCTCAAGGCTGAGCGCAACATCATTGAGGGTACGGATGATGCCGATCTGGACAAGACCCGCTATACCGCCGGGTTTGGCGTGACCTGGTAAACACCAAAAAGATCGCAGCCTTCGGCAACTCCACAGGTGTACACACAACCTTGTAGGGGCTGCCGAAGGCTGCGATCTTTTTTCGCCTGCGAAAAACCTGCAGACACAAAAAAGCCCCGCTTTTGAGGGCGGGGCTTTTTACTAAAGCAAGTACAAGTTAGATAACTTGAACTTCTTCAGCTTGCATGCCTTTCTGACCGCGGGTAGCGATGAAAGAAACCTGTTGGCCTTCTTTCAGGCTTTTGAAGCCGTCGGATTGGATAGCTTTGAAGTGAACGAACAAGTCGTCACCGGATTGTGGAGTGATGAAGCCGAAGCCTTTTTCATCGTTGAACCACTTAACGGTACCGGTTTGGCGATTAGACATGGTGTAACTCCTTGAACAAAGATAACTGCGACTCAGGAAGAACCCTGGCCGAGACTGAGTGCAAAGAGCAGGAAAAATTCTTGTAGATGGTTGGATCGAAATTCAACATATCGTGTAGAGATTCTCAGTGACACAAGCAGCACAGTGGCGCCACCTTAACCCTTTTTCCGGAACGTGCCAATGCTTCTTGCGAAGGTTTCTCGGTTTTCGTGATCGACGGTGCACCGTATTGCTTCGAAGCTGCGCAAATCCGGCAGTATCGTCGAGAATTGTGTGCGGCACTTTGAACCCGGCGGCGCGCCCCGGTAAGATGCCGGACAGATTTTTTCCACCTCGCTATTCAGGACACCCGCCATGAGCATCAAATCGGACAAGTGGATTCGCCGCATGGCGCAAGAGCACGGCATGATCGAGCCGTTCGTAGAGCGTCAGATGCGTGGCAGCGACGATAGCCGTGTGATCTCCTACGGCGTGTCCAGCTACGGCTACGATGTACGTTGCACCAATCACTTCAAAGTGTTCACCAACATCAATTCGGCCATCGTCGACCCAAAAAACTTCGATGCCGGCAGCTTCGTCGATATCCACAGCGACGTGTGCATCATTCCGCCGAACTCCTTCGCCCTGGCCAGTACCGTCGAATACTTCCGCATTCCGCGCAATGTATTGACCATCTGCCTGGGTAAAAGCACCTACGCGCGCTGCGGCATCATCGTCAACGTCACACCGCTCGAGCCCGAGTGGGAAGGTCATGTGACCCTGGAATTCTCGAACACCACCAATCTGCCGGCGAAAATCTACGCCAACGAAGGCGTGGCGCAGATGCTGTTCCTTGAGTCTGACGAAGAGTGTGAAGTGTCCTACAAGGATCGCGGCGGCAAGTATCAGGGCCAGCGTGGCGTGACCCTGCCACGGACCTGAGTCAGCCGTCTGACAAAAAGTGGGAATTCCTGAGCGAGCGTACACTCTATGGAGTGTACTGCTCCGATTCGCGCAAGGCGGACCGGGCCATCGCTCAGGAGTGCGTTATGAAGATCGATCCGCGAATAAGTGCCGAACTGGCAAGGCTTGAACCCAATCAAGTGGGCGTGCTGGCCTGGTCCTTGTTGGCGTATCCCTCGGTCGTCCAGGCTGGCGGGATCCCCGGTCAACCCGATCCAGATACTCCGAACGAACAACCTACCGAGCCTGGCGAACCAACGTTGCCGGATGAGCCGCCTCCTGCCCCTGTCGCCTGAATCCGGCTTGTAACAAGGTCAGTGCCCCGAGTTCGTTTTCGCTCTTCGGGCATTGGCCTTGTTTGCATTTTCCGTTTACCAAACGGTTGCCGTTTACAGCTCTGATCCTGACTTCTCATATTCGGAAATAACTGTGTTTGCCGTTGAAACCAATCGGCGGAGCAGCCGTGGTTTCATTTCGGTTTTGCACGCGCCCAAGACCTTGTGCAAAGGCCCGCGCACAACAATATGAAAAGGGAATTTCAGGGTGAGTACGAATCGAACGGGACGTTTGAGTGCCAATGTGATCACGGCGAGCGGAGCAATAGAGTTTCGGGTGACGCAAGGGCTCTATCACTATGAACGCAATGGTCTGCACTGTATCGAGGCCAGTAACGGCGAAGGGAACGAGTTTTACGTGTATCTGCCGGTCGGAATGCAATCCGGTAGCTACAGTCTGGGGCTGAGTGAACGGTCCCCCATGATTATTCATGTGACAGGTCATTCTGAAGCGGAGCTGTATCGAGGCACGCTTGAGTTGATGGTAGGCGGGGATACGCAATTTGCCGGTAGCTTCAGCGGGCTTGATGCCGATGGCATGCAGGTGGAGAACGGTAGCTTCAGGCTGGAGTACGAAGCGAGTATCTAATCCTGCAAGAGCTGCCGCAGCCTGCGGCAGCTCTTGCAAGGCGTATTACTTCAGATTGCCGCTCAGGAATTGCTTCAAACGCTCACTCTTCGGATTACCCAGCACGTCTTCCGGCGCGCCTTCTTCTTCTACCAGGCCTTGGTGCAGGAACAGCACCTGGCTGGAGACTTTGCGTGCGAAGCTCATTTCGTGGGTGACCATGATCATGGTCCGACCTTCTTCAGCCAGACCCTGGATCACCTTCAGCACTTCACCGACCAGTTCCGGGTCCAGGGCCGACGTCGGTTCGTCGAACAGCATGACTTCCGGTTCCATGGCCAAGGCCCGGGCAATCGCCACGCGTTGTTGCTGGCCGCCAGACAGGAACGCCGGGTACTGATCGGCCACGCGCGCCGGCAGGCCGACCTTGTCCAGGTAACGACGGGCACGGTCTTCGGCTTCCTGCTTGCTGCAACCCAGCACCCGGCGCGGGGCCATGGTGATGTTTTCCAGCACGGTCATGTGGCTCCACAGGTTGAAATGCTGGAACACCATGGCCAGACGGGTGCGGATCCGTTGCAGCTCGTCGGGATCGGCGACGTGCATGCCGTGACGATCCTTGACCATGCGGATCGCCTGGCCGTCGAGGCTCATGGCGCCGTCATTGGGTTGTTCGAGAAAGTTGATGCAGCGCAGAAAGGTACTTTTACCCGAGCCGCTGGCGCCAATCAGGCTGATGACGTCGCCGGTGTGGGCCTTGAGCGAAACGCCTTTGAGCACCTCATGATCGCCATAGCTTTTATGCAGGCCTTCGATGGTCAGTTTGTACATGGAACAAGCATCCTCAAGGCGAAAGTAGGTAGCCGCTGCGATAGGCTTCGGCGCCCGCGACGTGGGCGATCACCATGCCGGCGGTGGCCATGCGGCGCAGCGAACGGGCGTACATCAGCCCGGCGGCGGTGCAGTGCACGGGGGTGACGCGGTCAAGGATCGGGTCGATGATTTCGGCGATCAGTTGTCCGGCCTCCAGGTATTCCCCGGGCAGCGCGGTGAACACCAGCAGCCCGCCGACCGGCGTTGCTACGGGTTCAACACCGGCCAGCGGTGTAGCCGGGTAGGGCAGGTCGGGCAATGGCGCCGGTTCGCCGGCAATCGCGCCGAAGTGAATCAGGTATTCGATCAGTGCCTGGCTGTCGAGACTGGCCAGCGGGTGATTGACGTCGCCTTGGCCGCGCAGTTCGACCGTGACCGAAAAACTCCCCGGTGGAATGTCGAAGTGTTCACCGAAGCGCTCTTTGAGCTGCCACCAGAGCAAAGTGAAGCATTCATCGAACGACTGACCGCCAGAATCAGTGGCCAGCAGACTGGCTTCTGCGCCGATGTAGCGGGCCAGCGGCTCGACCTGTGGCCAGGCCTCGGGCGTGGTGTACAGGTGCGCGACGGCTTCGAAATCGCAATGCAGGTCCAGCACCATGTCGGCATCGCAGGCCAGCCGTTGCAGGGTCAGGCGTTGGGATTGCAACTGAGTGCCGGGAGTCTGGCGCGCCAGTGCATTGCGCAGGCTGTTGCGGATCAGTTCGAGGTTGTGTTGCGAGTCGTCGCCGAGTTGGCCTTCGATCTCGTTGCCGACCTCTTCGCTCAAGTCGACGAACCAGCGGTTGAAGTTCTGCCCGCTTTCCAGCTCATAGCGACCCAGCGGCACGTCCATCAGCACTTGTTCCAGGCCGACGGGGTTGGCCACCGGCACCAGGACGATTTCGCTGCGCAGGCGACCTGCGGCTTCCAGCTCCGCCAGACGCTGCTTGAGGTGCCAGGCGACCAGCATGCCGGGCATTTCATCGGCGTGCAGGGAAGCCTGGATGTAGATTTTGCCTTGGGCCGATGCCGGCCCGAAGTGGAAGCTGTGGATCTGTCGTGCTGTCCCCGGCAGCGGGGCCAGCAGGTCGTGAATCTGGTGGCGCATTGCGAAAAATCCTAGTGGGTCGGACCAAGGAAGGCTAGCCAGCGACGTTCGGCGAGACGGAACAGGCCGACCAGCGCAAAGGTGACGGACAGGTAGATCAGCGCGGCAATACCGAACGACTGAAAGGTCAGGAAGGTCGCCGAGTTGGCGTCCCGAGCGACTTTCAAAATGTCCGGGATGGTTGCGGTGAACGCCACGGTGGTCGAGTGCAGCATCAGGATCACTTCGTTGCTGTAGTACGGCAGCGAACGACGCAGAGCCGAAGGCATGATCACGTAGGCATACAACTTCCAGCCTGTCAGGCCGTAGGCCTTGGCCGCTTCGACTTCACCATGGGCCATGCTGCGAATCGCCCCGGCGAAAATCTCCGTGGTGTAGGCGCAGGTATTCAGGGCGAACGCCAGGATGGTGCAGTTCATCGCGTCGCGGAAGAAACTGTCGAGCACCGGTTGCGCGCGCACGGCGGCCAGGCTGTAGATCCCGGTGTAGCAGATCAGCAACTGGATATAGAGCGGCGTGCCACGGAACAGGTAGGTGTAGAACTGCACCGGCCAGCGAATGTAGAAGTGCGGCGAAACACGGGCGATCGACAGCGGAATCGAGACGATGAAACCGATGAAGATCGACGCGCTGAGCAACCACATGGTCATCGCCAGACCGGTGATGTTTTGGCCGTCACTGTAGAGGAAGGGTCTCCAGTATTCCTGCAGAAGTTCGATCATCGTACGGCCTCCCGGGTACCGGCGGCGTAGCGGCGTTCGAGCCAGCGCAGAATGAAGTTGGAGGCACTGGTGATCAGCAGATAGATCAAGGCCGCGAGCACCAGGAAGTAGAACAGTTGATAGCTGCTTTTACCGGCGTCCTGGGCAGCCTTGACCAGATCGGCGAGGCCGATGATCGACACCAGCGCAGTGGCCTTGAGCATGACCATCCAGTTGTTGCCAATACCCGGCAGGGCATAGCGCATCATCTGCGGGAACACCACGATGCGAAAACGCTGGCCGCGCTTGAGGCCGTAGGCGGTGGCCGCTTCAACCTGGCCGCGAGGCACGGCAAGGATGGCGCCGCGGAATGTCTCGGTGAAATACGCGCCGTAAATGAAGCCCAGGGTCAGTACCCCGGCGCTGAACGGGTTGATCTCGATGTATTCCCATTCCATGTAGTCGGTGAGCGACGTCAGCCAGGTTTGCAGGCTGTAGAAAATCAACAGCATCAGCACCAGGTCCGGCACCCCGCGAATCAGCGTGGTGTAGCACTGGGCAACCAGGCGCAGCAGTTTGACTTTTGACAGTTTGGCACTGGCGCCGAGCAGGCCGAGCAACACGGCCACCAGCAGCGACATCGCCGATAATTTGATGGTCATCCAGGTGCCTTCCATCAGCAAAGGACCGAAGCCCTTGAGGCTGAAGGCTGAGAGCCCCAGATTTTGTAAGAGGTTTTCGAACATAAATCAGCAACCTGATCGGGTGAAAAAAGCGCCCATCGCGAGATGGGCGCCGGGCATTATTTGCCGCTGTACAGATTCAGATCGCCAAAGTGTTTCTTCTGAATGGTGGCGTAGGTGCCATCATCGTGTAACGCTTTGATACCTTTATCCAAAAGTGCTTTCAGCTCGGTGTTACCTTTCTTAATACCGACCGCTGTCTTGGCTGGGAGCAAAGCGTTGTCAACTGGCTTGCTGACGTCGTAGTCGGCACCTTGTGGGGACTTGAGGAAGCCCAGTTCGGCTTGCAGCATGTCCTGGATGCCAGCGTCGAGACGACCGGAAGTCAGGTCGGAATACACCTGGTCCTGGTTCTGATAGGCCTGGGTTTTCACGCCTGCCTTGTCCAGAACGGCTTTGGCATAGGCTTCCTGGATGGTGCCTTGTTCGTAGCCAACGGTTTTGCCCTTCAGCGAAGCGACGTCGGCGGTGATGCCGGAACCTTTCTTGGACACGTAAGCGGTTGGGCCGGAGAACAGCTCGCTGGAGAAGTCGATGACTTTTTCGCGGGCTTCGGTGACGGTCATCGAAGAGATCACGCCGTCGAATTTATTGGCCTTGAGGCCAGGAATCATCCCGTCGAAATCGCTTTCGACCCATTTGCACTTGACCTTCAGCTCGGCGCAGATTGCGTTACCCAGATCGATGTCGAAACCCACCAGGTTCCCGTCGGCCGCTTTCGACTCGAACGGTGCGTAGGAAGGGTCAACGCCAAAACGCAATTCTTTGTATTCCTTTGCCATGGCGGAGCCAGCGGCCATGCACAACGCCAGTGCAGAAAGGGTCAGCAATGCTTTTTTCATTATTTATTCCCTAAAACCAATATGAGCGCTTGTGGCGCAGAATTATTGTTACTGGTAAGCGTAAGACCTAATGAAAGTAGCAATTTCCGAACCAGAGTGCCGAACAAGCGTTTAACAGGCATTCAGGAAATCGCCGGGATGGGATTAGTGCACGAAAATGGGCGCCTTGGAAGACCCGCACTCTTTTGGTTCTCGCATCTCTTCATCGGTCAGTCCGGAACAGGCTTTGGCAAAGGGCACCAGTGTGCGTTCGCTGGCGTCGGGCAAGCCGTCCCAGGGCGCGGGGAGAGAAGTTCTATCGATTTTCCGGGATCAAAAAGCAAAAGATCGCAGCCTGCGACAGCTCCTGCACCGATCTCTGCAGGAGTTGCCGCAGGCTGCGATCTCTTGATCTTATTTACCCGGTGTCAGGGTCAAACGTTTGGTCCCGTACACCTTGTCGAAGTTCTGCGGCTGCATCGGCAAGCTCTGATACTGCCCCTTGAGCCACGGTTCGATGCTGTTCAGGTAGTTCGGGCTGGCTGGGTTGCCGGACTGGCCGGTGGCGTTCTGGCTCATCAGCGGTTCGGGTTGGCCGAAGTCGACGATAAAGCGCATGGCCGGTGCCAGCGTCGTATTGAAGTCCTGACCCCAAGCGAACGCGGCAGTATTGAGCGTGGTGTGATCGCCGCCCGCCGGTACCGGACCGCGCACGGTCTGGCCATTGGCGTTCTTCCATTCATAGCGGTGCAATTTGCCCCACTGCCAGGCTTTGTGATCGCCACCCAACTGGCTGTCGCCTGCAGTAATGGCCGCTGCGAGGCTGCGAGCGAGGATCGCCGGTTTGTCTTCTTTCTGAGCGGTGCGAGCATCGTCCCAGAACGGACTGTCTTCGCAGCCCAGCAGGTGATCGGCCTGGGCGGCATAGGACAATTTGCCATTGGCGACGAAGGCTTTCCAGGCCGGGCTGCTTTCCGGGCCCAGTTCATCGAGGAAAATCTGCTTCATGCTTTCTTGCAAGAACAGCTCGTAGATCGCCGCGTCGGTGGAGGTCGGGGCCAGTTTGCCGTCGAACGCCATCAAGCGCGTCAACGCCTCACGCGCCTTGCCGCGATCCGCCACCGGCAGGGCTTCGATCGCCTGTTTGAGCGGCTGGGCCATGCCCGGTGCTTCGAACATCTTCTTCAGTTTGGCGGCGAAGGTGGTGGTCTGGTCGTATTGCATGGCGATCAGGCTGCGGGTGTCATGTTTGCCCGCACCGGCCAGTTCCGCCAGACGTTCGCCACGTTCCGGGGCCGACCAGGAGTTGGACAGCTGCATGCCATAGCCATGGGGAATGACCCGCTGGTTGGCGGTGCCGAGCCAGCCTTGCGCCGGGTCTTGATCGTAGGGGTGCAGCATCGGGTCGGCGTAACCGTCCCAATCGTAGCGATCTTCCCAGCCCGGCGAAGGCAGCAGGCCTTCGCCTTCGCGGCGATTCGGGTAGCGGCCGGTGACTTGCCAGCCGATGTTGCTGGCATCGGCAAACACCAGGTTCAAGGCGATGGCGCGGATCTCGCGGCTGGCGTCCGAGGCTTTTTCGACACTCTGCGCACGGGACAGGTCGAAAAACGCGTCCAGGCTCCTGTCGTCGGTGAAGTTCGGCGTCTGCAACGCCAGGCCGAAACCGCTTCCTTGTGCCAGGCCTTGGGCGCTGTTGAGTAGTGGGCCATGGCGTGTTTCGTACACCGCTTCGCGAATCGGTCGCTGGCCTTTGACGAAATAGGTTTCGTTACGCACGATCGCCGGCTGCCATTTGCCGTTGGTTTCGTAGGCGAGATCATTGCCCTGGCGGCGGATTTTTTCCAGGAACAGGTCCTGGTTGTCGCCCATGACGCTGGTCGTGCTCCACGCCACTTTACCGTTGAACCCGCCCAGCACCATTGGCAACCCGGCGATGGTCACGCCGGAAGCCTGATACTTCGGCGCGCGAATCTGCACATAGCTGAACAATGACGGCACGCCCATCGGGCCATGGCTGTCGCTGGCCAGCAGACTTTTACCGCTGCGGCTGCGTTGCGGGGCGATCGCCCAGTTGTTCGACGAAGTGGCACCGAGCAGATTCAGATCAGAGAGCTGGCCTGTGGCTTTGCTGATGTCGGCCAGCCCCGGAATTTGTCCGTTGAGGTTGATGCCTTGCAGCTTTTCGCTTTCAGCCAATGGCAATTTTTCGTCAGGAGCGGACGGCGTCAGCCACGGCAGTTTGTCGGTGGTGATGGTTTGCGCGAGCACCAGCGCGGAAATCTCTTCCGGCAGGTTGGCGGACTGGCTGAAGTTCAACAGGCAGAAAATCAGCGCCGAATCTTCCGGTTGCCAGTATTCAGGTTTGTAGCCGCTGGCGGCGAGGTCCGCCGGCAACTTGTCGCGGTAGCGGAACAGGTAAGCGTTGACCCCGCGAGCATAGACTTCGAAGAAACGCTTGAGGCGCGGCGAAGACGCTTTGTACAGCTCACCAGCGCTTTTCTTCAGATTGACCGCGCGCATGTAGCGGTCGGCGTCCAGCAGGTCCGCACCGTGCATTTCAGCCAGACGACCCTGAGCCAGCAAACGCAGGGTGACCATTTGTGTGATTCGGTCGCTGGCGTGCACATAACCGAGGCTGAACAGCGCGTCGTGGAACGTGCTGCTTTCGATCAACGGCATGCCCATGGCATTGCGGCGCACCGAAACGTTCTGCGCCAGCCCCTTCAGCGGCTGTACGCCGGAGGTCGGTGTAAGGGTGTCCTGGGCGTTGAAGCTCTGACAACCGGTCAGGCTCAAAACCCCCGCCACTGCTGCGGCAACGCCGAACCGGGGTAGAAAATGTGTAAGGGCTGGCGAGGCCATGGCAAAGCTCCTGCGGGGGTAGCGTCAGTAAAGGCGCTACGTTAGTGAGCGGGAGGTGGGCGCGCAAGCGGGGTACAAGGTTATTTCAGGATTTGTCTGATAAGTTCAGCGACCAATGGTCAGGGAGAGTCTTCGGTATGGAGTTAATGGCAAACGCAGCGCTGATCATCATTGATCAACAGAAAGGCATCCTGCACCCCAGGCTCGGCCGCCGGAATAATCCCGAGGCCGAGGACCGCATGCTGGAACTGCTGGGCCAATGGCGGCGCAGCGGGCGACCGATCATTCATGTGCAGCACTTGTCGCGATCGGAAGATTCAGTGTTCTGGCCGCAGCAGTCGGGCGTGGAATTTCAGGAGCGATTTCTACCATTGCCGGGTGAGCATCTGATTCAAAAACAGGTGCCGGATGCGTTTTGTTCGACGGGGCTGGAGGCTCTGTTGCTCGGGACGGGGATCGGGCAACTGATCATCGTTGGCGTGGCGACCCACAACTCAGTGGAATCCACGGCGCGTACGGCGGGCAATCTGGGGTTCGATACCTGGGTGGTCGAGGATGCGTGCTTTACCTTCGACAAGGCCGACTTTTTCGGGCATGCCCGCTCAGCCGAGGAGGTACACGCAATGTCGCTGGGGAACTTGCATGGGGAGTATGCGACGGTGGTCAGTAGTGCGCAGATTCTGAATTAATGCTGACTGTGCGGGCCTCTTCGAGAGCAGGCTCGCACCCACATTGAATCTCTTGCGTGCACACAACATGTGTTCGGCGCAGATCAAGTGTGTGCGAGCCTGCTCGCAATGGCGATTCAACCGGCGAAGAAACTCTTCGCCCGACGCATCAAGCGCCGTGGCACTTCTTGAATTTCTTGCCGTTGCCGCATGGGCAAGGGTCGTTGCGGCCAACGTCTTTCAGGGCGTTGCGCACCGGCTCCTGGTGGGCGTGGCCGCAGTTCGGGCCGTGGACATGGCCATGGTCGTGATCATGGTGGTCATGATCGTGGTTGCAATCTGGGCCATGGACATGGGGTTGCTGGGTCATCGGGGTTACTCCGGAATTAGATCGGCGGGGATTATCACGCCATTACGCGCCAGGTGCACGTAGTGAGCGATGAATAAACCGGTTTCCATCTCACCTTCCAGACGATAGGGAATGGCCCGCTCGGGATTTTTCAGCTGTTTGACCAGATCCTTGACCTTGGGCCACAGATTAGTGCGGATCGGCACCCGGTAAGAGCGGCTGGCCTTGGGGCCGATGGTCATCCAGTGTTCATGCGCGCCATCGGCCAGCAGGATGTCGCCCAGGTGAATGCGATACTCCAGGCCGCGCACGGTCAGCTCGTTTTCGCTGCGGTTGTCGATGCGAAAGTGCAGGATGAAACGCTGCTCCAGCAGCTTGGCCCGCACCACTTCCACCCTGGCCAGATGCACCTCGGGGTCTGGCTCGTCATTGCTGAACCAGGACGCGCAGCCGCCGAGCGCCAGACAAAGGGCAAGCGTGAGCAGACATTGTGCGAGTCGCCGGGTGATCATGGTCGTTCCTCTCCCTTGAGCCCGATCTTTTAAAAGCATCACCTCAACTGCCGAAATACCCCGAGCAGCATTTCTTGAACTTCTGCCCGCTGGCGCACGGGCAGGCGTCGTTGCGTCCGATGTCGAGTGCCACGGTCGGGTCGATGAAGTACCAGCGCCCAGCGTTCTGTACGAACGATGAACGTTCGCGATGACTGTGTTCGCCACTGCCGTCGTGCCAGCGTGCGGTGAACGTCACGAATGCGTGTTCCGGCTGGCCACCGAGCACTTCCGAGCTTTCCACCTCAAGACCGAGCCAGGTACTTTGCGCGCTCCAGTCGCTGATCGATTGCCGATCGAGCCCGGACTGCTGGGCGGGCAGGGTCGTTGCCACCAGGTAGTCGATCAGGCCAAGCACATAGGCGCTGTAGCGCGAACGCATCAAGGCTTCCGCGCAAGGGGCCGGGTGGCCGGTATGGTAATGACCGCAGCAGGCGTCGAGCAGGGTGCCGCTGCCGCAAGGGCAAATGGATGTACTCATTGCGTTACCACCAATATTTCCCGAAGTTTTCCGGATTGGCCCAGAACCGTGAATTGAGCCAGTCAGGTACTTGTTTGTAGTCAAGCAGATCATAGGTGAACAGGGTCAACACTTGATCATCACGCTGGAAGCGCTCACTGGCTTGCAAGGCCAAGGAGAAAAAATCCGTTTCCTGCCAGCCGCTGGCGGGCAAGTCCGCCAATACCGCGATGCGGCTGGCGTTGAGGTTACGAATGCCGCCCAGCAAATTCAGACCGTCGCGCTTGGGCAGGTGCTCGAGGCAATCGACTACCAGCGCCAGGTCAAACCGGCGTGCCGCCAGTTCGGCAGGCAGCGCCCCGGGCGCCGCGTGTGCCACACAGCTGTCCGGGTGCGCGAGCTTGAAGGCTTCAAGTGCGGGGAACTCGCTGGCACCAATCAGCAACAGGCGCGAAGGGGCGTATCGGTCCAGCAAAGCGGCCAGCGCCTGTTGTGGCGTACGCGAAGAAATACCTGCAATCATTGAAAATCCTCACTCAGATCTGCCAAGACTAGCCTGCCCGCAAGTTCGAGCCTAGAGCGGGTTTGCCGCAAAAGTGACGATCTCCCGTCAACACGGGACAAAACTGCAATGGCCTATTGCTGGCGGAGAATTAAACTCCGGTCTTTACTCCCAGAATCGGTTCTAAGCCGATCCTTAAGGAGAAAACTAGATGAGCATAGTTCGGACAGCATTACCCCTGGTTCTGCTAACCAGTGTGTTGACTGGTTGCGCAGGTTTGCAGAAAACCGACTGGCCGACCTGTGCGGCAGTTGGCGGTGTCGTAGGTGCGGGTCTCGGTGCGACCGAGAGTTCGTCGTGGGCAGGTTGGGGCGCATTGGTTGTCGGTGGTACTGCGGCCGCCTATTGCTGGGTTCACGGCGATGGCGACGAAGACGGCGATGGTGTGCTGGATAGTCGCGACAAGTGCCCGGGCACGCCTAAAGGCGTACAGGTCGATGCTGATGGTTGCCCACCACCTGCTCCAGTGGTTGAAGAAGTTGTGGTGGTCAAGGAAGAAACCATCGTCATTCGTGATGTCCACTTCCAGTTCGATAAAGCTACATTGACCCAGGCTGACAAAGGCGTGCTCGACAAGATCGCCACTCGCCTGAAAGGGGAAGCACCTAACGCCCAATTGACGGTAACCGGTCACACCGACAGCGTGGGCAGTGATGCTTACAACCAGAAACTGTCGGATAAACGCGCCCACTCGGTGGTTGAATACCTGATTGAGGAAGGCGTGCCACGCAGCAGCTTCGTGTCTGTTGCCGGTGCGGGCGAAAGCCAGCCGGTTGCCGACAACAAAACCGCTGACGGCCGCGCGATGAACCGTCGCACTGAAATCAAAATCAACCGCTAGGTCCCTCGCATCCGCGGCTTGTGCAGTTGCGGATGCGGGTCTTTACTCCTGTGTAACCGGCATTGGCCGGTGACACAGGAGCTTTCAAAATGACCAACCTCACACGGACCGTCCTGCCGGTTCTGCTGCTTGGCAGCCTGTTGACCGGTTGCGCTACTCACAGTGATGGCACTGCCCCCCTCAATCAACGAACCTGGCCGATCTGTAGCCTCATTGGCGGACTGGTCGGTGGAGGCCTGGGCGCTATCGAAAGTGGCGGTTGGGCGGCCGGTGGAGCGGCGCTCGGTATCTTGACCGGTGGTTTGATCTGCTATGCCCAGGATGGTGATGAAGATGGCGATGGCGTTTTCGACCGGCGCGATCGCTGCCCCGACACACCGGCCAATACTCCTGTGGAGCATCACGGTTGCCCGCTTCCGCAATACCCGGCCAGCCCTGCGGTACCTGTTGCGCCTGAAGTCATCACGTTGAGCAATGACGTGTTTTTTGGCTTCGATAAATCAGACCTGACGCCGACCGCGCAAAGCGAGCTCGATACGATCATGAGCAAATTGCTGGACGCCGATGTGGTGAGCATCAAGGTGATCGGGCATACCGACAGCGTCGGTGTAGATACTTACAACCAGGCTCTGTCGGAACGTCGCGCCAACAGCGTTGCCGAGTACCTGTTGGGCCAGGGCGTGGCGCCGAACAAACTCACCAGCGAAGGCAAAGGTGAAAGTCAGCCAGTGGCCGACAACGAAACCGAAGAGGGGCGTGCGAAAAACCGTCGCGTGGAGTTGCATATCAAACGCTGAGCCGCGGAATAGAGCTGTCGAGCGCGGATTTGCAGCGTTTCGACGGCCATTCGGCGATCTTCATGAAGAATTTTCGATTGCCCTCTGGCTTATCCCGCGTGGAAGCCGTTACTGTGCGCGCAAAGAATAATTCTCATCGAGGGGCGTATGAAGGTGATATGGGGGCTAGGGAAGCTGTTGACCCTGCTGTTCTGGGCGGTAGTGCTGGTCAATCTGCTCATGCCGTTTATCTACCCGCTGCATCTGCTGACCAACCTGGCCGGCGGTGTTCTGGCGATCCTTCATTTGCTTGAAGCGCTGCTGTGCAATCGCAGCCTCAAAGGTCGTGCCCATCCTTGGCTCGATCGCCTGAAGATCTTGATTTTCGGCGTTTTCCACCTGCAAACCATCCCCGCTCCCACCGCATCTAAGGCTTCCCATGCGTAAACTCTGTCTGCTCGCCGCCCTCATCAGCCCACTGGCCTGCGCTCAGGTAGTGAGCGTCGAAACCAACTCGTTGATGCGTCTGCCCAACACCGCCAGCACCCTGCAACTGGAACGTCTGGAAGTGGCGGACTACGGCACATTACTGATTCCTTCGAACGTGACCGAAGTGACTGTTGGCGAACTGCACTTGGGCCGTGACGCGCGAATCGCGATCGTGCCCAGTGAGCAGGCGCTGGAACTGAAAGTCAGCCGCGCAGCGTTGTCCGAGGGTAGCCAGATCACCGCTCGCGGCGCGCCGGGCACTTATCAGAAGGCCGCTCGCTCCGGGCGCAATCTGAACCTGCAGATCAAGACCCTGAGTGCGCCGCAATTGCTGATTGACGCGCGCGGTGGTGCGGGGGCGCCAGGGTTTGTAGGTCTCGACGGGGCTAACGGTCAGGCGCCGGGTTGTACCTGGGGCCAGGCCGGGCGGGGTGCCGACGGCAGCGACGGCAGTGATGGTCAGCCAGGCGCGCCGGGGGCTTTGGTCAAACTGGCGGTGCCGCATGATTACCCGGAAGAACAGATCAAGGTGCAAGTGGCCGGCGGTGCCGGTGGCCTGGCGGGGCCTGGTGGCAAACCGGGAGCCGGCGGCAAGGCCAAGGGCTGCTTTATCTATACAACCGATGGTGGCAAGAGCGGAAAGCCTGGTACCGACGGGCAACCTGGGCCTGCCGGCGCGGCGGGTTCGGTGGTGGTGCAGCGGTTGTAATCCATTTCTGGAATGACTTGTAGCTGCCGCAGGCTGCGATCTTTTAAAGGCAACATCAAAAGATCGCAGCCTGCGGCCGCTCCTACAACGGGATTGCCTAAAGCATCGGACGAACTGCGGCAATTGTTACAACAGCTAACCCGACAATCAGATTAATCCCCACCAAGCGCCGAATCCTACCCAGCACCGCAGCCCCCGCCGGCCAATCCTGCGCCTCCACGGCCGTGCGCAGTTCCGGCAGCATCAACGCCTGAATCCGGATGAACAGCGCGGTCATTACCACGTACAAGCCCATCATCACCTGCACATAGCGCGGCGCGTGTTCAAAACCGCTGAAGTTCAGGTTCAGCATGACCACGCCACTGACGGGCAACAGCACGACCGCCCCCCAGACCCAGCGGAAAAAACCTTGAAACACTTCTACCCACAGCTTCAATCGGGCAGGGCCTTCCAGTGCTGTCATCGCCGCAGGGCGCAAGACCATCCAAGCGAAAAACATGCCGCCGACCCAGACCAGTGCGGCGAGGACATGCAGGCTGTAAACAAGGCTAAAAGCGGTCATTCGGGTACTCCGTTCTGCGCGGGATTCATTAGCGGGGTATGATAGCGGCCGAACCGAACTACTGAAAATTTATCCAGCGTTTTTGCGCCCGACAATTCATGATCAGCACTGAACTCAAAACCACGATCCAGGGCGCCTACTCGCGTTTTCTCGAAGCCAAGAGCCTCAAGCCGCGCTACGGCCAACGCCTGATGATCGCCGAAGTTGCCAAAGTCCTCGGTGATATCGACACCGACGACGAAGGCCGGCGCAGTGGCGACCCCGCGATTGTCGCGGTGGAAGCCGGCACCGGTACTGGTAAAACCGTGGCCTACAGCCTGGCAGCGATCCCGACGGCCAAGGCGGCTGGCAAGCGCCTGGTGATCGCCACCGCAACCGTCGCCCTGCAAGAGCAGATCGTCTACAAGGATTTGCCTGACCTGATGCGCAACAGCGGGCTGAATTTCAGCTTTGCCCTGGCCAAGGGGCGCGGGCGCTACATGTGCCTGTCCAAGCTCGATATGTTGCTTCAGGAAGGCCACGCACAAACCGCCACAGCCCAGCTGTTCGAAGAAGAAGGCTTCAAGATCGAAGTTGATGAAGCCAGTCAAAAGCTGTTTACCAGCATGATCGAAAAATTGGCCGGCAATAAATGGGACGGCGACCGCGACAGTTGGTCTACTGCCCTGGAAGACGCCGACTGGGCGCGTCTGACCACCGATCACAGCCAGTGCACCAATCGCCATTGCCCGAACTTCGGCCAATGCGCCTTTTACAAGGCTCGCGAAGGCATGGGCAAAGTCGACGTAATCGTCACCAACCACGACATGGTCCTGGCCGACCTGGCCCTGGGCGGCGGCGCCGTGCTGCCGGACCCGCGCGACACCATTTACGTGTTCGACGAAGGCCACCACCTGCCGGACAAGGCTATCGGCCACTTCGCCCATTACACCCGGCTGCGTTCCACCGCCGACTGGCTGGAAACCACCGCCAAGAATCTCACCAAACTGTTGGCCCAACATCCGTTGCCGGGTGACCTGGGCAAGTTGATCGAACAGGTGCCGGAGCTGGCGCGGGAGATCAAGACCCAGCAGCAATTCATGTTCAGCGCCTGCGAGCAAGTCGCCGATTTTAAACCCGGTGAAGACGTCGAAGGTCGTGAACGTCCGCGTCACCGCTTCGTCGGCGGAGTGATTCCCGAGCACATGCGCGAAATGGGCATCGAACTGAAGAAGGGCTTTGCGCGCCTGACCGACCTGTTCACCCGTCTTACCGATCTGCTCAAGGAAGGCATGGATGGCGAGGTCAACATTGGCATCGCCAGCAACCAGGCTGAAGAGTGGTATCCGCTTTTCGGCAGCCTGTTGTCCCGTTCTTCCGGCAACTGGGAGTTGTGGACCGCCTTCACCGTCGAAGACCCGGAAGACAATCCACCGATGGCGCGTTGGCTGACCCTGGCCGAAAGCGGCTCGCTGTTCGACATCGAGGTTAACGCCAGTCCGATCCTCGCGGCGGAAATGCTTCGGCGCAACCTGTGGAACGTGGCGTACGGCTGTCTGGTCACCTCGGCGACTTTGACCGCGCTCGGCACCTTCGACCGCTTCCGTATGCGCGCCGGCCTGCCGAAAAAAGCCGTGACCGCAGTAGTGCCGAGCCCGTTCCATCACGCCGACGCTGGTGTGCTGCGGGTGCCAAACCTGAACGCCGACCCGCGTGATGCGGCGGCGCACACGGCGGCGATCATCCGTGATCTGCCGGAACTGGTCGAAGGCTCGCGTGGGACCCTGGTGTTGTTCTCGTCGCGCAAACAGATGCAGGATGTGTTCGACGGTCTCGACCGCGATTGGCGCAAGCAAGTGTTCATTCAGGGCAACCTGTCGAAGCAAGAAACCCTGAACAAGCACAAGGCGCGAGTCGATGGCGGCGATTCGAGCGTGTTGTTCGGCCTGGCGAGTTTTGCCGAAGGGGTCGACTTGCCCGGCGCGTATTGCGAGCACGTGGTGATCGCGAAGATTCCGTTCTCGGTGCCCGACGATCCGGTCGAAGCGGCGCTGGCTGAATGGATCGAAGCCCGGGGCGGTAATCCGTTCATGGAAATCTCCGTGCCGGACGCCTCGCTGAAACTGGTTCAGGCCTGCGGGCGCTTGCTGCGCACCGAAGAAGACCGCGGCACCATCACTTTGCTCGACCGGCGTCTGGTCACCCAGCGCTATGGCAAAGCGATCCTCAATGCATTGCCTCCTTTCCGACGTGAAATTTCCTGAAACACCGGTGGGCAGATTTGCCCACCGCGTTGTCTATCTTTCAGCCATCGCTTTTCCACTGGCCCATTGAAGGTCGTTAGGGAGAATTTCGTTCTCATGATTCGCCGTTCGTTGCCCGCTGTTTTTGCCCTGTTGTTCGCAACGCCCTTGCTGGCCGCGCCCGCCGGACAGCAGACGCTGTTCAACTTTGTGCGCCCCGCCGATGTGGTCCAGGTGGCGACTCAGGACGCCAGCCTGCCGCAATCCAACGCCGAGCAAACCGCCGAAGGTGAAGTGCTGCGCCGGGTGACGTTCAACCCGGTTGCCAAGCCAACCCTGCGCCTGACTCCGCAGACTGGAGCCTGGGACTGGTCGCAATCGGGCGTCATGAGCCTGCGAATCCAGAGCGCCATGGACTGGGCCTTGACCCTGTATGTGACCATCCAGAGCAATGACGGCAAGACTCTGGTTAGCCGTGTCGATCTGCCCGCCGGCCCTGCGCAAACCCTGTTGGTGCCATTGCAACCGACGACGCCGCTGAGCCAGGGCATGAAGGCCGGGCCACCGATGCCGATGACCGTAGACGGTCAGCGCATTCTGCTAACCAGCAGCGCCGGTGAACTGGATCGCAGCCAGGTGGTGTCGGTGAGCGTGTCGATGGACCAACCGAAAGTTGCCCAGAGCATCTTGCTGGAACGCTTTGGTGTTCAGGACGGCGAATCCGTCACCCAAGCCGTTTATGGCGGGCTGGTGGACGCGTACGGTCAATCGACCCGGGCCAAATGGCCGGAGAAAGTCAGCAGCGACGAACAACTGAAAAACGCCGCCGCCAAGGAGCAGCAACAACTGAAATCCTGGTTGGACGAGCGCGGGAAATCGTCGCTGGACAAGTTTGGCGGCTGGAGCAAAGGCCCGGCCTTCAAGGCCAGTGGCTTTTTCCGCACCGAGAAACGTGACGGGCGCTGGTATCTGGTGACACCAGAAGGGCATCCGTTCTATTCGCTGGGGGTCAACACTGTCACTGCGGACGTCAACCAGACCTACATCGCCGGTCGCGAATCGATGTTCGAATCCCTGCCCAAGCCTGACGAGCCTTTGGCCAGCCACTACGGCGAAGGCGACAACCGTGGCGGCAACGGCGTTGATCAAGGGCGGGGTTTCAATTTCGGGCGCTGGTACGACTTCTATGGCGCCAACCTGCAACGCCTGTACGGCGACCCTTGCGCACTGGGCAGCGATACCAAGGCCGGAGTCGCCGCCGCGGCCAAGGCTGATGCGGTAGAAGCCACGGCAGAAAAAGCCGCCGAGCAACCGGTGGCGCCTTCGAGTGCTGAATCCGGTATTGCCGAAGCGGCCAAAACCGATGCCGTCGACGCGACCGCCGCTAAAGCGGCCGAGCCGGCACCCGCCGAACCTTGCAAGGTGGCATTCGACGAAAAACGCTGGGCCAGCCACACCCTTGATCGCCTGCAAGCCTGGGGCTTCAATACCGTCGGTAACTGGAGTGCGTCGGCGTTGGCCAACGCGGACCGAGTGCCGTACACCTTGCCGTTGTCGATCGTTGGCGATTACGCCAGCATCAGCACCGGCAGCGATTGGTGGGGCGGCATGCCTGACCCGTTCGACCCGCGCTTCGCCATGGCCACCGAACGCGCCGTGGCCATCGCCGCCCGCGACCATCGCGACGACCCATGGCTGATTGGTTACTACGCTGACAACGAACTGGCCTGGGCCGGTCCGGGCGATGACCCGAAAGCCCGCTATGCACTGGCTTACGGCACTTTGAAAATGACCACCGACGTGCCGGCCAAGCGTGCGTTCCTCAAGCAACTGCGCGACAAGTACCGCAACCAGGCGGGCCTTTCCAAAGCCTGGGGCATTGATCTGCCGGCCTGGGAATTGATGGAGGATCCGGGGTTCGTGCCGCCGCTGCCGAGCGCTGATCATCCGGAAATCGAAGCGGACTTCAAATACTTCCAGAAGGTCTTCGCCGACACTTACTTCAAGACCATTTCCGACTCGCTCAAATGGCACGCGCCAAACCAGCTGTTACTGGGCGGCCGGTTCGCCGTCAGTACGCCCGAAGCGGTCGAGTCCTGCGCCCAGTATTGCGACGTGTTGAGTTTCAACCTGTACACCCTGCAACCGCAGGACGGTTACGACTTCGCCAAACTGCGCAGCCTCGACAAACCGGTGCTGATTACCGAGTTCAACTTCGGCTCCGCTGATCGCGGCCCATTCTGGGGCGGCGTGACGCAAGTGGTGAAGGAAGAGGACCGTGCCCCGGCCTACACCAACTTCCTCAAACAGGCCCTGAGCGAACCGTCGATTGTCGGTGTGCACTGGTTCCAATACCTCGACCAGCCTGTGACCGGGCGTCTGCTGGATGGTGAAAACGGCCACTTCGGCCTGGTAGGCATTACCGACCTGCCATTCCTGGGCTTCGTCGACAGGGTGCGCAAAAGCAACCTCGCGGCGGTTGACCAATTAAGCAAAGAAGTCGAGAAGGCTGCCGCCGAGGCGAACAAGGCCAGCCACGACGCCGAGGGTGGCAGAGAGGCCAATGCCGGCAAAGGGCCGGGGAAGGGCGCGGGTGGGCATTCGGGTAAAGGTCACTAAAAGCGGTTGCCGCCGAGATCGCAGCCTGCGGCAGTTCCCGCAGGCTGCGATCTTTTGATCTTGATCTTCTATCGACCGCCCGGCTCGCCCCTGTTCCCAAAACCCTCAAGGGCTGGAACAATGCGGGCCACTTTGTAGAGTGTTTATCCGGGGAGTTGCGGGTGCAGATTCAGGGTCATTACGAGCTTAAGTTCGAGGCAGTGCGTGAGGCATTCGCGGCGCTGTTCGACGATCCCCAGGAGCGTGGCGCGGCGTTGTGCATCAAGATCGGTGGCGAAACCGTGCTCGACCTCTGGTCCGGCACCGCCGACAAGGATGGCGCCGAGGCCTGGCACAGCGACACCATCGCCAACCTGTTCTCCTGCACCAAAACGTTTACCGCCGTGACCGCGCTGCAACTGGTCGCCGAAGGTAAGTTGCAACTGGACGCCCCGGTTGCACGTTACTGGCCGGAGTTCGCAGCGGCCGGCAAAGAGTCGGTGACCCTGCGCCAACTGCTCTGCCATCAGGCCGGCCTGCCGGCGTTGCGCGAATTGCTGGCGCCGGAAGCTCTCTACGACTGGCAAACCATGGTCGACGCCCTGGCCGCCGAAGCCCCGTGGTGGACGCCAGGTGAAGGTCATGGTTATGCGGCCATCACTTACGGCTGGTTAGTCGGCGAGTTGTTGCGCCGGGCTGACGGTCGCGGACCGGGCGAGTCCATCGTCGCGCGGGTCGCCAAGCCGTTGGGCCTGGATTTCCACGTCGGACTGGCCGATGAAGAATTCCATCGCGTGGCGCACATCGCCCGCGGCAAGGGCAACGTCGGTGACGCCGCGGCCCAGCGTCTGTTGCAAGTGACCATGCGTGAACCGACGGCCATGACCACCCGTGCGTTCACCAATCCGCCGTCGGTGCTGACCAGCACCAACAAGCCGGAATGGCGACGCATGCAGCAACCCGCGGCCAATGGCCACGGCAACGCCCGCAGCCTGGCCGGGTTCTATGCAGGTCTGCTCGACGGTAGCCTGCTGGAAAGCGAAATGCTCGACGAACTGACCCGCGAGCACAGCCTCGGCGAGGACAAGACTCTACTGACCCGGACCCGTTTCGGCCTGGGTTGCATGCTTGATCAACCGGATGTGCCCAATGCCACATTCGGCTTGGGACCGCGCGCGTTCGGGCATCCCGGCGCAGGTGGGTCCATCGGTTTTGCTGACCCGGAGCACGATGTGGCTTTCGGTTTTGTGACAAATACACTGGGGCCGTACGTCTTGATGGATCCGCGCGCACAAAAGCTTGTGCGGGTACTGGCCACTTGTCTGTAAATCTTGCTGGAGGGTCCCAGGTCAGGAACCCGATAGCCTTTTCAGTTTCAAATCGTCTGTTTATGCGGGCCGATCGGGCCTGATTTTTTCATGACCTCATTTTTGTGGATATCCAATGTCAACCAAACCAACCCTCGCCTTGGCACTGTGCTTCGCTATTACCGGTTGCGCACAGAATCCGAAAAATGATGCGGACGGCGGCAGCTGGTGGCCGTTCGGTTCGTCCGACAAGGTCGCAGCCAAAGAACCGGCTCCGGCACCCTTGAAACCGGCAGCGACCGCCCCGGTAGCCAAGACTGAAAGCACCAGCCACTGGTACTGGCCGTTCGGTTCCGATGACGAGGCGAACAAGCCTGCTGCCAAACCGCAAGTGAAACCTGAAGCCAAACCCGCCGCTGTCGCCAAGGCTGATGCCGACGCAGGCGGTAAATGGTGGTGGCCGTTCGGCGGCAAAGAGCAGAGCACCGCCAAAGTCGTGCCGATGCCTGACCCTAAAGTCACCCAGGCCTGGCTCGATGACTACGAGCCGCGCCTGCGCACTGCGATCAAGGACAGCAACCTGCAACTCGAACGCCGTGAAAACGTGTTGGTAGTGACCGCGCCGGTTGAAGGCTCGTTCAACCCGGATCGTCCGGCCATGTTGCTGCCGGTGACCCTCGGCCCGTTCACCCGTGTCGCGAAAATCCTTGAAGTCGATCCAAAGACTGCCGTGTTGGTACTCGGCCACAGCGATACCTCGGGCGCCGCGCCAGCCAACGTCAAGTTGAGCCAGGAACGTGCTCAGGCCGTCGCCGCGATTTTCCGTCTCAGCGGCTTGCAGCGTGATCGTCTGATGCTGCGCGGCATGGGCGGCGAAGCCCCGCGAGCCGCCAACGACAGCGTTGAAGGGCGTGCCTTGAACCGCCGCGTGGAACTGCTGGTGACCCCGCAAAACACCATGGTTGCCTTGCTCAGCAAGTACAACATGCCGGCCCCGGCGCCGGTCACCCTGGTGGCCGCGCAAGACATCAAACCTGCCGCCAAGCCAGTGACCCCGGCACCAGCCGCCAAAAAGGCCGCCGTGCCTGCCACGAAAAAAGCGCCGGCCAAGAAAGCCGCCGCCAAGAAGACTCCGGCTAAAACCGCGACTCCGGCGAAAAAGACTGCACCGGCCAAAGCCGCTGCCGACACCAAAAAAGTCGCTGCTGCCGATACCACAAAGAAGTGATTCGTTAACCAAAAGGACTGCGCCATGACCAAGGCCCTGGCTGATATGCGCCGCGACTACACCCGTGATGGCTTGACCGAGGCGCAAGCCCCGACCGAGCCGTTTGCGCTGTTTCACCAATGGTTCGCCGACGCGGTGAAAACCGAACAGGCGCCGGTGGAAGCGAACGCCATGACCTTGGCCACGGTCGACCCGGACGGTCGACCGCATTGCCGCATCCTGCTGCTCAAGGGGCTGGACGAGCAGGGTTTCACCTTCTTCACCAATTACGGCAGCGCCAAGGGCCAACACATCGCCGCGAACCCGTTTGCGGCCATGACGTTCTTTTGGCCTACCCTGGAACGCCAAGTGCGCATCGAAGGGCGAGTGGTGAAGGTCACACCGGAAGAGTCCGATGCTTACTATCAGGTTCGTCCGCTGGGCAGTCGCCTCGGTGCCTGGGCTTCGCCGCAGAGCCGGGTGATCGCCGATCGGGGGGAACTGGAAGCGTTGCTCAAGGATACCGAGCAACGTTTCAGCGACAGTCAGCCTCATTGCCCTGAACACTGGGGTGGATATCGTTTGCTGCCTGAGCGCGTCGAATTCTGGCAGGGCCGTTCGAGCCGTCTGCACGATCGCCTCAACTATCGTTTGCAGGGCGCCGCCTGGATTCTTGAACGTCTGGCACCCTGAGCAGTCTACCGCTCGAGATAGCCTGCCGCAGCGGCCTCCAGCCAATGCGGCAGGTCTCGACGCTTGATCTTCTGCGCTTGAGCGGTTGCCAGTTGCTGGAGCATGAACGCTTTTTTCCGTTCGTCATTCCCGGCCAGCGCTAACGCCAGATCGCGGTCCATCCAGCGTTTGATCCGTACGTACAGCCACCAATGGAAGTACAGACCCGCGACGGTAGTGACGACAATGATAAAGTAATCCATGAAAATCCTCGGCCAGCGGCGCAGATTGCCGAATTTGCCGCTAATGTGTGGTGAGTTCGCACGCGTGGCCTGTACTGGAACTGAATGAAATCATTTTTATCCGGGCGATGCCGTGACAGGCGTCAAGCTGCGGAGTTTAATGAATACCTGTCCTTTGGAGTTGATGCTATGCGTAAGTCTGTCCTGCTGGTTGCTTCCTTTTCCACGATGGCGATGTTGCTCACTGGTTGCCAATCGAGCCTGACCGGTGACTCCTACTCCCGTGACGAAGCGCGTCGCGTGCAGACCATTCGCATGGGCACCATCGAAGCACTGCGTCCGGTGAAAATCGAAGGTACCAAAACCCCGATCGGCGGCCTCGCCGGTGCAGCGGTGGGTGGCGTTGGCGGCAGCGCCATCGGTGGCGGTAAAGGCAGCATCGTTGCTGCGGTCATCGGCGCCGTTGCCGGCGGCCTGGTCGGCTCGGCAGCTGAAGAAGGCCTGACCCGTACCCAAGGCGTGGAAATCACCGTTCGCGAAGACGACGGCAGCATGCGCGCCTACGTGCAACAGGTTCAGGAAAACGAAGTATTCCGTGTTGGCGAGCGTGTACGGATTGCCACGGTTGATGGCACCAGCCGCGTTACGCACTAAGCGGGAATTTGGGTAAAAGAAAACCCCGATCAGGTCGCTGGTCGGGGTTTTTTCGTATCTACAATCTTGCGACACGTTTAACTAGAATATTCACCAAACCTACCTGTACCTAAACGATATTTGATAGTCATAAATGGCAGCCTCTATTTTATGGTTGAACAGGGGTTGAAGCTGCTGTATCCAGGCTGTTTTTAAATCGAAGCCACCATCGTAGATCTCGCCTTCATCCATCAGTCCCAATACTTCAATTATTGATGGGTCGTCACCTAAATCCGCGGAGTATTCTTTTCCTTCTGCGGCTTCGGTTTTTTTATCGTACCAATCCAAAATAACTTTCAACCCCATGGGAACCTCACAAATACTTTTTGATATTGCGTTTTTTCTTGGGCGGGTCTATTTGCTCGCCTGTTGTGTGATCGAATGACCCCAGATGACTGCCATCGCTAGCAAGATATGCCTCTAGTTCACCATGCAACGAGTCCCACTCATAAATTGTCCGTCCCTTGGCATCCATCCAGCGGGATCTAAGTCCGCCACCACCCTGTTTTGGAGTTTTCTTTTTCACCTCCCTTAGCCCTTTGAAACCCGTGATCTCTTCGGTTTCCGGCGGTGAGTGATAATCGTGATCGGGGTTAGGAAGTTTTCTTTCCGTAACACTCACCACAACATATACCGGCTTCACCCCCGACCCCACCGGAAACACAAGAATGAAATCCTTGTACTCAGGCGGATAAATCGGGTTGACGATGATGCTGTCCGCCTGTTTAGTCGGCGGGTAAACCCAAATGTGTGGGGCTTGTGGCGCCGCTTCCAGCGCGGGAATGCCGCGGATGTCGGAGCCGTCTTCGGCTGGGGTCCAGATCAGTTCGATACCGTCGCCGAGGTCGGCGACGTATTGGCTGCCTCGCAAAGCGATCTGCACGACATCGACCATTTCCCAATCGCGGTTCTTGCCGGTGTAGAAGCCGTAACCCTTGAGGCTGCCGTCGGCTTGTTGTTCAACGCTGAGGCGAACGCGGGTGCGGGCCTGTTTGAGGGTGCGGAGCTGGTCTTCAGAGTAGAGGGCACTGTCGCCGAGGCTGGGCGTCCAGAAAATCGCGACCAGACCGCCAAGAGCAGCAGAGACAGCAGGCCCGACGGTACCTATTGCCGGGACGACAAGCGATGGAACGCGTAGCGCCAGTTGGCCGATGCCAAGTGCAGCGGTGCTGCCGCTAATCGTTTGCAGATTCAGCAAACCGCCATCGTCTGCCTCGCGAGCCCCGAGCCAGGCAATTTCGCCGTAGTCCTTCAAGCTATCGGTCGGCACCATTCCCGAGGGATTGGTGTAGTTGATTACTGCATCCGGCAGCTTGCAGGATTTGGCGAAGACGCATCCGACTTGAACAGGTTTCTGTTCGACCTCCGTAACCTGGCGCTTGCGCATGTAGTCATCTTGCCTGGCGAGCATGGCCTCGTAGGCAATTTGCCGAGCTTCGCGCTCAGCCAGTTCGCTGCGCGTCATAAAGCGATAGGTGACGTGATGCCCGTCACCTGACGGCGGGTTTCTAACCCAGGGGATGTCCTTGCTGCCAGCCACTGATTGTCCTTGTGTGTTCATCCATCGGCAGCCCTCTGAAAGGGCTGCACGACGTTAACGAACGGGACAAAGCGTGACTGTAGGACGCGTCTTGAAAGACGTTAGGAGTTGTCCCTGTTTCTCAGGAGGGCTGGGCAGTGTTCTTGCGACTCGCCATTGCCGTCACCGCATAACCGATCAATGCGGCCAGAATCGAGCCTGTCAGAATCCCCATGCGGTCCATCCCGGCGTAGTCGCTGACACCCGGCTCGAAGGCCAGGGAGCCGACGAACAGGCTCATGGTGAAACCAATGCCGCAGAGAATCGCCACGCCCAGTATCTGACCCCAATTGGCACCTTGGGGCAGGGCGGCGATGCCGATTTTGACTGCCAGCCAGGTCAACCCGAACACGCCAACGGTTTTGCCCAGCAGCAGGCCGACTGCGATGCCCATCGGTACGTCGTGGGTGAAGCTGTCGACGGTGACGCCGCTCAAGGACAGACCGGCGTTGGCGAAGGCGAACAGCGGCAAGATGCCGTAGGCCACCCACGGGTGCAGTGCGTGTTCGAGGGTCAGCAGCGGCGAAGGCTCGGCGTTTTTCGTGCGCAACGGAATGCAGAACGCCAGGGTCACACCGGCCAGCGTGGCGTGAACACCGCTCTTGAGTACGCAGACCCATAGAATCAAACCAACGATCATGTACGGCCCGAGCTTGACCACGCCGAGCCGGTTCATGCCGATCAGGGCCGCGATACAGGCTGCGGCCAGCGCCAGGGACAGGGTCGACAGTGCACCGGAATAGAAAATCGCAATGATGATGATCGCGCCGAGGTCGTCGATGATCGCCAGGGTCATCAGGAACAGCTTCAGCGACACCGGAACCCGTTTGCCCAACAGTGCGAGCACGCCGAGGGCGAAAGCGATGTCGGTGGCGGTCGGGATTGCCCAGCCGCTCAGGGCTGAAGGGTTGTCACGGTTGAGGAACCAGTAGATCAGCGCTGGCACGACCATGCCGCCGATCGCCGCCGCACCGGGCAGGACGATCTGCGAAGGCTTGGCGAGTTGGCCGTCGAGGACTTCGCGCTTGACCTCCAGGCCGATCAACAGGAAGAACATCGCCATCAGGCCGTCGTTGATCCACAACAGCAGTGGCTTGGCGATCTTCAAGGCGCCAACCTGGGCGACCACTGGAGTTTCCAGCAGGCCGTTGTACAGCCACGACAGTGGCGAGTTGTTGATGATTAGCGCCAGAACGGCCGCAGCGATCAGTAACAGACCGCTGGCAGCTTCCAACTGAAAGAAACGCGTGAAAGTGCTACGCAGAGGCAAGGTCGCTCTCCATCTGTGAATTCAAAAGGTGTTACACCCTAACAATTCCTGTTAGTTGTTAAAACAAAAGTTATATTCTTTTTTGTTATATGTCGTTACAGGGCGATTCGGTCCTACGGAGCTGAGCCTAGCAGTTGTCAGAGGTATTGGAGCGCAGCTGTATCTGTGCTGAATGTAGGTTTTTTCCTAAGCTTGTTGGCTGAGCCCTGTCAAAGGCCAATCTGCCCGATTCAACGAGAAAACCATCATGAGCGACAACCGACAGTGGTCCCGCGAAGCGATCCGGATCATCGAAGCCGATTTCCAGCGTAGCGCCGACACCCATCTGATCCCGTTGCGATTGCCGGGTTTTCCGGGCATCGAGTTGTACTTCAAGGATGAATCCAGCCATCCCACCGGCAGCCTCAAGCATCGACTGGCGCGTTCACTGTTCCTTTATGCGTTGTGTAACGGCTGGCTCAAGCCCGGTGCTCCGGTGATTGAAGCATCCAGTGGTTCGACGGCGATTTCCGAAGCCTATTTCGCTCGATTGCTTGGCGTGCCGTTTATTGCGGTGGTGCCGGCCAGTACCTCCAAAGAAAAAATTACGCAGATCGCCTTCTATGGTGGCCAGACTCATCTGGTGAAAGATCCGACGCAGATCTACGCCGAATCCGAACGACTGGCCCGTGAACACGACGGGCATTTCATCGACCAGTTCACCTACGCCGAGCGCGCCACTGACTGGCGGGCGAACAACAACATCGCCGAGTCGATCTTTCAGCAGATGCGTTTCGAAAAACATCCTGAACCAAGCTGGCTGATTTCCAGCCCCGGCACCGGCGGCACGACTGCGACGCTTGGCCGTTACGTGCGCTATCGCCAGCATTGCACCCGCGTGCTGTGCGCCGATGCCGAACGTTCGGTGTTCTTCGATTACTACCAGACTGGCGATGCCAGCCTACGCCTGGACCACGGCTCGCGTATCGAAGGCATTGGCCGTCCGCGGGTGGAGGCGTCGTTTTTACCCAAAGTGATCGACGCGATGGTCAAGGTGCCGGATGCGTTGTCGCTGGCGGCGATGCATTACCTGGCGGAGCGCTTGGGGCGGCATGTGGGTGGGTCGAGCGGGACCAATCTGATCGGCGCATTGATGGCGGCTCAGCACATGAAAGCGGCGGGAGAGTCGGGGTCGGTGGTGGCGTTACTGTGCGACAGCGGCGAGCGTTATGCCACGACCTATTACGATCCGAAATGGCTCAAGGCCCAGGGGTATGAGTTGAGCGGGTTGATTGATGCGGTGGCGGCGACGGTTGAGCGTGGGGAGCCGCTGCCGGCCTCGGTTTTGCGCGCCAATATCTGAGATCTATCAAACACTGAAAGCCCTATGTGGGAGATTCTATGGTTGAGGGGAAGCCTTCAACCTGCTTTCGGTTGGTATTCACCTTGCCCTTTCAGCAGTGCAAATACGATCCGGGCAAGTTTACGGGCCAAGATCACCAGTGCCTGCGTAGTACTGAACCCTTTAGCTCTTTGTTCTTGGTAAAAACCTTTCCAGGCGGCTGTGCGGCTGGCCGACATGGCAGCGTTGTGCAAAAGCCGACGCGCCTCCGGATCGCCGCGCTTGGTCAGGCTGCGGCGACCGTCTTTTTGTCCTGACTGCGATACCCGCAAATCCATCCCCAAAAACGCGATGAAGGCATCTGCATTTCTGAAATCGCCTCGCTGAAAAGCCGCGATCAAGCGGGCACCAGTCAGAAAGCCGATACCTTCGACTTTCATGCAACGCTTCAACTGGGCAAGCAAGCCGGCTTCTTTCAGGCGGTCGTTGATCATTTTCTCGACCAGCCCTTCAAGCCTCTGCATGGAGGCCACTTGCTCGGCAAAAGCGGCTTTGAGCAGCGGTTCATTTGTCCAGCTCTGCACCAAGCCAACCCGCGCCTGAACCAGCGCCGCGCGCCGGCGGAAAAGGCTCAAGAGGCAGCGGTACAACGGCGATGGCGGAATCCATGGATGAAGCTCTTCATACTCGTTCTTCAGATAGCGAGCGAGTAACTTTGCATCCAGCGCGTCAGTTTTGGCGCGAACTTTCACACCTTTGCGGTAATGGCTCAGTTCATAGCCACCGACCATGTAAATGGTGCAACCGGCCTCATGGGCCAGGTCGGCGAACTCCAGGTGATAGATATTGGTCGACTCAATAGCGATATCGACCGGTGCCAGCAAGGCTTTCAGCCATTTCTTGATGGCTGGCTTGTTATTGGGAAGCGTCTCAAGCAGATCCAGTTCGGCCTGATAGATCATCAACTCACTCTTGGCGACATCCACGCCCACGATTGGCTTGATAGCAGAAACCGGCATTGCCATTAAACATCCCCCGAGATATGGTTTTGAGCACTTGAAGGGCTCACCCAGAGGCGCAGGCTTGTTCCTATCGTCGGTCTAGCCAGATGCATTCTTTATCGGCGCTTGGGTGAAAGGAGGAGGGGCGAAATCTCCCACGGATCTGTACTGCGCTAACAGTCAGAATCGAGCCTTGTCCCTCCTCCTCCCTTCAAGTCCTAGCATACAAGCGAGCCTGCTCGCGATTGCGGTAGATCAGCCAACATCACTGTTGAATGCTTATCCGATATCGCGAGCAGGCTCGCTCACACAGGCTTTTGTGTCGTTTCAGAGGTTTTGTATCAGGCTTCCAGGCCCAGGATGTCGCGGGCCACAGCCTCGGCAATCCGAATCCCGTCGACACCCGCCGACAGAATCCCGCCCGCATAACCCGCGCCTTCACCGGCCGGGAACAAGCCCTTCACGTTCAGGCTCTGCATCGACTCGTTGCGGGTGATCCGCAGTGGCGACGAAGTACGGGTCTCGATCCCGGTCAATACCGCGTCGTGTAACGAGTAACCGCGAATCTGCTTCTCGAACGCCGGCAATGCTTCACGAATCGCTTCAATAGCGAATTCAGGCAAAGCCAAGGCCAGATCGCCCAGGGCGACACCGGGCTTGTAGGACGGTTCGACGCTGCCCAACTCGGTGGAGGGTTTGCCGGCGATGAAGTCACCAACCAGTTGCGCCGGGGCTTCGTAGTTGCTGCCGCCCAGCACAAAGGCGTGGGATTCCAGGCGTTCCTGCAATTCGATGCCGGCCAGCGGACCGCCCGGATAATCGACTTCCGGGGTGATCCCGACGACGATCCCGGAGTTGGCGTTGCGTTCATTGCGCGAGTACTGGCTCATGCCGTTGGTTACGACACGATTTGGCTCGGAAGTCGCCGCCACCACCGTACCGCCCGGGCACATGCAGAAGCTGTAGACCGAGCGGCCGTTCTTGGCGTGGTGTACCAGTTTGTAGTCGGCGGCGCCGAGTTTCGGGTGGCCGGCGTACTTGCCCAGGCGCGCGCGGTCGATCAGCGACTGCGGGTGCTCGATACGGAAACCCACCGAGAACGGTTTGGCCTCCATGTACACACCGCGACCGTGGAGCATGCGGAAAGTGTCGCGGGCACTGTGGCCGAGGGCCAGGATCACGTGTTTGGAATGGATCTGCTCGCCGCCATGGAGTTCGACGCCGACCAGTTGCCCGTCTTCGATCAGTACGTCGGTGACACGTTGCTGGAAACGCACTTCACCGCCGAGGGCGCGAATCTGCTCACGCATGTTTTCCACGACACCGGTCAGACGGAATGTACCGATGTGCGGTTTGCTGACGTAGAGAATTTCTTCCGGCGCGCCGGCCTTGACGAACTCGTGCAGGACTTTGCGGCCAAGGAATTTCGGGTCTTTGATCTGGCTGTAGAGCTTGCCGTCGGAGAAGGTCCCCGCACCACCTTCGCCGAACTGCACGTTGGACTCGGGGTTGAGCACGCTTTTGCGCCACAGGCCCCAGGTGTCCTTGGTGCGCTGGCGTACTTCGGTGCCGCGTTCGAGGATGATCGGCTTGAAGCCCATTTGCGCGAGCAACAGGCCGGCGAAAATCCCGCACGGACCGAACCCGACGACGATCGGGCGAGCGCTCAGATCGGCCGGTGCCTGGCCGACTTCTTTGTAGCTGACATCCGGTGCCACGTTGACGTTACGGTCATCGGCGAACTTGTGCAGCGCCGCCGCCTCATCGCGAACGTTGAGGTCGATGGTGTAGATGAAGCACAGTTCGGAAGACTTTTTGCGCGCATCGTAGCTGCGCTTGAACAAGGTGAAATCGAGCAAATCATCGCTGGCGATGCCCAGGCGTTGCACGATGGCAGGGCGCAGGTCTTCTTCGGGATGGTCGATTGGCAGCTTGAGTTCGGTGATTCGTAACATGGCAGGATCCGGTTCGCGGGGCGCACAACTGCGCCAGGGCGTTTGAAGCCGGCGATTATAAGCGCCAAAGACCTTGCCCTGTGAGGCTTAAACGATCAGTCGTCGCGTGATCCGCCGAAATACCCGCAACCGCGCTGCACCTGGCCGTCGATTCGCAGTTCGGCGCTCATGTGCTGGATGCTGCCGGTGCTGTTGTCGACGCAGCGCTGCGGTGCGACCCACAATTCAATGTGCTGATTATTGGCTTCGGTGCTGAGGTTGAAGCGGCCATCGCCCAGTTGCTCTTCGACGTAGGGCACGGCCAATGGCGGTTGGCCGGCGCGGTCGATGATCATGCCTTTGCCGCTGACTTTCACGTTCCACTCCGGAGTGTGGCCGGCGGCGCGCAGGATCAGCTGCTTAAAGTTGGGGTCTTCGCAGGCATTGCCCGAGCGCTCCACCCGGTACAGCGTTTCCAGATCGAGCTGGCCATCGCCGTTGCCGGTAACGATCCGCCCGCGCACATCGGCGAACAGTTTGCCTTGGGCATCGGCCAGGCTCGCCGCCTGTTGCAGCACGCTGGTGCCGCCCGTGTCGTTGACCACATAACGACGCTGGTCGCCGCACGGCTGGAACAACAGCTTGCCGTCCGCCGCCGTCAACTGGCCTTGCATGCGGGTCTGGCCGACGTGGGAGGCGCTTTCACGCGAGCCATCCAGCAACTGGCAAGCGGCGAACAGCGGAAGCAGGGCAACGAGGACTAGGGAACGGGCAACACGCATCTTGGGGTCTCCTGACAAGTGCCGCCACGTTACTCAGCCTGACCGTTCATCACAACCGGTTATCGTTTCCACTTTGTATGGGCGATGGCACAACCCGGGATCTTTTACTCCTCAGATGTGAAATGTCTGACCCGTTTGCAGGCCTTCGACACTTTTGGCGTAGGCCAGCGCCACATCCGCTGCAGGAACCGGTTTGAAGCCACGGAAGTAAGGTGCGTATTTGCCCATGGCTTCGACTAGGACATTGGGGCTGATCGAGTTCACACGCAGGCCGCGCGGCAGTTCGATGGCGGCGGCGCGGACAAAACTGTCCAGTGCGCCGTTGACCAAGGCTGCCGAGGCGCCGCTGTAAATCGGGTCGTGGCTGAGCACACCGGTGGTGAAGGTGAACGACGCGCCGTCATTGGCGAACTCGCGGCCGATCAGCAGCAGGTTGACCTGACCCATCAACTTGTCTTTCAGGCCCAGGGCAAAACTTTCCTCGGTCATTTCGGCCAGCGGTGCGAAGGTCACATTGCCCGCCGCGCAGACCAGTGCGTCGAACTTGCCGGTCTTCTCGAACAGTTTACGAATCGACGCGCTGTCGCTGATATCCACCTGAAAATCACCGCTGTTGCGGCCGATGCGGATGATTTCGTGACGTTGCGACAGTTCTTTGTCGACGGCCGATCCGATGGTGCCGCCTGCGCCGATCAAAAGAATTTTCATGGGAGCTGATCCTCAAGTGGGTTGAATGAGGTTTCAGTTTAGAGTGGTTTTTTCTGTGGATAAGCGTGCTAATAGGCAACCTTTGGTTTTCTATTGGAAACAATCCGTGAGCGAAATGGATGATCTGGCGGCGTTTGCGGTACTGGTCGAAGCGGGCAGTTTTACCCTGGCCGCGCAGCAGCTCGGTTGCAGCAAAGGGCAACTGTCCAAGCGCATCAGTCAGCTGGAAGCGCAGTTTTCCGTCGTCCTGCTGCAACGCACTACGCGGCGCTTGAGCCTGACGGCGGCGGGCGCAGCGTTGCTGCCGCAGGCCCAGGCACTGGTGGTTCAAGTCGAACGAGCGCGTCAGGCACTGGCGCGGTTGAAAGACGACATGGCCGGCCCGGTGCGCATGACGGTTCCGGTGTCGCTGGGGGAAACTTTTTTCGACGGTATGCTGCTGGAATTCTCCGCCCAATACCCGCAGGTGCAGATCGAGCTGGAGCTCAACAACAGTTATCGCGAACTGTCCCGTGACGGCTTTGATCTGGCGATTCGCTCCGACGTGGCGATCGACCAGCGGCTGGTGGCGCGCCCGTTGTTGGCGTGGAAGGAAATGACTTGTGCCAGCCCGGCTTATCTTGAGCAGTACGGTGAACCTCAGACACCGCAGGCATTGGCCGAGCATCGCTGTTTGCTCAATAGCCATTACAGCGGTCGCGAAGAGTGGCTGTATCACCAACAACATGAATTGCTGCGGGTGCGGGTGTCGGGGCCGTTTGCCAGCAACCACTACAACCTGTTGAAAAAAGCCGCACTGGCCGGCGCTGGCATTGCGCGCCTGCCTTCCTACTTGCTACCGGCGGAATTGGCTGACGGCCGTTTACGCTGGCTCCTGCGCGATTATCAGACCCGCAGCATGCCGATGTACCTGGTGCATCCGTATCAGGGGGGATTGCCGAAACGTACGCAGGTGTTGGCGGATTATTTGCTGGGATGGTTCAAGAGGAGTGGGGAGGCGCTGGATCGGTTGTAAGTCATCACACGGTCAATGTGGGAGTGAGCCTGCTCGCGATATCAATTTCACATTCAAAAGAAATGCTGCCTGACCCACCGCGATCGCGAGCAGGCTCGCTCCTGCAGGGGGCTGTGTTCCAGGCATAAAAAAACGGCCCGAAGGCCGTTTTCTGTTTACAGCAAAGGTTTAGCCGCCGAGGTACGCATCACGCACTTTCGGATCGGTCAGCAGCGCTTCACCGGTGCCTGTCATCACCACCCGGCCGTTCTCCAGAACGTAGGCGCGGTCAGCGATTTTCAGTGCCTGGTTGGCGTTCTGCTCGACCAGGAACACGGTCACACCGTCCTTGCGCAGCATTTCGATGATGTCGAAGATCTGCTGGATGATGATCGGTGCCAAGCCCAGCGATGGCTCGTCGAGCAGCAGCAGCTTGGGCTTGCTCATCAGCGCACGGCCGATGGCGAGCATTTGCTGTTCGCCGCCGGACATGGTGCCGCCGCGCTGGCTGAAGCGTTCTTTCAGGCGTGGGAAAAGTCCGAGGACCTTGTCCATCTGTTCCTGATAGTCGCCTTTCGCCGTGAAGAATCCGCCCATGGACAGGTTCTCTTCCACGGTCAGGCGGGAAAACACCCGACGACCTTCCGGCACCACGGCAATGCTCTTGCGCATGATCTGCGAAGAGTCCTGGCCCACCAGTTCCTCACCCATGTAGCGGATGCTGCCGCTGTGGGCGCGCGGCGAACCACAGAGGGTCATCAGCAGCGTGGACTTGCCGGCACCGTTGGCGCCGATCAGGGTCACGATCTCGCCCTGGCGGACTTCGACGTTGACGCTGTGCAGGGCCTGGATCTTGCCGTAGAAGGTGGAAACGTTTTCGAACTGCAGCATTTACGCTTCCCCCAGGTAGGCTTTGATCACTTCAGGATTGTCGCGGATCTGTTCCGGCGTACCGTCGGCCAGAGGCGTGCCCTGGTTGATCACGACGATATGGTCGGAAATGCTCATGACCAGTTTCATGTCGTGTTCGATCAGCAGCACGGTCACGTTGTGCTCTTCACGCAGCACGCTGATCAGCGCCTTCAGGTCTTCGGTTTCCTTCGGGTTCAGGCCGGCGGCCGGTTCGTCGAGCATGAGGATCCGCGGGCGGGTCATCATGCAGCGGGCGATTTCCAGACGACGTTGCTGACCGTAGGCCAGGGTGCCGGCCGGACGGTTGGCGAACTCTTTCAGGTTGACCTTTTCCAGCCAGTATTCAGCGAAGTCCATGGCCTCGCGTTCGCTTTTGCGGAACGCCGGGGTCTTGAACAGGCCGGACAGGAAGTTGGTGTTCAGGTGACGGTGCTGGGCGATCAACAGGTTCTCGACCGCGGTCATGTCTTTGAACAACCGCACGTTCTGGAACGTACGCACCACGCCTTTGAGGGCGATCTTGTGGCCCGGCAGGCCTTCGATCGGCTCGCCGTCCAGCAGGATGCTGCCGCCGCTCGGCTTGTAGAAGCCGGTCAGGCAGTTGAACACGGTGGTCTTGCCGGCGCCGTTGGGGCCGATCAGCGCAACCACTTGTTTCTCTTTCACGCTCAAGGCAACGCCGTTGACCGCCAGCAAGCCGCCGAAGCGCATGCTCAGGTTTTCTACTTTAAGGATCTCGCGGCTCATTTGCGCAGCTCCATGTGAGGACGTTGCATGGGCAGCAGACCCTGAGGGCGCCAGATCATCATCAGTACCATCAAGGCACCGAACATCAACATGCGGTACTCACTGAACTCACGCATCATTTCCGGCAGCAGGATCATCACCACGGCAGCGAGGATCACACCCAGCTGCGAGCCCATGCCACCCAGCACCACGATGGCGAGGATGATCGCCGACTCGATGAAGGTGAAGGACTCCGGCGTTACCAGGCCCTGACGGGCAGCGAAGAAGCTCCCGGCGAAACCGGCGAAGCTCGCGCCCAGGGTGAAGGCCGACAGTTTGATGATGGTCGGGTTGAGGCCCAGTGCACGGCAGGCGATTTCGTCTTCACGCAACGCTTCCCACGCGCGGCCCAGAGGCATGCGCAGCAGGCGATTGATGACGAACAGCGCAGCCAGAGCGAGGAACAGGGCAACGAGGTAAAGGAAAATCACCTTGTTGATCGAGTTGTATTCCAGCCCGAAGTACTCATGGAAGGTTTGCAGGCCTTCCGCGGCTTTGCGTTCGAAGGTCAGGCCGAAGAACGTTGGTTTCTCGATGTTGCTGATGCCGTTCGGACCACCGGTGATATCGGTCAGGTTACGCAGGAACAGACGGATGATTTCACCGAAGCCCAGGGTCACGATTGCCAGGTAGTCACCGCGCAGACGCAACACCGGGAAGCCCAGCAGGAAGCCGAATGTGGCCGCCATCAGGCCGGCGATCGGCAGGCAGATCCAGAAGCTCAAGCCGAAGTAGTGCGACAGCAGCGCGTAGCTGTAGGCGCCGACGGCGTAGAAACCGACGTAACCGAGGTCGAGCAGACCGGCCAGGCCGACCACGATGTTCAGGCCCAGGCCCAGCATCACGTAGATCAGGACCAGGGTCGCGATGTCCACTGCGCCACGGGAACCGAAGAACGGCCAGATCAACGCGCCGGCGATCAGTGCAATGATGATCCAGCGCTGGGTGGTCGGCAGGGTCAGGAAGTTGCTGGCCTTGGCCGGAATCAGCGGCATGCTTGGCGAGGAGCGCCAGGCCGAGCTGATCTGCTGGTCGAACAATACGCGCAGGAACATCAGCACCGAACAAACGGCGATGGTGATCAGGGTAGCGTTGCTGGTGCCGTGAACTTCGAGATTGATGCCGACGATGGTCAGCTTCAGACCCAGTACCGGGTAGGCAACGGCCCACACCAGCAAGGCGCTGAATAGCGCCTGTTTAAGATTCCTAGTCATACTTTCTCAACCTCCGGACGGCCCAGCAGGCCGGTTGGCCGGAACAACAACACCAAAACCAGGAGACCGAAAGCCACGACGTCCTTGTACTGGTCGCCGAAGATATCGGCACCGAAGGCTTCTGCCACACCCAGTACCAGACCGCCGAGCATGGCGCCCGGAATGCTGCCGATACCGCCCAGTACCGCTGCGGTGAAGGCCTTGAGGCCGACCAGGAAACCGGCGTTCGGGTTGATCACGCCGTATTGCATGCTCAGCAGCACGGCCGCGATGGCCGCCAGCGCGGCACCGATGACGAAGGTCAGGGCGATGATGTTGTTGGTGTTGATACCCAGCAGGTTGGCCATCTTGATGTCTTCGGCGCAGGCGCGGCAGGCGCGACCCAGGCGAGAGCGGGAGATGAACAGCGTCAGGCCGAGCATGGCGACCAGGGTCACCACGAACACAACGATTTGCATGTAGGAAATCAGCACTTCATGTGCGCCACCTGGCCCAAAGGCAAAGTTGCCCGGAATCAGGTTGGGGATGGATTTGTCCTTGGAGTCTTGCGCCAGCAGAACCGTGTTCTGCAGGAAGATCGACATGCCGATGGCGGAAATCAGCGGGATCAGACGGTTGCTGCCGCGCAAGGGGCGGTAGGCGATCCGTTCGATGCTGTAGCCGTAGGCACTGGTCACCACGATGGTGGCGATGAAAGCGGCGGTCATCAACAGCGGAACACTGTCGAGTCCCATCATGGCCAGCCCGGCGATGGCGATGAACGCCACGTAGGAACCGATCATGTACACCTCGCCGTGGGCGAAGTTGATCATTCCAATGATGCCGTAAACCATCGTATAGCCGATGGCGATCAGGGCATACGTGCTGCCAATGGTCAGGCCATTAACCAGCTGTTGGAAGAAGTGATAGATGTCAGGCATTACAGCGCTCCTAAAAACCTGATACGCATTTCACTGGTGGAGTCATTTTCCCGCCCGAGCCCCGTGGATCTGCATCCACTTCGAATTCGAGGTTTGCCAGCGAACCGCTGATGACGGTTTTGAGATTTTCAGGTGGGGAGACTAGCGGATCACGCCAGTGCGGCCCAGGTACGTTCGTAAAACAAAGCCCACGGCACGCCGTGGGCTTTATTGGCAATCAGTCAGGCAAGGCCTTACTGAGGCTTGGCCTCAGTTTTTGGTTTGCCGAAGTGCCACTCGTAAACCACAAATTTGAAGTCCTTCAGGTCGCCTTTCTCGTCGAAGCTCAGGTCGCCGGTTGGAGTCTTGAAGGTGCCTTTGTGGATTTCTGCAGCCACTTTGGCGGTGTCTTCGGACTTGGCAGCCTTGATGCCTTCGGCGATCACTTCCACAGCCGAATAGGCCGGGAACACGAACGGACCGCTCGGGTCTTCTTTCTTGGCCTTGAACGCGTCAGCCAGGGCAACGTTGGCAGGATCCTGGTCGAAGGATTTCGGCAGGGTCACCAGCAGGCCTTCGGAAGCGTCCTTGGCGATCTGCGAAATGGAGTCGTTACCCACGCCTTCCGGACCCATGAACTTGGCTTTCAGGCCTTTTTCTGCGGATTGACGCAGGATCAGACCCAGTTCCGGGTGGTAGCCGCCGTAGTAGACGAAGTCGACGTTGGCTTGCTTGAGCTTGGCGATGATCGAGGAGAAGTCTTTGTCACCGGCGTTGATGCCTTCGAACACGGCAACCTTGGTGCCTTTCTTCTCGAGGGTCGATTTAACGGCGGTGGCGATACCTTCACCGTATTGCTGTTTGTCGTGCAGAACAGCAACGATCTTCGGTTTTACGAAGTCAGCGATGTAGTTACCGGCGGCAGGGCCTTGGGCGCTGTCCAGACCGATGGTGCGGAACACCATTTTGTAACCACGTGCGGTGATGTCCGGGCTGGTGGCAGCCGGGGTGATCATGATCACGCCTTCGTCTTCGTAGATGTCCGAAGCCGGTTGAGTGGAGCTGGAGCACAGGTGGCCGACCACGAACTTGACGCCGTCGTTGACGACCTTGTTCGCTACCGCTACCGCTTGTTTTGGATCACAGGCGTCATCGTATTCAACGGCTTCGAGTTTCTTGCCGTCTACGCCGCCTTTGGCGTTGATTTGCTCGATGGCCATTTTGGCGCCACTGAACTGCATGTCGCCGTATTGGGCTACAGGACCGGTCTTAGGGCCGGCGATGCCGATCTTGATGGTGTCAGCTGCGAACGAATGGCTGGCAACCCCGGCCAGAACCATAGCGGCAAACAGTTTGGAAATCTGCTTAGTAGCCTTAGTCATAGTGCTCCACTCTTACTGTTGTAGTTTTTATAGTCCTGGCGCCGTAGGCGATAGAACCGGGTCAGATATCTTCGACATCCCCCGGAAATGCCCCCGGCAACTGTACCGGTACAGTGTAGAGCGCCGATTGTCAGCCTGGGAAGCTGGCGCCAGGGGGCAAAACTTGGAGGTGTCGCCTTTTTGAAAGAAAGAGACAGAATTGCGGCGGGGCTTTGAAGGGCTTATAGCCAGATTCCGTGCATTCCTTGGCATTCCTGCTCTTTTCATTCAGTGAAGCTAAGTGCAACTGGGTTTTTCTGCCAGACCACCGACGTTATCATTGCGTCGATTTCTTTTCCGGACCGGACCCATGACTGAAGAACCTAGCACCCTCTATGCCAAGCTGCTTGGTGAAACCGCATCTATTACCTGGAAGGAGTTGGAGCCGTTCTTCGCCAAGGGTGCCCTATTGTGGGTCGACCCCGGCCTGGATTTAATCGCTGCCGCCGAGGCCATGGCGACCGATGAGGGCGAGAAAGTGGCTGCCTGGCTGGCCGCCGACAAAGTCGCGAAGCTGTCTGAAACGCGGGCGCTGGATCTTTTCGAACGTGATCCGGAGTTGTGGGCAGTGGTCGTTTCGCCGTGGATTATGATCCAGGAAAGAGCGAAGACCTGAACGTGCGCACTTGTTTGGTGCGATGTGCCATCCGTTAAAGTGTGTAGCCGAGTAGCGTGATGGCACGTTGCCGTAGAGAAAGGCCCCAGCCTCACGGTGACGTAAACGTAACGGGAACAGTTGAGCGAGCAGCCTGAAGGCTGCTTAATTGTTTCTGGATGTTGGAATGGCTGAAGTCTTCAGCGAATTTCAGGGTTTCATCGCTGGCAAGCCAGCCCTCACAAAGTCCGGAGCGTTCCGTTACGAACCTGTGGGAGCTGGCTTGCCAGCGATTGGGGCCGCTCGGTTCCGGGTCAGACCGAAAACGTCTTGCCCGTATGGTTATTCAGCGAAATAACCTTGGTCTTGCCAATGCGATGACGGTAGATCTCGCGCAGGTACTTGATCGCTTTCTTTACGCAATCGCGCGACAGGCGGATGTCGTTGATCGAGACGAACTTGTCCTTGTCATTGATCAGTTCGCGGTACTTCTTCTCGTACATCGGCTTGATCGCGTACCAGTTGGTATCGAGGATCTTTGCCGGGTTCTCGAACTCATTGAGCAGATCGTCGATCAGGTCTTCGTCAAAGTGTTCGTTGATGATGAAGTCCAGGATCGAGTTGTCCAGTGTCTCGTCGAAACGGTACGGGTTTTTCGCGAAGCAACGCTTGATGAACGCCACGATCAGCGTCAGGAAGTCGTCCGACAGGCACGGGCTCTTGGCGATCAGGGTGGTCAGCGACAGGTTGGCCGAGGCGCCGATCACCAGTGCGTAGCGCTTGAGCGTAGTGTTCGGGAACAGGCTGTTGAGATGAGTCTTGAGCCGGTTCAGGTCCATGTAGGACAGTTTGTAGTCCTTCGGCAAGGAAACGATCGACACTACCGACGAGCAGTTCTTGAAGAAGTGCAGGTCGTGCAGGGCAGCGGCGTCGTACCCCGAATTCTTGTACTGCTCCAGCGACGCACGATAACGCTTGGATTCGATCGGCAGCAGGCTGATGCCTTCGATGGCCTGGGTGACCTTGTTGAAGTGCGGCAGGTCGATCGAACGGAAGAACAGGTCGTCGATGTTCAGGCGCTGTGGCTCTTTCTCGAACACCTTGAATTTGTCGCTGGTCGGCGCCGGGGTTTCCGGAACTACGGACTCTGCGTAGGCAATCGCCACTGGCCCGGCCAGACTCATGAACAGGTCGTTGGCGTCCAGGCGAATGGTTTCGCCGATGTCGATGCCGGCGCGACGGAAGTAGTTCTGGTCGTAGTCAGTCGTGACTGCTTGCGCTGTCAGAATGTTGAAGATCTGCTGTGAGATGTACTGGTTGGCGTGCTTTTCCATCGCATTGACATCAATGTTCTGGATGTTGCCGTCATCGTTCTCTTCGGCATAACGCATGATGTCGTTGGAGATCAGCATCATGGCGTTCCATGGGCGGATGCGGCCCATGACGCTGGCTTCGCTGCTGTCTTCATTGGCGAAGTTGTAGGAGAAGTCCCATTCCTCCGACAGGTATTTGCACAACAGGCGGCCGGCGTTGATGTGCAACGCTTCGGACATTTCGCTGCGGTGATCGGAAATATTCGGCAGTACGCAGATGCCGCTGGTGAAGATCGGCTCGAAGACGAACGAATGACCGCTTTTGCCGTCGTGCTCGTCCATCGGCTTGGTGTCGAACGTCTTATTCATGTACGAGTGCTGTTGGGCCAGGCCGAATTCCGAGGCCATGCCCGAACCCGTACCGCCGCCGGCACTGAAGATCGAGAAGTACAGGCGCGACTGGTTGGCCTTGATGCCGCAGCTGTCGATCAGGTACGAGTGAATCATCTTCCAGTCGGGGCTGGAGAAACGCTGGGTGTCCTTGTTCAGGATGATCTTGGCCAGGTACTGGCCGAGGATCGGTGCGTTACCGGCGCCACCGGCGTGGACTTCCGACAAGTCCATGATTTTCATTTTGCTGTAGTCGCGCAGGAAACCGCTTTTTTCGCCCTTGCGCGAGAAACGGATGCGACCGGCGATGTCCTTGTCCAGGTCGCCGAGCATGACCAGCGGCTCAACCAGGAATACCGGTTTGGTCGCCTTGTTCGGAATCAGGCGCAGGCTGTTGCGAATCCACTGTGCCGGGCTGTAGCCCTTTTCGGCGTAGCGTTTGTCCGGCGACAGGCGGTCTTCATTGTTGAATTCGTTGAGGTAGAACTTGCGGGCGTTGTACACCAGCTCCGCGACATCCAACGCAATGTTCGAACCGCAGCGGCCCAGGCCGATCAGGCACACCGACGGGAATTCCTGATCGCTGTGCTGTTCGTTGTCGCCTTCCAGGTGGGGTGGGCGCGGAAACACCATGTCGCGCAGGCCGTCGAGGTTATCGAGAATGCGGTCGGTGTTGGTTTCGGTGAAGTACAAGTATTGCTGGGTCGCCAGCGGGCGCGACGGCGTCAATGGCTTCGACGGTGCGGGGCTGTTCGCCGCGGGGCTCAGCGTCAGATCGGAAATCGCAGTGGCCGGGTTATTTTTAGAAGTCATTGTTCGCCATGTACCTGGGCTGGTTGGTCGGGCGACACGCTGTCGTCGAACCGTCACGGAATGAGAACTCGCGTCTTTTATCAGCGCGTATTTGGCCCAAGCGTCAGAGCCTTGGCCTGAGCGTCGCTCGGGGGAATCCTTTCCTAAGTCATGATAAATCGGCCAAGATTCGCTGATCTTTAATCAAAAAGGAGGCCAAATGATGTCAACGCTACCTTCGTTGGGGTTTGCCGGGATCGGATTGATGGGGCTGCCAATGTGCCGGCGCTTGTTGGCGGCCGGTTACCCGCTGACGGTATGGAACCGCAATCCGGCCAAGTGCGCGCCGCTGGTCGAGGCCGGGGCCCGTCAGGTCGCTACTCCAGCCGAGTTGTGCCGGCACGCCGACGTGGTGATGTTGTGTCTGGCCGACACGTCGGTGGTGCAAGAAGTGGTGTTTGGTGCGAACGGCGTTGCAGAGGGCGCGAAAAGCAGCCAGTTGCTGGTGGACTTTTCCAGCCTGGAGCCCACCGCGACCCGGGAAATGGCAGCAGCCCTCGCGAGCAAAACCGGCATGAGCTGGCTCGATGCGCCGGTGTCTGGCGGCGTGGTCGGTGCCGAGGCGGGCAGCCTGGCGATCATGGTCGGTGGCCAAGCGTCGGATCTTGAACGCATCAAGCCCGTACTGCTGAGTCTGGGGCAGCGCGTGACACACATGGGGGCGGTCGGAGCCGGGCAGGTGACCAAGGCCTGCAACCAGATGATCGTTGCTTGCAACGCCCTGGTGATTGCCGAAGTGGTGGCGCTGGCGGAGCGTTCCGGGGTCGATGCCAGTCTGATCGCCGAGGCGCTGGCCGGAGGTTTTGCCGATTCAAAACCTTTGCAGATCCTCGCCCCGCAAATGGCCGAAAGCCATTTCGAACCGGTGAAATGGCACGTGCGCACCTTGCTCAAGGATCTGGACACTGCGGTGAAGTTTTCCCGTGAACAGGGCTCGGCGACGCCGATCAGTGGCTTGGCGGCGCAGCTGATGCGGTTGCATGGCGGGCAGGGATACCTGGAAAAAGACCCGTCTACATTAGTGCGGATGTACCGTGAACCAGACTCAACGACGTGACGGTGTAAGCGCGCTGGCGCTGGTTGATTTCGTCCAGTACCGGATGTAGTTCGGCCAGCGGCACCGGGCGACTGAGCAGGTAGCCCTGGACGAAGTCACAGCCGTGGCCTTCGAGAAACTGGTATTGCTCGAAGGTTTCAACGCCCTCGGTGACCACATCCAGGTGCAGGGTGTGCGCCATGACGATAATTGCCTGGACGATTTCCATGTCCTGGGTCGATTTGGGGATGTCCTGAATGAACGAACGGTCGATTTTCAATGTGTTGAGCGGTAAGCGCTTGAGGTAGGCCAAGGACGAGTAACCGGTGCCGAAATCATCGATCGACAGCGATACGCCCAAGGCGCGAATCTGTCGCAGCAGCTCAAGCGTGTCGGCGATGTTGCCCATCAGCGCATTTTCAGTGACCTCCAGTTCCAATCGCTGCGGCGCTACCCCGGCGTTGCGCAACGCCTGCTCGATTTGCCCCGCCAGTTCTTCGCGGGCCAGGCTAAGGGGCGAGCAGTTCACGGCGATCTTCAACGCTTCGCAACCCTGACGCGATAACTCGCCCAGATCCTCACACGCCTTGCGCAACACCCAGTTGTCCAGTTCGATGATCAGGCCGTTGGCCTCAGCGATAGAGATGAAACGGTCCGGGGCGAGGAAGCCGTGGACCGGGTGTTGCCAGCGAATCAATGCCTCAAGTTTGCTGACCTGGCCGGTTTTCAGGTCGTAGATCGGTTGGTAATAGAGCATCAGGCCGGCGTCTTCACGCAGGGCGTGGCGCAGTTCTTCTTCCAGTTGCAGTTCCAGCGTGGCACGGGCCTTGAGGTTAGCACTGAAGAAATTCAGGCCGTTTCGACCGCTGCCCTTGGACTGATACAGCGCCAGGTCGGCATTTTTCAGCAGCTCTTCACAGGTCTTGCCGTCTTCGGGAAACAGACTGATACCGATGCTGGTGGTCATGACCATGCGCCGCCCGGCCAGCTCGATCGGGTCTTTCATTTTTTGCATGATGCGCTGGGCCATGTGTCGCGCTTCTTCGCGATCGTGCAAGTCGATGAGCATGCAGAACTCGTCGCCGCCGAAGCGCGCCACCACATCGTCGTGGCTGCGCACCGAGCCTTTGATATGGCTGGCAAGCACCTTGAGCAATTCGTCGCCGGCGTCGTGACCGAGGCTGTCGTTGATGCGCTTGAAATGGTCGATGTCGAGGAAGATCACGGCGAGCATGCCGCCGTCGTGGGTTTTCTCGCTGAGTTTCTCGGCGAAGAGCTGGTTGAAACCACGACGGTTGATCAGGTTGGTCAGGGGATCGTAGTGCGCCACCTGTTGCAGGGACATGCGCGCCTGATCCAGTTGGCTGAGCAGTGAATTGACCCGCTGCAGGTCATGCTCCTTGTGTTGCAGCTTCTTGTCCGCCAGCGCCGCGCTGATGCTGCTGCCGATGATCAGCAGCGTCATGACCGCCACCGTCAGGCCCAGTTGCAGGTGATTGTTTTCTTCGGGCTGGGTCAGGAGACTGCCGGTGGGCAGCACCAGATTGAAGGCGGCCATGCCGGTGAAATGCATGCTGATGATGCCGGCCCCGAGCACCAGGCTGGCGCTGTACTTGAGCAACTGATGGAACATGCCGGTGCCGTTGCGCAGGTAAGTCGCCAGTAGCAATGCCGCCAGGCTGGCGCCAATCGCAATCACGATAGACAAGACGAACAAGCCGGTTTGGTAGTAGGCCGTCGCCTGCGAACGCATGGCGGACATGCCGACGTAATGCATGGTGGCTATGCCCAGGCCGACACAGATCGAAGCCTTGAGGCATTGCCGGAAACTCAGGAAAGGACGACTGAGCGTATGCATCGCCAGCCACGACGCGAGCAGGGCGATCAACAGGGAAATCAGCGTAATTGGCAGTTGGTAGTGCACGTTGATGGGGGCCTGGAACGCCAGCATGCCGATGAAGTGCATGGCCCAGATTCCACCGGCCAGGCAACCGGCACCGACCCAGCGCCAAAGTCTGCGTGAGGCAGGTTTTTCCGCGTGCGCGACGCGCTCGGCCATGTCCAGCGTAGCAAAGCTGCCGGCACAGGCGACCAGAAAAGCCAGCAGCACCAGAAAAGGGTCATGTATGCAATTGAGTACAACCTGCCCACCCTCTGGCAGCTCGGTAAAAAAATGCAGACCAAGCCACTCCATAGCATGCCCCGTTGTTGTTTCCCTGACCGGCGCAAGGAGCGCCGACGAATGTCTTGGAGTATAGAGGCCGCGGATGGAACGCAAGCGGTAGTGGCAAATTGGTCTCTACCATTTTGGAATGGGGTTTAGAACGTTTGGAAATAAAATGTTGCATGGGCTACGCCGGGTTCCATGGGCTGGTATCAGCTTTACGAATAATTACAGACAGTTTTGGCGGGCCTGACTAGATTGCTGATTCCGGGAGCAGCGAAGCCCCCCATAACAATAAAGAGACGGACCCATGCAGAACTCGACCCAAGCGGCGAATGCCTGGCGCATTCTGTTCCTGCTGTTCCTGGCCAACCTGTTCAATTTCTTCGACCGCACCATCCCGGCCATCATCATCGAACCGATCCGCATGGAATGGCACCTCAGCGATTTTCAGTTGGGGATCATCGGCACCGCATTCACCATTGTCTACGCGATTGCCGGCCTGCCTCTAGGACGAATGGCCGACACTGGCTCGCGCGCCAAATTGATGGGTTGGGGCCTGGCGGCATGGAGCGGGTTGACGGCGGTCAATGGCATGGTCGGCAGTTTCTGGAGTTTCCTGATCGTGCGCATGGGCATTGGCATCGGTGAAGCCAGCTACGCGCCGGCCGCCAACTCGTTGATCGGTGACTTGTTCCCGGCTCATCGTCGGGCGCGGGCCATGGGGATTTTCATGTTGGGCCTGCCGCTTGGACTGTTGCTGGCGTTCTTCACCATCGGTGCGATGGTCAAGGCGTTCGACAGCTGGCGCGCGCCGTTCTTCATTGCCGCCGTGCCGGGGCTGATCCTCGCCGTCTTCATGTTTTTCATCAAGGAACCGAAACGCGGCGCCGCCGAAAGCGTGCAAGTCTCGCAAGAGCGAGTAGACCGGCCAATTCGCCGTGTCCTGACAGTGCCGACCTTCCTGTGGCTGGTGATGGCCGGGCTGTGTTTCAACTTCGCCACCTACGCCTGCAACTCGTTCCTGGTGCCGATGCTGCAGCGTTATTTCCTGATGCCGTTGCAGGAAGCTGCGGTGGCGACCGGGATTATCGTCGGCGTGACGGGGTTGGTCGGCCTGACGTTGGGCGGCTGGATCGCGGACAAAATCCATCAACGGGTCGCCAACGGCCGCCTGCTGTTTGCTGCGTTCAGCCTGATCATCTCCACGGTGTGCACGGCGTGGGCGCTGCACTCCGGTCGAATCGAAATCGGCGTTTTTGTCGCGGTGTTCAGCCTGGGCTGGTTGTTTGCCTACAACTTCTATACCTGCGTGTACACGGCGATTCAGGACGTGGTCGAGCCGCGCCTGCGGGCTACGGCCATGGCGTTGTTCTTCGCCGGACTGTACCTGTTGGGCGGTGGTCTTGGGCCGGTAGTGGTCGGTGCGCTGTCTGATCACTTCGCCCACACGGCGATGCTCGCGGCGGGTGCCGAACAGATGACTGAAGCGTTCAAGGCCGTCGGCCTGCATGACGCGATGTACCTGATTCCGGTGGCGCTGTTTTTCACCATGGTGTTTCTGGTATTGGCTTCGCGGTGTTTTGTGCGCGATGCCAAGCGGATGAAGGACGGGTTGGTGCAGGTGGTTGAATCTGAGGGTGTTGCGGCGACGGCATGAGTGACCTGAGAGGGAATGGTCATTCCTGGTTTTTGTCTGCTATTCGTTTTGGGGTGGCAGACAATATTAGAGCGATTACACTTATAAAAAGACTGATGCCGACGATGCTGAGCAGCGTATCGAGCGCAAATAAACCAATCACCAGTATTCCAAAAAGCGAAGAAAGCAATAAGAGCAAATTTGAAACCCAGAAAATCCATCTTCGGACGATCAGTGATTTCGGTTTTATCAGGGCCGAAAAAAACACGCCGGCAATTGTTAGTGCACTGCCTGGAAGGCCCAGGCATACCAGGGCTATTGTTAGTAATACAACTACCGATAAGCCTTCGCTATCGGAAAGATCTTGCGAGTTGATTGGAAGTTGGATGGCTGCATTGAACAGGCAGAACCAAGCCCCGATGAACAGTAAGATGGAAGATAATAACCGTTGGTATGAGGTCATGGCTGGTATTGTTCCTGAGATAGGTAACTGGCCGTCATGCGACCAGTTTGGCTTTATAAATCGTATGGCGCCTGGAAAGATGTCTGTGATACCTAGCGCTCTATGACTATAATATGGGTCCCTTTGATCGCTATTTCATACGGCTGGGCGTTCAAGTGTTTCTCAACGGCAGCGAGTACACGAGTCGAGTTTTCACCTATTGCGTCGCGGAACGTGCTTGGGTTTGCGTCGTATACATCGTTGTAAGCTCGCGCACCACCATTGAAAGATAGCTTTCCACTTTCATGTTTGGTGACTGTGCCTTCGATCTTTAATGTGATATTACCAAGCCATGACTCGGTATGCCATGAGCTAGAACCCGTGTTGTACGGTACCCTATCCAGCGTGATTGTTGTTTGACCCATAGGCGAGCGGGCAAACGCCGACTCGAGCATCGGGATCTTCGTGCCAGAAAGCTTCAACCCCAAATTGTTGATGTTCGTCTCGGCGGCCGCACCTTTTCCGTAAAGGAAATGGCCAAAAGCGGCAACTGGAGTTAGTAGTCCCCCAGATAACCATTTCGATTCCGGAACGGATCCAGCCTTAAAGTTGTTCATTGCATAATGCAGTGCTTGTCGGGCTGATATGTTCGGGTTCAAGCAGATATGGTTATCGGCAAAGGGAATTGCCTGCATGTCACGCACAATGGAACTAGCGAGCCCAAGAGTAACCCCATTTCTAATGTAGGGTTGCTGTTCGTTGGTTATTTTTATGATCATCTCTCGCCATAGGCCCTGACTGTAAAATTCGTTGCGTTGTTGCTGTTGAGCAATAAATATCAATGCGGGGTTTGGAGCTGGCCAAGTAACTCCGTTTGATGGGGGGGGAATACCCAGGTGCTGCGGCAGTAACGTTGATTGGTGGGAGAGTTATTCCATTACTCATAGGTAAATTCCTTGGTTCGAGATGTTGCTGTGAGTTGAAAAAAATCATCCGCTCACATGGCTAAGATTCTTCATTGGAGAAGTTTGGTCTGGGGGTTGCATTTCTATGCTAATCGGGTTTTTGGCGAAATGGGTCCGAGAATTTCGTCGGAAATATCTTTTTTAAAGTAGGAAAAAGCCGGAGTGAAATTTAGTTTTTATTGTGTTACGTAAGTTTCCGAGGCGTCCTGTTTATCTGTCGATTAATAGGGTAGCTCCTACATAGATCGCCTGAAGGATCGGTGCGCGTTCAAGGTCTCGAAAGGGACGCAGAGCGTCCAAGGCCGCATTCCCGCGCAGAGCCTGGGGATGATCGGCACCGCGATGCTCGCGGCGGGTGCCGAACAGATGACCGAGGCGTTCAAGGCCGTCGGCCTGCATGACGCGATGTACCTGATCCCGGTGGCGCTGTTTTTCACCATGGTGTTTCTGGTATTGGCTTCGCGGTGTTTTGTGCGCGATGCCAAGCGGATGAAGGACGGGTTGGTTGGTGTGGTTGAGCCTGAGGTTGCAGTGGCGACTGCTTAAGATCAAAAGATTTTGATTCATAAATAAAAAAGGCCCGCATCGCTGCGGGCCTTCTTTTAGCAGGGTAGAGCAGGGGACTTAACCCGCCACCAACACCCGAATCGCTTCCAGTCGCAGCGCAGCTTTGTCGAGCATGGCCAGGCCTTGCTCGCGTTGTTTGCGCAGGGCAACCAGTTCGCTGTCGCGTACGGTCGGGTTGACCGCTTGCAATGCAGTCAGGCGCGCCAGTTCTTCGTCGGTGTCGGCGGCCAGACGACGTTGCGCCTCAGCCACACGTTCGGCGTGACGCGGGTAAATCTTGTCTTCACCGGCGTTGATCCGTGGTGTCAGCTGGTCACGCTGAGCCTGGATGAACTTGTTGGCGCTGGCGCGCGGCACGCTTTCCAGTTGATCATTCAGGGTCTCGAACGACACCCGGGCCGACAGGTCGTTGCCGTTGGCATCGAGCAGGCAGCGCAGGGCAGCCGGCGGCAGGTAACGGCCCAGTTGCAGCGAACGCGGGGCAACCACTTCGCTGACATAGAGCAGTTCCAGCAACACGGTGCCGGGTTTCAGCGCCTTGTTCTTGATCAGCGCCACGGCGGTGTTGCCCATGGAGCCGGACAGCACCAGGTCCATGCCGCCTTGCACCATCGGGTGTTCCCAAGTGATGAACTGCATGTCTTCGCGAGACAGCGCCTGGTTACGATCGTAGGTGATGGTCACGCCTTCGTCGTCGCCCAGCGGGAAGCTGGCGTCGAGCATTTTTTCGCTCGGCTTGAGGATCAGGGCGTTTTCCGAATGGTCTTCGCTGTCGATGCCGAAAGCGTCGAACAGGGTTTCCATGTAGATCGGCAGGGCGAACTGGTCGTCCTGCTCAAGGATGTCTTCAACCAGTGCATCGCCTTCGCCAGCGCCGCCGGAGTTGAGTTCCAGCAGGCGGTCGCGACCGGTGTGCAGCTCGGCTTCCAGACGTTCACGCTCGGTACGGGCTTCGTCGATCAGCGCTTGCCATTCACCGTCGTCGGCCTCTTCCAGCAGCGGCAGCAGGCGCGGGCCGAACTGGTGCTGCAACGCGTTACCGGTCGGGCAGGTGTTGAGGAATGCGTTCAGTGCTTCGTGGTACCACTGGAACAGACGCTCTTGCGGGCTGGTTTCCAGATACGGTACGTGCAGTTCGATGATGTGCTTCTGGCCGATCCGGTCCAGACGACCGATGCGTTGTTCCAACAGGTCCGGGTGGGACGGCAGGTCGAACAGCACCAGATGATGGGAGAACTGGAAGTTGCGGCCTTCACTGCCGATTTCCGAGCAGATCAGCACTTGCGCGCCAAACTCTTCGTCGGCGAAGTAGGCGGCGGCGCGGTCACGCTCGAGGATGTTCATACCTTCGTGGAACACCGTGGCCGGAATGCCGGAACGCACGCGCAGGGCGTCTTCCAGGTCCATGGCGGTTTCGGCGTGGGCGCAGATCACCAGCACTTTGGTGCGCTTGAGCATTTTCAGCTGATCGATCAGCCATTCGACGCGCGGGTCGAATTTCCACCAACGTTCTTCTTCGCTGGCGTCCGGCTGGGCCTGGAAGCTGACTTCCGGGTACAGCTCGGCGTGATCGCCCAGCGGCAGTTCGAGGTATTCGTCCGGGCACGGCAGCGGATACGGGTGCAGTTTGCGCTCCGGGAAGCCTTGCACCGCGGCGCGGGTGTTACGGAACAGGACGCGGCCGGTGCCGTGACGGTCGAGCAGTTCGCGCACCAGGCGGGCGCTGGCTTCGGTATCGCCGTCGTTGACCGCAGTCAGCAGGGCTTCGCCTTCGTTGCCGAGGAAACCGTGGATGGTCTTGTGTGCTGCTGGCGACAGGCGACCCTTCTCCAGCAACTCCTGGACGGCTTCGGCCACCGGGCGATAGTTTTCGCTCTCGGCGCGGAAGGCGGCCAGGTCATGGAAACGGTTCGGATCGAGCAGGCGCAGACGGGCGAAGTGGCTGTCCTGGCCGAGTTGTTCCGGGGTCGCGGTCAACAGCAGCACGCCGGGAATGGTTTCAGCGAGTTGCTCAACCAGCGAGTACTCAGGGCTGGCCTGATCTTCGTGCCACACCAGGTGATGCGCTTCGTCGACCACCAGCAAATCCCAGCCGGCTGCGAACAGCGCGTCCTGGGCCTTCTCGTCGTCCACCAGCCATTCCAGGGCCACCAGCGCGAGCTGGGTGTCTTCGAACGGGTTGGAGGCATCGCTTTCGATGAAGCGTTCTTCGTCGAACAGCGCAACCTGCAGGTTGAAACGGCGACGCATCTCCACCAGCCACTGGTGCTGGAGGTTTTCCGGTACCAGGATCAGCACGCGATTGGCGCGGCCCGAGAGCAGTTGGCGATGAATGACCAGACCGGCTTCGATGGTTTTACCCAGGCCCACTTCGTCTGCCAGCAGAACCCGAGGCGCGATACGGTCGGCGACTTCACGGGCGATGTGCAACTGGTGCGCAATCGGTTGCGCACGCACGCCACCCAGGCCCCACAGCGCGGACTGCAACTGGCGGCTGGTGTGTTCCAGGGTGTGATAACGCAGGGAGAACCAGGCCAACGGGTCGATCTGGCCGGCGAACAGACGGTCGCTGGCCAGGCGGAACTGGATGAAGTTCGACAGTTGGGTTTCCGGCAGGGTGACCACTTCGTTCTGCGCGTTCAGGCCGTGGTAAACCAGCAGGCCGTCCATGTCATCGACTTCGCGAACGGTGAGTTTCCAGCCTTCGAAATGAGTGATGGTGTCACCCGGCGAAAACCGCACACGAGTGAGGGGCGCATTCCGTAGCGCGTACTGGCGGGTGTCGCCAGTGGCCGGATAGAGCACGGTCAACAAGCGGCCGTCCTGTGCCAGAACGGTGCCCAAACCCAGCTCGGCTTCGCTGTCACTGATCCAGCGTTGCCCCGGTTGATACTGCTGCGCCATGCTGCCTGACTCCCACCTTGAAAAAGCGGGCTATCTTAACGGAATCAGCTCTTCAGACCAAAGGAATACCTGTGCAGGCGCTGTCTTTGGCTGCGATCCTTTGATCTTCAGGACCTGAACAAATCCTAGCCTGCGACCGTCACTACAGTGCCAATTGGGTCACAGTTTGCGACCGATGGCTCAAGTCGCTATCCCCGCAGCCGACATCCTGCTGACAGGAGACTAAAAAATATGCTGCCACCGATGCTTCCCTTGAGTGCCGTGCCGATCACTTCCCAGCACGACCCGGTCCGCCCGCGCCCGGACATCGCGCCCGTTGTACCGGTGCAGGAAAGCTCCACCGACAGCACCATCGACCTGAAAAAACGCGATCCTGAAGACGCCGCCTTGCTGCTGCGCGAGGAACAGCGTCGCAAGCAGGAACAGCAAAGGCGTCGCCGAGAAGCCGACGAAGACCCTGAAGCGCACCTGGCCATTCCGGGTGACGAACTCAATGCCGACAACACGGTACCTGTGGCGCCGCTGATGGAAGATCAGCCCCGTCAGGGCTTGTGGGTCGATATCGAGATTTGAGGTCGCGGCTGGTCAGCACCGTCGCCAGACCGCATTATTGGGGCAATCCTGTCGGATGTTGCGGCAGCTGAATTTCATTCCAAGCGATGCACAGAACATGAGCCAAGACGACAAGTTAATCGACCTCAACGCCGAACGCGCCAAGCGTGTCCATGACCTCAACGACAAGCGACTCAATGAAGTTCGCCAGGCGTTCGAACAGGCCATGCCGCTGGGTAAAGAGAAGAAGAAGCCGAAAAACAAGCCGAAAAAACGCTGAATCCCCTGCATCGATTGATGCAGGTCAGTTTTTCCCCTCCTTTAGGCCCAGTCTCGGGCGACATTGATCCCGGTCAATATTTTCTCCTGCCCGTTTGGGTAACTTAGCCCTATCGCAACAGGGCAACAGCAGGAGACGCGTCATGTTTTTCGACAACGTGGTGATCGCCGGAGTGCTGACTGTCAGCCTCATGTTCGTTTTTTTTGCAGGATTCGGATTTTTTATCTGGAAGGATTCGCACAAGCGGAAAAAGCCGTAGGTCTTTCTGGATGTAATGAGCACGCAAGGCATTTTGGGCAACTTCGGTTGCCCTTTTTTTTGGTTCTTCACGGATTACCGGGAAAGACGCTCTTGATCTTCATGAAAAAGAATTCGCTATCCCGGTAACCGTACGCCATCCGTTTGATGACCTTTATTCGATTGTTTATACCTTCCAACTGCCCTGTGTGCATCGGCCAGCGAACCCGACTGACGATGCCTCGCCAGTAAGCCTTCAGCCGATTGGCGAACTGGATCAGTGCCGGTAGTTCGCTTTCATGAGCATGGCGCAGCCATTGCTTCCAGGCCGATCGCCAAGCCCAGGCAGCACTCGGTGTCCAGAGTGTTTTGAGCTCAGCCTTCATCAAATACACCGTCATCAGCGATTGGTTGGCCGCCAACAAATCTTGCAAGCGAACCTGCTGTTCCGGCGTTTTCAGATTCTGTGGATTGCGCAGCAATAGCCATCGCGCCTGCTTGATGACCTTGCGAGCCGGCTTGTCATGACGCAATCGGTTAGCTTCGTCGACGCGGACCCGGTCAATGACCTCTCGGCCATATTTGGCCACCACATGAAAGAGGTCGTAGACCACACGCGCTTTCGGGCAGTGCTGACGAACCTCCAGGTCAAACGCAGTGTTCATGTCCATTGCCACCGCTTCGATTCGAGCACATCCCTCTGGCCCAAGCTCTTCGAAAAAGGGCCGAACTGCCGCCCGGCTGCGACCTTCGCCGATCCATAGCACTCGTCGCGTATCGGCATCCAACACAACACTGGCGTAGCGATGCCCTTTAAACAGCGCGAATTCATCCATCACCAGGCGTCGTGGTTGAGCCGTCGGCAACTCGCTCAATGCCGCTTGCAAGGCCCGACGCTCCAGCAACCGCACGGTGTCCCAATGCAGCCCAAACATCTGGGCCACGTGCAGGGTGGGAAGGCGTTCGCTGGCCTGAATAACCGCATCAGCCAAGCGGCGTGTCATGCGCGCATAGCGATCCAGCCAACTCACGGCCTCCATGCGTTTGCCACAGTCGCGGCAGCCAACGCGCCTGAGCAGCACGCTGAGGCGTACCGCGCGGCCGAGAATGGGCAAATCGCGAACGGTTCGCTCGCAATACTCATGAGTGGTTGAACAAGGCTTTTGGCAGCCGCCACAGGAAGGAAATCGGGTGGCGTGAGGAGTCAGTTCGATCCGTAGGGCATCACCCTCAGGCTTGATCGTGACGACAGAAAAGCCCTCCCAAAACGGAAGGAAAGTATTAATATCGCGCATAAGAACGCCGGTTTGTTAGATGTGTTTGCTCGCACGAACATCATCAATCAAATCGGCGTTCTTGTTTCTGTGTTTCCCGGGATTCCGTGGAGAACCTTTTTTTTGGTGCGCCAGGCATGGCGCGTTGCGCGTAAGCGCAACCAGCTTGGCTGTGGTGGCCACGCTGGTGACTTGGAGGTGAAAGTCCTCTACACACCCGGCAAGGGGAAGTGTTAGCCAGAGGCAAGGGTGTCGCGGGTGACTGCGAATCTGAAGGAAGCCCGAGGCAAAATGCTGGCCTGACGAACAGGAAGCGGATTAGGCGGTGCAGCGGGGTAAGAAGGCCAATATCTTCAAAGCCCAATACTTGCACGGAACGCTGTGACGTAGATCCGACAGGCATAAGCAGGAAGGTCGCGCGAATCACCCTGGGAGATCTGTATAGCCTGCCATGTGCTACCGGCGTCGCGAGATGACGGGATGGGCGACAGAAGTCAGCAGAGGCCGTAGTAGTTGCTCGACACCGGAGTAACGAAGGGCTGAACCTGCCATGAGTGGATAGTCGGGTGTGATCTCTGTTGGAGCGTAAAGCAGAAACACCGCATAGCGGGGGTCGAGACCATCAGGAGGTAGGAGCCGGAAGCTCCGAGGGCCGGTCTGGGCGCTTAGATACCACAGGCGACACATCAACGGAACCAAGCTCGCTGACGTTGTATGTCAGTAGGCAGGAACCGCCGTATACGGAACCGTATGTACGGTGGTGTGAGAGGACGGCGGGGGCAACCCCGCCTCCTACTCGATCCTGAAAATTGATACGCGCAAACCTGCGGCAGCTCCTGCCGTGATTTGTGATGTCGCGAAGATTCGGTAATAAAAAAGGCGCGGTCCTTGCGGAGCGCGCCTTTTTCGTTCGGCGGCTTATCAGCTGCCGAGTGCCTTCGACGCCAACCAGAACAACCCGGCCGACAGGGCCACGGTTGCCGGCAGGGTCAGAACCCAGGCCAGCAGGATGGTCTTGACGGTGCCGCCCTGCAGGCCGCTTTTGTTGGCGACCATGGTGCCGGCTACGCCCGAGGACAGGACGTGGGTGGTCGACACCGGCAGGCTGAAGATGTTGGCCATGCCGATCAGGCTGGCAGTGGTGATCTGCGCCGACATGCCCTGGGAATAGGTCATGCCCTGCTTGCCGATCTTCTCGCCGATGGTCAGTACCACGCGTTTCCAACCAACCATGGTGCCCAGGCCCAAGGCCAGTGCGACCGCCAGAATCACCCAGAACGGCGCGTATTCGGTGGTGGTGGTCAGGTCTTTGCGCAGTTTGTCCAGGTCAGCCTTTTCACGAGGGGCCAGGCTTGGCAGCTTGCTGACCTTCTTCGCCGTGTCATCCAGGCAGAGCAGGTAGCGACGCACTTCGATGCGGCTTTCAGACGGCAGCGAGTGGTAGTCGGCTACGCCCTTGAGAGTGCCCAGCAGGGCGGTGATGGTCGGTTCGGTCTGTTGCGGGTTGCAACGGAATTTCTCCGGCAGGTCACCTTCCACGCTTTTGCCCAGGGCCAGGAACTCGCCCAGGGTTTCGGAATTGCGCTGGTAGAACTGGCTCAGGTGCAGGGTGGCGTCGCGGGTACGCTCGATCTGGTACGTGGTGCTGTTCAAGTCGAGAACGAACTGCGCCGGCACGATACCGATCAGCACCAGCATGATCAGGCCGATACCTTTCTGACCGTCGTTGGAACCGTGCACGAAGCTCACGGCCATGGCCGAGATCACCAGCACGAGGCGATTCCAGAACGGCGGGTGTTTCTTGTCGTCGATCTTGCGGCGCTGTTCCGGGGTCTTGTGCATCTTCGACAGCGGACGCCACCATTTCAGACCGATCAGGATCAGCGCGGCGATCAGGAAACCTGCCATTGGCGAGAACACCAGCGACATGCCGATATCGATCGCTTTCTGCCAGTTCACGCCATCGGCCAACGGAATTTCGTTGATCAGGGCGTTCGCCAGGCCCACGCCGAGGATCGAACCGATCAGCGTATGGGAGCTGGAAGCGGGGATACCGAAGTACCAGGTGCCCAGGTTCCAGGTGATGGCTGCGGCGAGCAACGAGAACACCATCGCCAGTCCGTGACCGGTGTTCACATTGATCAGCAGTTCCACCGGCAGCAAGTGGACAATGGCATACGCCACGCCAACGCCGCCCAGCAACACGCCGAGGAAATTGAACACACCGGAAAAGAACACTGCCAGATGAGGCGGCATCGCTTTGGTGTAGATAACAGTGGCTACCGCGTTAGCGGTGTCATGAAATCCGTTGATGAACTCGAAGGCGAGGACAAAAGTCAGGGCGAGCAGGAGGCTCACAAGCACCCAAGCATCCAGTCCGCTGAATAAATCGATCATGAAGGTTTTCTGACCCGGTCATAAGGGGGGCGGGATTATGCCAGAAAAGCGTGCCAATCAATGCACTAGCTGCTCGTCGGTAACATTCTTCAACGAATTTTCTTGGGACCGTAGCTTCGGTCCCCGTGTTTTTTCAGGGGTTGCAAGTCATTGAATTTATTCGAAAACGCTTTTGCTACAAGGGTTTCGCAAGCCTGGAGGACGGGCTTGTTCGCTTGTATGAAAATTCTGAGAACAGGGTCAGTTATGAGCCTTTTACCCTGTCAGATGATCAAGGTGGCCGCTGCCCGCTTGTAGCGGGCGCGAAAGGCAACATCGATGCATCCCGCTTTTACCGGGTGCAAACGCAGACCCTTGGAGGGATTCAAACCGAGGTCGTCATGGCTCTTCGGTTTTGAGTTCCTTTTCCATTTTTTCCAGTTCTTGCTTGAAAACCTGATCCTGAACGGTGGCGCGTTTACGCCAGGGCTTGCGTTCCGGTTCGGGCTGGGCGGCGTAGGTGGTGACTTCCCCGCCGTAAACTTCCTTGTAACGTTGTTCCTGGCGCTCAAGTTCCACGCGCAGTTCGTCTTTCGTCACAGTGCTACCTGATTGAGTTGAGATAAATTCTGGTGAAACGCGCTGCGTTCAATGTATTGACCACGCTCGTCGAAAGGACAAGGCCCATGCAGGCATTGTTTTTACGGCAGGGCGATCAATACGTCCATGTTGCAGGCGGCCACGGCACCAGAGGCAAATAGCTGACGTAGCATCAGATTCCTGTTTCGGCGAGCGCATTGGCGATGCGAATGCAGTCAGCGTAGGGCGCTTGCCGGAGGCAGCGGCGATGGGACATCGCGCCACCAGGTAGCGGGAACGGCGAGTAAAAAACCGTCTGGCTACTGATTTGCATTATAGCGAGCGATTCACAGAACACTATCGCCAAACAGTTAAAAGTAGATCTTGATGTGTGATTGTTTTGTTGCTCGTAACTTTTACTGTCAACTAGCGCATTGGCTAGGGTCACGGTGCAGCGATGCCTTTCTGGCGCCATTAAGTCGAACAACTTAGTGGCAACTACATCTGCCTTTAAGTCTGCATTCCGGCCTCGGCAAAAATATGTAATGAGAGGGTCGTAATCCCGTCTGTTGATGGCTGCAAAGGTGGGATCAGTCGATTGCGATTATCGGTCGATGGTTCGATAATCGCCCGATGTTGCTTGCCCGGTCTTGTTTACCGGGTCCATGGCGCTTGTAATAGGCGCTGATCCGTGTGGGAAAAGGACCTTAAATGAACGATCAACTGCGCAATTCCTTCGCTTCAGTCGCACCTCCGATCGTCGCTTCGCCCGCCAAGCGGATCCAGGCCATGACCGGTGACCCGGACTTCATGACCTCGCTGGCGCGTGGGCTGGCTGTCGTGCAGGCATTCCAGGAGCGCAAACGGCACCTGACCATCGCCCAGATCAGCCACCGCACGGAAATTCCTCGCGCCGCTGTCAGACGTTGCCTGCATACCCTGATCAAACTCGGTTATGCCACCACCGACGGTCGCACCTATTCATTGCTGCCCAAAGTGCTGACCCTCGGCCATGCCTACGTATCCTCGACGCCACTCGCGGTTTCGGCTCAGCCGTACCTGGACCGCATGAGCGAGCAATTGCACGAAGCCTGCAACATGGCCACCCTGGAAGGCGACGACATCCTCTACATCGCCCGTTCGGCGACGACCCAGCGCCTGATTTCGGTCGACCTTTCGGTGGGCGGGCGCTTGCCGGCTTATTGCACGTCGATGGGCCGGATTTTGCTCGCCGCGCTGGATGACACGTCGCTCGGCGAATACCTTGATCACGCCGACATGCAGGCCAAGACCAGCCGAACCATTCACACACCCGAAGCGCTGCTCGAATGCCTTCAGGAAGTTCGACAACAGGGCTGGTGCATCGTCGATCAGGAGCTAGAGCAAGGCCTGCGCTCGATTGCCGTCCCGGTGTACGACGCCTCCGGTCAAGTGGTCGCGGCCCTTAACGTCAGCACCCATGCCGGGCGGGTCAGCCGCAACGAACTGGAACAACGCTTTCTTCCCGGCTTGTTAAGCGCCAGTCGCGACCTCAGCGCTCAGCTGTTTGCCTAAGGTGTTCGATAAACGCACAGAGTTGCGTCCGGCGAATTGACGCTGTTTCCTCCGGATCATTACTGTCGCGGCTGCGCCAGCGTTGGCTGGCTCCCCGTTTGACTGTGATACATGGATAAAAATAATGAACCAGCCTCAGTCCGCTGTAGGTAACTGCCTAGACGTGCAGTCCTTCATCAATGCTCAACCCATTTCGCGCTATCAGTGGCGGGTGGTGATCCTGTGTTTCCTGATTGTCTTCCTCGATGGCCTCGATACCGCGGCCATGGGATTCATTGCGCCGGCGCTGTCTCAGGACTGGGGCATTGACCGCGCCAGCCTGGGCCCGGTGATGAGTGCGGCACTGATCGGCATGGTGTTCGGTGCACTGGGCTCCGGCCCGTTGGCTGACCGCTTCGGGCGAAAAGTCGTGCTGGTGGGCGCGGTATTGCTGTTCGGCGCCTTCAGCCTGGCTTCGGCGTACAGCACCAACGTCGATCAATTGCTGGTGCTGCGCTTTCTGACCGGTTTGGGCTTGGGCGCGGGCATGCCGAACGCCACCACGCTGCTGTCGGAGTACACCCCGGAACGCAAGAAATCCCTGCTGGTGACCAGCATGTTCTGTGGTTTCAACCTGGGCATGGCCGGTGGCGGATTCATTTCGGCCAAGCTGATCCCGGCATTCGGCTGGCACAGCCTGTTGCTGATCGGCGGGATTTTGCCGTTGATCCTTGCGGTCGTCCTGCTGTTCTGGCTGCCGGAGTCGGCGCGCTATCTCGTCGTCCGTAACCGTGGCACCGACAAGGTGCGCAAGACCCTGGCGCCCATCGACCCAACCGTCGTAGCCCAAGCGTCGAGCTTCAGCGTGCCGGAACAGAAAACCGTGAAGGCGCGCAACGTGTTTGCGGTGATCTTCTCCGGCACCTACAGCGTCGGCACGTTGCTGCTGTGGCTGACCTATTTCATGGGCCTGGTGATCGTTTACCTGCTGACCAGTTGGCTGCCGACCCTGATGCGCGACAGCGGCGCGAGCATGGAGCAAGCAGCGTTCATCGGCGCACTGTTCCAGTTTGGCGGTGTACTGAGCGCGGTGGGCGTAGGTTGGGCGATGGACCGGTTCAATCCGCACAAGGTCATCGGCATTTTCTACCTGCTGGCCGGGGTATTTGCCTACGCGGTAGGGCAGAGCCTGGGCAACATCACGTTGCTGGCGACTCTGGTGCTGGTAGCCGGGATGTGCGTCAACGGTGCTCAATCGGCGATGCCGTCGCTGGCTGCGCGGTTCTATCCGACTCAGGGACGTGCGACCGGTGTGTCGTGGATGCTCGGCATCGGCCGCTTTGGCGCGATCCTCGGCGCCTGGATGGGCGCGACGCTGTTGGGCCTGGGCTGGAACTTCGAGCAAGTGCTGACGGCATTGGTGATTCCGGCAGCGTTGGCGACCACGGCGGTGGTGATCAAGGGCATGGTCAGCCATGCGGACGCGACTTGAGCGACGATCGGTAGCCAGACAACAATGTGTTCGATAAACGAACACTCAGTCGATTATCGGATTGTTTGGCATTTTTCACAGGCTTAATCTGCAGTCATTGAGGCGCTGCGCATCGGCGCCTTTTTTTCACTGTCGGTTAATACCAAATGGGAGCCTGCCCCAATGGCTGAGATTCTTTCGCTGCACGACGCGGTGAAGCAGTTCGTAAACGACGGCGATACCGTTGCGCTCGAAGGCTTTACCCATCTGATCCCTACGGCGGCAGGTCACGAAATCATTCGTCAGGGCAAGAAAGATCTGACCCTGGTGCGGATGACCCCTGACCTGATCTACGACCAGTTGATCGGTGCCGGTTGTGCCCGCAAGCTGATTTTCTCCTGGGGCGGTAACCCGGGCGTCGGTTCGCTGCATCGTCTGCGTGACGCGGTCGAGAAGCAGTGGCCACGCGCGCTGGAAATCGAAGAACACAGCCACGCCGACCTGGCCAATGCCTACGTCGCCGGCGCTTCCGGCCTACCGTTCGCGGTGCTGCGTGCCTACGCCGGTTCCGACCTGCCGAAGGTCAACCCGCTGATCAAATCGGTCACCTGCCCATTCACCGGTGAAGTGCTGGCCGCGGTGCCTTCGGTTCGCCCGGACATCACCGTGATCCACGCGCAGAAAGCCGACCGCAAGGGCAACGTGCTGCTGTGGGGCATCCTCGGCGTGCAGAAAGAAGCCGCACTGGCCGCCAAGCGTTGCATCGTTACCGTTGAAGAAATCGTCGACGACCTCAACGCGCCGATGAACTCTTGCGTGCTGCCGACCTGGGCCTTGAGCGCGGTCTGCCATGTACCGGGCGGCGCGCATCCGTCCTACGCCCACGGTTACAACGAACGCGACAACCGCTTCTATCAAGCCTGGGACCCGATTGCCCGCGACCGTGACACCTTCACCGCGTGGATCAACGAGTACATCCATGGCAGCGCAGACTTTAGCGAGTTCCAGGCCAAACTGGCCGCCGCTTCGGAGGCGAAGTCATGACTTACACCACCAATGAAATGATGACCGTCGCCGCCGCTCGCCGTCTGAAGAACGGTTCGGTGTGCTTCGTCGGTATCGGCCTGCCATCGAAAGCCGCCAACCTGGCGCGCCTGACGTCTTCACCGGACGTCGTGCTGATCTACGAATCAGGTCCGATCGGTGCGAAGCCGAGCGTGTTGCCATTGTCGATCGGTGATGGTGAGTTGGCGGAAACCGCCGACACCGTGGTCCCGACCGGCGAGATTTTCCGTTACTGGCTGCAGGGCGGGCGCATTGACGTCGGTTTCCTCGGCGCCGCGCAAGTCGACCGTTTCGGCAACATCAACACCACCGTGGTTGGCGATTACCACGCACCAAAAGTCCGTCTACCCGGTGCCGGTGGCGCGCCGGAGATTGCAGGTTCCGCCAAGAGCGTGCTGATCATCCTCAAGCAATCGTCGCGTTCCTTCGTCGACAAGCTCGACTTCATTACTTCGGTCGGCCACGGTGAAGGCGGCGACTCGCGCAAGCGTCTCGGCCTGCCCGGCGCTGGTCCAGTCGGGATCATCACCGACCTGTGCACCATGGAGCCGGAAGAGGGCACCCACGAATTCGTGGTCACCGCATTGCATCCGGGCGTGACCCGCGAGCAAGTGGTCGCCGCCACCGGTTGGCCGATCCGTTTTGCCGACAGCGTGGCAATCACCGCGGAGCCGTCCGAGGTTGAACTCACCGCACTGCGTGATCTTGAAGCCCGTACCGCTGCCGCCCATGGCCAAACCCCAGGAGAAGCTTGATGCGTGACGTTTATATCTGCGATGCGATTCGTACCCCCATCGGCCGTTTTGGCGGCGGCTTGTCGACCGTTCGCGCCGACGACCTGGCCGCCGTGCCAATCAAGGCCTTGATGGAGCGCAATCCGTCGGTGGACTGGAACGCGGTGGACGAGGTGTTCCTCGGCTGCGCCAACCAGGCCGGTGAAGACAACCGCAACGTGGCGCGCATGGCGCTGCTGCTGGCGGGCCTGCCGGAAACCATTCCGGGCGTAACGCTCAATCGTCTTTGTGCTTCGGGCATGGACGCCATCGGCACCGCGTTCCGCGCCATCGCCAGTGGCGAAATGGAGCTGACGATTGCCGGTGGTGTCGAGTCGATGTCCCGTGCGCCGTTCGTGATGGGCAAGGCTGATGCGGCGTTTTCGCGCAACATGAAGCTGGAAGACACCACCATCGGCTGGCGCTTCATCAACCCGTTGATGAAAGCCCAGTACGGCGTGGACGCGATGCCGCAAACCGCCGACAACGTGGCTGACGACTACAAGGTGTCCCGCGCCGATCAGGACGCGTTTGCCCTGCGCAGTCAGCAACGCACCGCCGCCGCGCAAGCCGCAGGCTTTTTCGCCGAAGAAATCGTCGAAGTGCGCATCAGCCATAAGAAGGGTGAAACCGTGGTCAGCCAGGACGAGCATCCTCGCGCCGACACCACGCTGGAAGCGCTGACTAAACTCAAACCGGTCAATGGTCCCGACAAAACCGTCACTGCCGGCAACGCCTCGGGCGTGAACGACGGTGCCGCCGCGTTGATCCTGGCTTCAGCCGAAGCAGTGAAAAAACACGGTCTGACCGCTCGCGCCAAAGTGCTGGGCATGGCCAGCGCCGGTGTTGCACCACGCGTGATGGGTATCGGCCCGGTCCCCGCGGTGCGCAAACTGATCGAGCGCCTCGGTGTGGCGGTCAGCGATTTCGACGTGATCGAACTCAATGAAGCCTTCGCCAGCCAAGGCCTGGCGGTGTTGCGTGAGCTGGGAGTCGCCGACGACGCGGCCCAGGTCAACCCTAACGGTGGCGCCATTGCGTTGGGCCATCCGTTGGGCATGAGCGGTGCGCGTCTGGTGTTGACCGCGTTGCATCAGCTGGAAAAAACCGGTGGCAAGAAAGGTCTCGCGACCATGTGCGTCGGCGTCGGCCAAGGTCTGGCTTTGGCGATCGAGCGCGTCTGACGCGCTCTGACGATTTATAAGAACAGAGGAATGTTTCATGACTGACAAGCCTGGTTACCGTCGTCCGCAGGAAGGCACTCAACCGCCATACCTGCACCCGACCTACCAATCCACCAACCTGCGCTCGCCGTCCAAGCCGTTGGTGTTCTTGCCGCACTCACTGTCGGAAATCACCGGTCCGACCATCGGCGCCGAGCGCGTCAATGAGAAAGACAACGACCTGACCGCTCAACACGAAGGTGAGCCGCAGGGCGAGCGCATCATCATCCACGGCCGTGTGCTGGATGAGAACGGTCTGCCGGTGCCGGGGATTCTGGTGGAGATCTGGCAGGCCAACGCCGCCGGTCGCTACGCCCATGCCCGTGATCTGCACGACGCGCCGCTGGACCCGAACTTCACCGGTACTGGTCGCACCGTGACCGACGCCGATGGCTGGTACCAGTTCCAGACCATCAAGCCTGGCGCGTATCCGTGGGGTAACCACCACAACGCCTGGCGCCCGGCGCACATCCATTTCTCGCTGTTCGGGCCGAGCATCCTGACGCGTCTGGTCACGCAGATGTATTTCCCGGGCGACCCGCTGCTGGCGTATGACCCGATCTACAACTGCGTGCCCGATACCCGCGCCAAAGAGCGTTTGATCGCCACGTTCGATCTGGAAAAAACCATCCCTTCCTATGCCCTCGGTTATCGCTGGGACATCGTCTTGCGCGGCCGCGATGCCACGCCGATGGAGAAATAAGATGACGCTGACTGCGACCACGTCCCACACCGTCGGGCCGTACTATCACATCGGCCTGACCTGGCTGAACCGCGAAAACCTGACCGTCGAACAAACCCTGGGCGAGCGCGTGGCGATCTCCGGGCAAGTGGTCGATGGCAACGGCGATGTCGTCAACGACGCGATGCTGGAAGTCTGGCAGGCCAACGCTGCCGGCAAGTACGACCATCCGGAAGACGAACAGGACAAACCCCTCGACCCGAATTTCGAAGGTTTTGGCCGGGTGCCGGTGGACGCTGAAGGGCGTTTCCGGTTCACCACGATCAAACCGGGTACGGTCGAAGGCCTGAAGGGCTCGACCCAGGCGCCGCACCTTGTCGTGCTGGTGTTTGCCCGTGGCCTGGTGAAGCACCTGCTGACGCGCATCTACTTTGATGGCGAGCCGGCCAACGTCGACGATCCGCTGCTGGAATGCGTACCGGTCGAACGTCGCGGGACGCTGCTGGCCAAGCCGGATGCGGCGGGTGTGTACCAGTGGAATGTGATTCTGCAGGGTACCGATGCGGAAACGGTGTTTTTCGATTATTAAGTGAACACCGCAACACCTGTAGGAGCGAGCCTGCTCGCGAAAGTGGTGTATCAGACAACATTGATATCGCCTGATACGACGCCATCGCGAGCAGGCTCGCTCCTACAGGGGTTTATGTTGCTGATCTATCTGCGGAACGGGACTGTTGCAAAGTGTGTCTAGACTCTCACTGTCCCCATTGAGTGAAAAAACAATGACAACGCCCACAGCACCTACAGCTCTTTATACGGGCGAAGAACGCAGCAAGCGGATCTTCGCCATTGTCGGCGCTTCGTCCGGCAACCTCGTCGAATGGTTCGACTTCTACGTGTACGCCTTCTGTGCGATCTACTTCGCCCCGGCGTTCTTCCCGTCTGACAACCCCACGGTGCAGTTGGTCAACACCGCGGGGGTGTTCGCCGCCGGGTTCCTGATGCGGCCGATTGGCGGCTGGATCTTCGGCCGTGTCGCGGACAAGCACGGGCGCAAGAATTCGATGCTGATCTCGATTCTGATGATGTGCTTCGGCTCTTTGCTGATCGCCTGCCTGCCGACGTACGCCAGCATCGGCGTCTGGGCGCCGATCCTGTTGCTGTTCGCTCGCTTGCTGCAAGGCTTGTCGGTGGGTGGCGAGTACGGCACCACAGCGACCTACATGAGCGAAGTCGCGCTCAAGGGCCAGCGCGGGTTCTTCGCGTCGTTCCAGTACGTGACCCTGATTGGCGGCCAGCTGTTGGCGGTGTCGCTGGTGGTGATCCTGCAACAGTTCCTCAATGAAGACGAATTGCGTGCCTACGGCTGGCGGATCCCGTTCGTGGTCGGTGCGGTGGCGGCGGTGATTTCGCTGTTCCTGCGTCGTTCGCTGAAAGAAACCACCAGCAAGGAAATGCGCGAGAACAAGGATGCCGGTAGCATCAAGGCGCTGTTTCGCGACCACAAAGCCGCGTTCATCACCGTGTTGGGTTACACCGCCGGTGGCTCGCTGATTTTCTACACCTTCACCACGTACATGCAGAAGTACCTGGTGAACACCGCCGGCATGCACGCCAAGACCGCCAGCTACATCATGACCGGCGCGCTTTTCTTTTACATGTGCATGCAACCGATCTTCGGCATGCTCGCCGACAAGATCGGCCGACGTAACTCGATGCTCTGGTTCGGCGCCCTTGGCACTTTGTGCACCGTGCCGATTTTGCTGAGCCTGAAAAGCGTCAGCAGCCCGTTCCTGGCGTTTGTATTGATCACCGTGGCGCTGGCAATCGTCAGTTTCTACACTTCGATCAGCGGCCTGGTGAAAGCCGAAATGTTCCCACCGGAAGTGCGCGCACTGGGCGTTGGCCTGGCGTACGCGGTGGCGAATGCAATCTTCGGCGGTTCGGCGGAATATGTGGCCTTGAGCCTCAAGGCCGTGGGCATGGAAAACTCCTTCTACTGGTACGTGACGGTGATGATGGCGATCGCGTTCCTGTTCAGCCTGCGTCTGCCGAGACAGGCGAAGTATCTGCACCACGATCTTTGATCTTTACGCGGGCCTCACCGGCCCGCGCCTCCAGGGACTGTTTATGAACCAGCGACCGGGCAATCAATTGTTCGATGCCTATTTCACTGCCCGAGATATGCGCGACGTGTTCTGCGATCAGGGCCGGGTCCAGGCCATGCTCGATTTCGAAGCAGCGTTGGCCCGGGCCGAAGCACGGGTCGGTTTGATTCCGCAGACGGCGGTGGCGCCGATCATGGCGGCGTGTCAGGCCGGGCATTACGACTTTGCAGCCCTCGGCGAGGCGATTGCCACGGCGGGGAATTCGGCGATTCCGTTGGTCAAGGCATTGGGCAAGCAGATCGCCACGAAGGATGCCGAAGCCGAGCGCTACGTACATTTGGGCGCGACCAGTCAGGATGTGATGGACAGCGGCCTGGTGCTGCAACTGCGCCAGGCGCTGGAACTGATCGAGAAAGGACTGGCGCAATTGGGGCAGACTCTGGCGACTCAGGCTCAGCGTTATGCGGCCACGCCGCTGGCTGGACGCACCTGGTTGCAGCACGCCACGCCGGTCACCCTCGGCATGAAAATCGCCGGTTGGCTGGGCGCGGTAACACGCAGTCGCCAGCGTCTGATCGAACTCAAGCCACGCCTGCTGGTGCTGCAATTCGGCGGTGCTTCCGGGACGCTCGCCGCGCTCGGTGATCAGGCCATGCCGATTGCCCAGGCGTTGGCCGAAGAGCTGCAACTGAATCTGCCTGAACAGCCATGGCACACCCAACGCGATCGCGTGGTGGAATTTGGCGCGGTGCTTGGACTGATCGCCGGTAGCCTCGGAAAATTCGGTCGCGACATCAGCCTGTTGATGCAAACCGAAGCGGGCGAAGTGTTCGAGCCGTCGGCGCCAGGCAAGGGCGGTTCCTCGACCATGCCGCACAAACGCAACCCGGTAGGGGCTGCTGTGCTGATCGGCGCGGCGACTCGCGTACCGGGTTTGCTCTCGACGCTGTTCAGCGCCATGCCCCAGGAACACGAGCGCAGCCTTGGGTTGTGGCATGCCGAGTGGGAAACCCTGCCGGAGATTTGCTGCCTGGTGTCCGGCAGCCTGCAACAAGCGCTGTTGGTCGCCCAGGGTCTGGAAGTGGACGCCCAACGCATGGCGCGCAACCTCGACCTGACCCAAGGCCTGGTGCTCGCCGAAGCGGTGAGCATCGTTCTCGCACAACGGGTGGGGCGCGATACCGCGCATCATCTGTTGGAGCAATGCTGCAAACGCGCCGTGGCCGAACAGCGTCATCTGCGTGCGGTGCTTGGCGACGAACCGCAAGTGACTGCCGAACTGTCGGCCGCCGAACTCGATCATCTGCTGGACCCCGCTTATTACCTCGGCCAGGCCAAAACCTGGGTCGAGCGAGCGGTGTCCGAACATTCTGCATTGACTGCCTGAAGGAGATTGCTGTGGCTTTCGTTCAACTCGCCGATGGCGAACTGCATTACCAACTCGATGGACCGGTCGATGCGCCGGTGCTGGTGCTGTCCAACTCCCTGGGCACTGACCTGCACATGTGGGACGCACAAATCCCTGCATTCACCGAGCATTTCCGCGTGCTGCGTTTCGACACTCGCGGTCACGGCAAATCGCTGGTGACGCCGGGGCCGTACAGCATCGAGCAACTGGGCCACGACGTGCTGGCGCTACTCAATGCCTTGCACATCGAGCGTGCGCATTTCTGTGGATTGTCCATGGGCGGGTTGATCGGTCAGTGGCTGGGCGTCAATGCCGGCGATCGTCTGAACAAGCTGATCGTCTGCAATACCGCAGCGAAAATCGGCGATCCGTCGATCTGGAATCCGCGCATTGAAATGGTGCTGCGCGATGGTCAGGCGGCCATGGTTGCCCTGCGTGACGCGTCGATTGCACGCTGGTTCACTCCGGACTTCTCCGAGGCCAACCCGAAGGCGGCCAAACAGATTACCGACATGCTCGCGGCGACTTCGCCGCAAGGCTACGCAGCCAACTGTGCGGCGGTGCGCGATGCCGATTTCCGTGATCAGTTGTCGTCGATCAAGGCGCCATTGCTGGTGATCGCCGGCGCTCAGGATGCGGTCACTCCGCCGTCCGGCGGGCATTTCATTCAGGAACATGTGCCGGGCGCCGAATACGCTGAGTTTTATGCCGCGCACCTGTCCAACGTCCAGGCCGGCAGCGCGTTCAGCGAGCGGGTTCTGGCGTTTCTGTCGGCTCATTGAGGATTTTTTTGTGGACGAGAAACAACGTTACGACGAGGGAATGAAAGTCCGCCGCGCGGTGCTCGGCGACGCCCACGTCGACCGCAGCCTGACCGCCCTGACCGAGTTCAACTCGGAGTTTCAGGAGATGATCACCCGTCACGCTTGGGGCGACATCTGGACACGCCCCGGCCTGCCACGCCACACCCGCAGCCTGATCACCATCGCCATGCTGATCGGCATGAACCGCGAGGGCGAACTCAAACTGCACCTGCGTGCCGCCGCCAACAATGGCGTCAGCCGTGGCGAGATCAAGGAAGTGATCATGCAGAGTGCGATCTATTGCGGCATTCCGGCAGCGAACGCGACGATCCACCTGGCGGAGTCGGTGTGGGATGAGTTGGGGGTTGAATCGCGGGAGTGATCTCTGGATTCAGCGGTGTTTGAGCTGACGCCATCGCGAGCAGGCTCGCTCCCACAGTTGACCGAGTTGCCATGGCGGACGCGGTCTAATGTGGGAGCGAGCCTGCTCGCGATGGTGGTGGTGAAATTTACAACAGGCTAATCGGATAGCTGATGATCACCCGGTTCTCATCGAACTCGTTGTTGCTGTAATCCCGGCGCATGGTCGAGTTGCGCCATTTCACGTTCAAGTCTTTCAGCGCGCCGCTCTGCACGGTGTAGCCCAATTCCGATTCACGTCCCCATTCCTTGCCATCGGTAATCGTACCGGTGTGCACGTTGTCGCCACTGATGTAGCGGTTCATCAGCGTCAGGCCAGGCACGCCGAGGGCAACGAAGTTGTAGTCGTGGCGCACTTGCCAGGATTTTTCCCGGGCGTTGTCGTAGCTGGAGTTGTAGCTGTCGTTGGCCAGTGTGCCGCCGCTGGTGCCGTTGACCCGCATCCACGGGCTGTCGCCGGTGAGTTTTTGCAGGCCGACGTAGAAGGTGTTGCCGCCGTACTTGGCCGAAAGCAGGCCGTACATGGTTTTGTTGTCCAGCTCGCCGGCGCGGGCGCTGCCGTCATCCTTGCCATAGAAGAACCCTAGGTTGGCGCCCAGGGTCCAGTCGCCGATCGGTTGGCTGTGAGTCAGGTTGATGAATTGCTGGCTGTAGATGTCCTTCAGTTCGGCATTCCACACACCGATCTGGGTGCGTTTCTCGTTGAACAGGTATTCACCGCCCTGGAAGTTGAAACGGTCGGAAGTGAACGCCGCTTTGCCGGTCATCGACATGTCGTCCATGCTGCTGTCGTCGCGCGGGCTGTTCTGGCGGAATTGGCCGCCGTAGAGGGTCAGGCCGTTGATTTCCTTCGACGTGATCTGCCCGCCACGGAAGGTTTGCGGCAGTGAGCGACCGTCGTCCGAACGCAGGACCGGCAGCACCGGCATCCATTCGCCAACCTTCACTTCGGTCTGCGACAACTTGGCCTTGAACGCCACGTTGGTGCGCCCGAAGTTGTCCGCCGGGCGACCGTCGCTGTCCAGTGGCAGCAGTTGCGTACCGCCCGTGCCTTTACCGCCATCGAGCTTCAACGAGTACAACCCCAGCACATCCATGCCGAACCCGACGGTGCCTTGGGTGAACCCGGACTTGGCGTCGAGAATGAAACTTTGCGTCCATTCTTCAGCTTTGCCCTGGGCCTTGGTCGGGTTGGTGAAGTTGCGGTTGATGTAGAAGTTGCGCAGGTTCAGGTTGACCTTGGCGCCTTCGACAAAGCCTGACTCTTCGGCCTGTGCGGGCAGGGCTGCACTGGCCAGGGCGGCGGCGATCAGACTGGGAACGAAAAACTGCGCGGTGGAAGGCGTCATGGGCTCGGGTCTCTCTAATTCTTGGGGATGAAACGGGGTGATGCCGCCACCGGAAGGGTGCGGGCAGATAAACGATTTTTTGGGGTAACGCTTGGGGATCAGCCGGACAGGGCGGGGCGCGGGGGCATGGTGTCGAACCTGTTGTTATTGGTTTTGTGGTTCGGATGGTGCGTGGAATGTACTGGATGGTTCAATTGCTGAAAGCGGGTTTTGGGCGATTATCGAACGAAAATGGAAGGCAATATGTTTTCTGGTTTATATGGAGTCATTTATTTTGTTTTTTTAATATTGGTTAGCTCTTCAGAGTGTATGAGCTTGGAGAGGGTGTCAACCTAGTATATCTGATAGTTGTTTTGGCGTTTTTAAAGTCTAGTATTGTTTTTGTTGTTGTGTGGTTTTCTTCTTTGAAGGGAGATGTTGTTATGGATATTGTAGAAGGTAAGTGGTTTGAATATACGAAAGATGGTGACGGGAATCTAGTTTATAAGGGAAGGGTAATTCCTCAAGTACTAGCCGATAGAGTGTATGGAGAGTATGTTCTTGAAGGTGATGAAGAAAAGACGGTAGAAGTTAATTTAAGGGAAGTGTATTTTGATCTGTGGGACAATAAAGAAAATTGCTTTTTTCTGACGGCTATAGATGAAGAACTCGGTCTGAAAGTACAGGTTGTAGGTAAAGGCTTGGCAGCTGGAATAACTCATCAGATTACTGGCGAATGGCCTGAAGCGTCCGCAATGTTCAGGCTACGGGGCCTTGCTGATGAGTACAATAGAAGCACTGAGGCGCTTGGAGAGATTTTCTTCAGGTTTGTTGAAAATTATGGCAAGGTTGCACGGGTTGAGGGTAACTTTCGGTTTTCGTTGAATTTTGCTAAGGCCGGCGAGGATTTTACTCTTAAGGTCACGTTTCGGTGCAATAATTTTTCTGTGGAGTCAAAGAACTATCAGGAGCTCCATTGACTTTGATTGGAAAGTGAGTGGGTTTTATGGTGTAGGTGCGGAGTGTGTTGGTCAGTATGAGTTCTTGTAACGAAACCGCAACATGGGGAGTCCGTTTCCATGTTGCGGTTATTTATTGCCGGATCAGAACAACTTCAACTTTGGCGCTTCTTCCTTCAACGGCTCGATCTTTGCCGTCTGCTCATTCCAGCCACCGCCCAATGCCTTGTACAGGTTCACCTGACTGACCAGTTGCGCCAGACGGTCGGTGATCAATACTTGCTGCGCGCTGAACAGCTGACGCTGTGCGTCGAGGAAGGTCAGGTTGCTGTCGACACCGATGCGGTAGCGGCGCTCGGCCAGACGGTAGTAGTCCTGGTTGGCGCTGACGAAGTCTTGCTGCGCCTGCAACTGTTGCACGTAGGTCTGGCGGGCGGCCAGGCCGTCGGCGACTTCCTGGAAGGCCGTTTGAATGGACTTCTCGTAGTTCGCCACGCCGATGTCTTTCTGGATTTTCGAGTAATCCAGGCTGGCGCGCAGGCTGCCGGCGTTGAAGATCGGCAGGTTGATCTGCGGCTGGAACAGCCAGGTGCCCGAACCGCCCTTGAACAGACCGGACAGGTCCGGGCTCAGGGTCCCGGCATTGGCGGTCAGGCTGATGCTCGGGAAGAACGCTGCGCGTGCCGCGCCGATGTTGGCGTTGGCCGCTTTCAGGTTGTATTCGGCTTGCAGGATGTCCGGACGACGTTGCAGCAAATCCGACGGCAGGCCCGGCGGAACTTCGGCCAACAGATCATCCGCCAGCGGTTTGGCCGTTTGCAGGTTGGCCGGGATACCGGTGCCGAGCAGCAACACCAGGCTGTTCTCGTCCTGAGCGACCTGACGGGTGTACTTCGCCCGTTGCGCACGGGCGTTTTCCACGGAGGTACGCGACTGCGCCAGGTCCAGGGCCGAAGCGACCCCGACTTCGTTGCTGCGCGCGGTGAGCTTGTAGCTCTCCTCGAACGCGGCGAGGGTGTCCTGCGTCAGCTTCAGCAGTTCCTTGTCGGCCTGCCAGGTCAGGTAGGCATTGGCCACGCTGGCCACCAGGCTGATCTGCGTGCTGCGGCGGCCTTCTTCGGTGGCGAAGTACTTCTGCAGCGCTTCTTCGTTCAGGCTGCGAATCCGCCCGAACAGGTCGAGTTCATAGGCGCTGACGCCCACGGTGGCCGAGTAGGAACTGGTGATGCCGGCTTCGCCGGTCTGCGACGCATCGGCCGGAACCCGCTGACGGCTGCCGGTGCCATTGGCCGACACGGCCGGGAACAGATCGGCGCGGGAGATGCGGTACTGAGCCGCAAACGCGTCGATGTTCAGGGCCGCGACGCGCAGGTCACGGTTGTTTTCCAGGGACACCTGGATCAACTGCTGCAGTGCCGGGTCATGGAAAAACTGCTTCCAGCCCTGCTCGGCAGCGGCTTGCGCCGGTGCCTGGGCCGGCGAATACGCCGGCCCTTGAGGGTATTGGCCCGCCACCGGAGCATCCGGCTGCTGATAATCAGGTATCAGCGAGCAGCCACCGAGCACGAAGGCGGCGACTGCCAGGGAGAGTAGCGACTTGCTCATTAGCCAGCCTCTTTAGGAGTTTCAGTAGCGTCTTGCTGGTCGACTTTTTTACGCTGACCCATGGCCGACACAGTGACGAAGAACAGTGGGACCCAGAAGATCGCCAGTACGGTGGCGGTGATCATACCGCCAATCACGCCGGTACCGATGGCATGCTGGCTACCCGAGCCCGCGCCCGTGGATATCGCCAGTGGTACCACACCGAGGACGAAGGCGAGCGAGGTCATGATGATCGGTCGCAGACGCATGCGGCAGGCTTCAATCGCCGCGTCGCGCAAGCTGCGCCCTTGCTCGTGCAGTTCCTTGGCGAATTCGACGATCAGAATGGCGTTTTTCGCCGCCAGACCGATGGTCGTCAACAAGCCCACCTGGAAGTACACGTCGTTGGACAAACCGCGCAGGCTGGTAGCCATCAACGCACCGATGATCCCCAGCGGCACCACCAACATCACCGCGATCGGAATCGACCAGCTCTCATACAGCGCCGCCAGACACAGGAACACCATCAGCAGCGACAGGGCATAGAGCGCTGGTGCTTGCGAGCCGGACAAACGTTCCTCGTACGACAGGCCGGTCCAGGAAATACCGACACCGGCCGGCAGTTTCTTGGCAATGGCTTCGACTTCGGCCATGGCTTCACCGGTGGAGTAACCCGGCGCCGGGGCACCGAGGATTTCCATCGCTTCCACGCCGTTGTAACGGGCCAGTTTTGGCGAACCGTAGATCCACTCACCCTTGGCGAACGCCGAGAACGGAACCATGGTGCCGACGCTGTTGCGCACGTACCACTTCTTCAGGTCTTCAGGGCTCATGCGAGCGCCAGGCTGGCCTTGCACGTAAACCTTCTTCACCCGACCACGGTCGATGAAGTCGTTGACGTAGCTACTGCCCAAGGCAATCGACAGGGTGTTGTTGATGTCGGCGATGGTAATGCCCAGGGCACTGGCCTTCTCGTCATCGATTTCCAGCTGGTATTGCGGCTCGTCGTTCAGGCCGTTCGGACGCACCTGAGTCAGAATCTTGCTTTGCGCCGCCATGCCAAGGAACTGGTTACGGGCAGCCATCAGTTTTTCGTGACCGATACCGGCGCGGTCCTGCAGGAACACGTCGAAACCCGTGGCGTTACCCAGCTCCAGTACCGCTGGCGGGGCAAAGGCGAACACCATGGCGTCACGGAAGGTGAAGAAGTGCTGTTGGGCACGGGCTGCCACCTTGAACACGCTGTTGTCGGCGTTACGCTCGTCCCAAGGACGAAGCATGATGAACGCCATACCCGAACTCTGGCCACGGCCGGCGAAGTTGAAGCCGGTCACGGTAAACACCGAGTTCACCGCATCGCCTTCACCGCCATCCTTGCTCGGACGCAGCAGGAACTCACGCATTTCGTCCACGACCACTTGGGTGCGCTGGGCAGTCGAACCGGCTGGAGTTTGCACCTGGGCGAACAGTACGCCTTGGTCTTCTTCTGGCAGGAACGCTGTTGGAATACGGGTGAACAGCCAGATCATGCCGACGACGATGATCAGGTACGCCAACAGGTACGGCGCTTTGTGCGTAAGCATGCTGCCCACGCCACGCTCGTAGCTTCTGACACCGCGGTCGAAGTTGCGGTTGAACCAGCCGAAGAAGCCGCGTTTCGGGGTGCCGTGCTCGCCTTTCGCAATCGGCTTGAGCATGGTGGCGCACAGCGCCGGGGTAAAGATCAGTGCAACCAGTACCGACAGGGCCATGGCCGAGACGATGGTGATCGAGAACTGCTTGTAGATCACACCGGTGGAACCGCTGAAGAACGCCATCGGCAGCAATACCGCCGACAGCACCAGGGCGATACCGACCAATGCACCCTGGATCTGGCCCATGGATTTTTTGGTGGCTTCCTTGGGCGACAGGCCTTCTTCGCTCATCACCCGTTCGACGTTTTCCACCACGACGATGGCGTCGTCCACCAGCAAGCCGATGGCCAGCACCATACCGAACATGGTCAGGGTGTTGATGCTGAAACCGGCCGCCGCGAGGATGCCGAACGTACCGAGCAATACCACCGGCACGGTCATCGTGGTGATGATGGTGGCGCGGAAGTTCTGCAGGAACAGGAACATCACCAGGAACACCAGCGCAACCGCTTCAACCAGGGTGTGAACCACGCCCTTGATCGACTCGGTCACCACCGGCGTGGTGTCGTACGGGAACACCACTTCCATCCCTTGCGGGAAGAACGGCTTGAGGTTGTCGATGGTGGTGCGCAGCGCCTTGGCGGTATCCAGCGCGTTGGCGCCGGTGGCGAGTTTCACCGCCAGACCGGATGCCGGGGCACCGTTGAACTGAGCGTTGATGCTGTAGTTCTCACCACCCAGGCCGACTTCGGCGACATCTTTCAAACGAACCTGGGAACCGTCCTTGTTGACCTTGAGCAGGATCTTGTCGAACTGCTCAGCGGTCTGCAGACGGGTCTTGCCGATGATCGTCGCGTTCAGCTGGGTGCCGGGCAGGGCAGGCAAGCCGCCGAGTTGACCGGACGATACTTGCACGTTCTGTGCGGCGATGGCGGTCTTGACGTCGATCGGGGTCAGGTTGAAGTTATTCAACTTGGCCGGGTCGAGCCAGATACGCATGGCGTACTGCGAACCGAACACCTGGAAGTCACCGACACCGGCGGTCCGCGAGATCGGGTCCTGCATGTTCGACACGATGTAGTTGGACAGGTCGTCCTTGGTCATGCTGCCGTCACGCGACACCACGCCGATCACCAGCAGGAAGTTCTTCACTGCCTTGGTCACGCGGATACCCTGTTGCTGCACTTCTTGCGGCAGCAGCGGGGTGGCCAGGTTCAGTTTGTTCTGGACCTGAACCTGTGCGGTATCGGAGTTGGTGCCTTGCTCGAAGGTCGCGGTGATGGTCATGGTGCCGTCGGAGTTACTTTCCGAGGACACATAACGCAGGTTGTCGATACCGTTGAGCTGCTGCTCGATCACCTGCACCACGGTGTCCTGCACGGTTTGCGCAGACGCGCCCGGGTAGGTCACGGAAATGGCAATGGCCGGAGGCGCAATGCTCGGGTACTGGTTGATCGGCAGCTTGAGGATCGATAGAGCCCCGACCAGCATGATCACCAGTGCGATTACCCAGGCGAAAATCGGACGGTCGATAAAAAATTTCGACATGGGTTACTCCCCTTTGCCGCTGGAAGCCTTGTCAGCTGCCTGTGCGGGGGCCGGGTTCTTGGCGGCTACGTTGGTCGCATCGCTGGCCTTGACTTCAATGCCAGGTTTGACGAATTGCAGGCCTTCGGTAATCAGGCGATCGCCGGCTTTCAGACCGTCCTCGATCAGCCATTGGTTGCCGACGGTACGGCTGGCCTTGAGCTGACGCAGTTCGACCTTGTTGTCCGGGCCGACGACCAGTGCGGTCGGTGTGCCTTTGAGATCGCGGGTCACGCCTTGTTGCGGGGCCAGGATCGCCGCGCTGTTCACACCGGCCTGCAACTGGGCGTGTACGAACATGCCTGGCAGCAGCGTGTGATCAGGGTTCGGGAACACGGCGCGCAGGGTCACGGAGCCGGTGGTCTGGTCAACCGAGACTTCGGAGAACTCCAGCTTGCCGTCGAGTTTGTACTGGCTGCCGTCTTCGAGGGTCAGCTTGACGGTCGCGGCGTTGTCGCCGGCCTTTTGCAGGCGACCGCTTTCCAAGTCACGGCGCAGTTGCAGCAATTCAACCGAAGACTGGGTCACGTCGACGTAGATCGGGTCGAGTTGCTGAATCACAGCCATCGCCTCGGTCTGGGCATTGCTGACCAGCGCACCCTCGGTGACCGTAGAGCGGCCGATACGACCGGTCAGTGGCGCGTAGACCTTGGTGTAGCGCACATTGATCTGGGCGGTTTGCAGCGCGGCTTCCGATTGCAGGCGGTTGGCCACGGCAGTGTCGTATTCCTGACGGCTCACGGCCTGTTCGTTGACCAGTTGCTGGTAGCGATCGGAAACCGATTTGGTCGAACGAAGGTTGGCTTCGGCACTTTTCAGGGTCGCTTCATAGATCGATGGATCGATCTGGTACAGCTGCTGGCCGGACTTGATGTCGCTGCCTTCCTTGAACAGACGCTTGAGAATGATGCCGTTGACCTGCGGACGAACCTCGGCAACGCGGTACGCGCTGGTGCGCCCCGGCAATTCCGAAGTGAGCGTAAACGTTTGCGTCTGAAGGGTGACGACACCGACCTGAGGCGGTGGTGCGGTCGGTGGTGCTTCTTCCTTTTTGCATCCGCTGAGCAGCGATGCCAGGGCGACGGCGGCGACCAGAGCGGTAACAGCTGGCTTGAATTGCATGAAAATCCTCGGGTCAGGCGCGAAATAAACGCACAAGAAAAGATGGAAGGTAAAAATGGGGTGCCGGGTGGATAAGTAGCATGCTAATGAATATACTTACGTTCACGGCTGTTTGTAAATACCTTGGCTGCGTATCCATGCCGTTACAGACGCCGCTGAAAGATTGGAATTGTAGGCCCGGGGACGATACCCAAGAACGCTCGCCCCACTTTTATTCAGCTGGTATTCAGACATCGCTGAAGCATCCTGATTGAGGTTGTACTGCCATGGTTCGTCGCACCAAAGAGGAAGCTCAAGAAACCCGTAGCCAGATACTCGAAGCGGCCGAGAAAGCCTTTTACGAGCGGGGCGTGGCCCGAACCACCCTGGCGGATATCGCGACCCTGGCCGGCGTCACGCGCGGGGCTATTTACTGGCATTTCAGCAACAAGGCGGATCTGGTGCAGGCCATGCTCGACACCTTGCAGGAGCCGCTGGAAGAAATGGCCAGGGCCAGCGAGAGCGAAGACGAACTCGATCCGTTGGGCTGCATGCGCAAATTGTTGATTCATTTGTTTCATCAAGTTGCACTGGACCCGAAAACCCGGCGCATCAACGAAATTCTGTTTCATAAGTGCGAATTCACCGATGAAATGTGCGACCTGCGCCAACAGCGCGTGGCAGCCAGCCTTGACTGCAATGTGCGGATCGGCCTGGCTTTGAGTAACGCAGTGAATCGCGGGCAGTTGCCGGAAAACCTCGACACCGCCCGAGCCGCCATCAGCTTGCACGCTTTTATCGATGGCATTCTGTATCAGTGGCTGTTGGCCCCCGACAGCTTTCAGCTGCACATTGAGGCCGAGCGTTGGGTTGATACCGGGCTGGACCTGTTGCGCTTTAGCCCCAGCCTGCGCAAATAAAGCAAAATGCGGAATTGGCGTCAGGTGCGTCAACCGCTGGCGCCGTAGATGAACAGTTCTTCACGCGCGCTGGGGCAATGGGCTGCTTTTATATACTTACACTCGGCAGGTTGACAGGTAGCGAGCTCAGTAATTTGTAGGAATTTTGTGTCGTTACTATCAGCGAAGGTGAGTCTTCCGTTTTTTGCACCGTGCGGACATCGGTTTGCGAACTGATCTCGGGGCGCAGGGGAGCTCGGAGGGAGGGGGGACAGAGGTCGGGGCGTTTCCCTCCGATTTATTTCGACGGCTATTTACTGATACTAAAGTCAACCCTGTAACTGAAGGGTGGTCTCGTCATCCTTTTTGAAATCGTCGCGTTGCATTGGTACTGGCCACTTCCTGAAGGTACGACTGTTATCTTCCAGTCAGGTTTGTAGTCAGGCTCTAAAACACCGTACCTGACCGGTGCCTCCATTCGGGTTTTCAATCGGCATCGATAACCATGTACTTCATATTCCAGGTCGAGGCTGACAGGTGCAATTTTTTGCCTGAGAGGTTGCCAACCTGATTTGTCGAGTGTGAATGGTCTGGAGTAGGGAATGTCGAGGAACTCTTGGGTGCCTGGTCCGACGTTAAATAGTATCAAGGGACCATTCAGCGGAACTTCCAGGCCCGAAATGCTCTTCATTTTTAATGTGCCGAAAGTATTGTTCGAAAGTTTGAGGGTGATGACGGTGTCGGTCATGCTGCTTGCATTGATTGAATAAAATAAAAGCAATGCAAGTATTGGCAGTTTGTAGGTGTGCATATTGGGTTGCTCGTAGATGGGGGCGTGGGTTATTCCATGGTGAACTCAATGCTCATGCTGTTTGGGTAGCCCTTTTGCACTTCAAGAATTTCAGTCGAGCAGTCGGCCGCTTCAGCGCCCGTTGATTTTCCCTTGCCCGACCAGTGGGGTACTCGTTCGACGTCGTCCCCTTGTTTTTCCAGCCTGACTTCAATGGACGCCGTGTATAGGCATTCCTTGTTTCCCGAAGCGTAGGCAAATGTTTCTGTCAACTCGGTCGCTTTACCGAAAGCAATAGCGCTGAAGAATTTTGGAAAATCAGCTGCGTAATCGTTTCGGCCCTTGGCGGGGACATCGAACTCATTGATGGGGAAGGAAGCGTTGATTTGTTTTTTTGTAGGCTTTGAAAGCTTCATTGTGCTGTTTGTGAGGTTTTGAAGGTAGTAGTGAATAGTCGTTGTGTCCGGGTCTTCGGATTTAATAAGTGGCTTATGTATTTCGTTTGAAGCAACGCTGGCGTTGCTGGTCATGAGGGCGAATGTTAACCCTGTCAGTGTATGCTTTAGGGGTTTTACGGGTGAAGGCATTGGCTGAATTCCTTTTCAGTTGTGCTTGGGTGTTAATGGGTTTAAGTCATTGTTGTTCGTGAGTGGCGCATATTCAATAAGCAAGCTTAAGTGAGGTATAAATTTATCTTTCTTGATGTGAATAGAGTGTTTGAGGGCGGGAAGTCGAGAACGTTAGTAAAAGCAGTATTGTTTGATTTTTACGGACACAAAAAAAGGCCTCGGCGCAAGTGCGCGGAGGCCTTTGAAACTATACGGTGTGAATTACAGCGTCGGATAGTCGATGTAACCAACCGGGCCCTTGCCGTAGAACAGTTCCGGGCGCGCTTCGTTCAGCGGCGCGTCGGCTTTCAGGCGAGCCGGCAAGTCAGGGTTGGCAATGAACGGGACGCCGAAAGCGACCGCATCCGCCTTGCCGCTGGCCAGCCACGCGTTGGCGCTGTCCTTGGTAAAGCGTTCGTTGGCGATGTAAGGGCCGCCGAAGGCTTCCTTGAGTTGTGGGCCAAGGCTGTCGGCGCCTTCTTTCTCGCGGGAGCAGATGAACGCGATGCCACGTTTGCCCAGTTCGCGAGCGACGTAGGTGAAGGTTTCGGCCAGGTTGTCGTCGCCCATGTCATGGGAGTCGGCGCGTGGCGACAGGTGCACACCCACGCGGCCGGCGCCCCAGACTTCGATTGCGGCATCGGTCACTTCCAGCAGCAGCCGCGCACGGTTTTCCAGGGAGCCGCCGTAGTTGTCGGTGCGCTGGTTGGTGCTGCTTTGCAGGAACTGGTCGAGCAGGTAACCGTTGGCGCCGTGGATTTCCACGCCGTCGAAACCAGCGGCCTTGGCATTTTCGGCACCGGTGCGGTAGGCGTCGACGATGTCGGCGATTTCAGCGGTTTCCAGAGCGCGCGGGGTCGGGTAGTCAGACAGCGGGCGAACCAGGCTGACGTGACCTTTGGGCTGGATGGCGCTCGGTGCGACCGGCGCTTCACCGTTGAGGTACGACGAATGCGATACACGACCCACGTGCCACAGTTGCAGGAAGATCTTGCCACCCGCGCCGTGGATCGCCTTGGTCACGTTGGCCCAGCCACGCACCTGGTCGTTGGACCAGATACCCGGGGTGTCCGGGTAGCCGACGCCCATTGGCGTGACCGAGGTCGCTTCGCTGAGGATCAACCCGGCGGTGGCGCGTTGCACGTAGTACTCGGCCATCAGCGCGTTGGGTACGCGACCTTCGTCGGCGCGGCAGCGGGTCAGCGGGGCCATGATGATGCGGTTGGCCAACTCGAGGTCGCCCAGTTTGATCGGATCGAAAATAGTCGTCATTAATACAACCCTCGTGAGGTAAGTGAATCAGTGGGTAGCAGGAGCCAGCTCGGGATTGCCGTTCTGACGGAAAGTAATCAGGGTCACCAGCAAAGCGAGTACCGCCAGCGCGGCGGCCGCGAGCGGCACGCTGGTCAGGCCGAAACCGTGGGCGATGACGCTACCGCCAACCCAGGCGCCCAAGGCGTTGCCGACGTTGAAGGCACCGATGTTCAGGGTCGAAACCAGGTTCGGTGCCGCTTTGCCATAAGTCACCACGTTGACTTGCAGCGCCGGTACGGCGGCGAAACAGGCGGTGGCCCAGAGGAACAGGGTGATTTCGGTCGGGATCAGCGCGACGCTGGTCCAGGTCAATACGGTGGACACTACGGCCATGGCGATGAAGACGCCGATCAGTGTCGCGGCCAGGCCTTTGTCGGCCATCTTGCCGCCGATGATGTTGCCGACGGTCAGGCCCAGGCCAATGAGCATCAGGGTCCAGGTCACGCCACGGGGCGAGACACCGGTCACTTCGCCCAGCAGCGGTGCGACGTAGGTGAACAGGGTGAACACCGACGCGGCGAACAGCGCAGTCATGCTCAGCGACAACCAGATACCGGCGCCTTTGAGAGCGCGCAGTTCGGCACGCATGTCGAGTTTTTCTTCGTCGCGCTTGGCCGGCAGGTAGCGGATCAGGCCGATCAGCGCAATCACACCAATCACAGTTACCGCCCAGAAGGTCGAACGCCAGCCGGCTTCCTGCCCGAGCGCAGTGCCCAGCGGCACGCCGAGCACGTTGGCCAGGGTCAGGCCGGTGAACATCAGGGCCACGGCCGAGGCGCGTTTGTTGGCAGGCACCAGTCCGGCGGCTACAACAGAGCCGATCCCGAAGAAGGCGCCGTGACACAGAGCTGTGACCACACGGGCGAACATCAGTACGTTGTAGTCACTGGCCACTGCGCAGAGCAGGTTGCCGATAATGAAAATGCCCATCAGTGCCACCAATGCAGCCTTGCGCGGCAGTTTGGCGGTGGCCAGTGCCATGAACGGCGCACCGATGGCCACGCCCAGGGCGTAACCGGTCACCAGCCAGCCGGCGCCGGGGATCGACACACCGAGGTCCGCCGCTACGTCGGGCAGCAAGCCCATGATGACGAACTCGGTGGTGCCGATGGCGAAGGCGCTCAAGGCGAGGATGAGTAGCGAGAGGGGCATTGGTTAATTCCTTGTCGGCTGGCTGACGTTAGGGGGCGTTCTCAATTGGTTTCCGGCGCGGTGTGAAAACTAATTGAGAACGCCCCCTAGGGTCAGAGCGCTTTGCTGAAGATTTTGAGGAACTCCTGAATGGTTTCCTCGTTGCGTTTGAAGAAGTGCCACTGGCCGACTTTGCGGCTGCTGATCAGGCCGGCGCGTTGCAGGGTTGCCAGGTGCGCAGACACCGTGGACTGCGACAGACCGCAGCGTTGATCGATCTGCCCGGCGCAAACGCCGTGCTCGTTGCTATGGGACTGGTCGGGAAATTCGACGCTCGGGTCTTTGAGCCAGTGCAGGATGTCTCGCCGTACTGGGTGCGCCAGGGCTTTTATTATTTCGTCGAGGTCAAGGTTCATGGCTGTGTGCTCGTGATCAGTAAAACGCTATATCGCGATGAAGCGAACTTTATATCGCTATTTCGCGATACGCCAATATGATTTTGCTCTGGTGGCCGAATAAATCGGTATATCGGGTTATAACGATGCGGTGGATGTAGATACCAGGACGCAGTGCTAAGCTGCGCCCATGAACTATCTCGCACATCTTCACCTCGGTGGCCAGCGTCCCGGTCAATTGCTCGGCAGTCTGTATGGCGATTTCGTCAAAGGCAGGCTGCAAGGGCAGTTCGAACCGGAGATCGAAGCGGCCATCCAGTTGCATCGCAGCATCGACGTATTCACCGATCGCCATCCGTTGGTGGATGTCGCGTTGTCACGGTTTTCCCTGACGCGCCGGCGTTACGCGGGGATCGTCCTCGACGTGTTTTTCGACCATTGCCTGGCGCGGGACTGGACGCTGTATGCCGATCGGCCTCTCGAACTTTTCACATCAGACGTCTATCGCGTGCTGTCCAGTGAACGGCAATTGCCGGAGCGTTTGGCGAAGATTGCGCCGCACATGGTCGCCAATGACTGGTTGGGTTCCTATCGGGAATTTGAGGTGCTGGAGCAGGTGCTGCGGGGGATTTCGCGGCGCTTGACCCGGCCGGAAGAGCTGGCGGGGGCGATGCAGGAGTTGCGTCGGTTGTATGAACCGTTGAGCGAGGATTTTCGGTTGTTCTATCCGCAGTTGCAGGATTTCGCCGCAACGCCGCGAATCTAAATGTGGGAGCGAGCAAGCCCGCCCCCACAGATGATGGGTGTTTACGCTGCAATCGCGGGACGCATCGGTGCTCGTTGCGGTTCGACGATCTCACCAAACAACGCCTTCTGCACCGCCTGCTGCGCGTCGAACGCTAGTGCTGCACGTTCCCGGCCTTCACAAGCGATCGGCTTGAGCAAATGAATCTCCACACCACCGCGGTCATTGGCAAACAGACGCATCAGGTGCGACAGCAAATCATCGTCGCCAATGAACGGCGCCAGCGTATCGAGCTCACCGTCACGCACATAACGAATCGCCACCGGTTGCAACGCTACTTCTGAATCAATGGCGGCCGACAGCAGACGACCATGGAAAGTACGCAGCGAACGGCCATCGGTGGTGGTGCCTTCCGGGAACATCAGCAGCGGATGTGCCTGCTCCAGATGACGGGTCATCTGTTTGCGGATCAACTGGCTGTCACCCGAACCACGGCGGATGAACAGACTGCCGGCCTTGGCTGCCAACCAGCCTGCCACCGGCCAGGTGCGCACTTCGGCCTTGGACAGGAAGGACATCGGTGTGAGCATGCCCAGTAACGGGATGTCGGTCCAGGACACGTGATTGCTGACCCACAGCATCGGCGTTTTCGGCATTTGACCGTGGACGGTCACGTCGAAGGGCAGGGCGTTGCTCAACCGAGCCATGAAAAACCGCGACCAGCGCTGACGACGCTCCATCGAATGGGCCATGCCCAAGCGTTCGAACACGCCGAACACACTGGCCATGCTCAGGCCAAGACCCACCACCAGCAACACCCGCGCAATTCGCGCGTACACGCGCAGCCGGCTCATTACACAGCCGCCTTGAAGTGTTTGGCGTAGCGCGGGCAGAGTTCGTCGCGCTTGAGCAGGATGAACACGTCGGCGACCTGGAAGTCTTCGTCCCAGCACGGCTCGCCGCAGATCTTCGCGCCCAGGCGCATGTAGGCCTTGAGCAGCGGTGGCATTTCGGCGATCACGTTGGAAGGAATATCCAGGGTCGGCAGCGGTTTTTTCGGTTCGGCGCGCAGGTGTTCGGTGCACAGGTAGCGTTCGCGCAAGCGCTGCATTATCGCGTGGGCCTGGATGCCGCCGTCTTGCATCGGGATGCTCGCGCAACCCATCAAATAGCTGTAGCCGCCCTGGTTCAGCACTTCGGCCAGTTCGCCCCAGAGCACGGCGATGGTGCCGCCGTTGCGGTAGGCCGGGTCGACGCAGGTGCGGCCGATTTCCAGGATCGGGCCTTGCAGATGGACCAGGCCATGCAGGCTGAATTCTTCTTCGCTGTAGAACTTGCCCAGGCTGCTGGCGGCGGTGTGGTCGAGCAAGCGGGTGGTTGCCACCAGGCGCCCGGTGTTCAAGTCACGCACACCGATGTGGGCGCAGTGAACATCATAGTCATCCATGTCCAGACCCAGTTCCGCGCCTTTCAGCTTGGCGTTGAATTCGCCGCTGAACACGTTGAAGCGCAAGGCCTGGGCTTCCTGCAAAGCCTCGGCGCCCACCAGGCGTTCGGCTTGCAGGCGGCGTTCGTTGCCGGTGTCGCTGATGCGGGCGATCTGAGTCATGGCGATTCTCCGTGCGGGCTGCTCACCCGTCTTTGGGTTACAGCGGATCGACTTTCTTTATCCAGCCTTGTTGTGCAAAGTCAGGCTATGTAGCCCCGGTGTCATCGCCATTAAGCTTTGGTGATGCTTATATGACAGACCTCAAGGAGCCTCTTATGCCCTGGCAAATCCTGTTGAAACGCCGCGATCGCTTGCCCGCCAACCCGGATCTGGGAGAAGGCTTCGCGACGTTGTTGCAGCACTTGGGCTGCGTCACCCCGTTCGAGTTGGCGGTGGCGGGCGGACGTTTGATGGCAACACCGGGGCTGGCGTTTCTGGTGGGCTATCAGGCGGCACTGCGCATGCTCTGGCCGAGCGCGCCGCTGAGCCTCGGCGCCCTGTGCGCGACCGAGCAACGCAGCCTGCGCCCGGCGGACATGCAAACCCGGCTAAACGGTTTGCGCTTGAGCGGGCGCAAGGATTTCGTCACCGCCGGCGATGCGGCCGATTGGCTGCTGGTCGCCGCGCGCAGTGAGGAACCCGGCGAAGATCCGCGGTTGAGTCTGGCGGTGATTTATCCCGATGAACCGGGTGTGCAGGTTGAGCAACTGCCGCCGATTCCGTTGATGCCGGATATCAGTCATGGCCGCTTGTTTCTCGATAACGCGCTGTGTGAATTGCTCGCGGGGGATGGCTGGGATGCCTACGTCAAGCCGTTCCGCACGCTTGAAGACGTCTATGTACTGAGCGCCATGAGCGCTTGGTTGTATGGCGTCGGCGATGACTGCGCCTGGCCGCAATCCTTGCAATTGCGCTTGCTGGCGCTGTTGGCCGGTTGTGCGGAAGTCAGCCGACAGGCGCCGAGTCATCCGGCCGGGCATGTGTTGCTCGGCGGGTTGTTTGCGCAGTTCGAAGCGCTGAAAACTGAAATCAATGAAGCACTGTCCGAGGGACCACCGGAGTGGGCGGCGATGTGGCAGCGCGATCAAGCGGTGATGGATTTGGCGGCGGGGGCGCGGGGGAAGCGGTTGGCCAAGGCTCTTGCGGTGTATTGACGGCCGTCATCGCGAGCAGGCTCCCACATTTGGAATACATTCCCCTGTAGGAGTGAGCCTGCTCGCGCTAGCAATCTTTCAGGCAATACAAATTTCGAAACTGTCATCAGCTTCAACTAGTCTCTGCAGGCCTATCCTCCGAGCCGCCGTCATGCCCAAAGGCTTGTGTCTGTTTTTCCTGTTTTTGCTCAGCCTCATGGCCCACGCCGAAAACTGGCCAGCCGAGCAATGGTCGACCTCGGTAAAGACTACCGGCCCGGCGCTTCAAGCCCTTGAGGCCTACGCCTTCCCACCCCGCAACGACACTACCCGCCAAGGCATCCGCACCGACGCCTTGCTGGTGATCCGCGACGGTCAGTTGATCTACGAACGCTACGCCGGCCCGACCACTGCCGACACCCCGCACCTGACCTGGTCGATCAGCAAAAGCCTGATGGCCACGGTGCTGGGTGTGGCTTACGGCGAAGGCCTGTTCAAGCTCCAGGACCCGGCTCAGAAGTTTTATCCGCCACTGAAAAAACACCCGGACATGACCATCGCCGATCTGCTGCACTGGGCCTCGGGCATCGACTGGCAGGAAGATTACGAATACGCACCGCTGAAGTCCTCGGTGGTGGCCATGCTCTACACCCGAGGCCACGGGGACATGGCCGCGTTCACCGCCGATCACCCCCGTTACGCGGCGCCGGGCCAGGCGTTTCGCTATTCCAGTGGCGACAGCAACCTGTTGTCCGCCGCGCTGAAAAACATCGTCGGGCCGAATCGCTATGCGGACTATCCATGGACCGCACTGTTCGTGCCGCTGGGCATTCGCCACGCGGTTTGGGAAACCGATACCACGGGGACTTTTGTCGCGTCTTCGTTTGCTTACCTCACGGCGCGGGATCTGGCGCGGGTCGGTTTGCTGATGGCTCGTGGCGGTCGTTGGGGCGATCGCCAACTGCTGCCCAAGGATTGGGCGGCCTTCAACCGCGAACCGTTCGCTCACTTTCGTGCCAATCAGGATGAGGCGGTGCCTGGCGGTCACTGGTGGCTCAACCGTGCGGTAGACAGCGCCGCCCGACCCTGGCCCGATGCGCCCTCCGATACGTTCGCCGCGCTGGGTCATTGGGGGCAGGCCATGTACGTGATTCCCAGCGAAAATCTGGTGATCGTGCGTTACGGCGATGACCGTGACGGCAGCTACCGGCACAACGAATTGCTCAAGCTCGCGTTGGGGGCTTTTGCCGGGAAGGTGCAACCATGAACGGGTTCCTTCGTCGCCGCCCGTTCAGTTCATTGTTGCTGATCCTGCTGCTCGCCTTGCTCGGCTGGATCTGGCACGAGCGCGTTGCACTGTGGGCGTTCCCCGACATCATCAGCGCCTATACCGCCAAGGAATATTGTTCGTGCCGCTACGTGATGAACAACGACGTCGAGTATTGCCGCGGTTACGTGAAACAGTGGTTGCCCACCAGCGGTTTTACCGATGACCCCGCCAGCAAACGCATCACCGTCAGCGGCCTGGGCCGCAACAACAGCGCCGTGTGGATTGGCGAGCGCCAGGGCTGTCGCCTGAACCCCTGACCTACAGGTTCCATCTAGTGGAACCACTTTCGATTGTCCTCGCGCGCGACTCGCGGTTATCTGGCGGTGAGCGCCTGCCTTTGATGCGTCGCGCGCTCCACAAAAGAACAGCGAACAACAAGAACGGTAAATCACCCGGCCTGAGGAAAAGTCATGACCCGACATCAGCACATCCTTGCCTGGCTCAACGACGTGGCCAGCGACCTGCACGCCACCCGCCAGGACATTCATGCCCACCCGGAACTCGGCTTCGAGGAAAACCGCACCTCGGCGCTGGTGGCCAAATCCCTGGCGGACTGGGGCTACGAAGTGCATACCGGCATCGGCAAGACCGGCGTGGTCGGCGTCCTGCGCAATGGCAGCAGCCCGCGCAAACTCGGGATTCGCGCGGACATGGATGCACTGCCGATCATCGAAAACACCGGCGCCACCTACAGCAGCCAGCACAAGGGTTGCATGCACGCCTGCGGGCATGACGGCCACACCACGATGTTGTTGGGGGCGGCGCGCTACCTGGCGGCGACCCGACAGTTCGACGGCACCCTGACCCTGATTTTCCAACCCGCCGAAGAAGGCCAGGGCGGCGCGGAAGCGATGCTTGCTGATGGCTTGCTCGAACGTTTCCCCTGCGATGCGCTGTTCGGCATGCACAACATGCCGGGCTTGCCGGCAGGGTATCTGGGCTTTCGCGAAGGGCCGATGATGGCTTCGCAGGATTTGCTCACCGTGACCATCGAAGGCGTGGGCGGTCACGGCTCGATGCCGCATCTGGCGGTTGATCCGTTGGTGGCGGCGGCGAGTGTGGTCATGGCTCTGCAAACCGTGGTCGCGCGCAACATCGATGCGCAGCAGGCGGCGGTGGTCACGGTCGGCGCGTTGCAGGCCGGGGAGGCCGCCAACGTCATTCCGCAGCAGGCGATCCTGCGTCTGAGCCTGCGTGCACTGAATGCCCAAGTGCGCGAGCAAACCCTGGACCGCGTGCGCGCAATCATCGAATCCCAGGCCCAGAGTTTCGGTTGCACCTCACGCATCGAGCATCGTCCGGCCTACCCGGTACTGGTCAACCACGCCGCCGAAACCGAGTTCGCCCGTCAAGTTGGCGTAGAGCTGGTTGGCGCTGACGCGGTGGACGGCAACACGCCCAAACTCATGGGCAGCGAAGACTTTGCCTGGATGCTGCAACGCTGCCCCGGCTCGTATCTGTTCATCGGCAACGGTGTGTCACGGCCGATGGTGCACAACCCCGCGTATGACTTTAACGACGACATCCTGCTGACCGGTGCGGCGTACTGGGGCGCGCTGACCGAGAGCTGGCTCAAGCCCGCCTGATTTCCTCTCTTTCTACTGCCGCTGGATCGGGCGCGCGACGTCGTGCCCGCCGTTACCCAACAGGTTTTTGGAGAGTTTCCCATGCAGACTTCGAGCACAGGCGTTTCGCGCACCCGGCAGGTGGTCGCCGCCGTAATTGGCAACGCGCTGGAATGGTATGACTTCATCGTTTACGGTTTTCTGGCGAGCATCATCGCCCGGCAGTTTTTCCCTTCTGAAGACGAGTACGCGTCGCTGCTGATGGCGTTGGCGACCTTCGGCGTCGGCTTCTTCATGCGCCCGGTGGGCGGCATTCTGTTGGGCATGTATTCGGATCGCAAAGGGCGCAAGGCGGCGATGCAGATGATCATCCGCCTGATGACCGTGTCCATCGCACTGATAGCCTTTGCGCCGAATTACGCCGCCATCGGCATGGGCGCGCCGTTGTTGATCGTGGTAGCGCGGATGCTGCAAGGCTTCGCCACAGGTGGCGAATACGCCAGCGCCACGGCGTTCCTGGTGGAGAGCGCTCCGGCGGACAAGAAGGGTTTGTACGGCTCGTGGCAATTGGTCGGGCAATGCCTGGCGGTGTTTACCGGCGCGGCGATGGTGGCGCTGTTTACCCATCTGCTGTCCCCGCAGGCGCTGGATAGCTGGGGCTGGCGTATTCCCTTTGTGTTGGGCCTGTTGATCGGCCCGGTGGGCTTGTGGATCCGCAAGCACATGGAAGAGCCGGAAGAGTTTCTGCAAGCGCGCAAACAGGCCAAGGGTGCGAGCCCGAGCCTGCTGCAGGTCATTCGCGAACATCGGCGCAGCATTCTGGTATCGATGGCGCTGGCCTGCGGTGGCACGGTGTCGTTCTACGTGGTGCTGGTGAACATGCCGACCTTTGCTCACAAGAACCTCGGTTTGCCACTGGACCAGGTACTGCTGGTGCAAATGCTCGCCGTGGCGCTTATGTCGTTGGTGATTCCGGTGTCTGGCGCATTGTCTGACCGACTGGGGCGGCGCCCGGTCCTGATGGTCTTCACGCTAGCGTTTTTCGTGATGGTGTATCCGCTGTATGTGTGGGTGGCGGCAGCGCCTTCCATAGAGCGCCTGCTGGTGATGCAGCTGTTGCTATGCAGTGTCATGGGTGGTTTTTTTGGCCCTTCGCCGACGGCACTGGCCGAGCAGTTTCCGATCGAGGTGCGCTCCACCGGTGTATCGGTGGCCTACAACGTCGGGGTCATGGTGTTCGGAGGTTTTGCGCCGCTCATTGTCACTTGGCTGAGCAAGGTCCTGGAAACATCAGTCGCGCCTTCCTTCTACGTACTATTCGCCTGTTTGCTGGCGCTGCTTGGCACCTATTGCATGCAGGAAGCACCACGCGCAAAGAGATCGGCAGAACTTGAATTTGGGGTGAAGTCTTGAGCATGAATTCGATTGTTGAAATGGACGCTGATGCATTGTCCCGCGCCATCCATGGGCGGCAGGTATCGTGCCGTGAAGTGATGCAGGCGTATCTGGCGCAGATCGAGCGCTTCAATCCGCAGGTCAATGCGCTGGTGTCGTTGCGCCCTGCCGAAGAACTGCTGGCTGAGGCCGATACCTGTGACCGGCAACTGGAGCAGGGCCAGTCCCGAGGCTGGATGCACGGCATGCCGCAAGCGGTCAAGGATCTGGCGGCCACTGCCGGTTTGCGCACCACCATGGGCTCACCGTTGTTCGCCGAACAAGTCCCGCAGCACGACGCCATCAGCGTGGCGCGGGTGCGTGACTGCGGGGCGATCATCATCGGCAAGAGCAACGTTCCGGAGTTCGGCCTCGGCTCGCAAAGCTACAACACGGTTTTCGGCACCACCACCAACGCCTATGACCCAACACTCGTCGCTGGCGGCAGCAGCGGCGGGGCCGCGGTGGCGCTGGCGCTGCGCATGCTGCCGGTGGCCGATGGCAGCGACATGATGGGCTCGCTGCGCAATCCGGCGGCGTTCAACAACGTCTTCGGTTTTCGACCCTCTCAGGGCCGCGTGCCCCACGGGCCGCAACCTGAGGTGTTTGTCCAGCAACTGGCCACTGAAGGGCCGATGGGCCGCACTGTCACTGATGTCGCCCGTTTGCTCGGCACCCAGGCCGGGTACGACCCGCGCGTGCCGTTGTCGCTGACTCAGGACCCGGAGATTTTCCACCAGTCGCTGCAGCAGGATTTCAGCGACGTCCGCGTCGGGTGGCTGGGCGACTACAACGGTTACCTGCCGATGGACCCGGGCGTGATGAGCCTGTGCGAATCGGCGTTGCAGGACTTCGCGGCGCTGGGCTGCAAGGTTGAAGCCTGTCAGCCGGATTTCTCCATGGAGCGTCTGTGGCAAACCTGGTTAACGCATCGCCACTGGCTGGTGCAAGGCAGCCTCGGCGGGTTGTATGCCGATCCCAAAAAGCGCGAGCAACTCAAACCCGAAGCGCAATGGGAAGTTGAAGGCGGACTGCGCCTGAGCGCCGCCGATGTGTATCAGGCATCGATCAGCCGCAGCGATTGGTATCGGGCCTTGAACGAATTGTTCGAGCGTTACGACTTTCTGTTGCTGCCCACCGCCCAAGTGTTTCCTTTTGATGCACAAACACCGTGGCCCCGCGTTGTTGGCGGGCAGAGCATGGACACCTATCACCGCTGGATGGAGGTCGTCATCGGGCCGACCCTGGCAGGGTTGCCGAGCATGAATGTGCCGGTGGGCTTCAACCCCTCCGGGTTGCCGATGGGCCTGCAAATCATTGGCCCGGCCCAGGCTGACTTCGCGGTGCTGCAACTGGCGTATGCCCATGAACAGTTGACCCAATGGGTCAAGCGCCGGCCACCCGGTTGTCTGGAAAATGCCTGAGGCCGCTACAAAGGCCCGCATCTTGCTGCATAAAACGATCATCCATCTGCGCTTAGGGAGATCGAACCTATGGAGAGCAAGGCAGAAACCGGCAGCGTGCGTTCCGTCGAACGCGCCTTGGCGATTGTCGAATTGCTGGGTGAGCATCAGGGGTTGGGGTTGGAGGAGTTGCACTATCTGACGGCTTTACCCAAGGCCACCGTGTCACGCATGTTGCTGACCTTGCAGGAACAGGGCTGGATCTATCGCGGCTTGAGCGACCGGCGTTACCGCTTGTGCGCCAAGCGTTTGTTTGGCGACAGCCAGCAGCGCTTCAAACGGCGGCTGGTGGAAAACGCCGCGCCGCTGTTGCTGGAATTGAGCGAACGCACCGGGTTGGTGGTGGATCTGTCGTGCTTCGATGGCGAGCACATCGAGGTCATGGAAAGTGCCATTCCGACGGTGTTGCGCAAGCGCTATCCGAGCAATTGCCAGATCGTCGGCCAGCACGCCAGCCTGTTCCATTCAGCCATGGGCCGGGCGTGCCTGGGTGAACTGGACAGCCAGGAAGTGGAACGCCTGGCCAGCCGTGAGCGAATGACCGACGAATCCCTGTTCAGCACCACTGGGCAGGCACTGCATCAAGGTTTTGGCCAGCGCACCGAGGGTTACTGGGAATACCCGGTGCGCCTGCCGTTTCTGATCCGCGCGGTGGCCTTGCCGATCCGCACCAACGGCCGACTGGTCGGCAGCATGGCGCTGCACTGGCCGATGGACCAGGCGCCAGTAGAACGGGTGCTGAGCCTGCACCTCAACAGCCTGGCTACAACCATTGGCGGTGTGCAGCAGGCGATGGCCTGATTGGAACTTGTGGCGGTTTAGAGACTCAAGGCAACACAATTCTTGCAACCTGTGTCAGGCCGGTTAAGGTTCAGCACAGGTTTACTTGCCCCCACGAGTCTTTATGTTCAAGCGGTCAGTCACCCAAACCCTCGCCTTACTGCTATTGGCCGGCGCTTCGCTGTCGGCCCAGGCCAACTGGTATCTGGACGGCGAGTCGTCGCGGCTGTCGTTCGTCAGCACCAAAAACGCCAATATTTCCGAAGTGCAGCGCTTTCTGGTGTTGCACGGCAAAGTCGATCCCAAGGGGGTGGCGCAGGTTGAAGTCGAACTCGACTCGATCAACAGCGGCATTCCGCTGCGCGATGAGCGCATGCGCAACAACCTGTTCGAAATCGACAAATTTCCCGAAGCACTGATCACCACGCAGATCGATCTACGCCCGATCAATGACCTCGCTCCCGGCGCACAACTGGAATTGCGTCTGCCGCTGACCGTCGACCTGCACGGCAAGCAACACACATACAACGCCGAACTGCTGGCGACCCGTCTCGATGACCGGCGTTTTCAGGTGGTGACGCTGGAGCCGCTGGTGGTCAACGCTGAAGACTTCGACATGGCACCGGGCCTGGACGCGCTGCGCAAGGTCGCCGGTCTGTCGGCCATCAGCCTGTCGGTGCCGGTGGGTGCGGTGCTGATTTTTACGGCGCGCTGACATGGCCGGCGCAATTTTTCCGTGGCGTGAAGGCAATCACTTTGAACTGCTGATCGATGGCCCGCAGTTCTTCCCGCGCATGCTGGTGGCAATTGCCCGCGCCGAAGAACAAGTCGAACTGGAGTTGTATCTGGTGGAGGCGGGTGCCTGCGCCGAGGCCATGGTGCAGGCGCTGGTCCAGGCTGCCGAACGCGGTGTGCGGGTGCGTTGCTTGTTCGACGATTACGGCAGCCTCGCGTTCACCCTGACGTTGCGTCAGCGCCTGATGGCGGCCGGGGTCGAATTGCGCTTTTACAATCGCCTGAACTGGCGGCGCTGGGTCGGTAACTTCTATCGCGATCACCGCAAGTTGTTGCTGATTGACCAGAGCATGGCGGTTGTGGGTGGCACTGGCGTTACCGATGAGTTCTGGACGCCAGGCGAAGACGTCAGCGAGTGGCACGAAGTGATGGTGGAAATCACCGGCCCGCTCGTGCTCGACTGGCAGATGCTGTTTGACCGCCAATGGATCGCCAACCGCCATCGCCGCGCGTGGAAACCCGCTTCGCACTTCGGTTTGCCGCGTTTGCCTCGCGTGCCATCCAAGGGAGAGGGCATGGGCCGCGTGGCCTACGCTGACGCCCGTCAACACCGCGACATTCTGCAATCATTGGTTCGTGCACTGAACAGCGGCCAGAAGCGTATCTGGCTGGCCACGCCGTACTTTCTGCCAACCTGGAAAGTCCGTCGCTCCCTGCGCCGAGCCGCCGCCCGTGGTGTCGATGTACGCTTGCTGCTGACTGGCCCCCGCACCGATCACCCTTCGGTGCGTTACGCCGGGCATCGCTATTACCCACGCCTGCTCAAGGCTGGGGTGAAGATCTTCGAATACCAGCCGTGTTTCCTGCACCTGAAAATGGTGTTGATCGACGATTGGGTGAGCATCGGCTCGTGCAACTTCGATCACTGGAATTTGCGCTTCAACCTCGAAGCCAATCTGGAAGCGCTGGACCCCGGACTGACCCGGGCGGTGGCGGCGAGTTTCGAGAAGGATTTTGCCCTGAGCCAGCAAGTCAGCCTCGAAGAGTGGCAGCGCCGGCCGTTGTGGCGGCGGGTCAAGCAAAGGGTGTGGGGATGGGTGGATCGGGTGGTGGTGAATCTGTTGGATCGACGCGGGTAACGCAACGATCAAAAGATCGCAGCCTGCCGTAGGCTGCGATCTTTTGCTTTCAAGGGTTACAGCAGTTCAAAACTCTGCTGCGTCACGTCCTGGGAATCCAGGCCGATCTGCACATTGAACTTGCCCGGCTCGGCTGCATACTTGAGCTGGGTGTTATAGAACTTCAGGTCGTCCTCGGTGATGGTGAAGTGCACGACTTTCTGTTCGCCGGCCTTGAGCATCACTTTCTGGAAGTTTTTCAGTTCCTTGATCGGGCGGATCATCGAGCCGGTTTCGTCCTGAATGTACAACTGCACCACGGTTTCACCGTCACGCTTGCCGGTGTTTTTCAGCGTGACGCTGGCGTCGAGCTTGCCGGTCTTGTTCAGTGTGGTCGATGACAGGGCCATGTCGCTCAGGCTGAAGTGGGTGTAGCTCAAGCCATAGCCGAACGGGAACAGCGGGCCGGTGGTGTCATCGAAATACTGCGAGGTGTAGTTGCCCGGCTTGCCCGGCGTGAACGGCCGGCCAATGGTCAGGTGGTTGTAGTAGGTCGGAATCTGGCCCACCGAACGCGGGAAGGAAATCGGCAGTTTGCCCGAAGGGTTGTAGTCGCCGAACAGTACGTCGGCGATGGCGTTGCCGCCTTCGGTGCCGCTGAACCAGGTTTCCAGGATCGCGTCAGCCTGTTCTTTCTCTTCGAGGATCGACAGCGGACGGCCGTTCATCAGCACCAGCACCAGCGGTTTGCCGGTGGCTTTCAAGGCGCGGATCAGTTCACGCTGGTTTTCCGGGATGTTCAGGTCGGTACGGCTCGACGATTCGTGGGACATGCCACGGGATTCGCCCACCGCCGCAACCACCACGTCTGCATCCTTGGCGGCTTTCACCGCTTCGTCGATCAGCACGTTCGCCGGGCGCGGATCATCGACCACTTCCGGGGCATCGAAGTTGAGGAAGTTCAGGTAGTCGAGGATTTTCTTGTCGCTGGTGATGTTGGCACCACGGGCGTATATCAGCGTCGATTTATCACCCAACGCAGTGGTCATGCCGTCGAACAGAGTCACTGATTGCGCCGGACGACCCGCGGCTGCCCAGCTGCCCATCATGTCGATCGGTGCCTTGGCCAGTGGGCCGACCAGGGCAATTTTCGCCGTCTTCTTCAGTGGCAGGGTTTCGTTCTGGTTCTTTAGCAGCACCAGGCTGCGGCGCGCGACGTCGCGGGCCTCGGTGCGGTGCAGGCGGCTGTCGGCGTAGGTGTCGGCCGGATCATCCTCGGCCTTGCCGATACGCAGGTACGGGTCCTTGAACAGGCCCATGTCGTACTTGGCGTCGAGCACCGCACGCACGGCGTTGTCGATGTCGCTCTGCTGGATCTCGCCGGATTTCAACAACCCCGGCAGTTCTTTGCCGTACAGGGTGTCGTTCATGCTCATGTGGATGCCGGCCTTGATCGCCAGCTTCGCGGCTTCGCGACCGTCAGCGGCAACGCCGTGCTTGATCAGTTCGAAAATCGCCCCGTGGTCGCTGACGGCCAGGCCCTTGAAGCCCCATTCCTTGCGCAGCAGGTCGTTCATCAGCCAGGTGTTGGCGGTGGCGGGCACGCCGTTGATCGAGTTCAGCGCGACCATCACGCCGCCCGCACCGGCATCGATTGCCGCGCGGTACGGTGGCAGGTAGTCCTGGTACATCTTGACCGGGCTCATGTCGACCACGTTGTAGTCGCGGCCTCCCTCGACCGCACCGTACAGGGCGAAGTGCTTGACGCTGGCCATGATACTGTCGGCCGCATTCGCGCCAGTCCCCTGGAAGGCCTTGACCATCACACCGGCAATGCGCGACACGAGATAGGTGTCTTCGCCGAAGCCTTCGGAGGTACGGCCCCAGCGCGGGTCGCGGGAAATGTCGACCATCGGCGCGAAGGTGATATCGAGGCTGTCGGACGCGGCTTCCTTGGCGGCGATGCGCCCGGACAGGCCGATGGCGTCCATGTCCCAGCTCGACGCCAGGGCCAGCGGGATCGGGAAAATGGTGCGGTGGCCGTGGATCACGTCGTAGGCGAAGAACATCGGGATCTTCAAGCGGCTGCGCATGGCCGCGTCCTGCATCGGACGGTTTTCCGGACGGGTGATCGAGTTGAACGTACCGCCGATGTTGCCGGCCGCGATCTCCTTGCGAATCAGCTCCCGGGGCATTTCCGGGCCGATGCTGATCAGGCGCAACTGGCCGATTTTCTCATCGAGGGTCATTTGCTTCATCAGATTGCTGACGAAGGCGTCCTTGTTCTCCAGAGGTGCGGGCGTCGTGGCGGCCAATACGTTATGACTGGCCAGGCTGACGAGCAGGCCCAGCAAACACAGCTTCTTCATGAATAGTTTTCTCAAGGGCCCAAACGGCGAGGTACACGCCGGCCAGCCAAAATTTAGGGAGCGACTATTGTTGTTCGGGTGCCGATTCAAAAAATGCCGGATGCAGTTTTTTGCGCAGGGCATCTTTTAGCCCATTGCCCCGATGCAATCCAGTGGCGCGGCCGATTATGCCCGAAGAGCCGGCCGAGAGGGTTGCCGGCTGCTTTTTCAATGAATGTGAAGGGAGCATCACTGATATGAATGTACGAGAGTCCTACCGGTCGAGGCTGCAAATCGCCACATTGCTGGTGCTGGCCACGCTGCTGACCGCTTGCGGCATCAACAATATCCCGACGCTTGACGAACAGGCCAAGGCCGCCTGGGGCCAGGTGCAGAACCAGTATCAGCGGCGTGCCGACCTGATTCCCAACTTGGTGGAAACCGTCAAGGGCTACGCCGCCCATGAGAAAGAGACCCTGACCGCGGTGATCGAGGCGCGGGCCAAGGCCACGTCGATCCAGGTCGACGCCTCGACCCTCGACAACCCGGAAAAACTCAAGCAATACCAACAGGCACAGGATCAGCTCAGTGGCGCCTTGAGCCGGTTGATGGTGGTGTCCGAGCGCTATCCGGACCTGAAGGCCAACCAGAACTTCCTCGCTTTGCAATCGCAGCTCGAAGGCACCGAGAACCGGATCAGCGTGGCGCGGCGCGATTTCATCCTCGCGGTGCAGAATTACAACACCGAGATTCGCACGTTCCCCGGCCGCCTGTGGCACAGCGTGATGTACAGCAACCTGCCGGTGCGCGAGACCTTCGAAGCCACGCCGGGGTCGGAAAAGCCGCCTGAAGTGAAATTCTGATCGGTGCGTCACCACGGACGAGGTTACCCATGCGCGTGTTGAAAGCTGGCCTGGTGTTGTTGCTGTGGGTGTTTGCCCTGGCGGTCCAGGCCGAATTGAAGTTCCCGGAGCTGACCGGGCGGGTGGTGGATAACGCCCAGATGATCGAGCCCTCGGTGCGTGAGCAGCTTGCCCAGCAGTTGCAGGCCCATGAGAAAGTCACGGGTGAGCAGCTTGTGATCGTGACGTTGCCGGACTTGCAGGGCGCCGACATCGCCGACTTCGGCTATCAACTTGGCCGCTACTGGGGCATCGGCCAGAAAGACAAGAACAACGGCGCGTTGCTGATCGTCGCCCGGGACGAGCGCAAACTGCGCATCGAAGTCGGTTATGGTCTGGAAGATCGCCTGACCGACGCCCAGAGCTCGGTGATCATCAATCAGGTCATCACCCCGGCATTCAAGACCGGTAACTTCAGCAAAGGCATCAGCGACGGAGTGGCTGCGATGCTGGTAGTGCTGGGCGGCAATCCGCTGGACGAGCCGTCGACGGTGTATGAATCCGGCGGTGATCCGAGTGATGATTTTGTCTCGCGGCATCCGGGGCTGTTCGTGTTTCTGGTGTTGCTGTTCATCCTGACGGTGTTTGTTTGCCAGATGCTCGGTATCCTGCCCGCCGGCCGTGGCGGCTCTGGTGGTTCCGGCGGTTTCGGTGGCGGTGGTGGTTTTGGCGGCGGTGGAGGCGGGGGCTTCAGCGGCGGAGGGGGCAGTTTCGGTGGCGGTGGTTCGTCCGGCGGCTGGTAACAATAACAATGAGCAGGCACTTCACGACATGGCATTACTGACCGAACACGAACAACGCAAAGTCGCCGAGGCGATCGCCCGGGTCGAGCGCGACACCGACGCCGAACTGGTGACCGTGCTCGCGGCCCGCGCCGACGACTATGCGTACATCCCGCTGCTGTGGGCCAGCCTGCTGGCGCTGGTGGTGCCGGGGATCGTGCATTACCTGACAGGCTGGCTGACCCTGCACAACCTGTTGCTGGTGCAATGGATCAGCTTCATCGTCCTGTGCCTGGTGTTCCGGGTGCCGAAAGTCACCACTCACTTGATCCCCCGTTCAGTGCGTCACTGGCGCGCCTCGAACCTGGCGCGCCGGCAGTTCCTGGAGCAGAACCTGCACCACACCGTGGGCAGCACCGGCATCTTGATTTTCGTCTCCGAAGCCGAGCGTTACGTGGAAATCCTGGTGGACGAGGGGATTTCCAGCCGCCTCGACAACAAAAACTGGGACGCGATTGTCGCCGCGTTCACCCGGCAGGTGCGCCAGGGGCAAACGATGCAAGGGTTTGTCAGCTGCGTCGAGGCCTGCGGCGAATTGCTCAAGGTGCATGTGCCGGTGACGCATGTGCGCAATGAGTTGCCGAACCGCTTGGTGGTGCTCGGATAAGTTGTCCTGCGCGCGCTTTTGTAGCCTTGATCGATACAACGCTTGAACGTTGTCCGGGGGGCGGCGTGTCTTCAACATCTCTCTATAGCGAACGTTCTGAATCGGACGTTCTGACGTAGAGGGAGTTCTTATGTCAAAGCAACATTCGCCTTACCCATGTAGGAGGGTGGCACCCGGCGATGAAATTGATACCTCGCCGGCACAGCTGACAGCCAAAGAGACACAAACCCTGATGTGGTGCCTTAAAGGTAAAACGTCATGGGAGATCGCAAGGATTCAGAATTGCTCGGTATCCACCGTCAATTTCCACTTCGCCAATATTCGCCGCAAGTTCGCCGTAAGCTCCCGCAGCGCGGCCTTGCTCAAAGCGATTGAATCAGGCGCCATCTGCGTAACACCGGACGATTCGCGAGGTGTTTATGGGCCTGACTGATTCGACCTACAACACGATCAGCGGGCTGCTGTTGGGAATGGGGATCGCGACGTTACCGGTGATTGACGGCGAGGTTTTGTTTGGCGCCTCCCTCGGGGCGTGGTTGGTCACCACCACGCGCGCCAACTTCAAGGCTTGGCAACGCATCGGCTCCTGGTTGTTGTCGGCGGGTGTCGGTTACCTGTTTGCCCCGGTCGCTCAGCCGCTGGCGCCTTTTCTTACGGGGGGAGTGACGGCCTTTATGTGCGCGCTGCTGGTTATTCCCATCAGCATCAAGCTTATGCAGTGGATCGATGGCGCCGCGCTGGGTGACATCCTTCGACATCTCAGGGGGCGAGGGCAATGACCCATGAGATGGCGGCTCTGGTGTGGGTAACGGGCATCACTCACCTGGTCAGTGCGTTCAGGCTCGCGTGTTACCAGCGCGACGAGCAGCGCTGCAATTGGCGCGACAGGATATTGATCAGCCTATGTGGTGCGGTGTTTTGTGTTGCCGGTATCGACGTTTTGCTGACATTCCTGCCGGTGAGCCCGTGGCATGTAGTGGTGAGTGTTTTTTCATGCGTAATGATTGTTCGCAGCGGTGGCAACATTATTGTTTTGTGGCATGCCTTCAAACATTGAAACTTCGGTCCTCAGGTTAACTTTTGTTCGAGTGTTGCCAGGGTAGCGGCCATTTCCGAAAGTTGTGCTTCCAGATCCCGCAGGCGTCGCTTTTCCTCCAGCGCAGCCTGAATTGCGTTGCGGTCGTCTTCATCAAGTAGCCGCCAGAGGGAAAGGATGGTGCTTTCCCGTGGTGTTGCAGTGTCCGCAACATTGGCGGGCGAGGTGAGGGGGGATTGCCGCAGCATTGGCCCTTCACCCAGCAACAACCAGTCGAGGGAGATACCGCGAGCTTGTGCGATATCTACGCATAATGAGTATGGCGTGCTGTCGCGGCCTTTCCAGCTACTGAGTGTCTGCGGGCTGATCTGTAGCGCAGAAGACAGAGAAATATCAGTTTTTGTGCCGGTGATTTGCTTTAGTCGGGCCAAAACAGCTTGTGATTTTTTGCTACGCAATTTGAGCCTCTTCCTTTTGACATATGCTTTTTGAGTGCTTAACGTATGCGTAATGAGTACTTTTATTCTTGTAAGTAATCAATCATCAACTATGAATCAGAAGAATACGATGTCGAAACTTCCTAATGGTATCAGGGTGATTTCCTACGAGCTTGGCTCCTATCGATTACGTGTCTGCCTGTCGCACTTCCTTTTGTCTGGCGGACGTTATTTACAGCAACTGTCTTTCACGAATTGTTTTTCAAGCAGTATTGCGTTTGATCAATTCGATTACCACCAGATGGCCTCAGGGAAGCAAGTATGAGTACTTACAAAATGGTGTGCCCACACTGCTTGAGCAGGATGCGTATACGTACCAGCGAAGGACGGCATATTTTTCTGCGGGTGGCCTACCTGCAATGTACGTCGGAAGCCTGCGGCTGGTCGGTGCGGGCCGAGTTCGAAATGACCCATGAACTTTCTCCCAGTGGCATGCCCAATCCGGCGGTGCACCTGCCTTGTGCCGGCCCGGACCTGCGTCGCGCCGCGAGGCCTGTCGTCGAGAGCGCTCCGGTGGCGGAAATGCAGCAGGAGTCTTGAGCATGAAGGACGTTGATGGACAGGCTCATTTGAATGAGGAACTGTTGACCATAGCGCAGGCGTTTCTGGCACGTCATGAAGGCGAAGGTACGATTGATGATCAGGTGCTGTTCTGCCGCGCGGTGAAGCATATGCAGCGTCTGGACATGCCGATGCACCAGGCGGAGCGTCTGGTTGGCCACGCCTATGGATTACTCAAATCCAGCAACGATCGCCGACGGCTGGATCTTGCGGCAAGTTCCGAAACGGTCGCAGTGGTCACTGATCCGGCTAGCGGGCTGACGTGGGCAGTGCCAGTCGGGTTGATCGTGAAGTTCGTCATCAACTCACCGACCAATCGAAAACTCCGGCTGGTGGAGGCCTGAGGTGGCGGCGGTCGGAATCAGGTCCCGGTCGGCGGGAACGGGGCCTGACGCAAAATTAGCCCGTGCCCAAAACCCTCGTCCCCCCTAAAATACCCGGCATCCCCCGATTCGTATTGCCGAGGCCGTTTTTTCATGTCTGTCACCGCCACTCCCGCCAGCCTCGCGCCGGATCATCACACCCAGTTCATCGAACTGTTGCAAACCAGCCTTGAGCAAAACGCCTTCATCAAGCTAGTGCTGGCCAAGTACGCAGGCACCGAGACCGATCTGCAGCGGATCATCATCAAACCGGTAACGGTCAAGGCGCAGCCGTGCCTGTCCTTCGTTTACCGCTACAAGACCCGCGACATCACCAAGAATCTGCCGCTGGAAGAAGGCGTCACGCACATTGCCGACCTGCTGCCGGCGTCGTTCAAAAATGCGCATTTACTGGCCCTGACCGACGAAGCCCAGCTCGAATACAGCAAAAAGGGCAAGAGTTCGCTGTTCAAGAGTAAACCTCAGCAATTGCGCGAAGTGCCATCCGCCGAGCACAACCGCGAGAAAAACCGTTTCCTGGACCTGAACCGGCCTTTCCTCGCCGACCTCGGTGTGACCAATAGCAAGCATGAGCTGATCCCGGCGATGTCGCGCAAGTGGAAGCAGATCAACAAATTCATCGAAGTGTTCAGCCATGCGCTGACCTCATCGCCGCTGGCATTGGACAAACCGGTGCGCGTGGCGGACTTCGGTTCGGGCAAGGGGTACCTGACCTTCGCCATCCACGATTACCTGCGCAATACCCTGAAGGCCGAAGGCGAAGTCACCGGCGTCGAGCTGCGTGAGGACATGGTTACGCTGTGCAACACCGCAGCCGCCAAGCTTGAGCATCCGGGATTGGTGTTCAAGTGCGGTGATGTACGCAGCGTGGCACCAAGCGAACTGGACGTGATGATCGCGCTGCACGCCTGCGACATCGCCACCGACTACGCGATCCACACCGGCATTCGTTCCGGCGCATCGATCATCATGTGTTCGCCGTGCTGCCACAAGCAGATCCGCCTGCAAATCCAGAGCCCGGCCCTGCTCAAACCGATGCTGCAATACGGCTTGCATCTGGGGCAGCAGGCGGAGATGGTCACCGACAGTTTGCGTGCGCTGTTCCTCGAAGCCTGTGGTTATGAGACCAAGGTGTTCGAGTTCATTTCACTGGACCACACCAACAAGAACAAGATGATTCTGGCGGTCAAGCGCGCCGAGCCGGTTGACCCGACCCAGTTGCTTGCGAAGATTCAGGAACTGAAGGATTTCTATCACATCAGCGAGCATTGCCTGGAAACGCTGTTGCGCGCTGATGGATTCCTCGAAGCTAAGGCTTGATCTGAATTCCGGCGGGTAACGTGCCCGGTTGTGCCGGGCGCACCGCGGTCTTGCGTCCCAGCACCACCGTGACGATCACCCCGGCGGCAAACAGCCAGGTAATCGGTTCGACGTGTTCGCCGAAGAACAACGCCGAAAAAGCGATGGTGAAAAAAATCTGCAGCAACTGGATCTGACTGACCCGGGCAATGCCCCCCATGGCCAGCCCGGCATACCAGGCAAAGAAGCCGATGAACTGCGAAAACAGCGAAACGTAACCGAACGCCCACCAGGTCTTGGCGGAAATTTCGCCTTGATGTTGCAGTGCCAGATAAAGCACCGGGCCGATCAGCAGCGGCGTCGACAGCACCAGCGCCCAGCAGATCACCTGCCAACCGCCCATCTCCCTGGCCAACCGGCCACCTTCGGCATAACCCAAACCGCCCACCGCAATCGCCCCGAGCATCAGCAAGTCACCGGCCTGAATGCTGCCGGCACCGCTGATCAGCGCGTAACCGAGCACCAACGCGCTGCCCAGCGCGGCGCAGGCCCAGAAGGCTTTCGACGGGCGTTCATGGGACAACCACGCCGCATACAGCGCCACACACAACGGTTGCAGGCCATTGACCAACGCGCCGTGGGACGCCGGCAAAGTTTGCATGGCCCAGGCTGACAGCACCGGGAAACCGAGGATCACGCCGGCGATCACCAGGCTCAGGCCTTTGACCTGTTTCCAGGTCGGCCACTTCTCCCGGCGCCACAGCAACAACAACGCTGCCGGAATCGCCGCGAACAGTGCTCGACCCAGGCCATTGAGCAGCGGATGGAGTTCCTGCACGACGATCCGTGTGAAGGGCAGGGTGAGGCTGAAGATCACAACGCCGAGCAGGCCCAGGGCCATGCCGGTGTTTTCGCGGGAGGACATGATGGCAACCAGAATGTTGAGTGATGGAGTAAGGCTTCATATAGCCATAAACCGTGGTTTTTCAGCTGTTACAGCTAGGCGCAGAGTTATCCGTACAGTTGGGAGCGAAGTTCCCGACGCAGGAGCTGCCGAGTGATTGACCGTAGTAGCCGGTTGTTACCCGACCCGCCAGATAAAGACTACCTTCAATACTCCCAAGCATTCTCCAGAGGAGTCCTCCCCATGGCTGCTAAAAAAATTCTGATGCTGGTCGGCGATTTTGTCGAAGACTACGAAGTGATGGTGCCGTTTCAGGCGCTGCTGATGGTCGGCCATACCGTTCACGCGGTTTGCCCGGACAAAACCGCCGGTCAGACCGTGCGCACAGCCATTCATGACTTCGAAGGCGACCAGACCTACAGCGAAAAACCCGGCCACCTGTTTGCCCTGAACTTCGACTTCGCCAAGGTCAAAGCGGCGGATTACGACGCGGTGCTGATCCCAGGCGGTCGTGCGCCGGAGTACCTGCGGCTGAATGAAAAAGTCCTGGAACTGGTACGCGACTTCGACAAGGCCGGCAAGCCGATTGCCGCGGTGTGTCACGGTGCGCAATTGCTGGCGGCAGCGGGGGTTCTTGAAGGGCGTGAATGCAGCGCTTACCCGGCCTGCGCTCCGGAAGTTCGTCTGGCCGGTGGTACGTTTATCGACATCCCGGTGACGGGCGGCCATGTTCAAGGCAATCTGGCCACGGCACCGGCCTGGCCTGCCCACCCGAACTGGCTCGCCGGTTTCCTCGGGTTGCTTGGCACGAAAATCACGTTGTAACGAGGAACCTGTGCATGTGCGAGCTCTACGTCAAGGCCGACCCGATTCTCTACGAATCGCGCTCCCGCTCGCTGCGCATCTGCGGGGTGGTGACCACGCTGCGGCTGGAGAATCAGTTCTGGGACATCCTCAGCGAAATCGCCGAGGTCGACGGCATGACCACCAACCAGTTGATCGCCAAGCTGTATGAAGAGGTGATGGACTATCGCGGCGAGGTGGTGAATTTCGCCTCGTTCTTGCGGGTGAGTTGTACGCGGTATTTGAGTCAGCGGCGGGTGGTTTCGCCGGAACTGTCGGTGGTGAAGCGTTCAGTCAAGTAGGTTTGCGGCGTACTTACTGGCCCTATCGCCAGCAGGCTGGCTCCCACAGTTGATTGGGTACATCAGTTAAATGTGGGAGCCAGCCTGCTGGTGACAGGGCCAGTACAGGCGACAGAAACACCAGGCTGGTCTTTACTCTGAAGCGCGCAATCTCTCAATCGCCAAGGAGAAACAGCATGTCCGGATGGTACGAAGTGAGCAAAAGCAGCAGTGGTCAGTTCAGGTTTGTGCTGAAGGCGGCGAATGCCGAAACCATTCTGACCAGTGAGCTGTACACCACCCGCGCCGCAGCCGACAAAGGCATCGCGTCGGTCCAGGCCAACAGCCCGCTGGATGAGCGCTACGAGAAAAAAACCACCAAGGATGGCCATCCTTATTTCAATCTGAAGGCCGGTAACCACGAGATTATCGGCAGCAGCGAATCGTATTCCTCCGATGCCGCGATGGAGAAAGGCATCGCCAGTGTGAAGGCCAATGGGCCGACCACAGTGATCAAGGACAAGACCTTGCCTGTGCTTTGAATCCAACACGCATCCCTTGTAGGCGCGAGCCTGCTCGCGATGAGGCCGTCCATTCAACAGTGATGTTGACTGACAGGTCGTCATCGCGAGCAGGCTCGCTCCTACAGGTTCCGTGTTTTAACGCAAGGTTTCGATCAACCCTTGTAACTGAGCACGACCCGCCTCGCCCAACGGAAACACCGGCAACCGTGGATCACTCACCTCAAGCCCGGTTTGGCGCAAACCCACCTTGATCGATTCCATACATGGGAGCTGCCGAAGGCCGCGATCTTTTGATCTTGTTCTAAACCTCGACTGGAACGGTCAGCTTCGAGCTACCCAATGCATGCGTCTTCGAATCAAAAAAACGCAGCTCAACCCCGGTCCCCTCAAACACCTTCGCGTAATGCCGTTTCTGATGCTGGATGAACGCCTTGCTGCGCGGATAAATCGAGATCGCCACCACGGCCGGTTTCGCCAGGCGCAAGGCATGGATGATGTGACTGTCCTGCTCACCCAGCGCATGCCCGAAAATGCACAAACCCTCACTATGGCCGAGTAACTGCTGGTAGCAGAACGACAGGTAATCCGAACTGCGAATGGTCTTGAGCTTGTCCGCACTCGGCCCTTCGTTGACGAACAGCGGCACGTCGTCGAGGGTCTTGATCGTGTTGTTGATGGCGAAATTACCGAGCAACGTGCCCTCGGTCGACATCAGCTTGCGCGCCGTGCCGTCCTGGTTGCGCACCAGGTGCAGGCCGCCGTGCAGATACAGCAAGCGGGTTTTATGGGCGGCCGTGGCGCTCAGGTCGAAGGCGGGTTCGGCACCTTGGAACAGATCGGTGATCGACTCGGGCTGGTGTTGCAGCGCCCAATGGTTGAGCAGGTCGTAATTGGTGGTGAACACGGTGCGATAGCTGGCTAACTCTTGGTTGATCGTTGCCAGCGTCGATGGCACGACCAACCGCCAGGGGATGTGCACCGCATGCACGGTGTTGATCAGTGCTTCCTTGATCGCGTAGTAACGATTGCGCGGCGCGGCGGAACTGACGGCCAAAGCCTTGTTGATCCGGCTGGTGGTTTTCAGCGCGCTCAGCACTTGTTCGAAACTGCGGCTCTGCATCGCCTCGAACACACTCAGCTCCGAGGGGCTCAGTGGTTTTTCTTCAACGGTGCGGGCATTTTCGAACAGAGAGTCGTAGCCGAAATCGTCCCACACCGCGCGGCTGGCGCCGTTGCCCACCAGCAGGCCACCGAACGCGGCGCTCGTGCGCAGGGCGTTCCAGTCTTCAAGTTGGGCATCGACATCCTGGAAATCGGTCATTGCGTTGTTCGACTCACGGCAAAAAGGGGCTGATGGGCGGCGACTTTATCACGGTCGCGTGGGGAGCCTGGTCAGCATCACGCAGATCATTGCCCCCAAGGCCAGCAAGGTGCAGAACAGCGACAAGGGCCATGCCTGCGCACTGGCGATGAAACTCGCCAACGCCCCGATGGTGGCAGCCATCAGTTGATGGATGAAGCCGCTTAGCGCCATCGCATAGGCACCGCCGACCGGCGCGCCATCGTTGGCCAAAGACAGGCTGATGGGATAGTTGAGTGATTGCCCGAGCACCGCTAAGCAATACGGCAGCCAGAACAGAAGCGCTATGGAGGTGGCCGCTACGCTCCCCAGCAACATCACGGCGGTTCCGGCCAGCACCAGTCCGACACCTACTGTCATAAGCCAGAGCCGACCCGTGCGAAGTACCAGACCGTTGACCCCCAGCGCCCCCAGAAAGTACGCCGCGCTGATGGGCCATCCCAACAATCCGTACTCTATGGGTGACCAGTTGAACGGTCCTTGCAGAATCACGGGTGCAGCGGTGTTGAAGGCAATGATTACTCCGTAGCCCAATCCCCCGGCCAGCGCCGGCAACAGAAAGTCCCGATGGCGAAGAATCTGCCAATAGCTGGGCCAGGTGGATGAGCGGGCATTTTCCTCCACGCGGGTCGCAAAAGTGATCCGCGCCACGACCACCGCCATCGCGAGACTGACACCTCCCAACAAGTAGAAAATTGCCGGCCAGCCCAACGCCACTTGAATGATCGACCCCAGGTACTGGCCGATACCCAGTGCCACCACAAAGGAAATCGATAGCCAGGACAACGCCTTGGCCAGCAGATCACCGCTGGAGCTGTCGCGGATCAACACCCGGGCCATCACCGAAATACCGCTGGCCCCGACTCCCTGAAGCAGGCGCAGGACCAGAAAAGACTCCAGTGTCGAGCCTAGGGGCAAAGCTAGATTTCCCAGACCGTAAATACCCAGTGCCGCCAGCAACACCGGTTTGCGGCCGATACGCTGGGCCAGGCTGCCCCAGAACAACATCGGCAGGGCCATGCCGATCAGATACACCGCCAACCCCCATGAAACCAGCGAAGCGTCGACAGTCAGTTCGCGTGCAATGTCGGGCAATGCCGGCAGGTAAATGCTCATGCCCAATTGAGCGAGAAACACTGTGCTGCAGGTGACGAGGAGGGTGGTGGTGCTCTTCATTGAATCGTCCTTGGGATCAGCGGCAGACATCCCGACCGTGAGCCTGCAGCAGCTCGGCGATGAGTCCACAAAAATGGCGAATCAGCATGGGTTCCATATCGGCCCGCAGGGTGATTCTGATGGCGGCATTGCCTTGCGCAACCACCGGAAAGAAAACAGCCGAGGTAAAGAAACCGAGATCGGCCAGTTTAATGGCAATGCGGTTCGCCAACGTCGCTTGCCCGCAGGGAACCAACCGAATGGCCATGTTGCTTTGGCGCTGGTCGGTTTGTATAAGGCTGTCAAAGAGCTGGATGTTGGCCTGAAGCTTTTCCTGCAACGCGATAAATTTTTGCGTGCGATGCAAGACGATAGAGGCTCTGCCCGCGCCAATGGCCGCACTGTTCAGGCTTTGTGACCAATTGCTTGGGCCGCCGTAGCGCTGAATCAGTTTTTTTTGCCGTTCACTGCCCAGCATGACTACACCACCGCTGGCGCCAAAAGATTTCGCCAACGATGCGACGATCAGGCAATTATCGTCCAACGAGTGAAGCCTGGGGCGTACCAGTCCAACGCCGAATTTTCCTATGGCGGACAGCGCGTGCGAATCGTCCATGTAGAGAAACAACCCGTAGCGGTTCTTCAAATACAAAAGACTATCCAGGTCCGCCACGCCCCCCATGCTGTAGGCACCATCGGCGACGTACGCGACCTTCGGGTGTTGTCGGCACTGCTTCTCTAGATAGTCCATGTCGTTGCTCGGGCAGGTCACCACCTTGGTTTCATCGGCGCAAGCGGCCTTGAGATGGTTCATCGAGTAATGAGCCATCCGGTCAAAAACCATAACGGGCGGGCGATTCTGCGTGATCACGCCACTGGCCAGTAACGGTAGCAGTCCGGCACTCGCGGCACTGCACGACAAGGTGCTCGGTTCGCGCTCTTGATCTCGACATTGAGTCCGGCGATTTTTCCGGCTTCGGCGGTTTCCCAGTCATGATCTGCCAGCGAAATCAGTTTTCGATAGTTGGTGAAGGTATTTGCCGCAAATGCTGTCTGGTCCATTGGGATGAATCCGTCCTTGAGTGATGTAACTGTCCGTGTGTATTTCCAGACTTTACGTGGCGCGTGCAGGACTTTTAATCGGCTGATTCCGGTACGCTTGAGTGTTACGAGAGATTTATGTGTAGGGCGTTGCTTGATGATGTTGTGGTCCATTTGCTTTGGCGGCCCTGGCTTGAATAGGGCTATCCTGCCGACTCAGATGAACACCAAGCCATCGAGCCCCCCATGCTGCAAAAAAGCCTGATCCGCCGCCTCGACCTGATCACCCTGCAACTGTTTGTCGCCGTCCACGAAGAGGGCACGCTGACCCGTGCCGCCGCGCGCGAAGCGATTGCCGTGTCGGCGGCGAGCAAGCGTTTGATGGAGTTGGAAGAAGCATTGGGGATAAGCCTGTTCGTGCGTCAGGCCAAAGGCATGACGTTGACCCCTGCCGGCGAAACCCTGTTGCACCACGCCCGGCAAATGTTGTTCAACGTCGAGAAAATGGGCCTGGAATTGGACGAGCACAGCCACGGCGTGCGCGGTTATGTGCGGATGCTCGCCAATTTGTCGGCGATCATTCAGTTCTTGCCCGAAGACTTGCGGGACTTTTCCGAGCGTCATCCGCAGGTCAAGACTGACCTCGAAGAACGGCCCAGCGCCGGGGTGATTCAGGGGGTTCTGGATGGCGTGGCGGATCTCGGGATCTGCTCAATCGACAGTGACATCAAAGGGCTGCACAGCGTGTTGTATCGGCAGGACAAACTGGTGGTGTTGATGCCCGCGCATCATCCTTTGGCGAGCCGTTCGAGCCTGGCCTTTGCCGACACGCTGGCCAGCGATTACGTCGGCCTGCACGCCGCCAGCTCCATCAACATGCGCACCCACGCGGCGGCGCGGGAGGCCGGCAAAATGTTGCGGGTGCGTATCCATGTGCCGGGGTTCGATGCCATGTGCCGCATGGTCCAGGCCAATATGGGCATCGGCGTGCTACCGCAGCGGGCTTATGAATTGTTTGGCCGGGCACTGGGGCTGACGGCGGTGCCGTTGACCGACGACTGGTCGGATCGCGCCTTGATCGTGGTGGTGCGCGACGAGGCGTTGCTGTCACCGGTGAGCCGGATGTTGTTTGAGCATTTGCGAGGGGATGTTTGAGCGTTCGCATTTCGCGAACGCCCGTTGCCAACTGAAGGTTGGATTCCTTTGCCCCCGGTCCTCTAGCCTTGGCAGCAATTCCAAGAACAACTAGAGGTACCCCGCGATGACTGCCCCCTTGAGTGCAATCAAAGTGATCGAGATCGGCACGCTGATCGCCGCGCCATTCGCTGCGCGCATGCTCGCCGAGTTCGGCGCCGAAGTGATCAAGATCGAAGCCATGGGCCAGGGCGATCCCTTGCGCAAATGGCGCAAGCTGCACGAAGGCACTTCGTTGTGGTGGTACCTGCAATCGCGCAACAAGAAATCCCTGGCACTGAATCTGAAATCCCCCGAAGGCATCGAACTGGTCAAGCAACTGGCGACCAGCGCCGACGTGCTGATCGAAAACCTGCGCCCCGGCGCGCTGGAAAAACTCGGCCTCGGCTGGGACGTGCTGCATGCCCTCAACCCCAACCTGACGCTGGTGCGGATTTCCGGTTATGGCCAGACCGGCCCGTACCGCAACCGTCCGGGTTTCGGTGCCATCGGCGAGGCCATGGGCGGGATTCGCTACACCACCGGCACCCCCGGTTCGCCACCGGCGCGGGTGGGCGTCAGCCTCGGTGATTCGCTGGCGTCGCTGCACGCGGTGATCGGCGCGCTGATGTCGTTGCTGCGGGTCAAGACCGGGCAGGGCGGCGGGCAAATCGTCGATGTGTCGTTGGCCGAAAGCGTGTTCAACGTCATGGAAAGCCTGGTGCCGGAATACGACATGCTCGGCCATGTGCGTGAGCGCAGTGGCGGTGCCTTGCCGGGCATCGCGCCGTCCAACACCTATCTGACAGCCGATGGTGCCTACGTGGTGATTGCCGGCAACAGCGATCCAATCTACAAGCGCCTGATGGAAACCATCGGCCGCCGCGATCTGGCCGACGCCCCCGAGTTCGCTCACAACGACGGACGTGCAGCCAAGAGCGGATTGCTCGACGCGGCCATCACCCACTGGACCAGCAGCCTGCCCATCGACGACGTTCTGGCCGCGCTGGAAGCCGCCGAAGTCCCGGCCGGGCGCATCTATTCGGTGGCCGATATCGTCGCCGATCCGCACTATCAAGCGCGGGACATGCTGCTCAACGCCGAACTGCCGGGCGGCGCCACGGTGAAGATGCCGGGCATCGTGCCGAAGCTCTCGCAAACCCCTGGTGGCGTGAACTGGTCCGGTCCCGGATTGGGCCAGCACACCGACAGTGTCCTCGCGCAATTGGGCCTGACCGCAGCAGACATCCAACGCCTGAAAGTCGAAGGAGTGGTGCAATGATCACTGATTATTCCGAGCGCCTGATCGTTCAGGAAGTCTCCCCGCGCGACGGCTTGCAGATCGAACCGACATGGGTTGAAACCGTCGACAAAATCGCCTTGATCGATCAACTGTCGCTGGCGGGATTCAGCCGCATCGAAGCCGGTTCGTTCGTGTCGCCCAAAGCCATTCCGGCGTTGCGCGATGGTGAGTCGGTGTTCAAGGGCATCACCCGGCAACCGGGGGTGATCTACGTCGCGTTGATCCCTAATCTGAAGGGCGCGCAACGGGCGTTGGCGTGCAGTGCCGATGAACTGAACCTGGTGATGTCCGCCAGCCAGACCCACAACCTGGCGAACATGCGCATGCGTTGCGAAGACTCGCTGACCGCGTTCGGCGAGATCGTACATTTCGTGCACGGCTCCAAGGTGCGCCTCAACGCCAGCATCGCCACCACGTTCGGCTGCCCGTTCGAAGGCAAGATCGATGAGGACCGCGTGTTGCAAATCGTCGAGGCCTATCAGGAACTCGGCATCCAGGGTATCAGCCTGGCCGACACCACCGGCATGGCCAACCCGCGTCAGGTCGACCGCTTGGTGCGGCGGGTGTTGCAGCGGGTGTCGCCAGCGGATCTGACCCTGCATTTCCACAACACCCGAGGCCTTGGCCTGTGCAATGTGCTGGCGGCTTACGAGGCTGGCGCCCGGCGTTTCGACGCGGCACTCGGCGGGCTCGGCGGTTGTCCGTTTGCGCCGGGTGCGTCGGGCAATATCTGCACTGAAGACCTGGTCAATTTGTGCGATGAAGTCGGCATCCCAACCGGTATCGATTTGCCGCTGCTGCTCAAGCTTTCCAGAGGATTGCCGGCGCTGCTGGGCCACGAAGTGCCCGGCCAACTGGCCAAGGCCGGGCGCAATTGTGACCTGCACCCGATCCCCACCTGACACCCATCCCTATAGGAGCGAGCCTGCTCGCGATGGCTGACTGACATTCAACCTGGATGTCGACTCTCCCACCGCTGTCGCGAGCAGGCCAAACCCCACAGTAAAAAGCACTTCAACCAGACAACAAAAACAATCGGACACCCCAAGGGAAGTCCGCCTGGAGAACCGCAATGAGCCTCAATGCACTGGAGGCCGGCGTGAGCCCGGCCGTTAGCCACGATGAAGAAAAAGCCCTGGTCAGCAAAGTCGCCTGGCGCCTGATGCCGCTGATCATGGTCTGTTACCTGTTCGCGTTTTTCGACCGCATCAACATCAGCTTCGCCAAGTTCCAGTTGCAGACCGACCTGAGCCTGAGCGACACCGCGTATGGCCTCGGCGCCGGGCTGTTCGTGGTCGGTTACGTGATTTTCGAAGTGCCAAGCAACATGATGCTGTACAAGGTCGGCGCCCGTCGCTGGATCGCCCGGATCATGATGTCCTGGGGCCTTGCGACCGCACTGATGGTCTTCGTCAACAGCGAATGGCAGTTCTACGTACTGCGCTTCGTGATCGGCGCGATGGAAGCCGGTTTTGCGCCGGGCGTGCTGTATTACCTGACGTTGTGGTTCCCGCAGCACTATCGCGGTCGCATCACCTCGATGCTGTTTCTGTCCTCGGCCTTCGCCGGTCTGGTCGGTGCGCCGTTCTCCGGATTGGTGCTGCAACATCTCGACGGCTTCATGGACATGCGCGGCTGGCACTGGTTGTTCCTGCTCGGCGGCGTGCCGTGCATCGGCCTCGGTTTGCTGGTGCTGACCCTGCTTAAGGACCGCATCGAAGACGCCCATTGGCTGACGCCGTCGGAGAAGTCGCTGCTGGCCAGCCGCATCGCTCACCATGAACCCCACAAGAGTGGCGGCTCGCTGCTCGCGGCGTTGCGGATTCCCGGTTTCCTGACCCTTGGCTTGATCTACTTCCTGATTCAGGTGGCGTCTTATGGCTTGAACTTCTGGGCGCCGCAACTGATTCGCAGCGCAGGGACCGAGAGCCCGGTGATGATCGGTCTGCTGACCGCCATTCCGTACATCTGTGGCGCGATCAGCATGGTGGTGATCGGTCGCTTGTCCGATGCTAGCGGCGAACGCCGCAAGTTTGTCGCCGGTCTGGTCGCGGTGGGGGCCATCGGCTTCTTCAGCGCGGGGATCTTCGCCAACCACACGACGTTCCTGATTGTCGCGCTGGGCCTGCTCGGCGCCGGGATCATCGCCTCCATCCCGAGCTTCTGGACCCTGCCACCCAAACTGCTGGCCGGTGCCGGCGCGGGGGCCGCTGGCGGGATTGCGGTGATCAACACCCTGGGCCAGTTCGGCGGCATCGTCAGCCCGGTCATGGTCGGCCGGATCAAGGACCTGACCGGCAGCACCACACCGGCGCTGTACGTCATTGGTGTCTGTGCGCTGATCGCGGTGGCGCTGCTGATGTGGGGGCTGCCGCAGAAATTGCGGACCCTCGACAAGTTTTAAAAGATCGCAGCCTTCGGCAGCGCCTACAGGGACCACGCATCCCCGTAGGCGCTGCCGGAGGCTACGATCTTTTGATCTTCAAGAAGTCGCTACCACTGCTTTCCCCGCCACCCCACCCAACTGAATCAGCACCACCCCGCCAATCAACAACAGCGCCCCAAAGACCTTGGGCAATGACACCTGCCGCTCCACCAACCCAAACCAGCCAAAGTGGTCGAGCAACAACGAAGCCACCACTTGCCCTGCCAGCGCCAACGCCATAAACCCCGATGCGCCGAGCTTGGGCAACAACACCAGCGCCAGTGAAATAAAACACACGCCGAACGCGCCACCGGCCCACATCCACAGCGGTGCCTTGCTGATAAATGCCAGCGAGGGCAGGGGCAAACGCATTGCCAGCATGATCGGCAACAACACCAGAATACTCACCACCAACGAGGCCAATGTCGCCCACAAAGGATGACCCAACCCGCGCCCGAGATTGACGTTGATCGCACTCTGAAACGGCACCACTGCCCCGGCGAACGCGGCCAGCAGCAACAGGCCGGCCCAATGCAACGTACTCATGTTCATTCTCCAACAGGTTTTGCTGGACTCTAGAGTATTCGTCGCGCAGATTTAAATTCCGTGTTGGTATTCAGAGCATGCATAAGATGAATGATCTGCGCCGTGTCGATCTCAACCTGCTGGTGATCCTCGACGCCTTGCTCAGCGAGCAGCACGTCACCCGTGCCGCCGAACGTTTGCACCTGAGTCAACCGGCGGTCAGCCATGCGCTGGCGCGGTTGCGCGATTTGCTCGGCGATCCGTTGCTGATGCGTGCCGGTGCCAGCCTTGTGCCGACGGCGCGAGCACTGGAACTGATGGCGCCGCTGGCCGAAGCCCTGGCCCAGGTGCAATCGCTGCTGGCGCCCAACGCTTTCGATCCGGCCACCGCCAAGCGCACCTTTCGCCTGGCGATGTCCGACTACGGCGCCGCCATCGTCCTGCCAGGGTTGATCCGTACACTGCGTCGTGAAGCGCCGGGCATCGACCTGCAAATCAGCCATGCCAGCCGCGAAGGCATGCTCGACGGCGTGCTCAACGGTGATATCGATATTGCCGCTGCGGTATTTCCAGAATTACCGAGCGAGCTGCGCAGCACCCCGCTGTTCGAAGAGCACTACGCCTGCCTGGTGGACCGCAACAGCCTGCCTGAAACCGGCATCCTTGACTTGACCACCTATCTAAGTCGCCCGCATGTCCTGCTGGAAATGCGCGGCAGCGGCACCCCGGAAATCGAGCGCGCCCTGACCCGCCTGCGCGAACGCCGCCGCGTCGCCGTCAGCCTGCCGCACTGGCGCGTCGCCCCGGAATTCATCAGCGGCACCGACCTGATCCTCACCGTCGCCTCCCGGGCTTTGCGCGACATCGATGAGTCGACCTTGATTGTCGTACCACCGCCGTTTGAGATTCCGTCGTTTACCTTTGTGTTGGTGTGGCACAAGCGGCGGGGTGGGGATCAGGCGTTGAATTGGTTGAATGAGCGGATTGCCGAGGGGATCGAAGGCTGAGGAAGTTCTTCGACGATCAGTCAGTCAGCAACCAAAGACCTGATATAGACTGGCGCCCATTCAGCCAATCGTTCAAAAGGACTTCCCATGACCCCCTCGCTGCTGATGGCCGTGCTCGCATCGGGATTCATCTATGGCATCACCCCGGGACCGGGCGTGCTGGCGGTGTTTGGCATCGGTGCGGCGCATGGGCGACGGGCCGGGGCGGGGTTTCTTTGCGGGCATTTGCTGGGCGATGTGGTCTGGTGCAGCACTGCGCTGGTGGCGATTGTCGGCGCGCGGGAAATCGGCAGCACCGCGTTTGACGTGTTGGGCGTGCTGAGCGGGCTCTATCTGTTCTGGCTCGGCTGGCGCGCGGTGCGGGCTCGTCGTAACAGCGCCGAGGCGCCGCAAGGCCCGGCGCGGCAACCGTTCTGGCACGGCATTCTGTTCGGCCTGACCAATCCGAAGGCGTACCCGGTGGCGGTGGCCACATTCACCGCATTGCTGTCGAGCCGCGCCGAGTTGCTGACCTGGTCGATGCTGCCATGGCTGACCTTCCTGAGCTTCGTCGGCGGACTTTTCGCCTACGCTATCCTCATCGGCATCGTCGGCGCGCGCCGGGTGCGCACGTTGTACCAACGCCACGAACTGGCGATTACCCGGTTGTGCGGGGTGATGTTCATCGGTTTCGCCATCAACGCTTTGGCCCATGCACTGCCGGGGCTGGTGACGAACAAGGCTTGACGCTGATTGCAGGGCTGCATCAGTTGCACACGTACGGGGCAGGGATGGTTTTCTATTGCTGCATTGTTCGGACACGCGCTCGGCACCATGACCACCAGAAACTCCGCTCCGTTCGCGAGCTACATCGACCTCTTGCTGGACGCCGTTTGCGCGGTCGACAAACAAGGTCGCTTCGTTTTTGTCAGTGCCGCCTGCGAGCGCATTTTCGGTTATAGCCCCGACGAACTGATCGGTCGCCAAATGATCGAACTGGTGCACCCGGCCGATCGCCAGCGCACCCTTGATGCCGCAGGCGAAATCATGGGCGGTGAACCCAAACTCAATTTCGAGAACCGCTACCTGCGCAAGGATGGCCAGGTGGTGCATATCCTTTGGTCGGCGCGCTGGTCGGAGGTCGATCAACTGCGCATCGCCGTCGCCCGCGACATCACCGAGCGCAAGCAGGCCGAGTCCCGGCAAGCGGCGTTGTATGCGATTTCCGAAGCGGCGCATGCGGCGGAGGACTTGCTGGCGCTGTTCAAACGCATCCATTTGATCATCGGCGAGTGGTTGCCGGCGCTGAATTTCTCCGTGGCGTTGTATGACGAACATTGCGCGCAGCTGAATTTCCCCTATCACGTCGACGACCACGAGCAAGAACCCGAACAGCCAGGCACGATCACCGGGCGTCTGTGCGCCGAGGTCATGCGTAGCGGCTTGCCGATCCTGTTGACCCCGGACCAGGAAAATCTACCCGAGGGCTTCGAAGTGCTAGTGTCCGGGCCGAACTCGCCTTGCTGGCTCGGTGTGCCGCTGAATTCGCAAAACGGCACCATCGGCGCACTGATCGTCAAAAGCATTCCCGGCGGCGAGCGCTACACCGAGCAGGATAAAGAGCTGTTGCAGTACGTCTGCGCCCAGGTCGCCACGGCGATCGAGCGCAAGCAATTGCACGCGCGGCTGCAACGCATGGCCCAGTACGACCAGTTGACCCAACTGCCTAATCGCGAATTACTGCGTGACCGGCTGAAGATAGCCATGGACGCAGCCCGCGCAGAGTGCGGACGCATGGCGCTGTTGTATGTCGATCTCGACCGCTTCAAGCAGGTCAACGACACCCACGGCCATGCGGTCGGCGACATGCTCCTGCAAACCGTGGCCAATCGGCTCAAGGGCTGCGTACGCGAAACCGACACGGTGGCGCGCATCGGTGGTGACGAATTTGTGGTGTTGCTGCACAGCATTCACGCCTCGGGCGATGCCGACTGCGTGGCCGGAAAAATCCGTCAGGTGCTGGCTGCACCGCTGCGTCTGGATGGTCATAGCCTGAACATCCAGACGAGCATCGGCGTGGCCCAATACCCCGAACACGGCACGGAAGAAAATCAGCTGTTCCGTCACGCCGACGAAGCGATGTACACCGCCAAACGTGAGCATCACCTGCGGCTCGTCTGAAAATTTCGCCACCGTTCGTCGTGGCGATTTCAGGTTTTCTAAACCTTTTGGTGCGCGAAAATTCAGATTCTATGCGGGCCCCCGCTCGCCGCGACTAAAAACAAGAGGTAGAGAATCATGCCTAACTCAAGAAACTCGAACTCGGGAAACTTCGCCAACGATCGAACGAAGGCGTCTGAAGCCGGTCGCAAAGGTGGGAAAACCACCACCACGACTGTCGATAAAGAGCCTAAACCCGATATGGGCCGCAAGCCTGCACAAAAATCGAAGTAATGGATGAAGGTGGTTTTGATCGAGAAGCGGGGGCGAAAGCTCCCGTTTGAAATTTGAAGAGGAGGGCGCGACCATGAGCCGGATGGCCACCCGATTACGCAACAGCGGTTTTGCCGTGTTACTGGGCTTGTGTGCCAACAGTGCCTTTGCCCAGACACCCACCGAATTCATCAACGATGCCTCGGCCAAAGGCGTGGCCGAAATCGAAGCCAGCCGTCTGGCGCACCAGAAGTCCGAGTCCAAAGAGGTCAAGGATTACACCATCGTCGTGATCAACGACCGCACCACCGCCAACCAGCACCTGGCGAAAATCGCCAGGCAACTGGATCTGCCGGTGGCCCCGCGTGAGGAAGTGGTGGAAAAGGCCAAGGCCTTGATGCCGGAGGCCATGGAAGGCACGACGTTCGACGAGGCCTACACCGCGAACCAGATAAAAACCACTCAGGAAGCCATCGAGCAACTTGAGCAAACGGCACAAACCACCGATGTGCCGCAAATCAAGGCGTTCGCCGAAGAAACCTTGCCCAAACTGCAAAATCATCTGCAGATGGCCAGGGCGCTGCAGGCCAGTCGCTAGCCACCGATCAGCACTTATTCAGATCCTGCTTGCTGCTTCCCTGGACGACGATGCCGTCCAGGGAAACGGTCTGGCCTTCGCCAAGTTGCCGATACTGCTTTCTCAGCGCCTCCAGTTCCTTGAGGTCCAACGCCTCTAGCCCAAGCATCGCGTTCTGCGCTTCCTTGGTTACCCGCAACAACTCATCAACCTTCAAATGCAAAATGTCCGTGTCGCGGTTCTGCGTGTTCTGGATCAGGAACACCATCAGGAAGGTGATGATGGTGGTCGAGGTATTGATCACCAGTTGCCAGGTGTCGTTGTAACCAAACAACGGCCCGCTCACCGCCCACAGAAAAATCAGAATGATCGCCCCCATGAATGTCGTAGGACTGCCGGCCCACAGGGCGAGTTTCTGCGCGACTTTTGCGAATTTCATGGCCGTGTTCCTTATTGGGGATGAACCTGAAATTCAGACATCGGTGGGGAGATGAAAATTCGGCTGGGTTGTGCGAAAGAACCGCCTGCCGTAACGCGCTCTCCGTAGCAGCTGCCGAAGGCTGCTACGGGTTGTGTGTAGTGGCGTTAGCGAATTTTGTCGACGGGCTCAGCAGCGTTTTCACCAAAGGTGGAATAGAGCGCAGTCTTCCCGTCGATGTATTGTAGGGGACCGGTTGTCGGCCAAGGCCTGAACAACACACCGACAGGAGAACGCAATGAGTTGGTCCGCCAAACAATACGTCGCTTTTGAAGATGAACGCACCCGTCCGGCCCGTGATCTGCTGGCGGCGATCCCCGCCGGGGAGGTGCGTTCGGCCGTCGATATCGGTTGCGGCCCCGGCAACTCCACCGAGTTGCTGGTGGAGCGTTTTGCCGGGGCTGCGGTGCGTGGCTTGGACAGTTCCACCGACATGATCGAAGCCGCACGCAAGCGCTTGCCGAATGTGCAGTTTGATATCGCAGATATCGACACTTGGAACGACAGCGGTCCGTTCGATGTGATTTTCGCCAACGCGGTATTGCAGTGGGTGCCCGATCACGCCACGTTGCTGCCTTCGCTGGTGGACAAACTTGCTCCCGGTGGCAGCCTGGCGATCCAGATGCCGGACAACCTCAACGAAGCCTCGCACCGGTTGATGCGCGAAGTCGCCGCTGATGGGCCGTGGGCCGACAAACTATCGGGCGTTGCCGGGCAGCGGACAGCGATGGAAAGTGCCAGCGGCTACTACTCGATTCTGAAAGTTTGCTGCACCCGCGTCGATGTGTGGCGCACCACCTATCATCATCCGTTGGCGGACGGTGCCTCGGGTGTGGTCGAGTGGTTCAAGGGCAGTGGTTTGCGGCCGTTTCTCCAACCGCTGGATGAGGCGGAGCGGGCGCAATATCTGAGGCAATATCAGTCGGCTATCGAAAAGGCCTATCCGGCGCTGAGCGACGGTTCGGTGCTGCTGCCGTTCCCACGTTTGTTTTTGGTGGCAACGCGCTGAGGTGAAAAAGGGACAGATGACCTTGAGAGTCATCTGTCCCTTTTCTTGACCGCCTGAATCATTAAGGCAACTTGTTCTTTTTCGAGCGGCGGGCGCTTAAGTATTCAAATGCAAACGAGGCAAAGCCGAACAACCCGATCATTGAAATGATCATGATCCCCAACTCTGAACTGGCCATGTTGATCTCTTGGCGAAAGGTGAGCCGGGAGAATAGGGGATTGGCTGGCGGCCTCAACACCTTGCTACGGCTTCTTTACCGGGAAGCGAGGATCTATACGCAAACTATACGAGCGCAAGGGTGGCAGGAGCGTATTCAGCGTTGAACCCCGACCAGCATCATCATTGGCCGTTCCCGTTCTTCGGCCAGAGCCGGTTGTGCCTCGACCTCTGCATCGGTCGGGCCCCATTCATTGACCTGTTGAATGTTGAAACCGGCGCCAATCAGCATGTTGAGCAACGTCCCGATGGTTCGGTGCTGCTTGATCACGCCGTCGGCCAGCCAATTCGTTACGCGCTCGCCTTCCAGTTGATAACTGTCCACGGGCCAGCTCTTGCGACCTTCGGTATTGAAGATCCAGCCGGGGTTACGCGGTGCCATGAAGATTGGATGCTCGATGGAAAACACGAAACGCGAGCCGGGCTTGAGGGCTGCGTGGATATTTGCGAACAGCCCCGGCAAGTCCTTGATGTAATGCAGCGCCAAAGAGCTGTAGGCCAGATCGAAACTGGCCGCCGGCAGTTCAAGGTGTTCCAGGTCGGCGCGCTCGTAGCGGATGTTCGAAGCCGACGTGGTCGTGCGCGCCTGCTCCAGCATTTTTTCCGAAACATCCAGGCCGAGCACACTGCTGGCGCCTTGCTCATTCGCCCAGCGACAGAACCAGCCGTAGCCGCAACCGAGGTCGACCACTTTCAGACCTTGCATCGGTGGCAGCATCGATTGGAGTGCCGGCCATTCCGGTGCGGCGTCAAGGCCGCCAATTGAACGGGCCATCTGGCTGTAGCCTTGGAAGAATCCGGGGTCGTCGTAAATGTTTTGGGTCATCTTCGGATACTCTTTTTTCAGTTCGTCCAATATGCATCTGGACGCCAAAAATCATGTGGGAGCCAGCCTGCTGGCGATGACAGATGCACATTCAACACTATGTTGCGTGCCTGCTCGCTCCCACGGGTTAGGTCAGGACGGTTCGGCATCCATGCGCCGAGCGATCACATCCAATACATCACAACCATCTCGCAGAGGTATGCAGCACAGCAAGGCGAAGTCGCTGAGAATGACTGAATCGGTGCTGATTTCACCGCGCATCGCGAGGTTCTAGAGAACCTGCGTCACAGCACCGATTCGGTATCGGGCGCTGCTGAGCAGTGAGTGCAGCGGTTGGGTGGTGTTGACGTAAAAGGAGGGGAGGTCGTCGGCGTTGCTGGTTAAAGCTATATATTCATTCATGAGTGATTACCAATTGTAGGTGGAAGACCTACCACTCAATTGTCGCCAAACAATAGGGTGGTAGCTGTACGCGGGTTGGCGAACCGGACAAGTGGCAAACCGGCAGACTCGAAGGTCTCCCGCGCACAGCTACCGCAAAAGAGGCAGCTAAGTGCGACTAAAAACGCTCAGAGAAAGACTCGGAGGTTTCTATGCCATTGAACATCGAGTCGCCAAACCCGATACGCCATTTGGGCGCGCACCGACTATAGGTCTCATGACAAAGGCACAGCAATGCGCAAGTCTACGGACATTTCCCAGACAATTGTAGGACGTTGCTTTTTCTACAAAACAGTCTCATTTGAGCGCTCGAAGTTGGAGATTGAATTCGGCGTTGGACTGAACCCCGGCCATAAAAAAACCGGCCACATGGGACCGGTTGATTTATCGCTGAAGTAATCTCATCAGCTCTGCTGCAACACCTTGAGCGCTGCCGACGCCAAAAAACCCGATCGGCTTTTCTCTTCCGGATGGTGCAACACATACTCATCAATACGATTGAGCAGGTAACCGGGCAGCGTGATGTTGAGCTTCTGGGCTTTGCCCAGGTACTTGGTAACGTCGATGTCCACCAACGCCCACGCGCATCCCGCATATTTTGGATCGGCTGCGTGCAAGGTCACTTTGTTGGCGGGCGGAATGGGCAAACCGTCTTCAGCCAGAATCTCGAAATGGCCTTCGATGGCTTCACGGGCCATTGCCATCGCGTCATCCAGGTCTTCCCCGGCGGAAAAACAGCCCGGAATGTCGGGGACTTCAACGCCCCAGGCGTGCTCGTCGTCGCCCATTGAAATCGCAATTGGGTAAAGCATGTTCTTTGTCCTCCAAGGACTCAGCGCCTCGCGTTCGTCAAAGCAGCGCCTGTTGCAAAATACTGATGGCCGTTTTCTTGAGCAGATCTTTCTTCGGGTGAGGGACCGTCACCAACCCCGGCTTGGTCGGGTGTTTGAAGTGGTGATGGCTGCCCCTGATTCGAACCAGATACCAGCCGTCCGCAACGATTTGGCTTATCAAAAATCGGCTATTCACATCACCTCCTTGTGGTGTGCTTGTGGTTACTATACCTACTGATTTTTTCTAATCAACACTATAACCACCAAATCTTCCTGGTTCGGTGGGAGGGTGAGAGAAATTGAGTTTAGGAGGGTGCTGTGACTATGGCTTTGCGTCAGTCCAGGTTTATGTCGTTTGTGTATTTCGACGCGTGCTGTGTACAAGACGTGCTCGGTCAGGTCGGGATAGCGCCTCAGCAACGTGGATCGCTGAACGATGGAGTCAACCAGGACATGCACTGTTGTAAAGCCAGGCGCATAACAACCTGCACCAATCGGAAGCGGCCCAATGGGCTTTTGCCCCGATTAGCTCAATCCCATCCATTTGTTCAGCGAAGCCATTCGCTTTCCCGGAACACCTGCTCGCCGCACTGAAACTCGATGGGGTCGCCGTCCCCGTGTTACCCATCCATGGCTTGCAGGCCGGACTTCTGCGCCCCAGCTGTCGGCTGGCACAAAGGCTGCAAGACTCACATCAGGATTATCTTCCACGTATTCCTCTGGACACGTCCTCGGTCAATGTTGATCGATGTGCCGAATAGACCATGAACAACGTTAGTGCCTCAGACCGGGGCCCTGGCTTTCACACTGCAGAAGAACAGGCAAAGGCGCCTGGAACCGAATGGTTTCAGGCGTTTTTTTTTGCTTTTTTCACCGTAACGGGTTTCGGGGTGATTATGAAAACAGCCGCACAATTGCTGAAACTGAAGGCCATGCAAAACCAGCAGGTGCATAGCATCGCGCCAGATCAGATGGTGTATGAAGCACTGAAAATGATGGCTGAAAAAAATGTAGGCGCTCTTCCCGTGATAGAGGATGGGCAGGTGGTTGGCGTTGTCAGTGAGCGCGACTATGCGCGCAAGGTTGTCCTGCAGGGGAGATCTTCGGTCGGTACGCCGGTCAGGGCCATCATGAGCGCGCCCGTTGTGACGGCAGACAGTCAGCAGAGCATCGAGCGTTGCATGATGGTCATGACCGACAGTCATCTACGCCATTTACCGGTCGTGGAGGGGGATCAACTGATTGGTCTCTTGTCGATTGGTGATCTGGTGAAAGAAGCCATCGTCGAGCAGGCCGACCTGATTCGGCAACTGGAACACTACATCCGCGGACATTAAGCGACCGAGCGTGCTGCGGATGTAGGGCTCATGGACACATGACGTTCTGAAATGTGATGCCCGCTGGACAGGTATAAATCAAGGAACATTTGATATGGCCAAATTAAGCACGGCACGACGTATTGCCATTGGATTTGCAATTGCGCCGTTGGTACTGATCGGCCTGACGTTTTACGCGTTGCACGATCTGGCAACGCTTAAGGAACAGGCCATGGTGATCGTCAAGCAGGACTGGCCGAAAATCGATCCGATCCTGGTCATTGCCACGGGTGTACGGGACAACGCGAGGAACACCAGGGATTTGCTGATCGACAAGGAGAATCAGCAAGCACAGCAGGCCATCGATGACACTAAAAAACGCATCAGCCAGGCACTTGAAACCCTGGAGCCATTGTTCGATTTCCCGGATGGCAAGGCCGCTTATGTCGCCCTGAAAAAGAATCGCGAGGCTTATGTTTCCGCGTTCACCCAGGTGCAGGTATTGATCAGGCAAGGCGCTTTTGATGCCGCGATGTCGCAGTTGAAACAGCACGTCATTCCTGCCGAACAGCAGGTTTATAAAAGCCTGGACGCCCTGATGACGCTGCAAGGACAGATCTTTGCCGACCGTGAAAGGTCAGCACAGGCCCTGTACAACGATGCGCGACTGAACATGTTGGGGTTGCTTGCGTTCTGCCTGGCTTCGGTCATCGCCGCCACGGTCATCGTGACGCGTAGCGTCACCCGACCTTTGGGTGGCGAGCCCGATGATGCTGCGCGGGTCTTGAGTCAAATCGCGCAGGGTGATCTGACGATTCAAGTGCCAGTGAATACGCGTGCTGGCGAAAGCGTGATGATGAACATGCACCAGATGCAGCAGAGCTTGAACGTGATGGTTAAACACATTGCGGCGTCGGTTGCACAGGTGGCCAGTTCATCCGAAGAACTGAGTGCGGTCAGTCGTCAGACCAGTAGCAGTTTGCAGTCGCAGGGGCTGGAGATCGAACAGGCTGCGGCGGCTGTGAATCAAATGACGGCGGCCGTCGATGAGGTCGCACGCAACGCGGTCAAAACCAGCGAGGCGTCCCAAGTGTCGGAGCAAACCGCGCAACGCGGCCGTGAGCAGGTTCAGGAAACGGTGTCTGCAATTGGCACGCTGGCGGACGGCATGATCGATACCTCGGAGCGTATCCAGCAATTGGCCAAGGGCGTGCAAGATATCAGCACGGTGCTGGACGTGATTCGCAGTATTGCGGAGCAGACCAATTTGTTGGCCCTCAACGCGGCAATCGAAGCCGCGCGTGCCGGCGATGCGGGACGTGGTTTTGCGGTGGTCGCCGACGAGGTGCGGGCACTGGCCCATCGCACTCAGGTGTCGACTCAAGAAATCGAGCAGATGATTGGCACTATTCGGCTCGATACCGTGCATGCTGTCAACGCCATGCAGAGCAGCAGTCACCTGGTGCAGTCGACCCTGGAGGTCGCGCAACGCTCCGGCGATGCCCTGGAAGAAATCGCCAGATCGATCTCGCAGATCAATGAGCGCAACCTGCTGATCGCCAGTGCCACGGAGGAGCAGGCCTTGGTGGCACGTGAGGTGGATCGCAACCTGGTAGGGATTCGTAGCGTGTCCGAACTGGTCTTGGTGGGGGGGCAGCAAACACAGGCAGCAAGTCTGGAGCTGGCGCAGATGGCAGGAGCACTGCAAGAGACGGTAGCGCGTTTTAGAGTCTAGACAAATAGACCAGGGTTCAGGCGCCACTTGGACCGGCTTTGTGAAGTCTCTGCATCTCCCGTCAGGCAAGGAAACGCGAACCCAATCGCAGACACAAAAAAACCGGCCATCAAGGCCGGTTTTTTCTGTCTCTACATCCCCCGTCAAAACCCTCTTAACGTGAGATCAAAATTCGATTGGAGCGGGTGAAGGGAATCGAACCCTCGTTATCAGCTTGGGAAACTATTATTGGCGTAATGCCATCCCCCGTCGGGGAATATCATTTACCCCCCTTAGCCCAGTAGAATCGTGCCTTTCAGCGTGATGCGGCATTCAGCATTTGTTCAGCTCGGGCCACAGTGGTTCCGGCGAACTGTCACCGCTAACTGTCACCAACCACCAGGACGAGATACCTATGCTCACGGATAAGCAGATACGGGCGCTACAGCCAAGGGAAAAGCCTTACGTCAGATCGGACGGGCGCAGTGCGAGGGGAGAGGGCGTGTTGCTACTCAAGATTCGCCCGAACGGGACAAAGGAATTCTATTTTCAACGCTTTGTTGGGGGAAAGAAGAAACTCACAAAGTTGGGAACATGGCCGACGTTGAGTCTGTCCGTTGCTAGGGACAACTGCCGTGAAGAAAAGGAACTAATCATTTCAGCGGGCACATTTCAGCAGCTCTTGGACAACTACATCGCCAAGCTCCGGGCCGAAAATGCGGCGTCAGTCGAAGACGTGAAAAGTTCGTTTGAGCGCTATGTGTCACGGCCCTTCCCACAAATGGTTCAGCGACCTGTCGCAATGATTGGACCAGTCGAGATCCGCACGGTAATCGCAAGGATGATTGACAACGGCATTACGACCTACTGCAACCGCGTGCGATCACAGCTACACGCCGCATTTCAGTTGGGTCTAGAGCAAGAGCACAACCCAAGGAGTTATCTGCAGAACAAGGTTCAGTTCGGGCTGCTGAGCAATCCAGTAGCCAGCATTCCTGTGCAGGCTGATTGGGAGCAACCAGGTAATAGGGCCTTGTCCGTAGTAGAGCTCAAGTCGCTATGGAACCTGCTCCCTGAGCAGCTTTCATTGGTGACATCGGAATTGATCAAATTCCTTATCGCGTCAGGTGGTCAACGTCCGCAGCAACTCTTGGGCGCCACACGCAAGCAATACTTCGACGATCATCTGGTCATTCGTAACTTGAAGGGCGTCGACGGTGAGCGAATTTTGCACGCGGTGCCGTACAACAGATTGATGCGACAAAGCCTCAAGACGCTGGATGAAATCAGCGAGACGAGTGCCTATCGATTCATGGGGAAGATGGAAGGTAAGCCACTGCACACGCAGTCGTTGTCCAGAGCGGTGACAAAGCTTTACGGCCGTCACATGAAGCTTTTCGATGGGCCGTTTACGCTCCGCGATGTTCGCCGAACCTGTAAAACGCTAATGGGAGTCGCAGGGCTGGAGAAGGAGTTGCGGGATCGCATTCAGGGGCACGCTTTTAACGATGTTTCATCCAAGCACTACGACCGATATGACTACTTCAAAGAAAAGCAGCGCGGCCTTCAACGTTGGTCTTTGTGGTTGCAAAAAAACGTGACCGGAAAATTTAATGCTGACGATCACCCTCTATGATTAAGAGTGTCTTTATTGTTGGTAAGCAGCGACCTTGCCAGTGTGGGATTCTAGTGACAAGGTCAACAGCTGATTAAGATTTGATCTGGGTTAACAGAGTCTATCATTTCGGTGTTGGAATTTTCTCTATCATTGATTTTACTAGTTCTTGGATATTTATCGGGTAATTGTCAGGGGGGGTGTTTCCATTTTCCTGTACGCCAAAAATTTTCGATGCGACTTCTGATTTTATTTTGTTTTGTTCTTCGCTTGGTAAAGTTGCAATGTAGGGGGTTATCGCTCGCAGGTCTAGCGAAATACGTCTATTGATGTGTTCTTGATTTCTATGTTTTGCTGACTCTCTTGCGAGGTACGCAGCTGGCACTGATAACGCAATTGCAGTGAATACTTTAAGTATTGATTGTTTCCAATCAAGCGGGCTCGCTAGAGATTCATAAAGCGCGAAGCAAATTACAATGCCGGTCAATGCCATGCATGCCAATGACGCGTTTCTCATTCGATCGGCAGATTTTTTTTCAGCTTCTGCTGTGTTTGCATAATCTACTAATAAGACTTTGGAAGCAGTATGCCCTAATAACTCATCAATTTGTGAGTGAGCTTTTTTGCTGTACTCATTGGCCTCGTCCGAAATTTTGGCGGCTTTGTCGGATTCAGTCTGCATATTTTTATGCAGATCGGATATGTTGGATTTCAGGCTTTCAACTGTATGCATCAGCTCCAATATTTCTTCGTTAGACGTTTTGTAGTTGGAAGTGCTTTTTTGTTTGAGTTGGTCAATTTCATCGGAGCCTTTCGCGATGTCTCTTTCGAAAGCTTCTATGTCGGATCGAAGCTTGGCTTGGAGTTCAATAAATTGTTTTTCTTGGAATGAAACTGAGCTTGCGACGTTTGGGTTTTCGATATGCGGATCGAGTCCGTTTGAGGAAAAATTATATGGCGCTATAAATTCATCCCCGGAGTCGATTTGATTAATGAATTCGCGAGCAGCTTCTTTAAGGTCGTTGGCAGTATGCTTTGCCGTCTCATTGTAGATTTCTCTACTCTGAATTCCTGTGGCTAAAGCTTCAGCATGAATAGCCGCGTTTTTGGCACTGCTAATTGCTGGCTCAATATCAATCAAGTTGCTTGACGTACGTTTTTTGAAATTTTTATAGTTGATTTCGAAATTGGCAATATTTTCTCGGTCAGCTCTTGCCAGCGGTGTTAACCCTATTAAGTTGGTAATTGTGTTTATAAGCTCAAATAAAATGGTTACATTTTCGTTGCATATATCGATTGAGCTTTTCATTTGTCTTCCTTGTGTCGATATTTAATTTGCCTAGCCTTGTGAGAGGGCTTGGAGTTCGTATTATGGTATTTCAACGAACAGGGCGAAAGCTAGATGCTTTCGTTGAATTTTTATTCTCCTGGCACTTGTCTGGCGGATGCAGTCGATCGCGTGAAATATGTTAATCGATGCTGCTGGAGATAAAATATTCTATCTCCAGCAGGTCCTCACCGACTGACTCTAGGGTCACAGAATGTGGGAAAACGAACCGGATCTCTCAGTTTCATCTTTGAGTCAAGCTTGCCGTCTCTAGAGGTTTCCATTTTGTCGGATTCATCTGCCAAGCGATAATGGCGGACTCTCTCCACCCAACGCGCCCTGGTGAGATCAGGATAGGTCGGGGAAATCGCCCAACTTTCATCGAACGCCAAATTGTAGAGTGTGAAAGCGATGTCACCTGAATTACATCTTTTTCTCGCAGAAATCGATCTAGTTTACTCATTTAAAACCCCTCTTTTAAATCTCAGTTTTCGTACAAGATGAACTACTAAATGTTCTGGTGTTTAGCTTTTGACTGAGCGGTTTTTCCGAAGCAGTCGGGGCTGGTTATGACTTGAAAGTGCATCCGTTCGCTCTTGGTCAGGCCTTGAAAATCCAGCATTTGACTGTAGGGCAGCGGGTGTTCATGGGGTTCTTGGCAGATTGCGCGGACCGCACTGCGCTGTCGACGGCCTTGTAGTCCAGGAATTTATGGCTACGGGATTCCTTGAGTAAATCTTTCAACGTCGTGACGTCGGAAAGCTTCTGGCGGTGCTCTGCGGCACGCTCGGCAAACTCGTTGAGGTTGATGGCGATGACGTCCGGGTTTTTGCTGTGGTTGACCAGAGGCTCGTCATAGATCGATTCCAGGTAGTCATAAACCTGCCAAAACTCGGCAACAGCGCTGTGGTCAGCATTGGTGGTGCTTTGCCGCTCGAGCGCCATTTCGACGATCTGCCGGCGCGTGGAGCTGACTTGCACTTCGGTCAAGGTGGTAACCAGGCGGATGGCATCCAGAAGGGCGAATAGCTGAGCGTGGTTTTTGATAATGCGCTCGACACCGATGTAGCCCCGCAGGCCGTTGCCGCACTTGCTGCAGGCACCGTCCCCCATGAACTGGGTGTCACATGCGAAGCAATACGTGTGCAGCCGGCGCAGCTTGGTTTCGTGTTCAGGAAAGTGCTTGCTGAACAGATCCATCACCTCGGCCTCTTTGCGGACGGCCTGCAGGAGGAAGTGGCTTAGCGCCTTCCCGTTCAAGGCGTTGAGTTGGTCCGCTGCAGCGCGACTTTCAGGGGTGACAGTCGGGCGAATGAAATGCAGCTTTACGATGCGCGTCATGATCGCTTCGTGAGCAACCACGGCAGCGTTCTGACTGATTGCAATAGTGCCGCGAAACGGCGGCTCGTAGGTTTCGTTTCCCGCAGTCTTGACGCCCTTTGTCGCCAGCGTGCCGCCGCCGAAGAAGTCTTTCAGCTCGTCCCATTCGAAGTTTTTTGCGTGTGCCTTATCTTCGCTATGGCGGTCGGCCTCGAGGAACACGACCGGCATTCCGGACACCTGCCCCATCAAGCGCGACCGGCCTGCCTTGGTGGACTTCATCGGGTCGAAACCTTCATAGCCTTCACGGCCGAGTAGCTTCCATAGCAGATTGAGCAAGGTGGTCTTGCCGGCGCCGGCTTCGCCGGTGGCCTCTAGGAAGGGGAACGACTGGTAACGGGCGCGGATCTGTTCGCAGAACAACGAACCAAAGAAGAACAGCAGGGCCGCCAATCCCTGAGTGCCAAAGCAGATCCAGAGCAAGCGTAGCCATTCCTCGTCGTAGCCTTTAGCATCGCGCTGCAGCTGCACCGGCACGCCCTTCTGCAGGGACTTGAGGCGCATTTTCCCGAATTCGAAGTAGTCCTCGCTGTTCACCGGGTAAACGTTGCCACCTTTGATGGCCACGTCGCCGTAGATGTAGCACTCGTATTCCTTGCTGTAGCCCACGTAGTCGATGGTGGAGACCGTTTTGATGCCATAGAGTTGGTCTTTCATGAGCTTGTCCAGATGCTGGCCGCTGCCGGTATACATGGCGCCGGCGGCCATCCCAAGCAGTCGTTTCTTGAACTCGCTGGCGGCGGCGAGTTGACCGCTGGTGAAGGTGTTCTTGACGCTGCCTGCGTCATGGGGGAAGTCCACACGCAGGTAGTACCAAGACTCATCGGTGACTTCATTCCGTTGGAAGTACAGGGCTTGCGGGTAGCAGTTGGCGATTTCCACAACGCTGCCGGACTGCTGCAGCGCTTTTTCGCGCATTTGTGTTTGGTTCAGCAGCTGCTCATCGTGGTTATCGCTGTCCTCGAGGTCCTGGACGGCCCGGTTGTATTTCTCCATGTCCAACTTGAACCAATAGAGACGGTTGGCGAAGCCCAGGTGGAATTCGCCGCGCTTGTTCCAGTCGTACATAAGTAACGCCTTTTCGGCAGCGCTTTCAGCGATCAGCAGCGCACCCTGGTGGCGAATCTGTTTAACGTCTGAAGCGACCTGAATTGCCCGTTTTTCATCGCCGTCGATGAATGCCCAGCGCTGATGGAGGTCGTTCCAGTCAGCCTTACGCCCGTCGCGCTGAGGCATTTGTGCTGCCTCACAGACAAAGCCCATTTCACGCGCCTGGCGAACCCAACGCCGGGTGTAGGCATGTGCACCAGGCTCGTTATCCAGAGCCCATACGAGCTTTGGCAACTTGTCGGTGCGATCACGTAACAGTGCCTTCAGCGATTCTTCAGGGAAGGCGTTCGAAGACATTGCCGATACGGCTGAAAGGCCGTTATGCACAAGCGCGATCGCGTCAAATATTCCTTCTACTATCCAGATTTCGTTGACCTCGAGCAGGTCCACGCATGGCGGGCACCACCACACACCACGGTAGGTTTCACCGGGCTTGAAGCGTGCCTTCATCTTGCCGAAGCGCGCTGGCCGATCGATCAGGCGCTCCCAATACCCGCCCTTCTCCAAAGCGAAGCGCACTGTTGCGCTGCCAGCTTGGTCGAGGCTGGAGTAAAACGTTTCCTGTGTGAACCACCCGCCGATCAGCGAGATATCGAAGCCTCGGGCAAACTCTAGGTAGGCCCGTGCGGTTGCTGTTGGGGCGCTCTCAGTAGCAGGAGCACGCTTGCTCCAGTCCTCAAACAGATCGTCGTAGAGCTCCTTTACATGCAGCGTATGGCCGCACTTTTCCTGACGACCACAAATCAGCTGCCACGGGCTATCGAAACGTGTGTACAGCTCTTTCTTATTGCACTTGGGGCAAACGCCACCGCGCATGTAATTCGTGGGCGTGCGGTGCTTCAGGCCGAAGTCAGATTGAATGCGTTGCAGGACGTCGTGACGCAGATCGTCTCTCATGGTTATTTCACTACTTTGAGGCTGAGGCTGAGGCTTTGTGTGAGGGCACCGATCAGATGTTTCTGTGCGGCCATCACCGGGCTGTTGGCAAGGATCGATCCGTGGCGCAAGCCATCGGGAATCAGGCGGTACTGGTCTGCGTACCAAAGGTCGTTGAAGCTGAGACGGTATTGCTCGCGCAAGCTGGCCAAGAGCGCTTTCGCCTGATCGGGCGTCAGTTTTGCGTTGATGTTCATGGCGTTTTTTTTCATCGTCAAACCTCAGTTTCGGGCGCAGCTCACCCAAACCCACGGGGGTGGGACAGGCGGATTATTGGGTGGATATTAGGAAGCGGTTACGCGGAAACGACCGTTGTCCGGTGCGTTAAGAATTCGCTCGTAGATCAGGCTGACCGGAACTGCCCATGCGTTACCTGTGGCAGGGTCGATAATGACGGTGTGTGTCGACGTGCTGCTGACCATGTCCAATCGCTGTCGATCGCGAACTGCTGACATATCGGAACTGGCCAAGTGCACTATCTTCTCAGCGGTTGTCGTCAGTACGTCAAAGTCCGTTACCAGGTGATGCACAGCACGATCGAACAGCTGCTGATCGTCGCCCAGATGTTCACATTGGTGACGTTCCAGGAACACAAGTGCGGCGCTTTTGAGAGTGTCCTGATATTCCTGTACCGCAGGCGGATAGTTCATTGGTTTTTCCCCGGTGTAGCGCGGTATAGGTCGATAGCTGCCAGCACTTCGGCGTGACGTGCGGCCATGTGGAGGTTGTGAGCGTTTAGGATAATTTCCGCTTCTACTGCACTGATAGCGCCGTCTTCCAATGCCTGGGCGATCGCTTGGTCAACGCATCCACGCTTTGCCGAAACTTGAACCGATCGGGCGTACAGCTCGACGTTATCCAACGTTTCTGGGTCGGCGACCGGGACAAAAAGACCGCCGTACATTTGTGCAACATAGTTTGGGAGGTGGCTGGTGCCGATCACTTGTTCCAGCATGAAAATCTGAGCATCACTGAGCGGACTGCAACCTGCGTTTTCGTAGGCGTGGTTGTCGAATTTTTTGACTTTCATACCTAAGCGAGCTGCTGCACCTTCGCGTCCGCCGGGGTAGCTGCAAATGATCTTGCTCATGGCGTCCTTGCGTGTTTCTAGAACCGGGCTTTTCATTTTCTACTTTTCCCTGTTAATCACGGCCGTTACTGTTCAATAACGCCGTCTTTGATTTTGAGCAGCACGGCGGCGCGATGTGCCTCCCCACGGCGACCTTTGATCCGACCGTTCAATAGGTCGCTGACTAAATTTTTGTTCAATCCGTTCTGTCGACTGAACTCCGCAATACTCATACCTTTGCGATCCAACGCCTCACGGGCTTGCTCGGGTGTAACGGTGGCGGGCATAGTGCGCACTCTGTTCGATTGTGTTTACTTGTGTTTGTCTGTGGTGATTCTTGGTCAAAAAATTGATCAAGTCAATGGCGGTGAATAAAAAAATGCTCATAGCGGATGGTGTAGGTGAACGCCTAAAGGAAGAGCGCGAGCGCTTAGGTTTGAATCAAACAGAGTTTGGAGCGCTTTTAGGTGTAAGTCGGGGAACTCAAAAGAACTACGAGCAGGGAGCGAACTCGCTCGACCTTCGCTATGTTTCAGCTCTTGAGGAACACGGTGCCGACGCCGCGTTTGTACTGACAGGCCGTCGTTGCACGCCACTTGGTCAACTGTTTTCGGCTGATGAGGAGGAGCTGATAAATCAGTTCCGGAGCATTACGGAGGAGGATCAATCGGCCATCCGCCGTTTTCTTCAAGCGATGGCCGATGACGTTGCTCGGCAGCAGAATTAATCCGTAACAAATCATCTGCGTCGTTTTCTGCGAGCTTCATTTCAATGCGCCCAACCGCCCCGATTACGGTTGAGCAATGCATTTTATGGAGTAGTACGCATGTTGGATCGCATCAAGAAAGAGCCCGTCTACGTAGGGTTTGTCGATTTCGAATGGCAAAGTCTAAGCAGCGTGGAACGCCGCCTCATTGGTCTTTACCGGGCATTGAGTGAAAAGGAGAAAACTCAGATCCGTCGACTTTCTGAGGTACTGGCCATCAATCCAACAGAGACAGACAAGATCTCTTGATCGCTTAACCAGGCTTTGGTGTAACTGATCGCCGACGTCTTCGGAGTCGGCGGTTTACACCTCACGCCACCGCTTGTGTTCCCAACTGCTCAAACAGCTCGCGCTGTTTTGCCTTGGGCATCTCTTTCAATCGATCGAGCAACATCCTTTCGTATGATTGAGCCGACGGACTCAGCGTGTGAGAAAACGTCAATTCTGCAACCCATGTGTGCCCGCACTTTGCATCCAGGCACTGGCAGTACAGCTTCACGAAATCCACGGAAAACTTCTCTCTTGAAGCGATCCGTCCTCGGTGTCCGCATTTGCATTCAACTCGCATTGTGTCCCTCCCCAGGGCATCCAATTACCACCATTTTGCCATAGTGCGCAGTGGTAATCTCTTGCGTATTGATTATGCTAAGTGGAAATAACTGTATCTTTTGGTGTTTTCCAGGTGAATTGCCTGTCTTCACGTAGCGAATCGTTCAACTGGTTGAACAACTGGCAGATGGGACGTATCTCGTTGCTGGTGTACACGCGATCGATCTTCTCGATATCGCCAAAGCCTGCGTTATTTTCCGGAATGATGCCCGCCAATGCGGGGTTCATTCGCCAGGCCGCAATCACGTCGTTACGCGTGATGTTCTTGACCTTCTCCAGCTCGTCCTTGGCCTGGAAGTCACCCACTGGGATGATCTGAATCGCTTTCTCGGTACCGCCCGGGATGTTCACGAATAGCGATCGAAAGTTACCCACACCCTTGCTCGCACTGATCTGATCGCGCAGCGATACTTCGTCTTCCTCGGTCAGGTTCGGGTCGTTGGTGTAGAAGATGTAGCCTGCGTGGGCGCCGTTGCTGTAGTAGCGCCGGCGAAAGAGGGTCGCGGCCTCATTGAGCAGCAGCGCCTGCATGCCGCCCAGGTACTCGGGCACGCCGTAGATGTTTTGTTCCACGTCATAGTTCATGACGTGCTCAACCTCGTCTTCGCTGAACTCCAGCTCTTTGCCGTCTTTCTGCAGCATCACAAATCCGCCACCCACTTTCACTCGCATGTTGATCGCTGGTAGGTGATCCATTTGCAGCACCTGGCCGAAGGCATTGCGGTTACGGCGGAAATACGCTTCGCCGAACACCATAAAATCCAGCGCCGCACAGCTCATGGTTTTGATCGAGCAGCCTTTGGACGATACGAACTCACGCAGCAACAGGTTGCGTTTGAATCCCGGAATGGCGCCGTGGTGCGCGTTGGCGCGTAGCAGTTTGGCCAGGCCTTGGCGTGACACCGGCGGGGTGTAGGTTCGCCCGTCGTGTGTGGCGAACACGCCCAGGTAATGCCCGATGTTTTCGCTCAGTACCTGTTCCGGCGCACCGAATGAAAAGGCCCGCATAGGACCGGTTGCCGGTAGTTGCTGCTGATTTTTTGCTGGTTTGCCCATGGGTGCTTGATCCGCTGAAGGTGTAGCGGCTGCGCCGCTGTTTGTTGGTGTTGAGGGGTTCATGGGCGAGGGCGTGCATGATCGCCCAGGCAATGTCGGCGTGGCCGGAGGCGTCGGTGCGCGATGCGCTGTAGGTCACTTGACCGCCGCCGGTGGTGCCGCGCTTGATCGTCAGGAAGGCCTGAGCGATGTCGTTCCAGCCGGCGTCCCACTCGATGCGGCTGCCTTGGATCGTGTCCTGCGCCTTGAGTACCAGGGTGTTTTTGGTCTCAAGGCTGTAGTGGATCGATGTCGCACGCGGGTAGAAGTCGCGCACCAGGTCGAACACGCCGTAGCCGATGCCAGTGGTGTCGATGCCAATGTGCTGCACGTTGAAGCGCTCGGTGAGTTTCTTGACCTGCTCGGCCTGGTACTTGAACGACTGCCCACGCCAGCTGTGCTTTTCCAGAATCCGGAACTTGCCGCCGTTCTCGAGCGGCGGGGCGATGACCACGCAACTGGCATCGTCGCGGGTGCGGCTCGGGTCGTAGCCGATCCAGACCGGGCTGTTGCCGAACGGACGCGGTTCATCGGCGTCGTAGTCGGTCCACAACGACTGGTCGGAGTAGCAACGCTCCAGGTCCGCCAGGGAAAAGGCACTTTGCGTACTGTCGATGAACTTGCACATGAACAGCTGCTGAAATTTGTCTTCGTCGTACTCCAGCTGCAGCTGCTCGAGGTCGAACAGATCACATCCACCGGTTATGGCGTCGAGAATCGTAATGACCTTGCGCCATTGTCCGTCCGGACATAGCGAACCCGCCGCCGCTTGCGCCTCACTGGGCCACGGATCCTTGGCGTTCTTGCGTTTGCTGTTGCGGAATTTCTCGCCGGTCCAGAACGGATAGGCTTGGTGGGATACAGCGCTGGGCGTTGAGAAGTAGGTCTTGCGCCACTTCTTGTGCGTGGCCATGGCACTGGCGACGGTGTTCAGTTTTTCGAAGTCGCGGATCCAGAAATATTCGTCAACGTAGACGTGACCATGGTGACCCTGGGCGGTGCTGCTGTTGGTGCTGAGAAAACGCAGCTCGGCCCATGGCTTGCCGTCTTTACTCAGCACGATTGGGTTGCCGGTCAGCTCTAGGCCGAACCACTCCTGAGCGAACGACACGATGTAGCTACGGAAAATTTCGGACTGTGCGCGGCTGGCGGACAGGAAAATCTGGTTGTCGCCGGTCAGCACGGCGTCCATGAACGCTTCGCCAGCGAAGTAGTAGGTCAGGCCCACCTGACGGCTTTTGAGAATGTTGCGGATCCGACTCGTCAGCGGATTCTGTTTGGCGGCAAACAGCTCCTTTTGGTAGCCGTACATCTTGCTGATGAACTTGTCGAGAAAGTCGACTTCGGTCAGTTCGCCGACTTCGTTTTTAGCCTTCTTCTCGCGCTTCTTGCCGCCCTTGTCGTGGCGATCGCCGCGCTCCCGGCGCTCACTGCGTTGTCCTTCACGGCGCTGGCCATCCTCCGCCGGCGGATCACCGATCGGCGCCGGTACCGGTTTTATGGATTGCTTCAATAGCCGATCACGAATAGTGGTCAGCCGGTCGAGTTCGTCCAGATCACCTTTGGTTAGCGACGTAGCTTTATCCAGGAGGAGGGTGATGCGGCGTCCGACGGCGGTCAGCGGTTCTTCATCCGACAGCATATCGTCCCACTCACCCTGGCGTATCCAGTAGTAAATGATCCGGATGTTGGGCAAGGACAATTGCGCCTGAATTTCACGCGGCTTGCAGCGGCGCAAATAAAGGCGTTTGGCGGCTTCTTTTAGTTCGGGGGCGTAGGGCATGGCCGCAGTCTATGCGGCGAAAACGCGGGAAACTCGGGGTTAAAATCCGTGTTCGTCCTATATCAGCGAAATAGGACCAGCGCAAAAGTGAACCGTTTGTTTGGTGCTCGGCCGGTGCCTATCGTGGCGGCTCAAACCACCGATTGAGCGCAGTTATCGCCCATGCCCCGTTCCCTTGTTTCGTTCTGGAAACGTGTCGCCACCAGCGGCACTACCGCTGACGGTCGTGAAATCCTTCCCCAGGAACTGCGCGATATCGCTGAGACCTACAACCCAGCCAAATACACGGCCGTGATCTGGTGCGAGCACGATCGCTGGTTCGGTTCCCACGGGACCGTCTTTGCGGTGCGTCTGGTTGAAGACGCCGAAGGCCTGGAGCCCGGCCAAGTCGCGTTGGAAGCTCAGCTCAAGCCCAACGACAAGCTGCTTTGCCTCAACGACCAGGGCGAAAAACTGTTCACCAGTATTGAAATCACCCCGAACTTCGCCAGCAGCGGCAAAGCCTACCTGTCCGGCCTTGCCGTGACCGATTCGCCGGCCAGCCTGGGTACCCAGGAACTCTACTTTTCCCGCAAGACCGGCGAGCCCGTGCATTACGCCGCCTCTGTTCCTCTCGGCGTGTTGGGTGATGAGGAGCCAAAGGGCGAAATCGGCAAGTTGAACAGCCTGCTGACCCGTCTGTTCAAGCGCTTCGCTGTTGACGATACGGCCACCGAAACGACCACTCCCACCGAGAGCAAACCCCCAATGGATGAAGCTACAGCCAAGGCGTTGAAGGCCTTGATCGAACAACTCGGCCTTGTCGTCACCGGCCTCGCCGCTGTGATTGAGCCCGTGACTGTTGAAGTCGTTGACCCGGTTGTTGCCGAAGTCGATGACGTTGAAACCGCCGTTGACGCGATCGTCTCCCAAGCCGAAGCGGATCGTGAATTCGCCAAGCAGGGCAGCGACAGCAAGCGTCTTGATCGCATCGAAGCGCTGCTGGAAAAAGCCTTCAACACCACCACCGGTCTGCCGCTGCCGAAAACCACCGGTTCCACCGACACTAAAAAGCGGGTGCTGTGACATGAGTCAGCAATCTTTGAGCAATCGTGCTCTGAAGCAATACGCCGCGCTGCGCGAAGCGATCGCCGAAACCTACAGTGTTGACGTCTCTCGCCAGTTCAATGTCGAGCCGAGCATTGCTCAGGAACTGAACGACAAGATCACCGAGCGCGCGGATTTCCTCGAGCGCATCAACGTGGTGCCGGTGACCGAGATCAAGGGCGAAAAGGTCATGTTTGGCGTGAATGGTCCCGTGACCAGCCGCACCAACACCAAGACCACCGACCGCGAAGCCAAAGACGTTTCCGATCTGAACGGCCTGGGCTACGAACTGTTTCACACTGAGTCGGATGTCGGCCTGCCGTTCGCCAAAATCGACAGCTGGGCGAAGTTTCCGGACTTTGCCGATCGTTACTCGGCGGCCGTGCAGAAACAGATCGCCCTGGATCGCATCATGATCGGCTGGCACGGTTTGACCGCTGCCATCCAGACCAATCTGGCCACCAGCCCAATGCTGCAGGATGTGAACAAGGGCTGGCTGCAATTGGCTCGTGAACAGATTCCTGAGCAGGTGCTGCACGAAGGCAAAACGGCCGGGAAAATCACCCTCGGCGCCGGCGGCGATTACGAAAACCTCGACGCCCTGGTGCATGACACCAAGCAGATGATCGACTCCGTATTCCGTGACGGTGGCGACCTGATCGCCATCGTCGGCAGTGACCTGTTGGCCAGCGACAAGGCCAAGCTGTATTCGAACCAGGCTGGAAAACCCACCGAGAAAGAACGCATTGAAAGCGCCCAGGTCATCGCGACCTATGGCGGTCTGCCAACCTTCACCGTGCCGCACTTCCCGGTTAACGCCGTGGTCGTCACCAGTTGGGACAACCTGTCGATCTACTTCCAGGACAGCAGCTGGCGCCGTCACCTGATCGAGAACCCGAAGCGCTCCCGCGTCGAGGATTACAACGGCCGCAACGAAGGCTACGTGATCGAGCAGCTGGAAAAATTCGCCGCTGCTGAAAACGTGGAGTTGATCTGATGAGCCTGGCACTGGCGCACAAACGCCGCATTCAGGCCGAAGGTCCCGCCGTTGAAGGCGCCAGTGCCGCAGCGGTGGTGTATTCCGCTGCCACCGCGCTGGCCAGTCCAGCCAACGCCAAAAAACACCTGAAGCTGATGGAAGACGCATTGGCGCAGGACCTCGAGCGACTGAGTGCGATCGATAACCTCGGATTGCGCCAACAACTCAAGCGTGACGAGCTGGTGCCCAAGTACCTGGACTACGTGCAGCGCTATCGCGATTCCGGATTGAGTTTCCCGAACCCGGTGGTGATGCAGGTCCTGGTGTGGCTGTTCGACACCGAGCAATTCGAAGCGGGCCTGGACCTGGCGAACTTCGCCATGGAGCAAAGCCAGCCGATGCCCGAGCGGTTTAAACGCAACGTGCAGACCTTTGTCGCGGATGCGGTGATCGAGTGGGCCGAGGCCGAGCAAAAAGCCGGTCGCAGTCCCGAGCCGTACGTGTCCGACCTGTTGCCGCGTGTCGATGATGAATGGCAACTCACTGAACAGATCCCGGCCAAGTACCACAAGTTGTTGGGCATCCGTGCCCTCGACGCCAAGGAGTGGGCCAACGCCATTGCTCACTTTGAGCGCGCCACTGAGTTGCATGCCGCTGTCGGTGTAGGCACCCGCCTGGAAGGCGCTCGCAAGGCGCTGGCCAAACAACTGGCTTCGACAGCCGCCGAATAACCGACTACCCCCCCCCGGCGAGAAACTGTGGATGTGAGCCAACCATTTATGGCCTGACCCACTGAAACAGTTTTCCCGCCCCTATTCGAGTGCCCAGCAATGAGCTTTTCCGGGAAACCCACGACCTTTGTGGAACAGGCGATCGAGAACGACGGCTTCTGGCCGGACCTCTCCGTGGCCGAGTTTCAAAAGGGTTACCGCCTGCCGGCGGAGTACCTGGTGGACATGCTGGTCACTGACCTGATCACGGCGATGACGGAGGTCAATCGCGATCTGGCCAAGCGCAAAAGCGAATGGCAGAACGTAGGCGTCACCACCGTGGAATCTGCGGACTCCACGGTGCTGCCCGAGCGCACATTTCACGCAGCGACGTACAAGCGCGCCGTGTACTGCCGCGCCAAGGCCAGCTTGCTGACTCAGTTCGCTACGGTCACCCGCCGTGAAAGTGCAGAAAACACCGGCAAAGAACTGCCCGAGCGTGGCGAAGCCTTTTTGGAGTTCAGCCAGCAGGCCGTCCGCTCGCTGCAGGGCCGTGGCCGCATTACGGCGGCGTTGCTGTGATCAAACTCCGTGCCCTGACCACCTACCTGATCGAGCGCCGGCTTGTGGAGCCGGAACAGCTCGACAGCTGGACCGACCAGGTGAACCTGGAACTGATCTGGAAACCGGACCTCGACGGCCTGCGCATGGGTGATATGCGTTACAGCGCCACGATCGCGCTGGAGCGTTTCGCTGATCACCCGGGGCGCCTGATGGCATTGGTGGGCAGCTGGCTTGAGGGCAACGACCAGGACCGCGACGATCTGCCAGCGGCGAAGTTCGACATCACCATGCTCGACAACGATCTGGCCGACGTCGACATCACTCTGGAGTTTAACGAACCGCAATTCCTGGCCGAGGATCCTGCCGGCGAGATCGACGCCTTCGGCAAGACCTGGGCGTTTGTCCCGTTCGACCTGTGGATTGCCGAACACGGCGAGGTAGGCAGTCGTGGGGCGTAGCACTTTCGAGCTCGATGCCCGGGGCTATCTGGGTGTGCGCGAGCAACTGGCGTTACTCAGTCTCCCGCCACAGCTGCGCCGTCGCCTGCTGAACAACGTCACCAAGCGCGTGCGGACGATGAGCCGTAAGCGTGTGCGTGATCAGCAGAACCTGGACGGCTCACCGTTCGAGGGGCGCAAGGGTTCTGGCAAAGGCAAAAAGAAGATGGAAGCCGGCCTGGCCAAGCTGATGCAGGTCACCCGTGTGAGTGCCGACGAAGCCGAACTGGGATGGCGTAACGCGCTGACCAGTTGGGTCGCGGCGCAGCAACACAACGGCGCCAGCGAGCGCCGCACCGCCGCGCAAATGCGCAAATGGAACACCGTTCCCGTGGGCCTGGCGGCCACCGAAAAGCAGGCCAAGCGTCTGCGTCGGCTGGGCTTCAAGGTTCGCCAGCAAGGCAAAAAGGGTCTCTCTCGCCCGTCCGTGGCGTGGATTCAAGAGCATGTGAACTACGCCAAAGCGGGCCTGCTGATCCGCATCTTGGATGACGAAAAAACCGAAAGCAGCGGCGCGCAAAGCTGGGAAATCACCTTGCCAAAACGCCAGTTCATCGGCGTCAGCACCGAGCGGGACACCGCATTGCTGCTGAACCAGGTGCTCCAACAAATCCTTAATTCCCCCCGCTAACGAGGCACTGCATGGCACTTGGCAAAGTCAGCGTAAACAATCTCAATTTGGGCCAAGGCGCCGTGACTGAGATCGAGCGCTATTTCCTTTTCATCGGTACCGGCGCGAAGAGCATCGGCCAACTGATCCCGCTGAACAACGACAGTGACCTGGACAGCGCGCTGGGCATTCCGGCCAGCGACCTGAAAACCCAGATCACCGCTGCACGCCTCAATGGAGGCGATCGCTGGGCCTGTTTGGCGGCCCCGATCGCAGCCGACACCGACTGGTCTGAGGCGCTGCAAAACGCCCAACAGCAAGGTTATTCGGTTGAGGGGGTGGTGATCACCAAACCGGTGACCACCGGTGCGCAACTGTCGGCCATGCATGACGCGGCGATCGCGCTGAACAACACCTATGGCCGTCGGGCCTTCGTGATGGCCGCGAGTGCCGGCATCACCGTGCTGCAAACCTGGGATCAATACCTGGTCGAACAGCGGGCAATCACCAGCGGCCTGGCCGCGCCGCGTGTCCTGGTCGTCCCCCAGTTGCATGGCAATGACTTGGGCGTGCTGGCTGGCCGCTTGGCCAACGCCGCCGTGAGCGTTGCCGACAGCCCAATGCGCGTGGCGTCCGGCGCGGTGCTGGGCTTGGGCCCGGTGCCCGCTGACGTCGAAGGCGTACCGCTGCCATCGGCAACACGGGCCGAGTTGGATAAGGCGCGGTTCTCCGTGTCGCAGACCTACCCGGATTATCCCGGCGTGTTCTGGGGCGACGGCAACATGCTCGATGCGCCGGCCAGTGACTTTCAGGTGATCGAGTACCTGCGTCTGGCCGACAAGGCAGCGCGCCAGGTGCGTCCGTTGCTGATCCGTCGCGTGGGTGACCGTCGCCTGAACAACACCCCCAACAGCATGGCCGCCGCGATTAGCGCGTTCATGAAACCCCTGCGCCAGATGGCCAAGTCCGCCACGTTCGCCGGCCAGGTGTTCCCGGGCGAGATCGAGGCACCCAAGGACGGCGACATCGTCCTGGTGTGGCACAGCAAAACCAAGGTGGAGGTTTACATCAAGTTCCGCCCGCTCAACTGCCCGAAAGACCTGACGGCCAACATTGCCCTCGACCTTTCCACCGACGATTCGGAGTAACCCCCTATGTCACGTATTGGCGGCAAGAACTTCGACGTGAACCTGGGCGATCTGCTGGTTCACGTCGAAAGCTGCACCCTGGATATCACGGACAACACCGCGGTGGCGCAGAGCGGCGGTGTCCCCGACGGACACGTCGACGGCGACGTGTCGGGCAGCGGGGAAATGGAGTTCGACACCAGCAACTTCAACCTGCTGATCGAAGCCGCTCGCACGGCTGGCAGCTTTCGCGAGCTCGAGCCATTCGACTCGATTTTCTTTGCCAAGGCCGGCGACGAGGAACTGCGTATTGAGGCTTTCGGTTGCAAGTTGAAGGTATCGAGCCTGCTGAGCATCGATCCGAAAGGTGGCGAGAAATCCAAGCACAAGGTGCCGTTTGACGTCACCAGTCCGGACTTCATTCGCATCAATGGCGTGCCGTACCTGGCCGCCGCCGAGATCGAGGGTCTGCGCTGATGTCTTGCCCGTTCGATCGCGCCCAGGCAACGGAGCAACGCCAACGCGACCAGGCGATTGCCGCCCAGTTGGCTCAGCCGCGCCCGATCGGGCCAAGCCGTAGTAAGTGCCTGGACTGTGACGGCGAAATCCCCAAAGCGCGCCAGGCGCTTGGCGGGATCTTGCGTTGCGTGCCATGCCAGTCAATTTTTGAGAAAGAGGTTCGCCGATGAGCACGAATCAGGCCGCTCAGGACACCGCCATTGTATTCCTCAAGGCGTCACCGGCAATCGGCGTGGCCGCTACCGGTGTGACAGGTGCCATCGACTGGTCAGCGGTAGCCTACATGCTGACCGCGCTCTACATGGTGCTGCAGATCGTGCTGCTGGTCCCCAAGTACCGTCAGATGCTGCGCGACTGGAAGGGCAAGTTATGAACCTGCGCACCAAGATCGCCACCGGCGCCATTGCGCTGTCCAGCGCTTCCTTGCTCGGTTTTCTGGGCCAATGGGAAGGAGAGGGTCAGAACGTGGTGTATGCCGACAAGCTGGCCCGGGGGCTACCGACTGTGTGCAAGGGCATCACCCACCACACTAGCCCCTATCCGGTCGTGATCGGTGACTTCTGGTCAGACGCTCGCTGTGACGAGGTGGAGCAGCTGGTGATCGAGAACGACCAACTGCAGCTGGCCGACTGCATCACCAATCAGCAAGTGGGGCAGAACACCTTCGACGCGCTGAGTAGCCACGCGCACAACTTCGGCGTGCCGACGACGTGCGCCAGTCGTGCGGTCGGCCTGATCAACGCCGGACGCATCGCGGACGGTTGCAAGGCGATGGCCTGGGCTCCGGATGGCAAAACACCGGTGTGGGCTTTTGTTACCGATGCCCAGGGCCGCAAACAGTTCGTTCGCGGACTGCATGCACGGCGCCTGGCGGAAGCGAGCCTGTGCGCGCAATGACCATTCCACCGTTACGCCTCGTCCTTTTTCTTCTGCTGTCCGGGCTGCTGGTCTGGTTTGCATTTGACCAGGTGCGCGATCAGCTCGACACCGCGCGCCGCGAACGCGACGACGTCCAGCGTGAGGTTACTGACCTGCGCGAAACGGCCCGAATCAGCGGTGAGTCGTTGGCTGCCCGCGATGCGATCGATCTTCAACGTACTCAGGAGCTGAGCCATGCGCTCAATCAAAACGATGACCTGCGCCGCGCTGTTGACGATGGCCGTCAGCGGCTGCGCGTCGCCGCCACCTGCGCCACCGCCACGCCCGCCCAACCCGGCGCCGGCCGCGTGGCTGATGCAGGCGCCGCCGAACTCACAGCAGACGCTCGATCGGATTATTTCACCCTCAGAAATCAGCTTGCCCTCAGTCGGCAAATGATCCTGGGCCTGCAGGACCACGTGCGCAGGATCTGCCTGCGCTGAGCCTCACCATTTTTGAATCCCAAACGGAGCAAGACCCGATGAGCGAAACACGCGATATCACCCTGGAAGTCGGCGACAAAGAATTCACTTTCACCCTGTCGCCCCAGGACGTCACCAAGTACTTCAACGCCTTGACCCAGAACAACAAGGTCGCCCCAGCCAACAACCTGCTGGTTAACACCGTGAAGCAGGAAGAGCGCGCCAGCCTGAAGGCACTGCTCGGCAATCCGGTGATGGTGATGACGCTCGCCGGCACGCTGGTCGAGGAATACGGCCCGGATGTTGAAGTCATCGTAAAAAAGCCCTCGACCACGCTGAGCGCCTGAGTGAAGACGGACTCGGTCAACTGATGACCTTGTCCCGTCGCTGGCTGCCTGGTGCTGAGCCCACACCCGAGGTGATGGGCGCGGCTAAGTGGTTAGAGGACGAACACTGGAGACGCATGGAAATCGCCGTGGCTAACGGCATCGCTCATGCACTGAACGGATAAATACACATGGCTGACCGCGCTGCTCGCCTGGCCTTCATCTTGAGTCTGACCGACAAGGTCACCGCGCCCCTGGGCAAAGTGAAAATGGGGTTTTCCGACCTTGCCGAAAAGAGCGAAAAAAACATCAAGACGATGGGCCTGGGGCTGGGTGGCATGGTCGGTGCCGGTGTGGCCATTACCGAATCTTTGGCGCCGGCGCTGGAGATGAACCGCGCCCTGGGCGAGGTCCGATCGCTGGGCGTGGCGGAGGATGCATTGTCCGCACTCAATCAGAAGGCGTTGGAGTTTTCGGTTACCTACGGCGAAAGCGCCCGGGACTTTGTTGCCTCGGCGACCACCGTCGAGGGCGCCATCAAGGGGCTGACCGGTAACCAGTTGGCGGTGTTCACAAATGCTTCGGACGTCATGGCCAAGGCGACCCGGACCGATGCCGAAACGATGGGGCATTACGTGGGCACCATGTACAACCTGTTCAAGGGGCAGGCCGACGCCATGGGCAAGGGCGAATGGGTTGAAAAACTCGGCGGCCAAACAGCGCTGGCTGTGCAGCTGTTCCGCACTGACGGCGCGCAGTTGAAGGACGCATTCAAGGAAGTCGGCTCGATCGCCACCACCGCCGGCGTGGACCTGGCCGAGCAGTTCGCCGTGATCGGCTCGCTCAGCAGCACCATGGAAGGCGGGGACGCTGGCGGCATCTACAAATCATTCTTCGAGAACATCGGCGGGGCTTCGGAAAAGCTGGGGATGAAGTTCGTCGACCAGAACGGCAAGTTGCTGCCGATGCTCGACATCCTCGACAAGCTGGAAGGCAAGTTTGGCGATCTGAACAGTGCCAGCACCGGCGCCAAGCTGATCGAAGCCTTTGGCGGGGAGGGCGCCCGCGTCATCACCGCATTGACCAAGGACACCGACCGCCTGCGCAACGGCATGGACCAGCTGGGCAAAGTCCGAGGCCTGGAGAACGCCGAGAACATGGCCAAAGCCATGGTCGATCCGTGGCAACAGTTCGCCGCTGCCGTCGAGGCGTTGCGCATCGCCTTTGGCCAGGTGCTGATTCCGATCCTGGCGCCCCTCATGGATAAGCTGGTGGGCATCGGGAAAAGCCTTACGCGCTGGACACAGATTTTTCCGAATATCACCCGCGTGATCGGCATCACCACGCTGACGATTTTGGGCATCGTGGCCAGCATGTCGCTGCTCACCCTCGTCGTCGGGATCGCCCGAACCACTTGGCTTGGGTTGGTCACGGTGTGGAAAGTGGTACAGCTGCTCAATCTGCGCACCGCTGCAGGGTTCGTCCTGCAGAAGCTGGCCATCTTGGCCTATACCGCCGTGATCTATGGCCTGAGCGCCGGCCTGGCTGTCATTCGGGGCGCCATGATGCTGTGGCAGGGCGCGATCTGGCTGGTCAACTTTGCCCTGACCGCCAACCCGATCGGCGTCGTGGTGATGGGGATCGCCGCCTTGGTCGCGCTGGTCATTGCCGCCGTCTACTACTGGGACGAATGGACCGCCGCGCTGCTCAACAGTGAGGCCTTCAAGTGGGTCAGTGAGCAGTTCAAAACGCTGTCCGACTGGTTCGGCTCCATGGGCGGCTGGTCGAGCATCGCCAAGGGCGCGTGGGACAGTATCGTCGGCGTCTTTTACAAGGCTATCAACAGCCTGATCGAAATGATCAACAGCATCCCGGGCGTGAACATCGAAGCGCGTTTTGGCGGCATGCCGGAAGTGCCCGGTGTCGACGCGGCGGTGAGCGCGGCCAGTGCCGCCAGTACCGCGCAGAAAACCCAGCAGACCATCAATGCGGCGATCCCCAGCCTTTCACCGTCGCGGGCCTCTGCTGTGCCCCCGGGCGGGTTGCTGACCAGCATTCAGAACACCAGTAGCCAGAACAAGGGCACCCACGTTGAAAACGTGAACATCCACACCGCCAAGCCGCTGACCCCGCTGGAGCTGGAAAACATGGTCGCGATGGGGGTAGGCGGATGAGCCTCTACATCGATCTGCTGATCACCGATAACGACCTGACCTTGGACCCCTCGAGCCAGCCACTGCTAGTGGACGATCGGGCCAGCATCGCCCAGGACATCGGTCACATGATCCGCGAAAGCGGGCTGTTGGTGACGCAGGTCGCCGAGCGCGATCGCTTCCGACAAGCCGACTGCATCCAGCAACTGGAACTGCTGGTTGAGGCGGACGTGCGCCTGGTACCAGGCACCGTCCGGATCCTTGAAGAGGGGAAGGGCCGGTACCTGGTCACCGCCAAAACCGTTGAATTCGGATCTGTCGAGGTAGTGCTGTGAGTGACGTAGATTTCAAGCAGGCGTTGAGTGACGCCGGTATTCCGACCACCGAGGCCAAGCTGCGCGCTGCCTGGGAACTGGAAGTCGTCGCCCAGGGCAGCAAGTTGAGCAACACCAGCGCCTGGTCGCCGTTCTGGCGAGTGATCACCGCCTTGGTGACCAAGCCGGTCATGTGGCTGATCGACTTTATCGCCGGCACCGTGTTGCCGAACTTCTTCGTGAAGACCGCCACCGGTGCTTGGCTGGACATGCTGGCCTGGGCGGTGAACGTCACCCGCAAGCCGGCGACCAAGGCCGAGGGGTTGCTGCTGTTCACCCGCAGCGCGCTGGCCGGGTTGCTGGAAGTCCCGGCCGGTACTCGAGTGCAGTCGATCGCGATCAACGGCAACGTGTATGAGCTGGTGACGGTGGCAGCGGCCAGCTTTGCCGACGGTGAATCGCAGATCCGGGTGTTGGCCCGGGCCAAGCAGGCCGGTAGCGGATTCAATCTCGCACCAGGTTACTTTTCCATTTTGCCGGAGCCGGTGCCCGGGGTTGTCCAGGTGGTGAACGCTGACGGTTGGCTGAGCCAACCCGGCGCCGACACCGAGCCCGACGACGAGCTGCGCCTGCGCGTGCGTAACCAGTTCTCAGCGGTCAACCAGTGGCACACCGACGCCGTGTACCGCGCCATGATCGCTGTGTTCCCTGGTGTGCAGCCCGATGGCGTTTACTTTGAGCACAACGCGCCCCGGGGCCCCGGCAGTGCCAATGCATTCGTGCTGTTCGAAGCCGATTCGCCGGCGGATACCTTCCTGGCTGAAATCAACCACTACATCCGCGACCAGGGCAACCATGGCCACGGTGACGACCTGCTGGTGTTGGAGATGCCCGCCACGCTGCACACCGTGAAGCTGACGGTCTGGCCCAAGGCTGAAGTCGGTGCCGAGCGCTGGCCTGCGTTGAAATCTGACATCGAGCTGTTCATCCGCGCCGCGTTCCGTGAGAGCACGGCCAGTGACTATCAGCCGACGCTGACTCACCCTCAGTCGCGGTTTTCCTTCAGCCGCTTGGGCGAGGAACTGCACCAGCAATTCCCGGGCATCGACTCGCTGGACTTTGACAACGCGGACATCATTTCCAAGCTGACCATCCCGCGCCTGTCCGGGGTTGAGGTGATGTTAAATGCTTAAGTTGAGCCTTCCGTTTTGGCTTGACGGGCCGGAGCTGGCCAAGCTGAAAGCGGCCGCGCAAGCCTGGTGGATCAAGGTCGAAGGCTGGCTGCATTGGCCGTTGCTGCAGATGGACGCCGAGACCTGCCACCTGAGCGTGCTCGATCTGCTGGCCTGGCAGCGCGACATCCAGCGTTTCCACGGTGAGCCGGAAAAGCTCTACCGCCGGCGGGTGAAGTACGCGTTTATCAATGCCGTGGACGCGGGCAGCACGGCCGGCATGGTCCGCATTTTCGAACGCCTGGGCGTCGGTTATGTGGAGATCCAGGAGCGCCTACCGGACCTCGATTGGGACGTGGTCCTGCTGCACCTGTCCGACACACAATTGAGCGAAAACCCGGTGCTGCTGCGCGTCCTGATGCAGCAGTACGGGCGCACGTGCCGGCGCTACGACTTCGTCACGATCACCCCCGTGAAGCTGAACATCGGCGTGGCCGATCTCAACGACGACCAACAAACCCTGATTGCCACCCTGGACGACAGCGCCAGTCGCCTGGTCGTGATCAACGAGCTCGCATTGCTCACCTTTTTGAACAACCCGTTTAGGAGCACCTATGGGAGCTAGCATCACCCTTGCCGGCGAGAGTCTTATTGCCCAGAAACAAGGCGCCGGGGAGAAGCTCGAGGTTGCTCGTTTCGTCCTGGCGCTTGTGCCAGGCCTTGACCCGAACGCCCCGGTGGATCGCGCCGCCGGCAAGCCGCCAGCGTCGCAGATCGTCTTCACCAAAGCCTACGACCGCAAAGGCTACGTCAGCCCCAATCAGGTGATCTACAGCCTGATGGTGGGCTCTGACGTCGGCGACTGGGACTTTAACTGGATCGGTCTGGAAGCGTCGGAAGGCGTGCTGCTCGCGGTCGCGACTGTGCCGGTGCAGCAAAAACGCAAGAACATTCCGCCGCTGCAGATCGGCAACAACGTCACCCGCAACTTCCTGGTGGAGTTCAACGGTGCCCAGGCGCTGACGGGCATCACTGTCGATGCCAGTACGTGGCAGCACGACTTCACGGTTCGCCTAAACGGCATCGATCTGCGCGAGCGCCTGAGCAACCGCGACGTGTTTGGTCGTGTCTGCTACCTGGCCGACAGCCTGCAGATGGAACGCAGTTTTGACCTGTACCAGGTGAAAGCGGGCATTGCCTACGTGGAAGGGATCCGTGTCGAGCTGGCTGAGCCGGTCCAGGTGCAACTACCGGCGCTCCCCGTCAAAGCCTGGCTCGACGTGGCGCTGGCCCGTGAGGGTAGCGACGCAGTCGCTGCATGGAAGGTGGTGTTCGGGGCCGAGAAGACGGACTACGTCGACAGCAATGGCACCGCGCATTACCTGGTGGAGCTCGCCCAGGTGTCGGTGTCCGAGGACATCACGGATCTGCGTCAAAGCGAGCCGATCACCGGTGCCCTGGTTAAGCAATTCGCGTTACGCAATGGCGACTACGAAAACCTGCGCGCCCGGGCTACGACCAAAGACGACGTTGACCTGGGCGAGTTGCCCAATGCGAAAAGCGATGACCCGGGCACGGATAGCAGCGAGATTCTGGCGACCACCAAGGCGCTCAATGCCCTGCGCAAAGTTATCGCTGACTCGGAGGTCGGTCGTATCGGCACCTTTGCGATGGCCACACCGCCGCCGGGATGGTTTCGGGCCAATGGCGCGGCGGTGTCGCGCACGGTGTACGCCGCGTTGTTCGCCAAGATCGGCACCCTTTACGGCGCCGGTGACGGCGTCAACACGTTCAACCTGCCGGACCCACGCGGCAAGTTCATCCGCGTTCTGGATGACGGTCGCGGCATCGATGCCGGCCGGGTATTGGGTAGCTCCCAGGCGGATGAAACGCGCATCCATAACCACGCCGGCAGTTCGGCGGCTGCGGGTGGACACAGCCACTCAAGCAGTTCAGGGGCTACAGGTGGCCACAGTCACACGGCATGGGCGGACGCCCAGGGTAACCACGCCCACACCGTCAACAACGCCAGTTCATCGGGCGGCGTCTACGGCACTTGGTACTACGCAGATAGTGGCAGCGGATCCGATCAGCCCGCGAACATCACCAACGAAGCGGGTAACCACTCCCACAACATCGGCGTGGGTGCAGTCGGCGACCACGCGCACGTCATCACCGTCGGCGCTGTTGGTGATCACGCTCACGCCATCACCGTGGGTTACTCGGGAGGCGCGGAGACACGTCCCCAGAACATCGCCTTCCTTGCCTGCATTAAGTATTGAGACCCGCCATGGATACTAAAACCGTCTATCAAACCGATCACCTGGGCATCTTCACCGGCAAGACCGTGGCCGATCGCTCGCCGCTGGAACCGAATGTTTGGTTGATTCCCGGCGGGTGTGTCGAAGTGGCGCCGCCGGCGGTACCGGAAAGAAAGGCGGCGTTTTGGGATGGTCGACGCTGGCAGTTGGTCGACTCTTATCAAGGGCTGACGGCCTACAACATCCAGACCCGTGAGCCCCTGGTCATCGAGCGTGCGGGTTCGCTGCCGACCGGTTACACGCTGGAAGTGCCAGGCCCGGGCCAGATCTGGGGCAATGGCCACTGGGTCGACGACATCCCGGCCGTGATCGAGTTGCGCTACGTCGCCCAACTGGCGGTGGTCAACACGGCGTGCCTGCAGGAGATCACCGGCGGGTTCTGGTCGTCGGTGTTGGGCGATCGCTATTTCTACGAAACCCAGCTTCAGGATCAGTTGAACCTGACCAGCATGATTTTGCGCGGCTTGAGTGGCGTCTACCCCTGCCAGGATCAAGCCGGGGTGAAAGCCTTCCTGGAACACACCAGCGACCAGCTGCGCCAGATCGGTGACGAGTTCACCGACTTCAAGCTACAGCGTCTGCTCAAAGCCAACGACCTCAAGCAAGCCTTGGCAGCGGCGCGGTCGACGTCGGATCTGGACGCGCTCAACGCTGTGGTGTGGGAGTCCACGCCGGTATGATTTGGGCACCCATCACCATGCGCTGGCCGGAGCAGTCCACCCAGTGGCTTGACGACCTCGAGGCGGCCAAGGATCTGGCGAGCAGTGAACTGACCAGCACCGGGCAGCGCCTGGCGGGTCTGGCCGACTTGGCCACCACCTCACCGGGGCCGGTCGGCGCCGCTGCAGAAGCGGCCGTGGCCGCTGGCCGCGCCGGGCTCAGTGATGCCTTGGGCGAAGTCCCGGCCTGCCTGGTGGTGACGCCGTTTCAAAGTGGAGTAGGGCAGGGACGCGGTAACCAGCGTTATCTGTCCGCGCCGAACTTGCTGCAGCAGCTGGGCGAGAAGCTGGAAGACACCGGTGACGACGGGCGTCCGGCGGGGGCGCAATACGCCTTGGCGGTGATGTTCCTGGGCACGCGCTACGACAAATTCGCGGCGACCTTGTCCCGATTCAATGCCGTGCTGCCGATGCCCGACCTGCAGCGCGCCGAACGTCGAGCGAAAAACCTGTTCGCGCTGGACGCTGAAAAGTGGGAACTGCCCACCGCCGGCACGCTGCCGCGCTGGGGGGCGTTGCCCCTTGAGCGTTGCACCGTGACCAAGGCCGCCACGCAAACCTTGAACAGTCAGCTGTCGGCACTGGAAAGCTACGCCGACAGTTCGCCGATGGCGGATCTGGGGCGATTGGCCGCCCGCAAAGCCAGCCAGGCCCAGGCCCAGGCCCAACAATTGGCCGACCTCAAGTCGCAGTTCGCCGGCGGCACGGCCGACGACACCATGCGCGCCCGCCTGATCGGTCCGGGGAATGCCGCCGAGTTGCGGCACCAGCTGCTGCAGGGCGACGCACCAGGGCACGAGTGGGGATTGTCGGCCGGCGTGCTGCTGGTCGGCTCCCTGAAGGGGTTGGGCTTTGTTCGGGAACTGGTGGGCCTATGACCTTATTGCTCGATGGCGAACAGGTACGCGGCAAGAACCTCAAGGTCACCGCCAACCTGCGAATTGAAAGTGACGACCTGTCCGGCCAGACCAGCAACACCGACTCGGCCCACAAGGGGTTCAAGCCCAAGACACTGGCGGTCACGTTGCTGATCCCCTTTGTCGATGAGTCGCAGCTGCGCAACCTGATGCGTCTGGCTGAGGCGACCGACACCGGCGGCCAGCTCAAAACTTACCGGCTGGTCAACGACACCGCGTCCGCATTCGGCGTACGCCAGGTGCAGTTCTCCGAGGGTGTCAGCGCCCGGGAGGACGACTCGCTTCGCGCCTGGCTCGTTCAATTCACGCTGTCGGAAAAGCTCTCCAACCCCGAGCGGGTCGAGACGCGTCGAGCGTCCAAGGATGTCACGCAACAAGGCGCCCCGGGGCAGTCAGTGACGGCACCTGGTGCAGGTGAACCCGGCGCACCAGGTCAGGAGCTGAGCGGCTTCGAAGCCACCCTGAAAAAGCTGGATAACTACCTGGGCGGTGGGGCATGAGCATGAAGCTGCACAAGGTGCTGACCGTCGGTGGCGTGGTCTATCCGCTTATCACCGATGACGTTCGCCTTGAACTGCGTACCCCCGGCCGCGCAACGTTGACCATTCAAGCGGCGGCGCCGGTAAAGGGGCTGGTGACGCTCGATATTGGCTACAACGACAGCCCGCTGCAGCGCCACTTCATTGGCTACGTCGAGCGTTGCACACCGTCCAACGCGATCGAGCAAGTGCTGTTCTGTCGCGAACTGGCGGCGATCTTGGCCAACCCGTTGCCGCTCAACCTGCGCCATGCGGATCTGACGACGGTGCTGGGCGAGATCAACCAGAAAACCGGGTTGAGCTTTCGAGTGCCGGACATGGCATACGCCAAAGTCAAAGCCCCGTTCTTCTACAACCTGGCCGCCGGCTATCAGGCCATGGATAGCCTGTCCCGGGTGTTCGGGATCCCCGACTTTATCTGGCAGCAGCAAGGCGACGGCGAAGTGTTTGTGGGCAGTTGGGCTGACGGCTTTTTCGGTTCCCGATCGCCGCTGCAGCTGCCCGTCGAGCTGTTCAACGGCTACCAAAACAATCAGAGCGCGATGATCGCGGCCCTTCCCGGGTTGCGACCAGGTGCATCCATCAATCAAGGGGAGCGGATCACCAACGTGACGCTCACCGGCAACCAAATGGCGATCCGATGGAAGACGCAATCCGCCGCAGCGTAGAGCGGCAATTTCCCGAACTCACCGGCGGTTATCACCTGCCGCGCTTCGCCCGTGTGGTGGGTGTGGCTGATGCCCCGGCCGGCGCCGGGATCTGCGACGACTTCCGTCCGCGCTTTGCGGTGGACCTTGAGCTGTTGGGTGAGGACGACGAGCCGGATCCGGACTTGCCAGTGCTTGCCGGCGTGCCGCTGCCCATGCCCATGGGTGGCGATGAGATGGGCTTTTTCGCCTTCCCCGAAGAAGGGACGCGGGTCGTCGTATCCTTCGCCTATGGCCTGCCGAGCAAGCCATTTATCCAGGCAATTCTGCCGCACGGCCTGAGCCTGCCCAAGGTGCCGAAAGGTGACCAGGTGTGGCAGCACAGCGAAGCCGCCCAACAGCGAGCTGACGCAGACGGCAACTGGCTGCGCCAGACCGATGGCCGGATCCGGGACAAGTCGATCGAGCGCGAGATTGAAAGCCTGACCAACGTCGAGCGCCACCAGAGCAGCACGGTGACGGTGGACGACCATTCGACCGAGTCGGTCGGGGGCATCAAGACGATGGAAGCGATCGGCGCGCTCAAGTTGCTGTCGGGCGGATCCGCCAGCCTGGCCGCACTGGATGACCTGCACCTGGCCAGCGGGCGCGACCTCAACCAGGTGGTGGGTCAAAAGCTCAATCTGACGGTGGGAGGAGACTTGCTCGAGCGCATCGAAGGCGCCCGCCGCAGCATCGCCCGCACGATCTGGCTGGGCTCGGAGTCGGTGAACGTGCTGCAGGTGCTGTGCGATCTGATTGACCTGGTCACCCAGACGAACACCGAACTGGCGGGCCACGTCCACGGACCGAGCCCAGTCCCAGCCAACGCCGCGAACTTCACCACCAACGCCGGTACCGGCCTACAGCTTATTGGGCAGCTCAAGCCCATCACCGGAGCCTAATTTGGAACTCAAGAGTTTCTTTGCACAAGACGACCTGGGCAACGCCTTGCCTGCTGCGACCTGCTACCTGTACGAGCGCGGGACCGAGAACATCGTGTTGGGTTTGCGTAAGAGCAACGGTTTGGGGTTGCTCAACCCTTTCCTGGCCGACGCAAACGGATTGGTGCAGTTTGCCGCACCCAACGGGCTGTATGACCTGCGCATCACCAAAGGGAAACGGGATTATCGTTTGCCTGTCCAGTTCCTGGACGTTACCGAGTCCCTGGCCGAGGCGAACGGCGCGGCATTACGCGCAGAATCGGCAAGGGACGCTGCCCAGTTGGCTGCCGGCGTGAAAGCCAGTCCGGCGGAAGGCTTGCGCACGACGACCGATGGCATGTTCTTCACGGTGGTTTCACCCGAGAACGCCCAGTCGCTCATTCTGTTTAAAAATGAAGCGGGCGTTGCGGTTGAGCAAACGCGCTACCCGAGTTCGACCGCCGTCGAAACGATCAATAACTTCGTTCAGAGCAAATTCAAAGTTCAGACCGTCAATGACACGTTAATGGCTGTACGTGATGCCGCTGGACATGAAACGTGGATGGGCATCAATAACCGGGACGGCGGGCCCAGCAATTGGGCGCTGAAGATGTTGTACAAGTACCTGGGCGTCAAGCCGGCGAATGTCCCGGGCCTGCTGTATGCATTTCCCGACGCACTGGGACGACTGACTGATTTGTCGATCCGCGATACCGATGGTCAGGTGCCGGACTGGGTGATTTTTCGCTGGGCCAAACGGCTGAAACCGCTGATCGGCGGTGACGACAGCCATCCAAAAACCGCTTACAACAACATTTCCAACTTACCTCAAATGCGAATGAAGCAAGGCCAGATTCGCGCGGGTGTGCCTGGGGTGAAGCTGTACCTGAAAATCATCGGCGACTCCTATTCCGCCGGCCAATACTTCTACGTGAATGACCTTACGCGTTTTTTAGCCAAAGACTTTGGCTTTGGTGGTTCGGGTTACATCGGCTTCAATCACGGCGCGTCCCTCGGGGCAAAGAACTTTTTGTATAGCAACAGCAGCCTTTCTTATTTTGGCGGCAGCTGGACGCTATCGCCGTTGGGGGCGGCCAGTCCCGATAACAGAACGATCAAGGCGGGGGCTGCTGGTGATTACGTGAGCATCACCGCCGTCGACACCGCGGATATCTCGACAGTCGCGACGCTGGCGAAACTGCTGTTCCTGGGCGATGGCACGAATTCCACCCTGCGCTATCGCTGGGGTGATGCCCTGGAGTGGAACACGCTGTCACTGTCCGGAACTGGGCCTCAGCAATTGGCTTTCCCTGTCTTGCCTGCCGGCGGTAACTGGAAGTTCCGCATGGAGGTTGTGACCGGCACGCCGACGCTGTTTGGCCTCTACACCGAAAACAGTACGTCGGGTGTGGTCGTGTCCAAGTGTGCGGCCAGTGGTTCGGCGTCGGGCGATTGGTACAAAAACGATGCGGCCTGGTTAACGCAGCAGAAGACCGCCACGGGCTTCATTCCAGCGGACGCAGTGCTGATCATGCTGGGGGGCAACGACCAGGGAGCATCGGTCCCGCCGGAGACCTTTCTCGCCAACCTGCAGGGCGTGGTCGCTTCCCACCTGGAAGTCCATCCCGGGGCTTCTTTCATCGTCGCTATGCGATGGGAGACCACACGAACCAGTCAGCACCCCATGAGCGCTTACACCAAGCTCGTCGCCGCTTGGTGTTGGTCGCAGGGCCTTGCTTTTATGGACATGCAATACGCAGCCATGGGTGATCCAGCGAAGTACGCGAGCACCGGCGAAACGCCTCTGATCAGTACTGACAAGATCCATCCGGATCCGGTGAAGGGTTCGCCAGTAATTTCCTCATTTTTCTACACCGCGCTGCGCTGAACGCAGTAAGGAGCATCAAATGTTTTCTCTCGTGATCAGCGCACCTGGTGTGTTGTCCAACCCGCTTCCCGATACGCCGAACATCCCTGATGTGCAGTCCAATATCATTTACGAGCTCGATGCTGCGAGCCTGGCAGCGCTTGCCGACGGTGCCGCCGTAGATACCTGGCTGGCAAACGGGCCGGCACCGATCGTTAACCGAACCTTCAACTACCAATACGCAGGTTGGGGGAAACCGAAGTTTTCGCGAACCGGGGGACCAGGGGGCAATCCTGCAGTGCTATTGGATGGGACACAGCACATTGCAAACGGTCCAGGCACGATCGCTATCACGCAATCCATGACTTACGCGATGGTCGTTCAGGCCTCCGTCTTTACGGCGAACCAAACGCGTCTGTTGTCTTCGGGTGTTCAGCTCATTGCACCAGGTACGAATGGCTTCTATGAAAGTGTTTCAGCAGGCAGTCGACTTGAGAGCGGTGATAAATCGACAACCTGGACAGTCATAGTCGCCGTTTTCGATGGGCCAACGTCCAAGATCAAAGTCGGTAACCATCCGATCGTCGAAGGCCCAACAGGTGTGTCTGTCAGCGGACGGAGTGTTTTGGGGAGCCAAGGAGCGACATTGGCCACAGGGGGGCTTGTGGGTGGCTATGCGTTTGTCAGGGCGTACGATCGAGCACTGAATAACTCGGATATCGAAGCGGCCTCAATTGAGCTTCATCGAGCCTACGCAATATCTTAAGTACGTGTCATGCCTCGCATAGGCGGGGCATTTTCAGTTCAGCGGCCACGGAGAATCGATGGTGATGAAGTCTAATATAAGGCGTTAGCGTAGTGCGTTAACGAAATATTCAATTTTAACGGTGATACTTTCACCGTTGTCGGTGAAGTTGATAGTGATGGGTAGTCCGTTTTCTAAATTCTCATAGTTTACTGTGATCAAACTTTCACCTGGTAAAACCAGATAATAGCCAGAGCTGTCACAGTCAATTTTAACAAATTTAACTTCTCCTTTTCCATCTGGCCATGTGATGGTTCGGCCTGATGTCGTAAATCCGACTGAAAGGAATTTTTTTAATGCGCGAGAAGAGCAGATTATCCATTCGGCTTTACGAGTGGGAAGTGTGAGTTCTGAGTTTTCAGTTTTGTGGTTGTGAAACAATATCTGACCGTTCAGCCAGTTGTGAACTTCTTGCGCTAAATTTGACCCGTGCGAGTCGAAAAGGTAATGGGTGTCGGTGTCTGCAAGGAATGCTTCGCGTGGCAAGCTTAGATGTGAAACTATTGGATCAACTTTGTTTATCGTGAATTTTTTAAATAAGGAATATTTGCTAGCTGACGATCGGAAAGCTTTAGTGAATTCTTTTTTAAATCTATCTAAGGAGGCGGGGTCTAGCTTCTGAGTGGCAATCTGAGACTTAGTTTTTTGATCAAGTGCAGCGCTCAGTAGTTCGCAAAATTTACAAGCATACTCCTGTAATATTATTACCTGGTCGGACAGCACTCCAAGCTTGTCCAGGAATCTGTCGTTAGCCAAGGTTTTAAGAAGCGATGTTTTAAGTAGTGGGACTCTTTGAGATGCTGCCTTTAGCTCACTCAACACGCTATTGGGTATCGCAGGTGCAGTCATCTCCGGTTTAATGGTTGCACCAGTTGCGCGGAGTATGTATATGTTCCAAAGCTCATAAACTACAAGAGCCCCTATGGCATCTACTATTTTATACTCCTGAAGGTCATTGCGAAGCGAGTAAATATCACTAAAATTCTTCGCGGCTAAAAAAGCTTCGATGCATTCCCCCAAAGATGTCGGAACTGGAGAGTGGCCAACATTAAATGATCTCGCCCCGGCGGGGTTGCGTAGTTCTCTACACTCGACAACTGTTTCGGGATGCGTAGAAAGTAACGTAGCTAAAGCTCTTAAAGTCACTGTTTCTATTTCACTAGAAAACCTTTTTAGCGATATCCCCTTCCAGCACTCATCTAGTGCCGTATCTATATCTTTAAATTTTTCCTTAAGTAGCGCGTTATCGGAGATTTTTGCTTGGAGATATGTTTGCATCTCTGGTTTGTACTTGGTCTCAATTTTGTCGCTAAGCTCGGCTTCGGTGATTCGTCCAGCATACGTGTCAACAACGTCTTTATCGAAATCCGGTAAAAATTTGTTCCCCCATAACTCTGAAACTTTTTCAGGGACGCCCCATCCCCCTTCGTGGTAATTGCTCTTGAATTGTACAACTTGACGTACATTACTCAAAAGCTCAGGGATATTTTCCGGTTGTTCACGAACAGCGGTTTCTACCAAGAAAATAAAATGCTCTTGCAAATATGTATAGGCCTCATTGCTGGACTTGTCTTTGTTAGCAAAATAAAGAAACAGACGGCCATTTCGGCAGAAGCGACCATACGCAGGGAGTTTGTCTTCTCTGAATCTAGCGATCCTTTCGATGACTCCAATCTGAGATCTGTACTCTTCTTTGGACAGGATCGCCATCATGGCAAGGTACAAATAGAACCCTGCTACGGCTTGATAAACGTCGACCTCTCTAGACGTTTCGACCGCCGCCAAAACCGAAGGGAGGGAAGCCAGAAAATGACGTGAATACTCATTTGCTTCATGATTTTCTAAATTACTGAAGGCTTCGTAGGAAATTGTTTTTATTCTGGGGTCTAAGTCTACCTTCGACGGATCAGTGCAAAGTAAATAGGATTCCAGTTCTATCAGGGCGGCGATACTGTCCTGAATTCTAATTTTATTGCTGAAGTGGATTTTTACTTTTGATGCGTAAGAAAAAAATAGATTCTGCGCAATCGCAGGTCGTAAAAAGCATGCCTCTGCATAATTGTGAATGCTCCGAAATATGCGCTCGTGTATTTCTTCTATATTCGACATGAAAGTGTACGTAAACTTAAGATGCCTATACACAAGGTAAATCACGAAGCCAAACCAAATTGTTAGTGCGCATAAGTATGGCACTAATAAAATCAAATCAAATGCCTGAATTGCAATAATTAACTTTGTTGCGATTGATGTCGCTAGAATTATGAACAGTTGGCGATTTAGACGCTTGGCATCTATTCCTGAAAGTGAAGATGTGATTTTTAATAGTGATGGGCTTCTGTAGCGTGTTCTGGTGGTTTCGATTACATTCAAAGAAATTGGGAGTGCAAGTGCGCCCAAGGCTGCGGCAACTGTGATTATGTCTGTTACTAATGTCGCCCATATGGCGCTTTTTTCTACTGCGATTGCCGCTTGCGCAGCTGACATAATCCAATGGTTAAAACTATCAATTGCTTGGTTGGCCATGCAGCTGAATTCAAGTAAAGAGTTAAAAATTTCAGAAAAATCCATTTTTGCATATCTCACTTGGCAGTTAGATGTTCGGCCGCATTAGTGCATGAATTGTTTTCTTATTTTTGGAACGGCTTTTTATCGCACGCTTGTGTGTGAAATCTACACTAATATCTTCAGCAAATCTGCCAGGGTGATCGTCACCGTCGGAGGCTGGTCAGTTCGAACGGAATAGGGTGGGAAAGCTTGTGCAGGCACCCATGGCGGGCAAAATCGCCAGGCAAAGAAAAAAACATCTGAAAAAGCACTTATCCCCCTCCCGCCGACGGGCTTTGTGTCCTTTTTTTGTGCAAATCCGTACGTAGTGAAAACGAACCTGCGGACCAGGCGGGCTATGGGGCTCCGCAGTCGATCGGCAATTTCATTTTGTGCAAGGTTTTGAAAGGAAATGCAGCGCGGGTGCACAGCGGCACGCGGGGCGGTCACGGAAGGGGTGGCTCTGGAGTCCCCGGATTCATTGGGCGAAAACTTTTAAATCGTGGGTTTTGGCGTGTTTTTGGATTTCGAAGTGCTCGCACTTCCGCGTTTTATGGCTTGGGTGTCGGGATGATAAAATGCCTGCCGCCCTTAGCTGGCAGGCGTCTCCGGGATAGTGCTGATTTTCAGTAGTTTTACCAGCGACTCGACTTTCGAGACGGGGAAAATTCAACCAATACCAGGAAATCGTCGAACAGTGTCGACGCTTTATTGAGCTGACCAACTAAAATTTCGGCTTCAGCGGCTGGCTCTCGTGGCTGCAGTTTTTTGCGATGGGCTTCATCCAGGTGATTGAATTGAGACCTGAACATTTCATCGTCATCGGCCTTGTGCGGATGTAGATGGAGACTATGCACAAGAAGGTTACGTCGCTGGAGGAGAAACTGAAGACCGTCGTCTTTGTTAGACGTCTGGAATGCGCGCAGGCGCTTCCAACTGCCGCTATTGCATAGGTGATTGTTCATCGGTCTCACATTCGCATGGATGCGATCCATGACAGCATGAAAGCCGTTGTGGTCGAATTTTCGAATGTTGAAGAAGGTGAAGTCTAGGACTTGCCCTATTCGATCCCAAAACGAAAAGAGGCGAATGTACGCAGCTTCTGCGTGCTCCCAGAAAGCTGATTGCGCATGTTTTTGAAACAATTCTTCGGTGCCCGGTTTGGGCTTTTGCAGTAAATCCGGCTGCTCGACCAGCATTGTTGATCCGGTCATGAACAAATGAGCGCGTATGACTGATTTCCGTGCGCGCTGGAATACATCGAACACCTCACGCATCGAGCTCCCCGGGTAGTCATCAGCAAGGGGAGGACTTTCGCCTGTTCGTATTAGATACAGCTCGGGGGGGCCGCCCAAATGCTCTACGACACGATTAATGCGCTTTTCAAAGTGCCCATTATCACCGCCCGCAGGCCATAGCTGTGTGAATCGTCCTTGCTGGATTCTCTCATACTGGCCCAGAACAACCACTTCATTTGCGACGTAAGCCACAGCATTGCTGAGGACCGCGACCAGCTGTTCGTTCGTGATGGAAGGATCGTCTTCGGTACTCATTACTTCCCCCTAAAAATGAATGCAGCATAGCTCGACGGATGCCATCTTCGGGAAGGGCGTGGCGAAAAGGTAATTTCGGTAATAGGTATCGGAGACGGGGCTGGAGCCCTTGTATTGCGTGGCTTTGAGCAATTACCAGAGAAGGTAATTTTGGGTAATTGAAAAGGTAATTTTTTTGTAAGGTGATGATTTCAAAGGGTTTTTTAAGGTAAGGGTCTAACCATGCCAAAAGATAATCTAATTACTAAAAAATTACCCTATTATTACCTTTAACGATATGAGCTAACCAGTTGATTTCAAAGGTTTTTGAAGGATCTAAAAAATCCAATTACCAAAATTACCTTTTTCCCATGGGTCAACATAAAACGGGGAGGGGGTAGGACGGGGCTGGCCAGAAGCGTGACACGCAAATTCTTGGTAACTGTCACTGAAACTGTCACCAGCTTCGCCTGACGCTACCTCGATACCGCTGGAGGCCTTGAAAATAGTGGAGCGGGTGAAGGGAATCGAACCCTCGTTATCAGCTTGGGAAGCTGGAGTAATGCCATTATACGACACCCGCTCAGAGCGGTGACTTTGTACCAGATGTGCGCGGGGAAATGAAGTTTTTCTTTGCGCCAGATGGGTTTAGCGCAGATGACACGGGGCAACGACCGCATGACGGTCTGTCGCGGGCAAGCCTCGCTCCTGCACAAGGGAGTCAAGGCTGCGGAGCGTGGCTTGCTCGCGATGACGCTGTTTCAGATGGCCAATGCATGGTGGTCCTGAACGTAGTGGTAACGCGGTCGGCTTTCAAACTGTGCCGGTTTCAGGAAACCCATCAGCGCGTTGCGGCTGTCTCGGCAGGCGGCTTTGTGTTCCATGTCGAGAAAGTGGCCGGTGGCCTGGATGGTGTTGAAGGTGCTGTGTTGCACATGGTCAGCGAAGAGTCGGGCGTCGTCGGCGGCGGTGTATTCGTCCCATTCGCCGTTGAGAAACAGCACCGGCACGTCGATTTTTTTCGCCGCGTGCAGGTAGCACTGGCGGTCGCTGTGCAGCACGTCGTTGATGTGGAAGTGCATCTGCCCGTACTCATGCTCGGCCAGGGAGCTGACGTGACGGTAGTTGAAGCGCTTGAACAACGACGGAAGATGTTTGCCAATGGTGTCGTTCACCAGATGCCCGACCCGGTCGCCGTCGCGGCTGCCGAGGTAATCGACGCCGCGCTCGAGGTAGTCGAGCATGTGCGCGTTGATCACCGGGGAGAACGAACTGATCACGGCTTTTTCGATCCGCCGTGGCCGTTGCGACAGCGCCATCATGGTCGCTGCGCCACCCCAGGAAAACGACAGCACGTGTTCGGCGGCGAAGTGGTCGATCAGCTCCAGGAGGATCTGCCCTTCGATTTCCTTGGTGAGCATTTTCTCATGCAGGTTGTGGGCTTTCGACTTGCCCGCGTAGGGCTGGTCGTAGCAAACCACATTGAACTGCGGATGAAGGTTTTTCACGGTTTGTGCAAACGACGCAGTCGTGGCCATCGAGCCGTTGACCAGGATGATGGTCTTCTCTGCGGCGTCTGCGCGATAGAACTCCGTGTAAACCCGATACTGACCCTGTATATCCAGCACAGCGATTTCTGGCCTCATGTCATATGACTCCTGGCAAGCGGGTATGCGCGCAAAAGAGATTGCACGAGCTTTGTGACAGGTAGGCATACGCCTGGAATTTGAGAGGCCCATGTCGATCCATTGCAGTCCGGTCGACGGGTATTGTTATTGGCGGGCAGTCTGCCGGATGAGGCCGGAACCCAAGGGTTCCTACCGGCAAAAAGTTTCTTAGAAGTATTTTGTGACTCGTCGGTCACATTTCGCGCCGACGTCCTGATTCAAGCAGGGGTCACATCATTGCGCAAGTGCCGTTGGTAAATTGTTCGACAACTTCTGCTGAGCGGTAGGTCGCTTAGATCAATCCGATCTCTTGATCGGTCAGCGGGCGGTATTCGCCCGGTTTCAACGCATCGTCGAGCACCAGCGGCCCCATGCGTTCACGGTGCAGGCGCATCACTTTGTTGTTGAAGTGGCCGAACATGCGCTTCACCTGATGATAGCGGCCTTCGACGATGCTCAGGCGCGCCGATTTAGGCCCGAGCAGTTCTAGCCCGGCCGGTTGAGTGGTGAGGTCTTCAAAGGCGAAGTACAGCCCTTCGTTGAAGGTGATCGCGTATTCGGGGCCGATGTCCTGCTCGGTTTCGACGTAGTAGACCTTCGGCAGTTTGGTCTGCGGCTGGGTCAGGCGCCGCGACCAACTGCCGTCGTTGGTGATCAGCATCAGGCCAGTGGTGTTGTAATCCAGGCGCCCGGCGATGTGCAGTTCGTCCTTGTCCGGTTCATGGATCAAGTCGAGCACGGTCGGGTGCTGCGGATCGCGGGTGGCGCTGACGCAACCGGCGGGCTTGTGCAGCATGAAGTGGCGCAACGGTTTGCCGACTTGCAGCACCTCGTCGTCGACTTCCAAACGGCTGAACTCGCGGACTTCGCTGTGCGGGTCGCTGACGATTTTTCCGTCAACCCTGACGCGCTTTTCGACCAGCAATAAGCGTACTTGCTTACGGTTGAAGCGAGGCAGGTTGCTGAGAAAACGGTCGACGCGCATGACTTGAGGATCGGTAAAGAGAGGGCCGCGCATCTTACGTGATCGGCCGCGCCGCTGCTTGCAACTGCGCGTCGACTTCAGCACAACGCGGACACAGGCACGCGGCGTTGCGCAGTTCGGCGGGCAGTGCTTCAAGCACCGCCGGGTCGATGCTGACGCCGTAGCACCAGCACGCCCGGTCAGCGGTTCGCGGGTCGGCCAGGGCGCAGTCGTTGGGTGCGCCGCAGGCGGGGCAGAGGTCAGGCGGGTTCATAACTGGAGTGAGGCTTTTCCACGCAGGTGCGGTTGCGGCCACTTTGTTTGGCCCGGTACATCGCATGATCGGCCCGCGACAGCAGTGTGTGCAAGGTGTCGTCGGTTTGCAGGGTGGTCAGGCCGATGCTGACGGTCAGCTGCAAGCTGCTGCCGTTGTAGGCATAACGCTGTTGTTCCACATGTTGGCGAATTTTCTCGGCGATCATCAGACCGGTCTCACCGTCGGTGTCCTTGAGCAGCACGATGAATTCTTCACCGCCCCAGCGGCAGACGATGTCGGAATGCCGCAGGCAGCTCTCCAGATCCCGTGCGAAGCCGATTAACACCTGATCACCCGCGAGGTGGCCGTAGGTGTCGTTCAAGGCCTTGAAGTGGTCTAGATCCAGCAGCAGCGCCGTCAGCGGTTTGGGTTCGCGCTGAGCCTCGTGCATGGCTTGCGCGGCCAGCAGGTCGAAGCCGCGACGGTTGGGCAGGTCGGTCAGGCTGTCGAGGGTGGCCTGGGCCTGGATCCTGCTCTGATAGCGCTTGATCACCCGGTTGAGCAGGGCCAGCACGGTCAGGGTGACTGCCAGGCAGATCAGCAGGTTGAGGTACAGCGAGCGACGGATGTCACTGAGGTCGCCGTCTTCGCGTTTGTCGACGAACAGGTACCAGTTCAACTCGGGGATGAACCGCACGTTGAGGAAATGTCCTTGGCCTTCGCCGGAATATTCGTAGCTGCCGCTGTGGGGTTTGGGCAACTGACTGACCAGGTTTTTCAGGCCGTCGACTTCACCGAGCGTTTGTCCGGCCCGCGCACCATCCGGCCCGCCCTCGGCGCCGGTGAGTACCAGGCGCCCGAAGGTGTCGACGAAGTACACGCTGCGCTGGTAGCGCTGCTGGTATTTGTCGATCAGTTTGATCACCGCATCGACCGTCAGCCCGACACCCGCCGCACCGATGAAGCGGTCGTTGTAGTCGTACACCTTGTAGTTGATGAAGACGGTCAGGTTGTCTTTGTTGGCGAGGTCCGGGTCGACGTTGATCTCGTAGGGATCGTTCATGTCGCGCACACGAAAGTACCAGGCATCGCGGGGCTCGGTCGCCTTGACCTGCTTGAGCACGCCCTTGGCGTGGTAGTAGGTCAGGCTGGTGTTGGAGACGAAGAACGCGGTGTAGGCGCCGTAATGGGTCATGACCTCGTTGAGGTAGCGGGTCATCTGGTCGGAATCTTTTTCACCGTTGACCACCCAGTCGCGCATGAAGGTGTCGCGGGCCATCATCGAAGAAATCAGGATCGGTCTGACGAGGTCTTTCTGGATTTCCGAATAGACCGTGTCGGATGTCAGCGGCAGTTCGGTGTTGACGATGTTGTCGCGGATCGACGCCCGCGAGGCGTAGTAACTGAGCAATGACGTGGCGAGGAAACCCGCGCCCAGCAACACGACCAGCGTAAGGATCAACGAACGTTGAGAATACAGCGGTGAGCGAAGCGGCATGGCAATTCCATTGTCAGTATTCCGATGGCATGCATTCTAGTGGCACTGCCGGGAAATAACTGCTCTATGTGCGCCGCGAATGGTCGCTCCTGTGTACCACAGTGGTTACACCGGTCCTTGTAGGCGCTGCCGAAGGCTGCGATCTTCTCACCTTGAAAAACAAAATCGAAAGATCGCAGCCTCCGCATCGTTGTCAGGCGAGGGTTTTCAGGTAGGCACGCCATCCGCCGAGGTGGCTGATGTCGGTCGCGCCTTGCAAGCCATACGCCTCACAGATGAACCCGCTCTCCCAGCGGCCATCCGCCAGTTGCACCTTGCCCAGTCCCAACGGTGCCGGAATCCCGGTCAGGAACGAGCCCAACTCGCTGCTCGGCAATTCCCACACTTCCACGGCAATCGATACGCCGCCGTCCTTGACCCGGACCATGCCCGGACGGAACGGCGGACCACCGGCCAGGGCGTAGAGTTGATAGTCGGCTGAGCTGAATGTCGTTTCCACCAATCGGGCGCCGCGCTGCTTGAGCTGCCAGTTCAGCGCCAATCCGTCCAGGTGTGCACCGCAGACCACCAGCCGCGCACGATCATTGCGTGCAACGTTGGCCGGAGCAGGCGAAACCGAACCCTGCTGGCGCTGCAAACCATCGGCCACGCTCAACAGATATTGATCAGTAAACGCTCGCCCAAACAGCGTCACGCCCCACGGCAAGCCGGTACCCATGAAACCGCTCGGCACGGCGATGGCGGCGTAGTCGAGCAGGTTCATGAAGTTGGTGTAGTAGCCCAGTTCGGAGTTGCGCAGCACCGGTTCAGCTTCAAGCTCTGCCAGGGTCACCGGGCGGCCGATGGTGGGCGTGACCACGCAATCGAGGTTTTCCAGCGCTTTGTCGCACAGCGCTTTCAACGCTTGCAGCCGATACTGGGCGCGGAAGGTTTGCACGCCGCTGACGGCCGGCGCCTTGGCCAGCACGGCACGGATTACCGGCAATACGGCTTCGGGGTTTTGCTCCATCAGTTCGCCAGCCACGCTGTAGCGCTCGGCCACCCACGGGCCTTCATACAGCAGGCGTGCCGCTTCGAGGAACGGCGTCAGGTCCAGCTCCACCGCTTCGCCACCCAGGCGCTTAAGTTCATCAATGGCATCACCGAACAACACCGGTCCTTCGGCGCAACCAAAAAACTCCAGGTCTTGCGCGCGGGGAACGCCGAAGCGGAACGGGCGCGACACGCCGAAAGCCGAACCGTCATTCCATAGCGGATTGCTGCGGCTGTACTCGTCCCGTGGATCGAGTCGGGCGGTCAATGCCAGTAACTGACTGGCTTCCCGTGCTGTGGCGGTAAACGTGGTCACGCAATCCAGTGTGCGACAGGCCGGCACCACCCCGGCGGTGGAAATCAAACCTTTGGTGGCTTTCATTCCGACCAGATTGTTCAGGCCCGCCGGCACGCGCCCGGAGCCTGCGGTGTCGGTGCCCAGCGAAAAACTCGCGACACCCAGCGCCACCGCCAATGAAGAGCCGGCGCTGGACCCACCCGATGGATACTCTGGCAACACGCTGTTGGGGCAGGCGCCATACGGCGAGCGACTGCCGTTGAGGCCGGTGGCGAATTGATCGAGATTGGTCTTGCCCAATGGCACCGCGCCCAGTGCCAGCAGTTGCTCGACGATGGTTGCCGAGCGTTCGGGGATGTAAGCAAACGCCGGGCACGCCGCTGTGGTCGGAATGCCGGCCAGATCAATGTTGTCCTTGATCGCGAACGGCACGCCGTACAGCGGCAGGCTGTCGATATCGCGACCATCGAGGGCGGCGAGGTACGGTTCCAGTTCATCGACACTCAGCAAGTGGATGAACAAGTGATAGTCCGGGTTCAGCGCGGCGGCTTTGTCCCGCAGGTTCAGCAGCAGTTGCCGGGGCGTGGTGCTGCCGTCGCAGTAAGCGCTGCGCAGGGCGTCGAGTTGCAGATTGATGTTCATGGCGTGCGTCCTTTTCAAAATGGGTTCAGTCGAGTTCCAGCACCACGACGCGCTGTCCGGCGCGCACGGCCGAACCGGGTTGCACGTGAATCTCGCGGACCACACCGGCCATCGGCGCGAGCACGGGGATTTCCATCTTCATCGACTCCAGAATCACCAGTACATGACCGGCCTCGACCCGGCTGCCGACGTCCACCTGAACCTGCCAGAGGTTGCCGGCGATGTGGCTGTCGACGCTCTGTTGGCCGCTGCTCAGCGGTGCGTCTTCGGTCGCTTCAGGGGCCAGCTCTTCACTGTCGAAGTGCGCCTGACCGCTGGTGATCCAGCGCTCGCGCTCGGCGTTGAACGCAGCTTGCTGCTGCTCTCGAAACGCCCCGATGGTCTCGGCTTCCTGCGACAGGAATGCCTGGTAATCCGCCAGGTTCAACTGACTGTGTTCGATGTTCAGGTCGAAGCGCCCGAGGGGGAAATCCCGGCGAATACGCAGCAGTTCATCAGCGCTGACCGGATAGAAACGGATCTGGTCGAAGAAGCGCAGCAGCCAGGGTTTGCCATCGAACGCGGCGACGTCGCGGTAGCGGTTCCACATCTGCAACGTGCGCCCGACGAACTGATAACCGCCGGGGCCTTCCATGCCGTACACGCACATGTAGGCACCACCGATGCCCACCGAGTTTTCTGCGGTCCAGGTGCGGGCCGGGTTGTACTTGGTGGTCACCAGTCGATGGCGCGGGTCGAGCGGGGTGGCGACCGGCGCCCCGAGGTAGACGTCGCCCAGACCCATCACCAGATAGCTTGCATCGAATACCGTGCGTTGCACTTCATCGAGGTTCGGCAGGTCGTTGATGCGGCGGATGAACTCCAGATTGCTCGGGCACCACGGCGCATCCTTGCGCACGGTGGTCATGTATTTCTCGATGGCCAACTGGCACGCCGGGTCGTCCCAGGACAACGGCAAATGCACGATGCGCGATGGCACTTGCAGGTCCTTGGCGGCGCACACGGCATCCCATTCCCCGGCGACGATGCCGAGCAGATCGGCCAATGGCAGTTGCTCGGGTTGGTAGTGGATTTGCAGTGAACGGATGCCGGGTGTGAGGTCGATCACGCCGTGCAGGTCTTTGCTTTCCAGGGCTTGCATCAGGGCGTGGGCGCGAAAGCGCAGGACGAGGTCCAGTTCGGGGGCGCCGATTTCCAGCAGCAAGTGGGTGTCACCAGAAAGCCTCGCGACCAGACGCGTATCGTCCTGACCGATATCCAACACAACAGGCGACACAAGCCCCTGTGGGAGCTGGCCTGCCAGCGATGAAGTGGATGCGGTGTCGGGTCGGACCTCATCGCCGGCAGGCCGGCTCCCACACTGATTCCATTTCAGGGTGAGGTCGCGGGCGGTTTTGATATCGACGGGGGAGAACTGCACCTTGTCCCCAGCCTTCAGTTGCCCCAACTGCCAAAGATCCGCCTCGATCACCGTCACCGGGCACACAAACCCCCCAAGGCTCGGACCATCGGGGCCGAGGATTACTGGCATGTCGCCGGTGAAATCCACCGCGCCGATTGCATACGGATTGTCATGAATATTCGACGGATGCAGACCGGCTTCACCACCGTCGGCACGCACCCACTCCGGCTTCGGCCCGATCAGGCGAATGCCGGTGCGGCTGGAGTTGAAATGCACTTCCCACTGTGTGGCAAAGAAGGTGCCGATGTAGTTTTCGGTGAAGTATTCCGGGGCACCGTGGGGGCCGTAGATCACACGAATCTGCCGCACGGCGGGCAATGCGGTGACTTGTTCTTCAGCCAGTTGCTGACCGGCGCTGCGCTCGCTCAGCGCCGGTACATGCAACACGTCACCCGCCCGCAAGGCGCGACCGCCATGGCCGCCAAACTGACCGAGGGTGAAGGTACTTTTACTGCCCAGATAGTCCGGCACTTGCAGGCCGCCGCGCAGACACAGGTAACTGCGCGCACCGGAACCGGCGATGGTGCCAAGGCTCAATGTTGCGCCCGCTGGAACCAGCAGCGTCGTGTTCATCGGTACACTGTCGCCGTTCAACGCCAACGGAATCACCGCCCCGGTCACCGCTACCACAGCGTCGCAATTGAAGCGCAACAACGGCCCGCTCATGGTGACTTCCAGTGCCGCCGCGCCTTCGTCGTTGCCCAGTAAACGGTTGCCCAGACGCAGTGCACGACTGTCCATCGGACCCGACGGCGGCACGCCAACGGCCCAATAGCCGAGGCGACCGGGATAATCCTGCACGCTGGTCTGCGTGCCGGCGCTGATCACCTCAAAGGTATCGGCCTGATACACCAGACCCTCCAGGCATCGGGTCCATGGGTGGCCGCTGGCGAAGGGCACATCGAGCAGAATCTGCCGCAGATAATCACGGTTGGTTTCCACACCATACAGCTGACTGTCGCCGAGGGCCTGATGCAAATCGGCGCGGGCCTGTTCGCGAGTCGGCGCCCAACTGATGACCTTGGCGATCATCGGGTCGAAGTACGGCGGGATCTCACACCCGGCCTCGACCCACGTGTCGATACGCAGTTGAATGCCATTGGCTGGCGGAAAATTCACGGCAGTGAGCAAGCCCGGGCTCGGTTGAAAATCCCGGCCCGGATCTTCCGCATACAGCCGCGCCTGAATCGCATGACCGTCCGCTTTCAACCCATTGATCAGTTCACTCAGCGGCGGCAGATCACCGGCTGCCAGTTGCACCATCCAGCGCACCAGATCAACGCCCCACACCTGTTCGGTGACGCCGTGCTCCACCTGCAACCGCGTGTTCACTTCCAGAAAGTAAAAGCGCTGGGCTTCGCTGTCGAAGACGAATTCCACGGTGCCGGCGCTGCGATAGTTCACCGCTTTAGCCAGTTTGATCGCCGCCGCGCACAGTTCTTCGGCCATGCCGGCGGGCAGGTTCGGCGCCGGGGTTTCTTCGAGGACTTTCTGATTACGGCGCTGCACCGAGCAGTCGCGCACGCCGAGGGCGATCACTTCACCGAGACCGTCGCCGAACACCTGGACTTCCAGATGCCGGGCGCGCTGGATGTATTTCTCGATGAACACCCCGGCGTCGCTGAAGTTGTTCTGACCCAGGCGTTTGACCGCTTCGAAGGATTCGCTCAACTGCGCTGCACTGCGGCACACACGCATGCCGATGCCGCCACCGCCGGCGGTGCTTTTGAGCATCACCGGGTAGCCGACTTGTTCACCGGCGATCAGGGCTGCGTCGAGGCTGTCGAGCAGTTCGGTGCCTTCGAGCATCGGCACGCCGTGTTGCTTGGCCAAAGCGCGGGCGGTGTGCTTGAGGCCGAACACGCGCAACTGTTCGGGCGTCGGGCCGATGAAGGCGATGTCGACGGCTTCGCAGGCTTCGGCGAACGCGGCGTTTTCCGAGAGAAAGCCGTAGCCGGGATGGATCGCCGTGGCGCCCGTGGATTTAGCGATGCCGAGGATTTTATCGACCGCCAGGTAAGTGCCGGCGGCTGCGCCTTCACCGAGGCTGTGGGCTTCGTCGGCGTGCAGGATATGCAGGCTGGCGGCATCGGCTTCGGAATAGACGGCAACGCCCTGGGCTTCCAGTTCACGCAGGGTACGCAGGATGCGGCAGGCGATGGCGCCTCGGTTGGCAATCAGGACTTTTTCGAACATGGCATAGCCCCTGATGGGGATGCGGGCCGTCCCGCAGTTTTTTTGATGCACCGGGGCCGTCCCCGGTGAAAAATCAGTTCATTTCAGAACACAGCCGATCCCCTGTGGGAGCGAGCCTGCTCGCGATGACGTCGGCACATTTGATGTGGATGTTGACTGACACAACGCTATCGCGAGCAGGCTCGCTCCTACAGGGTTATTCGGTGTTCCTATTTCTTGATGCACTGCCCGGAACGGGCCTGACACAACGCAAACAACCAGCGGCGTAAACGACTGAATTTCAGTTCCATACCAGCAGCTCCGCAGGGGTCGGGTTGTAGGCATTGCATGGGTTGTTCAGTTGCGGGCAGTTGGAAATCAGCACGATCACGTCCATTTCGGCGCGCAGGTCGACGTATTTGCCCGGAGCGGAAATCCCGTCCGCAAAGGTCAGTCCACCATCAGCCGTGACCGGCACGTTCATGAAGAAATTGATGTTCGGCCCGATGTCGCCCTTGCCCAATCGGCCATCGTGGACGCAGGCGCGCAGGTAGTTGTCGCGGCAGCTGTGCATGTAGCGTTTTTCCAGGGCGTAGCGCACGGTGTTGCTCTCTTGCGCGCAAGCGCCACCGAGGGTGTCGTGACGCCCGCAAGTGTCGGCGACGATGGTCAGCATCGGTTTGCCAAGATTGGAATACAGCACGCTGCCGGTGCTCAGGTACACGCTGTTTTGCCGACGCAAAGTGCGCTGTACGTCGTAGCGCTCCTTGGGGTTGGCGACGCTGTAGAACAACGTGTCGACCGCCTGGTTGCCTTCGAGGTCGAGGATACGCAGGGTTTGCCCGGCCTTGACTTCCATCAGCCAGGGTTCGCCGGCGGGAATGGTGGCGCGGTAGATGGCGGTTTCAGGCGACTGTGGAGCGGTGGCGATAGCGAGTGACATGGCAGCGATCCTCAGGCGAACAGACGGTCGGTGTTGATGAAGCCGCGCTCGTTTTCCGGGCGCGAGGTGCGGCAGTGTTCGGCGACGCTGGCGTCGGCGTTCATCCAGCTGAGCTTCAGTGGTTTCGGTGCGTACGCCGGCGACGGGTCCATCGGATGCTGCAGGGCGGTGAGCACCACCAGCGTGTCCATCGGTGCGTATAGCTCGATGTAATCGCCAGCCTTGGAGTTGCCCTCGACGAAGTGGAAACGCCCGGCGTCATCGACGTTGACGCGGCTGAACAGGTTGAGGGTCATCAGCAAGTCCGACAGGCCCAAACCCCACTTGCCCAGTTCCACCAGCAGGTTGTCGGTGCCATTGCGGAAGAAGCCGTTGCGCAGTTCCTGATAGCGGCCCGCACCGTATTTTTCGGCGACTTCTTCAGCGCAAAGCACGCCGCCGAGGCTGTCGCTCCAGCCGCAGGTGTCAGCGGTGATCGCCGCCAGTACGCGGCCCATGTCCGAGTACAGGCAATGGCCGGTGGTGAGCTTGGCGGTGTGTTGGCATTTGAGGCTGTCGGGCAGGCTCAGGCGTTCGGTTTTTTCATTGGCGTTGAGCAGCGTCAGGCTGACGTTGGCCCCGCCGCGAATGTCGATCAGGCGCAGCAATTGGCCGCGCTTCAATACGAACGAACGATGGCCGCCACCGGGGAGCATTTCTTCGGCGAAGGGTGGGAACAGTTGAGTCGAATCAGTCATTTTCAAAATTCCTCTAAGCGATACGAAGCGTGCCCGCCAGTTGCACCGGCAGGGCGTCGACGGCGGCACGGGTGGCGCGGCGGTCGCTGTTCAAAGGGATGTCGTAGGTGATGCGCGCGCCATAGGCGCCGGGGGCGTGCGGGTCGACGCGGACCTTGTCGAACACAAGCAGGCGTGTGCCGAGGCTGAAACCTTCGGACAGGTCATGGGTGACCATGAACACCGTCAGTTGCGTCTCGCGCCACAGCTCCAGCAGCAAGTCGTGCATGTCTTTGCGGATACCCGGATCGAGGGCGCCGAACGGTTCGTCGAGCAGCAATACGCGCGGCTTCATGATCAGCGCCTGGGCGATGGCCAACCGTTGTTGCATGCCGCCGGAAAGCTGCGCCGGGTACTTGTCCAGCGAATGCCCCAGACCGACTTTGTGCAGCAGCACCGAGGCCTGCTCGCGAGCGTCTTTTTTCGCGTTACCGAACAAGCGACCGAGCAACGGCGAGCGCGGCAGTTCGAGGCCGAGGGCGACGTTGTCCAGTACGCTCAGATGCGGGAACACCGAGTAGCGCTGGAACACCACGCCACGGCTGGCATCCGGCTCACCGGCCAGCGGCTGACCGTCGAGCAGGATCTCGCCGCGACTGGCTTGCTCCTGGCCGAGCAGCAGGCGCAGGAAGGTCGATTTGCCGCAACCGGACGCGCCCACCAGTGTGCAGAACTCTCCCTCGTTGATGGTCAGGTTCAGGCCTTCGAGCACCACTTGGTCGGCGTATTGCTGCCAGACGTTTTTCACTGTGATGAAGCTCATGCTCGCGCTCCTTCGTACCAAGGGAAAGCACGCTGGGTCAGGCGCTTGAGGCACCAATCCATCAGCCAGGCGAGCAGGGTGATCCACACCACGTACGGCAGGATCACGTCCATCGCCAGGTAGCGGCGCACCAGGAAAATCCGATAGCCCAGACCGTCGGTGGAGGCGATGGCCTCGGCGGCAATCAAGAACAACCACGCCGAACCGAGCATCAGGCGCAGCGAGATCAACAGCCGTGGCAGCAATTGCGGCAGCACGACCCGCAGCATCAAAGTCCAAGTGGAAGCGCCGAGGGTCTGGGCCTTGATCAGCAATTCCACGGGGATTTCCCGGGCGCGCTGTTCCAGATCCCGGGCCAGTGCCGGGGTGATGCCGATCACGATCAGCATCACTTTCGACAACTCGCCCAGCCCGAACACGATGAACAGAATCGGCAGGATCGCCAGCGGCGGCACCATCGACAGCACGGTCAGCAATGGCGACAACGGCGCGCCGAACAGCGGCAAGGTGCCGGCGGCCATACCCAGGCACAACCCGACCAGCGCACTGATACCGAGGCCGATGGCCAGGCGTCGCAGGCTGGAGGCGGTGTCTTGCCATAGCAGGTATTCACCGGTGCGGCCGTCGGCTACAAACGCCAGGCGTTTTACCGCGTCAGTCATTTGTACGGCGCTGGGCAACAGCTTGTCGTTGGGGTTGTCCGCCAGTCGCTCCGCCGAGCCCATGAAGTAGGCGAACAGCACCAGGGCGAACGGCAGGATCACCAGCAACAGGCGACTCGGGCGATCCGGGTGGCGATTGATCAGGCGCATGGCCAAGTCCTCTTTTTACAACTTGGCGTCGGCGGCCATTTGCACGTAACTCGGATCGAAGCGCAGCTTGAGGTTGCCCGTGTCGCCGCTGGTCACGCCGTTGGCGAAGGCCATGCCGACCGCGCTGGTGTCCTTGGCGCCTTCACCCAGCAAACCGTGCTGGAAGGAGAACTCGGCGACCTTGCGCATGGTTTCCGGCAGTTGTTTGCTGGTGGAAAACGCCAGGGCTTCTTTCGGCGTGGCGAACAGCTTGGTGGTGTCCAGTTGTGCCTGGAAACCCGCAAGGTCAGTGCCCGAGGCTTTGGCCATGTGTTCGAGTGCGGCTTTGCTGGCGGCGTTTTTCGCATTCATCAACTCGACCACTTCGAACCACGCGCCGGTCAGCGCTTTGCCCAGGGCCGGGTTGTCTTTGAGGGTGGCGCTGTTGACCACCATCATGTCCATGATTTCGCCGGGGATCTGGCTGGAGTTGAAGACTTCGGTCACCGCTGGCTTGGCCCTGATGTCCGAGAGCATCGGGTTCCAGGTGGTGACGGCGTTGACTTGATCGGTATTGAAGGCGGCCGAGATATCGGCGTCGGAGGTGTTGACCACTTTCAGGTCTTTCTCGGTGAGGTCCACCGAATCCAGGGCCCGGGCCAGCAGGTAGTGAGAGACCGAGAGTTCGACCAGATTGACGTCCATGCCCTTGAGGTCGGCGACTTTCTTGCCTTCGCCCTTGAGCACGATGCCGTCGTTGCCGTTGGAGAAATCACTGACGATCAGCGCGGTGCTGTCGACGCCGCCAGCGGCCGGAATGGTCAGCGCATCCATGTTGGTCATGGTGCAGCCGTCGAACTGGCCGGCGGTGTATTGGTTGATCGATTCGACGTAATCGTTGAGCTGCACAACATCGATCTTGATGCCGTACTTCTTCGCCCACTTGTCGACGATGCCTTGGCTGCCGGCGTATTCCCAAGGCATCCAGCCGGCATAGATCGTCCAGCAGACGCTGAAGTGGTCTTTCGGTGCAGCGTGGGACGAGACGCTCACAAGGGCGGCGAAAGCGGCGGCGAGCAGGGCGGGTAAACGAAGCTGGGACATGATGGTTCTCCAGTTGATCAAGGGCGGCAGGAGTCAACGCGGCACCGCGAACGGTGGCTTGTCTCCCGGGCTTTTGTCCCGCCGTGTAACCTCAACTGGAGGTCGCCAACTCTCGGACCAGTCACTCGCGATTGCGAGCCGGAACCCTAGTCAGCCATTGCAAATTGTGGTGCCGCGAACCTGTGATGACTCCTGCACGGGGTTGCTTAAGCGAGAGGCGTGCCAAGTTCGGTGAATGCGTCTAGCGCGGGGGGGGGGGCACGATTTGACGGGCGAGGGCTAGCGTCGGATTGCATTGAGATGGTGCATCGCGCACTGAGATGTTACGTGATCGGCCACTGATCCGAAGGTCGCGGCGATCGCGCCTCGTCATTACGGTGGTGGATATCACCACGGACACCATTAATCAGCGTGTGAATAGATGAAAAACCTTTCATCGGCGAGATGTTTCAACTTGTTGCGGAAACGCACCAGATTCCGAATTCGATGTCTGATCTTTCGACAGTCACCGAATAATTGACTGTCGCCTGCCAGCGTCGCTGGTGTGGCTCACCCGCGGTCCAGGAGGCCGCCAATGTATCGACAAATTCTACTGATTGCTGTTTTGGGATTGTCCCTTGGTGGATGCGTGCCTTATTCCGACGGAGGAGTCAGTTACTACAGTTCCGAGGTTTACACCTCACCAGCGCCGGCCTATTACGCGGGCGGTAATTCCTACTATTCCAATGGCGGTTATTACTCACCACCCGCGCGTTACTACGCACCGCCTGCGCGCTATTACCAACCAACGCCGCGCTATTACCACCCGCCGCGGGTCTATCAACCGGCGCCGCGCTATTACCAACCGGCACCGCGTTACTACCCATCGCGCCCCGACTACCGGGCGCATCAGAATCAAGGCTGGGACGGCCGCAACCGTGGCGGCTGGAACAATGACTATCGAGGTGGGCGCAACAACAATCATGGCGGACGAGGCGACCATAACGGACGCGGCGATCACGACGGTCGGGGCAGTCACCGTTAACCATCCACAAAAAAGCGGCGCATCAAGCGCCGCTTTTTTATGCCCGGAATTCAGTACTCCGATAAATCCGCCAACGGATGTCGACCCTCCCACACCTTGTGGAAATGCGCCTCCACCACCGCATCCGGCACATGATTGATGTCCGGCCAGTGCCAATGCGGCTTCTGATCCTTGTCGATCAACCGCGCACGCACGCCTTCGCTGAATTCCGGATGACGACAGCAATTGAGGCTCAGCGTGTATTCCATCTGAAAAACCTCGGCCAGCGAAAGGAGCCGGGCGCGGGCGATCTGTTCCCAGACCAGGTGAGCGGTCAGCGGCGAGCCTTCGCTCATGGTTCGGGCGGCGCGACTGAGCAGCAGGTCGGTATCATCGCGCAAAGGGCTGATGGCCTTCCACGCGCAACGCACATCACTGACATCCAATAGATCATCGATGCGCTGGCGGCGTGGCAGCCACTGAGGCTCGGGCATTTTTGCGACGGCTTCTTGCTGCAAGGCCTTGAGCAAGCTGTTGAGCTGCATCGGTGTCTGCTCCTGCCAATTCAATTGCAGCAGGCCTTCAATCAGCGTTTCTTGCTGCTCGTCGAGCAAGAAGCGGTCGGCCAGGTCCAGATCGATCGCATCACGTGCGTTCATATGGGCACCGGTCAGGCCGAGGAATAATCCGAGCTTGCCGGGCAATCGCGACAGGAACCAACTGGCGCCGACGTCCGGGTACAGGCCGATGGTGATCTCTGGCATGGCCAGTCGACTGCTCGGCGTGACGATGCGGATGTTTGCCCCTTGCAGCAGGCCCATGCCACCGCCGAGCACATAACCATGGCCCCAACAGATCAACGGTTTGGGGTAAGTGTGCAGGCTGAAGTCCAGGCGATATTCAGCGGAAAAGAAATGTGCGGCCAGGGGCGGCACTTTGCCGGGGTGGGCGCGGCAAGCCTCAACCAGGCTGCGCACTTCACCACCCGCGCAAAAGGCTTTGGCACCGCTGCCGCGCAGCAGCACGCAAACGACTTGCGGCTCTTTGGCCCAGGCATCCAGTCGGTCGTGCAAGGCGTTGATCATGGGCAAGGACAGCGCGTTCAGCGATTTTTCGGCGTCCAGGGTAGCGACGCCGAGGCGGGCGCCGTCGGTGCCGGTGAGTTCTTCGAAGTGCAGATTCATCGTGACCTCGATCGGGAAATTGAGGGTTAAGTATGATCGCTGTGTAGGAAAGTGCCGGATCTGTGTCAGATCAATTGACAAGCGTGATGCGCTTTCCTAGGGTTCGCCCCATTGTTTTTGCCGGATGTAACCATGACTGCTGACGACCGTATCAAACTCGAACCGAGCTGGAAGGAGGCCCTGCGTGCCGAATTCGACCAGCCCTACATGACAGAGTTGCGAAACTTTCTGCAACAGGAACGGGCGGCCGGCAAGGAGATCTATCCACCGGGCCCGATGATCTTCAACGCACTCAATTCCACGCCGCTGGAAAAGGTAAAAGTCGTCATTCTCGGCCAGGATCCGTACCACGGCCCGGGCCAGGCCCATGGCTTGTGCTTCTCGGTGCAGCCGGGCGTACCGGCGCCGCCGTCGCTGGTGAACATCTACAAAGAGTTGAAGCGTGACCTGAACATCGACATCCCCAACCACGGTTACCTGCAGAGCTGGGCCGAGCAGGGCGTGCTGATGCTCAACACCACCATGACCGTCGAGCGCGCAAACGCCAATGCGCACAAGGACAAGGGTTGGCAGTTTTTCACTGACCGGATCATTGAAGTGGTCAGCCAGCAGCAGCCGCATCTGGTGTTCATGCTGTGGGGCGCCCATGCGCAGAGCAAGCAGAAACTGATCGACGCCACCAAACACTTGGTGCTGACGTCGGTGCACCCGTCGCCACTGTCGGCCTATCGCGGCTTTCTTGGTTGCGGGCACTTCAGTCGGACCAACAAGTTTCTGGAACAGAATGGCGAGACGCCGATCGAGTGGCGCTTGCCGCCGGTTTGAAAAGCATCGTCGGCGTGCCGCCCGTAGCAGGCTGGCTCCCACAGGTTTTATAAACACCGCAAAACCAATGTGGGAGCCAGCCTGCTGGCGATGAATTCAACTCGCTCTTACTCTGTATCGCGGTTCCAATACTTGAACAACGGCTCCGCCAGAAACAGCACAAACAACAGCCGCATCACCTGCATCGCTGTCACCAGGGGCACCGACAGTTGCAGTGTCTCCGCCGTCAGGCTCATCTCGGCGATCCCGCCGGGCATCATGCCCAAGGTCAGCGAACGCAGGTCCAGATGGGTCAGCGCACTCAAGCCCAATGCCGCAGCGGTCGCGATCAACATGGTCAGCGCCGTGCCAATCAAGGTCCGACCCATGAACGAAGGCGCGCGACGGAAAAACTGTCGGTTGAAGTGACAGCCCAGCCCGCTGCCGATCAGCCACTGGCCAATCTGGCTGCCGCCGTTGGGCAAACCGATGTGCAGATCCCAACCGATACTCACCGCCGCGCTGACCAGCAAGGGTCCGAACAGCCAAGGGTTGGGTTGACGCAGGCGTTCCCAGATCCAGGCAGCCAATGCGCCAGCCGGAAACAGAATTGCCAGCCAGCGCCAATCGATGCTGCCGGCGTGGGAAATCGGTGCACCGTCGCCCAACAGATACTTGAACGCTGCCGGTACACACAAAACTACCACCAACACCCGCAAACTCTGCCCCGCCGCAACGCGGCTGAGCACCGCGCCATTGCGGGCGCCGAGGTTGACCATCTCTCCTGAACCGCCGGGCATGCTGGAGAAGAACGCCGTGGCGCGATCTTCCCCGGTACACCGCATCAACCACACGCCGACGATGGCCGACAGGCTGGTGACCAACGCGCCGAAGAAGATCAAGCCGAAATGACTCAGCACCTGATCCATCACCACCGGGGTGAAGTGCAGGCCAATGCCGATGCCGACGATCCACTGGCCGCACTTGCGGCCGCCAGGGATTTCCGCGAGTTGCCACGGTGTCAGGCAGCGCACGAGGATGATCGCCAGCAACGAGCCGACCATCCACGGCAAAGGCCAGCCGACCTGGCTGGCGAGGTAACCGCCCAGCAGGCCGACCAGCGGGGTTCCCCACCAGTTTTTGAAGGAGACCCGATCAGACATCGGCGATAGCGCGTTGCGCGGCCGAACGTTTGCGCCAGATGCGGATCAGCGGCATCAGCAGCATGATTGCCGTCAAGACCCAGCAACCGAAGGTGATCGGGCTCGACCAGAGGATTTCCAGCGTACCGTTGGAAATCGACAGGGCACGGCGCAGGTTCTGCTCCATCAAACCTCCGAGGATGAAACCCAGCAACAGCGGCGACAGCGGGAAGTCCAGCTTGCGCAGGATGTAGCCGAAGATACCGATACCGATCATCAGGAACAGGTCGAACGTGGTGGCATGCACCGCGTAGACGCCGATCCCGGTAATGATCGCGATCACCGGCACCAGTGCCCAGTTCGGCACGGCAAGAATACGGGTGAAGATGCGGATCATCGGGATGTTGAGGATCACCAGCATGACGTTGGCGATGAACAACGAGGCGATCAGGCCCCAGACAATATCGGGTTGCTGCTGGAACAGCAGCGGACCCGGGGTGATGTTGTACAGCGACAGTGCGCCGATCATCACCGCCGTGGTGCCCGAACCTGGAACACCGAGGGTCAGCATCGGCACCAGCGCACCGCAGGCCGCGCCACCGATGGCGGTTTCGGGTGCGGCGAGGCCACGTTTGTCGCCTTCACCGAACGTGCCACTGGCACCGGCGATGCGCTTCTCGGTCATGTAGGCCACGGCACTGGCCAGCGTCGCGCCAGCACCCGGCAACACGCCCATGATGAAACCCAGTACGCCGCAACGAACGTTCACGGCGAACACCGAGGCCGCTTCCTTGACGTTGAACATCATCCGGCCGGTGGCTTTCACGGCTTCCTGGCCGTGGTGGGTTTTTTCCAGCAGCAGAAGGATTTCACTGATGGAGAACAGGCCCAGTACCAACACGACGAACTGGATGCCGTCAGTCAGGTGAATGTTATCGCCAGTGAAGCGATAGACGCCGCTGTTGGCATCGATGCCGACGGTCGACAGGAACAGGCCGATCAGCGCCGCGATAAAGGTCTTCAACGGTCGATCGCCTGCCATGCCGCCCAGGCACACGATCGCAAACACCATCAGCACGAAATATTCCGCCGGACCGAAGGCAATCGCCCATTTCGCCAGCAGCGGGGCGAACAGCACCATGCCGCAGGTGGCGATAAACGCGCCGATGAACGAGCTCCACGCCGACAAAGACAGCGCGACACCGGCCATGCCTTTGCGGGCCATCGGGTAACCGTCGAGAGTGGTCATCACGGTGGACGCTTCGCCCGGAATGTTCAGCAGGATCGAACTGATCCGGCCGCCGTATTCGCAACCCAGGTACACCGCCGCCAGCAGGATCAGTGCCGACTCCGGTGGCAGGCCGAGGGCGAATGCGATCGGGATCAGCAACGCCACGCCGTTGATCGGGCCCAGGCCCGGCAGCAGGCCGACGACGGTGCCGATCAGGGTGCCGCAGAGGGCGGTCACCAGGTTGTACGGGCTGAGCGCGACGCCGAAGCCCTGACCCAAATAGCCAAGAGTATCCATATCAGTTCTCCAGAACGTCGAGCAGGCCGAGGGGCAGCGGTACGTCCATCAAACGGTCGAACAGCAAGTACAGACCGACAGCCATCAGGCTGATGATCACGATGCTCGGCAGCCAACGGCCGCCATACAGGCGTGCCATCGGAACACCGGTGATGATGCTGGCGACGATGAAACCCAGGGGTTCGAACGTGCCGGCGAACACCAGCAGCAGTGCGACGCAGATGCCGATCTTGGTCAGGGTTTCGCGGTCCAGTGGCGGCTCGTCAGCGTTGTGCTTGATCGGCGCGGGACGAAACACCATGTACAAAAGGGCCGAAGCCATCAGGCCGAGCATCAGCAATGGAAAGGCACGAGGCCCCACCGGTTCGTAGGAAAAAGCCGCTTGATACGGCCATGCCATCAGTGCAAGGCCAAGACAGACCAGCAACAGCACCGAAGCAAAAATGCGTTGTAAGAGCATGGGGAACTCCTGTGCCGCGGCTCCGCCAAACGGAGCCGCGGCCACTAGACAGAGACGATCACTGGATCAGGCCGAACTCTTTGGCCAGGACTTTGTAGTCGGCGACTTGCTTCTTCACGTAGGTGTCCAGTTCCTGGCCGGTCATGGCGAACGGGAACAGTTCACGCTGGTCGCGCAGCTTGGCGAACTCAGGCGAGGCCAGCAGTTTGTCGAAGGAGTCTTTCCACCAGGCGTAGTCTTCGTCGCTGACTTTTGGCCCCAGGTAGAAGCCGCGAACCACCGGCCAGACGATGTCGTAGCCTTGCTCGCGTGCGGTTGGAATGTCCTTCATTTCCGGCTCGTCCAGACGCTTGTCGGAGAACACCGCAAGCAGGCGCATGTCGCCGCTCTGGATGTGCGGCATGGAGTCGGAGATGTCGGTGCTGCCGACCTGGATGTGACCGCCGAGCAGAGCAGTGGCGATTTCACCGCCACCTTCGAGGGCGACGTAACGCAGGTCACGCGGGTTGATCCCGGCGGCCTTGGCGATCAGCGCGGTTTGCATCCAGTCCTGGCTGCCGACGGTGCCGCCGGAACCAATCACCACTTTGCTCGGATCTTTCTTCAGTGCCTGAACGAGGTCGTCGAGGGTCTTGTAGGGCGAGTCGCTTTTTACCGCGATGGCGCCGTAGCTGGTGCCGACGGCTGCGAGCCAGCGCACGTTGGTTTCATCGAAACGGCCGAACTTGCCTTGGGCCAGGTTCAGCAGCGACCCGCTGGACCAGGCAACCAACGTACCGGCATCCGCCGGACGCTGGGCGACCACCGCGTTGTACGCCACCGCGCCGACACCGCCGGGCATGTAGGTCACGCGCATCGGTTTGGTCAGCAGCTTTTCGTTGACCAGCGCGCTCTGCGCCAGTTTGCAGGTCAGGTCGAAACCACCGCCCGGCGAGGCCGGGGCGATGCATTCCGGGCGTTTGGGTTCGGCAAGCGCTTGGCCGGTGAACAGCAGGACGCTGGCGGCGAGGGCTAGTTTACGCATTGACAGGTTCATTCAAGTCTCCTTGGGAGTTGTTGTTATCGACGCACTGAATTACCAAAGGGCAACGCTATAGCTCACCAGCAGACGCACTTCATCGGCATCGCGAGCAGAGTAGTTGGAGCGGTACGTGGCATTGCGCAGGCGAACGGCGACGTCCTTGAGGGCGCCGCTTTGTACTACGTATTTGATTTCGGTGTTGCGTTCCCACTCTTTGCCTTCGTCACCGTTCTTGAGCTTGATGTTGTCACCGCTCAAGTAACGGCTCATGAAACTCAGGCCTGGCACGCCGAGTTTGGCAAAGTCAAAATCGTAACGTGCCTGCCAGGAACGCTCTTCGGCGCCGGCAAAGTCGTTGATCTGCACGAAGTTGACCAGGTACGGGTCGGCGCCGTCCACATAGGGGAACGCACTGTCGCCGGACATGTGCTGATAGCCGGCGCTGAACTTGTGCCCGCTCAAGGCGTAGCTCACCAGGCCGTTGAGCGACTTGTTGTCGATCTTGCCGCCACGGGCCTGCCCCTCGTCATCACTAATGGCCAGGCGCAAATCGGTGCCGAACGTGCCTGGCCCGAATGGCTGCGAGGCAACCACGCCGAGGAAGTGCTGGTTGTAGACTTCATCGAGTTGCGCGAAGTGGTAGCTGCCGGTGATTTTGTCGGTGAACTTGTAGTCCACGCCGCCAAAGTCAAAGTGCTTGCCGGCTACCGTACCGGCGAAGCGGCTGTTCTTGTTGTTGAGGGCAATGTTCTCGAAATCGGTGCTGTCGCGGTCCTTGGCTTTTTCCAGACGCCCGCCGGTGAAGGTCAGGTTCTTGATCTCTTTGGAGGTCAGCAGGCCACCTTCAAACGTCTGCGGCAGGATGCGCCCATCGTTGGGCTTGAGGATCGGCAGTTCCGGAATCAGGCTGCCGATTTTCAGTTCCGTGGCCGAGATTTTTACTTTGCCGGTCAACCCCAACTTGGAGTATTCGTCCGCCGCGCGACCGTCGTCGTGGGTCGGCAGCAGGCCCGTGCCGGTACGGTCAGGACTCGAATCGAGCTTGACCCCCAACATGCCCAGCGCATCGACCCCGAAGCCCACGGTGCCGTCGGTGTAACCTGATTGCAGATTGAGCATGAAACCCTGGGCCCATTCGTCGCGCTTGGACTGTTGGGCGCTGGTGCCATCGCGAAAATCGCGATTGAAGTACATGTTGCGGGTTTCGAACGTGGCCGTGCTGTCTTCGATGAAGTCGGCGTAGCTCAGCGGCGAAAAACCGGTAAGCGCGGCGGCACTGGCAAGGGCTGTGTGGCTGAAACGGGAGAGGCGGGCAGGCGCGAGTGCCTGGGTCTGCAAGGACTGCATGGATGACTTACTCCGTTTATTGTTCTTATTTGTCGAAAACGCTTCGAGGCGTTTTTCGGATCGCTGTGTGGCAGCAGCGACGGCAGTCGAAACTGTCCGTGGTCCGACTCTAACGGGCTAACCTTTCGCTAACCTTTCAGAAGCCTTTCACGATTTTTCGGGCTTCACAGCGGCCATTGCCGCTGTAAACTCCGCGCCAAAGAGTGGCGTCGGCCATCCCTGAATGAGGTAAAGATCCATGCGTGTCCTGCTCGTCGAAGACCATTTGCAGCTCGCCGAAAGTGTCGCCCAGGCGCTCAAGAGCACTGGCTTGACCGTGGATGTGCTGCACGATGGCGTGGCGGCCGACCTGGCGCTCGGCAGCGAGGAATACGCCATGGCGATTCTCGATGTCGGCCTGCCGCGCATGGATGGTTTTGAAGTGCTCGCGCGCTTGCGCGCTCGCGGCAAAAACCTGCCGGTGTTGATGCTGACGGCCCGCAGCGACGTCAAGGATCGGGTGCATGGCCTGAACCTCGGCGCCGACGATTACCTGGCCAAGCCATTCGAACTCACCGAACTCGAAGCCCGGGTCAAAGCCTTGCTGCGACGTAGCGTGCTGGGCGGTGAACGCCTGCAACGTTGCGGAGTATTGGCCTATGACCTCGACACCCGGCGCTTCACTCTCGGTGAAGAACTGCTGACCCTGACGTCCCGCGAACAAGCGGTGCTTGAAGCCCTGATCGCCCGTCCCGGGCGGGTGATGAGCAAGGAACAGCTAGCCTCCCAGGTGTTCGGTCTTGACGAAGAAGCCAGCCCCGACGCCATCGAAATCTACGTGCACCGCTTGCGCAAGAAACTCGATGGTCAGCCCGTGGCCATCGTGACTTTCCGTGGTCTCGGTTACTTGCTGGAAAGCCGCGATGCATAAGCCCAGCAGTCTGCGCTGGCGGTTGCTGTGGAACCTGGCGCTGCTGCTGGTGGTGTTGATGCTGGCCAGCGGATTGAGCGCGTACTGGAACGGCCGCGAAGCCGCGGATACGGCTTACGACCGGACCTTGCTGGCCTCGGCGCGGACCATCGCCGCGGGCCTCTCCGAGCGCGACGGCAGTCTCAGCCTCGACGTGCCTTACGTGGCGCTTGATACCTTCGCCTACGACAGCGCCGGGCGAATTTTCTATCTGGTCAACGACATCAATCAGAAGCTGATTTCTGGCTACGAAAACCTGCCGGCGCCACCTCCGGGAACGCCGCGTACCGATAACTATCCGGCGCTGGCGCGGTTCTATAACGCCACTTACCAAGGGCAGAACGTTCGGGTGGTCAGCCTGCTCAAAGCGGTCAGCGAACCGAACATGAACGGCATGGCGGAAATCCGCGTGGCGGAAACCGATGAAGCGCGTGTCAGCATGGCCCGCAGTCTGGCTGCCGATACCTTGCTGCGTCTGGGCATGCTGGCGGTTGGGGCGTTGTTGTTGGTGTGGTTTGCGGTCAGCGCGGCGTTGCGTCCGCTGGAGCGGCTGCGCACGGCGGTGGAAGAGCGCCAGTCCGATGATTTGCGTCCACTGCCGTTGGTGGAAGTCCAGCACGAGCTGTGGCCGCTGGTGCGTGCGCTCAACCACTTCACTGAACGTTTGCGTGGGCAGTTCGAGCGGCAGGCGCAGTTCATCGCCGATGCCGCTCATGAGTTGCGTACACCGCTGGCGGCCCTCAAGGCGCGACTGGAACTGGGCCTGCGAGCGAGCGAACCCGAAACTTGGCGCAGCACGCTGGAAACGGCCGCTCAAGGCACCGATCGCCTGACTCATCTGGCCAATCAACTGCTCTCACTGGCGCGGGTCGAAAACGGTGCTCGGGCGATTGCCGAGGGCGGTGCCCAGTTGCTGGATCTCAGTCAGTTGGCCCGTGAATTGGGCATGGCCATGGCGCCGCTGGCCCATAAACGAGGTGTGGCGTTGGCACTGGAAGCGGACGAACCGGTCTGGCTGCGCGGCGAACCGACCTTGTTGAACGAACTGTTGAGCAATCTGGTGGACAACGCGCTGGCCCATACGCCGCCGGGTGGCAACGTCATTCTGCGAGTCTCGGCCCCGGCGATATTGGAAGTTGAAGACGATGGCCCTGGAATTCCCCTTGAAGAGCGTGACCGGGTTTTCGAACGCTTTTACCGACGCAACCAGCAAGTGGCGGGATCAGGGTTGGGCTTGGCGATTGTCGGCGAGATCTGCCGCGCACATCTGGCGCAGATCAGCCTGCACGATGGCGAGCAGGCGGGGTTGAAAGTGCGGGTGAGCTTTATTGCTGGAGAGTGACGCGGTCCGGGTCAGTAAAACATCGACCGGGTTTCTTCCAGATCCGCACACATCGCCTTGTTGTCCGGATCAATCCCGAGTTTGACGAAGGCCGGCACGCTGAAAGGATCAATACGCGAAATCGGATGATCGGTGTCTTTGTGGCAGTACAGACTCGCCACCTGCACCAGGTCGACATAATCGATCTGAGCGGATTGGCGCTTGAAGTTCTGATACAGCAGCGGCACCTTCACCAGCAACTCCGGAAATTCCCAGACCCTGAGCAGCTTGTCGCCGAGTAATGGATGAATGCGGTCAATCACATGGTTGAGGCTGACCGGGTCGGACAGCAGTTCATAGTGATCTTCGGCGTAGGTCAGGATCGGCAACACACCAATCTGATGCACCAGCCCGCCAAGGGCTGCCTGATCGGGCTTGAGCTGCGTATAGCTGCGGCAGAGCGCATAACTGACACCGGCGATTTCCAGGCTCTTGCGCCAGACTTCGCGCATTTTCTGTTCCACCACCTCGGAGCGGGCATGGAAAATCTGCTCCATGACCAGGCCGATGGCCAGGTTGCTGCTGTAGTTGATGCCCAGGCGCGTGATCGCCGTGTGCAAATCAGTGACTTCCTGAGTCGCGCGCAGCAGGGGGCTATTGACCACTTTTATCAGACGCGCCGACAGCGCGGCATCACGACCGATCACTTTGCTCAAGCTACTGATACTGATTTCCGGGTTTTCAGCGGCCTTGCGAATTTGTAAAGCCACTTCCGGCAATGTCGGCAGAACCAGGTCATCGTTATCGATGGCCTCAACCAAATCCTGTTGGACCTTTTCCGCCAGCTCACTCATTTCGTTTCTCTAGGTGTCGCAAAAGGGTACTGCGTTTAACGCTGGATTTCGCGGTCGCGGTCCAGTTGATAAGGCAGGTCGAGCAAGTGCAGCGCCGGGCCGTCGAGGGCGCCCACGTGGATATCACCGGCTTCTGCCGCTTCGGCTTGCAGCACGGCCAACAGTTCAATGTGATTTTCGGCATTGGCGGCCAGCACCACTTCACCGATTGCACTGTTGTGGCTTGGGGAGAACAGTTGGGTGCCAGGTTCAGGCAGTGCGCTGGCATCCAGTTGCACGCGGTACAGGCGACGCTTGAGTTTGCCCAGGTACTGCATTCGCGCGACGATTTCCTGGCCGGTGTAGCAGCCTTTTTTGAAACTCACGCCACCGACGGCTTGCAGATTGAGCATCTGCGGGATGAACAGCTCACGGGTGTTCGGCATCACCTGGCCGATCCCGGCGCGGATCTGGCCCAGCAGCCATTGATTCAGATCACCTTCGGCCAGCAGGGCGGACAGCTTGCCCTTGATGCTGTCGGCTTGATCGGCGGCGACCCAGAGTTCGGCGCGACCGGGTGAAACGCGGATGGCGATCAAACCGTCATGGCGCGCAACGCTGTCGGTGTCTGTCGGCAGGTCAATCCCGAGGCTCTTCAAAGCCGCATCGCCGTGCTCGACACCCAAGCGGACCCAGGCTGCACTCTCATCGGTCAATTTGGACTTGGAGAACACCGCGTACTTTTTCAGGTCCGCCAGTTGTGGCTCCAGCAACTCACTGGCCATGGCCAGCAGCACACCGTCACCTTCAAGCAGGATGCGGAAGCTCGATTGCATCCGGCCTTTCTGCGTGCAGCGTGCGCCGAGGCTGGCCTGGGTGTCGCTGAGGTAATTGAGGTTGCAGGTCAATTGGCCTTGCAGGAATTTGCCGGCGTCCGCGCCGCGGACCGCCAGAACACCTTCATGAGACAGCGTGCAGAAAAAAGCAGAATCGGCCATGGGTCATCGCAGGATAAAGAGTCTGGCGGACATGATAAGGGGGCGCCCATGAAATGGGTAGTTCACAAAGGATCGTCGGTGACCGACCAAAGCCGACTGTTCGATGATGCCGGGGACTGTATACTTGCCGCCTATTTGAGGAGCGCTCCATGGTCGAAGATGTTGAACTGAACCGCCTCTACTGGCACAGCCGCCGCGGCATGCTTGAGCTGGACGTGTTGCTGGTGCCATTCGTGAAAGAGGTTTACGCAGGTCTGAACGAGGTGGACCGCGCGTTGTACGTCCGTCTGCTGGAATGCGAAGATCAGGACATGTTCGGCTGGTTCATGGAGCGCAACGAATCGCAAGATCCGGAACTTCAGCGCATGGTTCGCATGATCCTGGATCGTGTCCAGCCCAAGTAATTCGTTCGAATGCCGCTGGCATGCCTCACGGCATTTGCTGGCGGCGTATCTGTTGGCCCAGCTGTTCGCGCTGGGTTCGCTGTTTTTTCTCGAAATGCCGCCCTGGGCCCATCTGCTCGGCGCTTCGTGCTGCCTGTTGCATGGCGTTTGGGCGTTGCCACGGCAGATTTTGCTGACGCACCCACAGGCATTCTGCGGTTTGCGCCGCAGTGCCGAGGGCTGGGAGTTGTGGAGTCAGGCGACAGGATGGCGACCGGTACAACTGCGGCCGGACAGCCTGGCGCTGCCGTTGGTGGTCGTGCTGCGTTTTCGCCTGCGGGGCGAGCGGCGAGTCCGGGCCATTTGCGTGCCCCGGGATTCGCAAGCGTCGGATGTGCACCGCCGCCTGCGGGTCCGGCTCAAGTTCAGTCGACGTAGGTGGGCGGCACCAGAATAGTGTCCAGGGCAACCGGCAGCATGTTCGGGTAGTCGAGCGTGTAATGAAGGCCGCGACTTTCCTTGCGCTCCATGGCTGACAGGATCATCAACTCGGCCACCTGGGCCAGGTTACGCAGTTCGATCAAATCGCGACTGACCTTGTAGTTGCTGTAAAACTCGTCGATTTCATCCAGCAACAGGCGCACCCGGTGCTGAGCCCGTTGCAGGCGCTTGTTGGTTCGCACGATGCCGACGTAGTCCCACATGAATCGCCGCAGTTCATCCCAGTTGTGCGCGATGATCACGTCTTCATCGGAATCGGTCACCTGGCTCGCATCCCAGGCGGGCAGGGCGATGGGCGCCGAAATTTGCGGCAATTGCTCCACGATGTCTGCAGCAGCCGAGCGCGCATAGACAAAACACTCCAGCAACGAGTTGCTGGCCATGCGGTTGGCGCCATGCAGGCCGGTGAAGCTGGTTTCGCCAATCGCATAAAGTCCCGGCACATCGGTACGACCTTGTTGGTCGACCATCACGCCGCCGCAAGTGTAGTGCGCGGCCGGAACCACCGGAATCGGTTGCCTGGTGATGTCGATGGAAAATTCGAGGCAGCGCTCGTACACGGTCGGGAAGTGCGTCTTGATGAAGTCTTCGGACTTGTGGCTGATGTCCAGATAGACGCAATCGACGCCCAAGCGCTTCATTTCATGGTCGATGGCCCTTGCGACGATGTCGCGGGGAGCCAGTTCGGCCCGCGGGTCGAAGCGCTGCATGAAACGTTCGCCGTTCGGCAACTTCAAATGCGCCCCTTCACCGCGCAGGGCTTCGGTGATCAGGAAACTCTTGGCTTGCGGGTGATACAGGCAGGTGGGGTGGAACTGGTTGAATTCCAGGTTTGCCACCCGGCAGCCCGAGCGCCAGGCCATGGCGATGCCATCACCGCAGGCGCCATCGGGGTTGCTGGTATAGAGGTAGACCTTGGCGGCGCCACCGGAGGCGAGGATCACGAAACGGGCGCCGTAGGTATCGACTTCACCGGTGCTACGGTTGAGCACGTAGGCACCCAGGCAGCGATCACCTTCCAGGCCGAGGCGCTTTTCGGTGATCAGGTCGACCGCGACCCGTTGTTCCAGCAGTTCGATGTTCGGTCGTTCTTTGGCTTGGGCCAGCAATGTCCTGAAAATCGCCGCGCCGGTGGCATCGGCGGCATGGATGATGCGTCGATGACTGTGGCCACCTTCGCGGGTCAGGTGGAACTCGAATCCTCCATCCTCAGTGCTGGACTGTTCATCGCGGGTAAAGGGTACGCCTTGGTCGATCAGCCATTGAATCGCTTCTTTACTGTGCTCGACGGTGAAGCGTACGGCATCTTCATGGCACAGGCCGCCGCCGGCATTGAGGGTGTCATCGACGTGGGATTCGACAGTATCGGTGTCATCCAGAACGGCAGCGACCCCGCCCTGGGCCCAGAACGTCGAGCCATTGGCGAGGTCGCCTTTGCTCAGTACGGCGATACGCAAATGACCGGGCAAGGTCAGCGCAAGGCTCAAGCCGGCAGCACCGCTGCCAATTACCAGAACATCGTGTTGAAGCTGTTGGCTCATTTCAGAATTCCGCTCAAAGCGACCCGGTTCGGGGGAGGCGCTGGACAACTGGACAGGCGAGTCAGGTTTGCGTACAGCCCACTAGTATATAGAGGGGGGGAGCGGCACAATAGCCGAGCCCATATGGCATTGTGAAACTACTGTCACGGAAAAGACCTGACGCTTCGTCGGATGTTTTTTCGACCGATTCGGCGACAAGTGAACTGTATCGTGGATTTAACAGTCTTTTTCACTGCACGGTTGCACAATGTCGGTTTCGGGTAGCTATAAATATTTGGAACTTTTGCCAAAGGCCCAAGATCAATAGACGGTTGCCTGATTCAAGGGACAGTGTCGGCTTCAGCGCAGGATCCGCTTTGGATCCTTGCCGGCGAAACCGATGACAAGATTATTCGCGCAGCCGGGGAATCTCGCGCTGCGCTTTTCGTGCGTGCCGAATCAGAGCCCGCAGGAAACTTGCCTGGAGGGGGAGAACTTTTGCGAAAAGCCCGAGTCTATGTTTGCAAGTCCGGTCGTTTAGTTATGCAAGCCTCCTCCGAGCTTATCGAGGAGTGTTCATGCTAACCCAGGAAGAGGATCAGCAGCTGGTCGAACGCGTTCAACGCGGCGACAAGCGCGCGTTCGATCTGCTAGTGCTGAAATACCAGCACAAAATTCTCGGGTTGATCGTGCGTTTTGTGCACGACACCCATGAAGCCCAGGATGTGGCGCAAGAAGCCTTTATCAAGGCGTACCGCGCACTTGGAAATTTTCGCGGAGACAGCGCGTTTTATACGTGGCTTTACCGCATCGCCATTAACACGGCGAAAAACTATCTGGTTTCACGCGGCCGCCGGCCGCCGGATAGTGATGTCAGTTCCGAGGATGCAGAGTTCTACGATGGCGATCATGGCCTCAAGGATCTCGAGTCGCCAGAACGGGCTTTGCTGCGGGATGAGATCGAAGGCACCGTCCATCGAACCATTCAGCAACTTCCAGAAGATTTGCGTACGGCTTTAACTTTACGTGAATTCGATGGTCTGAGTTACGAGGACATTGCGAGCGTCATGCAATGTCCGGTGGGCACCGTGCGCTCCCGGATTTTCCGCGCCCGGGAGGCCATCGATAAAGCCCTGCAACCGTTGTTGCAGGAAAACTAAAGACAGCGGCGACAGCCAAGAGAGGAACGCCATGAGTCGTGAAGCCCTGCAGGAATCGCTGTCCGCAGTGATGGATAACGAAGCGGACGAATTGGAATTGCGTCGGGTACTCAGTGCCTGCGACGATGTTGAAACCCGTGAAACCTGGGCTCGTTATCAGATCGCTCGGGCAGCGATGCACAAGGATCTGCTGCTTCCACGTCTGGACATCGCCGCGGCCGTTTCCGCAGCCTTGGCTGACGAAGCCGTACCGGCAAAAGCCACCCGTGGTCCATGGCGCAGCCTGGGTCGTTTGGCCGTCGCCGCGTCGGTAACCGTCGCTGTACTGGCAGGTGTTCGTCTGTACAACCAGGACGAGATTGCCGGTGTCGAACTGGCTCAGCAATCCAGCCAACAAAATCTGGCCGCACCTCAAATCAAGGGCCCGGCTGTTTTGGCAGGCTACAATGAGAGTTCGGAAGCCACTGGTCCTATGGCCAACGGAGTATTGCAAGGTCAGCCAGGCTGGCACGATCAACGTCTGCCGAGCTACCTGCGCCAACATGCTCAACAGGCTGCATTGAAAGGTACTGAAAGCGCTCTGCCTTACGCTCGTGCAGCAAGCCTGGAAAACCGTTAAGGAGGATCATGCGCGCCATACCTCTACTTTCGCTTCTGCTCAGTGGCTGGTTTGTTGTCCCAGCCCACGCCGATGAAGCCCAGGACTGGTTGACCCGTCTTGGTCAGGCCGAGCAACAGCAAAGCTTTCACGGTACTTTCGTCTACGAGCGTAACGGTAGTTTTTCTACCCATAACATCTGGCACCGCGTCCAGGATGGCAAAGTCCGCGAGCGGCTGCTCCAGCTCGACGGCTCGGCGCAGGAAGTCGTACGCATTGATGGGCATACTCAATGCGTCAGCGGCACCCTGATCGCAGGGCTGGGGGATTCGCCAAACTCCGCAGCTCGTGCACTCGATCCCCAAAAGCTCAAGAACTGGTATGACCTTGCTGTCATTGGCAAGTCGCGCGTGGCCGGCCGTGCGGCGGTGATCGTTTCGCTCACGCCTCGCGATCAGCATCGTTACGGTTTTGAACTGCATCTGGATAAAGAAACCGGCTTGCCGCTGAAATCGTTGCTGCTGAACGATAAAGGGCAGTTGCTGGAGCGGTTCCAGTTCACGCAACTGGATACCGTCGATGTTCCTTCCGACAGTGATTTGCAGCCAGGTGCTGACTGCAAAGCCGTCAATCTCGACAGTGACAAGGCTTCTGCAATCAAGACCGCTCGGGTCTGGCATTCGGATTGGTTGCCGCCCGGTTTCGAGCTGACCAGCAGCTCCGCACGCAAGGATCCCGACACCAAAACCCAGGTCAACAGCCTGATGTATGACGATGGCCTGGCGCGTTTTTCGGTGTTCCTGGAGCCATTGAATGGGGCGACAGTCACCGACACCCGCACTCAGTTGGGACCAACCGTCGCCGTTTCCCGGCGCTTGACCACACCGCAAGGCGAGATCATGGTGACCGTGGTTGGCGAGATTCCGGTAGGCACTGCTGAACGGATTGCGTTATCCATGCGTACTGATGCCTCTTCCGCCACACAGTAAGCTGAGATCGAAATGTTTCGTGAGCATTTCAGTTTGCAAATACCCCCAGAATTTTTTATAGGTCAGAGCCCCTCGGCTCTGGCCTTGTTTGTTGTTCCCGGAACAAAAATACCGGCGTATCTTTCCCGGTGTTCCTTGATCCATATCGCTTAACCATGCTCGTCGTAACGGGAGCCGTATGTCGATACCACGCTTGAAGTCTTATCTTTCCATTTTTGCCACCGTGCTGGTGCTCGGTCAGGCGGTCACTGCGCAAGCGGTCGAACTGCCTGATTTCACACAACTGGTCGAGCAGGCCTCACCGGCGGTGGTGAACATCAGTACCACGCAGAAACTGCCTGATCGCAAGGTCAACCAGCAGATGCCCGACCTCGAAGGCTTGCCGCCGATGCTGCGCGAGTTTTTCGAACGAGGCATGCCGCCGCAATCGCGTTCGCCTCGTGGTGATCGTCAGCGTGAAGCCCAGTCCCTGGGTTCGGGTTTCATCATTTCGCCTGACGGCTACATCCTGACGAACAACCATGTAATCGCTGACGCCGACGAAATTCTCGTGCGTCTCGCTGACCGCAGCGAAATGAAAGCCAAGCTGGTCGGCACCGATCCGCGCTCCGACGTGGCATTGCTGAAAATCGAAGGCAAGGATCTGCCGGTTCTGAAACTCGGCAAATCCCAGGACCTGAAGGCCGGCCAATGGGTCGTGGCAATCGGCTCGCCGTTCGGCTTTGACCATACCGTGACCCAAGGCATCGTCAGTGCCGTCGGTCGCAGCCTGCCGAACGAAAACTATGTGCCGTTCATCCAGACCGACGTGCCGATCAACCCGGGTAACTCGGGTGGTCCGTTGTTCAACCTGAACGGCGAAGTGGTCGGGATCAACTCGCAGATCTACACCCGTTCCGGCGGTTTCATGGGTGTGTCGTTCGCGATTCCTATCGACGTGGCCATGGACGTTTCCAATCAGCTGAAAAGCGGTGGCAAGGTCAGTCGAGGCTGGTTGGGTGTGGTGATTCAGGAAGTGAACAAGGATCTGGCCGAGTCGTTCGGTCTGGATAAACCGGCCGGTGCGCTGGTCGCCCAGATCCAGGATGACGGCCCGGCTGCCAAGGGTGGTCTGCAAGTTGGCGACGTAATCCTGAGCATGAACGGGCAGCCGATCGTGATGTCCGCCGATCTGCCGCATCTGGTCGGTGCACTGAAAGCTGGCTCGAAGGCCAATCTGGAAGTGATTCGTGAAGGCAAGCGCAAAAACGTCGACCTGACGGTTGGCGCGATCCCTGATGAAGACAAAGAACTCGATGCGTTGCCGAAGTCGGGCGCCGAGACCAACAGTAATCGTCTGGGTGTTTCCGTCGTCGAGTTGACCGCTGAGCAGAAGAAAACCTACGACCTCAAAGGCGGCGTGGTGATCAAGGAAGTGCAGGACGGTCCTGCTTCGATGATCGGCTTGCAGCCTGGTGACGTCATTACTCACCTGAACAACCAGGCGATTGAGTCCACCAAGGAATTCACCGACATCGCCAAGGCGCTGCCGAAGAATCGTTCGGTGTCGATGCGTGTACTGCGTCAAGGTCGTGCCAGCTTCATCACCTTCAAGCTGGCTGAATAATCCGGTTGTCGGTTGAATAAAAAACCGCCTCGAAAGAGGCGGTTTTTTTATGCCTGAAACAAACTACCCCATCATGTCCTTGATCATGCGCTCTTGCTCCATCAGTTCTCGCTGACGGGCATCGATACGTGACGACAGCGGGAAGTTGCTGCCAGCCTTGCGCTTGGCGAAATCCAGTTGCTGGATCGCCTGGCGATAGTCGCCGACCAGGGCGAAATACTCGGCACGTGCCTGGTGCAGGCCGATGATGTTGCCTGACAAACCACGTGTCTCGGCCACTTGATACCACACGTCCGGATCGTCCGGCCGCGACTTGAGCAGGCCTTCCAGTGCTTTTTCCGCATCGGCGGCGCGGTTTTGTTTCAACAGCAGGTCGACGCGCACCTGATTCAGCGGATAGTTGCCCGGGTACTGAGTCAGCATCCGGTCCACCCGGGATTGTGCATCCGCCAGACGATTGTTGGTGATGTCCAGATCGATCTCAGCGAGGTTGTAGATGATCTCGTTTGGCGACTTGGCCAGCAGCAGCTTGAGATTTTCCCGTGCTTCGTTGAGTTGGCCGCCCTTGATCTGGGCGATGGCCAGGCCGTAGCGTGCGACATCGCTTTTCGGGTTTTCATCCAGCTGCGCGCGAAAGCGCTTGGCGCCCAGGCCTGGAGTTTCCTCGTATATCAGCTGCACCCGTGCACGAATCAGTTGATAACGCACGGTGTCTTCGATGCCGCCTTTTGGAGCCTGTTCAGCACGGTTGCGGGTGTCGGCGATCCGCGATTCGGTGACCGGGTGAGTCAGCAGGAATTCCGGTGGCTTGGCGTCGAAGCGATACTGACGCCCAAGGCGTTCGAACATGGTTGGCATCGAGCGCGGGTCGTAGCCGGCCTTTTCCAGATTAAGGATGCCGATGCGGTCGGCTTCCTGTTCGTTCTGACGAGAGAAGCGTCGCTGTTCCTGAATCGCCGCCGCCTGCGTACCCGCAATGGCGGCAATCCCGGCATCACCGGCACCGGCCGCGGCAATCACGATCCCGGCCAGCAAGGCGGCCATCATCGGCACTTGCATGCGCTGTTGCGCTTCGACGCCACGGGCAAAGTGACGTTGCGACAAGTGAGCCAATTCGTGCGCCAGTACCGAGGCATATTCGCCTTCGGTCTGGGCGTTGAGAAACAGGCCGCCGTTGACCCCGACAATCCCGCCAGGTGCCGCAAAGGCGTTGAGCTGAGGGCTGTTGATCAGGATGAACTCAAGGCGCCGGTCATTGACCTGACTGGTCTCCACCAAGCGATAAACGCTGGACTCGACATAGTCCTTGAGCTGCGGATCGTTGAGTTGCGAGACCTGGCTGCGCAACAGCGCGAGCCAGGCGCGACCCAACTGGTATTCCTGCTGTGGCGAGACGATGGCAGAACTGGCGTCGCCGAGTGACGGCAGGTCGTCGGCGAAGCCCGGTGAGGCGAGCAGGCAAGCGAGCGTCAGCAGGGTAGGGCGCAAAAAAGTCATGCACAAAGCCTTAGTCGACAAAGACCTTACTGTAGCCGGACACCAGCCTTGCGACCAGATATTCTAGGCGACTCGACTACGTGACCCGGAGTAATGCAATGATCGATGCTGTAGCCCATGACGTTGAGCTGGACGCCAGCGGTCTGAATTGTCCGTTGCCGTTGCTCAAGGCTAAGATGGAGCTCAATCGAATGGCCAGCGGTGCGGTGCTCAAGGTGATTGCCACCGATGCGGGTTCGCAGCGCGACTTTCGCACCTTTGCCCGATTGGCCGGTCATACGCTGCTTCGTGAAGAAGATGAGGCGGGCGTGTACCGCTACTGGTTGAAAAAGGCCTGAAACCTGCGGCATTTGTTCTTAAGGATTATTGATGTTCAAAGTGTTACGCGACTGGATTCAGCGCTACTTCTCCGATGAAGAAGCCGTGGTTCTGGCGGTCCTGCTGTTTCTGGCGTTCACCGCCGTGCTCACGCTGGGCGGCATGCTGGCGCCGGTGTTGGCGGGGATGGTGCTGGCGTACCTGATGCAGGGCTTGGTGCTGACCCTCGAGCGCTTGCGGGTGCCGGGCGGGGTGGCGGTGGGGTTGGTCTTTGCGCTGTTCATGGGTGTGTTGCTGGTATTCATCGTGATCGTGGTGCCGCTGCTCTGGCATCAGTTGATCACTTTGTTCAACGAGTTACCCGGCATGCTCGCCAAGTGGCAGTCGCTGTTGCTGCTGTTGCCGGAACGCTATCCCCATCTGGTATCCGACGAACAGGTGCTGCAAGCCATCGAGGTGGCACGGGGCGAGATCGGCAAGTTCGGGCAATGGGCACTGACATTCTCACTGTCGAGTCTGCCGCTGTTGGTCAACATCATGATCTATCTGGTGCTGGTGCCGATCCTGGTGTTTTTCTTCCTCAAGGACCGGGCCATGATCGGCCAGTGGGTGCGCGGCTACCTGCCCCGTGAGCGAGCGCTCATTACCCGTGTCGCCCATGAAATGAACCGGCAGATTGCCAACTACATTCGCGGCAAGGTCATCGAGATTTTCATTTGCGGCGGCGTGACCTACATCGCTTTCGTTGTCCTGGAGCTAAACTACGCGGCGCTGTTGGCGTTACTGGTGGGGGTTTCGGTGGTGGTGCCCTACGTCGGTGCCGTGGTGGTGACGGTGCCGGTGTTCCTGATTGCGCTGTTCCAGTGGGGCTGGAGCGATCAGTTCATTTATTTGATGGCGGTTTACGGGATCATCCAGACGTTGGATGGCAACGTGTTGGTGCCGTTGTTGTTCTCGGAGGCGGTCAATCTGCACCCGGTGGCGATTATCTGTGCGGTGCTGTTGTTTGGCGGGCTGTGGGGATTCTGGGGAGTGTTCTTTGCGATTCCCCTGGCGACGCTGTTCAAGGCTGTGCTTGATGCGTGGCCACGCAAGGAACCGGTGGTGGCGCCGTTGCTTTAAAGAAGGTCGAAAAAAAATCGCAGCTCAGGGCTGCGATTTTTTTTGGAGGATCAAGCCTTGTTCAGCGCCTGCGCCGCAGCCAGCACCGCATCAACATGGCCCGGCACCTTCACGCCGCGCCATTCCTGACGCAATACGCCATCCTTGTCGATCAGGAACGTGCTGCGATCCACGCCCATGTATTCCTTGCCGTAAAGTTTCTTCAGCTTGATCACGTCAAACAGCTGGCAAAGCGCCTCTTCCTTGTCGCTGATCAGCTCGAAAGTGAACGCTTGCTTGGCCTTGAAGTTTTCATGGGATTTCAGGCTGTCGCGGGAAACGCCAAACACTTCGGTGTTGGCCGCTTTAAAAGCGTCCAATTGATCGCGAAAACCCTGACCCTGGGTCGTGCAACCCGGCGTGCTGTCCTTCGGATAGAAGTAGATCACCACTTGCTTGCCTTTAAGGCTCGCGAGGCTGACGGTCTGCCCGCTGGTGGCGGGTGCTTCGAAGTCGGCAACCGGTTGGTCGATAGCAACGGCCATGAAATGCTTCCTTACATTGGGTTCTGTGGGCGCCACGGTTCGATCAGGGCGTCCAGGTTCAGCGCATCGGCGAAATCCAGGAACTGATCGCGCAGCCAGCTGATTTGCACGCCGGCCGGCAAGGTCACGGTAAACGTGGCATTGAGCATGGTGCCGCCGGTTTGCGGAGCCTGATAGGTGTCGCAGGTCAGGTTTTCCAGCTCGACGTTGTGGTCCATGAAGAACTGGCACAGCTCGTTGATGATGTCCGAACGGTAAGCCGAGCTCACGTAGGCGACGTAAGGCAAAGCCTGAGGACGATTCTCCAGCGCCGCGCTACGCACCACGTTGACGGTGAACGCGTGCCGTTTGGCCAGCACTGGCAGGCTGCCTTCCAGGCGCGCCAGGGCGTCCCAGCTGCCGGATATTTCGAGGACGAGCGCACTGCACTCGCCATGACGGGTCAGGCGGGAGGTAACCACGGCGCAGCGATTTTCATGGCTGGCGCGGCACAGGACGTTAGTCAGCTCCATGGGGTTGGCGCCGAGGGCACTGATGACAAGGAATTGTTCGCGAACTGTGGGGGTGGACATGCAGCATTCCTAAAGCGATGAGCGGTCGGTACTTCTATCGGCCTGTTTTACCGGGGCGAGCCTGCGGATGCGAATTCAGAAAGCCTCAGGCGCAGGTTGCAACGTGCTCCAGTATGGCAGGAGCGAGCGGTTGCAACGCTGGAATGGGGCTTGTGATGCCGAAAATGGAGGCAGAAACCCGGCGTACGAGCTTGTCAGTACCGATCAAAGTCTGAAGGGTAGCGAAAAGCAGCGCCAAGGGGAATGGCGGCAGCGCAGTACTTCGCTTGTACAAGCATCTTGGCGCCAGTACCATTACGGCTCTCTTTTTCCGGCAGGAGCGGTTGCATGATTGCGGGCAGTATGGTGGCACTGGTCACACCCATGGATGCACAGGGTCGTCTCGACTGGGACAGCCTGAGCAAACTGGTGGACTTTCACCTGCAAAACGGCACCCACGCCATCGTGGCGGTAGGCACCACAGGTGAATCGGCCACTCTTGATGTGAACGAACACATCGAAGTGATCCGTCGCATCGTGAAGCAGGTCAATGGCCGCATTCCGGTGATCGCCGGTACCGGCGCGAACTCGACTCGCGAAGCCATCGAGCTGACCACCAACGCGAAGACTGCCGGCGCTGACGCTTGCCTGCTGGTCACGCCGTACTACAACAAGCCGACCCAGGAAGGCTTGTACCAGCACTTCAAGGCAATCGCCGAAGCTGTCGACATCCCGCAGATCCTCTACAACGTGCCAGGTCGTACCGCATGCGACATGCAGGCCGAGACTGTGATCCGTTTGTCGACCGTTAAAAACATCATCGGTATCAAGGAAGCCACCGGCGACCTGACGCGTGCCAAAGCCATCATCGACGGTGTCAGCAGCAACTTCCTGGTGATCTCCGGCGACGACGCCACCGCAGTCGAGCTGATCCTGCTGGGCGGCAAGGGCAACATTTCGGTGACCGCCAACGTCGCCCCGCGTGACATGGCCGACCTGTGCATCGCCGCCCTGAATGGTGAGGCCGAGAAGGCTCGCGCCATTCATGAAAAGCTGATGCCGCTCAATAAAACCCTGTTTATCGAATCCAACCCTATCCCCGTGAAATGGGCGCTGCATGAAATGGGCTTGATGCCGGACGGAATCCGTCTGCCGCTCACCTGGCTCAGCGCCGAATGTCACGAACCGCTGCGGCAGGCCATGCGCCTGTCCGGCGTCCTGGTTTAATTGAGGAAGTACACCGCATGAAGCGAATGGCCGGACTTTCCGCACTTGCCTTGATTATCTCCAGCACCAGTGGCTGCGGATGGATCTGGGGCCCGGAAGGTTATTTCCGTGACCGTGGTAGCGATTACCTGGAAGCGCAACAGACTGCACCGATGCAACTGCCTACGGACGTCACCACCGCCAAGCGTCTGGATCCGTTGTTGCCGATCCCGCGCAACGTGGCCGATGACACCGCCAAGGGTGAATACGTCGTTCCTCGTCCGCAGCCGTTGTCGGCCGCTGCCGATGCCAGCGCCTACTCCCTACAGAAGAGCGGTGATACCCGCTCGATCCTGGCGCAGAACCCTCCAGCCGAAGTCTGGCCTGTGGCCGTGCAGTTCTACCAGGACAACGGTTTCCGCCTGGACGAGCAGCGCCCGCAAACCGGCGAATTCACCACTACCTGGCAGCGTTCCGACGAACTGTCGGCAGCGATGGCCAAGCGCCTGAGTGCGGCCGGTGTCGCAACCGATAGCGAAACCCGCGTGCGGGTACGCATCGAGCCGGGCGTGCAGCGCAACACCAGTGAAGTCTACGTGGTCAGCGCCGAACGTCCTGCCGGCAGCACTGCCGATGTGGCCTTCACCAACCGTTCGGTCAACACCGGCCTGGACGCGGCACTGGTCGACGACATGCTCGCGAGCATGAGCCGCATCTCCGAGAAGGGCGGTTCGGTCTCCATGCTGGCGTCCCGTGATTTCGACACCCCAAGCCGTGTCAGCCTGAGCGAAGACGGCAGCGGCAACCCTGTGCTGAACGTCGGCACCGACCTGGATCGTGCCTGGTCGAGCGTCGGTCGTGCGCTGGAGCAGGGTGAATGGCGTGTTGAAGACATCAACCGCAGCCTGGGCCTGTACTACATCAACCTGGCTGAAAAAGCCGAGAAGAAAGACGACAAGCCAGGCTTCTTCAGCAGCTTGTTCGGCAGTGCGCCGAACAAGGAAGAAGTTGAAGCTCGCGCCGAGCGCTATCAGGTTCGCCTGAGCAAGGTGGGCGAGAGCGTCCAGGTCACCGTCGAGAAGAACATCAACACCGTGGCGCCTGCTGACGTGGCGCGTAAAGTGTTGAGCGTGATTCAGGACAATCTGGGCTGATCACATGCGTTTTGCCGTTCTCGGCAGCGGTAGCCAAGGGAACGGCACGCTGATAGCCAGCGCTGATACGTACGTGCTGGTGGATTGTGGTTTCTCCCTGCGGGAAACCGAAAAACGCTTGCTGCGCCTGGGTGTGAACCCTGCGCAGTTGAGCGCGATACTCGTGACCCACGAACATGCCGACCACGTGCATGGCGTGGGTTTGCTGTCTCGGCGCTACAATCTGCCTGTCTACCTCAGTCGCGGGACGTTGCGCGGGATGCGTAAACCCATCGAACCCGCAGGTTTCCTGGCGGGCGGTGAGCAACTGCAGATCGGGGACTTGAGCATCAGTGTCATTGCCGTGGCCCATGATGCACAGGAGCCGACGCAATACGTGTTCAGTGACGGTGAGCGGCGCTTCGGCCTGTTGACCGACCTGGGCTCGTACTGCAACAAGGTGCTGGAAGGCTATCGGGACCTCGATGCGTTGATGATCGAGGCCAATCATTGCCGTGACAGGCTGGCTCGCGGGCACTACCCGTACTTTCTCAAGCAGCGGGTGGGCGGGGAGCTGGGACATTTGAACAACCACCAGGCGGCATTCCTGGTGTCCGAGTTGGGCTGGAAAGACCTGCAACACTTGGTCCTGGCTCATCTGAGCAGCAAGAACAACCTGCCGCAGCTGGCCCGGCAATGTTTTGTCGACACCCTCGGGTGCGACCCGGACTGGCTGCAACTGGCCGATCAAGATTCAGGGCTCGACTGGCGACATATCGCCTAGCCCATCTACTTAGCAAGCGGAGCCCATCATGGAAAAACGTGAAGAACTCTACCGCGGCAAAGCCAAGTCGGTTTACAAGACCGACGACGCTGACCGCTTGATCCTGCTGTTTCGCAACGACACCTCGGCGTTCGACGGCAAGCGCATCGAGCAGCTCGACCGCAAAGGCATGGTGAACAACAAGTTCAACGCCTTCATCATGCAGAAACTCGAAGCGGCCGGCGTACCGACCCAATTCGACAAACTGCTGGGCGACAACGAGTGCCTGGTGAAGAAGCTGGACATGATCCCGGTTGAATGCGTCGTGCGTAACTACGCCGCCGGCAGCCTGGTCAAGCGCCTGGGCGTTGAAGAGGGCTTGAAGCTCAACCCTTATACCTTCGAACTGTTCCTGAAGGACGACGCCAAGGGCGACCCGTTCATCAACGAATCCCACGTCGTGGCCTTCGGTTGGGGCACCGCCGAGCAATTGGTTCGCATGAAAGAACTGTCGCTCAAGGTCAACGAAGTCCTGAGCAAACTGTTCGACGACGCCGGCCTGTTGCTGGTCGACTTCAAACTGGAATTCGGCGTATTCAGCGACGGCTCCATCGTCTTGGGCGACGAGTTCAGCCCTGACGGCTGCCGCCTGTGGGACAAGGATACCAAGAAGAAGATGGACAAAGACCGCTTCCGCCAGGGCCTCGGTGACGTCATCGAAGCCTACGAAGAAGTCGCCAAGCGTCTGGGCGTACCGCTTTAACCGACGCAAGCATCTGATAGCACAGAAATATTTTGCTCAGGGGGGTTCGCTTCCGGCAAAAGTGTTGTTATGATGCGCGCCGTTGGAGAGATGCCAGAGTGGCCGAATGGGACGGATTCGAAATCCGTTGTACCTTCACCGGTACCTAGGGTTCGAATCCCTATCTCTCCGCCATTACATAGAAAAAGCCCCGTAGCTGAAAAGTTACGGGGCTTTTTTGTTTGTCCGGGTTTTCTGGTGTCGGACCAAGAGTGTTCCCGCGTAAGAAAAAGATGCCATTTCATGGGAAAACTTACCTATCCAAGTCCCTCGATTTACCGGGCGCCGAATTCATTGGTCCTCCCGTAATTCAGGGCTTTCCTTGCGAAATATCCCCTGACATTCAAACACTTCGCACCAGCAAATCCTCCTCTACTCTGGTTTTCGCAGGTCACTGATCTGCCGTAACCAGTCATCGCAAGGAGCGAACAATGTATTTTGAGATTTACAGGCAAACCCGTGGCTCTGTCCTGTCTGGAAAAGGTCAGTGGCGGTGGCGTTTGCGGGCGGGAAATCATGAAACGATTGCCAGTGGCGAGGCTTACGTCAACAGGTCGGATTGCGTGCATGCGATCAGCTTGATCAAGGGGACTTGCGATCAGACCCCGGTCAAGGAGATCTAGGTTTGAAGCGGTGAAGCTGCTCAGTCAGAGCAGCTTCGTTTCACCCGGGCGTACTTATGGCTTTGAGTGCATTTGCATTAAACGCAAAAATGCCTGAAACATTTGTTTACTCACATAGACGCCGGTTGCGGCACCTCCCTAAACTGTCGACAGTGAATGGGCGCGGGGTCAATGGATGAATCGCAACGAACTACGCAAGGCCGACATCAACCTGATGGTGGTGTTTGAAACGCTGATGCTTGAGCGCAATGTCACCAAGGTGGCGAAGAAGCTGTTTCTCGGTCAGCCAACCATCAGCTCGGCCCTCAATCGCTTGCGTACGATGTTCAACGATCCGTTGTTCATTCGCGTCGGCCATCGGATGGAGCCGACGGCACGGGCTGATGAGATCTTCCGTCACCTGTCGCCGGCGCTGGATTCGTTGTCGGTGGCGTTGAGCCTGACCCACGATTTCGACCCGAGCAACAGCACCATGACCTTCCGCATCGGTATGTCCGACGATGTCGAATACGGGCTATTACCGCCGTTGCTGCATGCATTACGCAAGGAGGCACCGAAGGTGGTGTTCGTGGTGCAGAACGTCGATCACTGGCGGATCTCCGATCTGCTGGCGTCCGGTGATATAACAGTGGGAGTCACCCAGAGTCGCGGTCTGCCGGCCAACGCCAAGCGCAAGTTGCTGCGGCACATCTATCCTAGTTTGTTGCGCGCCGATGCCTCCGATACGCCGTTGACCGTTGATGAATATTGCAATCGCCCGCATGTACTGGTGTCCCATATTGCCAACGTCAGTGGCTTCGCCGATGAGTGGCTGGCGCAGATCGGTCGTTCGCGTCAGGTGGTGCTCTCGGTGCCGCAGTACAGCTCGTTGCCGGCGCTGCTTGCAGGGACCGATCTGATTGCCAGCTTGCCGGATTACACCGCCGAGGCGATGGCGGCGTCCGGTCAGTTGTTCAAGGAACCTTTTCCGTTCAAGACCCCGACCCTTGAACTGTCGATGGTCTGGCTAAGCCACGTCGACAGCGATCCTGCCGAACGCTGGTTGCGTTCACGGCTTGAAACGTTCATGGGTGAGCGCAATCTGTTGTCGCTGCCCCAGTGAGCAGGGCAGCACTGTGTTATATGTACGAGCTTTCCGCCGACCTACAGGAGTGAAACCATGCCTCACCTGCACTTGGAATACACCGCCAACCTGCCGGAGCTGAACGCCGATGTGGCGTTGATACGGCTGAACAATACGCTGGTGGCTTCCGGTCAGTTCGGTGCCGAGTCCGACATCAAGAGTCGCGCGGTGAAAGTCGAGACGTTCAAGGTCGGTACTGCATTGGCGGAGCGGGCGTTCGTGCATGTGAAGCTGGCGGTGTTGAGCGGTCGTTCGCCGCAGATCAAGCAGCAGTTGTCCGAAAGCCTGCTGGCGGTGGTCAAGGATCTGTGTGAATGGCCGGCAGGCGTTGAGGTCCAGTTGTGCGTAGAGATCCTCGACATCGATCGCGAGTCTTACGCCAAGGCCGCCATCAGCGTCTGAGTTTCAGATTTCCGGCTCGGTGCAGGCCTTGAGCACCTGCTCACGCAACCAGGTGTTGGCGCTGTCCTGATCGACGTTTTGGCTCCACTGCATGTCGAGGGTAAATCCCGGTAAGCCATTGGGCGCTTCGCGGTAATCGAAGACGGCCTTATTGGCCAGCAATCGATGGATGCGCCGGGGCAGGGTGAGGGCGAAGTCGGTGCCGGTGATCAATTTGAGTGCCGCGCTGTAGCTGTTGGCTCGGGCAACGATCTGCCGTTGCCGGGCTTGTTGCACCAACCAGCCGTCGACCATGTTGGTGGTGGATGTCCAGGGCGTCGGGAACACATGCCGGCGCTCAACAAAAGTTTGCAGGCTCAAGCGCGGCTCGCGCGGGATGGCGCGTTTGTCGAAGACGCAGACCAGGTCATCTTCCAATAGCGTCCGCGAATTGAAGTCGCCATGGCTGCGATGAAAGTTCGGGCCGAAGCCAATCACCAGGTCGAGACTGCCATCACGTAGTGCTTCAGCCGGGATGTCGGTTTCGAGCTTGTGCACATTGACCATCACCGGCAGGTCAGCGAAAGCGAAGATCTTCAATAGTCGCGGCAAGATCAGTAGTTCGAAGTATTCCGGTGCGCAAATGTTGAAGGTCGCCGGTTGCGCGGTCGGATCGAACACGGGGGCTCCGGCGTGGCACAGGTTGATGCTTTCGAGGATCTTCAGCACGTGGGGGTACATGCTGCCGGCCTTATAAGTGGGGCGCATGCCGGTGCGGGTGTTGATGAACAGTTCATCTTCGAAGCTGCTGCGCAGTTTTTTCAGGCAGTAGCTTACGGTGGACTGGCTGACGCACAGCGTCTCGGAAACTCCGGTGACGCTGTTTTGCTCATACACGGCGATGAACACCATGAGGTCCTGCATATCCAGCTTTCTTAGCACGTTACTGTTCAGCATCCATTCCGTCTCGCGGTGCTCGTTGCGCTAACCGTGCGCAATCTTGTGCGAGTGAGCCTAGCGGAATGCAGGAGCGAGGAGAACCTTCTGTCAGCATTCAGCTCGGAACCGTCGCGGGTAGCGTGCGTCGGCTGGACATCAGCAACGCCAGCATGCCGGCCACGACCAGGAATGCGCCCAACACTTCCAGTGGCGGTGGTGATTGACGCCACCAAAGCCAGTGAAACAACGTGATAAAAAGCGTGCTCAAGTAGATATAGGAAATGACCGAGGAAGGAGCAATCACGCCAATCGCCCGATGCAGCAGCCAGAATGTCGCCAGAGTGGAAAACAGCGCCAGGTACATCAGCCAGTAGAAATCACTTACCGTCAGCAGTGCCGCCGAGCGCCAGCCACCACTGAAACCGCAAAACGCCAGCAGAAACAGCGCGCCGAAGAGCATGTTCCAGAAGGTCATGCCCAGGGGGCCACGGCCCTGGAAGCTTTTGGCCTTGAGTCGTTGACTGAGAGGTGAGTAGAGCGCCATCGCCAGGCAACCAACTCCGAACACGGACAACGCATACAGCGAAGGCAGTTCGCCGGGGGCCGCGCCTTTCATCACCAGCAGCACAGCACCGGCTGCCGCCATCAGCATGGGTACCAGCCGCTGTTTCAGTTGACTGTCGGGAATCAACACGGCTTCAAATCCCAGGGTCAGCAATGGCACCAGAGTGAACATCGTCCCGGTATTGACCGCCGAGGTGTAGCGCAGCGCCTCGAAGAGTGAACCGAAATACACCGCCAGCAACAAACCAAGCACTCCGTGGCCGAGCAGTCCGCGGGCGGTCATGGGGCTGTCGCCTTTGATCAGCAGCAAGGGCAAAAACACCAGAGCGCAAAACAGCAGGCGCAAACCGGTCAGCAGGATCGGATCGATGGCCTGACTGACCTGGGCTGCGGCGGAAAACGAGACAGCAATCAACAATGACCAAAGCAACATGCCCGCGTGGGCGACGGTGAATCCGCTGTGTTTCATGATGGGTTTCCGGTTCAGTGAATGTGCCGATTAGGCGCGCTGGGGCTGGAGGCGGCAAATCAGAAAGTCCACAGAGGTATTTGAAAATTCAATACGACCCGGCAATGTCCCCTGAGGCAGGCTTGACTGGCAACTTGGCCTGAACCCGAGCTGAACCATTCTCAAATAAGTGGAAAGTTTCAGATGAATCGTCGAGGCCAACTAATCGTTGGCTTCTTTTTCACAAAAAATTGATGGTCGGCTGCCTAAAGTTAGTGCTGTCGCGGTAAATGAAATTTTCACATTTATCGACGGCACTTCTTTTCAGGAACAGCCAATCATCATGTTGAAGATTAAAGCCGTGCGCCCGGAGTGGGTGACACTCATTGTCAGCGCCTTTTTATTGACCGCTTTCAATTTTGTATTGTGGCGGCATCTGTTCGATATCACCGCAGCCGACGGTAAAGGCATCGTCATGCGTGTGGCTTTCGGCGCGATGATTCTCGCGGCGTTCAACATTGTGCTGACCCTGCTAGCGTTCCGGCCCGTCCTGAAGCCAGTCCTGACTGTGCTGTTCATGGTCAGTGCCGGCGTGGCGTACTTCATGAGCCAATATGGCGTCTTGATCGATGCCGGTATGTTTCGCAACTTTGCCGAAACCAATGCCACCGAAGTTCGCGATTTGCTGTCGATCAAGTTGCTTTTTTATATTGTGCTCCTCGGTATTTTGCCCTCGTGGTTGTTGTGGAAAACCCCGATCAACTATCGTCGCTGGCACCGTGAGCTATTAAGTAAGGTGCTGGTCAGTGTTGCATCGATGGCCGTCATTGGTGGTGTCGCGTTGATTAACTATCAAGGACTTTCTTCGTTGTTCCGCAATCACCATGAGTTGCGGCTTATGGTGGTGCCGAGTAACTACATAGGCGCCTCGTTCGGTTACCTGCGTGAACAGGTCGCGTCTGCGCAGCAACCGTTCACCCAGCTCGGTGAAGATGCCCAGCGAAACCCCGCCTTGCAAAACCACAGCCGCAAGTCCCTGACCGTTCTGGTGGTGGGCGAAAGTGCCCGAGCCGAGAACTTCGGCATCCTCGGCTATAACCGAGACACCACGCCAAAACTCGATAAAGAGTCGGGTCTCATTGCTTTTACTGACGTGCATTCCTGCGGGACGGAGACCGCGGTGTCTGTGCCTTGCATGTTTTCCAACATGGGGCGCAAGGATTACAACGCCAGCAAGGCGAAGAATGAAGAAGGCCTGCTGGACGTGCTCAAGCGTGCAGGTCTCGATGTGATCTGGCGTGACAATCAGTCGGGCTGCAAAGGCACTTGTGATCGGGTCACGCTGGATGATGTCAGCAACCTGAAAGACCCGGTGTTGTGCGCCAACAGTGAATGTCGTGATGAAATCCTGTTGCAAGGGCTGCAGCACTTTATCGACAACCTGGATAAAGACACGGTGTTGGTCTTGCACCAGATGGGCAGTCACGGCCCTGAGTATTTCAAGCGCTACCCGAAAGAATACGAACGCTTTACCCCGGTGTGTGAAAGTAATGCGCTGAACAATTGCAGTCGCGAAAGTATCGTCAACGGTTACGACAACACGCTGGTTTACACCGACCACGTGCTGTCGACCCTGATCGATTTGCTGCGCAGCAATCAGGACAAAGTCGATACCGCCATGCTTTACCTGTCGGATCACGGCGAGTCACTGGGTGAGTACAACCTGTTCCTCCACGGCACGCCTTACATGCTGGCGCCGGATCAACAGAAACATGTGGCAATGCTGGCCTGGTTCTCCGACAGTTATCAGAAGTCGTTCTCCGTGGACACCCACTGCTTGCAACTGAGCCGTGAAAAGCCCCTGAGCCAGGACAACCTGTTCCACTCGATGCTGGGGCTGCTGGAGGTCAACACCAAGGTCTACAATCAGGACCTGGATATGTTTGCCGGATGCCGTGGAGCGGTCATCGACGGTGTGTTGGCCGACAAATGACGCTATCGACGGTTTAATCGACCTTCAGAAGTCCCGCCAGAGAGGTTAATCCGCGGCGGGAGGGCTATTCTCTGCGAATGTCAGGTGTTTTCGCTAAAGCTCTTGTTCAGTGGATGCGCGGAAATCGCCGGGGGCGATATATACTGCGCGCCATTCTTCAAGGGAGAGCCGTGTGGCCATCGATATTCACTGGATTCGCGACAACGATAGCCTCGGCCGGTTTTGCGCCGAGTGGCAGCAGTTGCCCTACGTTGCCCTCGACACCGAATTCATGCGGGTCGACACCTTCTATCCGATCGCCGGCTTGTTGCAGGTGGGCGATGGCGTACGCGCTTACCTGATTGATCCGCTGACCATCGACAATTGGCAGCCCTTGGCCGCGTTGCTGGAAAACCCGGCAGTGGTCAAAGTTGTCCATGCCTGCAGCGAAGACCTCGAAGTCCTGCTGCGTCTGACCGGCAGCCTGCCGGCGCCATTGTTCGATACGCAACTGGCCGCCGCTTACCTGAACCTCGGTTTCTCGATGGGTTATTCGCGGCTGGTGCAGGAAGTGCTCGGCATTGATCTGCCCAAGGGCGAAACCCGCTCTGACTGGCTGCAACGTCCGCTTTCGGAAACCCAGATCAGCTACGCCGCCGAAGATGCCGTGCATCTGGCGGAAGTTTTCGTACAGCTGCGTCCGAAGCTTTCCGACGACAAATACGCCTGGGTGCTGGAAGACGGTGCTGAACTGGTGGCCAATCTGCGCCGCGAGACCGACCCGTACGAGGTCTATCGCGACGCCAAGCTCGCCTGGAAACTGTCCCTCGCCCAACTCGCCGTGCTGCGTGAACTCTGCGCCTGGCGCGAGAAAGAAGCCCGTGCCCGTGACCTGCCGCGCAACCGCATCATCCGTGAGCATTCGCTGTGGCCACTGGCGCGCACACAGCCGGACAACCTCGGTGCGTTGGCGAAAATCGAAGACATGCACCCGCGTACCGTGCGTCAGGACGGTGAGTTTCTGCTTGATCTGATCAAGCGCTCTGGCAGTGTGTCGCCAGATCAATGGCCGCCAGCCGTGCCGGAGCCATTGCCGGTGGACGCCGCCGCGCTGCTCAAACAGCTGAAGGCCATCGGCCAGGCCGAGGGCGAGCGCCTGAACATTGCGCCTGAGCTGATGCTGCGCAAGAAAACCCTGGAAGCGCTGCTCAAAAGCGGCTACCCCAATGGTCCCTACCAATTGCCTGATTCGCTGCGTGGCTGGCGCCGCGAATTGATGGGCCAGGCGCTGCTCGACAGCCTGGCCACCGCCGGAGAACAGCCTTGAAACGTATTTGCTCCATCTACCGCAGTTCGAAGAGAAACGAGATGTACCTCTATGTGCTCAAGAGCGATGCTCTGGAGCGCGTACCGGAAACCTTGATGGCCGCGTTCGGCAAAGCCATCCACGCCTTCGACCTGGTACTGACCCCCGAGCGCAAACTGTCGCGCGAGGACATCGCCGTCGTGCTGGGAAATCTTGAGACGCAGGGCTATCACCTGCAAATGCCGCCGGCCGAAGATGAGTACATCGAGCACTTGCCGGAAGAGTTGCTGCGTCGCAACGACCCGATGTAATCGGCAGACAGGTCCTGTTCAGGGCCTCTGTGAAACACTGGAATGATTTTGGCGATGGCCGTGGCGACGCAGGGATACTGCGTCGTCTGCCGTTTGCAGCGTTTTTTTTTAAGGTTGAAGCATGCGCGTTCTGATTGCTGAACACGACCACTCTGTGTACGCCCAATTGCTGCGCGAGGCAGCGCCGGAACTGGAAGTGCTGACCAGCGGCGACTCCGCTGAACTGGCCCGTCAGGCCGCTGAGTGCCCGGTCTGGCTCGGTCAACCTGACCTGTTGGCGACGCTGTTGCGTCAGGGTCACCAACCGCAGTGGCTGCAATCGACTTGGGCGGGGATCACGCCGCTGCTGGCCGACGGCTTGCCCCGCCACTATCGCCTGACCCGCGCCGTGGGGATTTTCGGTCAGGTGATGGCCGAATACGTGCTCACCTATATGCTCGGTCACGAGCGGGAAGTACTGGCGCGACTGGTCAGCCAGGTCGAGCGCAAGTGGGACGGTCGCCATGGCCAAAGCCTGTCGGGGCGCAAGGTGTTAATCGTCGGCACTGGCGACATCGGCCAGACCGTGGCGCAATTCCTCGTGCCGTTCGGCGTCGAGCTGTACGGAATCGCCAGCAGCGCCCGTGAGCTTGCGCCGTTTGTCGAAGTCGGTTCGCTCGAGGATTTGCCGCGTCTGGTGGGGCAAGTGGATTACGTGGTCAATCTGCTGCCAAATACGCCGAACACCCACGACATCTACGATGCAGCGCTGTTCAAGCAGTTCAAGCCGACGGGGTTGTTCATCAACGTCGGGCGCGGTGTGGCGGTGGTCGATGCGGACTTGGTGGACGCCTTGAAAGAAGGGCATCTGGCGGGAGCCGTGATTGACGTCTGCCGGCAGGAACCGCTTCCGCAACGTCATCCGTTCTGGACGGCCTGGGGCCTGTTGCTGACCGGCCACAGCTCGGCACCGACTTCGCCATCCTTGATGGTGAAACTGTTTGTCGAGAACCTGCGGGCGTATGAGGCGGGTGAGGCGTTGCGCGGGGAAGTGGATTTCGCTCGCGGGTATTGAGGCGCAGCGAAAAAGATCGCAGCTTGCGGCAGCTCCACAGGGTTATGTGTACACCTGTAGGCGCTGCCGAAGGCTGCGATTTTTTGCTTGTGCGCCAGGGATGGCGCGTTGCGCGTAAGCGCAACCAGCTTGGCTGTGGTGGCCTCGCTGGTGACTTGGAGGTGAAAGTCCTCTACACACCCGGCAAGGGGAAGTGTTAGCCAGAGGCAAGGGTGTCGCGGGTGACTGCGAATCTGAAGGAAGCCCGAGGCAAATTGCTGGCCTGACGAACAGGAAGCGGATAGAGGCGGCGCAGCGGGGTAAGAAGGCAAGCATCTTCAGAGCCCGATACTTGCACGGAACGCTGTGACGTAGATCCGACAGGCATAAGCAGGAAGGTCGCGCGAATTACCCTGGGAGATCTGCAGGTTTGCGCGACCGACTTAGTAGCCTGCTGCGTGCAACGCGGAGCCGCAAGATGGTGAACGTCATCGAACGGATAAACCCCGTACTGCGCGGTTGGGCAGGCTATTTCAAGCTAAGTCAGAGCAAGCGGGCACTTGAGACACTGGATGGGTGGGTGCGACATAAACTTCGCTGTATCATCTGGCGCCAATGGAAGCAGCCCTCTACGAGGGCCCGCAACTTGATGCGCTTGGGACTCAACGAGGCGCGTGCTTGTAACTCGGCATTCAATGGTCGAGGCCCTTGGTGGAACTCCGGAGCCCCCCATATGAATCAGGCGCTGCCGAAGAAACTATGGGATCGACTCGGGCTGGTCTCGATACTGGATACGATAACCCGGCTTAACCGCTAAACCTGAACCGCCGTATACGGAACCGTACGTACGGTGGTGTGAGAGGACGGCGGATGTGAATCCGCCTCCTACTCGATTTAGAGGGTGAAATCACCTTCCGCCGCCAGCTCGCTCAACGGACGACGCGGGCTTGGCTCTTCTCGGGCTTGCAGGTAATCCGCCAGGGTTGCTTTGTCGCCCAGCTTGCCGACGGCTACGGCGGCGTGCAGTGCGTAACCTTCAGGAATGTTCAGCGCTTTGCGGGTCGATTCCTGATCGAAGCCGGCCATGCCGTGGGTGTGCCAGCCGCTCAGGCTCGCTTGCAGCGCCAGGTGGCCCCAGGCCGAACCGGTGTCGAAGGTGTGCCACAGGGCTGGGGTTTCTTCAGTGGCGCCAGGTACTGCGAAAGTGGTTTTGGAAATCACGATCACCAGTGCCGAAGCGTGTTGCGCCCAGCTGCGGTTGAACTCATTCAGCAGGCCCAGGTAACGCTCCCAGTTTGGCGTGTCGCGGCGCGCGTAAAGAAAGCGCCAAGGCTGCGAGTTGTACGCCGATGGCGCCCAGCGCGCGGCTTCGAAGAAGCTCAGCAGGGTTTCTTCGGGAATGGCTTCGCCGGTGAAGGCGCGGGGCGACCAGCGATCGGTGAACTGGGGGTGAATGGCGTAATCGGCAACGCGTGGGTTAGCACTCATCAAGAGATTCCTTGCTACGTTTGAACGTGATTGGCGTCGCGAAACCCTACTTGGCGACGTAATAACTGACAAGTGCGTTCTACCGGCAGTCGCCAGTGCTTGGCCCGCGGGCCTGCGGGCACTAGACTGGCGGCCTTTTCACCACCTGATGTTGATGCTTGAACCATGGCCGCCAAAGTAGAACCGTTCTGGATACGCAAAACCCTCGATCAACTCGATCAGGAGGAATGGGAATCGCTGTGCGACGGTTGTGGTTTGTGCTGCCTGCAAAAACTCGAAGATGAAGACGACAACAGCGTCTATTACACGCGTATCGCCTGCAAACTGCTGGACCTGAAAACCTGCCAGTGCACGGATTACCCGAACCGTCGCGACTTTGTGCCTGACTGCATCCAGCTCACGCCCGGCAAGGCCGATCAATTCAAATGGCTGCCGCCGACCTGCGGTTATCGCCTGGTCAGCGAGGGCAAGGATCTGCCGCTGTGGCATCACCTGGTCTGCGGCGACCGCGATGCCGTGCATCACGAACGTATTTCACAATCCGGGCGTATGTTCGCCGAAGGCAGCGTGCCGGAAGATGATTGGGAAGATCACCTGATTTTCCGCGCAGGTTAAACGCCGAACGAGTCAAGGGTTCACCAAGGAGTGTGTATGGCTGTGGGATGGCGGCGGGCACTGGTCGTTGGGTTGCTGACCCTGAGTTCGCCCGTGTGGGCGGCGAAGAAGGTCGATCTGGATTACCACGTGCGCCTGTTGCCGCAAAGCGATCAGGCTGAAGTGCGCCTGACCTTGGCGCAGGGCTCGGCGGTCCGCAGCCTGGACTTCGACCTCGGCGACGGCAGTCATTACAGCGATTTCAAGGCCGATGGCCAATGGCAACTGACTCCGGGCAAACAGAGCCGTGGCGTCTGGCACCCGGCCGCTGACAAGGCCAGCCTGACCTACCGCGTCCGTATCAGCCATGGCCGCAAAACCGGTAGTTTTGATACGCGCATGACGCCGAACTGGGCATTGATGCGCGGCGACGATCTGGTTCCTCCCGCCAGACTCGATCAGCAGGACGGCATCGAACTGGTGTCACGCCTCGAATTCGAATTGCCCGACGGCTGGAAAAGCGTCGAAACCGCCTGGCCGCGAATCGGCAAAAACAAGTTCCGCATCGACAACGTTTCCCGTCTGTTCGACCGGCCCACGGGCTGGATGCTCGCTGGAAACCTTGGCAGCCGTCGCACCCGTCTCGGCGAAACCGAAGTGACCGTGGCCTCACCGCAAGGGCAGGGCATGCGCCGCATGGATGTGCTCACCTTGCTGACGTTCGTTTGGCCGCAAGTGCAAGCCGTGTTCCCTCGACATCCCACCAAGCTGTTGATTGTCGGCGCCAACGATCCGATGTGGCGCGGCAGCCTGGCCGCGCGAGAATCGATCTACTTGAACAGCCGTTTACCGCTGGTCAGCGAAAGCGGCAGCAGTGCGCTGGTGCGGGAGTTGGCGCAGTTGTTCGGGCGGATCAACGACAAGCAGCGCAGTGACTGGATCAGCGAAGGGTTTGCCGAGTATTACGCCATTGAACTGGTGCGCCGTGCCGGAGGCATGAGCGACGAGCGTTACGATCAATTACACCGTCGCTTGGTCAAGGACGGCCAGAAAGTCACCACGCTGCGCGGCGAGCAGGTCAGCCCGGCGCAGGTTTCAAAAGCGGTGGTGCTGTTGCAGGAACTGGACCGCGAGATTCGCTTGAAGACGCGCAACAAGCGTTCGCTGGATGATGTGATGCGCGGGGCAATGCGGTTGGAGAGCATTGATACCAAGGAATTTGTGCAGCTTTCGGAAAGTGTTATTGGCGAATCTTCAAAAGTCCTGGATACCGGGTTGCTTCAGTAAAGATCAAAAGTTCGCAGTCTTCGGCAGTGCCTGTATGGGGTTGCGTACCCCCGTAGGCGCTGCCCAAGGCTGCGATCTTTTGCTTTTAAAGGTCAAACCCCGGTTTTCGGCGACTTCAACGAATCATTCCCCGTGACCGTCGCGGTTTTGGTCGCCGCCTCGGCATTGGCCTTCAATGCCTTCAATTCTTCACCCGCCCGCTGAATCTTCGCCCGCACGTTGTTCATGTCCTGACGGCTTTTTTCCAGCAGGCTTTTCGCCGAGCTGTGGCCGGTTATGCCGCGGGCCAGGGCCACGCCGCCGATGGCCACTTGAATCAAGCCGAAGATGCCGCCGCGACGCAGGCCCTTGCCGACCATCACCACGCCACCGGCCAGCGAACCGATGCGTTCCCAGCCCTCGACGTTCTGCTCGGAGTGGGTCTGGAACGGGGTGGATTCGATACGTTCTACGCGTTTGAGTTCGCTCATGATCTGTCTCCAGGCAGGAAGTAATCGATAGTTAAGCTGACTGCGCAGGCGGGCAGCTTGTTCCATCGGATGTGCGGCCTCTCAGCGGAATTTCGGCCCCGAGCGAGTATTCAGGCCCTTGGCCATGCGGTCGTACAGCACGACATTGACCGTGGCGGCCAGGTTCATGCAACCGGTGGTCGGGATGTAGACCACGTCTTCGCACCAGTCGCGAATCTCTTTATCCAGCGAGCCGTCTTCCGGGCCGAAGATATACAGCGCGCGGTCCGGGTGAGTGTACTCGGGCAACGGGCGTGCCCCTTCGACCAGTTCCACGGCGACCGGTACGCAGTTCAGCGGCAGAATTTTCTTCAGGTCATCGATGCCGATCAGCGGGATGTCGTAGTGGACGCGCTTGGTATCGGTGACGAAGTCGGCGGCGCGTTCATAACGCTTGCCGGTGTAGAACACTGACGCCACGCCATAACAGCCAGCGGCGCGCATCACCGAACCGACGTTCTCCGGTGATTTGGGGTTATACAAACCAATGCAGCTGTACCGTTTGTCTGCCACGAGCGGGGTGCCTTTTGGAAAAAAGCGGGATTATACGGGGATTGGGGAGCTGCGGTCAGATCAGAGATTGGCGGTGCAGGCGCGGCCTCATCGCCAGCCTGCTGGCGATGAGGCCGGTTCAGGCGCTGAAAATCTTCAGTCTTCTTTCTTCATCAACCCGGCCAATGCGGCAAACGGGTTATGCGTGGCCTTGGCGATTTTCGGCGTGCTCAGCGAGCCTTCACCGAAATACTGCTGGTCGGTGTAGCGCGAGTGTTCGTTGTCGTGGCAATACAGGCACAACAGCTCCCAGTTCGAACCGTCCTGCGGGTTGTTGTCGTGGTTATGGTCACGGTGGTGCACGGTCAGTTCGCTCAGGCGCTTGCCGGAGAATTCACGGGCGCAGCGGCCGCACACGTGCGGGTACATCTTCAGGGCCTTGTCGCGGTAGCCCATTTCCTTGTCGCGCTGGTTGTCGGCGAGGATGCGGTCCAGCTTCGACGTGTTGGTTGGGGTGGACGAACTCATGGGTTCACCTTTGTTAAATGACTAATGACGGTATAAGCGCAGTTTAGCTCAGCCCTTGAGCTTCTCGGCAATCCAGATGGTGTGGCGGGTGCCCTTGTTACCGTGGGCGAAGACTTGCACTTCCTCGGCCTTGAACCCGGCTTTTTTCAGTTTGTCGGAAAACTGGCGGTCTGCGCTGGCCGACCAGACCGCCAGCACGCCTTTTGGTCGCAGGGCCTTGGCGCAGGCACTCAGGCCGCCAGCGGAGTAGAGCCAGCTGTTGGCCCGCTGCGTCAGGCCTTCGGGGCCGTTGTCGACGTCGAGCATGATCGCGTCGAAGCCTTGCGGCTCGGCTTGCAGCACTTTGGCCACGTCTTCCATGCGGATCACCGTGCGCGGGTCCTGGAGCGGGTTTCCGGCCTTTTCGCCCAAAGGGCCGCGATTCCATTCCACGACACCGGGTACCAGCTCGGCGACCACCACTTCAGCGCTCTTACCCAGGTGCTTGAGCGCCGACGCGAGGGTGAAACCCATGCCCAGGCCACCGATCAACACCCGCGAATTCGGCCGGCCGGCGACCTTGCGGCAAGGAATCTCGGCCAGGGCATCTTCGGAGCCGTGCATGCGCGTGTTCATCAGTTGCCCGCCGTCGCCACCCTGGATCTTGATGACGAAATCCTCGCCGTACTCGAACAGGCACAGGGCACCGCCGTTCTCGGGAATAGGGGCGGTATCGAGCAGAACGAAACGTTTCATGGGGCTCACTTGAAGAAAATTGGCAGCACAGGGGAAGGCAAACGGACGCAGTTGGGAGTAGCCTGCAAATGACAACAAGGCCAACGGAGCCATTGATGAAGCGCACCATTCTAACGGTCATTGCCCTGGCCGCGCTCTCGATTACTGCAGTGCAGGCCCAGACGCTACAGACTTCGCCCGTCAGTCCCGCGCCGATACCCGGTTCGCCCGGCACCGCGACCCCCACGCCGTATCCGCAAATCACTCCCGCACCCATGCCAAAAGTCGGCCCGGGCAGTGGCGGTCCGCCGTTGGTGCCTATCGAAATGCCGAGCCCGCCGACCAAGGATCAGCCGGTGCCGGGGATCGAGCAGAATCCGCCGAAGGTCAAATCACCCGGCGGTTAAACCTGTTGCGAAAGCAGTTGCCCATCGGCCATGCGCAAGCGCTTGGAAAGGGAGACGGCGAGGGCGCGGATGATCTTGGCGGCTATTTTCGGAGCGTCGTTGAGCATCTTTTCCAGCGAATCCTTGCCCAGATTGAGCAACTGACAGTTGCTCGCCGCCACGCAACTGGCCGAACGACGTTCGCCGTCAAGCACCGCCATTTCGCCGAACGAACGGCCACTGCGCAGGGTGGCGATGGTCACCCGTTGTCCGTCGGCGGTGGATTTCTGTACCGCCACCTGACCGGTATGGATGATGCACATGAAGCTACCGGCATCGCCCTCCTGGAAAATCTGTTCGCCCTGGGCAATGGTGCTGATGCTGAAATAGCCCGAAGCGGCGGCGAAATCCGCCGGCAGCAGTTGGTTGAACAGACCGCAGTCCATCAGCCAGTCGCGAATTTCGTTGTTCAGTAAAGTTGGTTCTGACATGTCGTGCGGTCTTTTTTGTTGTGTCTGTTACGGGCTTGATTTTGAAACCACCACAATCCCCCCTGTAGGAGCGAGCAGGCTGGGGCCCACAGGGGATCATTGTTGTATTGCCAAGTTCCTCAGGCAATCCGCAAAACCTTGAACAAAAATGCGTATTCGAGTGCTACGTCACGCAATCCCTGGTATCGACCGCTCATCCCGCCATGCCCGGCGCCCAGTTCGGTCTTGAGCAGCAGCGGATTTGTGTCGGTTTTGGTCGCGCGCAATTTCGCCACCCACTTGGCCGCTTCCCAGTACTGCACGCGGCTGTCGTTGTAGCCGGCGATCACCAAGGTGGCCGGATAGGCTTGTGCCGTGACGTTTTCGTACGGGGCGTAAGCCTTGATCCGATCATGGATGTCCGGTTCTTCAGGATTACCCCACTCGTCGTATTCGGTGACGGTCAGTGGCAGCTCCGGGTCGAGCATGGTGTTGAGCACGTCGACGAACGGCACTTCAGCAATCGCCGCACCGAACAGCTCCGGACGTTGGTTGAGCACCGCGCCGATCAACAGGCCACCGGCACTGCCACCACTGATTGCCAGTTGTGGCGCGGTGGTAAAACCATTGGCGATCAAGTGTTCGGCACAGGCAATGAAGTCACTGAAGGTGTTGTGCTTGTGCTCCTGCTTGCCGGCGCGATACCAGGCTTCGCCCAATTCACCGCCGCCACGCACATGTGCAATGGCAAACGCCATGCCGCGATCGAGCAGGCTCAGGCGTGCGTGGGAGAACCACGGGTCAAGGCTTTCGCCATAGGCGCCGTAGCCGTACAGGTACAGCGGCACCGGTTTGCCAAGGGCTTCGCGCTTGACCACCAGGCTGATCGGCACCTGCGTGCCGTCAGGCGCGGTGGCCCACAGGCGCTGGCTGACGTAAGCGTCGGCGTCGAACGGACCGAGCACCGGGGTTTGCTTGAGCACTTGCTGTTCGCCGTTGCTCAGTTGCAGTTGGCGGATCTGCGCCGGACGGTTCAACGCTTCATAGCGCAGGCGAATCCGCTCGCTGACGAATTCCAGGCTGTTCTGCACGTGCAGGCTGTAGGCCGCGTCCGGCAATTGCACTCGGTAGCTCGGCAGGTCTTGCGGATGGACTTCAATGATTGGCAGGCCACCTTCACGCAGGCTGAGGGTCATGGCGGCTGCATTCAGGCTCATGCCATCAATCATCACGGTGTCGCTGTGGGGGATCAGGTTCTGCCAATCGGCTTCGATCGGCGCCGAGCCAGTATCGACAGCGGTATACAGGGCGAAGTTGATGCCATCGCGGTTGGTGCGGATGAACCAGGTCCACTGGCCATCATGGGTGCCGTGGTCGACGTCGTACTCATGGTCCTCGACCCGTGGCGCAATGCAGGTAAAGGCTTGCTGTGGCTGGTTGGCGTCGAGTACCCAGACTTCGCTGGTGGTCTTGCTGCCCACGGACAGCAACAGTTGCTGCTCGGAGCTGGCGCGATAGCAGTGCATGAAGAAGCGGCCGTCCGGCTCATGGAACACTTCTTCGGCCGCGGTGCCGTCCAGACGATAGCGGTACAGCTTGTGCGGGCGATGGGTGTCGTCCAGTTCGCCGAAGAACAGCGTCAGGCTGTCATTGGCCCAGGTCATGCTGCCGTCGCAGTCCTGGAATTCCAGTTCACTGACACGACCGTCGGACAATTCCTTCACGAACAGCGTGTAGATCTCATCACCTGAGGAATCGATGCTGTAGGCCAGGCGCTGGTGGTCCGGGCTGATACTGAACGCGCCCAGGGCAAAGAAACCGCCATTGGCCAGCACGTTCGGGTCCAGCAGCAGTTGTTCCCGGCTTTCGTCGAGAGTCAGGCTGTCATCGGCCGGGCGCGGGCAGCGGTAGTGGCGGGCGTATTCGTCGCCCGCCGTGGTGCGCGTGTAATACAGATACGGGCCCCACGGCGAGGGCAGGGACAGGTCGGTTTCGAGAATCCGGCCCTTGATTTCCTCGAACAGGGTTTCACGCAGCCCGGCCTGATCGGCGGTTTGTGCGTCCTGATAGCTGTTTTCAGCCTTGAGGTAGTCGAGCACCGCAGCGGTGTCGCGCTCCTGCAGCCAGGCATACGGGTCGGAACCTTCGGCCTTGTGGGCGATCGGGGCGTCGCAAATGTTGGCGGATAGGGGCATGGAGGACTCTCGGACAGTGTTCGAAATAGGCGACGCCGTCAGCGGGGCAGCCTGACGGGCGAAAAGCCGTTATCATAAGCGCCTCTTTGCCTGCCTTGCCATGGACACCATGACCGAGAACGACTATCTGATCGCTTGGGGCCTCTACGCCTTTGCCGCTTTGGGCTGCCTGTTGGTGTGGATGCGCATTACCCGCTGGATGTGGCGTTGGCTGCGTGAGCCGCTGCGGTTGCTGGTGGCGGTGCTGCTGTTCAGCCCGACCATCATTGACCCGGTAAAGGAAAAGGTCGCCCCGGCCATCGCCATTACCGCCCTGGACTTGTTGTTCAAGGTCGGCAACAACGCGTGGCGGGCGATTTCCGATCTGTTCATGTACGGCATGATCGCGTTCGGCATTTACCTGGTGTTCGTGGCGATCCGCTTCCCCCTCGAACGCGCCTCCAATGCCCGCAAGGAACAGGCTGCCGCCGCGAAAGCTGCTGCCCGTGCCGAGGAGCCGGAAGAGGAACACTCGTTCGGCGGTGCCGGCGATGATCGCTACGGTCGTCCGCCAGTGCCGAGCAATCCCCAGCGCATGCGGGTCGAACCTCGTCTGTAACCTTGCCCCCTGCCATTGAGCGAGAGTCCGAGCATGTGTGAGTTATTGGGCATGAGCGCCAATGTCCCGACCGATATCGTGTTCAGCTTCACCGGGCTGATGCAGCGCGGCGGCCGCACCGGTCCGCATCGCGATGGCTGGGGCATTGCCTTCTATGAAGGTCGTGGGCTGCGGCTGTTCCAGGACCCGGCGGCGAGCTGCGAGTCGGAAGTCGCGAACCTGGTGCAGCGCTATCCGATCAAGAGCGAAGTGGTGATCGGGCACATCCGCCAGGCCAACGTCGGCAAGGTCTGCCTGTCCAATACCCATCCGTTCGTCCGAGAGCTGTGGGGGCGCAATTGGTGTTTCGCCCATAACGGCCAATTGGCTGACTTCCAGCCGAAGGTCAGTTTTTATCGCCCGGTTGGCGATACCGACAGCGAAGCGGCATTTTGCGATTTGCTCAACCGCGTACGTGCGGCGTTCCCCGAGCCGGTCGAGGTCGAGGAGTTGCTGCCGGATCTGGTCGCTGCCTGCGCCGAATACCGCAACAAAGGCGTGTTCAACTGCCTGCTCAGCGATGGCGACTGGTTGTTCTGCTACTGCTCGACCAAACTGGCGCAGATTACCCGCCGCGCCCCGTTCGGCCCGGCGCGTCTGAAGGACGTCGACGTGATCGTCGACTTCCAGGCCGAAACCACGCCCAACGACGTGGTCACCGTGATCGCCACCGAACCCCTGACCGAAAACGAAACCTGGACCCGTTACGAACCGGGCCAATGGAGCCTGTGGCGACGCGGTGAATGCGTCAGCCAGGGCATGACCGAATAAGGATCTGCTCCCCATGTTGCTCAGTTATCTACGGCTGGTGTTATTTGCGGCGGGCCTGTTGATCGGTGTCCAGGTGCCGGGGTTCATCAACGATTATGCCAAGCGGATCGAAGCGCATCTGATTGAAGCGCAAACCGGATTGAGCGGATTTCAGAACACCGCCAATCAGTTCTTCAAGGGCGATATGCAGGCTTTGGTGGCCCATTACCGCGCCAGCGAAGACCCGATCTTTCGCAGTGATGCCGACAGCCTGAGTAACCTGCTGACCCGTCAGGTGGCATTGGACAAGCAGTTCCAGGCGATGCAAGGGCCGTGGTACATCCGCTTCCTGCAAGTGGTGCTGGCCGCCGATCCGGATATTCGCAAGGAAACCTGGAATGGCTACAGCTACCAGATCCTGTTGACCCCGGAAGCGATGATCTGGGGCATGAGCGGCGCACTGCTGCTGTCGTTCGGCATCGAGTGCCTGTTCCGTCTGATCGATTGGGTGGTGCTGGGCGGCAGACGCCTGCGCCAGAGCCGGCCGATCGAAGAGCGGGATTTGCGCGGGCTGTAAATCACTACGGATTTTTGTAGCAGCTGGCGAAGCCTGCTGCTACCAAAGCTCAACGCGCCAGTTTGATGTAGTGCTCACCCACCCGACGCGCATACCCCTCCAGCACCTGCTGACACAACGCGACAATTTCCTCGACCCACTCAACGCCCACCCGCCACGACACCACCACCTGCAAGTCCGGTGGCCGTTGATCGATATCCAGCAAGGTCAATTCCCCGCGCGCCAGTTCCTCGGCCACTAGCACCGGCGGCAACGCGCCGATGCCAAAGCCGTCACGCAACAACCGGGTGATCGCCGACACCGAATTCACGCAATTGAGTCGCGGTGCCGTCACGCCATTGGCCTGCATCAGCGCCAGCACTTCCTGATGCGGATGGGAGTTTTTCGAATAGGTGATGATCCGCTCATTCGCCAGATCGGCGAGGCCTGAATATTCACGGTTGTACAGCGAATTGCTGGCGACGATCCAGCCCATCGGGTGGCTGGCCAGTTCCAGGCTGCGCACACTTTCCTGGCGTAGCAGGTCGGTTTGCAGGATCACATCGAGGAAGCCTTTTTGCAGCTGATCGCAGAGGTTGAGCGATGTATCGGCCACCAGCTCGATTTCCACCAGTGGATAGTGATCGGTCATCTGCGCCACCAGCGGGCTAAGCCAGGTGTGGATTACGGTGTCCATCACGCCGATACGCACACGCCCGGCTTTGCTCGAGCGGGTTTCGATCGACTGCTTGAGCGCCTGCATGGTGTCCATCATCTGCTCGGCGTAATCGAGCACTTTCAAGCCTTCGGGCGTCAGGCTCACTCCACGCGAATCACGCAGGAAAAGCTTCACACCGAGCTCGCTTTCGAGCACGGCGATGCGGCTGGAAATCGACGCCTGGGTGGTGAAGAGCTTGTCGGCGGTCAGGCGAAAACTCTTGAGTCGGGCGACCCAGACAAAGGTCTCGAGAAACTTCAGGTTCATGGGATCAAGTTTTTCTTATGGCTAGGACGGGTTTTTATTAGTTGGACGCGGCAGGGTGGCGCGACCAAAAATCGACGCATCCGGTTCCCACGATAGGCGTCGTTGGGGCTCAGAACAATACCAATAAAATCAGCGCGGAGATTTGCCATGAGTGCGCCCGACACCACTGCCATCCCGAAAGCATCGGCTCGCCCGGGGCCTTTCGACTGGTATCGCAACATCAATCAGCAGGAACGCCGCACCTTCTGGAGCTGCAAGATCGGCTATGGCCTGGACGGCATGGACACTCAGATGCTCAGCTTCGTGGTGCCGACCCTGATTGCCATGTGGGGCATCACCACCGGGCAGGCCGGGCTGATTCATACCAGCACGCTGATCGCTTCGGCCATCGGTGGCTGGGTGGCGGGGATTCTCTCCGACCGCATCGGCCGGGTGCGCACACTGCAACTGACCGTGTTGTGGTTCGCCTTCTTCACCTTCCTCTGCGGTTTCGCGCAGAACTACGAGCAACTGTTGATCGCCCGCACCCTGATGGGCTTCGGTTTCGGTGGTGAATGGACGGCCGGCGCGGTGCTGATCGGTGAAGTGATTCGTGCCCAGGACCGCGGCAAGGCCGTGGGCATGGTGCAATCCGGCTGGGCGTTGGGCTGGGGCCTGACTGCAATTCTGTATGCGCTGCTGTTCTCGATCATGCCGCCGGAAGATGCCTGGCGGGCGCTGTTCATCCTTGGCATTGTGCCGGCGGTTTTCGTGATTTTCGTCCGCCGTCTGGTCAAGGACCCGGAAATCTACCGCGAAGCCAAAGCCAGGCAAGCGCCAAGCAATCCGTCGAAGTTCTACGAGATCTTCGCTCCCGGCATGCTCTTCACCACGATTCGAGCTTCGTTACTGACCACTGGCGCATTGGGCGGTTATTACGCGATCACGTCCTGGCTGCCGACTTTCCTGAAGAACGAACGCGGTTTGAGCGTACTCGGCACTGGCGGGTATCTGGCGATGGTGATCGTCGGATCCTACGTCGGCTATGTCATCAGCGCCTATTTGACCGACATTCTCGGCCGTAAAAAGAACTTCATTCTGTTCGCCGTCGGCTCGTTCACCATCGTGTTGCTCTACACCCAGCTGCCCGTTAGCAACGGCGTGATGCTGTGGCTGGGCTTCCCACTGGGCTTCTTCGCCTCGGGGATTTTCAGCGGCATGGGCGCGTTCCTGACCGAGTTGTTCCCGACGCGCATTCGCGGCTCGGGCCAGGGTTTCTGCTACAACATCGGCCGGGCGCTGGCCGCATTGTTCCCGCTGCTGATCGGCTTGCTCAGTCAGACGGTGCCGCTGAGCGTAGGTATCGGCGCCTTTGCGGCAGTGTCCTACGGCGTGGTGATTCTGGCGGCGCTGAGCCTGCCGGAAACCCGTGGCAAACAACTCGACGCCCAGTAACTGATAATCTGCGGGGCTGTCTTACAGATATGTCCCGCAGCTAAAAAGAACAAAGCCTACAGGAGTGTTCATCGTGAGCCGCCTGCTATTGAACTGCGACATCGGCGAGAGTTTCGGCAACTGGACCATGGGTCTGGACGCGGAAGTCATGCCCTTCATCGATTGCGCCAACATCGCCTGCGGTTTTCACGCCGGCGACCCGAGCATCATGCGCAAGACCGTCAGCCTGGCGCTCAGTCATGGGGTAAAGATCGGCGCTCATCCGGCCTATCAGGACCTGGTGGGATTCGGCCGTCGCTCCATGGCGTATACCAGCCAGGAACTTCAGGACATTTTGCATTACCAGATCGGTGCCCTCGATGGCATCTGCCGGGCTCAGGGTGGGCGGGTCAGTTACGTCAAACCCCACGGCGCGATGTACAACGACATGATGGCCAACCCGGCGCAATTGCGCGCCGTGCTGCAAGCGGTGGCGGCCTATGACCGCAACCTGCCATTGATGTTGATGGCGACCAAAGACAACCGCGCCGCGCAGCAGTTGGGCGATGAATACGGCGTGACCCTGTGGTTCGAGGCCTTCGCCGATCGCGCTTACGACAGCGCAGGCATGTTGGTCTCGCGACAACTGCCGGGAGCGGTGCATCACGATCCGGAAAAAATCATCAATCAGGCGCTGACCATCGCCCGTGGCGACAACCTCACCGCCAGCGACGGCAGTGACCTGCTTTTGCAGGCCAACACTCTCTGCGTGCACGGCGACAACGCCAGTTCGGTCGCCGCCGTGCAGCGAATCCGTGAAGCCCTGAACCGGCAGAGCGCGTCATGAAACTGCGGGTGGAAGTGGTCGCACTGGATTGTCTGATGGTGCGCTTGTTCGATGAAATTGCCGAAGCCAACATGCCATGGATGCTGGCGGCCAGCGAAAGTCTGCGAGCGGCGTTTGCGGAACACCTGATCGATCTGGTGCCGTCCTACACAACCTTGATGGTGCATTACGATCTGACCGCGTTGAGCCCGACTCAGGCCCGGGAGTTGATTGCCCAAGCTCTGATTGACCTATCGCCCAACGCGCACACTCGCGGCACCTGTCATGTGTTGCCGGTGTGGTACGACTTGAGCGTCGGCCCGGAATTGAGCCTGCTTTCGCAGCGCAGCGGGTTGGCAGTCGAGGACGTGATTCGCCGTCACAGCGAGCGTGAGTATCAGGTGTTTGCCCTGGGATTTGCGCCGGGCTTCGCCTTCATGGGGTTGGTGGAAGAAGTGCTGGCCGCGCCGCGCCTGAACACGCCACGCAAGAAAGTCGCTGCCGGCAGTGTCGGCATCGCTGAACGGCAAACGGCGGCTTACCCGGTGGTTTCGCCGGGGGGCTGGAACCTGATCGGCCGCACGCCGACCAAATTGTTCGACCGCAACCGTGATGGCTACAGCCTGATGCAACCGGGCGACACCGTGCGTTTCGAAGCGGTCGGCCATGCCGAATTCATCAACCTGGGCGGTGACGACACGCCACTGGAGTCCCTGGTATGAGCCGTTTGACGATAGAGGCGAGCACGCCGCTGTGCCTGCTGCAGGACGCCGGGCGTGTCGGCGTGCGGCATTTGGGCGTGACCCAGGGCGGTGCAGCCGATTGGCGTTCGATGTCGTGGGCCAATTGGTTGTTGGGCAACGGACTGGATGCGTCGGTGATCGAAATCACCCTGGGCGGGTTCACCGTGGTGGCCGAGGAAGATTGCGTGCTGGCGCTGGCCGGGGCGGATCTGGGCGCTCAAGTGAACGGTGAAGCGCTGGCATCGTGGCGCAGTTTCAGGCTGCAAAAAGGTCAGCGTTTGCAATTCACCCAGCCGTTGCTTGGCGCACGTGCCTATCTGGCCGCACCGGGTGGCTTCGATGCACCGAAGGTGTTGGGCAGCAGCGCGACGGTGGTCCGTGAGGAACTCGGTGGACTGGATGGCATGGGTCGCGCGTTGAGCAAAGGCGCGGGTTTGAGTTACTCAGGCAACTCAGTGATGTTGCTGCGGGAGTTGACCGCAGACCAGCGGCCAAATCTGAATCTTGATGCGCCGCTGGATCTGGTGCTCGGTGCACAAATCGGTGAGTTCAGCGGGCAGAGTCTGTTCGATGCGTTCAACAGTGCGTGGAGTCTCGACAGCCGTGCCGATCGCATGGGCATTCGCCTGCTGGGCACGGCGTTGCAGTACCAGGGTAAGCCGATGATTTCCGAAGGCATTCCGTTGGGTGCGGTGCAAGTGCCACCGGATGGACAGCCGATTGTGTTGCTCAATGATCGGCAGACCATTGGTGGCTATCCGCGTTTGGGAGCGTTGACGCCGTTGGCGCTGGCTCGGTTGGCGCAATGTTTGCCGGGGGCGCAGGTGCGGTTGAAACCGGTGGTGCAGGATGTGGCGCATCGCGAACACGTCGAGTATTTGCAGCGCTTCAATAACCGCTAAAAGCATCGCGAGCAGGCTCGCTCCCACATTTGATCTGTGTCGTGCACAAAACCAATGTGGGAGCGAGCCTGCTCGCGATGGGTCCCGAACGGGCACAGAAGATCACTTGGAAAGAAACCGCATCCCTTCTTCCAGCCCGCGAAGGGTCAGCGGATACATCTGATCCTCGATCAAATCCCTCACGATATTGGTCGACGAGGTATAGCCCCACGTGTCCTTCGGATACGGGTTAATCCAGATGAGCTTCTTGTACTTCTCCTTGAACCGCTGCATCCACACGTAACCGGCTTCTTCGTTCCAGTGCTCGACGCTGCCGCCCGGCTGGGTGATTTCATAGGGCGCCATGGCGGCGTCACCGATGAAGATCACTTTGTAGTCGGCGCCGTACTTGTGCAGCAGGTCCATGGTCGAGGTGCGCTCGGAGGTGCGGCGCATGTTGTTCTTCCACACTGATTCATAAATGAAGTTGTGGAAGTAGAAATACTCCAGATGCTTGAACTCGGTTTTGCAGGCCGAGAACAGCTCTTCGCAGATCTTCACGTGCGCATCCATCGAACCGCCGATGTCGAACAACAGCAACAGCTTGACGGTATTGCGCCGCTCCGGTCGCATCTGGATGTTCAGCAGGCCGGCGTCCTTGGCGGTGTGATCGATAGTGCCGTCGATGTCCAGCTCTTCCGCCGCACCCTGGCGAGCGAACTTGCGCAAGCGGCGCAGGGCGACCTTGATGTTGCGCGTGCCCAGCTCGACCGAATCGTCGAGGTTCTTGTATTCGCGCTGGTCCCAGACCTTGACCGCTTTGCCCTGGCGCTTGCCGGCATCGCCGACCCGGATGCCTTCCGGGTTGAAGCCGCCGGAGCCAAACGGGCTGGTGCCACCGGTGCCGATCCATTTGTTGCCACCGGCATGGCGTTCCTTCTGTTCTTCCAGGCGTTTCTTGAACTCTTCGATCAGCTTGTCGAGGCCGCCCAGGGACTGGATCGCCGCCCGCTCTTCGTCGGTCAGCGAACGCTCGAACTCCTTGCGCAGCCAGTCTTCGGGGATCAACGCCTGAAGATGATCGTCGAGTTTTTCCAGGCCGTTGAAATAGGCACCAAAGGCTCGGTCGAACTTGTCGAAATGCTTTTCGTCCTTCACTAGAATCGCCCGGGACAGGTAGTAAAACTCGTCCATGTCGGCGAAGGTCACGCGCTGTTTCAGCGCGTTGATCAGGTCCAGCAGTTCGCGGACCGAAACCGGCACTTTGGCTGCACGCATTTCATTGAACAGGTTGAGCAACATGGCATCAGCCTCTTAGCGGGTGCCGCGACGGCTCATGAACGCCAGACGCTCCAGCAGTTGCACGTCCTGTTCGTTTTTCACCAGCGCACCGGCCAGCGGCGGGATGGCCTTGGTTGGATCGCGTTCACGCAGTACCGCTTCGCCGATGTTGTCGGCCATCAGCAGCTTCAGCCAGTCCACCAGTTCGGAGGTTGAAGGCTTCTTCTTCAGGCCCGGCACCTTGCGCACGTCGAAGAACACGTCCAGCGCTTCACTGACCAGGTCTTTCTTGATGTCCGGGTAGTGCACGTCGACGATCCGCTGCATCGTGGTGCGATCAGGGAAGGCGATGTAATGGAAGAAGCAGCGGCGCAGGAAGGCGTCCGGCAGCTCTTTCTCGTTGTTGGAGGTAATGATGATGATCGGGCGTTTCTTGGCCTTGATGGTCTCGTCGATCTCGTAGACGTAGAACTCCATCTTGTCGAGTTCTTGCAGCAGGTCGTTGGGGAACTCGATGTCGGCCTTGTCGATTTCGTCGATCAGCAGGATCACCCGCTCATCGGATTCGAAGGCTTCCCAGAGCTTGCCTTTTTTCAGGTAGTTGCGAACGTCGTGGACCTTTTCCGTGCCCAGCTGCGAATCGCGTAGACGGCTGACTGCGTCGTACTCGTACAGGCCTTGATGGGCCTTGGTGGTGGACTTGATGTGCCAGGTAATCAGCTTGGCGCCAAAGGATTCGGCCAGTTGCTCGGCGAGCATGGTCTTGCCGGTGCCCGGTTCGCCCTTGACCAGCAGCGGCCGCTCCAGGGTGATGGCGGCGTTGACTGCCAGCTTCAGGTCATCGGTGGCGACGTAGGCCTGGGTGCCTTCGAACTTCATCTGCTAATCCTCGAACGGTAACGCCGACCTGAACGAGGCAGGGCGGGGCGCAATAAAATGGTCAGCCCCGACTATAACGCGCTGTCCGGTCGACTGTGAACGCAGACGGCTTATTCAGTCTCTGAATGGAGCGTCACATCTTGACTCTGTCTCGGCGCGTGGCCGGCATTGAGCTATCGCCGTATTGGCGATAGACATGCGAGGCATGTCACGTTAACCAGCATCCGGCTTCGGTCGTTCATACCGGGCATTGAACGCCTGAATGAAACCATTACGTAAAATCTGCAAAAACGCTTCGAACGCGCTGATATTTTGCTGATGCACGCTACCGCTGAGTTCAACCCGCGTGGCGAACTGGTTTTTACCCTGGTTTTTCAACACCGTTTCGGTCCCCCCCACGAGCGCTTCCCACACCGAGCGGAACAAACCCTTTTTTTCGTTTTGCACATCCTGCTGCCAGTTAAAGACATCCACATCGCGCAGCAGCGGTTTGATATAGCCGGTGAGTCGGCCCTTGCTGGCTTTGGCTTCGATCACCACGTCGCCGTGGCCGGCGTTGAAGTCGAATTTGCCGTAGGCCGAGGCGAAGTCGTTCATGCGCTTGAGCTCGATGTCCTTGGCCCGCAGGCGAAATTCGAAGTCTTCGAAATTGCTCAGCGGATCGAACGTCGCGCTGGTCTCCAGCGGCGCATGCCCCAGCAGCAGCGCCTTGCCTTCGAAGCGGGCGTCACGCTTGCCTTTGGTGTCGACGACGTTGGTCAGGTTGTAAATGCTTGCGTCGACCTTGGTGGCATTCATGTTCACTGGCGGTTTGGAATTGAAGTTGCGAAAGCTGATCTTGCCGTCATCTATCCGCACTTCGTTCAGGGTGATGGGCAACAGTTTGCCCAGTTGCGCGCGCCAGTCGGTGCCCTGACCGGTCTGTGAGTTCTGTTTGTTAGCGCCGCCGTCGACGAAATTCACTTCGGGATTGATGAACTGCACTTCGGCCACCACCGCGTGGTCGTACCAGAGCGAATGCCAACTGACGGAAAGGTCGATCAGCGGCGCATTGACGAACGGCACAGGCACCTTGCCGTCGACCTTGACGATTTTCAGGCCGTTGATTTTATAGGCGCCACGCCACAGGGCCAGGTCTACATCGGTGATCTGGCCGCGGTAGTCGCCCATGTCCGCCAGCCTGTCATTGAGGTAGTCGCGCACCAGGTAGGGCAGGGCGAAGTGCAGCGTAATCAGCAGCACAACGAGGCCGGCGAGGGTCCACAGCGACCAGCTGTAACGACGTTTCATAGTGGCAAATCTCTGGCGATCTAAAGCCATTGACTGCGCAGGCAACCGGACGTTCGACCTGACTGGACGCCCAAGGGCAAGAGGCTTACCTTGATGCCCTATTTCAATGCTGTCGTTAAGGACCCAGCCATGAGCCGTATTTTCGCTGACAACGCCCATTCCATCGGCAATACACCGCTGGTGCAGATCAACCGCATCGCCCCGCGTGGTGTGACCATCCTGGCGAAGATCGAAGGGCGCAATCCCGGTTACTCGGTCAAGTGCCGGATCGGCGCGAACATGATCTGGGATGCCGAAAGCACCGGCAAACTCAAGCCAGGCATGACCATTGTCGAGCCGACCTCCGGCAACACCGGCATTGGCCTGGCCTTCGTCGCGGCCGCGCGGGGCTATAAGTTGATGCTGACCATGCCTTCATCCATGAGCATCGAGCGACGCAAGGTGCTCAAGGCGCTGGGGGCGGAGCTGGTGCTGACGGAACCGGCCAAGGGCATGAAAGGCGCGATCGAGAAAGCCGGCGAAATCGTTGCCAGCGATCCGTCCAAATACTTCATGCCGGCGCAGTTCGATAACCCGGCCAACCCGGCCATCCACGAAAAAACCACGGGTCCGGAAATCTGGAACGATACGGACGGCGCGGTGGATGTTTTGGTGGCAGGCGTTGGAACCGGTGGAACCATTACCGGCGTCTCGCGGTATATCAAGAATACCCAGGGCAAACCGATCATCTCGGTGGCGGTGGAACCGGTCGTTTCGCCGGTGATTTCCCAGGCGCTGGCCGGTGAAGAGATCAAGCCGAGCCCGCACAAAATCCAGGGCATCGGTGCCGGTTTCGTGCCGAAGAACCTGGACCTGTCTATCGTTGACCGGGTGGAACTGGTCAGCGACGAGGAGTCCAAGGCCATGGCGCTGCGTTTGATGCAGGAGGAAGGGATTCTATGCGGCATCTCCTGCGGTGCGGCGATGGCGGTGGCGGTGCGTCTGGCCGAGACACCGGAAATGCAGGGCAAGACCATCGTGGTGATCCTGCCGGATTCCGGTGAGCGTTACTTGTCGAGCATGCTGTTCAGCGATCTGTTTACCGAGCAGGAGAACCAGCAGTAACGCTCAGGTTTCGCGCGGTGGTGGAGAAGGGGCAAATGCCTTCTTCAACTGGGCTGATTCAGGTCAGCCCACGTTCAGGCGCGTTGTGTTAATTGATGTGTTGTTGCGCAATCGTTAGCACTGAATGTTGGTTTGGACGGGTTTTTCCATTGGTTGGTAGCGTTTATCATGCCAACAGCGACGTCGGGTAAATGGCGTAGTGCAAAGTGTCTGTTACCAGGGAGCCGTAGATGACTTTATCCTTTGCCGTAAAGGCGTCGTTGTTGTTGCTGTTTCTCGGCAGCACCCTCTATGTGCATTTACGTGGCAAGGCACGTCTGCCGGTTCTGCGTCAGTTCGTCAACCATTCGGCGCTGTTTGCACCTTACAACGCCTTGATGTACCTGTTCTCCAGCGTGCCCTCCAAGCCCTATCTGGACCGCAACCGGTTTCCTGAACTGGATGTGCTCAAGAACAACTGGGAAGCCATTCGCGACGAAGCGATGCACTTGTTCGACGAGGGCTACATCCGCGCCGCCGAAAAGAACAACGACGCCGGTTTCGGTTCGTTCTTCAAGAAAGGCTGGAAGCGTTTCTACCTCAAGTGGTACGACAAACCATTGCCATCGGCCGAGCTGCTATGCCCGAAAACCGTGGAACTGGTCAGCCGCATTCCCAACGTCAAAGGCGCGATGTTCGCGTTGCTGCCGGGCGGCAGTCACCTCAACCCTCACCGCGACCCGTTCGCCGGTTCCCTGCGTTATCACTTGGGCCTGTCGACCCCCAATTCCGATGATTGCCGCATTTTTGTCGACGGTCAGGTGTATGCCTGGCGCGACGGTGAAGATGTGATGTTTGATGAAACTTACGTGCATTGGGTCAAGAACGAGACCGACCAGACCCGGGTCATCCTGTTCTGTGACATCGAGCGTCCGCTGAGCAGTCGCCTGATGACGCGCATCAACCGTTCGATCAGTGCTTTTTTGGGCCGCGCCACCGCACCGCAGAACCTCGATGACGAGCGTGTTGGCGGAATCAACCGGGCGTATGCCTGGAGCAAGAACTCCAGCGACAAAATCAGCGGTGCAGTCAAACAGTGGAAGCGCGGTAACCCCAAGGCGTACCGCGTGCTGCGGCCGGTATTGGCGGTGGTGGTGCTGGTGTTGTTGGGGTATTGGTTGTTTGGGTGATTGTCTGCATGAAAAAACCGCACTTTGGGAGCGCTTTTTTATTTGCTCAGCGCATGCTCGGCCCGCACCGAGTTCATGAACGCCTGCATCGCCGATGACTGAATGCGATGACGCCGCGTGATCAAGCCATACGGAGGCAACCTCGCCTCGAACTTGATCGGCAGCACCGCCAGCAGATCACGTCCCGGATAATCCTCAACCACCGATACCGGTGTGACGCCGAGCATGTCGGTCTGCTGAATCAACGAGAGCAGGGTCATGATCGACGTGGTTTCGACAATGCTGCTGGGGATGTCGACCCGGGCGTTGTGGAACACCTGATTGATGATCGCGCGCATCGGGCTCGGATGCTGTTGCAGCACCCAGGTCATGTTTTGTAATTCGGCCCAGCCCAGGTGCTTCTCCTGCGCCAACGGATTTTGCGCGCTGGCTATCACGCACAAGGCTTCTTCGCCGAGGCTGTCGAAAAGCAATTCTTCGGCGCGGGCGCCGACCGGAATCCGCCCCAATACGATGTCCAGTTGATCCTGCAACAGTGCCTGTACCAGCACGTCGCTGGTATCGACCTGAATGCTCATGGACAAGCGTGGATGGCTTTTCTTCAACGTCGCGATGGTGCGGGTCAACAACCCCGAAGCGAGCGCTGGAATAGCGCCGACCGCGACCCGGCCAAGGTTGCCGGATTCGAGCGCGACCAGTTCTTCGCGCATGCCGCTGAGTTCGGCGAAAACCATGCGCGCGTAGTAGATGACGGTTTCCCCGAACGGGGTAGAGCGCATGCCACGGGGCAGGCGTTCGAAGAGTTCGACACCGAGCAAGTCCTCGGCTTCGTGCAGCATCTTGGTGGCGGCGGGTTGGGTCATGCCGATGTGATCGGCAGCGCGGCGCAGCGAGCCGAATTCCTGCAGCGCCAGCATCAACCGCAGTTGGCGCAGACGCAGTCGACTGTGGATCATATTGGCAGCAGGAATTCGGGTCATGGGCCGCGCTCGCAAGAAAGTCTGCGGCAAGCCTGACAACAAATGTCAGGCGTTGCCAGCATTGCTGTGTCACAGCACCGATTTTGCCTTGGCGACAGGGGATTTGCGCAGGCCCAACAGCGCGCCTAACGCCTTGGAAATCAACGGCCAGAACAGCATCAACAGGGCCGCCGTGGTCAGGCTGCCCACCAACGGGTTGGACCAGAAAATCCCCAGTTGCCCGTCAGAGAACAGCATCGACTGACGGAACGCATCTTCGGCCTTGTCGCCCAAAACAGCCGCCAGCACCAGCGGCGCAATCGGGTAGCCGAGTTTCTTGAACAGATAACCCAGCGCGCCGAAGCCCAGCATCAGCACCACGTCGAAGAACGAGTTGTGTACCGAGTACGCACCGATGGCGCAGACCATGATGATGATCGGCGCGATGATCGAGAACGGAATGCGCAGGATCGAGGCGAACAGCGGCACGGTGGCCAACACCACGATCAGACTCACCACGTTGCCCAAATACATGCTTGCGATCAGGCCCCAGACAAAATCGTGCTGCTCGACGAACAGTGTCGGTCCAGGGTGCAGGCCCCAGATCATCAAGCCGCCGAGCATCACCGCAGCGGTGGCCGAACCTGGAATGCCCAGGGTCAGCATCGGCAGCAGGGCGCTGGTGCCGGCGGCGTGGTCGGCAGTTTCGGGGGCGATCACGCCTTCGACTTCGCCTTTGCCGAAGTTCTCGCGGTTCTTCGAAAAACGCCGTGCCAGGCTGTAGCTCATGAACGATGCGGCGGTCGGGCCGCCGGGGGTGATGCCCATCCAGCAACCGACCAGCGTGCTGCGCACAATCGTCCACCAGTAGCGCGGTAACTTGGCCCAAGTGCGCAGAATCACCATCGGCGTAATGCGCGCGTGTTCGCCTCGGAACACTAGACCTTCTTCAACCGTGCAAAGAATTTCACCGATGCCGAACAGGCCGATTACCGCCACTTCAAAACTGATGCCGGTCATCAGGATCGGTTGGTCGAAGGTCAGGCGCAGGTTGCCCGAAACGGTGTCCATGCCGACGGCCGCCATGGCGAAACCGATCATCATGGCTACCACGGTTTTCAGCGGCGGGTTCTTGCTCATGCCGATGAACGTGCAGAACGCCAACAGGTACACCGCGAAGAACTCCGGCGAACTGAACGACATGGCGAACGCGGCAATCTTCGTCGACAGGAATGTCAGCAACAAGACGCCGCACAGGGCGCCGATCAGGGCCGAGCTGAACGCGGCGGTCAGGGCTTCGGCGGCGCGACCTTCGCGGGCCATCGGATAGCCGTCGAAGGTGGTCGCCACCGATGAGGGTTCACCGGGTATGTTGAACAGGATCGAGGTGATCGAGCCGCCGAACAGCGCGCCCCAATACATGCACGACAGCAGAATGATCGCCGACACCGGCGACATGGTGAACGTCAGTGGCAGCAGCAACGCCACGCCATTGGGGGCGCCGAGACCAGGCAGGACGCCGACCAGAATGCCCAGCAGCACGCCGATCACCATCAGGCCGATATGGCCCGGGGTCAGGATCAGGTTCATGCCTTGCAGCAGGGAATCGAATTCGCTCATTTGAAATTTCTCCCGGCCAGGGCAATCCAGTCGCCCATTGGGCCAGCATCCAGCGGCACCTTGAACCACAACGCGAAAATCAGGTAACTGGCCAGCACCGCGCCGAGGGACACGCTGGCGATCATCCATTTGCCGTAAGGCCTGGCGCGGACTTTGTCACGCCACATGAACCAGGCAATGAACGCCGCCGAAGCGATGTAGATGCCAGTGAACGGCATCGAACCGACGAACAGCGCAATCGGCACGAACACCGACATCACTTGTTTAAAAGCACTGCGACTGACGAATGCGACGCTCAATACTTTCCAGCGCACCAGGGTCAGCACGCCGTTGGCTACACTCGCGGCGCTCAACATCAGGCCGATGTAAAAGGGGAAGTAACCCGGCTCAGGGCCGGCATCCCCCCAGCCGATGCCTTGTTCGATGCTGCCGAACATCACCACGGCGCCGATCAGGGTGGTGAACAGCGTCAGGCCGAGTTCGACCCAACGGGTGCTGACCAGCGCCGGTGAATCCGAAGAATGTGACATGAAACACCTCCAGCAGGTGACGGCCGCCCGTGGACGAGCGGCCCTGGCAACTTCAGTTTTTCAGCCAGCCGGCTTCTTTGAATACCGGGGTGACGCGGGCGGTGTCTTTTTCGATGTAGGCGGTCAACGGCTCGCCTTCGAGGAAGGTCGGCACCAGCGCGTTCTGCTTGACGTAGGCCTTGAACTCCGGTGTTTCGGTGACTTTGCGCATCAGTTCGACATAGAACGCCCGTTGTTCGGCGCTGATTTCCCCGGGCATGAACACGGTGCGCGGGAAGCGGTATTGATCGATGCCCAGGCCTTGTTCCTGACAGGTCGGAACATCGGCCCAGGATTTGTCTCCGGCGACTTTGTCCGTGTAGGCCATGCGCTCTTTACTGAAGACGCAGAGCGGTTCGACCTGGTCGCCGCGCCATTGGCTGACGCTTTCGCTGGGGTTGTTGACGTTGGCGGCGATGTGTTTGCCAGCCAGTTGAGTCGCGGCTTCGCTGCCGCTCTTGAACGGGATGTACACCAGTTTGCTGTTGGTGGTCTGGTTCAGCAGCAGGGTCAGGGTCTGGTCGACATCCTTGGACTGGCTGCCGCCCATGCGCAGGTTCGACGGGTCAGCCTTGACCGCTTCGTAGAAGCTTTTTGCGTCCTTCCACGGTGCGCCTTTGTAACTCCAGAGGATGAAGTCGTCTTCAGCCACGGCGGCAATCGGCGTCAGTTCCTGCCATTGGTAACCAAGCTTGGACACCAGTGGCAACAGGTAGATGTTGTTGGTGCCAATCACCAGTTTCTCGGCATCGCCCTTGTTCATTTTCATGTCGAGGAACGCTTCGGCACCGTTGCCGCCGCCCTTGTTGAGGACGATGGTGTTGACGTCGAGCAGCTTGTGGGTGGTGATGATCGACTGGATCAGCCGACCGAGTTGGTCGGTGCCGCCACCGGGGCCGCCGGCCACGACGATTTCGACGTTCTTGTCCGGTTGCCAGGCGTGAGCCAAAGCGGGAAGGGCGCCAGCGGCGACCAGGGTGCAGCCAAGAAACAGACGGGATGTGCGACGGACGAATGCATTTCGCATGATGGAAGAGCCTCGTTTTTTTGTATTTGTTATGAGTGACTTGTCTGCGCTGTGAAGCCGCAAGCCTGGCCTGAGTGTGAGAACGTGGCGTCGCCGCGTCTAGTCAAAACAATACATACACCGATAGCCTGGGGTTATAGCAAGGCGAGCGAAGCAGGCGTTCTATAGGCGCAAGCTTGCTTGCGATGGACTCAAGGGCACTGCACTAATACAGGAAACACGCGTGTTCGTTGACGACCATCGCGAGCAGGCTCGCTCCTACAGAAAAGCAGGCGTGCCAACGTTTAAAGCTCATCGAAAGCGCGGCATGACATAACCCGAGGCTATCGCCTTATTTCAAGTTTTGATTAGACGGTTATCACTGAGCCTTCGATAGTGCTCACAAACGCCGACATGAAGCGGCGCTGCAGTCTCCACAAAAATAATAAAAGAGGTACGCACCATGGCTCGTTCCAGTGCTTCCCTGCATCTACCTGGCGCAGATGCTTCGCCCGCCGCGGCGGCGGCGCCGCTGGCTGCAACCGCCAAGGCCAGCAATGTACGCTGGCGGATCTTCGCAATCATCTTCGCGCTGACCATGGTCAACCTGATCGATCGGGTTTCGCTGTCGATTGCGATGCCGACGATCGCCAATGAATTTTCGCTGTCACCCAGCATGCAGGGCCTGATCCTCAGCAGCTTTTTCTGGGCTTACGCACTGTTGCAGATTCCCGGTGGCTGGATGATCGATCGCTTCGGTCCGCATCGGGTGATCAGTTGGTCCACCGGGTTGTGGGGTACGTTTCAGGTGCTGGCGGCATTTGCCACCGGGGGCTTGTCATTGCTGTTTGCCCGCGTGGCGCTGGGGGCTTCGGAAGCGCCGTTGTTCCCGTCGGGCGGCAAGCTGATCTCCCTGTGGCTCGCGCCCGGTGAACGCAGCCGTGGCGCGGTGTTGATGGACAGCGGCAGTCCACTCGGTGTGGCACTGGGCGGGTTGATCATTGCCTATCTGATTGCCTCGCTGGACTCCTGGCGGTTGGCCTTTGTCATCGCCGGTATCGCGACCCTGGTGCTGGCCTGGGTGGCGCGGCGTTATCTGCGTGACGACCCTGCCAGCCACCCGCAGGTGAATGAACTGGAACTGGAGAAAATCAACGCCGGACGTGCCACGCCCGCCGCCGAAGCCGCACGTGCACCGGTCAAAGGCCTGGGCATCGCCGCCCGTTCCCTGAGCGGTTTGCTGATCGGTCGGGCCAGTTGGGCGATGGTGTATTTCGGTCTGCTGACCTGGGGGCCGAGCTATCTGTCCCAGGCACGCGGGTTTGATATCAAGGGCATTGGCGCAGCGACATTCGTGATTTTCGTCTGCGGTGCGCTGGGTTCGTTGACCGGTGGTTTCCTCTGCGACGGCTTGATCCGCAAAGGCGTGAGTCGCGCAGTGGCGGTCAAGAGCCTGCTGGCGTTTTCCGGTCTGGTAGCGCTCGGCGCGTTCCTGTTGCTGCCGACCCTGAGCAATCCTTTTGCGGCGGTGGCGTTGTTGGCCATGACCGCGTTTTTCCTGATGTGGGGCAGCCTCTACTGGAGCTTCCCCGCGCTACTGGCAGCTCCGGCGCGGGTCGGACTGATCGGCGGCGTGATGAACATGGCCGGCAGCACCGGCGGCATTGCGGTGCCGATCCTGGTGGGCGTGATCCTGCAAATGTCCGGTGGGTTTGCCCCGGTGCTGGGGTTCTTCGCGGCATGCTCGGCGGTGTTCGTGCTGGCAACGCTGTTCATCAGTCTCGACGAGGTGCGTCATGTCTGAGCCCGTACTGAAAAAAGCCTGGAACGGCCCGATCATCGACGCCCATCATCATTTCTGGGACCCGACCATCAACGATCACCCGTGGCTCGCCCCCGAAGCCAATATCCCGTTTCGCTACGGTGACTACAGCGCGATCAAGCGCCGCTATTTTCCCGAGGACTACTTCGCCGATGCGGGTCCGCACAACGTCGTGCAAACGGTGTACGTCGAGACCGAATGGAACCCGCAGGACCCGATTGGCGAAACCCGTTTCATCGAGCAACTGGCTGCTCGTTATGGCGTGCCGAATGCAATCGTCGCGCAAGCCTGGCTCGACCATCCGGACGCCATCGATGTGCTGGCCGAACAGGCGAGTTTCAAGTGTGTGCGCAGTGTTCGCCACAAACCCGGCGGACCGACCGCGCCAAACCAGGTTGGGCATCTGCGCAGCCTGATGAGCGACGAGCATTGGCGACGTAGTTACGCCGCACTCGAAGACCTGGGGCTGCATTTCGATTTGCAGACACCGTGGTGGAACCTTCACGAAGCCGAACGGTTGGCCCGGGACTTTCCCGGCATCACCCTGATTCTCAACCACGCCGGGTTGCCCAACGACCGTAGCGCCGAAGGCCTGGCCGGTTGGCGCCTGGCGATGGCGCGGCTGGCTCAGTGGCCGAATGTGCAGGTGAAGATTTCCGGCCTGGGCCAAGGCGGCCAACGCTGGCGCGCCAAAGACAATGCCTGGATCGTGCGCGAAGTGGTCGCCATGTTCGGAACCGGTCGGGCGATGTTTGCCAGTAATTTCCCGGTGGACAGCCTGTGCGGCTCGTTCGACGACATCTACAGCGGTTTCAAATCCATCGTCGCCGATCTGCCGCTGGCCGATCAGGAGCGACTGTTCTACAGCAACGCGCAGCGCGTTTATCGCTGCGAACCTTGCGCCATTGACCGGGCGTGGCCTGAACCCTTGAGGAGTGAAGCATGAAAAAATCCACCATCGCCATGGTCCTTGGTGACCCTGCGGGCATTGGTCCTGAGTTGATCGCACGCCTGCTCGCCGAGCCTGAAGTGCGCAACAAAGCCAACGTGATCCTGATTGCCGATGAGGCGGAGATGCGTCGCGGCATGCGCATCGCCGGCACAGAATTTCCCTATCGCCGCGTGGAGTCGCTGGAGCAGTTGGCGTTTGTCGATGACACGCCGTTGTTCTATGACTTCCGTGGTGACACCGTTGGTGAGTTCCCGCGCAGCGAAGCGAGTGTGATTGGCGGTCGCTACAGCCTCGACACGCTGGAAAAGGCGCTGCGTCTGACCGAAGCCGGCACCACCGACGCGATCCTGTTCGGGCCGCTGAACAAGACCTCGCTGCACATGGCCGGCATGGCGCACAACGACGAGTTGCACTGGTTCGCCGAGTTGCTGGATTTCCACGGGCCGTTCTGCGAATTCAATGTGCTCGACAACTTGTGGACTTCCCGGGTGACATCCCACGTAGCCTTGGCCGATGTCTCGGGCCTGCTCAGCCAGCAGCGGGTGGTGGAAGCGATTCAACTGATCGACACCGCGCTCAAGCGCAACGGCCTGGAGAAACCGCGCATCGGCGTCTGCGGTTTGAATCCGCACAACGGCGACAACGGCTCGTTCGGCCGCGAGGAGCTGGACATCATCGGCCCGGCCGTGCGCTCGGCGCAGGCATTGGGAATCGCAGCGGAAGGACCGTATCCGGGCGACACGATTTTCCTCAAGGTCCAGGGCGATGCCAGTGCCTTCGACGCGGTCGTCACCATGTATCACGACCAGGGCCAGATCGCGATCAAGTTGATGGGCTTCTCCCGTGGCGTGACGGTGCAGGGCGGCTTGCCGATCCCGATCACCACACCGGCCCACGGCACCGCATTCGACATCGCGGGGCAGGGTAAGGCCAACGTCGGCGCGACACGTCAGGCGTTCGAGATTGCCTGTCGGATGGGCACGAACACCTACTGACACAACGCAGCACCCTTGTGGGAGCGAGCCTGCTCGCGATGACGGTAAAACAGACACCTTTGCAGTGACTGTCATGCCGCCATCGCGAGCAGGCTCGCTCCTACATTTGTTTTGTGGTGTGGCTGATAACTCGATCCACCCAATAATCGGTTTTTCCTATCACCCCAGGTTATCGCCGGATACGCATAAGTGATTATCCGCAGCCCCCGGGCGCTGGCTAAAGTCGCTCCATCGAATGCAGGAGCCCATCCGAAAAAAGCTCTGCGCACACGACCGACAACTACAAGAAACCGGCAGCCCAAGGAACTGTATTCATGAAAATCAAAGCGATCCGTACCCGCGTTTTCGAGTGGAAAGGCAAAGTCGTCCCGCCTCAAGCGCACTTCTGCACCAACGCCAGCGACATCCTGTTCGAACGCGGCGACGCCATGGGCTCGTTCCGTTTCCACGGCTGGCTGGTGGTGGAAGTCGAGACTGACACCGGTCTTGTCGGCATCGGTAACTGCGCTCTGGCGCCGCGTGTGGCCAAGGAAATCATCGACACTTACCTGGCACCGATCGCCATCGGCGAAGACCCGTTCGACAACGAATACATCTGGCAGAAAATGTACCGCCAGAGTCACGCCTGGGGCCGAAAAGGCATCGGCATGGCGGCGATCTCGGCGATCGACATCGCGATCTGGGACATCATGGGCAAAGCCGTGAACAAACCGGTGTTCAAGCTGCTCGGCGGGCGCACCAAGGAAAAGATCTGGACCTACGCGTCCAAGCTCTACGCCAACGACAACCTCGACCTGTTCCTCGAAGAAGCCCAAGGCTATCTGAGCCAGGGTTTCACCGCGCTGAAAATGCGTTTCGGCTACGGTCCGAAAGACGGCCCGGCGGGCATGCGCAAGAACATCGAGCAAGTGCGCGCCCTGCGTGAACTGGCCGGCCCGGACGTCGATATCATGCTTGAATGCTACATGGGCTGGACCCTGGAATATGCGCGCCGCATGTTGCCGAAACTCGCTGAGTTCGAACCGCGCTGGCTCGAAGAACCGGTGATTGCCGACGATATCGAAGGCTATATCGAGCTGAAGAAGATGGGGATCATGCCGATCTCGGGCGGCGAGCACGAATTCACTTCGTATGGCTTCAAAGACCTGCTGGAACGCCGCGCCGTCGACGTCATCCAGTACGACACCAACCGCGTCGGCGGCATCACCGCCGCGCGCAAGATCAACGCCATGGCCGAAGCCTGGTCGGTGCCGGTCATCCCCCATGCCGGGCAGATGCACAACTACCACCTGACTATGTCCACCACCGCTTCGCCGATGGCCGAGTTCTTCCCGGTGTTCGACGTCGAAGTCGGCAATGAACTCTTCTACTACGTGTTCAAGGGCGAGCCACAACCGGTCAACGGCTACATCCAGCTCGACGACAACAAACCGGGCCTGGGCCTGGAAATCTCCGATGAGTACCTGAGCGATTTCAACATCATCGAATGACCTTCAAGCGCCGCTTTCGGGCGGCGTTCGGTTGACTGATTGGAGGCACAACATGCACCTGATTCAATTTGAAAACACTGAGGGCGAACGCCAGGTCGGCCTGGTTGCCGGGGCGCAAATTCTGCTGGTGCGCGATACCCGCAGCACACGTGAACTGGCACTGGCGGCGATTCGTGCGCAACGCAATCTGCAAGAAGAAGTTGCCTTGCGCGGCACCGAACCGGGACCGGATTACGCGACGTTGCTGAAGCAGGGCAAAGTCCTGCCACCGCTGGACCACGAAGACCCCGCCCATTGCCTGATCAGCGGCACCGGCCTGACTCATCTGGGCAGCGCGTCGGCACGGGACAAAATGCACCAGCATGACGGTGAGATCGAAGCCGGCATGACCGACACCATGCGCATTTTCAAATGGGGCCTTGAGGGTGGAAAACCGCCGGCCGGGCAGGTCGGTGCGCAACCGGAGTGGTTCTACAAGGGCGATGGCAGCATCGTCGTGCGCCCCGGTGCGGATTTCCCGGTGCCGCCATTTGCCGAAGACGCCGGTGAAGAACCGGAGCTCACCGGGCTCTACGTGATTGGCGACGACGGCCAGCCGTACCGCGTCGGTTACGCATTGGGCAATGAGTTCTCCGACCATGTCATGGAACGTCGCAACTACCTCTACCTCGCCCATTCGAAATTGCGCAGTTGCTCTTATGGGCCGGAGTTGCGTGTCGGTGAGTTGCCCAAGCACCTGGTAGGCACCAGCCGCATCAAGCGCAACGGCGAAACGATCTGGGAGAAGGAATTTCTCAGCGGCGAAGACAACATGTGCCACAGCCTGGCCAACCTTGAATTTCACCACTTCAAATACGCGCAGTTTTTGCGTCCCGGTGATGTTCATGTGCATTACTTCGGCACTGCGACGCTGTCGTTTGCCGACGGTGTGAAGACCCAGCCGGGGGATCGCTTCCAGATCAGCCTCGACGAGTTCGGCGCGCCGTTGGTCAACGGCATTGGCGAAAGCGCCCAGCCGCTTGGCATCGGTAAAGTACGCACGTTGTAATCCGCCCCCACCTGTAGGAGCGAGCCTGCTCGTGCCTACAGTGAATGGCATCAGGTACAAGGACCCCACATGACCACACTTCTCGGACACAACTTCATAGGCGGTCGCCGCAGTGCCAACGGCACAGTGCAGCTGCAAAGCCTCGACGCCACGACGGGCGAGCCACTGCCTGGATTTTTCTTTCAGGCCTCTGAAGCTGAGGTGAACGCGGCGGCCACGGCTGCCGCCACCGCGTACCCGATCTACCGAAACTTGAGTGCAGAAAAGCGCGCGACCTTCCTCGATGCCATCGCTGATGAAATCGATGCACTGGGTGATGATTTTGTCGACACGGTGTGCCGCGAAACCGCGTTGCCCGCCGGACGAATTCAAGGTGAGCGCGGTCGCACCAGCGGTCAGTTGCGCCTGTTCGCCAAGGTGCTGCGTCGCGGTGATTTCTATGGGGCGCGCATCGATCGTGCGTTGCCGGACCGCCAGCCATTGCCACGCCCGGATCTGCGTCAGTACCGCATCGCCCTGGGGCCTGTGGCGGTGTTCGGCGCCAGCAACTTTCCACTGGCATTTTCCACCGCCGGAGGCGATACCGCCTCGGCGCTGGCCGCCGGTTGCCCGGTGGTGTTCAAGGCCCACAGCGGCCACATGGCAACCGCCGAGTGGGTAGCGGACGCGATCATCCGCGCCGCCGAACGCACGGGAATGCCGGCCGGTGTGTTCAACATGATTTATGGCGGTGGCGTTGGCGAATGGCTGGTCAAGCATCCGGCGATTCAGGCGGTGGGTTTCACCGGTTCGCTCAAGGGCGGCAATGCCCTGAGCCACATGGCGGCGACTCGGCCACAGCCAATCCCGGTGTTTGCCGAGATGTCGAGCATCAACCCGGTGTTCCTGCTGCCCGAGGCATTGGCCGTGCGCGGCGAGCAGATCGCGGCGCAACTGGCCGGTTCAGTGACATTGGGGTGTGGTCAGTTCTGTACCAATCCGGGTCTGGTCATTGGTTTGCGTTCGCCGCAGTTCAGCGCGTTCCTGGAAACCTTCTGCGCGAGTATGAACCAGCAACCGCCGCAAACCATGCTCAATGTCGGCACATTGGCCAGCTACAGCCGAGGCCTGAGCGAGTTGCACGAACACCCGGGGCTGACTCATTTGGCGGGCAAACCGCAGCAGGGCAATCAGGCGCAGCCGCAAGTGTTCAAGGCCGACGTCAGCTTGTTGCTCAACGGCGATGAGTTGTTGCAGGAGGAAGTGTTCGGGCCGACCACCATCGTCATCGAAATCGAGGATCGGGCGCAGTTGGCGGCGGCGCTGCATGGCCTGCGCGGGCAGTTGACAGCGACGTTGATTGGCGAGGCCGAAGAGTTGCTGGAATACCGCTGGCTGGCTGAAATACTGCAAGAGAAAGTCGGGCGGATTCTGCTCAACGGCTATCCGACCGGGGTCGAGGTGTGTGAGGCGATGGTCCATGGCGGACCGTATCCGGCGACGTCTGACTCTCGCGGTACGTCGGTGGGGACACTGGCCATCGACCGCTTCCTGCGACCGGTGTGTTTCCAGAATTACCCGGATGGGTTGCTGCCCGAGGCGTTGCAGAACGCCAATCCGCTGGGGATTCGGCGGTTGGTGGATGGGGAGGTGAGTGACCTGGCCTGGTGATCGTTGTTGTCAGTTCCACCGCTATCGCGAGCAGGCTCGCTCCTACATGAGATCCGTGTACAGAAGATCTGCTGTAGTGAGCTTGCTCGCGATGGCTTCATCAGCATCACCACCGAATTACTTGGCAGTCACCTCAGCCACCTTTAACACCGCCGGCTTCAACACCAGCCACAACGCCACCGCAATCAACACCCCACCATAGACGTGCGCCATCGACAGCGGCTCATCGAGAAACAGCCCACCCCACAACACCCCGAACAACGGGATCAAAAAGGTCGTGGTCATCGATTTCACCGGACCAATCGAGCTCAGCAGCCGGAAGTAAATAATGTAGGCAAACGCCGTGCATCCCAGCCCCAACCCCAGCAACGACAGCCAGACACTCCAGCCGCCCCAGCTCGCGGGTGGTTGGCTGATCACGCTGTAGCCGAACAGCGGCAACAGGAACAACGTTGCGCCGAGCATGCTGCCCAGTGCCGACAAACGGCTGTCCAGACCGCCTGCCTGATCGAGCCAGCGGCGGGCTAGAAACCCCGCAAACCCGTAGCAGGTGGTCGCGAGCAGGCAGGCGACGGCGCCCATCAGCAGTTCCATGTCGAACGCCACCGGACCGGCACGGGTCAGCACGCCCACGCCGAGCAACCCGAGGAATACACCCCCCAATTTGGCGGCGGTGAGCCTTTCATGGAAAAACAGGCCGCCGATCAGCACGCCCATCAAGGGGGTCGTGGCATTAAAAATCGATGAGTAACCGGCGGGCAGCACCTGCGCGGCCACCGAATAGAGTGTCGCCGGAATCCCGGAGTTGATTACCCCGAGCAGCATTATGGTTTTGAGTTTGCCCTTGAAATCCCAACTGATGCGCATCAGCCCGAGGATCAGCAGCAGTCCGGCAGCGGCAATCGATACGCGCAAGAAAGCGGTAGGAATGCTGCCAATCACCGGGGCGATGATGCGCATGAACAGAAAACTCGCACCCCAAATGGCCGCCAGGGACAGTAAACGAAATAGATCGACGGGGCTCACAGCGCGATTCCTTCCTTGATGGGGACGAGAGTGTTGCTGACAGCCTTGTTCGTGGCAACCGGAAAACGGGCATTTAATTCACCCGCAAAATTACACTTCTCCTGCACCCGCTTCACTGGCTAAGCTCAAGGCTCACGAATTCCCGCAGAGGTCTCACCATGCCGCAGCAATGGCCAGCCGCCGACATCGCCCGCTTGATCCTCGATGGCTTTGACGATTACCGCGAGCATTTTCGCCAGATCACCGACGGCGCCCGGGCCCGCTTCGAGCAGGCCAAGTGGCAGGAGACGCAATCGGCGTCGGCGGCGCGGATCAATCTGTACGAAGAAAAAGTCAGTGAAACCGTGGAGCGCCTGCGCACCGCGTTTGATACCGACACCCTGGACGTCAGCTGCTGGCCGCTGGTGAAAAGCGCCTACATCAGCCTGATCGACCTGCGCTTCGACGATGAACTGTCCGAGACCTGGTACAACTCGATCTTCTGCGGGCTGTTCAGCCACGACCTGATCAGCGACGGCTGCATGTTCATCCACACCACCCGGCCGAGCCTGCGCCGGGCCCGCGCTGCACAAACCCGCACCTACCAACCCCAAGGCCAGTTGTCCGGCATGCTCGCGAGCATTTTTGCCGACTACCGTTTCAGCGAGGAATACGCCGACCTGCCCGGCGACCTGAAGCGCCTCGAAGCGCAACTGCGCGAGAACCTGCCGGATTGGGTCTGCAAGGACCCGGAACTGAGCGTCGAGCTGTTTTCCTCGGTGCTCTACCGCAACAAGGGCGCGTACCTGGTGGGCCGCATCTACACCGCCGACGAGCAATGGCCGCTGGCGATTCCGCTGTTGCACCTTGAGGGGCGCGGCATCCAGATCGATGCGCTGATCACCGACGAGGCGGACGTGTCGATCATCTTCTCGTTCACCCGTTCGTATTTCATGGTGGATGTGCCGGTACCGGCGGAGTTCATCGGCTTCCTCAAGCGCATCCTGCCTGGCAAGCACATCGCCGAGCTGTACACTTCGATCGGCTTCTACAAGCACGGCAAGTCCGAGTTCTACCGGGCGCTGATCAATCACCTGGCCAACACCGACGACCAATTCATCATGGCTCCCGGCGTGCGTGGCATGGTCATGAGCGTGTTCACTCTGCCGGGCTTCAACACCGTATTCAAAATCATCAAGGACCGTTTCTCGCCGTCGAAAAACGTTGACCGCGCGACGGTGATCGAAAAGTACCGTTTGGTGAAAAGCGTCGACCGTGTCGGGCGCATGGCCGATACCCAGGAATTCGCCGACTTCCGTTTTCCACTGAGCAAATTCGATCCGGCGTGTCTGGAAGAGTTGCTGGAAGTCGCGCCGTCGACGGTGTCGGTGGAAGGCGACACGGTACTGATCCGCCACTGCTGGACCGAACGGCGCATGACGCCGCTGAACCTGTACCTGGAAAACGCCAACGAAGCGCAGGTGCGCGAGGCACTGGAAGACTACGGCCTGGCGATCAAGCAACTGGCGGCGGCCAATATCTTTCCCGGCGACATGCTGCTGAAGAACTTCGGCGTCACCCGTCACGGTCGCGTGGTGTTCTACGACTACGACGAGATTTGTTTCCTGACCGAAGCCAACTTCCGCCACATCCCGCAGCCGCGCACCCCGGAAGACGAAATGGCTTCCGAGCCGTGGTACTCGATCGGACCGCTGGATGTGTTCCCGGAAGAGTTTCCGCCGTTCCTGTTTGCCGATTCCGGCCAGCGCAAGCTGTTCGATCAACTGCATGGTGAGTTGTACAACGCCGATTACTGGAAGAGCCTGCAGGAGGCGATTCGGGCGGGGAAGGTGATCGATGTGTTTCCGTATCGGCGCAAATAGTCGGCTCCGCACCTCGCTTGTCCTTTAAATCTGCGACAATCGGCACCCTGCGCCACTAGACGACTGAATTGCGTACCCGATGACCGACGAATCGCCCTCCATCGACAAATTGCTGAAAAACCTCGATCACGCCATGCTCGCCGACCGCCACCGGCTGCGGCGGCAGTTGCTTGAGCTGCGCAAGAAACCCGACGAGGCCAAGCTGGCCCAGTGGGTGGCACGCATGCAGGTGTCCTGCGATCAGGTGCTGGCGCGCAAGGCGAGCCTGCCGGTGATTCGTTACGACGACAGCCTGCCGATTGCCGCCAAGCGCGACGAAATCAAGAAGGCGCTGGAAAAGCATCAGGTGCTGATCATCGCCGGCGAAACCGGCTCGGGTAAAACCACCCAGTTGCCGAAGATCTGCCTGGAAATCGGTCGCGGCCAGCATGGCCTGATCGGCCATACCCAGCCACGGCGGATCGCGGCACGCAGCGTCGCCAGTCGGGTTGCCGAAGAACTGGGCACGCCATTGGGCGCGCTGGTCGGCTATCAGGTGCGCTTCGAGGATCAGAGCGATTCCAATACGCTGATCAAACTGATGACCGACGGCATCCTGCTGGCGGAAACCCAGAACGACCGGTATCTGGAACGCTACGACACGATCATCGTCGACGAAGCCCACGAACGCAGCCTCAACATCGACTTCCTGCTCGGCTACCTGAAAACCCTGCTGCCGCGTCGCCCGGACCTGAAGGTCATCATCACCTCGGCGACCATCGATCTGGAGCGCTTTTCCAGGCACTTCGACGATGCACCGATTGTCGAAGTCTCCGGTCGCACCTTCCCGGTGGACACCTGGTATCGCCCGCTGACGCTTGAGCAAGACGAAGAGGGCAACCGGGTCGAGGACGACCTGACCGTGGATCAGGCAATCCTCGCCACCCTCGACGAAATCGCTGCTTATGAGCGCAGCGAACGCCGCAGCCCCGGCGACGTGTTGGTGTTCCTGCCAGGCGAGCGCGAGATTCGCGACGCCGCCGACATGCTGCGCAAGGCTCAGCTCAAACACACCGAAATCCTGCCGTTGTACGCACGCTTGTCGCCGGCCGAGCAGCAGCGGATTTTCCAGTCGCACCCGGGGCGTCGCGTGGTACTGGCGACCAACGTCGCGGAAACCTCGCTGACGGTACCGGGCATCCGCTACGTGATCGACAGCGGCACCGCGCGCATCAGTCGCTACAGCTATCGCGCCAAGGTCCAGCGCCTGCCGATCGAGGCCGTTTCCCAGGCCAGCGCCAACCAGCGTAAAGGTCGATGCGGACGGGTCGAGCCGGGTATCTGCATCCGCCTCTACAGCGAAGAAGACTTCCTCGGGCGCCCGGAATTTACCGATCCGGAAATCCTGCGTACCAACCTCGCAGCGGTCATTTTGCAGATGCTGCACCTGCGCCTTGGCGAGGTCACCGCGTTCCCGTTTATCGAGCCGCCTGATGGCAAAGCGATCAGCGACGGTTACAACCTGCTGCAAGAACTCTCGGCGGTAGACCGCAACAGCCAGTTGACCCCGTTGGGTCGACAATTGGCGCGGTTGCCGGTGGACCCGCGCATGGGCCGCATGTTGCTCGAAGCGGCCAAACTGGGCAGCTTGCAGGAAGTGCTGATCGTCGCCAGCGCCATGTCGATTCAGGACCCGCGCGAGCGTCCGCCGGAGCGTCAGCAAGCAGCGGATCAGGCCCACGCCCAATGGAAAGACACCGATTCGGACTTCGCCGGGCTGGTCAATCTGTGGCGCGGTTTCGAAGAGCAGCGCCAGGCGCTGACCGCCAGTCCGCTGCGCAACTGGTGCCGCAAGAATTTCCTGAATTACCTGCGTCTGCGTGAATGGCGTGATTCCCATCGCCAGTTGAGCCTGATCTGCCGCGACATGCAGCTGAGCCTCAACAAAGAGCCGGCGGATTATCCGAAGCTGCACAAAGCGGTGCTGGTCGGCCTGCTGAGCCAGATCGGCCAGAAGACCGAAGACGGCGACTACCTCGGCGCGCGTCAGCGGCGCTTCTGGATTCATCCGTCGTCGGGTATCGGCAAGAAACGCCCGCAATGGCTGATGACCGCCGAACTGGTGGAAACCACCAAGCTCTACGCGCGCATGGTCGCCAAGATCGATGCCGACTGGATCGAGCCGCTGGCCGGGCACCTGATCAAGAAAAACCACTTCGAACCCCATTGGGAGAAGAAGCGCGGACAGGTCGTGGCGTTCGAGCAGATCACCCTGTTCGGGCTGATCGTGGTCGGTCGTCGGCCGGTGCATTACGGCCCGGTCGACCCGGTAGTGTCCCGCGAGCTGTTTATCCGCGAAGGGCTGGTGCGTGGCGAAATCCAGTCCAGGGCCAAGTGCCTGACGGCCAACAAGCAGTTGCTGGAGCAACTCGACGAACTGGAAGCCAAGGCTCGCCGTCGCGATATCCTCGCCGACGAAGAAACCCTGTACGCCTTCTACGACGCACGCCTGCCGGCGGAGATTCACCAGACCGCGACCTTCGACAGTTGGTACCGGATCAACAGCCAGAAAGACCCACAGCTGCTGATCATGCGCGAAGAGGACGTGCTGGCCCGCGAAGCCAGCGAAGTCACTGCCCAGCATTACCCGGATACGCTGCACATTGGCGATCTGGAGCTGGCCCTGAGCTACCACTTCGAACCGAACCATCCACGCGACGGCGTGACCCTGCGGGTGCCGGCGCCGCTGCTGCCGATGTTGCCGCCGGAGCGTCTGGAATGGCTGGTGCCGGGCGTTATCGAAGCCAAGTGCATTGCGTTGGTGCGTAACCTGCCCAAGGCCCTGCGCAAGAACTTCGTGCCGGTGCCGGACTTTGTCAAAGCCGCGTTGCAACGCATGACCTTTGCCGAGGGCTCGCTGCCCCAGGCGTTGGGTCGTGAGCTGCTGCGCATGACGGGCGCCCGCGTCAGTGACGAAGCCTGGAGCGAGGCCGCGCAGCAGGTTGAGAGCCACCTGCGGATGAATCTGGAAATCGTCGATGCCCAGGGCAAGTTCCTGGGTGAAGGCCGGGATCTGGCCGAGCTGACTGCGCGTTTCGCTGAAGCCAGCCAAGCCGCATTGGCCGTGCCGCAAACCGCGAAAAGCCAGCAGCCGGTCGAGCCGAAAGTGTTCGCTGCCGTGGCCGAGAAAACCCAGCAAAAGATCGCCGGGTTGTCGATGACGGTCTATCCGGCACTGGTGGAAGAGGGCGGTACGGTCAAGGAAGGACGTTTCTCGACGCCGGCCGAAGCCGAGTTCCAGCATCGCCGTGCCTTGCAGCGTCTGCTCATGCAGCAACTAGCCGAATCGGCGAAATTCCTGCGCGGCAAGTTGCCGGGCCTGACCGAACTGGGCCTGCTGTACCGCGACATGGGCCGCGTCGATGCGCTGGTGGAAGACATTCTGCTGGCCAGCCTCGACAGCTGCATTCTTGAAGGCGAAGACCCGTTGCCCCGTGACGGTGCTGGATTGGCGTCGTTGGCCGAACGCAAGCGTGGCGCCTGGACTGAACATGCTGAACGTGTGGCGAGGCTGACCCTGGAAATCCTCAAGCTCTGGCACGGCCTGCAAAAGCGCTTCAAGGGCAAGATCGATCTGGCGCAAGCCGTGGCCCTGAACGACATCAAGCAGCAACTCAGCCATCTGGTGTATCCGGGGTTTGTCCGGGAAACGCCGATGCAGTGGCTCAAGGAATTACCGCGCTATCTCAAGGCCATCGAGCAGCGTTTCGAGAAAATCGGCGCTCAGGTGCAACGGGACCGGGTCTGGAGTGGTGAATTGTCCGGCCTGTGGACGCAATACCAGGCCCGCGCCAACAAGCACGCCCAGGAAGGCAAGCGCGATCCACAACTGGAACTGTATCGCTGGTGGCTGGAGGAATACCGGGTGTCGCTGTTCGCCCAGCAATTGGGGACCAAGGTGCCGATTTCTGATAAGCGCCTGAACAAGCAGTGGAGCCAGGTCGAGCCATAAAACAGGGGCTCCCACCGTACCCTGTGGGAGCGCGCCTGCTCGCGATGACGGAGTGTCAGTCGACGCCAATGTTTGCCTGATATACCGCCATTGCGAGCAGGCTCGCTCGCACATTGGTACGCTGCTGCTCTCGCAAAAGGCGCCAAAATCCAAGGTTTATGGCAAACTTCGCGCCTATAAACGCCGGCCCCGCGGTTTTGAGCCTTCGCCGCCGCGGGCAGGTCGGAATAAAGCGATGCCAGGTTTGCGTCCCCCGGATGGGAATAGACCCTTTGTGTATTGGTACGACGGTGCCAATGCTTTCTGCCTGAACAGATTAGAGACACGACCATGCATAACGTCGTCATCAGTGGCACCGGCCTGTACACCCCGGCCAACAGCATCTCCAACGAAGAGCTGGTGCAGTCTTTCAATACCTATGTGGCGCAATTCAACGCCGATAACGCCGACGCCATCGCGAGCGGTGAAATCGAAGCATTGACCGAGTCCAGCGCAGCGTTCATCGAAAAAGCTTCCGGCATCAAGAGCCGCTTTGTCATGGACAAGGAAGGCATCCTCGACCCGCAACGCATGGCGCCACGCCTGCCGGAGCGTTCGAACGACGAATGGTCGGTGCTCTGCCAGATGGCCATCGGCGCAGCCGAACAGGCCTTGCAACGTGCCGGCAAAACCGCAGCGGACATCGACGGCGTGATCGTCGCCTGCTCCAACCTGCAACGCGCCTACCCGGCGATTGCCATCGAAGTACAGGAAGCGTTGGGCATTCAGGGTTTCGGTTTTGACATGAACGTGGCCTGTTCTTCGGCGACCTTCGGCATCCAGACCGCCGCCAACAGCATCCAGTTGGGCCAGGCCCGGGCGATCCTGATGGTCAACCCGGAAGTCTGCACCGGTCACCTGAACTTCCGCGACCGCGACAGCCACTTCATCTTCGGCGATGCGGCGACCGCCGTGATCATCGAGCGCGCTGACCTGGCCACGTCCAAGTACCAGTTCGACATCGTCAGCACCAAGCTGCTGACCAAGTTCTCCAACAACATCCGCAACAACTTCGGCTTCCTCAACCGCGCGGCGGAAGAGGGTATCGGTGCCAAAGACAAGCTGTTCGTGCAGGAAGGCCGCAAGGTGTTCAAGGAAGTCTGCCCGATGGTGGCCGAGCTGATCGGTGAGCATCTGCAAGAAAACCAGCTCAACGTCAGCGACGTGAAGCGTTTCTGGCTGCACCAGGCCAACCTCAGCATGAACCACCTGATCGTCAAGAAACTGCTCGGTCGCGACGCCTCCGAACAGGAAGCGCCGGTGATTCTCGACACCTACGCCAACACCAGTTCCGCAGGTTCGGTGATTTCGTTCCACAAGAACCAGGACGACCTGCCTGCCGGTTCGCTGGCGGTACTCAGCTCGTTCGGCGCCGGTTACTCGATCGGTAGCGTGATTCTGCGTAAGCGCTGAGTTCGCGGTCCATGCGACCCCTGTGGGAGCGAGCTTGCTCGCGCCCACATTTGTTTCGGTCAGGACCTCAGGTCGCCACGTTCAGGTACTTGCCCACGCTCGCCACGTTGTCGAGCGAATACTGCTTGCTCAGATTGGCGATCATTTTGTTCAGGGCTTCAGTTGAGGTCGATTGAGCAGTAAGGGTGTCGGCATCGGCCACACTGAATGTCTCCTCGCTGGACGTTTCCCGTGGTGGCGGTGGCGGCGTCAGACTGCTGGCCAGCTCATCCTGGCTGATGGTGCCGTCTTCGTTCTTGTCCAGGGCCGAGAAAACTTGCGAACTGTCTGCGGTACTACCGGCGCTGGTCAGGCCGCTGCTCAGTTCATCGCTGCTGATGGCGCCGTCACCGTCGGCGTCCAGGGCGCTGATCAGCGCGTCAGCGAGTTCGGTGTTCGGTGCCTCGTCCCGTGGTGGGGGCGGTGGCGGGGCCATCGCGGCCAGTTCCTCAGTGCTCAGGCTCCCGCTCTCGTCGCTGTCGAGATCGGCGAAGTTCTTGCTCAGGCTGACCAGCAGGCCGTCATCGCTTTTCTGCGACAGCGCACTGCTGAGCTCATCCTGATCCACCGCACCGTCGCTATTGCTATCGAGTTTCGTCAGCAGTTCCTTCTGGAACTGCTGCGAGCGGGCACTGCCGGCTGTGGCGCTGCTGGTGCCGGTGTAGCTCGTGTAATTGCTGACGCTACCAATCATTGGGCTCACTCCCTGGAATGGAAAACCGGCGGGTGCACCGGCTTATGCAGCCTCAAGGGGCGAGTTGTCGTGGGTGTGTGGGGTTTGTACCATTCGGTACACATCTGTCAGACCATCGAGAACCTGTGGGCTCAGGTGCGAGGGAGATGGATAATCGCGGTCAAGCCGCCCCCCGGCGTTTCTTCCAGGCTCAATTGACCACCCAGCCGCTCTGCCGCTTCACGGGCGATGGTCATGCCCAGGCCGACGCCGCCGGAATTGCGATTGCGTGAACCTTCCAGGCGAAAGAACGGCTCGAACACCGCCTCACGTTGCTCCGCCGCGATACCCGGTCCGTGGTCGATGACCCGGATGACCAGTTGTTCGCGATGGTCTTCCAGCGTGATCAACGCCTGTCCGGCATAGCGCAAGGCATTGTCCAGCAGGTTGTTGACGCAGGAGCGCAATGCCATCGGCTGCACTTGCAGCGGCGCACAATGGCCGCGGGCCTGAACATCGGCGCCCTGGTCCTGGGCGTTTTCGCTCAGCGACTCAACCAGTGCCTGCACATCCATCCATTGCGGTGCCTCGCTGGTGCGTTGCTCGTGCAGGTAGGTCAGGGTGGCGTCGAGCATGCTGATCATGTCGTCCAGGTCCTGGCGCATCTGGCCTTGCAGTTTGTCGTCGTCGATCTGCTCCAGCCGCAGCTTCAACCGTGACAGTGGCGTGCGCAGGTCGTGGGACACCGCGCCGAGCATCCGTGAGCGTTGCTTGACCTGCTCGATGATCCGGCGCTGCATTTTGTTGAAGGTATGCGCCGCCTGCCGTGCTTCCCGCGGGCCAGATTCGTCGAGTGGCTCACTGTCGAGGTTTTCGCTCAAGCGCTCGGCGGCGTCGCTCAGGCGCTGGATCGGCCTACTCAGCAGCTTGGCGCCGTACCACGCGGCAATGATCAGCGAGATCAACTGAAACGTCAGCGGCACCAGCGGCCCACCGAACCATGGCCGTGGCGGAAGCGCTTTGAAGCGCGGGTCCACTGGCGGTGGTTGTCCGGCGAAATCTTCGGAAAACCCAGGGGGGCGGGGCGGTGGCGGCGGGCCGTAATAGTGAAACCAGGCAAACGCCAGCATGTGCGCCAGGAAGATCGCGATCAGCAGCACGCCAAACAGGCGACCGAACAGCGTATCGAAGCGCCCGCGCATCAGCCGATGTCTCGCGCATCGAACAGGTAGCCTTCACCGCGCACGGTTTTGATCAACTGAGGGGCTTTGGGGTCGTCACCGAGTTTCTGGCGCAAGCGCGACACCAGCAGGTCGATGCTGCGATCGAAGGCTTCGATCGAGCGACCGCGGGCGGCGTCCAGCAGTTGCTCGCGGCTCAAGACCCGACGTGGACGTTCGATGAACACCCAGAGCAGGCGGAATTCGGCATTGGACAGCGGCACCACCAGGCCATCGGCGGCGATCAACTGACGCAGCACGCTGTTCAGGCGCCAGTTGTCGAAACGGATGTTCGCCCGTTGTTCGCTGCGGTCGTCACGAACCCGGCGCAGGATGGTCTGGATACGCGCCACCAGTTCACGTGGCTCGAACGGCTTGGCCATGTAGTCGTCGGCACCCAGTTCCAGGCCGATGATCCGGTCGGTGGGTTCGCAGCGGGCGGTGAGCATCAGGATCGGGATGTCCGACTCGGCGCGTAACCAGCGGCACAGCGACAGACCGTCTTCGCCGGGCAGCATCAGGTCGAGCACCACCACGTCGAAATGCTCCGCTTGCAGGGCCTGGCGCATGGCAGTGCCATCCGTGACGCCGCTGGCGTGGATGTTGAACCGGGCGAGGTAGTCGATCATCAGTTCGCGGATCGGGACGTCATCGTCGACGATCAGGGCGCGAATGCTCCAGCGTTTGTCGTCGCCGGGCGCTTTTTGATCGTCGTTCACGGGAGCTTGGGTGTTATGCATGCGTGCGTTCATCTGCCAGGTAGGCTGCCAACCACAAAGATGGGCTGCGAGGTTGTGGTTTCAGCATAGGCGTCCGGCCCGGGGGCGGGAAGTGCTGTTGTAAAGACGTATTGCGGGTGGCGAGGGTAGCGGGCAAGGGTGTTGTGGGCGTGTCGGGAATGTACCGGACTCGACACAATTGCCGCAAAGGCTAGTCTTGCCTGAGCGTTATCGATGATTTACCGATCATCGGGTCCCGCAGCGCCCTTGGTTCCGCTACAATGCGCGCCGATTTCGACTTGCCTGAGAGCCCACTCATGTCCGCCTGCCAGACTCCTATCATCGTCGCCCTGGATTTCCCTACCCGTGACGCCGCACTGAAGCTGGCCGATCAGTTGGACCCGAAGCTGTGCCGGGTCAAAGTCGGTAAAGAACTCTTCACCAGCTGCGCTTCGGAAATCGTCGGCACCCTGCGCGACAAGGGTTTCGAAGTGTTCTTGGACCTCAAGTTTCACGACATTCCGAACACCACCGCCATGGCCGTTAAAGCGGCAGCGGAAATGGGCGTGTGGATGGTCAACGTGCACTGCTCCGGTGGCCTGCGCATGATGGCGGCTTGCCGTGAAGTACTGGACAAGCGCAGCGGCCCGCAGCCGTTGCTGATCGGCGTAACCGTGCTGACCAGCATGGAGCGTGAGGATCTGGCGGGTATCGGTCTGGACATAGAGCCGCAGGAGCAAGTGCTGCGCCTGGCCGCACTGGCGGAAAAAGCCGGGATGGATGGTCTGGTGTGTTCGGCCCTGGAAGCCCAGGCTCTGAAATCGGCGCACCCGTCGTTGCAACTGGTGACCCCGGGGATTCGTCCTGCGGGCAGCGCCCAGGACGACCAACGCCGCATCCTGACCCCGCGTCAGGCGCTGGACGCCGGTTCCGACTATCTGGTGATCGGACGTCCGATCAGCCAGGCGGCCGATCCGGCGAAGGCGTTGGCTTCTGTGGTGGCAGAGCTGGCGTAAACACCGCTAAACCTGTAGGCGCGAGCCTGCTCGCGATGAGGGCGTATCAGTCGACATTCATGCTGGCTGATTCACCGCAATCGCGAGCAAACTCGCTCCTGGATTTGTTTGGTGTTAAACCTTCAACACCAACTTGCCAAAATTCTCCCCGCTGAACAACTTCATCAGCGTCTCCGGGAAGGTCTCCAGGCCTTCGACAATGTCTTCCTTGCTCTTGAGCTGCCCCTTGGCCATCCAGCCCGCCATTTCCTGGCCGGCAGCGGCGAACTGTGCCGCGTAGTCCATCACCACGAAGCCTTCCATGCGTGCGCGGTTGACCAGCAGCGACAGGTAGTTGGCCGGGCCTTTGACCGCTTCCTTGTTGTTGTACTGGCTGATGGCGCCGCAAATCACTACTCGCGCCTTCATGTTCAGACGGCTCAACACCGCGTCGAGAATGTCACCGCCAACGTTATCGAAATACACGTCGACACCTTTCGGGCATTCACGCTTGAGGCCGGCGATGACGTCTTCGTTCTTGTAATCGATGACACCGTCAAAACCCAGTTCATCGATCAGGAACTTGCACTTGTCCGCGCCGCCGGCGATGCCGACCACCCGACATCCTTTGATCTTGGTGATCTGCCCGGCAATGCTGCCCACCGCACCGGCTGCGCCCGACAACACCACGGTTTCACCAGCCTTTGGCGCGCCGACATCGAGCAAGGCGAAGTAAGCGGTCATGCCGGTCATGCCCAGCGCGGACAGATAACGCGGCAGTGGTGCGAGTGTCGGATCGACCTTGTAGAAACCGCGCGGCTCGCCGAGGAAGTAATCCTGCACACCCAGGGCGCCGTTGACGTAGTCGCCGACCGCGAAGCCCGGATTGTTCGACGCGATGACTTTGCCTACACCCAGCGCGCGCATCACTTCACCAAGACCGACCGGTGGAATGTAGGACTTGCCTTCGTTCATCCAGCCACGCATGGCCGGGTCCAGGGACAGGTATTCGTTCTTGACCAGGATCTGACCCGCAGCCGGTTCGCCGACCGGTACTTCCCGATACGTGAATGTCTCGCGGGTCGCCGCACCCACGGGGCGTTTGGCGAGCAGGAACTGGCGATTGGTCTGTGAAGTCATGGCAGGCACTCAAGATGAATGAAGCCTTGTTGATAGACCTTCATGGGCGATGCCGCAAGTTTGGCTGATGCGGCGAATGCAGGCTGATCCAGTACAGTGATAGTTGGTACGGTAGTTCCATCACTGCAATTCATGGGCGCCCAACCGGCCTTCTGATAGTGCTGCCGCGTCGTGTGCTGCCATGGCTAGACTGGGAAAACGCGATCCCCCGCAAAACTTCTCTTCGAGGACAAAACAATGAGCATGACGTTTTCCGGCCAGGTAGCCGTAGTGACGGGTGCCGCCAATGGTATTGGCCGGGCGACTGCCCAGGCGTTCGCCGCTGAAGGTTTGAAGGTGGTGGTGGCCGACATGGACTCGGCGGGCGGCGAAGGCACAGTGGCGCTGATTCGTACGGCGGGCGGCGAAGCGACCTTCGTGCGTTGCAACGTCACGCTGGAAAGCGATGTAAAGAATCTGATGGATGAAGTGGTCAATACCTACGGCCGTCTCGACTATGCCTTCAACAACGCCGGCATCGAGATCGAAAAGGGTAAGTTGGCCGACGGTTCTGTCGACGAGTTCGACGCGATCATGGGCGTCAACGTCAAAGGTGTATGGCTGTGCATGAAATACCAGTTGCCGCTGTTGCTGGCCCAGGGTGGCGGCGCGATCGTCAACACGGCCTCGGTGGCGGGGCTTGGTGCTGCGCCGAAGATGAGCATCTATGCCGCCTCCAAACATGCGGTAATCGGCCTGACCAAATCCGCCGCCATCGAATACGCGAAGAAAAAAATCCGCGTCAATGCCGTATGCCCGGCGGTGATCGACACCGACATGTTCCGCCGCGCCTATGAAGCCGACCCGAAGAAAGGTGAGTTCGCCAATGCGATGCACCCGGTGGGCCGCATCGGTAAAGTCGAGGAAATCGCCAGCGCGGTGCTGTACCTGTGCAGCAATGGGGCTGCCTTTACCACGGGCCATTCATTGGCTGTGGATGGTGGGGTCACAGCGTTCTAAAAAGAGACGCGAAATCCATAGAAAACATGAAACCTGCAGTTTCAGGCAGTGTGTTTCAAATGGTTAAAACCAAGGGTTTTGGCGGCGTTGTCGCACATCCCTTTCAGCGCTCCTGTGATTAACTGCTTTGCGCAGAATGCACAGGAGTTTCTTGCTCATGGAATTGAGAATCGATCGACAGGCCCTCGTGCCGGTCGTCCAGCAAATTGTCGAAGCGCTAACCTGTTGGCTCCGTTGCAATGGTGTGGAGCCGGGTGCGCGATTGCCTTCGGTACGACAAATCGCGCGGATCAACTTGCTCAGTCAGTCTTGTGTCGCCGAGGCCTGTGAGCGTCTGGTCGCGCAGGGTGTGCTGGCGTCGCGTCATGGCGCGGGTTTTGTCGTGGCGGCCACGGCTGCGGCTGCTCAGGGGCATCCGCAGGCTGTGTGTTTCGAAGGGGCTGAGGACAAGGAGGGCGCTCCCTCGTGTGAGTTGCAACTGGGTGGTGGAGGGCTACCCGAAAGCTGGCGTGAAACGGACGACCTGGCTTACGCGATCCGTCAGGTCAGTCGCACCGACATGGCCGGTCTGTTCAACTACAGCACGCCGCTGGGTTTGCCTGCCTTGCGCAGGCAGATTCTCAAACGCCTGAAACGGCTGGATATCAGCGTTGAGGACAGTCAAATCCTGACCACTTCGGGCGCCAGCCAGGCCCTGGACTTGATCGTGCGAGTGTTGTTCAAGCCGGGTGACAGCGTGGTGGTGGAAAGCCCCGGTTACCCCATGCTGTTCGATCTGCTCAGGTTGCACGGTGTCACCATGCTCGAAGTCCCACGAACGCCGCAGGGGCCGGACGTTGCAGCGCTGGAAGCGTTGCTGCTGAAACATCGGCCACGCGGATTGTTCATCAATAGCTTCCACCACAACCCTACCGGCTGCAGCCTGACATCGGGGGTGGCGCAGCAGGTGCTGCAACTGGCGAAAGAACACGGTGTGCAGGTGATCGAAGACGACGTCTATGCAGACCTGCACAATGGCCCCGGCAAGCGCCTCGCGGCACTGGATGACTGCGTGATCTACGTCGGCAGCTATTCCAAAACCCTCAGCAGCTCCCTGCGAGTCGGTTTTGTGGTGGCCACTAGCGAAGTGATTGCGCAACTGGCCGAGGTCAAGATGATCAGCAGTTTGGGCGCCTCAAGATTTTGCGAGTCTGTTCTGGCCTGTCTGTTGGCCAATGGCGCCTACCGCAAATTGGTGCAGCGCCAGCGCCAGCGCTTGAACAACGATCGACAGGCGGCATTGCAGCAGCTCGAAGACGCTGATTGGGAGGTTTTCGGCAAGCCCACGGGAGGTCTGTTCATCTGGGCGCGATCGCGGCTGCCGGACTACGCTCAGGTGCGGGTACAGGCCCGACGGTTCGGCGTCGTGCTGTCATCGGCGACGGCATTTGACCCTGCTGGCGCGGCCAATGAATGGCTGCGCATCAATGTGGCGTGTGCCTGCGATCCGCGAGCCCGGGCATTTTTTCAGGCCACCGCTCGGGATCGACCTCAAGCGTTCTGAAAACGACGCAGACGTAGCTTTTTGCCATTATTCCGATGCCAGAGACTTGTGTTGCCACAGGCCCATTGCGAATCTGCATCTACAGAAAATGGCAGGGGACTAAGTGCAATGATTTCGGCCGCGCAAGGACGTTTTGCCAACCTCGGTATGGCAAAAAAACTGAGTATCGGGTTTGTGCTGGTGCTGTTGTTGACCGCTCTGGTGGCGGCCATCGGCGTCTGGTCCCTGCAAACCATCAGCCATCGTTTCGACGGGCTCAAGCAGATGTCGTCGCTCAACAACGGTCTGCTGAAGGTGCGCCTGCTGGAGCAGGAGTATGCCTTGCACGGCAACCCGAAAACCGTCGATGCCCTGCATGAAGGCGTCGATGGCTTGATCGCTCTGGCGAACGAACTCAAGGCCGCGTCTGCGGCAAATGTGCCGGTGATGAACGATGTCGGACAGTCCCTCGGCGCCTATCGCAAGGCGTTCGACGAGTTTGTCTCGCTCAGCCAGGCCAAGGACCTCGCACTGGAAATGGCCAGTTGGTCGGTGTCCAGTGTAGCCAACAATCTCGATGTGTTGCAGACCGGGCTTGCCGATGACGGCACCTACACCTTGAAGGATTCCGAGGGCAAGGACGGTGCGCAATTCATCGAGCAGGCCAATCAGGTCAGCCAGGTCTCCCGGTTGATGCTGCAAGCCATGAACGAAGCGCGCGTGCGTCTGGACCAGAGCCGCAAGGGCGACGACAGCGCGGGACAAGGCAAGATCGAACAGGCCAGTCAGGCACTGGCTCAGGCTGAAGAGCTGAAAACCACGGTCAAGGATGAGGGCTACCAGACCGTCCTCAATGAAGTGATCGGCCATATCGCCAGTTTCAGCGACAAACTCACCGAGTACACCGGCCTGCTGGAGCAAGAAAAAACCGTCTATCAGCAATTGCATCAACGCGCTGCCCAAGTGGTGGAGCGGGTGGACCAGGCCTATGTCGCCGAAGACCAGTCGATGCAGACCGAACTGAAAAAGAACTCGCTGCTGATCATTGGCTCTTCGGCTCTGGCTTTGTTGGTCGGATTGATTGCCGCGTGGGTCATCACCCGGTTGATCGTGGGGCCGCTGCGCAGTGTGATTTCTGTAGCGCAACAGATCGCCTCGGGGGATTTGAGCGGGACCATCGACGTGACCCGCCGCGACGAGATTGGTCAGTTGATGCAAGCGATGCAGCAGATGGGCGCAGGGCTGAGCCATATCGTCAGCGGTTTGCAGGCCGGCATCGAGCAACTGGCCACTTCAGCGCAATCGCTGTCGGCAGTGACTGAACAGACCAATCTTGAAGTCAGCAGCCAGAAGGAAGAAACCGAACAGGTCGCCACTGCGATGAACCAGATGACAGCCACCGTGCACGATGTCGCGCGTAATGCCGAGGAAGCCGCCGTGGCGGCGCAAACGGCGGATGGCAAGGTTGAAAGCGGTCAGCATGTGGTGCGCCAGAGTATGGCGCGGATCGAGCAACTGGCGGATTCGGCTACTTCGGCCAGTTCGAGCATTGAAAGCCTGAGCGCGGAAATCCAGAACATCGGCACAGTGCTCGGCGTCATCAAAAGTGTCGCAGAACAAACCAATCTGCTGGCGCTCAATGCCGCCATCGAGGCTGCACGAGCCGGCGAGCAGGGCAGGGGGTTTGCGGTGGTGGCCGATGAAGTGCGGGCATTGGCCAAGCGGACTCAACAATCGACCGAGGAAATCGAGCGGCTGGTCAGCGCCTTGCGCTCGGCTGCGCAGACGTCGGTGCAGCAGATCCAGAGCAGTGGCGAGTTGGTGAAACTGGCGGTCAGCGATGCGCTGCAGACAGAGAGTGCGTTGGGTAGTATTGCGGCAGCGGTGTCGTTGATTCAGCAGATGAACCAGCAGATCGCTGCGGCTGCCGAGGAGCAGAGTTCGGTGGCCGAGGAGATCAATCGCAGTGTCACGAGTATTCGGGCCAGTGCAGATCAGTCTTCACTGGCGATGCAGGGGAATGCGGCGTCGAGTATCGAGCTGGCGCAGTTGGGGGTTGAGTTGAAGGGGATGGTGGGGCATTTCAGGCTTTGATGCCTGCACCGACCCTGTGGGAGTGAGCCTGCTCGCGATGACGACCTGGCAGCCAACCCGTTGCGGCGGTGTGCTCACCCAACCAAATCTCAACCCAAAAAAAGCCACCTCCCGGTGGCTTTCTCTTTTGTCGCTGATCAGTCGTAGATCACTTTCTTCTTCCAGTCCGCATCCGCCTCAACGTCTTTGAGGCCTTCGGTCAATTGGTTCACTTCGCCTTCTACCGGGGCAATGCGGTCCATGACTTGTGCGTTGGCGCGGGCCAGGAGTTTTTCCAGGTACTCCAGTTGTTCGGCGTAGATCTGTGGTTCCTGCTGTTTGCGCAGGTATTGCGCACCGCGTTCGAACGCCAGGCGTGCCTGACCGGGCTGGTTCTGTTGCAGGGAGTGCTGGCCAAGGTTGTTGAAGAACTCGATGTGCAGCAGCACCAGAATATGGCGGACCTCGCGGATCCAGCGCTTGGCTTCGTTGGGCGGCAGGAAGCCGTCCTGTGCCGCGCGGGTGATCTGGCCGTGCAAGGCTTCAAGGAGGAAGCGTACATCCTTGGCCTTGGCTTCGGTCTGGATCGGTGCCGGCGGGTTGTTGACCGGGATCGATTCGCCTTGGCCCACCAGAGCTTCCAGTTCAGTAATCCGGGCCTTGAGGTTGGAACTGGTTTTTTCCAGGTTCAGCAGGCGTTGGCAAACATTCAATTCCAGGCGCGTCAGCAGCAACTTGAGCGCCGGTGTCATCAATTGGCCGGGGAAGGTTTCGGTGATCTCACCGCAACGACGCAGACGATCGTTGAGTTCAACCTTGGTACGGGCCCTTTCCAGCTTATTGTTTTCCACCACATGGTTGATGTAGCCAATGGCGATCAATAATGCGATCCCGGCTACGACGAGCAGGGTGATCATGAGTGGTGTCACCGGTAAGACCTCTTCTTAGGGTTCGCGTGCGAGTGTAGTGGCTTGCTGTATAAGCGCCCAGGGCCGCTCGACGAGTTGGATCGATGTGGCTCAATCTGTATCGGCCGCTGTCTGCTTATATAAATGCTGGCATCTGTAGAGCATATTGCCATCATTGATGGCGCCGACTATAACGCCTTGGTGAGTGTCAGAATATAGGCGCCAAACACCGGGCGACGGAAAATCCGGATTGGGGCCGGAAAGCAGGGCGAAGTCATTGATTTAAATAAATTTATATCAGGGGGTTGACGACCTCTCAATCCATCCATAGAATGCGCGCCACTTGCAGCGTAAAGCACACAGCGAAACGAAGCAGGGAGTGAATGTTGTAGTGTGTCCCCTTCGTCTAGTGGCCTAGGACACCGCCCTTTCACGGCGGTAACAGGGGTTCGAGTCCCCTAGGGGACGCCAATGCGGGAATAGCTCAGTTGGTAGAGCACGACCTTGCCAAGGTCGGGGTCGCGAGTTCGAGTCTCGTTTCCCGCTCCATTTTTAAACAGCGTTGCTTTCGGGCAGGGCTGAGTGAAACCAGAACCAAGTCTTCGGATGCGGATCTGGGCACCGAAACACACACCATGTGTTCCGGGCAGCGTGTCCCCTTCGTCTAGTGGCCTAGGACACCGCCCTTTCACGGCGGTAACAGGGGTTCGAGTCCCCTAGGGGACGCCATTTGCGGGAATAGCTCAGTTGGTAGAGCACGACCTTGCCAAGGTCGGGGTCGCGAGTTCGAGTCTCGTTTCCCGCTCCATATTTAACAAAAACGCCGCTCATTGAGCGGCGTTTTTGTTTGTGCGCGATTTGTATGCGCAATATTAAAAAGGCCCACCAGTCTGACTGAGCGGGCCTTTTTCGTGTCGGCAGTTTTTACATCGACAGCATCAACCGCCCGGCAAACAAAATCAAAATCACCCCCATGCTGCGTTCGAACCAGTGGCCCATGCGCATGAACAGCAATCTGACCCGGGGATTGGAAAAGAACAGCGCCACGATCACAAACCACAAGGCATTCACAAAGCACATCCACACTCCGTACAGCGCCTGAATCTGCAGCGGTGTCGTAGCACTGATGAGGGTGGTGAAAATCGCCAGGAAAAACAGGGTCGCCTTGGGGTTGGTGGCATTGGTCAGGAAACCGGTGGTAAACGCCGTCAGCAGTGTTTGTTCAACCACCGGTTCATTCGTGTCTTTTTCGCCTTCCAGAACGGTTTTGGGTTGGCTACGCAACAGACTCACGCCCAAGTAAAGAATGTAGGCACCGCCCACGACCTTGGCCATCGTCAATAACCAAGGGGTGGTGTGCATCAAGGCGCCGACGCCCAGCAAGGTGTACAGCACGTGCACGGAAATGCCGGCACCGATGCCCAGCGCCGTGCAGATTCCCACCCAGCGACCGAAGCGCACGCTTTGGCGGATGGTTACGGCGAAATCCGGTCCGGGGGCGACCACGGCCAGGAAGTGGATGGTCGCCAGCGCCAGGAACTCGCCCAGGTAATTCGAAAGCATCTCAACTCCAGAAGGTCAGGGGGGAAGCAGTGCCGCGATAGCCGACGAAGAAGGAAAGGCTCAAGCGTGGATCGGCCACACCCGGGGTCACCGAGTGCATGCGGCGTGAATTGAACATGATGAAATCCCCGGGCGCGGGGAGAATTTCCAGGGTCGGAGTACCCAATAGAGCCGGGTCGATGCCGTAACTGTCGCCACGCATTTCATCGAACTGTTCCGGGGAGATGTCGTCGTCCCATATCTGCAATGCACCGCCCCTGGCGGGCATGTTCAGGTAAACATTGCAGGCGAACTGCGCTTCCAGGCTTCTGGCTTGAAAACTGTCCGGGGCGTCCTTGGCGAAAATGTCGTGATGGGCGAGAAAACACACGCCGGGTTTCACAACGCGGGAGAGCCCGACGTACATCTTGCGGCCGTAGAGGTTTTCCAGTTGCGCACCGGCCGGCCAGGACTCGTCGAGCATGCAGCGCAGGGTGTCGACCGGCGACGCGTAGGGCGCGCAACGGTTGCGCAGTTCCGCGATGTTGCGGGTGGCGCGTTCGAAATAGTCCTCGATCAGCAGCGGCTGGTTTTCCGCCTCATAAAACGCCATGCCGATACGACCGATGCTCGGCGCGTTGATATAGCCTTCAAATCCCGGCGCGAGGATTCTGTCGCCGATCTGGATTGCCAATGGCGAGGGCAGCCAGCCTTTGACGCGGATGGCGAGGACTTCTTCGTTGGCCAGTTTTTTTATGCACGTCTCATCGAGACATTCGACGTCAAGCATCATGTCTTAGGTCCATCTATCAGAGAGTCGACGAAGCCTGCGAATGCTGGCTCCCCCCGGAGTCGGGCAATGGCATTGGCGCCATTGTCCAAAGGCTCAATCCACGTGGTAGTGGACGGACAGCGTCCCTTTCTTCTGCGAAAGGGATTCGATCGTGACCGTGCCCAGATCCTTCAGGCTACGTACGTGAGTGCCACCGCAACCGTAGGCGGGCAGTTCTCCAAAGCCGATTTCCCGCGCGCCTTCGCGCAACGATGTCAGGCGCGGCAAGTCGTGGGCGATCCACTGCTGAATGCCGTTTTGCAGGGTCTGGACTTCAACCTCCTGTGCCGATTCGGAAGGCTTGAACTGCACGCGTCCTTCACCAGGCCAGTGATGGCCCTTGATCGGCATCCAGCCCATGGCCTGGACGAAGTGCCCGATCAAATGACCTGCAGAGTGCAGGCGCGTGTTGAGACGGCGACGTTGTTCGTCGACGCAAATCCGGGTCATGCCGGTTTTTACCGGGCGGTCGACAAAATGGATGATCCGGTCCGGGTCCTGAACGACTCGCAACACCTGGCTTTCGCCGATCCGGCCGGTGTCACAGGGTTGTCCGCCGCCTTGGGGGTGGAACAATGTTGCGCGCAACACCACGGCGAATTCGTTCTCGTGGGGCGTACATTCCAGGACTTCCACGTTGGCCCTGAGGTCATCACTATGGAAAAAGAGGCGAAGCGTCATGTTCCATGCTCGTAATCAAATTTCTATTTTTTATTATATGAAGCGTCGAATAGCGTGATAATCCGTTCAAACATCAAAGGACTGTTGCGTTGTGAGCATAAATCTTCCACTGCCGCTGCTGGGTGAAATGGCGATTTTCGTCAAGGTCGTCGAGACCGGTAGCTTCTCCGAGGCGGCTCGCCAGCTGGGTTCTTCACCCTCGGCGGTCAGCCGCAGTATTTCGCGGCTGGAGAAAGCCCTCGCCACACGCCTGCTGCAGCGAACCACGCGCAAGTTGCGTTTGAGCGATGGGGGCGAGGAGGTATTCAAGCGTTGTCAGGAGATGGTCAACGCCGCTCGTTCAGTCATGGAAATCAGCGGCCAATTCACCGATGAGCCCGAGGGCGTGGTGCGTATCAGCGTGCCCAAAGCGGTGGGCCGGATCGTGATTCACCCGCATATGCCGGAGTTTTTGCGCCGGTATCCTAAAGTGGATGTGGAGCTGTTGCTTGAGGATCGTCAGGTGGATTTGATCGACGATCACGTCGACCTGGCAATTCGCATCACCGATCGGCCGCCTGCGGGGTTGGTGGGGCGGCAGTTGCTGACGATCGACCATTTGCTCTGCGCGACTCCGGAGTATCTGGCCGAACACGGAACGCCGACTCACCCCCATGACTTGCTCAACCATAGCTGCATTTATCTGGGTGAAACTCCAAGCGATGCGCGCTGGAAATTCAAGAAAGGCAGTAAAACGGTCACTGTCGGCGTACGCGGGCGATATGCCGCCAATCACACGGGAGTCCGTTTTGGCGCGGTATTGCAGCACATCGGCATTGGCAGCCTGCCGTATTTCACGGCGCGCCGTGCCTTGGAGAAAGGGTTGATGGTACAAGTTTTACCGGACTGGACCTTCTTGGCGTCCTACCACGGAGGCGCCTGGTTGCTGCATTCGCCAACCCGATACCTGCCTCCCAAAATACGGGTGACGATTGATTACCTGGTGGAGTGCCTGGCCAAGGAGCCGACGTTGGGCAAACCAGGCAAGTCCGGCCGATTGATAACGGCCGTATCGGAGTATGAGTTGCCCGAGAGTGACGGCTTGTTTTGAAAGCATAAAAAAGGCCCGCAGGGTTCACCGTGCGGGCCTTGATATTTTCTGATCGTGGATCAGTGCTTGCTGTCCTGGTTCGACAACGCCAGCAGCTGTTTTTCCTGATTCCAGTCAAACGGTTCGTCGTTCTGTTCGGCTTCGAAACGACGTTCTTCCAGCGCCTGATACAGGTCGATTTCATCATCGGGCATGTAGTGCAGGCAGTCACCGGCGAAGTACCACAGCAGGTCGCGGGGGACCAGGTGGGCGATTTGCGGGTAGCGAGTGATGACCTGGCACAGGATGTCCTGGCCCAGGTACTGGCTTTCGATCGGGTCGACCGGCAGCAGTGCAAGCAGTTCGTCGAAGCGCTCCAGGAACAAGGCATGACTTTCGTCGGGAACCTGTTCGGCCTCACCTACGGCGACCAGGATGCTGCGCAGGTGGTCGAGCAATACGAGATGATCGGCAACGATGTTGGACACGAGATAAGTCCTCAAGAGCAAAACGGGCGCGGGAGTATAAAGCGCCTGCGCCCGTTTTTACATGCTTGGGTGGATCAGCGGACCTTCCCTTGTGCCATTGCAAGCTCATCTTTGTCGAAGTCATCGACATCGATCACCTTGCGCCGCGCCGCCTCGGCTTCACGCAGGGTTTGAGCTTCCACGGGTTGCAACACCCCAGCCTCCAGCGCGGCGTCGATGACATGCTCGCCAGCGACCGGTTTGACCTGACCGCTCTTGAGCGCGACGTGCAGTTTTTTCTGTAGCGGTTGTGCGGCGCTCAAAAGGTTGAAGGCATGTTGCAGGGCGCCAACCGGGTCTTCCTCGGATTGTGGGCGATAGCAACCGAGCAGAACCTCCTCCAGTGCCGGATCGCCCTCGGCCCGACCGATGACCGCAGCCACTTGTGCACCTAGCTTGTCGGAAGGCCCTTTGTGGCGACGACCGAACGGGAACACGATCACCCGCAACAGGCACGCCAGCACTTTGTTCGGGAAGTTGTTCAGCAGTTCATCCATGGCCCGCTCGGCCTGACCGAGGCTTTCCTCCATGGCCCAGGTAAACAGCGGTTCCATGTATTGCGGTGCGTCGAGGTCGTTGTAACGCTTGAGCGCGGCACTGGCCAAGTACATGTTGCTCAGTACATCACCCAAGCGCGCCGACAGGCGTTCGCGGCGTTTCAGTTCGCCGCCCAGCAGCATCATGCTGAGGTCGGCAAGCAGTGCGAACGCCGCCGCCTGACGGTTGAGCGCGCGGAAATAACCTTGGCTGAGCTTGTCGCCCGGCGTCTGTTCCAGATGACCGAAACCGAGATTCAGCACCAGCGTGCTGGCCGCGTTACCCACGGCAAAGCCGATATGCTTGAGCAGCAGGCCGTCGAATTCGACCAGCGCCTGATCCCTGTCCTCACGGGTGGCCAGCGCCATTTCCTTGAGCACGAAAGGATGGCAGCGAATCGCACCCTGGCCGAAGATCATCAGGTTGCGCGACAGAATGTTCGCACCTTCCACGGTGATGAAGATCGGCGCACCGTTCCATTTGCGTGCAAGGTAGTTGTTCGGTCCCTCGATGATCGCCTTGCCACCGTGTACGTCCATCGCATGGCTGATGCACTCGCGGCCACGTTCGGTGAGGTGATACTTGAGAATCGCCGACAACACCGACGGTTTTTCGCCGAGGTCCACCGCGTTGGCGGTCAGCATCCGCGCGGCATCCATCATCCAGGCGTTGCCGCCGATGCGCGCCATCGCTTCCTGAATACCTTCGAACGCGGCAATCGGCACGTTGAACTGTTCGCGAATCTGCGCGTACTGGCCGGTCACCAGGCTGGTGAACTTGGCCATGCCGGTGCCCACCGCCGGCAGGGAAATCGAACGCCCGACCGACAGGCAATTCATTAGCATCATCCAGCCTTTACCGAGCATTTCCTGGCCGCCGATGAGGAATTCCAGCGGGACGAACACGTCTTTGCCGGCGTTCGGGCCGTTCATGAAGGCAGCGCCCAATGGCAGGTGGCGACGACCGATTTCCACACCAGGAAGATCGGTGGGGATCAGCGCGAGGCTGATGCCCAAATCTTCTTTATCACCCAGCAGATGGTCCGGGTCGTAGGCCTTGAACGCGAGGCCGAGGAGGGTGGCCACCGGGCCAAGGGTGATGTAGCGCTTTTCCCAGTTCAGGCGCAGGCCGAGGGTTTCCTGACCTTGCCATTCACCTTTGCAGATCACCCCCGTGTCGGGCATGCCGCCAGCGTCGGAGCCGGCCAGTGGGCCGGTGAGGGCGAAGCACGGAATATCATCGCCGCGCGCCAGACGTGGCAGGTAATGGTTGCGTTGTTCATCGGTGCCGTAATGCAGCAGCAGTTCGGCGGGACCGAGGGAGTTGGGGACCATCACGGTAGAGGCGAGGTCGCCGCTGTGGCTCGCCAGTTTCATCGCCACTTGCGAGTGAGCGTAGGCCGAAAAACCCTTGCCGCCAAATTCCTTGGGAATGATCAGGGCGAAGAAGCCTTGGTCCTTGATGTACGTCCAGGCTTCCTCCGGCAAGTCCATGGTTTGACCGAGTTGCCAGTCGCTGACCATGCCGCAGAGGGTTTCGGTCGGGCCATCGATGAAGGCCTGCTCTTCGTCATTCAGTTGTGCTTTGGGGTAGGACAGCAATTTGTTCCAGTCCGGGCGCCCGCTGAACAATTCGCCATCCCACCAGACAGTGCCCGCTTCGATAGCGTCGCGTTCGGTTTGCGACATGGGCGGCAGGGTTTTCTGGAACCAGTTGAACATCGGCGCGCTGAAAAGCTTGCGACGCAAATCAGGCAATAGCAGCGGTGCCGCCACAGCGGCGGTCAGCACCCAGAAAATCAGCAGCAGCCAGCCCGGTGCGTGACTCAATATGCCCATTGCCAGCAGGTAGACAGCCACGATGCCCAGGGCAGGCAGCGGCGAGATGCGACGGTGGGCTAAATAAGCTATCCCGACAACCAGAACCAGTATCCACAACAGCAGCATATTTAATCCTCCGTGAAACCAGGGCGAACCAACCCACAGAGCTTAGACGGCATCCGTAAATCGGGGTGGTCAGAGCGAGGTGATTGAAATCGTGGGAAACCCCGGATGATTTTTGTAGGCCCGGTTGGCAATGGGCCTGGGAAATCGTTCATTGAACGGGCGGCAAAGCGTCCATGTTTGGCCGAAACGTCGTTATCTCTGTGCTGAACCTCTCGCTAGACTCGAGGCTCCCCCAGGAGATCGCCCCCATGCACGAGTACCTAAGCCCCGGCCGCTTCATCGATAGTGACCACCCCAGCGTGGTGGAGTTCGCCGAAAAACACCGTGGCAGCCGTCGCGACCCGATCGAGCAGGCGATCAGTCTTTATTACGCCGTGCGCGAGGCAGTGCGCTACAACCCGTACACTTTCAGTCGCGATCCGCAGACCCTGTGCGGCAGTTACGCGTTGGCCACCGGGGAGAGTTACTGCGTACCCAAAGCCACATTGCTCGCCGGTGCCGCGCGGCATTGCGGCATCCCGGCGCGGATCGGCCTGGCGGATGTGCGCAATCATTTGTCGACGCCGCGCCTGCTCGAACTGCTCAAGAGCGACATGTTCGCCATGCACGGCTACACCGAGTTCTACCTGCAGGATCGCTGGGTCAAAGTAACCCCCGCGTTCAACCAGAAACTCTGCGAGCTGTTCAATGTGGCACCGCTGGAATTCGATGGCATCAATGACAGCGTTTTCCACCCGTTCAACCGTGATGGCGAGAAACTGATGGAGTACCTCGTCGATCACGGCCAGTTTGCCGATGTGCCTGAAGCGTTCTTTTTCGAGCACCTGGAAAAGTGCTACCCGCATCTGTTCGGCGAACAACTGTCGCCACTGCTGGGAGACATGCAGAGCGATTTGAGTCGCGCCTGATCCGGCGTATGCTGCCTGCGCATTCATCAATCGAGAGGCGGTCATGCTGAAGATCTGGGGTCGGAAAAATTCATCGAATGTGAGAAAGCCGTTGTGGGCCGCCGAGGAGTTGGGGCTGGCTTATGAAGCGATCGACGCGGGTGGTGCCTTCGGTGTTGTCGATACGCCCGAGTACCGTGCCATGAACCCCAATGGCCGCGTGCCGGTGATCGAAGACGACGGTTTCGTGTTGTGGGAATCCAACGCCATCGTGCGCTACCTGATGGCCAAACATGCGCCGGATACCGTGTGGTATCCGGCGGATGTGCAAGCGCGCGCTACCGCTGACAAGTGGATGGACTGGACCACTTCCAGTTTCGCCGGCCCGTTCCGCACCGTATTCTGGGGCGTGTTGCGTACTCCGGCAGATCAGCAGGACTGGCCCGCCATCAAGGCTGCGATCAAGGAGTGCGACGGCTTGCTGGCAATGGCCGATCAGGCGTTGTCGACTAAACCATACCTGTCCGGCGACGAGATCGGCATGGGCGACATTCCGCTCGGCAGTTTCATTTATGCCTGGTTCGAGATGCCGATCGAGCGTGCGCCGCTGCCTCATCTGCAGGCCTGGTACGCACGGTTGCAACAGCGTCCGGCGTATCGCAAGGCCGTTATGACCGCGTTGACTTAATACCTACTATCGACACACTTGACTGTACTTGTGCGGCGGCGGCAAGCACCATTGCGTTCATGCGCCGCGGTTGCATTGCTCGCCGCCCGCCCTTACTTATCCCTTTCTTCCCTTCTTGGTGCGTAAATCCGATATGAGTTCCGCTCTGTCCATCCGGCAGCTAACCAAAACCTACGGCAACGGTTTCCAGGCCTTGAGTGGTATCGATCTGGACGTCGCCGAAGGTGACTTCTTCGCCTTGCTCGGCCCCAACGGCGCTGGCAAATCCACCACCATCGGCATTCTCTCGACCCTGGTGAACAAGACCAGCGGCACGGTGAATATCTTCGGTCACGACCTGGACAAGAATCCTGCGCAGCTCAAGCGCTCCATCGGCGTGGTGCCGCAGGAATTCAACTTCAACCAGTTCGAAAAGACCTTCGACATCGTCGTGACCCAGGCCGGTTACTACGGCATCCCGTCGAAAGTCGCCAAGGAACGCGCCGAGCAATACCTGACCCAGCTCGGCCTGTGGGACAAGCGTGATGTGCCGTCGCGTTCACTGTCCGGCGGCATGAAGCGCCGACTGATGATCGCCCGTGCGCTGGTTCACGAACCGCGCCTGTTGATCCTCGACGAACCGACTGCGGGCGTGGACATCGAACTGCGTCGCTCGATGTGGACTTTCCTCACCGAACTGAACCAGAAAGGCATCACCATCATCCTCACCACGCACTATCTGGAAGAGGCTGAACAGTTGTGCCGCAACATCGGCATCATCGACCACGGCACCATCGTCGAAAACACCAGCATGAAACAGTTGCTTGGCCAGTTGCATGTCGAGACCTTCCTGCTGGATTTAAAAAACACCTTGAGTGCGCCGCCGCAGTTGATCGGCTATCCATCCCGGTTGCTCGATGGTCACACCCTCGAGGTCCAGGTGGACAAGTCCATGGGGATCACCGCGTTGTTCACTCAGCTTGCGCAGCAAAACATTGAAGTGCTGAGCCTGCGCAATAAAACCAATCGCCTAGAGGAGCTGTTCGTGTCCCTGGTGGAGAAAAATCTGTCGAAGGTGGCGGTATGAGTTCCGAGCTGCAACCCAACCTCGTTGCCCTTAACACCATCGTTTACCGTGAAGTCCGGCGCTTTACCCGGATCTGGCCGCAGACCCTGCTGCCGCCTGCCATCACCATGGTGCTGTACTTTGTGATCTTCGGTAACCTGATCGGCCGGCAGATCGGCGACATGGGTGGCTTCACCTACATGGAGTACATCGTGCCGGGGCTGATCATGATGTCGGTGATCACCAACTCGTATGGCAACGTGGTGTCGAGTTTCTTTGGCAGCAAGTTTCAGCGGTCCATCGAAGAACTGATGGTTTCGCCGGTTTCGCCACACACTATTCTGATCGGCTACACCCTCGGTGGCGTGCTGCGCGGGTTGATGGTCGGGGTCATCGTGACGCTGCTGTCGCTGTTCTTTACCGATTTGCAGGTGCATCACCTGGGCGTGACCATTCTGGTGGTGGTGCTGACGGCGACGATCTTCTCGCTGCTGGGTTTCATCAACGCCGTGTTTGCGCGCAACTTCGATGACATTTCGATCATCCCGACGTTTGTGCTGACGCCGTTGACCTATCTGGGCGGGGTGTTTTATTCGATCACGCTGCTGCCGCCGTTCTGGCAGACCGTGTCGTTGGCCAACCCTGTGTTGCATATGGTTAACGCTTTCCGTTACGGCATTCTTGGGGTTTCGGATATCCGGATCAGTGTGGCGATTGCCTTTATGGTGGTGGCGACGGTGGTTCTGTATTTTGGGTGTGCGCGGTTGTTGGTAAGTGGGCGGGGGATGCGGACCTAAGGGGGAGATTTGGGTTGCGGATGAACGCCTCCACTCAGCCTGCCGATGGGGTGGGTGGATTAAAAGCGGCAGCCGAGCTAACGCTCGGCCTGTTTGGGTGTACGCCGTTCCCTTGTGGGGGCCAGCCTGCTGGCGATGACGGCCTGGCAGCCGACCAGATCTTACGAATGTTCCACGCCTGATGTAGGCGCTGCCGAGTTACTTTGGGCCGGGCCGCGCAGGCTCTTCCAAGTGCCCCGCCGTAAGGGCGGAAACATAAGCCGCCGTTACCGCAGCAACGGATATGTACACGATCAAACCCAATCACATCCGACTCTGCTTACGCCGCCGCCACTGCCGCGCCACCCACCAGCGCCAATACATCATCACCAGACAATAAGCCAACGCTCCCAACACCAACCCCGTCACCACCGACCCCAGCAAAAACGGCTGCCACAAGGTCGAGAGCTCTCCGCTGATCCACTCCCAGGTCAACTCATCGGGCAGATGCCGCGCAGGCACGTCCATCAGCCAGGCCCCGGTCTGGTAGGTGCAAAAGAACACCGCTGGCATGGTGATCGGATTGGTCAGCCAGACCAGGCTCACCGCAATCGGCATGTTCCCTCGCACCACGATGGCGAGGAAGGCCGCCAGCAGCATCTGCATCGGAATCGGCAGGAACGCCGCGAACAAACCGACCGCCATGGCCCGGGCGACGGAATGGCGGTTGAGGTGCCAGAGGTTCGGGTCATGCAGCAGCGTGCCGAGAAAGCGTAAGGACTTGTGTTCCCTGATGCTGGTCGGGTCTGGCATGTAACGTTTGAATAATCGCCGGGGCATAAGGCTTCTCGGTCGGTCAAGGCGGCAAGTATGTCTGGATTCTATGAAGCGCCCATTCAGACTTTGTGACAATTGATAACCACGGCCGTGCGGTCGGACAGCTATGCCTAAGGTCAGGACTCTCAAGGACGGGCGTATGCGCACAGGGATGATGGCGCTGGCGCTGGGATTGCTGGCCCTGCGTTTTTTACCGGCATTGCCGCCGGTCGGGTTGTGGTTGTTGATGCCGGTGGTCGGTTTGATGTTGCTGCCGTTCAGGACGTATCCCGTGGCGTTCTTCCTGTTCGGTTTGAGTTGGGCTTGCGCGCAGGCGCAGTGGGCGCTGGACGATCGACTGTCGCCGAGCCTCGATGGCGAAACCCGCTGGGTCGAAGGGCGGGTGGTGGGGTTGCCCCAGAACAGCGAAGGCGTCGTACGTTTCGAGTTGGCAGACGCCCGGTCGCGACATGCAAAAGTGCCGCAACTCATGCGCGTGGCCTGGTATGAAGGCCCGCCGGTGAACAGTGGCGAGCGCTGGCGACTGGCGGTCAAGTTGAAGCGTCCTGCCGGATTGCTCAATCCTCACGCTTTCGATTACGAGGCCTGGCTGCTGGCGCAAGGCATCGGTGCGACCGGCACGGTCAAGGACGGCAAGCGCGATGGGCCTGGCGCGACGGCATCCGCCAAAGACTGCAAGCGGTGGACGCCCAGGGGCGAGCCGGTGCCTTGGCGGCATTGGTGCTGGGCGATGGCGCCGGGCTCAGCCGCGAAGACTGGCAAGTGCTGCAAGACACCGGCACCGTGCATTTGTTGGTGATTTCCGGACAGCACATCGGTTTGCTGGCGGGCGTGGTGTATCTATTGATCGCTGGGCTGGCCCGCTATGGGCTCTGGCCCAGCCGGCTGCCATGGCTGCCCTGGGCCTGTGGCCTGGCATTCGCGGCCGCTCTTGGTTACGGATTACTGGCCGGTTTTGAGGTGCCGGTACGTCGGGCCTGTTTGATGATCGGTCTGGTGCTGTTGTGGCGCCTGCGGTTTCGTCATCTTGGCGCCTGGTGGCCACTGTTGTTGGCGCTCAATGGCGTTTTGCTGCTCGATCCGCTGGCGAGTCTTCAGCCGGGATTCTGGTTGTCCTTCGCGGCGGTGGCGGTGCTGATCTTCACCTTTGGCGGCCGGTTGGGCCCTTGGCGTTGGTGGCAAACCTGGACCCGCGCGCAATGGTTGATCGCGTTGGGATTGGGCCCGTTATTGCTGGTGCTGGGATTGCCGGTCAGCGTCAGTGGGCCAATGGTCAACTTGTTGGCGGTGCCCTGGATCAGTCTGGTGGTGCTGCCTCCCGCGTTGCTCGGCACCGTGTTGCTGCCGTTGCCCTACGTGGGCGAAGGTTTGCTGTGGCTGGCGGGTGGTTTGATCGATGGATTGTTCAAGGGGCTGGCATTGGTCGCTGGTCAGATTCCTGCGTGGGTACCCATGGCTGTTCCGTTTTGGGTCTGGTGCGTAGGTGCGTTGGGGGCTTTTCTCCTGTTATTGCCGAGGGGCGTGCCGATGCGCCCGTTGGGATGGCCGATGCTGCTGTTACTGGTTTTTCCTCCGAGGGGCGAGTTACCGGAAGGTATCGCCGATGTCTGGCAACTGGATGTCGGCCAGGGCTTGGCGATCCTGCTGCGCACCCGGCATCACACGCTGCTGTACGACACCGGCCCGCGTTTCGGCGATTTCGACCTGGGAGAGCGAGTGGTTCTGCCGTCTTTACGCAAACTGGGCGTGAAAGAACTCGATCTGATGCTGATCAGCCACGCCGACGCCGACCATGCCGGTGGCGCCCGCGCAGTTGCCAACGGGCTGCCGGTCAAGCGTGTAATCAGTGGCGATCCCGCGGCGTTACCGGTCGAGTTGCAAGCCCAAGCCTGTGAATTCGACCGGCAATGGACCTGGGATGGGGTTAATTTCCGGCTCTGGCAATGGTCGTCAGCCCGGGACAGCAATCAAAAATCCTGCGTTTTGCAGATTGAAGCCAACGGCGAGCGATTCTTGCTGACCGGCGACATCGATACAAACGCCGAGCGCGCACTGCTCGACAGTCCATTGGCCGTGCCGACCGACTGGTTGCAGGCGCCGCATCATGGCAGTCGCAGTTCGTCTTCGATGGCGCTGCTCAACGGCTTACAGCCCAGAGCGGTGCTGATCTCCCGTGGTCAGGGTAATTCGTTCGGACATCCTCATCCGACGGTGATGGCACGCTATCGAAAACGAGTGATGGCGATCTACGACAGTGCCGAACAGGGTGCCATTCATCTGCAACTCGGACGTTTCGAGCCACCGCGCTCGATGCGCCACGAACGGCGGTTCTGGCGCGACCCACCCCCCTTGAAGGAGTAACCGCGTGTAATCAAAGCCCGACCGGATGCGACATCGCGGTCTTCGGTGCGCCCACCCCCTATGTTAGAGTGGCGCACTTTTTCGAGGGGGCTGACACTGTGTGGGAATTGGTCAAATCCGGCGGCTGGATGATGCTGCCGATCATCCTGAGTTCCATCGCGGCAATGGCGATCGTTGCCGAGCGTCTCTGGACCCTGCGGGCCAGTCGTGTGACCCCGGAGCATTTGCTCGGGCAGGTCTGGGTCTGGATCAAGGACAAGAAACTCAACAAAGACAGGCTCAAGGAACTGCGCGCCAACTCGCCTCTGGGTGAAATCCTCGCGGCGGGCCTCGCCAACTCCAAGCATGGTCGCGAGATCATGAAAGAGTGCATCGAAGAGGCCGCGGCACGGGTCATCCACGATCTGGAGCGTTACATCAACGCCCTCGGCACCATTGCGGCCATGGCGCCGTTGCTGGGCCTGCTCGGTACTGTGCTGGGCATGATCGATATTTTCAGCGCGTTCACCGGCAATGGCATGACCACCAACGCGTCGGTGCTGGCCGGTGGTATTTCCAAGGCCCTGATCACCACGGCTGCCGGTTTGATGGTCGGTATCCCGGCGGTATTCTTCCACCGATTCCTGCAACGCCGGATCGATGAACTTGTGGTCGGGATGGAGCAGGAAGCGATCAAACTGGTCGAGGTAGTGCAGGGCGACCGCGACGTGGACCTGACCGAGGGCAAAGCGTGAAATTCCGCCGTAAACCACGGGAAACAGTGGACATCAACCTCGCGTCGCTGATCGACGTGGTGTTTATCCTACTGCTGTTTTTCGTGGTGACCACCACGTTCACCCGTGAAACCCAGTTGCGTGTCGAGCTGCCGGAGGCGGTCAGCGGCGCTTCGGCCGATGACCAGACCCGGCAGCTCGATATCGTCATCAGCGCTGACGGGGCGTTCTCGGTGAACAACCATGTTTTGCCGAAAAGCGACCTGGCCACATTGATTGAAGCGCTGCAGAAAGAATCCAATGGCGATACCAGTCTGCCGCTGTCCATCAGCGCCGATGGCAAAACCCAGCATCAGTCCGTGATCACTGCGATGGACGCCGCCGGCAAGCTTGGTTTCAGCCACTTGCGCATGACCACAGTCGAGGCGGCGCCGACCGCGCCCTGATGGCCATGTCCGATCGTCTGCTCACCGCGTGGTACACCGGTCATCCGGCTCTCAAGCTGTTGCAGCCGCTGGAGTGGCTGTACCGGCGCGTGGTCAACAACAAGCGCAAACGCTTTCTGGCGGGCGAGGGTGACATCTACCAGCCGCCGGTGCCGTTGATCGTCGTCGGCAATATCACGGTTGGCGGCACCGGCAAGACGCCGCTGATCCTGTGGATGATCCAGCATTGCCAGCGCAGCGGCTTGCGGGTTGGCGTGGTCAGCCGTGGTTACGGTGCCAGGCCGCCGCAGTTGCCATGGCGGATCGAGGCGGATCAAAGTGCAGAGATTGCCGGCGACGAACCGTTGCTGATCGTTCAACGCACCGGCGTGCCGCTGATGATCGACCCTGATCGCAGCAGCGCCGTCAAAGCCTTGCTGGCCAGCGAACCGCTGGACCTGATCCTCTCCGATGACGGCATGCAGCATTACCGGTTGGCCCGGGACCTGGAGTTGGTGCTGATCGACGCCGCCCGAGGTCTGGGCAACCGCCGTTGCCTGCCTGCCGGGCCGTTGCGCGAGCCGGCTGAGCGTCTGCAAAGTGTCGATGCAGTGCTCTACAACGGCGCCACGGCAGATCGCGATGATGGTTTTGCCTTCCAGTTGCAACCCACTGCGCTGGTCAACCTGCAAAGCGGCGAACGCCGGTCCCTCGATCATTTTTCCGCAGGCCAGGCGCTGCACGCCGTGGCCGGGATCGGCAACCCGCAGCGTTTCTTCAAGACCCTCGAAACGCTACACTGGCAGCCAGTCCCGCACGCGTTCGCCGATCACGCCGAATACAGCGTGCAGGCCTTGAATTTCACCCCGTCATTGCCGTTGGTGATGACCGAAAAGGACGCGGTGAAGTGCCGTGCCTTTGCCGCCGCCGACTGGTGGTACCTGGCGGTCGATGCTGTGCCGTCGCCGGCCTTCGTGGCCTGGTTCGACACACAGTTGATGCGCCTGTTGCCAGCTCGTCTGTTGCCTTAAAACCGTTTCTATCCAGGGAATGCTCATGGACACCAAATTGCTCGATATCCTCGCTTGCCCGGTCTGCAAAGGCCCGCTCAAGCTCAGCGCCGACAAAACCGAGCTGATCAGCAAGGGTGCAGGTCTGGCGTACCCGATTCGCGATGGCATCCCGGTGATGCTCGAAACCGAAGCCCGCACCCTGACCACCGACGAGCGTCTGGATAAATGACCACAGCCTTTACCGTTGTCATTCCATCGCGTTACGCCTCCACCCGTTTGCCGGGCAAGCCGCTGCTGTTGATCGCCGGCAAGCCGATGATCCAGCACGTCTGGGAACAGGCGAGCAAAAGCAGCGCCCAGCGTGTCGTGGTCGCCACTGACGATGCGCGTATCGTCGAGGCTTGCAAGGGGTTCGGTGCCGAAGTGGTGCTGACCCGCGAGGATCACAATTCGGGTACCGATCGCCTGGCGGAAGTCGCGGCGAAACTGGGCCTGGCACCCGACGCCATTGTGGTCAACGTCCAGGGTGACGAACCGTTGATCCCGGCGAGTGTGATCGACCAGGTTGCCGCCAACCTGGCTGCCCACACCGAAGCGCGCATGGCCACCCTGGCCGAGCCGATCGAAGACGTGGAAACCCTGTTCAATCCCAACGTGGTCAAAGTAGTCAGTGACCTCAATGGCCTGGCGCTGACCTTCAGTCGCTCGACCTTGCCCTGGGCACGGGATGCGTTTGCGGTGAACCGTGAGCAATTGCCGGAAGGCGTGCCGTATCGTCGCCACATCGGTATTTATGCCTATCGCGCCGGTTTCCTGCATGACTTCGTCAGCTGGGGCCCATGCTGGCTGGAAAACACCGAGTGCCTGGAACAACTGCGTGCCCTGTGGCACGGCGTACGGATTCACGTCGCCGACGCGCTGATCGCGCCGCCGGCCGGTGTCGATACCGTTGAAGACCTTGAGCGCGTTCGTCGCCTGCTGGAGGCCTGATGCGGGTTCTGTTTGTCTGCCTGGGCAACATCTGCCGGTCACCCACGGCCGAAGGCGTGTTGCGCCACAAACTGCGTGAGGCGGGGCTGGCCGATCAGGTCGAAGTCGCCTCCGCCGGCACCGGCGACTGGCATGTCGGCAAGGCGCCGGACAAGCGCAGTCAGGCCGCGGCCAAGCTGCGTGGCTATGACTTGTCCACGCAGCGCGCACAGCAAGTGACCCGCGCCGATTTCGCCACCTACGACCTGATTCTGGCGATGGACAGCAGCAACCTGCGCAACCTCAAGGCCCTGCAACCGGCCAAGGGCAAGGCCGAGCTGGATTTGTTCCTGCGTCGTTATGAGTCGGAAATCGATGAAGTCCCGGACCCGTATTACGACGGCGACCAAGGCTTCGAGCAGGTGCTGGATTTGATTGAGCGTGCCAGTGATTTGCTGGTGGTCGAATTGAAGGGGCGGTTATGAGTTTGCAGGTTCGGTCGCAGGTCTCACTCAAGCCGTTCAACAGCTTTGGCGTGGATGTTCAGGCTCGTCTGTTCGCCGAAGCCCATAGCGACGCCGATGTGCGAGAAGCCTTGGCCTATGGGCTTGAGCATCATGTCCCGGTGCTGGTGATCGGCGGCGGTAGCAATTTGCTGCTGACGGCGGATGTCGAGTCGCTGGTATTGCGCATGGCCACACGCGGGATTCGCGTGGTGAGCGATGACGGCAGCAAAGTGGTGATCGAGGCCGAGGCCGGCGAGCCTTGGCATCCATTCGTGCAGCACACGTTGGCGCAGGGTTTGACGGGCCTGGAAAACCTCAGTCTGATTCCCGGCACCGTCGGTGCGGCACCGATGCAGAACATCGGCGCCTATGGGGTTGAGATCAAAGACGTGTTCGCCGGTCTGACGGCGCTTGATCGCCACAGCGGCGAACTGCGTGATTTCAGCCTGGAAGCATGCAACTTTGCCTATCGCGACAGCCTGTTCAAACAGGAACCGGGGCGCTGGCTTATCCTGCGCGTACGCTTTGCCCTCGACCGTGTTGCGCATTTGCACCTGGAATACGGCCCTGTTCGCCAGCGCCTGACCGAGCAAGGCATCGAGCACCCGACCGCCAGCGATGTCAGCCAGGCGATTTGCAGCATCCGCAACGAAAAGCTCCCGGACCCGGCGGTGCTGGGCAATGCCGGCAGCTTCTTCAAGAACCCGTTGGTGCCGGCGGCGCTGGTCGCACAGCTCAAGGGCGAATACCCCGATCTGGTGGCCTACGCGCAACCCGACGGGCAGATGAAGCTCGCCGCCGGATGGCTGATCGAGCGGGCAGGGTGGAAAGGTTTCCGTGACGCCGACGCGGGCGTGCATAAGTTGCAGGCACTGGTGCTGGTCAACTACGGCAGCGCCACCGGCCTGCAATTACTCGACCTGGCGCAGCGTATCCAGAAAGACATTTCAGAACGTTTCCATGTCGAGCTGGAGATGGAGCCGAACCGCTATTGAGGCTACGCTTCAAAGGTTCAATCCAAAGCCCTGCACTGATGAAAAGTGCAGGGCTTTTTTGTTAATGCTGCGTTAACTTAGCGAGCTAACGATGCAATTCATTTTCTCCATCAAAGGCCCGGTGCAGACGCTCCCGTCAGCACAAGAGAGCCCATTAGCCTGAGTCGATCTGCGTACCGAACCAAGATCCAATGGCAGATTGCTCGACCCCATAACTCAAGAACTATGCGGGCGTGCCCATGATTACCCTGAAACTCAACGGTCAAGACCATCAACTCGACGTCACCGAGGACATGCCACTGCTCTGGGCGATCCGCGATGTGGCCGGCTATAACGGCACCAAGTTCGGCTGCGGCATGGGCCTGTGCGGTGCGTGCACCATTCATATCGAAGGCGCTCCGGCGCGTAGCTGCATCACGCCGATCGGCTCGGTGATCGGGCAGAATGTCACCACCATCGACAACCTGCACGCCGACCCGGTCGGCAAAGTCGTGCAGCAAGCCTGGCTCGATACGGCCGTGGCCCAGTGCGGTTACTGTCAGGGCGGGCAAATCATGTCCGCCACTGCGTTGCTCAAGACCAATCCGAACCCGAGCGATGAGCAGATCGAAGAGGCAATGGTCGGCAACATCTGCCGTTGCGGCACTTACAACCGCATCAAGACCGCCATCCGCGAGGCATCCACTCACCTGAAGGAGGCCAAGGCATGAGCCAGTTACCGATGGATTTCGCCCTGAGCAACCTCAGCCGCCGTGGTTTCCTTAAGGGTGTGGGCGCTGCCGGTGCTCTGGTGGTAGCCGCGAGTTGGGGATGGCAGGACGCGTTTGCCGCAGAAGAGAAGAAATTCGGTGCCGACGGTATGCCCAATGGTTGGGTCGATGATCCCAAGGTCTACGTCAGCATTGCCGCCGACGGCACGGTGACCGTGGTGTGCAACCGTTCGGAAATGGGCCAGGGCGTGCGCACCAGCCTGACCATGGTCGTGGCGGATGAGCTCGAAGCGGACTGGGCGCGGGTCAAAGTGCAGCAGGCACCGGGTGACGAAGTGCGCTTCGGCAACCAGGACACCGACGGATCGCGCAGCATGCGCCACTGGTACGAGCCGATGCGCCGCTGCGGTGCCGCCGCGCGGACCATGCTGGAGCAGGCCGCTGCCAATCAGTGGAAAGTCCCGGTCAGCGAATGCCATGCGCAATTGCATAAAGTCATCCACAAACCCTCCGGTCGCGAACTGGAGTATGGCGCGCTGGCCGCTGCTGCCGGGGCCTTGGCCGTCCCGGCGCGTGACAGCCTGAAACTCAAGCAACCGTCGGAATTCCGCTACATCGGTAAGGAAGGCACCAAAGCCATCGACGGTGACGACATCGTTAACGGTCGCGCGGTGTACGGCGCCGATGTGCATTTCGACGGCATGCTGTTCGCCACCATTGCCCGGCCTGCAGTCTACGGCGGCAAGGTCAAAACCTTCGATGCGATTGCGGCGATGAAGGTCCCGGGCGTGGTCAAGGTTGTGCAGATCGAGAGCCGTCCGTTGCCTTCCGAGTTTCAGCCGCTGGGCGGAATCGCCGTGGTTGCAACCAACACCTGGGCGGCGATCAAGGGCCGTGAGGCACTGAAAATCGAGTGGGATGACGGCGCCAACGCCAGTTACGACTCGATCGCCTACCGTAAGGAGCTGGAGGCTGCGTCCCTCAAACCCGGCAAAGTGGTGCGCAACACTGGCAACATCGACGACGCCATGAGCAGCGCCGACAGCACGCTGGAAGCGTCTTACTACCTGCCGCACTTGTCGCAGTCGCCAATGGAACCGATGGTCGCCATCGCCCGCTACAAGGATGGCGTGTGCGAAGCCTGGGGGCCGAGTCAGGCACCGCAGGTCACCCGTACACGAATCGGTGAGCGCCTCGGTCTGCCGTTCGACAACGTCACGTTCAACGTGACGCTGTTGGGTGGCGGATTCGGTCGCAAGTCCAAGCCTGACTTCATCATCGAGGCGGCTATCCTCGCCAAGGAACTCCCTGGCAAAGCGGTGCGGGTGCAATGGACCCGTGAAGACGACATCCATTGTTCCTACTTCCACACCGTGTCGGCGGAATACCTCAAGGCCAGCCTGAACAAGGATGGCCTGCCCTCCGGCTGGCTGCACCGCACGGTAGCGCCGAGCATCACCGCGTTGTTCGCACCGGGCATGAATCACGAAGCGGCTTTCGAGTTGGGCATGGGCTTCACCAACATGGCCTACGCGATTCCCAACATTCGCCTGGAAAACCCTGAAGCGACGGTGCACACCCGCGTTGGCTGGTACCGCTCGGTGTCGAACATTCCCCACGGCTTCGCCATCCAGAGCTTTATCGATGAACTGGCGCACAAGACCGGGCAGGACCCGCTCAAGTACCAGATCAAATTGCTCGGACCGGATCGGCAGATCGATCCGCGTACCTTGAGTGAGGAGTGGAACTACGGCGAATCGCCCGAGCGTTATCCGATCGACACCGGGCGCCTGCGCACCGTGCTGGAAACCGCCGCCAAAGCCGCCGGTTGGGGCCGTGAATTACCGAAGGGTCGAGGCCTGGGCCTGGCGGTGCATTACAGCTTCGTCACCTACGTGGCGGCGGTGATCGAGGTTGAAGTCAAAGACGATGGCACGTTGATCGTGCACAAGGCGGACATTGCAGTCGATTGTGGACCGCAGATCAACCCTGAGCGGATTCGCTCTCAGTTCGAAGGCGCCTGCGTCATGGGCCTGGGCAACGCGGTGCTGGGCGAGATCAGCTTCAAGGACGGCAAGGTCCAGCAAGACAACTTCCACATGTACGAAGTGGCGCGCATGTCGCTGGCGCCGAAGAAAGTTGCCGTGCATCTGGTTACGCCACCGGGCACCGTGCCGTTGGGCGGCGTCGGCGAGCCAGGCGTGCCGCCGATTGCCCCGGCGTTGTGCAACGCGATCTTCGCCGCCACCGGCAAACGCATCCGCGACCTGCCGATACGCTATCAGTTGCAGGGCTGGCAGAAGGCGCAGGCCTGATGGACAGCGTCGATCTGAATGTCCTGCGCAGCGTGCTGGAATGGCGCCGCGCCGGTCAGCGGGTGGTGTTATACAGCGTGGTCCAGACCTGGGGCACCGCGCCCCGGGCGCCTGGCGCGATGCTGGCATTGCGTGAAGATGGTGTGGTGATCGGTTCGGTGTCGGGCGGTTGTGTCGAAGATGACCTGATTGCGCGGTCGCATGACGGCCGTATTCCGGTCGATGGCCCGCCGGTGCAGTTGATTACCTATGGTGTCACTCGTGAAGAGGCTGCGCGTTTCGGTCTGCCTTGCGGTGGCACCTTGCGTTTGACTGAGGAACGGGTCGGCGACGCAGATTGGGTCGCCGAGTTGCTGGCGCGCTGTGAGGATCATCAAATCGTCGCGCGTTCGCTGGAGATCGCGACCGGTGAAGTGGTTTTACAGTCGGCCGACAAATCGGATGTGCTGACCTTTGATGGCAAAACGCTGCGGGCCATTTATGGTCCGCGCTGGCGCTTGCTGCTGATCGGTGCGGGGCAGTTGTCCCGTTATGTGGCCGAGATGGCGCGGCTGCTGGATTTCGAGGTGCTGATCTGCGATCCGCGCACCGAGTTCGTCTACGGCTGGGAAGAACACCACGGACGATTTGTCCCTGGCATGCCTGACGATGCGGTGCTGAATATCCAGACTGACGAACGCACGGCCATTGTCGCCCTGACTCACGATCCACGGCTGGACGACATGGCGCTACTCACCGCCCTCGACTCCAGGGCTTTTTATGTCGGTGCGCTGGGCTCTCGGGTCAATAGCCAGAAACGTCGGGAAAACCTGGCGCAACTGGGTTTGTCGCAGCAGGCTATCGAGCGGCTGCACGGCCCGATCGGCTTGCACATCGGCAGCCACAGTCCGGCGGAAATCGCCTTGTCGCTGATGGCGGAAATTGTCGCGATCAAGAATGGTGTCGAACTGAAACAGAAAAAGCCATTGCGGGAGCGCGTATGAGCGAATCCATCGGAGCAATCATTCTGGCGGCGGGGCAGGGCAGTCGGTTTCGGCAGGTGGCGGGCGATGAAAAGGACAAGTTGCTGGCGGACTGTACGGGGCGTGATGGTGCTGTTCGTTCGGTGATCGAGCACGTGCTGGTGAATCTACCGGCCACGCTGGAAAAGCGTGTGCTGGTGACCACTGCTGATCGTCCGCAGGTGATGCGCATGGCCAAGGCCTATGGCTGTGAAATCGTGCTGATTGAATCCACCGGAATGGGCGACAGCATTGCTGCTGGTGTCGCTGCGTCTGCACAACTGGGTGGCTGGTTGATGGTGCTGGGGGATATGCCGTTCATCCTGCCATCGACCATCGAACAGGTTCTGGCGCAGGTGGCTGATGATTGCATCAGTGTTCCAGTGCAGGACGGGGAATATGGGCATCCGGTGGGATTTGGCCATAGTTTTTCTGCGGGGTTGATGGCGCTATCGGGTGACCGGGGGGCCAAGCCATTGTTTGCTCAGGCGCGGGTGGTTGAAGTGGCGGTGGATGATCCTGGGGTTTTGTGGGATGTGGATGTGCCGGAGAAATTGATCTTTTGATTTTTATGCATAAAAAAGCCCCGCCTGGGATCACCAGGCGGGGCTTTTTAGTTACCGAGGGAATCAGACGAGTGGTTTAGGCTCGTGCTCTTTTTCTTCGGCTTGTTCGTGTTTCTCTACCGCATCCTGCACGGAGCGTGGCGCTTCGTGGATCACGGATTCAGCTGGCTCGGCAGCGACTTCGGCAACCGGGGCAGGCGCTGCCTCGACGACTTCAGCAACAACCGGTGCTGGTTCTTCAGCGACAACGGCTTCAGCAACCGGAGCAGCAGCGGCAGCCAATTCGGCTTCCTTCTGCAGGCGCTCTTCTTCACGCTTGCGACGACGCACTTCACGTGGATCGTTCGGCGCGCGGCCACTTGGAGTCAGTGCGCTAACCTGAGCGGCTTCGACCACGGGAGCCGCCACTTCGGCGACAACCGGTGCTTCGACCACTGGATCTGGCTCAGCAGCGACAACAACCGGCTCGGAAACCATTGCTTCAGCAACTGGCGCTTCAACGACTGGCGCTGGCGTTTCAGCAACTGCTGGTTCGGCAACCCAGTTGAAGGCGGTTTGTTCTTCGCGAACTTCACGAACAACTTCAGTCACGGTTTCAACTACCGGTTCTGCAACTTCGGCAGGCACTTCGATAACAACAGCTTCAGCAACCGCTTCAACCACTGGCTGAGCTTCTGGCGCTTGGGCCACTTCGATTTCCGGCGAGGCGGTCACTTCTACCGGCGTGGTCGCTTCAACGACTGGCGCTTCAACCGGAGCAGTTTCCAGGGTGGCGGCAGTGGCGCGTTCGGCTTGCTCGTTGGCTTGTGCTTCAGCCGGAGCGCTGATCACGGAGCTGGCAACGGCTGCGGTAACAGCCAGGCCGGCGGCCAGATCGGCAGTGCTTGGCGCTTCAGCGTTTTCGCCGGCTTCGGATTCATCCGAGCCTTCGATCACGTTGCCGTTGGCATCACGCTGACGCTCACGACGGTTGCTGCGACGACGCTGGCCACGGGAGCGACGGCGTGGGCGATCCCCTTCGGCGCCTTCCTGACCGTCATCCTGCAGTTGTTCTTCGTTGGTTGGCAGCTCTTCTTCGGCAACGACGGCGGCAGCTTGCTCGGCACGTGGTTGACGTTCTTCACGCGGTGGGCGTGGAGCGCGTTCTTCACGTGGCTGGCGGGCTGGACGTTCTTCAGTGGTGACAGCAGCGGCAGCGGCGGCCGGAGCGGCATCCAGTGGCTCACGCAGTTCACGTACGCGTTCTTCACGCTCGCCACGTGGCTTGCGATCTTCACGCGGTGCACGCGGTGCACGTTCTTCACGCGGAGCGCGTGGTGCGCGTTCTTCGCGAGCTACCGCCGGGGTTTCTTCGCGGGCTTCGCGTGGCTGACGCTCTTCGCGTGGTTCACGTGGTGCGCGTTCTTCACGCGGTGCACGTTCTTCGCGAGGCTTGCGCTCTTCATCGCGGCGACCGTTACGGTTGCGGCTTTGCTGACGACCGTTGCGACGCTCTTCGTTACGGGCCGGACGCTCGGTAGCCGGTTTTTCAACCACGACCGGAGCGGCCGGCTCTTCCTTGGTAGCGAACAAGCTGACCAGCGACTTCACCAGGCCTTTGAACAGGCTTGGCTCTGGCGCGGCAACCGGAGCAGGGGCCGGAGCGGCAACTTCGGTCGGAACCGGAGCATTGGCGCGGGCCGGTGCAGTCTTGACCGCGGCTTCCTGGCGAACCAGGGTGCGGGTCGCGGCAGCTGGCTGGACTTCTTCCACTTCGGCAGCGGCAGCGGCAATTTCGTAGCTGGACTGGTTGGTGGCGGCTTCCGGGCTGTCATCACGCAGACGCTGAACTTCGAAGTGCGGCGTTTCGAGGTGATCGTTCGGCAGAATGACGATGCGGGCGCGGGTGCGCAGTTCGATCTTGGTGATCGAGTTGCGTTTTTCGTTGAGCAGGAACGCGGCGACCGGGATCGGCACTTGGGCGCGAACTTCGGCGGTGCGGTCTTTCAGGGCTTCTTCTTCGATCAGGCGCAGGATCGCCAGGGACAGCGATTCAACGTCGCGAATGATCCCGGTGCCGCTGCAACGCGGGCAGACGATGCCGCTGCTTTCGCCCAGGGATGGACGCAGGCGCTGACGAGACATTTCCAGCAGGCCGAAGCGCGAAATGCGACCGACTTGCACGCGAGCGCGGTCGGCTTCCAGGCATTCGCGGACTTTTTCTTCCACGGCGCGCTGGTTCTTGGCAGGGGTCATGTCGATGAAGTCGATGACGATCAGGCCGCCAATGTCGCGCAGACGCAACTGACGGGCGATTTCTTCGGCGGCTTCAAGGTTGGTCTGCAGAGCGGTTTCTTCGATATCGCTGCCTTTGGTGGCGCGCGCCGAGTTGATGTCGATGGACACCAGGGCTTCGGTCGGGTCGATAACGATGGAACCGCCGGAAGGCAGTTCGACCACGCGCTGGAAAGCGGTCTCGATCTGGCTTTCGATCTGGAAACGGTTGAACAGCGGAACGCTGTCTTCGTACAGCTTGATCTTGCTGGCGTACTGCGGCATCACCTGGCGAATGAAGGTCAGGGCTTCGTCCTGGGCTTCAACGCTGTCGATCAGCACTTCGCCGATGTCTTGGCGCAGGTAATCGCGGATGGCGCGGATGATAACGTTGCTTTCCTGATAGATCAGGAAAGGCGCGGCGCGATCCAGCGAGGCCTCTTTGATGGCGGTCCAGAGTTGCAGCAGGTAATCGAGGTCCCACTGCATTTCTTCGCTGCTGCGGCCCAGGCCGGCAGTGCGCACGATCAGACCCATGTCGGCCGGGGCAACCAGGCCGTTCAAGGCTTCACGCAGTTCGTTGCGCTCTTCACCTTCGATGCGACGGGAGATACCGCCGGCACGGGGGTTGTTCGGCATCAGAACCAGATAACGACCGGCCAGGCTGATGAAAGTGGTCAGGGCGGCGCCCTTGTTGCCACGTTCTTCTTTCTCGACCTGCACGATGACTTCCTGGCCTTCGCTCAGGACGTCCTTGATGTTGACGCGGCCTTCGGGGGCTTTCTTGAAGTATTCGCGGGAGATTTCTTTGAGGGGCAGGAAGCCGTGGCGCTCGGAGCCGAAATCGACAAAGGCAGCCTCAAGGCTTGGTTCGATGCGAGTAATCCGGCCTTTATAAATGTTGGCCTTCTTCTGCTCGCGTGCACCGGATTCGATGTCCAGGTCGTAGAGGCGCTGGCCATCTACCAGTGCAACACGCAACTCTTCGGGTTGAGTTGCGTTAATCAGCATTCTTTTCATGTAGTACCGTCGGTTTCCGGGCTGCCGGAAACGGCGTTCGGCACACACGACTTCTCATGGTCGGTGTCAGGTGCGTCGGGAGTGGTTGGCCATTTCCCGTGTCCAGCGAAGTCCGGCCAATGTGGGCCTTCATCGCGACGTACGCGTCCTGCTTGCTGTGGCTCTTAAGCACTCAGTCAGGAGGAGGAATCAACCGGCGGCTGTGGACGAGATGAAGCGTCTTGATAAAGCCTATTGCTACACAGTCCAGCGGTTGTGCATCTCCACCCTACACGTATCCCTGATAATTCGGGTGCTGCCGCGCGCAGAATCCGCAGCGGGTTGGCATTTACCGTGAGCTCCGAAAGGGGAGGTCACGCATCATGGCTAATTTAGGCGTTGTTTCCGAAGCGTTCGCTCGGGGTCATTCGCAGCTGACTGCACTTTGTGAACTGGCCGTGAATATGGCTCGCAAAACGAGTGAAAACTCTGCTTTACGGCGTGATTCAGGCCTCATGTCACCTGCGCTCGTTACACCTGCAAACTCCACCGTTACGTAGCGAAAGCCCCGTAGGACGGCCTCGCGTCCTGGTGAATTGCGTTGGTCAGGGCCGGTTTTTGACCGTTGGTCCGCTGTCCAGCCGCTTTTGGCGGCGTTCGCGACTATAGCAGCAATGATTAAGTGCTTCAATTCCATAAAAAATTGTTATCATCCGCGCCATGACGACTACTGCCCCTTCGACCCCAGGCGTACAACTGCTTGAGGTCTCGCCGGAATATGCCGGCCAACGTATTGATAATTTCCTTCTCGCTCGGCTCAAAGGCGTGCCCAAGACCTTGATTTATCGCATTTTGCGCAAAGGCGAAGTGCGGGTGAACAAGGGCCGGATCAAGCCCGAATACAAGCTGCAGGCGGGCGACATCGTGCGCGTGCCGCCGGTTCGCGTGCCTGAGCGGGACGAGCCGGTGCCATTGGCCCAGGGCCTGCTGCAGCGCCTGGAGGCCTCGATTGTCTTCGAAGACAAGGCGCTGCTCGTGATCAACAAGCCTTGCGGTATCGCTGTTCACGGCGGCAGTGGCTTGAATTACGGCGTCATCGAAGCCTTTCGTCAGCTGCGCCCCGACTGCAAGGAGCTAGAACTGGTTCACCGTCTCGACCGTGACACCTCCGGCCTGCTGATGATCGCCAAGAAGCGCAGCATGCTGCGTCACTTGCACACTGCATTGCGCGGCGATGGCGTCGATAAGCGCTATATGGCGCTGGTTCGTGGTAACTGGGCGTCCTCGATCAAGCAGGTTCGCGCGTCGCTCGGCAAGAGCAATCTGCGCTCCGGCGAGCGTATGGTCGAGGTCGACGAGGAGGAGGGCAAGGAGGCTGTGACCGTGTTCAAGGTCCTGCGTCGTTTTGGCGACTTTGCCACCCTGATCGAAGCCAAGCCGATCACCGGCCGCACTCACCAGATTCGTGTTCACACCTTGCACGCCGGGCACTGCATTGCCGGCGACACCAAATACGGCGATGACGATTTCAGTAAGGAAATCCGCGATCTGGGCGGCAAGCGCTTGTTCCTGCACGCCTACATGCTGACCGTGCCGCTGCCGGATGGTGGCGAGCTGAAGCTTCAGGCACCGGTCGATGAGATGTGGGCCAAAACCGTGGAGCGCTTGAGTGCACCCATCTGAATACAAGCTGCTAATTTTCGATTGGGACGGCACGCTGGCCGATTCCATTGGTCGGATTGTCGAGGCAATGCATGTGGCATCCGAGCGATCCGGTTTTCAACTGCGCGATGACTTTGCCGTCAAGGGCATCATCGGGCTGGGTTTACCGGAAGCCATCCGCACGCTGTACCCGGAAATCAGCGATGCCGAGCTGATCGCCTTTCGCGAGCACTACGCCGATCACTACATTGCTTCGGAGGCTGTGCCTTCGCCGTTGTTCGAAGGTGTGGTGGAGTCAATGGAGGCGTTTCGTGCCGAGGGTTATTACCTGGCGGTCGCAACAGGCAAGGCCCGGCGCGGGTTGGATCGGGTGCTGAAGGCGCATGGTTGGGCGCAATATTTCGATATCACCCGCGCCGCCGATGAAACCGCCAGCAAGCCGCATCCGCTGATGCTTGAGCAGATCCTCGCCCATTGCGAGGTTCGTCCGGAGCAGGCGTTGATGGTCGGCGATTCATCCTTCGATTTGCAGATGGCGCGCAATGCCGGTATGGATTCGGTCGCGGTCAGCTACGGCGCTCAATCGATCGACGCACTGAACCTGTTCGAGCCGCGGCTAGCCATTGATCGCTTTTCAGAATTGCATGCCTGGCTGAGTCAGCGGGCTTAATACGTTTTTGCTGGAGTAGAAGGCATGGCCGACGAGTGGAAAGCGCCCGCCAAGGCGAGCGCAGAGAGCGGTGACGAAAAAAGCTGGAAGCTGTTGGAAAAGACGCTGCTGGCCGGTGTGCAAGAACAGCGTCGCTCCCGGCGCTGGGGGATTTTCTTCAAGTTGCTGACCTTTGTGTACCTGTTTGGCGCGCTGTTGCTGTTCACGCCGCTGATGGACATGGAAAAAGCCGCGACCCGCAGTGATAACTACACCGCACTGATCGATATCAACGGCATGATCGCCGACAAGGAGCCGGCCAGCGCTGACAATATCGTCGGCAGCCTGCGCGCGGCTTTTGAAGATAAAAAGGTCAAGGGCGTCATCCTGCGTATCAACAGTCCGGGCGGCAGTCCGGTGCAGTCGGGTTATGTCTATGACGAGATCCGTCGCCTGCGTGGCTTGCACCCTGACATCAAGCTCTATGCGGTGATTTCCGATCTGGGGGCTTCCGGCGCTTATTACATCGCCAGCGCGGCTGATCAGATCTATGCCGACAAGGCGAGCCTGGTGGGCTCCATTGGCGTGACGGCGGCCGGTTACGGTTTTGTCGGCACCATGGAGAAGCTGGGTGTGGAGCGTCGCACCTACACCTCGGGCGAGCACAAGTCGTTCCTTGATCCGTTCCAGCCACAGAAGCCAGAAGAGACTGCCTTCTGGCAAGGCGTGCTCGATACCACGCACAAGCAGTTCATCAATAGCGTCAAGCAGGGCCGTGGCGATCGGTTGAAGGACAAGGAGCATCCGGAGCTGTTCTCCGGGTTGGTCTGGTCGGGTGAGCAAGCGCTGCCGCTGGGGCTGATCGATGGCTTGGGTAATGCCAGTTCGGTTGCGCGAGATGTGATTGGCGAAAAAGAACTGGTGGATTTCACTGTTCAGGAGTCGCCATTTGATCGCTTTTCGAAAAAGCTGGGTGCCAGCGTGGCTGAGCATCTGGCGATGTGGATGGGGTTTAACGGTCCGTCGTTGCGCTAAATCTGCTGGATGGATCAAAAAGATCGCAGCCTTTTGCCAAGGGCTGCGATTTTTTGCTTTCAGGGTATCTGTACGTTTTCCGCGAGCAGCATGTCGGTCAAGCGAATCAGTGGCAGGCCGACGAGGCTGGTGGCGTCAGGGCCTTCGGTGCTTTGAAATAGGCTCACCCCCAAGCCTTCGGCCTTGAAGCTGCCGGCGCAGTCGTAGGGCTGTTCGGCGTGCAGGTAGCGTCCGATGCGTGCAGCGCCCAGCGTGCGCATATGGACGGTGAAGGGCACGCAGTCGACCTGGCAATGGCCAGATTCGCTATTGAACAATGCCAGGCCAGTCAGGAAGGTTACGCTGGCGCCGCTGGAGGCCAGCAGTTGTTCACGGGCGTTTTCGAAGGTGTGGGGTTTGCCGATGATCCTGTCGCCGAGCACGGCGACCTGGTCGGAACCGATGATCAGATGGGCAGGGTGAGTGCCGGCCAGCGCCCGTGCTTTTTCCTCGGCGAGGCGTTTTACCAGATCAACGGCAGACTCGCCCGGACGATGGCTTTCGTCGATATCCGGTGAGCTGCAAGTGAATGGCAGCCGCAGGCGGGCCAGTAATTCCCGGCGATAAGCCGAGCTGGAAGCGAGTAATAAAGGCAGCATGCGCAACTCCAAATGACAGGCACGAATTCTAGCGAGGCTTCCAAGTGACGGACAGGGCTGAATTTCCTTTGACATGGGCGGGTGCATCCCTATAATGCTGCGCCTATGTTGAATGACCCGATTCCACCTCACGTTGACCCGCGCAAATTGGCTGATCGTGGCACCACCCTTCAAGGTGAAATGCTGCTGGCTGATTTGGAGAGACTCTGCGACCCGCTTTCCGACAATGTCGGTACGGTGCAGGCTAAATTCGTTTTTGAACGAGATGAACGTAAATCTGTGGTAATTCACAGCTTTATCGACACTGAAGTCAAAATGGTTTGCCAGCGTTGTCTTGAGCTGGTCACCCTGCCGATCCATAGCGAATGCAGTTATGCTGTGGTGAAGGAGGGTGCGAATACCCAGTCGTTGCCGAAAGGTTATGACGTGCTGGAACTGGGCGAAGATCCATTGGATCTGCAGTCACTGATCGAGGAGGAGCTTCTGCTCGCCTTGCCCATTGTGCCTGCTCATCATCCGGAAGAATGCCAGCAGCCGGCGGGAGCAGATGAGCCCGAACCGAGCGAGGACGAGGTAACGCGGTCCAACCCGTTCAGTGTATTGGCGCAGTTAAAGCGTGACCCAAACGTTTAGGAGTTAATCAATTATGGCTGTTCAGCAGAACAAAAAATCCCGCTCTGCCCGTGACATGCGCCGTTCGCACGACGCTCTCGAGGCTAGCACCCTGTCTGTAGAAAAAACCACCGGTGAAGTTCACCTGCGTCACCACGTATCGCCAGAAGGCGTATACCGTGGCCGTAAAGTGATCGACAAGGGCGCTGACGAGTAATCACTTGTCCGCTCAAGTCATCGCGATTGACGCAATGGGCGGGGACTTCGGTCCCCGCAGCATTGTTCAGGCCAGCGTTGCTTGCCTGTCTGCTACACCCTCGCTGCACCTGACCCTCGTCGGTCACCCCTCCCTCCTTGAAGAATTGATCGCTGGCCAAACGGCTGTGGATCGTGCGCGCCTGACGATTGCTCCGGCGTCCGAAGTCATCACCATGGACGAAAAACCTGCCCAGGCCCTGCGCGGCAAGCCTGACTCCTCAATGCGCGTGGCGCTTGAGCTGTTGCGTGACGGCAAGGTCCAGGCGTGTGTCAGTGCCGGTAATACCGGAGCGCTGATGGCGTTGTCGCGTTTCGTACTCAAGACCTTGCCAGGCATCGATCGGCCAGCCATGGTCGCGGCGATTCCGACGCAGAAAGGCTATTGCCAGTTGCTGGATCTGGGCGCCAATGTCGATTGCAGTGCCGAGCATCTGTTGCAGTTCGCGGTGATGGGGTCGGTTGCAGCGGAAACCCTCGGAATCGTCCGCCCACGCGTGGCGTTGCTGAATATCGGCACCGAAGACATCAAGGGCAATCAGCAGGTCAAGCTGGCTGCAACCTTGTTGCAAAGTGCCCGTGGTATCAACTACATCGGCTTTGTCGAAGGTGATGGTTTGTACCGTGGCGAAGCGGATGTGGTGGTATGTGACGGTTTTGTCGGCAATATCCTGCTCAAGTCCAGCGAAGGCCTGGCCACGATGATTGCCGGGCGTATCGAGGCGTTGTTCAAGAAAAGCCTGCCGTCACGCATGGTCGGCGCATTGGCTTTGCCGCTGATGAAGCGCTTGCAAGCCGACTTGGCGCCGGCGCGGCATAACGGGGCAAGCTTCCTCGGGTTGCAGGGCATTGTGGTGAAAAGCCATGGTTCGGCTGGGGTTCAGGGTTTCCAGAGTGCAATTTCCCGAGCCTTGATCGAGATTCAGGAAAATCTGCCGGAGCGCATTCACGGTCGTCTGGAGGATTTGTTGCTTTAGGCGTTTTCGTCGGACAATGCTTAAATGTGACCGCTCAGTTCAATTGGCCATCCAACTGTCAGTTTCTTGCGTCCCCAAAGCGGGACACTAATTCTTCGACGACAAGATCATTAGGGGCTTGTTACATGTCTGCTTCCCTCGCATTCGTCTTTCCAGGACAGGGTTCGCAGTCCCTCGGCATGCTGGCCGAGTTGGGCGCGCAACATCCGGTTGTCCTCGAAACATTTAAAGAAGCTTCCGAAGCTCTGGGTTACGACCTGTGGGCGCTGACCCAGCAAGGGCCGGAAGAGCTGCTCAATCAAACCGATAAAACCCAGCCGGCCATTCTGACCGCATCGATCGCCCTGTGGCGTCTGTGGCTGGCGGAAGGCGGCGCGCGCCCGGCTTATGTTGCCGGTCACAGCCTGGGTGAATACAGCGCACTGGTTGCCGCTGGCAGTCTGAGCCTGGGCGATGCAGTGAAACTGGTCGAGCGTCGTGGCCAGTTGATGCAGGAAGCCGTTCCGGCCGGGCAGGGCGGCATGGCTGCGATTCTGGGCCTGGACGATGCCGACGTGCTGGCGGCCTGTGCCGAAGCGGCGCAAGGCGAAGTGGTCAGTGCCGTCAACTTCAACTCCCCGGGTCAGGTGGTTATCGCCGGTGCCAAGGCTGCGGTCGAGCGTGCCATCGAAGGCTGCAAGGCGCGTGGCGCCAAGCGTGCCATGCCGTTGCCGGTCAGCGTGCCTTCGCACTGCGAGCTGATGCGTCCGGCAGCCGAGCGTTTCGCCGAATCGATCGCCACGATCGACTGGCAGGCACCGCAGATTCCTGTAGTGCAGAACGTCAGTGCCGCCGTGCCTGCCGATCTGGAAACCCTCAAGCGCGATCTGCTTGAGCAGCTTTACAAGCCTGTACGCTGGGTCGAATCAGTCCAGGCACTGGCGGCCAAGGGCGCGACCAATCTGGTTGAATGCGGCCCGGGCAAAGTGCTGGCCGGTCTGAACAAACGTTGCGCCGAAGGCGTATCGACTTCCAACCTCAATACCCCAGACGCCTTCGCTGCCGCCCGTGCAGCGCAGGCCTGAATCAGGAGAAACTTGCATGAGTCTGCAAGGTAAAGTTGCACTGGTCACCGGTGCAAGCCGTGGCATCGGCCAGGCTATCGCCCTGGAACTGGGTCGTCAGGGCGCCATCGTCGTGGGCACCGCGACTTCCGCTTCGGGCGCTGAGCGCATTGCCGCCACCCTGAAGGAAAACGGTGTTCAGGGCACAGGCCTGGAACTCAATGTCACCAGCGATGAGTCCGTAGCGGCAGTCCTGGCGAGCATTCAGGAGCAGTTCGGTGCGCCGGCGATCCTGGTCAACAATGCCGGCATCACACGCGATAACCTGATGATGCGCATGAAAGACGACGAGTGGCATGATGTTGTCGATACCAACCTGAACAGTCTGTTCCGCCTGTCCAAGGGCGTTTTGCGCGGTATGACCAAAGCCCGTTGGGGACGAATTATCAGTATTGGCTCGGTTGTGGGTGCCATGGGCAACGCAGGCCAAGTAAACTACGCTGCCGCCAAGGCCGGTCTGGAAGGTTTCAGCCGTGCACTGGCGCGTGAAGTCGGTTCGCGTTCGATTACGGTCAACTCGGTGGCCCCAGGGTTCATCGACACCGATATGACCCGCGAACTGCCCGAGGCACAGCGTGAAGCCTTGCAGACGCAGATTCCGCTGGGTCGTCTGGGACAAGCTCAAGAGATCGCGTCTGTGGTCGCTTTTCTTGCCTCTGACGGTGCGGCTTACGTTACTGGGGCTACAATCCCGGTGAACGGCGGGATGTACATGAGTTAAATGTGACGGATTGCTTCAAAAAAATGTCATACGAGCTGTCTAAAATCCGTTATAAAGCTGCAATCTATTTATAGGCAGAGGGTCACCGGGTTTGAGGAGTGAAGCTTTCAGTTGAAAAGCTGAAAAGTCTTTCTATACACTTACCCACTGGCCAGCTGCCTGAATTTGTCCATTAGGAGTGAAAACAAGGTATGAGCACCATCGAAGAGCGCGTCAAGAAAATCGTTGCCGAGCAACTGGGCGTTAAAGAAGAAGAAGTGGTCAACACTGCTTCCTTCGTTGAAGACCTGGGTGCTGACTCCCTTGACACCGTTGAGCTGGTGATGGCTCTGGAAGAGGAATTCGAGACCGAAATCCCTGACGAAGAAGCTGAGAAGATCACTACTGTACAAGCTGCAATCGACTACGTTACTAGCCACCAGGCGTAATAGTTTGTAATCGTTGCTTGCTGTCATGGAAAAACCGCACTGCCATCATGGCGTGCGGTTTTTTCTTTAGGCCTGATGCAAAGTCGTCATTTGAAAAAAGGAGAGTGCTGTGTCGCGTAGACGCGTCGTAGTCACCGGTATGGGTATGTTGTCGCCACTGGGCACGGATGTGCCGAGCAGCTGGCAGGGCATTCTGGCTGGCCGCAGTGGCATTGGTCTGATCGAACACACCGACCTTTCTGCCTATTCCACCCGTTTTGGCGGCTCGGTAAAGGGCTTCAATGTCGAGGAATACCTGTCGCTCAAAGAAGCACGCAAGCTCGACCTGTTCATTCAGTACGGTCTGGCCGCAGGTTTTCAGGCAGTGCGCAATGCCGGTCTGGAAGTCACCGACGCCAACCGTGAGCGCATTGGCGTGGCCATGGGTTCGGGTATTGGTGGACTGACCAATATCGAAGAAACCAGCCGCACCCTGCATGAGACCGGCCCACGACGTATTTCTCCGTTCTTCGTGCCTGGCTCGATCATCAATATGATTTCCGGTTTCCTGTCCATCCACCTGGGTGCACAGGGGCCTAACTATGCCATCGCCACGGCGTGTACCACCGGTACGCACTGCATCGGCATGGCTGCACGCAACATCATGTACGACGAAGCCGACGTGATGATCGCCGGCGGCGCCGAAATGGCGGCCTGTGGCTTGGGCATGGGCGGCTTCGGTGCTTCCCGCGCCTTGTCGACCCGCAACGACGAGCCGACCCGCGCCAGCCGTCCATGGGACAAGGGCCGTGATGGCTTCGTACTGTCCAACGGCGCCGGTGCACTGGTCCTGGAAGAGTTGGAGCACGCCAAGGCCCGCGGCGCGACCATCTACGCCGAACTGATCGGCTTTGGCACCAGCGGTGACGCTTACCACATGACCTCGCCACCCGCCGATGGCGCCGGTGCTGCCCGCTGCATCACCAATGCGCTGCGCGATGCCAAGATCAATGGCGATCAAGTGCAGTACATCAACGCCCACGGCACGTCGACGCCTGCAGGCGACCTCGCGGAAGTCAATGCGATCAAATCGGTGTTTGGCCAGCACGCCTACAACCTGGCCGTCAGTTCGACCAAGTCCATGACCGGTCACCTGCTGGGCGCGGCCGGCGCGGTTGAAGCGATCTTCAGCGTGCTGGCGATCAACAGCCAGGTGGCGCCACCGACCATCAACCTCGATGAGCCGGACGAAGGCTGCGACCTCGATTTCGTGCCGCACACTGCGCGCAACATGGATATCGATGTGGTCCTGTCCAACTCCTTCGGTTTTGGCGGCACCAACGGCTCGCTGGTGTTCCGCCGGTTCGCAGGCTGATGGACTGCTGGGTCGACGGTCAACCGGCTGACGCGCTGTCGCTGAAGGATCGCGGCCTGGCTTACGGCGATGGTCTGTTCGAGACCATCGCTGTCTGCAACGGACAGCCGCTGTTGCTGGACCGACATCTATCGCGTTTGGCGGGTGGTTGTTCGCGATTGCGCATTGCCACCGATCACGAGCTGATTCGGAATGAAGTGTTGGCCTACGCCGCTGCATTGGGTGACGGGGTACTCAAGCTCATCCTCACTCGCGGCGACGGTCTTCGCGGCTATGCAGCTGATCCTGCGGCCCAGGCGCGACGTATTCTGCAAGGCAATCCTCCTGCTGCTTATCCTGCTGTACATAGTGAGCGGGGCATTCGCCTGTTCCCTTGCGCAACTCGGCTCTCCAGCCAACCGCTACTCGCCGGCCTCAAGCACCTCAATCGTCTGGAGCAGGTCATCGCCCGTTCCGAATGGCAAGATTCCGACCATGCCGAGGGCTTGATGCTCGATCATGCTGATCGGGTCATTGAGGGTGTGTTCAGCAACCTGTTCCTGGTGCGCGATGGCGTGTTGATCACGGCCGATCTCACACGCTGCGGTGTGGAAGGCGTGATGCGTGCCGAATTATTGTTTCAAGCCGAGTCACTTGGCATTCCCGTGCAAATCACCGACATCCCTCTGGAACAGCTGCAATCGGCCGATGAGGTCTTTGTCTGCAACAGCGTGTATGGCGTCTGGCCGGTGCATGCCTATGCCGCACTGAGCTGGCCGGTTGGGCCGCTCACCCGTAAACTCCAAACCATTGCCCGCGCGCTACTGGATCTTGATACGTGAGACGTAAACTCTTGCTGCTGCTGGAAACCGGACTGGTTCTGGCAGGGCTGATGTTGGGTGCTTCTGCCTGGAAAATTCATTCGGCACTGGTGCAACCGCTGAATATCACGCAGGAAGAACTGCTGGAGGTGCCGAAGGGCACCACACCGAACCGCACCCTTTTGCGAATGGAAGCCGATGGCGTCATCAAGGACGCGTTCTGGCTGCGCGTCTATTGGCGCTTCAACCTGCCGAAACAGCCGCTGCACAGTGGCGAATACCGCATGACACCCGGCATGACTGTCGAAGGTCTGATCGACCTGTGGAAGCGCGGGGAAATGGTGCAATACAGCCTGACCCTGGTCGAAGGCTGGAATTTCCATCAAGTCCGAGCTGCGCTGGCCAAAGAGGAAAAAATCGAACAGACCCTCAACGGTCTGAGCGATAGCCAGGTCATGGACAAGCTCGGTCATGCCGGGATTTTCCCTGAGGGGCGATTCTTCCCTGACACCTACCGCTTCGTGCGGGGGATGAGTGACGTCGAGCTGTTGAAGACGGCTTACGATCGTCTCGATGAGGTCCTTGCCAAGGAGTGGAATCAGCGTGCAACCGATTTGCCGTATAGCGGACCTTATCAAGCGCTGATAATGGCCTCGCTGGTCGAGAAAGAAACCGGCGTGCCACAGGAGCGCGGGCAGATTGCCGGCGTGTTCGTGCGACGCATGGCGATTGGCATGCTGTTGCAGACCGACCCGACGGTGATCTATGGCCTGGGGGATCGCTACAGCGGCAAGCTGACCCGAGCCCACCTCAAGGAAGCGACCCCTTACAACACTTACATGATTTCCGGCTTGCCGCCGACCCCGATTGCCATGGTCGGCCGCGAAGCCATCCACGCGGCGCTGAATCCGGTGGAGGGCAGTAGTCTTTACTTCGTGGCTCGCGGTGACGGCAGTCATGTGTTCTCCGACGATCTGGATGCCCACAACAACGCTGTGCGAGAGTATCAACTGAAGCGGCGCGCCGATTACCGCTCCAGCCCGGCACCTGTTACTGCGCCGGAAACGCCGCAAGCTCCGGTTGAACAATCTCAGGCTGTGGAACCTCAGGCTGAGCAGGGCCAGGCCCCGATCCCGGCCGCATCACCGGACACCGCTCCCGAGACAGTGCCGCAAGTGCCGCCACAAGAGCCTGAGCCCGAACCAACACCCACACCGGATGCAGCCGCGCCGCAAAACTCGCAATGACTCTGACTAAGGACTGCCTGTGACTGGCTTGTTTATTACGCTGGAAGGCCCGGAAGGCGCCGGTAAAAGCACCAATCGTGAATACCTGGCCGAGTGCTTGCGCGCGGCGGGTATCGAAGTGGTGCTGACCCGCGAACCGGGCGGTACACCGTTGGCCGAGCGCATTCGTGAAGTGCTGCTGGCACCGGTCGATGAGGTTATGAATCCGGACACCGAGTTGCTGCTGGTGTTCGCTGCGCGTGCCCAGCATCTGGCCGAGGTGATTCGCCCGGCGTTGGCCCGTGGTGCGGTGGTCTTGTGTGATCGTTTCACCGATTCGACCTATGCCTATCAGGGGGGCGGCCGCGGTTTGTCGCTGGAGCGTATCGCGGCACTGGAAACCTTTGTGCAGGGCGATCTGCATCCCGACCTGACGCTGATTTTCGATCTGCCGGTAGAAGTCGGCCTGGCCCGCGCCAGTGCCCGCGGACGCCTTGATCGTTTCGAACTGGAAGGCCGGACCTTTTTCGATGCCGTGCGCAGTGCTTTCCTCAAGCGCGCTGCGGCGGAACCGGCGCGATACGTGCTGATCGACGCCGCGCAGCCGCTGGCGCAGGTTCAGCAATCGCTGGATACCTTGTTGCCACGTCTGCTGGAGTTGACCCGTGGCTGAAGCCTATCCGTGGCAGGACAGTCTCTGGCAGCAACTGGCCGGGCGTGCGCAACACGCCCATGCCTATTTGCTGCATGGCCCGGCCGGGATCGGTAAGCGGGCGCTGGCCGAGCGCTTGATGGCCAGCCTGCTGTGCCAGCGTCCAACCGCGCAAAATGCTTGTGGCGAATGCAAATCCTGCCTGCTGCTCAAGGCCGGCAGCCACCCCGATAACTACATCCTGGAGCCTGAAGAGGCCGACAAGGCGATCAAGGTCGATCAGGTTCGGGATCTGGTCAGCTTCGTGGTGCAGACCGCGCAACTGGGCGGGCGCAAAGTGGTGCTGATCGAGCCGGTCGAGTCGATGAACATCAACGCTGCCAACGCCTTGCTCAAAAGTCTGGAAGAGCCGTCCGGCAATACAGTGTTGCTGCTGGTCAGCCACCAGACCAGCCGCCTGTTGCCGACCATCAAGAGTCGTTGCGTGCAACAGGCCTGTCCGCTGCCGAGCGAGGCCATGAGCCTGGCGTGGCTGGCCCAGGCGCTGCCGGACTGCTCGCAGGAGGAGCGTGTCGAGCTTCTGACCTTGGCGGCGGGTTCGCCATTGGCCGCAGTCAATCTGCACGCCCAAGGTGTGCGTGATCAACGCGCGCAGGTGGTCGAAGGCGTGAAGAAGTTGCTCAAGCAGCAGCAATCGCCGACACAGCTGGCGGAAGGCTGGAATGCGATCCCGTTGTTACTGTTGTTTGATTGGTTCTGCGACTGGTCGAGCCTGATCCTGCGCTATCAGCTGACCCAGGACGAAGAGGGGCTCGGATTGACGGACATGCGCAAGGTTATTCAATACCTGGCGCAGAAAACCGCTCAGGACAAAGTCCTGAATATCCAGGACTGGATCCTCGCCCAGCGCCAGAAAGTGTTGAGCAAAGCCAACCTCAATCGGGTGTTGTTGCTGGAGGCCCTGCTGGTGCAATGGGCGTCCTTGCCTACCCAGAGGTGATCGTCTGCGCCTAGACTCTGTTCATCAGCAGTGGAGGTCAGCATGAATGAACCCGTCAGCCCCGGCCCGCGCAACGGCATTTTGTCCCTGACCATCAAGGACAAGTCCGTGCTTTACGCGGCCTACATGCCGTTCATCAAGAACGGCGGCCTGTTTATCCCGACCAACAAGAGCTACAAGTTGGGCGACGAGGTATTCATGCTGCTGCACTTGTTTGACGAGGCGGAAAAGATCCCGGTGGCCGGCAAGGTCACCTGGGTCACCCCCAAAGGCGCCCAGGGTAACCGCGCCGGCGGGGTCGGCGTACAGTTCAACGAAGGCGACAATACCGCGCGCAGTCGAATCGAAACCCATCTGGCCGGAGCGCTTAAGTCCGACCGTCCCACTTATACGATGTAAGTTGCAGCCATTTTTATGCTCGTAGATTCCCATTGTCACCTTGATCGCCTCGACCTCGCCGCCCATGACGGCTCCCTGGATGCCGCCCTCGACGCGGCCCGCCAGCGCGGAGTGGGGCACTTTTTGTGTATTGGTGTCAGCGCCGACAATGCCGCCGACGTTAAGGCTCTCGCCGAAAAGTATGACGACGTAGACTGTTCGGTCGGCGTGCATCCGCTGGATGTACAGCCGGGCGCGGCGCCCGCGCTGGACTGGCTGTTGCACGAACTCAATCACCCGCGTGTAGTAGCCATCGGTGAAACCGGCCTGGATTACCACTACGAGCCGGAAGCGGCAGAGTTGCAGCAAGATTCCTTCAGGTTGCACCTGCAAGCGGCGCAGCAGACAGGCAAACCGGTGATCATCCACACCCGTGGCGCCCGCGCCGATACCCTGAATCTGCTGCGTGACGCGGCGTTGCCCCAGGCCGGCGTGCTGCATTGCTTTACCGAGGACTGGGACATGGCGAAAGCCGCGCTGGACATGGGTTATTACATCTCCCTGTCCGGGATTGTCACTTTCCGCAATGCCGACGCGTTGCGCGATGTGGCGAGCAAGGTGCCGGCTGACCGCTTGCTGGTGGAAACCGATTCGCCGTACTTGGCACCGATCCCGCACCGAGGCAAACCGAACCTGCCGCAGTACGTACGCGAAGTAGCGGAATTTCTGGCAATGTTGCGTGGTGAGTCCTACGAGCGGTTTGCCGGGCAGACCACCGAAAACTTCAAGCGGTTGTTCCCGCTGGCCCATGTGAAAGGTTAAATCGCAGGCAAAAAAAACCCGGGTTCTGGGGGGTGAATCCGGGTTAAGACCATTAGGAGTAAAACAATGGTACGCGGTCCGTTGGTACCAATATCGGCGCGACACTTGGGGGAGATGTCTCGCCGACAGTTCAAGTATTGATCAGTATTTCGCCGAGTCCAGTTTGTCGGCCGCGGTTTTTAAACAAATTTGGAATACGGGCGCTTCGGAAGAGTTCTCATCAACCGGTTTGCGTGCGCGAAATGACCAGAAAACACAGATATGGTCGGATGATCCGTGCATTTTGGCGCAAGTTAGGCATAATACGCGGCTTCGAATTTTGACCCCTACAGACCTTTTCTTATGCATAAAGAACCTCGTAAGGTCCGTGAGTTTCGTCGCCGCGAGCAAGAAATTCTCGATACCGCGCTCAAGCTGTTCCTCGAACAAGGTGAAGACAGTGTCACCGTCGAGATGATTGCTGATGCCGTCGGTATCGGCAAAGGCACGATCTACAAGCACTTCAAGTCCAAGGCCGAGATTTACCTGCGCCTGATGCTCGACTACGAGCGCGATTTGAACGAGCTGTTGCACTCGGCCGACGTCGACAAGGACAAGGAAGCCCTATCCCGCGCCTACTTCGAATTCCGCATGCGCGATCCGCAACGCTATCGCTTGTTCGATCGCCTGGAAGAAAAGGTGGTCAAGGGCAACCAGGTGCCGGAGATGATCGAGGAGCTGCACAAGATCCGTGCCTCGAATTTCGAGCGTCTGACCCTGCTGATCAAGGGCCGGATCAGCGAAGGCAAGCTTGAAGACGTGCCGCCATACTTCCATTACTGCGCGTCCTGGGCGCTGGTGCACGGTGCCGTGGCGCTGTACCACTCGCCGTTCTGGAGCAATGTGCTGGAAGATCAGGAAGGTTTCTTCCAGTTCCTGATGGACATCGGCGTGCGCATGGGCAACAAGCGCAAGCGTGACACCGACACCCCGAGCAGCTGAGCCATTCAGCCGCCTGATTGCGCCATTATTTCGCTACATGGCGCAGTACCGCAGGAATATACTCAGGCAAGGGACTTGCTAAAACTTGATTTGTGAGTCAAGTTTTAGCGGTCCGAATATTCTTCCGCCGGAGTGACCATGATCGTTGACCGTCAAGGCAGGCGTTTTCGCAATTTGCGAGTCAGCCTGACCTCAGCCTGCAATTACGCGTGTACCTACTGCGTGCCCAACGGCAAGCGGCTGGTGGCTGCGCAGGATGAGTTGTCGGCCGAGGCCATGGCACGCGGTGTGGCTTATCTGATCGAAGCCGCGGGCATCGAGCGCCTGCGCATCACCGGCGGCGAACCGCTGGTGAGTCCAAAACTCGAAACCTTCATGACTGCGGTAGGGCGTATGGGTCTGCAAGACATCAGCCTGACCACCAATGGTCAATTGCTGGCGAAAAAGCTACCGCTGCTGGTGGAAGCCGGCATTCGGCGCATCAACGTTTCCCTCGATACCCTCGACGCCAGTGCCTTCCGCGGCATCGCCCGTGGCGGTGATCTGGCGACGGTGCTCGACGGCATGGAGCAGGCCCGTGCGGCCGGCATGAAGATTAAGGTCAACATGGTGCCGTTGCGCGGTCAGAACCTCGATCAGGTGATGCCGCTGCTCGATTACTGCCTGGAGCGTGGTTATGAACTGCGTTTCATCGAGCTGATGCGCATGGGCCATCTGGCCAGCGACTCCAATGCCTTCCTGCAACAGTTCGTCAGCCTCCAGCAGTTGCTGAGTCTGATCGGCGAGCGCTACGAGTATCTGCAAGCTGATGCGCCGGTTGATGCCACGGCGGTGCGCTACGAGATCCCGGGGCTTGGGCATTTCGGCGTGATCGCCAACGAAAGCGTACCGTTCTGTCGTACCTGTTCACGGCTGCGCCTTTCTTCCACGGGCTGGCTGCATGGCTGCCTGTCGTCGAGTAACCGGCACTATGTCGGCGACCTGCTCGACAAGCCGCGTCATCAGGCACTGCCCGCCTTGCAACGACTGCTGGTGAAAGCCTTGGGCGACAAACAGGAAGTGGCGTTCTCCGGTGGCGCAACTGTCATGAAAATCATTGGCGGCTGAACCGGCCTCATCGCGAGCAGGCTCGCTCCCACACTAATTTGCATCGATCACATAACTTGTGTTCACCACAGAACAACTGTGGAGCGAGCCTGCTCGCGATGAGCTAGAACTGGCGCAAAAGCTGCATCCCACGGCCATTCGCCGGATTTCCGTCACCGGCCTCTGGAGGATAGGATGCGTAGCCTGGTTTTGCTGCTGGCCGTTATGGCGCTTGGTGGCTGCATGAATGTCAGCGATATGGCCGAAGGGACTCGCTACCATATGAGCGATGCGGGCTTGCTGGATCACAGCGACAGCCGCCGCGTGAATAACCTGCGCATTCAGCCGGACTCGTTCGTCTACATCGCTCAGGGCGCGTTTATGCCGCCGGGCAGTGCCGTTTACCCGAGGCCAAACGTGATTGCCGAAGTCGCGTTCGACGGTTTTATCGAGTACTTCCCGATGGTTCGCCGCGCTCGCGTGCCGGAAGGCCTTGATCAGGCCATGAGTGAAGCCCGCGCCGTCGGCGCTCATTACCTGCTCTACACACGTTTCGCCAAGTCCGATGACCGCATCGGTAACTCGGACGAATGGCTGGATCAAGAAGCCCTGGATCGTTTGGGTGTCGATACCGGCGTGATTCAGATCATGTTGATAGAGACCAGCACCCAGTATTTGATTGATACTGCACGCATCAAGAGTCGTGGCGGATTACTGACGTTCCACGATGAGAAGCCAGAAGACCTGATGGGCCCGCCGCTGGAGCAATATGCTCGCAGCCTGTTGGGGCTCAGCGACCAGTAATTTCAAGGAGAACGCCATGAGTGGCCCGCAAAAAGCCAACGACCTGCTGGGGCAAATCCCCAAGACCAAAGGCTTGCCACCGGTCCACTTGTGGAACCCCGACTTCTGCGGCGACATCGACATGCGCATCGCCCGCGACGGCACCTGGTATTACCTGGGCACGCCGATTGGGCGCAAGCCGATGGTCAAGCTGTTCTCCACCATCATTCGCCGCGACGGCGATGATTATTTCCTCATCACCCCAGTCGAGAAGGTCGGCATCAAGGTCGACGACGCACCGTTCGTGGCGATTGCCGTGGACGTGGAAGGCGAGGGCGAGGCGCAGGTCTTGCGTTTCACCACCAACGTTGATGAGACCGCTGAAGCGGGCGTCGAGCATCCCATTCGCGTGGTGATCGATCCGGATACCCAGGAACCGGCGCCCTACGTGCATGTACGCACCAATCTCGAGGCGCTGATCCATCGCAATGTTTTCTATCAGTTGGTGGCGTTGGCGGTCACTCGCGAGATCGATGGCCAGCGCTGGCTGGGCGTGTGGAGCGGTGGTGAGTTTTTCCCGATCGGGCTTGAGCCCTAGCGGCTGATCGTAAGATAAAAATTGACACCCAATCATATGATGATTAGCGTTGGCCTCCATCGCGAACGGCATTGAGGTGTCCATGTCCAGCAGCTTTCATGCGTCGACAGTCGATTGGCTGGGTTGCTGGATCGCCACCGGGCAGGTCAAGCCCGGTGAAGCGCTCAAGGTCGAAGCCGATCTCGGCGAACAACTCGGTGTCAGTCGCACGGTCATTCGCGAAGCCATCAAGACCCTGGTTGCCAAAGGCATGCTCGAAGTCGGGCCGAAGGTCGGTACGCGGGTGTTGCCGGTGCGGCGCTGGAACCTCTTCGATCCGCAAGTCGTGGGTTGGTTGTCGCGCAGCGGTTTGCCGGAAAACTTCGTCGACGATTTGCTCGACCTGCGTCGCACCATCGAGCCCATGGCCGTACGCTGGGCTTGCGAACGCGCGACTGTCCCGCAGGTTGAGGCCATTCTGCTCGCTTACAACGCCCTGGCGCGGGCGGTGGACAGCGGCATCGACTACAACCGTGCCGACCAGCTCTTCCACGAATGCATACTCGCCGCCAGCCACAATCAATTCATCGAACAAATGGTCCCGGCCCTCGGCGCGTTGCTGGCGGTGTGCTTTGAAGTCTCCGCTGCCGACCCAGAGGAATTGCGTCGAACCTTGCCGATTCACAAAGACATGGCCGACGCCATCGCCGCCCGCGACGCTGCTCGGGGTGTCTGGGCCTGCATGACCCTGATCGACAACGCCGACCTGGCCATCAAGCGCTATTACCCGCAAGTCATGGCCGATAAAAAAGCTGGCTGATAGAAAAGAACCACAGATAAAAACAAGAACAATGCAGGAGGTTTCATGACGTTGACCGCGGTTACCGAACACCGGGCACAGCTGGGCGAAGGTCCGTTCTGGGATGCGCCGACCCAGGCGCTGTATTGGGTGGACATCGCCGGCAAGCAAGCGCTGCGGTTGATCGGCGCCAATGTGCAGATCTGGCAGATGCCGGAGCACGTGTCGGCGTTCATCCCCTGCGCAAGCGGCGATGCGCTGGTGACGTTGAGCAGCGGCGTGTATCGGCTTGATCTGGATTCCCCTGGCCTGGAGCCACGACTGACTTTGTTCTGTGTCGCCGATCCGCAGCCGGGCAATCGCGCCAACGAGGCCCGTTGCGACAACCAGGGCCGACTCTGGCTCGGCACCATGCAAAACAACATTGGTGAGCAGGGCGAAGACTTGCCTATCAAGCAGCGTTCCGGTGGGTTGTTCCGCATTGATCGCGATGCGCGGGTGACACCGCTGCTGCGAGGACTGGGCATTCCCAATACGTTGCTATGGAGCGATGACGCCACCACCGTGTATTTCGGCGACAGCCTCGACGGCACGTTGTATCGACACTTCATCCGAACCGACGGCAACCTTGAACCGGCTCAGGCCTGGTTGGGGCCTCACTCGCGCGGCGGCCCGGATGGCTCGGCGATGGATGCCGAAGGGTTTGTCTGGAACGCTCGCTGGGACGGCAGTTGCCTGCTCCGGCTGTCACCGGAGGGCAAAGTCGACCGGGTGCTCGAACTTCCCGTCAGCCGTCCAACCAGTTCTGTATTCGGCGATGCTGACTTGAAAACCTTGTACATCACCAGTGCCGCGAGCCCGCTCGGGCATCCACTGGACGGCGCAGTGTTGGCGATTCGCGTCGACGTGCCTGGAACGCTGTGTACTCGATTCGCCGGGTAAATCCCTAAATGTGGGATGTAAATATATATATTGAGATTTTCTGCGGGCCGGGTTTATAGTCGGCTCCATCAGTTACACGCACTCACACTTAAAAAAACAAAACAGGTGAAGTGATGCAACGATCCATGGCTGAACCCCTTTCTTTGCCAGAGGCGCCCAATCCGCCCAAGGGCGAGCGCCTGAAAAACAAAGTGGTGCTGCTGACCGGCGCCGCCCAAGGCATCGGCGAGGCGATTGTCGCGACCTTTGCGTCCCAGCAAGCCAAGCTGATCATCAGTGACATCCAGGCGGAAAAAGTCGAAAAGGTTGCGGTGCATTGGCGGGACAAAGGCGCCGATGTCGTGGCGATCAAGGCCGACGTTTCGCGTCAGCAGGATTTGCATGCGATGGCCAAATTGGCGGTCGAGCGTTACGGGCGGATTGACGTGCTGGTCAACTGCGCCGGCGTCAACGTGTTCCGTGATCCGCTGGAAATGACCGAGGATGACTGGCGCCGTTGCTTCGCCATCGACCTCGATGGTGCCTGGTACGGCTGCAAGGCTGTATTGCCGCAGATGATCGAGCAGGGCATCGGCAGCATCATCAACATCGCTTCCACCCATTCTTCCCACATCATTGCGGGTTGCTTTCCGTACCCGGTGGCCAAGCACGGTTTGCTCGGCCTGACCCGCGCCTTGGGTATCGAGTACGCGCCCAAGGGCATTCGCGTCAACGCCATCGCACCGGGCTACATCGAAACCCAACTGAACGTCGACTACTGGAACGGCTTTGCCGACCCTCACGCCGAGCGTCAGCGTGCCCTTGACCTGCATCCGCCCAAGCGCATCGGCCAGCCGATCGAAGTGGCCATGACCGCCGTGTTCCTGGCCAGTGATGAAGCGCCATTCATCAATGCCTCATGCATCACCATCGATGGTGGGCGCTCGGTGATGTACCACGACTGAGTGCCCGGGATTTCGGGCGTCTTGCTACGACTGAAATCCAATCATCATACGATATGACTATTGGCAGTATGGCTACACCGCTCCATGATTTTCAAAGAACACTCAACAAGAACAACAAGGAGTCAGCTTATGAATCGTCGTCGTGCCATCCGTACCCTGTGCTGTGCCGCCCTGGCGGTTTCGGCGGTCAACCTCAGCAGCACGCTGCTGGCGGCCGAGGAAGTGAAAATCGGTTTTCTAGTCAAGCAAGCGGAAGAACCCTGGTTCCAGACCGAATGGGCGTTCGCCGAAAAAGCCGGCAAGGAGAAGGGCTTCACCCTGATCAAGATCGCCGTGCCGGATGGCGAGAAAACCCTGTCGGCCATCGATAGCCTGGCGGCGAACGGCGCCAAGGGCTTCGTGATCTGCCCGCCGGACGTATCCCTCGGTCCGGCGATCATGGCCAAGGCCAAGCTCAACGGGTTGAAAGTGATTGCTGTCGATGACCGTTTTGTCGACGCCAGCGGCAAGTTCATGGAGGACGTGCCGTACCTCGGCATGGCCGCGTTCGAAGTTGGCCAGAAACAAGGCAGCGCCATGGCCACCGAAGCGAAAAAACGTGGCTGGGACTGGAAAGACACCTACGCGGTGATTAACACCTACAACGAACTCGACACCGGCAAGAAACGCACCGACGGCTCGGTGAAATCCCTCGAGGACGCCGGCATGCCGAAAGACCACATCCTCTTCGCCGCCCTGAAAACCCTCGACGTGCCGGGCAGCATGGACGCCACCAACTCGGCGCTGGTGAAACTGCCGGGCGCGGCGAAAAACCTGATCATCGGCGGCATGAACGACAACACCGTACTGGGCGGCGTGCGTGCCACGGAAGCGGCCGGCTTCGCTGCGGCGAACGTGATCGGCATCGGCATCAACGGCACCGACGCCATCGGCGAGCTGAAAAAGCCCAACAGCGGTTTCTACGGCTCGATGCTGCCGAGCCCGCACATCGAGGGCTACAACACTGCCAGCATGATGTACGAGTGGGTCACTACCGGCAAAGAACCGGCGAAGTACACCGCCATGGACGACGTGACGCTGATCACCCGCGACAACTTCAAGCAGGAACTGGAAAAGATCGGCCTGTGGAACTGAAGGCCGGTTGATTTCATCGGCAACCCCGGCAACGGGGTTGCCTGATCCGTGTGATGAGGTGGTTATGCACGCGCAAACACAAGTACAACAACACAATGCCGGCGGCAGCTTGCGCTTCAACGGGATCGGCAAGACCTTTCCCGGCGTGAAGGCTTTGGACGGTATCAGCTTCGTCGCCCACCCGGGGCAGGTTCATGCGTTGATGGGCGAGAACGGCGCCGGCAAATCGACGCTGCTGAAAATCCTCGGCGGCGCCTACATCCCGAGCAGCGGCGACCTGCAGATCGGCGAGCAGACGATGGCCTTCAGATCCACCGCCGACAGTATCGGCAGTGGCGTCGCGGTGATCCACCAGGAACTGCATCTGGTGCCGGAAATGACCGTGGCGGAAAACCTCTTTCTCGGGCACTTGCCAGCCAGTTTCGGCCTGATCAATCGCAGCACGTTGCGCCAGCAGGCACTGGCCTGCCTCAAGGGCCTGGCCGACGAAATTGATCCGCAGGAGAAGGTCGGGCGCCTGTCCCTCGGTCAGCGGCAACTGGTGGAAATCGCCAAGGCCTTGTCCCGTGGCGCCCATGTGATTGCTTTCGATGAACCCACCAGCAGCCTTTCGGCGCGGGAGATCGATCGCTTGATGGCGATCATCGGTCGCCTGCGCGACGAGGGCAAAGTGGTGCTGTACGTCTCCCATCGCATGGAAGAAGTATTCCGCATCTGCAACGCGGTGACGGTGTTCAAGGACGGTCGCTACGTACGCACCTTCGAAGACATGAGTGAGCTGACCCACGATCAATTGGTCACGTGCATGGTCGGTCGTGACATCCAGGACATCTACGACTATCGCTCGCGCCCGCGGGGTGCGGTGGCGTTGAAGGTCGATGGCCTGCTTGGGCCAGGACTGCGCGAACCGGTGAGTTTCGAAGCGCACAAGGGTGAGATTCTCGGGTTGTTCGGATTGGTGGGAGCGGGGCGCACGGAACTGTTTCGCCTGCTCAGCGGCCTGGAGCGCAACAGCGCAGGGCGTTTGGAATTGCGCGGCCATGAACTGAAACTGCGCTCGCCACGTGATGCGATTTCGGCGGGGATTCTGCTCTGTCCGGAAGACCGCAAGAAGGAGGGCATCCTGCCGCTGGCGAGCGTTGCCGAGAACATCAATATCAGCGCCCGTGGTGCGCATTCCACTTTCGGTTGCCTGTTGCGCGGGCTGTGGGAAAAGGGCAACGCCGACAAACAGATCAAGGCGTTGAAAGTGAAAACGCCGCACGCCGGCCAACAGATCAAATTTCTGTCCGGCGGTAACCAGCAGAAGGCCATTCTTGGCCGCTGGCTGTCGATGCCGATGAAAGTCCTGTTGCTCGATGAACCGACCCGCGGCATCGACATCGGCGCCAAGGCCGAGATCTACCAGATCATCCACAACCTGGCGGCGGATGGCATCTCGGTGATCGTGGTGTCCAGCGACCTGATGGAAGTGATGGGCATTTCCGACCGCATCCTGGTGCTGTGTGAAGGCGCATTGCGCGGCGAACTGAGCCGCGAACAGGCCAATGAATCCAACCTGCTGCAACTGGCTTTGCCGCGCCAACGCGCTGACGGCGTGGCGAACTGAGAGGTGACTATGATGACAACCCAAAATGAAACCCTGCCGACTGCACGCAAACCTCTGGACCTGCGGCGCTTTCTCGATGACTGGGTGATGTTGCTGGCGGCCGTCGGGATCTTCGTACTTTGCACTTTGCTGATCGACAACTTCCTTTCGCCACTGAACATGCGCGGCCTCGGCCTGGCGATTTCCACTACCGGGATCGCGGCGTGCACCATGTTGTATTGCCTGGCGTCCGGGCATTTCGACTTGTCGGTGGGTTCGGTGATTGCCTGCGCGGGCGTGGTTGCGGCGGTGGTGATGCGCGATACCGACAGTGTGCTGCTCGGCGTCGGTGCGGCATTGGTGATGGGGCTGATCGTCGGCCTGATCAATGGCATCGTGATCGCCAAGCTGCGGGTCAATGCGTTGATCACCACGCTGGCGACCATGCAGATCGTGCGTGGTCTGGCGTACATATTCGCCAACGGTAAAGCGGTGGGGGTGTCGCAGGAATCGTTCTTCGTCTTCGGCAACGGCCAGTTGTTCGGCGTGCCGGTGCCGATCCTGATCACCATCGTCTGCTTCCTGTTCTTCGGCTGGCTGCTGAATTACACCACCTACGGTCGCAACACCATGGCCATTGGCGGTAACCAGGAAGCGGCGTTGCTGGCCGGTGTGAACGTCGACCGGACCAAGATCATCATCTTCGCCGTGCACGGTGTGATCGGTGCGTTGGCCGGGGTGATCCTCGCTTCGCGCATGACCTCGGGCCAGCCAATGATCGGCCAGGGTTTTGAATTGACGGTGATCTCGGCTTGCGTGCTGGGCGGGGTGTCATTGAGCGGCGGGATCGGCATGATCCGGCACGTGATTGCCGGGGTGCTGATTCTGGCGATCATCGAAAATGCGATGAACCTGAAGAACATCGATACGTTTTATCAGTATGTGATTCGGGGTTCGATTTTGTTGCTGGCGGTGGTGATCGATCGACTGAAACAGCGCTGACACCCCACCTCTGTGGCGAGGGAGCTTGCTCCCGTTGGGCTGCGAAGCGGCCCCAAAACCTCTGTTCTGATCGAGGAATTTGCGAGTGCTGCGCACTCGAGCGGGAGCAAGCTCCCTCGCCACAGTGACTCCTCCTTCCGTCAACTCCCTTAAAAATCCCTTGCCCGCTCCAACCCGTATCGGTTATCACGTTGTACATGATTAGACAGGTACGATTTGACAAGAAACAACGGGTGGTCGACGAACTCATCCGGCGCATTGAAAGCGGCCTCCTGGAGGACGGCTTTCAGTTGCCGGGCGAGCATCAGTTGGCTCAAGAATTCAAAGTCAGCCGAGGAACTTTGCGTGAAGCTCTGGCCGAATTGAAACGGCGCAACTACATCGCGACGCAAAGCGGGGTGGGCTCCATCGTCACGTTCGACGGTGTGGTGCTCGACCAGCGCAATGGCTGGGCGCAGGCCCTGGCCGACAGCGGCGCGCTGGTCAATACCGAAGTGCTGCGGCTGGAGGCGGTGACCCGTCCGGACCTGCTGTCGCGATTCGGCACCGACCAGTTCATCACCCTCGACCGTCGCCGCCGTTCCAACGACGGCTCGCTGGTCTCCCTTGAACGCTCATTGATGCCCGCCACCGGAGGCCTGGAAAGCCTGCCGCGGGTTGGTCTGATCGACAATTCACTGACCATTACCCTGGCGGCCTACGGTTATATCGGTGAGCGCGGCGATCAATGGATCGGCGCCGAACCCCTGAACGAACAGGACGCCGAACTGCTGGGCCGCCCGGTCGGCACGGTATTCCTCAAGGCTTTGCGCACCACCTACGACCGGCAGAACCGTTTCATGGAACAGGTGGAAAGCCTGCTGGACCCTGTGCATTTTCGCCTGCACCTGCAGATTGGTAATTCGAAATGACTGCGCTCAATCGTGCCTTGGGCGCGTTCTATGGCCTGGCTTTGGGCGATGCGCTGGGCATGCCGACCCAGTCTTTAAGTCGCGCTGAAATCCAGGTTCGCTTTGGCGAAATCACATCCCTTGAAGACGCCGGCCCCGATCAGCCGATCGCCGCCAACATGCCCAAGGGCTCGATCACCGACGACACTGAGCAGGCGATTCTGGTCGGCCAGTTGTTGATTGACGGTAAGGGCAAGATCGAACCCTCGGTACTCGCACAGCGTTTGATCGAATGGGAAGCGGTGATGCAGGCCAAGGGCTCGCAGGACCTGCTCGGCCCTTCGACCAAGCGGGCAATCGAGATGATCCTCGCCGGCCATTCGCCGGAAGAAGCGGGGCGCTACGGCACTACCAACGGCGCGGCGATGCGCATCACGCCGGTCGGGATTGCGGCGGATGTCGCCGATCCGCAGCGTTTCATTGAAGCGGTCGTGCAAGCCTGCCAGGTCACCCATAACACCACGCTGGGAATCTCCAGTGCGGCGGCGGTGGCGGCGGTGGTGTCCGCCGGGATCAACGGCATGGACCTGGGCGAGGCGTTGAACCTCGGCCAGCAAATGGCCCAGCATGCGGAAAGTCATGGCCACTGGGTTGCCGGTGGACGCATTGCCTCGCGCATCAGTTGGGCAAGAAGCATCAGCGTCGACCGTGACAACGGTTTGCTGGCGGATCTGCTGTACGACGTGATCGGCACCTCGGTGGCATCGCAGGAGTCGGTGGTGGTGTCGTTTGCCCTGGCCCAGCAGGTGGCCATCGGCGAAATGAATGCCTTCGACGCGCTGTGCATGGCCGCCAGCCTTGGCGGCGACACCGACACCATCGCGGCGATTCTCGGCGCCATGCTCGGGGCCTGTCTGGGCCTTGAGAGTTGGCCTGTGGAAATGATCGACACGGTCAAGGCTGTCAATGATCTGGAGCTGGAACCGTTGGTGACAGGACTTCTCGACCTGCGCTGAAACACGGATACAACCTGTGCAGCCTTCGGCAGCGCCTACCTTGCCCACAATCACAAAAATGGCAACAGGAGCATTTTTCATGAGTTCATCGAACGCCGGGCAGAACGCCGGGCAACTGGAAACCCGCGGCATCGAGCCAGTGCCGGAATCCGAGTGCAATGGTCATCCGTTGCAGCTGTTCTGGGTCTGGTTCGCCGCCAACATTTCCATCCTCGGCCTGCCGCTGGGCGCGACCCTCGTAGCCTTTCGCGGGTTGGCGATCTGGCAGGCAATCATCGTCGCGATCCTCGGTGCCGCCGGCTCTTTCGCGGTGGTCGGGATCATCTCGATCGCCGGTCGACGTGGTCGTGCACCCAGCCTGACGCTGTCGCGAGCCATCTTCGGCGTACGCGGCAATATCGGCCCGACGCTGGTGTCGCTGATGTCACGCCTGGGTTGGGAAACCGTCAACACCACCACCGCCGCGTTCGTGCTGCTGTCGTTGTGCTCGATCCTGTTCGGCTCGCCAGTGGAAGCGAAAAGCGCGCCGCTGCTGACCCTGGTGTTCATCGCGATTTTCGTGCTGTTGACCTTGTCGGTCTCCGGCCTCGGTCACGCTACATTGCTGGTCATCCAGAAGTGGGCGACCTACGTGTTCGGCGCGCTGAACATTCTGGTCGGCGGCTTCCTCTGCGCCACCATTGACTGGAGCGCGGTGTTCAACGCCACGCCTGCGCCGATGAGCGCGATGATCATCGGCATCGGTACCATGGCGGCCGGCACCGGGATCGGTTGGGCCAACGCCGGTGCGGACATGTCACGCTATCAGCATCGCAGCGTCAAAGCCGTGCGCCTGGTGGCGTCGGCGGCGTTCGGTGCGGGGATTCCGCTGGTGTTGCTGATCACCCTCGGCGGCTTGCTGTCGGTGGGCAACAACGATCTCGCCCAAGCCACGGACCCGATCATTGCGATCCGCGACATGCTGCCGACCTGGATGGCCGTGCCGTACCTGATCACCGCGTTCGGTGGTTTGCTGCTGTCGAACAACCTGTCGGTGTACTCCGCCGGATTGACCACGTTGACGCTCGGTTTGAAGGTCAAGCGCGTCTACGCCGTAGTGGTCGACATCGTCGCGATCTTCGCCGGTTCGATTTACTTCATGCTGATCGCTGACAGTTTCTACGGTCCGTTCATCACGTTCATTTCCCTGCTGGCGGTGCCGATCACCGCGTGGGTCGGGATCTTCGTGGTCGACCTGATGCACCGTCATTACTACAGCCCCAAGGATCTGCTGGACGTCAGCCCGAGCAGCGCCTACTGGTATCGCGGCGGCGTGGAGTGGCGCGCATTGGGCGCCTGGGCCATCGCCATCGTGTTGGGTTTCAGCTTCACCACCATCGGCACCACGGCGCAAAACGTCTGGTTCAAGGGCTTCCTGTCCGACTCGTGGCTGGGGCATAACGGCCTCGGCTGGATCGTGACGTTCGTGGTGGCTGGCGGGATTTATTGGGTACTCGGCGGGGCGAAGGATCGTCGTGCTGCGCTGAACGAGAATGCTCATGCCTAAGATGTTGCACACCGGCCAGGTCATCATCGACCTGGTCATGGCCGTGGATAAACTGCCGCACGCCGGGGGCGACGTGCTGGCGCAATCCGCCAGTTTCGAGGCGGGCGGCGGCTTCAATGTGATGGCCGCCGCGCAGCGCAACGGTTTGCCGGTGGTGTACCTCGGTCGCCATGGCACCGGGCGCTTCGGCGATCTGGCTCGCGACGCGATGAACGCGGAAGGCATCCGCATCGGCATCGCTGATCGCGCCGAACGCGATACCGGTTTGTGCGTCGCGATCACGGACGCTTCGGCCGAGCGCAGCTTCGTGTCCTACATCGGCGCCGAGGGTGATTTGACCGCCGAGGATCTGGCCAGTGTCGCGGCCGAGGCGGGTGATTTTGTCTACGTCAGCGGCTACAGCCTGCTGCATGTCGGCAAGGCGCAGGCGCTGGTGGACTGGGTGTTGACGCTGCCGGACGGCGTCAACGTGGTGTTCGATCCGGGGCCGTTGGTGGATTCGCCGGATGCGCCGCTGATGCAGGCGCTGCTGCCGCGCATCGATGTGTGGACCAGCAACAGCGTCGAAGCGCTGAAGATTACCAGTGCGACTGACATCGCTCAGGCACTGGATCGACTGGTCGGGTATCTGCCACACGATGTGCTGATGGTCGTGCGCGATGGGCCGCAAGGCTGCTGGATCAGCCAGGGTTCAAAGTGCAGGCATGTGCCGGGATTCAAGGTTGAAGCCGTGGACAGTAACGGTGCCGGTGATGCTCATGCCGGTGTGTTCGTGGCCGGGTTGGCGCAAGGGTTATCGGCGTTTGATGCGGCGCGTCGGGCCAATGCGGCGGCGGCGCTGGCGGTGACCCGCTGGGGGCCGGCCACTTCGCCCGGCACTGCTGAAGTTGATGCGTTAATCAGCAAGACCTTCGGCGCATGATGTACCGCTATCGCTAGCAGGCTCCCACAGGGGATTTGTGTCGTTCACAGATCCAGTGTGGGAGCTAGCCTGCTAGCGATAGGGCCTTCAAATTCAACACATAAACCAGCCTTAGCCAGCCTTGCGCAACGCCTCAATCAACTCCTGCTTGCGCATCGACGACCGTCCCGGAATATCCTTCGCGCGAGCCTCTTTCATCAAACTGTCGACTGTCTGCGTATCTCGCGAAGCCTTGCTGCTACGTGGCTTTCCTTCACGGCTCGCCACCGCGCGACGCGCCGATTCCTTGCGATCTGCGGTCTTGGCACTGGCCGGTTTCTTACGCCCGGAACCGCCCGATTTCTCGCCACCGCCGGACTGCTTGTTCACCGTCGCCCAGGCACGGGCTTGGGCCTCATCCTTGGACACGCCTTTCTTTTCGTAGCTGTCTTCAATGTGTTCGGCTTTGCGTTTCTGCTCGGCGGTGTATTTGTCTTTGCTTCCACGAGGCATGGGATTTCTCCTGGCTTCAGTTGGTTCAGGCGTCCAGCTTGCGTGCGGCCTCAACACCCGCGGCGCTGAGCTTGATCGGCAGGTTCAGCGAGTGTTCGCCCGCGTCGTTGCACTGCACATTGCCGTGCTGGATCAGCCCGCGCTCCTGGAGCGTGGCGAGGGTGCTGGCCACGACTTTCTCCCCCCGGTAATTGTCCAGGACCTCCTTGCCCAAGCCACTTGGGTGGGCGTGCAGCAGGCGGGTCAGGACTTCTTTTTCCAGGTTTTTATCGACGTTCATGGTTACCTCTTTCATTGCGATGAGTAGGTCTTGGCGAACTATTGGCTCACACCACCTTCGGACCCCGAACCACCGGTGGTGGTCTTGGAGCCCATGCCGGGTCCGGCGTTGTCGGGTGCTTTGGTGTCCGGCATGTTAAAACCGCCCTGGCGGCCCATGTCATTGCCCTGGGTCCGTGGGTCAGTGCCGGTTGACGGCGGCAGGCTGCTGTCGACGCCGGTGCCATTGGTGTTCATGCCGGGGGCACTCTGGATGGCGGGGGCTTTGGGGGATTCGACCGGATTGGTCGGGCCGGTGCCGGACGCGGTGGTCGCAGCGATGGCGAGAGGGCACAGCAGGGCAGCGAAAGCGAGGGCGGTCAACCTGGACGAGATCATGGTGGTGTCTCCATTGATTTAGAGTCCTTACCTGATGTTGGTCCGCCCCCGATTCGAATTGGTGCCTGATGAACGACGAACGGTTCAGGCCTGCTGCAAGGCCCTGGCCTTGGCTGCTCGACGCCAGATCAAGCGACCCACGGTAATCAGCCAGTTGAGCGCGGCGACCGCCAGCACGGTCAGCAACAAAGTGGCCATCCCGTGTTCGACGATGATTTTCCCGGCGAGCAACGGAAAACCAAACACGCCGATGAAGTACGACAGGCTGAACAGCAGCAAGGCTTGCGCGGTGGTGCCGCTCGGCGCTTCGTTGGCGGCCAGGCCGTTGATCACCGAATAAGTCAGCCCGTAACCGACGCCGAGCATCACCGCTGCAAGAACGTAGCTGAAACCGTCATCGACCACGAAACCGAACATCACAATCGAGGCCATCATCAACCCGGACAGCAGGCAGGATGCCCGCAGCGGATCGCGCTTGACCACGATGCCGGCAATCAACATTCGACTGCTGATCGCGGCACTCATGAAGCCGAGGAAGAACAGCGAATAGTCGAGTGAGCGTGCTGCGGCGTAACTGGTCTGGAAGCTCGACAGCCCACCGAAAACACAGCCGCCCAAACCGACCATGATGATCGGCAACACCGCACGGGACGACAGCACTTGCGCTGTTGCGTGCCAGGAAATCCGCGACACCGCTGTCGACTGCACCGAGGCCGTTTTCAGTTGCCGATCCAGTCGCCAGAACAACAGCACACCAATCAAACTCGCCAGCGCGGCCAGGTAAAACGCCGCCGTCACCGGATAACCCAACGCACTCGCGGCGCGGCCCAGCAAAGGACCACTGCCAATGCCGGTCATCATGCTGCCCGACAGCAGCGCAAAGTATTTGGCCCGTTGGGCAGGTGTCACCAGGCTTGCAACGATGATCGGCCCCAAGGTGTAGAACACGCCCCAGCCCAACCCCAGCAGCAACCCGAAAAGCAACAGCAGATGGCCGAAGCCCGGAGTCAGCGCGAAGCCCAGGCTGGCAGCTACCAGCAATATGCCGAACAGCGCCACCGATCGCGCCGCACCGAGCAAGTCGGACAAGTGACCCGACACGATCACCGCCGCAAACGTGCTGAGCATCGCCGCTGAAATCACGCTGCCGGCATCGTGTTCGTTGCCGCCCCGTGAACCGATCAACAGCGACAGCAAAAACGTCGAGCCGTAGGACAGCGACAACAAATAGCTGGCGAGACAAAACAGGCCGAACAACTTGCTTGAAACGGGAGGTGTTGCGGTAGACATGACGCGGTTCCTTGACCGGATAAATGAGCGGCTATCCATCTAACCACGCGAGGCCTTGATGTTAGGTCCGAGGTTATCGATGCCAGGATCAGTAGCCACCGGAGTAACGCGATCAGATCTTGGTGGGAACACCCTGTAGCAGCCGAACGCAGGCTTCGCCAGCTGCTACATATTCCGTATGACGAAAACCCTGTGCCGACTTAGTATGGCGTTTTCAACCTCTGACAAGGCACGTCCATGACGATCGACATCCGCCCGGCAACCCCCAGTGACGCGCCGCAAATTCTCGCGTTCATCACTGAACTGGCCGACTACGAACGTGCCCGCCATGAAGTCATTGCCAGTGTCACCGACATCGAGCGCAGCCTGTTTAGCGAGGGCGCCACGGCCCATGGCCTGATCTGCCTGCGCGATGGCTTGCCGATCGGCTTTGCGGTGTTCTTCTTCAGTTATTCGACGTGGCTGGGCAGCAACTGCCTGTACCTCGAAGACCTCTACATCACCCCGGAACAACGCGGCGGCGGCGCGGGTAAAACCTTGCTGCGTCATCTGGCGAAAATCGCTTGCGCCAATGACTGCGGGCGTTTTGAGTGGAGCGTGCTGGAGTGGAATACCCCGGCCATCGAGTTCTACAAATCCCTGGGCGCGCAGCCGCAGGAGGAGTGGGTACGGTATCGCATGGATGGCGCCGTGCTGCGGGATTTCGCTGCGGGTAACTGAGTTTCGTTAAAAGATCGCAGCCTTCGGCAGCACCTACAAGGAATGACTTACACCCTGTAGACGCTGTCGAAGCCTGCGATTTTTTTACCTTGTCTCATAATATGGGATTGATATTTATATATTGAGATTTTCATGCGCGAGGGTTTATAGTCCGGCTCACTCACTGCCAAAAACCAAAACAGGTGAAGCGATGCTGGCGCAATTGATCGCGCTCGATTGGGGGACAACCTCATTACGTGCTTACAAACTTGCCGAAGGTGGCCAGGTGCTCGAACAGCGTTCGCTGTCGTCGGGGATCATGCAGTTGCCCAAGGCGCCGCGAATCATCAACGGTCGCGAATGCACCGACGGTTTTGAACTGGCTTTCGACGAGGCTTGCGGTGATTGGCTCGACGCTCAGCCCGACCTGCCAGTGATTGCCTGCGGCATGGTCGGCAGCGCCCAGGGCTGGCGCGAAGCGGCCTACTGCGACACCCCGGCAAACGTCGCGAACCTCGGAACTTCCCTGCAAACCGTGCGCAGTCTGCGTGGCGTCGATGTGTACATCGTGCCGGGTGTTATTCAACGTTCGCGCTTGCCGAACGTGATGCGCGGCGAAGAAACCCAGGTGCTCGGTGTTCTGCAAAACCTGAAAGGCGAGGCGGGCGCTGATGTGCTGATCGGCCTGCCGGGCAGTCATTCGAAATGGGTGGAAGTGGCCGACGGCTGCATCGTGCATTTCGATACCTTCATGACCGGCGAAGTCTTCGCCGTACTCAGCGAACACAGCATCCTGGGACGTACCCAGCAACGCGGCGGCTCTTTCGACGGCGAAGCCTTTGATCGCGGCGTGCAAGTGGCGTTGTCGGCGGACGGCGAAATCGGCGTGCTGTCGACCCTGTTCAGCGCCCGCAGCCTGGGGTTGACCGGCGAACTGAGCGGCGCTGCGCAACCGGACTACCTGTCCGGCCTGCTGATCGGCCATGAACTGTCGGCCCTGGCCAACGTTCAGCGTCGGCGACGCAACAGCGTTCATCTGCCGTCGGTCATTCTCATTGGCAATTCCCAACTCTGCACGCGATACAGCCGCGCCCTCGACGCTTGCGGCTTTGCTCGAGTGACCCTGGCCGAGCAGGCCACCGAACGCGGGTTGTGGCAACTGGCGCTGGCCGCCGGCCTGATCTCGCCCCATTCGTCCCGTTAAACCTGACTGGAGTCCTGACATGCTCAAACAAGCACTGGCGCAAAACGGTCTGATCGCGATCCTGCGTGGCCTGCAGCCGAAAGAAGCCGCCGCCATTGGAGAAGTCCTGTACGCGGCAGGGTTTCGCGTCATCGAAGTACCGCTCAACTCTCCTTTGCCGTACGAAAGTATCCGCATTCTGCGCGATACCTTGCCCGCCGATTGCCTGATCGGCGCGGGAACGGTGCTGACCCCGGAGCAGGTCGAGCAGGTGAAAGAGGCAGGCGGTCAGGTGATCGTCATGCCCCATAGCGATCCGAAGGTCCTGCGCGCAGCGAAAGCGGCGGGGCTGTATCTGTCACCGGGTGTCGCCACGCCGACCGAAGCCTTCGCGGCACTGGCCGAAGGTGCGGACGCACTGAAGATGTTTCCGGCCGAGCAGATGGGTCCAGCAGTCGTCAAAGCCTGGCTTGCGGTGTTGCCGGCCGGAACGATCCTGGCGCCGGTCGGCGGAATCACGCCGGACAACATGCAGGTCTTCATCGACGCCGGCGTCAAAGGCTTCGGCCTCGGCTCGGGCCTGTTCAAGCCGGGCATGACACCGGAGCAAGTGGCGGCCAATGCCAAGGCCTACGTCGCTGCCTGGAAAGCCCTTCGCTAAGACTTTTTTGGCGCTGCGAGCGCTGCATCTAACAAGAGAGACAAACAGATGAAAATCACCAAGCTGACCACCTTTATCGTTCCGCCGCGCTGGTGCTTCCTCAAGGTCGAAACCGACGAGGGCGTGACCGGTTGGGGCGAGCCCGTGGTCGAAGGCCGCGCCCACACTGTCGCCGCTGCCGTTGAAGAGTTGTCCGACTACCTGATCGGCAAAGACCCACGCAACATTGAAGACATCTGGACCGTGCTCTATCGCGGCGGTTTCTACCGTGGCGGCGCGATCCATATGAGCGCCCTGGCCGGTATCGACCAGGCGTTGTGGGACATCAAGGGCAAGGCGCTGGGCGTGTCGGTCAGTGACCTGTTGGGTGGTCAGGTGCGGGACAAGATCCGCGTCTATTCGTGGATCGGTGGCGACCGTCCGGCGGACACCGCTCGGGCAGCGAAAGAAGCGGTCAGTCGTGGTTTCACCGCCGTGAAAATGAACGGCACCGAAGAGCTGCAATTCCTCGACACCTTCGAAAAAGTCGACCTGGCCCTGGCTAACGTTGCCGCCGTGCGTGACGCGGTCGGGCCGAACATCGGCATCGGCGTGGACTTCCATGGCCGGGTGCACAAGCCGATGGCCAAGGTGCTGATGAAGGAACTCGACCCGTACAAACTGATGTTCATCGAAGAGCCGGTGCTCAGCGAAAACTACGAAGCGCTGAAGGAGTTGGCGCCGCTGACCAGCACACCGATCGCCTTGGGCGAGCGTTTGTTCTCGCGCTGGGATTTCAAGCGTGTGCTCAGTGAAGGCTACGTCGACATCATCCAGCCGGATGCGTCCCACGCCGGCGGCATCACCGAAACCCGCAAGATCGCCAACATGGCCGAAGCCTACGACGTGGCACTGGCGCTGCATTGCCCGCTGGGTCCGATTGCGCTGGCCGCGTGCCTTCAACTGGACGCGGCTTGCTACAACGCGTTCATCCAGGAACAGAGCCTGGGCATCCATTACAACGAGAGCAATGACCTGCTCGACTACGTCAAAGACCCACGGGTGTTCGACTACGACAAAGGTTTCGTGAAGATCCCGAACGGCCCGGGCCTGGGCATCGAGATCAACGAGGAATACGTGATCGAACGCGCCGCCGTCGGCCACCGCTGGCGCAACCCGATCTGGCGTCATGCCGATGGCAGTTTTGCCGAGTGGTGAGTGCTCCCTGATTCACCCTCTATCCCTGTGGGAGCCAGCCTGCTGGCGATTCGGTCGGTACATCCAGCATTGATGGTGACTGACACTCCGCCATCGCCAGCAGGCTGGCTCCCACAGTTTTGATCTCCATGAGCAGTGAGATCCGCGTTACTTGGTTTCGACCTCAATAAACATAAAAAGAGGCACCCTCTATGCAACCGCAAACCCTCACCGGGCAGGCGTCGTTGGCGGCGCCGAGCCGCAAGCGTTTTTTCATCATGGTCCTGCTGTTCATCACCGTGGTGATCAACTACCTGGACCGCAGCAACCTGTCGATAGCCGCGCCGGCGCTGACCAGCGATCTGGGTATCGACCCGATTCACGTCGGCCTGATTTTCTCCGCGTTCGGCTGGACTTACGCCGCCATGCAAATCCCCGGTGGCTGGCTGGTGGACCGCGTTCCGCCGCGCATCCTCTACACCGCGGCTCTACTGCTGTGGTCGATCGCCACGGTGATGCTCGGTTTCGCCGGCAGCTTCATCGCGCTGTTCGTCCTGCGTATGGCCGTCGGTGCTCTCGAAGCACCGGCCTATCCGATCAACAGCCGCGTGGTCACCACCTGGTTCCCTGAGCGAGAGCGCGCTACGGCCATCGGTTTCTACACCTCAGGGCAGTTCGTCGGCCTGGCGTTCCTGACGCCGGTACTGGCCTGGCTGCAGCACGAATTCGGCTGGCACATGGTGTTCGTCGCCACGGGCGCGGTGGGGATCATTTGGGCGGCAATCTGGTACGCGGTGTATCGCGAGCCACGGGATTTCAAGGGGGCCAACGAGGCTGAAATCGATCTGATCCGCGAAGGTGGCGGGCTGGTGGATATCCAGTCTGAGCAGGCCAAGGTCAAAGCCAAATTCAGCTGGACCGACCTGGGCATTGTCCTGACCAAGCGCAAACTCTGGGGTATTTACCTCGGCCAGTTCTGCCTCAACTCGACGCTGTGGTTCTTCCTGACGTGGTTCCCGACCTACCTGGTGAAATACCGCGGCATGGACTTCATCAAGTCTGGCTTGCTGGCATCGCTGCCGTTTCTTGCGGCATTTGTCGGCGTGCTGTGCTCCGGTTTCTTCTCGGACTTCCTGATCCGTCGCGGTTACACCGTAGGGTTTGCCCGCAAGTTGCCGATCATCAGCGGGTTGCTGATTTCCACATCGATCATCGGCGCCAACTTCGTCGAATCGACGCCGCTGGTGATTGCCTTTCTCGCGCTGGCGTTCTTCGGTAACGGGTTGGCCTCGATCACTTGGTCGCTGGTCTCGACGTTGGCTCCGGCACGTTTGCTCGGGCTGACCGGTGGCGTGTTCAACTTCATCGGCAACCTGTCGGCCATCGCCACGCCAATCGTGATCGGCTTCCTCGCCAGCGGTGATTCCTTTGCCCCGGCGATTACCTACATCTCGGTACTGGCGCTGATCGGTGCGCTGTCCTACATCTTGCTGGTGGGCAAGGTCGAGCGTATCAAGTTGTAGTCGTGGCACGCGGGCGACCATAATGCCGCCCGTTCACTCGCTCAACGGTAAAGGCTGGATATGCAGGAAGACGCCCCAAAAGTTGCCAAGGACGCCGCCCCGACCGGCACCCAGACACTGCTTCGCGGTTTGGGTGTGGTTCAGGCGGTGGCCAGCGGCGCCCGCGATCTCAAGGAAATCGCCCGGCTGATCGGCACCACGCGAAGCACCACCCATCGTCTGGCCAGTTGTCTGGTGGACGAGCGTTACCTGCGGGTGTTGCCGCAAGTGGGGTATCTGTTGGGGCCGAAGTTGATCGAACTGGGATTTCAGGCGCGTGAAGAGTTGCCGCTGGTGACCCTGGCCGGGCCATACCTGGACGAGCTGTCGGCATTGACAGGCGACACCATTCACCTGGCGATCCGTGAAGGCGATGAGGTGCTGTACCTGCACAAGAATCCCGGGCGCAACGGTCCGGAAATGCGTTCGCGGGTCGGCCATCGCATGCCGTTGGCGCGCACCGGGATCGGCAAGGCGCTGATGCTCGATGACTCGCCGCAAGAGTGGCAACGGCTGTACGAAGTCAGCCTGCCGGCGGGTGGGAAAAATCAGTTCTGGCCGCAGCACCCGGAGCAATCCTGGGAGCAGTTCCAGCAGCGCATGATCGAGTACGTGGCCGGCGGCTATGCCTTCGATCTGGAAGACAACGAACCGTCGATCCGTTGCGTGGCGGCGCCGATCCGTGATGCCAGCAAACGCATCGTCGCCGGCATCAGCATCGCCAGCACCGTGCCGTACATGCCGCTGGAAAAAATGGCCGAGCTGATTCCCCTGATCAAAGGGGTCACAGCCCGGCTGTCGGCGGAGCTTGGCCTCAAGGTTTAAACCTTGAGGGTCGCCATGTCGATGACGAAGCGGTACTTCACGTCACCGGCAATCATGCGGGCGTAAGCCTCGTTGATCTGGCGGATGTCGAGCATTTCGATGTCGCAGGTGATGTTGTGTTCGGCGCAGAAATCCAGCACTTCCTGGGTTTCGGCGATGCCGCCAATCAGTGAACCTGCCAACACGCGGCGGCCCAACACCAATTTGCCGGCATGCACCGGTGGCTCTACCGGCTCGATCAAACCCACCAGAATGTGCACGCCGTCGAAACGCAGTGTATCGAGGTAGGGATTGAGGTCGTGCTGCACCGGAATGGTGTCGAGCAGGAAGTCGAAATGGCCCGCGGCTGCCTTCATCTGTTCGGCATCGGTGGAGACAATGACATGATCCGCGCCCTGACGACGGCCTTCCTCGGCCTTGCTCGCCGAACGGGTGAACAGCGTCACTTCTGCACCCATCGCTTTGGCGAACTTGATGGCCATATGGCCCAAACCACCCATGCCGAGAATCCCGACCTTGTCACCAGCCTTTACGCCGTAGTGTTTGAGCGGCGAGTAGGTGGTGATGCCGGCGCAAAGAATGGGCGCGGCGCTGGCCAGATCGAGTTTCTCGGGGATGCGCACCACAAAGTGCTCGCTGACCACGATGCTGTCGGAGTAACCGCCCATGGTGTTGCTGCCATCCACGCGGTCCGGGGTGGCGTAAGTCATGGTCGGACCTTCGAGGCAATATTGCTCGAGGTTGGCCTGGCAGGCTTCGCAGTGGCGACACGAATCAACCATGCAGCCAACACCGACCAGATCGCCGACTTTGTGTTGGGTGACGTTCGCACCAATGGCTGTAACTTTTCCGACGATCTCATGGCCGGGCATCAGCGGGTAAACGGCGATGCCCCATTCGTTGCGGGCCTGATGGATGTCGGAATGGCAGACGCCGCAGTAGAGAATCTCGATCGCTACATCGTCGGGTCGTGGGCTGCGGCGTTCGAATTTCACAGGGGCGAGGGGAGTGCTGGCCGACTGGGCGGCATATCCGATGGCGGTGTACATGGTGAACCTCGCAAGAGCGGTGACGGGTGAGGTGGCGCATTCTGGGCGCCGAAACCTGCGCCGAAAATGACGATTCCTCCGGGTGTCATGCCTAATCCTCCGGCATGCGGGTGTCAGCCGTCGTATTGGCCAGCGGATCTGCGATGATGCTTTCATCCCTTTTTCCGCGACTTTTTTTGTGAAGATCACTGATGTTGTTGACCCGTCACCTTGATGCCAATGCCACGCTGGTTTCGCTGATCGAACCTTTGTCGACACGCGACGGTTTCGTCCCGACGGCGTTACCAGGCGTGCAGGTTTTACGAGCTACGCGTGATGTGGCCCGTGGACCGCAGATTTACGAACCGAGCCTGGTGATCATCGCCCAGGGCAGCAAACTCGCGTATCTCGGGCCTCGTACTCTGGAATACGGCGCCGGGCACTATCTGATTCAGGCGCTGCCGGTGCCGTTCGAATGTGAAACCTTTGCCGGACCGGACGGGCCGATGTTAGGGGTTTCCGTGGCCATCGATCGGGTGATGCTGGGAGAGCTGGTGATGGCGATGGGGTTAGCGCCGGGACGGCATATTCCGGCACAAACGCCGGAGTCCATGACCTCAGCGGTGCTCGACGATGCTATGCGTGGTTGTGTCGAGCGGCTGCTGCGTTGCCTGCACGATCCGCTGGAATGCCAGATCATGGGGCAAGCGCGTTTGCGGGAATTATTGTTCGTCGCCTTGCGTGGCCCGCAAGCCGATGTGTTGCGGGCACTGGTTGAGCAGCAGGGGCAATTTGCGCGGATCGCGGCCTCCCTCAGTCATCTGCATGCGCATTACACCGAGCCACTGAACGTCGAGACCCTGGCCAGTTGCGCGAACATGAGTGCGTCGACCTTCCACGAACATTTCAAGCGCAGCACCTTGCTGTCACCGGTGCAGTATTTGAAGCGTTTGCGCTTGCTGCGGGCGCAGCAGTTGTTGGTGGGTGAGGGTTTGGGTGTGGCGCAGGTGGCGCATCGGGTCGGGTATCAGAGCACGTCGCAGTTCAGTCGCGAGTACAAACGCTACTTTGAGCGCAATCCCGGAGAGGAGCGCGCTGCCTGATCCACCGAAAATCCCCTTGGGTTGAATCCGGGGCAACAAAAAGGCCCCCATTTCGGGAGCCTTGATGTTCTGGCGTTCGGCTTACATGTTCGGGTAAGTCGGGCCGCCGGCGCCTTCCGGCGTCACCCAGGTGATGTTCTGTGCAGGGTCCTTGATGTCGCAGGTCTTGCAGTGAACGCAGTTCTGGGCGTTGATCTGGAAGCGCTTCTCGCCGTCTTCCCTGGTGACCACTTCGTACACGCCGGCCGGGCAGTAACGCTGGGCCGGCTCATCGTACAGCGGCAGGTTCTTACTGATCGGGATGCTTGGATCGGTCAGCTTCAGGTGGCACGGCTGCTCTTCTTCGTGGTTGGTCCCGGAGATGAACACCGAGCTCAGTTTGTCGAAGCTGAGCTTGCCGTCCGGTTTCGGGTAGTCGATCTTCTTGCAGTCGGCCGCCAGTTTCAGGCAAGCGTAATCCGGCTTGGTGTCGTGCAGGGTGAACGGCAGTTTGCCGCCGAAGATGTTCTGGTCCAGCCAGTTGAAACCACCGCCGACGATAGCGCCGAACTTGTGGATCGCCGGGCCGAAGTTACGGCTGGCGAACAGTTCTTCGTGCAGCCAGCTGTTCTTGAACGCGTCGACGTAGGAGGTCAGTTCTTCAGTACCGTCCTTGTCAGCGAACAGCGCGTCAGCCACGGATTCAGCGGCGAGCATGCCGGACTTCATCGCCGTGTGGCTGCCTTTGATCTTGGCGAAGTTCAGGGTGCCGAGGTCGCAACCGATCAGCGCGCCGCCCTTGAAGACCATTTTCGGCAGTGAGTTCAAGCCGCCCTTGCAGATGGCGCGTGCGCCGTAGCTGATGCGCTTGCCGCCTTCCAGGTACTGAGCAAGCACCGGGTGATGCTTGAGGCGCTGGAACTCGTCGAACGGCGACAGATAAGTGTTGCTGTAGGACAGATCGACGATCAGGCCGACGACAACCTGATTGTTTTCCAGGTGATAGAGGAACGAGCCGCCGGTGTTCTCGGTGCCCATGATGTCCATCGGCCAACCGGCGGTGTGGACCACCAGGCCTGGCTGGTGCTTGGCCGGGTCGACTTCCCAGATTTCTTTCAGGCCGATGCCGTAGTGCTGCACGTCGGAATCGTTGTCGAGGTTGAAGCGCTTGATCAGCTGTTTGCCGATGTGGCCACGGCAACCTTCGGCGAACAGCGTGTACTTGCCACGCAGTTCCATGCCCGGGGTGTACAGGCCTTCTTTCGGATTGCCTTCGCGGTCTACGCCCAGATCACCGGTGATGATCCCGCGAACGATGCCGTTTTCGTCGAACAGCGCTTCCTGAGCGGCGAAGCCCGGGTAGATTTCCACACCCAGGTTTTCGGCCTGCTGAGCCAGCCAGCGGCACAGGTTGCCCAGGGAGATGATGTAGTTGCCTTCGTTGTGCATGGTCTTGGGCACAAAGAAATCAGGAATTTTCTGCGCGCTTTCAGCGTTCTTCAGAACGAAGATGTCATCGCGCGTGACCGGCGTATTCAGCGGTGCGCCGAGTTCTTTCCAGTCCGGGAACAGTTCGTTCAGGGCCCGTGGTTCGAACACGGCACCGGACAGGATGTGAGCACCGACTTCGGAGCCTTTTTCGACCACGCAGACGCTGATTTCCTTACCGGCTTCAGCAGCCTTCTGCTTCAAGCGGCAGGCGGCGGAAAGACCCGCGGGGCCGGCACCGACGATGACCACGTCGAATTCCATGTATTCGCGTTCCACAGGTTATCTCCTACTCAAGGCTCAACAGTTTTTTTCTAATTTTTGAGGTTTGGTGTCGCATCCATGAATCCCAGCGCAACGTCGGGAGCGGACAATCGATCAACCACCTTTCTCTTTGGGTGGCGCATTATATCTACACCACTCTCAAGGTCCAATACAAACGTTTGTTTGAATTGGCTCAAACCCAGAGAAATCAAAGTCACGCGGCTTATGAACGGCTATTTTGCCGTATTGACCGGAATAGGTGTTCCGGTCAAGATACGGGCGGTTTTGCGCTCGCCGTAGGCTGACTGTTGGTTTCAAGAGCACCTCTAAAGACAGGGCGATGGCAGTAGAAAGTGATGCGCCGCGCGGGTTTGGCGCGCAGTTTACACGTCGTGATATTGAATGACTCGTCAGTCACTCCTGACGAACGGTCATCAGCATCATGAGCGAGGCTCACTTGACACATTTGCCGGCGTTTTTGGAGGTGCCCTTGCGCCCGATGAGCATCAACCGCCAGGTTCGCCTAGGCGACTTTCTTTTCACCGGAGAGTAACGAGGAATCCATGAAGGTTCTTGTAGCTGTCAAACGCGTTGTGGATTACAACGTCAAGGTCCGCGTCAAGGCGGACAATTCCGGCGTCGATCTTGCCAACGTCAAGATGTCGATGAACCCGTTCTGCGAGATCGCAGTGGAAGAAGCCGTACGCCTGAAAGAGAAAGGTGTTGCGACTGAAATCGTCGTCGTCTCCGTCGGCCCGTCCACCGCTCAAGAGCAACTGCGCACCGCGCTGGCTCTGGGTGCCGACCGCGCCATCCTCGTCGAATCCGCCGAAGATTTGACTTCCCTGGCTGTTGCCAAACTGTTGAAGGCTGTTGTCGACAAGGAACAGCCTCAGCTGGTGATCCTTGGCAAACAAGCCATCGACAGCGACAACAACCAGACTGGCCAGATGCTCGCTGCATTGAGCGGCTACGGTCAGGGCACGTTCGCTTCGAAAGTCGAAATCATCGGCGACAGCGTTGCTGTAACCCGCGAAATCGACGGCGGCGCGCAGACAGTTTCCCTGAAACTGCCGGCCATCGTCACCACCGACCTACGTTTGAACGAGCCGCGCTACGCGTCTCTGCCAAACATCATGAAAGCCAAGAAGAAGCCTCTCGAAGTGCTGACTCCGGACGCTTTGGGCGTTTCCACCGCCTCCACCAACAAGACCGTGAAAGTCGAAGCGCCTGCTGCACGCAGCGCGGGTATCAAGGTCAAGTCGGTGGCTGAACTGGTCGAGAAACTGAAAAACGAAGCGAAGGTAATCTAAATGACTATCTTGGTTATTGCTGAACACGACAACAAAGTGCTGGCTCCGGCCACGCTGAACACTGTTGCTGCCGCTGCCAAAATCGGTGGCGACATCCACGTTCTGGTTGCTGGCCAGGGCGCTGGCGCCGTGGCTGAAGCCGCAGCGAAAATCGCTGGCGTGAGCAAAGTCCTGAACGCTGACAATGCCGCTTACGCGCATCAGCTGCCGGAAAACGTCGCTCCTCTGGTTGCAGAGTTGGGCAAGGGCTACAGCCACATCCTGGCTGCCGCGACTTCCAACGGCAAAAACATCCTGCCGCGCGTTGCCGCTGCACTGGACGTTGACCAGATCTCCGAGATCATCTCGGTAGAAAGCGCTGACACCTTCAAGCGTCCGATCTACGCCGGTAACGCCATCGCTACCGTTCAGTCGAACGCTGCAGTGAAAGTGATCACCGTGCGCGCCACCGGTTTCGACCCGGTTGCTGCTGAAGGTGGTTCCGCTTCGGTTGAAGCCGTTGCTGCTGCTCACGACGCTGGCATCTCCAGCTTCGTCGGCGAAGAACTGGCCAAGTCCGATCGTCCGGAACTGACCGCTGCCAAGATCGTCGTTTCCGGCGGTCGCGGCATGCAGAACGGCGACAACTTCAAACACCTGTACGCCCTGGCCGACAAGCTGGGCGCAGCCGTGGGTGCTTCCCGCGCCGCGGTCGACGCAGGTTTTGTTCCGAACGACATGCAGGTCGGTCAGACCGGCAAGATCGTTGCGCCACAGCTGTACATCGCCGTCGGTATCTCCGGCGCGATCCAGCACCTGGCCGGCATGAAAGACTCCAAAGTGATCGTTGCGATCAACAAGGACGAAGAAGCGCCGATCTTCCAGGTGGCCGATTACGGCCTGGTGGCTGACTTGTTCGAAGCCATCCCTGAGCTGGAGAAGCTGGTCTAATCCGGCTGCTTCACTTATAAAGAGCCCGGCCTTTTGGTCGGGTTTTTTTTTGGTGCGCCAGGCATGGCGCGTTGCGCGAAGCGCAACCAGCTTGGCTGTGGTGGTCATGCTGGTGACTTGGAGGTGAAAGTCCTCTACACACCCGGCAAGGGGAAGTGTTAGCCAGAGGCAAGGGTGTCGCGGGCGACTGCGAATCTGAAGGAAGCCCGAGGCAAAATGCTGGCCTGACGAACAGGAAGCGGATTAGGCGGTGCAGCGGGGTAAGAAGGCCAATATCTTCAAAGCCCAATACTTGCACGGAACGCTGTGACGTAGATCCGACAGGCATAAGCAGGAAGGTCGCGCGAATTACCCTGGGAGATCTGTATAGCCTGCCATGTGCTACCGGCGTCGCGAGATGACGGGATGGGCGACAGAAGTCAGCAGAGGCCGTAGTAGTTGCTCGACACCGGAGTAACGAAGGGCTGAACCTGCCATGAGTGGATAGTCGGGTGTGATCTCTGTTGGAGCGTAAAGCAGAAACACCGCATAGCGGGGGTCGAGACCATCAGGAGGTAGGAGCCGGAAGCTCCGAGGGCCGGTCTGGGCGCTTAGATACCACAGGCGACACATCAACGGAACCAAGCTCGCTGACGTTGTATGTCAGTAGGCAGGAACCGCCGTATACGGAACCGTATGTACGGTGGTGTGAGAGGACGGCGGGGGCAACCCCGCCTCCTACTCGATCTTTTTTTTCCCTGTAGGAGCAAGCCTGCAGGACATAAACGGTCTTAACGGGAGTGTATTGCCATGGATCTGCGTCTTGCTTGGAGCTTGCTGGGATTGGCGCTGTTGCCGACGTTGTCTATCGCAGCGGGCAAATGCGAACGCCTGGTGGTGACCGGCAGCCCGGATGCACCTCCGTATCTATGGCAAGACCCGCAAAGTCCCAAGCACTTGATCGGCGCCAGTGCCGATCTGTTGCAGCAAGTAGCGGGGGAGTTGGGGCTGAAGGTCGAACTGCTTTACGCCGGTAAACGCTCCCAAGCCCTGGACGAGGTGCGCAGTGGCCGCATGGATATGCTGGCCGACGCCAGCTTGACGGTCAGTGAGCTGGAGTCCCTGGACTACATTCATCCACCGTTGCTGGAAAACGATTACCTGGTCTGGACCCGTAAAGACTCGCCACTGGTCTACAACGACGTGCAGGACCTGCACGGCCATCCCGGCGCCTTGTCGGAAAAGTCTCGATTGACCCCAGCATTCGGCACATTCGCCGATCAGCAATTGTCCCTCACCCGTACCCCCAATCTCACCCAGGCCTTTCAGAAATTGCTCTTGGGCGAAGTGGAATTTGTCCTGGCCGGACGCTACTCGGGGATGGCAGTGGCGCAGACACTGGGCATGGCCAATGACTTGATCGCTCGTGCGCAACCGGTCGACAAGCCGGGGTTGTTTCTGGCGCTTTCCCACAACTCCGCCTGCAACGATCCGTGGTTGCGCGGACAGTTGGCCAAAAAGATGACAGAATTGCCCGCGTCCGGACTGACGGAGGCTGTACTGCAACGCAATATCGAGCGTTGGAACGCGCAGCAGAAGCAACCTGTCAGTGCCCCAAAACAGTAGGGATTTTTTGTGAGTATTCGACCTCTTTTCGCTGCCCTGGCCATTCTGGCTCTGGCGGGTTGTGCAGCCGATCCGGCGCCGAATGAACAAATGCGCCTGACCGCTCAGGCCGTCGAGCAAGCCAAGGCTGTTGGCGCTACCGCCGATGAAGTGCCGGAAATGAAACTGGCAGAAGACAAATACAACCGGGCCAAGGGCAGCATGGCTGACCAGTCTTACAAGAACGCGCGGATGCGGGCCGAGCAGGCCGAGCTGGATGCGCGTCTGGCTGAAGCCCGGGTCCTGACCCTCAAGAGCGAGGAACAGCTGAACGTGCTCAATACCCGCATCGCCCGCCTGCGCAAGCAATTGGGAGACGCCCAATGAGCCTCAAGTCCACAGTCATCGGTGGTTTGCTCCTGATGGGCTGCGCGAGTCTTTATGGCTGTGCCGGTCAACGCAGCGAGACCGCATTGCAACAAGCCGGTACCGACTTCCAGAAGGTCAAGGAAGACTCCAACGTATTGCGTATCGCCCCCAAGGACGTGATTCGCGCCGGTGAATCCCTGGCGCGTGCCGATCGTTTGTCCAGCTACTGGGGCAGCGGTTCGGATGTGGCGCATTACGCTTACCTGAGTCAGCGCTACAGCGAAATCGCCCGGGAGCACACCAATCAGGTGCTCAACGAGGAGCGCGCCGCGAAACTCGAACTGGAGCGTCAGCGCCTGCAATTGGCCTTGCGTGAATCCAAGCTGCTCAGCGTGCAACAGCAGGGCAAGTGGATCGAAGAGCAGATTGTGGCGCTGGCCACCACCCAGACTGACCGCGGTCTGGTGATGACCTTGGGCGATGTACTGTTTGACACCGGTGAAGCGGAACTGAAAAGTTCGGCCAACCGCGTGGTCCTGAAGATCGTGCAGTTCCTGCAGCTCAACCCCAAGCGTGTGGTGCGTATCGAAGGTTATGCCGACAGTACCGGCGGTAAACAGGAAAACCTCAAGTTGTCCCGTGACCGTGCGCAGTCAGTGGCGGATGTGTTGATGGACTTGGGGATCGACGACAAACGCATTCAGGTCGAAGGCTACGGCGATGAATACCCGGTGGATGCCAACGCTTCCGAGCGTGGACGCGCACAGAACCGCCGGGTGGAAATTGTGTTCTCCGACGAAAAAGGCCAGCTCGGCGCCGCCCGCTAAGGGTTGCGTCGCTGGAAAGCCCGGCCTGCCCGACAGCGCCGGGTTTTTTTATGCCTGCCGATTACCGCACAAAACAGTACAGTTTTTGCTGACACTGCACTGTACTGTCGACTATTGTGGCAACTGTCCCAGTACACTTCTAAACTGTTCCGGTATTGTTTCACACAAGAATAAAATGCCCGTGAAATCGAGTGCTGCGTCATGACCAATCTCTTGCTTTACCAACGTATTGCTCAGCAACTGGCTGAAGACATCCGCCGTGGTGTCTATCAACCGGGCGAGCGCGTGCCCTCGGTGCGCAAGATGAGTTCGCAGCTCAACGTCAGCCATGCCACGGTTTTACAGGCGTATGCCAATCTTGAAGATCAAGGGCTGATCCGTGCCCGGCCTCAGTCGGGCTACTACGTACACCAGACCCCGGCACTGACTGCGCCGACTCCGGATATCGCCCGGGTTGAGCGTCCGGGCCTGGTCACCCGCAGCAGCATCATTCAACAGGTTCTGGTCGAGTCCCGCCGTGAAGGTGTTTTCCCGTTGGGCGCTGCGGTGCCGAGCGTCGACTATCTGCCGGTGCGGGCGCTGCACCAGCAGTTGGCCAAAGTCACCCGTTTCCACAGCCCGCGTGCCTTCAGCTACATGTTCAGCCCCGGTTTCGAGCCGCTGCGCCGACAAGTGGCGATCCGCATGCGTGATGCCGGCGTGGTGGTCGACCCGTCGGAAGTGGTGATCACCCATGGCTGTGTCGATGCCTTGCAGATGTCTCTGCGGGTGCTGACCCGGCCGGGTGATCTGATCGCGGCCGAATCGCCGACCTATTACGGTCTGCTGCAACTGGCCGATCTGTTGGGGCTCAAGGTCATCGAAATCCCCAGCGATCCTGCTACGGGCATGAGCCTCGAAGCCCTGCAACTGGCGGCCAACCAGTGGTCGATCAAGGCGCTGGTGCTGACCACGCGTCTGAGCAACCCATTGGGCGGCACCATGCCCGAAGAGCGGCAGAAGCAACTGTTGCGGCTGGCGTCGGATTTCGACATCCAGGTTGTCGAGGACGATATCTACGGCGAACTGATGTTCGAGCAGGGCCGCACCAAGGCGCTCAAGGCCTACGATCGGTTGGATCGGGTGATCTATTGCTCGAGTTTCTCCAAGACCCTGTCGCCGGGAGTGCGCATTGGCTGGATGATTGCCGGCAAGTACCAGCAGGAAATCCAGCGCCTGCAGACCTTCAGTACTCATTCGGCCTGCAGCGTCACGCAAATGGGCATTGCCGCCTATCTGGAAAACGGTGGTTACGACCGGCATTTGCGATTCATCCGTCAGGAATACCGCAAGAACCTCAGCGCCTTCCAGTTGGCGGTGCAGCAATATTTCCCCGAAGGCACGCAAATGACGCGACCCACCGGTGGCTTCATTTTGTGGGTGAGCCTGCCGGGAAGGGTCAATACCCAGGAATTGCATGTGCGCGCACTGCAACAGGGCATCAGCATTGCGCCGGGGCTGATTTTCAGTAACACCGAGCAATTCAATCACTGCATCCGGTTGAACTGCGGCATCCCGTGGAATCGTGAAGCTGAGCGGGCATTGATGACCTTGGGCATGCTGGCCACCCAGCTTTGCCAGGAGATGGCCGGCGGCTTTTGAAGGGGCGGGCAGGTTAATCCTGCCCGCGCTTGTCATGACGCCTGCAACAGGCGAGCATATGGCCCCGCTGTCGATTGCGCGATATGCGCCGTTGGATCCATGAAATCGATTTTTTCTGCCACCTGTCTGTTGATCTGCCTGTTCATCAGCGCTCAGCCGGTATCCATTCTGGCCGCCTCTGCTCAAGAAAAACCGACAGCGAGCACCCCATCGAAAAAAGCGGCGCCCGCGAAAAAAACTGCACCAGTGAAAAAGAAAGCGGCTGTGGTGAAAAAGCGCCCGCCGATTGCCTCCAAGTCGAAACCGGCCAGTGAAGTGGTGAAAACCCAACTCCCTTCCGCCGACCTGGATCTGAGCCTGCCCAAGGATATGGTTGAGGAGCTTGACCCCGTCGGTACTGTGCCGTTGCCCAAGCGCGACCCCGTGTTGCCGCAGATGTTCGGTGACAAAAGCAGCCAGTTCCAGCTCAACGGTCGTTTGATCAGCAACGAAATGCAGTTGCAGTTACGCAATGAAGAACGCCATGAAGTCGAGGGTGCGGCACTGGAGTTTGAGTTCAAGCGATAAGTCGACTCTATTCGCAACCCGCTGGGTAGGCGCTTTGTTGGAGACTGCCCGGTCACAGCCGTTTGCAGGTAAAAACCCGTGGTGCGGTAATTTAAAACAACTGTTTTAGCGGTTACTCTGTGCCCCGTCCTTTAATACATCGCCCGTCGCGAGGAGCTCGTCGTCATGAAATGCCGTGAAGGCTGTGGCGCCTGTTGCATTGCCCCATCCATCAGTTCACCCATTCCCGGTATGCCCAACGGCAAAGCCGCCGGGGAACGTTGCCTGCAATTGTCTGCCGATAACCTGTGCAACATTTTCGGTCAACCGGAGCGTCCAGCGGTGTGCTCGGCATTTGAAGCCGACCCTGAAGTGTGTGGAAGCAGCAGCGAAGAAGCGATCCGGCTGATTGGCTGGTGGGAGCAAATGACCGCCGCGTGATGTGTGGGATTGCACCTGCGATCACCTCCGAAAAACCTGAAGGTGATCGCAGGTGCAATCCCAACGAACGGAATTTCAACAATAAGGAATAAAACTATGGGTTCGCTGCATCGTATGGCTGTGTTGTGTGGTTTGACTGCTGTTCTGGCTACTTCGGCCGCCCAGGCCGAAGACTGGAAAGTCGCCAAGAATGAAGAGGGCATCAAGGTGTCCCTGAGCGAAGTGGCCGGTTCCGACTACAAGGCCTATCAGGGTGTCACTTTGATGAAAACCACCGTGGCCAAATTGCGCGCGTTGCAGGACGACGTGGCGGGCGCCTGCACATGGATTCACGAATGCAAGAGCCAGAAGTTGCTCAAGCACGAAGGTGACCAGAGCTGGACCTACACTCAATTCAATACGCCGTGGCCGGTTACGCCGCGTGATTCGGTGCTGCATGTCACCACTGTCGAAGGCGCCGATGGCAGTTTGACTCGCAAGCTTGAAGGCGTGCCGACGTACATTCCTGAAGAGAAGGGCTTTGTGCGGGTGGCCAAGGTTGATGGTTTCTGGAAGTTCGTGCCCAAGGGGGATCAGGTTGAGGTGATTTATCAGGTTCACACTGAGCCGGGTGGGAGCGTTCCTTCGATGGTTGCCAACAAGTTTGTGGTCGATGCGCCGTTCAATACCCTCAAAGCACTCAAGGCCCGGGCTGAGAAGTAAGCGCTGGGGTCGTCGCCTCCCTCTGCTGCGCGTTCACTCCCTGCCGGGTGGAAAGATCGTTGCACTCCGCAGTTCCTGCAACGAAAGGGTTCCAATGCAGGAGCTGCCGAAGGCTGCGATCTTTTGATCCTGAATTCGATCTGAAGCCTTTATTTTGTTTCCAGATATGCGTTGCACAAAATTTTCACAAAGCCTCCAAGACAATTCGCCCGCGCCGGCATGACAGAACAGTAATCAATGGCAATGCCGCGGTTGATCGTGCAACATTTGCGCACCGCGCAAACCCCGGGGCCGAGTACTGGCCAACAGAGGGCAAGGCGCCGCTATATTTTTGAAACTTCAACTTCCAATGGGTCCTAAAACGACATGGCAATCCCGGACGCCCTGAGTCAGCAGCGAGCTTCTAGTCGCTTGCTGCAACCGACCGTCAAATCGCATCTGGCTTACACGCTGCTGTGCGCTCTGGTCATGATGGTGATGTTTTCCGCCCTGCGCCTCGCGCTGCTGGTCTACAACCGCGAAATGATCCTCGATACACCGGCCTCGACCTTTGTCGAGGCGTTCGCCAACGGCCTGCGTTTCGACCTGCGTCTGGTGGTGTACCTCAGCATCCCGTTGCTGCTGGCACTGTTCAGTGCCCGTGCCATGGCGGCGCGTGGGTTCTTCCGTCTCTGGCTGACTATCGCCTCCAGTATCGCGTTGTTCCTGGGCCTGATGGAGATGGACTTCTACCGTGAGTTCCACCAGCGCCTGAACGGCCTGGTCTTCCAGTATGTGAAGGAAGACCCGAAAACCGTGATGAGCATGCTCTGGTACGGTTTCCCGGTGGTTCGCTATCTGCTGGCCTGGGCCGTGGGCACCTGGATCCTCAGCCTGGCGTTCAAGGGCGCCGACCGTGCGACCCGTCCTCGTGGTCCGTTCAGCGGCGGCAGCATCAGCACCCGGCAGGTTGCTCCTTGGTACACGCGTGCCGTGGTATTCGTGGTCTGCTTGCTGATCTGCGTGGTCGCGGCTCGTGGCACCCTTCGCCAGGGCCCGCCGATGCGTTGGGGTGATGTCTACACCACCGACTCCAACTTCGCCAACCAACTGGGTCTCAACGGTACGCTGTCCCTGGTGGCGGCGGCGAAGAGCCGGATGTCCGAAGATCGCGACAACATCTGGAAAGCCACGCTGCCACAGCCTATGGCCCAGCAGACCGTGCGCGACATGCTGGTCATGAAGGACGACAAACTGGTGGATAGCGAAACTGCCGCGGTACGCCGCGACTACACGCCACCGGCCGACAAGACCCTGCCGATCAAGAACGTCGTTGTGATCCTGATGGAAAGCATGGCGGGTCACTCGGTGGGCGCATTGGGCGCTTCCGGCAACATCACGCCATACCTCGATCAACTGACGAAGGAAGGCCTGCTGTTCGACCGCTTCTTCTCCAACGGTACTCACACCCACCAAGGCATGTTCGCCACCATGGCGTGCTTCCCGAACCTGCCAGGTTTTGAATACTTGATGCAGACGCCGGAAGGCAGCCACAAGTTGTCTGGCCTGCCGCAGTTGCTCAGTGCCCGTGACTACGACGACGTGTATGTCTACAACGGCGATTTCGCCTGGGACAACCAGTCGGGTTTCTTCAGCAACCAGGGCATGACCAATTTCATCGGGCGTAACGATTTCGTTAACCCGGTGTTCTCCGATCCGACCTGGGGTGTGTCCGACCAGGACATGTTCGACCGTGGTCTGGTTGAACTGAAAGCCCGCGACGGCAAGGACAAGAAACCGTTCTATGCCTTGCTGCAAACCCTGTCCAACCACACGCCATATGCTTTGCCGACGCCATTGCCGGTCGAGCGTGTCACCGATCGCGGCAGTCTGAACGAGCACTTGACCGCCATGCGTTACTCGGACTGGGCGTTGGGTCAGTTCTTCGAGAAGGCTCGCAAGGAGCCGTACTTCAAGGAAACGCTGTTTGTCGTCGTCGGCGACCATGGCTTCGGCAACGAACGTCAGATCACCGAAATGGACCTGGGTCGTTTCAACGTGCCGATGCTGCTGATTGCACCGGGCATCCAGGAGAAGTTCGGCAAGCTTGACCACACCGTGGGCACGCAGATCGACATCGTGCCGACCATCATGGGGCGTCTGGGTGGCGAGGTTCGTCATCAGTGCTGGGGTCGCGACCTGCTTAACCTGCCTGAAGGCGATACCGGTTTTGGCGTGATCAAGCCGTCGGGCAGTGAACAGACCACGGCCATCGTGACGGCGGACCAGATTCTGGTGCTGCCACGGGACAAGGACATGGCGCCGAAGATGTACCGCTATGAACTGGGTGCCAAGCCGCACGCTGAAGTGGTACCGGATGCTCCGCGTACCGCCGAGCTGAAAACCAAGCTCGAAGCGTTCCTGCAAACGGCGACCAAGAGCCTGCTCGACAACACCGCCGGTGTGGTCGACGGCACGCCGGACTAAATAGCGACGCAATAAAAAAGAGGCCCCTAAAAAGGCCTCTTTTTTTTGCCGGTTAAATCGTCATATCTTGCCGAGTAACAACAGAATCAATATCACCACCAACACCACGCCGATGATACCGGACGGGCCATAACCCCAACTTCTGGAGTGCGGGAAGACCGGCAGACCACCGATCAGTAACAGGATCAGAATGATGAGAAGAATTGTGCCCATGTCTGTTTCCTTGCTGTAAGAGTTCAGGAATGACTTTGCCGTTATCAGTCAGCGGGAATGTCATTTATTCGAGCTGCTTAAAAATTCCGACCCATGCGCCTGAAAGAAAATTCCAAGTTTTTTTGATGTTTTTTGATGCAGAGCCCATTCCAAATCATGTTGTATTAGTTGCGTCAGCCGTTCCGGCGGTTTGCTCGGGCCATTCAGCAATCTGATGGAGCGTGGGTGGCGCAATATCCTTCGCTACACTCGACGCATCTTCCACGGAACAACAAGGCTGTTTGCTATGCAAAATCGCATGATGATCACTGGCGCAGGCTCGGGCCTGGGTCGCGAAATCGCGCTGCGCTGGGCGCGTGAAGGCTGGCAACTGGCCTTGTCGGACGTCAGTGAGCCCGGCCTGCAGGAAACCCTGAAACTTGTGCGCGAAGCCGGCGGCGACGGTTTTATCCAGCGTTGCGACGTCCGCGATTACAGCCAATTGACCGCATTCGCCCAGGCGTGCGAAGTGAAACTCGGTGGCATTGATGTCATCGTCAACAACGCGGGCGTAGCGTCGGGCGGGTTCTTCAGCGAGTTGTCCCTGGAGGACTGGGACTGGCAGATCGCGATCAACCTGATGGGCGTGGTCAAGGGCTGCAAAGCGTTCCTGCCACTTCTGGAAAAGAGCAAAGGCAAGATCATCAACATCGCATCGATGGCGGCATTGATGCAAGGCCCGGCCATGAGCAACTACAACGTGGCCAAGGCCGGTGTGGTGGCGTTGTCCGAAAGCCTGCTGATCGAACTGGCGCACCAGGAAGTTGGCGTGCATGTGGTTTGCCCGTCTTTTTTCCAGACCAACTTGCTGGACTCTTTCCGTGGCCCGACCCCGGCGATGAAAGCCCAGGTTGGCAAGTTACTGGAAAGTTCGCCGATCAGCGCCGCTGACATCGCCGACTACATCTATCAGCAGGTCGCTGCCGGAGAATTCATGATTTTGCCTCATGAGCAGGGCCGCATGGCCTGGGCGTTGAAACAGAAGAACCCGCAATTGCTCTACAACGAGATGACGATCATGGCCGACAAGATGCGCGCCAAGGCCAAACAAACCGCAAGCTGAACTTGCCCGTGAGTAAATGCGTCGTTAGGGTGGCCGCCATCGGTCACTCTTGCGGGACGTTTGCATGCTCAACTACCTGTGGTTCTTCCTTGCCGCGCTGTTTGAAATTGCCGGCTGCTTTGCCTTCTGGATGTGGCTGCGTCAGGGAAAGAGCGTGTGGTGGGTCGTGCCGGCGCTGCTCAGCCTGACGTTGTTCGCGCTGTTGCTCACCCGCATTGAATCGACCTATGCCGGTCGCGCCTATGCCGCTTACGGTGGCATTTACATCATTGCCTCGATTGGCTGGCTGGCGGTGGTCGAGCGGATTCGTCCGCTGGGCTCGGACTGGCTCGGGGTGGCGTTGTGCGTGATCGGCGCCAGCATCATCTTGTTCGGACCGCGTTTTTCCGCTTCCTGAAGATTGGCCGCACTTTTAGTGGTTCTGTCAGACGTTTCCGTCAGTGCGTTGGTCCATGGCTGTAAGTTCAGTCTGGATTACCGCTGCTGTCTTGAAGGCCCGGCCTGCGCCGGGCATCTTCAAGGTTCGGTAACCCTGGAAGGACGAAGGCCATGCTTGTACTCAGTCGCGTAGTGGGCGAATTGATTTCCATCGGTGACAACATTTCCATCCGCGTCGTCGCCATCAACGGCAACAACGTGCGTTTTGGCATCGAGGCGCCGCAGGACGTGAATGTGCACCGCGCGGAGATTTATGACCGCATCAAGCGCAAGGTGCCCCGCCAGAAAAAATCAGTCGAATAGATGCTTGGGCACATCGTGCTTGAGCATCAACTGGCACTGCTCGCTTTCCGGGTCGAAGACGATCAATGCCTGGCCCTTGGTCAGTGCCTGGCGCACCCGCAGAACACGGGTTTCCAGCGGCGTGTCATCGCCATTGTCGGTGCCGTCGCGGGTCACGAAATCCTCGATCAGGCGGGTGAGGGTGTCGACTTCAAGTTGGTCGTGGGGGATCAGCATAGGCACCTCGGTCAAATCAATGGCGCGATGCTACGGCGGATATGACCGCACCACCAGCAGGAACTGCCCGTAGTTGCTTAGCTATCGTTTCGCTGCCCTACCAGGCTATCCACCGACGGCACCCGCGTATCGCTTTCCATCTGGGTGTCGTGTTCGATCTGGTGACTGAACCGGTCCAGTGAGCCGGTTGCCGGTTGGGCGTCGCTGGCGAAGACCGGCGGGCTGAGGATGTAGGCACCGAGCAGGCGGCTCAGGGCGGCGAGGCTGTCGATGTGTGTACGTTCGTAGCCATGGGTGGCGTCGCAGCCGAAGGCGAGCAGGGCGGTACGAATGTCATGACCCGCGGTCACCGCAGAGTGCGCATCGCTGAAGTAATACCGGAACAAATCACGGCGTACGGGCAAGTCGTTATCGCTGGCCAGGCGTAGCAGGTGTCGCGACAAGTGATAGTCGTACGGCCCGCCCGAGTCCTGCATCGCAATGCTCACAGCGTGTTCGCTGGAGTGCTGGCCTGGGGCGACCGGCGCAATATCGATACCGACGAACTCACTGACGTCCCAAGGCAAAGCCGCCGCCGCGCCACTGCCGGTTTCCTCGGTAATGGTGAACAGCGGATGGCAGTCGATCAGCAACTCCTCGCCACTGTCGACGATGGCTTTCAACGCGGCCAGCAGCGCCGCGACCCCGGCTTTGTCGTCGAGGTGACGGGCGCTGATGTGGCCGCTTTCGGTGAATTCCGGCAGCGGATCGAAGGCGACGAAATCGCCGACGCTGATACCCAGCGAGTCGCAATCGGCGCGGGTCGCGCAGTAGGCATCCAGGCGCAGTTCAATGTGGTCCCAACTGATCGGCATTTCATCCACGGCGGTGTTGAAGGCGTGCCCGGATGCCATCAACGGCAGCACGCTGCCGCGGATCACGCCGTTGTCTGTGAAGAGGCTCACCCGGCTGCCTTCGGCGAAACGGCTGGACCAGCAGCCCACCGGGGCCAGGGTCAGGCGGCCGTTATCCTTGATCGCGCGCACGGCGGCACCAATGGTGTCCAGGTGCGCAGAAACGGCGCGGTCGGGGCTGTTCTTCTTGCCTTTGAGCGTGGCGCGGATGGTGCCGCGACGGGTCATTTCGAAGGGAATGCCCAGTTCTTCCAGGCGCTCGGCGACGTAGCGCACGATGGTGTCGGTGAACCCGGTCGGGCTGGGAATGGCGAGCATTTCCAGCAGGACTTTTTGCAGGTAGGTCAGGTCGGGTTCTGGGTATTTGATGGTCATGGAAACTCCTGATGAGTTGAGCGCATCGATGGTTTCGATGAGAGAGTTTTTTGTTGCCTGGGCTGGCGAAGGCGCCAGCCCAGGCACCGCCTAAATACAAGCAGGCGCCTGACTATGCGGAAACAACAAATCCACAAAGCGCTCGGCCGTCGGTTGCGGCTCATGGTTGGCCAGCCCGGCGCGTTCGTTGGCTTCGATAAACACGTACTCAGGCTGATCGGCGGCGGTCACCATCAGGTCCAGGCCAACCACTGGAATATCCAGCGCGCGAGCGGCCCTTACGGCGGCGTCCGCCAGTGTCGCGTGCAGAATCGCGGTGACATCCTCAAGAATGCCGCCGGTATGCAGGTTCGCTGTGCGTCGCACGAACAGGTGCTCGCCGGCCGGCAGAATGCTGCTGTAGTCGTAACCCGAGGCATGCACCGTACGCTGGGTTTCCGAGTCGAGGGGGATTTTGCTTTCCCCGTCAGTGGCAGCCTGGCGTCGTCGGCTCTGGGCTTCGATCAGCGCGCCGATGGAATGCTGACCATCACCCACCACCTCTGCGGGCCTGCGAATAGCCGCCGCCACCACTTCAAAGCCTATGACCAAAATGCGCAGATCGAGGCCCTCGTGAAAGCTTTCCAGCAATACGCGACTGTCGAACTGACGGGCTGATTCGATGGCTTGCTGGACCTCTTCAATGCTTTGCAAGTCCACCGCCACGCCCTGGCCTTGTTCACCGTCCAGCGGTTTGACCACCACGCGATGGTGTTCGTCGAGGAACGCCAAGTTGTCATCGGCATTGCCCGCCAGTTGCTGAGCCGGCAAGTGCAAGCCAGCGGTCTTGAGCACTTTGTGGGTCAGGCTTTTGTCCTGGCACAGGCTCATGCTGATGGCACTGGTCAAGTCGCAGAGGGATTCACGGCAACGCACCCGACGCCCCCCGTGGCTGAGGGTAAACATCCCGGTATCGGCGTCATCCACTTGCACATCGATGCCACGGCGGTGTGCTTCCTCGACGATGATCCGTGCATAGGGATTGAACGCCGCTTCCGGCCCAGGCCCGAGAAACAACGGTTGGTTGATCCCGTTCTTGCGCTTGATGGCGAAGGTCGACAGATTGCGAAATCCGAGCTTGGCGTAGAGGCTTTTCGCCTGACGATTGTCGTGCAGCACCGACAGGTCGAGGTAACTCAGCCCGCGGCTCATGAAGTGCTCGATCAAATGCCGCACCAGCACTTCACCGACGCCGGGCCGCGAACAGTGCGGATCGACCGCCAGGCACCACAGGCTGCTGCCGTTCTCCGGATCGTTGAATGCCTTGCGATGATTGAGGCCCATGACGCTGCCAATCACCGCGCCGCTGTCCTCGTCTTCGGCCAGCCAGTACACCGGGCCGCCCAAGTGTCGCGGAGTCAGCAATGTGGCGTCGATCGGCAACATGCTGCGCGCCTGATACAGCTGATTGATCGCCTGCCAGTCGGCTTCACTCTGGGCGCGACGGATACGGAAGCCGCGAAACACCTGCGTCGCCTGGCGGTAGTCGCTGAACCACAGGCGCAAGGTGTCGGACGGATCGAGGAACAACTGGGTCGGCTCCAGCCCCAGCACTTGCTGGGGCGCGGCGACGTACAGCGCAATATCGCGTTCGCCGGGCTGCTCGTTGAGCAACTCCTTGGCGAGGCTGGCCGGATCGGCAAAGGTATGCCCAATCAGCAACCGGCCCCAACCGCAATGCAGGGCAATCGGCTCGCCGCCCAGTGCGCTGCCGTCTTCGGCCAGGCGCGCCTGCAAACGTTCGTAGGAGGGCGCCTGACCGCGCAACAAGCGTTGGCTGAAAGCCGTGGCGTGAGGTTTCATCGATCAGATTCCTTGTTCACTGAGCCACAGGTTCAGGGCCGCCAGTTGCCACAGCTTGGAGCCGCGCAACGGCGTCAGTTGACCTTGCGGGTCAGTCAATAAGCGGTCGAGCATGGCGGGGTTGAACAGCCCGCGATCCTGGCTCGGATCGAGCAGCAACTCGCGCACCCAGTCCAGCGTGTCACCCTGCAAATGCTTGAGGCCCGGCACCGGGAAGTAGCCTTTCTTGCGGTCGATCACTTCACTCGGGATCACCAGCCGCGCCGCTTCCTTGAGCACCTGTTTGCCACCGTCGGGCAGTTTGAACTTGCCCGGCACCCGCGCCGACAATTCCACCAGGCGATAGTCGAGAAACGGCGTGCGTGCTTCCAGGCCCCAGGCCATGGTCATGTTGTCGACGCGTTTGACCGGGTCGTCCACCAGCATCACCGTGCTGTCCAGGCGCAGGGCTTTGTCCACGGCGGCATCGGCACCAGGTTGTGCGAAATGTGCCTTCACGAAGTCACCGGCAGCGTCATTCGCCGTCAGCCATTTCGGCTGCACGGTGGCGGCATAGTCGTCGTAGCTGCGGTCGAAAAACGCTTCGCGATAGGCCGCATAGGGATCGCTGGCACCGTCGACCTGCGGGTACCAGTGATACCCGGCAAACAATTCGTCGGCGCCCTGGCCGCTCTGCACCACTTTGCAATGCTTGGCCACTTCCCGGGAGAGCAGGTAGAAGGCGATGCAGTCGTGGCTGACCATCGGCTCGCTCATCGCGCGGAACGCGGCAGGCAGTTGTTCGATGATCTCTTTTTCGTTGATGCGCAGTTGGTGATGTTGGGTGCCGTAATGTTTGGCGATCAAGTCCGAATACTGAAACTCGTCGCCGCGCTCGCCACCGGCGTCTTGAAACCCGATGGAAAAGGTCGACAGGTTTTCCACGCCGACTTCACGCAACAGACCTACCAGCATGCTCGAATCGACACCGCCCGAAAGCAGTACGCCGACATCGACCGCTGCACGTTGGCGGATCGCGACCGCGTCGCGGGTGCTGTCGAGCACGCGGTCGCGCCAGTCTTCGAGTGTCAGATTCTGCTCATCGGCGTGTGGGCCGTAGGGCAGGGTCCACCAGGTTTTTTGCTCGGTGCGGCCGTCCGCTTCGATGCGCATCCAGGTCGCGGGCGGCAGCTTTTCGATGCCGGCCAGCAAGGTACGCGGCGCGGGGACCACAGCATGGAAATTCAGATAATGGTTGAGCGCCACCGGATCAAGGATCGGGTTGATGTCGCCACCCTTGAGCAACGCCGGCAACGCCGAGGCAAAGCGCAGGCGTTGGCCGGTGCGCGACAGGTACAACGGTTTCACGCCAAGACGATCCCGGGCGATGAACAGGCGCTGGGCATCACGTTCCCAAATGGCGAATGCAAACATGCCGTTGAGTTTCGGCAGCAGCGCTTCACCCCAGGCGTGAAAGCCTTTGAGCAGCACTTCGGTGTCGCCGCCGGAATAAAAGGCATAACCGAGCGCTTCCAGTTCGGCACGCAGTTCCGGGTAGTTGTAGATGGCGCCGTTGAAGGCCAGGGACAAGCCCAGTTGGTTGTCGATCATCGGCTGCGCCGAACCGTCCGACAGGTCCATGATTTTCAGGCGTCTGTGGCCCAGGGCAATCGGCCCCTGGCTGTGAAAACCCCAGGCGTCGGGGCCGCGAGGGGCCAGGTGATGGGTGATTCGTTCAACCGCCGCGAGGTCGGCAGGTTGATTGTCAAAACGTAACTCGCCAGCTAATCCGCACATAAATTCCTTACCGGTTTTTCCGTTGGGGAGGGTCAATCGATACCGTGCAAAATTGCCGGTACTCAGAAACTGACCTGTCTCGGTAGTGGGAGTTTTAGACCGATAAGTTATAAGCGGTTGATGCCGGACGAATGGTGGACATGCCATGAGTGATGATCGAACGGGCGGTAAATATTGCTGTGATGCATAGGAAAACTGGTTGGGAATGCGGCCAGACCGACTCGAACTTTGCGTTTTTATTTGTTGTTTTTCCCCCTTAGGCTCAAAGCATCTGAACGCAATAAGGATATTGCCCATGCTATCTACCGCTATAACGACGCCCCCTGCAGTGACATTGACATCGGCGCAACGACTCGAGGTATTGCTGGAACACACCGGTGATCTGGACAAGGCTCAGGCCTTGCAAAACGCTATTCCCCCGTGGCTGGCCAGCACGGACCTGAATGTGGCCCAGGCCTTCGGTTCAGCCATTGAGCAGTCCCGGCGTTCCTACATCCGAGTCCTGGAAGTACTTGCCAGGCTTAAGCCGATGGACGAATTCTGCAAGGAGGAACTGAGCAGTTTTCTCAACGAAAAGTGGGCCGTTGAGGTGGATGTCGAGCGAGACACTTTGGACATCACCACATCGCTGGCTTCATCGACTGGATTGGCTCCGATCGGTTGGCAGAATGGCAAAAAGACCGCGTCTCGCAGTTTGCTGCACGCCGCCATGGAGAACTTTACGTCCAGGGAAACACAGGCCGACGGGATGCCCGGCGACTCGGTCATCAAGATCAACGCAGTGCCGCAAACAGGCCCTGACATGACACCCGCAAAGTTCGCCACACTCTGTCGTGATCTCGACCTTGGCGAACGCTATCAGCATCACGTGAACGAGATTCTGGCGCTGCCGGCCCGCGCCATGGGGGATGTTGGTGCATCAGCCGCCGACATACGCCAGTTGAAATTGCTGGACATGCAAGTTGCCGCACACGTGGCCCACCTGAAAACGCACATCAGCCACAGCGCCTACACAATGCTCCTCAGTGCCATTGAACAGGATGTCCCGGCGGCACAATCGAAGGGCACCCTGATGAATGGTGGCCCCGTGATCTGGCAAAGCCTGGAAATTCATGACGCGTGTATCTGCGGTGTGTTGGTGTTCACCAAGGTCTCCATTGATATCGACCCCTCGGCCAGATGCATTGTGTATATGCCGAATGAGCCGCGTCGACCCTTCTATGAATATGCCTCGCTCGATGATTTCAAGACCTATCTGACGCTTCACCTGCAAAGCCAACGTTACCGCAAACGCTTTGCCGAGCTTTACCTTGGCGGCAACGCCAAGACCGACTTTTTCGCCGGGTTCGACAAGAGCAGACAGTTGGGCACACTCAGTGCCGCGCCGGCTGATACCTGTCTCGGCGATTTTTTGTTCAGTGCCTTTGTCCACAAAATCCAGGCGGATGCGCAAATTCTGGCGGTGCCGACGGCAATCGTCGACGACCTGCAACGAGAAAAAACCATCAAGATGTTGTTCGAAGGAGGTCTTCTGCTGTTGAACGCAGCCTCGTTTTTCGTGCCTGTGATCGGCCAATTGATGTTGGCGGTGGCCGTCGTCGAAATTGTCGGCGAAGTGTATGAAGGCGTAGAGGAATGGGCGCACGGAGAACGTACCGAAGCGCTTTCCCATTTGCTGAATGTTGTCGAAAGCGTCGCGCAAATGGCTGCCTTCGCCGCCGGGGTGAAAGTGGTGAGCTCGCTTGCCAGCAAAGTGACCCGCACAAATCCGGATTTTTTCGCGCCTTTTGTTTCGATTGAAAAACCGGGTGGCGCGGCACGCTTGTGGAAGCCCGATTTCAAGCCTTACGAGCAATCACTTGCGAGTGACGCAAGCCTGTTGGTCGATGCCGAAGGGCTCTACCCATTCAATGAGCAGAAGTATGTGCGGATCGACAATCGCTTTTACGCCGTCGATTTCGATGCCGCCGACGAGACTTGGAAGATCCGGCATCCGACGCGGCAAAATGCTTATTCGCCGGCACTGGTACACAACGGGAAGGGCGGCTGGCGCCACGCTGGCGAGTCTGCACAGCAATGGACCGAGGGGGCTTATGCACTGAAGCGCCTCGATCCACGATTGGCCACGGTCGTTGACAGCCGTTTGGAAACAATACGCCAGGTGACGGGGACTTCGCTCAGTGAGTTGCAGCATTGGGGGGAAGAAAACCTGCCGCTGCCTGCACGTCTGCAGGACTCGATCGAGCGTTTTCGTCTCGAGCAAAGGCTTCGTGACTGTATTGCCGCGTTGACCTCTGGCGACCCGCGGTCTGCTATCCATGCCAGGGAGCAGATGAGCGCCTTGCCATCGATGAGTGGCTGGCCGTCGGGGCGTTACATTCGGGTGGTCGAGGGCGAGTGGTTCACTGAGTACTACCCGAAAAATGCATTCATTGCCGATCAAGACCCCGCGGTTGATGTCACTCGGGAGGAGCTGACGCAGGGCCGGTTGCTGGAGCGAATCGTTGCCGGGCTTTACCCGGACGAAATGGCGACTCTGCTCGGAGGCAAGGTCAGTAGCCAGACACAAACCGACGCCTTGGCCAAAAAACTTGCCGCCTCAATGCACAATGAACGATTGCCGTTGTTCAAGCGCTTGTATGAGGAACATGACAGCAGCAGGGACAGTGACCTGCAGTTGCTTAGGGAGGCCTTCGCGCCATTGCCCTGCACGATTGGCTGGGAGCTGATCGATGGAGCCAGCAGCATCGAACGTTTGCGCCTGCGCAGCAACCGGCGTGTGCCCATGGGGCTGGCGCAACGGGCTCGTGAAGCGTCTGCCGCTGTAAGGCTGGACAGGGCCATCAGTGGTTTCCACTTGCCTGAGCTCGCCGAAGCCGACACGCGGAATCTGGCGTTCTCCCTGCTCGATCAATTGCCGGGTTGGGACAGCGAGCTTGTGCTGGAATGGCGAGAGGGAAGCTTGAGCGGCCCAATGCTTCAGCGTATCGGCAAACAAGACAGCGTACTGAAGCAAACGATTGTCCAGTCAACGCAGGGCTACCGGATTTTCGACCGCGACTCCACGCTACTCGGCAGCGTCATTGAAGGGCCGGATGCCTTCTATCAGGCCGTGGTGAAGGCGTTGCCCGAAGCCCGGCTCAGCGCCATGGAATTGGGCGCCAAGCCGGTACAAGCCACAAACTTGCGCCGCCGACTGGCCACTCGTGCCGCCGAGGATCGTGCCCGCAGCGCTCGTTTGCTGGAGGGCGAAATCCTCAGTGAACCGGCAACCCCGCTGTCCTGTGTACAAGCTAGCCCGCCAGCACCTTCTTCCCATGCATCAGGCCTGATGTCCAAGGCCAGAAAACTGTATCCGCTCAAAACCGACGTGCAAATAAGTTCGCTGCTTGACGGTTTGGGAACTGACCATTTGAGCCGCGCCAAGGCGATTCAGGGGCGTCAGAAACAGCTTCAAAAATTGCGCGATGCGCTCAAGCGCTGGCGCAAGGACGACACCGAATTGCGCCTGCTGCCTGGAGACCCGGAGGAGTATCGGCAGAGTCGCCGCCAAGTGGCCGATGCGCTTGAAAACGCCTGGAGGCAAATGGGGGTAGTGCGAGACGAACAGCGGGCGAGCAGTGTGCCTGGCTTGACGCTCGATGGCATGCGGGTTGGCAAACTGCCAACGCTGCCATCGGATGTCGACTTCGGTCATATAGAGCTGCTATCGCTTAAAAACATGGACCAAGGCAATGATCTGGCGTACTTCATCAAACACTTCCAGCGGCTGCAGTCTCTGGCGATGGACAACAATCGACTGACACTGCTGCCTGAAGTGATCGCTTCGATGAAGGACCTCAAGTATTTGAGCCTTGCCGACAACAAGCTGTTCATGACCGAGCAGACCCTGAAGAAACTGGCCGCCATGCGCACGCTGGAGACGTTGAACCTGAGCCAAAATCCTCTGCGCACGCCTCCAGACGTCAGCAATATGTTTGACCTGCGCTTGTTGATGCTGCGCGACACCCGGGCCACCGAGCTGCCGAAAGGGCTGGCGAAACTGCCCAATCTGGAACGCGTCGATCTGCGTGATAACGATATCGCGACACTCCCGGATTGGCTGTTCACGGTTCCCAGGCGTTTCAGTGAAACGCTCAACCTGCGCACGAATCCGCTGGCCACGCAAAGCCGCGTCAAGCTTAAGGCCTATCGTGATCGCATCGGTATCGGCATGGGGTTCCTGGAGGATGATCTTGCGCGTCTGGATGAACAGAGCGCCAAGGCACTCTGGTTGCCGGAAGAGGTGAGTGTGACCTACACGACGCGCGGAGCGACCTGGGCGGCATTCAAGGATGACCCCGGTTCCGATGGGCTATTCCGATTGTTGGCCGAGCTGGGGAATACGGCTGACAGCCAGTATGTGCGCGAAGACATGACCCTGCGTGTCTGGGCGGTGCTGGACGCCGCCGCAGGCAACACCGCGCTGCGTGAGCAGGTGTTTGACCTGGCGGCCAACCCAATCAACTGCACTGACTCGGCGGCGCTCAATTTCAGTCATCTGGAAGTGGCCGTGGAGATCGAGAGGATCACGGGACCCTTGAGTACCCCAACGATCGCAGCCGCCTCTCTGTTGAAGTTGGGTAAAGGGTTGTTTCGTCTCGACCAGTTGGACCGGATTACCCAGGCGCACGTCTTCAGAAATCCGAGCGTCGACCCTCTGGAGGTCGGCCTCGCTTACCGCACCGGGCTGATCAATGAGCTTGAGTTGCCCGGTCAGCCGCGACATATGCGCTATGCGTCCCTCAGCGGCGTGTCGGCACAAGATCTGGCATCGGCGAAAAAACAGGTGCAGTCCGCCGAACTCTCACCCGAACTGGTCAGGTTCCTGGCTGGTCGACCGTTCTGGATCGACCACCTCAAAAGAGACTTCGCAAGTGACTTCTCTTCAAAAATGGAGAGCTTTCAGGAGCGCCTGCAAACTGTTTTTGATCAGAAAGACACACTCACAGACGCCGATTTCCGCACGCAACTCGATGCCATCAAGGACGAACAAGTCGCGGCGGAACAGTGGCTGCTGGAGGCGCTGACCGGGGATGTCATACAGCTGCTCGACCGAGATGGCTGCGTCATTGTTGAGCGTTGATCGGTCAACTGCCCCGGATCAAGCGCCGCAGGGCAAAACGGTTGGGGTGACACGCTTCGGCCACTGTGCGTGGCAGCGGCAGTGGCTCGTTCTCCAGCCAGGCTGCCAGTAATTCACCGGACAGCGGCGCGGTGATCAATCCCCGCGAGCCGTGGCCGCTGTTGACATACAACCCGTCGAGCCACGGGCAATCGATGTCCGGCACCTGTCGGGCGTCTTTGCCCAGTACTGCATAGGCGTTATTGAACGCCTGGCCATCGGCCAATGGCCCGACGATGGGTAAATAATCGGGGCTGGTGCAGCGGAATGCGGCGCGACCCTGAAGGCTTTCCGGGGCAAGCGTATCGGCTTGCAAACGGGTGACCAGATCGTGGGAAATCTCTTCGAGCATGGCCAGGTTGCCTAAGTGTTCGGCCGTGGTCGGGGTCAGGTCGTCGCTTTTGAAATCGAAACTCGCGCCCAGGGTATGTTCGCCGAGCCGCGCGGGGGCGACGTAGCCTTCGGCGCAGACCACCGTGCTCAATGCCTGGCTTTGCGGGGTTTGCATCAGGCGGGTGATTTGCCCGCGAATGCGTTTGAGCGGTAGCCCAGCGCTTTCGGGAAAGCGCTGGATTTCGGCGGCACCGGCCAGTACGACCACCGGTGCGCTGGCGAGCAGGCGCTCGCCGTCCCAGGCTTGCCACTGGTCCTCGACTTTGCGCAATTGCACTGCATCGTGGTGCGTCAGCAGTTGAATGTCCTGATGCGCCGCCTGCCATTGGCACAACGCTGGTGGATGGACCCAGCCGCCCTCGGGATAGTACAAACCACCGTGGGCCAGGCCAATGCCCGCTAGTTCTTGCGCGTGGGGCTGATCCAGCAGTTGCAGCAGATCTTCGGGAAAGGCCTCAGCCAATTGCCGCTGACGTTCGGCTTCCTTGGTGTTGAACGCCAGTTGCAGCACGCCGCAATCGTCCCAATCGGTGCCGCGTTGCAAATGTTCGAGCTGACGTCGGGTGTAGCCGAATCCGCTGACGATCATTTGCGACAGTGCGGTGCCGTGGGCCGATAACTTCAGGTAAAGCACGCCTTGAGGATTGCCGGAGGCTTCCTGGGCAACGTCGGCGTGGCGCTCCAGCAAAGTCACTTGCCAGCCCCGCGCCGCCAGGCTGGCAGCGCTGGCACAACCGGCAAGCCCGGCGCCGATCACCAGCGCCTGGCGTTCGCCGGTCAGCGGTGCCGGGCGGGCGAACCACGGTTTGGCGGCTGTGGGCGCGAGAACCTCCTGCGGCCAACCGAGGAACTCACCGCGCAGGATTTCCCATTTATGGCCGATGCCCGGGGTGCGTTTCATTTTGAAGCCTGCGGCATTCAGCAGTCGGCGCACCCAGCCAGTGCTGGTGAAGGTGCTGATGGTTGAGCCGGGGGCGGCCAGCCGTGCCAGTTCGACGAACAGTTCGGCGGTCCACATGTCAGGGTTTTTCGCCGGAGCAAAACCGTCAAGAAACCAGGCGTCGATTTGCGCATCCAGTTGCGGCAGTTGCTCCAGCGCATCACCGATCATCAGGGTCAGTGTCACTCGACCGTTGGCCAGCGTCAGGCGCTGGAAACCTTGATGGATCGCGACGTATTGCTCCAGCAGTTGATCGGCAAACACCTTGAGTTCCGGCCACAGCGCCAGGGCGCGTTGCAGGTCGGCGGGGCTCAACGGGTACTTTTCGACACTGACAAAATGCATCCGCGCACCGGCCGCCGCATGTTGTTCGAACACCTGCCAGGCACACAGGAAATTCAGTCCCGTACCAAAACCGGTCTCGCCGATGACCAGTCGCCCCCCGTGCGGCAACGCGGCAAAACGCTCCGCCAAACGGTTCTGTTCGATGAACACGTAGCGGGTTTCGTCCAGCCCCGACTTGTCGGAGAAATACACATCGTCGAACACGCGCGAATACGGACGACCTTGGTCGTCCCAATCGAGCAGGGCGTGGGGCAATACAGGTTTCATGGCAGGCTCGGTAACGGCAAGACGGCCATTCTAGCCGATCGCGGGCGGGGTGCTTGATCCATGGCAAGGTCTGTCGCAGGCCCGGACATGAAAATGGGATTTCTCCGACGCAGGAGAGGTCCATCCGCTAGTCTTGCTTACATCTGGAAGGGAGCCGTCCATGTTCGAGTCCGCCGAAATCGATCACGCCATCGACAAAGAAACCTACGACGCCGAAGTGCCTGCGCTTCGCGAAGCCTTGCTTGAGGCGCAATTCGAGCTGCAGCAGCAACGCCGGTTTCCGGTGATCATTTTGATCAACGGCATCGAAGGCGCCGGGAAGGGCGAGACGGTCAAATTGCTCAACGAATGGATGGACCCACGCTTGATCGAGGTCCGCACGTTCGATCAGCAAACCGATGAAGAGCTGGCGCGGCCTCCGGCTTGGCGTTATTGGCGAATGCTGCCGGCCAAGGGCCGCATGGGGGTTTTCTTCGGTAACTGGTACAGCCAGATGTTGCAAGGCCGGGTGCACGGCGAGTTCAAGGACCCGCGTCTCGATCAAGCGATCAACGCTGCCGAGCGTCTGGAAAAAATGCTCTGCGATGAAGGCGCGTTGATCGTCAAATTCTGGTTCCACCTGTCCAAGAAACAGATGAAGGCGCGCCTCAAGGCCTTGGCTGACGACCCCTTGCACAGCTGGCGGATCAGCCCGCTGGACTGGCAGCAGTCGCAAACCTACGACAGGTTCGTGAAGTTCGGTGAACGGGTCTTGCGTCGCACCAGTCGTGACTATGCGCCGTGGCATGTGATCGCCGGGATGGACGCGCGCTATCGCAGCCTGGTGGTGGGCAAGATCTTGCTCGACAGTCTGAACGGTGCCTTGAAGCGGCCGAAGATCCATCCGGAGAAAGTCAGCGCCGCGCCCGTGTTTCCCAGCGTCGATCAAGTGAACCTGCTCGACAGCCTGGACCTGACCCTAAAGCTGGGCAAAGGCGATTATGAGGAACAATTGGTCACTGAGCAGGCACGGCTTTCCGGGCTGATGCGCGACAAACGCATGCGCCGGCACGCACTGGTGGCGGTGTTCGAGGGCAATGACGCGGCGGGCAAGGGCGGTGCGATCCGGCGGGTGGCGGCGGCGCTCGACCCGCGTCAATACAGCATCGTGCCGATTGCGGCGCCCACTGAAGAAGAACGGGCGCAGCCGTACTTGTGGCGCTTCTGGCGGCACTTGCCGGCGCGGGGCAAATTCACCGTGTTCGACCGCTCCTGGTATGGCCGCGTGCTGGTGGAGCGCATCGAAGGTTTTTGCAGCCCGGCGGACTGGCTGCGTGCCTACAGTGAAATCAATGACTTCGAAGAGCAGGTCAGCGATGCCGGAGTAGTCGTGGTCAAGTTCTGGCTGGCCATCGACAAACAGACGCAACTGGAACGCTTCCAGGAGCGTGAAGAAATTCCCTTCAAGCGTTTCAAGATCACCGAAGACGATTGGCGCAATCGCGAAAAGTGGGACGATTATCGTGCCGCCGTCGGCGATATGGTCGACCGCACCAGCACTGAAATCTCACCGTGGACCCTGATCGAAGCCAACGACAAGCGCTGGGCGCGGGTGAAGGTCTTGCGCACCATCAACCGGGCGTTGGAAGAAGCGTTCGAAAAGTCGGACAAGCATGAGAAGAAGGAAAGTAAAGGCAAAGACTGATGCGATGGTTGCGCATACGCGGGGTGAATGATTGTCGCGGTCGGTAATTGGGTGGGCTTATGCTCGGATCACTCTCAACCGACAACAACAATGAGGTATGCCATGCGTGAAGTGGTGATCGTCGACAGCGTGCGGACCGGCCTGGCCAAATCCTTTCGCGGCAAGTTCAATCAGACCCGTCCGGACGACATGGCGGCGCACTGCGTCAACGCTCTGTTGGCGCGTACCGGCATCGACCCGGCCAGTGTCGAGGATTGCATCGTCGGCGCCGGCTCCAATGAAGGCGCCCAGGGCTACAACATCGGTCGCAACGTCGCGGTGTTGTCGCGTCTGGGCATCGGCACCGCCGGCATGACCCTCAACCGATTCTGCTCGTCGGGTTTGCAGGCGATCGCCATTGCCGCCAACCAGATCGCTTCGGGTTGTAGCGACATCATCGTCGCCGGTGGCGTCGAGTCGATCAGCCTGACCATGAAAAGCGTCAACACCGACAACCTGATCAACCCGCTGCTCAAAGAGCAGGTGCCGGGCATCTACTTCCCGATGGGCCAGACCGCCGAAATCGTCGCTCGCCGTTACAACGTCAGCCGCGAAGAGCAGGACCTGTACGCCCTGCAAAGCCAGCAGCGCACCGCTCAGGCACAGGCCGCCGGTTTGTTCGATGATGAAATCGTGCCGATGGCGGTGAAGTACCGCGTAGAGGACAAGGCGACCGGCCAGGTGCAGATTCTCGACGGCATCGTCGATCGCGATGACTGCAACCGCCCGGACACCACGCTGCAAAGCCTGGCCGGCCTGAACCCGGTGTTCGCTGAGGATGGTTCGGTCACGGCGGGTAATTCGTCGCAGTTGTCTGACGGCGCTTCCATGACGTTGGTGATGAGTCTGGAAAAAGCCCTGGCGCTGGGTTTGAAGCCCAAGGCGTTCTTCCGTGGTTTCACCGTGGCGGGCTGCGAACCGGATGAAATGGGCATCGGTCCGGTGTTCTCGGTGCCGAAACTGCTCAAGGCCAAAGGTTTGCAGATCAGCGACATCGATCTGTGGGAACTCAACGAGGCATTCGCCTCGCAGTGCCTGTACGCACGCAATCGACTGGAAATCGACAACGATAAATACAACGTCAACGGCGGCTCGATCTCCATCGGCCACCCGTTCGGAATGACCGGTTCGCGGCAGGTCGGGCACATCGTGCGCGAGTTGCAGCGGCGCAATCTGCGCTATGGCATCGTGACCATGTGTGTGGGAGGCGGGATGGGAGCGACCGGGTTGTTTGAGGCGGTGCGGTAACGGCCTCGGATTTTGTAATGACTGTTCAATAGCTAGTTCCCACAGGGATCTGATGAGCGACACAGATCCAGTGTGGGAGCTAGCTGCTAGCAATGAAGGCGCCGTCGTTTTACCGGTTCACCGCCAAACCCTGCATCCGTTCAATATAAGCCTGAACCTCCCGCACAGCCGCCTCGGCATTCGCAAACGGTCCCTCCAGCGTGTTTTCCCGGGTGCTGAAATACAACTCCCCGTTCACCCGACATAACCGGTCACTGCGAAAATGCAGAGCGGGTGCGTTGTCCTGGGCGCGCATGCCATACATGGGGGGCTCCTGAGGAATTGTTGTTGATGGATCCAATCAGATTAGGCAACAAGCACTTACCGCGCCTGGCGACCCGATCGACGGCACTACGCCAATTTCACGTTGCGACCTGCACAGTTTCATTCGCGGCCAGACGCCAACTGTCCCTGTGTGCTTCACGCTGGTGCGCCTAGAATGGCGGCTCCAGTCATCGGGTTTTCGGGGTTTGCATGCACATTTCATCGGGTCGCTGGGTTTACGGACTTTTCCTGGCCTTGCTGACCGCGCTGCTGTGGGGAATCTTGCCGATTAAACTCAAACAGGTGCTGACAGTGATGGACCCGGTGACGGTGACCTGGTTTCGCCTGATGGTGTCCGGTAGCTGTCTGTTCATTTATCTGGCGGCAACCAAGCGCCTGCCCAGCCGCAAAGTACTCGGCCCGCGGGGTGGCTGGCTGGTGCTGATGGCGGTGCTCGGTCTGGTGGGCAACTACGTGCTTTATTTGATGGGGCTGAACTTGCTCAGCCCCGGCACCGCGCAACTGGTGGTGCAGATGGGGCCGATCATGCTGTTGATCGCCAGCGTATTTGTGTTCAAGGAGCGTTTCAGCCTGGGGCAGGGCATTGGTTTGCTGGTGCTGCTGATCGGTTTCGCCCTGTTTTTCAATCAGCGCCTGGCTGAGTTGCTGACGTCATTGAGCGATTACACCGCCGGTGTGTTGCTGGTGTTGTTGGCGTCCACGGTCTGGACGTTCTATGCCTTGGGCCAGAAGCAACTGCTGACGGTCTGGAACTCGTTGCAGGTGATGATGGTGATCTACCTGTTCTGCGGGTTGTTGCTGACGCCGTGGGTGCATCCGCTGGAAGCGCTGCAATTGAACCCGTTGCAAGGCTGGCTGCTGCTGGCGTGCTGCATGAACACCCTGATTGCTTACGGTGCGTTTGCCGAGGCGCTGGCGCATTGGGAAGCGTCGCGAGTCAGTGCGACCTTGGCGATCACACCGTTGGTGACGTTTGGCGCCGTGGCACTGGCGGCCTTGTGGTGGCCCGAGTATGTGCATGCCGAGACCATTAATGGCCTGGGGTATGGCGGGGCGATATTGGTCGTGCTGGGGTCGGCGCTGGTGGCGTTGGGGCCTTCGTTGATTGCCGGACTGAAGGCGCGGAAGGCCAGAATGGCGATCGGCTGAAAATCTTCATTGCTGCTATCGCGAGCAGGCTCACTCCCACATTGAACGGTGTACGCGGTCAAATGTGGGCGCGAGCCTGCTCGCGATGGCGGCATGGCAGACGCTACAAATCTCAGCCCTTGGCCCCAGCCTCCAGCATATTCTCCGGCCGCACCCACGCATCAAACTCTTCATCAGTCAGATACCCCAACTGAAGGGCTGCCTCGCGCAAGGTCTGCCCTTCGGCGTAGGCCTTCTTGGCAATCTCCGCCGATTTGTCATAACCAATGTGCGGGTTCAACGCCGTCACCAGCATCAAGCCTTGCTCCAGGTGCTCAGCCATTTTCCCGGCGTCCGGCTCCAGCCCTGCGATGCAATGCTGCTGGAAGTTGCTGCAACCATCGGCCAGCAGTCGGATCGATTGCAGCAGGTTGTGGATGATTACCGGTTTGAACACGTTCAGTTGCAAATGCCCTTGGCTGGCGGCGAAACCGATGGCGACGTCATTGCCCAACACTTGGCAGGCCAGCATCGACAGCGCCTCGCACTGGGTCGGGTTGACCTTGCCGGGCATGATCGAACTGCCGGGTTCGTTGGCCGGCAGTTTCACTTCGGCGAAACCGGCACGCGGCCCGGAACCCAGCAGGCGCAAGTCGTTGGCGATTTTCATGAGCGTCACGGCAAGGGTTTTCAGCGCGCCGGACAGCGTGGTCAGCGGCTCATGCCCGGCCAGGGCGGCGAACTTGTTCGGTGCAGTGATGAACGGCAGGCCGGAAAGCGCGGCCAGTTCGGCGGCGATCGCTTCACCGAAACCATGGGGCGAATTCAACCCCGTGCCGACCGCCGTACCGCCCTGTGCCAGCTCACACACTGCCAGCAGGGCGCTGCGGATTGCCCGCTCGGCGTAATCGAGTTGCGCGATGAATGCCGAAATCTCCTGGCCGAAGGTGATCGGCGTGGCGTCCATCATGTGTGTGCGGCCGGTCTTGACCAGTTTCATGTGGCGCGCCGACAGCTCGGCCAGACCGCCCGACAACTCGCTGATCGCCGGCAGCAAGTGCTGCTGCACCGCCTGGACAGCGGCGATGTGCATGGCGGTGGGGAAGCAGTCATTGGAACTCTGTGAGCGGTTGACGTGATCGTTGGGGTGCACCGGCGACTTGCCACCGCGCGGGTTGCCGGCCAGTTCGTTGGCGCGGCCGGCAATCACTTCGTTGACGTTCATGTTGCTCTGGGTGCCGCTGCCAGTCTGCCAGACCACCAGCGGAAATTGATCGTCGTGTTGGCCGTCGAGCACTTCATCCGCCGCCTGTTCGATCAACCGGGCGATATCGGCCGGCAGATCGCCGTTGCGGTCGTTGACCCGTGCCGCGGCTTTCTTGATCAGCGCCAGGCCATGCAGCACCGCCAGCGGCATGCGTTCGTTGCCAATGGCAAAGTTGACCAGCGAGCGTTGCGTCTGAGCGCCCCAGTAGGCGTCATCCGGGACTTCAACCTGGCCCAGGCTGTCGGTTTCGATACGGCTCATCGGTCACACTCCTGTAGGTCTGTTTGCGCAGTTTAGGCCGTGATCACCGGCCGGGGTTCCATCAGTCTCGATTCTGACCATTGAAGCCCTCTAAATCAGGTGCGACAAGGGTTGGGGTTGAGCGACACACTTTTTTAGGCGCAGAATGGACGTCCTTGGGGTTTTACCTCGTCTGCTAGAAAAGGAAACTCGATGACTCGTCTTCGTGCCATCTGTACCGCGGTTGCATTGGTTTGTGCCAGCGGCCAGGTTTTTGCCGATACCGCCAGCCACAACGCCAGTGCCGAGGCTTTCCTGACCCTGGCGCATGCTGACAAATTGGGCACTCCGGTGTACATGCAGGTTCAGCAGATGTTCGCCCAGCGCTTCCAGCAAACCAAAGCCCCGGAATCGAAAAAAGCCGTACTGGAAACCTACCAGGCCAAGGCCAACGCCGCGCTGGACCAGGCCATCGGCTGGAACAAGCTGAAACCGGACATGGTCAAGCTCTACACCACCAACTTCACTGAATCCGAGCTCAAGGACCTGGTTGCGTTCTACCAGTCGCCGCTGGGCAAGAAAGTCCTGGAAAAAATGCCGCAGCTGACCCAGCAATCGGCCCAGATGACCCAGGCCAAGCTGGAAAGCGCGGTGCCTGTGGTCAACAAACTGCTGGCTGACATGACCGCTGAGCTGGAGCCGAAAGGCGCCGCAGCGCCAGCCAAGAAAAAGCCTTAAGCGGAGTTCGGTATGACCATGCAACAACGCATCGAATCGACGCTGGGCCTGCTTCAGCCCCAGCATCTGCAGGTGCTGGATGAAAGCCACATGCACAGTCGCGGGTTGCAGACCCACTTCAAGGCTGTGGTGGTCAGCGAGCAGTTCGAAGGCCTGAACCGGGTCAAGCGCCACCAGAAAGTCTACGGCACGCTCGGCGAGCTGATGGGCGAGTTCCATGCGTTGGCGCTGCATACCTACACGCCTGAGGAGTGGGCACAGATCGACGCGGCTCCGGCCTCGCCAACCTGTGCTGGCGGCAGCAAGCACTAAACCCCCGTTTTTTGCTAGAATCCGCAACGCGCCGCTCACCCGGCGCGTTTTTTTTCGCATCCGGTTCACCCCTTACGAGGGTAGCCACCTGGAGATATACCCATGACACAACAGATTGTCGTGGCGGCACTGTATAAGTTCGTCACCCTGGAAGATTACATCGCCCTGCGCGAGCCACTGCTGCAAGCGATGGTCGACAACGGCATCAAAGGCACGCTGCTGATCGCCGAAGAAGGCATCAACGGCACCGTGTCCGGCAGCCGCGAAGGCATTGACGGGCTGATGACCTGGCTCAAGAACGACCCGCGCATGGACGACATCGACCATAAAGAGTCGTACTGCGACGAACAGCCGTTCTACCGCACCAAAGTCAAACTCAAGAAAGAAATCGTCACCCTCGGCGTCGAAGGCGTGGACCCGAACAAAAAAGTCGGCACCTACGTTGATCCGCAGGACTGGAATGCGCTGATCAGCGATCCGGAAGTGCTGTTGATCGATACCCGTAACGATTACGAAGTCTCAATCGGCACCTTCGAAGGCGCCATCGACCCGAAAACCACCAGTTTTCGCGAATTTCCCGACTACATCAAAGCCAACTTCAATCCGGCCGTGCACAAGAAGGTCGCGATGTTCTGCACCGGCGGCATCCGCTGCGAGAAGGCATCGAGCTACATGCTCAGCGAAGGTTACGGTGAGGTCTACCACCTCAAGGGCGGCATCCTGAAGTACCTCGAAGAGGTGCCGCAGGAAGAAACCAAATGGCAGGGCGACTGCTTTGTGTTCGATAACCGCGTGACCGTTCGCCATGACCTGAGCGAAGGCGACTACGATCAATGTCATGCCTGCCGCACGCCGGTCAGCGTTGAAGATCGCACCTCCGAGCACTACGTGGCCGGTATCAGTTGCCCGCATTGCTGGGACACGCTGAGCGAGAAAACCCGTCGCAGCGCCATCGATCGGCAAAAGCAGATCGAACTGGCCAAGGCCCGCAACATGCCTCACCCGATCGGCTACAACTACAAGCAAGCATCATCTACCGAGGCCTGAACCATGTCTGCACGCCTGCTCTATGTGATGGACCCGATGTGTTCCTGGTGCTGGGGCTTCGCTCCGGTTGCAAACGCATTGGTAGAGCAAGCAGCGGCCGCAGGTGTGGACGTGCATCTGGTGGTGGGCGGTCTGCGCACCGGCAGTGGCGCGGCGCTGGAACCGACCACTCGACGCTACATTCTTGAACACTGGCAGGCCGTCACCGAAGCCACTGGCCAGCCGTTCAAGCGTGAAGGCGCGTTGCCCGACGGTTTCGTCTACGACACAGAACCGGCTTGCCGCGCACTGGTGACCGCGCGTCATCTGGCGCCGGATTGTGCGTGGAAACTCCTCGGGCTGATACAACACGCGTTTTACGCCGAAAGTCGCGATGTCACCCGCGCCGGCGTGCTGGTGGAACTGGCCGAGCAGGCCGGTCTGCCGCGTATCGAATTCGCCGCCGCGTTCGACCGTGCCGACATGCACGCCGCGACGGCTGCCGATTTCACCTGGGTCCAGGACCTGGGCATTGCCGGTTTCCCTACCTTGCTGGCTGAGCGCAATGGTCAATTGGCGTTGCTGACCAATGGCTATCAGCCGCTCAACGTGCTGTCTCCGCTGCTCGGCCGTTGGCTGGAGCGCGCTGCCTGTGCATGACCTGCCCGACGATGCCCCAACCGCGGTACGTGTCGATCGGCTGAGCTGGGCGGAAATTCGTCGTCTGGCCCTGCAGCACAAGAAATCCCTGTGGATCGCCAATGGCGTGGCCGTGCTGGCGACCCTGTGCAGTGTGCCGATCCCGCTGCTGTTGCCGTTGCTGGTAGACGAAGTGCTGCTAGGCCACGGTGACGCCGCGCTGAAGATCATGAACCTCGCACTCCCTGAGGTCTGGCAAAAAGCGGCGGGCTACATCGGCCTGATGCTGGTGGTGACCCTGGTCCTGCGTTGCGCGGCGTTGCTGTTCAACGTGGTACAGGCGAAGTTGTTCGCCGCGTTGGCCAAGGACATCGTCTATCGCATTCGTATCCGCCTGATCGAACGGCTCAAGCGCATTTCGCTGGGTGAATACGAAAGCCTGGGCAGCGGCACGGTGACCACCCATTTGGTTACCGACCTCGACACACTGGACAAATTCGTCGGCGAGACCCTCAGCCGTTTCCTCGTGGCCATGCTGACACTGGTCGGCACCGCCGGGATCCTCATGTGGATGCACTGGCAATTGGCGCTGCTGATACTGCTGTTCAACCCGTTGGTGATCTACGCCACGGTGCAGTTGGGCAAGCGGGTCAAACACCTGAAGAAACTCGAGAACGACAGCACTTCGCGCTTTACCCAGGCACTGACTGAAACCCTGGATGCGATCCAGGAAGTGCGCGCCGGCAACCGTCAGGGGTTTTTCCTCGGTCGCTTGGGGCGTCGGGCCCGGGATGTTCGTGACTATGCAGTGAACTCGCAGTGGAAAACCGACGCGTCGAACCGGGCCAGCGGTTTGCTGTTCCAGTTCGGCATCGATATTTTCCGTGCCGCCGCCATGCTGACCGTGCTGTTTTCCGACCTGTCCATCGGCCAGATGCTCGCGGTGTTCAGTTACTTGTGGTTCATGATCGGCCCGGTGGAGCAACTGCTGAACCTGCAATACGCCTATTACGCCGCCGGCGGGGCGCTGTCGCGAATCAATGAATTGTTGTCCCGCGCGGACGAGCCGCAATACCCCAATGGCGTCGACCCGTTCACCGGGCGTGAGACCGTGGGCATCGAGGTTCAGGGCTTGAGTTTCGGATACGGCGATGAGCTGGTGTTGAACCAGATGAACCTGTCCATCGCCCCCGGTGAGAAGGTCGCCATCGTCGGCGCCAGCGGAGGCGGCAAGAGTACGCTGGTGCAATTGCTGTTGGGCTTGTATACGCCGCTGGCCGGAACCATTCGCTTCGGCGGCTCGACCCAGCAAGAGATCGGCCTGGAAACCGTGCGGGAAAATGTCGCCGTGGTCCTGCAACATCCGGCGCTGTTCAACGACACCGTTCGGGCCAACCTGACCATGGGCCGCGAACGCAGCGACGAAGCCTGTTGGCAGGCGCTGGAAATCGCCCAGCTGCACGCCACGATCCGTGAGTTACCCAGTGGCCTGGACAGTATCGTCGGCCGCTCCGGCGTGCGCTTGTCCGGTGGTCAGCGGCAACGCCTGGCGATTGCGCGCATGGTGTTGGCGGAACCGAAAGTGGTCATCCTCGACGAGGCCACCTCCGCGCTGGACGCCGCCACCGAATACAACCTGCATCAGGCATTGGCACGGTTCCTCAGCAACCGCACGACACTGATCATTGCTCACCGCTTGTCAGCCGTGAAGCAGGCCGACCGAGTGCTGGTGTTCGACGGTGGGCAAATTGCCGAAGACGGCGACCACCAGCAACTGATCGCCGAGGGTGGCTTGTACGCCAAACTTTATGGGCATTTGCAGCAGCATTGAACCTCGTTTGGATTGCTCGAAGAGTGGCCAATGCTACTGAACTTTCCGCTGAAATTGTCAGGACTGCGTTGCGCGTACGTTGGGGCGTTTGCCCCACACCACGTTGAGCGCGTCGACTCCATGGTCATAACCGAACCCTTTCAGAATAACTGAGCACGAGTCGCATGGCGGCAGGGTAGTGACAACGTTGATCGAGTTTATCTCACCGGCATTTGGGTATTTATTGCTGATGTAAGCGATCAATTTACTCTCGCTGTCTGCGGATGTTGCCCATTGGATAACGTCGGCTCGGGCCGGATCGGAAATCGGGTGAGGGATCGATAGCAACGCCCCGTCCCTCGATAATGTTAACGAGTCAGGCGCTATTGAACCTCTCATTTTGTCGATGTTGAAATAGACCGAACCGTTGTGCATAACTACTGGATTATTGGGGTTGGAGTTGAACAGAGGGAGGTGTCTGGTGTTGTCTCCAACTCCAGAAACACTGACGTAAATTTCAATGTTTCCCGCAGCAGTTTTGACTTCGGCAAAAGCGATATTACGCAACTTTTGCTGATGATAGGTTGGAAGCAGTTTTTGTAGATCCACCATCGCGTTGTCAATCTTTGTGCTGTTGGGTGTCTCACTGGCGGCCCTTAAAAAAAGATCGTCGAATTTTTTTGCAACGTGCTCCTGTAGTTGCGGAGGGGTCATAGTACTTTTGACCCATAAACTTGCCCCCTCTGGAAGTGTACTGACCGTTGCCCTCGTTGGCCCGTCAAAGAGCAGCGATGATGCCGAATAGGCTGTCACCTTTACATGATTCAATTCCTTGAGAGGGTCCGCCGGCGCCCCGATGATTACCGCGAACTCATCGAGTTTATCGAGTGCCTCATGAACCTTGTGTTGTCCGTGAATGCGTATCGTGTTGTTAGCATTCAAGGAGCCGGTGTAGATGCGTAACAGCTCTTTTTCGACCGAGTCCTTCAGAAATTGTTGTTTATTCACCTTGTTAAGGTTCAACGGTCCCTGGATGCTCTCGCTGGCTGAAAGCTTGACCATGTAGTAATCATCCAGGTGCAGCTTGGCGAAAACATACCGATGGCTTTCATCCTTGCTATAAATCACGAGAGCCCCGACTTCATGCACATCGTTAATGTTTTCAGCACTGCCGGTTACTTTCAAGCCGCCATAAATTCCCTGCTGAAATTCGAGGCTGGCGTTGATGGTTTCTTTGGGCACGGGCGTTTTTTGCTGAAGGCCGATCCATTGAGGTCTCCCTTTGTAAGTAATGAGTTTGCCGTCCTTGAGTTCGTAAATTTTTCCTTCATACGCGAGTAGTTTATGCGCTTGGTCTGATGTTGGTTGAGAGGGTGTGAATTTGCCATCCCCGAACCATGGAGCCCAACTATTCCCTTCCTGAAAAGTGCCCGGGACGGGACGCTCAGCTGGATTGTCGGTAATGACATACTTGGTTTTGCAGATCTCTCCGGGAGCCCTGCGAGAACGACAAGGCACAGTCTTTAAACTCGTGCTTGCATCGAGGCTGTCGACACGCCTCAAAGCATTATCATGATTTCGATATGGCAGGTTGTCGATAAACACAGTGGTTCTGCCATCTACATCTAATGTCTTTCGCACATGCGCTGTTTCGGCAATTAAATACAGCTCTTCGTTGCCCGCAATACCTACGCTCTGATAGGTCGAAGGGCCCATTGATACATCCAGCGCGGACAAACGCGGCCCGAAAGGTTTGCCTGTCACGGGATCGACTGCATGGAAAGCTGGCGATAGAGTGGAACCGGTATTGCGTACTGGCACATCTTCCAGGCCTTTGACTGAAGCCAGTCGATCGCCGGTCGACAATGGCCTCCATCGGCCCGTATCGCTAATTTGTGGCAGGCTCTGAGAAAAATCGTATTGGCCGGCCTTTCCCGCCATGGATTTGATTCTGAAAATGCCGGATCTACCCAGCTTTATTCCCCGGGATGCCGCCGCCTTGAGCAGCGAGCCTACTCCATCACCCGGATTCAATGCTTGCAGGGTCAAGATCGACACTTCTTTAGTCAGATCCGCAAATGCTGTGAGCCTGACGGATACCGTCAGGCGGCCTGCATTGCGCCACAGTTTCATAGAGCCGGAGAGCAGTTTGCCGATGGGCGTGCCAAATGAAACCAGGTCCATCCACAGGCCGAATGCGCCATCCACTTTACGCGCTACATCGTCAGAGATTATGTCTTCGATAGGGTGCAAGAAGGGTACGAGATACTTGGCAAGATTTTCGACGCGTTCCTCAGTGGTCCTGGCGCGATCAAACTGTGTTTCACCGTAAGCAGCCTTATGAAGCGCTTTTGGATCAACGAACAGCAGTTTGGTAGCGATGAAGTGGCTGATTTCCTCGCTGCGTTTTGAGTTAATCGTCAGTGCTACATCGTCGGCATTCTCCATAACGTCGACGGGGGGCATGAATGCGTCGCCCAATTGTTCGATAATGGCCTCACAATGCACTGGACTCAGTGGTTTACTGCCTGTCGCATGAGCTGTCCAGTCGAAGTCTAGTGTCTTATGGCGCAAGACTTCGACGGGGACAGGACTCATGCCTATGTGCCAGGTCTCGGACTTGAGTAAACCGCCGAACAACGTTATATCCAGATTATTGATGCGACGTAAAACTCCGGCTCTCGGCAACAGTTCAAATGTGCTCGTAACACTTTTGTATGTGGTCAGTAACAGCAGACCATTACGGGCTCGGAAAGGTAATATATTCTCTGGCGTTTCGTTCCTGGCTTCTACTGTTTGCGTTTCCTTTCTGAGGGTGTAAATCTTGAGCGTTCCCAATTCCAGCGCCTGCCGGTCAGCGAACGTAAGGGATGCCAACAAGCTTTTTATCAGTGTTTTATAAGCGTCAGTCAGTGAGGTTAAGTGCTCTTTGAACTGTTGTTCAAAGAGTTCTTTGGCGTTGCGGATGGTGTTGTGTACTTTGCTGGACGACGTGTTCGCAGTGTTTAGTTTTCTGTTTTCGTCTAACCAAAGTGAGAAAAGAGTGGTTTTACTGTCTTTTTTGATGATAAGCCATGTTTTTTTGTCGTCAAAATTATCGTCGGCCACGACGTCGACAATCGAACGTCCTGTTATCCAGTTAATGTATCGAACGGGCTCCGTCAGTTCATGGTCGTTCCAAAAGGAATCGACTACGGAGTCGTTATAAATTATTTTAGGAAAATCATGGTCAATGACTGTTTTTGCAATGAGCAAGCGGTCGGGTGCCGCTTTGCTGAGTGTAATGTGCGAGTCGCTCAAGGCATTGATGTGTGCATCCAGTTCTGATGAGGCTAAGTCTACTTCAGCCTGTGAATATTCTTCGTATTGTTTTTGAGGAATTATTCTTTGGGTTACCGCCCACTCGACCGTCGGCAATAGTCTTGCGAGGGTTACAGCGAGCAGTTGCTCTTTTTTCGTTTCCTTGCTTGTTTTCAAAGGCAAGTCGACCAGTTGTTGGAACGTCTTTCTGTAAAGCGCGTTGGGGTCAGTAACGTTTACGAGGTTTACGCCGCTCACGAAGTTTACCCAAACAACTGAATTTCTATAAGATAGCTCTTTCGGGATGTCGCTGATACGGAATTCGGTTGGAAACTCGCGGAGAAACAACCTTGCCATAATAATGGCTTTTTTTTCTGAGGCGGCCCGCTTTGATTTGATTAAATGGTTTTTGAATTCTGTCCATATGTCATTGTAACTTTTCCCCCAGTTGAGTTTTGATTTAAAGTCATAGCTGGCGATCGTTTCGGGGTGTTCAATAAAGCGCGATTTGAACCAGACTTGCAACGCTTGGGCTAACACTTTGGTGCGTATGTGAGGCGATGTTTCTTCGCCAATGTTTCCGCCGTACCAATCCATCACTTTCAGTAAGGCGATTGCCAGTTTTTCGGCCTCCGGACTTTGCAGTATTTTTTGTAGGAAAACTGTTGGTTTGGCACCCACCTTTTCCGGAGTGACTGACGCAAGAGTGTTGGTGGACAGATAGGTAAGCGGAGATGTAATCCCTTCTGGTAGAAATGACTGGATGACGCCTTTGATTGCACCTGTAATGAATTGCCCCTGCAATTCATCCTGGGCTTCGGGTGTCAGGTTGGCAGGGACCGTTCGAGTTTTTTCTGTAAGGGCTGGTTTGAGATCCAGCAGGTTGAAGTCGTCTTCGAGCCCCAATTGGAAACTTGAGATCTTTTCTTCAAGCGCGTCAATGGCTGCCTCATGTTTATCGATATTGGACGGATCCCAGGGGTGCAACCCGTAAAACGTGGCAAACCTGGGGGCCGAGATAAGGCGGTCATAGCGAATTTGTCCGCCCAGCAGGGTGGCAGCCTTTTCGATCCGGGTTCGAAGTGCTTGCCAGTTTTCGTTTCCTGTCAGGGGCAGTTCGGTCTTGTTTGCACCTTCGCGATCTGAAGTCTCATAAACAAAGGCCCGTTCCTTCAAGGTGACGATCAGATAGTGCGGGGAAACATTGTTATGTTTGCAGAGTGCACGGTAGTCAGGATCCACAAGCAACTGCTGCAACGCTTCCTGTCCGGTTTCGTTTGCTTGATTCAAGGGAGAAAAAGATCGTGGTCTGAACAGGCTTTGAGAAAAATGAGGCAGCGAACCCGTCTCTTCACGCAACACTGATAGCAACAGTTCAAGATCCTGGAGTTGGCCCTGATGGGCCTGAACTGTGGTCGGGGGCGAATTGTCTGGGGCGTTTGAAGCACCATTTGAAGGGGGTGTTTGCATGATGTGGTTTCTCTTGTCTTGTTTCGTCGGTTCCCTGTGATGCCACAGGGGGAGCACCACCGATTACAACGTCCTGACAGAGAGTCCGTGCGGTATATAGATATAGCGAGGAGGCGAAATCTGTTTTTTGTTCATTACTTGCCGGGACTTGGAAGGCACCCTAGTCTAGCGGTAGCGATTTCGTCCGGATGACGAGCAAGCAGTGCTAATGCAAGGGACCTCATGAATCAAACGCGGACTCTCGGAACGCCACGGTTGTTGGGCATCGTCTGGCCATTTATTGCCGTTGTGCTGTTTCAAGCCTTGTTGGGCGGCGTTAGCCTTTATGTACTGTCGGCGGTTCGTGGCTATGTTGCCGGCGAAAGCCTGTGGTCCAAGGGGCAGAAAGATGCCATCTATTATCTCAATCTCTATGCCGACAGCGGCGACGAAGCGATTTTTCGCAAGTACCAGCAAGCCGTTTCCGTGCCGCAGGGCGGGCATGAATTGCGCGTGGCGCTGGATCAGCTATCGCCTGACATCGAAGCGGCGCGGCTGGGCATTCTCAAGGGCGGTAACCACCCGGACGACGTCTCCAGTCTGATCTGGCTGTACCTCAATTTCCGCCACTTCAGTTACCTGGAAAAAGCCATCGACCTGTGGACGGTGGGTGACGCGTACCTCGTCAAGCTCGATGACGTTGCGCGGGACATGCACCAGCACATCACCGCCAGCCCGGTTTCCCGAGCGGATATCGTGCGCTGGAAAGAGCAGATTTTCGCGATCAATGATGAGGTCACTCCGGCGGCCAAAGCGTTCAGTGATGCGTTGGGGGAGGGGTCGCGGGTTATTCTTCGTCTGTTGTTGCTGACCAACTTCGCCACTGCGCTTGGCTTGATCGCGCTGGCGCTGATGCGTACCCACAAGTTGCTCAAGCAGCGTCATGAATTTGCCAATGCCCTGCAACTGGAAAAAGACCGGGCACAGATCACGCTGCAATCGATCGGTGACGGCGTCATTACTACGGACGTGGACGGCGCCATCGCCTACATGAATCCGGCCGCCGAGGCGTTGACGCACTGGAAAGCCGAGCAGGCAACGGGACTGCCTCTCGCCGCGTTGTTCAATCTGCTGGACGAAAACGCCCAGGCCGATGGTTTTACCTTGATCGAGCACATTCTGAGCGGGCAACTCAGCGGTGGTAGCGAACATTCAAAACTGATTCAGCGCCTGGATGGCAGCACGGTGTCGGTGACGCTGGTCGGCGCACCCATCAGCAACGCCGGCAAGGTCAGCGGTACTGTGCTGGTGTTGCACGACATGACCCAGGAGCGGCAGTACATTGCCAACCTGTCTTGGCAGGCCACCCATGACGCCTTGACCGGCCTCGCCAATCGCCGCGAATTCGAATACCGCCTGGAGCAGGCGCTGCACAGTCTGACACGGCAGTCGGGCCGGCATGCCCTGATGTTTCTCGATCTGGACCAGTTCAAACTGGTCAACGACACCTGCGGTCACGCCGCGGGTGACGAGTTGCTGCGGCATATCTGCGCGTTGCTGCAATCGGGTCTGCGCGAACGCGACACTCTGGCCCGACTGGGCGGCGACGAGTTCGGCATCCTGTTGGAAAACTGTGGGCCGGAGGCGGCGGAGAAAATTGCCGAGAGCCTGCGCCTGACCGTGCAGAACCTGCACTTCGTATGGAAAGGCCGGCCATTCGTGACCACCGTGAGTATCGGTCTGGTCCATGTTTCGCAGAACCCGACCACCCTCGAAGCCTCGCTTCGTGCTGCCGACATGGCGTGCTATATGGCCAAGGAAAAGGGTCGCAATCGGGTTCAGGTCTATCATCCCGACGATTCGGAACTGTCCCTGCGGTTCGGCGAAATGGCTTGGGTGCAGCGCCTGCACATGGCGCTGGAGGAGGACAGGTTCTGCCTGTACGCGCAGGAAATCGCGCCACTGGGCATCGATTTGGGCGGTGGGCACATCGAAATCCTGTTGCGCCTGCATGATGAGTCCGGGCGGATGATTCTGCCCGACAGCTTTATTCCGGCTGCCGAACGTTATGGCTTGATGAGTTCCATCGACCGCTGGGTCGTGCAGAACGTGTTCAAGATCATTGCTCAATGCCGCGCTGAGAAACGTCACGGGCCGCTGGCCATGTGTGCGATCAATCTGTCAGGCACGACCATCGGAGATGAGGCGTTTCTGGACTTCCTGCGTGAACAGTTCGTTACTTATTCGATTCCGGCTGAAATGATTTGTTTTGAAATCACCGAAACCAGCGCAATTTCCAATTTGGGCAGCGCAATCAGATTCATTAATGAACTCAAAGGCTTAGGCTGCCTGTTTTCGCTGGATGATTTTTGCGCCGGTATGTCCTCATTCGCGTACCTGAAACATTTGCCTGTAGACTTCCTGAAGATCGACGGGAGTTTCGTTAAGGATATGCTGGACGACCCGATTAATCGCGCCATGGTCGAGGTGATCAATCACATCGGTCATGTCATGGGTAAGCGTACGATTGCCGAGTTTGTCGAAACGCCTCAGATCGAGCAGGCATTGCTGGAGATCGGGGTGGATTATGCTCAAGGGTATCTCATCGAGCGCCCGCAACTGTTTACCTGCGATAGCCTCCAAAGTCGTCCTGCCAGGCCTCAGCCTTTGTTGTTCAAGGCGCCTGGCACGTTCCGTTGAAACGCTCGCTGATCTAATAATCACAATCAAAAGGAGCTCGACAGTGATCGACACATTCAACAGAACCGGACCACTCATGGAAGCTGCAAGTTACCCTGCCTGGGCACAGCGCCTGATTCAGGATTGCAGCGAGAGTAAGCGCCGGGTTGTCGAACACGAACTGTATCAGCGCATGCGAGACAACAAACTCAGTGCAAAGACCATGCGTCAGTACCTTATAGGTGGCTGGCCGGTGGTCGAACAGTTCGCGTTGTACATGGCACAAAACCTCACCAAGACCCGTTTTGCCCGGCACCCCGGCGAAGATATGGCGCGTCGCTGGCTGATGCGTAACATTCGTGTCGAATTGAACCACGCCGATTATTGGGTGAACTGGAGCCGCGCGCACGGTGTCAGCCTGGAAGATCTGCAGGCGCAGCAGGTTGCCCCGGAACTTCACGCCTTGAGTCATTGGTGCTGGCACACCAGTTCGGCGGACTCGCTGATCGTCGCCATTGCCGCCACCAACTACGCCATTGAAGGGGCGACCGGCGAGTGGTCGGCAGTGGTCTGTTCCAATGGCGTTTACGCTGCCTCGTTCCCCGAGGAAGAGCGCAAGCGTGCGATGAAGTGGCTGAAGATGCATGCCCAGTACGACGATGCCCATCCTTGGGAAGCGCTGGAAATCATCTGCACGCTGGCCGGCATGAACCCGAGCAAAGCCCTGCAAGTGGAATTGCGTCAGGCGGTGTGCAAGAGCTACGACTACATGTATCTGTTCCTGGAGCGCTGCATGCAGCTTGAGCATGCGGAGAAAATACCGGTAGTTCGTGAAAGGCTGGAACTGGCTGAGAGCTGATTCACCCAACACGCAATAAAACGGTGGGAGCGAGCGTGCTCGCTCCCACTTTGTTTCGTGCTGCTCAGCAAGCTCAGCCCGCCATCGCCAGCCGGTTGCGCCCCTCGCGCTTGGCGACGTACAGCGCATTATCAGCCCGTCGCAACAGGCTCTCGGCAGACTCGCCAGGCAGCAGGGTCGAGCAACCGAGACTGACCGTCAGCCCGATCGAACGCCCATCGGCGAGGTATTCCTCGGTCTGCGCAGCAATCCGCAGGCGCTCACCGACCATGGCCGCAGCCTCGCGACTGGTGTTCGACAGCAAGATCAAAAACTCTTCACCGCCAAAACGAAACACCATGTCGACATTGCGCAGCTGACTTTTGATCGAAGCAGCCACCGCCTTGAGCACGTCATCGCCGGTGCTATGACCATGGGTGTCGTTGATCAGCTTGAAATGGTCAATGTCCAGCATCAGCAGCGACAACGGTTGCAGGTGACGCCGTGACAGCTCGATTTCCCGCTGCAGCGTCTGATCCATCGCGATGCGGTTGCCAGTGTCGGTCAATGGATCGCGCAACGCACTTTGAGTGGCGGCGCGGTACAGCAATGTATTGCGCATCGGGTAAAGCAGCGCCGCCAGCAGTGACTCAAGGTTGCCTTGTTCCTGCTCGCTGAAACGCTGGTTACGGCGAAACACCAATTCACCCAGGTGCTCACCTTCATGGCTGAGGCTGTAACTGATCGAGTGATGGCCACGTTGGCCGAATTCCAGGCGCAGATCGCTGCTCTTGTGCTCATAGCTCAAGGCATCAAGGGGGACGAGGCGCTGAATCTCGCGGAAAAACACACCGAGAATACGTTGTGGCTCAAGACTGGTTTGCAGCTGCATGCTCAATTGCTGGCGCAGTTTCGCCAGGCTGATGGGCCGTTCCAGAGAGGGTTGCTGCTGACCAAAGCCCAGGCGTTGCAATTTGGCGCTATCGAAGTCAATTGCGTTGGTCTGGGAAGGTGATTTCATATGGCGTGCGCCCTTGAGCAGTAAGACTGTCTTACAAGCTGGGTGAGAGCGGCTTTGGGCTGCGCGTCATACTGGTCCGTCAGTCCCGTAGGACATTTCGTACAAGTTTAATCTGCTTTGTAGAAGTTTAGGAACCTGCTGAATCCAGGCTCGCCCCGTTCGCTTTCACATGGCGTGTTTGAGCAAATGCAGAGCGAAAGTCGTGCCATTCCGTTTGTTTTAAATAAAGTAGTTATAAATCAAATGGTTGGGTGTGGGGTCCTAAGGGGTGGTGAGTATTGCGACATGGAATTGACTGAAATGCACCTTTGCCGACATGCCGCGACGGAAAGTCGGCGCGGCACAAAAGCGACGTACGGCATTACTGGGCGTTAAAAGCCTGGCCGTTGATACCCGTGCTGTCCGGACCCATCAGGTATAGATAGACCGGCATGATCTCCTCGGGCGTCGGGTTGTTCAGCGGGTTTTCGCCCGGATACGCCTGGGCGCGCATGCTGGTGCGGGTGGCGCCCGGGTTGATGCTGTTGGAGCGCACCGGCGCCACGGTGTCGACTTCGTCCGCCAGGGTTTGCATCAAGCCTTCGGTGGCAAACTTGGAAACGCCGTAAGCGCCCCAGTACGCGCGGCCTTTGCGTCCGACGCTGCTGGAGGTAAACACCACCGAGGCGTCCTGCGACAGTTTGAGCAGGGGCAGCAGCGTGCTGGTGAGCATGAACATCGCGTTGACGTTGACTTGCATGACGCGCATGAAGTTTTCGCCGGACAGCTGTTCGATCGGAGTGCGTGGACCAATGATCGACGCGTTGTGCAGCAAACCGTCGAGGTGGCCGAACTCGGTTTCGATCATCGCCGCCAGCTCATCGTATTGATGAGGCAGGGCGGTTTCCAGATTGAACGGGATCACCGCCGGTTGCGGGTGGCCGGCGGCTTCGATCTCGTCGTAAACCTGGGTCAGGTTGGCTTCAGTCTTGCCCAGCAGCAGCACGGTTGCGCCGTGGGCTGCATAGGTTTTTGCAGCGGCGGCACCGATGCCACGACCGGCGCCGGTGATCAGAATGACCCGATCCTTGAGCAAGTCGGGGCGGGCGGAGTAATCAAACATAAAAACCTCAATCCATTAACAAGCTGAAAAGATCAGCAGCTGCAAAGGGCGCTATCCAGCACCTTGCGCAACTCCAGCGGATGATCAACCACCACATCCGCACCCCAATGCCGCGGATTATCATCCGGGTGGATGTAGCCGAAAGTCACGGCGGCGGTCTTGGTGCCAGCATCGCGGCCCGACTCGATGTCGCGCAGGTCATCCCCCACGAACAACACGCTGGCCGGGTCCAGGTCGAGCATCTTGCAGGCAAGGATCAGCGGCTCTGGATCAGGCTTGCTGTTTTTCACGTGGTCCGGGCAAATCAGCAATGCCGAGCGCTCTGCCAATCCGAGTTGCTGCATGATCGGCTCCGCGAAACGCAGCGGCTTGTTGGTGACCACACCCCAGATCAGGTTGGCCTTCTCAATGTCCGCCAGCAGTTCGCCCATGCCGTCGAACAGTTTGCTGTGCACCGCGCAACCGACGAGGTAGCGCTCGAGAAACTCCAGGCGCAGTTCCTCGAACCCGGGTGATTCCGGGTCCATGGAGAAGGTCACTGCGACCATCGCCTTGGCGCCGCCGGAGATCTCGTCGCGGATGTGTTTATCGTTGATCGGCGGCAAGCCGCGGTCGGCGCGCATCGCCTGACAGATCGCGATGAAGTCCGGCGCGGTGTCGAGCAGGGTGCCATCCATGTCGAAAAGAACTGCTCTGATACGCATCGGCTTACTCCTCGCGCAGGGTCTGGATCATGTAGTTGACGTCCACGTCGGAGGCCAGTTTGTAGTGCTTGGTCAGCGGGTTGTAGGTCAGGCCGATGATGTCCTTGACGGTCAGGCCGGCCATGCGGCTCCAGGCACCGAGCTCGGAAGGGCGGATGAATTTCTTGAAGTCGTGGGTGCCGCGCGGCAGCAACTTCATGATGTATTCGGCGCCGACAATGGCGAACAGGTACGCCTTCGGATTGCGGTTGATGGTGGAGAAGAATACCTGACCGCCAGGCTTGACCATGCGGAAGCAGGCGTGGATCACCGAGGATGGGTCCGGCACGTGTTCGAGCATCTCAAGGCAGGTGACCACGTCGAACTGTTCCGGCATTTCTTCGGCCAAGGCTTCGGCGGTGATCTGGCGGTACTCGACGCTCACGCCGGATTCCAGCTGATGCAACTGAGCGACCGCCAGCGGCGCTTCGCCCATGTCGATACCCATGACGGTCGCGCCGCGCTGGGCCATGGCTTCGCTGAGAATACCGCCGCCGCAACCGACGTCGAGGACCTTCTTGCCGGCCAGGTTGACGCGCTCGTCAATCCAGTTGACCCGCAGCGGGTTGATATCGTGCAGCGGTTTGAATTCGCTTTCGCGGTCCCACCAGCGATGGGCCAAGGCTTCGAATTTGGCGATTTCGGCGTAGTCGACGTTGCTCATGGTTTAAGTCCTCTAAAACTTGAAAAATTCTGTTGCCCCGGTTTGAGTCCGGGGGGGCTTACGATTCGGTACGGCCGCTGATGCGCTGGCCCCAGGCCTTGGCCGTCGCGACCAGTTGCTGTTCATCCAGGCGCGTCAGGCGACGGTCGTCGAGCAGATGCTTGCCGGCGACCCAAACATGTTTCACGCAATCGCGACCGGTGGCGTATATAAGCTGCGACACCGGGTCGTAGACCGGTTGCTGGGCCAGGCCAGAGAGATCGAACGCGACGATGTCGGCGGCTTTGCCGACTTCCAGCGAGCCGGTCTGGGTTTCGATCCCCAGGGCGCGGGCGCCATTGAGGGTCGCCATGCGCAGGGCGCGATGGGCGTCCAGTGCCGTAGCGGACCCGGCGACGGCCTTGGCCAGCAACGCAGCGGTGCGGGTTTCTCCCAGCAGGTCCAGATCATTGTTGCTGGCCGCGCCATCGGTGCCCACGGCGACATTGACCCCGGCCTGCCACAAACGCTCCACCGGGCAGAAACCGCTGGCGAGCTTAAGGTTCGACTCCGGGCAATGAATCACATGGGTGTTGCTTTCTACCAGCAACGCCAGGTCTTCTTCGCTGATCTGAGTCATGTGAACCGCCTGAAAACGCGGCCCCAGCATGCCCAGGCGCGCAAGGCGGGCCAGCGGGCGTTCGCCGCGCTGTTCGACCGCTTGCTGCACTTCGAAGGCGGTTTCATGCACGTGCATATGGATCGACGCATCGAGTTCTTCGGCGATCACGCGGATTTTTTCCAGGTTTTCATCGCCCACGGTGTAGGGTGCATGGGGACCGAAGGTGATTTTGATGCGGTCGTGGTGCTTGAGATCGCCAAACAATTCGATGCCCTGACGAATGGCTTCGTCCGCCGTACTGGCGCCGGGGATTGGAAAATCAAGGATCGGGATCGCGATTTGTGCGCGAATGCCGCTGTTGTGTACGCGCTCGCTGGCAACCTTCGGGAAGAAGTACATGTCAGAGAAACAGGTGATGCCACCTTTGAGCTGTTCGGCGATGGCCAGGTCCGTGCCGTCGCGCACGAAATCCTCGTCGACCCATTTGGCCTCGGCAGGCCAGATATGGTTTTCCAGCCAGGTCATCAAGGGCAGATCATCCGCCAGGCCACGGAACAGGGTCATCGCCGCGTGCCCGTGAGCATTGATCAGGCCAGGGCTGAGCAACATGTCCGGCAATTCGCGGACTTCGCTTGCGTTAAGCTTCAGTGCGGCAGCGCGTGGGCCGATAAAGACGATGCGCCCGTCGCGGATGCCCAGACCATGATCCTTGAGGACAACGCCGGCGGGTTCGACGGGTACCAGCCAGGTCGGCAGCAATAACAGGTCGAGCGCAGCGGCAGTGTTCGGCATCGAGGGACGGTTCCAGTGCTTTTGTAAAGGATGGCGAAGTATACCCGAGCGTCTTCGCGGGGGGATCGCTATAATCGGCGGCTTTTGTTCATGAGTGCGGGGTGTGGGATGCGCGATCGACTGTTGGCTGCGGAGAAGGTGAAGGCCATCGATTGGCGTGATGATGCCCTCTATCTGCTGGATCAGCGTATTTTGCCGTTCGAAGAAACCTGGGTCGCCTACACCAGCGCGGCTGGCGTGGCCGAAGCCATTCGCTCGATGGTGGTGCGGGGCGCGCCGGCCATTGGCATCTGTGCCGCTTATGGCATCGTGCTGGCGGCCCGTGCCCGGATTGCCGAAGGTGGCGACTGGTACGCGGCGCTGGAAGAGGATTTCGCGCTGCTGGCCGATTCCCGTCCCACGGCGGTCAACCTGTTCTGGGCGCTGGGCCGGATGCATGATCGGCTCGATCGCCTGAAAGACAATGTCGATCCGCTGGTAGCACTGGAGGCCGAGGCGATCGCCATTCATGAAAGTGATCGCGAAGCCAACCTGACTATGGCGCAACTGGGTGTAGACCTGATCCGCAAGCATCAGGGCAATGCCCAAGCGATCCTGACTCACTGCAACACCGGCGCGCTGGCCACCGGTGGCTTCGGCACGGCGCTGGGGGTGATTCGCGGCGCGTTCATCGAAGGCATGGTCGAACGCGTTTACGCCGATGAAACCCGCCCATGGCTGCAAGGTTCGCGGCTGACCGCCTGGGAATTGGCCAACGAAGGCATTCCGGTGACCCTCAATGCCGACTCCGCTGCCGCCCACATCATGAAAACCAAGGGCATCACCTGGGTCATCGTCGGCGCTGACCGAATCACCGCCAACGGCGACGTCGCGAACAAGATCGGCACCTATCAACTGGCGGTCAATGCCATGCATCACGGTGTGCGCTTCATGGTAGTGGCGCCGAGCTCGACCATCGACATGCACCTGGCCAGTGGCGACGACATCCCGATCGAAGAGCGTGACGGTCGCGAATTGCTGGAGGTTGGCGGCAAGCGGGTCGGGGCGGATGTCGATGCCTTTAACCCTGTGTTCGACGTGACCCCTGCGGACCTGATCGATGCCATCGTCACCGAAAAAGGCATCGTTGAACGCCCGGATACGGCGAAAATGGCGCAGTTGATGTGCCGTAAGCGTCTGCATTAATTAGCGGTGGCGTTCGAAAGGGCGCCATCGCCAGCGGGATTGGTGATCGACACAGATCAATGTGGGAGCCAGCCTGCTGGCGATCAGGGTCTGAAAGTCAATAAACATCCGTAATCCGGCCCCGAATTCTACATTCGCAGCAGCTCTAAGCCTCTCTCGTCCCCTTCAAGCCTGTCACCGGTCAACTAACTACTCTCCATGCGCATCTGGGGGATAGGTGCGTGGCGGCTCTTGTGATAACATCCGGCGGTTTCCAAGGTTGCCCCGCGGGGTGACCTTCACTGCGCAGATCCATGGCATAACTCGTTGATTTGTCGTAAGTCGGTGCATGGCACTCAGCCTGTATCGGCGAGCTTCGTTGGTCCCATATGGATGTGACGAAGTTTCACCAGAAAAAGGAATCAGGCTTCTCATGGGCGAACTGGCCAAAGAAATCCTCCCGGTCAATATCGAAGACGAGCTGAAGCAGTCCTACCTCGACTACGCAATGAGCGTAATTGTCGGGCGGGCACTGCCGGATGCGCGCGATGGCTTGAAGCCCGTGCACCGGCGTGTGCTGTTCGCGATGAGCGAGCTGGGCAACGACTTCAACAAGCCGTACAAGAAATCTGCCCGTGTTGTCGGTGACGTGATCGGTAAGTATCACCCGCACGGTGATACCGCGGTGTACGACACCATCGTTCGGATGGCGCAGCCATTCTCCCTGCGCTACCTGCTGGTAGATGGTCAGGGCAACTTCGGTTCGGTGGACGGCGACAACGCCGCGGCCATGCGATACACCGAAGTGCGCATGACCAAGCTGGCACACGAGCTGCTGGCTGACCTGCACAAGGAAACCGTGGACTGGGTGCCGAACTACGACGGCACCGAAATGATCCCGGCGGTCATGCCGACCCGTATTCCCAACCTGTTGGTCAACGGCTCCAGCGGTATCGCCGTGGGCATGGCGACCAACATTCCGCCGCACAACCTCGGTGAAGTCATCGACGGTTGCCTGGCGCTCATCGACAACCCCGAGCTGACTGTCGACGAGCTGATGCAATACATCCCCGGTCCGGACTTCCCGACCGCCGCGATCATCAACGGTCGTGCCGGCATCATCGAAGCCTACCGCACCGGTCGCGGCCGCATTTACATGCGCGCCCGCTCGATGATCGAAGACATCGACAAGGTCGGTGGTCGTCAGCAGATCGTCATCACCGAACTCCCTTACCAGCTGAACAAGGCGCGTCTGATCGAGAAGATCGCCGAGCTGGTTAAAGAGAAGAAGCTTGAAGGCATCACCGAGCTGCGCGACGAGTCCGACAAGGACGGTATGCGCGTTGTGATCGAGCTGCGTCGTGGCGAAGTGCCTGAGGTGATCCTCAACAACCTCTACGCCCAGACCCAGTTGCAAGCGGTGTTCGGTATCAACATCGTTGCGCTGATCGACGGCCGTCCGCGGATCCTGAACCTCAAGGACCTGCTGGAAGCTTTCGTTCGTCACCGTCGCGAAGTCGTTACCCGCCGTACCGTGTTCGAACTGCGCAAGGCGCGCGAGCGTGGTCACATCCTTGAAGGTCAAGCGGTTGCCCTGTCGAACATCGACCCGGTCATCGCCCTGATCAAGGCCTCGCCAACGCCATCGGAAGCCAAGGAAGCGCTGGTCAGCACGCCTTGGGAATCCTCGGCGGTGGTGGCGATGGTTGAGCGTGCCGGTGCCGATTCGTGCCGTCCGGAGAACCTCGATCCGCAATACGGCCTGCGTGAAGGCAAGTACTTCCTGTCGCCAGAACAGGCGCAAGCCATTCTGGAGCTGCGCCTGCACCGCCTGACCGGTCTGGAGCACGAAAAGCTGCTGGCCGAGTATCAAGAGATCCTCAACCAGATCGGCGAGCTGATCCGCATCCTCAACAGCGCCACACGCCTGATGGAAGTGATCCGCGAAGAGCTGGAAGTGATCCGCGCCGAGTACGGCGACGTGCGTCGCACCGAGATCCTCGATGCCCGCCTCGACCTGACCCTGGGTGACATGATCCCGGAAGAAGAGCGCGTCGTGACCATTTCCCACGGTGGCTACGCCAAGACCCAGCCATTGGCTGCGTACCAGGCACAGCGTCGTGGCGGTAAAGGCAAGTCGGCGACCGGCGTCAAGGATGAGGACTACATCGCTCACCTGCTGGTTGCCAACAGCCACACCACGCTGCTGCTGTTCTCCAGCAAGGGTAAGGTGTACTGGCTGAAAACCTACGAAATCCCTGAAGCGTCCCGCGCTGCCCGTGGTCGTCCGCTGGTCAACCTGTTGCCGCTGGATGACGGTGAATACATCACCACCATGCTGCCGGTCGAGGAATACACCGAAGGTCACTTCATCTTCATGGCGACCGCCAACGGCACCGTGAAGAAGACCCCGCTGGAATCCTTCAGCCGTCAACGCAGCGTCGGCCTGATCGCGCTGGAGCTGGATGAAGGCGATGTATTGATCAGCGCGGCCATCACCGATGGCGAGCGTGAGGTCATGCTGTTCTCCGACGGCGGCAAAGTGACTCGTTTCAAGGAGTCCGACGTTCGCGCCATGGGCCGTACCGCTCGCGGTGTGCGCGGCATGCGTCTACCGGAAGGGCAGAAGCTGATTTCCATGCTGATCCCGGAAGAAGGCAGCGAGATCCTCACCGCTTCGGAGCGTGGCTACGGCAAGCGCACCGCGATTACCGAGTTCCCTGAGTACAAGCGTGGCGGCCAAGGCGTTATCGCCATGGTCAGCAACGAGCGTAATGGCCGTCTGGTCGGCGCGGTGCAGGTACTCGACGGCGAGGAAATCATGCTGATTTCCGACCAGGGCACGCTGGTGCGTACCCGTGTCGACGAAGTCTCCAGTCTCGGTCGTAATACCCAGGGCGTGACCCTGATCAAACTGGCCAAGGATGAAACCCTGGTCGGCCTTGAGCGGGTTCAGGAGCCGTCGGAAATCGAAGGCGAAGAACTGGAAGAAGGTGAAGAGGGTGCAGTGTTCGAGGGTGAGGTCGTGATCGACGACGTTACCGAAGACCAGCAGCTCGACGCCGCCGCTGACGAAGAACCACAGGAATAATCGGGTAAGCAGGGGGCGGATGAAAATTCGCCCCCTTGTTGTTTGTCCTGAAAGAATTATCGACACCTCTGGAGATCCCTTGTGGGAGCCAGCCTGCTGGCGATGCAGGCGCCGCAGTTCGCCCGATGTATTGCGGTGAGGCAATCGCCAGCAGGCTGGTTCCCACAAGCCTGGTTTCAGCAGGGACCCGGTGTCGGCTGATAATGCGATTTATTGCGTGATACCACCAAATCAGAGCGAGATTGGATGTGAGCAAGAGAGCCTATAACTTCTGTGCCGGTCCTGCGGCCCTTCCCGAAGCTGTCCTGAAGCGCGCCCAGGGTGAACTCCTTGATTGGCACGGCAAGGGGCTGTCGGTCATGGAAATGAGTCATCGCAGTGATGAGTTCGTGTCCATCGCCACCAAGGCCGAGCAGGATCTGCGTGATCTGCTGAATATCCCTTCGAACTATAAAGTGCTGTTTCTGCAAGGCGGCGCCAGTCAGCAATTTGCTCAGATTCCTCTGAACCTGTTGCCGGAAAACGGCACTGCCGACTATATCGACACCGGTATCTGGTCGCAGAAAGCCATCGAAGAAGCTTCGCGTTACGGCAACGTCAACGTTGCGGCTACCGCCAAGCCTTACGACTACTTCGCCATTCCCGGCCAGAACGAGTGGAAGCTGTCCAAGGACGCGGCCTACGTTCACTACGCGCCGAACGAAACCATTGGTGGTCTGGAATTCCAGTGGATTCCCGAAACCGGCGATGTTCCGCTGGTGGCCGACATGTCCTCCGACATTCTCTCGCGTCCGGTGGATGTCTCGCGCTTCGGCATGATCTACGCCGGCGCGCAGAAAAACATCGGCCCGAGCGGCATCGTGGTCAACATTGTGCGCGAAGACCTGCTGGGTCGCGCCCGTTCCCTGTGCCCGACCATGCTCGACTACAAGGTCGCGGCCGATAACGGCTCGATGTACAACACTCCGCCGACCCTGGCCTGGTACCTGTCCGGCCTGGTGTTCGAATGGCTGAAAGAGCAGGGCGGTGTCGAGGCCATCGGCAAGCTCAACGAAGTGAAACAGCGCACGCTGTATGACTTCATCGACGCCAGCGGCCTCTACAGCAACCCGATCAACAAGTCGGATCGTTCGTGGATGAACGTGCCGTTCCGTCTGGCGGACGACCGTCTGGACAAGCCGTTCCTGGCCGGTGCCGACGAGCGTGGCCTGCTGAACCTGAAAGGTCACCGCTCCGTGGGCGGCATGCGCGCCTCTATCTATAACGCCGTCGACATCAATGCGATCAATGCGCTGATTTCGTACATGGCAGAGTTCGAGAAGGAACACGGCTAATGTCTGAGCAAGAACTCAAGGCACTGCGCGTTCGCATTGACGCTCTGGACACCAAGGTGCTGGAGCTGATCAGTGAGCGTGCGCGCTGCGCCCAGGAAGTCGCGCGGGTAAAGATGGCCTCGCTGGCCGAAGGCGAAGTGCCGGTGTTCTATCGTCCTGAGCGCGAAGCTCAGGTGCTCAAGCGTGTTATGGAGCGCAACCAGGGGCCGTTGGGCAACGAAGAAATGGCGCGGTTGTTCCGCGAAATCATGTCCTCGTGCCTGGCGCTCGAGCAGCCGCTGAAAGTCGCCTACCTCGGCCCTGAAGGCACCTTCACCCAGGCTGCAGCAATGAAGCACTTCGGCCACGCCGTGATCAGCAAGCCGATGGCGGCGATCGACGAAGTGTTCCGTGAAGTGGCGGCCGGTGCGGTGAACTTCGGCGTGGTCCCGGTGGAGAACTCCACCGAAGGCGCGGTCAACCACACCCTGGACAGCTTCCTCGAACACGACATGGTGATCTGTGGCGAAGTCGAGTTGCGGATTCACCACCACCTGTTGGTCGGTGAAAACACCAAGACCGACAGCATCAGCCGCATTTACTCCCATGCCCAGTCGCTGGCCCAGTGCCGCAAGTGGCTGGACGCGCATTACCCGAATGTCGAGCGCGTGGCGGTGTCCAGCAACGCCGAAGCGGCCAAGCGGGTCAAGGGTGAGTGGAACTCGGCGGCGATTGCCGGCGACATGGCGGCCGGCCTGTACGGGCTGACGCGTCTGGCGGAAAAAATCGAGGACCGTCCGGACAACTCCACGCGCTTCCTCATGATCGGTAATCAGGAAGTGCCGCCGACCGGCGACGACAAGACCTCGATCATCGTCTCCATGAGCAACAAGCCGGGCGCGCTGCACGAGTTGCTGGTGCCGTTCCACGACAACGGCATCGACCTGACGCGCATCGAGACCCGTCCGTCGCGCAGCGGCAAATGGACCTACGTGTTCTTCATCGACTTTGTCGGCCACCACCGTGATCCGCTGGTAAAAGGTGTGCTGGAAAAGATCAGTCAGGAAGCAGTGGCACTCAAAGTGCTGGGTTCCTACCCGAAAGCAGTTCTCTAAGGGGCGGTAGCAAATGAGTGGCAATTTCCTCGCTCTGGCACAGCCGGGCGTGCAACAACTTTCGCCTTACGTTCCGGGCAAACCCGTGGACGAACTGGCTCGCGAGCTGGATCTGGATCCGGCCAGCATCGTCAAACTGGCAAGCAACGAAAACCCGCTGGGTGCCAGTCCGAAAGCGCTGACAGCCATCCGTGACGCGCTGGCCGAGCTGACCCGTTACCCGGACGGCAACGGTTTTGCACTCAAGACCCTGTTGGCCGAGCAATGCCGCGTCGAACTGAACCAAGTGACGTTGGGCAACGGCTCCAACGATATTCTTGAGCTCGTGGCGCGTGCTTATCTGGCGCCGGGCCTGAATGCTGTGTTCAGCGAGCACGCCTTTGCGGTTTATCCAATCGCAACCCAGGCCGTCGGCGCGCAGGCCAAAGTGGTTCCGGCCAAGGATTGGGGGCATGACCTGCCTGCAATGCTGGCTGCGATCGATGCCAATACCCGTGTGGTGTTCATTGCCAACCCGAACAACCCGACCGGCACCTGGTTCGGCGCCGAGGCGCTGGACGAGTTCCTGCAGGATGTTCCGGAGCACGTGCTGGTCGTGCTGGACGAGGCCTACATCGAATACGCCGAAGGCAGCGACTTGCCGGATGGTCTGGATTTCCTCGCGGCTTATCCGAACCTGCTGGTTTCCCGTACGTTCTCCAAGGCCTACGGCCTGGCATCGCTGCGCGTCGGCTACGGCTTGTCCACCGCCGTGGTTGCCGATGTGCTGAACCGCGTACGTCAGCCGTTCAACGTCAACAGCCTGGCCCTGGCCGCTGCTTGCGCCGCGTTGAAGGATGACGCGTACCTGGCTGAAAGCCGTCGCTTGAACGAATCCGGCATGCAGCAACTGGAAGCGGGTTTCCGTGAGTTGGGGTTGGGCTGGATTCCATCCAAGGGCAATTTCATCTGCGTTGATCTGGGGCGTGAAGCGGCTCCGATCTTCCAGGGCTTGCTGCGCGAAGGCGTGATCGTGCGTCCGGTGGCCAACTACGGCATGCCGAACCACTTGCGCATCACCATCGGGTTGCCCGCGGAAAACAGCCGCTTCCTCGAGGCGCTGACCAAGGTTCTGGCTCGTGGTTGATGTCACTGCACTGCAATCTGCTGAACCTATGATCGGGCGCCTGGTGGTGGTCGGTCTGGGATTGATCGGTGGTTCGTTTGCCAAGGGTTTGCGCGAGAGTGGCTTGTGCCGCGAAGTGGTCGGGGTCGATCTCGATCCGCAATCGCGCAAACTGGCGGTTGAATTGGGTGTGGTGGATCGCTGCGAAGAAGACCTGGCGGCTGCATGCCAGGGCGCTGACGTGATCCAGCTCGCCATACCGATCCTCGCCATGGAGAAAATGCTTGGCCGTTTGGCGGGCATGGACCTGGGGCAGGCGGTTCTGACCGACGTCGGCAGCGCCAAGGGTAACGTCGTGCGCGCAGCCACTGAAGCGTTTGGCGGCATGCCGTCGCGTTTCGTGCCGGGGCATCCGATTGCCGGTTCCGAGCAGAGCGGGGTGGAAGCCTCCAATGCCGAGCTGTTCCGTCGTCATAAAGTGATCCTGACTCCGCTGGAGCAGACCGACCCGCAGGCCTTGGCGATCGTTGATCGTCTGTGGCGCGCATTGGGCGCCGATGTCGAACACATGCAAGTCGAGCGTCACGACGAAGTATTGGCGGCAACCAGCCATTTGCCGCACTTGCTGGCGTTCGGTTTGGTCGATTCGTTGGCCAAGCGCAATGAAAACCTTGAGATCTTCCGTTACGCTGCGGGCGGTTTCCGCGATTTCACAAGAATCGCCGGAAGCGACCCGGTCATGTGGCACGACATCTTCCTCGCCAACCGCGAAGCTGTCCTGCGCACACTCGATACATTTCGCAGCGACCTCGACGCCTTGCGCGACGCGGTCGATGCAGGGGATGGGCACCAATTGTTGGGCGTTTTCACTCGCGCCCGGGTTGCTCGCGAGCATTTCAGTAAAATCCTGGCCCGTCGGGCCTATGTGGACGCTATGAATTCCAACGATCTGATTTTCCTGGCTCAACCTGGTGGCCGCCTGTCCGGTCGGATTCGCGTACCAGGTGACAAATCGATTTCCCACCGTTCGATCATGCTCGGCTCCCTGGCTGAAGGCGTCACCGAAGTCGAAGGCTTCCTCGAGGGCGAAGACGCCCTGGCGACCTTGCAGGCGTTCCGTGACATGGGCGTGGTCATTGAAGGTCCGCACCACGGTCGCGTGACCATTCACGGCGTCGGCCTGCATGGCCTGAAGCCTGCGCCGGGCCCGATCTACCTGGGTAACTCGGGTACTTCGATGCGTCTGTTGTCCGGCCTGTTGGCCGCACAGCACTTCGACAGCACCCTGACCGGCGATGCTTCGCTGTCCAAGCGCCCGATGAATCGCGTGGCCAATCCGCTGCGTGAAATGGGCGCCGTGATCGAAACCGCCGCTGAAGGCCGTCCGCCGATGGTGATCCGTGGTGGCAACAAGCTCAAAGGCCTGACCTACACCATGCCGATGGCCAGCGCCCAGGTTAAATCCTGCCTGCTGTTGGCCGGTCTGTACGCCGAAGGCAAAACCACGGTGACCGAGCCTGCACCGACTCGCGACCATACCGAGCGCATGCTGCGCGGCTTCGGCTACCCGGTAACGGTCAATGGCGCGACCGCTTCGGTCGAATCCGGCATCAAGCTGACGGCTACCCACATTGAAGTGCCGGGCGATATCTCGTCTTCCGCGTTCTTCCTGGTGGCCGCTTCGATCGCCGAAGGTTCGGAGCTGGTGCTTGAGCACGTCGGTATCAACCCGACCCGTACCGGCGTCATCGACATCCTGCGTCTGATGGGCGCCGACATCACCCTGGAAAACCAGCGTGAAGTGGGCGGCGAGCCGGTAGCGGACCTGCGCGTACGTGCAGCTAAACTCAAAGGTATCCAGATTCCGGAAGCGTTAGTGCCGCTGGCTATCGATGAATTCCCGGTGCTGTTCGTCGCCGCTGCCTGCGCCGAGGGGCGCACCGTTCTGACCGGTGCCGAAGAGTTGCGAGTCAAGGAATCGGACCGAATTCAGGTCATGGCCGATGGTCTGCTGGCGCTGGGCGTCAAATGTGAACCGACCCCGGACGGCATCATTATCGATGGCGGCTCGATCGGCGGCGGCGAAGTGCACGGTCACGGTGACCACAGGATCGCCATGGCTTTTAGCGTTGCTTCGTTGCGCGCCACTGCGCCGATCCGCATCCATGATTGCGCCAACGTCGCGACGTCGTTCCCGAACTTCCTCGCGCTGTGTGCTCAGGTCGGTATCCGCGTTGCCCAAGAGGCTCAGTCGTGAACAACATTGCACCGGTCATCACTATCGATGGGCCTAGCGGCTCCGGAAAAGGCACGGTAGCCGGGATTCTGGCCAAGCGTCTTGGCTGGAATCTGCTGGATTCCGGTGCGCTGTACCGTCTGTTGGCGTTTGCTGCGCATAACCATGGCGTCGACCTGACCAATGAAGAGTTGCTGAAAAAACTTGCCGCTCATCTGGATGTGCAATTCATTGCGGCGACCGACGGTCAGCTGCAGCGGATCATTCTTGAAGGCGATGAAGTCAGTGATGTGATCCGTACCGAAAGCGTCGGCTCCGGTGCCTCCCAGGTGGCTGCATTGCCCGCGGTACGCGAGGCGCTGCTGCAACGCCAGCGCGCATTCCAGGAAGCGCCGGGTCTGGTGGCGGACGGTCGGGACATGGGCACGGTGGTTTTTCCGGCCGCACCGCTGAAGATTTTCCTCACCGCCAGTGCCGAGGAGCGTGCGCGCCGTCGATACTTGCAGTTGAAGGGCAAAGTCGATGGTGTTAGTCTGTCGAGTCTGCTAGATGAGATACGTGCACGCGATGAGCGTGACACCCAGCGAGCGGTAGCCCCGCTCAAACCGGCGGCTGACGCCATACAGCTGGATTCCACGGAATTGTCCATCGATCAGGTGCTGCAACGCATCATGAGCGAGATCGCCATTCGCGATATCGCCGGGTGACCAAGAAGGCCGCAGGGGACCAGTCATAGTCCTGCGGTGGCTTCTTTTAAATGAAACTGACCCACATCGTCTGGGATGTGGAGATGGGCGTAGTCTTCGCCCTTATCAACAGGAATTAAAATGAGCGAAAGCTTTGCGGAACTCTTTGAAGAAAGCCTAAAAACCCTGAACCTTCAGGCAGGCTCCATCATCACCGGTGTTATCGTTGATATCGATTACCAAGCTCGCTGGGTAACCGTTCACGCTGGTCTGAAGTCTGAAGCACTCATCCCGCTTGAGCAGTTCTACAACGACGCTGGCGACCTGACTATCAACGTCGGTGACGAAGTTCACGTTGCTCTGGACTCGGTTGAAGACGGCTTTGGTGAAACCAAGCTGTCCCGTGAAAAAGCCAAGCGCGCTGAATGCTGGATTGTTCTGGAAGCAGCCTTCGCAGCCGAAGAAGTGGTCAAGGGCGTTATCAACGGTAAGGTTAAAGGCGGCTTCACTGTCGACGTTAACGGCATCCGTGCGTTCCTGCCAGGTTCTCTGGTTGACGTCCGTCCAGTGCGCGACACCACGCACCTGGAAGGCAAAGAGCTGGAATTCAAGGTCATCAAGCTGGACCAGAAGCGCAACAACGTTGTCGTTTCCCGTCGTAGCGTCCTGGAAGCCGAGAACTCCGCCGAGCGCGAAGCTCTGCTGGAATCCTTGCAGGAAGGCCAACAAGTCAAAGGTATCGTCAAGAACCTCACCGATTACGGCGCATTCGTCGATCTGGGTGGCGTCGATGGCCTGCTGCACATTACCGACATGGCTTGGAAGCGTATCAAGCATCCTTCCGAAATCGTCAACGTTGGCGACGAGATCGATGTCAAGGTTCTGAAGTACGATCGCGAGCGCAATCGTGTTTCCCTGGGCCTGAAGCAACTGGGCGAAGATCCATGGGTTGCTATCAAAGCCCGTTACCCAGAAAGCACTCGCGTTACCGCGCGTGTAACCAACCTGACCGACTACGGCTGCTTCGCTGAGCTGGAAGAAGGCGTTGAAGGTCTGGTACACGTTTCCGAAATGGACTGGACCAACAAGAACATCCACCCTTCGAAAGTCGTACAAGTCGGCGACGAAGTGGAAGTTATGGTTCTGGACATCGACGAAGAGCGTCGTCGTATCTCCCTGGGCATCAAGCAGTGCAAATCTAACCCATGGGAAGATTTCTCTGGCCAGTTCAACAAGGGCGATAAAATCTCCGGCACCATCAAGTCGATCACCGATTTCGGTATCTTCATTGGTCTGGACGGCGGCATCGACGGTCTGGTTCACCTGTCCGACATCTCCTGGAACGAAGTGGGCGAAGAAGCCGTACGCCGTTTCAAGAAGGGCGACGAGCTGGACACCGTTATCCTGTCGGTTGACCCAGAGCGCGAGCGCATCTCCCTGGGCATCAAGCAACTGGAAAGCGATCCGTTCTCCGAGTACGTCTCGGTTAACGACAAAGGCGCCATCGTTAAGGGCACTGTGAAAGAAGTTGACGCCAAAGGCGCCATCATCGTTCTGGCCGACGATATCGAAGCGACTCTGAAAGCCTCCGAAATCAGCCGTGACCGCGTTGAAGACGCTCGTAACGTTCTGAAAGAAGGCGAAGAAGTAGAAGCCAAGATCATCAGCGTTGATCGCAAGAGCCGCGTAATCCAGCTCTCGATCAAGTCGAAAGACGTTGAAGACGAGAAAGAAGCTATCCAGAGCCTGCGCGACAAGCCAGTAGCTGGTGACGCTCCAGTAGCCACCACTCTGGGTGACCTGCTGCGTGCTGCACAAGCGGAAAAACAGAACTAAGTTCTGGCTTTCTGTAAAAAAGGGCGACTTCGGTCGCCCTTTTTTGTGTCTGTGAATTTGTACTTCAGGGGGCTGTGTTGGGGCTTCTGTAATGGTGTGAAACATATGCCCTTCCTGGGATGTCTCTTTCTTTAACAAGATCAATCGTTTATTTGCGGCTAGTCTTAGTCTGAAGCGAACGACGCTCGGGCATCGTGCCTGGCATAAGGAAGTGAATGAACAAGCTCATTGTCGCAATAGCATTACTGACACTGGCGGGTTGTACCACGAATGCCAAGACCCATGTGGTACGTGGGGTCAGCGGTATTGAAGTCGATTGTTCCGGGCTCGGCTCAGGTTGGGAAAAGTGCCACAAGCGCGCAGCGAAGGAGTGTAAGGGGGCGGGCTATAAAGTCGTTGCCAGGTCGGATGATGCAAAAGAAGAGGATGAGTTCCCCTTTGGCTTCAATCCTGCCGGCTACCTGACACGCACCATGCTAGTAATTTGCAGGTGAGGCCGCGAATCAAGGAGGGTGGGGCGGCGTGACTGAATCCGACACTGTGTGATGGATAGGAAGATGTCAAAACTCGGACTGTTCAAATTCATGCAGGCATGCTAAAACCTTTGGAGCGCTTTCCTAGCTGCTTGAAAAAGAAGGGAAAAATATGACGAAGTCGGAGTTGATCGAACGAATTGTCACCCATCAAGGGCTGCTCTCATCAAAAGATGTTGAGCTGGCCATCAAGACCATGCTTGAGCAAATGTCCCAATGTCTGGCCACCGGTGATCGCATCGAGATCCGTGGTTTTGGCAGCTTCTCCTTGCACTACCGCGCGCCGCGCGTAGGTCGCAATCCTAAAACCGGTCAGTCTGTCAGCCTTGACGGTAAATTCGTTCCGCATTTCAAGCCGGGAAAAGAGCTACGTGATCGGGTGAATGAGGAAGAGGAGGAGGGGGTTTGATCCTCGCTGCTCATTATCAGGGAGATGCTCATGCGTAATCTCAAGCGCATACTTCTTGGCGTTTTTATTCTTTTGCTGGTGTTGGCGATTCTTGCGTTTGTGCTTGAGAACCAGCAATCGGTTTCGTTGTTGTTTTTGGGTTGGGCAGGTCCCGAGCTTCCGGTGTCTCTGGTCGTGGTGCTGGCATTGCTGGTCGGTATGTTTATAGGTCCGATACTTAGCCTGGTTCTGGGACGTTCGTCCAGATCAGCACGCAAGCGTCTTGTCTGAAAGCGACAAGCGCAGGGCGTCTGTCGAATTAGCGTCTCTGACTGTCTATATCCATTCGTAAAAGATTCATTAAGCTGTAAAATGCATCCCTTGTTCGATAGTGGCCTATACCCACATCGATTCAGACTGACTCTGACGGAAGCCTCAGGATTGATGGCTTCTGCATTCATGGATTAGACAGTGCTCGTTGGTGCCACTGTCCGCAGCTCAAGGGTATGGTTTCGCGTGAAAATTCTAGTTACCGGCGGCGCCGGGTTTATCGGCTCGGCAGTCATCCGTCACATCATCTCCAATACCACCGACTCTGTCGTAAACGTCGATAAGCTGACATATGCCGGTAACCTTGAGTCGTTGGCCGAAGTTAGCCACAGCTCGCGTTATGTGTTCGAACGCGTCGACATCTGTGATCGTGACCAGGTCGACCGTGTCTTGCGTGAGCACCAACCAGATGCGATCATGCACTTGGCCGCAGAGTCTCACGTCGACCGCTCTATTTCTGGGCCGTCTGAATTCATTCAGACCAACATCATCGGTACCTACACTCTGTTGGAGGCCGTACGCCACTATTGGACAACACTGAACGATAGGCGTAAAGCAAACTTCCGCTTCCACCATATTTCGACTGATGAAGTTTACGGAGACCTCGAAGGTCCGGAAGATCTCTTCACCGAAACCACGCCGTATCAGCCGAGCTCGCCATACTCGGCCACCAAGGCCAGTTCGGATCACTTAGTACGCGCCTGGAGCCGTACCTACGGTCTGCCGACCTTGGTCACCAACTGCTCGAACAATTATGGTCCGTGCCACTTCCCTGAGAAGTTGATCCCGCTGATCATTCTTAATGCGTTGGAAGGCAAGCCACTGCCGGTCTACGGTAAAGGCAGTCAGGTACGTGACTGGCTGTACGTCGAGGATCACGCTCGCGCACTGTACAAAGTAGTGAGCGAAGGCGTTATTGGAGAGACGTACAACATCGGCGGCCATAACGAAAAACAGAACATCGAAGTGGTGCATACCCTTTGCGCTTTGCTTGACGAGCTGCGTCCAGATTCTGCTCATCGCCCACATGCCGGCCTTATCACCTATGTTCAGGATCGCCCAGGCCACGATCAGCGTTACGCTATCGACGCCAGCAAAATACAGCGCGAACTGGGCTGGGCGCCGGAGGAGACATTCGAAACTGGTATTCGCAAGACTGTCGAGTGGTACCTCAGCAATACTGAATGGGTTGCGCACGTGAAGAGTGGTAGCTACCAGCAGTGGATTGACCAGAACTACGCGGATCGTTCGAATAAAGCATGAAAATCCTTCTACTGGGAAAAAACGGCCAGGTGGGCTGGGAGCTGCAACGCTCCTTAGCAGCACTTGGCGAGTTGATTGCCTTGGATCGTAATGGAGTCGATGATCTGTGCGGCGACTTGTCGAACCTCGATGCCTTACGCAGGACGATTCGTGAGGTAAAGCCAGACGTGGTTGTCAACGCTGCGGCGTACACCGGCGTCGATAAGGCTGAGTCCGAAACTGAACTGGCCGATCGTGTGAATGTTCAAGCCAGTCAGCTCATTGCTGAGGAAGCGGTATCGCTAGGTGCTTGGTTGATTCACTACTCGACCGACTATGTCTTCAGTGGGCAAGGTTCGATGCCATGGCTGGAGAATGATCCCGTCGCTCCGGTGAATCGCTACGGCGCTAGCAAGTTGGCTGGCGAACAGGCGATTACGGCGTCGGGTTGCAAGCATTTGATTTTTCGGACCAGTTGGGTCTATGGCGCCCGTGGCAACAATTTCGCAAAAACCATGCTTCGCTTGGCCAAGGACCGAGAAAACCTGAGTGTCATCAATGACCAGATTGGGGCGCCCACGGGGGCGGATCTGATCGCCGATGTGACGGCATTGGCTATACAGCAAGTCATGCTGCGTCCGGAGTTGGCGGGCTTATATCACTTGGTTGCTAGCGGCGAAGTATCCTGGCATGGATATGCCAGCTATGTGATCGACTTCGCTCGATCCAGCGGTGAGCAGCTCGCTGTAAAATTAATCAATCCGATTGAAACCACCGCTTATCCAACACCCGCGCGTAGGCCTTTGAATTCGCGTTTGAATACGCAGAAGCTGCGTGACAGTTTTTCACTACACTTGCCGGATTGGCAAAGTGGCGTAACCCGAATGCTTAGGGAAGTTCTAAACAAATGACCACTATAAACCGTAAGGGCATCATCCTGGCTGGCGGCTCAGGCACTCGACTGCACCCGTTGACCCTCGGTGTATCCAAGCAGATGCTGCCGATCTACGACAAACCGATGATCTTTTATCCCTTGTCGGTGCTGATGCTCGCGGGTATGCGTGAAATCCTGATTATCTCCACGCCGGAAGACTTGCCATGCTTTCGCAAGTTGCTGGGCGACGGTAGCTTGTATGGCATCAAGTTGACTTACTCCGAGCAGCCTAGCCCGGATGGCCTGGCACAGGCCTTCATAATTGGTGAAGAGTTTATTGGCAAGGACCCTTGCTGCCTGATTCTGGGTGACAACATCTTCTATGGTCAGCACTTCTCGGATAACTTGCATTCCGCCAGCATTCAACAGCAAGGCGCTACCGTATTCGGCTACCATGTCTCCGATCCAGAGCGTTTCGGTGTCGTTGAGTTCGATAAAACCGGTCGTGCACTGAGTATTGAAGAGAAGCCGCTGAAGCCAAAATCCAACTATGCAGTGACCGGCCTTTACTTCTACGACAATGATGTTGTCGAGATCGCCAAGAGCATTAAGCCATCCGAGCGTGGCGAGTTGGAAATCACCGATGTGAACCGCGCGTACCTCGAGCGTAAGACGCTCAATGTCGAAATGCTCGGTCGCGGCTTTGCCTGGCTTGATACTGGTACTCATGACTCGCTGCTTGAAGCCAGTCACTTTGTGCATACCATAGAAAAGCGTCAGGGGCTGAAAGTGGCTTGCCTTGAAGAGATTGCTTACAACAGAGGCTGGATTACTGCTGAACAATTGAGTGCTCAAGCTAAAGTGCTGAAGAAGACTGGCTACGGCCAGTACCTGGAAAAGCTGCTGGATTCGCCTTCCCAGTAAAGATGGTCTCAACGAATCGGCGTTTGAACGCCGGCGGGGAAGCTGGGTGACGGCCAACCTCACTCGTAAGTTAATGAGTGGACCACTCCCAACCAACATCGTGATTGAAATCTAAGAAGGGAACCGCGATAAATGCGCAACAACCGTGCTGAGGCTAGGCCTAATGACGAAATTGACCTTATTGAAGTCATTCAAGGACTATGGCTGCAAAAATGGCTGATCTTAAGTGTCGTTACGTTATTCGCTTTAATTGGTGGGACTTATGCTTTTCTCAGTAAGCCTGTCTATGAAGCTAAGGCTTTTGTAATCCCGCCGACTCCGAAAGATATCGCCGACTTTAACTATGGTCGTACCAAAGAGTCGGGGCTCGAGCCTTACAGCGTGAAATACGTATATGAGTTTTTTTTGCGTAATCTTCAAGCCGAGTCTCTGCGTCGGAATTTTTTTGAAGAGTACTATCTCCCGTCCCTTAACGAAACTGAGCGTTCCGGTGCTCAGGAGGTGCTCTATGACCGCTTCTCCAAAGACTTGACTATTGCACTTGCAGGCAAAGACTCTGCGGATCGTTTCTCATTAACGATGCAAAGCAATGATCCGTCCAAGGCGTTAGAGTGGACAAAGGCCTATATAGACAAGGCCCGTATCATAGCAGTGGGGGAGATGATCGATAACGTCAATAGAGAGGCCGAAGTCCGAGCGCGAGATCTTGCTCAGCAGATTAGTGCGTTGCGTGAAAGTGGTCAGCATGTACGCGAAGATCTTATTTCTCAGTTGCGTGAGGCGCTCAGTATTGCTGAAGCTATTGGTTTAGAAAAACCTCCCATCATAAGCGGAAATTTGTCGAGCGAAGTATCAGCTAATATGAGTGGGGAGTTGACTTATATGCGTGGTAGCAAGGCGCTCCAAGCTGAAATTAAAAATCTTGAAGAACGGAAGTTGGACGACCCTTTCATAAAAAATCTTCGTTCTTTGCAAGTAAAGTATGCCTTTTATAAAAGTCTGTCCGTCAAGCCGGATGAAGTAGCGGTTTTTCGCGTAGATGGTCCGATTGAGATGCCAGAGAAGCCAGTCAAACCGAAGAAAGCATTGATATTGGCTGTGGCGATCCTGCTGGGTGGTATTATTGGCATATTCGTAGCATTGTTCAGAACTTTGTATCGTCGCAGTTGTGAGTTGCGCTCGGTTTAGAAGTTCGAGAATAAGTTGTTTGAGTTGATGGAGGTGATTTTTGTGTGTCACGATTGCCTCCCATCAAACCTAAATACAATAGCACGACATCTTTGTGCTTTCCAAGGTTCAATCGGTGTGTTTAAAGCCCGAATGCACATGTTGCTATATATAATTGGGCTGGATGAGCGCATCGGTCAGCCTCTCTATCGTTGCGGTGACAGACGTACAGAGCCAGGTTTTTGGGGTGAAAAAGCACTGAGCGGACTGCTACAGGCTCCATTTAGCTCCCAAACTTCTTTCCATCCATTTGCTTTGTCGTCAAGTGATTCCATTGGAGTCGCTGCGGGTTTGGCGCTAGGTAATTGTGCAGTCGATCTCGTGGTTGGTGGGTTTCCAATTGAACCATGCGGATACCGCAGGTCTCATTAATTAGGCAACCCAGCAGTGAGGTTGTGCGTTACGCAAGGGAGATGTCATTTTTTTGACAAAATAATGTTGGGGCATGATCTAGGGTTTGACATCTATGCTGAGCTTGATAAATCTATGCATAGGATATTTTATGCACTGGTTGATGTTGAATAGATTTGCTAACTATTAAATCCACTATTTTAGTAGTTTCCGAGTGTCCTTTGTTCATGTGTTCTTATCCATAGGTGCTTAATTGATAATGGTCAGAATATCTATGGGCTCGTTGCGTAATGTATCCACACGAGGTTGTAGTGCACTATAAAAATATCATTTGGAATCTGCTAGGCCTCGGTTTGCCTCTACTTATAGCTGCGCTGACTGTTCCAAGCTTGATTTCGGTAATAGGCACTGAGCGATTTGGTTTTCTGGCGCTTGCATGGGGATTGATTGGCTACGCTGGAGCGCTCGATCTGGGGGTTGGTCGTGCGGTTACGCAAAGACTAGCGTCCCTCAGAGGAAGGGACAGTGAAAATGAAATTCCTGATGTTATTAGTACCGCAGTCCGGATTACAATGGTTATCGGTATTATTGGATTCGTTCTGATCGTATTGGGAAGCTGTCTGGGTGGGTATAATTTCGTACCGAGACAGACCGTTAGTGTGATGGAGGTTCTTGTTTCTTTGCTGCTACTGGCAATGGCCATACCGATGCAGGCAATCAGTGCAACTTATCGCGGTGTTAATGAGGCCTATCTTAATTTTAAAAATATTAGCTTCTTGCGTGTTGCTCTTGGCGCGGCAAATTTCGGTGCTCCATTCCTGGTTGCGCAGTTCACTAATCAGTTGTATTGGTTGATCGCAACTTTGGTGGTTTCTCGAGCGGCGGCGTTGTTTATGTACAGAGCGTTTGCTTACCAATGCCTGCCAAATGGCGATGGTGAAAAAGGTAAGTTTACTAGAATGCAAGCCAATAAACTCCTGAATTTTGGAGGGTGGGTAACGGTAAGTAGTATTGTAAGCCCATTCTTAGTGCAGGCTGATCGTTTTTTTGTCGGGACGCTGATATCTGCCGCAGCGGTAACCGCTTATGTGATTCCTTATGAAATAACGGTGCAGGCGCTGATCCTAGTTGGGGCAATTACTACGGTAGCATTTCCGGTAATTGCTGGTTTTTTACAAGAGGATATAAATAAAGCCCATCACACTTTTAATCGATGGGTGGTTAGGGTTTCGCTCATCATGTTCTGCGTAATGGGGTGCATTGCACTATTGATGCCCTATATTTTGAATCTTTGGGTTGGAAAATATGTCTCGGAAGAATCTACCTGTGTGGGAAGGGTTCTTTGCATTGGTGTGTTTTTTAACGCTATAGGTTCAATGTATTATTCGTTTTTGCATGCGTCTGGCAGATCTAAAGAAACTGCAATTTTACACCTGATTGAGTTGCCGGCTTTTGTGGGGATGCTCTATATGTTAATTACCCATTTTGGTGTTGTGGGTGCGGCAATGGCATGGACCTTTCGAGTTGTTTTTGATGCGCTAGGTCTCTTTTACTTTACTAAATTTAAGCGGTGAAGGTGTGTTGAAGATCAGGCTTCCAAAATACCTCGTGTGTTTCGTCTTTGGTATGATTTTGTTGGGATTTAGCACATCCCCTGAGGATGGGGGGGTGCTGAGTTTCGGAACACCTTTTTTTATCGCTTCAATACTTGCCTTCATATCGGTTATTTCTCGTTATTGGGTTGATATGGATTGGAGATTTTTTCTTTTTCCATTCCTCCATATTTTATTGATTATTGTCATGACAGTTTTGTCATTCAATCAGTTTCAGTCGTCGGTAAGGGCTGTCTTTAACTTGATTGGCTTTGTCATTTATTTAGGGTTGATTTGCAGTGTGCTAAGCCAGCGATTGTCGGTCCAGACGCTTGCTAGGGTTTTAATATGTTCCGGCGCGGTTTTGGCAGCGTATTTTATTGTCAACTTCTTCTTGAACTCTTTGGTAGTTGGTATTCAACAGGTCGTGCTGGAGCGGTATGTTGGGGGGGCTATGTCTCTTCCTTGGGGGGCAAGTAATACAATTGCACAGGTTTTGCTTCTATCGGCTGTGTCTTATACGATATTGGAAGAACGAACGAAGTTTGATTTTCTGATGTTCTGTCTTGTTTCAGCGGGTATATGTCTTACATTTTCTCGATCAAATATATTGTTGTTGTTTTTGTTGTTGTTTGTCGTTTTTAGGCTGCGCCAGCTAGTTGTGGTTGGTGCTATTTTAGGTGTTGTGCTTGGTGTTTTTTTCGCCTACATGGTCATATTTGTTGGCTGGGATTTATCCGGATTTGACACATTTTTGTCGTCTAGAACGGATGTTGAACTGTTGGCGACCGGAAATGGACGATTGCAAACACTGGTAGAGAAAATTGATTATCTGACGAGTCACCCTTTTGAGCCAATTGGCTATTATTCATCACTATTTTACTTCGAACTCTCTGCCCATAACTTTTGGATGACCTCATTGATCGAACAGTCTTATGCCGCGGTTTTGGTTTCGTTGTGCTTCTTTTTTTTCGTAGGGCGTACGGTATTTCGTCGTGACCGAAATGTGTTCTTTGGATTCTTGATAATTATGATGGCGTTGATGGTTGAGGATCCGCACTTTACTCAGCAGTATATTACTGGTTTCTGGGTGTTTTTAGCCCTGCTGGTTGGTTTTGGCTGCACTAGAAAGGACATGGGTGTTGAAAGTGAGTCATAAAATTGATGTGGTTATTGTGAATTGGAACTCTGGCGACCAAGTTTTGCAGTGCGTGACTTCAATAGTCCAGGATGATAACAACGATCTAGCGAAAATCGTAGTCGTAGATAATGGTTCAACCGATGGTTCGGAAAAACTATTGCTACCTCTGACGGAAGTTGAGTTGATTAAAGCTGGTCGAAATCTTGGGTTTGGAAAGGCTTGCAACTTGGGTGCAAAGCACGGAAGTGCCGAGTATGTTCTTTTTCTGAACCCGGACGCGGCTGTCTTTCCAGCATCGCTACAATCAGTACTCGACTATATGGAGCACCCAGACAACCGGGATGTTGGTGTCTGCGGGGTACAGCTGAAAGATGAACTCGGTGAAATTTCACGTAGCTGCACCAGGTTTCCAACCGTGGCAGGTTTTCTTGCGCACACCGTTGGTCTCGATCAATTTTTTCCCAAGCTTGGTCATTTTATGAGGGAGTGGGATCATGCAAGTGATCGCTCTGTTGACCATGTGATAGGGGCTTTCTATCTTATTCGACGTGAGATTTTCGACCAGTTGCAGGGATTTGATGAAAGGTTCTTCGTGTATTTGGAGGACCTTGATCTATCGCGAAGAGTTAAAGCTAAGGGTTGGAGAATAGAGTTCCTTAGTTATATTCAAGCATTCCATAAAGGTGGAGGGACTTCTGATCAAATTAAGGCACGACGACTATTTTACTCACAGCGTAGCAAGATTATTTATTCGTATAAATATTTTGGGTTTTTGGGGGCGACATCGGTCCTTTTAAGCACGTTGTTACTCGAGCCACTGTCTCGTACTGCGATTTCAATCTTGCGAGGTTCATTATCGTCTGTCAGGGAAACCTGGGTCGCCTATGGATTGCTGATTAGTTGGCTACCTGGATGGATTTTTAAGGGGCGGAAAGAGAACTGACTCTGAATTGTTACAGTAAGTACCTCGACGGGGCGGGGCATGATACAGTTTGGACTTTGGTTTTTTTAGGTGAGATGCAGTTAACTATGAAAATTTTATTATTGTCAAAGTATTCTCGGCTTGGGGCAAGTAGCCGTCTTCGCTGTCTTCAATATATACCTGCTCTTGAAAAGGGTGGAGTAGAGGTTGTAGTTCAGTGCTTGTTTGATGACGCCTATCTTAAGTTTTTATACAGCTCAGGCAAGCGTTCTGCTTTTCGTACTGCGTACTGCTATTTGCTGCGTTTTTTTACACTTTTTACTGTTCGGAAATACGATATTATTTGGATAGAAAAAGAAGTGTTTCCTTATTTCCCAGCGACAGTAGAGAGGCTTCTGAGGGTTTTTGCTTTTCCCTATGTTGTGGATTATGATGATGCAATATTTCACAATTATGATCTTTCCTCTAGTTTGCTGATTCGCAAAATATTGGGCAGAAAAATCGATGTCGTAATGCGCAACGCTCGATGCGTGATTGCGGGAAACAATTATCTTGCCAATCGTGCAATCGCGGCGGGAGCCAAAGATGTTGTTGTGGTTCCCACCGTCGTCGACAAGAACCGGTATTTGGCCAAGCGGGACGCTAGTGGTCAATCGCTCGTTATTGGTTGGATAGGTTCACCTTCGACACAAAAGTATGTAATCGGAATCCGACAGGCACTTCTCAAGGCCTGCGATGAATTTGGCGCTCGCGTTATGCTGATCGGTGCAACCCCCGAGATTGTTGATGAGCTATCTGGCATACCCGTAGAGGTTCAACCTTGGTCAGAGGATAGTGAGGTCGACTTCATAAGGCAAATGGATATAGGCATCATGCCGTTGGTTGATGGCCCTTGGGAGAAGGGCAAGTGTGGCTATAAACTGATTCAATACATGGCTTCCGGTGTTCCCGTAGTGGCTTCTCCGGTGGGTGTGAATATTGAGATTGTCGATGGAAGTCAATGTGGGCTGCTAGCCGATAGCTCATCACAATGGGAGTCGTCTTTGCGGGAGCTATTAGGCAATGCTGATCAGCGATTGCACTATGGTCGGGCGGGACGGGTGGCTGTGGAAAATAGATACGCTCTTAACGTTCAGGTATTGGCTCTGAATAAAATATTTACCGACACAGTCGGATAAAATAGCTGTAATATAAACCTATATATAGGTTTATATTTGGTCTCTCAAGGCTAAGTAACAAGGTTTTTGGTGTGATCGGATTTCAGGTGGGCGAGCCGAGCTTCATTCATTTGAAGTAGGTAGGTGCCGGCGTTTTTCAAGGTAGTTGTCGCGTCAACCGTCTAACTATGCCGCTCTTTTCTCGACCTGCTGTTCCCGATCCGGGTTCAGCAGCACCGTGCCGATCGGCTCCCAGTTTCGTGTCTGTCCAGACCAGCGCTCCGGGCATTTCTCCCGGGCTTGCTCATACAGCTCATGACGCCGAGCCAGGATTTGATGATCCTGGCCACGGTGCCGTTCGGCCGGTGTCACGAAGCGGATTCGGCTGTGCCGGTGCTCGTGGTTATACCAGCACATAAAATCCCTTACCCAGGCTCGGGCGGCGTCCAGGCTGGCAAAACCATCTGCCGGCCATTGCGGGCAGTACTTCAACGTCCGGAACAGTGATTCCGAGTACGGGTTGTCATTGCTCACTCGCGGTCGGCCACGGGACGGCGTGATGCCCAGATCATGCATTTTGCTCAACAGCGTCAGCGATTTCATCGTAAGCGCTCCATGAAGCCCACATTCAAAGCACTTAGCTGATCCCCGATGCTGTGCTCCCGATTTCTTTCTGGAGCCAGGCCGCCATGATGGTAGGCGATCCATAAAACCCACCTGCCCAACAGTGGGTTAACGGTTTACCGTGGCATCTCTGGCGAGCAGTTCCACGGCAGCAGAGCTTCGTAGTCTGCTACTGACGAGGCATGCGGCAGCCGCTCAAGTACGTGGCGCAGCCACGTATAAGGCTCCTGGCCGTTGACCTTGGCGGTCTCGACTAGGCTATAGATCTTCGCGCTGGCACTGGCGCCGTTGACGGTGTCGCTGAACAGCCAGGCCTTGCGCCCTATGACAAACGGCTTGATCGCTCTTTCGGCCGCATTGTTGTCGATGGGCAAGTAACCCGCTTCGACATAGCGCTCCAGCCTGCTCCAGTTATTTGCCAGATAATGCACAGCCTTGCCCAACGCACTTTGTGCCGTCACCTGCGACTGGGTTTTATCCAGCCAGCTTTTCAATTGCGCCAGGATCGGCAGGCTTTTCTCCTGTCGACCGGTAAACCGCTGTTCATCGCTGACATCCTTGAGCTCGCGCTCGATGCCATACAGCTTGTTGATCATCGCCAGCGCGATATCAGCCCGCCCGGTTTTACCCTTGGGCTGCACTTTTTGCGCGTCCACGAACTTGCGTCGTGCATGAGCCATGCACGCCAGGCGTTCCACTCCTGGCTGCAACGCCAACGCGTTATAGCCGGCGTAATCGTCCGTCATGACATAGCCACGGTAACTTTCCAGCAAGCGCAACGGTACGTCCTGCGCACGGCTGGACGTGTAATCAAACAGCACAACTTTTCGATGCGGTGGACCACTGGCTTGCACCCACATCCATGATTGACTGGTCGGGTCTCGATCCGGTTCTTTCAACACCTGGACACGGGTTTCATCGCAGTGGATGACCGGACTTTCCAGCAACCGGTCACGCATCAGGTTCAGCATTGGCTGGAAATGCTCGCTGCACTGGATCACCCAGCGAGCCAGCGTTTGCCGAGGGATATCGATACCGTGGCGGCTGAGTACCGTCTCAAACCGATGCAGCGGTAAACCGTCGACATACTTGGTGGTCAGCAGCATGGCCAGCACGCTTGGGCTGGCCATGCTTTTCTCGATCAGTTGCGCGGGCTTGTCAGCCGTGACCGGGGCAGCTTCGCAGCCCCGGCAACCGTAGACCTTGCGGACATGTTTGATGACGCGGATCTGCATCGGCACGATGTCCAGTTGCTCGCTGGTCTCTTCGCCGATGGCATGTTTACGGCAACCGCAGGCACAGGTCAGCTCGTGCTCGGGCAGTTCGTGGATGACTTCGATACGTGGCAGGTCAGCCGACAACGGCTTGCGTTTGCCACGCCGCGCTGTCGGTGCAACGACTTCCTCATCAACGTCATCGACTGAAGGCATCGGCTCGCTTTCAGGTTCGTTGAACAAGGCCAGTTGCGGCGTATTGGGCTCTGCGGTTTGCTCGGACTTGCGCCCAAACAGACGGTCACGTAACAGCTTGATCTGTTCTTTAAGGTCGACGATGTGAGTCTGATAAGCCTGGGTTGTTTGTTCCTGACGATTGAGTGCCTCAAGCAGCAATTGCTTGAGTAAAACAGGATCGTCAGGAAGGTCATCGGGCAGAGAAATCATGGCCCGGATTATACCGGGTCACGCCACATAGCGCGGCGTCAAAACCTGATGAGGACGGTTGCGCCATAGGTCAAAACCGTCGAGCAGCCAGTTAAGTTCCTGGACGCTGAGGACAATCGCCTCTTCCGTAGCATCGGGCGATGTTTTGAAACGCTCGGATTCCAGGCGCTTGAGCCAAAGACAGAAGCCGTTGCGCTCCCAATACAAGATCTTCACTCGATTGCGGGACTTGTTGAGAAAGACGAAAAGCACCGGATCGAATACCGCCACTTTTATGTCCAGTTCTACCAACGCGGCGAGGCCGTCGATGGATTTTCGGAAGTCGACAGGTTTGGGGTAGAGATAGACTTTTCGACTTTGGCGTCGGGTCGCATCATGGCCGGGCTGGCTCCAGAAAGAGATCGGGAGCACAGCATTGGGGATCAGCTTAGCGCTTTGAATGTGGTGTTCATGGAGCACTTACGTTGCGTTCCCAGTACAAGATCTTCACGCGGTTGCGTGGCTTGTTGAGGAAAACAAAAAGCACTGGGTCAAAGACCGCGACCTTGATATCAAACTCGACCAACGCCGCCAGGCCGTCAATGGATTTTCGGAAGTCGACGGGTTTGGGGTAGAGATAGACTTTTTCGACTTTGGCATCGGGTCGCATCATGGCGAACGGGCTCCTGAGAGAATCGGGAGCACAGCATCGAGCATCAGATAAGCGCTTGGAATGTGGGGTTCATGGAGCGCTTACGAAGTTTTTCCGTTCGATGACGTTTCGTGACGTTGGGATCTTGGATTTCTTTGAGTCGGGCGGCATTGGCCTGTTCTTCCCCATACTGCTGGCCTTTAAAAGTAGGAGGGCAGCCCTAGTGCTCCAAGTCGACACACTGCCATCTGTGATACAAAGGCCAGGCTGATGTGCTTAGCACACTCACCTCTCCGACCAAGAGGACTGAGCTGTGAATGGTATATGAGATAGGAGTAGGCCTTGGCAGCAATAGCACTATATTATGTCGCGATACGAAGTGGCTTGGGCTTTGGGAGTCGAGAATTAAGTGGATATAATAAGTATTAGCGCTGCTGTCATTTCTCTCTGTGTCGCATTATTGTCAACACGATTTATATCAAATAGTTTGGTCGTGCCTTCTACTCATGGACGCTTTTTGACGATAGACGGATTGCGCGGGTACCTTGCTTTTTTCGTTTTCTTACATCATTCGTGTATCTGGTACTACTATCTGCAGACTGGAGTTTGGGCTGTTCCCCCCTCACAGTTGTTTGTCCACTTTGGGCAGGATGGCGTTGCGCTATTTTTCATGATCACCGGATTCCTGTTTTTTTCAAAATTATTAGATAGTCGAGATAGCGGTCTTGACTGGTTGCGTCTCTATGTATCCCGATTTCTAAGGTTAACACCGCTTTATTTTTTCTCAATGATTTTGCTTTTTTCGATAGTTTTTATAATGACAAAGGATGGCCCAGCAGAGCCGATATCGAAAATATTTATAGGCATTATTAAATGGCTGAGCTTTACGATTTTTGGAGGCCCAGAGCTTAATGGTTTGCAAGTGAGCAATCTGATAAATGCGGGCGTTACATGGTCATTGCCGTATGAATGGTTTTTCTATATCGCACTGCCTCTTATTGCTTTGGTGGTAGGGTTACGACCTCCGCTTCCCTATTTGATAGTCAGCGCGCTGCTAATTGCGGCTATTTTTATTTATTTCTCAGGTAGTAATTATTACTGGCTGTTTGGGGGCGGTATGGTGGCTGCTGTTATTGTGCGATTTCAGCGCTTCAGAAATTTTGCGATATCCAGGTGGGCAACCGCGTTGGTAGTGGTGTTAGTTTCCTACACTGTTATTCATTATCCATCTCTGTACGGCAGCACAACGGCCAAGGTCCTTCTGACAATAGCCTTTTGTCTCGTCGCAGGTGGTAATAGTGTTTTTGGTGCGCTTAAAAATAGAATCTCCCGCGCATTGGGAGAAATGGCATACAGCATTTACCTTCTACACGGCATTCTTCTGTTTGTAACCTTTCAGTTTGTGATTGGACTTCCCACTACTAAAGGGCTTACTCCTCTTCAATACTGGGCCGTGATCATAATGCTTGCGCCTGTTTTGATCTTGATCTGTGGTGCAACTTTCAGGTTTTTGGAAAAGCCTGCGATGAAAAAGGTAAGACCATTAACTGAGTGGCTCAGAGCCAAAAATTCTACTCCACTTGCCGGTGAGAAAACTGAATAAATTAGCACGAGGCACGAAGTGTTGTAATTAGCTGGCTGCAGAGGTGTCTACGTGCATGAGGTATATGGAGTCTAATAGAGACACCATTGTGGTTGGGCGTGTAACCATTGGTAAGCGCATGAGGGCAACGCTCAAAGAGATACGAGCGCAACTTCACAAGCGCAGGCACGAGCCAGTCCCAGTGAATGGTCAGTGGTTGAGTCGATTGTTTAGGGGGGGATTGCAATTATTACCATGTCCCCGGTAATACGCGGCGACTGGATGCCTTTCGCCGTGAAACTCTCGGGGCATGGAGACATGCTCTAAAACGACGAAGTCAGCGTCACCGGTTGAATTGGGAGCGCATGATTTCGCTGGCCCGTTTTTTCATACCCTATCCACGAGAGACACCAATGCATCCGTATCCCATAACCCGCCTCGGCGTCAAAACCCAAGGCAGGAGCCGTATGCGGTAATTCTGCATGTACGGATCTGTGCGGGGGGGGGGGGGGCAGGCGACTGCCATTCCTACCGCGACCCTTAAATTTAAGTGCGCACCATGTCCTCGCCTTGTGAGGCTGGGTAGATGACTTGGCCGGATGCATACTACGAAACGCACGACCGACCCGGTACGTTTGCAACGCAAAAGGCGAGGAGATTTTGAGCAAGATCCGGCGAGCATGCCAGGCGATGGAAGCACAGGTGATCGGGTAAATTATTTCGAAAACAGCACGCTAGGCGGGTCAGTTTCAGCAGCGAGGGACTCAATGTCGATGGGATTGGACGAAATTCGAACTATCGAGGCCCGGCGTTGAATGCTGGCATCGTGCCGGACCAGGCTAGTTATAAGTTCTACAACCCCATTGCTTCGATCATGGCTGCGTTTACCCGATGTACATCATACTTTTGCTCCGCAAGTTCGCGACTCATTCGGCCCATCTGCTCGCGCAACTCGCTTGCGTCTGCCAGGCGTGCCATCGCTTTCGCCAGGTCGGTCGAATCGCCGGGCCTCACAAGTATGCCATTGACCCCGTCTTGTACCGTTTCACGACATCCTGGAGCATCGGTAGTGACGATTCCCCGCCCGCTGGACATTGCTTCGAGCACTGAGCGTGGTGTGCCCTCACGGTATGAAGGCAGCACAAATACATTGCAGGCGGCGAGGTAAGGCTTCACGTCGCTGACTGCACCGTGATACTGGACAATCCCTTCCTTTTCCCAGCCTGCAACAACATCTGCATTAATGCCCGACGGGTTTGAGTCCAGCGGACCGACTAAATGGAAAGCCGCTTGCGGGTGAGTCGATTTCAGTGTGCGAGCGGCCTCCACATACTCAATTACTCCTTTATCGCGTAACAGTCTGCCCACAAACAAAAAACTCGGTTGGGCTGGCAGGGGGGCTACCGGGAAGCGATCAGTGTCGACTCCGGAGCCATTGACGATCCAGGCCGGAATAGCTGACTTGTAAAGTCCCTGCTCCTTGAAGAGGTGTCGGTCATCCGGGTTCTGGAAAAACAGGCCATTGGCAAAGTACAGGCCGAACCGGTACAAACCTGATGCGACGCGATTCAAGAGGCGCCGGCTGAAGCTTGCTTCGACTTCGGTAAATGCATAACCAAGTCCGGTAATGAGCGCGTAGCGACGCTTGACACCCGCCAGACGCGCCGCGGGCAAGCCGTAGACCACCGGCTTGATTGTATACGCGAGCGTCACATCGGGCTTTATCTCGCGTAAACACTGATTGAGCCGAAGCAGGTAGCGGAAGTCGGCAAATGGATTCATCCCGGCACGTGCCATCGGCACAACATGGTATGCAATCCCTTTTTCGGCGAGTCGCTTTCGCACTGAATCATCATCTTCGGGTGCTATGGCGGCGACTTCGTGGCCATTAGCCCGCATTGCATCCAGAAGTTCCCCGCGAAACCGAATCAGCGATTCGGCGAGCCCGGCAATGACGACAATCTTAGACATGCTTGCCTACGTGGGTTGTGTAATAGGTGGCAGAGTCCTGCAGTCCGGCTGCGATACGATGTGTTGGAGCGTAACCGAGCAACGATTGCACTTTACTGATATCCGCCTGGGAATGACGCACATCGGCAGCTCTGAAATCACGGTACACAGGGCTCACATCCTTGAGCTCAGGCTTGGTGGAACTGGCAAGTTCGCGGATATGGGCATACAGGTCGTTCAGTGTGGTGCGGTCGCCTACCGCCACGTTGAACACTTGGTTCACGGCTTCGGTTTCATTTGTCGTAGCCGCCAGGATATTGGCTTGCACGGCATTGGCCACGTAACAAAAGTCACGACTGGTTTCACCGTCTCCGTTGATATAAATGGGCTCGTCGCGGAGCAGGGCGCCAAACCATTTTGGAATAACGGCAGCATACGCACCATCCGGGTCCTGTCTTGGGCCGAATACGTTGAAGTAACGCAACCCGATTGTCCCCAGTCCATAGCAGCGCGCAAAAACGTCTGCGTACAACTCATTTACATATTTGGTGACCGCATAAGGTGAGAGTGGCCGACCAATCCGATCCTCGACCTTAGGCAGTCCGGGATGATCGCCATACGTGGAGCTTGATGCGGCATAGACGAAGCGCTTGACGCCGGCATCCCGGCTGGCGACGAGCATGTTCAGGAAGCCGTCGATGTTCGTGTTGTTGGTGAGGATCGGGTTTTCCAGCGAGCGGGGCACGCTACCCAGTGCTGCCTGGTGAAGAACGTAGTCAACGCCTCCGGCCAGAGCGCTTTGGCAGTCTTCCAGTTTGCGGATGTCACCTTGCACAAACTTGAATTGTTCCCAGGCAGTATCGGAAACGGCCTGTTGCACAAGGTCAAGATTGCGTTGGTGGCCGGTCTCGAAGTTGTCCAGACCAATCACGCGCTGATTGAGCTGAAGGAGCGTTTCAAGCAAATTCGAACCGATGAAACCGGCCACGCCGGTAACGAGCCAGGTACGCGGCGAAGCCATCAGCTCTTGACGCAAAGTTTCGTAAGTATTCATGCAACTCTCCTTTAAAGGCGCCAGAAGCGCGCTCCAGCACTTTGCAGCGCGGGACCGTCGCAAATACCTTTGACATCAATGACAACAGGGGCGGCGTGCATCAGCTTCAGGTATTCATCGTTTGTCCAGCGCGCATAAGCATCGTGCGCAACGGCAACCACGACCGCAGCGGCGGGCTGGAGTTCGTCGAGCTTGAGTAACGAGACACCATATTCGTGCAAGGCTTCTGCTGGCTCGGCTTCTGGGTCGAAGACTTGTACCTTGATGCCGAAGTCCTCGAGCTCGCGAATGATGTCGATAACGCGAGAGTTGCGCAGATCAGGACAGTTCTCTTTGAAGGTCAATCCAAGCACCGTGACTACGGCGCCAGCAATCGCATGACCGGCATGGATCATCTGCTTGATCGTCTGCTGGGCAATAAAGGCTCCCATGCTGTCATTGATGCGACGGCCAGCCAGAATTACCTGGGGGATGTAGCCAAGCTTCTCCGCCTTGTGGGTTAGATAGTAAGGGTCCACGCCAATGCAATGCCCGCCTACCAGTCCTGGTTTGAATTTCAGGAAATTCCACTTGGTGCCTGCCGCTTCCAGGACGTCGAGTGTGTCGATGTCCATGCGGTCGAAGATCAATGCCAGTTCATTCATCAGGGCGATGTTCAGATCGCGCTGCGTGTTTTCGATCACTTTGGCTGCTTCGGCTACTTTGATGGAAGCTGCTTTGTAAACGCCGGCCGTGACCACAGAGCTGTATACGTCGGCCACAATTTCAAGTGTGGCGGCGTCTTGTCCGGATACCACCTTTTTGATCTTGGTGAACGTGTGCTCTTTGTCACCCGGGTTAATGCGTTCCGGGCTGTAACCAACAGTGAAGTCGATGCCGCATTTCAATCCCGACACGCGCTCGAGAATTGGAACGCAGATATCCTCTGTCACGCCAGGGTAAACAGTCGATTCATACACGACAATATCGCCCTGTTTGAGCGCTTTACCAACTGTTTCGGAAGCCTTGAGCACTGGGGTCAGGTCCGGTTGGTGGGCGTCGTCAATCGGTGTGGGCACGGCTATGATATGGAAGTCCGCCTGAGCAAGAACTTCGGTCTTGCTGGTGAATTCAATCTGCGTCTGCCCCAGCTCTTCACGGGTGATTTCGTTTGTGCGGTCTTGTCCCGCACGTAGTTCTTGCAGGCGGCTTTCGTTAATGTCGAATCCGATGACAGGCCCGTGTTTGCCAAATGCTACAGCCACGGGCAGGCCTACATAGCCCAGCCCGACCACTGATATCTTTCTGAGATACATGGATTTTCCTCTAATAAATGAAATCTTTTATTCAGATGGCTCGTTTTCGATCGAGCCATGCCTGGAACATCAGCACAGGCCAAAGCTGATGCTGGTAGTTACCCTGCCCTCGGAGATGTCTTTCCCAGGCGGCCCGGATTGGGCCTGGTGCGAAATAACCTTCGCTTGCCAATCGTTGTGGGTCCAACAAGGACTCAGCCCAGTCACGCAATGGGCCGCGGAGCCATTCGTGTAACGGGATACCGAACCCCATTTTAGGGCGTTCGATAAGCTCTCGTGGAACGTAACGATCGAGTAGTTGGCGCAGAATCCACTTGGTGCTGCCGTTACGTATTTTGAACGACATCGGCAATGCTGACGCGAATTCGACGATCCGATGGTCGAGGAACGGCACACGGGTTTCCAGACTGACTGCCATTGCTGCACGATCCACTTTGGCCAGTATGTCGTCAGGTAGGTAGGTCAGCGTGTCCTGGTGCATCATCCAAGAGGCGAAATCACTGTCCCCAACGGACGTCGGGCAGGGCATGCGGTATGCGCCAATGACCACGTCACTCGCATTTTGCCACTGTGAAACCACGCGATCATACATTAAGCCAGGAGTGTCGTGCCGCATGACGGTGGCGAGTTTGTGGAGCTTGTCTCCAGGTAGCCTGACGCGAAGACTTGTCGGGGTAATCGGCGTTAATCCGCTAGCGATGGAGTCCCAGCGACTTGGGGATGCAGACTCAATCATCCGCGCAGCCAGCCGGCGGGCAGGTACGGGCACACGACTGAGTTTGCGCCAGACATTGGGCAGGAATTGATAGCGATTGTATCCGCCGAATAATTCATCGCCTGCATCGCCAGACAGACTCACAGTAACCTGGCTGCGCGCCAATTGAGAAACGAGATAAGTCGGGATCTGCGATGAGTCGGCGAAGGGTTCGCCATAGATGTCAGGTAATTTAGGTACCACGTTCAGCGCGTCGGTGCCTGAAACGTAAAGCTCGGTGTGGTCGGTGCCGAGGTGACGAGCCACGGCTTTTGCATGCTCAGCCTCGTTGTAACCAGGATTGTCGAAGCCGATGGTATAGGTCTTGACCTGCTGGGAGGATAGCGATTGCATCAAGCTGACAATCAGGCTTGAGTCGATTCCGCCAGACAGAAACGCACCGAGGGGCACGTCGGCCATCATTTGCTCGCTGATGGTTGTGCGCATCAACGCGTCAAGTTGGTCGATCGCCTCAGAGTCGGAAAGCGCCGGGCGACTCCCGTGTTTTACGATAGGCAGCTCCCAATAGGCCTGTGGCGCTCCAACGTTGCCACTCTCCAGTGCTGCACGATCGAGTTCGATCCATGTGCCGGGCGGCAATTTGTGAATGCCTTCATAAATGGAGTGTGGCGAAGGCACATACGCATATTTCAGGAGCAGCGCGAGGCTGTCGCGCGAAACTTCTGCATCAAAGCTTGGGTGCGCATCGAGCGCCTGCAGCTCCGAGGCGAAGAGCAGCGTGCCTTTCTTCAGGCCGTAATAGAGTGGTTTTTCACCAATCCGGTCACGCGCCAGTGTCAGGGTTTCGCGAGTGCGGTCCCATACCGCCAGCGCGAACATACCTACCAGCCTGCTCAATGTTTCTTTGATGCCCCAATATTCGAATGCTGCCAGCATCACCTCGGTGTCCGAGTGGCCGCGCCATGACAATGGGCTCTGGTGCGCTGCATCGAGCGACTTGCGCAGTGCCTGGAAATTGTAAATCTCACCATTGAAGACAATGACATAGCGCCCGGTTGGAGATGCCATTGGCTGGTGCCCGGCCGAAGTCAGGTCGACAATGGCCAGTCGACGGTGGCCAAGGAACAAGCCGGCGCCATTGTCCCAGGTGCCAGAGTCATCGGGGCCACGATGAAGTATGGCGTTAGTCATGCGGGTGAGAGCAGTTCGCCCATCGTACCTGCCTTGGCTATTAGGGTGCCAGAACCCAGCAATACCGCACATGGAGCAATCTCGTAATTAATTTAGTTGGGTTGAGGCTTTTCTCACATTCTTGATCGCTAGCGCGCGAATGATCATGTACAGACTGAATACGGGCTGGCGGAGGATGGAGTGCGCTTCGGAGAAAATTATCAGAACGATCAGCATTGCCGGCGAATAAGTGGCTCTGGCTCGATGCATTGAGACCAGAAGCCACAAATACAGGGCGCCAATCAACGACACTGGCCTGGGTCAGCATGTCGAAGCCAGCGCTGGGAAATTTCTGTTTGTTTTCCGAATCCTCAAAATAGGAAAACGCGCCTGGACCATGTTCGATAATCGGCGATTTCTGCCAAGGTTCTGTTGCGTGAATCCGCAGAGTATTACGCATGCCGCCCTTGTTCTCGTCGGCGCCAAAACTGGTTAAGAAATCCGATTTGCCAAGGGTAGGTGCTCTTGGGGCTATTGTTGGGGCCACGCTTTCGCTAATCATCGAGGAAGCAGCTTCGATAAGCGCGACTTCAGTCTTAATCTGCTTTTCACGGCCTGGCTCATCGATCATGTACCTGAATGAGCCAAATGCTAAGACGGGCGTCACCTGCATCGTTGCGAATAGCTTCCAGTTGATTCGTTTCAGGCAGTGAGACGCCACGACCGTCAAGAGCGGCAAACTTACGCACCAGACGAGCAGCAGCGCATCGCCGCGAACGCATATTCCGAGGAGAAAAAGCGCCCAAAAAAACAGGAGTTTGCGTAGCCAGCATGTGTCTCGGCAGTTCGAGTGACTGTTTACCGCCATAATCCAGATAGGGGTCGGCAACAGGAACAGTGCGAATTGATCAAGATTCGTAGGCCATTCGCAAAGGCGTGGAAAGTCTGTATTGATCGCCAGCAATTGAGAACGCTCGTAAAAGTCTGTCAGGAAGCAGGCAAGTAACAGGATCACGGCCAAGGCCCTGATGAAGTTATTGAATTCAATTTTTAAGTCTTTTCGATGCAAACCTGCGCCTTGAGCGAAAAACACGCTGTGTACAAATAGGCTGCAGTGGTGTGGGCTAAGCCGGCGCCTTTGATCGTGCTGAGCAATTTCGCTAATCCTGAAGCTGCAATGAAAGCTGTCCAGAATAACACGATGCTGTGTTTCAGGTAGATTAGCGCGTGCCGGTAACTCAAAGTCCAAGGAAGTAGCAGAATTCCCGCCAACTCAACGAAAACCACTGAAGGTTTTTCGAAATGCAACGCTGTAGTCATGGATGCAGAGCTGATCAGGGGGGGCGGACAAAAACTTGGACGGGTTATGCCGCGAAGCCCAGGCTTTCACGATACTCAATGGGACTGAGCGCGCCGAGGGAAATCTTTATACGTTTTTCGTTGTACCAATGAATGTATGAATCCAAGGCCTGAATGAACTGCTCGATGCTCGTTGACTGCCAGTTGCGAGGATAGAACAGCTCCGTTTTCAGTCGGCCGAAGAAACCTTCACAAGCCGCGTTGTCAGGTGAGCAGCCTTTGCGCGACATCGAACGAATCAGCTTCGCATCAGCGATGCGCGATAACCAGCCGGGCCAGCGGTAGTGCGCGCCACGATCGGAGTGAACCACAGGCCGTTTATCGTTGCCGGCCACCGTTTCGACGGCGGCATCCAGCATCGTGTTCACAAGCTCGGCGTCGGGACGCGTGCCGATCGACCAACTGATGACCTTCCCATCGAAGCAGTCGATGACGGGAGACAGGTACACCTTGCCGGCCGGGATCTGGAACTCCGAGATGTCAGTCAGCCATTTCTCATTCGGAGCAACAGCTGTGAAGTCCCGGTTGACGAGATTTTCCGGCGCGGGACTGATCTCCCCGAGGTAGGAACCGTATCGACGCCGTTTGGGCTTGGCGACGACCAGGCACTCCTGCTTCATCAAGCGCTGCACCACCTTCTCTGAAAGGCGCACACGCTGCCTGCTCAACGAAGCTCGCATCCGACGGTAGCCATAGCAACGATGATTGCGCTCGAAGATGTCCGCCATGGCACGACGCACTTCGGTGTACTTTTCCGCGACCTGCATTCGGGCTCGATGATAGAAATAGGAGCTTCGGGCCAAGCCCAACGCGTCAAGCAGCTCTAGCAAGGAGTACCTCTGCCTTAGGGCATCAGCCAGCAATGTCTTCTCCCGATTGGTCAGGACTTGCCGGTTGATGCCCGTCTCTTTTTTTATGAGTTCATTCGCCCTCATCAACAGGTCATGTTCAAGCTGCAAACGGCGAACATCGAGCCGAAGAGATTCGAGTTGCCGCTGCAACTCCTCTCGTTCCGGTGACGATGAGGGTTCAAGCCGACACTTCATGGATGGGGATACCTCTGGGCCGAGTAGCTGGTTTTTCCAGTTGTACAAGGTCGGCCTGTACACGCCTAGTTTTTCAGCCAGGGCTTTCGCACTTTCTTTTCGCGTGCACAGCGCGATGACCGCTGCCTGCTTCACCGCTGGCGGCCGGGCCAACCCGTCTGATCGACCGACAATACGCGTATGCAACTCGGGGTGCATTTCGTAAATCCAGGCACGCAACGAATCCCGCGCGGGGTAGCCCAACGCCTTGATGGGAGCGGCGATGTTGCGACCGTATTCGAGATAGTGCCCGACAGCCTTTTCCCTTTGGGCCAGTGAGTACTTCGACTTCGAGTTCTCGTAGCCACGCGGCAGGTCGAGGCATCGCTCATACTCTGCGTGCCAGCTCTTCAAAGAGTTCTTCGTCGGGTAGCCCAACTGACGAATAGTTGCTCCGGTTCGCTTGCCCAGTTTGATGTAGAGCTTGACCGCTCGGATACGATCTTCGTATGAATATATGAACTACCTCCAGATAGTCCAAGATTTCCGCCGCATCCCCTCAGGGGGGTCAAGAAAGTTGGAGGCAGAGCCGGGTCAGCTTGCTCAGTTCCGGGTAGCGCGAGAAGGGCGTTTTTCCGGGGGAATATGAATTACGGCTGGTGCGATTCATTGTTTGATGTGCGAAATGATGGTCGTCAATTTTTTCGCTCTTTGGCTGTCTATATTTTTGATCGTCCGAGCGGGCTATGGTGCTGGAAATGGTACAATCACGTCGGCAATTGTTCAGGTGTCCGAAGCTGAATGTAATCAGGTGAATTTTGTTTCTTTCGTTACAGGTGCGAGCAGAATCCAGTTTCGATTACTGCGATTGCCTTGAGGATTATGATGCATTTGGTCACTTAATTTGCCAATGCCAATGCCAATGCCAGTGGCTGTAAATGGTGATTGGGCATGCTTTGTGCCAGAAGCGACGTGGTGTTGTTCTATGGGAAGATGCCTCGTTGCAGGCACATGCAGCATTGGTTACACGTGTTCATCCAGTCGACGTTCGGGTCAATAAATAAATGTACAAGCGGTTCTTCGATTTCAGCGCTTCACTGTGTGCTCTCATACTTCTCGCTCCGGTGATGGCTATCGTTGCTTGGAGCATTCGCAAAAAGCTCGGCTCTCCGGTTCTATTCAGGCAGGTTCGCCCTGGGCGCAGTGGCAAACCTTTTGAGATGGTGAAATTTCGAACAATGCGCGATGCGGTGGATGCGTACGGGAATCCGCTGGCCGATTCGGAGCGAATGACCCCGTTCGGAACCTTTATCCGTGCCAGCAGTTTGGATGAGCTGCCAGAGCTATGGAATGTCCTTAAAGGAGACATGAGTCTGGTGGGGCCTCGGCCCTTGCTGATGGAGTATCTGCCTCTATATAGCCCGGAGCAGAATCGTCGTCATGAAGTTCGTCCAGGTGTGACCGGATGGGCCCAGGTCAATGGTCGCAACGCTTTGAGTTGGGATGAAAAGTTCAAGCTGGATGTCTGGTATGTCGACAACCAATCCTTATGTCTTGACCTCAAGGTCATTTTCATGACGGTGAAAAAGGTAGTTGTCAAAGAGGGCATCAGTGCAGACGGTGAAGTCACCATGTCCAAATTTACCGGTAACAAACAATGAAAAAACTGGCAGTTCTCGGGGCAAGCGGGCACGGGAAAGTCGTGGCTGATACAGCGCAATGCTGCGGTTGGGACCAGGTCGATTTTTATGATGATGCATGGCCAAACTGCGAACGCAATGGTAGCTGGCTCGTGGTGGGGGACTCTGCTGCCATGTGCACTCGATTGCAGGATTACCAAGGTGTTGTGGTAGCCATTGGAAATAATGCTGTTCGTCATATGAAACTTACCGCTCTGATCGACGCATCTGCTCCGGTTGTGACGTTGATTCATCCAATGTCAGTGGTTAGCCAATACGCCAGCATTGGTCCCGGCTCTGTAGTTTTTGCTGGGGTGGTGGTCAATGCAGACGCTAAAGTTGGACTTGGAGCAATCCTTAATACTGGCTGCAGTGTTGACCATGACTGCGTTTTGGGGGCGGCTGTACATGTCAGTCCGGGCGCTAGGTTGGCCGGTGCTGTTAGCGTAGGTGAGCGGAGCTGGGTCGGAATAGGTGCCAGTGTCAAGCAATTGGTCAGAATCGGTAGTGACGTCGTAGTCGGGGCTGGCGCTTCGGTGGTAGGCAATGTCTCTGATGGCGCAGCAGTTGTTGGTGTGCCTGCCAAGGCCATGTAAAAGCTCAAGCAGATGCCGAGCTAGCTGAAAACCATGGTCGACCTGAATGTAAACGCGCTATTTTTCTGAATTTTCATCTTGAAATAAGTGGGTATGGGCTGTGCTGAATTCTCCGTTTTCTCCTTGGCCTTCTTTTTCCGAAGAAGAAGCCAACGCCGTACGTGACGTCATTCTTTCCAACAAAGTCAATTACTGGACCGGGCAGGAGTGCCGTGAGTTCGAGAAAGAGTTCGCCGCATGGAGCGGAACCTCCCATGCCATCGCTCTCGCCAACGGCACCGTTGCCCTGGATCTCGCTTTTCAGGCGCTGGGCATCGGGATTGGTGACGAGGTCATCGTAACCTCCCGGACTTTCCTTGCGTCGGTGTCCAGCATCGTTAACGCGGGTGCGGTACCTGTTTTTGCAGATGTGGATCACGACTCGCAGAACATAACTGCACAGACCATCGCTGCTGTACTGACACCGCGTACTCGGGCAATTGTCTGTGTTCATCTCGCGGGCTGGCCATGTGATATGGACTCGATCATGGACCTCGCCGGGAAGCATGATCTCAAGGTGATCGAAGATTGTGCCCAAGCCCATGGCGCGAAGTACAAAGGGCGCCCGGTTGGCTCGATTGGTCATGTCGGTGCATGGTCGTTCTGTCAGGACAAGATTATGACCACGGGTGGCGAAGGCGGTATGGTCACGACCAATAATCGCGAGTTATGGTCGAAAATGTGGTCCTACAAAGATCATGGCAAGAGCTGGGAGGCCGTATATGAACGAGAGCACGCGCCCGGTTTTCGGTGGTTGCACGAAAGTTTTGGTACCAACTGGCGAATGCTGGAAGTACAAGGTGTATTGGGACGTATTCAACTGAAATATATGGAACAATGGCAGGAAGTGCGATTGGCGAATGCCCGTAGAATCTGGGATACCGCAGATCAATTGATCGGTTTGCGAGTGCCGGCCATTCCTGCGGATTGCTTGCATGCGGCTTACAAATGCTACGTTTTCGTCGAGCCCATGGCATTGAAAGCGAATTGGACCCGAGACCGCATTCTCAATGAGATTGCTGCGCGTGGAGTTCCCTGTTTTTCAGGTTCATGCTCTGAGGTCTATCTGGAGAAAGCATTCGACAACACGCCATGGCGTCCGGCGGAGCGCCTGCCGCTTGCCAGGGAGTTGGGTGAAACGAGTTTGATGTTCATGGTGCATCCGACACTGAAATTCTCGGAAATTGACAGGACGTGTCAGGTGTTGCGTGACGTTATGCAGGAAGCGGTCGCCGGTTGAGCGTTGACCCACGCTTTTCATTATACGGAGTTTGTCTGGAATCGTGCGTCTTGTTTAAAGCGCAAGCGTGTCAAGAGCAGAGCCGTTCAGGATGCATCTGCGGCAGACATAATTTGAATAGAGACCGAACCGCAATAGCGTGTCTTTCTAGGCGTTGGTGGTCTTCCGGGCGCTATGCGGTTCATGAACGGTCCAGGTTTACGAGGGAGTTATGGAAAAAGCACGAGCATTCTTGCTGGGGCTATCACGCAGAAAAAAACGGCTGATTCAGGTCGCTTGCGACGTGCTGCTGGTCTGGCTTGCACTATGGATGGCATTTGTCGTGCGCCTTGGCATCGATGATCTGATCAATCCGTTGGAAGGTCATCGTTGGCTTTTTATCAGTGCTCCGATCGTCGCAATTCCTTTGTTTGTTCGTTTCGGGATGTATCGCGCGGTCATGCGTTATTTCGGTAACGATGCGCTGATTGCCATCATCAAGGCCGTCAGTTTGTCGTCACTGTTACTCGCAGTCGTGGTTTATTGGTATAGCAATCACGAAACGGTGGTCCCTCGTTCGATCATTTTCAACTATTGGTGGCTGAGCCTGGTGTTGATCGGCGGGCTGCGACTGGCAATGCGCCAATACTTCCTGGGTGACTGGTTTTCAGCGGCTCAACATGTACCTTTCACGAATCGGGACGACGGTTTGCCCAAAGTGGCCATTTACGGGGCCGGGGCTGCTGGCAATCAGTTAGCGGTAGCTTTGCGGATGGGCCGCGTAATGCGTCCGGTCGCATTCATCGATGATGATCGCAGTATCGCCCACCGGGTTATTTCCGGGCTGCAGGTGTACACCCCGAAACACATACAACAGATGATTGACGAAACAGGTGCGCAGGAAATCCTGTTGGCAGTGCCTTCTGCAACTCGGGGTCGGCGTCGAGAAATACTCAATTTCCTTGAGGCTTTTCCGCTACATGTGCGCAGCGTTCCCGGTTTCATGGATTTGGCCAGTGGACGGGTAAAGGTCGACGATATTCAGGAAGTGGACATTGCCGATTTGCTAGGCCGCGATGCAGTGCCAGCGCAAGGCGATTTGCTCGAACATTGCATCAAAAACCAATCCGTTCTGGTCACTGGTGCGGGTGGATCCATTGGTTCGGAACTTTGTCGCCAGATCCTGTCACTGCATCCGACAACCCTTATTTTGTTCGAGCACAGCGAGTTCAATCTCTACAGCATTCTGTCGGAGCTGGAACAACGAATCGCTCAAGAGTCGTTATCAGTACGCTTGTTGCCTATTTTGGGTTCCGTGCGCAATCAGGACAAACTTCTAGATGTGATGAAAACCTGGCATGTGGATACGGTGTATCACGCAGCAGCGTACAAGCACGTGCCGATGGTCGAACACAATATCGCTGAAGGTGTGCTGAACAATGTGATTGGCACGCTAAATACTGCGCAAGCCGCCCTTCAGACCGGTGTGTCGAATTTTGTGCTGATCTCCACCGACAAGGCTGTTCGTCCTACCAATGTAATGGGTAGTACCAAGCGCTTGGCCGAACTGACATTGCAGGCATTGAGCCAGGAAGTGGCACCGGTGATGTTTGGTGATAAAACCAACGTGTCCCGAGTCAATAAAACCCGGTTTACCATGGTGCGATTTGGCAACGTGCTCGGGTCTTCCGGTTCGGTCATTCCCTTGTTTCACAAGCAGATCAAGTCGGGTGGGCCATTGACAGTCACTCACCCGAAAATCACCCGTTATTTCATGACCATTCCAGAAGCAGCGCAGTTGGTGATCCAGGCCGGATCAATGGGGCAGGGCGGCGACGTGTTTGTGCTGGATATGGGGGAACCGGTCAAAATCGTCGAACTCGCAGAGAAAATGATTCATCTATCCGGGTTGAGCGTTCGATCGGAAAAGAACCAGCATGGCGATATTTCCATCCAGTTCACAGGGCTGCGTCCAGGCGAAAAGCTTTACGAAGAGCTGTTGATCGGCGACAACGTGGCGACAACACAACACCCGATGATCATGACCGCCAATGAAGATTATCTGAGTTGGGACGTGCTGAAAGTAAGATTGTCCGAGTTGTTGTTGGCTGTAGAGCACGATGATTATTCGCAGGTGCGCCAGCTTTTGCGCGAAACCGTGAGCGGCTACACCCCCGACGGTGACATTGTCGACTGGATCTACCAACAACGCCGCCTCGAACCCTGATTGTTTCACATCCGGTAACGGACACATTTTTGACAGGCTCCAGCCATCGCCTAAGTTTGGGAGGCAGCTTCGGAAAAGCTGCTTCCTCAATCGATGTCATGGAGCTTCATTTATGCGTACTGGCTATTTCTATTCCCTGGTTTTTGCCCTGCTCACCAGCGGCTCTATCGCGGCTGTTGCGGCGCCGGCTGTGAAGTCGGAAGTCAGCGGTTCTCCAATGGTGATGGAAGTTTCTCCCCAATCACAATCCGGCAAAATCAATCTCAATGCGGCCGATGCGTCGACATTGCAGCGTGAGTTGGCCGGTATCGGTGCGGCCAAAGCCAATGCAATTGTTGCGTATCGTGAAACTAATGGGCCGTTCGCATCGGTGGACGAATTGCTGGAAGTGAAGGGCATCGGCAAGGCAATTCTGGATCGCAATCGCGAGAAGCTGGAAGTGAACTAAGCTCAATATTCAACGCCAAGGGGCCGGTCATTGACCGGCCTTTTTGCATTCCGGCGAGCGCAAAGAGTCATCGCCTTCTGTCGGCATCGTGAAAATTATGGCTATCATATGCAGGTTAGATTATGTCTATAATAAAAGCGTTTTCCGTCAGGACGCCTTGAGAACGAGGTGCTTGGCGTTCACTTCAAGCATCTCTCAGGAGCACAGTCATGAATTCTGTCCAGTCCCAAGGTACGGCCCTCGTCACCGGTGCCTCTTCCGGTATCGGGGCGATTTACGCGCAGCGGCTGGCCAAGCGTGGTTTTGATCTGTTGTTGGTCGCTCGCGATCAGCAACGTCTGGACGAGGCGGCGAGCAAGTTGCGCGTCGAGTACGGCGTTCAGGTCGAAGTGCTCAAGGCAGACCTGACGCAAAAGGATGATGTGCTGAAACTTGAGCAGCGGTTGCGTAGCGATTCGAGTATCAGCTTGCTGCTGAACAACGCCGGCGTGGCGGCGGACGGCTTGTTGGCCAATGCCGACACCGATCAACTGGAGCGAATGATCCAGCTCAACGTTACGGCGGTGACTCGCTTGGCCTCGGCGGCAGCAGCCAGTTTTGCCAAGGCGGGCCGCGGCACGATCATTAACACTGCCTCCGTGGTGGCCCTGTTTCCCGAGCGCTTCAACGCCACCTACAGTGCCAGCAAGGCCTATGTGTTGAGCCTGACTCAGTCGATGAGCGCCGAGCTTGATGGCACCGGGGTCAAGGTCCAGGCTGTGTTGCCAGGCGTTACACGCACCGAGATCTGGGAGCGTTCCGGTATCGACGCGAGTCAAATTCCAGCAGACATGGTGATGGAGGCAGGGGAGATGGTCGACGCTGCGCTGTCGGGTCTGGACCAGGGCGAGTTGGTTACCATCCCATCGCTGCCCGATGCCGCCGACTGGAACGCCTTTGTTGCAGCGCGCCATGTACTGGCGCCAAACCTTTCCAAAAGCAAAGCCGCGTCGCGCTACAAATGAAACGCGAACAAAACCGGCCAGAGGTGTTGCGGTATGAGTGATCGTCGAGTGGTTGTAACGGGCATGGGCCTGGTGTCTCCGCTGGGTAGCGGTGTGGAAGCAGTGTGGAAGCGACTGCTGGCGGGGCGTTCCGGCTTGCGTAACTTGCCGGATGAGGTGGTGGCCGATCTGCCAGCCAAGGTCGGCGGTGCTGTGCAGACCGTGGCCGATGATCCCGAGGCCGGCTTTGATCCGGACTTGGCAACGCCGCCCAAAGAGCAGAAGAAGATGGACCGCTTCATTATGTTCGCCATGGAAGCGGCGCGTCAGGCGATCGAGCAAGCCGGTTGGCAGGCACAAACTCTGGCTAGCCAGGAGCGCACGGCGACCATCATCGGTTCCGGCGTGGGCGGTTTCGGCGCGATCGCCGACGCGGTACGCACCACGGACACTCGCGGCCCGAGACGTCTGTCGCCGTTCACTATCCCATCGTTTCTGGTGAACCTGGCGGCGGGACATGTGTCGATCCAGCACGGCTTCAAAGGCCCGTTGGGTGCACCGGTAACGGCGTGCGCGGCCGGGGTTCAGGCGATTGGTGATGCGGCGCGACTGATTCGCTCCGGCGAAGCGGACATCGCCGTATGTGGTGGCGCGGAAGCGGCGATCGATCGGGTCAGCCTTGCAGGCTTTGCGGCCGCTCGCGCGTTGTCCAGCGGATTCAACGACACCCCGGAACGGGCTTCACGTCCTTTCGACAGTGATCGTGATGGCTTTGTCATGGGCGAAGGTGCCGGTCTTTTGGTGATCGAATCTTTGGACCATGCTTTGGCCCGAGGCGCTACACCTTTGGCGGAAATCGTCGGTTACGGCACCTCCGCGGATGCTTATCACCTGACGGCCGGCCCCGAGGACGGCAGTGGCGCACGCCGGGCGATGTCGCTGGCATTGGCTCAGGCGGGCGTTGCGCCGCAGCAGGTTCAGCATCTGAACGCCCACGCCACATCCACGCCCGTGGGCGATCTGGGTGAGCTTGCAGCGATCAAGGCGTTGTTCGGCACGGATAACAAGATTGCGGTGACGTCGACCAAGTCGGCCACCGGGCATTTGCTCGGCGCGGCAGGGGGAATCGAAGCGATCTTCACCCTGCTGGCGATCCGTGATCAGGTCGTACCAGCCACGCTCAACTTCGACAACCCGGACCCTGCCACCGAAGGCGTGGACATCGTCCATGGCCAGGCCAGGCCGATGGCGATCGAGTATGCGTTGTCCAACGGCTTCGGGTTTGGCGGGGTCAATGCCAGCGTGTTGTTCAAGCGCTGGCAGGGTTAATCCTGGGCGTTCTTCAGGTGTTCGCGGGTGACGTCGAGTATGCGCTGGGCAAACTCGGCGTCGGCCACGCTGCGCGATAACAGCAACGCGCCGACCAGTGCAGACATGATCACAATGCTGCGGTCGGCGGCGTTCTCTCCTGCCAGGGTGCTTTCGATCTGATCGAGTCGCGCCTTGAGTACCACGTCGCTGGTCGGGCTCGGCTGACCACGCAGCCCCAACTCAGAAGAAATGGTCAGCAGCGGGCAGCCTTCATGGGGCGAAGTCTGATGCCATTCCGACAGGTATGTGTCGATGAACGCTTCGAGAGGGTACTTCTCGGCGAAGAGTTGCGCACATAACCCATCGACCTGTTCGCCTGCCTCTTGCAGGGCCTTCTCCACCAATTCGTCCTTGGACTTGAAGTGCGAATAAAAGCCACCGTGAGTCAAGCCCAGCGCTTTCATCAAAGGTTGCAGGCCGGTCGCGCCGATGCCGTCACGGCGAAAACGCGCCGAAGCTTCCTTGATGATGCGTTGGTGGGTCTGGGCTTTGTGATCCTGCGAGTAACGCATCTGATATCTCCACATCAATGCGCCATATTAACCAATGAAAATTGGATGGTGACTGTACTTCTACTTCTAAAAAGCATGCAGATGCGTCGAACGAGTATGAATCGCACGAGCTACTGGCACGATTAGTGATTACTCATTAGCTGATGATTGTTGAACAATCCTGAGGCAATGAGTATGAACAGCGGACTGTCATTGGCCGATCACATCACATTGGAGTTGCGCGCCGACATCATCGGCGGTCGCTTGCTGCCTGGCATGGCGCTGGTGGAAAACGATCTGGTGTCTGCCTACAACGCCTCGCGCAATACCATCCGCGAAGCATTGCATCGCCTTGGCCAGGAAGGCCTGACCCGTTATGTGCGCAACAAAGGCGTGATGGTGCGGCGTTTGGGGATTGATGATGTGCGGGACCTGTTCATGGTTCGGCGCACGCTCGAACTGCAAGCCATCAGCACCAGCCGCCCGCTGCGCGACGACCAATCCGACCGGATGCTCGAAGCCCTGGAGGCCACCGAGTTGGCCCGGGAGCGTGAAGACTGGCGCGCCGTCGGCACCCACAGTCTGGCTTTTCATCAACACATCGTCGGGTTGCTGCGCAGTCCGTTGTTCGATGAGTTCTTCACCAATGTCGTCGCGCAATTGCGCCTGGTGTTCTGCGCGGCTCCCGATGAATCAAGTTTCCAGGCGCCCTGGCTGATTCGCGACCGACAGATCCATGAGCTGCTGGTCGAGGGTGACAAACGCGCCGCCGAGGATGCGATGAGCCTCTATCTCGACGATTCCGAACACCTCCTTTTGCAAATGCTCGCCCCATCTTCCCATCACTGATCGAGGATTCTTGCCATGTACAAAGACTATCCGGCGGCCTATCAAGTCAGCAAAGGTTCGGCCTTGCAGGTGGACAAGGCCTTCTATGAACGGGTGCGCGATGCGAAGGACGGGCGCACATTGATCGAGTCTTTCGAGGTGCCGATTCGCACCGGCCGTGCCTGGAATGTTCCGGCCGGGCATGTGTTTCGGGTTACAACGCCTGTTGGCCCGCAAGTAGGCGACTTCAACGTCTGGAGTGCCCATGATCCGCGCGAACGCCTGTGGGCTTCACGTACCCGGCAGTTGCAGGGCGCGCATGTCAGCACCCATGACCGGTTGTGGTCGAACCTGCCTTTTCTGCGACCGCTGGTGACCATCACCGATGACAGCCTGGCCGGTTACGGGATCGATGAACACGGTGGCCGCTTGCACGATTTACTCGGCACGCGTTGCGATCCCTATGTGAACAAAATGCTCACTGGCGAGGATTTCCATCATCACTGCCATTCCAACCTGACTCGCGCCGTATTGCCCCACGGCCTGACCGAATTCGATGTGCATGACGTGCTGAACATTTTCCAGTGCACAGGCCTGAACCACGACGACATGTACTTCATGAAAGCCTGTCCGGCGCAGAAGGGCGATTACCTGGAGTTCTTTGCTGAGATCGATTTGCTGTGCGCACTGTCGACCTGCCCCGGCGGTGACCTGTCACTGGCCATGTGGGGGCCGGACGCTCAGGACCCGTTGAGTGTATGTCGTCCACTGGGCGTGGAAATCTATCGTCTGGAGGATTCGTTGCTGGAGGGCTGGAGCCAGCCGGAGCGCGCCGCGTACAAAGGCCTGCATGGCTTGCACATCGCCAAGGCCGATTGGGAGAAGTAATCACACAAAACCCTGTCATTCGAGAGGAATGACAGGGTTTTTCTGTCAGCGATCCTGCGCTTCCTTGGCGTCCATTTCCGCATTGCGTTCGGCGACGCGTTTGCGCTGTTCATCGGTCAGCTCAACCTTGTTGGCGGTGTCTCGCAGCATCATCAAACCGCCAACGATAGAGCCGATGGCTATCACCAGAATCAACCAAGCGTACCAGGGCATAGGACTCTCCTTGAAGGCAGGCCGGTTGGTGAAGGTTTCGCCACGGCGGCATGCCTATCATTTTGAGCGATGGGATTCCTCAAGGGTTCCATCGCGATAAGTCCATTCTATGCCTGTTATGCCAGGTTCACCCGTAACACCTCACAGTCCGGTCAGCATCGCATCCGCCGGTGCGTTGGCACGCAGTTGCGCCGTGAGCATGAAGTACACGAAACCTACCGCCATGAAGGCGAGGAAAATCAGCCCGATCAGCGTGTTGAACCACGCCATGGCCACCAGGCACACCACCGCCAACACCAGGGCAATCATTGGCACCAGGGGGTAGCAGGGCGCGCGAAAGGTGCGCTCCAGATTCGGCTCGGTTTTACGCAGCTTGAACAGGCTGAGCATGCTCATGATGTACATCACGATAGCGCCGAACACGGCCATGGTGATCATCGCCGCCGTCAGCGTCATGCCGCCGAGATTGATCAGGCCGTCGCTGTAGATCGCCGCGATGCCGATCACGCCGCCGGCGATGATCGCCCGGTGTGGCGTTTGAAAGCGCGACAGTTTGGCCAGGGACGCTGGCAGGTAACCGGCGCGGGCGAGGGCGAAGAACTGCCGTGAGTAGCCGAGGATGATCCCGTGGAAACTCGCCACCAGCCCGAACAGACCGATCCACACCAACATGTGCAACCAGCCTGAGCTTTCGCCGACCACGGTTTTCATCGCCTGCGGCAGCGGATCGTTGATGTTCGACAAAGTGCGCCAGTCGCCGACACCACCGGCAAAGAACATCACGCCCATCGCCAGCAACACCAGGGTCAGGATGCCGCTGATGTAAGCCTTGGGAATCGTGCGTTTCGGGTCCTTGGCTTCTTCGGCAGCCATGGCTGCGCCTTCGATGGCGAGGAAAAACCAGATCGCGAACGGAATGGCTGCGAACATCCCGGCAATGGCCGGGGCGCCGAACACATCGGAACCGGCCCAGCCATTGAGGGCGAAGTTGCTGAAGCTGAACGCGGGTGCGACCACACCCATGAACACCAGCAGTTCAGCCACCGCCAGCACGCAGACCACCAACTCGAAAGTCGCCGCCAGCTTCACGCCGAGGATGTTCAGGCCCATGAACACGATGTAGGCACCCACCGCCGCGTGCTTTGGATCGAGGGCGGGGAACTGCACATTGAGGTACGCGCCGATGGCCAGGGCAATGGCCGGTGGGGCGAAGACGAACTCGATGAGCGTCGCCAGCCCGGCGATCAATCCGCCTTTCTCGCCAAAGGCACGGCGACTGTAGGCAAAGGGACCACCGGCATGAGGAATTGCGGTGGTCAGTTCGGTGAAACTGAAGATGAAACAGGTGTACATGGTGGCGACCATGAAGGACGTCACGAGAAAGCCCAACGTTCCGGCCACGCCCCAGCCATAACTCCAGCCGAAGTACTCCCCGGAAATCACCAGTCCCACCGCAATGCCCCACAAGTGCAGCGTGCCTAGCGTGGGTTTGAGTTGTGTGTTCATGCATTTGCTCCCTGAACGGTTTGGAAAGCTCGGGGAGGGCAGTGCAGTGGGCGTGCCAGTGTTGCGACAGCAGTCGTTATGAATGAAAAACCGTCGCAATGGGGATATTTGTTGTTGAGTGTTAGTTTGCTGTGTGCCAGTTGAGGGCGTTAGTTCCCGTCCTGCCGCCTTCGCGGGCAAGACGGTGGCATATTCATTGACAAACTAAATGACTGAGTTCAGGAAAAAACCTCAGCATCCTTGAAGTAGGCCGCGGCCTGGTCTTTGGCGGACAGTTGCGGTGCTTCGTTCAATTGCCAGTCAATGGCCAGGTCAGGGTCATCCCAACGGATGCTGCGCTCGGCGGAGGGGGTGTAGTAGTCGGTGGTTTTGTAGAGGAACTCGGCGAAATCACTCACCACCACAAAACCATGGGCGAAACCTTCCGGGACCCAAAGCTGGCGATGATTCTCGGCGGAAAGGTGCACAGCAACCGATTTGCCGAAATGCGGCGAGCTGCGGCGGATATCAACGGCAACATCGAGCACTTCACCGACTGTTACACGAACCAGCTTGCCCTGGGTGTTTTCCAGTTGGTAATGCAGACCGCGTAATACGCCTTTTTGCGAGCGCGAATGATTGTCCTGGACGAACTGTGTGTGCACGCCCGTCGCATCTGCAAAAGCCTTGGCATTGAAGCTCTCATAAAAGAAGCCTCGCTCATCACCAAATACCTTCGGTTCGATGATCAGAACACCGGGCAGGTCGGTGGTGATTACATTCATAGGGGGAATTCTCCAGCAAGCAGGCGTCAATAACCGACATTCTTGCGCAAAGTGTGCACTGAAGCGAGTGGCAGGTCGCAAAAGCACTCTTTACGCCTTCTTTATGCCTCGCGCTCCCTCTCGGTCTCGTTCCTTTACAGCCTCCATCCCGACAATAACTCCACACGCGGCAATACGCCGTAACACGGAGAACTTCCATGAGCGTTCTGGACGGGGTGTCACTGCTGTTGGCAGTGGGGCTGTTCATTTATCTGTTGGTTGCGCTGTTGCGCGCGGACCGGAACTAGGAGCGGCTATGCACAGTTATGACTATTGGCTGATCCTCGCGTTTTTCGCGTTGGTATTGGTCCCGGCGCCGTTTCTCGGGCGCTACTACTACAAGGTAATGGAAGGCCAGCGCACCTGGTTGACGCCGATCCTCGGGCCCGTGGAGCGTGGATGCTATCGCGTGGCGGGCGTCGATCCGCAGGCTGAACAGAGTTGGCAGAAGTACGCTTTGGCCTTGCTCGCTTTCAACCTCGCGGGCTTCCTGCTGTTGTTCGCGATTTTATTGTTCCAGGATCATTTGCCGCTCAACCCGCAGAATCTGCCGGGCCAGGAGTGGACACTGGCGTTCAACACCGCCGTCAGCTTCATGACCAACACCAACTGGCAGGCCTACAGCGGCGAAGCGTCGCTGAGCTACCTGAGCCAGATGGTCGGCCTCACCGTGCAGAACTTCGTCAGCGCCGCCACCGGCCTGGCCGTACTGGTTGCGCTGTGCCGTGGCATCGGTCGCAAATCCACCGCATCGCTGGGCAACTTCTGGGTCGACATGACCCGCGCCACCCTCTACGGCCTGCTGCCGCTGTGCCTGCTGCTGGCGCTGTACCTGGTGTGGCAAGGCGTACCGCAAACCTTCGCGCAATACGTGAATGCGGTAACGATGCAGGGCGTTGATCAAGTGATCCCGCTGGGCCCGGCTGCCAGCCAGATTGCGATCAAGCAACTGGGCACCAACGGTGGTGGTTTCTTTGGCGTGAACTCGGCGCATCCGTTCGAGAACCCGACGGCATGGAGCAACCTGTTCGAGATGGCCTCGATCATTCTGATCCCTGCCGCGCTGGTGTTCACCTTCGGCCATTACGTGAAGGACCTGCGCCAGAGCCGCGCAATCATCGCCTGCATGCTGGCGCTATTCCTGATCGGCGGCGCAACTTCCATGTGGGCCGAATACCAACCGAACCCGGCAATGAACAACGCCGCCGTCGAACAGACCGCGCCGCTGGAAGGCAAGGAAGCACGGTTTGGCACCACCGCCACAGTGCTGTGGTCAGTGACCACCACCGCCGCGTCCAACGGCTCGGTCAACGGCATGCACGACAGCCTCAACCCGCTGAGCGGTATGGTCGCGCTGGTCAACATGATGGTCGGTGAAGTGATCTTCGGCGGTGTCGGCGCCGGGCTCTACGGCATGTTGCTCAACGTGCTGATCGCGGTGTTCCTCGCCGGCCTGATGATCGGCCGCACTCCGGAATACCTCGGCAAGAAACTGCAAGCCAGGGAAGTGCAATGGCTGGTGGTGACCTTGATGGTCATGCCGATTGGCGTGCTGGTGCTCAGTGCGATTGCTGCGAGCCTGCCCGGTCCGGTGGCCTCGGTGAGCAACCCCGGCGCCCACGGCTTCAGTCAACTGCTTTACGCCTACACCTCAGCCGGTGCCAACAACGGTTCGGCGTTCGGTGGCTTCGGCGCCAACACACCGTTCCACAACCTGATGCTGGGCCTGGGCATGTTGATCGGTCGTTTCGGCTACATCCTCCCGGTTCTGGCGTTGGCCGGCAGCCTGGCGATGAAGAAAACCGCACCGATCGGCCAGAACAGTTTCCCGACCCACGGCCCGCTGTTCGTGACCTTGCTGACGGTGACCATTTTGCTTGTGGGTGGTTTGACCTTCCTGCCGACTTTGGCACTGGGTCCTATCGCTGAACATTTGAGCATGGGCTTCTGAGGACTATTTGATGAATATGCCCGTAACTAAACCGGTCGCCGCGAAGGCGCCGGAGCAACCGAAAACCGCGATCTCGGCCCTGTGGCGCCCGGCGCTGGTGCAAGCCTTCGTCAAGCTCGACCCACGGCAATTGCAGCGTGCGCCAGTGATGCTGGTGGTCGAACTGACCGCCATCCTGACCACCGTGCTGTGCTTCATTCCTGACGCGGCGGTGCCGACCTTCGTCGCCGCGCAAATTGCCGTGTGGCTGTGGTTCACCGTGCTGTTCGCCAACTTCGCCGAAGCCTTGGCTGAAGGTCGCGGCAAGGCCCGCGCCGACAGCCTCAAGGCCGGCAGTGAAGGTTTGAGCGCCCGGCGTAAAACCAGCAACGGCACCTTCCAGGTGGTGCCGGCTACCAGCCTGCGCAAAGGTGATGTGGTGCGCGTCGAAGCGGGGGAGATGATCCCCGGTGACGGTGAAGTGATCGAAGGCATCGCGGCGGTCAACGAAGCGGCGATTACCGGTGAATCCGCACCGGTGATTCGTGAGTCTGGTGGCGACCGTTCGGCCGTCACCGGCAACACGCGGCTGGTCTCCGACTGGCTGCTGGTGAAGATCACCGCTAACCCCGGCGAGTCGACACTGGACCGCATGATCGCTCTGGTCGAAGGTGCCAAGCGCCAGAAAACCCCGAACGAAGTAGCACTCGACATCCTGCTGATCGGCCTGACCCTGATCTTCCTGATGGTGGTGGTCACGCTGCAACCGTTTGCCCACTTCGCCAACGGCAGCCTGCCGCTGGTGTTTCTGGTGGCGTTGTTGGTCACGCTGATTCCGACCACCATCGGCGGCCTGTTGTCGGCCATTGGTATCGCCGGGATGGATCGCCTGGTGCGCCTGAACGTAATCGCCAAGTCCGGTCGCGCCGTGGAAGCGGCGGGGGACGTACACGTCCTGCTGCTGGACAAGACGGGCACCATCACTTTCGGTAACCGTCGTTGCACGGCGGTCTATGCCGCGCCGGGCGTCACTGCCCGGGAACTGGCCGAGGGTGCATTGTTTGCCTCGCTGGCGGATGACACGGCGGAAGGCAAGTCCATCGTCGAGTACCTGCGTGGAACCCAGCCACAACCCGAACCGGCCAGCGAATTGCTGACCGCCGTACCGTTCAGCGCAGAGACTCGCCTGTCCGGTGTCGACTATCAGGGGCGCGTGTATCGCAAAGGCGCGGTGGATTCGTTGCTGGCCTTTGTGGGCCTCACTCGCGCCGATCTCGCCGCACCGTTGTCCCGTGAAATCGACAAAATTGCGCAAAGCGGCGGCACCCCGTTGCTGGTCTGCGTCGACGGCAAATTGCTCGGCGCGATCCACCTCAAGGACGTGGTCAAACCCGGCATCCGCGAGCGTTTCGCCGAGCTGCGCAAACTGGGGATTCGTACGGTCATGGTCACCGGCGACAACCCGCTGACCGCTGCGGCGATTGCTGCTGAAGCCGGTGTGGACGACGTGCTGGCAGAAGCCACGCCGGAGAAAAAACTGGCGCGCATTCGTCATGAGCAAAACGACGGGCGCCTGGTCGCGATGTGCGGCGACGGCGCCAACGATGCCCCGGCGCTGGCCCAGGCAGACGTCGGCATGGCGATGAGCGACGGTACGCAAGCGGCGCGTGAAGCGGCCAACATGGTCGACCTCGACAGCGACCCGACCAAGCTGCTGGACGTGGTGCAGATCGGCAAGGAACTGCTGGTGACTCGTGGCGCGCTGACAACATTTTCCATCGCCAACGACGTGGCCAAATACTTCGCGATCCTGCCGGCACTGTTCGCCTCGATCTATCCGCAACTGGGCGTGCTCAACGTCATGCACCTGAGCAGCCCGCAGAGCGCGATTCTCTCGGCAATCGTGTTCAACGCATTGATCATCGTGGTGCTGATTCCGTTGGCACTGCGCGGGGTGCGAGTGCAGGCGGCCAGTGCGGCGGCATTGCTGCGCCGCAATCTGCTGATCTACGGGCTGGGCGGGATTCTGGTGCCGTTCGTGGGCATCAAGGCGATCGACATGCTGTTGACGGCGTTGCATCTGGTTTGACGATAGGACGCTGTGGTGGGGCTTTTGTGGCGAGGCAGCTTGCTCCCGCTGGGCTGCAAAGCGGCCCCATCCCAGACACCGCATTTGTTCAGACATACCGCATTCACCAGGATGACGACTGCTTCGCAGCCGAACGGGAGCAAGCTCCCTCGCCACAGGTGATGTGTTTGTTTTCACCGAATTCGAGGATTTTGAAATGTCCACAATGATACGCCCGGCCCTGAGCCTGCTGGTCCTGATGACCCTGATCACCGGCGTCGCTTATCCCCTGGTAGTCACCGGCGTGGCCCAGGTTGCGTTCCCGGATCAGGCCAATGGCAGCCTGGTGCAAGACACTGACGGCAAAGTCCGCGGCTCATCACTGATCGCCCAGGATTTCGTCGGCGACGCCTGGTTCCACCCACGGCCATCGGCCGGTGCCTTTGCCACGGTGGCGAGCGGCGCGAGCAATCTGTCGCCGAGCAACCCAGCGCTGGCCACCCGGGTGATCGACGATGCCAGCAAACTGGTAGTGCCCGGTCAGGGACCCGTGCCGCTGGCCATGCTCACCACGTCCGGCAGTGGCCTCGATCCTCACTTGCCACCGGCCGCGATTGCCTATCAACTGGCGCGTGTTGCAACGGCACGTAATGTGCCGGTGGCGACCCTGCAAAACCTGCTGGACGCCCATATCGAGCAGCCGCTGGTGGGGCCGCCGGTGGTGAATGTGCTTGAGTTGAATCGGGCGCTGGAAAACCTGTAGATCTGTGGCGCCCCCAATCGCGAGCAGGCTCGCTCCCACAGGAATACACATTCCAAAATGTGGGAGCGAGCCTGCTCGCGATGACGGCCTGAAAGGCACTCCATCAACATCAGAAAAAAACGAGAATTTAAAGCATGAGCGACTCCGGCCGCGCCGACGCGCTGTTAGCAGACCTGCCCCGCGATGGCCGTGGCCGGCTCAAGGTATTTCTCGGCGCCGCGCCGGGTGTCGGCAAGACCTACGCCATGCTGCAAGCGGCTCACACCCAGCTGCGCCAAGGGGTGAAAGTCATCGCTGGCGTCGTCGAAACCCATGGCCGCTCCGAAACCGAAGCGCTGCTCAGCGGCTTGCCGCAGCAATCTTTGGTGCGTTCGGAATACCGTGGCGTCGAGCTTGAGGAAATGGACCTTGACGGCCTGCTCGCGACCAAACCGAAACTGGTGCTGGTGGACGAACTGGCCCACACCAATGCGCCCGGCAGCCGGCACGAAAAGCGCTGGCAGGACATTCAGGAACTGCTCGCGGCCGGCATCGATGTCTACACCACGGTCAACGTCCAGCACCTGGAAAGTCTCAACGACCAGGTGCGCGGCATCACCGGTGTACAGGTTCGCGAAACCCTGCCGGACTGGGTGCTGCAAGAAGCCTACGAACTGCTGTTGATCGACCTGCCGCCGCGCGAGCTGCTGGAGCGTTTGCGCGATGGCAAGGTGTACGTGCCGGAGCAGGCGAGGGCGGCCATCGACGCGTTTTTTTCCCAGACCAACCTGACGGCCCTGCGTGAACTGGCGATGCAAACCGCGGCGGCTCAGGTCGATAACGACCTGGCCCAGGGCTACCGGCAGTTGGGGCAGGCAGCACCAGCCGTACGCGGGCGTTTGTTGGTGGGGGTCGATGGCGATGCCCAGGCCGAACGCCTGGTACGCCACGCCAGTCGCGTTGCTCAGCGTCGGCATCTGCCGTGGAGCCTGGTGCACGTGGACAACGGCAGCGTGCGTGACGAACAGTCGCGCCTGCGTTTGCAAAGCGCGCAGCAATTGGCCGAACGCCTGGGCGGCGAAGTGGTGTTGCTGCGCGCCGGTGAAGTGGCGAAAACCTTGATCCAGCATGCCGCCGAGCGTCGTGCCAGCCTGGTGCTGGTCGGCCAGTCCCGTCCGAGTTTGCGTCGCCGTTTGTTCGGTGGCGGGCTGGCAGCGCGGCTGCTGTGCACGGCTCGCGGGCTGGAAATCAACGTCCTCGACAGTGATCACGAACAGCATCAACTTCGGCAGCGTTCGATGCAGTCGCTGGTGTGGTTCGACTACGCCCTAGCGGTGGTGGCGACGATTCTGGCTTCCGCGCTGGCCTGGGCCGTGGCAAAAACTTTACCGCTACCCAACATCTCGCTGGTGTTCCTCGCCGCCGTCTTGCTGGTGGCGGTACGCAGTAGCCTGGGGCCGGCGCTGGTCTGCGCGGCGCTGTCGTTTCTGACCTACGACTTCCTGTTCATTCCACCGAATTTTTCCTTCAGCATCCAGCGCGAAGAAGACGTGCTGACCTTGCTGTTCTTCCTGCTGATGGCGGCCCTCACCGGTAACCTCGCAGCGCGGCAACGGCGGCAATTGCAGGCCCTGCGCGATACCCAGGAGGAAACCACCGAACTGCTCGACCTGTCGCGCAAACTCACTGCCGCCACCGACCGCCAGGCGGTGATCAGCGCTGCGGCGCATCACCTCGAAGGCTGGAGTGATCTGCAACTGTGCCTGCTCAATCGCGACGGTCCCAGTGGCTGGAAAGTCGAGACCGGTGGACCGCTGGAGTTCTCCGAAGCGGAACGCGCCGCCGCCGATTGGGCTTGGCAACACGATCAACCGGCCGGCGCCGGCACCGGTACGTTGCCGTTCGGGCGTTGGTGGTGGTGGCCGCTCACCGTGGAGGACGGACCGCTGGCGTTGCTCGGTGTGTGCGCAAAAGAGGGCCAGACCTTGAGCGGCCAGCGTCGACGGTTGTTGACCGCGTTGAGTCAGCCGCTGGCCCAGGCGCTGGCCCGCGCGCAGTTGGCCGATGACCTGGAAGCGGCGCGGCTGCACGGCGAAACCGAACAGTTGCGCAGCGCCTTGCTGGCCTCGGTGTCCCACGATTTGCGCACGCCACTGACCTCCATGCGCGGCAGCATCGACAGCTTGCTGGCCCTCGGTGAAGCGATCCCGCTGGAGGATCGCCGCGAATTGCTCGAAGGCACCCGCGATGAAGCTGAACGGCTCGATCGCTACATTCAAAACCTGCTGGACATGACCCGTCTCGGTCACGGCGCGCTGAAGCTGGCGCGAGACTGGGTTTCGCCGGCGGACATCGTCGGCAGCGCGCTCAATCGCCTGCGTGCGGTACTGGCGCCGTTACAGGTCAGCACCGAAGTACCGGCAGAATTGCCGCTGCTGTTCGTCCACGCTGCGCTGATCGAGCAGGCGCTGATCAACGTGATGGAAAACGCCGCGCGTTTTTCGCCGTCCCACGGGCGTTTGCAATTGCGCGCGGGGGCCGATGACAGTGAGCTGTTTTTCTCGGTGAGCGATGAAGGACCGGGGATTCCGGAGTCGGAACGGTCGAAGATTTTCGACATGTTCTACACCGCTGCGCGCGGCGATCGTGGCGGGCAGGGCACCGGGCTGGGATTGGCGATCTGTCAGGGCATGGTTGGTGCCCATGGCGGGCGGATCAGCGTCGCCGACGGGATCGCAGGTCGCGGCACCTGCATCACTTTGCACCTACCTTTGCAGGCTCAGCCGGCCTTTGAACATTAAGTGCCGAAAGTGAAGCCTGATTGTGCGTGCGTTACTCTCTAGCCACCTCTTTGTGTTGACGTGAATTCATGAGCCAGACTGCGACCATTTTGGTCATCGACGACGAACCGCAGATCCGCAAATTCCTGCGCATCAGCCTCGCTTCGCAGGGCTACAAAGTGCTGGAAGCCGGCACCGGCAACGAAGGGCTGGCCCAGGCTGCGCTGAACAAACCGGACTTGCTGGTGCTCGACCTCGGCTTGCCCGACATGGATGGCCAACAGGTTCTGCGCGAGTTTCGCGAGTGGTCGACAGTGCCGGTGCTGGTGCTCTCGGTGCGTGCCGGCGAAGGGCAGAAAGTCGAGGCGCTGGATGGCGGCGCCAATGACTACGTGACCAAGCCTTTCGGCATTCAGGAGTTCCTGGCGCGGATACGTGCGCTGTTGCGCCAGGCTCCGGTGGGCGAAGCGCAGCAAGCGGCGTTGACCTTCGGCCCGCTGACGGTGGACCTGGCCTATCGACGGGTATTGCTCGACGGTGTCGAAATCGCGCTGACCCGCAAGGAATACGCGGTGTTGGCGCAGCTGGCGCGACATCCCGGGCGGGTCATCACTCAGCAGCAATTGCTCAAGGACATATGGGGGCCGACCCATACCGAAGACAGTCACTACCTGCGGATCGTGGTCGGGCACTTGCGGCAAAAACTCGCGGATGATCCGACCCAGCCGCGGTTTATCGTGACCGAGGCGGGGGTGGGGTATCGGTTGTTGAGTGAGGGGTAACCTTTGGATTTTTGTCGACTGACCTGGCCTCATCGCGAGCAGGTTCGCTCCCACAAGGGTTTGATGTTGAGCACAATAGTTGTGACCGCTAAAGATCTCTGTGGGAGATTCTATGGTTGAGGGGAAGCCTTCAACCTGCTTTCGGTTGGTATTCACCTTGCCCTTTCAGCAGTGCAAATACGATCCGGGCAAGTTTACGGGCCAAGATCACCAGTGCCTGCGTAGTACTGAACCCTTTAGCTCTTTGTTCTTGGTAAAAACCTTTCCAGGCGGCTGTGCGGCTGGCCGACATGGCAGCGTTGTGCAAAAGCCGACGCGCCTCCGGATCGCCGCGCTTGGTCAGGCTGCGGCGACCGTCTTTTTGTCCTGACTGCGATACCCGCAAATCCATCCCCAAAAACGCGATGAAGGCATCTGCATTTCTGAAATCGCCTCGCTGAAAAGCCGCGATCAAGCGGGCACCAGTCAGAAAGCCGATACCTTCGACTTTCATGCAACGCTTCAACTGGGCAAGCAAGCCGGCTTCTTTCAGGCGGTCGTTGATCATTTTCTCGACCAGCCCTTCAAGCCTCTGCATGGAGGCCACTTGCTCGGCAAAAGCGGCTTTGAGCAGCGGTTCATTTGTCCAGCTCTGCACCAAGCCAACCCGCGCCTGAACCAGCGCCGCGCGCCGGCGGAAAAGGCTCAAGAGGCAGCGGTACAACGGCGATGGCGGAATCCATGGATGAAGCTCTTCATACTCGTTCTTCAGATAGCGAGCGAGTAACTTTGCATCCAGCGCGTCAGTTTTGGCGCGAACTTTCACACCTTTGCGGTAATGGCTCAGTTCATAGCCACCGACCATGTAAATGGTGCAACCGGCCTCATGGGCCAGGTCGGCGAACTCCAGGTGATAGATATTGGTCGACTCAATAGCGATATCGACCGGTGCCAGCAAGGCTTTCAGCCATTTCTTGATGGCTGGCTTGTTATTGGGAAGCGTCTCAAGCAGATCCAGTTCGGCCTGATAGATCATCAACTCACTCTTGGCGACATCCACGCCCACGATTGGCTTGATAGCAGAAACCGGCATTGCCATTAAACATCCCCCGAGATATGGTTTTGAGCACTTGAAGGGCTCACCCAGAGGCGCAGGCTTGTTCCTATCGTCGGTCTAGCCAGATGCATTCTTTATCGGCGCTTGGGTGAAAGGAGGAGGGGCGAAATCTCCCACGGATCTGTACTGCGCTAACAGTCAGAATCGAGCCTTGTCCCTCCTCCTCCCTTCAAGTCCTAGCATACAAGCGAGCCTGCTCGCGATGAGGCCGGTACATTCATCCGAGAGTCTCAGGAATCCCGCTCATTCTCATACCGATCCAAAGTATCCCGCGCAATTTCCCGCCCCAGCGCGATCAATTCCGGCGCTTTGTAGAACTCGAAAAACCGGCAAACCCGCTTCGGCACGTTGATCAAAACGTCGGGCGGATACCCGGCAATCTTGTACTGCGCCAACGACGTCTGCATCACCTCGAAACTCTGGTTGATCAAGTCCAGCAAGGACGCCGGGCCGACGTTGTCGATGATGAACGACCCGGTGGCGGACTTCGGCGCGCCTTCGCGTTCCGGGGCTGCAGCCGGTTGCTGGGCTTCCGGTTCGGCGGATTCGACCCACGGGTTGATCTCGGCCGCCTCCGCCATCAACGCTTCTTTCTCCAGCAGCAGTAATTGCTCGGCCTGCTTGCGCCGGAATGGCATTTTCGAGCCGAGGGAATTAAGCAGGCTGTTGAAACGGCTCTTGAACGCGGCAGGGCGCTCGATCACCGGCAGTTGATAATGGCGCTGGTTGGTGGAGTTGAGGTTGACCGCGATGATCAGGTCGCAGTGGCTGGACACCACCGGCACGATCGGCAACGGGTTGAGAATCCCACCGTCCACCAGCATGCGATTGCCCTGCATCACCGGCGTAAACAAACTGGGAATCGCCGCCGAGGCGCGCATCGCCTGGTGCAGGCAACCTTCCTGGAACCAGATTTCCTGCTGGTTGGTCAGGTCGGTGGCCACCGCCGTGTAGGGAATGCGCAGGTCTTCGATATTGATCTCGCCGACGATCTTGCGGATCTGCCCGAAGACTTTCTCCCCACGGATCGCCCCCAGGCGAAAACTGACATCCACCAGACGCAGCACGTCGAGGTAGTCCAGGCTCTCGATCCAGTCGCGATATTCATCGAGTTTGCCGGCGGCGTAGATCCCGCCGACCACCGCGCCCATGGAACAACCGGCGATACAGGCGATATCGTAGCCTCGCCGTTCGATCTCCTGGATAACGCCGATATGGGCATAACCCCGGGCTCCACCCGAGCCCAACACCAGTGCGACACGCTTTTTCATCAATCGCCCTCGTTTGAATGGTTCAACAATGCACCCATCGAGGGGGACGCTTCAATCGCCAAGGTCGCTCGGTACAGCGAACGCGTCGTTTTTTCGACACTTGATGGCGGCGGATGGTTATTCTCGTCAGCGCTACAGTTTGCGCGGGCGATGGACGGCACTTTTCACGCGCCAGACCGTCCTACCTGCATGACTGTTTTCCTATGTTTGAGGAGTGAGTGATGAAAGCCTGGATCTGTGTGCCACTGATTGCCCTGGCGCTCGCCGGTTGCGCCGGTAAAACCGCTTATCGCGACAGCTGCGGTAGCAACCTCGATGCTGCATGGCACGAGCTGGACCTGGCCAAGGCCGAGGGTTTCGCCGGGACGGTGAGTTACTCCAAGGCCTTGTCGCTGCTGACCGCGGCCAAGACCCAGCAGCAATTCGAAGGGTTCGAAGGCTGTACCCAAAAAGCCGAGAAGGCGCGCTTCTATATTCGTGAGTCACGCGCCGGCCGTTGAGGCATGATGCAGGGCTACAGGGGACATTCGAGTCAGGGAGCAAGCGATGTCGGCATTGGTTGATCGATTAGTGGCTCATGTCTTGGGCCTGGAAGTTCGTGTACTGGCCTGTCAGGCGCGTTTGAGTGCGCGTACCGACCCTGAAGCCTTGCATGACCTGCGGACAACGGTGCGCCGGTTGCGCAGTCTGTTGCGACCATTGAGCGGACTGCCGGGCGTCGAGCAACTGGAAACGGCGGCTTCCGGTGTCGGTGACTTGACCACGCCGTGGCGCGATCGTGAAGTGTTGGCGGCCTACTTGCTGCAGCACGACCAACCCGAAGCCGCGCAGTGCCGGTTGGCGCAGATGGCCGAGGCTTACCCTGCGGTGGCGTCGAGTACCGAGCTGGCGCAATTGCTGGTCATCCTTGATGCCTTTCCGCGTTTTTTGCGGGCCTCTGAACGTCAGGGTTTGCTCAAGGGATTGGGCAAGCGCATTGAGAAACGCCTGGGCAAACAGTGGAAGAAACTCGACGAAGCCCTGCACGATCCCGCCCATGACCGCCATCGCTTGCGCCTGTTGATCAAGCGCGTGCGCTATGGCATCGATGCCTATCCCGAACTGGATCGCTTGCCGAAAGCGGCGATGCCCCGATTGAGATCGGCACAGGGCGCTTTGGGGGACTGGCACGACTGCCTGCAATGGCTGGCCATTGCCGAGCAGGAAGCCGATTTGCAGCCCTGTGTCGCGGTTTGGCAAGCCACCATGGTCAAGGCCGAACAACGCGCCGACCGTGTGCTGGACAAGCTCAGTGCGGATTGCTTCAAATCCTGAGTTCAACGCAAGACGGCTCTAAGGGGGGCGGTACTTTCCGGCCCATCTGTCAGCAAATTTGGCCGGAATGCGCGCTGTACAGCCTTCGCCAGCTGGTTAAGATCCCTTCATCCTTTTTCTGCTCCTGAGGTTTTCATGCGCTTCTCCGATCTGCTCGACGCCGTCCGCCGCCAGCCGCTGGAGTTGTCTATCCCCGCCTCTTGGGCGCAGGGCCGCGCCAGTTTCGGTGGTTTGGTGGCTGCTTTGCAGTACGAAGCCATGCGCGCAAAAGTCCCGGCTGACCGGCCGGTGCGTTCGCTGGCGATTACTTTCGTTGGACCCGTCGAGCCGGAAGTGCCGGTCAGTTTTGAAGTCGACGTGCTACGCGAAGGAAAAGCCGTCAGCCAGGTGCTGGGGCGGGCGATGCAGAAGGGACAGGTCGTGACGGTGATCCAGGGCAGCTTCGGCGCTTCGCGTCCCTCGGAAGTGGCAGTGAAGTCAGAGCCTGCGCCCGAGATGAAGCATTGGGACGATTGCCAGGAACTGCCATTCATCGAGGGCGTTATCCCGGAATTCATGCGGCACCTGGCGATGCGCTGGAGTGTCGGCGGCTTGCCGTTCTCCGGCAGCACCTCTCGCCAGATGGGTGGATGGGTGCGCTTGCGCGGTGATGTGAAGGAAGAGGCGGTCAGCGAGGCGCACATCCTGGCGCTGGTAGACGCCTGGCCACCCGCCGTGATGCCGTTCCTGAAGAAACCAGCCATGGGCAGTACGCTGACCTGGACCATCGAGTTCGTGCAGCCGTTGCTGGAATTGAGCACGCTGGACTGGTGCAAATACCTCGTGGAAACCGAGCACGCCGCCGACGGCTACGGCCACGCCGCCGCAAAGATGTGGGACGCTGAAGGCCGATTGATCGCCATGAGCCGGCAAACGGTGACAGTGTTTGCCTGATCAGTGACGGCGGTGGCGCTCACGCCAGGCGCGCCACCAGCCACCACTGAGGAAAAACCTTGGGAAGGTCAGGAACTGCTCGACCAGCAGGCGTGAGACCGCGTCTTTACGATCGCTGAACGGCTCGGAGGCTTCAGCCTCCAGTGTGTGTCCATGACGCTGCAAGCCGAGCGCGGCGATCACACCGATGATGCCAATGGCGAAATTCGCCAGATTCAGGCCGAACACCCCGGACACAATCAACAGAAACGCCACGATGAACAGCGGCACGGCAATCAGGTGTAACACCAGATTGGTCGGGTGCTGGTGATTGTTCGGGTAGGCACGCCATTGCCAGGCGGGAAGGTTGGGGTGACGTTTGCCCATGATGCTGATCCTCAAGTCCATGTTGAACACATGCTTGAAGAATAGGCCCGCTAAATGCAGGCGGCGAATCGAGCTTGGCTATCGAAGTGATAGGCGTCATGGGCAATGTTGATGCTGGCGTCGGTCGTTATGGCTGACTCAAGGCGATCTCGATCAACCGATGCAATTCCTCGCCCTCCAGAGGCGCCTCGGAAAACAGAATGCGAAACACGATAGGGGCCGCGACCAGGTTGATCAGCCGATCGACACCAGGTTTTGGTTCATCCGGATAGCGATCGAGAATGACCTGCAACTGCCCGCCAATGATCGTCGCGCAATAGCTCGGCTTGAGGCTCGATTGCACGTCGCGCAGCATGTTGCGACCGGGCGCCGAGCTCATTTCGTCCAGATACTGATCCGCCCAGGCGCGCACATCGCCGGACAAGCTGCCGGTGTTGGCCGATTCGGTTTCCGGTTGCATGCGGGAGAGCGCGACGTCCGCCAGCAACGCCGACAAATCACCCCAGCGCCGATAGATGGTCGAAGGCGTAACGCCAGCGCGCGCAGCGATCTGCGGCACCGTCACGCTGGCGCGATCCTGCTCTTCGAGGAGTTCGCGCACGGCGGTATGAATCGATTCTTGCACCCGGGCACTGCGGCCACCGGGACGTAAAGTGGGAGCGGTCATCACGGAGTTCCTGTCTCGCGCCGGGGCCTGTATCGACAGAACGCCGGTTCTGAAAAGCAATGCATCGGACCTTAACACAAAGAATTTGCTTTAAGCACAAACCGGTAGCACACTCCGCAAAAGCAAAAAGTTAGCTTTTGCGGAGGGTTTCCATGTCCAGTTCCCGTTCAAACCGTGCAAGCCTGTGGTTCCTGGCGATCACCTTGCTCAGTTTCCTGGCGGCGTCCACTGCGCCGACACCGTTGTATCACTTGTATCAAGAGCAACTGCAATTCTCGAATGCCGTGCTGACCCTGATTTTCGGCGTGTACGCCCTTAGTCTGCTGGCGGCGCTACTGACGGTCGGTTCGCTCTCGGACTTTCTTGGGCGCAAACCGGTGATCTTCACGGCAGTGATGCACAATGCCGTGGCGATGCTGTTGTTCATCTACGCTGACAGCGTCACTTGGCTGATCAGCGCCCGGGTACTGCAAGGCTTCGCCACCGGCATGGCGACCGCGGTGTTGAGTGCGACGCTGCTGGACACCGACCGCCAGCAGGGACCACTGATCAATAGCGTGGCACCGTTGATCGGCATGGCGCTGGGTGGACTGGGATGCGGTTTGCTGGCGCAATTTGCGCCAGCACCGTTGCACTTGACCTATTGGCTGCTACTGGCTTTGTTCGCGCTGCAGGCCGTGTATGTCTGGCGTTTGCCGGAAAGTGTCTCGTCGCAGCCCGGCGCCTGGGCCTCGTTGCGGCCAACCCTGCATGTACCGGTTCAGGCGCGTTCTACGTTGTGGCGAGTGCTGCCGCTCAATACCGCGACTTGGGCGCTCGGCGGTTTTTACGCATCCCTGGCACCCTCCCTGGTGCGCACGGCGACGGGCTCAACCTCGAATCTGATCGGCGGTGCGACCGTCGCCGCACTGACGTTGACGGGCGCGTTGATGATCTACACGTTGCGCAATCGTGCTGCCGCCAGATCGTTGCAGTTGGGAGCCAGCCTGCTGCCGATCGGCCTGATCCTGGTTTTGCTGGGAGTGCACAGTGCCAGCCTGCCACTGTTTTTCCTTGGCACACTCATCGCCGGGTGTGGCTTTGGCGCCGGCTTCCTCGGTGCCGTGCGCAGCCTGGTGCCACTGGCCTTGCCCCATGAACGGGCCGGGTTGATGTCGGCGTATTACGTGCTCAGTTATCTGGCGTTCTGCCTGCCGTCGTTGCTAGCCGGCAATCTCACGCACACCTTCGGGCTGGTCACCACCACTGATGGTTATGGGGCGGTGCTGATCGTCCTCTCCCTCAGCGCCTTGTTCGCGTTGATGCGCCAGCGTCCGGTCAGCGCTTGCAGTGCTACCGGACAGCCATAAAAGGCTAGTATCTGCAAAATAGATAATAGTTAGAGATATTACCCGTTATATAGATATTCTATCCGGATCTATGATGGGCTCCACCTCACCAGAGGACAGGAGTTCGCCATGACATGCATCCACATCACCAAGCCTGGCATCAAACCTTTCAGCCACTTGCAGCATCCGCGCGAGGTGATTCGCCAGTTCACTCCGAACTGGTTCGCCGCCACCATGGGCACCGGAGTGCTGGCCCTGGCGCTGGCGCAATTGCCCGTAGCCAATTCCGTTTTGCACGGCATTGCCGAAGCCCTTTGGCTGTTCAATATCGTTCTGTTTCTGTTGTTCACCGCACTGTACGCGGCGCGTTGGCTGCTGTTTTTCGATGAGGCGCGGCGGATTTTCGGTCACTCCACGGTGTCGATGTTTTTCGGCACCATTCCCATGGGCCTCGCGACCATCATCAATGGTTTTCTGCTGTTCGGATTGCCGCGCTGGGGCGAAGGCGTGATTCAACTGGCCGAGGTCCTGTGGTGGCTGGATGTGGCGATGTCTCTGGCGTGCGGGGTGCTGATTCCTTTCATGATGTTCACCCGCCAGGAACACAGCATCGATCAAATGACGGCCGTGTGGCTGCTGCCAGTGGTGGCGGCGGAAGTGGCCGCCGCCAGCGGTGGCTTGCTGGCGCCACACTTGGTCGACGCTCACTCGCAGCTGGTGGTGCTGGTGACCAGCTACGTGCTCTGGGCATTTTCCCTACCGGTGGCGTTCAGCATTCTGACAATTCTGCTGTTGCGCATGGCCCTGCATAAATTGCCCCACGAAAACATGGCCGCTTCCAGTTGGCTGGCATTGGGGCCGATCGGTACCGGTGCGCTGGGCATGTTGCTGTTGGGTGCCGACGCTCCTGCGATCTTTGCCGTGAATGGCATGGCGGGCATCGGTGAAATTGCGGCCGGGTTGGGTCTGGTTGCCGGTATCACCCTGTGGGGCTTCGGCTTGTGGTGGATGCTGATGGCGGTGCTGATCACCCTGCGTTATCTACGCGCCGGCATACCTTTCAACCTTGGCTGGTGGGGCTTCACCTTTCCGTTGGGCGTCTATTCCCTGGCAACGCTGAAACTGGCCAGTACCTTGAACCTGACGTTTTTCGCGGTCTTTGGCTGCCTGCTGGTGGCATTGCTGGCGTTGATGTGGCTGATCGTCGGCAAGCGGACGCTGCAAGGCGCATGGCGGGGTGAGTTGTTTGTGTCACCGTGCATTGCAGGATTGAAGAAATAACCGGCGAAATTTAGGTAATGTGTGGCCTGGATCGATGTTCGACATTCCAATCAAAGAACCCAGGCCACTCTTTACCTAACATCAGGGACACATGGACGATGAGTCACCCCTCACAATTCACCTTGCTGCGCACACGGCGTTTCCTGCCGTTCTTCGTGACCCAGTCTCTCGGGGCGTTCAACGACAACATCTTCAAACAGTCGTTGATCCTCGCCATTTTGTACAAGCTCACCATCGACGGTGACCGTTCGATCTGGGTCAACCTGTGTGCGCTGCTGTTCATCCTGCCGTTCTTTCTGTTCTCGGCGCTGGCCGGGCAGTTCGGAGAAAAGTTCGCCAAGGACGCCTTGATCCGTCTGATCAAACTCGGGGAAATCGTCATCATGGCGGTCGGCGCGGTCGGCTTCATGTTCGATCACCTGTCGCTGATGCTGCTGGCGCTGTTCGCCATGGGCACGCATTCGGCGCTGTTCGGACCGGTGAAGTATTCGATCCTGCCGCAAGCCCTGCGTGAAGATGAACTGGTCGGTGGCAACGGCCTGGTGGAAATGGGCACCTTCCTGGCGATCCTGGCGGGGACCATCGGCGCCGGGATCATGATGTCGTCCAGTCATTACGCGCCCGTGGTTTCCACCGCGATTATCGGCATTGCCGTGCTCGGTTACCTGGCCAGTCGCGGCATTCCGCGGGCAGCGGCGGCGACGCCGGAAATGCGCCTGAACTGGAACATTTTCAGCCAGTCCTGGGCCACGCTTAAGCTGGGCCTGGGGCAGACCCCGGCGGTATCGCGCTCGATCGTCGGCAACTCGTGGTTCTGGTTTGTCGGGGCAATTTATCTGACGCAGATCCCGGCGTACGCCAAGGAGTGGATGCACGGTGACGAGACCGTGGTGACGCTGATTCTCACGGTGTTCTCGGTCGGTATCGCCGTGGGTTCGATGCTTTGCGAAAAACTGTCCGGGCGCAAAGTCGAAATCGGCCTGGTGCCGTTCGGTTCGTTCGGCCTGACCGTGTTTGGTTTGCTGTTGTGGTGGCATTCCGGCGGAATTCCGGACAGCGTTGCGGGGCACGGCTGGATCGAAGTTCTCGGTTTCGGCCACACCTGGCTGGTGCTGCTCGACATCCTCGGACTCGGCGTGTTCGGTGGTTTCTACATCGTCCCGTTGTACGCGCTGATCCAGTCGCGCACCGCCGAAAACGAGCGGGCGCGGGTGATTGCCGCCAACAACATTCTCAACGCGTTGTTCATGGTGGTGTCGGCGATTGTCTCGATCATCTTGCTGAGCGTGGCCAAGCTGTCGATCCCGCAGTTGTTCCTGGTGGTGTCGTTGCTCAACATCGGCGTCAACGCCTACATCTTCAAAATTGTCCCTGAGTTCACCATGCGTTTCATGATCTGGCTGCTCAGCCATTCCATGTACCGCGTGCAGCATCGCAATCTTGAGTCGATACCGGACGAAGGCGCCGCGCTGCTGGTGTGCAACCACGTGTCGTTCGTCGATGCCTTGCTGATTGGCGGTGCAGTACGTAGGCCGATTCGCTTTGTCATGTACTACAAAATCTACAACCTGCCGGTGCTGAACTTTATCTTCCGTACGGCGGGGACGATTCCGATTGCGGGACGCCACGAAGACATCCAGATCTACGAAAAGGCCTTCACGCGCATTGCCCAGTACCTGAAGGACGGCGAACTGGTGTGCATTTTCCCTGAGGGCAAGTTGACGGCTGATGGCGAGCTCAACGAGTTCAAGGGCGGGCTGACACGGATTCTCGAAGAGACGCCAGTACCGGTGATTCCGCTGGCGTTGCAAGGGTTGTGGGGGAGCTTCTTCAGCCGCGATCCGAACAAAGGGATGTTTCACCGGCTGTGGTCGCGGGTGACGCTGGTGGCTGGGCCGGCGGTGGCGGTCGAGGTGGCGGAGCCTGCCAGGTTGCAGCAATTGGTCGGGGAGTTGCGCGGAGCGGTTAGATAGCGGGTGACGGTGCTGGCCTCATCGCTGGCAAGCCAGCTCCCACAAGATCGATGGTATGCACCTATCAGGTGTTCACTGAAGATCCCTGTGGGAGCTGGCTTGCCAGCGATGGGGGCCAGTGACCTACGCGCTGACCTTCAGCCCAACCAACCCGGCAATAATCAACGCCACACTGGCCAGTCGAAACAATGCCATCGACTCACCAAACAAAATGATCCCGGCAATCACAGTGCCGACGGCGCCCACGCCAGTCCAGATCGCATACGCCGTGCCCAGTGGCAATTCCTTCATGGCAAGGCCCAGCAAGCCAAGGCTGATAGCCATGGCCGCAACGGTGAGGACAGTGGGGAGCGGACGGCTGAAGCCATCGGTGTACTTCAGGCCGACGGCCCAGCCGACTTCGAACAGACCGGCGAAAAACAGAATGATCCAGGACATGAAGACCTCCATCGATTGACGGGGTCGTCCCCAGATTAATGACTCGATCGAGCCGCGAGGTCGTCCCCGCGTTGCGCAACAGAGTGCCCAGCATTAACCCGGGGATCAAGTTTTTGAATCAGTCAGTGGTCTGCTGAGCGGCCATTTCGCGATCTTCTTTCTCGCTCATGCGCCGGAAATACGTCGAGAGCAGCGCACCGGAAATATTGTGCCAGACGCTGAACAATGCGCTCGGTACCGCCGCCAGCGGCGAGAAGTGTGCACTGGCCAGGGCGGCGCCCAACCCCGAGTTCTGCATGCCGACTTCCAGTGCCAGGGATTTGCGCTGGGCCAATGGCAGCTTGAACAGACGGCCGGTGAAGTAACCCAGCAGGTAACCGAAGCTGTTGTGCAGCATGACCACGGCCATGATCAGCAGGCCGGATTCGGCGATCTTCGCCTGGCTGGCGGCGACCACGGCGGTGACGATGATCACGATGCTCACCACCGATACCAACGGCAAAACGTCCACCGCGTGACGCACCTTGTCGCCAAGCAGGCGCTGGGCAACCACACCCAACACGATGGGCAGTAGCACCACTTGCAGGATCGACCAGAACAACTCCATGAACGACACCGGCAACCAGGCCGAAGCCAGCAGCCAGATCAACGCCGGGGTCAGCAGCGGGGCGAGGAGGGTGGTCACGGCAGCGATGGCTACCGACAGTGCGAGATCGCCACGTGCGAGCCAGGTCATCACGTTCGACGACGTGCCGCTTGGGCAGCAACCAACCAGGATCACACCGACGGCGATTTCCGCTGGCAAATGGAACGCCTGGCAGAGCAACCACGCCACGCCGGGCATGATCACGAAATGCGCCACTACACCCAAAGCCACGCGCCACGGATGACGGGCGACTTCAGCGAAGTCTTCGAGCTTGAGGGTCAGGCCCATGCCGAACATCACCAGGCCCAACAGCGGCACGATGGCGCCTTTGAGGCCGATGAACCATGCCGGTTGCAGGAACGCCACGACGGCGAAAATCAGTACCCAGTAAGCGAAGGTGTTGCCGACAAAGCGACTCAATGCAGCCAGTGCGCGCATGGCGTGTTCCTTGTTATGTGAAAGCGTAGGGAGCTAAGCATACGCTTCTCACAAAAAAAGATCGCAGTCTGCGATAACCCTACATTGGAATGAGTTTCCCTGTAGGAACTGCCGCAGGCTGCGATCTTTTAAAGGTGCCGATTATCCGGGGAAAAATCAGATCCCTTGCGGAGTCTCTTCTCCACCCAACGCTTCAACCAGCGCCGGCAGGAAGTCGCCGAAGGTCAGCATCATCAGAGTGAAGCTGGCATCCAGTTGGCCGAGGGCTTCGTCGCCACCGTCCTGTTCCGCCTGGTCTTGCAACAGGTCTTCGAACTTCAGGCGCTTGACCACCATCTTGTCGTCGAGGACGAAAGACAGTTTGTCCTGCCAGGCCAGCGACAGCTGAGTGACCACTTTGCCGGTGCTCAGGTGCAGCTGGATTTCTTCGCTGGTCAGGTCCTGGCGCTTGCAACGCACGATGCCGCCGTCTTCGTGGGTGTCGCGCAGTTCGCACTCGTCTAGTACAAAGAAATCGTCCGCTGCTTTCTGGGTGGTGACCCATTCGGTCATGGTCGCGGTCGGCGACATTTTCACGGTCAGTGGACGTACCGGCAGGGTGCCGATCACTTCACGCAGGGTGGACAGCAGGTCTTCGGCGCGTTTCGGGCTGGCCGAGTTGACCAGGATCAGGCCCTGTTTCGGCGCGATGGCAGCGAAGGTCGATGAGCGGCGAATAAAGGCACGGGGCAAGAAGGCCTGGATGATTTCATCCTTGATCTGGTCGCGTTCCTTCTTATAGACCTTGCGCATTTGCTCGGCTTCGATCTCTTCGACCTTTTCCTTTACCGCGTCACGCACGACGCTGCCCGGCAGAATGCGTTCTTCCTTGCGCGCGCTGATCAGCAGGAAGTCACCGCTAACGTGCACCAGCGGCGCATCTTCACCCTTGCCGAACGGTGCGACGAAACCGTAGGTGGTCAACTCCTGGCTTGCACATGGGCGCGCCAGTTTGGTGGCCAGTGCAGTTTCCAACGCCTCGGCATCAACAGGCAGATCTTGGGTCAGGCGATAGATAAGCAGGTTTTTGAACCACATGGGGTGAGTCTCTCCTTTATACAAAGGCGGGCATTATTGTCCTCCGTGTGCCATAGGCCAACCCTTCTCTAAGCCTTTGGAAGGCATCAGAAAATTAATTTAAAAAGTGCTTGCCAGAGGTAGGGTCGCTCCGTAGAATGCGCGCCACACCGAAGCGAAGGGTGATTAGCTCAGCTGGGAGAGCGTCTGCCTTACAAGCAGAATGTCGGCGGTTCGATCCCGTCATCACCCACCATTCGTTTCAAGTGTTACGCGCAGCGGTAGTTCAGTCGGTTAGAATACCGGCCTGTCACGCCGGGGGTCGCGGGTTCGAGTCCCGTCCGCTGCGCCATATTCGGTAACCTGGAACACTGAACGCCAGGTCACCACGGAAAAACCCGCTAAAGCGGGTTTTTTTCTGTCTGTAGTTTGCATGTTGTTCCCGCGGGATGCGTTGTTTCACCGGTTTTTAGATTTTTTTGAAAAAATTCAATTAAATCAACACTTTATAAAAACCTGTGGCATAATGTGCCCCGCAACGAAGGTAAAGGGTGATTAGCTCAGCTGGGAGAGCGTCTGCCTTACAAGCAGAATGTCGGCGGTTCGATCCCGTCATCACCCACCACTTTCAACGCTACGCGCAGCGGTAGTTCAGTCGGTTAGAATACCGGCCTGTCACGCCGGGGGTCGCGGGTTCGAGTCCCGTCCGCTGCGCCATATTCGGTAACCTGGAACACTGAACGCCAGGTCACCACACGAAAAGCCCGCTTAGTGCGGGCTTTTTGCTGTCTGGAGATTGGCTTTTCCTGTGGGATCACTGCCCGGCATTGCGCGCGTGGCGGTAATCGCTGACGGCTTCGTAGACGGCTTTGCGCAGGCGGTTGATGCCGCCGATCGGGCGATGCGCTTCAAGACCGAACCAGGGGTTGAATGACTGGTTGTCGCATTGCAGGTTCAGAGCCGGCGTATCGAAATCCTGTGCCGGTACTTTGATCCGCGCCACGGTCTGGAACGGCGCATCGCTCTCGCGCCACTCAATGCTGGTGTCTTCGATCGGCATGTACTTGTTCGCGTCCTGACGCTGGATCTGCAGGACGAAACACGCGGGCACCCGATCGGTCGACAACTGCTGGTTCAGCGCGCTGCGCAGGAAGTTAGGCAACTTCTGGTTTTGCGCAGGGAGGTTGTAGGCAGGGCAGTTTTCCGGGTCGGGCATCACACGAAACTTGGCATTGCCCTCTCCGAATTTATAGGGCGAAACCGAAAAGTAGGTGGTTTGGGTCGGGCTCGACGGAGCAGGGGACAGCGTCGCCAGGGCAATAAACAGGTGGCGAACCTGCCAGCTACGCGGATCCCAGCCGGGAAAGAACGCCATCATCTTCTTGCCATCCGCCTGAGCGGCGACGTTCTGACGATACTCGGCGACATCGCTGACAAAAAAGTTCGGATGGCTGAACATCACGAAGTCCTGTTCACCGCGTTGCTGCTGATCGCTCAGCAGTTGCGTGCCTGGCACATCGAGCAGTTTGATCGCCATGCCACGGGCATCGCGGATGCTGTCGAACTGCGGATAAGCGTTGCCGTTGGACAGGCGCATCGTCGCCTGCCAGGTTTTACCGGGCTCGCTGAACACACCCTGACGCAATTCACCCGCCAGCTCCGGCAACACCTGCACTTCGGCTTTCACACAGCCGTGGGCCTTGGCATGGGCATCACGCAGGTAACGGGTGCTTTCGCGATGCTGGTCGACGATACGCACGGCGGTCTGAATGATGTCCTGAGTCATTGCAGCTTCGCCGTCCGGGATCAGTTCTTGCGCCGATACTGGTCCGCGGTGCTGCCAGGAAAACCACGCCGTGGCCAGCGCCCAGCCGAGAAGTCCGACCGCCAACAACCACAGCAGCGTCTTGCCGAGAAAAGTGCCCAGGCGCAGCCAGAGGGTCTTCAACATTCAGAAATTCCTTCCGTTAAGAACCAGGGTCACGGCAGTTGCGACTCCAGTGGGCCGCCCAGCACTTTCAGATACTCCAGCAATGCCCAGCGCTCCTGCGGTTGCAGCAGGCGGCCGATCACGCCGTTGCCAAGCTTGCCGGAGCGGAATTCGTGACCGCTGTTGTGGTTGCCGGTGATGCGCGTGTCGAACAGGAAGCCGTTGGTAAAGGCTTCGGTGCGATAACCCAAGTGTTGGGGGTCGTACTCGAACGTGCCTTTGTAGAACGTCGTTGCGCGCTCATCCTGCGGCGAGAGCAATTGATAAATGCTTGGCACCGAACCGTTGTGCAGAAACGGCGCCGTCGCCCACACACCCGCCAGTGGGCGAGCCTTGTAGGCGCGCAGTTCCCTGACACCGATCGACAGGCCAAAGCCATCCATCTCCGGGCGCTCGGTCGGAGTGATGCCAGCCTCACGATAAGCGCGGTTCTCGACGAATGCGGTGACATACGCCAGCCCCTTGGCCACCGACATTTGGCTCATGTCCAGCGGTTCGGTGGGTTGGGGATCTACATCCAGTTTTTCCAGTTCCGCCTGGTTCCATTGCAGCGCCGTCAGGTCGAAGCGGTGGTCGGCGATATTGTTGGCGGCGCCAGGATCGGTACCGATGTGTTCCACCGGGATCATTTTCAGGTGTTGTACGTATCGGCCTTCGCCTTGCGTCACTCGGGGTACGTGGCAGCCGGCGCAGTTCTCGACGAACAGTGCGCGGCCTTTGGCGGCCAGGGGCTTATCGATTGTCCCCAGCAATGTCTCTGGCCAGGCGGGCGGTTCGAGCCGCTGCAGGGTTTCTTCAATCAGGTGCAAATCGCGTACACGCACACTGGAGGGGTAACGATCATCGCCCATCAGTGGCTGGCGGTTTTTGTCGAAGAAGTTAAGCGTGGCGCCGACGCCCAGGGCTTCACCGATATTGCGTGCCATTGGTTGCTGCGCCGAGCCGTTCCACTGCACCCAGTCGAACGTCCACATGTCCCACAACTGTGGATAATCGACGGGGGCATTGGCCACGCGGTAGTTGGTGGGGGAAATCGCATCGCCGAAGCTGGCGTTGGCAATGCGCCCGTAGGCGTCGGTACGTCCCGGGCCTTCTTCGGTCGGATAGAGCCCGCGATGTGTGTCGTTCCAGGCCACCTTCAGGAAAGTATCGAGGGAGCCTTTGAACTCCTTGCGCAGTTGTTGGTGTCGGACGTCGTAATCAGCACCCAGGACTTTGCGGGCGAAGCGTTCGAATTTCCATGGGTTGTAGTAAGTCGAGGTCAGACTTGCCACCAAGGCTTGTCCGAAACTGCCGCCCTTGAGTGTAGGAACGCTGGAAGGCAAGACATGCTGTGCTGAGCCGCCGTCGATGCGCACGGCCTCACCTTTGAATCGCAGCTCTCCGGTGTGGCAAGCGGCGCAGGTAACATCCAGAAATGTATCCGGGCTGCCGGAGTTCTGATGCCGGGCAAAACCCACGGGCAGGTTGCCGGGGTTGTTCGGCGTGGGTTTCTGGCCGGGGTCGATCAGGAAGCCGAACCGCGCGAGGTATTCAGGAGCGGCGAAGCGCTGTTGCGAGAACGGCAGTTCGAGCGCGGTAAACCAGTCGTAGCGCAAGCCTTTGACCTGAGTGCCCTGAGGCGTGAAGTAATACGCCTCGCGATCGGCAGCGCTCCATTGCTCCAGGTAGTGCACCTGTTGCGCGGGCGTCCAGAGCGGCAGTTTCGGGTTGACGACGTAGTACAAAACCACGGCCAGGCCCAGCCCCACCAGCACAATGATCAGAACCAGCAAGCGGAATAAGAGGCGCAAGATGAACATCCTTGTCGATTTGTTCTGCCGTTATGCCTGAGTCCCCGATGAGCGGCAAGTGGCCATTACGCCAGATGTCGTGGGACACGGAAGCGGCAATTGTAGGAGGCGTATGACAGAAGTTTCATCATCCCTACCTGCAAAAGCGTTTAATCACCTGAACTTATCGGAAATGTCCGGCTCTCATGCCGGTAGCCATTGGTCGTGGCCGCCTGATAAGCTCGCGGCTTTACTCGATTGCCCTTTAGGCGCATGAACAAGGAAATAGCATGAAACAGCATCGGTTGGCGGCGGCGGTGGCCCTGGTAAGCCTGGTACTCGCGGGTTGCGATTCGCAGACCAGCGTAGAGCTGAAAACCCCGGCGCAAAAAGCTTCCTACGGCATTGGTCTGAACATGGGCAAGAGCCTGGCTCAGGAAGGCATGGATGACCTGGATTCCAAAGCTGTAGCCCAGGGCATCGAAGATGCCGTCGGCAAGAAAGAACAGAAGCTCAAAGACGAAGAGCTGGTTGAAGCGTTCGCCGCACTGCAAAAGCGTGCCGAAGAACGTATGGCCAAGATGAGCGAAGAGTCGGCAGCCGCCGGCAAGAAATTCCTCGAAGAAAACGCCAAGAAAGCTGGCGTCGTGACCACTGCTTCGGGCCTGCAGTACGAAGTGGAAAAGAAAGCTGAAGGCGCTCAGCCAAAGCCGACTGACGTCGTGACGGTTCACTACACCGGCAAGCTGACCAATGGCACCGTATTCGACAGCTCCGTCGAGCGTGGCAGCCCGATCGATCTGCCGGTCAGCGGCGTGATTCCGGGTTGGGTCGAAGGCCTGCAACTGATGCACGTCGGCGAGAAGTACAAGTTGTACATTCCTAGCGAACTGGCTTACGGTGCGCAAAGCCCAAGCCCGGCAATTCCGGCCAACTCGGTGCTGGTGTTCGACCTGGAATTGCTGGCGATCAAGGATCCATCCAAAGAAGACGCCGCCAAGTAATCAGCGTCTGCTTTGAAAACAACGCCCCGCTTATGCGGGGCGTTGTTGCATCTGGCGTCTGGCGCGGGTAAACAAAGCGAACAGATGTTGTCGGCGGGAGTCATAGCCATTGTGGGACCGTCGCTAACCGCGCCGGACCGGCAAGTCAATGAAATATTGCGTTTTTTTTGATGAGTAAAAAACGCCCGATCTAAGCTCGGCCCTTGTATTACGGGGCTTTCAGACGTGAAAAGCAGGTCTGTTCACAAGGTTATCCACAATTTGTGTGGATAACATTTACATGGGAGTCATCCATGAAAGCACCCTGGAATTTCGCTCGTTTCCTGCCACTGGCTGGTCGCTTGATCGCACGTGGACGCTTGCCGACCTTGTTGTTCGCGGTGGCCAGCAAAGGTGCCAGCCAAGGCAACCGGTTGGGCAAACTCAAGGACGACCTGCGTCTGTTGCAGGCACTTTGCCTGGCGTACTGGCGTGGCGATTACCGGGCCATCAGCCCCAAGGCGTTGATATCAGTCGTTGCCGGCCTGATGTACTTCCTCAGTCCAGTGGATGCAATCCCGGATTTCCTTCCGCTGTTCGGCATGATCGATGACATCGCCGTGCTGGCCTGGCTGATGAAAGTGCTCGACGATGAACTCAACGCGTTCCGCGCCTGGCGCAAACGTCAGGTCCCGGAGAAGCTCGCTGTGGTCGAGCGCCTGCCTGATACGCCAGAGCAACTTCACCTTCAGAGACCGAAAAAAAGCTGAGCCGATTCAGTCTCATCCTCAGATAGATACCCCCCGCGACCTTAGCCGCTGTTAGGATTACACTTCTAGGGAAAAGTGCCGACTCGCTAAGTGTTGTTGTCCTACGGGGTAGTCATGGATATTCAGATAATTACACGCGAAGGCGAGCCCGAATATGCGGTTCTGCCATGGGCTCAGTATCAGGCTCTACTGAAAGCAGCAGGCATCAACGAAGTACCGTCGCGTCCGGCCCCAGCGCCGCTGGCGACAACTCAAGACCCGATTCTTCCAGGCCTTGATCAACTACGCAGTTTGCGCGAAGGGAAGGGCATCGCCATCGAGGCGCTCGCCCGCACGGTAGGCATCAGCCCGTCTTATCTGGCCATGATCGAAAGTGGCGAGCGTCTGCCCGACGCCGCGATTCGCCGCAGCCTGGCCTGGGAATTGACGGTGCCAGGGTGGAGGGATGAATCGTGAGCGTACGCATCAGTCGTCATCATTGGGACGGATTGCTGGGCGAGCTGGATCAGGCGCGCCGTCAGCGTCACCTCCTGACTTATCGGGCGTTGCTGGAACGTTTGCAGTTGCCTACGCCAGCCATGCAAACCCTGACCGCCGCACTTGAGCATCTGGCGGCGCTGGACGCCAAGGCCGAGCAGCCGTTGCGCAGTTCGCTGGTGATCAGCCAGGGTGCCAGTCGCCTGCCTCGCACCGGTTTTTTTGAGTGTGTCGAGCGCCTCGGGCGGTTTTCCGGGCCGTCCGATGGTGTCGCTGCCGCTTCCTGGCATGCCTCGGAAGTGGTGCGGGTATTCGAATACGAGTACCCCGAGTCGGCAGAGGCTTGAGTGTTTTTTCGACTCAAGGCGCGGATCAGCTACTGGTTGGCGCGTAGGCTGTTTCACTGGCAGTGGTTTGTACGACAGCCGCGTGGCTGGAACTGGCTGGAAGGTCAGTTCGCCCGCATGGCGAACCTGGGCGATGTCGGCGCCCAGAGCTTCTATGGCCATATCCTTACCTTTCGCGGTGTGGGCCTGGGGGCGCGAGAAGAAGGTGTTCGCCTGTTACGTCTGGCGGCGTTGGCCGGTGATAGCAAAGCGGCCTATCAGGTGGGTGTCATCAGCCTCGCCGGGAGCCAGAGCAAGGCACCGGACCCGGCTGAAGCGGCCAAGTTCTGGGAGATTGCCGTCAAGGCCGGGCACCCACTGGCACAGATCAAACTTCAAGAATTGGCATCTCGCGATTCTGCACAGTAAATACCGAGTTATCCTGACAAACAGCGTGGCGTAGGGACTGATCTCTACGCCATGTTTTCGTTTTAGCGAATCGCCCTACATCAACATCATCCTTGCCTGACTTCTTTCCTCGCTGATCCCCAGCAAAGTCCCTTGCGCCAAATTACCTGCGCGAAGGATTGCTTATGTTCGACTTGGTTTTTTACCCGGCTCCGTTCGTTTCGGTGGGCTGATGGATCACATCGCCCGCATCGAGCACGAACTCGACCATTTCCCGGACACCCTGACGCTCTACCGCCAACAGCTCAAACGTTGGTTCAGCCAGGCCGCGGACAAGGTCAGCCGCGCCACCGACATGCCCTCACTGATGGACATGGAGCGGGTGGTCAATCTGGGCAACACCCGCACCGTGGTCAGCAGCGCCGACGACGATTTTATTTCGACCGTTGCGCAGTGTCCTGAAGGCGGAACCCTGCAGATCGAGAGCAAGTTCGAGTCGGTGTACGACGTTCCGCTGGGCAACATTCAGGTCCATGTGATGTCGGTGGAGGGTGGCGAGTCGACGCCCGTCACGCTCGATGAAAACGGCAAGGGGCAGTTCAGGGGAGAGGCGGGCAAGTTCTATCGGGTGCGTGTGCAGAGCGAGGTGACGCCGGCGCAGGTTGATGAGCTGTTTTCCTCGTATGACGGCCTTGGTCAGTCACTCGAAACGTGGCTGCGCAGCGAGTGGGAGGGGTTCAAGCCTCGGTGGTCGCAGTCGACTTCGGCCGCCGTAGGTAACGGTTTGCTGGCCGGGAGCTGGGCAGCCATTGAAGGCGTGTGGGACGGCATCAACCTGCTCTCGGACATGCTGCAGGACCCCGGCAAGTCTGCTGATCGACTGGGCAGTAGCGTCGAGCAGTTGAAGACACTGGCGCAAGAAACACCGGAAGCCATGGCGAGACTCCAGCTGCTGGCCAGTGACGAGGCGGCGCTGTGTCTGCTGTTGCGCACGGCCAGCCTCTGGCTGGAAATGCTGCCGCCCAGTGCGATCGCCGGCGAAACCGCCAAGGCGATTTCGACGCAGGTGGTGTCGTTGCTGATCGACATCTTGATCGCCGTCGTCCTGACCTTCGCCACGGCGGGGGCGGGTGTTGCCTATCTGGCGATGCGGTTGGCGCGTCGCGGTGGGCAGTTGATCCGTGCGGTCACGCGGCTGGTTGAATCATTGTTCTCGATCCTCAAAGACCTCGGCGATTACGTCGATCGTTACAAAAAAGTGGCGGCACGGGGTGTCGCGGCAGGGCTGAAAAAAGGCCGGATGCAGTTGCGCTGGAAAGGGCGCAACAACACCACGCTGAAAACCCACGAGCCCTTTGACAATGCCCCGGTTCAGGCGAAAAACCCCAACGGCGACAGCGCCGATTCAGCAGACCGCACCGCCACCCACGGCTGCCCGGTGTCGCTGGTCAGCGGCGAAGAACTGCTGACCCTCAGCGACGGTTTTCTGGATGGGGTGCTGCCGTTCGAGTTCACCCGCCTCTATCGCACCAGCGCCGTGGAGGTCGACAGCGGCCTCGGGTTTGGCTGGAGTCATTCGCTGGCCCAGCGCCTGGCCATCGACGGCGACACGGTCATCTGGATCGATGCGGAAAACCGGCGCACGCCGTTTCCGCTGCCGAACCTGACGCGTCCGGCGATCCACAACAGCCTGTCGCGGGCGGCGATTTACCTCGGTGATGAACCGGAAGAACTGATTGTCGCCTTGGCTGGCGAGTCGGTGCGCTTCCAGCATTTTCGCAATGGCCAACTGAGCGCGATCAGCGACGCCTATGGCAATCGTCTGAGCGTGCAGCGCGATTTTTCCGGGCGGATCGAGCGCCTGGACAACGGCGCCGGGCGCTGCTTGTTGCTGCGCTACGAGCGTAGCCACTTAGTCGCCGTCGACTACCAGCGGTTTCACCTCGGCGACGATCAGCCACCGGCCTGGCGCACCGAGCAGACGCTGGTGACTTACCGCTACGACGCGCGCTGGCGGCTGATCGAAGCAACTAATGCGGCCGGTGAAAGCGAGCGCTACGACTACGACGAACAGCAGGTCATCCTGCAACGGCAACTGGCCGGCGGCGCGAGTTTCTTCTGGGAGTGGGAAAAGTCCGGCAAGGCTGCCCGCTGCGTCCGTCACTGGGCCTCGTTTGCGCAGATGGACACGCGGTATCGCTGGGATGACGACGGCGGTGTCGTCCTGAAACACGCCGATGGCAGCGAAGAGCTTTACGTCCACGACTCGCAGGCACGGCTGGTACGCCGGGTCGCGGCCGATGGTGGGCAACAGCAAAAGACCTACGACGCACAGGGCCGCTTGCTCGCCGAACAGGACGCCCTCGGCGCCGTCACCGAATACCGCTACGACGACGTCGGACGGCTGATCGCGCTGATTCCGTCGGAGGACGAACCCACGTCCTACGAGTACCGCAACGGTTTCCTGCATGCGCGTTATCGCGGTAAGGCCAAGTGGACCTACAAACGCAACGCCCAGGGCGATGTCACCTGGCTGACCGATCCCGATGGCCAGAGCACCTACCACGAGTACGACGGGCAAGGGCGTCTGCTGGCGATCCGTTATCCGGATCACAGCCGGCAGGTGTTCGAGTGGAACGACCTCGGCCAGTTGCTCGGCGAAACCCTGCCCGACGGCGGGCGTCGGCGGTTTTCTTACGATGCGCTCGGGCGACGGACGACAGCTGAGGATGAGTTCGGCGGGGTCAGCCGTTACCAGTGGGATGCGGTCGGCCGCCTGTTGCAGTCGACCTCGCCGAACGGCGCCAGTCGCCAGTTCAGCTACAACGCCTACGGCCGGATCACCGCTGAAACCGACGAACTGGGGCGGGTCACGCGTTTTGAGTACGCCGACGATCTGCACCTGGTCAGTCGGCGGATCAACCCCGACGGCAGCGAACTGAAATACCGCTACGAGCACGCGCAGCTGTTGCTGACCGAGATCGAAAACGAGGTCGGCGAGCGTTATCGGCTGGACTACACGCCGAACGGCTTGATCCGACAGGAACGCGGCTTCGACGGCCGGCGCACGGCCTATGCCTACGACCTCAACGGCCAGTTGCTGGAGAAAACCGAGTTCGGTGATGACGGTTCGCAGTTGCTCACCGCTTACCAGCGCGACGCCGCCGGACGCTTATTGGTCAAGACCCTGCCCGACGGGGTCAAGGTCGAGTACCGCTATGACGGACTGGGCCGGCTGGTCAGTGTCGACGACGGCCAGGACCATCCGCTGGAGTTCGAGTACGACGTTCATGACCGGCTGATCACCGAGCATCAGGGCTGGGGCACCTTGCGTTATGGCTACGACGTCAGCGGCCAACTCAAGCATTTGCGCCTGCCGGACAACAGCCGCCTTGAGTACCACCGCGCCAAGGGTGGGGCGATGACGGCCATCGACCTCAATGGCTCACGTCTCACCGGCCATCATTTCGAGTTCGGTCGTGAAAAAAGCCGCCAACAAGGCCTGCTGTCCAGCGACTATGCCTACGACGAACAGGGCCGTTTGCAGGCCCATGCCGTCCGGCAAAACCAGCGTCCGCTGTACCGCCGCGAGTATGCCTACAGCGCCAACGGCAACCTCACACAGATCAGCGACACGCGCCACGGCCCACGGCGCTACCAGTACGACCCGCTCGATCGCCTGACCGGCGTACGCCACGGCCGCGATCAGGCCCCGGAAAACTTCACCCACGACCCGGCCGGCAACCTGCTGATCCACGACCGCCCCGGCCCCTGGCAACTCAAAGGCAACCGCCTGCGGCGCCACGCCGACCGGCATTACGACTACGACGCCTACGGCAACCTGATCCGCGAACGCCGCGGCCACGACGTCACCGCCTACCGCTACGACAGCCAGCACCGCCTGACCGGCCTCACCTTGCCCGACGGCCGCACGGCGAGCTACCGCTACGACGCCTTCGGCCGCCGCATCCAAAAAACCGTCGACGGCCAGACCACGCAGTTTTTCTGGCAAGGCGACCAGATCGTCGCCGAAAGCGGCCCCAACCACTACCGCAGCTACCTCTACGAACCGGGCAGCTTCCGTCCGCTGGCCATGCTCGACGGCAAAGGCCCGAAAAAAGCCTGCCCGTTTTACTACCAACTCGACCACCTCGGCACCCCGCAGGAACTGACCGACTACGGCGGCGAAATCGTCTGGTCGGCAAAATACACCGCCTACGGCAAAGTCAGCCAAATCACCCACGGCGGCGGTGAACAGCTTGAACAGCCATTGCGCTTCCAAGGCCAATACTTCGACACCGAAAGCGGCCTGCACTACAACCGCCATCGCTATTACCACCCGGATACCGGGCGTTATCTGACGCCGGATCCCATCAAGCTGGCGGGAGGACTGAACCAGTATCGGTACACGCCGAATCCGACGGGATGGGTGGATCCGTTGGGGTTGAGTGGGAATTGTCCGGGGGCGACTAAACCGGGGTGCTCGGCGCCGGATGGCGTTGTGTTCACTAGAGTTGATAAGGGTGAACCGCAGCTGCCGAAAGTGACGGCTGAACAGCGGCGTGAAAGAATTGATGAGTTGGCTGAAGCAAATGCTAAGCGACGGGTCATTGAGTTAGAAAAAAAGTACAAGATGCACACTGTAGCAAAACATAACCCAGAGATAGCTGATCAAGCCTTAAAACAAAGATCTATTGATGGTAGTCATCCGACCAAAAAAGGAGTAAGGGAGGGGGTTAATTCAAGCTCGCAATTCAAGACATGGTTGTTGCAACTCAATGCAATAAACGACGCAATTTCAAGAATGAATAGAAACCCTCCTGCTCCCACAGGATTCACCCAAAAAGGTGATCCAGTCGTAAGAAAGGAAATGCCAGGGGGAGGTCGAGGATATAAGCCGAATAAGAAGGATAAAAGTAATCCTCGATATATAGAAAATTTGGATTATTCAGAAGTCAGATTTGATAAAAATGTTGAAGGCCGTCCTTACACGGCATTCCCGGATTAGGATCAATAATATGCTGAAGTGGCCAAAATATGATCTACCATTTGAACCTACGATTTCATATTGGTTAGGTGGGATTTCTACGTTTGATCGTGAGGAAACTCTAGGCGAGGAGCTGAGGAGATACAATCCAAATAATTCGAGTGATAGATGTCTAGTTATAAAAAAATATGTGCTTGCAAGATTTGATGATTTGCCGTACAGGCATAAATTTGTGCTTTTTAAAATCTTGGAAGGTTATTTGTTAAATGCGGGGTTTGACTTCTCGACTCAGTTCGAAGCAGATTATGACGCGAATGAGTCTGTAGCCTGGGATGAAACTGAAATAGAAAATCCTCGTGGTTTTTTTGAAGATATATTTAGATTGGCTTCGGAAGAATGGAAAGATGATTTGCACATGGCGGGTTTTGAAGATCAATCAACTTGGTGATGGGGCAGACGATTTTTCCTGGCAGCGACTTAGGAAATGTCCTTCAAACCTTCACGCGGGTAAAATTCCGAAAGGTGCAAAACGGAGCTTAAGTTCGCAGTTCAGTAACTGACGGATTCATCTGGGTGCACTGAATAAGGCAATGTCAAGGGAGATGTTGGGGCTAAGCCCGCACACAGGAAGTGATCATAATAAAGATCCAATTGTAAGAATGGAACTCCCAAAAGCTGGCCGTGGCTACAGACCGAACAAAAAAGACTCGAATAATCCAAAGCTGAATGAAAATATGAACTGGTTTGAAGTAAAGTTTGATCAGGATGATACAGGACGTCCCTATACAGCTTTTCCTTCGGAGAAAAAGTGATGTTGCGAGATCCATTCGTAGATGAAGAGTTTGAGCCGGATCTTATGTGGTTTATCGGGGCGTTTAATGTTTACGGCCGTGAAGAAACTCGAGGCGCAGAGTTAGATGTTTAGGACCCTAATAAGGAGGCTGATAGGGTAGAGCTTATTAAGAAATACAGTTTGAATCTAGGGTGCTTGTCCTACAGGCATAAGCTTGTACTGGTGGAGTCGCTAGCGGATAAACTCAACGACAAGGGTTTTGATTTCCAAGTTTTGTTCGATATCGATGAGGATCTAGCGTCGAGTTGGCCTCGTGGCGAGTGGTATGTATTGCAGAGCCCAAGGGAGTTCTTTCAGGCGTGTGTACACGCTGGCTCAAAAATTATGGAAGGAGGAACTGGACAACGCGAGACTTGAAGATCGGTCTACTTGGTAAATGCTTTTTGCTCATTCGGTGGCAGCTGTGGTCAACGGCAGTACAAGCCATGAGCCGGCATCGAAAGTGTTGTTGGTGTTGATAAAGGATGTTCAAAGACCTGAAGGGTATTTTTTACTGACAGGGTTTCCAGAGTTATGAATGAAGAATTTCCCGAGCTACATGATTTTTTTTGGCGCGTACTTTCATCAAGATTGGACTGTTGAGCATGAGGATGCTGGGCAAGTAATTGATGCATTTTTAACCGAATCAGATCCACAGGCTCTGGTGAACGTGCAAAAAGAACTCTGTAGGTTGATTGCAAAGAAAAAAAGTGAGTTGGCATTAAGGGAGTACTTGTTGAAAGAATTGATCTGTTACTACTGCTATTGGAATACGTGGGAGTCGGGAGAGTCTTGGCTGCTTCATATTGTTAGAAAGTTATCAGATCGTCTTAATTGCACAAGTTGAGAAGTGCCTGCGAAGTTTTCGTGCAATATTCTAGGAGACTCCTTCAAGCTCTCTAGTGGTTTCCATGAACTGAGTTGGTGTACCTCAGTTTCCTACTCCCGTACATGGCTGCCACCCAAGCCCGTAGGAAAGGCCGTTGGGTGCTTCATATTTGTAATCTGGGGATTTTCAGAAAATGACGAAATTAACGTTAGACCCTCCCTGCGAAAAACCGATCCCCCATCCCAAAAGCCACTTCATAACCCTGTCCAGCAACTGCGACGAGATGCCCCTGTTCGTCGACACCCACGCGCAGCTCGACGTTCTGTATGACGCTGCCAGCTGGGGTACATTTCTTAGAAAAACATGGAGCACAGACTACTTTGCAATCCCAATTTGAGCGGGTGACATCAGCAAAAAATCCAACAACGGGAGTAATTGAGACGTACGGCAATGGAAGGGGGAGAGGCGAGCCCAAGATACCCACAGCGGCGACTAATTTTTTAAGTCATAGAGATCAGCTTAATGCAATATATAGATCGCAATTGATTTTGCGACATACTGATTTGGAGACGTCGCGCCTAGCTTTCGATATGGGGAAAAAGATGGGGGAGGGGTACAAGCGAGGAAACTTGGAGTATGGTCAGCAAACTAAGGCTATAGTTATATTGGATAACTCCGGCCGACCTAAAACTGCATATGCGGACTTTGATTGATGAAAGACTTATACAATATTGCAAGTATGTGCGGGCTGCTATTTGTGTTTGATATCGAAAATGCAGACGATGAAGGGAGAGAGGTGCTAATCGCTTCTAAGAATGTGCATGATGAAAAAGAGCTCGCTGATTTGTTTGAGTTGGTGCTGAAGCCGGAGTTTTTTGCCTATGAACAGAAGGGTAGAGAAAATTTAATTAATACGGTCGCGTACTTTTTGAATAAAGATGATAATTTCGATCGAGTGTTTGAGCGAATGACTACCTTTTTTGACGATGAAGTTGTGGATCATACGAAATTTATGAGCGTATTGCTGGCGTGTTTGCAGCGTTATCAAAAAGAAGGTGGTTGATCGCTTCTTATAGTGAGCCTTTTATTCAGTGAAATTGTTGCTCAAAAAAATTCCAAGCACGTCGTCAGGTCACGTTGTATTAACCGGGTATACAGTGATAAAACATTCGTTTTGGAAACTTTACCAGTTCTTGGGGGCCTATTTTAATGAGGACTGGATGTGTGAGTGTGAGGTGGCTGACGATGTTGTTAGATCTTTTATGAACGACTCTTCAGTTGAGACAATGTCAGAAGTGAAAAGTGAAATTGTCGCTCTCCTGCATATTCGTATGGCTGAGCCCGAACTGAGAGAGTTTTTGCTAAAGAATATGAGTTGTTCTTATTGTTATTGGCATGAGTGGGAGTCAGGGGAAGTATGGCTGAATCATCTTGTTGAGATGCTTGGTGAATGAGGTTTTTTGTATAGGTCTATAGTGGTGGTGGGGCGAATTTGTTTTTGCTGTGAGTTTCTAAGGTTTTTTGTATTAATGAAGCTGGCAAGTAAGCCTGTTGTTATTTTGATGAGTGTTCGTTGCTAATGATCTTGGAGGAGAGAAGTGTCGTCGGATAGCTGCTTGTATAAGTTGAAGGATGTATAGGGTATAAAAATAATCGAAATTTCGCTAAATGAGACAGGCTTTAGGTTTGGAGATAAATTACGTCAAAAGTTGTATCGCTTTTGTTGGGTGGCGAGTTTTGAAAGTTGGTGTTTCTATTGGCTTAAAAAGGATGGTTATTGTGCGAGCTACGCATGTGTCGGAAAGTTCGGGGTCTGCTGTTCAGCAGCAAACCACTAATCGTGTAATCGTGAATTACATTGTGAAAGTAAGAGGTGGAGAGTTGTTATAAGTTCTCAGTTTTTGAGCTATACAGAGCAGTTGAACGCATATAGTGAAACGTTGATAAGGGAGGCCAGAAATTTGTCTCGTTTTACCTGAGAAGATAGTAAATGAAATTTGGTTGTGCGAGTGGAGGCTAAAAATGTGGGGCGTGGGTATGAGCCTAACCCTTTAGATCCCGCGAACCCGCGTTATATTCCTAATGTGAATGCCTTTGAGATGAAATTCGATTTTGAGACTTTGCAGCCTATAGCGCTTTATCCGATAGAGAAAATTTAATGCTGATGCATCCTTTTTTTGATGTTCCATATTACCCAGGTTTAGAGCATTTTCTCGGTGGGTTCGATATATATGATCGCGAGGAGAGCCTTGGTGTTCAATTGTCGACGTACGATCCTGACTGCCCTTCAGATAGAGGGTTTTTAATATCTCAGTTTGTTGTCAAGCGCTTCGCTGGGTTGAGCTATCGGCATAAGTTTTTTTTGTTTTTAGTCTTGGGGGAGGCTCTTGATGGTGAAGCGAGTGTTTTTTCTGAGGTTTTGGAGCATGATTCGATTTCTCATTCTTTGCTTCCACCTGGGTGGAATGAAATGAAAGACCCAAGGGCTTTTTTTGAAGATGTGTACGTTAAGTTATCCGAGGCGTGGGCTGATGACCTATATAAAGCAAGTCAGGAAGACTTTTTAACTTGGTAAGACGCTCGTGTTTCAGTGAGAGGCAAGCTTAACATATTGGAGGTAATATACTTTGCAAAGGAGAGGGTTTGTTTTCTCTTCTAGCTTTGAAGGGATTTTTAGTGTTGAAGAGGGTTGCAAATAAACTCGTCCCCTTTCTGGTTTTGGGTTTTGAGTTGTTTGATGCTGTCGGCTATTAATGTTCTACTAATGCATTCTGGGATACATGAGGGTCTGGCAAGTCTTGGTTGCGAATTTTTTTGATAGATTGAACGTGGAAACTCTACGCAGTAATTGCGGACGAACGAATTTCGTGTCTTAAGATCGTTTGCGACGGTTGTGCGCGGGGCACGTTTCGACGTTGGTGAGTTTCTCAGTTTCCTACTCCCGCGAACGTTGCCACCCAAGTCCCCGCCGCACCGCCGCGAAGGCGTCAGTGCACTCAACGCTGCCCCATCAACCAAGCACCTTCAGGCTCCGGCACCGCCAAGCTATCAATCACATACACGCTATACCCCGGCACATTCTTCGCGTGGTGTTTGGCCTGCGAAGCCATCTCCGCCAATTGGCTGGCATCGATTTTCCCGCAGGCTTGCGGGTGCAGGTGCACTACGCCGATGGACAGCGACAGCAGCGGGAATTCCTGGCGTACGCCCTGGCGGTTGGGGGCTATGAAACAGCCGGCTTCCAGGTGTTCGGCGCGGTAGAAGCGTCGGCACTGGCTCTGGAAGTCGTCCAGTAGCTGGTTCAAACGTTTGCCCCAGTCTTCAGGGCCGAGCACCAGCAGGAAGTCGTCGCCGCCGATGTGGCCGACGAAGTCGCGGGACGGGTCGACACGGTCGTTCAGGCATTGCGCCAGGCACAGCAGGACTTCGTCGCCACGGCCGTAGCCGTAGATGTCGTTGAAGGGTTTGAAACTGTCGATGTCGACGTAACAGATCACCGATTCGCGTTTCTGTTGCAGCAGTCGCGTGAGGCATTGCTGGATCGGCACATTGCCCGGCAGCAGGGTCAGCGGGTTGGCGTAGCGAGCCTGTTGGATCTTCAGTTCGGTAATCAGCTTGAGTACATCGATTACCCGGCCAAGGCCCAGATAGCTGCCGTTGAGGGTGATGATGAAGTCTTCTTCGATGCGTTGCCGGGCGCGGCTGGTAATCAGGCGGCTGACCTGTTGCAGCGACTGGCTCATTTCGACGGCGAGGAAGTCATCGTTCATCAAGCGGCTGATGGGTTTGCGGGCGAACAAGTCGGTGGCGAACGGTTTGAGCAAGGCGTCCGAGAGTGAGTGCCGGTGGACGATGCCGCAAGGCTGGTCTTGTTCATCCAGTACTGCCAGCGAGTTCAGGTTGGCTTGGCGGCGGAAGGCTTCCAGCACGGTGGCGGTTGGCGTGTTGCGACCCACTGCGGGCTGGTCGTTGAGCAGGGCGCTGAGGTCACTGGCTTCATCGTTGAGCGCCACGGCGGTGCTGTCCTGTCGTGGCATCAGGGTCCGGGCATCCCGTGGCGGATGTTCTTGCGGACGGCAGAGCAGATAGCCCTGAACCAGATCAATGCCCATCTCGGTCAACACCGCCAGTTCTTCCGGCAACTCGATACCCTCGGCGATTACCAGCGCCCGCGAGGCCTTGGCGATTTGCAGGATCGAGCCGACGAATTCGCGCTTGAGGGCATCCTGATGAATGCCGTCGATGAAATGGCGGTCGATCTTCACGTAGTCGGGACGTAGCTCGGACCACAAGCGCAGGCTCGAATATCCCGCACCCAGGTCATCCAGGGCGATGGAAAAGCCCATCGCCCGGTAGTGATGAAGGGCGGTCTGCAGCAACTGGAAGTCGTCGATCGGCGTCTGCTCGGTGAGTTCGATCACCACCTGACTCGGCGGGATGCCGAAATCCTGCAGCAGTTGCAGGGTACGACCTGGTTGGTGGGCGGCTTCTAGCAGGGATTCCGGAGAAACGTTGAGGAACAACTTACCGGGTAACTGTTGTTCGTTGAAACGCCGGCAAGCGCTCTGCCGACAGGCGATTTCCAGCTCGCTCAAACGACCGGCCTGGCGGGCGACGGCGAACAATGCGATAGGCGAGTGCAGCGGACTGTTGGAGGGGCCGCGGCTGAGGGCTTCGTAGCCGAGAATTCTACGCTCGGAGAGACTGATGATCGGCTGGAACAGACTGTGCAAACCGCCTTGAGTCAGAATCGAGCTCAAGGCACTCAGCTGTTCGGTTGTGGTCATGGCGTTCTCTGGCGATAAAAAAAGGACTGGGAGCCTTGGCTCCCAGTCCTCTATTGCACGACAGTATGATGACGGTTTGATGACGCCTAGATAGGCGTCAGCATTAAATTGCCATCATTTTAGTGCTTGGCCACCGCGGTATTGAGTTTGAGGTAGTCCAGCAGGATGCGCCCGGTTTCGCTCAGGTAGGCATCGTCTTCCGGCTTGGTCTTGTCTTGCTCGGCCGCGATAGCGTCTTCGTCTTCTTTCTTCAGTTCTTTAAGCGGTTCTTCGCCCTTGGCCTTGCGACGGATATTCTCCATGGTCAGTTGCTTGGCTTCGATATCGGCGTGTTGCGCGCGACGCTCGGCTTCGTTGAGGCTGACGGTTTTTTCGTTCATCAACTTCTGCGCCAGGGCCAGCTTGTCGCGGATGAACACGAACTCCGCATCTTTGGCCGTACGCACGTCATGCTCAGATTTGAGCTGGGTGATGTACGGTTTGAACGGGTCGACCGCAGGCTTGATCGCCGCGCGGATGGTGTCCCACGGCATGGCTTCCGGCAGGGCGCTTTCACCGATTTCCTTGGTGTCGATGATCGACGGGTAATCGATGTCCGGCAGCACGCCCTGATGCTGGGTGCTCTGACCGGAAACCCGGTAGAACTTGGCCAGGGTCAATTTCAGTTCGCCATGGTTCAGCGGCTGAATGGTCTGCACGGTGCCTTTACCGAAGGTCTGGCCACCGATGATCAGCGCGCGGTGGTAGTCCTGCATGGCGCCGGCAAAAATCTCCGAAGCCGAGGCGGACAAGCGGTTGACCAGCAACGCCATCGGGCCTTTGTAGAAGGCGCCCGGGTTTTCATCTTCGAGAACGTCGACACGGCCATCGGCGTTACGCACGAGTACGGTCGGGCCTTTGTCGATGAACAGGCTGGTCAGCTCGGTGGCTTCCTGCAAGGAGCCGCCGCCATTGTTGCGCAGGTCGATGACCACGCCGTCGACTTTCTCTTTCTGCAGTTCGGTCAGCAGCTTCTTGACGTCGCGGGTGGTGCTCTTGTAGTCCGGGTCACCGGCACGGAATGCCTTGAAGTCCAGATAGAACGCCGGGATCTCGATGACGCCGAGCTTGTAGTCCTTGCCGTCCTGTTTCAGGTTAAGGACCGACTTCTTCACCGCCTGATCTTCAAGCTTCACCGCCTCACGGGTGATTGGAACTATCTTGCTGGTCTGGTCGTTCGGCGCATTACTGGCCGGAATGACTTCCAGGCGCACCACGGTGCCTTTTGGACCACGGATCAGCTTGACCACTTCGTCCAGACGCCAGCCGACCACGTCGACCATTTCCTTGTTGCCTTGGGCCACGCCGATGATCTTGTCGGCCGGTGCCACCAGCTTGGTCTTGTCGGCAGGGCCTGCCGGTACCAGACGCACGACTTTCACCTGGTCGTTATCGCTCTGCAACACGGCACCGATGCCCTCGAGGGACAGGCTCATGTTGATGTCGAAGTTTTCCGCGTTATCCGGCGACAGGTAGTTGGTGTGCGGGTCGTAGGACATGGCGAAGGTATTGATGTACGCCTGGAAGATATCTTCCGCGCGGGTCTGGTCCAGACGCGCCAACTGGTTCTTGTAGCGCTTGGTCAGGGTTTCCTGGATCTGCTTGGAATCCTTGCCGGCGATCTTCTGACGCAAAACCTCATCCTTGACGCGTTTGCGCCACAGGTCGTCGAGCTCTGCGGTGGATTTGAGCCAAGGGGAGTCCTTGCGATCGATCAGCAAGGTTTCCTTGGTGGTGAAGTCCATTTTGTCGACACCCTTGTTCAGCTCGGCAAGGGCGAAGTCCAGACGCGCTTTGACGCGGTCCAGGTAGCGCTTGTAGATGGTGAACCCGGCGTTGAGGTCGCCGCTCTTGAGGAAGTCGTCGAACTGGGTCTTCCACTTGTCGAATTCGGCAATGTCGCTGGCCATGAAGTAGCTGCGCGACGGGTCGAGCAATTTCAGGTAGCTGTCGTAGATGATCACCGAGCGCGCATCGTCGAGCGGCGGCTTGCTGTAGTGGTGGCGCTTGAGCAGTTCCACGACGTTCAGACTGGCGATGACTTCGTCACGATCAGGTTGAAGCTTGTCCCAACTATTGGCTGCGAAAGTATTGCCGGACATCGGCAACAGGCCGATACCGATGAACAGGGCGAGGGCGGTGCTGGGGAACAAACGCTTCATGTTGATTCGACGCGGGGACAATTGATAACGCATATTAGGCCGTCTTTGAAGTCGCCGGTTCCACATGGGCCGGTCGCATAATGCAAAAAGCCCGGCGCTACAGCTTCGGGCTCAGTCCAGACTCACTATGGAGGCACTGTGAAAGCATTGCAAGGCGTTGACGGTCAAGTGGAGTGGGTGGAAGCGCCGAGTCCTACGTGTGATGTAGGACAAGTTCGCATTCGTGTGGCGGCAGCGGGTCTCAATCGCGCCGATTTGTTGCAGAAGGCCGGCCTTTATCCGCCACCGCCGGGGGCCAGTCAGGTGCTCGGACTAGAGTGTTCCGGGGTGATCAGCGAGGTCGGTCCCGGCTCGTCGTGGAAGGTCGGCGATCGCGTCTGCGCCTTGCTGGCCGGGGGCGGCATGGCCGAGGAAGTGGTTGTCGACGGACGGCACGTGCTGCCGGTTCCCGACGAAATGTCGTTGGCCGAAGCCGCTGCGCTACCGGAAGTCTATGCAACGGTCTGGTTGAATTTGTTTCAACTCGCTGCGCTCAAACCGGGTCAGAAAGTTCTTCTGCACGCCGGAGCAAGTGGAATCGGTTCAGCCGCCATTCAGCTGTGCAAGGCGTTTGGCAATCCGTGCTGGGTCAGCGTCGGCTCGGCCGAACGGCTGGCGTACTGCGAAGCGCTCGGCGCCCAGGGTGGCGTGGTGCGCACCAGTGGTCTGGAGAGCCTGAGCGACCTGGGGCCGTTCGATGTCATTCTCGACCCGGTGGGCGGCAATTACGCGGCGCTGAACCTCAAGCTGATGGCGCTGGACGGTCGTTGGGTGCTGATCGGTTTGATGGGCGGTCGCGAGGCCAAGCTGGATCTGGCGCAAGTGCTGGCCAAGCGTGTGCAGCTTTTGGGGTCGACGCTGCGTAGCCGCGACGATCAGTTCAAGGCGGATCTGTTCAGTGATTTGAGCCAGCATGTGTGGCCGTTGTTTGCTGAAGGCCGATTGAGCCCGCAACTGGCCAGGGCCTTCCCGATCAGGGACGCCGAAGCAGCGTTTGCGGAACTGGCGAGTAATACGGTGGAGGGGAAACTGGTGTTGGTGATTGACGAGAGCCTGGTCTGACAACACAAAACCTGTAGGAGCGAGCCTGCTCGCGATAGCGGTATGTCAGTCAACCAATGAGTTGGATGTAAGACCGCCATCGCGAGCAGGCTCGCTCCTACAGGGGATTGGAGTTACTTCCAGATGTGGATCGGCCAGCCGGCTTTTTCCGCCTGCTCGCGCAACACCGGGTCCGGATTCACCGCATGCGGGAAGTCCACCTTCAGCAACAAGGGCAGGTCATTGCGTGAGTCGGAATAGAAACTCGCGCCTTCCAGGTTTTCCTCCTCCGCATCCAGCCACTCCAGCAACCGCGTGATCTTGCCTTCGCGGTAGGTCAGGGTGCCGACAGTCTTGCCGGTATAACTACCGTGAGCCACTTCCAGTTCGATGCCGAGTATCTCGTCGATGCCCAGACGTTCCGCTATCGGTGCCACCAGGTGCGTGCCTGAAGCAGAGATCACCAGGATGCGGTCACCGGACTTGCGGTGCGCGGCGATGGTTTTGGTGGCGTCGCTGAATATGATCGGTTCGATGAAGTCTTCCACCCACGGGCCGACCAAATGTTCGACTTCTGCGGGTGTGCGCCCGATCAACGGCTCCAGGCTGAAGGCCATGTAGTCTTCCATCGCCAAATGGCCTCGGCCATAAGCGTCCATCAGTTCCTTGTCGCGACGCAGGAAAGATTCGCCGTCGACCCAGCCGAGGCGGACCATTTGTTCGCTCCACAGCGAGGCGCAGTCGCCGTGGATCAGGGTTTCGTCCAGATCAAAAATTGCCAGGGCCATCAGTGCAGTTCTCTCTTCAACGTCAGCAAGGTCATCAGGCTACCTCACACAGGGCCGTCGGATCGATGGAAAGTGCCAGGCGCTGACCATCGGGATGCAGGTCGGACGCCGAACGGTTGAGCACATCTACCACCAGTTCCACGCCACGTGCTTCGATGCGGTAGCGAATCACGTTGCCCAGCAAGCTGTGGCTGCGCACCTGCGCGTCGAGCTCGCCGTTGAGGCTCAGTTCGATGGCCTCCGGGCGTATGGCGATTCGGTGGTTGATCGGCCGTTGCAGCAGTTTCGTCGCATTCTCGGCGTCCAGCAGGTTGTAGTTGCCGATGAAGCCTGCGGCGAATACGTCCACGGGTGCGGTGTAGAGGGTTTCGGCGTCGCCGCTTTGTACGATTTTTCCCTGATTCATCAGGAAAATGCGGTCAGACATGGTCAGGGCTTCTTCCTGGTCGTGTGTGACGAAAATTGTGGTCAGGCCCAATTCGCGCTGGATCTGACGAATCTGTTCACGCAGGTGCTTTCTGATCCGCGCATCGAGAGCCGACAGCGGTTCATCCAGCAGCAACAGGCGAGGTCGGGTCACCAATGAGCGGGCAAGGGCGACGCGCTGGCATTGGCCACCGGACAGCTGATGCGGATAACGCGCGGCAAAATCTTGGAGTTCTACTAGCCTAAGGACTTCGGCGACGCGCTTTTGGCTGTCATCGGCGTTGACCTTTTGCATGCGCAAACCGAAGGCGACGTTCTGTTCCACGGTCATGTTGGGGAACAGTGCATAACTCTGGAACACCATGCCGATTCCGCGTTTTTGCGGGCTCAGCGGCACGATATCAACGCCATCGAGCAGGATCTTGCCGCCGTCCACCGAGGTCAGCCCTGCGATGCAACGCAGCAGGGTGGATTTGCCGCAACCGGACGGGCCGAGCAGGGTGACGAACTCGCCTTTCTGGATCTCGCAGTTGATGTCGCTGAACACCGTGGTGCCCGCGTAGTTTTTCTGAAGATGTTGGACGCTGACATAGCTCATTCGCTTTTGTCCCTGTTCAAGATGTTGGCAATCCAGGTCAGAACCAGCACAAAGAAGAAGTAGGAAATCACCAGCGCACTGGTGAAATGGCCACTGCTGTTGCGCATGTTGTTGAGGTAGACCTGCAGGGTTTCGTAACGGGTGCCGACGAGGATGTTGGCGAAGACGAACTCACCGAACAGGAACGAGAACGACAGCAGCAACGCCACCATTAAGCCCTTGCGCAGGTTTGGCAGCACCACCAGGAACGCCGCCTGAAAGGTGCTGGCGCCGAGCAGTTGCGCGGCGTCCATCAGGTCACGCAGGTTGATCGCTTGCAGGTTGTTGGTGATCGCCCGGTACATGAACGGCAGCGCCACGGTGAAGTAGCAACCGATCAGGATCCACGGCGTACCGACCATCGCAAACGGCCCGGAACCGTAGAGCTGCAACAGCCCCACCGACGACACCACTGGCGGTACGGCGAAGGGCAGCAGGATCAGGATGTTCATCAGCGCATCGAGTTTCGGAAAGTGGTAATGCACCACGAACAGCAGCGGCAGAATCAGTACCACCGACAACACCAACGCTCCGATGCACACCAGCAATGATTGACCGAACGCACTCAGAAAGCGCGGATCGCTCCACAGTTGCACATACCATTTGATGCTGAAACCGCTGGGCAGAATGGTTGCCGACCAGCTGCTGGAGATCGAGTAGATAAACGTGCCCAGCAGCGGCAACAGGAGAATGGCGAACAGCAGGTAAACCACTACCCGATGGTAGAGGCCGACTGGGCCTGATTCAACGCGAGACATGGTAGCTCCTCTTCAGCAGCAGCTGATGCACGATGGTCACCAGGGTCATCAGCGCCACCAGCACCACGGCCAGGGCACTGGCCAGGTTCGGGTCGAGGGAGATGTCACCCGAGACCATCGCTGCGATACGGATCGGCAAGACGTTGAAGTTGCCGGTGGTCAGTGCGTACACCGTGGCATAAGCGCCCAGTGCGTTGGCCAGCAGGATCACGAACGTGCCGAGCAGCGCCGGGGTCAGTACCGGCAAACCGATGTGCCGCCAGAACTGCCAGCCATTGGCGCCGAGCAGCGCGGCGGACTCGCGCCAGTCTTCGCGCAGGGCATCGAAGGCCGGGTAGAGCAGCAGCACACCGAGGGGAATCTGGAAGTAGGTGTAAAGGATGATCAACCCGGTTTTCGAGTACAGGTTGAAGTCCTGAATGATCCCGGCCTGCTTGAGCAGGATGGTGAAGCTGCCGTTGAAGCCCAGCAAAATGATGAAGGCAAAGGCCAAAGGCACGCCGGCGAAGTTACTGGTCATGTTGGCGAAGGCGTTGACGAAGTTACGCAGTTTCGAGTCGACCCGACGCAGGGAATAGGCGCCGAGCACCGCGATGATGATGCCGAATACGCTGGACCAGAAACTGATCTCGAGGCTGTACTGGATCGCCTGACGGTAGAATTTCGAGCTGAAAATTTTGGTGAAGTTGGCAATACCCCAGCCGAACTCTTCCGATTCGAGGCTGTTGATCATTACCCACACCAGCGGGGCGATTTCGAACACGAAAAAGAACAAAGCGAAGGGCACCAGGCACAACGCTGCCAGCCATTTGCCGCGGGTGATGGAGTTCACTTGAGCAGCTCCCGGCACACAGGTTTGTCGTGGGGTACGCCCAGCAACTCGCAGACGGTGCCGCAAATTTCGGTCTGTTTTGGCGTGGCGTCGGCGTTGAAATTGAAGGCATCGCCGAGCACGAACAGCGGGACTTCGCGTTCCTCGGGCAGCAGGCCGTTATGGGATCGGTCGTTGTTCATGCCATGGTCGGCGGTCACCAGCACCTGATAACCGGCATCGAGCCAGCCTTGCAGGTAGTCGGCCAGGATGATGTCAGCCGAGCGGGCGCTATTGCGGTACTGCGGGGTGTCGAGGCCGTGCTTGTGGCCGGCGTCGTCGATGTTCATCGGGTGGATCAACAGGAAATTCGGCGCATGGCGCAGGCGCAGGTTTTCGGCGTCGGCGAACAGGTGCGAATCCGGGTAGTGATCGCTCCAGTAGAAGTGCCCGTGCTGGATCGGCAGGTCGGGGTTGTCAGTGTGACGGTCCCGGGCTGCTACGAACGGCGAACGGTTATACAGCTCGCTGACCCAGTGATAAGCCGCCGCCGCGGTTTTGAGGCCGGCATCGGTGGCGTAGTGATAGATGCTGCGCTGGTTGGACAGGCGCGAGACATTGTTGTGGACGATGCCGCTGTCGATCGGCGTGACACCGGTGAGGATGCATTCATAAAGCGGTCGGGACAGGGCCGGCAATTCGCATTCCAGTTTGTAGAGCGCTGCGCGTCCTGCGCCGACGTAGGCCTGCAGGTGTCCCATGGCGTGGCGCGCGACTTCATAGTTGAGGCCGTCGAGCACGACAAGGATGACGTTGTGCTTCATGGGGGAGGGGACTCCGCAAAACAGGAATTCGGACATCTCGGGTTTGACTCTATCCCTTGTGGGAGTGAGCCGGCTTGCGATAGCGCTGATTCAGTCGACATTAATATTGACTGACCCTCCGTTATCGAGAGCCGGCTCGCGCCTACATTGAGCTTCCAATGTGGGCGTCTAAAGCATCACTTCATTTCGACAATGACTTCTTCGTTCCACTTCTGTGGCAGGGCCTTGGAAGACTTTTCCCATGCATCCGCGTCCTTGATCGGCGTGACCTTTTTGTACTGCTCGTTCGGCAGCAGCTTGGCTTTCACGTCTTCTGGCAGCGTGATGTGCTCGGCGCGGATCGGACGGGCGTTGCCTTTGGCCAGGTTGATCTGGCCGGCGTCGCTGAAAATGTACTCGCGGGTCAGCTTGGCGGCGTTCGGGTTCTTGGCGTACTTGTTGATGATGGTGGTGTAGCCGGAAATCACCGAACCGTCGGACGGGATCAGCACTACATAGTCATCCGGGTTGGCCATCTTGGCCTTGTAGCTCAGGCCGTTGAAGTCCCAGACCACACCGACCTCGATCTCGCCTTTTTCCATGGTGGCGATGGTCGGGTTGGCCATCGACAGGCGACCCTGCTTGGCGATATCGGCAAACATCAGCAAGGCAGGCTGCAGGTTTTTCTCGTCGCCGCCGTTGGCCAGAGCTGCGGCCAGAACGCCGTTGGCAGCCTGGGCTGCGGTGCTCACGTCACCGATGGACACTTTGTATTTGCCAGACTTGAGGTCAGCCCACTTGGTTGGCACGTCGGAACCGTGCAGCAGTTTCTTGTTGACGATAAAGGCGATGGTGCCGGTGTAGGCCAGTGCCCAGTTGCCGTCCTTGTCCTTGGCCCAGTCTGGTACTTGCTCCCAGGTGGAAGGCTTGTACGGTTGCACCACGCCTTGCTTGACCGCGATCGGGCCGAAGGCCGCGCCGACGTCGCCGATGTCGGCGCTGGCGTTGTCTTTTTCAGCGGCGAACTTGGCGATTTCCTGCGCCGAGCTCATGTCGGTGTCGATGTGTTTTAGGCCGTATTTCTTGGCCAGGTCTTCCCAGGTGCCTTTCCAGTTGGCCCAGTCATCGGGCATGCCGACGCTGTTGACTGCGCCTTCCGCTTTCGCAGCGGCTTCCAGGGTTTTCAGATCATCAGCCGCCATGGCGGCGGTGCACATGGCAATGGTCGAGCCTAACAGTGATGCCAGGAAAAACTGTTTCATTCCGAAGCTCCTTGGGTCGTGTTCAACGCTGCGATTGCGGTTGGTGTTGGTCTAGGTCAGCAATACCTGAGCCAATCTAAGGGGGCTGGATGACACTTTGATGTCGTTCGTCGCCCGGCAAGACGTTTATTTGCTCGATATTGGCGGCTGCCAGCTAAGCGTAGACCATAGGCAAAGGCCCGCTACGCAAGGACTTGGCCGATGTATTGCACGGTTTTTAAATGACCGCCGAGATGACCGTCTGGAGACTTGTCATCTCTCAGTCATCTGCACTGCCTACGCTTGCAGGACATTGATTGAATCGATTTTCAGCGCGGTTCTGCTCCGAAACAGTGCTGGTCTAGTCCAGATAGGTAACGTTGATGCGCGATGAAGCTACGAAAGCGGTGACAGCGATTGGCCAGGTTCTTCAGGAACAACTCGACCACGGGCTGTTGGCACCTGGCAGCAAATTGCCGGCCGAGCGAAAGCTCAGTGAGTTGTTTGGCACCACGCGGATCACGGTGCGTGAGGCGTTGTTGCAGTTGGAGTCTCAGGGGCAGATTTATCGCGAGGAGCGCCGGGGCTGGTTCGTATCGCCGCCGCGCCTGGCTTATAACCTGATGCAGCGCAGTCACTTTCACGCGATGGTCGGCGCCCAGGGGCGGGTGCCATCCACTGAGGTGATTTCTGCGCGTTTGCAGCCAGCGTCGGCAGCGGTCTGTGCCTGGTTGCAGTTGCCGGCGCTGTCGAGCGTGATTCAGATTTGCCGTTCGCGGCGCATTGATGGGCGGCTGGTGTTGTATGTGGAGCATTACCTGAATCCGCAGTATTTTCCGGGGATTCTGGATTTTGATTTGAATCAGTCGATTACCGAGCTTTATGCACGGCACTACGATTTGCACTACGGGCGGGTGCGGTTCGAGATTGTGCCGACGGCGTTGTCGGTGGATGCGGCGGCGGCCTTGCGCGTGTCAGTGGGCAGCCCGGGCTTGCGCATTGCCCGGGTCAATTACGATCAGCATGAGCGGTTGATCGATTGTGATCTTGAGTTCTGGCGGCATGATGCGATTCATGTCGGCGTCGACGTCCTGTAGGCGCTACGGCAGCGCCTACAAAGGCAGCTCTTTTTCCGGACCGCCACCTGCGGTGACGACTTGTACACTCAACCGCGGCGTCGCCAAATCCATCCCCGCTTCATCGAGATGCCGTTTCAGTGAAAGATTGAACGCCCGCGAAACTTCCCACTGTTTGATCGGCGCGGTCTTGAACCGGGCGCGGAGTATCGCGTTGCCGGACTCGAAACTTTCAACCCCCTGAATTTCCAGCGGTGACCAGATGTTGCGTCGTTGCAGCGGGTCGGTGCGCATTTTCTGGCCGACTTCGCGCATCAGTTTGATCGCGCTGTCGATGTCCATGCTGGCAGGCACCGCGACCCGGAAGATCGCATAGCCGAATTCCCGGGAGTAGTTCTTGATGCTTTTGATTTCGCTGAACGGGATCGTGTGGACGATGCCGTCGATGTCCCGCAGGCGCACGGTGCGGATGGTCAGGCCTTCGACGGTGCCGAGGTGGCCGCCGACGTCCACGTAGTCGTCGATGGCCAGGGAGTCTTCAATGATGATGAACAGCCCGGTGATCAGGTCGGCCACCAGCGACTGCGCGCCGAAACCGATGGCCAGGCCGATCACGCCGGCACCGGCCAGCAGGGGCGTGACGTTCATGCCCATGTTCGCCAGGGCGACAATCAGCGCGACAATAAAAATCGCTATGAACAGCACATTGCGGATCAGCGGCATCATCGTCTGTGCGCGGGCATTGGCCTGGCCTTTACGCGAGCGGGTGAGGGCGTGGTGCACGGCGGTGTCGCTGAGAATCCAGATCAACCAGGCAAAGATCAGCGTGCCGATGAGGCTGAACAGCTTGACGCTGACCTCATGGCCTTCGCCCTCGGTGAACGCAATCAGCGACATGCCCCAGACCCGCAGGCCAAGTTCGATGAACGTCAGCCACACCAGCAGATGCGCGAGGGTGTAGAAGAAGCCTTTCAGGCGCTCGGAATACAGTGCATGGCGCTTCACACCGCGTTGCGGTTTGAGGGCGTGGCGGCGGACCAGGCCGTTGATGACCATGCACAACACCAGCAGCACGGTGCAGATCAGCGATTGACGCAACGCGGTGCTGGTATCGCCGGCGGAAACAAACGTGGCGAACAGTGAAATGCCCACCAGCACCAGCGCCGGGACGAACCAGAAGGTGCCGAGGATTTCGATGGTGTCGCTGAGGGCGCGGCGGGTCAGGCGTCGGGACAGTGGCTGGTTGCGGATCAAGTGGGCGATCGGACGGCGGAATCGCAGGATGAACAACCCGGTGGACAGCGCCGCCAGTACATTGGCCACCGTCGCCGCGGTATGTGCCAGATGCACACCGAGGCTTTCGATCAGGCGCGGGTCGTTCAGGGCTTCACCGAATGCGGCGAAGCTGCCGATCAGCCACAACGGCCGAAAGGCCTGATGCCGCAGGATGTACAGGGCGCGGTGGCGGTGTGGGCCGTCGAGCAGGGAAAAGGCGATTACGCAAATCGCGGAGAAACAGGTGCCAACTACCAGTGCATAGGCCAGCACCATGGCCAGGCTTTTACCCAGTGAAGAAGGCAGGGCATAGCTCATGTAGACCGTGATCACCAGCGCGATCAGCCATGGCCCTAGCTTGCGCAAAGCGAAGCGCAGCATGTCCAGCGCCCTGGGGTGTTGCGGCAGCTCTTCAGTCAGGCCGAAGCGCATGCGCACCCGGTGGCTGACCCAGATCAGCGCCGCTGCCAGCAGGCTCCAGACCATCAGAATCACGGCGAAGGCGAAGATGATCGGCAGCCATTCGTTGGCCGGCAGCACCAGCGCTGTCAGTTCGTCCCTGGCCAGGTCGAACTCGTCGGACCAGCGGGTGAGCGGACTGTCGGCACCGGAAAACTGTTTTTCGAAGCTGGCGAGGGTCCCGCCAATCAGGCCCAGTACGCCTTGTTCGGCGGCGGGTTGGGCTTTTTTCGTGGCGTCGCGAAGTTTCTTCAGATCGGCTAGCAACTTGGTTCGCTGCTGATCGTTCTCCAGCGACTTGATCACTTCGTCCAGGGATTGCCCCAGAGGTTCTTGTGCCTCGGGCTGGGTTTTCGCCGAACTGTTGAGCAGGCTCGGCAAGCCGACTGCCTGGGCGGACGCCATCGGCAGCAGCGTCATCAGGCAGACAAGGAAAAAACATGGCAAGGCAAAAAGACGAGCGAACACTAGGCGGTCAACCTCGGAGTGAGCGGGTCGACCGAGTGTACGAGCCCGTCAAAATCAATGCGAGTCAGGGTGCGGATTTATTCGTTGAGTTTGGCGAGGATCTTGATAACCACGGTGGCGAAGATCGTCAGCATGCCGATCCACATGGCGAACACCCCGAGGTTCTTGTCACGAAAATTGAAACCGATCGCCAGCAGGAGCATCCCGGCAAGAATCGGGATCAGCATGGCGTGGAAGGTGGACATCGAGATCATGGCGACTGCCTTGTCGAAAGGGATGATTTAAGTCTAGGTGGGATTTGGATGGTCGGTGGTGAGGTGTGTAGGAGCTGCCGCAGGCTGCGGCAGCTCCTGCAGGTGTTACGGCAACTCGCGGCAGGCGTAGAACGCGCTTAGCACTTTGACCAGATGCGCCAGGTCATGGCTGCCGCACAGTTCGCGGATCGAGTGCATGGCGAACGTCGGCAGGCCGATGTCCACGGTGCGTACGCCCAGGTGGCTGGCGGTGATCGGGCCGATGGTCGAACCGCAGCCCATGTCGCTGCGCACCACGAAACTCTGCACCGGCACTTCTTCAGCCATGCACAGGTGACGGAAGAATCCGGCGGTTTCGCTGTTGGTGGCGTAGCGCTGGTTGCTGTTGACCTTTATCACCGGACCGGCATTGAGTTTCGGGCCGTGGTTGGCATCGTGCTTTTCCGCGTAGTTCGGGTGCACGCCGTGGGCGTTGTCGGCCGAGATCAGCAGCGATTTCTGAATGGTGCGTACGAATTCATCACCTTCAGGCAGCAGGCGACGCAGCGTCTGCTCAAGCATCGGGCCGTCGGCACCGCAGGCCGAGCAAGAACCGACTTCTTCGTGATCGTTGCACACCAGCACGCAGGTTTCGTCGGTGTCGGCGGTCAATAGCGCTTGCAGGCCGGCGTAGCACGACAACAGGTTGTCCAGGCGCGCGCCGGCGATGAAGTCACCGTGCAGGCCGATGACGGCAGCGCTTTGGGTGTCGTAGAAGCTCAGCTCGTAATCGAGCACCACGTCGGCGTTCAGACCGTGTTCGCGGGCGAGCTGATCGGTGATCACGGCGCGGAAATCCACGCGTTCGTCACCGGCAAACTGCGCAAGAACTGGCGGCAATTCGGTCTGGGCATTGATTGCCCAACCCATGTTGGCTTCACGATTGAGGTGAATGGCCAGGTTCGGGATGATCGCGATCGGTGCCTTGAAGTCGATCAACTGGCTCTCGACCTTGCCGTCACGGCGGAAGGTCACGCGGCCGGCGAGGGACAGGTCGCGGTCGAACCACGGTGCCAGTAATGCACCGCCATAGACTTCGACGCCCAATTGCCAGAAGCCCTGGCGTTGCAGTTCCGGCTGCGGCTTGACCCGCAGGCACGGGCTGTCGGTGTGGGCGCCGACCAGACGAATCCCGCCGTGCAGCGGCGAGTGGCGACCCATTTTGATCGCGACGATCGAAGAGTCGTTACGGGTGACGTAGTAGCGGCCATTGGCTTCGGTGTGCCATGGCTCGCGTTCGTCGAGGCGTTGATAACCCGCCGCTTCCAGACGCTGAACAAGGCTGGCGGTGGCATGGAATGGGGTAGGGGAGGCCTTGAGGAAGTCGATCAGGCCTTGGTTCAAATCTTCGCGCATAAGTAACTCCAGACAGCAATGCAGCCAGTTTAACGTATTGGCTGGCGGCATTGGGCAAGTGCTTTGATCGCCAGGCAGCGCACTTGCATGATGGTCCTAATGTTTCATCCGCTCGCGCAGGTAGGCAATGATGGTCTGTTCGTCAGAAGATTTTACCGGCTTGGGCATATGTTTCGGCCAGCGCCCCTTTTCCGCTCCGAAGAACCTTTTTTGTTTGTCTTCATCCCACCGCAAAATCTCTCTGGAGGCGGACTCCCACCATTCATGGCGACACACTTCGTAATATGGATCGTTAGGCGCCGCGCTTCCGTACAGCAGGTGGCGACCGACTTTTTTCAGCGTGTTGCTTTTGTTGCGTAGCTTCCACTTGATGCGCAGGCGCTGCCAGGGTGAAGGCACAGGTTTGCAGCGCGGCACTTCAGTGCACAAGGCCGGTAACTCGGGCCGGAACCGTTCACCGTGGCGGGTAAAAAAATGCTTCTGCATGGCGTGGAAAAAGCGTTTTTCAGCAAAGTAGTGATAAACGAATTTTTTCGCTTCCTGGATCGGCTTGTCACGCATCGCGAATGACAGGGCGATTTGCTCGATGGTGTGGATATCGAAGGAGCCTTGCGTCCATTCGTCGATCAAGCGGATCGACTCTTCGAGCAGTGGCGTATCGCTGTCGGTCACACCGCACAGTCCGCTGTTGTACAACTTGAAACTGTTCTCGGAGGAGATGCCACAGACTTGCAGGCAGTGGCCAAGCTTCACGTAGTTCGGGCGTTCGCGAACGTAACTCCAGTCGTACTCGAAGCGGTCCATGACATAGCGGCCAGGCTCGATCCGGTGGAAGACACGATGGGGGGATTCCAGGAACAGCGTATCGGTGTCGACGAACAGCGTCTTTTCGGCCAGTTTCAACCCTTGCGCAATGGCGCAAGCCTTGCGTCGGTGATGGTAGCCGTTTTCACCCTGCCATTGGGCCAGGGTCTGCTCGCTCAGGGCGATGGTGTCAACCGGCCAGCCGGCATAATCCTGAGGACGATCGGTCATCACCCTGATGCACAGCGACTCGCCCCGTTTAAGCTGGGCCAGGGCTGTGAGTATGCTGAATTTGGCTTCACGCCGGTAAACGTCCTGGTTGCCATAGATGAGGTAGAGCAACTGGTGCGGTGTTTTCTCTAGGGGGGGCAACGCTTCACGCATAAGTAGCTCCAGGCAGCAGAGGCGCAAGTTTACCGTATTGCTCCGGGGCATTGCAGGCGCACGGTGGCAGCGATTTTCAGATCGGGGTATTTGTAACGACAAATGAAACCGCCCTTCAGCGGAAGGGCGTTCTGCAACGCTTGCTCAGAATGGGGCAGGGCATTCGAAACGCAGTCGCTCACCACTTTGTGGGTGGGTAAAGCTGAGCATGCTTGCATGCAGGCAAAGTCGGGGCCAAGCGGCCAGGGCTTGCTCATGGGCATAGAGGCCGTCGCCGAGCAGCGGATGACCAATTGACAGCATGTGCACGCGTAACTGATGCGAGCGGCCGGTGATCGGCGTAAGTTCCACGCGGCACCAATCACCGCAACGCTCCAGCACGCGCCAGAAAGTCAGTGCGTTCTTGCCGAACTCATGGTCGACCACATGGCGAGGTTTGGTCGGCGGGTCGTAGCGCAGCGGCAAGTCGATGCTGCCGCTGTCGCGTTCCGGTTGGCCCCAGCACAGGGCGGTGTAGGCCTTTTCGGTTTCACGGTCGTGAAATTGCCGGGACAGCTCGCGATGGGTATCCGGGTCGCGGGCCAGCAGGATGATGCCGGAAGTCTCCCAGTCCAGCCGGTGGACGATTCGCGCTTCCGGGTAACCGTTTTCCTGCAGGCGGGTAATCAGGCAGTCCTTGTTGTCGTCGGCCCGGCCGGGGACGGAGAGCAACAAAGTCGGTTTGTTCACCACCAGTACGGCGGCGTCCTGATGAATGATGTGGACATTGGACAACGGCATTAAAACAGCCTCGTAACAAACGCCAACGGCGGCTCAGGTCCCTTGCAGTTGCGCAAGGGGCCTGAGCCGCCGTGGCTCCAGCCGGATCGACTCAGCGATCTGGCAGGGTGATATTGAGTTCCAGAATCGAGCAGCTGCCCTGGCTTTCCAGTGCGACGTGCACGTCATCGGACCCGATATTGACGTACTTGCGAATCACCTCGACCAGTTCCTTCTGCAAGGCCGGCAGGTAGTCCGGGGTACTGCGTTGGCCGCGTTCGTGCGCCACGATGATCTGTAGACGCTCTTTCGCTACCGACGCGGTGCTTTGCTTTTTGTTGGCACGAAAGAAGTCAAAAAGGTTCATTGCTTAATTGCCTCCAAACAGGCGCTCGAAGAATCCCTTCTTCTGTACATCGAGGAAACGATGGTCCACGGTTTTGCCCAACAGGCGGTCTACGGTGTCGCTGTAGGCCTGGCCGGCATCGCTCTGGTCGTCGAGGATCACGGGAACGCCCTGGTTGGATGCCTTGAGCACCGCCTGGGATTCCGGGATCACGCCGAGCAGGGTCACCGAGAGGATTTCCTTGACGTCTTCTACGCCGAGCATTTCGCCTTTGCTCACACGTTCCGGGTGATAACGGGTAATCAGCAGGTGTTCCCTGATCGGGTCTTCGCCACGTTCGGCGCGACGGGACTTGCTGGCCAGCAGGCCGAGCATGCGATCGGAGTCGCGTACCGAGGAAACTTCCGGGTTGGTCACGACGATCGCTTCGTCAGCGAAGTACATGGCCAGGTGGGCGCCTTTCTCGATGCCCGCGGGGGAGTCGCAGACCACGAACTCAAAGTCTTCCTTGAGTTGCATCAGGACTTTTTCCACGCCTTCGACGGTCAGCGCGTCTTTGTCGCGGGTCTGGCTGGCGGCCAGCACGTAGAGGTTTTCCAGGCGCTTGTCTTTGATCAGGGCCTGTTGCAGGTTGGCTTCGCCGTTGACCACGTTGACGAAGTCATACACCACGCGGCGCTCGCAACCCATGATCAGGTCGAGGTTACGCAAGCCCACGTCGAAGTCGACGATCACTGTTTTGTGGCCGCGCAGAGCGAGGCCGGTACCGATAGCGGCGCTGGTGGTGGTCTTACCCACACCACCCTTGCCGGATGTAACCACGAGAATCTTGGCCAAGGTGTTTCACCCCTAAGGAAAAAGGACTTTTAGCCCCTGAAAAACATCTCTTGAAAACTACTGCAGTCGGACAGCCTTGGCTGGAGTTCGGTTTTTAGCGGCGCTTACCCCCGGTAAACACTGCTTTTCGCCTGTTTCCTACTTCGTTTGAGCCGTTTTCGCTACGTTTTAGAGATGCTTGGAAAATGCGGCAGTATCCGTTAAAGACGAATGATGTTCAACACATCGCCCGACAGGCTGACCTGCACGCCCGAACCCCATAAAGGGTCGCGGCGCAGATCTTCGGAAACCTTGTAATGCCCTGCGATTGAGACCAGTTCAGCGCTCATTTGCTGACAGAAAATCCTGGCTTTCGTGTCGCCCTTGACGCCGGCCAGCACTCGACCACGCATGGGGCCGTATACATGGATGTTGCCATCGGCGAGAAGTTCCGCCCCGGGGCTGACCGAGGAGATCACCACCAGATCGCTGCCCTGGGCATAAATCTGCTGGCCACCACGTACTGGCGACGTGATGATTTTCGTCGGTTTGATGGTCGGCTCGGGCGGTTTTTCCGGTTTTTTCGCAACCACGCCTTCATTGAGATCCAGCGCACGCTCGCGGGCACCGGATGGCGGTAACACCGGCAGGTCGACGGCGATAGCCGCGGCGATGTCTTCGATACGGCTGGCACGGATCGCCAGGGTGCGCAGACCATGCTGGCGGCAAACGCGCATCAGGCCCGGTAAGTCCACCGCGCCTTCACTGGCCGGAAGTTTGTCCAGGGCCAGTACCAGCGGCGCGTTGCTGAAAAAACCAGGCGCCTGGGCGACCTTGGCGGCCAACTGCCGGTCGAGGCCTTCGAGGTCGTTACGGGCCAGTTCCAGCACCGTAATGGCGAGCATGCTGCCCTTTAGCTGGAACACGGGATCTTGGTCTAGCAGTTCGGTTTGGCTCATGGTCGGCATACAACGACTTGTCACTAAAAGTGCCGAGACTTATAACGAGAACGCCCGCAGGCCGCAAGCCGGGTCGAACGATGTAGAATGCGCGGCCATTGTCTTTCCGGATGCATTAATGGATCGCCCGCGTTTTCAAAAAACTTTTCTGTCTCCACGTTTCTGGCCGCTGTGGTGTGGCTTGGGGTTGTTGTGGCTGATCGTACAGCTGCCATATCCGGCATTGCTGTGGCTCGGTCGTGCGCTCGGGGCCTTGATGTATCGCGCGGCAGGCGACCGACGGCGCATTGCCAAGCGTAATCTGGAGCTGTGTTTCCCGGAAAAGTCCGCGACCGAGCGCAAGCGCCTGCTCAAGGAAAACTTCGCGTCAACCGGCATCGCTTTCTTCGAGATGGCGATGAGCTGGTGGTGGTCGCGTGAGCGTCTGGCGAAGCTGGCCCATATCGAAGGGCTGGAGCATTTGCAGCAGGCCCAGCGCGAAGGCAAGGGCGTGATCCTGATGGCGGTGCATTTCACCACCCTGGAAATCGGCGCCGCACTGCTTGGCCAGCAACACACCATCGACGGCATGTACCGCGAGCACAAGAATCCGCTGTTCGACTACGTCCAGCGCCAGGGGCGCGAGCGTCACAACCCCGATTCGCTGGCGATCGAGCGTGAAGACGTACGCGGCATGCTCAAGTTGCTGCGGGCCGGCCGCGCGATCTGGTACGCACCGGATCAGGACTACGGCGCCAAGCAAAGCATTTTCGTGCCGCTGTTCGGCATTCAGGCCGCGACGGTCACCGCCACCAGTAAATTTGCCCGGCTAGGCAAGGCGCTGGTGGTGCCGTTCACTCAGGAACGGCTGGCTGACGGCAGCGGTTATCGCCTGGTGATCCATGCGCCGCTCGAAGGCTTCCCCGGCGAAACCGAAGAAGCCGATTGCCTGCGCATCAACCAGTGGATCGAAGGTGTATTGCGCGATTGTCCGGAGCAATACCTCTGGGCGCATCGCCGCTTCAAGAGCCGTCCACCGGGCGAGCCCAAGCTGTACGCAAAACGCGGTTGATCGATCGAGCCCAATAAGCACCATGGAGTGTTGCGATGAGTCCTGCTGAACCGGTTACAGGGTTGATTCTTTCCGGCGGCGGGGCTCGGGCGGCCTATCAGGTGGGGGTTCTGGCCGCGATTGCGGAGCTTTTGCCAATGGGCGCGGACAATCCGTTTCCGGTGATCGTCGGCACGTCGGCCGGGGCGATCAATGCCGTCAGCCTGGCCAGTGGGGCGACGGATTTTCGCGCGGCCATCGAACGGTTGACTGCCTTCTGGCAAGGCTTTCGCAGTCATTTGGTGCTGCGCAGTGACTGGCCCGGCGTGATCCGCCAGGCCAGCCGCTTTGTCAGCCACAGCTTGCTGGGCATCGGCGCTCAAGTTCCGGTGGCGCTGCTCAACAGTTCGCCTCTGCGCCGCTTGCTCAACGACAAATTGCACATGAACGGCATCGCCGAATCCATCGCGCAAAAGCAATTGCAGGCGGTGGCGGTGACTGCGTTCGGCTACGAGTCCGGTCAAGCCGTCACTTTCTATCAGGGCGGCGGCACCATCGACGCCTGGTTGCGCCATCGGCGGATCGGCGTGCCGACCCAGCTGTCCGTTGACCATTTGCTCGCCAGCTCGGCCATTCCACTGCTGTTCGCCCCGGTGAAAATCGGCGAGGAGTATTTCGGCGATGGTGCGGTGCGCCAATCGGCGCCGATCAGCCCGGCGCTGCACCTGGGGGCCAGTCGGGTGCTGGTGGTGGGCGTCAGCGGCAACCCGCGTGGCATTGACCCCGATCAACCGCTGCAACGCGCCTATACAGGGCAACAACCAACGCTGGCACAGATCGGCGGCCACATGCTCAACAGTACGTTCATTGATAGCCTGGAAAGCGACATCGAGCTTTTGCAGCGTTTGAATCAGTTCAGCCACCTCATGCCCGACGGCACGCCGACCCGTGCGCTGGGTGTGGCACCTGTTGAGGTTTTGGTGATTTCACCGAGTCAGCCTATCGACGAGATCGCCGCGCGTCATCGCCAGGAATTGCCGGCGGCGCTGCGCCTGTTTCTGCGCGGGCCGGGGGCGACCAAGACCAGTGGGGCGGGGGTGTTGAGTTATCTGTTGTTCGAGGCGGGATACTGCAGCGAGTTGATTGATCTGGGGCGGCGGGATGCGCTGGCCAAAAAGGATGAGTTGTGTCGGTTTTTGGGGCTGATGTAGGAGCGAGCCTACTCGCGATGGACGTTAACGATAACGCTGGGCGTCTGACACCTCGAGGCGCTTTCTAGTCCATCGCGAGCAGGCTCACGCCTACAGGATCAGAAGTGAACCTTGACCAGGAAGCTGGTCACGCTCTGATCGGTCTTGAAGCCCTGGCTGTCTTCGATACCGTACTTGTTCTTCCAGTAGTCATACTCGACACCGACGTACAACTGCTTCTCGCCCAGGTTCAGCGCTTTGCCGAGGTCGTACTTGATCTGCGGATTGAAGTGCAGGTTGGCGTGGTATTCGCCTTTTTTGTTGACGTCGTTGTCGACCACCCAGTCCATGAAACCGTCGATCAGGATGCTCGAGTCGCCGACCGGAATAGTGTAGGACCAGGCCGGCGTGACCTGCCAGATATTGTCGCCCGGACGGTCGCCTTCGGTGTGACGGTTGTAGAAGTTCAACTGGAAGTAGTCGAAACCCGGGATGGCCAGGTCGAAACCAGGACCGATCAGGTAGGACTCGGTATCGTCTTCACCGAACTCGTACGTCATGGCCAGCAGCACGTCTTTGATCGGGCCGAATTCGAGTTTCTGATCGAAGATCTTGTTGAACGACAGGCGTGGGCTGAATTCACCGTAGTGAGTGTTCTTGCCCGCGAAGGCGTCTTCCTTGCCGTTGTAGAAGATCTTGTCGATGAAGAAGAAGTTGTCGCCGTATTTCCAGCCGTCGGCGTGTTCGAAGGTCACCGTCTGCTGGATGCGTGGGTTGACCTGGAAGTCCTTGCCATACAGGTAGGTCAGGCTGTTGTTCTGCCATTGCAGCAAGTCGCCGGCCATGGCCTGACCCCCAGCCAGCATTGATCCCGCCAGCATCAGGCTAGTGCACGTACGTTTCATTCGGTTGCTCCCAAAAAGTAGTGGTTTCACGTTTTTTTAAGGTCGACGCTCTGGTGTGGCGCCTTTTTCCGTCGCGGTAAAAATTCATCCAACCGGTCAGCTTTGTTGCTATTAGCAAGAGCTGCGCCAAGGCTTTCGGAAAACAAAAAAACTCCCGCTCGGCTGCTCAAAAACAGTCGATTGAGAGTCATTCGGGAAGGCCTGGGGACCGTCCAGAGCCGGGATAAGTTGGCTTTCTGGTCAGGAATTAAATCCGGGCTTTTTTTTAAAGCGGATTCAGGCGGCCGCGGAGAATACTGACTCCTTGGCCAGGTCTCAAGTGCCCCGCAACAGCGCACCGACGACAGGTTTGGGGCACGGTTGCGGGTCATCTTAGAAATGCACCTTCACCAGCAGGCTGGTGGTGTTTTCATTGGTGTCGAGGTTGCCGTTGTTTTCGATGCCGTACTTGTCTTTCCAGTAGCTGTACTCGGCGCCGACATACACCTGTTTCTCACGCCAGCCCAAGGCCTTGCCCAAGTCGTATTTGATCTGCGGGTTGAAGTGCAGGTTGGCGTGGTAGGTGCCGTGCGAGTTCTGGTCGTTGTCCACGACCCAGTCGATGTAGCCGTCGATCAACACGCTCGAATTGCCCACTGGAATGGTATAGGACCAGGCCGGGGTGATTTGCCAGACATCGTCGCCGGGGCGCGAGCCTTCGGTCTGGCGGTTATAGAAGTTCAAGGTGAAAAAGTTGAAGCCCGGGATCGCGAGGTCAAAACCGGGGCCGATCAGGTAAGCCTCGGTGTCGTCTTCGCCGTTCTCGTAAGTCATGGCCAGCAGCACGTCCTTGATCGGACCGAATTCGAAACGCCGATCGAGGATTTTGCCAAGGGAGAGGCGCGGGCTGAACTCGCCGTAATAGGCGTGGACGCCTTTGTTGCGGTCTTTCTCGCCGTTGTAGTAAGTGCTGTCGATGAACATGAAGTTGTCACCGTACTTCCAGCGGTCGGCGTGTTCGAAGGTGATCGTCTGCTGGATCGACGGGTTCACCGCGAAATCCTTGCCGTACAGATAGCTCAAGCTGTTGGTTTGCCACAGCAGTAGATCGCCAGCCATGACTTGTGTAGCGGCCAGAAGACCACCGCCCAACAGCATGTTTGTCTGAGTCCGAATCATCTGTTGCTTCCTCTTGTTTTTATTTTTGCAAGGCGCAGGCAGCCGCTGACCCTGTAGGGGCGAGCAAGCTCGCTCCTGCAGGGTTTGTGGTGTCTCTCTTAGTGCTGGTGTGCGTGGCAGTCGTTGATCGCTGCGCGTTCGGCGCCGCCAAGGATGTTGAACAGCAGGTTCAGCGTCAGCGCGCTGAGGGTGGCCATGGCGATACCGCTGTGGGTGATCGGGCTCATCCATAGCGGCAGGTGGGCGAAAAACTCCGGACGCACCACCGGGATCAGGCCCATGCCGATGCTCACCGCCACGAGCAACTGGTTGCGACGGTCACCGATGTCGGCTTCCTGAAGAATCTTGATTCCGGTGGCGGCGACCATGCCGAACATCGCAATCGCCGCACCACCGAGTACCGCTGGCGGAATCGATGCCACGAGGAACGCCGCTTTCGGCAGCAGGCTCAACACGATCAGCAAACCACCGGCGACGATGGTCACCGAGCGGCAACGCACGCCGGTCATCTGCACCAGGCCGATGTTCTGCGCGAAAGAGGAGTGGGTGAAGGTGTTGAAGAAACCGGCGAAGAACGAAGCGCCGGCATCACACAGCAAGCCGCGACGCAACATCCGTGGGCAGACTTCCTGGCCGGTGATTTTGCCCAGCGCGATGAACATCCCGGTGGACTCGACGAAAATGATCACCACGACAAGACACATCGACAGGATCGGCGCGAGTTCGAATTTCGGCATGCCGAAATGCAGCGGGGTAACGAATTGCAGCCATGGCGCCTGGGCCATGCCACTGAGGTCAACCATGCCGAGCACGCCGCAAAGCACGTAGCCCAGGCACATGCCGATCAGCACGGAAATGTTGACCCAGAAACCACGCATGAAGCGATGCACCAACAGGATGGTGCCGAGCACCAGCGCAGCAATGGTCAGGTAAATCGGGGAACCGAACTGAGCGGCGCTTGCTCCGCCGCCAGCCCAGTTCACGGCTACGGGGAACAACGATAAACCGATCGAAGTGATGACCGTGCCGGTCACCAGAGGCGGGAAGAAACGTACGACTTTGGACATGAACGGAGCGATAAGCATGCCGAAGAACCCGGCGGCGATGGTCGCGCCGAAGATCCCTTGCAGGCCGATACCGGGCATGCCGGCCATGGCGACCATGCTGCCGACAGCGGCGAAACTGGCCCCCATCATCACCGGCATGCGAATGCCCATGGGGCCGATGCCCAGCGATTGAACGATGGTGGCGATACCGGCGACCAGCAGGTCGGCGTTGATCAGGAAGGCGATTTCTTCACGACTCAGGCCAGCGGCCTGTCCGATGATCAGCGGCACCGCGATGGCACCACCGTACATCAGCAGAACATGTTGCAAACCGACCAGGATCAGTTGCAAAAGGGGCAAACGCTGAATGGCGGGTGCGTCGGGGATGCGCGCTTTGGAGAGCTCGGACATGCAACACCTCGGATCTTTTTTATTCTTGTGATTTTGTGCATCAGGGTGACCGCTGAGCGGCCAATCGCAGGCAAGCCAGCTCCCACAGGATTTAGCTGATCCTTGTGGGAGCGAGGCTTGCCCGCGATGCTTTCAACGCTTAATTGGTCGGCGCTCCCTGGGCAATCCAGGCACCGATCAGGTCACGTTCCTGTTGGGTCATCTGCGTGATGTTGCCCAGTGGCATGATCTGACTGGCGACGGCTTGAGCCTGGATGCGCGCAGCGTTCTGGCGAATCTGCTCGGGAGTGTCGAACATCACACCGGCCGGCGCCGCGCTGAACAGAGGGCTGGTCGGTTTGGCCGAATGGCAGACCGAGCAACGTTCCTGAATCACGCTGTGCACCTTGTCGAAACCAGGACCGGCGTTGGATGCCTGAGCCGGAGCGGCTGCAGGTGCCTCGGCAGGTTTGGCTTCAGCCGGTTTCAAACCACCCCCTACTGCAGTTTCCGGCAGCGGCTGGTATTCGATGGCGGCAGGAGCCTTGGCTACTTCAGGGGCGCTGGACATCGGCTTCGGACCGGACACATAAGCCAGGCAAATCATGCCCACCGCTGCCACGGGCAGGGTCCAGGCAAACTTGTGGCTGTCGTGACGGGTGTTGAAGTAGTGACGCACCAACACCGCCAACACCGCGATCCCGGCCAGGATCAACCAGTTGTACTGGCTGCCGTAAGTGCTCGGGAAGTGGTTGCTGATCATGATGAACAGCACGGGCAAGGTGAAGTAGTTGTTGTGACGCGAACGCAGCAAGCCTTTGGCTGGCAGCGCCGGATCGGGCGTGCGGTTCTCGGCGATGGCAGCGACCAGTGCGCGTTGCGCCGGCATGATGATGCGGAACACGTTGCCGACCATGATGGTGCCGATGATCGCGCCGACGTGCAGGTACGCACCACGACCGCTGAACACTTTACTGAAGCCGTAAGCGGCGCCAATGATCAGCACGAACAGGATGAAGCCGAGCAGGGCAGGGCGTTTACCCAGGGCCGAGTCGCAGAGGAAGGAGTAGATGAACCAGCCGATGAACAGCGAGCCGATACCGATGGCCACGCCTTCAGGACCGCTCAGAGTGCTGCCCGGAGCCAGCAGGTAGAGCGTCGGGTTGGAGTAGAACACCACGCACAGCAGCGCGATCCCCGACATCCAGGTGAAGTAGGCTTCCCATTTGAACCAGTGCAGGTTGTCCGGCATGGTCGGTGGAGCCAGTTTGTATTTTTCCAGGTGGTAGATACCACCGCCGTGGATCGCCCACAAATCACCGGCCAGACCGCTTTTCGGGTTGACCCGATTGAGGTTGTTTTCCAGCCAGACGAAGTAGAACGATGCGCCGATCCAGGCCACACCAGTAATCATATGAACCCAGCGCACGCTCAGGTTCAGCCATTCCAACAGATGTGCTTCCACAGTCTTTACCTCTCGCCTGTCACTCTGTTGTCGAGTGATCAGACCTTCTCTTATTGGTGGGGGGCGAGGATCAAACGCTCATCCTCTTTGAAAAAATGCTCATCGCAGTTATTGCCTGTGCCACTGCGATCAACCACCAGGAAGTCATCCCGCTTTTCGATCGTCAGCACCGGGTGGTGCCAAACGCCGCGATGGTAATTAATGCCCTGCCTGCCGTTGGTGACGAAGGCGCGGACCAAGCCTGATACAGGTTCATCGCCAACGGGCGCGACCACGATCAGAAAGGGGTTGCCGAGCAGCGGTATGAAAGCCTGGCTGCCCAGCGGATGGCGCTCCAGCATGCTCACGGTCAGCGGCATGTCCTGCGCGTCGGCGCGGAAAATGCTGATGATCGCGTTGTCCTCTGGCGTGGCGGTTTCGACCGTGGCCAGTTTATGGAAGCGCATGGTCGAACCGTTGTTGATCATGAAGTGATCGCTGCCGTCGGTTTCGATCACGTCACCGAAAGGGGCGAAGGCTTCTTTGGTCAGCGGTTCAATCGTCAGTGTGCGCATGCTGTTCTTTTCCGAATTCTGTGTTGTTGGTTCTGTTGCTATCGCCAGCAGGTTGGCTCCCACAGTGGAATGCATTCCAAATGTGGGAGCTAGCCTGCTAGCGATTGGGTTCAGCGCTTATTTAGCGACCTTGCCCAAAACGCGCAGGCGGCTCACACCACCATCCGGGAACAAGTTCAGGCGGATGTGGGTGATTGGGCCCAGTGCCTTGATCTGCTCGGCGAAGGTGTGTTCGGCGTGCATTTCCAGCTTTTGGCTTGGCAGCAGCTCGCGCCAGAACAGCGACTGGGTTTCGATCTGGCTGTCGGTACCGCCCTTCACGAACGCGCCCTGGATCGAGCAAGTGTCCGGGTAGTTGCCTTTGAAGTGCAGGGTGTCGACGATGATTTTTTCGATCTCGCCCGGGTGACCCAGCGCGACGATGACCCAGTCATTGCCCGGGGTACGACGACGTGCAGTTTCCCAACCGTCGCCCATGTTGATGCCACGGCCCGGGTTGAGGATGTTGCTCATGCGGCCGAAGTGTTCGTCGGAGCAGGCGAGGGCGCGGCCACCGTTGAGGGCTGCAGCAAGGTCGACTTGCTCGTTGTCGCCAACAGCCGACCAGTCGCGGAACGGAATGCCGTACACGCGCAGACGGGCAACACCGCCGTCCGGGTAGATGTTGAAGCGCAGGTGACTGAACGCCTGGTCGTTGTTGATTTCGTGGTAGTGGTGGCTGTTGCCTTGCAGCTCGACGGCGGACAGCACTTCAGTCCACTGGGTGTTTTCGTTCGGCTCGCCTTCAGCCAGGAAGCAGGCCTCCAGGGACGCAGACGGCGGGAAGTTACCGGTGAAGAATGAAGTGTCGATGTCGACGCCCTTGATCGAACCCGGTACGCCCAGGCGGATCACAGCGCTGTCGTAGCCTTCGAAGCGCTTGCGGCGCGACTCCCAGCCGTCCATCCACTTGCCGTTGTCATCGAACACGCCCTCCTTCCATACGGCCGGGGTCGGTTGGAACAGACGGTTGGCGTCTGCGAACCAGTCATCGGTGACCGAGATGATTTTGGTGCCCAGGCGGGCGTCGGCCAGGTTGACGAACTTCTCGAAAGGTACGGCGTAAGCTTTCATTCTTCTTGTCTGCCTTTGAATAAGTGGCTTGGGATGCTTGCGAGGCCCTTGGCGGTTTCGGCGTTCTTGAACCCGCTCAGGCCAGGCTTGCTATAGGGTCAGTAATCGGAACAGGGCGATCTTGTTGATCTCCGCCAGCGCGCATTTGAATTCGGTCTCGACCGAGTTATGAATGCGCGTTTCGAACGCTGCGAGGATCTGATGCCGGTTGCTGCCTTTTACCGCCATGATGAAGGGAAACTTGAACTTGGCTTTGTAGGCGTCGTTCAGCTCGGTGAAGCGCTGGAACTCTTCGGCCGTGCATTGGTGAATACCGGCGCCAGCCTGTTCATTGGTGCTGGCTTCGGTCAGTTGGCCCTGGACGGCCGCGCGGCCTGCCAGGTCCGGGTGAGCGTTGATCAGGGCCAGTTGGCTTTCATGATCGGCGCTCAACAGGATGTCGCTCATGCGCTGGTGCAGGGTTTCGATCTCGTCGATCGAAGCGTCCTGGCCCAGGTCGAAGGCCTTCTCGGCCACCCATGGCGAATGTTCGTAGATATCGGCGAACGCGGCGACGAAAGCGTCGCGGCTCAGGGTCGATGGTTTGACGGTTTGAAAGGTGCTCATTTGGCAGCCCCTGTGTACGGGTGGGTTTCTTGCCAGTGACGCGCGATGTCGACGCGACGGCTGAACCACACCTGTTCATGACTTTTAGCGTATTCGATAAAGCGCTTGAGCGACGCCAGACGCGCCGGACGGCCGATCAGGCGGCAATGCAGGCCGATCGACAGCATTTTCGGTGCTTCGGCGCCCTCGGCGTACAGCACGTCGAACGCGTCTTTGAGGTATTCGAAGAAATCGTCGCCCTTGTTGAAACCCTGGACCTGGGTGAAGCGCATGTCGTTGGTGTCCAGGGTATACGGGATCACCAGGTGCGGCTTGCCGGTCGGGTTGTTCGGTTCCCAGTAGGGCAGGTCGTCGTCGTAAGTGTCGCAGTCGTAGAGGAAACCGCCTTCTTCCATCACCAGGCGACGGGTGTTCGGGCCGGTGCGGCCGGTGTACCAGCCCAGTGGGCGCTCGCCGGTGATTTCGGTGAGGATGCGGATCGCTTCGAGCATGTGCTCGCGTTCCTGGTTTTCGTCCATGTACTGGTAGTCGATCCAGCGGTAGCCGTGGCTGCAGATCTCGTGGCCAGCATCGACCATGGCGCGGATCACATCCGGGTGGCGCTGGGCGGCCATGGCCACGGCGAAGATGGTCAGCGGAATGTCGAATTCCTTGAACAGTTTCAGAATCCGCCAGACGCCGGCGCGGCTGCCATACTCGTAAAGGGATTCCATGCTCATGTTGCGCGCGCCCTGCAGCGGCTGGGCGGAAACCATTTCCGAGAGGAACGCTTCGGACTCTTTGTCGCCGTGCAGGATATTGCGCTCGCCGCCTTCTTCGTAATTGAGTACGAACGACAGGGCGATGCGGGCATTGCCCGGCCAGTGTGGGTGCGGAGGGTTACTGCCGTAACCGATCAGGTCGCGAGGGTAGTCAGCGCTCACTGCAGTCTTCCTTCTTATTCGTGATGACAGTTTGTGTGATACGCCTTGGCTGGCGTCACAGCGATGGGCTGATTGTATACAACTTTATATTCACTTTGTAAGCCTGATTTTTTGCATTTTTCGTTAACGGTCATCTTTTCGTGCTATTGGGATCAGCCTGCAAGAAATCTGCCTGTTTGGTCAGTTAATGATTGCGGGGTTCAGCAATGCTGCGCTTTGGCTGTTAATCAGCGGGAAATCCACGGATGGCGCCAGTGGGAGTAAAAATGTCGTTTTTATTGTGTACAATTTTTTTTAAAAGTGTCTTAATCAGTCGCTCGCCGCAGCTTTTCGTGCTCCGAATCGGTGCGGTCTCCTTTTCACCTGACTTCGGGAGGCGCGAGGTCTGACTGCTTCCACGCAGGCAGGCGCGCAGAATCAATGGGACGTTTGACTACACACGTTTTGGACGCTGCACACGGTTGCCCGGGCAGCTCGATCAAGGTCGAGTTGTACCGCGTTGAAGGTTCGCACCTGGAATTGGTCGCCAGCGCGATAACCAACAGCGATGGCCGTGTCGATGCACCGTTGCTGCAAGGCGATGATTACTGCACCGGGGTTTATCAGGTTCAGTTCCATGCGGGCGATTACTACCGCGCCCGTGGCGTTCAGCTGCCGGAACCGGCGTTCCTGGATGTGGTGGTGCTGCGTTTTGGCATCTCTGCTGAACAGGATCACTACCATGTACCGCTGCTGATCTCGCCTTACAGCTACTCCACGTACCGCGGCAGCTGATCCCCCAAGCAGCTGCCACCACCTGGAAGCGACTGCGCATATAGCTTCTTTGGTCTTTTGCCCGCTCACACTGCGGGCTTTTTTTCGCCTGGAAGAAAGGTGGGGGCGTGCTGACGCCATCGCCGGCAAGCCAGCTCCCACGGTGCCCGGGTCGTACACAAAAAATGTGAACACCCTCTGAACCTGTGGAAGCTGGCTTGCCAGCGATGCTTTTAACGGCTCAACAGGGACGCTGCGCCAGCACCACTGAACAGTCCTGCACTGACCCGGTTAAACCAGCTCTGCCCTTTGCCGCTGCGCAGATAGCGCGCCGCACCGTGGGCACCGAGGCCATAGGCCAACTTGCACAGCAAATCCAGCACCGTCCAGGTCGCAATCATCACCAGCAACTGTGGCAGGAACGGTTGTTCGGCACTCAGGAACTGCGGCAGGAAAGCCGCGAAGAAAAGTATGTCTTTCGGATTGCTCGCACCGAGCATGAAGGCGCGGCCGAACAATGCGCGAAAACGTGGCACCGGCGCTGCCTGCGGCACTTCAGCGCCGTGGGAAGGCTGGCGCGATTGCTGCCAGCTCTGCCAGGCGAGGTAGAACAGGTACAACGCGCCGACGATTTTCAGGGCGCTGAACAGTTGTTCCGACGCCAGCAGCAGGGCGCCCAGACCCAATGCCGAAGCACTGAGCAGGCAAATAGACGCAATCACGCCACCGAGAAATGCCGGGTAGGAACGGCGCAGGCCGTAGTTCAGGCTGTTGCTGATCATCAACAACGACAGTGGCCCCGGGATCAGGATCACTACGAGTGCAGCGCCGCTGAACAGCAGCCAGGTTTCCAGACTCATCACTTTCCTCCATTTGCACAAAAGCCTCACCCGACGGGGTGAGGCTGTTTTGAAACGTGTCCCGCGTAAGGCTTACAAGAAGATGAACTTGGCGATGAAGATCGCGCAGAGCACCCACAGGCTGACGGAAATTTCCTTGTACTTGCCGGTGCCGGCCTTCAACGCCACGTAAGTGATGAAGCCCAGCGCGATGCCGTCGGCGACCGAGAAGGTCAGCGGCATCATGATTGCGGTAACGATCGCCGGAATGCTGTCGGTCGCTTCATCCCACTCGATGTGGGCCATGCCGCCCATCATCAGCATTGCTACATAAATCAGCGCACCCGCGGTGGCATAGGCAGGGATCATGCCGGCCAGCGGAGCGAAGAACATGGCTGCAATAAATAGCACACCTACGGTCACTGCGGTAAGACCAGTCCGACCACCCGCTGCGACACCCGCGGCACTTTCCACGTAGCTGGTGACCGGTGGCACGCCGACCACGGCACCAAATACGCTGGAAGCACTGTCGGCTTTCATGGCGCGGGAGAGGTTTTCGATCTTGCCGTCAGCGCCCACCAGGTTGGCACGCTGGGCTACGCCCATTAAGGTGCCGGCGGTGTCGAACATGTGCACGAAGAGGAACGCCAGGACCACGCTGATCATGCTGACGTTGAACACGCCGGCGACGTTCATGGCCATCCAGGTCGGGGCCAGGCTCGGCGGTGCCGACATGATCCCTTCGTAATGCACCAGGCCCAGGCCCCAACCGGCGAGGGTGACGGTGATGATGCTGATCAGGATCGCACCGAACACTTTGTGATAGCTGAGGATGGCGATCATCAGGAAGCACACGGCGGCGAGCAGCGGGCCAGGCTCGCGCAGGGAGCCGAGCTTGATCAGCGTGGCCGGGCTATCGACGACGATGCCCGCGGTTTTCAAACCGATCAGACCGAGGAACAGACCGACGCCGGCGCCCATGGCGAAGCGCAGGCTGACCGGGATGCTGTTGAGCAGCCATTCGCGGATTCGCGAGAAGGTCAAAATCATGAACAACACGCCGGAGACAAACACCGCACCGAGGGCGGTTTCCCAGTTGTAGCCCATGGTGCCGACCACGGTGTAAGTGAAGAACGCGTTCAAGCCCATGCCCGGCGCCAGGCCGACCGGCCAGTTGGCGTACAGGCCCATCAACAGGCAGCCCAGTGCGGCGGCGATACAGGTGGCGACGAACGCCGCACCGTGATCGATTCCGGCGTCAGCCATGATGTTGGGGTTGACGAAGATGATGTAGGCCATCGTGATGAAGGTAGTCAGACCGGCAATCAACTCGGTCTTCACCGTGGTGCCGTGCAAGCTGAGTTTGAACAGACGCTCCAGCAGCCCATTGCGTAATGGCGGCGAGAGATCCAGCGTCGATGCTTCGGATTTGCGGCTTTCCACAGCGAGTACTCCTCAAGAGTTTTATTTTTATTTCCAGGGCCGGATCCGAGAGGGGTGGCAGCGGCCCTTTGAGGTACTTGCGAATTTGTTGACCGTCTGGTCAGGAACTCGCACGAAGTGGATTATGCTTTTGTATACAAAGAAAGCAAATAATGTTTTTGATTTTGTTTACGAAAATTCCGTCGATAGCGATATATCGCCTTCGCGGGCCTCATCGCCAGCAGGTTTTGTGCACGCCACAGATCACTGTGGGAGCCAGCCTGCTGGCGATGGGGCCAGAACAGTCAATCAACAACTGTCTGGCTTTTCCCCAATGCCAGATTCACCGCCAGCCAGCCATTCACCGCCGTCTCCCCAGCCTCGGCAAACACCCGCTCCAGCAATTTCACCTGTTCACGACGCAACGACTGCTCGAACCGTCCGCCGTCATCGGTCAGTTCCAGCAACCGCTTACGCTTGTCGGTCTCGGGCGCAACGCTGTTCACCAAATGCATTTCCACCAATTGCCGCAGCGGCATGTTCAGCGCCTGCTTGCTCACCCCGAGCAGCGCCAGCAATTCCTTGACGCTCAGGTTTGGATAACGGGCGATGAAAAACACGATGCGTTGATGCACCCGGCTCAGGCCTCGACGCTCAAGCATCTCATCGGCCTTGGCGGTGAAGGCCTGGTAGCCGAAGAAAAACGCTTCCATGGCCTGTTGCTGGGAAATCGGGTTTTTAAGGTCAATCATGTTGACGTATCCGTTCGGGGTGTCGTAATTTCGGTCAACAAGTTTGACTCATTATCCTTTGGCCTCGCTACCGGTGACTTCCATGGCTTTTTCCGAACGTGTCTCGCGCCTTAAAAGTTCTCTGATCCGTGAAATCCTTGCCGCCGCCCAGCGCCCGCAAGTGATGTCGTTCGCTGGAGGTCTGCCGGCGCAAGCCATGCTGCCCAAGGTCGATTGGGCTGACATGCCAGTGTCCATTGGCCAATACGGTATGAGCGAAGGCGAGCCGGCGTTGCGTGAAGTGCTGGCGGCAGAGGCGCGGGCGCTGGGTGTGCCGTGTGAGGCGAGCCAGGTGCTGGTGGTCAGCGGCTCCCAGCAAACCCTCGATCTGGCAGCCAAGCTGTACATCGACAAAGGCACCGAGATCCTGCTCGAAGCGCCGACTTACCTGGCGGCCCTGCAAATTTTCCAGTTGTTTGGCGCAGACTGCATCACCGTGCCGCTGGAAGCCGATGGACCGGACTTGGCGCAATTGCGCACTCGTCTGGAGAAACATCGCCCGGCGTTCATCTACCTGATCCCGACGTTCCAGAACCCATCAGCGGTGCGTTACAGCGAAGCCAAGCGCGATGCGGTGGCGGCGTTGCTCGATGAGTTTGGGGTGACGCTGATCGAAGACGAGCCCTACCGAGAACTGACCTTCGATGGCGGCAGCGCCACGCCGATTGTCAGTCGCTTGAAAAAAGCTAGCTGGATCTACACCGGCACCGTCTCGAAAACCTTGTTGCCCGGTTTGCGCGTCGGCTACCTGATTGCCAGCCCGGACCTGTTCCCGCATTTGCTCAAGCTCAAGCAATCGGCGGATTTGCACACCAATCGGGTCGGCCAGTGGCAGGCGTTGCAATGGATCGGCAGCGAGAAGTATCAGCAGCATCGCAGCGAGTTGCGTGATTTTTACAGGGTACGCCGGGATGCGTTTCAGGCGGCGCTGCACACCCATTTCGCTGATCTGGCGGACTGGAACGAGCCGCAGGGCGGGCTGTTTTTCTGGTTGAAACTCAAGCAGCCGCTGGACACACGAACCCTGCTCAATGCAGCGTTGGCCAACGATGTGGCATTCATGCCGGGTGAGCCGTTCTTCCCCGAGCCGGACAAGCATCACGGGTATCTGCGGCTGAACTTCAGCCATATCGACCCGGCGCGATTGGATGAGGGGCTTGGGCGATTGGCTGCGGTGGTGCGACAGGCGCAGGCGGCGCAAGCGGCCTGAAACAAATAAACCGGCTCAAGGGCCGGTTTATTTTTATCTGGAGTTTACGGTGCTTGTATCGGCCTCATTGCCAGCAGGTTTTGGGAACACCACAAATCCCTTGTGGGAGCCAGCCTGCTGGCGATAGGGCCATCAATCACACCACAAAAACCTCAGGCTGTAGCAAAGCGCTTATCCAGATAATCAATGATCACCTTGGACTCATACATCCAGGTCGTCTGGCCATTCTCTTCAATGCGCAGGCACGGCACCTTGATTTTGCCGCCTTGCTCCAGCAGGGTCTGGCGATCCTGTTCGTTGTTCTTCGCATCGCGCAACGCCACCGGCACATTCAGGCGGCGCAGGGTGCGGCGGGTTTTCACGCAGAACGGGCAAGCGTGAAATTGATACAGGGTCAGGCCTTTGGCGGCGGATTCGACCTGAGCTTGAGCAGCGGCGGGGCGCTTCTTCTTGCTTGGGCGAGTGATGAAGTCGATGAAGATGATCAGTTGGCCAAGGCCGACACGAAGCGCTTTTACAAACACGTTGAAAGCCTCACGGGACGAATGAAGAAAGGCGCGCAGCTTACCTGATTTTTCACAGGCGAAAAAAAACCGGCGATGAATGCCGGTTTTCCTTGTGTCGCAAATTACTTGATGAGGCTGAGGAATTCACTACGGGTAGCAGCGTTCTCACGGAACTCACCGAGCATCACCGAGGTGATCATGCTCGAATTCTGCTTTTCCACACCGCGCATCATCATGCACATGTGCTTGGCCTCGATCACCACGGCAACGCCCAGCGCGCCGGTGACCTGCTGGACCGCGTCGGCGATCTGGCGGCTGAGGTTTTCCTGGATCTGCAGGCGGCGGGCGTACATATCGACGATCCGCGCGACTTTCGACAAACCCAAAACCTTGCCGCTCGGGATATAGGCGACATGCGCCTTGCCGATGAACGGCAGCAGGTGGTGTTCGCACAACGAGTACAACTCGATGTCCTTGACCAGCACCATTTCGCTGTTGTCGGAGCTGAACAAGGCACCGTTGGTGACTTCTTCGAGCGTCTGTTCATAACCGCGGCAGAGGTACTGCATGGCTTTGGCGGCACGTTTTGGCGTGTCGAGCAGGCCTTCGCGGGAAACGTCCTCGCCGAGCTGGCCGAGGATCGCCGTGTAATTCTGTTCCAGGGACATGAAACTACCTGTGGGATTTTACGCAAAGGGCAAGGGTACGGTGGCGGACACGACGCTGCAAGCGCGATGCATCAGCTTTACTCGTCGCGACCTTCCATCATGGTGCGTTTGAGCATCACATAAACCGCTCCGGCACCGCCGTGTTTCGCCTGGCACGAGGTGAAGCCAAGCACCTGCGGATGCTGGCGTAGCCACGTGTTGACGTGGCTTTTGATCATCGGCCGCTTGCCGTCCAGTCGCACGGCTTTGCCGTGGGTGACACGCACGCAGCGGATTTCGAATTTGGTCGCTTCGGCCAGGAATGCCCAAAGGGTTTCCCGAGCCTTTTCCACGTTCATGCCATGCAGATCGAGGCTGCCTTCGAACGGAATCTGGCCGACCTTGAGTTTGCGCATCTGGCTTTCCTGCACGCCGTCACGCGCCCACATCAGTTCGTCTTCAGGGCCGACGTCGATGACGAACTGATCGGACAGCCCGTCGACGGTGGTGGCATTGGTGCGCACGGTAGCGGCCTGGCGCAGCTTGGCGATCTGCGCGCGGTCAGCCTTGGGTTTACCGGTTTCGGCGCGATCGTGCTTGATCGGCTTGACGCCTTGGATCGCGCTTTTGAACAGGGAAAAATCGTCGTCTTGCATGTCAGCCTCCGCGAAGGGCGGCCAGTTTACCTAACTCGAAGCGAATGGGGGCGCGACAAAGTGCGCAGGATTCGGCCGCGATCTTGGTCTCAGTCGTGTTTTTTCATCAGATGCGGGGACATGTTCAGCTCTCGTGATTGCCGCGAGCGGCGACGGCAACGGCGCCACAGCCACACGCCGAGGTACAGCACGAACAGGCCAATCGCCAGAATCACCGCCGCACCGGCACGGTTGGTGTTCAACTCGCCCAGGGCGGGTGCATGACCGAACAGGGCGGCGGCACCGGCCATGGCGAGCAGTACGCCGCTCATTGCCAGCAACGCAGCAAACGCGGCGCCGATTCTAAAACGCCAGTTGCGTTGGCCTTTGGGCCGCAAGCGGCGAGCGTCAAAACCATCGGATAACTTCATTCCGACCTTCCTCAATGGGTATCGGCCCTTCGACCGGAAGTTGACCGGGATGTTCCTGAGGCTAAGACAATTACGGCTAATGAGAGGCTTTTGCGGATGAGCGGCTATTTAGACCGCTCAAGGAAGTATTGATCAGACCAGATCGTTGGTCTGGGCGACGGCGGCAAAGTTGTCCGCCATGATCGCCATTTCGGTCTGCTGGACATGCTCGGCGCTCAGGACGCCGCCTTTGTACGGCAGATCGCGGGTGGCACAGGCGTCTTCCACCAGGGTGCAGCGGAAACCCAGGTTCTTCGCCGCGCGCACTGTGGTGCTGACGCTGGAGTGGCTCATGAAACCGCAGACCACCAGGTCCACCGAGCCCAGGTCTTCCAGGCGTTTTTTCAGATCGGTGCCGTGGAAGGCGCTCGGCAGGATTTTTTCAATCTTGATTTCGCCAGCAAGCGGCTCCAGCCCAGGGATGAACTGCCCGCGCTCGCCGCGTGGGTCGAACAACCCGCCAACGGTGCCGAGGTGGCTGACATGCACGATCGGCCGACCGGCTGCCCGGGCAGCAGTCACCAATTGCTTGATGTTCGCGACAGCTGCATCCATGCCGCTCAGGGCCAGGGGGCCGCTGAGGTATTCTTTCTGGGCATCGATGATGATGAGGGTCGCGTGACTCAGTTTGGCTGCCGGATAACCGCGGCCGCTGAGTTGAAACATCGTTTGTGGAACGGACATTCTGGGGCTCCTTGGAGTGGGGCTTTTGCGACATTGTCCTCTGGCTGAGCGCTTCTGTGAATCGCTACCATCGCAGGCACCGTCGTTACTGGCGTGCAGCGTTGTCAAGTGGTCCGTTTTGTTCAATCCCGAGCTGAAAAAAGAGAATAGTCCTACATCTGCCCCAGTGTTTTTCCCGCGTCGTCGTGGCGACGTTTGACTGATAGAATCGCACGTCGATTTTTCTGGAGTTTGCCGTCGTGATCACTTCCCGCCTTCGCACCCTGCGTGACCATATCCGTTGGGCCGTCAGCCGCTTCCATGGCGAGGATCTGTTTTTCGGCCATGGCACCGACAACGCCTGGGACGAAGCCCGTCAATTGGTGTTGGGCGCTTTGCACTTGCCATGGGAAATCGCTGACAGCTATCTCGACTGCAATCTGGAAGAAGACGAACGGGTGCACTTGCAGTTGCTGCTCAAGCGCCGCATCGAAGAGCGCGTGCCGACTGCTTACTTGCTGGGCGAAGCCTGGTTCTGTGGCATGTCGTTCATCGTCGATGAGCGTGTGCTGATCCCGCGCTCGCCCATCGGCGAGTTGATCGAAAACCGTTTCACGCCGTGGCTGGGCACCGAGCCAGCGCGGATTCTCGACCTGTGCACCGGCTCAGGTTGCATCGGTATCGCCTGCGCCTACGAATTCCAGAACGCCGAAGTGGTGTTGGCCGATCTGTCGTTCGAAGCGCTGGAAGTGGCCAACCAGAACATCGAGCGTCATGGCGTCGATGAGCGCGTCTACACCGTGCAGGGTGATGGTTTCGATGGATTGCCGGGCCAGCGTTTCGACCTGATCGTGTCGAACCCGCCGTATGTCGACGCCGAAGATTTTGCCGACATGCCGGACGAGTACCAGCACGAGCCTGAGCTGGGCCTGGCCTGCGGCGATGATGGCTTGAACCTGGTGCGACGCATGCTCGCCGAAGCGGCGGATCACCTGACCGAGAAGGGGTTGCTGATTGTCGAAGTGGGCAACAGCCAGATTCATGTCGAGGCGCTGTATCCGGAAGTCGACTTCGCCTGGCTGGAATTCGAGCGTGGCGGGCATGGTGTGTTTATGCTGACCGCGGAGCAGTGCCGCGATCATCAGGCATTGTTCGCTTCCCGCGTCTGACCTCAATCATTGTGGCGAGGGAGCAAGCTCCCTCGCCACAGATGAGTCAATGCCTACACATCAGCGGTGTGTCGCAATCCAGATCAACAACCCCGCCTGAAATACCGCAAATGCCACCAGACAGGTAATCGTGAAACGCAGCCCGGCGTCTTCGCGTTTGTACTTGCTGACTTTCTCTTCGTGCTTCTTGAGTTTGACTTCCTGCTCGGCCAGATTCTGCTCGGCTTGCTGGAGCATCTGCGCCGCTTCAAGAATCTCCACGATCTGCAGTTTTTCCGTGTTCCAGTCACCCAGCAGGTCGCCAACCTGGACTTCTTTGACGCTGCCTTTCAGATGTTGGGCGTCGGCGTACACCACATCAAAGCCATGCATGCGCAAAAAATGATCTCGGCGCAGGCGCGTGTCTTCGTTCAGCGCGTCTTTGTTGTTGAGGTCAACACCCTCGACGGTGTAGCCGGGCCAGCGTTTTTTCACCCAGGTAATGCCTTGCGCCGCCATGAAGCGGCCGATACCGCGATTCAGCGGTTCGATTTGCAGGCCGCTGTCGGGGCTGAAGTGCACGCGTTTTTCCGTGTGGTCGACCCACACGTCCAGATGATTCTGTTCCTTGCGCACACGTTGACCGGGCAGGTTGATGCTCATGCGCATCAGGCTGCGCTGCTTGTCATTGCGTTCGGCATAACCGAATTCGACGAAGCGAAGAGGGCGGCCACCGGTGCTGCGATCGGTCTGCAAAGGCGCCAGACGGAGCATCTTGTGGTGCTCGACGTGGACGTCCGCCCAGGGCAGCTCGACCGCTGGCGGTGCGTCTTTTTCAGCGGTGGTGTCGGGTGAAGTCTGGGTATCAGTCATAACGGCGAGATCCTGTCCAAGCTCAACTTGTCACCAGTCATTGCGCTGGCGACAAAGGCTTATCGGCCGTTTTTTTCATCACTAGAGGGCAAATGGTGCTTAACGGGTGCGAAGTCCGTCAATAAATCCAAGGATTTGCGAACCCAGTTCCGCTGCCAGAGGCAAATTCGGATCTTTATAGGAAGCCAACTGGCGTTTGACGTCGTTGGGCACGATGCGCATAACGTGGTTCATGCCTTCGATCAATGCCAGTTCGGCGTCGGGTTTGGCTGATTTGAGCAGGCGGGCGTCGTTGACGCCGACCTGAATGTCGTTGCTGCCCTGAATGATCAGCGCGGGCATTTTCAGCCTCGCAAACGCCGCAGCCGGGTCCTGGCGGAACAGGGAAATCAGGTATGGCTGCACGCTCGGGCGGAAAATCACCTGAAGTTGCGGCGGCACGTTTGCGTCGATTTTTCCGGCCTTGAGGCTGTCGAGCAGCTCGTTACTGCGCAGCATCAGCGGCGGTGGCAGGCGATTGCTCAGCTGTTGGCGAATGACCTGATCAACCGGTCTCGCGCTACCGGACACTGAAATCACCGCTGCCGCATCGACGCTCGGCGCAGCCAGGCTGGCGATCAAGGCGCCTTCGCTGTGGCCCAGCAGAATCAACTGGCCGAAGCGCGGATCGGTCTTGAGCTTGCGGCCCCAGGCTTCGGCGTCGGCAACGTAGGCTTCCAACGTCAGATTGCGCTCGTCCGGGGTGGCCGAGAGGCTCGCCGCCACGCCGCGTTTGTCGTAGCGCACACTCGCGATATTGTGTTTGGCCAGCACCCAGGCCAGCCGTTTGAGGCTGTCATTGCGTCCGCCATCGGGGTTGTTTCCGTCACGATCCGTAGGACCGGAGCCGGAAATGATCAGGACAACCGGCACCGGTGTGTCGGATTTTGGCAGCAGCAACGAGCCGAAAAGCTCACCGTTGCCGGTGTCCAGGGAGATCGGCCGTTGCAGAACGGTGGCCTGGGCGAAGCCCGTCATCAGGGTAAGGCTCAAGAGCAAAACTCGCAGCATCATCACGCCATCATCATCAAGATGCCGGTTGGACTCACAGACACCCGTAAGGTTCGAGGATGAACTAGTTGGGTAGCCTGCGTATACTGGCGCGCATTACGTATTTGGGTTCGATTTCACGGAGCGTCCTGCATGTCCGGCAATACCTACGGCAAGCTGTTCACTGTCACCACCGCTGGCGAAAGCCATGGTCCGGCGTTGGTCGCCATTGTCGATGGCTGCCCGCCGGGCCTGGAGATCTCCCTTGAAGATCTGCAGCGTGACCTGGATCGCCGCAAGCCTGGCACCAGTCGCCACACCACCCAGCGCCAGGAAGCCGACGAAGTCGAAATCCTCTCCGGCGTGTTCGAAGGTCGCACCACCGGTTGCGCCATCGGCCTGTTGATCCGCAACACCGACCAGAAGTCCAAGGATTACTCGGCGATCAAGGACCTGTTCCGCCCGGCCCACGCCGACTACACCTACCACCACAAGTACGGCGAGCGCGATTATCGCGGCGGCGGTCGCAGCTCGGCCCGCGAAACCGCGATGCGCGTCGCGGCCGGTGCGATTGCGAAAAAATACCTGGCCAGCCAGGGCATCGTGATCCGCGGTTACATGAGCCAGCTCGGCCCGATCGAAATCCCGTTCAAGACCTGGGACTCGGTAGAAGAGAACGCCTTCTTCAGCCCGGATCCGGACAAAGTGCCGGAACTGGAAGCCTATATGGACCAGTTGCGTCGCGACCAGGATTCAGTCGGCGCGAAGATCACTGTTGTGGCCGAAGGCGTGATGCCAGGCCTTGGCGAGCCGATCTTCGATCGCCTCGATGCCGAATTGGCCCATGCGCTGATGAGCATCAACGCGGTCAAAGGCGTGGAAATCGGCGCCGGTTTCGCCAGCGTTTCCCAGCGTGGCACTGAACATCGCGATGAAATGACCCCGGAAGGTTTCCTCAGCAACAACGCGGGCGGCATCCTCGGCGGTATTTCGTCCGGTCAGCCGATTGTCGCGCACCTGGCGTTGAAACCGACTTCCAGCATCACCACGCCGGGCCGCTCCATCGACATTCATGGCAACCCGGTGGAGGTCATCACCAAGGGCCGCCATGACCCGTGCGTCGGTATCCGCGCCACGCCAATCGCTGAAGCGATGATGGCCATCGTGCTGATGGATCACCTGCTGCGCCACCGCGGGCAGAACGCCGATGTGCGCGTGAGCACGCCGGTGCTGGGTCAGCTTTAATGGCTGACTTCACAGTCGCTGCAATCTGATGGTTGCAGCGGCGCTCCCGTACTGGCGGCTTTCCAGTTTCTATCTGTTCTATTTCGCATTGCTCGGTTCGACAGCGCCGTTTCTGGCGCTGTACTTCGATCACCTGGGTTTCAGCGCCGCGCGCATCGGCGAATTGGTGGCGATCCCGATGCTGATGCGCTGCGTGGCGCCGAACATCTGGGGCTGGCTCGGCGATTACACCGGGCGTCGGCTGGCCATCGTGCGTTTCGGCGCGGTGTGCACGCTGTTGACGTTCTCGCTGATCTTCGTCAGCAAGACTTACGCGTGGCTGGCGATGGTCATGGCTTTGCACGCGTTCTTCTGGCACGCCGTATTGCCGCAGTTTGAAGTCATCACCCTGACGCATTTGCAGGGTCAGACCTCGCGCTACAGCCAGATTCGACTGTGGGGCTCGGTCGGTTTCATCATTACGGTGGTCGCGCTCGGGCGTTTGTTCGAATGGCTGAGCCTGGATATTTACCCGGCGGCGCTGGTGTTGATCATGGCCGGCATCGTATTGAGCAGCTTGTGGGTGCCGAACGCGCAACCGGCACCGGGCAACCGGGTGGCGGGCGAGGGGTTCATCAAGCAACTGCGCAGTCCCGGCGTTCTGGCGTTTTACGGATGCGTGGCGCTGATGCAGATGAGTCACGGGCCGTATTACACGTTTTTGACCTTGCACCTTGAGCGCCTGGGTTACAGCCGTGGTGTGATCGGCATGCTCTGGGCCGTTGGCGTGGTAGCCGAAGTGTTGATGTTTTTAGTCATGAGCAAGATCCTCGCGCGGTTTTCCCTGCGGCGGGTGCTGATGGCGAGTTTTCTGCTGGCGGCGTTGCGCTGGTTGTTGTTGGGTTCGTTGGCCGAATTCCTCTGGGTGCTGTTGTTTGCCCAGGTGTTGCACGCGGCGACGTTCGGCAGCTTTCACGCCGCTGCCATTTCATTCGTGCAACGTAGCTTCGGTGCACGCCAACAAGGGCAGGGCCAGGCGTTGTACGCCGCGTTGGCCGGCACTGGCGGTGCAATGGGCGCGTTGTATTCCGGTTACAGCTGGAATGCCCTCGGCGCCGCATGGACCTTTAGTATTGCCAGTCTCGCAGCCGTCGCGGCTGCCGTTATCATTGCTACATGTATGCAAGAGGACAGGCCATGAGCCTTAGCCGTGAACACCTCGCGCAGGAAATCATCGACGCCGGGCGTTTTCTGTATGGCCGCGGCTGGTCGCCGGCCACCAGCAGCAATTATTCGACCCGCTTGTCGCCGACCGAAGCTTTGCTGACAGTGTCGGGCAGGCACAAGGGCCAACTATGCATCGACGATGTGCTCGCCACCGATTTGTCGGGCAACAGCCTGGAGCCGGGCAAGAAACCGTCCGCCGAAACCCTGCTGCACACCCAACTCTATAACTGGCGCCCTGAGATCGGCGCGGTGTTGCACACGCATTCGGTCAACGCCACGGTGCTGTCACGGCTGACGCCGGAGGATTTCATCGAGTTCGAAGATTACGAACTGCAAAAAGCCTTCAGTGGCGTGTCGACCCACGAGTCGCGGGTGCGCGTGCCGATTTTCGACAACGATCAGGACATTGCGCGCCTCGCCGTCAAGGTGCAGCCTTGGCTCAACGCCCATCCCGATTGCGTCGGTTACCTGATTCGTGGCCACGGCCTCTACACCTGGGGCGCACGCATGAGCGACGCGCTACGGCAGATCGAGGCCTTTGAATTTTTGTTCGAGTGCGAGTTGAAAACCCGCTCGCTCTCCAACCGTAAAGCTTAAGGAGTTGCCCTGATGAGCAGCCTGTCCGTCTATCACGTCTCCACCCCTGACATTCCCAACAAAGTGCTGACCCATCTCGAAGACATTCAGTCGACGCTGGCCGAGCAGGGCGTGCGTTTCGACCGTTGGCAAGCCGCTGCGAAGATCCAGCCCGGTGCCAGCCAGGAAGAGGTGATCGCCGCTTACCAGGCGCAAATCGACAAGCTGATGACCGAGCGCGGTTACATCACGGTCGACGTGATCAGCCTCAACAGCGATCACCCGCAAAAAGCCGAGTTGCGCGCCAGGTTCCTCGACGAACACCGCCATGGTGAGGACGAAGTAAGATTTTTCGTCGCCGGCCGTGGCCTGTTTACCCTGCACATCGACGATTACGTCTATGCCGTGCTCTGTGAGAAAAACGACCTGATCTCGGTACCGGCCGGCACCCGGCACTGGTTCGACATGGGCGAACACCCGCATTTTGTCGCGATCCGCCTGTTCAACAACCCTGAGGGCTGGGTGGCCAGTTTCACCGGTGAAGACATCGCCAACCAATTCCCGCGTCTCGAGGACTGAGTCGATGCCGATCAAAGCGATTCTCACCGACATCGAAGGCACTACCAGCGCGGTGAGTTTTGTGTTCGACGTACTGTTTCCCTACGCGGCCAAACATCTGCCGGACTTTGTGCGTCAGCAGGCCGAGCGTGCCGACGTGGCCGAGCAACTGGATGCCGTGCGTCGCGACAGCGACGAGCCTGACGCCGATGTCGAGCGCGTCATTGAAATCCTGCTGGGCTGGATCACCGAAGACCGCAAGGCCACGCCGTTGAAAGCGTTGCAAGGGATGGTGTGGGAGCAGGGCTACCAGGCCGGGCAGTTGAAGGGGCATGTGTACCCGGATGCCGTTGAAGCGCTCAAGCAATGGCATCAGGACGGTTATCAACTGTTTGTTTATTCCTCGGGCTCGATCCAGGCGCAAAAGCTGATCTTCGGCTGCTCCGAGGCGGGGGATTTGACGCCGTTGTTCAGCGGCTATTTCGACACCACGTCGGGGCCCAAGCGCGAGGTGCAGTCCTACGCCAACATCACTCAGGCGATCAAGCTTGAGGCCGGGCAGATTCTGTTTCTGTCGGACATCGTCGAAGAGCTGGATGCAGCGCGTAAGGCGGGGATGGTCACGTGCGGACTGGCCCGTGAAGGCGGCGAACTGGCGGGGCACGTCACTGTGGACAGTTTTGCGCGGATAGATCCTTCAGCGTTCTAACCCACAACACAAAACCAGTAGGAGCCGAACTTGCTCACGATAGCGGCGGCACATTCAACATTAATGTGCCAGACAAACCACCATCGCGAGCAAGCTCGGCTCCTACAGTGTTTGGTGCTTACAGCGAGTGATAAGTCGGCAACGCAAACCGTTGCTGGCTCTGCAGCATCGAAATCTGCGGTAATTCGCTGGCCTGTTCCGCAAGGTCACGGCGAATCGCGCTGATGACCCACGACAGTTGATCGCCATTGTGCAGCTGTTGGTAGGAAATCGAGCGTTTGAACTCTCTGTCTTCACCACCGCGCAGGGTCAGCAGAATGCCGCCGTCAGGGCGGGCCTGGGTGGTGACTTCGAAGTTGGAGAACAGGGACGAAAATTTTTCCTGGATCAGGCTCATGTCTTTCAGCTCCGTGATGACTTGAATGGCAAGCATGCACAGAGGGTTGCAGCGATTGTGCCAGCACCTTCTCTTTAATAAATTCCTTTAAAAACAGTAAGTTATATTTTTAGGTTATTTTCACTTTCGTGCAATTTGCAAGAATGGCCATCGTGCATCCTGCATTTTGCGTGGTCGTCGGCGATTCGATGGAACCATTCGATGTGCTTGCGCTCTCGATCCAGCACCGCTGTCGCGGATCAAGATCGCGGATCAAGATCGCGGATACAAAACATTTCAAAAACCGCGTGTACAGCTCAAGAACCGTTGACGTATTTTCGGGCTTCAATCAGCGCCGCCCGACAATAAAAAGATCGAACGGGAGCAACCATGAGCGACACGATTACCTGGGGCATGATGCTCCGCAAGCTGCCTTCCATTGCCAAAGCCTTGCCACGGGTGGTGAAGGGAATGAAGGTCGCCAACGTCAAGGACCCGACCCAAACGTGTGGCCTGGGCTGGAGTTTCGAACAAGCTACCTTGCGCAACCCTGACGGTCGGGCCTTGCTGTACGGCGATGTTTCGCTGACTTATGCACAGGTCAATCAATGGGCCAATCGCATCGCCCATCACCTGATCGACCAAGGCATCGGCAAGGGGGATGTAGTGGCGGTCTTTATCGAGAACCGCCCGGAACTGCTGGTGACAATACTGGCGGTGGCCAAGGTCGGTGCGATCAGTGCCTTGCTCAATACCTCGCAGACCCGCGACACCCTGGCTCATAGCCTGAACCTGGTGGCGCCGGCCGCCATTGTCGTCGGCGAAGAGCTGGTTCCGGCATTTCTGGCGGTGCGTGAGCGCGTAGCGATCGAGGCGGCGCGGACCTGGTTTATCGCCGATCAAGACACCTGGAACCATCCGGGCATCGCCCCGGCCGGGTTCATCAACCTGATGACGGCCAGTCTCGACGCCGACAGCGACAACCCCGCCAGCAGCCGGCAGGTTTTCTTCGACGACCCTTGTTTCTTTATCTACACCTCGGGCACCACCGGGTTGCCCAAGGCGGGCGTGTTCAAGCACGGGCGCTGGATGCGCAGCTCTGCCAGCTTCGGGATGATCGCGCTGGACATGCGCCCCGAGGACGTCGTCTATTGCACCCTGCCGCTGTACCACGCCACCGGCCTTTGTGTGTGCTGGGGTTCGGCCATCAGCGGGGCCTCGGGGTTCGCCATCCGCCGCAAGTTCAGCGCCAGCCAGTTCTGGAGTGACGTGCGCAAATACCGCGCGACCACCCTCGGCTACGTCGGCGAGTTGTGCCGTTACCTGGTCGATCAACCGCCCAGCGCCGACGACAACCAGCACGGCGTGACCAAGATGATCGGCAACGGCCTGCGTCCCGGCGCGTGGCGCGAGTTCAAGACGCGTTTTGGCGTCAACCACATCTGCGAACTGTATGCCGCCAGTGACGGCAACATCGGCTTCACCAACATTTTGAATTTCGACAACACTGTCGGTTTTTCCCTGATGTCCTGGGAGCTGGCGGCGTACGACCACGACAGTGGCGCGCCGACCCGCCAAACCAATGGCTTCATGCGCAAGGTCGGCAAGGGCGAGCAGGGGTTGTTGCTGGCGAAAATCGACGACAAGGCGCCGCTGGACGGTTACACCGACCCGCAGAAAACCGCAAAAGTCGTCCTGCATGATGTGTTCGAGAAGGGCGACCGTTACTTCAATACCGGTGACTTGCTGCGCAACATCGGTTTTGGTCACGCACAGTTTGTCGACCGACTGGGCGACACCTATCGCTGGAAGGGTGAAAACGTCTCGACCACTGAAGTCGAGAACATCCTCCTGAAACATCCGCATATTTCCGAAGCCGTGGCCTATGGCGTGGAGGTCCGCAATACCAACGGCCGGGCCGGGATGGCGGCCATCACGCCCGCCGAATCCCTGGCGACCCTGGACTTCAGCGAACTGCTGGCGTTCGTGCGACAACAGATGCCGGCGTATGCGGTGCCGCTTTTCCTGCGGGTGAAAGTAAAAATGGAAACCACCGGGACATTCAAATACCAGAAGACCCGGCTCAAGGACGAAGCCTTCGACCCGGGCAGGACCGGTGACGACCCGATTTACGCCTGGCTGCCGGGCACTGACACTTATGTGCAGGTCACCGAGCAGGTGCTGGCGGACATTCAGGGTGGCAAACATCGTTATTGAATATCGCTATGGCCGCGCATCAGAAAAAACAAGTGACAGTGCCTGAGCCGCTCGGGAAACTGTCGGCTTTTACGAACGACAGAAAATGGAGTGCCCAATGTCCGACAAAAGCCGCCAGATGACCCCCGAAGAAGCTGCCGAATTTGCCGAACAGGTTTTCAACAAGGCACGCGAGGGTGATGCGGCCATGATGGCTGCGCTGCTGAGCAAAGGCTTGCCGCCGAACCTGCGCAATCACAAGGGCGACACCTTACTGATGCTGGCCGCTTACCACGGCCATGTGGACACCGTGAGAGTCCTGCTTGAACACAAAGCCGATCCGGAAATCCGCAACGACAACGGCCAGAGCCCGATTGCCGGCGCTGCGTTCAAGGGTGACCTGACGGTGATCAAGGCGTTGGTTGAAGGTGGTGCACAGGTGGAAGGTTCGTCCTTCGATGGCCGCACGGCGCTGATGATGGCGGCGATGTTCAACCGCGTCGACGTCGTCGACTACCTGATCAGCAAAGGCGCCGACCCGAAAGCCAAGGACGCCAATGGCATTACCGCACTGGATGCCGCCAAGACCTTGGGTGCTGCCGATACCATCGCGCAGCTGGAAAAACTGTTGGGCTGATTGGTTTTTCGTATTTGAGGGGTAACCTGCGTTATCCTTCGCGCCCTAAAATTTTCCTCGCTACAGGATCCGCCCCATGAAAGCCGCACTCGTCGAACTCATCAGCAAAATCAGCTCCGGGTGCATGGGCGATGACGAAATCCGGAAAGTCGCTGATGAAGCGGCCCAGGCTTACGCGGATCCTGAGGCTTTTCTGACAGCCAACCCGGACATCAACTACGACGACACTTTCCCGATCCCGCTGGGTGAGTGGGTGGTCGTCGGCAGCCTGCCGGAAACCGTGCTGTTCCAGGCCGACACCTACATGGACCTGTTTACGCAGATCGTCGACTCGTTCGGCCCAAGCGTGGAGTTCAACCTCAAGCCCAAGCAACTGGCCAAGACCGAGGCCCTGACGGCACTTAATCGCATTCAGGTGCAATTGAGCAGCCTGAACAAGGAAAACGGCGGTTACACGTTGATGAACTTCAGCCAATTGCTGGATGACGAACTGCAAATGGTGCTGGTCTTCGGCAACGACGTGCCGCGTGTGCTTGAGCTGTGTGCCGAAGTCGGCATTGCGGCGGCGCCTGCCCTGGAAGCCTTGAAAGTGGCAATCCACGTCTAAGACCTAAAGCTGTCAATAAAAAGGAACCCTTGCCATGGCCGACTATCCTAAGGGTGCATACCACTCTTCGGGAGCGTCACCATGGGTTCCACGTTCAACAGCCTTGTAGGCCTGATCATTCTTGCCCTGGACATCTGGGCAATCATCAATGTGCTGAAAAGTGGCGCCGAAACCGGGATGAAAATCCTCTGGGTGCTGTTGATCCTGCTGCTGCCGGTTCTGGGCCTGATCATCTGGGCCATCGCCGGGCCGCGTGGGAATGTGCGGATCTGACCTACTTCCCACAAACAACACCGACCCTGTGGGAGCTTGCTCCCACATTCGACCTGTCATGTTCCGCGACGTAGAATGCGCGCCTTTCCCGGGCAATCGAGCTGATCGATTGGCCTTCATGGGCGGATAACCGTCCGTTGCCACCGCATTCATCGGAGCACTTCCCATGAGCAAGATCCCTGTCAGCGACTACCTGGAAACGCTCTACGAAGGCTACGGCCAGCGTTTTCGCATGGAAAAGCTGCTGCACGAAGTGCGCACCGAACACCAGCACCTGGTGATTTTCGAAAACCCGCGCATGGGCCGGGTCATGGCGCTGGACGGTGTGATCCAGACCACCGAAGCCGATGAGTTCATCTACCACGAAATGCTCACCCACGTGCCGATCCTGGCCCACGGCACCGCAAAGCGCGTGCTGATCATCGGCGGTGGCGATGGCGGCATGCTGCGTGAAGTGGCCAAGCACCGCAGCGTCGAGCACATCACCATGGTCGAGATCGACGGTACGGTGGTCGACATGTGCAAGGAATTTCTGCCGAACCACTCCAAAGGTGCGTTCGATGATCCACGCCTGAACCTGGTGATCGACGACGGCATGCGTTTTGTCGCCACCACCACGGAAAAATTCGACGTGATCATTTCCGACTCCACTGACCCGATCGGTCCGGGCGAAGTGCTGTTTTCGGAAAACTTCTACCAGGCCTGCCGCCGCTGCCTGAATGAAGGCGGCATTCTGGTGACCCAGAACGGCACACCGTTCATGCAAATCGAAGAAGTGAAGACCACCGCCGGTCGCCTGCGCAGCCTGTTCCCGGACTGGCATTTCTATCAGGCCGCTGTGCCGACCTACATCGGTGGCTCGATGACCTTCGCCTGGGGCGCGACCCATACCGCTTATCGCAAGCTGTCCCGCGAAACCCTGCAACAGCGCTTCGCCGGCAGTGGCATCGTTACTCGCTACTACAACCCGGAAATCCACATCGGCGCCTTCGCGTTGCCGCAGTACGTGCTGCAAGCTGTGGGCAAGCCAAGCAACGACTGATTTCCGTTTGTCAGAAAAGGCCGTCGCCGGTTGTGTGAAAGCACGCTGGCGGCGGCCTTTTTTTTCATGCCTGCTATTTTGATCCACTGGAACATTTAACCTGCGTCCAGGGTCGAGATAGGTGTAAGCCCATCCATGGGTTTTATCGAGGAGGCACCGATGCAAAAGTGGAAAGTCACTTTCGTGGATGATCATGGTGAAATAATCGACGAAGTCTTCGAGTGCGAAGAGTGCCCAAGTCACGAGCGGGCTGCCAGACTCATCAAGCAACGACTCCTTCCCGTCGCCGCTGAACTGGATCTGAACGATCTGGAAGGGCGAACTGCCGACGCAGGCGTCAAAAGCCTGAAAACCCAGAACAGCATTGAAATCCGCAGTATCACTCCGATCTGACACTCCTCCTGTCACATACACAACCGGGCCTTGGCAACGGCTCTATCTTGGGGCTACTCTGCAATCGAGATCAGCGAATGGATCGCTAAGGTCTGGTCTTGTCAGCTACATGCTTGTTTCCCGTCGGCACATCGGTTGCCGAACGCCCGCAACCTCGGGTTGCGCGCGCAGGGAGTACGGAAAGTCTATCCATCAGTTTGAGGAGGACGTTTCATGAGCACAGCCTATCAAGAAGACATCAGCAGCAGCGTGCTGCGCCGCATGAAAGAAGGCGGTTTCGACTTTTCACGATTCCATCCCATCGAGTTCTACGCCATTTTCCCGGACGAGGAGCGGGCACGCAGGGCGGCACGTCAATTCCATCATGGAGAATCCCTGAATGCGCAAATCAGCGTGCGCGACGACGGCGCCTGGGCGCTGGAACTGAGCAAGGTGATGTACGCCACTTACGATGACATCGGCGATTTCGAACAGGGTTTCGAAGCGGTGGTCGAGCCATTGGGCGGCATTATTGAAGGCTGGGGTGTCAAACAGGAGGTACGAGGGCGACTCGCATAACCTTATGAACAGTAACAATCGTCAATAACGGCTGACCTTCGGGTTGGCCGTTTTCGTTTGTGGGCTCAAAGACCAGTAGGAGTTGCCGCAGGCTGCGAACTTCTGCCGTTGCTTTTATTTCCCGATATTTCTCGAAGGCAAAAAAAACCGCCCAAAACGAGCGGTTAAAAGGGAAGTTCGGTCAGTTTTTCAGCGAATGAGCGGATTATCCCCCGTGTTAACCGGGCAGTGAAATCAACTCTGGCTATGCTGGTGATAGGCGACCACTACGCCTTGCAATGAAGCGGGGGCAATCAGGTTGGGGCATTTACCGCACAGGATTGGTGCGGTGCGTGTGTATTGATTATCCAACTGATTGAAATCAAAGCGTTTATGCCGATGGCACGGGCCTTGCGAAGGTCTGTATGTCCGGGTGACAAGGAGTACGGCATGATCCGCACCTATTTTGATGAGATGTACGATGCCGGCGGCCAGGTCCGCCCGCATTATCGGGAGTTTGCCCGTTGGCTGGCCGAAACGCCTGACGAGCTTTTGGCACAACGGCGACGCGAGGCCGATCTGTTATTTCATCGCGCCGGGATTACTTTCACGCTCTACGGTGATGAGCAGGGGACAGAGCGCCTGATTCCCTTCGATACCATTCCCCGCAGCATTCCCGCCAGCGAATGGCGAGTCGTCGAACGCGGCTGCATCCAGCGGGTCAAGGCGTTGAACATGTTCCTCGCCGACCTCTACCACGAGCAACGCATCATCAAGGCCGGCATCATTCCGGCCGAGCAGGTGCTGGCCAACGAGCAGTACCAGTTGGCGATGCAAGGCCTGGATCTGCACCGCGATATCTATTCGCACATTTCCGGCGTCGATCTGGTGCGCGATGGCGACGGCACGTACTACGTGCTCGAAGACAACCTGCGCACACCGAGCGGCGTCAGCTACATGCTCGAAGACCGCAAGATGATGATGCGCTTGTTCCCCGAGTTGTTCGCGGCGCAGCGCATCGCCCCCATCGACCATTATCCGAACCTGTTGCTCGATACGCTGAAAAGCTCCAGCCCCATCGATAACCCCAGCGTGGTGGTGCTGACGCCGGGACGCTTCAACAGTGCGTTCTTTGAACATGCATTCTTGGCGCGGGAAATGGGTGTGGAGCTGGTCGAAGGCGCGGACTTGTTCGTGCGTGACGACAAGGTCTTCATGCGCACCACCGACGGGCCGAAAGCGGTCGATGTGATCTACCGCCGCCTCGATGATGCGTTCCTCGACCCGTTGGCGTTCAACCCGGATTCAATGCTGGGTGTGCCGGGACTGCTGTCGTCTTATCGTTCCGGCAACGTGGTGCTGGCCAATGCCATCGGCACCGGCGTGGCGGACGACAAATCGGTGTATCCGTTTGTCACCGACATGATCCGTTTCTATCTGGATGAAGAGCCGATCCTCAAGAACGTTCCTACGTGGCAGTGTCGCAATCCTTCTGAACTTTCCCACGTGCTGGCCAATCTGCCGGAACTGGTGGTCAAGGAAACCCAGGGCTCCGGCGGTTACGGAATGCTGGTGGGGCCAGCGGCGACGGCAGCGGAAATCGAAGCGTTCCGCGCGCGGATCATTGCCAAGCCGCATGCCTACATCGCGCAACCGACGCTGTCGCTGTCGACCTGTCCGACTTTTGTCGAAAACGGCATCGCGCCGCGCCATATCGACCTGCGTCCGTTTGTATTGTCTGGCCGCGAAACCCGGGTCGTGCCCGGCGGTTTGACCCGTGTTGCCCTGCGCGAAGGCTCCCTGGTGGTGAACTCCTCCCAGGGTGGCGGAACCAAGGACACCTGGGTGGTCGAGGATTGAAGGAAGCCTGTCATGCTAAGTAGAACTGCCTCGGATTTGTATTGGATGTCGCGTTACCTGGAGCGGGCGGAAAACCTCGCACGGATGCTCGACATCAGCTACTCGCTGTCGCTGATGCCACAGGATGGCCGCGGTAACGGCCTGCACGAGCTGGCGATGCCGCTGTTGATCACCGGCACCCTGGACGATTACCTCGAACGCCACGGCGAACTGCATGCAGAACGGTTGTTGCATTTCTTTGCCCTGGACGCGGCCAACCCGGCGAGCATCTACAGTTGCCTCGGTGCGGCGCGGGCCAGTGCCCACGCGGTGCGTGGGCGAATCACCGCCGACATGTGGGAAAACATCAACGCCACCTGGCTGGAAATTCGCGGCATCGCAGAACAGGGCCTCAGTCGCTACGGCATGAGCCGTTTCTGCGAGTGGATCAAGGAACGTTCCCACCTGTTCCGCGGCGCCTCCTACGGCACCATCATGCGTAATGACGCGTTCCGCTTCATTCGTCTGGGGACGTTCATCGAAAGGGCCGACAACACGTTGCGCCTGCTCGATGCCCGTTACGAAATGGCCGGTGATCAGGCCGAAGCCGTCAGCGATGGCACGGCTCACGCCTATTACCAGTGGAGCGCTCTGCTGCGGGCCTTGTCGTCGTTCGAGGCCTACACCGAAATCTACCGCGACGCTCCCGGCGCGCGGCATGTGGCGGAATTGCTGCTGCTACGCGCTGATGTGCCGCGCTCCCTGCGCGCCTGCACCGAAGAAATCGACCAGATCCTCGCACAATTGCCGGGGGCCAACGGCCGACCGGCACAGCGTCTGGCGGCGGAAATGGACGCGCGTCTGCGCTACACCGGCATCAACGAAATTCTCGACGAAGGCCTGCACGCCTGGCTGACGGAGTTCATCCCGCTGGTGCGCCAGTTGGGCAACGCGATACACAGTTCATACCTGGAGGCTGCATGAGACTTTCCATTAGCCACGAGACCACCTATCACTACGAAGATCAGGTGCGGGCGAGCATCCAGTACCTGCGACTGACACCCCACGACAGCGAGCGCCAGCACGTGCTCAGTTGGCAGCTCGATCTGCCGCGCCCGGTGCGCGCGCAACTCGATCCATTCGGCAACATCCTGCACGTACTGACCATGGACGAGCCGCACGAGGCGATCATCATTGGCGCTCGTGGCCAGGTCGACATCGACGAACTGCGCGAAGCCGAGCATGAGAGCCAGTCGGCGCTGCCGTTCTTGCGTTTTACCCGCTTGACCGAAGCCGACGCCGCCTTGCGTGCGTTTGCCGAGAAAGAGTGCAAGCAACGCCGCGATCGCACCGCGCTGATCGACCTGATGCATGGCCTCAACCAGCATATGACCTACACGCCAGGCGCCACCGAAGTGGACACCAGCGCTGCGCAGGCTTTCGCCGGGCGTTCGGGTGTGTGCCAGGACCACACCCACGCGTTCCTCGCTTGTGCCCGCAGCCTGGGCATTCCGGCGCGGTATGTGTCGGGGTATCTGTACAGCGAGAACAGCGAGCACCTGGCCAGTCATGCCTGGGCCGAAGCCTGGCTTGATGACGCGTGGTACAGCTTCGACGTGACCAATGAACTCGCTCGGCCTGAGCGACATCTGAAGTTGGCGGTGGGTCTGGATTACCTGGATGCCTGCCCGGTGCGTGGCATGCGCCGGGGTGGCGGGTGTGAGCAGATGCACGCCAAGGTCTTGGTGAGCCCTACGCCTGCGCCGGTGATTTCAGTGCAGCAGCAATAACCTGACAGATCACCCCGGAGCTGCCGCAACCTGCGGCAGTTCCTTGGGGTACCCGAGTCAGGGCTTAACCTTGCGCCCAACCATGTGCTGCAAATACCCCACCAACATCCCCAGATCCTCCTCCGGCAGCACTTCAGCCGAAAACGCCGGCATCTTCGCCTGCGGCCACTGGCGCAAACTCTGCGGATCGCGAATGTAGCGCTTGAGGAAATCCGTGCCGAAGTACTCGGTAGGATTGTATGGAATATTCAGGTCCGGCCCGAACTGTGAATCGCCAGCACCGTTCAAGCGGTGGCACGCCAGACAGTTCTTCTGGAACAACGCAAACCCCTTGTTCACCGGGTCATCGGCTTTCAATGCAGGGTCGGGCAGCAGGGTAGGGAAGCGCGCGGCCACCGGCGCCATGCGCTTGATGCTGGCGACTTCGAACGGCCATTGTTCCGGACTGATGTTGCCTGCCCGTGGATCGGTCCAGACCAGATAAAACGGCCCGGCGCTGTGTTTACCCTCCGAAAGCGGCGGCCAGGGCTTGGCCGGGTCCTCGATGGCCAGCCAGGCGCGCGCGCCCTGGGTGTTGAGCAGTGGCGCAGCCGACAGTTCGGCGGCAAAACCATCAAGCGCCACGGCTTGCAGGTGATCGTCAGGCTTGATACCGGTCAACAAGGCGGCCAGGGGCACGGCGCGGTAGCTCATGTCCCGCTTATAGGAAACGTCATTGGCAATGGTGATGGTCTGGATTTGAGGGTGCTTGAGCAACTCCTCGGTCTGCCAGGTGCGACTGTTCGCGCCCAGCTCAAGGTTCAGCTGTGCGGCGTAAAGGGGCGTGCCGAGCAGCAAGGCCCCAAACAGAATGAGCGTTTTCAAAGGATCGCCGTCCGTGTCGTGGAAGTGCCGTAAAGGTTGGCACAGCCACGCTGGCCCGGGTAGTGAGCCAGTCACATTTTTAATGTGGCGATAAAAAACTCTGGAACCGTATTTTTATGGACCGGCTAGCCGATCACCTTGGTCAGGTTCGGCAAAATCAACAACAGTGTGGTGGCGAATAGAATGAGCCCGGCTTGACGAACTTTCGATTGTTTAAACATGGCTGACCGCCTTCTTTTTGTTATTTCCTGATGCCTGCCTGCACATCTCCATGACGGCAAACGTTGCACTTCCTGTAGGACGAGCGCCTCGGCAAAACCCGACGACAACTTCGTACACCTTCACCTTAGAGCCCGCGTCATGCTTGGTTTAGATCCATTTAGTATGGTGTTCTCGCTGGATGCTATTAAAAAGGCATGAGGCCTATTGCCAGCTTCTTGGGCGGCCTTTTGCTAGACACCTGCGTGTCCTGAACCGGTTCACCAGGCGGTTGATGACCGTCCGTCTGAGCGTGTCCGTCAACGCCGATGAGCGTTGCGGTCATTGAATCCATTGCGCTCTGGCCCAAGAGTGAGGGCTGTGTTTTTACTCACCTGCACTGCGGTTCGAGGACGTCATGACCCAAGCTTTGATTTTCGACGCATTACGCACGCCCCGTGGCAAAGGCAAGGCCGATGGCGCCTTGCACAGCGTCAAGCCGGTGAACCTGGTGGCGGGGTTGCTCACGGCGCTGCAACAGCGAACCGCCCTCGACACCAGCCAGGTGGATGACGTTGTGCTCGGCTGCGTAACACCCATCGGCGATCAAGGCTCGGACATCGCCAAAACGGCGACTCAGGTGGCCGATTGGGATGTCTGTGTTGCCGGGGTGCAGATCAATCGTTTCTGTGCATCGGGGCTGGAAGCGGTGAACCTTGGCGCAATGAAAGTCCGTTCCGGTTTCGAGGACCTGGTGGTGGTCGGTGGCGTCGAGTCCATGTCGCGGGTGCCGATGGGCAGCGACGGCGGGGCATGGGCGCTGGACCCGGAAACCAACCTGCACAGCCATTTCACCCCCCAAGGCGTAGGTGCGGACCTGATCGCCACGCTCGAAGGTTTCAGCCGTCAGGACGTCGATGCCTACGCGCTGCACTCGCAACAAAAAGCCGCACGGGCGCGGACCGACGGTTCGTTCAACAAATCCCTGGTGCCGGTGCAGGATCAGAACGGCATCATCCTGCTCGATCACGATGAGTTCATTCGCGCCGAATCGACCCTGGAAGGCCTGGGCAAGCTCAAGGCGAGTTTCGAGATGATGGGGCAGATGGGGTTCGATGCCACGGCGCTGCGGGTCTACAGCCATGTCGAACGGATCAACCATGTCCACACCCCCGGCAACAGTTCCGGGATCGTCGACGGCGCGGCGTTGATGCTGATCGGCTCCGAAGCCAAGGGCCGGGCGCTGGGCCTGCAACCACGGGCACGAATCGTTGCCACGGCGGTGACCAGCACTGACCCGACCATCATGCTCACGGGCCCCGCGCCGGCCACTCGCAAGGCATTGGCCAAGGCCGGGCTGCGGGTCGAAGACATCGACCTGTTCGAGGTCAACGAGGCTTTCGCTTCCGTGGTGTTGAAGTTCATCAAGGACATGGCCGTCGACCCGACAAAGGTCAACGTCAACGGCGGCTCCATCGCCATGGGCCACCCGCTGGGCGCCACCGGTTGCGCGATTCTCGGCACCCTGCTCGATGAACTGGAAAACCGACGTCTGCGCTATGGCCTCGCGACCTTGTGTGTCGGCGGCGGCATGGGCATTGCCACCATCATCGAACGCCTCTGAGTCCGGACTTCAAGGAACCTGTTTATGAGCCAAGCCATTCGTTACGAAAAAGGCCAGGACCAGATCGTCGTCCTGACCATCGACATGCCGGGCCAGAGTGCCAACACCATGAACGCGGTGTACCGCGAGGCCATGGCTGACTGTGTCGGCCGATTGGTCGCCGAAAAGGATGCCATCGCCGGCGTCATCATCACCTCGGCCAAGAAAACCTTCTTCGCCGGCGGCGACCTCAATGAGCTGATCAAGGTCGGCAAACCCGAGTCCAAAGCCTTTTACGACATGGTGCTGACCCTCAAGGGGCAACTGCGCACTCTGGAAACCCTTGGCAAACCGGTGGTCGCAGCGATCAACGGCGCTGCGCTCGGCGGCGGCTGGGAAATCTGTCTGGCCTGCCATCATCGGGTGGCGCTGGACAATTCGTCGGTGCAACTCGGCCTGCCGGAAGTGACCCTTGGCCTGCTGCCGGGCGGCGGCGGAGTGGTGCGCATGGTGCGCATGCTCGGCCTTGAAAAAGCCCTGCCGTACTTGCTCGAAGGTAAAAAAGTGCGGCCGCAGCAGGCGTTGCAGGCGGGATTGATCGATGAACTGGCGGCGGATCATGAAGCGCTACTGGCCAAGGCGCGAGCGTGGATTATTGCCAATCCGACGGCTGTACAGCGTTGGGATGTGAAGGGTTATCAGATTCCTGGCGGTACGCCATCGAGCCCGAAAGTCGCGCAGATGCTGGCGATTGCGCCGTCAATCCTGCGCAGTAAAACCCAAGGCACGATGCCCGCTCCCGAGAAAATCCTGTGTGCGGCAGTCGAGGGTGCACAGGTCGATTTCGACACCGCGCACTTGATCGAAACCCGTTACTTCACAGAACTGACCACCGGCCAGGTCTCGAAAAACCTGATCGGCACCTTCTGGTTCCAGCTCAACGACATCAACGCCGGTGGTTCTCGACCTCAAGGCTTCGCACCTTATGTGACGAAGAAAGTCGGCGTGCTCGGCGCCGGGATGATGGGCGCGGGTATCGCTTTTGTCAGTGCATCGGCCGGCATCGACGTGGTGCTCAAGGACGTCACTCTCGCCGCGGCCGAGAAGGGCAAGGCGCACTCGGCGGCGCTGTTGGACAAGAAAGTGGCGCGTGGGCAAATGAGCGCAGAGCAACGTGAAGCCGTGCTGGCGCGCATTCATCCCACTGAAAACGATGCCGACCTGGCAGGCTGCGACCTGATCATCGAAGCGGTGTTTGAAGACCGTGAACTGAAAGCCAAGGTCTCTTTGGCTGCGCAAAAAGTAGTCGGCGCGGACTCGGTGATTGCATCCAATACCTCGACACTGCCGATCAGCGGACTGGCGAAGGCAGTACCGGACCCAAGCAAATTCATCGGCCTGCATTTCTTCAGTCCTGTGGAAAAAATGCCGTTGGTGGAAATCATCAAGGGCGCCAACACCAGCGATGAAACCCTGGCTCGCGGGTTCGACTTCGTCCTGCAAATCAAGAAAACCCCGATTGTGGTCAACGACAGCCGTGGTTTCTTCACGTCGCGGGTGTTCGGCACGTTCACCAATGAAGGCATCGCCATGTTGGGCGAAGGCGTGAGTGCGCCGATGATCGAGACCGAGGCGCGCAAGGCCGGTATGCCTGTCGGGCCTCTGGCGATCTCTGACGAAGTTTCCCTCAGTCTGATGAGCCATATCCGTCAGCAAACCGCCAAAGACCTGCAAGCAGAAGGGAAACCGCTGATTGAGCACCCGGCGTTCGCCGTGATTGACTTGTTGCTCAACGAGTACAAGCGTCCGGGCAAGGCTGCCGGGGGTGGTTTCTACGAATACCCGGCCGGCGGTCAAAAGCATTTATGGGCGGAACTGAAAACCCGCTTCGAAAAGGCCGACGGACAGATCTCGCCAAAAGATGTGCGTGATCGTCTGCTGTTTGTGCAAGCCATCGAAACCGTGCGCTGCGTGGAGGAGGGCGTGCTGACCTCGACGGCGGATGCCAACGTCGGCTCGATCTTCGGCATCGGCTTCGCCGCCTGGACCGGCGGTGCGCTGCAGTTCATCAATCAGTACGGGGTCAAGGACTTCGTCGCCCGCGCCCAGTATCTGGCCGGGCAATACGGTGAGCGCTTCGCGCCACCGGCGCTGCTGCTGGAGAAGGCTGCCAAAGGGGAGGCCTTCTAAGGGATAACTGACGCACCGTGGGGCTTGCCTTGATACCGTGTTTCAAGGCAGGCTCTGGGGTGTGCATTATTCCCATCACGTGTCAGGTATTTTTTATGTCGTTACGCATCTGCATTCTGGAAACCGACAACCTGCGTCCGGAATTGGTCGACCAATATCAGGGCTACGGGCAGATGTTCAAACACCTGTTTTCGCAGCAACCCATCGCCGCTGAATTCACCATCTACAACGTCGTGCAGGGTGATTATCCAAGCGATGACCTGACCTTCGACGCCTACCTGGTCACCGGCAGCAAGGCCGACTCCTTCGGCACCGACCCGTGGATCCAGACCCTCAAGGAATACCTGCTGACCCGCTACGAGCGTGGCGACAAGCTGCTGGGCGTGTGTTTCGGCCATCAGTTGCTGGCGCTGTTGCTGGGCGGCAAGAGCGAGCGGGCGACCCAGGGCTGGGGCGTCGGCACCCACAGTTACAAACTCGCGGCCAAGGCGCCGTGGATGAGTCCGGTGCGCGAAGAGCTGACCCTGTTGATCAGTCACCAGGACCAGGTGACGGCGCTGCCGGAAAACGCTACGGTCATTGCCTCAAGCGATTTCTGCCCGTTCGCCGCGTATCACATCAACGATCAGGTGCTGTGCTTCCAGGGCCACCCGGAATTCATCCACGACTATTCCCGCGCCTTGCTGGAAATTCGTCAGCAAGCGCTGGGTGAACAGATTTACTCGAAAGGCATCGCCAGCCTGGACAGTGAACACCACGGGACCACGGTGGCCGAGTGGATGATGCGGTTTGTGGCGCACAAGCCAGAAACGGTTTAAAGGCTAAAAGCTTCGCGAGCAGGCTTGCCCCACAGGTGATCGCGTATCACTGTGGAAGCGAACCTGCTCGCGATTCTCCTGGACAACCCGGCCCCGACTACAACCACCCCGACTTCTTGAAACTCGCCCACAAACTCACACATCCCACCGTAATAAATCCCAGCACCGCGAAATACCCGTAATGCCAGGTCAACTCGGGCATGTTCTGGAAGTTCATCCCGTAAATCCCCGCCACCGCGGTCGGGAACGCCAGAATCGCCGCCCACGCGGCAAATTTGCGCTGCACCACGCTTTGACGTGACGCCTCCAGCAACACCCCGACCTCGATGGTCTGGCTGGCGATATCGGCCAAGGTCGTCAGGTCTTCCATTTGCCGCGTCACATGAATCTGCACATCGCGGAAGTACGGACGCATGTTTTTGTCGATGAACGGAAAGCTGAGCTTTTGCAGTTCTTCGCCGATTTCCACCATCGGCGCTGCAAATCGACGCAAGCGCAATACATCGCGGCGCAGGCTGTGGAGTTTTTGAATGTCGCGTTCATTCAGGGAACCGCACATGACGTTGTGTTCCAGCTCGTCGATTTCAGCGTGGATCGCTTCACCCATGGGCTGGTAGTTCTCGATCACGAAATCGAGGATGGCATAGAGTACGAAATCTTCCCCGTGCTCCAGCAGCAGCGGACGTGCCTCACAGCGCTGGCGGACGTAGGCGTAGGACGCCGAGTGACCGTTGCGTGCGGTAATGATGTAGCCGTTACCGGCAAAAATATGGGTCTCGATGAACTTGAGTTTGCCGTCTTCGCGTATTGGCGAATACGTGACGATGAACAGCGCATCGCCGAAGGTTTCCAGTTTCGGGCGACTGTGTTTCTCAAGGGCGTCTTCAATGGCCAGTTCATGCAGGTTGAACTGTCGTTGCAGATTGAACAGTTCCTCTGCATTCGGCTCTTCGAGGCCGATCCAGACAAAGTGACCAGGTTTTGCAGCCCAGGCCGCGCCTTCGTCCAGGGTGATATTGGTGACTTTCTTCCCAGCGCTATAAACCGCAGCAGCAACAACTCTACCCATAATCCAGGTTCACTTCTTATTGGCAACTTCGAATTGGCAAATGGCCGTGGCAGACAGCGTTCAGCTTAGCCTTGTCTGCTGTTTGAGAGTCAGTGAAATCTGCGCAGTTCACTGCAAAAAGAAAACCCGCACAGGGCGGGTTTCTTTCAAGCGACTTGCAGTTGCCGGTCCATTGAATCGATGCATTCGCGCATCTGTTCACGGCATTGGGCAATCAGCATGGGCATGTCATCAAGGCTCAGGCCCACAGTAGGAATCGCCGGCAACGAGCGAATCAGAATGTTCCCACTGCGCCAGCGGTTCAATCGCATGTGCTTGACGTAACTGCTGACACACACCGGCACAATCGGCACGCCTGCTGCGATGGCCATTTGGAACGCACCTTTCTTGAACGGCAGCAACTCCTCGCCCAGATTGCGCGTACCTTCCGGGAATACCCAGATCGAGGTGTCTTCGTTTTGCAAGGTGTGGGTGGTGGTCAACATCGACTGACGAGCCTTCTGCGCGTTGCCCCGGTCAATCAACACGTTACCGGCGAGCCAGAACAACTGACCGAACAGTGGCACCCACTTCAGGCTCTTCTTGCCGATACATACGGTGCGGCGGGGTACGACGTTGCCGAATACAAACAGATCGTAGTTGGACTGGTGGTTGGCGATGATCACGCAGCTGTCGGGTTTATTCATCAACGGTCCGACATCGGCCTTCACGCGCAAACGCAAAATGCACATGGCTGGCCACGCGTAGAGGCGTGCGCACAGACGACTGTTGTCCGGATTGAACGGGCGACACAGGCCGAGAATCACGCCCAGTACACCTGCCAAAATAAAGTGCAGGCCCATCAATGACATACGTAAAGCAAACAGCATTTTCAGGCCCCACCGGGACAAAAGGTGGCGCAGTGTACGGATGTGCACTGTTTTCAGCAATTGCCACTACAGAGGCGGGAGATAGCCGATGTTTAAGCGCATGTTTCCGACTGATGGGTCAGACGCGTTCTAGAGCGGTTACAGGCTTTTCATCGACGTACGTACGAAAAAGCCCGACATGACGGTCGGGCTTTTCGCTAACGCAGCGTTGGGCTTAACCCAAATGCTCCTGATCCTGGATGATTGCTTTGTCCAGGGTATCCAGCAACGCTTTGCGGACTTTCAGCTTGGTGTTCTTGTGAGCGGTCATGTTGATCTTCTTCAACTGACGCGCCGCGGCCAGCGCTGCACCTTGCAGCTCTTCGGCCGAAACCACCACGTCGAGGAAGCCGGCATCCACCGCGCTCTGCGGGTTAAACATCTCGCCATTGATCACCGAGCGGTGGAATGCCGACTTGCGCAGGCGATCACGGGCCAGTTCGATACCGGCGTGGTGCATGGTCATGCCGATCTGCACTTCATTCAGACCGATACTGAACGGACCATCGACACCGATGCGGTAGTCGGCCGACAAGAGCAGAAACGCGCCCTTGGCCACTGCATGGCCTGGGCAAGCTACAATCACCGGGAACGGATGCGACAACAGGCGACGGGCCAGCGTCGAGCCGGACGTGACCAGCGCCACCGCCTCTTTAGGGCCGGAGGTCATCACTTTCAAATCATAGCCACCCGAGAGAATCCCGGGCTGACCGGTAATGATCACCACCGCACGATCAGTTGCCGCCTGATCCAGCGCAGCGTTAAACGCCGAAATCACGTCTGGAGAAATGGCATTGACCTTGCCATTGCTCAAGGTCAGGGTCGCGATACCGTCTTCGAGATGGTAGGAAATCAACTCACTCATGACGCTATTCCTTTCAATAAAGTTGGGCAGAAGTTACCCACCGCCACAGGCCAGGTAAAGCGCCGTGACTGACCCGCCAGTCACCCTTTCCCCGCCCGGCAAGCGTAGCTCGCCACGCCAGCGGCGAATTGCCCTCTATATAGACGCGGGTGCGAAGCCGGAGATTGGCCGGTTTGCCATGTCCTTGAGCAAGGGCATTCTGCTAATCGCGTTAACCGCATGAAAATTCTGAAAAAAATGTTTGCCATCAGAAAAGCTTTCGACTACATTAGCGCGCCTCGACAGACAGAACATGTTTGAAGAGATACGGTGAAGTGTCCGAGTGGCTTAAGGAGCACGCCTGGAAAGTGTGTATACAGGAAACTGTATCGAGAGTTCGAATCTCTCCTTCACCGCCAAATTCGATGTAAACAAAACCCCTGGTTTCGAAAGAAGCCAGGGGTTTTGTTGTTTTGGCGTGTCGGTTTCTTATCTGTCATCTTTGCCATGCCGTCAGAATGCGTGCCTCTTTAAAGGATTTTTATGATCACCACCACAACCCATTCGGTCGAAGGCCGTCAGATTACTGCGTATCTGGACATCGTCAGCGCCGAGTCGGTGCAGGGGGTCAACGTCATCCGCGATATGTTCGCCGGGATGCGGGACATCTTCGGTGGGCGCTCGCAGACGCTGGAGCGTGCGTTGAAGGAAGCGCGCGAGCAGGCCACAGACGAGATCAAGGAAAGGGCGCGGGCACTGCTGGCGGACGCGGTGGTGGGGCTCGATTATGAGATCAGCATGCCTGCCGGCAAGGGCGGGATGGTGGTGGTGTTCGTGACCGGGACGGCGGTCAAATTGCGCTGATCCAGTGGTGGGCCATTCGTCGGGCTTTGGCTGGTCTGAACGGCAAGTCCAGTAATGACCGGCTAGTCTCAAAATCCTTGGTGATCGATATTTTTCGGGCAAATAGGGATTGCCGGTGTCGATCCCGTTTTTGAGAGGGGTGATGAGATGGCTGATCCGTATATCGAGGACGACGGCGCAGAATTTCCGATCAACAATTACGTGCAGTGCGGCCAGACTGAATATGTGGCCAGCTTCGGCGAGGATCAGACCGAGGTCGACAAGATCAAGACCCGTGCCTGCCGGGTACTGAAGGGGAAATTTCTTCCCAAGGTATCGGCGCCGGTGAAGAAGTAGTGGACCAGCAAGCGAACCCCGTCATCGAACGGGGTTTTTTGTGCGCGATGGATTATGTGAACGAATATTTAACCGGAAGGATTTTCACAAAGTTTTCACAAGGTCGTACGTAGGCTCAACTCATCCGTTAGAAGCAACACCCTGCCCGTTCCCCAGCGGGCTTTTTTTTGCCTGCGATAAAACCTTTTCCAAAAAAGCTGTCCAACCGTCGCCAACAACGAGGTTGAGCGCGCGCATGTCTGGACATTTTCTCCCCTAAAGTATTCAATCTCGCCCCTTTTGTTTACACCCCTATTTTTTGAGGTTTTTGTCATGCGTTTCACACTGCCTGCTCTGGTTCTGGGTCTTCTGGTTGCTCAAGGTGCAATCGCCGGCGACGGCACTGCCGCCATTGGTGGTGGGTTGGGCGGTGCGTTGGGTAACGTTGTGGGCCAGAGCATGGGCGGCAGCACCGGTGCAGCCATTGGTGCGGGTGTAGCCGGCGCAGCAGGCAGTGCCGTTGCGGCCAAAAAAGGCCACCGTGCCAGCGCTGCCATCGGCGGTGGTGTTGGCGCTGCCGGTGGTTCGGTGATCGGCAACAGCCTGGGCGGCAAGACCGGTTCGACCATCGGCGCAGGCCTGGGTGGCGCACTGGGCGGCGGCGTCGGCAGCAACCTGGCCAAAGGTCACAAGCGTCACTGATCAGATTGATCCTTTAGAAGAGCCCGGCTAAATGCCGGGCTTTTTCGTTTGTGCGCCAGGCATGGCGCGTTGCGCGTAAGCGCAACCAGCTTGGCTGTGGTGGCCTCGCTGGTGACTTGGAGGTGAAAGTCCTCTACACACCCGGCAAGGGGAAGTGTTAGCCAGAGGCAAGGGTGTCGCGGGTGACTGCGAATCTGAAGGAAGCCCGAGGCAAATTGCTGGCTTGACGAACAGGAAGCGGATAGAGGCGGCGCAGCGGGGTAAGAAGGCAAGCATCTTCAAAGCCCGATACTTGCACGGAACGCTGTGACGTAGATCCGACAGGCATAAGCAGGAAGGTCGCGCGAATTACCCTGGGAGATCTGCAGGTTTGCCACTGTGCTACCGAGCGTCGAGAGGCGACGGGATGAACCTGCAGAAGTCAGCCGAGGCCGTAGTAAGTGGCGGAAAAAAACCACGCCACCAAGGGCCGAACAGGTTATGCCGCCAGTAGGCGTCACAGTCTCGTTGAATACCGAAATGCAGAAATTTCTCCCAGAGAAGACTGTTACTCCGAGTCCCGGACAGAATCCGAGGATGACGGCTGACAGCGCACAGGTATCGACGGCGTCTGTGACGTGGACGAAAGCGGAGCCGGACACGTTGATGGAGCAAGTGCTTGCATCCGCCAACCTCAGGCGTGCGTATCAACGCGTAGTCAGCAACAAGGGCGCGCCGGGTGATGGCTGGCGTTGAGCGCTTCCTGAGACAGCGCCTGAAACTGACGCTGAACCGGGAAAAGAGCCGAGTAGCCGGGTCGTGGATGTGTGATTACCTGGGCTACGGGATGAGCTGGCATCAACAGCCGAGACTGAGAGTGGCGACGATGAGTCTGAATCGCCTACGCGACCGACTTAGAAGCCTGCTGCGTGCAACGCGGAGCCGCAAGATGGCGAACGTCATCGAACGGATAAACCCCGTACTGCGCGGTTGGGCAGGCTATTTCAAGCTAAGTCAGAGCAAGCGGGCACTTGAGACACTGGATGGGTGGGTGCGACATAAACTTCGCTGTATCATCTGGCGCCAATGGAAGCAGCCCTCTACGAGGGCCCGCAACTTGATGCGCTTGGGACTCAACGAGGCGCGTGCTTGTAACTCGGCATTCAATGGTCGAGGCCCTTGGTGGAACTCCGGAGCCCCCCATATGAATCAGGCGCTGCCGAAGAAACTATGGGATCGACTCGGGCTGGTCTCGATACTGGATACGATAACCCGGCTTAACCGCTAAACCTGAACCGCCGTATACGGAACCGTACGTACGGTGGTGTGAGAGGACGGCGGATGTGAATCCGCCTCCTACTCGATTTGAACGTTTCTCGGGGCGTCGCCTCAAATCTTGCATACCCCTGAAAAAGTGAGGCGTGCCATGAACCCGAGAACCAAAGGCAAGGCAAAAAATCGGCGTTTGACGTTGCCCGTATTTGTTTTTGGATTGTTCCTCTCTCAATTGGCCATGGCGGCCGGCGACGGCACCGCGGCGGTCGGTGGTGGTCTGGGTGGTGCGCTGGGTAACGTGGTCGGTGGACAAATGGGTGGCAGCACAGGTGCGGCGATTGGCGCCGGTGTCGGCGGCGCGGCCGGTAGCGCGGTTGGCGCGCCCAAGGGCAGCCGTACAGAAGCGGCAGTGGGCGGTGGCCTGGGATCGGCGGGTGGGTCAGTGATCGGCAATAGCCTCGGCGGCTCCACGGGCTCGACCATTGGTGCAGGCCTCGGTGGGGCGGCGGGTGGTGCAGTCGGCAACAATTTGGGAAGCGATAACGGTAGCTCCCATTCCGGTGGCGGGCATAAACACAAGAACAAGCATAAAAACAAACATCACTGATTCGGTCGCAGTTATACATCTTGGCTAAGTGAGGCACACCATGACCCCGGAAACCGAAGGCAAGGAACAAAAAGGTCCGAGCGGGCTGCCATTCATCAACGATCCCGGCAATGAAGACCCGGGTTCCTTGATGGATGACGCGACAGTTCCGCTCAACGATTCCGATGATGCGGGTGATGTCGGAAACATCGAGTTTGAAGAAGAGGACGATGACGGAGAAGACGACTGATTGAGTCTTTTGATTTGGTTGACCGGTTGTCTTGCTGATCGAACCTCCACGTTGCACCTTTCTCGAAAGATCAGGGCCTGCTTTTCAGGCTCTTTGAGAGGTGCACGATGAATGCTGACCCGAATGACACTGACATCGACGAAACCCCGGAATATCCGTTGCCTTCACCGACTGACCCCTTGAGTCGCGACCAGCGTCCACCCGACGACGATGCGGGTGTCGAGCAGGTTCCCAACGAAGACGCGAAGCGCACTGATGTTGAGGCCACCCCGGATGATCCAGACATTGCCGGCAAGGATTGCTCCGGCGAACCCAGTTGATTCGCCCGGTATCGAGCTGCCGCTCGTCGATTGAGCGGCACCCTTGAAAAGTGACTGCTGCCAGAAGTCAGGTAAGCAACTTTCAAAGGAGACTCGTCATGAACAGGTCAGCATTGACTGCTTTGGCGGTGGCCGGATTGTTGTCGCTGAGTTCACTTGCGGCGTATTCCGGCAGCGACGCACCCGTCGACAAGGGCGGGATGCCGCCGTCTACGGAAATGAATGCGGGCTCTGGGCCCGAGAATGCACTACCGCCGGGGTCGATTGGTGGTGGGAATGGTGGCGATGCAAACGGGAGCAGCACCCGCCCGGGGTTAGGAAGCGGGTCCCTGAGTGGTGGGAGTTCGAAGGGGAGTAGTGTGAACTCGGATAGTGAGCGGAGTGGGGCGGATAATACGAAAGCGGACAGTGGCGGTTGATATGATTTGGACGGAATCAAGCCCGGAATTTTTCCGGGCTTTGATTTTATGAAAATTTGATGCGTCTCATTAGAGTTTTCTACTAATAAGTTTTATGTGCGTTGTTCTTTGAATACATACAAGTCGTTTGTGTCTGGTGACATTTTTTCAAGTTTTCCCATCGCTATATATTCGTCAAACTCAGACTTTAAAACTTTCTTATCGGTATATTTTTTATACTGCGATGGTAATTCGCAGGCGAGCAGGTATAGTCGCCAAACGTCGAATCCGTCGGTTCTTCCATCCGTGCCATAGTCAAAGTCTATGCATGCTTCAGGTAGGTAAACAGCACAGCCAACTCCATGTAGCTCATATGTAATATTTCCCGTTATTGTTCCACATCGCTCTATTTTATTGGAGCGCCATAGCCCTAGAATACAGCGCATTCCAAATTTCTCCTCAAGCAAAGTCGTCGCCCTTTCTACCTTGGAAAGAAATTCAAGTATTAGTTGTTCTAGATTGTTGGTTTTTATACTCATCTTCTACGTTGCTCCAGCCTGTCGTGCCCAGTGTTAGCTGCCGACTCTAGGACTTCTTCGATAGTGTTCAGATATCCTTTGTGATCTTTAATATTTCTTACGAGTTTTATTATCACGTCAGTCGACGTTTGCCTAGCGGCAGAGGCACGATGATGCCCATCAAGGATATAAAATTCTCCGTCCTTTTCGGCGACCTCAATTGGGAACTGGCTGTCGAAACCCACAGCACGCATTTCTTTTGAAATACTTTCAACTCTTTTAGTCGACCCCTTACCTGAAATGGCGTGCGTTCTCTTTAAGGCTCTCGGATCAATACCATGAATTACGATTGGTAAGCTGGGCTCGCCGTTGTCAGCAATCGTATTGTCTGCAGGGTTTTGAACCCCAATCACCGGCTTCCTACACCCATCTCCACCAGGGCAATCGCTCAACCCCAACGGGTCCACCCACCCCGTCGGGTTCGGCGTATAGCGATACGCGTTCAAGCCACCCGCCAGCTTCACCGGATCCGGCGTCAGATAACGCCCGGTATCCGGCTGGTAATAGCGGTGGCGGTTGTAGTGCAGGCCGCTTTCGGTGTCGAAGTATTGGCCCTGGAAGCGCAATGGCTGTTCAAGCTGTTCACCGCCGCCGTGGGTGATTTGGCTGACTTTGCCGTAGGCGGTGTATCGCGCCGACCAGACGATTTCGCCGCCGTAGTCGGTCAGTTCCTGCGGGGTGCCGAGGTGGTCGAGTTGGTAGTAAAACGGGCAGGCTTTTTTCGGGCCTTTGCCGTCGAGCATGGCCAGCGGACGGAAGCTGCCCGGTTCGTAGAGGTAGCTGCGGTAGTGGTTGGGGCCGCTTTCGGCGACGATCTGGTCGCCTTGCCAGAAAAACTGCGTGGTCTGGCCGTCGACGGTTTTTTGGATGCGGCGGCCGAAGGCGTCGTAGCGGTAGCTCGCCGTGCGGCCGTCGGGCAAGGTGAGGCCGGTCAGGCGGTGCTGGCTGTCGTAGCGGTAGGCGGTGACGTCGTGGCCGCGGCGTTCGCGGATCAGGTTGCCGTAGGCGTCGTAGTCGTAATGCCGGTCGGCGTGGCGCCGCAGGCGGTTGCCTTTGAGTTGCCAGGGGCCGGGGCGGTCGTGGATCAGCAGGTTGCCGGCCGGGTCGTGGGTGAAGTTTTCCGGGGCCTGATCGCGGCCGTGGCGTACGCCGGTCAGGCGATCGAGCGGGTCGTACTGGTAGCGCCGTGGGCCGTGGCGCGTGTCGCTGATCTGTGTGAGGTTGCCGTTGGCGCTGTAGGCATACTCGCGGCGGTACAGCGGACGCTGGTTTTGCCGGACGGCATGGGCCTGCAAACGGCCCTGTTCGTCGTAGGCATAGTCGCTGGACAGCAGGCCTTGTTGGCGGCTTTTTTCACGACCGAACTCGAAATGATGGCCGGTGAGACGTGAGCCATTGAGGTCGATGGCCGTCATCGCCCCACCCTTGGCGCGGTGGTACTCAAGGCGGCTGTTGTCCGGCAGGCGCAAATGCTTGAGTTGGCCGCTGACGTCGTAGCCATAACGCAAGGTGCCCCAGCCCTGATGCTCGGTGATCAGCCGGTCATGAACGTCGTACTCGAACTCCAGCGGATGGTCCTGGCCGTCGTCGACACTGACCAGCCGGCCCAGTCCGTCATAGCGGTACTCGACCTTGACCCCGTCGGGCAGGGTCTTGACCAATAAGCGTCCGGCGGCGTCGCGCTGGTAAGCGGTGAGCAACTGCGAACCGTCATCACCGAACTCGGTTTTCTCCAGCAACTGGCCGTTGAGGTCGTAGGCATAGGCCGTGCGCCGGCCGTCGAAGCCGCGTTCCTGTCGGATCAAGCCGTTCGGCGTGTAGTCCAGCCGATAACGCTCGCCGACCTCGTTTTCGATCTCGGTCAGCAACAGCTGCGCGTGCTCGTAGCGGTATTTCAGTTCGCTGCCGTCGGGGTTGATCCGCCGACTGACCAGGTGCAGATCGTCGGCGTACTCAAAACGCGTGACCCGCCCCAGTTCGTCGGTTTCAGCGGTGATCCGGCCGTAGGCGTTGTAGCTGAACTGGCGACTGGCGCCGTTCGGCGAGGTCGACTGCAACAGGCGGCCGACCGCATCCCACTGGTAACGGCTGACCCCGCCGAGCTCATCCTCAGCTGTCGTCCGTCGCCCGAGCGCATCGTAAGAAAACCGCCGACGCCCGCCGTCGGGCAGGGTTTCGCCGAGCAACTGGCCGAGGTCGTTCCACTCGAACACCTGCCGGCTGTGATCCGGATAACGGATCGCCAGCAGACGCCCTTGCCCGTCGTACTCGTGGTAGGTGCTCTGGCCATCGGGATCGGTCAGCCAGGTGACATCGCCCTGGGCGTTGCGTTTGTAGGTCCACTTGGCCTTACCGCGATAACGCGCATGCAGGAAACCGTTGCGGTACTCGTAGGACGTGGGTTCGTCCTCCGACGGAATCAGCGCGATCAGCCGTCCGACGTCGTCGTAGCGGTATTCGGTGACGGCGCCGAGGGCGTCCTGTTCGGCGAGCAAGCGGCCCTGTGCGTCGTAGGTCTTTTGCTGTTGCCCACCATCGGCCGCGACCCGGCGTACCAGCCGTGCCTGCGAGTCGTGGACGTAAAGCTCTTCGCTGCCATCGGCGTGTTTCAGGACGACACCGCCGTCGTCATCCCAGCGATACCGCGTGTCCATCTGCGCAAACGAGGCCCAGTGACGGACGCAGCGGGCAGCCTTGCCGGACTTTTCCCACTCCCAGAAGAAACTCGCGCCGCCGGCCAGTTGCCGTTGCAGGATGACCTGCTGTTCGTCGTAGTCGTAGCGCTCGCTTTCACCGGCCGCATTAGTTGCTTCGATCAGCCGCCAGCGCGCGTCGTAGCGGTAAGTCACCAGCGTCTGCTCGGTGCGCCAGGCCGGTGGCTGATCGTCGCCGAGGTGAAACCGCTGGTAGTCGACGGCGACTAAGTGGCTACGCTCGTAGCGCAGCAACAAGCAGCGCCCGGCGCCGTTGTCCAGGCGCTCGATCCGCCCGGAAAAATCGCGCTGCACGCTCAGACGATTGCCATAGGCGTCGCTGATCGCGCTCAGTTGGCCATTGCGAAAATGCTGGAAGCGCACCGACTCGCCAGCCAAGGCGACAATCAGTTCTTCCGGTTCATCACCGAGGTAAATCGCCGCCCGCGACAGGCTGTTGTGGATCGCCGGACGCGTCAGGTTCGGCAGCGGAAACGGCGTGCGCCGGTTTTCCGCATCGATCCAGATGACCGTGTCGCCGTCGATGGCCAGGCGCTGGGCCAGCGAATGACTCCAGCCAAACCCGAGGCCGCTGTCGACCTCCACCGCGCTGGTGCGATACAGGCGGGTGAACTCGAACGGCAGCACGCCATCGAGTACGCCGTCAGTCAGGGTCAGCAGTTCCTCGCCGGTGACCAGCGACACCGGGCAGCCGTGGGTGGCGGTGCGGTCTGCGGAATCGGCGCTGTCGCCGTTGGGGTTTTTCGCTTGAACAGGAACATCATCCCGATGTTCCTGCCGGCCCAGCCGTGTCTTGGCTTCGGATTTGTTGCGAGTAATGGCGACCGGATTGTCCACCAAAACATCCGCTGCTCCTGCCGCACTGATCTGCAAAGGCACCGCCGGCGCAGGCTTCAGCGGTGCGTTCCGGGCATTGAGCATCAACGGTTTGAGTGCGCTCGCATGAGTGCTCAGATCAGAACGGCTCGTCAGTTCCGCCAGTCGCAAACCTGCCGCAGCCAACCAACGTCGAGTACGCTCGGACTTGATCTTGTTGAGCACCTTGGCACTGATGCCGAGCCTCAAGCCTGCAGGACCGGTCAAGCGCACCAACAGGAAACTGATCAACAGCTCTGTACGAACTTGCGCCACGACGTCGGCGATGTATTGCGGCGGCAGCATCCGCAGCCAAGTGGTGAAAGCCGCCAGATGAATGAACATCAATGGTTCGTCGCTTAGCACCAGCAACACATTGGCGAAGGTTTCAGACGACGCTTTCAACAGCGCCTCGATATCCGCTTCGCTCAAGTACTCCAGGAGCTTTTCGCTATTGGCCTGGAGGTCGGAGATCAGGGCGTAGAGCTGCTTAACGTCATCCCACAGGCCGTGCAGCGAGTTTTCGACGCCGCGCCAGTCAGCACGTTGCAGCATGCCGTAGCGTTCAATGAAGTCTGCCTGGGAAAACCCGGCCCACAACGGTTGAAAGTCGGTGCTCCATTCATTGCGCAACCAGCCCTCAAGCTCGCCGAGGACGCCTTTATAGGAGTCATAAAGCGTCTTGACGTGATCGCTGGTGACGTTGGGGAAAAAGGTGATGCGATAGCGATTGCCGCGCCAGCAATCGTCGATTTCCAGGATGCCGCTGGGGCCGATAGTTTTATGAATCGGCTTGCCATACTGCGGTTCGCCCTGGCCTTCGTTAAGCAATCGTTCGAGCATCACCGGCGTATTGCCGATGGGCACGAAGCGCGCGGCTTCAAACATGTGAACCAGTGTCAGCGGGCCGCTGGCCGGGCACATGGCTACCGTTGAACTGACCGCAGTGGTGGATTTCTTCGATGCGCTGAGGCGGACTTCATGGCCGACCTTGAACACCTGCTCGACATCCAGAGTCCCGCCCGCCCAGTAGTTTTCCGCCCAGGCTTCGTAATCGTTGAGGCTGAGACGGAAATCACCGAGTAGCGCTTCGATGTCCGGTTGCTTCGGGTTCATCGCCGCCACCACCAGCAAGCCAATGGTGTTGTTCAGGGCCAGCAGCTTGTCGGGATCGAACATTCGCGGTCTTTCGCTCGGGTGAAGAGGGGGCGCGAAACTCTGCGATGGATCAATCGAGAAAGAAGTCGGGAAAAACGGCATTTGGTGTAGGGCGAATCGCTAAATCATCGATATCGCTTCTGTTCGGCTCGGGTTTTTCCCGTTGCTCCCCGTTGTCGCCGCCCGCTATGCTGCTGAAACCTTTAATCAATCACGGAGCCGGCCACACCTGAGCCGCCTGGGATGTCATTGAAAACGGATCAGATGCGATGAATGCAGCGCTGGATGGGTTTGGCCCGATTAAGGCCGTGATTTTCGATATGGACGGCTTGCTGCTGGATACTGAGGGCATTTACACCGAAGTGACGTCGATCATTGCCGGGCGTTACGGACGGACCTTCGACTGGAGCCTCAAGCAGCACATCATCGGGCGCGGTGCTGGTGACCTCGCACGCTACGTGGTCGAGACGTTGGAATTGCCGATTACAGCCGAAGAGTTTCTGCTGATCCGCGAGCCGTTGATGCGCGAGCGTTTTCCTACAGCACAGGCGATGCCTGGCGCACAGGAACTGGTCCGGCATCTGAAGGCTCACAACATTCCCATTGCGGTGGGCACGAGCTCGTCGAGTCAGTCGTTCGGCCAGAAAACCACATTGCACCGCGATTGGTTCGCCCTGTTCGACTTCATTGTCACCGCCGATGATCCGGAAGTCGGCGCGGCCAAACCGGCGCCGGATATCTTCCTGACCGCAGCGCGGCGTTTGGGTGTCTCACCGCAGGATTGTCTGGTGTTCGAGGATTTGCCATTCGGTGTCACGGCAGCGAAAGCGGCGGGGATGACGGCGATTGCGATTCCGGATGCGGCCATGGCGGATGAAAAATTTGCACACGCCGATGGCATTCTTCGTACGCTGAAGGCCTTCAAGCCGAGTGCTTTTGGCCTGCCAGCGCTTGAGTGGGTGTGACGATAAAAAATGTGGGAGCAAGCCTGCTCCCACATTTGGATTGCGTTTAACGCATCAGGCGCCAAAACCGCCGTCGATGGTCAGGCTCGCACCCGTGATGTAGCCGGCCTCGGGGCCGACGAGGTAGGCAACAAAACTGGCGATCTCTTCGGCTTTGCCATAGCGCCCTACAGCCATCAACGGGATCAGGCTGTCGGCGAAGTCGCCTTCGGCCGGGTTCATGTCGGTATCGACCGGACCGGGTTGCACGTTGTTGATGGTGATGCCTTTAGGGCCGAGGTCACGGGCCAGGCCCTTGGTCAGGCCGACCAGCGCCGATTTGCTCATGGCGTACGGGCCGCCACCGGCGAAGGGCATGCGATCAGCGTTGGTGCTGCCGATGTTGATGATCCGGCCGCCCTCAATCATGTATCTGGCCGCGGCCTGGGTGGCGATGAACACGCTGCGCACGTTGATGGCCAGGGTCTGATCGAAATCTTCGAGTTTGAAATCTTCCAGCGGTGCAACGGCCAGCACGCCAGCGTTGTTGACCAGGATATCCAGTCGACCAAAGGTTTCTACCGTCGCGGTCACGGCGTTGCGAATGGCGTCGGCATCGGCACTGTCAGCCTTGATGGCCAGGGCCTTGCCGCCGTTGGCGATGATGTTGTTTTGCAGTTCTTCGGCCTTCACCGTGGAGCTGACGTAGGTGAAGGCAACGGTCGCGCCTTCAGCGGCCAGGCGTTTGACAATGGCTGCGCCGATGCCCCGGGAACCGCCTTGAATCAATGCCACTTTGCCGCTGAGGTTCTGAGTAGTCATATCAATCTCCAAGTCCCGAGGCGAGATGTCCCGGTTGATGGAGCCTAGTATTGATTCAGGATTGCAGGCTGTGTAGACGGTAATTGCTATAGTCTGTGTAAACCGGAAGTTTATAGTGGTGCGCCATGGAAACCTTCAGCAGTATCGAATGCTTTGTGCGCAGCGCCGAAGTCGGCAGCTTTGCCGAAGCCGCGCGGCGCTTGAGCCTGACGCCGGCGGCGGTGGGTAAAAGCGTCGCCAAACTGGAAGCGCGACTGGGTGTGCGGTTGTTTCAACGCAGCACCCGTAGCCTGACGCTGACCGAGGCCGGCCAGCTGTTCTTGAGTCAGGTCAGTGCCAGCCTGACGACCATCCAGAACGCCGTGGCCCATCTGGCTAACGCCGAAGGGCTGCCGGCGGGGACTTTGAAAGTCAGCATGGGCACGGTGTTCGGGCGGCTATATGTGGTGCCGCTGCTCGGCGAGTTTCTGCGGCGCTATCCGGCGATCAATCCGGACTGGCATTTCGACAATCGCCAGGTCGACCTGATTGGTCAGGGGTTCGATGCGGCGATCGGTGGCGGTTTTGAGCTGCCCCAAGGCGTGGTTGCGCGCAAGCTGGCACCAGCGCATCGGGTGTTGCTGGCTTCTGCAGACTATTTAAAGCGACATGAAGCGATCACGGAGCCGGACGATCTTCAGCATCACGACGGCATCCTGATCCGGTCGCCGCAAACCGGACGCGTGCGTTCCTGGCAGTTGATCGGCCGCAGCCCCCAACACTGCCGGCCGTTGATACTCAAGGCGCGCATGACCATGAGCGATTCGGATGCGGCATGCGCCGCAGCAACACAAGGCCTGGGCATTGCGCTGGTGAGCATGCCGTTTGCGGTGAATTATCTGGAGGCGGGCACGTTGCAGCGAGTGTTGCCGGACTGGTACATCGATGACGGCAGTATTTCGATCTACTACGCGGAGCACAAACTGTTGCCGGGCAAGACCCGGGCGTTTGTCGATTTCATTATTGAGCAGTTTTCTGAGCGGGAGTTGGGTCAGCGGTTTAGTGCTCTTTAAGTATGGCCTTAGACCGAGGTGTGGCCATCGCCAGCAGGCTGGCTCCTACAGGGCTGCGCTGACCCTGTGGGAGCCAGCCTGCTGGCGATGAACGATAACGCGGTCTACCGCATAAACTTCTGCGGCCAGCCAATGATGTTCTTCGGTCGCGGTGTCGCATAAGTCCGCACTTTCGACGTCGACAATCCCAGTCGCACCAACGACTCGGCAATGGTTACCGCCGCCGTCACACCATCAATCACCGGCACGCCGGTACGTTGGCGAATCTGCTCATCCAGCCCGGCCATGCCGCCGCAGCCCAGGCAGATCACTTCGGCTTTGTCCTGGGTCACCGCCAACTCGGCTTGGTGCACGATGGCCTCCAATGCGCGTTGCGGTTCGTGTTCCAGTTCCAGCACCGCCAAACCGCTGGCTCGCACTGACGCGCAGCGGTCCCAGAGCCCGGAGAGTTTCAGGCGATCCTCGATCAAAGGCACGGTGCGGTCGAGCGTGGTGACGATCGAGTAGGCGTGACCGAGGAACATCGCGGTACTCGCCGCTGCATCGGTGATGTCCACAACAGGCACGTTGAGCAATTCCTGTAGACCTTCGCGGCCGTGTTCCCCATAGCCGGCCTGGATCACGGCATCGAAGGGCTGGTCGTAAGACATCACCCGATCCATGACCGCGATAGCGGCCAGGTAGCTTTCGAAATTACCTTCGATGGAATCGGCACCGAAGAAGGGCGTCAGGCCAACGATTTCCGTGCCCGGTGCGGCCACGGCCTGGGCCGAGCGGGCGATGGCCTGGGTGATGGATTCGGTGGTGTTGACGTTGACCACGAGAATTCGCATGGGAAGTCCTTATAGCAGGTGGTTCTGCGGCCCGACGCTGCCGGGCCGCGATGGAGTTAATGGCTGACGTTGTCGACCGCGATGGCTTCGCCGCTGACGTCTGCGTAGTGCGGTTGGCGTTTGGCGATGATCAGGTAGAGCAAGCCGGCAATCGCGGCGCCAATCAGCCAGGAGAACGGCGACACCAGATGGAAGCCCGGTGCCAGCGCCAGGACGATGGCGATCAGGGCTGCGGGAATGAACGCCGCCACCGCACGCAAATTGACTCCGCGGCTGTAGTAATAAGGGCCGTTCGGGTCTTCGCTGTACAACTGCGGCACGTTGACTTGACCTTTTCGTACAAGCCAGTAATCGACCATGATCACGCCATACAGCGGGCCGAGCAGCGCGCCGAGACCCGACAGGAAGTACACGATCACCAACGGGCTGTTGTAGAGGTTCCACGGCAGGATCAGCACGGCGATGGTCGCGCTGATCAGCCCGGCGCGGCGGAAGGTCAGGTACTTCGGCGCGAGGTTGCTAAGCACGAAGGCTGGCGCGACGAAGTTGGCCATGATGTTCACCGCCACGGTAACGATCAGGAACGCCAGGCAACCGAGGACCAGGAAGAATGTGTTGGGAATCGAGGCAATGATTTCAGTCGGGCTTTCGATGATCCGCCCATTGATCTGGAATTGCGCGCCACACAGCAGGACGGTGATGGCGGCGAACACCAAAATGTTGACCGGCAGGCCCCAGAAGTTTCCGACCTTGATGGTCTTGCGGCACGGCGACGAGCGCGCGAAGTCGCAGAAGTTGAGGATCAGCGTGCCGTAGATCGCCAGCCACAGTGCGCCGCCGGCAAAGATGTTGCGCCACATCTCGCCACCGGTCAGTGGTTCGCGGATCGACCAGGCAATAGTTGCGTTGGCCTGAAAGTACATCCAGGCGGCGAGGGCGGCGACGGTCAGCAAAATCACCGGACCGGCAAACGCCTCATAACGCCGCACCATCTCCATGCCGTAGGCGAGGATCGCCAACTGCACGAACCAGATCGCCACGAAACACACCCAGCCCAGGGTCGACAGACCGAGGATCGAATCGTGGTCGTAGTCGGCGAAGCCGGGATGGATGGCTGTCAGCAAGACACGGAAGACCACCGACGCCAGGTAGGTTTGAATGCCGAACCAGGCGATGGCGATCACGGCACGGATCAACGCAGGAATCTGCGCGCCATGAATGCCGAAACTGATCCGGCTGATGACCGGAAACGGCACGCCGGTCTTTTGGCCCATGTAGCCGGACAGGTTCATGAAGAAGTACACCAGCGCGGCGCCAATCCCCAGCGACAGGAGAATCTGCCAGCCGCCAAGGCCCAAGGCATACAGCCCGATGGCGAACGAGTAGTTGGCGATGTTGTGGACGTCGTTGGTCCACAACGCGAAGATGCTGTAGCGGCCCCAGCGTCGGCCTTCGGCCTTGGTTGGCGCGAGGTCTTTGTTGTGCAGGCGGGGGCTGAGCACGACAGATTCAGCCGTTTGATCAAAAGCGGTTGGGGTGAGATGGGGGGAGGGCAGATCCAGCGCAATATTGTTGTTTGAGAGACTTGTACGCATTCCGGCAGGCTCCTGATGCTCGACGCCGCGATGACTGTGCATGAGCGCATGGCTCGACAAATCTTCGTCGCGGTGTAGCGAATATCATTGGTTACGGGGCATCTGCAGCCTGTACGGGATAGGGCGCTTCAGGCTTGCGGATCTTGAGTGTGTGTATGTTTTGTCTTGATTGTATACAAAACATGTATGCACTTAAGCCAGTTCCATGCCAGTGGAGAGATCTATGAAAGGTGCTGCTCATTTCGTTTTGTTATGGCGTTACGCCAAGTTACTGAAAAACAGGCAATATAAATTGACCGTTTGAACAGGTATTTATTTTTTACGAGTAGATGGGGCAAGCGCAGATGAATCGCGTCAGGAGGGAAATGTAACTTTTGGGGGCGTTTAAACAAAAAAGTGCACACATAAATGGCACCTATGGTGACATTCGTGTGTACACATTTGTTCGGCGCCTGATGCAGATCAATGTGGGCGCTAGCAGGCTAGCTCCCACAGGAGATTTCACAGGGCAGGAAAGTAAGTGTTATGCCTTGCTGATGATATTCCCCGCATGCAGCCCGCATTCTTTCTGGGTGGCTTCTTCCCACCACCAGCGCCCCTCGCGCTCATGCTGGTTCGGCAGGACCGGACGGGTGCACGGTTCGCAACCGATGCTGATGAAACCGCGCTCATGCAGGCTGTTGTACGGCAGCTCCAGCATGCGAATGTAGCCCCAGATCTCTTCGCTGGTCATCTGCGCCAGCGGGTTGAATTTGTACAGGGTACGTTCCGGGGTGGAGAACGCGGTGTCGATTTCCATCACCGCGACGGCGCTGCGGGTGCCGGGGCTCTGGTCGCGGCGCTGGCCGGTGGCCCAGGCTTTCACGCCGGACAGCTTGCGGCGCAACGGTTCGATCTTGCGGATGCCGCAGCATTCGCCGTGGCCGTCCTTGTAGAAACTGAACAGGCCTTTTTCCTTCACGAACGGTTCGAGTTTGGTGTGGTCCGGCGACACCAGTTCGATGTCGATCTTGTAGTGCTCGCGCACCTGATCGATGAAGCGGTAGGTCTCGGGATGCAGGCGGCCGGTGTCGAGGCTGAACACCTTGACGTTCTTGTTCAGCTTCCAGGCCATGTCCACCAGCACCACGTCCTCGGCGCCGCTGAAAGATATCCACAGGTCATCGCCGAACTCGGCAAACGCGAGCTTCAGGATGTCCTGGGCGGATTTGTTGGCATAGGTCGTGGCGAGTTCCACGACGTCGAACGTTGTGCTCATCAGGGCGGCTTCCTACAGGTCGGTGGCGCTGGGCGCTCTATATGGGGCCGATGGTAACAAAAAGCTGCGCCGCTCGGGGCTTCCTCTGCGTTGCGCGGTGGGAGAGGAGTCGCTAGAGTTCGGCCTCGCTCGACTCAATAAACAATACAAATGGGAGTGTCTTGTGGAAATTGCCTGTCTGGATCTTGAAGGTGTGCTGGTCCCGGAAATCTGGATCGCCTTTGCCGAAAAAACCGGGATCGAATCCCTCAGGGCCACCACCCGGGACATTCCCGACTACGACGTACTGATGAAGCAGCGCCTGCGGATTCTCGACGAACACGGCCTGAAACTCGCCGACATCCAGGAAGTGATCGCCACCCTCAAGCCGCTAGACGGCGCGGTCGAGTTCGTCAACTGGCTGCGTGAGCGCTTCCAAGTGGTGATTCTGTCGGACACCTTCTACGAGTTTTCCCAGCCGCTGATGCGTCAATTGGGCTTCCCGACCTTGCTCTGCCATCGCCTGATTACCGACGACACCGGGCGGGTGACCAGCTATCAGTTGCGTCAGAAAGATCCCAAGCGTCAGTCGGTCCTGGCGTTCAAGAGCCTCTACTACCGGGTGATCGCGGCGGGCGATTCCTACAACGACACCACGATGCTGGGCGAGGCCGATGCCGGGATTCTGTTCCATGCACCGGATAACGTGATTGCCGAGTTCCCGCAGTTCCCGGCGGTGCATACGTTTGAAGCGCTGAAGCAGGCGTTCATCAAGGCGTCTAACCGCACTTTGAGCTTGTAAACCCGCTGACCTGCAGGCGCTGCCGAGTGAAACGAGGCTGCTCCTGCAGGGTCAGGGTGTCAGAGGTTTTGCAGGGTATCGAGCAACACCTTCACCTTGGTGATCGATTCCTGATACTCAGCCTGCCACTTGGAATCGGCAACAATCCCGCCACCGCCCCAGCAACACACCTGCCCATCCTTGACCAGCAAACTGCGAATGGCGATGGAGCTGTCCATCTCCCCACGCACGTCCAGATACAGTAACGAGCCGCAATACAACCCGCGTCGCGTCGGTTCCAGTTCGTCGATGATCTGCATCGCCCGAATCTTCGGCGCTCCGGTGATCGAGCCGCCAGGGAAGCTGCCGGCAATCAGGTCCAGTGCATCCCGATCATCCGCCAGTTCGCCGGTCACGCTGCTCACCAAGTGATGTACGTTCGGGTAGCTTTCCAGGCTGAACAATTCCGGCACCGATACCGAACCGGTGCGGCAGGTGCGGCCGAGATCGTTGCGCAGAAGGTCGACGATCATCAGGTTTTCCGCGCGGTCTTTGGGGCTGACCAACAGTTCGGCGGCGTTTGCTGCGTCTTCGGCAGGCGTCAGGCCGCGTGGGCGCGTGCCTTTGATCGGGCGGGTTTCCACATGGCGCTCGCTGACTTTGACGAAACGCTCCGGCGACAGGCTCAACACAGCGCCGCCATCGGGCAGGCTCTGGAAACCGGAAAACGGTGTCGGGCATGCTAGCCGCAGTGCGCAGTACGCGGTCCAGGGATCACCTTGGCACGGTGCGCGGAAACGCTGGGCGAAGTTGACCTGATAGCAGTCACCGGCCTGGATGTAGTGCTGGATGCGCTCGATTGCGTGGCGATATTGCTCAGCACTCAGCTCGGCATTCATCGGTGCCAGCAGTTTGAAAGGTGCGACTGTTTCAGCAACAGGCTGGCTGAACAGGCGGATCAAGCGCTGACGTTCGCTGTCGACCAGCGTCGGGTGAAACACCAGTTGGCTGGTGGCCTGTTGGTGATCGCTGATCAGCGCCCAGGCGTACAAGCCAAAACGTGCATCCGGCAATTGCAGATCGTCCTGCGCCTGGCTCGGCAGGTTCTCCAGATGGCGACCGAAGTCGTAGCTCAGATAACCGATCAAACCGCCGGCGAAGGGCAGATCATGGGCGACCGTCGCTTCACCGAGTTGTGTCAGATTGTCGCGCAGGCGTTGCAGGAAATCGTCGCCACTTTCGTCGGGCGATACCGTGACTTGCTCCAGCGGCCAGGCGCTGAGCAAGTCAAACCGCCCACGCTCGGCGCTGGGGCGGCCACTGTCGAGCAGCACGGCGCCAGGGGCATGACGAATGGCCGCGAAGTATTCGGCGGGGTTGGCGCGATAGGGTAGCGGGTGTACGGAACAGGTCAGCATGGGCGGAGTAGATCAGCCATCGAGGCGGGGTGGCGATTGTAGTCCCCTCGGGGAATTGCTCCTAGAGGGGATATGTCGGGTCAACCTTCAACCGGCGGAATATGCCCAAACATTTCCTGCACAAACGCCACACGTTCTTCGACGGTTTCAGTCACGCCGCGCGCCTTCAACTCTTCCAGTCGCGCCTCGACGGCATGGGTGCGCAGCGTCAGGCCGCAATCGTTGGCAATCTGGATATTCAAGCCCGGACGGGCATTGAGTTCCAGGATCAGCGGACCTTTTTCCTGGTCCAGCACCATATCAACACCGATGTAACCCAGCCCGCACAGCTCATAGCAACCGGCGGCGAGTTTCATGAAACCGTCCCAGTAGGGCAATTGCACGCCGTCCACCGCATTGGTGGTGTCGGGGTGCTTGGTGATGATGTTGTTCAGCCAAGTGCCGCGCAGCGTCAGACCGGTGGCGAGATCGACACCGACGCCGATGGCGCCCTGGTGCAGGTTGGCCTTGCCGCCGGACTGCCGGGTCGGCAGGCGCAGCATGGCCATCACCGGGTAACCCATCAGTACGATGATGCGGATGTCGGGCACACCTTCATAGCTGATGCTCTTGAAGATCTGGTCCGGTATCACCCGGTATTCGATCAGCGCCCGGTCGCGGTGCCCGCCGAGGGAGTACAGGCCGGTGAGAATGCTGGAAATATGGTGTTCGATTTCTTCATGGGGAATGATTTTTCCGGACACCGTGCGGTAGCGACCCTCGAAGCGGTCGGCGACGACAATGATGCCGTCACCGCCTGCGCCCTGTGCCGGCTTGATCACGAAGTCGTTGCGCCCGCCGATGATCTCGCCGAGCTTGTCGATTTCCTTCTCGGTGGAGATCACGCCATACAGCTCCGGCACATGGATGCCGGCGGTAATCGCACGTTCCTTGGTGATGATCTTGTCATCGACAATCGGGTACAGGCTGCGCTTGTTGTACTTCAGCACGTAGTCTGCGTTACGCCGATTTATGCCCATGATGCCCCGGGCTTCCAGGGCTTTCCAGGTTTTCCAGAAACCGAACATCAAGCGTCAGCCTTTTTCAGGAAGGCCTTGAAACGCACCAGTTCAGTCAGGCGGTAGCCGCGATAGCGCCCCATCGCCAGCATGAAGCCCACCAGAATCAACAGAATCGCCGGGAACGTGAACACGAAGTACACCAGTTCCGGCACGCTCATGATCAGGTGCGCCAGGGACGCGGCGAACAGCGTGCCGATCGCCACTTTCATGGCGTGGCTGGCGCCGCGTTCTTCCCAGGTGATCGACAGGCGTTCAATGGTCATGGTCAGGATCACCATCGGGAACAGCGCCACCGACAAGCCGCGCTCCAGGCCGAGCTTGTGGCTGAACAGGCTGATCGCTGCGATCAGCACCACCACGAACGTCAGCACCACCGACAGTCTCGGCAGCATTTGCAGCTTCAGGTGTTCAAGGTAGGAACGCAGCGACAGTCCCAGCGCGGTGATGATGGTGAACAGGACGATGCCGAAACCGAGTTGGGTTTCGCGGAAGGCCAGGGCAATCAGCACCGGGGTAAAGGTGCCGAGAGTCTGCAGGCCGATCAGGTTGCGCAGGATCAGGATCACCAGTACGCCGATCGGGATCATCACCATGATCATGAACGTCTGCTGGGTTTGCAGCGGCAAGCCGTACAGCGAGTATTCGAGGAAATTGGCGTCGGTGTTTTCGTCGGTCAGCTTGGCCAGGCGAATGGCGTTCATTTCGCTGTTGTTCATGCTGAACGTGACAGTGGCTTTCTTGCCGCCATCGACGGTGATCAGGTTTTCATCGCCGGTCCACCACAGCAAGCGGTCGGTCGGCAGGCCTTGCTCACCGGTTTCCGGATTGAAGTACAGCCAGTCGGTGCCGTTGAAACTGCGCAGCCAGAGTTCCGGCGTTTGCGGCTGGTCGGCCACCAGGCGAATGGTGTGCACTTTTTCCACCGGCACATGGGCGATGGAGAGCAGCAATTCGACGATTTTTGCCTTGTGCGCCGGCGTCGGGTCACCGGCCAGCAGCATCTTGGCGTTGTCGTCGTTGCTGTTGTTGACCCGTTTGATTGCTTCGCTGATGAAGGTCTCGACGTCGGCCGAATGCTGGCGGATCGGCGCGAGCAGGGCTTCGGCGGCGATTTTTTCCGGGCCTTCGATGGCGATGCTGTCGCGGAAGGTCGGGCCTTTGACCTTGGCTTTTTCGGCGGTGTAGCGCTTGGTCAGCACCAGGCGGTAATAAAGCGTCTGGTTGCCCTTGGCCCGACGTGCCGACCAGGTGACCTTGCGGTTACCGTCGACCCGGTTCACGGCCACGCCGTAGTTATTGGAGATGAAGCTCTCGTTGAGGCTCACGTAATCGCGGCTCAAAGGCGGCACGAACATCTGGATCTTGACCGGGTCTTTGGCACTGGCGACGAACTCGACCTTGGCGTCGATGTTCCACAAGTCGTCGGTGGCGTCTTCGGTCACGGGAATGCCCAGCACGAAGATCTGATAGGCCGTAACTGAAATGCCCAGCACCACCAGGATGGCGATCAGCATTTTCAGATGAAGGGTAAGAGAGCGCATTGGAATTACTCTGCGGTATGAGCGTCGGTAGCGCAGGCGGGTTTGCCGGCAGCGTATTTAAGACTGGGGTCGACCAGCGCATCGAAGCGTTTGAGCGCTTCGGAGCCGATCAAGAGCGGGTATTGGAAAGCGCTTCGGTCAGTAAGGTTCACTTCGATGCTGCGTAAAGCCGAGCCCATGCAGATATCCAGCTCGATCACCGGACGGGCGGTGTACTTCTTGCCTTCTTCCGGATCGTAGTCGCCGGCCCGGCGTTTGATCTTGCTGACGCGGGCCAGCGGGCGTTCGATCGGGTGCGAATGGGCGGCGTCGATGGCCAGATAGAAACGCACCCAGGACTCACCATTGCGTTTGAAACGCTTGATATCGCGGGCACTCAGGGAAGCGGTTTTCGCGCCGGTATCGAGTTTGGCGGCCACTTCCAGGTCGATGCCACCCAGAGACGCGTATTCGTTGAGGCCATACACAGTCTTTTCTCCCGCCATCGCTGCGCCAGGCAAGAAAAGAAAATAAAGGAATGCGGGGAAGGGCTTGAGTCTCATAAATCCTGGTGCGCAGCGGTCCGTACTTTGATTCAAGACCCTGGCATCGCTGCGCAAGCTCCTCGTATGCCTATCAGCTATTTATGACAGGCAGTGCAGATGTGACAAACAAATGCGGGCGGCATTCTAGCACGGCAGGTTTGTGGCGCCAGCGCCGACGGGTAGCTATAAACAGAAGGGCTGCTTCGTTATGGTGCAACCGGTTATTGGACGATTGTCGACAATGTTTATTTATCATTTGACTAATGTGGGCGTATTCGCTAGTTTTTGCGTCATTGTATTTCAAGGTGTCGACAATATGCTGGATCAACTCGATCCCCCGGTTTCTACGCAAGACGATACGGAGACGCTTTCCGAGAACGTCTTCCGCCGTATTCAGGCGGCAATCGTCAAAGGCGATATCGCTCCGGGCAGCAAAATCTCCGAACCGGAACTGGCCCGGACCTACGGCATCAGCCGCGGCCCGCTGCGTGAGGCTATCCACCGCCTCGAAGGTCAACGCTTGCTGGTGCGCGTGCCGCATGTCGGGGCGCGGGTGGTTTCGCTCAATCACGCCGAGCTGATCGAACTCTACGAAATCCGTGAATCCCTTGAAGGCATGGCCTGTCGTCTGGCCGCCGAGCGCATGAGCGTCGAAGAAATCGACGAGCTGCGTCGGGTGCTGGAAACCCACGAGCGCGACGAGGCCTTCCAGGCCGGTCGCGGCTATTACCAGCAGGAAGGCGATTTCGACTTTCACTACCGAATCATCCAGGGCAGCGGCAACCGCACCCTGACGCAAATGCTCTGCGGCGAGCTGTATCAATTGGTGCGCATGTACCGCATCCAGTTTTCCACTACGCCCAATCGCCCGCACCAGGCCTTTGCCGAACACCACCGAATTCTCGATGCCATCGCCGACCGTGACGGTGAACTGGCCGAGTTGTTGATGCGCCGTCACATCGGCGCCTCCAAACGCAACATCGCCCGTCATTACCAGGACGGCGCCAACCCGACAGCCAAACGAGGTGAGTCATGAGTTTGAACAAGAGCACTCCAGGCCAGCGTTTCCGCGATGCGGTCGCCAGCGAGCATCCATTGCAAGTGGTCGGCGCGATCAACGCCAACCACGCGCTGCTGGCCAAGCGCGCCGGTTTCAAGGCGATCTACCTGTCGGGTGGCGGGGTGGCCGCGGGTTCCCTCGGCGTGCCGGACCTGGGCATCACTGGCCTGGATGACGTGCTGACCGACGTGCGCCGCATTACCGATGTCTGCGACCTGCCGCTGCTGGTGGACGTCGACACCGGTTTCGGTTCCTCGGCGTTCAACGTGGCGCGCACCGTCAAGTCGATGATCAAGTTCGGCGCGGCGGCGATTCACATCGAAGACCAGGTCGGCGCCAAGCGTTGCGGCCACCGTCCTAATAAAGAAATCGTGACCCAGCAGGAAATGGTCGACCGCATCAAGGCAGCCGTTGATGCGCGCACCGACGACAGCTTCGTGATCATGGCCCGCACCGACGCCCTGGCGGTGGAAGGTCTGGAATCTGCCCTGGACCGTGCCGCCGCGTGCATCGAGGCCGGCGCCGACATGGTGTTCCCGGAAGCCATCACTGAACTGGAAATGTACAAGCTGTTCGCCAACCGCGTGAAAGCACCGATCCTGGCCAACATCACCGAATTCGGCGCGACCCCGCTGTACACCACCGAGCAACTCGCCGCTGCCGACGTGTCGCTGGTGCTGTACCCGCTGTCCGCCTTCCGTGCCATGAACAAGGCTGCGGAAAACGTCTACACCGCGATCCGTCGCGACGGCACGCAACAGAACGTCATCGACACCATGCAGACTCGCATGGAGCTTTACGATCGCATCGACTACCACACCTTCGAGCAGAAGCTCGATGCGTTGTTCGCGGCGAAGAAGTAAGTCGAATTACTCCCTGATAAATTCAAGAACAATTGGAGGCACAAATGGCCGAAGCAAAAGTACTCAGTGGCGCCGGGCTCCGTGGCCAGGTAGCCGGGCAAACCGCACTGTCCACCGTGGGCCAGTCGGGTGCCGGTCTGACCTATCGTGGTTATGACGTTCGTGAACTGGCGGCTGACGCACAGTTCGAAGAAGTCGCTTACCTGCTGCTGTACGGCGAACTGCCGAGCAAAGCGCAACTGAGCGCCTACATCACCAAACTGAGCAAGCTGCGTGACCTGCCGCAAGCACTGAAAGAAGTGCTGGAGCGTATTCCCGCCGACGCGCACCCGATGGACGTGATGCGTACCGGTTGCTCGTTCCTGGGCAACCTTGAGCCGGAGAACAGCTTCTCCGAGCAGCACGACAAGACCGACCGTCTGCTGGCGGCTTTCCCGGCGATCATGACCTATTGGTATCGCTTCAGCCACGAAGGCAAGCGCATCGATTGCGTGAGCGACGAGCAGTCCATCGGCGGCCACTTCCTGCACTTGCTGCACGGCAAGAAGCCGAGCGAGTTGCACGTCAAGGTGATGAATGTTTCGCTGATCCTCTACGCAGAGCACGAGTTCAACGCATCGACCTTCACCGCCCGTGTTTGCGCGTCGACCCTGTCCGACCTGTATTCGTGCATCACCGCGGCCATCGGTTCGCTGCGCGGTCCGCTGCATGGCGGCGCCAACGAAGCGGCGATGGAAATGATCGAGCGCTTCTCGTCGCCGGAAGACGCGATCAAAGGCACCCTCGGCATGCTCGAGCGCAAGGACAAGATCATGGGCTTCGGTCACGCGATCTATAAGGACAACGATCCGCGTAACGAGGTGATCAAGGGTTGGTCGAAAAAACTCGCTGACGAAGTGGCCGACAAGGTGTTGTTCCCGGTTTCCGAAGCCATCGACAAGACCATGTGGGAGCAAAAGAAACTGTTCCCGAACGCGGACTTCTACCATGCCTCGGCGTACCACTTCATGGGCATTCCAACCAAGTTGTTCACACCGATTTTCGTCTGCTCGCGCCTGACCGGCTGGGCCGCCCACGTGTACGAACAACGCGCCAACAACCGCATCATCCGTCCAAGCGCCGAATACACCGGCGTTGAACAGCGCAAGTTCGTGCCAATCGAACAACGCTGAATGGTGGAGGCTTGACGCCGGGATCTGAATGCAACGCAGATCCTTGTAGGAGCGAGGCTGCTCGCGATGACGGACTGACATTCAACATCAATGTCACCCGCTACATCGCTATCGCGAGCAGGCTCGCTCCTACAGTGGATCGTGTGAATTTCTGGACCTTGCCAGGCCCCGCCTTTTGAAACTACCGTGACCCGAGTCCTGACCGATGAACACTGAATTCCGCAAATCGCTGCCTGGCAGCCAACTGGATTACTTCGACGTCCGTGCAGCAGTCGAGGCCATTCAGCCCGGCGCCTACGACACCCTGCCTTACACCTCTCGCGTACTGGCGGAAAACCTTGTGCGTCGCTGCGACCCGGCCACGCTTACCGAATCCCTGAAGCAATTCATCGAGCGCAAACGCGACCTCGACTTCCCCTGGTTCCCGGCCCGCGTGGTGTGCCACGACATCCTCGGCCAGACCGCACTGGTCGACCTCGCCGGCCTGCGCGACGCCATCGCCCTGCAAGGCGGCGACCCGGCGCAAGTCAACCCGGTGGTGCCGACGCAACTGATCGTCGACCACTCCCTGGCCGTCGAGCGCGGTGGTTTCGATCCGGAAGCGTTCGAGAAGAACCGCGCCATCGAAGACCGTCGCAACGAAGACCGTTTCCACTTCATCAACTGGACCAAGAAGGCGTTCAAGAACGTCGACGTGATCCCGCCGGGCAACGGCATCATGCACCAGATCAACCTGGAGAAAATGTCTCCGGTGATTCAGGTGCGTGACGGTGTGGCCTTTCCTGATACCTGTGTCGGCACCGACAGCCACACCCCGCACGTCGATGCGCTGGGCGTGATCGCCATCGGTGTCGGTGGTCTCGAAGCCGAAAGCGTGATGCTCGGCCGCGCCTCGTGGATGCGCCTGCCGGAAAGCGTCGGCGTCGAACTGACCGGCAAGCTGCAACCGGGCATCACCGCTACCGACATGGTGCTGGCGCTGACCGAGTTCCTGCGCAAGCAAAAAGTGGTGGGCGCCTGGCTGGAATTCTTTGGCGAAGGTGCATCGGCACTGACCCTCGGTGACCGCGCGACCATCTCCAACATGGCCCCGGAATACGGCGCCACCGCGGCGATGTTCTACATCGACCAGCAGACCATCGACTACCTCAAACTCACCGGTCGTGAAGACGAACAGGTGCAGTTGGTCGAGAACTACGCCAAGCAGGTCGGCCTGTGGGCTGACAGCCTCAAGGGCGCGCAATACGAGCGCGGTTTGACCTTCGACCTATCCTCGGTCGTGCGCAACATGGCCGGCCCGAGCAACCCGCACGCCCGCGTCGCGGTGTCGGATCTGGCCGCCAAAGGCATCTCCGGTCAGTGGGACGATGTGCCGGGCCAGATGCCGGACGGCGCGGTAATCATTGCCGCCATCACCAGCTGCACCAACACCAGCAACCCGCGCAACGTGATCGCCGCCGGCCTGCTGGCGCGCAACGCCAACAAGCTCGGCCTGACCCGTAAGCCATGGGTCAAGTCGTCCCTGGCACCGGGTTCGAAAACGGTCGCACTGTACCTCGATGAAGCCGGCTTGACCGATGAGCTGGACGCGCTCGGTTTCGGCGTCGTCGCCTTTGCCTGCACCACCTGCAACGGCATGTCCGGCGCACTGGACCCGGTGATCCAGCAAGAGATCATCGACCGCGACCTGTACGCCACAGCGGTGCTCTCGGGCAACCGTAATTTCGACGGCCGGATTCACCCGTACGCCAAGCAAGCGTTCCTCGCTTCGCCGCCATTGGTGGTCGCTTACGCCATCGCCGGGACCATCCGTTTCGACATCGAAAAAGATGTGTTGGGCGTGGTCGACGGCAAGGAAATCCGCCTGAAAGACATCTGGCCGAGCGATGAAGAAATCGACTCAGTGGTGAAAGCTTCGGTGAAGCCTGAGCAGTTCCGTCAGGTGTACATCCCGATGTTCGCCATCCATGAAGACACCGGCCCGAAAGTCACGCCGCTGTACGACTGGCGCGAGATGAGCACCTACATTCGCCGTCCGCCTTACTGGGAAGGTGCACTGGCCGGTGCGCGTCCGCTCAAGGGCATGCGCCCGCTGGCCGTGCTGCCGGACAACATCACCACCGATCACTTGTCGCCGTCCAACGCGATCATGATGGACAGCGCCGCTGGCGAATACCTGGCGAAAATGGGCCTGCCGGAAGAGGACTTCAACTCTTACGCAACTCACCGTGGTGACCACCTGACTGCGCAGCGCGCAACCTTCGCCAACCCGAAACTGTTCAACGAAATGGTTCAGGAAAACGGCAAGGTCAAGCAGGGTTCGCTGGCCCGCGTCGAGCCGGAAGGCCAGGTCATGCGCATGTGGGAAGCCATCGAAACCTACATGGACCGCAAGCAGCCGCTGATCATCATTGCCGGTGCCGACTATGGTCAGGGTTCGTCCCGCGACTGGGCAGCAAAAGGCGTGCGCCTGGCCGGTGTCGAAGCGATTGCCGCCGAAGGTTTCGAGCGTATTCACCGCACCAACCTGGTGGGCATGGGCGTGTTGCCGCTGGAGTTCAAGCCGGGCACCAACCGCCACACCCTGGCGATTGATGGCAGTGAAACCTACGACGTGATCGGCGAGCGTACCCCGCGTGCCGAACTGACGCTGGTGATCCATCGCAAGAACGGCGAACGCGTCGACGTACCGGTGACCTGCCGCCTCGATACGGCTGAAGAAGTGTCGATCTACGAGGCCGGCGGCGTGTTGCAACGCTTCGCCCAGGACTTCCTCGAAGAGTCGGCGGTTGCCGTTTAATACAGCTGTGCAAACACGGGACTTTAAGTCCCGTGTCTGTTTTCAAGGTTAGGAGAAAGAGCAACATGGCTCACGCAGCTCAGATCAAGATTCCCGCGACCTACATGCGCGGCGGCACCAGCAAGGGCGTGTTCTTCAGCCTGAAGGATTTGCCTGAAGCGGCACAGGTTCCCGGCCCGGCCCGCGACGCTTTGCTGCTGCGTGTGATCGGCAGCCCCGACCCGTACGACAAGCAAATCGACGGCATGGGCGGCGCGACCTCCAGCACCAGCAAAACCGTGATCCTGTCGAAAAGCATCAAGGCCGATCACGACGTCGATTACCTGTTCGGTCAGGTCTCCATCGACAAGCCGTTCGTGGACTGGAGCGGCAACTGCGGCAACCTGTCGGCGGCGGTCGGTTCGTTCGCGGTCAGCAACGGACTGGTGGACGCCAGCCGCATTCCGCACAACGGTGTGGCGGTGGTTCGCGTGTGGCAAGCCAACATTGGCAAGACCATCATCGCCCATGTGCCAATCACAAACGGTGAGGTGCAGGAGACCGGCGATTTCGAACTCGACGGCGTAACCTTTCCGGCAGCTGAAGTGCAAATCGAGTTCCTCGATCCGGCAGCGGACGAAGAGGGCGGTGGCGGTTCAATGTTCCCCACCGGCAACCTCGTGGACGATCTCGAAGTGCCTGGCGTCGGCACCTTCAAGGCGACCCTGATCAACGCCGGCATCCCGACGATTTTCGTCAACGCCGAGGACATCGGCTACAAGGGCACCGAGCTGCAAGGTGCGATCAACGGCGACCCGAAAGCCTTGCTGATGTTCGAAACCATCCGCGCTTATGGCGCACTGCGCATGGGCCTGATTGCCAACATCGACGAAGCAGCCAAGCGCCAACACACGCCGAAAGTGGCCTTCGTAGCCAAACCGGCGGACTACGTTTCGTCCAGCGGCAAAGCCATTGCGGCGGGCGATGTCGACCTGCTGGTGCGCGCACTGTCCATGGGCAAGCTGCACCACGCGATGATGGGCACGGCGGCAGTCGCCATCGGCACGGCGGCGGCGATCACCGGCACGCTGGTCAACCTCGCGGCGGGCGGTATCGAACGCAACGCGGTGCGCTTCGGCCATCCGTCCGGCACCTTGCGCGTCGGCGCCGAAGCCAGCCAGGCCAACGGCGAATGGACCGTGAACAAGGCCATCATGAGCCGCAGTGCCCGGGTGTTGATGGAAGGGTTTGTGCGAGTGCCGGGTGATTCTTTCTAGGATCCACCCAGAACTACTGTAGGCGTGAGCCTGCTCGCGATAGCGGAGTGTCAGTTGACATCAATGTCGGATGTGCCGAAGTCATCGCGAGCAGGCTCACTCCCACAGTGGGCTGCATTTCAATAATAAGAATTTGTCATTGACTGAGAATGCCCTGAACCGAGGTCCCATCAACGACCCACTTCATAGAGTGAATCGAACATGAGTGCCAACGTCGATCTGAACAACCGTCCCGACTACGACAAGGTCCTGCAGGACATTGCCGATTACGTCCTCAACTACAAGATCGAGTCCAAAGAGGCGCTGGATACCGCGCGCAACTGCCTGATCGATACTTTGGGTTGCGGCCTTCTGGCCCTGCGTTTTCCCGAGTGCACAAAACATCTCGGACCTGTGGTCGAAGGCACCGTCGTGCCATTCGGTGCGCGCGTGCCGGGCACCAGTTACCGGCTCGATCCGGTCAAGGCTGCCTGGGACATCGGCTGCATCGTGCGCTGGCTCGACTACAACGACACCTGGCTCGCCGCCGAGTGGGGGCATCCGTCGGACAACCTCGGCGGCATTCTCGCGGTGGCTGACCATTTTTCACAAAAACGTCTGGCCAATGGCGAAGCACCGCTGACTGTTCGTATAGTTCTTGAAGCGATGATCATGGCCCATGAAATTCAAGGCGTGATCGCTCTGGAAAACTCGTTCAACCGTGTCGGCCTCGATCACGTCATCCTGGTGAAAGTCGCCTCGACCGCGGTCACCGCCAAACTGATGGGTGCCAACCGCGAGCAATTGTTGTCGGCGTTGTCCCACGCCTTTGCTGACGGTCAGGCGTTGCGCACGTATCGGCATGCGCCGAATGCCGGCTCGCGCAAATCGTGGGCGGCAGGCGATGCGTCGAGTCGTGGCGTGCGCCTGGCGGATATTGCGATGCGCGGCGAGATGGGTATTCCCGGTATTCTGAGCGCCAAACAGTGGGGTTTTTACGACGTATTGTTCAGCCATACCAACAACGATCTGGCGCTAAAGCCTGAAGACAAACGGGCTTTCAGTTTTTCGCGGCCGTACGGCAGTTATGTGATGGAAAACGTGTTGTTCAAAATCAGTTTTCCCGCCGAGTTTCACGCGCAAACGGCCTGTGAAGCGGCGGTGACCTTGCACCCGCAGGTGCGCAATCGCCTGCATGAAATCGATAAAATCGTCATCACCACCCACGAGTCGGCGATCCGCATCATCTCCAAGGTCGGCCCGCTGGCCAATGCCGCCGACCGCGATCATTGCATCCAGTACATGACTGCCGTGCCGCTGGCCTTCGGTAACCTGATCGCCGAGTACTACGAGGATGATTTCCACAAGGCGCATCCGATCATCGATGTGCTGCGCGACAAGATGGTGATAGTTGAGGAGCCGCGTTTCACCCGTGAATACCTGGAGCCCGACAAGCGCTCCATTGCCAACGCGGTACAGGTATTTTTCAAGGATGGGGCCAGCACAGAGAACGTGGTGGTGGAGTACCCGATTGGCCATCGTCGGCGCCGGGTCGAAGGCATTCCGTTGCTGGAAGACAAGTTCAAGGCGAACTTGCTGACACGATTCACCGGGCAGCGCAGCGAGGAGGTTTTTGAATTGTGCAAGGACCAGGTAGCGCTTGAAGCGACGCCGGTGAACCGGTTTGTGGATTTGTTTGTTATCTAGGCGATCGCGTTATCGGTAAATCGCTAGCAGCTAGCTCCCACAGGGGATTTGCGGTGAACACAAGTCAACTGTGGGCCGCTAGCCTGCTAGCGATGAGGCCAGAACAGGCAATAAAGAATTACTTGAACCGCCGCTCGACGCCTTTCTCCACAAGGATCTTCGCGGAGATTTCTTCCACCGAAAAGTGTGTGGAATTGATGTTCGGAATGTTCTCGCGGCGGAACAGGTTTTCCACCTCGCGCACTTCGAACTCGCACTGGGCGTAGCTCGAATAGCGGCTGTTGGGCTTGCGCTCGTTGCGGATCGCGGTGAGGCGGTCCGGGTCGATGGTCAGGCCGAACAGCTTGTGCTGGTGGGCGCGCAGGGCGGCGGGCAGTTGCAGGCGTTCCATGTCGTCTTCGGTCAGCGGGTAGTTGGCCGCGCGGATGCCGAATTGCATCGCCATGTACAGGCACGTCGGTGTCTTACCGCATCGCGACACGCCCACTAGTATCAGGTCGGCCTTGTCGTAATAGTGCGTGCGGGCACCGTCGTCGTTGTCGAGGGCGAAGTTGACGGCCTCGATACGTTCCATGTAGTTGGAACTGGTGCCGATGGAATGGGATTTGCCCACGGTATAGGAAGAATGCTCGGTCAGTTCCTGCTCAAGTGGTGCCAGGAACGTCGAGAAAATGTCGATCATGAAACCATTCGAGGTCGCGAGAATCTCACGAATGTCCTGATTGACGATGGTGTCGAAGATAATCGGACGGAAGCCGTCGGTTTCGGCGGCTTTGTTGATTTGTTGTACCATGGCCCGCGCTTTGTCCACGTTGTCGATGTACGGCCGCGTGACTTTGCTGAAGGTAATGTTTTCGAACTGCGCCAGGAGGCTCTGGCCGAGGGTTTCGGCGGTAATGCCCGTGCCATCGGAGATAAAGAAAGCAGATCGTTTCATTTGCACCTTGGGCCTTAAGCTAGTGACGAATCTTGGATATGATAGGCGCGGTTTGCCGGCCGCCAATGGCCCGCATTCTCACTTATTTTCCAGGTCCAGGCCATATAGCCGGCAAATGCACACTTAAGCAGCCGGTTTCTGAGCTTTTCCAACACAGTTAGTGGAGAGATCACCTTGGTAGAGTACGTAGTTTCCCTCGACAAGCTCGGCAAACACGATGTTGAGCACGTGGGGGGCAAGAACGCATCCCTGGGCGAGATGATCAGCAACCTTGCAGGTGCCGGTGTATCGGTACCCGGTGGCTTCGCCACGACCGCTCAGGCGTATCGTGATTTCCTGGAACTGAGCGGCCTGAATCAGCAGATTCACGACGCCCTTGATGCCCTCGACGTCGATGACGTGAATGCCCTGGCGAAGACCGGTGCCCAGATCCGTCAATGGATCATGGAAGCCGAGTTCCCGGAAAAACTGAACGCCGAAATCCGTACTGCGTTCGCCGCGCTGTCCGCCGGCAACCCTGACGTGGCCGTGGCCGTCCGTTCTTCCGCTACCGCCGAAGACTTGCCGGATGCCTCTTTCGCTGGCCAGCAGGAAACCTTCCTGAACATCCGTGGTGTCGAAAACGTCATTCGCGCCGCCAAAGAGGTGTTCGCTTCGCTGTTCAACGACCGTGCAATTTCCTATCGCGTGCACCAGGGCTTCGACCACAAACTGGTCGCCCTGTCGGCTGGCGTGCAACGCATGGTTCGCTCCGAAACCGGCACTGCCGGCGTGATGTTCACCCTCGATACCGAATCGGGCTTCCGTGATGTTGTATTCATCACCGGCGCCTACGGCCTGGGTGAAACCGTCGTGCAAGGTGCGGTGAACCCGGATGAGTTCTACGTCCACAAGGGCACGCTGGCCGCTGGTCGCCCGGCGATCCTGCGCCGCAACCTGGGCAGCAAGGCCATCAAGATGATCTACGGCGACGAAGCCAAGGCCGGTCGTTCGGTGAAAACCGTCGACGTGGACAAAGCCGAGCGCGCACGCTTCTGCCTGACCGACGCTGAAGTCAGCGAGCTGGCCAAGCAGGCGATGATCATCGAGAAGCACTACCAGTGCCCGATGGACATCGAGTGGGCCAAGGACGGTGACGACGGCAAGCTGTACATCGTGCAGGCTCGTCCGGAAACCGTGAAAAGCCGCACCCAGGCCAACGTCATGGAACGTTACCTGTTGAAAGAAACCGGCACCGTGCTGGTGGAAGGTCGTGCAATTGGCCAGCGCATCGGCGCCGGCAAGGTCCGCATCATCAAGGACGTGTCCGAGATGGACAAAGTCCAGCCAGGTGACGTTCTGGTCTCCGACATGACTGACCCGGACTGGGAGCCGGTCATGAAGCGCGCCAGCGCCATCGTCACCAACCGTGGCGGTCGTACCTGCCACGCGGCGATCATCGCCCGTGAGCTGGGCATCCCGGCCGTGGTCGGTTGCGGCAATGCCACCCAGCTGTTGAAAGACGGCCAGGGCGTGACCGTTTCCTGCGCTGAAGGCGACACCGGTTTCATTTTCGAAGGCGAACTGGGTTTCGACATCAAGAAGAACTCCGTGGACGCCATGCCGGATCTGCCGTTCAAGATCATGATGAACGTCGGCAACCCGGACCGCGCCTTCGACTTCGCACAGCTGCCGAACGCCGGTGTGGGCCTGGCCCGTCTGGAGTTCATCATCAACCGCATGATCGGCGTGCACCCCAAAGCACTGCTGAACTACGACGGTCTGCCGCTGGACATCAAGGAAAGCGTCGACAAGCGCATCGCCGGTTACAACGACCCGGTCGGCTTCTACGTCGAAAAACTGGTCGAAGGCATCAGCACCCTGGCCGCTGCGTTCTGGCCGAAAAAGGTCATCGTGCGTCTGTCGGACTTCAAGTCCAACGAATACGCCAACCTGATCGGCGGCAAGCTCTACGAGCCGGAAGAAGAAAACCCGATGCTGGGCTTCCGTGGCGCTTCGCGTTACATCAGCGAATCGTTCCGTGACTGCTTCGAACTCGAGTGCCGTGCTCTGAAGCGTGTGCGCAACGAGATGGGCCTGACCAACGTTGAAATCATGGTGCCGTTCGTCCGTACTTTGGGCGAAGCGAGCCAGGTGGTCGATCTGCTGGCCGAAAACGGGCTGGCCCGTGGCGAGAACGGCCTGCGCGTGATCATGATGTGCGAACTGCCGTCCAACGCCATTCTGGCGGAGGAGTTCCTTGAGTTCTTCGACGGTTTCTCCATCGGTTCCAACGACCTGACCCAGTTGACTCTGGGCCTGGACCGTGACTCCGGGATCATCGCGCACCTGTTCGATGAGCGTAACCCAGCCGTCAAGAAGCTGTTGGCCAACGCCATTGCCGCCTGCAACAAGGCTGGCAAGTACATCGGCATCTGCGGTCAAGGCCCTTCGGACCACCCGGACCTGGCCAAGTGGCTGATGGAACAAGGCATCGAAAGCGTTTCGTTGAACCCGGACTCCGTACTGGAAACCTGGTTCTTCCTGGCTGAGGGTCAGGCTCAGGCTTGATCCGATGTGAACGGGCCGTTCCCACAGGGGGGCGGCCTTTTTGAGTTTCAAGCAGGGCGGGCTCCATCAGGATGCCGCCCTTTTTTGTGCAAGAGATTATGCAAAGCAGCAGCAACCTATTTCCTGTCGCCCTGATCAGCGCCGAGCGGCGCGGTGATCTGAGCGAAGATGTTTATCGTTTGAAACCGGCCAACAGCCCGGATCCGAGTGTCGAGTTGGCGGTCACCCGCCTGGGCCTGGCCGATGAGCCTGCGGTGCGCGGCGTGCCAGTGATTCTGTTGCATGGCAGCTTTTCCAATCGGCGCTTCTGGTTTTCGCCTAAAGGCCTGGGTCTCGGGGCTCATCTGACGCGTCTGGGATTCGATGTGTGGATTCCGGAAATGCGCGGGCACGGCCTGTCCCAGCGCAACCAGAACTACCGCAAGAACCGTGTCGCCGACTATGCACGTTACGATTTGCCGGCCATTGGCGCCTTCGTCCGCGAACAGAGCGGCCAGGTCCCGCACTGGATCGGTCACTCGCTGGGCGGCATCACCCTGGCGGCGGCACTGGGCGGTGAGTACATCGGCGAGCCTGTGGTCGCGTCTGCGGCGTTTTTCGGCACGCAAGTCAGCCGCACCTACTGGCCGCTGAAAATTCCGCCGGTGGAGTGGAGCGGTCGCTTCATCCTCAAGCGCTTTGCCCAGCTGTCCGGTTCCCGACTCAAGCGCGGCCCGGAGGACGAGCCAATTGGCCTGGCCCTGGAAAGCATGCGTTGGTACGGTTTGTTCGGGCGCTTCGGCGATGCCGACAAGGACTGGTGGGCCGGTTTGGCTAACGTTCAGGTGCCGGTACTGGCCGTGAGTGCCGTCAATGATCATCAGGACCCTGCCTGGGCCTGTCGCAAGCTGTTCGAGCAGATCGGTTCCGAGCACAAGCAATTCATCAATCTGGGGCGCGAGCAGGGCTTCGGCGACAATTTCGGTCATGTAGAAATGCTGGTCAGCAAAGCCGCGCAGGCGGAGGTCTGGCCGTTGGTGGCCCGTTGGCTAGCGGATCAGCAAACGCCTCTGTTGGGTGAGCAAGCGAACCTGGCCACGGCAAACTAAGCTGGACGCTCTATCAGGGGCATTTCGCTCTGATCGGCTTGCGGCTAAGATATGACGGATTGAGCTGTTCTGGTCATTTTCGATGATTGAATCATCAATGATGTTCGTGCCGTCTTCCTCTTTACAGGAGTTTCTCGATGAACCATTACCTCACGCCTGACCTGTGCGACGCCTATCCGGAGCTGGTGCAGGTGCTGGAACCGATGTTCAGCAATTTCGGCGGCCGTGACTCCTTCGGTGGCGAAATCGTGACCATCAAGTGCTTCGAAGACAACTCGCTGGTCAAGGAGCAAGTCGAGCTGAAGGGTAATGGCAAAGTCCTGGTGGTCGACGGTGGCGGTTCTTTGCGTCGCGCGTTGCTCGGCGACATGCTGGCCGAGAAAGCCGCGAAAAACGGTTGGGAGGGGCTGGTGATCTACGGTTGCATCCGTGACGTCGACGTCATCGCGCAAACCGATCTGGGGGTTCAGGCCTTGGCCAGCCATCCGATGAAGACCGACAAGCGCGGTATCGGCGACCTCAACGTTGCCGTGACCTTCGCTGGCGTGACCTTCCATCCCGGCCACTACATCTATGCGGACAACAACGGCGTGATCATCTCGCCGAGCCCGCTGAAAATGCCTGAATAAAATCCCCGATTGACTGAAGGAATGCGGATGTTCGAGGAAGAAAACGCGCAATGGGGGCTGGTACATGCTCTGGTGCTGGATGGTAAAGGCGGCGCGCGTTCGATAGCCCGGACAGAACTTGATGACTTGCAGCTGCAGGCCCATGAAAGCCTGTGGCTGCACTGGGATCGCAGTCACCCGCAAACCCAGACCTGGCTGCGCAAATCGAGTGGTCTGAGTGAATTCAGCTGTGACCTCTTGCTTGAAGAAAATACCCGTCCGCGGCTTTTACAGCTTTCCGACAGCGAACTGCTGCTATTTTTGCGTGGGGTAAACCTTAATCCGGGTGCCGAGCCTGAAGACATGGTGTCGGTACGGATCTTCGGTTCCGCCCAACGGGTGATTTCCCTGCGTTTGCGCCCGTTGCGCGCCACCGAAGAGCTGCTGGTGCAACTGGAGGAGGGCAAGGGGCCGAAAACCGCCTCCGAGCTCATTCTTTATATGGCGCAGTACCTGACCAACAAGGTGCAGGACCTGGTCAGTTGCCTCTCGGAAGTGGTCGATGAGGAAGAAGAAAAGCTGGACGCCGACGAACGGTATACACCGGAACACGGCGCTGTTTTGCAGATCCGTCGCCGGGCCGCTGCGTTGAAACGGTTTCTCGCTCCGCAGCGTGATATTTTTGGTCAGCTGACGCGGATCAAATTGCCCTGGTTCGTCGAAGATGATGGTGATTACTGGAACGAATTGAACAACAGCCTGACCCGCTATCTCGAAGAGCTGGAATTGACCCGAGAGCGCGTGGGGCTTGTCCTGGAGGCCGAAGACCGACGATTGAGCGTGCGCATGAACCGCACGATGTATCGCTTCGGGATCATCACCGGGATCTTTTTGCCGATGAGTTTTTTGACCGGTCTTTTGGGGATCAACGTCGGGGGAATTCCGTTTTCCGCAAGCCCCTACGGCTTCCTCGTTGCCTGCCTGCTGATGCTCTCGGTGGCGCTCGGGCAGTGGTGGTTGTTCCGACGTTTGCGCTGGGTGTAACGGTAAAGCATGTGACCCGACCAAATTTGACCGCGTCTTTCACAGACATCACGAGAGGTGCGTATGCACGATCCGTTTGAACAGTCTTTGCGCGACATGCTCAAGGCATCACCGTCCACCCGGGACGACGATGCGTGCCTTGGCCGTGTACTGAAAACCGCCAACCGCCAGGTCGGCGCCGGCGATCTGTTCAGCCTGCTGGGCCGCTGGCTGCCCGCGCTGATGATCGCCCTGAATAACGGCTCGGCCCACGTTGCGCCGGTGTCCCGTCTTCGTAAACCTACCGCTCGCACTGCTGATAAGGCTGATTGAATATGGAACTTGATCTCTGGACACAGAGCCTCGTCACTGCAATGACTGCGTTATGGACCAAAGTTGCGAACTTCATTCCGAACCTGTTCGGCGCACTGGTTGTGCTGCTGTTGGGTTTTGTCGTGGCCAAGCTGCTGGACACGCTGCTTTCCAAATTGCTCGCCAAACTGGGCCTTGATCGCCTGATGGGCGGCACCGGCCTGACCAAGTTGCTGTCCCGCGCCGGCCTGCAAGTGCCGATTTCCACGCTGATCGGAAAAATCGTCTATTGGTTCGTTCTGCTGATTTTTCTGGTTTCTGCCGCAGAATCCCTTGGACTTGAGCGAGTTTCAGCTACGCTGGACATGCTTGCGCTGTATTTGCCGAAGGTGTTCGGCGCGGCGCTGGTGTTGCTGGTCGGTGTCTTGTTGGCGCAATTGGCCAATGGCCTGGTGCGCGGGGCGGCAGAAGGCGTAGGCCTGGACTACGCTTCAGGACTTGGGCGAATTGCCCAAGGCTTGGTGATTATCATCAGTATTTCGGTTGCGATCAGTCAGTTGGAGGTCAAGACTGACCTGCTCAACCATGTGATTGTGATCGTTTTGATTACCGTTGGTCTGGCGGTTGCGCTGGCCATGGGTTTGGGAAGCCGGGAAATTGCCGGTCAGATTCTTGCGGGAATCTATGTGCGTGAGTTGTACCAGGTTGGGCAACAAGTGCGTGTTGGAGAGGTCGAAGGCCAGATCGAAGAGATCGGCACGGTTAAAACCACATTGCTGACCGATGAGGGTGAGCTAGTCTCTCTTTCCAATCGGATCCTCCTTGAGCAGCATGTGAGTAGCCGGTAACCCGGCAAACCCTGCTAATGTATGCCGCCGCAAAATGCCGCCTGATACTGGCTGCGGCGGACATTGACCTGACTGTCGGCCCGACTTGTTTTGAATAAAGCCCAATCGTTATCCATGCGCTATGATCCCCGCGAGCTCTCTGATGAGGAGTTGGTCGCGCGCTCGCATACCGAGCTGTTTCACGTAACGCGCGCCTATGAAGAACTGATGCGGCGTTACCAGCGAACATTATTTAACGTCTGTGCACGATATCTCGGGAACGATCGCGATGCAGATGATGTCTGTCAGGAAGTCATGTTGAAGGTGCTGTATGGCCTGAAGAACTTCGAGGGCAAATCGAAGTTCAAGACATGGCTATATAGCATCACGTACAACGAGTGTATTACGCAGTATCGGAAGGAACGGCGAAAGCGTCGCTTGATGGACGCATTGAGTCTTGACCCTCTTGAGGAAGCGTCCGAAGAAAAGGCGCCGAAACCCGAAGAGAAGGGCGGACTTGATCGCTGGCTGGTGTATGTGAACCCGATTGACCGTGAAATTCTGGTGCTACGATTTGTCGCAGAGCTGGAGTTTCAGGAGATCGCAGATATCATGCACATGGGTTTGAGTGCTACAAAAATGCGGTACAAACGCGCTCTAGATAAATTGCGTGAGAAATTTGCAGGCATTGCTGAAACTTAGTTCGGCGCAAATATCTCTTACGTGTAGGCAAGTTCTGATAGACTTGCCGCCGAGTTGTCCCCCGGTTTGCGGGACTGCTTCACAATCACCAGATGGGGATTTAACGGATGAAACTGAAAAACACCTTGGGCTTGGCCATTGGTTCTCTTATTGCCGCCACTTCGTTCGGCGCTCTGGCACAGGGCCAAGGCGCAGTTGAAATCGAAGGCTTCGCAAAGAAAGAGTACTACGACAGCACCCGTAACTTCAAAAACGACGGCAACCTGTTCGGTGGTTCTGTTGGTTACTTCCTGACCGACGACGTTGAACTGCGTCTGGGCTACGACGAAGTGCACAACGTGCGTTCCGACTCCGGCCAGAACATCAAGGGCGCGAACACCGCTCTGGACGCTCTGTACCACTTCAACAACCCAGGCGACATGCTGCGTCCTTACGTCTCGGCCGGCTTCTCCGACCAGAGCATCGACCAGAACGGTTCGAACGGTCGTGACCGCTCCACCTTCGCCAACGTTGGTGGCGGCGCCAAGCTGTACTTCACCGACAACTTCTACGCCCGTGCCGGCGTTGAAGCTCAGTACAACATCGACCAGGGCAACACCGAGTGGGCTCCTAGCGTCGGTATCGGTGTGAACTTCGGTGGCGGCTCCAAGCCTGCTGCTGCTCCAGTTCCAGCACCAGAAGTCTGCTCCGACAGCGACAACGATGGCGTTTGCGACAACGTTGACAAGTGCCCGGACACCCCAGCCAACGTAACTGTTGACGCTGATGGCTGCCCAGCAGTTGCTGAAGTTGTTCGTGTAGAGCTGGACGTGAAGTTCGACTTCGACAAGTCGGTAGTCAAGCCAAACAGCTACGGCGACATCAAGAACCTGGCTGACTTCATGAAGCAGTACCCATCCACCACCACTACTGTTGAAGGTCACACTGACTCCGTCGGTCCTGACGCTTACAACCAGAAACTGTCCGAGCGTCGTGCGAACGCCGTTAAGCAAGTTCTGACCAACCAGTACGGTGTTGAATCGTCCCGCGTTCAGTCTGTTGGCTACGGCGAATCCCGCCCAGTTGCTGACAACGCTACTGACGCTGGCCGCGCTGTAAACCGTCGCGTAGAAGCGCAGGTTGAAGCTCAAGCTAAGTAATTAGCCTGCAGCTCTGAGAAAAGCCCGGCTTAGGCCGGGCTTTTCTTTGTCTGCAATTTACTGAAAAAGGTTTGGATTAGGCGGTTTGATTGGCCAAGCCACGCTCCCATAGAGAGGCGGTTGCACGCGCTGCCACGGTGCCGATAACCAAAATGGCCGGGCTTTTCAGCTCGAAGTCATGGGCATCTTTTTCCATCGCTGCCAGATGGCTCCGGCATTCGCGCTGATGCGGCAATGAAGCGTTTTCGATCATCGCCACCGGCATGTCTGCCGTCATCCCGCCGGCCAGCAACTGTTCACGGATTTCGCTGAGCTTGGCCACACCCATGTAGATCACTAACGTCGTGCCGCTTTGGGCCAGTGCCTGCCAGTTCAGGCTGCTGCCGTCCTGAGTATGGGCGGTGACCAGTGTCACACCGCGCGCCACGCCACGCAGCGTCAGTGGTATATCGCATTGCGTCGCACCGGCGAGCCCGGCCGTGATGCCATTGACCAGTTCAGCCTCAACCCCGCGCTCACGCAGCCACTGCGCCTCTTCACCGCCACGCCCGAAAATGCATGGATCGCCACCCTTGAGTCGCACCACGCACTTGCCCTGGCGCGCATAACGCAACATCAGGCGATGAATGAACGCTTGTGGGGTGGACCGGCAGCCGCCGCGCTTACCCACAGGAATGATCCGCGCCTGGTTGCAATGTTCGAGGATGGCGGTATTCACCAGATCATCGATCAGCACTACATCCGCCTCTTTCAACGCCCGCACAGCCTTGAGCGTCAGCAATTCCGGATCACCAGGGCCTGCGCCCACCAGCCAGACTTTTGCGTTCATCGTGTTTTCCTCATTTGGCATGACATCAGCCATGAAATACCGCAAATAAAAGCGCCAGATTCGCCACCAATGACAGCAGCGCCAGCGTTCGCCATACCTTCAGCGGTTCGCGCTCGAGCAACGGGCGTGGGCGCACGGTCAAACTGTGCCGTTCGCCTTGTTCGATCAGTAGCAGCCATTCTTCCGCCGTTTCATAGCGCAGCGCTGGATCTGCGGCGACCGCACGTTCCAGACTTTGTGTGAGCCACTCTGGCAAATCGGGCCGATAGCGACTGGCGCTGATCGGTACACCGAATCGTGGCCGCTGGAACGCTTCAATCTCGCCGTAGGGGAAATGCCCGGTCAGCAGGTAGTACAAGGTCACGCCAACCGCATAGAGATCCTGTTGCGGGGTTGGCGCTTCACCGCGAAAAGCTTCCGGTGCAATGAAACTCGGCGTTCCGGGCAGGGTAGAAGGCTGGTCTGCGGACAGTCCGGGGCAGTAGGCGAGCCCGAAATCCAGCAGGCGCAACTCACCGTCGTCCCCCAGCAGCAGATTTTCCGGTTTGATGTCGCGGTGGAGAATCTGTCGCCGATGCAGCATGCCGATCGCTCGAAGCAAGCGCTCGGCGAGGTCCTGCCATTGCGCCAGCGGCAATGGACCGACCTGGTCATGCAGATGCGCCAGGGTCGAACCGGAATATTCGCGCATCACGTAGTACAAATGCTGGCGCTGACTGGCGGCATGGACTTCAGGAAAATGCCGCCCGGCCACGCGCTTGAGAAACCATTCCTCCGATAGCAAGGCTTGCCCGGCCTGATGATCGTCGTGCAGGCGGCCGGGCAGGGTTTTCAGCAGCCAGGGTTGCTGCTGAGCGTCACGTACCCGATAGAGCAATGATTGCTGGCTCTGCCCAAGGATTGCTTCGACTTGCCAGCCTTCGAAATCCTGTCCCGGTTTCAGTGCCGGCGGCAGCGGCCATTGCTGCAAGTGGATCAGTGCATCGCCAATGCTGGTTTCACCGAGGGCATCGACCCGCACCAGCAAGGCGCTAGCGTTATCCTGACTGCCGGCCAGGTGCGCGGCGTTGACCAGCGTTTGCGCAGCGCTATGCAGATCCGGCTGATCACGCAGAATTGCGGCAATCGCGGTGTCGCCCAGTACCGCCCAGATCCCGTCGCTGAGCAGCACAAAGCTCTCATCAAGGCGCAACTCACCGTCGAGAAAATCCAGCACCAGGTGTTGATCCAGGCCCAAGGCCCGCTTGAGCACATGCTGCATGCCCGGTTGATCCCAGACGTGATCCTCACTGACTCGCTGCAATTGATCCCCGTGCCAGCGATACACCCGACAATCGCCGACGTGAGCCAGGGTAAATCGCCTGCCACGCAGCACCAGAGCGCTCACAGTGGTCAATAGCGGTTGCCCGCCACCGTTGGCCTGCAACCAGCGGTTCTGCGCCAGCAGTAGGCGATCCAGGGCTTGTGCTACCCCCCAGGTTTCCGGGGTGGCGTAGTAATCCAGTGCCAGGGCCTGCAATGTCGAACGGGCGGCCAAGCCACCATCGGCGCACTGGCTGACGCCGTCGGCGATGGCGAACAAGTAACCTTTGCTGGCCGCCAGTGCCGGGGCCGGCGTGACCAGGCGCAAGGCGTCCTGGTTCTCTTCGCGAGGGCCGATGGCGCTGGCTTCGGCAAAACTCAGTTGCAGGCTCATTCAGACCTCAGACCCGCGCAGCGGTCACGGCAGCCGAACCCCAGGTGGTTCTCCAGCGGCGTTTCACGCCGTGCAGACCGAACCAGGCGAGAACCGCGAGGCTGGCGAACAACCACAAGGCCATCTGATAGCTGCCGGTGCTTTGTTTGATCGCGCCCATGCCCGCCGCGAGGGCAAAGCCACCGATGCCGCCAGCCATGCCGATCAGACCGGTCATCACGCCGATCTCGCGGCGAAAACGCTGCGGAACCAATTGGAAAACCGCACCGTTACCTGCACCCAAACCGAGCATGGTGCACACGAAAAGTGCCAGGGCTGCGTAGGAACTTGGCAGGTTGAAACCGACGGCTGCAATGCAAACCGCGGCGACCGTGTACATCCCCAACAGGGTACGAATACCGCCGAAACGGTCGGCCAGTGCACCGCCCAATGGGCGCATCAGGCTGCCACCGAACACACAGGCGGCGGTGTAGTAACCGGCGGTCACCGGGCTCAGGCCGTACTGGTCGTTGAAGTAGCCGGGCAGGGCGCTGGCCAGGCCGATGAAGCCGCCAAAGGTCACGCTGTAGAAAAACATGAACCACCAACTGTCGCGGTCACCCAAGGCCTTGAAGTAGTCGGCCATCGACTTGGCTTTCGGCCGCTCAGGAGCATTTTTGGCCAGCCAGGCGAAGACGATCAGGGTCAGGATCAGCGGGATCAGGGCGAAGCCGAACACATTGCTCCAGCCAAACGCGGCGGCCAGCACCGGCGCAATCAGTGCGGCAAGCACGGTGCCCGAGTTACCCGCACCGGCAATGCCCATCGCCTTGCCTTGATGCTGTGGCGGATACCATTGCGAGGCCAGCGGCAAGGCAACGGCAAAGGACGCGCCAGCCATGCCGAGGAACAGCCCCAACAGCAGCGCTTGCTCATAAGAGTGGATGCCGAGTTTCCAGGCGCCGAACAGCGCGCAGATCACGATCACTTGACCGATCAGGCCCGCAGTTTTTGGCGACAGGCGATCAGCCAGCATGCCCATCACAAAACGCAGGATCGCCCCGGCCAGGATCGGGGTGGCCACCACGAGCCCTCGTTGTTGGGTGGTCAGGTGCAGGTCACCGGCGATCTGCACCGCCAAGGGGCCGAGCAGGTACCAGACCATGAAGCTCAGGTCGAAGTAGAGGAAGGCCGCGAACAGGGTCGGGGTATGGCCGGATTTCCAGAAGCTTGAATTCATCGCGCACCTCAAACTGAATAGGAGTCTCGAACGGGAGCCAAAACAAAAAAACGCCGCCACCTGATTTGCCGGGAGGCAAATGAGGTGAGCGACGTCTTTGTCGTAGATTGGGCAACCGCCGTTGGTTACCTGTGGTGATTACTTAGCCAGATCTGTGCCACATGCCGATCGTTGTCGGGTCAACCCAATAATTCACTCATGGCAATGATCTGCTCGGCCACCTGGATCAGCTTCTGCTGGCGGCTCATGGCCTGGCGGCGCATCAGGGTGTAGGCCTCTTCCTCGTTGCAATCTTTCATTTTCATCAGCAGCCCCTTGGCCAGCTCGATGCGCTTGCGCTCGGCCAGTTGCTGGTCGCGGGCGTGCAGTTGCGCGCGCAGGGCCTGGTCGCTTTCGAAGCGCGCCATGGCCACGTCGAGAATCGGCTGCAAGCGTTGTGCGTGAATGCCTTCGACGATGTAGGCACTGACCCCGGATTTGATCGCCTGGCGCATCACGTCGGGGTCGTGTTCGTCGGTAAACATGACGATGGGGCGTGGCTGGTCGCGGCTGACTAGCACCACTTGCTCCATGACATCACGGCTCGGTGACTCGGTATCGATCAAAATCACATCCGGACGCACCGTTTCGACGCGTTGGGGCAGGTCGATGGTCAACCCGGACTCGTCGATCACTTCGAATCCGGCTTCGGTGAGGGCCGCTTTCAGACGTCCGACTTTTTTCGCGGTGTCGTTGATCAGCAGGATACGCAACATGTTCGCAGTCTCCTGTCAGCGGCTGGCGAGTCGGGGCGAGCTATCGCTCATGGCGTGCAGCTTGAAGCTGCGGGCATAGCCGACCGGATCAGAGCCGTCCCAGACTTTGCCGTCGATCATCTGACTGCTGCGCTTCTCTTTACCCAGCGATGCGACACCGACGGCACTGGCGGCTTCTCGATACAAGTCTAGTTGCTGGACCTGACGGGCCACCGCAAGGTAATCCGGATCGTCGCGCAGCAAACCCCAGCGACGGAATTGGGTCATGAACCACATGCCATCGGACAGGTAAGGCAGGTTGACCTCGCCAGCGCCATGGAAGCGCAAGGCGTGTGGGTCTTGCCAGCGATTGCCCAGACCGTCGGCGTAGTCGCCCAGCAGGCGCGGTTCGATGCATTCAAGCGGTGCGTCGAGGTACTGGGGGGCACTGAGCAATTGCGCGGTGCTGCGACGATTCTCGGTGCTGTCTTCGATGAAGCGGCTGGCTTCCAGGATCGCCATCACCAACGCTCGGGCGGTGTTGGGATATTGCTCGACGAAGGCGCGGGTGCAGCCGAGGACTTTTTCCGGGTGATCGGGCCAGATGGTTTGAGTGGTCGCCAGGGTAAAGCCGAGATCCTGTTGCACCGCACTGGCGGACCACGGTTCGCCAACGCAGAAGCCGTCGATGCGCCCCGCTTGCAGGTGCGCGACCATTTGCGGCGGTGGCACCACTACGCTGTCGACATCCAGCAGCGGATGAATGCCCTGGCTCGCGAGCCAGTAATACAGCCACATGGCGTGGGTGCCGGTTGGAAAGGTCTGGGCGAACGTCAGTTTTGGGCGATTTTGGTGCACGTGCCGGTGAAGTGCTTCAGGACCGGTCACGCCAAGGCCCTGCAAGCCATGGGAGAGGTTGATGCTCTGGCCGTTCTGGTTCAGCCCCATCAGCACCGCCATGTCGGTCGGGGCCACGCCGCCGATGCCCAGGTGCACGGCGTAGATCAGGCCGTACAGGCTGTGGGCGGCATCGAGTTCACCGCTGACCAGTTTGTCCCGCAGGTTGGCCCAGGATGATTGGCGCTTGAGGTTCAGGGTCAGGCCGTAAGGCTGGGCGAAACCCTGGGTGGCGGCCACCACCACCGAGGCGCAGTCGCTCAGTGCCATGAAGCCGAGGTTGATTTCGGTCTTTTCCGGGGCATCGCTGCCATTGACCCAGGCCAGAGGGCCTGCTGATGGTTCGTTCATCGATTTCGCACCTTCAAAAAAAACGTCGTCCCAGGCCCTTCTACAAGCCAGGCCGGGTGACGACGCCATTGTCCTTGCACACTTTCCGCCGTTGGCCTGTGTGCTGATGACTGAGCGGGTGCAAGGCATATGCCATCGCCCGCTGTTTTTATCGTTGCGCCTCGCTAGCGCCCCCCATGCCCGGCTATAATCGCCGCCTCATTTCGCCGCCAATCGAGTCAAAACCGCCCATGTACACCCTGGCCCGTCAGCTGTTGTTCAAACTTTCCCCGGAAACCTCCCACGATCTGTCCCTGGACCTGATCGGCGCGGGCGGACGCCTGGGGCTCAACGGCTTGCTGTGCAAGGCGCCGGCGAATGTGCCGGTGAATGTCATGGGCCTGGACTTCCCCAATCCTGTAGGGCTGGCGGCGGGTCTGGACAAGAACGGTGCGGCCATCGACGGCTTTGCCCAGTTGGGTTTCGGTTTTGTCGAAATCGGCACCATCACCCCGCGTCCGCAGCCAGGCAATCCGAAGCCGCGCCTGTTCCGTCTGCCGGAAGCCGAGGCGATCATCAATCGCATGGGGTTCAACAACCTTGGCGTCGATCACCTGCTGGCCCGCGTCGCAGCAGCCAAGTACAAGGGCGTACTGGGGATCAATATCGGCAAGAACTTCGATACGCCGGTCGAGCGTGCGGTCGACGATTATCTGATCTGCCTGGACAAGGTCTACGCCCACGCCAGCTATGTGACGGTCAACGTCAGTTCGCCGAACACGCCGGGCCTGCGCAGCCTGCAATTCGGTGACTCGCTCAAGCAATTGCTGGCCGACCTGGCCACGCGCCGTGCGGAACTGGCGCTGCGTCACGGCAAACACGTGCCACTGGCGATCAAGATCGCTCCGGATATGACCGACGAAGAAACCGCGCAGGTCGCGCAAGCGTTGATCGAAACCGGCATGGACGCGGTGATCGCCACCAACACCACCCTGAGCCGCGTCGGCGTCGAAGGCATGGAACATGGTGACGAGGCGGGCGGTTTGTCCGGTGCACCGGTTCGCGACAAGAGCACGCACACCGTGAAAGTGCTGGCATCGGAGCTGGGTGGTCGTTTGCCGATCATCGCGGCGGGTGGCATCACTGAAGGCAAACATGCGGCGGAGAAAATCACCGCGGGTGCGAGCCTGGTGCAGATCTACTCGGGCTTCATCTACAAAGGCCCGGCGTTGATTCGTGAGTCGGTAGACGCGATCGCTGCTCTGCGCTGATCCTTTGTAGGAGCGAGCAAGCTCGCTCCTACAGGAATCGCATTTTCATCAGGCATAAAAAAGGGCTCCTTTAAAGGAGCCCCTGGGCCGGAGCCCGCCGTCCGGATGGGACGTGCGTGGTTAATTCAGTACAAAATCAGATTGTCGTGTCGGAGTGTTGTGCCCTGTAATTAGCCGACGGCGTGAAGTTCGTTGAGTCTGTGGATTCCCGCAGTGCCGGTCATACCGTCCCAGTTGTCGCCGCGTCCTTCTCGCCAGCCGTTAATCCAGGCTTGACGTACCGACGGTAGAGTAAATGGGCAAAGCTCACGGGATTTGCCACCAACGCCATATTGATATCCGCGCAAAAATGCTCTTTCCAACGGATCACGCTTAAGTCTTCTCATAGGGTGTTGCCCTCACTTGTTGACTGTAGGTATCGCGTCGACCTCTATTGAGGTCAGGCAGAAAAACTCTGCCATTGGGGGGCTCGTTGCCGGCGTGACGAGCCAAGGTGTTGACGTCATTGCGGCGCCAACCTGTGTTGAGTTCTAACCAATGCGTCACATCGAGGGAATGATCGTTTTGTCATAAGGACGTAACTGTTCATGTGCTAACGCCATAAGTAACCTGATGTTCGCTGCGTATTTTTTAGGCAAACCCCGGTATGATCGGCGCTGCGTTGGATGGTCGGCTTAGTCCTTTGCTGAGAATGGCTCCTGTTGCGCAAAGGGACTATTCGACGAAGGGTCGACTTAAGACAATTTGTTGCATCAACTTTTTTATCTGTCCTTGCATCTAAGCTCACTTAACCCGGGCAGCAGGGGTGGAACGGCACACCTTCGTGCCACGCGGGCGCTCTTCGAGAAAAGCACCTGATTGAAAACCGGGCCGGCAATGCGTTGCCGGTCCACTCAGCCAAAGGCTCTGAAATCCTCATGTCCGATCGTTTCGAACTCTTCCTCACTTGCCCAAAAGGCCTTGAAGGCCTGCTCATCGAGGAAGCCGTCGGGCTTGGCCTTGAGGAAGCACGTGAGCACACCTCTGCCGTGCGCGGCATGGCCACCATGGAAACCGCTTATCGCCTGTGCTTGTGGTCGCGTCTGGCCAACCGGGTGCTGCTGGTGCTCAAGCGTTTCCCGATGAAAGACGCTGAAGACCTCTATCACGGCGTACTCGACATCGAGTGGCAAGACCATATGCTCAACGACGGCACCCTGGCCGTCGAATTCAGCGGTCATGGCTCCGGCATCGACAACACCCACTTCGGCGCCTTGAAGGTCAAGGACGCCATCGTCGACAAACTGCGCACCCCGCAGGGCGACCGTCCGTCGATCGACAAGCTCAACCCGGACCTGCGCATTCACCTGCGCCTGGACCGCGGCGAAGCGATCCTCTCCCTCGACCTCTCCGGCCACAGCCTGCACCAGCGCGGCTATCGCCTGCAGCAAGGTGCGGCACCGCTGAAGGAAAACCTCGCGGCCGCCATCCTGATCCGTTCCGGCTGGCCACGCATCGCGGCCGAAGGCGGCGCACTGGCTGACCCGATGTGTGGTGTGGGTACGTTCCTCGTCGAAGCAGCAATGATCGCCGCCGACATCGCGCCGAACCTGCGTCGCGAGCAGTGGGGCTTCACCGCCTGGCTCGGGCACGTCCCGGCGCTGTGGAAAAAGCTTCACGAAGAAGCGTCCGAGCGCGCCGCTGCCGGTCTGGCCAAGCCGCCGCTGTGGATTCGCGGTTACGAAGCCGACCCACGCCTGATTCAGCCAGGCCGCAACAACGTCGAGCGTGCCGGCCTGAGCGAGTGGATCAAGATCTACCAGGGCGAAGTCGCGACCTTCGAGCCGCGTCCGGACCAGAACCAGAAAGGCCTGGTGATCTGCAACCCTCCGTACGGCGAGCGTCTGGGCGACGAGGCGAGCCTGCTCTACCTCTACCAGAACCTCGGGGAACGCCTGCGTCAGGCCTGCCTGAACTGGGAAGCGGCGGTGTTCACCGGCGCGCCGGACCTTGGCAAGCGCATGGGCATCCGCAGCCACAAGCAGTATTCGTTCTGGAACGGCGCGTTGCCGTGCAAGCTGCTGCTGATCAAGGTGCTGCCGGATCAGTTCGTCACTGGCGAGCGTCGCACCCCGGAGCAGCGTCAGGCCGAACGCGAGCAAGCGGCCTACGATGAGGCGCCGAGCGAGCCGCAAGAACGCCAGTACAACAAAAACGGCAACCCGATCAAACCGGCCCCCGCACCGGCTCCGGTGATCGAGCAGCCACGCCTGAGCGAAGGCGGGCAGATGTTTGCCAACCGCCTGCAAAAGAACCTCAAGGCTCTGGGCAAGTGGGTCAAGCGTGAAGGCATCGATTGCTATCGCGTCTACGATGCCGACATGCCGGAATACTCCATGGCCATCGACCTGTATCACGATTGGGTCCACGTCCAGGAATACGCCGCGCCGAAATCCATCGATCCGGAAAAAGCGTCGGCGCGCATGTTCGATGCCCTGGCGGCGATTCCGCAGGCGTTGAACATCGACAAGAGCCGCGTAGTGGTCAAGCGCCGCGAGCGTCAGAGCGGCACCAAACAGTACGAGCGTCAGGCTGCGCAGGGCAAATTCGTCGAGGTCAATGAAGGCGGGATCAAGCTGTTGGTGAACCTCACCGACTACCTCGACACCGGTCTGTTCCTCGACCACCGGCCAATGCGCATGCGGATTCAGAAAGAGGCGGCCGGCAAGCGCTTCCTCAACTTGTTCTGCTACACCGCCACTGCCAGTGTTCATGCAGCCAAGGGCGGTGCGCGTAGCACCACCAGCGTCGACTTGTCGAAAACCTATCTGGACTGGGCGCGGCGTAACCTGTCGCTCAACGGTTTCTCCGACAAGAACCGTCTGGAGCAGGGCGATGTGATGGCCTGGCTGGAAGCCAGCCGTGACGAGTACGACCTGATCTTCATCGACCCGCCGACCTTCTCCAACTCCAAGCGCATGGAAGGGGTGTTCGATGTGCAGCGTGATCAGGTGCAATTGATCGACCTGGCCATGGCACGCCTGGCACCCGGAGGCGTCTTGTACTTCTCCAACAACTTCCGCAAGTTCGATCTGGAGCCGAATCTCAGCGAGCGCTACGCGGTCGAAGAGATCAGCGCACAGACCATCGATCCGGATTTTGCCCGTAATCCCAAGATCCACCGCGCCTGGAAAATCACGGCTCGTTGACGCCTGATGTGATTGGATCCACAGAGCCTTGATTTTTAAGGCGCTGTGGGTCTGCTCGGTGCTGGTCAAATTAGTGGCTAATAGCTATAACTCAACTCAGGGCCAAAGGGCTTTCCCGCACCTGGCGTTTTGAGTTGCGTTTTATGTCGTTGCACGCCGTGCGCCCAAAGATCCTGGGTTTTATCAGCGAAGATGTCTCGGCCTGGCTGGTCGCGCTCCTGGTTTTGCTCGTCGGCGGGATTCTCACGGGATTGCTGGCGTGGTCAACGCTTAACCTGTTTCACCATCAATTGCGGCAACGTTTCCAACTGCTGGCCACTGAGCGTTACAGCCGTATCGAAGAACGTTTCGAAGATCAGGAGCAGCGCCTCGATGGCCTGCGCCGGTTCTTTGCCAATTCCGATTCGGTCTCCCGAGAGGAATTCAACGGTTACACCCAACCTCTTTTACATCGCACTCAGGCGTATTCGTTTGCCGAACGGGTGAGTCGCGACGAGCGCGCAGCTTTCGAGCGCCGTGCTCGGGATGAAGGCTTGAGTGATTTTAGCCTGCGCGAACTCAATGCTGACGAGCAGCTGCAATTGGCCGCCGAGCGGGATGAGTACGTGGTGGTGGTGTACAGCCAGACGCAAAGCAAACTTGGTTCGCCGCTGGGCTTCGACTTGCTCGCGCATCCCTTACGCCGCGCGACTCTGGAGCGGGCTGACCAGCATGGGCGCACGGCAGTCTCGCAACCGATGCACCTGGTCAGTATCGATCCGGCGTATGCGCGGGGCGTGCTGCTGGTCGCACCGGTCATGCTGCGCAATCAACCGGATGTGTCGAGGAGCAAACCGTTCGGCTACGTCATGGCGGTGATCAGCATGCGTCAGTTACTGGCCGACGGATTGCCGGAGGCGGGCCGGGATTATCTCTCGGTGCGCATCCTCGACCTGTCCATCGATGACCAGCATGAAGTCCTGTTTGAATCACCGAATCCGCCGGCCGTCAGCGAATTGTCCACGACCCGGCTGCTGCGCCTGGCGGATCATGAGTATCAAGTCGACATCCAGCCCAGCGAAGCTTTTCTGCAGGCCAACCATTCGTCGGTGACCTCACTGGTGGTGCTCGGTGGTTTGCTCAGCATGCTGCTCAGCGCCTTGCTCTACGTGCTGGTCAGTCAGCGGCAACGTGCGCTGAAAATGGTGGAGCAACGGACCGAAGAACTGCGCGCCCGCGAACAGGAATTGCGCGGCACCCACGGCCAGTTGCGTGGCGTGCTGGATGCCGCGACCCAAGTGGCGATCATCGCCACGGACCTGCGAGGGGTGATCAGCACCTTCAATGCCGGTGCCGAGCAGATGCTCGGCTACAAGGCCTGCGAGGTGGTGGGGCACATGACCCTGGAGAATCTGCACCTGCCCCGGGAGCTCGCGGCGCGTTCCGCCGAGTTGAGTGCGCGTTTCGGCAAGCCGGTGCCGACCTGTCACGCGATGCTGGTGGAAAACAGCTTCGAGGGTGGTCATGAGGCGCGGGAGTGGACGCTGGTGCGAGGTGATGGCAGCCATTTGAGCGTTAACATGCTGGCTACGCCCGTGCTTGACGAGCAAGGTCTGTGGGTCGGTCACCTGGCGGTGTGCATCGACATCACCGAGCGCAAACGCGTGCATGAGGCCCTGGCCGCACGGGACCTTTTGTTGAAGAAACTCAGTGCCCATGTCCCCGGCGGCATTTATCAATTCAAGATGGAATTCGACGGGCGCTTCAGCGCCATCTATGCCAGCGACGGTATACGCGAAATCTACGAACTCGAACCCGACGTGCTGTTGCTCAACGCCGAAGCGATCTTCACGCGGATTCACCCCCAGGACACCACGCGCGTTCGCGCTTCTATCCGGGCTTCGGCGGATACCCTCGGCCATTGGCGCGAAGAGTACCGCGTGCAGTTGCCCCAGCGAGGCCTGCGTTGGGTCCGTGGCGAGGCGACGCCGGAAGAACTGCCGGGCGGCGGTGTACTGTGGCACGGCTACATCTCGGACATTACCGACACGAAGCGGGTGGAAGAAGAACTGCGTGCGCTGTCGGTCACCGATTCGCTGACGGGCATCCATAACCGCCGCTATTTCCAGGAGCGCCTGACCACCGAGATGGCCCGGGTGGAGCGCGGTGGCGGCGAGTTGTCAGTGATCATGCTCGACATCGACCATTTCAAGCGCATCAATGACCAGCATGGTCACGCCGTCGGCGATCGGGTGTTGCAGGTGGTGTGCGATCGCATCGGCCATCGGTTGCGGCGCACGGATGTGTTCTGTCGCTTGGGCGGTGAGGAGTTCATGGTGCTGTGCCCGGACATCGACGGCGAACAGGCTTACGTGCTGGCGCTGGAGTTGTGGCAAGGCTTGCGCAGTTCACCAATCGACGAGGTCGGTGTCGTCACCGCGAGTTTCGGGATTGCCAGTTGGCGGGTCGGCGAGGGCGCGGATGAACTGCTTCTGAGGGCGGACTCGGGGGTTTATGCGGCGAAGCAGGAGGGCAGGGATCGGGTGCAGGGCGAGACGAATTGACAGGCGCTGTACGCAATCCCTGTAGGCGCCGAGCTTGCTCGCGATAGCGGTCTGGCCGTCACATCAATGTTGAATGTGCTGCCGTCTTCGCGAGCAAGTCGCTCCCACATGGGACTGTGGTGTATTACAGGACCGAAGCGGTCTGCGGCAGTTTCGGCTGGCGATACAGGTCCAGCAGCACCTGATCCAGAACCGACGATGCGCCGAACGGGGCCTTGTCGTTGAGGATCGCCACCACCGCCCAGGTGTTGCCGTTGATGTCGCGGCTGAAACCGGCGATGGCGCGCACGGTGTTCAGGGTGCCGGTCTTGACGTGGGCTTCACCGCGCATCGCGGTGGTCTTCAGGCGTTTGCGCATGGTGCCGTCGGTGCCGGCAATCGGCATCGAGCTGATGTACTCGGCCGCGTAAGGGCTGTGCCACGCAGCTTGCAGCATCGAAGCCATTTCCCGGGCGCTGACGCGTTCGGCGCGGGACAGTCCGGAGCCGTTTTCCATCACCAGGTGCGGCGCGGTGATGCCTTTCTTCGCCAGCCACTGGCGCACGACGCGCTGGGCAGCCTTGGCGTCATCGCCATCGGCGTCGGTGCGGAATTTCTGCCCCAGGCTCAGGAACAGCTGCTGGGCCATGGTGTTGTTACTGTATTTGTTGATGTCGCGGATGATTTCCGCGAGGTCCGGCGAGAACGCCCGTGCCAGCACCTTAGCGTCTTTCGGCGTTGGCGCCAGCACATCCTTGCCTTGGATGCTGCCACCCAGCTCTTTCCAGATCGCGCGCACGGCGCCAGCAGTGTAAGTCGCGTGGTCGAGCAGCGACAGGTAAGTCTGCGAGCTGCAGCCTTCGCCCAACTGACCGCCGACCGTCACGGTCACGCTGCCATCGGCCTGAGGCACCGGGTTGTAGCGCACGCCGCCGGTGCATTGTTTGGAGTTGAGGGCTTTGACCTGATTGTCGATGCGGATACTGGCGATTGGCGGTTCAACGGAGACCAGCACCTTGCCCGAATCATTGCGTGCAACGAAACGCAGGGCCTTGAGGTTGACCAGCAGCGCATCGGGTTTGACCAGGAACGGCTTGTTCTCGTCATTGCCGTCGTCATTGAACTCGGGCAGTTGCGGTTGCACGAAGAAGTTCTTGTCCAGCACCAGGTCGCCGGTGACCTGGGTCACGCCGTTGGCGCGCAGGTCGCGCATCAGCAGCCAGAGTTTTTCCATGTTCAGCTTCGGATCGCCGCCACCCTTGAGGTAGAGGTTGCCGTTGAGGATGCCGCCGTTGAGGGTGCCATCGGTGTAGAACTCGGTTTTCCACTGGTGGTTCGGGCCGAGCATTTCCAGCGCCGCATAGGTGGTGACCAGCTTCATGGTCGACGCCGGGTTGACCGACACGTCGGCGTTGAAAATGGTCGGGGTGCCCGGGCCGGTGAGCGGAATCATCACCAGGGACAAGGCGTTGTCCTGCAACTTGCTGGCCTTGAGGGCTTTTTCAACGTTGGGCGACAGAGCGGTGTTGATCGGTTCAGCTGAGACGGGGAGGGCCAGCGGCAAAAGAAGGCTGGCCAGCAGCAATGGACGCAACGATTTGATCATGTGAAATAAAACCCTACAGCCGAGGGGAAAAGACGAGGGCATGAACATGAAAGCCCTCCGCGGTCATGAAAGTGTCGGCATTATGCCCCAAGGTGTCGTGGCTTGTGCCGTGCCTTGGCCTTCCAATCCGCTATTTTTTTACCGGCGGTAGGCTGCGGCCGTTCAGAGACGGGCAATTGGCGGCTTAAACTGCTGAAGTGCCGGCCTTTATTACGTCTGTCAAAGCGAAGCGTGCCTCCGCTGTATTTGAGAATGGCCATCATATCGAAATCATGGGTAAGTCACTCAGCGGGCGACACTAAGATTCCAAGTGCTGCGTTTCAGTTGTGAGGGGAATGGAGAGGCGGTGATGCCGGCAGGCCATGACGAGAATAGGATCGTCCCCGTGATTGATCACGGACAGTGGGCGGCTCGAGTGGGGGAGTTCGGGGCCTCAACTTGACGATAAATGCGCGTTTCATGAGGCAGAAACAAAAAGGGCCATCACGATGGATGGCCCTTAAAACATCAAGCTACCGGATTGATCGGCTTTTCCGGGTACCAGACGTCCAGCAGCGGGCTGACTTCAACGCTGGTCAGCTCGGTGCGGCCTTTGAGCCAGGCTTCAACGGCGGTGCGTTGTTCAGCGCTGACCGAGCCGCGCTTCTGCAGGCAAACCAGTCCGTAGTCGTCGCCGCCAACATAGCCCAGGCCGTTGGCTTCCATGGCTTCTTTCAGGAACGCGTCGAGGAATGCATCGATTGCCTCGTCAGCCAAATCTTCCTTGAAGTCCAGGTTCAGCTCGAAGCCCAATTCCTGGAACTCGTCTACACAGAGCTTTTTGCGCAGACGCTGGGAGCGGTTAGTGGCCATTGAAACAATCCTCATAAGTAATAACGCCGCGCATCTTACCAGCTACGCGGCATCTCTGCCTGATTGAGTGCTGCGCTCGCCACGCGAGGCAGGTGCTCCATCGCAATGCTTATGTGTAAGCGTTGTGAAAGCCTGCTTGGTAGTGGGGTGAGCGCTCGTTTTCCTGAGTTGCTGTGCAAACGCACTCTGAAGAAGCGTGCCATTCGAACGGAGCAGGTCCGTGGCACAAACTCACGCTTTCCTGCCGGAGCTTGCTCGCGACACAGAAGTGCCCGAACGGGTTAGACAAAATTCTCACTTCCTTTTACGTCACTCTCCCACTAAGTACGATGTGCTGCAGGCTGGCCTGAACGCGTACATCCAGGAAGTGGAGAAAGAGGCGGAGACCAAGGGCCAGCGTAACTGAGTACCTTGAATGAGGAACCTGCTATTGGGCAAGTTCCTTCGTTCACCAGGCGATTTCGGGAAGCCCCAAAGCCTTGATGGAGTATGCGGCTGGCGTGACGTGCACAGCGCCATGCGCTACGACCTACGTTTTTACAGCTGTACAACGGGGTGTTAGCCGCTGAAAAACAGCGTTTAACAAGTTCGAGAAAGCTGTTTTTCAATCGCCTTGCCCAGTTCAACAGTGCTTCCTGTGCCACCCAGGTCACGGGTCAGCGGAGCATGTTCCGGGCCTTGGGCAAGCACTGCCTCGATCGCTGCCAATACCGCAGCACCCGCGTCAGCGTGCCCCAGGTGCTCAAGCATCATGGCTCCGCACCAGATTTGCCCGATCGGATTGGCTATGCCTTTTCCAGCGATATCGGGCGCAGAACCATGCACGGGTTCGAAAAGGCTCGGGAAGTTACGTTCCGGGTTGATGTTGGCCGAAGGCGCTATGCCGATGGTGCCGGTGCCGGTGCCGGTGCAGGCCGGGCCGAGGTCGGACAGGATGTCGCCGAACAGGTTGCTCGCCACCACGACATCGAACCAATCCGGGTGCAGGACGAAGTTCGCGGTGAGAATGTCAATGTGATATTTATCAACTTTCACGTCGGTGTATTGCTTGCCCATTTCGGCGACGCGCTCGTCCCAGTAGGGCATGGTAATTGCGATGCCATTGGACTTGGTGGCAGAAGTCAGGTGTTTCTTCGGACGGCTCTGAGCCAGGTTATAGGCAAACTTCAAGACGCGATCGACGCCAATGCGCGTCATAACGGTTTCCTGCAGCACGATCTCGCGCTCGGTGCCGGGAAACATCTTGCCGCCAACGCTGGAGTATTCGCCTTCGGTGTTCTCTCGCACCACCCAAAAATCTATGTCACCGGGCTTGCGATTAGCCAACGGTGCTTTGACGCCGGGCATCAGGCGGCAGGGACGCAGGTTGACGTACTGGTCGAACTTGCGGCGAAATTGCAACAGCGAATCCCACAATGAAATGTGGTCGGGTACAACGTCCGGCCAACCGACCGCGCCGAAGTAGATCGCGTCGTACTTCTTGAGAATGTCGAACCAGTCATCCGGCATCATTTTGCCGTGGGTCAGATAGTAGTCGGCGCTGGCGAAATCAAACCAGTCCCACTGCAGGTCGATATCAAATTCATTTGCCGCCGCCTGGATTACGCGAACACCCTCAGGCGTCACCTCCTTGCCGATACCGTCCCCAGGGATGACGGCGATTTTGTAGTGGTAGGTGGACATGAAAATACTCCAGTGTTTGTAGTTGTCGGGTTCAGTATCAAATGCTGGTAGGTCCGCCAGAGCAGTATGATCGCAATGACGAGGGTGCAATTGACCAGCAGCAAGGCGTAACGCAACGACTCTCCAGCGAACAGCGGCATCAGGGCATCGCTGAGCAAACCGGTGGTCAGCGGGCCGATGCCGACGCCACACAGGGTCGAGATGATGGTCTGCAGCGCTACGCCGGTCGCGCGGCGGTGCGCCGGTACCAGCTGGGTCAGGAGTGAGAACGAGGGGCCGACCCACCAGACCGAGAAGAAGCTGGTCAGGGCGCACCAGAGCATGGCGCTGGGCACCGGTACTGCGCCTGCGTGCAGGAGAATGTCGCGGGGCCAGAGCAGGTAGATGACCATCGCGCAGCCGCCGAGCAGATGGCCGATGACCGGGATGCCGATTTGCCAGTGCGGGTTCTTCACCGCCAGGCGGTCGGTCAGCCAGCCGCTGAACAGGGCGCCGAGTCCGGCGCAGGTGCCGCCAACCAGGCCGGCGAGGATGCCGGCGTATTGCAGGGGCATGTCGTGGGAGCGCACCAGGAAACTGGCGTTCCACATGGCGTAGGCATAGGCGCTGAAGCTGGTGATGCCGCAAGCCAGCACCAGGCAGCGATAGGCTGGTTGAGCGAGCAGTTCGCGGGCGCTTCCCAGCAGGCTTTGCACCGGGTGCGCGGTGTGCGTGTGCCTGAGGTCAAACCGACCTCGTGCCGGGTCGCGCATCACGAAGGCGAATACCGCACTGATCACCAGGGCGGGCAGGGCAACGGCAACGAAGGCGCTGCGCCAGCCATGGTTGTCGACCACCCAGGCGCCGACGCTGAGGGCGATGATCGTCGAAAAAGTCGGCGCCGCAGTGTAGCAACTGATGGCAAACGAGCGCCGGTGCGGTGGGTAGACATCGGCGATAATCGACATGGAGGTGGAGGTGCTCGGAGACTCGAACACGGCCACGGCCATGCGCGCGATCACCAGCATCGCAAAGCTGGTGGACAGGCCGCATGCCACGGTGGCCAGGGCCCACAACAGGCAGGACACGGCCAGCAGGCGCGTGCGCGGCAGGTGGTCGGCCAGGCGCCCGGCGGGCAATCCCAGCAGCACGTAGACCGCTGCAAAGGCCAGGCCGGAGACCAGGCCCATGGCGGTGTCGCTGGCGCCGAACTCTCGTTTGATCGGTTCGATCATCACGGCAATGATCTGGCGCCCGACAAAGCTGTCGGCGTACATTATCGCGAGCAGGAACAGCAGGCCATGGCTGCGCCAGCCAGTGGGTTGAGGGTGCATACTGCTCATGGATGACTCCTGGCCAGGCGATGGATCCGGGGCAGGGGACCAGGCGGTACCTGGTCCCCTGTAGTGCGCTCAGGCTTTGCTCACGCGCTGGCTTTGCGTTGCTTGGCCAGGGTCATGGCGGTGTCTTCGATCATGTCTTCCTGGCCACCGACCATGCCGCGTCTGCCCATCTCCACCAAAATTTCCCTCGCGGAGACGCCGTACTTTTTCTCGGCACGCTTGGCGAACAGCAGGAATGAGCCGTAGACACCGGCATAACCCATGGTCAGTGCATCGCGGTCACTGCGGATCGGGAAGTCCATGATCGGCACTACCAGATCCTCGGCAACGTCCTGGATGCCAAAAACACTGACTCCGGTTTCGATACCCATGCGGTCGCAGACGGCAACCAGCACCTCCATCGGTGTATTGCCCGCTCCAGCGCCCAGACCCGCGCAGGCAGCGTCGATGCGGGTGGCGCCCGCGGCGATCGCCGCGATCGAGTTGGACACGCCCATCGAAAGGTTGTGGTGGCCATGGAAGCCGATTTCGGTTTCCGGCTTGAGCGCGGCGCGCAATGCGCTCACTCGCGCGCTGACATCATGGGGCAACAGGTAGCCCGCCGAATCAGTAATGTAGATGCAATTGGCGCCGTAGCTTTCCATCAGCTTGCCCTGGTTGACCAGGCCTTGCGGGCTGTTCATATGGGCCATCATCAGAAAGCCGACGGTGTCCATACCCAGCGTGCGGGCTGCGGCAATGTGCTGCTCGGAAACGTCAGCTTCGGTGCAGTGGGTGGCGACGCGAATGGTGTTGACACCCAGTTCATAAGCCATGTGCAGGTGATCGACCGTGCCGATACCCGGCAACAGCAGCGCCGAGACCTTGGCGTTTTTCATCAGCCCGATGACGGCCGACAAATACTCCTCGTCACTGTGTGCCGGAAACCCGTAGTTCACTGAGCTTCCGCCCAAGCCATCGCCGTGGGTGACTTCAATCAAGGGTACGCCGGCGGTGTCCAGGCCACAGGCAATGTCTTTCATTTGCTGCAAGGTGATCTGATGGCGTTTGGGGTGCATGCCGTCACGCAGGCACATGTCGTGGACGGTTATTTTTTTGCCGTGAAGGTCCATGGCGCGCTCCTTAGACGGTGGCAGGTTGTGGGGTGCTGGTGGCGCCGAGAGTCAGCGCACCCTTGAGCATTTCTTCGGCAAACATTTCGGCAGTGCGCGCCGCAGCGGCGGTCATGATGTCGAGGTTTCCGGCATAGGTGGGCAGGTAGTCTCCCAGGCCTTCGACTTCCATATAGATCGACACCCGATTGCCGTCGAACACCGGACCGTTGACCAGTTTGTAGCCGGGCACATAGCGCTGGACCTCCTCGATCATGGCCGCGATCGAGGCGCTGATGGCCGCTTGGTCAGGCTCGGTTTCGGTCAGGCAATGCACGGTGTCACGCATGATCAACGGCGGTTCGGCGGGGTTGACGATGATGATCGCCTTGCCTTTTTTCGCGCCGCCGACCTGTTCCACGGCGGCGGCAGTGGTGCGGGTGAACTCATCGATATTCTTGCGTGTGCCCGGGCCCACCGATTTGGAGGCCGCGGTGGCAATGATTTCGGCATAGGCCACCGGTTGCACGCGGGACACAGCGGCTACCAGTGGAATGGTCGCTTGGCCGCCGCACGTGACCATGTTGACGTTCATCGCGCCGAGGCCGAGGTTGTGCTTGAGGTTGACGGGAGGCACGCAGTAGGGACCGATGGCCGCCGGCGTCAGGTCGATCATCAATACACCCAGGGCGTTGAGCTTGCGGCTGTTCTCGGCATGCACGTACGCAGAGGTCGCATCGAAGGCGATCTGGATACCGTCTTCAAGCACATGCGGTAGCAGACCGTCGACGCCTTCGCTGGTGATTTTCAGACCCATTGCTGCGGCGCGGGTCAGGCCTTCGGAGGTGGCATCGATACCCACCATCCAGACCGGGTCCAGTACTTCGCTGCGCTTGAGTTTGTACAACAGGTCGGTGCCGATGTTGCCAGGCCCTATGAGGGCGCATTTGATCTTTTTGCTCATGGCATTGCTCTCGATCAGAAGAAAAGTGGGCGACGACTCAGGGCACGAAATTCAAGTGCATCTCGCCCAGGCCGCTCAGCGACAGGCTGATGATGTCTCCCGGGGCGACCGGTACCAGCGGTGCCAGGGCACCGGACAGAATGATTTCACCCTTGCGAAAGGGGATGCCCAGCTTGCCCAGGGTATTGGCCAGCCAGGCGACGGCGGCACAGGGGTGGCCTTGCACCGCCGAGCCCAGGCCGCTGCCCACGTGATAGCCGTTCTTGAACATCTCTAACTGGACCTTCGCCAGGTCCAGCTCACGGGGGTTGACGCGCTGCTGGCCGAGGGCGAACACGCCGCAGGAGGCGTTGTCGGCAACGGTGTCCTGAATGCGGATTTGCCAGTTCTCGATCCGCGAATCGACAATCTCGAAGCACGGCAGTACCCACTCGCTGGCCTGCAGCACATCGTCGGCGCTGATGTCGGTACCTTGCAGGTCTTCGCCAAGCACAAAGGCGATCTCGCCTTCGGCCCGCGGCTGCACCAGACGGTGCGCGGCAAAGCTGATGTCGCTGCTATCGGCGACCTGCATACGGTCGGTCAGAAAGCCGAAATCCGGTTGATGGACATCAAGCATTTCTTGCACGGCGCGGCTGGTAACGCCGATCTTCTTGCCGATCACCCGCTCACCCAGGGCTTCACGCCGGGCCAGGAAGCGCAGGGAGATTCGGTAGGCCTCATCGAGGCTGATGGCCGGGTAACGCTGGGTCAGCGGCGTCAGGCTTTGGCGTGCTTGAAGGGCGTTGAACAGTTCGTCGCCCAAGGATTCAATCAGGTGTGCATCCATGGAAAGGTCGCTCTGTGGCAAGTGAATGAAATGCCGGACGACTTGCGGCAGCGCCCGGCAAGAAGGCCTCAACCCGGCCAGACGCTGGAATCAGCACCGCCATCGACATCAATGATTTTGCCGGTGACCCACGCGGAGGCGGGGCAGGCCAAATACAGGGCGGCGGCAGCGATATCTTCCGGCTGGCCCAGGCACTTGAGCGGGGTGTTGGCTTCCATCGTTCTGCGCATGCTGTCGGGCATGACCCCGGCCAGGGCGTCGGTGAGGATCGGTCCCGGTGCCACCGCATTGACTCTGATCTGCGGCGCGAACTCTTGTGCCAGCAGGCGCGTCAAGTGGCTCAATGCAGCCTTGGCAGTGCCATAGGCGCTGAAATGGCGCTGGGCATAGCGGGCCGCGACCGAAGTGATATTGATGATGTTGCCGCCCCCGGCTTCGCGCATCAGCGGGACGCACTGCTGCGCCAGGGCGTAGGCGGCGGTGACGTTGAAGTTCATCACCTGCTCGAAATCTTCCGGACTCATCGTCAATGGGTCGTTCGGGCCACCACCGCCGGCGTTATTGACTAGGTGGGTAATGCGACCCATCCGTTTGCGTGCGTTGCTGACCAGTGCAATGCGCTGTTCGCTGTCGGTGACATCGCAGCTCAAGGCCAGGGCGCGACGCCCACGGCTTCGCACTTCTTCGGCGACGGCCTCGATGTCTTCCAGCGAGCGGGCGCTGCAGACCACATCGGCACCGGCATCGGCGTAGGCCAGGGCAATGGCGCGACCGATGCCACGGCCGCTGCCGGTAACAATGGCGACACTGCCAGCAAGGTTGAAGCGTTGCAGAATGCTCATGGCTGTCCTTGTTGTTCCAAAGGGGCGGTTGCTGTCTCAAGCGTTGCGATGCAAGTCGCACTCAGCGCGGTGCCCACAGGTCCGGCAGGCCTGGGTCGGAGGTGGCGATAAGGCGCTTGAGCAGCACCTTGAGTGCCTGGGCATCACCGGCACCCAGTCGCGTCGAAATATCTTCCTCGACGGCTTTGGCCAAGGCGACTTCTTGCATCGATGCCTCACGTCCGTCGGCGGTCAGCACATAGCGCACTTCCTCGCTGTCAATCTCTCGGGCCACCAGGTTCTGGCGTTCGAGAAAACGCATGCTCGAAGCGCTGACCACATGACCGGTGTAGCCGACGAATGTGTTGATCTCATCAAGGGTCAAGTTGTCACGAATGCACAAGGTCGAGAGGATGAAAAAAGCGTGCTCATCGAGCTGCTGGTTTTTCAGCAGGCGTCGCAACGCAAATAGCATCTGGTAGTGCGAGCGGCCGAGCAGGTAGCCGAGCAAGTCTTCGGTGTAGCTGCATTCGGGCGGCGGTGGGGTGGTTGCCAGGCGCAGCTCGCTGCGTGGCTTGCGCATCGCCAGGGCGTATTGGCCGCTCTGGAAGGCCAGCGGCGCACGGTCGCTGTGGTCGAAGGCGAGCACTTCGCCGACGAAGATCACATGGTCGCCACCTTCATACTGGAACGCCGTGCGGCACTGGAAACGTGCCGTGCAGTCCTGCAGCAAGGGTGCACCACTGATCCCGGTGTCGAGTTGGACTTCGGAAAACTTGTCTTCGCCCTGGCGGGCAAAGCGTCCGGACAATGACTCTTGCTCGGTCGACAGGACGTGCACGTTCCAGTGGCCGCCACTGCTGAAGACCGGCAGACTGCGGGCGGCCTTGGACAAACTCCAGAGCACCAGCGGCGGGTTGAGCGAAACCGAATTGAAGCTGTTGGCGGTGATGCCAACCGGCGAGCCATCTTCGGCCTGGGTGGTGACGATCGTCACCCCTGTGGTAAAGGTGCCGAGCGCGGCGCGAAACGCTTGAGGGTCGAAACTGGCGGGCGTTGCCATGATGGGCCTCATGGAATGAGTGTGCGTGCTGGCAGTATTCCTCGCGAAACGGGGATTCACATCGTCTCAACGGACTAACGTTTTTGGCCCACTCGTCCACTTGGACGAGGCGGCTGGCGGGGGCTGGGGCTAGTTTGCAGTTCGGGACGTTGCCCAATGACGGCCATGGTGGGTGCAGAGGTGTAGTGCTGGCCCTTGTAAAGTTGAGGAGGCACCAATGAGTTGTGCAATTTCATCCGTCGACGGTCTGTCGGCCCTGTTGCTTGATCAAAAAGCTGCGTTCAACGCCCAGGGTGCCGTCAGTGCGCCGCAACGGCGTGAACGAATCCAGCGCGTGATCGACATGCTGGTGGCGCATCACCAGGCGCTGGCAGAGGCCATGGATAGCGATTTCGGCGGCCGCCCCCAGGGGTTCTCGTTAATGAATGACGTGCTGGGCTCCCTGGGTTCGCTCAAACATGCTCGCGACCATCTGGAAGGTTGGATGCAGGATGAGCCTCGGCAAGTCTTCAGTCCCTACGATCATCTCGGGGCCCAAGCCTGGGTGATGTATCAGCCCAAGGGCACGGTGGGAATTCTGGGCACCTGGAACGCGCCGCTGTATACCTTGCTCAGCCCTTTGGCTTCGGCGCTGGCGGCGGGTAATCGGGCGATCCTCAAGCCTTCGGAGGTGGTGCCACGTACGGCCGCGCTGGTGGCGCAATTGTTCAGTGAACTGTTCGACCCGCTCGAGGTGGCCGTGGTCACTGGCGGTGCGGATCTGGCCCAGGCCTTCACGGCGCAGCCTTTCGATCATCTGGTGTTTACCGGCAGTACCGCCGTGGCCAAATCGGTGATGCGAAATGCGGCCGATAACCTGGTGCCCGTGACCCTGGAGCTGGGCGGGAAGTCGCCGGTCATTGTCGGGCGCAGCGCTGAGCTGGAGACCGCAGCGTTTCGTATTGCCTTGTCCAAGACTACCAACAGCGGCCAGGTCTGCATCAATCCGGACTTGGTCTACGTGCCACGCGAGCAACTGGAAAGCTTTCTCGATTTCTTTGCCAGCGCTTATTGCGAATTGATCCCTGAGGTGAGTGACAACCCGGATGTGGTGGCGGTCGTCAACGCCCAGCACCTGGCCCGGGTTGAAAAGCTGGTTCAGCAAGCCCGGCACGCTGGCGCCAGGGTCGAAAGCCTGCCTCACGCCCAGCCGGCCGATCCACAAAACCGCCGTCGTCCGCTGCAACTGGTGATCGACCCGCCTCAAGACAGCCTGATCATGCACGAAGAAATCTTCGGTCCGGCGATGGTGGTGTTGCCCTACGACGGCGTCGAACAGGTCATTGTCCATATAAACGGCCGCCCGCGACCGCTGGCCCTTTACTATTTTGGTAATGATGCCCGGGAGCAGGATCATGTGCTGACGCACACTTTGTCGGGTGGCGTCACCCTCAATGACGTGATGATGCATGCCGCCTTGCATGACGCGCCCTTTGGCGGTATCGGCGCGTCGGGCATGGGGCACTATCACGGCCGCGAAGGCTTTATCGAGTTCAGCCATCTGCGCACGGTACTCAAGGCCCCGGAACACGATCCACGCCGCGAATGGGGTTTGCTGCCGCCTTACAGTGAGCAATTTCTCGCCGCGATGGTGGCGCAGATCACCCCGGACTGAGCGGTGTTGCTGACATGAGGTGAGTCATTCGACATGAAAAACACAATAAAAAACGGAATTCAGCACATGGAACACGATCCATTGCCACAAGGCGATACTGCTGTTTCACTCGGAGCCAATGCTGCTGACGGCTGGCCTCGACGCCAGGTGCTCAAAGCCAGCGTTGCGGCACTGGGCGTGGGGCTCCTGGGACGTTTTGCCGATGTCCATGCGGCGAGCGGTTTGTCTGCCGGCGACTATCAGGACCTGGATGCCTGGGCCATGGTCAAGGGCCTGCAGGCCGGTGACTTCAGCGCCGACGACTTGCTGGCCGGAGCCATTGCCCGGTGCGAGCTGGTCAATCCGAAAATCAATGCGGTGATCATGCGCCATGACGATTACGCCCATGCGCTGCTGGCGGCCAGACGTCAGGCCGCGACCCTGGACAAGGGTTCGCTGGCAGGCGTGCCGATCCTGCTCAAGGACCTCAACACCTACCTGCAAGGCACGACTACCAGCAACGGCAGCCGTCTGTTCAAGGATGCGCCGCCGGCGAGCGTGACCAGTACCCTTATCCGCCGTTATGAAATGGCCGGCGCGGTGCCTTTCGGCAAAGCCGCCAGCCCGGAATTCGGCCTGACCACCACCACCGAGTCGCTGGCGTGGGGGCAAACCCGCAACCCGTGGAACCTGGCCTTGAGCGCGGGTGGCTCTTCCGGTGGTTCCGCTGCGGCGGTGGCGGCGGGCATCATACCAGTCGCCCATGCCACCGACGGCGGCGGTTCGATCCGCATACCCGCGTCCTATTGCGGACTGGTCGGGCTCAAGCCGACGCGCTATCGCACCCCGAGCGGACCAACGCGCCTTGAAGGCTCCTTCGGTGCCAGTGTCGCCAACGTGGTCTCGCGCAGCGTGCGTGATACCGCCTTGTTCCTCGATGCCGGGCAGGGCCATGAAATCGGCAGCCCGTACTGGACACAGCCACTGCAACGGCCCTACGTCGAGGAACTGGGCCGCGATCCAGGTCGTTTGCGGGTGGGCCTGGTGCGTGAGTCGCTGACCGGTGCCCCGTTGGACCCGGCCATTGCCAAGGTCCTGGAGGAGACGATCAAGCAGTTGCTCGGCCTTGGTCATGAGGTCGATGAACTGCGCCTGCCGATTCAGGCCCAGCAATTGTTCGGTGCCCATGGCGTGGCGATCGGCAACTCCCTGCTGGCGTCGGTCAATGACCGTGAGAAGTCACTGGGCCGCGCGTTGGGGCCGCAGGATCTGGAAATCATCACCTTTGGTGTGCTGGAGCGAGCCAGCAAGGCCACGGGTGAGGGCGTCGTCCGGGCGCGGCATGCGTTCGAAGACATCAGTATGACCATGGAGCAGCAGTTCGAGCGTTTTGATGTGATCCTCTCACCGGTCACCGCCAGCCTGACGCCGGCCCTGGGCGAGCTCTCGCTCAACCAGCCGTACGAAAGCTATGCACGCAAGGCCATGGGCAGTGCTGCGTTCACCGTGCTGGCCAACGTCAGCGGACAACCGGCCATAACCTTGCCGCTGGGCATGAGCGACAACGGACTGCCGGTGGGCATGATGTTCACCGCTCGCCTGGGTGCTGAAGACGTGCTGCTGCGCCTTGCGTCGCAACTGGAACAGGACCGTCCCTGGGTCGCCAGACGCGCTGTCATTTAATCAGCCTGAAACGGCGCCAGGGATGGCGTCGCACGGCTGTTCTGCAAGTGTTCTCTAGTCCGCTTTGACGATGAATAATCGTTTGCTGCGTTCGATCATCAACCAAGGCTCGCGCAACCGCGCAACGAGATTGGGAGAACGAACGGATGGACAGCATGCGAGTAAAAACGCCGGAAGAAATCCAGCTGCTGGAACACGCTCGGCGCCTGGTGCCAGCACTCAAAAACCGCACCGCGCGAGCTGATCGCGAGTTCCGGGTACCGGACGAAACGATATTCGAGCTGCAAGAGACCGGCCTGTTGCGAGCGCTGCAACCCCGGGCATTCGGCGGATACGAAGTCGATCCGCGCACCTTCTTTGAAATCCAGATGATTCTCGCCGAAGGCTGCATGTCCACGGCATGGATCTACGGTGTGATGGGCGTACACCCCTGGCAGCTGGCGCGTTACCCGATCGAAGCCCAGCGTGACGTCTGGGGCCAGGATCAATCGACGCTGATTTCCTCCACCTACATGCCGGTGGCCAAGGTCACCGTAGTCGAAGGCGGCTACCGTATCAGCGGGCGCTGGGGATTTTCCAGCGGCAGCGAACACTGTCAATGGTGCTTGCTGGGTGGCGTACTGCCGGCCGATGGCGACCAGGCGGCTGAGCACGGCACCTTCCTGATCCCGCGCAGCGACTACCGTATCGAGCATAACTGGGATGTCCTGGGCCTGCGCGGCACCGGCAGCCACGACATCGTGGTCGAGGATGCCTTCGTGCCGGCACACCGTGTGCAACGCACCAACAACAACACAATCGACGCCACGCCGGGACGGCTGGTCAACACCAACCCGATCTACGCCATTCCCTTTGCCCAGGTGTTCACCCGGGCGGTGTCCTCATCGGCGATCGGCGCCTTGCAGGGGGCGATCAACGAGTTTCGTGCCAGCGCCGCCGCGCACATCGGCAAACACGGGATGAAAACCGCCGATGACCCGGTAGCACAAACCACGGTGGCGGAGGCCACGATCACCGTCGACAGCCTGAGGCTGGTGCTTGAGCGCAACTACGCGCACCTGATGCAACTGGCCGAGGCGGGTGAGTACCCGGACGTGGAAACCCGTTTGCTGTACCGCTACCAGTCTTCCTATGTCACCAATATCTGCGCCGAGAAGGTCAACGAACTGTTGCGCTGCATGGCCGCCTCGGGGTTGTACAACACCAATCCGGTGGCGCGCCTGTTCCGCGACCTGCACCAGGCGCGTGGGCATATCGCCAACAACTACATGGCCTTCAGTCGCAGCCTCGGTGCCGTGCAGATGGGCCTGCCCAACCCCGACCCGTACGTATGAGTCGTGCCCGGGGCTGCGCGCAGGCCCGGGCTTGCCAACCCCTGGCCGGCATGCCGGGATCTTTGCGAATACAGCCAAGGCATAAGAACAATGACAGCTAAAGCTCAGCCTGTTTCTCACTATGACGTGATCGTCGTCGGCTCCGGCGCAGGGGCAATGACCTCGGCACTGTTTGCCGCCGACCAGGGTCTGTCGGTATTGGTTGTGGAAAAAAGCGACAAGTTCGGCGGTACGTCGGCGATCTCCGGCGGCGGCATCTGGATTCCCAACAACCATTATTTTGCCGCCAAAGGCGGGCGCGACAGTTTTGACCTGGCCCTGCAATACCTCAAGGCGGCCACCGGTGTGCATGGCGATGAACCGCGTCTGCGCGCCTACCTCAAACACGCGCCGCAGATGATCCAGGCCCTGGAACACACCAGTCACGTGCGCTACGCCGTAGCGCAGAAATACCCTGATTATTACCCGCAACTGCCAGGCTCCCTGGCGGGCGGGCGCACCCTGGACCCGGAGTTGTTCGACACCAGTCTATTGGGGGATGAACTGGTGAACCTGCGTGCGCCTTCACCTTCGACCCTGCTGATGGGGCGTATTGCCTGGACTGCCCGGCATGCACACAAGGCCATGTCCCGCTCGTTCGGCTGGCGCCTGCTGATCCTCGGCCTGATGCTGCGCTACAAGCTGGATTTCAAGTGGCGCCGCAAGAGTCGTCGCGATCGCCGCGCAGCTCTGGGCAGTTCCCTGGTTGCCTCCCTGCGCCGTTCTCTGATGGACCGCAACATTCCTTTGTGGCTCAACACCGACTTCCAGTCGCTGCTGACCGAGGATGGCCGCGTCAGTGGTGTGCAGGTCTGCCGGGAAGGTGAGACGTTGCAACTGCATGCCCGGCGTGGGGTGATCTTCGGCTCTGGCGGCTTCGAGCAAAACCAGGCGCTGCGCGAGCGCTACCTGCCGCAGCCGACCCAGCGGGATTGGAGCGCCACTCCGCCGGGCAATAACACCGGCGCCGCGCTGGAAGCCGGGATTGCGCTGGGGGCGGCAACGGCCCTGATGGACTGGGCCTGGTGGGCCCCGACCATTGCCGTGCCGGGCGAGGAAAAGCCTCGGGGCGTGTTTGCCGAGCGGGCGTTCCCGGGGGCCCTGGTGGTCAACAGCCAGGGTCGGCGTTTCGTCAACGAGGCGGCCCCATACCTGGAGTTTGTCGACGCTATGTACCGCGACAACCAGGACACCGGTGGGCAGTCGATACCGGCCTGGGTGATTTTCGATGGGCACTTTCGCTTCAACTACGCCATGGGGCCTTTGATGCCGGCCCAGGTCATGCCCGACAGCCGCCTGCGCAAGCAATGGCTCAATTCCCTGTACTTCAAGGCGGACAGCCTGTCGGCGCTGGCGGCGCAGATTGGCGTCGACAGTGTGGGGCTGGAGCAGACCGTGACACGCATGAACGAGTTCGCCCGCAGTGGCGTGGATACCGACTTCGGCCGTGGCAGCAACATTTTCGACCGTTACTACGGTGACAGCAATGTGAAGCCCAACCCGTGCCTGGCACCACTGAGCAAGGGACCGTATTACGCCATGCGACTGGATGCTGGCGACATCGGCACCAAGGGCGGGCTGCTGACCAACGAGCACGCCCAGGTCGTCAGTCAGGACGGTGAAGCGATTCCCGGCCTGTATGCCATTGGCAACTGCTCGGCGTCGGTGATGGGCACCAGCTATCCCGGCGCGGGCGGAACCCTCGGGCCAGCCATGACCTTTGGCTACATCGCGGCCAACCACATTGCCGCTCAACGCTGAGGAGCTGCCATGCCTGCCGCTGTGAACTCAACCTGTACCCCGATCCAGCCGGCCTTGCAGGTGGCCGACGCTAACGCCGTACACTGGGATGATCAATGTGACGTGCTGGTCATCGGCTGGGGGGCGGCGGGTGCCTGCGCCGCCCTCGAAGCCCGCGCCAACGGTGCCGATGTGCTGGTGGCCGATCGCTTTACCGGCGGTGGTGCCAGCGCCAAGAGCGGTGGTGTCGTCTACGCCGGCGGTGGTACCCGCCAGCAAACGGCCGCAGGCTTTGCCGACACGCCCGAAGCGATGTTCACCTACCTCCGGCACGAGACCCAGGGTGTGGTAGCTGATGCCACCTTGCGGCGCTTTTGCCAAGACAGCGTGGCCAACCTGGCCTGGCTGGAAGGCCATGGCGTGCCCTATGCCCACAGCATGCCGCCGGGCGGCAAGACTTCGTACCCCTCAGACGGCCACTTTCTCTACTACTCCGGCAACGAGCTGGTGCCTTCGCACCGCGATGAACTGCCACCAGCCCCTCGCGGCCATCGCACCGTGGGTAAGGGCCAGTGCGGCGCGGTGCTGTATTCACACCTCAAGGCTGCCTGCCTGCGCAACGGTGTACGCCCCAAGCTTCAGGCGGCTGCCCGGCGCCTGGTGATTGACCGCAGGGGGCAGGTGTTGGGTGCCGAACTCTGGTGCCTGCCAGCCGGCAGTGCACAGGCGCGGTTGCATGCCAGATGGGCCGCACGGGCCGAGCGCCTGCAGAATTTCGCTCCACGCTACTGCGACAGGTTGCGCCAGCGCGTGTATCAACTGGAGTGTGATTTTGCCCGTCCGCAACTGGTGCGTGCCTGCCGTGGGGTGGTGCTCAGTACCGGCGGGTTCATCTTCAACCGCGAGCTGATCAGCCAGCATGCGCCGAAGTTTCGTCGCAACTTCAAGGTCGGGGCGACCGGCTGCGATGGCAGCGGCCTGCGTCTGGGACTCAGTGCCGGCGCGGTGAGTGATCGATTGCAGCGGGTCTCGGCCTGGCGCTTCATCAACCCGCCGTTGTGCTGGCCCAAGGGTATTGTGGTCAACACCCTCGGTCAGCGTTTCGTCAACGAAGAAGTCTACGGGGCGACGCTGGGCCAACCCCTGTGCGAAGAGCAGGGTGGCAAGGCCTGGCTGGTGCTGGATGCTCGCTTGCGCGGCCAGTCGATCAAGCAGGCGCTGTTCGCCGGTTACTGGTGGTTCCAGAGCCTGCCGGCATTGCTGCTGATGCTGCGCGGGGTGCGCAAGGGCCATAGCATGGAGCAACTGGCCCAGGTCACGGGCATGCGTGCCGATGTGCTGCGCGGCTCCTTGCTTGCCTACAACGCCGCCGCACGGGGTGACGCGGAGGATGCCTTCGGCAAATCCCCTGACAGCCGCCAGGTGCTCGATCAGGGGCCGTTCTACGCCTGCGACATTTCGGTCGGCAATCCCATTTTTCCCTTGGGCGCGCTGACCCTGGGCGGGCTCAAGGTCGATGAAACCAGCGGCGCGGTGGTGGATGACCAGGGGCAGCCGATCCCCGGCCTCTACGCGGCCGGGCGCACCGCCATCGGCATTCCTTCGCACCTTTATGTCAGCGGCCTGTCGCTGGCCGATTGTGTGTTTTCCGGGCGGCGTGCCGGGCGGTCGCTGACGACTGCCGGGACACGCGTCGAAGTCGAACCCAGCGAGCAATTGATATGAGCCTGGACTACCTGACAGTGCGCGTGGCGCGCGTGATTGAAGAGACCGCCGACAGCCGCTCCCTGGAGTTCGAGCTACCAGAGGCGCTGGCGCAACGTTTCCGTTACCGCCCCGGGCAATTCCTGACCCTGCGTGTGCCGCACCAGGGCGGCTGGTTACCGCGCTGCTATTCGCTGTCGAGCACGCCTCTGCTCGACGAGCCGCTGCGCGTCACAATCAAGCGGGTGCGCGACGGGCGCGCCTCGAACTGGCTGTGCGACGCCGTGCAGGCGGGCGACAGCCTGCAGGTGCTGGTGCCGGCCGGGGTCTTTGTACCGCGCCAGCTGGACACTGACCTGCTTTTGTTCGGCGGCGGCAGCGGCGTGACCCCGTTGCTGTCGATCCTGCGTTCGGCGCTGCTGGCCGGTTCCGGGCGGATCCTGCTGATCTACGCCAACCGTGACGAAGCCTCGGTGATCTTTCGCGACTCGCTCAAGGCCCTGGCCAGTGCGCACCCGCAGCGTTTGCAGGTGGTGCACTGGCTCGACTCGGTGCAAGGCATTGTGGCGGTGAGCCAACTGGCGGAACTGGCCCGGCCGTTTGCCCGTGCTGAGGCGTTTATCTGCGGTCCAGGACCGTTCATGGATGCCGCCGTCAGCGCCTTGCAAAGCCTGGATATGCCTGCCGCGCAGATCCATGTCGAACGTTTCGTTTCCCTGCCCGAAGAGGGTGCGGTCACGCCGCCGCCCATCATCGATACCAGCCAGCCGAGCAGCCAGCTTTCGGTGCGCCTGGACGGTGAAGAGTTCGAGGTGCCTTGCGCCGAAGGCGAAACCCTGCTTGATGCCATGCGTCGGGCAGGTCTGAAACCGCCGAGTTCCTGCCTGGTGGGCTCCTGTGCCACGTGCATGTGTACCGTCGAGAGTGGCGAGGTGCAGATGCTGCGCAACGATGCCCTTGATCAACAGGAAATTGACCAGGGCTGGACGCTGGCGTGCCAGTCCCTGGCCCGCAGCGAGCACCTGCGGGTGCTCTTTCCCGAATAACCCGATAGCCGAGTTTGTCACTATGACCCCATGTTCCGCATTACCGGGCACCTTGACTGCCTGGACCCCGTTGCCCTTGTCGATTCCCGCCTTGCTGTTCGCCAGTGCCGAACGCTTTGCTGGCCGGGCGGCCATCGAGCAAGACGGTATAGCCATCGATTATCGTGATTTACCGGTATTGGCGCTCGGTGTGTGCCGCAGCCTGATGGCACTGGGAATCGAGGCGGGCGACCGTGTGGCGATCTGGGCACCGAACTGCTGCGACTGGGTGATCGCAGCCCTGGGTGTGCATTGCGCAGGGGCGGTATTGGTACCGATCAACACCCGTATGAAAGGCGCTGAGGCCGCTGACATCCTGATGCGCAGCCAGGCGCGCGTGCTGTTGATGCAGGGCGAGTTTCTCGGCCTGGACTACCAGGCGATGCTAGCGCCGCTACGCCCGGCCAGCCTGGAGCAACTGGTGGTCATGGGGCCGGCGCAGCCGCAGTCGGCCACCGACCTTGGCTGGCACGGTTTTCTCGCCAAGGGCGAGCCGGTCAGTGAGGTGCAGGCCCGCCAGCGTGCAGTGGCGGTCGGTCCGCGGCACTTGTCGGACTTGCTGTTCACCTCAGGCACCACGGGTAAACCCAAGGGGGTAATGAGCGCCCACGGGCAAACCCTGCGCGCATACAACGAATACGTCAGGGTGATTGGCCTGCAACCCGGTGACCGTTACCTGATCATCAACCCGTTTTTCCATGCCTTTGGCTACAAGGCCGGTTGGCTGACCTGCCTGCTGGCCGGTGCGACCATCCTGCCCCATGCGGTGTTCGATGCCGAAGCGGTGTTCCAGCGCATCGCCGCCGAGCGCATCAGCGTACTGCCGGGGCCACCGACGCTGTACCTGTCGATGCTGGCGCACCCACGCCTGGCCGAGACCGACCTGTCGAGCCTGCGCATTGCCGTGACCGGATCATCGACCATCCCGCCGGTGCTGATCGAACGCATGCGCAAGGAACTGGGAGTCGCCGTGGTGACCACTGCCTACGGCCTGACCGAATGCGGCGGCCTGGCAACCATCTGCAACCCGGATGATCGTGCCGACATCGTCGCCGCCACCAGCGGGCGGGCGATCGAAGGCACCGAAGTGTGCATCCGTTCGGCTGAAAACCAGCCGGTGGCGGCGGGTGAGTCGGGGGAAATCTGCCTGCGCGGTTTCCACGTGATGCAGGGTTACTTCAACGACCCCGAGGCCACGGCGCAGGCCATCGATGCCGACGGCTGGCTGCACACCGGTGATATCGGCAACCTGGATGCCGGGGGTAACCTGCAGATCACCGACCGGCTCAAGGACATGTTCATTGTCGGTGGCTTCAACTGTTACCCGGCAGAGATTGAGGCGGGGCTGATCGAACACTCGGCCGTCGCCCAGGTGGCGGTGATCGGGGTGGCGGATGAGCGCATGGGAGAAGTGGGCTGCGCCTGCGTAGTGTTGCGCCAGGGCCGGGAACTGGATGAGCCATCGCTGATTGCCTGGGCGAGGGAGCGCATGGCCAACTACAAGGTGCCGCGCCAGGTGCGGTTCTTCAAGGCGCTGCCGGTGAACGCCTCGAACAAGGTGGTCAAGAGCGAGTTGCGCGCAGCAGTGGCGGGCCAGGCCCGCTCCTGCCCTTAGCGGCCCTCGAACTGCGCAGGCCTTTTCTCGATAAAGGCCTGCATCCCTTCCTTCTGGTCCCGCGAGGCGAACAGCAAGGCATTGGCTTTGCGCTCCAGCGCAAGGCCGGTCTCCAGCGGAGCATCCATGCCCGCGAGTATGACTTCTTTGATCTGTTCGGCGGCCAGCGGCGGCATGGCGGCAATCAGCTGGGCCAGTTTCAAGGCATGGGCTTGCACCTGATCGTCATCCACCACCTCGCTGACCAGACCGCAGACCCAGGCTTCTTCGGCGGTGATCGGCTGCCCGGTCAGAGCCATGCGCATGGCCTTGGCCTTGCCGACCGCGCGTACCAGACGCTGGGTGCCGCCAATGCCGGGCATGATGCCGATGCGAATCTCCGGTTGGCAGAAGCGCGCGTTGCGTCCGGCCACAATGATGTCAGCGAGCATGGCCAGCTCGCAGCCACCGCCATAGGCGTAGCCGCACACGGCCGCTATCACCGGCTTCGGGCAATGCTGGATGGGCGCCCAGACCCGCTCGGTATGGCGCTGGTAGATATCGATCGGGCCGACTCCGGCCAGGCTGTTGATATCGCCACCGGCGGCGAACACCTTGTCGCCTCCGGTCAACAGGATGCAGCGCACCTCGGGATTGTCTCCCAGTTCGCTGAAGTACTGCGACAGCAGGGCCTGTAGCTCCAGGCTCAGGGCATTGGTGGCGTGCGGTCGGTTAAGCCGCAGCAGGGCGACACCGGGGGTCGGGTACTCCAGCAGTACCGGCGCGGGCAGTGATTCGGACATGGTCAACCTCAGGTCGTGGGCGCCAGCGGGCGGGCGCCGTTTGGCGGATTGTTGCGAGCGCGGCGCGTCGAGTCATCGTCCGTTCAGACGAAGTTGGCGGGCGACTTTGTCCCTAGAGTGATCCTCAACACAAGCATGAGGAACGTGCCATGAGTGGTCACTCGGGGCTGGATTACAACGGCAAGGTGGTATTGGTCACCGGCGGAACCAAGGGTATAGGTGCGGGTATTGCCCGTAGCTTTCTCGCCGCGGGTGCCAGGGTGATCGTATGTGGGCGCAACGCGCCGGAACAATTGCCAAGCGTGGAGGGGGCACGGGCGGACTTCATCGCCGCCGACGTGCGAGACCAGGTTTCGCTGCAAAGCCTGTTCGACAGTATCCGCAGCGACTACGGGCGCCTCGACGTTCTGATCAACAACGCCGGTGGCAGCCCGTCAGCCGACGCCGCGAGCGCCTCGCCGCGGTTTCATGAGGGGATTATCCGTCTCAATCTGATTGCCCCGCTCAACGTCGCCCAGCAAGCCAACCTGATGATGCAAACCCAGGCCGAGGGCGGTTGCATCGTCTTTATCGGCAGCATCAGCGGGTTGCGCGCCTCGCCGGGCACTGCAGCCTATGGCGCGGCCAAGGCCGGGGTGCTGGCGCTGGTGCAATCACTGGCGGCGGAATGGGCGCCCAAGGTGCGGGTTGTGGCAGTGAGCCCTGGCCTGGTGCGTACCGAACTCTCACACGTGCATTACGGCGATGAAGCGGGTATCGCCGCCGTCAGTGCCGGTATCCCGGCAGGACGCATGGCCCTGCCGGAAGACATCGGCAATGCCTGTCTGTACATCGCATCCAGGCTGGCCGGTTACGCCAGTGGATGCAATTTGTTGCTACATGGCGGCGGTGAACGCCCGGCTTATCTCAGCGCAGCGCAGGTCGCGCCGCACTGATCGACCCACGTCGGCGTTGCAGTAACGGGCGCCGCTTTGAACACGCAGGAGACGAACTTGGCTGATCCAGAATTGCTATCCACAGTACGCGCCCTGGTTGGGCGCCAATACGGTCGCGTGAACGCCTGGGACGAAGTTAACGCACCGATGATTCGCCAGTGGTGCGAAGTCATCGGCCTTGAAAATCCGCTGTACACCGACCCCTTGGCGGCAGCCAGCAGCTGCAACGACGGGATTATCGCGCCGCCACCCATGCTGCAGATCTGGTGCATGGAAGGCTTTCACATCAACAACTACGCCCCGGGCTCGACCACCGAGAACCCCTATGAGGTGCTTGGACTGATGGATGCCTACGGCTATCCGTCGGTGGTGGCGGTGAACTCTGAACTGACCTTCGAGCGCAACCTGCGTCTGGGTGAAAAGCTCTACTACACCACGCGCCTGGAGTCCGTCGGCGATGAAAAGACCACGGGCCTTGGCACCGGCTTTTTTGTCACCCTGGTCATGACCTACTTCTCGCAACAGGCCGCTGGCGACGAAAAGGTCGGCGAGCTGTTGTTCCGGGTCTTCAAGTTCCGCCCGGCCAGCGCGCAAAAGGTCGAGACGCAGCCCCAAGCGAGCGTCGAATCGGTGGTGGCCAAGCGGCCGACACCCGGCATGAGCGACGACACGCGGTTTTTCTGGGACGGCTGCAAGCAAGGCCAGTTGTTGATCCAGCGTTGCACCCAGTGCGCCACCTTGCGGCATCCGCCGGCACCGGTGTGTATCGAGTGCCACTCGTTCGATTGGGACACCCTGCAAGCCAGCGGCAAGGGGCGGTTGTATTCCTTTGTGGTGATGCACTACCCGCAAGTGGCGCCATTTGATCATCCCAATCCAATCGGCCTGATCGAGCTGGACGAAGGCGTGCGCCTGATCGCCGGCCTGGTGGGCGTCAAGCGTGAAGACATCAGCATCGGCCAGCGTTTGCAGGTCGAATTCCAGACCTTCGACGACGATCTGGCGTTGCCGATGTTCCGGCCGTTGGCAGAGTAGGGGGCGGTATGGATTTTGAACTCAATGAAGACCAGCGCGCCATTGCCGAAATGGCGGGCAGCCTAATGAACGACTACTGCACCGACGAGCGTCTGCGGGACTGGGATCTGTCGGGGCAAGCCTACATGCATGAATTGTGGTCCGGTTGTGTGGAAACCGGCCTGCATGCCCTGGCCATCCCCGAAGCGGCCGGTGGCAGCGGGCTGGGCATGACCGAGCTGATGCAGATCCTCGATGCCCAAGGTGGCGCTTTGGCGCAAGTGCCGCTGTGGCGTCACCAACTGGCGGCGGCCACCCTGGCCGAATTCGGCGGTGCGCCACTGTCACCCTGGGTTGAACAGGCCGTGACCGCTACGGGGTTGCTGACCCTGAGCCTCGATGGCCTGAGCAACGTGCGCGGCATTGAACTTCAGGCCAGCGCCAAGGCTGACGGCTGGCGTCTGGACGGGCGGGTCGCCGCACTGGCCCTGGCCGAACAATCAGTGGCGGCGCTGGTGCTAGCCCAGGTCATGGGGCAGCCACGGCTGGTGCTGGTTGAACTGGGTCAGGCGGGCATCAGCAGCGTGGCCGGGGTCATGACCCACGGTGAAGCCCTTGCCGACCTGAACTTCGAAGGCGTCGCCCTGGGCAAACATCAGGTGCTGCCCGAGGCTGCGCTGGACTGGCTGGCACCGCGCTCGATTGCCGCCCTGGCGGCGTTGCAACTGGGTGTCAGCGCCGAGCAGGTGCACCGCACCGTGGCTTATGTCAACGAGCGGGAGCAGTTCGACCGCAGCATCGGCAGCTTCCAGGCCGTGCAGATGAGCATGGCCGACACTCATGTGCACCTTGAAGTGCTGCGCAGTGCGCTGTGGCAACTGTGCTACCGCCTGGACGCCGGTCTGCCGGCACCCGCCGAGGCCCTGGCCACGGCGTACCTGGCCTGCGAAGCCGGGCACCGCATCGGGCACACCGCACAGCATGTGCACGGCGGTATCGGCGTCGACCTGACGTACCCGATCCACCGGTTCCTGTATTGGAGCCGGGCGCTGAGCAGTGCATTGGGAGGATCGTCGGTGATCCTGGAACGCCTCGGCGACTGGCTGAGCGATAACGACACCTTGGGATGGAAATATGACCTCGATGAACACCAAGCGCTTTGAAGACGTGCACACCGGCGAGCAACTGCCCGAGCTGACGATTCCGATCACGGTCGGCCTGATTGCCGGCGGTGCGATTGCCACCCGCGACTACTTCCCCGGTCATCATGACCTGGAAGCGGCTCGCGCGCTGGGTTCGTCGCATATCTTCATGAACATTCTGACCACCAACGGCCTGGTGCAACGCTTCATCGAGCAGTGGAGCGGCCCGCAGGTGCAGTTCCGCTCGCTGAAAATCAAGCTGGGCGCGCCGAACTACCCCGGTGACAGCATGATCTTCAGCGGCGAAGTGACCCATCAGGATGCGGCTACACGCACCCTGGAAGTGACCCTCAAGGGCAAAAACTCCATGGGCAATCACGTGACCGGTACGGTCGCGCTGGTTCTGCCCTAATTCGCGGGAGACATCACAAATGACGAATTCGTCGATTTCCGGCCGCGCCGCCATTGTCGGGCTAGGCGCGACCGAGTTTTCCAAGAATTCCGGGCGCACCGAACTGCGCCTGGCCATGGAAGCGACCCTGGCGGCGCTGAAGGACGCGGGCATCGATCCCTCCGAGGTCGAGGGCTTCAGTTCCTACTCGGTAGACAAGGTTCCGGAGTATGAAATAGCTCGCCTGCTGGGCTGCAAGGACGTCAAGTTCTTCTCCCAGGTGCCCCACGGTGGTGGCGCCGCCTGCGGGCCGGTGATGCATGCGGCGATGGCGGTAGCCACCGGCGTGGCCAAGGTGGTGGTGGTCTATCGGGCGATGAACGAACGTTCCTGGTACCGCTTCGGCACGGGCAGTTACGGCTTCGCCTCGACGCCGACTTTCGAGAACGTCAATTACGGCTGGTACATGCCCCACGGCTTCCACACCCCTGCGGCCTGGGTCGGGATGTTTGCCCAGCGCTACATGCACACCTACGGCGCCACCTCCGAAGACTTCGGCCGGGTCGCGGTCGCGGTACGCGATTTCGCCGCCACCAACCCCCAGGCGTTTTTCTACGGCAAGCCGATTACCCTCGAAGAGCACCAGGCTTCGCGCTGGATCTGCGAGCCGCTGCACTTGCTTGACTGCTGCCAGGAGTCCGATGGCGCGGTGGCCATGGTCATCACCTCGGCGGAGCGCGCCCGCGACCTGCCGCAAAAGCCGGTGATCATAAAGGCCGGGGCCCAGGGCATCGCCGCGGGGCAGCAAGTGATGACCTCCTTCTACCGTGACGACATCACCGGCCTGCCGGAGATGGGCGTGGTCGCCAAGGAGCTGTACAGCCAGTCGCGCCTGGGCCCGCAAGACTTGCAGACGGCGGTGATCTATGACCACTTCACGCCTTTCGTGTTGCCTCAACTGGAAGAGTTCGGCCTGGCCAAGCGCGGCGAGGCCAAGGAGTTCATTCGCGCCGGGCACCATGTCCGTGGCGGAAAATTCCCGATCAATACCCATGGCGGGCAGTTGGGCGAGGCCTACATCCACGGCATGAACGGTATCGCCGAAGCGGTGCGACAGGTCCGTGGAACGGCGGTCAACCAGGTGGACAGTGTGGAAAACGTGCTGGTGACCGCCGGAACCGGCGTACCTACCAGCGGCCTGATTCTCGGCGCGGTATAAGGAGCGTCTCATGTTCGTCGATCTCACCCCCGAACAACGTGCTCTGAGGCTCAAGGTCCGGGACTACTTCCAGAACCTGATGACCCCCGAGCTACGCCAGCAAATGCGTGGCACCGAAGGCGGCGAGCTGTTTCGCCGCACCATCGCCCAGATCGGCCGTGATGGCTGGCTGGCCGTCGGCTGGCCCAAGGCTTACGGTGGCCAGGGCTACGCGGCCACCGAGCAGTTGATCTTCTTCGAAGAAGCCAACATTGCCGGCGCGCCGTTGCCGTTCGTGACCATCAGCACTGTCGGCCCGGCCCTGATGGCGCATGGTTCGGCGCTGCAAAAGGAAAAATTCCTGCCCGGCATTGCCGCAGGCGAAATCAACTTTGCCATTGGTTACTCCGAAGCCAGTGCCGGCAGTGACCTGGCAGTCCTCAAGACCACTGCCCGCGAAGATGCCGACGGCTTTGTGATCAATGGCAGTAAACTCTGGACGTCGGGTGCCGACTCGGCCGATTACATCTGGCTGGCGGCGCGCACCGACCCTGAGCAGGCGCGACACAAGGGTATCTCGATCCTGATTCTCGATACCCGCACCGAAGGTTTTTCCAGCACCCTGATTCCGACTTCCGGCAACCCCACGGCGGCCACGTATTACGATAACGTACGGGTGCCGCGGAACATGCTGGTGGGCGAGTTGCACGGCGGCTGGAAACTCATCACCGCGCAACTCAACCACGAACGCCTGGGGCTGGGAGCATGGTCCGACAAAGTCGTCAGCTTGTTCAGCCGGGTTTACTTGTGGGCACGTTGTGCCGATGAGCAGGGCCACCGCGCCACCGACCATGCCTGGGTACGGCGCGACCTGGCCGAGTGTTATGCAAGGCTTGAAGCGATGCGCCTGATCAACTTTCGCATCGCCGCCGACCTTGAGCGTGATCGGGTCGACGTCGCGCTGGCTTCCACGACCAAGGTCTATGGCTCGGAGTCGGCGATCGAGATCCTGCGCAAGTTGTCGGCCATTGTCGGTGCCAGCGGGCTGACCCGGGCAGGTTCTGCGGCAGCTTATCTGCTCGGCGAACTGGAGTATGAAGTGCGGGCGTCGGTCAACTTGACCTTTGGCGGCGGCACCAATGAAATCCAGCGTGAGTTGATCGCCCAGTTTGGCCTGGGGATGCCGCGTACCAGGCGCTGATTCAGACTGTACCCTTGATGCGAATAACAATAACGTCCCTTTCAGGTGAACGAATGAGCGCAATCGAACAATTCAGGCAAGCGACGCGGGACTGGCTGGAGGCCAATTGCCCACCGTCGCTGCGCACCGCCACTCCCGAGGGCGAGATGGTCTGGGGGGGGCGTCATGTAGCCTTTCCCAATGAAGACACCCGCCTCTGGTTCGAGCGTATGCGCGACAAAGGCTGGTTCTGTCCGCAATGGCCCAGCGAATATGGCGGGGGTGGACTGAGCGCCGAATACAACGCCGTACTGGAAAGCGAACTGCGTCGGCTCAAATGTCGACCGGCGCAAATCAATCTGGGAATCTGGATGCTTGGTCCGGTGCTGCTGGAGTTCGGCAGCGAAGCGCAGAAGCAGGCGCTGTTGCCACCCATGTGCCGCGGTGAGGTACGCTGGTGCCAGGGTTTTTCCGAGCCCAATGCCGGTTCCGACCTGGCCAGTTTGAAAACCTCGGCAGTCGCCGATGGCGATGACTTCGTGGTCAATGGCACCAAGATCTGGACCTCCTACGGCGACAAATCCGACTGGATGTACGCCTTGGTGCGCACCGATCCCAAGGCGCCCAAGCACCAGGGTATCAGTCTGATCGTGCTGGACATGAAAAGCCCGGGAGTCAGCGTCTCGCCGATTGACCTGATCAGCGGCAAGTCGGCGTTTTGCCAGGTGTTCTTCGACAATGTGCGGGTCCCGCAGAGCCAGTTGATCGGGCCGCTCAATGGCGGCTGGAGCCTGGGCAAGAGCCTGTTGCAGCACGAGCGCAGGGCGATGTCCAAGTTTGGCGAATTCAGCCTGCCGACACACTTTCATCTACTGCCGTTGATCGAGCGTTACCTGCCAGACGGCCAGTCGCCCGCTGATCAGGCCCTGCGCACCCGCGCCCAGGCCTGTGCAATGGATGAACAGGCCTACAACCTCACCGTGCAACGCATGGGCGAAGAGGCCCGGGCTGGCCTGGACACCAGCGCGATCATGGCGATCATGAAGCTGGTGCATACCGAGCAGGAGCGCGACAAGTTCGAGGTCCTCCTGGACGCCCTCGGCTACCGTGCTTTGGGCCTTGAAGGCGAACCCTTCAGCAGCGAGGAACTGGCCGTCACCCGAGGTTGGCTCAACAGCTTTGCCCTGACCATCTCTGGCGGTTCGTCAGAAGTGCAGTTGAATGTCATCGCCAAGCGGGTCTTGAACCTGCCGAGTGTTTAAGGGGAGTGTGACCATGAGTCTGGTGTATAGCGAAGAGCAACGCCTGTTGGCGGACAGTGCTCGCGAGTTCCTGGCGGCACGAAGCCCGGTAGCGGCGCAGCGACGCCTGCGAGACGAGGCCTGCGAGCCCGGTTACGATCCGCAGTTGTGGCGGGAGACAGTTGGCCTGGGCTGGAGCGCGATACCGTTTCCCGAGGCGCTGGGTGGACTTAATTTTGGATGCATGGGTCTGGGGCCGATTTTCGAGGCCATGGGTAGAAACCTCTCGGCCTCACCGCTGTTGTCCAGTGTGGTGCTCGGTGGCTCGCTGATTCATTTGGCAGGCTCTGCGGCGCAGCAGGATCAGTGGCTGACGGCGTTGATCAGCGGCGAACGGCGCCTGGCCTTGGCCCTGGATGAAAAACCGCGCCATGGGCCTTTGCACACGGCGCTGACGGCGACCGCCGAGTCCGGTGGCTATCGCCTGGACGGCGAGAAGTTCTTCGTGATCGATGGCCTGGGTGCCGACGCCTACCTGGTCGCTGCACGAACTGACGGCCAGGCAGGTGAAGGGCAGGGCATCAGCGTGTTCCTGGTGCCGGCAGACACGCCCGGGCTGCAGGCCAGTGCCCTGTCGTTGATCGACTCGCGCAATTACGCGCAGCTGCGATTCAGTGCAGTGCAACTGGGCAGCGAAACCTTGCTCGGTACCGTGGGGGCAGCGTGGCCAGCCCTGGATGAAGCGCTGGATCGGGGGCGTGCGTGTCTGGCTGCGGAGTTACTTGGCGCCGCCGAGCAGTTGTTCGCCCTGACCCTGGATTACCTCAAGACCCGTGTGCAGTTTGATGCCCTCATCGGCTCGTTCCAGGCCTTGCAGCATCGTGCGGCGCGCTTGCACGTGGAACTGCAACTGGCCCGCAGCGCCGTGATGGCCGCGTTGTCGGCACTCGATAACAGCGCCTTGAGCGCGGCTGAACGTGGGCGCCTGGTGAGCCTGGGCAAATGGAAAGCAGGCGAAGCCGCTGCCCGGATCAGCAATGAAGCGGTGCAGATGCACGGCGGTATTGGTGTCACCGACGAACTGGATGTGGGCCTTTACCTCAAGCGGATTCGCGTGGTCCAGGCGTGTCTGGGCGACGGTGATTTCCAGTGTGCGCGTTACGCCGCTTTCGAGTCTTTGGAGAAGTGAAAACATGAAGCTGGAACAGTGGCGTAACGCCTGGCAGCAGTTGATCGGCCCGGGATCGCCGTATGAGGTGGTGACTTCGCCCAACGGTAGCCTGCGGTCTTTTCGCCATGCACCACCCAACCTGCTCGATGCTATCGATGCAGGTCGCGTGCACGGTGATCGTGAGTTTCTGGTGTGGGATCAGGAGCGGTTGACGTTCGCCGGGTTTTTTGACCAGGTCGATCGGCTGGCCGCACAACTGTCCCAACGTTTTTCAGTGAAACAGGGCGATCGGGTGGCTATCGCCATGCGTAACCAGCCGGCTTGGCTGGTGGCCTTTGTCGCGGTGCAACGGTGCGGTGCGGTATGTGTGCCCCTGAACAGTTGGGGCCTGCGCGACGAGCTGTTCCATGGTCTGCAGGACAGTGGCGCCCAGGTGCTGGTGTGTGACGAACAGCGCCTGCAACTGCTGGCGGACGACATGCTCAACGAGGGGCTGGTCAGCATTGTGGTCGGTGTGCAGGAAGGGCAAACACTAACGCCCAACTGCCAGCGTTTTGAAGCGTTGATCCAGGCCCCGGTGCTGGCGTTGCCGGCCATCGCCATCGACCCCGATGACCCGGCACTGATTCTCTATACCTCCGGTACCACCAGTCGGGCCAAGGGTGTGCTGTCAAGCCACCGCGCTATTTGCCAGGCGCTGACGGCCCTGGAGTTCCAGTCAGCGTTCTGCGCTGTGAGTTCGCCCGAGCGCATCCAGGCGGTGATCGACAGCGGCCTGGCGCCGACCAACCTGATGGCGGTGCCGCTGTTCCATGTCAGCGGCCTGCACGCGCAGTTTCTGCTGGCCCTGCGCAGCGGGCGACGCTTGTTGCTGATGTACAAGTGGGACGTCGACAAGGCCTTTGACCTGATTCGCGACGAGCGCTGCACCCAGTTCAACGGTGCACCGGTGATGATGCAGCAATTGCTCGGCTCGCCACGCTTTGACAGCACCGACAGCGACAGCCTCTACGGTCTGGGCCTGGGGGGGGCGCTGGCGCCGAGCCGGCTGCTGGCGCAGATCAGCAAGCGCAAGCCCAAGGCGATTGGCGGCAGTGGTTACGGCCTGACCGAGAGCAATGGCATCGGAGCGGCGGTGGGTGGCGACCAGTTCGTGTACAAACCCGATTCGGTGGGCTGGCCGCTGCCGATCGTTGATGTGTGCATCGGTCCCGACCCGTGTTCGCCGCTGCCAGCAGGACAAAGCGGCCTGATCTGGCTGCGTTCGCCAACGCTGATGAGCGCCTACTGGCGCTTGCCCGAAGCCAGTGCCCAGACCTTGCAGGACGGCTGGCTGGACACCGGTGACATAGGCCTGCTGGACGACGAGGGCTTCCTTTACATCACCGACCGGGCCAAGGATTTGATCAACCGTGCGGGGGAAAAGATATCCGCCAGTGAAGTGGAGTCCTGTATCTGCGAAATGCCCGGGGTTGTCGAAGCGGCCGCCTTTGCGGTGGCCGATGAGGAATTGGGTGAGCGCCTGGTGCTGGTACTGCGCAGCGAACTTGATCCGGCGCCGACCCAGGAGCAGGTGTGTGCCTTTATCGGCCAGCGCCTTGCCGCCTACAAGGTACCCGCCGAGGTACATGGCTTTCAGGAGGCACTGCCACGTAATGCATCGGGCAAATTGATCAAGGCACAGATCCGTGAATTATTGGTCGGTGCATGACTGATTAGTCTTTCCGGACGATGTTCTCCCCAGCAGATCAGGAACAATGGAGTACCCCAGTAGTCCTGGTCTGCGAAGGAGCCAATCGATGAAAATAACAACAAAAGGCGTGATGTTCGTAGCTGCAGTGGCCGTCAATGTCGGCCTGCAAGGCAACGCACTTGCGCAAGTATCGCCGCAAGAGGCTGCCAAACTCGGCAAGGAACTGACCTGTGTCGGTGCCGAGAAAGCCGGCAACGCCGAAGGCACCATCCCCCCCTACACCGGCAAGTACCTCGGCGAGGTTCCAGGCTGGAATCACGTGAAGTTTTCCGGCAGCCAGCCGGTCGACCCCTACGCTTCCGAAAAGCCGATCCTGGTGATCACCGCGCAGAATATGAGCCAGTACGAAAGTCATTTGACCGAAGGTCAGAAGGCCTTGCTCAAACGCTATCCAACCACCTACAAGATGAACATCTACCCAGGTCATCGTGACTTTCGTTACCCGGACTATGTTTGCGATCGGGCGATGAAAAACGCCTTGAACGCCAAGCTGGTCGACGACGGCATGGGCATCGAAGGGATCGGCCAGATACCGTTCCCAATCCCGAAAAACGGCATGGAACTGCTGTGGAACCACCAGTTGCCGGCGCGTGCCTACACCGAAGAAAAGGTCAGCGACCTGGCGTCAGTCCTGCCAAACGGCAGCATCGGCTGGGGCCGTGCCTATGCGCGAAATCTCTCGCAAGCCAACTCGCCGACACTCGAGCCCAAGACTGAAGGCGCGGTACAGGCCATGAGCTGGAACACCACGCTCAAACCGGCGCGCGACAACGGTGTGGTGAGTATTTCCCAGGAACCCTACAACTTCCTCACCAACCCGCGTCAGGCCTGGAGCTACAGCCCGTCCACCCGACGTGTACGGCAGTTGCCTGGCTACGGTTACGATCAGCCCATGATCGGTACCAACGGCACCATGACTGTTGACGAAGACCGCCTTTACAACGGCTCGCCCGAACGTTTCAACTGGACGCTGGTCGGCAAGCGTGAAATCTACGTGCCGGCCAACGCTTTCAAGCCGAACACCGGTGACATCAAGTACGCCGACATCCTCACCCCCAACCACCCTAACCCCGACTACATGCGTTATGAGCTGCGCCGTGTCTGGGTGCTCGAGGCCAAGTTGAAAGAGGGCTACCGCCATGTCTACGGCAAGCGTGTGTTGTTTATCGACGAAGACACCTGGAACTCGGTGGTTTCGGACAACTACGACAGCCGTGGTGCGCTGTGGAAGCATGCGATGATCAACTACTACTACCACCCGGACATGAGCGCCTGGCAGGCCGGTTCGCAGTTCTTCATGGACCTGAACTCAGGGCAGTACACCGGCTACGCCATGACCAACGAATCAAAGAAGGGGCCGATTCTCAACGAAGCCAAGTTCACCCCGGACATGTACACCGCGGATGCGGCACGAGCGATGGGGCGCTAACGGCGCTGATCATGTGAAGGTAAAAAACCCCAGGTGAAAACCTGGGTTTTTTTTGTCTGGAGCGACCGCCTTGCAGGGCTGTTCCAGTGCCCATTGTGGGAGCGAGCCAGCTCACGAAAAACATCCAGACACCACGACCATTCAGACAGTGCGCGTTATCGTTGACGTCCATCGCGAGCAAGCTCGCTACAGTCGGGTTTTCAGGCTTCTCGTCCGGCGCGGTTGCCGGTTGCGATGGCACCTTCGATGTAACCCACGTTCTGGCAGTCACCAATACTGACGACTTTGAATCCTGCGTTGCCCAGCGCATCACTCAGGGTGGTGTCAGGTGTTGCACCGCTGGCCAACACCACGGAATCACCGCGTACCTCGGCGGCTTCACCTTCAACCGTTTGATAACGGACGCGATTGCCCTCGATGGCGGTCACCGTCACGCCGGTCAGCAGCTGACCGCCATGCAGGCGGATGCCATGCAGCACACGCCAGCGGCGCACGATCGCCAGTTCCCGGCCCAGGTGAGCGGTGCTTTCCAGCACACAGACCTGACGCCCACGGGCGATCAGGAACTCCGCCAGTTCCAGCCCCACCAGCCCACCGCCGATAATGGTCACGCGCTTGCCCAAGGGCATCCACACCCGCGACAACTTTTGCATGGCCTCGGTGCTGTTGGTGACACCGATCAGGTTGCCGGCCTTCATCAAGGTGCGCTGCGTCAGCGATAGCTTGCGTTTGGCGATGTCCTCGGCGCGGTCACCAGTCATCAGGCGGCGCAGTTCATCGCCGCTCCACACGTGATTCTGATCGGCCCCGGGGATGTCCGGTGCCGCGCGTTGAGCACCGGTGGCGACAATCACCTGATCGACGCCCAGGTCACGCAGCAAGGCCGCGTCCACACAAGTCTGCAAATGCACATCAATGGGCAATTGCTGTACCTGGTACAGCAAGTTGTCCAGCAGACGGCCGTTCTCGGGGTAGGCCAGGGCGGCAAAGAACAGTGTGCCACCCAAGCGATCGCTGCGCTCGAACAACGTCACCCGATGTCCACGCAAGGCCGCCACGCGCGCCGCTTCAAGGCCCGCCGGGCCACCACCGATCACCGCCACATGTTGCGCGGTGGCCACCGGGCCGATGATTCGCTCGGCTTCATGCCCGGTTTGTGGATTGACCGCGCATTTGACCCGCTCATTGATAAAGATCTGGCTGACGCACACGTAGCAATAAATGCACGGGCGAATAGCCTGCAGCTGACCGGATACCAGCTTGTTCGGCAGCTGCGGATCGGCCAGCAGTTTGCGACCCATGGCGATGAAATCGCACTGGTCAGCGGCAATGGCCATTTCGCCGGTTTCAGGCTCGATACGTCCGACGGCAATCACTGGAATGCTCACACACTGTTTGATTGCAGCTGTCCATTCGAGAAACGCGCCAGGCTTCTGTACCAGCGGCGCCTCGGTAAACGCCACGCCACTGGTGGTCGCGGCATAGGCTGAGACGCTGACCGCATCGGCGCCAGCGACTTCAGCCAGGCGCGCTACCGCCTTGGCATCATCGAGGGTGATGCCTCCGGGGGTGAGCATCTCTTCGGCATCCAGACGCAGCCAGACGCCAAAGCCTGCACCCACCCGAGCGCGCACGGCGGCCAGCACTTCAAGCAGCAAGCGCGCTCGATTTTCCAGCGACCCCCCATACGCATCGTCACGGCTGTTGTAATACGACGACAGAAAGCCGGCGATGATGTAGTTGTGCGCGGCATGGATCTCCACGCCATCAAAACCGGCGCGCTGCGCCCGTTCAGCGGCGGCGGCAAACCATTCGACCATCTGTGCGATGTCGTCCTGGTCCATCACCCGCATCTCTATCCCGCCTTTGCGGCCGCGCACGGCGCTGACAAACGAGGCAAGCTCCTCGGGAGTCAAGGCTTGCATCATGTCCGAGCTGCTGGCCGGTGGAATCGACGGCACCCACAGTGGGCGGCCCGCGGCCATGTCGCGTATGGCGTTCTTCCCGGCGTGCTGCAGTTGCATGGCGATCTTCGCACCGTGCTTGTGCACGCGCTCGGCCAGGCGGCTCAGGCCGGGAATGAACTCATCGGAGGAAACCCCGACCTGGTACGGTTCGGCGGTACCGGCGGGAAAGGCGATGGCGCACACGCCCATGATCAACAGCCCGGCACCACCCTCTGCACGCGCTTCATAGTAGGCCTGGATACGTTCGCCACAGTGACCATCAGCTTCGGCAAAGTTGGAGCCCATGGGCGCCATGATGATGCGGTTACGCAGTTGGAGGGGACCAATGTTGCCAGGGGTGAGCAAGTGGGGAAATTTTGTCATTGTCATGTCAGCCTAGTGGAGGCCAGTGCGTGCAACAGCGGCAAGGCTGCCGCTGTTGCAGGGGGCTCAGGATTGGCGCAGGAACTCGAGGCAGGAACGGTTGAACAGCTCGCGGTGCTCCACCTGAACCCAATGTCCGCAACGATTGAGCACAATAAAGCGGGCGTCCGGGGCGTTGTCGAGCACTTTCATGGCGCCGCCCACCGGGTTGAAATTGTCGTTGGTGCCCCAGAAGCCAAGGATGGGGACGCGCAGCTCTTCAAGGCGCTCGGTCATGTTTGGCACCATCATGGTCGAGAACAGGCAGTGCGGCTGGTATCGGGCGACCGCGACGCGCTCGGCCAGCAGGCTGTCGGGCAGTTGCGAGGCGTCAAAGAGTTGCAGGCTCATGATCTGGCGCATTTTGTCGATATCGAGCGGGCCTGCATTGAACAGTTCGACCATGCGCTGGATGCCGATCTTGGCGAAGTAGGTTTCGCGCTCCTCGACACCGCCGGGTGCCATCAGGATCAGCTTGTCGAGCAGCTGCGGTTGCGCCAGGCCCAGGCCGATGGCGATGGCGCCGCCCAGTGAATTGCCCAGCAGAGTGCAGCGCTGCACATCGAGGGCGTTGAGCAGGCCGGACACCGCACTGACGAAGAAGTCCAGGTTGTACTGGACGTTGTCGGGTTTGTCCGAACGGCCGAAGCCGGGCAGGTCGATCACCAGGTTGCGAAAGCCAGCGGCGACAAAGTCGGGGTAATTACCCTTGAAGTTGCTGTAGCCACTGGCGCCTGGCCCACTGCCGTGCAACCAGACCACGACAGGTCCGCTGCCTTCATCCAGGTAGTGCAGGCGCAAGCCACTGTCGAGGGTGACGAAATGGCCAATGGGCAGGGGTAGGTCTTGTTCTGACATCTTCAAATCTCCATTCATCAGGCGGTTACTGCAGTTTCAGGGGCGGTCATCGGCGGTGCCGAACGCAATATTTGAGCGCGGTAGCGGGGCAGGGCCAGGCCCAGGAAGATGGTCGACAGCATCAGCATTGCGATCGACGAGGCCAGGGCGTAGCGCAGGGCTTCGGTGCCCAGGGTCGGTGCGAGCAGGTCACTGAGCACCCCGATCAACAGTGGGCCAACGCCAACTCCCAGCAAGGTCATGGCCATGACGAAGATCGACGTGGCCTGGGCCAGGCGCGCAGCGGGGAACAAATGGGTCACGGCGCCCAGGCACGGAGTCGCCCACCAGGTGCCGAAGAAGGCAAAGCCGGCATAGAACAAAAACGCGGTGGGCACCGGGGTACTGCCCAGATGAAACAGGATGCCGGTTGGCCAGAGGAAATACGCAAGCCCAAACGGGATGCTGACGAGGGTGGCGAGCAGCGGCACGCCAATCTGCCAGCCGGCATCGCGGCGGGCCATGCGGTCAGAAATAATGCCGCAGGCCAGGGTGCCGAACGTGGCGCCAGTGCCGCCCACCACACCTACCAGAAATCCCGCGTCCTGCAGGTTCAAGCCGTGAGAGCGGATCAGAAAGCTCGGACTCCAGGTACCTATCGCATACCCGGCAATGGCGCTGGAGGCACCGGTCAGCACCAGCCACAAAAACGATGGGGTTTCCATCAGCCTGGCCATGGTTTTGGCCCACCCATCCTGGATCACTTCGACCTGGGTCCGCGCCTGGCTTGCAACGGCTGGCGCGCGCACCGTGAGGCACAGCAACAGGCCGAGCACGATGCCTGGCACGCCAACGATGACGAACGCCGAGCGCCAGCCGTAGTGCTGAGCGATCCAGCCGCCAAAACCGAGACCGAAAATGGCGCCGAAGCTTGAACCCAGCATGAGGATGGACAGCGCCGTCGAACGGTTTTTGGCCGGATACAGCTGCGAAATCATCGCGACCGAAGGTGCCGTACCACCGGCTTCTCCGATCGCCACGCCGATCCGCGCCAGGACCAGCAGCCAGAAGCTGGTGGCCAGGCCGCAGGCCATGGTCATGAAGCTCCAGGCGATACAGCAGGCGGCAATCACGGGCTTGGGCCCGATGCGGTCGGAGAGCCGTCCCAGCGGGAACCCGAACAGGGTGTAGAACACCGCGAAGGTCACGCCCGAGAGCAGGCCGATGCCGGTGTCTGAAATGCCGAACTCGGCCTTGACCGGTTCGATCAGGATCGCCATCAACAGCCGATCGATGTAGTTGAAGATGTAAATCACGGCCAGCACGAACAGTGCGTAGTGGGTATGCCAGGTGACGCGGATGGAAGAGTTCACAACGGGTGCTCCCGGTTTTGTTCTAGTGAGCAGGAGTGTCGTCCGAATCAAGCCCAGGCGCATCGTCCGTTCAGACCACTCCTTCGTGCGGCGTCGAACAACCGCGGCGGCTTAGTCTTATCGGACGATGTTGCGGTTCTGAACAGGGTTAATGATTCGTCCCGTGCTCGATCATCAGGCCAGGCAGTGCCGGTGATCGGGGTAGCCAAGGCGTGCGGGAGGACAACGATGAAGCTAGCGAACAAAGTGGCCCTGATCACGGGTGCCGGCCAAGGTATGGGACGGGCGATTGCCCAGTGTTTTGCCCAGGCCGGCGCACGGGTGGTGGCGGCCGACATCAACCTGCAAGCAGCCCGGCAGACCATCGAAGGCCTCGGCGATCAGGCGCTGGCCCTGGCTTGCAACGTCGCCGACAGTGCCTCGGTGGCAGCGGCCATGGAAGTCATCGAGGGCCGTTTTGGTGGTCTCGACATCCTGGTCAATAACGCCGGCGTCGGCTCGGTCGACAGCTTTGTCGACACCCCTGACGAACATTGGCAGCGGGTCATTGGCGTCAATCTCACGGGCACCTTTCTATGTAGCCGTGAAGGTGTGCGCCTGATGCAAAAGCATGGCAGCCGCGGCGTCGTCATCAATATTTCCAGCACGGCGGCGATGACCGGCGAAGGCCCAAGCCATTACTGCGCAGCCAAGGCCGGGGTAATGGGGCTGACCCGCAGCATGGCACGGGAGTTGGCGGCCAGCGGTATCCGCGTCAACACCCTGGTACCCGGTCCGACCAACACGCCGATGATGGCTGGCATCCCCGATGACTGGATGCAAAGCATGCTCAAGGCCATTCCCCTGGGGCGTATGGGCGAAGTCGACGAGATTGCCCGTGCGGCGGTGTTTCTGGCCAGCGAAGACGCCAGCTTCATCACTGGTCAGAACCTCGCCGTCAACGGCGGCATGGCCTTCATTTGAACCGGGAGCAGGGTATGAGCGGACGACTGCAAGGCAAGATCGCTTTTATTACCGGTGCCGGTTCCGGGATCGGTGCGGCCACCGCTCGGCGCTTTGCCGAAGAGGGCGCCACGGTGGTGCTCTGCGGGCGTAACGAGGCGCCATTGCAAGCGGTGGCGAGTGCTATTCGCGACACGGGTGGCCAAGCGCACTGGAGTGCCGCCGATGTCAGCGACGAGTGTGCTTTCGTCGGCGCGATTGAAGCGGCGGCGCGCCTTCACGGGCGCCTGGATATCCTCATCAACAACGCCATGGCTTACACCTGGGGCGCCATCGACAGCACCACAACCGCCGATTGGCACGCCAACTTCAGCACCACCGTGGACGGCACCTTCTGGGGCACGCGCACGGCCATGGCGCTGATGAAAGCACAGGGTGGTGGTGCCATTGTCAACATCGCCTCCATCTGCGGATTGTTCGGTACGCCCTGGATGGCCGGCTATTCGGCGGCCAAGGCGGCGGTGATCAACTTCAGTCGCGCGGCCGCCAGTGAAGGGGCCGCCAATAAGATCCGCTGCAATGTGGTGATTCCCGGCGTCATCGAAACCCCGGCAACCGCTGGCATGCTGTCCGACGAAAAGGCTCGTGGTAACACCGAGAAGTTGATACCGCTGCGGCGCATCGGCCAGCCGCAGGAAGTGGCCAACGCGATTTTGTTTCTGGCCAGTGACGAGGCGTCCTACATCACCGGTGCATGTGTGCCGGTGGATGGCGGGCGCAGTTCGGAACTCTACACGGTGTTGGAGTGATGAGCATGGAGCCCGACACCTTGCTGGCGCGTATCGATCGGCTTGAGTCGATTGAAGAAATACGTCAACTGGCGGCCAAGTACTCGCTGTCACTGGACATGCGCGACCTCGATGCTCACGTCAACCTGTTTGCCGAAGACATTCGCGTGGGGCGCGAAAAGATCGGCCGTGCGCACCTCAAAGCGTGGGTCGATGCCACGTTGCGGGATCAGTTCAGCGGCACTTCGCATCACCTGGGCCAGCACATCATTGAACTGCTCGATGCCGATAACGCCGTGGGCGTGGTGTATTCCAAGAATGAACATGAGACGGGCCCTGAGTGGGTCACCATGCAAATGCTCTATTGGGATGACTACCAGCGCATCGATGGCCGTTGGTATTTTCGCCGCCGGCTGCCGTGCTACTGGTACGCCAGCGACCTCAACAAGCCGCCCATCGGTGAGCGAAAAATGCGCTGGCCGGGTCGTGAGCCCTATGCCGGCACCTTCCATGACCTGTTCCCGTCCTGGGCCGAGTTCTGGGCCAGGCGCCCGGACAAGGATCAACTGCCAGACGTCGCTCCGGCTGCGCCCCTGGAACACTTTCTAGCCACCCTGCGACGCGGTGCTGCGGCACCTAAAATTCGTGTGCGCTGAGGATCTGCGATGAGCATTTTGTTTGAACCCCTGCGCCTGGGCGAGCTGGAGCTGAGCAACCGTATCGTCATGGCGCCAATGACCCGCAGCCGCGCCAGCGTGCACGCGGTGCCGACAGCGGAAATGGTCGACTACTACCGCCAGCGCGCCAGTGCCGGGTTGATCATTGCCGAAGGCACGGCGCCGTCGGCCGATGGTCTGGGTTATTGCCGCACGCCGGCCATCTATGACAACGCACAGATCGAGGGATGGCGCCAGGTGACCCGCGCGGTGAACGACGCCGGTGGGCGGATGGTGCTGCAGTTGATGCATGTGGGCCGCGTCGCCTGCTGGCAAAACAAACCGATCGGGGCGCGGACCGTCGCGCCTTCGGCCATCCGCGCACGCACGCAGCTATTCAGTGACGGGGTGTTCAGTGACGGCGCCGGCCTGGTCGATACCGATGAGCCCGAGGCACTGAGCCTGGAAGCAATTGCTGTGGTGATCGAGCAATACCGGCGCGCCGCCTTGAATGCCCGCGAAGCGGGCTTCGAGGGGGTCGAGCTGCATTGCACCAGCGGCTACCTGCCCATGCAATTCATGGCGTCGAGCAGCAACCGGCGCAGTGATGGTTATGGCGGCACGGTCGAGAACCGTGTGCGCTTTGCGGCCAAGGTGCTGGCAGCCATGGCCAGCGCCATCGGACCTGGACGCGTGGGACTTCGGATGTGCCCGGGCAACCCGTACAACGACATCAGCGACGTTGACCCGGCCGGCACGGCGCAAGCCCTGTGCCGCCAGATCGAACCGCTCGGCCTGGCCTATCTGCACATCATGCGCTCGCCACTGGAGCAGCTGGATGCCTTTGACCTGATCCGTCGGCATAGCACCAGCGCGCTGATTCTCAACGACGGATTCGACGGCCCTTCAGCCGCCGCTGCACTTGAAGGCGGGCAGGGCGCCGCCGTGTCGTTCGCCCGGCATTTTATCGGCAACCCGGACCTGGTCGAGCGCTTGCGCGCCGGCCTGCCACTGGCTGGTTTCGACCGCAAGACCCTTTATACCCAAGGCGCGCGAGGCTATTCGGACTATCCGGATCGAGCCTGAGGCGAGTGCTTGAACAACAGGATTTATCGGAGGTAGGGATGAACAATTTCAACAACGCAAGCCTGCTGTCCAGTGCCGACCGCGGCGTCGTGCCGCGCGAGCAGACCCAGGCCATCCTCGATCGCCGGGCCGAAGCCAGTGCGCGGATCAAGCCGGCAGATCGCTATACCCTGGCCGATCGCCTCGAAGAGCAGGCCCGGCGCCACGGCGAGCGGCCCTTCATCATCTATGGCGGGCAGCGCCTGAGTTTTGCCAGGATCAATGCCGAGGCCGACCGCCTGGCCCACGTCTTTCATGCCCGTGGCCTGCGCCCCGGGGATGTCTGCGCGCTGGCCATGGAGAACCGCCCGGAATTTTTCTGCAGCTGGTTTGGCGTGGTCAAACTGGGTGTGGTGGTGGGCTTCGTCAACACCCAGGTCAGCGGACGGCCATTGGTGCATGCACTGGAGGCCATTGCCGCCAAGGCGGTGATCGTCGGCGAAGAGGTGCTGGGCAATTTCCTCGCGACCGAAGGCTTGCCGCCGTTGCCCTTGTGGCTGGTAGAGGATGCCGAGCAGCCATGGACGGGCGTCATGCCCGCGCATGTCGATACCCGCCTGAGTGAAGCGCTGGCCAAGGCGCCGGACACGCCATTTCCACGGGACCTGCGCGCTGACCTCAGTGCCGAGACCCCAAGCTTGTTGATTTTTACCTCGGGCACGACGGGCCTTCCCAAAGCTGCGCGTTACAGCCATATGCGCTGGATGTCGACGGGCGACATCATGGAAGTCACCCTGCAGACCTCGCCCCAGGACGTGTTCTATTGCTGCCTGCCGCTGTACCACGGTGCAGCCGCCACTTCGGTGACCTCTACCGCGCTGAAAACCGGCGCGGCAATTGTGGTACGGCGCAAATTCAGTGTCCGGGAGTTCTGGAGCGACGTACGCAAGCACCACATCAGCGTGTTCCAGTACATAGGTGAAATCTGTCGCTACCTGCTCAACCAACCCGAGGTCGCTGGCGAACGCGAGCACGGGCTGCGCTGCATGCTCGGCGCCGGGTTATCCCGTGAGAGCTGGCAGAACTGGGTACAGCGCTTCGGCGCGATCCAGGTATTCGAGGGGTGGGGTTCCACCGAATCCAACACCAACGTGGTCAACGTCGACAATTACCTGGGGGCCTGCGGTCGTGTGCCGTTCTGGGAAAAGAGCAACCTGCGCCTAGTGCGCTATGACGTTGAAACCGACAGCTACCCACGGGACGAACACGGCTTTTACCAGTTGTGCGAAGAGGGTGAGGTGGGCGAAGCCCTGGGCTTGATCATCAGCCATCCGGAGATCGGCGGCGGGCGCTTCGAGGGCTACACCTCGGCCGAGGCCACCGATAGCAAGATTCGCCGCAATGTGTTCAGTCAAGGGGATGCCTACTGGAGCTCGGGTGACCTGTTGCGTTTTGATGAGGACGGCTACCTCTACTTTATCGACCGCATCGGCGACACCTTCCGCTGGAAGAGCGAGAACGTCTCCACCCTGGAGGTGGCGGCTGCGCTGGGGGACTTTGCCGGGCTTGAACTGATCAATATCTATGGTGTGCAGGTGCCAGGGCAAGAGGGGCGGGCCGGTATGGCGGCGGTCTTGATGCAGCCTGGGCACACCTTCGATCCCGAAGCGTTTTATGCGCTGACGCTGGCGCGTTTACCGCGCTATGCCGCGCCGGTGTTCGTGCGCGTTTCAGCGGCTGCCGATCTGACAAGCACCTTCAAGTTGCGCAAGGTGGACCTGCAGCGCCAGGGCTATGCACCGACGGCCTTCAGCGACCCACTGTTCATTCGCGACGAAAGCCGCGGCAGCTATGTGCCGTACAGCACACAAGCGCTTGAGCGGGTTGGCTTGGCCGCCTTTGCGGGTGACAGCCATGAATAAGCTTGATGCCCAAGGGCATGAGTGGCGCTCGGGCCTGCGCTATCCCTGGCCGCAGCCACCCGCCAATGGCGCGGTGCAGCAGGTCGCCGAGGGGCTGTTGTGGCTGCGCATGCCGCTGCCGTTTGGGCTTGACCATATCAACCTGTACCTGCTGCGTCATGGCCAGGGCTGGGTGGCGGTCGATACCGGGCTCAACAATGCGCAGACCCGCGAAGTCTGGGAAGGGCTGTTCGACACGGCGTTGGATGGTTTGCCCCTGGTCGGGGTGATTTGCACCCACTTTCACTCCGATCATGTCGGCGTGCTCGGCTGGTTGAGCGAACGCTTCCGCTGTCCGGTGTTCATGAGCGCCAGTGAATACCAGGCCATGCATCAGTTGGGCACGCAGAGCGATGTCAGTAGCAGTTGGGCGTTTCGCGAGCATTACCACCGCGCCGGTTTCAGCACCGAGCAGACCGAGGCGTTGTTTCCGCTGCTCGGTTCGGCGCATTTTCGCCCGCAGGTGCCGACCAGCTTCAGGCGCTTGAGCGAAGGCAGTCAGCTGACCATCGGCGGGCGCCGCTGGCAGGTGCGGATTGGCCGCGGCCATTCGCCGGAACATGCCTGCCTGTACTGCGCCGAGGACGGCCTGCTGATCTCGGGTGATCAAGTGCTGCCGCGCATCACTTCCAGTGTCTGCGTCCAGGTGACCGAGCCCGATGCCGATCCGTTGCGCGACTGGCTGGACTCGGTCGAATGCCTGCGCAGCGTGCCCGATAGCGTGTTGGTGCTTCCGGCACATGAGCGCCCGTTTTTCAACCTGCATCAGCGCCTTGACCAACTACGTGACCATCACCAGAAGCACTTGCAGCGACTGCTGGACGCCTGCACGGCGCCGCGCAGTGCCGTGCAACTGATGGCGGTGCTGTTCCCGACGGTCAAAGGGCGCTTCGATGAATTGATGGCCATCGGCGAAACCCTGGCTCATGTCAATTACCTCATCGCCCAAGGGCGCTTGGTACGTGAAGAAACAGGCGGCGTGTTCCGTTACGGACACACGCCTGAAGGTGTCACCGCTCAGTCTGTGCTAGGGCAGCTCTGAGCGGTCATGGGAAGTAGTGGTGTTCTTGCACTTTGCGCGGCCATCAGGTCGTTAATCGGGAGAGGCAGTGTGAATAATAAAAACAACAAAAATGGTGCAGGCCCAGCTGTATCGGGTTTCGAGTTATCGGGTCTGGTGGCGGCGATCGCACTGGTGTCCACACCCGCATGGTCAGGTGAAACCATCGAGTTCGACAACGGGGCGACGATTGACTGGACCGTGACGACCAGTTACGGGCTAGGGGTTCGCTTATCCGACCCGGACAAGAACCTGTTGACGCTTAACGCCGATGACGGCGACCGCAACTTCGACAAGGGTAGCCTGGTCACCAACCGCGTGGGTGCCTTGGCCGAGATGATCCTGCGCAAAGACAACTACGGTGCCGTACTGCGTGCCAGTACGTTCTACGATGATGTCTACCATCGTTCCAACGACAACGACTCGCCGTCCACGGTCAACAAGACCGGGGACAATAATGAGTTCACCAGTGATAACAAATACTACAGCGGCGGACGCAGCAAGTTCCTCGACGCCTACGTGTTCAGCGGCTGGCGCTTCGAAAATGATTCGATGCTCGACGTCAAGGCCGGACGCCATATCGAGTCGTGGGGTGAAAGTCTGTTTTACCCCGGTGTCAGTGGCGTGCAGAACCCGTCCGATGCGGTCAAGGCGGCCCAACCTGGGGTCGAGGTCAAGGAAGTGCTGTTGCCGGTCGGGCAAGTATCGGCTTCCTATCGGTTGAACCCGCAACTGACCTTTGGTGCGTATGTGCAATACGAATGGATGGGGACGGAACTGCCGCCGGTAGGCAGCTACCTGTCTACCAGTGATGTGGTCGGGCCAGGGCGTGAGTTTATCCGCAACGCAAACGGCACGCGGATCAACTACAACGGCACCGATGAACCCCGTGACAGTGGACAGTGGGGGGTTCAGGTACGCTTCCGCCCGGTACCGGCCCTGGAATTGTCACTGTTCCATGTCAATTATCATGACAAGAACCCCGCCACCGCGCTGGTGGGGTATCAGTCCATTCCCGTTGCCCCCGGCGTATTCGCTGGTGCGCCGAACGGCTATCGGATCACCTATTTTGAAGACATCAAGCTGACCGGGATCAGTGCCTCGACCAAGATCGGCGAAACCCAGATCGGTGGCGAGTGGTCTTATCGCGATGGTGCTCCGGTGATGGTCAACACAGGCTTGGGCCCGACTCCAACCCGAGGCAAGGGCCAGCAGATGCAATTGTCGGCCATCCGCATCCTCGGCGACCGGCCTTGGGCGAGCCAGACTTCGCTGACGGCCGAGATCGTGCATGTGCGCGTCGACAGCGTGGATGATGCCTCGGCAGCACCGAACCTGCAGGCACTGGGCAACAGTCTGATTCCGGCCATGCGCCCGCTGGTGCAGCCGTCCGATGACTACACCTACAAGACTGCGACGGGCTGGCGCAGCAAAACCGCCAGCGCCTACACCCTGGGGGCATCCTTCAGCTACCCGGGCGTGTTCAGAGGCTGGGACCTGGAAGTGCCGGTCAATTTCTCTAACGTGTTCAGCGGCGCCACGCCGATGGCCGGAACCATTTCCGGGCTGCAAGGCGATCGCCGGCTGAGCCTGGGCACCACCTTCAAGTATTTGGGCAACCTGGAAGTCGCCCTGCGGGTCACCAGCTACCTGGGTGACGCGGACCCGGTCAAGCGTTTGCTGGCCGATCGTGACTATGGCACGTTCTCGGTGAAATACAGCTTCTGATCACCGTGCAGGCGCCAGCGCCGGGTCAATCCTGGCGCTGGGCGATGTTCACGTCCAAATGGACGATCACTTGCCGCACTCGTTGTGGCATGGTCGCAAGACAAAAACAGAAGTGCACAGCCTTCGAGTGGAGGATACATGGGTCTGAAAGGTCATGCGGCGATTGTAGGTACCGCACAATACAAACCGGAAAAATACGCCACTGCGCCGAGGATGTTCCACCTCGAGCAGGTGGCCGACCTGGCGGCGCAAGCGCTACGGGACGCAGGATTGCGTGCCGAGGACCTCGACGGTCTAGTGATCAACGGCCCGCATTTTCATGAAGCTTCAGTGTTCGTGCCGGCCATGGCCGCCGAGTACCTGGGCTTGACCCTGAATTTTGCCGAAGTGGTCGACCTGGGAGGTTGCACCTCAGTGGGCATGGTCTGGCGAGCGGCCGCGGCGATCGAGTTGGGCTTATGCCAGGCCGTGCTGTGTGTACTGCCGGCGCGTCTGGCGCCGATGGGTCCTGACGAAGATCCCGGTGCGATCGCCCGTGCCATGCGCTACGGCGGCCACAGCACGGCCTTTGGTGCACCGGAGGCGGAATTCGATTTGCCTTACGGTCACATGGGCCAGAATACCGGCTACGCCATGATTGCCCAGCGCTATGCGGCACAGTACGGTTACGATCCGGTGGCCATGGCCAAGATTGCGGTTGACCAGCGCACCAACGCCTTGGCCAACCCCCAGGCGATGTTCCATGGTCAGCCGTTGAGCATCGAGCAAGTGCTGGCGAGCAAACGGGTGGCCGACCCCCTGCACATCCTCGAAATAGTCATGCCCGTGGCCGGCGGTGCGGCAATGATCATTGCCTCCAGGGAAGTCGCGGCCCGTGCGCGTAAACGCCCGGCATTCATCACAGGCTTCGGCGAGCATCTGGCATTCAAGTCGCCCTCGTATGCGCAAGACATGCTCAACACTCCGATTGGTCCTGCCTCGCGTCGCGCCTTTGATATGGCCGGGCTCAAACCTGCTGATGTCGATGCGGCGCAAATCTACGACTGCTACACCATCACCGCGTTGTTGACGCTGGAAGATGCCGGCTTCTGTGCCAAGGGCGAGGGCATGCGCTTTGTACGCGAGCATGACCTGACCTGGCGCGGCGATTTTCCGATGAACACCCACGGTGGCCAGCTCAGTTTCGGCCAAGCCGGCGCTGCCGGGGGAATGTCACAGGTGATCGAGGCCGTCACTCAGATCAGCGGTGAAGCGGGTGAACGCCAGCTTGAGCGTTGCGACGCCGTCTATGTCTCCGGGACCGGTGGCGTGATGAGCGAGCAGGCCGCGTTGATTCTTCAGGGAGCATGACCCGCATGTCGAACAATAAACCAATGCCGGTACCGACGGATATTTCTGCACCGTACTGGGAAGGTCTGAAAGCGCAACGGCTGTTGATTCAGCAGTGCAACGCATGCGAACACTGGGTGTTCTATCCGCGTCGGCACTGCCCGCGTTGCCTGGCCCACGACCTGACCTGGCGTGACGTGAGCGGTGGCGCCAGCCTGTACAGCTTTACTGTGGCCCGCATCCCAACGTTGCCGGACTTCGCCGATGAAATGCCGCAAAAACTGGCGGTCATCGAGCTGGATGAAGGCGTTCGGATCAATACCACGCTGGTGGGGCTTGAAGAGGATCAGATTCGCATCGGCATGCGTTTGAAACCGGTGTTTGCCGAGGTCGACGCAAAGGGCTCGCGGTTACTGCGCTTTACCGGCATGGAGCAGGACGGCGCCGCGCTGCAGCACTGGGCCGGGACGCCTCAGACGCAACCTGTCGAACAAACCGAGGTTGCACCTGCGCGCCTGATTGCCATGGACGATGAGGTGGCGCTGCAGAGTCTGGTCAGTGAAACCTTCAGCGAATGGAGCAACGAAATTGTTGTCGATCAGGCCTTGATTGATGCCTTCGCGTTGTTGTCGGGTGATGACTACTGGATTCATACCGATCCTGAGCGTGCGCGCAAGGACAGTCCGTTTGGCGGCACCATCGCCCACGGTGCGCTGGTACAGGTACTGCAATCGAGGCTCAAACTGAAGCTGGGCTATGAGATCACCGGCTTTGGCACCATGGTCAACTACGGCTCGGACCGCCTGCGATTCCCGGCACCGGTGCCAGCCGGTGCGCGGATACATGCGCGGGCCAGGGTCAAGCAGGTGGCGAGGGTCAAGCGCGGTACCCAGCTCACGCTGGAAGTGAACACCCATGTGGTTGGCAGTGATCGCCCTTCGGTCATCAACGACCTGGTGATTCTGTACATGTAATCCCGCTCCTGCCGTGCGGTGTCCTTCGCGCAACCGCAAGGCAACAGCAACCGACCTCGGGGCGCCACTGGCGCCCCGAACGTTTGTCTTTCCCAAATAGATCAGACCCTTAGTCTCAACGGACGATGAGGCACGTGCCCGCCCTCAGCACAATGAAGACCAACAAAGGTCCAGTCATTGAGGAGCAGGGCATGATGGATATCCGGGGGTTGAGCTACTTCGTCGCTCAAATCAAAAACCTCAGTCAGTGGCAACGCTATGCCGAAGACGTGCTGGGCATGATGGTCGTGCCTGCACCCGGTGGCGGACTGTACGTGAAGATGGACGAGCGACCCTTTCGCATGCTCATCGTCGAGGGCGCCGAAGCGGGTTACCTGGCGTCTGGCTGGGAACTGGCCAGCGAAAGCGCTTTCAATGCCGCGCTACTGACCCTGGAGCAGAACGGCGTGCGCTGGCAGGCGGGCACTGCGGTCGAGGTCGAGCAGCGTGGCGTACAGGCGCTGGTCAGTGTCCTTGATCCGTCCGGCAACCGTCACGAGCTGAGCTGGGGGCATCGCTCCGACTGCCTGCCATTTGTCTCGCCCCAGGGTGTGCCGGGTTTTATCACTGGTGACATGGGCCTGGGGCACACGGTGCTGCCGGCCCCGGACTTCGATGCCACCCTGGCCTTCGCCAAGGATGTGCTGGGGTTCGAACTGTCGGACATCTTCAACTTTCGTCCCGACCCGCTGGCGCCGCCGATCCGGATCCATTTTCTGCATTGCCGCAACAGTCGCCACCACTCTTTGGCGCTCGCGGAGTTCGCCGTCTCTTCTGGCTGTGTGCACGTGATGGTGGAGGTGGGCTCGATGACCGAAGTGGGGCGTGCCCACGACCGGCGCCTGGCCCATCAGGTCCCGCTGTCGGCCACCCTGGGCCAGCACCTCAACGATCTGATGACCTCGTTTTACATGAAGACCCCATCCGGCTTCGACCTGGAGTACGGCTACGGCGGCCTGCAAGTGAACTGGGCCGAACACTCGGCCTTCGAATTTACCCGCGTAAGCCTGTGGGGGCATGACTTTTCAGTCGGCCAACAACAAGGAGATGAGCAATGAACAAGCAAATGACGGCGGCTGACGCGGTGGCGCAACTGCGTGATGGCATGACCATCGGCTTCGGTGGTTGGGGCCCGCGGCGCAAGCCGATGGCGGTGGTTCGCGAGATCCTGCGATCCGATGTCAAGGACCTGACCGTGGTGGCCTACGGCGGACCGGAAGTGGGCATGCTTTGCGCTGCGGGCAAGGTGAAAAAGCTGGTATTCGGCTTTGCCACTCTCGACGCCATCCCGCTGGAACCCTACTACCGCAAGGCCCGGGAAGCCGGTGGCATGGAATTGATGGAGGTCGATGAGGGCATGTTCCAGTGGGGCCTGCGTGCGGCGGCCATGCGTCTGCCGTTTTTGCCGACCCGCTGCGGCCTGGCCACCGACGTCACGCGTCTCAACCCTGAGCTCAAGACCATCCAATCGCCCTATCCAGACGGCGAGGTACTGATCGCCATGCCGGCGCTGAACCTGGATGTCGCCTTTGTTCACGTCAACGTCGCCGACCGCTTGGGCAACACGCTGGTCACCGGCCCGGATCCGTACTTCGATCACTTGTTCGCCCGTGCTGCCGGGCAGTGCTTCGTGTCTTGCGAACAGCTGCATGAACGCCTCGAGTTGAGCACCGAACAGGCACGTTGCAACACCTTCGAACGCTACCTGGTCAGCGGCGTGATCCATGCCCCGTTTGGCGCCCACCCGACCGCCTGCCAGCCCGAGTACGGCTGGGACCTGAGCCACCTCAAGCGTTATGCCGCCAGTGCTGGCGAGGAAGGCGGCTGGCAAGCCTACGTCGAGGAGTACGTGGCGGCGGGCGAAGTGGCTTATCTGGATAAAAACGGCGGTGCCGAACGCATGGGCTCCCTGGCCCTGCCGGTGTTCTGAGGAAGATGAAAATGTCGACTACCTGTGAATTTACCCTCGCCGAACTGATGATCGTCGCGGCCAGCGAAGCCTGGCGCGACAACGGCGAATTGATCGCTTCGGGCCTTGGTGTGATCCCGCGCCTGGGCGCGAGTCTGGCCAAGCTCAGCCACAGTCCGCAATTGCTGATGACCGACAGCGAGGCCTATCTGGTCGAGGACCCCATCCCCCTGGGCCCGCGTGGTGACTTTGTACCGCGTTACTCGGGCTCGATGAACTTCGAGCGGGTGTTCGAGTGCGTCTGGGGTGGTCGTCGCCACGCCATGATCGGCCCGACCCAGATCGACCGTTGGGGCCAGAGCAACCTGTCCTGCGTGGGTGATTACCACAAACCAAAGGCCGCCATGCTCGGTGTCCGTGGCTTGCCGGGCAACAGCATCAACCATATCAACTCGTTCTTCGTCCCCAACCACAACACCCGGGTGTTCGTCAGTGGTGAAGTGGACATGGTCTCCGGCGTTGGCTTCAAGGCCGAGCGCTGGCCGCAAGGGGTACGCCGCGACCTGATGGACATTCGCCTGATCGTCACCGATCTGTGTGTGATGGATTTCGACGGCCCGGACCGTGCCGTGCAGGTGCGCAGCCTGCACCCGGGCGTGAGCTTCGAACAGGTGCAGGAATGCACCGGTTTCCCGTTGCTCAAGTCGTCGGCGCTTAAGGAAACCGCGCACCCGACTCTTGAGCAGTTGGCACTGATCCGTCGACTCGATCCCCACGATTACCGCAGCTCGGCGATCAAGGGCAACCCGGCCGGCATTCGCGCGGCTTAACGCGAGGGACACGAGCATGAACAGCCCTGACAGTGAATTCGTCCAGCGTGAAGACCATTCGGTCTATGAAACGCAGGAGCCGGTGTTGTACGCCGTGGCGGAGGGTATCGCCACGCTGACCATGAACCGGCCAGGCTTCAACAATGCGCAGAACTCGCAGATGACCTATGCGCTGGACGCGGCGTTGCGCCAGGCGGTCAACGATGATGCGGTCAAGGTCATTGTGCTGCGTGGGGCAGGCAAACACTTTTCCGCCGGCCATGACATCGGCACGCCGGGACGGGACATCAACAAACCGTTCGAGCGCGCACACCTGTGGTGGGACCACACCAATAAGCCTGGCGGCGAGCAGCTCTATGCCCGCGAGCAGGAGGTGTACTTGGGCATGTGCCGGCGCTGGCGCGAATTGCCCAAGCCAACCATTGCCATGGTCCAGGGCGCCTGTGTCGCCGGGGGGCTGATGCTGGCCTGGGTTTGCGACCTGATCGTGGCCAGCGACGATGCTTTTTTCCAGGACCCGGTGGTGCGCATGGGCATTCCGGGGGTGGAGTATTTTGCCCATCCCTATGAGCTCAACCCGCGCATCGCCAAGGAGTTTCTGTTCACCGGCGATCGCATGAGCGCCGAGCGCGCTTACCAGATGGGTATGGTCAATCGGGTATTGCCTCGCGAGGCGCTGGAGCAGGCTACCTACGCACTGGCAGCCAATATTGCCCGTCAACCGCGCATGGGCCTGGCCCTGACCAAGCAGGCGATCAATCATGTTGAAGACCTGCAGGGCAAGCGCACGGCCATGGACGCCGCGTTTGCCTGGCACCATTTCGCCCATGCGCACAACGAGTTGCTGTCGGGTGACAAGCTTGGCGGCTTCGACGCCAAGGCCATGGCCCAGGCGAACAAAGCTGCCGCCAGCGGAGAGCAGGCATGAGCCGCTGGATGAGCACGCCGCTGACCGAAGCCCTGGGGTGCCGCTTTCCGATTGTGCAAACTGCGATGGGTTGGGTCGCTGACGCCAACCTGGTGATCGCCACGACCCGGGCCGGCGGTTTCGGTTTTCTCGCCGGTGCGACCATTGCTGGCGATGTCCTGGAAGGCGAAATCCAGAAGGTGATTGCCGCCACTGGTGGCAGTAATTTTGGCCTCAACTTCCACATGTTCCAGGAGAACGCCGGGCAGTGCGTCGACCTCGCGATTCGCTACCGCTTGCGCGCGGTGAGCTATGGTCGTGGCCCGGACAAGCAGACCATTGCACGGTTCAAGGCTGCCGGGGTGTTGTGCATCCCGACGGTGGGGGCGCTCAAGCATGCGCTCAAGGCCGTGGAACTGGGCGCGGACATGATTACCATCCAGGGCGGTGAGGGCGGCGGGCACACCGGTGGTGTGCCGAGCTCGATCCTCTTGCCCCAGGTACTGGATGCGGTGTCAGTTCCGGTGATCGCCGCCGGCGGTTACTCCACCGGACGGGGGCTGGCCGCAGCGCTGGCCGCCGGAGCCTGTGGCATTGCCATGGGCACAAGATTCCTCATGACCCGTGACTCGCCGACACCTGAAGCCACCCTGGTGCATTACCTCAAGGTCAGCGACCCGCAGCGGGTACGGGTGACCACTGCGGTCGACGGCATGCGCCACCGCATGATCGACAACCCGTTCATCAACCGCCTGGAGCGGGCCGGATCACTCGGTCGCCTGCGCATCGCCTTGCGCAGCGCCTGGAAATGGAAACAGCAAACCGGCATGAGCCTGGGGCATTTGTTCGCGGTGCTGCACCAGGCCCTCAAGGACGACCCCGGTGCGGTGTCGCAAACGGTCATGGCCGCCAACCAGCCGGTGTTGCTGCAGCGCTCGATGATCGACGGCGTGCCGGACGAGGGGATTCTGCCCAGCGGCCAGGTCGCCGCCGCCATCGATGAGCTGAAGACCTGCCAGCAGGTGATCGAGGAAATTGCCGGGCAAGCGGAACGCTGCCTGGATGCTCTGATGGCCCGAAAACACGAACAAACGCCTGCACGGGCGCAGGAAAACTGTAGCCCAACATCAATCGAGCAGACCCGCTGAGCAATGGAGCAGACAACCATGAGTCAAGCATTTACTACACAGATCGACGCGGGCATTGCCGAATTGGTGCTTGCCAAACCGCCGGTCAACGCCCTGGACAGCCAGGAGTGGATGGACCTGGCGGAGGAGGTTCAGGCGCTGGGTGCCAATCCCGGGGTCCGGGTGATCGTTATTCGCGCCGAGGGTCGTGGCTTCTGCGCCGGTGTCGACATCAAGGAACTCGACGCCCATCCCGATCGGATTATTGCGGTCAACGCCGGCAACTACGCGGCGTTCAAGGCAGTGCATCGTACCCCGGTACCAGTGATCGTCGCGGTACATGGCTTTGTCCTGGGTGGTGGCATCGGCATTACCGGCGCCGCCGACATTGTCGTGGCCTCGGAGTGTGCCACTTTCGCCCTGCCTGAAGTGGATCGCGGGGCCATGGGTGGCGGTGCGCACCTGCAGCGATTGTTCCCGGTGCAGAAGGTCCGTTACCTGTTCTTCACCGGCGACAAGATCGGCGCCGCCGAGGCTGCGCAGTACGGTTTTATCGAGCGCGTGGTGCCCAGGGAACAGCTGCGTGAAACCGCGCTGGAAATCGCGGCCAAAATCGCCGCCAAGAGCCCGGCGATGATCCGCATTGCCAAGGAAGCCCTCAACGGCATCGAAGACGGCAGCCTGGAAGACAAGTACCGCTGGGAGCAGGGCTTCACCCTGCAGGCCTACACCAGTCCGGATTCTGCCGAAACCCGCCGCGCCTTCGTCGAAAAGCGCGACGCGAAGTTCTGAGAGGCTGCCATGGAACTAGCTTATACCCCGAAACAAAAGGCCTTTCGCCAGGAAGTCCGCGAGTGGCTGACGGCCAATCAGCCGACGGCGCCCTTGGCCAACTACGACACCCGTGAAGGCTTCGAGCAACACCGTGCCTGGGAAGCGAAGCTGTTCGAGCAACGCCTGTCGATGGTCATGTGGCCCAAAGAGTACGGGGGCCGGGATTGTGACCTGATCGAGTGGCTGATTTTCGAAGAGGAATACTATGGCGCCGATGCGCCAATGCGCATCAACCAGAATGGCCAGCTGCTGCTCGGCCCGACCCTGATGGAGTTCGGCACCGAGGCGCAGAAACAGCGCTTCTTGCCTCGCATGGCCTCGAGTGTCGACATGTGGGCCCAAGGCTGGTCGGAACCGAATGCCGGCTCCGATATGGCCGCGATCACCAGCAAGGCCATCCGCGATGGCGACCACTATGTGCTCAACGGGCAGAAAACCTGGTCCAGCCGCGCCTTGTTTGCCGATTGGCTGTTTGGTCTGTTTCGCAGTGACCCGGCTTCGACCCGGCACAACGGCCTGTCGTTCGTGATGGTGCCGCTCGATGCCCCCGGAGTGACCATTCGCCCGATCCGGGCCCTGAACGGCAAAAACACCTTCGCTGAAGTGTTCTTCGACGATGTGCGGGTACCGGTAAAAAACTGCATTGGTGCCGAAGGCCAGGGCTGGCATGTGGCAATGGCCACCGCAGGTTTTGAGCGTGGCTTGCTGTTGCGCTCGCCGGCGCGCTTCCAGGCCACGGCGCGCAAGCTGGTGCAGCTGTACCACGCCCACCGTGAGAGCGCCGACCGCGACCCGAGCATTCGTGACGCGGTGGTCGATGCCTGGCTGGGCGCCGAAGGGTATGCACTGTCGTCCTATCACACCGTCGGGCGCTTGAGTCAGGGGGCGCAGATTGGCGCCGAGTCGAGTATCAACAAGATTATCTGGTCGGAACTCGACCTGAAGATGCATGACACCGCCATGCGCATCCTCGCCTCCAGCGGCGAGTTGTTGAACAGCGCGCCGCAGTCGCCGGGCGGTGGCTGGCTCGACGGTTTCCTGTTCGCCCAGGCCGGGCCGATCTACGCCGGCACCAACGAAATCCAGCGCAATATCATCGCCGAGCGGATGCTCGGCCTGCCGAAATAGGAGCCGGCCATGGACTTTACCTTTACCGATGACCAGCTCACCTTTCGTGAAGCCATCAGCCGTTTCCTGATGACCGAGGCGGCCCCCGAAATGCTGCGCGAAATCTGGGAAACCGACGCAGGGCGCTCGGCAGAGTTGCGCGGCAAGATTGCCGAGCAGGGCCTGACAGCCTTGTCGGTGCCCGAGCAGTTCGGCGGCCTGGGCATGGACGATGTGGCCTGGTCGCTGATGACCCAGGAACTGGGTTACTACGCCATCCCCGACTCGCTGGCCGATACTGCTTACGTGATTACTGGCCTGCTCAATGGGCTTCCGGCGGACAACCCGCTCAAGGCCAGCCTGCTGCCACGCATCGCCGATGGCAGCGTGCGCCTGGCGATCGGTCACCCGATCAACCCGCTGGTGCCCGATGCAGGTATGGCCGAGTGGCTGATCCTGGCCCATGGCGATGAAGTGCATGCGGTGTCACGCGCACAGGTCGTTGTGCAGGCCAACGCCAGTATCGATGCGTCCCGCCGCCTGGGCCAGGTGAGCTGGCAGCCTGGCCCCGAGACCCTGCTGGTCGGTGGCGAACAGGGCCGTGCCTTGTGGGCCCAGGCCCTGAATCGTGGTGCCTTGTCGGTGGCCGGCCAACTGCTGGGACTGGCCCAGCGGATCCTCGACCTGTCGGTGGACTACGTGGCACAGCGCAAGCAGTTCGGCAAGCCGATCGGCAGTTTCCAGGCGGTCAAGCATCACCTGGCCGATATCGCCAGCAAAATCGAGTTCGCCAAGCCGGTGCTCTATCGCGCGGCCCACGCCGTGGCCAAGGGTGAGCGGGGCGCCGACGTCTACGTCTCGCAAGCCCGGCTGGCCTGCTGCGACGCCAGCTGGCTGGCGGCTCGCCATGGCATCCAGGTCCATGGCGCCATGGGTTACACCTGGGAAGTCGACCTGCAAATGTTCATGAAACGTGCCTGGGCGCTGGACCCGTCCTGGGGCGACCGCGCCACCCACAAATCCCGCGTCGCCGCCTATGTGCTCAGCGACGAAGCCCGGCTTGGGCCGGGCGCCACCTTCGAGGACTGAGCCATGCCCCAAGCGTATATAGTCGATGCCCTGCGCAGCCCCACCGGCAAGCGCAAGGGTAGCCTGGCCCATGTGCATGCCATCGACCTGGGTGCCCATGTATTGAAGGCGCTGGTGGAGCGCAACGCGATTCCCGCCGAAGACTATGACGACGTGATCTTCGGTTGTGTCGATGCCATCGGTTCGCAAGCGGGCGACATTGCCCGCACCAGCTGGCTGGCCGCTGGCCTGCCGCTGAATGTTCCGGGCACCACCGTTGACCGTCAGTGCGGATCCTCCCAGCAGGCTTTGCACTTTGCCGCCCAGGCGGTGATGAGTGGCATGCAGGACGTGGTGGCGGTGGGCGGCGTGCAAACCATGACCCAGATCCCGATCTCGTCGGCGATGCTCGCGGGTCAGCCCCTGGGGTTCAGCGACCCGTTTTCCGGTAGCAAGGGCTGGCAGGCGCGTTTTGGCAACCAGCCGGTCAATCAGTTCTACGCCGCCCAGCGCATCGCCGATCACTGGCAGATCAGCCGTGCGGACATGGAAGGGTTCGCCCTGGAAAGCCATCGACGGGCCCTCGCGGCCGCCGATGCCGGCTATTTCACCAGCGAGATCGTGGCCTGTGAAGGCCTGGCGTTTGATGAAACCCCGCGGATCAGCAGCCTGGAAAAGATGGCCAGCCTGGAGCCGGTGAGCCCGCAGTTTCCGTCCATCACCGCGGCAGTGTCGAGCCAAACCTGCGATGCCTCGGCAGCGCTGCTGGTGGTCTCGGAAGCGGCGCTTAAACGCTACGACCTGACGCCCAGGGCGCGTATCCATCACCTGTCGGTATTGGGTGATGATCCGATCTGGCATCTCACCGCACCGATTGCAGCCACCCGTGCGGCGCTGAAGAAAGCCGGCATGGGCATGGCGGACATCGACCTGGTGGAGATCAACGAGGCCTTTGCCTCGGTGGTCATGGCCTGGGGCAAGGAACTTGATTACGACCCGACCCGCACCAACGTCAATGGTGGCGCCATCGCCCTCGGCCATCCGCTGGGTGCGACCGGTGCGCGATTGATGACCACGCTGCTGCACTCGCTTGAACGCACGGGTGGGCGCTATGGCCTGCAAACCATGTGCGAAGGCGGTGGCCAGGCCAACGTCAGCATTATCGAACGGCTCTGAAGCCGCCCCACACTCAGGAACAGGAAAACACTCCATGGGAATCTGTGCAGGTCGTACCGTGATCATCACCGGTGCCGGAGGCGGGCTTGGCCGCGCCTATGCGTTGGCGTTCGCCGCCGAAGGCGCCAACGTCGTGGTCAATGACATTCGGCGCGAGGCGGCCGAAGCCGTGGTTGACGAGATTTGCTCGAACGGTGGCCAGGCGATCGCCAGCGATGGCGATATCACTACCCTGAGCAGCGCGCAGGGCATCGTCGACGCCGCGCTCGCGGCCTTCGGCGAAGTCCATGTGCTGGTCAACAATGCCGGGGTCCTGCGTGACCGGATGTTCATCAGTCTCTCGGAAGAGGATTGGGACATGGTGATGCGCGTGCACCTGAAGGGGCATTACTGCCTGGCCAATATTCTTGGGCGGCGCTGGCGTGACCTGGCCAAGGCCGGTACACCGGTGGCCGCGCGCATTATCAATACCAGTTCCGGGGCCGGCTTGCAGGGCTCGATCGGGCAATCGAACTACTCGGCGGCCAAGGGTGGCATTGCATCCCTGACCCTGGTGCAGGCGGCGGAACTGCGGCGTTATGGCGTTACGGCCAATGCCTTGGCCCCGGCGGCGCGCACGGCGATGACCGAAAGCGCCATGCCGGATATGGTCAAAAAACCCGAAGACGACAGCTTCGATGCCTGGGCTGCGGAGAACGTCGCTCCCCTGGTGGTGTGGCTGGGGAGCGAATCGTCCGGGCATGTCAGCGGTCAGTTGTTCGAGAGTCAGGGGGGGCGAATCTCCCTTGGCGACGGTTGGCGCACGGGCGTTACCCGCGACAAGGGCGCGCGCTGGCAAGTGGCGGAAGTAGGCGCGGCAGTCGATGCGATCCTTAACGAAGCGCCCAAGGCCCAGAAGGTCTGGGGCAGTTGAGTCCTTCTTCCGTGTAGGAGCGAGCTTGCTCGCAATGGACGTCAACGATAACGCGACCTGTCTGAATGACCGTGTTGTCTGGGCGTTTTTCGCGAGCTGGCCCGCACATTTGAAATACATTCCCTTGTAGACCCCCGCTATTACCCACCCCGTCCGTTTTGACGATGTGCCCGCTCCCGGCGGCCTTTATACCTGTCGACATCGTGTTTTCTGACAGAGGTATAGATCGTGAAACAAGCCCCTCCCTATGTTCCTGGCCACCAGTTGCTGGCTGGCAAATCCGTTCTCATCACCGCCGCCGCCGGCGCAGGCATCGGTTACGCCGCGGCCCGGCGCTGTGCCGAGGAAGGCTGCCGCGCCCTGATGATTTCCGATGTGCATCCCCGGCGCCTGGAGCAGGCGGTCGAGCAACTCAAGGCCGACACCGGCCTGGAGGCGGTGTACGGCCAACTGTGCAATGTCACCGTCGAGGCCGAGGTGCAGGCCCTGGTCACCGCCGCCGAGCAGGCCCTGGGTGGCGTCGATGTGCTGATCAACAACGCTGGCCTCGGTGGATCGAAGCGGGTGACCGAGATGAGCGATGAGGAATGGCTGCGGGTCATCGATGTGACGCTCACCGGCACCTTCCGCATGACCCGCGCGATGTTGCCGCATATGGAGCGTCGCGGTTCGGGGGCCATCGTCAACAACGCCTCGGTGCTCGGCTGGCGTGCGCAGAAGGAACAGGCGCACTACGCCGCCGCCAAGGCCGGGGTCATGGCCCTGACCCGTTGCAGCGCGCTGGAAGCTGCCGAAAGCGGGGTGCGCATCAACGCGGTGTCGCCTTCGATTGCCTTGCATGAATTTCTCAAGAAGGCCTCCAGCGAAGAAATGCTGGCAAAGCTGGCCGACCGTGAAGCCTTCGGCCGTGCCGCTGAAGTCTGGGAGGTTGCCAACGTGATGATTTTTCTGGCCAGCGACTACGCCTCCTACATGGTCGGCGAAGTGCTGTCGGTCAGTTCGCAACAGGCTTGAGGACCTCCCATGAGCACCCGATTCAGTAGTGCCGAACAAATGCTCAAGGCCCAGGGCCAGGACCTGGGCGTCACCGACTGGCTGCAGCTGACCCAGGAGCGGGTCAACCTGTTCGCCAATGCAACCGGCGACCAGCAGTGGATACACGTCGATCCCGAGCGCGCCGCCAACGGGCCGTTTGGGGCATGCATCGCCCATGGATACCTGACCCTGGCGCTGGCCAACCTGTTCATGCCGCAGCTCATGAGCATCGACAACATGGCCATGGGGGTCAACTACGGCACCGACCGCGTGCGCTTTCCCGCCGTGGTGAAAGTTGGCTCCCGGGTACGCGGCCGAGGCCAGGTGATCAGCGCCGAGATGATCGGCAGCGCCGTACAGCTGGTGGTGCGCATCAGCGTTGAAATCGAGGGCTCCGAGCGCCCCGGCTGCGTGGTCGACACCATCAGTCGCTACACCTTCAATCCCATTACCGAGTGAGTTTTTGCATGGACAAGAATGACGTTGTAATCGTTGCGACCGCGCGTACTGCGCTGGCCAAATCCTTCCGCGGCTCGTTCAACGACACCGAAGCCCCGGTGCTCGGCGGCCATGTGGTGCGGGCCGTGGTGGAACGTGCCGGTATCGATCCGGGTTCGGTGGACGATGTGATCATGGGCGCAGCCGTGCAGCAGGGCACCCAGGGCTACAACATCGGCAGGCTCTGCGCCTACACCGGCGGGCTTCCGGACAGCGTGCCGGGCATGGCCCTGGATCGCATGTGTGCCTCTGGCCTGATCAGTATCGGCATGGCGGCGAAGAACATCCTGGCCGGTGAAATGAGCATTGCCATCGCTGGCGGCGTCGAGTCGCTGTCGCTGACCCAGAACAAACACAAGAACACCTATCGCAACCAGTCGCAGGCGGTGCTGGCCTGCATGCCCGGCGCCTACATCCCGATGATCGAGACCGCCGAGATTGTCTCGCGGCGCTACGGTATCAGTCGTGCCGCCCAGGACGACTATGCGCTGCAAAGCCAGCAACGCACGGCGGCTGCCCAGCGTGATGGTTTGTTCGATGGCGAAATCGTGCCATTGCAGACGCGTAAGCAGCTGTTCGACAAGGAAGGTCAGCCACTTGGCCATGAACAGGTGCTGGCCGATCGCGATGAATGCAACCGCCCATCGACCCGAAGCGAAGACCTGGCCGCCCTGAAGCCGGTCTGGAAGAACGGTCAGTGGGTCGAGCAAGGTGAATTCATCACGGCTGGCAACGCCTCGCAGTTTTCCGATGGCGCGTCGGCCAGCTTGCTGATGAGCCGCGGGCAAGCGGCAGCGCTGGGCCAGCAGCCGCTGGGCATTTATCGCGGCATCGCCGTGGCCGGTTGTGCGCCAGAGGAGATGGGGATCGGGCCGGTGGTCGCGGTGCCCAAGCTGCTCAAGCGCTTTGGCCTGAGCGTGGCCGATATCGGTCTGTGGGAAATCAACGAAGCCTTTGCCTGCCAGGTGCTGCATTGCCGCGACGCCCTGGGCATTCCCCCGGAGCGCCTGAACGTCAATGGCGGGGCCATTTCCATCGGTCACCCGTTCGGGATGTCCGGTGCGCGCATGGTCGGTCACGCCCTGCTTGAAGGGCGTCGCCGGGGCGCGCGCTACGTGGTCGTGGCCATGTGCATTGGCGGCGGCATGGGCGCAGCGGGTCTGTTCGAACTTCCTTGATCACGAATTGAGTCGTTCGGCCCGGGGGTAGGCCATTTGGACGATGCTCCGGGTGCCGGGCAGGACGACTATCTACACACCTCAGTCAAGAGCGGTTGCAAGCGCCGCACCTCGTGGGGGGGCGGTGATTCACTTCTACAAGAATAAGAGGGTGGGCCGTATGTCTATTGTCGAGCGCCTGGATGTTGCTGCAAGGAGTCGCCCATGCGCCAGTTGATCGCTTACCTGGTGTGTATTGCGGTTGCCGCAATCGTCGCGCTGGCGTTTACCCCGCGGGAGGACGCGAGCGTCGGTGAAACGGTACTGAACACCGACCGCATGCAAATCAACGGCCTGCTCAACCTGGGCAAGCGCCAGGTGGCGGTGGGCGAGCGCGGCACCATTTTAATCAGCGATGACCGCGGCCATGCCTGGCGGCAGGCCAGTGTCGAGCCGCGGCGCCAGATTTCCCTCACCGCCATTGCCGCATTGAGCGCCGGGCAACTGATTGCCGTTGGCCAGGATGGCTTGATCCTGCGTTCCACCGACGAGGGCAGCAGTTGGCAGGAGGTTCACTACGAGCCCGAAGCTGGTGAGCCATTGCTGGGCGTTTGGGCGGCCGGCGGTGATCAGGTCTTTGTGTTCGGCAGCTATGGCAAGTTCTACCAATCCGACGATGCCGGGCAGAGCTGGCAAGTGCTGGCGCTGGAAGTCGATCGCTCTCACCTCAATGCCATGGACGGTGCCAGTGATGGCCGGCGCATGCTGGTCGGCGAGCAGGGACTGGTCCTGCGCAGTGTCGATAACGGCCAGCACTGGCAACAGTTGCCGACGTTCTACAACGGTTCGCTGTTTGGCGTAGTCCGGCTGAGCTCCCAGCGTTGGGTGACCTACGGCATGCGCGGTCATGTCTTTGTCACCGATAACTTCGGCGAGCAATGGCAGGCCATCAAGGTCGGCAACACGCAACCGCTCTATGGTCATGTGCTGCTACCGGACAACGGCGGGGTACTGATTGTCGGCGCGGGCAGTTCGATGGTGCGCCTCGATGGCCAGGGCCACCTGCTCGGCACCAGCCGGCAACCCGGGCTTGGGACCTTGACCTCAGCAGTTGTGGTAGAGGGCGACCAGGTGCTGGTGGCCGGTGAGCGTGGTGTGTATCAGGGCAGCGGCAACAGCGTTGCCATGCTGGGCAAAGGGGAGCAGCGTCATGAAACACGGTAAATCCTGGGTCGATCGCATGGTCGAGCGCTGTGCCGACATGTTACTGGGGAAACGCAAACTGCTGCTGTCGGTGTTTGTGTTGCTGACCTTGGGCCTGGGGTACAGCGCCACGCACACCCAGCTCGATCCTGGCTTCAACAAGCAGATCCCGGTGCGGCATGAGTACATGCTCAACTTCCTCGGTTTCAGTCAGTATTTCACCGGGGCCAACCGTTTTCTGGTCAGCGTGAAATGGAAAGGTGAGGGGGATATCTATAACCCGCAGTTCCTCGACACGCTGCGCAAGGTCACTGACGATGTGTTCTTCATCAACGGGGTCAGTCGGGCCAGCGTTACGTCGTTGTTCACCGCCAATGTGCGCTACATCGAAATCACCGAAGAAGGCTTTTTCGGCGATGTAGTCGTGCCGCCACGCTTTACCGGAACTGCCGAGGACCTGGCTCAGGTGCGCAGCAATGCCGCCCGCTCCGGGCAGGTCGGGCGGCTGGTGGCCAACGACCTGAAATCGGCCATGGTGCGTGCCGACCTGCAGGACGTCGACCCGCAGACCGGCAAGGCGGTCAGTTATGTGGACGTGTCCCGGAGCCTGGAAGACATCCGCGCCAAATACGCCGGCGACCAGGTGGAAATCAACATCGTCGGCTTCGCCAAGCTGGTGGGCGATGTGGTCGAAGGTTTGATGACAGTGATCGGTTTTTTTGTCGTCGCCTTCCTGATCACCGGTCTGCTGTTGTGGATCTACTCGCGGTCGCTGCGCCTGACCGTGGTGGCCTTGCTGGTGGCCTTGCTACCGGTGGTCTGGCTCCTGGGACTGCTGCCGCTGATGGGTCTTGGCATCGACCCGATGTCGATTTTGGTGCCGTTCCTGATCTTCTCCATCGGCGTCTCGCACGCCGTGCAGATGACCAACGCCTGGAAGCAGGAAGTCCTGGCCGGAAAGGATTCGGTGCAGGCGGCGCGCCTGGCTTTCTGCAACATCTTCATTCCCGGTTCCCTGGCGCTGCTGATGAATGCCTTGGGTTTTGCCGTGATCATGCTGATCGACATCCCGATCGTGCATGAGCTGGGTGTGACCGCCTGCATCGGTGTGATGCTGATGATCATCACCAACAAGATGATGTTGCCGATCATCATTTCCCATTTGCGTCTGGAGCGTAGCGTGCTCGCCAAGGGGCGCGTCCAGCAGCAGGGCAGGCATCCGCTGTGGTGGCGGCTGTCGGCGCTGGCCGAGCCGCGTCCGGCGCTGGCGGTGCTGGTGCTCAGCCTGATGTTGCTCGGCGTCGCGGTGCTCAAGGCGCGGCAGCTGGAAGTCGGTGACATCGGTGCCGGTGCGCCGGAGTTGCGCGCCGAGTCGCGCTACAACCAGGACAACGCGAAGATTGTCGGCAGCTATTCCATCGGCCTCGATGTGCTGGCGGTGTTTGTCGAGGCCAGGGGCCTGGAAGAGGCCTGTCTGTCGCCGACGGTGATGCGTGCCGTCGAGGCTTTCGACTTTAAGATGCGCAGCGTCACGGGGGTACAGTCTGTGCAGAGTGTGGCCGGCTTCGGCAAGACGGTGATTGCCGGCAACAACGAAGGCAACCCGCGCTGGGCGGCCATTCCGGGATCGTCCCGGGGGCTGAGCCAGGGGGCGCGGGCCTATATGCCCGATGACGGCCTGGTGACCGATGGCTGCCAGCAGATGCAGATCCTGGTGTTCCTCTCTGATCACGATGGAGCAACGGTGTCCCATGTGGTCAAGGAAGCCAAGCGGATCATCGACCAGGTCCAGGTCCCGGAAATCAAGTTCCTGCTGGGCGGTGGCAACGTAGGGGTGATGGCGGCGTCCAATGACGCGGTCAAGCGCGCCGAGGTGCTGATGCTGGTGGCATTGTTCGGCTCGGTGCTGATGTTTTGCTGGCTGACGTTTGGCTCATTGCGCGCGGTGCTGTGCATCCTGGTTCCGCTGGCCATCGTTGCGGTGCTGTGCAACGCACTGATGGCCATGCTCGGTATCGGCCTGAAGGTGGCGACACTGCCGGTGATGGCGCTCGGGGTCGGAGTCGGGGTGGACTACGGCATCTACCTCTATGAGCGGATCCAGCATGAAATGGCCGACGGAGCCGACCTGCGTAATGCGTTCTACCGGGCCATGTGCCAGCGCGGAACGGCGGCCGTATTCACCGCCCTGACCATGTCGATCGGGGTCTGCACCTGGGCCTTTGCGCCGCTGAAGTTTCAGGCCGACATGGGGGTATTGCTATCGTTCATGTTTCTGGTCAATGTGCTTGGGGCGATTTTCCTGCTACCGGCTTTGGCCGCCTGGTTCAACCAGGGCAAACCACTGGTGGCGGCCCGCACGGGCCGTACACCGCAGACGCAAGTGTTCGAATCATAACAATAAAACGGGCACAGCCTGGCGCTGTGCCCCGCGAGGAGACGGGCGATGGAAAATTCCAGCTTGAGTGTTCAGGCCCTGGCAGAAATGGGTGTGGAGCTGGCTGAATATGACAGGCTTATCGGCGAGTTCTACGACGGCTCGCTGGATCACAAGTTGATGGCCAAGACCCTGCGCCATGTCCGCAGCTTGTACCAGGCCAACTATGTCACCTTGATTTTGCGAGTGCCTGAGCAGCCGGACCTGGGCCTGATGATTGTCGTCGGTGACATTGAGGGCGAGGGTGAGGTCAGTTACTGGGCGTATCCTCAAGCGGTCACTCCCTTCAACAATCCACCGATGGACCAGGTGTTCACGGTCGAGGACCTGATGACCGAGGCGCAGTGGGCCAATTCGGCCTATTACAAAACCTATGGCACCGTACACGACACCTACCACATCATGGGTGCCGATGTTTCCACGCCCGATGGCGGCAAGCTGCGCTTTCGCATTACCCGGCCGAAAGCCGCACCGAAATTCACCGCCTCCGAACGCACCTTGTGCGAAATGCTCCTGCCGCACTTGCGCCGGGCGATGCACGTGCACAACCTGCTCGACCGCAGCGAATCGATCAGCGAGTTGTACTCCCAGGCCATCAGCCGCTTGTCAGTGGCCACCATCGTCCTTGACCAGAATGGCAGCGTGCTGAGCCTGAACCCTGTGGCCAGTGAATTGCTGAAGCAGGCCGATGGACTCAAGCTGGTCGGCGGCCGTCTTGAGGCCACTTACCCCACCGATAATCGCGAGCTGCAGCGCCTGGTGCGTAACGCCTTCGCGCGCGAAGCGAGCAGTGAGCAGGTCAGCACGGCGGCTGAAGCGATGTCGGTGTCCAGGCCGTCGGGACAGATCAACCTGGGCGTCGTCGTCGAGCCAATTCCGACCCAGGACTGGGCCGAAGGCAAGAGCAAGCCTGTGGTGGTGGTGTACATCCGTGACGCCGTCGGCCGTTCCATGGCCAGTGAAACGGTGACCAAGCAACTGTTCAACCTGACGCGGGCGGAAACCGCATTAGCCATGGAGTTGGCCAATGGCCTGTCGCTCGAAGAAGCCGCCGAAGTACTGAATGTGCGCCGTAACACCGCCCGGGCGCATTTGCGCTCGATTTTCTCGAAGACCGGGGTCCGCCGCCAAACGGAGTTGGTGCGCATCATCCTCAATAGCGTGGTTGCCCTGGGAAAGCCCAAGTTGGCGCTGCTGGCAAGCGATAAGCCCCAAGCGCCGGCATTGAAGCTGGCTCAGCTGGTGCGCAACCGCGCCTGAGTGTGGTCTTTGTCAATCGAACGCCCCGTTCTTGCTCGCAAGATCGGGGCGTTTTAGTCCGTGCGGACGATGTTGGCGGCTTCGTGCGGCCTCAATACTAGCCGACACCGTTATTTAATGAGGAAGAACGTTATGCCAGTTACAGCGGTCAGCGGTTCTGCATCCGGTATTGGCGCGGCAGTCTGCCAGGCGCTACGCGCCGCAGGGCACCGTATCATTGGTATCGATCGGGCGAACGCCGAGGTCATCGCCGATCTGTCCAGCCCGGCCGGACGCCAGGCAGCCATCAGTGCGGTGCTTGAGCAAAGCGCAGGCGTGCTCGACGGCCTGGTCTGCTGCGCCGGGGTAGGTTCCAGCGCGACGTCCGATATCATTATCGCGGTCAATTACTTCGGCGTCAGTGAGCTGCTCGACGGTCTGGCCGACGCCCTGGCCAAGGGCGACAAGCCTGCCGCCGTGGTGATCGGCTCGATTGCCGCCACCCACGCCAAGCCCGATCAGCAGCCGATGGTCGCGGCCATGCTCGCTGGCAACGAAAGCCTGGCGCTGGAACATGCCAATGCCCTGGGTCTGTCCCACGTCGCCTATGCCAGCTCCAAGTACGCGGTGACCCGCAATGCCCGCAGCAAGGCGGTTACCTGGGCCAAGCAGGGCATTCGCCTGAATGTGGTGGCGCCGGGAGCGGTCGAGACGCCGTTGCATCAGGCGTCGCTGAACGACCCGCGTTTTGCCAAGGCCGTCCGTGAGTTCGTCGCACCGCTGGGGCGTTCCGGTCACCCCGAGGAAATCGCTCAAGTGGTGGCATTCCTGCAATCCGCACAGGCCAGCTTCATCCACGGCAGCGTGATCTTTGTCGATGGCGGTATGGATGCCATGGTTCGCCCCGCGGGTTTCTGACCCTTGCCACGGAGAGCATGCCCATGAACAAGGTGGCATTCATTACCGGCGCCAGCCGCGGCATCGGCCGGGAGACGGCATTGGCTTTTGCCCAGGCCGGATTTGATGTGGCAATCAGTGCCCGCACATTGGAGGAGGGCGAGCACACCAGCCATCGCTTGTGCGATGCCCAGGGCGTGCCCTTGCCCGGCAGTCTCAACAGCACCGCGGCGGCCATCCGCGAGTTGGGGCGCGAGGTGCTGGTGGTGCCCATGGACCTGCTCGACAGCGCCTCGGTGGTGGCGGCCGGGCAGGCCGTGCTGGCAGCGTTCGGGCGCATCGATGTGCTGGTCAATAACGCCATTTACCAAGGCAACGATTTGAACGCGGCGTTCATGACGTTACAGGCGCAGACCATGGAACGGGTATTCAAGGGCTACATCCTGGCGCCGTTGCTGCTGACCCAGACGGTGCTGGCGGCCATGCTCGAACGGGGTTCGGGGGTGGTGATCAACGTGACCTCCGGAGCCGGCGAGGGCGACCCTCCCGTGGCCGCCGTCGACGGCGGTTGGGGGTACGCTTATGGGGCAGGCAAGGCTGCGGTGTCCCGGGTGTCCGGGGTGCTTGCCGCCGAGTTGGGCAAGCAGGGGATTCGCGCCTTCACGCTCAATCCCGGGGTGGTCACCACCGACGCACTGAAGGCCACGATTGGCGAGAGCGGCTTGCTGGCCATGCGCATCGGCACCGCTCCCCCCCAGGTGCCGGCCGCGGTCATGGTGTGGCTGGCCACTGCCGGGCAAGCGGTGGATTTTCAGCGGCGCACGATTGCCGCGCAGCCCTTCGCCCTGGAGCATGGGATCGTCGCCGACTGGCGCTGACAGTCTGGAGAAGTCGTGGTGGAAGGCTCATCTAGTCCATGCGGAGGATGAGCTCCGGCATCTGCTCGGTGAAGATTGACCGGGCAAGTTATCGGGGATTTTCACACGAGGAACAATAACAATGACCAAGCTCGCTGCAATCAATGTCGAAAATGTTCTGGCCCCTCGCTTTGGTCGAGGCTGGCATTGCCTGGGTGAAGCGGCCGACTACCGTGACGGTCAATTGCACACCCTGGATATCTTTGGTACGCGCTTGCTGGCGTTTGCCACGTCCAGCGGCCAGATCAGCGTCATTGATGCGCATTGTCCGCACATGGGCGCTGACCTGTCGCGCGGTACCCTGGAAAACGACCGCGTGGTCTGCCCATTTCACCACTGGCAATACGACGCGAGCGGCAAATGCGTGGAGATTCCGTACTGCAAGCGCATCCCACCCAAAGCCAAGACCCGCAGCTGGCTGACCTGTGAAGAGAACAGACTGCTGTTTGTCTGGAATAACCCGCAAGGCAAGGCCCCGGCAGACGAGGTGGTGATTCCTCATTTGCCCGAGCAGGACAGCGATGAATGGCTGCATGACTGGCACATGGACAAGCTGATCATCGAGACCAACCCGCGGGAACTGGTCGACAACCTGGCGGACGCCCAGCATTTCGGCCCGGTTCACGGCACTCCCACCAAGTACTTCGCCAACGTCTTTGAAGGCCATATCGCACAGCAGATTTTCCACGGTGACTCCGAGCGACTGGGCGGCGACCTGGTGGCCGAGTCGGCTTACTATGGGCCCGCGACCCATTTCACCCGCATGCGCGCGGTGTTCGAAGGCATGGAAATCCACTCGATCCTGCTCAACTGCCACGTGCCGATCAATGGCAACAGTTTCGAACTGCGCTTTGGTTGCATGGTGAAAAAAATCCCGGGCTGGACCGAGGAGCAAAATCGCGCCCTGGCTCAGGACTATGTGATGCGCAACCGCGAGTCGTTCTATCAGGACGTGGATATCTGGGCACACAAGATTCGGGTCAACAACCCGGTCCTGGCTGAAGGGGATGGCCCGGTTTATCAACTGCGCGAATGGTACGACCAGTTTTTCATGGACGAAGAAAGCGTGCCGGCCGCAATGGCCGAACGCCGCGAAATCATCACCGTCGGCCAGCGCTGATAACCACCCGGGCAGGAACGCACAATGAACATGAGTGGCCGTAAAACACTGGCGATCATGCTGGCCGCCAGCTTTGCCTCGACGATTGGTGGTTTGCCATTCAATACCTTGCCTATCCTGCTCGGTTCGATGGTCGACAGCCTTGGGTTCAGTGTCCAACAGATCGGCCTGCTGGGGGCGGTGTGTTTTGCCGGCTACCTGCTTGGCACGCTGGTGGCCGTGATGCTGATTGATCGCTTGAACTGGCGCTGGTTGACTCTGGGCTGTGCGGCTGGGGCTGCGGCAGCGTACTGGATGTCGTCATGGCTACCGGCCGCGGCGCAGTTGCCGGTGTGGGCCGTGATTGGTTTTTTTGCCGCGCTGATGACTTGCCTCGGCATGCGCATCATGGGCGAAATGGCCAACAAGGAACGAGCCTTGGGTATGCGGCTGGGCATCGAACTCGGAGTGGTGGCTGCCGTGCTTTTCGCTTTGCCTTCGTTGGTGATTGCGTATTTCCACTACGCCGGCGCGGTCTTGATGCTGGCTACGATCATTCTGTTGTTGAGCCTCAGCGCATTGGTATTGCCGAATCGCCAGGACTTTATTGGTGAAAGAGAGCAACTGCGTGGTGGATCGTTGCTCTCATGCTTTCAATTGCCGCCTGCGGCTTATGCCGCGTTGGCCTTTTTCTTCTTGTTCGGCGTGGGGCAAATTGGCCTTTGGGCGTTCCTTGAGCGTTTGGGCCATGGTCTGGCGCTGCAGCCGACGGAACTGGGTATCGTCTTTGCAGTGTTGAAGTTACTGGGCGGCGCAGCTGCACTTGTCCTGGCCGTGGTGGGCGACCGTCTGGGCGTGCGCTTGCCCCATGTCATCGTCCTGGCGGTACTGGGAGCAGGGCTGATGTTACTGGGCAGCGCCGAGGGCTTCCTGATGTATGCCGCCGGGGCCTGGATCTGGGAGGTGGGGTTCACCTGGGGCTGTGTCTACCAAACTGCGGCAATTGCTCGCCTGGACAGCAGCGGTCGCTCGATCATGTTGATTCCGGGGGCATTTGCCTTGAGCTCCATGGCGGGGCCGGCCTTGGCCGGACAATTGGTTGGCCAAGGGTTTGGCGCGCTGTTGTGGCTGGCGGCGGCCTGCGCGGTGATCCCGGTACTGGCGTTTACCTGGCTGCTGGCGCAGCGCTTGAAAGGCACTGTCGCGCTGGCGGCCCTGCAATAGACCCCGAATGAAAAAGCGTCCCAGAAACGCCAGGTCTGGCAGGTGATCGAGGAAGCAGGCGTCGAACTGCCATTGATGCTTTCCTCGATGCGTTCCTCAAAGAAGCCATGGAAGCCAATGGTCTGGGTTATTTTGGCGACGTCTACGGTCTGGTTTTCCTGCAGAAGCCTGGCTCAAGGGCCGCACCGAGCTGACCAGCGTTGAAGTCAGCCCGCTGCTGGACGTCTGGTACCCGGAAAAGCCGATCAATCCGGTAGCTTGATGTTGAAAAAACGGCGACTCAAGGGTCGACGTTTTTTTAGGTCAAAGGATCGCAGCTTTACGCCAGTTCAAAATCAGCAAAGTCACCACCCCCGCCACAATCCCCCAGAACGCCGAACCGATGGAAAACAGCGTCAGCCCTGATGCCGTGACCATGAAAGTGATCAGCGCCGCTTCACGTTCCTTCACTTCACTCATGGCAATGCTCAGGCCATTGATGATCGAGCCGAACAGCGCCAGTGCGGCAATCGACAGCACCAGTTCCTTGGGCAACGCGGCAAACAGCGCCGCCAATGTAGCGCCGAATACCCCGGCGATCCCGTAGAAAATCCCGCACCACACCGCTGCCGTGTAGCGTTTGCTGCGATCTTCATGGGCATGCGGCCCGGTGCAGATCGCCGCGCTGATGGCGGCCAGGTTAATTCCGTGGGAGCCGAACGGTGCCAGCAGCAACGAGGCAATGCCGGTGGTGGTGATCAGCGGCGAGGCTGGCACGCTGTAACCATCGGCACGTAACACGGCGATGCCCGGCATGTTTTGCGAAGTCATCGCCACTACGAACAGCGGAATGCCGATGCTGATCGTCGCCGCCAGAGAAAAGTGTGGCGTGGTCCAGACCGGCATCGCCACTTCCAGATGGAAACCGCTGAAGTCCAGCAGCCCCATGAACCCCGACAGCGCCGTACCGATCAACAGCGCGCCCAATACCGCATAGCGTGGTGACAGGCGCTTGACCACCAGATAAGTGAAGAACATGCCAAGCACCAGCGCGGTGCGGTGCTGGGCGGCGACGAAGATTTCGCTGCCGATCTTGAACAGAATCCCCGCCAGCAATGCCGCCGCCAATGACGCCGGGATCTTTTTCACCAGTCGTTCGAAACTGCCGGTCAGCCCGCAAATGGTCACGAGCACCGCGCAGGTAATATAGGCACCGATGGCTTCGCCGTAACTGACGCCGCCCAGGCTGGTGATCAGCAGCGCCGCGCCCGGCGTCGACCAGGCAATGGTGATCGGCGTGCGATAGCGCAGTGACAGGCCGATCGAACAGACCGCCATGCCGATGGAAATCGCCCAGATCCACGAGGAAATCTGCCCGCTGGTCAGGCCCGCCGCTTGTCCGGCCTGGAACATCAGGACCAGGGAGCTGGTGTAGCCGGTCATCATCGCGATGAACCCGGCGACGATGGCCGAAGGTGAAGTGTCGGCCCATGGGCGCAGGCGGGTTTGTGTGGCGTCGTTCATGACAGCGTTGTTCCTGTACTTTTCAAAGGTAAAACCAGGGTTCAAGCCTAAACTCAAATGTAAGCAAGCGTTGCTATACAGCAGAAGCGACAAACAGCCATACAGTCGTGTTGCCACTAACCATTGTGTACAATCGCAGTGTTTTTTACGCGATACTTGCCAGCGACCCACTGTGCCGTATTACAGTCACGGTCAATTCGCCGCAGTTCTCCCGACTCGAGTGCCCATGAACGAACAGTTGCAGCCCCTAAAGAAACAACCGCGAGCAGGCAAAGCCGGCCGTAGCGGTACCCAGGACGATATTGTCTACGCGCATATCTTCGAGGCTATCCTCGAACAGCGCCTGGCGCCCGGCACCAAGTTGAGCGAAGAAGCGCTGGGGGAAATTTTCGGGGTCAGCCGTACCATCATTCGCCGCGCGTTGTCGCGCCTGGCCCATGAAGGCGTTGTGCTGCTGCGTCCGAATCGCGGCGCCGTGGTCGCCAGCCCGAGCGTCGAAGAGGCGCGGCAGGTGTTCATGGCCCGCCGTCTGGTGGAGCGCGCGATCACCGAACTGGCCGTGCAACACGCCACCGCCGAGCAGATCGCCGAATTGCGCCAGATGGTCAACGACGAACGCGACAGCTTCTCCCGTGGCGATCGCGGTGCCGGCATCCGTCTGTCGGGCGAATTTCACCTGAAACTGGCCGAAGCGGCGAAAAACGCACCGCTGATCAGCTTCCAGCGCAGCCTCGTCTCTCAGACATCGCTGATCATCGCCCAGTACGAAAGCGGCAACCGTTCCCACTGCTCCTACGACGAGCACACCCAGTTGATCGACGCCATCGAAAAGCGCGACAGTGAACTGGCCGTGAACCTGATGATGCATCACATGGATCACATCGACAGCAAACTCAACCTCGACGAAGAAAGTGCGTCGGATGATTTGCATGCGGTGTTCTCGCATTTGTTGCAGACCAAGAAACCAGGGCGCTCGCCGGCCAAGCTCTGAGCTGATACCGAGTTGCTCTAATCGCTGGCAGGCAATAAAAAATCCCCCGGACTGAAAAGTGCGGGGGATTTTTTATGCCTGAAGAACTTTAGCGCTGATGCACCAGATTCCCCGCCGCATACGTCTGTTGAACCGTCCGGTCATCCCCCAGCGTCATCAACACAAACAACGACTCGGCGATGTTGTTGGCCTGCTTCAAGCGATAGCTCAGCAGCGGCGTGGCGTTGTAGTCCAGCACCAGGAAGTCGGCGTCGGTGCCCGGTTGCAGGTTGCCGATCTTGTCTTCCAGGCGCAGCGCACGGGCGCCGCCGAGGGTGGCCAGGTACAGCGACTTGAACGGACTCAAGCGCGCACCTTGCAGTTGCATCACCTTGTACGCTTCGTTGAGGGTTTGCAGCAGCGAGAAACTGGTGCCGCCACCGACGTCGGTGCCGATACCGACATTGAGCTTGTGCTTCTCGGCCATCGGCAGGTTGAACAGGCCGCTGCCGAGGAAGAAGTTCGAGGTCGGGCAGAACGAAATGGCCGAACCGGTTTGCGCCAGGCGCGCGCACTCGTCATCGCACAGGTGCACACCGTGGGCGAACACCGAGCGCTCGCCAAGTAACTGGTAGTGATCGTAGACGTCCAGGTAGCCCTTGCGCTCCGGGAACAGCTCCTTGACCCACTCGATTTCCTTGAGGTTTTCGCTGATGTGGGTCTGCATGTACAGATCCGGGTATTCGGTCAGCAATTGGCCGGCGAGGGTCAGTTGTTCCGGGGTGCTGGTCGGGGCGAAACGCGGGGTCACCGCATAGTGCAGGCGGCCCTTGCCGTGCCAGCGCTCGATCAGCGCCTTGCTTTCGACGTAGCTGGATTCGGCGGTGTCGGTCAGGTAATCGGGGGCGTTGCGGTCCATCATCACCTTGCCGGCGATCATCCTCAGGTCGAGCTGCTCGGCTGCTTCGAAGAACGAATTCACCGATTGCGGATGCACGCTGCCGAATACCAGGGCGGTGGTGGTGCCGTTGCGCAGCAGTTCCTTGATGAAAATGTCGGCGACTTCGTCAGCATGGGCCTTGTCGGCGAACTGGCTTTCGCACGGGAAGGTATAGGTGTTGAGCCAGTCCAGCAGTTGCTCGCCGTAGGCACCGACCATGCCGGTTTGTGGCAAGTGAATGTGGGTATCGATGAAACCGGAGGTGATCAGCGAGTCTTGATAGTGGGTGATTTCAATGTCAGCCGGCAGCGTCGGCAGCAATTCGCTGGCGTGGCCAAGGGCGCTGATCTTGCCGTTATCGACCACCAGCAAACCGTCTTCGAAATACTCGTACGAGGCTTCGATACCCACTTCGGCAGGGTCGGCGATGCTGTGCAGGATGGCGGCGCGGTAGGCTTTGCGAGTCAAAGGCATGGGAGTTCTCAATTAGAGGCTTGGCTGCGGCGTGAGGCAGGCAGCAGTTTGGCTATCGATCCGGCGCTGGAAGTTTGCTGGCCGAAATTCGCGTTATAGGTGGCGATGATTTCGCCGGCGATGGAGATGGCGATTTCCACAGGCAACTTGCCTTTGACTTCGCCGATGCCCATCGGGCAGCGCATGCGTTGCACGACGCTGCTGTCGAAACCACGGTCGCGCAGGCGATGTTCGAACTTCACCCGTTTGGTCTTCGAGCCGATCAGGCCGAAGTAAGCGAAGTCGTTGCGCTTGAGGATCGCGGCGGTGAGTTCGAGGTCGAGTTGGTGGTTGTGGGTCATGACGATGCAGTAGCTGCCGGCGGGCAGGTCGTCGATTTCATCCACCGGTTCCTCGCTGACGATCTTGCGTACGCCGTGGGGAATCTGCTCGGGAAACTCTTCTTCCCGAGCGTCGATCCAGCGCACCCGGCAGGGCAGGCCAGCGAGCAATGGCACTAGCGCACGACCGACGTGGCCTGCGCCAAATACGGCGATCTGAGCCTGCACCTGGCCCATCGGTTCGAACAGCAAAACGGTCGCGCCGCCGCAGCATTGGCCGAGGCTGGCACCGAGGCTGAAGCGCTCCAGATGAGTGTCCTGCTTGCCGCTGGCGAGCATCTCGCGGGCGATCTGCATGGCCTTGTATTCCAGATGCCCGCCACCGATGGTGTCGAAAGTCTGGTTCGCGCTGATGACCATCTTCGAACCGGCATTGCGCGGCGTCGAGCCGAGCTCTTCGATGATGGTCACCAACACGCAGGGCTCACCCTGGTTTTGCAGGTCGGCGAGGGCGTCGATCCAGTTGTACATGTTTTCACCCCTACAACATTTGTTGTCTGTTCGGGCCTCATCGCTAGCAGGCTAGCTGCCACAGTGTTTTGTGGTGTTCACAGAATCTGGATTCAACACAAATTCTGTGGGAGCTAGCCTGCTAGCGATTGGCCGCGCCTCGGTCTTAGAGCGAAGCCAACTCAACTTCGGTTTCGACAGCCTTCGCCACCTTCAACTGGCGCATCTGCTCGCAGCCCCACAACACCCGCTCCGGGGTCGCCGGTGCGTCGATTTTCGGTTGATGCTTGTAATCACCGAGACTGGCCACGGCGTCCTTGATGGCGCACCACGCGGCGATGCCGAGCATGAACGGCGGCTCGCCCACGGCCTTGGAGTGGAACACCGTGTCTTCCGGGTTCTTGCGGTTTTCCACCAGCTTCACCCGCAGGTCCAGTGGCATGTCCGCCACGGCCGGGATCTTGTAGCTGGCCGGGCCGTTGGTCATCAGCTTGCCTTTGTTGTTCCACACCAGTTCTTCCATGGTCAGCCACCCCATGCCCTGGATGAAACCGCCCTCGACCTGGCCGATGTCGATGGCCGGGTTCAGCGAGGCGCCGACGTCGTGGAGGATGTCGGTGCGCAGCATCTTGTATTCGCCGGTCAGGGTATCGACCAGCACTTCGCAGCACGCCGCGCCAAAGGCGAAGTAGTAGAAAGGACGACCGCGTGCCTGGCTGCGGTCGTAGTAGATTTTCGGGGTCTTGTAGAAACCGGTGCTCGACAGCGACACCTGAGCGAAGTATGCCTGCTGGATCAGCGCTTCGAAGGTCAGGATGTGATCGCGAATCCGCACGTGGCCGTTGTGGAACTCGACGTCCTCTTCGGTGACTTTGTACTGGCGCGCAGCAAACTCGATCAGGCGTTTCTTGATGATTTCTGCCGCGTTTTGCGCAGCCTTGCCGTTCAAGTCGGCGCCGCTGGACGCGGCGGTTGGCGAGGTGTTCGGCACCTTGTCGGTGTTGGTCGCGGTGATTTGTACGCGGTCCATTTCCACCTGGAACACTTCGGCCACGACCTGCGCGACCTTGGTATTCAGGCCCTGGCCCATTTCGGTGCCGCCGTGGTTCAGGTGGATGCTGCCGTCGGTGTAGACGTGCACCAGCGCGCCTGCCTGATTGAGGAAACTGGCGGTGAAGGAAATGCCGAATTTCACCGGGGTCAGTGCCAGGCCTTTTTTCAGGATCGGGCTGTTGGCGTTGTAGCGACGAATCGCTTCGCGGCGCTCGGCGTACTGGCTGCTTTCTTCCAGCTCGGCAGTCATCTCTTCGAGCATGTTGTGCTCGACGGTCTGGTAGTAATGGGTGACGTTGCGCTCGGTCTTGCCGTAGTAGTTGGCCTTGCGCACCGCGAGCGGGTCGAGGGCCAGATGGCGAGAGATGGCGTCCATCACTTCTTCGATGGCGACCATGCCTTGCGGGCCACCGAAACCACGGTAGGCGGTGTTCGACGCGGTGTTGGTTTTGCAGCGGTGACCATTGATGGTCGCGTCGCCCAGGTAGTACGAGTTATCGGAGTGGAACATCGCCCGGTCGACAATCGAGGCCGACAGGTCCGGCGAGCAACCGCAGTTGCCGGCCAGTTCCAGCGCGATGCCGTGCAGGCGCCCGGTGCTGTCGAAGCCGACGTCGTATTCAACGTAGAACGGGTGACGCTTGCCGGTCATCAGCATGTCTTCGACGCGGGGCAGGCGCATCTTGGTTGGCTGGCCGGTGAGGTGCGCGATTACAGCGCACAGGCACGCAGGGCTTGCGGCCTGGGTTTCCTTGCCGCCGAAACCACCGCCCATGCGGCGCATGTCGACGACGATCTTGTTCATCGACACGTCCAGCACTTCGGCCACCAGTTTCTGCACTTCGGTGGGGTTTTGTGTGGAGCAGTAAACGATCATGCCGCCGTCTTCGGTCGGCATCACCGAGGAGATCTGGGTTTCGAGGTAGAAGTGCTCCTGGCCGCCGATGTGCAGCGTGCCCTGGATGCGATGTTCGGCAGTCGCCAGCGCCGTGGCCGAATCGCCACGTTGATGGGTGTGACTGTCGAGTACGAAGTGGCGCTTGCGCAGGGCTTCGACCACGTCCAGCACCGGCTCCAGGTCTTCGTATTCGATGATCGCGGCCATTGCTGCCTTGCGTGCGGTTTCCAGGTCTTTCGCCGCGACGGCGATCACCGGTTGGCCAACGAACTCCACGGTGTCGATGGCCAGCAGCGGATCGCCCGGCAGCAACGGACCGATGTCTTTCAGGCCCGGTACGTCCTCGTGAGTAATGGCGATACGCACGCCTTCGAAGGCGTAGCAGGGCGAGGTGTCGATGCTGATGATTTTCGCGTGGGCACGATCCGACAGACGCGCATAAACGTGCAACTGGTTCGGAAATTCCAGGCGATCATCGATGTACTGCGCTTCACCGGACACATGCTTGGCGGCGCTGTCGTGCTTGACACTGCGGCCGACACCGGTGGTCAGGTCCTTGGCGAACAGTTCAGCCAGTTCGGCCTGGGTCTTCTCTACGGCGTGATGATTAGACATAAGCGGTCACCCGAGTCTCGATGTGCGGTGTTTGCAGTTCGATGAAGTATTTGCGCAGCAGGTTTTGCGCGCTGAGCAGGCGATATTCCTTGCTGGCGCGGAAGTCCGAGAGCGGTGTGAAGTCTTCGGCCAAAGCGGCGCAGGCGCGTTCAATGGTGGCGTAGTTGAACGGCGAGCCGATCAGCGCGGATTCGCAACTGTTGGCGCGTTTCGGAATGGCCGCCATGCCGCCGAACGCCACGCGGGCATCGGCGATCACGCCGTTGTCGAGGCGGATGTTGAAGGCGGCGCACACCGCAGAAATATCATCGTCCAGACGCTTGGAGACTTTGTAGGCGCGGAACAGTTGTTCGACGCTGGCGCGCGGCACGATGATCTTCTCGATGAACTCGCTTTCCTGACGCGCGGTTACGCGGTAATCGATGAAGTAGTCTTCCAGCGCCATGGTGCGGCGGGTTTCGCCCTTGCACAGGACGATTTGCGCGCCGAGGGCGATCAGCAGCGGTGGCGAGTCACCGATCGGCGAGGCGTTGCCGATGTTGCCGCCCAGGGTGCCCTGGTTGCGGATCTGCAAGGACGCGAAACGTTGCAGCAGTTCACCGAAGTCCGGGTACTCGTCGTTCAAAGCCTCGTAGCAATCGGAGAGGGCGGTGGCGGCGCCGATTTCCAGACGGTCGTCGAAGCGCTCGATGCGCTTCATCTCGGCGACGTTGCCGACGTAGATCATCACCGGCAAGGTGCGGTGGAACTGCGTGACTTCCAGCGCCAGGTCCGTACCGCCGGCCAGCAGGCGGGCTTGTGGATACGCGTCGTAGAGATCGGCCAGGTCGGCCACGGTCAGCGGCACCAGGCAGCGCTTGTCACCGCTGTTGAGTTCGCCGATATCAGTCGGCGCAATGGCTTTGAGGCGAGCAATGGTTTCGGCTTCACGGGCATCGAACTGATCCGGCTTTTTGCCGCAGCAGGACTGCTCGGCGGCTTCCAGGATCGGGCGATAGCCGGTGCAGCGGCAGAGGTTGCCGGCCAGCGCTTCGTGGGCTTTATGGGCGTCAGGCTCGTCGCTGTTCTTTTGCAGGGCGAACAGCGACATGACGAAGCCCGGCGTGCAGAAGCCGCACTGCGAACCGTGGCACTCGACCATGGCTTTTTGCACGCTGTGCAGTTCGCCTTTGTGCTTGAGGTCTTCAACGCTGATGAGCTGTTTACCGTGCAGCGACGAAACGAACGTCAGGCACGAGTTGAGGCTGCGATAGCGAATGTGCTCGCGGCCGTCATCATCCGTCTGCAATTCGCCGACTACCACGGTGCACGCGCCGCAGTCACCGCTGGCGCAGCCTTCTTTGGTGCCGGGTTTGCCCACATGGTCGCGCAGATAATTGAGCACGGTCAGGTTCGGGTCCAGGGCGTGCTCGCTACGGAGTTCCTGGTTTAGTAAAAACTGGATCACGGAAGGCCTCGCAGACTCATTATTGTTGTTAACCGATGTGACCGAATTTAGCAGGTCTGACTTTTCGGTCAATGATTTTCTGACTTAAAGGTCAGGAAAGTGCATTTTGTCGACTAACAACTTGTTTCTTCATTATTAACCCTCGCAGGCTAGCCTGCTTTTTGCTTGAATCGTGCCAAAACCCCCGGTAGGGCTCTGCGCCATGACGTATCAATTGCGCTACACTGCGCCGCTTGTGCAGATCGAAGAGTTTGAAGGACAACCATGACGTTCAAGGCGCCGGACAGCCTCGCCGAGCAAATTGCTCACCACCTCGCCGAACGCATCATTCGCGGCGAAATGAAGCCCGGGGAGCGCATCCAGGAACAGAAGGTCACGCAGGCGCTCGACGTCAGCCGCGGTTCGGTCCGTGAGGCCTTGCTGATCCTTGAGCGTCGCCACCTGATCGCGATCCTGCCGCGACGTGGCGCCCATGTGACGGAACTCACCCCGCACAAGGTGCAGAGCCTGTGCACGCTGATGAGCGAGATGTACATCCTGCTCGCCAACGCCGTGGCCACTGGCTGGAAAATCCAGGCCGACCTGGCGCCGTTCGTGCAGATTCAGCAGCGCCTGACGGCCAGCTACGAGCGCCAGGACATCCACACCTTCGTCGACGACAGTTTCAGCGTGATGCGCGCCACCTATGGGTTTGCCAACAACCCGTACTTGCAGGAAACCGTCGAGAATCTGCAGCCGGCCATGAGCCGTGCCTATTTCCTTGCACTGGATCAGCGCAAGGCCTCGATGAGCGAGTACCTGGAGCTGTTCGAACGCCTGCTTGCCGCCGTGATTGCCCGTGACTTTCCACAGATTCGCGAAGTGCTGACCGCTTATGGCCAGCGCAGCTGCGATCTGGTGATCTCCGCCCTGACGGACGCCTGATCTTGCGGCTCAAGTGCATCAAGCTGGCGGGGTTCAAGTCCTTCGTCGATCCGACCACGGTGAATTTCCCCAGCAACATGGCGGCGGTGGTCGGGCCCAATGGCTGCGGCAAGTCGAACATCATCGACGCCGTGCGTTGGGTGATGGGCGAGAGCTCGGCCAAGAATCTGCGCGGCGAGTCGATGACCGACGTCATCTTCAACGGCTCCACCAGTCGTAAACCGGTAAGCCAGGCGAGCATCGAACTGGTCTTCGATAACTCCGACGGCACTTTGCTTGGTGAGTACGCCGCCTATGCGGAAATTTCCATTCGCCGCAAAGTGACCCGCGACAGCCAGACCACTTATTACCTCAACGGCACGAAATGCCGTCGCCGCGACATCACCGACATCTTCCTCGGCACCGGCCTCGGCCCGCGCAGCTACTCGATCATCGAGCAGGGGATGATCTCCAAGCTGATCGAGTCCAAACCGGAAGACCTGCGTAATTTCATCGAAGAAGCGGCGGGCATTTCCAAGTACAAGGAGCGTCGGCGCGAGACCGAAAACCGCATCCGTCGCACCCACGAAAACCTGGAGCGTCTGACTGACCTGCGCGAGGAGCTTGAGCGTCAACTCGAACGCTTGCACCGCCAGGCCGAGGCCGCGAAGAAGTATCAGGAATACAAAGGCGAGGAGCGTCAGCTCAAGGCCCGGTTGTCGGCTCTGCGTTGGCAAGACCTGAACGATCAGGTCGGTCAGCGTGAAGCAATCATCGGCACCCAGGAAATCAGTTTCGAAGCATTGGTGGCCGAGCAGCGCAACGCCGATGCCAGCATCGAACGCTTGCGCGACGGGCACCATGACCTGTCCGAGCGCTTCAATCTGGTGCAGGGGCGCTTCTATTCGGTCGGCGGCGACATCGCCCGGGTCGAGCAGAGCATCCAGCACGGCCAGCAGCGCTTGCGTCAGTTGCAGGACGATTTGAAAGAAGCCGAGCGCGCGCGCCTGGAAACCGAATCGCACCTGGGGCACGACCGCACGTTGCTGCTGACCCTCGGCGAAGAGCTGGACATGCTCACGCCGGAGCAGGAAGTCACCAGCGCTGCCGCCGAAGAAGCCGCCGCCGCGCTGGAAGAATCCGAAACCACCATGCACGGCTGGCAGGAACAGTGGGACACCTTCAACCTGACCGCCGCCGAACCGCGCCGTCAGGCTGAAGTGCAGCAGTCGCGGATCCAGCAACTGGAAACCAGCATGGAGCGTCTGGCCGATCGTCGGAAGCGTCTCGGCGAAGAGCGCGCCTTGCTCTCGGCAGACCCGGAGGACGCGGCGATCATGGAGCTCAGCGAGCAGCTTGCTGAATCCGAGGCGACCCTCGAAGATTTGCAGACCAGTGAAGAAGCTCAGGTCGAAAAACTTGAGCAACTGCGCCAGCAATTGCAGCAAACGCTGACATCGCAGCAACAGGCCCAGGGCGATTTGCAGCGACTCAATGGGCGTCTGGCCTCGCTGGAAGCCCTGCAACAAGCCGCGCTCGATCCTGGCACCGGCACCGCTGAATGGTTGCGCGAACAAAATCTGGCGAATCGCCCGCGTCTGGCCGAAGGCCTGAAGGTAGAGGCCGGTTGGGAACTGGCGGTGGAAACCGTGCTCGGCGCCGATCTGCAAGCGGTGCTGGTGGATGACTTCAACGAATTCGATCTGGCCGGGTTTGCCCAAGGCGATTTGCGTTTGCTCAGCCCTGCGGGCGATGGCGTGCGAGTCCCCGGCAGCCTGCTCGACAAGGTCGAGGCGCAGATTGATCTGTCGCCTTGGCTGGGTCAGGTCAAACCGGTAGAAAACCTCGAGCAGGCGCTGGCCCTGCGTGGTCAACTGGCCGCCGGTCAGAGCCTGATCAGTCGTGACGGTTTCTGGGTTGGCCGGCATTTCCTGCGGGTGCGACGGGCCAGTGAAGCGGAAAGCGGCGTACTGGCCCGGGGTCAGGAAATCCAGCAATTGAGCCTTGAGCGCGAAGAGCGTGAAGCCGCCGTCGAAACCCTGGAAAGCCAATTGCAAAACCTGCGTGCGCAACAGCGGCAGCAGGAAAACGGTCGCGAACATTTGCGCCGCTTGCTGCAAGACGAGGCGCGCCAGCAGGGTGAATTGAAAGCCCAATTGTCGGCCGGTAAAGCCAAGGCCGAGCAATTGACCCTGCGCCGCACGCGTCTCGACGAAGAACTTACCGAACTGGACGAACAGCGTGCGCTGGAGCACGAAAACATCGGCGAAGCGCGCCTGCAATTGCAGGAAGCCCTCGACAGCATGGCGCTGGACACCGAGCAACGCGAATTGCTGCTGGCTCAGCGCGATAGTTTGCGCGAGCGCCTTGACCGGGTGCGTCAGGAAGCGCGGCAGCACAAGGATCATGCCCATCAACTGGCGGTGCGTCTGGGCTCGCTCAAGGCGCAGCACGATTCGACGCGTCAGGCGCTGGAACGTCTGGAAATGCAGTCAGAACGCCTGACCGAAAAGCGCGAGCAGTTGAGCCTCAACCTGGAGGAGGGCGAGGCACCGCTGGAAGAGCTGCGCCTGAAGCTTGAAGAGTTGCTCGACAAACGCATGACCGTCGACGAAGAACTCAAGACCGCGCAGATCGCCCTGGAAGACGCCGACCGTGAACTGCGCGATGCCGAGAAACGCCGCAACCAGGCTGAGCAGCAATCGCAGCTGATCCGCGGTCAACTCGAACAGCAGCGCATGGAATGGCAAGCACTGACCGTTCGCCGCAAGGCCTTGCAGGATCAGTTGCTCGAAGACGGCTACGATCTGCATGGCGTACTCGCCACGCTGACCGCCGAGGCCAGCGAAAAAGCCGCCGAGGAAGAACTTGAGCGCATTGCCGCACGGATTGCGCGCCTCGGGGCGATCAACCTCGCGGCCATCGACGAATACCAGCAACAATCCGAGCGTAAACGTTATCTGGATGCGCAAAACGACGATCTGGTGGAAGCATTGGAGACGCTGGAAAACGTGATTCGCAAGATCGACAAGGAAACCCGTAACCGTTTCAAAGATACCTTTGATCAGATCAATGGCGGTTTACAGGCACTTTTCCCAAAAGTTTTCGGTGGAGGTCGCGCGTATTTGGAACTGACGGGCGAAGATCTACTCGATACAGGGGTGACGATCATGGCGCAGCCGCCAGGAAAGAAGAACAGCACCATCCATTTGCTCTCCGGTGGCGAAAAAGCCCTGACCGCATTGGCTCTGGTTTTTGCGATCTTCAAGTTGAACCCGGCGCCGTTCTGCATGCTCGATGAAGTTGACGCACCCTTGGATGACGCTAACGTTGGACGCTACGCACGGCTGGTAAAGGAGATGTCGCAGACGGTGCAGTTCATCTACATCACCCACAACAAGATCGCCATGGAAATGGCCGATCAACTGATGGGGGTGACGATGCACGAGCCCGGCTGTTCGCGTCTGGTAGCGGTGGATGTCGAAGAGGCGATGGCGATGGTGGATGCCTGATTTGGCGCTTGTAGGGGAGGTATTTGTAGTCCGTAGGACTTTTTTACTTGCTTCGACTTGCTGGCCAATCGACATATTCGCATAAGCCGGGGCGGTAGACGGTGTAAAGTTACCTTTGGTCGTGCTAGTTTAATGTCAATTTTTCGTATACGTGGGCAAAACGCCTGTCAGAACATAGAGTTGGCGCCACGTTTTAAAGCGGTTTACAGGTTGTAAACCCCTTATTTTTCAGCATTTTTTATAGAGGCACGGGATTACATGGAAATCGGTCTGCGCGAGTGGCTGATCGTCATCGGCATTATTGTCATTGCCGGTATTCTTTTTGATGGCTGGCGCCGGATGCGCGGCGGCAAGGGAAAACTGAAATTCCGTCTTGATCGAAGTCTGTCCAACCTGCCGGACGAGGACGCCAGCGCCGAGCTGTTGGGCCCGCCCCGCGTGCTGGATACCCATAAAGAGCCGCAACTGGACGAGCATGATCTGCCATCCGTAAGCATGCCGGCACGCGAGCCTCGCGAGTCGGGTTCCAAGCGCGGCAAGCGTGGTCATGGCGAGCCTTCCCAGGGTGACATGAACCTCAGCCTGGATCTGGATGGCGGCCCGAGCTTCAGCAGCCGTGACGATGATTTCGCTGACGACGCCAAGCCTTCGCCAGCGGTCAACGACAAGGATCAGCCACAGGCCGAAGAAGTGCTGGTAATCAGCGTGATCTGCCGCGACGCGGCCGGCTTCAAAGGCCCGGCGTTGTTGCAGAACATTCTGGAAAGCGGTCTGCGTTTTGGCGAGATGGACATCTTCCACCGTCACGAAAGCATGGCGGGCAACGGCGAAGTCCTGTTCTCCATGGCCAATGCGGTCAAGCCTGGCGTTTTCGATCTGGACGACATCGACCACTTCAGCACCCCGGCAGTGAGCTTCTTCCTCGGTCTGCCAGGCCCGCGTCATCCGAAGCAAGCTTTCGACGTGATGGTGGCTGCAGCGCGCAAACTGTCCCAGGAGCTGAACGGCGAACTGAAGGACGACCAGCGCAGCGTGCTGACCGCCCAGACGATTGAGCATTACCGTCAGCGCATTGTTGAGTTTGAGCGTCGTGCCCTGACCCAGAAACGTTGATTGAAATGGTTATTCCCGTGCGGTGCGCGGGATAATCGGCAAAACAGATTGAGCAGCCTCGGCTGCTCTTTTGCTTGTGCGCCAGGCATGGCGCGTTGCGCGTAAGCGCAACCAGCTTGGCTGTGGTGGCCTCGCTGGTGACTTGGAGGTGAAAGTCCTCTACACACCCGGCAAGGGGAAGTGTTAGCCAGAGGCAAGGGTGTCGCGGGCGACTGCGAATCTGAAGGAAGCCCGAGGCAAATTGCTGGCTTGACGAACAGGAAGCGGATAGAGGCGGCGCAGCGGGGTAAGAAGGCAAGCATCTTCAAAGCCCGATACTTGCACGGAACGCTGTGACGTAGATCCGACAGGCATAAGCAGGAAGGTCGCGCGAATTACCCTGGGAGATCTGCAGGTTTGCCACTGTGCTACCGAGCGTCGAGAGGCGACGGGATGAACCTGCAGAAGTCAGCCGAGGCCGTAGTAAGTGGCGGAAAAAAACCACGCCACCAAGGGCCGAACAGGTCATGCCGCCAGTAGGCGTCACAGTCTCGTTGAATACCGAAATGCAGAAATTTCTCCCAGAGAAGACTGTTACTCCGAGTCCCGGACAGAATCCGAGGATGACGGCTGACAGCGCACAGGTATCGACGGCGTCTGTGACGTGGACGAAAGCGGAGCCGGACACGTTGATGGAGCGAGTGCTTGCATCCGCCAACCTCAGGCGTGCGTATCAACGCGTAGTCAGCAACAAGGGCGCGCCGGGTGCCGATGGCATGACGGTCGAGCAGTTGGCAGGCTACGTGAAACAGTATTGGCCGATCTTCAAGACTCGGTTGCTGGCCGGCGAGTACTACCCGCAAGGTGTACGCGCCGTCGAGATTCCCAAACCCCAAGGCGGCACCCGACAACTGGGCATTCCCAGCGTTGTGGATCGCCTGATCCAACAAGCTTTGCTGCAACAGCTCACGCCGATCTTCGATCCTCTGTTCTCGGACTATAGCTACGGTTTTCGTCCGGGCAGAAGCGCTCATCAAGCCATTGAAACCGCTCGCGGCCATGTGGCAGTGGGTCACCGCTGGTGCGTGGAACTCGATTTGGAAAAGTTCTTCGATCGGGTCAATCACGATGTATTGATGGCCTACATCGAGCGTCAAATCGAAGACAAGCGTGTGCTCACGCTGATCCGTCGCTATCTCGAAGCGGGAACGATGTCGGGCGGGCTCGTCAGCCGACGGCAGGAAGGGACGCCGCAAGGCGGCCCACTGTCGCCGTTGTTGTCGAATATCCTGCTCAACGAACTCGACCATGAGTTAGAGCGACGGGGCCATCGATTCGTGCGCTATGCCGATGATGCGAACATCTATGTGCGCAGCCAACGGGCAGGCGAACGAGTGATGGCTGGCGTTGAGCGCTTCCTGAGACAGCGCCCGAAACTGACGCTGAACCGGGAAAAGAGCCGAGTAGCCGGGTCGTGGATGTGTGATTACCTGGGCTACGGGATGAGCTGGCATCAACAGCCGAGACTGAGAGTGGCGACGATGAGTCTGAATCGCCTACGCGACCGACTTAGAAGCCTGCTGCGTGCAACGCGGAGCCGCAAGATGGCGAACGTCATCGAACGGATAAACCCCGTACTGCGCGGTTGGGCAGGCTATTTCAAGCTAAGTCAGAGCAAGCGGGCACTTGAGACACTGGATGGGTGGGTGCGACATAAACTTCGCTGTATCATCTGGCGCCAATGGAAGCAGCCCTCTACGAGGGCCCGCAACTTGATGCGCTTGGGACTCAACGAGGCGCGTGCTTGTAACTCGGCATTCAATGGTCGAGGCCCTTGGTGGAACTCCGGAGCCCCCCATATGAATCAGGCGCTGCCGAAGAAACTATGGGATCGACTCGGGCTGGTCTCGATACTGGATACGATAACCCGGCTTAACCGCTAAACCTGAACCGCCGTATACGGAACCGTACGTACGGTGGTGTGAGAGGACGGCGGATGTGAATCCGCCTCCTACTCGATTATGAGAGAACACCCATGACTGCCGCCAAAAACCGCATTCTAGAGCTGCGTGCCGAGCTGGATCAGCACAACTATCGCTATCACGTGCTGGACGAGCCAAGCATTCCCGATGCCGAGTACGATCGGTTGTTCCACGAGCTCAAAGCGCTTGAAGCTGCCAATCCCGAACTGATCACCAGCGATTCACCGACCCAGCGAGTGGGCAGTGCGGCGTTGTCGGCGTTCACCCAGGTCCGTCACGAAGTGCCGATGCTCAGCCTCGGCAATGCCTTCGAAGAAACCGACATGCGCGAGTTCGATCGTCGGGTGACCGAGGGCCTGGATCTGCCGGTCGGCGATCTGTTCGGTGGGGGCGCGGCGGTGGAGTACAGCTGCGAACCGAAGCTCGATGGCCTGGCGGTCAGCTTGTTGTATCAGGATGGCGTGCTGGTGCGCGGTGCCACGCGCGGCGATGGCACCACCGGCGAAGACATCAGCGTCAACGTGCGCACCGTGCGCAATATCCCGCTCAAGTTGCACGGCACGGGTTGGCCGGCGACGCTGGAAGTGCGCGGTGAAGTGTTCATGTCCAAGGCCGGTTTCGAACGGCTCAACGCCACACAGCTCGAAGTCGGCGGCAAGACCTTCGCCAACCCGCGCAACGCCGCGGCAGGCAGTTTGCGGCAACTGGATTCGAAAATCACCGCCAACCGGCCGCTTGAGTTTTGCTGCTACGGCATCGGTCAGATTTCGGCGGACATTGCCGATACGCACATCGGCAACTTGCAACAGCTCAAGGCCTGGGGCATGCCGATCAGCCATGAGCTGAAACTGGCCAACGGTATCGATGAGTGCCTGGATTACTACCGCGACATCGGTGAGCGTCGCAACGCGCTCCCGTACGAAATCGACGGCGTGGTGTTCAAGGTCAACAGCATCGCCTCACAGCGAGAGCTGGGTTTTCGTGCTCGCGAGCCGCGCTGGGCCATCGCCCATAAATTCCCGGCCATGGAAGAACTCACCGAGTTGCTCGATGTGGAGTTCCAGGTCGGGCGCACCGGTGCGGTCACGCCTGTAGCGCGGTTGAAACCGGTGAAGGTTGCCGGTGTCACCGTGGCCAATGCCACGCTGCACAACATGGATGAAGTCGCGCGGCTGGGGCTGATGATCGGTGACACGGTGATCATTCGCCGTGCCGGCGACGTGATTCCGCAAGTGGTGCAAGTGGTTCTGGAGCGTCGTCCGGAAGATGCGCGTCCCGTGCAGATCCCGGAGAAGTGCCCGGTTTGCGGCTCCCACGTCGAGCGCACGCAACTGGTCAAACGCAGCAAGGGCCGAGAGACGATCAGCGAAGGCGCGGTTTACCGCTGCGTCGGACGTCTTGCCTGCGGTGCGCAATTGAAGCAGGCGATCATTCACTTCGTGTCGCGCCGTGCGATGGACATTGAAGGTTTGGGCGACAAGAGTGTCGAGCAGTTGGTGGACGAAGGTTTGGTGAGTTCGCCGGCCGATCTCTACGCACTCAAGTTCGACGACATCGTCGATCTGGAAGGTTTTGCCGAGGTGTCGAGCAACAAGCTGCTCAGTGCCATCGAAGACAGCAAGAAACCCGGGCTGGCGCGATTCATCTATGCGTTGGGGATTCCCGATGTCGGCGAAGAGACGGCCAAGGTGCTGGCGCGGTCGCTGGGTTCACTGGAGCGGGTGCAGCAGGCATTGCCGCAAGTGCTGACGTACTTGCCGGACGTCGGCCTGGAAGTGGCTCACGAGATTCACAGTTTCTTCGAAGATGCGCATAACCAGCAAGTGATCGCCGATCTGCTCAAGCATGGTTTGCAGATTCAGGATCAAGGTGACTTGGGCGCCGAGTTTGCCGCCAGCACGACGTTGGGCGGTTTCCTCGACAAGCTGCACATTCCTTCGGTCGGGCCAGGCGGGGCGCAGAAACTGGCTGAGAAGTTCGGTTCGCTGCAAGGGGTCATCAGCGCTGATTGGCTGGACATGCGTCAGGCGCTGCCGGAGAAGCAGGCCAATTCGGTTCGTGAGTTTTTTGCGGTCGAGGAAAATCGCTTGCTCGCCGAATCTGCGGAAAAGCAACTCGCCGATTTCGGCATGCACTGGCAGAGCGAGAAGAAAGTCGTCGAAGGCCTGCCGCTGGCCGGGCAGACCTGGGTGCTCACCGGTTCGCTGGAGCTGATGAGTCGTGATGTGGCCAAGGAAAAACTCGAAAGCCTCGGCGCCAAGGTGGCAGGTTCCGTGTCGGCCAAAACCCATTGCGTGGTGGCAGGGCCGGGAGCTGGGTCGAAGTTGGCCAAGGCCAATGAGCTGGGATTGAAGGTGCTGGATGAAGAGGCGTTTGTCGAGTTTCTGAAGGGGCACGGTGTTTCTGTCTGACTTTTATCCTGTGGCGGGGGAGCTGGCGCCTGCTACGCAGGCGAACGGGAGCAAGCTCCCTCGCCACAAAGAGCACGGAACGATCCTGTCTGGGAAATGATCTAGTCTTGGCAAACCCCAGGGAGAGATCGCCATGTACCGTTTCTTCGAACAGCTCAGCTCGCGTATCGCCGCGCCCTTCATGGGCGACAGTTCGCGCAACAGCAAGGTCTGGCCCTGTCGTTGCGGGCAGTCGCTGTTCTTTCGCAACAGTCAGTGCCTGGCCTGTTCGGCGGCGTTGGGCTATCAGCCGGAGCGGAGCTGCCTGACCTCGCTGCAACCGGGTGAGCAGACAGGCACCTGGTTACTTGATGTCGACCCGGAGGCAGGCCTGTTTCGCCGCTGCGCCAACCTCGACTCCCCGGCAGCCTGCAATTGGTTGTTGCCCGCCAATGATCGCGACGTCTTGTGCATTGCCTGTAGTCTCAATCGCACCATCCCCGATTTATCGATAGCTGAAAATCATGAGCGTTGGCGCAAAGTGGAAACCGCCAAGCGGCGACTGGTCGCGCAACTGGTCAGCCTGGGCTTGCAGGTGATCCCCAAAACCATTGACGAAGACGCTGGCCTGGCCTTCGATTTCATCGGCGTCGACCTCGAAGGCAAGTCGCCCACTACCGGCCACGCCAACGGCTTGATCACCCTCGATGTCAAGGAAGCCGACGACGCCCATCGCGAACAGGTACGGGTTCAGATGCACGAGCCCTATCGCACGCTACTCGGGCATTTCCGTCACGAAGTCGGGCACTATTATTGGGATCGATTGATCGCCAACAGTGATTGGCAGGACGCGTTTCGCGGTCTGTTCGGCGACGAGCGCGCCAGTTACGCCGAGGCGCTTGATCGGCATTATCAACAAGGCGCACCGCTTGATTGGCAACAACAGTACGTCAGCGCCTACGCCACCATGCACCCGTGGGAAGACTGGGCCGAAACCTGGGCGCACTACCTGCACATGATGGACGCGGTGGACACGGCGCTCGGGTTTGGCATGAGTGCCCGGGAAATGGACTTCGACTATCAGCCGTTTCCGCTGGAAACTCTCTACGATTCTCAGCATCCCGGCGGTGCGGCGTTTCTGTCGTTCGTCAACGCCTGGATCGAATTGGCCGGCATGCTCAATGAGTTGTCGCGCAGCATGGGGCAGCCGGATTTTTATCCGTTCGTGTTACCGCCGGCGGTGATCGCCAAACTGCACTTTATTCATCTGGTGATCCAGCGCGAGGGCGGCAGGGCAGATGAGGTGCTTCAGGCGCAATAGCAAGTGCTTGAACGCCTTCATATTTTTAATCCACCTGAACGGTTGTATCTTCGTCTCAGATAGGTACAATGGCGCGGCTCGCCGTCAGGTGAGCGTCGTTATGGTGACCCCATCGGTCCCCCCGCAACGATTACCCGTGAACCTGGTCAGAGCCGGAAGGCAGCAGCCACAGCGGGAACATTGTGTGCCGGGGTGTGGCTGGTGGGGTTGCCTCCATAACGCACCGCGAGTCCTCTCTCGCGTTATCTGAATCAAATACTTTTTTTGTGCTGCCATGGACCTTGTCCATAGCGGTTTTTTGTCGTCTTCGATTTGTGAGGCGGATAAAAAGCAGCCTGTCGCTCACCCTCTCGCGACATGAATCGGTTACCTTGCTTTGCAAATTGTCAGGCATCTCGTAGAATCGCCGCCGGAAATGGGTATTTGATCACCTGTTTCCAGACGTTCGATCAATACAATAGAGCCAGCAGGGCGCATGCTCACGGGGTTACGTGAGTCGTTGTGCAGCCGTGATATCCCGCGAATCGTCAGCGGTATATTGTTGCCTCACCGCCGCCAATGTTAGCGACAGCGAGTCTGACTCATGGATGAGAAGTACCGCAGGGCCGTGGATGCCGCCGCCATTTTTTCCGAGACCGATCTGACCGGCCGGATTACCCACGTCAACGACCAATTCTGTGCAGTTTCCGGCTACAGCCGTGAGGAACTGCTCGGGCAAAATCATCGATTGCTCAATTCCGGCATGCACTCGGCCGAGTTTTTCGCCGGGATGTGGCGCAACATCGCCCTGGGTAATGTCTGGAAGGGCGAAATCTGCAATCGTGCCAAAGATGGCAGCCTGTATTGGGTCGAAAGCACCATGGTGCCGATTCTCGATGAAGTCACCGGGCGAGTGGAGCGTTACTTGTCCATTCGCTTCGATATCAGCGAAAAGCGTCAACTGCTGCATTCCCTGCAATGGCGAGTGGGACATGACGTGCTCACCGGCTTGCCCAATCGTGCGTTTCTCTCGGACTTGCTGGATCAGGCACTGGAATTCTCGCGCCTGGAGAGCATTCCGCTGGCGGTGTGCATGCTCGACCTCGACGGTTTCAAGGCTGTCAACGATGGTTATGGGCATGCCAGCGGTGATCTTTTGCTGGTCGAAGTTGCCAAACGATTGCGCGGTATTGTGCGTGGCGAGGATGTGGTGGCGCGGCTGGCCGGTGACGAGTTCGTGCTGGTGCTGCGTTATGTTCGCGACCTGCAGGAACTGCGCGCGGCGTTGAATCGTGTGCTGGGAGCAATCTCGGCACCATATTCGCTCAATGGCAAGGACATCCATGTGTTCGCCAGTATTGGCGTCACGCTGTTTCCCCACGACAACGAAAACGCCGATACCCTGTTGCGCCACGCCGATCAGGCGATGTACGTGGCCAAGCAGAGCGGCCGCAATCGCTTTCATCTATTCGATGTCTCCCGGGATCGGGAGGTCAAGGCCACGCACCAGACCGTCGAGCAGGTGCGTCGGGCCTTGGCTTGCGGCGAATTGCGCCTGCATTTCCAGCCCAAGGTCAACATGCGCCAGGGTAAGGTCGTTGGTTTCGAGGCGTTGCTGCGTTGGGAGCATCCGCAAAACGGCATCGTCCCTGCGCGGGAGTTTTTGCCGCTGGTGGCAGAGACCGACCTGATTATCGATATCGGCGAATGGGTGATGGATCAGGTGCTGACGCAGCTGGATCAATGGCGGCAAGCCGGGCATGACTGGCCGGTGAGCGTCAACATCGCGGTACGGCATTTTCAGCGGACGGACTTTGTCGACCGGCTCAAAAACGTGTTGGCGCGGCATGCCAGGGTCGCACCGCAGCGGCTGGACCTGGAAATCGTCGAGTCGGTTGCCGTCGAGAATATCCAGCACGTCAGCGACTGCTTGCAGGCCTGCCAGGCGCTTGGCGTGCAGTTTTCCTTGGGGGACTTCGGCACGGGTTACTCGTCCCTGAGCTACCTCAAGCGTCTGCGCACGCAAACCATCAAGATCGATAAAACCTTTGTGCGCGATATTCTGCATGACAGCGACGACCTGGCCCTGACCACTGCGATCATTGGCCTGGCCCGGGCGTTTGGGCGTCAGGTGATTGCCGAGGGACTGGAAAGCGTGGAGCACGGCGAGTTATTGCTGCGCCTGGGCTGCGACGTGGCCCAAGGGTATTTCATCGCTCGACCGATGCCGTCCACGGATGTACCGGGTTGGGTGGCAGCGTTTGTCACTCCGCCGCAATGGCAGGCGCCGGATTTGCTGGAGACCGCGGGTTAAGGTTTGCCGCCGACGTACAACCGAATGATGTCATCGATTTCCCCGGACATTTTCATGCGCACCAACGTCCGCAATATCCGTTGCACCGGCACTTTTGGGTCGTTGCGCACATAGCAACCGACGCTTTGCTCCTGCAGCACCGCAACACTCAGCAATTGGTGTTCCGGCATCAGGCGCTGGTTGAACCAGTCCAGTGACCATTGGTTGCTGACCGCATAGCGATTGCGCCCGGCGTGAAGTTTTTCCAGCACCTGTTCCTGATTGCGGGCGTCGTCGCGCAGCAGTTGATTGGCGTCGAACAACGGTTCCAGGGTCGGGTAGCTGTAGCCGAGCACAGTGCCGATGGACTGTCGGGGCAGGCTTGCCGGAACCACTGAGGTTTGGAGAGCGGGGCGGCTGACGAGCAAGTCGGGCTGGGTCCAGAGCGGGATACTCCAGATGTAATCGCCGGACTGATTCGGCAGCCATGATTGTGCGGCATAACAGCGAACATCGACCTCGCCGTGTTCCATGGCGCTTTGCACCCGGCCCCGTGGCAACACGTGAAACTGCGCAGGTATGCCGACCTGCGTCGCGAGGCTGAGCATCACGTCATACAGAATGCCCTGGGTTGGCCGGCCGCGTTCAAACTGCACCATCGGCATCGCCCAACTGTCGGGCACCACGAAGCGCAACGGCGCTTGCGCGGCAGCGCCGTTCAGGCTGATCAACAGCAATGCCCCCAAGGCCAACCGCATAACCGCTCCACTATCCTTGAAACAAAAAGCCCCCGAAATGCAGCTTAGCCATATTAGACGAGCGCGCCGGATGCAATTTTGGCCTTGCTCCGCTAGCATTAGCCGCTTCTGCTTCTACCGTTGCGATGGTTTTCGATGAGTTATCAGGTTCTTGCACGTAAATGGCGTCCGCGCTCGTTCCGCGAAATGGTCGGCCAGACCCATGTGCTCAAGGCTCTGATCAATGCCTTGGACAGCCAACGGTTGCACCACGCCTACCTGTTCACCGGTACGCGCGGGGTCGGCAAGACCACCATCGCGCGAATTATCGCCAAATGCCTGAACTGTGAAACGGGCATCACTTCTTCGCCTTGCGGCGAGTGCTCGGTGTGCCGTGAGATCGATGAAGGCCGTTTCGTCGACCTGATCGAGATCGACGCCGCCAGCCGCACCAAGGTCGAAGACACCCGTGAGCTGCTCGACAACGTGCAATATGCCCCGAGCCGTGGGCGCTTCAAGGTCTACCTGATCGACGAAGTGCACATGCTCTCCAGCCATTCCTTCAATGCGCTGCTGAAAACCCTCGAAGAGCCGCCACCCTACGTCAAGTTCATCCTGGCCACCACTGATCCGCAGAAACTTCCTGCAACGATTCTATCGCGGTGCCTGCAGTTCTCCCTGAAGAACATGACGCCGGAGCGTGTGGTCGAGCATTTGACCCACGTGCTGGGCGTCGAGAACGTGCCGTTCGAAGACGATGCACTGTGGCTGCTGGGCCGCGCCGCCGATGGCTCGATGCGTGATGCCATGAGCCTGACCGACCAAGCGATTGCCTTCGGCGAAGGCAAGGTGATGGCCGCCGACGTTCGGGCAATGCTCGGCACTCTCGATCACGGGCAGGTCTATGACGTCCTGCATGCATTGATCGAAGGCGATGCCAAGGCGTTGCTCGAAGCTGTTCGTCACTTGGCCGAACAAGGCCCGGACTGGAGCGGCGTGCTCTCGGAAATTCTCAATGTGCTGCACCGTGTCGCCATCGCCCAGGCCTTGCCGGAAGGTGTCGATAACGGTCACGGCGACCGTGAGCGGGTGCTGGCACTGGCCCAGGCATTGCCGGCCGAAGACGTGCAGTTCTACTACCAGATGGGCCTGATCGGCCGCCGCGACTTGCCGCTGGCGCCGGACCCCCGTGGCGGATTTGAAATGGTGCTGCTGCGGATGCTCGCGTTCCGGCCCGCCGACACGGCGGAAGCCCCGAGGCAACCGCTAAAGCCAGTGGGGATCAGCCAGGCCACGGTTGATTCCGCCAAATCAGTGGCTGCCACGCCGGTCGTTGCGCCGGTGGTCGCTGCGGCAGTTGCACCTGCGGCTGCTCCGCCGATTGAGGCGGTTGTGGCTCCCGAGCCTGCGCCTGAACCGGTAGCACCGGTGGTTGAGCCCGAGCCGGTGGTCGAGGCTGCCGTGGTCGAAGAAGTGGTCGACCTGCCGTGGAACGATCCGGTCGAGCCTGCGCCTGTTCAGCAGCCTGCGGTGGAGCCGGTGCTGGAAACCACCAGTGAGCAACCCGAGTTGCCGCCGATGCCGTTGCCGACGCCTGACAGCGTGGTGCCGGACGCACCGGAGTGGGCCGCTGCGCCAATCCCGGAGCCGTCCGTGGCCGAGGTCGATGCCGCCACGCCGGGTATGGACCTGGACGACGAGCCGCCGCTGGACGAAGACTACATCGAGCCGGACATGGATTCGGCCTACAGCTACCTCGATGAGCTGGCCAGCGAACACACCGCCGAGCCGACGCCGGAGCCTGAACCCGAGCCTGCCGCCGCGCCGGCCACCGGCGTGGCCCTGCAATGGCTTGAGCTGTTCCCGAAGCTGCCGATCTCCGGCATGACCGGCAGCATCGCCGCCAACTGCACATTGATCGCCGTGGATGGTGACAATTGGCTGTTGCACCTGGACCCGGCCCACAGTGCCTTGTTCAACGCGACGCAGCAGCGTCGCCTCAACGATGCGTTGAACCAGTATCACGGGCGGACCCTGAACCTGACCATGGAGCTGATCAAGCCCGAGCAGGAAACCCCGGCCCAGGCGGCGTCACGCCGGCGTGCCGACCGTCAGCGCGAGGCCGAGGAGTCGATCCACGGTGATCCGTTCATCCAGCAAATGATGCAGCAGTTCGGTGCGGTGATCCGTAACGATACTATTGAACCTGTCGAAGCCCTGGTCAGTCAGGGCTAATAACTGAAGGCGTTCGGCCGAAAGGGCCGGGCGCCGTTTAATCCAAGTACTTTTGAGGTGATTCCCATGATGAAAGGTGGCATGGCCGGCCTGATGAAGCAGGCGCAGCAGATGCAGGAAAAAATGGCCAAGATGCAGGAAGAGCTGGCCAATGCCGAAGTCACCGGTCGCGCGGGTGGTGATATGGTCACCGTGGTGATGACCGGTCGTCATGACGTCAAGAGCGTGACCATCGACCCGAGTCTGGTCGAAGGCCTGAGCGAAGACGACAAGGAAATGCTCGAAGCCGTCGTTGCCGCCGCCGTCAACGACGCCGTCCGCAAGATCGAAGCCAACAGCCAGGACAAAATGTCCGGGATGACCGCTGGCATGCAACTGCCACCGGGCATGAAACTGCCATTCTGATTCGCCTTCGGGTGACAGATGAGCTACAAAAAATGCCAGGCATCGCGCCTGGCATTTTTGTTTCTGCCCGCGAATGAAGTCGACTCGGTTCAGGGCAGAAACATCGAACGCCAAACCGCCACAAAGGTCTGCTCCCTATATCACCAACCCCATTGATCAAAGGAGACGCTGCCATGTCCGACCCCATGACCCTCAACCAACGTATCGTCCTGGTTTCACGCCCGGTGGGCGCGCCGACGCCGGAAAACTTCCGTCTGGAGCGGGTCGCATTGCCTGACCTGACGGATGGCCAAGTGTTGCTCAAGACGCTTTACCTCTCGTTGGACCCCTACATGCGCGGGCGCATGAGTGACGCTCCGTCCTACGCCGCTCCGGTAGAAATCGGCGATGTAATGACCGGTGGCGCTGTCAGTCGCGTCGAGCGCTCGCTCAATCCCAAGTTTCAGGAAGGCGATCTGGTGGTCGGCGCTACAGGCTGGCAAAGCCACAGTATCAACGACGGTCGCGGCATTATTCCTATTCCGAAAAGCCTGCCGAGCCCGTCGATGGCCCTCGGCGTACTCGGTATGCCGGGCATGACCGCCTACATGGGATTGATGGACATCGGCCAGCCGAAATCCGGTGAGACGCTGGTGGTCGCGGCGGCATCCGGCGCGGTGGGTTCGGTCGTGGGGCAAGTGGCGAAGATCAAGGGCTTGCGCGTGGTCGGCGTGGCAGGCGGCGCGGACAAGTGCCGTTATGTGGTCGAAGAACTCGGCTTCGATGCCTGCATCGATCACAAGAGTTCGAGCTTCGTCGATGAACTGGCGCAGGCATGCCCAAAGGGCATCGACATCTATTACGAAAACGTCGGCGGCAAGGTGTTCGACGCGGTGGTGCCACTGCTCAATCCCAAGGCGCGAATTCCGTTGTGTGGCCTGATTGCTTCCTACAACGCCAGCGAAGCGCCGAGCGGCCCGGATCGCTTGCCGCAATTGCAGCGCACGTTACTGACCAAGCGTGTACGGATTCAGGGCTTTATCGTGTTTGACGACTACGGCGACCGTCAGCCGGAATTCGCCACCGCCATGGCCCCGTGGGTGCGCGATGGCAAGGTGAAATTCCGCGAAGACGTGGTCGATGGCCTGGAGAACGCGCCGCAAGCGTTCATCGGTCTGCTGGAAGGACGCAACTTCGGCAAATTGGTGGTGAGGGTCGCGACAGCTGAATAATTGACGCTAAACAGAGGCGCGGGTATAAACCGCGTCTCGTTGTTTTGTCGGACTTTTTCCCCATGAGCTTCAGCCCTTTGATTCGCCAACTGATCGATGCCCTGCGAGTTTTGCCGGGCGTGGGCCAGAAAACCGCCCAGCGCATGGCGTTGCAGTTGCTCGAGCGTGATCGCAGCGGCGGCTCGCGACTGGCGCTGGCCCTGAGCCAAGCCATGGAAGGGGTCGGCCATTGCCGTTTGTGCCGCACACTGACCGAAGATGACCTCTGCCCACAATGCGCCGACACCCGCCGCGATGACACTTTGTTGTGCGTCGTGGAAGGGCCGATGGATGTCTACGCCGTGGAACAGACAGGTTTCCGTGGTCGCTACTTCGTGCTCAAGGGGCATTTGTCGCCGCTCGATGGACTGGGGCCGGAGGCCATCGGTATTCCGCAGCTGATGGCGCGGATCGAAGAGGCGGGTACGTTCGCGGAAGTCATCCTCGCCACCAATCCGACCGTGGAAGGTGAAGCGACGGCGCATTACATCGCCCAATTGCTCAGCAGCAAAGGCTTGATCGCCTCGCGCATTGCCCATGGCGTGCCGTTGGGCGGGGAGCTGGAGTTGGTGGATGGCGGGACGCTGGCGCATTCGTTTGCAGGGCGTAAGCCGATTTCGTTGTAACGGCAAAAGATCGCAGCCTTCAGGCTTTTCTGTAGGCGCTGCCGAAGGCTGCGATCATTTGATCTTGTAAACCAAGCAAGCGCTCGGTTAACGTCGCTGAACCCTTCAGTGGAGTTCGCCGATGCCTGCCTTTCAGGAATACTTCGATCCCAGCCACCAATTGGTCCGTGACAGCGTCAGACGTTTCGTCGAGCGCGAGATTCTTCCGGACATCGATCAATGGGAAGAAACCGAAAGCTTTCCCCGTGAACTCTATCTGAAGGCCGGCGCGGCAGGAATTCTCGGCATAGGGTATCCGCAAGCGCTCGGTGGCAGTCACGAAGGTGATTTGTTCGCCAAGGTCGCCGCCAGCGAAGAGTTGATGCGTTGTGGCTCCGGTGGCCTCGTGGCGGGGCTGGGGTCGCTGGACATCGGCTTGCCGCCGATCCTCAAGTGGGCCAGGCCTGAGGTCCGTGATCGAGTGGCGCCGCAGGTGCTGTCCGGCGAGAAAATCAGCGCCCTGGCCATCACCGAGCCTGGCGGCGGTTCCGACGTTGCCAACCTGCAAACCCGCGCTGTGCGTGACGGCGATTTCTACCGGGTCAGCGGCAGTAAAACCTTTATCACCAGCGGCGTCCGCGCGGATTTCTACACCGTCGCGGTGCGCACTGGCGAGCCGGGTTTCGCCGGCATCAGCCTGTTGTTGATCGAGAAGGGCACGCCCGGTTTCACCGTGGGACGGCAGTTAAAGAAAATGGGCTGGTGGGCGTCGGACACGGCTGAACTGTTCTTCGACGATTGCCGGGTGCCTGTAGGAAATTTAATTGGCACCGAGAACATGGGCTTTGCCTGCATCATGGGTAACTTCCAGAGCGAGCGTTTGGCCTTGGCCCTGATGGCCAACATGACCGCGCAACTGGCGCTGGAGGAAAGCCTGAAATGGGCGCGAGCACGTGAAGCCTTCGGTAAGCCGATCGGCAAGTTTCAGGTGATCAAGCATCGACTCGCCGAGATGGCCACGGCACTTGAAGTCTCAAGGGAATTCACCTACCGGCAAGCCGCGAAAATGGCGGCGGGGCAGACGGTGATCAAGGAAATTTCCATGGCGAAGAACTTTGCCACGGACACGGCGGATCGGATCGTTAACGACGCCGTGCAGGTATTGGGAGGTTTGGGTTATATGCGCGAGAGCCTGGTGGAGCGGCTGTATCGGGACAACCGGATTCTGTCGATCGGCGGGGGGACGCGGGAAGTGATGAATGAAATCATCAGCAAGCAGATGGGGCTTTAAGTCTTGTAGCGTTGCGGATTACGCCATCGCGAACAGGCTCCCACATTCGACCGCGTTCTGTCCGGAAGAACGCAATCCACTGTAGGAGCGAGCCTGCTCGCGATGGCGTCAGTACAGGCGCCGCTTACTTATCGGTCAACGCAAACTGCGTCAGGCAGAACGTCGGAATGCCCATGTCTTGCAGACGCTGCGAACCACCCAGCTCCGGCAAGTCGATGATCGCCGCCGCTTCATGAACCTTCGCACCCATGCGGCGAATCAGGTTGGCCGCCGCGATCAGGGTGCCGCCAGTGGCGATCAGGTCATCGAACATCACCACCGAATCGCCCTCGCACAGGCTGTCGGCGTGCACTTCGAGGAAGGCTTCGCCGTATTCGGTCGCATAGCCTTCAGCGAGGACATCGGCTGGCAGTTTGCCTTGCTTGCGGAACAACACCAGCGGCTTGTTCAACTGATAGGCCAGTACTGAACCGATCAGGAAACCACGGGCATCCATCGCGCCGATGTGGGTGAAATCGGCCTCGACGTAACGATGGGCGAAGCTGTCCATCACCAGGCGCAGGGCGGTGGGCGACTGGAACAGCGGGGTGATGTCGCGAAAGATCACGCCCGGCTTGGGAAAGTCGATCACGGGGCGGATGAGGGATTTGATGTCGAAGGAGTCGAAGACCATCGTCGTTGTGTCCTGGCAGGGCTGCAAACGACGCATTATAACGGCGGCTGAACCGTTTCGCTCAGCCGCAACAGCATGTTTCAGCTTTCCAGGGAACCACCGGCCAGGGCGCAGAGCTGGATCGGGTCGAGGATGCGGATTTCCTTGCCTTCGGCGGCGATCAGTTCGTTCTGCTGGAAGCGTGTGAACACCCGCGACACGGTTTCCACCGCCAGGCCCAGGTAGTTGCCGATTTCGTTGCGCGACATGCTCAGGCGGAACTGGTTGGCCGAGAAACCCCGGGCACGGAAACGCGCGGACAGGTTGACCAGGAAGGTAGCGATGCGCTCGTCGGCGGTTTTCTTCGACAACAGCAACATCATTTGTTGATCGTCACGGATCTCGCGGCTCATGACGCGCATCAGCTGACGGCGCAACTGCGGCAATTGCAGGGCCAGTTCGTCGAGACGTTCGAAGGGGATTTCACACACCGAGGTGGTTTCCAGCGCTTGTGCCGACACCGGGTGCTTTTCGGTGTCCATGCCCGACAGGCCGACCAGCTCGCTCGGCAGGTGAAAACCGGTGAGCTGTTCTTCGCCGGCATCGCTCAGGTTGAAAGTTTTTAGCGCGCCGGAGCGTACTGCGTAGACCGAGTCGAACGTGTCGCCCTGACGGAACAGAAACTCACCCTTTTTCAGTGGGCGGCCGCGTTTGACGATTTCGTCCAGCGCGTCCATGTCTTCCAGGTTCAGCGAAAGTGGCAAGCACAGCGGGGCCAGGCTGCAATCCTTGCAATGGGCCTGATTATGAGCGCGCAGTTTTACTGGCTCGGACATTTCATCAATCCTTGTAGGAAATCACACATAAGACGTAAGGGTAACTCACCCAAGGACATTGAGGCCAGCACACGGCGCTTTTGTCGCAGGCCGTTAGATCACCCGGGAAAAACGTTGGCGGCTGTGTTGTTCCAGGTACGCATCAAACACCATGCACACTGAGCGCACCAGCAAACGTCCGGCAGGCAACACGGTGATTCTGTCGCGATCCAGTTCAATCAGGCCGTCCTTGGCCATACGTTGCAATTGTGGCCAAAGTTCGCCGAAATAACCCTGAAAATCGATGTTGAAGGTCTGTTCGATCTCAGCAAACTCCAGGCTGAAGTTGCAGATCAGTTGCTGAATCACCGCACGGCGCACGCGGTCATCGGCGTTGCACAGCAGGCCGCGGCTGGTGGCCGGTTGCGAAGAGGCCAGGGCATTCTGGTATTGATTCAGGTCGCTGCTGTTTTGGCAGTACAAGTCACCGATCTGGCTGATCGCTGAAACGCCAAGCCCGATCAGATCGCAATGACCGTGGGTGGTGTAGCCCTGGAAATTGCGTTGCAGGGTCGACTCTTCCTGGGCAATCGCCAGTTCATCGTCGGGCAGGGCAAAGTGGTCCATGCCGATGTAGCGGTAACCGGCAGCGGTCAGTTGTTCGATGGTGCGCTGGAGCATTTCAAGTTTCTGTGCCGGTGTCGGCAGTTCGTTGCTGTTGATCCGCCGTTGCGGCATGAAGCGTTCAGGCAGGTGCGCGTAGTTGAACACCGAGAGCCGGTCCGGTTGCAGGCTGATGACTTCCTCGACGGTGCGGGCGAAGTTCTCCGGGGTCTGCTTCGGCAAGCCGTAGATCAGGTCGATGTTGATCGAGCGAAATTGCAGGGTCCGGGCGGCATCGATCACCGCGCGGGTTTCCTCCAGGCTTTGCAGGCGATTGACCGCACGTTGCACGGCCGGGTCGAGGTCTTGCAGGCCGATGCTGACCCGATTGAAGCCCAGTTCGCGCAGCAGGCCCATGGTCGACCAGTCAGCCTCGCGAGGGTCGATTTCGATGCCGTAGTCGCCGGAGTCATCGTCGAGCAGGTTGAAGTGTTTGCGCAGGTGCGCCATCAATTGCCGCAGTTCGTCGTGGCTGAGAAAGGTTGGCGTGCCGCCGCCGAAATGCAGTTGCTCGACTTTTTGCGCGGGGTCGAGGTGGCAGGCGATCAGCTGGATTTCCTGCTCCAGGCGCTGCAAATAGGGGAGTGCGCGGCCACGATCCTTGGTGATGACTTTGTTGCAGGCGCAGTAGTAGCAAATGTTCGCGCAGAACGGTACGTGCACGTACAGCGACAACGGGCGCTGCGCCTTTCGGCTGTCGCGCAGGGCGTGGAACAGGTCGAAGGTGCCGACCTGACCGTGCAATTGCACGGCGGTCGGATAGGAGGTGTAGCGCGGTCCCGCCAGGTCGTAACGGCGGATCAGGTCGGTGTCCCAACGAATGGCGTCGAGCATCATGCGGGCATTCCCCCGGATAGGCTGGCAGTGTCAGCCAGTCTAGAGGCGGCGGCGTTGATGGATCTTGATTTGTATCAAGGATAATTGGGCTCTGATTGCTTTTGTGGCGAGGGAGCAAGCTCCCTCGCCACAGTTAGTGCCCCATGAGCCAATGCTGATGCGGCCCCGGCAAGGTCCAGATGCCAAACAGCACCACCAGCAACCCGCCGGCCATGCGCACGCTGCGTTTGCGCAACAACGCGGTCACCCGTTCAGCCGCCAGCCCGGTGGCGAGCAACACCGGCCAGGTACCGAGGCCGAACGCCAGCATCAGCAGTGCGCTGTCCAGCGCATTGCCCTGACTGGCCGACCACAGCAGCGTGCTGTAAACCAGACCGCACGGCAGCCAGCCCCAGAGCGCGCCCAACAGCAGCGCACGAGGCAGGCTCGAGACCGGCAACAGTTTGTTGGCGACCGGTTGAATATGCCGCCACAGGCCGCGACCGAGGCTTTCGATACGCGTCAGGCCACTCCACCAGCCGGCCAGGTACAGGCCCATTGCGATCAGCAACAGCCCGGCGAGTACACGCATGAACATCGCTGCCGGGCTGTTGGCCACCGCCCAACCGGCCAGGCCGATCAGCAGGCCGGCAGTGGCATAGCTGAGGATTCGCCCGAGGTTGTAGGCCAGCAAAAGACGAAAGCGCCGGCTGCGTTGTTCCTTGGGAATCGCCAGGGTCAGCGCGCCCATCAAGCCACCGCACATGCCCAGGCAATGGCCACCACCGAGCAGACCGAGAATCACCGCAGACACCAACAGTGGCGCCAATTCAAGCATGGGGCGGGGCCTTGTCGTCGGGTTTGGCTGGATGGCCGCTGGCCTCGTCGACCGCTGCGGTGTGGTTGGGGTCCTGGTCGTCGAACAGGATGCTGTGGGCCGGGCCGTCGAGGTCGTCGTACTGACCGCTGTCGACCGCCCAGAAGAAGATGTAGATGGCGATGGCCACGATCAGCAGCGCGGCCGGGATCATCACGTAGAGAGCTGGCATCTGGACTCCATGCCCGCGCGGCTCAGGCCGGCAGCGGGCGGGTTTCTGGCGTGGCGTTGGCAGCGGGCGCGCTCGGCAGGCGAGTCAGGCGCAGGGCGTTCAACACCACGGTCAACGAACTGATCGACATGCCGACCGCGGCCCACACGGGCGTGATCCAGCCGAGGGCGGCGAACGGCAACATGAGGCCATTGTACAGCGCGGCCCACAGCAGATTCTCAATGATCACCCGACGGGTGCGCCGAGCGAGGCTGAAGGCTTGCACCAACGCGTCCAGGCGGTTAGACAACAGCACCGCATCCGCACTGGTTTTCGCCAGATCGGTGGCCGAGCCCATGGCGACGCTGATGTCGGCGGCGGCCAGCACCGGCACGTCATTCACGCCGTCACCGAGCATCAACACCTTGCGGCCTTCCTTGTGCAACTGTTGCAGGACGTGCAGTTTGTCGTCCGGACGCAAACTGCCCCGGGCCTCATCAATGCCGAGTTCAGCGGCAACACTGGCAACCATCGGTGAACTGTCGCCGGACAGCAGCAGCGTGCGCCAGCCGCGAGCCTTGCACGCTGCCAGCAGGGCAGGCGCGTCGGCACGCAAGCGATCATCGAGGACGAACCACGCCAACGGCCCCTGGCGATCACCGAGCAACAGCCATTGCCCGGCTTCATCCGGCATCGACGGCACCGCCGCGCCGCTGAGTTCGCAGACAAATCCGGGGTGGCCGATGCGCAAGCGTTGTTCGTCGACGACGCCTTCCAGGCCAAGGCCAGGTGTGCTGTGCACTTCTTCAGCGGCCAGCGGTGCGCGGCCAAAGGCGCGGGCGATCGGATGCTCCGAGCGGTTTTCCAGAGCGGCCGCGAGCCCCAGGCACTCATCGCTTCCCAATGCGCCGAGCGGGCGGATCGAGCGCAGCGCCAGGCGCCCTTCGGTGAGGGTGCCGGTCTTGTCGAAAATCACCGTATCGATCTGGTTCAGGCCCTCCAGCACATGGCCGCGAGTCAACAGCAAGCCGAGTTTGTGCAGGGTGCCGGTGGCCGCAGTGAGAGCGGTCGGCGTCGCCAGGGACAAGGCGCACGGGCAGGTCGCGACGAGCATCGCCAGCACAATCCAGAACGCCCGCGAAGAATCCAGCTGCCACCACAACAGGCCGATGGCAGCGGCAGCGATCAGTGACAACAACAGGAACCATTGGGCGGCGCGGTCGGCGATTTCCGCCAGTCGCGGTTTTTCCGCCTGGGCGCGATCCAGCAGACGGACGATGGCGCAGAGGCGGGTGTCCTGGCCGAGCGCCTGCACTTCGACGGTCAAGGCGCCTTCGACATTCAGCGTGCCCGCCGTGACGACATCGCCCGGCGTGCGTGCCTGTGGCAGGTATTCGCCGGTCAGCAGTGATTCGTCGATGCTCGATTGGCCGCCGAGGATCTTGCCGTCAGCCGGAAGGATTGCGCCCGGGTGCACCAGCACCTGATCACCGACACGCAACTCGCTCAGCAGGATCCGCTCGCTCTGGCCGTCGGCGCTCAGGCGCAAACATGAGGCGGGCAGCAGATTGACCAGGTGCGCGGTGGCGGCGGCCGTACGCTCGCGGGCGCGACGCTCCAGATAACGTCCGGCCAGCAGGAACAATGCGAACATGCCGACCGCATCGAAATACAGTTCGCCAACCCCGGTGATCGAAGTCCAGATCCCGGCGATGTAGGCACTGCCGATGGCCAGCGACACCGAAACGTCCATGGTCAGGTGACGGGTGCGCAGGTCGCGCATCGCGCCTTTGAAGAACGGTGCGCAGCTGTAGAACACGATCGGGGTGGTGAGAAACAGCGCGACCCAACGCAGGATGGTGTGCAGCTCGGGGCTGAGGTCGATGTTGAATTCAGGCCAGGTGGCCATGGTCGCCATCATCGCCTGGAACCACAGCAGCCCGGCGACCCCGAGTTGGCGCAGGGCCAGACGGTTTTCGCTGGCCAGTTGTTCGCTGGCGCGGTCGGCTTGATAGGGATGGGCGGCGTAACCGATGTGGCGTAACTCGCTGAGCACCTGGCTCAGCGGCAATTGCGCATCGGCCCAGCGTACGTGCAGGCGATGGTTGGACAGGTTCAGCCGGGCTTCGGCCACGGCCGGCAAGGTGCGCAGGTGTTTCTCGATCAGCCAGCCGCAGGCGGCACAACTGATGCCTTCCATCAGCAGCGTGGTTTCGGCCAACTCGCCTTCATGGCGGACGTAGGGCTGTTGCACGTCGGCACGGTCATACAGCGCCAGTTCATCGACCAGTTGCACCGGCAGTGCTTCGGGGTTGGCCGAGGCTTCACTGCGGTGTTGGTAATAGCTTTCCAGTCCCCCGGCGACGATGGCTTCGGCCACAGCCTGGCAGCCCGGGCAGCAGAACTCGCGGGGTTCCCCGAACACGACGGCGGTGAAGCGGCTGCCGGGCGGGACGGGCAGGGCGCAGTGGTAGCAGGGGGTTGGGGTGGTCATTTTTGTAGCCATGAAAGCCTTTGTGGCGAGGGAGCTTGCTCCCGCTCGACTGCGCGGCAGGCGCAATGCTGCAGGCTTGCCGTACCTGATAGAAGCGGTTTACAGGTTTTAGGGCCGCTGCGCGACCCAGCGGGAGCAAGCTCCCTCGCCACATTCGATTGCATTCTTACTTCTTCAGGTCTTCCGCGCCTTGCAACGGTTCATCACCGAGCAGCAGATCCTTGTCATGATTGACCAGTTCTTCTTCGAACATGCGCCAGATATGGTCGTCCTGGGTACCCAGCAATTCGACAAAGCGGCGGCCTTCGATCTTGTCGCTCAACTGACCGATGTAACGACCCTGTTCGGTTTCGCTGCGGGTCAGGACGATCTTGCGGTCCTTCTCTGGTTGGGTCGGCGAGATCAGGTTCAGTTCCAGGCTTTTCGGCTGGCTGTTGCCGCTCAGGCGCAGGTCGACTTCGCCGGTCACGTCATCCAGATGAATGCTGGCGCGCATCAGCAGGGTTTGCGCCAGCAGTTCACGGTCGAGGGAGCGGTTGATGCCTTTGCCGGCCTCGTAGTAGTTGTCGTTGACCAGGTTGTCCGGGTTGTTCACCGCGATGGTCACCATGGACAAGGTCAGGGTCACCGAGCAGGCCAGGATCCCGATGATGATCCACGGCCAAAGGTGCTTGTACCAGGGACTTGCGGCAGTTGCTGCGGGCATGATCACTTCTCTCAACGATTTTGTGGGCCGATGAACCGGCTCTTGGCTTCAACGTGGATGCTGGCGTCATCGGCATCCTTGAGGATGAATTTCACCTCGTTGGTGCTCGATGGCAGGTGTTCCGGCGCCACGGACAACTCGGCGGGCTGGCTGATGATATCGCCGGCCGCAACCTTGATTTCGCGTCGGCCTTGCAGCTTGAGGTCCGGCAGGCCGGTGGCTTCGAGCACGTAGGTGTGGTCACGCTGGTCCTTGTTCATGATCTTCAGGCTGTAGACGTTTTCGATCCGGCCTTCGGCGTTCTCGCGGTACAGCACGCGGTCCTTGCTGACGTCGAAACCCACCAGTGAGCGCATAAAGAAAGCGGTCACCAGCAAACTGATCATCGCCAGCAGTACCACGGCATAGCCGATCAGGCGCGGACGCAGTTTATGGGTTTTCTGCCCGGACAGGTTGTGTTCGGTGGTGTAGCTGATCAGGCCGCGCGGGTACTCCATTTTGTCCATGATGGCGTCACAGGCATCGATGCACGCGGCACAGCCGATGCATTCGATTTGCAGGCCATCCCGGATGTCGATGCCGGTCGGGCAGACCTGGACGCACATGGTGCAGTCGATGCAGTCACCCAGGCCCTGGGCCTTGTAGTCGATGCCTTTCTTGCGCGGACCACGGCCTTCGCCACGACGCGGGTCGTAGGAAACGATCAGGGTGTCCTTGTCGAACATCACGCTTTGAAAACGTGCATACGGGCACATGTAGATGCACACCTGCTCGCGCAACCAGCCGGCGTTGCCGTAGGTGGCGAGGGTGAAGAAACCGACCCAGAAGTAAGACCAGCCATCCGCTTCGCCGGTGAAGAATTCGATCACCAGTTCGCGGATCGGCGAGAAGTAACCGACGAAGGTCATGCCGGTGACGAAGCCGATCAACAGCCACAGGGTGTGCTTGCTGAATTTGCGCAGGAACTTGTTGGCGCTCATCGGCGCCTTGTCGAGCTTGATGCGCTGGTTGCGGTCGCCTTCGGTGACCTTTTCGCACCACATGTAGATCCACGTCCACACGCTTTGCGGGCAGGTATAACCACACCAGACCCGGCCGGCGTACACCGTGATGAAGAACAGGCCGAAGGCGGCGATGATCAACATGCCGGACAGCAGAATGAAGTCCTGGGGCCAGAAGGTGGCACCGAAGATGAAGAACTTGCGTTCCGGCAGGTTCCACCAGACAGCCTGATGGCCACCCCAATTGAGCCAGACCGTACCGAAATACAGCAGGAACAATACGGCGCCGCCCGCCATGCGCAGGTTGCGAAACAGACCGGTGAAGGCGCGGGTGTAGATCTTTTCTCGAGAGGCGTAGAGGTCGACGCTGTTGTTCGCGTTCTTGGCGGGTGGAGTGACGTCGTGTACCGGAATCTGGTTGCTCATCATTGCATCCCACGGCAGTGGAAAAATGCCTCGGTCAGTACGTGCCGACCGCGGTCAAAAAGAGATGTTGCAGTGGCGCAATGATACGCCTGTCGCTCTAGGTCGCGGGTGCGACCTTTGGTCACGTTTGGCAAAATCAATTGATGGTGTAATGACTTGAATCAATTGACTTGAGAATTATGGACGGTTTTGCGAAGGCCGCGGCTCAATCGGCCCATGGGTTAATCAACTGCACGCCACTGGATTGAAAGTCGCCGACGTTGCGGGTGACGACAGTCAGGCCATGAACCAGCGCAGTGGCTGCAATCAATGCATCTGCTTCATTGGCGCGATCCGGCACATGCAAACTGGCACATCGAAGGGCCACGGCAGCATCGATCGGCAGGATACGGGCATCGAAAGCCGGGATGACGTGACGCTTGAGCCAGGTGCGCAATACCTTTCCCTGCGCGGGATGGCGGCGCTCCACGCGTAGAACACCGGTCTCCAGTTCTTTCAAGGTAATGGCTGAAATGAACATGCGCGGAGCCATGATGCTTTTGGCCCAGGCGACGACGTTCGCATCAGCCTGAGGTTTGCGTAGCTCCGAAATCACGTTGGTATCAAGTAGAAACATCAAGACAAATCCACAGGGCGGTGAGTGATCACGGCACGCTCGGTTTCGAACTCGATGTCTGCCGCTTCTGGCATTACCAACAGGTCGACGATGTCGGCGTTAATGCCGGTCAGTTTTTGGTAATCCTCAATGCTTAGCAGCACATGGGCCGGTTTGCCTCGGTCGGTGATGAAAACCGGCCCCTGGCGCGTGGCTTTTTTGGCACCACTTGTGTCCTGGTTGAATTCGCGGCTGGAAATGGTGGTGATGGCCATCATGTCTGACCCTCTTGAATGTTCGGATGTAGAAACGTTACTACCTGAGTGCTCGCCTCGCAACCTTGTCGCTCCAGCGCTCGACCGTCGGTCATTGTCAGGCTGATCGGGAGTCTTGCGAAACATTCGTTATTGAAGTGGGAACATCCAACCCCTTTGTTCTAAATCAGTTCATGTCGTAAGTTGATGAGGCGGGCTTTTGTTATTCGCTTGAATTGTTCAACTTAATGGATATGGATATCTATGGTTACTGAAAAATTGTTCAAAGTGCTTTTGTGCGCTTTGTTATGGATTAGTGCGTTCAGTGTTTATTCGGCACAAGATGACTACCTGCCGAAGCATTTGATATTTACCTCGGACCCTCAGTACCCGTGGACTGAAAGTTCCGACGTTGGCTGGGATGAGTCAACGGCGGAAAAAGAACGGCGTTCGCAATGGCTGATCGAAACCCAGTACTCGGATGTGGCCAACTTCAGGAACAATGTTGCGTCCAGTCCTGATCGGGTTCCGGTCATGATCAATGGTGATATGACGGCTTTTGGTCATGGTGGCCAGCGCTCGACGGTCAAGTCGATTCTCGACAAGCAGCTAGGGGGCGTTTATGACTATGGATTAGGTAATCACGACTACGAAAATAATGTGGATGATTGCAGCTTTCCTGAAAATAATTGCGCCGCAGGTAGCATCGAGGAATTGAAGGGGAAGTACTGGGGTAACGTTTTTAGTATGGACCTGGCCGCACGTGCTGAATCTGGAATCAAGATTTATTACGGCAGTCTTGCCTACTCAAAAACAGTGGGCGATGTTCATTTGGTGCAACTGAATAATGAGCCGACTTACTCGGTTGAGTTTAACTCTGGCTTTCCGTTCAATAGGGTCAGGTTTGAAATAACCGATGCACTGGATTGGCTGGAGCGTGACCTGCAGCGAGCACACACCCAAGGCAAGATCATCATTCTGAACATGCACAAGCCCGACCGTTGGCACGGGAGTGATGAACAGATAAAGCGCTTTAAAACACTCATTACCCGCTACCCGGTGACGGCGGTGTTCGCTGGCCATTTGCACAATGAACCAGGGGAATACATCGGCTGGAATCGTCGGGACTACTTCGGTGACGTGCCGGTGTTCCTCAGTGGTGCTGCTTCCAATAAGACGTATCTGATCGCCGATATTGCGCCGGATCGCAAGACGCTGAAAGTACATCAGGTCAATGGTAACAATTGGCCAAGCCGTCAGCCGATTGCGGTCATCCTTGTCCGATAATCATTAATCAAAAAAAAGCCCTGTCAGATGACCGGGCTTTTTTATGCATCAAGCGTTTGCCTTATTGGGCGTCCGCCGCCGGAGCTTTCTCGCCGTGAGACAAGCTGTAGACGTAAGCGGCCAGCAGGTGAACCTTGTCGTTGCCCTGCATTTGCTCTTGCGCAGGCATCTGGCCCTGACGGCCGTAACGGATGGTCTGCTGCAGTTGAGCGAAGCTCGAACCGTAGATAAACGCGGCCGGGTGGGTCAGGTTTGGTGCGCCCATCGCTGGAGTACCTTTACCTTCCGGACCGTGGCAAGCCACGCAGTTGGCAGCGAACAGCTTCTGCCCGGCAACCGGATCTGCCTTGGCGCCTTCCGGCAGCTTGCGGCCATCGAGGTTGGTCAGAATAAATGCAGCCACATCGCTGACGCCTTGCTCGCCGATCACTTCAGCCCACGCCGGCATGACCGCGTGACGACCGCCCATGATGGTGGTCTTGATGGTTTCCGGCTCACCGCCCCAGCGCCAGTCGGCGTCGGTCAGGTTAGGGAAACCGTAGGCGCCTTTGGCGTCGGAACCGTGGCAGACCGAGCAGTTGGAGGCAAACAGGCGGCCCCCCATCTTCAGGGCTTGCGGATCCTTGGCCACTTCTTCGATTGGCATGGAAGCGAACTTGGCGAAGATCGGACCGAACTTGGCGTCCGAACGAGCCATTTCCTTTTCCCACTCGTGAACGCCGGTCCAGCCGGTCTGGCCGTTGGCAAACGCGGTCTGCTTCTCGTTATCCAGGTAGTTGTAACCCGGCAACAGGCCCTTCCAGTTACCCAGGCCTGGGTACAGCACCAGGTAACCCAGGGCGAAGATGATGGTGCCCACGAACAGCATGAACCACCATTTCGGCAGTGGGTTGTCGTACTCCTCGATCCCGTCGAAGGAGTGCCCAACGGTCTCTTCGGTGGCCTCGGTGCGCTGGCCCTTGCGGGTCGACAGCAACAGCCAGGTCAGGGCGAAGATCGTACCGAGACTGAGGACTGTGACGTACAGACTCCAGAATGTAGTCATTCTTTGTTACTCCTAGAAGCTTGCTCGACGTGCTTGATGGCTTCGGGATCATCCGCGAAAGGCAGCAAGGTCGCGTCTTCAAACTCCGACTTGCGCTTGGGGCTGAATACCCACAACGCCAGACCGATGAAGGCCACCATCACAACGACGGTGCCCAGGCCACGAATCATCCCGATATCCATTTAGATCACCGTTTGCTTTTGATGATGGTGCCCAGGCCCTGCAGATAGGCCACCAGCGCGTCCATTTCGGTTTTGCCCTTCACAGCATCCTTGGCGCCGGCGATGTCTTCGTCGGTGTAAGGGACGCCGAGCGTGCGCAAGACTTCCATTTTCTTGGCGGTGTCTTTGCCGTCGAGCTTGTTTTCCACGAGGAACGGGTAGGCCGGCATTTTCGACTCGGGCACCACGTTGCGCGGGTTGTACAAGTGCGCACGCTGCCAGTCATCGGAGTAACGACCGCCGACACGGGCCAGGTCCGGACCGGTACGCTTGGAACCCCACAGGAACGGGTGATCCCAGACGCTTTCACCGGCGACCGAGTAGTGGCCGTAACGTTCGGTTTCAGCACGGAACGGGCGGATCATCTGCGAGTGGCAGCCGACACAACCGTTGGCGATGTAAACGTCCCGGCCTTCCAGTTCAAGGGCGGGGCGGGGCTTCATGCCTTCGACCGGCTTGTTGGTGACGTCCTGGAAAAACAGCGGAACGATCTGGGTCAGGCCGCCGACGCTGACGGCGATAACCATGAAGAAGGCCAGCAGGCCAATGTTCTTCTCGACTGCTTCATGCTTCATCAGTGAGCTCCAACTACAGCAATCTGTTCGGCGGCTTCAGCTTCTGCCGGGTTCGAGGCGCGTACGGTACGGAACACGTTGTAGGCCATGAACAGCATGCCGCTGGCGAAGAACGCACCGCCCAGGGCGCGAACGATGAAGCCAGGGTGGCTGGCTTGCAGCGCTTCGACGAACGAGTAGGTGAGGGTGCCGTCATCGTTGATTGCACGCCACATCAGGCCTTGGGTGATGCCGTTGACCCACATCGAAGCGATGTACAGAACGGTACCGATGGTCGCGAGCCAGAAGTGCGTGTTGATCAGGCCGGTGCTGTGCATCTGCGCACGACCGAACAGTTTCGGGATCATGTGGTAGATCGCGCCGATCGAGATCATCGCTACCCAGCCAAGAGCGCCGGCGTGTACGTGGCCGATGGTCCAGTCGGTGTAGTGCGACAGCGAGTTGACGGTCTTGATCGCCATCATCGGGCCTTCGAAGGTCGACATGCCGTAGAACGCCAGCGATACCACGAGGAAGCGCAGGATCGGGTCGGTGCGCAGCTTATGCCAGGCGCCCGAGAGGGTCATCATGCCGTTGATCATGCCGCCCCAGCTCGGCGCCAGCAGGATGATCGACATGGCCATGCCCAGGGACTGAGCCCAATCCGGCAGCGCGGTGTAGTGCAGGTGGTGGGGGCCGGCCCAGATGTAGAGAGTGATCAGTGCCCAGAAGTGCACGATCGACAGGCGATAGGAGTAGATCGGACGCTCGGCCTGTTTCGGCACGAAGTAGTACATCATCCCCAGGAAGCCGGTGGTCAGGAAGAAACCTACCGCGTTGTGGCCGTACCACCACTGAATCATCGCGTCAGTCGCACCCGAGTAGGCGGAGTAGGACTTGAACAGGCTGACCGGCAGCGACATGTGGTTGACGATGTGCAGCATCGCGGTCACGACGATGAACGCGCCGTAGAACCAGTTACCGACATAGATGTGCTTGGTCTTGCGCTTGACGATGGTGCCGAAGAACACCAGTGCGTAAACGATCCAGACAATGGCCAGCAAAATGGCCAGCGGCCATTCCAGCTCAGCATATTCCTTGGTGGTGGTGTAACCCAGCGGCAAGGTAATGCCTGCACCGACGATCACCGCTTGCCATCCCCAGAAGTGGAAGGCCGCGAGGCTGTCGGAAATCAGTCGCGTTTGGCAGGTTCGCTGCACGACGTAATAGGAAGTGGCAAACAGTGCACATCCACCGAAGGCGAAAATCACCAGGTTTGTGTGCAACGGGCGCAAGCGTCCAAAGCTCGTCCATGGCAGACCGAAGTTCAACTCCGGCCAGACCAGTTGCGAGGCGATGAAGACACCGAGCCCCATGCCAAGGATCCCCCAGACCACCGTCATGATGGCGAACTGGCGGACTACCTTATAGTTATAAGCAGTCGGACTGATTGCTGTGCTCATTCTAAGGTTCCACGGTTTGGGTGTTTTATTAGGATTAAAAATCGGCCGCAAGTATGGAGAAAGCAGGGGGTCATTGCAACGCGCCATGACCTGGGTCAATGCTTTCAAATGCTGATTCTGCGGCCTTTCCATGCGCCGCGTAAGGACAAAATTGCCCACGGGCAAAATGTCTCGGCGGACTCGATAGGCGAGGGGGTCAGGTCGGATGTAACGGCGTGTGTTCAAACGCAACGATTGGGTGACCGGAGGCAATTGGCGCGACAGCCGGTATCTACCAGCCTTTGCGGCCTGTCAGTCAGCCGAATCGTCGAACACATCGTTCGCGGTCGACCTGGAACCGGTGTTCGCCGGTCCGCATCGGGGGAAGCTTAGACCCGAATCCGGTGAACCGAAAGAAAGACACCATGGGGGTGCGACAATGCGTCGCAAAGGGGCGGGAGGTTGCCGCATCCATGTGAATGCGGCAGTAGTTCGCTCGAGATTTATTCGCTTTTGTCTTCAGCCTGTAAACGTTCGGTATTCAAACCGTTGGACAGGCTGTACACATAAGCGGCCACCAGCTGAACTTTATCGTTGCCGAGCAGTTCGTTCTGCGCCGGCATATGGCCCTGACGGCCATGACGAATCGTCTGCTCCAACTGCGTCAGGCTGGTGCCGTAAATGAAGCCGGCCGGGTGTGTCAGGTTCGGCGCACCCATGGCTGCAGTGCCTTGGCCGTTTGCCCCATGACAGGCCACGCAGGTGGTGCTGAACGCTTGTTGTCCGGCTTGCAGGTCGGCAGCGCTGTCGGCAGGCAATGGCAGGCCGGCCAGTTCATGACGTACATAAGCGGCTACGTTTTTCACGCCGGCCTCGCCCAGCATTTCACCCCAGGCCGGCATTGCCGCCATGCGCCCGCCCATGATGGTGGTCTTGATGGTGTCGGCATTGCCGCCCCAGCGCCAATCGCTGTCCGCCAGGTTGGGAAAGCCGAACGCGCCCTTGGCATCCGAGCCGTGGCACACCGAGCAGTTGGAGGCGAACAGGCGTCCGCCCATTTTCAGTGCTTGCGGGTCTTTAGCCACTTCTTCCACCGGCATCGCGGCGAATTTGGCGAAGATCGGCCCGAATTTCGCGTCAGCCTTGTCCATCTCCTTTTCCCATTCGTGCACACCGGTCCAGCCGTTTTCGTAGCCGGGCAGGATGCCCTTCCAGTTGCCCAGGCCCGGATAAAGAATCAGGTAGCCGACGGCAAACACCAACGTGCCGGCGAACAGCATGAACCACCATTGCGGCAGCGGATTGTCGTACTCCTCGATGCCGTCGAAGCTGTGGCCCATGGTCTGGTCGACACTGCCCTTGGTTTCGCCCTTGCGGGTGCCGATCAGCAGCCAGGTCAGGCCGATCAGGCTGCCGATGGTCAGTACGCAGATCCACGTACTCCAGAAGGTGGTCATGGCCGGGTACTCCTTGTTTCTTCGGTGATGTCGGGTTGTGGCTCGTCGGCGAACGGCAGCAGGCGCGCTTCGGCGAATTCCGGGTTGCGTTTGTTGTTGAACACCCACAAGGTCAGGCCGACGAAAGCCACGAACACCACGACCGTGCCCAGGCCGCGGATCATTCCAGTGCTGATCTCAAACATGACTCACCTCTTGCTCTTGATCGCAGTGCCGAGCACTTGCAGGTAGGCGACCAGTGCGTCCATTTCGCTCTTGCCCTTGAGCGAGGCGACGGCGCCGCTGATGTCTTCATCGGTGTACGGCACGCCGAGGGTGCGCAGGGTCTTGAGCTTGGTTTCGGTGTGACTGCTGTCGAGTGGGTTGGCCACCAGCCACGGGTAGGCGGGCATCTTCGATTCCGGCACGACGTTGCGCGGGTTGTACAAGTGCGCGCGGTGCCAGTCATCCGAGTAGCGCGCTCCGACTCGCGCCAGGTCCGGCCCGGTGCGTTTCGAGCCCCAGAGGAACGGGTGATCCCAGACGCTTTCACCGGCCACCGAGTAGTGGCCGTAGCGTTCGGTCTCGGCGCGAAACGGCCGGATCATCTGCGAGTGGCAGCCGACGCAGCCTTCGCGGATGTAGAGATCGCGACCTTCCAGTTGCAGCGCGGTGTAGGGCTTCATGCCTTCCACCGGTTTATTGGTCACGTCCTGGAAGAACAGCGGGACGATCTGGGTCAGGCCGCCGATGCTCACGGCGAGCACCATCAGCAGCATCAACAGGCCGACGTTTTTCTCGATTGTTTCGTGTTTCATGGCGGTCTCCTCAGGCCATCTGCGCGGCAGCGGCGACGTCGGCAGGCTGCGAGGCCCGCACGGTGCGCCAGGTGTTGTAAGCCATCAGGAACATGCCGCTGAGGAAGATCGCACCGCCCACCAGTCGCACGACGAAGCCGGGGTGGCTGGCCACCAGGGTTTCAACGAATGAGTAAGTCAGCGTGCCGTCCTCGTTCACCGCGCGCCACATCAGGCCCTGGGCGATGCCGTTGACCCACATCGAGGCGATGTACAAAACGGTGCCGATGGTGGCCAGCCAGAAGTGCGCATTGATCAGGCCGATGCTGTGCATCTGCTCGCGTCCGAAGACTTTCGGGATCATGTGGTACAGCGCGCCGATGGAGATCATCGCCACCCAGCCGAGCGCACCGGCGTGAACGTGGCCGATGGTCCAATCGGTGTAGTGGGAGAGGGCGTTGACGGTCTTGATCGCCATCATCGGGCCTTCGAAGGTCGACATGCCGTAGAACGCCAGCGACACCACGAGGAAGCGCAGGATCGGGTCGCTGCGCAACTTATGCCAGGCGCCCGACAGCGTCATCATGCCATTGATCATCCCGCCCCAGCTCGGCGCCAGCAGCACCAGCGACATCACCATGCCCAGCGACTGCGCCCAGTCCGGCAGCGCCGTGTAGTGCAAGTGGTGCGGACCGGCCCAGATGTACAGAGTGATCAGCGCCCAGAAGTGCACGATCGACAGGCGATAGGAATACACCGGGCGTTCGGCCTGCTTCGGCACGAAGTAATACATCATGCCAAGGAACCCGGCGGTGAGGAAAAAGCCCACGGCGTTGTGCCCGTACCACCACTGCACCATGGCGTCGGTGGCGCCGGCGTACAGCGAGTAGGACTTGGTGAAACTCACCGGCAACTCAAGGTTGTTGACGATGTGCAGGATGGCGACGGTGATGATAAATCCGCCGAAGAACCAGTTGCCGACATAGATGTGTTTGGTCTTGCGCTTCATCACCGTGCCGAAGAACACGATGGCGTAGGCGACCCAGACAATGGTGATCAGAATGTCGATCGGCCATTCCAGCTCGGCGTACTCCTTGGAACTGGTGTAGCCCAGCGGCAGGCTGATGGCTGCCAGCAGGATCACCAGTTGCCAGCCCCAGAAGCAGAATGCGGCGATTTTCGGCGCAAACAATTGGGTCTGGCAGGTGCGTTGTACCGAATAGAACGAACTGGCGAACAGCGCACAACCGCCGAAGGCGAAGATCACCGCGTTGGTGTGCAGCGGGCGCAAACGGCCGAAACTGGTCCACGGCAAATTGAAGTTGAGTTCGGGCCAGACCAACTGGGCCGCGAGAAAAACCCCGAGCCCCATGCCGACGATGCCCCACACCACCGTCATAATGGCGAATTGGCGGACCACCTTGTAGTTGTAGGCGGTACTGATAGAAGTGTTCATGGTTCCCCATCCACGGTTCAGCCGAAGTGAGCGCGCAGCGCTTGGCAGCGCACCCTTCGGCCGGAGTTATAGGCAGACTAAAAGCGAGGCAAGCATGGACAAAGGGCACAAGGCCGGTATTGACGGGGATCAATGGGCGCAGTGTGCGCGCGATCGCGGATGGCTTTGGGACGGCGCTTCAGGCGCTGCATCGGCGACGCTGATCCTCGCCCATGGCGCCGGCGCACCGATGGACAGCACCTGGATGAATGACATGGCCGCACGCCTCGCGGCACATGGCGTCAACGTGTTGCGCTTCGAGTTTCCGTACATGGCGCAACGCCGTGTCGATGGCGGTAAACGTCCACCGAATCCGGCGCCGAAACTGCTGGAATGCTGGCGTGAGGTGTATGCCGAGGTGCGGCGTCATGTCGCCGGGCCGCTGGCCATCGGCGGCAAGTCCATGGGCGGGCGGATGGCCAGTTTGCTGGCCGATGAATTGGGGGCGGATGCGTTGGTATGCCTGGGTTATCCGTTTTATGCCGTGGGCAAACCGGAGAAACCGCGGGTGGAGCATCTGGCTTCTTTGAAAACCCGCACGTTGATCGTGCAGGGTGAGCGGGATGCCCTGGGCAACCGGGAGGCGGTGGAAGGCTATGCGCTGTCACCGAGCATCGAGGTGTTCTGGTTGGTGGCGGGGGATCATGATTTGAAGCCTCTGAAGGCTTCCGGGTTTACCCATGAGCAGCATTTGGCGGCTGCGGCGCAAAAGGTGGTTTCATTCATTCAGTGACGTGTTGTGCAGGCTGTGATGAGGGCCTACCAGACAACATCACTTTCACGGAATCAATAAAAAACCCGGAAGCTTTCACTGTCCGGGTTTTTGTCATGCCAGCATCAATCAGCGGTTAAACCGCTCCACCAACGAATACTGGGTATTCGCGGTCTTGGTCAACTCTTCACTTAACAACGCCGAGTTCTGTGCTTGTTCCGAAGTCTGGTCAGCTAGGTGCGAAATGTTGCTGATGTTGCGGCTGATTTCCTCGGCCACGGCACTTTGCTCTTCGGTCGCGGCGGCGATCTGGGTGGTCATGTCGGTGATGTTGGCCACCGCTTCGCTGATGCCCACCAATGCCTGATCCGCTTCCAGCACCCGTGCCACACCTTCTTCAGCCTGACGATGTCCAGCTTCCATGGTCTGCACGGCAGTGCCGGCGGTTTGTTGCAGTTTGGCGATCAGGGCATGGATCTGCCCGGTGGATTCGCTGGTGCGTTGCGCCAGTTGCCGGACTTCGTCGGCGACCACCGCAAAACCACGTCCCATCTCACCGGCACGGGCCGCTTCGATGGCCGCGTTGAGCGCCAGCAGGTTGGTCTGGTCGGCGATGCCTTTGATCACGTCGACCACGCCGCCGATTTCGTCACTGTCTTTGGCCAGTTGAGTCACGGTCAGGCCGGTTTCACCCACAACCACCGACAGGCGCTGGATCGCTTCGCGGGTTTCCCCGGCGATGTCACGACCGCGACCAGTCAGGCGATTGGCTTCCTGAGTGGCATCGGCAGTGCGCTGCACGTGGCTGGCGACTTCCTGAGTGGTGGCGGCCATCTGATTGACGGCGGTCGCCACTTGCTCGGTCTCGACGCGCTGACGTTCCAGGCCAGTGGAGCTGTTGTGTGCCAGGGCATCGGACTGCTTCGCCTGATCGGTCAGGTGTTCGGCTGTGTCCTGCAGGCGAGTCAGGCAGGTTTTCAGGCGCGCTTCCTGGCTGAGGATCGACATTTCCAGACGCGCCTGGGCGCCACGGCTGTCGGTGTACATCTGCGCGATCAACGGGTCGGACGTGGTTTGCTCAGCCAGACGCAGCAAGCGCTTGATGCCGCGTTGCTGCCAGCTCAGGCCCATCAGGCCCAGCGGCACCGAAAGGCCGGCGGCCAGGGCGAAACCCCACTGCGAGGTCAGGGTGGCGCCGATCATGAAGCTCAACTGGCTGACCAGAATGAACGGCAGCCAGTCCTGTAGTACCGGCAACCATTTATCCGAGGAAGGAATGGCCGACTTGCCCTGGTTGATGCGTTGATAGAGCGCTTCGGCACGGTGAATCTGTTCGGCGGTGGGTTTGACCCGCACCGACTCGTAACCGATGACCTGATTGCCTTCGAAGATCGGCGTCACATAGGCATTAACCCAATAGTGATCACCGTTCTTGCAGCGATTCTTGACAATGCCCATCCATGGCAAGCCTTGTTTCAGTGTGCCCCACATGTGCGCGAACACCGCGGCCGGGACGTCGGGGTGACGCACCAGGTTATGCGGCGCACGGATCAGTTCCTCACGAGAAAACCCGCTGATCTCGACGAAGTCGTCGTTGCAGTAGGTAATCATGCCCTTGGCATCGGTGGTGGAAATCAACCGTTGCTGAGCCGGGAATGTCCGCTCGCGTTGTGTAATTGGCTGGTTGTTACGCATGGCTTTTTAATCCGCAAGGCTTTCAAGTGTTGTATCGGCCTCCATCGGGATTTGTTGAGACTATTTTTCGATAATCAGTGGCACGTCGCAAAACGTCCCTTGCGTCAGCGCGCCAGCATCGGATAGGTGAACAGGCCAAAGTGCAGCACATTCAAGCCAAAGTGAGTGGCGATGGCCGCGGCCAGTCCACCAAAACGGTAAGCCAGTCCGTATCCGATCCCGGCCAGGCCCGCCAGCAACACCCATTGCCAGCCTGCCCCTGCGTGCACCAGGCCGAACAGCAGCGAAGCGAGCAGCAGCGCGAGATTTTCGCCGTACGCCAGGTGCTTGAAGCATCGGCTCAGACCGCCCTGGATATAGCCACGAAACAGCGCCTCTTCGACCAGCGTCACCAGTAGCAGGTTGTTCAGCAGCCACAGCCAGGCATGTTCCGGCCATTTCGGCGCCCAACCGATGACACCCAACAGCAGCGCGCCGCCCAGGGCCAGCACCGCGCTCACAGTCAGTGCCAAAGGTGTGGCATACAGGAACAGCCGCAGGGAACGCCAGCCGACAATCCAAGGACATACCAACAACAGCCAGAAGCCGATCAGGGGTTTGTCCAGATTCAGGTACAGGGAGAACCGCACGGCATCGTCGGTGAATTGCTGAGCTGGAATGACACGACCGTTGTAGAACCCCGGCAGCCAGTGCATCGCCAAGGCCAGGGCGAGAAAGATGAACAGCGCGTGGCCGAGATAGCGACCGAACTGAAGTTGTTGTTGGCGGACGGCGTAACCGGCGATCAGCAACAAGCCGACGGATATCCCGGCGAGCCAGCCAAGTCGGCCATAGGTCAGGGCCATGCCGTAGCCGAGCGAGAGCAGAGCCAGTAGCGTCCATGGCAGGGCGAACATTGAAAATCCTTGTGTCTAAATTCTGTGGGCCTGCACCAGCCCCCTGTGGGAACGAGCCTGCTCGCGATAGCGGAGTGTCCCAGCATTTTTTGTGAATGTTACACCGCCATCGCGAGCAGGCTCCCCACAGGATTTTCGTGAGCACAAAAAAACACCGCCCGAAGGCGGTGTCTGTGTCAACGCAGGGCTACGACGCAATCAACTGTCGCAACACGTAATGCAAAATCCCTCCCGACTTGAAGTACTCCACTTCATTAAGTGTATCGATCCGGCACAGCACCTCGATTCTTTCGCTGATGCCGTTTTCACGGGTAATGACCAGCGTCAGGTTCATCCGTGGTGTCAGTTCGATCCCGGTCAGGCCGAGAATGTCCAGGGTTTCGGTGCCTCTGAGGTTCAGGCTCTTGCGGTTCTGGTCCAGCTTGAACTGCAGCGGAAGTACGCCCATGCCTACCAGGTTGGAGCGGTGGATGCGTTCGAAGCTTTCGGCGATGACCGCCTTCACGCCCAGCAGGTTAGTGCCCTTGGCTGCCCAGTCGCGGCTCGATCCGGTGCCGTATTCTTGCCCGGCGATCACCACCAGCGGCGTCCCTGCGGCCTGATAGCGCATGGCCGCGTCGTAGATCGCCAGCTTCTCTCCTGTCGGGATGTAGAGGGTGTTGCCGCCTTCTTCGCCGCCGAGCATTTCATTGCGAATACGGATGTTGGCGAAGGTGCCGCGCATCATCACTTCGTGGTTGCCGCGACGCGAACCGTAAGAGTTGAAGTCACGCGGTTCCACGCCTTTCTCGCGCAGGTAGCGGCCCGCCGGACTGTCAGCCTTGATGTTGCCGGCCGGGGAGATGTGGTCGGTGGTTACCGAGTCGCCCAGCAGCGCAAGAACGCGCGCGCCACTGACGTCCTTGACCACCGGCGGTGGTCCGCCAATGTCATCGAAAAACGGCGGATGCTGGATATAGGTTGAATCGTCCTGCCAGACATAAGTCGCCGCTTGCGGTACTTCGATGGCTTGCCACTGTTCATCGCCGGCAAACACTTCGGCGTACTCCTTGTGGAACATGGCCGTGTTGACCTGCTCCACGGCGTCGGCGATTTCCCGGGTGCTCGGCCAGATGTCCCGCAGGTAAACCAGATTGCCGTTCTTGTCCTCGCCCAAGGGCTCGCGGCTGAGGTCGATGCGCACCGTGCCGGCCAGTGCATAGGCGACCACCAGCGGCGGCGAGGCCAGCCAGTTGGTTTTCACCAGTGGATGAACCCGGCCTTCGAAGTTGCGGTTGCCGGACAACACCGAGGCCACGGTCAGGTCGGCTTTCTGGATAGCTTTTTCAATCGGCTCCGGCAACGGACCGGAGTTGCCGATGCAGGTGGTGCAGCCATAACCGACCAAGGCAAACCCGAGCTCATCGAGGTATTGCGTCAGCCCGGCAGCCTTGTAGTAGTCGGTGACCACTTTCGAGCCGGGGGCCAGCGAGCTTTTCACCCAGGGTTTGCGGCGGAGGCCTTTTTCCACGGCTTTCTTGGCCACCAGGCCGGCAGCCATCATCACGCTCGGGTTGGAGGTGTTGGTGCAGGAGGTAATCGCCGCGATCACCACCGCGCCGTTTTTCAGCCGCACCGTTTGTCCTTCAAAGTCGTAGTCCACTTCCCCGGCCAGATCGGCGTTGCCCACTGCCACACCGCCACCGCCCTCGCTTTCCAGGCGACCTTCATCCTTGCTGGTGGGCTTCATTTGCAGACCGAGGAAGTCGCTGAACGCCTGCGCCACATTCGGCAGCGAAACCCGGTCTTGCGGGCGTTTCGGTCCGGCGAGACTGGCTTCGACGCTGGCCATGTCCAGCGCCAGGCTGTCGGTGAATACCGGTTCCTTGCCCGGCAAGCGCCACAGGCCTTGCGCCTTGCTGTAGGCCTCGACGAGTTTCACGGTTTCAATCGGGCGGCCGGACAGGCGCAAATATTCCAGCGTCACGTCGTCCACCGGGAAGAAGCCGCAGGTGGCGCCGTATTCCGGGGCCATGTTGGCGATGGTCGCGCGGTCGGCCAGCGGCAAGTCGGCGAGACCATCGCCGTAGAACTCGACGAATTTGCCCACCACGCCTTTTTTGCGCAGCATTTGGGTGACGGTCAGCACCAAGTCGGTAGCGGTGATGCCTTCCTTGAGCTTGCCAGTGAGTTTGAAACCGATCACTTCCGGAATCAGCATCGACACCGGTTGACCGAGCATCGCCGCTTCCGCTTCGATGCCGCCAACGCCCCAACCGAGGACGCCGAGACCGTTGATCATGGTGGTATGGGAATCGGTGCCGACCAGCGTGTCCGGGAAGGCGTAGGTGCGGCCATCCTCGTCTTTGGTCCAGACCGTGCGACCCAGGTATTCCAGATTCACCTGGTGGCAGATCCCGGTGCCCGGCGGCACCACGCTGAAATTGTCGAAGGCACTTTGGCCCCAGCGCAGGAACGCGTAACGTTCGCCGTTGCGTTGCATTTCGATGTCGACGTTCTGTTCGAAGGCGCTGCTGGTGGCGAACTTGTCGACCATCACCGAGTGATCGATCACCAGGTCGACAGGGGAGAGCGGGTTGATCCGTTGCGGATTGCCACCGGCCTTGGCCATCGCTGCGCGCATGGCGGCCAAATCCACCACGGCGGGCACGCCGGTGAAGTCTTGCATCAGCACTCGCGCCGGGCGGTACTGGATTTCGCGATCGGAGCGGCGCTCCTTGAGCCAGGCGGCGATCGCCTTGAGGTCGGCACCGGTGACGGTTTTTTCGTCTTCCCAGCGCAGCAGGTTTTCCAGCAGCACTTTCAGCGACATCGGCAACTTGTCGAGATCGCCCAGGCTCTTGGCGGCATCGGGCAGGCTGAAATAGTGGTAGGTCTTGTCGTCGACTTGCAGGGTTTTCAGAGTCTTCAGGCTATCGAGGGACGGCATTGCAATCACTCCTTGAAGTCCGCACGGCTACGGACTGAGGGGACGGGCAGAGCATTAAACCTAGCCCTGTTTTAAGTAGCTGGCTAATAACTGGACTCTATCGACAAGTCCGAGGTTCCGAAGTCGGCTATCATGCGCCGGTTTTCGTGACAGGCTTTGCTCCAGAGCAAGCTTGGGCATCGCGCAGTGGTTGAATGTCTCGCCATCTGCCCAGGAGTAAGAATGAACACCCTATTCATGCATTGCCGGCCAGGCTTCGAAGGTGAAGTCTGTTCCGAGATTTCCGACCTCGCCGCACAACTGAACGTGGCCGGTTATGCCAAGGCCAAGGCCGCCAGCGCCTGCGCCGAATTTGTCTGCACCGAAGAAGACGGCGCCGAACGCCTGATGCGTGGTCAGCGATTCGAACGACTGATCTTCCCGCGCCAATGGGCCCGGGGCATTTTCATCGACCTGCCGGAAACCGACCGCATCAGCGTGATCCTCGCGCACATGGCGGATTTCCCGGTGTGCGGCAGCCTGTGGCTGGAGATGGTCGATACCAACGATGGCAAGGAACTGTCGAACTTCTGCAAGAAATTCGAAGTTCACTTGCGCAAGGCGCTGCTGGCAGCGGGCAAACTGGTGGATGACGCCAATAAGCCGCGCCTGTTGCTGACCTTCAAGAGCGGTCGTGAGGTGTTTGTCGGTCTGGCGGAGTCGAACAACTCGGCGATGTGGCCGATGGGCATTCCGCGTTTGAAATTCCCCCGCGAAGCGCCGAGCCGGTCGACCTTGAAGCTGGAAGAAGCCTGGCACCACTTCATCCCGCGCGACCAGTGGGACGAGCGTTTGCACAGCGACATGACCGGCGTCGACCTCGGCGCTGCGCCGGGTGGCTGGACCTGGCAATTGGTCAACCGCGGCATGCTGGTAACCGCCATCGACAACGGTCCGATGGCCGAGAGCCTGATGGACACCGGGCTGGTGCAACACTTGATGGCCGATGGCTTCACCTTCAAGCCCAAGCAGCCGGTGGACTGGATGGTCTGCGACATCGTCGAGAAACCGGCGCGCAACGCCGCGATGCTGGAGGAGTGGATCGGCGACGGGCATTGCCGCGAAGCAGTGGTCAACCTCAAGCTGCCGATGAAGCAGCGTTACGCCGAAGTGAAGCGTCTGCTGGAGCGCATTGCCGATGGCTTCAAGGCGCGCGGTATCAAGGTCGAGATCGGCTGCAAACAGCTGTACCACGACCGCGAAGAAGTGACCTGCCATCTGCGTCGGCTGGACGTGAAGAAACCCAAGTCCCGCTGATATCCATCCATGGCTGTTGTGGCGAGGGAGCAAGCTCCCTCGCCACAAATCCGGCAATGCGCGACAATGCCGGCAAGTTTCAGGAGTTGATCATGAGTGAAATGCTAGATACGCCGGTTGACGGCACCCTCGACGCCACCGGCCTCAACTGCCCGGAGCCGGTGATGATGTTGCACCAGCATATCCGTGACCTGGCACCCGGTGGCCTGCTCAAGGTGATTGCGACCGACCCGTCGACCCGTCGCGACATCCCGAAGTTCTGCGTGTTTCTTGACCACGAACTGGTGGCGCAACACGAAGACGCCGGCACTTATCTGTACTGGATTCGCAAGAAGTCCGTTTAACGGGCCGCAAAAAAAAGACCTGCAAAAGCAGGTCTTTTTTTTGCGGTTATCCCGCCGAGCGGCTCATGCGAATGCGTTTGCGCGCACTGCGCGTCAGGCGGATCGACAGCATCAACGCTGCGCAACTCAAACCGGCAATCAACCCTTCCCACAGCCCGTTCGGACCGCTGGCCGGACCGAACCAATCGGTCAGTCCCAGCACGTAACCGACCGGCAGGCCGATACCCCAATAGGCGAACAACGTCAGGACCATCGTCACCCGAGTGTCCTGATAGCCACGCAGCGCGCCCGCGCAAATCACCTGGATGGCATCGGAAAACTGGTACAGCGCGGCATACACAATCAGCATCGACGCAATCTGGATCACCGCCTTGTCAGGCGTGTAGATCGAAGCGATAGGTTCGCGCAGGCACAAAATGAGCGTTGCCGAAAACGCCGCAAACACCAGCGCTGCACCGAGCCCGACCTTAGCCGCAAACCGCGCTTGATAAGGATTGCCCGCCCCCAGTGCCTGACCGACCCGCACGGTCACCGCCATGCCCAGCGAGTACGGAATCATGAACAGCAGCGAGCTGATGTTCAGGGCGATTTGATGCCCGGCCACTACTGTAGAGCCGAGACTACCGATCAACAGGGCGATGACTGCGAAGATGCTGGACTCGGCGAAAACGGCGATGCCGATCGGCAGGCCAATACTGACCAGGCGTTTGATCACGGCCCATTGCGGACGATCGAAACGCACCAATACCCGGGTGCGGGCATAGAACGGGGCCCAGAAAGTCCAGCCAGCCATGCTCAACGCCATGAACCACATCACGATGCCGCTGGCCCAGCCGCAACCAACACCGCCGAGGGCCGGTGCGCCGAAATGGCCATAGATCAACGCATAGTTCAAGGGGATGTTCAGCAGCAGGCCGCATAAGCCGATGACCATGCTCGGACGGGTGCGACCCATGCCATCGCTGTAGCAGCGCAGGACGTAATAGAACGCCATGCCGGGAAAACCGAAGGCGATACCGTGCAGATAGCCCATGCTTGGTTCAATCAACTGCGGATCGACTTTCATCCAGTGCAGGATCGGCTCGGCGCTGAGCAACAGGCCACTGCCGATCAACCCGACACACAGTGCCAGCCACAACGCCTGGCGAACCAATGGTCCGATCTCGTCAAGCTGCCTGGCGCCAAAGCGTTGTGCGACCTTGGGCGTGGTTGCCAATAGTACGCCGGACATCAACAGGTAGACCGGAATCCAGATCGAGTTGCCCAGCGCAACCGAGGCCAGGTCCCGCGGGCTGACGCGGCCGGCCATCACGGCATCGACGAAGCCCATGGCCGTGGTGGCGAGTTGCGCGACCATGATCGGCGTGGCCAGGTTGAGCAAGCCTTTGAGCTCCATGCGTACGGGCGTCGTCCGCGCAGGAGCCGTGGCGACGGTGTTTTCAGTTACAGGATTCAATAGCGAAACGTCCAAAAGGGTTTTGATGCACAGGCGCGCATTCTACGCGTTTGACGCAGCAGTCAGGATAAGACCCGTGTTAACGATTTGTAATCACGCGCAAGCTGCGCGCTAGGCGCGATGTGTCATCTACGCCTACACTGCCGATCCGCCAAAGGAGCCTGCCATGCTGATTGTTGCCGACGAAAATATCCCCCTGCTTGATGCCTTCTTCGAGGGTTTCGGTGAAATCCGCCGGGTGCCGGGACGTTCCATCGACCGCGCCACCGTCGAGCAGGCCGATGTACTGCTGGTGCGCTCGGTGACCAACGTCAATCGCGCCTTGCTCGAAGGCAGCAACGTGCGCTTTGTCGGCACCTGCACCATCGGCACCGATCACCTGGACCTCGCTTACTTTGAACAGGCCGGCATCACCTGGTCCAGTGCACCGGGTTGCAATGCCCGGGGCGTGGTCGACTATGTGCTCGGCAGTCTGCTGACCCTGGCCGAAATCGAAGGCGTCGACCTGACCCGGCGCACGTACGGCGTGGTCGGGGCGGGTGAAGTAGGCGGGCGACTGGTCAAGGTCCTGCAAGGGCTGGGCTGGAAAGTGCTGGTCTGCGATCCGCCACGGCAAGCCGCTGAAGGTGGTGAGTATGTCAACCTGGAAGAGATCATCGAGCAGTGCGACGTGATCAGCCTGCACACACCGCTGACCAAAAAAGGCTCACAGTCGACCTGGCACTTGTTCGATAAAAAGCGTTTGAACCAACTCAGAACGGGCGCCTGGCTGATCAACGCCAGTCGTGGTCCGGTGGTTAATAACGCCGCTTTGCGCGATGTGCTGTTGGAGCGCGAAGACCTGCAAGCGGTGCTCGATGTCTGGGAAGGCGAGCCGGAAGTCGATGTGGCGCTGGCCGAACTCTGCGTGCTGGCGACGCCGCACATTGCCGGCTACAGCCTCGATGGCAAGCAGCGCGGCACGGCGCAGATCTATCAGGCGTACTGCAATTTCCTAGGGCAACCGGCCCGCGTCAGCTTGAGTGATTTGTTGCCGGCGCCGTGGTTGTCGCAAGTGACCCTGAGCGCTGAAAGCGATCCGGCCTGGGCGCTGGCGATGTTGTGCCGTGGCGTGTACGACCCGCGCCGCGACGATGCGGATTTCCGCCGCAGCCTTGTAGGCAGTGTGAGCGAGCAGCGTGCGGCGTTTGATGTGTTGCGCAAGAACTATCCATCGCGCCGGGAGATTGATGGTTTGACAGTGCGGATCGAAGGGGGCTCGCCGGCGTTGCGCCAGATTGTGGCAGCGTTGGGTGCAGCGGCGGTCTAACGATGCAAGCCTTGCAGATATAAAAAACCCGGCCACCATGGGCCGGGTCAATGAAGACGGTGGCTATATCACTCTTGTTCGGCAGGCTTGACCAATCGCTTTTCCAGTTCGCTGCAAGCTTGCTGGATCATGTCTTCAGTGATCGGTACTTCGCGGCCCTGTTCATCGATAATCGAGCATCCCAGAGACTGGTCTGGCTGCGTGCGGATCACTTGAATCTTGTCATCGCTGCTGTTGTGCAAGGACATGGCCTGTCTCCTCATCAGGTGTGTGCTTACTGTAGAACCGCCAGGTGACCAGGCTGTGACAACTCCCTGCGATCTCTCCTTGGTGGCAATACCAGTCCACCAGAAATACCGCGCCATTGCCACCCGGACCTTAGACCAATAGCGTCTATGGCCTAGTCTTGCGGGTCATAATTAACCTGACTCATTGTGATTTACCAAGTTCCACCCCATTGATCGGTGTAGGTTGACCCTGCCAATTGCTCCATCCTGGATAATGCCCATGCTCACTGTTCGTCACCGCCGCGCCATTCGCCTCGCCAGCCGTTTCATCGCACCTTATCGCTGGCACGCTTTCGGGGCCTTGCTCGCGTTGATTGTCACGGCGGGCATTACCTTGTCCATGGGACAGGGCATCCGGCTGCTGGTGGATCAGGGTTTCATGACCCAGTCACCGCATTTGCTTAACCAGTCCATCGGTTTGTTCTTGCTGCTGGTGATTGGCCTTGCGGTCGGCACGTTTACCCGGTTTTATCTGGTGTCGTGGATCGGCGAGCGCTGTATCGCCGACATCCGCCGTCAGGTCTTCAATCATCTGATCTATCTGCATCCGGGGTTCTACGAAAACAACCGCAGCTCCGAGATCCAGTCACGGCTGACCGCCGACACCACGCTGCTGCAATCGGTGATCGGTTCTTCGCTGTCGTTGTTTTTGCGCAATTTGCTGATGGTGATCGGTGGGATCGTCCTGCTGTTTATCACCAACCCAAAACTCACCAGCATCGTGGTGGTCGCTTTGCCACTGGTGATCGCGCCGATCCTGATTTTCGGCCGGCGGGTGCGCAACCTGTCGCGCCTGAGTCAGGACCGGATCGCCGACATCGGCAGCTATGCCTCCGAAACCCTCGGCCAGATCAAGACCGTGCAGGCCTACAACCACCAGGTTCAGGACGAGCAGCGCTTTGCCGTGACCGTGGAGGAGGCGTTCAACACTGCGCGCAAACGCATTTTCCAGCGGGCCTGGCTGATCACCCTGGTGATCGTGCTGGTTCTGGGTGCCGTGGGCGTGATGCTTTGGGTCGGTGGCATGGATGTTATTGCGGGGCGAATTTCCGCCGGGGAGTTGGCGGCGTTTGTCTTCTACAGCCTGATCGTGGGCAGTGCGTTCGGTACTCTGAGTGAGGTGATCGGCGAATTGCAACGCGCGGCTGGCGCGGCGGAACGGATCGCCGAATTGCTGCGTTCGGAAAACATCATCCTGCCACCGACGACTGATCTGGTGACCTTGCCTGCGCGGGTGAAGGGCGATCTGCTGCTGCAAGACGTGCGGTTTTCCTACCCGTCACGTCCCGAAAGCTATGCCGTCGATGGCCTGAGCCTGACGGTCAGGGCGGGCGAAACCCTGGCCCTGGTCGGACCGTCCGGTGCGGGCAAGTCGACGGTGTATGACTTGTTGCTGCGCTTCTACGACCCTGCTGAAGGCCGCATCCTGCTCGATGGCACGCCGTTGACCCAACTCGATCCGCTGGATCTGCGGCGTTGCTTCGCATTGGTCTCGCAAACCCCGGCGCTGTTTTTCGGCAGCATTGAAGAAAACATCCGCTACGGTAATCCGGGCGCGACGCTGGCCGAGGTCCAGGAAGCGGCAAAAATCGCCTACGCCCATGACTTCATCGAAGCGATGCCCAACGGTTACCAGACGCACCTGGGCGATGGTGGCCTCGGCTTGTCTGGCGGCCAACGCCAACGCTTGGCCATCGCCCGAGCGCTGCTGGTGGATGCGCCCATCCTGCTGCTCGACGAAGCCACCAGCGCCCTCGATGCCCAAAGCGAACACCTGATCCAGCAAGCCCTGCCGAGCCTGATGAAAAACCGCACCACGCTGGTCATCGCCCATCGGCTGGCCACGGTGAAAAACGCCGACCGCATCGCCGTGATGGATCAAGGAAAACTGGTGGCGGTGGGTACGCATCAAGAGCTGATCGCCAGCAATGCACTGTATGCGCGGTTGGCGGCGTTGCAGTTCAACACTGACAAGGCAGAACTCGACCTTCCCCTGTAGGCGCTGTCGAGTGAAACGAGGTTGCGATCTTTTGATCTTGCCTTGAAAAAAATGCCCACATCAAATGATGCGGGCATTTTTTGTTAGAACAGCTCCAGCGCGGGGCTGTTACTGATCGTCGAAGTACCGCTCATGCCAATCAACGATCGGCTGAGGTGCGTTGAGTTTCTGGCCGTAGATCACCGAGTACGACAATACGTTTTGCACGTACTGGCGGGTTTCGTCGAACGGGATGCTTTCCACCCACACATCGAAACTCAGGTGATCCGCGCCGCGCAGCCATTGGCGCACGCGGCCGGGGCCGGCGTTGTAGGCGGCGGAGGCGAGGACGCGGTTGCCGTTGAACTGGCTGTGGACCTGGCTCAGGTACGCGGCGCCGAGCTGGATGTTCTTGTCCGGATCGAACAATTGCTGCGGCGAGGCATACGGAATGCTGAACTTGCGCGCGGTTTCCTTGGCGGTGGCGGGCATCAATTGCATCAGGCCACTGGCACCGACGCCGGAGCGGGCGTCGTCCATGAAGGCGCTTTCCTGGCGGGTGATGGCGAACGCCCAGCTTGGATGCAAGCCGCGATTCTTCGCTTCACGTACCAGCGTGTTGCGGTGGGCCATCGGGAAACGTATATCCAGATCGTCCCAATACTGCGCCTGGCTGATCGTGCGAATGGCCGGGAAATACCATTTCAGGTCGTAGGCCAGCTTGGCCTGGGCGACCATTTCGTCGCGGCTGAAGTGGCGGCTGACGTGATACCACTCGCGTCGGCCATCGACGATCTGCCCGCGGGCGTGGAACTCCAGAGCGCGACGTACACCGGGGGTGTTGCGCACTTTATTGATCAGCGCCTGGCTCATCACCAGTGGTTTGTTGTTCAGCGAATAGGGGGATTGCGAACGATCTGCTGCGAGAAAGCCATAGAAGTCACGTTCACGGGCGAGGTTTTTGTAAAGAGATTGCGGTTCCGGGCTTTGCGGTTGTGCCAGCTCCAGGCTTCGGGCCTGCCAGTAGCGCCAGCGGTTGGTCGTCGCGAGATCCTGCGGCAGGCGGCGGGTCAGTTGATAGGCATCGTCCCAGCGGGCCAGGCGCAACAACAGGCGCAAGCGCCATTCGGACACGGTGTTGTCGCGCAGTTCCGGGTCGTACTTGGTCATCATGTCCAGTGCGCGGCTGTCGAAACGCTTGGCGAGCGTCAGCCCGATTTCTCTAGCAATCGCGACTTTTTCATCCCGCGAGAAATGCATGCTGCTGGCGTACCCGTCCAGCAGGTTCATGGCCCTGTCGGGGTCTTGGCGGGCGAGGCGGCGCAGGCCAAGGCTGACTACGTCGGACATCGGCTCGTCGGCCGGAGTGAAGCGCGATGGCTGATTCAACAGTTCCGGGTTCTGCGCTACATCGACCAACAAGCGGCCGCGAGGGGCGAGGGTGGTCAGGCCGTTGGTCAGGCTGTTGGCCAGTGGGTAGTTGCGTGCCTGGGCCGCGAGTTTGGTGCGTTCCCAGCGTTTCTGTTCGGTCAGTTGGCCGTCAGCGGCCCACATGCCGAACAGCGCATCGCAGGCGACTGGTTGAGATTTGCCAGTCAGCCAGAGTTTGTTGGCGTTGGCATAACCTTCGGATTTGAGGTTGTGGCTGATCTGGTACTGCGCGTTCAGGCAATCCAGCTCAGTGAAATTCATTTTCGGGTCGTAATACTTGACAAAGGTCGCCCAGTCGCCGCGATCGGCCAGCCAGCGCAACCAGCGCAGTTTCATCCAGTTGGCTTGCGGCAGGTCGCCGTGTTCGGCAAGGAATTTTTCGATTTCGGCATTGCTTGCGGTTTTCAGGCGCGCGGTCAGCTCGTCATACGCCAGATACGGTTCCAGCGGATAATCGGCCAGCGCCTGGCTGTAACGGAAGTAAGGACCGCTGTCGCCCTTGGCCAGGGCGCGCTTGGCTTCATCGTAATACTGGCGTTGGGTGGACAGGTCCACCGCCTGAGCGGTTTGAACGGCAGCGGCAGACAGTAAAAAACAGGACAAAAGCTTGAAAAGGCGACTGCGCATGAGACGTCCGGACTTAAAAAATCATGACAAGTGCGGGCGATGACCACACTGAATTATCCGTAGCTTAGCCTTTTGCCAGCAGCAGGCGAAAGCTTTGCGGACCTGTCTGCATCAGTTCGCAACATTTGTTGTGCAGAGTGCTTCGACAGTGAAATTGCCGGCCTTCTGAAGCCTCGATTCAGGTAGAATGCGCGCCCGGTTTTTGGAGAAGCTCATGACCCTGCTCAAATTCAGCGATGTGTCCCTTGCTTTCGGCGCTATGCCGTTGTTGGACAAGGTGTCCTGGCAGATCGCCCGTGGAGAGCGGGTGTGCATCATCGGCCGCAACGGCACTGGCAAGTCCAGCATGATGAAGCTCGTCAAGGGCGACCAGAAGCCCGATGACGGCTCGGTTTGGCGCGCACCCGGCCTCAAGATTGGCGAATTGCCGCAAGAATTGCCGGTAGCCGACGAGCGGACGGTGTTCGACGTGGTTGCCGAAGGCCTGGACGGTGTCGGCGCGTTGCTCGCCGAATATCACCACCTGAGCCAGAACATCGTCACCGACGCCGATCTGGACAAGTTGATGCACGTCCAGCACGACCTCGAAGCCCGCGATGGCTGGCGTTTGCAAACCCTGGTCGACAGCACCCTCAGCCGTTTGCAGTTGCCGGCCGACAAAACCCTCGCCGAATTGTCCGGTGGCTGGCGTCGCCGTGTCCTGCTGGCCCAGGCTCTGGTTTCCGAACCGGACCTGCTGCTGCTCGACGAACCGACCAACCACCTGGACATCGGTGCGATCGCCTGGCTGGAAGAGGCGTTGAAAGATTTCCAGGGCGCCGTGCTGTTCATCACGCACGACCGTTCCTTCCTGCAAAACCTCGCCACCCGCATCCTCGAACTGGACCGCGGCGGCCTGATCGACTGGAACGGCGACTACGCCAGTTTCCTCGTGCATAAAGAAGCCGAACTGGCTGCCGAAGCCACCGCCAACGCGCTGTTCGACAAGCGTCTGGCCCAGGAAGAAGTGTGGATTCGTCAAGGCATCAAGGCTCGTCGTACCCGTAACGAAGGCCGCGTGCGTGCTCTGAAAGCGTTGCGCGTCGAGCGTAGCGAACGTCGTGAACGTACTGGCAAGGCCAACATTCAGCTGGAAACCGCCGACAAGTCCGGCAAGCAGGTGATGGTGCTTGAGAACGTGAGCTTCGCTCACCCGGGCGGGCCGTTCCTGATCAAGGATTTCTCGATGGTGTTGCAACGCGGCGACCGCATTGGTCTGCTCGGCGCCAACGGCACCGGCAAGACCACGCTGCTCAAGCTGATGCTCAGCGGCCTGCAACCGACCAGTGGCAAGGTAGAAGAGGGGACGAAGATCGATGTCGCCTACTTCGACCAGTTGCGCCATCAACTGGATCTGGAAAAAACCGTGATCGACAACGTCGCCGAAGGTCGCGACTTCATCGATATCGACGGCCAGAGCCGCCACGTGCTGAGCTATCTCGGCGACTTCCTGTTCAGCCCGCAGCGTGCCCGCACGCCGGTCAAGGCGCTGTCCGGTGGAGAACGTGCCCGTCTGTTGCTGGCCAAATTGTTCAGCAAACCAGCGAACCTGCTGGTACTCGACGAACCGACCAACGACCTCGACGTTGAAACCCTCGAACTGTTGGAAGAGGTCCTGTTGACCTTCAACGGCACCGTACTGATGGTCAGCCACGACCGGGCATTCCTCGACAACGTGGTCACCAGCACCCTGGTCTTCGAAGGCGAAGGCAAGGTTCGCGAATACGTCGGTGGTTATCAGGACTGGCTGCGTCAGGGCGGTTCGCCGCGTCTGCTGGGCGTGACCGAGAGCAAATCCGGCAAGGCCGACCTGAACTCCGCTGTGGTCAAGGCCGAGCCTGCGCCTGTTGCGGCAGCCGTCGAAGCACCAGCGAAGAAAAAGCTCAGCTACAAGCTGCAGCGCGAGCTGGAAGCCTTGCCAGGGCAGATCGAAGCCATGGAACAGCAGATCGCTGCCGTTGAAGCGCAGATGGCGGATAGCGGTTTCTACCTGCGCCCGGCTGCCGAAACCGCTGCGGTGATCGCCCAGCTGTCGCAGTTGCAGGCTGAACTCGACGTGATGGTCGAGCGCTGGGCCGAGCTGGATGCCTGATTGATCCTGCAATAAAAAAGCCCGACCTCGGTGACTCGAGTGTCGGGCTTTTCTACAAAAGGCAGGTGCTGTCAGCTTTTGTTTTGCAGGCGCACCGCCAGCACATCGCAAGGCGCACCGTGCAGCACGTCGTTGGCGGTGGAGCCCAGTAGCAGTGCCAGGCCGTGCCGGCCATGGCTGCCCACCACGATCAGGTCGCAGGTCTGTTCCTTGGCCAGGTGGTGAATCTCCTGGCGTGGCTGGCCGTAGGTCAGGTGGCTGTATTCCTTGGAGAGCTCCGGATATTTCACAATCAGCCGTTCGAGGCGCTCCTTGGCCTGATCGAACTGCTGTTGTTGCAGTTGTGACAGGTCCATCGGTACGTCGCCGCCAAAGGCCATGGCCATCGGCTCGACAATGTGCACCAGGGACAACTTCGCACCGTTGCTCACCGACAGCTCGCGAGCCCGGTGGATTACAGGGTCGCACTCTTCGGTTAGATCTACAGCGACCAGGATATGGTTGTAGGGCATGAGGTGCTCCTCCTGAGGAATGCAATATTGGTAAGTATGGCTGGTTTCAAGCGCATTGGTTCCAAAGAGACTCAATGCGCTCATTCAAAATCGGGAGTACAGATATGACGGTCTGGATAGTGGTGTCAATCCTGCTGGTGGTTCTCAGCCCCCTGGCATGGTTGCGACCGTCTCGCTATCAGAGTGGTCGGATGGCCCTGCGCATGGAGGCGCGACGCATCGGGTTGGCCATGCAGCTTGCACCTCAGGAATGGCCCCACTGGCTCGGTCAGGAGCCGCCAAACCCCTGCGCGCAGTACCATCGGCCACGGCGCGGTACGCAACCAGCCTGCTGGAGTTACTGGCAGAAATCACCGGGTCTGTGGGTCAATCAGTGGCAGGAAACCTGCGAGGATCGAGCACTGCTCAATCATTTCGAAAAATTGCCGGGCAACGTCTACAAGGTCGAGGCCGACAAGCAAATGATCGCCCTGTATTGGGGAGAGAAGGGCGAAGCGGCGGTTTTGCAGGACATTGATGTGCTGTTGAAAGCATTGGCATGACTTCGATCGCGTTTCGCACTGCGAGGGTGCGAAACGTCAGGCAATAAAAAGCCCGACAACAACATCGGGCGGGTTGGCCAGGCAGGCCGGTAATTCGCAGTGGGCTGATCTTACGCCGGGCATTCGCCAAAAGCGTTCAAAATTTTTTCTCCAGATTCCGCCAGCGTAGCTTGTTAAACACGAGTTGCAGTGAATTAGGGCGACTTTTCTAATGATAGATCCTATGAATGGCAGCACATGCACCCGCGTGTTAGAGATCTTCGCGTTACGGAAGTGACCGCAAAGTCGCGTTTAAACCCGCATTTTGGGCGATTGACAATTGCCGGAAATTCCGTGAAGGTGGCGTACCCAAATCAAACGGGCGTATGAATTGAGCGTTTGTATTTCAGACCGCTCCTACAGAATCCCGACTATCGCGTTGGCGGGTGTGCCGGGTGGATTGGCGTAGCATTGACGATTGACGTCCTGCCAGCCATTCGCCTGCGTCCGACGTGTACTGTTCAGCTTCCATATCGTGGAGATCAGTTGATGATTTACGAAGGTAAAGCCATCACGGTTAAGGCTCTTGAAAGTGGCATCGTCGAACTGAAGTTCGACCTCAAGGGTGAGTCCGTCAACAAGTTCAACCGTCTAACCCTGAACGAACTGCGTCAGGCCGTGGACACCATCAAGGCAGATGCTTCGATCAAGGGTGTGATCGTCAGCAGTGGCAAGGACGTTTTCATCGTCGGCGCCGACATCACCGAATTTGTCGACAACTTCAAGCTGCCGGATGCAGAGCTTGTTGCTGGCAACCTCGAAGCCAACAAGATTTTCAGCGATTTCGAAGACCTCAACGTCCCGACAGTGGTTGCCATCAACGGCATCGCTTTGGGTGGCGGTCTGGAAATGTGCCTGGCGGCGGACTACCGCGTCATGTCCATCAAGGCCAAGATCGGTCTGCCGGAAGTCAAGCTGGGCATTTACCCAGGATTTGGCGGTACCGTGCGTCTGCCGCGCCTGATCGGTGCCGACAACGCCATCGAGTGGATTGCCTCCGGCAAGGAAAACCGTCCTGAAGACGCGCTGAAAGTCGGCGCCGTCGATGCCGTGGTTGCGCCTGAGAAGCTGCAGGAAGCTGCGCTGGAAATGATCAAGCGCGCCATCTCCGGCGAATTCGACTACAAGGCCAAGCGTCAACCGAAGCTGGAAAAGCTGAAGCTGAACGCCATCGAACAAATGATGGCTTTCGAAACCGCCAAAGGTTTCGTGGCCGGTCAGGCTGGCCCGAACTACCCGGCGCCGGTTGAAGCGATCAAGACCATCCAGAAAGCCGCGAACTTCGGTCGCGACAAGGCGCTGGAAGTCGAAGCTGCAGGTTTCGTCAAACTGGCCAAGACCTCTGCCGCACAGAGCTTGATCGGTCTGTTCCTGAACGATCAGGAGCTGAAGAAAAAGGCCAAGGCCTACGACGAGATCGCCAAGGACGTGAAGCAGGCCGCCGTACTCGGCGCCGGCATCATGGGGGGCGGTATCGCCTATCAGTCGGCGTCCAAAGGCACGCCGATCCTGATGAAGGACATCAACGAGCACGGCATCGAGCAGGGTCTGGCCGAAGCTGCCAAGCTGCTGGTTGGCCGCGTTGATAAAGGCCGCATGACCGCCGCGAAAATGGCTGAAGTGCTCAACGGCATCCGTCCAACCCTGTCCTACGGTGACTTCGGCCACGTGGACCTGGTGGTAGAAGCCGTCGTCGAGAACCCTAAGGTCAAGCAAGCGGTATTGGCTGAAGTTGAAGACAAGGTCAAAGAGGACACGATCCTCGCGTCCAACACCTCGACCATTTCCATCACCTTGCTGGCCAAAGCCCTCAAGCGTCCGGAAAACTTCGTCGGCATGCACTTCTTCAACCCGGTGCACATGATGCCGCTGGTGGAAGTGATCCGTGGCGAGAAGTCCAGCGAACTGGCTGTTGCCACCACCGTTGCCTACGCCAAGAAAATGGGCAAGAACCCGATCGTCGTCAACGACTGCCCGGGCTTCCTGGTCAACCGCGTACTGTTCCCGTACTTCGGCGGTTTCGCCAAACTGGTCAGCGCCGGTGTGGACTTCGTCCGTATCGACAAGATCATGGAAAAATTCGGCTGGCCGATGGGCCCGGCGTACCTGATGGACGTGGTCGGCATCGACACCGGCCACCACGGTCGTGACGTGATGGCTGAAGGTTTCCCGGACCGCATGCAAGACGACCGTCGCTCGGCCGTTGACGTGCTCTACGAAGCCAAGCGCCTGGGTCAGAAGAACGGCAAGGGTTTCTACGCCTACGAGACCGACAAGAAGGGCAAGCAGAAGAAAGTGGCCGATCCGTCGGTGCTGGAAGTGCTCAAGCCAATCGTCTTTGAACAGCGCGAAGTCACCGACGAAGACATCATCAACTGGATGATGATCCCGCTGTGCCTGGAAACCGTGCGCTGCCTGGAAGACGGCATCGTCGAAACCGCTGCCGAAGCCGACATGGGTCTGGTCTACGGTATTGGTTTCCCTCCATTCCGTGGCGGTGCGCTGCGCTACATCGACTCGATCGGTGTGGCAGAGTTCGTTGCCCTGGCTGACCAGTACGCTGATTTGGGCGCGCTGTACCACCCGACCGCGAAGCTGCGCGAAATGGCCAAAAACGGCCAGAGCTTCTTCGGTTAAGCGCCCCCAACTAGAGTGAGAGTGAACTTATGAGCTTGAATCCTAGAGACGTCGTGATTGTCGACTTCGGTCGTACTCCGATGGGCCGCTCCAAGGGCGGCATGCACCGCAACACCCGCGCCGAAGACATGTCGGCGCACCTGATCAGCAAATTGCTGGAACGCAACGTCAAAGTTGACCCGAGCGAAGTCGAAGACGTGATCTGGGGCTGCGTCAACCAGACCCTGGAGCAGGGCTGGAACATTGCGCGCATGGCGTCGCTGATGACCCAGATCCCGCACACCTCGGCCGGCCAGACCGTCAGCCGTCTGTGTGGCTCGTCCATGAGCGCGCTGCACACTGCTGCGCAAGCGATCATGACCGGCAACGGTGACGTGTTCGTCGTCGGCGGCGTCGAGCACATGGGCCACGTGAGCATGATGCACGGTGTCGATCCGAACCCGCACATGTCCCTGTACGCGGCGAAAGCCTCGGGCATGATGGGCCTGACCGCTGAAATGCTGGGCAAAATGCACGGTATCACTCGCGAGCAACAGGACGCTTTCGGCGTGCGCTCCCACCAACTCGCCCATAAAGCGACCGTGGAAGGCAAGTTCAAAGACGAAATCATCCCGATGCAGGGCTACGACGAGAACGGTTTCCTGAAAACCTTCGACTACGACGAAACCATTCGTCCGGAAACCACCCTGGAAAGCCTGGCGGCATTGAAGCCAGCGTTTAACCCGAAGGGCGGCACCGTGACAGCCGGCACTTCGTCGCAGATCACCGACGGTGCTTCGTGCATGATCGTGATGTCGGCGCAGCGTGCACAGGACCTGGGTATTCAGCCTTTGGCGGTGATTCGTTCGATGGCAGTGGCAGGTGTGGACCCGGCAATCATGGGCTATGGTCCAGTACCGGCCACACAAAAAGCATTGAAGCGCGCGGGTCTGAGCATCTCCGACATCGACTTTTTCGAGCTCAACGAAGCTTTCGCCGCACAGGCCCTGCCAGTGCTGAAAGATCTGAAAGTACTCGACAAGATGAACGAGAAGGTTAACCTGCACGGCGGCGCGATCGCCCTGGGTCACCCGTTCGGTTGCTCCGGTGCGCGTATCTCCGGCACTTTGCTCAACGTGATGAAGCAAAATGGCGGCAACCTCGGGGTAGCCACCATGTGCATTGGTCTCGGCCAAGGCATCTCCACCGTCTTCGAACGCGTTTAAGCGTTTCGTCGATGGAAGCCGGGGCCAAGTGCCCCGGTTTTTGTTTTTCCGGATTTATTTTTGTTTTTATTTTGAAAAAATTTGAGTGAGGGCCAAAGCATGCCGATACAACCTGGGCTCTACCAACATTACAAAGGTCCGCAGTACCGCGTATTCAGTGTCGCGAGGCATTCGGAAACCGAGGAAGAAGTGGTCTTCTACCAAGCCCTGTATGGCGATTACGGCTTTTGGGTGCGTCCCTTGAGCATGTTCCTGGAGTCTGTTGAGGTTGACGGCGAACAGGTGCCACGCTTTGCTTTGGTGCAGGCCGAAGAGAGCCTTTTTACCAAGCCATAAGCGGAGTTCGCGCAAGACCCTGCGCTTGACCTCATCTTGTAGCCACTATATATAGCGGTGCCGCGTCAGGCGCCAACCGCCTTTCACTTCTAGAATTCAGGAATTTTCTGATCCATGGGCAAATCGCTGGTCATTGTGGAATCCCCGGCTAAGGCCAAGACCATCAACAAGTATTTGGGCAACGAATACGTGGTGAAGTCGAGTATCGGCCATATCCGAGACCTGCCCACCAGCGGTTCGGCTAGCGCCAGCAAAGAGCCAGCCGCCAAGCGCGGCAAGGCTGCTGCGGGCGAAGCGCCGGCCTTGTCGCCGAAAGAAAAGGCGCGCAAGCAGCTGGTCGCGCGCATGGGGGTCGATCCGGATCATGGCTGGAAAGCCAAGTACGAGATCCTCCCGGGCAAGGAAAAAGTCATCGAAGAGCTGCGCCGGCTCGCCAAAGATGCTGACACCATCTATCTCGCAACCGACTTGGACCGCGAGGGGGAAGCCATTGCCTGGCACCTGCGCGAAGCCATCGGTGGTGACGACACCCGCTACAAGCGGGTGGTGTTCAACGAAATCACCAAGAAGGCGATTCAGGAAGCTTTCTCGAAACCAGGCGAGCTGGATATCGATCGCGTCAACGCCCAGCAGGCGCGTCGTTTCCTCGACCGCGTCGTGGGATACATGGTTTCGCCGCTGCTGTGGGCCAAGATTGCCCGCGGTCTGTCCGCCGGCCGTGTGCAATCGGTTGCCGTGAAGCTGGTTGTTGAGCGCGAGCGTGAAATCCGCGCGTTCATCCCTGAAGAGTACTGGGAAGTGCACGCCGACCTTGGTACCGCCAAAGGCGCGACCGTGCGTTTCGACGTGGCTCGCGAGAAGGGCGAAGCCTTCAAGCCGCTCAACGAAGCCCAGGCGATGGCCGCGCTGGAGAAGCTCAAGGCTTCCAGCTACAGCATCGTCAAGCGTGAAGACAAACCGACCAGCAGCAAGCCCTCGGCACCGTTCATCACTTCCACCCTGCAACAGGCCGCGAGCAACCGCTTGGGCTTCGGTGTGAAGAAAACCATGATGATGGCCCAGCGTTTGTACGAAGCCGGCTACATCACTTACATGCGTACCGACTCGACCAACCTCTCGGTTGATGCCGTGGCGATGGCGCGCACATATATTGAAGGCGAGTTCGGCAAAAAGTATCTGCCGGAGACCCCGAACGTCTACAGCAGCAAGGAAGGCGCACAAGAGGCTCACGAAGCGATTCGTCCGTCCGACGCCAACACCGAGCCAAGCAAGCTGTCGGGCATGGAGCGTGACGCAGAGCGGCTCTACGAGCTGATCTGGCGCCAGTTCCTCGCTTGCCAGATGCTGCCGGCGCAATACCTGTCGACTACCGTCACTGTCGGTGCCGGCGATTTCGAGCTGCGCGCCAAGGGCCGCATCCTGAAGTTCGACGGTTACACCCGTGTCATGCCGCAAATCGCCAAGCCGGGCGATGACGATGTGCTGCCGGACATGGCCCAGGGCGACGCGATGAAGCTGATCAAGCTTGATCCGACCCAGCACTTCACCAAGCCGCCGGCCCGTTACTCGGAAGCCAGCCTGGTTAAAGAAATGGAAAAACGCGGCATCGGTCGTCCTTCGACCTACGCGGCGATCATTTCGACCATCCAGGATCGCGGCTACGTGGCGCTGCACAATCGTCGTTTCTATTCGGAAAAGATGGGCGACATCGTTACCGAGCGTCTGTCCGAGAGCTTCTCGAACCTGATGGACTACGGCTTCACCGCCGGCATGGAAGAGCATCTCGATGACGTGGCCCAGGGTGAACGCGACTGGAAAAACGTGCTCGACGAGTTCTATGGCGATTTCAAGAAAAAACTCGAAGTAGCTGAAAGCCCGGAAAACGGCATGCGTGCCAACCAGCCGGTAATGACCGATATTCCGTGCACTACTTGCGGCCGTCCAATGCAGATTCGTACCGCATCGACTGGCGTGTTCCTCGGTTGCTCCGGCTACAGCCTGCCACCGAAAGAACGCTGCAAGGCTACGGTCAACCTCGTACCAGGCGATGAAATCGCTGCGGATGACGAGGGCGAGTCGGAATCGCTGGTACTGCGTGGCAAACATCGTTGCCCGATCTGCAGCACGGCGATGGATGCCTACCTGCTCGATGAGAAGCGCAAGTTGCACATCTGCGGCAACAACCCGGATTGCGATGGCTACGAAATCGAAGAGGGTACCTACCGCATCAAGGGCTACGAAGGTCCGAGCCTGGAGTGCGACAAGTGCGGCAGCGAGATGCAACTCAAGACCGGCCGTTTCGGCAAGTTCTTCGGTTGCACCAACGCGACCTGCAAGAACACCCGCAAGCTACTGAAAAGCGGTGACGCGGCGCCGCCGAAGATGGATCCGGTGAAGATGCCTGAGCTGAAATGCGAAAAGGTCAACGACACCTACATCCTGCGTGATGGTGCGTCCGGCCTGTTCCTGGCGGCCAGCCAGTTCCCGAAAAACCGCGAGACCCGTGCGCCGCTGGTCATGGAAATCATCCCGCACAAGGACGAGATCGATCCGAAGTATCACTTCCTCTGTGAAGCACCGAAGAAAGATCCGGACGGCCTCCCTGCCGTGATCCGTTACAGCCGCAAGACCAAAGAGCAATACGTGCAGACCGAAGTCGACGGCAAGCCGACTGGCTGGAAGGCGTATTACGACGGCGGCAAGTGGACCGTTGAAGACAAGCGTCCAGCTGCGAAGGCCTGATTGGCGCTGTAAACGAAAAGGCCGCATCCAATGATGCGGCCTTTTTTTGCGCTTTTTTTACTGTGGGAGCGAGTTTACTTGCGATGCTCATCAACGAAGACGCGGGAAACCTGATACCCCGCGGTGCCTACAGGCTCATCGCGAGCAAGCTCGCTTCTACAGGGGGCTTGCGGTGGACTCGAGTGATCCACGACACTGTCCGACCTGTGTGAAGCAATTATTTCGCTGTGGAGGCTGCCGTCATGGCCCACGAACTCTATACCCGTACCAACCAGAAGATCTATTTCGCCGGCCTGTCGCTGGAAGCGCTCGCCAAGGCTGAAGAGGGGCGGGCGATGAATTCCCTGGCGCTGATTCAGGCTAACCGCGAATCGGCGTTGTTTCATCTGTACGGCGCACTGTTGGGGCTGTGTCACGAAATTGCCGGTTTCTATCGTTTGCCTCAAGCCAATGCGTCCCGGGCTGAATCTCTGCTGACGCGCGAAGTGCTGGACAGCATCGCTATTCCTGAAATGGCCGAGATGGTCGAACTCGCCAACAATCCTGAAACCTGGCTGGCCAAGCTGTTGGCGGCTCATGCGGCGCTGTTTCAGCCACCAAGGGCGCCGCGCAAGCCTAAAGGTGACGTGACACAGCCGTTGATTGTGGCGGTCAACCTGGACGAAGAAGAGGCGCCCCAAGAGCTGAGTCGTGAGGAACTGGAGAGCTGGCGTCAGAACCTTAAAAGCCTGGCGATCCGCTTTCGCGAAGGCTTGAACGAGTGCTGAAATAGGCAGGTTGCAACGGATGGCCTACAAGGCTGTCCGTTCAGGGAAAAGTGTTGTCAGAAATTTCCCTTCGTGATGGCATCTGGTCAAGATCCCGAGCGAAGCCTAGCCGATGCCTATATAATCCCCGCCTTTCGTGGAGAACAAACCTTTATGCCAACGTCCTTTCTAGAAATTGTCGAGTTGCCAGACGGCCGTATCGAGCTGCGTAGGGCTGAGGACGAGGGTTCTCTGGTTACTTTGGATTTCTCCGAGGACGCCAAAGCATTCCTGCAAGGCCAGCACGTCGAAGTCGCCAAAGCGATGTTGAGCGTCGGCGTTCAGATGGCTGGACGTCTGGTTGAAGGTGAATTCGACAAGGAAGAGGGCTCTCGGGTTCTGCATTGATACCCGTCCGTCGAATTTATCCAGTACCGCTCCAGATCGGCTTCTCTATCCTTTGAGAAGCCCTGCGTTGTTCAGCGTGCACCCTTAACCTAATCGAATATTCAGGCTTTGTGCGTCCCCAGTCCGGGCGGCGCTGACTAGTTGTTGCCGTGAAGTAGCGCTCAGTGGATTGAGCCAACTGACGACCGTGTGACTGCGGCCGAGGCGAAGGGCTTCGCAGGTCAATTGCTGGGCACTCTGGGTTCCGCGTGGTTGCAGTATCAGGATGCGTTCGCGATTGAGGCCGGCATCCCGTAACCAGGCCTGAGTCAGGCTGGCAGGTGGGGCGATCAGTGTCAGCCAGCGTGCGTCCTGATCGTCGCTCAACTCCCGGAGGATTGGGGCCAGAAGGTTCAGGCAGTTCCCGGCTGCACCACGCAGAGACAGTTCACTGAAGACCTCGGGTTCGGCGCTCCAGGGCGACTCGACCACTTCCTTCAGAATCGGCGCCATCGGCTGCGCCAGGAATGCCTCGAACAGCAGTGGCAGTTGGGCTTGCTGTGATGTGTGTGGGAACTGCATAAAGCCTCCTTTAGCGGCGAATCACGCCAACGCTCAAGCCTTCGATCACCAGTTCCTGATCTTTAAGGTTCACTTCGATAGGGGCGAAATCCGGGTTTTCTGCAATCAGCCAGACCTTGCTGCCGTCACGCTTGAAGCGCTTGACGGTCACTTCGTCGCCGATTCGCGCAACCACGATCTGGCCATTGCGGGCCTCGCGGGTGGTATGGACGGCCAGAAGGTCACCGTCGAAAATGCCCACATCCTTCATGCTCATGCCGTGCACCCGCAGCAGATAGTCAGCGCGTGGATGGAAGAAGGCAGGATTGATGTTGCAGGACTCTTCGACGTGTTGCTGCGCCAGGATCGGTGCACCGGCCGCCACCCGACCAATGATCGGCAGGCTGGAGTCATCGGCCTTGGCTTCGAAGCCCGGGATGCGAATACCGCGGGACGCGCCCGGGGTCATTTCGATCGCGCCCTTGCGGGCCAGTGCCTTGAGATGTTCTTCCGCCGCGTTGGGCGATTTGAAACCCAGTTCCTGAGCGATTTCCGCACGAGTCGGTGGGTAGCCGTTGTCTTCCAGGCAGCGTTTGATGAAGGCCAGAATCTCGGCTTGGCGTGGCGTCAGCTTTAGCATATCGATCGCTCTGTTTTTTTATACAGTGACTGGGATTATATACAGTGAAGCGGTCTTGGCAATGCCCGTTTTTTTGCCGGCCGCCGGACGGTCGATCAGCCTGCTGATTGAAGCTTTGCAGTTGTATGGTTAAATGACTGACCGACCATTCCCAAAACGAACTGCCAGACTTGACAAGGCACAGGCTGAAACGTATGTTTCAAACAAGTGTTTGTCAGGCGGAGTAGCCATGGCCCAGTCGGAAACCGTTGAACGCATTCTTGATGCTGCCGAGCAATTGTTCGCGGAAAAAGGTTTCGCTGAAACCTCATTGCGTTTGATCACCAGCAAGGCCGGTGTCAATCTGGCGGCGGTGAACTATCACTTCGGTTCGAAGAAGGCGCTGATCCAGGCGGTTTTCTCACGATTCCTCGGGCCATTCTGCATCAGCCTCGATAAAGAGCTGGAGCGGCGCCAGGCCAAGCCTGAAATCAAGCCCACCCTCGAAGAACTACTCGAAATCCTCGTCGAGCAAGCGCTGGTGGTACAACCGCGCAGCGGTAACGATCTGTCTATCTTCATGCGTTTGCTGGGGCTGGCCTTCAGTCAGAGCCAGGGGCACTTGCGTCGTTATCTGGAAGACATGTACGGCAAGGTGTTCCGTCGCTACATGATGCTGGTCAACGAAGCCGCACCGCGTATTCCTCCAATCGAATTGTTCTGGCGTGTGCACTTCATGCTCGGTGCGGCGGCGTTCAGCATGTCCGGCATCAAGGCGCTGCGTGCGATTGCCGAGACAGACTTCGGGGTAAACACCTCCATCGAGCAGGTCATGCGCCTGATGGTGCCGTTCCTCGCGGCCGGCATGCGTGCAGAGACCGGTGTCACCGAAGCGGCCATGGCCGCCGCGCAGTTGCGTCCACGTAGCAAATCGACACCGGTTGCCGCCAAGGTTTGACCGCGCACGGGTGGGCGCGGCAGCTTACATCCGCTAAGCTAGCCGCCCATGCCGACTCTCGTTTTCAATCCGCTCCCAATTTATATCGCCGACCTGCCGGGCACAGCCCTTGGCGGCGTATCGGCGCGAGCCGGATTTATCGTTATCAAGGAATCTCTATGACTGCTGGCCTGCAAGGCTCGTTGATGGTGGACGTCGCCGGTACCTGGCTGACGGCCGAAGATCGCCAACTGTTGCGCCAACCCGAAGTGGGCGGCCTGATCATTTTCGCTCGCAATATCGAACACCCGCGGCAGGTCCGCGAGTTGAGCGCATCGATACGCGCCATTCGCCCCGATCTGCTGTTGGCGGTGGACCAGGAAGGCGGGCGGGTTCAGCGCCTGCGTCAGGGTTTTGTCCGGTTGCCGGCCATGCGTGCGATCGCCGACAATCCCAATGCCGAATATCTGGCTGAGCAGTGTGGCTGGATCATGGCCACCGAAGTACTGGCTGTTGGCCTGGACCTGAGCTTCGCCCCGGTCCTTGATCTCGATTACCAGCGCAGCGCCGTGGTCGGCACCCGTTCGTTCGAAGGTAATCCTGAGCGGGCAGCACTGCTCGCCGGTGCCTTCATCCGCGGCATGAACAACGCCGGCATGGCCGCCACCGGCAAGCATTTCCCCGGTCACGGCTGGGCCGAGGCGGACTCCCATGTGGCGATCCCGAACGACGAGCGCAGCCTCGACGAGATTCGCGCCAACGACCTGGTGCCGTTCGCCAGACTCAGCAAGCAACTGGCCGCCGTCATGCCGGCTCACGTTATCTACCCGCAAGTTGATTCCCAGCCTGCCGGTTTCTCCCGGCGCTGGTTGCAGGACATCCTGCGTGGCGAATTGCAGTTCGACGGGGTGATTTTCAGCGACGACCTGTCCATGGCCGGCGCCCATGTGGTCGGCGATGCCGCCAGCCGTATCGAAGCGGCCTTGACCGCCGGTTGTGACATGGGCCTGGTGTGCAACGATCGCGCAGCTGCCGAGCTCGCCCTGAGCGCCGCCCAGCGTCTGAAGGTCAAGCCGTCCGCGCGAATCGCGCGGATGCGCGGTCAGTCGTTCGCATCCACCGAATACCGTCAGGATCCGCGCTGGCTGGCAGCCGTCGGCGCGCTCAAAGAAGCTCAATTGATTGATTAAGGGCTGTTCACTATGACGGTTTACGCGATTATCGGTGGTACCGGCCTGACTCAGCTCGAGGGGCTCGGCATTCGTCAGTCATTGGCGGTCGACACCCCTTACGGCGCGCCTTCGGCCGACGTACAGATCGGCGAGTATTCCGGCAAGGAAGTGCTGTTCCTCGCGCGCCACGGTCATCCGCACCGCTTCGCGCCGCATCAGGTGAATTACCGCGCCAACCTCTGGGCGCTGAAGCAGGCCGGCGCTGAAGCCATTCTCGCAGTCAATGCCGTGGGTGGTATTCATGCGGCGATGGGCACCGGGCATTTCTGCGTGCCGCATCAGTTGATCGACTACACCAGCGGTCGTCAGCACACCTATTTCGCCGATGACCTGGAGCAGGTGACGCATATTGATTTTAGCTATCCGTACAGCGAGCCTCTGCGTCAGCAATTGATTGCGGCACTGTCGGCTGAAGGCGTGGGTTACAGCAGTCATGGCGTGTATGCCTGCACCCAGGGCCCGCGCCTGGAAACCGTGGCCGAAATCGCGCGCCTGGAGCGCGACGGTTGCGACATCGTCGGCATGACCGGAATGCCGGAAGCGGCATTGGCCCGTGAGCTGGAACTGGACTACGCCTGTCTGGCGCTGGTGGTGAACCCGGCGGCGGGCAAGTCGACGGCAGTGATTACTATGGCCGAGATCGAGCAGGCGTTGCATGACGGGATGGGTAAGGTGAAGTCGACGCTGGCACGGGTGCTCAAGGGCTAAGCCTGGCTATAGATTGAGTTGGATTCATCGCGAGCAGGCTCGCTCCCACAGGATTAGTGAATGCCTTGTGGGAGCAAGCCTGCTCGCGATGGCGATCTATCAGGCGCTGCACATCTCAGCGCTTCTCCAACTTATCCGGCAACGGCGCAAACAGCGCCTCGATATCATCATTCTGCAGCTTCCAGTCCCCAGCTTGACGCCCATCCAGCACACCTGCCGCAAGGTCGGATTTTTCCTTCTGCAAGTGCTGAATCTTCTCTTCCACCGTGCCACGCGCAATCAGTTTGTAGACGAACACCGGCTTCTCCTGGCCAATGCGATAAGCGCGGTCGGTTGCCTGATTTTCCGTCGCCGGGTTCCACCACGGGTCGTAATGAATCACCGTGTCTGCTTCCGTCAGGTTCAGGCCGACGCCACCGGCCTTCAGGCTGATGAGAAAAATCTGACGTTTGCCGCTCTGGAAATCTTTCACGGGCGTACGACGGTCGCGGGTCTGTCCGGTCAGCAGCGCATAGGCCACGCCGCGTTTTTTCAGTTCGTCCTCGATCAATGCCAACATCGACGTGAATTGCGAGAACAGCAGGATTCGTCGGCCTTCTTCGAACAACTCTTCGAGCATTTCCATCAGGCTATCGAGCTTGCCCGAGGTGCTACCGCGAGCCGGCAGGGTGGCATCATTCACCAGGCGCAGATCGCAGCACACCTGACGCAGTTTCAGCAGGGCTTCAAGAATGATTATCTGGCTGCGGGCCACGCCTTTGCGGGTGATCTCGTCGCGGACTTTCTTGTCCATGGCCAGGCGCATGGTTTCGTACACGTCACGCTGGGCTTCGTTGAGTTCGACCCAGTGGATGATTTCGGTTTTCGGCGGCAATTCGGTGGCCACCTGTTCCTTGGTCCGGCGTAGCAGGAAAGGTTTGATCCGACCGTTAAGGTGTTGAAGTCTTACTTCGCTGGTGCGCTTTTCAATCGGCACGCGGTAATCGCGGTTGAAGCTTTTCACGTCGCCGAGCCAACCCGGGAGCAAGAAGTGAAACAGCGACCACAGTTCGCCCAAGTGGTTTTCCAAAGGCGTGCCGCTCAGGCACAAGCGCTGGCGGGCGTTCAGCTCGCGGGCGGCCTGCGCGGCTTTGCTGTTCGGATTCTTGATGTACTGCGCTTCATCCAGTACCAGAACGTGCAACGGCTGCGCAGCCAGGCGCTCGACATCCTTGGGCAGCAGCGCGTAAGTGGTCAGGATCAGGTCGTAATCGGCGAGGTTATCGAAATGTTTTTTGCGGCTGGCACCGTACAGCGCCAGTACTTTTAATTGCGGTGTGAAATGCGCCGCTTCGTCGAGCCAGTTGGGAATCAGGCTGGTCGGCATTACCACCATGCAGGGGCGGTCGAGGCGGCCGGCGATTTTCTCTGTGAGCACATGCGCCAGGGTTTGCAGGGTTTTGCCCAGGCCCATGTCGTCTGCGAGAATCCCGCCAACCTCCAGTTGCCGCAGCGATTGCATCCAGCTCAAACCTTCAAGCTGATACGGGCGTAACGTTGCGTTCAGGCCTTCGGGCGCGGTGGCGGTGTAGTCCTTGATGTCACGCAGGCGTTGGGCAAAGGTGCGGATCTGCTCGCCACCCTCCCAAAGCAGTGGCAAGTCTTCCAGCGGATTCAGGCGCGTGGCGTCGGCCTTGCTCAGGCGTAAGGTGGTCTCGCCGGGGCCCTGCAGATAGAACTCGCCAAGGGTCGCCAGTACCGGCTTCAAACGACCGAAGGGCAGGGCGACTTGCAACGGGCCGTACTCGGAGTTCGGACGGTTTGGGATGTTGACCAGGATCAGTTCGTCGTCGCGACGTCGGGCCAGTCGCTCCGGGTTGAGAATTTCGGTGTGCGAGCGCATCAGGTTCAGCAGGATGGGCAACAGGCTTAGCCGCTCGCCGTTGACGATGATCCCCAGTTCCAGGTCGAACCAGTCACGTTCCGGCGCCTGTTCGACCGTGGCGTACCAGTCGTCCACCGCCGTCAGGTCGAAACCGAAATCCTCGTTGATCTGCAATTCCCAGCCCTGGGTGCGCAGCTTCGGCAGTTCGTTGAGGGTGAAGGTCAGCCAGGCGCTGTCATTGACCATCTCGAACAGTTCGCCAGCGCTTTCCGGCAAAGCCTTGCTTTGGCGGGTGGCGATCTTGAAACCGAGAATCCGCAGTTGTTCCCGGTAGGACTGTTCCACTTCCGGATGGCGTTTTATCCGTAACGTCTGTTTTTCCTGGCGGATCAGGATGTCAGTGTTTTTCTGTCCGCAAACGTACTCATCCAGATAACTGAAGGACAGCGCCGCGCGATGCTGGATGTAACGCTGCATCCGCCCGTTGCGCGGTTCGAAAGCACTGAATTCGATGCTCGCCAGCCACAGGCGTGGTACCGGTTGCACGTTATCCACCAGCACTTGTGGCAGAGCTTTCGGGCTGCGGTTTTCCAGTACGGCCTGGAGTTTTTCCAGCAGTTCGGCGTCTTTGGCGGCAGCGGGGTAGTTAAGGGTTTCCTGCACTTGCAGCAGCACCGCCGCGCAATGTTTGCAGTTGCTGTGGACAGGGCAGGAGCATGTCGCATCGACCATCAGCAAAGTGCCTTTGGCTGACTCGCGCAGGCGAATGGTCTGACGGTAAACGTTACCGCCAGAGCCTTCGCAAGCGGCGATGATCGTAGCGTCGCCGGCCTCGACGATCCTGACGCGATTTTCCAGTGCGTAGCGGCGGCCACGCTCCAGGCTCTGTTCCTTGAATCGGCTGACCCAGGAAGGTGCCAGGGGTTTGCTCAGGGTCGCGGACATGGAGGCTTCGATCAGTCTGGAACCACTTCAGGGGCTTCCCGGGGAGCGGGCGCCGTCAATGAAGTGATCTTGATCAGCAGGCCGAGATGGCCGGCGTCGAGGAAGTTCAGTTGACCGTTTTTGGTATGGCTTTCCTGTTTCAGGCGTTCGCTGGCGGTCACGAGGCCATCGGAGTTGAACTGGTTGACCCAGAATTCGGCGTCAACGTCGGTGAAGCGTCCAAGTTTGACATTGAGGGTGCCTTCAATTGGAAACTGGCCGAACTGTTCCTTGCCGTCGCTGATCGCGACTTTGGTGGCTTCCTCGCCAAGGTTCTGTTGCCAGGCCTTGTGCAGCAACACGGTGTAGTCGTTGCTGGCGGTGAGCTTTTCCACTTCAGGGTTCATGCTCGGCGTGCGAAAACTGTCCGTGTTGATGCGTTGGGCGCCGGCATCCCAGTCTTCCGGCGCTGCGCGGCTGTCAATCGCCGGCACGGCGTTCTGCCGCACCAGAATCATTTCAATTTGGTACAGATCGTCGGCAAACGCCGTGGGTGCGACCAGCGCTGTGATTAACGTTGTCAGCAAGGTCAGTGAGCGAAACAGGCGCATGCGGCGTCCTTCAAGCAGTTTTCGGGATGAGGCGCTCGAACAGCGCCTCTACAGTATTAAAGCGCTCTTCCGGGCGTTCCATCGGGACCTGGAATTTAAACATCGTCGCGCCTTCGAATTTGTAGCGTTTAGGCTGGCTCTGGATCAATTTGATCAGCGTCAGCGGGTCGACCGGGGTTTGCGTCGCGAACTCGATTCGCCCGCCCTGCGGACCGCCATCGACTTTCTTGATGCCCAGCAACTCGGCCTGCAACTTCAGGGCGGTGATGCGCATCAGGTTCTTGGTCGGCTCCGGCAGCAGGCCGAAACGATCGATCATTTCCACCTGCAAATCCTTGAGGCCTTCTTCATCGGTGGCCGAGGCGATGCGCTTGTAGAGAATCAGGCGGGCGTGAACATCCGGCAGATAGTCTTCGGGAATCAGCGCCGGTACGCGCAAGTTGACTTCGGGTCCGCCGCCCAGCGGTTGATCGAGGTTCGGCTGTTCGCCCTTGCGGATCGATTTCACTGCGCGTTCGAGCATTTCCATGTACAGCGTGAAACCGACCGCCTGAATCTGCCCGCTCTGACCATCGCCAAGCAGTTCGCCGGCGCCGCGGATTTCCAGGTCGTTGGTGGCGAGCACGAAGCCCGCGCCGAGGTCCTGGGTGTTGGCAATCGCTTCCAGGCGCTTTTCCGCGTCCGTGGTAATTTGCTGGCGCGGTGGCGTCAGCAGATAGGCATAAGCCTGGTGGTGACTGCGTCCGACCCGGCCGCGCAACTGGTGCAGCTGTGCCAGGCCGAATTTGTCGGCGCGCTCGATGATGATGGTGTTGGCGCTCGGCACGTCGATGCCGGTCTCGATGATGGTCGAGGCGATCAGCACGTTGAAGCGCTTGTGGTAGAAGTCGCTCATCACCTGTTCGAGTTCGCGCTCGCGCATCTGTCCGTGGCCGATGCCGATTCGCGCTTCCGGCACCAGTTCGGCGAGGTCGGCGGCGCATTTTTCGATGGTCTTCACGTCGTTGTGCAGGTAGTAGACCTGACCGCCACGCAGCAGCTCACGCAGCAGGGCTTCTTTGACCGTGCTCTTGTTCTGCTCCATGACGAAGGTGCGCACCGACAGGCGACGGGCCGGCGGCGTGGCGATGATCGACAGATCGCGCATGCCCGACACTGCCATGTTCAGCGTGCGCGGGATCGGCGTAGCGGTCAGCGTGAGAATGTCGACTTCACTGCGCAGCGCCTTGAGCTGTTCTTTCTGGCGCACACCGAAACGGTGTTCTTCGTCGATGATGACGAGGCCGAGGTTTTTGATTTTTACGTCGTCCTGCAGCAGCTTGTGCGTGCCGATGACGATGTCGATCTTGCCTTCGGCCAGGTCCGCGACCGCCGCGTTGACTTCCTTGGCCGATTTGAAGCGGCTCATCACTTCCACGGTCACCGGCCAATCGGCGAAGCGGTCGCGGAAGCTGTTGTAGTGCTGCTGGGCGAGTAGGGTGGTCGGCACCAGTATCGCCACTTGGCGACCACCGTGAACCGCGATGAACGCCGCGCGCATGGCCACTTCGGTCTTGCCGAAACCCACGTCACCACACACCAGTCGATCCATCGGTTTGGGTGCGAGCATGTCTTCGCGCACGGCTTCGATGGTGGTTTGCTGGTCGGGGGTTTCTTCGAACGGGAAGCCGGCGCTGAACGTGGCGTAGTCGGCTTTCGGGTCGGCGAAGGCATAACCTTCGCGGGCAGCGCGGCGGGCATAGATGTCGAGCAATTCGGCGGCGACGTCGCGCACCTGTTCGGCAGCTTTGCGCTTGGCTTTCTGCCAGGTCTCGGAGCCGAGGCGGTGCAGCGGGGCCAGTGCGTCGTCGCTGCCGGTGTAGCGTGCGATCAAATGCAGGTTGGCCACCGGCACGTAGAGCTTGGCACCCTCGGCATATTCCAGGGCGAGGAATTCGGCGGTCTGGCTGTCGATTTCCAGCGTTGCGAGGCCCAGATAACGACCGACACCGTGGTCGATATGCACCACTGGCGCGCCTTCGCGCAGTTCGGTGAGGTTCTTGATGACCGCATCGTTGTTGGCGTCGGCGCGTTTCTCGCGACGACGGCGTTGCATCACCCGTTGACCGAATAGCGGGCTTTCGGCAACCAGCGCCAGGGCTGGGTCGTCCAGCAGCAATCCTTCATCCAGTGGCGCGATGGTGATTGCCAGGCGCTCTTTGCCGGCAACGAAATCCGGCCAGCTGTCGACGGTCTTCGGTCGCAGCTTCAAGCGTTCCAACAACTCCAGCAGCACTTCGCGACGGCCTGCGGACTCAGCAGTAAACAACACGCGACCGGGGAACTGGTCGAGGAATTCCGCCAGCGCCGCCAACGGCTGCGTGGCCTTGGCTTCAATCGCCAGGTTTGGCAGTTCACGAGCCGGGAAGCGCTCGCGACCACCACCACTTTCTACATCCTGTTGACTGGCGACCACGCGCGGCCAGTTCTTCAGGCGTGCGAAGCAGTCTTCCACCGGCAGGAACAGTTCGGCGGGTGGTAATAAAGGACGGGACGGATCGACGCGACGCTCTTCGTAGCGATTGCGCACGTCGTTCCAGAAGTTTTCCGCCGCCTGTTCGATGCCCGGCAGGGAAAACACTTGCGTGTCCTGGGGCAGGTAATCGAACAGCGTGGAGGTTTCCTCGAAGAACAGCGGCAGGTAGTACTCGATACCGGCCGGGGTAATCCCGCTGCTCAAATCCTGGAAAATCGGACAGCGGCGGAAATCCACATCGAAGCGCTCGCGGAATCGCGCCTTGAAGCGAGTGACTGCTTCTTTTTGCAGCGGGAACTCCTTGGCCGGCAACAACTTGACTGAATCGACCTTGTCGATGGAGCGCTGGTTTTCCGGGTCGAAGGTGCGCAGGGTTTCGATTTCGTCGTCGAACAGGTCGATGCGATAGGGCAGCTTGCTGCCCATCGGGAACAAATCGATCAGCGAACCGCGCACGGTGAACTCGCCGTGTTCGTACACGGTATCGACATAGCGATAACCGGTGGCTTCGAGTCGGGTGCGCATTTGCTCGACGTCGAGCTTCTGGCCGACATCCAGCACGAGGCTGCTGCCGAGCAGGAATTTGGTCGGCGCCAGACGATGCAGGGCGGTGGTGATCGGCACCACCAGCACACCATGGCTCAATTCCGGCAGCCGATACAGGCTCGCGATGCGCTGGGAAATGATGTCCTGGTGCGGCGAAAACAGATCGTAGGGCAGGGTTTCCCAGTCGGGGAAATGCAGCACCGGCAAGTCCGGGGCGAAGAAACTCAGCTCCTGTTCCAGTCGTTCGGCACTTTGGCTGTCGGCTGTAAGCAGCAGGGTAAAGCGCTTGGCAGCGCTGGCGGCCTCGGCGATGGCGAGGCTAAGGGCGGCACCGGGCAGATTGCCCCAATGCTGTTTACCTGCCGCGGCAGGGAGATGCGGTAGACGCAGAACAGGCACGGAAGGTTGAGCTCCAAGCGTTGCGACAAAGTCGGTAATTGTAGCGGCCCCGGGTGCCGCCTGTCAGTTGCAGACTGCGTCTATTACGCAGGTTTGGCGAAATGTAGTGGTAAAGACAAAAAACCGCGGTTTTTTACGGATAAATACTGAATATGTAGTGGTAAAAACAGCAGGTGTTACGGAGGGTTACGGACAAGGTGGCGTTGTCTCCAAAAAATTGACTGTGCTGGAAGCCCCGGTTTTATTGGGCTTTAGCGCAGCGTAAATTTTTTGAACGGGAATTTGTTACGGATCGCACGACAGGCGCGCATTGCTACAAGAGGAATGGGGCGGCATAATGTAGCCCCTTTTTTCTGCCCCTACATGTGGAAGGTTCCCGTGACTCAGAAGCCCGACCAGTGTCTTGGTGAATGGATCGACCGTGAAGCACTCGCAGAAGCGATGATTCCGCTTATCGGTCAGCTCTACCGCAATAACAACGTGGTGAGCTCGATCTATGGCCGCAGCCTGATCAATCGTTCAGTCATTGCGATTCTCAAAGCTCACCGCTTTGCTCGTCACCGTCAGTCCGACGAAAGCGAGCTGTCCGTCCACGAAACATTCCCGCTGATCAAGGCGATGAGCGAACTCAAGCTCGGCGCCGCTTCGGTGGACCTGGGCAAGCTGGCGGCCAAATTCAAGGCCGAAGGCAATGGCCGTACTGCCGAGCAGTTCGTCCGTGAAGAACTGGCCGACGTGGTTGGCCAACAGAACGCTTCCGGCCGCAAAGGCACCGACGTTGTCCTCTACGGCTTCGGTCGTATCGGCCGTCTGCTGGCGCGCATCCTGATCGAGAAAACCGGTGGCGGCGACGGCCTGCGTCTGCGCGCCATCGTCGTCCGCAAGGGCGCCGAGAACGATCTGGTCAAGCGTGCCAGCCTGCTGCGCCGCGACTCGGTTCATGGTCCGTTCGATGGCACCATCACCATTGATGAAGCCAACAACACCATCACCGCCAACGGCAACCTGATCCAGGTGATCTACGCCAAGAGCCCGACTGAAGTCGACTATACCCAGTACGGCATCGAAAACGCTCTGATCGTCGACAACACCGGTGTATGGCGTGACGCCGACGGCCTGGGCCAGCACCTGGCCTGCCCGGGCGCTGCCCGCGTGATCCTCACCGCACCTGGCAAGGGTGCGCTGAAGAACATCGTGCACGGCATCAACCATGCCGACATCACCCCTGACGACAAGATCATCTCGGCGGCTTCCTGCACCACCAACGCCATCGTGCCGGTGCTCAAGGCAGTCAACGACAAGTACGGCATCGTCAACGGCCACGTCGAAACCGTTCACTCGTTCACCAACGACCAGAACCTGATCGACAACTTCCACAAGGGCAGCCGTCGTGGCCGCGCCGCGCCGTTGAACATGGTCATCACCGAGACCGGTGCCGCCACCGCAGCCGCCAAGGCACTGCCAGTGCTCAAGGGCAAGCTGACCGGTAACGCGATTCGTGTTCCTACACCGAACGTGTCGATGGCCATCCTGAACCTGAACCTGGAAAAGGCCACCACTCGCGAAGAGATCAATGAGTACCTGCGCCAGATGGCCATGCACTCGGATCTGCACAAGCAGATCGACTATGTGAGCTCCCAGGAAGTGGTTTCCACCGACTTCGTTGGCTCGCGCCACGCAGGCGTTGTGGACGCTGAAGCGACCATCACCCAAGACAACCGCGTTGTTCTGTACGTTTGGTACGACAACGAATTCGGTTACAGCTGCCAGGTGGTTCGCGTGATGGAAGACATGGCCGGTGTAAACCCGCCAGCATTCCCGCGCTAAGCCTTAGCTGAAAATGAAAACGCCCCGACTTTGGTCGGGGCGTTTTTGTTTGTGGGCGACTTATATCGTTTTAGTATTTCTGGTTGAAAGTTAATAATTATCTAAATTTCGTGACAAAGTTCATTTAATTCTAAAAAATAAAAACCCTGAATAAAAATAATAAGTTGTCGATGGATTGGAGCTGAGTCGTTGTAATGGATCCAATTTTTGATGTGCTACATATTTGGCGCCATTTATTTGTATGAGCTGACTGCTTGACACTCCAACACACTGATTCTAGTGTCGCCACAGAACAAACTCGCTCTGCCACGAGCCTGGAATGCTCTGTCACCACTGCGCTGTACAGCAACTCTCCAAAAAGACGGGAATCCGATTCCTGCTCACATCACAATAAGTCCCAATAAAACTGTGTCGGCACAAGTTGTCGTCAAGTTAATCAATTTTTGTTTTGTTCGCCCTGCCAATAGTGTCTCGCGGTCACGGCTCGCTGTTGCCTGACTGTTAAGCGGTTGGTTTATCGGGAGAACCAAACATGGCAGAAGAACGATCGAAACTCTTGTCGTTGTTGCCACGCCTAGTGGGTTTGGGAGTTCTTGGGTTTGTCGTCTGGTTGCTGTTGTCGACTCTGCTCATGCCGTTGGTGTCGGCGTCGGCTACACGGGCCATTTTGAATGCGCCAGTGATACTGCTGACCACGCCGATTGATGGAGTTGTGAGCTCTTTGGCGGTCAAGCCCGGTGCGACGTTCAGTCAGGGCCAGAAAATCGCCGTGGTGGAAAACCCGCGGGCGAACCAGGAAACCTTACTGACTTTGCAAACCCGGCGCCTGACGCTTGAACAACAGCTCTCTTCGTCAGCGAGCCAGGCCGAGCACGACCTGCGCTATTACGAAGAGCTGGAGAAAACCAGTCAGCAATACCAGGCCGCGTTTCATACCCGCCAGCTGTTTACCCAAAAGGCCTTGAAAGCCGAAAGTAGCGCGGCGAGCGCGCGGTTGATGGATGCCCAGGAAACCGTCGAACGCAACCTCGAACTGTTCGTTCAGGGCGCGGTGAGTGGCGCGGTGGTCGCTTCGTCAAAAGCACAACTGGCCTCGTTGCAAGGTGCGGCAGAGTCGGTGCGTTCGCAATTGCGGATCAATGACGGCGATGTCAGTGCCGCGAACAAGCGGGTTTATCTTGACCCCGATCAACTGCGCATGTTTGACCTCAGCTCACAGATGATCACTTTGAAACTCAGTCTTGAGAATCAGGCGCGCAACCGGACCACTTATCAACAGGAGCTCGACAACCTCAATCAACTGATCGAAACCGAACAGAACCGGGTCAAGTTGATGGCCGGCTACGACGTGGTGGCTTTTTCACCGGGTACGGTTCAGGAGCTGCTGGCGCCACAAGGTACGCTGGTGCAGGCCGGGTCGACCCTGTTACGCGCCACCGATTGCGGGCAGAGCTATGTGGTTGCGGTGTTTCCCGAGCGCATGGCCAGCAAGATCGACCGCGACAGCGTGCTTACGGTGAAAATTCGCGGCCTGGATGAGCCGCTCAAGGCCCGCGTTGTGCAGTTGCTGTCCAGCACTTCGGACGTCCGTGCGAACACTTACAGCGTGCCGTTCCCTTACGCGGAACAGAACTCGGTGTATGTCGTCGGTACGTTTGCCGCGGACCTGACCGATAGCCAGCGCGCCATGACCTGCAATCCGGGGCTGTGGGCCAGTGCCGAGGTATCGCGGCCATGAACGGCGTGCGCAGGTTATTGGCCGTGTTGCTTATCGCCTTCGAGGTGCCCGCCATGGCAGCGCAAGCGAGGCCGCAATTGGCGGCGATGACCTGCGCCGCACTGGATCAAGCCGTCACAGCCCTTCCCGCGGGGCCGGTGCTGGTGGCCAGTTACCCGCCGCTGGATGGCCAGCCAGCACCGATCCTGGCATTGCGCGGCGTGGCGTTCACCTACGACAACGCGTTGGCCAGCATTGCCTTGTTTGCCTGCGGCAAAGCCGAGTCGGCACTCAGGATTGCCGACGCCTTGGCATTCGCCACGCGCCACGATCCGGAATATCAGGATGGACGGTTGCGCAACGCGTACGCCGCTGGCCCCGTAGGTGCGCCGTCGATGAAGTTGCCCGGATATTGGAGTACTGAACGCAACGCCTGGAATCAGGATGCCTATCAAGTCAGCAGTGCAACGGGCAATCAGGCTTGGGCGGCTTTGGCGCTGTTGGAGGCTTTTCGTCAGAGCGGCGTCGCGTCTTACCTTGAGGCCGCACGAAAAGTCCTGCGCTGGTCACAGCAAAAAACTTACGACGGACAATCGCCAGCAGGTTTCAGCGGTGGTTACTACGGATACTTTCCCAATCAGATTCAGCAGAACTGGAAGTCCACCGAGCACAACGTCGACCTTGCCGCCGCATGGTCGGCGCTCGACGCCGTGGCGCCGGATGCGGATTCGGCAAGGCAGGCGCAGATTGCCCGACAGTTTGTGTCGAGCCAGTGGGACGCGGGGGAAGGGCGCTTTCTGATCGGCACCGGCGCGGATGGCCAGACTTCGGATCGTGAACGTTCGGGGCTGGACGCGCAGATCTGGCCGTTGATCGCGCTGCACGATCCACCCAAGGACTGGCGGCGTGTCTTTGCCTTTATCGATCACGCTCACCGCGCCGGCGACGGTTACGGCTTTAACCGTGATCCCGATGGTTTGTGGACTGAGGGTACGGCTCAAGCGGCGGCAGTGGCGCGCTTGAGTGGCTTGAGTGAAAAGGCACAACCGCTCTGGCGTGTGTTGCTGGCTCAGCAGGCGGGCAATGGCTGGCTGTTCGCAACGCCGGCGCAGCGCATCAGCACGGGGCTGGCGATTGGCCCGGACTCGGTCACCAACGACTTCTTCTATTACCACCTGCCTCATTTGGGCGCCACGGCGTGGGCGGCGATTGCGGCCACGGGCGTCAATCCCTTTACCGGTTCTCAAGAGGTTGACTGACATGCAGGCACTGGACTCGCTGCAACTGCTGCAAATCAATTTCTGGACTCTGGCAGTGGTGATTCTCTTCACCTGCCTGACTCAACGGGATCAAGGGTGGGCGCGTGCGGGATTCGGTGCCGTTACGGCGTTGCTGCTGATCAACTACGCGGCGTGGCGGATTCGCGAGACCTTGCCCGACGGGCATTCAGGGTTTGCCACGGTCTGGGCCTATGCCTTTTTGTTTTTCGAAATGCTGGCGATTGGTTACACGCTGTTTTCCATCGTCGTGATGCTCTGCCGGACCGATCACCGAAAACGTGCCGATGCCGGCGAACGGCGCTTGCGTGAGCAGGGTGTAGCGGTACCGGCGGTGGATGTGTTCATCGCCACTTACAACGAAGGTCTGGAGATTCTCGAAAAAACCATTATTGCCGCCCAGGCGATCGACTATCCGAACTTCACCATTTGGGTGCTCGACGATACCCGGCGCGACTGGCTGCGCGATTACTGCGCCGAGATGGGGGTGCAATACGCGCGGCGCCCGGATAATTCGCACGCCAAGGCCGGCAACTTGAACAACGGATTGCGCCAGTCGGCGGCGGGCAGTAACGCGCCGTACATTCTGGTGCTCGACGCCGATTTCGCACCGCAACAACCGATCCTGATGCGCACGTTGGGCTTGTTCGAAGACCCCAGGGTCGGCCTGGTCCAGACGCCGCAGTTCTACTACAACCCCGATCCGATACAGCACAACCTCGGCACGTCGGCCTGCTGGGTCGATGAGCAGCGAGTGTTCTTCGATGTGTTCCAGCCCGCCAAGGACGGTTGGGATGCGGCGTTTTGTGTCGGTACATCCTTTGTGGTGCGGCGGGATTTGATCAACGAAATGGGTGGTTTCCCGACAGGTTCGGTCTGTGAGGATATCTACACCACCTACCGGTTGTTGCAAAAAGGCTATGTCACCCGTTGGTTGAATGAACGGCTGTCGATTGGATTGTCAGCCGAAGGCTTGACCGAATACATCAATCAGCGCGGGCGCTGGTGCCTGGGAACGATCCAGGTGGCATTGCTCAAGGACGGGCCGCTGCGCGGCAGCGGCTACACGTTGAACGACCGGCTGCATTATCTGCATGGTCTGATGCACTGGTTTTCCAAGCCATTCATTTTGATGATGCTGGTATCGCCGGTGTTGTATTGGTACTTCGGCATCGCCGGGTTCTACGCCAACCCGGTGGATTTCCTGGCGTTCGGCATGCCGGCGCTGATTGCGTTCTGGGGGTACGGCACTTGGGTTACGGACCGGCGTACGCTGCCGATATTCACCGAAGTGACGCAAATCGTCGCCTCGCTGGCCGTCACGGCAACCATCGCCAGTGCGATGATCCGACCGTTTGGCCGCCCCTTCAAAGTCACCGCCAAGGGCCTTGATCGTACGAAAACGATGGTCCACTGGAAGCTGTTCGGGTTCTTTTTCTCGTTGACCCTGTTTTCGCAGATCGGCGCTTACATCGCCATCAGCACGGCGGCCTCGTTCGACGGCAACATGATGTTCAACCTCTGCTGGACGGTGGTTGCGCTGGTCTACAACCTGGCGACCCTGGTGGCCTGCGTTGACCGGCCACGACTGCACGGTGAAGAGCGGTTCCCGTTCGACAAACCCACCGGTTTGCGCTTTGGTGGCAAGACCCTGGCGGGGCGGTTGGTGGACATCTCCCTCAGCGGTGCATCTCTGAGTTGTGCCTTTGCCTCTTCGATCAAGCCGGGGTTGTGCGCACAATTGTGGATCGACAAGCTCGGTTGGCTGGACGTGGAAGTCATGCGCAACCACGGTGACGACCGACTGGGCTTGAGGTTTGCCGACCTGGATGAAGGATTGCGGCGCAGCCTGATTGCGCGGCTATTCAGTGATGCGACGGTCAACGTCGTCAGCAAGGCCGAGCCGGCACAAGCCTTCGGCACCTTGCTGCAACGTTCCTTATTGGGTGAGAAACGCCTGGCGCCGCGTTCTCATCGGCCGGTCAACGTTGCGGCCAGCGTTTCGCCACTTCGATGGCGGCCGGTCATGGTGCGGTCGCACAAGCAACCGGTATCGCCCATCAGTGTCAGCCGCGCAGGCATGTGGACACTGCTGCTTTCTCCTTTGCGAGCTTTGCTCGGCCAACGCTTGTAGGTGCGCGCCATGAACAGTTGCTTACCCACTTCATGTTTCATGTCCCTGTTGCTACTCGGTGGTTGTTCGCTGGAGCCGACCTACGAGAAACCCGATGCGCCGATCGACCAGCAATGGCCGGCGAACACAAACGGAGAGTGTTGCAGCGGCAAGCAGGCGTTCGACAAGGACTGGCGTGGTTTTGTGGTCGACGACCGTCTGCGTCAGTTGATTGAACTGGCGCTGGTCAACAATCGCAGCCTGCGCCAGTTCGCCGCCAGTGTCGAAGAAGCCCGGGCCGGGTACGACAGTGCGCAATCGGGGCTTTTCCCCACGATTGGTATCGACACTTACGCCGGGCGCAGCAAGCTGCCACCGTTGGTGCGCACGCCGGGCGGCGGCGATACGGCCGGCAGCATCGCCAATACGTTTCAAGCCACGGGTGGCTTTACGTCCTACGAGCTGGATCTGTTCGGCCGCATCCGCAGTCAGCGGAATGCGGCGGGGGCGCGTTTCGAGGCGTCCGAGGCGGATTATCAAACGGCGCGGCTGGCGCTGATCGGCGAAGTCGCCAGTACCTGGCTTAGCCTCAAGGCCAATCAGCATTTGCTTGATCTCGCGCAGAATACCTACCAATCCCAGGACCGCTACGGCCAGCTGTTGCGCAAAAGTTATAGCCTCGGCTCCAGTGCGCGCATCGACGTTCATCAGGCGGACGCGCAGACCAACACGGCGGCGGTGCAGGTCAACACCTATCGGATGCAAGTGGCGCAGAACATGAACGCGCTACGGGTGTTGGTGGGGCAGCCGGTGCCGACGGGTTTGTTGCCCACCGGAGTGCTGGGTGAGCAATTGGCCACGCTGGATGTGCCGGCGGGTCTGCCGTCGAATCTGGTCGAGCGTCGCCCCGACATCATGTCTGCCGAAGCTCAACTGCGAGCGGCCAATGCGGACATTGGTGCGGCACGCAGTGCGTACTTTCCGACCTTTTCCCTGACTTCGGCGCTGGGCAGTCTCACGGGAGATTTTTCCCGGTTACTTTCCGGGCCGGCCGAGTTCTGGTCGGTGGCGCTAGCAGGTTCTTTGCCGCTGATCGACGGGGGGGCGCGCAGGGCGCAGGTCGATGCCAGTCATGCGCGCTTCGATGGGCGTACAGCCGCCTATGAAGCCACGGTGCAAAATGCTTTTCGTGAAGCGGCCGATGCCCTGAATGCGCGAGAGGAAATGCTCACCCAAGTGGCGTTCCAGAAAAAACTGGTGGGGGATTATCAGGAAGCCTATCGGCAATCGCGTTTACGTTTCGAGTCGGGGCTGGACAGCTACTTTTCCACCATGGATGCCCAACGTTCATTGTTTGATGCACAGCAGAAATGGGCTCAACTGGAGCTGGCGCGTGAGATCAATCAGGTGACGTTGTACAAGGCGCTGGGGGGCGGGTGGAGTCAATCGCTGAAGATGGCGGATCGATAAAGTTTCGGTGTATTTGAGGGCCCTGGCGGGCATGCCCGCGCCCACAGGGGCATGTCAAACCCTGTGGGAGCGAGCCCGCTCGCGAAGGCGATCTGTCAGGCGCCGCGAACGACTGCCGCTTCTGCGGTCCGCAGTTCATGCTTGTTGCCCCGGAATAACACCAGCGTTGCAATCAACCCCAGCACCGCCGCCGCACTCAACCAGATCCCCGGTGCCGCTTTGTTGTCCAGCACATGGATCAGATAAGTACACGCCGCCGGTGTGAAACCGCCGAAGGTCGCCGTCGCCAGGCTGTAGGCCAGAGAGAAGCCGGTTGTACGAACTTCCACCGGCATAATTTCGGTCAGGGCCACGACCATCGCGCCGTTGTACGAGCCATACAGGAACGACAGCCATAGCTCGACGATCAGCAGATGGTTGAAGCTCGGGTTCGCCACCAGCCATGACAGCGCTGGATAAGCCGTGAGGATCGCCAGAATCGTCGCCGCCAGCAGCAGGGGCTTGCGTCCGATTTTGTCGGACACCGTACCCATGACCGGCAGCCAAAAGAAGTTCGAGAGGCCGATGCATACGGTCACCAGCAACGCATCCATGTCCGACAAATGCAGTTCGGCCTTGCCGAACGTCGGGGTGTAGGCAGTGATCAGGTAGAACGACACCGTGGTCATCACCACCAGCGCCATCCCGGCGATGACGATGCCGAAATTCTGGCTGATGGAACGAATGATGTCCTGCAGGGTGGGGCGGTGTTTGCGCGCCTGAAACTCGGGAGTTTCCTCCAGCGAGCGACGGATCACGAAGATCACCGGCACGATCATGCAGCCGATCAGGAAGGGTACGCGCCAGCCCCAGTCACCCATTTGCTCCGGGCTCAGCCAATGGTTCAAGCCAACCCCCAGTAGCCCGGCAAAAACCACGGCCGCCTGTTGGCTGGCGGATTGCCAGCTGACGAAAAAGCCTTTGCGGCCCGGCGTGGAGATTTCCGCCAGATAAACAGACACGCCTCCCAGTTCCACGCCAGCCGAGAAACCTTGCAGCAGCCGACCGAACAGGACGATTAGCGGCGCTGCGACGCCGAGCGTGGCGTAACCGGGTACGCAGGCAATCAGCACCGTACCGGCAGCCATCAAGGCCAGGGTGATGATCAACCCTTTACGGCGGCCATGACGGTCGATGTAAGCACCGAGGAAAATCGCTCCCAGCGGGCGCATCAGGAAGCCGGCCCCAAAGGTAGCCAGTGAGAGCATCAGGGAAGCGAAAGCGCTATCGGCAGGGAAGAAAGTTTTGGCGATGGCCGTGGCGTAAAAACCGTAGACCATGAAGTCGAACATCTCGAGAAAGTTACCGCTGACAACGCGAAAAATCGCTTTGCCTTTGCCCGTATTAGAGGACATTTGAACGTACTCGCTTTTAGCTGTCTTGTCGGAAATCCCTGATTTAGACGCGTCCCTCTGTGTTGCTTGGGCGTCAGGCAACCTTTGCAACAGTTTGTAACAATATGTGTAGAGGGATAGATAGGCAACAACTAGTTAGCTTGCTGCTTAAACGTTTTTGCCATTTCACCGCATGAAAAGCTTTCTCAAGAGAATGAGGGAGTCTGCGGGCATAATGACCAGGCCTGATATTGGGTTGAGGGTAATCTTCAGGGGGTGGTTTTGAATTGGTGGACGGTGGCACTCACGATGTTGTTGGGTATGTTGTCCGGCTGCGGCAACGACAGTGCCATGGCAAATTTAGGCGGCCCGACGATGGGCAGCACTTGGTCGATCAAGTACGTGCGCCAGGCGGGTGCTCCTGCTCCGGCGGAAGTCCAGGATGAAGTCGAAAAGATCCTGGCTGAAGTCGACCAGCAAATGTCGACTTACCGAAGTGACTCCGACATCGAACGTTTCAACCAATTGCCCGCCAACCGTTGTCAGAAAATGCCCGCGTCGATCCTCGAATTGATCCGCGTTGGCGAGCAGTTGTCAGAGCAAAGCGAAGGCTCCTACGATTTGACGGTGGAGCCGCTACTCAATCTCTGGGGCTTCGGCCCTCAGGCCCGAGAAGAAAAAGTGCCGACGGCCGAAGCGCTAGCCGAGGTGCGCCAGCGCGTCGGTCATGGACACTTGCGCATCAACGGTGACCAGTTGTGCAAGGACGCTGCGGTCGAGGTCGATTTCAACAGCATTGCTGCCGGCTATGCGGTGGACACGATCGTCGCGAAGCTCGATGCGCTCGGGATTCACAATTTTCTTGTCGAAGTGACCGGCGAACTCAAGGCGTCCGGCAAGAAACTCGACGGCTCATCGTGGCGCATCGCCCTGGAAGAACCTCGTGATGATCAACAAGTGGCCGAGCGCATCGTCGCCATCGACGGTTACGGGCTCTCCACGTCTGGCGATTACCGCAATTATTTCGAGCAGGGCGGCCAGCGTTTTTCCCACACATTGGATGCCCGCTCCGGTGCGCCGGTCTCACACACGCTGGCGTCCGTCACGGTGATTCATCCTTCTGCGTTGATGGCCGATGGCTTATCGACGTTGTTGTTGATTCTCGGCCCTGAGCGGGGTTGGGACTACGCAGAAAAACACGATATCGGCGCATTTTTTGTGATTCGTGCCGATACAGGTTTCGTCACACGCAGCAGTCACGATTTTGCACGTATCAGTGGCGGAAAAACCGAGTGATTGCGGCGATTCAAGCATTGAAAACTGGCGTTGTAGTGCAGGCAAAAGTAGCCTACGACGCGACCAAGGGTTAATGTGCGCGGCGTTGACGCTTCTATAGACTGTGTCCGGGTTCTGCACTGGCCCCAAATTGTTCCTTCACGCCACAGATTGGCGTGATTTAGCCGCAGGCGCCGATGGCGCCACGGCCTGTTCTGAGGAGTACGCATGGCTGTCTACAACTACGACGTGGTGGTGTTGGGTTCCGGCCCGGCGGGAGAAGGCGCGGCAATGAACGCCGCGAAGGCAGGGCGCAAGGTGGCGATGGTCGATAGCCGTCGCCAGGTCGGCGGCAACTGCACTCACTTGGGCACCATCCCGTCCAAGGCACTGCGTCACTCGGTCCGGCAGATCATGCAGTTCAACACCAACCCGATGTTCCGGGCCATTGGTGAGCCGCGCTGGTTCTCGTTCCCGGACGTGTTGAAAAGCGCTGAAAAAGTCATCTCCAAACAAGTCGCTTCGCGTACCGGCTACTACGCCCGTAACCGCGTCGACGTGTTCTTCGGCACCGGCAGTTTCGCCGATGAGCAAACCATCGAAGTGGTCTGCGCCAACGGCGTAGTCGAAAAACTGGTGGCCAAACACATCATCATCGCCACCGGTTCGCGCCCGTATCGCCCGGCGGACATCGATTTCCACCACCCGCGTATCTACGATAGCGACACCATCCTCAGCCTCGGCCACACCCCGCGCAAACTCATCGTTTACGGCGCCGGCGTGATCGGTTGCGAATACGCCTCGATCTTCAGCGGTCTGGGTGTGCTGGTTGAGTTGGTGGACAACCGTGGTCAGTTGCTGAGCTTCCTCGACTCGGAAATTTCCCAGGCACTGAGTTATCACTTCAGCAACAACAACATCACGGTTCGCCACAACGAAGACTACGACCGCGTCGAAGGCGTGGACAACGGCGTGATCCTGCACCTCAAGTCCGGCAAGAAGATCAAGGCGGACGCCTTGCTCTGGTGCAACGGCCGAACCGGTAACACTGATCAGTTGGGTCTGGAAAACATCGGCGTGAAGGTCAATGGCCGCGGCCAGATCGAAGTCGACGAAAACTATCGCACCGGCATCCAGAACATTTATGGCGCCGGTGACGTGATCGGCTGGCCAAGCCTGGCCAGTGCCGCCCACGACCAGGGCCGCTCGGCTGCGGGCAGCATCGTCGATAATGGCAGCTGGCGTTTCGTGAATGACGTGCCGACCGGCATCTACACCATTCCGGAGATCAGCTCGATCGGCAAGAACGAGCAGGAACTGACCCAGGCCAAAGTGCCGTACGAAGTGGGCAAGGCGTTCTTCAAGAGCATGGCGCGTGCGCAGATCGCCGGCGAGCCGCAAGGCATGCTGAAGATTCTGTTCCACCGTGAAACCCTGGAAGTGCTGGGCGTTCACTGCTTCGGTTATCAGGCGTCGGAGATCGTGCACATCGGTCAGGCGATCATGAACCAGCCGGGTGAGCTCAACACCTTGAAGTACTTTGTCAACACCACATTCAACTACCCGACCATGGCCGAAGCCTATCGGGTAGCGGCTTACGACGGCCTCAACCGGCTTTTTTGAGCGGCTCCGGCCGGTGGCCTGAGCCGGCCGGGGAGACCGATTTCAGCAATTCTCGAGCGTGGCAGTGGCCAAACCGGGAAAGTCTGTAATCAGGCTGTCAACGCCGAAGTCGGCGAGTCTGCGCATCAGCGCGGGCTCGTTGACTGTCCATACCGACACATGCAGCCCCTGTCGCTGCGCCTTCTGCAGGCGTTCCGGCGTACACAGTGTCCAGTTCAGCGCCAGAATCTCACAGCCATAACTTGCCGCGACCTTCAAAGGGTCGAGCCAGGCGTACTCGGCCACCAGTCCGCGAGATACGTCCGGCACCAGATCCAGCGCCGCTTTCAGCACTTCCCGGGAACTGGAGGTGATCGTCACCTTGTCCAGCAGGCCATGACGTTGCGCCATTTCGCGGATCGCCAGTACCGTGGTTGCAGCGCGGGTGCGTGAGGCGCTTTTGACTTCCAATTGCCAGTGATCGAAGTCGCACTTTTCGAACAGTTCTTCCAGCGTCGGAATCGGGCAGGGTTTGATCCAGCCCGGGCCGCCTTTGCGCGCGTCGTAGGTCACCAGCTCCGCCGCCGTGTGCTCGACGACCTTGCCGCGCCGGTCGGTCGTGCGCTTGAGTGTCGGGTCGTGAATGACCATCAGCTCGCCATCCATGGACAGGTGCAAGTCCAGTTCGCAACGGCGTACGCCGTGCTTGAGACATTCCTGAAAACTGGTCAGGGTATTTTCCGGTGCTTCGCCCTTGGCGCCGCGGTGGCCGTAGATGAGGGTCACGGTTCTTCCTTAAATTAATTGCCGGATTCGAGTTGTTCGCGGGCCAGACGTCGTTCCTGGGCCTGCTTCTGCAAGATATGGCGGGCGAGCAGCTGTCGCTGGGCGTCGGTCAGGTGTTCGAACTCGGTGCCGACGTCGTAGCCATCGCCCTTGCGGTCGCAGTGGGTGACGCGGGCGCGCAGCAACAGGCCCAGGGCTTGCGGCATCAGCACCAGTTTGACCGACAGGCGCGCACCGGCGGCGATGGGCGTTGGGTGCTGAAAGTCGATGCCGCCTTCGGAAATGATCACAGGCTGCGGTTCGCCAATCTGCCCCAGCACCGTCAGAGCGACGACCTGGCTCAGCAAATCGATGCGCTTGTTCTGGGACTTGAGGAATGCAGCCGTCGTGCGGTCGCGTTCGCTGATCTGGCGCAACAGATGCTGCGACTCGAATTCGCTCAGGTGCAATTCGCTGAGCAGGTTGAAGAGTGGGGAAGCATCCTGCAACACTTCCTGGCCTGCGGCTTCGGGAGCGGACAGGGGCCGAATTTCCAGTGCGATCGTGTCCTCGATACGGTAGTATTCGCGGCGATCTTCTTCATCTAATGTCGACATGGCGAACCCATGGTAGCGGCGGTGGTCTGAGTGTAAAGCTGGTTATCGACCCCCGCCACAAGGACGTTCCTTTTCCCTCCGAACAAGCCCCGACATGTTCAGACCTCTCTTCGTTTTTATCGGCACGCGTTATACCCGTGCAAAGCGTCGCAATCATTTTGTGTCATTCATTTCCCTGACTTCGATGATCGGGCTCGCCCTTGGCGTGGTCGTGATGATTGTCGTGCTGTCGGTCATGAACGGCTTCGATCATGAGATGCGTACCCGCGTGCTGGGCATGGTGCCCCACGCGACCATCGAATCCGGCGAGCCGATCAGCGATTGGCAAAGCCTGGCCACCAAGGTCAAGCAGAACCCGCAGGTGACGGCCGTGGCGCCGTTCACGCAAATGCAGGGGTTGTTGACCAATAACGGCAAAGTCTCGAAAGTCCTGCTCAATGCCATCGACCCGGCGCTGGAACGCCAGGTGTCGATCATTGATCACTTCATGCAGCAGGGCAAACTTGACGATCTGGCTCCGGGTGAGTTCGGCATCGTCATCGGCGACAAGGCGGCGACCAAGCTCGGTGCGGCGGTCGGCGACAAGCTGACCTTCGTGGCGCCGGAAGTCACCGTAACCCCGGCCGGGATGTTCCCGCGCATGAAACGCTTCACCGTGGTCGGCATCTTCCATGTCGGGGCCGGCGAGATCGACGGCTATCTGGGTATCACCAATCTTCAGGACCTGGCGCGGTTGCATCGCTGGAAACCGGATCAGGTCCAGGGTATCCGCCTGAAGTTCGACGATCTGTTCCAGGCTCCACGCACCGCGTGGAGCATTGCTCGTGAACTCGGCGAAGATCATTACTACGCCCGCGACTGGACCCGCACCCACGGCAACCTGTATCAGGCGATCCGCATGGAAAAAGCCATGATCGGCCTGCTGTTGCTGCTGATCGTCGCCGTCGCCGCCTTCAACATCATTTCCACGCTGGTGATGGTGGTGAATGACAAGAAGAGCGATATCGCGATCCTGCGCACCCTCGGCGCCACGCCGGGCACGATCATGCGCACGTTCATGGTGCAAGGCACGGTCATTGGCGTGGTCGGAACAGCGATCGGCGCAGTAGTCGGGATCTTCGCCGCATTGAACGTCAGCGCTGCGATCTCGGCACTCGAAGGCCTGATCGGGCACAAATTCCTCAACGCCGACGTGTACTTCATCGATTACCTGCCGTCGCAAGTGCAGAGCCAGGACGTCGTGATGGTCTGCTCTGCGGCGTTGGTCCTGAGTTTCCTCGCCACCCTGTATCCAGCCTGGCGTGCTGCGCGCACCCAGCCTGCGGAGGCGCTACGTTATGAGTGAGTCGGGCATGACTGATAAAGCAATCTTGAGCTGCCGCAACCTGGGCAAATCCTACGAGGAAGGTCCTGAGTCGGTAGAAGTTCTGGCCGGTCTGCAACTGGAACTGCGCCCGGGTGAGCGCGTGGCGATCATCGGTAAATCGGGTTCGGGCAAAAGTACCTTGCTCAATTTGCTCGGCGGTCTCGATACGCCGACCCAGGGCAGTGTCTGGCTCGACGGCGAAGAGCTCTCGGCGCTGAGCGAGAAGAAGCGTGGTTTGCTGCGTAACCGCGCCCTCGGCTTCGTGTACCAGTTCCACCACTTGCTGCCCGAGTTCACTGCCCTGGAAAACGTCTGCATGCCGCTGTTGATCGGCAAGACCGCGATCCCGGAAGCGCGCAAGCGTGCCACGGCGTTGCTGGAGCGGGTAGGGCTGGGCCATCGCCTTGAGCACAAGCCGGCGGAGCTGTCCGGTGGCGAACGCCAGCGCGTGGCCATCGCCCGTGCCCTGGTGAACAATCCAGGCCTGGTGATGCTCGACGAGCCGACCGGCAACCTCGATTCTCACACCGCCGAAGGCATTCAGGACTTGATGCTGGAGCTCAGCACCTCGATGCGCACGGCGTTCCTGGTGGTGACCCACGACATGAACCTCGCCCGCCAGATGGACCGCGTCCTGCACTTGCAGGAAGGTTGCCTGACTCCCATCTGACGGATTGAAACCCGACGCGACTGAAAGGCGCGTCGGGTCTTTTATTTTTATACGGTGCCCCAGCGAATGTTCAGACCGTTATCGATCTTTATCGGCACGCGCTATACCCGCGCCAAGCGCCGCAATCGCTTTGTTTCCTTCATCTCGATGACCTCGATGATCGGCCTCGCCCTGGGCGTGCTGGCGATGATCGTGGTGCTGTCGGTGATGAATGGCTTCCAGCGTGAAATGAGCTCGCGCATCCTCGGCATGGTGCCGCACGCGACCATCGTCGGCGTTAACCCGATTGATGATTGGCAACCCGTTGCAGCCGCCGCCATGAAAAACCCGGAGGTCACCGCCGCCGTGCCGTTCACCGAGATGGAAGGCATGCTGTCCTACAAGGGCACGATGCAACCGATCCAGGTCAGCGGCGTCGATCCGGCGCTGGAAGGCCAGGTATCGATCGTGGCCAAACATATCGTCCAGGGGCGTCTGGATGCCTTGAAACCGGGCGAGTTTGGTGTGGTGATCGGCGAAATCACGGCGCGCCGTTTCCGCTTGAACGTCGGCGACAAGATCACCCTGATCGTGCCGGAAGTCAGCAATGCACCGGGCGGCATTACCCCGCGCATGCAGCGCTTGAACGTGGTTGGCGTGTTCAAGGTCGGCGCCGAACTCGACGGTTCAATGGCGCTGATCCACGTTGCCGACGCCGCGCAGATGCAGCACTGGGAGCCGAATCAGGTGCAGAGCGTGCGCCTGGCGGTGAAGGATCTGTACGCCGCGCCGCAAGTGTCGAGCACCATCGCCACCGGGCTGGGCGCCGCTTACAAGGCTGACGACTGGACCCACACCCAAGGCAGCCTGTTCAGTGCGATGAAAATGGAAAAAACCATGATCGGCCTGTTGTTGCTGATGATCGTCGCGGTGGCGGCGTTCAACATCATCGCGACCTTGATCATGGTGGTGAACGACAAGGGCGCGGACATCGCGATCCTGCGCACCATCGGTGCCACACCGCGACAGATCATGGCGATCTTCATGGTTCAGGGCACTGTGATCGGCATCGTCGGCACCTTGATTGGTGGCGTGCTTGGCGTTATTGCCGCGCTGAACGTCAGTCAGATCGTGGGCTGGATCGAGCGGGTCAGCGGGCAGCACATCTTCAGTTCAGATGTGTATTTCGTCAGCAACCTGCCGTCTGAATTGCAGGGTGGGGACGTCGCGTTGATCTGCACGGCGGGGTTTGTCTTGAGCTTTTTGGCCACTGTTTACCCGGCCTGGCGTGCGGCGAAGATCGAACCGGCTCACGCGTTGCGGTACTCGTAAGGATTACCAGTGCGAGCTCCGCTCCGGCTGGGGAACGTAAACCCGGCAGGAGCGGAGTTTTCCGCAATAGTGTTACTCGATCAGATTGCTGTTGGCCACTCGCTAAAATAAACATCCATGTTGGCAACACCCTCAAATGATTCGTTGTCGTTTTTAAGCGTGAACGAACATGTCGCTTTAAAGCGTTTACGCGTTTGATCCAGTTCCAGTGTCAATGAACCGTTTATGGTGCCGAACGCGGTCCACTGACCTTCCTTTCTTTCTTGATAGATCAGGCTTTTTATCATCGGGCCAGGAATCCTGTGGGTGCCACTACGAATGTTTGGATTCAAGCCGAAATAAAACAACTGGGCATACGGGGGCGAAAACTTGTTTTGCGAAGCGGTCAGTATCAACTCGCCACCAGCCATGATCGAGATACGAGGGCTGTCGTCTGCGAAAGCTCCTCGGTTGCCAAGTTTTGCGTTAAAGCTACTGGCGAGCATTGTCGAAGCTGCCGGTGTTGCGATTGTTTTTTCTTCCATGATTTTGTTCTCGCAATAGTATTGGTTAACTCTTGGTGAAGAGTGAAATGACTATATAGCGAGGATGATTTAATAAGGCGATTGCTTGTTGAGTAGTTTGTAATGAACTATGTGGGTGGTTGTGCGAAGGAACTACGCACGCTTGTTGAACTGAATTATGAATGAAGTCGATTGTTGGGCGGATGTGCAGGAAATTTCACCGCCGTGCGCTTGGACAATTGACCGGGTAATTGCCAAGCCCAATCCTGCGTGCTCACTGTCGCCTTTTCGCCGCGCTGGATCCGCACGATAGAACCGATCGAACAAGCGTGGAAGCAGGGTATCGGGAATACGATCACCGGTGTTTTCAAAACGTAGAATCGAACGGTCAGCCGAGTCGACGATAACTACTCGGATATGGCCGCCTGAGGGTGTAAAACGTAGCGCATTGTCCAGCAGGTTGGAGAATGCCCTGCGCAGCATATTGCGATCCCCCTTCAGGAGGGCGCTTCCTTCGCGACTTAAAGCGATCTGAGCGTCTTCGGCCAGCGGCGTAAAAAAATCCAGCAGGGAATCGACTTCGTCGGCCAGTTCCAACGGTTCGCACTGGGGCATCAGCAGCCCATGATCTGCCTTGGCCAGATACAACATGTCGTTGACCAGTTGTGCCATCCATTGCAGCTCTTCGAGATTACTGTGCAGCGCTTCGCGATAGTCCTCGAGGGCGCGCGGGCGGGTGAGGGTGACCTGGGTGTGAGTCAACAGGTTCGACAGTGGTGTGCGCAGTTCATGGGCAATGTCGGCGGAGAACGCCGACAGCCGCTGAAAGGCGTCGTCGAGGCGGCCAAGCATGGCATTGAAGTGATGGGCCATTTGCGCCAGTTCCGGCGGCATGTTGGCTTCGGGCAAGCGTGCGTTGAGCGATTGTGCCGAAACACCCCTGGCGACCGCACTCATGCGCCGCAACGGCCGCAAGGCGCTACGTGCGGCCCAGGCGCCGAGTAGCGCAGTGGCCAGTGCCGATAAACCCACCGTCAGCCAGATCAGGTGCTGCATGCGTTGCAGGAAATGCTGGTGGTGGGTGATGTCCAGCAACAGAGTCAATTGCGGTGAGTCGGGCTTGTCGGTGAACAGTGGCGCATTCAGGACCCGGTAATCGGTGCCGTTATTGTTGATTGTCGACAGCCCCGGTTGGTGCGGAAGTTTGTCGGGCAGGCTCGCCGAACTGTCGTACCAGCGCTTGCCATCGCTTCCGGTGATGCGCAGCGACAGGTCGGCCTGCCGGCTCAACTCATCGGCCAGTTTGACTTCGCTGTCACTCGATTGAATGTCGTGCAGTGCGCGGCGCAAGCCAATCAGCTTGCCATCCAGCAATTGCTGATCGAGCTCGATGAAGTGTGTCTCGCTGGCGCGGCTGAACAACACCCCGGCAAACAATGACACCACGGCAGTGCACGCCGCAAACAGTAGCGCCAGGCGACTGCTCAAGGACAATCGGCGCATCAGGCAGGGCGCTCTTCAAGCACGTAACCCATGCCGCGCACGGTGTGGATCAGCTTGTTGGGGAAGTCATCGTCGATCTTCAGGCGCAATCGGCGAATCGCGACTTCGATGACATTGGTGTCACTGTCGAAGTTCATGTCCCAGACCTGGGAGGCGATCAACGATTTGGGCAGGACCTCGCCCTGGCGGCGCAGAAGCATTTCCAGCAGGGCAAACTCCTTGGCTGTCAGGTCGATGCGCTGGCCGCCGCGTTCCACCCGGCGACGGATCAGGTCCAGGCGCAGATCGGCGAGTTGCAGGCTGGTGTCCTGGGTTGCGCTGCTGCCACGGCGCAACAGGCTGCGCACCCGGGCCAGCAATTCGGAGAATGCGAAAGGCTTGACCAGATAGTCGTCGGCACCGAGTTCGAGGCCGTGAACCCGATCCGCCACAGCGTCGCGTGCGGTGAGAAATAGTACCGGTGTGTCCAGACCTGCGCTGCGCACCGCTTGCAGAATCTGCCAGCCATCGCGACCGGGTAGCATCACATCGAGAATCAGCAGCGCGTACTCACCGCTCAACGCCATTTGCTGGCCAGTGCTGCCATCGGCCACCAGTTCGGTGTTGAAACCGGCCTCGGCCAGGCCCTGGCGCAGGTAGTGACCGGTTTTCGGTTGGTCTTCGACGATCAGCAGTTTCATGGGTAACTCAGGCTAAATGGAACGAACGCTTTATACCGCGGGCGACGGTGGTGCAGGTCAACCTGACAAAGTTGTAATCTGGCTGTCAGGTTACGGGCAGCGGTGGAAGTTTAGAGTTTTCCACAGGTTGAACCTTATTTTGTTGGAGTACGACGATGTTTCTGCGCAAATCTGTGCTGCTGGTCACCTGTGTGCTGGCATTGAGTTCGCCGGTATGGGCGTCACCGGCGCATACGTATGATTTCGGTCAGCCGGCCCCGGCGGCCAAGGCGAGCCGTAGCATTGAAGTGGTGATGGGCGACATGACCTTCACGCCCAAGGCCATCGACATCAAGGCTGGGGAAACCGTGCGCTTCGTGCTGGTGAATAATGGTCAGTTGCTGCACGAATTCAACCTCGGTGATGCGGCGATGCACGCTAAACATCAACAGGAAATGTTGCAGATGCAGCAAAGCGGCATGCTGACGCCTACAGGCGTGAAGGAAATGGACCACGGCAGCATGGCCGGTATGGATCACGGTGCCATGGGGCACCACATGAAGAATGGCATGAAGCACGACGACCCCAACAGCGTGCTGGTGGAACCGGGCAAAACCGCCGAACTGACCTGGACCTTCAGCAAGGCCACCAACCTGGAATTTGCGTGCAACATTCCCGGCCATTATCAGGCCGGCATGGTCGGCAAATTGACTGTCAGTCAGTAAGCACTCAAAGGCGGGAACAAAGGCTGATAGAATCCGCTGATTCTTCAGTCAGGTTTCCGCCATGCATCCCGCAGCCGAACACTCGCCGCTGGGCAAATCCAGCGAATACATCGCCACTTACACGCCGTCCCTGCTGTTCCCGATTCCGCGCACCGCGAAGTGGGCCGAGCTGGGCCTGACGGCGCAAACCCTGCCGTACAAGGGTGTGGATTACTGGAACTGCTTCGAACTGTCGTGGCTGTTGCCGTCGGGCAAACCGGTGGTGGCGATCGGCGAATTCAGCATTTCGGCGGATTCGCCGAACATCATCGAGTCGAAGTCGTTCAAGTTGTACCTCAATTCCCTGAACCAGACGTCCTTTGCCGATACCGCCACTCTGGAAGCGACGCTGGTCAACGACCTGTCCGCCGCTGCCGGAAAAACGGTCGGCGTGCGCGTGCGCAGCCTGAAAGAGGTCGAGGCCGAAGGCGTCGTTGCGTTGCCGGGTGTGTGCATCGATGAGCTGGATATCAGCGTCAGCAACTACGAGCATCCGCGTCCGGAATTGCTCCGTCGCGATGATTCGCGCATTGTCGAAGAGAGCGTGCACAGCCACTTGCTCAAGTCCAATTGCCCGGTCACCAGTCAGCCGGACTGGGGCAGTGTGGTGGTGGAGTACCGCGGCGCGGCGCTGGATCACGCCAGTCTGCTGGAGTACATCGTCAGCTTCCGCCAGCACTCGGACTTCCATGAGCAGTGTGTGGAGCGGATTTTCCTCGATCTGCAACGGTTGCTGAAACCGGAGAAACTGACGGTGTATGCGCGCTATGTGCGACGTGGCGGGTTGGATATCAATCCGTATCGCAGCACGGAAGAAGTGCAACTGCCGAACCATCGTCTAGTCCGCCAGTAACGAAATCCTGTAGGAGTGAGCCTGCTCGCGATAGCGGTATGTCAGTCACCATTGATGTCGACTGGCACGCCGTCATCGCGAGCAGGCTCGCTCACAGTAGATTGCATTTCAGGCCGCAGGCATTAAAAAGCCCCGCTATCGCTAGCGGGGCTTTTTGCGTTTGGCGGGTTTAGATCCCCATATTGCCCAAGGCTTGCCCGATGTTGCGCAGGGTTGCGGCCAGTGTGGGGTGTTCGAGTTCGAAGCGTTCAACGGCCAGGTTAACGCCATCGGCGAGGCTGGCGTCCTGGGTCTTGGTTTCGAGCTCAAGCTTGAGTTCGATCTGTTGCATCAGTTCATGCAGGTTTTCGCGCTCGGATTCGGACAGTGGAGGATTCTGTTCCAATTGCTCGCGCAGGGCATTGAGCTGTTCTTGCAGTTCGCGGGCAGGCATGGCGTTCTTCCTTCTCTCGATTGGCACTGGCATAGACCGCAGCGTCAGGCCAAAGGTCTATGGCTGACCTTTAGATTAATCCACTCCCGCGTAACCTGCATGCTTCATAGGTGTGAGGCTGCGTTCAGGGCTTTTCGCCCTTGAGCCGACGCAGGCTGATATCCGCCAGGCAGGTGTCGAGATCCCCAAGGTGATCGATCACCGAATGCACGCCGAGGCCAAACAATTGCATCGTTGCCTTGCCGCGCTTGATGTCCCGTTCCTGCGGCGACAATGCCTGCCATTGCGTGGGCGAAAGTCCGCAAAGCGAGCCGCAGGATGCCAGTCCGATGGTCCACAGGCCGGCATTGAGCCCTGATTGCAGCAGGCGCGGTTCGCCACTGACCAGCACGCAACCATCGAGTCGTTCGACGTTCAGTTCCATCAGTGCCTGCCAGCACGCATTGGGTGCCGGCCAAGGATTGATTGTTGCAAGGTGTTGCGACGGTTTGACCCATTCCGGCAGGGCAATAGCCAGGGAGTGGCTGAGGGCAGGGGGCAGTTCATCTAGCCAGGCGCAAGGTATTTGCTGATGCTGCAAGCTACGCAGGCTGTCGAGCGCGCCGGGGGTGGCCTCGGCGTGCTCGGCCAAATGGCCGTCGTTCAGACGTGTGTGCGCGCCGAAATCCACCAGGCAACCACTGAGGCCGAACAGTACGGCGGTCAGGTTCGGCGCAGTTTGAGGCTTGGTTTCGGCGTGCGGCATGTCAACGTCCCTGAAATAGCCTCAAGGCTAAGGACTGTCGGTGACAGTTTAGTGACATGGATGTGAATCGCTCACAATCGACATCAATGATCTGCAGGCGCCCGGCTGCGATGCTGCCTAAAGTGGCGTTTCCGTCTTATACTAGCGGTCTTTGCGTCGAGCCCAGCGCCCGGCAACGGTACAGTCCAAGGAGTTTTTCTATGCGCTGGAGCAATCATCTAGCTCAGTTTTGTGTGTGCGCCAGTGCGATGCTGGTTCCGTTCGTTGCCCAGGCAGCGTCGGAAGATGACCCTTGGGAAAGCATCAACCGCCCGATCTATGAATTCAACGACGTTATCGACACCTATGCACTGAAGCCGTTGGCCCAGGGCTACCAATTCGTGACGCCGCAGTTCCTTGAAGACGGCATCCATAACATGTTCCGTAACGTCGGCGACGTGACCAACCTCGCCAACAATATCCTGCAGGCCAAACCGGCAGCGGCGGGTGTCGACACGGCACGCTTGATCTTCAACACCACTTTCGGTCTGCTGGGCTTCTTCGATGTCGGCACCAAGATGGGCTTGCAACGCAACGACGAAGACTTCGGCCAGACGCTCGGTTACTGGGGTGTCGGCAGTGGTCCGTACGTGATGCTGCCGCTGCTGGGGCCAAGCACAGTGCGTGATGCGCCTTCGAAATTGGTCGACAGCTATACCGGCCCGTATCGCTATATCAACGATGTGCCAGTGCGTAACTCGGTTTTCGGCCTGAACATTGTCGATACCCGGGCAAACCTGCTGTCCTCCGAGAAATTGATCACTGGCGACAAGTACACCTTCATCCGTAATGCGTACTTGCAGAACCGTGAATTCAAGGTGAAAGACGGCCAGGTTGAAGACGATTTCTGATTTCTACCGGTAAAAAAGAAGGCGGCCATTGTGCCGCCTTCTGCATTTTTCGACCGCGAAGGACCTTACTTTGAGTTTCGGTTTTGACTGTTCTTATAACTCCCGGTGATTTGACACAGATGGATGTCAAGCGACCATCGGCGTGAGCTTGAAACGCCTCGCGGATGGGAGTACCGTCTGCGCCTTAGAAGGGCACCTCTGGTGAACCTGTGTGTAGGGCAAGTGCCCGATGACAGTGCGACAGAGAGGCTAGAAAGCGAATCCAGTAGTGTGAGCCGGGCCAAAACCCCAGCCGCTACGCCAACCTAATTCTGGCGCCGTTTGCCCACATGCCAAAAACCAGTGCCACGCTGCTGATAATCGATGATGACGAAGTAGTGCGCGCGAGCCTCGCCGCCTATTTGGAAGACAGTGGTTTCAGCGTCTTGCAGGCCAGCAATGGTCAGCAGGGTCTTCAGGTATTCGAGCAAGACAAGCCCGACTTGGTCATCTGCGATCTGCGCATGCCGCAGATGGGCGGACTCGAACTCATACGCCAGGTCACCGAACTGTCACCGCAAACCCCTGTGATCGTGGTGTCGGGTGCCGGCGTGATGAACGACGCGGTTGAGGCATTGCGCCTGGGCGCGGCGGATTACCTGATCAAGCCTCTCGAAGATCTGGCTGTGCTTGAGCACTCTGTGCGTCGGGCCCTGGATCGCGCGCGCCTGCTGCTGGAAAACCAGCGTTACCGCGAGAAGCTGGAAAAGGCCAACCGCGAGCTCGCCGCCAGCCTGAACCTGCTCCAGGAAGACCAGAACGCCGGTCGCCAGGTGCAGATGAACATGCTGCCGGTCAGCCCATGGGCCATCGACGAGTTCAAGTTTGCTCACCAAATCATCCCGTCGCTGTACCTCTCGGGTGATTTTGTCGACTACTTCCGGGTCGATGAACGTCGTGTTGCGTTCTATCTGGCGGACGTTTCCGGGCATGGCGCCTCTTCAGCCTTCGTCACCGTGCTGCTGAAGTTCATGACCACGCGCTTGCTGTTCGAGTCCAAGCGCAGTGGCACTCTGCCGGAATTCAAGCCTTCAGAGGTTCTTGGTCATATCAACCGGGGCCTGATCAGTTGTAAGCTGGGTAAACACGTCACAATGGTCGGTGGAGTCATCGACGAGGAGACAGGTTTGTTGACCTATAGCATCGGTGGTCATTTGCCGTTGCCTGTGTTGTACACACCCGACAGTGTTCGATATCTGGAAGGGCGTGGCTTGCCGGTGGGCCTCTTCAATGAAGCCACCTACGAAGACCACGTGCTGGAGCTGCCACCGACGTTCAGCCTGACGCTGATGTCTGATGGCATTCTGGATCTTTTGCCAGAACCCACACTCAAAGAAAAAGAAGCGGCATTGCCCCAACGGGTCAAGGCAGCGGGCGGCAGCCTGGATGGTCTGCGGCAGGTTTTTGGATTGGCCACGCTAGGGGAGATGCCGGATGATATCGCCCTGTTGGTGTTGAGCAGGAATCTTCAATGAGTACCGGTAGAATCCAGTTCGCCGAGCAGGATGGCACCTTCGTCCTGAAATTCGTCGGTGAAGTACGCCTGACCCTGTGTTCGGCGTTGGATGCGACTATTGAGAAAATCTTCACCGCGATGAATTTCAACGCGATCGTGATTGATTTGACCGAAACCCGCAGCATCGACAGCACCACCCTTGGTCTGCTGGCCAAACTGTCGATCCTGTCGCGGCAGAAAGTCGGCTTGTTGCCGACTGTCGTCACCACCCACGAAGACATTACCCGTCTGTTGCAATCCATGGGCTTCGAACAGGTCTTCAACATCGTTGACAAGCCTGTGCCATGCCCGGAATGCCTGGACGACCTGCCAGACCAGGACCAGTCCGAAGAAGTGGTGCGGATCAAGGTGCTTGAAGCGCACAAGATCCTCATGGGCCTGAACGACTCCAATCGTGAAGCGTTCCATGATCTGGTGAATGCGCTGGAACGGCACTGACACCATAAGCAAGCGCGCATAAAAAAGGGCGAACCTGTGAGGGTTCGCCCTTTTTGCGTTTGCCTGTCGGCCGTTACAGCTTGGCCTGCAACAACGCTTCCAGCTTCTCCTGGTCGCGAGCGAACTGGCGAATACCTTCAGCCAGTTTCTCGGTCGCCATGGCGTCCTCGTTGGACAACCAGCGGAACTGCGATTCATTGAGGTTCAAACGTGCTTCACCGGCATGACCTGGCGCCAGTTTGCGCTCCAGTTTGCCGGTATCCGCCGCCAGCTTGTCGATCAGGTCCGGGCTGATGGTCAAGCGGTCGCAACCGGCCAGTTGTTCGATCTGGCTCAGGTTGCGGAAGCTGGCGCCCATGACCACTGTTTTGTAGTCGTTGGCCTTGTAGTAGTTGTAGATGCGCGTCACCGATTGCACACCCGGATCGTCCGCGCCGGTGTATTCGTTGCCGGTGGCTTTCTTGTGCCAGTCATAGATGCGGCCCACGAACGGCGAAATCAGGAACACTCCGGCGTCAGCGCAAGCAGCAGCCTGAGCGAAGGAGAACAGCAGGGTCAGGTTGGTCTGGATGCCTTCCTTCTCCAGAATCTCGGCCGCGCGGATGCCTTCCCAGGTGGAGGCGATCTTGATCAGTACGCGGTCGCGGCCAATACCGGCCTTTTCGTACAGCTCGATCAGACGATGCGCACGCTTGAGCATGGCATCGGTGTCAAACGACAGGCGCGCATCCACTTCGGTGGAGATACGGCCCGGAATCACTTTCAGAATCTCCTGACCCACAGCAACGCCAAAACGGTCACTGGCCAGGCCCACATCGCCCTTGCAGTCGCTGACGCTAGCGTTGAGCAACTCGGCATAAGCGGGAATGGCCGCAGCTTTGAGCAGCAGGGAAGGGTTGGTGGTTGCGTCTACCGGTTTAACGCGAGCGATCGCTTCGAAGTCGCCGGTGTCGGCAACCACGGTGGTCATTTGTTTGAGTTGTTCCAGCTTGGAAGTCATGGGCGTGCTCTGTCCTATGGGTCTGATGACATTACCCGAGCGCTGACAGCCACTCAAGGGCGTGTACCTGTATCGATGGCCCCGATGTTAACAACCTGAAAACGGTTGTTTGAATGATGGGGCGCACTACCGATGAATACGATGCCAAAACAGCTCACAGGTTCAAAGCAACCGACCTGCGAACAGGTCGGTTGTGCAGCACCTACTGTGCATTCAATTGGGTTTCGGCGGACATTCTTGCCGGTTTCGGTTCGCCGTCGGCAGTCAGCAAGCCGAAATTCTTCTCTCGGTCGTTGCTGCCCGAATCACTGTTTTTCCATTCGTAGATGGAGGTCAGCGGAATGTTGAGCTTTTTCATCTCGGCGATGAAGGCCGCGATTTTTCTCGCTTGCCCGTCGACGCCACCGTTGGAACCGAGTGCCGATATGCCCCATTCACTGATAACGCCCGGCAGATGGAAGTTCTGCTGAATAAAGGCCTGGGCATTGCTGATCTGCGTGCTCGTCATGCCATAGGGGTGATAGGAAATGGCATTCAGGCATTTGGGGTATTCGCTGACGATGCGGCTCAGCGCCACGGTTGATGCAGAGCCTGCGGTCGGCGGCCTGGCGAAGCCAAAGCCAACCCGTGGCGTCGACGACGGTGCCTGCAGCGACTTGCACATGGCGCTCATGAACGGCACGAAGGTCGTGTCGAAGTTACGCGTCGGCCAATAGGTTTCAAGATCGGGTTCGTTCCAGATTTCAATCGCAACGAGCTGCGCGCTGTATGACTTTTCCAACCCGGTGACGGCATTGGCAAATGATTCGCCCGCCGTGGTCAGTTCACGGGTGTCGCCAGGCGAGGATGTCAAAGGCTTGATCGCCCGCACGGTCAGCAGGACCGGCAAACCCGCAGATTTGGCTGCCGCAAAGGCATTGCTGACCTGTTTCTGATACGCCGCCGCGCTCAGGCTGTCGCTCCATACGCCGAAGCGGACAAAACTGAAGCCTGCCGTTTTGATCTGTGCGGCATCGGCAGCGGAAAAGTTCTGGATCTTGACCTGCACACCCACAGTTTTGGCAGGCAGTTCAGGGAACAGGTCACTGGCGTGAACCTGAATTGTGCTGAGCGCCATCAATGCCACGGCGCCAAGTTTTTTGAGATGTGCTGACTTCATGCCTGCTCTCCTGATGAGGCGTGACAACTGCGAATAGATATCTCTTTACTCATATTTCGATGATGGCGAAGACATGAAGTGCACAAATGTTATTTTTTGTCGGAAAACCTTCAGCCGAAAATCACAGTTATTTTTAGTCCGGTAATTGTGGTTGGGTGACTTTTAAACGCTGTGGTACTTAATGCTCCAAGTACTAACAGGGCGAATCTATTTCTGAGTGCAGGAAGATTGTGAGGGTTCATTAAAACCCTCTCGGCATGTTGGCTGTTTGACATTACACGGGAAAGTAAAACCTTGTTCAGAAAGATCCTTGTCGTCTGCGTGGGCAATATCTGCCGAAGTCCGACAGCAGAGCTTTTGCTGCGTAACGCGCTGGCCACTTCAGCGATCACGGTGGCCTCCGCAGGCCTGTCCGCAAGGGTTGGCGAGTCCATGGAAGCGTCGGCCCGGCAGATTCTCGAAGACGGCGGGCACAGCGCAGAAGCCTTCAAGGCGCGGCAGTTGACACCGGACATCGTTAATAAATCGGACCTGATTCTGGTCATGGAAAAAGAGCACGTTAAACAAGTGCTGAAGATTGCCTCGCACGCGCGGGGCAAAGTGTTTCTGCTCGGAAAGTGGCAGAGCGAGCGAGAAATACAAGACCCTTATCGTCAAGGCAAGGCCGCTTTTATTCATGCCCATGCATTGATTGAAGATGCTGTTAGCTCATGGGCGCAACGCCTCGCGCGTTGATAAATATTCTTCAGATCAATGAATGGTAAGAACAGACTTATGCAGTTACCGTCAGTAATCGGCACCCGTGACAACGATCAAGACAGTATTGATCTTCTCGGCATATTTGGCAGTTTGATTGACCAGAAATGGTTGATCGGCGCGCTCACCGGTGCCTTCATGGTCACCGGCGTTGCCTATGCGGTTTTGGCGACCCCGGTGTACCTGGCGAACGCGCTGGTGCAGGTCGAACCGAAGAAGAACGACATGCTCGGGTTTTCCGACCTCAACAGCATGCTCGGTGGGCAATCACCTTCGGTGACCGAAATCGGCATCATCAAGTCGCGCGCGGTGATCGGCAAAACCGTCGATGACCTGCGCCTTGATATCGATGTCACCCCCAACACCTTCCCGGTCATTGGCGGTTTTCTCGCCCGGCGTTATCGCGGTGAGACCGAGTTCAGTGTTGCGCCACCGCGCCTGGGCCTGAATAGCTACGCCTGGGGCGGTGAGCGGCTGGAGATCAGCCGGCTCAATGTGCCAAAAGAGCTGTTGGGTAAGAAGCTCACGCTGGTTGCCGGCGAACAGCATCGATTCCGGTTGTTCGATGAAAACGACAACGTGCTGGCTGAAGGCGTCGCGGGCGAAGCGTTCAAACAGGGCGATGCAGAGGGGTTGGTTGCTCAGTTGTCGGCAAATCCGGGCACCCGCTTCGAAGTGGTGCGCAACCCACGGATCGTGACTATCCAGAGTTATCAGGATGCGCTGGATATTTCCGAGCAAGGCAAGGAATCGGGGATCATCCGTTTGGCCCTGGCCAGTTCCGATGCGGCCGAGGCGGTGAGAATCCTCAACAAAATCGCTGCGTTGTATGTGCAGCAGAACGTGCAACGCACCTCGGCGGAAGCGGCGCAGAGTCTGGAATTCCTGCAAGGCCAGTTACCACAGGTCAAACGCGATCTGGCCAAGGCCAGTGATGCGCTCAACGGCTATCAAACCCGTGGCAAGACGGTCAACATTTCCCTCGAAACCCAGTCGGTGCTGGAACAGGTTGTCAGCCTGGACACGCGAATCTCCGAGCTGAAAATGCAACAGGCGGAGCTCGACCGCAAGTTCACCAGGCAGCACCCGGCGTATCGCGCGTTGATGACGCAACTCGGCGAGCTGACCCAGCAACAAAAAGCGCTTGAGAGCAAGGCGCAGGACCTGCCTGCCACGCAACAGGAATTGCTCAACCTGACCCGCGATGTGGAAGTGGCGTCGCAGATCTACACACAACTGCTGAACAAATCTCAGGAGCTGGACATCGTCCGCGCTGGCGCCGTGGGTAACGTGCGCTTGATCGACACCGCGGATGTCGACCTGACCAGCCCGGTCAAACCGAAAAAAGCCCTGATCGTACTGATTACCACGTTCCTCGGTGCCTTTTTCGGGGTGGCGCTGGTATTGCTGCGCAAATCCCTGAGTCGCGGACTGGAAGGACCGGAAGCCATCGAGCAACTCGGTTTGCCGGTGTACGCGTCGATTCCCTACAGCGCCTTGCAACAGGAAGAGGACAGCAAAAAAGGTCGCGCCCGGGACGGCGTGGACAAACCCGCCTACCTGCTGGCATTGCGTAACCCGACGGATCTGTCCATCGAGTCGATCCGCAGCTTACGTACCTGTCTGCACTTTGCCGGGCTCGACTCGACCAACAACCGCATCATGATTTCCGGCCCGAGCCCGCAAGTCGGCAAGACGTTCGTTTCTTCCAACCTCGCAGCGGTCATGGCGCAAAGCGGCCAGCGCGTGGTGCTGATCGATGCCGACATGCGCAAAGGCCATCTGCACAAAACCCTGAACACGCCGATTACCAACGGTTTGTCGGACCTACTGGTCAAGCGCTGCAGCATCGAGCAGGCCATCAACAGAGTCGAAGTCGACAACTTGCATTTCATCAGTCGTGGCCAGGTTCCGCCCAATCCTTCCGAGCTGTTGATGCACGCCAACTTCCGCGAACTGCTGGCACAACTCAGCGAGATGTACGACCTGGTGATCATCGATACGCCACCGCTGCTGGCCGTGACTGACGCAGCGATTGTTGGTCGTGAAGCGGGCATCAGCCTGATTGTCACGCGCTTCGGGGTGAACCCGGCCAAAGAGATCGAACTGACGATTCGCCGTTTCACCCAGAACGGCATCGAGTTGAAAGGCGCGGTGTTCAATTGCGTCGAAAAGCGCGCGGCCAGTTATTACGGCAACGGCGGCTATGGCTATTACAACTACGAATACGCGTCCGATAGATCCTGAGTTTCAGCGATTGTCCTTTCATATGTGAAGTGGGTGAGATGTGAAAAAAATACTGCACGTGGCAGAGACGATCAAAGGTGGCGTCGCGACTGTTATCCGTACGATTTCGGCTTCTCCTGAAGGCGACTCGGCGAACTATGAGTGGGTGTATCTGGTTCCGGATGATCAGGCAAAAGAGCTACACGGCATCGGCGAGCAACAAATCCGAACCTTCGCCCGGACCGGGCGCAATGTACCGTCACTGTTGCGTTTCGCCTGGCGCCTGAGCCAAGTGATGCTCAAGGAAAAGCCCGATGTCGTGCATTTGCACAGCACCTTTTCCGGGGTGATCGGCCGTTGCGTGTGCGTGCTTTTGCGACCTTGGCGCAAGCCGAAAATCGTCTATTGCCCGCACGCGTTTTCGTTCCTGATGGAAAGCTCGCCGATCAAGCAGAAGGTCTATGCATGGATCGAGCGGGTGCTGCAGAAAGTCACCGATGTGATCATTTGCGTCAGCCAGTACGAGCTCGACAAAGCCGCACGGTTTGGTATTCAGCGCAAGCGCATGAAGCTCATCTACAACGGTATTCATCACAAGGCTGATGCGCCGAAGCCCCCCAGCGCGGAGCCGATTCATTTGCTCTTCGTCGGCCGTCTCGACTACCAGAAAGGCTTCGATGTGTTGCTCAAGGCTTTTGCCAATGTGCAGCGCAGCGATCTGAAACTCACGGTGGTCGGTAGTGCGGTCAATGAGGATTCGGTCGAGTGCCCGCCAATGGACGCCGTGGAGTATTTGCCATGGGTCACGCCGACTGAAGTGCAGGCGCTGTATCAAAAAGCGGATGCATTGATCGTCCCGAGTCGCTGGGAAGGTTTCGCCATGGTGCCCTTGGAAGGCATGGCCATGGGGTTGCCGGTGATCGCCAGCAATTGCACGTCGCTGCCTGAATTGGTCACCGACGAGGTGTCCGGTTATGTCTTCCCCTCCGGTGATCACCAGGCACTGACTGACGTACTGAAGAAAATCCAGAAATCGCGCCTGCTCGACCTCGGCAACGAAGGCCGCAGCATCGTCCGCGAGCGTTTCAGCGCCGCGTTGATGATTCGCCAGACCTACGATCTGTATCGCGCTCCCACTTATTAAGTAGAACTCAGCTTATGAACGTAACGATTTTGCATGGCTACAGTGCGTCGAACTCCGGTGACGGTCTGCTCGTCGATCTGGCCATTGCCCTGGTACAGCGCAATTTTGGTGACGACACTTCGATCAGTGTCGTGGCATCCGATCCAGACTCTTTCAGCTACTTGCCACACCCGCGTTTTGACGCGCCGGTGATGGCGGCCAAAGGGCTGGGCCGGGTCAAGCAAGCGGTGTTTCTCAATCAGTCTTACGCGGGCCTGGCTGACCTGTTGAAGAAAACCGATCTGATCGTCGGCGTCGGTGGCGGCTACATGCGCTCCAAAAGTGCCTTTGAACACATCAAGCTGAAACTGGGGCACGCCAAGCAACTGGAAACGGCGATCCTCAGCAAAGTGCCGTCGGTGTACCTGCCGCAAAGCATCGGACCGTTCCACGGTGAGAGCGGTAAAATCGTCGAGCATTACGCCAGTGCCGACGCGGTGTTCGTGCGTGACAATCGCTCCTCGGCGATTTTCGATGCCTGCGAAAATGTCTTCCGCGCGCCGGATCTGGCAGTGCAGTCATTGGCCAGCAAAATCCTCCAGCAACCCAAGTTCACCCGCTGCGCCTCGTCGCCGGCCACGGTGTGCGTGGTGCTGCGCAAGCCACCGGAGTGGAGCAAGGAAAAGAAGGTCGCCTACGTCGCCAACCTGAAGCTGCTCCTGCAACGCCTGAAGAACAAAAGCAAAGTGGTGTGTGCCGTGCAGAGTGCCGTACGCGGCAACGATGACGGCGCGTTCTATCGCGAGTTGGGTATCACCGAAGACTTGCTGCCGTTGAAAGCGACACTGGCCAAGTATCAACCCGACCTGGTGATTTCCGTTCGCCTGCACGGCGCCATCGAGTCGCTGCTGTCCGGTGTTCCGGCGTACCACATCAGCTACGAGCGCAAAGGCTTCGGCGCCTATCAGGACATGGGCGTGGAAGACTGGGTGATCAATGGCGGCGACATCAATGTCGACACCATCATCAACACGGTTTACGCACCGGATGCGCTGTCGAATTTCGGCAAACGCCTGACCGACACCTGTCGCGAGATCGAGGCAAAAACCGTGGCCATGGACGACATCATCAAAGGTATCGTTCGATGATATTTCGGCTGTTGCTTCGCGGCGGGGCATTGGGCGCGAAGTTTTTGCTGGTGTTGGCCATCACCCATTACCTGGGTTATGAGGCGTTGGGTTTTTACGGTGTGGTGGTCGCGGCTTCGTTGATTGCGTCGAAGTTCTACAGCGTCGGTTTCAGTTCCGAGATCAATCGGCTGATCAGCGTTAGCGGCAGTTCGCGCCGGGTTGTCGATAGAGTCCTGCTGCTGTATCTGGCCGTGGGGCTGCTGTTGTCGGTGGTGACGGTACTGGTGTACTCGCTTTTCCAGGCTGTCGAAGCGACGACTGCGCTGATCCTCTGCGTGACGTTGGTCTTGCTCACTGAGCACCTGTCATTCGAAATCAACTCATTCGTGTTTTCCGCGCAGAAAGCCACGGCGGGTGCGCTGTTATTTTTCATCAAGACCGGCCTCTGGGCGGTGTTGGCGGTGGGCGGGATGATGCTCGGCTGGGTGTCGGGAATCGCCAGCGTGTTGTGGCTTTGGGTCGCGGCCAACGTGCTGGTGATCGTCGCCGGTTACTTGATAGTGGTGAGCGTGCACAAAGGCCGGGTCAGTGGGACGCTGGCCACGGCAACCGTGTGGAAAGCCGGGTTGCCGTTCTATCTCGGTACCGGGCTGATCGCCTTGAGTCAGTACGCCGAGCGCTTTCTGATCATTGATCTGGAACCTTACGCCAGCCTCGGTAAATACGTCTACGCGTGGTCGGCGGCCAACACCTTGCAAGCGTTGTCCTACGCAGTGGTAGCGGTGGTCGGTATCCCCGTGCTCGCCAAGCGTTTTCAGGCTGATCAACAGCCTTTTACGGTCCGGCAGTTGTTCGTCAACAAATGGGTCATGCGCTCGCTGGTGGTGTCGGCCGCAGTGGCGGTGCTCATTTATCTGTTCTTCAACGTGGTGCTCGATTACGTCGGTGCGGCGGTCCCGCGACCGGACAATGCAATCCTCGGTGTGCTGATTTTCTCCTTTGCATTGCGCGCCATTGGCGACATCGTCTGGGGCGGTTTGATTGCCTCGAAAAACAGTCGGGTGTCTTTGGCAAGCGCGTTCATTTGCTTGCTGGTTTCAGTGCCGGTCAGCTATCTCCTGATCAAGCACTACTCCATTTACGGCGCAGCCTGGGGCAACGTTTTTGCAATCATTGTGCAGCTTGGGGTAATTGCCGTGCTGACCCGTGTGACCCGGCCGAAAGGGGCGCTGGCATGGGGTTGAAGCTGCCATGCATCGAGTTTCGCGGCAAGAAACTCGACTCGTCGATTTCGTTCCTGATTCTGTTCACCGGGTTGTTTCTGTCGGTGGCCATGCCGCTGTTGATTCCCCGTGATCCTGGTCCGGACGCCATGACCTTGTGGTCGTCCTACGCCCGTGCCGACAACTGCAATTTCTGGAACCCGTTCTCGCCGGATCGCTCTTCCTATGAGTGCTCGGCGTTCCTGCTGCTGCCCACCGGGATCAACTTGACCAACGCCTGGGCCTACGGCATGTTCTGCAATTTTTTCCTCACGGCGATTCCGGTGGTGGTCTTTCGGCGCATGCCGCTGGCGATTTTCGGCACGCTGTGTCTGTGGGGCATCGTGCGCTCGTTTTTCCTGGAAAACCTGACCAAGGAAATCATTGTGTCGGTGGCGGTATTGAGCATTTTGCTCAGCTCGCTGACGCGCAAATATCGCGGCGGTTTTTTCCTCTCTGCGGTGATCTACGGCGTGCTGATCCGACCCTACTGGATTCTGTTTTCACTGTCCTGGGTCGGCGTCTGCGTGATGAAAAAGTATGTCTCGCGCTTCACCTTTTTCCTGATGCTGTTTTTGTTTTACCTGGCGGTCGCCATGGCGATCCAGGTGGCGCTCGGGTTTCCGGTGTCGTCGATTCGCGCCAGCAACAACGAATTGCGCACGGCAGGCGAGGAGGGGTCCAAATCGTTGATCGTCTCGTGGCTCAGCGGCAGCGACTTCGTCTCGCAAGCGCTGGACTCGATGATCATCTTCTTCCGGTTGTCGTTCCCGGTGGAGCTGATTTTACTGTCGGGGCCGGGGCAGGTGGTCTTCGTCGCGTTGATGATCATGACCGCGTTGCTGCTGTTCAAAGTCATCACCTCGACCGATTACAAAGGTGCGCCGATCCAGACCAAACCCAAGGAACTGATCGCGATTCCGTTGGCGTTTCTGCTGGTTCAAGGCCTGTTCGAGCCGGACTTTGGTTCCTTCGCCCGGCACTTCTCGATGGTGGTGCCCGTGTTGTTCGTGGGCCTGGGATTGATGCTGCGGGCAAACAAACCGGTGCAGGTTGAATCAAGAATTCTGAATTGAGGTTTGCGGTTTATGTCGAGCAAGAAAAAGTCGCTGGAGATCGAAACCCTGCGCGGCCTGGCGTGCCTGCTGCTGGTGCTCTATCACGTGATCGGCCCGCTGGGCGGCGGCTTGAAGATAGACCTGGGCTCGCCGTTCCGGGTGATCGCCGACTCGATGGTGTATGTGCGCATGCCGCTGTTCACCTTCATTTCGGGCTACATCTATTCCATCTACAAAATCCGTGGCAATGACTTTTCGACGTTCTTCAGCGGCAAGGTCCGGCGGCTGATCGTGCCGCTGTTTTGCGTCGGTGTGCCGTTCTCTGTGTTGCAGGCGGTGGGCCCGGGGGTCAACAAGGATGTCAGTGTCTTTGATGCACTGTTGTCGTTCTGGGTGCCGGTCAACCACTTCTGGTTTTTGCAGGCGGTGTTCATCATCTTCATGTTCGTCGGCCTGCTGGAGTGGCGTGGTTTGCTGCGCTCGGCGTCGCGCCTGTATCTGCTGTTTGCCTTTGCGGCGGTGGTGTTTGTGCTGCCACCGTTTAAAGTCGATGCGTTTGGCATCAACGGCGCGATCTACCTGCTGCCGTTTTTTGTGGCTGGGATGATTGGCCAGGAAAATGTCGATGTATTGAAGCAACGGTTCAAGGTGATCGGGCCGCTGGTGTTTGTCCTGATCTCGCTGACGCTGCTGTATGTGGCCGCGGTGGATCGTGAGTTGATCGTCGACCGTCGCAGCCTGATCGGTTTGACCGTGGGCTGCGTGTCTTGCATTGCGCTACTGTCGAGTGACATGCGCTCGAAGGCCCTGACCTGGCTCGGTGGCTACTCCTATGCGATCTTCCTATTCCATGTGCTGTTCGCCGCCACGTCGCGGTTTGTACTGGGGCGTTTGGGTGTGAAGGACGAAAGTCTTCTGGTGCTGGGTGGCTTGCTGTGCGGTTTGCTGGGACCGGTGGTGTTATCGATGATTTTCAGCCGATTCAACTTCACCTCCGTGCTGTTCCTGGGGGAGCGTGCGGCAGTCAAAAAGCCCTCGGCGAACGTGACCACGGTGCCGCAAGCTCGATGACGTCCCGGATAAAGGAAGCGATGCATGTTTGCAGTTGATGACGTCCAGCCTGGGGCGGCTTCGGTGATCGAAGTCGGCGACGCTCGCGAACGGTTTGGCCAATGGCGCGAAGGTAAGGCAGGGAAGGTCCTGGCCATCTCGGTGATCGGCGACAGCTACAGCGCCGGCCAGGATTTCTATCTGAATAAACTCGTGCAGCGAGTGGCCACCGAGGCGGGTTTTGCCGGTCCGGGCTACGTTGGTTTCAACCACGGCGCGGCGCTTGGCGGGACGCATTTCAAATACACCCGTAGCAGTGAAAAGTACTTCGGCGGCGACTGGCAGCTATCCGGCCTTGGCCAAGCCAGCCCCGACAGCCGTACCGTCACGGGGCGACCAGGCGCATGGCTGGAAATAGATGCCAGCCCGACAGCAGCCATTGATACCGCCGTCAGCCAGGCGAAATTGCTCTACCTCGGCAATGGCGAAACCAATGAGGTTCGCTACCGTTGGGCATTCTCAGACGCTTGGCGGTCATTGACGCTGACAGGCTCAGGGGTTCAGGAAGTGTCGCTGCCTGGCGCATCGGCAAGCAAAGACTGGGCGTTGCGCCTGGAAGTGGTGAAGGGTACGCCCACGCTCTTCGGCCTGTGGATGAGCAACGATCAGGGCGGTGTGCGGGTGTCCAAACTGGCGGCATCCGGCGCCGCGTCCGCAGACTTCTATCACAGCGATGATCGCTGGCAGGCGCAGTGGAAGGCCGTGGTATCGAAGATTCCTGCCGACATTTACCTGATCATGCTGGGTGGCAACGATCAGGGCTTTGGCGTGAAACCCGAGCAGTACCTGAAGAATGTCCAGGGGCTGGTGCGGATGGTGCACGAGATTCAGCCGGCGGCGAGCATCAACCTGATCCTGCGTCAGGACACCACGCGTTCCAGTGCTTACCCGATGTCGGCTTATGCGCAGGTGCTGGAGCCGTGGGCTCGCCAGGAACACCACGGTTACGCCAATCTGCAGTGTGCGTTCGGTAGCGACGTCAAACGCTACGCCGCCACGATGATCGGCCCGGACAAGATTCATCCGGTGCCGGCCACGGGTGGGCGGGTGATTGCCGATTACTTCTATCGCTGGATGGCGGGCGGGCAACAGGCCGCCTGCGCCTACTGACCAGCTGTCTCGAAGTGCTCGAGATGAGCGAGCAATTCTGCCGTTTTGAGCGGCATCAATTGCGTTGCACAACGGGTTTCTACATTGATGATGATGGCCGGGTCGTTGCAGCAAATGCGCACCCGGAATCGCCAGTCGCTGAAAATCACTTTCAGGCCGTCGCGGTCATCCATTTCCAGCGCCTGGCCGCGATAAAGCCGTTTCAGGTGAGCGAGGAGGGGATAGGGGTCGAGCATCGGCCGGCGGATGTCTCCCGAAGAGGGAAACATACCGATCCGTTCCACCAATAGAGTGGGGCCGAGCCAGGACTCGTTGGCGCTCGGCAACCGCTGATGTCGCGATAGCGAGGACATCACCCCGAGGTTGCCCACCTCCATTTCAATGTATGCCGAGAGTTTTGCAATGTTCATGGTTGGCCTGCCTGAATGAAGAGTGGGCGTTGGGAGTGTGAGCCGTCTCAGAGACCCTTGAGGTACACGTTGTCGTAACAAAAGTTGGTGGCTTCGAGATAACCTTCTGCACCGCCGCAATCGAAACGCATGCCTTTGAATTTGTAGGCCAGCACGCAGCCGTTCTGCGCTTGTTTCATCAGGGCGTCGGTGATCTGGATCTCGCCACCTTTGCCAGGTTGGGTGTCGGCGATCAGGTCAAAGATGTCCGGCGTCAAGATGTACCGGCCGATGATCGCGAGGTTGGACGGGGCATCTTGCGGGTTGGGTTTTTCCACCATGTTGTTGACGCGGTAGATGCCTTCCGAGATCAGTTCGCCGGCGATCACGCCGTACTTGTGAGTCTGATCACGAGGGACTTCCTGGATAGCCACGATCGAGCAGCGGAATTTTTTGTAGAGCTGGATCATCTGCGCCAGCACGCCGTCGCCTTGGAGGTTCAGGCACAGGTCGTCGGCCAGTACCACGGCAAACGGTTCGTCACCGATCAAGGGACGGCCACTGAGAATGGCGTGCCCGAGGCCTTTCATTTCGACCTGGCGGGTGTAGGCAAACGTGCAGGTTTCGATCAGCTCCCGGGTGCCTGCGAGAAACTTTTCCTTCTCTGTGCCGCGAATCTGGTGCTCCAGTTCATAACTGATATCGAAATGGTCTTCCAGTGCACGCTTGCCCCGACCGGTAACAATTGCCATGTGCTGAAGGCCGGCGTCCCGTGCCTCTTCAACACCGTATTGGATCAAGGGTTTGTTGACGATCGGGAGCATTTCCTTGGGCATGGCTTTTGTCGCTGGCAGAAAACGCGTGCCGTAGCCAGCGGCAGGGAACAAACATTTACGAATCATGGATATATCCTGAAAGTTATTATTCACAGTCACGAACAGTCGCTAGGGAGAGTGGTCGTGAGTGTCGAAGTATTGCAGTACTTGTGCTTTAACACATTAAATGTTTGTGCGGTCGAAATTATTGGCTGTTATAAATGGGGTGAATGTTATTGGTTGTCTGGGTTTGTTTTGATTGGTTAATATTGGTCGGTATCTGTTCGTGGCTCGGTGTTTGGTGAAGTGTTAATAAGTGCAAGGTTTCGGCGCGCTTGAGTATGAGTTCTTATTAAGGCGCCTGATACACGTTATTTAATACTCCAAATACCTTGTATGGGCCACTCCATGAAAATTCTGGTAACGGGTGGAACCGGTTATATCGGTTCGCACACAACGCTTGCACTGCTTGAAGCGGGTTTTGAAGTGGTTGTGCTGGACAACTTCAGCAACAGCTCGGACGCCGCATTGCATGCGGTGGAAGCCATCTGCGGAAAAACCGCGCTGATGATTCATGGCGATGTCTGTGACCGAGCATTGCTGGACCGGATTTTTCAAGAGCATGCCATTGATGCTGTCCTGCATTTCGCCGGACTCAAGGCTGTTGGAGAAAGTACGCGCAAGCCGCTCGAGTATTACCAGGTCAACGTCAGCGGTAGCATTACGCTGTGCCAGGCGATGGCCGCGGCTGGAGTCTTTCGACTGGTGTTCAGTTCATCGGCGACGGTTTACGGCGCGCCTGAGCAGATGCCGATCCGTGAAGACTTCCCTACGGGTACGCCCACCAATCCTTATGGGCAATCGAAGCTGATCATTGAAAACGTCTTGCAGGACCTGTGTGCGGCAGAACCGCGTTGGAGTATTGCGCTGCTGCGCTATTTCAACCCGATCGGGGCTCATCCCAGCGGGCTGATGGGGGAGGATCCCCGCGGCATTCCGAACAACCTGGTGCCTTACATCAGCCAGGTGGCCGTCGGCAGCCTGCAAGAACTGTCGATTTTTGGTGACGATTACCCAACGGTCGATGGCACCGGCGTGCGCGATTACATCCACGTTGTGGATTTGGCCGACGGTCATCTTAAAGCGTTGCAGGCGATTTCTGGGCGTACCGGCATCAATACCTGGAATCTGGGCACGGGAGACGGTTACAGCGTTTTGCAGGTGCTGCGGGCGTTTGAACAGGCGTCGGGTCGCCCGGTGCCTTATCGCGTGATGCCGCGACGTTCGGGCGATATTGCGGAGTGTTGGGCCGATTCATCCAAGGCTGCGCAGGAGTTGGGCTGGAAGGCTACGCGGGATCTGCAGCAGATGATGATCGATACCTGGCGTTGGCAATCGAGTCATCCGGCGGGATATCAGGGCTAAGACTTCTTCAGCAACGATTCACACGTAGTTATCGCCTCAATTGTTATATCCGAATCCGATGTTAAAGATCGTCGGAAAAATTGACTGGTCATGCGTTGGACAAGCCCGTAGATATAAACACTGCCGTTCGACGTGTGTCAGTCATGCGGTGTTGGCGACGAATAACGGATTCGATTCGACACCCTGCGGCTTGATCATGTTCTGAAATTAACTGAGCACCTGGTATCAATCCAAAGAATCGAGCACCAGGGAGGAATTTGATATGAAAAGAATGATGGTAGTAGCCTTATTGTCCTTGACGAGCAGTTGGACATTTGCCGCAGAAGAACCGCTCACGACGGACACTGCTGTTGTGGGTAGCGTGACGGCCACGGAGGTCGTCCTAGCGGGTACAGCCTTGGTTGCGGCTGCGGTTGCAGCATCCAACAGTGGCGGAAGCTCCAATGGTGGCACCGGAACTACCGGAACCACTGGCACTACCGGGACCACCGGTACCAGTAACTGATAAATTCCGCAGGTTTAATTCAAGGTTGCCCGGTCAAAGCCGGGTGATCTTTTTTTGGTTTGCCCTTGACTAGCGTAGTGCCATTATGAATCGCAGTTTTACTTTTTTAATGCTGGCAAGTATTGCTTTGCAAGGCTGCATGTTTTCTCCAGGTCAACATCTGAGCACCAGTGATATTACTCGCGAGGGCTCCAGTGAAAGCAGCCGGGTCGAACTGATCCCGATTACCCCCAAACTCATCGCCATGGAAAGAGCCATCCCCAAGCGTGAGTCATTGTCCCCGGAACTGTTGAAGGCTCCCGGCGAGTACCTCATCGGTAACAACGATGTGTTGTACATCACGGTGTGGGATCACCCCGAGCTCACGGCCCCTTCCGGAGCGCAGCAGCAGATCGACGCGAACGGCCGTCTGGTACGTTCCGATGGCACGTTGTATTACCCCTACATCAAAGAAATCCAGGCCGCCGGCAAGACCATCCAGCAACTGCGATCCGATATTGCCGAAAGGTTGTCGACGTTCATTTCCGATCCGCAAGTGGATGTCGCCGTGTTGCGCTTCGCCAGCCAGAAAGTCGTGGTGTCGGGTGCCGTATTGAAGGCCGGTCCGCAGCCCATTTCCACCAATCCACTCACGGTTGTCGAAGCCTTGGGTTCCGCCGGCATTGACCCGCTCAACGCGGATTTGTCCGGGTTGCTGTTAACGCGCAACGGGCGGGTCTATGCGCTCGATCTCGACGCGCTCAACCAACCGGACTCAGAGTTGCAGAAGGTCTACCTCCGGGGCGGTGACCAGTTGTACCTGCCGTACAACGACAACAAAAAGATTTATGTGATGGGGGAGGTCAACCAGCCGCGTGCGTTGACGTTCAAGACCCGGACCATGAATTTGTCCGACGTCATCGGCTCGGTGGGCGGACTGAATCAGACGACTTCGAACGGCAACGCGGTGTACGTCATCAGGGGTGTCGAAAACCTCGATGTCGAACCGGCGAAAATCTTTCAGCTACAAGCTGAATCTCCTACCGCCATGGCCCTCGCCACGCATTTCGATGTTCATCCCAAGGACATTGTTTACGTTGGGCCTGCCAACGTCACTCGCTGGAATCGCTTCATCAGTCAATTGGTGCCATCGGCTTCGATTATCGGCATTGGCGCAGCCGCGCAAAACAACATGAGCGAAGCCAACAACCGATAAGGTCTGGTCTAACTGTGAGAACGTTGAATGTTAGCGTCTGCTTGATGGCGGCGTTGCTGTTGTGTGGATGCAATCCCCTGATGACGGCCACGATGACCAACCTGAAAGGGGCGGTCAGCGGGCCCGACGAACTGGACGTGACACCGGACCAGGTGGCTGCGATCCGGTATCCCCAGATCAAGTTGAGCACCCCTTCCGGCGAAGGTGTGTTGGCAATGGTGCGCCAGAGAGGCGATTTGCAGTATTGGGTCGCCTCCGGCAAGCAAGTGCTGTTACTGCGCGACGGGCTTGCGGTGCGCAGCGTCGGCCTTGGCTTGGGGGGCGACCTGGACGGCACTCGTTTTGCTGCCGTTTCACCCTTCAAACAGGGGCTCCACCGTTTGCCAGATGGCTACAGCAGCCAGCGCTTTATCGATCTTTATCAAGGCTATGAAACGGGTGTGGTGTTGAACAGCCGCTTTACGCGCCAGCCCATGGAAACCATCAGGATTCTGGACAAGGAATACGCTTTGCTGCGTGTCGATGAGCATATTGATGCACCGGCTATTGGCCTGCACGCGACCAATCATTACTGGGTCAATCCGGACAACGGCTGCATCCTGCAGAGTGAGCAGCAGCTGACTAAACAACTGCGGGTGAAGATCGTTCGGTTAACCGCTGAGCGTGAGGTTGTCCGTTGAAGTTTTCCGCCGTGTTATGGACGAGCCTGCTGTTGATTAGCAGCAGTGTGAGCGTGGCAGCGGTTTCCGTCAGTGGTGATGTGCGCAACCCGGGGGCGGTTGATCTGCCATCCGGGGCGCGCGTACTGGACGTGATCCGCTCCGTGCAACCCAATCCTGAAAGCTACTGGTTGGCCGCCGCCTGGCTACGCCAGCCATTGCTCGACGAGCAGACTCGGCTCAAGGCAGGTGTCCTGTTCGATTTGAAGGTGCTGCAACGAACCGCTTTGCTCTTCGAGCAAACCCAACGGGCTGCATTGGCGTTGCGGTTGTACGAGCAAGTCAGCCGCATGCCGGTCACGGGACGCCAGGTTGCCATTCTGGACCCGGTCGCGATCGAGGTCGGGTTCGCGCGCAACTTTCGCCTCGATGACGGCGACAGCCTGCTCTATCCGTCGCGACTCAGTGCGGTCGAGGTATTGGGCGCAGTGGCAGGACCGTGCCGGCTCGAACATCGCGCGATGCAACAGGCGCGGGAATACCTGCAGTCGTGTGCACCGCTGGCCGACGCGGATACCGATTACCTCTGGCTCATTCAGCCCGATGGCGTCACCCGACGTGTCGGTATTGCGCCTTGGAATCGCGAGAGCGGCCAAGTCCCTGCCGCTGGCAGCAAAATCCTGGTTCCCGTCAGAACCGATGATCTAAATCCGCCCATACCTGAACTGAATCAGCAGTTGGCTGAATTTCTTGCCACACAACTGGCTGAGGTGGTTCCTTGAGTTTACGTTTTGCAGCCGTGTTGTTATTGCCCTGTGGTCTGGCGCACGCCGAGCCACGCTTTACTCAAAATGATTTCGGCGGAGTGGGCCTGTTGCAGACTCCGACGGCGCGGATGGCCCCTGCGGGCGAGTTGAGCGTGAATGCCAGTCGCACAGACCCGTACAGCCGCTACAGCATTTCTCTGCAGCCATTCGATTGGCTCGAAGGCTCGTTTCGTTACACCGCGATCACCAATCGCAAGTACGGCCCCGAGTCGCTCAGCGGCGACCAGAGCTATAAAGACAAGGCCGTGGACGTCAAGGTACGTCTGTGGCAAGAAAGCCACTGGGCTCCAGAGCTGGCGTTGGGTTTCCGTGACGTGGGGGGGACCGGTCTGTTCTCCAGCGAATTCCTGGTTGCCAACAAACGCTACGACGACTTCGATTTCAGCGCCGGCGTGGCCTGGGGTTACCTGGGCAACCGGGGAGATTTCGATAATCCGGCCGGTTGGGTCGCCGATCGTTTCAAGACCCGGCCAGACAGCGACGGAACCGGTGACGTCAATACCAATGCCTATTTTCGCGGACGACCCTCACTGTTTGGTGGCGTGAGCTACCAGACTCCGTGGGACCCGCTCAGCCTCAAAGTCGAGTATGAAGGCAACGATTACAAGAATGAGCCAAAGGACAATCAGATCAAGCAGGACTCGCCGATCAACATCGGTGCGGTTTTCAAGCTGACTGATTCAGTGGACCTCAGCGCAGGTTGGGAGCGCGGCAACACCGCGATGTTCGGCATCACGTTGCACACCAACTTCGTCAGCCGCAAGGCGCCGGCCAAGACCTACGACCCACCGGCAGAACGCCTTCCCGCACAGGCTCCCGCTACCGCGCCGGACCAGGTCAACTGGGCCGATGTATCCCGTCGCTTGCAGAAAAATGCTGGCTACAAAGTCGAGCGCATCACCCAGCGTGGCCCGGAGTTGTTTGTATACGGCGAGCAGACGAATTATTTCCACTCGGCAAAAGCCGTCGGCCGCGCCAGCCGGATTCTGGACAACAGCGTCAACGACGACATCGACTGGTTCACTTTGGTGAACAAGCGCTACGACATGCCTTTGGAAGAAACCAGCGTGCCGCGCCAGACGTTTCGCGAAGTGATTAACAATGAGGAACCGCTGCAAAGTCTGCACCGCGCGACGGAAGTCAATGCCGCGATGCCGCACACGGAAACGACGCTATACACGCAGGCGCGCGATCCGTTCAACTATGGCATCGGGTTGGGCTACAAACAGAACATCGGTGGTCCTGACGGGTTGCTCTATCAATTGACCGCGGATGCGGATGCCGAGTATCGCTTCACGTGCAATACCTGGTGGAGCGGCCTGCTCAGTGTCAATCTGGTGAACAACTACGACCACTTTACCTACGACGCACCCAGTGGTTTGCCGCGAGTGCGCACTGACCTGCGCGAGTACCTGACGACGTCCGACGTGACCATGCCGACCTTCCAGTTAAACCATGCCAAACAGCTGGATAAGGATTTGTATGGGATGGTTTACGGCGGTTATCTGGAGTCGATGTTTGCCGGTGTCGGTGGAGAAGTGTTGTTCCGTCCGGCGGGGCAGCGTTGGTCTGTCGGTGCGGACCTGAATTTTGTTCGCCAACGCAATTTTGACCAGGGTTTCGGCCTGCGTGACTACTCGACTGTTACTGGCCACGTCACAGGCTATACCGACCTGCCTTTCGATACCCAGGCGGCTGTTAGCGTCGGACGTTATCTGGCGCGGGACTGGGGGGGCACGGTCGACCTTTCACGGGAGTTCGCCAATGGTGTGCGATTTGGCGCCTGGGTCACACTGACCACCGCGACCAGCGCGGAGTACGGCGAGGGCAGTTTCGACAAGGGTATTTACATGTCCATTCCGTTCGACGAGATGATGAACATGTCGACCATGCGGCGTGCCAACATCGTCTGGTCGCCATTGACCCGGGATGGTGGTGCGAGGCTCAATCGCAGTTACTCGTTGAAGGCGATGACCGACAGCCGTGACAGTGACCTGTTCTATCGTAACTTCGAGAAAATCACTGAGTGACCACAGGCGATCTACAGGGCGACAAGCGCTGTAGATCGCTTCACGTTCTACCGCAAGGGTGCGTGTGTAGGTGGTGGTACCGTGAGCAGCCAACAACGCAGCGTTTGTTGCGATTCACACCCCTTGGAACACCCTTCGATCGACTGCGCCCGGAGCTGACATGAGCTCCGGGGTGTTTTGACGTGTCAGGTCGATGAGGGACAGAACCCGAATCCCGCCCATGAAAAAGGGGACTTGCGTCCCCTTGATGTTTGCCTGCGTCTGACTATCCAGCCATCAATAGATGTCCTTTGACAGCAAGGTGAACGGCGTCTTCACCAGGATCTTCAGATCCAGCCACAACGACCAGTTATTGATGTACTTGAGGTCGATCTCGACGCGTTTCTGCATCTTGTCGATGGTGTCGGTTTCGCCGCGGCAACCGTTGATTTGAGCCAGCCCGGTGATCCCCGGTTTGATTCGGTGGCGAGCCATGTAGGCGAGAATCTTTCCGGAGTAGTAGTCGTTGTGCGCAATGGCGTGCGGACGTGGCCCGACAAGGGCCATATGGCCTTGCAGCACATTGAACAGCTGCGGCAACTCATCGATAGAGGTTCGACGGATAAAGCGCCCGACGGGTGTTATACGTGAGTCATTACGACTGGCCTGTTTGACTTCAGCATCGTCGTGAACGCGCATCGAGCGGAACTTCCAGACCTGGATGACTTTCCCGTTCCAGCCATGACGGTCTTGTTTGAAGAAAACCGGGCCATGGGAAGTGAACTTGACGGCCAGACCAATGACTAGCAGTAGCGGGCTTAGAACGACAATGGCCATCAGTGCCACGCTTTTATCGAGCAGGCTTTTACTCAAGGCAGCGGTGGGTTGGCTGGTCAGCGGGCTTTCATTCAAATGGATCGCGGGAAGGCCGTCCACATCACTGACCGAGTGATTGAGTAGTGTCAGGCTGTTCAGGTCAGGGACCCACACCACATCGACGTTGGCATCGAGCAAATCGCCATACATGGCTTCGATTTGTGCGGCCTCACTCAGGGGGAGTGTGATGTACAGGCGTCGAACATCATGAATCTTGATCAGCTCCAAAAGCGCCTCTTGCGGACCCACGACAGGTGGCGCGCTTGCCTCCAGCACGGGAGTGGCGTTGGAACTTACCAGGCCGACCAGTGGGAAATGCTCAAGGGTATGAAGCTTGTTAGCCAACCCCAGTGCCAGTTCCCCAGTACCGACGATCAGCGTTCTACGCTCTCTTTGAAGTGACCTTTGGTAGTACTTCGAAAAGCCATGCAGGGGAACGTACAACAGCGCCTGCCCGACGTAACTGCAGATCGCCCATACCAGAATGATTTGCCGGGAAAACAGTTCATTGGCCTTGCAAAGGAAGGCGACAATAGCCAGTGCCGCCAACGTCATTGACCAGCCCATCAGTAGTCTAATCAACCCCTCCAGGTAATTATCTTTCTTGGCATAGACACCACACCATGAGTAAGCGGGTACCGATGCAAGTACGGTTAGTGTTGCGCATACTCGATAATAGAACTCTACCGTTTCGGTCTGGTAATAAACCAATGAAAGTAACAGAGCTACAACAAAGCCCTGGCCAACTACCCACTGTCCCCAAAAGGTTAATCCTTTGAGAGTGGTATTTCGATTGATACGAAGATTGTTAACCATGCGATATCCCCATACGTCCATTTACGTGTCGACAGGCAGGAGTCAAAATTGATCTGGCAAGCGTTATTGTTTTTATAAGATGGCCATGCGCTGACGCGTTGAAACGCCAGGGCGGCGCTGTCGTCAATAAATAGATTAAGTGATTCGCGTGAGGGCTGTCTGACGACTTCTAACAAGGAGGGTGGTGCATTAAGGGAGATGCATGGGGCAGGTAAGGAGTGTTAGAAATAGTCGGCAATGTTACTTGGTTGTGATGGGCTTAGAGGGGGGGGGAGGTGGCGAGATTAGGTAAGCACGTTTTTATTTTTGTAGTGCACTACCGCTTTCACAAATTTACTTAATTAGGCCAGACTTTTTCCGCGTACGATCTTTTGTATCAGGCAATATCCACGATTTCTGACTGCGCGAAAAAGACGTTCGCCATTAGTGGCGCTTTTGAATTTTTCCTGTAGTCGGCTTAGACACATTTCGAGACCGCGATAGTGTTCCGGCTCTCTGCCGATACTGCGGATAAGATCGTCTTTGCTGACCACGCGATCATCATGGTGCAGCATCTTTTTGAGTAATGTGGCTTCCAGGCCAGTCAAGACAATCTCTATGTCATCCTTGATCAACGCGCCACTGCCATTACTGAATCGCCAGGTTTCAGCCTGTATTGTGCGCGACTCGACCAGACTGGAGGGAAATTCCCTGGTGGCCTCTCTGTGTTCAATTGCGATAGAGGTGATGTTGTGAGTTCGAGGGATGGATTGAGCAGCTTGCCACTCGGACTTGAATGTCGAAAGAATGCGCTGTGTATCATGTTTGATAACAGGCGAGACCATTCTGTCCACGTGCGGGGAAATAAACTCCATAAGTTTTGGAGTGGAGGAGGGTGGGACTACGCCTGATACAAACATCTTGGTTTGTGACGTACCGAACGAGTTATATCGCTTGCTGGAGAGTAGCGTCTCCAGTTCCAGCTGTAGCGCGGGGCTATGTGTGACTACTACAAAGTATTTTCTCGGGAGGTTTGTACTGCTTTCCATGTCGCTCTCCTGAATTGCACGCCTGGATATTGGTTTAAAGGTTGTCGGCAGGGGAGTAATGGCTCCCTTGGAAATAATCAAAGGGCAAGGCTCGCGCCAATACATGGCTTGCAGCATGCTCTACCCTGTCCGCTATAAAGCTGACTTTGGAATTGTGAGCCTGCAGGGTCATACGCTCGTAGAGTCGATTGAATAGTTCTGGGTTGCTCGTGAGCTTTAGGCTCAAGTCTAAGGTGGAAACAGAGATCTTTATATAGTCGAATAGATTCAGGGTTGTAAAAATCTCGATACTTTCGTCTTGAATGTTGAAGCCATCGAATGCGATTTCGACGCCGTGATCTTTCAGTTGATACACGTTATGGATGATTTTCTTTTTATCAGTAAAGCTGATCGTCGGAAAAGGGAGTTCATTGAGTGCGACCACCAGTGTTTGACCGAAGCCGCGCAGGGCCTCGTTGCACTGGATCAGCTCTTCGGTGAGAGCAGCATTAATCAGCGCTGACTGTTCGATACAAACAAATCGGCGACTCAAATATTTGTTTTCGCTGGAGGCGTTGCGATCTTTCAATGAGAAGGCAATCAGCCGAGTATGCATCAATGCTTCACTGTAGATGCTGCTCATCTGATGCGTTGCTGGTGCGTAAGATGCAAGAGTGGACAGGAACTGGCTGGCGTCGGTTTTTACTCTGATCTCGCTGCCAAATGGGCGGTCATCGCGTGCAAGAATAAGTTGCCGAGACAGGTACTGATTCGCACGGTCAAAGCGAGGCACGCATTCGGTTGCGTTCATAATGCAATAACTCCGTTGCATAAATAATCAGGTGGTAGAAATCAAACCCCTGATTAAGCGATATCCATGCCCGCGAATACTTTGAATGGCGTTGGTGCCATACATGCCTTTTATTTTGCCGCGAAGGCGGCTGATCGATTTTTCCAAGGCTCTCGGGTCGTAAAAATTAATATTGAGGCCCATGGCTCTGGCGATTTCGTCATGGCTCAATATATGGTTTTTCGTTTCAGAAAAAGCTTCAAGTATCTTCATTTCTGCAAACGATACATCAAGTTTTTTATCATCTCCCATGAGGCACATGCGCGTGGGGTCGAGAAGCAGGTTATCTTTTGACTGCCATTCCTGGCTACCAAAAAAATCGGAAAATGCCTGGGCGTTTTCGTCAGGAGCACTGCTGAATTTTCCGCAGTAATCCGCACCGGCAAGATAGTACTTCATCTTGTTATAAGTGCCTGATCCGGTGACCGCTGCAAAAATTATTGACGCCATATTGTTGGCGCGCAGACTTTCGATCAATGCAATGCTTTCAACATACGCCTGAGGATTGTCTACGACGATAAAGACCGCTCGGTACAATTCCGGGTGCATATTTCTGTTGAATGGATTGCTGTAGCACGTTGCATCGACGGGTACTTCATTGCCTGCGTGGCTGGCGACTAATTCCCTGAAATCCTCAGCTAACATATGGGTCCGCCCAATGGTGAGAATCCCTGTCTGCTCCTTTGCGTGCTCGTGGCTTGAAGTCGTTTTGTCACCTGTAAGCATCATGCTTTGACTCGGCTGTGTGCTGACGTTTGGATGTTAAAGCACCGATTCTCGTTTGTGACTGACAATTGGTAACATTTCGGGGAAATTTTAAATGGCGTCACGGTTTTTCTAACATTGGTGATGAGTTTTACGTGACCGTTTGCGCTCCAGGGGAGCGGAACGGTCAATTATCTGAGGCGCGCTCGAGGATATCAGTGTATAGCATTGTGCCACCTTTTTTCTCGATATCCCGGGTTTACGAACCCATAAGCTGTATGTGTGACTGAAGCTTGCATCGTTTTTTGTTTTGTATCGGAAGTTCACCAAACCCTGAAAATTTCTTCTCGGTGGAGGGGGGCACGCAATTTTGGAGAGGAATATATCCTTTAATAACTTTTATATAACTTCTCGATTGCGACTGTGGAGGCTGGACATTTAATAACAAGCGGTTCTAATGTCCGGCTTGATGCGTTCTACTATTTCTTTCGCCTGATGATGGTTGTCAACGACATTGAGGTCAGGATCTGTTCTTGCCTTTCTTTGCGGGCGCCTTATTTGATGAAATTCAAATGGTCGAATGGTCAAAAGACCTTGCACGCGTGGGTCGCGAGGGTCTAATCGGGGGGTTAATGGATTTCTGGACTACGGTTACGGTTTTGATCTTGGGGGCGGTCGAGGGACTGACGGAGTTTTTGCCCATATCAAGTACCGGGCACCAAATTATTGTCGCGGACTTGCTCGATTTCGGTGGTGAGCGAGCCATGGCCTTTAACATCATTATCCAACTAGGGGCGATCCTGGCGGTCGTCTGGGAGTTCCGGCGCAAGATCCTCGAAATCGTCAGCGGATTGCCGACCCAGCGGAATGCGCAACGTTTTACCTTGAACCTATTGATCGCATTTATGCCCGCCGTTGCCCTGGGGGTACTGTTCGCCGATAAAATTCACGAGTACCTGTTCAACCCAATAACCGTAGCGGTGGCGCTGGTCTTGGGTGGCATCGTCATGTTGTGGGCTGAGCGCCGCGACCATGTGGTGTACGTCGACCACGTCGACGATATGCGCTGGACTGACGCCCTCAAAGTCGGTTTCGCGCAATGCCTGGCGATGATCCCGGGCACTTCGCGCTCGGGATCTACCATTATCGGGGGGCTGCTGTTTGGTCTGTCACGCAAGGCAGCGACCGAGTTCTCGTTCTTTCTGGCGATGCCAACCATGGTTGGCGCCGCCGTTTACTCAGGGTACAAATACCGGGACCTGTTCCAGGCTGGCGACTTGCCGGTCTTTGCCTTGGGCTTCGTGACGGCGTTCGTCTTCGCCATGCTCGCGGTACGCGGTTTGCTGAAGTTCATCGCCAACCACAGCTACGCGGCATTCGCCTGGTATCGAATTGCATTCGGTTTGTTGATTCTGGCGACGTGGGTATTCGGTTGGGTCAACTGGACTGAAGCGGCGGCACTCTGAACCACGGCACCAGGTTGCGTGAGCCGCACCTGGTGCTCAGTCAGCGCTTAACGCCCTTCAAGCAACTGCGCGGCCTGATCCAGCAAGGCCAACGGATCTTTGGCCTTGTGGATATCCACCGACAACAATTGCCGAAACTTGCGCGCCCCCGGAAAACCGGTGCCCAGCCCCAAGACGTGTCGCGTGATGTGGTGCATCGAACCGCCCGCAGCGATGTGCGCGGCGATGTAAGGTCGCAATTGCGCCAGTGCTTCGGCGCGAGTGATCACCGGCGCGGTGCTGCCGAACAACTGCTGATCCACTTCGGCCATCACATAAGGATTGTGATAAGCCTCGCGGCCGAGCATCACGCCGTCGAACGTCTGCAAATGCTCATGGCAGGCTTCCAGCGTCTTGATCCCGCCGTTGAGAATAATCTCCAGTTCTGGAAAATCCGCCTTCAACCGCGCCGCCACGTCATAACGCAGCGGTGGAATGTCCCGGTTCTCCTTCGGCGATAACCCCTCCAGAATCGCGATCCGCGCATGCACGGTAAAACTCGTGCATCCGGCCTCGCGAACCGTGCCGACGAAATCACACAACTGCTCGTAGCTGTCACGGCCATTGATGCCGATGCGGTGCTTCACCGTCACCGGAATCGACACCGCATCACGCATTGCCTTCACACAGTCGGCCACCAACTGCGGATGCGCCATCAGGCATGCGCCGATCATATTGTTCTGCACCCGATCGCTCGGGCAACCGACATTCAGGTTCACCTCGTCGTAGCCGTGCTCCTGGGCCATGCGTGCACACGCGGCCAAGTCCAGAGGGACGCTACCACCCAGCTGCAAGGCGAGCGGGTGCTCGGCCTTGTCATGGCGCAGGAAACGCTCGTGATCGCCATTGAGCAGGGCACCGGTGGTGACCATTTCGGTGTAGAGCAGGGCGTTTTTCGATAGCAGGCGCAGGAAAAAGCGGCAATGGCGGTCGGTCCAATCCATCATCGGCGCGACGGAAAAGCGGCGGGACAGCGGGGCAGGTGTTGCGGTAGCTACGGACATTGGGGATCTGGAATCGGTGAGGCTGGGAGGTGGGGGAGTTTAACAGGATTGCACTTGTGGGGCTTGGGCGGGGCCAGGGGCAATCATCAGGTAATGGATTTCAGTAGCCTTCTTACCTGAACCAACGCTGTCGTCCGGCAACGTTTCATAATCCTCGGCTGGCCAGAGGCCTAGGATGAGTGCACAGGATCAAGCCAACGCGCCCCACCGACAGGAACAATAAAAATGATCTCAAACCTCATCAAAGTTGCATTGATCGCCGGTGCTGTTCTGTTGAGCGCCTGTTCGGGTGTAAGTACCGATCATCGTTATGCAGATGATGCTCAGTTCTCTAATGGATTCGGACCGGGGCCCACCCATAATAACCCCAATAAACTGAATTTCCATGGCAGTGCGCTTGGCAGTAGTTTCGGTGAGTACAGTTCCGGCCTGTTGCACGACGACTGACACTGAGCGGAAAAAAGGCGCTCCTGAAGTTGAGCGCCTTTTTTGCTGCTCGCAACAATGTCTCGTTATTTAGCCTCAGGCACCGCCAACCACTGCCCGAGCACTTTCTGGTAATTACCCGTCACCTTGGCCAAATGCAGCCACTGATCGACATACAACTTCCAGGTCATGTCATCCCGGGGCAGCAGATAGGCCTTCTCGCCATATTGCATGTACTGCGTCGGATTGACCGCGCACAGCCCTGGTTTTTGCTTCTGTTGGTACAGCGCTTCCGACGCATCCGTGATCATCACGTCTGCTTTCTTGTCGAGCAGCTCCTGAAAGATGGTCACGTTGTCATGCAGTTGCAATTGTGCCTTGGGCAGGTAGGCGTGAACGAAAGCTTCGTTAGTGCCGCCGGCCGGTTCGACCAGGCGTACCGAGGGTTGGTTGATCTGTTCGATGGTCTGGTACAGCGCCTGGTTTTCGCAACGCACCAGTGGGATCTTGCCATCGACGTCAAGAGTGGTGCTGAAGAAGGCTTTTTTCTGCCGTTCGAGGGTGACCGAGATCCCGCCCATACCGATGTCACACTTACCCGCGAGCATGTCGGGCATCAGGGTTTTCCAGGTGGTCGGCACCCATTCCACCTTGACGCCGAGGCTGTCGGCCAGTGAGCGAGCCATGGCAATGTCGATGCCTGAATACTCGCCGTCTTCGCCCTTGAAGGTGTAGGGCTTGTAATCGCCGGTGGTGCATACCCGCAATTGGCCTTGCTGGATGACGCTGTCCAGATGCGATGGGCCTTCCTGTGCCTGGACGCTAAACGATAGTGCGAACAAGCCCCCGAGCATCAGTGTGCTTCTGGTGTTTTTCATTGGTATTGTACTTTTGTGAGGGAGGTTGAGAGCGAGTGTAGTGAAATCACTTCTCAACCGTCATTACCTCTATTACTGCCGCTTTGTCGCCTTATCGGACGACGCCACGGTGCCGCCACCGCAATTAATGTACGAAGACGATTTCAGCCAGCGCTGATCCGGATAATAGGAAAACAGCAGTTGTCCGTCTTTCATCGAGTCGATCAGCCGATGTGCAATCGCCGGTCGGACTGCTGGGCAGCCGAGGCTTCTGCCGATACGGCCGTTGGCGCGTGCGAGGACGGGACTGACGTACGGTGCGCCGTGAATGACGATTGCCCGGTCAAAAGCGTTATCGTTGAAGCCGGGCTCCAGGCCTTCCATGCGCAGTGAATAGCCGTTCTGGCCGCGGTAACTTTCTTGCGTGCGGAACAAACCGATACTGGTGGCGAAACTTTCGTTCTGGTTGGAGAACCATGTGGCCATGTTTTCGCCGCTGTTGCGGCCATGGGCGACGAGTTCGTGAAAGAGCAATTTGCGCTTTTTCAGGTCGAAAACCCACAGTCGTTGTTCAGTCGAGGGCAGGGAATAATCGATCACTGCTAGTCTCTGTGCCGGGGCTGCGCCTTGGGCGCGAGTGCACTGGGTGGCGCGTACAGCCAGGGCGATGACTTTGGCATTGGCTTTTGGAGCGGCTTTGGCCAGCGCGACTTCCAGCGAATCGGCGTAGGCTGCGGGTAGGCAGACCGACGTCAACAGCAGCGCTGTGAGTAGAAAGCCAAAGCGATGTAACGGCATAAGGTAAGTCTCATCAGGAATATATCGAGTCTAGCAGCGAGTGGAACGCTAGCCTTTTGATTTGCGGGAGATTAAGGATTATCCATGGGGCAATTAACAAGGTTATTCGTCATAAGCCGTGTACTTTTTATGGTCTTTCTGATCAGCGGCACTGCTTTTGGTGAAAGTTCGCCGATCGTGCCGGTATCTCCGGAAAGGACCGTTTTGTCCGCAGCGCCCGATGATGTTGTCGGTCAAGCGATCCAGGCCGTACTGGAACCGTTGAAATCGGCCTTCCCGCCGTTGCTTACTGCGCGTAAGCATCAGCGGGTGGATATCAGCCGGGTGGTCATGGATTATTACTCGCACCGTAATTATCGCGCTGCGTGGACCAACGGACGCGATGTCACCCAGTTGCTCAAAAGCCTGAATGACACGCAAATCGATGGCCTGATCCCTGAGGACTATCGGATTGAAGAGCTGGCACAGGCGCAACTGGCGATGCAGGCCACAGCGCCAACACCGATGCAATCGGCAGCCTTCGATATCGCGCTGACCCGCACCTACATCACTGCGTTGCTGCAATTGCGACGCGGTAAAGTCGATCCGTCGCGACTGGACTTTCATTGGAATTTCGACCCGGTCGGCGTTGACCCCCGTGAGGATGTGAACAGTTTCTTTGCCGCCCTCGACGATCACGACGTGGCACGCGGGTTCGCTCAGGCACCGCCGCAGGAAGCGGTTTACCGCAGCATGCGAGAAGCCTTGGCGCAGTTGCGTCAGGTGCGCGATGCCGGCGGTTGGCCGAAAGTCACCGAAGGGCAGTCACTCAAGCCGGGGATGAGCGGGACGGCAGTCGCGCAGTTGCGTGCACGTTTGACGGCCGGTGGTTACCTGGCTACCCCGCACAGCAAGCGCAATGATTACGACGACAGTGTCATCGCGGCAGTGAAGAAGTATCAGACCGAGCAATACCTTGGCGCGGATGGCGTGGCGGGGGCGGCGACCCTGGCGGCGTTGAATGTGCCCGTTGAAGCGCGGATCGATCAGGTTCGTGTGAATATGGAGCGGGCGCGTTGGCTGCTGTACAAACTCCAGGGCACTTTTGTCGTGGTCGACATCGCCGGGTACAAGGTCGCGCTGTATCGCGACGGCCAGCCGATCTGGCGTTCCCGGGTGCAGGTCGGCAAGCCGTTTCGCAGTACGCCGGTATTTCAGTCCGAAATCACTTACATCACGTTCAACCCCACCTGGACGGTGCCGCCGACGATTCTGGTCAAGGACATGCTGCCCAAGATTCAACAGAACCCGGACTACCTGGCCGCCAACCGGATCAGAGCCCTGGACCGGGATGGGCATGTGCTCGATCCGTCGGGCATCGACTGGTACAACGCGCGCGGAATCACGCTGCGTCAGGATGCCGGCCCCGAGAACTCGTTAGGGCAGGTGGTCATTCGATTCCCCAACGACTATGCGATTTATCTGCATGACACGCCGCACCGCGAGTTGTTTGCCAAGTCCATGCGCGCCACCAGCTCCGGGTGCATCCGGGTGGAAAATCCGCTGCAGTTGGTCGAACTGTTGTTCAACGACCCGGTGCGCTGGAACAGCGAGGGCATTCAAAAGCAGTTGGCAAACGGCAAGACTGAAAACATCAAGCTCCCGGTCAAGGTGCCGGTGCTGCTGGCGTACTGGACGGTCGACTTGAGCAAAGAAGGAAGGGTGACGTTCAAACCTGACGTTTACGGCTACGATTCTCCGGTACTGCGTCAATTGAACCAGCCATCAAAACTGCCCGCATTGGAGTTGCCGGGAGCGGAAAGTGCGCTGGTCGTAACAGAGCAGGCCAAGCCGTAGCAAAGGAGAGGCAGAATGCGTTTTCAGATCAAAACTATTGTTCTGGAAGCGGGTCAGACATCACTGATTGACCGACATGGATAGGGAATTCATTAATGGATGTTGCGCAAAAAAAGCCGTCACTCAGCACCGGGCCACTTCATGTGCGCGACCTGGATGAATGCCGCAACTCTGAAAAAGGTTCAGTGTTGATCATTGCTTCGGGCGCTTCCGCAAAGCATTTTCCACTGCACAAGTACGCAGACGTTCCAATGATCACCATGAACGGCGCCATTTCGAAATTTATCGGGACTGGCATCAGTCCGTTTTTTTATGTGTGCACCGATCAGGGTTTTTCCGAGCAGCAACCCGAACTCTTCACAAAAGCCATGCGCCTCAGTGCGCGGGTAGCGTTGTGGGAAAAACATATCTGGCATACCTCGTTCAAGCCCCAGGGGGATCTATATTTTTTGAGGCGGGCACCGAGGCTTTCCTGGCGTGACTTGTTCAGGACGGATAAAGAACTGGTGAGAAATCGCAAGATCGGCAATGGCCGCAATAAAACCCTGGGCTTCAGCAAGAACCTCAAGCGCGGCTTTTTTGATGCGCGTACGGTGGCCTACCTGGCCGTACAACTTGCCTATCATTTGGGGTTTACCAAGGTGTTCCTGGTCGGTGTCGATCTGGACCCATCGGTGAGCCGCTTTTACGAAGCACCCGGGACGTTCATATCTCCCTGCGTACTCGACAATCATTTTTATACGAGAATCCTGCCGTCTTTCGCGATCCTGGCGAAAAGCGTCGTGAACAAGGATTTTCAGGTTTACAACCTGTCCAGCACTTCGAAGATTCCTGCCGATCTTGTCCCACGCGTGACACTGGATGAACTCGACCGGCTGATATGACAATCAAGCCTGGCTCAACTCCACCCACAGAACCTCAACCATCGCCCGATGCGATGCGGCGATTGCAGCGTTCTGACGGTTGAGGCGGATGGCGACCACGTGACATATGGCTGCCATTTGTGGGTTGTAACCCCGTAAACTTGGCGCACAAAACCAGGGGATTTGGGCGGTCGCCCATGCCTTGCCCTTTCAGGATGCGCTTTTTGCCTACACGCCAGTACGACCCACACCACGCCCCTGGCGTCGCATTGAAACGCATACCGCTGCGCAAGGCAGCGGTATTGTTCATTGTCACGGTGTGTTTGTGCCTGTGCGCGTTGCTGTATCTGCAACTGGAGCAATCCCGGCGGCATGCCTTGAGCCAGGCCCAGGTCGCCTCGTCGAACCTGACGCGGGCCATGGCGCAGCAAGCCGAAGACACCTTCATGCAGGCCGACCTGGTGCTGACCAGTCTGGTGGACTGGATTCAGTTCGATGGATTCACTCCCTCCCTGAGAGCTCGCTTGCAGAGTACTTTCGCCCGACGGGTGCAGGCGCTGAATCAATTGCACGGCATTCTGTTGTTCGACCAGAAAGGCCAGTGGGTCGTGACCTCATTCGAGAGTCTGCCTCGGGGGCCGGGCGTGGCGGACCGCGAGTACTTCAAGTTTCACCAGCAAAACGTGTCGTCCGTGGCGCATATCAGCCCGGCGATTCGCAGCCGGGAAAATGGCGAGTGGATCATTCCGGTATCCAAACGGGTGAACGACAAGAACGGCCAGTTCCAGGGCGTGCTACTGGCCGGGATCAAAATGTCCTACTTCGACCAGTTCTTCAAAAGTTTCGACATCGACGACAACGGCTCGATGTTCCTCGGCTTGACCGATGGAACGCTCCTGGCGCGCCGGCCGTTCATGGAGTCGCAGATCGGCGCGTCGTTGGCCCAGGGCGAAATCTTTCAGAACCTCCTGCCGCTAGCGCCTTCAGGCAACGCGATGTTCACTTCGGTGATGGATGGCGTTGTCCGTTTGCATGGCTACCGGCAGCTGGAGGCTTACCCGCTGGTGGTCTCGGCGGCATCGTCCCGGGATTCGATTCTGGCGGGATGGTACGACACGGCGTATCGCTCCAGTGCCGTTGTTGCGCTGGTGATGCTCGGCGTGGGCCTGTTCGGTTGGGTATTCATCCGTCAGTTGCGCGTCGGCGAACGGGTCGAGGCGGATTTGCGCAAGGCCCAGGAAGCGCTGGAGCTGATCGCTACCCACGACAGCCTGACCGGTCTGGCCAACCGGCGATTGTTCGAGCGGGCGCTGGATATCGAGTTCGGACGCGGCGCACGCCAGCACAGTGCGCTGAGCCTGATCATGCTCGATATCGATTATTTCAAGTGCTACAACGACACCTACGGTCATGTGGTGGGGGATCACTGCCTGGCGGAGGTGGCGCGGGCGGTAAAGGCTTGCTGCCATCGCAAGGCCGATCTGGCGGTGCGTTACGGCGGCGAAGAGTTTGCGGTGTTGTTGCCCGATACCGACATTCACGGCGCCATGACGATAGCCGAACATATCCGCCGCAGCGTCATGGACAAGAACATCAGCCACAGCGGTTCGCCCACCGGTTACGTCACGATCAGCCTCGGCTGTTATTCGTTTATACCGACGGGGCGCGACAGTATGGAAGTGTTTATCCAGCGTGCGGACGCGGCGCTGTACCAGGCCAAGCATTCGGGGCGCAATCGCTCCGCCGTGCTGTCGATGGAGGGCGGCGTGCCGGCGCTGATGCGCTCGGATCGTTGAAGCTTTCGCCGGGTTGTATCACCCTCGAAACACCACGACCGGCCCGGCTGTCCGCCTGTCAAAAGTTGTCCGATTGATCGTCTAGAGTTCCGTAAGCTCTGCCGAATCCGGCAGATCGCCTTTACGTACGGATGATCGCCAACATGCCGATAACCCATGCATTGACAGCCGTTGCTCTAACCGTTGCAGCCTCCGCCATTTTTCCGCTGGCCAGTCACGCGCAATCGAAAATCACTGCCGAAGAGGCCCATGCGATCGGCGTTGATGCCTACGTTTATTTTTATCCGCTGCTGACCATGGACATCACCCGCCAGCAATTCACCAACATCGAACCGGGCAAGGAATTCGGTAAAGGCCCGATGAACATGTTTGTCAGCGTGCCGCAGTATCCTCCAGCGGATTTCAAAGGCGTGGTGCGCTCGAACTTCGACACGTTGTATTCGATCGCATGGCTGGACTTGACCAAGGAGCCACTGGTGATCGCCGCGCCGGACACCGCCGGGCGCTTCTATTTGCTGCCGATGCTCGACATGTGGAGCGACGTGTTCGCCTCGCCGGGCTGGCGCACCACGGGCACCGAGGCTGCGCAATTCCTGGTAACGCCCCCGGGCTGGACCGGCACCGTGCCGGCCGGAATGAGCCAGCTGCCGGCGCCTACACCTTTTGTCTGGATCATCGGCCGCACCAAGACTGATGGCGCGGCGGACTACGCGGCGGTACACAAGATTCAGGCGGGCTACACCGTGACGGCGTTGTCGCGCATGGGCAAAGAAGCTGAAGCGGTCAGTGTGAAAATCGACCCGGCCGTGGACATGAAAACTCCGCCCAAAGTCCAGGTCGACACGATGTCGGCCGGCGACTACTTCGCCTACGCCGCCGAACTGCTGAAAGTGAACCCACCGCACATCACCGATCAGCCGATGCTGGCGCAGATCAAGCGCATCGGTATTGAGCCCGGCAAGTCATTCAGCCTGGATGCGCTGGACCCTGATGTAAAAGCGGCGCTTGCAACGGTGCCCAAGGACGCGCAAGCGCTGATGGCGTGGAAGATACCGACGCTGGCGCGGGTGGAGAATGGCTGGTCGATGAACACTGACACCATGGGGGTCTACGGCAACTATTACCTCAAGCGTGCGATCGTGGCCCAGGTAGGGCTCGGCGCCAACCTGCCCGAGGATGCGATTTATCCATTGAATGTGGGCGACTCAAACGGCAAGGCACTCGATGGCGTGAACAAATACGTGATGCATTTCGACAAAGGGCAGGAGCCGCCGGTGAATGCGTTCTGGTCAGTCACGCTGTACGACCCTGAAGGTTTTCAGGTCGGTAATAAACTGGACCGCTTCGCAGTCAGCAGCTGGATGCCGTTCAAGACCAATGCCGATGGGTCGCTGGATCTCTATTTCCAGAACGAAAGCCCCGGCAAGGAGCTTGAGGCCAATTGGCTGCCGGCGCCCAAAGGCCCGTTCAACCTGACCATGCGCCTGTATGGGCCGAAGGCCGACGCAATGAACGGCAAGTGGAACCCGCCTGCGGTCAAACAGATGTAAAAATCAGGCGGTGGAAGGCAGCCGACAGGACGCCGCAGACAACAATCCCGCATTGGTTTGGCGTGTGAGCGACGAGCAATATCAGGCCAGCTTGAGTTCAAGACGCCGTACACCCGGCGGCCAACGCAACCACGGGCGGGCACTGAGGTCACAGTTTTTACACCCCGCCAAACGGAACGGTGGCCATGAAAAAGCTGCGAATTGCGACTTTCAACGTCAATGGCATGCGCGCCCGGTTGCCGAACCTGCTGGCCTGGCTTGAACGCGAGAAACCGGATATCGCCTGTCTGCAGGAACTCAAATCGGTGGACAGCGCCTTTCCCGCCGCCGAGCTTGAGGCCATTGGCTACGGCGCGATCTGGCAGGGGCAGGCGTCGTGGAACGGGGTGGCGATTCTGGCGCGGGATGCGCAACCGCTGGAGAGTCGGCGAGGGTTGCCGGGTGATGAAGGCGACAGTCAGAGTCGCTATTTGGAAGCCGCCGTGCACGGCGTGCTGGTGGGCTGCCTGTACTTGCCCAATGGCAACCCGCAGCCGGGGCCGAAATTCGATTACAAACTGGCCTGGTTCGAGCGGCTGATCCGTCATGCGCAGACGTTGCAGGACAGTGATCACCCGGTGGTGCTGGCGGGTGACTACAACGTGGTTCCTACCGACCTGGACATCTACAACCCGCGCTCCTGGCTCAAGGACGCCTTGCTGCAGCCCGAGAGTCGCGCGTGTTATCAGCGTTTGCTGGGTCAGGGCTGGACCGACTCATTGCGCCACGTGTATCCCGAGGATCGGCTCTACACCTTCTGGGATTACTTTCGCCAGCATTGGCAGAAGAACGCTGGCTTGCGCATCGATCACCTGTTACTCAATCCGGCGCTGAGACCTTACTTGCGAGACGCTGGCGTCGACGCCTGGGTGCGCAACGAACCGCATGCCAGCGACCATGCGCCCACCTGGATTCAATTGGACTCGCGCAAACGCCGTTGATTGTTTTTACTGGGCGATTGGCTAAATCAATTGTCGTGCGCTGCGGTTCATCCCTTATACATAGTGGCCATTGGCGGAACGATCCGCAGCCGCCGTGCAAAAGGACTGAACGATGAGCGAGCCACGCCTGACCGACCGTGCGCTGTACCTGCGGCGCCTGGGCTTCGATGCGCCTCCGGCGCCGACCCTGGAAACCTTGCAGCAGCTTCAATTGCGCCACACCGGCGCTTTCCCGTTTGAAAATCTCACCACACTGTCGGGCGAACCGGTGCTGATCGACTTGCCGTCGATCGAGCAGAAAGTCCTGCACAACGGGCGAGGCGGGTACTGCTACGAACTCAACTATCTGTACCTGATTTTGCTTCAGGAATTGGGATTCGACGCGCGTGGCATCAGCGGTCGCGTGGTCATGGGTCAGCCCGAAGGCGCATGGACCGCTCGCACCCATCGCTTGAGCCTGGTAACCCTGGACGGCGTGCGCTATATCACCGACGTCGGCTTCGGCGGCATGGTGCCCACTGCGCCGCTGTTGCTCGACAGCCCTGCCGAGCAAGTCACGCCTCACGAACCCTATCGCATCGAACAGCACGCGGATGGTTACACGCTTCGAGCCGAGGTCGGCGACGAGTGGCGAGCGATGTACATCTTCGACCTGCAACGCCAGGAAGACATCGATTACAGCGTCGGCAACTGGTACGTCTCGGCTCATCCGCAATCATCGTTCGCCAAGCAATTGATGGTGGCGCGAACCGGGGAAGGGTGGCGTTGTACGCTCAATAACGGCAGTTTTGCGATCCATCGCACAGGCCATGAGAGCGAACGCCGGCAGGTGGGCGATGTGCCGCAATTGATCGCCTTGCTGGAAGGCGAGTTCGGCATTCGGGTGCCGCCCTATGAAAACTTGATGCACACACTTGAGCGTGTGATCAAGCTGCAATAGATGCATACCCGTGCACACAAAAAAGGGGCAGATTGAATCAATCTGCCCCTTTTTGCATCAATTCAGGGTTGCGCACCGGGTTCCATCGCACGATGAATTTCTCTGAGAGTGATCCCTTTTTGAGGTGCACAGCGGAATGGGTCTCAGCGGTGATTACGACCGGTGGTCGCCAGGAATTAAAAATATCAGCGGGCAGGGGAGAATGGCTCGTGAGGATATATTTCAAGGTTTTAGGTGAGATTGCGCTCGGATGGCAGACGGCTTGCATGACCAGTCGTTCATAATTTGACGAGCAAGTTGTATACAACTCTATAGACATTTGTCCTGAGTCTTGCATACAGTGTGCGCATAACAAAAACCAGGGAACCCCCTAACATGAAAACGCCCCATGTTTCACACCAACGGCCAGAAGATGAAAATCTTGGTATCGGCGCGAATATGGCTTATGGCCTGCAACATGTTCTGACCATGTACGGTGGCATCGTCGCGGTGCCTTTGATCATTGGTCAGGCGGCCGGCCTCTCGCCGGCGGACATTGGATTGTTGATTGCTGCTTCATTGTTTGCGGGGGGGCTGGCCACGTTGCTGCAAACCCTGGGTCTACCGTTTTTCGGTTGTCAGTTGCCGCTGGTACAGGGCGTGTCGTTTTCGGGTGTCGCAACCATGGTGGCGATTGTCAGCAGCGGCGGCGAGGGCGGGTTTCAGTCGATTCTGGGGGCGGTGATAGCGGCGTCCCTGATTGGGTTGCTGATCACGCCAGTGTTCTCTCGAATCACCAAGTTCTTCCCGCCGTTGGTCACGGGCATCGTGATCACCACCATCGGCCTGACGTTGATGCCGGTGGCGGCACGCTGGGCCATGGGCGGTAACAGCCATTCCCCAGAGTTCGGCAGTATGGCCAATATCGGTCTGGCTGCAATGACGCTGGTGTTGGTGCTGTTGCTGAGCAAAATCGGCAGCGCGACCATCTCCCGTCTCTCGATCCTTTTGGCAATGGTCATCGGTACGGTCGTCGCGGTGTTCCTGGGCATGGCGGACTTCTCATCCGTCAGCGAAGGTCCGATGTTCGGCTTCCCGACCCCGTTCCATTTCGGCATGCCGACGTTCCACTTCGCGGCGATCCTGTCGATGTGCATCGTGGTCATGGTGACGCTGGTGGAAACCTCGGCGGATATCCTGGCGGTTGGTGAAATCATCGACACCAAGGTTGACTCCAAGCGTCTGGGCAATGGTCTGCGCGCCGACATGCTGTCGAGCATGATCGCGCCGATCTTCGGCTCCTTTACCCAGAGCGCCTTCGCCCAGAACGTCGGGCTGGTGGCGGTGACGGGGATCAAGAGCCGTTACGTGGTTGCCACCGGTGGTCTGTTCCTGGTGCTGCTCGGCCTGCTGCCGTTCATGGGCCGGGTCATCGCCGCCGTGCCGACCTCCGTTCTCGGTGGCGCCGGTATCGTGTTGTTCGGCACCGTCGCAGCCAGTGGTATCCGGACGCTGTCGAAGGTCGACTACCGCAACAACGTCAACCTGATCATCGTGGCGACCTCGATCGGCTTCGGCATGATCCCGATCGCCGCACCGAACTTCTACGATCACTTCCCAAGCTGGTTCGCCACGATCTTCCATTCCGGTATCAGTTCCTCGGCGATCATGGCGATCGTGCTCAACCTGACCTTCAACCACCTCACGGCCGGTAACTCCGACCAGCAGTCGGTGTTTGCGGCAGGCACCGAGCGGGTTCTGCGTTATCAGGATCTGGCAGCGCTGCGCGAAGGGGATTACTTCAGCGACGGCAAGTTGCATGACTGTGATGGCAAGGAGGTTCCGGTGGTTGAGGTGGACCACGGGCATGGCGAGCCACGCCCGGTGCATGCGAAAAGCAGTGAGCATGTCTGACGTTTAATCGAATGAAAAAGGCCGATCTGTTGAGTGACAGATCGGCCTTTTTGCATTCATGCAGTCTCTATTGTTCGCTTTGCGTCCAGCGCCCCATCAACGTGTTGGACGGCAGTTGTTCATCCAGCAGCTTTCTCGCCGTTTCCACCCCGGCCACCGGTAGCCCTTCAGGGTTCAACAAGCCAATCTGCACCAGCACACTGGCCTGGTCCCAGTAGATGTGCTCGTGGTACAGCTTGTCCCCGCGGAACTTGATCACGCCCAGCATCGGAATCTCGACGTATTTTCCGGTGGGTGCCACGTTGGGCAACATCCAGTCGATTTCGGTGCTGTGGGTGAAGCACATGATGAATTCATCGACGATCTGCAGTGCGCCGATGGTGCGCGAGATCGGGATGAGCTTCATGTCCGGCGGGTTGCCGTGGACAAAATGGTGTTGGTAGAAGCGGCTGAGCTGCTTGGCGCCGACGCCGCCGGTCATGGTGGGAATATGGTTGACGTAGGGTTCGGCGACCATAGTCGCCATGGTGGCCGGTACGTCACGGGTCTCGAACTCGTGGCGGATATGGTCTTCCCACAGGGCTGATAGGTTGAAGTGGGGGCCGATCTCGCGTTTGAGGGCGGCGATGCTGCGTTCATGGGCCATCAGCGAGGCCGGTTTGTCGTAGTGTGAACTCCCGGCCCGGGCGAAGGCGTGGTCGACGCCTGGGTACACGTAGATTTCGGCCTTGTCGTTGCCGGCCAGGTGTTGGCTGATTTGGGCGCGGGCACTGGCGTCGCAGTAGCCATCGTTTTCGGCAAAATGCAGGACCAGGCGACCCTTGAGGTTTTCCGATTCGTGCAGCAGGAGTTCGATGCCCATGCCGTAATAGCCGACGGCGCAAGCCACATCAGTGCGCGTGGCAGTCAGCCAGGCCAGCTTGCCGCCCATGCAGAGGCCGACATAACCCAGGCCCGCGCCTTCGACTTCAGGCAGTGCACGCAGGGCGTTGAAACTGGCATCGATGTCAGTGACAGCCTTGTCCACATCCAGACGCTGGAACAGGTCGATGGCCACGGCAAAGTCCGCTTCGGTGTAGCCCAGGTCAATGCCCGGTTGCAGGCGCCAGAATAGATCTGGCACCAACGCCACATAGCCTTCCTCGGCATAGAAATCGGCCACGGCGCGGATGTTGGCGTTGATTCCGAAAATTTCCTGACCGATCACCACTCCGGGGCCCTTGCCGCTGGCCGGCAGGGCCAGGTAACCGCTGAACGTGGCGCTGCTGTCCGTTGCCCGGATCTCAATCATCTTGCCCATGTCATCTCCCTCATTCGGTTATCAGATTTATTGGTTGTCACGGTGTTGCTGGAACCACACACGCGGCGACACGCCGCGGTCGGGCCCGAGAATCGAAAAGCCGCCGTCCACCGGCACGTCGACACCGGTCATCCAGCTGGCGCCGGCACTGCACAGAAAGGCCACGACGTTGCCGATCTCATGGCCCCGGCCGATGCGCCCGAGCGGATGAAAGGGGGCGCCGACCCGGTCGGCCAGTTGCGGATCGTTGTCGCTGAATTCGGCGACGCTGGGTGACCAGGTCCAGGCCGGGGATACGCTCAGCACTCGGACTTGCGCCGGGGCCAGGGTCATGGCCAGGTTTTTCGTCAGCTGCAGGATGCCGGCCTTGGAAGCAGGGTAGAGCGCGCGCCCGGCCGCACCGAATTTGCCGCCGCTACTGCCGATGTTGATCACCACGCCACCGCTGGGCAGATGCACGGCGGCCTTTTGGGTAAAAATCGCCGCCGATACCAGATTGACATTGAGGGTTTTCAGCCACTGCGCGCGATCCGAAGCCAACCCCTGATCGGCGTACAGGCATGCGTTGTTGACCAGAATGTCGAGCCTGCCGAAGCGGGCCAGCGTGGCAGCGATGCACGCGTCGATGTCTTCGTCGAGCTCCACATCGCAGGTGCAAAACCCGCAATCCAGCGTTTGCGCCAATGCCTGACCACCGTCGGCGTTGCGCCCCACCAGCATCACCCGGGCACCCTCAGCCAACAGCTGCCGAGCGATGTCCAGACCCAGCCCTTGCGTGCTGCCCGTCACAATCGCCACTTTACCTTCGAGCATCATGCCAAGTCCTCCAGCGCTTCGTTGACGTGACTGATACGGGCAATCAGCGCCATGCTCGCCAGCGAGGCCGCGTGCACTCCGCTGTCCGCACTGGCGCAGGCATCCGCCGCAACCGTCACCTCGAAACCGCAATCCACCGCATGGCGCACGGTGCTTTCCACCACAGAGTGGGTCGCCACGCCAGAAATCAACAAGTGCGAGGGATTGAACCGGCGCACCACGGTTTCCAGCGGCGAGCCATAAAACGCATTGATCCGGTTATGGGTGACGACGAACTCGCGGCGACTATTCAGTGGGGCCAGAGCGCTGAGGAATTCCGCGCCCCAACTGCCTTCCCGAACAGCGCCAAGGGTGGCGACCGTGCGCAGGATCGGCGCGTTCTGGATCAGGTCGGCGTAGTCCGGTCGGAACGCCACACGCACGTGGACGATCGGCCAGCCTTTGGCGCGTGCGCCGGCGAGCAATCGGCCGGCCGCATCGAGCAGCGCCCCACGCACGCTATCATCAGCCCCCAGCCCGACCCGTATCTTGCCTTCGGGGTGCAGCACGTCGTTCTGATAGTGCAGGGCGATCACCAGCGGCGCGTTCATCACACGAATACCTCCAGGTTGGCGAACACATCGTTGCAGTTGATGAGGTCCACGCGCTTGAGCTGGATCCGCCAGCCACCACCGTCCTGGGCGGCCAACTTATAGGTGTAGCGACCGGCGAGCTGGCGTTGTTCCAGGCGCCATTCGCTGTACTGGAAGCTCGCGCTGATCACCAGCAACCCCTGCGCATCGAGACCTTCGACCATGACGTTACCGACCAGGTGCGCGGTTTGGGTCTGCGGTTGCTGGGACCAGTTGCGGGCGTTTTCCACCCGCCGGATCCGTACTTCGCGCAGCATGCGGTTTTCCCAGAACAACGAGATATGGTCGAACGGGTTGGCTTGCTCGTGCTTGTGCGGCACCCAATACATGCCAGTGTCGGTGAACAGCTTGTCCCACTCCCAGAAGCGCCGCTCATCCAGCAGGCGCGCCTCCTGAAAAAGAAACTGTTCGATCTGGCGCAGGGTTTCGGCGGGAACCTGGGCCGGGGTCAATTGGCGGGTGTCGACGTCGATTCGGCGATCAAGCAGCATGGGTGCTCTCCTTGGCAATCGGGGTGGCGGTCATGAACTGTTTCCAGGCGGCGAACTGGTTGCGCATCGGCAGTTCGCTGGTGCCGTTGGTGGAGACTGCGCCGTCCTCCAGTGGCTTATCGGTGCCCACGTAGCGGTGCATGCTGATCCACTCGCCACCGCGGGTCATGTTGCCTTCCTGACAGCGAGCATAGACTTCGACGTCGTCGGGCATCACGTTGGAGGAGGGCGAGTTGATGACGTTGGCGTAGGTCAGCGCACGGTCGAACACGGCATCTGGAGCACCCTTGCAGCGGAAGGTCTGGATCTCGACCATGGTCTGGTCCACGGCGATGGGACGGATGACCCGGAATTGCATGAACACCGTGTGCGGCGATCCGCTGCCGTAAATCACCGTGTTGTGGCGATTCATGCCCAGGATCTCTTTGGCACGCTGCTCGCCATAGGCCTGGCTCAGGCATTCGAAGTGGGCGCGGGAGACCTCGTCGCGCTCGGCGGCGGCCGGGTCGAAGATCGCTTCCATGTAGCCGTGGCCGTTGTGGTAGGCGCGCAGTTCGAGCTTTTCCCAGAAGTCGTAGGGTTCGCCATTGCCGTCCATGATCAACAGTTCGAAGGGCATTTCACCGATGGCATCGGCTTCGCCACGCGCCGCGTCTACCGACGATTCGTGGGTCACGCGGGCGTGCATGGTGTCGTGCAGGTTCTCGTAGAACACTTTCCAGTTCGAGCGCTGCTGAACACGGAAGATGCCGCCGGCCACCTCGACTTCACCGACCGGCGAGCGATCACAGAGGTTGTCGATGGAGGTGATGACGCCGCCCAGAAATGTTTTGAGGTCCGGCCCGAACGCCGCCTGGCTGGCGAACACGAAGCCGCGATATGTCTCGACGCGGGCAACGCTGACCATGGAAAAGTCCGGGTGTTTAGGGTCGTAGCAGGTGCCTTCGAAACCGCTCTTGAGCGGCGCCGACAAATGCTGGCCGTCGAGTTTGAAGGTCCAGGCGTGATACGGGCAGCGGAAAAACTTGCCGACACTGCCGTCACCGTCGGCCACCAGTTTGGCGCCTTTGTGCGGGCAGCGGTTGTACAGTACGCTGACCTGCTGGTTGGCGCCGCGCACCATGATCACGTCCTGATCGCCAATGCGCGTGGTGTGATAGTCGCCGGGATTCTTGACTTGGCTTTCATGGCCGACGTAGATCCAGGCGTTGCCGTAGATGCGTTCCATCTCCAGCTTGAACAGGGTCGGGTCGGTGTAGACGCTCTTGTGTACGCTGTCCTCGCGGATCAAGGCAGCGATTTGTTCGTTGGTCGGTATCACGGGATGTCCTCGGCTTGTCACAGATCGAGCACCAGCAGCGCGCTGCTGGCACGGGAGACACAGGTACAAAAACTGCCGCTGGCGCGGTCGCGCTCCGACAGGCAGATGTCGCGGTGATCGGGCTGGCCGTCGATGACTTGGGCGACGCACACCCCGCAGTCACCCCGTCGGCAGTCGAACATCGGGTCCAGACCGGCTTGGAGCATGGCGTCCAGTACGCTTTGCCCGGCGGCCACTTGCAGGTTCACGCCGCTTTCACGCAGTTGCACCTCAAAGCCATTGTCGCCGGCCACTTCCAGGGCGCCGCTGAACAGTTCGTAATGCAGGTGATCTTCTGCCCAACCCTGTTCGCGAGCGCAGGCCAGCACGCTGTTGAGCATGGCGGTCGGGCCGCAGATGTAGAGGTGCAGGCCCGGTCTTGGCGCGGCCAGGATTGCAGCGGCAGGAAAGCGTTTTTGCGGGTCGCCGCCGCTGATCCAGCAATGGTTGTCCAGGCAGGCGCGGGCCTCTGGTAGATAGGCCATTTGCGCTTCATCGCGACCGGCGTAATGCAGGGTGAACGGCTTGCCCGCCGCTTGCAGCGACCGGGCCATCCCAAGCATCGGCGTGATGCCGATACCACCGGCGATCAGCAGGGCGTGTTCGGTGTTTTCACACAGTGGAAAGTGGTTGCGTGGCGCATCGGCCAACAGTTCATCGCCGACCTTGAGCGAATGCACCCAGCGCGATCCGCCGGTACTCGCCTCTTCGAGCTGGACGGCGATTTCGTAGTGTTCACTGTCGGGCAGGTTGACCAGCGAATAGGCCCGGCGTTGAGCGCGGCTGCCCGGTACATGCAGCTCCAGATGAGCTCCGGCAGTGAAGTCCGGTAGCGGCTGGGTGTCGTTGGACACCAGCAGCACGCGGCGGATTCTGGGGGTCAGGGGGTCGATCTGTTGGACCCTGAGCGAGAGGCTGGACATACGCAATTCCTGTCTGAATTCGTAGTCACTGTATGAAGCTTGAGGGGGTCAAAAAAGCCGCAAACGGCAAACCGGTATCCACTTCTGGCGAGAGTGATCCACTTGCTGAAAACACCGCGCGTAATCAGGGTATTGCACCCGTACCCTGTAGGAGGTGGGGGTTCAGGTGTTTCAACAGTGCACGCAACTGTTCGCCATCCGCCCTGGCCAGGTCGTCCAGCACCGCAAAGTGATGACAGTCGGCAAGCTCGACAAGAGTCACTGCTTGCCCGGCTTCGCGACAGGCACTGGCGTATTCGCGCGAGTGGCGAATCAACTCCGGCAACTCATCACCGCCCACGGTCACCAGCAACGGTGCGCCATCGCCGATCAGCCGTTGTGGGCTATACCGACAGATCTCTTCTTCGCTCAGTTGCAGCTTGTCGTTGAGCCAGCAGCGTCTGATGGGTTCAAGCTCCATCAGGCCGCTGATCGGCATGGCCAGGGTCACCAGAGGATGCCGGCGATACAGCGCAGTCAGATGGCCGCCCGCCGAGTGCCCGCACAGCACCACCTGCTGACCGATGTTCAAGGCTTCGCGATGCGCCAAAAGATAGTCCAGTGCCTTGCCAATCTGGCCGACGATGGTGCTCATGCTCGCCTCGGGCGCGAGGGTGTATTCCAGCAAACCGACATTGAAGCCGGCCTCGATCAGGCCCTCGGCAATAAAAGCGTAGTCGTCCTTGTCCGAGGCCTGCCAGTAACCGCCATGAATGAACAGCAGCGTCGGCGCCCCGGCATTCACCTGGGCATACCAGTCGAATCGCTCGCGCATGGCATTGCCATAGGCCACATCACGCTGCCAGGCGTGGCTCGCATAGGTCTCGGCGCTGCGCTGGCGAAAACGCTGCATGATCTGTGGAAAATTACCCACGGCGGCGACGTTGTTGTAAGCCTGATCGAGGTGCATGGCGGCTCACACTCCCAGATAGCGTTGCGACAGTTCGGGTTGAGCCGCCAGCTCCAGCGGGGTGCCATCCCAGACCTGTCGTCCCTTCTCGATGATGTGATGGCGGTCGACCACCCGCACCATTTCCTTGAGGTTCTTGTCGATCACCAGAATCGTCTCACCTTCGGCCTTGAGGGTGGCCAGGCAACTCCAGATTTGTTCGCGAATGATCGGCGCCAGACCTTCAGTGGCTTCGTCGAGAATCAGCAGGCTGGGGTTGGTCAGCAGCGCGCGGCCGACCACCAACATTTGCTGCTCGCCGCCCGACAGCGTGCGTGACAGTTGGTCGTGGCGCTCCAGCAGGCGCGGGAACAGTTCATAGACGCGTGCCAGGTCCCACTTGCCCCGTGTGGCGGTGGCCAGCAGGTTTTCCCGCACGCTCAAGGTGCCGAAGGCGCGGCGGCCCTCCGGCACCAGCCCCAGGCCTGCCTTGGCGATGCGGTAGGGCGCGGCACCGCGCATTTCCGTGCCGTTGATGCGGATGCTGCCGGCACTGGGCTTGAGCAATCCCATGATCGATTTGACCGTGGTGGTCTTGCCCATGCCGTTGCGGCCGATCAGCGACACCACCTGGCCCTGCTCGATGCTCAGGTGCATGTCGAACAGCACCTGGCTCAAGCCATAACCCGCTTTCAAGCCTTGAACTTCAAGCATGTTCTTCTCCCAGGTAAGCGGCCCGTACTTGCGGGTCGTTGCGCACTTTTTCGACGCTGCCGGTCAGCACGGTCTGGCCGTACACCAGCACCGTGATGCGGTCGGCGAGGGCGAATACCGCGTCCATGTCGTGCTCGACCAGCAGGATCGCGTAGCGGCCCTTGAGGCTATGCAGCAGCTCGGTCATACGCGCGGATTCGTCGGCACCCATCCCGGCCATCGGCTCATCGAGCAACAGCACCGACGCTTCCTGAGCCAGCGCCAGGGCAATCTCCAGTTGCCGCCGTTCGCCGTGGGACAGCGCCTGCACCGAGTCTTGCGCGCGAAGGCCCAGGCCCACCTGCTGCAAATAGCCCAGCGCCGGTTCCAGCAGACGGGTGTCGCGGCTCAACGGGCGCCACATGCCGAATGCCTTGCCCTCGCGGGCGGCAATGGCCAGTGCGACGTTCTCCAGCAGGGTGAACTCGGTGTAAAGCTGGCTGACCTGGAAAGCCCGCGCCAATCCCAGGCGCGGACGTTGCCAGGCCGGCACGCGGGTAATGTCCTGGCCATTGAGATGAATTTGGCCCTGGTCGGGGAAAATCTCGCCGGCAATCTGCGCGATCAAGGTGGACTTGCCGGCGCCGTTGGGGCCGATGATGGCGTGCAGTTCCCCCTTGAGCAGTTCAAGGCTGGCACCGTTGGTGGCTTTTACGGCACCGAAGGCTTTGTGCAGATCACGAATCGACAGTTGTGCGCTCATGGGCGTGCCTCCACGGCGGCGTTCGGTTTGACGGCAACCACCTTCGGTTTGCGTTGCAACAGGCTCAGCAGCAAACCATAAACGCCTTTCTTGCCGAACAGCACTACCAGCAACAGCAAGGGGCCAAAGATCAACATCCAGTGCTCGGTCCATTGGCTCAGCACCTGTTCAAGACCGAGGTAGGTGGCCGCGCCCAGCAGGGGGCCGAGCAGGGTGCCGATGCCGCCGAGAATCACCATCGCCATCAGCTCGCCGGACTTGTGCCAGGCGCCCATGTCGGGGCTGACGAACAGTGCGTAGTTGGCCCACAGAATCCCCGCCAGGCCACCGCCGGTGCCGGCGATCACAAACGCCGTCAGGCGATAGCGCAAGGGTTTGAGGCCCAGGCTGACAGTGCGTCGCTCGCTCTGTTTGAGCCCTCGCAGGACAAAACCAAAATGCGAATTGACCAGCCGCCGGCATATCAACAACCAGCCGGCCAGCAAGGCCACGCACAGGTAGTAGAAGTGGTTGGCGTCACCCAGATCCAGTGCGCCGAGGGTATTGCGCTCGTTGAGCAGAATGCCGTCGTCGCCGCCGTACAGCGACAGCGAGCCGAGCACGAAATAAAGCATCTGGCCGAACGCCAGGGTGATCATGATGAATTGCACACCGCTGGTGCGCAGCGACAGATAACCCACCAACAGCGAGAACAGCGCGCACACCAGCAGGGCCAGCGGCCACACCACCAGCGCGCTGTTGCTGCCTTCCCAGCCCCACAGCGGCAGGCCTTGCGAGGTGTGAAAGGCAATGATGCCAACGATGTAACCGCCCAGGCCGAAGAATGCGGCATGGCCGAAGCTGACCATGGCGCCGTAGCCGATCAGCAAGTCCAGACTGATGGCCGCCATGCCGTAGATTGCGAGGCGGGTGAAGAAACTGACCAGGTAAGGTTCGTTCAACCAGTGGGCCAGCAGCGGCATGGAGGCGAAGGTCGCCAGGCACGCAAGGTCGATGATGAGGCGTGGTGACATAGCATTCTCCTCAGGCGCGGGCCGGCAGCAGGCCACGCGGGCGCACCAGCAGCACCAGGGCCATGACAATGTAGACGCTGGCGGAAATCAGCCCGGCGCTCAGGGTGCCGCTGGTTTCGCTGGGCAACAGTTGGTCCAGCAGCGGCGGAATGTAGGCACGGCCCAGGCTGTCCACCATGCCGATCAGCAAGGCGCCCACCAACGCGCCGCGTACCGAGCCGACACCGCCGACGACGATGACCACGAAGGTGGTGATCAAGATCTTCTCGCCCATGCCGATTTCCACCGACAGCAGCGGTGCGGCCATGAAACCGGCCAGGCCGCACAGCACGCAGCCGAATACGAACACCAGGGTGTACAGCCGGGCGATGTTGACGCCCAGCGCGCCGACCATTTCATGGTCGTCGGCACCGGCGCGGATCAGCATGCCCAGGCGCGTGTGGTTGATCAGCAGCCACATGCCGACCGCCACGATCAGCCCGGCAGCGATGAACAGCAGTCGGCTGACCGGGTACATCAAACCCGGCAGCACTTCGACAAAACTTGAATACCATTCGGGCGTGGGCATCGCCGGTGGGCTGCGGCCGAAGATCAGGGTGAGCAGTTCGTTGCTGAAAAACACCACGGCCAGGGTCGCCAGTACCTGATCCAGATGATCGCGTTTGTACAGACGCCGCATGATCGCGGTTTCGATCAGCGCGCCGTAGCAGGCCGAACCGATCAGCGCGGCCAGGCCGCCGAGCCAGAACGAACCGGTGGCCATGGCGGTGTAGGCGGCGCAGAAAGCACCGACCATGTAAAAGGCGCCGTGGGCCAGATTGATCACGCCCATTATGCCGAAAATCAGGGTCAGGCCTGAGGCCAGCAGAAACAGCAAGGCGCTGTACTGCAGGCCGTTGAGAATTTGTTCGAGCAAGAGCATTACTGCGTTCCTCATAAAAACGCCCCGCAGTTGTGCTGCAGGGCGAGGACGGGAGTCAGGTGCCAGTCAGATCGCGCATTGAGCGGCGTAGCTGTCGACGTGACGGGTCGCCAGTGTCTTGATCGGCACTTCGATCAGCTTGCCGTCGGCGCCGGCCTGCACTTGCAGCAGGTACCAGTCGATCACCGGGTGCTGGTTTTGGGCGAAGCTGAAGTCACCGCGAATGGAATCGAACTTGACGTTCTTCATGGCCGCGCGGAAGGCTGGCTGGTCTTTGAGATTGCCCTGGGAGGTTTTCAGGGCGGCGCCAATCAGCCGGGCCGTATCGTAAGTCTGTGCGGCATACACCGTCGGGACGCGTTTGTATTTCTCGGTGAAAGCCTTGACGAAGGCCTGGTTGGCCGGGTTGTCCGATTGCGGATTCCACAGGGTGACGATGTTGGTGCCCTTGGCCACTTCGCCGGTGGCGGCGAGCATGCGTTCATCCATGGAGAACACCGGCACCACCATCGGGATTTGCGCCGACAGGCCCGAACCGCCGTATTGTTTGGCGAAGTTGATGCCGCCACCGCCCGGGTGAAACTGGAAGATCGCATCCGGCGCCAGCGCACGCACGCGTGCCAGCTCCACCGAAAAATCCAGCTGATTGAGCTTGGTGTAGATCTCGGTCACTTCGCCCTTGAAGGTGCGCTTGAAGCCGGCCAGTGCATCGCGGCCGCCCTGATAGTTGGGCGCCAGGATCACCATCTTCTTGTATCCCAGCTCGTTGGCGGCGACACCGGCCATTTCGTGCGGGGTGTCGTTCTGGTAGGAGCCGACGAAGTAGTTGGCCATGCACTTTTCACCGGCCAGGGTCGAGGGCGCGGTGTTGTTGCTGACGTAGAAACCGTCCTTGGTGGCGGTGTTGATCACGGCCGCCAGCACGTTGGAGAAAATCACCCCGGTATACAGCGAGATGCCGTCCAGGCTCATGCGGTCGGCAATCTGCTTGGCCTTGGCCGGTTGCAGGCCATCATCTTCCACGATGAGTTGTACCGGCACGCCGCCGAGCTTGCCGCCTTCCTGATCGATCGCCAGCTGGAAGCCGTCTCGCGAGTCTTCGCCCAAATAGCCGGCGGGGGTGGAGAGGGTGGTGATGAAGCCAATTCGGACAGGCTCCACAGCCTGGGCAGCCGTCGCTGCGCAGAGGGAGGTTGCCAGACATGCACGCAATACCAGGTTTTTCATGAGGCGGCCTATGAGGTAGGTCGTGCCAACGCACGGTAGATGTCGATGAGGGCAGTGATTCAGTGTTCGGTCGGGCCGATTGATTGTTGTTATGGGGTGCTGTGTCAGCTGTTGCTCTCGGCGAACTTCTCCAGATAAAGGCGGCTTTGATCCAGACCGTGCTGCTGGCGCCAGTCCTTGATCGACTCGACCATCGGCGGCGGGCCGCACAGGTACAGGTCGAATGGCTGGTCTCGCAGCTCGGCCAACTCCAGATGTTCGGCGATGTAGCCGGTCTTGCCCGGCCAGTCGGGGTTGGGGTTGCTGACCACGGGCGTAAAACGGAACCCCGGGATTCTCGCGACATAGGCTTCGATGCGTGAGACCTCGCACAGGTCCGCGGCCTCGCGCACGCCGTAATAGAGGTGGACCGGGTGACCGCAGCCATGCTGCTCGGCGATCTGATCGAGCATGCCGAGGAACGCCGACAGCCCGGTGCCGCCGGCCACCATCACCAGCGGACGGTCGATATGGCGCAAGTAGAAAGCACCCAATGGCGCTTCCATGTGAATCACGTCACCGACCTGGCAGCGATCGCGCACGTAGTCGGTCATCACGCCGGTGGGCAGCAGGCGAATGAGGAACTGCAAGTTGCTGCTGCCCGGCGCGCAGGCAAAGGAATACGAGCGGCGATGTTCGGTGCCCGGTACTTGCAGGCGCGCGTACTGGCCCGGCAGATAGTCCAGCGCCGCGCCTGCTGCGCCGACTTCAACGTGGACGATGGCGGTGGTCGGAGAAACCTGTCGTACCTCGCTCACGGTGCCTTGCAGGCTGCTCGGGCCACTGCTGCCGCAGAGGCTGGAATCGAAGTCGAAGTAGAACGCGGCATCCGACTGCACGCGCGTCTGGCAGCTCAGCACCTTGCGTTCAGCCAGGTCGCTGGCCGACAGCGCTTCATCGTCCACGTAGTCCTGGGTGTACTGCCCGGATTCACAGCGGCCCTGGCAGGTCGCGCAAACCCCTTCGCGGCAATCCAACGGAATCTTGATCCCGCTGCGCAGGGCCGCGTCGAGCAGGATTTCATTGTTCTGCACATTGCAGAAGAGTGTTTTGCCGTCGGCGAAACTGAAGGCGACCTTGTACGTCATGAGCGTTAATCCGCAGGGTTCAGAGATGGTAGAAGTCGAGTACGGAGTTGATCGTGTCGTTGAGCAGCACCACGTGCTTGCGAGCGATCTTCCAGCTCTCGCCGTCGGGGCGCAGGCGGTAGGTGGCGCGGCCGAAGAACTGTTCGGCGGTTTGCATGCGGTAGTACAGCGTGCTCCAGTTGACGCGCACCTCCAGTTCATCGTCCGCAAGCGGCGCGATGCGCACGTTGCTGATCAGGTGCAGGGTGCGCGGCATCGGAATGGTCGACGCCGCCTTGCCGGTGCGAATGCGAAACACCCGATCTTCCAGACCGCCCCGGTTGGGGTAATAGATCAGCGACATACCTTTTTTCGGGTCGGTGGTGTAGACGTGCTCCGAATCCCATTGCGGCAGGTGGAACTCGCTGTCGTCACTGAACATGGCCAGGTAAGTGTCCCAGTCCTGGGCATCGCAGGCCTCGGCGTTGCAGTAAAGAAATTGCTCGATGCGGTATTGCAGTTGCGAATTCATGTTCACACCTCACGCAGTTTCAACGGTTGTTGTTCGGCCGCCTTGCGCGCCAGGCCTTCGAGCAAAAAGCGCTGCCAGTTGGCGTGCTGGTTGACGTACAGGCCTTCATGGGTGAACTCGGTGCCGGTCAGTGCCGGGGCGATGCCAATGGCTTCGCTGTTGCGGGTGGCGCCTTTGACCCACTTGCCTTCGCCACGGGAAATGTCGCTCCAGCGTTCAAGGCGGGCCTGGAAGCCGCGTTGGGCTTCACGAAACTCCACGAGGTCATCGGGGGTACCCATGCCGGACACGTTGAAGAAGTCTTCGAACTGGCGAATGCGGTTTTCCCGATCGGCATCCGACTCGCCGACCACGCCCAGGCAGAAGCTATTGATTTCGGTTTTGTTCCAGGCCAGCGGGCGGATGATCCGCAGCTGCGAGCTGATCTGGTCGAGAAAAAACATGCTCGGGTAGACGTTGAGGTTGCGCAGGCGATGCATCATCCACTCGGCCTTGCCTTGGCCGTGTTCCTTGACCAGGCGCGGCATGATGTTAGCGTAGCCCGGGCGCACGGCCGGGTTGGGCATGTCGCTGAACAGCACACTGTGGCCGTTGTGGAACGCGAACCAGCCGTCGTCGGTTTCCTTGTCGCCGGCACCCAGCTTGCTGTAGTCCAGAGTGTCGCCGGCGCTCAGGCCTTTTTCGGCGTTGACCTGCTGGCGGTGCTGCACGGTGGCCACGTAGTTGTAGTGGACAGTGCTGACGTGATAACCGTCCAGGCCGTTCTCGTTCTGCAGTTTCCAGTTGCCGTCGTAGGTGTAGGCCGACTTGCCCGGCAGCACTTCGAGCTGACCGGTTGGCGACTGCGCCACCATCATGTCGAAGAACACCTTGGCGTCACCGAGGAAGGCTTCCAGGGTGTCGGTGCCTTCCACGTTGAGGCTGACGAACACAAAGCCGTTGTAGCTTTCGATGCGGGCCTTTTTCAGGCCACGGGTGGCCTTGTCGAAGCCTTCGGAGTATTCGCCCGGCGCCTTGACCTTCACCAGTCGGCCATCGCTTTTGTAGCACCAGGCATGGAAGGGACAGGTGAAGGTTGACTGGTTGCCCTTGCCTACGCGGGTGAGGGTGGTGCCGCGGTGCTGGCAGGCGTTGATCAGGGCGTTGAGACGGCCTTCACCGTCGCGGGTGATGATCAACGGCTGGCGCCCGGCACGCATCGTCATGAAGTCGTGATTATTGGCAATCTCGCTTTCGTGGCAGGCGTAGATCCAGTTCTTCTCGAAAATCAGCTCCATTTCCAGATCGAACAATTCCGGGTCGGTAAACATATCGCGGGCAATACGATAAACACCGTCTTCCGGGCGGAAGTCCAGGCAACTTTCTATATAACTTTTCCACTGTTCGACACTTCGTGCGGTTGTCATTTCCCAGTCCTCGGCCAATGGGCTAATTCATGGGTTCATTTAATGCCGTGGTGGCTGGCAGGGTCTATCCGCTTAATAGTGGAAACCCATCCGGAAAATAAGCCCTGTCCTTCGGCTGATGGCGAGTTATCCCCGTAAACACGGGCTTTTGTCGCGTTTGTCGGGTGAGCAAATGGCTATTTGTCGTTCAATAACGGGATAGCCGCTGACGAACTTGTTACGGCTTAATTTCAATCGAAGCACCATCAGAGTGTCTCGCTGCAGGTCGCTGGAAACTGCCATTGCTCATGGCCTTGGGTTCCGTACCAAAAGTGCCTTCTATTCATGTGTTGCTAAATAAGCAGCAGGGGGAAGAAATAATATGTTGCATAAAACGTGGTTAGTTTGGGGGGTTCAAACAGTTGGCTTGTTGACGCCGTTGTTGGCACAAGCAGATGTGGTCAATGACAGCAAGCTGACGCTGGGTACGCGCAACTTTTACATTGATCGGGATTACAAAGAAAACAACCCGCCCCATTCGCGAGTAGGCAGCTGGACCCAGGGTTTTGACCTGCGTTTCGCCTCCGGCTATACCGAAGGCCCGGTGCAGTTCGGCCTCGATGCAGAGGCACAATATGCCTTTCGCCTGGATGGCGGTGGCGGGCGCGGTGATGACACTATCATCCCTTACAGCCAGAGCCGCCAGGAGCAGGCCGATGAATACAGCCGCGGCGGTGTGACGCTGAAAATGCGCTACTCGAAAACCGAGCTGAAAGTCGGTGAATTGCGGCCATTTCTGCCTGTGGTGATCATTGATGATTCGCGCCAACTGGTCACGACCTACCGCGGTGCCTTGCTCGAATCCAAGGAAATCGACCGTCTGACATTGACCGCCGGACGGCTGACGGAGATCGGCGCGCGTAACTCCTCCAATTACGAAAAGCTGTACCTGCAGACCGGCTCCGGCGTACGTCATGGCAGCGACGGTCTGAACCTCGCTGGCGCCAGTTACGCCTTCACCCCATCGCTGACCGGCACCTACTTCTACGCGCAACTGGAAGATATCTACCAGCAGCACTACCTGGGTATCACTCATCTGGCGGATCTGGGTGACGGTTATGGGCTGAAGACCGACCTGCGTTACTTCAACAACAGCGAAGACGGCGACGCCCTCTACGGCGACATCGACAACCGCTCCTACGGCGCCATGACCTCGCTGAAAAAGGGCGGGCACCGCTTCGGCGTGGGATACCAGCGCATGCTCGGCGACAGCAACTTTCCGACCCTGGGCGGTTATGTCCCGCAGCCGTTTCTGGTGAACTGGTCGCGGTTGGGGTTCATCAGGCCCAACGAAAAATCCTGGCAGGTTCGTTATGACTACGACTTTGCCGCCATGGGATTGCCAGGCCTGAACTTCATGACCCGTTACTTCAAGGGGACGTCGGTGGATCGTGGCGACAACCTCAGCGAGGCGGCGGAACAGCAGCGCGACCTGGTGCTGTCCTATGTCGTGCAAAGCGGGCCGCTCAAAGGCGTGGGAGTGGAGGCGGGCAATGTCGTCGCCAAATTCAGCCACGGCAATGACTGGGTAGAGAACCGCTTGATCACCACTTACACTTGGAAATTTTGGTAACGTCCTGCCCTCAAATCGAACGCGGTTGTGCGCTGAAGTGACGCCTTGGGTAGCGCATTACCCAAGGCGCTGACCATGACCGGCACCGTTGCTGTGCGCATCAGCGCCGCACATCACGTTCGATATCCAGATAGTTTCCGATTACTAGCCAAAAAATGCGGATATCGCCTGTTCGAAGCGGCTGGGCATGGCCCTTGCAACCGTAATGAGAATACGCGCCGAAGAGCGTGTCGATGTCCATTGCCGTGGGTGTACTGAAATGACCGAACCAAATGTTGCCCAGTTTCGAGATATCCGCATAGATCGCTACGACCTGGCCGGTGCCCGCGCGTGGATGGCCGGTATTTGCGGGCCGCACGAACTGCAGACTCGCCAGCCAAACCGGATTCAGTTTCACCACAAGGCCAATGTGTTCAAATCCATGTCCACGACCTTGGGCCGGATGGAATATGGCACCGACGTGACCATCGGCGTCGAGGATGCCGAACACCTCAATTGTTACAGCCTCAGCCTGCCGATTCGCGGCGAGCAGGAGCTGCTCAAGGACGGTCGTCGGTTGCACTCCAACCAGGACCAGGGCCTGATTGTGACACCGCATGAAACCCAGGCACTGACCATGGCCGGTGACTGTCACAAGATCTCCGTAGTGATCACCCGCATGGCCATGCGTCAGACCCTGGAAGGCATGCTGCAACGCCCGCTGGAAATGCCGCTGAAATTCGAGCCAGTGATGGACGCGGTCAACGGTGCCTCGGCGTCCTGGTGGCGGTTGGCCCGTTACTACATCGATGAACTGGAGCGCGGCCAGGATCTGTTCAATCAAGTGTTCTTCACCCGCGATATCGAAAGCGCGCTGATCAAGGGCCTGATCCTTTCCCAGCCCAACAACTACAGTGCTGAACTGCGTGACCAACTGAGTGCCAAGTTGCCGTACTACCTGGTGCGCGCCAAGGACTTCATCGAAAGCAACGCCCGTGAAGACATGCACCTGGAAGACATCGAGGCGGCAGCGGGTGTGTCCCGCTTCAAACTGTTCGAAGGCTTTCGCAAGCACTTCGGCGTCTCGCCCATGGCTTACCTGAAAAAGTATCGCCTTGGCGCGGTGCGCCAGGAAATCCTCGAAGACGCCTCAGTGCGCAACATCTCCATGGTCGCGATGTGCTGGGGGTTCTCCCATCTGGGCCGGTTCGCCAGCGAGTACCGCAAGCTGTTCAACGAAACGCCCAGCGCCACTCTGCAACGCAGCGAAACCCGTCGCAATCGGTCTCTTTGAGATGACGACCTTACACGCCGCCACCGCCAACAGTGTCGGCCTGAACTTGTCGCTGATGTGCCGCGAGCCGGTCTTCACCAGCCGCTCGGCGCAGGAAACCCAGCGTTTGATGGGGCAAGCGCTGGTGGAACATGAGCTGGATTGGCCACGAGGCGGCGTCGATACGGCGTTCTATCGCGGTCAGGTCGCCAGTTGCGAATTGTATGCGCTGCGCTACGGTGGTCAGGTAGAAATCCGGCCGCAGCCTTTCGAAGACTTTGTGCTGGTACAGATGCCCCTGCGCGGCAATGCCACCCTTGAGTCCGACGGTATGGGCTATGGCGTCAGCCCCGGAGAAGTGGCGATTCTGTCCCCGCGTGAAAACGCGCGCGTGGTGTGGGAGGAGGGGTGTGAGCAACTGATCCTCAAGCTGCCACGGGCATTGATTGAGGCGAGCCAGCGGGCGCTGGCCGATGACTTGCCGTCGGGCTTCACGTTGGCGCCGGTCAGCCGCCTGCAACGGCCACTGGCGATGCGCTGGTTTCGTCTGGTCAGCGAGTTGCTGGAGCACTTGCCCGAGGGCGAGGCGAGCACAACGCCTTCGCGCTGGCTACAGCATCTGGAGCAAAGCCTTCCGCTGTTTCTGCTCAGCCATTGTGGCGTTGCGCAGCAAGACTCGCCTTCGTCGCGGCAGCCCACCCGCCAACTGCAAAAAATCGACAGTTGTATGCGCGAACACCTTGCGCAGGGCATCAGCCTGGCTGAACTGGCGGTGGCTGCCGGGGTGAGTATTCGCAGCCTGAACACGCTGTGCCAGCGCGAATACGGGCAAAGCCCGATGGACCGTTTGCGCGGATTACGGCTTGAAGCCGCGCGGGGATACTTGCTGGCGCGACCGTACGCCAGTGTCACGGAGGTGGCACTGGAGTTCGGATTTGGGCATGTGGGGCGATTTGCCAATTACTATCGGCAGCGTTTTGGCGAGTTGCCCAGGCAGACGATGAAGTCTCAGGCATGAGCAGCAAACACCAAAACGAAAACAAAGACCTCTATCGCGAGCAAGCCGCAACGTGTCGAAGGTGCAGGATCATTCCACCGACGTCTGTAACACTTCAATCCACAATGCGCCTTTGCCCGACGCCGCTTCGCCAACACGCTTGAGGGCGCCGTCATTGCCGACCGCATAAGTGCCGACCTTGTCGCTTTTCTCACCCGTCACCAGCAACCACCGTCCGTTTGGCGAAAACGCGATATTGCGCGGTTGCTTCTCTTCTACCGGATAGTTTTCCAGGAAGCGCAAACTGCCGGTGGCCGTATCGACCGTGAACGCCGACACCGAACTGCTGGTGCGTTCGGTCATGAACAGCAGTTTGCCATCGGGGGAGATCCGCAGGTCCGCCGCCCAGATGCGCGGTGTCGGGTCATCTTTCAGGTCGTTGTTGCGCGCATCGCGCACTTCGCCGTGGGCCAGTTTCAAGCGCTCCGGAATCCCGTTGGCCACGGCAATCTGGGTCAAGGCACCCGTGCTGTCGTTGATTGAAAACGCCGTGACAGTGCCGCTCATCTCTCCAACCACGTACAGGTACTTGCCATCTGCGGAAAAGGCCAGGTGCCGCGGCCCGGTATTGGCCGGGACACTGACGTAGCCGCTGCCAATTGGCGTGAGCGCGCCGGTTTTGCCATCCAGGCGATATTGCAGCACGCGGTCGGCGCCCAGATTGCCGGTGTAGGCGAAACGATTACTCGGGTCGGTGCGCACCGAGTGAGCATGCGGGCCGGTGGTGTAGCTCAGGATGTTGTCCGACGGCTGATAGGCCTTGTCGATGGCCTGCACGGTGACGGCATCGGCGCCGTAGGAGGCCCCGAGCAGATAATGCCCGTCTCTGTCGGTGGACAGGTAAGCCATGCTTTGGGCCAGAGGCGCCTTGGACAACGGCGTCAGTTGCCCGCTTTTGGGGTCGATGCGGTAGCCCAGCACCTGAAACGGCTTGACCCGCAAGGCTGCAAACAACACTTTGCCGTCAGGCGTGATTGCCATCGGGTTGACCTGGTCGCCGGCGTTGACCTGATTGACCAGGCTCAGCGCACCGCTGCTCTGGTCGAGGCGGTATTGGGATATCAGACCGTCTCCCGGACTGGAGATGTAGGCGTAGGTGGCGGCGTTGGCTTGCAGGCTCAGGCCACCGACAACGGCAGCGGCGAGGAGGAGGGGCTTACTCACAATGGATCCTTTTATTTTTATTAAGGTGATCAGACATCCTATGACTCTATTGATCAGGCATCAACGCTTGTTTTGCCTATCAGTGAAAAAGCCTTCGTGCGCTTCCAGCTGTGTGGGTCGTAACATCTACTTGATGATCGAAGGCGTGGTGAAGCTGCTGCTGGCGATCATGGCCCAGGCGTTCATCGCCCGATCTGTTTGCCTGACACCCGTGCATCGAGGGGACGCCTGTCCCCTCGATGATCGGGGCTCAATCGGTCACGGAACCCTTTGGTACTTTCCCGGCGAAACTGTCCACCAGGCTCGCCACCACCATCTCCCCCATCCGGGTGCGAGTCTGCACAGTCGCACTGGCGCGATGCGGTTGCAGTACCAGGTTCTCGTTGTCGAATAACGCCTGCGGTACGTTCGGTTCATCGACAAACACGTCCAGCGCGGCACCCGCGATCTCACCGGCCGCCAGCGCCTTCACCAGATCAACTTCATTGACCAGCTTGCCCCGGGCCACGTTGATCAGGTAGCCGTCCTTGCCCAGCGCCTGCAGCACATCGGCATTGATAATGGCTTCGGCCTTGTCGGCGGCCGCAGCGAGAATCAGCGCGTCACTCTGGCTGGCCAGTTGCTTCAGATCGGCGACGAAGGTGTGGTTCACGTCGCTCATCGGCTGCAGGTCGGTGTAGCTGATCGGGCAGCCGAACGCGGTGGCGCGGGCCGCCACTGCGCGACCGACCCGGCCCATGCCGACGATGCCGATGCGCATCCCCGACACCTGGCGCGCCAACGGCAAGGGTGCCAACGGTGTCGGGCTGTGGGGCCATTGGCCCGAACGCACGTAACGGTCACTGGTACACAGGCCGCGGCACACTGCAATCAACAGGCCGATGGCCAGGTCGGCGACATCTTCGGTCAGCGCACCGATGGTCGCAGTCACGCGAATCCCGCGATCCCTGGCATAGGCCAGGTCCACCGCATCGGTGCCCACGCCGTTGACCGCCACCACTTCCAGGTTGGGCAACTGCGCCATCACCGCCTGAGTGATGCCGGTATGACCACCGGTGATCACGCCGCGAATGTTCGCGCCGTGTTCTTGCAGATAGGCCGGCTTGTCGGCCTGCTGGAAGTAGCGACGCACAGTAAAAAGTTCGTCGAGTCGTGTGTTGATTTCAGGAATCAGGATCGGGCTGAGCTGCAGGACTTCTGGCTTCATGTAGACCTCGAATAACGGAATAAAAAGGCCGGTCAACCGCGACCGGCAAACGGCATAGCAGTCGCCATGACGGTCATGTTCAGGACGTTCGCCTCCAGCGGCAGGGCAGCGATGTAGCGCACGGCATCGGCCACGTGCTTGACGTCGACCATCGGTTCCACGGCGATGGTGCCGTTGGCCTGGCGCACGCCTTTGGTCATGCGCACCGACATGTCGGTCAGGGCGTTGCCAATGTCGATCTGGCTGCAGGCAATGTTGAATTCGCGGCCATCCAGGGCCAGGGACTTAGTCAGCCCCAGCACCGCGTGTTTGCTGGCGGTGTAGGCGCTGCTGAATGGGCGTGGGGTATGGGCCGAGATCGAGCCGTTATTGATGATGCGTCCACCTTGCGGCTGTTGCCGGCGCATCAGGCCGAAGGCACCCCGGGCGCAGAGAAAAACGCCGTTGAGGTTGGTGTCAATCACGTTTCGCCACTGCTCGAACGTCAGCTCATCCAGAGGCACGGCCGGGGCATTGACGCCGGCATTGTTGAACACGACGTCCAGGCGTCCGTACTTGGCGGTGATGGTGGCAAACAGCGCATCGACGCTGGCCGGATCGCGCACGTCCGTGGGCACCGCCAGGGCTTCGTGTCCGTCGACGGCCGCCAGTTCCGCCAATTCCAGCAAGGGCTCCGGCCGGCGGCCGGCCAATACTACCGTGAAGCCGTCTGCCATCAGGCCAAGTGCCACGGAGCGGCCGATTCCGCTGCCGGCGCCGGTGACCAGGGCTACTTTCAAAGGACTGGACATAGTGTTGTTTCCTTTTTTCAGTTCACTAGGAGCGTGTTGTAAGTCGGGTTCAAGGTCGTTGGCTGACGCGCATTTCGATCTGGCCGATACCGTCGATCCCGGCGTTGATGAGGTCGCCGGGTTGCAGCACATCGACGCCTGCGGGGCTGCCGGTCATGATCAGGTCGCCGGCCCGCAGTGCCACCGACTGGGAAATCCGGCTGATGATTTCGCTGACTGACCAGATCTGGCTGTCGAGGCTGTCGCGCTGGCGCTCCTCGCCGTTGACGTTCAGCCACAGGTCACCTTGGGGGTGGCCGGCGCGGGAGACGGGCACGATGGCAGTGATAGGCGCGGCGCCGTCGAATACCTTGGCGCCTTCCCATGGCAAGCCACTGCTCTTGGCCGAGCGCTGGACGTCGCGGCGCGTCAGGTCGAGGCCGGCACCGTAACCCCAGACATAGGCCAGCGCCTGGTCCTCGGGAATATTGGCGCCGCCCTCGCCGATGGCCACGACCAGTTCGATTTCGTGGGCGAACTCTTCGGTCAAGGGCGGGAACGCGACTTCACCCACCGCGTCCACCACGTTGCTCGCCGGTTTCATGAAAAACACCGGTGGCTGGCGGGACTGGCCCTGGGTGTCTGGCCATGGGTAGTTGCGTCCGACGCAGAATACCCGGCCGACGGGGAAGCGCTTGGGGCTACCGGCAACCGGCAGGGTGACGGGCAAATCCGGGGTGAAGACGTAGTCGGTCATGTTCATTTCTTGTCGTTGTCCTGGTGGAAGCATCAGCCTACGGCGGCTTTGTTTGGTGAAGTTGGACGAAAGCCGCCTCGTATTGGAGAAAAACGCGTTTGTGTCATTAGCGAACCTTGAGTTCGATGCGGTGCAAGCGGCCGAGCAGGAACGAATAGGACAAGGTGCCTATCAGTGCCACGCCGCCAATGAACCAGAAGGCAAAGGCGAAGGAGCCTGTCGACTGGACGATTGCGCCAATCACGATCGGGGTGACGATCCCGCCGATGTTGGCGGCCAGGCTGGTGATCCCGCCGGTCAGGCCGATCAGTTCCTTGGGTGCCACTTCCGAGACGGCCGCCCATGACGACGAGGCGATGCCCTGGGCGAAGAAGGCGACGGTGAGGATGGCAATGCAGATCGCGTTCGAGTCGGTGAAATTCACCAGGACAATCGACATGCCCAGCATGGAGCCAACCACCAGGGGCAACTTGCGGGCAAACGACATGGAGTGGCCACGGCGGATCAGCAGGTCGGAGACGATGCCCGCCAGCAGGATGCCGACCGTTGCGCCCACGAACGGCATCACGGCGAATATCCCGGCCTTGATCGTGGTCAGTTGCCGCTCTTCGATCAGGTACGTCGGGAACCAGGTGAGGAAGAAATACAGCGCCGAGGTGCTGGCGAACTTGCCGATGCAAATCGCCCAGATCTGCCGATAGGTGAACAGCTCGGCAATCTGCCGCCAGTTGAATTTGGTGCGCTCCTGACTGCTCTTGACCAGGCCACCGCCAGACTCGATGTACTTCAGTTCTTCCTTGCTGACTTTCTTGCAGTTCAGCGGATCGCGGTACATGTACAGCCAGACCACACCGAAGACGATGCCCAGTGCCCCGGTGCTGTAGAACACATGACGCCAGTCGAAGGTCGTGGCCAGCCACAGCAGTGCACCGGTAAACAGTGCCGTGCCCAGATACTGGCCGCACACGTAGATGCTGCTGGCCATGCCCCGTTCGCGGGCCGGAAACCAGACCGTCACCGCACGGCTGTTGGCCGGAAAGGCCGGCGCTTCCATGGCGCCGACCGCCAGGCGCAGGCCGAACAGTGAGGCGAAGCCCGTGGCAAGGCCCTGGCAAACGGTGACCGTCGACCAACTGATCAGCGAGACGCCGTAGGTGAACCGGGAGCCGAAGCGGTCGGCAACGAACCCGGCCGGCACCAGGGCCAGGGCGTAAGTCCAAGCAAATGCCGAGAAAATCAGGCCCATTTCGATCTTGTCCAGGCCCAGGTCCTTGGAGAGGAAGGGCGCTGCAATCGAGATGTTGACCCGGTCGATGTAGTTGATGATCGTTGCAATCAGCAGCAGCGACAGCATGATCCAGCGCCGACGGGTCGGCAGACGCTGAGGCAGCACAGCGTCCCGGACGTCGGCACCCAGCGGTGGGGCAATGGTTGGAGAGGTTTGCGAGTTCGACATGAGGAGACCTTTTTATTGTTAGAGCAATCGAGTGGTTCGCGCGCAGCCGGATCTCTTGCCCCCCATGCTGGGGACAGTGAAATCGCTGCTTGGAAAAGAGGCGCGAACAGCCTTTGTCAGGTGTTCAGGGACGCCTTGGATCTGGGGTGGGCGGGGGAGGGTTGGCGAGAGAAAAAAAGCGGGTTCATGAGTGCGCACCTTTGATTGTTTTTGGAAGGAGTCGGGCTGCAATGACTGACACGGTGGTCGTACAACCTTGCAAAATCAACGGAGGCTTTAGATCGTTTTTTTCGCAGAAAACTGCGTGAAATGAATCTGTCCAAGAAAAATCGATAGGCTGCATTTCTCTATTTTTGCGTTTTGGTGTTCTTAATTCGTTGTTTTTAAACGAATAAAATTTCTATCGATTGAATGGTGTTTTTGGACAAAGGAAATATCACGCATGGATACAATTAATCACAGAAATTCCGTTGTCATCCTATGTCGAGTTGAAGTTGAAGGGGATTCGCCCTCACAATGAGCCTCGTCGCCGCGCAACGACAACCTGTCCATGTACTGCCGAGGAACCCCAGGAAAATGTCGTCAACGAGTCGAGTACCCACCTACGTCATGCAGCAACGCAGCGAATTGACAGACTTCTACATCCGCGACAAGAAAGGCCGGCGGGCCGAAACCAGCCCGCATCGTCACGAGTATTTTCAGATTCAGATCAACCTCGGTGGTGACACCGTGCAGCACATTGGCAACGTCGAGCGTCCTTTTCCGCGCAACACCCTGGCCTTCATCCTGCCGCATCGCGTGCACGTGATTCCGCACCCGGCCGACAGCAATTTCATGGTGATCAATTTTTCCCAGACCTTTCTGCTGCCGCACCTGCAGTGCGACCCGATGGATCTGGAAGAGGTGTCGATACTCCTCGCGCCCGAGCTATCGCCGTTCCGTTTTCAGGAACATCTGGATTTCATTCTGGCCGACGAGGACTTCAGCAAGGTCTGCGGCTTGATCGAGCAAATGCGCGTGCTGGACGAGCACCGCCAGTTCGGTACCCGCGAAATGCTCAAAGGGCTGCTGTTGCAACTGGTGGGGGGCGTATGTGCCTTGTATGCCGAGCCACTCAAGCGGCTGGCCGAAGAGAACGCTGCCGAAGTCAGCCGACGCGATGCGTTAAGCAGGATGTCCGAATATTTACGGAAGAACATCGCGGACCCGGACCTGAACCTGATCAAGGTCGCCGCCGCGACTTACCTGTCACCGACTTACCTGACGCACTGGTTGCGCAAGGAAATCGGCAAGACTTTCACCGAACTGGTGCTGGAACGCAGAATGCACGCGGCACGCAATTATCTGCTTAATGGCACGCGCCCCGTGGGGGAGGTGGCGAGGTTGTGCGGTTTCGCCGACGAAGCCTACTTCTCACGACGCTTTCGCCAGATCCATGGCCAACCGCCAGGGCAATTCCGACGCCAGCAACTCAACCCGGATACGCCGCAATCACCGTCCGGTACGTGATGAAGCGCTGCGCCAAAACGAAAAAACCCGCCATTAGGCGGGTTTTTGGTGGTTTCAGGCGTTTTTCCTGAAACCTTGTCTGGCTCCACGACCTGGACTCGAACCAGGGACCCAGTGATTAACAGTCACTTGCTCTACCAACTGAGCTATCGCGGAATGGCGCCTATGTTACTGATTCAAAAAGAGAAGTCAAGCGTCGTATGGCATATTGACGATTTCGGCGGGACGGACGGTGGTTTATCGTTGACGCCGCCGCTAGCCAGCGCGCGACCTAACTGGCTTAACCGCCGAAGGTGATCGTGCCGAGCATCAGTTTGGCGTAAAGCGCTGTGGCCCCCAGTTGCACCAGCCAGAGCGCCAGGCCACCGAGAAATACGCCGGAAGCGACTTGCATCACCAGGTTGTTGCCGCGTTTGGCCGGGGTGCGAGGGATGAAGTGATCCAGTTCATCCAGGTCATCGCGATCAGCGCGAAGGTCATCGTTTTTCATGTGGGTTCTCGCAGGAATTCCAGGGTGTACACACTGGCTGTAGGAGTTTAGAGGGCTGAGCCGGTAGTTTGAGATTTATCTGCGACAAATAAAAAACGGGAAGCCCAATGGCTTCCCGTTTTTCGTACCGCTACACGCTTCAGATCACCTGAACGATGGCATCTGTAACGGCCTTGATGTTGCTCTGGTTCAGCGCGGCCACGCAGATGCGGCCGGTGTCCAGGGCGTAGATGCCGAACTCGTTGCGCAGACGGTGAACCTGCTCAACGCTCAGGCCGGAGTAGGAGAACATGCCACGCTGACGACCGACGAAGCTGAAATCACGCTGAGGTGCGTTTTTCGCCAGGGTGTCGACCATCTGGGTGCGCATGCCGCGAATGCGCAGGCGCATTTCGGCCAGTTCGGCTTCCCACTGAGCGCGCAGTTCCGGGCTGTTCAGTACAGCGGCGACGATGCTTGCACCGTGGGTCGGCGGGTTGGAGTAGTTGGTGCGGATCACGCGTTTGACTTGCGACAGTACGCGCGCGCTTTCTTCTTTCGATTCGCTGACGATCGACAGGGCACCAACGCGCTCGCCGTACAGCGAGAACGATTTGGAGAACGAGCTGGAGACGAAGAAGGTCAGACCGGACTCAGCGAACAGACGCACGGCAGCGGCGTCTTCGTCGATACCATCGCCAAAGCCTTGATAGGCCATGTCGAGGAACGGCACGTGGCCTTTGGCTTTGACCACTTCCAGAACGTTTTTCCAGTCCTCTGGGCTCAGGTCCACGCCGGTCGGGTTATGGCAGCAGGCGTGCAGCACCACGATCGAACCGGACGGCAGGGCGTTCAGGTCTTCCAGCAGGCCAACGCGGTTTACGTCGTGGGTCGCGGCGTCGTAGTAGCGATAGTTCTGCACCGGGAAACCGGCGGTTTCGAACAGGGCGCGGTGGTTTTCCCAGCTCGGGTCGCTGATCGCCACAACGGCGTTCGGCAGCAGTTGCTTGAGGAAGTCGGCACCGATTTTCAGTGCGCCAGTACCACCAACGGCTTGGGTGGTGATGACGCGGCCGGCAGCGATCAGCGGCGAATCATTGCCGAACAGCAGCTTTTGCACGGCCTGGTCGTAGGCAGCGATGCCATCGATTGGCAGGTAGCCGCGGGAAGCGTGTTGAGCGACGCGAATCGTTTCGGCTTCGACAACGGCGCGCAGGAGTGGAATTCGCCCCTCCTCGTTGCAATAAACACCGACCCCCAGGTTGACCTTATTGGTACGGGTATCGGCGTTGAATGCTTCGTTGAGGCCCAGGATTGGATCGCGTGGTGCCATTTCGACAGCGGAGAACAGGCTCATTTTTGCGGCGGCTCTGAATGGAGAATGGAGGGACGTGTCGCGCTCCAGCCGAATGCACTAGAGCGGTGCACAAACGGGGAGCTAGTATAGAGGCCATCTGCGACCGATGGCGACAGACGAATCGGCTTTTACGGTAAGTTTTTCCGATTATTTTTCGACCGTTAGTCGATTGGTATCGTCAAAGGCGTTACGTGTTGTAGGACGTTTGCCTTGAAAGCGATGGCAATCGGCTCCACATTGAGCGCAATCCAGTTTTTTCCTCGGGCGACATCGGTCGTTTGCGGTCTTTCTCGTTCGTGCCGGTTTTCGCCGGCAAGAGTGAACCAGAGGTAGTTCATGTCTGAATTCCAGCTAGTTACCCGCTTCGAGCCCGCCGGCGATCAGCCGGAAGCCATCCGCCTGATGGTCGAGGGCATCGAGGCCGGGCTGGCACACCAGACGCTGCTCGGTGTGACCGGCTCGGGCAAGACCTTCAGCATCGCCAACGTGATCGCCCAGGTACAGCGTCCAACCCTGGTGCTGGCGCCAAACAAGACCCTGGCGGCCCAGTTGTACGGCGAATTCAAGGCTTTTTTCCCGAACAACGCCGTGGAGTATTTCGTTTCCTACTACGACTACTACCAGCCCGAAGCTTATGTGCCGTCCTCGGACACCTTCATCGAGAAAGATGCCTCGATCAACGACCACATTGAACAGATGCGACTGTCGGCGACCAAGGCGCTGCTGGAACGCAAAGACGCGATCATCGTCACGACGGTGTCGTGCATCTACGGTCTGGGTAGTCCGGAAACCTATCTGAAAATGGTCTTGCACGTGGATCGCGGCGACCGGCTCGACCAACGCGAGTTGCTGCGACGCTTGGCCGACCTGCAATACACCCGCAACGACATGGATTTTGCCCGTGCAACGTTCCGTGTGCGCGGCGACGTGATCGATATCCACCCGGCGGAATCCGATTTCGAAGCGATCCGCATCGAACTGTTCGATGACGAGGTTGAAAGCCTGTCGGCCTTCGATCCGCTGACCGGCGAAGTCATCCGCAAACTGCCGCGTTTCACCTTCTACCCGAAGAGTCACTACGTGACGCCACGGGAAACCCTGATGGGTGCGGTGGAAGGGATCAAGGAGGAATTGAAGGAGCGTCTGGAATACCTGCGCTCCAACAACAAACTGGTAGAAGCCCAGCGACTGGAACAGCGCACGCGGTTCGATCTGGAGATGATCCTCGAGCTGGGCTACTGCAACGGCATCGAAAACTACTCACGCTACCTGTCTGGGCGTGAAGCCGGGGCGCCGCCGCCGACTCTTTATGATTACCTGCCGGCAGACGCCTTGCTGGTGATCGACGAATCCCACGTCAGCGTGCCGCAAGTTGGCGCGATGTATAAGGGCGACCGCTCGCGTAAAGAGACGCTGGTCGAGTACGGCTTCCGCCTGCCGTCGGCGCTGGACAACCGGCCGATGCGTTTCGATGAATGGGAAAGCATCAGCCCGCAGACGATTTTCGTCTCGGCGACCCCGGGCAACTATGAAGCCGAGCACGCCGGGCGCGTCATTGACATGGTGGTGCGTCCGACCGGGCTGGTGGACCCGCAAATCGAGATCCGTCCGGCACTGACCCAGGTCGACGACTTGCTGTCGGAAATCACCAAGCGCGTCGCTCTGGAGGAGCGGGTGCTGGTCACCACGCTGACCAAGCGCATGGCCGAGGACTTGACCGATTACTTGGCCGACCACGGCGTGCGTGTGCGTTATCTGCACTCGGACATCGATACCGTGGAGCGGGTCGAAATCATCCGCGACCTGCGCCTGGGCACCTTCGATGTGCTGGTGGGGATCAACCTGCTGCGCGAAGGCCTGGACATGCCCGAAGTGTCGCTGGTGGCGATCCTCGATGCGGACAAGGAAGGCTTCCTGCGTTCCGAGCGCTCGCTGATCCAGACCATCGGCCGGGCGGCACGTAACCTCAACGGTCGGGCGATTCTGTATGCCGACCGGATCACCGGTTCCATGGAGCGCGCGATCGGTGAAACCGAGCGTCGACGCGACAAGCAGATCGCCTTCAACCTGGCCAATGGCATCACGCCGAAAGGCGTGTTCAAGGACGTCGCCGACATCATGGAAGGCGCGACCGTGCCGGGTTCGCGCAGCAAGAAGCGCAAGGGCATGGCCAAGGCTGCCGAGGAGAATGCCAAGTACGAAGCAGAGTTGCGCTCGCCGGGTGAGATCGCCAAGCGCATCAAAGCCCTGGAAGAGAAGATGTATCAGTTGGCTCGGGATCTGGAGTTCGAAGCGGCGGCGCAGATGCGTGATGAGATTGCCAAGTTGCGCGAAAGGCTACTGGTTGTCTGACACAAACCCTGTAGGAGCGAGTTCGCTCCTACAGGTAGAGCATTGGCTCAATGCGCTTCCCCAGCCTTCAACCCCTCCGGCAATTTCTTGGTCAGCAACACCGCCAGCATGCTCACCCCCAGCGCAATCCCGACAAAATGAAACGCATCGTTGTAGGCCATGATCGACGCCTGCTGATGAGCGATCTCACTGAGCTTGCCCAGCGCCGCGTTTTCGTTGCCCAGCCGGTCCGCCAGTGACGCAATGCGTTCGGCCACCTGCGGGTTGCTCGGCACGATGGATTCGCGCAAGTAATCAAAATAGGTCTTGGTTCGCGCATCCAACAGCGTGGCGAGGAGGGCGATGCCGATGGCGCCGCCGAGGTTGCGCAGGATGTTGAACAGGCTCGACGCCGAACCCGCGTCCTGCGGCAGGATGTATGCCGTGGCGATCAACGAAATGGTGACCATGATCAGCGGCTGGCCGAGTGCGCGGATGATCTGGATCTGATTGAACTGCGGTCCGGCGAAATCCGGATTCAATACACCGGAAGAAAAACTCGCCAGGCCAAACAAACCGAAGCCCAACGTGCACAGCCACTTCGGCGAGACGTATTTCATCAGCTTGGGCACCAGCGGAATCAGGAACAGCTGCGGCACGCCCATCCACATGATCACTTCGCCGATCTGCAAAGCGTTGTAGTTCTGGATCTGCGCCAGGTAAAGCGGCAGCAGGTAGATCGAACCATACAAACCGACACCCATCCCGATACTGGAAATACTCGACAGTCCGAAGTTTCGATTGCCGAGGATGCCGAGGTTGATCAGCGGATTGGGTTTGGAAAACTGCACGATCACGAAGGTGATCAGGCTGACCAGCGCGATGCTGCCGAGGGTCACGATCAGGCTCGACTCAAGCCAGTCCTTGCGATGGCCTTCCTCCAGAAACACCTGCAAGCAGCCGAGCCCGACGCCGAGGGTAACGATGCCGGCGTAGTCGGTGCTTTTCAGCAATTCCCAATGGGCTTCTTTCTTTTCCAGTCCGTACATCAGGCCGGCAATCATGATCAGGCCGGGCGGTATGTTGATGTAGAAGATGTATTCCCAGCCCCAGTTTTCGGTCAGCCAGCCACCCAAAGTCGGGCCGATGGAAGGCGCGAAGGTGGCCGTCATGGCAAACATCGCCATGCCCTTGGCGCGATGATGTTCGGGGAGTTTGATCAGCGTGAGGGTGAACGCCAGCGGAATCAGCGCGCCACCGGTAAAACCCTGCAAGGCACGAAAAACGATCATGCTTTCCAGGCTCCAGGCCATGGAACACAGCAACGACGCGAACAGGAACCCGAGGGACACCCAAACCGCCAGCCGTCGCGCCGACAGCAACTGAACCAGCCACGCGGTCAGCGGAATCATGATGATTTCCGCCACCAGATAGGAGGTGGAAATCCACGAGCCTTCTTCCAGCGTTGCCGACAGTGCGCCCTGAATATCCTTGAGCGACGAGTTGGTGATCTGGATGTCCAGCACCGCCATAAAGGCGCCGAGCATCACGCTCATTACCGCAATCCAGTCCCGCCGCGTCGGTTCCCCGGCCGGGCGGATCAGTTGATCACCGGCCATCGTCGGCGGCGTCTTTGCTGCTCAATTTAGCGCGTTCGTTTTCCGGGGCGTCCTTAATGTTGACCTTGGCGGTGACCGACATGCCCGGGCGGATCTTGCCGCGCAGCGGGTTGTCGGCGGCGAAGGTCAGCTTGACCGGAATCCGTTGCACGACTTTGGTGAAGTTGCCGGTGGCGTTGTCTGGCGGCAACAGACTGAACTGGGCGCCCGAGGCGGCGAACAGGCTGTCGACCCGTGCTTCGATCGGCGTGTCGCCATAAGCGTCGAAGATCAGTTCGGCTGTCTGGCCGGGCTGCATGTGGCCGATCTGGGTTTCCTTGAAATTGGCCTGAATCCAGATGTCTTCATCGGGCACGATCGACAGCAGGTAAGCGCCTGCCTGCACATATTGGCCATTGCGCGCCGCACGCTGGCCGATCAGGCCACTGATCGGCGCATGAATATCACTACGGGTCAGGTTCAGTTCGGCCTGGGCCAGATCGGCCTTGGCATTGGCTATCTGCGCGTCGAGTCGTTTGATTTCGGCGGTCAACGCGTTGACTTGCTGGCGTTGCCCTTGGGCATCTGCCTGGGCTTTGGTCAGTTGCGAGCGGGCGATGTGGTTGTCGGCGGAGAGGGTGGTCACGCGCTCTTCCGAGACATAACCGGGCTTGCGCAAGGTTTCGGCGCGGGTCAGGTCGATCTGTGAGCGACCGAGGCTGGCCTGGCTGGACGCCACTTGCGCATCGCTGGCGGCGATCAGGCTGGCCTGTTGGGTCAGCTTGCTCTGGGCTTGCAGGCGTTCGGCCTGGCGGGTGGCGAGGGTCGCGTTGGCGCGGTCGACGGCAAGGCGGAAGTCATCGCCTTCGAGCCGGATCAGCAGTTGGCCCTTCTCGACGTGCTGGTTGTCCTGCACCAGCACCTGATCGATGCGCGCGCCCAACTGGCTCGACACACGGGTGATCTCGCCCTGGACATACGCGTTGTCAGTGCTTTCATAAAACCGCCCCTTGAAGAACCAATGGGCAAAGAAGCCCCCGGCAATCAGCAGGACGAGCAACAGGAATATGGACAGGCGACGCTTGAGTTGGGCAGGCATGGGGCAAACTGTAGTCGGGAATATGTAAGGAAAGTTATCAGCGGGTGAATCTGGCATACAGCTGATAAGCGGTAAATGCCCTCGGTTGATATTCGGCCATTCACCGCGCCATACGGGCGTTACAGACGCAACCTTGGCTTAAATGCCCTGTTCACTGGAGCCGGGCGGGGTCCGCCTGTTACCATTCGCCTCTTGTTTGTTCTTCGCTTTTTATTCTTTTCGAGACATGCCATGACCACCGTCCGCACTCGCATCGCGCCATCGCCTACCGGGGACCCCCACGTAGGTACCGCCTACATCGCCTTGTTCAACTACTGCTTTGCCAAGCAGCACGGCGGTGAGTTCATCCTGCGGATTGAAGACACCGACCAGTTGCGTTCGACCCGCGAGTCCGAACAGCAGATTTTCGACGCCCTGCGCTGGTTGGGTATCGACTGGAGCGAAGGCCCGGACGTCGGCGGCCCGCACGGTCCATACCGTCAAAGCGAGCGCGGCGATATTTATCAGCAGTACTGCCAGCAACTGGTCGACCTGGGCCATGCCTTCCCGTGCTTCTGCACCGCCGAAGAGCTGGACCAGATGCGCGCCGAGCAAATGGCTCGCGGCGAAACCCCGCGTTACGACGGCCGTGCGCTGCTGCTGTCGAAGGAAGAAGTCGCGCGTCGCCTCGCCGCTGGCGAACCGCACGTGATCCGCATGAAGGTGCCGAGCGAAGGTGTCTGCGTGGTGCCGGACATGCTGCGTGGCGACGTGGAAATCCCGTGGGACCGCATGGACATGCAAGTCCTGATGAAGACCGACGGCCTGCCGACGTACTTCCTGGCCAACGTGGTCGACGACCACCTGATGGGCATCACCCACGTGCTACGTGGCGAAGAGTGGCTGCCATCGGCACCGAAACTGATCCTGCTTTACGAGTACTTCGGCTGGGAACAACCGGAGCTGTGCTACATGCCGCTGCTGCGTAACCCGGACAAGAGCAAGCTGTCCAAGCGCAAGAACCCGACCTCGGTGACGTTCTACGAGCGCATGGGTTTCATGCCCGAAGCGATGCTCAACTACCTCGGCCGTATGGGCTGGTCGATGCCGGACGAGCGCGAGAAGTTCTCGTTGCAGGAAATGGTCGACAACTTCGATCTGAAGCGCGTGTCCCTCGGCGGGCCGATTTTCGACATCGAGAAGCTGTCGTGGCTCAACGGCCAATGGCTGCGTGACCTGCCGGTGGAAGAGTTCGCCGCACGCGTGCAGAAGTGGGCATTCAACTCCGAATACATGATGAAGATCGCTCCGCACGTGCAGGGCCGGGTTGAAACCTTCAGCCAGGTTGCACCGCTGGCCGGGTTCTTCTTCGCCGGTGGCGTGAACCCGGATGCCAAGCTGTTCGAGTCCAAGAAGCTCTCGGGCGATCAGGTTCGTCAGTTGATGCAGTTGATCTTGTGGAAGCTCGAAAGCCTGCGTCAGTGGGAGAAGGACAGCATCACCGCGACCATTCAGGCTGTGGTCGAATCCCTGGAACTGAAGCTGCGTGACGCCATGCCGCTGATGTTCGCTGCGATCACCGGCCAGGCCAGCTCGGTATCGGTACTCGACGCGATGGAAATCCTTGGTCCGGACCTGACCCGTTTCCGTCTGCGCCAGGCCATCGACCTGCTGGGTGGTGTGTCGAAGAAAGAAAACAAAGAGTGGGAAAAGCTGTTGGGCAACATTGCTTAACGACATTTGACCCGGTGCAGGAACTGCCGAAGGCTGCGATCTTTTGATCCTGTTCTTCGGCGGCACCCCGGATTTTCGGGGGAAGGGCGGTAAGTGGTTGTTATGCCGACGAAAAATTTTGATTTATTTCAAAAATAAGTTTGACAGGCTTTCGATACGCCCTTAAGATTCGCCCCGTCCTCAGCGATGACATCAACGATGAGGGGCTATAGCTCAGCTGGGAGAGCGCTTGCATGGCATGCAAGAGGTCGACGGTTCGATCCCGTCTAGCTCCACCAATTTACACTTCAAGGTCTGGCCACACCGGCCTTGAAGCGATCAACACTCAGCGTTGATCAGTTGTATAGAAGGGTTTGCGTCCCCTTCGTCTAGTGGCCTAGGACACCGCCCTTTCACGGCGGTAACAGGGGTTCGAGTCCCCTAGGGGACGCCAGTTTTACAGAAGTGATGTTGCAAAATGTCGCTCCGCCGCGAGGCGAAAAATCCGGGGCTATAGCTCAGCTGGGAGAGCGCCTGCATGGCATGCAGGAGGTCAGCGGTTCGATCCCGCTTAGCTCCACCAATTTACAGTTCAAGGTCTGGCCACACCGGCCTTGAATCGATCAGCTCTCAGCACTGATCAGTTGTATAGAAGGTTTGTGTCCCCTTCGTCTAGTGGCCTAGGACACCGCCCTTTCACGGCGGTAACAGGGGTTCGAGTCCCCTAGGGGACGCCACGATTACCCGCTCTGCGGGATTTTATAAGGGTCATTCAATTATTGAATGGCCCTTTTGTTTGTCTGGCGTTTGGCCAAATCTCCCTCTTTCTTTCAAACTGTTCTTCAGACCAGCGGTCACATCCACGACTTGCAGAAAATTATTATGAGAATAATATTCTAGTCGTAATATTCGGAGGCAACGATGAACGATAAAAAAGCTCAAACACGCGAACGCATCCTTAAGGCCGCCAGTGCAGCGCTGATTCAGCGCGGCCCGGCCGATCCGAGTGTGGGCGAAGTGATGGGCGCAGCCGGCCTGACCGTCGGTGGCTTCTATGCGCACTTCGAAAGCAAGGACGCGATGATGCTGGAGGCCTTCAAGCAATTGCTGGGTCGCCGTCGTGACCTGATCGCCGACATGGATGCCGAGTTGACCGGTGAAGAGCGTCGCGCCCTGGTCGCTGCGTTCTATCTGTCGCGCAAGCATCGCGATTCGAGCGAAGCAGCGTGCCCGATTCCGTCGTCGATCGGTGAGCTTGGGCGTCTGCCCGAGTCGTTCCGAGTCGCGCTGAACGAACACCTGGAGTTGATGGTTGCGCAGTTGGCAGCCAGTCCGGAGGACACCGACAAAGCGTTGGCCGACATGGCCTTGATGGTGGGTGGCCTGGCGCTGGCACGCGCGCTGGGGCCGGGTGATTTATCTGATCGATTGTTGCGCGCTGCCAAGACCGCGGTGCGTTGACCTGAAGGCGACAGCCTGAGGATAGAGCGATGAGCACGTTGAAGTGGGTTCGTGGCGTTAATGGCACCTTGGGTTGGTTTGCTCCGAAACTGGTAGCGAGCAAAATGCGCGTGGCATTCATGACACCGCGAAATTTCCAGCCGCGTGATTGGGAGCTGCCGCTGCTGGCCAAATCCGAACGGATCACTTTGCGCTTTGGTCTTTCGGCTTTGCGCTGGGGGCAGGGCCCGACGGTACTGCTGATGCACGGCTGGGAAGGGCGGCCGACGCAGTTTGCCAACCTCATCACCGCACTGGTCGATGCCGGTTACACCGTGGTGGCCCTCGACGGTCCGGCACACGGTCGCTCACCGGGCACCGAGGCGAATGTCGTGTTGTTCGCTCGCGCCATGCTCGAAGCCGCCGCTGAATTGCCGCCGCTGCAAGCAGTCATCGGTCACTCCATGGGCGGCGCCAGTGCCATGCTGGCAGTGCAGCTGGGCTTGCGCACCGAAACGTTGGTCAGTATCGCCGCGCCTGCGCGCATCCTTGGCGTATTGCGCGGTTTCGCCCACTATGTGCGATTGCCGCCGAAAGCCCGCTCGGCCTTCATTCGTCAGGTCGAAAAAGACGTGGGCATGCGTGCTGCCACGCTGGATGTCGCGCACTATCAGCTCGATATGCCGGGCCTGATCGTGCACGCCGAGGACGACAACTTTGTCTCGGTCAAAGAATCGCAGTTGATCCACGAAGCCTGGTTCGACAGCCGTCTGTTGCGCCTCGAAGAGGGCGGTCATCAGCGGGTGCTGGCTGACCCCCGGGTGATTGATGGCGTCTTATCACTGCTGGCCGGCCGCAGCCTGCAATCGCGCCAATCCGCCTGAGCATCCGTTACACTGCCCCGGTCGACATTATCTGACCGGGAGTGGGGCATGGGCTGGGATCGGGCAACGCCGTTTATCATTGATCTGCAAGTGGGTGCCGAAGACATCGACGGGCTGGGCCACGCCAATAATGCGGTGTACGTGACCTGGCTCGAACGCTGTGCCTGGCGCCATTCCCAACGCCTTGGCCTGGATCTGGTCGAATACCGTCGGCTGGACCGGGCGATGGCGGTGGTGCGGCACGAGATCGATTACCTGGCCGCAGCCTATGAAGGCGATGAGTTGGAATTGGCGACCTGGATCGTCGACTGGGACCAGCGCCTGAAAATGACCCGACACTTCCAGTTGAAGCGCCCCAGTGACAATTCGACGTTGCTGCGTGCGCAAACCACATTCGTTTGCATTGAGCTGTCTACCGGCAAGCCCAAGCGCATGCCGACCGAATTCATCGAAGGCTACGGCCCGGCGTTGCTGCCGCAAGATCTTGAAGCAAGCAAGATCTAATGTGTGCGAGCCTGCTCGCGATTGCGGTGGATCATTCAACATTGATGTCGATTGACACTCCGCCATCGCGAGCAGGCTCGCTCCCACAGGGTTTTGTAGTGTTTTCTTAGTCGCGGTAGACCGGGAAGTCGGCGCACAGGGCGGCGGCCTGGCGGGCGACATTGGCTTCGATATCAGCATCACCCAAGTGATCGAGGATGTCGCAAATCCACCCGGCCAACGCGATGCTTTGCGCTTCCTTGAACCCACGGCTGGTGATCGCCGGTGTACCGATGCGCAGCCCTGACGTCACAAACGGCGATTGCGGGTCGTTGGGCACGGCGTTCTTGTTCACGGTGATGCCGGCACGGCCAAGGGCGGCGTCGGCGTCCTTGCCGGTCAGGCCCTGGCGGATCAGGCTGACCAGGAACAGGTGGTTGTCGGTGCCACCGGACACCACATCGTAACCGCGCTCGATGAAGACTTGCGCCATGGCCTGGGCGTTGCGGATCACTTGTGTCTGGTAGGTTTTGAAGCCTGGCTCCAGCGCTTCCTTGAAGCACACGGCCTTGGCCGCAATCACGTGCATCAACGGGCCGCCCTGACCACCGGGGAACACCGCGGCGTTGAGCTTTTTCTCCAGTTCAGGATTGGCCGTGGCCAGGATCAAACCGCCGCGTGGGCCGCGCAGGGTCTTGTGGGTCGTGGTGGTGACCACGTCAGCGTAAGGCAGCGGGTTCGGGTACAGACCGGTGGCCACCAGCCCCGCGACGTGGGCCATGTCGACAAAGAAGTACGCGCCAACCTTGTCGGCGATCTGGCGAAAGCGCGGGAAGTCCAGGGTCTTGGAGTAGGCGGAGAACCCGGCGATGATCATTTTCGGCTGGTGTTCAACGGCCAGACGCTCGACTTCGTCGTAGTCGATCAGGCCGGTTTTGGTGTCGATGCCGTATTGCACGGCGTTGTACAGCTTGCCGGAAAAACTGACCTTGGCACCGTGGGTCAAATGGCCGCCGTGGGCCAGGCTCATGCCCAACACGGTGTCGCCCGCTTGCAGCAACGCCAGATAAACCGCCGCGTTGGCCTGGCTGCCGGAATGGGGCTGGACGTTGGCGTAGTCAGCGCCGAACAGTTGTTTGGCGCGATCGATAGCCAATTGCTCGACCACATCGACGTGCTCGCAACCGCCGTAGTAGCGCTTGCCTGGATAACCTTCGGCGTACTTGTTGGTCAGGCCGCTGCCTTGCGCTTCCATCACCCGTTGACTGGTGTAGTTCTCCGAGGCGATCAGCTCAATGTGATGCTCTTGCCGTGCGTCCTCGGCGTTCATCGCCGCCAGCAGTTCGTCGTCATAGCCTTTGATTTGGTCGTGCTTGCTGAACATGGTGTGGTCCTTGTGTGGAAGGGATGGGCTTCAAGCGTCGGCGTGTTCTGCGGTCAGGTGTTCATAGGCGTCTTGGTCCAGTAAGTCGCTCAACGCCTCGGCATCGACCGGTTTGAAGCGAAAGAACCAGCCTTCGCCCAAGGGGTCTTCGTTGACCCGTTCCGGGCTGCTCTCCAGCGTGGCGTTGACCTCTACCACTTCACCGTCCAGCGGCATGCCGATGCTGCTGGCGGCTTTCACCGACTCCAGCACCGCGACTTCAGCGCCGGCATCGAAAGTGCCTAATTCGGGAACTTGCACGAACACCACATCCCCCAAGGCCTGCTGGGCAAACGCGGTGATGCCGACGGTGACCAGGCCATTGCTCTCAAGGCGCAACCATTCGTGATCGACGGTGAAACGCAATTCGCTCATATCAACTCCTTATTGTTTTGCGCTCGTGGCGGGGCGACGAGCGGGGTTGGAGGAGAGATAGCAAGGGCGGTGCCAAGGTTATTTATTTGTTTTAAATCAAAGGCTTGATAATATTTATTGAGGCGGGGCAGATTGCAGCTGTATTGAAATCCATACAGTTAAAGCGCGATGTGGGCGGGCACACCGTCATTGCAGTGCGTACAGGGTTTTGTCTTGATTTCGATACGCTGTATCGATTTGCGTACGAATTCAGCAACAACACTCATCCCCTGTAGGAGCGAGCCTGCTCGCGATGGCGGTGTGACAAGCAAAATTGATATCGACTGACACGGCCTCATCGCGAGCAGGCTCGCTCCCCACAGGCGATGAGTGTTCTGGTTGGGTATCAGGGCTTGCCGGGAATCCCATATTTGCGCAACCGAATCGCAATGGCGCTGTGCGAAGTCTGTAACCGCGCCGCCAGCAATCGGCTGGACGGATAGCTGCGGTACAGCTGTTCCAGCAGGTTTTTTTCGAAGTCACCCACGGCGTCTTCCAGGCTGCCGACCTCGCCGTCGTTCTTGCGCTCCACCGCTGTGCGCGCGATGTCCAGGTCGTCGATGTCCACCAGCGGGTTTTCGCAGATCGCCGCCGCACGGAAAATCACGTTTTGCAGTTGCCGCACATTGCCCGGCCAGCGATTGCCGAGCAGGGCGGGGAAGGTGCTTGGCGCCAGGCGGCAGACCGGGCGCTGGATCTGCGCGCAGGCCTGCTGCATGAAGTGATTGGCCATCAACAGGATGTCGTGGCCGCGCTCGCGCAGCGGCGGCACTTGCAGGTTGAGCACGTTGAGGCGGTAGAACAGGTCTTCACGGAAATGCCCTTCGCTGACCATTTTTTCCAGGTCGCGGTGGGTGGCGCTGAGGATGCGTACGTTGACCTTGACCTCACGGTCACCGCCGACGCGACGGAAGCAACCATCGCTCAGAAAACGCAGCAACTTGGCTTGCAGATAGGGTGACATTTCCCCCACTTCGTCGAGGAACACCGTGCCCTGATCAGCCAGTTCCAGCAGCCCGAGTTTGCCGCCGCGTTGCGCGCCGGTGAAGGCGCCGGGGGCGTAGCCGAACAGCTCGCTCTCGGCCAGGCTCTCCGGCAGTGCTGCGCAGTTCAATGCGAGAAACGGCGCGTCACGCCGTCCGCTGATGGCATGGCAGGCGCGGGCCACCAGTTCCTTGCCGGTGCCGGTTTCACCCTGGATCAGCAATGGCGCATCGAGCGCGGCCACGCGCTGGGCGCGGGCCTTGAGTGCGCGGATCGGCGGCGACTCGCCGAGCAGTGCGTCGAACCCTTCGGCGTGATCGTGATGCAGCGCCGAAAGGCGTTCGCCGATGCGGTTCGGTTGATAGAGGGTCAGCAGGGCGCCGGCATCGGTGACCGGCATGGCGTCGAGCAGCAAGGTCTGGCCGCCGAGGCTGATCTCGTGCATCGGCAGGCGAAAATGGTGAGCGATCAGGCTGCGTTGCAAGTCAGGATCATCGAACAAAGCGCTCAGCGATTCACCGGCCGGTTCACGACCGCACAGGGCGATCAGCGCCGGGTTGGCCAGCAGCACGTGACCGCGATCATCCACCGCCAGCACCGGGTCAGTACTGGCCGCCAGCAACGCGTCGAGCTGCAAGTGCCGACGCTGGCCCGGAAGGATGTCGACCACCGTCACCGCTTGCACGCCTTGCACCCCGAGAAAGGCTTCGCGCAGTTCTTCCATCACGTCGGCGTCGAGGGTCGGCGCATCGATGTAGACGTTCGGCGGCACCATCTCCACCGCGTCCAGATTGAAACTGCGCCCGCCCAGCAGGGCCAGGACTTCCTGGGTAATGCCGACGCGGTCGATGAAGGTGACGTGGATGCGCATGACAGACCTGCAAGGTGGGCGAACTAAAATCAGTATGCAGGGCGAAATTTGAATTTGGCGAGTGTCACGTTATCCGTTGGCGGTTTTACGTGCGCTGGCGGCCAGGTCTTCAAGGAACGCCTGAAGGATCGGCGGCGGTGCCACGCCGCGCCGGGTGATCACGTCGAACGGCGACTTCAGGCGCAGGCTGTCCGGCGCGAGTTGGTGCATCTCGCCGCTCTTGACCCATTGCGCAGCGAAGTGCTCCGGCAGAAAACCCAGGTAGGCGCCGGAGATGATCAGGATTGCGGTGGCTTCGATGTTGTCCACGGTGGCCGCTGCCTTGCTCACGCCCAAGTGTTCGAGGTCGTACTGCTGCATGTAGCCGCGCACCACGATACGGCTGGCCGCGACTGCTTCGAGCAGTTCCTGGCCTTCGGCCTGGCTGCCATACATCGGGTGACGCCGCCCGCAATACAAGCCCAAGGCTTCCTGATACAGCGGCGATTGCAGCAGCCCCGGCAGGTGGATCGGAAAGTGTCCGATGGCCAGGTGCAGGCGGCCGTCGAGCACGCGTTCTTCGAGTTCCGCCGGGGTGCCGACGTACACGTTCAGGTGCACATCGTGGCCCCGGGAAACGAAGCGCTGCGTGGTGCGCGGGATCGGCGAATCCGGGTCGGTGATCGTGGTGTCGATAATCCCCAGATTGAGCTTGCCGCTGATGTGCTGCTTGAGCACGTCGGCGTCCATGCAGAAATTTTCCACCGCCGAGAGCAGGCGCTGCGTGGCTTCATGAATCGCCACGCCTTGCTCGGTCAACCGGAAGCCGCTGCGCCCGCGCTGGCACAGCTTGACCCCAAGCCGGGTTTCCAGATGGGTCATCTGTTCGCTGATGGTCGACTGCCCGGCGTTCAACGCGGCTTGCGCGGCGGAAAAACCGCCGCAGCGGACAATCGTGGCAAACACCCTGAGCAACTTCAGATCGACATCGTGCAGTTGAATCACCTGGAACCTCCCGCCTGTGGATGCATCGGTAATGCCGATATGAGTATCTGATGTTTAGCATTTTTTCCACGAAAAGCTGCGCCCATAGTCTTTCCAACGGCGGTCGCCTTGCAGCCCGCCAGGCCGATAACAAGTAGTGGAGAGGCTAGAAATGTCGAACAACGGTTATGAATCCGGTCGCCTGAACCTGCCATTCGTAGGTCATTGCACCTTTGGCAAATCCCCGGTGTGCACCGATTGGGATGCACTGGATGCCGACGTCGCGGTGCTCGGCGTGCCCAACGACATGGGCACCCAGTGGCGTTCCGGCGCACGCTTCGGACCCCGCGGGATTCGCGAAGCATCGACGCTGTTTTCCTTCGGCCACGCTGGCGCCTACGACCACGAAGACGACGTGATGTACCTCACCGCATCGGACGTGCGCATGGTCGACGTCGGTGATGCCGACATCGTTCACACCGATATGGCTACCAGCAACAAGAACACCGAATACGCCGTGCGCAAGATCCTCGATGCCGGCGTGATGCCGGTGGTGCTCGGCGGCGATCACTCGGTGCACGCGCCGGTGATCAAGGCCTTTGAAGGCCGCGGCCCGATCCACATCATTCACTTCGACGCACACCTGGATTTCGTCGATGAACGCCACGGCGTGCGCTACGGCCACGGCAACCCGCTGCGCCGCGCTTCGGAAATGAACCACATCGTCGGCATGACTCAGATGGGCATCCGCAACGTCTCGTCGTCCAACCGTGACGACTACGAAGCGGCCTATGAAGCGGGGTCGAAAATCCTCTCGGTGCGCGATGTGCGTCGCCTCGGCGTCGAGGGTGTGCTGGCGCTGATCCCGCAGAACATCAACTACTACATCACCATCGACATCGACGGCTTCGACCCGTCCATCGCCCCCGGCACCGGTACCCCGAGCCACGGCGGCTTCCTCTACTACGAAGTGCTGGAAATCATCCAGGCCCTGGCCAAGCGCAGCAAAGGCAACATCGTCGGCATGGACCTGGTGGAAGTGGCGCCGGTCTACGACCCGACCGGCATGACCTCGATCCTCGCCGCGCAACTGCTGCTCAACAGCATCGGTTTCATCTTCCACGAGCGGGGCAAGGTGCGGGCGGCCGCCGAGAGTGAAGCGTCGCTGGCTTAAGAGCCGAGCCTGAACATCGAAACCAGTGACCCGGCGGGACCTGACTGCCGGGCAGAGAGAACAAAAATGGACACGATCGTCAAAAGTTACCTGCAGAAGTTCGGCGTCAGCGAAGCCACCCAGACCTTCCTCAGCAAGGTCCAGAAAATGTTCATCGGCGGCGCCTGGATCGAATCCAGCAACGGTGAAACCTCCGATGTGATCGAACCGTCGACCGAAGGCCTGATCACCCGCATTCCCATGGGCACTACTGCTGACCTGGACCGCGCCGTGCAAGCCGCCCGCGCGCAGTTCGAGGGTGGCGCCTGGCGTCAGGCCAAACCGGCCGAACGCGAGCGCATGATGCAGCGCCTGGCCGACCTGATCGAACAAAACGCCGCTGAACTGGCAGAGATCGAATCGATCGACATGGGCAAATCCGTGGCCTTCGCCAAGGACGTCGATATCCAGGGCACCGTCGATACCTTGCGTTACTTCGCCGGCTGGGCCACCAAGCTCCACGGGCGCACCGTCGAACCTTCGCTGCCGGGCAATTACCTGGCCTATACCCGCAAAGAAGCGGTCGGTGTGGTCGGCGCCATCGTGCCGTGGAATTTCCCGCTGCAAACCATGGCGTGGAAGCTCGGCGCGGCGCTGGCGACCGGGTGCACCGTGATTGTGAAACCCGCTGAACTGACCTCGTTGTCGGCACTGCGCTTCGCGGAACTGGTGCAGGAAGCGGGCATCCCTGACGGCGTGATCAACATCGTCACCGGGCGCGGCAGCGTGGTCGGTGCGGCCATGGCCACCCATCCTGGCATTGATAAGCTGACCTTCACCGGTTCGACCCCGGTCGGCCAGACGGTCGGCCGCGCAGCCCTGGATGACATGAAGCGCCTGACCCTCGAACTCGGTGGTAAATCACCGGTCATCGTCTGTGCCGATGCGGACATCCCGGCCGCTGCACAAGCGGTCGCCAACGGCGTGTTTTTCAACTCCGGGCAGGTATGCGATGCCGGTACACGGGCCTATATTCATAGCAGTGTTTATGACGAATTCCTGCGTGAGCTGATCGCCTACACGCGCACCTTGAAAATAGCCCCGGGCCTGGACCCGGATTGCTTCATCGGCCCATTGGTTTCGGCCCTGCAAAAGCAGCGCGTGACCGAGTACATCGAAACCGGCAAGGCCGAAGGCGCCGAACTGGTTTACGGCGGCCAACCGGTGGATGGCCCCGGCTTCTTCGTCGAACCGACCATCTTCGCCCACTGCCGCAACGACATGCGCATCGTCCAGGAAGAGATCTTCGGCCCGGTGCTGGTCACCGCACCGTTCGACGACGAAGAAGAGGCGCTGGCCCTGGCCAATGACTCGCCTTATGGCCTGGCTGCCGCGCTGTACTCCAATGACCTGGGCAAGGTGCACAGCCTGATTCCACGCCTGAAAGCGGGCTCGGTCTACGTCAACGCCCACGGCACCCTCGACCCGTCGATGCCATTCGGTGGCTACAAGCAGTCCGGATTCGGCAAAGACCTGGGCGCCGAGCAGCTCGATTACCTGCTCGAAACCAAGGCGGTGTGGATCACGCTGCCAGGCTGACACGCCCTCACAATCAAAAGGCATCTCCAACAACGCCAGGTAGGCATGGGCAACACTGAACTTGTGGCGAGGGAGCTTGCCCCCGCTGGGGCGCGAAGCGGCCCTGAAAATGGGCCTGCTGCGCAGTCCAACGGGAGCAAGCTCCCTCGCCACAGGGGAGTCGTTCACCCGAATGAATGCGGTTATCTCGTCATGATCTTCCAACAATAAGAGTCCATCATGAACACTAACGCCAAGTCAGCCACGAGCGTGTCCGCCCTCGACGACAAGTCCGTCGTCGAGGGGCATTCCATTGACTTCATCCCCGAGAACGAGCGCACCGACAAGCTGTCGAGCCAGGGCCCGTTCTGGTTCCTCGGCAACTTCACCTTCTTCACCATGACCATCGGCTTCGTCGGCCCGAGCGTCGGCCTCACCGCGCTGTGGACCACGCTGGCCGGCACGCTGGGCATCATGTTCGGCACGCTGTTCATGGCCTTCCATGGTTCGCAGGGTCCGCACCTTGGCTTGCCGCAAATGATCCAGTCGCGGGCGCAGTTCGGTTATCGCGGGGTGATTCTGGTGCTGCTGGCGACGCTGTTCGTGTTCGCCGGCTTCAACATCGTCAATCTGGTGTTGATGATGCAAGGGCTGCACACGTTGTTCGGTTTCAACCCCGCGGTGATCGCGGTGGCGGTGACCATTCCGGCGGCGGTGCTGGCGATCCTTGGTCATGACTGGATGCACCGCAGCTTCAAATGGGCGTTGTACCTGTCGCTGCCGCTGTACGGTCTGGTGACCCTGGCGGTGTTGATGGGCTGGGTGCCGGACGCCGTACTGCCGGCGCTTGCCGAAGGCGAAGTGGCCCGCGAGCCGCTGGGCTTCAACTGGACCGGATTCATCGCGCAGTTCGCGGCCGCCGCCAGTTACAACATCGCTTACGCGCCGTATGTCTCGGACTACTCGCGCTATCTGCCGAAGAACACCTCCAGCGGAAAATTGATTGCGGTGGTGTTCCTCGGTGCGTCGTTGTCCGGCGCGTGGATGATTTCCGTCGGTGGCTGGCTGGCCGATCACCTGCACTCGACTGACGTGCTGGTGGCACTCGGGCAAGTCGGCAACACCGTGTCGCCACTGATGGGCACGGCGGTGGTGGTCATCACCATTCTGGCGTTCCTGCCGGTGATTGCGATGAACATCTACAGCGCCAAGCTGACCACGCTGACCTGTGTCGACTCGATCAAACACATCGAACCCACGCGCAAGGCACGCATCCTCGCCATTGCGTTCGTGATCCTGCTGCAACTGGGCGTGGCCCTGAGCATCCAGAGTTCGGGCAAAGGTCTTTCAGTGCTGGGGATCTACCTGGTGGTGATGCTGTACTTCCTGGTGCCTTGGACTTCGGTCAACCTCACCGACTACTTCTTCGTGCGCAAGGGCCGCTACGCCATCCCGCACTTCTTCATGCCCCACGGCAACATCTACGGCAGTTGGGGCCTGCGCGGCATCGCCGCCTACGCCATCGGCTTCATTTCGATGATCCCGTTCTTCTACATCTACGACGGTGTCGAGCAGCGCGAGGTGTACGTCGGTCCGCTGGCCAAGGCGCTGGGCAGCATCGACATCGCCTGGCTGGTCGGGTTGATCGTCTCGGGGCTGGCGTACTACTGGCTGAGCCGCTCGATCGACCTGAAGCGCGAAGAATCCGTGATCCAGCACATCGAGAAAACCTCCCCGCAATACACCACTGGCGACACGCTGACCCACAAACAGCAACCACAGCCGGTATTCACTGAATCGACGGTCGGGAGATAGCCATGACCACGCAAAGAATGACCACGCAAAAATACGATTACATCATCATTGGCGCAGGCTCGGCGGGTTGTGTGTTGGCCAACCGCCTGAGCGAAGATCCTGCCACCTCGGTGCTGGTGCTGGAATTCGGCGGCAGCGACAAGAGCGTAGTGATCCAGATGCCCAGTGCGTTCTCGATCCCGATGAACACCAAGAAGTACAACTGGCGCTACGAAACCGAGCCGGAAACCTATCTCAACGGCCGGCGCATTCACTGTCCTCGGGGCAAGGTGCTGGGCGGTTCGTCGTCGATCAATGGTTTGGTGTACATACGTGGTCACGCGCTGGATTTCGACGAATGGGAATCCCTTGGCGCCCAGGGCTGGGGCTACAAGAATTGCCTGCCGTATTTCAAGCGTGCCGAGCGCTATGAGTCGGGTGGCGACAGCTATCGCGGGCAAACCGGGCCGCTGCACACCACCAACGGCAACCACATGAAAAACCCGCTGTACGGGGCTTGGGTCGAGGCCGGCGCCGAGGCGGGCTATATCAAGACCGAAGATTGCAACGGCTACATGCAGGAAGGTTTCGGCGCGATGCACATGACGGTGAAAAACGGCGTGCGTTGCTCCACCGCCAATGCGTATCTGCGCCCGGCGATGGGCCGCCCGAACCTGACGGTGATCACCCACGCCATGACCCGGCAGATCATCCTCGAAGGCAAGCGTGCGGTGGGGGTCATGTATGACCACGATGGCCAGAATCACCAGGTGTATTGCAACCGTGAAGTGCTGATTTCGTCCGGGCCGATCGGTTCGCCGCACCTGTTGCAACGCTCCGGCATCGGCCCGGCCGAAGTCCTGCGCAAAGCCGGGATCGGCGTGCGCCATGACCTGCCGGGAGTAGGGGAGAACCTGCAGGATCACGCCGAGGTGTACATCCAGTTCGGCTGCAAGGAACCGGTGACGCTCAACAGCAAAATGGACCCGCTGAGCAAGCTGATGATCGGTCTGCGCTGGCTGCTGTTCAAGGATGGCCTGGGCGCCACCAACCACTTCGAGGCCGGTGGTTTCATCCGCTCCGAGAAGGGCCTGCGCTGGCCGGACATCCAGTTCCACTTTCTGCCGGCGGCGATGCGCTACGACGGCAACAAGCCGATCAAGGGCCACGGTTTCATGGTACTTACAGGTCCCAACAAACCAAAAAGCCGTGGTTATGTGCGGGCGCGTTCGGCTGATCCGTATGAACATCCGGAAATCCGCTTCAACTATCTGCAACGCGAAGAGGACCGCGAAGGCTTCCGCCGCTGCATCCGCTTGACCCGCGAGATCATCGGCCAGAAGGCCATGGACCGCTTCCGTGACGGCGAAATCGCCCCTGGCGCGCTGGTGACCAGCGATGAAGACCTCGATGCGTTCGTGCGTGAAAACCTCGAGAGCACTTACCACCCTTGTGGCTCGTGCCGCATGGGCGAGGACGACATGGCGGTGGTGGACTCCGAGTTGCGGGTGCATGGCATCGCCGGGTTGCGGGTGATCGATTCGTCAGTGTTCCCGACTGAACCGAACGGTAACCTCAATGCGCCGACCATCATGCTCGCCGAACGCGCAGCGGACCTGGTGCGTGGCGTGAAGATGCTGCCGGCATCGGATGTGCCGGTGGGGTTGGTGGAGAACTGGGAGAACAGTCAGCGCACTGAATTGCCGGGGCGTAACGTGCGGGTCTGATGGCAAAAAAGCTCGCTGCCGCAGGCTGCGAGCTTTTGATCTAGGCTGTAAAGCCATGAGACCGCAATGGAGCACCCTCATGGCTATTCAGGCCTTGCGCGCAGACGCATCCCACATCGACAAAATTGCCCCGTTGTTCGACGCCTACCGGGGCTTTTACCTTCAGCCTTCGAATCTGCCGCAATCGCGCGCGTTCATCGCCGAACGCATCGCCCGCGACGAATCGGTGATTTTCTATGCCGAGGACGCCGACGGTGAAACTTTGGGTTTCGTGCAGATGTTCCCGACTTTTTCCTCCATCGATGCGCACCGCACCTGGTTGCTCGGCGATCTGTTCACCACGCCCGCCGCCCGCGGCAAAGGCGTCGGCACGCTGCTGATGAACACCGCCCGCGACTTTGCACGATTGGCCGGCGCCAAGGGCATGACCCTGGAAACCGCCACCGACAACGTCAGCGCCCAGCGCTTGTATGAGTCGCTGGGTTACGTGCGCGACCCGGGTTACTCCACCTATTGCCTGGATCTGAAACAGCGCTGAATGGCGGTCAGGACAAGAGGGGTCTAGGCTGAAAATTCAGTCCAGGAACGTGCGCAGGCCAGGAGCGGTATCCATGAAAGTCCATATGAGCATTGTCGGCCTGTTATTCACCCTGGCCGTGATTCCCGTCGCTCGCGCCGAGGACCCGCCAGCCGCTGACAACACGCCTTTGATTAACCCGCAGGTGGTCGACAAGGTGATTGACATGGGCAATCACCTGCGCAGCCTGGAGAAGTTTCAGGTAGACGCCGAAGTCTCCCGGGATTCGGTGCTAGAGTCCGGGCAGAAGATCAAGACCGAGTCGAGCAACGTGCTGAAAGTGGTCGGTCATGATCGGCTGTATGCCAAGACAGAGGGCGATGTCAGGACCCGGGAGTTCTTCTACAACGGCAAGAAACTGACTCAGTATTCGCCGTTCCTCAAGTACTACACGACGGTCGATGCACCGCCGAAAGTGTCTGAAACCTTGCACCGGATCGAGGACTATTACGGCGTGCAGGTGCCCTTGGAAGACCTGTTCCTGTTCGGTAGCGATCAGGCGCAGATCGATGCCTTGAAGGAGGCGCTGTACGTCGGCCCATCGACAATCAACGGCAAGCTCTGCGATCACCTGGCGTTCCGGCAGCAGGGGATCGACTGGCAGTTGTGGATCACCCGCGCCGAAAAACCGTTGCCGTGCAAACTGGTGATCACCACCACCGATGAGGCGAGTTTTCCGGAATACACCGCGGTCTATCGCTGGAACCTCAAGCCGGACATCAAGGATTCGATCTTTACCTTCAAACCGGGCAAGGGCGATGTGTCCATTCCTTTGAAGAAAGCCAGTGACAAGGGAGGGGAATGACATGAACAGCGCAATGTCATGCAGCTTGTTGTTATCCCTGGTAACCGCCTCGGCGCTGACGATCGGCCTGATCGCCGAAGCCGATGCCCGGCCGCAACGTGCCCAAGGGCACGCCCGGGCCTCAGTGAACCGGCCACCACCACCCAGTGCGCCACGGGCGCAACGCATCAACACCGGCAACACGCAACGGGCCACTCGGGTCAACGCTAACAACCGGGTGAACGCTGGCAACCGGGTCAATGCCGGTAACAACGTGGGCAACCGCACCCACATCAACAACAGCAACCGTAACGTCAATCGCAACGTCAACATCGACAACCACCGCGACGTCGACATCGATGTCGACGGGCACGGTCGGTATGGCTACGACGATCACTACCATCCGATTGCCACCGCAGCGGCGGTGACGGCCACGGTTGCCGTGACCGCCGCGGTCGTCGGCTCGATCATGACGCCGGCGCAAATGCCCACCAACTGTGTGCAGGTCATGCAATACAACACGGCCTACATGCAGTGCGGCTCGACCTGGTATCAACCGCAGTATCAGGGCAGCGATGTGACTTATGTCGTGGTCAACGCGCCTTGAGGTCGATCAAGCCTGTTGCGCTTTTGGCTCACCGAACACCGGGCGGAAGAAACTGCGCTCATAGCTGAGGATGCAGCGGGTTTCTTCGGCGTATTTGAACGCGGCGATGCACTCCGGGTCGTTCATTGACGCTTGCCGGTAATGTTCATAGGTCGCCAGGCTGGGGAAAGTGAACATTGCCAGCGCGATGTTGTTGGCGCCTTCGGACGGCAGGAAATAGCCGTGATGCTGGCCGCCGAATTTCTCCACCAGCGGGATCCACAACTTGCCGTAGTGCTCGAACGCGTCGAGCTTGTACGGATCGAGCACATATTTCAGGTAGCACGTGACCATCGGTTTTTCTCTCTGACAGGGTTAAAGGTTTTCAGCGGCCCGGATCACCCGCGCCGTGACCGGCGGTCGATCCTGATCGCTGGCATCGCGCTTGAGCCATTCGGCCGGTGGCAGGCCGACCACGTTGAGGAAGGTTCGGGAGAATGAGGCTTGCGAACTGTAGCCGACTGTCGCCGCGATCACTTTGATCTGCACCCCTTCGCGCAACAGGTCCTGGGCCAGTTTCATGCGCCACGCCGTGACGTAGCCCATGGGTGAAATGTCCATGATCCGGGTGAAGCACGCCGAGAATTTCGAGCGCGACATGTTCGCAAGCCGGGCCAGTTTCTCGACGGTCCAGAGCGCCTCGGGCTCCTGGTGAATATGGTTGAACACCGCCCCGAGGCGTCCGTCCTGGAGGGCATAGAGCAGGCCACTGGAAATCTTTCCTTCTACCACCGAACGCCGCACCAGCAGCACGAAAATGTATTCGAGCAGCAGGTTCAAAGCCTTGGTCCGGCCAGGGGCCTGATCCTGGAATTCACCGATCAGGCTGCCAATCAACGGCGCGAGGTTTTCCAGTTCCTGGAATGGAAAGACCAGGGTTTCCTTGAGCCCGAGCGGGAAGGGTTGCAACGAGTTGCGGCCGAACTGGAACGAAGCGCAGATCAGTTCGGCGCCGTCGGCCGTGCTGGACCGCAACTGGTAACGGCAACTGCTGGGGCAGAACAGCACGCTCGGTTCGTTGATCGAAATCTTCGGCAGTCCCGGCTGAACCATGTCGATGCCACCACGACTGATCACATGGATAAACGCCATGCCCGGCGGCTTGTCGAGGACCAGCGTGCCGTCCACCGGACCGGAAAAAAACAGTCGGCCCTGCAAGTGCGTGCGTTCGAAGAATTCGGAAAGAATGTCCATTTAAAGACGCCCGGGTAAAGACGCTGTACGTCCTGGCAAAAGGGGAGCAGGGCGCGACCGTAGGATGAAGTTCTCGCCGATGGTAACCAACACCCCTCCCAGGTGCCACGACGCAGAGTGATTTTCTTGTCCACGACCGGAGTCCACCCTCATGAGTAACGATCCGATTCGCACCGCCCCCCAGTACGCTGACCCGGCAGAGCCTGCGCTGCCGGATCCGGGCATGAAGCTTGATCTGTCCCGCGCCGCGCTGGTGGTCATCGACCCGCAGATCGACTTCCTCAGCCCCGAGGGTGTGAGCTGGAGCGTCTTCGGCAAGAGCGTCGTCGAACATGACGTGGTCAATCACCTCGGCCAGTTGTTTGCCGCCGCCAAAGACGCGGGCATCACCGTCGCGGTTTCCCCGCATTACTACTATCCGTGCGATCACAAATGGCAGTTCGGCGGGCCGCTGGAAAAGGTCATGCACAGCATCTGCATGTTCGATCGCAAGGGCCCGCTGACCCTCGACGGTTTTGAAAACTCCGGCGCCGATTTCATGCCCGAGTTCAAGCCGTACATCCTCGACGGCAAAACCATCATCGCGTCGCCGCACAAGGTCTACGGCCCGGAAACCAACGATCTGGCACTGCAACTGCGCAAGCATGGCGTGTCGCAGATCATTCTGGCGGGCATGGCGGCCAACCTCTGTGTCGAGTCGCACTTGCGTGAATTGCTGGAGCAGGGCTTTGAAGTCGCCGTGGTGCGTGACGCCACCGCCGGCCCGACCACCCCTGAAGGCGATGGCTACCTGGCGGCGTTGATCAACTACCGCTACATCGCCAACGGCCTGTGGACCACGGCGCAAACTCTGGACTATCTCAAGGCCTGACCCACAACCTGGCGGTGTACCCCAACACGGGACACCGCCATGCCTGCGCGAGATCCGCAACATGCCCAGACTTCCTCCGCGTTACCGTCAGCACGCCACTGGCGTGATCCAGTCGGCCATCACGTGCGCCAGGTGATCCGGTGAAATTTGCCGAGGCGATGTTCGCCCTGGTCAGTGCGCCGAAACCACCACAGCGACTGGCGCTGGGCAGCGATACCATCGCGCGCATCGAAGCGAAAAACCGCTTCGTCGCCGAAGAGCTGGCCGAGTGGAATGAACTGGCGCTGTCTAATGACTTCATCTAGGTGTCAGGCATTCATACTTCGGTATGGTCGACATTGCGCATTTCAAAGGCTTTGGTTTGGGGGCGGGTTGTGATCGAATACCCGCCATTTTTTGCTGTAGGCAATGCCTGATCTGGAGCCATGGGAATGAACAAAACGGTCGTGATGACGCTCGTACTGAGCCTCGTTGCAGGCATGTTCGGCACACACGCTTTCGCCGCTGGCGATGCCGAGGCGGGCGGGAAACTGTTCAAGCGGGTCTGCGGAGGTTGCCATCAGGTCGGGGAAGGGGCGCGGCCGTTTTTTGGTCCGCAGCTCAACAATGTGATCGGGCGTGTCGCCGGGAGTACCACGGATTATCAGTACTCCGATGCGATGAAGTCATCGGGGGTCGTCTGGACCCGGGAAAAGCTTGCCGCGTATATCGAGGATCCGAAGGCCGTGGTGTCGGGGACGCGGATGATTTTCTGGGGGATCAGCGATCAGGAAAAGATCGATGATTTGCTGGCGTATTTGCAGACCTTTCAGTCGCCTTGAGATCAAAGGATCGCAGCCTGCCGCAGGCTGCGATCTTTTGCTTTTTAACGACGCAATTTCGCGCAGTGATCCTGTTCCGGTTGTGCGGCGGTGTACCACACGTAATCCGCGCTGTCGGCGGTCACGGTCTTGCCCGTTTCGGCCAGCACCAGCACCGCGTTACCCTCGCCAGCACCGAGGTCTTTCAGGTGCAGCGGCACGCCCAGATCCTTGCGCACATGGAACGCCCCGGCCAGTAGTACGGCCGGTGTCGGTGCTGCCATCAAGCGCTCGGCCATGCGCCGGTCGCGCTGTTGCTGCACGGCGAGCATCGCTGGCATCTGCGAGTCAGGCAGTAGGCCGCAATGGGATTCGCGGATGTCTTCCAGCAAAGTCGCTTGCACCTGTTGCGTGGTGGAGGCTTCGCCGGTGAGCGTCGGACGCTGTTTGTAAATCTGCATGATCTGCGACCGATCGAGGTTGGCCGACAGCAGCGGGTAGGGTTGGCGCAGGGCGTAGGTGACAATCGCACCGTAGACGCCCCAATCCCAATTGGCCTGCCAGGACAGCGCCTGATAAGGATCGGCCGGCGGTTGACCGGCACGGGTGGCGGCCTGCGCCGCGTCAACTTTCGCCTGTTGGTCGGGGTTGAGCATTTCCATCAGCAGGCTGCCTTGTGGACGTTGTGCTGCCAGTTGGCGCAGCAGCCACAGTTGCAAGGCATGGTGATCAGGATTGTCGTGTTGTTCGCCAACCAGTACCCGTGGCGCGACAGCCAGGCGCTCGACCAGCTCTTGCGGGGTGAGGGTGCGGCCGGTGGCGAGCTCGCGGATCATCCCGAGATCCGCGTGATCGCGACCTTGCGGAGCAATCGGCGCCGGTGGCGGTGCGACGTAATGGGATTGGCAGGCCGCCAACAGGCTGACCAGGCATAACAGCAGAAGGCGCATCGGTTTTCCTTATTAGAAATTGCCCCCTCGTTCGCAACGGCGGGAGGGGGGAGTATCAGCGCGCGATAATCAATGGGTGGCCACGTTCCGGATGTTGGTGAATCAACACTTGCAGCCCATACACCGCTTCCAGTGCTTCAGCGGTCAGGACTTCATCTGGTGGGCCGTAGGCGTGGGGGCGACCGTCCTGCAACAGCAGCAACTGATCGCAATAACGCGCCGCCAGGTTGAGGTCGTGCAGGATCACCAGCACCGCCGCACCGCGCCCGGCGAAGTCGCGCACCGCTTGCAGAATGGTGTGCTGGTGCAGCGGATCGAGCATCGACGTCGGCTCGTCGAGCAGCAGGATCTGCCCCTCGGCGCCCGGCCACAGTTGCGCAAGGACCCGTGCAAGGTGCACGCGCTGGCGCTCGCCACCGGACAAGGCCAGATAACTGCGTCCGGCCAGGTGCAAGGCGTCGGCGGCACTCAGCGCTTCGGCGACGATTTCGGCATCGCGCACGCGGCCGCTGGCATGGGGCAAACGGCCCATGCCCACCACTTCATTGACCGAGAAGGCGAAGTTCAAGCTCGAACTCTGTGGCAGAACCGCCAGGCGTTTGGCCCGCTCCTGGCCGGGCCAGTCCGCGAGCTTGCGCTCGTCGAGGCTGACCGTGCCTTCGCTGATCGGCAGCTCATCGCACAGGGCGGCGAGCAGCGTGCTTTTACCGGCGCCGTTAGGCCCCAGCACGCCAAGGACTTCACCCGGACGCAACTCGATATCGATGTCGGCCAGCACGGTGCGACTGCCGCGCCGCACCAGCAAGTTGTTTGCCCGCAGCATCAGGAACGCCCTCGCACCAGCAGATAAAGGAAGAAGGGTGCACCGATGAGTGCGGTGACGATGCCGATCGGCAACTCGGCCGGCGCCAGCAACAGGCGGGCAATCAGATCGGCCAGCAGCAACAGGCTGGCCCCGGCGAGCAACGACGCCGGCAACAGCACCCGATGATCCGGACCGACCAGCAGGCGCATCAGGTGCGGCACCACCAGACCGATGAAGCCGATCAGGCCCGCCGCCGCTACGGCGGCACCAACGCCCAGCGCCGTGCACAACACCAGTTCGAGTTTGATCCGCTCGACGTTAAAACCCAGGTGACGCGCTTCCGATTCGCCCAACAGCATCGCATTCAACGCCGCCGCGCGACGCGGCAACCACAACGCCACGCCCACCGCCACAATCAGCAATGGCCACAGGCGCGGGTAGCTGGCGCCGTTGAGGCTGCCCAGGTTCCAGAACGTCAGGGTGCGCAACGTGGCGTCGTCAGCCAGGTAGGTGAACAAACCGACCCCGGCACCGGCCATGGCCGTCATTGCCACGCCGGCCAGCAACATGGTGGCGACGTTGGTCTGGCCGTTGCTACGACCGAAGCGATACACCACCGCCGTAACGATCAAGCCACCCGCGAAGGCGCACACCGACAGCAGATACGGCTCGATGGCCGGCGGCAAACCGCCCAGCATGCTGCCGCCGACGATGGCGAAAGCCGCGCCGAGTGCCGCGCCACCGGATACGCCGACCAGCCCCGGGTCTGCCAACGGGTTGCGAAACAACCCCTGCATCGCCACGCCCGAGAGAGCCAGTACCGAACCGACCGCGATGCCGAGCAAGCTGCGCGGCAAGCGGATCTGACCGAGGATCAGTTCCGCCTGTTGCGTGTCGCCACCGTCAACGGGCATCCCGAGCAAGCGCAACCCGGCCAGCAAGGTATCGCCCAGCGGCAGGCTGACCGGCCCGAGGGCCAGGGACAGCCAGAACACCAACACCAACAACAGACCCAGGGTAATCAGCATCGGCCGTGGCCGAACGATAGCCGTCATGGGTGGCTCTCGGCAGTCTGCAGCGGCGACGACGGATAGAACGCCTTCGCCAGCGTGCTCAAGGCATCCGGCACCCGTGGACCGAGACCGCCGACCAGCAACGTCGGGTCAATCACCAGCACCCGGCCATCGCGCCCGGCCTGAGTTTGCGTCAGGATCGGATTCTGCTCAAGCAGGGCCGCCCGTGCAGTATCGCCTTCGAGCTTACCGCCCGCGAAGATGATCACCTGAGGGTCCAGAGCCAGCATTGCTTCGTTGGAAACCGGTTTGTAGCCGTTATGTTCGGTGAGGTTTTTGCCACCGGCCTGATCGATCATCCAGGCAGCCAGCGTGTCTTTGCCGGCCGCTTGAAGATTGCCACCGGCGTGGCTGAGCAGCATCAACACCCGAGGGACAGGGTTTTGCTGCCGCGCCTGTTTGACCCACGCCGCCTGATTTTCCAGACGCTGCTGATAAGCGGCCATCAACGCCTGTGCTTCACTCGATTTGTTCAGCAGTTGTCCGAGTTCCGTCAGGTTGTGTTGCAGCGATGGCACATCGGGCTTGGCCGAGAGCAATTCGATGCGCACCCCGGCAGCCTTGAGTTGTGCCAACACTGGTGGCGGGCCCATCTCCGCGCTGCCCACCAGAATGTCCGGCTTCAGCGCCAGAATGCCTTCGGCCGCCAGCGCTCGCTGGTAGCCGATGCCCGGCAGGCTGTGCAGCGAGCGCGGGAACTGGCTGGTGCTATCGACACCCACCAGTTTGCTCTCGCCGCCGAGGGCAACCACCCATTCGCTGAACGCGCCACCGGCGCTGACCCAACGCTGGGGCAGGGCGTCGGCGACGGCGATCTGGCTCAGGAGTACGCCGGCGCAGGCCAGCAGTGTTTTGATACGCATCAGGACTTTTCCTTAGTCGATCAGGACGGTGGAAGTTTCGGCCAGGGCACGCCAGTCGTTACGCTCCGGGATGCCTGGCTTGCGCACGCCAAACAGCTGGATGACCAGTTCACCCTCGGCATCGAAACCTTCGTAGCTGGTGATGATGCCATCGACGCTCGGCTTGCGCACACGCCATAGTTCAGTCACGCCGGTAGTCTTGAGGTGCAGGTTGAAATGCGGATCGAGCACGTTGAACCAGGTGTCCATCCAGCGCAGGTTGCTGACAGGGCCAGAGTGGATCTGGATGCAGTGCTTGTTGCCGACGAACACCATGATTGGCACTTCACCTTTGCCGGCGTTTTCGATGACGTTGGTCAGTTCAACGGTGGCCAATGGTTCGGCCCATTCGTGACCGGCCAGGCGCAGGGCCTGGGTTCGTGCGACGTCGTTGCGCTTGAGCAGGGCGAAGAAGTCGTGAGTGTCCTTGAGTTGCGACCATTCGCTGCGCAGGGCGGCGACATCCACTTCGGCATCGGCACGCGGGGCCTTGGCGGCTGCCAACGGTTGCAGGTCCAGTTCGGCGCTCTGTTCTTCGGCGCGGAAACGCTCGATCAATGGTGCCCACGCCGCTTCTTCGCTGGTAGCGGTGAGGAACACCTTGTGCACCGCCACGCCTTGGCGGTCGAACACCTGAATGCTGCGCTGCGGGCCACGGGCGGTGGTTTCGTCGATGGCAAACGCGCTGGCCCAGCCGCTGAGGAACAGGCGCAGGTCGATGTCCGGCGACAACACCATGCCCATTTGACCGCTGCCCATCACCGTCACTTCGGCGTACAGACCTTTGCGCTCGTGCACGCAATGTTCATTGCGGGTCAGCGCCATGATGTAGCCCAGTTCGCCGAGGGCCGGCAGCAGCGCCGCCCACTCCGCGCGCAGGCGCACGGCGTCGGTGCCCAGGCGGCTGGCGGTCAGCTCGGCCTCGCTGACACCCAGTCTGGCGGCGGCATCGCGGGCGCGCAGGCCCGATTGCTCGGCACGCAGCTGTTGCCAGTTCTGGTACAGCACCGGGGCGCCGGACAGGGCAGTGGATTGAGCGGTCATGTGAACTCCTTCAGGGTCATCGGTTCGCCGTGAGGGCGAATTCTATTGGTATTTCCACGCGACTGGGCACGGCCCGGCCGTCGACAATTTCGGGGCGAAAACGCCATTGGGTGACGGCTTCGAGCGCGGCCTGATCGAGGCTCTCGACACCCGAGGAGCGAATCAACACGCACTTGAGCTGCTGGCCGCTTTCGTCCAGGTGCACCTCGACCCGCACGACGCCTTGCTGGTTGCGACGTCGGGCCGTATTCGGATAACGCGGCGCTGGCGGCGGGGTGACGAAGCTGGGGCGCAGGCTTACGACAGGGGTGAGCGGTGGTGCCGGATTAATCACGGCGGATGGCAAGGCGACGGATTTTGCCGGCGCTGGCGCCGCCGTCGATTGACTGGCGACTTGCGGCGTGGGAGCCGGCGCGCTCGCTGGCTTGACCGGACGGGGGGCGGCGCGGGGCGGTGACGGTGGTTTTGGCATTGCCGGCGACGCGGCATTGACGATGGCGGACGGTAGCGTGACCGGCGATGGCTTGCTCGGCGCGGGCTCGGCTTTTGCTGGCACGACTGGCTTGGGCGGCGATGGTGGAGTGACCGGATGGGGTACCGATTGAGGACGGGCACCCGGTGCTGGAATGGCCTGCGCCACCGGTTCAAGACTGACCAGTTGAATCGCCATCGGCGGCTGCCAGGCCAGCGGTTCAGGCTCAGCCCGAAGCTCGCGCAATAGCCAGCCCACGCTGACGTGCAGCGCGACGGACAGCAGCAGATATCCCCAAAAGTGCTTCATGCACGGTCGTTCTATTTTTATAAAGAATGCACATGATAATAATTTGCATTTACGTGTCAAGCTCGTTTATCTTCGCCTCCCGCTGCCAAGCAAGCGTTTGGTTCAAGACCTTCACAGAAGGGTCTCCGACGCTCTGCTCATAACAAAATCAAACACATGCCGGACACCACCGCTGGCAAAGGCTGCGCCCGAAGCCTTGCAAAGTAACGGCTGTCCGACCATCAGGAGTGAGCTAGATGTCCATCCGCCCGCCATTTGCCAAGCGTCCCTGGCTGTCCTTGCTGTTGCTTTCGCCATCGTTGGCCCTGGCCGCAGAAACCGTTACCCAGTTCGACACCGTCAGCGTGACTGCCACCCGCACCGAGCAAACCCTGCTGCAGGTGCCGAGCACGGTGTCGGTCCACACCGAACGGGAAATCGATCAGCACAACGACAAGGATCTCAAGGACCTGGTGCGCTATGAGCCGGGCGTTTCGGTGGGCGGCACCGGCAGTCGTTTCGGCGCGACCGGCGCGAACATCCGCGGCATCGACGGCAACCGCGTACTGACCCAGGTTGACGGCGTGCGCGTGCCGCAAAGCAACTTCTTCAGTCCGTTCCAGGACGTACGCAGCAACTACGTCGACCTCGACACCATCAAACAGGTGGAAATCATCCGCGGCCCGGCGTCTTCGCTGTATGGCAGCGATGCCATCGGTGGCGCGGTCAGCTACCTGACCAAGGATGCCGGCGATTACCTGGAAGAGGGCGACGACACGTACGCCCGGTTCAAGACCGGCTATGACGGCAGCGATGACAGCTGGCAGCGCAGCGCTACGTTCGCCGCGCGTGAAGGGTCGGTCGATGGCCTGTTGCACCTGGGTCGTCGCGATGGTCAATCCACCGATACCTGGGGCGGCAACGGCGGCGTCGGCGCATCCCGCGAAGAAGCCAACCCGCTCGACTACACCACCAAGAACCTGCTGGCCAAACTGGGTTGGGACTACGCCGACGGCGATCGTCTGCAGTTCACCTACGAGAACTATCAGGACGACGCCAATAGCAACCTGCTCAGCGACGTGGTGACCCGCGCCACCGTCACCAGCCCGGCCATTCTCGGTTCCAGTGCCGAAGACAGCATCGACCGCACCCGCTACAGCCTGGCGCACACCCTGAGCCTGGACAGTGCGATCGCCGACAAACTGCAATGGCAGTTGAACTACCAGGAAAGCAGCAACGACCAGAATACTCTCCAGCAGCGTCAGACCACTGCGCGGGTCAACCGTGTGCGCACGCGTCAATCGACCTACGACGAGCGCCTGTGGAGCCTGAACACCCAGCTTGATAAGGAATTCGCCATCGCAGATACCCGGCACCACTTGATCTACGGTGCTGAAGTCAAACGCATCGAGGCGAGCAACCTGCGTACTGGTAAAGAAGTGCGTCTGGACACCGGCGCGACTGTGCCGGCGACAGAGAATTTCCCGGTCAGCGACTTCCCGGATCCAACCAGCGAATCCCTGGGTCTGTTCGTGCAGGACAGCATTGAAATCGGTCGCTGGACCCTGTTGCCCGGCCTGCGCTACGACTATTACCGCCAGACGCCGCACGTCACCGACGAATACCTCAATGGTCTGCCGGCGGAAAACGATCCATCGCGCATCACTGACGATCACATCTCACCGAAATTCGGCGTGACCTATCAGCTGACCGAACACGAAAGCCTGTACGGCCAATACGCCGCCGGTTTCCGCGCACCAAGCCCGATCAACATGTACGGCGAATTCAGCAACCCGCAATTCGGCTACCAGCAGATCGGCAACCCCGACCTGAAACCGGAAACCAGCGACAGCTTCGAATTCGGCCTGCGCGGTCGCTATGACCTGGGCAGCTTCGGCATCGCGCTGTTCTACAACAAGTACAACGACTTCATCGACACCGACACCGTGGCCGACCCGAACGGCACCAACCTGCTGACCTTCCAGCCACGCAACATCGGCAAGGTCAACATCCGCGGCGCCGAAGCCAAGGGTGACATCAAGCTTGACGCGTTCATGCCGGCGGGCACCCGTGCCCTCGGTTCCATTGCCTACGCCCGTGGAAAAAATGAAGAAAACGGCGAAGCGCTGAACAGCGTCGATCCGCTCAAGGCCGTGCTGGGCCTGGGCTACGATGCGCCGAGTGGCGTCTATGGCGGCCAGTTGACCTGGACCGTGGTGCAGGCCAAGGACCGCGTCGATCACACCGGCGATGCCGAGTTGCTGATCAACCGCCAGTTCGAAACCCCGGGCTACGGCGTACTCGACCTCAATGCCTGGTGGCAGGTGTCCGAGCAATTCTCGGTCAACGCCGGGTTGTTCAACCTGACCGACAAAAAATACTGGAACTGGAGCGATGTGCAGGGCCGCGATACTGACGCTGCTGGCCTCGGTCGCTTGACTCAGCCAGGGCGTTACACGGCGGTCAACCTGATCTGGGAAATTTGATGGGTGCTCAGCGCGTCCTGAAATGAAGCAACGAACCCTGTAGCGAGTCTGCTCGCGATAGCGGTCTATCAGTCGCCAGATGGTGCCTGACACTCTGCTATCGCGAGCAAACTCGCTCCTACAGTGTCTTGGGTTTACCGGCCGAGTTCGGCCAACGCCCTGGAAACCCCAGCCCCATAAAACGGATCAGCCTGGGTGCAGTGAGCGATATGTCGCTGCTGCACTTGCTGCGACACGCCACTGAGCGAACGTGCGGTGTTTTCAAACAGCGCCTGCTTCTCCGGTTCCGACATCAGGCGGAACAGGTTGCCCGGCTGTTCGAAGTGGTCCTCATCCACACGATGATCCCAATGCCCGGCAGCGCCGGAAATCTTCAGCGGCGGCTCACGCCAGTCCGGTTGGTCGGCCCATTGGTCATCGCTGTTGGGCACATACGCCAACTGGCCACCGTAGTTACCATCCACGCGCATGGCGCCGTCGCGATGGAAGCTGTGCACCGGGCAGCGGGCGGCGTTGACCGGGATCTGGTGATGGTTGACGCCGAGGCGATAACGCGCCGCGTCGCCATAGGCAAACAAGCGTGCTTGCAGCATCCGGTCCGGTGAGAAACCAATACCGGGCACGACGTTCGATGGTGAGAATGCCGCTTGCTCGACTTCGGCGAAGACGTTTTCCGGGTTGCGGTTGAGTTCGAAATAACCCACTTCCATCAACGGGTAATCCTTGTGCGGCCAGACCTTGGTCAGGTCGAACGGGTTGACCCCGTGGTCATGGGCCTGGTCCTCGGTCATGACCTGGATGTAGAACGTCCAACGCGGAAAGTCGCCCGCTTCGATGCTGTCGAACAGATCCCGATGATGACTTTCCCGGTCACGGCCAATGAGGTTTTGCGCTTGCTCATCGCTGAGGTTTTGCACGCCTTGCTGGCTCTTGAAGGTGAACTTGACCCAGTGTCGCTCGTTGTTGGCATTGATCAGGCTGAAGGTGTGGCTGCCGAAACCGTGCATGTGCCGGTAGCTGCGCGGAACGCCGCGCTGGCTCATGACGATAGTCACCTGATGCAAGGCTTCGGGCAGCGATGTCCAGAAATCCCAGTTGCTTTGCGCGTTGCGCATGCCGGTACGCGGGTCGCGTTTGACCGCGTGGTTGAGGTCCGGGAAACGCAATGGATCGCGAAAGAAAAACACCGGGGTGTTGTTGCCCACCAAATCCCAGTTACCTTGCTCAGTGTAGAACTTCAGGGCGAAACCGCGGATGTCGCGCTCGGCATCGGCCGCGCCGCGCTCGCCGGCAACGGTGGAGAAACGGGTGAAGATCGGCGTTTGCTTGCCCACCTCCGAGAACAGGCGGGCCTTGGTGTAGCGCGTCACATCGTGGGTCACGGTGAAGGTGCCGTAGGCGCCAGAACCTTTGGCATGCATGCGCCGCTCGGGAATGACTTCGCGGTCGAAGTGAGCGAGTTTTTCCAGCAGCCAGACATCCTGTAGCAGCGCCGGGCCACGAGGGCCGGCGGTCTGGATATTGAAGTTGTCGACGACGGGGGCGCCATTGATCGAAGTCAGTTTGTTTTTGGGCATGGCTAGGCTTCTTTAAGTTAATGTTTTAGTTGAAGGGGAGAGTGAAAGTCTTAACTAATCGACAACGGATAAAGAAAAGGTAATTTGTTTTAATCCATATCAAGCCCGACGTTTCAAGGCGCGTTCTACGCACGCCAGCAGCGCCTCGGTATTAAAAGGCTTGGAGAAGTAACCTTCAGGCTTTCGCACACGGGCACTGAACTGCGGCGGCAGCCCCGGTTTGCCGGTAATGAACAGCGTGGGGATATGGGTATTCCTGGCCGCCAGCGCTTCGTACATCTTTACCCCGCACATGCCGGGCATCTGTATGTCCGAGATCAGGCAGTTGGTCTGTTCTGGTCCGCAGGAATCAAGAAACGCAAAGGCACTGTTGTAGGTCATTACCGTGTAGCCGTAAGAGCGCAATAAACTGTCCAGTGAGACCAAAATAAGTTCGTCATCGTCAACAACTGAAATAATAGCTGAGTTGAACATGTAGAAACCTTGCGTCATTGCGAGTGGCGCTAAGTGGCGCCCGCCATACTTGCAAGATACGCGCTCCAAAAAAGCGGAATAGTATACTTGGGTATGTTTGGTTGGTTTTTCGCGTTAGTTGCGACGGATTATCAATATCAAGTCTTGAAGCAGAGCCTTCACCATGGTTGTTCGTGGGTCAGGTTGTCCTCCATCAACGCCAGAAAATTCGTGGTGTGGCGCGTGCATTCTTCGAAAAAACGTTTGCTGGCGTTGTCCTTGTTGGCGATGGCGCATTCTCGGTAATCCTGCAGCAAGGCATCGAAAGCCCGCAGGCGACGCGTTCCCTGACAAATGCCTGTCAGGCAATCGGCAAAACACTGTGGCTCATGTGTGTCATTCAGGGTGTAGAGCGTCGCGCTTTCGGCATATCCGCCCAGGTCAGTGATGCCGGCGACGAGGAATTCGGCATAGTCGGTATTGGTGCGCACCAGCCGGTGGAACAGCTGTTGGACCGGCAGGAAGCTGACGTTGTGCAGTTTCTGCTGACCCCGTTTGAGTTGCGAGAGAATGCCTAGGGTGGTGCTCAGCGTCTGCGTCAATGCGTCGATGATCTCCACGCGCTCGGCGATGGACAGGGACGTGTGCGCACCATAACGACTGATGCGCATCGGATGACTGACGATGTACAGCTTTTGCAGTGCGTTCATGACAACCGTCCCCAGGGCCAGCGCATCGGCGCGATGAGTTGATTCATTCGAGGTGACCAGCGTAAATCGCCGGGGACGGGATAACACTCCTACCTCAAGACAGTGCGCTAGCACATGGGGTCAGCCTCGTTATACCTGGGTATGAGCGGTTAGCACTGAGGTAGGAGTGCCTGGCGCATTCGGGCAACTTACAGTGCCGGATCAATCAGGTGCACGAGGCTGGCCGCCAGCTTCACGGTGTTTTCTCCCATCGGCGCTACTCTGTTTTTGACGGCAATTACCCGCAGGATCCTGACTGCTGAAAAGGGCAGTGGAGAAATCGTTCATGTTCACGTTCCTGCAAACTCATCCCTTGATCTGCGGTGTCATCCTGGTCGTGATCGACCTGGCGCTCTGGCAACTGATCGGCGCGTCGCGACACAACCTGCGCCTGTGCGTTCGCATCGTTTTTTTTGTGGCGTTCAGCTGGGTCATGACCTCGGCCGGCATCAGCCCGTTGCAACCGCCACTGTGGCCGGACGACGCGGTCCTCAACCTGATGGGCACGGTGCTGGGCATTGGCTGGTGGTTGTTCGCGGCCCGGACCGTGACCATCATCGTTGGCTATGGCCTGACGTCCCGGGCCGGTCACAGCGCGCGTTTGCTGTACGACCTGCTGGGCGCCCTGATTTTCCTGATCGGCATTGTCGGTGCCGCCGCTTACGTTTTGCAGTTGCCGGTCAAGGGCTTGCTGGCGACGTCCGGAGCGATGGCGATCATTGTCGGCCTGGCGTTACAAAGCACCCTGAGCGATGTGTTTTCCGGCATCGTGCTCAACACCACCAAGCCTTACCAACTTGATGACAGCATCTCCATCGACGGCACCCAGGGCAAAGTGGTCGAGATCGATTGGCGCTCGACCCACTTGATGACCGACATGGGTGGCATTGCGGTAGTGCCCAACTCGGTGGCGGCCAAGGCGCGGATCATCAACTTCAGTCGGCCTGGTGATGTGCACGGGGTCAGTGTGATCATCGCCGTGCCCAGCACTGTGCGCCCGCGTCGGGCCATCGATGCCCTGGAAAAAACCTTGCGCGGCACCCGTGCGCTATTGCCGGCGCGCACGGCCAAAGTCTCGGTCAAAGCCTCGCAGCTGGATTACACCGAGTACGAACTCAAGGGCTTCATCGCCTCGGCCAAAAGCAAAAATGAAGTCTGCAACCTGATGTTCGACCTGGCCCATCGTCACCTCGAAGCCGCAGGTGTCAGCTGGGGCCCCGGTCAGGACGAGCAGCACTGGAACCGTCAGCGCCGGTTACTGGAGGACGTGCGGATATTTCGCTCGCTGAGCAATGACGAGCGTGACCGCCTCGCCGATGAAATGAGCCCCGTGGACTATCAGGCCGACGAGGTGATACTGGCATTCGGCGAGGTTGCCGATTGCCTGATGATCATCAGCACCGGTGTAGTGTCGGTGGCGATTCATGACGACGAAAAGCTGGTGGAGGTCGGACGCATGGGGCCGGGTGAGGTCTTGGGCGAGGAGGGCATTCTTGCCGATAAACCTTCGCGAGGGGAGTTCCGCAGCATCACCAGCGGACGTCTGTTCCGCATCGAGAAAAACCTGTTCGGCAGCCAGTTGGAGCATCTTGCTGAATTGAAAACCGCCCTGAGTAATTTGCAGGATCAGCGCCAGGAAATCCGTCAGACCCTGGTCATGCAAAAAGCGGTGGAGGTCAAGAAAACCGGTTTGCTGCAGTGGCTGCTGCAACGAAAGTAAACAAGGCCTTGCCTGCGCAAGGCCTGTCGATCAGGCGCCGGCCGGGCATTGCGACTGCAACAGCGGGCTCCATTGTTCCTGATTGTCCGGGCGACGGTAGTACACGACCATGCGCCGGGCGACCTGCATAGCCACTTCACGGCCGTTGTCGGCCTCGACCATCGCTAGCGCCAGATCGATCCCGGCACTGACCCCGGCGGAGGTCCACACCGAGCCCTGCTGAACGAAAATCGCCTCGCGGTCGAGCTCCACCTGCGGGAACATCCGCTCGAACAGATCGGCCATCAGCCAGTGAGTCGCCACACGCAGGCCATCGAGCAAACCGGCGCGGGCCAGGAAAAACGAACCGCTGCACACCGATGTCGTGCGCCTGGCCGTGGTTGCCGCGACGCGCAGCCAGTCCACCAGCGGCGCACTGTCGGCCATGACCTGGCGCATGTGTGGCGAGCCGGGAACGATCAACGTATCAATCAGACTATCGGCCAGTTCACCCAAGCGCTGGGTTTCCACCACCAGACCTTCGCCGGTGCGGATTGATCCGCCGTCCAGACTGGCCGTATGCAAGTCATAACCCGGCAAACCGAGTTCGCCCAGGCTGCGGGTCGCCGCCCAGAAAACGGTCTGGGCGCCAGTCAAATCGAGCAAGCCCATTTGTGGATACGCTACGAAGATAACGGTGCGCGGTTGCACCTGCGCTGGGTGTTGGTGTTCAGAGCGGTGGTTCATTTCATCGATAGACACTGCTTGATCTCCATGTCGCCGCGAAGCGACATCAGGGGTGGATGAAGGTTATTCATCGTGTCTCAGGGGGGTTAGCGGAATTGCAAACAGGAACTGCGTACCGACGCCCACGGTGCTGCTGACCCAGATACGCCCGCCGTGGAACTCGATGATCGAGCGACAGATCGAGAGGCCCATCCCCAGGCCGGTGGGTTTGGTGGTAAAGAACGGATCGAAGAGCGACGGGAGAATGTCTTGGTCAATGCCGGTGCCTGAGTCGGCGATTTCGAGCACCGCCTCGTTGTCCTGCACGGAGGTCTGAATCCGTAGTGTTCGAGTGCGGTCATGCACGGTTGCCATGGCCTGGCAGGCATTGATGATCAGGTTGATGATGACTTGCTGCAGTTGAATCCGGTCGCCGTTTATGTGAGCGCCAGGGGCACGCAGTTGTGAGTGTGGGCGAACCTGATGGTTGCCTATGTCATGTTGCATGAGCGTCAGTGAGTCACTGACGATGTCGTCGAATGGTTCGGCTTTGCGCTGCACCTCACTCTGTCGCGACAGCGCTCTGATACAGGCGATGACATCGGAAACCCGGGCCGAGTTTTGAATGATCCGGTCCAGAGAACGGCGTGCTTCTTCGAGGTTCGGTTCAGGGCGATTGATCCACCGTTTGCAGGACTCCCCGCTAGTGATCACCGCCGCTAGAGGTTGATTGATTTCATGGGCAATGGACGCCGCGAGTTCGCCCATGGACGTCACGCGTGTCACGTGCGCGAGTTTCGCCTGGGAGTGAAACAGTGCCTCTTCGGATTGTCTGGAGGCCGTCACGTCCATCAACGCGCCGACGTATTCAATGCGCCGGCCCTGCTTGAACAACGGATTGGCGATCATCTGCACGTACTTGATCCGGCCATCCGGCATGAGCAGTCGATGTTCCACTTCGATCAGGTTTTGCTGGTGTGCGGCCTGTTCCAGAACGCTATCGAAAATCGCCAGGTCATCGGGATGAGTGCGTTCCCGGACCATCGCCAGCGTGGGCGTTTCGCCCACCGGGAACTCGAAAATGCGCGAAGCTTCGTCCGACCACGAAACGATGACAGCGTCGTCGATGGTGAAGCCGATACTGCCGGTATGACTGAGTTTTTGTGCGCCCAAGAAGAACGCCTCTTTACGACGCAACGTGTCGGTCGCGCGTTTGCTACGCAGCGCCAGCAGGGTAATGGTGGTCAAGGCGATCAGGCAGCGCACGAATCCGGCGATCAAGCGGTGATCACGATAGCCCGCATCGGCAATAAAAGTGGCGGTCAGAATGGCTACGCAACCCAGGGCAACGGCAAGGAAGACAGGAACGGGAAAGAAGTTCGCCGACGTGAACACCAGGGTGATGTAAAACAGCGTCGGAGCCACATCGAGGTCGAGATAGGCGTTGGTAATGAAGATCATGCATCCGACTGCAAGGGCGGCCAGCCAGGCGACGGCATCTGACATAAAAAGTTTCTTGCAACGTTTAATGATAGACATTTGTTCTTCCGGATTTTTGCTATCGAACGGCAACTCGCAAGGCATCGGTAATGCCGGGCAAACTCTTTGTGAGGGGTGTTGGTGTTGTTGTGCAAAGGCGCTGCTGAAACGGGTTGGTCATCCATCCTTTGGAGCAAAGGTTTAGCGCGATGTCGGGTCGATCCGGCTTGAGAAAAAACGCCCGCCAGAAAAACCAGTGGCGGGCGCTTGGGAAATGTCCCGGGCCAGCAAGGAGTGGGCGGGCCGGGATACAGGCGTTTAACTTCACATCACCTGGCAAGGCCAGGTGAATCGATGACTTGCTGGCGCCGCAGACGATGCAGCGTCAGCAGGCGCATCACGTAACCGAGCTTGATGGCCGTGGGGCCAAGAATCGTCATGGCATGGGCCATCACCACGCTGGGCAGCGACAGGTATTGATCCAGGCCGTAGGCCAGAATCGCCCCGACCACTAACGCGATCAGTCCGCCGATGAGCATGGCGTGGGACAACTTCAAAACCTGATACGGATGCTCAAAAAAACCATACATTTCGATCACCTCCGTTTTGAAGTGTTACGGCCGTGGCAATCACGGCCGCATCCGTCGTCTTCAGGCCACCGGAATCAGCGGGTCGGCTGCCGCCAACGCGGTGGCACGATCCGCCGCTGGCGGGTAGATCCACACGGTGTTGATCTGGGTCTTGAGGTCCTTGGCTTCCTTTTTCACCAGTTTCACCTGGCGATCCCAACCTTCGGTGAACACCGCGCCCCAGGCGCCCAGGTCCAGGCAGGTGACGTACTTGGGTTGGCTGTAAGCCATCGGCTCGACGCCCAGCAGTTCGGCGGCGACGTTGTTACCGGCATAGCGGCCCAGGGCAATCGCATGCTGGCAGGACATCGCCGCGAAGTTGCCCAGGTCATCGGTCGCGGCGTAAGCCACGTCACCGGAGGCGTAGACATCGGCGTGACCGCGCACTTTCAGGTTCTGATCGACATGCAGGCGGCCCTGATGATCGCGGGTGCCTTGCACTTGCTCGGTCAGCGAGTGGGCGCGGAAACCGACGGTCCAGATCACGGTGTTGGATTCGATGCGACGACCGTCGGCGAGGGTGACGCCGTTGGCATCGACCGAGGCAACGGTGGCGCCGACAACCCATTCGATGCCCAGATACTCCGAAGCCTCGACAATGGATGGACTGATGCCTTCGCCCAAGGCTGAACCGATTTTTGGCGAGCGTTCGACCACGATCACGCGGATGTCGGCGTTTTCACCGAGCACGGCACGCAGGCGCGCCGGCATTTCGGTGGCGGTTTCGATGCCGGTGAAACCACCGCCGGCCACCACTACGGTGTTGCGGGCGGTGCTGTCCGGTTTGTCTTTCAGCGATTTGATGTGCGCTTCCAGGCGGCTGGCCGATTCGATTTCGTCGACATCGAACGCATGTTCCAGCATGCCTTCAACGGGTGGACGCTGCAGCTTGCTGCCAGCGGCCAGCACCAGGCGATCGTAGCTCAGTTTGCCCTCAATGCCCGCGGCGTTGGTGTAGCTGACGGTTTTGCTTTTTTCGTCGATGGTTTCGGCCGAGCCTTTGACGAATTTCACGCCCACCGCGTCGAACAAATCGTTCAGCGGTGCCTTCATGGTGTGCACGTCAGGCTCGTAGAAGCGCGGGCGGATGCGCAGTTCGGCCTGAGGAGCCAACACGGTGATCTCGACGTCATTTCGATCGTGCTTGTCCAGCAGACGGGCCGCGCTCAAGGCGCTCCATACCCCACCGAACCCTGCACCAATAATCAAGATTTGCTGTTTCATTGTTTAGCTCCTGAAGAACAATCGAGGGCGTAAAAAAGTTGCTTCGACGTAAGCACGAGCGCGGTAACTGATCCTTTGCGATGTACCTGGACAGCGCAAGGCAGACGGTTCGGCTTGATCTGGAGAAGATGTTATTCGAGGGTTTTAATTCTGGCACTGCTACATAGGGTCAGCCTGAGTATGACTAAGTGTTAACGGGCTATACCAAGGTGTTAGTTGCTTGAGTCGGCGGGTTTTAGTTGCGTCGGTTAAGGACTGTTTCGATACAGGCGAGCAACGTGTCGGTGGAAAAAGGCTTGGGGAAAAAGGCAATGGGTTTCATGGCGCCAGTGCGCGGCGAGCGCTGCGCGTAGGGGTTGCCGGTTATGAAAATCACCGGGATATGAATGCCTTTGGCCGCCAGCTCTTCATACAGGGTGATGCCGTCCATTCCCGGCATTTGTATGTCGGAGATCAGACAGGACGTATTAACCGGGCCATCGGAGAAGAGAAACTCATGCGCGCCCTCGTAGGTTCGCACGGTATAACCATAGGATCGCAATAAACTGTCCAGCGCCATTCGAACGGCTTCATCGTTATCGACAACGGCAATTATTGCCTTATTGCACATAGAGGTGTCCTGCCTGGTAGCACAGAGCACTGAGTAGGCTCTGCACCATCATTGCAAGATACGCTGTCCTGAAAGGGCGCACAGTATACGTGGGTATAGTCACCTGATTGCTGGCTGAGCCGAGATGACTTCAGACATGCGCACCAGATCGGCAAACGAACGCGCCCCCATTTTGCGCATGGCCTGGCCGCGATGGATTTTTACAGTGATTTCGCTCAAGCCGATTTCACCGGCAATCTGTTTGTTCATCAAACCCGAGGCGGCCAGCGCCATGACCGTTTGTTCCCGCGCGCTCAGGGTCTGGTGACGTGAGCGCAATTCATCGGCGTGGCGCTCGGATTCGCGTCGCTGTTTGTCCCGGCTATGGGCGGCGCACACCGCATCGATCAGGTCCTGTTCGCGAAAGGGCTTGGTCAGGAAATCCACCGCTCCGGCTTTCATTGCCCGCACGGTCATGGCGATGTCGCCGTGGCCGGTGATGAACACGATAGGCACGTTGATACCGGCGGCGGCGAGTTCGTTTTGAAAGTCCAGGCCACTGCTGCCTTGCAGCCTCACATCCAGCACCAGGCAACTGACCGTGTCCGGACGCTGGTACTTCATGAACTCGGCGACCGAACCGAACAATTCGACCCGAAGGCCGATGGAGCGCAACAGGCTGCCGAGGGATTCGCGCAGCGGCGCATCGTCATCAACGATGAAAACCATGGACTCGTTCCGGGTGATTTTGTGGAGTGGGTGCTGTTCGTTCATTGCTGGTTCCCAAGGGGTGGACGTGCAACCGCCCGCGTTGTGTTCCTGGCGATGGGCGCTACATTAATTGTCAGCCGGGCAGGCGGCACTCATACCTGTGTATTAAATGGCCGCTGCGTAACCTTGATCGTTGGCAACGCGTATCGGCAGGGCAAACAGGAACGAGCTGCCCTGGCCGTGTGTGTTGGTGGCCCAGATCCGCCCTTCGTGGAAATCGATGATCGAACGGCAAATGGAAAGGCCCATGCCGAGGCCGTTTGCCTTGGTGGTGAAAAATGGCGTGAACAATTGCGGCAAGATTTCGGCGGGAATGCCGGGGCCTTGATCGGCCACTTCCAGCACCACTTCGTTGTTCTTCACCCAGGTGCGGATGCACAGCGCCCGCTCGCCAGGGCTGACCGCGTCCATGGCCTGGCAGGCATTGATGATGAGGTTGATGATGACTTGCTGCAGTTGCACGCGGTCGGCGCTGACTTGACCGCCGAACGCGGTCAGCTCGATTGTCGGGGTGATCGTGTGATGCGCCAATTCATAGCGAACCAGGCTCAGGGTCTCGTTGACGATGTCGTTGAGTGATTCGTTCTGGCGCAGCGGACCGCATTTGCGCGACAAGGCCCTGACGCGGTGGGTGATTTCGCTGGCCCGGTTGGAACTGGCGATGATCCGATCGAGTGATTGGCGTGCTTCGAATACATCGGGTTCCGGGTGGCCGAGCCAATTGCGGCAGGCTTCGGCGCTGCTGGTGATCGCCGCCAGCGGTTGATTGACTTCATGGGCGATGGAGGCTGCCAGTTCGCCCAACGTCGTCACGCGGGTGACATGGGCCAATTGGGTCTGGGCGCGACACAACGCCTCTTCGGCCAGTTTGCTGGCGGTCACGTCCATCAACGCGCCCAGGTACTCAAAGCGGCCGAGCGGGGTGGCGAACATGTGCAAATACTTGATGCGCCCGTCAGGCATCAGCAGCCGGTGTTTGACCTCGATCAAGGTTGCGTGGCGTGCGGCCTTGTCGAAACCGGCCAGTACCAGCGGCAGGTCATCGGGGTGGGTTCGCGCCAGGAACAAGTCCACCGAGGAAGGTGCGCCCGCCGGGTATTCGAGTATCCGTGCCGCCTGCTCCGACCAGCCCATTTTCCCAAGGTCCGCTCGAAAGCCGAAGCACGCGGTCTGGGTCAGGCGCTGCGCACCGACCATGTAGACTTCCTTGTGGCGCAGGTTGTCGGAGACCCGTTTGCTGCGCAGCGCCAGGAAAATGATTGCCGCCAACGCGGTCAAGCTGCGCAGCAAGTCCGTGACCGAGTCCCAGCGGCTAAATCCACCGTGATACAGGCACATTGACGTCAGCACCAACATGCAGAACAACGCGACCACGATCACCGCGCTGATCGACAACAGGTTGATCGCCATCAGCAACAACGCGATGTAGAGCGTGGTGGTAGTGAGGTCGGATTGGGTTTCGGTGTTGATCAGGATCCCGCACGCCACGACCAATCCCGTCAGCCACACCAGCAGGTTTTCCAACGGCTTGAGGTTGAGACCGAACAACAGACGAGAGGCGCTTTGACCTGAGTTGTACAGCATTTTGCTGCAGGTTCCTTTTGCAGAGGCGGGCGCGCGGCGTGCGTTGGCAGGCTTTTTTGTAGGGATTTCGATCATGCGCGCCTCGATTGTTTGTTCGGGCAGGGGACGGAGAATCGATTCAGTATCCTAGAAGCACGGGCTCGCACCCCGTTAGGACAAAAAACCCGAAAAAACTGCCATGGCGGCGAATGGCGCGTCAGGGGGAAAGTCGCGGAAGTGCTTCATTGGATTAAGTTTTTTTTGCGTGGGTTATACCGAGGTATCAACGTACTCACCTAATGCATGATCGCTCTGTCCGCAGGTACGACAGACGTTTTGCGCCCGCCGCCATACCCTGTTCAGGCACCTTCCCGAACTCAATGGCCGCGTGCCGGGTAGCGAACCTCATGAACAGAAATGACCTGCGTCGTGCCGACATTAACCTGCTGGTGGTTTTCGAGACGATGATGCATGAGCGAAATGTCAGCCGCGTCGGCGAAAAGCTGTTCCTGGGGCAGCCCACGATCAGCGGTGCCCTGGGCCGTTTGCGCGTGTTGTTCGATGATCCGTTGTTCATCCGTTGCGGGCGATTGATGGAACCGACCGCACGGGCCGAGGAAATCTTCGCCAACCTGGCGCCGGCGCTGGATGGCATCGCCGCCGCGTTGAGCCGTTGCCATTCGTTCGACCCGCGCACCAGTGAGGCGACGTTTCATGTCGGCCTGTCCGACGATGTCGAGTACGCGTTGCTGCCGCGGCTGTTACGGCAACTGCGGGTCGAGGCGCCGAGCATCAAGTTGATTGTGCACAGGGTCGATCAGCAGCAGATGTCACAACGACTGCTCAATGGCGACATCTCCGTAGGCATCAGCCATACCCTCGACCTGCCGGCCAGTGCCCGACGCAAAGGCTTGCGGCCGATCCGGCCATCGCTGCTGCGGTTTGATACCCGTCCCGGTCCGTTGGGGCTGGACGAATTCTGTCTGCGCCCGCATGTGGTGGTGTCGTCCACGGGCTGCGCGTCGGATGATACCGACCATGCCCTGAGCCTGTTGGGGCGGCAGCGCAACGTCGTGCTGACCGTCCCGCAATTCAGTGCGTTGCCGGGATTGCTGGGGCAAAGCGACATGCTCGCCATCGTGCCGGATTATGTGGCCAAGGCGATGGCGTCGATGGCGGGAATGAGGGCCGAGGTGGCACCGCTGCAATTGCCGGCCCCCGAGCTTTCCATGGTCTGGCGCGCAGCGGCGCATGATGACCCTGGCCAGCGCTGGCTACGTTCGCGCTGCAGTGCGTTTCTGTGTGAGCCGGTCGAGTTGCAGGTGGTGCCGAAGGCTCGACCGGCGTTGCACAACGATCAGGCTTTGCTGGCCGCCAGGTAGGCGCCGAGACGTCGACCCATTTCCTCGCCCAAGGCCTGCAAGCCACTCATTGGCCGGACCATGACCTCGAAGTCGACGACTTTTCCCTGTTCGTTGAAGCGGATCATGTCGATGCCCTTGAGCTGTTTACCATCCACCTTGGCGCTGAATTCGAGGACCACATTCAGGCCGTCGGCGGTCGCCAGTTCACGGTGGTAGGTGAAGTCCTCGAATACATTGAATACCGTGTTGAGGATCATCGAGACCACCGGCGCGCCCGGATACGGCGTGTGCGCCATCGGCGAGCGAAATACTGCTTGCGGGTCCAGCAATGCCGGCAAGGACTTCAAGTCGCCGGTGCGGATCATCGCGTGCCACAGGCTCAAGGATTCAGCGGCTTTGGGGTGCAGTTGCAGTTCGGACATATTCAACTCCTGTTTTTTGTTGTTGTTCAAAGCGTGCCTGATGCGGTGTGACCAAACTCTCGGGCGATGACCTGCGCGGCATCGTCCGCCCAGACACTGTAGATGGCCGGGCCCGGATGGAAACCATCCCGGGCCATCGCCCCGGCCACGGGGGCCAAACGGGTTGTCAGCATCCTACAGCGATCCTGACGATCCGCCAGTCTCTCAAGATGCGCGTTGAAGCGCGCAGCGCGGTTACCGAGATACCAGCGCAGCGGTTGCGGCAACGCGGGAAACAGGTGAATCGGTGGCAGAGGGGAGATGACGATCAGCTTGACCCCGAACATTCCCCACGAAAAAGCCCGGCTGATCAGGCCTAATGCTGTTCACTTAAGGACGAACACTGAATCTGTGGCGAGGGAGCTTGCTCCCGTTCGGCTGCGCAGCAGTCGTAGGCCCAGCGAATGGCGTGTACCTGACGAAACGCGGTTGCAGGTTTGGGGGCCGCTTCGCTGCCCAGCGGGAGCAAGCTCCCTCGCCACAGGTTTTCGGTTGTTTGCTCTATCGGTTAAGTGAACCGCATTAGGCTGATCAGGCCGGGCTTTTCTTGGTATTGCGGTGAAGCGATTCGTTTAAGCGACGGGGTTGCCGTGCAAGCGATCCGAACCATCTTCAGCGACGACAGGTTGAGCGGAAGTTGCAGCCAAAGCGTTAACGGCAAAGATCGAAAAAGCGATGCTGAGAATGGTTTGGCGTTTCATGATCGTGTGCTCCAGGGTGTTGTCGGTTGCTATGGCGCTGATGTTACGCCCTGGCGTTTTTAAGAGAACTTCATTGAGTCAATGGTTGCCCTGCGCCGTATTCGTTGTCATTGATCGGTGAAGCACAATTCCCCGGTAGCGCGGATCAGGGCCTGGCCGTGCAGGGCATCCTTGATCAGGGCGGAGCGCTGTTCGGCCAGCCACGTCGGGCATTCCGGGTCGACGCGGTAGGGCACGAAATCGGCGTACTCCTGCAACAGACGGGTTTGCAGTTCATCGAGTTTTGGCCGGATTTGATTGAGGTCCGGTCGTGGCGCATCCGGTGCTTTGTGCGCCGCTTGCCACTGCGCGATCAAACCGTATTGCACCAGTTTGTTGGCTTCGATCTGCGCCGCGATCAAGTCCGCGGCTTCGTCCGGGTCCACTTTGCGCTCGACAGCCTGCTTTTTGGCGTTGGCAATCACCAAGGCTTCCCGGGCGGTGTCCTGGATCGGTTTGCCACTGTCCCACTTGGTCAGCGCCACCTCATCGGCGATGTTCAGGCGCTCGTTGATCGTGTTCAGCAGCGGTTGCAGTGTGTCAGGTGCCGCGGAGGACGTGGCGGCCTGGGCGCCGCTGGCGAGTAAGCCGAGCAGGGCACAACTCAGCAATTGCGGCAGGCGTGGGCAGTGAAACATAAGCAAACCTCTTGGGCGTGGGATGCGCATCAGGTCTTATGTATCACAGCTGAGCCCGAGGCACGAAACACGACCGTGTATTCAACCCGTTACAGTGGCGGCCAACAGCCGTTCAATCTGCGCCAGCTCCCAAGTGCTGAGCAAACTTACCGGGTCGGTGCCGAAGCGCTGTCCGCCGTTGAATTCGCGACCGTCCGGGCTCTGGCAATGCAGGCAGTGGCGCAGGTGTGTGCCGTCGACATCGAGGCTGAAACGCCAATGCTCGATGTCGACCTGCAGCGGGCCGGATTGATCTTCAAGGCGCTTGAGCGGGCGCAAGCCCAAGGCTGCATCGCGCAATTGCTGGTAAACCTCGCGGGCGGTCAGGGGCGGCACAGGTGTCTCCGGGCGGTGGGTGAAGGCGACAGGATAGAGCGTGCCCCCGAGACTGTCATTCGACCGCCTGTGCCTGCCGGGTACGCGGCGCCTCTTCGTCCCGCAGCTGAAGGCTCATGTCGTCGCAGCTTTGCGACCAGTCTGTCAGCCATTGCGGCATTTCCATCGATTGCTCCGACAACCCCAGTTCGCGAGCAAATTCGCCGGGCGGCACCGTGCCTTTCGCTGCACGGAACAGGCCGCGCATCACCACCACACCGACCACTCGGCCATTGCTCACGGAACGGTGCTCCATGAAGCTCCACTTGTGATCTCAGCCGAGCATCCGCCTGTGAATTTCAAACGCTTCGAACAGCTTCAATTCACGACGAAACTTGCCCCAGGTATCGCCGACGATGGGCACTGCCTTGTTGCGCAACGCCACACGAAAGGCGCCACTGCGCAACACGTAATCCATGCGCCCGATATCGGCCAGGGTGAAATAACGGCCATTGGTGACATGCCGGTTGAGGTCCAGATTCCAGGTGATGACTGCGTCGCTGGATGGCGCGCAAGTCGCCGCGTGGGGTGGGCAGACGTTACGCGCGGACCGGTCCATCGCCCACGCACTGGGCGTTTGCCGACCTCTTTCGTCGCCGCTACAGCGCGGCGTGTCTTGAGCAAACGCAGATCATCTGCGAAGACCAGCGCGTGATCACCAGCGGCGGCGCGAGCGCCACCATGGACCTGCTGCTGCATCTGGTGCGTCGCTTCGCTTCACTGGAACTGGCGCAGAAGTGCGGCAAATACCTGCTGGTCGACTCGGTGCGCAGCGAGCAATCGGTGTATGTGATGTGGTCATTGCCGAAAAACCATGGCGATGGCGAAGTACTGCGGGCGCAGAACTGGCTTGAAGCTCATTTTGTCCAGCCGTTGCTGATCGATGACGTTGCCCAGCAATTCGGTTTCGGCGTGCGCAACTTTAAGCGGCGCTTCAAGGACGCGACGGGCTATACGCCGATTACCTACCTGCAAACCCTGCGTCTGGAGAAAGCCAAACAGCTGCTGGAATCGACCCGCATGACCCTGGACAGCATCACTTACGCCGTGGGTTACGAAGACGGTAACTCGTTCCGCAGGCTTTTCCGTCAGCGTGTGGGATTTTTGCCGGCGGCGTACCGCAAGAAGTTTCAAGCACTCGCATGATGTTGAATACGAAAAAGCCCGGCTGATCAGGCCGGGCTTTTTGTTGGGCGTTGCGGGCAATTTTCTTAGGCGACGGCGTTGCCTTGCAGGCGATCGGAGCCATCGGCGGCCACTTCGTTACCTTTCAAGCGATCGGAGCCATCGGCGGCCACTTCGTTACCTTTCAAGCGATCGGAGCCATCAGCTGCGACTTCATTGCCTTTCAGGCGGTCCGAGCCATCGGCAGCCACTTCATTAGCTTTCAAACGATCCGAACCATCGGCCGCTACAGCGTTACGCTTTTCCAGCAGGCGATCAGAACCGCCTTCAGCGACACGATTCTGGATCAGGCGATCCGAACCACCTTCCGTCACACGGCTTTCGATCAGACGATCCGCGCCGCCTTCAGCGACCACAGGTTGAGCAGAAGTTGCTGCAAAAGCGTTAACTGCGAAAACCGAGAAAGCGATGCTGAGGATGGTTTGGCGTTTCATGATCGTGTGCTCCGGGGTGTTATGGGTTGGTATGGAGCAGATGTTACGCGGTGGATTTTTTAAGAGAACTTCATTGAAGTGATTGTGAACATCGACAGCATTGATAGGGCTAACGGCATACCCCTTGCGGGCGTGATGATGCGCCCTAGCCTGTCGTCGGCTGCACGGCCCGGCCAGTAGCGCGGGGGTATGCTGGTTCTTCGCAGGTTTCATACTCTGATCGAGAGGATAAACCGATGCACGATTATTACGATTTGGGTACCTACAGCCGCCCGGTGACAACGAATTCGCCGCAAGCCCAACTCTGGTTCGACCGTGGCCTGATATGGTGCTACGGCTACAACCACGACGAATCCATCCGCTGTTTCCAGAAGGCCCTCGAACACGACCGCCGTTGCGCGATGGCCTACTGGGGCATCGCCTACGCCACGGGTCCCAACTACAACAAACGCTGGGACGCCTTCATCGAACAAGAACTGAAGGAAGCCGTGGCCCAGGCCCGGCTGGCGACACAAATCGCGTTGGTGCATCTCGACGGCGCAACACCGGTGGAGCAGGCGCTGATCCGCGCGCTCCCGCAACGCTACCAGGCCGAACAGGCCAATAGCGTTGACGAACTCTTCACCTGGAACGATGCCTACGCGGCGTCCATGCGCGATGTCTACCAATCCTTTCCCGATGATCCCGACGTGGTGGCGTTGTTCGCCGAAGCGCTGATCGACCGCACGCCGTGGCAGTTATGGGATCTGAAAACCGGCGAGCCGGCAGCAGGCGCCGACACCCTTGAAACGGTGGCCGTGCTCGAGCGAGCGTTGCAATGCATGGAGCAACACGGCGACGCGCCGCACCCCGGCGTGCTGCACATGTACGTCCACACGATGGAAATGTCGCCGTACCCGGAACGGGCGTTACGCGCCGGCGATGTCCTGCGCGACCTGGTGCCGGACGCCGGTCACTTGCGCCACATGCCGTCGCACATCGACGTGCTCTGCGGCGACTACCGTGGCGCCATGATCACCAATCACCGGGCGATCCAGGCCGACAGCCAATACCTGGCACAGGAAGGCCCGATCAACTTCTACACGCTGTATCGCAGCCACAATTACCACTTCAAACTCTACTCGGCGATGTTCCTCGGCCAATACCAACCGGCCCTGGAAGCCGCCGAGCAACTGAGCGAAACCATCAAGGAAGAGCTGTTGCGCGTCGAACAACCGCCCATGGCTGACTGGCTGGAGAGCTTCGTGTCGATGAAAGTCCATGTGCAGATCCGCTTCGGCAAATGGCACGACCTTCTCGCCACCCCGCTACCGGATGACCAGGCGCTGTACTGCGTGACCACCGCCATGCTGCATTACGCCAAAGGCGTGGCCCATGCGGCTTGCGGGCAAGTTGACGCCGCCGAAACCGAGCATCACCTGTTCCTCGAAGCCTGGGCCCGGGTGCCGGACACACGCTACCTGTTCAACAACCAATGCAACGACATCCTCGCCGTAGCGGCCGGCATGTTGCGCGGCGAAATCGAATACCGCAAAGGCAACTTCGACGAAGCTTTCGCCCACCTGCGCGAGGCGCAATCACTGGACGACCACTTGCCCTACGACGAACCCTGGGGCTGGATGCAACCGGTGCGTCATGCACTCGGTGCGCTGCTGCTGGAGCAGGGCAGGGTCGAAGAAGCGTTGCACGCCTACAGCGCCGACCTCGGCCTGGACAACACCCTCAGTCGCGCGTCATGGCATTTGGATAATGTCTGGAGCTTGCACGGCTATGTGGAATGTCTGAAGCGACTGGGTCGCGATGCCGAAGCGGCGGCTGCACAGGTGCGGCTCAACCTGGCCACGGCGCGGGCGGATGTGCAGATCAAGGCGTCGTGTTTTTGCCGGGCCGAAAAGAGTTGTTGCCGGTAGCCCTGGGACCAGCCAGCCGCGCTTACTCCGGCAATCCCGCCAACCGCAGCCCATCGGCGAACCGGGCGAAATCTTCGGGGCGCTGGATCGGCAGCCAGTCTTTGAGGTTGGAGATGCGCAAAGAGGGATCCAGTTCGTGCAGGCGCCGCATCGCCATTTTGGCTTGATCCATTCGCCCGCAGAGTGCATGACTGGCCGCGACCAGCGCCGCCGGGGGCAGCAGGCTGGGCAGGTTGCCCAAGGCCTTTTCCGCCCAGTCCGTAGCGGCATCAAAGTGCCCGGCGAAGAAGTGCGCCAGTGCCATGCCGACCTGCATCCGGAACATTTCCGGGTCCAGCGGACTCAAGCGAACGGCATGGTTCAAGTCCTTGATGGCCGCGTCCGTTTCACCGTGCAGCGCACGCAGGATGCCGCCCAGGAACCACGCAGGGGCGAGGTTGGGGTTGAGCAGGCGCGCCCGGTCGAGCAGGGCAATGCCGCCGTCGACCTCGCCGGCGAGATGGCTCAGTGCATGCCCGCCACGTGTCAATGCGACCGCATCATCGCGGCCGAGCGTCACCGCCAGCCGCGCCAGCCGAATGCCTTCGGCGATCTCGACGGGCCGGTCGATCATCCAGCCATTGAGCTTGCGCCAGAAGTGACACCAAGCGGCCATGCCGTAGGCCGAGGCAAATTCTGCATCGAGTTCAATGGCCGTGTAGAACATCGGCAGCGCTTCCTCGATGGCTTCCCGGTTGCCGCGGTGCAGTTTGGCCATGCCGCGCAGGTAGTAATCGTAGGCGTCGAGGCTGTCCGTCGGTTTGCGTTTGGCACGTTCGATTTCTGCCCTTTCGAGTTGCGGCGCGATGGCGCCGACCACGCTTTCGGCGATCTGATCCTGCAGCTCGAAGATGTCGTCGAGCAGACCTTCGAAACGCTCCGCCCAGATGTGCGTGCCGCTCATTGCATCGATGAGTTGCCCGGTGATGCGCAGCTTGTTCCCGCACTTTCGCACGCTGCCTTCCAGCACGTAACGAACGCCCAGCTCCTGGCCAACGCCTCTGGCGTCCACCGCCCGGCCTTTGAATGTGAAGCTCGAATTGCGCGCAATGACGAACAGCCAACGGATGCGCGACAGGGCGGTGATGATGTCCTCCACGACGCCGTCGGCGAAATATTCCTGTTCCGGATCGCCACTGAGGTTCTGGAAGGGCAAAACGGTAATCGATGGCTTGTCCGGAAGAACCCGCGCAGAGGAGGGCGCTTGCCTGGAGGCCGCATGGTCATTGGTTTCAGGCTGACGCGCTTGCGCGCTATTGTCGACCGAGACCTGCCCGACAAAGCGGTAACCCTTGCGGGCGACCGTGCGCACAAGGCGCTGTTCTTCGCCGGTATCACCGACGGCCTTGCGCACCGCATTGATGTGGCTGGTGATCGTCGATTCGGAGACGATCCGGCCGCTCCAGACGGCCTCGAGCAACTCGTCCTTGCTGACCACGCGATCGGGGTTGCTGACGAACAGCAGCAACAGATCGAAGACCTGCGGGCCGACGGCCACGACTTGCCCGCGCAAGGTCAGCTCCCGGCGATCCTGATCAAGCACGAAGTCATCAAATGCGAACTGCAAAGTGAGCATCCCCTGGCGAAGCGCCCTCAACTCCGTGTCCCAGGCGACTGGCGATTAGTACCTGACGCTGATGATACGGCAGGTCAAAAGCCGCTGCACCGTCTGCGGCAAGGGCGGCTGGACGATCAAGAATTTCTTTGGACGTAAATCCAAGCGTTCGCCAAGACAAACCCAAGCCCGGCGCAAGGACTCGCCGCGCGCGCGCAGGCAATCTTGCTCCACACCGACGCAATGATTGCCGTCGACAAGTGGAGAAAGCCCATGAAGATCGTCGTAATCGGAGGCTCCGGCCTCATTGGATCGAAACTTGTGAACACCCTGCGCGAGCGCGGCCACGACGCGTTCGCCGCCAGCCCTAGCACGGGCGTGAACAGCATCACCCGCGAAGGCCTCGCTGAAGCGATGGATGGCGCTGATGTGGTGGTCGATGTGGCCAATGCGCCGTCGTGGGAGGACCAGGCCGTCCTCGATTTCTTCGAAACGTCGAGCCGCAACCTGCTGGCTGCCGAAGCCGCGGCCGGGGTTCGCCATCACGTTGCCCTGTCGATTGTCGGGACTGAGCGACTGCCTGAAAACGGTTACTTCCGGGCCAAAGTCGCGCAGGAAAACATCATCAAGGCATCCGGCATTCCTTACACCTTGCTGCGTGCCACGCAGTTCTTCGAATTTGTCGGCGGTATTGTCCAGTCGTTCACCGTCGGTGAGGAGGTTCGCGCTTCGCCGGCGCTGATCCAGCCGATAGCGTCCGACGACGTGGTGGCGGCGCTGGCCGATGTCGCGCTGGCTGCGCCGGTCAATGGCACGGTCGAAGTCGCCGGCCCTGAAGCCCTGCCGATCGACGAACTGGTCAGGCGCTTTATGCAGGCAACCGGGGACAACCACAAAGTCGTGCCGGACGTGAACGCCCGCTACTTCGGCGCCGTGCTCGACGACCAATCGCTGACCGCCGGCAAAAGTGCGCGCCTGGGAGCGATCCGCTTCGAAGACTGGTTTGCCCGGTCGGCGAACCGCTGACAGTTCGCCCCATCACATCCCCACCCACGAAGGAGCAAATCCCATGGTTACTCGCATCCTGTTGGCCGCTGTTTTCACAGTGCTTTCGATCGGCGCGACGTCGGCCGCTGAGCCGCCTCCCGGCAAGGTGACGGTGGTGTTCGACCGTCCCATTCCCAACATTCCTGGCAAGAGCATGAAAGGCGTGGTTGTTGAGTATGGGCCGGGCGCAGCCTCGCCAGCGCATACCCATCCGAAAACGGCTTTCATCTATGCAACGGTCCTGGAAGGCTCGTTTCGCATCAAAATCAAAGGCGAGCCGGAAAAGGTCTACCACGTCGGCGAAAACTTCGTGGAAGAGCCGGGCTCCGTGCACGAGGTCAGCGCCAACGCCAGCGACAGTCAACCAGCACGTCTGTTGGCAGTGTTTGTCGTCGACAGCGATGACATGCCACTGGTGACGCCTCTGAAAAAGTGAGCCGAACTGATCGACGCCCGATCCGGCGCGACGCGCAAAAGCGCACTCTGATGGCTAACGCAGCACATCACCGAATGACGGTTGTTTTTTCAATAAGCCGCAAATAACTTGCTGCTCGTCTCATAGTTGGCACTCAAGCGAACAAAATTATTGAAATAAATAACAACAAGCTTTAAATGAGAGATCACTGGCACATTGCTAGCAGCCGGTGAGTATCGCCAGTTTCTGGCTCAGGGAGCGCTGATGAGTTTTCGTACAAGGAACGACTCCCCACGGCAATCGACCGATTGCGTAGTAGCGTCACCTCAACATAAAAATGACCCGGATGACGTCGGCATGGCCTACGCCGGCAACGAAGACTCGATCGAGCAATTGCTGGACTCAGCGCGCAACGGGGTCCATACCCGCGCATGGGTGTTTTACCGCGCCGGTGAACAAATGCATTGGGTCGGGCAGGGCGACCCACAGGCGCAATGGCCCTCAAACATCGAGAATGAAGCGTTCGAGGCCTTTTGCCAGGCCCGGGGCTTGCACCGCTGGCCGACCGGTAGAGGCGAAAGCGTGCTGGGTTGGCTACTCGCACCAGAAGACCAGGCCGCGGAGCCGGCGCTCGCCGAATTTGCCCTGCACCTGGGTGTTGAGCTACAGACCAATACCCTGGCCCGTGCGCAGATTACTCAACGTGTGCTGTATGAAATTACCTACCTCGCCAGCTCTACTCGCGACCGATCAGTGTTTCTGGTGGGCGTTCACCAGTTGCTGGCCAGCCTGATCGACGCCGAGAACTTCTATCTCGCGCTGTACGACCCGCACACTCACAAAATCGACTACCCGTATTACGTCGACATCATCGACGTTGATGCGCTGGAATCCGAGAATTACGAGTACCTTGTCCCTTCGCGTCTGTCATTGACCGGCCAGGTGTTGACCACCGGCCAGCCATTGCTGATCGATGCCGCCGGCATTCTCGCGGCTCAGGCCGAGGGGCGTTTTTTCTGCGTGGGTGATCGTCCCGAGTTCTGGATGGGCGCGCCGTTGAAAAATGCCTCGGATGAAGTGTTCGGTATGTTGGCGATGCAGGTCTATGACGTTGCACGTATCTACAGCGCTGAAGACCGTGCGTTGTTTCTGGTGGTGGCGCGCCACGTGGCCATGGCGTTGGGCCGGATTCTGCACCGGGAGGACCTGGAACAAACGGTGATGCGCCGCACCCTGGAGCTTTCTGCACTCAACGACGCACTGAGGCAGGAAGTGGCAGACCGCGAGCGCGCCGAGCATCTGCAGAACGCATTGTTCAAAATTGCTGAACTGTCGAGCCAGCCCGGCGACATGGCCGAATTGTTCAAAACCTTGCACGGTATCGTCGGTGATCTGCTGTTCGCACAGAACTTCTACATTGCGCTGTTCGACGACGCGACCGGTGAAGTGACCTTTCCTTACTTTGTGGATGAACGACAGACGATCTGCCCGGCGGCGCGACGTGGGCGTCGGGGTCTGACCGAGTACGTGATCCGTCAGCGTCGACCTTGCCTGGTCGACGTCGGCGAGGCGGAACGATTGGATGCGCAAGGTGAAATCGAAATAGCCCATGAGGATGTCCGATCCTGTTCCTGGCTGGGCATTCCCTTGTTCGATGGCGACATGGTGCGTGGCGTGCTGGCGGTGCAAAGCTACACCTCGCAGGTGTGGTACACGCTGCGTGATCAGGAGCTGCTGACATTCGTGTCGCGACACATCGACACCGCGTTGTCGCGGCGTACGGCCGCCGAAGCGATCCATGCCGCTAACCTCAAGCTCGAAGCCCGGGTGCAGAACCGCACGCGCGAACTCGATCACGCCAATGCCAAGTTGCAGCACGAAAACACCCACGATGCGCTGACCGGTCTGCCGAACCGTACCTACCTGCAACAGCGCCTCAATCAGGCCTGGTCACGCTTTGGCAGTCAGGGCGGGCACCTGGCGGTAATGTTCATCGATCTCGACCGTTTCAAAATGGTCAACGACAGCCTGGGTCACCATTTCGGCGACCTGCTGTTGATGCAGGCCGCCCATCGTCTGCGCGGTTGCCTGCGCGAAACCGACATGCTGGCGCGCCTGGGCGGCGATGAATTTTCGGTGCTGGCCCCCGACGCGCCGCTGGACGTGGTGATCGAAATCGCCGAACGAATACTGGTGGCGTTCGACCTGCCGTTTTTCATCAATGGCTATGAAGTTTTTTCGTCCTGCAGCATCGGCATTGTCAGCGCCGACAGCCAGTTCCATCACGAGCCGGCCGACTTGTTGCGCGATGCCGATGCGGCGATGTACCGGGTCAAGAGTGCCGGGCGCGACAGTTACGCGGTGTTCAACCAGGAAGTGCGGCGCGAAGTTTCGGACCAGGTCGAGCGGGAAGGGGCCTTGCGCAACGCGCTCAAGCGCACCGATGAGCTGCTGCCGTATTTTCAGCCGATTGTCAGCATCGAAACCGGTGAACTGTTGGCCCTGGAAGCGCTGATTCGTTGGCACCAGCCGGGAGGCCGGGTGATCGCGCCGGGCGAGTTCTTGCCCGATGTTGAAGGGCTGCGGCTGATCGGGCGACTGGACCTGTATATGCTCGCCAGCATCGCCGCGATCCTCGCACAACCCGAACACGCCAATTGGCCTGCGGTGCATGTCAATTGCTCCAGTTACAGCATGACCCGTCCGGACTTCGCCAGTGATGTGCTGGCGCTGTTGGCGCAACACGGTGTCGAGCCATCGCGGATCTGCCTGGAATTGACCGAGGGTGCGCTGGTGGCCGAACCTGCGATTGCCCGGCAAACCATGCAGCAACTGGCCGACAACGGCATGTCGGTGGTGCTCGACGACTTCGGCGCCGGGTTTTCATCCCTGAGCTATGTGCATCAATACCAATTCAGCGGCTTGAAAATCGACAAGTCCTTCATCCTCGAACTGACCACCAGCGCCCGCAGTCGCGCAATCGTCCGGGCCATCGTGCGCATGGCCGAATCGCTGGACTTGAGCGTGGTAGCCGAAGGTGTCGAGGATCAAGCGACGCTGGACCTGCTGCGCGAGATGGGCGCGGGGCAGGCCCAGGGCTACTACTTTGCCAGGCCGATGGGGTTGGAGGCGTTGTTGGCGAGTTCGGTGATGGGGGGCTGATGCGAGGACTTAAACGCGGTCCATTGTAGGCGCGAGCCTGCTCGCGATGGACGTTAGCGATGACGCGTACTGCCAGATTAAACGCAGCGTATTGGAGAACATCGCGAGCAGGCTCGCACAGGAGATTGCACGCACGAAAAAGCCCGGCTGATCAGGCCGGGCTTTTCATGGGTGTTGCGGTGAAGCGATTGGTTTAGGCGACGGAGTTGCCTTGCAGGCGGTCGGAGCCATCGGCGGCCACTTCGTTACCTTTCAAGCGATCCGAGCCATCGGCAGCGACGCGGTTTTCGATAAGGCGATCAGAACCGCCTTCAGCGACACGATTCTGGATCAGACGATCCGAACCACCTTCAGCCAACACAGGTTGAGCAGAAGTTGCGGCGAAAGCGTTAACTGCGAAAACCGAGAAAGCGATGCTGAGGAGGGTTTGGCGTTTCATGATCGTGTGCTCCAGGGTGTTTTGGTTTGGTATGGAGCAGATGTTACGCGGTGGATTTTTTAAGAGAACTTCATTGAAGTGATGGTGAGCATCGACGGCATTGATAGGGCAAGCGACCTACCTCCGGTGAGTGTGATGTTGCGGTACCGCCTGGCAACCCGGGAGGCGTCAGAACATTGATTACATTGCGGATCAACTGTAATGCGTGATCGCGTCATTATCAGCAATGCCGATCACAAATAGAGTCAGCCTGACGATTTTGTCTACTGCATCGCCAAGGTGTCTTTCATGTTTCAGCACATTCTCAAAACGGCTGGTTTGGCGGCACTTCTTGTCGCAAGTGCAGCCGTGCCGTTTGCCCAGGCACAACCGTTACCCCTCGATAAAGTCGGCGCTTTACATAACGAAGACGTGGAATGGCGCAGCTTTCCCGCTTTCCCGAAAGAAGTAAAACTGGCCGTTGTGGCCGGTGATCCGAGTAAGCCTGCACCCTACGTTGTGCGAGTCAAAGTGCCCAGTGGCACCCAATTGATGCCCCATACCCACCCAGAAAATCGTATCTACACCGTCATGTCAGGTGTTTTCTACATTGGGTTTGGTAAGGTCTTTGATCCGGACAAACTGGTTGCTTATGGGCCGGGTAGCGTCGTGATACTGCCGGCGAATACGCCGCACTTTCACTGGGCGAAATCCGGGGAGTACATCTCACAGGTTTACGGCACGGGGCCGCTGGGGATTGAATACATTGATAGCCATGATGATCCTCGGAATGCGTCCAAGTAGGAGACGCTCAATCTTGAATCTGGCCTGGAGCCTTGCATGAAAGTTGGCGTGATCTCCGATACCCACGGCCTGCTGCGCCCCGAAGCCCTCGCGGCGTTGCAGGGTTGTGAGCGGATCATTCATGCGGGCGACATTGGTAAGCAGGAGATCCTCGAACAACTGGCGGCGATTGCGCCGCTGCATGTCGTGCGCGGGAACAATGACCAGACGGCCCCGTGGGCAGAACTCGTCGCCGATCACCTGAGTTTCGACATCGAGGGCTGGCAGACCTTACTGGTGCATGACATTGCCGATGTACCCGCGCTGCTTGATGCGGGCACGAGGCTGGTGATTACCGGACATTCCCATAAACCACGCATTGAGTGGCGCGGGGAACGGCTATTCCTCAACCCGGGCAGCGCGGGGCCGCGGCGGTTCAAGTTGCCGGTGACGTTGGCGTTGCTTGAAGTGGGGAAGGGGGCGATTGAACCGCGATTGGTTTCGTTGTTGGGATGAGCATAATCTGATGGAGCCCGCCCCCGACCGCGCTGTCGTTCAACATGGGGGCCGCCCCAATAGCTCGACTGATCCAGTCTCGACTTTCGGTCTACGCGTGTCTGCTCAATAGTTTCTTCCACGCAATCGATGGAGCAACTGGGTTGCGGATTAAACAGAAAATCTGTCCCCTTTGTCTTTTCATTTATCTCGCCTCAGGCGTTAGTTTTTCACGCTTTGGATCTGACATCTGATGAATGGTCGGCCAATACACGGCAAATCCATGACGATGCGACTAGCGTTATGAGTCCGCACTACCATCCAGGCATAACCAACGCGGTGACCTGCAATGGAAAAGATCGCTCGAACTTTTATCGCTCCATCCGTTACCCGCATAACTGGAGTCGGACTTGCTCTGATCGTTAGTTTGGGCATGGCTGAGGCGGCACATGCCGATGAGGCCTTTGCCAAAAGCCAGCTCAAGAAAATGTCCGACTACATGTCTGCGCAAAATAAACTGTCGTTCAATTACGACACCATCCTTGAAGTTGTCACCAAAGACCAGCAACGACTTGCCCTGGCAGGCTCCGGCGCTGTTGTGATCAACCGGCCCGACAAATTGCGCAGTACCCGCTCCAGCGGATTCGCAGACATCGAACTGTTGTTTGATGGCAAGACGCTCACGTTGCTCGGTAAAGGTAAAAACATTTACTCGCAGGTCGAAGTCCCGGGCACGCTTGACCACCTACTCGATGTGCTCAGGGATAAATACAACAGGCCGCTTCCCGGTGCCGACCTGTTCATGTCCAATCCTCAGGATCAATTGATGGCAGGGGTAACCAACATCAAAGACTTGGGTAGTGGCGTTATCGGTGGTGTCGAGTGCGACCACTTCGCCTTCAGAAAGAAAGAGGTGGATTGGCAAATATGGATTGCCCAGGGTGAGCAGCCCTATCCTTGCCGATATTCCATCACATCAAAAAAAGTTGCCGGAAACCCGCAGTACAGCATTCAGCTGAGAGACTGGAAAAGCGGTGATACGGTTGCCTCTGAAGATTTCGTTTTTAACAACTCAACCGATGCGAAGAAAATCGAACTCAAAGACCTGCCCAACGCCGAGGATTTGCCAGGCAACTTTGCACGAGGAAAAACCAAATGAACCTCCTGATGAAGTCTTGCGGTTTCCTGCTGGTCGGATTCGTTCTGGTGTGTGCACTGGAGCTCGGAGAGACCTTGTCGATCCCTGGGGTGCATAGCTTGATTCCATCGGCCGAGGCTGTGGTCGGACGCCCCCTCACCCCCGTAAGCGTTGCCGGTGTGGCAAGACGCACGGCACGGCGTAATTAGTGGTCGGTATCCTTTGAATGGGGGCCCGATGCTCGATGTGAAACGGGTCTGTTGAGGGATAGAAGAATCCTGGCTTGATGCCGGGATTCTTCGTTTTAAAGCGTTTAAGCGTCCTCTATTTCCCAGGCACTTCACAAAAAAGCGCTCTTCGCACTGGCTTCAGGTTCAACGCGTTGATGGAGGAAGCGGTCCCAGGAACATCTGTTTCAGACGATCATGCCCTAATGCCCGCGCCAATTCCGAGATGACGCAATACATGAATATCAACGTAATGAGCAGAATCTGAACCGCCCAAAATTGAGGCCAATTCATCGAGGTCCAAAGCATGGAGTTAGCCTCTGTGAAGCTCGGAGCCTCTTTCCAGAATTCGTACAGCCGCTCCAGATAATGAACCGCCAGCGCGACAAGCGCATACATGAATGTCTTCCAGGTGATGTTCCAGATCAGTGGTTTTTCGGGAAAACGATTGATGAAGGGCAACATATCTGCGACCAGTACTGATTTTCCCAACACCAAGGACGCGATCAGAACCGATGCTGATACTGGAAGCGGAACGCCCGTGCTTTTGATCATGAGCCCACGAATGAGGGCCACGATATGCAGAATGATGAAAAAGAACAGGGTAGGCGGAAGCGCCTTGAGAGCTTCATGTTTTAACTTGAGCAGCACCGTTTTCATATTGACCCCCAGGTAGGCGCAGCAAAGCTGCACGTCTATTAATCGACTCAGCCTAGTACAAAATTTGAATCCCCCTTGCAGATGCGCAGGCTATCGATCGATTTCGGCGATCGAGCTTCGGGCAGATACGGAACCAGTTGCCTCTAATGCTGGCATCGGCTCACCATCGGTTAGCTGTTGCATTCGGGCAGGATTCATTCCGCTTGTCGAGTCCCCTGACGGGAGATTGATGAGATGGCTATATGCCGCTAAAACAATAGGATCAGGATTAAAAATATAGGTGACGAGATGGTATTGAGATTTGTTGTCGTACCAGCGACACCTAAGGAGACAGGATCGGTAAGGAGTGGTGGGCGCTTTTATTCGAGCACGGAGCCGTCCGGATTCAACATTTATGACAACAAGGGAAAGTGTCGTCTTTCCCTTCATTTTTCAACGCGAGCGGAAGCGGAAGCGGTGTGTGAATCGAAGAACGCTGAGCAGCTGTTTAGCTCAATGTGTTGATCGCGTATCAATGGGTCAGATGCCCTGAATTTGCCTTGAACAAATCTTGAGTCGTAACCGGCTAAGCTGTCGGAATCAACACCCGAACGAGGTTTGTAGTTCGGTTAGCCACACAGGGAAATGCAACACACAGGACACTCTTCATGCCTTCCATTTCAACATTGCTCAAGCGTTTGCATCGGGGTGCCGCTGACTCCATTGCCCCCACCCAACAATTCAATCTCCTGCGCCGGTTTTCGCAAATCAGTTTCTTTCTCATCAGCGTCATCGCATTTGGGCTGGGCAGTGTTTCAACGCAATTTCTGATGATCGAAAGCCTGGAACGAGATGCTTTATTGTCAGCGCAGTTCATCCAGACCATCGCAACGGGAGAGATACGCCATCACGGGCTCTCCGGGATGCGGATGGGTGATGTTCTGGCGCAAATTTCGTATGGAATGCTGTCGGAAGAATTGTCGCAGAACAGGCAACGTGCGCGTTCCGAATTTCTTGATCACCTTTCACACCTGCCGGACTCACTGCTGATCAGCATCTACTCCCCTCAGCGGACAGTGATCTGGTCAACCAATCCTCATTTGATCGGTCAGACATTCCTGAACGACGAGGCACTTGAAGCTTCATTCCATTCCAAAGACCGCGTATCAACCAAATACAGTACGGCTGATGAAGTCCGTCCCGAGCAGCAGTTTTTGCATCCCCCGAAAATGTTTTTTATCGAGAGCTACATCCCACTGGTTGATGACCTGGGTAATACCCTGGCCGTGGTGGAAATTTACAAGGAACCGTTCGACCTGATCGAAAGGCTCAATCGCGGCCACTGGATAATCTGGTTATCTACCGCACTTGGAGGCGCGCTTCTTTACTTCGGGCTTTACTGGATTGTCCGGCGTGCATCAATCCAGTTGGCGTCACAAGAGGCCCAGCTGGTTGCCAACAGAACGTATTTGGGGCTGGTTGAGATGTCCACGGCGGTTGCTCATAGCCTGCGAAATCCGCTTGCCTGCATCCGCTCAAGTGCAGAGTTGGCGGACGAAATGGACGGCCAGCCGGCCAGAAAGAATATCGCCGATATCGTCAGCCAGGTTGACCGGATGTCGAAGTGGGTCAATGAGTTATTGCTGTACTTGCGCCCGATCCGTGGCGAAGCGGAACTGGTGGAGCCGATTACGGTACTGCAGACCACGCTGAACAGCTTCAGCGCGCAACTGGCCCAATCCAGAATCCAAGTTGTGTTCAGTAATGAGCCAACTCCCCGAGTAGTCAGCAACCCACTTCTGCTATCTCAAATTCTCAATAGCCTGATAGCCCATGCCATTGAGGCAATGCCAGGAGGGGGGACATTGACTGTCCAATCCAGTCTGAGTCACGACCAACAATTGCTGCATCTCACCATCACTGACACGGGGGAAAGCCTGTCCAGACAACAGGAAATGGCGGCCTTCAAACCTTTCTACACAACCAAACAAGGCAGGCTCGGCATAGGGTTGATCATGGTGAAGCAAATCATGGAAAGCTTTGGTGGGGAAGCCACAATGGCCCACCACGAACAACAGGTCACCTCCATGCGCTTGACGTTCAGGGTTGTCGAAAGAAAAAACAGTGCGCCGGCCTGAACTGCATTTGGTTGATTGCAGCTCTACTGTGACAGGCTGTAATCGACCGATTCTGTTGAAAAAGTCGGATTTTCAAATGGCCTGAACTCAGGCACGACCACCACCGGAGAGCCCACTCACCACATTGAGTGGTTCTTCGGCCCTTCGGTGACGTTTGCTGCTCTGCTAGTGGGTTAATTTGAGTTTTTTTGCTTGGTGCAGGCGCACCTATCCCGTGACTGGTGGCCCTTGAGATGAAAATTTGGCCAGCCGTCGCAGGTTCTGCACCGCAGCGGCCAGCGTGAACTCGTCGGTCGCGCCACTCATGCCACGTAGCCGCAAGCGATCCAGTTTCAGGATGCGCTTGAGGTGAGCAAACAACATTTCGACCTTCTTACGCTCGTGGCGAGAGCGCTGATATGCCGGCGTCGCTGCGATGCGCCGAGCCACCTCACGAGCGGCTTCATGGACGCTGCGAGCAATCTTGCGGAACGCAGTGTTTGGGCAGCACTTGGCTTTCATCGGACAGGCAACGCAGTCGGCCTGCCGGGATCGGAAGATGATGGTGTTGGCTTTGGTGACGTGCGAACGCTCGTTCTTGAAGGCTCGCCATTCGCTGCGCAATGGGTTGCCGGCTGGGCAGCGGTACTCCTCAGCCTCTTCATTCCAGTGGAAATCGTTACTCGAAAAGCTGTCGTTCTTGCGCTCAGTTTTGTCCCGCACCGGCACATGCGGCTCGATGTCGTTTTCCTCCACCATCCAGGCCAGCATCGGCGCGGTGCCGTAAGCAGTGTCGCCAATGAGGCGTTCCGGCTTGATGTCGAACTGCGCTTCGACCCGATCGATCATCGTCTTGGTGCTCTCGACTTCTGCAGTTCGATGAGCCGGTGTGGGTTCCACATCCATGATCACGCCGTGCTCGGTATCGATCAGATAATTCGTGGAGTAAGCGTAGAACGCTGGGCCACCTGGAGCAGCGGTCCAGCGGGCTTGAGGATCAGTCAGCGATAGGCGCTTCGGTAGCGTTTCAGCCAGAGCCTCTTCATCGAGTGCCTCAAGATACTCACGTACGGCGCGGGTGCTCAGGGCCGGATCGCTCCAGTTGACCGGTTCATCACCCGGTACACCGCGCTGCCGGCTGGCATCCGCTTTGATGATGCTGGCGTCATGCAACGACGCAGCACTTCATTGAACAGCCAGCGAAACAGATCGCTGTCCCGAAAACGGCCGTGTCGGTTTTTGGAAAAGGTCGAGTGATTGGGGACTTCATCTTCAAGGCTCAATCGGCAGAACCAGCGATACGCCAGGTTCAAATGGGCCTCTTCGCACAACCGCCGCTCTGAGCGAATGCCGTAGCAATAGCCCACGATCAGCATGCGAATCATTAGTTCTGGATCAATCGACGGACGCCAAATTGGGCTATAAAAATCGGCGAGGTAATGGCGCAGACCGCTCAGATCGAGACACCGATCAATGCTGCGCAGAAGGTGATTGGCTGGGATGTGATCTTCATGGTTGAACGAGTAAAACAGTCGCTCCTGCCCACTCGATAACTGTCCCATCATGCTGTGTGATCCCCCGCCGGCCAATGAAGCAATTTTGCCGCAGGTCAAACAGGGGAGCTACTTTTTCAACAGAATCGGCCAGAAGCAGTCGTTCAAGCATAGACCGGGATGTCTACCAGAGCGGGGTAGTCCAAGTAGTCATTCAATACGTCCACAAAAAGCAAGGTCGATTCAACTGGATGGGTTTTTTAAATTCAATCTTTTGCGCTGGTTAATAGATTACTTATTGAACATTTCGTAAAAAAGCGTAACATTGCCGCCCATGATACTCGAACAGCTCAAAGCCCTGGGCAATGACACCCGCATGCAAATGATGGAGTGGCTCAAAGACCCACTCAGTAATTTCCCCCCTCAGGATCATGGCGATCCTGCGATAGGCGTGTGTGTCACCCATTTGCAACACAAGGCCGGGCTTTCACCTTCTACCGCGTCTGCACATTTAGCTATCTTGCAACGTGCAGGCTTCGTGCTGACCACCCGCATCGGAAAGTGGACTTACTACCGACGTAATGAGCAGGCGATTGATGACTTTGCGGCTAGGCTGATCATCGAATTGTAATTTTTAAACCTTCATTTCGTTATTTCGCGTAATGAGAAAATATAAGGAAACCCTCCTATGAGCAGCAAAACTATCTTCGTTGAACCCGGTGGCGGCTATGAAAAGGTTGTGGTCGGCAGCAGCGAAGTCCGAGCCGCAGCGCGTGGCGAAATCACCGTACGCCTTCATGCCAACTCGCTCAACTACCACGACTTCGCGGTGGTCAGCGGTATGTGGGGTCCGAGCGAAAAACGCATCCCCATGGCCGATGGTGCAGGTGAAGTCATTGCTGTCGGCCCAGATGTCACTGAATTCAAGGTGGGTGACTCGGTCGTCAGCACCTTCTTCCCGCAATGGATCAACGGTGCGCCACTGGTTGAAGGCTTTGTCAGCGTGCCAGGTGATGGCATTGACGGCTATGCTCGTGAACAAGTGACGGCCAACGCCACATCGTTCACCCTCGCGCCTATTGGCTACAGCCATGCTGAAGCTTCGACGCTAACCACCGCCGGCCTTACTGCATGGCGCGCCCTGATGGCCGATGACTCACTCAAGCCGGGCGACACCGTGCTCGTCCAAGGCACTGGTGGCGTTTCAATTTTCGCCCTGCAGTTCGCTAAAATGGCCGGTGCTACCGTTATTGCGACCTCTTCAAGCGACGAAAAACTTGAACGTCTGAAAGCGCTAGGCGCTGATCATGTGATCAATTACCGCAAAGACCTCAACTGGGGCGAAACTGCACGCGCGCTAACGGGTGGCCGTGGTGTTGACCACATCATCGAAGTCGGCGGCCCTGCGACGCTTGAGCAATCGATGAGTGCAATTCGGGTTGCTGGTCACATCTCCGTCATCGGCATATTGAGTGGCGTAAGCGGTGCAATGAATTTTGTACCGGCACTGATCAAGCAAGTGCGTCTGCAGGGTGTATTGGTGGGTAGCCGCAGCCAGCAGCAGGACATGATCCGAGCCATCAATGCTAATGGCATGCGCCCGATTATCGATCGTCATTTCCCTATGAGCGAGATTGTCGAAGCGTTCAAGTATCAGGAAACCAACCAGCATTTCGGGAAAATTTGCCTGGATATCTAAGCACGTATGCATGGGTATGATCCGTATGCCTATCTCAAGGATGTGCTACCACGGCTGCCGACGCAGCGGACGAGAGAGATTGGCCCCTTGCTGCCTGTCACAACCGGCAGCAACGGGTCGACGGTCATAGTTACAAAGCGGCGGATTAAATCAGAGGGATTTTCAAGGCCGCCAACCGAACATGCTAGCTCCTCCAGGAGGGCTTCCTACGGTCAGGAAATGGGCGGAGTCTGTATTGACGCGCCCCTTTCCTGCATCGCGGAGATAGGCCTTATGAAGCAGCCGCTCGACCAAGCTCGTTAACTGATACGCCGGTTTTGTCCAGCCAGATTTTACGTCGGGCAAACAAAGCGGGAGCACTGACGTTGACCTCTGTAATCAACATGTCCAGTTCAGCGTTTTTCAGTTGGCCGTTTTCAACCAACACCCGCCCCGCCACCATGGTCATGTCAACATCACCACCCTGAACGGCATGGACTAGGTTGTGATGAAGGTTGGCCAGCGGACCCTTGGTGATCAGCGGGGTCATTCTTGGCGTGTCGACGCGCACCGCGATGATGTCCGCTGCCTTGCCTTTTTCAAGGGAGCCTATCTGCTTGTTCATGCCCAGGGCGCGGGCGCCGTCGATAGTTGCCATGCGGCACACCGACCAGGCGTCGAGGGCTGCGGCGTTGAGGCTGGCGAATTTGGCCAGCAGGGATGAGACTTTCATTTCCTCGAACATGTCCAGGTTGTTGTTTTCCTTTTCGCCGTCGGTGCCCAGGCCCACGGCGACGCCGGCCGCCAGCAGTTTTTCCACCGGGGCTGCACCGGATGCCAGTTTCATGTTGCTGACCGGGTTGTGGGCCACGCCCACGTTGCGCTCAGCTATCAATGCGATTTCGCCGTCGTCGACCCAGACGCAGTGGGCCAGCAACACCTTTTTGGCATCGAGCAGGCCAAATTTTTCCAGGGCCTGCACCGGTCTGATGCCGTGGCGGCGCAGGGTTTCGTCGACGTCGAAGCGGCTTTCATTGCTGTGGGTGTGGAAGCCAACCTGATTGGCCTTGCAGATATCGGCAATGCGCTGCCAGGCCTTGGGCACGGCATAGAACAGGTGCTCCAGGCCGACCCACACGTTGATGCGGCCATTGGCTGCGCCGTGCCAGCTTTCGATCAAGGCTTCGTTGCTGTCCAGGGTCTCGAAATAGTCGTGGTCCGGGTGCTCGGCAACGTAGGGCACCAGCACGGCACGTATTCCCAGTTCATTGGCCGCTTCGGCGCTGCCGTGCATGTAGCGCCACATGTCGACGATGGTCGTGGTGCCGGACAGCAGGGCTTCGCTATAGCAGAGCATGGACGCCAGGCGCGCTTCGGCAGGGAGCAGGACGCGGTGCATGGGGTCGATGTACTGCTGCAGCCATTCCCACACCGGTAGCCCTTCCGCCGTGCCGCGAAGTATGCCGGAGTGGCAATGGGTGTTGATCAGGCCGGGCATCAGCAGCCGGTCGGTCAGGCGCCGGACCTTGGCCAGGGGATGCCGGGCGAGCAGTTCGCTCGCCGGTCCGACATCGGCAATCACGCCGTCGGTGATCAATACGGCGCCATCTTCAATGACGGTGTTATGGGCGTCCATGGTGAGCACTACGTCTGCCCGCAGGAGTTCGCTGATCATCATGCTTGACCTTTTATTGAGTGTTTATTGAAAGATGGATGTCAGCTTTCGCCCAGTACCGCGGAGCGGACTGCACTGGTCTCTGCTTCTTCTGGCTGGGTGGGGCCATTGAACACAAGGTTAAGGATCAGCGCCGTGACGACGGTGAGGATGATTCCGCTTTCGGTGAACACCCGGCTCCATTGGGGCAGGTGGTGAAAGTACAGCGGCGAGACCATCGGGATCATGCCGATGCCGACGCTGGTGGCGGCGATCAGCAGGTTGTAGCGCGACTGCTCGAAGTCGACGGTAGCGAGGATGCGAACGCCCATCAACGTGACCATGCCGAACATCACCATGCCGGCGGCGCCGAGCACGTATTGCGGTGTGGAGGCGACGATATAGGCCAGCTTGGGAAAGAGCCCGAGGCCGATGAGGATCAGTGCACCGGCCATGCACACGTAGCGGCTCTTGACCCCGGTCATGGTGATCAGGCCGATGTTCTGGGAGAACGAGGTGTAGGGAAATGCGTTGAACACGCCGCCGACGATGGCGCCCATGCCATCGGCCCGCAGGCCGCGCACCAGGCGCTCCCGAGTAGTCGGCCGGCCGACCATGTTGCCCAGCGCCAGGAACATTCCGGTCGACTCGACCATGGTCACCAGCATCACCATGCACATCGAAACCACCGCCACGACATCGAAAGTTGGCAGGCCAAAGGCAAAGTGGGTGATGGTGGAGAACCAAGGGGTTTGAGCAATACCATCAAGGACGATATCGCCGCGAATGAAGGCAACGACGAAGCCGACCAGGACACCCAGTAAAACCGCGATATTGGCAATGAAGCCCTTGGCGAAACGGTTGAGCCCCAGGATCAACAGTAACTGGGCCAAGGAAATGGCCAGGTAGACCGGATTGCCGTAATCCGGGTTGGGCCCGCCATTGGCTAGGGTCGGTTGGCCCCCTGCGGACCAGTCGATGCCGACGCGCATAAGGCTGATGCCGATCACCAATAGCACAGTCCCGGTCACCACCGGCGGGAAATAGCGCATGAGCCGGCCCATCACCGGCGCGAACAGCAGGCCGAACAGCCCCGATGCGATGATCGCGCCATACACACCCGGTAGGCCGATGCCGGGAGTCAGGGCGATGGCGATCATCGGCGTGACCGAGGCGAAGGTCACGCCCATCATGATCGGCAACTGGATGCCGAAGAATCGGTTGCCCGCGCACTGCAGGAGCGTGGCCAGGCCCGCCGCAAACAGGTCGGCATTGATGATGAGGGTCAACTGGTCCTTGGGAAGCCTGAGTGCCGCGCCGAGAATCAGTGGCACGATGATGCACGCCGAATACATCACAAGCACATGCTGGAAACCGAGTACTGCCGTTTGTATCAGCGGCAGGCGCTGATCGACTGGGTGCACGCTATGGGTCATGTGTCCTCTCCTGAAAAGTGTTGTCGAGGCAGTGATGAGTTAAATAGTTATTGTGGTTATGGGTAGCGCACAGCCAACATGCGCCTGGCCGTACCCGTTGTAAAAATGGGTCCTATTGATTTTTTTAATGGAGCAGCGATGAGGTTGTCCCTAGAACAATTGGCGGCATTTTCAGCGGTGGTCAGCGAGCGCTCGTTTTCGGCGGCGGCACGTAAACTAGGCAAGTCGCAATCCGCGGTGAGCATTTCCGTGGGCAATCTGGAAATCGATCTGGGCATAACCCTGTTCGACCGCAGCCAGCGCTATCCGCAACTGACCAATGAAGGCCGGGCTTTATTGCGTGATGCCGAGGCTATCCTGGGCCAGTGCTTCAACATGGAAAATCGTGCCAGCAGCCTAGCGGAGGAGTTAGAGACCGAGTTGGTGATCAGCATCGACGAGGCAATTCCCTATGAATCCCTCGCACCTGTGCTGGAAGAATTTTCCCGGCGCTTCACTCATGTTGATCTGACCGTGCTGCACCTTTCGGGGCAGGACGTCCTGGCGATGATCGAGGAGAAAAAGGTCTTGTTTGGGGTGATGTGCACCCGCACCCATTACCCGAGGAACCTGCAGTTCATACGCCTTGGTAGCATTACTTTCAGCAATGTCGCCTGCCGCGACCATCCGCTGGCCGGGATACCCACGGTCAGCTTCAACCAGTTGAGCAACTACCGTCAGTTGATCTACCTGCCCTTCCAAGACCGCTTGCCCACCAGCGAATACCTCAACTCTCCCAACCATTGGCGCGTCGAAAGCTATTTGACCTTGATGGACATGCTGCGCGCCGGCATGGGCTGGGCCACGGTGCCCAGACAATTAATGCAGACCCTGGCTCGAAATGGGGAGTTTGTGGAACTGCAACTGGAGGCTTACCCGTGCACTGACTGGAAAGTGGGCGTCGACCTGGTCTGGTCTTCAAGTTTGCGCTCGGGTAAAGCCGGTACCTGGCTGCGTGATGCACTGGGGCGAACGTCGATAACAAAGCAAAAAATGAAGGGAGCGACAGCGGGGACAGATTGAAAGGAAAGGGACAGATGTACTTTCAGAAAAATCTGTCCCCTTTAGTGAAGTCACTTCGCCAGCGGCAACATCATATACGGCGACAATAAAAATTCATTTATTTTACGCAATGTATTCCTACATGGAATACATCCACTGCTCCTAACTCGAATAGTCAACCGGCTGCTGGGGGTCGCTTTCAGCCAGTCGCGACAGGCAGAAAGCGGCCAAAAGTAGCCGTTCGTAACCGATCGCCTTTGGCCTATAGCGGCCTGTGACAGCAAGACAGCAATTTGCAGAGCTCAGTCAATTATGGCCACTGATCGTGCTGGTCAGGGATTTAGAGCTCAGGCAGGTTCATCCAGCCATTTTTGTAGAACGTCAGGAACTGATGAGAAAACTCCTCTGTTAACGCCTGCTGAGCGCTTTTGCTTGAGCGGATGACAAGGAAGCCGGTATCCACTTTCACCGAGAGGGGGCGTATTTCGAGTCCCTTGCCCACAAAATCAAATGCTGTGGGCGGATCAACGATACTCACGCCAAGCCCCTGGGCAACGAGTGCACAAGCGGTATAAGACAAACTCGTCTCGAGCCGAGTGATTCGGGGGACTTGAGCCAGAGCAATCTGCACCCCGGAAGAAAAAATTGACCCTGGCCGAGGCGCGACAAATCGCTGCCCTTCAAAATCGCTCGGCGCCACGATCTTCAGCTTGGCCATCGGGTGATTACTGGGCATCACCGCAACTGCATCCATGTCCACAGACAGCATTTCGACGCCGTGCGGATTGAGCGGTCCTTCGGCGTAACCGATATCGACTTGGCCAGCTGACACCATTTCCGCTACTTGATGCGATGGAACTCCCAGAATGCTGATCTGGAGGTTCGGGCGCTCCGGAAGAAAGTACGCCAAAAATCTGGGCAATAGCGTGTTTGCCACTGCCGGCATTGCCGCGATCCTTAACGAGCCCGCCGTGTTTTCTCTTATCCCAGATGCCAGACGACCGATCCGATCAAGACCGATAAACGATCGCTCTACTTCGGGAATGAGGGCTTGCGCTTGAGGAGTAGGGATTAATTGACTGCCCCGCCTTTGGAATAGCGGTAATCCGACAGCCTCCTCAAAGTCCCTGATCAGTCGCGTAACCGCTGGCTGTGTCACTGACATCAGGTTGGCAGCCCCCGTCATGCTGCCTGTTCGCATCACGGCGTGGAATGCCTCAACTTGGCGGTGGTTGATACGCATGATTCACCTCATAACATTTGCGCATACTTTAAGGGGTAATTTTTGATTTTGAATTATGATCGGGATTGGAGGTGCTGCTGGTAAATACAGCGGGGAACCGTATCTGTGTCCAACGGGCCTCTAACTTCGACCGCTATGCAACTGAAATTTTCGAGAAAGAAGGCGCTGAAATCGTCAAGTACGGCACGCAAAACGAGGTTTTTCTCGACTTGGTAACTGGGCGCCTGGACGCGTCGCTCGCCGGCTCGCTTGTCATTGAGGACGGCTTTCTAAAAACACCTCAAGGCGCCGACTATCACGTGCTCGATCAAAACTTTACGGATGAGGCTTACTTTGGCACTGGGGCCGGTATCGCGACGCGGAAAAATGATCCATTGGTAGGCAAACTGAATGATGCATTAGCAGCCATCAAACAGGACGGCACCTATGACAAAATTCAAAAGAAGTATTTCCAATACGACATTTCAGGCGATAAATAATTTACTCGCTGCTCATCTCCACGCAACGCACTGAAGATGAGCAATCGACCCAATCAGCAGGCACTAGCGATCCATTCGGCGGCGCGTTCAGCGATCATAATCGTCGCAGCGTTGGTGTTGCCACCGACCAGAGTGGGCATGATCGAGGCGTCGACAACGCGCAAGCCCTCGATACCATGCACGCGCAAGCGGTCGTCGACCACGGCGCTATCATCGTTGCCCATCTTGCAGGTGCCGACCGGGTGGTAAATGGTGTCGGTGCGTTTGCGCAGCACTTCGATCAACTGCTCGTCGCTATACAAGCCGTGGCTGTACATGTCCTTTAGTTTGAAAGGCGCCATGGGCGCTTGTTCGGCGATGGTGCGGGCGATGCGGTAGCCCTTGAGCAGTGTCTGCAAGTCATCGTCGTGGCCCAGCAGGTTGGGATCGATGCGCGGGGGCGCGGCGGGGTTGGCGGAGTTCAGGCCGACGCTGCCGACGCTTTTCGGGCGCAATACACAGACATGGCAGCTCAGGCCGTGGCCCCAGTGCAGCGTGCGATTGTGGTCGTCCACCAAGCTGATGATCGAGTGCAACTGGATGTCCGGGCGGCTCAGTGCGGGATCGGTTTTCAGGAAGGCGCCAGCCTCTGCGCAGTTGCTGGCGAAGGTGCCGGTTTTTTTTCTCGTGTACTCCAACAGCTGTTTGCCCATGTGCAGGCCACCCTTGAGCGAAAAGCCGGGCAGTGTGCTGTCGGGGCTGCGGTAGCACTGCACCACATCGGGATGGTCGCGAAGGTTCTGGCCGACGCCGGGCAGCTCGTGTTGCAGGGCTATGCCATGGGGCTTGAGGTCACCCTGGGCGCCGATCCCCGACAGCATCAGCAGTTGCGGGCTGCCGAATGCGCCGGCGCTGACCAGCACCTCCTTGCGCGCCTGCAACGTCAGGCTTTTGCCTTTGTGCCGCACTTGTACGCCATGGGCCTTTTTGCCTTTGAGCAACACGCGCTCGGCTTGGGCGTCGGTCAATACCGTGAGGTTCTGGCGCTGGTCGCGGATTGGCTTGAGGAAGGCCGTGGCGGTGCTCCAGCGCCGGCCATTGCGGATGGTCACCTCGTAGGGGCCGACACCTTCCTGTTCGATGCCGTTGAAGTCGGGGTTGTAGCGATGCCCGGCGGCGACGGCGGCGGCAATGAAAGCCTCGCTGGCCGGGTGCGACTGGGCTTTACCGACATAGAGTTCACCCGTGCTGCCATGCAGGGCGCTGGCGCCTGCGTGGTGATGTTCACTTTGGCGGAAGTACGGCAAGACGTCGTCGAACGACCAATCCGCATTGCCCAGCGCGGCCCAGTCGTCAAAGTCGGTGCGGTGGCCACGGATGTAGATCATGCCGTTGATCGAGCTGCTGCCGCCCAGGGTCTGGCCCCGTGGCTGGTAGCCGATGCGCCCATTCAATCCCGGCTGCGGCACGGTGTTGAACGCCCAGTTGACATGCCGACTCGGCAGGATGGCCGCGACGCCAAGGGGCGTGTGAATCAGGGGCGACCAGTCTTTCGGTCCGGCCTCAAGCAGGCACACATGGACGTTCGGATTGGCGCTCAGGCGATTGGCCAGGACACAACCGGCAGAGCCGGCACCCACGATGATGTAGTCGAATTCCATTGGTTTTATTCTCGGTTGCGCTACAAAAACGAGCTATGCCGTGCCAGGTCTACGGACAACTCGGGTATGGAATTCTTTACCGATGGGGCGTAGATTTATTGATCTTTCATGACTTATTTTTGATTTTTAACGACTATGACGGCATTGATCCGTACCACTTCACTGACCGGGTTTCGCGAGTTGGCCGAGCAGTTCGGCGGCCAACCGGATGCGCTGCTGCAGCGCTACCGCATAGACCCGCAATGCCTCTTCGAAGAGGACGCCAGGGTGCCCTTGCGCTCACTGGTAGGGTTGCTGGAATGCGCGGCACGAGAACTCAAATGTCCGGACTTCGGCCTGCGCATGGCTGATTATCAGGACCTCGATGTATTGGGGCCCATCGCCTTGATCGCCCGCAGCTCGGCGACGGTCGGGCAGGCTCTGGAGGAGATTGTGCGGTTCATCGGTTTTCACAGCCCGGGTATCGAGCTGGACCTGGATATCAGCGATGCCGGCGCACCGCGGCTGTTGATCGACATTCGCTTGCCGGGGTTATTGCAGCAACGGCAAATGATCGAACTGGCCATGGGCGTGGCGCACAACATCATGAAGCTCCTCTGTGGTCCGAAGTTCGCGGCCCAAGCCATCTTGCTCAGCGGTAGTTCGCCCTTATCGTCGGCGCGCTACCGGCGTTTTTTCAAGACCACTGTCTACAGTGGCCAGGTCTGCAGCACCATGGTGCTGACTGCCCAACAGCTGGAGCATGCCATCGAGCAGCAGGATCCTCTACTGCACCGCACGCTGGTGCAGTACTTCAGTCACTTCAACAGCCAGGCACCGGCGGACCTGGTGGAGCAGGTCGAATGGATGATCGTGCGTACGCTTGCCACCCAGCGCTGTCGGCTGCCGATCATTGCCGAGCAACTGGGCCTGCACGAACGGGTCCTGCAACGGCGCCTGGAGCAGGCGGGGCAGGGGTTCGAGGCGATTCTGGAAAACGTGCGCCGCCAGCGCGCCGACTCTTACCTGGCCGAGCGCAGCATGCCGATGTCTCAGGTGTCGGGTTTGTTGGGGTACAGCGAGCAGAGTGTGTTCAACCGTGCGTGCCGCCGCTGGTTTGCAATGACGCCGCGGGCACGCCGGCGTCAGTTGCTGGAAGCTTAGGTCAGGCCCAGCTCCTTGGCCCGTGCCACCGCCTGGGTGCGCCGCTTGACGCCCAGCTTGGCGTTTACCCGCTGGGCGTGGGTTTTTACGGTGTGCAGTGAAATGAACAACTGTTCGGCGATTTGCTGGTTGGAGTGACCCTGGGCAATCAGTTTCAGCACGTCGAGTTCCCTTCGACTGAGCAGCTCGGAGGGCGTCGTGGCATCGGCGAGAGTTTCCTCGCGCCAGCGTATCAGTGCCGGATTGCGTTTCGCGAAGGCGCGCTCGACGCTGACCAGGCCGATCTGCCGCGCCAAAGCAACGGCGTCCAGCAACATCTGCTTGGCCTGGGCCGGCTTGTTGCTGGCATACAGGCCTTCGGCGAGGGTAAAACTGATTTCGCACGCCAGGGTCCGCCGACCCTCATTGCGGGCGCGCTTGTACAGCTCGGTCAGGCTGGCCAGTGCGTCGTCCACCGCGCCGTTGGCCAGGCGCGCCTGCAGTTGCAGCAGGTGCAGGCGCAGGTGCAGTTCCGGGCTGCCATAGGGTGAAAAGCTCATGACGGATCTTGGCAGGGCCGCCAGTGTCCGCTCGACATGGGCCGCACGCCCCTGTGCCAGCCAGATCCTGGCTTTGGCACGCACCAGCAGGCCTTGGTACATCGACTCGTTGACGTGGTTGTACTGCATTTGGCGTTCGGCGTCGGAGAGGCGCAGGAAGGCTCCATTGAAATCCCCGCGCAGCGCGTCCAGTTCCGCCAGCCCCAGATAGCCCCAGATTGTCGCGCTGTCACCGCATTGCTGACATTCGTGCTGGCCGGCGAGAAAGGCCACTTGCGCCTCGTCATAACGCCCCTGTTGCAGCAACAGTCCGGCCCGACGCAACTGCACACGACCGCGCATCGGGCTGGGTTCGTTACCCCAGGCATCGGTCAGTTCGCTGAACAGGCGATTGAGCAGGGTCTCGGCACGCAACAGTTCGCCACGAATTTCCAGGAGTTTCACGTGCCCCAGCGCCATCACGCTTTCCATCGACAGGCTGCCGTGTTGGCGTGCCTGTTTGATGGCGATGCGGTTGAGTTCCTGTGCATCGTCCAGGCGACCTTCGATCAGGGCTTGTTCCAGGCGCAAGGCGCAACTGAACAGGCGTTGGCTCCAGGCTTTGTCGGGCAACTCGTCGATGGCTTCCTCGAGCAGTTCCCGGGCCTGGTCGGCCGTGCCCAGATGAAAGGCCAGGTTGGCTTTCAGTGCCTTCCACTGGGCGATCAGCTCATGCTGGCTGCGGGCGTTGGGTTGTGGCAGGAAGCGCGCCAATTGTTCGGTGTATTCGGCTGCCTGGTCGAGGCGGCCACTGAGCATCAAGGCCCAGGCACTGAGCAGTAGAAGGCGCGGGGTGCTGGTCAGCAGCTCTTCGGGCAGGTCCTGGCGCCAACTGATCACTTGCGCAAGGCTGCGTCCCTGCAACACAGCGTCACCGGTGAAGCGCTGCAGCAAGTTGGCGGCCATGTCTGTCTGGTCCGCGCGCAAGGCGTACTCCAGGGCCATGCGCACGTTGTTCTGACTGACATACCACTGGCAGGCCTTGCGAAATACCGACTTGATTTTCACCGTCGGCAACTGCGCGGCCAGCACCGCCGCCAGCGCGGGCTGCACCCGCAGCATGGACTCCCGCTGCGGCGACGCTTCGATGAACAGGCCACAGACTTGCAGGTGCGCCAGCAGTCGGGCGCCGTCACCCATGCCCAGCACCTGCTCGCACAGATCCCGGTCGAAGCAGGAAAACTGCGCCAGGGTGAACAGCGCTTCCTGGCATTCCGCTGCGAGCTCATCGAGCACTTCGTACCTGAGGTACTCCATCAGGGTCGGATGTGCCGGGTCGTAGGGCGTCGGCGGTTGCGGCGCCTTGAACTTCAACAGGTGCAGGCGCACACCGCTGCACCAGCCTTGGGACTGCTCCAGCAGCGCGTGGACCTCTGCATCGGGCCAATGCAGTTGATGGTGCTGGAACAAGTCGCAGAGTTCCTGGGCATTGAAGCTCAGCTCGGTATGGCCCAGTTCAAACAGCTCACAGTCGAGCAACAGGCGAGTCAATTGCAACTGCGGACGACGGCGACTGGCGATCCACCAGGCAATGTTCGACGGGCACGACTGCATCAGCTCGCTGACCAGGTCGTCGAGGGCGCTGTCGGGAAAGTGCGGGTAGTCATCGATCATCAACCACAGCGGGCCGATGTGCCGCTCAAGGGCCTGGCGGATACCGGCCAGGTCCGCTTGCACCCTGAGTGCATTGGCCAGGTGATTGAGTAAAGCCTCGGTCGTCAGGGCTTTGCCACGTAGGTTCAGGTACACCAGGCGGGTATCGGCAGGACAGTGTTGCAGGCACTCGGCGAGTAACGCGCTTTTGCCGCTGCCGGGCGGCGCGCACAGCAGGCGCAATTGACAGTCGGCTTCAAGCAGGGCCTTGCTCAGGCGTGGACGCAGGAGATGACCGGGGTTGAGGCGGGGCAGGGCAGTGGCCCCTTGAACGCTGAGTGCAGAGTGAACCATGAACGCGATCGATTTGTTGTTTTAGTGGCGCTTATCCTTACAGAGCCCGGGCGAATGACGCAAATAAACCTGCCCCAACGGATAAAAAAGGCGGCCCGAAGGCCGCCTCAAGGGATGTCGCAGGAAATTGGACTTACCGCAGGATCAGCGCACACCTTCCTGGCGAAGCGCGGCCGGGGTGTAGTTGGATACCATGGTCTTGTAACCGAACTCGACGCTGCGTTTTTCTTCGTTCTTCAAACCCACCACGGAGTAGCGCCCCGCCACCAGGTCGTACAGGGTTTCGGCGGTGTAGCCCGGCACCTGCTTGTTGTAGTACTGCTGGATGTGACCTTCACCGACGCGCCACAGCGCGCCGCGTCCGTCGTAATGGTCAACCTCCGCCAGTTCCCAACTGTCTTCATCGAAGTACATGTGTCGGGTGGCATAGATGTGGCGCTGTCCCGGCTTGAGCGTGGCCACCACCTCCCAGACCCGGTGCAACTCGTAGCGGGTCAGGTCCTGATTGATATGCCCGGCCTTGAGAATGTCGCCGTATTTGAGCGAGGGTGAATCGAGCTTGTAGCTGTTGTACGGAATGTACATTTCCTTCTTGCCCACCAGCTTCCAGTCATAACGATCCGGCGCGCCGTTGAACATGTCGTAGTTGTCCGAGGTGGCCAGGCCGTCGGCGGCCGTGGCCGGGCCGTCGTAGGACACTTGCGGGGCGCGGCGCACCCGACGCTGACCGGCGTTGTAGAGCCATGCCGAGCGCGGCTCCTTGACCTGGTCGATGGTCTCGTGGACCAGCAACACGTTGCCGGCCAGGCGCGCAGGGGCTGTGACGCGCTGGATGAAATAGAACAGGATGTTCTGTGCCGAACTCTTGTTTTCGTCCGCCAGCTCGCTGGGATAAGCCACTTCATCTTCGAAGTGGACCATGCTGAAGTCGCCGTCGGTTTGTGGCTGGACCCGGGTGATCAGGCGTTTGGTATTGCCGCCGCGGTAGCGCGTGCTGTGGTTCCACACCACTTCGATGCCGCTTTTCGGGATCGGGAAGGCGTAGTAGTGACTCTCGGTGAAGCCGGTCAGGCCGTTCCCGCCATCGACGCCCTGGGTATTGACGGCGCTGAGTTTCGCGGCGCTATAGATGGCGTCCGGCACGGCCGCGGTGCGATGGGTCTTGTAGACCGGAATCTTGTAGGTTTGCGGATAGCGCTGGAACATCGCCATTTGCCCGGCGGACAGCTTGTCCTTGTACTGGCTGGCGTTCTGCGCAGTGATGGTGAACAGCGGCTTTTCATCGGCAAAGGGGTCGGCCAAAAAGCCCCTGCTGTCCACGGCACCGGCGTTCACCGGCAGGCCGCCGGTCCAGGCGGGAATGCTGCCGTCGGCGTTGCCATTTTTCTCTGCGCCCAGAGGCGTCAGCTTGCTCCCCAGGGTGGCAGCTTCCTGTGGGCTGACCTGAGCCATAACGCTGCTGGCCAACAGGCTCAATAGCAGGGCGCCCGTGTGTATGACGTGCTTGCGGTTGCTCATTGTTTTTATCCTTATCGAGACGGGTACGAGGCGGCCTGGCAGCCAAGTGCAACGCTACGCAATCGCCGCGCGGGAGGTAACGGGACAAAAGAGTGAATTTGCAAGTCATCCTTTGGTGGGAGTTTTTTGCTGGAAAGGGCCTTGGTCTATCAAGGTCGCAGAGCACGGCCAGAAGGAACGGGAACGGATGTAACGAGTTGTTCCCGTGATGGCCGGAATCCTGTCGAAAGTCATCCTTTTTCAGTATTGGTCGTCGATGTGCTGACGCCTAAGGTAGCGGCCAGCCATCAGCCTCCATTCGCTATCAGGGGTGGGGTGCGCACTTTTCCCGATTCAGGAAGCAGCGATGAACAGCACCTTGCTAAAGTCCTATCGAAAGACCTCACTGGCGCTGGCCATGGCGTTTGCCATGCCGCTGGTGCATGCACAAGAGGCACTGATCCAGCCAAAGCCGGCAACGCCGGCGACCCAGGCGGCGAATGCCAAAGTGCTCGCCGAATTGCCCTTCAGTGACACCTCCGACTTTAGTGATGCCCAGCGCGGGCTAATTGCCAAGCCCGATACCCTGACCATCAGAAACGCCAAGGGCGACGTGGTCTGGGACCTGGAAAGCTACAAGAAGTACATCGGTCTGAGCCAGGCCGCACCGGCGGAAATCAACCCGAGCCTGTACCGCAACGCGCAATTGAACCTGCAATACGGCCTGTTCAAGGTCACCGATCGTATCTACCAGGTGCGCGGTTATGACCTGTCCAACATCACCTTCATCCAGGGTGATACCGGCTGGATCGTGTTCGACCCGCTGATTTCCACGGAAACCGCAAAGGCAGCCCTTGAACTGGCGAACAAGGCCCTGGGCGCACGTCCGGTGGTGGCCGTGGTGTACAGTCACTCGCACCTCGATCACTACGGTGGCGCACGGGGCCTGGCCAGCGATGCGGACTTCGCGTCGGGCAAGATCAAGGTCATTGCGCCGGAAGGTTTCAGCGAGCACGCCGTCAGCGAAAACATCATCGCCGGCAACGCCATGAGTCGCCGTGCCATTTACATGTTTGGCGCGCTGCTGCCCCGCAACGAGCGCGGTGGCGTGACCGGTGGCCTGGGCCAGACCACCTCGACCGGCACCACTTCACTGGTGCAGCCGACACAGTTCGTCAGCAAGACCGGTACGGTGCTGGACATCGACGGTGTGAAAATGGAATTCCAGATGACCCCGGGCACCGAAGCCCCGGCGGAAATGAACACCTGGTTCCCGCAGTTCAAGGCGATGTGGATGGCCGAGAACACCACCAACACCATGCACAACATCCTGACCCTGCGCGGCGCCCAGGTGCGCGATGCGTTGATGTGGTCGCACTATATAAACGAAACCATCAATCATTACGGGGCCAGGGCCGAGGTCAAGTTCCAGAGCCACCATTGGCCGCAGTGGGGCAACGCGAAAATTGTCGACTACTGGAAAAAACAGCGCGACCTCTACAAGTACACCCACGACCAGTCGGTCAACCTGATGAACAAGGGTTACACCGGAGAAGAAATCTCCGAGATGATCAAGCTGCCGCCGGAGCTGGACAAGTTCTGGCCGAACCGAGGCTACTACGGCACCCTCAAGCATAACTCCCGCGCGGTGTACCAGCGGTACATGGGCTGGTATGACGGTAACCCGTCGGACCTCGACAACCTGCCACCCGAAGCGGCGGCGAGAAAGTACATGGACTACATGGGCGGCGAAGCAGCGGTCATGACCAAGGCCAAGGCCGACTTCGACAAAGGTGAATACCGCTGGGTGGCGGAAATCCTTAAGCACGTGGTCTTTGCCGATCCGGCAAACGCGGCGGCCAAGGACCTGTTGGCCGATACGTACGAGCAACTGGGTTATCAGGCAGAAAGTGGCGCGTGGCGCGGCGTCTACCTGCAAGGTGCCTACGAACTGCGCAATGGCGTACCGAGCGCCGGAGGCATCAGCGCCGTTTCGCCGGACGCGATGAAGGCGATGTCCCCGGAATTGCTCTTCGATTACCTGGCGGTGCGCCTGAACGGACCGAAAGCCGCAGGCAAGAAAATCGGCCTGAACCTCGACCTGATTGACCTCCACAAACAATATGGCCTGGCGGTGGAAAATGCCGTGCTCAACTACGGCGAACCACTGGTTGCCGCCGATGTGACATTGAGCCTGAGCAAGGCCACGCTGGCCGCGATCCAGATGAAGAAAGTCACCATCGACGATGCGCTTGCCAGCGGCGATCTGAAACTGCAGGGCAATCGCGAGAAGCTGGATGAGTTTTTGGGGCTGCTCGATACCTTCCCGTTCTGGTTCAACATCGTGACGCCATGAACAGGTCATGTACGCAGACTCCATGTCGCGAAATAGCACTCCACGTGACCGCCTGAACGTTGTCACCATGATCGGTAGAGAACGGCCAGGAGCGGCCGGTGGCACGGTCGTAATGAGATTAGGTAGTGACTACAAAACCAGGGCGATTCACGTTTAAATCGAAATTTCGCAAACCGTGGTCTGCCCCTTATTGGCAGGTGGTAATTTGCTACCTGCGCCCCCCTGTATTCCGGAGGACGCGTTCCAGCCTATTGCGATTCGCCGCCAGCGGTAGTCGTCGTGGTTTTCAAGTATTGATCCAGCGGTATCAGCAGATTTTTGGCGTGGCCTAGCTCATCCGAAAGTGTCTGGGCTGTTGTGATCATGTTGGTGGTTAAACCCCTGGTCGCTGCAATGTTACTTTTGGCTTTGTTTGTAGGCGAGTTGTCCATGGTTGCCGACTGTATAAGCAGAGCCAGGCCGAGATTTTTGTCCACCTTCACGCCATCGCCGCGCATATAGAGCATGCCCAGATTACCGACGGCGAGCGCATCGCCTTGCGCTGCTGCCTTGCGATACCACTGATTGGCCTGCGCAAAGTCCACGGCAGTGCCATGACCGTTTTCATACAGCACACCGAGATTGTATTGCGCGTTGGAGTTGCCTTGCTGCGCAGATTTTTCATACCAACTAATTGCTTGTGTTTCGTCCTTGGCGACCCCGATACCCTGCTCGTACATTAGAGCCACATTGAACTGGCCATCGGCGTTGCCTGTGTCCGCAACGGTGCTAAATTCCTTAAATGCCAGCGGTAAGTCACCGGCTTGATAGGCCGCAACGCCTTCCTCCAAGCCGGCTAGCGCCGGTCCGCTCAGGACGCTGAAGATCGTCACGAGCGCTAGGGCTGTGGTGGGGTGAAGTATTCGATTCATCGAAATCATGTGAAAATCTCTGGTTCGTTGGTGAAGACAGCTGATCTATGATTAGCACATCTAATGACAACCAGAGGCTGACCACGGTTTAGGCTGTTGCGTGGGTAATTGCATTGACTTGACCACCCATTCGCTTCGACCAGTCGTTTGCATCGGATTTGACCCGATCGTCGGACCGTTAAATCCTTGGACACTGCACATTGGCGGCGACGATGTCATGAGCGAATGACTACCAGATATCTTTGCCAAAGCAGGTCTTGTCTTGGGAGACCTGAATCGAGTTTGGTTTCATCGGCATATCTGAATGACTTCTATTGGCCCAGAGTGTGTAAAAACACTTTCCGTATGTTGGATGCCTAAGCCCAGCGCTCTTGGGCGAGGCGATTCCCGAACACTTGCCAAGACCAGCGCCGATAGCGCGTCAGAGCGTTTATGAAGCGCTCTGGCTCCTCTTGGAGCAGTAAAAGCTGCCGCTTTTACGCCGCCATCGCCTTCAGCAAGCCTTCTGTACCGATGATTTTCATAACGCGCTTCAAGTTATAGGCAAGCACATTCAAGCTCATCTCCGCACTCACCCCGTTCAGTTTTCGAGTCAGGAAGTGCGTTGCCCCCATCCATTGCTTGAGCGTCCCGAAGGGATGCTCAACAGTCCGTTTTCGAACCTTCATCATCTCTGGTGCTTGGTTCAACCGATGCTGCATTTCCTCCAGCACAGCTTCATGCTCCCAACGTCTTACTCGACGATTTGTGCTTGGCGTGCACCGGGCTTTCAGCGTGCAACTCTGGCACTTTGAATTCCAGTAGCAGTGCATATACAAGCCTTTCTCAACGCTGGAGAATCGCCAGATCAGTGCCTCTCCCGCCGGGCAGGTGTATTCGTTTTTCGTCGCGTTATACACGAAGGCATCTTTGTTGAATCGGCCATCAGCTTTGGCGCTTGAAGTCATCGGCTTCGGCACGTAGGCGGTGATGCTTGCGTCGTGACAGGCCAGGATTTCTTCGCCTTTGAAGTAGCCTCGGTCGGCAACTACCGACAGCGTTTCTACGCCGATGGCTTCACGAGCCTGCTTCGCCATTGAACTGAGTTGGTCACGGTCAGAACCTCTGTTGGTGACCTCGTGAGCAACGATTAAGTGGTGCTGCGTATCGACAGCCGTCTGCACGTTGTAGCCAACGATCCCGCTCCCGCGCGTCATCATCGAACGGGCATCGGGGTCGATCAGCGAAACCTGTTTATCTGGCGATTCGTTGAGCTGAGACTCAATCCCCTGAAGCTCTTTCATCTGTGCTTTGAGCTTGGCGATTTTATCTTCCAAGCTCACCGTGTCGGGCTTGGAGGCGCTAGGGATCTGTCGATCAGCCGCATCGAGCGAGGCCAAATAACGGCTGATGCTCGCCTCGATTTCTTCCATGCGCCGCTTCAGTTTGGCGCTGGTGAAGTTCCGGTCACGGTTGTTCACCGCCTTGAATTTGCTGCCATCGATAGCGACCAGGTTTTCGCTAAACAACCCCAACTGTTGGCAGAGCAAAATGAACTGGCGGCAGACGCCGCGAATGGCTTTGCTGTTGTCTTTTCGGAAGTTGGCGATGGTCTTGAAGTCGGGCATTAACCGCCCGGTTAACCACATCAGTTCGACGTTGCGCTGAGCCTCTCGCTCAAGGCGTCGGCTGGATTGGATGCGGTTTAGGTAGCCGTAGATATAGATCTTCATCAGGATCGCAGGGTGGTAGGCAGGTCTTCCGGTTTCGGCTGGAATGACACCATCAAAGCCTAGCTTGGCTAAGTCGAGTTCATCGACGAAGACATCGACCACGCGCACCGGATTGGTTTCGCTGACGTAGTCGTCGAGGCTTTCGGGAAGTAAGGTACTTTGACCTCGGTGTTCACCCTGGATAAACCGTTTCATAGGCGACCCTTGCGATGAGATTCTCAGAAATCATAGCAAGGGTTTGTCCGGGCGTTTTTACACACTCTGGGCCGATTTCTGCCCTTCGCGACAGGCAAAGATCGGCCAGAAGCAGACACTCAAAAAGCGTGCTGAACGATCAGGTTCTCATGTCATGAAATCATCCAGCTGTCGTACCATCAGCACATCGACAGAACGGAGGTTGATATGGGAAATGGTCAGGGCAAGCGAGTCGTTATCATTGGTGCAGGCATCGTTGGCGCGTCAATGGCATATCACTTGGCAGCTAAAGGCGCGAATGTCACCTTGGTCGAGGCTGGAGATATAGCTTCGGGAGTGACTGGCGGCTCGTTCGCTTGGCTCAATACCTCACACCCCGAACCTGACCCAATTGCGCAACTGCGCGGTTCTGCCATCAAGGAGTACCACCGACTTGAAACGCAGCTGCCTGGTCTGGAGATACAATGGACAGGTGCCTTGTCTTACAGCGTGACGGCGATTGGAGCCCCCCCGCTCTCAGCTCACCAAGCTTCGGCAAACCTGGTGTCCCGATCGCAGATTCTCAACCTGGAACCAAATCTCAAGAACCCTCCCCAGTCCGCTGTATATGAGGCTGGACAAGGAGCGCTGGACGCAGTGGCGGCTACGCATGCGTTGATCGCAGGTGCCCAGGCGTATGGGGCGAAGATTCTCACTCAGACGCGAATGCTTGGTTTTGTAACCCGCAGTGCAACGGTGACCGGAGTCGAAACGACAATAGGCATCATCGATGCCGATATCGTCGTACTGGCAGCCGGGACAGGCATCACGAAGCTGACAGACATACTTGGAATGTCCCTGCCAATAGAGGCCTCGCCTGCCATTTTCATCCGTTACAAGTCACAACCCAACCTGGTGCACACCCTCATCTCCAGCCCTGAAATGGAGGTGAGGCAAACTTCGGATGGTGCGTTGCTGGCAGCGGAAGATTACCTGGACGACACCATGGAAAATCAGCCGGGAGCGATTGCGCTTCGTACTGCCAGGACAATCCAGAACGATCTCCATGGTGTTGTTTCCATACACCCGGAACGGGTTTGCGTCGGCCTCAGGCCCATGCCTGCCGATGGCATCCCCATCATCGGTTATCTACCAAAAGTGGGCGGTGTCTATGTTTGTGTAATGCACCCTGGCGTTACGTTGGCGGCGGTAGTGGGACGCCTTGCCAGTGAGGAGATCATCGATGACGAAGCGTCCAGCGCCCTTTGCCCATGCCGGCCCGATCGATTCTTCCAAGCGTAGGAGGTCCTCTGGTGAGACAGCAATCGGCCTCATTCGGGTGCCCACCTGCCACTACCCTGCTACCCAAACCATCCACTCAGCAACGCTGCGCCCAACGCGACCAACACGGTATTGAGACAGACCAGCATGAAGCCAAACCTCACCAGTTCGCCTTCCTCCCTGGCCTGGGTTTTGGCAAGTCCCAGGATCAGCATGACAACCGACAGCGAGCCCAGCGCTGCATGCCCTGCCGAGCTGTTCTGGACGGCAGCCAACAATAGGCGAGAGGATTCGGGCAACATCGCGATGGCCGGCATGAAGATCGCATTGCCGCCAACATTCGACCCGGTCATGTAGCCTGACAGCCCGCCAAACATGGCCACCAGCGACGTCGCGGCGGTGGGCGACAGGCCCGCCAGCAGTTGCATCAAACCCGCGAGGAAGCCGGCCTTCACCATCATCTGCGACATCGCGAGAAAGAAGAAAATGGTCAACAATGGCCGCTTCGCCCGCGCCACCAGCGCAGCAGTCATGCTGACGTCGAGTGCTGTCTGGCGTTGTGCGTTGCGCGTGTGAAACCCTAGCCCGATCAGCACCAGAACCAGTGCCAGGCCGGGTGAGGCGAGTGGCTTCCAGGTGACCTGGGCGCCCTGTACAACCCAGTGATCCTGCCAGGAGGTGATCGTCCACACCACCTTCAACGCGACGATGCAGGTAATCAACACCAGATACGGCCATGCCTGACGCGGCCATTGCACCGCACCGCGCTCGCTATCGTTGCGGCGCAGGCGCCACAGCCCGGCAGAGAGTACCGCTGCTGCCGTCACCAGGCCCGCGGCAACGCCGGCCATTTCCGGGCCCAGCCACCGACTGGCACTGTAAAGCACGCCCACAAACAGCAGCCAGAAAGCGCCCAACGCCCTCCATTCCCGCGCGTCACGAACGCCTGCAAGATAAAGCGCGATCGCACTGAGGGCGAAAAAAACCGGTGCGCTGGTCAGTGCCGAGGTCGATGCGAGCGCGGGGGCGTCCAGGTGAACCAACGAAGCACCAATGACAGAGGCCAGGCCCAGCGTTCCCCAGGGCATGATTGCCATGCCGGTCAGTGCGATTCGTAGCGCGATCCGACGTTCGAAGAGACTGAGCAGCAGGGGCACCGTAGCGATCAACGACACGCCGAAACCGGTCATCGCCTCGAGTAACGGTGCCAGTCCAAGGACGATAAACACTAGCTGATCGCCGCGCCCAAGCCCCAGTGACCGCACCCATTGGCTAAGCGCCAGGTTGACGCCCATGCGCTCGATAAAAATCACGAAGACCAGACCTGGAACGATCACGAAAGCCGTACTTGTAAACAGCACGGCCGTATCTTGCGCGGCGGCCACCATACTGCCCAGGCGCCACGCGTCGGCAGCGCCGGCGAGCCAGAGCACCATGACCAATAGAGTGCCTGCAAGGGCGGCGTGAACAGGTGGACGGCGCAGCACGACGAGCATGGCTGTCACCAACAGGACGGGGGAAAGATGGAACAGTGCGAGCATGCCAATAATATCCTGAGTGTGTTCCCGACTAAGGCTGCGTATGCAGACTGCTGGCAAAATAATATTTCTCTTGGCTAGATAAAGGGCCGCAGTTTTCTGATAGTTTTCGAGAAAATTTCTCACGGATTGACCATGGCCAAAAACGACGCTGCACCTCAATCCTTGGACAAATTCGACCGTGCCATCCTGGACCTGGTCCAGCGAGACAACACGATGCCGCTGCGCCTTATGGCCGAGCAGGTCAATCTTTCCACGGCCGCCGTTCAGCGCCGCATCAAGCGAATGGAAGAAGTGGGAGTCATCACCGGCAACGTCGCCATCGTCGATCCCACCGCCGTAGGACGGCCGATCACGATCATTGTGGAAGTGATGGCAGAGCGCACCAGCATCGAGGCGCTGGAGGCGATGAAGGCACACTTTGCGGTGCCCGAAGTTCAGCAGTGCTACTACGTCACCGGCGAAGTGGATTTCGTCCTGGTGTTAACCGTTGCCAGCATGCAGGAATACCAGGCTTTGGCGCGGCGATTGTTTGCCGAAAACGCCAACGTTACCTGGTTCAAGACAATCGTGGCGCTGGACCGTGTGAAAGTCGGGCTCAATGTGCCGAGCGTGCCGGGGTAACCGCTCATTCAGGAGCGGCTTGCGGATCGAACCGCTTGAAATTGGCCAAGACAGTCGCCCTGATACCGGAAGGGATGGGTGTTATTCAGTGGTTGATTTTTGACGCTCTGAGTGTCCGCTATTGGCCGGTTTCTACCAGTTACCAAAGTCTGCGCGCCGTATTAAACATCCCCCGCACAGCCCTTGTTTAAAAGCGTGCAAGGTTACTTCATGCAAGCTACAAGACCTTGCGCCGTTGCCTACGCTTACGCCAGAATCCGCCGGCTTGTGCGCCTTGGGGGCCATCGGTAACTTGGTTCGCGTCACTGCCCATCAGTGATCGGGTTTAGTAGCCCGGCCAAGGTATAGCGGTCGCATGAGCATCATCAATCAGGTATCTGCCTGCGCTTGATGGTAGCTGTGCGCATGGCGTCCTCGGACGCGCCGGTTTTTGCTTTCCCTTGCCGGTCTACTAACTTGCGCACAGCTGCCACCCTATCGTTTAGTAGCGAGATGGTTGCGGCCCTTCTTAACAAGGGAGCATCTATGTTCAAGGTAACGCCAAACCCGCCGGACACCGATCCGGCATCCCCGTACGAACCCGATTCAGAAAAGCTCAACGAAGCCGCCGAACGCGCCCTCGACGTTCACTTCCCCTCAACCGCCGATATCAAAGCCACACCGCGCACCGTCAGCACCCTCTTCACCGTCGACCCTGAGGTGACGCTCGAAACCCTGGCCGTTTATTTAGTCGAGACCCTGGCCTCAGTCGATGTGATGGTCCATCAATTGGTCGATCACCTCGACGGTGAATCGCGCCATGCGCTGCTGGGCATTTCCAACAGCGTGATGCTGGCGGAGATCACGGCGAACCGGGTGCTGGATCAGATTGATCCGCCCGAGTAGCCGGGCTGAATGGCGCAGCGGCCCGAAATGAGGCCGCTGCACATCGTCATCCACTTCAAATCAGAGCTGCTACGCTTGTAAATACTTCGGTAACCCGTTTGTTTCCGCGTGCCCAGGCGAGTCGGTTTCATTGGGCGAGGGAGTGGACATGACCCCGCGTAAAAGCAAGCCTGCCAAGGCTAAGACCCGCAAATCCGGCATCGCCATCAAGGAAGTGGTCTTCCGTTCGCGCAAGGAGCGCATGAGTGCGGGTGAGCGATTGCGCGAGAGCCTGCCGCACTCGCTGCACGCCACGTGGAAACCGCCGAGCAAGCACCGCGACCCGATTGAACTTCTGGAAGAGTCCAACCGTTACCGGCTGCCCAATCTGGTGCCCGTACGCTACGGCCGCATGTTGCGCAGCCCGTTCACTTTTTTGCGCGGCTCGGCGGGGTTGATGGCCCATGACCTGGCCAAGACGCCTACCACCGGTATCGAGGTGCAGGCTTGCGGCGACTGTCACCTGTTGAATTTCGGGTTGTTCGCCACGCCCGAGCGCAATCTGATTTTTGACATCAACGACTTCGACGAAACCCTGCCCGCGCCTTGGGAATGGGATGTGAAACGGCTGGCGATCAGTTTTGTCGTGGCAGCGCGGGACAACCGGATCAGCGACAAAGCGGCAGCGGCCACCGCCATGGAATGCGTGCGTGCCTATCGCGAGCGTCTGCGCAAACTGTCGAAGTTGAGCCCGCTTCAGGTTTGGTATGAACGCCTGGATGCCCAGGCGATCATCGACATGGCGCCCAACGGCGAAGTCAAAAAGTTTCGCGAACAAGTGGTGGCCAAGGCCAGGCTGCGGGTCGGCGATTACCTCTATCCCAAAATCAGCAGCGAAGTGGCGGGGCGGCGCCGATTGATCGATCAGCCACCCATTCTTTATCACGTGGATGAAAAAGATTTCGTGGAGCGCGCCCGTGAGGCTCTGCAGGATTATCGACTGTCATTAGCCCATGAACGGCGTGTGCTGTTCGATCGCTATCGCCTTGAGGACATTGCCGTCAAAGCGGTCGGCATCGGCAGCGTGGGGACCTACTGTTTTGTCGGTCTGTTCTTCTCTGCGGAAAACCATCCGTTGCTCCTGCAATTCAAGGAAGCCTGCCCTTCGGTGATGGCGCCCTATGCCGGCAAGAGCGAATTCAACAACCAGGGACAGCGCGTTGTCTCCGGGCAACGCTTGATGCAGTCCTCCAGCGACATTTTTCTGGGCTGGACACGTGGCCAGAAAGGCCGGCACTTTTTTGTCCGCCAGTTGCGCGACATGAAAATGTCGGCACCGATTGAAGGCATATCGGCGGCGCGTTTGAAGCGCTACGCCGAATGGTGCGGCCAGACGCTGGCCCGTGCCCATGCCAAATCCGGAGATGCGGCGCTTATCAGCGGTTATCTGGGGAAAACGGATTCGTTCGACCAGGCCATCGGCAAGTTTGCCGTGGCCTATGCCGATCAGAATGCCAAGGACTATGCAGCGCTGCTGGCCGCGGAAAGGTCCGGACGGATCACAGCGCTGATGGAAGAGGAATGAGGAACGCTCAGCGGCCGTGAGCCGCGTCTGCCAGTTGACTGGTATCGACCCGGACAAACACCGAGTCGCCCACCGCCGTCAGCATGTCCCCGGCGAACACCTCGCAGATAACGCGGGTTTTGCGTCCGACTTCGCCTTCGACTTTCGCCCGCAGGATCAACGGAACGCCCATGGGCGTCGGTTTGATGAACTTGATGCCAAGGTTGCCGGTGACGCAGTTGATGCGTGGCAGGCTGGCGACTTCGCGGTTTTCCGCCCGGTAGTGATAGGCCATGGCCGCCCAGTTGGAATGGCAATCGACCAGCATCGCGATCAAGCCGCCGTAGACCAGATCCGGCCAGCCGCAGTACATGGGATCGGGCACGTGCTCGGCGACGACGTGCACGCCGTCTTCATGCCAATGGCTCTTGATGTGCAGCCCGTGGGGATTGCTGCTGCCGCAGCCGTAGCAAATGCCGTCGGGGGCGGCGGTGTCTTGCAGGGAGGTGTTGAGATTGGACATGTCTTGATGATCCGGAAAATTGTAAGTCTGGTGTAATAACTGTAGGAGCGAGCCTGCTCGCGATGGCGGTGTATCAGGCGACATCGATTTTGGATGTACCGGCCTCATCGCGAGCAGGCTCGCTCCTACAGGGTTTTGCGTGAGCCTAAATCCGTGCCAGTGCCTGCGCCAGATCCGCGCGCAGGTCTTCGAGATCCTCCACTCCAACAGACAACCGCACCAGCGCATCGCCGATGCCCAGTTCTGCGCGGGTGTCGGCGGGGATGGTGGCGTGGGTCATGATGGCCGGGTGTTCGATCAGGCTTTCCACGCCGCCGAGGCTTTCGGCCAGGGCGAAGATCTGTACGTTTTCAAGGAAGCGTCTGGAGCCGGCCAGGTCGGTATTGAGGTCGACCGAAATCATCCCGCCAAAGCCGCGCATTTGCTTGCGCGCCAATTCGTGCTGCGGGTGCGAGGGCAGGCCCGGGTAGTAGACGCGCGCCACTTGTGGCTGACGTTCCAGCCATTGCGCGAGGTCCAGTGCATTACTGCAATGGCGCTCCATGCGCAGCGCGAGGGTCTTCACGCCGCGCAGGGTGAGGAAGGCGTCGAACGGCCCGGCGATGGCGCCCACCGCGTTTTGCAGAAAGCCCAGGCGCTCAGCCAGTTCGGCGTTCTGGCCGACCACGGCGATGCCGCCGATCACGTCGGAGTGGCCGTTCAGGTACTTGGTAGTCGAGTGCAGCACGATATCGAAACCCAGCTCCAGCGGTCGCTGAATCCATGGGCTGGCGAAAGTATTGTCGGCCACGCAGATGATCCCGCGGTCGCGGCAGGTGCGGGCGATGGCGGCGAGGTCGGTGAGGCGCAGCAGGGGATTGCTCGGTGTCTCGACCATCACCATGCGGGTGTCGTCCTGTAACGCCGCCTCGAAGGCGGCCGGGTCGGTCAGGTCGGCAAAACTGAAACGGTGCCCGGCGCTGCGCCGGCGAACCTTGTCGAACAGGCGGAAGGTGCCGCCGTACAGATCATTGCCCGAAACAATGTGCGAGCCGGCGTCGAGCAGTTCGAGCACGGTGGAGATCGTCGCCAGTCCCGAGGCGAAGGCAAAGGCCTGGGTGCCGCCTTCGAGATCCGCCACGCAGCGCTCCAGCGCCCAGCGTGTCGGGTTGTGCGAGCGCCCGTAGTCGAGGCCTTTGTGTACGCCGGGGCTCTGTTGTAAATAGGTCGAGTTGGCATAGATCGGCGGCATCAGCGCGCCGGTGGAAGGGTCCGGCGTTTGTCCCGCGTGGATCACCCGGGTAGCGAAGCCGTGTAGCGCGGTGTTTTTATCGTGCTGACTCATGCAAGGGATCTCCGTAAATGATTGAGCATGTCGACCCGGGTGATCAGGCCGTGGAAGCCGGAGGCGTCTTTGATGATCGCCACCAGCCCGAGGTCGAGCACCGCTTCCAGTTGCGCCAGGCTGGCGTCGGGCGCCAGGGTTTGCAGTTTGTCGGTCATCGCGCTGGTGACCGTCATGCGGAAGTGTGAAGCACCTTTCTGCACGCCCAGCAGAATGTCGGATTCGTCGATCACGCCCACCAGTTGCTGCCCGTTCACCAGCACCGGCAGTTGCGACACGTCCGCCAGGCGCATGCGCTGGAACGCGGTGAGCAGGGTGTCATCCGGGCCGACGCTGATCACCCGGCCATCCTCGAAACGCCGAGCGATCAGGTCGCGCAAGTCGCCGTAGCGCTTGCTTTGCAGCAGGCCCTGATCGCTCATCCATTGATCGTTGTAAACCTTCGACAGGTAACGGGTGCCCGTATCGCAGACGAAACTGACCACCCGTTTCGGCTCGGTTTGCTCGCGGCAATAGCGCAGCGCGGCGGCGAGCAGGGTGCCGGTCGACGAGCCGCCGAGAATGCCTTCGGCGCGCAGCAACTGGCGGGCATGATCGAAGCTTTCTTCGTCGCTGATGGAGTAGGCGTGGCGCACGCTGGACAAGTCGGCGATCGACGGAATGAAGTCTTCACCGATGCCTTCAACCGCCCAGGAGCCGGGGGTGCCGAGGGTGCCGCTGCGGCTGTATTCGGCCATCACCGAACCGATCGGGTCGGCCAGCACCATTTCCAGGTCCGGTTGCACGCGTTTGAAGAAACGGGTCAACCCGGTCAGCGTGCCGGCCGAGCCGACGCCGACGACGATGGCGTCCACATCATGTTGGGTCTGCGCCCAGATCTCCGGCGCGGTGCTGCATTCGTGGGCCAGCGGGTTGGCCGGATTGTTGAACTGGTCGGCGAAGAACGCGTCGGGAATTTCTGCGGCCAGACGCCCGGCGACGTCCTGGTAATAATCCGGATGGCCCTTGCCGACATCGGAACGGGTGATGTGCACTTCGGCGCCCATGGCCTTGAGGTGCAGGACTTTTTCCGTGGACATTTTGTCCGGCACCACCAGCACCACCCGATAACCTTTGGCACGGCCGACCAGCGCCAGGCCCAGGCCGGTGTTGCCGGCAGTGGCTTCGACGATCGTGCCGCCGGGCTTGAGGCGACCATCGCGCTCGGCCTCGTCGATCATCGCCAGGCCGATGCGGTCCTTGATCGAACCGCCGGGGTTCTGTGATTCGAGTTTGAGAAACAGGGTACAGGGGCCGGTATCGAAACGGCTGACACGCACCAGTGGCGTATTGCCGATCAGTTCGAGCACGGCAGGGCGGGAGTCGTTCGGCATGTCGTCACCTCGCAGCGTGGATCCTCGGTGGGTGGCCACTAACCGGCGATGAGTTGTTGTACCGGTCGCGGCAATGCATCGTCTGGACCATAGGCCTTGATCGCCACACTCGCAACCATCCGCGCGAAAGTACCCCCGACATTGGGGAAATTCCCTTTGAATGGTGGGCTTTATGGGGAGTGTTGCGGGTGAAAGAGGTGCCTAGAGAGTGGCCATGATCATGGCCAGATTGACCTGCTGCATGAGCTCGGTGATGGTCGACAGGCTCCCGGCTTGCAGGGTGGCCATGATCATGGCCTGGGGCGGCGTGAGGGCCAGGGCCGCCAGGGGCTGGATGTCCGGCAAGACCCGTTCTGCAATGCCGATGGCCGTGAGGCTGGCTGCCGTCACCATGGCCGCCGTTGCTGCCGCGAATACCGTCACCATGACGATCACGATGGCTGCCAGCGCAGCCATCGATACTGTCAGCGTTGCTTCCCCCGCCATGACCACCTCCGTCGCCGATTGCGCCACTGGGGATGCGCGTGAACATCCCCCGGCGAATTCAGCCAAAGCAAGGCGCGGGCCAACAGTCGGTAGCGTCGATAGCGTGGCTAGCGAAATCGCTCCGGGATAGCCTCGGCATACGGATAGAAAGAAAACCACGGCTTGGCTTCGTCGATGACGCGCTGGACCGACGGCCGTTGGGTCAAACGTTCGAAGTACGCGCTCAAGTGCCGGCAATCGTCGGGGAACGGCACAAGGGTGCTGGCATAGAACAGCGCCGGGGTGGCGGCACAATCGGCCAGGCTGAAGTCCGGGCTGGCCACCCAGGCTCGCGAGGCTAACTGACGGTCGAGCATGCCGTAGGCGGTCAACAGGCTGGCGCGTTGTTTGCTCAGATCGCCGTGGGTGGCGAACAAGCGATCAGCGACGATATGTTGCATCGGCATCTGGACGTGCAGGTCGAAAAACCGGTCCCACAGACGAACCTGCAACGCCGTGTCCCAATCACTGGGCAGCAGGCAGTGCTGTCCGGCGTAAAAGCGGTCCAGATACTCGATGATGATGCTCGACTCTGCAAGGCCCTGCGGGTTTCTCTGGTCGCGGATGACCGGGAATTTGCAAAGTGGCCATAGCGCTTGCAGGTCTGCGCGGTCAGCTTCATCGGAGAGATCGATGATCCTGGGTTCGAATTCGATGGTGTATTCGTAAAGCGCGACCAGCACTTTGTGGCAGTACGACGACAGCGGATGGTAGTACAGGGTCAGAGGCATTTTTATCTCCTCGGTACAGGGGGGTGAAATGCAGTATCGACCATCGCTCGCCCCCCGGCGATGTTCGAGACGAGAGGCAAAATCGATGAAAACCCCCAGGGTGGATTTTCAAATACAGCGCTTGCCCGTACCTCTGTGCGACACCCCTTATCCCTGCACGAAAACTACTTTCGCCTCGTTTGATAATCACGCCTCGAAATGTTTTAAGCGTTTCACGATTCATTCTGAAGGCCTCGATCGCGTATCTGAAGGGCACTGACATCAAAGTGCAGAACGCCGGGGACCCGTCCGAATGGGAGCGCGACATGACCCTGGACCACGTGATTCAGTCGGGCACGTTCAAGAACGTCGGCTTCTCGTTGCGCAACGGCCAGTCGAACACCGACACGGGCCGCGATGTGGATCAGAGCCGCTTCATCATCAACTATGCGATTGCGTTGTTGTAATCCACACCGCCAAACCCTGTGGAGAGCCATCAATCCTTGGACGAGGGCGTATCCGTGGGTGATTTTTTCAGACGATAAGCCAGCGCCGGGCGGGTCATGCCCAGCAGGCGGGCCGCTTCCGAGACGTTCTGCTGGCTGCGCTCCATGGCGGCGTGAATCAGCGCGTCTTCCACCGAGTCGAGCGCGATACCGCTGTCGATGATCGTGTCGATCCAGTTCTGGCCAGGCGCGGGCGTCGATTTCACCAGCCGTCCGTCACTGGCCAGGCCAATGCTTTCGGCCATCTGCGGCGAATGCGGGAAGAGGGCGTCGACGGTGATGCTCTGGTTCTCGTCGGTGATGATCACACCGCGTTCCATCAGGTTTTCCAACTCGCGGATGTTGCCGGGCCAGTCGTAGTTCAGGCACATCTGCAAGGCCCGGTCGGACAGGCCGAGAGTTTTTTTCCGGTAGCTGGCGTGCAGTTTTTCCAGAAAGTGCTCGATCAGCAACGGGATGTCTTCACGACGCTCACGCAGGGCCGGAATACGCACCGGGAACACGTTCAAGCGATAGAACAGGTCGGCGCGAAAACGCCCTTGCTTGACGGCATTTTCCAGGTCTTCATGGGTTGCCGTGATGACCCGCACATCGACTTTGCGGGTCTGCGAGTCACCGACGCGCTCCAACTCCTGCTCCTGCAAAACCCGCAGCAGCGAGGCTTGCGCACGTGGGGTCAATTCGACGATTTCATCGAGAAACAACGAGCCGCCGTTGGCCCGCTCGAAGCGGCCCATGCGCGACTGCTGGGCGCCGGTGTAGGCGCCTTTTTCCACGCCGAACAACTCGGCTTCGATCAGGTCCGGCGGGATGGCGGCGCAGTTCAGCGCGATGAAAGGTCCACCGGCCCGTTCGCTGCGCAAATGCAGGCTGCGGGCGATGACTTCCTTGCCCACGCCGGTTTCGCCCAGCAGCAGCACCGAAGCCTTGCCCAGCGCCACTTTGTCGATCAGCGAGCAGGTTCGGCGGTAGATCGCCGACTGGCCGATGCCGTAGAACTTGCCGGCCTCGATCTGCAGGCGCTGGCGCATGTTGGCCACTTGCACTTGCAGCGCTTGCAGTTCATCGATGATCGGGTCGCTCTGGAAGTAACGCATGATCTCTTCGGCATCGTCCCACTGCTCGGCGGGCTTGCCAATGATCCGGCACTGGGCGTCGCCGCAACCGCGGCAACTGACTTCCTTGTAGATGATCTGCCGACCGAGGAAAAACGAGCTGTAGCTGATGGCATAGCCGAGCAGCATCCAGCACACCGGCTGTTCGGAATGCAGGTTTTCGGTCTGGCAGTTCTCCACCTCGAAAGAGTCCTGCCACTCGATGTCGGCGTAGAACTGACCGTTCGCCAGATCGATGTCGATCGCCTGCGGACGGACGTTGACCATGCCCTTGAGCGAGTGCAGTTGCGGGCCGGTGAAGAACATTTCCAGGTCGCTGCCCTGAGGCCGCAGCTTGCGCGCCAGTTCGGCGTCCTTGAGCCCGGACTGATAACCCAGGCGCATGAAAAATCCTTTGGCGCGCTCGACGCCAAGCATTTCGATCAGCTCGCGTCTGCACGACGCCATCATCGACACCTGGATCAACAACATGCGTTGTTCGTCCAGCCAGATTTTGCCCTCGCTCCCGTGAAAGCGAACCTGGTCGCTCAGGTCCTTGAGCGACGGCGGGTGCTGGGAAGCCTTGTACGTGGTGATCATTCAGTGCGCCCCGATTGTAGTTATGTTGGGGATGGAGATGCGTTCCGCTCAGGCAATGGCGGTTTGTTTACGCATCCTGGCGACCGGTGTTTTTCAGGCAAGGCAAGGTCGGGTTTCCTTTTTCTAAGCGGCCTGAAACCGAGCGAAATGTCAATCGTCGAATGATTAGTCATTTGCTCGAAGGCCCTGGAGACGATTGAGCAAATGATCAATTGGCCGGTTCGCTGGCCTGTCTGCCAGTGGTGTGCTGGTCGCTAGGCTGGAGTGGATATTTTCATTTAATTATCTGTTTTTAAAAGAATAAAAAATTCATTCCAACCGTTTTTGCAGCGCTGGCACCCTTGTTGCTCCGTACCCCGAACATAACAAGGGAGTACCCGAGCATGAGCCAGCCTGCCAGCCCATTCGATCAAATGCCGCGCTACATCCGCGTCCGCAGCGGACCTGACGACACCTTCGTCGAATTCGATTTCGCCATCGGCTTTCCCGACCTGTTTGTCGAGTTGGTATTGCCGCGCCAGGCGTTCCACCAGTTCTGCGAAAGCAACCGGGTGCAGCACATGGACGCGCAGATGTGCGCGGCCCTCGACGCCGATGCGCGCAAGTGGCGCTACGGCGAAACCCGCGACGCCGACCAGGCCGATCAACACGCGACAGAACAATAACCACAGGAGTCCACTCCATGAGTGTCGAGATCAAGACGACCACCGTCGAGACGATCCGCAATACCTTCAGCCACACCCGTCGCCGGTTTGGCGACAAGGTGGCCAGCCGTTATCAGGAAGCCAGTTTCGACCTGGAGTCGGCGACCAATTTTCATTATCGGCCGCTGTGGCAGCCGGACAAACTGCTCAACGATGCCACCCGCACCGCGGTAGTCATGGCCGATTGGTACGCGGTCAGCGACCCGCGCCAGTACTACTACGGCGCCTACGTCCAGGCCCGGGCCAAGATGCAGGAAAACGCCGAGCACGATTACGCCTTCTGCGAAAAGCGCGACATGCTCGCCGGCCTCTCTGCCTCCAATGTCCAACTGATCAGCAAGCTGCTGTTGCCCCTGCGCCACGCCGAGATGGGCGCCAACATGAACAACAGCAACATCGCCGCCGACGGCTTCGGCACCAGCGTTACGCAGATGCACATGTTCCAGGCCATGGACCGCCTCGGCATCGCCCAGTACCTGTCGCGCATCGGCCTGATGCTCGATGACGGCGACGTGTTGCTGCTGGCCCAGGCCAAACAGCAGTGGCTCAACGATGCGGGGTGGCAAGGCATGCGTCGCTATGTCGAGGACACGCTGGTGGTGCGTGACTGGTTCGAATTGACCGTGGCGCAGAACCTGGTCAGCGATGGCCTGGTGTACCCGTTGCTGTTCCACAAACTCGACGAGCAACTGTCGGCCAACGGCGCCGGCCAGGTCGGCATGCTGACCGAATTCATGCGCCTGTGGTTTGCCGAAAGCCAGCGCTGGGTCGATGCGTTACTCAAAGTCGTGATCAACGAAAGCCCGGCCAACAAGGCACGGGTGCAAGACTGGGTCGATCACTGGAGTGCCCGCTCCATCGAAGCGCTGCGACCGTTGGCGGCGATGGGCCTCGACGCGTCCGCACTGGATGGTGTCTGCACCGAGTTCAGCGCACGCCTGAAGAAACTTGGCATGACAGGAGAACGCGCATGACTTCGCTCGTTTACATGAACCTGCAGGACACCGATTACGCGCGCTCGATCGTCGACGCGATTGTCCAGGACAACCCTCACGCCGAGATCCAGCACCAGCCATCGATGATCCGCATCGAGGCCGAGGGCCGCCTCGACATCCGCCGCGAAACGGTCGAGGCGCTTACCGGCAGCGTCTGGGACATCCAGGAAATGCTGATGTACGTGATCACCCTGGGCGGCAATGTCGTGGAAGAGGACGACAGCTTTTCGCTGTACTGGAACAACTGATCGGAACCGACCGCCGTTCGATCCACAACAAAAATTCGGGAGCGCCATCATGGCCGTGAAAAAACGCCTCAATGCCAAAGAAAAATACCGTTGCATGACCCGTGACCTGGACTGGGAGCCTAGCTACCAGACCCACGAAGACATCTACCCGCACGAGCGCTTCGAAGGAATCAAGATCACCGACTGGGACAAGTGGGAAGACCCGTTCCGCCTGACGATGGACACCTACTGGAAATACCAGGCCGAGAAAGAGAAAAAGCTCTACGCGATCTTCGATGCGTTCTCGCAAAACAACGGCCATACCACGTTGTCGGACGCCCGCTATGTCAATGCGCTGAAGCTCTTTCTGTCCGGTGTCACGCCGCTGGAATACCAGGCTTACCAGGGTTTCGCCCGGGTCGGCCGGCAGTTCAGTGGCGCCGGTGCGCGCATTGCCTGCCAGATGCAGGCCATCGACGAACTGCGTCACGTGCAGACCCAGATCCACGCGATGAGTCACTACAACAAGCACTTCAACGGCCTGCATGACTTCGCGCATATGCACGACCGCGTGTGGTTCCTCTCGGTGCCCAAGTCGTTCTTCGAAGACGCACGCACGGCGGGGCCGTTCGAGTTCCTCACGGCAATCTCGTTCTCGTTCGAGTACGTGCTGACCAACCTGTTGTTCGTGCCGTTCATGTCTGGCGCGGCGTTCAACGGCGACATGGCCACGGTGACCTTTGGCTTCTCGGCACAGTCCGACGAAGCGCGGCACATGACCTTGGGCCTGGAAGTGATCAAGTTTCTGCTGGAGCAGCACGAAGACAACGTGCCGATCATCCAGCGCTGGATCGACAAGTGGTTCTGGCGGGGCTACCGCCTGCTGACGCTGGTGGGAATGATGATGGACTACATGTTGCCCAACAAAGTCATGTCCTGGTCCGAAGCCTGGGGCGTGTATTTCGAAGAGGCGGGCGGGGCGCTGTTCAAGGACCTGGAGCGCTACGGCATCCGTCCGCCCAAGCACGTCGAAGAGGCGAACGTCGCCAAGGACCACGTCAGCCACCAGGCCTGGTCGATTTTCTACCAGTACAGCCAGGCGACCAACTTCCACACCTGGATGCCCACCGACGAGGAGTTGGACTGGCTGTCGTCCAAATATCCCGACACCTTCGACAAGATCTACCGCCCGCGCTTCGAGCACTGGCGTGCGCTGCAAGAGAAGGGCGAGCGCTTCTACAACCCGACCCTGCCGATGCTCTGCCAGATCTGCCAGATCCCGCTGTCGTTCGGCGAGCCGGACGACCAGACCACCCTCAGCCATCGCAGCGCCGAGCACGAAGGCGAGCGCTACCACTTCTGTTCTCAGGGTTGCTGCGACATTTTCGAATACGAACCGACCAAGTACATCCAGGCCTGGCTGCCGGTGCATCAGATCCTGCAGGGCAACTGCGGTGGCGGCGATGTCGAGTCAGTGGTGCGCGACTACTACAACATCAATCCCGGCCAGGACAACTTCGAGTACCTCGGCTCCACCGAGCACCGACGCTGGCAGGACTGGCACCCGAACGATCGCAACAGCTCACCGGCCACCGCCGCCGACCCGGACCTGCTCAAGGCCGGTTGAGCACTGACTTTTGTAGGCGCGAGCCTGCTCGCGATGAGGTCACGACATTCACCGCTCAAGTGTCTGTTACACCGCTTTCGTCAGCAGGCTCGCTCCCACCTTCCAACTGACAACAATAAGGAAAACGATCATGCCCGTGACCGCCATCGGCGCCTACCGCGCCCAACCCCTGGACCGCCAGGAGAATTTCCACGGCCTGCAACTGGTGTACCTGTGCTGGGAAAAACACCTGATGTTCTGCGCGCCGTTTACCTTTCCACTGCCACCGACGATGCCGTTCGGCGACTTCATCGAACAAGTGGTCAAGCCTTCGATTGCCCGGCACCCGGATGCGCCGCAGGTCGATTTCAGCCAGGCCCTGTGGCGCCTCAACGACCACCCGTTCACCCCGGACAACGCAGCAAGCCTGATCGCCAACGGCATCGATCACAAGAGCCTGCTGCACCTCAATACTCCCGGCTTGAACGGCATTGCCGGCAGCTTCAACTGAGGACACGGCGATGAGCTACCAAGTCACCATTGAACCCACTGGCGAGCAGATCGAAGTGGAAGAAGGGCAGACCATTCTTCAGGCCGCGTTGCGCCAGGGCGTCTGGTTGCCGTTTGCCTGCGGCCACGGCACTTGCGCCACCTGCAAGGTCCAGGTGCTGGAGGGCGAAGCCGACCTTGGCGCCGCCTCGTCCTTTGCGCTGATGGACATGGAACGCGATGAAGGCAAGGTGCTGGCCTGCTGTGCGATCCCGCAAAGCGACATGGTGATCGAGGCCGATATCGATGCCGACCCGGACTTCCTCGGCCATCCGGTGGAGGACTATCGCGCGGTGGTCAGCGCCTTGGTCGACCTGTCGCCAACCATCAAGGGCGTGCACCTCAAGCTCGATCGGCCGATGGCATTCCAGGCCGGGCAGTACATCAACCTGCAACTGCCCGGAATTGAAGGCACGCGGGCGTTCTCGCTGGCCAATCCACCGAGCCGTGCCGACGAAGTCGAACTGCACGTGCGGCGGGTCGACGGCGGGCTGGCCACCGGCAAGATTCACGATGATTTGAAGGTCGGCGATGGGGTGGAATTGTCCGGACCGTATGGGCAGTTTTTCGTCCGTGGTTCACAGAGCGGCGACCTGATTTTCATCGCCGGCGGTTCCGGGTTGTCGAGTCCGCAGTCGATGATTCTCGATTTGCTGGAGGCCGGCGATACCCGGCAGATCGTGTTGTTCCAGGGCGCGCGTAACCGTGGCGAACTGTACAACCGCGAACTGTTCGAAGCGCTGGCCCGGGACCACAGCAACTTCAGCTATGTGCCGGCCCTTAGTCAGGCGGTCGAGGACCCTGAGTGGACGGGGTTCAAGGGCTATGTGCATGACGCCGCGAAGCAGCATTTCGACGGCCGCTTCAGCAACCGCAAGGCCTACTTGTGCGGACCGCCAGTGATGATCGATTCGGCCATCACCTGCCTGATGCAAGGACGGCTGTTTGAGCGCGACATCTTCATGGAGCGCTTCTACAGCGCTGCCGACGGTGGTGAAAACACCCAGCGTTCCGCGTTGTTCAAACGCATTTGATTGACCTGTAAACCCGCCTTCTCGATCTGCCGAGAGGGCGAGGTGTGCCCGACCCATAACAACAATAAAGGCTGAACCGAATGACTCGTCGACTGCAAAACCTGCTCGTGATCGCTACTGCTGTGACCGCATCGCTGTCCGTGCACGCCACTGAAGGCGGCGGCACGTCCTATCCGCTGGGCGCGGAAAACTACATGTCCGGGGCGATGCCGCCGCCGGGGTTTTACGGGCAACTGTTCGTCACCCACTACGAAGCCGACAACCTGCGCGGCAACGACGGCAAGAAACTCCCGGTGGATTTTCGCGTGCGCGCCAACGCCATCACCCCGCGACTGATCTGGGTCAGCGATTACACCTTGTTCGGCGCCAGCGTGGCACTGCATGCGATCGTGCCGTTGGTGGATCTCAAGGTCGAACTCAACGGCCAGTCGCAAAGCAAACAAGGCCTGGGTGACGTGATTTTCGGCCCGGCGCTGGGCTTTCACCACAGCGAAAAATTCCACAGCATCCTCGCTCTCGACATGATCGCCCCGACCGGTCGCTACGACCGTGGCGACCTGGCCAACACCGGGCGCAATTACTGGGTGATCGAACCGGTCTACGCCATCACCTACGTCGACCCGAACGGGCTCAACGTCGATGCGAAAATCATGTACGACTTCAACCGCGAAAACCCGGCGACCGACTACCGTTCGGGCCAGGAGTTTCATGTCGACTATGCCGTCGGCTGGGGGATGGGCAATGGTTGGGTGTTGGGCATTGGCGGTTACTACTATCGCCAGACCACCGACGACCGCCAGAACGGCGAGACCATCGAAGACAACAAGGGACGCTCGCTGGCCATCGGCCCGTCAATCAAATACACCAGCAAGAATGGCTGGTTCGTCACAGGCAAATGGGAGCAGGAAACCGAAGTGCGCAACCGGGCACAGGGGAATGCGTACTGGATGAAGCTGACCGTGCCGTTCTGACACCGCAAACCCTGTAGCAGCTAGCCTGCTGGCGATGAGGCCATCACATCCAACATCGATGCGGGCTGACACACCGCCATCGCGAGCAGGCTCGCTCCTACAGTGGATTTTTGTCGACCACAAATGCTGTGATCACTGCATAACCCTGTGGGAGCTAGCCTGCTGGCGATGAGGCCATCACATCCAACATCAATGTCGGCTGACAGTCACCGCAATGACTTGCCAGCCAACGGCGGAGTCCGCGGCGGCACCAAACGCTTGCTCCCCGTCGCCTCGAACGCCGCCGCAAAACGCAGCAGCGCCGAATCGTCATAGGCGCGGCCGGCGAAGGTCAGGCCGACCGGCATGCCGATGTCCGCCATCACACCCATTGGCACGGTGACCGTGGGCACGCCCAGATGGCGGATGGCGAGGTTGCCGTTGGCCACCCAAACCCCGTTGCTCCAGGCGATATCCGCAGACGCCGGATTGACATCGGCATCCGCCGGGCCAACGTCGGCGACGGTCGGGAACAGCACCGCGTCCAGGCCCAATCGATCCATCCAGTCTTCCAGATCGATCTTGCGCGTGTGCTCAAGCCCACGCAGACCATCAGGCACGGTGCTGATCTGGTCCCACGGCGTGATGCCGCGCTCGGCCATCTTCACGTACTCGTCCATGCCGGCAGCCAGGTCGCCTTCGCGGTTGGGCAGCGTGCCCGGGTCGTGAGGGAAAATCAGCGGGCCGTCGACGTCGACCAGACGGTTCAGTTTCGGATCACCGTTAGCCTGCAGGAAGTCATCGAACGCCCACGCCGTCAGGTCCCACAATTCGTGGTGCAGGAACGCCTTGGAGACGATCCCGCGATTGAACACGGTCGGCGCACCGGGACGATCGCCTTCGCAATTGGAGACCAGCGGGAAATCGACGTCGACCACTTCGGCGCCGGCAGCTTCGAGGGCTTTGCGTGCTTGTTTCCAAAGATCGATCACCGAAGCACGGGTGTTGATGCGTTGACCGGTCGGGCCGCCGATACCCGGTGCCTCTGACGTGCCCGCGTCCTCGTCGGCGTTAATGTACATGCGCGGCACGCCGAGACGTTTGCCGGCCAGGGCATCGGGTTTCACCGCCAACTCTAAATAAGAAGCAGGGCGCACCGAGGCAACGCTCGGAATCGGCACCCAGGGTTGCAGGCGCCACAGATCGCCTCGCGTATCGGAATCCTCCGCGACCACCACATCCAGCACTTCCAGCAAGTCGGCCATGGTCCGGGCAAACGGCACCACCACGTCCATGGTCGGCGTCAGCGGCCAGTTACCGCGCACTGAGATCACCCCTCGCGAAGGCGTATAGGCGCACAAACCGTTGTTAGACGCCGGGCCGCGCCCGCTCGACCAGGTTTCCTCGGCCAGACCGAATGCCGCGAAACTGGCGGCGGTTGCCGTACCGGCACCGTTCGACGAGCCCGAGGCGAACGGCGCAGTCAGGTAACCGGCGTTGTACGGGCTCTCGGCACGGCCGTAGACCCCGCGCTGCATGCCGCCGTTGGCCATCGGCGGCATGTTGGTCTTGCCCAGGCAAATGGCGCCGGCACCGCGCAGCCGTTCGATGGTGAACGCATCGCGGTAGGCAATCAGGTCTTTGAAAGCGGGACTGCCCGAGGCGGCAGTGAGCCCCTTGACCAGGTAGCTGTCCTTGGCCGTGTAAGGGATGCCATCGAGCGGCCCCAGCGTCTCGCCTTTGGCCCGACGGGCATCACAGGCCTGCGCTTCCTTGAGTGCATCCGGGTTGCGCACCACCACTGCATTCAAGGCGGTCGGGGTGTCGGCGCCGTCGTAGGCGTCGATCCGCGCAAGGTAGGCCTGGACCAGCTCCACCGATGTGGTTTGGCCGGATTCGAGCGCAGCGCGCAGTTGGGCAATGGAAACTTCGGTGACTTCAATCATGCGGTTACCACCGGCTCTCTCAAAAATGGATTTCATAACGGAACTCGCTGCACAGCCTTGCGCGACGGGATCCGGATTTCAACCTTGGCCGCGTATTTTGCACTAAGGCGGGGCAGGGTGCCGCCCTTGCCGATACATCCGGACACGGATAATGGCCATATCGATCCCCTTTTGGCCGATCACACGCTGGGAACCCTCTAGCCTGTCAGCAAGAATCGAAACCGGATTGCTGATTTGCCAGCACCGACCGAATCCAAAACCAGATCTTTGCTTCCTTGCCCCGGCCGTTTCCAGGGCCACTGCCGTGTACAGACATTAAAAAAACCAACGAGCTGACATTGGGGAACTGATCCATGGACACTATGAAACGCATTCTGGGCGCCACGGTTTGTGGGCTGACGCTGCTGGCCAGCGCGGTGCACGCCGAACAGCGCGAACTGAGGGTTTACAACTGGGCGGACTATATCCTGCCGTCCGTGCCCAAGGACTTCGCCACGCAAACCGGCATCAAAGTGACCTGGGACACCTTCGACACCAACGAGTCCCTGGAAGCCAAGTTGCTGACCGGCAACTCGGGTTACGACCTGGTGGTGCCATCGAATCAGTTCATCGAAACCCAGATCAAGGCCGGTGTGTTCCAGAAACTCGACAAGTCCAAGCTGCCCAACTGGAAACATCAGGATCCGGCGCTGCTCAAGTTGCTCGACGCCAACGACCCCGGCAACCAGTACGGCGTGCCTTACATGTACGGCACCGTGTTGATCGGTTTCAACCCGGCGAAGGTCAAAGCGGCACTGGGCGAGAATGCCCCGGTGGACAGTTGGGATTTGGTGTTCAAGCCCGAGAACATGGAGAAGCTCAAGTCCTGCGGCGTAGCGATGCTGGATTCACCTTCGGAAATCCTGCCGCTGGCCCTGCATTACCTCGGGCTGGACCCGAACAGCCAGAACCCGGACGACTACGAAAAAGCCAAGGCATTGATGCTGAAAATTCGGCCTTACGTCACCTACTTCAACTCGGCCAAGTACATGACTGACATCGCCAACGGCGATATCTGCGTAGCCATCGGTTACTCCGGCAGCTTCTATCAGTTCGGCAATCGCGCCAAAGAGGCAGGCAACGGCGTGGTGGTCGATTGGCGTTTGCCGAAGGAGGGCGCGCCGATCTGGTTCGACACCTTCGCCATTCCGAAAAGTGCGAAGAATGTCGAAGAGGCTCATGAATTCCTCAACACTCTGCTTGACCCGAAAGTGATCGCGCCGATCAGCGACTTCCTCGGTTACCCGAACGTCAACAAGGACTCGCTGCCGCTGATCAACAAGGAAATTACCGCTAACCCGAACCTGACGCCGACCAGCGAGGCACTGGCAACCCTTTATGTGGTGCAGCCATTGCCACAGAAGCTTGAGCGGGTGCGCACGCGGGTGTGGACGGCGATCAAGTCGGACAAGTAAGCCCCAGGTACACTGATCCCCTGTAGGAGCGAGCCTGCTCGCGATGAGGGCCTGACAGCCAACGATGATATTGAAGGGCAGACCGCTATCGAGAGCAGGCTCGCTCCTAAAGGGGCTGCTCTCAAAACTCCGGCGTGTACTTCACGCTGAACATCACATTGCGTGGATCGCCGAAGTTGTTGTTGCCGTCGAGCTGGTTGTAGCCCGCCGTGTAGTAGTGCTTGTCGAACAGGTTGTTGGCGTTCAGCGCCAGGCCGATTTCCGGCGTCAACTGATAGCCGACCCGCGCGTTCCACACGGTGTAGCCCGGCACCTCGAAGGTGTGTTCATAGCCCAGCGTATGGCTTTGGGTGGTAAAGCCCAGGCCGGAGCTGACACGGTTCCAGTCGCCACTGAACTGGTAGTCGCTCCAGACCCGCAGCATGTGTTTAGGCGTCCAGGTGCTGAAGACTTTGCCTTCGTTGACCGGGTCATCCAGGTACTTGGTGGTGTTGTAGGTGTAACCGGCAAACAGTTGCAGACCGGTGAGCACTTCGCCGCTGATCTCGGCGTCGATCCCCTGGCTGCGCACCTTGCCCGAGGCCGTCGAGCAGTACCAACCGTCGCAGGCGAAACCTGAAGCGAGGTCGTTGACCGCACGGTTTTCCTGGTCGTAGCGGAACACCGCCAGGGACGTGTTGACCCGGCCATCCATCAGCTCACCCTTGAGGCCGATTTCGTAGTTGCTGCCGATAATCGGTTTGAGCACTGAGCCGCCCGAGTCGCGCACGGCCTGCGGTACGAACACGTCGGTGTAGCTGGCGTACACCGCCCATTCGCGGTTCAAGTCGTAGACGATCCCGGCGTAGGGCGTGACTTCTCCGGTTTCGTTGGTGGTGCTTTCCGGATTGGCGGTGGCCACGTCACTGAACGAGAGCTGGGTCCATGACTTGTAGCTGTAGTCATACCAGCTCACCCGCGAACCGAGCACCAGGGTCAACGGCTCGATCGGCTTGACTCGCCAGCTGCCGTACAGGCCTTTTTGGCGGATGTCGTATTTGCTCGGCGTACCACGACCGCCGGCGGTATTGATCAAACTCTCGTAGCTGATTTCCGGGCGGTTGTGGTCGATGCCGAAGATCGTGTCGGTGCTGTCGTTGAAGGTGCGGGCGAAGCGGTCGTCCGAGGTGTACTTGGAATAGTTACCGCCCAGCATCACTTCATGCTGCATGGACAAGGCGTCGAAGTGGCCGACGAGGTTCATGTCCAGGCCGAGTTTGGTCGAATCAAAATCCGTCACGAAGTCGGCGTATTGCACGCCGCTGCCATCGGCTTCCAGACCATCGCCGGCACTTTGCACGCGCTGGTTTTTCGCCTGGTTGTCTTCGCTCATGCGCACGGCGCCGACCTTGAAGGCCCAGTCGTCGTTGAAGCGGTGTTCGAGGTCGGCATAGACCGTGGTGACATCGATGTCCGAATGGTTCCAGCGTGCGCCGGTGTAGGTTGAGCGCGAAATATCGACTGGTGAGCCGCCGGCATAGCGCGGCAGACCGCGGATCATCGGGCGCGATTCGCCATTGGATTGACTGACCGCCAGGCCCAGTGTGGTGTCTTCGCGCAGATCGATGTCCAGCGCCCCGTACAACGAGTGGGTCTTGCTCCACTCGTAATCGATAAAGGAGTCGCTCTGGTCTTCGTCGGCCACGATGCGCCCGCGCACGGTACCGGTCTGGTTGAGCGGGCCGCCGGCATCCAGTTGTAGGCCGTAGTGATCCCAAGAGCCGGCCTTGCCGGTGACGGTCACGGTCGGTGCAGTCTGGCCGCGCTTGCGCACCAGATTGATGGCGCCGCCGGGGCTGCCGGTGCCTTGAAGCAGACCGGACGCACCGCGCAGCACTTCCATGCGATCGAAGAAGATCAGGTCCTGTGTGGCCCAGTTACCCAGCGCATAGGTATTGCGCGGGATCGGCACACCGTCGTACAGCCAGTCATCGATCTGGAAACCGCGCGAGGTCACGATCAGGCCTTTGCCGACGCCCTGAACGCCCACCAGTCCGGTGGTCTGGTTGACCGCATCCTTGAGATCGACCAGGTTCTGGTCGTCCATCTGTTTGCGGGTCATGACGGTGATCGACTGCGGAATTTCCTTGAGCGTGTGGGTGCCCTTGCCGATGGTCACCGCTTTGGCCGCGTAGGAACCCGAGCCTTCGGTGGTGGCGTCGGCGCTGTTTTCGATAATGTTGGTCGCGCCCAGTTGCAGTGCAGCGGTGTTGGTCGTGGCCGGCTCGACGCTGAAGTTGCCCTGTTCGGTCACTCGCAGTTGCAGGCCGCTGCCGCTCAGCGCCTTTTGCATGGCTTCTTCAGGGGAAAACTGGCCAATGACCGCCGGGGCCTGTTTGCCCTGTACCAGCGAAGGCTCCAGCGAGACGATGTGCCCGCTCTGGCTGGCGATGGCATTCAGCGTACTGGCGAGTGGGCCGGCGGGCAGGTTGAAGGGCAGGGTTTGTGCCTGCGCCAGGGCAGGGCAGGCCAGCGTTGCCAGGGCAACGGCTACGGAAAGCGAGTGGGACCACGGGTTGAACACAGCATTCTCCTGAAGGTGTAAGTGTCAGGAGATAGGTGGGATGAGAGATGAAAACCGGACACAAATAAGAGTGATTTTCAAAAATAATTATTGTTTGGGTGTTTTTGCCCGGATCAATGTCAGCCACGGACTGTAGTGATCGACCCGAATCGGCAGGGTTTCGGCCAGTGCCGCGAAGGTCCGGAGGGGGTCGTTCAGCGGAAATACGCCCTGGACCCGCAAGTCGCGAACTTCAGGGGATACGCGCACAAATCCACGGCTGTAGGGACGCAATGCTTGCACGACATTTTCCAGCGGTTCGTCCAGCACGTTGAGACGGCCGCTGAGCCAGTCGGCGCGATGTTGCTGATCGCCGCTGACTGGCTCGATGCGCCGTGCGTAGAGCAGGGCCGATTCGCCTTCGCGCAAGACACGCTGAGTGCCATCAAAGAGCCTGGCTTCCACGGAATGTTCCAGCACCACCACGCGACTGGCGTCTTGTTCCTGGGACACCAGGAAACGCGTACCCAATGCACGCACTTCGCCTTGGGCGGTGCGCACGTGCAGGGGGCGTCGGGGATCGGGCGCCACCTGAATGACCAATTCGCCACGACGCAGGATGACCAGCCTTTGCTGGTCGTCGAAATGCAGATCCACCGCGCTGTCGGCATTCAGGCTCAGGCGGCTGCCGTCGGCCAGATTGAAATTCTCCCGTTGCCCGCGCCCGGTGTGCAGATCGGCAAGCAGTGAATCGCCCAGCGGGCTGCGCGCGCCCAGCCACAAACCACCACCCAGCAGGCCAAGACCGGCAATCACCCGCAGCGCATCACGCCGCGAAGCGTGAGGCTGCAAGAGAATCTGGCGCGCGTGCTCGCTTTGGCCCGGCAAGCGCCGGTCGAGGGCTCGAACCGTGTTGAACGAACCTCCGAGGCGTTCCTGCAATTGTGCCCAAGCCTGGGCGTGTGCGGGGTCCATGCCCAACCAGGCATTGAAACGTTCCTGCATCGCGGCAGTAGGCGTACCGGCGCGCAGCCGCACCATCCAGTCGATGGCCTGCTCGCTGACAGGGTCCAGGCGCGGCGTGCTCATGGTGCCATCTCGCTCAGATAGCACTGGCGCAAGGCTTGTTTCATATAGCGGCTGACCGTGCGTTCCGACAGGCCCAGCTTGCTCGCGATGGCCACGTAACTCATGCCGTCCAGTTGGCTGTAGAGGAAGGTCGCCTTGACCACCATCGGCAAACCATCCAGCGCCCGGTCAATGGCCACCAGCGCCTCGATCAGTTGCAACTGCTCTTCCGGCGAAGGCGCCACCATTTCGGGCAAGGCAGACAGGCGCTCCAGATACGCCAACTCCAGTTTGCGCCGACGATGCCGATCGAAAATGAGCCTTCGGGCGATGGTCGAGAGGTAGGCGCGAGGTTGTTCGATGCTGTCGGGATCGACCCGGGCGATCAGCATCTGGCAAAACGTATCGGCGGCAGTGTCCTCGGCATCCGCGTGATTGCGCAGCCGTCGCTGGATATGCTGCAGCAGCCAACGGTGGTGATCGCTGAAAAAGTAACTCAGCTTGCTGGTCGAGGGAGGTTGCACCGGATTCATTTCCAGATGTTAGTGAGAGTCGTTCTCAATGCTACCTTTGTCAGCGGACTCACCGCAATGTCTGGTTTCGCTGAAAAAGCCAAAAGCCCGCTGAGCCAGTGATGGCTCGGCGGGCTTTTGCAGGGCAGGGTTTGAACCGGTTCAGCTACGCTGCGCGACAGGGCGCTTCACGCTGGAAGAGGTGTTTGCCTTGCGATAAGTCAGCAGCACGATACCCGTGACGACAATCACCCCGCCCACCACCTGACCGGCGCTGAGCATCTGGTCCAGCACGAGCCAGCCCATCAGCAGCGTGGCCAGCGGTTCGATGTTCATCACCGGGGCATTGCGTGGCATGTCCAGGCGCGGCACGGAAATGAACAGCACGATAAAACCGGTGCCGTACAGCACGACCAGCGTCGCCAGTGCCAGCCAGCCGGTTTGGGTCGCTGGCAGGTTCAAGCCACCGGGCAGGGCGCCGGTCATGCCGGCGAGGTTGATGCTGCTGAACACGATGAAGATCGTCAGCAAGCTGCGGACCGAGCCGCGTACCTCGGACAACTTGTGATCGGTGATCCACAATGCACAGGCAAACACGCTGGCGGCGCAGAAGGCCAGGGTCACGCCCAGCCACCATTGCGGTCCGACGCTGGCGTTGTCGGCGAGGCGGCCCGGAACGTCCAGCACAAACACCAGCCCCAGCAGAATCAGGCCCATCAGCGAGGCGGTACGCGCAGTGGGGCGTGCGCCACCCAACGCCCAGGTGAGCAGTGCCAGCAAAATCGGAAAGACGTTGGCCACCAACAACGCCAGGGCCACCGGCACCCGGGCAACGGCCGAATACAGACACAGGCTCTGGGTGGCAATCAGCAACCCCAACAGCAGTTGCCAACGCCATGCCCCAGACGGCAAGCGCAAGCTCTGGCGTTGCCAAATGACCAGCGCGGCCAATACCAACAATGTTCCGCCCGAGCGCATCAGAATCGCCAGCAATACGCCGGCGCCGTCATCAAAGGCCACCCGCGCTGCGACATGGTTACCGGCGAAGGCGCAACCCATGCACAACAAAATCAGCACGGCGAGATGGCGAGGAAAGGGCGGCGGTGTTTCTGGCCGGGTCATCGGAAGGGTCATGGCAGGATCTCGAATCAAGTGCGCCACTGCGGAGAGTGGACCAGTATTTTTGTTATGTTGTCGTACAACCTGTCATGGGGTTGTACCGCATTCGATGCGACGGGACAAGGTTGATGTTCGCTGAAGGCTTCTGTTTTATTGATTTAAGGCGCTCAAACTATTCCATGATCGTTCGGGCCGTCTAGTGCCGAAAGCCAAAGAGATCGTATGACTTGTTTGTTAGCGCCCGCCTAGCCGTAACAACTCCTGCTGCACAAAATCTGCAAAAAGCTTGATCCGGATCGGCGTCAGCGCACCGAAGGCATGCAGCGAATGAATCGCCAGCACCGGCAGCGGGTGGTCGGGCAACACATGCATCAACGCCCCGGAATCCAGGTCTTGCTGCACCGTGCATTTCATCAAGTAGGCGACCCCCATGTCGCCCAACGCGCCGGTACGCAGGCCGAATCCCGAGTCCGGGCCGATGCGTCCTCGTGGCACCAGGGTTTCACCGTCGGCAAAGACAATGGGCAGGGTTCGCCCCCTCAACTGATAGCGCACGAAGGGCAGTTCGCGCAGCTCCTCGACAGTGCGCGGGTTACCCCATTCGCGCAGGAATGCCGGGGAGGCCACCAGCGCCATGTCGAGGCGGGCGAGGGTGCGGCTTTTCAGGTCACTGTCAGCGAGCGTGCCTGCGCGGAAAATCACGTCGTAGCCTTCGCGAATCAGGTCGACGTGGTGATCGAGCAAGGTCAGGTCCAGCCCCACTTCGGGGTGATCGCTGAGGAACTCCGAATGGATTCTCGGCATCAGCAAACGTCCGAGGTCGCTGGGCATGCTCACCCGCAAGTGACCGCGCGCGCCGCCGGTGTGGCGCAGCGCATCGGCCGAATCATCGATGGCTTGCAACAGCGGCGCCATACGCTCGAAAAATGCCTGCCCCTCGGGTGTGAGGCTGAGCATCCGCGTGGAGCGGCGAAACAGCTTGGCATTCAGCTCTGCTTCCAGTCGGGCGATGCTTTTGGAAATGGCCGAAGGCGTGGTCCCGGCGTTGCGCGCCGCGGCGCTGAACGACCCGGCTTCTACTGCGCGGACGAAGGCAATCAGGCTGGCCGACTGGTTCAACAGGCTGGGCATCTTGTGACTCCGGAGCACAACTGATGTGCCTTTTTCTGGACTGGTTGGCGTTGGGGCGCGCGACATAATACTGCGCTCCTTCAACAAGCGGAGTCAGCAGATGCAACGTCTTCAAGGAAAGGTCGCGGTGATTACCGGCGGCAACAGCGGCATTGGTCTGGCCTCGGCGTGCCTGTTCGCCAAAGAGGGGGCGCAGGTGATTATCACGGCGCGTCGGCAAGAGGTGCTGGACGACGCCGTTCGCCACATCGGTCACGGCGCCATTGGCATCAAGGGCGATGTCGCCAGCCTCGAGCACCACGCCGAGGTGGCCGAGCAAGTCAGGGCGCGCTTCGGTGCGCTGGATATCTACATGGCCAACGCCGGGGTCATCACCCTGACGCCTTCCCATAAGGTCACGCCCGACGAGTTCGACGCGCAATTCAACATCAACACCCGTGGCGTGTTTTTCGGTGTGCAGTCGATCGTGCCGTTGTTGCGCGACGGCAGCAGCATCATTTTGACCAGCTCCCTGGCCGCCACAAAAGTGCTCGACGGGCATGCGGTGTATGCCGGTTCAAAAGCGGCCATCGCTGCGTTTGCGCGCAATTGGGCGCTGGAGCTTCGCGCACGGCGCATACGCGTGAACGTGCTGAGCCCCGGCCCGGTCGATACGGCGATCATCGGCAAACTGGGCGTTTCGCAAGCAGACCGTCCCGGGTTTGAACAGATGATGGCGGACATGATTCCTGCCGGTCGACTGGGCGACGCCGATGAACTGGCGCAAGCGGCGCTGTACCTGGCGTCCAGCGACAGTTCGTTCGTCAACGGCATTGAGTTGCACGTGGACGGCGGCATGTCGCTGGTCTGATCCCTGCCTCAGAACGTGCAAACGGCATCGGTGAAGGTCACCCGTGCGAACTGCGCATTGGCGTCCAGCGGTGTGATGGCCAGCAGTTGATCCAGGCGGATCTCCTGTTGGCCGTTGGCCGTTTCCAGGCGCAAGAACTCTTCCTTTTCACTGGAGGTGCGCGTATCCAGCGCCTTTGCCTCCAGCCGCGTGCCGTCCTTCAACTCAACATCCAGTCGATAACCGCGCATGCAGGCGACCTCCAAATAGTCGTACAAGTCGCAGTTCATGGGTTGATACGTGTTCATCGCATTACTCCTGGCAACCTTGCAGTTTGAGGATGAAATAGCCTTGTTCACTGATGGCCGCCGCCACTTGCGGATGACCCGGTTCTACGGGGCAGAACTGGCAGCGGTCCTGGGCAATATCTTCGTCCTGAACACCCTGTTCTTCAAGGAAGCGACGAGCGTAAGACTTTGCCAGTTCGCCGCTGTTCTCGATCAGCACATCGAAATGCAGATAACGGCCATCTTGGGTGCAGCGGTTTTTTTGCAGCTTGACTCAGGAGCCACTGGAGCCCAGGGAAGTGGGGCTGATTTGTCGGGAGCATCAGATTCCCTGAGATAGACTCAAGACGACTATCCGACGAGGGACTGATTCCCATGACAGGCCTGCGATGGACTCGCTGATCACCGCCGCCGCCCAGGCGCTGGCAGCGGGGGATCCGCTTGGCGCGCTGGACCGGGTTGCGTTGCGCGACGATGCCCCGGCGCTGGCGCTGCGCGGGATTGCGATGGCGCAGCTGGGCGATCTGGTGCGGGCCAGGGCGTTGGTGCGTCGGGCGGCTCGGGCGTTCGGGCCGAAAGAAACGCTGGCCCGCGCACGTTGCATCGTCGCCGAAGCCGAGATCGCGCTGGCCTCACGGGACCTCGGCTGGCCGGTAAAAGCACTCGATGTGGCGCGGGTCACGCTGGAGAGTCAGGGTGATTGGGTGAACGCGGCACACGCGCGGTATCTGCAAATCCGTCGTCAGTTGCTGATCGGGCAACTGGATGAGGCGCAGGAACAACTCGCGCAACTCGACCCTTCACCGTTACCGCCGTCATTGCGGGCCACCCATGAACTGGTCGCGGCGGGGATCGCCATGCGCCACTTGCATTCGCAGGCTGCCCGGGCTGCGCTTGCCCGGGCCGAACTCGCCGCGCAGCAGTCGGCTATTCCCGCGTTGGTGGCGGAAGTCGAAAACGCGTTGCGGATGCTTAACAGTCCCGCCGCACATTTGATCAGCGATGGAGAATCGCGGTCCTTGCTGCTCGACGACGTGCAGGCCCTGCTTGACTCGACGTCGCTGGTGGTCGATGCCTGTCGTTATGCGGTACGCGGCGCAGGCATGTCGGTTTCGCTGTCGAAGCGGCCGGTGTTGTTCAGCCTCGTACGGACACTGGCCGAAGCCTGGCCGGCCGATGTGCCGCGGGAAACCCTCGTCGCCCGGGCCTTTCGCCTGACGCTCAGCGATGAGTCCCATCGCGCCCGATTGCGGGTCGAAATCGGCCGATTGCGCGCCGCGCTCAAACCCTTGGCCAACGTGATCGCCACCCAGCGCGGCTTTACCCTGGTCACACAGGTTTGCCCCGACGTTGTCTTGCTCACGCCACCGGTCGAAGAAAAACATGCAGCGGTCTTCGCGTTGCTCGTCGACGGTGAAGCCTGGTCGAGTTCGGCGCTTGCCCTGGTGCTGGGCAGCAGCCAGCGCAGCGTGCAGCGGGTACTCGAAACACTGGCTGCGCAGGGCAAGGTGCAGTCGTTCGGGCAGGGACGGTCGCGGCGCTGGATGACACCACCGGTGCCAGGTTTCGCGACGACCTTGTTACTCCCGGTTCCGCTGCCCGGTGGCTAGGATGAACGCCACCAACCCCTTTCGAGGAATACCGAGATGAAACAGTCAGCCGCTGAAATCCTCCGTGAATATGGCCCTTTTGAAGGTGTCGACGATGTGCATGGCGTTACCTGGGATGGTGAAAACGTCTGGTTTGCCACCACTGGAAAGCTCCTCGTCCTGGACCCATCGAGCGGCGCAACGGTGCGTACGCTGGATGTCGCCGCCCACGCCGGCACTGCATTCGATGGCAAGCATCTGTTCCAGATTGCCGAAGACCGCATCCAGAAAATCGATCCGCAAACCGGGCGCGTGCTCTCCACCATTCCGGCCCCCGGCGCAGGTAACGACTCCGGGATGACATGGGCAGAGGGCTCTCTGTGGGTGGGGCAGTACCGCGAGCGCAAGATTCACCAGATCGACCCGCAGAGCGGCAAGATCCTGCGAACCCTCGAATCGAACCGCTTTGTCACGGGCGTGACCTTCGTCGAGGACTCGCTCTGGCATGGCACGTGGGAGGGCGATGAGAGCGAACTGCGCCGCGTCGACGCGAAAACCGGTGAGGTGCTGGAGAGTCTCAAGCTGCCGGCCGGAATCGGTGTTTCGGGGCTTGAGTCGGACGGCGGCGAGCGGTTTTTCTGCGGCGGTGGCGGTAGTGGAAAGGTGAGGGCGGTACGTCGGCCCTGAATGACTCAGTCCGTTTGTGGATGTCGATCTTCAATCGCGTACCAACCCGCTTTTGAGCCAACGCAGGCATGTTTTTGCTTTGTCGGCGAGCACGGAGAGTCCAGTGTAGCGATGGCAATCGATATCCACTGCGAAAAGGCACCCTTTGCATCAGACCAGAACAGCGAAGAGCCGCAGTTGCAACAGAACTGACGCAAGACTCCCTTCGACGACTCATAACCCTTGAGCATCTGTGTACCGGCCACGATGGAAACCGTCGACGCAGGAGCACTCGCATACGAGGCGAACGCAGCGCCATGGCCTTTTTGGCACATGTTGCAGTGGCAGTGAGTGAGGGCTTTCAGCTCGGTTGATACAGAGTATTTGACGGTGCCGCAAAGGCAGCTGCCTTGGTGCAGAGCATCCATGTTCAATGTTTTCCTGAAAATGTCGCGCCACTGTAGCGGGCCAGCATCGGGTCTGGCGAATACCTGAACGTGGCCAGTTCCACGATATCCAAAGCGCTGCACTAGCCCACAAACCGTGAACAGTTGGAAAGGCCAACCCCCCCGTCGATAAAGAAATCACCTAGCGCGCGGCTGTTCCTCTCAATATCTCGACCCCGGACGCTGGCATAGGCTGTGCCCTGGCTGATCATTACCGGAGTCGTTATGCGTTTTTTTGAACTGATTACCTTGACGGTGCGTGTGCGGACCGTCGCCGATGCACTGCTGCGAATCGAGGCTGCGCTGGATCGCCCGGATGTCGGTGGAACGTTGATGGGTTGCTGGGCTTCGGAGATTGGGCAGTTGAACCAGATTGCCGTGCTGCGCGGCTATGAAGATGAACGTGTCAGGCAAGCCGAGCGCGAGCGCTTTTTGTTGAGCGGCGAGGCGTTCGGTATCAACGAATTCATCACCGATCTGCGCATCGAAAACTACACATTGTTTCCCTTTCTCGAGCCTTTGAGCGCCGGCAAACATGGCCCGTACTACGAGCTGCGCGTCTACGATCTGGTCAGCAGCGGCTTGCAGCCCACCCTCGATGGCTGGAGCAACGCCATCGAGCCGCGAACCGCCGAGCAGTATTCGCCGGTGTATGCGGCGTTCTACGCCACCGACGGCTCGCTGCCGCGCTATCTGCATATCTGGCCGTGGGCTTCATTGGAACAGCGCCAACGAGTACGCGCCGAGGCGGTGGCCGATGGTGTCTGGCCGCCGGAAAACTCCGGCCCGCAACTGCGCGACATGCGCTCGACGATTTACTTGCCCGCGACGTTTTCGCCTTTGCAATGATGGGGTGCTGAACGCCATAGTCTGCTGCCGATTGAAGACCCACTTGCTCACGGGTTTCAACAGGCGTAAACAGTGCACGCGCCCAGCATCCGCAGGCGCGTGTTTTTTGATGCATGAAAAGGCGTTGAATCACACCCAATGAACACGACCAGGCGAGGCGAGCGTTGGTAGAGCGACGTCAGTTCAGCGGTGCCATGAAGGGTAAAAACCTTCGCTACCTCAATGAGCATGAGGGCCAATCAGTAAAGGCCCGGGCAGGCTTCTTGCTGCTGGAGCATTTCTCGTTGCCGGCGTTTACCCAGGCACTCGATACGATTATCACCGCCAATCTGCTGCGGCCTGAACTGTTTTCCACGAAGACGTTCGGTTTGACGAAAGGGGAAGTGATCAGCGATTTGGGGTTGGTCATTCGTCCCGATGCTTGCCTCAGTCATGCCGCGATTCAAGACCTGGACCTGTTGGTCGTTTGCGGTGGTTACCGCACGGCCCTCAAGGCCGACGACACGCTGATCAATCTCTTGATCAGCGCCGCCGAACTGGGCGTCAAGTTGGCTGGCGTGTGGAATGGCGCCTGGTTTCTCGGGCGAGCCGGTTTGCTGGACGGCTATCGTTGTGCGGTTCACCCGGAACACCGTCCCGCGCTGGCGGAAATCGCCAAACTGGCCCAGGTCACCAGCGAAGCCTATGTTGTTGATCGCGACCGTCTGACGGCGTCCAGTCCAAATGGCGCGTTTTACATGGCGCTTGAGTGGATCAAGGGCTTGCACGACAAAGCGCTGACGGACGGCATCGAAGACATTCTGGCGTTTGAAGCTTCGCGTTACCGGCGCATCAAACCCACGCTCAATGTGTCGGTTTGTGGTCCGTTGCGGGAAGTGGTCAATCTCATGGATGCCAATCTGGAGGAGCCGCTGGAGATGGACGCACTCTGTCTCTACGCCGGCCGTTCCCGCCGGCAGATCGAGCGTCTGTTCAAAGAGCAGCTGGGGACGACACCCCAGCGCTATTACATGGACTTGCGGATCACCGAAGCCCGCCGATTGCTGCAGCACACCACGTTGACCATCGTTGAAGTCTCGGTTGCCTGTGGTTTCGTTTCACCGAGCCATTTCAGCAAGTGCTACAGCGCCTATTTCGGCTATCGACCGTCCAGGGAAACCCGCCTGGTCAAATAGCCGCCTGATGAGGTGTGGCGAATCAGGCCAATCATTTCGCCCCGAACAACATCGTCCAGTAAACCCCTTCATCACTGCGCGCCTCGGTCGCATAACCCGCACCGACCTGGGTGAACATCGGATTCATCAGGTTGGCGCAATGCCCTGGACTGGCGAGCCATCCAGCCATTGCCTTGTTCGGTGAGCCTTGGCCGGCGGCGATGTTTTCACCGATCTGCCGGCCACGGAAACCCGCCGCTCTTGCGCGGTCGGCCGGGGTGTCACCATCGGGGTCGCGGTGAGCGAAATAGTTGCCGTAGGCCATTGCTTTACTGTGCCCTTGCGCGGCGGCGCCAAGGCTCGCGTTCCAGGCCAAGGGCCGGGCGGCGGCGAAACGCTGGCGACCGCACATTCGCGGTTTGGCGCGGGCGGCGTTGACCTGTGCCAGCAAGGTCTTGCCGACGCTGCGTGTGTCGCTCATCTGACGGTCCAGCACCGGCTGCGCCAGCACCACTTGCCACTCACCGCCACGGCGACTGACACCAATGTCGGCGTACTGACCATCGAGTAACGCGGCGCAGTGGTCCTCCACCAACAGTTCGAAAGCCTCTTCAGCATCCTGCGCACCCACCACTCGGACAGAACGCACGGCCACCGCCTGATACCCCGAATCTTTCAATCGCTCCCGCAAACCGCCGCCATAACCTATGGGCAGCGCCAGATTGGACTTCAGTGCCAGCGGCGACAGGCGTTGGGCGGGACGCCGCGCACAGTTTTCCGGGTGGGCTCGATAATCGTTGATGGCTTCCACCAGTTCTCGCTCCGCGCCAGCGTGGGCGGGGCTGGCGAAAAGAGTAAGCGAGGTCAACAGGCACAGCGAAGTGAAGCGCAAGGCGAGGGCGGTTTGGCGCATGGTGCGGACAGCTCTGATGAGATGACAACGATAGGAGGAAGTGGAATCGCCGGTCTAAGACTGGCGCCCAGAAACAAGGTTCACGGGGCGCGAGGGTTTATTTGTGGATACGGGCGTGTGTCCGACGGACGTACTTGAGGGGAGCGTTTCAACGCTCTTCAGCGGGTTCAACATGTTGCGCAGATTCCACCCGCCGTAATTGGAATCGACAGACATGGCCACCGCGAACCATGCACTCGGTGTGATCGACCTCACCACCGCCCAACGCGCCGATCAGCGCTAGATCCAGTTCACAGACCACCGGGTGTGCCGCGGCCAGACGATGGAACACGCAGTTGTGCGCGACGATTTGCGCATCACCGGGCGAGCGAAAAAACACCTCGGCTTCATAACCCGCTTGATTCATGTGCTGCACGATCTTCGTTTCATCGACAACTTGATGTTCGCGGTCCAGGGCGAGTTTGCGACCCAGGTTGCGCATCAGCGTCGCCAGCGCCTCGGGGCCGATGATGTCGGCCACTTCATCGATCAGTGCACTGGCGAGCAACTGATACTGGCGGGGAAATTGCTCCTTGGCGTGGTCGGTGAGCCGATACAACTGCTCTGGTCGCCGCCCCGTCGGGCGGGTTTCGCCGCGCAGCACCAGGCCGTCACGCTCCAGCGCCGCCAGGTGTTGGCGAATCGCCGTGCGCGTGACCGCCAGGTGCTCGGCCAACTCGTCAATGCTCATGCCACTGGCATGGTGCAGCAGCGCGTTGAGCAAGTCCTGCTGTGTTCGGCCCAGTCCTTCCAGCATTGAGTGTCCTCGCGCGATGTCAGAACTTGTCGGGGAATTGCTTGACCAGTGCGGCAGTCAGAGCATCGGCCAGCGCCAGGATATGCGTGCGCATCATCGACCAGGTGCGCGCTTCTCCAGCGTAGTCGTGAGCGGCGAACTCATCGATCTGCGCGATGTGATGACCACCGTGGGCCGACAGTAAATTCACCAGCGTCGCTTCCGGCAGATTCGGGTTGGCACCGGCCAGAAACGCTGCAATCGCCCTGGCATTGCTGGTCAACTCGGTCACGGCGGCCTGCTTGCCCTTCGCGTCCTTGGCGACCGTGGCGTCGCTGTAGTGTTTCACCGCGCCCCAATGACCGGCAAGCAACTTGAGCAGTTGATCGGCCGCCGGTTGGCCGTAGAGCGGGGCGATACTGTTGGCGATTCTGGTCGCGTTATCGACCACCTGATCAGCCGCGACTTTGGCTTGCTTCTGGTCGGCGGACTGGTTGGCCTGCGCATAGTTTCTGATCCAGAAAATATGCTCGACCCACAAATCGCGCAACGCCAGACGCGTGGTCAGCGCGGCGCTGTCGGCAGCGGCGGGAGACGCGGCTGGCGTCTGGCTCCAGGCCGGTTGCGCACAGAAGGCCAGCAGGATCAAAGCCAGGGTTTTGATATTCATGACGGCACCCTCGTGTAATGGGAACGTTCGACAATATCAATTTAAGCATACAGATATGTTTTTATTGAAAAATGGCAAAATCTCGGATTAGCGGTCGTTTTCACAGGTGAATTGAATGAGGGTGTTGCAGGCGGATACACCCGTATCCACCTGCGCCCGGCGGGATGAAGAACGGATCGTGTTTGCCCCGAATCGCCAGCGTCGGAGTTTGCCCGATGGACTATCAGTCGACAACGATGCGATTGACACACCATCGCAAGCAGGTTCGCTCGCACGAGTTCTCAGTAAACATCCCGCAAATAACGCTTCTGCTCACTCAACTGACGCCAGTAATCCGCAGCGCCCTCCGTGCACAATCCACCGTGATCCTGCGCGACCCGGCGCAGGGCCTGGTCGACATCCTTGGCCATGCAGCTGGCATCGCCGCAGATGTACAACTGCGCACCTTCCTGTAGCCAATGCCACAACTCGGCACCCTGTTCGCGGATGCGGTCCTGCACGTAGATTTTCTGCGTCTGATCGCGGGAGAACGCCAGGCTGAGTTCTGTCAGCAGGCCATCGCGCTGCATGCCTTGCAGTTCATCTCGATAGTAGAAATCACTGGCGGCGTGTTGCTCGCCGAAGAACAGCCAGTTCTTGCCGCTGTCACCCCGTGCGCGGCGTTCTTGCAGGAAGGCGCGGAACGGCGCCACGCCGGTGCCGGGGCCGACCATGATCATCGGCAGGTTGCCATCCGCCGGTGGGCGAAAGTGCTTCGACGGCTGGACGAACACCGGCACGTCTGCGCTCTGCGCGCGGTCGGCGAGGAAGGTCGAGGACACGCCTTTGCGTTTACCGTAGCGCACGGCGGCCACGGTGAGATGGACTTCCTGCGGGTGTGCCTTGGGGCTGGAGGCGATCGAATACAGCCGTGGTTGCAGGCGCTTGAGGGTGCCGAGTAGTTCACTGGCTGAGCAGTCGACCGGAAACTCCTGCAACACGTCCGCCAGTTGCCGGCCCCAGAGCCAGTCTTTCAGCTCAGCCTTGCGCTCACTGCCCAGCAGCTGTTTCAACGCCGGGTTGCGGCTGCGTTCGGCGATGAACGCCAGGGTGTCGCTGTTGGGCCGGGCGATTTCAAAGTGTTCAGTCAATGCCTGATGCAATGGCAGTTCACCGACCTTGTCGACCTTGACCAACGTGTCGGCGCCAAGGCTCGTCAGTTGCAGCATTTCGCCGACCAGTTCCGGGCAGTTGCGCGGCAATACGCCCAAGGCATCGCCTGCTTCATAGCTCAACCCGGAATCGGCCAGCGCCAGGGAAAACATGCGGGTTTCCTTGTTCGCGCTCTGCTGGTTCAGGTGCAGGTTGCTCAGCAGGCGAGAGGCAAAAGGCTTGGCCTTGCACGGCGTCGCGACCGGGCTGACGACAACACTCGGTGCCGGTTCGACCGTTACCGGTTGCAGTGTTTTCTGAAGATCGGCCAGCCACTGGTCCGCGCACGCTTCGAATTCGGTATCGCAATCGACCCGTTCCAGCAGCCGCGTTGCACCCAATTCCTGGAGACGCAGATCGAGTTTTTTGCCGTGCTGGCAGAACTGGTCATAGTTAGGATCGCCCAGCGCCAGCACCGCATATCGCAGGGACTCCAGGCGTGTTTCGGCATGGCTCAGGGTTTGCCAGAAACCTTCGCCATTGTCCGGCGCATCGCCGTCGCCGAAGGTGCTGCTGATCAGGGCCAGGGTTTGCGTGCTGGCGAGTTTGCTCGCGGGGAAGTCAGCCATCGCGCTCAGCTCGACCGCGATTCCACTTTCGCGCAAGCGTGCGGCAAAACGTTCGGCCAGGGCTTCGGCATTGCCTGTTTGCGAGGCCCACAACAGTGTCAGGGCCGGTTGGCTGTTGACCGCTGACGGTGTCGCTTCGGCGCTATCCATGCGGCTGAACAAACCACCCAGCACACCGTCCAGCCAAAGCCGCGTGTCGGCCGCCAGCGGCGCGTTGGCAGGCAGCACCGGAACACCGAGCTCCTGCCGGCCTGCCGTGGACTGCAGGCCACTGACAAAACCGGCCAGATAAAGCCGCTCACGGTCATTGAGCGCAGGAGAGGGCAGGCGACTGATGCCGGCGATATCGGCAAAGGCTTCGATACTCGACATGACGGGCTCCTCAGGTAAGGGGGACAGGTTGTGAGCGGCAGGTTCCGGCATTTCAAGAAACTGGTGCTCGATCAGCTCCACCCGTTGCAGGGCGACGGCGCAAAACTTGAATTCAGGCTGCAGCGAAATCGGGTCGACCGCGTCGTGGGTCACCGCGTTGATCGCGAGGTTTTCCCCGAACACATCGTTCCAGTGGAAAGGCGCAAAGCAGTTGCCCTGGCGCACCCGGTCGGTGATCACGGCCGGCAATACGGCGCGGCCACGTTGTGAGCGGACTTCGACGTGGTCCTTATCACGAATGCCGAGGCTGGCGGCATCTTCCGGATGCAGCTCGACGAAGGGACCGGGGTTCAGCTTGTTCAGGGTCGCGACTTTGCCGGTCTTGGTCAGGGTGTGCCACTGGTGCTGCAAGCGCCCGGTGTTGAGGACAAAGGGGAACGCTTCATCCGGCATTTCCGCCGGCGGCATGTGCGGGCGGGCGAGGAATATGCCTTTGCCGCGCTCGGTGGCGAAGACGATCGCGGGACGGCTGCCATCGGCCTCGACCTTGAGTGACTGGCTCACGCCGTTGTTCAGGTAACGAATCGGATGGCGGTCCTCGGCATCGTTTTCCGCGCACGGCCATTGCAGCGGTTTTTCCCGCAGGCGCGTGTAACTCGCGCCACGGATGTCATAACCGGTCTTGGGATTCCAGGCCTGTTTGATCTCGTCGAACACCTCGGAGGCGCAGCTGTAGGTGAAAGCCTCGGCGAAGCCCATTTCACACGCGACCCGGGCAATGATCTGCCAGTCGGCCAGTGCTTCGCCGGGCGCCTCCACGGCTTGTTGCATCAGCGTCAGGTTGCGCTCGGAATTGATCATCACGCCTTCGGCCTCGGCCCACAGTGCGCCGGGCAGGAGGATGTCGGCGTAGCGGTTGGTCTCGGTATCGAGATAGGCGTCCTGGGTGATGACCAGTTCGGCGGCCTGCAAGCCTTCGATCACTTTGCGCCGGTTGGGCACCGATGCCACCGGGTTGGTGCAGATGATCCAGCAGGCCTTGATCCGGCCAGCGGCCATTTGCTCGAACATGTCCACGGTGCCTGCGCCCACCGTGCGCGGCAAGCTGTCGGCGGGGATGTGCCACATGTCCTCGATGAACGCCCGGTCAGCCTCGACCAGTGCCGAACGCTGACCGGGCAGGCCTGGACCCATGTAGCCCATTTCCCGACCGCCCATGGCATTCGGTTGGCCGGTCAGGGAGAACGGGCCGCTGCCGGGCCGGCAGATCGCGCCGGTGGCCAAATGCAGGTTGCACAGGGCATTGGTGTTCCAGGTGCCGTGGGTGCTTTGGTTGAGCCCCATCGTCCAGCAGCTCATCCACTCGGCGGCTTCACCGATCCATTGCGCCGCCTGGCGAATGTCGGCTTCGGCGAGACCGGTAAGGGCGGCGACCTTGTCCGGTGCGTAGTCTTCGAGGAACCCGGGCATCGCTTCCCAGCCCTCGGTGAACGAGGCGATGAAGTCCGGATCGGTGTGGCCGTTTTTCACCAGCAGATGCAACAAACCATTGAGCAGCGCCAAATCGGTGCCGGGACGAATTTGCAGGAACAGGCCGGCCTTGTCTGCCGTGGCGCTGCGTCGAGGATCGACCACGATCAGTCTGGCCCCGGCCTTGACCCGGTCCATCATGCGCAAAAACAGGATCGGGTGACAGTCGGCCATGTTGGCGCCGGTCACGAAGAACAGGTTCGCGCGGTCGAAATCCTCATAGGAACCGGGTGGTCCGTCGGAACCCAGCGAGAGCTTGTAACCGCTGCCCGCGCTGGCCATGCACAGGCGCGAGTTGGACTCGATGTTGTTCGTGCGGACAAAGCCCTTGGCCAGTTTGTTGACCAGGTATTGGGCTTCCAGCGACATCTGTCCCGACACATAAAAGGCCAACGCATCAGGCCCGTGGAGGTCGAGGATGTCACGCAGTCTGCTGGCGGTTTCGCTGATGGCCTGGTCCATGGCGACCCGCACCGGGTCGCGGTCACGCGCCTGGCGCAGGTAGGCGTTTTCCATCCGTCCGGAGTCGGCAATCGCTTGCCCGCAGGTCGTGCCTTTGGTGCAGAGCCGACCAAAGTTGGTCGGGTGCGTCTTGTCTCCGGAGACCTTGACCACCCGGTTGCCTTCGACCTGCATGACGATGCCGCAGCCCACGCCACAATAGGGGCAAACGCTGCGTACGGTTTTGTCGGCCATCCTCGTCCCTCGAAACTCTGTCACACCTGATCGGTTCGCAAACGCAAAAGGCGCCATGCGGCCCTCCGTCGAAACGGGGGCTACACGGCGCCTTTGTCGTATAGGGTGCAATCAGCGTTGACTGCGTAACGGGTGTTTGCAAGAAGCGGGCCAGAACCGGCGAGGCCTTGCTTTCGGGGCTTTGGAGGTGGTGAGCAGTGACAGAACAACCGCGATGTGCACTTTTTTATTGCGAGGTTCAGCCTCGGTGCACCAGCTCAAGCCATAACGCGATTCGTAGCAAATGGCAGGTATTGTGGCTTGAGCTATGTGCCCCAACCCTCACGCACCGCCCGCCGAATCCCTTCCAGCAACATGGCAAACGCCGGGTTGTCATTGTTCTCGCGCCAAATCAGGTGCAGTTCGCTTTGCACCCCTTCGCCCAGGTCGATATCGCGAAACACCACATTCTTGAACACCACGCTGGTTGCGCAACGCGGCACCAGGGCCAGGCCCATGGCGGCGTTGACCAAGGCGAGGATGGTCAGGGAGGAACCGAGCCACTGCACGTAATCCGGGGCGACGCGGGCCGAGCGCAGCATGCCGGTCAGCAATTCGTTGAATGGCGGGTAGGCGGCGTGGGAGTACATCAGGAATGGTTGAGCGTCCAGGTCCTGGACCGACACGGTGGCGGCGGTCGCCAACGGGTGCGTGCTCGGAACCGCCAGGACGAACGGCTCACGCACCAGGCATTCGGTGGCGTAGCCGGGCTCCAGCAACGGCGCACGGGCGATGCCCAAGTCGATGCGGCGGGCGCGCAGGGCTTCGTGTTGCTGGTAGGTGTTCATCTCCGACAGGTCGATCTTGACGTGCGGCTGCGTCAGCCGCGCCTCGGCAATCACCTTGGGCAGGAACTCATACACCGCACTGCCAACAAAACTGATGTTGACCGAGCCGATATCGCCCTCGGCAAACCGCCGTGCGGTCACTGCTGCTTGTTGAGCGCGCTCCAGCAGGTTCTGCGCTTCGATGAAGAATGCCCGGCCAGCAGCGGTGAGGGCGACGCTGCGGGTGCTGCGGGTGAACAGCTCGACGCCGAGGTGATGTTCGAGCAATTGAATCTGCCGGCTGAGCGGCGGCTGGGTCATGTTCAGCCGTTCGGCAGCGCGGCGAAAATTCAGTTCAGTGGCGACGGTGGTGAAGCAGCGCAGTTGGGTCAGTTCGAACATTGATCTAATCCAGGTATCAATCGAATGCCAAGTTAGATTAGACGGGATCAATGTCGGCGTCCATGATCGGCCCACGCCTCAAGCAATCCCTATAAAAACAAATGATCGGGAGTCGCCCCTTGAAAACCCTGCAGAGTCCACCCGACCCGAATGTGCTGGCCCGCGCTGCGGCCAAAGTCAAACGCCATGTGCTGCCGCTGTTCGTGGTGATGTTCATCGTCAACTACATCGACCGGGTCAACATCGGTTTCGTCCGTAGCCACATGGAAACCGACCTCGGTATCGGCGCTGCCGCCTATGGCCTGGGTGCCGGGCTGTTCTTCGTCGGTTACGCGATCTTCGAAGTGCCGTCGAACATGCTGCTGCAACGCTACGGCGCACGGGCCTGGCTGACGCGAATCATGTTCACCTGGGGCGCTGCGGCGATGGCGATGGCCTTCGTGCGTGGTGAAACCAGCTTCTATGTACTGCGTTTCATCCTCGGCGCCGCCGAAGCAGGATTTTTCCCCGGCATCATTTACTACTTCACCCAGTGGCTGCCATCGACCGAACGCGGCAAGGCCATGGCGATTTTCCTCAGCGGCTCGGCCATCGCCTCGGTGATCTCCGGACCGGTGTCCGGCGCGCTGCTGCACATCAACGGCTTGAGCCTGCACGGCTGGCAGTGGATGTTCCTCATCGAAGGTTTTGCGTCGATCGTGCTCTGCGGTTTTGTCTGGTTCTGGCTGCAATCCCATCCGCGTGAAGCGAAGTGGTTGAGCGATGAAGAGAAGACTGCGCTGACAACAGCCATCGACCTGGAACAGCAAGCCCGCGAAGCCACGCAGACGGTCAAACCGTCGATGTTCAAGTTGCTGGCCGACAAGCAGATCGCGCTGTTCTGTTTCATCTATTTCTCCATCGCCCTGACCATCTACGGCGCCACGTTCTGGCTGCCGAGCATGATCAAGAAAATGGGCAACCTCGGCGACTTCCAGGTCGGCCTGTTCAACTCGATCCCGTGGATCATTTCCATCATCGCGATGTACGGCTTCGCTGCGATGGCCAGCAAGTGGAAATACCAGCAGGCGTGGGTGGCGGTGACGCTGGTGATCGCCTCGTTCGGCATGTTTATGTCCACCACCGGTGGGCCGGTATTCGCCTTCGTCGCCATCTGCTTTGCCGCGATTGGATTCAAGGCGGCCTCGGCTTTGTTCTGGCCGATCCCGCAAGGCTATCTGGATGCACGCATCGCGGCGGCGGTGATCGCCTTGATCAATTCCATCGGCAACCTCGGCGGCTTCGTCGCGCCCACCGCGTTCGGTTTCCTGGAGCAGACCACCGGCTCCATCGAAGGCGGCCTGTACGGTTTGGCCGCGACATCGCTGGTGGCCGCCGTGGTGATCTTCTTCGCCCGCACCGCACCTCGCGGCGACAGCCTCCGTGCGTTGACCGGCGCATCGCCAGAAGGCGTCAGCGCAAAAAAGCCAGTCAGTCATCAAGCCCTGAAATCTGATCCAGCGGGAGCAACCTCTTGAAAATCAAACGAGTCACCGTCACCCCCATCGCCTTCCGTGATCCGCCATTGCTCAACGCCAGCGGCATTCACGAACCTTTCGCGCTGCGCTCGATCATCGAGGTCGAAAGCGACAATGGCTACATCGGTCTGGGTGAAAGTTACGGCGACGCTCCGGCGCTGGCGATCCAGCAACAGCTGCAAAGCCAACTGATCGGTCTTGATCCGTTCAACCTCAATCAACTGCGCGCCATCGTTCAGGCTACCGTCGCAGCGAACAAACCGGCGAGCCTTGCCGGCGCGGAACTGGCCCCCGGTTCCCATGCGAGCAAAGCGGTGAGCAATGCTTACTCGGCGTTCGAAGTGGCGTTCCTCGATTTGCAGGCGCATTCGTTGAACGTGCCGTTGGTGGACTTGCTGGGCGGGGCGATTCGTGACGAGATTCCGTTCAGCGCTTACCTGTTTTTCAAGTACGCCCAGCACGTCGATTCACCCTACAAACCTGACAGTTGGGGCGAAGCGCTGAACGAAGAGCAGATCGTCGCCCAGGCGCGGCGGATGATCGAGGCCTACGGTTTCAAGAGCATCAAGCTCAAGGCCGGCACGCTGCCGCCGGAGCATGAAGTGTCGTGCATCAAGGCGCTGAAAAAAGCCTTCCCCGGCTACCCGCTGCGCATCGACCCGAATGGTAACTGGTCGCTGGAAACCTCGATCCGCATGGCCGAATTGCTCGGCGATGACCTGCAATATTACGAAGACCCGACGCCGGGCCTGGACGGCATGGCCGAACTGCATAAGCGCACCGGGCTGCCGCTGGCGACCAACATGGTGGTCACCGATTTCGACGAGTTCCGCCGTAGCGTGGCGCAGAATAGCGTGCAGATCGTGCTCGCCGACCACCACTACTGGGGCGGTCTGCGCGACACCCAGGCGCTGGCGAAAATGTGCCAGACCTTTGGCCTGGGCGTGTCGATGCATTCGAACTCGCACCTGGGCATCAGCCTGATGGCCATGGCCCATGTCGCCGCCTCGGTGCCGAACCTCGACTACGCCTGCGACACTCACTATCCGTGGCAGGAACCGGACGAAGAGGTGATCAAGGGCGGCAAGCTGCCGATCGTCGATGGCTGCGTGAAGATCACCCGGGCGCCGGGTCTGGGCCTGGAACTGGATCACGACCAACTGGGCAAGCTGCATGACCAATACCTGACCTGCGGCATTCGCCAGCGCGATGACGTAAAGCAGATGCAGCGTTACAAGCCGGAATGGAAAGCCGTTAAACCGAGATTCTGATTGCGTGTAGTCCTTTGGTCCGGGAAGCGTGGGCGCGCTTGTCCGGACCGTTTTTTTTGTCGCTACAACCCATCCCCCAGCGCCTTGAAATACTCAGGGCTGTCGCTGATCGAGTTGTGTCCCGCGCCCTTGATGACCTGCATCGTTGCCACGCCCTTGGCGAAATGGCTGTAGAGCCGTTGCGTGCTTGAACCCGGAATCACTTCATCGTGTTCGGCAGCGATCAGCTGCGTTGGCACCGTGATGTGCGAGGCATAGCGCCAGGATTCGAATGTGTCCTTCAATAACCACTGCACCGGAAACCAGCGAAACTGGCGGGCGGCGAGTTCTTCAAGGCTGTTGTACGGCGTGATCAGCACCAGTCGCGTGGCCGGGCGTGAACTGGCCAGACGCACGGCCACCCCCGAACCCAGGCTGCGGCCGACCACGGCAATTTGTGGATGATCGGCGTAGACCTTGTCGAACAAGGTCATGGCATCGCGAGCGATCGCCTCCTCGGAGGGTGAACCGCTGCTGCCGCCGTAACCCCGGTAATGCATGAAATACAGCGCATGATCAGCAAAGGCCTCGGCGAATGCCGGCAGGCTGCGCGAAACGTCTTCGGCGTTGCCACCGAAGTAAATCAGCGCCTTGGGGCCTTCGTACGGTCTGACTGAAACCAGCACCTGCGCGTCATCGACCGGCAGCGTGAGCAGCGTTTCGGTTGAGCCGACGGCGCGGGGTTGCGGGTAGTAGATGAGCGAACGCTGAAAGACGAACAGCGCAACACAAAGCGCCAGGTACACCGCTGCGGGGATGACGACGAGTAACACCAGGGTGCGAGACATTCGGCTAACGTTAGTGGGCGGCATTGACGGCTCCGGGTGCTGTCAGAGTGTAGCTGGCGGTATAGGAGGGTGCCGATGCCCATCGGTCTCAAATGGCTCAATGTGTTGCCATCGGAAAGAGCGGCCCTGGCCTTGGGTTTCGCCTTTCATTTCTGTGTGCTCGCCAGCTACTACCTGGTGCGCCCGTTGCGCGATGCCCTGGGTCTTGAGGGTGGCGCCGACAAGTTGCAGTGGCTGTTCACCGCCACCTTCGTGGTAATGCTGTTGATGGTGCCGGTGTTCGGTACGTTGGCGTCACGACTGCCGGCCACGCGGTTCGTGCCGTTGATCTACCGCGTGATTGCCGTGTCGATGCTGGTGTTCGGCGTGCTGATCGCCAACCACGTCGCGCCGGTGACGGTCGGTCGGGTGTTCTTCGTCTGGATCAGCCTCTACAACCTGTTCATCGTCTCGATCTTCTGGAGCGTGCTGGTCGACCGTTTTTCCAGTGAGCAGGGCAGGCGGCTATTCGGATGCATCGCGGCGGGCGGCACCCTCGGCACGTTTATCGGGCCGTTGCTGGCGGCGACCATGGCCACACAGCTGGGGCCACTGGCATTGACCGTCGCCGCAGCACTGCTGCTGGAAATCGCCGTACGTTGCTATCGGGCGTTGCTGCTGCGCACGCAATCGCAGTCGGGCAATCCACTACTCGACGAACGGCGCATGGGCGGCGGCATCCTCGCCGGCATCACCCTGATCCTGCGCTCTCCGTACCTGTTGGGGCTGGTGCTGTTCATGCTGCTGCACACCAGCGCCGCGACCTTGTTGTATTTCGAGCAGGGACGGATCGTCGCTGGCAGCTACGCTGATACGGGCAGCCGGACGCAATTCTTCGCCGTCGTCGATTTGATCGTGTCGGCACTGACCCTGACGCTGCAACTGCTGCTGACGGCGCCGTTGATCCGTTTTGTGGGCATTGGCGGAGCGTTGGTCGCGATGCCGTTGGCGACCATCGTGGCATTCGCCGCCATGGCACTGGCGCCGGTGCCGGCCACCGTGGCGCTGGCCCAAGGCCTGCGTCGCGCGGTGGAATTCGCCATCGTGCGCCCGGCGCGGGAAGTGTTGTGGACGGTGGTCAGTCGCGAGGAGAAGTACAAGGCCAAGAACGTGATCGAGACCCTGGTCTATCGCGGCGGCGATGCCGCCAGTGGCTGGTTGTCCGCCGGTTTGACGACGATGGGCGCAGGGTTCGGCCTGGTGGCGCTGTTCATCGTGCCGTTTGCCGGGTTGTGGGCCGGTTTATGTCTGTGGCTGGCCCGGCGACAGGCGCAACAAGTCGAAACCTGATGGGCGGGCGAGGGACGATTTATGAGCCATCCTGTGGGGTACACCCGTAGAGAAATACTCACGCTGGCTGCCGGTGTTTCGGCGGTCTTCACGTTCGGTCCGACCGGCGCGCAAACCCCGCCGTCGACGGGAACAGGAGGCAAGACCATGCAGACCCGCGTCATTCCTTCCAGCAAAGAGTCGCTGCCCATCGTCGGGCTGGGCACTTATCGCGGCTTTGATGTGGCTCCCGCAGATCCGGCCTACAAACAACTGCCCGCCGTGCTGCACGCATTGTTCGAGAAGGGCGGGACGGTGATCGACAGCTCGCCGATGTACGGCCGTGCCGAACAGACCACTGGCGAGCTGCTGTCGATCCACGAACCGCGCTCGCCGGCGTTCCTGGCGACCAAGGTATGGACCCGGGGCCGCGAAGAAGGCATCGCGCAGATGGAAGAATCCTTCAAACTGTTGCAGACCGACCGCATCGACCTGATGCAGATTCACAATCTGCTGGACTGGCAAATCCATTTGCCGACCTTGCGTCACTGGAAGGAAGAGGGCCGCATCCGCTACATCGGCATCACCCATTACACCGCGTCGGCCTATGACGAGGTGGAAGCGGTGCTCAAAGCCGAGCCGCTGGATTTCTTGCAGATCAACTACGCGCTGGATGATCGTGGTGTCGAGAAGCGCATTCTGCCGCTGTGCCGCGAGCGCGGTGTGGCGGTGATCTGCAACCGGCCGTTCGGCGGCGGTGGCTTGCTCGGTCGATTGAAGGACAAACCGCTGCCGGGCTGGGCCGCACAAGTCGGGGTCAAGAGCTGGCCGCAACTGGCGCTCAAATTCATCTTGTCGCATTCGGCGGTGACCTGCGTCATCCCCGGTACTGGCAACCCGCGCTACATGGCGGAAAACGCCGGGGCCGGTTTCGGCCCGATGCTCACCGATGCCCAGCGTCATCAGTTGATTGCGTTGGTGGAATAGCCAATGAATCCGGGGCTCCATGCTGATTTTCCCGCTTGCCAGCATGTCATGAAAGCTCTCCTATACTGTTTCGCGAAGATCGGTTCCTGACTGCCCACAGCATTGCGCGGGCGCCTCTGTTCACGACTGCAAGGAGATCGAACATGGCAATCCGTATTGGCGATGAAGCACCGGATTTCACCGCCGACACCACCGAAGGCACGCTCAATTTTCACCAGTGGATCGGTGACGGCTGGGCCATCCTGTTTTCCCATCCGAAGGATTTCACGCCGGTTTGCACCACTGAACTGGGGTATCTGGCCAAACTCAAGCCAGAGTTCGACAAGCGCAACACCAAAATCCTCGGGCTGAGCATCGACCCGGTCAGTGACCACAACAAGTGGGTCGGTGACATCGAGGAAACCCAGGGCAACGCCGTCAACTATCCACTGATCGGCGACGAAAACCTGGTGGTGGCCAAGCTCTACGACATGATTCACCCCAACGCCAGCGGCGGCTCGCGTACTGCAGTGGACAATGCCACGGTGCGTTCGGTGTTCCTGGTCGGCCCGGACAAAAAGATCAAGGCGATGCTGATCTACCCGATGAGCGCCGGACGCAATTTCGATGAAGTGCTGCGTTTGCTCGACTCGCTGCAACTCAATGCCAAACACACCGTGGCCACGCCGGTGAACTGGCGTCCGGGTGAAGATGTGATTATTCCAACGTCGGTGTCTGACGAGGATGCGAAGAAGAAATATCCGGACGGCTTCAAGACCCACAAACCGTATCTGCGGACTGTGGCGCAACCGAAGTAATCACCCGGTAGCCGCTGGCGCAGCCTGCGCCAGCGGCTACAAAAGGCTCCCGCCTAAACCAGATACTTGCGAAACCACTCCACCGTCCGATCCCACGCCAGCTTCGCCGCCGCCTCGTCATAGCGCGGTGTCGAATCATTATGAAAACCATGATTGGCGCCAGGATAGATAAACGCTTCATAGGTCTTGCCCCCAGCCTTCAACGCCTGCTCATAGGCCGGCCAGCCTTCGTTGATGCGCGTGTCCAATTCGCCGAAGTGCAGCATCACCGGCGCTTTGATCCGCGAAACATCCTTGGCTTCTGGCTGACGACCATAAAACGACACCGCCGCCCCGAGTTCCGGGTAGGCCACGGCGGCCGCGTTGGTGACACCGCCACCGTAGCAGAACCCGGTGATGCCCACTTTGCCGCTGCCGGCGGGGTGTTTCATCATGAATTCGACGGCGGCGAAGAAGTCATTCATGAGCTTTTCCGGGTCGACTTTTTCCTGAAGCGCACGGCCCTTGTCATCGTTGCCGGGATAGCCGCCGACCGAGCTCAGGCCGTCCGGCGCGAGAGCGATGAAACCGGCCTTGGCCACACGCCGGGCGACATCTTCGATGTACGGATTGAGCCCGCGATTCTCGTGCACGACCACCACCGAGGCGACTTTGCCGGTGGCCTTGGCCGGACGCACCAGATAAGCGCGAACCTCGCCGTGGCCCTTGGGCGAAGGGTAGGTGATGTACTCGGCGATGATGTCCGGGTCGGTGAACTCGACCTGCTCGGCGAGGGCGTAGTTCGGGCTCAGGGAGGCCAGCAAAGCGCTGGCCGTCAGCCCACCGAGGGTGAACAACGCCGCCCGGTCGAGAAACTCGCGCCGGTTGATCAGGCCATGGGCGTAATAGTCGTAGAGCTCCAGCAATTCGGGGGCAAAGTCTTTCGCAGTGAGACGGGGCATCTGTGCGCTTCCTTTTTGGTGAATGGAACACGACCTCCTGTAGGAGCGAGCTCGCTCGCGATGGTGGTCAACGATAACGCAATGAACCTGACAGCCAGCGGTGGTCTCAGGTTTTTCGCGAGCAGGCTCGCTCCTACAGACACTGCGCCCCGGCTTTCGCCACTTGCGCATCCTGCTCGGCCTTGACTCCGGATACGCCGACCGCGCCAATCACCTGGCCGTCGACGATGATCGGTACGCCGCCTTCAAGCGACGTCAGCAACGGCGCCGAGACAAAGGCAGTGCGCCCGCCGTTGACCATGTCCTCGTAGCCTTTCGACTCGCGTCGCCCTAGGGCTGAGGTGCGGGCTTTTTCGGTGGCGATGTAGGCACTGATCGGAGCGGCGCCGTCGAGGCGTTCCAGGGCCAGCGGGTGGCCGCCGTCATCGACGATCGCGATGGTCACTGGCCATTGATTGTTCTGTGCTTCGGTCCGCGCCGCAGCGAGGATTCGGGTCACTTCAATCTGGCTCAGCACGGCTTTGCTTTTCATGGGCGTTCTCCAGGGCGCTATTGCGACAATGCGGCTTCGACCACTTCGATCCAGTGCCGGACCGGTGTGCGGCCCGCGCCGTCGAGGTGGGACTGACAGCCGATGTTGGCCGTGACGATGACTTCAGGGTAACCGCTTTCAAGTGCGTTCAGCTTGTTGTCGCGCAGTTGCCGGGACAGTTCCGGTTGGGTCAGCGAGTAAGTGCCCGCCGAGCCGCAGCACAGGTGACCGTCGGGCACGAAGGTCAGGTTGAAGCCCAGGCGCTCCAACACCGTTTCTACCGCGCCACCGAGTTTTTGCGCATGCTGTAAGGTGCAGGGGCAGTGGAAGGCCAGGCGCTGGGCGCTGTGGATGCCGAGCTGTTCCAGGGGTTCAGCGCGCAAAACTTCAACCAGATCCCTGGCCAGTGCGCTGACTTTTTTCGCCTTCTCGGCGTAAGCCGGATCGCGCTCCAGCAGATGTCCATAATCCTTGATAAACGCCCCGCAACCACTGGCCGTCTGCACGATGGCTTCGGCGCCTTGTTCGATGCTCGGCCACCAGGCGTCGATGTTGTGGCGGGCGCGATCAAGGCCGGCAGCCTGGGCATCCAGGTGATAATCCACGGCCCCGCAGCAACCGGCCTCGCGGGCCGGGGTGACGCTGATTCCGAGGCGATCCAGCACGCGCGCGGCGGCCACGTTGGTATTGGGCGACAGGCCCGGTTGCACGCAGCCTTCAAGCATCAATACGTGCCGCGCATGGCGAGTGGCGGGACGCTGCTTGGTCTGTGCTGCGCTGCGCGGCAGTTTGCTTTGCAGCGCGTCGGGCAGCAGCGCGCGCAATACCTGGCCGCTGTTGACCAGGCCTTTGAACAGATCAGGATGGGGCACGAGCGTGCGCAAGCCCTCGCGCAACAAACGTTGGCCGATTGGGCGCGGTACCGCCGCATCGACCACCGCACGGCCGATATCCAGCAAATTGTGATAGTCGACGCCAGACGGGCAGGTGGTTTCGCAGTTGCGGCAAGACAGGCAGCGATCCAGGTGCTGCTGGGTCTTTTGGGTGACCTCGTTGCCTTCCAGCACCTGTTTGATCAGATAGATGCGCCCCCTTGGCCCATCCAGTTCATCGCCGAGCAACTGATAGGTCGGGCACGTGGCGTTGCAGAAACCGCAGTGCACGCAGGTGCGCAGGATGCTGTCGGCTTCTTCGGCACGGGGCAGTTGGCGAGCGCTTTCGCTCAAGGTGGTTTGCATGATTCAAAGCTCCGCGTACAGGCGACCGGGGTTGAAGATGCCCCGGGGGTCGAGTTGTTGCTTGAGGCTTTGGTGATAGCGCAGCAACGGGCCGGGCAATGGCTGGAAGGGGCAGTCGATCAGGCCGTGGCTGTAGCAGGTCACGTGACCGCCGACTTCCTCGACCACCTGGCGAATGAACGTCGCTTCAGCATCGGATTTGAGCCAGCGCTGAGCGCCACCCCAGTCGATCAGTTGCCGACCGGGCAGCGACAATTTAGGCGTGTTGTGCGGCAAGGACAGACGCCAGAGCGGCTGGTCCTCATCGAAGAAACTCAAGCGCTGTTCGTTGAGGTCGGCCCAATAGGTGTTGTCCAGCCATTGACCGCCCAAACGGTCCTGGGCCGCCGTCACCGAACCTCTGCCACCTTCAAGACGCAGGTGCAGATACTCGCCGTCATGGCAGGCGGCGCTGATCGGCAAGGGTTGCTGGCCCCATTGCGCCAGATGCTGCATGGCGCGTTCGCTGTTCATTGGCAGGCTGATGCTCAAGGATTGCCGGGGTTTGGGCAGGACCTTGAGCGAGACTTCGGTGATCAGCCCCAATGTCCCGTAGCTGCCGGCCATCAGGCGCGACACATCGTAGCCGGCGACGTTTTTCATCACCTCGCCGCCGAATCGCAAATGCTTGCCGAGACCGGTAATCACCCGAGTGCCGAGGACAAAGTCGCGCACCGATCCCGACCACGGACGCCGTGGCCCTGACAGCCCGCAGGCAATCATGCCGCCCACGGTGGCGCCATCGCCGAATGACGGTGGTTCGCAGGGCAGCATCTGCTGCGCGGCGTCCAGCACCTGCATCAACTCAACCAGCGGTGTGCCGCAGCGCACGGTGACCACCAGTTCCGTCGGGTCATAGCTGACAATGCCGCGGTGCGAACGGGTGTCGAGAATTTCCCCCGCGGTCACGCGGCCAAGAAACGCCTTGCTGTTGGAGCCCTGGATGCGCAGCGGCGTGGCGTTTTCCAACGCCTGATTGACTTGCTCCAGCAGCGTGCCGCTGTCATCGAAATCGCCTGTGCCGTGCATCAGAAACGCTCCAGGTCAGGGAAGGGCAACTGCCCGGCGTGTACATGCATCGCGCCGAATTCGGCACAGCGGTGCAGGGTCGGAATGTTCTTGCCGGGGTTGAGCAGACCGCTCGGATCGAACGCTGCTTTGACCGCATGAAACAGGGTCAGCTCGTCGCTGTTGAACTGCGCGCACATCTGATTGATCTTCTCGCGGCCCACACCGTGTTCACCGGTAATGCTACCGCCGACCTTCACGCACAATTCCAGGATCTTGCCGCCCAGGGTTTCGGCGCGCTCCAGTTCCCCGGGCGTATTGGCATCGAACAGAATCAGCGGGTGCATGTTGCCGTCGCCGGCATGGAACACGTTGGCCACCCGCAGGCCATATTCGGCCGACAACTCTTTGATGGCGTGCAGTACGCCGGGCAAGGCGCGGCGCGGAATGGTGCCGTCCATGCAGTAATAGTCCGGCGACAAACGGCCCACGGCCGGGAACGCATTCTTGCGCCCCGCCCAGAAGCGCACGCGCTCGGCTTCGTCTTTGGCCAGGCGTACTTCGGTGGCACCGGCCTGCTCCAGCACCTGGCGCACACGGTCGCAATCGTCGCGTACGTCAGCTTCGACGCCATCGAGTTCGCACAGCAAAATGGCCTCGGCGTCCACCGGGTAGCCGGCGTGGATAAAATCCTCGGCGGCGCGGATCGCCAGGTTGTCCATCATTTCCAGGCCACCGGGGATGATGCCGGCGGCAATGATGTCGCCGACAGCGCGGCCGGCCTTTTCCACGGAATCGAACGCCGCCAGCAGCACCTTGGCGGACTGCGGTTTGGGCAGCAGTTTGACCGTGATTTCGGTGATGACCCCGAGCATGCCTTCGGAGCCGGTGAACAAGGCCAGCAGATCGAGGCCGGGTGAATCGAGGGCATTGGAGCCAAGCGTCAAGTGTTCGCCGTCGACGGTGAGGATGTCGACCTTGAGCACGTTGTGCACGGTCAGGCCGTACTTCAGGCAATGCACGCCACCGGCGTTTTCCGCGACGTTGCCGCCGATGGAACAGGCGATTTGTGACGACGGGTCCGGCGCGTAATACAAACCATGTGGCGCGGCGGCCTGGGAAATCGCCAGGTTGCGCACCCCGGGCTGAACCCGTGCGGTGCGGGCGTCGGGGTCGATGTGCAGAATCTGGTTGAAGCGCGCCATCACCAGCAGCACGCCTTTTTCCAGGGGCAAGGCGCCGCCGGACAAACCCGTTCCGGCACCCCGGGCAACCACGGGCACCTGCCGTTGATGACACAGGCGCAGCACGCCTTGAACCTGCGCGATGTCCCGCGGCAACACCACCAGCATCGGCGTGGTGCGATACGCCGACAGGCCATCGCATTCGTACGGCTTGAGTTCTTCCTGCTGATGCAGGATTTCCAGATCGGGCCACTGCGTTTGCAGGGCTTGCAGCAACGCGTTTTTGTCGACGTCAGGCAGGGCGCCGTCAACGCGTTCATCGTAGAGAATGTTCATCGGCGCTCGACCCTCGTTTTGTTGTTATGTGAGGTCTGTTTTCGCGATCCACTGTCTTAATCATTGGCCCGCCTGGCTCAGCTGTCCATGGGATCTTTGTCTGCTCGACGGACGATTCATTCAATAAAACCATCACCCAAGTAGAACGCTACGCCCGGGCAGTGAACCCGGGCGTGGTTAAGGTTTATGCAAGGAAGCGCTGCGCTGGAATCAATGTCCGCCCACCACCATATGGCTGAACGGCGCCACATACGCCTGCAACGTCACCAGCCCACCGACCAGGATCGCCAGGATGATCGAGTGGAAGAACACGTAGCGCAGGATTTCCCCTTCGTGGCCATACCAGCGCGTCGCGGTGGAGGCGACCACGATGGATTGGGCATCGACCATCTTGCCCATGACCCCGCCGGAACTGTTGGCAGCGGCCATCAGCACCGGGCTCAAACCCAGTTGCTCGGCGGTGACCCGTTGCAAGCCGCCGAACAGCACGTTGGACGCGGTGTCAGAGCCGGTCAACGCCACGCCGAGCCAGCCCAGTAATGTGCCGAACATGGGGTAGAAAATCCCCGTCGCGGCAAAGGCCAGGCCCATGGTTGCATCCAGCCCGGAGTAACGCGTGAGGAAGCCCAGGGCAAGCATCGCGGTGATGGTGATCAATGAATAGCGCACCACCCACAACGTACGCAGGTACTGGTGGATGAGTTGCGGGATGGAATAACCCATCAGCAATCCGCCGACAATCGCTGCCAGCAGAATGCCGCTGCCGGTGGCGGTGAACCAGGTGAATTTGTACACCGCTTCTTCGACTTTCGGCGCCGGTACTACCGGTGGCACTTTCTCGATCTGCTGGTGAATGGTGGTGAAGGTCAGCACCGGGGCAAAGACCGGATTGGCTTCGCGTATTGGCTTGCCCTGCGGGTCGAGCTTGGCCGAGTGAGTGGCCGGATCAATCGCCGGGCGGGTGTCGAACATGTTTTTGAAACCCTGGGTGCCCCAGGCGAACACGAACACGGTGAGGATGATCCACGGCATCCACGCACGCATCACCGCTTTTTTCGAGTCGCTGGAAAACGCGGCGGTGGGCTCAGTTTTCGATTCATATTCAGCGTCGATTTTGGAATCGTCGACCCGTCCAGTCAGGGCCGCGGAAGTATGCACGGTGGCCGGTTTCCAGACTTTCAGGAAACCGGTCAGGCAAGCCATGGAAATCAGCGCGGCGATCACGTCCACCAGCATCGGCCCGTGATAGTTGGACACGAGGAATTGCGGGATGGCAAAACTGACCCCGGCCACGAGGATCGCCGGCCAGATCTCCAGCATCTTGCGCCAACCGGCAAACGCCCAGATCAGCCAGAACGGCACGATCACCGAGAAGAACGGCAGCTGTCGACCGACCATCATCGACAGCTCCATTTCATCCAGCCCGGTGACTTTGGCCAGGGTAATGATCGGCGTACCCAGCGCCCCAAAGGCTACCGGCGCGGTGTTGGCGATCAGCGCCAGGCCCGAGGCGGCCAGCGGCGAGAAGCCCAGACCGATCAGAATCGCCCCGGTCACCGCCACCGGCGTACCGAAGCCGGCCGCGCCCTCGAAGAAGGCGCCGAAGCAGAAAGCGATTAGCAGCAATTGCAGGCGCCGGTCGTCGGTGATCCGTGCCAGGGAATCCTGCAGCACTTTGAACGAGCCATTTTCGGTGGTGAGGCGGTGCAGAAAGATGATGTTCAACACGATCCAGCCAATCGGCAGCAGACCGTTGGCGGCGCCATAGAGTGCAGCGGAACCGGCCATGTTGGCGGGCATGCCGAACGCGAAGATGGCGATCACCAGCGCCGAGGCCAGGGCGAGCAGTGCTGCCAGGTGAGCCTTGACATGGAAGAACGCCAGCGCGGCCAGCATCACCACCACCGGCACGGCGGCCATGAGGGTAGAAATGACCGGGTTACTGAACGGATCGTAGATTTGCTGCCAAACCATGTTCCACCTCTGCTTTTTTTTGTTGGATGCGCAGACCCCGGAGGGGCGGTGGCTTCTAGTATAGGTGGCATTTCGCCGCTGTCAGGCTGAGTGGTCAACAGCGTAAATCAGCGGGTTTCAGGGGCTGAGCTAGCATTGCCAGTAGGGTCGAAAATCCTGCGACGGGAGGAAAACTGCCATGACTGAGCGCCATATGGATCACAAGGAAACGCTGTCGAACGGATGCAGCATTCGGGTTAAAGCCGAAATATTGAAGGACGGTTCATTGGGGATGTTTATCGGTGTCTACCGGCCGGACGGCACGCCAATCGATGAAAACCACGATCCAAAACCGCACATGCTGGACATGGAGGCGGCGATGGATTGGGGCATCGATATCGCCAAGGGCATCGGTAATAGCCAGCGAACATTATGAGCCTTGGCGGGCATAGCATTTTTGAGTCCTGCCATGACGCTTGAAAAAGGAAATCGGTCTAAAAACAGCGACCCACACTTCGGGTGCTTTGCTACTCTGAAGGTGTAGGTGAAAACGCAGACTGATGCGCAAGCGGATAGCGAGGACGCGTGGGGCGCGCTCCGAAGGGTACACGGTTAGAAAGATCTCCGCGCTGAGATCCAGCCCTTATGCCGTGTGAAGCAGGACAGCACATTGCTGTTGCTGTGAGAGTCCTGATAAACCTCGTAAGCCAGAGACCAGCGCTGGCCACCTACTTGGCTCTTGAAGCCGGCTTGTGCCGCTGCGAAAATGCAGCTCGCCAAGATCAAATGCCCCGATTCCCGGGGCATTTGTTTGTCTGCGTTATGCCATCAAACCAGATTGATCGTGACGTCGATGTTGCCACGGGTCGCCTTGGAGTACGGGCAGGTCTGGTGAGCGGCGTCCACCAGGGTGCGCGCCAGCACCGGGTCCACGCCTGGCAGGCTGACGTTCAGGCGCGCCTGGAGGAAAAACGCATTGTCGGTCTTGCCCAGGTCTATCTCGGTTGCAACGCGGGTGTCAGCCGGCAGACTGACTTTCAACGCAACCGCCGCCTTGCCCAGCGCACCGATGAAACAGGCCGACCAACCGGCACCCAGCAGTTGCTCGGGATTGGTGCCGCTGCCAGAAGAACCAGGCGGGGAAAGCTTGATATCCAGGCGCCCGTCATCACTGCGCGACTCGCCCTGACGGCCGCCAGTGGTGACGGTCTTGCCGGTGTACAGCACGGTTTCGATTTGATTGATCATGAATGGCTCCTGCAAAGGTTGAACGGCGACCTGCGCACTTTTCCACCTTCATGTACGCCGTATGTGTCTTGAACCGCCGGTTGTGTATCGCCGTGTAAGCACGCCTGTCGTGAATACACAGCGATACAAATCATCAGCTGTTCACACAACGCCGGAGAGGCTTTTGTTAGGCTGCTGAGCCCGTCATTCAGCAGGCCCAAACCGATGTTCAACATCCGTGTCATGACCCTGGACGATTACGAGGCGATCATCGACCTCATGCGCAGCACGCCGGGCATCTCATTGCGCGATGCCGACTCCCGCGAATCGACTGCGCGTTATCTGCAACGCAATCCCGGCATGAGCTTCGTGGCAGAAGTCGACGGCGCGTTGTGCGGCTGCGTGATGTGCGGGCATGACGGTCGCCGAGGCTATCTGCAACATTTACTGGTGCTTCCCGACTATCGGCGTCAAGGCATCGCCAACGCACTGGTTGGGCGTTGCCTGTCGAGCCTTGAGGAACAAGGGATCCTCAAGTGTCACCTTGACGTGTTCAAGACCAACGACGCCGCGGCCAGGTATTGGCAGGGGCAGGGGTGGCAGTTGCGAACGGATATTGATCGGTATTCGTTTATTCGCTCGGGGAATGCAAATGCGTAATGAGTTAAATGTTCAAGCGTGTCGCCAGTATTGCGTCAACGCCCCATCCACACCCTGTACCGGATCCTGATCTGGAAACGGCAGTTTCGCGATGTTCGTAAGTTGTTCAACGCTCGGCGCGTCGCGGCAGATATCCGGGCGCTGGCCCGGTGGGTAAGCGCCAACCACTAGAAAATCATTGCTGGCGCCAAGGTTGCAATGACCGATGCCGGCAGGCAGCAGCACCACATCACCCGGGCCGACTTCCAGCACATGGCCCTCAGGGCCACCGAGCATTAAACGCGCATGACCGCTGGCGATGCCCAGCACTTCATGACCCTCGGTGTGATAGTGGTGATAGCTGTAAACCCCGTCCCGCCACTGCGGCGGCCAGCCATTGGCGCTGAAGGTTTTCTCGAACAGCACCGCCGGGTCATTGCCTTCAATGACAATGGCCTTCGGGTAAACCAGCACTGGCAGACGCGGGTTATTGGGCACCCACCCGTTGCATTCAAGCAGCAAGGTTTGAGCGGTCATGAGCGACCTCCTGAGCCTGATGCATGTCTCGGATTATTGTCGGGCCTGCGAAGACTGCGGGTCATGCGCGACATGCTTCGGCCCGGCCAAGGCCCAAGCGATCAACCCCAGCAACGGCACAAACACGATCACCACCATCCAGACGCCTCTGGTGCTCGCCTTGCCGTCGCTCTTGCGCAGCCGATTGATCGCCCATAATTCAACAAGTAGAAGAACAGCCGCGAGCACGATCCACGTTGTTTCAAATTGCATGTGTCACCTCCTGATGGTCATTCAGTTAGGTGAGCGTGGGCGGGCAGGGTTCATTAAATTTGCGGATGGCTGTGGCCGATTATGTCCTTATGACCGGCGTATCGAGCCTTTAGAAATCCACCGTCGCCGACAATTTCAGCGTCCGTGGTTCGCCTTGGGTCAGGTAGTTGTTGGACGTCGAGGCCGAGGACCAGTACGCCTTGTTCGCCACGTTTTCGACGTTGGCGCGCAGGGTGATGTATTTGTCGTCGGCCTTGAAACCGTAGCGGGCGCCGAGGTCGACGCGGGTCCAGGCCGGGATGCTCAGGCTGTTGGCGGCGTTCACGTATTCGCCGCCGGTGCGCAGCATGCGCCCGCTGAGGGCCGCGCCTTGAATGCCCGGCACATCCCAGTCGGCGCCGAGGTTGTACTGGAAGCGCGGCACACCGGCGGCGCGGTTGCCGTCGTTGAGGCCGTTGGAGGTTTTCTTCTGTTCGGTGTCCATCCAGGTCGCCCCGGCCAGCAGGCGCAGGCCGTCAAGCGGTTCGCCGAATACGTTCAGCTCTACGCCTTTGTTCACTTGCTCGCCGTCGACGCTGAACGTCGGCAAGCGGTTGCCGGTGACGGTCGAGGTCGAGCTGTTCGGCATCTCGATGCGATACACACCCAGCGTTGCGCCGAAGCTGTTCCAGTCCAGTTTTACCCCGGCTTCGGTCTGCTTGCTGCGGTTAGGCGCGAACACTTCGTTGGGGTTGGTGACGCCGGTGGACGGCGAGGTCGGGCCTTGTTGCAGGCCTTCGATGCGGTTGGCGTAGAAGGACACATGCTCCCAAGGCTTGATCACCAAACCGTAGACCGGAGTGGTGATTGACTCTTCGTAATTTGCCGTGCGCGCGCCGCTGGTGGTGTTCCAGCCGTCGACTTCGATAGTCTGGCGACGCACGCCGAGGGTCAGCAGAATGCGGTCGTCAATAAAGCCCAGAGTGTCGGACACGGCGGCACTTTTCACCCGGTTCTTGCCGACGATGCGCGGATCGTGGATATCGCTGCCGAAATAAGTATTGGTCGGGCGCGGCACCTGCACCGGGTTGTACAGATTGCCGTTGACGCGGTTGGCCACCAGGATTGCTTCGAACGCCGAGCGCTGTTCACCCCAGGTACCGGACAGACCGAAGTTCATCTGGTGCGTGACCGGGCCGGTATTGAAATGACCGTTCAAACCGGCGATCGCGCTTTTGTTGTCTTCGTCATGGGGTGAGTAGAGGAAGCCGACTTTGGCGCTGCCGTCGTTGGCGACGTACAGCGACGAATACTCGCCGTTTTCCCGGGTGTGCTTGGCGCCACCGCCGGCGTAGGCGGTCCAGTTGTCGTTGAGGTCGTACTCGGCGTTGACCATTCCGTAGGTATCTTCGAGCTCCGACCAGGTCCAGTCCTGAGCGTAATTGTCCTTGGCCGACGGTGCGTGCGGGACTTTGGTGCCGTTCGGATAGACCACCGAGCGACCGTTGTTGATGCGTTGTTTCTGATAGCCGAGGTCGGTGGAGACGCGCAGGCGCTCACCGCGATAATCGAGGCCGACGGCGATCAGTTGTGAGTGTTCGCTTTCATCATCCACGGACGTATCGCCGCCGTGCTGGGCGAGGTTGACCCGCGCGCCGAAGCGGTTGTCTTCACCGAAGCGCTGGCCGAGGTCGATGTGCCCGCCCACCTGACTGTCGCTGGCGTAATCGAGGGTCACGCTGCGGGTCGGGGTGTCCTGCGCGCGCTTGGGCACCAGGTTGACGCTACCGCCGATGCCGCTGCCGCCCGGCGCGACACCGTTGATGAACGCGTTCGGGCCCTTGAACAGCTCGACCCGCTCCAGCGCTTCGGTGGTAATGATTTGCCGTGGCAGCACGCCGTACAGGCCATTGAACGAAATGTCGTCTGTGGTCAGTGGCAGACCGCGGATGGTGAATACTTGGGAGAAGTTGCCGAAGCCCGCTGACTGGCGCACCGAGGCGTCGTTGAGCAGTACATCGCCGACGGTTCGCGCCTGCTGATCCTCGATAGTCTTGGCGGTGTAGCTGACCACGCTGAACGGCACGTCATTGATATCGCGATTGCCCAGCACACCCAGGCGCGCCGAACGGGCGACCTGACCGCCGGCATAGGTGTCGGCTTCGGTGGCCACCCCGCTGACCGTGGTGGCGCCCAGCTCCAGTGCCGCGCCGCTGTTGACCTGGGGCGCCACGGTGTAGCTGTCGGCGCCGGTGGCGATCAGCGAATAGCCGCTGCCTTGCAGCAACCGGGCGAAACCGGACTGCACGGTGTAATTGCCTTGCAAGCCCTGGCTGTTCTGATCCTTCAGCAAGTCGGCATCGAAGGACAGCAGCACCCCTGACTGCGCCGCAAACTGCGCCAATACGCTGGACAGCGAACCGGCGCCGATGGCGTAAGTGCGCGAGGCCGCGCTTTGGCTGGCGTCGGTGGCCCAGACGCTGTGCACGGGAGCCATGGCGGACAGGGCGATGGCCAGGCTCAGCGCATTCATGGGGATGCGGGCCGGACGGAGTTTGCGGCGGTTCGGGAGTGATCGGGATGTCATTCGGCAATGCCTGTGGGTGCAAAGGAAAAAGGAGAATTTCCCTACACACCGAACCACTGCGAAAAAGGTATCAGCAAAAGTTGAAAATATTGTCGAGCGTCGCTCACGGGCCCGTGTATCTGAACGTATCTCCCTCGCCAACCGCTACTTGCACATACAAAAACAGCCCCGGCGGGACACAAACGCGATACACGCCGGCCGCGTAATGGGGCTGCCGCACAACGGTACCCCGCGCACGTTTTACCCCGCGCTCATTGGAGAATTGCGATGTCCCGAAATAACAAAACCAACGCCGGCAGCCTGCTCGGCGTCGCCATCGTCACCGCGGCTCTCACCGCTTTCGCTGGTTTGTCTCAGGCCCAAGAGACCCAGCCAGCCGCCGACGCCGACGCCGGCCAGGCTCCCGCCAAGCGTTGGCAGACCGGCATCAAGCGTACGGATCTGGTGCGTCACGACCTCGATGTAGAAGGCCGGGAAGTGATTCAGGTGCTGGTCGACTTCGATCCGGGTGTCGAGTCGCCGAAACACTCGCATCCGGGTGTCGAAGTCGCCCACGTGGTTGCAGGGACCTTCGAGTACGAACTGCAAGGCCAGCCGAACGTTACGCTCAAGGCCGGCGATTCCTTGTACATCCCGGCCGGCACTGTGCATAAGGCGAAGAACGTCGGCACCGTCGAGGCTTCGGAACTGGCCACCTACATCGTCAAGAAAGACACGCCGTTGTTGAAAATCGAGCAGTAAGCGCTCGGGACTGCTTAGCGCTGACCACGCCCCGTGGTCAGCGCCCGGCTGCCCACCGCGACCAGACAGGCGATACCAATCAACCCCAACGCGACGGTAAACGTCATGCGCATGCCGCTGGCGATGGCTTGGGAATGCGCGGTACTCAGGTCGACCGAAGCCGACGCCATGGCGAACACCGCGCCCAACACCGAGGCCCCGGTGATCAGCCCCAGATTGCGCGACAGATTGAGCAGGCCCGACACCACGCCCCGCTGCTCCGCCTGGATATCGGCCATGACCGCCGTGTTGTTGGCGGTCTGGAACACGGCATAGCCCAATGTGATCCCCACCATCGGCGCGATGTAGCCGCCAATCCCGTAGCTGCTCGGCAGCACCGACAACAGGAAACAGCCAAGCGCGATGACGATCAGGCCAGCGAAGGTCATGTGCCGGGCGCCGAAACGGTCGGCAATGCGCCCGGCAGGTACGCCGGTCAGCGCGGCAACCAATGGCCCGACCGACAACACCAGCCCGACCCCGATGGCGTTCAACCCCAGCGCCTGGGACAAATAAAACGGCCCGACCACCAGTGTCGCCATCAGAACCGTGGTCACCAACAGGCTCATGATCAGGCTGCCACTGAGCTGCGGATCGCGGAACATCGTCAGCCGAATCAACGGCGCAGTCACGCGTTTTTCAACCCACACAAACACACCGACACCCACGCAAGCCGCCAACAGCAAGGCGATATTCAGCGCGCCGAAGTGGCCGCGTCCGAGGGTCATGGCCAGCGCGTAGGCGCCGAGTGTCAGGGCCAGCACCAACGTACCCAGCGGGTCGAAAACGGCGGGCTTTGCTGTCTGCCGATCGGCGGGCAAGTAGCGGTGGGCGAGCAGCAGGCTCAACAAGCCCAAGGGCACGCTGATCAGGAAAATCGCCTGCCAGCCGAACGTTGCAATCAGCACACCACCGAGCGACGGCCCCATTGCCGTACCGATGGCCGACATTGTGCCGAGCAGGCCCATGGCGCTGCCGGTCTGTTCTTTGCTCACTGTCTCGCCGACGAATGCCAGGGTCAGCGCCATCATGATCGCTGCGCCGAGGCCTTGCAGCGCCCGTGCGCCGATCAGCAGATTAAGGGTCGGCGCCAGACCGCACAGGGCAGAAGCGAGCGTGAACAAACCTATTCCGGATAACAACAGACGTCGCCGTCCGATGAGATCACCAAGTCGACCCACGCTGACAATCAGGGTGGTAATGGCCAGCAGGTAGGCGAGGACGACCCACTGCACCTGCTGAAACGACGCGTCGAACACCTCGGCCAGCGTCGGCAAACCCACGTTGGCGATGCTGGTGCCGAGCGATGACAGCAACATCGACAGCGACAGGCTGACCAGCGCCCATCTGACTGACAGCGCCGGTATAACGGCTGTTGTGGAGTCCATGCTGTTCCTCTTTCGTGGCCACTCCCGATTGGAGCTACCGCAAATCTACGTCCGGGCCTAACATGGCGGAAGGCGCACTGATTGCACTTAATACGTGCGTACGGCGCCACTTCATTCGCGCACGGTGTGATCCATGTCTGCTCCCGATTTCAACTTGCTGATTACCCTGGATGTATTGCTGACCGAGGGCAGCGTGGCGCGGGCCGCCAAGCGCTTGCGCCTGAGTCCGTCGGCGATGAGCCGGGCGCTGGCGCGTCTTCGCGAAACCATGGGCGATCCGCTGCTGGTCCGGGCCGGGCGTGGTCTGGTGCCGACCCCACGGGCACTGGAATTGCGCGAGCGAGTCAGTCAACTGGTGCAAGAGGCAGAAGCGGTGCTGCGTCCGGCCGAGCAACCTGACCTCATGCACCTTGAGCGCACCTTCACCTTGCGCACCCGTGAGGGCTTTGTCGAAAACTTCGGCACTGCCTTGATCGCGCTTGTCGCGGCACAGGCACCCGGCGTGCGCCTGTGTTTCGTGCATAAACCCGACAAGGACAGCACGTCACTGCGCGACGGCACGGTCGATCTGGAAACCGGTGTAGTCGGGAAGGCCGCTAGCCCGGAGCTGCGCACTCAAAGTCTGTTCCGCGACCGTTTCATCGGCGTGGTGCGCCTGGGACATCGGCTGGGGGATGACGCGATCACGGCTGCGCGTTATGCGGCGGGCGACCACATCAGCGTGTCACGATGGGGATTGGAAAAAGGACCGATTGATGAGGCCCTGGAAACGCTCGGATTGAAGCGTCAGATCACGACGATCGTCGGCGGTTTCTCGACGGCGCTGGCATTGGCCCGCGGCAGTGACCTGATTGCCAGCGTGCCCGAACGTCATACCGCTAGCCTGCGAACGGGCATGGACAGTTTTGCGCTACCGCTGGACCTGCCGGCATTTACCGTGGCGATGCTCTGGCATCCGCGGATGAATGCTGATCCGGTGCATCGCTGGTTGCGCGGCTGCTTGCGTGATGTGTGCGGGCAAGCAGGAAGCGGTGCGCCCTAGAAGGTAAATGAGCGTGCTGCACGCGGGGCGCTCTGGGCCATCTCGATTTCAAGCAAATGCTCGGCCAGCACATCGTTGAGGAAACGGAACTGATCGTTGAGGCCGACCACTTCGTTATTGAAGTGATGACCGGCTGACGGAATCAGCAGCGCTTCGAATTTTTCGTCGAACATCAGGGTCAACACCTTACGAGACTCGAATGGCTGCGAGTAATAGTTATTGCCGTATACCGGGAAGCTCACGGCCAGGGTGACTTCGGTGATCATGACGTGCGCTCCTCGGACAGGACGAACCAGGCCAATACGCTCAACGTGAAGGCCGTCAGGGCCAGGCAGGTCAGGAGATGGATGAGCATGGTTCGACCCTCCGCTACAGGGTTTCGTGTTGGGTTGAAATTGATCCTACGCTGACGTTTTTGGAGCGGAAGGCATTCGTGGCGATGGTGAATATCGATGGGAGTGATGGTCGGGTTTTTGGGTGTTCTCAAGGGCCTCATCGCGAGCCTGCTCGCGATGGCGGCATTGAGTACAACATCATTCCGGGTGAGCAGAGGTCGCCACCTATACTCAAATCAGCGCCTTTTGAGCGCCGGGCACTCGGTTCGGCGCAGACTTTTGGGAATCGCGATCTTGAACCTGCGTTCGTTGATCGTCGCCGTGCTTTTGGTGTTGGCGGGATGCGTCACGGCACCGCGCGCGCCAGTGGAAGTGCCACAGGTGATGATATCGCCGAGCACTTGGCAGCAAGTCGACCGGGAAATTGTCGCGGCATCGCAATCGGCCACCGAGCAGACCAGAATCTACGCCCGTGGCGCCATGGATTACTGGCGCACCCGGGTCTATCAATTGACCGAAGAGAACTTCATCCCCTGGTTCAGCAGCTACTGGACCCAGGAATGGCTGTCGATGAAGGTCAGTTGGTACACGATCAGCGCCAAGGGCGAACAGGACACCTCGGAAAAGCGCCTGGCTGCTTATCTGCTGGAGCAATACCAGGAAAAGGTCTTGGCCCCGGTGGCGGTGGAGATCGATCCAGACGCGATTCTCAGCCTGGCCGCCGCGTTTTACGTGGATATTCTCAAAGAGGAACTGCGCAAGATTTCCCAACGTCACGGCGTACCGATAGCGCAACTCAACGGCCGTATCCAGAAGGTTCCGGCGATTGCCCTCGGCCCCCCATCGGCGCGGGATGCTTCGCTGTACACGGTTGTCCACGCCGAGCCGCTGAACCAATTACCGGCCTACGCTGCGTTGGTCGATAAAGTGCACAAGGCCGGTGGCGAGAAAGGCGTCGACTCGACCGACACCGCCATGGCTCCCGTGGCCAGGCGCGCCAGCCAGCGCATGGAAGCCGAAATGGCCCCGCGCGGGGCGGCCAGTGCGGTGGCGGCGGCAGCGGGCAAACTGGCCGGGGGATTGATTACCGTGGGGGTCGCGGGCATTCGTGCATTGATTCAGGCCGCTGATCGCCCGGACAGCGAGGCGTTGATCCGCAGCAGCCTGGGCAACACCTTCGACAAGGCCTGGATGAAATTGGTACAGAACCCGACCAGCGGTGTCATGGCGGGTACGCTGTACATGGCGGGACAGATCGAGGGAAGCCTGGCCGGCAGTGCGCAACCGCCGGTCGGTCAGGATGTCGGCAATGTCGAATGGAGCCCCAGTCAATCGACTAACCAGCAGATCGCCCCATGAAGCAAGGAGAACACTCATGTCTTACATCGATGCATTTGTCGCGGCAGTACCCACCGCCAAGCGCGAGCAATACCTCAAACACTGCGAAATCGCCGCCGCCGTCTTCAAGGAAAACGGTGCCCTGAGCATTGGTGAATGCTGGGGCGAGGACGTGCCGGAGGGCAAGGTCACGTCGTTCCCGATGGCGGTCAAGCGCCAGGACGACGAAACCGTGGTGTTTGGCTGGATTGTCTGGCCGGACAAGGCCACGCGCAATGCCGGCATGGATAAAATGATGCAGGACCCGCGCATGAAGCCGGACGTCAATCCGATGCCGTTCGATGGTCAACGGATGATCTACGGTGGTTTTGACTTGGTTTTCAAAGCCTGACAGTGCGAAGCAGGATCACTCCGCCGCCGGGGTGATCCTGCAACTCTTGCGATTGCGGATCTCATTGTCCGTTGGCCGCTCGCGGATGAACTCGAAGCGCGGTTCCCCTTCGCTGTAATGCACCAGCCAGCCCCATTCCAGCTCGTATTCGTCCTGCCCGGGCTTGGGTGGAGCGGCCCACCAAGGCTCTTTGCTGAGGATTTGACGCATGGTCACCTCCGGTTGATTAGCTTGCTTGAACTATAACGCGCATGCCGCAAGGCGCCAGAATCGCCTTGTCGGTTGTAGACTCAAGGGATCCGGCAAGAGATCTCCCGCATGAATGAAGAATCCCGTGAACCGTTCAAACGGCTGTTCTTCGCCCTGGACTGCGCGCCGGCGCAACGCAAGGCCATCGCCCAATGGCGCAGTGCGTTGCAGCTGAGGAGCGGACGCCCGGTGCCGGCGGAGAATTTTCACCTGACCCTGAAGTTTCTGGGTTCGGTCGCTACGGCGCAGATTGCCGGTATCTGCGAGGTTGCCGCGTCGGTGCGCACGTCGAGCGAGCGGTTGACCGTGGTGCTCGATCGATTGGATGTCTGGCGCAGGGCAGGGGCGTTGGTTCTGGCGCCGGAGCAGGCACCGCCGGCGTTGTTGCGGTTGGTGTATGACCTGGAACAGGCGTTGTTGCCGTTTGCGCTGGAGGATGCGCCACGGGAATTTCGACCGCACCTGACGCTGGCCCGCGACTATCGCGCGCCGGTCCCGGAATCCGCCACGTCGCCGGAATTTTTCCTGCGTGCCGATCGCTTCATCCTGTTCGAATCGCACAAGGGGCGTTATCGGGCACTGGCCGAATGGCCGCTGGGCAACGCGTAAAGTCGAAAAAAAGGCGCCCGAGGGCGCCAAACTTCACCTTAACCGAGGAGCCAGGTGAGTGATGCAGCGGTGGTAAGGCGCTGCATGTGTGTAAATCGGTCAAGCTGAGATCGTTGTTGAATGTTCTGGACTCATCGCGAGCAGGCTCGCTCCCACAGGGGAAATGTATTTCAAATGTAGGAGCGAGCCTGCTCGCGATGGCGGCGTCAGAATCAGCCGTTGTGTTAAGCGAACTATTTACCCAGCTTCACCTTGGTCCAGCCCCGGGTCATGATCCGCTGCACGCTAATCGGTTGGTCGGGAATGGCATACAACGTCGCCATCACTGCTTCCGGCGGATACGACCCCGGATCGTTGCGAATCGCTTCATCCACCAGCGGCGTCGCCGCCGCGTTGGCGTTGCTGTAGCCGATGTTGTTGGTGATCTCGGCGATGATGTCCGGGCGCATCAGGAAGTTCATGAACAAGTAGGCGTTCTCGACGTTCGCTGCATCACGCGGGATGGCGACCATGTCGTAAAAACTGCCGGCGCCTTCTCTCGGGATGCTGTAGTCGATCTTTACCTTGTCACCGGCTTCCTCGGCGCGGGCCTTGGCTTGCAGCACGTCGCCGGAGTAACCGACGGCCACGCAGATATTGCCGTTGGCCAGGTCGGAGATGTACTTCGACGAGTGGAAGTACGACACCGACGGACGAATCTTCATGAACAGTGCTTCGGCCTCGGCGATGTGCGCCTTGTCCTGATCGTTCACCGGGTAGCCCAGGTAGTGCAGGGCGGCCGGGATCATTTCGGTCGGCGAATCGAGGAAACTGATACCGCAGGCTTTGAGTTTTTCCGCGTTTTCCGGTTTGAACAACAAGTCCCAGGAATTGGTCGGGGCGTTGGCGCCGAGTACTTCCTTGACCTTCTCCGGGTTGAAACCGATGCCGATCGAGCCCCACATGTAAGGGAAGGCGTGGGCGTTATCCGGGTCGCTGGCAGAGGCGTTTTTCAGCAGCACCGGATTGAGGTTTTTCCAGTTCGACAGCTTCGACTTGTCCAGTTCCTGATAGACGCCGGCCTTGACCTGCTTGGCCAGGAAACTGTTGGACGGCACGACGATGTCGTAACCGGACTTGCCCGCCAGCAGGCGCGCTTCAAGGGTTTCGTTACTGTCGAACACATCGTAGGTCACCTGGATCCCGGTCTCGTCTTCGAACTTCTTGACGGTGTCCGGGGCAATGTAATCCGACCAGTTATAGACGCGCAGAACCTTGTCATTGGCCTGGGCGCCCGAGGCGATCGCGCCCAATAAGGACAGTGTCAGCAGAGTCCTGCCAAACATTTTCATCGGTACAACTCCATTCTTTTTTATTCAAAAGCACAAAACAATAATCGGTTTACACAGAACCTGTGGCGAGGGAGCTTGCTCCCGCTTGAGTGCGTAGCACTCACAAAAAATGTTGGGGCCGCTTTGAAGCCCAGCGCGAGCAAGCTCGCTCGCCACGGTTAACTCAGCAGTGGTTTTAGGCCGTCGCTTCTACCATTTGTTTTTTAGGCTGTTGCCACGATTCGGCGGCGGTCTGGTCCATCGCTTCCTGGATCGCGCGTTTACGGCTGGCTTCGGCGCGGCGGCTGAAGTACCAGACCATGAAGGTCACGATCGATACGGCCAACAGGATCAGGCTGGCCACGGCATTGATCTCGGGCTTCACGCCCAGACGTACCGCCGAAAACACTTCCATCGGCAACGTCGTGGAGCCCGGGCCGGACACGAAGCTCGCCAACACCAGGTCATCCAGCGACAGGGCAAACGACATCATGCCGCCCGCTGCCAGTGACGGCGCGATCATTGGAATGGTGATCAGGAAAAACACTTTGAAGGGTTTCGCACCGAGGTCCATGGCCGCTTCCTCGATGGACAGGTCCAGCTCGCGAAGACGGGCGGAGACTACCACCGCGACGTAAGCGGCACAAAACGTGGTGTGGGCGATCCAGATCGTGACGATGCCACGCTCCATCGGCCAGCCGATCAACTGCGCCATGGCCACGAACAGCAGCAACAGCGACAGACCGGTGATCACTTCAGGCATCACCAACGGCGCGGTCACCAGACCGCCAAACAGCGTGCGGCCCTTGAAGCGAGTGACGCGGGTCAGGACGAATGCGGCTAACGTCCCGAGTGCGACGGCGGCAATCGCCGTGTAGCAGGCGATTTCCAGCGAGCGCACCACCGAACCCATCAACTGCGAGTTGTCGAGCAGGCCGGCGTACCACTTGAACGACCAGCCACCCCACACCGTCACCAGTTTGGAGGCGTTGAACGAGTAGATCACCAGAATCAGCATCGGCAGGTAGATGAACGACAGGCCGAAAATCAGCATGAACTTTGAAAATCCGAAGCGTTTCATCCTCGTGCCTCCATCTCTTTGGCCTGGCTGCGGTTGAACAGCAGAATCGGCACAATCAGGATCAACAGCATCACCACCGCCAGGGCGGATGCCACCGGCCAGTCGCGGTTATTGAAGAACTCTTGCCACAGCACGCGACCGATCATCAGCGTCTCGGGGCCACCCAGCAGTTCCGGGATCACGAACTCACCCACCACCGGAATGAACACCAGCATGCAACCGGCAATGATGCCGTTCTTGGCCAGCGGCACGGTGATTTTCCAGAAGCTGTTGAAGGTGCTTGAACCCAGGTCCGACGCAGCTTCCAGCAGGCTCTGGTCGTGCTTCACCAGGTTGGCGTAGAGCGGCAGGATCATGAACGGCAGATACGCATACACCACGCCGATGTACACGGCCGTGTTGGTGTTGAGGATCTCGATCGGGTGCGAAGTCAGGCCGGTCCACATCAGGAAACCGTTGAGCAAACCGTTGTTGCTGAGGATGCCCATCCACGCATAAACGCGGATCAGGATCGCGGTCCAGGTCGGCATCATGATCAACAGCATCAGGACGTTTTGCGCTTCCTTGCTCGCCTTGGTAATGGCGTAGGCCATCGGGAAACCGATCACCAGGCATGCCAGCGTGCTGAACAACGCAACCTTCAACGAACCAAGATACGCCGAGAGGTACAACTCATCTTCGCCCAGCAACATGTAGTTGCCGATGTTGAGCAGCAGATTGAATTTCTGCTCGGCGAAAGTGTAGATCTCCGAGTAGGGCGGAATGGCCAGTGCGGCTTCCGAAAAGCTGATCTTCATCACCAGGAAGAACGGCAGCATGAAGAACAGGAACAGCCATATGAACGGAATACCGATGACCAGGTTTCGCCCACTGGGCACCAGGCGCAGGAATTGCTGATTGAAGGTTCTCATGCGCGCAGCACCACGCCGCTGTCGTCTTCCCACCACACGTAGACCTGATCGTCCCAGGTCGGACGCGCGCCACGGCGTTCGGCGTTGGCCATGAACGACTGCACGACTTTGCCGCCAGGCAGTTCGACGTAGAACACTGAGTGGCCACCGAGGTAAGCGATGTCATGCACCTTGCCGCTGGACCAGTTGTAGCGGGCATCCGGCTTGGTGGTGCTGACCAGCAGTTTTTCCGGACGGATCGCGTAGGTGATCGACTTGTCCTGCACCGACGTGCTGACACCGTGACCGACGTAGATCTTCTGTTCAAGGTCCGGGCTGTGGATGATCGCGTGACCTTCCAGGTCTTCCACCACGGTGCCGTCGAAGGCGTTCACGTTGCCGATGAATTCGCAGACCATGCGGCTGACCGGTGCTTCATAAATGTCGACCGGGCTGCCGATCTGGGCGATCCAGCCCAGGTGCATGATCGCAATGCGCTGGGCCATGGTCATGGCCTCTTCCTGGTCGTGGGTCACCATCACGCAGGTCACACCAACGCGCTCGATGATCTCGACCAGCTCAAGCTGCATTTGCGAGCGCAGCTTTTTATCCAGTGCGCCCATCGGTTCGTCGAGCAACAGCAGTTTCGGACGCTTGGCCAGGGAGCGGGCCAACGCCACACGCTGGCGCTGGCCGCCGGACAACTGATGGGGTTTGCGCTTGGCGTATTGGGTCATGTGCACCAGGCGCAGCATTTCTTCTACGCGGGCGTCAATTTCGGCGGCGGGCAAACGGTCCTGCTTCAGGCCGAAGGCGATGTTCTGTGCCACGGTCATGTGCGGGAACAGGGCGTACGACTGGAACATCATGTTGATCGGACGTTCGTACGGCGGCATGTCGGTGATGTCGACACCGTCGAGCAGGATCCGGCCTTCGGTCGGGCGTTCGAAACCGGCGAGCATGCGCAGCAGCGTCGATTTACCGGAACCGGAGCCACCGAGCAGGGCAAAGATTTCGCCCTGATGGATTTCCAGGGATACATCGTCCACAGCGGTGGTTTCGTCGAATTTCTTGGTGACGCGGTCGACTTTCACCAACACCTTTTTCGGTGCCTGGTGACCTTCAAGAGCCTTCCTGTAGATGCTGGAGGCGTTTGCCATGTGAAACTCCCAACAGGTTTCAGTCGTCGGGCCAACGCGGCCTGACTTAATAGTTGATTGCAAACCCGTGAAGCGGTCCACGCTGATCCCTTGTAGGCGCGAGCAGGCTCGCTCCTACAAGGGCATTGTGTTTCCCACCCCGGGTTTATTCGGCGCCGCCATCCTGGCTGCCTGGTAGTACTTGTTGTTATTGCAGTGTGTTGTTGTCGCGAGCGACGGGCGCGCAAGGGCACGCCTGCTCGCTCGCGGGGGCAGAAAATTGAGTGCTGGTGGTTGAGTCAGCGCAAATTACGCAGCGCCGCCCGTTGCCGGCATGCTTCGCCGAATGCCTGGAAAATCCTCAGGTAAGGCGGGTTGTCCAGCACCTGCCATTCCGGGTGCCATTGCACGCCGAGGGCGAAGGCCTTGCAGTGTTCGACCGAGACCGCTTCGATCAGGCCATCGGGTGCAACGGCTTCGGCGCGCAGGCCGGGAGCGAGGCGGTCGATGCCCTGGCTGTGAATCGAGTTGACCTGGAACACCGCAGGTAGATCCAGTGCTTCGAACACGCCGCCGGGTTGCACATTCACCGCATGAGCCGGGGCGTATTGCACCGCCAGGTCCGGGTGATTGGCTTCGCGATGATCGAGGAAGCCGGGGAGTTCATGGACTTTCTGGTGCAGGCTGCCACCGAACGCCACGTTCATCTCCTGAAAGCCGCGGCAGATGCCAAGCACCGGCACGCCAGCGGCAATGGCCGCGCGAATCAGGGGAAGGGTGGTGCGATCCCGCTGGGGATCATGTTCTGTGCCGGGGGCGCTGTCGGGGCCTTGATAGTGGAAGGGTTCCACATTCGATGGCGAGCCGGTCAGCAACAGACCGTCGAGCTGCGGTAGCAGGTCCTCGATTTCGGTCAGTTCAGCCAGGGAAGGAATGACGACGGGCAGCCCCAGCGCCGCAACGCTGACAGCACGCAGGTACTTGTCGCCGCTGACATGGTAGGGGTGCAGGCCAATCTGTTTGACGCATGCAGTAACGCCGATCAATGGCTTGAATGCCATTTTTATCACCTCGAAGTTTCACACTTGAACGAGCTTTTCCGGAGCTTAGCCTTGTTGATTTTAATTAACAACTCCCATGTAAAAAATTCTAAACGCCACACGTCCGATGCTCAGGATTTACGCGTGTTTCAAGGCTGATCTGGCACCCTCGTGCCTCTGATAGGCCCGAAAATAAACGTTAAAAGGCCAAGTGTTCGCTATTGACTTCACTTTGCCTTTCGGATTGACTGGCTGCGTGAAAGGGCGGTGAACATAATAATTAACAGTAAAAAATAGGTGCATCATGTCGGTCCCTCTGCGTGCCGTTCAACTCAACGAAGCAAACGCATTCCTTAAGAAATATCCTGAGGTTTTGTACGTCGACCTTCTGATTGCGGATATGAACGGTGTGGTGCGCGGCAAGCGCATCGAGCGCACCAGTCTTCATAAGGTTTACGAGAAAGGCATCAACCTGCCGGCGTCACTCTTTGCTCTGGACATCAATGGCTCCACGGTGGAAAGCACCGGCCTGGGTCTGGACATCGGCGACTCCGACCGGATCTGCTATCCGATCCCCGGAACCCTGAGCATCGAGCCTTGGCAGAAGCGCCCAACCGCGCAACTGCTGATGACCATGCACGAACTGGAAGGCGAGCCGTTCTTCGCTGACCCGCGTGAAGTGTTGGCCAATATCGTGCGCAAGTTCGACGATCTGGGCCTGACCATCTGCGCCGCGTTCGAACTCGAGTTCTACCTGATCGACCAGGACAACGTGAACGGTCGTCCGCAGTCCCCACGTTCGCCGGTGTCCGGCAAGCGTCCGATGTCGACTCAGGTCTACCTGATCGACGACCTCGATGAATACGTCGACTGCCTGCAAGACATCCTCGAAGGCGCGAAAGAGCAGGGCATCCCGGCTGACGCCATCGTCAAGGAAAGCGCCCCGGCGCAGTTCGAAGTCAACCTGCATCACGTGGCCGACCCTATAAAGGCTTGCGATTACGCCGTCCTGCTCAAGCGTCTGGTGAAAAACATCGCCTACGACCACGAGATGGACACTACCTTCATGGCCAAGCCGTACCCGGGCCAGGCGGGCAACGGTCTGCACGTGCACATTTCGATTCTCGACAAAGAAGGCAACAACATCTTTGCCAGCGAGGATCCCGAGCAGAACGCCGCGCTGCGTCACGCGATCGGCGGTGTGCTCGAGACCCTGCCGGCGCAGATGGCGTTCCTTTGCCCGAACGTCAACTCGTACCGTCGTTTCGGCGCACAGTTCTACGTGCCGAACTCGCCGAGCTGGGGTATCGACAACCGCACCGTGGCCGTCCGCGTGCCAACCGGTTCGCCGGATGCCGTGCGCATTGAGCACCGTGTCGCCGGCGCCGACGCCAACCCGTACCTGCTGCTGGCTTCGGTTTTGGCCGGTGTGCACCATGGTCTGACCAACCAGATCGAACCGGGCGCTCCGGTGGAAGGCAACAGCTACGAGCAGAACGAGCAGAGCTTGCCGAACAACCTGCGTGATGCGCTGCGCGAGCTGGACGACAGCGAAGTCATGGCCCGCTACATCGACCCGATGTACATCGACGTGTTCGTGGCGTGCAAGGAAAGCGAGCTGGCCGAGTTCGAGAACTCCATCTCCGATCTTGAGTACAACTGGTACTTGCACACCGTTTGACGAGCCGTACTCCTAACCTGTGGCGAGGGAGCCTGCTCCCGTTGGGTCGCGCAGCGGCCCCAATAATATGGGACTGCTACGCAGTCCAGCGGGAGCAAGCTCCCTCGCCACAGGTTACTCACCATTCGTGCCGTCCCCTATTTTCCTGCGTCGAGTCACAACCATGACAATCACCCGCAGCGATTGGGAGCAACGCTTCCAGTCCCTAACTATCGAAGGTCGCGCATTCATCGACGGCCAGTACTGCGCCGCCGCCAATGGCGCCACGTTTGAATGCGTCAGCCCCGTTGACGGTCGTTTCCTGGCGAACGTCGCCAGCACCGATGAAGCCGATGCCAACGCGGCAGTCGCCGTCGCGCGCCGCGCCTTCGAATCCGGCGTGTGGGCCAACCTGGCCCCGGCCGAGCGCAAGCGCATTTTGATCCGTTTCGCCGACCTGATCCTGGCCAACCAGGAAGAACTGGCGCTGCTCGAAACCCTCGACATGGGCAAGCCGATCAGCGACGCCATGAGCATCGATATTCCGGCGACCGCCAACGCGATCCGCTGGACCGCCGAAGCCATCGACAAGATCTATGACGAAGTCGCTGCCACGCCCCACGATCAACTGGGCCTGGTGACGCGCGAAGCGGCCGGCGTGGTGGCGGCCATCGTGCCGTGGAACTTCCCGTTGATCATGGCCAGCTGGAAATTCGCTCCGGCCCTGGCGATGGGCAATTCGTTCATCCTCAAGCCTTCGGAAAAATCGCCGCTGACCGCGATCCGTATCGCACAACTGGCGCTGGATGCGGGCATTCCGAAAGGCGTGTTCAACGTCCTGCCGGGCTTCGGTCACACCGTCGGCAAGGCGCTGGCGCTGCACATGGACGTCGACGTGCTGGCCTTCACCGGGTCCACCGCAATAGCCAAGCAGCTGATGATCTACGCCGGGCAAAGCAACATGAAACGCGTCTGGGCTGAGGCCGGTGGCAAGAGCGCCAACGTGGTGTTCGCCGACGCGCCGGATTTGCGCGCGGCGGCACAGGCTGCGGCCGGCGCCATTGCGTTCAACCAGGGCGAAGTCTGCACCGCCGGCTCGCGTCTGCTGGTGGAGCGTTCGATCCGCGAGCAGTTCATTCCGCTGCTGGTGGAAGCTCTGCAAGGCTGGAAACCGGGGCACGCGCTTGATCCTGCAACCACCGTCGGCGCGGTCGTTGACCAGCGTCAACTGGACAACGTATTGCGCTACATCAACATCGGCAAAGAGCAGGGCGCTCAGCTGATCGCGGGCGGCAGCCGCACCCTCGAAGACACCGGCGGTCAGTACGTGGAGCCCACGATTTTCGATGGCGTGACCAATGCCATGACCATCGCCCAGGAAGAAATTTTCGGCCCGGTGCTGTCGGTGATTACCTTCGATAGCGAGCAAGAAGCGCTGCAAATCGCCAACGACAGCATCTACGGTCTGGCCGCCGGTGTATGGACCAGCAACCTGAGCAAGGCGCACACCTTCGCCCGTGGCTTGCGTGCCGGCAGCGTCTGGGTCAACCAGTACGACGGCGGCGACATGACCGCGCCGTTCGGCGGGTTCAAGCAATCGGGTAACGGTCGCGACAAATCGCTGCATGCGTTCGACAAGTACACCGAGCTCAAAGCGACCTGGATCAAGCTCTAACAACAATAAAGCGGCGGTCGCCGGCTCTTTGCGGCGGCCATCGGAGAAACCTATGAAACAAGATTCTTTTAACCAACAGCATGTAAACAGCTACTACGCCGCCACTCGTAACTTCACCGGCGATTTCCCGGTGCTGGAAGGCGCGGTGGACTGCGATGTCTGCGTGATCGGTGCCGGCTACACCGGCCTGTCCTCGGCGCTGTTCCTCGCCGAAGCGGGCTACAACGTGACCGTGCTCGAAGCGGCCAAAGTCGGCTTCGGCGCCAGCGGCCGTAATGGCGGGCAACTGGTCAATTCCTACAGTCGCGACGTTGATGTGATCGAAGAGCGCTATGGCGACAAGACCGCCGAAGTGCTCGGCAGCATGATTTTCGAAGGCGCCGACATCATCCGTCAGCGCATACAACACTACGACATCCAGTGCGACTACCGCCCGGGCGGCATCTTCGCGGCGATGAACAAGAAGCAACTCAAAGGCCTGGCCGAGCAGAAGAAGAGCTGGGAGCGCTACGGCAACAAGAACCTGACAATGCTCGGCGAAGCCGACATCAAGCGTGAAGTCGGTTCCGATGCCTACGTTGGCGGCTTGCTGGACATGCAGGGCGGTCACATTCACCCGCTGAACCTGGCCCTCGGCGAAGCCTCGGCGATCATCGGCCTGGGCGGCAAGATCTACGAACAATCGGCGGCGGTGGAAATCACCTACGGCGAACCGATCACCGTGCGCACCGCCAAAGGCGTGGTGAAGGCCAAGTACCTGCTGATCGCCGGTAACGCCTACCTGCCGCAAGGCCTGGACAATCGTGTGACCAGCAAGAGCATGCCGTGCGGTTCGCAGATCGTCGTCACCGAGCCGTTGTCGGAGCAGCAAGCGCGCAGCCTGATCAAGAACAACTACTGCGTCGAAGACTGCAACTATCTGCTCGATTACTACCGTCTGACCAAGGACAACCGTTTGCTGTACGGCGGTGGCGTGGTCTACGGCGCCCGTGAACCGGACGACATCGAGCAACTGATCAAGCCGAAAATCCTCAAGACCTTCCCGCAACTCAAGGACGTGAAGATCGACTACCGCTGGACCGGCAACTTCCTGCTGACCATGTCACGCATGCCGCAATTCGGTCGTATCGAGAAAAACGCCTACTACATGCAGGGCTACAGTGGCCACGGCGTGACCTGCTCGCACCTGGCCGGCAAGCTGATCTCGGAAATGATCCGCGGCGACGCCGAGCGTTTCGACGCGTTTGCATCCTTGCCGCACATGCCGATGATCGGCGGTCGCAAGTTCTCCGCGCCGCTCACCGCCATGGGCGCCGTGTACTACTCGCTGCGCGACCGTTTCGGGATCTAAGCGTTACCTCACCGGCGGCTATCCCCATCAGGTACCGCCGGTTTTTTACATCCCTTGTGGGAGCCAGGCTGGCGATGAGGGCATATCAGCTAAAATGGATGTCGCCTGACACACCGCTATCGCGAGCAAGCTTGCTCCACAGGTTGTACAACTTCATGGCAAATGGCTATTTTTCCGGCCGTTTATCGAACCTGCTGAGCTACACCATCAAACGTGATTTAATAGCCGCCTTTCACGTTTGCGGGACCGGAAAACGGCGTGATCCGCGCCTGCTCTCCACCTTTCCATTAACCCTGTAGGAGCGAGCTTGCTCGCGATAGCGTTGGTTCAGTCGACATCAATGTTGAAGGTCAGATCGAAATCGCGAGCAGGCTCGCTCCTACTGGTTGGCACATAAGGCTGTCATGGACACGGGCTCACGACTCAAATTAGTACGCGAAAGCTACAAACTGTCCCAGCGCGAGCTGGCCCGGCGTAGCGGCGTCACCAATGCCACCATTTCCCTGATCGAACAGAATCGCGTCAGTCCTTCCGTCAGCTCCTTGAAAAAGCTGCTCGAAGGCATCCCCATGTCCCTGGCCGACTTCTTCACCTTCGACCAACCTCCGCGCGAACACCAATACGTCTTCCGCGCCAGTGAACAACCGGACCTGGGCCGCCACGGCCTGCGCCTGCTGCTGATCGGCGCGTCCGTACCGAGCCGGCAGATGCGCCTGCTGCGCGAGCAATACGCGCCGGGCGCCAGTTCCGGAGAAGAGCCGATCGTGCATTCCGAAGGCGAGGAGTGCGGGTTGGTGACACGCGGCACGGTTGAGCTGACCGTCGATGGGCAGACCAGCGTGTTGAACGCCGGGGATGGCTATTACTTCCCGACGACGCTGCCGCATCGGTTCCGCAATATCGGCGCGGATGAAGCGGAAATCATCAGTGCCAACACGCCGGCGAACTTCTGATTACGGTTGCTGACGGACGCTGTCATTGCCATCGTTGATAAAAAATCCGATGACCGTTCAGGCATCGGATTTTTTTATGCGTCCCTTGTAAAGAATGCAGCACGACTGCCTGTGTCGTTAATCAGGATCTGCGCAGAATGTGCAAGGCAGAGCCGGGAAGCGGAACCTACGCCCACATCGCATAGCAGTCGCAGCAATGCCCCTCATCATAAAGCGATAATTCCTACGTGTTTTTCAGCCCCAAAATCTAACGTTCGTCGGATGTCAGGTTGCTATCACCGCATTCGCCTGCCCATCCCAGCACGGCTGCTAAGCTTCGTCGTTGCAACGCCCGAGCCCGTTTTTAGCTCACATTGCGCGTGTACCCACGGATTACGACTTCTATTCCTGTCGACAACCTGCACGGAGGCAGGCGATGGTGATCAAACGCATGGAATCAAGTGCGGACGGGGTTCCCGAGCCGCTTGATCGAGAAGAAATGGAGCGGCTGCTGTCGTTGTTGCTGGCCAGTCCGTTGTTTGCCAAGTCACGGCGCATGGGCAGTTTGTTGCGCTTTCTGGTCGAGCACGACCTGCAATCCTCCAACGCGCCTCTTACCGAGCACGCCATCGGCATCGCGGTGTTTCGTCGCGACCCGGCGGTGTATTGCACGGGCGATGATCCGGTGGTACGGGTGCAGGTGGGCCGGTTGCGCCGCAAGCTCGCGGCGCATTACGCCACCAGCGGCCAGCAGGACCCGGTGCGGCTGTGCATTCCGCCGGGTTGTTATCGCCTGGTGTATCAACGCCTGCGGCACAAAGTGATCGGCACGCGTCATCCGGTGTTGCAGATCCAGCCGTTTACTTGCATCACCCGTGATGGCGATGACTTTGCCCGGGGTTTGTGTGAGGAGTTGAGCTGTCGCTTGTTCCAGTCATTTGAACAGGCGCAGACCGTGGCCAATCATGTGTTGATGAAGGTGCCACGCAGCAGTGTCAAAGCCCCCGAAGTCGGGCGCGGCGGGCGCTATAGCTATTGCCTGGAGGGCAGCGTGCGGGTCGAGCCGGCGCGGGTGCGGGCCTCGTTGCGGCTGGTGGATGTGGCGCAGGGGCGGATTCGCTGGTCGGCGCAGTTTGATCGCAACCAGCCATATGGCATCGCCACCCAGGAGGATTTGGCGGAGTCGATCTGTCTGTCGTTGACCGGGTACTTTGCCAAGGGCGGTCTGGACGAATAAAAGGGGCAACCGCGAGGTTGCCCCGGTTCGACGGTTAAACGGTTTTCCATTCACCGCCTTCGTAAAGGCGATCTGCGGTGTTATCGAACGTCAGGTCGATTTCGATCGCCTTGGAGCGTGAGGTACTGAACATGGTGCTGGTTTGAACATTCTGTTCGAACCACACCAGGATGGTCTCGACGGGGGTCAACACGGTGTTGCCGGTGACCACCTGGTTAACGGCTACGTAGATCGGCGTGCTGAGCTGGTTGCCATCGATGCCGGTGGACAGTTGGTTGATGCCCGGATGGATCGGCGCATAGTTGTTCACAAAAGTCATGGAAACGGCCGGACCGCCAGTGACCGCAGGGCTCAGCAAGCCGTTTTGATCGAGCGTCGAGGTTTGCCCCAGGCCGATATTGACGATGTTGGTCGAGACTTTGACTTGTACGTTTTCCTTGAACACGTTGGAGGCGAACAGCTGATATTGAGGGGTCCAGCTGAACTCGTTGTTGCTCAGGTAGGCGTCATAGGATTGCCAGACCACGTTGTAGTCTTCGGTGCCGACTTTCTTGGCAAAGCACAGCTTGTAACCGGACTTCTTCAGCAGGGTCAGGTCGCCGGGGGCGATTTCGATGGTGACGACTTTTTGTGAAGCCGCCAGGGCCGACCTCAATACCCTGCCGTAGTCCTCGGCCTTCAGTTGCGTTGCACCCATGATCGATTTGACGGCTTCTTGCACATCATTGTGAAGCTGCTTGCTTTGTTGGCTGACAGCTATTGATTTGCTCATGGTTTCCCTCTTCCTTGGTGATGTGTTGGGCAATCAATGGGCGGCGGGCAGTGAACCCGGTCAATCCATTGAGGGCTTCACTCTAGGTTCGTGGGGCAGGGTGGCTAAGTGTCTTGGCGTTACAGGCGGGTAACCGGTTTGTATCAACTGGGTAAATACGGCGAGGCGACCGTCGGGCCGTCCCGCCGTATCTTCAGGCGGCCTGCGCGTCGGCCCAGACGAAGTTCCAGCTGTTGCGTTTGCCCTTCGCAACCTCGATCAGCGTGTTCTCATACACCGTGTGATTGACCACGCCGGTGTAGGTCAGGGTCCGGGCGGCGTTGGTGCCGGTGCACTCGCCCGGTTGTCCGCCCGCTTCGACCATGGCTTTTTTCACGTCGGCTTCCGACGGGGCGCTGCTCTGGTTTTTTCCACTTTTACAAAGCTCATGATTTCACCTCTTCCGTGATGGGGGATCGGTGCGAGGCAGAGCCGACAGCATTCACGTCCCTGCAGCACACCGAAGGCCATACTCTATTGGCCTGCCAGATGGTGCAGAAGTGACAACTGGAGCGTTAAGGTAACAAGCGGGAAACAGCGCCTTCGAGAGAAGTATCGGGGACGTATCAAGTGGGGTTCTACATTCGGCGGCAGCGCTCATAGCTATCATTCATTTGCTCGATACCCACCATTAAAGAAAGCAAGTTCTGTTTTTCTGTCATCAGAGGAGGATAGCGTTATACCGATCTCGCCTTTGAAGGAATCAGCGCGATGAGAATCTCGACCTTGCTGGCTTTTGTTGCCGTGTTCAGCGGCAGCGTCGCTGTTTCTGTTCCCGCCGTTGCCGCCGATCCCGCCTGCCGTTTCCTGCCGATTGCCGACAGCACCGCCAGTTTGCAGCAGGCGAAAACGGTGGCGGTGCTCTATAGCGAAAACACCCTCAATACCCAGCAATACCTTGAGAGTTATCACGCCGTGGCGGTCAAGGGCGCGCAGAATCCCGAGATGGACAAGCAGATCAGTCGGGCGTTTGTCGACAGCTCCGATCCGCAGCGGGCCATCAACGGGTTGATGGGGTCGTTGCAGAAAGCGTTCGCTTCGGTGACGGTCTACGACAACCTCGATGCGGCGGTGCAGGCGCACCCGGATGTGGTGGTGATGCTCGACACCTACAGCCGCCTCGTGTCGAAACGCAATAATCAGGTCGAAGCGCGGTTCATCGCCAGGTTCTATGACGCCAACCTGCAATACATCGGCGAGGCCCAAGGTTCGCGGGCCGAAAAAATGCCGTCGGTGTGGGTGCACGGCAAGGCCGCGCCGCAGATTGCCGCGCAGATCGATCAGCAGACCGATCTCCAAGTGAATGCGCTGAAGCAGTTCGATGCCTCGTTGAAGGCGCTGGTAACGTCTGGCACTGCGGGTCACGTCGCCAGTAACTGACCTGTGCAAAAGCCACCCGACCTTACCGGCGGGTGGCTTTTTTTTTCTTCAAAACTGCCTTGGTCGGCCGGTTCATGGGTGAACTACACTCACACTTCTGAGTACACGCGGCTGAACAAGGAAGAAATCATGCTCGATTACATGGCGTTGGGTCTGTTGATCTTTGTCGGATTGGTCTTGTTCTACGGCATCATCGTGTTACACGACATTCCCTATGAAATTGCCGTGCACCGCAATCACCCTCATCAGGACGCGATCCATGCCACCGGTTGGGTGAGTTTGTTTACGCTGCATGCGCTCTGGCCTTTTTTATGGATCTGGGCGATGTCCTATCGCGAGGATCGCGGCTGGGGTTTTGGTGATGGCAAGTCGGCGACCAGCCATATAGTTCATCTTGAAGAGCAGGTGCGCGAACTTCAGCTGCGTATTGCACGCATTGAAGGAACCAAGGGAATTCCTGATGCGCCGGTGTCAACCGAACCCGGCAAAGGTCATTGAGCCATGGATCTTCTACTCGTTCTGACCTATGCCGCCTTCTGCATTGCGCTGTTCAAGATTTTCCGGATTCCGCTGAATAAATGGACGGTGCCCACGGCGGTGCTCGGCGGTGTGGTGTTGATCGGCTCGTTGATTTTCACCATGAACTACAACCATCCGTACTCCGAAGTGGCGCGCTCGTATTTCGTCTCGGTTCCGGTGATCCCGGTTGTCAGCGGTCAAGTGATCGACGTGCCGGTCAAGACCAACCAACCGCTGGAGAAAGGCGAAGTGTTGTTCCGGATCGACCCCACACCGTTCGAGAACCGAATCAAGTCGCTCAAGGCACAGTTAATTTCGGCCAAAGGCGATCTTGGGCGAATCACGGAGTTGATGAAACGCAACTTTGGCACACAGCGTGAACTGGATATCGCCGTCGCGCGGACCGACGATTTGCAGGCGCAGTTGGCCAGCGCCCAGTACGAACTCGACAACTCGACTGTACGTGCGCCGAGCAAGGGCTTCGTGACTCATGTTTCCTTGCGTCCAGGCATGATGGCAAGCAAGTTACCGTTGCGGCCATCCATGGTGTTCATTCCCGATGAGGGGCAATATTTAGCCGCCTGGATGCGGCAGAACAGCCTGTTGCGTTTGTCCGAGGGCGATGAGGCTGAAGTGGCCTTCGACGGTATTCCGGGCAAGGTTTTCCAAGGCAAGGTCAAGAGTGTTTATGGCGTGATTGGAGAAGGGCAGGTCCAGCCTTCCGGCACGCTGATGAGCTTTACCGGCTCGCCGCCGGCTGGACGCGTGCCGGTCATCATCGAAATCACTGATCCGGCGTTCGATGCGTACAGAGAGAAGATACCGGGAGGCGCCTATGGGCAGGCTGCGCTGTACAGCCATCACTTCCATCACATTGCAGTCATGCGCAAGATTCTGCTGCGCATGGCCGCCTGGATGAACTACATCTTCCCGTTCCATTGAGGTGGAGGGTAAATCGAAGGCGGGCCTGTCATGGATCAGGTGTGTACCAGCGCGATGGTAAACGAGACCACGATCATGCAGGCAAAAGCAAAATTAAGATTCATGAAGTGTTCATCCGGAACGGGGGAGATGGGCGCCATTTTGAACAGGCTGCCGTTAAATAAAAAATTCGGCTTCATGATTTGAATGATCGAAGGAAATGATACCTGGAGGTTTTTTGCGCCAGCGCCTGATTGTGTTTGCACCGGGCTTTGTCTAATCTCGCACAAACCCGCACTTAGTTGCACAAACAGGCATAAGCATGCACGACCACTCGGCAGCCGAACTCCCTCAACTGCGCCGGCAGAAAATCCTTTTGATCCTCGAACGCGACGGCAAAGTCATGGCGTCCGAGCTGAGCCAGCATTTCGCCGTGTCCGAGGACACTATCCGCCGCGACCTGTCGGAGCTGGCCACGGCCGGCCTGGTACAACGAGTTCACGGCGGAGCACTGCCGCGTCCCAAGGACACCGGCAAGGATTACTTCACCCGCATCAGCGAAACCGACGAGGAGAAAACCCGATTGGCGCAGTGGGCGGCCAGGCGGGTGGAGAGCGGGCAGATCGTGATGTTCGATTCCGGCACCACCACGTTGCAGATTGCACGTTCCTTGCCGGCGGATATCTGCATGACGGCGGTCACTGCGTCACCGATGACGGCGATCACTTTGTCCGAGTACAAAGGGATCAAGGTAATTCTGGCGGGCGGTCAACTCAACCCGGCGACGATGTCGGCCAGCGGGCATGAAACCCTGCGCTTGCTGGAAGGCATCAAGGCTGATGTGTTGTTCACCGGGGTGTGTGCGATTCACCCGGAAATCGGCATCAGCTCGCTGCATTTTGATGAAGTGCCGGTGAAGCAGGCGATGCTCGACAGTGCGTCTCATGTGATTGCCGTTACCACGGCGGACAAGCTGGGGGCAGTGGAGCCGTTTGTGGTCGCGCCGTGTTCACGGTTGCACACGCTGATTACCGAGCGGCATGTGGCGTCGGGGAGTGTTGAGGATTACCGGGCACTGGGGATTGAGGTGGTGCAGGCATGATGCATGATCGCTGAATGTTCCGGCCTCATCGCGGGCAAGCCCGCTCCTACAGTTTTGATCTTCAGTGAACGCAAAAAAGCGCACACTCGCGATCCCTGTAGGAGCGAGCCTGCTCGCGATGGGGCCAGCACAAACAACATCAATACCCAATGGCTCAGCGCAACCGCTCAAGCATCTGGTAATACCACATCCCCGCCGCCAGCATTGGGTTGCCGAGCAGGTCACCCATCGGCACGCGAATGTGCTGGCACGCGGCGAAGGTATCGTATTGTTCAAGCTGCCCGGTGATCGCCCGGCCCATGATTTCGCCCATGATGTGGGTCGTCGCGATGCCGTGGCCGGAGTAGCCCTGGCAATACCAGACGTTGTCCGAAAGCTTGCCCAGTTGCGGGATGCGGTTGATCACGATGCCCATCGCGCAGCTCCACTGATAATCAATGGCCACGCCTTTGAGCGCCGGGAACGTCTGCTCGATGCACGGGCGCAGTTCGGCGGCGATGTCGCGCGAATCCTTGCCGCTGTAGTTGGCGCCGCCACCGAATAGCAGACGCCCGTCAGCGGTGAGGCGGTAGTAATCGAGCACGAAACGGCAGTCGTATACGGCGAGGTCTTCGGGGTTGATCTGCTTCGCCAGGTCCCCGAGCGGCGCCGTGGTAACGATGCCGCCCATGGCCGGGAAAATCTTGCCCTTGAGTTTGCCCGGCTCCAGTTTGTGATAAACGTCGCCGGCCAGTAGCACCTGATTGGCGTCGATGCGGCCATGGGCGGTGCGCACCCCGGGCGTATCGCCATGGATGATTTCCAGCACTTCGCTGTTTTCGAAGATCAACGCGCCCAGACTTTCCGCCGCCCGCGCTTCGCCGATGCACAGGTTGAGCGGGTGCAGGTGCATGTTGCGAGTGTTCTTGATCGCACCGTGATAGAGGTCGCTTTGCAGCAGGTCGCGCACCTGACTGCGGTCGAGCAGGCTGACCTCATCGCCCATGCCGCGCCGCACGGCTTCGTCGTAATCCTTGCGCAAACCGTCCATGTGGCTCGGCTTGTAGGCAGCATGCAGGTGGCCGTGTTTGAGGTCGCAGGCGATGCCGTATTTCTCGACCCGCTGCTGGATGATCTGGTGCCCGCGCCAGCGCAGGTGCCAGATGAAATCGTCGACTTCTTCACCGAGGGTACGGCGCATCTGCTTGCGCATGGCTTCATCGCCCGAGAGGCTGCCAGTGACCTGGCCGCCGTTGCGCCCGGTGGCGCCCCAGCCGATTTTATTGCTTTCAACGATGGCGACTTTCAGGCCTTTTTCCGCCAGCTCGACGGCGGTGGCGACGCCGGTGAAACCGCCGCCGATGATCACCACGTCAACCCGGTGCTGGCCGTGCAGGGTCGGGTAATCGGTGTCCTGGTTCAGGGTGGCGGTGTAGTAGGAATTGCAGCGTTGTTGGGTCATGGTTTTGTCCAGGTAAGCAGGTTTACCTGCGGGAGCGAGCCTGTTCGCTCCCACAAGGATTGGAGGTACTGAGGCATTACGCCTCCGTCAAATACCAGCGCCAATCCTGCTCACCCACTTCAGCCATGAACTGCCGATACTCGGCACGCTTGACCGCCAGATACACCCCAAGAAATTCCTGCCCCAACGCATCGCGCGCCCACACCGAGTTTTCCAGTGCGGTCAGTGACGTCAGCCAGTCGGTCGGCAGCAATTGCGTGGCTTGTGCGTAGCCGTTGCCTTCAACCGGTTCGCCCGGATCGAGGTTTTCGCTGATGCCGCGATGAATGCCGGCCAGGATCGCTGCCGCCGCCAGATACGGGTTGGCGTCGGCGCCGCAAATGCGATGTTCGATGTGACGGCTGTTGGCCGGGCCGCCCGGAACGCGCAGGCTGACGGTGCGGTTGTCGACACCCCAGGTCGGTGCCAGCGGCGCGTAGCTGTTGGCCTGGAAACGCCGGTAGGAGTTGGCGTTGGGGCAGAACAGCAACAACGAATCGAGCAGTGAGGCGAGCATGCCGCCGATGGCCGTACGCAACAGCGGCGTACCGGCCGGATCTTCAGACGCAAACAGGTTTCGACCTTCGGCATCGGCGATGCTGACGTGCATGTGCATGCCGGTGCCCGCCAGATGATCGAACGGTTTGGCCATGAATGTCGCCTGCATGCCGTGCTTGTGGGCGACGGCTTTCACCAGGCGTTTGTAGCGTACGGCCTGGTCCATCGCTTGTAACGCATCGCCGTGTTCCAAGGTGATTTCCACCTGGCCCGGTGCGTATTCGGAAATCGCCGTGCGCGCCGGAATGCCGTGGAGTTTGCACGCCGCGTACAGGTCGGCTAGGAACGGTTCGATCTGCTCCAGTTCGCGCAGGCCATAGACCTGCGTGTGTCGCGGTCGACCGCCATCAGCGTCCAGCGCCGGTTGTGGGCGGCCGTGGTGATCGCGCTTGGCGTCGAGCAAGTAGAACTCCAGCTCGCAGGCCATTACCGGGTGATAACCCTCGGCCTTCAGGCGGTCGATCACGCTGATCAGCAGGTGACGCGGGTCGGCGATGCTGGCGGGCATGCCTTCTTGCGGGTGCATGCTGACTTGCACCGCCGCCGTCGGAATCTGCCGCCATGGCAAACGCACCAGACTGCCTTCAAGTGGGTAGGCGCGGCAGTCGATATCGCCCACATCCCAGACCAGTCCTGAGTTCTCGACATCATCGCCCTGCAAGGTCAGGCCGAGGATGGTGCTGGGCAGCGGACGACCGCTTTCATACACCGCCAACAGTTCTTCGCGATGCAACAGCTTGCCGCGCGGCACACCGTTGGCATCGAGAATAAACAGCTCGATCATGTCGATATCAGGGTTGTTTGCCAGAAAAGTCTGGGCGTCTTCAAGGGCTGCGAATTTCATGGTTCGTCACTCACGTTGGCGTCCTGCGGACGCACGGATTCAGGCCTCGGCACGACGACGGATACAAAGACCCGGGGCATGCAGGCAAAGGATTAGCGAGGGAGGGGGCTCTACGCGTTTGGGGCGCGATCAGGCGAGCAGGGTGCTATCCGGCGGACGTGCGGAGTGACGGAGTTTGGAACGGCTCAAGGCCATGGGCAGGTTGACAATGCGGTTCATAACGGATGTTTCCGGCATTGGAAGTCGTCGGTGGCAGGCGTGACCCGCCATCCGGGCGTGACTGGATACTAGGGGTGAATTCAGCGCGTGTAAATGGTTCATTCAACGCATCAGGTGCAGACCCAGGCCGATCAGCCCACAACCGATCAACACTTCGATCACGCCTCGCTTGAAGCGAAACAGGGCAATGGCCGCCGCGATCGCGATCAGCAGCGAGGGCCAGTCGAGAGGGTTGTCGAAGCCTTTGGGCCAGAGAACGTGGTAGCCGAAGAAGCACGCCAGATTGAGTATTACCCCGACCACCGCTGCGGTAATCGCCGTCAGCGGCGCGGTGAATCCGAGTTCGTTGTGCGTCGACTCCACCAGCGGCCCGCCGGCGAGGATGAACAGGAACGAAGGCAGGAAGGTGAACCAGGTGACCAGTGTCGCGGCAACGGCGCCGGCGACAAACGCCTGATCCGGGCCGAACACCTCAAGCACATACCCGCCGATAAACCCGACGAACGCCACCACCATGATCAATGGGCCCGGCGTGGTTTCGCCGAGCGCCAGGCCGTCGATCATCTGCGTCGGCGTCAGCCAGCCGTAATGACTGACCGCGCCCTGGTACACATACGGCAGCACGGCGTAGGCACCGCCGAATGTCAGCAGCGCAGCCTTGGTGAAGAACCAGGCCATTTGCGTCAGCGTGCCGTCCCAGCCAAACAGTGCGGTGAGCGTGGCCATGGGCAGTGCCCACAACATCGCCCCGATAGCGACCAGACGCGCCAGTTTCCATCCGCTGAAACGGGCGTGTTCAGGCGTCGGTGTGTCATCGTCGATCACGGCCGGGCCGAAGGCGTTTTTGGCAGCGCCATGGCCGCCGGTCCTGAATTTTTCCGGAGCCAGCCGCCCGCCGAAATAACCGATCAGCGCCGCGCTAAACACGATCAATGGAAACGGCACGTTCAGCGCAAAGATCGCCACGAATGACGCCGCTGCAATCGCCCACATCCAGCCATTCATCAACGCCCGCGAGCCGATGCGGTGAGCGGCGTGCACCACGATGGCGGTCACCGCAGGCTTGATCCCGTAGAACAAACCGACCACCACCGGCACATCACCGAAGGCGAGGTACACCCAGGACAACGCGATCAGGATGAACAGCGATGGCAGCACAAACAGCGCACCGGCCATCACGCCGCCCCAGGTGCGGTGCATCAGCCAGCCGATGTAGGTCGCCAGTTGCTGGGCCTCGGGGCCGGGCAGCAACATGCAGTAGTTCAGCGCGTGCAGGAAACGTCGCTCGGAGATCCAGCGTCGGCGTTCGACCAGTTCCTGGTGCATGATCGAAATCTGTCCCGCCGGCCCGCCGAAACTGATGAAGCCGAGCTTGAGCCAGAAAGCAAAGGCTTCGCGCAGGCTGATGGCTTCAGGTTGGGTTTGTTCCGATTCCGGTGAGACGCTCAAGCCTGTGCTCCTTGTGCAGATGCCTTGAGCTGGGTATCAGCTCAGGACAAAAATCCACCGGTTCCAGTTGTGGCGGCAGTTCTGTCACGCCCAGTGCATCCAGAATGTCACGCTCGATATTGCGCACGATGGCGTCGGTGGGGAGGTCGGCGTTGTCAGTACGCCGATCAGGTTGGGTTTGGGTCTGACGATCATGGTGTTCAGCCGCCGGTCATGTTCATGAAGCGAACCACCTGGACATCGTCGTTCACTTCGAAATTGTGTCGATAAGGCTTGAGTTTCATCGCCTCGATGATGGCTGTCTCCAGGCGTTCGGGCTGCCCCGGATGGCTGCGCAATACGGCCTTCAGATTCACGGAATGCTCATTGCCCAGGCACAGCAACAGGCGACCTTCCACGGTCAACCGCACCCGATTGCAGGTGCCGCAGAAGTTGTGGCTGTGGGGTGAAATGAACCCCACGCGAATCTGCGGTGCTTCGGCCAGGCGCCAGTAGCGCGACGGACCCTGGGTCGACTCGGCGGAATCAATCAGAGTGTAGCGTTCGGCGATTTTTTCACGGACCTGGGCGCTGGAATAAAACGATTCGGCGCGACTGTGTTCGTGGATCGTGCCCAAGGGCATTTCTTCGATGAAGGAAATGTCGAGGTTGCGGTCGATGGCGAAGCTCACCAGATCATTGATCTCGTGATCGTTGCGGCCCTTCATCACCACGCAATTGAGCTTGGTATTGCGAAAACCGGCCTGGTTGGCGGCGTCGATGCCTTTGATGACCTGTGCCAGATCACCGGTGCGGGTCAGCTCGCGAAAGCGTTGCGGGTCGAGGCAGTCGAGGCTGATGTTGAGGCGCTTGACCCCGGCGTCGAACAAGGGCTGCGCCAGTTTGGCCAACTGCGAGCCGTTGGTGGTCATGCACAATTCCCGCAGGCCGGGCAGGGCGGCGATCTTTTCGCACAACTGCACCACGCCCGGACGAATCAGCGGTTCGCCGCCGGTCAGGCGAATCTTGCGCGTGCCCAGCGCGACGAAGCTGTGTGCGACTTGGTAAATCTCTTCCAGGGTCAGTACCTGTTGGCGCGGCAGAAACTGCATGTCTTCGGCCATGCAATACACGCAGCGGAAATCGCAGCGGTCGGTGACCGACATCCGTAGATAGTCCACGCGCCGGGAGAACCCATCGATCAAGACTCGTTCTGACATGATTGCTTCTCCTGGCACCTGTAGGAGCGAGCCTGCTCGCGATGGTCGTCAACGATTACGCGCGCTTTCAGGTTAAACGCGGTGTCCTTGGGTCCATCGCGAGCAGGCTCGCTCCTACAGGTATGAATCCGGTTGTTTTCGGACTTGTTGGCGCAGGCTAAGAGCTACTTGTCGGGGCGTCCAATCACTATTAATAACCGGCTGATCGACCGGATCTATGATGGATTCATTTGGCCGGGTTAAGTCTCAAACCTCAGCTTTTTACTGCGCGCCAAACATCGCCGTCCAGTAAATCCCCGCATCACTCTTCGGATCCACCGCATACGCCGCACCCAAATCGCGGAACTGCGGGTTCATCAGGTTGGCGCAGTGGCCGGGGCTGGCCAGCCAGCCGTCGACCACTTTGCGTACGCTGTCCTGGCCGGCGGCGATGTTCTCGCCGATCTGCTGGAAGTCGTAGCCGGCCAGCTCCGCACGGTCGCCCGGTGTGCGGCCATCACGGTCCTTGTGATCGAAATAGTTGTTGTTGGCCATGCTGCGCGATTGGGTTTCGGCGGCGGTCGCCAGCGTGGCGTTCCAGGTCAGCGGCGTGGTCGCGTTGAAGGCTTGAGTGCCGCACTGGCGTGGTTTGCTTCGTGCGGCGTTCAGCTCGATCAATAGCTTCTGGCCTTCAGCCTGCCAATCGCCCAGGCGTGCGCTCAGCAGCGGCCGGGCCACCACGATGCGCCACTGATTGTCCTGGCGGCTGACCCCGACGTCGACGAATTGCGGGTCGAGCACGATCTGGCAAAAACTCTCCTGAATCGCTTTCATCGCCGACGGTGCATCGCGCGGCCCGGCCAGGCTGATCGCTTGCACGTTCTTCATTGGATAACCGGCCGTGGCCATGGCCTGCTGCAGATTGCCGATGCTGGCGGCGGACAGTACCAGTCTTGGGTCGGCCGCCAGCGGTGGCAGCTCCGACGAGACCTGACCGGCGCAGCGCTGCAACTGGCTGCGGTAGACGTTGATCGATTCGATCAGTTGCGACTCGTCGCTGGCCAGCGCGGTGGCGGCAAACGACAGCCCCAGTGACAACCCGGCAAGGCGCAGAGTGGATGACAGGAAATGCATGGAAATCCTCCTTGAGCTGACTGCGCCCATGATGCTTGAAATTACCCCCTCGCAGGCAATGCATTTTTACGGGAGGTGGCACCGTGTGTGCAATCATTTCACTACTACACTGAAGCAACACTGCCCATTGAGTTATCCGACCATGCGCTGCAACTGGATAGCAACCTGCCTCGCCCTGACACTCCTCGCCGTTCCGGCTTTCGCCACCGACCAGGAGCAGAAACAGAAAGTCGCTGAAGACAAGGCCGAGGTGTTGGAGCAAAAGGCAGTGCAAAACAGCAGTCCCGCGCCAGCGCCCAAGTCTGAAGCCATCACCCAGCCTGAAGTCCAGGCTGTGGACCCGGCGGGCAAAGCGCCGCTGGATGACGCCATCACTTGCCTCGCCCGTTCGATCTACTGGGAAGCCAAAGGCAAGGATTCGGCCGACATGGAAGCGGTGGCCAACGTGGTCATGAATCGTCTCGGTCACGAGGGTTTTCCCGACACCGTCTGCGGCGTGGTCAAGCAGGGTTCGGAAACCAAGAGCTGCCAGTTTTCCTGGTGGTGCGATGGGCGTCCGGACTCGGTCCAGGAAGAAGTGCAGTATTCAATGGCCAAGGAAATTGCGCGCAAGGCGCTGAACAAGCAATTGCCCGATCGCACGAAAGGCGCGCTGTATTTTCATGACCGCACGGTGAAACCGGACTGGGCCAAGGCGTACACCAATACGGCAAACATCGGCTTGTTCAAGTTTTACAAGCCGCAAGGCGGGGATGCGAAGTAGTCGCTGTTATGCGGGAAAACCCTGGGTGATTTATCCAGACTACCGAAACTGAAATATTTCTGTTCTACAAGCTTCATGACGCAGCAAGGGTCAGCAACGTCATGAGTGGAAACAGAACATGAAGCAGGTGTGGTTTTTCAACAGCATCACGGCATCGCTCGATGCGCCCTCCAGGCTGAACGCCTCGTGACGGTCCTCGTCACCGGCGCCGCCGGTTTTATCGGCTTTCATACGGCCAGGCGCTTGTGCCTGGACGGTCATGACGTGGTCGGGATCGACAACCTCAACGACTACTACGACGTAGCGCTCAAGCAGGCGCGGCTCAAGGAGCTGGCGTCCTTGCCGGGTTTTCGCTTCCTGAAAATGGACATCGTCGACAAACCGGCATTGCTGGATTTGTTCCGCGAACAGCGTTTTACCGAAGTGGTGCATTTGGCTGCTCAGGCGGGTGTGCGCTACTCACTGGACCACCCGGATGTCTATGGCCAATCGAATCTGGTGGGTTTCCTCAATGTGCTGGAAGCCTGTCGTCATCATCGTCCCGGGCATTTGATCTACGCCTCCAGCAGTTCGGTGTACGGCGGCAACAGCAAAATGCCGTTCAGCGTCGAAGACCCCGTCGATCATCCGGTTTCGTTGTACGCGGCCACCAAGCGCGCCAATGAATTACTGGCCCACAGTTATTGCCATCTGTACGGCCTCAAGGCCAGTGGCCTGCGCTTCTTTACCGTCTACGGGCCGTGGGGTCGACCGGACATGGCGCCGTTCAAATTCACCGAGGCCATCCTCAAAGGCCTGCCGATTGACGTCTACAACCAGGGCGCAATGGCGCGGGACTTCACCTACATCGACGACATCGTCGAAAGCATCGCCCGTCTGCGCTCGCGGCCGCCCGGCGTGGGGATCAATCAATTGTTCAACATCGGTCGCGGTGAGCCCATGGCGCTGCTGGATTTTATCGAGTGCCTGGAATTGGCATTGGACAGGCAGGCGCGGCGCAATTTCATGCCGTTGCAGGACGGTGATGTGGTCAAGACCTGGGCCGATGTCTCGGCACTGCAAGCGTGGGTCGGTTTTCGGCCGCAGGTATCGGTGGAAACCGGCGTCGGGGAGTTTGTGAAGTGGTATCGGCAGTTTTATCAGAAATGAATCGTTCGCCTAGAAAACACAACAACCAAAAGGCGAGGGGGACTCCATGAGCCAGGACATTTTTGTATCGGTACTGATTCCAGCAAAAAACGAAGCGAACAATCTCAGGCCATTGCTTGAAGAAATCCGCGTGGCATTGGCCGACGAGGCCTACGAAATCATCGTCGTCGACGACGGCAGCAACGATGCGACCTTGCACGAACTGCGGCAGATCAGAAACAACGGCCTGACGGCCTTGCGCATCCTGCATCACGAGCGCTCGTTAGGGCAGAGCACCTCGCTTTACCACGCGGCACGCGAAGCTCGGGGCCAATGGCTGGCCACGCTCGACGGCGACGGGCAAAACGATCCGGCGGACATTCCCGGTATGCTGGCGCTGGTGCGCAGCGAACGCGCAAGCGCTGATGTGCAATTGGTGGCCGGCCACCGCACCAACCGCCGCGATACCGCGAGCAAGCGCTGGGCCTCGCGTTTCGCCAACGGCCTGCGCAGCCGCTTGCTCAAGGACGCTACGCCGGACACCGGTTGCGGCTTGAAGTTGATCGAGCGCGCCGCCTTCTTGCGCCTGCCGTATTTCGATCACATGCACCGCTACATTCCGGCATTGATCCAGCGCCATAACGGCCGAATGATCGTCCACCCGGTCAACCATCGACCGCGCACGGCGGGGGTGTCCAAGTACGGCAACCTTGATCGCGCGCTGGTGGGCATTCTCGACCTGATCGGCGTCTGGTGGCTGATCAAGCGCACGCGTCTGAACACCCACGCCCAGGAGCTCGAAGGATGATCATGACCCGAGAAGCCTTGTGGCTGGTGATCGGTTTTGCCGGACAGATCGCGTTTACAGGTCGATTCGTCTTGCAGTGGCTGTACAGCGAATACAAAAAGCGCAGCGTGATTCCGGTGAGTTTCTGGTACTTGAGCATTGTCGGCAGCACCTTGCTGTTCGCCTACGCCATTTACCGCCAGGATCCTGTGTTCATTGTCGGTCAGGCCTTTGGCTCGATCGTCTATTTGCGCAACCTGCAATTGATCAAAAAAAGCAAAGACCTCAAGGAATAAGTCATGCGCAGATCGCTGTCGCCCAGGGTCGAGTGCCTGGGCCTGATGCTGCTTGCTTTACTGTTGATCGGCGCCGGGCTGGGGTTGCGTCAGGCGCAGAACGTCGATGAAGAACGCTTCCTCGGCGTCGCGCTGGAGATGCTGCACAACGGTTCGTGGCTGATTCCGCATCGCGCCGGGGAAATCTACGGCGACAAGCCACCGATCTTCATGTGGACTGTGGCGTTTTTCGTCTGGCTCACCGGCATGCCCAACATCGCGCTTTATATTCCGGGGCTGTTTTCGGCGGTGACGGTCACGGCGATGGTCTATGACTTGGGCCGCAGGTTATGGAACCCACGCATCGGCCGCATTGCAGCGCTGCTGTACCTGGCGACTTACCAGACCTACAGCATCCTGCGCACCGGGCAGATCGACAGCTTTTTGATTCTGTTCACCACGCTGGGCCTGTACGGATTGGCGCGTCATCTGCTGCTCGGACCGGCCTGGCGCTGGTTCTACGTGGGATGCGCGGCGATGGGCATCGGCGTGATCACCAAAGGCGTGGGTTTTCTTCCGGCGTTGATGCTGATCCCGTATGCCTACGCGGTGCGCAAGGGCTGGCCGGGTGTGGTTGCGATGCCCGGCGAGACGCGAAAGTGGCTGCTCGGATTTGTGGTCACGCTGGCCGCCATCGCGATCTGGCTCTTGCCCCTGGCCGTGTCCATCGTCCTGAATGGCACGGCCGATGAAATCGCCTATGCCCGGGAAATCCTCCTGCGCCAGACCGCAGGGCGCTATGCCGCCGCATGGCACCATCGCGAACCGTTCTGGTACTTCTTCACCAAGGTCATTCCGCAGTATTGGCTGCCGTTGGTATTGGTCCTGCCATGGCTGGTGCCGGCCTGGCGCCGACAGCTGCAAAAGCGCGACGGCCGTGTGCTGGTACTGCTCGGTTGGGTGGCGTTGGTGGTGCTGTTTTTCTGCATCAGCAGCGGCAAGCGCAAGTTGTACATTTACCCGGCGCTGCCAGGATTAGTGCTGGTGGCCGCGCCGTTGGTGCCGTGGTTACTACAGCGCTGGTTCCGCCAGCGACCACGTTTTCGGCGCGCGTTTCCTGCACTGGTCATCACTTGGTTCGTGCTGTGGTTCGCCCGGGGCTTTGTCGAACCGGTCAGGGACGGTATCAACCCCAATCAAACGATCATGGAGCAGGCCAAAACCATGACCCACGGCGCCGATCTGGTGCTGGTCAACTGGAGCGAAGGGCACTGGTTGTTTGCCCGCCAGCCGATCGTGCATTTCGGCATGCTCGATTCCACCGTTGAGCGGGCGGCGCAATGGTTGCGCGAACATCCGAAGGATTACGCACTGGTGCCGGATGAGGTGCTGAGTCGGTGTTTCAAACCCGAGGCAGCGCGTGAACTGGGGGAGAACTCGCGGGCACAGTGGTCGATTGTTGGGGGGGATGCGGATAATGGGCTGTGTCATCCCGGGCCAGCGTCTGCGGTCTATCGATTTTCATGGGAGTCATCGACAACGGCGCGGGTTGAGCTGTTGGCCAATCCTTGATCGCGCAAAAAGAAGTCGTTCGGTCATTCGCTGAACCTGTGTAGGAGCGAGCTTGCTCGCTCCTACCGTTTTTTGTGGTTTCAGCTGTGGCTGCGACGCCAGAAGAACCGCGCCAGCAACGCATCAAGGCTGAACTTGCCAGGCCCCGCAAACACCAGTGGAACCAGCGCGGCAAGGTAAATCAACGGCAGTTTGAAGTTGCCGTACCCTTTGTTGGTGATCGAGTAACCCTGGGCCAGTTCGCTCAAGCTCGACCAGTCGGCCGGCCAGTGCACGGCGGCGGTGGCGACGATGGTGACCACGATCAGGCTGATCGCCGAAAACCGCGTGGCCAGGCCCAACAACAGGGCGAGGGCGCAGATCAGCTCCACCCACATCGACAGCTCCCAGTTCAACGTGGCCGGCAGGTGGTTGAACGGAAACAGAAAGCGATCCTGAATGTCGGCGAACCAGTTTTCGCCGTTGAATTTCTCCAGGCCTGATTCGAAAAACTCCCAGGCGAGGAAGATCCGCAAGGTCAGTGGCGCGATCCAGTTGCCGGCGCGGTCAAGGTTCAGGTGCAGGCCTTTGACGGCCGTTGAAATGGAAGTGCTCATGGACGTTGGTCTCCTTCAAGTCAGGGATGTCGGGCGGCGATGTGCCCGTTTAGCGACAAGTGAATTTCATCAGGCGGGTGTATCTGCGATGTGTCGTCAATGGCGGGGATTGAAGGCCAGTTGTGTCAGGGGCGCAGCTGTACACACTTTGATACGTAGAGATCCGAGGCCACGCCTGCAATCATGCGTTGGGGGGCGGATGACGCTCGCGGACTTTTGCTATACATTTTCCGCCCGCCCATTGCATGGTGAAACCGCTTCATGTCTCTCGCGCTCGAACGTCTAGTCGCTGGCACACCGATCCCTTTCGCTGGTAATCGTGTCACTGTGGTCAGCCCCGAACTGGCGGCACGCTTCCAGCCCGGAGACCACCTGCTGGTGGAGCAGGTCAGCGGCGAATTGTTGCTGATCCCGGTGGCTGACCAGCAGGCGGCGGCGGTTGCAATTGAGCGCGCGGAAGCGGCGTTTACAGCGATGTCTGCGGTGTCGGATCAGGCGATCAGCACCTTCTTCGATCTGTTCGCCCAACGCCTGGAAACCCCGGATTGCTGGGCCTTGATCGAGGCTGCCAACCAGGCCGACATCGAGCGGGCCAAAGCCCGTGGCCGTTCGACGACGCGGCTGTTGGCCGATGAGCGGATGCGCCGTGACATGATCGCCGGTCTGCGCGCCTGGCGCGATGCGTCCGCCTCGCGTGGCAAGGTAATCAGTTGCGTCGAGCACGATGGCTGGAAAGTCGAGCAAGTGGTGTCGCCACTGGGCATCGTCGCCTTTGTCTTTGAAGGCCGGCCGAATGTCTTCGCCGATGCCGCCGGCGTGTTGCGCACCGGTAACACAGCCGTGTTGCGCATTGGCAGCGATGCGTTGGGCACCGCCCAAGCCATCGTTAGTCATGCACTGAACCCGGCGCTCGCCGATGCCGGATTGCCGAACGGCGCGGTGTCGCTGGTGGAGAGCGTCAACCATGCGGCCGGTTGGGCGATGTTCGCTGATCGGCGACTGTCGCTGGCCGTGGCCCGTGGATCGGGTCGCGCCGTCAGCCAGTTGGGCAGCATCGCGCAACAGGCCGGCACCGCCGTCAGCCTGCACGGCACCGGTGGCGCCTGGCTGATTGCTGATACCGGCGCCGACGCTACGCGCTTCGCCAGCGTGGTGCGCAATTCCCTCGACCGCAAAGTCTGCAACACCCTGAACGTGTGCCTGATCCACCGCGACCGTGCCGCCGAACTGGTGCCGCTGTTTCTCGATGCATTGCAACAGGCCGGCAAGGCGCGCGGCCAGGGCTGCAAGTTGCACATTGTCGAAGGCAGCGAATCGTTCCTGCCCGGCGATTGGCAAAACGCAACTGTCGAGGTGTACCGCGCCGAAGGCTACCAGACCGAAGCGCAGGCCGAACCGTTGCCCGAAGATCAACTGGGCCGCGAGTGGGAATGGGAAGAAACCCCTGAAGTCAGCCTGAAAATCGTCGACGACCTGGACAGCGCCATCGCCTTGTTCAATCGCTACAGTCCGCAATTCACCGTGTCGCTGATCAGTGAAGACGCAGCGACCCAGGAGCGCTTCTACAACGCAGTCAACGCACCCTTTGTCGGCAACGGCATTACCCGTTGGGTCGACGGCCAGTACGCACTCAACAAGCCGGAACTGGGCCTGTCGAACTGGGAGAGCGGTCGCCTGTTTGCCCGTAGCGCAATTCTCTCGGGTGATGGCGTGTTCACCATCCGCAGCCGCATGACCCAGATCGATCTGGGCGTCAAACGCTAAGACCTGCCTTCATCACGCGGCATCGACCGCTTGGCCAAACACGGCGCAAGTGGTCGGATGCTCGACCAGCGATACAAAACGGCGGCTGTTGCCATCGAGAGCATCGATCGAACCGGTTTCGATGTCATACACCCAGCCATGCAAATTCAGCAGGCCTTTTTCCTGGGCCAGGCGCACGCTCGGGTGAGTCTGGATGTTCGCCAGTTGCGCGATCACATTCTCACGCACCATCGAGCTGACTTTCGCTGCTTCATTGGCATGGGAGCGAGACTCGTTGATGACTTTTGCCGACTCGGCGTGTTGCAGCCAGCCGCTGACAGCGGGCAAGTGATCCATGCAGGTGCACTTGGCGACAGCGGTCATGGCGCCGCAATCCGAATGGCCGCAGATCACGATATCGGTTACGCCGAGCACGGCGACGGCATACTCGACCGTAGCCGACACACCACCGGGATGGGGGCTGTAGGAGGGGACGATGTTGCCGGCGTTACGGATCACGAACAGCTCACCGGGTTCTTGTTGGGTCAGCAGTTCCGGCACTACACGGCTGTCGGAACAGGTGATGAACAAGGTGCCTGGGTGTTGCGTGGTAGCCAGGTGTTTGAACAGGTCGGTACGTTGTGGAAAGGCTTCTTTCTGGAATTTCAGAAAACCTTCGATGAGTGTTTTCATTGGGGATTTCCTCATGGTTGAGTCTGTAGCAGCTGTCGAGCCTGCGAGGCTGCGTCCGGCTGCGAAGCAGTCGCAAGGATCGGCGAGGACGTTGTCCTCGAACGCAGCCTCGCGGGCTCGGCAGTTGCTACGCAAAACGGTTGTTTAGAAAGGGCGCAGCGGCAGGAACTTGCCGTCCAAGGTGATGACTGCGCGGTGACCGCCTTCCGGGTCTTCGACTTTCTTCATGTCGAGCTTGAAGTTGATCGCGCTGATGATGCCGTCGCCGAACTGCTCATGAACCAGGGCTTTGAGGGTGGTGCCGTAGATCTGGATCATTTCGTAGAAGCGGTAAATGGTCGGGTCGGTCGGGACACCCGACAGGCTGCCGCGCAGTGGAATGATTTGCAGGCGAGCCACGGAGTCGGCACTCAGGTCGAGTTTTTCGCCGATCACTTTGGCGGCGCTTTCCGGTAGCGGGTGCTGGCCGAGCAGGGCGGCGGTGACGTAGGCCAGGCCGAGGCCGGTGCCGTCAGTCAGGTCCTGCCACGAGAGGTTTTTGCGCGCCTTGGCATCAAGGATTTCGGTGGTCAGGGCCAGGCTTGCATCGTTGTAGGCGTGGGACTGTTGCATGGTGATTCTCCAGTTGCAGTGGGGATGTGCTTGGGTGTGACGCCATCTTCTGCCGATCAACCCATAGCGTCCAAGACCGATATACAATGCAAGGCATAAGCACTGCCTATAGATGGTGAGCCCCGTGTTGCTGCGTCATTTGCGTTACTTGCTGGCTGTGGCCGACCACGGCGGTTTCACCCGCGCTGCCGAAGTGCTGCACGTGTCCCAGCCGACCCTGTCGCAACAGATCCGGCAACTGGAGGAAGCCCTAGGTGTCAGCCTGTTCGACCGCACTTCACGCACGGTGAAGCCGACCGATGCGGGCCAGGCCTACATCGAATGCGCCCGTCGGGTGCTGGTGGAGCTGGAGGCGGGCAAGCGTGCGTTGCATGACGTGAAGGACTTGTCCCGCGGCACCTTGCGCCTGGCGATGACCCCGACCTTCATGGCGTATCTGGTGGGGCCGCTGGTGCGCGATTTCGTGGCGCGCTATCCGAACATCCATCTGCAAGTGTTCGAACTGTCAATGGACGACATCGAAACCGGCCTGATGGATGATTCGCTGGACATCGCGATTGCGTTCGATCAGGTCAGAAACGCTGACATCGAATCGGTCCAGGCGTTTACAGAATCCTTGGCGTTGATGGTTGGCCGGGCCCATCCGTTGTACGAACGCCAGGACACATTGACGATTGAACAGGTGGCGCAACTGCAGTTTGCTTTATTGACCCCGGAGTTCTTCACCCGCACCTGTATTGACGCGTATTTCACCCAGGTGCAGATCACGCCGAAGGTGGCCATCGAGGTGAACTCGGTCAATACGCTGCTCGAAGTCATCCGCCACACCGCCGTAGCGACGATCCTTCCGGAACCCATCGCCAGCGGTGACCGGGCGCTGCGTAAAGTGATGTGGGCGGGGCAGGTGCCACAACGCGCAGCCGCGCTGCTTCGGCGCAAGAACAACTATCACAGTGCGGCGTCGTTGGCGTTTATGGATCTGGTGTTGGGGGCCGATCTTTCATAATCACCACAAAGCCACCGTAGGAGCGCGCCTGCAGTGGTTATCTAACAGGCATAAAAAAGGGCCTGCTCTTATTAGGAGCAGGCCCTTTAATCAATCAGTCATTAACGACTCATTTTAATTAGTAGAACCGATCAATCACCCGAACTTCGTTGTTGTTCTGCATCGAGCCCCACGCCTGTTTTAGCGTTTGCAGAACATTACCGATGAAGTCCTTGTCGGCGGCGGCTTTCTTGCCGACATAACCGTGGCCGCGACGGTACATCTTCAATCGGGCCAACAGGTTCTGGTTGTTCTGGTCGAACTCCGCTTCATGGGCATGCGGCGACAGGCAGTCGATATGAACCTGGCCCGACTTGCTGATCCACAGGATATGGCTGTCGTGGCTGTCTTTTTGCGCCGCGAACATACGAGCCAGTTCTTCGATAGTAGGTTGATTGTTCAGATTCATGATAAAGCCCCCTTGACCATTTGGTGATCTTTCAAAGTTGATTCGCTAATACAAGTAGCCCATCGGTTAGTTGATCCCTGGCACCGAAACCAGGACGTCAGCAGTCGTCCGTCGAAATCGACGGGGTCCCGCGTCTGTTGCATGTAGTCGTGTTGAATAACTGCTACGCAATAGCGTCACAACGAAGAGAAGCGGCGATAACCTGTTGGCCCCTGCCGACGCTTTCAGGGTCGGCCACAAGCTTCATGAGGATGGATCGCCAGCGCTTCTCGCCCTTGTACTGGACGTTCAGGCCAGGTCAGCTTCTTCAATCTGCCTTGTGGGCAGCGTGTATCCGGAAAAAACAGCTCGGCGGTCAGACGAGCTTGCTCAAGCGTGTTGCGTGTACTCCCGATCGGGGAGACGTCTGCATCATGCAAGGGCAAATCGAAGGCGTCAACGGTTTTGTAGTGAATATTTTCAAGCACTACATATTGTCAGACAAAGCTGCCTGGAATTAGGAATAGGGGTGGAAAGCGCCGGTCAGGACGACAGCGGCGGAACCTCAAAGCGGTAGAGGGTGCAGGGATAACCCTTGATTATCTGCTGGTGGCGGGTGAATCCACTTGGGCTCAGTCCCGGCATCACGGTAGTCCAGAACAGTTGCGCTGGCGGGTTCGCATCGAGATGGAAAATCTGCCATTGACCGGGGAATCGGCTCAAGAGGGTGGAAACGACAAATATTGCGACACCTTGGCCACGAAAGCGTCGACTCACAAACAAATAGCCCATGTTGAATTGGGCGCCGGGCAGGTGGGTGTCGTCATCCACGGTTACGAAACCGGCCAGTTCGCTGTCGACCCGGATCAAAAAAGCCTGGGTCGAGGGATTTCGCCAATAGTCGGGCAGGGGCTGAATATTGAAAAAACCGTGTTCGCCCAGCTTCAGCGGCAACCACTCACTGAAGTCATAGGTATAGAACTGCATCAGGCTTTCAATGGTTTCCAGTTCATCGCGGTGGGCGGCGTGCAGTTCAATCAAGGGCATGCTGGCGGGCTCCTGTTCTGGTGCACGATCAGTATGGTCGATCAGCTCTTGCTCGCCGGCTTCGCGCTGCGTCTGGCTCCGGTCGTAGCCTTGCGTTTGGCGGGCTTGCGTTTGTTTTTCCACGGTGTGGCACCACGTCCGGCGGGACTCGCCGGGCCGCTGATGGTCAGGTTCAACCCGGCGCAGCGGCTGACTTGCTTGCTCATCCAGGCAGCCTGTTTGGTGACGAATTCTTCGAGGCTCATTTCCCCGCTCTGCACCATGTCCAGCGCTTGCTCCCAGATTGCCGTGGTACCCGGATCGGCAATCGCGCGAGGCACGGCATCGATCAGGCTGAAAGCGGCCGGGGTGGCGGAAAGTGCCTTGCCGTTCTTGATCAAATAACCACGGTCGAGCAAACCCTGGATGATCGAGGCGCGGGTCGCTTCGGTGCCGATGCCGGTGGTGTCCTTGAGTTTCTGCTTGAGCAGCGGGTCTTCCACCAGTTTGGCGACGTTTTTCATCGCCTTGATCAGATCGCCTTCGGTGAAGGGTTTTGGCGGTTGAGTCCAGAGGTCCTTGAGTTGCACGTTGGCTACCGCGCAATCGATGCCTTCCTTGAGGTTCGGTAGCGTCTGCGGTGCCGGAGCTTCGCGGCCCTTGGCCGGAGCAAGGGCTTCGGGCAGGGCGCGCTTCCAGCCAGGTTCGATGATCTGCTTGCCGACCGCGCGCAAGGCTTCTGCGGCGCAATCGAAATCAGCCTGGGTGCGATCGTATTCGTGATTGGGCAGGAACTGCGTCAGATACCGTGCGCGGATCAGCGTGTAGACCGCTCGGTGATTGCCGGTCAGCCGTTCAAGGTTCTTCGCTGCGGCGGTGGGGATGATGCCGTGGTGCGCACTGACCTTGGCATCGCTCCAGGCCCGTGAGCGGCGTTGGGGTTCAAGGTGGTCGTGCAAGGTGTTCAGCGCCGGATCGGCCTGGCGTAACGCTGCCAGAATGCCCGGTGCTTCGCTGTGCTGGCTGACGGGCAGATAGCCGCAGTCACTGCGCGGGTAGGTGATGACCTTGTGGGTTTCGTACAGTGCCTGGGCAACGTCGAGGGTCTCCTGGGCGCCAAGCCCGAGTTTTTTCGAGCAGACTTCCTGCAGGGTGCCCAGATCGAATGGCAGCGGTGCGACTTCGCGCATCCGTTCGGTACGGAGCTTGATCACCCGGGCACTCGCTGCGCCCATCATCGCCGCCGCTGCCTGCTGGGCCAGCGCCTGATTCAGGCAGCGATCCTGATCGTCGCAAACGTCGGAAGCCGCACGCCATTGCGCGGTGAACGCGGTGCCTTCATGCAGGAGTTGCACATCGATGGCCCAGTAAGCGACCGGTACGAAATCGGCAATGCTGCGGTCACGATCCACTACAAGGCGCAGGGTCGGCGTTTGCACCCGACCCACCGGCAACACGCCTTGATACCCAGACTGACGCCCGAGCAGCGTGAACAACCGGCTCATGTTCATCCCGATCAGCCAATCGGCGCGGCTGCGTCCCAGCGCCGAATGGTAAAGGCTGAAAGTTTCCGCCCCCGGTTTGAGCGCCGCGAGCGCCTTGCGGATCGAGGCGTCGTCCAGTGCCGACAGCCACAAGCGCTGGATCGGCCCGCGATAGCGGCAATGCTCCACCAGCTCCCGAGCAATCATCTCGCCCTCACGGTCGGCGTCCGTGGCGATGATCAGTTCCGAAGCTTCACCAAGCAGGCGTTTGACGGCCTTGTACTGACTGGCCGTGCGCGGCTTGACGGTCATCTTCCATTTGTCCGGAATGATCGGCAGGTCTGCCAGTACCCAGCGCTTGTAGCGCGTGTCGTACGCGTCCGGCGGTGCGGTTTCCAGCAGATGGCCGATGCACCAGGTCACCGTGACATCCGTTCCCAGCCAGCAGCCGTCGCCACGGCGCCTGGCGCCGAGCACGGCCGCAATGTCTTTTGCCTGGGAAGGTTTTTCACAGAGGTACAGCCGCATAACCACCATCGTCGATCAGTGTCCGGGAGGTGCACAGAATGGCGGGTGACGCGCGCTGGGGCAATCTTTATCTGTATGGATGTACAGCCTGGTGTGTCAGGGAGCGGTAACGCTGAATACCCGCTCCCGTTCGGCTGCGAAGCCGTCGCGATGACGAAACTTGGGTTATACCTGATAGATCGTGGTCTCAGGTTTTGGGGCTGCTGCGTCGCCCATCGCGGGCAAGCCTTGCCCCTACAGGCTCATCACCGTCATGAGGAAGGTTTTCCATGAAAAGCACCGGTCCTAGTCCTGTCATCACCATCGCCGAGCAGCCCGGCTGCCTGTTGGTGAAGTTTCACGGTATCCAGGTGGCCGCGTCGTCCCGCGCGCTGGTGTTGCTGGAGGCCAATTACCCACCGGTGTATTACGTGCCGCGCGAGGACATCGACGAGAAGTACTACGCCCGCACCGATCACACCAGTTATTGCCCGTACAAGGGCGACGCCAGCTATTTCAGTTTGCAGGTGCCCGGGCATGAAGGTGCCAATGCCGTGTGGAGTTACGAGAATCCCAAGGTGTCGGTTGCGCAGATCCGTGAATACATGGCGTTTTATCCCGATCAGGTGAAATTCGAGGTCGTCGAACTCGAGGAGTGATTGATACCTTCAGGCAAGCGACCGGATATCCACCAGCGTCGATTGATCAATCTGACCAATCGACGTCACCCCGGTCAACGTCATCGCCACGCGCATTTCCCTGGCAAAGATATCCAGCATGTTCTCCACACCGCGTTGGCCGTCGGCAGCCAGCGCGTAGGCCATTGAACGCCCCAGCAACACACCTTTGGCCCCCAGCGCCAGCATGCGCACAACGTCCAGCCCCGAGCGGATGCCCGAATCCACCAGCACTGTCAGGTCGTCACCGATGGCTTGTTTGATCGGCGGCAAGGCCTTGGTGGTGGAGAGCACGCCATCCAGCTGTCGCCCGCCGTGGTTCGACACGACAATGCCATCGGCGCCGAAACTCACTGCGTCCTTGGCATCCTGCGGATCGAGAATGCCTTTGATGATCATCGGGCCTTTCCAGAAATCGCGAATCCATTCCAGGTCGCTCCAACTGATCGATGGATCGAAATTATTGGCCAGCCAGCCCATGTAGTCTTCGAGCGTCACGGCTTTGCCGAGGTACTTCGAGATGTTGCCCAGGTCGTGGGGGCGGCCCATGAGGCCGACGTTCAAGGCCCAGTCGGGCCGGGTCATGGCCTGAAGCATGCGCCGCGAAGACGCAAACGGCCCGGACATGCCCGAGTGCGCATCCCGGTAGCGGGCGCCGGGGGTGGGCATGTCGACGGTGAACACCAGGTTCTTCACCCCGGCAGCCTTCGCCCGCTCCAGGGCGTTGCGCATGAAACCCCGGTCCTTCAACACGTACAGCTGAAACCAGATGGCTTGTTCGCTTTGTGCCACGACTTCCTCGATCGAACACACCGAAACGGTGGACAGGCACAGGGGAATGCCTTTGTTCTGCGCCGCCTTCACGGCTTGTACCTCACCACGGCGGGCGAACATGCCCGTCAGGCCCACCGGTGCGAGGATGATCGGCATTGCAAGCGGTTGATCGAAGAGGGTGGTTTCGAGACTCAGGGTTTCGACGTTTTTCAGAATGCGCTGGCGCAGGCTGATGCCGCTCAGGTCGGCGCTGTTGGCCCGCAGCGTATGTTCTGCGTAGGCGCCGCCATCAATGTAATCGAACAGGAAACGTGGGAGTTTGCGACGAGCTGCCTCGCGATAGTCGGATGCAGAAGAAATGATCATGCCGGTGCCTCGGTCTGGTGAGTGCCGTTGAGCCTTTGGATCAGATTAACCAAAACGCCCCGCTTGTGCGGGGCGTTTTTTTCGGCTGGCTGTCAGTTCTTGTCCAGATCCACGTTGCGTGTCTCACGCAAACAGATCATCCCCACCACCAGGCTGACCCCGGTGATCAACACCGGATACCACAGCCCGTAAAAGATGTCCCCGGTGTACACCACCAAAGCGAATGACACGGTCGGCAGGAAACCGCCAAACCAGCCGTTACCGATGTGGTACGGCAGCGACATCGAGGTGTAACGGATGCGGGTCGGGAACAGTTCGACCATCAGTGCCGCCAGCGGGCCGTAGCACATGGCGGAGATGATGATCAGCGCGACGATCAGCGCCACGATCATCGGCTTGTTGATCTGCTGCATGTCAGCCTGTTGCGGGTAACCGGCAAGGGTCACCGCGCCACGCAGGGCGGCTTCGTCGAAACCGTCGATCTTCACGTCGCCGACGCTGACCTGCACGCCGCTGCCGGCCGGGGCCGCTGCGCTCTGGTAGGGCAGGCCTTGCTTGACCAGGAAGGTCTTGACCTTGTCGCACGGGCTATCAAATTTCGCCTTGCCCACCGGGTCGAACTGGAAGGTGCAGGTGGCCGGGTCGGCCAGCACGGTGATCGGTGCCTGGCGGCTGGCCAGGTCGATGGCCGGGTTGGCGTAGTGGGCCAGGGTCTTGAAGATCGGGAAGTACAACGCCGTAGCCAGTAACAGGCCGAGCATCAGCACCGGTTTACGCCCGACCTTGTCCGACAGCCAGCCGAAGAAAATGAAGAACGGCGCGCCGATGGTCACGCTGACGATCAGCAGGCCGTTGGCCACGGCCGGGTCCATTTTCAGGAACTGGGTGAGGAAGAACAATACGTAGAATTGCGCCGCATAGAAGGTCACGGCTTGGCCAGCGTTGATGCTGAACAGGGCGATCAGCACGACCTTGAGGTTTTCCCATTTGCCGAAGGAATCGCGGATCGGCGATTTGCAGAGCTTGCCTTCCTCTTTCATTTTCACGAAGGCCGGGGATTCATGCAGGCTCAGGCGAATCCAGGTCGAGATGCCCAGCAGGATGATCGAAAACAGGAACGGAATGCGCCAGCCCCAGACTTCGAACTGATCGCCGGTGAAGTAGCGGCAACCGAGCACCACCAGCAGCGACAGCAACAGGCCGAGGGTGGCGGTGGACTGAATCCAGCTGGTGTGGAAACCGCGTTTGCCCATCGGCGCGTGCTCTGCCACGTACGTCGCAGCGCCGCCGTACTCGCCGCCCAGGGCCAGGCCCTGAAGCATGCGCAGCACCACGAGGATGATGGGTGCGGCGATGCCGATGCTGGCGTAGGTCGGTAACAAACCGACGCAAAAGGTCGCCAGACCCATGAGGACAATGGTCGCGAGAAAGGTGTATTTACGACCGATCATGTCCCCCAACCGACCGAAAACCAGGGCACCGAATGGCCTCACGATGAAGCCGGCGGCGAAGGCCATCAGCGCGAAGATGAACGCCGTGGTGTCGTTGACCCCGGCGAAAAACTGCTTGCTGATCACCGCCGCGAGGGCGCCATAAAGGAAAAAGTCATACCACTCGAACACCGTGCCGAGTGATGAAGCGAAGATGACTTTCTGGGTTTCCTGGCTGGTGCCCGCGCTGCGCGTGGCTTCCAGGGGCTGAACGTGTTCTGACATGTCGGTATCCCTCACAGTGATTGTTTTTGTTGTTCCACTGTCGGCGCCTGCCTTGTGGGCGGGTGCCGCTACTTCGATGTATCGGATGTATTTGTTTCCCTGTAGGGGCGAGCCTGATCCGGGCGGCGATCCGACGATGGTCGTCAACGATAACGCTGTAAACCTGACACCACGCGGCGCTCTCAGGTTCATCGCGAGCAGGCTCGCTCCTGCAGTGTCCGTGGGGGTTCACGGATGTGCGGCCAGTTCCTTTTGCGGGGCGATGCTCCTTGAATCGGGGTTGAGGATTAGCTGCGCGGCTTTCTCCGCGATCATCAGCGTAGGTGAACAGGTGTTGCCCGAGGTGATGCGCGGCATGATCGAGGCGTCGGCGATGCGCAGGCCCGGGATGCCGTGCACGCGCAGTTCGGCGTCGACCACGGCATCGACGTCATTGCCCATCCGGCAGGTGCCGACCGGGTGGAAAATCGTCGTGCCGATACGCGCGGCGGCTTCGTGTAACTCTTCTTCGCTTTGCAGGCTGTCACCGGGCAGGTACTCGACCGGTTTGAACGCCTTCAGGGCCGGCGCGGCGACGATGCGCCGGGTCAGCCGAATGGCATCGGCGGCGACCCGCAAGTCCTCCGGATGGCTCAGGTAATTGGGTTGAATCAACGGTGCTTCTTGCGGATTGGCCGAGCGGATGTCCACCCGGCCACGGCTTTGCGGACGCAGGTCGCAGACCGACGCGGTGAACGCCGGGAATGCGTGCAACGGTTCGCCGAAACGCTCCAGTGACAGGGGCTGCACGTGGTATTCCAGATTGGCTGAGGTCTGTTCCGGCCCGGAACGCGCAAACGCACCGAGCTGACTCGGCGCCATCGACAGCGGGCCGCTGCGGTCATACAGATAACGCAAGCCCATGCCCATCTTGCCCCATACGCTGCCGGCGATCTGATTGAGCGTGCGGGCGTTCTCCAGTGTGTAGATCAGGCGCAGTTGCAGGTGATCCTGCAAGTTGCCGCCGACGCCGGACAACTCATGGACGACGCCGATGCCCAGGCGTTGCAGCAGCGGGCGAGGGCCGATGCCGGAGCGTTGCAGGATGCTCGGTGAACCGACGGAACCGGCGCAGAGGACGATTTCCTTGCGCGCCTTGAAGGTCTTCACCTGATGTTGCCAGCGGGCGCTGACCGCCGACGCGCGACCGTTTTCCAGCAATACGCGGTCGACTTCAACGCCGGTCAGCACCGTCAGATTGGGGCGATTGCGGACAGGTTTGAGAAACGCTTTCGCCGCGTTCCAGCGAATACCGGCCTTCTGGTTGACCTGGAAGTAACCGCAACCCTCGTTGTCGCCCTGGTTGAAGTCATCGATGCTGGCAATGCCGCTTTGCTCGGCGGCGCTGCGGAAGGCATCGAGAATCGGCCACGACAGACGCTGGCGTTCGACCCGCCAGTCGCCACTGGCGCCGTGAAATTCCGAATCGCCAGCGAAGTGGTTTTCGCTTTTCTTGAACAGCGGCAGCACATCCTGCCAGCGCCAGCCGGGGTTGCCGTCGGCGGCCCAGCCATCGTAATCGCCAGCCTGGCCACGCATGTAGATCATGCCGTTGATGGACGAGCAGCCGCCCAGCACTTTGCCGCGCGGGTAACTCAGGGTGCGGCCTTGCAGGCCCGGTTGCGCTTCGGTCTTGAAGCACCAGTCGGTGCGCGGGTTACCGATGCAGAACAGGTAACCGACGGGGATGTGAATCCATGCATAGTTGTCGCGGCCACCGGCTTCGAGCAGCAGCACCCGGTGTTGCGGGTTGGCCGACAGTCGATTGGCCAGCAAACAACCGGCCGGTCCTGCGCCGACCACGATGTAGTCGTATTCATCAAGGGAAGACTGCATCCCTGGCCTCGTCTTGTTGTTCTTGTTGTCGGTCATCCTAGTTGTTAGCTTTCGTCAAAAGAATGTTAGTTTTTGCGCAGCTGCTGTGCGTTTTTAAACAACGACGACCTAAGGATGGACGATGTTCGACTGGAATGACCTGCGGTTTTTTCTCGAGCTACAGCGTAGCGGGCGTTTGCTGACCGCGGCCCGCCGTTTGAACACCACTCACGCCACGGTGGCGCGGCATATCGAGGCCGTTGAAAAAAGCCTCGGCACTGCGCTGTTCGTGCAGCATGCCCAAGGTTATGAACTGACGCCGGCCGGCGAAGCACTGCTCAAACACGCCGAGGCCATGGAAAACGTCGCGTTGCTGGCCCAGGAGGAAATCACCCAGTCCACGGCGCCGCTGGGCAAGATTCGCGTCGGGGTCACGGAAGGGCTGGGCATCATGTTCCTCGCCAGTCGCATGAACGGCTTGTTCGAGCGCTATCCGGGACTGGAAGTGGAACTGGTGGCGGTGCCGCGCTTTGTCAGCATCCTCAACCGCGAGGCGGAAATCAGCATCCACCTTGAACGTCCGTCCGCTGACATGCTGGTCACGCGCAAACTCACTGACTATCGCCTGGCGCTTTACGCCAGCCAGGATTACCTCGATCGTGCGCCACCGCTGGGCAGTCGCGAGGACCTGGGGCGGCATGCGTGGATCGGCTATGTCGACGACTTACTGTTCAGCCAGGAATTGATGTTCCTCAACAGCTTCTGCCGCAACCCGCAGGTGGTCTTTCACAGCACCAGTGTGATTGCCCAGCAGCAGGCTGCGCGCGCGGGTTTAGGGATTGCCGTGCTGCCGTGCTACATGGCCAGTGCCGACCCCGGTCTGGTGCCGTTGTTTCCCGATGAAAGCATCCTGCGCAGTTACTGGATCAGCACCCGGCGCGAGTTGCACAAATCCGTGCGGTTGCGGGTGATGTGGGATTACGTGGTGGAGTTGTGTGAGCGCGAGCAGGACTTGCTGCTGGGCTCGAACGCACAGGTGATTTAACGGTGAGCTTCATCCTTGTTGGAACCGAGTTTCACGGGAGGATTTCAAACGCCGTACTGGCCAGCCGCTCGCCATTGACCATCACATGCACCGCATGCTTTCCCGCATAGTGCTTGCGAGTGGTCAGCTCCTTGATATGCTGGCCACGGCTCAAATGCTCAGTGCCATTGCCTGGCAGCGTCAGCCCCTTGAGCTTGAACACCTTCGCTGAAGTGCTGCCGTTGGCTTTCACGTAGTCGATGGCGTAGTCGATCACCAGCCGCTGGCTGTCCGCCACCGTGGATTTGACGGCGAAGGACAGGGTGATTTTCTCCCCCAGGCCAATCACCGGCGGGTGGACTCGCACATCGATGATCTCGACTTCAGGTTTGCCACCCGCACCAATGATCGCCAACGCCCGCGGGTTACCCTGTTTGATCAGGCTACGCAGCGCATGTTTGGCGATCCACGCGGTGTGTTTGTTATCCAGCGACCAGCCTTCGATCAGGTCGAGCACCCAATCGGGATGATCCTTGGTGATGTCGTTGAGGTGGTTGGCCACGGACTTGCGCACGTAAAGGCTGGTGTCGGCCTTGAGGTTGTCGAGGATGCGCGCGGCCAGATTCGGGTTGGCCTGAACCTGTTCCAGGCGAAACGACCACGGCAAGCGCGGGCGACAACCCTCGCTGGCCAGGCGCCGGACATGCTCGTTGTCGTCCAGCGACCAGTCGTGCATCAGCTTCAGCGACCGTTCGGGATCGCTGCGCAGGAAATGGCGAATGGCGAATTCCGAAGAACCAAAGGCGGTGAAGTACTTGAGCGCGTCCATCGACACGTCGAAGCGATCGGCACCGTAAGTCGCCACGTAATGCGGCAGGCACATGCTGACAAAGCCGCTGTTGAGACGCGGCGCAAGGGCGCGCAATACCTCAAGCGATGCTTCAAAACCCAGCGGCAGTACCGCGTGCAGGCAATCGCTGACGCGGGCCATGCGTTGCATCACCGACAGCTCCGCCAGGCCGGTCATGGCCAGTTTCAGGAAGGCCTTGGCGTCGAACTCCGGATAGACCGCCGTCATCTCGCTGGCGATGTGCTGGAGGCGTTCGGCGTTGAAGATTTCCTTGAGGGCGGGGGAGGATTGCTCGGCAGACATTGTCGGGTTCCTTGGTATTTAAGATTTATCCAGTGCACCGCGTTTTCGTTCACCCACTCACTTTTTACCTGCCTGCTCTTCCAGCTGATCCGATTCAAACAACCTCGCCAGCTCCGCCCGCGCTTCTTGCGCCGTTTGCTTGACCTTCACCGCGTCGTCATAAATCGCATGCTGGGCTTCGAGCACCTGTTCGTCGTGATGCTTGAAGCGCTTGATCCGCGCATCGGCCTGAGCCTGGGTCAAACCCAGCCCGATCAGCGTCTGCCGGCTCATTTCCAGGCTGGAATGAAAGGTCTCGCGCACGGCGTGGGCGCCCACGTCCATCAGCCGATGCACATGCTGACGGTTACGCGCGCGGGCGATGATCTTGATGTGTGGGTAGAGCCTGCGCACCAGTTCGGCGGTCTTGATGTTGGTGTCCGGATCGTCAGTGGCGATGACGAAGAATTCGGCTTCGCCGACTTTGGCCGCGCTGAGGATTTCCGGGCGCATCGGGTCGCCGTAGAACACCGGCACGCCGCCGAAGCTGCGGGACAGTTCGATGGTTTCCACCGAGGTGTCGAGGGCGACGAACCTGATGTTCTGCGCCCGCAGGATACGGGCGACGATCTGGCCCATGCGACCCATGCCGGCGATCACCACGCGAGGCTCATCGGCATCGATTTCACGGAATTTCTCGGGAACGACCACCGGCTGCACCTTGGGGCTGGCCAGACGCGCACAGACCAGCAGCAACAAGGGTGTAAGGGCCATGGACAAGGTGATCGCCAGTACCAGCAGGCCATACAGGCGCGGGTCGAACAAACCGTGATCACGGCCGATCTTGAACACTACGAAGGCAAATTCACCGCCGGCTGCCAATACGATGCCCAGGCGAATCGCGCTGACCTTGTTCAAGCCTCCGAGGCGTCCGACGATAAACAGCAGCGGCAACTTGACGGCGATCAGCAGCACCGTCAGCCCCAACACCACGATGGGCTCGCGCAGCAGCAGACTGAGGTTCGCACCCATGCCGACGCTCATGAAAAACAGCCCCAGCAGCAGGCCCTTGAACGGTTCGATCTGTGCTTCCAGTTCGTGGCGGTATTCGGAGTCCGCCAGCAGCAGACCGGCGAGAAATGCGCCGAGGGCCATGGAAATACCGGCCAGGTCCATCAGCCAGGCGGTGCCCATTACCACCAGCAAGGCGGTCGCGGTGGACACTTCCGGCAAACCGCTTTTGGTGACGATGCGGAACACCGGCCGCAGCAGATAGCGTCCGCCGACCACCACAATGGCAATGCTGACCAGCACGCGCAGCCCCTGATTCACATCGTCGGCTGCGCTGAGATTTTGATCGCTGCCCGCCAGCAGCGGCACCATGGCGATCAGCGGGATCGCGGCGATGTCCTGGAACAGAAGGATCGCGAACGCCAGACGCCCGTGGGGGCTGGTCAGCTCCTTGCGTTCGGCCAGGCTTTGCAGGCCGAAAGCCGTGGACGACAGGGCCAGACCCAGGCCCAACACAATCGCGGTGTTCAGCGGCTGCCCGAACACATACAGCGCCAGCAAGCCCAACACCGTTCCCGTCAGCAGCACCTGCGCCAGGCCGACGCCGAACACCGACTTGCGCATCACCCACAACCGTCGGGGCGACAGCTCAAGACCAATGATGAACAGCAGCAACACCACGCCGAGTTCCGAGATGTGGGCGACGCTTTCCGGGTTGCCGATCAAACCGAGCACCGACGGACCGATGATCACCCCGGCAAACAGATAACCCAGCACCGCCCCCAGTTGCAGGCGCTTGGCCAGGGGAACGGTGAGCACGGCCGCGAGCAGAAAAACGACTGCGGCTTGCAACAGACTGCCTTCATGGGGCATGGCGAAAACTCCATTAACTCGGTACGGCAAGGGCGACAAGGATAAAGGCTCGACCCAGTTGCGTCAGCATAGCGTCGGAACTCAGTTGTTACATTTTGCATTAATTGGTTACATTCATAGAATAAGCGGATCAATCTGACCCGAGCGCTGAGTTCACTCCATGGCCATCAATTTCGACCTCAACGATCTGCAAGCCTTCCGCGCCGTGGTGGAGCAGGGCAGCTTTCGCAAGGCTGCCGACACGGTACGCATCTCCCAGCCAGCCCTGAGCCGGCGAATCGAAAAACTCGAAGACGCGCTCGGTGTCCGGTTGTTCGAACGCACCACCCGCAAGGTCAGCCTGACCCAGGCCGGACGGGGTTTCGTGCCCAGCGTTGAACGCTTGCTCGACGACCTGGATGTGGCGCTGCTGGGCATCAGCGAAGTCGCTTCGACCCGGCTCGGCCACGTCACCGTCGCCTGCGTGCCGTCGGCGGCGTACTACTTCATGCCGCGGGTAGTCGCGCACTATCACCGGCAATTTCCGCGGATCAAGGTCAAGGTGCTGGATTCCAGCGCCCATGAAGTGTTGAGCGCGGTGGTCAATGGCGAAGCGGATTTCGGCCTGAGCTTCATGGGCTCGCTGGAGGCCGAAGTCGATTTCTTGCCGCTGGTGCAGGAAAGCTACGTCGTGGCCTGCCGGCGCGATCACCCATTGGCCGGACGCAGCAGCGTGACTTGGGACGAGTTTTATCAGCAGGATTACATCTCGCTGGACAAGACCTCAGGCAACCGTTTTTTGCTCGATCAGGCATTGACCGGCGTGGTGCCGCAACGGCCGAGCATCTGCGAAACCCGGCATGTTACGACGATGATTGGACTGGTGGAGGCGGGGTTGGGTGTTGCGGCGGTGCCGTTGATGGCGATGCCGGCAGCGGATCACCCGATTCTGACGCGGGTGCCACTGACCGATCCGCAAGTGATGCGCAGCGTTGGTTTGATCAAGCGCCGGGGTCGAACCCTGACCCCGGCAGCACTTGAACTGGAACGGCTGGTGGTGGAAATGAAAGTCCGGGAGCCTGCGGTCAGCGGTTGACTGAATCCAGGCCGGTGGCTTTCACGTCCGGTTGCGCCTGGGCCGATGCCATGTACTCAAGCAACGCCTTGGCCTCGGCCGGGTGTTGTGCACCCACCGGAATGCCGGCGGCAAAGCGGGTGACCGACTGCACCGATTCCGGAATCTTCGCCACAAAACTCACGCCCGGCACCGGCAGCAATTCGCTGACCTGCTGAAAGCCCAATTGATAGTCGCCCGTGGCAACCACTGAGCCCACGGGGATTTTCGGCACCATGCTCGACTTGGCTTTGAGCTGATCCTCGATACCCAGGCGTTTGAACAATTGCTGCTCGATGTACACGCCACTGGCGCTGTCGGAATAGGCCACGGATTTGGCGTCCAACAGGGTCTTTTTCAGGCTGTCGACCGAGCTGATGTCCGGCTTCGGTGCACCTTCGCGCACCACCAGGCCGATCCGCGAATCGGCCAGTTCAACCCGAGAGGCCGGGTCGACTTTGCCTTGCTTGATCAGATCGGCCAGCGCGTAGCCGACCATGATCACCACGTCAGCTTTCTCTCCGCGTGCCAGGCGATTGGGGATCGCTTCCGGGGCCTTGCCCATCGATGGACCGAGTGCGGTATCGAGGGTGTTGCCGGTGGACGCTGCGAATTTCGGGCCGAGAATTTTGTAGGCCGCGGTGAAGCCGCCGGAGGTCATCACACGGATTTCTTCGGCCTGTGCCGCAGCACTGAAGGCCAGGCTGACGAGCAAGCCAAGGGCCGCAACATTGAATAGCTTTTTCATGGGCGATTTCTCTGAGAGGGCTGATTCACGAAAGGGCGGGTTGCAGGCGCCCGCTGGTGCGGCGATAGAGGTACAGCGTTGCGCACAACGCACAGAGCGCAGCGATACTCATCCAGTAACCGGGTGCCGCCTTGTCGCCGGTGTACTGGATCAGGAAGGTCGACATCGCCGGGGTGAACCCGCCAAACACTGCGGTGGCCAGGCTGTAAGCCAGAGAGAAACCGGCCACTCGGACTTGCACCGGCATGATTTCCGTCAGCGCCGGAATCATCGCGCCGTTGTACAAGCCGTAAATGAACGACAGCCACAGCAGCACCAACAGCATGTTGATGAAGCTCGGTGCCTGCACCAGGTACGACAGCGCCGGATAGGTCGAAGCCAGCGCCAGCAGAGCCATGGTGATCAACACCGGACGACGGCCGATACGGTCGGAGAGTGCGCCACCAATCGGCAGCCAGAAGAAGTTCGACACACCCACCAGCAACGTCACCAGTAGCGCATCGGAGGTGCTCAGGTGCAGCACGGTTTTGCCGAAAGTCGGCGCATACACGGTGATCAGGTAAAACGCGGTGGTGGTCAGGGCGACCATCATCATCCCGGCGAACACGATCACCCAGTTCTGCGCCAGCGTGCGGAACACCTCGCCCATGCTCGGGCGCTGCTTGCGAGCGACGAACTCTTCGGTTTCCTCCAGGTTGCGGCGCAGGAAGAAAATGAACGGCACGATCATGCAGCCAATGAAGAACGGAATCCGCCAACCCCAGTCGGCAATCATCGCCGGCGCCATCCATTGGTTCAGGCCATAGCCCAACGCCGCAGCGACGATGATCGCCACTTGCTGGCTGCCCGACTGCCAACTGGTGAAAAAACCTTTATTGCCCGGCGTGGCGATCTCCGAGAGGTACACCGAGACACCACCCAATTCCGCGCCTGCCGAGAAGCCTTGGAGCAATCGGCCAATCAACACGAGGGCCGGGGCGAACAGGCCGATGGTTTCGTAACCGGGGACCAGCACAATCAGAATTGTGCCGCTGGCCATGATCGACAACGTAACGATCAGCCCTTTGCGCCGACCGACATCATCGATGTAGGCACCCAACACCACGGCGCCGAGCGGGCGCATCAAGAATCCTGCGCCGAACACGGCAAAGGTCATCATCAGCGAGGCGAACTCGCTGCTGGCGGGGAAGAACACCGCAGCGATCTGCGTGGCATAGAAACCGAAAAGGAAGAAGTCGAACTGTTCGAGGAAGTTGCCCGAGGTGACCCGGAAGATGGCGCTGGCGCGAGAGCTTCCGCGCGGAATTGAGGCTGTCATCGATAAATACTCCACCGCTTTTATGACGTGCGCTGCGTGTACGCGGCGCACGGTTCTTATTGGGGCGGATAGTGGAGCAGGGGGATCGATATGTTAATTGCATAGTTGGCATGCATTGATGTGCGAAGTGGATCAATGCTGTGAGCGGCGCAGATCCAGCCATTCATTCAGCCCGGCTGACCGCCTGCTCGCCCAACCGATACTGATTGTTCCCACTGCGCTTGGCCTCATACATTGCCAGGTCGGCAATATGAATCAGCCGGTCCATGCTCGGCGCATGATCCGGGAACACCGCGACCCCGAGGCTGGTGCCGATGTGGCGCTGGTCGCTGCCGATGGTCATGGGTGGGGAGAGTTCGACGAAGATTTTCTGGCAGATGCTGCGGGCTTCGTCTTGCAGGCTGCCTCCTGGGGGCAGGTCCTGGAGAATGACCACGAATTCGTCGCCACCGATGCGGGCGACGGTGTCGGTGGCGCGGAGGATTTTTTTCAGGCGGGTGGCGGTGGTGATCAGCACCCGGTCGCCGGCGGCATGGCCGTAATGGTCATTGATCGCCTTGAAACCGTTGAGGTCTACAAACACCAGCGCCACCCGGGTTGCGCTGACACGCGCCCGTTCCAGTGCCTCGGATAATCGCTCTTCGAGCACCAGCCTGTTGGGCAGCCCGGTCAGCGGGTCGAAATGGGCCAGGTGTCGCAGGTAACTGGCCGACGCTTTTTCCTCGGTGATATCGCGCACCACGCCCATCATCTTGATCGTTTCGTCGCAGTCGTTCTTGACCACGTTGCCGGTTTCCCGCAACCAGCGGATGGTGCCGTCGGGCCAGACCACGCGGTATTCCTCGTCGTGGTTTTCGCCGGTGGCCAGGCAACGCAACTCGCCGGCGCGAACCCTGGCCCGATCGTCCGGGTGCACGCAGGAACAGAACAGTGCGTAGGAGGGCGTCACTTCGCCGATCTTGAAGCCGAACATGCCGTAGATCGCCTCGGACCAATAGAGCTTGTCGGTGTCGACATCCCAGTCCCAGGTGCCAATGCGGGCGAAGTATTGGCTGCGCTTGAAGCGCTCGGCGTCGCCGTCCTGACGAATGTTCTGACCTTCGGCGAGGCTGTTGATGATGTCGCGGTACTCGGCGAGTCGCCTGCGCAATTTGCGCTCGCGGCAAATCAGCACGACGATCAGAACGAGCATCACCGAGCCGATGGCGGCACTGGTCCAGAGCAGGGTCATTCAGGGATGGCCATCATGGCGTCATAAACCCCAAGTGTGGATGATGGTTAGCTTAGTGCAGGACAACTTCGGCAAACAGCCGCAAACGGTGGTCAAGCGAGGGCAAAGGTTGCCAATCGACGGCAAATCTGGGAAAACGGCGCCCATCGGCCCTTGGGCGAACGAGCATACGAGTGAAATCAATGAATGACGAGCTACAGGTAATCGATCTACAGGTGGGTGACGGTAAAACCGCCATCAAAGGCGCATTGATCACCACCCAGTACCGTGGCTGGCTGGAAGACGGCACTGAATTCGATTCTTCCTACAGCCGGGGCAAGCCTTTTCAATGCGTGATTGGCACCGGTCGGGTGATTAAAGGATGGGATCAAGGCCTGATGGGCATGCAGGTCGGTGGCAGGCGCAAGTTGCTGGTGCCGGCGCATCTGGCCTACGGCGAGCGCACGATGGGCAAGATCACGCCGAATTCGAATCTGGTTTTTGAGATTGAGTTGCTGGAAGTTTTGACGCGGGATGATTGAGGGTGATAGCTGAGCTGTTGTGGTGGGCGGTAAGTCCCACCACAGTGTTCTGTATTTGAAGGCTCGTCGGGTCAGGTAAATGCGTCAATATCATCGAGCGTATCCGCGATAATTCCTTCCAGGGAAGGAAATTTTTGCTTTACGGTTTCGAGTGCCGGGAGGACCACTTCCCTGTCCAGTTTTCCGTGCCTGCGAGCGATATGACCAAGCGCGGTGACGGCGGATGCTGCAATCGGTTCAGTTCCATTCTCAAGATGTTTCAGGCAAACGATCAGAGCCCAAACGTTGTCCTGCTCATTCAAACCAATCGAAATCAGCGCGGTGACAATGTCCGTTACTAAGTCGCTATCAAGAAGGCTGCCTGCTTCGTCGTGGCTAATTGATGGATCCCGATAGATAAAACTCATTTTTTAGCTCTCCGGAATTTTTGCGCACCTCCCTCCGGCACAGTACTTTCTAGCCCCGTACCCCTATGAAGAGATCCAGTTCAGACGGTAGCGGCTCTTTGAGAGCTGAAGCGATTTTTTGCACTTGCTCGTCGGACAGCAACCACTCTCCATCCGCACTTTCGTCTAGACTTTTCCAGCCAAGAACACCCATAACAACGCCTTCAAACTCTGGTTGAACGGTCAGTTCGTATTTTAATGAGTCATCCTTGTCATCACCTTTGAAAAAGCCACTAATCCATAAAAACATAATTACTCTCCGAATCTATTTCGCGGTGAATCTGCCGGGTGTCGCGGGGTCGATCTGGTCACCTGTTTCGTGGTTGAACTCACCAAGATGCTTACCTTGTTTGTCGTAGAGTTCGATTGCGCCAGTCTTGCTATCCCATTCAAATATTCGACCCTTTCGATCCTTCCATCGGCTTCGTTTACCTCCGCCGCCCTGAACACTGCTTTTTGATTTAACAGGAAGGGCATCTGGAAATGCAGGTAATGACAGCGGCGGTCGGTGGTACTTTATATCACCGCCGATAGCAGGTCTTGAGATCACAACATACAGCGGCTGGACTCCAGATTCAGCCGGAAAACAAGGATAAAGTCGTTGTATTCAGGAGGGTGGATCGGGTCGACGATGATGTTATCTGCCTGTTCAGTAGGCGGATAAATCCAGATGTGCGGGGCTTGTGGGGCACTTTCCAGCGGTGGAATCCCCGACGCGTCGGAAGGGTCAACGGCAGGTGTCCATATCAACGTTGTCCCGTTGCCAAAGTCCGCAACTTGCTGAGCGCCTTGAGCCACGAACTGCACCACGGGAATCATTTCCCAATCGCGGCGATTCTGGGTGTTGTATCCGTATCCCTTGATGCTGCCATCAGCTTGTTGTTCTACGTGTAGGCGGACACGTGTACGGCCTTTCTGAAGTGACCTGAGCTGTTCCTCCGTATAGAGGGAACTGTCCCCCAAACTCGACGGCCAAAGTAGGGCGACCATTCCCAACAATGCCCCAGTGACAACACCACCCGTCACTACGCCTGCGGTACCGGCAGCACGGGTGCCAGTGACACCCGCCTGGCCTAACAGAAGCGTTCCCAATGCAGGAGGTAACCGGCTGCCACCGATTTTTTTGAGTGGAATATTTCCCGCTGAATCCCTTTCACGGCCACCTAACAGGGAGAGCTTTCCGTAGTCAGCCAGTGCCTCCACCGGGACAAACCCGGCGCGGTTGTCATGATTGATCACGCCGTTGGGGAGTTTGCAGCTTTTGGCGAACACACAACCCATAGGGCTTGGCTGTTCCTGTTGATGAGGTTGCCTGAAGAGGCGGTCTTCATATGCCTGTTGTCGCGCCAGCATATCGTCATATGCTTTTTGGCTTGCGTCCCGCTCCGCCAGTTCGGTGGTGGTCATGAAGCGGCTGGAGGCGTGGTGTCCGTCGCCTTGAGGTGGGTTTTTAACCCGAGGTATGTCGGTTCTGCCGGCCATGAGCGTCCTTGTTTCATTTTCTAGTAGCGATGCGGACGCTAAATCAGGCTGCACTTTATAGATGTAAGGTGTTTCTGAAACATCTGTGGGAGAGCCTGCTTGCGATGAGCGATGACGCTGACCACCCCTGGGTCGCAAGGAGATCAGCGCGCGGTTTGGGTTGCAGGTGGCGATGTCAGAAGAACGCTCGACAATAGCCTCGAAAAAACATCATGTTGGTGCTTCCACGTATTGATATTTATAGGGTTATTAGCGAATCGTGTACCCGCTATCGACCACCCAGTCCTGGCCGATGACATTGCGGGCGCCGTTGCCGAGCTGGAACAGGATCACGTCGGCGACGGCCCCGGCTTCCAGGAACTGACCGTCTAACAGCCGCAGGTTGACTGCGTTGGCCACGTCGCTCAGCTCTTCGCTCTTCAGGCCCAGGGTGGACCAGATCGGCGTGGCGGTAGGGCCGGGCGACACGGTGTTGATGCGGATGCCGTGCGGCGCCAGTTCTACCGCCAGGGTGCGGGCATGGTGGATCAACGCCGCTTTGGATGCGATGTAGGCGGCCAGTCCGGGAAAGGTCACTTGTGCCAGGAAGGTGCCGATGAACACCACCGAAGCGGAGGCCGCCAATTGCCCGCGCAGGCAGGCCAGGGTGTTAAGCGCACCGGCGCCGTTGACCGCCCATTGCCGGTCGAACGCGGCCAGGTCCAGGCCGTCGGCGAGCTCTGCAATGCCGGCGTTCGGCACCAGATAGCTCACCGGGCCCATGGTTGCAGCCTGTTTCGCCAGCCGCGCCAGATCGTCCGGTTGGGTCACATCACCCGCCACCCACGATAGTTGCGTCGTGAAGCGTTCTGCCAATTCACCGAGACCGCCGATCTGGCGTGACATTGCCAACACGCGGGCACCTTGAGCCAGCAGCCGCTCGGTGACGGCCAGACCGATTCCGGAACTGGCACCGGTGACGACGGCGAGACGATCCTGAAAAGTATTGTTCATAAACGATGTTCCTTTGGTCAGTGAGCGTTTACAGGTCACGTACCAAGAATCAGGCCAATGTGAAGAGGCTTGAAACGCAGGTGCTTGGGGCGGGTGAGGGTTATTTTGACTCGATGGGGTTGTTGTCATTAAGACTGTTTTTGGTCTTTTTGACTGTGCGAAAAATAGAAGATTTACAGCGGCTTACAGCGCTCTTCAAAACCGTGAGCTGATTGAAAGAAACAAAATCGGGTCTGTTTTTTATCGCGAGTTTTCAGTAGCGTCGGTGCGACTCACCTTTCATCAGCAGGAGCCCCATGTCGCCATTCAATGAATTCCGGGAGATGGTTCAACAGCTGGATGCCGCTTATCGGCACTGGACCGGCGCACACTTGCCTGCACCGGATTCGCTGAGCGAAGACGAGCGCCTGGCGTGGTTGCATGCCCATGCACCCTACGCCTTGCTGGCCCATGGCACCGAAGACGATCCGCTGTTTTATTACGCCAACGAGCAGGCGCTCGCCAGTTTCCAATATCCGCGCGAGCAGTTCATCGGCATGCCTTCGCGTTTCAGTGCATCACCGCTGGATCGGGAAATGCGCCAGACCTTGCTGGAGCAAGTCACGGCCAAGGGCATCGCCCACGGCTACAGCGGTTATCGGGTCGACCGCATGGGGCAAGCGTTCATGATTCATGAAGGCAGTGTCTGGACGCTGCTGGACGAACAGGGCGTTCGCTGTGGCCAGGCCGCGTTGTTCTGGCCGGACCCGGAACGCGTGGGGCAACTCGGCTAGATCGGTGTTGCGACCGGGCAAAAAAAATCGCCGCCTTCGAGTACCGAGGGCGGCGATTTTTTATTGCGGATGGGCGTCAGGTCAAACCTTGACGATCCAGCCCGCTGGCGCTTCGATGTCGCCGGTCTGCACGCCGGTCAGCTCTTTGTAGAGCTTCTGGGTGATCGGGCCGACTTCGGTTTCGCTGTGGAACACGTGCAGGTGGTCGTTGTAGTCGATGCCGCCAATAGGCGTAATCACTGCAGCCGTACCGCAAGCGCCGGCTTCCTTGAAGTCAGACAGCTTGTCGATCAGCACGTCACCTTCAACCACTTCCAGGCCCAGACGGGACTTGGCCAGCTCGATCAGCGACAGACGGGTGATGCCCGGCAGTACCGACGGCGAGTTCGGGGTCACGAACTTGTTGTCGTGGGTGATCCCGAAGAAGTTGGCCGAACCGACTTCCTCGATCTTGGTGTGAGTCATCGGATCCAGGTAGATGGCGTCGGCGAAGTTGGCTTTCTTGGCCTTGGAGCCCGGCATCAGGCTGGCGGCGTAGTTGCCACCGACCTTGGCGGCGCCGGTGCCTTGTGGTGCGGCACGGTCGTAACTGGAAATCTGGAAGTTGTGCGGGGTCAGGCCGCCCTTGAAGTAGGCGCCGACCGGGATGCAGAAGATCGAGAAGATGAACTCGGGTGCAGTACGCACGCCGATGTTGTCACCCACGCCGATCACGAACGGGCGCAGGTACAGCGCGCCGCCGGTGCCGTACGGCGGGATGAAGCGTTCGTTGGCGCGGACCACTTCTTTGCAGGCTTCGATGAACTGCTCGGTTTCCACCATCGGCATCAGCAGGCGCGCACAGCTGCGCTGCATGCGCTGGGCGTTCTGGTCCGGGCGGAACAGGTTGATCGAGCCGTCCTTGCAACGATAGGCCTTCATGCCTTCGAAGCATTGCTGGCCATAGTGAAGGGCAGTCGAGCCTTCGCTGATGTGCAGCACGTTATCTTCGGTCAGGGTGCCCTTGTCCCACTCGCCATCGCGAAAGTACGACAGATAGCGCTTGTCGGTCTTGATGTAGTCAAAACCCAGCTTGTCCCAATTGATGCTTTCGTTACCCATGACACCCTCTATCACTGAACAACCGTCGAAACGGTTCAAGGCTTCTGACGTTTTTTGGATGGGGACAACAATACTTCATTCCGGGCCTGTTTCGCAGCCCGGACTATCGGATGACAGACAGATAAATCGAGTTGGCCTCAAGAAATCGCCAGCAGGCTGGCTCCCACAGGGGAACGCATTCCAATTGTGGGAGCCAGCCTGCTGGCGATGGATCCATCACTGCCACCCTCAGTTACAGGTGCAGCGCATGGCCTAGTGCCCGCAACGCCGCTTCCTGCACCGCCTCGCCCAGCGTCGGATGCGCATGGATGGTGCCGCCGATGTCTTCCAGCCGTGCGCCCATTTCCAGGCTTTGCGCGAACGCCGTGGACAATTCGGACACGCCGACGCCCACCGCCTGCCAACCAACAACGACATGATTGTCCCGACGGGCGACCACACGCACGAAGCCGCTTTTCGATTCCAGTGTCATCGCCCGGCCATTGGCGGCGAACGGGAAGCTGGAAACGATGCAATCCAGGCCGGCAGCCTTGACGTCGTCCGGGGTCTTGCCGACCACCACCAGTTCCGGGTCGGTGAAGCACACGGCGGCAATGGCGGTAGGGTTGAACTCACGGGACTTGCCGCTGATCAGCTCGGCAACCATCTCGCCCTGAGCCATGGCCCGGTGCGCAAGCATCGGTTCACCGCTGAGGTCGCCGATGGCGTAGACGTTGCGCATGCTGGTCTGGCAGTGGTTGTCGATCTTGATCGACGAGCCGTTCATGTCCAGGTTCAGCGCTTCGAGGTTCCAGCCCTGGGTGCTCGGTTTACGGCCAACGGCCACCAGTACCTGATCGGTCTCCAGGTTCAAGGTGTCGCCGTTCGGCTCCAGAACCTGCAAGGTATTATTCGAAGAATCAAAGCCGCGTACGCTGTGTTTCAAGTAAAGCTTCACGCCGAGTTTTTTCAGTTCGTCGTGCACCGGTTGGGTCAGTTCGGCGTCGTAGGCCGGCAGGATGCGATCCTGCGCTTCCACCACGCTGACGTCCGCACCCAGTTTGCGATAGGCAATGCCCAGTTCCAGACCGATGTAGCCACCACCCACCACAATCAGCCGTTTCGGCACGGATGTCGGCGCCAGGGCTTCGGTGGACGAGATGATCGGCCCGCCAATCGGCAGCATTGGCAGGTTAACGCTCTTGGAACCGGTGGCCAGCACCAGGTGTTCGCACTGAATGCGCGTGTCGCCGACGTCGACGGTTTTGCCGTCAACCACCTTGGCCCAGCCTTGAACGACCTGGACCTTGTTCTTTTTCAGCAGCGCCGCAACGCCGGTGGTCAGGCGATCAACGATGCCGTCCTTCCACTCGACGCTCTTGGTGATATCGAGGGTCGGTGCCGAAACGCTGATACCCAGAGCGGAATGCTGGCTGTGGTGTTGCGTCTGGTGAAACTGCTCGGCGACATGAATCAGCGCCTTGGACGGAATGCAGCCGATGTTCAGGCAAGTGCCGCCCAGGGATTGGCCTTCCACCAGAATGGTCGCTATGCCCAACTGGCCGGCACGGATCGCCGTTACATAACCGCCAGGGCCGCCGCCGATGATCAGCAGCTTGGTGTTCAAAGTCTGTTGCATGCCTTACTCCACAAACAGCGTTGCGGGTTGTTCGAGCAAGCCACGGATGGCCTGGATGAAGAGCGCCGCGTCCATACCGTCGACCACGCGGTGATCGAAGGAGCTGGAGAGGTTCATCATCTTGCGGATCACGATCTGGCCTTTGATCACCATTGGCCGTTCGACGATTTTGTTCACGCCAATGATCGCTACTTCCGGCAGGTTCAGCACCGGCGTGCTGACAATGCCGCCCAACGCGCCGAGGCTGGTCAGGGTGATGCTCGAGCCGGACAACTCATCGCGGCTGGCCTTGCCGTTGCGCGCAGCGGTGGCCAAGCGAGAAATTTCAGTCGCGCTGTCCCACAGGCTGCGGGCTTCGGCGTGACGCACCACCGGCACCATCAAACCGATGTCGGCCTGAGTGGCGATGCCCATATGCACCGCGCCGAGGCGGGTGATGACCTGGGCTTCGTCGTCGTAACGGGCGTTGATCTGCGGGAAGTCGCGCAGGGCGACGACCATGGCGCGGACGAGGAACGGCAGCAAGGTCAGCTTGCCGCGGGTCGCACCGTGTTTTTCGTTGAGGTGCGTGCGCAGCTCTTCCACGGCGGTGACGTCGATTTCTTCGACGTAACTGAAATGGGCGGCACGCTGGGTGGCGTCCTGCATGCGCTGGGCGATCTTGCGGCGCATGCCGATTACCGGGATTTGTTCTTCGTCGGTGCGTTGGGTGTAGGCGCTGCTGGCCGTCGATGCATTGGACTGACCCTGCGCCAGGTAGGCGTCGAGGTCTTCATGCAGTACGCGACCGGCCGGGCCGGACCCACGCACCAGACGCAGCTGAATGCCCAAGTCCAGCGCATGCTTGCGCACGGCCGGGGACGCCAGCGGACGCTCGTCGGCTTCGCGAGCGACCATCGGTCCCTGGCAAACGGCGGCTTTCGGCGTTGCAGCAGCGACCGGTTTGCTTTCCACCACGGCTTCGACTGTTGGCGCTGCGACCGGCGCTTCTTTTACAGGTGCCGGTTGCGCCGACTCCTTAACATTGCCCGCGCCTTCGACTTCAATGCTGATCAGCACACTGCCGACCGCCATGACTTCGCCCGGCTGACCGCCGAGGGCGATGACCTTGCCATGGACCGGCGATGGAATATCCACCATCGCTTTATCGGTCATGACATCGGCCAGTACCTGATCTTCGACGACCATGTCGCCGACCTTGACGTGCCACACCGACAATTCGACTTCTGCAATGCCTTCGCCAATGTCCGGCATTTTAATAACGTGCGTGCCCATTCAGACCTCCATGACCCGTTTCAGAGCCGCGCCCACACGGGACGGGCCAGGGAAATACGCCCACTCTTGCGCGTGCGGGTAGGGGGTGTCCCAACCGGTGACGCGTTCGATTGGCGCTTCCAGGTGGTGGAAGCAGTGCTCTTGCACCAGCGACACCAGTTCGGCGCCGAAACCGCAGGTGCGAGTGGCTTCGTGGACGACCACGCAGCGGCCGGTCTTCTTCACCGACTTGACGATGGTTTCCAGGTCCAGCGGCCACAAACTGCGAAGGTCGATCACTTCGGCGTCGATGCCGGTTTCTTCAGCGGCCACTTGCGACACGTACACGGTGGTGCCGTAAGTCAGGATGGTCACGTCCTTGCCCGGACGGGTAATGGCGGCGACGTCCAGCGGCACGGTGTAGTAACCGTCCGGCACTTGCGCGGCCGGGTGTTTCGACCACGGCGTTACCGGGCGGTCGTGGTGACCGTCGAACGGGCCGTTGTACAGGCGTTTCGGCTCCAGGAAGATCACCGGGTCATCGTTTTCGATGGAAGCGATCAGCAGGCCCTTGGCGTCGTACGGGTTGGATGGCATGACGGTGCGCAGACCGCACACCTGAGTGAACATCGCCTCGATGCTCTGGCTGTGGGTCTGGCCACCGTAGATGCCGCCACCGCAGGGCATGCGCAGGGTCATCGGTGCGGTGAACTCGCCGGCCGAGCGATAACGCAGGCGGGCGGCTTCGGAAATGATCTGGTCGGACGCCGGGTACACATAGTCGGCGAACTGGATCTCGGCCACCGGGCGCAGACCGTAGGCGCCCATGCCCACGGCCACGCCGACGATACCGCTCTCGGAGATCGGCGCGTCGAACACGCGGGAGGTGCCGTACTTGTTCTGCAGGCCCTCGGTGCAGCGGAACACGCCGCCGAAATAACCGACGTCCTGGCCGAACACCACGACGTTGTCGTCACGCTCAAGCATCACATCCATGGCCGAGCGCAGGGCCTGGATCATGGTCATGGTGGTCGTGGTCATGGCGGTGTCCAACTGGATATTGTTGTTGTGATCGTTCATGTCAGATCCCCAGCTCTTGACGCTGGCGCTTCAAGTGCTCCGGCATCTCTTTGTAGACGTCTTCGAACATGGTCGCGGCGCTTGGAATCTGGCCACCGGCCAAGGTGCCGAATTTCTCGGCTTCTTTCTGTGCGGCGATCACTTCGGCTTCCAGTTCGGCGCTGACGGCGGTGTGTTCCTCTTCGGACCACTGGCCGACCTTGATCAGGTGCTGCTTGAGACGCGCGATCGGGTCGCCCAACGGGAAGTGGCTCCAGTCGTCGGCAGGACGGTATTTCGATGGGTCATCGGAGGTGGAGTGCGGGCCGGCGCGGTAGGTAACCCACTCGATCATGGTCGGGCCGAGGTTGCGGCGGGCGCGTTCGGCGGCCCAGGCCGAGGCGGCGTAGACCGCGTAGAAATCGTTGCCGTCGACCCGCAGCGAAGCGATGCCGCAACCGACGCCACGACCGGCGAACGTGGTGGCTTCACCCCCGGCAATCGCCTGGAAGGTGGAGATCGCCCATTGATTGTTGACCACGTTGAGGATCACTGGCGCACGGTAAACGTGGGCGAACGTCAGGGCGGTATGGAAGTCAGATTCAGCGGTGGCGCCGTCGCCGATCCAGGCCGAGGCGATTTTGGTATCGCCCTTGATCGCCGAGGCCATGCCCCAGCCCACAGCCTGGACAAACTGGGTGGCCAGGTTGCCGGAAATGGTGAAGAAACCGGACTCTTTCACCGAGTACATGATCGGCAGCTGGCGTCCTTTGAGCGGATCGCGCTCGTTGGACAGCAGTTGGCAGATCAGGTCCACCAGCGGTACGTCGCGGGCCATCAGGATGCTTTGCTGACGGTAGGTCGGGAAGCACATGTCGTCGATGTTCAAGGCCAGGGCCTGGGCACTGCCGATGGCTTCTTCGCCGAGGCTCTGCATGTAGAACGACATTTTCTTCTGACGCTGGGCAACCACCATGCGGTTGTCGTAGATGCGCGTCTTGAGCATGGCGCGCATGCCTTTGCGCAGAATCTCGGTAGGCACGCCTTCGGCCCACGGACCCAGGGCGTTGCCCTGATCGTCAAGCACGCGAATCAGGCCGCGGGCCAGGTCTGCCGTGTCGGCCGGTTCAACGTCGATTGGGGGTTTGCGCACCGTGCCGGCATCGGTCAGATGCAGGTAGGAGAAGTCGGTTTTGCAACCGGGACGGCCCGAAGGTTCAGGGACGTGCAGGCGCAGCGGTTCGTACGCTTGGGTCATGGCTTCTACGCTCGATCTTGTGAATTTCTTGTAGTGAGCTGACAGATTTCGTTCTGTGGAAGAAATCTTGTCCTACAACAATCATAGGCCCGGCCAAGAAGAATATTTCTCTCTGTTTCGTTGCGCTAAAGATCATTTGCAGATAAAAAATCTGCATAAACATAAAAAACAGGTGGTTTTATCTCATGCGCAAACTGGACCGTACCGATATTGGCATTCTCAACAGCCTTCAGGAGAACGCGCGGATCACCAATGCTGACCTGGCACGCTCGGTCAACCTGTCGCCGACACCGTGCTTCAACCGGGTCAAGGCGATGGAAGAGTTGGGCCTGATTCGCGAGCAGGTAACGCTGCTCGACGCTGACCTGCTGGGGCTGCACGTGAACGTGTTCATCCACGTCAGCCTGGAGAAGCAGGTGGAAGAGGCGTTGCAGCATTTCGAGGAAGCGATCTCAGACCGCCCCGAGGTGATGGAGTGCTATCTAATGGCCGGCGACCCGGATTACTTGATCCGCGTTTTGGTGCCGACCATTCAGTCGCTGGAACGCTTCATGATGGACTTTCTGACCAAGGTGCCGGGGGTGGCGAACATTCGGTCGAGTTTTGCGCTCAAGCAGGTGCGGTACAAAACTGCACTGCCATTGCCCGCGAATGGAATGACGCTGGATAAGTGATGATTAAGACGGTGCATCGACAAATTTAGTATGGGTTGTAAGCGCCGCCTTTACAGTTATTCTACGAGGCCCGGTTTGAAAGTAAATAGTATGTTTATCGCTCCTTAATTAATTAGAGGCGAATAAAAAGATGGGAAGTTCAATAGATAAAATATTCTTGGCTTGCACAATGGACATACATCCTGATGATCTTGATGATGAAGGTAATATAAAGGAGTATGTGACACCCGTTTTTGAACCATTTTTTGAGAGGGATTTTGAAATTCAGTCAATTGACCCTCAATCTTTAATGGAGGGTGGGCCAGGTCCTTCTCAGGACGACGGGGATGTGTCGGTAACCGCCGGGTGGTGCCCTGGTGGGAGTTGGAGCGGCGGAATTTGCAAACCCTTCAATAATAACCGAACGCACTGGATGAGCACGTACATAGGCGTGAGAAACTTGCCGATTGATATGGCAATCCTGCCTGGCACCCACAACGCCGGTTTCGATAAACAAGCCCAATGGGCACCCAGTCTGGAGGTTTGTCAGGACGTATCACCCCATGATCAGTTGAATGCAGGTATCCGCGTGCTGGATCTCAGGGTCCAACATTTTACGGGTTATCCATGGGGCGATCCTCGGCGGTTTAGTATTTTTCATTCAACAGTAAATGGGAGAACTGTTCAGGGCGATATCATTGCTGGCGTGAAATCTTTTCATTATGGCGTAGGCTGGGATCGTCGACGGGAAGTTGTAATACTGGACTTTCATCAATTTAAGGGATTTACCGAAGCTGCCCATAATGAACTGGCAGGTATCCTTAAAGCACAATTCGGCGACAGGATTATTTCTCAGGTATACAAAAACCTGACAATCTCCCAAATATGGGCCTTGCCAAACTTTAAAAATGTCGTTATTGCCTATTACGCAACACCCAGAGACGAAGTTTTCTGGCCGGGTGTCAATCAGCGCTGGATTGGTTCAAACACACCTTCGGACCGGGAACTTGGCGCCTTTATCAGTAGAGTTGGCAATGAAACCAAACCGACAGGTGAAGTCAGATCAATCCAGGCTCACCGAATGAGTTTGCCTTTCGATGGGGCCAAAGACATTTCTGGTTCGTTGATGTCGTGGTTTGCTGCGGGCAGTGCCAATCATCCGATCATGAAGCATTTCATCATTCATACGGATTGGTCACTTCGGCATCGATTAGTGGATAACATCATATATTCGAACCAATTTCGTGCCCGCGCGCTTGGCATTCCGGACGTCAAGTTGGCCCGTCCGGCCGAAGCCAGCATTCAGAGCGATGCACGGCATCTCATTTTCAAGATCAGCGACGAACACGCTGCCGAAACCGTCGCATTGCCGCGAATTCTCGACGAACAATTCCATCGACTGCTGATTTGTATGGAATCTTCTCGCGAATTTGAGTTGGATATGAGTGGCAGTGATGTCCGGCTGACGCGAGTTCGTTTGTCGAAGGGCGATGCTGTGGCTTTCGTGTGTTTAGACGGTAATCGTCAATGGAAATTGCAGGTTCGCGACTATTCTCCCAACGAACAGGGCTATCTGATTCCGGCGCCCTGCGACGGCGAGAAATTTGTGCGTTACACACTGTCGATTGGTAATTACGCGCCATTGATTTGTCTGCCAACTCTGGCACCCGATACGAGTGTGGTGGTGGTCGTCAACAAGGCGACCTCAGACACCCGAATCAGCCATCATCAGAAACCGGGGGAACCCGAACATCTGATCTCCCACGGCCAGTCTCTGGCGTTTACCTTTAATTCGGCAAGCGGCCTATGGGAAAAGCAGGTCGCAGGATCCGACGTCACAGCTGATTGATCGGGATTTTCAGGTAGGTCACGCCATTGTCTTCGGCCGGTGGCAAATTCCCCGCCCGCACATTGACCTGGATCGCCGGCAGCAACAGCGTCGGCATTCCCAACCCCTCATCGCGTCGGGTGCGCATGGCGACGAAGGCTGCTTCGTCGATGCCGTCGCGCACGTGGATGTTGTTTTTACGCTGCTCGCCAACGGTGGTCACGCACTGCGGGGTGCGGCCTTCGGGCGGGTAATCGTGGCAGACATACAGGCGCACGCTGGCGGGGAAGGCCAGCAGTTTATGGATCGAGGCGAACATCTGATTGGCGTTGCCGCCGGGAAAGTCGCAGCGTGCGGTGCCGACGTCCGGCATGAAAAGGGTGTCGCCGACCAGAATCACATCGTTGCCGATCAGATAGGCCATGTCCGCCGGCGTATGGCCGGGCACATGCAGGGCCGTGGCCTTCAGGTTGCCGATGGAAAATGATTCATCCGGGGCGAACAGGTGATCGAATTGTGAGCCATCTATGCAGAACTCCGGCTCAAGGTTGAACAGGGACTTGAACACGTTCTGCACCTTACAGATCGACTGGCCGATGGCGATCTGGCCGCCCAGTTCCCGGCGCAGGTACGGTGCGGCGGACAGGTGATCGGCGTGAGCATGGGTTTCCAGCAACCATTGCACCTGCAAGCGGTGCTCGCGCACGAACGCGATGATCCGGTCGGCCTGCACGGTAGTGGTTCGCCCGGCGGCGGGGTTGTAGTCGAGCACCGGGTCGACGATCGCGCATTGCCCGCCATCCGCTTCGTAGATCACGTAGCTGTAGGTGGACGAGGCATCGTCGAAAAAGGCTTCAATCAGGGCAGGCATGAGGGTTGTTTCTTCGTGGACAAGTCATGAGGTTAGTTTCATTTTCCTTGCGCTGACCAGCCCCGCGTCAATTCTGTTAACGAAAAATCCGGACGGGCTCTATCCTGTCACTCTATCGATACCGGGCGTTCCCGGCCTTTGTCATGGATTACGAGCGTTTTATGTTGCTGGCGAGTTTTTTTGGTGTGGTCATGGGGCTGGTACTGGGTTTGACCGGGGCCGGCGGCGGCATTCTCGCCGTGCCGGCATTGGTACTCGGCCTGGGATGGAGCATGACCACGGCGGCGCCCGTTGCGCTGTTCGCGGTGGGCAGCGCGGCGGCGGTGGGGGCCATCGACGGTTTGCGGCATGGCCTGGTGCGCTATCGCGCGGCGTTGTTGATTGCGGCACTCGGCGCGGTGTTTTCGCCGGTGGGCATCTACTTCGCCCATCAGTTGCCGGAAAAAATCCTGATGATCCTGTTCAGCCTGCTGATGGTCATGGTGGCAGCGCGGATGCTGCGGCGTGAGCGCAAGGACGAGGGGCCGAGCGATCACGGTCACGCCAACTGGGGCCAGAAAAACTGCATGCTCGATCAGCACACCGGACGCTTTTCCTGGACCGCCAAATGCACCGCGACCCTGGCCGCCCTCGGCGCAGTGACCGGTGTGGTATCGGGGCTGCTGGGGGTGGGCGGCGGCTTCCTGATCGTGCCGGCCTTCAAGCAACTGACCGACGTGCAGATGCGCGGGATCGTGGCCACATCGCTCATGGTGATCAGTCTGATTTCGGCCATTGGTGTGATCGGCGCGTTCCATGCCGGGGTGCGCATCGACGGGTTGGGCATTGCCTTCATCGTCTCCAGCATCGTCGGCATGGTCATTGGCCGCAGGTTCTGCGCGCGGGTGCCGGCGCGAGCGTTGCAAGTGGGGTTTGCCAGTGTTTGTCTGGTGGTCGCGATCTACATGTTGATGCGTGCGTTATAGCGCCCGATATTGCAGGCTGAAACCCAAATCAGCGGTTTGCCCTTGCTCCAGCAAACGTAACCCCGGACGGCCGGGCAGGTGATGCGCATTGACCGGATGGCTCACCGGTTCGATGCAGAAAAACTCCAGGCCAACCGGGCAGTAGAGCAGGTAGTAATCGCTGCCGGTTGCCTGGCAGTGCAATTCATAACCGAGATCCGGTTGCCGGATCAGGCAGTGGCCATCCCATTCGCAGAAGCCGTTGTCGACCAGTGTGTCGGGGAGCGGCTTGAGCGCCTGGAAATCCCAATCGGCGGGCAGGCTGTCGAGCTGTGTCGGCAGTTTGGCGCTATCGCATAGCCAGACTTGACGAGCGGGTGCGTGCAATCGGGTGTTGGCGGTGCGGGGTAGATACGGATGCAACCCCAGGCCATGCCAGGCCGCTTGTTCGGCCTGATGGGTCACACTCAATTCGATGCTCAGTTTGCCTTCGCTCAGATGGAAGCGTTGGCGGGCGCAGTAAGCGAAGGGGCAGGCGCTGTTGAGTTGCAGCACCACTTCATGCGCGGTGGAAGACACCACTTGCCAAGGTTGCTGCCAGGCGCTGCCATGAATCGGCAGGGGATCGGTCAGGCTGTTGGGGGGCAGGGCCAGCCAGCCATCGGGGCAGTCGAAGCCGCCTTGGGCAATCCGGTTGGACCACGGCACCAGCGGGAAGCAACCGAGCTTGCCCGGTAATCCGGTGTTGAGTGCCTGGGCATCCGCGTGGCGCAACAACGGCTGGCCAGTGCTGCGCACGGTCCAGTTGACGATGCTGCCGCCCAGCTCCGGAGCGAGGGTGAGGCGAGTTGATTCGTCTTCGAGTTCGAGAAGGATCATGGTTTTTGTCTTGTGCTGAATGGAGGAAAAGATCGCAGCCTGCCGCAGGCTGCGATCTTTTTTAGGGATTACAACACCAGATGTGGCAACCACAGCGAGATAGCAGGAATGTAAGTCACGGCCAACAGCACCAGGAACAGCACGCCATAGAATGGCAGCAGCGCCTTCACGGTTGATTCGATACTGACTTTACCCACGGCCGACCCCACAAAAAGTACCGCGCCCACCGGCGGCGTTATCAAACCAATCCCCAGGTTCACCAGCATGATCATGCCGAATTGCACCGGGTCCACGCCAATGCCGAGAATCACCGGCATCAGGATCGGCGTCAGGATCAGGATCAGCGGCGCCATGTCCATCACGGTGCCGAGCAACAGCAGCATGACGTTGATGCACATCAGGATCACGTAACGGTTGTCCGACAGGGTCAGGAACATCGTGGTGATCTTCGCCGGAATCTGCATCAGGGTCATGATGTAGCCGAAGCTGGCGGCGAAACCGATCAGGATCATCACGATCGAGATCGTGCGCACTGTGCGGTGCATCAGTTTCGGCAGTTCGCTCCACTTGTAGTCGCGGTAGATGAACATGGTCACGAAGAACGACCACAGTACGGCGATGGCCGCCGATTCGGTCGCGGTGAAAATCCCCGAGAGAATGCCGCCGAGGATGATGACCATCGCCATCAGGCCCCACAACGCTTCACCACAGATCTTCAGCGCTTCGCGCATCGGAATGACTTCGCCTTTCGGGTAGTCGCGCTTCTTGGCGAAGATCAGGCACAGCACCATCAGGCACGCGCTCATCATCAGGCCCGGTACTACGCCAGCCATGAACAGCGAGGCAATCGATACCGTGCCGCCCGCGGCCAGCGAGTAGAGCACCGAGTTGTGACTTGGCGGGGTCAGCAGGGCTTGTACCGAACCACTGACCGTCACCGCGGTGGCGAACTCCCGCGGATAGCCGCGACGTTCCATTTCAGGAATCAGCACCGAACCGACCGAAGCGGTATCCGCCACCGAAGAACCGGAGATCGCGCCGAAGAACGTCGAGGCCATGATGTTGACCAGCGACAGGCCGCCACGCACAAAGCCGACCAGCACCCCGGCAAACGCCACCAGACGCCGGGACATCCCGCCCTCGGCCATGATCGCACCGGCCAGCACGAAGAACGGAATCGCCAAGAGCGAAAATTTGTTCACGCCGCCAGCGACCTGAATCATCAGTGCCTGGAACGGAATGTCGATCCAGAACGCACCGATCAATGCCGATAGCCCCAGTGCGTAAGCGACTGGCATGCCGACGAGGATCAACACGATAAAGCTGCCCAACAGAATAAAAGCGTCCATTCAGGCAGCCCCTTCGTTTTCTTCAACGATGTCGAAACGCACGACCCGACGGTTGCTCTGGTCACCGAACAAGAGTTTTTCCAGAACAAAAATCAGCGTCAGCACGCCACCCAGCGGAATTGGCATGTACGTGATGCCGACGCGCAGGGTGGGAAGGGCGCTCATGAACTGGTTCCAGGTGGACAGGCACAGCTTTGTGCCCCAAATGGCCATGAACAGGCAGATGGTTGCCATCAGCAATTGGGAGAGCACACTCATGGCTTTGCGCAGATTCGGCGGCATGCGATCGGTGAGCATTGCCACCGCCATGTGCGAGCCGGAGCGATAGCTGGCGGCGGCACCGATGAAGGTAAACACCATCATCAGCAGGATGGCAGTGGGCTCAGGCCAGCTGGAGCCGGTACCGAGTACATAGCGGGCGAATACGCCCCAAGGGATGATCAGCGCAATGGCCAGTACGGAGAGCCCGGCGACCCAGATACAGGTCATGTAGAGCTTGTCATTGAAACGTAGCAGCAGATTCTTCATCGGGTTCCACCGTAACCGGGCGCACACGGACATACAGCTGCGTCCGTGGCGCCGGGCCTTTCTTGAATACAGGGAGAGTTACTGAACGGCTTCGATACGCTTGATCAGGTCGGCGTAAGGTGCGCCGTACTTCTCGCGGATCGAGGCGGTTGCCTCATAGAAAGGTTTCTTGTCGACGGTGATGAACTCGACGCCCGCAGCCTTGAGCTTCTCTTCGCTGCTGGCCGACTTCGCATCCCACAAGGTGCGTTCCTGGGCCTGTGCGGCTTTGGCGGTTTTCTTCACCAGCGCCTGCTGCTCAGGGGTGAGCTTGTTCCAGGTGATCTTCGACATCACGATCGGCTCAGGCAGGATCAGGTGGCCGGTCAGGCTGTAATACTTGGCGTTCTGGAAGTGGTTGTGTTCAAGCATGGTCGGCGGATTGTTTTCTGCGCCGTCGATCACGCCGGTCTGCAAGGCACTGAAGATTTCGCCGGTGTCCATTGCAATGCCGTTGCCGCCCATGGCGTTGATGGTTTCGATGAACATCGGGTTGCCTTGCACGCGGATTTTCATGCCCTTGAGGTCTGCGAGGGTGCGTACTGGCTTCTTGGTGTAGAGGTTGCGCGTGCCGCCGTCCATCCAGGCCAGGGCGACCAGGTTGAATTCGGAATTGGTGATCTTGTCGAGGATCTCGTCACCGACTTCGCCGTCGATGACTTTGCGCATGTGCGCCTGGTCACGGAATATGAACGGCATGTTGAACACGTTCACGTCCGGCACGACCGGGCCGACGATCCCGAGGCTGACGCGGGCCATCTGGATGGCGCCGACCTGAGCCTGCTCGATCACTTCCTTTTCCGAACCCAGCACACCGCCGGCGAACATCTTGAAGGTCAGTTTGCCGTCGCTGTCGGCCACCAGGGTTTTACCCAGTTGCTCTTCAGCCACCACGGTCGGATAACCGGCGGGATGGATGTCGGCGAATTTGATTTCCAGCGCATGGGCGGCGCTGCTGAGCGAGAAGGCGAGCGGGAGTGCTGCGGCGAGCAAGGTGCGTTTGAAGTCCATGTTTGTGTCTCCGGTTTTATTGTTTTTTTGTTCAAGGCACAGCGGTGTAGCAGAGGGGGTTAAGGCAAATCGCTGAATACAGGTTCCGGCAAGCCATTGACGCCGGGGTTGAGGGCGAATACACCACCGGCCAGCGACTGTTCGTCGTGGTCGTCACCGGGGCGAATCGAGGTCACGAACAACGTGTCCAGTCGACTGCCGCCGAAGGCGCACATGGTGGGTTTTTTCACCGGTACGGCGAGTGAGCGATCCAGTCGGCCGTCGGGGGTAAAGCGGTGAATCAACCCGGCGTCGTTGGCGCAGATCCAGTAGCAGCCTTCGGCATCCACCGCCGCGCCGTCGGGGCGACCGCTGTAGTCATTCATGTCGACAAATACGCGGCGGTTGGACGGTGTGCCGCTGGCGATGTCGTAGTCGAAGGCCCAGATCAGTTGCACGTTGGGGTGCGAGTCCGACAGGTACATGGTCTTACCGTCCGGGCTGAAACCCAGGCCGTTGGGCACGATGAAGCCGCCCAGTTGCGCAGCGAGCGGTCCGTGTTGCCCGGCGCTGTAGCGATAGAGCGTACCGTCAGCGGCATTGGCGCCCATGTTGAGCACCATGCTGCCGGCCCAGAAACGCCCTTGGCGGTCGCAGCGACCATCGTTCAGGCGCATGTCGGTGCGGGCGTGATCAACGTGTGCGAGCAAGTCGCTGTCGAGGCTGCCATCGCTATGCGCGTGCAGATGAAAGAACCCGCTTTCCATTCCCGCGACCCAGCCACCGTCACGATGACGGGTGATGCACGCGAGCATTTCCGGCGTCTTCCAGGCGTGGACATGCCCGGTTTCGGCGCTCCAGCGCTGCAGGCCCCCAGCGGGAATATCGACCCAATACAGGGCGTTTTCTTCGGGGACCCAGACCGGGCTTTCACCGACGGCATTGCGGGCATCGACAATCAATTCGGCTTGCATGGCAACTCATTCCCTTTGGTTTTTGTTGTGGGGATCAAGTGGTAAGCGTTTCAGGGTCAGTCGCCGAACGGGCCGGCTGCACAGAACCCGCCGCCCTGGTAGACGCGCGCCGGGTCATCGACCGCCGGCATCGGCTGGGCCTCAACCTTTTCGCGGAACACTTCCGAAGTGTCGTTCGGCGCATAACCCAGGTGCGTGGCGTAGCGGTTGTCCCACCAGATGTCCTTGTTGTCGGACATGCCGTAGACCACGGTGTGGCCGACATTCGGGGTGTACAACGCACGTTCGAGCAGTTGGGTCAGGTCACCGAAGCTCAGCCAGGTGCTCATCATCCGGCGGTTCTGTGGTTCCGGGAACGACGAGCCGATGCGCACGCTGACGGTCTCGATGCCGTAGCGATCGAAATAGAACGTGGCCATGTCTTCGCCGTAGGCCTTGGACAAACCGTAATAGCTGTCAGGACGGTGAGGGGAGTGGGCGTCGATGACTTCGTCCTGCTTGTAGAAGCCGATGACGTGGTTGGAGCTGGCGAAGATCACGCGCTTGACGCCATGGCGGCGTGCCGCTTCGTAGATGTGGAACACACCGCAGATGTTGGCGCCGAGGATCTGTTCGAACGAATGCTCGGTCGACACGCCGCCGAAGTGCAGGATCGCGTCCACGCCGTCGACCAGTTGATGCACGGCTTGCTTGTCGGCGAGGTCGCAGGGAACGACTTCTTCGCGGTCATCGATGGCCGGGGCGATGTCGGCGATGTCCGACAGGCGAATGACGTTGGCATACGGGCGCAGGCTTTCGCGCAAGACTTTGCCCAGGCCACCGGCGGCGCCGGTCAGCAGCAGGCGATTGAAGGGAGTGCGGGCGGTTGCAGTGGTCGTCATGGGAATCCCTGGACAAGCGGTTATTGTTATTGAATCGTTGTAGGTTGTCGTACGACTAAGCAGAAGTATCGTTAGGCTTTCCGGTGCTTGTCAACGCGACTTTGGTGGAAGTGGACGGAGGGTCGTGTCCTGAAGGCCTGCGGTAATTCTTCAATGCCCCGCGCACCCTGTAGGAGAGAGCCTGTTCGCGATTAGCGGCCTGACATTCAACATCGAAGTCGACTGAAACTCCGCCATCGCGAGCAGGCTCGCTCCTACATTGGTTTTGTGTTTACAGCAGGCTGATCGGATAGCTGATGAACAACCGGTTTTCATCGAACTCGTTGGTGCTGAAGTTCTTGCGGATGCTCGCGTTGCGCCATTTGACGTTGAGGCTTTTCAGCGGACCGCTCTGCACCGTGTAGGCCAGTTCCGTTTCGCGACCCCATTCCTTGCCGTCGGTGATGGTTCCCGTGTGCACGTTGTCACCGCTGATGTAGCGGTTCATCAAGGTCAGGCCGGGCACGCCGAGGGCGACGAAGTTGTAGTCGTGGCGCACCTGCCAGGATTTTTCCCTGGCGTTGTCATAGCTGGAGTTGTAGCTGTCGTTGGCCAGGGTGCCGCCGCTGGTGCCATTGACGCGCATCCAGACATCATCGCCACTGAGCTTTTGCAGGCCGACGTAGAAGGTGTTGCCACCGTACTTGGCCGAGAGCAGGGCGAATGCGGTCTTGTTGTCGAGGTCGCCGGCCAGGGCGCTGCCGTCTTCCTTGCCGATGAAGTAGCCGAGGTTGGCGCCGAGGGTCCAGTCGCCGATCGGCTGGCTGTGGCTCAGGTTGAAATACTGCTGTTGATAGATGTCGCTGAGCTCGGCGTACCAAACGCCGACCTGAGTGCGTTTTTCGTTGAAGGCGTATTCGCCGCCGCCGAAGTTGAAACGGTCCGAGCTGAAGGCCGCCGATTTGCCGTTCATGAACATGTCTTCCATGCTCGCATCGTTACGCGGGCTGTTCTGACGGAACTGGCCACCGTAGAGCGTCAGGCCGCTGATTTCGGTGGAGGTTATCTGGCCGCCCTGGAAGGTTTGCGGCAGCGAGCGACCGTCATCGGAACGCAGGATCGGCAGCACCGGCATCCATTCACCGACCTTCAATTCGGTTTTCGAAATCTTGCCTTTGAGCGCGACACCCAAGCGACCGAAGTTGTCGGCCGGACGACCGTCACCATGGATCGGCAGCAGTTGCGTGCCGCCAGTGCCTTTGCCGCCGTCGAGTTTTTGCGAGTACAGCCCCAGCACATCCACGCCGAAGCCGACCGGGCCTTGGGTGAAACCGGATTTGGCATCGAGGATGAAGCTCTGCGTCCACTCTTCAGCCTTGCCTTGCGGATAGGCCGGGTTGGTGTAGTTACGATTGAAGTAGGCGTTGCGCAGGTTCAGCGTGGCTTTCGCGTCATCGGTGAAACCTTCGGCGTGGCTGGCCATGGGCAGGGCGAGGGCCAGGCTGCTGCAACCGATCAGGCTAAGGGTGTGGCGACGGGCGAAGGTGTGACGTGGACTACGGGCGGAAAAATTGCGGGCGAGTTTGCTCACTGTAACGCTCCATTTCTTTTTTGTTTTTATTGTTTGTTATACGTCGTCGTACAACATTGGGGCGAATATTTGCGGGATTTTTGAGGGTTGTCAATCGGAAGTTATACGATGACTTGCAGAGGCCATGACAAAACGTGCAGAAGCGAGGTGGTCAGTTCGACATCATCGACGGCAGGGTGCCGAGCAGCGAGACCGCAGCCACCGCACCAAGCCCCAGCAACCACTCCAGCATCACACTGTTGCGCAACGTCGCCATCCGCTGCTCGCAGTCGTTGATGCGCAGCCGATTGAACAGCGCCAATCCCAGCATCGCAGCCACCAGCGCGACCTTGATCAACAGAATCAACGCGAAACCGGACAGCATCGGCGTCGGCCAGAATGCACCGGTAAGCGCCCGTACGTTGATCAATCCGGTGATCAGCAACCCGGCGACCAAGGCGTAACCGACGCCGCTGAATCGCTGCAGTACCACGCGGACCGAATAGCCTTCAGGCTGCCGAAGGATCATGACCAACAGCATCAAGCCACCGAGCCAGGTGCCGACGCAGGCAAGGTGCATCAGTTGATTGAGAATCAGCAACCGTCCTTCGATGCCATCAAGCATGGCGCCATGACCGACGGGCGCCAGGGTCGCCAGCAACAGGCCGCTCAGGGTTAGCTGCAGGAGGCGACTGGATGGCCATGGCAGCAGTAGCAAGATCATTAGCAAACCGTTCAGCAGCAGGTGCCAGCCCCAGACTTCACCGAAAAAAGTCCGGCCCAGCACCCGCCGCAGGGTCGATGGTTCGAGCGCCGCATCCCAGGCGCCAGCCATGCTCGCGGTGACCAGCAGCAACCAACCGACCCCGCTGACCAATGCCACGGCGGCCAGCCAACGACTGGCACACGCCAGCGGCTGATCCAAGTGTGAGACGCGCCCCAAGAGCAGCGGCCTGAACACCCAGATCCCGAACAGCATCAGCACCACGGTGAAATGCAGGAAACGGCACAGCACCATCGCGCTGGTCATGTGTTACTGGTCAACCTCGAACGCGTAGGCGCCTTCACTCTTGTGAGTATCGACCGACACGACATGCCACTCGACCTTGTAGTCACCGGCAGTCAACGGCACAGCCGGGGTGACGACCAGGGTCTTTTTATCCGGGCCTTGAGTGGCCAGGCTTTTCACCAGGACATCGGCACCGTCGTGGGTGATCGTGACTTTGCAGAAGTCGGCTTCGACGCCTTCGGAAAACACCAGGCTCAGCTCCGCCGGGGCTTTCACGGTGCTGTCGGCGGCGGGTGTCTGGCTTTGCAAATGGGCATGGGCAAACACCGATGAAGCGGCAAGCAGCGAACCGAGCAGGGCGGCGGCGGTCAGGGTTTTTTTCATGCGCATGGTGAGTCCCTCAGCGGTGGGTTCGGGGCAGTTTAGCCGGGCGACGCGGGTTGTACGAAGTTTGCTTTTCCCTTGTCGCCGCCAGCTAGAGCGGATGCTAGTCTTGTTTAACGCTGTTGTCAGGGAGCCCTCATGGGCAATCACAAGATCGAGATTCGTCGCAGTAACGTCGAGAAAATTCTGCTGGGGGCCGAGAAGGTCTTCGCTGAGAAAGGTTTCGGCAGCACCGCCATGGCCGACATCGCCGCCGAAGTGCAACTGCCGCGCTCCAACCTGCATTACTACTTCAGCACCAAGACCGAACTGTACAGCGCCGTGCTGTTCGATCTGCTGGAAGTGTGGAAACAGGACGCGCTGTGCTTCGAGATGTTCGACGATCCGCGGGTGGTGCTCAGTAGCTACATCCGCGCCAAGATGAACCACTCCCGCAGCCGGCCGCATGGTTCGAAAGTCTGGGCCAACGAAATCATCCACGGCGCGCCGACCCTGAGCACGGCGCTGGACGCGAGCCTGTACGACTGGGCCAAGATGAAAGAAGCGAAGATCCGCCAATGGGTGGACGATGGACGCATCCTGCCGGTGGAACCGTCGAGCCTGCTGTACATGATCTGGGCCTCGACCCAGCACTACGCCGACTTCGATCACCAGGTGAACATTCTCAATGACCATCAACCGCTGTCGGACATGCAGTTCGAACGGGCGGTGCAGACGGTGACGAGTGTGATTTTGCGGGGGATCGGGTTGGAGCCATAAGTCGCAGCCTCGTTTCACTCGACTGCAGGAGCTGTCGAGTGAAACGAGGCTGCGATCTTTTGATCTTCAGCGATCAGACGGCAACATGGTAGGGATTCCTCGGGTCATGATTCCAGTCCAGAAACGGCTTGCCGTTCTCCATCGGCACCATCTCGATGCAGTCCTCGACCGGGCAGGTGATCTGGCACAGGTTGCAGCCCACGCATTCCTCATCGATCACTTCATAGCTGTGGGTACCGTCGGCTTTTTTCAGGCTGGCCACGGCCTGGTGCGAGGTGTCTTCGCAGGCGATATGGCAGCGACCGCAACCAATGCACGCCTCCTGGTCGATTTTCGCGATCACCTGATAGTTGATGTCCAGGTACTTCCAGTCCGTGGTGTTGGCCACCGCGCGCCCGGAAAATTCGGCGATGCTGGCGTAGCCTTGGCTGTCCATCCAGCGTGAGAGGCCGTCCTTCATCTCTTCGACGATCCGGAAACCATGCAGCATCGCCGCCGTGCACACCTGCACCGAGCCGCAGCCCAGAGCGATGAATTCAGCCGCGTCGCGCCAGTTGCCGATGCCGCCAATGCCGCTGATGGGCAGGCCTTGGGTCTGCGGGTCGCGGGCGATTTCGGCGACCATGTTCAGGGCAATCGGCTTGACCGCCGAACCGCAATAGCCACCGTGGGTGCTCTGGCTGCCGACCATGGGATTGGCAACCATGCGCTCCAGGTTGACGCTGGTGATCGAGTTGATCGTGTTGATCAGCGACACCGCATCCGCACCCCCGCGATGGGCCGCGCGGGCGGCGACGCGGATGTCGGTGATGTTCGGCGTGAGCTTGACGATCACCGGCAGCGAGCAATAGGTCTTGCACCAGCGCGTGACCTGTTCGACATACTCCGGCACCTGACCCACCGCCGCGCCCATGCCGCGTTCCGGCATGCCGTGGGGGCAACCGAAGTTCAGTTCGATACCGTCGGCGCCCGTGGCCTCCACCAGCGGCAGGATGTGTTTCCAGGATTCCTCGACGCAAGGCACCATCAACGACACGATCAATGCGCGGTCCGGCCAGTCCTTTTTCACCTGGGTGATTTCCCGCAGGTTGATCTCCAGCGAGCGGTCGGTGATCAGTTCAATGTTGTTGAAGCCCAGCACTTCGCGATTAGGACCAAAGTGCGCCGAGTAGCGCGATGACACGTTCACCGCCGCCGGGTCTTCACCCAGGGTTTTCCAGACCACACCCCCCCAGCCCGCTTCAAAGGCGCGGACCACGTTGTAAGCCTTGTCGGTCGGCGGCGCGGAGGCCAGCCAGAACGGGTTCGGGGATTTGATGCCAGCGAAGACAATCGACAGATCGGCCATTTACGCAGCCTCCACGTTGAGCATCAGTTGAGCGTTGATCGCCTCGGCGGCGCGCTTGCCGTGTTGCACCGCTTGCACGGTGAGGTCCTGGTCGAGGCTGGTGCAGTCACCACCGGCATACACGCCGGGAATACTGGTGCGCAGGTGTTCGTCCACTTCAATGCGCTCGCCCTGACGTTTGAGTTCACGGGCCAGCGGGTCGGCGAGGGCGCTGCCGTCGAAGGCCTGGCCGATGGCCTTGAAGATCGCGTCAGCCGCCAGTTCGAACGTTTCACCCGTGGATTGCAGGCGGCCTTCAACCAGATGCGTGCGGGCGAAACGCATGCCGCGCACATGCCCTTGGTCATCGAGCAACACGTCTTCCGGTTGCGCCCACGTCAAAAGACGCACTTGATTGGCTTTGGCAATGTCTTGTTCGTGATGCGTGGCGCCCATGTCCTCGATGCCACGGCGGTACACCAGGTTCACGTCGTGAGCGCCGAGGCGGGCCATTTGCACGGCCATGTCGATGGCGGTGTTGCCGGCGCCGAGCACGATGCAGCGGTCGGCCAGCGGTAACTCGGTCAGGTCATCGGCCTGGCGCAATTCACGGATGTACTCGGTGGCGGCGAGCAGGCCGGGTGCATCCTCATGGGCCAGGCCCAATTGTTTGCTGGCGGCCAGGCCAAGGCCGAGGAACACGGCGTCGAATTGTTGATGCAGGTCGCTGAGGCTCAGGTTCTCGCCAAGTTTTTGTCCATGACGGATTTCGATGCCGCCAATGTCCAACAGGAAATCGAGTTCCTTTTGTGCGTAGTCGTCCACCAGTTTGTATTTGGCGATGCCGTATTCATTCAGGCCACCGGCCTTTTCCCTGGCTTCGAAAATCACTACGTCATGCCCGTGCATGGCGCTGCGGTGGGCGCAGGACAACCCGGCCGGACCGGCACCGACCACGGCGATGCGTTTGCCGGTGGTGGCGGCGCGCGGGAAGGGGTGTTCACTGAAGTGCGCGTTGTCCACGGCATAGCGCTGCAACAGCCCGATCAAAACTGGCGCGCACTCGTGGGCGTTGTTGCGCACACAGGCTTGCTGGCAAAGGATTTCCGTCGGGCAGACCCGGGCGCAACTGCCGCCGAGGATGTTGGCCGAGAGGATTTTCTGTGCCGCGCCTTGCACGTTGTCCTGATGAATGTTGCGGATGAACGAGGGAATATCGATCTCGCTCGGGCAGGCATTCACGCACGGCGCGTCGTAGCAATACAGGCAGCGCGAGGCTTCCAGATGTGCCTGACGGTCATTGAGCGGCGGCGCCAGATCGGTGAAATGGCCGGCGAGAACGGCCGCGTTCTCGTAAGGATGCGGGAGGTGGGTCAGGGTCTTGATCACGGTTTTGGCCTCACGGTGATTGAGGTGCTGCCTCTGATGGGCATGTTTTTTTTCGTGCTCGCTCCCCGGTAGGAGCGAGCTTGCTCGCCATAGGCCGAAGGCCGCTCTCAGCGTTTCACGGCAACTGGCTGATTCAACTCAGCCCGCTTGCTCAGCAAATCAAACACCGCCGGATACGCCGGCCGTTCGATGTAGCGCCCGGCACCACGCTCGGCGCGCAGATCACCATCGGCCCAGACCACCCGGCCCTGGCTGACGGTATGGCTCGGCACGCCGCGCACGGTCTTGCCTTCGAAGATGTTGAAGTCGACTTGCTGGTGATGGGTCTTGGCCGAGATTGTTCGTGTACCTTGTGGGTCCCACAGCACCAGGTCGGCATCGGAACCGACGCGGATCGCGCCTTTGCGCGGGTAGAGGTTGAAGATTTTCGCGGTGTTGGTGGAGGTGAGGGCAACGAATTGCTGCATCGAAAAACGCCCGGTGTTCACCCCTTCATCCCAGAGCACGGCCATGCGGTCTTCAATGCCGGCGGTGCCATTGGGGATCTTGCTGAAGTCGTCCTTGCCGGCGGCTTTTTGCTCGGCGCAGAAGCAGCAGTGGTCGGTGGCGGTGGTGTGCAGGTTACCCGCTTGCAGACCATGCCAAAGCGCTTCCTGATGACCGCGTGGGCGGAACGGCGGGCTCATCACGTAACCGGCAGCGGTCTGCCAGTCCGGGTGCTGGTAGACGCTGTCGTCCAGTAGCAGATGCCCGGCCAGCACTTCGCCGTAGACCGGTTGGCCTTTGCTGCGGGCATAGGTGATTTCGTCTAGCGCTTCTTTGGTCGACACGTGCACCAGGTACAGCGGCGTGCCCAGGGTTTCGGCAATTCGGATCGCCCGGCTCGCGGCTTCGCCTTCCACCTGAGACGGACGTGACAGCGGATGCGCCTCCGGACCGGTCATGCCCTGGGCCATCAGCTTGCGTTGCAGGTGATAAACCAGCTCACCGTTTTCCGCGTGAACAGTCGGCACGGCGCCCAATTCCAGGCAGCGCTCGAAGCTCGCCACCAACGTGTCGTCGGCGGCCATGATTGCGTTTTTGTAAGCCATGAAATGCTTGAAGCTGTTGACGCCGTGATGGCTGACCAGCTCGGCCATCTCTTCGCGAACCTGCTCGCTCCACCAGGTGATGGCGACGTGAAAACCGTAGTCGGACGCCGACTTCTCGGCCCAGCCGCGCCACTGATGAAAGGCTTCCATCAAGGATTGCTGCGGGTTGGGAATGACGAAGTCGATGATCGAAGTCGTGCCACCGGCAAGACCCGCCGCCGTGCCGCTGAAAAAGTCTTCACTGGCGACGGTGCCCATGAAGGGCAATTGCATGTGGGTGTGCGGGTCGATGCCTCCGGGCATCAGGTATTGGTCGCTGCCATCGAGTATTTCGGCACCTGCGGGAATATCGAGGTTTTCGCCAATGGCCTTGATCACGCCGTCTGCGCAATACACATCGGCGCGATAACTTTCATCATGGGTCACAACGGTAGCGCCACGGATCAACAGAGACATTCCGGATTCCTCGCAGGCAATGACCGGCTGATGCCGGTTCTAGTGTTTTATATAAAGCAAGTGCTAACAGGGTTATTCCTGTCAACGCTGTCAGGATTAAACGCTAGCTGCAGTTGAAGGAATCAGCAAGAATATTTTTTATAAGCTTATGATTGTTTTAACTATCTGATAAATAACAACTAAAACTGTAAATCCCCAAATTGGTGAGGCCTCTCACCAATTTGACGCACTTGACAGGATCGAAAAATGGTCAAGATTTCTTATGTGAAATCAGCTGTTTGAGTACGGTCTATGGTTGATGCGCGACTTTGAAAAAAAGATCAACGCACCAGATTGAGTCCTGACTGTTCGGACAACTTGCCTGGCATTCGGCCTGAGTGGCACGGCAAATAGTCGAGTCAGTGAATAAAACTGATAAACATCAGTTAGTTGCAAAGTGTTTATGGAACTGCCCGATGCGCAAGCGGGGCACTCGGCACGTTTATTGATTCCGCCAGTCCCTGATGAGCAACAATAATCAAAAGAACAGTGGAGCGGCCATGCAACAGATCAGATCGCAAGTGACCGAGCGCGACGGCTTGTTTGAGCTTGAAGCCGGCAGCGATGTCCTCGACAGTCCCCGTTATAACCACGACATTGCGCCCACCAAGGTGCATGAGCGAACCTGGAATAAATGGCACATCACTGCGCTGTGGGTCGGCATGGCGATTTGCGTGCCGACGTATACACTCGGCGGCGTGTTGACCGCGTACTTCGGACTGAGCGTCGGTGAAGCGCTGCTGGCGATTCTGTTTGCCAACATCATCGTGCTGATTCCCCTGACGTTGAACGCCTTCCCCGGCACCAAGTACGGAATTCCGTTTCCGGTGTTGCTGCGCTCGTCTTTCGGCGTCCTGGGTTCGAACATCCCGTGCCTGATCCGTGCGTTGGTAGCGTGTGGCTGGTTCGGCATTCAAACCATGTTCGGCGGCCTGGCGATTCATCTGTTTCTGGGCTCGGTGTTCGAGGGGTGGAAATCCCTGGGCGGCACCGGTGAAGTCATTGGCTTCATGGTGTTCTGGGCGTTGAACCTGTGGGTGGTGATTCGCGGCGCCGAGTCGATCAAGTGGCTGGAAACCCTGTCCGCACCGCTGCTGGTGGCGGTAGGTGCGGGGCTGTTGGTGTGGGCGATGCCGAACGTGTCGATGACCGAACTGCTGGCGATCCCGGCCAAACGTCCCGAAGGCGCCGGTGTCGCCAGTTACTTCGCTGCGGGGTTGACGGCGATGGTCGGCTTCTGGGCCACACTGTCGCTGAACATTCCGGACTTCAGCCGCTACGCGAACAGCCAGAAGGATCAGATCGTCGGGCAGATCATCGGCCTGCCGCTGACCATGTTCCTGTTTGCGTCCCTGGGTGTGGTGATGACCGCGGCTTCCGTGAAGCTGGTGGGCGTGACCGTGTCTGATCCGGTGACCCTGATCGGTCATATCCAGAGCCCCGTGTGGGTGGCCATTGCCATGGCGCTGATCATCATCGCCACGTTGTCGACCAACACGGCAGCCAACATCGTTTCGCCCACCAATGACTTCCAGAACATTGCGCCCAAGGTGATCAACCGCACCAAGGCCGTGGTCCTGACCGGCCTGGTCGGCCTGGGGTTGATGGCGCACGAGTTGTTGAAAAAGCTTGGCCTGATCGTCTCGGACGTCAGCCTCGAGTCGGTCTACTCCAACTGGCTGCTTGGTTATTCCAGCCTGCTCGGACCGATCGCCGGGATCATGGTGGTGGACTATTTCCTGATCAAGAAGCAGCAACTGGACCTGGCGGGTCTTTATCGCGATGACGTGTACCCGGCGTGGAACTGGAGCGGCTTCATCGCGTTTGGCGTGCCGGTGGTGCTGACGTTGTTGTCGTTGGGCAGCCACGCGTTCAGCTGGTTCTACAGCTACGGCTGGTTTACCGGTTCGGCGCTGGGCGGGTTGATTTATTACGGGTTGAGCGTGATGCGACCTAGCCCGTCTGTTGCGAAATCAGCGGTGTGAGGACTGGCCTCATCGCGAGCAGGCTCGCACACATTTGCAATGCATTCCCCTGTAGGAGCGAGCCTGCTCGCGATAGCGGTGGCACAAACACCGAAAAATTGCCTGAAGAAATCCATAAGAACAGCCTGAGGAGATCATCATGAACGCGGCCGTAGACGTTCTGCAGTCCACCCATCAGCACATCAACCGCGATCGCTTGTGGCAGTCGCTCATGGAACTGGCCAAGCTCGGCGCTACGGTCAAGGGCGGCGTCTGTCGCCTGGCCCTGACCGATCTCGACCGGCAGGCGCGGGACATTTTCGTCAACTGGTGTAAGGAGGCCGGATGCACCGTGAGCATTGACGCCGTGGGCAACATTTTCGCCCGCCGTCCTGGCCGCAATCCGAACCTGCCACCGGTCATGACCGGCAGCCACATCGACACCCAACCCACCGGCGGAAAGTTTGACGGCTGTTTCGGCGTGCTCGCTGGCGTCGAAGTGCTGCGTACGCTTAACGACCTGAACATCGAAACCGAAGCACCGCTGGAAGTGGTGGTGTGGACCAACGAAGAAGGCTCGCGCTTTGCCCCGTGCATGATGGGCTCCGGCGTGTTCGCGGAAAAATTCACCCTTGAAGAAACCCTGGCCAAGGTCGACGCCGAGGGCGTGACCGTCGGTGAGGCGCTCAACGCCATCGGTTATGCCGGGCCGCGCAAAGTCAGCGGGCATGCCGTGGGCGCCTATTTCGAAGCGCACATCGAACAAGGCCCGATCCTCGAAGACGAACGCAAAACCATCGGCGTGGTGATGGGCGCGCTCGGGCAGAAATGGTTCGACCTGAAACTGCGCGGCGTCGAAGCCCATGCCGGCCCGACCCCGATGCACCTGCGTAAAGATGCATTGGTCGGCGCCGCCGTTATCGTCGGTGCGGTCAATCGTGCCGCCCTCGGTCATCAACCCCACGCTTGCGGCACCGTCGGCTGCCTGCAAGCGTACCCGGGCTCACGCAACGTCATTCCCGGCGAAGTGCGCATGACCCTGGATTTCCGTCACCTGGAACCGGCGCGACTGGACTCGATGATCGCCGAAGTGCGCGAAGTCATCGAAACCACCTGCGAAGAACACGGCCTGACCTTCGAACTCACGCCAACGGCAGACTTTCCGCCGCTGTACTTCGACAAGGGGGGCGTCGAAGCCGTGCGCGCCGCCGCCCAAGGCCTGGGCCTGTCGCACATGGACATCGTCAGCGGAGCAGGGCACGACGCAATCTTCCTCGCCGAACTCGGCCCGGCCGGGATGATCTTCGTCCCGTGCGAAGGCGGCATCAGCCACAACGAAATCGAAAACGCCGCACCGGATGACCTGGCCGCCGGGTGCGCGGTGTTGTTGCGAGCGATGCTGGCGGCGTCGGCAGCCGTGGCAAAAGGCGAGTTGGCGGCTTGAAACAGCAAAAGATCGCAACGTTGCGCTGCGATCTTTTGATTTTCAAATCATCGTTGCAACCTGAAGACTTTCACTCACCACCAGATCCGCCTGATGAATCGGCTTGACCCGGTGCCTGAGCATCCCGCCCTGGCGCTGGTTCAACACGGCGGTCATCTCCGCGAGGATCGCCAGCGCCACGCTTTCCGGGGCATCGCCGCCCAGGTCCAGGCCCATCGGGTAGTGCAGCGCCGAAGGGCTGCGGCCGATGTCTGTCAGCAAACGTTCGGTGCGTTCCTTGGGGCCGAGTTGGCCGAGATAGGCGGGCGCGCCTTGCTGTGCTTGAGCAAGCCAATGGCGGTCCTGGCGATAGCTGTGGGTCATGACGGCGACGGCGGCGCCGTCGATCAGCGGGTGCAGGTCTAACGGGTTGTCGAGGTTGGCGAAGATCACGGCATCGGCCTGGGGGAAGCGCTCGGGGCGGGCGAAGTGGCTGCGGCTGTCGATGACCGTAACATGCCAGTTCAGCAGTTTGGCCATGCGCACCAGCGGTTGCGCGTCATGACCGGCACCGAAGATCACCAACCGTGGCGGTGGCGCGATGTATTCGAAGAACACTTCGATCTCGCCACGGGCGTCGGTGTACAGCCGAATCGATGACTTTTTCTGCAGTAGGGTCTTGTGCAGGTCGTTGCCGATGGCGTTGTTCAAGGGCGCGTTGCGCATGGCAGGCTCAAAACCAGACAACCATCGGTCACCGACCCGCGCCGAGGCATTGCGCGAAGTGGCAATGACCGTGGCCATGGCGGCGGGTTGCTGGCGGTCGCGGACTCGGCGCAACAGGTCGATAGCCGGCGACGGGTTTTTCGCGCGCAGGCGTTCGAGCAGCACGAACACCGTACCATTGCAGCCCAGGCCAAAGGTCAGGGCGCTTTGTTCGTCGTCCTCGTCTTCGGTGGCGCCGGTACTGTAGCGACGTACCACAGGTTCGCCGGAATCGGTCAGCCACCAGGCTTTTTTCGCCAGATCCTGTTCCAGACAACCGCCACTGACGGTGCCGACGGTACGACCATGCAGCGGAATGAGCATGCGCGCACCGGGCCGGCGATAGGCCGAGCCTTCGACCTTGACCACGGTGGCGAGGATGGTTTCTTCGCCGGTTTGGGCGGCGGTGTCGATGGCTTGCAGAAGATCATTGAGACCGGGCATGGCATCTGTTCCTGAAAGTGAAGGCGATCCCCGCAGGAGCAGCCTTCGGCAACTCCTGCGGGGGGATTGGATCAGTCATCCACACTCATCAACTGCCGCACCCCATCCCACGCCTCGGCGCGCATCTGCTGCACATCCAGTCCCGGAATCACGCCGTCATCGACCACCACCCGGCCACCGACCAGGCTGTACTTCACCGCAATCGGTTCACCCGCCACCACGGGGGCAACGGCAATGTCGTGGAAGCCAAAGAAGCGTGGATGATCCAGGCCATAAATCACCAGATCCGCTGCCTGCCCAGCTTCAAGCGTTCCGACCGAGCCAAGCCCCAGCACCTGCGCTCCACCCGCCGTACCCCAGTGAATGACGTCTTCGGCGGTGGTCGCGGCGGCGCCTTGTTCGGCCCGGTGAATCAGCCATGCCGTGTTGGCTTCACCGACCATGCTCCCGGATTCGTTGGACGCCACGCCATCCACGCCCAGGGAAATCGGCACCCCGGCCTCGAACATCTGCGGGATCGGCGCCACGCCGCTGCCCAGGCGGGCATTGCTCACCGGGCAGTGAGACACACCCGTGCCGGTTTGCGCGAGCATGCGGATTTCACCAGGCTGCATGTGTACCGCGTGGGCGAACCACACGTCCGGGCCGAGCCATTCGTGTTCAGCGACGAACTCCACCGGCAGGCAGTTGTATTTTTCGCGGCAGAAATTCACGTAGTTCTGCGTCTCGGACAAGTGCGTGTGCAGGCGCAAGCCAAGCCCGCGTGCGGTGTGCGCCAGTTCGCGCAGCAGCGTCGGCGGCAGCGAAAAGGTTGGCGTGGTCGGCGCCACCACCACCCGACGCATCGCGTTCGGGGTGTCCTGGTGATACAGCGACTTCAGGCGTTCGATATCGCCGACCATTTGATCCAGGGTTTCCGGTTGCAGCGCGGTTTTCGAAAACCCTGGATGGGCGCTGGCTGATTCCAGCGCACCGCCACGGCACAGCACAAAACGCAGGCCGAATTCATCGGCCATGTCGAACAGCAGGTCGCCGGTCTCGGTGGTGCCGTTGGCGTGATACAGGTAATGGTGATCGGCGCAGGTGGTCACCCCCGACAGCAGCAGTTCGGCCATGCCCAGCCGTGCGGCGATCCGCGCCAGTTGAGGCGTAAAGCGGTTGAGGCGCGGGTAAGGCACGCTGGCCAGCCAGCCTTGCAGGTCTTGATTCAAACCCTCAGGCACGGCTTTGAGCAGGTTCTGGAACAGGTGATGGTGAGTGTTGATCCAGCCCGGATAAACGATGGAATGGCGCGCATCGATCACCCGTTCACCGGGTTGCGCCTCAAGGCCTGCGGCCATTTCGGCGATGCGCCCGTTGACGATGCGGATGTCCACGGCCCCGGCCCGGGCACGGGGGCCACGCAGGCCGGTCATCACCGCCGCCGGGTTCTTGATCAGGATGTTTTGCAGTTGAGTCATGGTCGGCTCCAGTCAGAGGCTGTGGGTGGCGGATTTGCTGGCGGTGGCATCAGGTACGCTGACGCCGTTGAGGGTGGCGTTGAGCAACACCGACACCAGGCAGGCGATCACCACGCTGCTGTGCAGGAACGGTTGCGACCACTCAGGTAATTGCTTGAACAAGGCCGGCGCCAACACCGGCACCAGGGCGGCGGCGATGGTGAAGCCGACGATCAGCACGTTGTAGCGATTGCGCTCGTAGTCGACCTTGGCCAGGGTCTGAATCCCCGCGGCGGCGACCACGCCGAACATGGCGATCCCGGCACCACCGAGGGCGGCGGTCGGCATCGACGCAATGATCGCGCCGGCCTTGGGCACCAGCGCCACCGAACACATCAGCAAGCCACTGACGGCCACTACCCAGCGGCTGCGCACACCGGTGAGAATCACCAGCCCGACGTTTTCCATGAAGGCAATGAACGGAAACGCAGCGAACATCCCGGCAATGGTGCTGGCCAGGCCATTGGCGCGCAGGCCGTTGATCACTTGTTTGTCTTCCACCGGTTTGTCGACGATGTCACCGATGGCCACGAACAGGCCCATGGACTCGACCATTTGCACGATCATCACCACCACCATGGTGGCGATGGGAATCAGGCTGAAAGTCGGCAGACCGAAATAGAACGGGTAAGGCACGGTCAGCCACGGTGATTCCTGCACGCTGTGAAAACTGCCCATGCCCATCCCGTAAGCCAGGCCCGCACCGACAAGCATGCCCACCAGCACCGCCATGTTGCGCAGCATCGGGCTGCCATAACGGTTGACCAGTAGAATGGTCAGCAACACCACCGCCGCCACCGCGAGGTACGTCGGTGCGCCGAAGTCCGCGGCATGCCGCCCGCCACCGACCCATTCGTAGGCAATCGGGAAGAGCTGCAAACCGATCACCGTAACGATGCAACCGGTGACCACCGGTGGGAAGAAGCGACGCAAGCGCCCCACGAACGGCGCGGCGAGCATGGTAAAAATCCCCGCGCCGATCACCGCCCCGCACACCCCGGCAAAACCGACTTCCGGGTTGCTGCCGATGGCGATGACCGGGCCCACGCTGCTGAAGGCCACACCCTGCAAAATCGGCAAGCGCACACCGAATTTCCAGAAACCGACGGTTTGCAGCAAGGTCGCGATGCCGGAGCAGAACAGCGTGGTGCTGATCAACACCACCGTGTCTGCCTGGGACATCTTTAAGGCGCTGGCGACAATCAACGGCACGGCGATGGCGCCGATGTACGAGACGGCCATGTGTTGCAGGCCGAGGGTGAGCATTTGTCGCACCGATAACACCTGGTCGACGGGATGGAGGGTGGCGATGGGTTTTGACGGGGTAGTGGCTGACGACATGGGGAAACACCTCTTGTTGTTGTCATTCGGTAGAGAGGGGTATTCGTTCTGATGCCGCTCGCAGGTTCGGTGTTGCCTTGACTGTCTGGCATCAGTCATTCATGTGCCCGGAACCGCCATCCACCGGCTCCGATGCCTTTTTTAACCTGCCAGGCAGGCGGTAAAGCCCTGGTTCAACGCCGCGCGGTCCAAGTCGCGGCCGATGAACACGATCTTGCTGGAGCGCGGTTCGTTGCCCCACAAGGTGGAGGCGCGGAACTCGACGAGGCTGTGCACGCCCTGCAGGACATAGCGTTGGTCCTGATCGGCGACCGCCAGCACACCTTTCATGCGGTACAGGGTGTCGGCCTGCTCGGTGCGCAGTTGAGTGATCCAGCGGTGGAAGTCGCCCAGGTTGACCGCGCCGTCCACGGCGATGCCCACCGAGGTGACGCTCGCGTCGTGTTCATGGTCCAGGTCATCGTGTTCGTGGTGCTGTTCATCGGCGTGATGGTTGTGTTCGGCGCCGATTTCCATGAGCTTTTGCGAGGACTCGAAGGCGCCGATGCCAAGGATTTTCGACAGGTCGATCTCGGCATAACTGGAGGTCACCAGATCCGCCGTGGCGTTCAGGCCGCGAATCTTGTCGCTCAGGGAGGCCACTTCGGCGGCGCTGACCAGATCGACTTTGTTGATCACGATGCGGTCGGCGCAGACGATCTGATCCACGGCCTGGTTGTCGACGCCGTCGAGTTGCAGGTCTTCCAGGTGCTGGGCGATGTGCTTGGCGTCGACCATGGTGACGATGGCGTCCAGCTCCACTTCATCGGCAATCGGGTCGTTGATGAAGAAACTCTGGGCTACGGGATACGGGTCGGCCAGGCCGCTGGTTTCGATCAGGATGTGATCGAGGCGCACCGGGCGCGCCACCAGTTCACGGACGATGCGCACCAGGTCTTCGCGGACTTCGGCGGTGCAGCACACGCAGCCGTTGACCATCTCGTAGATCTCTTCGGTTTCGGAACTGAGCACCAGGTCGCCATCAATGCCGACTTGGCCGAATTCGTTTTCGATCACGGCGATTTTCCGTCCGTGGTTTTCCTTGAGGATGTAGTTGAGCAGGGTGGTTTTGCCGGCGCCGAGAAAGCCGGTGAGGATGGTCACCGGGATTTTGGTGTTCGGGGTTGGGGCGTTGAATGGCGTGTTCATGTGATGCTCCTTACCTGTGTTTTGTCGAAGTGCGATCAACTGTGGGAATTAGCCTGCTAGCGATTTCGGTGGGTCAGCCAACACTGCTGGCGACAGGCATGGCCTCATCGCGAGCAGGCTCGCTCCCACAGGGATTCGGGTGTTCTCTCCAGCGTCGTGCGGTGCCGGCATCAAGGCCGAACAGGTCGAGGACACGGCCGAGGCTGTGATCGACCATTTGCGCCAGGTTTTGCGGGCGGGCGTAAAAAGCCGGCACGGGCGGGGCGATGATCCCGCCCATCTCGGTGACCGCCGTCATGTTGCGCAGGTGGGCGAGGGTCAGCGGCGTTTCCCGGGCCATCAATACCAGCGTGCGGCGTTCCTTGAGGGTGACGTCGGCGGCCCGGCCGATCAGGCCTGAAGAGGTGCCGGTGGCGATTTCCGCCAGGGTGCGCATGGAACAAGGCGCGACCACCATGCCCAGGCAGCGGAACGAACCGCTGGCGATCCCGGCGGCCACGTCGTCGGCGCGGTGATAGTGGCTGGCCAGCGCCGTGACGTCGGCCAGTTTGTAGTCGGTTTCGTGGGCCATGGTCAGCAGCGCGGCGCGGCTGATGATCAAGTGGCTTTCAATGTTCAGTTCGGCGAGCAACTCCAGCAGGCGCACGCCGTAGATGAATCCCGATGCACCGCTGATGCCAACCACCATGCGTTGGCGGTTCATGACGCGTAGCTCTTGAGCAGTTGGCGCGCGCGCTCGACCACGTCCTGATCCAGCTGCGCCTTGATGCCGTCGAAACCCGAGCCGCGTGTGGCGTCCAGGCCCATGCGCGAGGTGGTGCCGTTGACCGAGGACGACGGGTCCAGCGGGCTGCCGGGCAAACCATCGATGACAAAAATGTCCTGGTGCGGCTGGAAGTGCGTGGCCAGCGCCCACAACACCTGGCTGTCGTCGCTGATGTCGATATCGCTGTCCACCGCAATCACGGTTTTCAGGTACGGGTCCCAGCCGAGCAGGGCTAGCATGATCTGCCGCGCCTCGCCGTCACGGCTTTGGTCCAGCGCCACATAGCAATGAAAATGCGTGCCGGAATTCGGGTAATGCACGGCGGTGACAGCAGGGAAGCGTGCCTTGAGTTTCTCGCTCATCTCCGCTTCCCGAGGCAGCCGCGCCAGGGTCAGGTGTTCGGCGTAGCGTCCGCCGACCACGTCCACCAGCCAGGCGTCCTTGCGTCGCATCAGGGTGTCGATGCGCAGCACGTTGTTGGTCGAGCGATCCGAGGAATAACCGCTGAACTCACCGAACGGGCCTTCCTCGGCATAAGCCGCCGGGTCGATGGCGCCTTCCAGGACAAACTCCGCACTGGCCGGTACACCGATGCCATAACGCGGGGTTTTCACCAGCTCCAGTGGCGCACCGAACAAACCGCCCGCCACCGCACGTTCATCGCTGCCGAACGGCAAACGGGCCGCCGCCGCCAGCATGAACAGCGGGTGCGCGCCCACCACCATGGCCACGCGCAATTCTTCGCCCCGTTCGCGGGCGGTTTGCAGCATGCGCCACAGGTGACCGCGTGAATGCAGGCTGGTGGCGAGGGTCTGCCGGGTATGGCGCATCGAGCGGTGATAGCTCATGTTGGCAATGCCGGTGGCCGGGTCTTCGGCAATGATGATCGCGTTGGTGATGTACGGGCCGCGGTCGCTGTCGAAGTGCTTGAGCATCGGCAGCAGCGCCAGGTCCACGGCTTCGCCTTCGTAGATCTCATCCAGCACCGGGCCGGTTTCCACGTAGCGCGGGGCGATGGGGCTGTTGGCGCGCTTTTGGAACGTCTCGTGCAATTGCGCCGGGGTGACGCCAAATAGCCGGGCAATGCGGGTGCGCGAGGCGAACAGATTGGTGGCCACCGGCGCACTGAAGTTGCCGACTTTTTCGCAGATCAGCAGCGGATCGCGGCCTTGGATGGCGAGGGCATCGACCAGGGCGGTGACGTCCTGATCGGCAGAAAGGGCATGCTGGACCGTGAGCACATCGTCCGGGTATTGCCGGCGATACGCATCGATAAAATCGTGAAAGTCCTGGGTATCGCCGAGTGTGGGGAGGGTCATGGTTTCACCTCGTTGCAGGAGCGAGCTTGCTCGCTCCTGCAGGTTTTCGGGGTTACAGGTACGTCGTGGTCAGACGAATGTCCGCCTCGATCAGGTCCTTGGGTGGCGGCGTCGGTTCGATGCCGCACAACCGGGCAATGTTGTTGCCCAGGTAATCCTCAAGGTGATCCTCATCAATGCCCAACCCTTGCGGCGCCGGCGAGCACAACACTTCCAGTTCACGCAGCCACATGCCTGGTTCATTCGGCGGCGAGTCGGTGCCGAACACGATCTTGTTGCGCGGCAGGTCCTTGGCGAACTCGACGATCCGCGACTGGAAGCACCAGCCGGATTCGCAGTACACGTTCGGTGTGTCCATGGCCATCCAGAACGCTTCGAACGAATAGTTGCCTCCGGTCTGGATACCGAAGTGGCCGATGATGAAATTGACCATCGGGAATTCGCGGATGATCGGGTAGAACATTGTCGGAATGGTGTACGGGCCGTCGCCGGTATGGATCAGCACCACGATGTTGTACTTGGCGCAGACCTTCATCGCCGGACGCAACCAGTCCAGCGCCCGGTCCGGGCGATAACCGTGCATGTTGGCGTGCAGCTTGAGCATCTTGAAGCCGTATTCCTTGATGTGGAATTCCAGCTCCGCCGCACCGTTTTCCGGCCCCCAGCGCGGGTTGAAGTTGAAGTTGCCAATGAAGCGGTCCGGGTACTTCACGCAGAGTTCGGCGACGTAGGACATGTAGTCACGCACGCCCTCGCGTCCGCGGCGGTTGCCGTCGCGATAACCGGTGTTACCCGGTGGCGGCTGGATGAAGCCCATGTCGATGCGGCGCGGTTTGCCGTTGATCATGTACGGGCCGTCCATCAGCTTGAGCATGCGCTCGCCGGTGAACGGTTCGCCGGTGTGGCGCCAGGCCTCGTCGACCAGGTTGGTAGGGTGCAGATGGGTATCGATAATCATCGGTTCAGCTCCTGGCCAGTTGCGTGGTGACGGGGCGCTTGAGCTGCGCCTCTGCTTCGCAAACCGTGCGTGGCGGCGGGGTCGGTTCGAGGCCGATCATCCGGGCGGTGTTGTTGCCCAGGTATTCTTCGAGGGTGTCCTCGTCGAGGTTCAGGCCCTGAGGCGGCTCGTGGCACAACACTTCAAGCAGGCGCAGCCACATGCCCGGTTCGTTCGGCGGGGTGTCGGTGCCGAACAGGATTTTGTGCGTCGGCAGAACCTTGGCGAACTCGACGATCCGCGATTGCAGGCACCAGCCCGATTCGCAGTAGACGTTGGGCAGCTCCATCGCCCATTGCATCGGTTCGAACACGTAGACGCCACCGGTCTGCACGCCGAAGTGCGCCATGATGAAATCGACGTTGGGAAATTCCTTGATCATCGGCACCCACTCCGACGGGATGCTGTAGGGCCCGTCGCCGGTGTGCAGCTTGACCGGGATGCCCAGCTCGGCGCATTTCTCGAAAGCCGGGCGCACCCAGTCCAGGGCACGGTCTGGACGGTAGGCGTGCATGTTGGCCTGCATCTGGACCATCTTGAAACCGTGTTCCTTGACGTAGCGCTCGATCGCCTCGACGCCGTTCTCCACGCCGCAGCGCGGGTTGTAGACGAAGCAGCCGATGAAGCGGTCCGGGTAGGTCTGGACCATTTTCAGGGTGTAGGCCATGTAGGCGTCGATGGACTCGCGACCTGTCAGGTCACCGTCGGTCCAGGTGTAGATGGTGTTGCCTTGCGGGGGCTGGATGAAGGCTTTGTCGATGCGGCGAGGCTTGCCGTTGACCATGTACGGGCCATCCATCATCTCCAGCAGACGCTCGCCGGTGAACGGGTCACCGTCATGCCTCCAGGCGAGGTCCACCAGATCGGTGGGATAGCAGCTGATATCGATGATCATTGAAGTCGATCTCCTGATAGCGGGGTAGGGAACCTTGCGGTTCACAGCAGCCACGTCCCGGGCAATCGGCCATTTCTATGCGCAAACAATCACGCATTCCCTCGCCTGGTCGCATCCGGCTCGGGACGCTGGCTGCTTGGGGGGAAGTATTGGAAGGGGGTGTCGGGTTCGTACAATATTAATTGGGCGAGGGGTTGATACGTGTTCGATATGGTTTTGTAATGTCTGGGCGGGACTCATCGCTGGCAGGCCAGCTCCCACAGTGATCGATGGTGTCAAACACACCACAAAACCTGTGGGAGCTGGCTTGCCAGCGATGGCGTCAAGATTGTGTACGCAAAGCCAACTGCTTGACCGCCTCAACCACCGGCGCCACCCGTTCGGCTTGCCCCGGCGGCCACACCGCATACAGGTTGTAATGCGCCGCAATCTGCGCCTCGTTCAACGCCACAAGACGCCCGCTGCGCAATGCGTCCGCCGCCAGCAAACCACGCACCAATCCGGCACCGACGCCAGCCTCGGCAGCGGCAATCAGGTTCGCCGCATTGTCAAACACCACCCGCGCCGGCGGTTCGGTGGGGGCCATGCCTGCCGCGTCCAGCCACGGAATCCACGAGCGCCGCGTGTAACCCAGCAACGGCAATTCGAGGATCTGCGCCGGGCTCAACGGCAGCTGCAAACCATAGCGCTCCAGTAGCTCAGGCGAAGCCACCGCCATCACCCGATCACCGCAGATCTGCGTCATCTCGCAATCGTCCCAATCGCCATAACCGTAGCGCAACGCCAGGTCCACGCGTTCGAACGCGCTGCGGTCCGAGCGCGGCATCGACAGCAACACCACCTCATGATCGGGCAACAGATCCAGCAGTTGCGGTAAGCGCGGGTTGAGCCAGCTCTGGGCCAGTTCACTGTCGATATCCAGCGTCAGGCGTTGCGCCACGCTGCGGTTCTTCACCGAAGACAGCGCCCGGTCGATCTGCGCCAGGCCGTCCGACAGCACACTGGCGAACAACTGCCCGGCGTCGGTCAGGTTGCTGCCGCCGCCTTCGCGCACAAACAACGGCTGGCCGATGAAGTCTTCAAGGGCGCGGATCTGCTGGCTGATGGCGCTGTGGGTCAGGTCCAGTTTGCGCGCCGCGCTGGAGAAACTGCCGCTGCGCGCCGCCTGGATAAACGCGCTCATGGACTGCACCGACGGGTATCGCTTGTACATGCTGTTAGTCCTACTTACACAGGATGGCAGAAATCGTCGCTGGCCCCGTTTTCACAAGGCTTCCAATAATCGATCACCAGGCCTGCACAAAGACGGGCCGCTCTCTTGGAGCCTGACAATGATCGAATTCACGGTAAACGGCGAACGACACGAGCTGGTAGAGACATTGCCCTCCATGCCCTTGTTATGGGTATTGCGTGACCACTTGAAACTCACCGGCACCAAGTTCGGTTGCGGCATGGGCCTGTGCGGTGCCTGCACCGTGCACCTGGACGGCGTCGCGGTGCGTGCCTGCCAGCTACCGGTCGCCGCAGCGGCGGGGCACAGCATCACCACCATCGAAGGCTTGTCAGCCACTGAACAGCATCCGCTGCAACTGGCGTGGGTTGCCGAAGATGTCCCGCAATGCGGTTACTGTCAATCCGGGCAGATCATGTCCGCCGCCGCGCTGCTCAATACCGGCGCGGCGGTCACCGACGATTCGATTCGCAATGCCATGTCCGGCAATCTGTGCCGCTGCGGCACCTACGGGCGGATCAACAAAGCCATCAAACGCGCGGCGTCCACGCCGAAGGAGGCGTGATGACGATCCCTTCGATGGACCTTTCGCGGCGCGGATTTCTCAAGCACAGCGCGACGGTTGCCAGCGGGCTGGCGATTGCGTTTTATCTGCCTTCGGGCCTGGCCGCGACTGACCCGAAAGCCCCGGCGCCGGCCGGTGAGTTCGAACCCAACGCCTGGGTGCGAATCCTGCCCGACGGCACCGTGAAACTGGTGGTGCACAAGCACGATTCCGGCACCGGAACGCACACGGCCCTGGCCGCTTGTGTGGCCGAGGAACTGGACGTCAACCCGATGACCGTGCAGGTGATCTCGCCGGAAGATCCGTTTTTCGAGACCTACATTCATCCGGTCTGGAAAGTCTTTTCCACCGGCGGCAGCACCAGCGTCTCGCTGGAATACGATCGTCTGCGCATGGCCGGTGCCACGGCCCGGGCGCTATTGATCGCGGCGGCGGCCAAACAGTGGAAAGTCAGTCCGGACAGCTGCGCAACCGAAGAGGGCCGTGTTGTCCATGCGGCGAGCAAGCGCAGCCTCGGTTACGGCGAACTGGTCAATGTTGCCGTGCATCTGCCGACACCGGCCAAGGTCACGCTCAAGGAACCGGCGCAGTTCAAGTACATCGGTAAACTGCGGCATAAACGCGACGCCCAGGCCAAGGTTTGCGGCCGCTTCAAATACAGCATCGACGTGGTGCTACCGGACATGTTGGTGGCGGTGATTCAACGCACGCCGGTGGTGGGGGCAAAAGTGCTGTCGGTGGATGCCGCCGCGACGTTGCAAGTGCCCGGCGTACGCAAGGTGATTGCGGTGCCGGGGCGGCCGGATGTGCTCGGCGGCAACGTGGAAGGCGTTGCGGTGCTGGCCGATAACTATTGGGCGGCGCATCAGGGCCGAGCGCTACTGAACGTGAAGTGGAGCGACTCGCCCCTGGCCGGTTTCGACAGCGATGAACTGGCCAAGGCCCAGGCGGCAGCGCTGGACGACCCAGGCGCGCAACGGGTATCCACCATGGCGGCGGGCAATGTGAATGCACAATGGCCGGGTGCCGCGAAGCTGCTCGAAGCCGACTACCACATGCCGTACAAAGTGCAGAATCCGCTGGAGCCGATCTGCATCACCGCGCAGGTCAAGGACAACGCCATCACTTACTGGGGCGGGATGCAGGTGCCGTCATCGGCACTGGAGGCGGCACAAACCGTGTGCAAGATCGACAAGGCCAACGTCACCATCAACGAATTGGTGTCCGGCGGCAGCTTCGGTGCGCGGGAGGCCAAATACTGGTTGTTTGAAGTCGCCTATCTGGCGCAGCAAGCCAAAGTGCCGGTGAAGCTGATGAACAGCCGCGAAGACGAAATGCGTTCATTGTTCATGCATCCGGCCACGCTGCACCGCGCCAAAGGCGCGCTGGATGGCCAGGGTCGTCTGACGGCGTTGCAACTCAATGCGGTGTCGCCTGCTTCACCGGAACAATGGGAACCGGGCTACTTCGAGCGCCCGGACAAGATGGATTACAGCACCACCGAAGCCATCACTGCGTGGGACTTTGCCTATCGGCCGGCGAACCTGGACCTGGTCTGGGTCAAGCATGAGAGCGACGTGCCCAGCGGCTGGTATCGCTCGGTGAGTTTCATTCCCAATGTGTTCGCCGTGGAGAGTTTCATGGATGAACTGGCCCACGGCGCCGGGCAAGACCCGTTGGCCTTTCGCCTGGCCAACATGCACGATCGGCCACGGCATGTCGCGGTGCTGAAAAGCGCCGCCGAGCGCGCCGGTTGGGGCCAGCCACTGCCGGAAGGCACAGCGCTGGGAATCGCCACCCATCAGGGTTACACCAGCTTCATCGCGGTGGTGGCGCGCCTGTCGAAAAAGGACGGCGTGATCAGGGTCGACAAACTGACCTGTGTGGTCGATTGCGGTCTGGCGGTGTCGCCCGGTGGTGTTGAAGAGCAGATTTATGGCGGCTTGATGTGGGGGCTTGGCCATGCGTTGTTCGACCGAATGGACATCAAACAGGGCAGGGTGGTGCAGAGTAATTTCCACGATTATCGAGTGACGCGCATGTCGGACATGCCAGCGGTGGACATCCTGGTGGTCGACGGCGAACCGAGCAAACCCGGTGGTGTTGGCGAGTTAGGCAGCCCGTCGGTGGCGCCGGCCATCGCCAATGCCTTATTCAGCCTGACCGGGGTGCGCCAGCGCTCAACGCCACTGAACCTGGGATAACGGGCATGGACTTGCGTTTGTTGAGGTATTTCATGGCGCTGGCCGAAGAGCTGCATTTCGGTCGTGCCGCCACCCGGCTGCACATCTGCCAGCCACCCCTGAGCCAACAGATTCGTTTGCTGGAGGAGGAGCTGGGCACGCCGTTGTTCGAACGCAGCCATCACCGGGTCGAACTGACGGCCGCCGGGCAAATGCTCAAGGAGCAGGCGCCGCTGGTTTTCGAGCAACTCAACCGTGCGCTGGACCTGACGCGTCAGACCGGCCGCGGCCAGTTGGGCGAGCTGGAAATCGGCATGATCAGTTCGGTGATGGTGGGGGTACTGCCACGGGCCTTGCACTTGTTTCGCGAGCGCTATCCGCAGGTCAACTGGCGCTTGCATGAAATGACCCCGGCGGCGCAGGTCAAGGCATTGAAGGAAAAACGCATCGACGCCTGTGTGTTCCGGGTCGGTTATGACGATCCACAGTTGCGCAACGAACTGTTGATCTATGAGCCGATCCGCGTGGTGATGCCGGTCGATCATCCGTTGGCGAGCCGTGAAACCCTGGCGCCGGCAGACCTGGCCCAGGAGCCCTTCGTGGCTCTGGAGCTGAAGCAATCGCGGTTCGCCGATTTTCTGTTCCAGTGCTGCATCCAGGCCGGTTTCACCCCGCAGATCCGCCAGCAAGTGATCGAGGTGCAAACCCTGCTGAGCCTGGTGCGCGCCGGGTTCGGCGTGGCCTTGTTGCCGGCCTCCATCGAGCAACTGGCGCCGGCCGGGCTGGTGTTTCGCCGACTGACACCTGCGCTGCCGGAAGTGCCGCTGTACGCCACCTACCGTGCGGACGATGATTCACCGGTGCTCAAGCTGTTTCTCGATACGTTGCGCGAACTGGTCCTGCAAGATCGGCCTGCTTAACGCACAGCTCCCACAAGGTACTTTGCACTATCCGAAAAACGGGCGGTCGGAGATTTCACAGGGTTACCCAACGTGTGGAGTCGCAATGAGCCTGGACGTCCTGACCACCGAAACCAATCGCCGCCAGTTGCAGCAGATCATCGCCGGTCTGTCCGACGGGGTGATTGTGCTCGACCCCGACCAGAGCATTCTCTGGGCCAATGACGCGGCGCTGGCCATGCACGGCGTCGAGCAAGTCAGCGATCTCGGGGCCGATGCCAAGGCCTATGCCAAACGCTTTGCCCTGCGCTATCGCAATAATCATGTGGTGCCCGTCGATAGCTATCCCATCAACCGCGTTGCGCGGGGCGAAACCTTCAGCGACGTGTTGGTCGATGTGACCTGTGCGCAGGAGGAAGAACAGCGCAACTGGGTTCATCGCGTGCGCAGTCTGGTGCTGGCCGACAGCCGTGGCGAGCCCGAGTCGCTGGTGTTGATCATGGACGACGTCACCGACTGGGCCAGCGCCGAGCAGCGCTTCGAAAAAACCTTCGCCGCCAACCCCGCGCCGGCTGTGATCTGTCGCCTCAGTGATTTGCGCTACATCAAGGTCAATCCCGGATTCCTCGAAATGACCGGGTTTGCCCGCGACCAAGTGATCGGCACGTCCGCCTACGAGCTGGATGTGTTGGAACAGGCCGAAAACAAGGACCTGGCCAAACAACGCTTGCGTGAAGGTGCAACCATTCCGCAGATGCAGGCCGAGTTGCGCATGGCGGACGGCGCTGGCAAACAGGTGATCGTTGCCGGCCAACCCCTTGAGCTCAACGATGAGCCTTGCATGTTGTTTTCCTTCGTTGACATGGAGCCGCGGCACAAGGCTGAAGTCGCCTTGCGCCAAAGTGAAGAACGTTTTGCCAAGGCCTTTCGCCTGTCACCGGTGCCGATTCTGCTGTGCGGTGCGGGGGATCAGATCGTGCTGGATGTCAACGAAGCGTTCCTCGGCACCCTCGGTTACCCCAGTGAAGAAGTCCTGGGCGAGAGCATCGCGCAGATCGATTTCTTCGATGACAAGAGCGCGCGGGGGCGGCTGTTTGCAGCACTGGAAAAAACCGGAAGCCTGGATCGCATCGATGTTCGCGTGCGCCGCAAAGACACCGAATTGATTGATTGCGCGGTGTCGGCAGACACGGTGAACATTCAGGACAGCCCCTGCTACCTGCTGGTGTTGATGGACATCACCGAGCGCAAACGCACTGAGCTGGAATTGGTCTCGGCCATCGAAGAGGTGATGAAAGACGCGTCGTGGTTCAGCCGCACGCTGATCGAAAAACTGGCCAATGTGAAAAGCGTCAATTCACCGCGATTACCCAGCGTCTCCTTCACCGATCTGACGGCCAGGGAGCGCGATGTGCTGGGCCTTATCTGTGAAGGCCTGGCCGATAAGGAAATCGCCGCCCGTTTGAAGCTGGCGCCCAATACCGTGCGTAATCACGTGGCAACGGTTTATTCAAAGCTGGATGTGCACAGCCGCAGTGAGGCGATTGTCTGGGCGCGTGAGCGTGGTTTGTTTGCAGGGGCAGGGCGAAACACGGGGCAGCGTTAAGGTGCAAATGCACTAAGGCACCGGGTGCAATTTAATGTGTTGTCCAGGTGTGGCGGCTTTTAGGCTGGTGGCGTCGGGCGGTTGTCTTTGGATGGCCTGCCTGCCTCCTTCGAAACCGCTAAAGGAACGGCCTGATGAACCTGCAACCCCACGGATTACGCCGCCAGGGTCAATCGAAATGATTACGCTGGCCCAGTTACGGATGCTGATCGAGCACAGTTTTTCTCCGCGGGCCTGTGATTGCAGCATCACCGGCGATCACTCATTGACGGTCAAGCTCTACCACCCAGTGTCGGGGCAGGTGGATCTGGTGGTCAGTGGCTTGAACATGGCGAAGCTGCAGTCAGCGGAAGCGGCAACAGCGCTGATCGAAGAACTGCGTTATGAACTGGAGAGCAATACCCTGCATCGCCCGGATCCGGTGATGTAAGAAATGCCAGGTTTTCAAAGGATTGGTCAATGATTGGGCTTTAGGTGATTCGCATTTATTTTTTTATGACAGGTGTGAGGATTTTGCACGCCGGTTCTGTTGTCACAAAAAATGTGTCGTTCACTTATCGCGGGTCAACCTATGAAAACTCTTGGGAAACGCGTTTGTACACTTGTGTCGCTGGCATTCTGCGTGGCGATTCTCGGTGGCTGTGCCAGTCCGCCACCACCTCCCGCCGCGCTGCCACCGCCCGTGCGCACCTGCCAGAGCCCTATGGATAAAACCGATGTGATGGGGGATGTGCGTGGTGAAAACGGTGAGGTGACTCGGGTTACGACCACTACGCGCTGCGTGACGCAGTAACATGGCGCTCCCTGCAGGAGCGAGCAAGCTCGCTCCTGCCAAAGGGATCAGGACAGGAAGCCGCCATCGACGTTCAGCGAAACGCCGGTGGTGTAGCTGGAGGCATCGCTGGCCAGGTACAGCACGGCGCCGGCCATTTCGCTTGGGTCCGCTACACGCTTGAGCGGAATCTGCTGAAGCGCGGTGTTCAGGATCGCTTCGTTCTTTACCAGTGCCGACGCGAATTTGGTGTCGGTCAGGCCCGGCAGCAAGGCGTTGCAGCGGATGCCGAACTGCGCGCATTCCTTGGCGAAGACCTTGGTCATGTTGATCACGGCAGCCTTGGTCACCGAATAGATGCCCTGGAAAATTCCCGGCGACACGCCGTTGATCGAGGCGACGTTGATGATGCTGCCGCCACCGTTTTCGCGCATCAGCTTGCCGGCTTCCACCGACATGAAGAAGTAGCCGCGAATGTTGACGTCGACGGTTTTCTGGAAGGCGCTGAGGTCGGTGTCCAGCACGTTGCAGAACTGCGGGTTGGTCGCTGCGTTGTTGACCAGGATGTCCAGGCGCCCGAACTGTTCCTTGATACCGGCGAAGACCTGGCTGATCTGTTCCATTTCACCGATGTGGCAAGCGATGGCGGTGGCTTTGCCGCCGGCGGCGATGATCGCGTCGGCCACGTGTTGGCAGCCGTCGAGCTTACGGCTCGACACGATCACATGGGCGCCTTGCTGGGCCAGCAGTTTGGCGATGGCTTCACCGATGCCACGGCTGGCGCCGGAGACGAAAGCGATCTTGCCGTCGAGGTCGAACAACTGAGTCTTGGACATGGGATTCCCTTGTTGTAAGTCTTGTAATGGAACGGATCAGAGGCTGGATTTCTGGATGACCTGCAGGCTCATCTGCTCCAGCAGCTTGTTCATGTGAATGAACTGCGCGAAGCGTTCGTCCTGGGTCTGGCCATGGTAGAAGCGGTAGTAGATCTGCTGCACGATGCCGGCCAGGCGGAACAGGCCGTAGGTGTAGTAGAAATCGAAATTGTCGATCTGGATACCTGAACTCTGGGCGTAGTAATCGACGAATTCTCGGCGGGTGAGCATGCCCGGTGCGTGGCTCGGCTGGCGGCGCATCAGTTGCACGGGGGCCGGGTCGCCGGCTTCGATCCAGTAGGCGAGAGTGTTGCCCAGGTCCATCAGCGGATCGCCGAGGGTGGTCAGTTCCCAATCGAGCACGCCGATGATCTGCATCGGGTTGTTCGGGTCGAGGATCACGTTGTCGAAGCGATAGTCGTTATGCACGATGCTGGAGGTCGGGTGATCGGCCGGCATCTTGTCGTTGAGCCAGGCCTTGACCACTTCCCAATGTGGCGCATCGGGCGTCAGGGCTTTTTCGTAGCGATCGCTCCAGCCTTTGATCTGCCGCGCCACATAGCCTTCCGGTTTGCCGAGGTCGCCCAGGCCATAGGCGTTGTAGTCGACCCGGTGCAGCTCGACGAACTTGTCGATGAAGCTCTTGCACAGGGCTTCGGTTTTCGCTGAATCCAGGCCCAGTTCCGCTGGCAATTCCGAGCGCAGGATGATGCCGTTGACGCGCTCCATCACGTAGAACTCGGCACCGATCACCGATTCGTCGGTGCAGTGCACGTAGGCTTTCGGGCAATACGCAAAGCCGTCGCGCAATTGATTGAGGATGCGGAATTCGCGACCCATGTCATGGGCGGACTTGGCCTTGTGACCGAAGGGCGGTCGACGCAGGACGAACTCTTGTTCGGGGTATTCGAGCAAATAGGTGAGGTTGGAGGCACCGCCCGGGAATTGGCTGATTTGCGGCAGGCCGCTGAGCCCTGGAATGTGCGCCTTGAGGTAAGGATCGATCAGGCTGGCATCGAGTTCTTCGCCGGAGCGGATACGGGTGGACTGGTCAGTAAGCGCCATGCTTATCCCTTCTGCTTATTCTGGAGGCCTGAAACTATTGGCTAATCTAATGCGCACACCCGGCGCCCACAACCACGAGCGACCCTTATAGGTGATCGTGTTGCCGGGCAATCATTGCTTTTGATACAGCTGTTTGAATTGTCCTACACGACCGCGCTGGTGACGCTCTTCGGCAACTCGACGGGGGTCAGTACGGGTTGGCCGGAAAAGAACGCCACGAGGTTGCGGCCCACCAGTTCGACGGTGCCTTGGGTGGCTTCCGGCGACAATCCGGCGACATGCGGGGTCAGCACCACGTTGGGCAGGGATTTCAGCGCGTCCGGCACCTGGGGTTCGTCATCGAATACATCCAGTGCGGCACCGGCGATTCGGCGTTGCTCAAGCGCGATGATCAGGTCGGCGGTGACTACCACGCTGGCGCGGGCGATGTTGACGAGAAAACCCTTGGGACCGAGGGCATCGAGAACCTGGCGGTTGATCAGGTGTTTGGTGCCGAGGCCGCCCGGAGTGGCGATGACCAGGAAGTCCGAGGCGCGCGCCAGTTCGGTGGGGGTCGAGCAGAAATCGTAGGGTACGTCACTGCGATGTTGGCGATTGTGGTAACACACGCTCATGTCGAAGCCCGCGGCCGCGCGTTTGGCGATGGCCATGCCGACGGCGCCGAGGCCGAGAATGCCCAGGCGTTTTCCCGCGAGGGACGGGCGCATGATTTTCGGCCACTCGCCCCGGCGCACAGCGGCGTCGCAGCGAGGAATATCCCGCACCAGTGACAGCAGCAGGGCCATGGCGTGATCGGCGACGGACGAGGCGTTGACCCCGGCGCCATTGGTGACGGTAATGCCCCGGTCGGCGGCGGTTTGCAGGTCGACCATCTCATAGCCGGCGCCGATCACACAGATGATTTTCAGGTTGGGCAGGGCGGCGATTTCGTCGCCATAGAGGCCCAGCGGACCACGGGTCAGGACTGCATCGATCTGGCCGCTGTGGCGGTGAATGGCTTCGGCGCGCTCGGCGGGCGTCGGGGCCAATATCAGGTGAAAACCCTGATGTTCGAGGATAGGCAGGTAATCATTGATGGTTTCAACCAGTACCAGAACGGTTGCGGGCATGCGTGGCTCCTGTGGGCATCGAATATCGGGCTCGAACGTCGCTTGAGATTGCTGGCTCCGGGACGATTTGGCAACGATCAAAGCCAAGCATTTCTGGAGCCGTGCTACTCATTGTAGGAGCTGGCGAAGCCTGCGATATTTTTCTGTCGATACCGAATATTCAGGAGAAAGCGCGGGATCAAGGCTTTTCGGCTGTCAGAAAACGGCGTGTAGCCTCAAGGATTTCATCCGACAGGGCTTCGCCCCGACTGGCCCGGGCCAGCGTTAATGCACCGACCATCATCGAATATTGCACCAGCGCCTGCTGGCGGTTTTCGCTGGCATCGTCGGAGTCCATCAGTTTGCTGAATGAATCGAGCAGTCGATTCAGGCCTTCCATGAACGGTTCGCGCAGGCCGCTGTCGGCGTTTTCATGGCACATGTCCCCGGCGAAGGCCACGACGGGGCAGCTGTCACCGGGGTTGTCACGGCTGTGCGCAGACAGGTAAGGGTCAATCAGCGCCCGGCGCGAGGCGGCTTTATCCTCACCGGAGGCGGCCCGTTCCCGCCAGCGCTCGCCCACCTGTTTGAATGCCCGCTCGCTCGCTTCCCTGGCCAGCGCTTCCTTGGATTCGAAATGACCATAGAAGCCGCCATGCGTCAGGCCGGCCGCGGCCATCACATCGACAACGCTGATGCCATGCAGGCCGCGTTCGCGGAACAGCCGCGTGGCGGCGTCGACGATGATTTCGCGGTTGAGGTCGGCTTGCTTGCGGGAAACTCGGGGCATTGGCGGCTCACAGGTATCAAAGTTGAAAATCAGAGGGCGTACTGGGCAATGCCATTGCCGAACGACCAATTCTCTTTCTTCACTTCCACCAGATTAATGAAAACATCCTCCGGACGCACTGCCAGTTGCTCATTAAGGCCATCGACGATGGTTTTGTAGAGCAGTTTCTTTTTTTCCAGGGTCCGGCCTTCGCTCAGGGTGATCTGGATGATCACCAGATTGTCGGTGCGCTGGATGCCCAGGTACTGCGGGTCAAAGATGAAATGCTGCTCATCGTGTTCGTTGAGAATCTGGAAGTTATCGTTTTCCGGTACATCAATGGCGCTGCGCAGGGCCGCGTAGATCAACTGTCCAACACGTTTGGCGTAGGTGGGGTCCTGCTGTTTCTTGAGATCGACGCGAACCAGTGGCATGTGAGGACTCCAGAAGGGATGTGGATGCGTCTAAAATACATGACGCCAAACCTTTATCAAGCGAGGATTGTCGTTCGGCGATGAAACGCAACGACAGGCAGTGCACATAACCCTGTAGGCGCGAGCAGGGATTAATGTGGCCAGAAACCGTGAGTTGGCACCACCGTTCCTCACCTAAGTCTTTGCTTCTGTTCACTAATACTCCAGAATCGCGCCCCTGTTTCGGCCAGGGCGCTGCCTGTCGGGTACTCCGACGTGTTCTGGCCGGGTGGCAAGTGACCGGAATGTGGAGATCCCACCGGATGAATGATCAGGCCAATAGCGTTAACGAACGCTATGTAGACGCGACACCAGCGACCCTTTCGAGCTGGAATCGCCAAGACACCACCTGGATGCTGGGCCTGTTTGGCACGGCGATTGGTGCGGGAACCCTGTTTTTGCCGATCAACGCGGGTCTGGGTGGTTTCTGGCCACTGCTGATCCTCGCCTTGCTGGCATTCCCGATGACCTTCTACGCACACCGCGGTCTGACCCGCTTCGTGTTGTCCGGTCGTGAAGGCGCGGACATCACCGAAGTGGTGGAAGAGCATTTCGGCATCAGGGCCGGCGCGCTGATCACCTTGCTGTACTTCTTCGCGATTTTCCCGATCCTGCTGATCTACAGCGTGGCGCTGACCAACACCGTCGGCAGCTTCCTCGAACATCAACTGCACATCATGCCACCACCGCGCGCCGTGCTGTCGCTGGTGCTGATCCTCGGCCTGCTGGCGGTGGTGCGTTGCGGTGAGCAATTGATCGTCAAAGCCATGAGCCTGATGGTCTATCCGTTCATCGTCGCGCTGCTGTTCCTGGCGGTTTACCTGGTTCCCCACTGGAATGGCGGCATCCTCGCCACCGCGAGCAGCGTGCCGGCGCCATCGGCGCTGCTGCATACCCTGTGGCTGGCGATCCCGGTGATGGTGTTCTCGTTCAATCATTCGCCGATCATCTCGGCATTCGCCGTGGACCAGAAGCGTCGTTATGGCGAACACGCCGAACAACGCAGCTCGCAGATCCTCTCCCGCGCCCACGCCTTGATGGTGGTGATGGTGCTGTTCTTCGTCTTCAGTTGCGTGCTGACCCTGTCGCCAGCGCAACTGGCTGAAGCGAAAGCGCAGAACCTGTCGATCCTGTCGTACCTGGCCAACCACTTCAGCAACCCGACTATCGCTTTCGCGGCGCCGTTGATTGCTTTCGTGGCCATTTCCAAGTCGTTCCTGGGGCACTACATCGGTGCCAGCGAAGGCCTCAAGGGCCTGATCGTCAAGAGCGGCAAGCGTCCGTCGGCCAAGGCCCTGGACCGCATGACCGCTGCGTTCATGCTGGTGGTGTGCTGGATCGTCGCCACGCTCAACCCGAGCATCCTCGGCATGATCGAAACCCTCGGCGGCCCGGTGATCGCGGCGATCCTGTTCCTGATGCCGATGTACGCCATCCGCAAGGTACCGGCCATGGCTCGTTATCGTGGTCAGGCCTCCAACGTCTTCGTGACGGCGGTGGGCCTGGTGGCCATTTCGGCGCTGGTCTACTCGCTGAGTGCCTGACAGGTAAAGATCAAAAGATCGCAGCCTGCGATCTTTTGATTCGAAAGGCATAAAAAAACGCCGCTCATCTCACGATGGGCGGCGTTTTTTATTGCTGTGTAACGTTAGGCTTGAACGACCGGGATGTTGGCGTTCGCTGCAGCTTCACGGAACTCGGCGATCTGGTCGAAGGACAGGTAGCGGTAGACATCGGCCGCCATGCTGTCGATCTTGCCAGCGTATTCCATGTACTCCTCAACGGTCGGCAGGCGACCCATGATGGAAGCCACGGAAGCCAGCTCAGCCGAAGCCAGGTAGACGTTCGCGCCGTCACCCAGACGGTTCGGGAAGTTACGGGTCGAAGTCGACACAACAGTCGAGTTCGGCTCAACACGTGCCTGGTTACCCATGCACAGCGAGCAGCCCGGCATTTCCATGCGCGCGCCAGCCTTGCCGTAGATGCCGTAGTAGCCTTCTTCGGTCAGTTGGTGAGCGTCCATCTTGGTCGGCGGCGACAGCCACAGACGGGTTGGCAACTGACCCTTGACCTGTTCCAGCAATTTACCGGCAGCGCGGAAGTGACCGATGTTGGTCATGCACGAACCGATGAACACTTCGTCGATCTTCTCACCAGCAACGCTGGAGAGCAGACGAGCGTCGTCCGGATCGTTCGGCGCGCAGAGCACAGGCTCGTTGATGTCGGCCAGATCGATTTCGATGATTTCAGCGTATTCGGCGTCGGCATCGGCTTCCATCAGCTCAGGGTTGGCGATCCAGGCTTCCATCGCCTGGGCACGACGTTCCAGGGTACGCGCATCGCCGTAGCCTTCGCCGATCATCCAGCGCAGCAGGGTCACGTTGGACTGCAGGTACTCGGTGATCGACTCTTTCGACAGCTTGATGGTGCAACCGGCAGCCGAACGTTCGGCCGAGGCGTCGGACAGCTCGAAAGCTTGCTCCAGCGTCAGGCCTTCCAGGCCTTCGATTTCCAGGATGCGGCCGGAGAAGGCGTTTTTCTTGCCTTTCTTCTCGACAGTCAGCAGACCGTTCTGGATGGCGAAGTAAGGAATGGCATGAACCAGATCGCGCAGGGTGATGCCAGGTTTCATTTTGCCTTTGAAGCGCACCAGGATCGATTCCGGCATGTCCAGCGGCATGACGCCGGTGGCGGCAGCGAACGCGACCAGACCGGAACCGGCCGGGAACGAAATGCCCATCGGGAAACGGGTGTGCGAGTCACCACCGGTACCGACGGTGTCCGGCAGCAGCATGCGGTTCAGCCACGAGTGGATGATGCCGTCGCCCGGACGCAGGGAAACGCCGCCGCGGGTCATGATGAAGTCAGGCAGGGTGTGGTGGGTGGTCACGTCGATCGGCTTTGGATAAGCCGCGGTGTGGCAGAAGGACTGCATCACCAGATCAGCGGAGAAGCCCAGGCACGCCAGGTCTTTCAGTTCGTCACGGGTCATTGGACCGGTGGTGTCCTGAGAACCTACGGTGGTCATCTTCGGTTCGCAGTAGGTGCCAGGACGAATGCCTTTGCCTTCTGCCAGACCGCAAGCCTTGCCGACCATTTTCTGCGCCAGGGTGAAACCCTTGGTGCTTTCGGCTGGTGCTTCAGGTTTCTTGAATAGGTCGAACGCTGGCAGACCCAGTTCGGCGCGAGCCTTCTCGGTCAGGCCACGGCCGATGATCAGCGGAATACGGCCGCCGGCGCGAACTTCGTCCAACAGGACCGGGGTCTTCATTTCGAAGGTGGTCAGGACTTCGTCGGTGCCGTGCTTGCAGACTTTGCCAGCATGCGGGTACAGGTCGATCAGGTCGCCCATGTGCATGTTGGAAACGTCGAATTCGATTGGCAGTGCGCCGGCATCTTCCATGGTGTTGTAGAAGATCGGAGCGATCTTGCTGCCGAAGCAGAAGCCGCCTGCGCGCTTGTTCGGTACGTAAGGAACGTCGTCGCCGAAGAACCACAGTACGGAGTTGGTGGCCGATTTACGCGAAGAACCGGTACCGACCACGTCACCGACGTAAGCGATAGGGAAACCGGCGTTGCGCATTTCTTCGATCTGCTTCATCGGACCGGTGACGCCTTGTGCGTCAGGCACGATGCCGTCGCGAGCCATTTTCAGCATGGCCAGGGCGTGCAGCGGGATGTCCGGGCGGGACCAGGCATCCGGAGCAGGGGACAGGTCGTCGGTGTTGGTTTCGCCGGTGACCTTGAATACGCGCAGGCTGATCTTGTCGGCCAGGGTAGGGCGGTTCTTGAACCACTCGCCGTCAGCCCAGGATTGCAGCACGCCTTGGGCGTGAACGTTGCCTTTCTTGGCGCGTTCAGCGACGTCGTGGAACGCATCGAACATCAGCAGGGTGTGCTTGAGTTCTTCGGCAGCCACTGGAGCCAGTTCGGCGTCGTCCAGCAGGTTAACCAGCGTCTCGATGTTGTAGCCGCCCTGCATGGTGCCGAGCAGTTCAACAGCGCGCTTCTTGTCGATCAGGGGGGATTTGGCTTCGCCTTTGGCGATGGCGGACAGGAAGCCGGCCTTTACATAGGCTGCTTCGTCCACTCCAGGCGGAACGCGATTGGTGATCAGGTCAACGAGGAATGCTTCTTCGCCAGCCGGAGGATTTTTCAGCAGCTCGACCAGGCCTGCAGTTTGTTCGGCGTTAAGCGGCTGGGGAACGATACCCAGTGCTGCACGCTCTTCGATATGTTTGCGGTAGGCTTCAAGCACAGTTATTACCCTCATCAGTGGTCCCAAATGGGTGTCCGGGACGCTCATCCCGAAATTGCCGTACTCATGCGCTGCATGGCGTTGTGAGCCACTTAGCCAGAATTACCGACAATTCCTTACAGAAGCTGCTTTCAAAGTTTTACGCCTGCAGAACGGGAGCTGATGAGGGTTGGCGTTGGGCTTTTCCCCGCTGGAAAAACCCCTCGCCAACACCGCTCTGAAGGAACGACTGTGCTCGTGACGCTTTGAAAACAGCTTCTAACGGACATTGGCGCCTAAAAAGGCAGGCTGATTCTACGGCAAAAAAAAATTAAAGGTAAGTCAGTGTTTATTGGACTTTGGTGGTGGCGCCCGGCAGGGGGCCATAGACCTTAACCCCTTGAGTTTGAGGGGTGATGAATATCGGACAAAGGGCTAACATGCCGGCCTGTTTTGCTTTTTCGCGTTCTGCCTACCTATGCCCAATCAGACCATCAAGACCCCCTGCGTCGGCCTTTGCTCCACTGTTTACGGTGACCTGGTGTGCCGTGGCTGCAAGCGTTTCCACCACGAAGTGATTCATTGGAACGGCTACAACGAGGAAGAAAAACGCGCGGTGTGGCTGCGTCTTGAGCAGCTGTTGTCTCAGGTAATGGCGGCCAAGGTGGAGATTTTTGACCCGGCGCTGCTCAGAACGCAGCTCGAACAACGCAAGATCCGCTTTGTGCCGCATCAGTCCGAGTATTGCTGGGCCTATCAGTTGATCGCGCGGGGCGCGCGGGTGATCAACAATCTGGAAGCCTACGGGATGGTGTTGTTGCCGGAGTTCCGCGACTGGAACCTGCCGGCGTTGCGCGATGCCATTGATCGGGAGTTTTTCCTGCTCTCCGAGGCGCATTACCAGCGCTACATTGCGCCGGGATTCCTGCAGGACGCCTTTGGCAGCTGACCCACCGAACTGTGGCGAGGGAGCTTGCTCCCGCTCGGCGGCGTAGCCGTCGCGAATTCGGCTGACACGGTGTGTCTGCGCGAATGCAGGGGTCGCTTCGCAACCCGGCGGGAGCAAGCTCCCTCGCCACAAATGTCCGGCAGGCTTCAATGTTTGCCGGCAATCTCCTCCAGATGGTCCTCGATCTCCTGCGGCTTGAGCACCAGCACATCGCTCTCCACCGCATCGAGCACCACTTCCGCCGTATTGCCGATCAACGTCCCTGAAAACCCGCTGCGCGCCACGGTGCCGATCACCGTCACTGCTGCCTGCAGCTTGTGCACCATGAACGGAATCAACACATCGGCGGGGCCTTCCTCGACGTGCAGGTGCTCATCGTCGATATCGAATTCCGCCTGGAACGCCTTGCACTGTTCACGATAGCGCGCCGCGATGGTGTCGCTGAGCTGAAACGTCGGGTCGGCCGACGACAGCATCGGTGACGGGTGGGCGGCGATCACGTGCAAGTGGGCCTTGGCCAGGGTGGCGATGTCATAGCCGTGATCGATGATGGTGTTGTGCAGGTGACGGTGTTCCGGGTCGGAGTTGCCGACGTCGACGGCCGCCAGGATCACCTTGTCCTTCCATGAGCCGGCGGTTTTCACCAGCAGCACCGGAGTCGGGCAATGGCGCAGCAACTTCCAGTCGGCGGGGGTCAACAGGGCTCTTTTCAACGCACTGTCGGGGAAGTGCTGCTTGATCACCAGTCCGCAGCCTTCGGCCTGCTGCACATCGACGATGGTTTCATGCAGGCTTTCGTTCCAGGCCTGTTCAGTGGTGACACTGTAGCCGTCCTCCAGCAATGCGGCCTTGAGCACACCGAGCATGCCGCTGTGATCATGTTTTGGATCGCACACCAGCAGGTGCAAATGCGCCTGGGTCACACCGGCAATCAACTTGGCCCGTTTGAGCGCCAGGCTCTCCGCGTGTTCGGGCTCGATGACCACCAGAATGCTGCGTATGGCTTGCATGATCGGGATCTCCTGAATTTGAAAAAGCACGGCGTTGCACAACTATAGTTGCTGCCCGCGGGCCTGGGTGTTGATACATATCAACGGTCGGCGACTGGTGGTCTGCCCGCAGGCCGGTATAATCGGCGCCCTTCGTTTTGAACCTTTTATCCCGTGGGCCCCATGATCCTTCCCGAAATTCACGAATTCCTTGGCTGTCGCACCCCCGACGGCTGGGTCCAGGCTGCGCTGGCCGATCAGGAAACCCTGCTGATCGACCACAAGAATTGCGAATTCAAGGCTGCCAGCACCGCGCTGAGCCTCATTGCCAAGTATCACTCTCACGTTGATCTGATCAACATGATGTCGCGTCTGGCCCGGGAAGAGCTGGTGCACCATGAACAAGTCATGCGCCTGATGAAAAAGCGCAAGATCGAACTGCGTCAGCTGTCCGCCGGGCGTTACGCCTCGGGCCTGCGCAAAGTGGTGCGCAGTCATGAGCCGGTGAAACTGGTGGATACGCTGGTGGTTGGCGCGTTCATCGAAGCCCGCAGTTGCGAGCGTTTCGAGGCGCTGGTGCCGCACCTGGACGAAGAGCTGGGCAAGTTCTATTTCGGCCTGCTCAAAAGCGAGGCGCGGCATTTCCAGGGTTACCTGAAACTGGCCTACCAGTATGGCGACGCCAAGGACATCGCCCAGGTGATCGACAAGGTCCGGGCTGCCGAGCAGGAACTGATCGAATCGCCGGACGTGGAATTCCGCTTTCACAGCGGTGTGCCGGCGGCGTAATCGACGAAAAATGCCCAGAAAAAATCGGCCATCCAGGCCGATTTTTTTTGCCATCAATGAAGGGCTCAGGCCACAGAGTGAGACACCTTTCTTTCCAGGATACTGACGATGAAGGTTATTTTTGAACGCTCATGGGTGTTGGCAAGGTAAATATAAGGTGAGCCCCTTACAGTAAACCCGCCTACATATTTTTTGTCTTCAGTCATTAGAGATATGGGTATGTGGACTGTCCGCAAGTCTTTCAAGGTGACGGGCTTGTTTTGTTGATTCACAAGAGTAAAAACTGTCGGCTCATCATCTTCCGAATCCGCCGTGCCGAGCACTTCCATCCAACTTTCGCTGATTTTCTTGTTGTAGTGTTCTCCTTCGTTTCTTATGGAAATCACGTAACCGGCGGTGGTGTACTGAAAGTGCAACTTCAGTGGTTGCACTGGGCCGGACTGGGCATTTGGCCGGATGCCTAACAGACTCGAGTGATCACGAGTCTGAGGTTTTCCGGTAAAGAATCCACCGCTGAACAGGTGGATGGTGGCCAGTGCAGGCTTGCCATGCAGTAGTTCAAGAAGATTCACTTTGTGGTCGAACATATTAAGTGTCGCGACGAACGATTGTTCAGTGTCGATGTTCATTTTGCTATCCATGCTTATGATTTGATGTGGGGTTGTGCTGCACGCCTAGATTAAGCAGTTTTGTTTTCTGGCGTTAAGTAACGTGTATTGCAAAAGGTTTGTGGGAAGTTGTCGTTGGCGTTATTTACTCAACCCCAACCGCTCATGCCGTTGCGCAATCGACTCGGTCGGTCCCACTGGACGCTCAGGGGCCATCAAGTCAGCATGGACATCCCCGAACCCCGGACTTGACCCGATGCGACGCTTACCCTCCCTGGCAGCCCTCAGAACCTTCGAATGCGCCGCCCGCCACGCTCACTTCGGCCGGGCAGCCGTCGAGCTCTGCGTGACCGACAGCGCTGTCAGCCACCAGATCCGCCAGCTCGAAGAGCAGCTCGGTGTGTCGCTGTTCGTGCGTGAAGGCCGGCAGATTCGCCCGACCATGGCCGCCGGGCGCCTCATGCAAAGCCTGCAGCAAGCCTTCGAACTGATCGGCGAGGCGTGCGACGAATTGCGCGATCCGTCATCCCTCGCCGTGTTGCGCCTGGCCGTGACGGCTGAATTGGCGCAGAAATGGCTGATGAGCCGCCTCACGGATTTCTACGCGCGGTATCCGCACATCACCCTGCATCTCTACGAACAGCCCATCGACGCCACGGCGCCGGGAGAGGACATCGACCTGGCAATCACTTACGGCACCGGGCCGGTGGACAGCAGCGCGTATTTCGTCCGGCCATTGCCGGCTTTGCAGTTCTTTCCGGTGTGCAGCCCCGGCCTGTTCAACCAGGGCACGCTGAAAACACCAAAGGATCTCGCGCGCCATTGCCTGCTGCACGACGATCAGGACGGCAAGACCTGGACCGCCTGGCTCACCAGTCATGCCGGCGATCAACGCCCCGAACGACAACTGTATTTCGCCCACGCCGGGTTAGCGCTGGAAGCGGCGGCGCAGGGGCAGGGCGTGGCCATGGGCGACAACCTGACGGCGCAGGAAGACCTGCTCAGCGGTCGACTGGTACGGCCGTTTACTTCGAGCATGACTGCGTTGGGCCAATATGCGCTGGTGTGCGAACGCGTGCGGCTGGAGCGCCCGGCGGTGACGCAGATGCTGCAATGGTTCAACGATCAGTTGATTGATTGATGAGTTAAATTCAAGTGTTCCGAAATAATCATCGTTGGCGAGGAGGGTGCCGGCGACTTTAGCCTGTGGTCATTCCAATCCCCCTGATGAGGTTTGCCCATGGCACGTTTGCTCGATTCCACGCCCAAACTCGACGGTTTCCGCCTGCCCGGCGAATTCGAAGCCAAGTCCGGTTGCTGGCTCGGCTGGCCGGAGCGCACCGACGTGTGGCGCAATGGCGCCAAGCCTGCGCAGAAAGTCTGGGTGCAGATCGTCACGGCGATTTCCATGAGCGAACCGGTCACCGTGTGTGCCTCCGCCGCGCAGTTCGCCACTGCCCGCCGGCAGTTGCCGCCGCAAGTGCGGGTGGTGGAAATGACCTGCAACGACACTTGGTTCCGCGACAGCGGCCCGTGCTTTGTGGCCAACGACCAAAGCGGCGAAGTGCGTGGTGTCGACTTCGAATTCAACGCCTATGGCGGTCTCGACGGTGGCTTGTACTACCCGTGGGACAAGGACGATCAGATCGCCAGCAAGATCCTCGAAATCGAACGCTTCGACCGTTATCGCGCACCGTTGATTGCCGAGCTCGGCGGCATCCAGAGCGACGGCCAGGGCAGCATCCTCACCACCGAACAGTGTCTGCTCAACCGCAATCGCAACCAGCATCTGGGCAAGGATGAAGTCACCCGCCGCTTGACCGACTACCTCGGCGCCGAGCAAGTGATCTGGCTGCCTCGCGGCTGCAAGTTCGATGAAACCGATGGCCACGTTGACGACCTCGCCTGTTTCGTGCGCCCCGGTGAAGTGGTGTTGCAATGGACCGACAATCGCGATGACCCGCAGTGGGAAATTTATCAGGAGGCCTACGACATCCTGCGCAGCACGCGCGACAGCCGTGGCCGTGAGTTGACCGTGCACAAACTGCCGCAACCGGATGTGCTGGAATGGACCGCTGAAGAGGCTGAAGGCCTGGACCAACAGGACAGCACCCATACCCGTCAGGCGGGGACGAAAATCTGCGCGTCGTACATCAACTACTACGCCGGCAACAGCTCGATCGTGGTGCCGTTGTTCGGTGACCGTAACGACAAAGTGGCGATGGCGACTCTCGCCGAACTGTTCCCGCAGCACACTATCGTCGGCATCGAGAACTCCCGGGAAATTCTCCTCGGCGGCGGCAACGTCGCGTGCATCACCATGCCGCAATACGCCGGCACTTCCAGCAACAAAAAGGGAGCGTAAACCATGGGCCTGCACAAACTGACTCAAGCGTTGATGCTGGTGCTTGCACCCCTGTGTGTGCAGGCCGCTGACACCGCCAAACCGGTGGTCAATCTTTACATCTGGGGCGAGTACCTGGCCCCGGACACCCTGAAGAATTTCGAGGCGAAAACCGGCATCCATGTGGTGGTCGATCACTTCGATTCCCTGGAAACCGTCGAGACCAAACTGCTCACCGGCCGCAGTGGCTATGACCTGGTACTGACGGCGGGGCAACATCTGTCCCGGGCGATTCAGAGCGGCGCGATCCAGACTGTGGACAAGCAGCAACTGCCGCACTTTGCCGGGGTCAGCGAGGAGTTTCGCCAGCACATGGCGGTGTTCGATCCGGGCAATCGTTACGCCGGCATCTACGCCTGGGGCACCACCGGTGTGGGCTACCAGCAAGAGGCGGTCAAGCAGCGTCTGGCCGATGCGCCCACGGACAGTTGGGCGATGCTGTTCGACCCGGCCGTGGTGTCGAAATTCGCCGATTGCGGGGTCAGCCTGCTCAACGATCCCAATGAAGTGTTCGCCGCCGTCATGAAGTACATGGGCCTGGACATCAATCGCCAGAACCTCGACGACCTGAAACTGGCCGAGCAGCAACTGGCGAAAATTCGCCCGTACATCCGCTATTTCGACAACGACCTGAACATCAGCGACCTGGCCAATGGCAACACCTGCGTGGCGATGTCGTGGAACGGCAACGTGGCTATCGCGGCAGGTCAGGCGGAAGCGGCGAACAAGCCATACACATTGAAATACCGGATTGCGAAGGAGGGTACGTTGATCTGGTTCGATGCCATGGTCATTCCCAAGGACGCGCCGCATCCTCAGGCCGGACTGGCATTGATGGACTACCTGATGACCCCTGAAGTGATCGCGCCGATCACCGACACCATCCACTACGCCAATGCAATCACGGCGGCGGATGGCCTGATCGACCCGGCGATTCGAGACGATCCGGGGACCTATCCGGCGCAGGCGGTTCGTGCGTCGTTGTACAGCAAGAATGACAATGGCAAGGCGTTCAACCGGGCATTGATCCGGGCGTTCAGTCGGTTGAAATCGGGGTTGTGAGGTCACCCCGATTCCGGCAGGGGGGAGATGCGGTCTATCGGGTGGGAACCCGCCATAAATACCACGCAGCCACTGTCCGATAAGGACTCCACGCCAAGCCGATCTCAATCATCTGCTTGCGCGTCGGCTGCACCTCCAGCCCCTTGAGCCGCCGATACCCCTCACGCACGCCAAAGTCATCGGCCGGCAAAATGTCCGGCCGTTCGAGGCTGTAGATCAACAGCATCTCGACGGTCCAGCGACCCACACCGCGCAACGTGATCAGGCGCTCGATCAGCGCCTCATCCTCCATGGCCAGCGCCGTGGCGTAATCCGGCACCACGCCATCCAGCGTCGCCTGGGCGATGCCCTGGATGGTCGCGATCTTGCTGGCGGAAAAACCGCAACCGCGCAGTCGGTCAAAATCAGTGGCGACGATTTGCTCCGGCCGTGGGAACGCACTCGCTGGAAACAGCGCCAGCAGCCGTCCGACAATCGCATCCCCGGCCCTGGCATGCAGTTGTTGATAGGCAATCGCCCGCACCAGCGACTCATAGGGATCACGCGCCGGGTGGGGTTGGTGCAGGCACGGGCCGACGGCAGTGATATGCCGACGCCAATCGTCATCGATAGACGAGAGAAGCTCGGTGGCGGGGCGATAACGGTCGGGCATGGGCTCAGGCTTTTGCGGACGGCTGCAATAGCGCGTTCACTTCTCCGTAGGTGAGTGCCTTGAGGTCGTGGCTGTCGAGCTTTCCGGTTTCCAGAAAACCCTTGGCCAGACCCGCCATGGCACCGTAGAGGAATTCGGCGATGCCCGAACCGGCGCTCAAGCGACGCACGCCGAGGGCTTTCAAGGCTTGCGGCGATGGCAAGCCGGGGAAACCGAGAACATTGAGTGGCAGCGACGTGCCCTTGCACAGCGCCGCAATTTCGTACTCGGAGGTGACCCCTGCCGCAAACAGCCCGTTGGCACCGGCCGCCTGATACAGCGTGGCCCGCCTGAGGGTTTCGGCCACCCGGTCTTCGGCCGGCACCAGGCCTCTGAGATAGACATCGGTGCGGGCATTGATAAACAGATTCACCTTGCGCTCATTGGCGACCCGGCGTGCGGTCTCGATCTTGCGGACCAGCAGTTCGGGTGGCGAAGAACCGTCCTCGATATTGATCCCGACAGCGCCAGCGACGATCACCGCGTCAATCACCTGCGCAACCCGCTCCAGGTCATCGGAGTAACCGGCCTCGATGTCTACGGTCAGCGGCACCGAAATCACCCGGGCAATGGACTCGACCGTCGACACCAGTCGCTCAAGGGGCAAGGTGTTGCCATCGGGATAGCCATGCACCCAGGCCACCGCCGCACTGCTGGTGGCCACTGCCTTGTTGCCCAGTTGCTCCACCAACCGCGCCCCGGCGGCATCGGCGACGTTGGTGAGGATCAGCAGGCCGTCGTGGTGCAGTTGGTGGAGTTGGTTGTCGAGCCTGTCCATCGGATTTCCTTCCTTATGGGGATCAGAGTGCGAGTTGTTCAGTGATCTGCACCGCCGCGTGTTCCAGCCTGAGCAGAAACGCCTTGCGCGGTTGGCCTCCAGCGTAGCCCGTCAACGAGCCGTCGGCACCGATCACCCGATGGCAGGGCACGACAATCGAGAGGCGGTTGTGCCCGTTGGCCAGACCCACGGCGCGACTGGCGCCAGGCTTGCCGAGCGTCGCTGCGATAGCGCCGTAGGACGTGGTCCGTCCGTAGGGGATTTTTGCCAGTTCGGCCCAGACTTGTCGGGAGAACTCGCTGCCGGGCATGTGCAGGGCCACGCTGAATTCAGTGCGGTTACCGGCAAAATACGCGGCCAGTTGCTCTTCGATTTGCTGCAAATGCCTGTTGTGTCCCGGTGCCACGGCGTACCCATGGCGATTCTGTAGCGCATCCACTTCACGGGTCAGCGAAGGCTGGTCGAGAAACTCCAGCAGCACCAGTCCACGACGCTCGGCCATGGCGATCATCGGCCCCAGCGGCGTGGTCAGCCGGGTGAACAGCAAGGGCTCACTGTTGGCGGCGCGACCTGGAGTGATGTGGAAGGACTTCTGAAACGCATCGCGAAACCCGCTCAGGGATTCGTAACCTGAATCGAACGCCGCGCTGTCGATCGAATCGCCCTGCTTGATCCCGCCTAACGCCATGCCCAGGCGCCGGGTGCGCAGCCAGGCATGAAAGGTCATGCCGAAATGCTGCTTGAACCAGCGCCGCAACTTCAGCGGTTCGATGCCTTCGGTCTGCAACTGAGCATCGGTCCAGCGCAGCTCGGAATCAATGTCGACCGATTTCAATAGCTTCTGCACCCAGTCCGGCGCGATCGCGGCGGCGTCCATGGGTTTGCAGCGCAGGCACGCGCGATAGCCCGCCGCCAGGCACTCATTGGCGTGGGCGAAGAACTCGACATTCTCCGGTTTCGGGCTGCGTGCGGTGCAGCCTGGGCGGCAGAAAATCCCGGTGGTCTTGACCGCCGTAAAGAACACCCCCTCGTAGGCGGTGTCTCGTTCGAGCATGGCGCGAACCATCTCGGCGTGGGGCGGAAGCAGCGTGTTTGGTAGGTTCATGGGCGCAGCATAGAACGCGTCATGGCCGGCCTCCACCGGAAAATCGACAGGGAATTCAGGCCCGCCGTGCCATTAACAATACCGAGGCCGCTGCCGACAACAAACCCGCGCAGCAACGGTTGAATAGCCGCTTTCCCGACGGCTTGGCGAACCAGCGGCGCATGTGCAGGCCCATGTAGGCGTAGGCGGCGATGGCGATCCATTCCAGCACCAGGAACATTGCGCCCAACACCGCAAATTGCGCGGTGATGGCTTGAGTCGGGTCGACGAACTGCGGGAGGAACGCGGTGAAAATCAGGATCGCTTTCGGGTTGCCCGCCGCTACCAGAAACTCCTGTCGGGCCAATGCCAGCAATCCGGCTTGTGCACCGGTCGATACGTTTTCTATATCGGGGTCCGCCCGCCACAGTTGCCAGGCGAGGTAGAACAGGTACGCAGCCCCGAGAATCTTGATTCCGTAGAACAGCAGTTCCGAAGTTTGCAGCACCACCGCCAGGCCCGCCGAGGCGAGGGCGATCATTCCGGCGAACGCCAGCAAACGGCCGACCCCGGCCACACACGCGGTGCGGTAGCCGTAGCGGGTCGAGTTGCTGACCGATAGCAGGTTGTTCGGCCCCGGCGCCATGTTCAGGGCGAAGCAGGCCGGGAGGAAGAGTGTGAGGGTGGCGAGGTCCATGGGGGCGGCTCCTGTAGCGAGAACCGTATTTTTATCACGACTTTCGGGGTGCCTGACCCATACAGTCATGGGCAGAAATCGCCGTACAAGGGGCTGTTTCCCAGTGCCGGTACTGTCCTTGTGAGGCTGGCGGTCTCGTACTATCGTCAATCAGCCGACGTCGGTTCGTGCGGCCCGGTCCCAAGACGAGGGTAGTGCACATGAAACAGGTCCTTGCGTACTTCACCAAGCGGGTGATCGCTGGTCTGCTGGTCATCATCCCGATCTACCTGGCGATTCTGGTGTTGCTCAAGGGCATGAAATCCCTCGGGCAACTGGTGCGGCCCTTCACCAAAATCCTTCCGGATTGGCTGCCTGCCGAACAATTCCTGTCGTTGATTCTGGTGTTGTTGATCTGCTTCCTGATCGGCGCGGGCCTGCGCACGCGATTGGGTAGAGCGGCCCGCGAACGAGCGGAAAAGGGTGTGTTCGAAAGAATTCCCGGCTACGGACTGTTCCGCAGCCTGACGCAGCAGGTGGCGGGAGACAGCCAGCAAACGGTGTGGAAACCTGCGCTGGTCGAGATCGAAGAGGCGCTGGTCCCGGCCTTCATCATCGAAGTGTTTGAAGACGGTCGTTACACCATTTTCGTGCCGTCGGTGCCCACGCCGCTGGCCGGTGCGGTGTACATCCTCGAAGCCAGCCGTGTGCATCCGCTGGACGTTTCCTTCACCGACGCCTTCAAGGTCATTTCGAAATGGGGCTCGGGTGCCAAGGACCTGGTGGCCGCCATGGAAAATGCCCGGCGGGACCCTGCGGTGACAACGCACAAGGTCGACACCGTGCCTTGAGCTCATTTGGCGAAGCGCTTCGCCCCGGCGACGCAGAGAATCACCGCGAGCGTGACGCCAAGCATGCCAATGCTGACGTGTTCGTGCAGCAAGGTCGCCGCGAGGGCCAAGCCAAAAAACGGCTGCAGCAGTTGCAGTTGGCCAACGGCGGCAATGCCGCCTTGGGCGAGGCCGCGATACCAGAACACAAAACCGATCAGCATGCTGAACAGCGACACGTAGGCCAGGCTGAACCACGCTGGCGTGCTGATCCCGCTGAACGACGCCGGCATCCGCCACCCGGTCAGCGCCGCCATCACCGGCAACGCCAGCACCAGCGCCCAGGAAATCACTTGCCAGCCGCCAAGCGTGCGCGACAACTTCGCGCCTTCGGCATACCCGAGGCCGCAGGCCAGGATCGCCAACAACATCAGGATGTCGCCCTGCGGTGAGGCGGTCAGGCCTTGGGAGGCGGCGAACCCGACCACCAGCAGACTGCCCAGCACCGAGAAAATCCAGAACACCGGTCGTGGACGCTCGCCGCCGCGCAGCACACCGAACCCCGCTGTTGCGAGTGGCAGCAGGCCGACGAAGACGATGGAGTGAGCCGAAGTCACGTACTGCAAGGCCAGCGCGGTCAACAGCGGAAAGCCGACCACCACGCCCAGGGCCACGATGATCAGCGGCACGATTTGATGGCGTGCAGGGCGTTTTTCCTTGAACAACAGCAACAGGCACAGCGCCAGAATCGCCGCGATGGTGGCGCGGGCCACGGTCAGGAAAACCGGGTCGAATTCGAGCACCGCCAGCCGCGTCGCGGGCAGCGAACCGCTGAAGATCACCACACCGATCAGACCGTTGATCCAGCCACTGGCATTGCTGTCCAGCACCTGGTTTTGCAGGTTCGATGTCCGTTCCATTTGGCTCACGCTCACTTATTGATTGCACGAAAGCCATCGTATGGCTGAGTATCAATACAATCAAAAAATTGTCATGGATACATCTCGACATGCCTCGTTCCCGCTACAAAACCCTGGTTGACGCCTTTGCCGCCGACATTCGCTCGGGGCAACTGCCGCCCGGTACGCGCCTGCCTACGCACCGGCAATTGGCTACCGAGCACGGTCTGGCGCTGGTCACCGCCAGTCGGGTGTATGCCGAGCTTGAGGGCATGGGTCTGGTCAGCGGCGAAACCGGGCGGGGGACGTTTGTCAGGGAAACTTCGCTGCCGCCGGGGCAGGGCATTTCGCAGTCCGTGGTGGCGGCGGGCATGATCGATCTGAACTTCAACTATCCGTCATTACCCGGTCAGGCCGACCTGTTGCGCAGTGCGCTGCGTCAGCTCGCGTTGTCCGGCGATCTGGAAGCTCTCCTGCGCTACCAGCCCCACGCCGGGCGTCTGCACGAGCGCGCTTCGGTTGCTCGGCATCTGGACGAGCGGGGTTTGAATGTGCCGGCCGAACAGGTGTTGATCGTCAGTGGCGCCCAGCATGGCCTGGCGGTGGTGATGATGACGCTGCTCAAGCCCGGCGACGTGATCGCCGCTGACGCGCTAACCTATCCGGGTTTCAAGACACTGGCCGAGACACTGCACCTTGAAGTCCTGCCCATTCCCGTGACGGACAACGGACCTGATTTGGCCGCGCTGGAAAAACTGTGCCGCAGCCGTCCGGTACGCGCCGTGTACGCGATGCCGACGTTGCACAATCCGCTGGGCTGGGTGATGGATGTCGAGCAACGCGAACGGTTGGTGGCGATTGCGCGTCAGCACGACCTGATGATCATCGAGGACGCTGCCTATGCGTTTCTCGCCGAAAACGTACCGCCACCGCTGGCTGAAATGGCGCCGGAGCGAACCGTGTACGTCAGCGGTTTATCGAAGAATATCGCCACCGGTTTGCGCGTTGGCTTTATCGCTGCGCCGACACAATGGATCGCGGGATTTGAACGCACCATCATGGCGACCACCTGGAACACCCCGGGCGTGATGACGGCCATTGCCACGGCCTGGCTCGACGACGGCACCGTGCTCAAACTGGAAGCGCAAAAGCGTACGGACGCTCAGGCCCGGCAAACACTGGCGCGGGAGGTGCTTGGGGGGCTCAGGACCATCAGCCATCCGTCGTCGTATTTCATCTGGCTGCCGCTGGCCGAAGACGCCCGTGCCGACCAGATCGCCATGGCGTTGATGCGCGAGCAGGTGTCGGTGTCGCCCGCCGAACCTTTTGCGATTACCCCCCATGTACCGCACGCGATCCGACTGGCGCTGGGCTCGGTGGATATGGGCTCGCTGCGCCAAGCGTTGGTGAAGGTGAAGCGGGTGGTTGGCTATTACTCGTAACAGACGCGCTCAGGGCAGTTTTCTTCAATACGTGCACCACCGGGCTCTTTACCTTGGGGCCTGGTTCAATTGACTGAGAGTAGGTGTGCGATGAGTTTGATTATGTCCATGGCCGCGTTTGCGCTGGCCGCTTCGATCACGCCGGGGCCGGTGAATATCGTGGCATTGAGTTCGGGGGCGCGTTTCGGCTTCAAGGCCAGTCAGCGGCACGTGGCCGGGGCGACCCTGGGGTTTGTGTTGCTGCTGGTGCTGATGGGGCTCGGCTTGCACGAGCTGTTGCAGATTTGGCCGGCCATGACCCAGGTCGTGCAATGGGCCGGTGTGGCGTTCCTGTTGTACATGGCCTTCAAGCTGGCGGCCGACAACGGGCAACTGGATGCGAAGGATTCGGGGCGCGCGCCGTCGATGCTGTATGGCGCGGTCATGCAATGGCTCAATCCAAAGGCCTGGCTGGCCTGCGTGGCCGGCATGGGCGCATTCGTTGCCGATGGCGAGGCGCGTTTAGTCTGGCAATTCGCGGCGGTGTATCTGGTGATCTGCTATGTGTCGGTCGGGTGCTGGGCCTATGCCGGGACGTTCTTGCGTGGCTATCTGAACAATCCGGCGGGCATGCGCTGGTTCAACCGGGTCATGGCAGTGTTGCTGGCGGTGAGTGCGGTGTATCTGTTGTTGCCTTGATCAGCCGCGGTACTGTCCCGGCGTCGCCGCCAGATGCTGTTTGAACGCTCGCTGGAAATGCGCCTGATCGGCAAATCCTGCTTCGAGTGCAACATCGGCGATCAGCTTGCCGTTGCGCAACTGATCCCGGGCGAACTGGATGCGCCGGTTGACCAGGAAGGCATGGGGCGTCATGCCGTAATGCTGCTTGAACGCGCGGATCAGGTACGACGGCGACAACTGCGCCGCCTCGCAAATGTCTTCGAGCTTGAGCATCTGCGTGCAGTGTTCGCGGATGAAATCGGCGGCGCGTTCCAGTTTGAAATTAGGCTCGCGCAATGGCTGATCGATGGGGTTCAGGCGTAGCAGCACTTCGCTGAAAAACTCCACCGCCGCGCTGTGTTTGCGCAGTACATCCTGCTGCGGATCGACCAGCACGTCATACAAGCCATCCAGACCCGCAAACAGGTCAACGTCAGCAGTATGGGTGATCGAAAATCGGCGAAACGCCAGGTCATCGCTGAAGCCGAGCTGATGCTGCACGTCAGTGAGCCACGCGGTATCGACGTACAGCATCAAGTACGACCAGGGCTGGTCGTCGATCGGATTGCAGGCATGCACGTCACCGGGATTCATCAGCACCACGGTGCCGGCGCTGACCTCGAAGTGCGATTGCTCATGGACATAAGTACTGCGCCCGGCGGTGATCGCACCGATGGAAAAGTGCTCGTGGGAGTGCCGGGTGTAGCAGACCTCGCGCCCATCGGCGATCGCGCGCGCCTCGATGAAGGGCAGGGCGTCATCGCGCCAGAAACGCGGGGCCTTGTCGGTGTCCCTGGGCTTGGAGAGCTTCATGGTCAGTCCTTGGCAGATGAGCGTCGGAGTGTATTAGCTCTCGCCATTAAAGGCTCGTTGCAGTTCGGCGATATTCAGTTTTTTCATTTGCATCATCGCCGCCATGGCACGCTGGGATTTGGTCGTGTCGGGGTCTTTGAGCATCTCCATCATCGCCACCGGCACGATCTGCCACGACACGCCGAATTTATCCTTGAGCCAACCGCACTGCTGCGCCTCAACCGGCCCGCCAGCAGACAGCCGGCCCCAGAAATGGTCAACTTCTTCCTGGGTCTGGCAATTGACCTGGAACGAGATCGCTTCGTTGAACTTAAAGTTCGGGCCACCGTTGAGGCCGGTGAACGTCTGTCCATCGAGTTCGAAACTGACCGTCAGTACCGAGCCCTCGGCGTGACCGTGAACCTCTTGGCCAGCCTTGCCGTAATGGGTGATGGCGGTGATTTTTGCGTGATCGAAAATCGCACAATAGAACGTCGCAGCCTCTTCAGCCTGACCATCGAACCACAGGCAGGGCGTGAGTTTTTGAACGTGGAGCATGGCGGGTCTCCTTGGCAGGTTTTTGCATGCTGGACTATCAGCGTAGCCAGCCTCGGCTTGTCTGGTTGTGCCGTAGATCGACAAGTGTGTTGGGAGATGTGTAAAAAGAAGTCAATTTGACTCAGGTATTTGTCGTTAAGACTATTCATGGGTCGAGTCGATATGACACATGTCTTATCAGGCAATTGATTTATAAGGCTTAAAAATCTGGCACGGGACTTGATACACCTGACGTACAACTGAACTGCGACAGGAGTACGGAAAATGTTCCATTTCTTCAGCAATCCTCAGAATGTTCTGCAGCTCTCAAGCCGTGTACTCGGCGTCGGCCTGGCGATGCTGCTGGCCGGGATCTATGGCGCTTACCTTTATGACGGTCACCTGTCGATCCTGGCGCTGGTGTCGTTGCACGCCATGACCATTGTTGGCCCGACCTTGCTGAAAATCGGCTATGTGATGCGCCTGTTGTCCCAGCACCGGTTGAGCAAGCCTTTGAAAGTGGCGCTGGCCTGATGCGCAAACTGGCCGCTGCCCCCGTCTTCAGTCTTGGCTTTCGTCCGTTCTTCCTGGCGGGAGCCGCGTTCGCCGCACTGGCGGTAGCGATCTGGGCACTGTGGTTGTATGGCCGATTACCCGGCGCGCAACCGGTGGGCGGCATGCTCGCCTGGCACCGGCATGAAATGCCGTTCGGGTTCGCTGTGGCGATCATCGCCGGGTTCCTGCTGACGGCGGTGCCGAACTGGACGGGCCGACCGGGGCTCAAGGGCTGGCCGTTGATCGGGCTGGTGCTGGTTTGGCTGCTGGCACGGATCGTCTGGTTGTTGCCGGTTTCTCCTGCGGTGTTGCTGTTGCTGCAATCACCTTTCCTGCCACTGCTGGCCGGGGTGCTGGGTCGCGACCTGGTGGCCGCCCGCAAGCGCGACAATTATCCGATTCTGTTGATGGTCACGCTGTTGGCCGGGTGTCAGGCCATGACGCTGTGGGCCCTCTGGATCGACGACGTCGGCCTGCAACGGCGTGGTGTGTTGGCTGCGTTGTGGCTGGTGGCGGCGCTGATGAGTGTGATTGGCGGGCGGGTGATTCCGTTTTTTATCCAGCGTGGTTTGAATCGTCCGCCTTCACCGATTGCCAATCCATGGCCCACGCGGGTCCTGATGGTGAGTGGTTTTTTTGTTGCGCTGACATTTGCCCTTGGCTTGCATGACGTGCCCAGGTTTTGGCTGGCAGCGGTGTTTTGGTTGATGGGTGGTTTGCATCTGCTGCGTCTGTGGCGATGGCATGACCTCGGCATGTGGGGCGTGCCGTTGTTGTGGTCGTTGTATTTGTCTTATGCCTGGCTGGTGGTGGCAGTTTTTGCCATGGTGGCGTGGCACGTGGGGTGGTTGCCGCAGCAGAGTCTGGCGACTCATTCGCTGGCGGTGGGTGGTGTGGGTGGGTTGATTCTGGCGATGATTGCGCGGGTCAGTCTGGGGCATACCGGGCGCGCTTTGCATCCTTCGAGAGCGATTGTCGCGGGGTTTGTTCTGGTGTTGTTTGCAGGTGTTTTGCGGGTGGTGTTGGTGCCGTTTTCCGGGTGGGGGCTGGGGTTGTCGGCGTTGCTTTGGTGTTTGGCGTTTGGGGTGTTTTTGTTGCGTTATAGCGGGGTTTTGTTTCGGCCAAGGGTTTAGGTTTTTGTACTGGGTACAAATCCGTTGCTGCGGTAATGGCGGTTTATGGTGCATGTACACTGACCCATTGCGGGAGACAGCCTGCTGGCGATGACGGCCGGGCAGCCGACCCGATATCGCGGCTGTATCACATCAAAAGATCGCAGCCTCGTTGCACCCGACAGCTCCAACAGAGAAATGAGTGCGAGCTAGCAATCAGGTCAAACCTTAGGTCGCCGTTACCTGAATAACCGAAATGGACACCTGAGCCCACACAACTTCCGTGACCGGTGGTCGATACACCCCAGCCACCCGATCAATTTGCGCTTAGCTGTAGGGATAACCCGAGGCGCGCGTAGGTTCCAGATCACCACAGCGACGCCCCCTTCAGAACACCGTGAGTCTGAGGACCTTCGCAATGTTGACCCTGAACATCAATGGTCAGGACCAGGAGCTGGATGTCCCTGCGGACATGCCGTTGCTCTGGGTCTTGCGCGATGTCGCGCACCTGACCGGGACCAAATTCGGCTGTGGCATGGCCCAATGCGGCGCCTGCACCGTGCACGTCGATGGCGCTCCATTGCGCTCTTGCATCACCCCCGCCACGGCCGTAGCCCATGGGCAGAAAATTCTTACCATCGAAGGCCTGTCCACCGACGGCTCGCACCCGGTGCAACAAGCCTGGGCTGAGCTCGACGTGGTGCAGTGCGGTTACTGCCAGTCCGGGCAGATCATGTCGGCAGCAGCATTGTTGGCGAAGATTCCACAACCCACCGACAGCGACATCGACCAGGCGCTGTCGGGCAATATCTGCCGATGCGGCACGTATCCCAGAATTCGCGCGGCAGTCAAACGCGCCGCCGAGTTGGGTTGAGGTGGTCATGAACAGTCTCAACCCGTTATCGCGTCGCGGTTTTCTCAAGGGTTCTGCCGTGTTGGGCGGCGGGCTGGTGGTGGCGTTTGTCATTCCCGGTGCCCATCGTTTTGCCGGGGCGGCGCAGAACCAGGGCAACGTGTTCGCACCCAACGCTTTCCTGCGCATCGGCAATGACAACAGCGTCACGGTATTGCTCGGCCATTCGGAAATGGGCCAGGGCATCTGGACGGGCCTGACCATGCTGATCGCTGAAGAGCTGGACGCCGACTGGTCGAAAATAAAGGTCGAACATTCGCCAGCCTCAGCCGCCGATTATGGTTTGGCCGGTTTTGGCGGGATGCAGATTACCGGTGGTTCGACTTCGACCTGGATGGAGTTCGATCGCTATCGCCAGGCCGGTGCGGCAGCGCGATTGATGTTGATCGAGGCGGCGGCCAAGCGTTTCAACGTGGCGCCATCGCAGATTCGCACCGAATCGGGCGTGGTGATTGCCGGCGACCAGCACGCTACTTACGGCGAATTGGCTGATGATGCCGGCAAGCTCCCGGTGCCGGCCCCTGCGTCGATCAAGCTCAAAGAAGCCAAGGACTGGACGCTCATCGGCAAGCCCACCAAGCGCCTGGACACACCGGAGAAAATCACCGGGCGTGCAAAATTCGGCATGGATGTGCAGTTCGAAGGGCTGATGACCGCCATGGTTGCCCGTTCGCCGGTGTTCGGCGGCAGCGTCAAATCCTTCGAAGGCGCCGAAGCGCTGGCCATACCCGGCGTGCACAAAGTGGTGCAGGTGCCGACTGGCGTGGCGGTGATTGCCGATCACTATTGGGCGGCGAAGCTGGGGCGCGATGCGCTGCACGTCGAGTGGGACCTGGGACCGAACACCGGGCTCGACAGTCAGAAACTGCTTGATGACTTCCGCAAACTCGCCGCTACCCCCGGTCTGCCGGCCAGTCAGGCAGGGGATACCCAGGCGGCGCTGGCAAACGCGGCGAAGAAAATCGACGTCGAGTACAGCGTGCCCTACCTGGCCCACGCGCCGATGGAACCGCTCAACTGCACCGTGAAAATCAGCAAGGACAAGTGCGAAATCTGGACCGGTACGCAGTTCCAGACTCTGGATCAGATGATTGCCGGGAAGATCACCGGGCTCAAACCCGAGCAGGTAGAGATCCATACCGAGTTTCTTGGCGGCGGTTTTGGTCGGCGGGCCAATCCCACCTCGGATTTTGTCGCCGAAGCGGTACAGGTTGCGAAAGCCGCAGCCGGGCCGGTGAAAACCGTGTGGGCGCGGGAGGACGATATCCGTGGCGGCTACTACCGCTCGGCCTTCCTGCATCAGGCGCAGGTCGGTTTGGGCGCCGATGGCATGCCGGTGGCGTGGAAGCATGTGATGGTCGGCCAGTCGATCATGGCCGGCACCATGCTCGAAGCGGCCATGGTCAAGGACGGTATCGACAAGACCTCGGTCGAAGGTGTGGCGGACAGTCCCTATCTTGAGGGGATGGCCAACCATCAGGTTGAACTGCACTCACCGAAAACCGGCATCAGTGTGCTCTGGCTGCGTTCGGTGGGGCACAGTCATACGGCGTTTGTCATGGAGTCGTTGATCGATGAACTGGCCAGCGCGGCGGGCAAAGACCCGGTGGAGTACCGGCGAACGCTGCTCAAGGAGCATCCGCGACACCTGGGCGTGTTGAACCTGGCGGTGGAAAAAGCCAATTGGAAAGCACCGCTGCCGGACGGCCATACCTTGGGCGTGGCGGTGCATGAGTCGTTCGGCAGTTACGTGGCGCAGGTCGCCGAAGTGTCTCAGGACAACCTGGCGATTCGCGTGCATCGGGTGGTGTGCGCTGTGGATTGCGGGATTGCGGTCAATCCGCAGAGTATTGCCGCGCAGATGGAGTCCTGCATCGCCTTCGGCCTGGGCTTTACCTTGCACAGTCACCTGACGTTCAAGGGCGGCCAAGTGGTGCAATCCAACTACCACGACTATCAGGTGCTGCGGCTCAACGAGATGCCGGTGGTTGAAGTGCACATCGTGCCCAGCAGCGATAAACCCGGTGGCATCGGCGAGGCCGGCGTACCGCCCACGGCGCCTGCGGTGGCCAACGCGGTATTCGCCCTGACGGGTCAACGCCTGCGTGAGCTGCCGTTGCAGCTGTCGGGGGTGTGAGATGAAACGACATCATTGGTTGCTCGGTTCGGTACTGTTGTTTTGCCTGTTTATCTATGCAACGGAGCTGTTCGCCGATGACAAGGAGGCGCTGAAAGCCTTCGACACCGTGAGACAAGTCTTCCAGAGCCCGCGTTGCCAGAACTGCCACATTCCCGGCGATTCGCCGTTGCAGTTCGACGCCGGAACGCCCCATGCGATGAACGTCGTGCGCGGCATGGACGGCAAAGGGGCGGCCGGTTTGCCCTGCGCCACTTGCCACGCCGAAGCCAATCCACCGGCCAGTTACGGTCCCAAGGCGCCGCCAGGTGCGCCGCATTGGAGCCTGCCGCCGGCGGCGCACAAAATGGCCTGGATCGGCCTGCCAGCGGACAAGCTGTGCAGCATGATCAAGGACCGCAAGGCCAACGGTGACCGGGATTTCGCCGCGCTGATCAAACATGTCAGCGAAGACAAACTGGTGTTGTGGGGCTGGAATCCGGGCGGTAATCGCGCGCCGGTGCCCGTTGCGCACGACATATTCGTCACGCAATTCAAGCTCTGGGCGGATGCCGGTGGGCCGTGTCCGGTGGTGGGTAGCTGACCAACGGCCCGTAAACAGGGAGTTAAACCCGGTATCGAGGGCTCTAAAGAACATACCCACACTGGAGTATGTGATGCTGATTTCAGGTAAGCCGCACAAAAAAGGCGTAGGCGCAGACCCTTTGCGCACGCCGTTACAGGAACGCGAACTGCTGCGCGACCTGGCCCGCAAGGCTGAAAAAGAGCTGACGGGTGTGCAGATGGCAAGCATGGATGAGCTGACGCTGTTACCTAATCGCCACGGTTTCATTGCGCTGGCTCATATGGGGTTGGAGGCCAGCGCACAACTGGAGCGGCCAGCGACGCTGCTGTTTTTCAACCTCGATGAGTTCAAACGCATCAACTACCTGTTTGGCCGCGCCGAGGGCGACGATGCTCTGAAAACCTTCGCCGATGTGCTGCGCATTGGCTTTCGGGAAAGCGATGTGATCGGCCGGCTGGAAGGCGCGACCTTTGTCGCGTTGCTGACCGGTTCCGGCAGCGTGGATCTCACGGCGATCAAGGCACGGCTGGAAGAGATGCTCGACGAACGCAATGCCACGGTGCAACGCGGGTTTGATATTCGTTTCAGCATCGGGCAGATCGAGTTTGATCCGACGCTGCATGGTTCGGTGGAAGAGCTTTTGGCTGGGGCTGAAAAGGTGATGGGCCGATAGCCCACATTTGGAATGCATCCCCCCTGTGGGAGCTAGCTGCTGGCGATGAGGCCGGCACATCCAACAGAAGTGTCAGCAGACACACCGCCATCGCCAGCAGGCTGGCTCCCACAGAGGATCTGTGTATGCGAACCTGCGCATTCATCCTGCTATTTGGCAAACAACTGCCCAATATCCTTGAACGCCTTGAACTCCAGCGCATTTCCACAAGGATCGAACAAAAACATCGTTGCCTGTTCGCCCACCAGCCCCTGAAAACGAATCCCTGGCTCAATCACGAAGCGCGTCCCCAGCGACTGCAAACGCTCCGCCAGCGTTTCCCATTCCGCCATCCCCAACACCACACCAAAGTGCGGCACCGGCACGTCATGGCCGTCGACGGCGTTGGTGTGCGCGGCTTCCTGCGAGGCGTTTTTCGGCGCCAGGTGAATCACCAGTTGATGGCCGAAAAAGTTGAAATCGACCCAATGATCGCTGGAGCGACCTTCTTCTAGGCCAAACACCGAGCCATAAAAGTGCCGTGCGGCGGCCAGGTCGTAGACAGGAATGGCCAGGTGAAAAGGAGAGAGTTGCATCAGGCGAGCCTCGATCATGGGAAGTTGAGTCGAGTTTAGCTCTATGCATTTTGATTGAAAGACGATAGTTTTTGCGTCGAGCTCAAATTATTTCGATCAATCGAGGTGTGCCATGCTGCGCGAGTTGAAGACCTTTATCGCCGTGGCACGCTACGGCACGTTCGCTGCGGCGGGTATGCACATCGGTTTGACGCAGTCGGCGGTCAGCGCGCAGATCCGCAACCTGGAACAGGCCCTCGGCATTCGTTTGTTCGATCGCACCGGGCGTCAGGCGCTGCTCAATGCGGCGGGGCAGCGCGCGCTGCCGATGGCCAGGGAAATGCTCGAGACGTTCAGTCGCATGGCGGTCAGCGACGACGTTAGCGAGTACCGGGGCGAACTGAAAATCGGCGCGGTCGCGACGGTGCAAACCGGGTTACTGCCCCAGACGCTGCTGCGATTGCGCCAGCAAGCACCGTTGCTGGAACCAAAACTGGTGCCCGGTGTGTCGCTGAATTTATTGAGCCAGGTGGACACTGGCGAAGTGGACTTGGCGATCATGATCAAACCGCCATTCGAATTGCCCAAGGAGCTGTCGGCACAGGTGATCCGCCGCGAACCATTCGTGCTGATCGTGCCGGCCGACCTGGAAGGCGACGACCCGTTGCAGTTACTCGCCAAACACCCCCATGTGCGCTACGACCGCAACTCGTTCGGCGGGCGACTGGTGACGCGGTTTCTGCGTGAACAACAGATTGATGTGCACGTTGCGCTGGAACTGGATGAGCTGGAAGCCATTGTGAAGATGGTGGAGTGTGGTTTGGGTGTTTCGCTGTTGCCCGAGGCCGGGTTGTGGCTTGAGCGCGGGGTAAAGGTGAGGGTGATCCGTTTGGGCGAATTGACCTTTTATCGAGAGATCGTCTTGTTGCAGCGCTACAGCCAGCGACAACAGCCGATTCAGCAGTTGTTTGCCAATTGCCTGATACAACCCCAGTAGGAGCTTGCCTACTGAATCCCAGGCATAAAAAACCCGCCAAAGCAGGCGGGTTTTTTAATGGCTAACCGAAGATCACTCTTCGATGTTGCCCATGGCCGTGGTGTTGAAGCCACCGTCCACGTACATGATTTCGCCGCTGATGCCGGACGCCAGGTCCGAGCACAGGAACGCACCGGCGTTGCCGACTTCGTCGATGGTGACGTTGCGACGCAGCGGGGTTTGCGCTTCGTTGGCGGCCAGCATCTTGCGGAAGTTCTTGATGCCGGAAGCGGCGAGGGTACGGATCGGGCCGGCCGATACGCAGTTGACGCGGGTGCCGTCCGGGCCCAGGGAGCCGGCCAGGTAACGAACGCCGGCTTCCAGCGAAGCCTTGGCCATGCCCATGACGTTGTAGTTCGGCATGGTGCGTTCGGCGCCCAGGTACGACAGGGTCAGCAGGCTGCCGTTGCGGCCTTTCATCATTTCGCGGCCGGCCTTGGCCAAGGCCACGAAGCTGTAGGCGCTGATGTCGTGAGCGATGCGGAAACCGTCACGGGTGGTGGCTTCGGTGAAGTCGCCGTCCAGTTGGTCGCCCGGGGCGAAGCCGACGGAGTGCACGATGCAGTCCAGGCCGTCCCACTTCTTGCTCAGTTCTTCGAAGACCTTGGCGATTTCTGCATCGCTGGCCACGTCGCAAGGGAAGCACAGCTCAGGGCTCGAACCCCAGCCTTGTGCGAACTCTTCGACACGACCTTTGAGTTTGTCGTTCTGATAAGTGAAGGCAAGCTCAGCGCCCTCGCGATGCATGGCGGCAGCGATGCCGGATGCGATGGACAGCTTGCTGGCGACACCGACGATCAGTACGCGCTTACCGGCGAGAAAACCCATGTGTTGCTCCTCTTTTCAGGTTATTGCGCAGTGGCTGGTGCCAAAAAAGCGGCTTCCAGCAACTGCTGTGTATAGGGATGTTGGGGGGCGGCAAAAATGCTTTGCGCGTCTCCCTGTTCGACCACTTGGCCATGCTTGACCACCATCAGCTGGTGGCTCAGCGCTTTCACCACAGCCAGGTCATGGCTGATAAACAGATACGTCAGGTTGTACTTGCTTTGCAGTGAACGCAAAAGTTCCACCACTTGGCGTTGCACGGTGCGGTCGAGGGCCGAAGTCGGCTCGTCCAGCAGAATCAACGCCGGTTTTAGCACTAATGCCCGGGCAATGGCGATTCTCTGCCGTTGCCCACCGGAAAATTCGTGGGGGTAGCGGTTCCGGGTTTCCGGGTCCAGACCTACCTCCTTGAGTGCCGCAATGATCGCTTGTTCCTGTTCCGCCTCGGTGCCGATCTTGTGGATCCGCAGACCCTCGCCAACGATCTGGCTTACGCACATCCGGGGGCTCAGGCTGCCAAACGGGTCCTGGAACACCACCTGCATCTCTCGACGAAGCGGCCTGACTTGTTGCTGCGTCAGGCAGTCTAGCTGTTTGCTTTCAAAACGGATCGCACCTTTGCTGCCGATCAACCTCAGGATCGCCAGCCCCAGCGTCGACTTGCCGGAACCGCTTTCACCCACAATCCCCAACGTCTGGCCTTGGGGCAGGCTGAAATTGATGCCGTCCACCGCTTTGACATAATCCACCGTGCGCTTGAGCAGGCCTTTCTTGATCGGGAACCAGACTTTCAGGTCCTCGACTGCCAGCAGTGGCGGGCCGATTTCATTGGTCGCCGGTGTCCCGCTGGGTTCCGCTGCCAGCAGCACCCGAGTGTAAGGATGCTGCGGCGCGCGGAACAACTCTTCGCACGATGCCTGTTCGACGATGCAACCGCGCTGCATGACACATACGCGATGCGCAATTCTTTTAACAAGGTTCAAATCGTGACTGATCAGTAGCAGCGCCATGCCCAGACGAGCCTGCAATTCCTTGAGCAATTCGAGGATTTTCAGCTGAACGGTCACGTCCAGCGCAGTGGTCGGCTCGTCGGCGATCAGCAACTCCGGCTCGTTGGCCAGGGCCATGGCGATCATCACGCGTTGACGCTGACCACCCGACAACTCATGGGGCAGGGCTTTCAGGCGTTTTTCCGGCTCCGGGATGCCAACCATTTCCAGCAGCTCAAGGGTACGCTTGGTCGCGACTTTACCGACCAGCCCCTTGTGGATGCCCAGCACCTCGTTGATCTGCTTCTCGATCGAGTGCAACGGATTGAGCGAGGTCATCGGCTCCTGGAAGATCATCGCAATCCGGTTGCCGCGGATGTGACGAATGGTCTTTTCCTTCAGGTTCAGCAGGTTTTGGCCGGCGTACTCAATGGTGCCGGACGGATGCCGGGCGAGCGGGTAGGGCAGCAGGCGCAGGATCGAGTGTGCGGTCACTGATTTGCCGGAACCGCTTTCGCCTACCAGGGCCAGGGTTTCGCCGCGCTTGATGTCGAAGCTGACACCTTCCACCACGCGTTGGCTGTGATCACCGACGATAAATTCGACGGCGAGGTCGCGTACTTCGATCAGATTGTCCTGATTCATTTCACTTCCTCGGGTCGAAGGCGTCGCGAGCGGACTCGCCGATGAATACCAGCAGGCTCAACATCAACGCCAGCACTGCAAACGCGCTCATGCCCAGCCACGGTGCTTGCAGGTTAGATTTGCCCTGGGCCACCAGTTCACCCAACGACGGGCTGCCGGCCGGCAAGCCGAAGCCGAGGAAATCCAGAGCGGTCAGCGTACCAATGGCGCCGGTCAGGATGAACGGCATGAAGGTCATGGTCGAGACCATGGCGTTGGGCAGGATGTGGCGGAACATGATCGCGCCATTCTGCATGCCCAGCGCCCGGGCGGCACGGACGTATTCCAGGTTGCGTCCGCGCAGGAACTCGGCGCGCACCACGTCCACCAGGCTCATCCAGGAAAACAGCAGCATGATCCCCAGCAGCCACCAGAAGTTCGGCTGGACGAAACTGGCGAGGATGATCAGCAGGTACAGCACCGGCAGCCCGGACCAGATCTCCAGGAAACGCTGCCCGGCCAGATCGACCCAGCCGCCGTAGAAGCCCTGCAGTGCACCGGCAATCACGCCGATGATCGAGCTGAGCACGGTCAGGGTCAGGGCAAACAGCACCGAAACGCGAAAGCCGTAGATCACCCGGGCCAGCACGTCGCGGCCCTGGTCATCGGTGCCCAGCAGGTTGTCCGCCGAGGGCGGCGCCGGGGCCGGGACTTTAAGGTCGTAGTTGATGCTCTGGTAGCTGAACGGGATCGGCGCCCACAGCACCCAGGCGTCCTTGGCCTTGAGCAGTTCGCGGATGTACGGACTCTTGTAATTGGCCTCCAGCGGGAATTCGCCGCCGAAGGTGGTTTCCGGGTAGCGCTTGAGCGCCGGGAAGTACCAGCCGTTGTCGTAATGCACCACCAATGGCTTGTCGTTGGCGATCAGCTCGGCGCCGAGGCTGGCGCCGAACAGGATCAAAAATAGCCACAGCGACCACCAGCCGCGTTTGTTGGCCTTGAACAGTTCGAAGCGGCGGCGATTGAGAGGGGACAGGTTCATCTCAATGCTCCCGGCTTTCGAAGTCGATGCGCGGATCGACAAAGGTGTAGGTGAGGTCGCCGATCAATTTCACCACCAGACCCAGCAGGGTGAAGATGAACAGCGTGCCGAACACCACCGGGTAATCGCGGTTGATCGCGGCTTCGAAGCTCATCAGGCCGAGGCCGTCGAGGGAGAAGATCACTTCCACCAGCAACGAACCGGTGAAGAAAATCCCGATGAACGCCGACGGGAAACCGGCGATCACCAGCAACATCGCGTTGCGGAATACGTGGCCGTAGAGCACGCGGTGATTGGTCAGGCCCTTGGCCTTGGCGGTGACCACGTACTGCTTGTTGATTTCATCGAGGAAGCTGTTTTTCGTCAGCAGGGTCATGGTCGCAAAGTTGCCGATGACCAACGCGGTCACCGGCAAGGCCAGGTGCCAGAAGTAGTCGAGGATCTTGCCACCCATGCTCAGCTCATCGAAGTTGTTCGAGGTCAGCCCGCGCAACGGGAACCAGTCCAGATAACTGCCGCCGGCGAACACCACGATCAACAGGATCGCGAACAGGAACGCCGGGATCGCATAGCCGACGATGATCGCCGAACTGGTCCAGACGTCGAAGTGGCTGCCATGTCGCGTGGCCTTGGCGATCCCCAGCGGGATCGACACCAGGTACATGATCAGCGTGCTCCACAGCCCGAGCGAGATCGACACCGGCATCTTTTCCTTGATCAGGTCGATGACCTTGGCATCGCGGAAAAAGCTGTCGCCGAAATCCAGGGAGGCATAGTTCTTGACCATGATCCACAAGCGTTCCGGCGCCGATTTGTCGAAGCCGTACATGTGCTCGATTTCCTTGATCAGCGCCGGGTCGAGGCCTTGGGCGCCGCGATAGGCGGAACCGGCCACCGACACTTCGGCACCGCCGCCGGCAATGCGGCTGGTGGCGCCTTCGAAGCCTTCTAGCTTGGCGATCATCTGCTCGACCGGCCCGCCGGGGGCGGCCTGGATGATCACGAAGTTGATCAGCAAAATGCCGAACAAGGTCGGAATGATCAGCAGCAGTCGCCGAAAAATATACGCCAGCATCTGATTACTCCGTGCCCGCAGGGTCGGCTTGCAATTTGGTTTCGATTTCTATCGCCGGTTTGGCATCGGGCTTGACCCACCACGTGGCGGTGCCAATGTCATATTTAGGCGAGACCTTCGGATGGCCGATGTGGTTCCAGTACGCCACGCGCCAGGTCTTGATGTGCCAGTTGGGGATCACGTAATAACCCCATTGCAGCACGCGGTCCAGTGCACGGGCGTGGGCCACCAGGCTTTTGCGCGAATCGGCGTTGATCAGTTGCTCGACCAACTGGTCCACCACCGGGTCTTTCAGGCCCATGGAGTTGCGGCTGCCGGGCTTGTCAGCGGCGGCGGTCATCCAGAATTCACGCTGTTCGTTGCCCGGCGAGTTGGACTGCGGGAAGCTGCCGACGATCATGTCGAAATCCCGGGAGCGCACACGGTTGACGTACTGGGAGACATCGACCCGGCGGATTACCAGTTCGATGCCCAGGTCGCTCAGGTTGCGCTTGAACGGCAGCAGCACCCGTTCGAATTCGGTCTGGGCCAACAGGAATTCGATACTCGCCGGTTTGCCGGTGGCGTCGACCATTTTGTCATCGACGATGCGCCAGCCGGCTTCTTGCAGCAGATGATAGGCCTTGCGTTGCTGGGTGCGGATCATGCCGCTGCCGTCGGTGACCGGATTCTGGAACGCCTCGGTGAACACCTGCTCGGGGATCTTGCCGCGGAACGGGTCAAGTATCGCCAGTTGATCGGCGTCCGGCAGGCCGGTGGCGGCCATTTCCGAGTTTTCGAAATAACTGCGGGTGCGTGCGTAGGCACCGTTGAACAACTGCTTGTTGGTCCATTCGAAGTCCATCAGCAGCGTCAGGGCCTGGCGCACGCGCACGTCCTGGAACACCGGGCGGCGCAAGTTGAAGACGAAGCCTTGCATGCCGGTGGGGTTGCCGTTGGGGATTTGTTCCTTGATCAGCCGGCCCTCGGTGACCGCCGGAATGTTGTAGGCGTTGGCCCAGTTCTTCGCGGTCATCTCCAGCCAGTAATCGAACTGCCCGGCCTTGAGGCCTTCGAGCGCCACGGTGTTGTCGCGGTAGTAGTCGGTGGTCATCACATCGAAGTTGTAGAACCCGCGATTGATCGGCAGGTCCTTGCCCCAATAGTCCTTGACCCGTTCATAACGCACCGAGCGTCCGGCTTTCACTTCGGCGACCTTGTACGGTCCGCTGCCCAGTGGCATCTCCAGGTTGCCCTTGTTGAAGTCACGGGTTGCCCACCAGTGTTTGGGCAGCACCGGCAATTGGCCGAGGATCAACGGCAACTCACGGTTGTTTTTATGCTTGAACCTGAACAGCACGGTGAGCGGGTCTTCGGCAACCACATCTTCGACGTCGTTGTAGTAGCCGCGGTACATCGGCGCACCGTCCTTGATCAGCGTCTGGAAGCTGAACACCACGTCTTCGGCGCGCACCGGATGGCCATCATGGAAACGCGCTTCGGGCCGCAGATAGAAACGCACCCAGTCGTTGTCCGGGGCCTTTTCGATCTTGCCGGCGATCAAGCCATATTCGGTGAAGGGTTCGTCCAGGCTCTGCCTGGCCAGGGTGTCGTAGATCAGGTCGATATCGTTGGCCGACACGCCTTTGCTGATAAACGGGTTGAGGCTGTCGAAACCGCCGAAGCCGGCCTGGCGAAAGATGCCGCCCTTGGGCGCGTCCGGGTTGACGTAATCGAAGTGCTTGAAATTGGCCGGGTACTTCGGCGGTTCGTTGTAGAGGGTCAACGCATGTTGCGGGGCGGCACTGGCCAGCCCGACGAACAACAGGGCGCTGGCCTGCAAGAGCAGGGCGCTGATGGGGTTCATCGATCTTTCTCCGAAGACTTCAACCACCACGCGCTCAAGCCCAGGGTGTAGGGCGGCGTGGTGACGAAGGCGAACCGGTTGCGGTACGCCAGGCGGTGATAATTGAGATACCAGTTGGGAATGATGTAGTGCTGCCACAGCAGCACCCGGTCGAGGGCCTTGCCGGCGGCGACTTGCTCATCGCGGGTCTTGGCCGCGAGCAGTTGTTCGAGCAGGTGATCGACCACCGGATTGGCAATGCCCGCGTAGTTCTTGCTGCCCTTGATCCCGACCTGGCTTGAGTGAAAGTACTGCCACTGTTCCAGGCCGGGGCTGAGCGTCTGGTTAAGGGTCATCAGGATCATGTCGAAATCGAACTGGTCGAGGCGCTGTTTGTACTGGGCGCGATCGACCGTGCGCAGCCGGGCGTCGATGCCGATGCTGGCGAGGTTCTCGACGTAAGGCTGGAGGATGCGTTCCAGGTTCGGATTGACCAGCAAAATCTCCAGGCGCAACGGTTGCCCGGCCGCGTTCTGCAAACGCTGGCCGTTGAGCTTCCAGCCCGCCTCGGCGAGCAGGCTCAAGGCCTTGCGCAAGGTTTCGCGAGGAATGCCCTGGCCCTGGGTTTGCGGCAGGTTGAACGCTTCGGTGAGCAATCGGGCGGGGAGTTGTTCGCGGTACGGCTTGAGCATTAGCCATTCGCGGCCGACCGGCAGGCCGGTGGCGGAGAACTCGCTGTTGGGGTAGTAACTCATCGCGCGTTTGTAGGCGCCGCTGAACAGTGTGCGGTTGGTCCACTCGAAGTCGAACATCAACCCCAGCGCTTCGCGAACCCGCGGCTCGGAAAACGTCGCGCGGCGGCTGTTCATGAACAGGCCCTGGGTCTGGGTCGGGATCTGGTGCGGGATCTGCGCCTTGATCACCTCGCCACGGCGTATCGCCGGAAAGCCATAGCCATTGGCCCAGTTCTTTGCCTGATGCTCGATGTAGATGTCGAACTCGCTGGCCTTGAACGCTTCGAACGCGACGTCGCTGTCTCGGTAGAACTCGACCTCCATGCGGTCGAAATTGTACTTGCCACGGTTGACCGAAAGATCCTTGCCCCAGTAATCCTTGACCCGCTCGAAGACGATCTGCCGGCCCGGTGTCACCGAGGTCATGCGATACGGTCCGCTGCCCAGCGGCGGCTCGAAGGTGGTCGCCTTGAAGTCGCGACCTTTCCAGTAGTGCTGCGGCAGCACCGGCAACTCGCCCAGACGCAGGATCAGCAAAGGATTGCCGGCGCGCTTGAACACGAACCGAATGCGCTGCGGGTTGAGAATGTCGACCCGCAACACTTCCTGAAGATTGGTGCGGTACTGCGGATGGCCTTCCTTGAGCAGCAAGCGGTAGGAGAACGCGACGTCGTAGGCGGTGATCGGCGTGCCATCGTGGAAGCGCGCTTCGGGGCGCAGGTTGAACACCACCCAGCTGCGGTCTTCGCTGTACTCCACCGACTGGGCGATCAGGCCATAACTGGAGGTGGGCTCGTCACCCGACGGTGCGTACTGGCCGGTGCCGACCATCAGCGGTTCATTGAGTTCGTTGATGCCGTATTGCAGGAAGTTCGGCGTGGCAACCGGACTGGTGCCCTTGAAGGTATAAGGATTGAGTGTATCGAACGTGCCAAACGCCATCACCCGCAACGTACCGCCCTTGGGCGCTTGCGGGTTGACCCAATCGAAGTGGGTAAATCTGGCCGGATACTTGAGCGTGCCGAACTGCGCATAACCATGGCTTTCGCTGATCGTCGCGCTTGCGGTGGAACTCAAGGCCAGGCTGATCAGGAGCAGGAGCAGGGGACGCTTCAAATAAGAAATCCGATCCGGGCGGCTTGGGCTTGGTGGCCCGTACAGTAACAGCTTGTATGGACAGGAAAAAGACGGGGGGTTAATGCGCCGTTAATGCTCTAACGCAAGCCGAATGACGGGATGCCTTTTTGTAGCCGCTGGCGAAGCCGGACGCAGGTTTCGCCAGCGGCTACAGGTTGTGATGGGCGGGTAGAAAAAAGCCCCTCGGAAGGGGCTTTGAGATCAATGCGGGTTGGACACCGTCAACATCTGACCTGGCTTCAGCGCCTGGCCGACACGCGGATTCCAGCGCTTGAGGTGCTGCATTTCAACGTTGAAGCGCTTGGCCACGATGTATAGCGAATCGCCCCGCTGAACTTTGTACTGCGATTGCGACTTCTTGGTTTTGGTCTTGGAGTTGGCCGCGACCACGGTGTTGACGCGACCCGAGCTGCGTTTGCTGGTGTCCTGCAAGACCAGGGTCTGGCCGGGCTTGAGGTTCTTGCCCGAGAGCTTGTTCCAGCGCTGAATATCCTTGACGTCGACGTTGTTGGCCTTGGCGATGGAGCCCAGGTTGTCGCCGCGCTTGACCCGATAGTTGCGTTTGGCACTGGCCACTGCCGTGTTGTCTGCGCCGTCGAACACTGGCTTGAGCGACTTCTTGCTGATCAGCTCTTCCGGACGCATGGTTTGCAGGCTGGTGGTCAGCAATTGCGCCTTGGACGTAGGCACCAGCAGATGCTGGGGGCCGTCGATGGTGGTGCGTTGCTTGAAGGCCGGGTTGAGCTGGAACAGTTCGTCTTCGTCGATATTAGCCACCGCGGCGACCTTGGACAGGTCCATGCGCTGGTTGATTTCGACGACCTGGAAATACGGCTCGTTGGCGATCGGGTTGAGGTTCACCCCGTAGGCTTCCGGTGCCATCACCACTTGCGACAGGGCCAGCAGCTTCGGCACGTAGGCCTGGGTCTCGGCGGGCAGCGGCAGGTTCCAGTAGTCGGTCGGCAAGCCAAGCTTTTCGTTACGCTCGATGGCACGGCTGACCGTGCCTTCGCCAGCGTTGTAAGCAGCCAGGGCCAACAGCCAGTCGCCGTTGAACATATCATGCAGGCGGGTCAGGTAATCCATCGCTGCGGTGGTCGACGCGGTAATGTCGCGACGGCCGTCATAGAAACGGGTCTGACGCAGGTTGAAGTAACGCCCGGTGGACGGGATGAACTGCCACAAGCCAACTGCATCTGCGCGAGAGTAGGCCATCGGGTTGTAGGCGCTTTCAATCACCGGCAGCAGTGCCAGTTCCAGCGGCATGTTGCGTTCTTCAAGGCGTTCGACGATGTAATGAATGTAGAGGCTGCCGCGTTCGCCGGCGTTTTCAAGGAACGACGGATTGCTGGCGAACCACAGGCGCTGTTGCTCGATGCGCGGGTTGACGCCCAGGTTGTCCTGCAACTGGAAGCCCTGGCGCATGCGCTCCCAGACATCCTGCGGGATCTGCGGGCTAGGCTTTTCGCTGAGCCAAACGGGCTTCTGCTTGGCGCGGGCAGCAATGTTTGGCGTATGTGTCGCTTCAGTCTGCGGAGCGTGGCTGGAGCAGCCCGCCAATGTGGCGGACACAGCCACCGCTATGGCTTGAGCCAAGCGGGTCAATGCGTCTGAATTGATGGACTTACGTATGGATGACGACATTGGCTGGAAGTAAGTTCCGGGCAAAAATGTCGGGCGATTCTAGAAAGCGCCCCCCTTGCGGTCAACCTTTGCGCGTTTTAGGACCATCGTGCAAGCTGTTCAGAACGTGTCTTTCCACGCCCTCAAAACAGCAAAAACCATATCGGGCGCGGAGTTATCGGTGCCGGTCCGTTCATCCGCTTTTTCTTTAACGGATGTTTCGCCGGTACGTAAAAAGGGATTTGTGCGCTTTTCCAGTGCGACGGTGGAGGGCAGCGTGATGACCCCGGCTTCCCGTTGTCGGGTGACGGTGGCCAGGCGTCCGAGGGTGTCCGGGTTGCCCGGTTCGACGGCGGCGGCGAAGCGCAGATTGCTCAGGGTGTATTCATGGGTGCAGTACACCCGCGTATCCTCGGGAAGAGCCGCGAGGCGCGACAACGAGGTGTGCATTTGTTGTGGCGTACCTTCGAACAAACGCCCGCAACCGGCAGCGAACAGGGTGTCGCCACAAAACAGCAGGCCGCTGTGATAATAGGCAATATGGCCCAAGGTATGGCCGGGCACGGCAATGACATCAAAATCATGGCCCAGCACGCTGATGCGATCATTGTCCTTGAGGGCTACGTCCCGCGCCGGGATGTTTTCGCTGGCCGGGCCATAGACGTTTGCGTCCGTCGCTTTCTTCAGTTCCTGGACGCCGCCGACATGGTCATGATGGTGGTGAGTGATCAGAATATCACTGAGCACCCACGTCGGATTTGCCGCGAGCCAGGCTTGTACCGGCGCGGCATCGCCCGGATCGACCACCGCGCAACGCCGGGTGTCGGGGTCTTGTAACAACCAGATGTAGTTGTCGGTGAAGGCGGGCAGGGCAGTGATCTGTATCATCGTCGGATTCGCCAAGCGGAAAACAATGGCGCATCTTAGAGCTTCCTGGCGCGTTGGAGAATGCAATGACCGATAAAGCGTTCGCTCAGGCCGATCCTGACTGGCTGGCATTGATCAGCGCGGCCCGCGAGTGGCTGTCCGGTCCTATCGGGCAATTTTTGTTGGACGAAGAACGGCGCATGCTCGAAGAGGAGCTTGGACGATTCTTCGGCGGCTATCTGGTGCATTACGGACCGTCGGCCCAGGCCCCGCCGTCGGCGCCGCAAGTCCAGCGCAATGTGCGCTTGGGCGCGCCGTTGCCGGGGGTCGAGATTGTCTGTGAGGAACAAGCCTGGCCGTTGAGCGAGCATGCCGCCGATGTGGTGGTGTTGCAGCATGGGCTGGATTTTTGCCTGTCGCCCCACGGTTTGCTGCGTGAAGCCGCGAGCAGCGTACGGCCCGGCGGGCATCTGTTGATCATCGGCATCAATCCATGGAGCACGTGGGGACTGCGTCATGTGTTTGCTCATGACGGGTTGGGCAAGGCTCGCTGCATTTCGCCGTCACGAGTGGCCGACTGGCTGAACCTGCTGGGCTTCGCGCTGGAGAAACGCCGCTTCGGGTGCTATCGTCCGCCGTTGGCTTCACCTGCCTGGCAGACCCGTCTGGCCGGTTGGGAGCGCAAGGCCGGTGACTGGCAATTGTCCGGCGGCGGCTTCTATCTATTGGTCGCGCGCAAGATCGTCGTAGGGCTGCGACCGGTCCGCCAGGAACGCCGCGAACCGATGGGCAAGCTGATTCCGTTGCCGATGGCCAAGGTCAACCGCCGTAATATCGAACCGTGATTTTTCTTTTTTTTCGGCCGGGCAAGTCCCGGCTTCGGGCGTCGTCGGTCAACGATCGGCGGGTCACGCATTTTCTGGATAGATTGGCATGAGCGATAGCGTAGAACTGTTCACTGATGGCGCCTGCAAAGGCAATCCCGGTCCCGGTGGTTGGGGCGCGTTGCTGGTGTGCAAGGGCGTTGAAAAAGAACTCTGGGGCGGCGAAGCCAACACCACCAACAACCGCATGGAGCTGATGGGCGCGATTCGCGGCCTGGAAGAGCTCAAGCGTTCGTGCGATGTGTTGCTGGTGACCGACTCCCAGTACGTGATGAAAGGCATCAATGAGTGGATGGACAACTGGAAAAAGCGCGGCTGGAAAACCGCAGCGAAAGAACCGGTGAAAAACGCCGACCTGTGGAAACTGCTCGACGAACAGGTCAACCGCCACAACGTCACTTGGAAATGGGTGCGCGGGCACATTGGCCATCATGGCAACGAACGGGCCGACCAATTGGCCAACCGTGGCGTGGATGAAGTGCGCGGGTACAAGCAGGATTGATTACCGCGTCGCTGACATCGCGGTGGGGGCTAAATGGGGCTACCTAAAAGGCCTCGGTGACCGTGCCCGTATTGCTGCGATTGCACCGGTGAAATGAGCGTTGCGGATGTTGTACCTAGCAGTTCTGCTAGCTAGACAGACTGGTAAAATTCGTTGAGCTTAAACGTTCGATTTACGTTCGTTAAGAGCTATTTATGAACGCTACTTTGCTATGCCGCTATCGCTATGATCCGTTGGATCGCCTGGTTCAAGCACAACCGACGTTGCTGTCAAATAACCAGATCTTTTACAACAAATCCCGAGTGGCCACTTTAGTGCAGGACAAGGTTCAATGCTCAATCTTTCAGCACGACCTTTTCCTGTTGGCGCAAAAACAACGGGACTGCGGCATTACCTGTTCCACCTTGCTCGCCACCGACCTGCAACGCTCAGTTCTGCACAGTTTGCGCCCTACTGACCGCCAGGCATTTGCTTACTCTCCCTACGGCCACCGTACCCCGGAAGGTGGCTTACTTAGCTTGGTTGGCTTCAATGGCGAATGGCCGGACCCAGTGACAGGGCATTATTTTTTGGGCAATGGTTATCGGGCGTTTAATCCGGTATTGAAGCGCTTTAACAGTCCGGACAGTTTGAGTCCGTTTGGGAAAGGGGGAATGAATACATATGCATATTGTGCGGGGGACCCAATAAATCGTGTTGATCCAAATGGTCGAGCGTGGAGTACTGTAATTCGGCTTATGAAAAGTGGTGCCTTTAGAGACGCAGCTCGAACTGCAAGAACAAACGGAACACCAACGCAGGTACAGACGTTCAGTGGTCCTACGCGCAAAGAACTCAAAAGTCTGCGCTTGCAGATAACTGAAGTGATGGGGCCGCCAAAGATTCGATGGATTCCCGATTCTAATAAGGTTGTTAAGGTTAATAAGTTTGATAAGGTTACCGGGGTTGCTAAAGTTGTTAATAAAGAAGTGACGCCTCAGGAGATATCGCTGGAGCAGGCCGTACAAAACAAAGTAATTGCCAAGTTGGAGTTGAGTCTGTTCGATGGCAAATCATCTCCCCATCTCAAAGAAATGTTAAATGCTGTAATAGAAAGGGCCGAGGCGCGGATACGGGGGCCGGAATTGTCTGATATTCGACAACCTTAGGCTCTGTATTAGAAGTAAAGTCGCTAACACGGCATGATTCACGCCGGTGAGATTTCTGCAAAGCTTTTTGTGAGTTTGTCGAAGCGTATTGCGACACGTGCATTGATGCTGTTGTCTTCCATCGTCGACGTGGGCACGCTAAAAAAACTAAAAGGAGGGGCTGTTGCTCCGGAATAATGTTTAATTGGGTGCGCCAAAATCGATGACTTTGGGTAATGTTTTTTTTGTATGGATTTTGCGGGATCTTAGCTGTGCGACAGTTTTTGCAGTGTGGGAAGGTTTTGCTAATGTTTAGCGCCGGGTTGTTGAGGGGACAATTAATGTCCGTTTAATTTTCAGTCTGATTTTTTGTAAGGTTGCTCCCTAAATATTTTCTTTCCCATTAATGGAGTGCCTAGGTCTATCCTTTCGAGGGTAGCCAATTCATATAGTGTTTAGGCGGAGTTGAAATTTTTTTAGGTTGGCGCTTTCATCATTGCACCCGCTCTGCAAGGGCGAAATTTTCTTTTCATGTTAAGATGCGCGGCATTGCATAGGTCAAGTAGTTTGAGGTTTAAAAATGTCAGGTGAGAGAAGAGTTGTACTCGATACCGAAACCACCGGCATGCCGGTGACCGACGGCCACCGGATTATCGAAATCGGTTGTGTCGAGTTGATCGGTCGGCGCCTGACCGGCCGGCATTTTCACGTTTACCTGCAACCGGACCGCGAAAGTGACGAAGGCGCCATCGGCGTCCACGGCATCACCAACGAATTCCTGGTGGGCAAGCCGCGTTTCGCCGAGGTGGCCGAAGAGTTCTTCGAGTTCATCAAGGGCGCGCAGCTGATCATCCATAACGCGGCGTTCGACGTTGGCTTCATCAACAACGAATTTGCCCTGATGGGCCAGCACGAACGTGCGGACATCACGCAACACTGCTCGATCCTCGATACCTTGATGATGGCCCGGGAACGTCATCCGGGGCAGCGCAACAGCCTCGATGCGTTGTGCAAGCGTTATGGCGTCGACAACTCCGGCCGTGAACTCCACGGCGCCTTGCTCGACTCCGAGATTCTCGCCGACGTCTACCTGACCATGACCGGCGGCCAGACCAGCCTATCCCTGGCCGGTAATGCATCCGACGGCAATGGCTCCGGTGATGGCTCGGACAACTCCGCCACTGAAATCCGTCGTCTGCCGGCCGACCGCAAGCCGGCCCGCATCATTCGCGCCAGTGAAGACGATTTGGCACAGCACGCAGCGCGCCTGGAAATCATCAGCAAATCCGCCGGAACCCCGGCATTGTGGTTGCAACTGGCCGAGGCGGACGCGCAGGCGTAGGTCTTCATTTTCCTATAAATGCTTTTTGTGGCGAGGGAGCTTGCTCCCGCTTGACTGCGAAGCGGTCACCAAACTCCCCCAGCGGGAGCAAGCTCCCTCGCCGCAAAACGGTGCATCTTGTGACCGAGTACGGGCGTCGCGCTCGCCACATCCGCTTCAACCCTCTACCCTGAGGTGATTGGCAGGCTCTGGTCTGCCGCTTCGGGACACTGAGCCTCATGTACAAAGATCTGAAATTCCCGGTCCTGATTGTCCATCGCGACATCAAGGCCGACACTGTCGCCGGCGATCGCGTGCGGGGTATCGCCCGGGAGCTGGAACAGGAAGGTTTCAGCATCGTCTCGGCGATGGATTACACCGAAGGGCGCCTGGTCGCGTCGACGCATCACGGCCTCTCGTGCATGCTGATCGCCGCGGAAGACGCCAGCGCCCATTCTCATTTATTACAGAATATGGCCGAGTTGATCGGTCTGGCGCGTGTGCGTGCGCCGGATTTGCCGATCTTCGCCCTCGGCGAGCAAGTGACCCTGGAAAACGCGCCCGCCGACGCCATGGCCGAGCTCAATCAGCTGCGCGGGATTCTTTACCTGTTCGAGGACACCGTGCCGTTTCTGGCGCGGCAGGTGGCGCGGGCAGCGCGCAAGTATCTGGACGGGCTGCTGCCGCCATTCTTCAAGGCGCTGGTGCAGCACACTGCCGATTCCAATTATTCCTGGCACACCCCTGGGCATGGCGGCGGCGTGGCGTATCACAAGAGCCCGGTGGGGCAGGCGTTTCACCAGTTTTTCGGGGAAAACACCCTGCGTTCGGACTTGTCGGTCTCGGTGCCGGAGCTCGGCTCGCTACTGGATCATACCGGGCCACTGGCGGAAGCCGAGGCCCGGGCGGCGCGCAACTTCGGCGCCGATCATACCTTCTTCGTCATCAACGGCACCTCGACCGCCAACAAGATCGTCTGGCACTCCATGGTGGCGCGTGATGACCTGGTGCTGGTGGATCGCAACTGCCACAAGTCGGTGCTGCACTCGATCATCATGACCGGGGCCATTCCGTTGTACCTGTGCCCGGAGCGTAATGAGCTGGGCATCATCGGCCCGATTCCCCTGAGCGAATTCAGCCCGCAGGCGATCAAGGCCAAGATCGATGCCAGTCCGCTGACCAAAGGCCGGGCACCGAAGGTCAAGCTCGCGGTGGTGACCAATTCGACCTATGACGGCCTCTGTTACAACGCCGAGTTGATAAAGCAACAACTGGGCAACAGTGTCGAGGTGCTGCACTTCGACGAGGCCTGGTACGCCTACGCGGCGTTCCATGAGTTTTTCGCCGGGCGTTACGGCATGGGCACGTCCCGCAGTGACGATGGCCCGTTGGTGTTCACCACCCATTCCACTCACAAACTGCTGGCGGCATTCAGCCAGGCATCGATGATTCACGTGCAGGACGGTGGCGCCCGGCAACTGGACCGTGACCGCTTCAACGAAGCGTTCATGATGCACATCTCCACCTCGCCGCAGTACGGCATCATCGCCTCGCTGGACGTTGCGTCGGCGATGATGGAGGGCGGGGCCGGACGTTCGCTGTTGCAGGAAATGTTCGACGAAGCCTTGAGCTTTCGCCGGGCGCTGGCCAATCTGCGTCAGCACATCGCGGCGGATGATTGGTGGTTTTCTATCTGGCAGCCGCCGTCGGTGGAAGGTATCGACCGGGTTGTGACTGACGACTGGCTGTTGCAGCCGGAGGATGACTGGCACGGCTTCGGCGACGTGACCGACGATTACGTATTGCTCGATCCGATCAAGGTCACCCTGGTGATGCCGGGTTTGACCGCCGGGGGTGCACTCAGCGAGCGTGGAATTCCGGCGGCGGTGGTCAGCAAGTTCCTTTGGGAGCGCGGGCTGGTGGTGGAAAAGACCGGGTTGTATTCGTTCCTGGTGCTGTTCTCCATGGGCATCACCAAGGGCAAATGGAGCACGCTGCTGACCGAGTTGCTGGAGTTCAAGCGCAGTTACGACGCCAATGTCAGTCTGGCGAACTGCCTGCCGTGCGTGGCGCAGCAGAATGTGGCGCGTTATCAAGGCATGGGCCTACGCGACTTGTGCGATCAACTGCACGCCTGCTATCGCAGCAATGCCACGGCCAAACACCTCAAGCGCATGTACACGGTACTGCCGGAAATCGCCATGAAGCCGGCGGACGCCTATGATTACCTGGTGCGCGGCGAAGTCGAGGCGGTGTCGATCGATGCTCTGGACGGGCGGATCGCGGCCGTGATGCTGGTGCCGTATCCTCCGGGCATTCCGTTGATCATGCCCGGTGAACGTTTTACCGAGTCAACCCGCTCGATCATCGACTACCTGGCGTTTGCTCGCACATTCGATAGCAGTTTCCCGGGGTTCGTCGCCGATGTGCACGGATTGCAACATGAAGACGAGGGCAGTGGGCGGCACTACACCGTCGATTGCATCAAGGAATGAGGACCTTTCCCAGTATGCAACCGGTCATGAATCCAAATCATCCAGGGCTGTCGGTGCGTGTTGCCGACGAAGGTTTTGCCGCTTATATCTGGGGCAGTGATTTCAGTTTCGAAGTCGCCGTCTACGGGGCGCCGAAAATAGGCCAGCCGGTGGCGCAATGGCCGGTCATGCCGATCACGCCTTACCGCAAATGCTATGGCATCGATCCTGAAGAGTTCAGCAGTTTTCGTGACGCCACCGACAGTGCGATTTTCATGGCCTATCTGGATGACGAACCCGTCGGCCACCTAGTGATCAGCACCAATTGGAACGGCTTCGCCCACATCGACGAACTGGCCGTGCATGCCCCGGCGCGACGCCATGGCGTGGCCAAGGCGTTGCTGGAGGTGGCGCAGTTCTGGAGCCGCAAGAAAAAACTGCCGGGCATCATGCTCGAAACCCAGAACAACAACCTTGGCGCGTGCCGGTTGTATGAGCGGTGCGGTTACGTGATCGGCGGCATCGACCACATGCGCTATCGCGGCATCGACCCCAATACTGCCGAGGTGGCGCTGTTCTGGTATCGCGTGTTCGATAACGCACTGGAAAACCCGATCAGTTCCCCAGCATCGCCGCGGCTTGTTCCGTGATGATTGCCAGCAAGGTCTGGACGGCGGGCGAAGGCTCGCCATTTTTCAACGTCAGGGCGTAGACGCTGATTGGAACGGCGGGGGCGAGCGGGCAGGCATCGAGCCCGGCGGATTTGGCGCCGAGGGCGGTGAAAGGGTCGACGATGGCCAGGCCTTCACCGGCCTCGACCATGCTGCGCATCATTTGATGGGTCTGGACCCGGGTCTGAATCACCGGTGCCGGCCGCAGCGCGTGCAGTTTATGCTCGAGGGCCGGGCTGAGCGGGTCATGACCGTCCAGGCCCACCATCGCTTGACCGGCCAGATCCTGCAGCGAGATGTATTTCTGTTTCGGTTGCAGCCAGCCATGGGGCGCCAGCAGTTGCAGTTTGCCCTGGGCAATCACCTGGCAATCAATCTCGGCACGATCCGGATCATGCAGGCTCAGGCCCAGATCGCTTTCGCGCAGCAACAGGCTTTTGACGATGTCACGGGTGGGTTGGCTGAGAAGGGTGCAAGGCGCATCGGGCACGCGTCGACGCAGTGCTGCAATGCTTTGCGGCAACAATTGCTGGGCCAGCGGCGGGGTGCAGATGATACGTAATGGAGGGGCGAGGTATTGCTTGAGGCTGTTGGCCAGACGCTGCACAGGTTCGAGCGCGTCGTAGACATGGGCGATTTCGACCTGCAACTCCCGCGCCTCGCGCGTCGCCTGCAAGCGCCCGCGCACGCTGGAGAACAGCATGAAGCCCAACTGATCCTCGGCGTCGCGCAAAATGCGCTCGACCTCGGTCACCGGCAACTGCAGCCATTCGGCGGCGGTGCCCAGGTGACCGGTCTGCAGGAGCGCCTGGATCACTTCGATATGGCGTAAGCGCATGCGTGAAGTCCATGTTCAGCAGGTGAAGGAGTCAGTGGCTGAATCCTAACCCAAGTCCGCGCATATGACTTCTGCTCATAACATCGAGTTATGAAACGACGTTCGTTTCCGGTTCACGGGTCAGGGTGACGCCGGTTTGCACCAGTTGAAACTCGTTTTCATCGAGTTTGTTGACGCGATCGCCAATGGCCAGTTTGTAGGTGGTAACAGGCGCCGAACCTGCCGACGGGGTGGAGTCGTGGAACTCATGCACGGAATAAATGCGGCCTTCCGCGTCTCTTGCATGGAACTGACCGACGAGTACTGCTGCCATCTGCTTAGAACCTCTGGAGATAAAACGCTTGATTTGCGGCTTTGTAGACCGCCATCGAGCACGGTAAGTTTTCCTACATAAAAAAAATAATCAGGACGCAGATATACCTGAGTTCACTGGTTGAACCGTCGTCCGATCATCTATAACTACAGGCTCCCCCCACGGACAATCGAGAGTCTTCCATGAGCAATGTCTATAACGTCGCCGTTGTGGTCGGCAGCCTGCGCAAAGCATCGATCAACCGCAAGATTGCGTTGGCCCTGGCTGATCTGGCGCCGGCCAACCTCAAACTCACTATCGTCGAAATAGGCGATTTGCCGCTCTACAACGAAGACATCGATGGTGATTCACCGCCGGCAGCCTACAGCACTTTCCGACAACAAGTGAGTTCATCCGACGCGGTGCTGTTCGTGACCCCGGAATACAACCGTTCGGTGCCGGCGCCTATGAAGAATGCTATTGACGTGGGCTCGCGCCCTTATGGCAAGAGTGCCTGGAGCGGCAAGCCGGGAGCGGTGATCAGTGCATCGCCGGGTGCGATTGGCGGATTCGGCGCCAACCACAACTTGCGCCAGTCCATGGTTTTTCTCAACGTGCCGTTGATGCAGCAACCGGAAGCCTATCTGGGCGGAGCCGGTTCGGCGTTTGATGAGGCAGGCAAGCTGTCGGAATCGGTCAAGCCGTTCCTGCAGAGTTTCATCAATGCCTACGGGCAGTGGGTCGAGCAACACAAAAAGATGTGATTGCGGTTTTCCAGCGCTCCAGGCTACGGAGCGCTGGCCAGTCGGCTACTGATCATCGTTTCCATTTCCGACAACCAGGCGGCGGTTTGTGCCGCCGCCGGTTGTGCGGTCACGCAATACCGGCGGCCGCCCCAGGCCATGATTACCCAGGCATCTATGGTTGCTGCTGAGGGGTGGGCTGGCAGGTCGCCACAGGCCGCGAAGGCTTCACGCCATTTTTGTGTCAGCTCATCGAACACTCTTCGATGATGCTTGGGCTCGGCGATCTGGTGTTCGATGAGCAGCACGGCGTGGTTGAACAAGGGTTGGCGCTCATCGTCGGGGTTGCAGGTCAGGCGAATGAGACGCTTGATCCGGGTTGGCCAGTCCTGGTCGTTGGCTTGTACGACAAATTCATCCAGTTCCTGTAGCAGGATATCCAGTCGATGGCGGATGTAGCCCGACAGCAGGGCTTCCTTGCTCGGGAAGTAGTCGTAGAGTGTGCCGATCGCAACACCTGCTTCCAGTGCCACCTCGCGGGTGGTCAGGCCTGACCAGCCGTCTCGCAGCCAAATCCGAACAAATGCGTCATAAATCGCATCGACGGTGAAAATCGCCCGGGCCTGAGTCGGCCGTTTCAGCGGTTTTGCACGGGGATTGAGGGTGGGCAACCGGCCCTTGCTGTTTCCGAACCCGTTCTTCATCGGCGGCCACTACGCTGGTGCTACCCGCCACTGTGTCGCAGCAGGAGATTGAAGGATGCAAATCACAAGCACGGTAACACGGCTGATTACCCGTAAAGATGCCCTGGACCAAAGCCGCATCGAGCAGATTCCGCGCAGTTTCGTTCCCGCCGCGGGCGAAGTCATTCTGAAGATTGACCGTTGCGCGCTGACCACCAACAACATTACCTACGCCGCTTATGGCAATTCTATGAACTACTGGGGCTTCTTTCCTACCGGGTTAGCGGAATGGGGCCACGTACCGGCCTGGGGTTTTGCCGATGTCATCGCGTCGGATGTCCCGGGCATCAAGGTCGGAGAGCGCTTCTACGGCTATTTCCCGATTGCCAGCCACCTGTGGATGCGCCCGGAACGGGTGACCGAGCGCGGTTTCTACGACGGCGCCGAACACCGGCAAGGTTTGACGTCGGCCTATAACCAGTACACCCGCTGCAGTTGGGACACGTACTACAGCCCCGATACCGAGCACCTGCAGATTTTGCTCAAGCCATTGTTCCTGACATCTTCGATGCTTGCCGACTTCCTGCAAGACAAGCAGTTCTTCGGTGCGACTCGGCTGGTGTTTTCCAGTGCATCGAGCAAAACCGCCTACGGCACTGCCGTCTGCTTGGGAAATCACCCAGATCTGGAAAGAGTGGGGTTGACCTCGGCCGGCAACAAAGCCTTTGTCGAGAGTCTGGATTGTTACGAGCGTACGGTGTCGTACGAGGAACTGGCGAGCCTGCCCAACGACCGTCGAACGCTTTACGTGGATTTTTCCGGCAACCTTGATTTGCGAGACAGTGTGCACCAGCATTTTGCCGGACAGTTGATTTACAGTTGCTTCGCCGGCTCCGCGCAAAGCACCCATGAAGCGCGGCTGACGGCGATCGAGGGACCGCAGCCGGTGTTCTTTTTTGCGCCGATCCAGATACGCAAACGTAATGCAGATTGGGGGCCGGAAGGGGTCAGCCAGCATATCGGCGAGGGCTTGCTGCAGTTTTTCAAAAAAGTGACGGCCAGCGAACGACCGTTGCTGGAGGTGAAAGAGAGCCACGGCTATGAAGCGGCGCAAGCCGTGGTTTCCCGCTTGTTTCATGGGCAGGTCCCGCCAATCGAGGGGCATGTGATTCGGTTGTGACGGGTCGCTGCTGCGAGTTCCGGGGCGGCCCGTCTTTCTTTTTTCAAGGTTGCCCTGAATGCTCGTAGCGTCACTGATTTTCCTGCTGACCATCACGTTGGTGATCTGGCAACCCAAAGGCCTCGGCGTCGGCTGGAGCGCGGTATTCGGCGCAGTGCTGGCGCTGATTTTTGGTGTGGTGCACCTGACTGACATTCCGTTGGTGTGGCAGATCATCTGGAACGCCACCGGCACCTTTGTCGCGTTGATCATCATCAGCCTGTTGCTGGACGAGGCCGGTTTTTTTGCCTGGGCTGCGCTGCACGTGGCCCGTTGGGGGCGAGGCAACGGGCGCAAGCTGTTTGCCTATATGGTGCTGCTTGGCGCGCTGGTCTCGGCGTTGTTCGCCAATGACGGCGCGGCGCTGATCCTCACGCCCATCGTGATTTCCATGCTATTGGCGTTGCGTTTCTCCAGGACGTCGACCCTGGCGTTCGTCATGGGCGCGGGTTTCATCGCCGACACTGCGAGCCTGCCGCTGGTGGTGTCGAACCTGGTGAACATCGTTTCCGCAGACTTCTTCAACATCGGCTTCAACCGTTATGCGGCGGTGATGATTGCGGTCAATCTGGTGAGTGTGGCCGCGACTCTGGCGATGCTGATGTGGTTTTTCCGGCGTGACATTCCCAAGGCTTACGATCCCGAACAACTGGAGCACCCTGAAAGTGCAATCCACGACAAGGCGACGTTCTATGCCGGTTGGGTGGTGCTGGTGATTCTGTTGCTCGGCTGTTTTGCGCTGGAGCCGTTGGGCATTCCCATCAGCGCGATTTCAGCGGTGTGCGCTGCCTTGTTGTTGGCCATCGCGGCCGGCGGCCAAAAGATTTCCACGCGCAAAGTGATGAAAGAAGCGCCGTGGCATATCGTGGTGTTCTCGTTGGGCATGTACCTGGTGGTCTACGGCCTGCGCAATGCCGGACTTACCGGGTATCTGGCAGGTTGGCTCAACGGCTTTGCCGAATACGGCGTCTGGGGCGCGGCGATGGGCACCGGCGTATTGACCGCGTTGCTGTCGTCGATCATGAACAACTTGCCGACGGTGCTGATCGGGTTGTTGTCCATTGATGCGAGTCAGGCAACGGGCGTGGTGAAAGAGGCGATGATCTACGCCAACGTCATCGGCAGTGACCTGGGGCCGAAAATCACCCCGATCGGCAGTCTGGCGACGTTGCTGTGGCTGCATGTGCTGGAGCGCAAGAACATTCGGATCGGCTGGGGGTATTACTTCAAAGTCGGGATCGTGTTGACGGTGCCGGTGTTGCTGGCGACGTTGGCAGCGCTGGCTGTGCGGTTGTCCCTCTAGACCGGGTCGCCCCTATCGCGAGCAGGCTCCCTCACATTTGAAATGCATTCCCCTGTAGGAGCGAGTCTGCTCGCGATAGCGGTAGTTCATTCAACTCCTTGCTCAACCTTGCCCCGGCACATTCGGCCAAAGATCCGCCACCAGAAACAGCCGCTCGGCCTCTTCCCAGTCACCGCTGGCATTTTCCGTCAGTCGAACCAGTAATTGTGCCGGTGCCAACGGGTCGAGGTCAGCCATCCATGCTTTCAGTTGTTCGGCGCCCCAAGTGTGCTCCGCGGTGTAGTGCGCCGGCGCTAGCCAGGCATGGCGGGGCAGGGGTTGCCAGTGGCCGGGCGGGCTTTGTTCGATAAAATCCGGCCAGTCCTTTTGATGCAGCCAGCGACCGCGCAAATGCTGCGGGTGTGCGCCACGGGGAGACGCCGCCGGTCCCGGCCATGGATAAAGCAAGTAACCCCCCAGCCACAAATGCGCGCTGAACTGGCGGATATCCAGCGCCGCCAGCACTTCGCGGCTCTCCGGGCGCGCCGAAATCGGCAGCTGATGCTCGCTCAGATGGGCCAGTTTACGGTCCAGCCGATCATGGCAGCCGGGGCCGAGCCATTGCGCGGCGTCGTGCCCGTCGCCCTGCTGCGGGCCGAGATACAGCTTGATCGCCAGTTCCAGGTGATGCACACCGTCGCGATCGCGCAGCAGCATGTCCAGTTCGCCCAGCGTGTGGCCTTCGCGGCGGATCGGCATGTTGGCGGCAATCAGTTCGATGCCGGGCGCATGCTGCACGGCAAATTGCCAAAGGCGTTCGTAATACAGGCCAAGTCGCCGGGTGCGGGCCTGGGCCAGCCAGTGCAGCAGGCCGTAGCTGTCCTGATCCAGTCGGCGCAGCCAGTGTTCCAGGTGCTCCGGTGCCTGCACCCAGTCGCTGCCGGCCAGCGGATGGCGTTGCGGCCACGGCGTGTCGGCGAGCATCGGCGGCGCGAGGATGACCCACGCCAGGTCGCGCACCTCGGGGTGGCGCAACTGGTGGGGCAACTGCAGCAAATCTGGAAATAGGATCATCTTGCGAGCATAGCCTCAAACAGGAGTACATCCTTGGCGCTGAAAGGATTTTGTCTATCCGCAGCTTTCACCCATAATCGTGTTTTTCGTCGCGCACAGATTCCCAGCAGGAGCCCCATGGAGCAATTTCGTAATATCGGCATCATCGGACGCCTCGGCAGTTCTCAAGTGCTGGATACCGTCCGCCGACTGAAACGCTTTCTGCTCGACCGTCACCTGCACGTGATCCTCGAAGACACCATCGCCGAAGTCCTGCCGGGCCACGGCCTGCAAACGTCTTCGCGCAAGATGCTCGGCGAAGTCTGTGACATGGTGATTGTGGTCGGTGGTGATGGCAGCCTGCTGGGCGCCGCCCGGGCCTTGGCCAAGCACAATATTCCGGTGCTGGGCATCAACCGTGGCAGCCTCGGGTTCCTCACTGACATCCGCCCCGACGAGCTGGAAATCAAAGTCGCCGAAGTGCTCGACGGCCACTATCTGGTGGAAAACCGCTTCCTGCTGCAGGCCGAAGTCCGTCGTCACGCCGAGGCCATCGGTCAGGGCGATGCGCTGAACGATGTGGTGCTGCACCCCGGTAAATCGACGCGGATGATCGAATTCGAGCTGTACATCGACGGTCAGTTCGTCTGCAGCCAGAAGGCCGACGGCCTGATTGTTGCCACGCCGACCGGTTCGACGGCGTATGCGCTGTCCGCCGGTGGTCCGATCATGCATCCCAAGCTCGACGCCATTGTAATTGTGCCGATGTACCCCCATACCTTGTCGGGCAGGCCGATTGTGGTCGATGGCAACAGTGAGCTGAAAATCGTCGTGTCCAAGGATATGCAGATTTACCCGCAAGTCTCGTGTGACGGCCAGAACCACTTTACCTGTGCGCCCGGTGACACCATCACCGTCAGCAAGAAAGCGCAGAAATTGCGGCTGATCCATCCGCTCGACCACAACTACTACGAAGTCTGCCGGACCAAGCTCGGCTGGGGCAGCAAGTTGGGTGGTGGAGGCGACTGATGCTCGATCCCGCGCGTAGCTACGACCTGATCGGTGACGTGCACGGTTGCGCTCTGACCCTTGAGCATTTGCTCGACCGGCTCGGTTATCACAAACAAGGTGGCGTCTGGCGCCATGCCTCGCGCATGGCGGTGTTCGTCGGCGACATCATCGACCGCGGCCCGCGGATTCGCGAGGCGTTGCACATCGTCCACGACATGGTCGAGGCCGGTCAGGCGCTGTGCATCATGGGCAACCATGAATTCAACGCACTGGGCTGGGCCACGCCAGCACTTCCCGGCAGCGGCAAGCAGTTCGTGCGCGAACACACGCCGCGCCATGCCCGTTTGCTGCATGAAACCCTGACCCAATTTGAACACCATCCGGGTGACTGGCATGACTTCCAGCAGTGGTTCTATGAACTGCCGCTGTTCCTCGATGCCGGGCGTTTCCGCGTGGTGCATGCCTGTTGGGACGCCGGTCTGATCGAACCGCTGCGGGCGTTGTTCCCCAACGGTTGTATCGACGAACATTTCCTCCAGGCTTCGGCCGAGTCAGGCTCTTTTGCCTGCACCGTGTTCGACCGCCTGCTGCGTGGCACCGACATGCGCCTGCCTCATGGCTTGACCATGACCAGTGGCGATGGCCTGGTGCGTTCGTTCTTCCGCACCAAGTTCTGGGAAGACGACCCGAAAACCTACGGGGATATCGTGTTTCAGCCAGATGCCTTGCCTGAGCCGGTAGCCCGGACGCCCCTGACTTCGACGGAAAAGAACAGCTTGCTGCGCTACGGTAGCGACGAGCCGTTGCTGTTCGTCGGCCACTACTGGCGCAGCGGAAAACCGGCGCCAATCCGTCCGAACCTGGCGTGTCTGGATTACAGCGCCGTGCTCTACGGCAAACTGGTCGCCTATCGGCTGGATCAGGAAACGCGGCTCGATCCGCATAAATTTGTCTGGGTCGATGTCGAGCGACCGGAGGTTTTGCAATGAGTTCTGTGGCGGTATTGCGTCTGCCGCTGGCGGTGGACCTGAGCGGCTTCGTCAAATTGCTGCAACGCATGCAGGTGCCGCATCGGGTCAGCGAAGAGTCGGGCGAGCAGGTGTTGTGGGTGCCGGACAACATCAGCGAAGACGTGCGCGCCTTGTACGAACGTTTTCCCGCGGGCGATCCCGACCTGCAACTGGACATCCCGGTGACACAAACCAGGAAGCGCCCGGGTTTCGTCGAGCAGGTGAGCTATGCCAAGGCAACTGCTGCGATTCTGCTGCTGAGCGTGCTGGTCGGTGCGCTGACGATGCTCGGCGACAACCTCAACACGATGCGCTGGCTGACCTTCCTTGATTTTCGCATCGTCGGTGAATACATCCATTTCACACCACTGGCCGATAGCCTGGCGGCGGGGCAGTGGTGGCGTCTGGTCACACCGATGCTGATCCACTTCGGCATCCTGCACCTGGCCATGAACGGCATGTGGTACTGGGAACTGGGGCGGCGCATTGAATCGCGCCAGGGCAGCATCAATCTGGTCGGTCTGACCTTGCTGTTCAGCCTGGTTTCCAACTACACCCAATACGTTTTCAGTGGCCCGAGCCTGTTTGGCGGATTATCCGGCGTGCTGTACGGCCTGCTTGGGCACTGCTGGATATTTCAATTGCTGGCGCCAAACCCCGCCTATCGCCTGCCCCGAGGCGTGCTGGTGATGATGCTGGTCTGGCTGCTGCTGTGCCTGTCCGGGCTGGTCTCGATGATTGGCTTCGGCGAAATCGCCAACGCGGCCCATGTCAGCGGGTTGCTCGTCGGATGCTTGACCGGTTTGTTGGGTGGTTTGTACAACCGCCGTAAACTGGCTGCCTAATTTCAGAACATGCAATAAAGAGACGGAGACCCCATGTCCTCTTTTAACGAAATGATCAAGAACATCACCCCGGACATTTACCAGAGCCTGAAACTGGCGGTGGAAATCGGTAAATGGTCCGACGGTGGCAAACTCACCGCCGAACAGCGCGAACTGTCGCTGCAAGCGATGATTGCCTGGGAAATCCAGAACCTGCCCGAGGAAGAGCGCACGGGTTACATGGGCCCGCAAGAATGCAGCTCAAAATCGATTCAGGTGCCGAATATCCTGTTCAAGTCGGATGCCATCCATTGATCGAGATTGGCCGCGGTGCAATCAGTAAAATGTCGGCGCGCCTGGACGGGCCGAACGTGCAATACGCATTTCGCCTGGGCGACACCGAAGTTCCGGTCAATCCGTTGATCGGCACCACGGTGCGCCTGGAATACCTGGGTGCGATCCACTGCACCCATTGCGGGCGCAAGACCAAAACCAGTTTCAGCCAGGGTTACTGCTACCCGTGCATGACCAAACTGGCCCAGTGTGACGTGTGCATCATGAGCCCGGAACGCTGCCATTTCGACGCCGGCACTTGCCGGGAGCCGGAGTGGGGCGAGAAGTTCTGCATGACCGATCACATCGTCTACCTGTCGAATTCATCCGGGGTGAAAGTCGGGATCACCCGCGCCACCCAGTTGCCGACGCGCTGGATCGATCAGGGCGCCAGTCAGGCCTTGCCGATCATGCGCGTCGCGACCCGCCAGCAATCGGGTTTCGTCGAGGACCTGTTCCGCAGTCAGGTGGCCGACAAGACCAACTGGCGCGCCTTGCTCAAGGGCGATGCGGTGTCGGTGAATCTACCGCAGGTGCGCGACCAGTTGTTCGACAGCTGCGCCGATGGCCTGAAAACATTGCAGGAACGATTTGGCCTACAAGCAATCCAGACAATTACCGATGTTGAACCGCTCGAAATCCGCTATCCGGTCGAGCAATACCCGGCCAAGATTGTCAGCTTCAACCTGGACAAGCAGCCGATTGCCGAAGGCACGCTGATGGGAATCAAGGGCCAGTACCTGATCTTCGACACCGGCGTGATCAATATTCGTAAGTACACGGCCTACCAGCTCGCCGTGCATCAGTAAGGACTCCAGCATGCGCACCGAACAACCGAAGATGATCTACCTCAAGGACTATCAGGCGCCCGAGTACCTGATTGACGAAACACACCTGACCTTCGAGTTGTTCGAGGACCACAGCCTGGTCCACGCGCAACTGGTGATGCGCCGCAACCCCGAGCGTGGCCCGGGCCTGCCGCCGCTGGTGCTGGACGGCCAGCAACTCGACCTGCTGTCGGTGACCCTGGCCGACCGCGAGCTGAGCGAAGCTGACTACCAACTGACCGAAAACCACCTGACGCTGCACCCGACCAGCACCACGTTCACGGTCGACACCAGCGTGCGCATCCACCCGGAAACCAACACGGCGCTGGAAGGCCTGTACAAGTCCGGCACGATGTTCTGCACCCAATGCGAGGCCGAAGGCTTCCGCAAAATCACCTATTATCTTGATCGCCCGGACGTGATGAGCAAGTTCACCACCACCGTGGTCGCCGAGCAGCACAGCTATCCGGTGCTGCTGTCGAACGGCAATCCGGTTGCCAGCGGTCCCGGTGAAGACGGCCGGCACTGGGCGACCTGGGAAGACCCGTTCATGAAGCCGGCGTACCTGTTTGCGCTGGTGGCCGGTGATCTGTGGTGTGTCGAAGACACCTTCACCACCATGACCGACCGCACCGTGGCGCTGCGCATTTATGTCGAGCCGGAAAACATCGACAAGTGCCAGCACGCCATGAACAGCCTGAAGAAATCCATGCGCTGGGACGAAGAGGTCTACGGTCGCGAGTACGATCTGGACATCTTCATGATCGTCGCCGTGAACGATTTCAACATGGGCGCCATGGAGAACAAGGGGCTCAACATTTTCAACTCCAGCGCCGTGCTGGCCCGCGCCGAAACCGCCACCGATGCCGCGCACCAGCGGGTCGAGGCGATCGTCGCCCACGAATACTTCCACAACTGGTCGGGCAACCGCGTGACCTGCCGCGACTGGTTCCAGTTGTCGCTCAAGGAAGGCTTTACCGTGTTCCGCGATTCGCATTTCTCCGCCGACATGAACTCGGCCACGGTCAAGCGCATCCAGGACGTGGCTTACCTGCGTACCCACCAGTTCGCCGAAGACGCCGGCCCCATGGCCCACGCCGTGCGCCCGGACAGCTTTATCGAGATTTCCAACTTCTACACCCTGACCGTGTACGAAAAGGGCTCGGAAGTGGTCGGCATGATCCACACCTTGCTTGGCGCCGAAGGCTTCCGTAAGGGCAGCGACCTGTACTTCGAACGCCACGACGGCCAAGCTGTGACTTGCGATGACTTCATCAAGGCCATGGAAGACGCCAATGGCGTGGACCTGACCCAGTTCAAACGCTGGTACAGCCAGGCCGGCACGCCGCGTTTGGCGGTCAGCGAGTCCTACGACGCAGCGGCAAAAACCTACAGCCTGACCTTCCGTCAAAGCTGCCCGCAAACCCCAGATAAAGTGGAAAAGCTGCCGTTCGTGATCCCGGTCGAACTGGGCTTGCTTGATAGCAAAGGTAACGAGATTGCCCTGCGCCTGGCCGGTGAAGCCGCCGCCCAGGGCATCACCCGTGTGATCTCGGTGACTGAAGCCGAACAAACCTTCACCTTCGTCGACATCGTTGAACACCCGCTGCCGTCGTTGCTGCGTGGTTTCTCCGCACCGGTGAAACTGAGCTTCCCGTACAACCGCGACCAGTTGATGTTCCTGATGCAGCATGACAGCGACGGTTTCAATCGCTGGGATGCAGGTCAGCAACTGTCGGTGCAGGTGCTGCAAGAATTGATTGCCCAGCAGCAGAAGGGCGAAGCGCTGGTGCTGGATCAGCGCCTGGTTTCGGCCTTGCGCACCGTGCTGTCCGATGAGTCGCTGGATCAGGCAATGGTCGCCGAAATGCTTTCGCTGCCAAGCGAAGCGTACCTGACCGAAATCAGCGAAGTGGCGGAAGTCGACGCCATCCACACCGCCCGCGAATTTGCCCGCAAGCAACTGGCGGACGCGTTGTTCGAAGGCTTGTGGCTGCGTTATCAGGCCAACCGTGATCTGTCCAAACAAACGCCATACGTGGCCGAAGCCGAGCACTTTGCCCGTCGTGCCTTGCAGAACATTGCGCTGTCGTACCTGATGCTCAGCGGCAAACCGGAAGTGCTGGCCGCGACGCTGGAGCAGTTCGATGCGTGCGACAACATGACCGAACGCCTGACTGCGCTGGCCGTGTTGGTCAATTCGCCGTTCCAAGAGCAAAAAGCCAAGGCACTGGCGAGCTTCGCCGAGCACTTCAAGGACAATCCATTGGTCATGGACCAGTGGTTCAGCGTTCAGGCCGGCAGTGTGTTGCCGGGTGGTCTGGAACGGGTTCGTCAGTTGATGCAGCACCCGGCGTTCAACATCAAGAACCCGAACAAAGTGCGTGCGCTGGTCGGTGCGTTTGCCGGGCAGAACCTGATCAACTTCCATGCGGCGGATGGTTCCGGGTATCGCTTCCTGGCGGATCTGGTCATTGAGCTGAACGGGTTTAATCCGCAGATTGCTTCTCGCCAATTGGCGCCTTTGACCCGCTGGCGCAAGTATGACGATGCTCGTCAGGCGTTGATGAAAGGGGAGCTGGAGCGGATTCGGGCTTCGGGGCAGTTGTCTAGTGATGTGTTTGAGGTGGTTAGCAAGAGTTTGGCTTGATCTTGGCTTTTTTGGACTTGGCGGCCTTTGGGCCGACCAAGGCCTTGGCTGATTGAGTACATATCCGTTGCTTCGGTAACGGCGGCTTATGGTTTCGCCCTTGTGGCGAGTCCCTTTTGGCAAACGCCCCAAAAGGAACCAAAAGGTCTCGCCCCGAACGTCCGGCCCCTCGCTGGGGCAAAGCCTTTTGCTTACTTTTCGCTGGGCCGGCACTCCGGCGTTTGGAAAAGTGAGTCGCTGTAAGAGCGAAACCGCCAGCGGCCTTTACCGCAGAAATGGATATGTACACCGAACACCGAACACCGAACACAAAAACCCAATCACCCCACCTAATACCCAACCATTCAGCAAAAACACATACGCCCCCGGTTAACAAAACATAACGTGCCGTCGATTGTCAGCCCTTCAAAAACACCGATAGGATAAGCCAGCTTCCGAAGGGGCTCTGGATTGCGGGTTTCAGGACTATGCTCTGAAACAGGTGATCCCGGTCAGCACCCTTGCGGCGCCCAGAAAGGTTGAACGACCTAACAATAATAATGGGGGAAGGTCTATGAGTGAGCCTGTCATGGGTGTGGGTATCTGCCGCCCGCCGGCATTACGCAAATTCGCGTTGCTGGCTACAGCGCTCTCGCTGTTGGGCTCTGCCATGCTGTCAGCACCTGCGCTGGCCGCGGCCGCGCCGGCATCCGACGTTGTTTATTCGATTGAATCGGCCAAGGCCAGCAAAAGCCTGATGCTCGATGTCGTCCACGCAGGCAAGCGTCTGGTGGCGGTCGGGGATCGCGGGCACATTCTCTATTCCGATGACCAGGGCGCAACCTGGACTCAAGCCAAGGTGCCGACCCGGGCACTGCTGACCTCAGTGTTTTTTGTCGATGACAAACACGGCTGGGCCGTCGGCCATGACGCGCAGATCCTCGCCAGCGAGGACGGCGGCGTCACCTGGACCAAGCAATTCGAAGATCTGAAACGCGAATCGCCGCTGCTCGATGTCTGGTTCCAGGACGTCAACAGCGGCTTTGCCGTGGGCGCATACGGTGCGCTGCTGGAAACCACTGACGGCGGCAAACACTGGGAAGACGTCAGTGATCGCCTGGACAACGAAGACCAGTTCCACCTCAACGCCATCGCTGCGGTCAAGGATTCCGGTCTGTTCATCGTCGGTGAGCAGGGCAGCATGTTCCGCTCCGCCGATGGGGGCCAGACCTGGGAAAAACTCGAAGGCCCGTACGAAGGTTCGCTTTTTGGTGTGATCGGCACCGCACAACCTTCTACGCTGTTGGCTTATGGCCTGCGCGGCAATCTGTATCGCTCCACCGATTTCGGTAGTAACTGGGAACAAGTCGAACTCAAGGCCGAACGTGGTGACCTGGAGTTTGGCCTGTCCGGTGGCACGCTGCTCGAAGATGGTTCCATCGTGATCGTCGGTAACGGCGGTTCGGTGATTCGCAGCGGCGACGATGGCGAATCCTTCAAAGTGGTCAACCGTGCGGATCGCATTTCCGTCTCGGCGGTCACGGCAGCAGGCAATGGCAATCTGGTTCTGGCAGGACAGGGCGGCGTTCGCGTCACTTCGCCGAATGGCACCGAATCGGGCAAGTGAACCGGGTTAATAATAAGAAGGCGCAGCTATGACTTCCTTGAGTACTCACCACCAGGAAAAGGCGACACTCCTTGAGCGCCTGATCTTCAACAACCGCCCGGCAGTGATTGTCATCTGCCTGTTGGTCAGTATTTTCCTGTTCTGGCAGGCGACGCTGATCCGGCCGTCCACCAGTTTCGAAAAAATGATCCCGCTGGAGCATCCCTTCATCCAGAAGATGATGGAGCACCGCAACGATCTGGCGAACCTGGGCAACACCGTGCGGATTTCTGTGGAAGCCACCGACGGTGACATTTTCTCCAAGGAATACATGGAGACCCTGCGCCAGATCAACGACGAGGTGTTCTACATCTCTGGCGTCGATCGTTCCGGCCTCAAGTCACTGTGGAGTCCGAGCGTTCGCTGGACCGAAGTGACCGAGGAAGGCTTCGCCGGCGGTGAAGTGATCCCGCAGAGCTACAACGGTTCCCAGGCCAGCCTCGACCTGCTGCGCAACAACGTGCTCAAGTCCGGTCAGGTCGGGCGCCTGGTGGCCAATGACTTCAAGTCGAGCATTGTCGATATCCCGCTGCTGGAGTCCTATCCGGACCCGCAGGACCAGGGCAAGTTGCTGGCGCTGGACTATCGCAAGTTCTCCCATGAACTCGAAGACAAGATCCGCAACAAGTTCGAAGCGCAGAACCCCAACGTCAAGATCCACATCGTCGGTTTCGCCAAGAAAGTCGGCGACCTGATCGATGGCCTGGTGATGGTGGTGATGTTCTTCGGAATCGCCTTCGTCATTACCCTGATCCTGTTGCTGTGGTTCACCAACTGCCTGCGCAGTACCGTGGCAGTGTTGAGCACGACGCTGGTGGCGGTGATCTGGCAGTTGGGGTTGATGCACTTCTTCGGTTTCGGGCTTGATCCGTACTCGATGCTGGTGCCGTTCCTGATCTTCGCCATCGGTATTTCCCACGGCGTGCAGAAGATCAACGGTATTGCCCTGCAATCCAGTGAGGCCGACAACGCCCTGACCGCAGCGCGTCGCACCTTCCGCCAGTTATTCCTGCCGGGGATGATCGCGATCCTCGCCGATGCCGTGGGTTTCATCACGCTGCTGATCATCGACATCGGTGTGATCCGTGAACTGGCCATCGGCGCGTCCATCGGCGTGGCGGTGATCGTGTTCACCAACCTGATCCTGTTGCCGGTAGCGATTTCCTACGTCGGCATCAGCAAACGTGCCGTGGCCCGCAGCAAGAAAGACGCGACCCGCGAGCATCCGTTCTGGCGCCTGCTGGCGAACTTCGCCAGCCCGAAAGTGGCCCCGGTGTCGATCGCCCTGGCCCTGATCGCGTTCGGCGGCGGTCTCTGGTGCAGCCAGAACCTGAAGATCGGTGACCTTGACCAAGGCGCACCGGAACTGCGTCCGGACTCGCGCTACAACAAGGACAACAACTTCATCATCAGCAATTACTCCACCAGTTCCGATGTCTTGGTGGTGATGGTCAAGACCAAGTCTGAAGGCTGCTCGCGCTATGAAGCCATGGCGCCGATCGACGAGCTGATGTGGAAGATGCAGAACACCGAGGGCGTGCAGTCGGCGATTTCCCTGGTGACCGTGTCCAAGCAAATGATCAAGGGCATGAACGAGGGCAACCTGAAGTGGGAAACCCTGTCGCGCAACCCGGACGTGCTGAACAACTCGATTGCCCGTGCCGATGGCCTGTACAACAACAGTTGCTCGCTGGCACCGGTGCTGGTGTTCCTCAACGATCACAAGGCTGAAACCCTGGATCGTGCGGTGCATGCCGTGCAGGAATTCGCCAAGGAGCACAACACCGAAAACCTGGAGTTCATCCTCGCTGCCGGTAACGCCGGGATCGAAGCGGCCACCAACGAAGTGATCAAGAAGTCCGAACTGACCATCCTGATCCTGGTCTACATCTGCGTGGCGGTCATGTGCATGATCACATTCCGCTCTTGGGCGGCGACGTTGTGCATCGTGCTGCCGCTTGTACTGACCTCGGTGCTCGGCAACGCCCTGATGGCCTTCATGGGCATCGGCGTCAAAGTCGCGACCTTGCCGGTCGTGGCGCTTGGGGTGGGGATAGGCGTGGACTATGGCATCTACATCTACAGCCGTCTGGAAAGCTTCCTGCGTGCCGGCCTGCCGTTGCAAGAAGCCTACTACCAGACCCTGAAGTCCACCGGTAAAGCGGTATTGTTCACCGGTCTGTGCCTGGCCATCGGCGTGTGCACCTGGATCTTCTCGGCCATCAAGTTCCAGGCCGACATGGGCCTGATGCTGACCTTCATGCTGCTGTGGAACATGTTCGGTGCACTGTGGCTGTTGCCGGCACTGGCACGGTTCCTGATCAAGCCGGAGAAATTGGCGGGGCAGAAGGGCAACTCGCTGTTCGCTCACTGATTCCCGCGTAAAACAGAAAAGCCGCAACTCAGGTTGCGGCTTTTTTATGGGTCAAATGGCGGGTCATCCAGTGCGCCCAACAGGCCGGCTTCAGCCTGCAACGCAAGATCGAGCAGATCGAAGCCATGCAACTGCACCTTGCTCAAAGCAAAGCGCAGTTGCTGGACTTGATCGAAAACATCCAGACACGCCCCGAAGGCATGGCTTGCGATGCGAACGCCGAGCGGGTGCTGGCGTCATTCAAGCACTAACGACCGTTGGGGCGCAGGAATCGGATTGCGCATCAGCGTGCCCACCACCAGCGCACCCAGCAATGCCGCGAGCCCCGCGACCCACAACAGCAGACCGAAACCTGCGACGAAAGCCTGCCGGGCCAGGGATTCGACCAGTGTCCGCGCCGCTTCGGGCAACACACTCATTGCCGCACTCATGTCACCGGCCACCACCCGCGAGGCGACATCCTTCGATTGTTCGAGCAGCGCCGGAGCCTGACTCGACAGACCAGCGTACAGCTGTTGTTCGGTGTGGCCGGCGAGCAGGGCGCCGTAAACGCCGATGGCCAGCATCACCGCACTGAAGCGCATGGTGGTGCTCATGCCCGAGGCCATGCCGGTGCGTTCCCGAGGTACGCAGGCCATGATGTTTTTCTGCGTGTCACCGTTGAGCAAACCGGCACCGGCGCCGGTCACGGCAATTGCGAGGGCGAAGAGCGGGTAACCGCCGCTGTTGACCGCCCAGGCGCTGAGCAAATTACCGCTGCCCACCAGCGTCAAGCCGATTGCCATCATGTTCGCCGGGGTCACACGTCCAGTCAGGCGTGCGCCGATGCGCGGGAAGATCAACATGGTCACTGCAAACGGCAGCATGCCTAATCCTGCCGAAATCGCGGTAAAACCCAAACCGTTCTGCAAATAAAACGGCAGCATCGTCATCATCACCTGGGCGCACGCGGCGTAGGAGAACATCCCGAGCAAGGCGCCGATGAAGCGCGGATGGCGAAACAGTTGTAAGTCGATCATCGGCCGCTGCTGCAGGCGCTCGATCACCACGAACAACCCCAGCAGCGCCGCGCCGCCGATCAGGCGCGCATAAGTGAGCGGGTTGTTCCAGCCGATTCGGTTGGCCTCGATCAGGCCCCAGATCAGGCATAACAGACTGGCACTGAACGCGAGACTGCCCCACGGATCAAGGCGCGCAGCCTGGGCGTCGCGGGATTCCGGCACCGCGCGCCAGACCATGTACATCAGAAACAGACCGACCGGCAGGTTGAGGTAGAAAATCCAGCGCCAGCCGACGTATTCGGTGATCAATCCGCCCAAGGTCGGCGCCGCAGTCATCGCCACGCCCATGCAACCACCCCAGAACGCCCAGGCCTTGGCCCGTTCGATTTCATCGTGAAAGGTATGGCCGATGGACGCGAGCGCAGAGGTCAGCAGCAGCGCAGCGCCGACGCCTTTGATGGCGCGGGCGATATCGAGAAACAGTGCATTCGGCGCGGCACCGCAACCCAGCGATGCGAGGATGAAAATGCCCAGCCCCCACATCAAGGTTTTCTGTCGGCCAAAACGGTCGGCCAGGCTGCCGGCGGGTAACAGTAGCGCGGCGAAGGCCAGCATGTAGGCGCTGACGACCCATTCGATGTCCGCGAAATTCGCCCCCAGGTCCCGAGCGATGCTGGGCAAGGTAACGGCGACGATGTTGGTGTCGAGCACGATCAGCGAGCACACGGCTGAGGCGGTGAGCAAGGTCAGACGTGGGCTCACCTTGGGTTTGACGGACATGGCAGGGCTTCTCTACTGTGAGGGTGCGTGCAGCTTATCGCTGGCTGAGCGGCGCTTTGTTAGGTGCCAATCATCACTTCATTACCTTTGAGCTAATGCCAATATGGACATCCGCCACTTCCGCTATTTCCTGGCCGTCGCGCGGCAGCGCAATTTCACCCGTGCCGCCGAGCAACTGGGTATTGCGCCACCGACGTTGACCCGACAGATTCAGGACATGGAAGCGGAACTGGGCACGCGGCTGTTTTTGCGCCAGGCGCGAGATGTCAGCCTGACTGAGGCGGGGGCGGCGTTGGTCATCGAGGCCGAAGCCACGGTGCGGCAATTCGAGTCCGCTCAGCGCAATGCCCAGCGCGCCGGTCGCGGCGATATCGGCCATATCGAATTGGGCTATGTGGCCTCGGCGGTGTACTTGGGGCTGCTGCAAAAACAGGTGCAGGGTTTTGCAAGCGAATACCCGGATGTGAGCCTAAACGTGCGGGAAAGCCCGATGGCCAGCCTGCCGAACATGATACTCGAAGGGCGCTTCGACCTCGGTTACATCCGCTGCCCGATGGCCTTGCCCGAGGGCGTCGAAGGCGTGCGCCTCGATGATGAGGGCTTTGTCTTGGCACTGCCGGTCGACTCGTGGCTGACTCGCTTGCCGGTGATCACTTCGGCGCATCTGCAAAACGAAAACTTCATCCTTCCAGAGCAAGTGATCGGCACTTTGCAAGTGGCCGCGCAGGGTGAGTTCGTACCGAAGCTGGGCGCGCAACCGGGTGGTTTGGTGGCGGTGATTGCGTTGGTTTCGCTGGGGCAGGGCGTTGCGGTGGTGCCGGAGTCGGTGGTCGGGCATGTCAGTTTGCCGAATGTGGTGTATCGGCAAATTTCGGACTGCAACACGTCATCGTGGCTGGCGTTGATTCATCGGCGGTTTGAGAAGTCGCCAGCGGTGGTGCGGTATATCGAACGAATCAAACATTCGAGTTAGCCTGCCGAAGGTTGCGATCTTTTGATTTCCTACAGATCTTGAAATGATTTTCGGCTGTAGGATTTGTCGCCAGTAGCTGTACGATTCAAGTCCTTTTTTCCTTTCAGGACTTGCATGAACACCCTCACGGAGCCCCCCAGTTATCCTTCCTTCTCGCGCCAGCGCGCGGTCTTGACGCACGCAAAACACCCGGTCTTTCGGCATTCGATCATCCATGACACTGCAACTCCACGGCCTCTGCGCCGCGCCTTGCCGTGCCCGGCATTCTGAATTCACTGACGAGATCGAGACGTTTTTATGGAATGGTTAGCTGACCCCACCGCATGGCTGGGCTTGTTGACACTGATTGTGCTGGAACTGGTGCTGGGCATCGACAACCTGGTGTTTATCGCGATCCTGGCGGACAAGTTGCCGCCGCATCAGCGCGACCGTGCGCGGATCATCGGTTTGTCCCTGGCGTTGTTGATGCGTTTGGGCCTGCTGGCGAGTATTTCCTGGTTGGTGACCCTGACCCAGCCGCTGTTCGAGGTGTTCGACAAGAGCTTCTCCGGGCGTGACCTGATCATGCTGTTCGGCGGTGTGTTCCTGTTGTTCAAGGCCACCATGGAGTTGCATGAACGGCTCGAAGGGCATGTCGGCCAGCGTTCGTCCAATACGGCCTATGCGCTGTTCTGGCCAATCGTGGTGCAGATCGTGGTGCTGGATGCGGTGTTCTCCCTTGATGCGGTGATTACCGCCGTGGGCATGGTCGATGAATTGGCGGTGATGATGATCGCGGTGATCATTTCCATCGGCCTGATGATCGTCGCCAGCAAACCGCTGACCCGTTTCGTCAACGCGCACCCGACTGTGATCATGCTGTGCCTGGGCTTTTTGATGATGATCGGCTTTGCGCTGACCGCCGAAGGCCTGGGCTTCCACATTCCCAAGGGCTATCTGTATGCGGCCATCGGGTTCTCGATCCTGATCGAGGTGTTCAACCAGATCGCCCGGGCCCGGCGCAAACGCTCGATGCAGGGCGTGCGACCGATGCGCGAACGAACTGCCCACGCAGTGATGCGTTTGCTCGGTGGGCGCAAGCTGGCCGTGGAAGAAGTCGGTGAGGACATTGCCGACATGCTCGACAACGGAGAGGCGCCCAACGAGGAACTGTTCGACCGCCGCGAACGGGTGATGATCAGCGGTGTGCTGCAATTGGCGGAGCGGCCGATCCGCACGCTGATGACGGTGCGCGCCGATGTCGATCACATTGACCTGGCCGATGACCCCGAGGCGATTCGTACGCGGCTGATGCATTCTTCCTACTCGCGCCTGCCGCTGATTCGCAACGGCGCGGTGGATGAGCCGTTGGGCTTCGTGCACAAGAAGGAACTGCTCAAGGAGTTCCTGTCCGGCAACGAACCCGATCTGGCGCATCTTGCACGCCAGACGATCAATTTGCTGGAGAGCTATTCGATCCTCAATGCCCTGGAGCAGATGCGCAAGGCGTCGACGCACATTGCGTTCGTGGTCAACGAGTTCGGCGATTTCGTCGGCGTGCTGACCATGACCGACATCCTTGAGTCGATTGCCGGTGAGCTACCCGATGCCAGCGAAATCGAAGGCCCGGACGTGATCGAAGAGAAGGGCGGATTTGTGGTCAGCGGCGCATTGAACCTGGCGCGGGTTCGACAGCACACCGGGTTTTCCGCAGAATCAACCGAGGACTATCAAACCTTGGCCGGGTTGGTCGTGAGTCTGCTGGATCGATTGCCGATGATCGGTGACAGCCATGAGTGGGAAGGCTGGCGCTTGACGGTCACGTCGGTGGAAGAGCGGCGGGTGAAGCGGGTATTGCTGATGCGCATCGGCGGGTGATTTAGCCGCGGGTTTTAGGGCCCTTTCGCTGGCAAGCCAGCTCCCACAGGTTCAGCGTAAACCCTGTGGGAGCTGGCTTGCCGGCGATAGTGGACTGCCTGACGATTCAAGGGTTATTGATGAAACGTATACCGATCCTTCCCCGTTTGTTTTGACTCATACAACGCCGCATCGGCCTTGACCAGCGCCTGATTCAAGGTGTCGTCATCCAGCACCCGGGCCAGGCCGATGCTGATGGTCACCGGATGCTGTGTCGGCTGCTCGCGCACCACCCGGCAAAGCTCGCCGGCCAACGCCTCGACATCTTCCCGGCGTACCCCCGCCAGATAAATTGCAAACTCTTCACCGCCCAGGCGCGCGTATTCGTAGTGACTCATCACTGCTTTGATGTCCTGCGCGATGCGCTTTAGCACTTCATCGCCAATGTCGTGGCCGTAGACGTCGTTGACCTTCTTGAAGTTGTCGATATCGATCATTGCCAGGTAGTGATCGTGTTCGCGCGGCGTGGCGTGCAATTGCTCGCCGGCGCGGGTCATGAACGATCGGCGATTGGGGATTTCAGTCAGTGTGTCGATGTACGCCTGATCCAGTAGAAGCTTGGACATGATGAAGTTGTAGAGTTTGGCTTTGCGCAAGGTGATGAAACTGTAGATGGTCAGTGCGCAAATGAACGTCGTGTAACTGAGGGCCATCACCCATGAGAGCGTCCGCGTTTCGATGCCGGTATCGTAGAAGGGATTAAGGAACGCCCACGTGATGATTTGCGCGGTGAAGTATGCCCAGCGACTCAGAGGTAAAACCGAGGCGGTAAACAGCGTGGTCGATCCCGCCAGCAGTAGCCAGGCCGGTTGGTGGTCTTCGGGTACACCTTCTGTCAACAACCGCGTGCCGAAGGCCATGGTGAAGATGAACAACAGGTTCAGCTTCTGGAAATGCCGTGCGTTGTGGGTGAACAGCAAGATGATCAGCAGGATCGTGAGGATGCCGATAAACACCACTGAGCGCCACGTGAAGCTCTGGTTGCCGACAAAGCTGAGAATCAGATCGTAAGTAATCCAGATCCCGATACTGGCGATGTAAATCAGCACGCAGAATTTGTGCAGTCGGTCGAACTCATGCTGGAGAAACTCGGCTTTCAGCGCCGCTGGCACGGTTTTTTTCAGCACTTCATCTTCAATGGTTTTGTACATCGCTGCCCTTGTTCTTGTGTTGGTTGTCGAGAATCACCTTGCCCCACGGCCGGTAACGCAGAGAAAAAACCGCTGTGGGGTGGCAACCCGACGACTTTTGCAAATTGGCTGGCTCGGCACGGAAGGGTTGCCCGGCAGTGCTGACCGGGTGGAACGCTTCCTGGACAATGCCGATGGAGCAGGGCAAGGCATTGGCGTAGCCGTTGCGCACCAATACCGGCAAACGTCCGGTGCCGGCTCCGTCTTGCCACCAGACCTGAATCCCGGCGCTTGCCAGTTCACCCAGCCACAGGGCATTCACCTGCGGCGCAAGTTTGCCGACGTTGAAGACGCTGACATGCAGCGGTGCGTCGAGTTTGCCGGCGAAGCCCTTGAGTTGGCGTTGCAGGGTTTGCCTGCGATCAGGTGCCAGAAAGTGCAGGTCATCCAGCTCCATCGGCAAATACCAGCCGTTGACCGGCAGTTTCCAGTCTTTGCGCAACTTCTGCTGCTGGGCCAGCGATTGCCCCAACTGCGCCTGCCAGTAACTCGCCAATCTGGCACCGTCGACTTCATTGATGCGCTGGTAATAGGCCGGGTCCATGCTCAAGCCCAGCACCAGGTTCAGGCCTTGCTCGCGGGCGAGTTTCAGGCTGTTGGCCAACCAGCCAGTGGCGCCGCCGAAGTCAGAATCGCCATAGACGGTCCATTGCACGATCAGTGTGTGCACACCTTGTTTGGCGGTGTCTCGCCAAATCGTGCGCCACTGAGCCTCGCTGAGGCTCGCGTCGACGTTCAGCGGTTGGTAGAAAATCCGCTCGTCAGCGCGGGCCGCAGCGCTGCCCAGCAATAGGCACAGGATCAAAAAAAATCGCCGCATCAGAAATTCAACTCCACGCCCAGCAGCACGCCGTTGCCGCCTTCATACAAATTACCGCCCAACGACTGCTGATATTCGGTACGGACCGACAGGTGGGCGCGGTAGGCATTGTAGATATCGTCGTCGAACCACCACTGCCAACGCAGGCCGATACCGGTGCGCAGGTCCTGGCGCCAGTCGTTGCTCGGGTCCTGACTGGCGAACTCCAGAAAGCCGTAGGGCATGAGGGTTTGCGCACCATTGAACGGCAGCTTCCACGTGTGACCTTGCTGGAAGCGTGAAAGCCATTGATGGTCACCAGCCTTGGTCCACCACGCCGCATCGAGGTAGAGGAAGCGCTCCTCCCAATCGCTTTCGTCGACCCGCCAATCGTTGCGGAATCGCCCCTGATCGAGAAACGAAGCGGTGGCGCGCAGCAGGTAATCGGTGGTGGTGTGGCCGTCCTTGCGGTGATCTTCGACCTGATCTCCGAGTTTTTCCGGAACCAGCATTTGGCCCAGGCTCAAGCCGTGGTTGTCCTGATCATCGAACTGACTTTGCTTGTAGATTTCGCCATAGAAATTGATGTTCGCCGTACCCCAGGGTTTGTAGCGCAAGCCTACGCCGGTGCCGAGGGATTCGGCGTAGCTTGAGCGGCCGACGCCGCCGAGCAAGACGCGCCCGTAGACCGACAGCGTGCTGCCGGCACGGCTAGGTTCCTCACCGAGTGCGTGGTCCCACATGGCCAGTTGCACGTTTTGCGAGGTCGAGCGACGTCTGGAACCGGGGGTGTTGTCTGGCAGCAGGAAGTCGTTGGTCGAGACACCGGCCGGTGACCAGGTGCTGGCGATGGTGCGCGTGTCACGACGGGACAGGGTTTCATGGGCACGGCGCTGGCGGTAGCGGCGGGCTTCCATGCTGCCGTCCTCGTCGTCGGCGGCGACCGGGTTCTGTTCCAGGTCGATCACGCGGCGCAATTCCTTGCGGGCTGAGGCGCTGTCTTCGGCTTCGTCGTAACGCCAGGCCAGTGTCTCACCGAGGCGATAGTCTTCCGGAAAGTCTTTGGTCGCGCTTTGCAGATAGGGGATGGCGCGGGCGCGTTCTTCCCGGGTGTCTGCACCGGCCAGACGCATGCCGTAATCGGCGCGATAACGCGGGTTGTCCGGTTCAAGGCGTACGGCTTCGGCCAGCCACGCAGTGCTTTGTTGCAGGTCGCCGGCCTTTTGCGCGGTGACCGATGCGGCATAGAAATGTCCGGCATCCGCTGACTGTTGCAGGGCGGAGCGCTGGCGCTGCAAGGCGAGCGCGTGATCGCCCCGGGCATCGGCAATCGCCGCGCCCAGGGCCCACTCATTGGCGCCTCGGCTGCGGCTTTGCTGCCAGTAGCGTTCCGCCGTCTGCGCATCGCCGGCATTGAGGGCGCTGCGGCTGGCGGTGAGTCGAGCGTTGTCGCTCAGTTCAGACGCCGGGATGCTGCGCCAAATGGCCAGGGCAGCGGGCGAGTCTCCGGCGGCTTCCAGCGCGTAGGCCAACGGCTGACGACTGCCATGGTCGCCGAGTTTTTCTGCGCGCTGGTAATACACCACTGCTTCACCAGGACGCTCCGGCATCGCACAACGACCAAGGGCACGGTAGTCGCCGACACTTTGCGGATGATCGCCGATCGCCTGTCGCACCGCCGTGCACTGGCCACCTTCCGCCAGTTGCGCCAATAGCTGGCCGCGAGTCGCGGGGTCGACGCGATTGAGCAGCGACACGATGCGTTGTTGTTGCGCCGGGGTCGGTGTCGACGAGGCATACAACCCGGCCAGGCGTTGCAGCAGGGCGGCGGGAAGCTTTCCGCCGTGGCGGTCGTAGGCGTTTTCGAGCAGTTGTTGAGTGTGTTCACGTTGCCCGGCATTGAGTGCCAGATAACTGGCCTGATTGAGCGAGTTCAGATTGCCGGTCTGCTGGTAATGCCGTTCCCAAAGCGTTGCCGCTTCGGCATTGCGCCCCAAAGCCTGGAGCATTTCGGCGCGGCGTTTCACCACCTCGGCGGTCTGTGGCTGGTTGGCAAGAAAGGCCAGCGCTTTGTCCCTGTGGCCTTCGTCTTGCCAGACGTCCAACAGGCGTTCGCGGCGCCGCGTGTCCCAGGGCTCGGGCAAGCGTGTGCCTTGCAACAGGTCAGTGGCTTGCAGGCGCTGGGCAAGAATCAGCCAGGCCTGGGGATCGTCTTCGGGGCGGCAGTTTTTCAACTGAGTGAGTGCCGCCTGCGGGTCATGACGCGAAAGCCATTCGGCGGTTTCCAGGCACGGGCGCTGCAACTCGCCGCTCAAGCGTTGCACGGTCGAACTGTCGCCGGTCTGCCGCGCCAGCTCCCACAAGCGCTGGCGCTGGGTTGGATCGGTAAGGTCGGCGGCTGGTAGCGATTGCATCCAACGTAGCGCTTGCTGGGTATGCCCCATGGCAATGGCCCGGTCGACCATGGCCAATCGAGCCTTGCGCGCGGCTTCCGGGGTGGGCGCCTGTTGCAGCAATTGCTGTAGCGGCTGTTCGTCGAGGCGTTGCACGTAGGCGTTGGCCAGCCGCTGCCAGCCTTGTGCATCCAATTGCTGACTCGCGGCCAACGGCGCCAACTCCTTGATGGTGCCGTCCCAGTCGCGCAATTGCTCGGACCAATTGGCCCGGGCCAGTTGCAGAATTCGTTGATCACCTTTGGGCGCCAGTTGCGCCAGCCAATCGTGCGCCCGTGCCGCGCCGCCGAACTTGGCCAGGCTCAAGCTGTAGGCCTGCCACAGGCGAATGCGTTGGGTCATGTTACTGGTGGCAATCCACTGTTCGACCTGTTCACTGCCCGGTGGGTCCTGTTCAATCCAGGTCAGGCGCAGGTTGAGCAGGGCGTCGCTGTTTTGCGGGTTGTCCGGCAGCGCCTGTACCGCGTCCTTGTAGCGTCGCTGTTTGGCCAGCGCTTGCACCAGCATGGCTCGCGCTTCGTCGTTTTTCGGCACTTTGCCGAGCAGGTGACGCATCAAGCGTTCGACTTCGGCCCAGTTACCTTTTTTCGCCTCGCGATAACTGCGGTCCATGTAGGGGAAGCTGCGGAACTCTTCAAAATCGGTCAACGGCTCGGCCTGCACCCATGCAGTGGAACTCAGGCACAGCAACAGGCTGCCAACGAGAAGGCGCTGACGATGACCAGGTTTCATTCGACCTCCCTGGCAATGGCGAAAGCGGCTTGTTGTTCGGCGGCCTGATCCTCCAGCGCCTGTTCGAGCACTTGCTGGGTAATGATGCCGCGCGAGATCAGGTGTTCACCCAGCGACATGCGCTCGGCATCGAAGTCGATCAACGCTTGATTGAATAGCGATGGCGGCACCCTCCCTCGCACTTGCAGCAAATTGCCCAGCAGTACTTGATGGTGGCTGACACGCTCAAGCAAGGCTTCATCGTCCTGATGACGCTCAAGCACTTCAAGCATGTGGTGCACGTCTGCGCTTTGTCGGGCGCTCGGGTACCAGAATCGGATCCCCAATGTCACCCGGCCCTGGGGCGCGAGACGGCAGCGAACGGGTCGTTTCAGCTGACGACTGATGGCGCCCAGCGACACCTGGCTGACCGGGCCCTCGGAGGCCAGCACCAAGGTGTTGCCTTCTTCGGCGGCGGGCAGCACGCCGTAGTGCGTGGCGACCTTGCGCGGCACGGCGTCGATCAGGCGTTTGTCGAGTTTGAACGGGTTGAGCGGCGCCCATTCCATGTCCAGTTGTTCGGCCAGGGTTTGCACCAGTTGCGTGGTGTTGATGTGGCCGCGCAGCAGCAGTTCATGGCCGAGGCGTCGACGTACCGGGTTGGTGATGGCGGCGTCCAATTGTTCTTCGCTGAGCAGGCCTTTTTCCACCAGACGATGACCCAGCGGCGTGCGTTTCGCCTGGGTTAAAGCCGGGAATTCATGGGTGGTCTTGTCCCAGGCCACGCGCCGCGAATCGCCCATTTCCATGACTTGCCGCAAGGCCCGCAGGTTGGCGAAGAAATTGACGAAGTTGCTCCACATCATCCGCGGCGCCGACAGCAAACCTTCGACAATGCCGTAGTAACGGGTGACGAACCAGCCGCGCTGGAACAACCGGTTGAGCAGCATCAGGCCATTGAGCCAAAGCAACGTGGTGAGCAGGGTGCTGTCGGTGAGAATCGATGGATAACGCCAGGCTTCTGGGAAAATAACCGTCACCAGCCACATCGCCAGCAACACCAGCAGCAACAGGTTGACCAGAAAACTCAGCAGGTAGGCGATCAGCCCGCGACGATCGCGCCACAGGAAATAATTGAGCAGGCCGGTGGGGCTCCAGCCGAGGTTCTTGGTGCCCTGGAACACGATGCCGACGATCCAGCGCGATTTCTGCCGGATCGCGTGCTGCAAGTCCCGAGGGAAATGTTCGCGCACGCAGATCACCTGGGAAAAGGCGCGGTTCATACCGAACACCCACGGCTGCTGGAGTGCCAGTTTCGGGTCGCTTACCGAGTAGCGGGCGAAGATGCATTTCATGCCTTTCTGCTTGAGACGGAAACCGATGTCGTAGTCTTCGGTGAGGCTCTGCACATCGAAGGCAATGCCATCCCCATCTTCTAGCAAGGCGCTGATGGCCTTGCGACTGAAGCAGGTGCCAACGCCGGCACTGGGGACCTGGCCGGTCAGCGCCTCGCGAACAATCACGTCCTTGCCGTGATTTTCGGCGAACTCGTCAACGTAGTGCCCGGCAGTGAAGCCTTTCCATTCCGGGGCATACGGGTAGACCGGAATCTGGATCAGGTCTTTGCCCGGCAGCAGGTAGTTGAAAAGGCGCAGCTCCATCGGCGAAATCACGTCTTCGGCATCGTGGAGAATGAACCCCGCAAACTGGATTTTTGCCTCGCTTTCAAAACGCAGGATGGCGTCAATGATGTTGTTCAGGCAGTCGGCCTTGCTGGTGGGGCCGGGGCGGGCACAGATGACTTTATGCACGTTGGGGTAGTGCAGGCAGACCGCATCGACATCAGCCTGGGTTTCGGCGTCGTTGGGGTAGGTGCCGACGAAAATCTGGTAATTCTCGTAATCGATGGTGGAGGCCGCGAGGCGCGCCATTTCCCCGACCACGCCGACTTCGTTCCACGCCGGTACCATGATCGCCAGCGGTTTTTCGCCAATGGTGTATAGGCGCTGCTCGTCGGCGCGCTTGAATTTTTCGTAGATCCGCCAGCGGCGGATCAGCTTGCGGGTCCAGTACACAAGGTCGATGAACAAGTCATCGAGCCCCAGCACGAACATCAACAGGGCCAGGGTAATGGCAAGGTATTTGAGACTGAAGAGCACATAGGCGAAGAAATCGACCAGGCCCAGAGTCATGCTCCTTTACCCGACGCTTTGCGGTGTTTGAGCCAAATGGCAAGTCGATTGGCGATCCGCTCGCTGGCATGACCGTCACCGAACGGGCAATGCACGCGGCTCATGCGCTGGAGCGTGGCTTCGTCGTCCAGCAACAGGCTGGCTTCCTTGATGATACGGTCAGTATCAGTCCCTACCAGCAGCACGGTGCCGCCTTCGAGCACCGATGGCCGCTCGGTCACATCGCGCAACACCAGCACCGGTTTGCCGATTGCCGGCGCTTCCTCCTGGATACCGCCGGAGTCGGTCAGGATGAAATGCGCACGCCCCATCAGCCAGACGAAATGTTGATAATCCTGCGGCGCGATCAGGTAGATGTTGGGTTTGTTCGACAGAACGCTGTAGACCGCGTTTTGCACCTGCGGATTGAGGTGCACCGGGTAGACGAATTGCACATCCGGGTAACGCTCGGCGAGGGTGGCCAGGGCCAGGCAGATGTTGCGAAAGCCACCGCCGAAGTTCTCGCGGCGATGGCCCGTGATCAGCACCATACGCCGGTTGTCTTCGAGTACCGCCAGCGGTGAATCGGCGGCCGGATGCCACCGGGTTGCCTGTTGGTGATCGCGCATCCACACCAGCGCATCAATCACCGTGTTGCCGGTGACTTCGATGTTGGCCTTGGGCACGCCTTCGTGCAGCAGGTTGTCTTGGTTCTTGTTGGTCGGCGCGAAATGCAGGTCGGCGATCACCCCGGTCAGGTGCCGGTTGGCTTCTTCCGGCCACGGTGCACGCAGGTTGCCGGTACGTAATCCAGCCTCGACATGGCCAATGGGCAGCTGGCGATTGAAGGCGGCGAGGGCGGCGATGAAGCTGGTGGTGGTATCGCCATGGACCAGCACGATATCCGGCTTCACCCGCTCGTAGGCTGAATCCAGGTGTTCCAGCAATTGTTCGGACAGACCATTGAGGGTCTGGCCCTGAGTCATCACTTGCAGGTCTTCATCGACCGCCAACTCGAATGAATCCAGAACCTGCTTGAGCATCTCCCGGTGCTGGCCGGTGGAGCAGATGTTCAGTTCGATACCGGGCCAGTGACGCAGGACCCGTGCTAGGGGTGCCATCTTGATGGCTTCCGGTCGTGTGCCGAACACCATCATGACTTTGAAGGACATGAATTCCTCCCAAGGCAAACCACGCCGAATGCGTGGCAGCTGTTAAGACTATTTATCACTTGGGTATTGAATAAAGCAGTCAGATGGGGGGTTGTCCAATGCCATTGCTCATGGTGCAACACAGCCTTCGGCAGCTGCTGCAGGGATTCGCACCTCATTCGGTCAACTCGCCCCAATTGTGAACTTGATACCCGCTGGCTGTGGCCAACGGTAGCGGCCCCTCGAGCGTGCGTCAGGTAACGTATTGCCAGCGCGGCCGCGCATCCCCCTGATTCAAAACACATTTCAATCCCCCCTACATTCCCCCCACAACCTGTGGCACACTTTCTGCTGTCTATTCCGTTGTTACATACCTAGTTCCGGTATAGCGGAATACACATCACCTGGAGTGCTTGCCATGCATCGCCGACCTTCCTTGTTCAAAGCGTGTGTTTTTCTATTCGCAGCGTCTGCTGCTGCCATGGGCGTGGCCCAGGCGGCGGACAGCAAGCTCGATAGCGTTCTGGCCCGCGGCAAATTGATTGTGGGCACCGGCAGCACCAACGCGCCGTGGCACTTCCAGGGCGCCGATGGCAAGTTGCAGGGCTTTGATATCGATATTGCGCGCATCGTGGCCAAAGGCTTGTTCAACGATCCGAGCAAGGTCGAGTTCGTGGTGCAGTCGTCTGATGCGCGGATTCCCAACCTGCTGACCGACAAGGTCGACATGAGTTGCCAGTTCATCACCGTGACCGCCAGCCGGGCCCAGCAGGTGGCATTCACCCTGCCGTACTACCGCGAAGGCGTTGGTCTGCTGTTACCGGCCAACAGCAAGTACAAGGAAATCGAAGACATGAAAGCCGCCGGCGATGGCCTGACCGTGGCGGTGCTGCAAAACGTCTATGCCGAAGAGCTGGTGCATCAGGCATTGCCCAAGGCCAAGGTCGATCAGTATGACAGCGTTGACCTGATGTATCAGGCGGTGAACTCAGGACGCGCCGATGCGGCAGCCACCGATCAGTCGTCGGTGAAATACTTGATGGTGCAGAACGCCGGCCGCTATCGCAGCCCGGCCTACGCCTGGAGCCCGCAAACCTACGCGTGCGCAGTCAAGCGTGGCGATCAGGACTGGCTGAACTTCGTCAACACCGCCCTGCATGAAGCCATGACCGGCGTTGAGTTCCCGACTTACGCGGCGTCGTTCAAACAGTGGTTCGGTGTCGATCTGCCGTCGCCAGCCATCGGTTTCCCTGTCGAATTCAAATGATCCCGTGAGAGCGGGGCGGTGTTGAATCGCCCCGCTCAAGGTACTGCCGACCATGAACTATCAGTTGAACTTTGCCGCCGTGTGGCGCGATTTCGACACCTTGCTGGCGGGTCTCGGTCTGGGCCTGGAACTGGCGCTGGTGTCGATCGCCATCGGCTGCGTGATCGGCCTGCTGATGGCGTTTGCTTTGTTGTCGAAGCACCGCGCGTTGCGGGTGCTGGCATCGGTGTATGTGACGGTGATCCGTAACACGCCGATTCTGGTGTTGATTCTGTTGATCTACTTTGCGTTGCCGAGCTTGGGGATCCGTCTGGACAAGATCCCGTCGTTCATCATCACCCTGTCGTTGTATGCCGGGGCGTACCTGACCGAAGTGTTTCGCGGCGGTTTGTTGAGTATTCCCAAGGGCCAGCGTGAAGCCGGGTTGGCGATCGGCCTGGGCGAGTGGCAGGTCAAGGCCTACGTCACCGTACCGGTGATGCTGCGCAACGTGCTGCCGGCGCTGTCGAACAACTTCATTTCGCTGTTCAAGGACACCTCGCTGGCGGCGGCGATTGCCGTGCCGGAGCTGACCTATTACGCGCGCAAGATCAATGTCGAGAGCTACCGGGTGATTGAAACCTGGATGGTGACCACGGCGTTGTATGTCGCGGCCTGCTACCTCATTGCCATGATGCTGCGTTACCTCGAACAGCGTCTGGCGATCCGCCGATAGGAGGCCCCATGTACGAATCCCCCAGTTGGTTGCATGAGTTGTGGATCGCACGCGAGCCGCTCTGGCAAGGCTTCCTGACCAGTGTGCAGGTGTCGGCGCTGGCGATTCTGCTTGGCACGGTGATCGGTGTGTTCGCCGGCCTGGTGCTGACCTACGGCAAGTTCTGGATGCGCGCACCGTTTCGTTTTTACGTCGATGTGATTCGCGGTACGCCGGTGTTTGTGCTGGTCCTGGCCTGCTTCTACATGGCGCCGGCGCTGGGTTGGCAGATCAGCGCGTTTCAGGCCGGTGCCTTGGGCCTGACGCTGTTCTGCGGCTCCCACGTCGCCGAGATCGTGCGTGGTGCCCTGCAGGCCTTGCCGCGCGGGCAGATGGAAGCGAGCAAAGCCATCGGCCTGACGTTCTACCAGGCCCTCGGTTATGTGCTGTTGCCTCAGGCACTGCGGCAGATTCTGCCAACCTGGGTTAACTCGTCCACCGAGATCGTCAAGGCCTCGACGCTGTTGTCGGTGATCGGCGTAGCCGAATTGCTGCTCAGCACCCAGCAGATCATCGCCCGGACGTTCATGACCCTGGAGTTTTACCTGTTCGCCGGTTTTCTGTTCTTCGTCATCAACTACGGCATCGAATTACTCGGCCGGCACATTGAAAAGCGGGTGGCCTTGCCATGACTCAGACTCCAACCAATACCCAAAACGGCCAACCGCTGCTGGACATTCGCGGCCTGCACAAGCGTTACGACCAGCTCGAAGTGCTCAAGGGCGTCGACCTGACCATGCAACGCGGCAACGTGGTGACGTTGATCGGCTCCAGCGGCTCGGGCAAGACCACGTTGCTACGCTGCGTGAACATGCTCGAAGAATTCCAGGGCGGGCAAATCCTGCTCGACGGCGAGTCCATCGGCTACGACGAAGTCAACGGCAAACGCATCCGCCACCCGGAAAAAGTCATCGCCCGCCATCGCGCCATGACCGGCATGGCGTTCCAGCAGTTCAACCTGTTCCCGCACCTGACGGCATTGCAGAACGTCACCCTGGGTTTGCTCAAGGTGAAAAAGCTGCACAAGGACGAGGCCGTGGCCCTGGCGGAGAAATGGCTGGAGCGGGTCGGTCTGCTGGAGCGCCGCGATCACTTTCCCGGCCAACTGTCCGGTGGACAGCAACAGCGCGTGGCGATTGCCCGGGCGATCGCGATGAATCCGAGCCTGATGCTGTTCGACGAAGTCACTTCGGCCCTGGACCCCGAGCTGGTCAGCGAAGTGCTGAACGTGATCAAGGGCCTGGCGGATGACGGCATGACCATGTTGCTGGTGACCCACGAAATGCGCTTCGCCTTCGAGGTCTCGGACAAGATCGTTTTCATGAATCAAGGTCGCATCGAAGAGCAGGGTCCGCCCAAGGACCTGTTCGAGCGTCCGCAATCGCCGCGGCTGGCTGAGTTTCTGAAAAGCACGCGGTTTTAAACACTCGATTTTCAATCAGGAGAAACACTCATGAGCATTACGCGTTACGGCACCGGCAGCGCCGCTGCGGGCGGCACGCCTCGTCCTTTCGCCCGCGCCGTTGAAGCGGATGGCTGGCTGCACGTTTCCGGGCAGGTGCCGGCGGTGGACGGCGAGATCATCACGGGGGGCATCGTCGAGCAGACTCACCAGACCATGAAGAACCTGATCGCCATACTTCAAGAGGCCGGCTATGGCCTTGAAGACGTGGTGCGTGCAGGCGTGTGGCTGGAAGATCCGCGGGATTTCACCAGTTTCAACAAGGTCTTCTCCGAGTACTTCAAACCCGAGCATGCCCCGGCGCGGGCCTGTGTGCAGGCGAACATGATGGTCGACTGCAAGGTTGAGATCGATTGCATTGCCTACAAGAAAAAGGCCTGACCCGAGGTGGCTTCATCGCCAGCAGGCTGGCTCCCACATTTGGAATGCGTTTCCCTGTGGGAGCCAGCCTGCTGGCGATGGCGGCCTAACGGTCACCGCAGCACTCTGGTTAAACTCCCGGCGACTATGAATGGGAACCACTGAAATGACCGAAGACACCATCAAGCGCCGGGCACGCGGTCTGGACCGGGCGTTCGATATCCTCGACTTCCTCAAGGAAGTCGGCCAGCCCCTGCGCCCGAACGACATCGCCAACGGCATCGGCAGCCCGAAATCCACGGTCTACGAGCTGGTGGCTTCGCTGCTGGAACGACGGATTCTGGAGCCGGTCGGCAAGGACGGTCACGTCTACCTCGGTCGCCAGCTGTACTTCCTCGGGCAGGCGCATTTGCGTCATTTCGACCTGACCCGTGAGGCGGATCACGCCTTGCAGGAGATTGTCAGCCAGACCCATGAAACCGCGCAGATGTGCTTGCTCAACGGGCGCAAATACACCGTGGCGCTGATGAAGGAGGGCGAGCGGCATTTCCGTATCTCCTCCGACATCGGCGAAAACGCCCCGATTCCCTGGACCGCCTCCGGGCGCCTGTTGCTGGCGCACCTCAGCGACCAGGAAATCGTCGACCTGATCGACCATGACGACTTCATCCTGCCCGACGGCGAACGCTTGCCGCTTGAGCAATTCCTGAAGGAAATCCGCCAGGCCGGTATCGACGGATTCTTCTCGTTCGATAGCGTTGCCGACACCTTTACCCATTGCTTCGCCGCTCCGGTCAAAGACGCCAACGGCGTGGCCATCGCGACTCTGTGCATCGTCGCCCCACGGGCCGATGCCAAGAACAATTACAACGACTACCGCCGGGTGCTGATCGACAGTGCGAACAGCCTGGCCCGTCGCATCAACGAATAACGGCGGCTGCTTGCGGCCGCGAATGTGAGGAGTTCGACCATGTCTACTGCCCCCAATACTGCCAACGTGGATAAAGGCGCTGCCCGGATCGGCGCAAGCCTGGCCCGTGATGTCAGCCTGCCGGCACTGGTGCTGCACCGTGAAGCGCTGGAACACAACATTCGCTGGATGCAGAAGTTCGTCAGTGACAGCGGCGCGGAACTGGCGCCCCACGGCAAAACCAGCATGACCCCGGCGCTGTTTCGTCGGCAACTGGACGCCGGTGCCTGGGGCATCACCCTGGCCAGCGCCACGCAAACCCGTGCGGCTTACGCCCACGGCGTGCGCCGGGTGTTGATGGCCAACCAACTGGTGGGTACGCCGAACATGGGGTTGATTGCCGACCTGCTGGCCGACCCGACGTTCGACTTCTATTGCATGGTCGATCACACGGACAACGTGGCCGACCTCGGCGCCTATTTCGCCTCGCGCGGCGTGCGCCTGAACGTGATGATCGAGTACGGCGTGGTCGGTGGGCGTTGCGGTTGCCGCAGCGAACAGGAAGTACGTGTCCTGGCCAAGGCCATCGCTGCACAACCGGCGCTGGCATTGACCGGGATCGAAGGCTACGAGGGTGTGATTCATGGCGATCACGCTGTCAGCGGAATCCGTGCGTTCGCCGGTTCCTTGGTACGACTGGCGGTGCAGTTGCAGGACAGCGGCGCGTTCGCCATCGCCAAACCGATCATTACCGCTTCCGGCTCGGCCTGGTATGACTTGATTGCCGAGGAATTCGAAGCGCAAAACGCTGCCGGGCGTTTCCTCAGCGTGTTGCGTCCGGGCAGTTATGTGGCCCACGACCATGGCATCTACAAGGAAGCGCAATGCTGCGTCCTTGATCGTCGCAGCGATTTGCAAGAAGGCCTGCGTCCGGCGCTGGAAGTCTGGGCGCACGTGCAGTCGTTGCCGGAGCCGGGCTTCGCGGTGATTGCCCTGGGTAAGCGCGACGTGGCTTACGACGCCGGTCTACCGGTGCCATTGCTGCGTTACAAGGCGGGTGTGGTACCGACCAAGGGCGACGATGTCGGTGCCTGCAAGGTGACGGCGGTGATGGACCAGCATGCGTTCATGACCGTGGCGCCGGGGGTTGAGTTGCGTGTGGGCGACATCATTTCGTTCGGCACTTCGCACCCGTGCCTGACGTTCGACAAGTGGCGCACGGGGTGTCTGGTGGATGAGCAGTTGATCGTCATCGAGAACATGGAAACCTGTTTCTAACTCTGAAACCGAGGCGTGGCCATCGCGAGCAGGCTCCACATTGGAATTCGTTCTCCTGTAGGAACGAACCTGCTCGCGATGGCGGCGGCCCGGACAACATCGCAACACCAGAGACCCCACAACAATGAAAACCATCAACACCCTCGGCCCCAACACCCCGCGCATCGCCCTGATCGGCGAATGCATGATCGAATTGCAACACCGAGCCGACGGCAGCCTGCAACAGAGCTTCGGCGGCGATACCTTGAACACGGCGGTCTACCTGTCCCGTGAATTGGGCGCAGCCGGCAGCGTCGATTACGTCACCGCATTGGGCGATGACAGTTTCAGCGATGCCATGTGCCAGAGCTGGGCTGAAGAAAATATTGGCCTGGACATGGTTCAGCGCTTGCCCGGGCGTTTGCCGGGTTTGTACTGCATCCAGACCGACGCGGCGGGCGAGCGACGTTTCCTCTACTGGCGCAACGAAGCGGCGGTGCGCGATTGCTTCACCACCCCGGCCGCCGCACCGATCCTGGCGGCGCTGCCGGATTACGATGTGCTGTATTTCAGCGGCATCACCCTGGCGGTGCTGGGCGTGAAAGGCCGGGAAAAACTGCTGCTCACCCTGATCGAAGCCCGACAGCGCGATGCGCGGATCGTCTTCGACAACAACTACCGGCCACGGCTCTGGGCTTCGGTGGAAGACGCGCGAGCGGCTTATCGCAGTGTCTTGCCGTACATTGACCTCGCCTTGCTGACTGTCGATGACGAGCAGGCGCTGTTCCATTTTGCCGATGAGGAAGCGGTGTTTGCCGCGTACGAGCAGATCGGCACGCCGGAAGTGGTGCTCAAGCGCGGTGCCGAGGCGTGTTTGATTCGTTGTGAGGGCGAGTCATTCGAGGTGCCGGCGCAGAAGGTTGAGCGAGTGGTGGACACCACGGCGGCGGGGGATTCGTTCAGCGCGGCGTACCTGGCCTCGCGGTTGGAGGGCGCAAGCCCTGCGGAGGCTGCCGAGGCGGGGCATCGGTTGGCGAGCCGGGTGATTCAGGTGTCGGGGGCGTTGATCCCGAGGTACTGAATACATTTTCTGTGGCGAGGGAGCAAGTTCCCTCGCCACAGGGGCCGAAAGCCAACACCATCAATCCCGGTAAAACACCTGCACCAGGTGATAGCCGAATTTGCTCTTGATCGGCCCATGCACCACTCGCAGCGGTTTCTTGAAGATCACCGCATCGATCGCACCGACCATTTGCCCCGGCCGCACTTCGCCCAAATCACCGCCACGCTTGCCGGACGGGCAGGTCGAGTACTTCTTGGCCAGCACATCAAAGGCTTCGCCCTTGGCGATGCGTTGTTTGAGTTGCTCGGCTTCTTCCGAGGTTTTCACCAGGATATGGCGGGCTTGAGCTTTCATGGGGCGAATACCTTGTAACGGAGGTGACAATGCTGGTGAGAAAGAGGGCGCGCGCGATTATGCCTTAACTCACTCGGAACGGCCGATCATCGTGCGAATCTTGTTGGCGAGCAGATCAATGGAAAACGGCTTGGCCACCATGTCCATGCCTTCCTCAAGGAAACCCTGGCGCTCGGCAGCCATCTGCGCATAACCGGTCATGAACAGCACCTTCAGTTGCGGACGATGCTGGCGGGCGATCTCCGCCAGTTGTCGGCCGTTCATTCCCGGCAGGCCGACATCGGTGACCAGCAGATCGACGCGCAGATCGGATTCGAGCAAGGGCAGGGCGGCCTTCGCATCTTCGGCTTCGTGGGCGTGATAACCCAGCGCCTTGAGCAGGTCGAGGACCAGCATACGCACCGCCGGGTCGTCTTCCACCAACACCACGGTTTCCCCGGCAATGGCCGGCGGCGCTTGGCTGATGACCGGTGACAGCACGTCTTGCGGTTCCACCGCATGCAGGCGTGGCAGATACAAACGCACGCTGGTGCCCTGGCCCGGCAGGCTGAACAGGCTGACGTGACCGCCCGACTGCTGGGCAAAACCATAAATCATCGACAACCCCAGGCCGGTGCCCTGGCCGATGGGCTTGGTGGTGAAGAACGGATCGAACGCCTTGGCCAGTACTTTGGGTGTCATGCCGGTGCCGTTGTCGCTGACGGCGATCATCAGATAGTCGCCGGCCTTGACCGGTTCGAGGGTGTTGATGTCGCTGCTGTCGAGATAGACGTTGGCCGTTTCAATCCGCAGTTTGCCGCCATCGGGCATGGCGTCCCGGGCGTTGATGACCAGGTTGAGCAGGGCGTTTTCCAATTGGCTGACATCGGTGCTGACCGGCCAGATGTCTTCGGCCAATTGCAGCTTGAGCTCGATATGGTCGCCCTTGGTCCGGCGCAGCAGGTCTTCCAGGGAATGGATCAGGTCGTTGGCATTCAGCGGCCTGCGATCCAGCGACTGACGCCGGGAGAACGCCAGCAGGCGATGGGTCAGGGCGGCGGCACGATTGGCCGAGGACACGGCGGCCTCGGTGAAGCGGCCGATTTCTTCGGTGCGCCCATCGGCGATGTAGCGCTGCATCAAGTCGAGGCTGCCGATGATCCCGGTGAGCATGTTGTTGAAGTCATGGGCGATGCCACCGGTGAGCTGGCCCACGGCTTCCATTTTCTGCGCATGGCGCAAGGCGTCTTCCGCACGTTCGCGCTCGAACATCTCGTTTTGCAGGCGCTGGTTGGTCTCGGCCAGTTGCTGGGTGCGGGCGGCGACCCGTTCTTCGAGGGTTTCGTTGAGGTTGCGCAGGGCTTCTTCGGTCTGTTTGCGCTCGGTTTCGTCGATCACGAAGATATAGAAACCGTTCACCGCGCCATCCGCACCGTGACGCGGCAAGTAGTTCATCAGCGCATGACGGATGCTGCCGTCGCGGTGCGGCGAGTTGATGCTGAAGCAGCACGGCTTGCCGGTCAGCGCCTGGGCAATGTGCTCGGCACGCAAGGCATAGGCCTCATCCCCCAGCACTTCGCGAATCGTCCGGCCATAGAGTTCCTGGGGTGTCAGACCGTACCAGTCCAGGTACGCGGCGTTGTTCAGGCGAAAACGTTCTTCGCGATCCACATAACTGATCAGGATCGGCATGGCGTTGATGATCAGCTGCAACTCGGTCTGGCTCTGGCGCAGAGCCTGCTCAGTGTTTTTGCGATCGGTCAGGTCCAGCGCGGCACCGAGAAAACGGATGGGCCGGCCGTGATGGTCCTTGTAGCAACGCCCGCGGGCAAATACCCAGCGCAGCTGACCGTCGGTTTGCAGCAAGCGATATTCCTCGGCGTATTCGGTGCCATGGGTGATGCAGTGCTTGATGCTGCGGGCGATCAAGGCGCGGTCTTCGGGGTGAACGCCGTGCAAGTAAGCGCTGATTGGCAACTGGCCGGCCATGAGCGGATCGATGCCGTGCAACTGGGCGAAATGCGCGTCGGCGATGAAGCGGTCCTCGCTGATGTCCCAATCCCAGGTGCCTACCGCGTCGGTGGCGGCGAGGGCCAATTGCAAGCGTTCTTCGGTTACCTGTTGCGCCTTGAGGCTGGCGGCCGAGCGCTGTTCCAGCTCCAGGGCGATGCGCCGACGCTCGTTGGTTTCGATGGCGGTGACCAGAATGCCCGCGACTTCGGCATTTTCGTCGCGGATCGGACTGTAGGTCAGGTCAAGCCAGAAGTCGGAATCCTTGACTTCGCGTTGCAGGGTAAAGCGCTGCTCGCTGTAGGTCCGCACCTGGCCTTGTAGGACGGCGCTGTAAATCGGGTCGGTAAAGTCTTTGAGTTCTGGCCAGATCTGGTGTGTCGGCTGTCCGAAAGCGTGCGGATGCTTGCTGCCGGCCAGCAAGGCGAAGCCATCGTTGTAGATCTGCGTCAGCTGTGGGCCCCAGAGCAACAGCATCGGCATCGGTGAATGAATCACGATGTCCACGGCGGTGCGCAGGCTCTGCGGCCAGGTACTGGCGGCGCCCAATGGACTGTTCGCCCAGTCAAGTCGGGCAATCAAGGCCTGGGCATCGCTGCCGGTGGGTGATGCGTTCATCAAGGTGTCCTGCACATGAGTCGGTGTGGCGGCATCTACTATTCTTGGTTGACGCTGAATGCCCCGATTCGGGTCATTTTTTTTCATTGAATGCTTCGCAGGTGTTTTTTGCCATGGAAATCGATGCGTTGTTAAAACGCCTGGCCAGCCAGGATGGCTCCGATCTTTACCTTTCCACCGGCGCGCCGCCCTGTGCGCGTTTCGACGGTGTTCTTGCGCCCCTGACCGATCAGCCGTTCAAACCGGGGGACATCGCGGCGATTGCCGGCTCCATCATGGACGCCGAACAGCGTCTGGAGTTCGATCGTGAACTGGAGATGAACCTGGCCATCTCCCTGGCCGGTATCGGTCGCTTCCGGGTCAATATTTTCAAACAGCGTAACGATGTGTCGATGGTCGTGCGTAACGTCAAACTCGACATTCCACGTTTCGAAGACCTCAAGTTGCCGACGGTGTTGCTGGAAACCGTAATGCTCAAGCAAGGCTTGATACTGTTCGTCGGCGCCACCGACTCGGGCAAGTCTACCTCGCTGGCGGCGCTCATCGACCACCGCAATCGCCATAGTCGCGGCCATATCGTCACCATCGAAGACCCGATCGAGTACATCCACCGGCATAAACAATCGATCATCAATCAGCGTGAGGTCGGCGTCGATACGCGCAGCTTTCATGCCGCGTTGAGAAATACCCTGCGCCAGGCGCCGGACGTGGTGTTGATCGGCGAAATCCGCGACCGCGAAACCATGGAGCATGCCCTGGCCTTCGCCGATACCGGGCATCTGGTGATCTCCACGCTGCATGCTCATAACGCCCATCAGGCGCTGGACCGCATCATCAACTTCTTCCCCGAGGAGCGCCGGGGCCAATTGCTCAATGATCTGGGGAATAACCTAAAGGCCTGTGTTTCCCAGCGGCTGGTACGTAGCCGCGATGGGCAACGGCGGGTAGCGGTGGAGGTGATGCTGGGGACGCCGACCGTTGCCGATTTGATCCGGCTCAATCAGTTTTCCGAGCTCAAGGGTGTGATGGAAAAGTCAGCGGCGCAGGGGATGCAGACGTTTGACGGGGCGCTTTATGCCTTGGCCGTTGAAGGTGTGATCGATGAGGAAGAGGCGTTGAAACATGCCGATTCGGTGAACAATCTGCGATTGCGATTGAAGTTGCACACGGAGTCCACTCCCGGCGATTGGGGGCTCATGGACTAACGCAAATCCCCTGCAGGAGCGAGCAGACTCGTTCCTGCATGGATTCGGTGGTGTTTATTGCAATGCGCTACTCAAAGGCAATCGCGCCATGTTCTTCGCCTTCAGCGAACCAAAATACAACCAGTCCCCATACTCACGCACCGTGGTGATCGGAGAGTAATTGTCGCTGCTGCCGTCCTGCAGATTGGCGATGACCTTGCCTTCCAGATCCAGGCCCAAGGCAAAGGCGCGTTTTTCCACCGGTTTGGGCAGGACGGTCATGGCCCGCACGATCATCTTGCGTACGAATGGGTGCTCCGCCGTGGCATCCAGCAAGGCATTGCGCGGTGCATACAGCGCTACCCAGAAACGGTCGCGACCATTGAAGGCCAGGTTGTCCGGCAGGCCCGGCAGGTTGTCGATGAACAGATCGTGGGTACCGGCCTTCGGTCCGGTCAGCCAGTAGCGGCTGATGCGATAGGCACCCGTTTCGTTGACCAGCACAAAGGCATCGTCCGGCCCTAGCGTGACACCGTTGGCGAACTCCAGTTTGTCCAGCAACACCGTGGTCTTGCCGGTCTGGAAGTCGTAACGCAGCAAACGGCCGTCGCCGCCATGCTCGATGATTGCCTCGCCGTCCTTGCCGTAGCCAAAGCGAGTGGAAGCGTCGCTGAAGTAGGCGTAATGCCCGGGTTTGTCGATGGCCACGTCATCGGTAAAACCGAAGGGCACACCGTTGGCTTCGGTCGTCATCGCGACCAGCCGACCCTGGGCGTCCAGCGACAGCAAACCCTTGACCGCATCGGCGATTACCAGCAAGCCATTGGGGTGACGCGCCAGCCCCAACGGGCGGCCACCGGTGTCGGTCAGGACTTTGGTGACCTTGCCGTCGAGACGGGTGCGGATGACCCGGCCGTCATGCAAACCGGTGATCAGCGAATCGTTTTCCAGCAGCAGCGCTTCCGGGCCGTCGATGTCTGCGGCACCGACCCGTTCCACGCCTTTGAGTCGCTGATTATCGGCATAAACGCCGCGGGTCAGGGATGGGGCGGGCGGCGGCGTCCAGGCCACCGGTTGCACTCTGGTCGGCATCAGCAGCAGGAACCCGCCGATGGCGATGATCACCAGCAGTAGCCAATGGCGCAACCTGATCGATCGACTCACGCATTGACTCCCGATTGCGCCAGATGTTTTTGCGCCATTTCGCGCAAGGCCAGCATCGATTCGGCCGACTCGCGATCGATCCGCCGCTTGAGCAGCAGTGCGTTGGCCATGCGCATCCCCAGGCCACTGAACTGGTATTCGAGGGTACGTACGAACCGTGTGCCATTGCCCTCGGCCGCGCATTCGTAGGTCACCAGCAACGACAGACCATGATCGCCATCGGCTCGGGCACTCCAGCGACGCCCCGGCAAATACTCGTCGACCACCCAGCTCAAATGCCCATCGCGACCGCCGGCGCGAATGTCCTCTTCGAACCGCGCGCCTGCATGCAAGGCGCCTTTCGGGCCATTGATCTTGAGCGACGATGGATGCCATTCCGGCCAACGGGTCACAGTGCTGGCGTAGGCGAGTACGTCGATGGGGGTTCCGGCAATCTCGATCTGATGCTGCATGCGGGTCATGGGCGTTCTCGTCTGGTACGGGGTGTCGTGTTCCGGTTCCCAGTAGAGGGTGCCGAACAGGTAATCCATCAACGGAAAAACGATGTTGAAATTGCGCTCCTGCATCATCTCGCGGCGGTGATGCAGTTCATGCAGGCGACGCATCTGGCGAATCCACGGCAGGCGCGTCAACGGATTGTGCGGCGGCAGATGCTCACAGGCGTGAAACACCTCATAGGCCAGGTAACCGAGCACCAGGCAACCGCCCACCAGCCCGGCGACATTGGCATCGAACTGCTTGAGCAGCCACCACAGGGGCAGGGTGATAACCAGGGTGTGCAACACAATCAGCCAGGCCGGAAACAGAATCACCCGCCAGTCGCGGGCGCTGTCGTAGGTCATATGCCCGGGGGCGAAAAAACTGTGATGGTCGCCAGCGTGGCGCGCGTAGAACATCCGCGCGAAGGTTTTTTTGTGATGGCCCAGGTGCCGATGGACCATGTATATGCCGAGGTTGAAAAACAGCAAGGTCAGCGGCACCGCCAGCCACTCCAGCGGTTGCACCTGTTGCACGGTGCTCCAGAATGCGGCGATGGCCAACAGGCCGAACAACAGCACAAAGGTGCCGTGCAGCCACGGGTTGTAGAGCGGATGGACGTTGGCGCGGTAACGGCTGCGGAATGCTTCGGTGGTCTGCCTCACTGCAATCACCTGTCGTTATTGTTTTCTCCAGCAGATTAGACGATTACGGCATTTTGGCGGGCCGAACCTTGGGGGCACAACTGCCATGATCCGGTGCAAACCGGATTCAGATCAGCGGGTTCCAGCGTTGCGACCAGTCATCATCGGACCGGATCACTTCGCGCAACAGATCAAAGGCTCGCTGCAGGGTTTCCGAGTCGCGATCGCGGGAGTAGACCAGGTAGGTCGGGTAGCTGAATTCCGGGGCCTTGGGCACTTGCTCCAGCACGCCGCTTTCCAGGTAACTCTGCACGACGCGGGTACGGAAGTAGCCGCTGCCGCCATTCTCCAGAATGTATTGCAAGGCCAGTGGACCGAGATTGAAGCTCAGGGCAGCCTTGGCTTTTTCCGGCAACGCGGCATCGTGTTGGCGACGGAAGTCCGGGCCCCAATCGATGTACACATAGGGATCGGCGCAACCGGGCAGGCGTACGAGGATGAGTTTCTCTTCCAGAATCTGCTCGACTTGCAGGCGCGGCCAGTACTCGGGTTGATAGACCAGCGCCGCATCCAGTACCCCCAATTCCAGTTGGCGCAGCAGGTTTTCGCCGTCGCGGATCTCCATGCGCAAGGCATGACTGGGGATTTTCTCTCGCAGCTCGCCGGCCCAACTGAGCATCAGCGGGTTGCACAGACTGACCTCGCCACCGATGTGCAATACATCGTGGTAACCCTCCGGCAACGGCAAGTCCCGTCGCGCCGCTTCCCAGGTTTCCACCAACTGATTGGCATACACCACGAAGGCCTCGCCATTGGGCGTCAGCCGCGCCCCGGCGCGATTGCGCACGAACAGGGTGCTGCCCAACTGGCTTTCGAGTTTCTGCACCCGTGCGGTGATCGCGGTCTGGGTGACGTGGAGTTTCTCGGCGGCGGCTGCAAGGCTGCCGTGGCGGACGATTTCCAGGAAGGTGCGGGCGAGGTCGATGTCCATGGGGTGGCCGGTGTGGGAAGTGCTGGCATTGTATGAGTACGACTGATCTGTGGCGAGTGGGCCAGGGTCGGGAGCGGCCTTGCGGCGTCGGCGAAAGGCGTCCATTTCTGGTCCGGGTGGCGATTGCGGCGCTGGAGGATGTTCGACCGGACGTGAATCCAAAAACAACGAAACCCGCCACAAGGGACGGGTTTCGTGTGCAACAACGAAGGCTCCCCAAGAAGAGAGCCGTCATCTTACGAAGGGAACAGCTCGGACAGTTTCATCGCCAGCATCATGTCGCCTTCAGCGCGCAGCTTGCCGCCCATGAACGCTTGCATGCCGTCGGTTTCGCCGCTGACGATGCCTTCCAGGGTTTCGCCGTCCATCACCAGGGTGACCTGGGCGTCAGGGTTTTCGCCTTCCAGCAGCTCGCAGGTGCTGTCCTTGACGACCAGCGAGAAGTTCTTGGTGTCGTCGATGCGGAAACCGAAGACCAGGTCCAGACCGGCAGCAGCGGCTGGGTTGAACTTGGCTTTCATTGCTTGTACGGCATCAGCTACGGAGGTCATGGTTCGATCCTTTCTTGGGTAATTAGAGCTGGGTGATTACAGCCAGGGTCACAATAGTCCGGACTCAGCGAAACGTGATGAGTTCCGGGGCCTTCAACAGTTGCAGGTGCGCATGATTGTTGAAGGAAGCCAGGGCCACCTCGCGACCACGAAACTTGAGTTGGTTGAGCGAGGTGTTGACGATTTGCCAGTTCAATTCAAAGGCCTGTTTGGCAGGCATTTGCGTAATGAGGTGGAGCAGGGCGGTGATCGTGCCGCCGGAGGTGAACACGGCGATTTTCTGCGTGTTGTCGGCCTGTTCGAGGATGCGGTGCAGCCCGGCGCGAACCCGTTCGACAAAGCCCAGCCAGCTTTCCAGCTCCGGCGTGTCATAGGTCCCGGCCAGCCAGCGTTCGATGATCAGGGCGAAGATACGCTGGAACTCGGCGCGGTTTTGCGCGGCGTTGCGCAGGATGTTCAGGGCATCGGGTTCGTCCGCCAGCATGGCGGGCAACAAGGCGCGAATCACCGCGTCGGCATCGAATTCATTGAACGCGGAATCGGTTTCCAGGATTGGCACCGGTAGGCCCACGGCAGCGAACTGTTCCAGCGCGCTGTTGGCGGTATGCTGCTGGCGGCGCAGGTCGCCTGCAAGGCAGCGATCGAAGCTGATGCCGAGCTCGGCCAGGTGCTGGCCGAGGATTTCTGCCTGGCGAACACCGGTCGGCGACAGGACGTCATAGTCGTCTGCACCAAAGGAGGCCTGGCCATGTCGAATCAAATAGATGCTGCCCACGTCCGCGTCATCCCCGTACGTTGAAGGTTTGGCGAGGTTATGAGGATGACGGTGAGCTGTCAATGAAAAAACATACGCTTGTTTGAAATGCTCGTTACAGGCCTGTTGCCAGAGGTTTCACGGCTGGTCGCAAGGCCGGCGCATGAGTATGCTGATGGTATCCCGCGCGCGTTGATGCCGCGCATCGTCTAAGGAGTCCCTGTGGAGTTTTTGTCCGAGTACGCCGTTTTTCTGGCCAAGACCGTGACCCTGGTGATCGCCATTCTGGTGGTCCTGGCCAGTTTTGCCGCATTGCGCAGCAAGGGTCGACGCAAGTCGGCCGGCCAGTTGCAGGTCAGTAAGCTCAATGATTTCTACAAGGGGCTGCGCGAGCGCCTGGAGCAAACCCTGCTCGACAAGGACCAGCTCAAGGTCCTGCGCAAGTCCCAGGCTAAAACCGAGAAAAAACAGAAGAAACAGCCCGAGACCAAACCCCGGGTGTTCGTGCTGGATTTCGACGGCGACATCAAGGCTTCGGCCACGGAAAGCCTGCGGCACGAAATCACCGCGCTGCTGACCCTCGCCACGCCGAAAGACGAAGTGGTCCTGCGCCTGGAAAGCGGCGGCGGCATGGTCCACAGCTACGGCCTGGCGTCTTCGCAACTGGCACGTATCCGCGAGGCCGGCGTGCCCTTGACCGTGTGTATCGACAAGGTCGCGGCCAGCGGCGGCTACATGATGGCGTGCATCGGTGAGAAGATCATCAGCGCGCCGTTCGCGATCCTGGGTTCGATCGGCGTGGTTGCGCAGTTGCCTAACGTCAACCGCCTGCTGAAAAAGCACGACATCGACTTCGAAGTGCTGACCGCGGGTGAGTACAAACGCACCTTGACGGTGTTTGGCGAAAACACCGAGAAGGGCCGGGAGAAGTTCCAGGAAGACCTGGACATCACCCATCAACTGTTCAAGAACTTCGTGTCACGCTACCGCCCTCAATTGGCCATCGACGAGGTCGCCACCGGGGAAATCTGGCTCGGTGTCGCGGCACTCGACAAGCAATTGGTGGACGAACTCAAGACCAGCGACGAGTACCTGGCCGAACGCGCCAAGCAGTCCGAGCTCTATCACTTGCACTACGCCGAGCGTAAAAGCCTGCAAGAGCGTATCGGCATGGCGGCCAGCGGTTCGGTCGACCGCGCTCTGCTGAGCTGGTGGAGTCGCTTGACCCAGCAACGCTTCTGGTAACGATTGAAGCTAAAACGCAGGCATAAAAAAAACCGGGGATGATTCCCCGGTTTTTTTATGCGATTCGCTGATCAGCGACGACGGAACAGCGGCAGCGGTTCGTCGGTAGCAGCTTGATAGGTCACCGAGAAGTCCTTGAGACCTTCCAAGGCTTCATACGGGTCTTTATCGGGGCGAACCGCGAACGCATCGAAGCCGCAGCGGTGCATGTAGAACAACTGATCGCGCAGTACATCACCAATCGCTCGCAGTTCGCCTTTGAAACCATAACGGTCACGCAGCAGGCGGGCGTTGGAGTAGTTGCGGCCATCGGTGAAGGCCGGGAAGTTCAAGGCGATGACCTGGAAACTCGCGACGTCTTCACCGATTTCTTCGGCTTCTTCATCGGCATCCAGCCAGATGCCCAGGCCACCGTCGCGGGCCAGGAGCATGCGGCTGTGTTCGCGCCACAGTTGCAACGGGACGATGTAGTCGTCGCAGTTGCTGATCTCGTCAATGTTGAAATCCTTTGGCAGCAGGTGCCAGGTTTCGTCGACGACTTCGTTGTTCTTAATGATTCGCTGCATAGACGCGCTCCTTGAAGAGGTCGATGCCAATACGCTGGTAGGTGTCGATGAAACGCTCGTCTTCGGTACGTTGCTCGATGTACACGTTGATCAGCTTCTCGATCACGTCAGGCATGGCTTCCTGGGCAAAGGACGGGCCAAGGATCTTGCCCAGGCTGGCGTCGCGACTGGCGCTGCCGCCGAGGGACACCTGGTAGAACTCTTCGCCTTTCTTGTCCACCCCGAGGATGCCGATGTGGCCGACGTGGTGGTGACCACAGGCGTTCATGCAACCGGAGATGTTCAGGTCCAGTTCGCCGATGTCGAACAGGTAGTCCAGGTCGTCGAAACGGCGCTGGATCGATTCGGCAATCGGGATCGACTTGGCGTTGGCCAGGGAGCAGAAATCACCGCCAGGGCAGCAGATGATGTCGGTCAGCAGGCCGATGTTCGGCGTGGCGAAACCTTGCTCGCGCAACTCGCCCCACAGAGTGAACAGTTTGTCCTGCTCGACGTCGGCCAGGATGATGTTCTGCTCGTGGGAAGTGCGCAGTTGACCATAGCTGTAGCGGTCGGCCAGATCGGCCACGGCGTCGAGCTGCTTGTCGGTGATGTCGCCTGGCGCAACGCCGGTCGGCTTCAGGGACAGGGTCACGGCGACATACCCCGGCTTCTTGTGGGCCAGGGTATTGCGCGTGCGCCAGCGGGCGAAGCCCGGGTTTTGCTGGTCGAGTTCGGCCAGTGCGGCAGTCTGGTTTTCCAGCGCCTTGTAGTCCGGGTCGACGAAGTGCTTGGCGACGCGCTGCACTTCGGCTTCGGTCAGCGTGGTCTGGCCACCGCGCAGGTGTTCCATTTCCGCGTCGACTTTCTGTGCGAAGACTTCAGGCGTCAGCGCTTTGACCAGAATCTTGATCCGCGCCTTGTACTTGTTGTCGCGACGACCATAGCGGTTGTAAACACGCAGGATGGCGTCGAGGTAGCTCAACAGGTCTTGCCACGGCAGGAATTCATTGATGAACGCGCCCACCACCGGTGTACGGCCCAGGCCGCCACCGACCAGCACACGGAAGCCCAGTTCCCCGGCGGCGTTGTGCACCGGCTCAAGGCCGATGTCGTGGACTTCGATGGCGGCACGGTCCGAGGTCGAACCATTGACGGCGATCTTGAACTTACGCGGCAGGTAAGCGAATTCCGGGTGGAACGTCGTCCATTGGCGGACGATCTCGCACCATGGGCGCGGGTCGATCAGTTCGTCGGCAGCGACACCGGCGAACTGGTCCGTGGTGACGTTGCGCAGGCAGTTGCCGCTGGTCTGGATCGCGTGCATCTGCACGGTGGCCAGTTCAGCCAGGATGTCCGGGATATCTTCCACGGCCGGCCAGTTGAACTGCACGTTCTGCCGGGTACTGATGTGGGCGTAGCCCTTGTCGTAGTCGCGAGCAATCCTGGCCATCATTCGCATTTGGCGCGAAGTCAGTTGGCCGTAAGGCACCGCGACACGCAACATCGGCGCGAAACGCTGGATGTAGAGGCCATTTTGCAGGCGCAGGGGGCGGAATTCTTCTTCGCTCAGCTCGCCTGCCAGATAGCGTCGGGTCTGATCACGGAACTGCTTGACGCGGTCCTCGATGATCCGCTGATCGTATTCGTCGTATACGTACATATAAGTCCTGTTCTCAGGCTTGGGTCGCTCGGATACAGCTGCGTTTTTGTGCTTGCTTGAGTCCGAAAGAGCCTCTGCAATTCTGCGCGCACGGCCGCGCACTCCCAATGGAGCCGGGGCAAGATACCAGTTTGTAGTTATGCGCAAAAGTGATGTTTGAGTATATGTAAAGAACCAAATCGACTAACGAGAATAGTTGTCAACTAACCCACATTTGTCGTGCGGACAATCATCGTCTTAACTGTGGTCGAGTCTTTATGCAATCACCGATAAAACCGACAAGAGGCGATGCAATGAGCAACCCAACCAAAGCAAGCAAAAGCGATAGCACGGTCGATGCGTGGGCGATTCTGTTCCTGATCATTCTGGTCGTCGGCACTGCGGTATTTTGGGTCAGTCACCAATAAACGACCCCGTCCGGGCCTCGTTCCGACGATTGTCGGACAAGAAGTCGGAATAAACGCCGTTTTGCGGGCGTTCGCTGGCTATAATGCGCGGCGAATTTCCGGGGGCTCGGACGACCAATGTTGAAGTTTCTGTGTGGCGTATTGCTGACGCTGGGTGCGGTCCTGGGACCTTGCGCGCAGGCGTCGTCGGTGCTGTTCCTCAACCCGGGAACCACTCGAGAAGCGTTCTGGGTCAGTTACTCGCAATTCATGCAGGCGGCCGCCAAGGACCTGGGCATGGAGTTGCGCATCGAGTATTCCGACCGCGACTCTGAAATCACCATCAAGCAGGCGCGCGATGCACTGCAAGGACCCAAGCGGCCTGACTATCTGGTGTTCGTCAACGAACAGTACATCGCCCCGGAAATCCTGCGCCTGGCTCAGGGCAGCGGGGTGAAGCTGTTTATCGTCAACAACGCCCTGACCCCGGACCAGATGCGGCTACTCGGTGCCCGACCCGACAAGTACCCCGATTGGGTGGGCAGCCTGGTGCCCAACGACGAGGAGGGCGGCTACCTGATGCTCAAGGAGCTGATCCGGTTGCACCGTCCGCTGGCACCCGGTCAAACCATTGACCTGCTGGCATTCTCTGGGCTGAAAATCACACCGTCCGCACAGTTACGCGAAAAAGGCATGCGCCGGGCATTGGCCGAGCATCCTGAAGTGCATTTGCGTCAGATGGTGTACGGCGGCTGGAACCGCGAGCGGGCCTATGAGCAGGCCAGGCTCTTGTTCAAGCGCTACCCGCAGACCTCGCTGGTCTGGTCCGCCAATGACGAAATGGGCTTTGGCGTCATGCGCGCCTTTGAAGAGTCTGGCGGTAAACCCGGCAAGGATGCGCTGTTCGGTACCATCAACAACTCGCCCGCGGCATTGCAGGCGTTGTTGGACAAGCGCTTGAGCGTGCTGGTCGGCGGGCACTTCAGCCTGGGTGGCTGGGCGTTGGTGCAATTACACGACTTCGACGAAGGCATCGACATCAGCCAGTACGGCGGTCGCGACCGGCAGATTCCGTTGTTGCAGCTGATTGACCGGGCACAAGCCAAGCGACTGCTGGCAATGGGCGCCAGGCCGGATTACGGTGTGGATTTTCACAAGCTCTCGGCAAAAGGGCGACCGACGTCCTGGCGTTACCCGTTCACCCTGCAAACCCTGATGCATTGAGCCTCTTCATATCCCCGCCAGATACAGCACCAGTTTGACGATGCCGAACAGCGCCAGCGCAAAAATGGCTGTGAAACCGATCCCCAGAATCACGAAATGACTCGGCTTGCCGTGGGTGAAATCCCGTGCGCGATTCTTCCCGCTCTGCACGCCGAATGCCGCTGCCATGACGCTGTGCAGCATCTGCCAGAACGTCGGCGGTTTGTTGTCGACTGGATCGTCCATATATCCCTCGCCTGAAAACAAGTCCTCCAAGCATAGCCAATACGACGAATTCTGTTGTGTTGAACCTGTCTGCGGATCGACGCAATTCGTTACCGGTTTGTCTCAATGCGATAACTATCTACCGCAGTTGCGGCTTGGCGAAATGGTGTCCTGTCGATCCACTTTTTTGGAGAGACAATATGCCTGACCATCCGCCGAGTTCGCCAAGGCCGCTTCCAGGCCAAAGCAGCATTCACAGTGAGCTTCTGGAGCAATTGACGCCCGAATGGCTGATCAACGCCACGCCGCAAAGACGGGCCGCCATCAAGGGCGCCGGCACGCGTGCGCCGGACTGGTATCAGCGGGCGTCAACCGGGCAACAACAGACGCTCAAGGAAAGTTTCAACGCCAGTTTTGTCGCACAGTCCCGACTCGACAAGACGATGTCATCGCTTCAGAACATCGACACTTTCGCCGAGCCGATACTTAGCAAGGCCCTGAAGGACCGTTTTGGCGTTGAAGCAGACGTCAACAAGACCCAGGTCTGCCTCAGACGCCCGCTGGAGGTGGGCGTGCTTGAAATAGAGGTTTCATCGTTCGAGGTGCTGAAGCTTTCGTTGTTGCAGGCTGCGCTGCATAACTTCGAAGCGTCCGAGTGCGAGGACGGAGCCTTTCATCGCCAGTCCGGGTTTGTTGTCGAGACTTCGACACCGGGCACGTTCCAGCACGCTACCTTCGCCATGACGGTCAGGGACTTCCTGACACTGTGTCGCCAACTGGATATCGGCGCGCAGTACCAGACCTATGTGAAAGCGTTTTTCCATCCAGCGGATGCGCAGAAGTCAGCGGCACTTCGCCAGCAATTCATTGCCAGTCAGAAAACGGCAATGCGGGCGGCGGCCGAACTGGCTCTGCTGAAAAAGGATATCGAGCCGCAGGATTACACAATGATCCTCTCGGTCGTCGAGGGCGAAATCCATCCCAAGGTCGGTAATCGCCCCGTCTGGTTTCGCGACTTGAGCTTGATGAAGCGCCGGATGACAGGCTGCGTGGTGTTCAGCATCTGCGAACAGTATCGCTACACCAGCGACTTCATCGTTTACATTCCCCATGATCCGGAGCACCCGCTCAAGCGCTACACCTCCGAGCAGATGCGTGAGGCGTTCAAGCGCCAGTTCACCGCTCGGGATGCATCGGCTGCCTCTGGTGACGGGCCGACGGCCTACCAGCGGTTTTTCAGCCAGTTCGTGGCCTACGCCGACCGCCCTTATTACTTCAGTCAGTTCACCCGCAACGCCGCTGACTCTCCAGTCGATCCTTTGCATTCGTGGTGGATGAAGGTCGTGCAGTACGTGCCGGCGGTTTCAACGGTTGCGGGCATCAAAGAGTTGCCCCCCGAGCGCCCGGGTAAACGTGAGCCGGTGGACGATCCGTATCTCAATCCTTTCGGGACCCTTCGCAAAGGCGCGGGCGGTATCTGGGCCCCCAACACTGATCTGTGGACTTATCTCTACGAACAAAACTGCGCCAAGGTGATCGCCGATGCGCGCAGTCATGCGGTGCCCACGGCGGACGTCGATGCCAGGGTGCGCGCAGAAAAGCTCAATCACCTGCTGGAAATCGGCATGCTGGGGTTGAACATGGTGTCGATGTTCGTGCCGGTGCTGGGCGAGATCATGTTGACGGTGATGGCCGGTCAACTGCTGTACGAATCGTTCGAGGGTGCGATCGAGTGGAGTGAGGGCGATCGCATTGCCGCCAAAGGGCATCTGGTCGACGTGGCCGAAAATCTGGCGTTGATCGCGGTGATGGCCGGTGCGGGTAAAGGGTTGGCCAAGCTGACGGCGGTGAAACCTGAAGCGGTGATCGAGCGGCTGGAGCCTGTCAAGCGTGCCGACGGTGAAACCCGGTTATGGAAACCGGACCTGAGCGTTTATGAACGTCAGGACGTACTCGATCGCAGTGAAGGCCCTGACGCGTTGGGGCTGCACCCGGTAAACGACAAAACCTACATCCGGCAGAGCGGCAAGGTCTATGAGACAACCTTCGATGAGTCCCTGAAAAAATGGCGCATTAGGCATCCTGCTGATGCGCAGGCCTGGCAGCCAATCCTCGAACACAACGGGCACGGTGCCTGGCGCCATTCGCTGGAGCGTCCGCTGGCGTGGGATCGTCTGACGCTGTTACGGCGCATGGGGCATGCCACTGAAGCGTTCTCAGATGAGCAACTGATCAATATCGCCGACGCCTGCGGTGTCGAGGACAGTGCCTTGCGCAAGATGCACAGGGATCATCTGCCACCGCCTCCAGCGCTGGCGGATGCCTTGCGACTATTCGAAGGCGATCCTGGCATTGGCGGCGAATGGGTCGAAAAGTTGCGACGTGCCAGTCCGGGGTTGAGTAATGCCGCCGCCCGGAGGATTCTGCTGGATGCCAATGCCGAAGAGCTGTCGCGCCTGCATGCAACGCGCCGGATACCGTTGAAAATGCTGGAAGAGGCCCGTTGGTACACCCGGCAGGGGCGTGAGGCCAAGGCCTTCATCGACTTGCAAATGGACAACATGACGACCGCTGACAGTCGGTGGCTCGCTCTGCATGCCCTGGAAAAGTTGCCGGATTGGTCCGCTGAAGTACGTCTTGAAGTTCGTGACGGCCATATCAACGGCCCGCTCATTGACGGCATTGGCAGTGAATCAGCCACCCGTCGCAAGTACGTCGTGAAACAGGGGCCTTCCTTTCAAGCATTTGATGAGCGTGGCGAGTCGCTCAATGGCATACCCACCAGCGGCGACAACTTTTTTGCCTCGATCATGCACGCCTTGCCCGATGAATCCCGTCAGGCACTGGGTGTTCCTCATATCAGTCAAAGTGCCAATCTGCGGCACGCCGTGATCGAATCGGTCGTCGAAAATCGGGCGACGTTGTCACGTCTGTTGGCGGAGCGAGCCGGTAACAGCAAGTCGTTCAAGCCTCCGGTACGGGTCACCGAGCGCAGGGTCGGTTACTACGCCAGCGGGCGCGGGCAAGGTTTGAATCCGTCACTGGTGACCCGGGTGCAGGATGTTCACCCGGGGCTTACCGACCAGCAAGCCAACGGATTTATCCTGGCGCAGTTGCGGGCGGGCAAAACCGAAGCACAGATTTACAGCCTGTTGCAGGTGCGCATGCGTGAATGGGAAGTACTGGAATCGACGCTCGATCAATGGGTTGGCGAGCCGGTGCCGGAGTCCATCTTGCAGTCGATGCTGGGAAGCAGGAGCTCGGTCGCACAGAACATCAAGCAAAGCTGGCGCGATTCACCGTTGGCCGGGGAGCGCTCCCGCTACAGGTTGCTTGATTTGGTCTGCAACGATCCAATACCTCAGCTGTCGGCGGATTTCTCCCATGTACGTGATCTGAATGTCCGGGGCCGGTGCATCACGGACGCCAACGCCGATGCCCTTTTAGCGAGTTTCCCCAAGCTCAAAAGGCTGCGAATCAATGCCACAGGCAACGAATTCAGCAACGTCCCCCAAGCCTTGAGCGAAATGCACGACCTCAGGGACCTGAGCCTGTTCTCCGCGACTTCTTACGCGGTGGATATGCCGTCGAGGCTGAATGCGTTGACGGGGCTTGAAGACGTCACGGTCTCTACCCCCAGTTACGAGCCGCTAGCCCTGGATGTCTCCCGGTTGCAAAAATTGCGTAGCCTGGAGGTGGTTGCCCCTTCGATGCTCGAATGGCCTGCCGGGGTTCTCGAACTGCCGCGCCTTGAGCGTTTGAGCTTGAAAGGGACAGGGATCAGAACCTTGCCCGACGGGGTTTTCGAAGGGCATGAAAAACTCTGGTCCGGACTGTCGCTGGACTGGTCAAACTTCCTGCGGGAAAACTTCAAGCCGGCGTATGAGTACGCCAAGCGTCAACCTGCGCACCTTGTTGATCTGGAGGAAATGGTCAGGGGTTACAGCAAGGGTGAGCTAAAGCGTCTTGGCACAGGTATCAGCGACTCTTTCGACGGGCTGTTCAATCAGTTTACCGGGCAATGGCAGGATGCCGAGGCCCGGTTCGCGGCTGTTGAGGCTTTGAGTGAGCAATACAGCGTGCTCGACCGACAACTCGATGCCTGGTCAAGTCGTGCGATACAGACGCCAATGACCAAGGAGATGATGGGGCGGATGTTGGCGAAAAAAACCCTGCAAGACTGCTGGCGCAATGGTGCCTTCAAACGTTATGGCTCGACAGCCGATGCGTCGGTACTCGATTTTCCGTATCTGGAACTCAGTGAATTACCCAAGCTGCCGGCCGGTGCTTTTCCGCATGTGCAGACGTTGTATTTGAACGGCAGCAAGGCGCCGGCAGAACAGATTCGCCGGTTCGTTGGTGGATTTACCGAACTTCAAAAACTTGACTTGAACCGCAATGGATTGACTGAAGTGCCGATAGCGCCGGGCGAGCTAGGGAAATTGATTCATTTGGACCTTTCCAGCAATAGCATTGGAGCCGGCTCAGCAGCACCGCAAAGTATTGCGGGGCTGCCGGCTCTCGAATACCTGAACCTGGGCAATAACCCGCTGCACGCGTTGGATGTCAGCGCACTGACTCGTCTCGAGGCCTTGGGTCTGCGCGGCACCGAGCTGCATGAATGGCCAATAGGGTCGCAAGGCTTGCCGGAACTGAGCTGGCTGGATCTGCGTGACAGCCAGCTCAGTGAACTGCCCGTGCAACTTGCGGATGACATGCTGCTCAAGACCAATCTGACCGGCACACCCTTGACTGCGCAATCCATCGCAACGCTAAAGCTCACCCGGCAGCGTCTGGAGGTCGCCAAAGGGTTGCCACTCGGGACCCTGGAGCGGTTTGACCTGGAAGCGGTGCCAGCGGTTTTCCCGCCGTCCGAAAGCGGCAAGTCGATCGCACGTCATTTGCTGCCGTTGACGCAAGTCCCGTTGGGAGAGGGGCCTGCGGTTTTGACAGAGCGCCTGAAACGTCTGAAACCGGACCTCGCGGATGAAGACGCCTTGCAGGTGACCGAACAGATGCGCGCGAATGGTTTGACGGACGTGCACATCAGCGAGCGACTTGCCGAATGGGAGCACACCTTTGAATTGCTGGTGCGTCGTTTGAATGGCTGGCTGTATACGCGAGGCATTGAAGGCACAGGCTGGATGACGTCTGCGGGGACTCGCAGGCTGGGTGCACTGCGAATCCTTGAATGCTGGCGTGAAGGCCTGCCCGGTGCGCAGGGTGTTGCGCAGGCGGGGTTGAGTCTGAATGGCCTGCAACTGGGCGATCTGCCCGAGCTGCCGGTAGCCTTCGACCATGTAAGTAGCTTGAACCTGACGAGTGTGAAACTGACGGCTCAAGGTTCAGACGGGTTCCTCAGGGCATTTACGCAACTGAAAACGCTGGAACTCAATGGCAATGGACTGGAACGCGTGCCTGGCCCGGTTCAACACATGGATAAGCTGGAACGGCTCGAAATGTCCTCGAATCATGTAAGCGACAACGCGCAATTGTATGCCTCGTTGGCTCACCTGGAACGGTTGAAATGGCTGGACCTGAGCTACAACGAACTGGATACCTTCGATGTCGGTACTTTTCACGCTTTGGAGACGCTTGATCTGCGCAACAACAACCTGACCGAATGGCCGGACGGCGTGCTCGACTCCTCTCGTCTCGGAACGTTGAACCTCAGTGGCAACGACATCCCATCGATTCCTGAGTCGGCGCTGGATGGCAGCCACGAAGTTCTGTTGCGCGGTATTGATCTGAGCGACAACTACAACCTGCAACTGGAGAGCCTTGAGCGACTGAGGACCTATCGCGAACAGGGTTTGCACGAGAGCGTGCTGGGGTTCACACGCGCTGATCTTGATGAGTTGATTGATGATGCCCATGGTTTCGACGAAGAAGAGGGCAACGAAAGTGTCGAGTCTGATGAAGAGCTCACTGAAACCGAACCTGAGTCCGCAAAAAAGGAACCCTGGTTAGCCAATGCTCCCCCCGAGGAGCTGGCCGGCAAAAACGAGATCTGGGATCAACTGATGGCGGAGCCCGACAACGCGGCGTTCTTCCATTTGATTGCCCGGTTGCAGGATACGCAGGAGTTCAGGGTGGCGAATGCCGACCTGACCCGGCGAGTGTGGACAGTCATGGACGCCGCCGCCAGCAACAGCGAGCTTCGTGAGGTGTTGTTTGCCAGCTCCGCTACCCATGGCACCTGTGTAGACGGTCGGATCCTGACGTTCAGCGGGCTGGAAAGCAAAGTGTTCACTCACAACGCCTTGCTTGATGTTCCCGCTGGACGTGCGAAGGGTGAAGTGCTGCTGAGGCTATCCCGCCAGCTGTTTCGACTGGACAAGGTTGATGATCTGGCCACGAAAACCGCCGCTCGTACCGGTCAGGATGAGGCCGAGGTACGCCTGGGTTATCGAATCGGTCTGACGGACGGCTGGGATGATGGCCTGAGCCTGCCAGGGCAACCCAAGCACATGACCTATGCCTCAGGCGTCACGCCTCGTCAAATGTCCGATGCGCGCATTGAAATCCTCAATGCGGAACGCTCCGACACGTTTCTTGAAGACCTGATCCAGCGTGACTACTGGGTGAGTTATCTCAAGGAGAAATACCCTGAGGTCTTCCAGGGGCTTGATGAAATGGATGTTCAGGAGGAGGTGGATAACGCCGATGAAGCTGAATTCTTGAGTCAGCTTTTCGAACAGACGGCGGCGCGCAACGCGAAGATGATCGAGTTGTCGCGACAGGAGGTTGCGCAGTTGGCGGGTGGCTCGAACAGCTAAAACCCATGACCTGTAGGGGCGAGCCTGCTCGCGATGGACTCTAGAACGCCGTGTTTAACCAGTAAACACGCGTTATCGTTAACGACCATCGCGAGCAGGCTCGCTCCTACAGGTGGCACTCAGTCGTCGTAACCGAGGTTCGGTGCCAGCCAGCGTTCGGTTACGCTCAACTCCTGGCCTTTACGCGACGTGTAGCTCTGCACCTGGTCCTTGTCGATCTTGCCGACGGCGAAATATTGCGCCTGCGGGTGAGCGAAATACCAACCGCTGACCGCCGCCGCCGGGAACATCGCGTAGTGCTCGGTGAGGAACACGCCACTGCGGCCGGCACGCATTTCGGCAGCTTCGGGGTCGAGCAGGGCAAACAGCGTGGCTTTCTCGGTGTGATCCGGGCACGCCGGGTAACCCGGAGCAGGGCGGATGCCGCTGTATTGCTCCTTGATCAGCGCCTCGTTGTCCAGCGCTTCGTCCTTGGCATAACCCCAATGCTCTTTACGCACCTGCTGGTGCAGCCATTCGGCGCAGGCCTCGGCCAAACGGTCGGCCAGCGCCTTGACCATGATCGAGTTGTAGTCGTCGCCAGCGTCCTGATAGGCCTTGGCCACTTCTTCGGCGCCGATGCCGGCGGTGGTGATGAATCCACCGACGTAATCAGTCACTTCGCTGTCTTTCGGCGCGACGAAGTCGGCCAGGGAGAAGTTAGGCTTGCCGTCGGTCTTGATGATCTGCTGACGCAGGTGATGCAGCTTGGCCAATGGCTTGCCGTCATCGCCGTAAAGTTCGATGTCGTCGTCACGCACCTGGTTGGCCGGCCAGAAGCCGAATACCGCACGGGCGCTGATCAGCTTCTCGTCGATCAGTTTGGCGAGCATTTCCTGGGCGTCGGCGTACAACGCGGTAGCCGCTTCACCGACCACTTCGTCCTGGAGGATGCGCGGGAATTTGCCAGCCAGGTCCCAGGAAATGAAGAACGGCGTCCAGTCGATGTATTCGGCCAGCACTTTCAGGTCGATGTTATCCAGCACTTTGGTGCCGGTGAACGTCGGTTTGACCGGCTCGTAGGTGCTCCAGTCGAACTGCGGTTTTTTCGCGATCGACGCGGCATAGCTCAGGCGTTCGGTGCGGGCGCTGCGGTTGGCGGTGCGCTCGCGGACGTCGATGTATTCCAGGCGGGTTTTCTCGACGAAGGCCGGTTTCAACTCCTTCGACAGCAACTGTGTCGCCACACCCACGGCGCGGGAGGCGTCAGTGACGTAGATCACCGCATCGTTGCTGTACTTGGGTTCGATCTTCACCGCCGTGTGTGCTTTGGAAGTGGTCGCGCCACCGATCATCAACGGCAGGTGGAAATCCTGACGTTGCATCTCGCGGGCCACGTGAACCATTTCATCCAGCGACGGCGTGATCAAGCCGGACAGACCGATGATGTCGCACTTCTGCTCCTTGGCCACTTGCAGGATTTTTTCTGCCGGGACCATCACGCCGAGGTCGACGATGTCGTAGCCGTTGCAACCCAGTACCACGCCGACGATGTTCTTGCCGATATCGTGCACGTCGCCTTTCACCGTGGCCATCAGGATCTTGCCCTTGGCTTCCGGCTTGTCACCTTTTTCCAGTTCGATGAACGGGATCAAGTGCGCCACGGCCTGCTTCATCACTCGCGCGGATTTCACCACCTGCGGCAGGAACATCTTGCCGGCGCCGAACAGGTCGCCAACGATGTTCATGCCGGACATCAACGGGCCTTCGATCACTTCGATCGGGCGAGCGAACGACTGACGGGATTCTTCGGTGTCTTCGACGATGTGGGTAGTGATGCCTTTGACCAGCGCGTGTTCCAGACGCTTGTTGACGTCCCAGTTACGCCATTCTTCGGTCTCCGCTTCCTTGACGCTGCCATCGCCCTTGTACTTGTCGGCGATGGCGAGGAGGGCGTCGGTGCCTTCCGGGGTGCGGTTGAGGATCACGTCTTCCACGGCGTCGCGCAGTTCCACCGGGATCTGGTCGTAGATCTCCAATTGACCGGCGTTGACGATACCCATGGTCAGGCCGGCGCGGATCGCGTACAGCAGGAACACCGAGTGAATGGCCTCACGCACCGGGTTGTTGCCGCGGAACGAGAACGACACGTTGGACACGCCGCCCGAGGTCAGGGCATACGGCAGTTCATCGCGGATGTAGGCACAGGCATTGATGAAGTCCACAGCGTAGTTGTTGTGCTCTTCAATACCGGTGGCCACGGCGAAGATGTTCGGGTCGAAAATAATGTCTTCCGGCGGGAAGCCGACTTCGTTGACCAGGATGTCATAGGAGCGTTTGCAGATTTCTTTCTTGCGTGCTTCGGTGTCGGCCTGGCCGGCTTCGTCGAAGGCCATCACCACCACCGCAGCACCGTAGCGTTTGCACAGTTTGGCGTGATGAATGAACTGCTCGACGCCTTCCTTCATGCTGATCGAGTTGACGATGCCCTTGCCCTGGATGCATTTCAGGCCGGCTTCGATCACTTCCCACTTCGAGGAGTCGATCATGATCGGTACGCGGGAGATGTCCGGTTCACCGGCAATCAGATTGAGGAAGGTCACCATGGCCTTCTTCGAATCGAGCATCCCTTCGTCCATGTTGATATCGATCACCTGCGCGCCGGCCTCGACCTGTTGCAGGGCGACTTCCAGGGCTTCGGTGTAGTTATCTTCGCGGATCAGGCGGGCAAACTTGGCGGAACCGGTGATGTTGGTCCGCTCGCCGACGTTGACGAACAGCGAGTTGCGATCGATGGTAAACGGCTCAAGACCCGAGAGACGGCAGGCCTTGGGGATTTCCGGAATCTCGCGCGGCGCATAACCGGCCACGGCTTTGGCGATGGCTTCGATGTGGCCCGGCGTGGTGCCGCAGCAACCGCCGACGATGTTGAGGAAGCCGCTTTGGGCGAACTCTTCGATGACCTTGGCGGTTTGCGACGGCAGTTCGTCGTACTCGCCGAATTCGTTTGGCAGACCGGCGTTCGGGTGTGCCGAGACGTGGGTGTTGGCCTTGTTCGACAGCTCTTCGAGGTACGGACGCAGTTCACTGGCACCGAGGGCGCAGTTCAGACCGACCGAAATCGGTTTGGCGTGGGCCACGGAATTCCAGAATGCTTCGGTGGTCTGCCCGGACAAGGTACGCCCGGAGGCATCGGTGATGGTGCCGGAAATCATGATCGGCAATTCGATGCCCAACTCTTCGAACACGCCTTGCACGGCGAAGATCGCGGCTTTGGCGTTGAGGGTGTCGAAGATGGTTTCGATCAGGATCAGGTCAGCGCCGCCTTCGATCAGGCCCTTGGTGGATTCGGTGTAGTTCTCCACCAGCTCATCAAAGGTCACGTTGCGGTAGCCGGGGTTGTTGACGTCCGGCGACAGCGAACAGGTGCGGCTGGTAGGGCCGAGCACGCCGGCAACGAAGCGCGGCTTGTCCGGGGTTTCCAGGGTCTTGGCATCCGCCACCTTGCGTGCAAGGCGCGCGCCTTCTACGTTTAACTCGTACGCCAGACCTTGCATGCCGTAATCGGCCAGGGAAATCTGGGTGGCGTTGAAGGTGTTGGTTTCCAGGATGTCGGCGCCGGCGTCGAGGTAGGCTTTCTCGATGCCGCCAATCACGTCCGGGCGCGTCAGCACCAACAGGTCGTTGTTGCCTTTGACATCACTCGGCCAGTCGGCGAAGCGTTTGCCACGATAGTCCTGTTCTTCGAGCTTATAGCTCTGGATCATCGTGCCCATGCCGCCATCGAGAATCAGGATGCGCTCTTTAAGGGCGTGCTTGAGAGCTTGAAGGCGAACACTGCGATCGGACATTTGGACTACTCGGTAAGGCCATGACGAAGGGCCGGGATAATAGCAAACCTGTACGCTTTTAGAGCATGTTCGGGTTTTGCATGAATATCGCTCATGTTGGTGCCGGCGTCAGACCGGTAGAATCTCGGCGTTTTTCAAAGGATCGGGACCAGGGACATGTCGTATCGCGTCGTCATCAGCAGTGTGTTGATGTTTTTAAGCTGGGGCGCGGTCGCGCAGAGTCCGGCGATGTCCCCTGCAATCTCCTACACCCGCGATATTCAGCCGATCTTCACCGAAAAATGTGTGGCCTGCCACGCCTGCAACGACGCCGCCTGTCAGCTCAATCTGGGCAGCGGCGAAGGCGCGGCACGCGGCGCAACGAAAATCCCGGTGTACGACGGTGATCGCGCTCAGGCGGTTGCGCCGACCCGGTTGTTTTATGACGCTACCGGCAAGCGGGCCTGGCAGCAAAAGGGCTTTTATTCGGTACTCGACGCCCAGGGCAGCCAGGCTGCACTGATGGCGCGAATGCTTGAACTGGGCCACAGCGTGCCGCTGCAACCTAATGCCAAGCTGCCCGAAGACATCGTCCTGGGCCTGAACCGCGACAACCTGTGCGCCGTGCCTGCTGAGTTCGACAGCTATGCCAACGCTCATCCGAAAGAAGGCATGCCGCTGGCGGTCACCGGCCTGACCGATCAGCAATACCAGACGCTGCAACGCTGGCTGGCATCTGGTGCGCCAATTGACGAGCAAGGCCTGGTGCCGAGCGCACAAGAAGCATTGCAAGTGGTGCAATGGGAGAACCTGCTCAACGCACCGGGCGCCCGGCAAAGTCTGGTGGGGCGCTGGCTGTTCGAACACTGGTTCCTCGCGCACATTTATTTCAAGGACGGTGAACCGGGGCATTTCTTCCAGTGGGTGCGTTCGCGCACGCCGACCGGCCAGCCCATCGACGTGATCAACACCCGTCGCCCGAACGACGATCCGGGCACGCAGTTCTATTACCGCTTGTGGCCGGTCCAGGGTGCGATCGTGCACAAGACACACATCACCTATGCGCTGAGCGCGGCGAAAATGGCGCGGGTCAAAAGCCTGTTCTACAACGGCAATTGGCAGGTCAGCGCCTTGCCGGGTTATGGGCCTGAACGTCGGGCCAATCCGTTTTCCACGTTCGAAGCCATCCCGGCCCAGGCGCGTTACCAGTTCATGCTCGATAACGCCGAATACTTCGTGCGCACCTTTATTCGCGGCCCCGTGTGTCGGGGGCAGATCGCCACGGACGTGATCCGCGATAACTTCTGGGCAATGTTCCAGGCGCCGGAACACGACCTCTATATCACCGACCCGAACTATCGCGGCCAGGCCACGCCGTTACTGGCGATGCCGGGGCAGAACGATGATGTCGGCAGCGTCCTGACCCTTTGGCACGATTACCGCGACAAACGTAACGAATACGAGGCCTTGCGCCGGGACAGCTACGCCGATGAGCCGGCACCGAGTTGGTCGACGCTGTGGGCGGGTAACGACAATGCGCTGCTGAGTATTTTCCGCCATTTCGACAGCGCCGCCGTGACCAAAGGCTTGATCGGCGAGGTGCCGCAGACCATGTGGCTGTTCGACTACCCCTTGCTGGAGCGCACGTATTATCAGTTGGCGGTGAATTTCGACGTGTACGGCAACGTCTCCCATCAAGCCCAGACACGCCTGTATTTCGACCTGATCCGCAATGGCGCCGAGCAGAATTTCCTGCGCCTGATGCCGGCCGATTCACGAGACGATTACCTCGACGACTGGTACCAGAACAGCGGCAAATTCAAGATGTGGTTGGACTATGAAGCCATCGACGACGACAAGCCGACCGCGCTGAAGCTCAATGAAAAAGACCCCAAACGCGACTTCGCCATGCAGTTGCTGGCGCGTTACGGTGAGCTCAACGCCAAGCCTGATCCGATCAATCGCTGCGACGGCGCGTATTGTTCGCGACCGAACATCGACCCTGCCTTGCAGAATGCCGAGCAAGCCTTGAGCACGCTCACGGCGCGTCCGGCTGCCGGGCTCAGGGTCATCGATCAACTGCCGGAAGCCACGATGCTGCGTATCGAAACCGCGAGCGGGCAGCGTGTGGTCTACAGCCTGTTGCGCAACCGCGCGCACAGTAACGTGGCATTCCTGCTCGGCGAATCGCTGCGTTATCAGCCGGGGCTGGATACTCTCACCATTTTCCCCGGCGTACTCAGCAGTTACCCGAACTTCATGTTCAACATCCCGGCCGATCAAGTCCCGGCGTTTGTGGATGCGATGGAAAATGCGAAGGACGCGCACCGTTTCGAGAAAATCGTCGAACGTTGGGGGATCCGTCGCAGTCATCCACAGTTCTGGCGGTATTTTCATGACTTGAGCCGCTACATCCATGAGGCCGAGCCGGTGGAAGAGGGCGTGCTGGACATGAATCGCTACGAAAACCTTTGAGTGATCGCCGACCCCTGCAGGAGCGAGCCGGCTCGCTCCTGCAAAAAACCAGGGGAAATCAGTGTTTCTTTTCCCGACAAAAATACTAGGACTTTGTCCGCGGCGATGATTGGCGTAAACTGCGCCCAAGCCTGCGAGGAGTTTCCATGACCGCTATTACCATCACCGACGCCGCCCACGATTACCTGGCTGATCTGCTCTCCAAGCAGAACACCCCGGGCATCGGCATCCGCGTCTTTATCACCCAGCCTGGCACCCAGTATGCAGAAACCTGCATTGCCTACTGCAAGCCGGGCGAAGAAAAACCTGAAGACACGGCGCTGGGGCTGAAAAGCTTCACCGCTTACATCGATCACTTCAGCGAAGCCTTCCTGGACGACGCGGTTGTCGATTACGCCACCGACCGCATGGGCGGCCAGCTGACCATCAAGGCTCCAAACGCCAAAGTGCCGATGGTCAACGCCGACAGCCCGGTCAACGAGCGCATCAATTATTACCTGCAAACCGAGATCAACCCGGGGCTGGCCAGCCACGGCGGTCAGGTCAGCCTGATCGACGTCGTTGAAGACGGCATCGCCGTTCTGCAATTCGGCGGCGGTTGCCAGGGCTGCGGCCAGGCAGACGTCACCTTGAAGGAAGGCATTGAGCGCACCTTGCTCGAGCGCATCCCCGAGCTCAAGGGTGTTCGCGACGTGACCGACCACACGCAGAAAGAAAACGCCTACTACTAAGGTGTTCGCTGCGAAATGAAAAAACGGCGCTGTGGCGAGGGAGCTTGCTCCCGCTTGATGGCATAGCCATCACAAAGTCAGCCAATGCATTTTCCCGTGATGAATGTGTTAGCTGATATTGGGACCGCTTCGCGGTCCAGCGGGAGCAAGCTCCCTCGCCACAGGTGCTTCAGGGCCTATAAAGATGCGCATGCCCTGCGCGATACAGCGACGATTCGCTGAAATGGTCGCTGCCCAGCACCCGACCCACCAGAATCAACGCCGTACGACGGAAGCCCTTGGCTTCAACCTTCGCGGCAATGTCCGCCAGCGTCCCGACCACCCAATCCTGATCCGGCCAGGTCGCCCGGTGCACCACTGCAATTGGGCAATCCGCGCCGTAATACGGCAGCAGTTCCTCGACAATCTTCGTCAGGTGATTAACCCCCAAATGAATCGCCATGGTCGCGCCATGCTGCGCCAGACTGGAAAACTCCTCGCCCGGCGGCATTGCGGTTTTGTCGGCGTAGCGGGTCAGGATCACGCTTTGGGAGATGTCCGGTAACGTCAATTCGGCGCCCAACAGTGCCGCACAGGCCGCGGTTGCGGTGACGCCGGGGATGATTTCGAACGGAATGCCGAGCTCGCGCAAGTAGCGAATCTGTTCGCCGATAGCGCCATACAGGCTCGGATCGCCGGAATGCACCCGCGCCACATCCTGGCCGTTGGCGTGGGCGGTCTTGATCAATTCAATGATCTGTTCCAGGTGCAGTTCGGCGCTGTTGACCACCGTTTCGGCGTGATGGCCTTCAAGCACTGCAGCGGGCACCAGTGAGCCGGCATAGATGATCACCGGGCAGCTGCGAATCAGCCGTTGGCCTTTGACGGTAATCAGTTCCGGGTCGCCGGGACCTGCGCCAATGAAGTAGACGGTCATCGTCGGTTCCTGTGGGAAAAAGGGTCTGCGCAAGGCTTCAGATGAAGATTGCTCATGATCGAATGCGCGGATTATCGGGGATTTTATGCGGCGCTGGCCAATGCCAGCGTGGCCTGGGCATATTTCTGTCGCGGGATCAGCAGCTTTGCCGGTGCATTGGCCAGTTGTTCGGCCAGGGCCAGGGCGGCGCTTTCCGCCACGCCATAGCATCCGGTGCGCTCGAATGCGATCTCGGAATGGTGACTGAGTTGTGGCTGATAACCGGCCAGTTGTTCGCTGCTGAAATACATCAGTGGCAGCGCCAGTTGCGCGGCCAATTCCATCAGCGCCGGTTCATCACGCTTCAAGTCGATACTGGCCAAAGCCTTGATTTGATCCAGCCCGATTCGATGCGCTTGCAACGCCTGATCCAGCAGCGCCCGCAACGTATTGACGGGGCAGCCGCGCTGGCAGCCCAGGCCGACCACCAGGGTCGGCGCTGTGCTGACATCAGTCATGCGTGGTATTGACCATCGCTTTTGCGGCGGAACAACCAGGCGCTGATCAGGCCCAAGGCCAGCCAGAACGCCACGTTGGTCAGCTGCGAAGCGATTTTGAATTGGGCTTCGAGTGCTTCCGGCGCGAGCATCGAATGCACTTCCGGTTGCGGGGCGCCAATCACATGGGGAACGGCGATGATCGCCGCGCCAAGGACTTTCATCAGCCAGTGGCGGCTGAACACGATCAGGGCGATGCCGACAGCGGTGGACGCGGCAGTGCCGATCCACCAGAACTGCCGCTGCGCCAGATCGGCAGCAGCGGTGCCTGGCAGTTCAGGCGGCAGGCCGAGGGTCGGCGCCAGCACGAAGGTCGCATAACCGGCCAGGCCCCAGAGCAGGCCCTGAGAGGTTTTGGTCGGTGCGCGCAGGGTGTAGAGGCCAGCGAGCATCAGTGCGAAACCGACCGCCACCACCAGATTGCCGCCAGTGGTCGACAGCACGCGCTGCCAGCCGTCTTCCGGCTCCCAGGCTTCGGCATCGTGGGTGTGAGCGGCGGCAGCGCCCTCGGCGTGGGCATGTTCGTGGACTTCAACAGCGGCCGGTTCGGATTTCTCGTAGGTCTCGGCCTGCAAAATCAGCGGCGACACCCAGAAACTTTGCAGCAGGGTCAACAGCAGGGCAGCGAGCAGCCCGGTGAAACCTGCGGTTTGCGCAATACGCTTGATCATGTCGGCAGGTCTCAATGGCACGGGAATGCGGAGCTGTGGCGGGTATCGTGAGCAGCGTTGTGCACCGCTTCAATGTGCGAGAAACCGGCGAAGTACACCAGGCACGCGCCGAGGATCGACGCGCAAACGGCGGCGGTCAGGCGTTGAGTCAGGGTTGTGGTGGCGCTGGAAGAGCTGCTGTGGCCGGTGCTGCTGATGATCGACATGGCGTTTCCCTCTGGTCTGTCAGCGGGGAATCAAAAGCGCATGCAGAGTCTCCGCACGAACGGGCGCGCAGAGATTCGAACAGCGCCCGCCCACCGCGGGTTTGTCATTCAGTGATTGTGTTTTCACTTTGTGTTGCGGGCCGGTCTCCGGGCTCGCGAGGGGCGCAGGCCTGAGCCTGATCCTGCAAGCATCACCTTCCCATGCCTGGTTGGCACAGTGGATCTGACGCTTCACTCGCTTACCGTTGCGGGGGCAGCACCGGACTGACATGGCTTTGAGTAAAGCACATGATTCACCGGTTTCCCGTTTCACCCTGTGAAGGGCACCCGTAACAAGGTGTGTAGGAGAGCATGGGCAGGGGTTGGGCGTCAATTGGCAAGGGTTCGCATTTAAGGGTCTACACAAACCAATTGTGGCGAGGGAGCTTGCTCCCGCTGGGTTGCGAAGCGACCCCTCTTACCATTATCCAGGTAAAATCTGCACTCCTGATTTGCGACGGCTTCGCCGCCGAACGGGAGCAAGCTCCCTCGCCACAGAGGATCGCAATCAACCTGCGGACATTGACCCGCCCCAATACCATGCGTAGCCTTGCGCTTTCGAGGTTCTTCGGCGTTTGTCGAAGCTAAGAAGGGAACGCGGTCAATGCCGCGGCTGCCCCCGCAACTGTGAACGGTGATGTTCGCTGCCACGCCACTGCACGCTCAACCCTTGAGCCCGCGGGAAGGCGCAGCAAACGCCAGTCGAACGACTGGCACACCGTCAGCCAGGAGACCTGCCTCGATACAGATTCTCACTACAACCGGGCGGGGTGATCCGGTGGCGAACGCTTCCGGCGCGCAGGTGCGTTGCCGGTACTCGTCCCGTATGCCCGCCACCTTGCCAAAGGGCATCCGATGAAAACACTGGCCAAACTTCCCGTCACCATCGTTACCGGCTTCCTCGGCTCGGGCAAAACCACCTTGCTGCGGCACATGCTCGACAACGCCCAGGGCCGCCGCATCGCGGTGATCGTCAACGAGTTCGGCGAGCTGGGCATCGACGGTGAAATCCTCAAGCAGTGCTCCATCGGTTGCACCGAAGAAGAAGCCAGCGGCCGCGTTTATGAACTGGCCAACGGCTGCCTGTGCTGCACCGTCCAGGAAGAATTCTTCCCGGTGATGCGCGAACTGGTCGCCCGTCGTGGCGATCTCGATCACATCCTGATCGAAACCTCCGGTTTGGCCCTGCCAAAACCCTTGGTGCAAGCCTTCCAATGGCCGGAAATCCGCAGCGCCTGCACCGTCGACGCGGTGATCACCGTGGTCGACAGCCCGGCCGTAGCCGCCGGCACCTTCGCCGCGTTCCCGGATCAGGTCGACGCCCAGCGCAAACTCGACCCGAACCTGGACCACGAATCGCCGCTGCACGAGCTGTTCGCCGACCAACTGTCCAGCGCCGACCTGGTGATCCTCAACAAGGCCGACCTGATCAGCCCGGAAGACCTGGCCCGCGTGCGCCTGGAAGTCGCTGAAGAATTGCCGCCAGCGGTGAAAGTCATCGAAGCCAGCAGCGGTCGCCTGCCACTGGACGTGCTGATCGGCCTCGGCGCCGGTTCCGAAGAGCACATCGACAGCCGTCACAGCCACCACGATCACCACCATGACGGTGATGACGATCACGACGACCACGATCACGATGCCTTCGATTCGATCTCCATCGAATTGCCGCAAGCCGACGAAAGCCTGCTGATGGACGCGTTGACCCAACTGGTGGTGCAACACGGCATCTTGCGCGTCAAAGGTTTCGCCGCCATCCCGAACAAACCGATGCGCCTGCTGATTCAGGGTGTGGGCACGCGTTTCGACAAACACTTCGACCGTCAGTGGGGCGCCGAAGAGCCGCGTGTCACCCGTCTGGTGTTGATCGGCCAGGCACTGGACGCCGCACTGCTCGAAGCGCAATTGCGCGCCGCGCTCAGCGTGTAACCCATGCACCTGCTCAGGACCCAGCCCGGCGGCTTCGTGTCGGATGACAACATCGCCGACCTTGGCCAAACCCCCGCCGAGCTGGTGATCCTGTGCAGCGGCGACTCCAGCCTGGCGCTGCTCGCCGAAGCGGCGCAGCAGTTGCCCGACGATTACCCCAGCGTACGTCTGGCCAACCCGATGCAGGTGCAGAACCATGCCTCGGTCGACTTGTATGTCGATGAAGTGCTGCGTCACGCCAAGGTGATTCTGATCTCGCTGCACGGCGGCATTGCCTATTGGCGCTATGGCGTCGAGCGGTTGGTCGAGTTGTCGCAACAAGGGGTGCAACTGATTCTGGTGCCGGGGGATGATCGTCCCGACCCGGAGCTCAGTGACCTGAGCACCGTCGGCGTCGATGATCGCGACCGGCTCTGGCAGTATCTGCGTCAAGGCGGCATGGGCAACGCTCTGGATTTCTTCCGCTGTCTGGCCAACCGTTGGCTGGCGCGGGATTATGTTTGGACCGAGCCGCAAACCCTGCCACGCACGGCGATCTACCATCCCGATAAAAGCCCCGCAACACTGCAGGATTGGCAAGTCGACTGGCAGGCCGGTCAACCGGTGGCGGCAGTCTTGTTCTACCGCTCGCACTTGCAGGCGGCGAATACCGGATTCATCGATGTTTTCTGCCAGCGCTTGCAGGCGGCGGGATTGAACCCGTTGCCAATTGCGCTGGCCAGTTTGAAGGAGCCCGGCTGCCTTTCGGTGGTCGAGGATTGGCTGGATGAAGTCGAAGCGGGGGTGATTCTGAATACCACTGGTTTCGCCCAATCCAGCCCGGAAGCGCCGCATTTACGACCGTTTCGCCGTAATATCCCGGTGATTCAGGCAATTTGCGCCCAGGACAACGAACCGGGTTGGCGCGCCAGTGAACAAGGCCTCGGCCCGCGTGATCTGGCGATGCACATTGCGTTGCCGGAACTGGACGGGCGGATCATCAGCCGACCGATCAGCTTCAAGGATCTGGCATGGCGCAGCGAGCGCAGTCAGTCCGATGTGGTTTGTTATCGGCCACAACCGGAGCGCATGGATTTTGTCGCCGAACTGGCGCGACGCTGGATCGATCTGGCGCGCCTGCCCAACGCAGAAAAACGCGTGGCGCTGATCCTTGCCAACTACCCGACTCGCGACGGTCGTATCGGCAACGGTGTCGGTCTCGACACGCCGGCTGCGGCGTTGAACATCCTGCGGGCGCTGCACGCCGAAGGGTATCCATTGCCAGCCGACTTGCCGTACAGCGGCACCGCATTGATCCAGCAACTGCTCGGCGGTGTCAGCAATGACCTGGACACGATCGACCAGCGTCCGTGCCAGCAGAGCCTGGCAATGGATGAGTACCTGACAATGTTCACTGCGTTGCCCGAAGTCAATCGCGCAGCGGTGCTGGAGCGTTGGGGCGCGCCTGAAAGCGATCCGATGTGTCGCGGCGGGCGGATGATGATCGCCGGTCTGCGTTTCGGCCTGACCTTCGTCGGCATTCAGCCGGCGCGCGGTTATCAAGTGGACCCGAGCGCGGTGTATCACGACCCGGACCTGGTGCCGCCCCACGGCTATCTGGCGTTTTATTTCTGGCTGCGCAACACCTACGGCGCTCACGGCGTGATCCATGTCGGCAAGCACGGCAACCTTGAATGGCTGCCGGGCAAAGGTGTCGGGTTGTCCGAGCATTGCTGGCCGGATGCGTTGCTCGGTCCGCTGCCGAATATTTACCCATTCATCGTCAACGACCCGGGCGAGGGTGCTCAGGCCAAGCGCCGCACCCAGGCAGTGATCATCGATCACCTGATGCCGGCGCTGACCCGCGCCGAAACCTACGGTCCGCTGCGCAATCTAGAGCTATTGGCCGACGAGTATTACGAAGCACAACTGCTCGATCCGCGCCGCGCCCGGGAATTGCAGCGCGACATCCTGCAACTGGTGCGCGATACCCACATCGACCGCGAACTGCAACTGGACGAAAAGCTCGATAGCGACGCCGATGCGACGATTTGGTTGCCGCGCCTGGACACTTACCTGTGCGACTTGAAGGAATCGCAAATCCGCGACGGCTTGCATGTGTTTGGCGAGTCGCCGGTCGGTCGCTTGCGCCTCGATACCTTGCTCGCGCTCTTGCGCATTCCGCGCGGCGATGGACGCGGGGCGCAATCGAGTTTGCTGCGTGCGATGGCCAAGGCGTTTGCCCTGGGGTTCGATCCGCTGGATTGTGCGTTGGCCGAGACGTGGACCGGGCCGCGACCAGGCGCGTTGTTAATGGTCAGTGATGAGGTATGGCGTACGGCCGGCGATACCCGAGAACGCCTTGAGCTGTTCGCCGCACAACTGATCTCGCAGACCCTGAATGACCCCTGTGGGAGTGGGCCTGCTCGCGATGGAGCGTCAGCCGCGTTGATGTCGACTGGCACACCCTCGGGAGCAGATTGGGTTGAAGTCCAAGCCATCTTCGACAGCCTGCGCGATGTCATTGCACCGCGCCTCGATGCCTGCGGCCCGGCAGAAATGCGCGGTCTGCTCGACGCTTTGCACGGTCGTTTCGTCCCGGCCGGGCCCAGCGGCGCACCGAGTCGCGGTCGTCTAGATGTGCTGCCCACCGGGCGCAACTTCTATTCGGTGGACGTGCGCAACCTGCCGACCACCACGGCTTGGCGCATCGGTTTCCAGTCGGCCAACCTGATTCTTGAACGGCACTTGCAGGATCACGGCGATCATTTGCGCCAGCTCGGCCTGTCGGTCTGGGGCACGGCGACCATGCGCACCGGCGGCGACGACATCGCCCAGGCCATGGCATTGATGGGTGTGCGTCCGGTGTGGGCCACTGGTAGTCAGCGGGTCGACGACTTTGAAATTCTGCCGCTGAGCCTGCTCGACCGCCCGCGAGTCGATGTCACTTTGCGAGTGTCGGGTTTCTTCCGTGACGCTTTTGCCAATCTGATCCGTTTGTTCGACGCCGCTGTACAAGCCGTCGCCGCGCTGGATGAGCCGGACGACCTCAATCCGTTGGCAGCCAAGGTCCGCGCCGAACGAGAAGTGCTGCTGCAATCGGGTCTCGATGAAGAGGCTGCAAAGCGTCAGGCCGGTTGGCGGATCTTCGGTGCGAAACCCGGTGCCTATGGCGCAGGTGTGCAGGGCGCGATCGACGGTCGCCTGTGGCAGAGTCGTGAGGATCTGGCCGAGGTTTACCTGAATTGGGGCGGTTACGCTTATGGCGGTTCCGACGAAGGCACCGTGGCCCGTGAGCAGTTTGCCCAGCGTCTGAGCCAGGTGCAGGCTGTGCTGCAAAATCAGGACAACCGCGAACACGACTTGCTCGATTCCAACGACTATTACCAGTTCCAGGGCGGTATGCTCGCGGCAGTCGAAAGCCTCAGCGGTGCCGCGGCGGCCAGTTACCATGGCGATCACAGTCAGCCGGACTTGCCGAAAATCCGCACGCTCAAAGAAGAACTGAATCGGGTGATTCGCTCGCGGGCGGCCAATCCGAAGTGGCTCGACGGGGTCAAGCGTCACGGCTACAAAGGCGCGTTCGAAATGGCGGCGACGGTTGACAACCTGTTCGCCTTCGACGCCACCACGCAACTGATTGACGATCACCAGTACGCCTTGCTCGCCGATGCCTACTTGCTCGACCCGAGCACCCGGGATTTTGTCCGGGAGCACAATCCCCATGCCTTGCGCGACATGACCGAACGCATGCTCGAAGCGCAACAACGGGGCATGTGGAAAGAGCCGGGCGAGTACCGTGCGGCGCTGGAAAACCTGCTATTGGATATAGAAGAAGATGGCTGACCGCATCGCTCTCACAGGGATGAAGGTGTTCATGACATCACCGACCATGACTGAGACAGAACAATGACCGACACCCCGCATTTCCCGCTCTCCGCCGTGGTCGGCGCCGACGATTTGAAGCTTGCGTTGTACCTGACCGCCATCGACCCGAAGATCGGCGGCGTGCTGATCGAAGGTCCGCGTGGCATGGCCAAGTCGACCCTGGCCCGGGGCCTGGCGGATCTGCTCGCCAGCGGTCAGTTCGTCACTTTGCCCTTGGGTGCGACCGAAGAACGTCTGGTCGGCACCCTCGACCTGGATGCGGCCCTGAGCGAAGGTCGTGCGCAGTTTTCTCCCGGTGTACTGGCCAAGGCTGATGGTGGCGTGCTTTACGTCGATGAAGTCAATCTGCTGCCCGATCACCTGGTTGATCTACTGCTCGATGTGGCAGCCAGCGGCACCAATCTGGTGGAGCGCGATGGTATTTCCCATCGGCATTCGGCGAGGTTCGTGTTGATCGGCACCATGAACCCGGAAGAGGGCGAGTTACGTCCGCAACTGCTCGACCGCTTTGGCTTGAACGTCGCGCTCAGCGGACACACCCAGCCTGCCGAGCGCGGCCAGATCATCCGTCGACGCCTGGATTTCGACAGCGATCCCGAAGGCTTCTGTGGCGAGTGGGAAAGCGAGCAAGCGAACCTGCGCGAGCGTTGTCAGAAGGCGCGCAGCGCTTTAGCGAACATTCCCCTCGACGATGCAGCGCTGGCGCACATCACCGAGCGCTGTTTTGCTGCCGGGGTCGATGGCTTGCGGGCGGACCTGGTCTGGTTGCGTGCCGCACGTGCCCACGCGGCCTGGCGCGGGGCGAGCAGCATTGCCGAGGAAGATATCGACGCCGTTGCCGAATTCGCCTTGCGCCATCGCCGTCGCGAACACACACCGCCCGCGCCGCAATCCGCGCCAGCGCCGCAACAGGCGGCTGCGCAAAACACCCATTCGAGCGAAGGCCAGGGCCAGTGGGGCGAAATGCCCGCTCAAACGCTGCCCATCGGCACCCGACGTGAAGTGCCGAGCTGGCCAAAAAAGCCCTAGGCATTCGCCCTCGATCTGACGCGGGGGCGAATGCCAGACCCCGCGCCGGACAGCTGGATCACGGCAAACAAGGCAAGCGTCACGCCGCCCGCAACGGCACGGTCAACTGGCCTGGCACGCTGCTCAATGGCCGACCGCGTCAGCACTCAGAGCTAGTGTTCCATCTGCGCACCCGTTCGCCCCATGAATTGTGGCTGGTGATTGTCGACGCCTCGGCGTCCACCCGCCGTCATCAGGCGTTGAGCGATGCCAAGGGTTTGCTTGCGCAGCTGTTCGATGACGCCTATCGCCAACGCGCGCGCCTCGCTTTGCTGACGGCCAGCGGGCAAGTGCCGAAGTGGCAGGTTCAAGGGTTGAAAGCGTCCAGCGGACTGCGCCATTGGCTCGATGGCCTCGGCGCGGGGGGCGGCACACCGTTGCTGGCAGCGTTGGGCGAAGCGGGACGCTGGCTCACTGCGCGGCAGAAGCGTTTTCCGGCGGAGCAGCAACGGCTACTGCTGGTCACCGATGGGCGGCTGAAGGACTGGCAGACGTTGCCCGTGCTTGAATGTCCGGGCCTGCTGATCGACATCGAGCGCGGGCCGATTCGGCTCGGTCGCAGCAAGGTGTTGGCGGCGCAGTTGCAGTCCGATTATCGACACATCGACGAACTGCTACCGGGCTGAAGCGGTCAGGCAGGATCGCTACCCAACACCACATTCAACGCACTGCGCGCATCATCGAGTTGCACCAGCGTCGCATGCCGCGCGCCGAGGGCATCGCGGTTCTCGATGGCAGTGAGAATCGCCCTGTGCCGTGGCAAGGCCAGTTCATGCAGGTTCGGTCGCTGGTTGGAATGCTTCAAGGCTTCGGCGATGGCCACCGAAAGCATGTTGCACAGGTTGGCCAGCAAGTCGTTGTGGGTCGCATCGGCGATGCGGCTGTGGAAGTCCAGGTCCGGTTGCAGCAAGGCTTCCGGCGTCGGTGCGGCTTCCATGCGTTGGTAGGCTTCACCGATGGAGGCGATGTCGGCGTCGGTGGCAAATTGTGCGGCAAGGGCAGCGGCGGCCGGTTCGATGATGCTGCGCACGCTGGTCAACAGGTTGAAGAATTCATTCTGCGGGCTGCTTTGCATCAGCCAGTGCAGCACGTCCGGGTCGAGCATGTGCCATTCCCGACGCGGCTTGACCACGGTGCCGACCCGCGGGCGGGAGTACACCAGGCCCTTGGCGACCAGCACCCGCGTGGCTTCACGCAATACCGGCCGGCTGACGGCATATTCCTCACACAGCAGGGCTTCGGCGGGCAGTTTGTCGTCCGGCAGGAAGCGTCCGGAGACGATCTGCATGCCCAGTTCCTGGACGATGCGCGAGTGCATGCTTTTGCGGTCGGAAGGTTTGCGGTAATCCATGGGGAGCGACGCGGTCCTGAGCGGTGGGGTGTCGCGCATGATAGCAGGCACGACACCCTCCTGAGGAAGGCATAAGACACTGTAGGAGCGAGCCTGCTCGCGATGGACGCAACGACGACGCGTAAATTCAGACAGCGCGCGTTATCGTTGACGTCCATCGCGAGCAGGCTCGCTCCCACAGGGGGAGGGTGGTGTCAGTGAGAATGACGCGGTACTTCGGCGCCGCGGCAGCCGACCAGGAAGTCGAAATCGCAGCCCTGGTCCGCTTGCAGCACATGGTCGATGTACAGCTGACGATAACCGCCCACCAGCAATTGCTGCGGTGGTTGCAGGTCAGCCATGCGCGCGGCGAGTTCGGCGTCCGGGATGTCCAGGTGCAGTCGGCCGCTGGCGCAATCGAGCTCGATCCAGTCGCCTTCTTTCACCGTTGCCAGAGGTCCGCCTGCCGCCGCCTCCGGCGCGACGTGCAGCACAACGGTGCCGTACGCGGTGCCGCTCATGCGTGCATCGGAAATGCGCACCATGTCGGTCACGCCCTGGGCCAGCAGTTTCGCCGGCAGGCCCATGTTGCCGACTTCGGCCATGCCCGGATAGCCTTTCGGCCCGCAATTTTTCATCACCAGGATCGAGTTGGCATCCACATCCAGTTCCGGATCGTTGATCCGCGCCTTGTACATGTCGAAGTTCTCGAACACCACCGCACGGCCGCGATGCTGCATCAACTCAGGGCTGGCGGCGGAGGGCTTGAGCACGGCACCCAGCGGTGCCAGGTTGCCGCGCAACACACAGATGCCGCCGTCAGCGCGGATCGGGTTGTCGAGGGTGCGGATCACTTCGTCTTCGCCGTAGATCGGCGCATCCTTGGTGTTCTCGCCGATGGACTTGCCATTGACGGTCAAGGCATTCGGATTCGGAATCAGATTGGCTTCGCCGAGGCGGCGCAATACCGCTGGCAAACCACCGGCGTAGTAGAACTCTTCCATCAGGAAACGCCCGGACGGTTGCAGGTCGACGATGGTCGGCATGCCGCGACCCATGCGGGTCCAGTCGTCCAGATCCAGTTCGACGCCAATGCGCCCGGCGATGGCTTTGAGGTGGATCACCGCGTTGGTCGAACCACCGATGGCAGCGTTGACGCGGATGGCGTTTTCGAACGCTTCCTTGGTCAGGATCTTCGACAGCTTCAAGTCTTCGCGGACCATCTCGACGGCACGCATGCCGGACATGTGCGCCAACACATAACGCCGCGCATCGACGGCTGGAATTGCCGCGTTGTGGGGCAGGGAAGTGCCGAGTGCTTCAGCCATGCAGGCCATGGTCGACGCTGTGCCCATGGTGTTGCAGGTGCCCGCCGAACGCGACATGCCGCCCTCGGCTGCCAGGAAATCGTCGATGGTGATGGTGCCGGCCTTGACCTGCTCGCTGAGCTGCCAGACCACAGTGCCGGAGCCGATGTCCTTGCCTTTGTGCTTGCCGTTGAGCATCGGCCCGCCGGTGACGACGATGGCCGGCACGTCGCAACTGGCCGCACCCATCAACAAGGCCGGGGTGGTTTTGTCGCAGCCGGTCAGCAGCACTACACCGTCAATCGGGTTGCCGCGAATGGCTTCTTCCACGTCCATGCTGGCCAGGTTACGGGTGAGCATGGCGGTCGGGCGCAGGTTCGATTCGCCGTTGGAGAACACCGGGAATTCCACCGGAAAACCACCGGCCTCGATCACGCCGCGTTTGACGTGTTCCGCGATCTGGCGGAAATGCGCGTTGCACGGGGTCAGTTCCGACCAGGTGTTGCAGATGCCGATGATCGGCTTGCCGTGGAACTGGTGGTCGGCGATGCCCTGATTCTTCATCCAGCTGCGGTACATGAAGCCGTTCTTGTCGGCGGTGCCAAACCATTGGGCGGAGCGCAGGGTGGGTTTCTTATCAGACATGATCGATTCTCTTATTGTATGACTATATTGTTCGAGCTGATGCGTAACATAAGCGCAAATTCGCCGCTTTGGAAGTGTTGTTGAGTAAATAGTATTACTATATAGTCATTTTCAGCGGAGGGATGGCCCTGGCGATTTGTCGCGAGAGGCGTCCCCCGAGGTTCTATAAAAACAACAATCGGAGACCGATCTCATGAGCCAGGAACTGCGGCTTATTCGTCGCATCACGCTGAAACTGATTCCCTTCCTGATCCTGCTGTACCTGATCGCCTATGTGGATCGCTCCGCAGTGGGCTTCGCCAAATTGCACATGGGCGCCGACATCGGCCTGGGCGATGCGGCTTATGGTCTCGGCGCAGGGTTGTTCTTCATTGGTTACTTCCTGCTGGAAATCCCCAGCAACCTGATGCTCGATCGCTTCGGCGCACGACGCTGGTTTGCGCGGATCATGATCACCTGGGGCGCCATCACTATCGGCATGGCCTTTGTCCAGGGGCCGAACAGCTTCTACGTGATGCGCTTCTTGCTCGGCGCCGCCGAAGCCGGGTTCTTCCCGGGCGTTCTGTACTACATCACCCAGTGGTTCCCGGTTCGCCATCGCGGCAAGATCCTCGGGCTGTTCATCCTGTCCCAACCCATCGCCATGATGATCACCGGCCCTGTGTCCGGTGGCTTGCTGGGCATGGACGGCGTGCTCGGGCTACATGGCTGGCAGTGGCTGTTCATCGTCATCGGCACCCCGGCGATCCTGCTAACCTGGCCGGTATTGCGCTGGTTGCCCGACGGCCCGCAGCAAGTGAAGTGGATGGACCAGGCGGAAAAAGACTGGCTGGCCGGCGAGCTGAAAAAAGACCTGGAACAGTACGGCCAGACCCGCCACGGCAACCCGCTGCACGCCCTCAAGGACAAACGCGTTTTGCTGCTGGCGTTGTTCTACCTGCCGGTGACTCTCAGCATCTATGGCCTCGGTTTGTGGCTACCAACGCTGATCAAACAGTTCGGCGGCAGCGACCTGGTCACCGGGTTCGTGTCATCGGTGCCGTACATCTTCGGGATCATTGGCCTGCTGATCATCCCGCGCAGTTCCGACCGTTTGAATGATCGCTACGGTCACCTCGCGGTGCTTTATGTACTGGGTGCCATTGGCCTGTTCCTCAGTGCCTGGCTGTCGGTGCCGGTGCTGCAACTGGCGGCGTTGTGCCTGGTGGCGTTCTCGCTGTTCTCCTGCACGGCGGTGTTCTGGACCTTGCCCGGTCGCTTCTTTGCCGGGGCCAGTGCGGCGGCGGGGATTGCCCTGATCAACTCGGTGGGCAACCTCGGTGGCTACATCGGCCCGTTCGTCATCGGCGCGCTCAAGGAATACACCGGCAACCTGGCTTCAGGGCTGTATTTCCTGTCCTGCGTGATGGTCTTCGGCCTGATTTTGACGGGCGTGGTCTACCGGTTGCTGGAGCGCAAGCGCGTGCTGCCCGCGGATGAATTTGCGGCGAGTGCGCGGGGCGCAATCCGTAGCTGAATCTTGGGATCAGCCCCGATCAACTGTAGGAGCGAGCCTGCTCGCGATAGCGGTCCATCAGTCGACATCAATGTCGGATCTTACGACCTCATCGCGAGCAGGCTCGCTCCCTCAGGGGGGCTGCGTTGTTTTGAAGTGTTGCGTCTACAGGAGAAAAATCCATGCGTTTGGTTCAATTCGAATTGAGTAACGGCGAGCGCCGCGTTGGTGTCGTCGAGGAGGGGCTGGTGCGTGAAGTGCAGGACGCACGCACCGTGCGCGACCTGGCCCTGGCGGCGATCGAAGCGGGCGTCGGCCTTGAGCAGCAAGTCAACGCCTTGGGCCTGGGCATCAGCCACGACTACGCCGATCTACTGGCGCAATTGCGCATCCTGCCGCCGCTGGATCATCCGGACCCGGCGCACATGCTGGTCAGCGGCACCGGTTTGACCCACTTGGGCAGCGCCTCGGCCCGGGACAAAATGCACCAGCAGGCCGGCGACGAAGCGGCGATGACCGACACCATGCGCATTTTCAAATGGGGCGTGGAGGGCGGTAAGCCGCCAGCGGGTCAGGCGGGTGTGCAACCGGAATGGTTTTACAAGGGCGACGGCAGCATCGTCGTGCGTCCCGGCCAGCCATTCCCGCTGCCGCCGTTTGCCGAAGACGCAGGGGAAGAGCCGGAGCTCAGTGGCCTGTACGTCATCGGTCATGATGGCAAACCGTATCGCCTCGGTTTTGCCGTGGGCAACGAGTTTTCCGACCACGTCATGGAGCGCAAGAACTACCTGTATCTGGCCCACTCGAAACTGCGCAGTTGCAGCTACGGCCCGGAATTGCGCGTTGGCGAATTGCCGCAGCACCTGGCCGGCACCAGCCGCATCCTGCGCGACGGCGGAGTGCTGTGGCAGAACGAGTTCCTCAGCGGCGAGGCCAACATGTGCCATAGCCTGGCGAACCTGGAATTCCACCATTTCAAATACAGTCAGTTCCTGCGTCCGGGGGATGTGCACATTCACTTCTTCGGCACCGCGACCCTGTCGTTTGCCGATGGGATACGCACGCAACCGGGCGATGTATTCGAGATCAGTCAGGCCGAATTCGGCGCGCCGTTGATCAATGGCATCGAACCGGTTCAAGCTGCGTTCGAACCCGGCACCGTCGGAACACTTTGAGGAGAAATGCATGACCCTGATTCTTGGCCACAACTACATCGGCGGCCAGCGCAGTGCGTTGGGCAGCGTCAAACTACAAAGCGTCGATGCTGAAACCGGCGAGGCGTTGCCTCACGACTTTATCCAGGCCACCGCGGAGGAGGTGGACGCCGCCGCGAAGGCTGCCGCTGCCGCGTTCCCGGCCTATCGCAGCCTGAGTGCTGAACGTCGCGCGCAGTTTCTCGACGCGATTGCCGATGAGCTGGATGCGTTGGGTGATGATTTCGTCTCGGTGGTCTGCCGCGAAACCGCGCTGCCGGCGGCGCGGATCATGGGTGAGCGCGGGCGCACCAGTGGCCAGATGCGTTTGTTCGCCAGCGTACTGCGTCGCGGCGATTTCTACGGTGCGCGCATCGATCAGGCATTGCCCGACCGCCAACCTCTGCCGCGTCCAGACCTGCGCCAATACCGCATCGGCCTCGGGCCGGTAGCCGTGTTCGGTGCCAGCAACTTTCCCCTGGCGTTTTCCACGGCGGGTGGCGACACCGCTGCGGCCCTGGCCGCCGGTTGCCCGGTGGTGTTCAAGGCCCACAGCGGCCACATGGCGACAGCCGAACAAGTGGCTGATGCGATCATCCGCGCTGCGGAAAAAACCTCGATGCCGGCCGGTGTGTTCAACATGATCTATGGCGCTGGCGTCGGTGAAGCGCTGGTCAAGCACCCGGCGATTCAGGCGGTCGGGTTCACCGGTTCGCTCAAAGGTGGCCGGGCGCTTTGCGACATGGCGGCCGCGCGTCCGCAACCGATTCCGGTATTCGCCGAGATGTCGAGCATCAACCCGGTGATCGTGCTGCCGCAGGCGTTGCAAGACCGCACGGAAACCATTGCCCGTGGCCTGTCGGCTTCGGTGGTGCAAGGCTGTGGTCAGTTCTGCACCAACCCGGGCCTGGTGATTGGTATCCGTTCGCCGCAGTTCAGCACGTTCCTGACGTTGCTGGCCGACATGATGGCCGATCAATCGGCGCAAACGATGCTCAATGCCGGGACCTTGAGCAGCTACGGCAAAGGCCTGCAAAAGCTCCTCGATCATCCGGGCATCGAGCATCTGGCGGGCAATGCGCAGCAAGGGCATCAGGCGCAGCCGCAATTGTTCAAGGCTGATGTCAGCCTGTTGCTCAATGGCGATGAAGTGCTGCAAGAGGAAGTGTTCGGGCCGACCACCGTCGTCGTCGAAGTGGCGGATCAGGCGCAGCTGAGCGCTGCGTTGAACGGTCTGCACGGTCAATTGACGGCGACGATCATCGGCGAGCAGGCAGACTTCCAACAGTTCAGCGAACTGACGGCATTGCTGGAACAGAAGGTCGGGCGAATCCTGCTCAATGGTTATCCGACCGGTGTCGAAGTGTGTGATTCGATGGTGCATGGCGGGCCGTACCCGGCAACGTCGGATGCGCGCGGCACGTCGGTGGGCACCTTGGCCATTGACCGCTTCCTGCGTCCGGTGTGCTTCCAGAACTACCCGGACAGCCTGCTGCCGGATGCGTTGAAGAACGGTAATCCGTTGCGCATTCAACGGCTGGTGGATGGCAAGCCGTCGCGCGACGCTCTCTAACGTCTAACCACAATCCCTGTAGGAGCGAGCCTGCTCGCGATGGCGTCCGTCCAGTCGATAAAAGTGTCGATTGTTCGTCAGTCATCGCGAGCAGGCTCGCTTGTATGCTAGGACTTGAAGGGAGGAGGAGGGACAAGGCTCGATTCTGACTGTTAGCGCAGTACAGATCCGTGGGAGATTTCGCCCCTCCTCCTTTCACCCAAGCACCGATAAAGAATGCATCTGGCTAGACCGACGATAGGAACAAGCCTGCGCCTCTGGGTGAGCCCTTCAAGTGCTCAAAACCATATCTCGGGGGATGTTTAATGGCAATGCCGGTTTCTGCTATCAAGCCAATCGTGGGCGTGGATGTCGCCAAGAGTGAGTTGATGATCTATCAGGCCGAACTGGATCTGCTTGAGACGCTTCCCAATAACAAGCCAGCCATCAAGAAATGGCTGAAAGCCTTGCTGGCACCGGTCGATATCGCTATTGAGTCGACCAATATCTATCACCTGGAGTTCGCCGACCTGGCCCATGAGGCCGGTTGCACCATTTACATGGTCGGTGGCTATGAACTGAGCCATTACCGCAAAGGTGTGAAAGTTCGCGCCAAAACTGACGCGCTGGATGCAAAGTTACTCGCTCGCTATCTGAAGAACGAGTATGAAGAGCTTCATCCATGGATTCCGCCATCGCCGTTGTACCGCTGCCTCTTGAGCCTTTTCCGCCGGCGCGCGGCGCTGGTTCAGGCGCGGGTTGGCTTGGTGCAGAGCTGGACAAATGAACCGCTGCTCAAAGCCGCTTTTGCCGAGCAAGTGGCCTCCATGCAGAGGCTTGAAGGGCTGGTCGAGAAAATGATCAACGACCGCCTGAAAGAAGCCGGCTTGCTTGCCCAGTTGAAGCGTTGCATGAAAGTCGAAGGTATCGGCTTTCTGACTGGTGCCCGCTTGATCGCGGCTTTTCAGCGAGGCGATTTCAGAAATGCAGATGCCTTCATCGCGTTTTTGGGGATGGATTTGCGGGTATCGCAGTCAGGACAAAAAGACGGTCGCCGCAGCCTGACCAAGCGCGGCGATCCGGAGGCGCGTCGGCTTTTGCACAACGCTGCCATGTCGGCCAGCCGCACAGCCGCCTGGAAAGGTTTTTACCAAGAACAAAGAGCTAAAGGGTTCAGTACTACGCAGGCACTGGTGATCTTGGCCCGTAAACTTGCCCGGATCGTATTTGCACTGCTGAAAGGGCAAGGTGAATACCAACCGAAAGCAGGTTGAAGGCTTCCCCTCAACCATAGAATCTCCCACAGGGGATTGTGGGGAACATTGAGCTATCATTGCGTCTTTCCCATTCAAAGATTGACTGCCATGACTGCTGCAACCGACACCTTGCTCAACGCCCTCGAACATTGCGGTATGGTGGAAATCGACGGGCTGCATGCCTTCGAATTCGCCCTCGATGAGTTCGACAACCTGCACATTGAATGCATGGATGGCCGTGCGGCCAAACACTGGGAATTCACCCCGGCGCAGGTCCAGGCCGCTACCTTCGACACCACTTTACAAAGCTGGTTGATCACCGGTGATTCAGGCGAGCACCGACTGGTGTGCCTGGGCGACGTGATTAGCGGCGACAACGACGACGAACCTGAGGATGAATAAGCTCTGGCCCTTGTTGATGGCCGGCAGCATCGGCGCAATGGGCGTTCAGACCTCATTCGCCGATGACTATCAATTGCTCGTAGGTTCGTACACCGCCGGGCAAAGCCAGGGCCTCTATCGGCTTAATTTCGACAGTGCCACCGGGCAGATCAACGCCAAGCCGCTGCAAGTGATCAAAAGCGAAAATCCGTCCTGGCTGACCCTTTCCAAAGATCAGCGACAGCTGTTCGTGGTCAACGAAAATGGCCCGGGACAAACCGATCCGGTAGGACGCGTCAGCAGCTACGCCATCGACCCCAAGACCCATGAGCTGACCCTGATCAATCAAGTGCAGAGCCTGGGCAACGAGCCGACCCATTCGAGCCTCAGCGCGGATGCCAGCCATTTGTTCGTCAGCAATTACTCGGTGGCCGAAGATCCGGGCGGCACCCTGGCGGTGCTGCCGGTCGGCGCCGATGGCACGCTCAAACCGGTGGTGCAGATGAACAGCCACCCGGCCAGCCGGGTCAATCCCGAACGGCAGATGTCGGCCCATGTGCATTCGACGGTCCCTTCGCCCGATGGCAAGTTCGTGTTTTCCAATGACCTGGGGGCGGACAAAGTGTTTGTCTACCGTTTCGACCCCAAGGCCAATCCCGACCTTCCGCTGACTCCCGCCACGCCGGCATTTGTCCCGTTGCCAGCCGGCAGCGGTCCGCGCCATCTGCTGTTCAGCGCCGATGGCAAACACGCCTGGCTGACCATGGAAATGAGCGCCCAGGTGGCCGTTTTCGATTATCGGGACGGCCAGCTTGAGCAGACGCAAATGGTCGAACTGGCCGCCGGTCAGCCCGTGTCCGACAAAGCGGCTGCCGCGTTGCACACATCAACTGACGGCAAATTTCTGTACGTGAGCAACCGTGGCACCGCCAATCAGTTGCTGGTGTTCGCCATCGATCCGGCGACCGGGCATCTCAAGGAACTGCAACGCAGAGCGGTGGAGGGCGATCATCCGCGTGAGTTCAGCCTCGATCCGAGTGGCAAGTTCGTGTTGATTGCCAACCAGAAAAGCAACCAGATTGTCGTCGTCGAGCGCGATGCCAAGACCGGTCTGCTGGGCAAAACCGTGCAAAAACTGCCGATGGATGCGCCGAGCGATCTCAGGTTTCTACTGCGACAATAGGCCGCAGGCCCCGGTTTTCGGGGCCTGCGCCTTTCTATCAATGAGGCTGATATGTGGTAATGCTACAAAGCATTTCAAGGCCTCGTTCTTCGAGGGTTAAGTTTGCTTCACGGCCCCACCGGGCAAGCAAGCCAACTGACTCCGAGGAATACCGACATGAACTTCAATCTTTTCTCCGTAATCGCCGCTTCCGCCATTTCTGCCACTGTTGCATTGCCAGCCAGTGCCAACGTTGAAATCAGTGACAAAAAATCCCACACCCAGAGCTACACCCAGAAATACCTGCAACAAAGCGCCAACTTCTACGCCGCGCTCGATCACAAAGCCCAACACTGAAAGTCCCTCCCTGCACCCTTTATGCAGGAGCGAAGTCACTTGCCGATCGAGTCTTGACGCCTCGTAAAGCGCTGAAGTGATGTCGCTCCTGCATAACGCGTTTGCGACAGTGTCAAGTTGCCATCAATGTATTGCTTGATATCACATGGCCATCGGTTTAAATTTGACGCGAATTTATTGACTCCTTCTCAAGAAAAGGATCGACAATATGACTATGCGTCTGGCCGTGGTGCTGCTGTTCCTCTATTCCACGCCGATTCTGTCGGCTGCTGAGCCCATTTCCGGCGAACCTGACGCTGCCCGCGAGCGCATGATTAGCTTTATTGAAGACTGAAATAGTCTCGTTTAATGATCAACGAAGATGATATTCGCTATAGATGAGGCTCGTTGGTTCTCGGGTCTTTTTTGATTGATTCTGTGGACTCTGAAACATGTCCACGGAGTTCATCATGGCCCATTCAATCATCACTTCTGCTAAACGCGGCGCCTATGTGGCTATCAGTCTTTACCTGGTCATGGTGCTGATAATCAGTCTTTCACCGCAGTCACAACAAACCTTCAAAGCGCCGATTCAAGTCGCCCATCCTGGCATCCAGTTTGAACACCGCACCCAACAGGCGTTGGTCGATCAGGCTGATCTCGCAGGCGTCGGCGGCGCATGAACAGATGCAAGCTGTTGATCATCGCCTTCCTGGCCTTCATCACCAATGGATTTTCCTTGCTGGGGATCGGGCAAGGTTCGATAGGCGGCGTGGCACGGGCTATGGAGGCTAACCACAACATCGCGCGCAGCATCGAGACCGCCAAGGCCATGGGCATGCTGGCCGGAAACCCGCCGGTCGAACCTGAAAGCGGGTTTTTCGGGCCGTTCGAAGTGGACTGCTCGGTGATCGGTATGTGTGAAGTGTTGGCGTAAGAACCAGCGAAGTTAATTGTGGCGAGGGAGCTTGCTCCCGTCCGGCTGTGAAGCAGTCGTAAATGGGGCAGCTCCGCAGCCCAGCGGGAGCAAGCTCCCTCGCCACAATGCCAGTGCTGTCATTTTTTCATGATGGCGGTAAACAACTCTGACTCCAGAAACCGCTGGAGCCAGGCCTGTAGACGCCGATGGGGCGTCTGCGCGAACCACTCGCGATCGACATGGGCGAATTGCCGTATGAATGGCATCAGCGCGACATCGGCCAGGCTTGGGTGGTCGGCCAGCAAGTAGTCACGTCCTTGCAGTAACTCATCGAGCTTGCGCAAGAACACTTCGCCTTCGGCGCGATAAGCCTCCATCGGTTGCTCCGGATAGCGTTCGGCGTACTTGTAACGATTCAAATGCACCTTGAAGGCGTGATCGTTCTCTTCGATCAGCGCGGTGATTTGCGCTTGTCCTTGCGGATCATCCTTGAACAACCAGTCCTGTGGGTCGTTCTGCGCCACGGCCCAGCGCATGATTTCCAGGCTTTCATCGATGACCCGGCCTTCGACGCTCAGCACCGGCACCGTGCCCTTGCTCGACAATGCGAGCATCTCGGCGGGTTTGGCCTTCAGGCTGACTTCGACAATGTCCACGGCAACCTCCGCGTACCGCAAGGCCATGCGCGCCCGCATGGCGTACGGGCAGCGGCGGAACGAGTACAGCGTATTCATTTCACCTCCAGGGTGCTCAGGCCGTTGCCCTGGCGACGAACCTGAATTTGCACCGGAATCCGCTCATGCATTTCCTGTACGTGGGAAATCACCGCGACCTTGCGCCCCTGCGCCTGCAAGCCGTCGAGGGCGTCCATCGCCAGTTGCAGGGATTCCGGGTCGAGGCTGCCGAAGCCTTCGTCGATGAACAGCGATTCGATTTTCAGCGTGCTCGACGCCATCGATGCCAGGCCCAGCGCCAGCGCCAGCGACACCAGGAAGGTTTCGCCACCGGACAGCGAATGCACCGAACGCAGTTCGTCGCCCATTTCGGTGTCCATCACCAGCAAGCCGAGCATGCTGCCGCCACGCTTGAGGCGATAGCGTCGCACCAGTTGCCGCAACTGGACGTTGGCGTGGTGCACCAACAGGTCGAGGTTGTAGGCCTGGGCGATCTTGCGGAAGGTGTCGCCGGTGGCGGAACCGATCAGCGCGTTCAAGCGCGCCCAGCGCTGGAACTCGGCGTAGGCGTCGGCAATTTGTTGCGCCAGGGCCTGATTGGCATTCTGCCGGCGCTGGTCTTCGGTCTGTTCGGCGCGCAGTTCGGCGCAGAGATGCTCACTGACGGCATACAGGTTTTGCAATTCGGCGAGGGCGCTGTCGAGTTGTTCGGCCTCGAGATTGCCGTTTTGCTGCGCTTGATGATCGAGCAAAACCTTGTCGCGCTCCTGCACCAGAACGCTGGCCTGCTGGACGGCTTTTTCGGCGTGCTGCAAGCGTTGGCGCAACTCGCTGACGTGAGCGTCGTCGATCCGCAGCAGGTCTTCGAGGCCGCCGTCATCCAGTTCCGGATGGCGGGCACGCCAGTCAGCGATTTTGCCGACCAGATCACGTTCCTCGTTTTGCAGTGCTTCCCACCGTTCTTGCTGTGCCTTGAGTTCGGCGGCGATTTGCACCTGTTGCGTGAGTACGCTTTGCAGCGTCTGGGCGGTCGTGGTTTCAGCACCGCGCGCGGTTTCCACGGCTTGTTCCAGTTGCTGCTGCCAATGCTCGGCGCTGCTGTGTGAACCGAGCAACTGCGCGAGTGTTTGCTGACTCGCCTGCTGTTGTTCAGCCAGCGCGTTGAACTGTTGCCCGGCGACTTGCAGTTGTTGCACGCGGGTTTGCTGCCGGTCTTGTTCCTTCTCGAGGGTTTGCTGGCGCTGTTGCTGTTCGGCCAGTTCTTCCTTCTGTTGATCGAGTTGTGACAGGCGCTCGGCGATCTGGCGGTCGAGCTGCATGAAGGTCGCCGCCGGCTCGCTACGCAATGCCTCCAGCGTCTCGGCGGGCAGCAGGCTGGCGAATGCGTTGAGTTCTTCGTCCAGACGCGCACGGTCGCTGCCGAGTTCGCGTTGCTGATTGTCCAGGTGCTGGGCCGCTTGCTGGTGCGCGGTTTCGGCGTGGCGCAGTTGCTGAGTCAGGCGCGCTGCGTCCTGTTGCAGGGTGAGCAGGGCGGTTTGACGCTGCTCATCCTGAGTGAGGCTTTGGTTCAACTGGCTGTTTTGCTGGGCGAGCCAATTGTCGCGTGTGTCGGCGTCTTGGTTCAGCAGTGCTGCGGACAACGGGTGCGCTTCAAGGCTTGGCGCCAGGGCTTGTTGCTGGGTCGCCAGTTGTTCCTGCTGTTGCAGCAACTCCTTTTGCTGGGCGATCAAGCCGCCGACTTCAGCACGCAGGTCCGTGAGTTTTTCCTTGAGCAGGTCGACGGCTTTCTGCGCATTGGCCTGTTCGCTTTCATCATGGCGGCCAAGGCTTTGCAACAGCGCTTCGGGCTGATGATACGGATGCTCGTTGCTGCCGCAGACTGGACATGGCTGATCATCCTGCAACTGCGCACGCAACTCTTCGACACTGGCACTGCGCGCCAGTCGCTGGCGTTCCAGCAGTTCGCGGGTGACGCTGAGGGTCTGCTCGGCAACACTCAGTTCAGCCTTGGTTTTTACCCCGTCCTGAGTCAGCCGCTCGCGTTCCTGTTGCGCTCTGAGTTGGCGTTGTTGCAGCTCGGCGCCGCGCTTGTCCAGTTCCTGCTGGCTGGCCCACAACCGCGTCAGGTCTTCGATGGCGCGCAGTTGCTTGCGATTGTCCTGCAACAGGCTGCCGAGAATGCCGATCTGCTCGGCGACCGCATCTGGTTCGGCGCCGGCTTCCTTGAACAGCACTTCCAGTTGCTGTTTCTGCGTCGTGAGTGCTTGCGACGTGCGCGTGGCGTTTTGTTCGAGGCTGGCCAGTTCGGCCTGGCCTTTATTCAGTCGATTGCCGATCAACATCAACTGTTGCAGGCGATCGCGGTAGGCATTCCAGGCATCGCTCAATGGCGCCAGATGGACGCTTTGCTCCAACTCGGTGGCGATGCGCTGCAAGTGCCCGGTGACCTGGGTTTGCTGATCGAGCAGGTTTTGAATCGTGCTCTGGCCCTGGGCGCAGGCCTGTTCGGCACTTTGCATTGCTTCGGCACTGACGGCCGTGTCTTTGGCCAGGCGGGCGAGGGTGCTCTGTGCTTCGAAGGCCTGACGCAAAAGTGGCGCACTGTCGGTCTGCCGCTGTTGCGCTTCATTCAAGGCGATGCGCGCAGCGCCGATCTGTTGTTCCAGTTCAGTCTGACGTTTGCCAAGTTCGCCCTGTTGCCGGGTTTGCCCGGCAATCAACGCCGCCAACGGTGACAGCAACGCATCCACCTCGGCCTTGCGGGCGAACTGATGTCGTTGCGGCGCCAGTTGTTCCAGGCGGGTCAGCTTCAGGCGCTCGCCGTCCAGGCTTTGCCAATGGGTCTGTGCCGATTGCAATTGCTCGGTGGCGCTGTGTTGCGCGTCGTGTAGCTGACTCAACTCCTTGAGCCAGGTGTGCTGCAATTCCAGCTGCTTGAGTTGCGCCTGCTGGCGTTTCAGCTGCTGTTGCGCCGCATTGAAACGCTCATCCAGTTCCGCCCGGGCTTCAGGTGCGAGCGGCGTGACACCGCTGGCCTGATCCTGCAGCAGTTTGTGGGCTTCGCGGGCTTCCTTGGTCTTGTCGAAGGCGCGACGGCCGAGACGGGTGTAGAGCGCCGTGTCGGTGAGCTTTTCCAGCAGTTCGCTGCGGTCGTTGTCATCGGCCTTGAGGAAGGCGCTGAACTCGCTTTGCGCCAGCAGCACGGCACGGGTGAACTGCTCGAAGTTCAGCCCCAGCGCAGCCTCGAGCTGCGCCTTGTATTCGCCTTTCTGGCTGGCCAGCAGTTGATCCTGATCGATATCGCGCAGGCTCTGGCGACTGGCTTGCAGCTTGCCTGCGGCCTTATCCCGGGCGCGATTGGCTTCCCAGCGCGCGCGGTAACGGCGCCCGTCGACGCCGACGAAATCCACTTCGGCATAGCCTTCGCCGGTGCCGCGACGCAGCAGGGTGCGCGGGTCGCCGGTGCCGATCTCGCCGTCGGCGTCCGGCACCTTGGCGTCGCGCCCGGTGTTGTTCAGGCGCGGCACGGCGCCGAACAACGCCAGGCACAAGGCGTCGAGCAGGGTGCTTTTACCGGCACCGGTGGGGCCGGTGATGGCAAACAGTCCGGCGCTGGACAACGGTTCGGCCGTGAAGTCGATTTCAAAAGGCCCGGCCAGCGAGGCAAGGTTTTTCAGGCGGATCGCGAGAATCTTCATGGTTGTTCGCTCTCCAGCTGTACGTCTTGCAGCAGCTCGGCAAAGTCCTTGAGGGTTTGCTCATCGACCTCGCTGCCGTAGTTGTCCTGCCAGGCACGGCTGAACAGTTCCTGAGGCGTGAGCTGGTCCAGCTCGATCAACGCGACACCGTCCTCGGCGCTTTCGCGACTGCCGTTGCCGGCGTATTCGGCGGCGATGCGCACCAGGCGCACGGCCTTGCCTTGCAGGGCAGTTTCCACTTGATTGCGCAGGTCGGGTTGCGGTTCATCAAGGCGCACCCGCACTTCCAGCCACGGTTGGCGCTGGTAGTCGGCCAGCAGGTCGATGTTCGGCAGATCCGCCAGTTGCAGCAGGATCTCTGCCAAAGGTGCCGGGCCGACGCGTTGTAGGTTGACTGCGCGAGGAATCAGTTTCGGTTCGACGCTGACCAGGGTTTCGCCATCGAGCTTGATGTCGAGAATCTGATGCTGATAGCCGATCTCGGAGAACGACAAGGGAATCGGCGAGCCGCAGTAGCGAATGCGCTCTTCGCCGTTGACCTTCTGCGGTTTGTGCAAGTGGCCGAGGGCGACGTAGCTGATGCTTGGCCCGAACAGGCTGGCGGGCAGGGCTTCAGCGTTACCGATGATCAGGCTACGCTCGGAATCTTCCGACACCGAGCCGCCGGCCATGTGCGCATGGCTGATGGCGATCAGCGCCTGACCCTTCTTGCGCTTGGCGTTGGCCGCCTCGATCAGCCACTCGTGCACCTGACCGATCCCGCGCAAATAATTGTCGCCCAAATGCGCACCCGTGACTTCGGCCGGGCGCAGGAACGGTAACGCCAGACACCAGGCGACGGTTTTACCTTTTGCGTTCGGCAGCGGTATCAGCAGGCGTTCGGCGTCGAGTTGCCCGTCGTCCAGCCATAGCACCCGGCCCAACGCATGGGTCCGCAAACGGCGCATCAACGGCGCGGGCAGTTCAATGCGCGAGCCGGAATCATGGTTGCCGGCTATCATCACGATGGTCAGCAACGGTTGCTGTTCGTGGGCGCTGACGATGAAGTCGTACAGGCGTTCCTGGGCTTTGACCGGCGGGTTGACCGTGTCGAAGATATCGCCGGCGATCAGCAGCACATCGGGCTGATCCAGCTTGAGCTGACGCAGCAGCCAGTCGAGAAAACAGCCGTGCTCGAAATCGCGATCCTGCCCGTGCAGGTTCTGCCCGAGGTGCCAGTCGGAGGTGTGAAACAGACGCAAGGCGAACTCCGCTACATAAAAAGGTGATGGCCGCGAGAAAAAATGACAGCGGCGAAAGGGGGGAGAGTTTACTGGCAAACAGCCCGGATGTGGCCACGTGCACTATGTAGCAGCCGAACGCAGGCTTCGCTAGCTGCTACAAGGAATGTGGTTATTTAGGGTACAGCGGCGGCAAGCCACTGTCGCCGACCGGGTCCTGGACGCGTTCGGCTATCGGGATCGTGCGGATTGCCCGCCACAGCTCTTCACCTTGCCAGTGCTGGCCGGTTTCGCTGTACAGCGCGCCGTTCAAGCCGTCGAGGGCGTCGGACAGCGGGACGAAGCGGGCGGCCATGTCGGCCAGGGTTTCCGGTTGTTGCCGGGCCCAGGCGTCGAGGGCCTGGCGCGTGGCGTGGGAGTCGTTGGCCTGGCAGGCGCGCTTGAGTTCGTCGAGCACGGTGCGCGGGCTCGGGCCGGTTTGCGCAGCGCGCAGGATTGCCGGTTGCCAGCGCGCTCGCCACCACAGGCCGAAGCCGAGCAGGGTGGTGCACGCCAGGATCAGCGTGCTGAGCTTCCAGCGCCAAAGCGTTTCGCTGTCGGCGGCGGCGTTGAGTTGTGAGGTGCCGGCCGGCGTGTCGACCATCAGGCTAGGGTTGGCCGCCACTTGCAGGGTTCTGGCGGGCAGGCTGCTGTGTTCCAGATGGTCTTCGAACGTGTTCCACCAGACCACTTCAACTGACGGCAGTTCGATCGAGCCGCTACGGGAAGGCACCAGCGCCTCGCGGTCTTCGCGACTGCCGACCAGGCCACGCTCGCTGTTCTGATTATCCAGCACCGGTTGATCCGGATAGCGGCGCAAGCCACTGGCTTCGGTGCCGGGCATCGGCGGTAGTTGCGTACTGGCGAGGCCCTCGGCCTGCACCGTCAGGCTGCGGGTCAGGGAATCACCGACCTGAACGTGTTCCGGCTCCGGATTCCAGGTCTCGCTGAGCGTCAGGCTGCGCGCCGGTAGCCAAGGCAGGTCAGCGGGGTAAGTGATGGGTTTGGGCTTGACCGTCAGCAGCAGTTCGCCAGAGCTGACACGCATCAGCTTGCCGGACTTCGGCGCCTGCGATGCGCTGCTCGGCGCGGGCTGTGCGTCCACCAACGCGGCATTGAAGATCTGCCCGGGAATGATCAGCTCGCCGCTGTGCTGCGGGTAGATGGCGTAGCGCATTTCGATTACGCCGTGCCGCACGCCATTGATGTCTTTCTCGTAGGTGCGCGAGTCGCCCAGTTGTTCGATGCGTGCGTCGGGGATTTGCAGCGGTGGCAGGCTGCTGTCGTCGTACAGCGACACTGAATGGTAGATGCGCAGGGTGAGGAGCGCCTGGGCCTGCACGTACACGCTGTTTTGATCGAGGCTCGCCTCGATGAACACCGGTGCCTGCTTGTGGGTGTTTTCCTGGGTCTCGCTCTCGATCACTTGCACGGTGATCGACTGGCTCTGGTTGTCACCCAGTTTCAGCGACGGGATCACCACGCTGCCGTTGTGCAGCGGCAGCAGAGTGACGATCCAGCGGGTGGTGGCGCGGTTGTCGCCATTCAGCGTATTCAGCTGGTTGACCTGACGGGTGCCGCGGACTTCGAACAGTGGCTCCAGCGGCGTCAGGTCAGGCTTGCCGAACTGCGTCACGTCGTTGGATTCCAGGGTCAGTTCGATCGTCTCGCCGGAGTTCAGACGCGTGCGGTCGACACTGGCGACCAGCTCCGCAGCGTGGACCTGGAAGGTGCACAACAATGTGGCGAACATGAAGGCGGTGAAGCGGGTCATCGAGTTTTTCCCTGATCCTGATGTTGTTGCTGTTCGTACCAGAATTTGCGTCGGAGCAATTCCCCCGGATCATCCGGAATCTGCCGCAGCCATTGCTCCAGCGCCTGCTGCTGTTCGCCTTCGATGCTGTCGCCGACCGGGCGCATGGGGGGCGTGGTGTGTTGTTCGTCACCCAGTTCGCTGCCCGGGACTTCATTGGCGCCAGGGCGTGGCGGTGTTGTCGACGGTTCGCCGGTTTCGTGGCCGGCCTGTTGGTCGGCGGTTTTCGGTTCGCCGGCAGTCGACGGTTGCGCCGCATCGCCCGGTGGTGGTTCCTGTTCAGAGGGCTTGGTGGTTTCGTCGGCGGTCTTGTCCGGTTCGGTAGCCGGTGGCGCAGTTTTCTGCTTGAGCAGATTTTCCACCAGTGCCTTGTTGGTCAATGCCGGGCGCAAGTCCGGTTGTCGTTCAAGTGCCTGTTCGTACGCATCCAACGCAGCCTCCAGCTCACCGCTCTTGGCCAGGGCGTTGCCACGATTGTAGTGGGCGTGGGCATCGTTGCCTTCGGCGAACCGCTGGGCGGCAGCGCTGTAATCGCCAGCCTCGTACAGGGCCACGCCTTGCCACTGATGATCTTCGAAGTGCTGCGCGGCCTCGGCCGGGCGATCCTGCTTGAGCAGGTGCAGGCCTTGTTGGTCGGGACGCAACCACAGGTCCTGGAATTCGAAGGCATAGCTCGGTTGTGGCAGCGCCAACAGCAGCGGCAGGCACAGCAACCAGCCGCGACGACCGGCGCATGCCGCCAGCAGCAATAGCGGCAATAGCAGCCAGTAACCCTGGTCGGCCCAGGTGTCGAGGCGCAGGGTCTGACCGTCGTTGCGCAGATGGCGCGGGCCGTCGAGCAGGCCGAGGCCACGCAGATCGCTGTCCGTCAGGCGCGCGTGGCGATAGCGTCCATCCAGATCATTGACGAAGGCTTTGAGGCCGGGCTCGTCCAGATGCGGCACCAGAATTGCGCCCTGTTCATCCTTGAGGAAGCTACCGTCCTCCTGAGTGATCGGCGAGCCTTCGGCGGTGCCGATGCCAAGCATCAGGAACTGGGTGGATTTGCCGCTCAGTGCGCGACGAATGCCCTGGCGTTCCTGATCCGTCAGCGACGAACCGATCAGCAGGATCCGGCCGTCGCCCAATGCCGCTTGCTCCAGCAGGGACAAGGCCTTGATCACTGCCAGATCGGCGCGATGGCCGGCTTCAGGCATCAGCGAAGGCTTGAGTGCATCCAGCAGATTTCGGCTGGTGGCCAGGTCGTCCGACAGCGGCACCAGCGTGTGGGCGCTGCCGGCATAGACCACGATGGCGGTTTGCGCATCGCTGCGAATCTGCAGCACGTCGAAGAGTTTGCGCCGGGCCTGTTCCAGCCGATTGGGCTGAACGTCGGTGGCGAGCATTTCCGGGGTCAGTTCCAGAATGACCACCAAGGGGTCGGCGGGCTTCTGGCTGATTTGCTCGACACGCTCCCAGCTCGGCCCCAGCAACGCGAGAATCGTCAGCAGCCACGCCACACCCAGCGCCACCCAAGGCAGTTTGCTGTCGCGGCCGCTGCCACCGCGCAGCAGCGTCGCATGAAAGGCCGGCGGCAGAATCATCTGCCAGCGTCCGGCGCGTTTCTGTCGATGCCAGAGTTGCCACAGCAACCAGCCCAGCAGCGGCAACAACAGCAGCCAAAAAGGGCGGAACCAGAAGGGCCAGAGCTCGCTCATCGGCGTCTCCGCAGACGCAGGCGCTTGAGGCGCTGGCGCCAGTCAGGCATTTGCGATTGCAAAAACAGATCCTTGGTAAACAGACGCTGCAACGGGTTGTCCGGCCAAAGCACGCGGGCAACCAGCAACATGCTGAGCAGTAACGCCGTTGCCAGTGGCCAGTGATACAACGCCTGGGCCGGACGGGCCTGGGTTGGTTGCTGGGTCACGGGTTCCAGTCGGTCGAGGGTGTCCTTGATCGTTTGCAGTTCCTTGCCGTCGCGAGCGCGGAAATACTGGCCGCCAGTGGCGTCGGCGATCGCCTGCAAGGCCGGTTCGTCGAGGTCCAGGCTCGGATTGATGCCAAGGAAACCCAGGGAGCCGGTTTGATCCGGATCGGCACCAATGCCGATCGGGTAGATTTTCACGCCTTCTTTGGCCGCCAGGCGCGCGGCGGTCAGCGGGTCGATTTCGCCAGCGTTGTTGGCACCGTCAGTCACCAGAATCAGCACCCGACTTTGCGCCGGGCGCTGTCGCAGGCGTTTGAGGCCCAGGCCAATCGCATCGCCAATGGCGGTGTTCTTGCCCGCGATGCCGATGCGCGCTTCATCGAGCCAGATGCGCACGGTGCGTCGGTCGAAAGTCAGCGGCGCTTGCAGGTAAGCCTGGCTGCCGAACAGGATCAAACCGACCCGATCACCTTCGCGGCTTTCGAGGAAATCACCGAGCAGATTCTGCACCAGCGCCAGGCGGCTGACGTCTTCGCCTTGCCACTGCATATCGGGGAAATCCATCGAGCCGGACACGTCCACCGCCACCAGCAGATCGCGACCACTGGCAGCGATCGGCAACGGTTCGCCGAGCCATTGCGGACGCGCGGCGGCGCTCAGCAGCATCAGCCACAACAGCAGGAACGGTGCCTGTTGGCGCCAGGCCGGCAGGTTGGCCCGGGCGCGGCGCCGGGCCAGGCCTTCGAGGTCGCTGAGGAAGCTGACTTTGAGCGCCGGTTCGCCACTGTCGGCCACCGGCAGCACGAGGCGCATCAGCCACGGCAACGGCAACAGGACGAAGATCCACGGCCAGGCGAACTCAAACATGTTTGCGAATCCAGGTTTCGACCGCTTGGGTCAGGCCGGCAATCGCCTTGTCGTCGAGTTTGCATTCGGGTTTGTAGGCGCCTTCGACCAGCACCATCCAGCGCGTCAGGCCGGCTGCCGGGCAGCGGTTGTCGAGGAAGGCCAGCCATTTGCGTCCGTTGAGGGTGTGGCTCTGGCTGTACGGGTAATGGTTGCGGCACAGGCGCTTGAGCAGGCCGTTGAGTTGCTGCAGCCAGGCGCCGGCGGGGGCGCCGTCGTAGGGCTTGGGCATCAGTGCGAGTTCTGCCAGCGCGGCAAGGCGCGCCGGGTCCAGTGGCTGTTCGGCTCGCACGATGCGGCGTTTCTGCGGGATGAAGCGCCGCAGTTTCCACAGGCCGAAGCCGATGACAGGGAGCAGTAACAGCAGCAACCACCAGCCTGGTGCTGGCGGCCAGAAGGCGATTGGAGGCGGGGAAATCAGCGGTTGTAATTGCTCGAGGCCGTTCATCGAGCTTTCCCCGGTTTCTGCGGGTTCAGGTAGTCGCGCAATTGCTCGACCATCTCGCTCTGGGTGCTCAGGGGAATCAGCAGCACCCGCAGCTTCTGTGCGAGCAATTCCCATCGGGCAACCCGAGCTTCAGCCTGGGCGCGATAAGTCTGGCGCAGGTCGTAATTGAGCGTGTCGAGTTCCAGTTGCGCTCCGCGCTCGGCGAAACGCAGCAGGCCGGCGGCGGGCAAGGCGTGATCGAGCGGGTCGGACAGCGGCAACAGCAAAAGGTCGCAATGCCGTGACAGCAGGCTCAACTGCTGCTCGGCACTTTCCGTGAGGGCGCGTTCGTCGCAGATCACAAACACCAGGCTGCCCGGACGCGATACCTCCCGGGCGCGACGCAGGGCAATACCGAAGGCGTCGCGGTCAGGCTCGCTTTCGCTGTGCAGCGACTGATTGACCCGCACCAGACGGTTGAGCAGTTGCAGCAGGCTTTGTTTGCTGCGCCGGGGTTTGATTTCGTAGTGCTCGTTGTCGCCGAACACCAGTCCGCCGACCCGATCGTTATGCCCGAGCGCGGCCCAGCCGATCAGGCTCGCGGCCTGGGCGGCCAGTACCGACTTGAACATCAGTCCTGAGCCGAAAAACAGCCGACGGCTTTGCTCGACCATGATGAAAATCGGTCGTTCACGTTCTTCATGGAACAGCTTGGTGTGCGGCTCCTGGGTCCGCGCGGTGACGCGCCAGTCAATGGTGCGCACGTCGTCGCCGGCCTGATAGACCCGCACCTGATCGAAATCCACGCCACGGCCACGCAGCTTGGAGTGGTGCAGGCCAATCAGCGGGCTGCGCTGGCTTGGCGTGGAAAACAGCTGCACTTCACGCACGCGGTGGCGCATCTCGATCAGCTCGGCGAGCGTGATGCGGATGCCCGGTTCGGGCGGCAGATTGGCGTTCATCGGACTCAAGCGACGGCTACGACGTCGAGAATCCGCTGGACCACCCGGTCCTGGTCGATGCCGGCGGCTTCGGCTTCAAAGGAAAGAATGATGCGATGGCGCAACACGTCGAACAGCACCGCTTGAATGTCTTCCGGGCTGACGAAGTCGCGCCCGGCGAGCCAGGCGTGGGCACGGGCGCAACGGTCGAGGGCGATGGAACCGCGAGGACTGGCGCCGTAGGCGATCCACTCGGCCATTTCCGGGTCGAACTTGGCCGGGGTGCGCGTGGCCATGACCAACTGCACCAGGTATTCCTCCACGGCGTCGGCCATGTACAAACCGAGGATTTCCTTGCGTGCGGCAAAAATCGCCTGCTGGCTGACCCGGCGCTCGGGCTTGGTCTCGCCGTTGAGTGCTTCGCCGCGAGCCTGTTGAAGGATGCGGCGTTCGACGGCCGAGTCGGGGAAACCGATTTTCACATGCATCAGGAATCGGTCGAGTTGGGCTTCGGGCAGCGGATAGGTGCCTTCCTGCTCGATAGGGTTTTGCGTCGCCATCACCAGAAACAGCGGCGACAACTCGTAGGTGCTACGCCCGACGCTGACCTGGCGCTCGGCCATGGCTTCGAGCAGCGCTGACTGAACCTTCGCCGGGGCGCGGTTGATTTCGTCCGCCAGCACCAAATTGTGGAAGATCGGCCCTTGCTGGAACACGAAACTGCCGGTTTCCGGACGATAGATTTCCGTGCCGGTGATGTCGGCGGGCAGCAGGTCGGGGGTGAACTGAATGCGATGGAACTGGGCTTCGATGCCTTCGGCGAGTTCTTTGATGGCCTTGGTCTTGGCCAGACCAGGAGCGCCCTCGACCAGCATGTGGCCGTCGGCAAGCAGGGCGATGAGCAAACGCTCGATGAGTTTTTCCTGGCCGAGAATCTGCGTTGAAAGAAAGGTTCGCAGCGCTAGCAGCGCTTCACGATGTTCCATCGATGACTGTTCCTGCAAAAGGGTGGCCAAGGGCGTGCGTAATACGCCAGGGCTGGGGGCGTTACTTTAATCCATCGCAGGGGGCGGCGACTAACGGCATTTTGTGCAAAGTGGGGGAAAGGGTCGGGAGATTGGTTGGATTTTTTGTTGAGCAACAGTCTTGAAGTGACCGCCAGGGCCTCATCGCTGGCAGACCAGCTCCCACAGGTATTGGCGGTGTACATGATATCTGTGCGACACATCGGTGACTGTGGGAGCTGGCTTGCCAGCGATGAGGCCCATCCAGACGCCATTAAACTTCGCTAATGAAGGTGCCAGTCCCATCGAGAATGTTCTTCAGGGTCTCTGCAACCTCATCCATATCCACCATGTCCGGGTTGAAGGTGATCTCCAGCACATCATCCCCATTCAATGCATCGGCATCCGCCGCCGCGATTTCGATCTTCAGCAGGGTGGCGCTCAGCGTGACCTTCACACCGTCGAGGGTCGAAGGCTCGCCATCCAGGGTGATTTCCAGCTCGTCTTCGTCCGGATAGCGGCTCATCAGGAACATCTCGCCCTTGTCGCTGTGGCAGCAGAGCATGGCCATGTTGTCTTCCTCGTCGTCGCACGGGTTGACGATCAAGAGGGCGGTGGTCATTTGCATGGGGGATTCCTGGCTCGACGAGCGTTGTAAAAGGCGAACAATGGGCGATTCTGCCAGCCCTCGCATATTTATGCTCGTCCGAGTATCAGTGGACGTGTTGTAAACGGCGTTAGTGTTGCTGGTCATTTCTGGTACGGATGTGCCGGAAATTCGGGCATAAAACGGCCAAAACACCATACGGCTGCTAGTGTTATCCGATGCGCCGCTGCCGCGCTGCGTACCGTTGACCGAATATGTCGCAGCACCGCAAGCACGGGCCTTGCCGCACTCGTTAAGCTGCGCAACGGATGAGTACCTGTAAAGACATTGCGCTGCACGCAGCCCAGTCGTTTTTGCAGATGCCCATTCACGGAAGGTGAATGTGACCCGAGTGTCTCGTCTAGCTTCACCCACCTGTCACCCTGTTTCCTCTGCCCGAGAATCAGGAACAGGGTGACGGCTAGCTTTGAAACGTAGCCCCGAAAGGGGTTTCGCGCGACGCTTCCATCAATAACAAGCCCAAGCGGAGTACCACAGATGGCGTTCTTCACCGCAGCCAGCAAAGCCGACTTCCAGCACCAACTGCAAGCGGCACTGGCGCAGCACATCAGTGAACAGGCACTGCCACAAGTGGCGCTGTTCGCTGAACAATTCTTCGGCATCATTTCCCTGGATGAACTGACCCAACGTCGGTTGTCCGACCTCGCTGGCTGTACCCTTTCTGCGTGGCGCCTGCTTGAGCGCTTCGATCACGCGCAACCGCAAGTGCGCGTCTACAACCCCGATTACGAACGCCACGGCTGGCAGTCGACCCACACCGCGGTCGAAGTGCTGCACCACGATCTGCCATTCCTGGTGGACTCGGTGCGCACCGAACTGAACCGTCGCGGCTACAGCATCCACACCCTGCAAACCACCGTGCTGAGCGTGCGTCGCGGCAGCAAGGGCGAGTTGCTGGAAATCCTGCCCAAAGGCACCCAGGGCGACGACGTGCTGCAAGAGTCGTTGATGTACCTGGAAATCGACCGTTGCGCCAACACCGCTGAACTGAACGTACTGACCAAAGAGCTGGAGCAAGTGCTCGCCGAAGTACGCGTCGCGGTGGGCGATTTCGAACCGATGAAAGCCAAGGTCCAGGAAATCCTGACCAACCTGGACAACAGCCGTTTCGCCGTCGATGCCGACGAGAAGAACGAAATCAAGAGCTTCCTGGAATGGCTGGTGGGCAACCACTTCACCTTCCTCGGCTACGAAGAGTTCGTGGTCAGCGATGAAGCCGATGGCGGGCACATCGCCTATGACAAGGATTCCTTCCTTGGCCTGACCAAACTGCTGCGCGCCGGCCTGACCTACGATGACCTGCGCATCGAAGACTACGCCGTGAACTACCTGCGCGAACCGACGCTGCTGTCGTTCGCCAAGGCCGCGCACCCAAGCCGTGTACATCGTCCGGCTTACCCGGATTACGTGTCGATCCGTGAAATCGATGCCGACGGCAAGGTCATCAAGGAATGCCGTTTCATGGGCCTGTACACCTCGTCGGTGTATGGCGAGAGCGTGCGGGTCATCCCGTACATCCGCCGCAAGGTCGCGGAAATCGAGCGCCGCTCCGGCTTCCAGGCCAAGGCTCACCTGGGCAAGGAACTGGCCCAGGTACTTGAAGTGCTGCCGCGCGACGATCTGTTCCAGACCCCGGTGGACGAGCTGTTCAGCACCGTGATGTCGATCGTGCAGATCCAGGAGCGCAACAAGATCCGCGTGTTCCTGCGCAAAGACCCGTACGGCCGTTTCTGCTACTGCCTGGCTTACGTGCCGCGTGACATCTACTCCACCGAAGTGCGCCAGAAGATCCAGCAAGTGCTGATGGATCGCCTGAAAGCCTCGGACTGCGAGTTCTGGACCTTCTTCTCCGAGTCCGTGCTGGCGCGCGTGCAGTTGATCCTGCGCGTAGACCCGAAAAACCGCATCGACATCGACCCGCAGCAGCTGGAAAAAGAAGTGGTGCAGGCCTGCCGCAGCTGGCAGGACGACTACTCGGCCCTGACTGTCGAAAGCTTCGGCGAAGCCAACGGCACCAACGTACTGGCGGACTTCCCGAAAGGCTTCCCGGCCGGTTATCGCGAGCGTTTCGCAGCGCATTCGGCCGTGGTCGACATGCAGCACCTGCTGAGCCTCAACGAAAAAAATCCACTGGTGATGAGCTTCTACCAGCCGTTGGGCCAGGTGTCCGGTCAGCGTGAGCTGCATTGCAAGCTGTACCACGCCGATACCCCGCTGGCACTGTCCGACGTACTGCCGATCCTGGAAAACCTCGGTCTGCGCGTGCTGGGTGAATTCCCGTATCGCCTGCGTCACAACAATGGCCGCGAGTTCTGGATTCACGACTTCGCGTTCACGGCTGCCGAAGGCCTGGACCTGGACATCCAGCAACTCAACGACACCCTGCAGGACGCGTTCGTCCACATCGTCCGTGGCGATGCCGAGAACGATGCGTTCAACCGCCTGGTACTGACCGCCGGCCTGCCATGGCGTGACGTTGCGCTGCTGCGTGCTTACGCCCGTTACCTGAAGCAGATCCGTCTGGGCTTCGACCTGGGTTACATCGCCAGCACCCTGAACAACCACACCGACATCGCTCGCGAGCTGACCCGGTTGTTCAAGACCCGCTTCTACCTGGCGCGCAAGCTGAGCAGCGACGATCTCGAGCAGCGTCTGGAACACGCGATCCTGACCGCGCTGGACGACGTTCAGGTGCTCAACGAAGACCGCATCCTGCGTCGCTACCTTGATCTGATCAAAGCGACCCTGCGGACCAACTTCTACCAGACCGACGCCAACGGCCAGAACAAGTCGTACTTCAGCTTCAAGTTCAACCCGCACTTGATCCCTGAACTGCCGAAGCCGGTGCCGAAGTTCGAAATCTTCGTGTACTCGCCGCGCGTCGAAGGCGTGCACCTGCGCTTCGGTAACGTGGCGCGTGGTGGTCTGCGCTGGTCCGACCGTGAAGAAGACTTCCGTACTGAAGTGTTGGGCCTGGTAAAAGCCCAGCAAGTGAAGAACTCGGTCATCGTGCCGGTGGGTGCGAAGGGCGGCTTCCTGCCGCGTCGCCTGCCACTGGGCGGCAGCCGTGACGAGATCGCGGCCGAGGGCATCGCCTGCTACCGCATCTTCATTTCGGGCCTGCTGGACATCACCGACAACCTGAAAGACGGCGCCCTGGTGCCGCCGGCCAACGTCGTGCGTCATGACGACGATGACCCGTACCTGGTGGTGGCGGCGGACAAGGGCACTGCAACCTTCTCCGACATCGCCAACGGCATTGCCATCGACTACGGTTTCTGGCTGGGTGACGCGTTCGCGTCCGGTGGTTCGGCCGGTTACGACCACAAGAAAATGGGCATCACCGCCAAGGGCGCGTGGGTCGGCGTACAGCGCCACTTCCGCGAGCGCGGCATCAATGTCCAGGAAGACAGCATCACCGTAGTAGGCGTCGGCGACATGGCCGGTGACGTGTTCGGTAACGGCTTGCTGATGTCCGACAAGCTGCAACTGGTCGCTGCGTTCAACCACCTGCACATCTTCATCGACCCGAACCCGAACCCGGCGACCAGCTTCGTCGAGCGTCAACGCATGTTCGACCTGCCACGTTCGGCATGGTCGGATTACGACACCAGCATCATGTCCGAAGGCGGCGGCATCTTCTCGCGCAGCGCGAAGAGCATCGCGATTTCCCCGCAGATGCAGGAACGCTTCGACATCAAGGCCGACAAACTGACCCCGACCGAACTGCTCAACGCCTTGCTCAAGGCGCCGGTGGACCTGTTGTGGAACGGCGGTATCGGTACTTACGTGAAAGCCAGCAGCGAAAGCCACGCCGATGTCGGCGACAAGGCCAACGATGCACTGCGTGTGAACGGCAACGAACTGCGCTGCAAAGTCGTGGGCGAGGGCGGTAACCTCGGCATGACCCAACTGGGTCGTGTGGAATTCGGCCTCAATGGCGGCGGTTCCAACACCGACTTCATCGACAACGCCGGTGGTGTGGACTGCTCCGACCACGAAGTGAACATCAAGATCCTGCTGAACGAAGTGGTTCAGGCCGGTGACATGACCGACAAGCAACGTAACCAGTTGCTGGCGAGCATGACCGACGAAGTCGGCAACCTGGTGCTGGGCAACAACTACAAGCAGACTCAGGCCCTGTCCCTGGCAGCCCGTCGCGCTTTGCCGCGGATTGCCGAATACAAGCGCCTGATGAACGATCTGGAAGGTCGCGGCAAGCTGGATCGCGCCATCGAGTTCCTGCCTGCCGAAGACGCACTCAACGAGCGCGTCGCCGAAGGTCATGGCCTGACCCGTGCCGAGCTGTCGGTGCTGATCTCCTACAGCAAGATCGACCTCAAGGAGCAGCTGCTGGGCTCCCTGGTGCCGGATGACGACTACCTGACCCGCGACATGGAAACCGCTTTCCCGCCGACCCTGGTGAGCAAGTTCTCCGCCGCCATGCGCCGTCACCGCCTGAAGCGCGAAATCGTCAGCACCCAGATCGCCAACGACCTGGTCAACCACATGGGCATCACCTTCGTTCAACGACTCAAAGAGTCGACCGGCATGAGCCCGGCGAACGTGGCCGGTGCTTACGTGATCGTGCGCGACATTTTCCACCTCCCGCATTGGTTCCGTCAGATCGAGAACCTGGACTACCAGGTTTCCGCCGACGTGCAGCTAGAGCTGATGGACGAGCTGATGCGTCTGGGCCGTCGCGCCACACGCTGGTTCCTGCGTGCCCGTCGCAACGAGCAGAACGCTGCCCGTGACGTCGCGCACTTCGGTCCGCACCTGAAAGAGTTGGGTCTCAAGCTCGACGAGTTGCTCAGTGGCGAGATCCGCGACACCTGGCAGACTCGTTATCAGGCGTATGTCGAAGCCGGTGTGCCGGAGTTGCTGGCGCGCATGGTGGCGGGTACTTCGCACCTGTACACCCTGCTGCCGATCATCGAGGCTTCCGACGTGACTGGCCAGGATCCGGCCGAAGTGGCCAAGGCCTACTTCGCCGTGGGCAGCGCGCTGGACATCACCTGGTACATGCAGCAGATCAGCGCTCTGCCGGTTGAAAACAACTGGCAGGCCCTGGCCCGTGAAGCGTTCCGTGATGATGTGGACTGGCAGCAACGAGCGATCACCATCTCGGTCCTGCAACAGGGCGACGGCACCCAGGACGTGGAAGCACGTTTGGCGCTGTGGATGGGGCAGCACGGCAGCATGATCGAGCGCTGGCGTGCCATGCTGGTGGAAATCCGTGCCGCCAGCGGCACTGACTACGCCATGTATGCAGTGGCCAACCGTGAGTTGCTGGACCTGGCGTTGAGCGGTCAAGCGGTAGTGCCTGCCGCTGTCGCCGCCGAGCTGGAACCGGCGGCCTGATCAGGCGTTGAATGAAAAAGCCCCGCATTGAGAGATGCGGGGTTTTTTTTGGTCTGTAGGTTTTGTGGTGGCTGGTCTGGCCGCATCGCGAGCAGGCTCGCTCCTACAGTGGACCGCATTTCAACTGTAGGAGCGAGCCTGCTCGCGATGGGGTCATTGATCTCAATACAACTTCTGGCCAGTTGTATTCTCAATCATCGACACATTACTTGTCGGACTCGTCAGTAAATTACTGAGCGACTGGTCAAACTTCTGCAGTGCCCTTACTTGCACATTCTGTTGTTCGTTAATGTCGGCAACGATCTCTTCGCTACGTTTGAAGTCCGCCCATACCGGGCTGAGTGCTTTGGCGTCATAACCTTGTGCCGTGGCGATGTAGTTCAAGTTGCTGTCATAAAAATCCGCGCTGACTTTGGACTCGACGTCTGAACTGCGTGAGGTGATCAACTGGCTGCGGCTGTCGATAATGGCGACGACATCCGGTTTCGCGGCTTTCAGGCTTTGCATGTCCGGGTACACCGTGACCGAACCGAATTGCCGTTGCAGCGAGGCCTTGACCCAGTCCACCGCAAGGTCGGGTTTGGAGGTGGCGACGTAGGCGTCATGAATGTCCTGCACCAGCAGGCTCTGGCCGAAGCCGGTGCCGGCATTGGCCTGGTAGTCCTGCAGATAAGCGCGGTTGGCCTGGGTGTTCTGGCTGTACACCACGCCCAGGGAAACATGGCTGCCGTTGGAGATGCGGGTCGCGTTGCTGCGGCCTACCGGTTCGGTGAAGATTCCGTCCAGCGAGGAAACCGCCGAAGGCGCCGTGGGTACCGAGCAGCCAGCCATCAGAGCAGCCAACGATAACGTACTGACAAGTGCAAGTTTCATTGTGTTTCTCCAGTGAAACAACATCAGTAGGGAAGTTGAAGTTGCCGGCAGTGGCCGGCAGTGAGTTTCAGACTAAACCGTGAAGAACGAAATGAAATAGCCAATATCCGTTGTTATCGGGTGACCCATAGTTTTGTTTGGTTTAAAGACGTCCGGGTAATTGCCCGGAGAAATAAAAACGCCCGAAACAACGATTCGGGCGTTTTTATTTATGGCTACTGGTTCAGCGATCAGTTTTTCAGAGGGAGCAACACTTTCTCGTCCGGTGACAACACCATGAACACCAGCAACTTGGCAGGCTCGGTGGCGCTGGCGTTTTTCGACACCAGATGCTCGGAGCCCGCCGCTTCGTACCAGTATTCGCCCGCCTTGTAGGTCACTTCTTTTTCGCCTTTGACCTGGGAAGTAATAGATCCCGAGAGGACGTATGCCATGGCCGTGCCGTCGTGTTTATGGGCAATGGATGATTGGCCAGGCTTGTAGTCGACCTCGATCATCAGGGCCTTTTTCCCCGGTACGTTTTTCAGCATTTGGTCCTGCAATACCGTGATTTTCTCCGAAGGTTCACCGGCTTCATGGGCGAATGCCGAGGCGGAAAGGATCAATGCCAGGGCAACAAGGGGAGCGGCACAGAAGCGCAAAACGTTCATGGTTCATCACCTGCGTTGGGTTAGTGGTGTAGAACCAATCTAGTGCGCCGCGAATGGCAATCAAACAGCCAATATTCGGGAAGATCGGGTGACCAATGTGACAGGCGCGGAAACGAAAAAGATCGCAGCCTCCGGTCATTTCCACAGAGGTACCCATACCCTGCGGAAATGGCCAAAAGGCTGCGATCTTTAACGGGTTTCTATCGGATCGGAAAGCTGTTGAAGTCGACGGCATTCGCCAGTTGGCAGTCGATCAGGTCGATGAAGCCTTGCACCTGGGGACTGTTGAAGTGCGACTGCATCGCCGATTCCGATTGCCAGTGGGCGCTGACGGTCCAGCGATTACTGTCCTCAGGGCAGCGGTCGACCATATAGGAGTCACAGCCCGGTAGTTCGCGCAGGGTGTCGACAATCTTTTGCAGTTGCTTACCCAGTTCTTCCGAGCGGCCGGCGACGGCCTGCACCTTTACGGTATTGATCACTTCATAGGACATTGCTAACACTCCTGAATCAGGCCGGACGAATCCTGCTCATTGAGGGATAACGCCTTTGCAGGATAGGCCTGCCCCCCCGGACCACCAATAGCCAATCGCCGGATAAAGACGCAGTCCAATCACGCAAGCTGTTGCAAAATATCTCTCAAACGGTCCAGTGCAGTATCGATGTCCAGGGTTTCGATGGCGCCAAACCCCAGGAAAAACCCGGCTTTCGGCGGTTGCTGATAGAAAAAGCTGTTGATCGCGTAGAGCCCGACTTCCACCTTTTTCGCCAGTTCGATCACCAGCGCAACGTCGATCGGTACCTTGCACAGCGCCACCATGTGGAAGCCGGCAGTGGTCGGCACCGCCTCGAGCCATGGCGAGAGATCGCCAGCCATGCGCGCGAGGATGCGGTCGCGCCGGCCCGCATAGATCGTATGGCAGCGGCGAATGTGCTTGAGCAGGCAACCTTCAGCGATGAATTTGGCCAGCGCCCACTGGGGCAGGGTAGAGGTGTGCAGGTCGGTGAGCTGCTTGGCGCGCACCACCGCTTCGAGGATTGCCGGTGGCAGGATCGCGTAACCCAGGCGCAACTCCGGCAGCAGGGTTTTCGAGAAAGTCCCGACGTAGGCGACGATGCCACGCTCATCCATGCTTTGTAGTGAGTCCGTCGGGCGCCCTTCGTAGCGGAATTCGCTGTCGTAGTCGTCCTCGATGATGATCGCGCCCAGTTCATGGGCCTTTGCCAGCAGCGCCACTCGTCGTGCCTGGCTCATCGGCATGCCCAAAGGGAACTGGTGCGAAGGGGTGACGTAGATCAGCCGTGTGCCAATGGGAATCTTGTCCACCTGGATGCCTTCGGCATCCACCGGAACGCCAATCACCGTGGCGCCATGAGTGCCGAACAACAGGCGCGCGGGCGGATATCCGGGGTCTTCCATGGCGACTATACTGCCGGGTCGCGTGAGCACGCGGGAGATCAGGTCCAGTGCCTGCTGGGCGCCGTTGCACACCACCACGTCTTCGTCCTGGCAATTGACCCCACGGGAAAACGCGATATGCCGCGCGATGGCGTTGCGCAGCGCCGGCAGGCCTTCGGGCAAGCTGTAGAAGCCTTTGGATGCAGCGATCTGGCGCAAGGCATGGGACGTACAGCGCCGCCAGTCGTCCTGGGGAAACTGGCCCTTGCTGGTGGCGCCGCCGATGAAGTCATAACGCAGCGAACCTTCCAGCGTCGGATGGCGCAAAAACACCGGCAGGTTGCGCCAGGATTCGATCACCTCGAAACCTGCCAACTCCGAATGGCTTTGCTTGCGCTCTATTTTCGAGGCGCGGGCATTGACGTAAGTGCCCTTGCCGATCACCCCGGTAAGGTAATTTTCGTAGGTCAGCTGCGCGTAGGTATCGGAGATGGTCTTGCGTGAGATGCCCAACTGCTCGGCGAGCAAGCGGCTCGGTGGAAGCTGCGTCCCTGCTGCCAGACGACCCGATTCGATGGCGCTGCGCAGTTGGTTGTACAACTGGCCCGCCAGATCCTTGCGGCCGTTAATGACAACATGTAGTTCCATACCGGCGTAGCTCCGATGCAATGGGGGCGCGTGTGCGTCGCGCCAGATTACCCTCAAGCAGTGGTTGTCAGAAGTTGAGTGGCATAAAAACCGCCAATTGGTCTGCTGTCGGGTGGTACAGGGTTTTTTCGCAGAATTGGATCTGTATCACGGGGGTATCAATGGTTACCTTGAACCACACATACCGCTGCATGAGGTCGCGCCATGAACCCCCGGCTGGATTACTACAGCGCCTCACCCAAAGCGATGAAAGCGATGATCGCCATGGAGGCCCTGACCAGCAGCCTGAGCATCGAGCCGGCGTTGCTGCATCTGATCAAGATCCGCGCATCGCAGCTCAACGGCTGTGCGTTCTGCACCGATATGCATTCCGTGGATGCCCGGCGACTCGGCGAGACCGACCGCCGCCTGTATTCCATCGTGGTCTGGCGCGACAGCAACTTCTTCAACCCCCGCGAGCGCGCGGCCCTGGCCTGGACCGAGGCGGTGACACTGCTTTCGCAGAACGATGTGCCGGACGACGTTTATGAGCAGGCCCGGGCGCAATTCAAAGAAGCCGAACTGGTGGACCTGACCATTGCGGTCACCACCATCAACAGCTGGAACCGGCTGGCGGTGAGTTTTCGGCAAGCACCCAGTACCTGAAGTCCCGCAGGCTGCGATCTTTTGATCCTGCTTTGTATACCATCAAAAGATCGCAGCCTCGTTGCACGCGACAGCTCCTACAGCAACCCTCAAGGCGCGGGAGCGGGGCGCTGCGGTTTCATCGAGTTGCCGAAGGCATTGCCCATGCGCGTGCTGGTGGCCGCCGGAGTCGCCAAACCCATCTGGTTTGGCGGACGTTTGTTGATCGGAACGTTCATCGCTTCCAGATTTTTCTGCGCAGCAACAGCACCTTCGGGGTTGTTGCCCATTTGCTGGCTCAGGCAATCGTAGTCGGGCGCCTTGTAGCCTGCGACCGAAACCTCTACGCATCCCAACGGCTCCGCTGCCTGCGCCAGTGACAGCGCACTCGCCACTAATACGCCCGATGCGATCGTCGATAACGTGTTCATTCAAGACCTCCTGTCCAGCCCGAACGGGCCATGGATGGGCTTGAGTCTAATCCATAGCGATTTGATATCTCGTGATGGTTTTTTTGCATCAGCCGTCACACCAGATTCATATACAGCCATCACGATGACGGTTTTCAAGGATAGGTCAGCCGTGCAGCGAGGCAGAGTCAGGGACGCGCGCCAGATTTCGTCGACTCCTGTTCGTCAGGGTGGCCTGGCGTTGCTGCTTTGGCTGATTACGTTGATGGTCACTGCCGGGCCGCTTGAGGCGGCAGCGCCTCAAACGCTGGATATTCCCGCTCAGGAACTGGCCGGCGCACTTGAGCAGTTCAGTCGTTCGACCGGCATGGCCGTATTGGTGGATCGTCAGCTGACCCGTGGCAGACGTTCACTCGCCATCAAGGGCAACATGAGCGCGAGCGATGCCCTGAGCCTGATGCTCAACGGCAGTGGGCTGATGGCCCGATATGCCACGGCGGATGCCTTTACCTTGCAGAAAGCAACGGTTGCTCCGGTGCCAGCCGTTTCGGGGTCGACAGCACAAGTTTCAACGCTTGCCGGCAGTAGTTATGCGACATCGATTCAAACAGCGATCGAACACAGCTTGTGCCGCTCGCCATTGGTCCGCCCGGGCAGTTTTCGCGCCTTGCTCCAGTTGTGGATCGGCCGTGACGGTGTGGTTCAGCACAGCCGACTGATCAGTTCCACGGGAGATGTTCAGCGCGACGCCGCGCTGGTGGAAAGTTTACGTAACCTGGATATCGAACGGCCGGCACCCAGCTCTCTGAGCCAGCCGGTCACGCTGCTTTTGCTACCGGAGTCATCAGGGAAACGCATGGAATGCCCACAGTGGAAAGGAGTTTCCGGGGGATGAAAGACACCGGGAAAAAATCGATGGTAAGGCTGTTCCTGACGTCCTATGACGACTTCAAGGTGCGCTTGCGTCGTCGTCTGGGATCCGAGGATCTGGCCAATGATGTGTTGCATGAAACCTACCTGCGGGTCGACCGCATGGAGAATGTGCCGGACATCGCGCAGCCCAATGCCTATTTGTATCGCATGGCACTGAACATCGCCGCGGACCGTCGCCTTTCGGACGCCCGCTTGTTGACAGGGAGTGAAGTGGAGGAGCTGTTGCAGGTGTCCGACGAGGCACTCGACCCAGCCCGGGTAGTGGGCGGGCAGAAAGAAATCCAGTTGTTGCTCAGTGCGCTGTACGAATTACCCGCGCGTCGCCGCAAAATCTTTATTGCCGCACGCCTGGAAGAGGCGCCACACCTGGAAATTTCCCGACGTTTCGGCATTTCGACACGGATGGTCGAGAAGGAAATCAAAGCCGCCTTGGGCCATTGCGCAGGACGGCTGGAAAGAAATGCCATTCAGAGGTTCGGTCCCGGCGCGGGAAAACCGTCTTGAGAGTAGAGTCCCGAATAATCCGTGAGTACCCCCGCGCTTTGAATATCTTTCGAATTTCGCCGCCTGAGGCCGAACCTCAGGGCCGGCTCACCCGCGAAGCCCAGGGTTGGTTGATCCTGTTGACCTCCGGCCGGGCGACTGCTGCCGATGCCCAAGCCTTGCGTGAGTGGTGTGCGCAAAGCCCCGATCATGCCCAGGCATTTGAACAGGCCAAGCTGCTGTGGCAGCAGTTGCGCCCTGCGGCCGAACAATTGCAGGCGCCGCGACATCTGGGGCGGCGGGCGTTTCTCGGCGGCGCCATAGCGGCGTCGGCGGCGTTCTTGCTGATTCGCGCCACCGTGCCGGGTGGGGTCTCCGGATTGGGTGCGGACTACATCACTGAAGTCGGCGAGCAACGCCGGTTTGATCTGGCCGATGGCGTGAGTCTTGAGCTCAACACCCAGACACGTATCAATCGCCAGCAAAGCGCCGATGGCAGCCAGGCCCTCGAATTGCTCAGCGGTGAAGTCGAAGTCCTGACACACGCCAATACGCCGCTCAAAGTACAGGCTGGGGGCGGTTGGCTGAGCGCCAGTCAAGCCCGGTTCAATTTGCGCAATCTCAACCAGAGTGTATGTGTTACCTGCCTGGAAGGAGCGCTGCAAGTGGACGCGCTGGGCCGCAGCATTCGCCTGGTGTCCGGTCAGCAGGTGACCTACGACACACGGCAGGTCGGTACGCTGCAATCGGTCGACACGACGGCGGTGATTGCGTGGCGTCAGCAAGTGCTGGTGTTCAACGACGCCACGCTGGCGTCGGTGATCGATGAGATCAATCGCTACCGTCCGGGCGTGCTGCTGTTGCTCAACAGTGAACTGGGCAAGCGCAAGGTGCAGGCGCGGTTCAGCCTCGATCAACTGGCGGGTGTAGCGTTGTTGATCCGTGATGCGTATGGGGTCAAGTGCACGGAGCTGCCGGGTGGGGTGGTGGTACTTAGCTAGCGTTGAACGATGACGCGGTGACATTGAATGGCAGCCCTTTGAGGCTGCCATTTTTTTTGCGGCTACTCCCCGATCATGAAGTTTGTGTGACATCCGTTCGGTCCTGCGCTTCGCCAACCGCCTATGTCGTAACAGCAGGTTCTACTCGGCCTGCGGCCTCTTGCGCCAATTGAAAAGGACCTAGTAGTGATGCTCGTTCGCCAAGCCCGTCGCAATACCCATTCCTTGTCTGTACGCCGTGGCGCTGCGCGTTCGGTGGACCCGGTGCTGTGGTTGCTCAAGCCGCTGGCGCACGCGATTGCACTGTGCCTGGTGGCCGGCAGTGCCGAGGCGGCGACCGCATTCGGTTCCAGTTGGTTTGCCGCCAAGGGCGCGGCGCAACAGGCTGCGGCATCGCGGCCGGGCGGTGGTTTGCCGGGCATGACGCCGCCGTTGGCGCAACAGCAGCGCGCCAGGCAACAACTGGAGCGTTCGGTGCAGACGCTCAACAACACCGTGGCGGCCATCGCCGCGCAACAAGCCGCGCAGGCCGCCGGGCGGGCAGCAGCGTTCGCCACGGTGAAAATCGTGCCGGACGGCCTGGGCGAGGACGGCTTGAAAGTCGACACCGGCCTGACCCAGGGTTGGCAGAACGCCAAGGGACCACAGCAGACCCAGGCCGATGGCAAGACCACGGTGAAGATCGAGCAGACCGCCGACAAGGCCATCCTGAATTGGGAAACCTTCAACGTTGGCCGCGACACGACGGTGGAATTCGCCCAGCAATCGAATTGGGCGGTGCTCAATCGCGTCAACGACCCAAGCGCACGGGCGAGCCAGATCCAGGGCCAGATCAAGGGCGACGGCACGGTGATGCTGATCAACCGTAACGGCATCGTGTTCAGCGGCACCAGCCAGGTCAACGTGCGCAACCTGGTGGCGGCGGCTGCAAACATCACCGACACCCAGTTCCGCGACCGTGGACTGTACTACGACAGCACCGGCAGCCAGCCGACCTTTACCGATGCTGCCGGCAAAGTGTTGGTGGAGCGTGGCGCACAGATTGAAACCCACAAGCCGACGCTTTCCACCGATTCCGGTGGTTACGTCCTGTTGCTGGGCAACGAAGTCGAGAACGCCGGCACCATCAGCACCACCAAGGGCCAGACCGTACTCGGTGCCGGTGACCGCTTCTACATTCGCAAAGGCTCGGGCACCGAAGGCAATGGTTTCTCCACCACGTTCGGCAACGAAGTCATTCCGGGCTTCAAGGCCGGTGGTTCGGGCAAGGTCAGCAACACCGGCCTGATCCAGGCCTCGACCGGCGACATCACGATGACCGGTCATGAGGTCTTGCAAAACGGCGTGTTGCTGGCGAGTACCTCGGTGAATACCCGTGGCACGATTCATTTGCTCAACCCGGCGACCGACACCAGCGGCAGCGTGACCCTTGGCCAAGGCAGTGTCAGCGCGATCATGCTCGACAGCAGTGACCTCACCGCCCTCGACAGTCAGCACGATGCCGCATTGACCGGGGTGACACTCAACAACCGTATCCGAAGCGACCAGTCGCGCATCGATATCGGCAGCGGCGGCACCGTCGAGTTTCAGAGCGGTTCGGTGACCCTGGCCACGGGTGGCCAGGTCGCGGTGGCGGCGGGGCAGCGTAGCGTTGTGCGCAATGGCGCGCTGATCGATGTGTCCGGGGCATTGGGCGTCAAAGTGGCGATGGAAGCCAACAACATCAAGATCAACGTGCAAGGCAACGAGCAGCGCGATTCATCGATCAATCGGGAAAGTGGCGCACTCAACAGCAATGACATGTGGGTCGATGTGCGCGAGCTGATCTTCGTGCCGGCCGGCACCAACGGCTATGCCACTGACCGCTGGTACACCGCCGGTGGCCTGCTGGAAGTGGGCGGTTACCTCGGCACGCAGGGGCACAGTATCGGCGAGTGGATGGCCCAGGGCGGTACGGTGAGTTTCACCGGCAATGATGTGGTGACCGAGAAGGGCTCGGTGATCAATCTGTCGGGCGGCACCCTCGACGTGCAGAGCGGTTTCATTCGTCAGAGCTGGTTGCGCGACGCTGATGGCCGTTTGTACGAAGTCTCGCGGGCACCGGGCGACATCCTCTACACCGGGCTCTACAAAGGTTATGAAGACCACAGCGAGCGCTGGGGCCAGACCAGTTACTTCTTCAACCCGCTGATCGCCCCGAGACAACGTTTCGAGTCCGGTTACTCGGTAGGTCGCGACGCCGGGCAATTGGTGATCGCCACCAACAACGCGGTGCTCGATGGCCAGTTGGTGAGCGACGTGTTCCCGGGCGAACGTCAGAACCAGGCGCCGCGTGCCGGGCTCGACGGCTATGACCAGGCGCAGACTGCCAGGGCGCGGCGGGCGCAGTTGATCGTCGGTACTTATGATCCAAGCTGGTCGGCCACCACCAACGGCCTGGTGTATCAGCATCTCGCCATGCTTGATCAGGTACAGATCGGTGGCGAGCGTCCCGCCGATGGCAGCGACCTTGGGTTGACCGGTGCGGTGTCTGCTGACCGCGAAGGCAAGTTGTTTCTTGATACCGACATGCTCAATGGTTTTCGTCTGGGTGCGTTGAAAGTTGCGGCAAAGGACAAGGTTGAAGTCAATGAATCCGTAACTGTGGACACTGGCGGTGACATCACTCTTTACGGGCAAGATGTGGGGGTCAGCGCGGATCTGACCGCCCGCGCCGGTAGCCTGCGTCTGGGGACCGGCCTAACGCAAACCAGCAAACGCACGACGGTGACGGTGGCCGAAGGTGTGAACCTGGACACCCGGGGTCTGTGGGTGAACTCGCGTATCAACCCGACCGATGCCAACAACCTGGCCTATTTGAATGGTGGCCTGGTGTCGATCCGCAGCACCGGCGATATCACCGTGGCCAGCGGCAGCGTCATCGACGTTTCGTCCGGCGGCGCGGTGTCAAGCAATGGCAAAACTCGTGGCGGCAATGGCGGCGACGTTACTTTTGAGTCCAGTGCGGAGACCCTGCCGGGCCAATCGCAATTGGTCATGGACGGTGACGTGCGCGGTTACGGCGTCACGGGCGGCGGCACGCTGAAGATCCAGGCCAACAAGGTGTTGATCGGTGAGCCTGACGGTCCACTGGCCGATCACACCTTGCGACTGGCAGCGGATACGTTCAACAGGGGCTTCTCAGCCTACAACATCATTGGCCTGACGACCCTGCAAGTGGCGGACGACGCGGTGGTCGACGTGTCCATGCCGGCCTACCGTTTTTCCGATTCGGCACCGAACCAACCTGGCGGCATCGAGCCGCTGATGGCGTTGGAGCTGTGGACACCGACCCTGTTCCAGGAGAACCCGGCCAAAGGCGTGCTGACCCAACGCGGTGGCGCGAGTCTGTCATTGCAAGCGGGTAGCAGCGACATCAGTCAGATGGACCCGGTGAGCAGTATTTTGACCATCGGCCAAGGCGCGCGCATCAGCGTCGACCCAGGTCAGCGCATCAACTTGCGCAGTGCCGGGCAGCTCACCGTTGACGGTGAACTCAACGCCTGGGGCGGCACTCTCGACATTCGTCAGCAGCAGTTCGGTTCGATCGATGTTGAGAGTTCGCAGCAGGAGGCGGATCCGACAGCCCATACTCGTTCGATCTGGATCGGTGACCATGCGGTGCTGGACGTGGCGGGGCGCGCAACCACGGCGGTCGATGCGCTCGGCCGGGTCTACGGTCAGGTGGGCAAGGGCGGCAGCATCATCATTGGTGGCGAGATCGACGCTAAAAAAGCCACTGCGACGTCGGCGGATGCCTATGTGATCGTGCGTCCGGGCGCTCGTCTGGAGGCGACCGGTGCCGAGGCCGTGCTGGATATGGCCGGCACTGGCCCGACTCGCGTCGCCACGGACGGCGGACGCATTGCCCTGAGTTCCTACAACGGTCTGTTCATCGACGGCACCCTGCGTGCCGCTGCTGGCGGGGCCAGTGCAGCCGGGGGGCGTCTGGAGATCGCCCTCGATTCGCCGTTGTATCGTGATACCCAGGGAAACAACGCTGTTCGGGTCGCCAGGGAGCTGATCATTGGCCAAGGGCCGGACGACGTCCGGCTACCTGCCGATTTGCGGCCGGGAGAGGTCGCTGCACCGTTGCGTTATGGCTTTGCTCGACTGAGCGCCGATCAATTGATGACCGGCGGCTTCGATAGCCTGAGCCTGTTGAGCAACGGCCTGCTCACGTTCGACGGTGATGTTGATCTGCGCATGAACCAGAGTCTGAGCCTGTACGCCGGATCACTGTCCCTGGCCGAAAGCTCCAAAGATACGGCGCGCATTAATCTGGCAGCACCTTATGTGCGTCTGTCAGGGCTGGGTGAGTATTACACGCCTCCCAGCGCGTTGACCCGCCCCCGAATACTGAACACGCCAACCAACCGGGTATCGGCCGCGCAGTTCAACGCCAGCGCGAATCTTCTTGATCTGGGCAATGCCTTCTCGTTCGGTAGCGACGGGCTGATCAAGTTGCTCAACGGGGCGACCATGGCGGTCAGTCGCCGCAGCTTTGACCTGGTCACCCTCGACAGCAGTGGCGACATACGTTTGCTCGCAAAACCGGATTTCCAGACGGGCTCCAGGGTGTGGACGGCCGGCGATATGCACTTGCGCGCGGCACAGATCTATCCGGGCACCCGGGTCTGGTCCGATATACGCGCCGGGTATCAGAGCGAGAGCAGGATAGATCCCGACCGTACGCTGAGCATCAGCGGCAATGGTGCGGCACCGGCCGTGCCACCTTATTCGGTGTTCGGCAGGCTGAAACTGTACGGGGGGACTATCGAGCAAGGCGGGGTCATTCGCGCCCCTCTGGGTTTGATCACTTTAGGTAATGATGCCTTTGGCGACACTCGCGCTATTTACCTGTTACCGGGCAGCGTGACCTCGGTCAGCGGTGCCGGGTTGGTCATGCCGTATGGCGGCACAACGGATGGCACCGACTACCGCTACAACGGCCAGTCCGTGGTGCTGCAAGGGATTGCCAACGAAAATACCGGGGTGGTGCTGAGTGCCCAGTATGTCGACGCGCAAACCGGCTCGCTGATCGACCTGTCCGGGGGCGGGGATTTGCGCGGTGCCGGGTTTGTCTCCGGGCGTGGCGGTTCTATCGATGCGCGTTTCAGCCCCTTGGTTCGCAACGCGGCTGATGGCACATTCAGCCTGCCGGGCCTGAGCAGCAACCCGGTGTATGCCATTGTGCCGGGCAATCAGAACGCCTATGCACCGATGCTCGGTGAGGCGGGCGCCAGTGATCCACGCATTGGTCAGCAGATCAGCATCGGTGCCGGTGTTCCAGGCCTGGCGGCGGGTACTTACACCCTGCTGCCATCGACCTTTGCCTTACTCCCCGGCGCCTTCCGGGTCGAAGTCAACGGTCAGGCTGCGCCGGGCACAACCAACGGCGCGCTGAAAATGCGCAATGGTTCGTGGACCAGCTCCGGGCAGATGTCGATTGCCAACACCGGGCAACGTGACAGCCTTTCCAGCCAGGTCATCCTGACATCGGCGGATGTACTGCGCCGCTATTCCCAATACAACGAAACCAGCTACAACCAATTCGTTAACAGCGACGCTGCACGTCGTGGCGTGCCGCGCGGGCAGACGACCCTGGACGGCAAATCACTGACGTTTTTGTTCAAGCCAAGTGATCGTGACACAGCCCTGGATTTCAACGGCAAGGCATTGTTCGATGCCGCCGAGGGCGGTGTGCTCGGCACCGCAGCGGTAAGGGGATCATGGGCTTTTGAAATTCTTGGCACTGGTGCCGTCAGCACTCAGGACTTCGACGGTGTTTCGTTGTATGCCGACGCTCTGAACAATCTTGGGGCCGGGCGTTTGGCCATCGGTGCAACGCCGTTTGTGCAATACGACACTGCGGGCAATTTCATTCAATTCAGAGGTGATACCAGGAGCATTGCCCTGCGCGAAGGCGCGATGCTCTCGGCACCCGAAGTCGTCCTGTGGACGACGGGCCTCACTGGCGGCATTACCCTTGAAGCGGGGGCGGGCATCAATACGCTGGGTCGCGGCAATGTACCTTATGACTCCACGGCGGGTTTCATCTATCAACCTGGGCAAGCCAGCCTGTTGATGGTGTCCAACGGTTGGACCAATGTGCTGGTGCCGGAGGCTGGCACCAATGGAGGGGGCGCCGGCAGTATCCGGATCGGCACCTGTCCGGCACAGGGATGCACCAATCCTTCGTTGCTCTATTCCAACGGCAGTATCACCGCGGCCACCGACAATCAGTTTGAGCTGGGTGAAGCGGTGCGTTTCGGTACTCGTCACCTGGCTTTGGCCGTTGGGGGCGTGAACACGGGCAGCGCCGAGGCACTTGCGGCGGCGAGCGGTCGTTTGCCGGCCGGCCTGACCCTGAACCAGAACGTCCTCGATCGACTGTTGCGCGGCGACACGCAATTCGGTGCGCCAGCCCTGGAAACCCTGAGCCTGACCACCCGCGATTCATTCAACTTTATTGGCAGCGTCACCCTCGACACCCTGGACCCACAGACGGGCAAGAGCCGCCTGGAAAACCTGATACTGGTAACACCGGCCATTTACGGCCTGGGCGAAGCCAGTGATGTAGCGACCATTCGTACCGCAAACCTGATCTGGAACGGTGCGACCCAGCCCCCCGGTACCGTGGTCAACGGCGGCGCCGGCACCGGCCATGGCACGCTGGACATCCAGGCACAACGCATCGAGTTCGGCTATGGCCCGAATCCGCAGCCCAATGGCCTGGACCAGAACGATCGCCTGGCGCTGGGTTTTGCCAACGTCAACCTCAATGCCAGCGAACGCATCACCGCCAATCACAAGGGCAGCCTGGCGGTTTACGAACAGCAGGGCGCTTACGACCCGGTGAAGGGCTATGCCTACAGCGGCGGCAACCTCAACCTGCGCACGCCGCTGCTCACCGGTGAAGCCGGCTCGGTCAACCTGCTAAAGGCGGGCAACAGTCTCACCCTGACGTCGCCAACTGGCGATCGCACTGCCGTCGCCGATGCCTTGGGCGCGGAGCTGAATCTTGAAGCACGCAACGTGTTGCTGGACAGCCGCATCGTGTTGGCCAGCGGCAAACTGGTGGTCAAGTCCGAGGGCGATGTGACGCTGACCCGTAACGCTGAACTGGACGTGGCAGGACGCACGCTGCCGTTCAACGACGTGAAGAAATACAGCTGGGGCGGCGACGTGGCGCTGTACAGCAGCAACGGCAATATTCGCCAGACTGCCGGGTCGCGCATTGATCTGTCGGCAGTCAACAACCAAGCCGGTAACCTGAGTGCCGTGGCATTGGCCACCGGTGCGGGCATGGTCGATCTGCAGGGAGAAATCCTCGGTAGCAGCAGCGGCTATTACGATGCGGGCGGCACCTGGGTGCCGTACAAGGCGGGCGATGTGGATATTCGCGCGCAGCAGTTGGGCAGCAGCGGTGACCTCAACGGCGAATTCACCGCGCTCAACCAGCGGCTGAATGCCGGGCAAGTGTTCGGCAGTCGCAGCTTCCAGCTCAAGCAGGGCAATCTGGTGATTGGTGACGGGCTCAAAGCCGGCGAAGTCAATGTCTCGGTGGACAGCGGCAGCCTTACCGTCGTGGGCTTGATCGACGCTAGTGGCGAACGCGTCGGCAGCATTCGCCTGTCGGGCAAAAATGGCCTGACCGTGGCTGGCAGCGCAGTGCTCGATGCCCATGGCCAGATGTTGCGGGTCGATAGCTACGGCAAGATCATCGACGCACCGAACCGGGCCATGGTCGAGCTGAACTCCGGCGATGGCCGGTTGACGCTGGCCTCTGGTGCGCGGATCGATTTGCGTCACGGCACCGACATCGCCATCGGCAATTTGCCGGGCCAACATGACGGTCGCTTGCGCGGCACACTGGAACTCAATGCTCCGCGCCTGGGTGCCGGCGATATCGCCATCGATGCCAGTGGTGCGCTGAACATTCAGGGCGCACGTTCCATCGGGCTCAACGCCACGCGCCGCTACATCGATGCCGCCGACGGCACCGACCCGGCGGCCAGCGGTCGTCCGTATCAAGTGATCGATCAGGCTTATCTGGATCGAATTCACGTTGACAGCACGGCGTTCATCACCGCAGCCCTGGCCAATACCGATTTGCTGCAACGCAAACTGGCGGGTCTGAACAACGCCACCTACGCCGATGCGTTCCACCTGCGCCCCGGTGTGGAAATCGCCAGCAAAACCGCTGACGGCGATCTTGTGGTGCAAGGTGATCTGGACTTGTCCGGCTACCGCTACGCCAGCCTCAACCCGCATACGCAGAAGACTTCGGTCTACGATTCCGGCGAGTCCGGCAGCCTGGTGATTCGTGCCGGTGGCAACCTGGATATCTACGGCAGTATCAACGACGGTTTTGCGCCGCCGCCGGAAACCGTGGACGACGCTGGCTGGAAACTGCTGGCGGGTGTGCAGCCATTCGGTGGCGATCTGATCGTGCCGGGTGCGGGCGTGACACTCGCGGACGGCACCCAATACACGGTCGGTGCAACCTTGAACTATGACTTGCCTATCCAGGCCGCGACGATGGTCAGTGGAACGCTGTTGCCAACTCAAGGCGTACTGGCCGAGACGTACACGTTCAGCGCCGGCACGGTGTTGGCGGGTGCAGTGCATGACGCGGCGGGCAATCTGTTGTACGCCGCCGGCACATTGCTTGGGGCCGACGTCACCCTGCCGGCGGGCAGTCGTCTCGGCGCGGGTACACGGCTGAACAAAGCCACCGCGATGCAAGGCATGCTCTGGCCTCAAGGCGTGCCGCTGCCGGGTACTTTTTTCGATAACCAGACCGTTGGCGTGACATTGAGTGGTTCGCTGGCGCTGTTGCGTGGCTCGCTGATTCCGTCGATGACGGATGTGAAACTGGCTGATGGCACGGCATTTATCGACTTGCGCCCGTTGAGTGGAACTCAACAAGGGCGTAATTGGGCGGTGGCGAGCATGCTGCCGTCAGGTAGCGCGTCCTGGTCGATACGCACGGTGGCGGGAGCGGATCTGGACGCGACGGACAGTCGAGCGGTGAACCCCCTGACTGTCGAAGGCAACTTAAGGCTGGCAGATACTCACTATGGTTTGAAAGTGACAAGTGGCGCAGCAAGACTGGTGTGGGTTGAAGGTAATGCGTGGGGCATGCCTGCGTTTGAACCAGTCTCTGATGAGTACCTGTTGATTTGTGCCGAGTGGGACCCTGGCGCGTGTGCACCGATGGCGCGATGGACCTGGGCTCCCGGCAACTGGGTGGGTATGCCCGATTACGCACCCGTAACAGACGATGAACTGGTACTTTGTGAGGCGTATCCGGAAGTTTGTGTCGAGACCGCCGTGGGGCAATCAGTCAAGGCCCATACACAAATGTTCAGCGTGTTGCGCACAGGCACCGGTGATCTTGACTTGATCGCCGGCGGCAATCTGAGCATGGATTCACCGTTCGGCGTGTACACCGCCGGCACCCAATCCGACAATGTCGACCCACGTTACAACCTGCCTCGCGGTCGGTTGTCTGACGATGGCTCGGTGCTGGGCAGCGCTGGCAGTGACTATGAAAAATGGGTCAATGGCGGCAGCGATAGCCTGTACCAGGCCTGGTTTCCACAGATGGGCGGAAACCTGACCATCAATGCGGGCGGTTCTGTGTCCGGTGATGTTGTTGGACGCAGGCTAGCTGCGCCTACGCGGGTTCAAAACCCAAGCGTTGCCGTGGGTAATTGGCTGTGGCGTCAAGGTTCCGGCAGCAACGATGTGCCTACTGCCTGGTGGATCAATTTCGGTAGCTATGCGACCCAGCCGCTGCTTGCATCGGATGCAGAGCCTGCACCCTATCTGGTGGGGTTCACTGGTTTCGGCACGCTCGGCGGTGGCAACATCAGTCTGCGGGCGGGTGCTGATAGCGGGATGCTTCGCCCATTGGGGGCGTCTTTGGGTTCGAATCAGGCCGCACGCAGCCAAGGACTGATTGTGGCTGTAGGCAGCACCGGACGGGTGGGCAGCGACGGCAACCTGCAGCTCACCGGTGGCGGTGACATGGACATCCGTATCGGCGGCACGCTCAACCCGTCATTGCAAGCCAGGGCGGGAGCGACCGGGGTGGGTACACCCACTCATGATTTACAGGGTGCGCTGATAAACCTGCGGGGTGCCGCACAATTGAGCGCTTCGGCGGCGGGTGGAATCCGATTGCAGTACGGCTCATTCTCCGGGAGCCAGGACCAGCGCGAAGCACGCGGCTTCGATCCGTTTACGGCCACCACCAGCAGTGCTACCGGCGGCCTGGTGTTGATTCCGGGAGACTCGGGCATGCGCCTAAATACCCGTGGTGATCTGGTGTTGGGAGGTGCGGCCGACCCAGGTCGGGTGATACTGCAGAACTCCACACCGTTCACTACGCCTGATGGGGTGGTGCATGCAGGCGGTGGTTTGACAGGCTTCTCGTTGTGGACCGATCACACCGCCATCGATCTTTTCTCGGCGGGAGGCAATCTCACGCCGAGTACGTTGATGGCAGAAGCGATCAACAATTCAACGATCGCTCGCGGTAGCAATACTTCACCTACCGACAATCGCTTCGTTATCCCCTCGATCCTGCGTGCAGTCGCCGGGCAAGGTTCAATCTATGCCGGTTCGTCTGCTGGCTACTATGGCGGGGGGAGTAATTTCCCGGGCATTTCGTACTCCTTATTGTTGGCACCATCACAATCAGGGCAGCTCGAATTGTTGGCAGGGGACTCCATCTACGCCGGTGGCTACGCCATCAATCAATCGGGTGCAAGCCCGCTGTCCGTCGCTACGCCGTTTGCTCCGTCGTTCAATGGCTATGCCAAAGGTGACTTTGACAGGGTAATCACGCTGATGTCCAACAGCGGTGTCGATGGTGTCTCGACCGACCCCAACAACAGGTATCCATTGTTTGCCTTTGGCGCCGATACCTATTCAGGTTTGAGCGGTATTCAGTCTCCGGCGCGAATCTATGCGTTGACGGGCGATCTGGTAGGCGTGCGCAGTGGCGAAACCTTGAGTTTCAGCAACTCCAAACGCACCTGGTACGAAGCGGCCGGGCCGGTCTGGATGTTGGCCGGTCGCGATATCGTCGCCTCGGGTACGACCGTCGGGCAGCCACTGGTCGTGACCCGCGAGGGTATGGGCAACAACAATGACACCATCACCGCCACCGGCAACCTGTTCATCCACAACAACGCAAACGACGTCTCGCGTGTGTCCGCCGGTCGCGACATTATCTACAGCAGCTTTGATATCGCCGGCCCTGGTACGCTGGAGATCAATGCCGGGCGCAATATCCTGATGGAAGACCGTGGCAGCATCACCAGTATCGGACCGATTCGAGCGGGGGATAACCGTCCGGGTGCAAGCCTGGTATTGCAGGCGGGCGTAGGGGCCGAAGGCCTGGATTACACACGCTTCATCGCCCGTTACCTGGACCCGAAAAACCTCGCCGTCAATGGCACGTCACTGGCTGCGCAACCGGGCAAAGTGGTCAAGACCTACGATGAAGAACTGCTGTCCTGGCTGACCCTGGGTTACGGCTTCAACGGCGACGCCGAACAGGCACGGGCGTTCTACGCCGCGTTGCCGAGCACCGAGCAGGCGATATTCGCACGTCAGGTGTACTTCGCCGAGTTGCGTGCCGGTGGCCTGGAATACGCCGATGCAAACGGTCCGCGCCAGGGCAGTTACCTGCGTGGTCGCAACGCGATTGCTGCGTTGTTCCCAACCATCGATGTGGCGGGCAATCCGATCCGCTACGACGGCGACATCACTTTGTATGGCGGCGCGGGCGTGAAGACGCTGTTCGGCGGTGACATCCAGATGCTCACCCCCGGCGGTGGCCAGGTGTTCGGCGTCGAAGGTGCGGCACCTCCATCCACGGCGGGGATCGTCACCCAGGGCGAGGGCAATATCCAGCTGTACTCCCAAGGCAGCATTCTGCTCGGACAGAGCCGGGTCATGACCACCTTCGGCGGCAGCATTCTCGGCTGGTCGGCCGAAGGCGACATCAACGCCGGTCGGGGTTCGAAAACCACGGTGGTGTTCACTCCGCCCAAGCGGGTCTATGACACCTGGGGCAACGTGACGCTGTCGCCAACCGTGCCGAGCACTGGTGCTGGTATCGCCACGCTCAACCCGATTGCCGAAGTGCCACCGGGCGACATCGACCTGATCGCACCGCTGGGCACCATCGATGCGGGCGAGGCGGGGATCCGGGTGTCGGGCAACATCAACATCATCGCCTTGCGGGTGGTCAACGCGGCGAACATCCAGGTGCAGGGCAAGTCGTCGGGCATTCCGGTGACGGCATCGGTGAACACCGGCGCGATCACGTCGGCCAGCTCCGCGGCAACCTCCGCCACGCAAGCGGCCGAGGACATGTCGCGTCAGCAACAGGCAGCGGCACGCAAAAACCTGCCGTCGATTGTGACCGTGCAGGTGCTGAGCCAGGGCACCGAACCGATGACACCAAGCAGTGACGGCGCCAGCCGTGCGCCGACGCCGGGGTACAACCCCAACAGTCCGGTGCAGGTGCTGGGTGCCGGCGTGCTGGACGAGCGGGCGCAGGGTCAATTGACCGAAGAGGAGCGGGGCAATCTGATGTTGTAAGGCTCCATCCTGCAAGACCAGAGGCGACCTTCGGGTCGCCTTTTTCATGCCGCGAATATCACTCGCTCCTATAGGGTTTTTTTGGTGTGCCGCCAAATCTTTGAATGAAGCTTTCATGACAAAAGTTCGGTATCACTTCGCCGGTCCGGTCATGCCTATGTGACGCGCTTGAGGCGGCCGAGAGGCCACTTTTCCAGGCGATGGCGGGACGCCGGGAGCGGGGCAATCAAGCCAGTCTGCCGCAGTGCAGACGGCGACCGGTTTTTCGAATTCAGGGGGTGATGTGGATCATTTTTTCAAGTCACGGCTGGCGCTGTGCGGCTGGCTGCTGGTGACGGCGGGCGCGCAGCCGGCGTGGGCGGAACAAAGCGCTGAGCTGTTGGAGCCCAAGCCGGTGGACGTCAACGAATACTTCGTGCGTGGCAACACCGTGCTCGATGCCCGGACGATCGAAGAAGCGGTGTATCCATTCCTCGGTCCGCAGAAACAGCTGGCCGATATCGAAGGCGCCCGCGATGCGTTGCAGAAGGCTTATCAGGCCCAGGGTTATCAATCGGTGTTCGTTGAGTTGCCTGAGCAGAAAGTCGAGGACGGTATCGTCTATCTGCAAGTCAGTGAGACCAAAATCGGCCGGGTTCGCGTCGTTGGCGCCAAGCACTATTCGCCGGTGGAAATTCGCGACGACGTACCGGCGCTGAAAGAAGGCCAGGTGCCGGACTTCGCCCAAGTACAAACCGAACTGGCACAACTCAACAAGAACCCTGGCCGCCAGGTGATGCCGCTGGTCCGCGAGGGCCAGCGCCCCGGCACCATGGACGTCGACCTGGAGGTTGAGGATCAGGACCCATGGCAGGCCAGTCTCGGCCTGAACAACGACTACAGCGCCGACACCGAAAAGCTGCGCAGCGTTGCCAGCCTTGGCTACAACAACCTGTGGCAGTTAGGGCACAGCCTGTCGCTGACGTTCTTTACCGCCCCTGAAGAGACGTCCAACGCCAAGGTCTGGTCGGGCGCCTACACCGCGCCACTCAGCGAGCGCTGGAGTGTGCAGTTTGCCGGTTACCAGTCTGACAGCAACGTCGCGACCATCGGCGGCAGCAACGTGTTGGGCAAGGGCCATTCCTACGGCGTGTCGGCGATCTACACGTTGCCGTACAGCGGCAACTGGTCCAACTCGCTGTCGGCCGGTATCGACTTCAAGGACTTCGACGAGCAACTTGATTTCGCCGGTGACAGCGACAAGGTGCCGCTCAAGTACGCGCCGTTCACCTTCGCCTACAACGGCTTTCGCTACACCGAAAGCTCACAGTTGGGCCTTGGCCTGAGCCTGGTGGCGGGCACCCGCAGCTTCCTGGGCTACGGCAGTTCCGACGAAGACTTCGACTACAAACGCTATCGCGCCAGCCCCAGTTTCGCGGTGCTAAAGGGCGATACCAATTACACCTACACCTTCGGTAGCGACTGGCAGACCGCAAGCAAGGCGTCGTTCCAGCTCGCCTCGGGGCCGCTGGTCTCCAACGAGCAGTTTTCTGCCGGTGGCGCCACGTCGGTACGCGGTTATCTCGCCGCCGAGCGCACCGGTGACGACGGCTACCTGTTGAGCCAGGAGCTGCGCACGCCATCGCTCGCCAAGTACCTGGGCACTTACGTGCAGGAATGGCGCTTCTATGCCTTCGCCGAAGGCGCCCAGTTGTACCTGCGCGACGAACTTCCCGATCAAGACGCCGATTACGCCCTGGCCAGTGTTGGCCTGGGCACCCGCGCGAGCTTGAGCAAATGGCTGTCCGGCAGCCTCGACTGGGGCTACCCGCTGCTCGAAGGGCCGAATACCTCGAAACAGGAATCGCGCCTGCATTTCAACCTGCAAGCGACATTCTGAACCTACGGAGACATTTTCATGCAGCGCATATTTCTGGCTTTCCTGATGTGCCTGAGCTTCGTGCTCCCGGCCACCGCCCAGGCGTGGTGGCAGGACGATTGGCATTACCGCAAACAGGTCTCGGTCGACACCACACCGCAAGGCGCGGCGATCAACGAGGCACTGGGCCGCACCGCGTTGCTGGTGCGCCTGCACACCGGCAACTTCACCTTCGACGGCGTCAAGGAAGACGGCTCGGACCTGCGTTTCGTCGCCGCCGATGACAAGACCGTGCTCAACCATCAGATCGAAAGCTTCGATGCGCTGATGGGCATGGCGCTGGTTTGGGTCGATGTGCCGAAAGTGGAGGGCGCCCAGCGCCAGGACATCTGGATGTACTACGGCAATCAGAAGTCGGCGGCCACCGGCAACGGTCAACTGACGTTCGATCCGAACTACACCGCGCTCTACCATTTTGAGGGCGCCACCGGCACGCCGGCCAAGGACACTACTGCTTACGGCAACACGGCGCAAAGCGCCACCGGTGCGAGCATCGACGGGGTCATCGGTCGTGCCTTGCAGTTCAGTGGCCAGCCATTATTGCTACCTGCCAGTCCATCGTTGCAGCACAACGCAGGCAGTGCGTTCTCCTTCAGCGCCTGGTTGAAACTGGATCAGGCCAATGGCGAGCAATTGATTCTGGCCCGTCGTGAGGGCGAACAAAGCCTGTTGGTCGGTTTGAGCCAAGGCATGCCGTTCGTGGAAATCGACGGTCAGCGCGCGATGTCGACCCTGCCATTGAACCCCGGTCAATGGCAGCACCTGGCGCTGACCGCTGAAGGCAGCAAGGTCTCGCTGTACGTCAACGGCCGCGAAACGGCGAGCCTGGCGTTGGCGATGCCGGCGTTCAATTCGGTCATGGCGATTGGCGCCGATCTGTCTGCCAGCGATTACTTGCCGTTTGCCGGTGCGATTGATGAGCTGCGCCTGTCCAAGGTCGTTCGTCCCGCTGCGCAGTTGCTGGCCGATGCGACGTCCCAGGGCGCCGAGTCGAAGCTGGTGGTTTACGGCGTCGATGAAGAGCAGTCGGGTTATGGCTTCGGCAGTCTCGGCTTCTTGCTCAACGCCGTGCCGATGGACGCCTGGGTGATCATCGCGGTGCTGGTGCTGATGATGTTCCAGTCGTGGTTCATCATGATTCGCAAGAATCGTATGGTCAGCCGTGTGACGGCGGCCAACGAAGCCTTCCGCGAGCAGTTCGCCAACGTCGGCACGCGCCTGGAAATGTTCGCCGATGACCAGGACCTCGCCCTGCGTTTGCGCGACTCTTCGCTGTGGCGCCTGTACCAGGTGGCGGTGAAAGAAATCCGCACCCGGCGTGAGCAGGGCGCTGATACGTCTTCCGTCTCGGCGGCCACCATCGAAGCGATCCGCTGCTCCATGGACGGTGTGCGCACCCGGGAAAACCAGGCGCTCAGCTCGAAACTCTCGACCCTGTCCAACGCCATCGCTGGCGGCCCTTACATCGGCCTGCTCGGTACGGTGCTGGGGATCATGGTGGTGTTCCTCGGCACGGCCATGGCCGGCGACGTCAACATCAACGCCATCGCACCGGGCATGGCCGCCGCATTGCTGGCCACCGCCATGGGCCTGTTCGTCGCGATCCCGGCACTGTTTGGCTACAACCGCCTGATCACCCGCAACAAAGAAGTCAGCGCTGACATGCGTGTGTTCGTCGACGAGTTCATCACGCGCCTGGCGGAGATGCACGGCGAAAGCCAGTTCAGTGAGTCGGCCCATCGCCGCGGCAACTACACCAACGCCCAAGCACCGGCCTGAGGAGCACAGACATGGCTTCCGTAAATGCCTCCCACGACGATGACGATGACGCTGCAGTGGACAGCATCAACATTACGCCCCTGGTGGACGTGCTGATGGTGGTGCTGGTGATGTTCATCCTCACCGCCACCGCGCAGGTTTCCGGTATCCAGATCAACCTGCCCAAGGCCAGCGCCTCGGCGTCGCTGTCCGAAGCCAAGACCAAGGCGATTTCGGTCAACGACGGTGGCCAGGTGTTCCTCGATGCCTATCCGGTGACGTTGGCCGAACTTGAAGACCGACTGCGTATCGAGAAAGCCCAGAGCCCGGACTTCCCGGTGATCGTGCGCGGCGACGCCACGGTGCAGTACCAGAAAGTCATCGAGGTACTGGACCTGCTGCGCCGTCTGGAACTGTCCCAAGTCGGTCTGGTGACCGGCAAACCGACACAGGGCTGACCATGACTGCTCAACTTCCCATCAGCCCGTCACCCGTCAAGAAGTCACCCGTGCGCGTCGTGAAATGGGGCGCCGGGTTGATTGTGGCCGGTCTGGCCGCCTGGTTTCTCTGGCAGTGGGCCAACGACATGAGCGGCATTCGCCGCGAAGCGCCGAAGGTGCCGACCATCATTGCGCTGCCGCCACCACCGCCTCCGCCACCGGAAAAACCGCCGGAGCCGGAGCCTCCCGTGGAAGAGAAAGTCGTCGAGCCGGAACCGACGCCCGAACCCGAAGAAATTCAGCCGGAGGAAGAGGCCCCGCCATCGCCGGCAGACGACCTGGCCAAGCCGATGGAGATGGACGCCAATGCGCAGACCGCGCAAGGCGGCATTCCCGTCGGCAAGGGAGGCGGCATGGCCGGTTCCGGTGGCGGGCGACTGGGCAACGGCACGTATAACCAGTTCATGGCCGTCAGCTTTCAGCGCTTGCTGCGGGAAAACCCGTACCTGCGCAATCAGGCCTACAAGGCGCAGGTCGACGTATGGATGAGCAGTTCAGGCGACATCTCGCGGGTCGAGCTGGCCCAGTCCAGCGGCAACGCCGAAGTCGACGCGCAAATACTCGCAGCCCTTCGTAGTGCGCCGCGCATGAACCAGCGGCCTCCAGCTTCTTTCACTGTACCTCTGCGTGTGTCCCTGCAAGGGCGGCGTCCGGGTTAACCCCATTATCAAAGCTTTGCCATAAGGAGTTGTGTGCAGATGATTTCCAATGTGAATCGATTGTCCCTGGCGGTCGGCATGGTCATTGCGACCCTGGTCGGTCAGGCCGTGGCAGCGCCTGCGCCCTCGGAAAACGCCACGATCAATCTGATCCGCTTGCTGGTGGAGCAAGGCGTGTTGAAACAGGACAAGGCCGACAAGTTGATCGCCCAGGCCCAGAGCGAGGCGGATCAGGCCCGTAGAACCGCTTCCGCACCGACCGCCGTTGCCGCCAGCGGCCCGGCCGCCGCACCGGGCGATGTGCGTGTGCAGTACGTGCCGGCCGTCGTGCGCGACCAGATCCGCGATCAGGTCAAGGCTGAGGTCATGGCCACCGCCAAGCAGGAAAACTGGGCACAGCCCAACACGTTCCCGGACTGGGTGTCGCGGGTCAGCTTCGACGGCGATATTCGCCTGCGGGACGAATCGCGCTACTACTCGGGCACCAACAGTAACGAAATCGTCGACTTCGCCAAGCTCAACAACAACGGCCCGTACGACGTGAACCCCAACAGCAGCACCAGCCTGCCGCCGTTGCTCAACACCCGCGAAGACCGCGAAAACCTGCTGCGCTTGCGTGCGCGCCTCGGTATGAAAGCGGTGATCGCGCCGGACTGGACCGCCGGTATTCGCATTGGCACCGGTTCCGACAACAGTCCGGTGTCGACCACCCAGACCCTCGGTGGTGGCTTTGGCAAGAAAGACATCTGGCTCGATCAGGGCTACCTGACCTGGAAAGCCACCAACGAGTTGACCCTGACCGGTGGCCGCTTCACCAACCCGTTCTTCTCCACGGACGTGCTGTATTCCAACGAGCTGAACTTCGACGGTATCGCGGCGATGTTCGACCACAAGCTCAACCGCGATTGGGGCATGTTCGGCACCGTCGGTGCATTCCCGATCGAGTACACCAACGACACCAGCTCCAGCAACGGCTTCGACAAGGAAGAGAGCGACAACAAATGGCTGTTCGGTGCGCAGATCGGCACCAACTGGGCCATCAACTCCAGCAACCGCCTCAAAGGAGCGTTGGCCTACTACCGCTTCGACGACATCGAAGGCCAGCGCTCCAGCCCTTGCGAACCGTGGGCCGGCGCGCCGGGCTGCGACTCCGACGGCAGTCGTTCGGCCTTTATGCAGAAGGGCAACACCGTGTTCTTGCTGCGCGACATCACGCCGAACCCGCTCAGCCCGGCGACCACGCCACAACCGCAATACGTCGGCCTGGCCTCGGAGTTCAACCTGCTGGACCTGAACTTTGTCTGGGACAGCGACTTGCCGGAAGACTTCAAACTGCGCAGCCAGGCCAATTACGTGCACAACCTGGGCTACGACGAAGGCGACATGCGCAAGCGCGCGGCGGGACAGATCGTCAACAACCTCGACAGCGATGGCGACATCGAAAGCGGCGCGAATGCGTGGATGGTGCAATTCACCCTCGGCAGCGCCCTGGACATGAGGAAGCAGGGCGACTGGAACCTGTTCGCCGGCTACAAGTACATCCAGCCGGATGCCTTGCCGGACGGTTTCAACGATTCCTCGTTCCACCTGGGCGGCACCAATGCCAAGGGTTACTTCCTGGGCGGCAACTACGGTCTGGCCAAGAACGTCTATGCCTCCGGTCGCTGGCTGAGCTCAGAAGCGGTGTACGGCGCGCCGTTTGATATCGACGTCTTGCAGCTTGAGATCAACACGCGCTTCTAAGGCGCAGGGAGAGCTTGATGAACAGAAAAATCCTGTTGTTTGCCCTGGGAGCGCTGGTGGCTCAAGGGGCGAGCGCCGAAGGCATGGAGGAACGCTTGCGCACGCAATTGCGCAGCACCACCCAACAGTTGCAAGCCTTGCAAAGCCAGCAGGCCCAGGCCAGTGCCGCACAGGTCGCGGCGCAAGCCGAAGCCAAGGCCGCTCAGGCGCAGATCAAGCAATTGACCGCTGAGCTGGCCAAATACAAGGGCGCGGCTGAGCAACTGGCGAGCCAGCAAGACAGTTTGCACAGCCAGGCCCAGGCACAAGTGGCGGCCAGCAACGAGCAGATCGGCAAGTTCAAAAAGGCTTACGACGAACTGTTGGTGATGGCTCGCGGTAAAGAAACCGAACGCGCCCGACTCGAAGCGCAATTGACTGAACGTGACACACAAATGCAGCAATGTTCGGTCAAGAATCAACAGATGTATGGCGTGGCCAAAGAGATCCTCGCGGCGTATGAAAAAATCGACGTCGCCGAGGTGATGAAGATTCGCCAACCGTTCGCCGGCACTGCCCGGGTCAAGTTCGAAGAACTGGCCCAGGGCTTTGGCGACGAGCTCTACAAGACTCAATTCGACGCGCCTCAGGCGGCGGTCACTCACTGAAAACAGGGAAGAACTTCACATGACTCAATTGATCGCTCACGTATCGCCACAATCGCTGACCGAAGTGCTGCAAGCCGCCGGCTATCGCGTTAATCAAACCGATCAGAATGGCATCGTGCAATTGCTCAGCGCGAGTCAGGGCATCGGCTATGCCGTGCGTTTCGGCAATCTGGCGACGGAGCAGGGCACTTATGTCGACTTCACCTTCAGCTGCGCCTTGCGCGTGCAAGGTGACTTGCCGGCCGGGCTGGCGGAACTGTGGAATGCCTCGCGTCGGTTTGCCCGGTTATCGGTGCAAGGTGAATTCCTGGTGATGGAAATGGACGTGGTGGTGGCCGCCGGTGTCAGCGCCGATTACCTGCGCGGCAATCTGGAACTGTGGGATCGCCTGTTGCAGGAGTTCATCGTTTACCTGCGCGACTACAGCCAGAACGCGGCGCAGTTGCAGGCCCAGGCTGAAACTACAGAGCAAGAGGTTGCAGCCCTGTGAAGAAGCGCACGGTAGTGGCCAGCGCAGGGGCGCTGGCCGTAGTGGTAGTTGCGGTGGTTGCGGGTTTGCGACCGGGGAACGATCCGGTGGCGGCACCGCAACCGGTAAAATCGCTGGCGGTAACGAATGAACCAGCAGTGGCGCGACTCGGCAATCAGCAGGTCGCCAGCGAAGAACTCAAGGCATTGCTGGCGTCCTTGCCAGCGGAGAGCCGGGATCAACTGCGTGGCAATCGCGCGACACTGGAAAGCTGGATTCGCTCGCGCCTGGCCGAGAAAGCGGTACTCGAACAGGCTGATGCCCAAGGCTGGCGCCAGCGCCCTGATGTCGAGCAGCAAACCCGTGCTGCCACCGAGCAGATCGTCTTCCGCAACTACTTGCAGTCAGTCAGCCAGGTGCCGGCGGATTACCCGAGCGCCGCTGAATTGCAGCAAGCCTATGATGCAGGCAAGTCAGAGTGGGTGACGCCAGCGTTGTACCGGGTCAGTCAGATCTTCCTCGGGGTGAGCGATACGCAGAACCTCGAAAACGTGCGCAATCAAGCCCAGGAACTGAGCCGCAAAGCCCAGGCCACCCCGGCAGATTTTGCGGCGTTGGCGGGGCAGTACTCGCAGGATCGCGCCAGCGCCGAGCGCGGTGGTGACACCGGGTTGCAACCGCTGGCGCAACTGGTGCCGGAAGTACGCGGTGCGGTTTCGCGACTCAAGGTTGGTGCCGTGTCCGAGCCGGTGCAGAGTTCGGCAGGCTTCCATGTGATCAAGCTCACCGAGTTGCAGCCGGCGCGGGTAGCCACGCTGGACGAACTGCGCGAGCGTCTGACCCAGGCCTTGCGTGCCCAACGTCAGGAACAGATCGCCAAGGCCTACCTGGAAGGCATGCTCAACACGGCTACGCTGAGCATCGACGGTGCCGAACTCAACAAAATCCTTGATGCAAAAGACCAGTAACTGTAGGGCCGGGCACGTTGAGGCATCGCCGTATACCAACAAAGATCGACAGGGAGTCATCGATGTCATTGACCGAATCAGCAGGACCTCGGAGTGTCGCCGACTACCGATCCCCGGATGCCAAATCCGAGTCGTGGCTGGCGCAGGCTGCGGGGATCGATGTCGAGGTGGTGCAGTATTTTCTGGTCAGCGCACGCTGTGGCTGTTTCATGCAGGCTGCCCGCAGCCTCAATGTCCGGCCGACCATCCTGCGCAAACTCCTCGCCCAACTGGAGGAACAACTGCAAAGGACGCTGTTCATGTTCAAAGACAGCTCACTGACCCTCAGTCGTGATGGCCAGCAGTTACATGCCCGCTTGATTGCCTTGACTCATGAGCGCACGTTGCCGGTAGTCGAACAACCGCTGATTCGACTGGCCGTGGCGGAAACCATTCTGCACGACATCCTCGGGCGCGATCTGGTTTCGTTGTTGCGCCGCAACGCCAGCGTGCGCCTGGACATCATCTCGATCGACAGCGATTTGTCCCTGCAAGCCATCAGCGCCGATGTGGTGCTCTGGCTGGCCGGGACCGAATCGCCAGTGCCCGGCCCGAGTTTTTCCACCAGCAAGCCCCAACCGCTGGCGCTTCTGGACTACCAACCGCACATCGCCAAGCGCTATTCGCGTGTGACATCACGCCCGGAAACGCTCGATGACCTCGTCGATTTCCTGTTGGTGCAATGGCAGCATGACCGGCAGATCGAGAGTTTCCGGCCGTGGAACGCGCTGGTGGATCAGCGCCTGGCCGGCGTGGTGCAGTTGCACTCCTATGAACTGATGCTGGAGATGATCCGTTGCAGCGCTTGCATCGGCCTGTTGCCGCAATACATGGGCCGCTTCGATCGCGGCCTGATCGAACTGCCGGGGTTGTTCAGTCAGCCGATGCAGCGTCAGGTGTGGTTGGCGGTGAATGCCGAGTCCCGGGATGAGGCGCAGGTGCAGATGATTGTTGAGTTGATCCTCAGCACGTTCGAGGAGCGACGGGAGTGGTTTGAGGGCTGACCCCGATAAAAATGTGCGAACCTGCTCGCTCCCACAGGGCGCTCGCCAGCTTTGAGGTTTGCGAGATACAGTGAACGGCCATGTCTGCCTCAAGGATGAAACACCCATGCCTGCCACTGATGCTGTCATTACCCTCGAACGCCTCAACGAGTCCCATATCGAAGGCATCACCGCGCTTTACAACGAGCCGGTGGTTGCCCGTCAAACGCTGCAGTTGCCATTTCCCACCAGCGATATCTGGCGCAAGCGCCTGGTCTCGGACAACGAGCGGGTGATGCAACTGGTGGCGCTGCATCAAGGCACCGTGATCGGCAGCCTCACGCTGGAACAGTTTTCACGTGTTCGTCGTAGCCATGCCGGCAGTTTCGGAATGGGCGTCGCGCAAGCGTGGCAGGGCAAGGGCGTCGGTTCCAAACTGCTGGCGGCAGCCCTGGACATCGCTGACAACTGGATGAACCTGCACCGGGTCGAGCTGTCGGTGTACGCCGATAATGAGGCCGCAATCGGGTTGTATCGCAAGTTCGGTTTTGAAACCGAAGGATTGCTGCGCGACTACGCCGTGCGAGACGGTGTCTGGGTGGATAGCTTGAGCATGGCGCGACTGCGTCGACCCAAGGCTGCCTGATACGGGACGAATGCCAGCGCCGTTCGTGCTTTTAGTCGTACGTCGGCAACGCGCTTCTGCCATGCTCAAGGTTCGCAGCACGGCTTCAATCAAAGGAACAGCGCAATGGACGACGTACAGCAACTGGGCGAGATGCTTCGTCACTACGCAGAAAGCGAAGTGCACAAGAAACAGCTGTTCGAGTCGCAGTCGGCCGAATGGGCGACGCGCATTGGCGAATTGTTCGATCAGATCCAGCAGTGGCTGGCGCCCGTACTGGCACCGCATCTGCTGGAGGTCAGCCGTGAAGCGTATGTCGCGTCGGGGCCGAGTGCTCCGGTCGAGACATCGACTTTCAAGACCGAAAAGCTGAGCATCCTGATCGCCGGCAAACCGGTGGATTTCGTGCCGGATGTGATGGGTGTCGGCGGGCTGATTTCCGTGGCAGTGACGGGGTTTACCGGCGCACGCGTTGGCAGTGTGTCGCTCGTGTGCCTGCCGCCGGCCACGAGCTGGCAGTGGCGCAAGACCAATGGCCTGAAGGACCCGGATACTTTTGCGTTCGACGCGAACTTTCTGGCGCAGCAACTGCAAAGCCTGATTCCCCGCGATCGCAGCTAAACCCCCGGTAGGAGCGAGCCTCAGATTTCGAGGTTGCCCCACCCCGGGTTTGGCTCTTCAGGCGCAACTACCTTCACCGTCTTGCCCGTCGCCAACTCCACCCGCTTTGCTACTTCCGGGTCATCGGCAAACGGGATCAGACTGGCGTCGTCCAGGCTTTCGACGCTCTGGTGGCGCAGGCAGTACTCGATGGCGAACCACAAAAATGCCACGCCCAGAATGTTCAATATGACTTCAGTCATCAGGCTATCTGTGCCTCACGTTCGGCCATCGACACATCCGCAACCCGCACCGTTCGCCATACGTTGTACGCCATCAGCAACATGCCGCTGAGGAAAAACACGCCACCGGTAAACCGCACCACAAACCCTGGATGGCTGGCCTGCAAGGCTTCGACGAAGGAGTAAGTCAGCGTGCCGTCGTCGTTGATTGCGCGCCACATCAGGCCCTGGGTAATGCCGTTGACCCACATCGAGGCGATGTACAGCACCGTGCCGATGGTCGCCAGCCAGAAGTGCGCGTTGATCAGCGGCGTGCTGTGCATCTGCTCGCGGCCAAAGACCTTCGGCACCATGTGGTACGTCGCGCCGAAGGTGATCATCGCCACCCAACCCAAAGCACCGGCGTGCACGTGGCCGATGGTCCAGTCGGTGTAGTGGGAGAGGGCGTTGACGGTCTTGATCGCCATCATCGGTCCTTCGAAGGTCGACATGCCGTAGAAGGCCAGCGACAGCACCAGAAAACGCAGGATCGGGTCGCTGCGCAATTTATGCCAGGCACCCGAGAGGGTCATCATGCCGTTAATCATCCCGCCCCAGCTCGGCGCCAGCAGGATCAGCGACATGGCCATGCCCAGCGACTGCGCCCAGTCCGGCAGCGCGGTGTAGTGCAAATGGTGCGGACCGGCCCAGATGTACAGGGTGATCAACGCCCAGAAATGCACGATCGACAGGCGATAGGAATACACCGGCCGTCCGACCTGTTTCGGCACGAAGTAATACATCATCCCGAGGAACCCGGTGGTGAGAAAAAAGCCCACGGCGTTGTGCCCGTACCACCACTGCAGCATGGCATCGGTGGCCCCGGAATACACCGGATAGGACTTGAACCAGTCCACCGGGATCGACAGATGATTGACCACATGCAGCATGGCGATCACCACGATGAACGCGCCGAAGAACCAGTTGCCGACGTAGATGTGCCTGGTCTTGCGTTGCACCACGGTGGTGAAGAACACGATGGCGTAGGCCACCCAGACCACGGTCATCCACACCGCGCCGGTGAACTCGATCTCGGCGTATTCCTTGGTGGTGGTGTAACCCAACGGCAGGCTGATCAGCATGATCACGATGACTGACTGCCAGCCCCAGAAGGTGAACGCAGCCAGCGTGTCCGAGAACAGCCGTACCTGGCAAGTACGTTGCACCGCGTAGTAACTGGCGGCGAACTGCGCACTGCCGGCGAACCCGAAAATCACCAGGCTGGTGTGCAGCGGTCGCAAGCGGCCGAAGGTGGTCCACGGCAGGTCCAGGTTCATCTCCGGCCACACCAGTTGCGAGGCGATCCACACGCCCATCGCCATCCCCACGACGCCCCAGAACACGGTCGCCACGATGAATTGGCGGACGACCTTGTAGTTGTAGGCCTGTCCGATCGTTGTTGTGCTCATGGTCAATGCTTCCACGGTTGCAAAGTCGTGTTGCACTGTAAAAATCTGACCGGAAACAAAACAGGCTCAGGGAAATTTCATTTATGCAGATCAGATTTTTCTCATGCCCGCTGCTGTCGGCTGCGTACTGATACGGTTTTATAACGTTCAGGTGAATCTGTAACGTGCTGCGCCGCAGGTTCAAAGTCAGCACCACACACCCGTAGCAGCTGCCGAGCAACGCGAAGGGAATGCGATCAACCCTGATGAGGTAGCGACATGTATCAATACGATGATTACGACCGGGCGCTGGTGTTCGAACGGGTTGCGCAGTTTCGCGATCAGGTCGAGCGCTTCATGGCTGGCGAGCTGAGCGAAGAAGAGTTCCTGCCGCTGCGCCTGCAAAATGGCCTGTACATGCAAAAGCACGCCTACATGCTGCGGGTGGCGATTCCCTACGGCACCTTGAGTGCCCGGCAGATGCGGACGCTGGCGAGCATCGCCCGGGACTACGATCGCGGCTACGGCCACTTCACCACCCGGCAGAACATGCAGTTCAACTGGATCGAACTGGCTCAGGTGCCGGACATCCTCGAACGCCTGGCCCAGGTGGAAATGCACGCGATCCAGACCTCTGGCAACTGCGTGCGCAACATCACCACCGAAGCCTTTGCCGGGGTCGCGGCGGATGAAATGATCGACCCGCGACCGCTGGCGGAAATTCTGCGGCAGTGGTCGACCATCAACCCGGAATTCCTGTACCTGCCGCGCAAGTTCAAGATCGCCATCTGCTCGGCCGAGCAGGATCGCGCGGCGATCATGATGCATGACATCGGCCTCTATCTTTATCCCGGCGACGATGGGCAAATGCTGATGCGGGTGATCGTTGGCGGTGGTCTGGGGCGCACGCCGATCCTGGGTTTGCAAATCCGTGAAGATTTGCCGTGGCAGCATCTGTTGTCTTATGTCGAGGCGGTGCTGAGGGTGTACAACCGTCATGGCCGGCGGGACAACAAGTACAAGGCGCGGATCAAAATCCTGGTCAAGGCGTTGGGCATCGAGGCCTTCGCCCGGGAAGTGGAGGAGGAGTGGCAGTACCTCAGGGACGGCCCGGCGCAACTGACCGAAGGCGAATACGAGCGCGTGGCCAGTGCCTTCGTCGCACCGCCATACCGCGAGCTGGCCCACACCAACCTTGATTTCGGCACGCAACTGTCCGAACACCCGGCATTTGCCCGCTGGGTGCTGCGTAACGTACAGCCGCACAAGGTATCGGGCTACGCCAGCGTGGTGTTGTCGACCAAACCGGGCGAGTCTGCGCCGCCGGGCGATGTCACTGACGTGCAAATGGAGGCGGTGGCGCAGTGGTCCGAGCGCTTCGGTTTCGGTGAAATCCGCATTGCCCACGAACAGAATATCGTCCTGCCGGATGTGCCCAAGGCCGACCTGTTCGTGTTGTGGCGCCTGGCCTGCGAACACAACCTGGGCAGCGCCAACGTGGGCTTGCTCACCGATATCATTGCCTGTCCCGGTGGTGATTTCTGCGCGCTGGCCAACGCCAAGTCGATTCCCATCGCCCAGGCTATTCAGGCTCGCTTCGAAGATCTCGACTACCTGCATGACCTGAGTGACATCAGCCTCAACATCTCCGGTTGCATGAACGCCTGCGGTCACCATCACATTGGCAACATCGGCATTCTTGGTGTCGATAAGAACGGCAGCGAGTGGTATCAGATCACCCTCGGTGGCTCTCAGGGCAAGAACAGCGCATTGGGCAAGGTCATCGGCCCGTCCTTCAGCGCCGCCGAAGTACCGGATGTGATCGAGCAGATCGTCGACACCTTCGTGCGCTATCGCGAGCGCGAAGAACTGTTCGTCGATGCCTTCCAGCGAATCGGGCTGGAGCCGTTCAAGGAAGCGGTTTACCCGAAAGTGCTTGAGGTGTCGGCATGAACAATCTGTTGCGGCTGGAAGAGGGCGTGGCTGGGATTGTTGCGGATGATCCGTGGACGCTCGTGCGTGACCCGCAAGCACCGTTGCCCGAAGGTGCAGTGATACTGCCGCTGAGCCGTTGGTTGGAAAACCCGCAGCAACAGGCTGTATGGCTGGGGCCGGACGATGAGGTGGAAAACCTCAAACCATGGATTGCCCAACTGCCCTTGATCGCCCTGGACTTCCCGAGTTTTCGCGATGGTCGCGGATATAGCCAGGCGTATCTGTTGCGCACTCGATTGGGTTGGACCGGCGAATTGCGCGCCATCGGCGATGTGCTGCGCGATCAGCTCAGCCACATGCGTCAGTGCGGTTTCGACAGTTTCGCGGTGCGTGAAGACAAATCCGCGGAAGATGCGTTGAAGGGGCTGGTGGGGATGAGCGTGTTGTACGGGCGTTCGGTGATTGAGCCGCGGCCGTTGTTTCGGCGGCGCTTATAGCAACAAGATCAAAAGATCGCAGCCGCGGCAATGCCTGCCGCAGGCTGCGATCTTTTGGTGCTGCCTCGATTACTTCAACGCCGGATCCCCCATGTTCATCTTCTTCCAGCCCTGCAACAGCACCTGAGCCTTGGGTTCCTGCCCGTTATTCAGGTAGTACTGGATCAGTGACAACCGCGCGTTGCGGTTGGCCGGCTGTACTTTCAACAGCCGTTCCAGCTCTTCACAGGCTTGATCAATCTTGCCGCTGTCGTGCAGCGCTACGGCCAGAACGTAACCGTACTGCGGACTCTGCGGCTCCAGTTGCGCGGCTTTGCGCAGGTATGGCATGGCCTGATCCGCTTTGCCGGCACGTACCAGCGACAAGCCCTGGGTGTGCTGCAGCAGGGCGGCGTCCGGGTGTTCCTTCAGGCTTTGTGCGAGTAGCGCCTGAGCCTCTGCGCTGCGGCCATTGGCTTCCAGCCACTGCACCAGCGTCACCAATGCCGGGTAGAAATCCGGGTCACGCTGGAGTGCGGTGCGCAGCAGACCTTCGACCTCGCCGCTGCGGCCATTGGCCTGATACAGCATGGCCAGGTTGAGATTGGCTTCGGCGCGTTCGGCGAGGCTCTTCTGCACCGCTTCGTATTCGCCGATGGCGGTATTAAAGCTGTCTTGCGCAGTGCCCAAGCCGTTGCGCGCCACGCTGAGCAAGTCCCGGGCCGCCGCAATGCGTACGGCTTTTACCGGGTCGCTCAGCAACGGCGTCAGCAGCGGTGCACGCTCCGGTGGCGGCAGGAATGCGCTGATCGCCCGCACGGCGCTTTCACGCACTTGCGGTGCGGAATTGCTCAAGTCCTTGGTGGCCAGCTTCAGCGCTTGTTCACTTGGATACATTGGCAACTCGGTCAGCAGGGTCGCCCGTTGAATCGCCGGCAGGTTGCTGCGTTGCAGCTGCTCATACAAGGCTTGCGCCGCCCCGGGCTGGCCGTTGCGGATCAGCCACAGGCTTTCGTCGTAGCGCGGGGCTTGCACCGTACTGGTGCTGTTCCACAGCGTGAACTGCTCAGTAACCTTGTCGCCGGCCTTGCCTTGGTGGCAAGTCAGGCAGGCGTCCGGCGTACCGAGTTTCTTCGCCCGTTCGGGGTTGGGAATGCTGAAGCTGTGGTCGTGGCGGAAATCATTGCCCATGTAGAACTTGCCGGGCATGTGACAATCGATGCACTGCGAACCCGGTTGGCCCATGGTGTGGCGGGTGTGTTCGATGGAGTCGTAGTTTTTTGCTTGCAGGCCTTTGCCGTCGACACCTTCCACTGAAGTCTTGCCCGCCGTGTTGTGGCATTGCAGGCAAACGCCGTTGCCCGGCGCCTTGAGTTGAGTGCTGTGGGGGTTGTGGCAGTTGCTGCAGCGCACACCCTTGTCGAACATTTTGCTCTGAGCAAACGAGCCGTGTTCAAACACCTCATCCTTGATCTTGCCGTCCAGCGCATACAGTTCGCGGGTCAGGGTGCTTGGCAAATAGTCATCCATCAGCCGGTTGCCGACGGTAAATCCATCGCCCAGCGGCGCGCGACGGGAATGGCAGCGGGCGCAGGTTTCGATCTCGACGGTGGCGTTCTTGTCCTTGAGGTCTACGGCGAAACCGGCATGGATCAGGTCGGTTTTTTTCGCCGTCCATTCAAGGTGGTTGGACGCCGGGCCATGGCAGGCCTGACAGCCGACGCCGAGACTGTTCCACTGGCTGTCGAAGGTATTTTTGGCCGCATCGAAATTACGTTTGTAGCCTGTGGTGTGGCACTCGACGCACATGAAGTTGGCGTTCTGGCTCGGTTTGCTCCAGTGCAGCGGGTCCTTGAAGGTCACGCCCTGGCCCGGATAGAGATGAAACCAGCGATGTTTCTCAGCATCCCAGGCCACGCCGAGAGCTTGCAGGCGGCCCTCGCCAACCTCGATCAGATACTGCTGCAACGGTGCAATGCCAAAGGTATAGGCGACCTTGAAGTCGGCGTTCTTGCCATCGATGCCGGGCGTATTAACCCAGAAACCGTCGTTCTTGCGCGAGAAACGGGTGGTTTCGTTTTCCGCCTTGAAGGTGACGTTGTTGAAATCACCGAGCATGGTTTCAGCGTTGGCTTCCTGCATCGCCAATTGGTGATGCGAGCCTTGCCAGTCCTTGACCTGGGCACTGTGGCAACCCTGGCATTGTTGCTCGTCGACCATTTTTGCCGGCGCCAGGGCAACCGGTTGGGGTTGCGGTTTGGCCGGTTGCGCAGCGGGCGCAATGGTCGGCGCATAGGTCACGGGAGCCGGTGTGCTGCTGAGCAGAAACCAGCCGATACCGGCGACGGCCAGGAGCAGGGCGCCAATGGTGACGGGGAACAGGTAGCGACTCTTCAGGTTGGGACGCGAATCAGGGTTTGGGTTTACAGCTTTATTTTTATGTTTCGGCATTGCGACTTCCGTAGTCCAGGTGCGTTTGCCGTCAGGCGCGCGTTCTTGCTCGATGCAGCTTTGCCGGATGGCCGGCGTGTGTCAAATGCTGTCGATCCATCACTCCCCAACAAACCACCGGTAGTACGGATTCCCACCATCTGCGCGCATCACTTCGCGAATATCCCGCGCCCAGGCGTCACGATCGCCGTCATAGGCATGCAGGCTTGCCCGATAAAACTGCATCAGGCGTTGCCGGTGCGCGTCCATGCGCTCATTGAAGCCGACATCGGCATTTATCAGCGGCGGCTCGATGTGCAGGTCGAGCAGTGCTGGCAGCACACGAGTGATTTCCTTGGCCCGGACCCACGGCGCGTACTCGATACGCGGTTGATCGTCGGTCACCGGTTGCGCGTCAGCGGCGAAGCGTTCCAGGCCGGAGCGATCAGTCACCCAGGTCGCGAGCAGTGCAGCAGCCGAACCGATACCGACATCCTGCAAGCTGCTGCGCACGCTGTCTTGCTGGAAGCGTTGATTGATCTTCGCAGCGTCCAGTTCGATCGGCTCCAGTGAACCCACCAGCAGCATCTCGTGAAACTCGCTGGTCCAGAGGTTGGCGTACGGAAACACGTCGAGGAAACTGCGCACCAGCGCGCGCGAGTCGTCGATGTTCTGGGTCGGCAGCGGCAGCCACTGAGCCACCAGGCCCTGTTTCTGCAAACGGCTGGCCGCCAGTTGATAGAAATCGCGGCTGTACAGATTCACCACGCCGGCTGCGGAGGGCGGCGGCGGTTCGAGCGTGATCAGGTCATAGCGTTGTGGATTGCGCAGCAGCTCCTGGCGACCGTCACGCAGTCGCACGTCGACACCGGGATTGGCGCCGGCATTGAAGTTGCCCTTGAACAGTGGCGCGGCCTTGACCACCGAGGGCAGCAGTTCGGCGACGACGCGATGTTCAAGACCCGGGTACTGCGTCAGGGCCCCGGCGGTGATGCCGGTGCCAAAGCCGATCACCAGTGCCGAACGCGGCTCAGCGTTGTGGATCAGCAGCGGCAACAGCGCCTGAATCCGCATGTAGCGAAGGGACGGCATGGCGTCGCCGGTGTTGGATACGCCCTGAATGTACAAGCGCTGGAAGGTTTTCTGGCCCTTGCCCTGGCTGACCACGGCGACGGTTCCGCCACGTCCTTCTTCGTAGAACGTCAACGTGCCGTTGCGTGCACCGGGCAGCAGGCTGGCCAGTTTGTCCACCGGGGTCAGTAGCGCTACGGCCACTGACAGCAAGCCGACCGCGATCACGCCCTGACGCCGGCCTTTCTTGACCCCATGCCCCTTGCGCACCGCAAAGCAGCCGATCCCTGCGGCGATGATCGCCAACAGGCCCAGCGTACGAACCAGCCCCAATAGCGGGATCAGCACGAAGCCACAGAGCATCACCCCGACAATCCCGCCGAGGGTATTGAAAGCCACGACCTCTCCGACATTACGCCCCACATGGTCATGGCCGACGCTCAAGCGCAGGGCCACGGGAAAGGCCGCGCCGAGCAGCAAGGTCGGGACAAAAACGATGCTTAACGCCGCCACCGCAAAGCGTGCGCTCATGCCCATCAATTCACTGGCGCCCAGCGACAGCACCCAGGCTTCAACCACGCTTTGGGCAACGATCAGCCAGCGCCCGAGCAAGGCGATTTCCAGCAGCGCAATCAGCCCGGCACCGGCAATCAACAAACCGAATACGCCCCAGGGATCGCGCAGGCGATCGACCCGACGGGTAAGCAGGGTACTGCCGAGGAACAGTCCGGCGAGATAAGTCGCCAGGACCACGGCGAACGCATAAGTGCGCGTGCTCATGAACTGCACGATCGATTGCGACCAGACCACTTCGTAGCCCAGCGCCACGCCCCCGGCAATCGAGTACAGCCACAGGGCGAGGCGATCCGGTGCCTTGTCGGCGTGGTGCTTCACCGGTGCCGCGTCAGGCATGGAATGGCGACGTTGAAACCACAGCGCGCCAGCGGCGGCCAACAGATTGAGTATCGCGGCGGCCAGGGCGCTGCCGCGTACGCCGAGGGTGGCAATCAGCACGAACGCGGCGAGCAACGTGCCGGCAATGGCCCCGGCGGTATTCGCGGCATACAGGTGCCCACCGGCCTTGCCCAGTTGTTGCGGGTCGCTCGCAAGGGAGCGAACCAGCACGGGCAGGGTGCCGCCCATCAGCAGTGCCGGAACGCCCACCAGGACAAACGGCAACATCCACGCCATGAGTCCGACATGTTGTTCCAGCCAGGCAAACGGGCTGGCCGCCAGGCTCATGGCGAACGTCGCGCCAACACCGAGTACCGCCACCATCACTTCCAGCCCGGCGTACAGCAGAACCGGCTGCTGCAACTTGTCCGCCCAGCGCCCGAACAGCAATCCGCCCAGGGCCAGCCCGGCGAAAAACGCGCTGATCCCGGTGGTGATGGCGTACACCTCGACGCCTACGACCAACGACAACTGCTTGATCCACAGCACCTGGTACACCAGCGCAGCAGCACCGGAGACGAACAGCAACAGGGAAGGGATCAGCAGTGCCGGGGAGGCGACTTGAGGGGCAGGTATGGCCGACGACTTGCTGGCGACACGTGAGGACATAGGTTTGTTGCCTTGTGCAATGAGCAAAATAAACGTCAATCAGCGTAGGGGCCGCCTGCGGCAGCTCCTGCAAGGGAAAAGGGCCGCTCGCCGATGAAGGCGAGCGGCGGTCAAGCGGTCTTACTGTGCAGCTTTCATTTTTTCCTCGATTTTGACATCTACCGCCGCGCGGATCTGGTCAACGCTGAAGCTGGCCGGTTTTTGGCTTGGTGGATAGTCGATGAATGTCTGCAGGAACGCCGCTGACTTCATGACTGCCACTTCGGTCAGGTAAACGTTCTTGGTGGCCCAGTCGTAATATTGATCGGAGACCACGTCGGCGCGTTCATACGGGTCCATGCGCAGGTTGAAAACTTTCGGTACGCGCAGGCATACGAACGGTTCGCTCCAGACCTTGAAACCACCGGGCTCGCGTTGTTCACAGAACACCGCTTTCCAGTTATCGAAGCGCATCGACACCAATACGCCGTCATCGTTGAAGTAGTAGAACTCCTTGCGCTCGCTTTTAGGCTGTTTGCCAGTCAGGTAAGGCAGTTGGTTGTAACCGTCCAGGTGCACCTTGAAGTTGGTGCCACCGGAAGTCGGTGCCCAGCCTTTGAGCAGCTTGTTCTTCACGTCGGCATCGCCGGCTGCGGCGAGCAGGGTCGGGAACCAGTCAAGGCCGGAGAACATCTCGTTGGACACTTCCCCCGGTTTGATCTTGCCCGGCCAGCGAATCATCGCCGGTACGCGATAGGCGCCTTCCCAGTTGGAGTTCTTCTCGTTACGGAACGGCGTGGTCGCCGCATCCGGCCACGACCATTGGTTCGGGCCGTTGTCGGTGGTGTAGACGACGATGGTGTTGTCGGTGATTTTCAGGTCGTCGAGGGTTTTCAGCAGTTTGCCGACGTCACCGTCGTGCTCGATCATGCCATCGGCGTAATCGTTGCCGGGCATGCCACTCTGGCCCTTCATCGAGTCACGCACGTGGGTGAACGCATGCATGCGTGTGGTGTTCATCCAGACAAAGAACGGTTTGTCCGCCTTGGCCTGTTTCTCGATGAACGCCTGGGCCGCCGCAGTGGTTTCGTCGTCGACGGTTTCCATACGCTTGGTGGTCAGCGCACCGGTGTCTTCGATCTTGCCGTCGGCGAAGCTGTGGATCACGCCGCGCGGGGTAAATGCCTTGGTGAACTCGGGGTTGTCCTTGGGCCAGTTGGCACGCTCGGGTTCTTCTTCGGCGTTGAGGTGGTAGAGGTTACCGAAGAACTCGTCGAAACCGTGGTTGGTCGGCAGGTATTCATCGCGGTCGCCAAGGTGGTTCTTGCCGAACTGGCCGGTGGCATAGCCTTGGGACTTGAGTGCCTGGGCGATGGTGACGTCACGCTTTTGCAGGCCGACCGTGGCGCCCGGCAAGCCGACCTTGGACAAACCGGTCCGCAGCGGCGTTTGCCCGGTAATGAACGTCGACCGTCCTGCGGTGCAGCTGTTCTCCGCGTAATAGTCGGTGAACATCATGCCTTCCTTGGCGATGCGGTCGATGTTCGGCGTCTTGTAGCCGACCACCCCCATGGAGTAAGCGCTGATGTTGGTCTGGCCGATGTCATCGCCGAAGATCACCAGAATGTTGGGTTTTTCAGCGGCCCCGGCTGTTGCCGAAATCGCCATGACCGAGGTCGCCACTAAGGCGAGTTTCGGTAGCCACTTGCGTATGCGAGTCATCTGACTAGCTCCTTTGCTCACTTACGTCGCCTGATGCGACAAACGTTTATTGCGGTCCTGCGTTACGCTTTCTTATTGCACTTGCTCGGTTGCGGCGTCGTAGGGGTAGATCCGGCGCCATTCGGCGGCCATGTCCACGACGGTCCAGTTACGGGATTTGGCCTCGTCCAGAGCCTTGTCCAGGCGGCCGATTTTCGATTCGCGGTCATAGGCCCACTCACGCTTGGCGTCGGTGTGGTGCACCAACCCCATGAAGCGTTTACCAGGGCCGGCGGCGGTCCACTGCAGCATTTGCAGGTCGCCGTCGGAGTTGCCGAAGGCGAGGATGGGCCGACGCCCGATCACCGCATCAATGCTGACCGGTTTGCCCGGACCGTCGTCGTTATGAGCCAGTTTCGGTGTGCGCAGGATCGACGCCTTACCGTCCTTGTATTCAAACGTTGTGACAAATGTGGTGCCGATCACCTGTTCGGGCGGGATGCCATAGACCTTCTCGGCGAAGGCGCGCATGAAGCCGGTGTCGCCGCCAGAGACGATGTAGGTCTTGAAGTTCTGGCTGCGCAGGTAGTCGAGCATTTCCAGCATCGGCTGGAAGATCATATCGGTGTAGGGCTTACCGGTTTTCGGATGGCGGGCCTGACTCAACCAGGTTTTGGTGTAGTCGTCGAAGGCTTCGGTGGTCATGCCGCCATGGGTGGCGGCGACGATTTTCATCAGGCCGTCCATGCCGGATGCCGCCAGGGCCTTCTGATCGTTTTCCAGCACGGCTTTGAAGGGCTGGGTGGTTTTCCATTCAGGGTGCTGCGCTGCGGTGCGCTTGACCTCTTCGAGGGCGAACAGGAACTCGAAATACATCGGCTGCTCGCTCCACAAGGTGCCGTCGTTGTCGAATACGGCGATGCGGTCCTCGGGTTTGACGAAGTCCTTGCTGCTTTGATCGGTCACGGCTTGGACGAATTCGATGATGTTCTTTTTTGACGGGCCGTCGTTCCAGGACGGCAATGGTTCGGCGGCCTGAACCAGCAAGGGCAGGCTCAGCGCCAGGGTCAACAGAAACTTAAACCCGTGAATTTGGCGTAGTGATATCGGGTTCATCATCGAAATTCCTTCTCGTGAACGGGGTTGAGTGGTCGCAGTGCGGGAGCGACTGATTCTTTGTCGTGTCCGGCCTGACTAACCAGCGTAGTCAAAGAATTCTTGAGTTGGTGCAGCGCTTGATCTTTTGTCGGTTCACGGCCGTAACAGGCACGTAACAATGCTTGCAGTCGTGGACCGAGGCCGGTGAGTTTCAAGCCCTTGCGGCTGCGTCGGGTCCATAGATACAGCGCGCTCAATTGCGCAGGAGTGGCGTCCAGTTGCGACGGGATCTGCCGCCAGGCGTAGTCGGCCGATTGCAACCATGCCGCGTGCCGGGCATGGCGCCGGGCTTGCCAGGCACTGTGAGCGCGCTGCCAAAAAGGACGCGCGAACCAGCCAAGCCCGGCGAGGCAAAGCAGCAGCGCCAGCGCACCCAAACCGTAGCCAGACAGGTGCAGGCTGTTTTGCTGGCCGAGTTTTTTCAGGTCTTCAGTGATCGAGAACACCGGTTTGTAAGCGCTGTTGGCGGCTGCGTCGAAATTGATCGCAGGCACTTGCGCGGTACGGGTTTGCCGGGTGCTGGCGTCCCACCACTTAATGGCGATGGGCGGGAGGCTGTAATGCCCTTCGGCGTCGATCCGATATGTCACCGTATCAATGCGTTGGCCGCCATTGAAGTGTCCCCGGCCGTCATTCAGGTTGCTGACTTGTGGGGATTTCGCGTAACGGCTCAGACCGCGGATGTCACCCAGCGAGGGCGTGGGCAACGACATGCCCAGGGCGCCGTCGGCCTGGAGCGTCAATTCGCGGGTGATGCTGTCGCCGACCTTCAGCGGGGTGGCGGAATTGATGGCTTTTTGGGTGAAACGCAACCCTTGGGCGACCAGCACGGGTTCGCCGGCCTGGAACCCCGGCGGTTGGGTCGAAGTGAACTGCACGGGCTGGCTTTGGGCGCTCAATTCGACAGTGGCCTGGCCGGGCGTGGCACGCACGGTCAGCGCTGGAATGTCGAAACCCTGCGCCAGGTTCGGGGTAATCAGGTAGCGGTAACGCATGCCGTTCAAGGACTTGCCGTCGATGTTCTGATTGATGTGTTCGGCATGGCCATCGGGCGGCATGACCAATGCACCGGGCAGCTTCAGATCGGGCAGGGTGGGGGCGCTGGTGAACCAGGTGTCAGTGAGGACATCGAGTTGCAGTTCGACAAGGCTGCCGACCATGGCCGGTTCGCTGGGTTGCAGGTGGGCCAGGACTTTCAGCTCGGGTTCGGCGGCAATAACTGTTGTGCTGAACAGGCAAATGAGCGCGGCGCTGATTATTTTGGTGGATGAGCGGACTGACAGACTGGTCATGGCTTGGCCCCCGCCTGATCCTGCAAACTGAACTTCTGCTTCAAGAACTTCGCCGGCGATGTACTGAGGTTCTTCAGCCATTGTTCATCCGATGAGGCCTGTTCTGTCTGTACCTCTTTGCTCTGGCCTTTGCCCGGTGCCTTGTCCATTTTGATTTCGTCGGGCTTGATCTCAGGGGCGTTTTTCGCCGCGTCTTCGGTGTCTTTCTGCAATGCGATGGCCAAGGCGAGGTTGGCCGTGGCTTCCGGGAATTGCGGCTGCAACTTCAAGGCCTGGGTGTAGGCCGCGATGGCCTGGTCGAACTTGAAACGCCGTACATAAATGTTGCCGAGGTAGAAATACGCCTGCGGTGTTTGCAGCCGCGCGAAGCTGGCCAATGCCAGGTCGAAATCGGCGGCCTGGTAGGCGGCGATGCCTTTCCAGTACGGGTCGACAAAAAGGGCCGCGGCTTGCGGCAGATGCTCGTGCTCAAAGGCCCAGCGACCTTGCTGGTCGCGGGTGAAAAAGGCATCGGTAAACGCGTTGGCGTGCGCCGGTGCCGGTTGTAACCCGAGCCCCACGGCCAACAGCAGGCCGGCCATCCAGTTCAGGCTCCAACCTTTGCGCACGCTGAAGAACGCAATCAGCAGCAGTGGCCAGCAGAGCCAGTAGCCGGCGTCTTTCCAGTGCAATTCGCGCTGTTCGTCGCTGGCAGCCTGAAAGTGTTGACGGGCGTGCAGTTCGACCCAATCCAGATCGTCATTGTTGAGCGTGAGGCTGCCCAGCGGCGCATCCACCGCAGACGCCAACTGTTTTAGCGCGGCCTGATCAAAACTGCCCAGTTCAGGGCGGCCGTTGCTGTCGATACGCGGTTGGCCACCGGCATCGTTGATGATGCCGCCATCCTCGCTACCGACGGCCAAGATCAATATCTGCAGCGCGCTGTCGTCGAGTTTTTTATCCAGATCGTCGAGTGCCGCGGTGTCCGCACCGTCGGTCATCAGCAGCAGGGTGCCGGGGGATTTTTCAGCGGCCAGCAGACGTTTGGCCTGATCAATGACCGCGCCGACGTCTTTGCCGGGTTTGCCGATCAGATCGGTGCCCAGTGCCTGGATGAACGTGTCGAGCAAGGCCGGGTCATCGGTGGGCGGCAATACCAGGTGGGCGCTGCCGGCGTAGGCGATCAGTGCGTTGCGGGCGCCGGCGCGGCGCTGGATCAGGTCGTGAAGCTTGTGTTTGACGGCTTCCAGGCGCGTCGGTTGTACATCGTTGGCATCCATGGACGGCGACAGGTCGACGGCAATAATCAACGGCGCACGGTTCTCCAGAAAGTCCGGACGGTCCTGTTCCCAGGTCGGCCCTGCGGCAGCAATCGAGCCAAGCACCAACACCGCGCAGACCAGGTGGACGGGACGCAACCAGTGCTGATCCTTCGGCGTGATCAACAGGTGCGGGAGCAGGTGTTCGGCGATGTTGCTGCGCAAGCGCCGTTGCAGGTCCTGACTGCGCCGCCACAGCAGCGGCAGTAGCGCGGCGAAGGGCAGCAGCAATAGCCAGAGAGGGCGCAAGAAGTGGAAGTCACTGAGGTTGATCTCCATCTCAGGCCTCCTGCCGCTGACGAATAATGGACAGGCGCGGGCGCAGCATGGCGCACAGGTGATACAGCGCGAGCAGCGCAATCGCCGCGCCCAGCGGCCACCAGAACAGATCACGCTTGGGTTGGTGGCTGAGGGTCTTGACTTGATGCGGGGTGAGCTGGTCGAGGGTGCTGTAGACCTGATTCAGCGCATTGCGGTCTTCGGCGCGGAAGAAGCGCCCACCGGTGGTAGTGGCAATGTCTTGCAAGCCTTGCAGGTTGACCTTGGCTTCGCCCTCGGCATTCGGGTCGCCGATGCCGATGGTGTGAATCACCACGCCTTTGGCGGCGGCCATCTCGGCCGCATGGTCCGGGGTGATGGCGCTGCTGGTGTCATTGCCGTCGGTCAGCAAAATCAGGACTTTTTCCTGTTCGTGGGCCTTGTCCAGCAGTTTCAGGCTCAGGCCAATGGCATCGCCGATCGCCGTGTTGGGGCCCGCCATGCCGATCCCGGTGTCATCCAGCAACAGCGACAGGCTGGCGTGGTCAAGGGTCAACGGCGCTTGTGGGTACGCGCCGCTGCCGAACACGATCAGGCCGAGGCGGTCTTCTTTGCGTTTGTCGATAAAGCCGTGCACCACTTCCTTCACGGCAGCCAGGCGATTGATCTTCTGGCCGCTGGCGTCGGTGAAGTCGGTGGTTTCCATGGATTGCGACAGGTCGATGGCGAGCATCAAGTCGCGCACCGGTTGTTGGCGCTCGATGGGTTTCTCGACGAACACCGGCCGCGCCGCTGCCAGCAGCAGGAGCGCCCATACCAACAGATTCAGCATCAGTTGCCAGGCGTTGCTGCGGATGCCGGCTTTGCTGGGTGCTTCGCCCACTGCACGGCTCATGGCGGCAAAAAACGGCACGCGTACCGCGCTGCGCGCCTCGCGGTAATCGGGCAGATAACGGTAGGCCAGCCACGGCAATGGCAGCAGCAGTAACAGCCAAGGATAATCAAGCTGCCACATGATGACGCTCCACCCAGGATTTGCAGGTGTCGAACAACTGTTGGCGTTGTTCGGGTGGCAAGGCTTGCAAAGTAGAGTCCGGAGCGTAAGCGAGCTGCGCCAGTTGCTGGCTGAAGTCAGCGGGAAGTGGTTGCTTGTGGTGCTGCTGTAGAAAGGCTTGCCAATCATCTTTCCCCAGTGCAGCAGGCCCCTGTGGGAGCGAGTTTGGCATGGAGATCGCGACGCGCTTGAGCAGTTCCGGCAACTCGCGCAACGCAGTCAGGTCACCGCTGCGCTGCTGCAATTGCGCCAGACGCGTTAAGGCCTCGCGGCGATAACGATCACGCCGCCATCGCCAGTAACGCCGTGCGCCCAGTAGCAGCGCCGCAACCACCAGCACGGCGAGCAACACCCACCAACCCCAGGTCTGCGGCGCGTAACTGACCGGTGCCGGAAGAGCGATTTCCTTCAATTGCTCGATGCTCGGGATATCGGGGTTCATCGCCGCCCTCCGCTGAGCTTGCCCAATTCGCTGCGAAGTTGTTCCTGGGCTTCGGTGGCAGTGCTGAACATCATCAATGGCACCTGACTACGCCTCAGCAGCGTGGCCACGTCCTTGAGTCGTCCGCTGAGGAAATCGCCCAAAGGCTGGTGCACCTGGCGACGTTCCACCGCCAGCTCCACCTGCATTTGTCCTTGGGTGATCAGCACCCGGCCATTTTTCGGCAGGTTCAGCGCCAACGGGTCGTAGACCTGCATGGCGATCACATCGTTGTGTGCCGCCAACTGGCGCATCAGTTGTAACGTACGCTCGCCCGCGCCGGCAAAGTCGCTGACAATGCAGATCAAGTGATCGTGACCGGCCACGGCCAGGCATCGCTGCAACACCTTGTCGAGCTGGTCTTCGCCTTCGGCGTCCGGATTGGCCGCGCTCAATTCCTGGTTCTGCTGAACGATGCGGCTGCACAACGCCTCGATCCGTTTTCGGCTGCGTAGCGGGGAGATGCTGTCGATGCGCCGGTCGTTGAACACCAACCCGCCAACCCGGTCACCGGCGTTGAACACCATCCACGCCGCCAGTGCGCCGAGCTCGGCGGCGAGGGCGGATTTGAAGCTGCGTTGCGAGCCGAAAAACATGCTCATGCGCTGATCGACGAGGATCAACGCCGGGCGGTCGCGCTCTTCGGTGAAGGTGCGCACCACCGGTTTACCGGTGCGCAGCGACGCCCGCCAGTCGAGATGGCGCAAATCATCGCCGGGTTGATAGCGGCGTAGTTCGTCGAAATTCAAGCCGCGACCACGCAAACGCGACGCGTGATTGCCGGCAAGGATGCTGCCTTGCGGCTGGCGCGCAACAAAACTCAGGTCGCGGGCCTTGAACTCCAAGGCCATCAACTGCGCCAGAGAGACATAGGCCAGGCCGTCTACGTTCATGCAGGAATCGCCACTTTGTCGAGCAAACGGTCGAGTACCTGATCGGCACTCACCCCGTCGGCCACGGCGTCGTAGCTCAATTGCAGACGATGGCGCAGCACCGGGTGCACCACGGCGCGCACGTTGTCCGGCGAGACGAAATCCTGCCCCTGCAACCACGCATCGGCGCGGGCGCAACGGTCCAGGCCGATACCGCCACGGGGGCTGGCACCGATGGCGATCCAGCGGCCGAGGTCGGCGTCGTAATCGGCAGGGTGGCGGGTGGCATTGATTAGGTCGATCAGGTAACTATCGATGGCTGGGGAAACATGCACCGCACTGACTTCCCGGCGAGCGGCGAAGATCACGTCCTGAGCCAGTGCAAAGCCTTGCACTGCTGCGGTTTTCGCGCTGAGGGCCTGTTCTTCTTCGCGCAACAGGCGCAGTACCTGGCTTTCGTTTTCGGCGCTCGGGTAGTCGAGCAGCACCTTCATCAGGAAGCGGTCCATCTGTGCTTCCGGCAGTGGGTAAGTGCCTTCCTGCTCGATCGGGTTTTGCGTGGCGACCACGATGAACAGTTCCGGCAACGCATGACTGTTGCCGGCCACGGTGATCTGCCGTTCTTCCATGGCTTCCAGCAATGCGGCCTGAACCTTGGCCGGTGCGCGGTTGATTTCGTCGGCCAGGATCAGGTTGCCGAACAGCGGCCCCGGTTGGAAACGGATTTCGTTTTTGCCTTCGACCTGATGCAGCACCTCGGCGCCGGTGATGTCCGAGGGCAGCAAGTCCGGGGTGAACTGGATGCGGCTCATCTTGGCATCCAGGTGTTTGGCCAGCGCCTTGACCGTGCGGGTCTTGGCCAGGCCGGGCAGGCTTTCCAGCAGCAAATGGCCGTTGGCCAACAAGCCCACAAGAATTTGGCGGATCACCTGATCCTGGCCGAGTACGGCTTCGGCAATACTCGCTTGCAAGGCGTTGAGGTCGTTGAGTGCGCTCATTTCAGCTCCTGGAAAAACGCCGAGGTCATGTTGACCGCGATGCCGTTGTTGTCAGTACTCCGGGCTCGCTCCGGGGAAGCGGTGAAATCAGCCCAGGCACTGGTTGTAGTGAACAGCAGGCGGTTACTCATAAAACTTCCTTACCAACCATTGGCGTCATTGCCTGAGCGTGATGCTGAAAAGCGTCGAGTGCTGTTCGGTATGTTGCGGGTGGGTATCGAGGTCATGAGCGCCAACACCGCAACTGACGAACGTGGTCATCAGGCTGAAGATGGCTGCGCGAATGGCAATCTGCATGGCAATGTCCTCACTTTCCAAACGTGACGTTGAGTCCGGCGTACAGCGTGAACTTCGGCAAACCATCGCCTTTGTGGTCCACGGTCCACTGTGGTTCGACAAAGACGTTGAGGACATTGGGCCCGGATTTCCACACCTTGCCGCCACCCAAACCGAGGGGGATGTAATGGGTGTCGTTCTTAAGGTCGAAGGTCCACGTGCCGGTTGAGCGCAGGTACCAGCCTTTGTCCAGGTTGTGGATGATGAAGGGCTGCAGGGTCGCGCTTTCGACGTGAGGCCGGTCGCTGTCACCTGCAAAGGAACTCTGGTACTGCACCAGCGCCCCCAACAGGCCTCGGGGAGAGGCGTCGATGGCCACGGCGGCCAGGCCACCTTGCCATTTGCCGGTGCCCAATTCGTCCTGGTCGGCGGTCGGCGCGGTGATCATCGGGCCAACGCCCAACTGCACGCCTTCGGTCTTGAGCAGGAAGATATCGAACAGGTTCAGGTCACCTTCGCCGGTGCTGTAGCCGCTGTTCGGATCGGGACGCGTGCTGATCGGCGCGGTGACGCGTATTAATTGCGGGACGCCAATGAAATCGTTGGGCGCAATCGGCAGGGTACCGCGCACCAGTACGTCATTGCTGTGGATATTGGAGTCGTAGTATTTCGGCGTGTAGTAGTCCTGCAGGCTCATTCCCGGCGCGATGTTCAACGGGTTGTTGCTTTTGTTGGCCGTCTCGGCGTCGTCAGCCTGGGCAGAAATGAAAGGCGCAAGCGAGGTCACCAGAACAAAAGTGCCCATCCCCATTTTTTTCAACATGATTCCCCCGATTCCCTGGTGGCTCACTAGATGACTCGGCACTTGCTGGCCGTTACTACGCAATCTCTTTTGGTATCAAGCCTGTAGGACACGTCTGGTTGACGCTAGCAGCTAATCGCGGTTTAGCCAGTCGAAAGGATTAATTCTTTGGTTTTGTGCGCAAAATCTCACCAGTGTTGTGCACTAAAAAGCTTATGCAAAAAAGTGCTTTCCTCGGAAAACGCTCTTTTCGTGGGGGGAATGTACTGAGTGGTGTGAGCGAGCAAGCCCGCTCACATTTTCAGCACTTTTTGACCTGCCCGAACACCCGTTCCTCCTGCTCGCGCAATTGCGGCGTCAACTCCGCGCCAAAGTCATCCAGCTCGAACACTTGGCGAATCTCGATCTCGGCCTCGGTGCCCGGCATCGGATTGGGGGAGCGTTTGACCCACTCGATCGCTTCTTCTTTCGATTTCACCTGCCACAGCCAGTAACCGGCGATCAGTTCCTTGGTTTCGGCGAACGGGCCGTCTATTACCGTGCGTTTATCGCCGGTAAAGCGCACGCGGGCGCCTTTGCTGCTCGGTTGCAGGCCTTCGCCGGCGAGGAGGATGCCGGCCTTGGCCAGTTCTTCGTTGTAGTTGCCCATGGCCGTGAGCAGTTCTTCGCTGGGCATGATGCCGGCTTCGGAATCCTGGCTGGCTTTTACAATGATCATGAAACGCATGGCGATGTCTCCGCTGAATTTGAATGATTCAGTTGTAGTCGAATGCCGCTTGCCTGGATCGACAGCGCTGCCGGATTTTTTTGCAACGGGTGTAGTACATTCTTCATCGCGGTGACTGATAAGTCGCTATCGCGAGCAGGCTCGTTCCTACAGGTTTTGACGGTGTATACATGTTTTGTATCCGGGGTAGGTCACCGGGCCATTTCGTGGTTAACTTCGGCCTCTTCAAAATTCTCTACAACAACGTTCAGAAGGACTCCGTTCATGGCTCAAGTCACACTTAAAGGCAACCCGGTTCAAGTCAACGGCCAACTGCCTCAAGCCGGTTCCAAGGCGCCAGCCTTTTCCCTGGTTGCCGGCAATCTGTCCGACGTCACCCTGAAAGACTTTGCCGGCAAGCGCAAAGTGCTGAACATCTTCCCAAGCGTTGACACTCCGACCTGCGCCACCTCCGTGCGCAAGTTCAACGCCCAGGCCAACGACATCGCCAACACCGTGGTGCTGTGCATCTCTGCTGACCTGCCGTTCGCCCAAGCGCGTTTCTGCGGTGCTGAAGGTCTGGAAAACGTACAGAACCTGTCGACCCTGCGCGGTGCCGAGTTCATCGAGAACTACGGTGTGGCCATCGCTGACGGCCCGTTGAAAGGCCTGACCGCCCGTGCCGTTGTGGTACTGGACGAAAACGACAACGTGCTGCACAGCGAACTGGTCAAGGAAATCGCTGAAGAACCGAACTACGAAGCGGCACTCGCTGTACTGAAGTAAGTCTGGCTTTACAATTGTTAACGGCCTGGCCCTGTCCAGGCCGTTTTCATTTGTGTTTCAGTGTCTTGGATAAATCTCCTGTTACGTAAGCCGAAGGTAAATTGCCGGTAAAGGCGCTTTGCTTAAGACCCGCCAGTGCTTATCGTTCAGCCTCATGTAAAGAAAGCCCACGCGCCCAATGGTTGATCACTCAATGCAATCCTCCGCTTCCCGTAGTCCCCGTCGCTGGCTGTTTGGCCTGCTTGTCCTGCTGGTCATCGCCGCCCTGTGCTGGAAATTCTGGCCAGGCAGTGCTGCACCGAAAGAGGGTGCAGGGCAAAAAGCCGTGGCCGGTCACACCGGCAGGTCGGGAGCGATGCGTCCAGGCTTCGGCGGTGCTTCCGGACCGGTTCCGGTGCGCGTAGCCCCGGCGGTCAAGGGTGATTTCCCGCTGTACTACAAGGCGTTGGGCACGGTCACGGCGCTGAACACCATCAACGTGCGCAGTCGCGTCGGCGGTGAGCTGATGAAGATCAATTTCGAGGAAGGGCAGATGGTCAAGGCCGGCGACCTGCTCGCCGAGATTGACCCGCGCCCGTACCAGAACGCCTTGCTCCAGGCCGAAGGCACCTTGTTGCAGAATCAGGCGCAACTTAAAAACGCCCAGGTGGATGTCGAGCGTTATACCGGTTTGTACCGGGAGGACAGTATTGCCAAGCAAACCCTGGACACCGCCGTCGCGCTGGTCGGTCAGTTCCAGGGTACGGTCAAGACCAATCAGGCGGCAGTCAACGACGCCAGGCTCAATCTCGAATTCACCAAGATCCGCGCACCGATCGCCGGCCGGGTCGGCCTGCGTCAGCTCGATGTCGGCAACCTCGTAGCCGCTAACGACACCACGGCGCTGGCGATCATCACCCAGACCCAACCAATCAGCGTGGCTTTCACCCTGCCGGAAAACAGCCTCGACACCGTGCTCGCGCGCTATCGCAGCGGCGCCAAACTGCCGGCCGAGGCCTGGGACCGTGGCGACAACAAGTTGCAAGCCACCGGCGTGTTGCAGAGCCTGGACAACCAGATCGATGTCACCACCGGCACCCTGAAATTCAAGGCGCGCTACGACAACCGTGACCAGTCGCTGTTTCCCAATCAGTTCGTCAACGTGCGCCTGCTCGCTGACACCCTTAAAGACGTCGTCCTCGCACCGTCTGCGGCAATCCAGTTCGGCACCAACGGCACGTTCGTTTATGCCCTGGACGGCGACAAGAAGGTCAAGATCCGCCAGTTGAAAATCGGTGCCAGCGACGGTGAAAACACGGTGGTCACCGAAGGCCTTTCCGCAGGCGACCGCGTAGTGCTGGAGGGCACCGACCGCTTGAAGGATGGCAGTGACGTGGAAGTGGTCAACGACCCGCAGCAAGTGCCGACCAGTCCGGCAGGGCACCTGCAGGGCAAATCGGCGGCCAACACCCCTGAACCGGCGACCACTGACAAGGCGAAAAAGGGCGGCGCATGAATCTCTCGCGGCTGTTCATCCTTCGCCCGGTAGCCACCACATTGAGCATGCTGGCCATTATCCTGGCCGGCGTGATCGCTTATCGGCTGCTGCCAGTATCGGCATTGCCTCAGGTCGACTACCCGACCATCCGCGTCATGACGCTCTATCCCGGTGCCAGTCCGGATGTCATGACCAGCGCCGTGACCGCGCCGCTTGAGCGGCAGTTCGGGCAGATGCCGGGCCTGACGCAAATGGCATCCACCAGTTCCGGTGGCGCCTCGGTGCTGACCTTGCGTTTCAGCCTCGACATCAACATGGACGTCGCCGAGCAGCAGGTGCAGGCCGCAATCAACGCCGCGACCAACTTGTTGCCCAAGGACCTGCCGGCGCCGCCGGTGTACAACAAGGTCAACCCGGCCGATACGCCGGTGCTGACCCTGGCCATCACCTCCAAGACCATGTTGTTGCCCAAGCTCAATGATCTGGTCGACACGCGCATGGCGCAGAAAATCGCCCAGATCAGCGGCGTCGGCATGGTCAGCATTGCCGGCGGTCAGCGTCAGGCGGTGCGGATCAAGGTCAATCCCGAAGCCTTGGCTGCCAATGGCCTGAACCTATCGGACGTGCGCACGTTGATTGGCGCGTCCAACGTCAACCAGCCCAAGGGCAACTTCGACGGCCCGACCCGGGTTTCGATGCTCGATGCAAACGATCAACTGACTTCACCCAAGGACTACGCCAACCTGATCCTGGCCTACGCCAACGGCGCGCCATTGCGGCTCAAGGATGTGGCCGAGATTGTCGACGGCGCCGAGAACGAACGTCTGGCCGCGTGGGCCAACGAAAACCAGGCCGTGTTGCTGAACATTCAGCGGCAACCCGGTGCCAACGTCATCGAAGTGGTGGACCGCATCAAGGCGCTGCTGCCGAGTATCACCGACAACCTGCCGGCCGGCCTCGACGTCATCGTGCTGACCGACCGCACCCAGACCATCCGCGCTTCGGTCAAGGACGTGCAACATGAACTGCTGATCGCCATTGCGTTGGTGGTCATGGTCACGTTTCTCTTTCTGCGTCGGGCGAGCGCCACGATCATTCCGTCGGTGGCCGTGCCGCTGTCGCTGATCGGCACTTTCGGCGTGATGTACCTCGCGGGCTTCTCGGTCAACAACCTGACCCTGATGGCCCTGACCATCGCCACCGGTTTCGTGGTGGACGATGCGATCGTGATGCTGGAGAACATTTCCCGCTATATCGAAGAGGGCGACAGCCCACTGAACGCGGCGCTGAAGGGGGCGAAGCAAATCGGCTTCACCCTGATTTCCCTGACCTTGTCGCTGATCGCCGTGTTGATCCCGCTGCTGTTCATGGCTGACGTGGTCGGGCGGTTGTTCCGCGAGTTTGCCATCACCCTGGCGGTGGCGATCCTGATCTCGCTGGTCGTGTCCCTGACCCTGACGCCGATGATGTGCGCGCGGCTGCTCAAGCGTGAACCGAAGGAAGAAGAGCAGGGCCGTTTCTACCGCGCCAGCGGTGCCTTCATCGACTGGATGATCGCCGCCTACGGGCGCAAATTGCAGTGGGTGCTCAAGCACCAGCCGCTGACCCTGATGGTCGCAATCGGTACCTTGGCGCTGACAGTGTTCCTGTACATGGTCGTGCCCAAGGGCTTCTTCCCGGTGCAGGACACCGGGGTGATCCAGGGGATTTCCGAAGCGCCGCAGTCGATTTCCTTTGCGGCCATGAGCGATCGCCAACAGGAACTGGCCAAGGTGATTCTGGCGGATCCAGCGGTCGAGAGCCTGTCGTCCTACATCGGCGTCGACGGTGACAACTCGACGCTGAACAGCGGCCGACTGCTGATCAACCTCAAGTCCCACAGCGAGCGCGACCTGAGCGCAACCGAGGTCATCGCACGCCTGCAACCGGAACTGGACAAACTGGTGGGCATTCGCCTGTTCATGCAGCCGGTACAAGACCTGACCATCGAAGACCGGGTCAGCCGCACGCAGTACCAGTTCAGCATGTCGTCGCCGGATTCGGAGCTATTGAGCCTGTGGAGCGGGCGTCTGGTGGAAGCCCTGGCCCAACGGGCGGAGTTGACCGACGTTGCCAGCGACTTGCAGGACAAGGGCTTGCAGGTCTATCTGGTGATCGACCGCGACGCCGCGTCGCGGGTCGGGGTGTCGGTGTCGAATATCACCGACGCGCTGTATGACGCCTTCGGCCAGCGGCAGATTTCCACGATCTACACCCAGGCCAGCCAATACCGCGTGGTGCTGCAATCGCAGTCCGGCGAGAAAATCGGCCCGCAGGCGCTGGACCAGATCCACGTCAAGACCACTGATGGCGGCCAGGTGCGGCTGTCCAGCCTGGCGCATATCGAAGAGCGTCAGGCGCAACTGGCGATCACCCACATCGGCCAGTTCCCGGCGGTGATGATGTCGTTCAACCTCGCGCCCGGCGTGGCACTGGGGCATGCGGTCGAGATCATCGAACAGGTGCAGAAGGACATCGGCATGCCGATCGGCGTGCAGACCCAGTTCCAGGGCGCGGCCGAGGCGTTCCAGGCGTCGCTGTCGAGCACCTTGCTGCTGATTCTGGCGGCGGTGGTGACCATGTACATCGTGCTGGGCGTGCTCTACGAGAGCTACATTCACCCGATCACCATCCTCTCGACCTTGCCTTCGGCGGCGGTCGGCGCCTTGCTGGCGTTGATCCTCAGCGGCAACGACCTGGGCATGATCGCGATCATCGGCATTATTCTGCTGATCGGTATCGTCAAGAAGAACGCGATCATGATGATCGACTTTGCGCTGGATGCTGAGCGCAATCAGGGCATGGATCCCGAGACGGCGATCTATCAAGCCGCGTTGCTGCGTTTCCGGCCGATCCTGATGACCACCCTGGCCGCGCTGTTCGGCGCAGTGCCACTGATGCTGGCCACCGGTTCCGGTGCGGAACTGCGTCAGCCGTTGGGTCTGGTGATGGTCGGCGGTTTGTTGCTGAGCCAGATTCTGACACTGTTCACCACGCCGGTAATCTACCTGTACTTCGACCGTCTTGGTCGGCGTTGGGGGCGCAAGCCTGAGCCCGTGGAAGCGGTAGAGCAGCCATGAACCTGTCAGGACCTTTCATCAAACGCCCGGTCGCGACCATGCTGCTGAGCCTGGCGATCATGCTGCTGGGTGGCGTGAGTTTCGGTCTGCTGCCGGTGTCGCCGCTGCCGCAAATGGACTTCCCGGTGATCGTGGTGCAGGCCAGTCTGCCCGGCGCCAGCCCCGAAGTCATGGCATCCACCGTGGCCACGCCGCTGGAACGTTCATTCGGCGCCATCGCCGGGGTCAACACCATGAGCAGCCGCTCCAGCCAGGGCTCGACACGGGTGATCCTGCAATTCGACCTCGACCGCGACATCAACGGCGCGGCGCGGGAAGTGCAGGCGGCGATCAACGCCTCGCGCAACCTGCTGCCCAGCGGGATGCGCAGCATGCCGACCTACAAGAAGGTCAACCCGTCCCAGGCGCCGATCATGGTGCTGTCGCTGACCTCGGACGTGCTGGAAAAAGGCCAGCTGTACGACCTGGCCTCGACCATCCTGTCCCAAAGCCTGTCGCAAGTGCAGGGTGTCGGCGAAGTGCAGATCGGCGGCAGCTCCCTGCCGGCGGTGCGCATCGAACTCGAACCGCAGGCGCTGAATCAGTACGGTGTGGCGCTGGACGATGTGCGCAACACCATCGCCAACGCCAACGTGCGTCGGCCGAAGGGCTCGGTCGAGGACGATCAGCGTTTGTGGCAGGTTCAGGCCAACGACCAGCTGGAAAAGGCCAAGGACTACGAATCGCTGATCATCCATTACAACGGTGGCGCGGCCCTGCGCCTGAAGGATGTAGCCAAGGTCAGCGACGGTGTTGAAGACCGCTACAACAGCGGTTTCTTCAACGACGACGCGGCGGTATTGCTGGTGATCAACCGCCAGGCCGGCGCCAACATCATCGAGACGGTCAATGAGATCAAGGCTCAACTGCCGGCGTTGCAGGCGGTGTTGCCGGCCAGCGTCAAGCTGAACGTGGCCATGGACCGCTCGCCCGTGATCAAGGCCACGTTGCACGAAGCGGAAATGACGCTGTTGATCGCCGTGGTGCTGGTGATTCTGGTGGTGTTCCTGTTTCTGGGTAACTTCCGGGCGTCACTGATTCCGACGCTGGCGGTGCCAGTGTCATTGGTCGGCACGTTTGCGGTGATGTACCTCTACGGCTTCTCGCTGAACAACCTGTCGCTCATGGCGCTGATCCTCGCCACCGGGCTGGTGGTGGACGATGCCATCGTGGTGCTGGAGAACATTTCCCGGCACATCGATGCGGGCGTTCGGCCTATGAAAGCGGCGTATCTCGGCGCCCAGGAAGTCGGCTTTACACTGCTGTCGATGAACGTGTCGCTGGTGGCGGTGTTCCTGTCGATCCTGTTCATGGGCGGGATCATCGAGAGCCTGTTTCGCGAGTTCTCCATAACCCTGGCGGCGGCCATCGTGGTGTCCCTGGTGGTTTCGCTGACCCTGACGCCGATGCTCTGCGCCCGCTGGCTCAAGCCACACACACCGGGGCAGGAGAACCGTTTGCAACGCTGGAGTCAGCGGGCCAACGAATGGATGGTCGGCAAATACGCGACCAGTCTCGACTGGGTACTGCGTCATCGGCGCCTGACGTTGCTCAGTCTGTTCGTCACGATCGGCGTTAACGTTGCGTTGTATGTGGTTGTTCCTAAAACATTTTTACCTCAGCAAGATACCGGCCAGTTGATCGGTTTCGTGCGCGGCGACGACGGTCTGTCGTTCAGCGTGATGCAGCCGAAAATGGAAATATTCCGCCGCGCCGTGCTCAAGGACGACGCGGTGGAAAGCGTCGCGGGCTTCATAGGCGGGACCAACGGCACCAACAACGCGTTCATGCTGGTACGCCTCAAACCGATCAAGGACCGCAGCATTTCCGCGCAAAAGGTTATTGAACGCCTGCGCAAGGAAATGCCCAAGGTTGCCGGTGCGCAACTGATGCTGATGGCCGATCAGGACCTGCAATTCGGCGGTGGCCGCGAGCAGACGACCTCGCAGTATTCCTACATCCTGCAAAGTGGTGACTTGGGGGCGCTGCGTGAGTGGTATCCGAAAGTCGTGACCGCGCTCAAGGCTCTGCCTGAGCTGACGGCAATCGACGCCCGCGAAGGTCGTGGTGCGCAGCAGGTGACGTTGATTGTCGACCGCGACCAGGCCAAACGCCTGGGTGTCGACATGGACATGGTCACGGCGGTGTTGAACAACGCCTACAGCCAGCGGCAGATTTCGACCATCTACGACAGCCTCAACCAGTATCAGGTGGTGATGGAGGTCAATCCGAAATACGCCCAGGACCCGATCACCCTCAAGCAGGTGCAGGTAATCACCGCCGATGGTGCACGGATTCCGTTGTCGACCATTGCCCATTACGAAAACAGCCTGGAAGACGACCGCGTCAGCCACGAAGGCCAGTTCGCCTCGGAAAGCATTTCCTTCGACATGGCGGAAGGCGTGACGGTGGAGCAGGGCAGCGCCGCCATCGAACGGGCGATTGCCTCGGTGGGTCTGCCGGAAGATGTCATTGCGAAAATGGCCGGCACTGCCGATGCCTTCGCCGCGACCCAGAAGAGCCAGCCGTGGATGATCCTTGGCGCGCTGGTGGCGGTGTATCTGGTGCTGGGCGTGCTGTATGAAAGCTACATTCATCCGCTGACCATCCTCTCGACCTTGCCTTCGGCGGGTGTCGGCGCTTTGCTGTCGATCTATGCACTGGGCGGCGAATTCAGTCTGATTTCGTTGCTAGGCCTGTTCCTGCTGATCGGCGTGGTGAAAAAGAACGCCATCCTGATGATCGACCTGGCGCTGCAACTGGAGCGACACCAAGGCATGGCGCCGCTGGAGTCGATTCGCAACGCCTGTTTGCAACGTTTGCGGCCGATCCTGATGACCACTCTCGCGGCAATCCTCGGCGCCTTGCCGTTGTTGCTGAGCCGTGCCGAAGGGGCGGAAATGCGCCAGCCGCTGGGTCTGACCATCATCGGCGGGCTGATTTTCAGCCAGGTGCTGACCCTTTACACCACTCCGGTGGTTTACCTCTATCTCGACAAACTGCGCCATCGCTTCAACCACTGGCGTGGGGTGCGTACTGATGCTGCTCTGGAAACTCCGCTATGACTGACCGTTCGCTGTTCAACCTGGCTACACCGCTGATCGCCGCCCGAGGCTCGCGGCTGCTGAGTCTGTCGCTGTGCATGGCGTTGCTCAGCGCCTGTGCCATCGGCCCGGATTATCAGCGCCCGCAAACCGCGGAACCGGCGCAGTACAAGGAAGCGGCCGGCTGGCGTCAGGCCAATCCGAGCGATTCCTTGGCCCGTGGTGCGTGGTGGGAGCTGTATGGCGACCGGCAACTCAATGACCTGATCGAGAAACTCAACGCGTCCAACCAGACCGTTGCCCAGTCCGAAGCCCAGTACCGGCAGGCCCAGGCGTTGGTGCGCAGCGCCCGGGGTGCGTTTTTCCCGACGGTGGACCTGAGCTTGGGGAAAAACCGCTCCAGCCAGGGCACTGGCAGTAGCAGTTCCAGCCTGACCAGTTCTTCCAGCGGTATCCGTGACACCTACACCGCACAGGCTGGCGTCAGTTGGGAAGCGGATATCTGGGGCAAATTGCGACGTGGTCTTGAAGCCGATACCGCCAATGCCCAGGCGAGTTTTGCCGATCTGGCGGCGATGCGCCTGAGCCAGCAGTCGGAACTGGTGCAGAACTACCTGCAATTGCGGGTGATCGATGAGCAGAAGCGTCTGCTGGAAGCGACCGTCGAGGCCTATCAGCGCTCGCTGAAAATGACCGAAAACCAATACCGCGCCGGTGTGTCCGGCAAGGATGCGGTGGCTCAGGCGCAAACCCAGCTCAAGGGCACCGAAGCCGATATGGTCGACCTGATCTGGCAACGCGCCCAGTTCGAAAACGCCATCGCGGTGCTGATCGGCTTGCCGCCGGCCGAGTTCAGCCTGGTGGAGACAGAGAACATTCCGGCGTTGCCCGAAGTGCCGTTGAGCCTGCCTTCGCAGCTGCTGGAGCGCCGCCCTGACATTGCCTCCGCCGAGCGTTCGGTGATTGCTGCCAACGCCAACATCGGCGTGGCGAAGGCCGCTTACTACCCAGACCTGACCCTGAGTCTGAACGGGGGTTACAGCAGCAGCACGTCGAAAGACCTGTTCAGCCTGCCGAACCGTTTCTGGTCGGTTGGCCCGCAACTGGCCATGACCTTGTTCGATGGCGGACAGCGATCGGCGGAGGTGGATCGCAGCGAAGCGGCCTACGACGAAACCGTGGCCAAATACCGCCAGACCGTACTCGACGGTTTCCGTGAAGTGGAAAACTATCTGGTCCAGCTCAAGGTGCTGCAAGACGAAGCCGTGGTGCGCCAACAGGCGCTGGATGCGGCCCGCGAATCGCTGCGCCTGACCCAGAACCAGTACAAGGCCGGGGTCATTGCGTACCTGGACGTGGTCGTGGTTCAAGCGTCGGCGCTGAGTAATGAACGCAGCAATCTGGATTTGTTGCAGAGCCGCCTGATTGCCAGCGTGCAGTTGATCGCTGCGCTGGGTGGTGGTTGGGACGGGCGGCTATAGGGCGGGGTGCGTTGCGCTAGAGCGTTTAAGGTCGATCAAACAAGCGTTTCATCGGCTTGATGGCCTTTTGCTAATTTTGTGAGTGCGTTCTCATTTGGAATCAGTACAATCGCGCCATTTGCGCCCTCGAGAATGGAAGCGGTACGGGGGTGATTGCGAGACATCCCCATGCTCATCGGTAGTTATTCTCCAACGCTGGTCATCATCTCGCTGTGCGTGGCGATTCTCGCCTCGTACACCGCCCTCGACCTGACGGGCCGCATCACCACGGCCAAGGGCCGCGCCGTGCATCTGTGGACGGCGGGCGGTGCTTTTGCCATGGGGATCGGCATTTGGTCGATGCATTTCATCGGCATGCTCGCCTTCACGTTGCCCATCGATCTGGGCTACGACATCGGCATTACCCTGCTTTCGCTACTGACCGGCATTCTCTCCAGCGGCTTCGCCCTGTGGCTGGTCAGCCAGCCGCGCCTGCCGCTGTGGCAACTGGCGTTCGGTGCGCTGATCATGGGCGCCGGCATCAGCGCCATGCATTACACCGGCATGGCCGCCATGCGCATGCAGCCGGGCATCGATTACGACCCGACACTGTTCGGCGCGTCATTGCTCATCGCGGTCGTCGCTTCCGGCGCGGCGCTGTGGATCGCGTTCCGCCTGCGCCAGCACACGCCTTACGTGCGGCTGATTCGCGGCGGTGCGGCAATGATCATGGGCATTGCCATCGTTGGCATGCATTACACCGGCATGGCCGCGGCACGCTTCGCCGATGGCAGTTTTTGCGGGGCTGCGGTCGACGGATTGAATGGCAAGGGCCTGGATAACCTGGTGCTGATCACCACCCTGGCGGTGCTGAGCATTGCCTTGCTGACTTCGATCCTCGACGCTCGGCTCGAAGCCCGCACCGCAGGCCTTGCCCAGTCGCTGACCGAAGCCAACCGCGAACTGACGCAACTGGCGTTGCACGACACCCTGACCGGTCTGCCGAACCGGATATTGCTCGCCGACCGCATCGACCAGGCCATGTCGCGGGTGAAGGGCGAGGGCGGTTGCTTTGCGCTGATGTTTATCGATCTGGACGGCTTCAAACCGGTCAACGACGCTTTCGGTCACCATATGGGCGACCAGTTATTGCGGGAAGTCAGCCTGCGCCTGCGCGAGGATTTGCGCAGCCAGGACACGCTGGCACGCATCGGCGGCGACGAATTCGTGTTGCTGGTGCAGCTCAGCGAACAGAATGACGCGATGGGCCTCGCGGCACGGCAGGTCGGGTTGATCGCCCGCTCGTTCCGGGTCGCCGAGCATGATTTGCAGATCTCGGCCAGCGTTGGTATCGCGCTGTATCCGGGCAATGGCCAGACCGCCCACGAATTGCTGATGAACGCCGACGCAGCGATGTATCACGCCAAAGGGGCGGGCAAAAACGGCTATAGCTTCTTCGACGCCTCGATGAACAGCAACGCACGCAAGCAGCTGCAATTGCTGCAAGACCTGCGCAACGCCGTGGAGCATCAAGAATTCAGCCTGCATTACCAGCCCAAGTTCGATGCCAACAACGGTCGGCCGGTCGGCGCCGAAGCGCTGCTGCGTTGGGACCACCCGACCCAGGGCATGTTGCTGCCGGACAAATTCATCGAGCTGGCGGAAAAGACCGGCCTCATCATTCCGATTGGCGAATGGGTGCTCAACGAAGCCTGCCGCCAGATGCGCGAATGGTACGTGCTTGGCTACACCGATTGGCGTATTGCAGTGAACCTGTCCGCCTTGCAGTTCTGCCACGCCGGGCTGGTGCAGAGCGTGGCCAAGGCGTTGGCCACGCACCATCTGCCGGCCAACAGCCTGACCCTGGAAATCACCGAAACCACTGCCATGAGCGATGCCGATGCGAGCATGACGGTGCTGCAGGAACTGTCGGAAATGGGCGTCGATTTGTCCATCGACGACTTCGGCACAGGTTATTCGAGCCTGATGTACCTCAAGCGCCTGCCGGCCAACGAGCTGAAGATCGACCGTGGTTTCGTGCGTGATCTGGAGCGTGACAGCGATGACGCCGCCATCGTTTCCGCCATCGTCGCCCTCGGTCAGGCACTGGGCCTGCGGATCGTGGCTGAAGGTGTGGAAACCGGTGTGCAGCAGGACTTCCTCACTCAGCTGGGTTGCGATTCGCTGCAAGGCTACCTGCTAGGGCACCCGTTGCCGGCCGAGCGCTTCATGGTGGAAATCCATCGTGCGGAGCAGTTGGAACTCACGCCCGTAGCAGCTGCCGAGCCTGCGAGGCTGCGTTCGGCGGCAGAGCCTTCGTAAACCCTGACCCTGAGATTCATCTGAAAACCGCAGTGCCTGATTTCACGACGGCTGCGCCACCGAACGCAGCCTCGCAGGCTCGGCAGCTGCTACAGCCCATGCAAAAACCGTAAAGGACGGTTATTCTTGCCCCCGACCGCTTACGCTTGAAACGGGGAAAGCTTGCATGGAAAAAGTCATCGTCATCACCGGCGGCAGTCGCGGCATTGGAGCCGCCACAGCCCTGTTGGCCGCCAGACAAGGCTATCGGATCTGCATCAACTATCAGGCCGATGAACAGGCGGCGCTCAGTGTGCTGGAGCAAGTCCGCGCATTGGGTGCGCAAGCCATTGCGGTGCGCGCCGATGTCAGCATCGAAGACGAAGTGATCGCGCTGTTCAATCGGGTCGACAGCGAACTGGGTCGGGTCACGGCACTGGTGAACAACGCCGGCACCGTGGGGCAAAAATCCCGGGTCGACGAAATGTCCGAATTCCGCATCCTGAAAATCCTCAAGACCAACGTGCTGGCGCCGGTGCTGTGCGCCAAACACGCGATCCTGCGTATGTCGCCCAAACACGGCGGGCAGGGCGGCAGCATCGTCAACGTCTCCTCTGTCGCCGCGCGCCTGGGCTCGCCCAACGAATACGTCGATTACGCTGCCTCCAAAGGCGCGCTCGACACTTTCACCATTGGCCTGTCCAAGGAAGTGGCGGGTGAGGGGATTCGCGTCAATGCGGTACGACCGGGCTACATCTACACCGATTTCCATGCCCTGAGCGGTGATCCGGACCGGGTCAGCAAACTGGAGTCGGCGATACCCATGGCCCGTGGCGGCCGACCGGATGAAGTGGCCGAGGCGATCGTCTGGCTGCTGTCGGACAAGGCTTCGTATGCAACGGGGACATTTGTTGATTTGGGTGGTGGGCGTTAGAACCTGAAATCAAAAGATCGCAGCCTTTGGGTGTACATAAAACCCTGTTGGAACTGCCGAAGGCTGCGATCTTTTTGCTGTTAGAACGACCGCACAATCCGCCCCAACGTCTCCATCGCCTTCTCGGAAGCCTCATCCCACGGGCTGCCGTAATTCAACCGAATGCAGTTTCTGAACCGTTGCGCCGGCGAAAAAATCGGCCCCGGCGCGATGCTGATTCCCTGCGCCAGCGCCATCTGAAACAACTTCAGCGAATCCATCTGCGCCGGTAATTCCAGCCACAAAAAGTAGCCGCCGGCCGGTTGGCTGACCCGCGTCTGCGCCGGGAAATAACGGGCGATGGCGGCGAGCATGGCAGCTTGCTGATCTTCCAGCGCGTGACGCAACTTGCGCAAATGCCGGTCGTAACCGCCGTGTTGCAGGTAATCGGCAATGGCGGCCTGGGCCGGCATCGAGGCGCAGAGCGACGTCATGAGCTTCAGGCGTTCGATCTTCTGCGCATAACGGCCGGCCGCGACCCAGCCGATGCGATAGCCGGGCGCGAGGCTTTTGGCGAACGAACCGCAATGCATCACCAGGCCTTCGGTATCGAACGCCTTGGCCGGTTTTGGCGCCTGCTGTCCGTAATACAGCTCGGCGTAGACATCGTCTTCAATCAGCGGCACTTGATGCTGGCGCAGCAACTCCACCAGTTCCTGTTTCTTTGTCTCGGGCATGGTCGCGCCCATGGGGTTCTGGAAACTGGTCATGCACCAGCAGGCCTTGATCGGGTGTCGTTCCAACGTTTGCTCAAGCACGCCGAGGTCGATGCCGTCGCGCGGATGTACGGGGATTTCCACGGCTTTGAGTTTCAGCCGTTCCAGTATCTGCAGGCAGGCGTAAAACGCCGGTGCTTCGATGGCCACCAGGTCGCCGGGTTGGGTCACCGCCTGCAGGCACAGGTTCAGCGCTTCCAGGGCGCCGTTGGTGATCAGCAATTCTTCCATAGGCAGCATCAACCCGCCGACCATGTAGCGCAGGGCAATTTGCCGACGCAGCTGCGGATTGCCCGGCGACATGTCGGTGACCACCATACGCGGGTCCATCTCACGGCTGGCGCTGGCCAGCGAACGCGACAGCCGTTGCAGCGGAAACAGCGTGGGGCTGGGGAACGCCGAGCCGAAGGGCACGGTGTTCGGGTCCTTGATCGAGTCGAGGACCGAGAACACCAGTTCGCTGACATCGACTTCGGTGGATTCGTTGACCTGGCTGCTGATCACCGGCTCGGAGAACGGCCGAGGTGCGTGGGCGTTGACGAAATAGCCGGAGCGCGGCCGGGCGCGGATCAGGCCACGGCGCTCCAGCAGATAGTAAGCCTGGAACACCGTGGACGGGCTGACCCCGTAAGTCTGGCTGGCGTAGCGAACCGAAGGTACGCGCTGGCCGGGGCCAAGGACGCCGGTGCGGATCAGTTCAGCGATGTCGTCGGCGAATTTTTCGTAGCGTTTCATCGGTATCCCACAATGGAATGGTTTCGAGTGCTGTTGTGGCGAGGGAGCTTGCTCCCGCTGGGGAGCGAAGCCCCCCCAAAACTTACGACTGCTTCGCAGCCGAACGGGAGCAAGCTCCCTCGCCACAAAGGTCAGCATCTTAAAGGCTCAACGGTTCATCGGCGCAACAAACCGGCTCTTGGCCACGCTGTAGATGCCGGGTTCATCACTGTCGACCACCTTGAAGCTGATGACCTGCGAGCTGCTGTCCGGCCGCTCCGTAGTCATCGCCACCGATACCGGCACGTCAACTATCTCGCCTGGCGCCAGGCTCAAATCGGTCTTGCCTTGCAACTGGAAGCCGTCACCGTCGACGAGGGTCAGTCGATAGTCCTGGCGTTGCTGGGTCTTGTTGATGATCTTCAGGCTGTAGATGTTTTCGATCTGTCCCTGACTGTTTTCGCGGAACAGGCCACGGTCCTTGCTTACGTCCAGCGAGACCATCGGCCGCTCGACCAGTGCGACGACTAGCGCGGTGATCATCATCAGCAGCACGGCGGTGTAACCGATCAGCCGTGGCCGCAGCAGGTGAGTCTTGCCGCCCTGCAACTGGCGCTCGGAGGTATAGCTGATCAAGCCGCGCTCGTAGCCCATCTTGTCCATGATCGAATCACAGGCGTCGATGCACGCCGCGCAACCGATGCACTCCATCTGCAGGCCATCGCGGATGTCGATGCCGGTCGGGCAGACCTGTACGCAGAGCTGGCAATCGATGCAATCGCCCAGGCCGACTTCGGCCGGTTTGACCTCGCGTTTACGCGGGCCACGGTTCTCTCCACGGGCCACGTCGTAGGAAATGGTCAGGGTGTCTTTGTCGAACATCACGCTCTGGAACCGCGCATACGGGCACATGTGCATGCACACCGCTTCGCGCAGCCATCCGGCGTTAATGTAAGTGGCGCCGGTGAAGAACAGCACCCAAAACAGGCTGACGCCGCCCATTTGCAAGGTCAGCAGTTCTTCGGCCAGCGGGCGGATCGGCGTGAAGTAGCCGACGAACGTCAAACCGGTCAGCAGGCTGATGGCCAGCCACAAGGTGTGCTTGGCCGAGCGACGCATCAGTTTGTTCAGGCCCCAGGGCGCGGCTTGCAGCTTGATCCGCTGGTTGCGTTCGCCCTCGGTGATTTTCTCGCACCACATGAAGATCCAGGTCCAGGAGCTCTGTGGGCAGGTGTAGCCGCACCACACACGGCCGGCGAATACGGTAATCGCAAACAGGCCGAACGCGGCAATGATCAGCAGCGCCGAGAGCAGGATGAAATCCTGCGGCCAGAACGTTGCGCCAAAGATGTGGAATTTACTTTCAGACAGATCCCAGAGCACCGCCTGGCGACCGCCCCAGTTCAACCACACCGTGCCGAAGAACAGCAAAAACAGAAATCCCGCGCCGCTGATGCGCAGGGAACGGAACAGGCCGGTGAAGCTGCGGGTGTGGATCAGGTTGTCGCTGGTTTTGACCTTCATCTTCGGGGGTGAAGGTTCGAATGTTTCAACGGTTCGGACGGGGATTCTCTCGCTCATGGTCTTTCGCTCATCAGCCTCCATCAGGCATGAGCACTATGAGCGGCGATCTGTTTGCATAACAGACTCAGGTATTGCTTTAAAAACCGGATCAGATGCGCATGGCAATACAGTCTGCGACAAGTTGAAGCACCTGTATCGACGAGCCGCCACCGCCTGTATCAGGCGGTGGCGGGGGTTGTTGATCCGGGTCAGTCAAATCACCGAATCACTGTCGGTGGCCTTCAAGTGCCGGCGTCCGTCCACTGCGCCTGCTACGGTCAATGCATCGGCTTCTGCTTCGGTGATGTAGACGCGCTGGCCGTTGAGGTCCACCGCCGACATGGCCTTGGCGCCGTCAGTGACGATGGTCACGTCGGGGCACAAGCGAATTTCTTCGCCATTTTCGGTGGTGAAGAAACAGGTCTGTTTTTCGATGCGCACGGTCATGGCGTGATCCTTTTTTCAACGGGTGTTGAAACGTTAGGGCGTCTGTACCGGCCATCGTTCTGTGCAACCGATTAATGGTCGACGCGGTCCATCCTCCATGACCCTTCGCGAGTACTTCTAAAGGACGGCACCATGAACGCCTGGTGGCATGAAGTCTGGGTGACCCTGCAAGCTGAGTTCGCCGATATCGGCGACGCCTCGCAACTGACTCGCATCACCGTGCGCCTGCTGATGGCGGCCGTGCTGGGCGGGATTCTCGGTTTCGAGCGCGAGCACAAGGGTAAGGCTGCAGGCGTGCGTACCCACATGCTGGTGGCGATCGGTGCGGCGCTGTTTGTGCTGGTGCCGCAGATGTCGGGCTCACAGGCTGACGCCATGAGTCGAGTCATACAAGGCGTGATCGCCGGGATCGGCTTTCTATGCGCCGGCACCATCCTGAAAAACCAGGAGGGCGATGAAGGCCACGTCAAAGGCCTGACCACGGCGGCCGGCCTGTGGATGACTGCGGCAATCGGTGTTTCTGCCGGGCTGGGAAAAGAAGCGACAGCGTTGCTCAGCACATTACTGGCGTTGCTGGTTCTGGGTGTGATGCCGTGGATCGTGAATCGGTTCGAAAAAGACCACGAACCGTAGGCGCTGCCGCAGGCTGCGATCTTTTGATCTTAAGAAGCAAAATCAAAAGATCGCAGCTTGCGGCAGCTCAGGAATTGGCGAAGTCGCGATCAACTGTCTTCATTCAGGCGTAACAATCACCGGCGGCATGGTCGTTGGCGGTTCTTCCCGCGGCGGTGGCTGGATGCCCGGCGGGTCTTGTTCAGGGACGGGCTGCGGATCGGTCGGCGGGATCACCGGGTTGTCGATGTTCGGATCAGGTGTTTCAGCCGGGAATGGATTGTTCATCTTCAGGCCTCCAGTGGCACATGGCGTGAGTCGTGCTTAAGTTGGTTGACCACCGTGCAACGGATTTGATTCCGGCCAATTGCCGATGAACTTTTCCCGGTGCCCGTCGCTCGGAACCTAAGTGAGTGCATCCCGGGGCGGATTGCCTGGCGGGATGGCAACCAGACACAAGAGCGTCCTTGGGGCGTACAGGAGTGATGCTCGATGACGGCTGAAAAACCGACTGAATTGAGTTACAACCCGCACATTCCACTGTCGCAGGCCTTATTGCTGCCGCGTATCGTGATCGAAAACACCATGCCGACCCTCGATGGCGGGCAATTCGCCGTCAAGGCCGTGGTGGGCGAGGACGTGGTGGTCACCAGTAAAGTGTTTGCCGACGGTCACGACAAACTGGCCGTGCGCATTCGCTGGCGGTCCGAGGGTGATGAGGTCTGGCAAAGCGAAACCATGATCGACTTGGGCAACAACGGCTGGCAGGGTCGGTTTCGCGTGGTGAACCAGGGCCGTCATGTTTACTGCATCGAAGCCTGGATCGATCAATTCGCCAGTTTTCGTTATGAGCTGGAAAAGAAACACGCCGCCGCGGTGCCGGTCAGCCTGGAATTGCAGGAAGGCCGCCTTTACGTGCAACAAGCCGCAGAGCGCAGTGAAGGGCAACTGAGCGAACAGTTGGCGGCACTGCATCATCAATTGTCAGGTCTGCTCGAAACCGAGCAGGTCGCGCTGTTTCTGCACCAGCGTAGCGCCGAGCTGATGGCCCAGGCCGATCACCGCGCTTACCTGAGTCTCAGTCCCGAGTACCCGGTGGACGTCGAGCGAGAGCTCGCGCAGTTCGCCAGTTGGTACGAATTGTTCCCGCGTTCGATCACGGATGATCCGACCCGCCACGGCACTTTCAACGATGTGCATTCACGGCTGCCGATGATTCAGGACATGGGGTTTGACGTGTTGTACTTTCCGCCGATCCACCCGATCGGCCGCAGTTTTCGCAAAGGCCCGAACAATTCACTGACAGCCGGGCCGGATGACCCGGGCAGCCCTTATGCCATCGGCAGTGAAGAGGGTGGACACGAGGCGATTCACTCGCAACTCGGCACCCGCGAAGACTTTCGTCGGCTGGTGGCGGCGGCCAAGGACCATGGCCTGGAGATCGCCCTCGATTTCGCCATCCAGTGTTCCCAGGATCACCCTTGGCTCAAGCAACATCCGGGCTGGTTCAATTGGCGCCCCGACGGCACGATCAAATATGCGGAAAACCCGCCGAAGAAATACCAGGACATCGTCAACGTCGATTTCTATGCCGTCGAGGCGATTCCAAGCCTGTGGGTCGAACTGCGCGACATTGTCGTTGGTTGGGTCGAGGAGGGCGTGAAGCTGTTTCGCGTCGACAATCCGCACACCAAACCGCTGCCGTTCTGGCAATGGCTCATCGCTGATGTACGGGCGCTTTACCCTGACGTGATTTTCCTCGCCGAAGCGTTTACCACGCCGGCGATGATGGCGCGCTTGGGCAAGGTCGGTTACTCGCAGAGCTACACCTATTTCACCTGGCGCAACACCAAGCACGAACTGGCCACCTATTTCAGCGAACTCAACGAGTCTCCGTGGCGTGAATGCTACCGGCCGAACTTCTTCGTCAACACACCGGACATCAACCCGGCGTTCCTGCACGACTCGGGGCGTCCCGGGTTTCTGATTCGGGCGGTGCTGGCGACCATGGGCTCGGGCCTGTGGGGCATGTATTCCGGTTTCGAGTTGTGCGAGTCGGCGCCCGTGCCGGGGAAAGAGGAATACCTCGACTCCGAGAAGTATGAGATCCGCCCCCGGGATTTCACTGCCCCCGGCAACATCATTGCCGAGATCGCCCAGTTCAACCGCATCCGCCGGCAGAACCCGGCGCTGCACACGCATCTGGGCCTGAAAATCTACAACGCCTGGAACGACAACATTCTGTATTTCGGCAAACGCAGCGCCGACGGCAGCAATTTCATTCTGGTGGCGGTCAGCCTTGATCCGCATAACGTGCAAGAGGCGAACTTCGAATTGCCGCTGTGGGAAATGGGCTTGCCGGATGACGCCAGCACCCAGGGCGAAGACTTGATGAACGGCCATCGCTGGACGTGGCACGGCAAGTACCAGTTCATGCGGATCGACCCGGCGTATCAGCCGTTCGGGATCTGGAGGATTACCGCGTAGACGCAATACCTGTGGGAGCGAGCCTGCTCGCGATGACGTCGGCACATCCAGCCTCTATGCGTCAGGCAAGTCGCCATCGCGATAAGGCTCGCACACAGGGAATCGGCATCGAATTCAACAGGAGTTTCCAATGGCGAAGAAACCCAAGGCAGCCACCTTCATCAAGGACCCGCTCTGGTACAAGGACGCGGTGATCTATCAAGTTCACGTCAAATCCTATTTCGACTCCAACAACGACGGGATCGGCGACTTTCCCGGCCTGATCGCCAAACTCGATTACATCGCCGACCTCGGCGTCAACACCATCTGGCTCTTGCCGTTCTATCCCTCGCCACGCCGCGACGATGGCTATGACATCGCCGAATATCGCGGCGTACACAGCGATTACGGGACCATGGCCGATGCCAAGCGCTTCATCGCCGAGGCGCACAAGCGCGGTTTGCGTGTGATTACCGAGTTGGTCATCAACCACACCTCCGACCAGCACGCGTGGTTTCAGCGCGCACGCAAGGCCAAGAAAGGTTCAGCGGCGCGAGACTTCTACGTGTGGTCCGATGACGATCAGAAATACGACGGCACCCGGATCATTTTTCTCGACACTGAAAAATCCAACTGGACCTGGGACCCGGTGGCCGGCCAATACTTCTGGCACCGTTTCTACTCCCACCAACCCGATCTGAATTTCGATAACCCGCAGGTCATGAAGGCGGTGCTGTCGGTCATGCGTTATTGGCTCGACATGGGCATCGACGGATTGCGCCTGGACGCCATCCCGTACCTGATCGAGCGCGACGGCACCAACAACGAAAACCTGCCGGAAACCCACGACGTTCTCAAACAGATTCGCGCCGAAATCGACGCCAATTATCCCGACCGTATGCTGCTGGCCGAGGCCAATCAATGGCCGGAAGACACCCAGCTGTATTTCGGCGATACCGACAAAAAGGGCCTCAACGGCGATGAATGCCACATGGCCTTTCACTTCCCGCTGATGCCGCGCATGTACATGGCGCTGGCTCAGGAGGACCGCTTCCCGATCACCGACATTCTGCGCCAGACCCCGGAAATTCCGGCCAATTGCCAATGGGCGATTTTCCTGCGCAACCATGATGAGCTGACCCTGGAAATGGTCACCGACAAGGAACGCGATTACCTCTGGAATTACTACGCGGCCGACCGTCGGGCGCGGATCAACCTGGGGATTCGCCGGCGCCTGGCGCCGCTGATGGAGCGCGACCGTCGTCGGGTGGAGTTGCTCAACAGTTTGCTGCTGTCGATGCCCGGCACGCCGACCCTGTACTACGGCGATGAAATCGGCATGGGCGACAACATTTACCTGGGCGACCGCGACGGCGTGCGCACGCCGATGCAATGGTCGATTGACCGCAACGGCGGTTTTTCCCGCGCCGATCCGGCCAGCCTGGTCCTGCCGCCGATCATGGACCCGCAATACGGTTACCTGTCGGTCAACGTCGAAACCCAGTCCGGCGATCCGCATTCGCTGTTGAACTGGACCCGGCGCCTGCTCGCGGTGCGCAAACAGTCCAAGGCCTTCGGTCGCGGCACGCTGAAAATGCTGTCGCCGACCAATCGCCGGGTTCTCGCCTACACCCGTGAATACACCGGGCCTGACGGCAAGCACGAAATCATCCTGTGCGTGGCCAACGTTTCGCGCAGCGCCCAGGCAGTGGAACTCGACCTGTCCGCTTATGTCGGCATGGTGCCGGTGGAAATGCTCGGCGGTAATGCATTCCCGCCCATCGGTCAGTTGAATTTCCTCCTGACTCTGGCGCCTTACGGGTTCTACTGGTTCGGCCTCGCCGCCGAGAACCAGATGCCGAGCTGGCACGTGGAACCGGCGCAAAGCCTGCCGGACTTCACCACGCTGGTGCTGAAAAAGCGCATGGAAGAACTGCTTGAGTTACCGTCGAGAAATACGTTGGAGCAGGGCATCTTGCCGAACTGGCTGCAGCACCGCCGCTGGTTTGCCGGCAAGGACGCAGCTATCGAGCAGGTCAACCTGGCCTACGGTGTGCGTTTCGGTGATGCGCAGCATCCGGTGCTGTTGAGTGAAATCGAAGTCACCAGCGGCGGGCAGACCAGCCGATATCAGCTGCCGTTCGGCTTTATTGCCGAAGACCAGGTCGGCGCGGCATTGCCTCAGCAACTGGCGCTGTCGCGGGTGCGTCGTGGGCCGCAGGTCGGCTTGATCACCGATGCCTTCAGCCTGGAAAACTTTATCCGCGCGGTGTTGCAAGGTATGCAAGACAACCGGATGTTGCCCTCCGATGGTGGCGAGATCCGTTTCGAACCAACGGCTGAACTGGCGAAACTGGGCCTGACGGCGGAGTCGGAAGTGCGCTACCTGTCCGCCGAGCAATCCAACAGTTCGGTGGTGGTTGGCAACAGCCTGGTGCTCAAACTGATCCGTAAAGTCGCGTCGGGCGTGCACCCGGAACTGGAAATGAGCGCGTATCTGACCAGCGCGGGGTTCGGCAATATTTCACCGCTACTGGGGGCGGTGGTTCGCCGGGATGCGGCGGGCGAAGACAACCTGCTGATGATCGCCCAAGGTTACCTGAGCAATCAGGGCGACGCCTGGGAATGGACCCAGAACAACCTGGAGCGGGCGTTGCGCGACGAGCTGGCGGACGCCATGTCCGACCAGGACCAGCACTACAACGCGCTTGGCGAGCTGAAGGATTTCGCCGCCATGCTCGGTCAGCGCCTGGGCGAAATGCATCAGGTGCTTGCCGCACCGAGCAACAACCCTGATTTCGAACCGCAAAACACCACGCAAAAAGATGCACTGGCGACGGCCAAGGATGTGGCGGCGCAAATCGAGCATGCGCTGAAGTTGCTCAAGCAGCATCAAAACGAACTGAACCCGGCGGACAAAACCCTGGTCAGCCGTTTACTGGACAACAAAAAAGCCATTCTCAGCCACGTGCAGGCGTTGGGCAAAAAGACCGCGGGTGGCCTGCGGATCCGCGTGCATGGTGACTTGCACCTTGGCCAGGTACTGGTGATCAAGGGCGATGCCTACCTCATCGATTTCGAAGGCGAACCGGCGCGACCGTTGCATGAACGACGGGGCAAGCATAATCCGTACAAGGACGTCAGCGGTGTACTTCGCTCGTTCGACTATGCAGCAGCCATGACCATCAATGTGCACAACGTCGATAACTCGGCTCAGGCCCAGGCCGCTCGCAAGCGAGTGGCGGATCGATATTTGAGTGAAGCAAAACAAGCATTTGTCGACGCTTATCGGCTGGCGGCAGCTACGCTTGGCCATGCATGGCAAGATCCCGAAGGCGAGGACGCCGCACTGGCGTTGTTCGGCCTGGAGAAGGCAGCGTATGAAGTGGCTTATGAGGCGGAAAATCGCCCCACCTGGCTGCCCGTGCCGTTGCACGGTTTATATGGATTATTGAGTGGGCTTAAACCCTTTTCCGATCTTGGTGGAGAGTAGTCATGAGTTTCTCGAACAAGGAACAGGGTCATCATCACAAAGAAGCGCTGCTTCCCAGGGCGCGGGACATTGACGCACTGGTGCGTGCCGAGCATCACGACCCTTTTTCAATTCTTGGCCCCCACGGCGACGGTGCCGGAGGGCAATTCATTCGGGCCTATCTGCCGGACGCCCTCAGCGTGCAGGTGGTGGCCAGGGAATCCGGGGCAGAGCTCGGCAACCTTGAGGCGACGCAGACACCTGGGTTGTTCGTCGGGCACTTCGACCGGGCGCAACCGTATCTGCTGAGGACCCGCTGGGCCGGTGGCGAACAAATTGCCGAAGACCCCTACAGCTTTGGTCCGCTGCTGGGCGACATGGATTTGTACCTGTTCGCCGAGGGCAATCACCGTGATTTGAGCAGCGCCCTCGGCGCACAGTTGATGACCGTGGATGGCGTCGACGGCGTGCGTTTCGCCGTATGGGCACCGAATGCCAGAAGGGTGTCGGTGGTGGGTGACTTCAACGCCTGGGACGGGCGCCGCCATCCGATGCGCCTGCGCCACCCGACCGGTGTCTGGGAGCTGTTCATTCCACGCCTGCAAGCGGGTGAGGCCTACAAATACGAAATCCTCGGCAAGGACGGGATCCTGCCGCTGAAGGCCGACCCGATGGCGCTGGCCACCAGCCTGCCACCAGACACTGCCTCGAAAGTCGCCTCGCCATTGAAAATCGACTGGCAGGACCAGGACTGGATGCTGTCCCGAGGTGAACGTCACCGCCCGACCGCGCCGTTGTCGATCTACGAATTGCACGCCGGTTCCTGGCAATGCGAACTGGATGACCTTGGCGAAGTGGCTCGGCAGTACACCTGGCCCGAGCTGGCCGAGCGGTTGATTCCTTATGTGAAGGAGCTGGGCTTCACCCACATCGAACTGATGCCGGTTATGGAACACCCGTTCGGTGGTTCGTGGGGTTATCAGTTGCTTTCGCAATTCGCCACCAGCGCCCGTTACGGCACGGGGGATGAGTTCGCGGCATTCGTCAACGCGTGTCACCAGGCCGAAATCGGCGTGATCCTCGATTGGGTGCCGGCGCATTTCCCCACCGACGCCCATGGCCTGGCGCAGTTCGACGGCACGGCGCTGTACGAGTACGGCAACCCGCAGGAAGGCTTTCACCAGGATTGGGATACGCTGATCTACAACCTCGGCCGCACCGAGGTGCACGGCTACATGCTGGCCTCGGCGCTGCACTGGCTCAAGCATTTCCACGTCGACGGCCTGCGGGTCGATGCCGTGGCCTCGATGCTGTACCGCGATTACTCGCGCAAGGCCGGCGAGTGGGTGCCGAACCGCCATGGCGGTCGGGAAAACCTTGAGTCGATCGACTTCCTGCGCCATCTCAACGATGTGGTTGCACTCGAAGCGCCGGGCGCGCTGGTGATTGCCGAAGAGTCCACCGCATGGCCGGGCGTCAGCCAAAGTACGCAGCAGGGCGGCCTGGGCTTCGCCTACAAGTGGAACATGGGCTGGATGCACGATTCGCTGCACTACATCCAGCAGGACCCGGTGTACCGTGCGCATCACCACAACGAACTGAGTTTCGGCCTGGTCTACGCCTGGTCCGAGCGTTTCATCCTGCCGATCTCCCACGACGAAGTGGTGCACGGCAAGCATTCGCTGATCGACAAAATGCCTGGCGACCGCTGGCAGAAATTCGCCAACCTGCGCGCCTATCTGAGTTTTATGTGGGCGCATCCGGGCAAGAAGCTGTTGTTCATGGGCTGTGAGTTCGGCCAGTGGCGCGAGTGGAACCACGACCAGCAACTGGACTGGTACTTGCTGCAATACTCCGAACACAAAGGCGTGCAGAAACTGGTGGGCGACCTCAATCGTCTGTACCGCGAGGAGCCTGCATTGCACGAGCAGGACGATGTGCCGCAAGGCTTTCAGTGGTTGATCGGCGACGATGCGATCAACAGCGTCTATGCGTGGCTGCGCTGGAGCAAGGAAGGGCGGCCGGTGCTGGTGGTGGCCAACTTCACCCCGGTGCCCCGTGAGGCTTATCGGGTCGGCGTGCCGTTTGCCGGGCGCTGGACCGAGTTGCTCAACAGCGATTCGGCGACCTATGCCGGTTCCAATTACGGCAACAGTGGCGGGGCGTTTACCGAGGAGGCGCCGAGCCATGGGCAGGCATTGTCGCTGGTGCTGAACCTGCCGCCGCTGGCGGTGTTGATGCTCAGTCCGGAGGGCTGATCCAGGATCGCGTCGCGTCCATCGCGAGCAGAGGCTCGCTCCCGCAGGGTTCACACAAAACCTGCAGGCGCGATCCTGCTCGCGAAGGGGCCGGTACCGGCGCGGTCTGCCCCTCACCATCGCATCCGCACGCCCAGGCTGCCTATGATCCCGTTCAGATCATTGTCATCCACATCGCTGCTGTAATCGGCGCTGACATACAGGCTCACGGCCGGCGTGACTTTTGCCACCAACCCCAATCCCAACTCGACTGTTGAAGAGTTGCGACTGCTGCTGATCTTGTCGACCTGATCGAGCGTCACGGTATTGCCGGTGTACACCGTGTGCCACAAGTTGGTGCGCACATAGGGTTCGACGGGCAGGCCGTTGATGTCGTAACTCCCTTTCAATTTGGCACCGACCCGACCGCTCCACGACGTCAGGTCGCTGGAGGACGCGTTGGCAGACCCCGCGTAAGGGGTGTTCAGGGTGATCCGCTGATTGATCAATTGCGCCTGGGGTTCAACCACCCAGTTTTCGCTGATGCCAATCGGGAAGCCACCTTCGACCGACAACGTCACCGCGCTGCCTTCGGTAATCTGCCGTGCGCCCTGTTCGTTGCGACTGACACCGTTGACCCGGCCACCGCTGGCCGACAGATCAACGTGCCAGCCTTGTGGCCCAGTCAGGCTGTAGTAGGCGCCGAGGCTTTGGCCTTGCAGGTTGAGGGTGTCGGTGTTCGGGTCGGACATGCCGCGATTGGTCACCAGGCCATTGCTGTTGCCCTGGATCTGGCTGGTGCCGCCAATCAGGCCGACCCGTTGGGTATGGCCACTGTTGCTTTGCAGGGTCAGGATCGCCGGACCTTTGAGTTCGCCGGAACCGAAGTTGGTAAAGCCTTGTGCGAGGGCGTCGGTTTGCGCCTGGCGTGACGCCTGTCCGTAAGTCTGATCCCAGGCAAAGGGCGTTGCGTCTTCGGTGGTGAAGTGGCTACTTCGTATGTCGGGGTTGGGACTGAAACGGCCGGGGTAGGTGGCGTCAAGAGCAGGCAGGGTAAGCACGGGAATGTCCTGGCGATACCAGGGCGTTACTTCATCCTCGGCCGGTTGGGCCTGTACTTCCATGGAGGAGCACAGCAGGAGTGAGCTCGAGACAGTGCAAAATGTGACTTTGATCTCTTGTTGGGTGAGTGAAGTTCTCATGGCGGGGCTACCTTGCAATCGCGTGCCGTACTTGCCTTGGCGTCTCTCCTACCCCGAACGAGGGGCGACCGAATGTATGGGGGAAAGCCGGGGGGCGCCCGTGTTCGCGGGTGTCTTCGGGGCTCGCCCCTGATTGTGTTTCCGGGGGTAGTACCGTGAATTCAAGAAGACCCCTGCCGCTGCGTCAAGAAAATGGCCGATAAGTGGTATGGCTATTTTTACTCTTATAAGTGCCTGATTTACGGCGTATCTCTAAGTTCTTGTTTATTGGAAAATTCGTCAAAAAAGTCACGGGCTAGAGCGATTGCTCGGAGTTACCAGCTCAGCCTGATACCGAGGTTGCCGGTCATTCCTCGCTGCTGATTACTGTCGATATTGCTGCTGTAGTCGGCATTGGCGTACACGCTGACGCTGGGGGCGAGGGTGAGGATGGCGCCGAGGCCAAGATCGGCCCACGAAGTCTTTTGCTCGGTGTCGATATCGGTGGTTCCGGCAAAAGTGACCGTGTCGATCCCGGAAAAGGTGTGCCACAGGTTGGCGCGCAGGTAGGGTTCCAGCGGCAGCCCGCTGACCTCGTAGCGACCTTTGAGGCGAGCGCCGAAGCGCCCGGTCAAGGCCGGATCGGAATCGAAGGACACCCGGGAAACACCGTCGTCCTGGCTGTCGAGATCAATCTGTTGGTGGATGATTTGCGCCTGGGGTTCGATGACCCAGTTGTTCGCCACCGCGAAGGGGTAACCGGCCTCCAGTGAAAGGGACAGTGCATGCCCGTCATTGTCGAGTTTCAGGCCCCGATCGGAATGACTGTCACCGTCAAGCCAGGTGTACATCGCGACGGCATCGACATAGGCGTTGCCTTGATCGGTGAGTGTCCAGTAAGCACCGAGGCTGTCGCCGCGAAGCTCGACCTTACCGGCGCGTTTGCCTTCGAAGCCCTGATTGAAACCGTCAACATCACCTTTCAAGCGGCTCTGACCGACGAAGAAACCCGTGCGCTGGGTTTGCCCGCCCGACAGTTGCGAATCAAACACATCGTTGCCGACCTGGAAACCGTTGAGCGAACCGTCGAGCCTGGGTGTCACGGTGCCGGCCCAGGTTTGCTCGTAGTTCTTGCCATAGACCCGGCCCCAGCCTGCACCGAACGTTCCGGTCTCGGTCAGCAGGCGTTGATCGCCCTGGCGATCGTGGAAGGTGCCGAGGGCGGTCAGGGTCAATTGCGCCGCTGCTGGCGGCAACACCGACCAGGTCGGGACTTCCGGGCGGTACAAAGGGATCGGCGCGGAACCGGGCGCGGGAACCGGAACCGGAACCGGAACCGGCGGACTTCCGGCAGCTGTCACCGGTGCTGCAACCGGTGTTGCTACCAGAGGCACCAGAATTGGCGGAAGCGTCGGATCAGGGTTGGGCACAGCCACCAGCGGCACCGCCACGGCGGCAGAGCGCAAGTACCAACTGTTTTCGCTGCCGGCCGTGACACCACCCTTGTACAGGACGTAATCAAAGGCACCGGCCGAGAGTGGAGCCTTAAGGCTGAAGGCGTCGCTGTTGCTGACCGCCGTGCCCTGGGCCTGAACCACCTCGATACCGTTTTGCAAGGTTTGTGCGCCGGTGCCACCCAGATTGCTGACGGTGATCACTGTGGTGCCGGTCAAGGTGCCGTTGTTGACCACCAGTTTATCGCTCGGCGAACCGTCATCGCCCAGCGCGCTTTGCACCCACAACTGTCCGCCATTGCCTGCGTAATTGCCTTGCACCGTCAACGTGTCGCTGGCACTGCCGCTGCTCAGGTCGATGATCCCGGCGTTATTGAGCGTGGCACGCTGGCCGGCGGTGAAGGGCGTGATACTGCCCTGGGTGGATGTCAGGACGCTGCTGCCATCGATGTTGAATACGCCGGTGCCGCTGGTGCTGTCACCGAGAACGAAATGACCGGCGAGATCTAACTGCGAACCGTTGTTCAGGTTGACCGTTTCCCAATTGACGTAGCGCCCGGCACCTGCGGTTGTGCTGTGATCGAAGGTCAGCACATCGATGCCGGTGCCGCCGTTGAGGCTGGGCGTCTGGGCCAGCGTGCTTTCCACGAGATTGCGCAGCGTTGCACTGTCATTGCCGTCCTCCAGCAAGACCTGCGAGCGGATGATGCCGCCGCCATCCCAGACAAAGGTGTCGTTGCCGGTGCTGGCGCGGATCTCGCCGACGATCTCGCCGCCGGTCAACGTGATGCTGTCGTTGCCGGCGCTGACGCTGATGTTGCCGCCAATCCTGCCACCGGAAACGATGATGGTGTCGGTGCCGAACCCGGTGAGCAGATTACCGAGGATTTGCCCGCCGGACATGTCGAACAGGTTGTTGTCGAGTTTCATGTCCACCCGGCCGATGGTGCCACCGGTCATTGTAGCGGTGTCGCCGTCTTCGAAGGCGCCGACGATCGTACCGCCGGTCATGCGGAAGAAGTCGCGATTGTCGCCCTGGGCCAAGGATCCGATGCTACCGCCACTCATGGTGAAGTTGTCGACGCCGATGCCCTGATTGATGGCCCCGGTGACCTGTCCGGCACTGATGTTGAACGAATCGGCGCCAGCCCCCTGATCGACGATGCCCACGATACGCCCGGAATCCATGTTGATCGTGTCAGTGCCGGCACCGAACGTCACGTTACCATTGATCGTTCCGGTGCCGTTGGCGGGGAGGTTGAGGGTGTTGTTGCCCGCCAGATCGCTCAGCGGCCCGCTGCTGGCGCTGTCGCAGGTGAAGGTGTCGTTGCCGGCGGTCGGGGTGAGGGTACAGGCCGCTTGGGAGGCAGGGGACCAGCCGACACATAGCCAGAGGGAAAATGCACAGGCGCTGTAGCGGTACTTGGGCAGATCTGTCGAAATTATCATGCTCGTCTCCGCGTTGGGGTGGTGACTGAGCAATGGCATCAGACACCCTCGGCAGCGCGGGTTGCGAGACAAATCGTGAAGGTAAACACCGGTAATCGAGAACCTTCGGAGCAACGACGGCCACTGTGAGTCGCATGTCCGTGCCATCAATGGCGCACGGACGTCAACAGCCTAGCAGCGGTATTTGGGTGCCGCTACTGTCATAAATAACAGGTACGCCGATCCTGATCTAAAAAATCCATCCTCACAGCCGCACTTCAACCGCCAGCGGTAGATGATCCGACAGATGCGTCCAAGGTTTACTACCGAGTATTTTCGGCTCATGGCTACTGGCATTGCGCAGATAAACGCGGTCCAGGCGCAGCAGCGGAAAACGTGCCGGGTAAGTTTTTGCAGGGCGACCGTGGTGGCGTTCGAAGGCTTCGTGCAGGTAGTCGTGACGGGCGAGGGCGGCGTTGCCTTGCAGCTGCCAGTCGTTGAAGTCACCGGCGATGATCACCGGTGCCTCGTCGGGCAGGGATTCGAGCAACTGGCAGAGCAATTGAAGCTGCAACTGGCGATGACTCTCCAGCAGGCTCAGATGCACGCAGATGGCATGGACCTCGGCGTGCCCCGGAACGTCCAGCACACAATGCAGCAGACCGCGTCGCTCGGGGCCAGTGATAGAAACGTCGAGGTTGCGGTACTCGCGAATCGGGTATTTCGATAGCAGCGCGTTACCGTGGTGGCCGTCGGGATAGACCGCATTGCGGCCATAGGCGAAATCACTCCACATGCTGTCGGCCAGGAACTCGTATTGCGAGGTTTGTGGCCAGTCGTTGTAGCGCGAGGAATGCCGATCGTGTTCGCCGACGACTTCCTGCAAAAACACCAGGTCCGCCGAGGTGCTGCGTACCGCTTCGCGCAGCTCCGGCAGGATGAAACGTCGGTTGAGCGCGGTGAATCCCTTGTGAGTATTGACGGTCAGCACACGCAGTCGATGGATGACCGGTGGTTTGTCCAACGGCACTGACTCGACCGTCTGCGGCTTGGAAGTACTGGTCACTTTCACTCCTCTGAATCAAGGCAAGCTTATGTATGCGACTGATCTCGGGGCGGGCAGTTCACAGCGATTCGTCGAAACGAGTATTTGTAGCAGCAGCCTAGCGGGTTGGGCAGCTGCTACAGGGTTCAGATGAGGACAATTTCATACGGCAAGCGCATCCGCTCCAGCAGCACCCGTGGCAGCAGCGGGGCGATGCCGATCGCCGGTTCACCGTCGAGCTGGCTGGCGTAGGCATGGGTGGCGTGGCTTTTGCGCGCGACGGTCCTGGTGTCCAGGCGAACCTTGCGGGCACGATGCCAGGGGATCGAATCCCTGTCGCGCGTCGGCCAGTGCCAGGCCCAGACCGGTACTTCGTTGAAGTCGGCACCGGCAATGGCGGCCGCGTTGGCACTGGCACGGCCGACGGCGTCATGATCGCGGGTACCGTCTTCGGACCAGGTGCTGAACACTACGTCGCCGGGCCGCAGGTAGCGGGCAATGAAACGGGTCAATTGCTGTTCATGCTCGGCCAGCGCGTTGTCGGTGAAGCCGCCGCGAATCCATTTCAGGCTGTGCATTGGCAACCCGAGCCGGCGCAGGGCTTCAACGCTTTCCTGGGAGCGAAACACGCTGAGGCGTTTCTCCGACCATTGCTGTGATCCCGGATGACTGGCACTGCCGTCGGTCACCGAAATCAATTGCAACGGATGGCCCATGGCGCTGAGCAATTGCAGGAGTCCGCCGCAGGTCACCACCTCATCGCCCGGATGCGGGGCGATCACCACGGCGCGTGCGCCGGGCGGGACCAGGAACTGTGTGTTGATAACCGGGATATTGTCCAGCTGTGGGGCGCTGTTCCAGATCTGTGCTGGCAGGCTGTGTTCACTGATGGAAACAGGTTTCATGGGTGACGTCCTTGTTTCGTTTCGTCTTCAGTCGTGCGCAATGCTTGCTGCAAGCAAGCCCGGCAGACCCGTGAGGACAGGTTGCTAACCCTTTGCGGCATTCCGAACCCTGGAGTGCCGCGCATCGAGTATTGCTCATGAAGCGCTATTCGTCGCCTCTGAGGTTGATCCGAAGTGTTTTTTTATCTGACAAGCCTGCGGCTCAGCTCATTCTTCTTCCTCTCGCTGCAATTCGAACAACAGCAGCGAACGGCCGGTGACCGAGTACTCGTGGCCAAACTCGAAGCGTTCCTGGCCGCGAATCGACGGCTGGTTAGTGTCGATCATGCAGGTCCAGAATCCGCCGTCAGGCACTTCCGGCAGCTGGAAGTTGACGATGTCGTGGTAGGCGTTGACCACCAGCAACAGGGTGGCGTCGGCGCCTTTGCGACGGATGCCGGTTTCCTGGGCACGACCGTCGAGTAGCATGCCGAGGCAGCGATTGTGTGCGTCATGCCAATGCTCGGTCGTCATCTCGCTGCCATCCGCTGCCAGCCAGGTGACGTCCTTGACGCCGATGTCCTCGTTGTAATTGCCCACCAGAAAACGCCCACGGCGCAGGATCGGATAGGCCAGGCGCAACTTGATCAGACGCTTGACGAACTTGAGCAGGGCCTTGCCGTCCTCGCTCAGGTCCCAATTGACCCAGCCGAGCTCGCTGTCCTGGCAATAGGCGTTGTTATTGCCGTCCTGGGTGCGGGCGAATTCATCGCCGGCCACCATCATCGGCGTGCCCTGGGCCAGCAACAGTGTGGCGAAGAAGTTACGCATTTGCCGATGACGCAGAGCATTGATCTCGGGGTCGTCAGTAGGGCCTTCGACACCGTGGTTCCATGACAGGTTGTTGTTGCTTCCGTCCTGATTGTTTTCGTCGTTGGCTTCGTTGTGCTTGTCGTTGTACGACACCAGATCGTTGAGCGTGAAACCGTCGTGGGCGGTGACGAAGTTCACCGAAGAATAAGGGCGCCGGCCGCGCTGGTTGAACATCTCGCCGGAACCGGTCATGCGGCTGGCGAAGTCGGCCAGTTGCCCGTCGTCGCCTTTCCAGAAGGCGCGCACGGTGTCGCGAAACTTGTCGTTCCATTCCACCCAGCCCGGTGGAAAGTTACCGACCTGATAGCCGCCAGGGCCGCAGTCCCATGCCTCGGCAATCAGCTTGACCTGGCGCAGCACCGGGTCCTGGCGACAGGCCACGAGGAAGCTGTGTCGTTCGTCGAAGCCGTCGTGATAGCGCCCGAGAATGGTCGCGAGGTCGAAGCGGAAACCGTCGACGTGCATTTCCGAAGCCCAGTAACGCAGGGAGTCGGTGACCATTTGCAGCACGCACGGGTGGCTCAGGTCGAGGGTATTGCCAGTGCCGGAATCGTTGATGTAGAAGCGCTTGTCGTCGGGCATCAAGCGGTAATAAGAGGCGTTGTCGATGCCGCGCATGGACAGGGTCGGGCCTTGTTCATTGCCCTCGGCGGTGTGGTTGTAGACCACGTCGAGAATCACTTCCAGATTGGCTTCGTGCAGGTGCGCGACCATTTCCTTGAATTCGGCGATCTTGCCGCTGGCCAGGTAGCGCGGGTCGGGGGCGAAGAAGGCGATGCTGTTGTAGCCCCAGTAATTGGTCATGCCCTTGTGCAGCAAATGCTGGTCATTGACGAAGGCATGGATCGGCAACAACTCGACGGTGGACACGCCGAGTTTGCGGATATGTTCGAGCACATCATCGACCATCAACCCGGCGAAGGTGCCGCGCACATTCTCGGGGACGCAAGGGTGACGCATGCTGATGCCGCGCACGTGGGTCTCATAAATGATTGTTTTGTCCCACGGCACGCTGACGCGATGGTCGTGGCCCCACGTGTGCGCCGGGTCAATGACCTTGCACTTGGGCACGAACGGTGCGCTGTCGCGTTCATCGAAACTGAGGTCGGCGTCAGGGTGGCCGATGGTGTAGCCGAACAGCGCCTCGGACCATTTCAGTTTGCCGACCAGTTGTTTGGCATAGGGGTCGATCAGCAGTTTGTTGTGATTGAAGCGATGTCCGTTGGCCGGGTCGTACGGACCGTAGACGCGGTAGCCGTAGATCAGCCCCGGATGGGCGTCGGGCAAGTAGCCGTGGTAGATCTCGTCGGTGTACTCCGGCAGTTCGATGCGTTCGATTTCCACTTCGCCGGCGTCGTCGAAAATGCACAGTTCGACCTTGGTGGCGTTGGCGGAAAACAAGGCGAAATTGACCCCCAGACCATCCCAGGTCGCACCCAGCGGAAAGGGCAGGCCTTCACGGATGCGCGAGGGCTCGGTTTGAGGCGCTGGCGTGTCTTTCTTTGGACGGGTCATAAGTGCTCCTGCAATTTTTACCGGGCGAACGCGCCCTCGGTGGCGAGAGAACTCGCCACGCAGTCAATCAGTACAACGCTTGAAAAAGTCAGACCGCCGGCGGTTTCCGCGCTGCGCGAGGCTTTTTCACAGATTTTTCCCCGGGAGGAATAACGGCAGAGGCCGCAGCCGGTTTGGTTTTGGCTTTTGGCGCGGCGACTTTGTTGTCGCTCGCCTTGCCATTGAGGGTTTTGCCGGCGGCGGGTTTGCTTGCAGCGGCTTTAGCCGGTTTTTTCGGCGCCAGGGCTTCGGCTTCGGCCAGCTTGCGCGCCATCTCCCAGTGCCGGGCTTCCTGGCCTTCGGGCTTACCTTCCGACTCCCAGATCTGATAGGCAAACTCGCGGATGCGTTTATCGTCGGTACTCATCGCAATGCTCCTGAACTGAACTCAAGTGTGGGTAGTTTGGATAATGAGATTGACCGGGAAGTCCCCCAGCGCGTCGCTGATCATCAGCTCCTTGTGTTGTGTGACTGCGACGCTGGAAAAAAGTCCCTTCAGATTTTCCTCTGCTTCGGCGAACGGCCATTTGATCCGGGTGTCGCCCCACAGCGGCGCGTTGACGTGAGGGGCGGCACTGTTTTTCAGCAGTTCGGCACAGCGTATCGGCACGATGACGATGGCCCGTTGACCCTCCCATTCGCGGACAAAACCCAGCACTCGACCGGCCTCGCTGCCCACCACTTCCAGGGCCTGGTAAGTGCCGCACCGAAACAGCTCGGCGTGCCCGGCACGCAGGTTCAAGGCCTGCGCGATCAAGGTTTGCTTGATGCGCCCGTCGCGCCAGTTGGCCAACAGCCCAGGCAGGTCGACCGCGTGCTGCAGCGCTTGCTCGCGGCTGGCGTAATCCACCGGCCGGCGGTTGTCCGGATCGACCAGGGAAAAGTCCCAGAAGTCGTTGCCCTGATAGAGGTCCGGCACCCCCGGCACGGTCATGCGCAGCAAGGTTTGCGCCAATCCGTTGAGTGCGCCGGGAACGGCAAGGGCTTGCGCGGCTTTGCCCAGGGCCGAGCGCAACAGTTCGCCTTCCGGTGTCAGCAGCAGGCCATGGACGAAGGCCTGGGTCGCTTGTTCGTAGGTATCGTTGGGCGCACTCCAGCTGCTCTGCAGTTTGGCTTCGCGCAGGGCTTTTTGTTGCCACTGCCACAGGCGTTCGGCGTAGACCTTCAAGGCCGGGAGATCGTCGCTGCGCAGGTCGAGCGGCCAACTGCCGAGAATGGCTTGATACAGGATTAATTCGTCCGCCGCCGACGGCAGTTGGTCATCGTTGCGCAGGGGGCGGGCGAGGGCGCGCCACAAGCCGATCTGGTCGGCATACCAGGCACTGCGTTCACTCAGCACCGCCAGACGCGCGCGGCTGTCTTCGCCGCGTTTGTGATCGTGGGTGGCGGTGGCCAGCAAATTGTCGGGAAACGTTTCCAGGCGCTGGATGCACGCCTGATGGAAGTCCGCGATCGGCGCGCTGAATTGTTCAGTGCTGAACCCGACATCGTTGCGCGACAGCAACACGGTCGAGCGATAGAACGCCGTGTCTTCCACCGCTTTCGCCGCCGCCGGTGAAGTGAGCTGTTGAAAGCGCACGCAGGCATGCTTGAGACGCTTGCGTGCGCGACCCGCCGGGCGTTTGCGCCAGGGTTCGCCGCCCAGCCAACCGGCCAGGCAATCGAGCACCGGCCAGTCGGCTTCGCCAAGGGTTTGCCGGGCACCGTCCATGGCCTGCTGGAAAAATGCGTTGTCCTGGTCCGAGCGTCCGAGCGGACTGATGTAGGTGCGGTACACCGGGAAGTGCACGATCAACGCCTGCAATGCACGCCGGATCGCGCCGAGGGTCAGGTCGCGGGTCATCAGATCGTCCCGGGCCACTTGCAACAAGGCTTGGGCGACACTTTCGAAATCCCCGGCCAGCGAACCGTTGAGGATCTGCTGACGGGCCAGTTGTGCTTCCTCGCGGAAATCGGCCGGTCGTGCGCTGTGCCGATGCCAGAGTTCACCCAAGGTTTGTTCACCTTGGGGATCGTGTTGCAGCAGGGACAACTGGTTCATGAATTCATAGCCGGTGGTGCCATCCACCGACCAGTCGCGGTGCAGGGTTTCGCCTTCGCCAATGATCTTCTCGACATAAATCGGCAGGTGTCGCCCCGGCGTCAGGCTGTCGACCCGTCGCCGCAGTTTGCGGCAATAACCCCGAGGGTCGGCGAGACCGTCGATGTGATCGATACGCAGACCGTCGATCAAACCGTCCGCCACCAATTGGAAGATTTTCGCGTGGGTCGCTTCGAACACGGCCGGACGTTCGACGCGCAAACCGCCGAGTTCGTTGATATCGAAAAAGCGCCGCCAATTGATGTCATCCGCAGCCGTGCGCCAACTGGCGAGGCGGTAGCTCTGGCGTTCCAGGAGGTTGTGCAGGCGCTGGAAGCCGTCGACAATCAGTGAGTCGTAGGCCTTGAGGTTGTGTTCGATGGCTTGAAGCATGAGCGGATCACTGACCAACTCGCGCAACTCGTCCTTCAACGGCTTGGCCAGACTGTGAGCGTCCATCTGATAGCTCAAGGTGCTGAAGCGGTCGGCCAGTGATTTGAGTGGTTCGTTGTCGGACTTGAGCAGTTCGCCGTAGTCCGCAGGACGGATCGGGAAGTGATGCTCGTAGTGCTCGACATGAAACGTACCCTGTTGCGCATCGAAGCACAGCGGCAGGGTGCCGTCCTGCAAGGCAACGCCGTAGTCGCTGCCCAGGAATGGCAGCAGCAACTGGCCTTCCATCAACGGATCGGAGGAATGCCACTGAATGTCGTAGAACTCGCCATAGGGGCTCAGCCGCCCCCATTCCAGCAGGTCCAGCCACCAGGGATTGTCGCCACCACCGACCGCCATGTGGTTGGAGACAATATCGAGGATCAGCCCCATGTTCTGCGTGCGCAATGCCGCCACCAGGCGGCGCAACGCCGCTTCGCCACCCAGTTCCGGGTTGACCGTGGTCGGGTCCACCACGTCGTAGCCATGCATGGACCCGGCGCGGGCGCTCAGCAGCGGCGAAGCGTACACATGGCTGATGCCGAGGCGGGCGAAGTACGGCACCAGCGGCACCGCATCGTCGAGGGTGAAACCTTTATGAAATTGCAGTCGCAGGGTCGCCCGCAGCGGCTGCACGGATGCATGAATCATTGGTCACGCTCGGCCGCCTGAAGTCGCGCGCAGGCGAGCAGTTCCAGGCGTCGAGCGGCGTCCGGGTCATCGAGCAGGGCTTCGCTGTACCCTGGCAAGCGTCGCGACCAGTTCGGATGAGTGTCGATGGTGCCCGGCAGGTTGGCCTGTTGTTCGATGCCCAGCGCATCTTCCAGCGGCAGTAACACCAACGGTGCGCGGGTGTGACCGAGGAAACGCACGCTGGCGTCGAGCACCTGATCGGTTTCGTGGGACTCTTCGCGAAAGTTCTGCGGGTCCTGGCTCAACGCCCGGCGCAGACCTTCGCGCTCGCGTTCGCGATGCTGGCGCCACTCGATTTCACCGCTGGCATCGACCATGCCCAGGCGCGCATTCCAGTCGATATCACGGCCATGCCACCAGCCATTGAGCGTCGGCAAATCGTGGGTACTGGTGGTCGCCAGAGCGTTGTCTGGCCAGTCGAGAATCGGTTTGAAGCGGGTGTTGTCCTGTTCGAACAGCAGCACCCGCATGCCCAGCATGGAGCGGGCGATGAGTTTTTCCCGCAGGCCGTCAGGCACGGTGCCGAGGTCTTCGCCGAGGACGATGGCCTGGTGGCGATGGGATTCCAGCGTCAACAGGCGCAGCAGGTCGTCCACCGGGTAATAGAGATAGGCGCCGTCGGTGGGCGGCGCGCCGTTGGGAATCACCCACAGGCGTTGCAGACCCATGACGTGGTCGATGCGCAGGCCGCCGGCATGGGCGAAATTGGCGCGGAGCATTTCGATGAACGCGCGAAAACCGTTGCGCATCAGACCTTCGGGAGAAAACGCGGAAATCCCCCAGCCTTGACCCGTGCGGTTGAGAATGTCTGGCGGTGCACCGACGGTGAGTGCAGCGAGCAACTCATCCTGGCGACTCCAGGCCTGGCTGCCACCGCCATCAGCACCGACGGCCAGATCGGCAATCAGGCCAATGCTCATGCCGCTGCTGCGCGCCGCGGCTTGTGCACGCTCCAGGCAGCGGCTGATCAGCCACTGGCAGAACACGAAGTAACCGATCCGTCCGGCATTCTCCTCGGCGAATTCGGCCAGTGCAGCGCTGCGCGGGTTGCGCCATTGCTCGGGCCATTGCCGCCAGTCGAGGCTTTCACCGTTTGCCGCGCGCGCCTCTTGAATCGCTTCGAAGCGGCAGTGATTTTCAAGGGCTTCTCCGCCGGCGTGACGGAAGCTGCTGAAGTCGCGATGCAACGGATGTTCGCCCTGCACAAAGCCTTCGTACAGTGCTTGCAACAACCGATGCTTGGCTTCGGCGGCGGCGGGCCAGTCGATCAATGGCAGCTCTTCAAGATGCTTGAATTCGATCGCCAGTCCGGTGGCATCGATGGCGGTACGCAGCGCGCGCTCGCCGAGAATCGCCCCCGGTGCGCAATACAGGCTGTTGAGGAACAGACGGCTGGACGGCGAATAGGGACTATAGCGCTGGGTGTCGCTGGCAAACATCGCGTGCAGTGGGCTGATCGCCAGCGCTTCGGCGCCGCGTTCACCCGCCACCCGCGCCAGATCCTCCAGGGCCTGGGTGTCGCCGAATCCGCCATCACCGGCGCGGCGCAAGGCGTACAACTGCACGCTCAGGCCCCAGGTGCGCGGAATCGGGCTGTCCACGGCATCGCCGACGCTGTAGCAGCGCTCCGGGGCCACCGCCAGGGTGAAGGTTTGTCCGTCGATGCTGACGTGCTGATAACCGACCGGAATCAACCCCGGCAACACCGCCTCGCTGTCGAGCTTGAGGTTGAGCCGCGAACCGTCCTCAAGGTGAATCTCGCAAGGGGTCTGCGGCTCAAAGTAATGACCCAGATTGAGACCGACGCCGAAGTCCGCGGTGAGCAATGGCGGCAGGTGTCGGGTCTGCTGCACTTGCTGCAATTCAAGCAGGCTGGCATCGATTTCCTGTGCGCTGCCGGCCGGATGACCGAGGCCGGTGAGGACGTTGCGCAGCACCGAGGGTGCGACTTTTTGCGGGCGACCATTGGCGTCGATCCAGTCGACCGCTAGGCCCGCACGGCTGGCGAGGATTTCCAGTTGCGCATCGCTCATTGGCGCTCTCCATCGAGGGGTAGCAAGGGTTTTGAGGCAGTGAGGCTGACAAGCGCGCAATACGGGGGCAGCGTGCCTTGATCCAGGCGCGCGGCGCAATGTGGCGGGTGTTCGAACAGCAGCGAAGCACCGGCCAGCAGAGCATGGGGCACCGCTGTGGCGCTGAGGTTCAAGTCAATGCGCAGGTGACTGCCATCACCCAGTCGCCAGGTCGCGCTTACCGCACCGGTGCCGAGCACGTCGGCATCCAGCGCCTGGGTGCCGGGCAGGCGCGGGATGATCTGCCGATGGCGGATCTGCAACAGTTGCCGATAAACGTCGTTCACGGCGCCGTTGCCGGATGTCATGAGTGTGGGCCGGGATGCTTCGAAAGTCTGTGGCGCATTCGGGTCGGGAATCTGCTCGCGCTGATGCGGATCAGTAAACGCGCTGAACGCTGCAAACTCGTTACGCCGTCCTTCGCGCACCAATTTCGCCAGTTCACCGTGGTGACTGGTGAAAAACAGGAACGGTTGCTCGACGGCAAACTCGTCGCCCATGAACATCAACGGGATCATCGGCGACAGCAGCAACAGCGCGGTGGCGGCTTTCAATGCATCGGGATGGGCCAGTTGATGCAGGCGCTCGCCAAAGGCGCGGTTGCCGATCTGATCGTGATTCTGCAAAAACAGAATGAAAGCGCTCGGTGGCAAGTGCCCGCTGGGCTGGCCGCGAGGTTTGCCGTGGCGGTTGATGTGGCCTTGAAACACGAAACCCTGGCTCAGGCAGCGTGCCAGTTGTTCGGTGGGGTTTTGCGCGTAATCGGCGTAGTAGGCGTCGGTTTCGCCGGTCAGCAGCACATGCAGTGCGTTGTGCCCGTCATCGTTCCACTGGGCATCGAAACCCTGTTGCAGCAGGCTGGCCTGATTGTGTTCGTTTTCCACCATCAGCCAGACGTGGCGCAGCGGATCGGTCTGATTACGTACGCGTTGCGCCAACTCTTGAAGGAAGTCCGGGTCTTCGATCGCGTGCACGGCGTCCAGCCGCAAACCGTCGAAACGGTATTCCAGCAACCACATCAACGCGTTTTCGATGAAGAAGTCGCGCACCTCGCGACGCCGGAAGTCGATGGCGGCACCCCAGGGCGTGTGCTTGTCTTCGCGGAAGAAACCCTCGGCGTAGCGATGCAGGTAGTTGCCGTCCGGCCCGAAGTGGTTGTAGACCACGTCGAGGATCACCGCGAGACCACAACCATGGGCCGTGTCGATCAGATGCTTGAGCTGTTCGGGTGAGCCATAGGACGCCTGGGGCGCGAAGGGCAGCACCCCGTCGTAGCCCCAATTGCGCTCGCCGGGGAACTGCGCCACGGGCATCAGTTCGATCGCGGTGACACCCAGTTCAACGAGGCGCGCCAGATGCTGCTCGACAGCTTGAAAGCCGCCGAGCGCACCGACATGCAACTCGTAAATCACCGCTTCGTTCCACGGTCGCCCCAGCCAGGTGCTGTGTTGCCACGGGTAGGCGAGTGGATCGACCACCAGGCTGGGCTGGTCGATGCCCCCGGCCTGTGCACGCGAGGCCGGGTCCGGCACGTCCAACTCACCGTCGATGTTGTAGCGATATCGCGTACCTGCCGGGCAGCGGGTATTGATCACGAACCAGCCGTCAGCCTGAGGCAACAACGGCAAGGATTGTCCATTTTCCAATTCGACACTGACATAAAACGCATCTGGCGCCCACAACGCAAATTGCGTTTGTTCCGCGTCCAGTTTGATTGCGCCGTGGGGCCAGGTCTCAAGGGTCCGTAACGGCATCTTGTAAACCTCTTACTGTTTGTGCGATTTCCCCAAGGCTTTTGCCACCAGTTGTTCATAGAGTTCGGCGTAGGGTTCGACCGCCTTGCACCAGTTGAACGGCGCGGCCATCGCCCGGCACCGCATGGCATTGAGCAGTTCGGGGAACGCGAAAACCTTGAATGCGCGGCTCAGGGCCTCCTGGTAACTCTCCACCGTGGATTCATCGAACAGGAAACCGGTCACGCCGTTTTCAATGGTGTCGGCAAGGCCACCGGTGTTGCGTGCCACCGGCAACGAACCGAAGCGCTGGGCATACATCTGGCTCAGGCCGCAAGGTTCATAGCGCGAAGGCATCAGCAGGAAATCACTGCCGGCAAACATCCGCCGGGCATCGGTTTCGTTGAAGCCGATGCGCACGCCGATCTGCCCCGGAAAGCGCAGGGCCAGTTCGCGCATGGCTTGTTCTTCCTCCGGTTCGCCACGACCGATGATCGCAATCTGGCCGCCGGATTTGACGATGTACTCGGATACCGCTTCAGTCAGGTCCAGGCCTTTCTGGTAGACCAGTCGCGAGACCACGGCGAACAGCGGACCTTCAGAATCATCCAGGCCAAACAGTTGGCGGACATGGGCGGCGTTGACCGCTTTACCTTCCCACTCGCCGATGCTGAACGGGCAGAACAGGTGCGAATCGGTGGCGGCGTCCCAGCTCTCGTCGATGCCGTTGGGGATGCCGCTGAGCAGGCCTTGTTGGGTCTTGGCGGCGAGAAAACCGTCGAGGCCACAGCCGAAAGCCGGGGTGGTGATTTCCTGGGCATAGGTCGCGCTGACCGTGGTGATGTGGCTCGAATAAGCCATCCCGGCCTTGAGGAACGACATCTTGCCGTAAAACTCCATGCCTTCCTGTTGCAGCGCGTGATGGGGTATGCCCAGTTCTGGGCACGATCCCAGGCTGGTCACGCCCTGGTAGGCGAGGTTATGGATGGTGAACAGCGTCGGGGTGCGCTGCCCACGCCAGTGCATGTAGGCAGGCGCCAGACCGGCCGGCCAGTCATGGGCGTGCACCAGGTCCGGGCACCAGTGAATTTGCGCGAGGTTGGCGGCGATATCGGCGGCCGCCAGACCCAGGCGGGCGAAGCGAATGTGGTTGTCCGGCCAGTCGCGACCGTTGTTGGCGCCGTAGGGCGAGCCTTCGCGCTCGTAGAGTTCAGGGCAGATCAACACATAAATGACCAGGCCATCGGGCATGTCCATGCGCCCGATCTTGCAGGGTGGCAGTGCGGCATGCCCACCCAGTTCGCCGATGATGTGGATCGGGTTTTCGCTGTGCAGCACTTGCGGGTAACCGGGGATCAACACCCGCACATCGTGCAGATGGGCCATGGCCCGTGGCAGCGCCGCAGAGACGTCGCCCAGGCCGCCGGTCTTCACCAGGTCGGCAATTTCCGAAGTGACGAACAACACTTTTTTCTTGTTCGGATTCTGGCTGGCCACGGGGGCGAGCGTCTTGGTGCCGGGAATGCTGATCGATTGGGCAGTAGGAGCACTCACGGTGCTGGATTCGCCGACATGCTGATGAGCACGTTCTCCCTGAACATCTAAAGCCGTACTTATCATATGAATCTCCCGTGTTGTTGATCTAATTCTTAGCTCTGGCAAACGGTCTTTCAGGGCCACTTCCTGTGGACTGGCGCAAAAGCGCTGCACATCAGTGAGCAAGCGCTGCCCAAATGCGCTGAAGCAGAATGGGTGAATCGACTATTGCAAGGATTGCACCAGTCGCAACGCACCTACCTTTCAGTCGACCGATCACGGTGGGCGAAAGTTTCGCCTTTTTTTCCACTTTGTGACCGGCCGGTTTCGACCCGAGAAAGTGAGCCTAGACCAGAACTTAGAGCGGTAAAGCCCGAATGGCAAAATTGTTCGACAATCGGTTTAAAGAGGTACGGACGTGCCGGATTGCGGAGCGAACGCACCGACGAAGTGCAGGTTTTTTTGAAAAATTGGAAAGAAATGAAGCAGAACTGTCACAACGATGTGCGTGGGCGAACAGTTGCTTTGCACCATTGCGGTGCGGGATTCTGAAGGTGTGTTGTCTGGACTGGTCTCATCGCGAGCAGGCTCGCTTCCACTGTTGAGCTGCTGAAAATCCCTGTGGGAATTAGCCTGCTAGCGATGAATGATGATGCGGTATCAGCTCAATACACGAATCGGTTCACCGGCGGACCAAGCCTTGATGTCCTCAATCATCTGCGAAAAGAACAAATGATAATTTTGCTGGCTGACATACCCGACATGCGGTGTGGCCAGCACATTCTCCAGCGTCCGGAACGGATGATGCGGTGGCAACGGCTCGACTTCGAAAACATCCAGTGCCGCGCCGGCCAGACGTTGTTTCTGCAAGGCCTTGATCAACGCGGCTTCATCGACGATCGGCCCGCGTGCGGTGTTGACCAGCAGCGCGGTGGGCTTCATCCAGCTCAAGGCCTCGGCGTCCACCAAACCACGGGAGCGGTCGCTGAGGACCAGATGGACGGATAACACGTCAGCCTGTTCGAACAGTTCTTGTTTACTGACGTAGGTCACGCCGACTTGCCCGGCCCGCTCGGCGGTGAGGTTTTCACTCCAGGCGATCACGCGCATGCCGAACACCTGGCCGAATTGCGCAACTCGCTGGCCGATGCTGCCCAAACCGAGGATGGCCAGAGTCTTGCCATGCAGATCGCCACCCAGGCCTTGTTGCCATTGACCTGCGCGCAGGGCATTGGCTTCGGCCACGAGGTTGCGGGTCGCGGCCATGATCAGCGCCCACGTCAATTCCGGTGCCGCGTGTTTGTAGCTGTCGGTGCCGCACACCTGAATGCCCAGCGCTTTTGCCGCGCTCAAGTCGAGGGCGAAGTTGCGCATGCCCCCGGTCACCAACAACTTGAGTTTCGGCAAGCGCGCCAGCAGCTCTGCGTCGAATCGGGTGCGCTCACGCATCACGCAAATCACTTCAAAGTCGCCAAGGCGTTGCGCCAGTGCTTCATTGTCGGCCGGGTAATCGTGGATGAAACTCACTTGGCCAATGTCTTCCAGCAGCGACCAGTCGACCACGTTTCGGGCGACATCCTGCCAATCGTCAATCACTGCAATCTGCACCGCCATCAGCCTTACCTCATTCACGCACGGGGTTGGTTTTGTTCAGCCAGTCAAGCAACGCCTGGTGAAACTGCGCCGGTTCTTCCATCTGCGGGGCGTGGCCCATGCCGGGGAATTCGACCAGTGTCGACTGGGGAATCAGTTTTGCCACTTGTTTGCCAAGAACGTCGTAGTGACCGATTTTCGCCTTGACCTCGGGCGAGGCGATATCACTGCCGATGGCCGTGGTGTCGGACGTGCCGATCAGCAACAGGGTCGGCATCTTCAGGTGCTGGAATTCGTAGTACACCGGTTGGGTGAAGATCATGTCGTAGATCAGCGCCGAGTTCCATGCGACCTGTGTATGCCCCGTGCCTTTGTTGAGGCCGGCGAGCATGTCCACCCAACGATCGAATTCCGGCTTCCAGCGCCCGCCGTAATAGGTGTTGCGCTCGTAATTGCGGATGCCTTCAGCATTGAGTTTCAGCTCGCGCTCGTACCATTGATCCACCGAACGATACGGCACGCCGAGGGCTTTCCAGTCTTCCAGGCCGATCGGGTTGACCAGTGCCAATTGTTCGACCTGTTCGGGATATTGCAGGGCATAGCGGGTGGCGAGCATGCCGCCGGTAGAGTGGCCGAGCAGGGTGGCCTTCTGGATGCCGAGCGCCTTGAGCAATTGTTGAGTGTTACTCGCCAGTTGCTGGAACGTGTACTGATAGTGATCAGGCTTGCTGGAGGTGCAGAAACCGATCTGGTCCGGAGCGATAACCCGGTAACCGGCGTCGCTCAGCGCTTTGATCGAGGTTTCCCAGGTTGCACCGCAGAAATTCTTGCCGTGCATCAACACCACGCTGCGGCCGTTGGCCTTGCCATGGGCGGCGACGTCCATGTAACCCATTTGCAGGGCTTTGCCCTGGGACTGGAAGGCGAAATGCTTGACCGTGTAGGGGTACTCGAAACCTTGCAGCTCGGGACCGTATGCCGGACCTTCGGCGTGCGCGATAACAGGCAGGGCGGCGGTCAGCAGCAGGCCAGGCAGCCAGCGGGGAAGGGTGAAGGGCATAGAGAACTCCATTGGAAATCCGCCGATGCTGGATCGGCTTGATTAGGGCGACATTAAACAGGCAATCGCCACAACGGTTGGTTCAACCCATCCAGCCCAAAGTGGCCAAGGCCAGTACGCCATATCGGGCGCCCTTGGCCACGGTAACGATCAGCAGGAAACGCCCCAGCGGTTCACGCATCACGCCGGCGACCAGGGTCAGCGGGTCGCCGATCACAGGCAGCCAGCTGAGTAGCAGCGACCAATGACCATAGCGTTGATAGTGAATCCGGGCTTTTTCCAGATGGTCCGGGCTGACCGGAAACCAGCGTCGGTCACGGAAGCGCTCGATGGCTCGCCCCAGCCACCAGTTCACCAGTGAGCCGAGGACATTGCCCAGCGTCGCCACGGCCAGCAGCGACCACAGCCAGTATTTGTCGCTGAGCAGCAGCCCGACGAGCACTGCTTCGGATTGCAGAGGCAACAATGTCGCGGCGCCAAATGCCGCGAGAAACAAGCCGATGTAGGCGCCGAAAATCAATGGGCAGGGTAGTCCGCCACGACCACGTCAGTGCCGTCCTTCTTCAGGCCGATCACTTGGTAGGCATCGCTCATGCCGTCCATTTCCATGCCCGGCGAGCCCATGGGCATGCCCGGAGCGGCCACACCCAGCAGGTCATCGCGTTTGCTCAGGGCCAGCACTTGATCGGCAGGTACATGGCCTTCGACGAATTTGCCGTTGATCAAACCGGTATGGCACGACGCCAGCCGCGGTGGCACGCCGTGTTGTTGCTTGAATTCGCTCATGTTGGCTTCGACATGGTCCTCGACCTTGAAGCCGTTGGCCTCCAGGTGAGTGATCCATTTTTTGCAACAACCGCAATTGGCGTCGCGGTGAACTTCGATCGGGATCAGGTCGGCGGCCTGGGCCAGGGAGGAAATGAACAGGGCGCTCAAGGCAGCCAGACGCAGAGGGGTTCGCATGTCGGAATGGGTCTCGGATTGCAGGCGAAAAAACGCATTCTGACCGGTTTTTCCGGGCAGGCATTCACGGTGTGTTTCAAATTGCTACAGCGCTGCGCAGCCCTATGATCATAGATCAAGGCTGTCAGGCAGATGAGGGGAGCATTACAAGTTTGTCAGGTCTGAAGCAGCAGGCTTCGCCCGCTGCTTCAGAGTGATCGCTGCAGCAGTCAGCGATTTATCGATGCGGGTAGTATCCGGGTCCACCACGATCATCGTAATGACGGTCATGGTGCCAGCCGCCGTGGGGGAAAACGATGCAGCCGCTCAGGGACAGCAGGGCCAGCAGGGGAATCAGCAGTGTGATTCGACGCAACATTTGTAACTCCTCATGGTTATCGCCGCAGTGAAGCCAAAACTCTTCATCGGCTGTAACATGAGACCCCGTTTGCAGTGGTCCATCCCCGAAATACGGTAGGGGCTTGGCATGCATTCGGATACAAAGCGGATACATTTATTCAGATTCAGGAACTGCCAATGACCCAGTCGCAACGTTTGAAATATTCGATTCTGATCGCCCTGGCGGTACTCGGGATCATGTTTGGCCTGTCGTATTTGCAGAATACCGGCGTCATCAGCGAAAAACAGTTCCAGTACATCGCCATCGGCGTAGCGGTGGTCGTGGTGGTAATCAACGGCGTGATACGTCGCAAGGTCAAGCCCTGAGCCCTGAGCCCTGAGCCCTGAGCCCTGACGCTCAGGCGCTTGCCCCGCAATTGGTCAGTGGTGGTGCAGAACGGCCGCGGCCCGCGGGTCCAGGCTGTAGCTTTTGTCGGCGTTGAGCACGATCACGCCTTCGCTGCATAGACGCTTCAACACTTCGCGCACACTCAGGAAGGACAGGGGAATATCCAGTTCCAGCAAATGAGTGTGTACACCACGCACACCCAGGCTGCGGTCGTTTTCAGCGGCCGTCAGCAGGGCATCGATGACTTTCAGACGAATCAGACTGGTTCGCAGGCCAAAGCTTTTAAGCAGGAAGCGAATCCGCTCGTTGCCGTGAAGTTCGGTGGGCTGCTCGTATACACCGACTCCAAGGGCGGTGCCCTTTGGCGCTTTGCTACCGTCCGTTGGCAGTTGCGAGTTGTACATGGCAAAACTCCTTTTCAGAGCCTGATCGGAAAAATGGGCGCTCTTACATAACAAGACGTATGAGCGACGCAAATCATGAAGATTTAAATGTAGAAATTTTGTCGTCATTGCGTCATTGGTCTGTCAGACGTCGCTGCTCCGCGCTCCAATCTCCTAAATTTTCATCGTTTGCTTCGTCCCTAGAAGGATGCGCAGTGCGTGGTTTGTACGCAGAACTGTGACCATCGTTTTTCGATCAGGAGCGAGTGTGATTATTTCCAGCCAGTTAACCAGGTTGAGCCTGGCAGGTATGTTTCTGGGGCTGAGTCTTGCGGCGAACGCGCGCAGCCAGCCTGAGCAGGCCAGTGCCGATATCCGCCGGACCAGTTTCGGCGTGCCGCACATTCGTGCCGAGAACGAGCGCGGGCTCGGTTACGGAATCGGCTATGCCTACGCTCAGGATAACCTGTGTTTGTTGGCTAATGAGATCGCCACGGTGAACGGTCAACGCTCACGGTTTTTCGGCCCGGATCAACTGACGGTCGAAGAGCGTCAGAACCAACTCAGCGATCTGTTTTTCACCTGGTTGAACACGCCGCAAGCCGTTGCCGGGTTCTGGCAGGCACAAATCCCTGAAGTGCGTGAGCGGGTGGAAGGCTATGTGGCCGGTTACAACCGCGCGCTGGCGGAACGTCGTGAACAGGGTCTGCCGCAACAGTGCCAGGGCGACTGGGTGCGTGAAATCACCGCAATGGATCTGGTCAAATTGACTCGCCGTCTGTTGGTAGAAGGTGGCGTCGGGCAGTTTGCCGAGGCGTTGGCGGGTGCTACGCCGCCGGCCGCTGTCGCCGCAAGCATCGGCAAGCAGACGGCGTTCCAGGTGGCGGACATGCGCATGCAGCGTTTTGCCCTGGACCGCGGCAGCAATGCCGTGGCGGTGGGCAGTGACCGCTCCTTCAACGGCCGCGGCATGTTGCTGGCCAATCCGCATTTTCCGTGGGTCGGCGGCATGCGTTTTTATCAGATGCACCTGACCATTCCCGGCAAACTGGATGTGATGGGCGCCGCGTTGCCGGGCCTGCCGATGATCAACATCGGTTTCAACCAGCACCTGGCCTGGACCCACACCGTGGACTCGTCCAAGCATTTCACCCTGTACCGCCTGCAACTGGACCCCAAGGATCCAACCCGTTACCTGCTCGACGGCAAGTCCTTGCCGATGGACAAGCAAACGCTGACGGTCGACGTGAAGCAGCCGGACGGTTCGGTGAAAGCGGTTTCCCATGATGTGTACAGCTCGCAATTCGGCCCGATCGTGCAGTGGCCCGGCAAACTGGACTGGGACAACCAGTTTGCCTACAGCCTGCGCGACGCCAACCTTGATAACGACCGCGTCCTGCAACAGTGGTACGCGATGAATCGCGCCAAAAATCTCAAGGATTTCCAGGACAGCGTCCACAAAATCCAGGGCATCCCGTGGGTCAACACGCTGGCGGCGGACGACAAAGGGCAAACGCTATACATGAACCTGTCGGTGGTGCCGAACGTGAGTGCCGAGAAACTGGCTCAGTGCAGCGATCCACGGATCGGCTTGCAGATGATCGTCCTCGATGGCTCCAACAGCGCCTGCGCGTGGGACATCGACCCGCAAGCCGCGCAGAAGGGCATTTATGCGGCGGATAAACTGCCGCAATTGTTGCGCAAGGATTTTGTGCAGCACTCCAACGATTCGGCGTGGATGGCCAACCCGGCGCAACCGTTGACCGGCTTCTCGCCATTGATCAGCCAGGACAGTCAGCCATTGGGCCTGCGCTCGCGTTTCGCCCTGGATCGCCTGAACACCTTGGCCAAGGCCGGCCCGCTGGGAGCGGCGGATCTGCAACACATGGTGATGGACGATCAGGTGTATCAGGCCGCGCAAGTCATGCCGGATCTGCTGCAATTCTGCGCGGACGGTTTGGGCGGCGATGCAAAAACACTGGCACCGCTGTGCGCCAGTCTCAAGGCTTGGGACCGGAAGGCGAATCTCGACAGTGGGCTGGGCTTCGTGCATTTCCAGAATGTCATGGAACCTCTGGAACAAGCCCCGGATGTGTGGCGTGTGGCGTTCGATCCGAAAGACCCGCAACACACGCCGCGCGGCCTGGCGGTCGACCGACCGGAAGTGGCGCAGGCGCTGCGTCAGGCAATGCTCGCGTCGGTGGAGCAGGTCAATGCTTCAGGGCTGAAAAAAGACAGCCGCTGGGGTGACATCCAGGTGGTCAGCAGCGGTGGACAGCAAACGCCGATTCACGGTGGGCCGGGGACTTTGGGCGTCTACAACGCAATCCAGAGCGTGCCGAGAACCGACGGCAAGCGTGAAGTGGTCAGCGGCACCAGTTATCTGCAAGTCGTGACCTTCGATGACAAGGGACCGCAGGCCAAAGGGCTGCTGGCGTTCTCGCTGTCCAGTGACCCGGCCTCGAAATACTCGCGGGACCAGACGCTGGCGTTTTCGAAGAAACAATTGAGTGTGTTGCCCTTTACCGAGCAGCAGATCAAGTCCGATCCGCAATACCAGAACCTGACGATCCGCGAACAGGACGAGAAGGCCGCGAAGGTTGCGGCGCAATAATGTGATGAGTGTTTGAGAGACAGAAGAAGGCCGCACCCCACAAGGGTTGCGGCCTTATTAGCTTTTTGGAGGTTTTTGCGGAATGGAGTTGAGGACCGGGTTGCCCTCTTCGTTGCGGGTCAGGTAAACCGGCAGCACCTTGGGAAGGTTCGTCACCAGGGTGTTGAGTTCCTTGATGTTGTAGATGCCGCCGATACGGATCGCACCGGTGCTGTTGTCGGCCACCATCAACGGCGTTGCCAGGTAACGATTGATCAACGGCAGCGCCTCGCTCAGCGCCAGATCGTCCAGCACCAGTTTGCCATTGAGCCAGGCCAGTGAGTTGTCGTTGTCGTAGGTCTGGCGGATCCGCGGAATGTAGTCGCCACGGCCGTAGCTTGCCTGCATCGATGGACCGAGCCTCAAGCCGTCCCCCGGCAAATCATCATTGCTGCTGACCAGCACCGAACCTTCGATCAGGTTCACTTTCACCTGGTCTTCGTACATCCAGACGTTGAATTTGGTCCCAGTGACGCGAATCTTGCCTTCGGCAGCCTTGACCACGAACGGGTGGCTGGTGTCGTGGGTGACGCTGAAGAAAGCTTCGCCTTTTTTCAGGGTGATCCGACGTTGGTCCTTGTAGTTGCTGTAGGTCAGTTCCGTGCCCAGGTTCAACTCGACCTTGCTGCCGTCATTCAACGTGACTTGACGCACATTATTGGTCGTTTCGAAATGCTGGTACGAATTGGGCAGCCAGCCGAGGTTCCAGCCGCTATAGGCCGCCAGCGGCAACGCCAATGCACACACGGCAGCGGCCATGCCGAAGGTGCGCCATGGCGTCTGGTGTTTTGCCGGCACCATTGGCACGGCGATAGGCTCGGGACGAGGCAGATCCCCCGCAACATCCCAGATTTCGAGCATCGCCTGGTATTCGAACGCGTGAAGCGGGTCAGCAGCCAGCCACTGCTCGAAGGCCACACGCTCCTGCGCGCTGCAGTCATCGGCGTGCAGACGCATGCACCAGTGCGCTGCGGCATCGGTGATGGCGTCGTATTCGTCTTGGGAGAGAGAGTGGTCGGTCATTGACTCATCCTGATTTCCGCCATTCTAACCTTGAGGGGCCGTCGCCGAGAACATCGGTCATGGCAATTACCCATCAAAGTGTATTTATTTTTGCGTGCTGTCGAGAAACACGCCAACGGGCAGCAGTATTCACAGTCAGCGTGAAAATTTGATCAAAAAGTTCTCTATTTGCCTTATAGCTGCGCAGAACAGCGGTTCTGCGCATTTTCGAGGCTCCATCAGACGTGTTGACCGGACTCCACCGGAACGGGGTCCAGTTGCCGGCCCATTTGACCGATCAAAAAGGCAATCGAGTCGGCATTGCGCAAGATGACGTCAATCCGCGCGTCCGCTTTGAGTGGATCGAAAAAAGCCGTGCGCGCCCCGGCCATTGTGGTGCAGCCGGTAATTTTGAGGATCGCCTTGCCCACGTGCTCGGTGCTGACAATGCTGTCCAGGCCGACCCAGGCTTGCGCAGCGCCACTCCAGCGGGCGAAGAGTTCCGTTGGCGGTGTTGCCAGTGACAGTGCCTCGCGCTGAAACACCTGTTGAGTATTTTTCATGGCCGCGCCATAGGCGGTCGTGGGTGCAACGAGGTCGGTGAAAGGGCGACGTGCTTCCAGTGACGCAATGTCCAGGGAATCTGAATAAAGGTGGGAAAACTCGTGAATCAAGGTGGACGCCTGGCTGTGGGCGTCGACATCGAAAGGCTCGGTCAGGCACGACTTGTACCACTCGAGTTGCTGATCGAAAAACTTCTCGGTGAAATGCACGACCTTGCGCGCATCCTTGTCCACTACGAAGGCAATCATGTTGGCGTTCGGGAATCGATTGGAACCGATGACAAAACGCTCGGTGTTCATGAAGTCCTCATTCGGGTCCACCAGGGCGTTGCAGACGGGAACAATGGCTTTTTTGATTTTTTCGATCAGTTGCGCGCTAACGTCGGGCACATCAAAGAATGCTTTGAGGAAGGTATTGAGCCGTGTGCCCGGTACAAGCGGCCGGGGTTTCGCCAGATTGTGCAGGCTGTTGAACGCATAAAAACGTGCCATGTCGATGGCCCGCACGATCTGACGCGCCCTTTCCGGTTGCAAAAGGCGAATGGCAGCCATGCCCCGTGCTTCAATGTTCAGCGCCCGGTTGACTTCCTGGTCGGCGGCATACTGATTATGCATCTTCGATAAGGCCTTGCCGAAGTGCACGGTATGCGTATCAAGGTCCATCACCTGTTGCCCGCCTGGCGCCATCAGCAAGGAAGGTCCTGTCTTGCCGGCATTGTTCAGTTGCAAGACCGCGCCGGGTTTGTCGACGCGGTAGACTTTTCCGGCGACAGCCGCGAATCGATGTTGACTGAGCGGGTCGAGAAAAGTGCCTTCGTCAGGCTGGCGGGTCAGATCTTTCAAGGCAACGTTCGGGGCTTCGAACGGTTGTTGCAGCGTGCGGATCGGCGCGGTCGGCTGGATTTTCGCCCAGCGCGGGTCTTTCACTACCCTCGCCACAGGTGCGGTTTCGGCAGACACCGACGAAGCTTCAATCGACCCTTCCAGCGACAGCCGCCCCATCGAGATGAGTTGCACGGCACCGGCGATAAATTCCTCTAGTGCGCGTTTCCAGTGGTGATCCTGCAGGTCCTCGGCGGAGGCCTCGGCGTCTTTGAAGCTTTGCCACAGAAACTGCGCGTAGGCCAGTTTGCCCGGTATTACGCCTGCAATCCGTTTGATTCCGGAACTGAACACGTTGGCAACTGTGCTCCAGTCCGACTGGAGCGACGTCGACGACAGACTGCCCAGTAGGTGCTCCAGCAGCTTTGAGTTGTCGCTGAACAATCGGGTCAACAGGTTGCCGTCGATGGGGTTGGAGGCAAGGGTGATCTCGATCGATTGATCGACGGTGGGCTGGAGCAAGTGGCGGAACACCGATTGTTGATTTTTGGGCAGACGGCGAATCACCAGATCCTGCAACGGACCCGGGGCATGGACCGCGGCGAGCAGGCGGGTCTCGCTGTCGAACTCGGTGAAAAGCGATCTTGTGTGATAAGGCGCATAGAGGATCTGTGGGCCTTTATGTCCGGCCCGCGGGCCGATCAGGTAAAGGCCCAGTGCGTTGACGGCCGTTGCGCCTGCAGTCTTGATCAGCGCCAACGGACGCATGATGGCGTGGGCGCCTTGCACCGCCGCCCGGGCAATGTCGTCGGGCATGTCCAGGACTTGTTGGATCAAGTCGAATGCCGCCGCGGACAGTCGTTGTTGAAGGTGCAGGGCGTGGGCATGCTGCATCAGCTGCCAGGGCAACTGCCGAATGAAGCGCAAGCACCGGTCCTTGGCCTCATCGCTATCCTCTGAAAGGCGGTCGACTATTTTTTTTGCGAATCCGGCCTGGATATCCAGTGACGACAAGAGCTGTCGGACAGCGTTTTGATCGAGGCTCGCCGGAAGGGCGGCAGTGGTTTTCGAACGGATGCTGAACCCCGAACCCTCGGTAATGCCGGCAGGATTCAGCGCGAGCTCGGTCAGGCTCAGCGATGGCCCCGCCAAGGCCGGATCGGGGACTATTTCGATGTCGTCCGGCCCGGTAGCGGCTCCGGGGAAGCGGCTACGAAGCAAGGTCAGCAGCGTATCGTGAACGTACGCCGGCAAGGTTGGCAGGCCGCTGAGATAGTCTTTGTCTTCGCTGACGTTATTGAGGTACTGCTGCAGTAGTTCGAGGTGCAACTGCTGTGCTTCTACCGGTGCCATGCCTAGCCAGGCCGGCAAGGCGTGTTGGCGGGCGACGGCTTGCGACAGCTGCATGGCTCTGCGCAAATTACTGTCGATGGGGGTTTGCGCCAGTTTGTTTAACGCGCTGTGTTTTTGCGCCGCAGTGAGTGCTAGCGAACGCACGTATTCGCAGCCAGCCAGAAAATGCTCGATGGCTGATTGCGTCAGATTGCGCAAAACATTGCCTTCAATCAGTCGCAATGAACTCAATGAATAGCGTTGGTGAAACTGTCGCTGTGCAGGAATGAGGTTTTCCAGCAACTGCAGGCGTTTTCGAGGGTTTTGCAAGCGCCGCACCAGTTCCTGCCTTGCGTTGTCAACGCCACTGAAAACCTCCAGCCCCGTTGCCGGGGTCCATAGCAGGGCTCGCCCCGAATGCTGGACGTCCAGGCCTCCGCGCTCAGTCAACAGGAAGCAATTGGCTAGCGGCAGGACACTAGCCTGACCGGAACACGCCAGGATCAACGAGTAGGCGTCGGGTCGGAACCCGTTGAGGGCGCTTCGATTGTCGCGTTCCGGTTGGTCAGGGTTGAACACGGTGTCGACAATCGCCCGGTCTGCGTCGCGCAACGTCGAGCCGAGTACCCGCAGACGCGCCTCTCCCTGCACACCGACGGCAAGCGCATGAGCCAGGCGTGATTTCATGTTTTCCAGATAGACCTTTTGCAGTGCCAGCGTGGTCAAGGGCTGTGCAGCAAATTCAGTGCTGATCAGCGACTCGACGTCGCTGAAAGTCTTGACGAACGCCGCTGCGGTATCAGCAAGAACCATGGATGGGGTTTGCCTGCCGGACAGCACGGGCCGGGTACTCCAGCGTCCGCCAGCCTGCAGCTCCAGCAACCGCTCGTTGATCATGGAACGTATATCCAGCGCCTTGTCGAACAAGGCATGGATATCTACGGCGTCATCGCTGAAACGCAACAGCTGAAGCACGTATTCCAGGTTTTGTTGTTGTTTGACGATGATCGCTTCAAACAGGGTTTTGAAGATCGACCCTGAAATCACTTCCCCGGTGACATGGGGTTGGTGGAAAGCGATAAAGCGGTTGCGCTCGTCCAGGCTCAGCAGGCCGTAGAGTTCGTCTTCGTGACCGGCCGCGCTGAATTTGCTGCGCAAAGTGTCTTTCAAGTCCTGGTAGTCCTTGAGCACCTGTAGCCCGTGGGTGGGGGTGTAGAGACAGGCATTGACGTGGCTGATCATCAGCGAGCCCGCCAGTTCTACATTGTTGGCTGGGTGTTCCCACAGGCGCACGGTCTCCAGGGTTGGGCTACGAGCAACACCGGAAGCCGGTTCAATCAGTGTGTGCAGGACCGAGCTCTGTTCGGGAGTGATGATCTCAGCCTCACGTTTGAGCAGAAGCTCTGCTCGTGCCTGTTCACGAATGGCCCTGGCGAAGAATTCCCGGCGTGACGCACCGTCGGCGCTGGCCGCGCTCCAGAAGTGCTCCAGTTGCGCCGACAGCAAACTGAACAACTTTGCAGAAGCGGATTTGACTGCGCCGTCCCAGCGTTGCTGATCGGTACTTGCTGCGGTTTTTTGCGGGTGGGAAAACTCGACGTGCTGACCGGCCGGCCATTGCTGATCGCGGTAATACGACAGAGCCGCAGCGCTCAATGACAGGGAGTTGACCCAGTGTCGAACGGGTTTGTCTATTGGGTCGGCAGTGGAAGATGCGTAAAAATTGACTTGGGTCCGACGTTGGTCGAGCCCTGGAAACGCAGGTGCCAGTAACTCGCCAAGTACTGTGTCGAGCAGCGAAGTGAGGGACGGTAGCGCAATCAGTTCGTCGATCATTGCCTGGTCGTCCAGGCTCCGGTTACTGCCGATGGCGGCGCTCTGGTCTTCGAATACATCGCCATCGATCGTCTGATAGATCACCTTGATGCGGGTGGCTGCCGCCAGCATCTTGCGCCGGGCGAGGGACATGAAGGCGAGCAGGCTGTCGTCCTCGGATGCGTCGCTCAGTCGCTGTACCCACTGTTCGGTCAAGGCAGCGCGGCTGTAATACTTCTGGATACCGCCGTAGGGGGTGTAGACAATCACCCCGTCAGTTTCCGGAGAGGGGCTCAGCACGAAACTGCCCGCCAGGGGCACCGGTTCCTCGTCGGCAGTGCCGAGTAGAATTCTTTCGGCGAGCATCGGTGGCGACTGTTGATTGCGCAGGGTCTGGGTGGCCAGTTCAATGTGCTGGAACCATTCAAAATCCTTTCGCGTCAACCCGTGGGTTTTGCCCAGTTCAGCCCAAAGGCCGGGGGACTGCAGGGCTTCGGGGAAAAACAGTGGTGCAGGGGATTGAGGCATTGTCGAGTCTCGAGCAAGGCACGGCGCAGAGTGCCAATGGATGGAGCATCGAGACTAAAAGTCGGGGCCAAGGCATGGGCGGTAGATAGTTAACGCACGGCAAGCCCATGTTCGTGCAAACAGGTGCCATCGAAGGGTTGACAGCGCACTCGCCGCGCGTTGTTAATCGGCGGTCTACATACGCTGTTGCCCCCTCCAATAATTAGTCTGGAGCTTCAGATGTCTGCGCCACACGATCATGTGTCTACTGCTGTCTCGCAAAACCTGTCCCTGGCTGAATTGACGGCATTGCTTGAGAAGATCTTCCTGCGTCACGGCACTTCGGCCGATGTCGCTCGGGTGCTGGCACAAAACTGCGCCGGCGCCGAACGCGACGGTGCGCACAGTCACGGGGTGTTTCGCATTCCCGGTTATGTTTCGACCCTGAAGAGCGGTTGGGTGAACGGCAAGGCTGTTCCGGTGATTGAGGACGTGGCCTCCGGCTTCGTTCGGGTCGATGCCGACAACGGTTTCGCGCAACCGGCGCTTGCCGCCGCGCGGGCATTGTTGGTGGAAAAGGCCCGCAGCGCCGGCATTGCGGTCCTGGCGATCCGCAATTCGCACCATTTCGCCGCGTTGTGGCCGGACGTCGAGCCCTTTGCCTATGAAGGGCTGGTGGCGCTCAGTGTGGTCAACAGCATGACTTGTGTTGTACCCCACGGTGCCGATCGGCCGTTGTTCGGCACCAACCCCATTGCCTTTGCCGCGCCGCGTGCCGACGGCGAGCCGATTGTGTTCGATCTGGCCACCAGCGCCATTGCCCATGGCGATGTGCAGATTGCCGCGCGCAAGGGTGAGCGGTTGCCACCGGGCATGGGCGTCGACGGCCTCGGTCAGCCGACCCAGGACCCGAAAGCGATTCTGGAAGGCGGCGCGTTGTTGCCGTTTGGCGGGCACAAGGGCTCGGCGCTGTCGATGATGGTGGAGCTGTTGGCCGCAGCGTTGACTGGAGGCAATTTTTCTTTCGAGTTCGACTGGAAGAATCATCCGGGCGCGAAGACACCGTGGACCGGCCAGTTGCTGATTGTGATCGATCCGGGCAAAGCCGCCGGGCAGAGCTTTGCCGAGCGCAGCCAGGAGTTGGTGCGGCAGATGCACGGCGTGGGGCTCAAGCGATTGCCGGGTGATCGACGTCATTCTCAACGTACCAAGTCGCAAGCCAATGGCATTGCGCTGGATGAGGCGACGCTGGCGAATTTGCGGGAGTTGGCGGGCGGCTGACACAACACCTGTGGGAACGGGCAAGCCCGCTCCCACAGGTTTTTCATTAAGCGCTGGTAACGTTTAGCGTCGAGCCAACAACAAACCGACCACCAGACCAAAACCGGCGGAAACCGCCACGGTTTGCCATGGATGACCGCCGATGTAGGTTTCGGTGGCTTCGACCGCAGGCAGGGTTCGGTCACGCACGCTGGTTACCGAGTCCCGGGCCTGCTGGAGTTTCTGGGCGATTTGTCCACGGAGTGTCTCGGCTTCCTCACCGACCAGTGAAGCGCTGCTTTTCAGCAGTTTTTCCGACTCTTCTATCAGGGATTGAAGTTCGCTGAAGGCCAGATCCTTGATTTGATCTTCGGCGGCTTGGGCGGCGGTTTTCCGGGCCATTGAAGTACTCCTTGCAGGTAAGTGGACAGTGAACAATGGAGTGCGCAGCGATTGAAAAAGTTGCAGCGACTTAACGTTCTGGCGCAATCCCGAAGAAATCCAGCGCAGGACGTTTCGTCCTACAGTGTAAGATGTCGCCTATTTCACGCAGCAGGAAATTCCCATGAGCTTCAATCTGGCCGACAAACCCCTTGCCGAGCGCGCTGCGCTTGAAGATGAAAAATCCCGACTGTTCGAACTCTGGCAAAACAACCTGGGCAAAGCCAAGGGCGAAGCTGCACGGTTGTTCGGCGAGCGGGCCAAACGCAAGGGCAAATGGGCCGAGTGGGTCCGCACCGAGCTGGACGGCATGTCGCCGCCCGAGTTCTCGAACATGGTGCGCAGTGAAGTCAATCGCCTGATGGCCGCCAACAAGTAACGCCTAGGCAAAACTCGCGACAATGGCCTCACGCACTTTCAACACCACCGGATCGAGTTGAGTACTGGTGCGCCAGCCCAGTTCGATCGGGTAGCGCGGCAATGCCAAAGGGCAGGGCAGCAGCGCCAAGCCACTGAACGCCGCGATGCTGCTGGCGGCATGGGCCGGAATGGTCGCCACTGCCTGACTGCCCTTGAGCAGATGCGGCAATGCTGCGAAATGCGTGGTCGAGGCACAAACCCGCCGACTCAACCCCAACGCCGCCAGGCCCTCGTCGGTAATGCCGATAAAGCCTCCTGACGACACCAAAATATGTTCGCGGGTTACAAATTCTTCAAGGCTGATGCTTTGTTGACCGGCGGCCAGGCTGAGCGGGTCGACCAGACACGCGTAACTCCCTTCCCCCAACACCTGACGACTGAGCAGGCGTTCGGCAAAGCCGCCGGCGGTAATCGCCAGGTCGATGCTGCGCTCCATCAGCGCCTGGGCGACGATCTGGCTGTGGGTCTGGCGAAAGATCAGGCGCAGATTGGGCGCGCTGCGGGCGACCTCCTCGATCAAACGCCGGCCGTAGGCAATCTCGAAATCATCCGACATGCCTACCGTCACGGAGCGCCCGTCGTAATGGCTGGCGCCGGGATCGACCATGGCCAGGCTCTGCCGGCATTTGTTCAGTGCGTCGCTGACCACCGGTTTGAGTTGATTGGCCTTGAGCGTCGGCGCGAGGCCGCGACCCGTGCGTACAAACAATTGATCGCCATACACCTCACGCAACCGACGCAACGCTGCGCTGACTGCCGATTGTGTGACCCCGAGGCGCAGGGCTGCGCGGCTGGCACTGGATTCCTCATGGAGCGCTTCGAAGACTTTCAGCAGGTTGAGATCGATGTCGGCGATATTCATCAGGTTCATATCATTCAGCAGTAAATGGGGCTTTATTCATGATCCCTTGACGCCGGAGAATCAGCAACACCTGATGCAAACGGAGTTACTGCGATGCCCAAGTCAATTGTTGCCGCACTGCAAATCGGCGCCTTGCCCGGTGGCAAGGTCGAGACGCTGGAACAGATCCTGTCGTATGAAAGCGCGATCATCGAATCCGCTGCCGCACTGGTGGTGATGCCTGAGGCGTTGCTCGGTGGTTATCCGAAAGGTGAGGGGTTCGGCACGCAATTGGGTTATCGGCTGCCGGAAGGACGCGAGGCCTTTGCCCGCTATTTCGAAAATGCCATCGACGTGCCAGGTGCCGAAACCGAGGCGTTGGCGGGGCTCTCGGCACGGACCGGCGCCAACCTGGTGATCGGCGTCATTGAGCGGTCCGGCAGTACGTTGTACTGCACCGCGTTGTATTTCGATCCGCAGGCCGGTCTGGTGGGCAAGCACCGCAAACTGATGCCGACCGGTACTGAGCGGCTGATTTGGGGCAAGGGTGATGGTTCCACCTTGCCGGTGATCGACAGCCAGGTCGGGCGGATCGGCGCAGTGGTGTGCTGGGAAAACATGATGCCGCTGCTGCGCACGGCGATGTACGCCAAAGGCGTAGAAGTATGGTGCGCGCCGACGGTGGACGAGCGCGAGATGTGGCAGGTGAGCATGCGTCACATCGCCCACGAGGGACGCTGCTTTGTGGTCAGCGCCTGTCAGGTTCAGGACTCGCCGCAGGCTTTGGGTATCGAGGTTGCCAACTGGCCAGCAGATCGGCCGTTGATTGCCGGTGGCAGTGTAATTGTCGGGCCGATGGGCGATGTCCTGGCCGGTCCGCTGCGTGGAGGTCCAGGTTTACTGACCGCTGAAATTGACACCGATGACCTGATTCGTGCCCGTTACGACTACGACGTGGTCGGGCACTATGCACGGCCGGATGTGTTCGAGTTGACGGTGGATGAGCGGGCCAGGCCGGGCGTAAGGTTCACTTCATAACCCTGGGGGAGCTAGCCTGCTAGCGATGGCGTGTCAGCCAGCTTCTACGGCAACTGACACACCGTTATCGCTGGCAGGCTAGCTCCCACATTGGTTTTTCAGTGCTGCTGGAGCCACTCTTCACGGGTGATTTCCCAGATTTCTTTCGGGAATCTGCCACCGACGAAGTTATCTTCTCCGGTACCGATCAAGCGCATGCCGGTGCGTTCGGAAAGTCTGCGCGAGCCAATGTTCGGCGCCGCTTTCGGCACGCGCAGCACATCACCACCGAGGGTTTCGAACCAGTATCGGGTGACAGCTTCGCTGGCCTCCGTCATCAAACCCTGACCTTGCCATTGCGGGCCGAGCCAGAAACCACGGTTGTTGTCCTGCTCGGTCATCAGGCTGACATTGCCGATCAACTGGTCGGGCGCTGTTTTCAGTCGAATCGACCAATGCCATTCCTCGCCACGGGCAATCGCTGGCAGGGCAATTTCGCGCAGATAAGTCAACGCGCCGTCAGCGGGATAGGGCCATGGCACGAAAGCGTTCAGATAGCGCACCACTTCCCAATGCGGGAACTGTTGTTGAATGGCCTCGGCATCGGCCAGTTCCAGCGGGCGCAGGATCAGGCGTTCGGTGTACAGCGTGGGTATGGCGTCCATGTTTTTTTGCAGCGCCTTGAATCAGTCTTACCGGTTGCCGGTGGTGGGTCCCGGCAGGCTGAGCTTGCCACTATCGACGAATCGCATTGTGCCGAACAAGCCTGCGGCGAGTTTGCCACGCAGGACGTAGGGCATGTTGTTCAGGGTTTGCACCTGGCTCAGGCCGAAGGTCTGGCGCAGCACCGAGAACGCCGACACGCTGACCGGCACCGTCAACACCGTTTCGGAGAAGCGCGCAATCGAGCCTGATTCATCGCTGACCCCGGAGGCGAAGGGTTGGCCGTTGATGTCCAGGTCCAGGGACACACCGTTGAAGCTGATCGAGCTTTCATTGGGGTTCTGCACGCGAATCTTCACGGCAAAGCGGATTTCCATGTCCTGGCTTTGCAGGGGCTCAATGCCGACCACGTTGATGTTCAGCGGATCGCGATTCGGCAACAATGCGCAGGCACTCAGCGCGAGCAACAGGAGGGAAAGGACAACGGCGTGGATGCTGCGCATGAACGTGCTCTCACCAGTAAAAAGGGCTGAACCGCCAGCGGCTCGGCCCTTGAGCGTTTGTCTAGCGGTTCAACTGTGCGACAACCGCAGGCCTGGCGGGTTCACCCTTGGCCGGGATATCCGGGTTTTCCATGACCTGCAAAATCGACGCTTCAGGATCGAAGTCGTCTTCTTCCAACTCGATGAATTCTTCCGGCAGGAAGATGTTCAGCACAATCGCACACAACGCGCCCACAGTGATCGGCGATTCGAAAATGTTGTGCAACGCCTTCGGCAGTTCACGCAAGACTTCCGGAACAACGGCAACGCCCAGGCCCATACCGAGGGAAATCGCCACGATCAGCATGTTGCGCCGATGCAGACCGGCTTCGGCGAGGATCTTGATTCCGGCCACGGCCACGGTGCCGAACATCACCAACTCGGCGCCACCGAGCACCGGTTTCGGCATCAGTTGCAGCACCGCGCCAATCATCGGGAACAGCCCCAACACCACCAACAAACCGCCGATGAAAAACGCCACGTAACGACTGGCCACACCGGTCAACTGAATCACGCCGTTGTTCTGGGCGAAGGTGACCATTGGCATGCTGTTGAACACCGCCGCCATCGCCGAGTTGAGGCCGTCGGCGAGCAATCCGGATTTGATCCGGCGGATGTAGATCGGGCCTTTGACCGGTTGCCGGGAAATCATCGAGTTGGCGGTCAGGTCGCCGGCGGCTTCCAGTGGCGACACCAGGAAAATCACCGCCACCGGCACGAACGCTACCCAATCGAAGGAGAAACCGTATTTGAACGGTACCGGCACGCTCATCAGCGGCACGGCGGGCAGGCTGGCGAAGTCGACGTGGCCCAGCAGCCAGGCGACGACGTAGCCGAGGGTCAGGCCGATGACAATCGCTCCCAGGCGCAGGAACGGCACGTCCACCCGATTCAATACCACGATGGTCCCCAGTACCAATGCCGCCAGCCCCAGGTGACTGGCCGCGCCCAGGTCAGGAGCGCCGAAGCCACCGGCGATGTCGGTCATCGCGACTTTGATCAGCGACAAGCCCATCAACGTGATGATGGTGCCGGTCACCACCGGGGTGATCAGCATGCGCAGTTTGCCGATGAACTGGCTTAACACCACTTCGATGAACGCGGCGAAAAAGCACACGCCGAAGATCGTCGAGAGGATTGCATCGGTGTCGCCACCCCGGGCCTTGACCATGAAGCCGGCACTGAGGATCACACTGATGAACGAGAAACTGGTGCCTTGCAGGCACAGCAATCCTGAACCGACAGGACCGAAGCGCCGCGCCTGAACGAAGGTGCCCAGTCCCGAGACGAACAGCGCCATGCTGATCAGATACGGAATTTCGCTTTGCAGGCCCAGGGCGCTGCCCATGATCAACGTCGGCGTGATGATGCCGACGAAACTGGCGAGTACGTGTTGCAGGGCGGCGAACACGGTAGCCGTCAGGTGAGGGCGGTCGTTGAGGCCATAGATCAGGTCGTTGTGGCGCGAGGTTTTTTCAGGGGAAGTCATGGTGGTATGCGTGCCGGGAGGCGGGGCCGGGTCAGAAAAAGGAGGCGCAGGATGCCAGAACGATCCGGCCACGGCAAAAGAACAGATCTCTAGATTTTCAGGTAAAGGCTGCGAGCAAATCCTCTGCAAACGCCTTCTGCGCATCACCCGGCACCAACGCCCGATGCCTGGCCAAATGAAACGCCACCTCGAAACTCATGCCCTGGCGGCGCACCACCCGTAACAAACCTTTGTCTTCCCAGCTACGGGCAAAGTGGCTGGGCAGGTAGCCGATGTGTTTGCCGGACAGAATGAAGGCGAGAGTGCCTTCGACCTGTTCGGCCCGCGCCGAGCACAGCTTGCCCTGGAAAGGCTCGTCGCTGCGCAGAAAGCGGTAAGGGTGATCGACCCGGTCGCAGGCTTGCAACGCTTGGTCATCCGGTGCCTCATTGGTGAACAACGGATGGCCGGCGGCGCAGTACAGGTGCTGGGTTTCAGTGAACAGTTCGCGGTAGTCAAAGGCGTTCTGGATCTGCGAGAAGTAACCGATCGCCAGGTCCAGCCGCTGTTGCAGCAGCAAACGCTCCATCTCGCCGGGCATCGCACTCATCAACTCGATGCGCACCGATTCGTCGCGCTCACGAAAGCGCCCGATCGCCTCGGCCACTCGCTGCAGCACCGATTGGTCCAGCGCTTCGGACAAACCCAAACGCACCTCGCCGATCAGGCGCCCGGCCACGCCGTTGGATTGATGACGGAATGCTTCGATGGACTCGAACAGGTTGCGAGTGGCGTTGAGCAGTTGCTCACCCTTGGGCGTGACGTTGAAACCTCCTTTACCACGGCTGCACAGCCGATAGCCGAGGCGGGTTTCCAGTTTGGCCATCTGCTGGCTGATGCTCGACTGGCTCAGGCCCAGTTCACCTTGCGCCGCACTGAAGCCGCCGCACTCCACCACACTGACAAACAGGCGCAACAGTTGCAGGTCCACATCGTGGAGTTGACCGAGCATCAAACATTACTCCTGAGTAATGTCAGGTTAATAAAGGTGATATTTCACCAATGTATCCGACGATGCATCCTGCAACCACTCTTCCGGTCAGGTGATCGTCATGGCTCCCGTATTCAAGTTGTGTCTACCCGCGTTGTTCCTTGCCATGGCCGCTGCACAGGCTGAGGACAAGGTCGTCAATCTCTACAGTTGGGCCGATTACGTCGCCCCGGAAACCTTGCAGCGGTTCGAGCAGGAAACCGGCATTCACGTGCGCTATGACACCTTCGACGCGCCGGAAGTGCTGGAAACCAAGCTGCTGACCGGTGGCAGCGGCTATGACGTGGTGGTGCCATCGTCCAGCGTTCTGGCCCGTGGCCTAGCGGCGGGTGCGTTGAAAGCCATTCCCCATGAAGGTCTCAAGGGCTACGTCAACCTTGACCCGGATCTGCTGGAAAAACTCGCGGCCGTCGACCCCGGCAATCAATATGGCGTGCCCTACACCTGGGGCACGCTGGGGCTGGGGATGAATGTCGAAGCGGTGCAAAAACGCCTGCCGAACGTGCCGCTCAATAGCCTGGACCTGCTGTTCAAGCCGGAATACGCCAGCAAGCTCAAGGACTGCGGCATTGCGATCATCGACTCGCCGCAAGAGGTCATTGGCCTGGCGCTGCACTATCTGGGCAAGGATCCCTACAGCACCAGCAAGGATGATCTCGGAGCCGCGCAAGCGTTATTGCATCAATTGCAGCCGTCAGTGCTGTACGTCGCCAGCGGCCGGCAGATCAACGACCTGGCCAACGGCAGTGTCTGCCTGGCCTTGGCTTACAACGGTGATGCGAGCATGGCCGCCGATCAGGCGCGCAAGGCCAACAAACCCTACGAAATTGCCTACCGGATTCCCAAGGAAGGCACGCTCGTCTGGCAGGACAACCTGGCGATCCCCAAAGACGCGCCGCACCCCGAAGCCGCGCGCCAGTTCATCGAATTCATGTTGCGCCCCGAATCCGTCGCCGCGCTGACCAACACGCTGTTCTTCGCCACTGCCAACCAGGCCGCGACACCACTGGTGGATGAAGCGGTGCGCACTGACCCGGACATCTACCCGCCCGCCGACGTGCGTGACCGACTCTATGCCGACCGCAGCATGAGCCTCAAGGACATGCGCCAGCGCACCCGCGTGTGGACCACTTTCCGTAGCCGCCAATAACTAATAAGGAACCTTCAATGGACGTCCCAGCGCAGAACGACCAAGCCATCACCCGTGACAGCCTTTACGGAACCGCTGCCGAAAGTACCTATGCCGGCATCACCAGTTTCATGCGTCGTCGTTACAGCCGTGATTTGCGAGGCGTCGACGTAGCGGTCAGCGGCGTGCCGTTCGACACCGCCACCAGCAACCGCCCCGGCGCACGCTTTGGGCCACGGGGGATTCGCGCGGCGTCCACCGGGATTGCCTGGGAACGTCACTGGCCGTGGACGTTCGACCCGTTCGATCATCTGGCGGTGGTCGACTTCGGCGATTGCGACTTCGATTACGGTTCACCGCACTCGACTCCGGAATCCATAGAGGCCCACGCCGAGCACATCCTGGGTGCCGGCAGCGCGATGCTGACCTTCGGCGGCGATCACTTCATCACGTATCCGTTGCTCAAGGCTCACGCCCGCAAACATGGTCCGCTGTCGCTGATCCACTTCGACGCCCACAGCGACACCTGGCCGGACGAAGAGGGCAAGCGCATCGACCACGGCACCATGTTCTGGCACGCGGCCAAGGAAGGGCTGGTCGATCCGTCGCGCTCGGTGCAGATCGGTTTGCGTACCACCAACGATGATCATCAAGGCTTTGCGGTGCTGGATGCGCGGCAGGTGCATCGACGCGGGGTGGATGCGATTGTCGAGGCGATTCGGGCGCGGGTGGGGGATCACCCAGTGTACCTGACGTTCGATATCGACTGCCTCGACCCTGCCTTCGCGCCGGGCACCGGAACCCCGGTGTGTGGCGGTTTGAGCACGGTGCAGGCACTGGAAATCCTCGGCGGCTTGCGCGGGATCAATCTGGTGGGGATGGATGTAGTGGAAGTGGCGCCTGCGTATGACAGTGCGGACATCACGTCACTGGCGGCGGCGACGCTGGCGATGGAGATGCTTTGTCTGTATGCGGCAAAACATAAGGTCTATCGTTAACACACAAAACAATGTAGGAGCGAGCCTGCTCGCGATGACGGAGTGTCAGTCACGTCGATGGCGACTGATACACCGCGATCGCGAGCAGGCTCGCTCCTACAGTTTTGGTTTGTGTCAGGCCACCGGGACGATTGGCAAGTCCAGGGTTTCAGCACCACTGAACCGCGCGACCGAACCGGCAATGCTCTCATGCGGCACACCTTTGGCCACACCACTGACATCCTCCAGACGCACCAACTGTTCGGCACTCAACTGAACATTCAACGCGCCCAAGGTCGCATCCAGTTGTTCGCGGGTGCGTGAGCCGAGAATTGGAATCAGCGCAGTGGTCGAACGCTTGGCTTTTTCTCGCAGCCAGGCGATGGCTACGTGGGTCGGACTGGTCGACTGTTCCGCAGCAACGGCCAGCAGGGTGTCGAGCAGGGCGGTTTCGCGGGCGCTTTTTTCGGCGTGAACCAGCATGCCCAGTTTGGTCGCGCGGTTGTCGCCCTCGCTGTTGCGGTATTTGCCGGTGAGGAAACCACCCCCCAGCGGCGACCACAGGGTCGCGGCCAGCCCTAATGCTTCGGCCATCGGCAGTTGTTCGCGTTCGGCGGTGCGTTCGGCGAGGCTGTATTCGACCTGAATCGCCGCGATCGGCGCAAATCCACGCACCTCCGCCAGCAGGTCAGCCCGGGCGATGCGCCAGGCCGGGAAGTTCGACAGCCCGGCGTAATGGATCTTGCCGGCGCGAACCAGATCGTCGAAACCGCGCAGGATTTCTTCCATCGGCGTCACGCCATCGCTCATATGCGCCCAGAACAGATCGAGGTGATCGGTCTTCAGCCGCTTCAGGCTCTCTTCGACGGCGCGAACCATGTTCTTGCGGTTGTTGCCGGTGTGGGAAATGCCAGCGGCCGGAGTCGTGCCCAATGTGTATTTTGTGGCGATGACCAGACGATCGCGCTCGGCGGCAATGAATTCGCTGAGCATGGCTTCGGACTGGCCAGCCTGATAGCCGTTGGCGGTGTCGATGAAATTGCCCCCAGCCTCCAGGTAGCCGTCGAAAATGGCTTTGGCTTCGTCGCGTTCCGCACCATGGCCCCAACCGGTGCCGAAGTTGCCGGCGCCCAGTGCCAGTTCGGATACACGCAAGCCGGTTTTGCGGCCAAAAACCTTGTAATGCATGGGGAAGACTCCAGAAGGAAACGTAGATGTTTATTTAGATGACTGAAAACATCTATAAAATATGATGCCAGTCATTTAAGTCGTCAAGGCGCATTTTTCTGGAACGCCAAAACCGCGACCAGCGGGAGCATCGACTACTGCCAGTTTCTGACAGGGCGCTCTGCTAAGCTCCGACGAATTTCCCGCACTGAGTTGCCGATCGTGTCGCGAACCACCCGTTTACTGACGTTGTTGCAAGTGCTTCGCGGTAAAAGCCGTCCGGTGACGGCGGCGACGCTGGCCGGCGAACTGGAGATTTCCGAGCGCACGCTGTACCGCGACATCGCCGAACTGACCGCACTGGGCGCGCCGATCTATGGCGAGGCGGGGATTGGCTACGTGTTGCGTAGCGGTCTGTTCCTGCCGCCGCTGATGCTCAATGCCGATGAAACCGAAGCCATCGTGTTGGGCTTGCGTTACGTGGATCAGCGCGGGGATGAGGTGCTGAGCAAAGCCGCCGCCGATGCCCTGGCCAAGATTGCCGCGGTGCTGGCGCCGGAAGCGCTGGATGCGCTGCACAACCCAACCGTCATGCCGGGACCGCCCGGTTATGGCTTTGCGCCGAATGCGGTGCCTTTGAATGTGTTTCGTCAAGCCATTCGCAATCAGGCCAAATTGCACATCGATTACGCCGATGCGCAGCAAGTGCCCAGTCAACGGTTGATCTGGCCATTGGCGTTGGGGTTTCTCAATGAAGTGCGAATCATCGTCGCCTGGTGCGAATTGCGCAGCGCGTATCGCACCTTTCGCACCGACCGGATTTCCCAAGCGAGCGAGCAGGGCGAGCGTTATCCGGGGCGCCGCAGTGACCTGCTGCGCACCTGGCGCAAGCAGATGCAACTGGATGATGCCGGGCGTTTCACTCCTGACAAGAACTGACACAGCGCTGTTTTAGCATGGCTCCAGAATCAACAAACAAGGAGTCGTAACATGTCCAATCCCGCCTCTGCACTGGCGCCTGCCATCGCCGCTTACATTGCCGCTGCCAACGCGCGCGACACCGCGCGGGTCGGCAGCTTTTTCGCCGAAGATGCCAATGTGTTCGATGAGGGCCAGCACCGCATCGGCACCCAGTCCATCGCCCAATGGATGCAGGACACTGCCGAACGTTACCAGCCACGGGTCGAAGTGCTCGGCGTGCAACAGCGCACGGGCAAAGTGCTGGTCAATGGCCTGATTTCCGGTTCGTTTCCCGGCAGCCCACTGCGACTGCGCTATATGTTTCGCCTGAATGAACAGGGCAAGATCGCCCGGCTGGACATTTCACTGTAGTCGTTGATGTCTGGTGGCATACTGCCGCGCATGAATGTCGACTCTCCCCTCAGTGCCTGGCAGCACGCCATTGAACAAAAGGGATTCGTCCAGGACGAAGCCCAGGAACATGCCGTCTGGGCCTTGCAAAAGTGTCATGAGGCGCTGCACGAAGGGCGCACGCCGATCAGTGGCGTGTACCTTTGGGGCCCGGTCGGGCGCGGCAAAACCTGGTTGATGGACCAGTTTTACCAGAACCTGCGGGTGCCGGCGCGGCGTCAGCACTTCCACCATTTCATGGGGTGGGTGCATCAACGCTCGTTTCAGCTGACCGGCACTGCCGACCCGTTGAAGGCGCTGGCGCGCGAACTCAGTGAAGAGGTGCGGGTGCTGTGTTTCGACGAGTTGTTCGTCAATGACATCGGTGACGCGATCATTCTCGGGCGCTTGTTTCAGGTGATGTTCGAGCAGGGCGTCGTCGTTGTCTGCACGTCCAATCTGCCCCCTGATCAGCTGTACGCGGAAGGCTTCAACCGCGACCGTTTCATGCCTGCCATCGCGGCGATCAAACAGCACATGCAGGTGATCGCGGTGGATGGCGGCGAAGATCATCGCCTGCATCCGGGGCAAGGTTTGCAACGATACTGGGTGGCAGCGCCGGGGCAACCCAGTGCGTTGGCAGAGGTGTTCAAGCTTTTGACCGTTGGCCAAGCGGTTTCCAGCGAGCCAATCAAGGTCGGTTACCGTTCACTGCCGGTGGTGCAGGCCAGTCAAACCGTGCTTTGGTGCCGGTACGCCGATCTCTGCGAACAGCCATTTGCCGCGATGGATTTCATGGCCCTGTGCGATACCTTCAGCGCTATCCTGTTGAGTGAAGTGCCCAACCTCAGCGCGCAAAAGCGGGCCGGACGCATCGCTCGGGGCACTGAAGACGCCGCTGTGCGGGTCGAGGCCGGTGACCGTGAATTGCCGCAGTTGTCGGTGCATGACGACGGTGTGCGGCGTTTCATCGCCCTGGTGGACGAGTGCTACGACCGCAAAGTGCCGCTGTATCTCGAGGCGCAGGTGCCGATGGATGCGCTGTATACCGAAGGCTATCTGGAATTCCCGTTCCGCCGCACCCTCAGTCGTCTACAGGAAATGCAGCTGCAACGTTTCGCCGAGGTTTGATATCCAGGAGGACTGACCATGAATCAACCTCTTTCGCACCACTTGCTGACCATGGCTTACCAGAACGCCTGGGCCAATCACCGACTGGCCAAGGCCTGGAGTCAATTGAGTCCGGACGATCTGGCCGCCCCTCGGGTCAGTTTCTTTCCCAGTATCCGCGCGACCCTCAACCACATCCTGACCTGTGACTGGTTCTACGTGGACGCCCTTGAGCGCGAATTGCGCGGTGATGAGCCGCATCCCGATTGCTTCGTGTTCTTCAAGGACGACGAGCCGTTCACATCAGCCCCGGACCTCAAGCGCGAGCAAGCGCAGGTCGACCGTCGATTGATCGCCTACTGCGAGCAACTGCGCGATGCCGACCTGGGCAAAGTCGTGACCATCGCCCGGGACACGCCGCAGCACGACAGTCGCTTGCGCATGCTCTCGCATCTGTTGGAGCACCAGATTCATCATCGAGGTCAGGTTCACGCGATGCTCAGCGGCACGTCAGTCAAGCCGCCGCAACTGGACGAGTTCTTCTGTGCCGGTGAGTCGCACCGGCGAGCCGAGGATTTTGCCGAGCTGGGGTGGACCGAAGCGTTGATCTGGGGACATTAGGATTAATCCGATTGTCGCCACAAAACGCTCGCGCTATCGTCGTGCGGCCTTCCAGTGCGAACTGCGCGCTGGGGTCATTTAATGTTTTCGAGGATGGAAATGGATTCCGCAGAAATACTTGTACTGCAAGCCAGCTTCACCAATCCGGTGCATGCCGAGGCGATCGGGCTGGTGCTGAACAGTTACGCCCAAGACCCGATGGGCGGCGGCCACGCCTTGCCTGCCGACGTTCTGGAGCAGTTGCCGGGCGAGCTGGCCAAGCGTGCGCATGCGTTCAGCGTGCTGGCCTTTGTCAACGGCGAGCCGGCGGGGCTGATCAATTGTTTTGAGGGGTTCTCGACCTTTGCCTGCCGGCCATTGGTCAACGTGCACGATGTGGCCGTGGTGCCAAAGTTTCGAGGATTGGGCCTGAGCCAGCGAATGTTACAAAAAGTCGAGGAAATCGCCCGCCAACGCGGTTGCTGCAAAATTACCCTGGAAGTGCTGGAAGGTAATGCGGTGGCGCAGGCGTCATACGGCAAGTTCGGTTTTACGCCTGGCGAGTTCGACCCGGCACACGGGCGCATGATGTTCTGGATCAAGCCACTTTAAGCTGTCTGCAGGGGCGAGGTTGCTCGCTCCTGCAGACAAGCAGTCAATCATTTCGGTCTGTAAGACTCGGTCACTTGCGCGGTTTGGTCGTCCGGAACGCGCAGTTCTTTCGCCTGTTCTGGCGTGATATTGCCCAGCGCCACTTGCTGGTTGTAATGCAGCGTTTCGTAGTAGTAGCGCATGCGTTCGGCGCCGCCTTCGGCAAAGGCGCTGGCGGAGCCCAACGTCATGAGGACGGCGAGGATCAACGTAGATCTTTTCATGGTGTGCCTCCCACTTACAGGTGTCGGATGCCTTTCGTCCATGAATCTATGAATCTATGAATCAAAATCGAGCCTCATTATCCGCCGATTCCGTTAAATGGGAATTAACATCGTCTACAGCTTCCAGTCCAGGCTCAGGGTCACCGTGCGCGGGTCACCCCAATACACACCGTTGTAGAAACCGACGTTGTCGTAGTACTTCTTGTCGAACAGGTTGTTGACGTTCAGCGAGGCCGACAGGTGTTCGTCGAATTGATAGCGCGACATCAGATTGACCACGGTATACGCCTCCTGCTCGATGTCCGTGCGTTCGGTAATCAGACTGCCATCGGCGCGTCGCCCGACCGGGCGATTGGCCGCGCGGTAAACGTCGCTCTGCCAGTTCACCGCGGCACCCACGGTCAACGCCTGCCACTCGCCGGGCAGGTGATACGCGGTCGAGAAGCGCAACATGTTCAGCGGTTGGTGGGTGTTGTTGCGCTGTTCTTCGCCGTTGGCTGAGTGCGTGTAGGTGTAACCGGCGGTCATGTTCCAGCCGTTCATGACTTCACCGGACAGCTCGGCTTCGAAGCCCTGCACCTTGTTGCCTTTGCCACCCGACTTATAGAACTCCTCACCGGTGACCGGGTCTGGCGGCACCGAGTCGTCCAGTTCTGCGACGTTGTCCTGCTTGCTCCAGAACAATGCGGTGGCCAGGTTCAGTCGCTCTTCCAGCAAGCTGCCCTTGAGACCCAGTTCATAGTTGCTGCCAACCACCGGCTCCAGGTATTTACGGCTGCTGTCGCGTTCGGCCTGCGGTTTGAAAATGTCGGTGTAGCTGACGTAAACGGTGTACTGCGCAGTGAGGTCGTATAGCAGGCCGGCGTAGGGTGTCCACATATCGTTGTGTTGCTGGCTGCTGTGATCGACGCCGCTCAGTTGAAGGTTGTCGTCATAGCGGTTGGTGGTGCTGGAGGCTTTCCAGCTGCCATAACGGGTGCCGAGTACCGCGTGCAGTTCATCGGTCAGGTTCAGGCGCGTGGCCAGGTAACCCGCCTTTTGCCGGGTGTAGTCCCTGGCTCCGGTCAGGCGGGTGACGGTGTCGGGGAATTTGCCGATGTTGCCCATGTATTTCCAGTCGGGGACATTTTCGTAATCCGCTGCTCGCGGGCCGTCCACCGTGTAGGGCGATTCTTCACGGCGCTCGGCCTCGCCATACCCGACCATCAATTTGTGTTCGCGACCCAGCAGCGAATACGGGCCGGAAACGTTGAAGTCATAGGCCTTCATTTTCTGCGTGCCGATCATATGGCTGACGTTGGCGAACATGCCGCTGCGATCCGCGTTCGGGAAGCCGCCACCGCCGTAATAGATCTTGCCGTCGGTATCGCTTTCGCGATGGGTGTATGCCGCCTTCAATTGCCATCCACCACCGAGTTGGTGATCGAGGTTGGCGAACGCGGTTTTGTCCTTGAGCGGCCAGGAGCTCCAGGACGTGGCCATGTTGGTCGAGCGCCCGAGGTTGGCCGTGCCGCCATCGGAATTCCAGTACGGCACGGTGCCCCAGGATGTGCCCTGGACGTGCTTGTTCTGATAGTCGTAACCCACCGCCAACACCGTGTCGTCGGTGAGGTCTGCTTCCAGGACCCCGTAACCGACTTCCCGCTGCTGCTGGTATTTGTCCCGGTACGAATCGCTGTCGCGATAGGCCACCACGCCGCGTCCGCGCAGGCGTCCCTCAAAGGCCAGCGGACCGCCGACGTCGAGGTAGCTGTAGTAATCGTCATAGCTGCCACCGCTGACCCCGGTCTTGGCTTCCCATTGCGAAGTCGGGCGTTTACGCACCATATTGATGGTGGCCGATGGATCGCCAGCACCGGTGGTCAAACCGGTTGCGCCGCGAACCACTTCGATGCGGTCGTAGATGATGGTGTCGGAATCGGACTTCATGTAGCTGAAGGTATTCAACATCCCGTCAATCTGGAAATTATTGATCGAGTAGCCACGGGAGGAATAGCTGACCCGGTCCGAGTCATTGTGCTGGACCACCACGCCGGTGGTCTGGCTCATGGCTTCGGACAATGTACTCAGCTTGAAATCGTCCATTTGCTGGCGAGTGACCACCGACACCGATTGCGGCGTTTCCTTGATCGACAGGTTCAGGCGGGTCGCCGTGCTCATGGAGCCGGTGGTGTATGAGTCGGTGTCTTCGGTGGTGCTGCCCAGGTTCTGGGCGGTGACGTTGGTGGCACCGAGCAGGAGCGTGGGCGCCAATGGCGTTGTCTCTTTCTCGGTTTCAGCCAGCAAATCCGGGCTCAGTGCGGCACCGCACAGGCCAAGGGTAAAAGTCATGGAACGGGTGATAGGCGCGAACATCGCAGCCGACTCCTTGTCGTCTAGGGGAAAATTCCGTTTGTTCAAAGACGAAGGAGGGTGGAGAGATTTAGGGTTAAACGAGAATAATTATTATCTTTGGGGTTTTCGGCCGCACAAAAACCACTGTAGGCGCGAGCCTGCTCGCGCCTACAGTGGTTGTAATTACTTCTGTACGACTTCTGCTACCGCCGGTTTCGGCTTGATCAAGCTGAAATCAATCAACGGCCGCTGCTGCCGTTCGTACGGGTTGCCGATCATCAATGGCCGTGGTTTGAAGCTGTCGCTGACCAGGCTCTTGCTGTGATCGAGTTCATCGAAGTTCAGGCCTGCCAGATCCGCCCAGGTGTGGATCAGCTGCGAGCTGCTGTACGGCCTGCTCACGTCAGCGGCAAAGCTCCAGTCGTGGGTTTCGCGCCACTTCGGTGAAGCCCAGGCCATGAACGGAATGGTGTACATCGGCGCGGTCGGTTTGCTTTCGTTGCGGCCAAGGGTGTTGTGACCTGCGGAGTCGAACACATCCTCACCGTGGTCGGAGAGGTACATCAGGAAGCCGTTCGGATCAGTCTTGGCATAGTCCTTGATCAGGCTCGACACCACGAAGTCGTTGTACAGCACCGCGTTGTCGTAGCTGTTGTACGTCGGCAGTTGATCGTCACGCACGCCGGCCGGAACGCCATTGCGGTCCTTGAACTTGTCGAAGGTCGAAGGGTAGCGGTACTGATAGCTCATGTGCGTGCCGAGCAAATGCACCACGATCAGCTTGCGCGGCGCAGCGTCGGCCAGGGCTTTGTTGAACGGCTCGATCACATCGCCATCGTACTGGGCGGCGTTCTGGTTGCGGTTGTTGTTGAGGTACACCTGCTCGTCGGCCTGCTGGGAGAAGGTCGTGAGCATGGTGTTGCGCTTGGTCATGGTCTGCTGGTTGGTGATCCAGAAGGTCTTGTAACCGGCCTGTTTCATCATGCTGACCAGCGATGGCGTCGACAGGTACAGCTCGGGATTGTCTTCGTCGGCGAAGGTCAGCACCTGCTGCAGCGCCTCGATGGTGTAGGGGCGCGGCGTGATGACGTTGTCGAAGACCGCCAGTTGATCCTTGAGCTTGTCCAGTTCCGGCGTGGTTTCGCGCGGGTAGCCGTACAGGCTCATGCGCTGACGGTTGGTGGACTCGCCGATTACCAGCACCAGGGTCGACGGCTGGTTGGCCATCGAATCCTTGAGATTGTGCAACGGCGGGATGTTGCTGGCACTGTTCAGCATTTCCTGCATGCCGGCCAGGGTATCCAGGTAGCGGTGATAGGCCACGGCCATCTGCCATGGCACTGCCGGCTCGATGCGGGTTTCGAACTTCTCGAAGCCACTGGCAAAGCTGCCGGTGCGCAGGGTTTGCTTGATCAGCGGATAACCGATCACGGCAACCAGGATCGCAGTCGCCGCCACCAGCGCGCGACCGCGCGGTAGGTACACCGGGCGCAGGCGGGTCCAGAGGAACCAGGCGAATGCGGTATGCGCGATGAACGCGACCACCATCCACCAGGCGAAGTACTGAGTCATGTACTCGCCGGCTTCAGACACGTTCGACTCGAACATGATGAAGATGACGCTTTGCGAAAATTCCTGTTGGTAGATGAAGAAGTAGCCGAGGCTGGCCATGGAGCAGGCCCAGAGCACCACACCGATCACGGCGGCCAGCAAACGCGTGCGCTTGGGGAACAACAGCATCGGCGCCAGCCAGATCGCGCTCATCACAAACGCCTGGCGGAACCCGGTAAAACCGGAGGTGCCTGTCAGTTGAATCAGCAGTTGGGTAATGCCGGAGAAATACCAGAAGAACAGGAACAGCCAGAGAAACCCCGCCCAATCGAAACCTTTCGCAGACATTTCGCTGCGTTTAAACCAAGCCATTCATTGCTCCAGCCAAAGATAACTTCCACCGCCAGGCCACAAAAGTCGCCGACGAACGGGAGGCGCGCGCATACCGAGCGGCCACAATGAACCGGAGTATCAATAAGGGGATGTGAAAAGTTCGTGAGTTGCCGGAACCGGCGAAGGACGATGGCAAGCGGAAACAGCTCGGGGCTGTTTCCGGTTCAGGAGAGGGTGTCAGGCGTGAGGGGCGCGTTGGGTCACGGGTAAGGGCTGTTGACCCTGGATCAGCAGGCGTAACTGCGCCAGTTCCTGTTTCAACTGGTCGCGCTCGTCTTTCAACTGGCGCAATTCGTCACGACGGATTGTGACGTAAAGGGTTTGTGCTGGCAGTGCGGTGTGTACTGTGCCCATTGCTCACCTCGCAAATGGCGTGTCTCAACTGTAGAACCGCCTGAAATCAGCGGTAGATCTACTATCGGCGCCAATTTTGATTTCTTTTGCCCGTGAAGGGAACTTTTTTATTTTTCATGGTCGTTGTGTCTTCGGTACGATTCCCGACGTTATCCATCTGGATCGGGCACAATGCCCGGAAACTTCACGCCAGCGCTCTGGACTAACCCTCATTAGTCGCGTTGGGCTATAACCTTTGACACACATTTATTTGTAGTAGGGAGCATCAGCACATGCAACTCGGGATTATTGGACTGGGCCGCATGGGCGGAAATATTGCGCGACGCCTGATGCTCAACGGGCATACCACCGTTGTGTACGACCGCAATACCGCCTTCGTCGAAACCTTGACCCAAGAGGGTGCCACCGGCGTAGCCGATTTGTCGGCCCTGGTCGCTGGCCTGGCCAAGCCGCGTGCGGTGTGGGTCATGTTGCCGGCAGGCGCACCGACCGAAGACACCATCGACACCCTGAGCACCTTGCTCGACGCCGGCGATACCATCATCGACGGCGGCAACACGTTCTATAAGGACGATATCCGCCGGGCAAAAACCCTTTCGGAGAAGGGCCTGCACTACGTCGACGTCGGTACTTCCGGTGGCGTCTGGGGCTTGGAGCGCGGCTATTGCATGATGATCGGCGGTGATGCCGAAAACGTTAAGCGCCTTGATCCGCTGTTCAAAAGCCTGGCGCCGGGCATGGGCGACATTCCGCGTACCAAGGACCGCAAGTCTGACGACGAGCGCGCGGAGCAAGGCTACATTCATGCCGGCCCAGCGGGCGCCGGGCATTTTGTGAAGATGATCCACAACGGCATCGAGTACGGAATGATGCAGGCCTTCGCCGAGGGCTTCGATATCCTCAAAACCAAAAACAGCGAGAGCCTGCCGCAAGATCAGCGTTTTGACCTGAACGTTGCCGACATCGCTGAAGTCTGGCGCCGTGGCAGTGTCGTGTCCTCGTGGTTGCTCGACCTGACCGCCGACGCGCTGGCCGGCGACCCGAAACTCGACGGTTTCTCCGGCTCCGTAGCCGATAGCGGTGAAGGTCAATGGACCATCGAAGCCGCCATGGAGCAAGCCGTGCCGGTACCGGTGCTGTCGAACTCGCTGTTCTCCCGCTATCGTTCCCGTGGTCAAGGCACCTTTGGCGACAAGATTCTTTCGGCCCAGCGCTTCGGCTTCGGCGGCCATGTGGAGACACCGAAAAAATGACCCATGCGATCCGCAGAAAATCCAAGACTGAACCCGCACCACCTACCACGCTGTTTCTGTTCGGCGCCCACGGTGATCTGGTCAAGCGCCTGCTGATGCCGGCGCTGTACAACCTCAAGCGCGACGGTTTACTCGGGGATGGACTGCGGATCATCGGCGTTGACCACAACGCCATCAGCGATGAAGGCTTCGCGAAAAAACTCGAAGACTTCATTCGCAACGAGGTGGCCACCAAGGTCGGCAAGGATGATCAGTCTCTCGATCCGGACTTGTGGGCTCAGCTCGCAAAAAACATCAGCTACGTCCAGGGCGACTTCCTGGACGACAGCACTTATCAAGCGCTGGCGGCGAAAATCGCCGGCAGCGGCACAGGCAATGCGGTGTTCTACCTGGCCACCGCACCGCGTTTCTTCAGTGAAGTCGTTCGGCGCCTCGGTGCTTCCGGTTTGCTGGAAGAAACGCCCGAGGCGTTCAGAAGGGTGGTGATCGAAAAGCCTTTCGGCTCCGATCTGCCAACCGCAGAAGCCTTGAACGCTTGCCTGCTCAAGGTCATGACCGAGAAGCAGATCTATCGCATCGATCATTACCTGGGCAAGGAAACGGTGCAGAACATCCTGGTCAGCCGGTTCTCCAACAGCTTGTTCGAAGCGTTCTGGAACAACCACTACATTGACCATGTGCAGATCACCGCCGCCGAAACCGTCGGCGTGGAAACCCGCGGCAGTTTCTACGAACACACCGGCGCCCTGCGGGACATGGTGCCCAATCACCTGTTCCAGTTGCTGGCGATGGTTGCTATGGAGCCACCGGCCGCTTTTGGCGCCGATGCGGTGCGTGGTGAGAAGGCCAAGGTTGTCGGTGCGATTCGTCCCTGGTCAGTCGAGGAGGCACGGGCCAATTCAGTCCGCGGCCAATACGCTGCGGGCGAGGTCGACGGCAAGCCTCTGCCGGGTTATCGCCAGGAAGAAAAGGTCGCGCCTGACAGCAACACCGAGACCTATGTCGCGCTCAAGGTGATGATCGACAACTGGCGCTGGGTCGGCGTGCCGTTCTACCTGCGCACCGGCAAGCGCATGAGCGTGCGCGACACCGAGATTGTCATCTGCTTCAAACCCGCACCGTATGCGCAGTTCCGCGATACCGAGGTCGACGAGCTGCAGCCGACTTACCTGCGCATCCAGATCCAGCCCAACGAAGGCATGTGGTTCGATCTGCTGGCCAAACGGCCGGGCCAGAGCCTGAAGATGGATAACATCGAATTGGGTTTCGCCTACAAGGATTTCTTCGAGATGCAGCCGTCCACCGGCTACGAAACCCTGATCTACGATTGCCTGACCGGTGATCAGACACTGTTCCAGCGTGCCGACAACATTGAAAACGGCTGGCGTGCGGTGCAGCCGTTTCTCGATGCCTGGCAGCAGGATGCCACGGTGCAGCATTACGCCGCCGGCGAAAACGGGCCGAAGGCCGCTGAAGCGTTGCTGACTCGCGATGGTCGCGTCTGGCACGGTCTCGGATGAGTGAAACTGTCCGGTTTCTACTGAGTGACATGGACGGCACGTTGTTGCTGCCCGATCACAGCCTCAGCCAGCGCACCATCGATGCGGTCCGTTCATTGCGCGAGGCCGGTGTGCTGTTTAGCCTGGCCACGGGGCGACCGCCCAAGGCCATGCTGCAGACGATGGAAGCCTTGGGCGTCGATCTGCCAACGGCTGCTTTCAATGGCGGCACTCTCGTCCATCCCGATGGCAGTTTGCTGGTCGCGCATTACTTGCCAGCCACGGCGGCACTGATCACGTTGGCGCTGTTCGCCGATCAACCGGACATCGAAGTCTGGGTGTTCAGTGGCGGCGATTGGCTGGTGAAGGACCCGAACGGGCCCATGGTGCCACGTGAACAGCATGGACTCGGCTATCCGCCCGTGGTGGTCGGGAGCTTCGAGCCGTATCTGGCGCGCATCGACAAGATCGTCGCTGCCAGCAACAACACTGAACTGCTGATTGAACTGGAGGCGCAGCTGTTGCCGAAAGTCGACGATCAGGCCCAGGTTTCGCGTTCACAACCGGTGTATCTGGACGTGACTGCAATGAAAGCCAACAAGGGCGAGGCGTTGGCGACGCTGGCGGCGTTCCTCAACGTACCGTTGCAGCAAACCGCAGCCATGGGCGATGGCGGCAACGACCCGGCGATGTTTCGCGTGGCGGGATTGTCGATTGCGATGGGGCAGGCGGAAGACGCGGTGAAGTGTCAGGCGGATGTGGTGACGGGCAGCAATGCTGAAGATGGCGCTGCTCAGGCAATCGAGCGCTACATCCTCCCTCAATAAACACACATAACAATGTAGGAGCGAGCCTGCTCGCTCCTACATCGGGTCCGTGTTTACAGCCAGAAACTCACCCCATACCAGCCCAGGGCGCCCATCACCACGGTGTACGGCAATGCCATCCACACCATCCGCCCGTAGGACAAGCGAATCAGCGGCGCAATCGCCGACGTCAGCAGAAACAGGAACGCAGCCTGGCCATTCGGAGTGGCCACGCTTGGCAGGTTGGTGCCGGTGTTGATCGCAATGGCCAATGTCTCAAAATGCTCGCGGGTCATTTCACCGGCAAGGAACGCGCGTTTGACTTCAGTGATGTAAATGGTCGCCACGAACACGTTGTCGCTAATGGCCGAGAGCAATCCGTTGGCGATGAACAGCATGCCCGGCTGCTGATCGGCCGGCAGGGCCAGGACCCACTGGATCAGTGGCGTGAACAGGTGTTGATCGTGAATCACCGCCACCACGGCGAAAAACACCACCAGCAATGCAGTGAACGGCATGGCATCCTTGAATGCGGTGCCGAGGCGGTGCTCGTCAGTAATGCCGGTGAACGCAGTGATCAACACAATCACCATCAGGCCGATCAGCCCCACTTCCGCGACATGAAACGCCAGGCCGGCAATCAGGATCAGAGCGGCCACACCCTGCACGATAAGTGCTGAACGCTGGCGTGAGGTACGCACGGCGTTGTCTTCGTCAGCGTAGTTGGCCAGCACGGCGCGTACGTTGTCCGGCAGTAGCGTGCCGTAACCGAACCAGCGCACCTTCTCCAGAATGACGCAGGTCACCAGGCCTGCCACCAGCACTGGCAGGGACACCGGAGCGACCTGCAGGAAAAACTCAGAGAAGTGCCAGCCCATCTCATGGCCGATCAGCAGGTTCTGCGGTTCGCCCACCAGCGTACAAACACCACCCAGCGCCGTGCCGACCGCGCCATGCATCAGCAGGCTGCGCAGGAAAGCACGGAACTGATCCAGGTCACCATGATGAAGCGTGGGCAAGTTCTGGTCATCGCCGTACTCGCTGTCCTGGCGCGGATCGGTGCCGGAGGCCACCCGGTGATACACCGAATAGAAACCTACGGCGGCACTGATGATCACGGCGGTGACAGTCAATGCATCGAGAAACGCCGACAGGAACGCCGACAAAAAGCAGAACATCAACGCCAGAAGCGCCTTGGAGCGAACGCCAAGCAGCAGGCGCGAGAACAGAAACAACAGCAGGTCTTTCATGAAGTAGATGCCCGCCACCATGAACATCAGCAGCAGGATCACCGGGAAGTTGTGCACCAACTCGTCATAGAGCGCCTGAGGCGTGGTCATTTTCAGCAACAGCGCTTCGACCATCAACAAACCACCCGGCATCAGCGGATAACATTTGAGCGCCATGGCCAGGGTAAAAATGAACTCCAGCACCAACAGCCAACCCGCTGCCACTGGACCGACAGTCCAGAGAACCAGGGCATTGAGAATGAGGAAACCGACGATACAGGCCTTATACCAACGGGGTGAGTTGCCGAGAAAGTTATGCGCGAACGCCTTGGCCATGGAACCGGACATCGGCTACTCCTTATCTTTAGAAGCGCGCAAGTTGCCGTAACCGGAACAGAAGATCAAGCGTATGAACAATCAATCTTGCTAACCCATATAGCGCGCGACGACGGCCCGATAGTTGCCATCTAATGAGTAGCCTCCAACAACGATGTTTCCATCTGTCTGAACAGCCACTGAAGTTGCCGTGTCGAGGCTGCGTCCCAGGCGTGTACGAATCCATCCGGTGCCGTTGCCAAATTCACAGTCGAGTTGTCCATCAGCCAGGTAGCGGCCAAGAATAAAGTCGGCCTCGACACCACCAATGGTTGCTCCGGCCGTGACCACACTGCCATCCGGTTGTATCTGGGCGGCGGTCCAATGGCAGCCGCTGCGGCCGATTTCCAGCAACTGTGACAGACCGTCGTTACAGTGAGTGTCTGGCCGGCCATTGCTGTGCACCCTCAGTGACAGACAGCGCATTGGATCACGGCTACTGCCCAGACACTGTATGTCGCCGTTGTCTTGCTGGACGATCTGGCTGACCTGCGCACTTTGCTCCAGGGCCGTGAAGCTCATGAAGCCATCCACGGCAAAACGCTCGTCAAGGCTGCCATCAGCCTGATAGCGAGCCAGCAAACCTTCTTCGGGGAAGTTGATCGAGCCACCCACCAGAATCCGACCGTCCTGTTGCAGCATCAGTGTGCTGAGCCAAGTGTTCATCAGTAAATGCCGAACGATGACGAAGCCGAGGCCATTGAAAGTCATGTCCAGCGAGCCGTCGCTATCCAGCCGCAAAAGCAGGCCGGTATGGTCCGCCAGTTCGAAGTGATGATTGGCGATCAACAGGATTCGACCGTCCTCTTGAATGCTCACATCACAGGCTTCGGCTCCAGGTACACCGGGTGGCAGCCAGGCATCACGAACCCCGTGGGACAGATTGCCGGGCAAGCGCACGACGCAGCGACCGTTGTCGCCAAACCCTTGGACCGGGCAGCCTTGCGGGTCAAACAATGCTAGAGCGGGGAGTGTGCGGTGGGCATTTTCGTAGTGCAGGCCAACGATCAGAATGTGGCCGTCGGGCAGCACCTTGACCTTGCCGGCCATGGCTTCGAAGCCAGGCTCGAATTGCCCGATAACGCTGCCTTGTTTGCCGAATGCCAAGTCCGCCGAACCGTCCTCCAGCAACCGGGCCAGCCCGAAGCGGCTGCCGTCCGGCATTCCGACCTTGGCCGCCACCAACAGGCGACCTTGTGGATCGATGGTGATGCTGTTGGCCATGCTTGAAACGCTGCCGGCGAAGTACACCTGGGTTTTGCCACCGTTGGCGAAAGCGGTATCCAGGATCCCGGTGTTACTGAAGGTTGTCGGGAAGGCCAAAACGGACTGGGTTGACATGCACGCATCTCCTTGCGAGTCGTCTTTGTCCAGGAGTTGGGATGGCGACTTTATAAGAAGAACATTCAATCCCTGAATGCGCGAATGCGCAACTGACCTAACTAACAGGCGGAGAGTCGCTGTGTGCCACAACAGTGTCTTTTCGAACCAATGGCAAGCGTGCAAAGAATTAAGTGTGCGCTAGTTAAAATATTTGAGTATTGCAAGTGTTGGTGCTCGTTAAAACCAGGCAACTAACGACAGCGGGTGGAAGGGCGCGGATTACTCCGGAGTAATCCGCAAAACGATCAGTGCGGCATCGACCACGATTGCAGTGTGTAACCTTCCTGGCTCAACTCTTCACGAGCCTGTTTCAGCAAGCGCTCAAGCTGCTCAGGGTCGGTGTAGGCGCTGCTTGGAATCTGCTTGCGGCCTATACTGTTGTTGGTGCGATCGATCACGGTCAGGCTGAGTTCGCCGTTGCCGTCCTGTGGCGCCCAGGCCACGCACTGAAAAGGCTGGAATGCGCGGTCGGCAATCAAAAGAGCTTCGTTGATACGGAGCGGGGCGTTCATAGGATGTTCTCTCAATATGCCCATTCAAGTGATGTGCCGACGGTTGGGCTTACCGTTCGGCAGGTTACTTGTACTGATGCCCGCAACCGGGGTTCGGGTCACACACAAACAAAAGAAATTTCAACTTTCTTTCGGATACCCGATGCAAGGCCATTTTTTGAAAGCTGAATGAAAGATTGAACTCGTTAGGTAACTAACAAAAGATATTCTTATAACGATTTGCGTAACAACCCTATAGTCAAACGGTACAAGGCCACGTCAAATTCTTGCTAATGTTACAGCCAAGTCCGCCAAATGACTGTTTTTAATAATATTTCCGAGAATTTGGCGCCAAGGAATCGTCATGAGCGAAGCGCTTGCCTTACGACGTCTGCTAGTGGTTGATCCCTGCGACGACTGCCATCGTTTATTACCGGGATTACGCTCTGTGGGTTGGGATGTTGACAGCTGTTCACTGGAACACGCTGCCGACCGAACCTGCGATGTGGGCTTGTTACGCTTGCAACCTTTTCATCTGGAGCGACCGGATGCCGTCAAAGAGCTGATCAGCCGCAGCGGCACCGAGTGGATTGCCGTTCTAACCCAAGATGTCCTGCGGTTGCAAAATGTCGGGGATTTCGTTTGCGAGTGGTTTTTCGATTTCCACACCCTGCCGTTCGACGTGTCACGGGTGCAGGTCACGCTGGGGCGGGCGTTCGGCATGGCCCGCCTGCGTGGGCAGGGCACGGTTCATATCGATCAGCCCGAACATGAACTATTGGGCGACAGCAAGCCGATCCGCGAGTTGCGCAAACTGCTGAGCAAATTGGCGCCCACCGAGTCTCCGATTTTGATTCGCGGTGAAAGCGGCACCGGTAAAGAATTGGTGGCCCGCACCCTGCACCGGCAGTCTCAGCGTCACAGTAAACCCTTTGTCGCGATAAACTGCGGCGCCATTCCCGAACACCTGATTCAGTCCGAACTGTTTGGCCACGAGAAAGGCGCTTTTACCGGCGCCCACCAACGCAAGGTCGGGCGGATCGAGGCGGCCAACAGCGGCACGCTTTTTCTCGATGAGATTGGCGATCTACCCTTGGAATTGCAGGCCAACCTGCTGCGTTTTCTTCAGGAAAAACACATCGAGCGGGTAGGCGGCAGCCAGCCGATACCAGTAGATGTACGTGTGTTGGCGGCGACTCACGTCGATCTTGAGGCCGCAATCGAGAAGAAACGTTTCCGTGAAGACCTTTATTATCGCCTGAACGTGTTACAGGTCGCGACCGCGCCCCTGCGTGAGCGCAATGGCGATCTGTCACTGCTGGCCAACCATTTTTCCCATTTCTACAGCCACGAAACCGGACGTCGTCCGCGCAGTTTCAGCGAAGATGCGCTAGTTGCCATGGGTAACCATGACTGGCCGGGCAATGTTCGCGAATTGGCCAATCGGGTTCGGCGCGGACTGGTGTTGGCTGAAGGCCGGCAGATCGAGGCTCGGGACCTGGGACTGATTAGCCACCAGTCCGTTGCCACGCCGATGGGCACGCTGGAAGACTACAAGCACCGGGCAGAGCGCCAGGCCTTGTGCGATGTTCTCAACCGCCACAGCGACAATTTGAGCATTGCCGCCAAGGTGCTGGGGATATCCAGGCCGACGTTCTACCGTTTGTTGCACAAGCATCAGATACGCTGAACTGCAGGTTTTTAACTGCAAGTTGCAGGTACAGCGCTGAGAAATTTACTGCCACCCACAAAAAACCGCCGAGAAGGCGGTTTTTTGTGGGTGCCCGATTAGAAGTAGTACGGGAATTTCAGGCTGAAGGAAAAGTCTGGCGAGTCTTCGGTCAGGCCGATGGACAGGTTGGGTACGATGGTCAGGTTATTGGTTGCTGCCAGGGTCATGCCGATGTTGAAGTTGGCCGAGTTGTAGTCACTGTTGGTAATCGATTGCCAATCCCCTCCGTCCGGTTTGATCTTGCTCTTGCGGGCAAACTGATCGGTGAACGAGAACGACATACTCATCTTCTCGTTCAAGGCGAATGCAATGCCGGCGCCGACTTGCCAGGAATCACCCAGTTTCACGTCGCCTTTGACCTTGGAGCCGACCTGAGGGCTGATGTCGCTGAAAGAGTCTTCCATGTTGTAGGTGTAGGACAGGCTGCCGAACAGCACGGCCGGGTCGAAGGTCTTGACCAGCGAGATACCTGGGGTGATCGCCCAGACACCATTGCCGGTAGGCAAGTCCTCGGGCACCGAGAGGTTATCGTTGCCAGGGTCATTGACCAGTTTGATGCCATAGGGGTCCTTGCCGGTCGGCGCTTTGATGCGCAGTGTAGCGACCGCGTCGGGCAGGTTCTCCGACTCATCCAGAAACTTGTACGCCACGCCAACGTTCACATCGCCAATGGTCGGATCGCGGGTGACGCTGGCGTCAGACGTTACCGGGCCTGCGCCACCGGCGCCTCCGGAGGAATACGTCGATTCGCGATAAACCACGGGCACGTTAATGTCGAATTGCCAACGCTGTGCCACGTTGTAGCGAGCGGTCAGGTCCAGTGTCCAGTTATCGGCCTTGATGCGGTCGAGGTTGATGTTGCCGAGAAAAATCGAGTCCAAAGCCAGGAAACCGTTGAGCGTCAGCGCCCGGGTGTCGTAGTGGGTATAGGTCAGGCCGGTTTCGACGCTGAACTTGCCGCCACCGAAGAACCCGCTGGCTTCGTCGTACAGGTTCGAAACGCTTTGTGCCGGTTCCGAGTCATCCTTGAGCGACTCCCCATAGGAACTGCCCGTGGTTCCGGGTGCACCGGTAGCCACTGTCTGGCCACCCCTGGTCGTTTCGGCGGGGGATTTGGTCAGGCGTTTGGGGGCGGGTGTCGCAGGTGCTGCTTCAACTTGGCGAACGCGCTGTTCGAGTACCATCAGCGCGTTCTGTTGTGCTTCGTAACGCTGTTTCAACTCCATGAGTTCTTGTTTTAGTGCTTCGACCTGGGGGTCCTGTGCTGCGTAAAGCATTGAGGCCGGGGCCAGGCTGCTCAAACAAACGAAAGCTCTAAACGTTAACGATCGGTGCATGGGTTAGCCGTCCCTTCTGACTACATCTGAATGAGACTGAGCGTAGATCAGAATCCGAGAGTTCGAAGACCTTTGAGCTGATCCAGGTTGCCGTTCAGCGACCCTGCTGTCGTCACGTTGTCACGCAGTACGACATTGAAAGACGTGAGGTTTCGGACCTGGTTGCTGCCGCCGAGCAAAGTCGTATTCTGCATCAGCCCACCCTGGGCCAGGCGTTGCATGGTACTGCCTTGGTTGTTGTTGGCGACGATGTTGAGTTGCACACCATTGCCGGTCGAGGAAATGCTCAGCGAGCCCGCGCCATTGGCGCCGGTCAGCGTCGAGCCTGCAGTCAGTGCCTGGCCCTGCTGTTGCGTCGCTGGCACTTGGTTAGCCTTTGTGACGTTGATATCAACATCGTTGTAGGCGGTATTGTTGTCACCGGCCGCACGCACGACTTGAGTGACGCCCTGGGTGCTGTTGAGGCCATTGCCGCCAGTGACGGTGCCGCTGCCGGCGCTTTGCGAACGTGTTGAGCCAGTACCTTTTTCGTCGATCATCGACACATAGAACTGCGGCTTGATGGTCGATTGCTGGATTTGCATCGAGGAGCGTGCCCCGATCACATCTCCGTTGGAATTTTGCCAGGTGCTGGACATGACAACGCCGAAGCTGATGATCCGTCCCGGCATGACAAAGCGGCCGCGAAGGTTCGCCAGTTCCTGGTCTTTCAGTTCGATGGGTTTAAAAATTTCTGCATGGGTTGGCAGGCTGGCGGTCAGGCAAACGATGGCCAGCCAGATTGGAGTCTTCATTGAATGCTCCCGGAGCTTCATGCTCCCTTGTTATTAGAAGAAGTCGCTCTGGATGAATCCGAAGTCCATCAACTCTGCGTCTTGTACCGGGTTGAAGGCGTTGATGCGGTTCTTGGCGGTCAGTGGCAAAGGTGGATCGAGCAACGCATTGTTTTTGTCGTAGCCCTGGCCGATGACGGCAAAGATGATGCCGTTCCAGCCTTTGACAAAGTCTTCGACTTTGTAACGTTTATGTCCCAGTACCGGGTCTCCGATGTAGACCCAGCCGTTGTGGACTCTTTGCATGACCACAAAGTGTTTGTAGCCACGGATATCCAAAAGCACGACAACCGGAATTTTGATGTCGTTCAACGTTTCAGTCGCTACCCGGTAGCCACGGGCCCGCATGCCGATACTTTCCACGTACTTCTTCATGTCGAGCATGGAGAAGCCCTGAACGCGGACAAGATCTTGATCGGAGTGCCCCAGCATGCCTTCGATGATCTGTTCTTCATTCACGTCCAGCCAATAGGCTTGACGCAATACGGTCGCCAACGCTGCTGCGCCGCAACTGAAGTCGGTTTTCTGTTGCACCAGGTCGGCAAATTTACGCTCGCGTATGCTCTGGATCGGCTTATACACCACTGCGCCACCCGGCAGGATGGAAAGCGGCAGTTGTGCAGCCTCGATCACACCGGACACGCAAAGCAAAAATGCCAAGGCGATAATTCGCATGATGTGACGCCCCCTGGATGTTCTGAAAAAAGGCCCCCGTGAGGGGGCCTCCAGAGCCAGCATTAGAACGAGGTGTTGGAGATGGCCAGCGAGTTGCTTTGTTGGTTACCCACACCAGCCGCTACGTTGACGCCCAGGTTGCCACTGCCGCCATTCACCGAACCGCTCAGGGTTGCAGTGTTGGTCACAGGGTTGGCCCAGCCAGTTGGAGTCAGCACTTGATAAGAGTAGGTGTTGCTCAAATCAAAAGAGCTGCTTTCACTGTAGCTTTTCGCTTTTTCCCACTCGGATTCGGACGATTTGCTGCCCGATTTTTCGAACGACGAGGCATTCGCTTTCTCGTACGAGCTATCGAACGATTTGTCGTACGAGGAGTCGCGCGATTTGTCGTACGAGGATTCGTGCGACTTGTCATACGAGGAGTCGCGCGATCTGTCAAACGAGGAGTCGTGCGATTTGTCGAACGATTTGTCGACCGCTACGTCAAGTGTTGCGTCAAGCGATCCGCTAAGCGATGCCTCGGAACTCCTGCTACGGGTGCGATCGCCCCAGCCATTGTTGACGGTAGTGGAACTGGAAGCCGCTGCTTGAGCGTCCAGCGTTGCGCCCAAGGAAGCAGTCAAAGAAGCGCTCGAAGAGCCGCTGGCACTGCTGCTGTTGGAGCCACTCGAGTTGCTGCTGTTGGAACCACTCGAAGCGCTGCTGTTGGAACCGCTTGCATTGCTGCTGCTAGAACCGCTGATATCAGCGCTAAAGGAGCCGCTGGCTTCAGAGCTCTTGGAGCCGGCTTTGTTCCAGCTCGAAGAAGCGCTTTGACTGCCGCTGGCCTCGAAGGACTTATCACTAGAGAAACTGCCGCTTTTGGTTGTGGTGAGGGTGATCGTATCGAGGCGATACGTCCGATCGGCGGAGTTGGTCACCACGAGGCCAGGACCGTTTTGATCGGCATTGGCGGTGGCGGTGGCGCTGCCCAGTGGTGCATTGGAGTTGGCAATTGCCATGGTGTTTTTCTGCTGATTCAAATCGCCGCCAGCAATGTTGATCCCCATGTTGCCGCTGCCGTTATTACCCGATCCGCTCATCGTGGCAGAGTTTGTTACGCCGTAGTTCATCACCTTGTTGTTGTTGCTGTACTGCCGAACGCTGGCGGTGGCGGACGCACTGCCGAACACGAAGCTGTTATCCAGGCTGGAGTCGGCGCCGGCGTTTGCAATGGCGGCCGCGTTGTCTTGCTGGTTGCCTGCGCCTGCTGCCACGTTGACGCCGACGTTGCCGCTGGTGCCAGTGGCAGAACTACTCATCTCGGCGCTGTTCTCAACCCCTTCGTTGTAAATGCGGTTGTTGGTACTGCTTTGCTTATCCATAGCATTGGCAGTCGCATAGACAGGGATCTTTGTTGGAGGTGGGGTGTGTTGGCCACCGTTTTGATGGCCATTGTTGTTGTGGCCATGGCCACGGTCCCTATCGTTTTGCCCAGCTTGTACAGCAACAGCCATGACCGCAGCAATTGCGAAAACCAGAGGCTTGAGTGCCATCGAAGGTTTCATGGTGATTCTCCGTACTTATTTTAGGTTAAGTGTTGTTATTACCTGTTTGGGTCAATCCACGACCCGTACGCTTAGGGTGTTGGCCATTCGGTTTCCCACCCCGGCGCTCTGATTCAACTGAATCACCCCACGGCTACCGGTGAAAGCCTGGTCACTGGTAGTGACCTGGCGATAGCCTGGTGTGGAGTCAGTTGGATCGGAGTTGTTGAGCAGCGCCACGTTCTGTTGCATGAGGACGCTGTCGTCGATACTTTGCGGCTGAGCACTGATACTGATTCGCAGTGCGTTGGCTTGCTGGTTACTGGCCCCCGAACTCTGGTTAACACCCAGTGCGCCGTTGCCATGGCTGAAGGAGGCGCCCTGGATGCTGGACCGAGCTTCCATATTGGGGTCGACCACCGTACGCAACCGTTGGCGGATCTGGGTGCTGGCACTGGCATTGTGGCCATTGGCGAAGGCCCGGGCGTTGGCTTGTTGTTGCAGATCGCCCGCCGCCTGGTTGACGGCGAGGTTGCCCTGATACTGCATGCCCGACGCGTCGATTTCGGCGTTATTGATGACGGGAGATTGGGCAAAGGTCGATGCACTGCAAAACATGGCGAGAATCAGCAGCGTACGATTCATCTTAACGCTCTCCCGTCATGATATTCAGCGCACCCAGGCCTCGCTCGACGCTTGAATTGACCATGTTGGCAATACCGCTGCCGGAGTTGCCCGAACGTCCGCCGGGGAGGTTGGAAAGCTGGGTCTGGTTGCTGATGTTGCCGCCCAGGTTGCCATTGCTGCCTAGATTGATCAGGCCAGAGATACCCGTACCACTGGTGACGCCGGCAAAGTCGCCGTCGCTCAGCTCACTCGTTTGTTTGAGGATTTGTTGGGACGGGTTGGCGTTGACGGTCGTGGGGTTGGGGTCGGGGATTATCGGCGCTCGCGTTGCCATGCGTGTCTGGACATCACGGGTAATGACAATGATGCCGTTGTCAGCCTGAACAGGCAGGCAGATGCTTGATCCCAGTGCGCATCCAATCAGAATGAAGCGATGGATGCTTCTATTGAGTTTCCCCACGGCGGCAATTCCTTCTGTTGTGAAACGCTGGCCCTTATCAGCGTTGCGAGGAAGTGAGCAGAAGGTGTGCCGTTTTTCGTTTTTGTATAAAAAACAGAGGGTTGAAACAAATCGAGGGAAAGTTAAAAAAAATCTGTATCGCCGCTGAGACAGATCCACTCAAAAACCCCGTCCCGGCTGGCGGCCATGCTCGCTGAGGGCTCTTAAGGCAGGTTGTATCAGTGGTTTAACATATTCTTGCTGGAAGGGGCGGGCCGCTCTAGCTCGCGGGTCTGCGCAGAGGGGAATGTATCAGAAATGGACATCCTGACAGGGCAGGGCAGCCCTGTCAGGCGTTGAGCAAGCGCTTCACCGCTTCGAAAGCCGCGTCCTTGCGCTGTTTCCAGCCACCTTGCAGTACCTCGTAAGGCTGGCAGTGCAAGTCAAGCCATTGGCGACTGGCCTGGAAAAACGCCTGGCGTTCTGTCAATTGCGGTTGGCAGCGCTGTCCGTCGTCATGCCAGGGCACGGTTTCAGGACTCAGCAACAGATGCAGGTCATAGTGCCGTACCCGCAATGCTTGCTCGATCCATGGCGGGCAAGCGCCAAACAACGCGCGACTCCAAAGGATATTGCTCAAAAGGTGCGTATCGAGAATCAACAGTGAGGGCTGTTTGGCGCGAGCCTCATCTTCCCACGTGAGCTGGCCATGTGCGATCAATGGAATATCGTCGTAGCAGGTTAGTCGGGCTTCTTGTTCGATGAAGTGCCGAACGTACTCACCGACCAATATGCCGCCAAAATTGGCGTGAATCTCGTTCGAAAGCCAGCTTTTTCCGCTGGATTCAGGGCCTGTGAGCACCAGGACCTTCATGTGCGCAACGCCGGGGCGGTACGCCATTCACGCCAGCCCTGCACGGCGAGCAGCAGGAACAAGCCGTACAAAGCGGCGGTCAGGTACATCCCTTTGTAGACGAACAGCCCGACGAAGATCACATCCACGACGATCCACAACGGCCAGCATTGAACGCGTTTCTGCGCCATCCACAGCTGGGCCACCAGGCTGAAACCGGTAAGGGCTGCATCGAGCCAGGGCTGGGCGGCGTCCGTCCAATGCGCCATCGCAGCGCCAAGCAACAGGCTGCCAATTGCGCCGATCGCCAGACCGAACATCACAGATTGGCCGTCGAGCCGGGTCACCTCGCGTCCTTGTCGCGCATCGCCTGCACGGGTCCATTGCCACCAGCCGTAGATCTGCAGGGCCGCATAGATCACTTGCAGCAACATGTCCGAATACAGCTTCACTTCGAAAAAGACCCAGCTGTAAATCAGTACCATGACCAGACCGATCGGCCAGCACCAGGGGTTCTGCTTGACCGTCAACCAGACGGCAATGACACCGAGGGTGGCGGCAAACAGTTCAAGCCCGGACATGGAGGTTCCTTGGGGAAATCGAATGGGGGCGCGGATTGTAACCGCAGGCAGCGGTATTTGGTTTGAAGATCAAAAAATCGCAGCCTGCGACAGTTCCTACCGGTGAACGCCTTGTTCTGTATGAGCTGCCGCAGGCTGCGATCTTTTTGGAATCACACCCGGAACTGCTTGAGCAATCCGTTCAGTTGCTCACTCAGCTCCTTGAGTCGCACACTCGCCGCGCTGGACTGTTCCGCCGCCAATGCCGTGCTGTGGGAGAGCCCGGCTGCTTGCGTGACATTCTGGTTGATGTCCTCGACCACATGCGCCTGTTGCAAGGTCGCGCTGGCGATCGAGGCGTTCAGCCCGTTGAGGTTGCGCAGCGCCTGACCGATGGCGCTCAGGCTGGCACCGGCCAGACCGGCCTGTTCAATGGTCAGTTGCGAGGCACGGCTGCTGTCGCCGATGACTTTGACCGCCGCTTCGGAATGGGTTTGCAAGCGTTCGATCATCGACTGGATTTCTGCCGTGGACTTCTGGGTGCGCTGGGCCAGCAGGCGGACCTCATCCGCGACAACCGCGAAACCGCGACCTTGCTCACCGGCCCGGGCAGCCTCGATGGCGGCGTTGAGGGCCAGCAGGTTGGTTTGCTCGGCGATGGAGCGGATCACTTCCAGAACACTGCCGATCTGATTGCTTTCCGCGGCCAGCGTGCGGATCACTTCCACCGCCTGATCGATCGTCGAAGACAGCGTGTCGATCTGTTGCAGGCTGCCGTCGATGTTGATCTGGCCTTGCTGCGCCTGCGCTTCGGCATCGCGCATTTCACTGGCGGCATGCTCGGCGTTTTTCGCCACGTCCTGCACGCCGTAGGTCACTTCATTAATGGCCGTGGCCACCAACTCCATCTGCTGCGATTGTTGCTGGCTGCGTTGCTGGGCCTGGGTGGCGTCGTTGCCCAGTTCACTGGATGACTGGCCGAGGGCGCTCGCCGACACCTGCAGCTCACCGATCACCAGCCGCAGCTTGGTGGTGAAGGCATTGAAGTGCCGCGCCAGTTGTGTGACCTCGTCCTGACCGTGGGTGTCGAGGCTGCGGGTCAGGTCGCTTTCACCACTGGCGATGTTGGCCATCGCGTTTACGGTTTCCTGCAATGGACGGACGATGCTGCGCGCAATCACGATCACCAGGGAAACCATGATCAGTGCGATGGCCACGCCGATCAGCGACGCTTCCCAGACCTGTGCGTAGAACTCGGCCTGCATGTCATCGATGTACACCCCCGAGCCAATGACCCAACCCCAAGGCTCGAACAATTTGACGTAGGAGGTTTTCTCGACCGGTGCGCTGGCGCCCGGCTTCGGCCAACGGTAATTGACGATTCCGGCGCCCTTGCTCTTGGCGACGGCAACCATTTCGTTGAACAGCGCAAAACCGTCCGGGTCACGGATCGCCGCGAGGTTCTGGCCGTCGAGTTTCGGGTTGGCCGGGTGCATGACCATCACCGGCGTCAGATCGTTGATCCAGAAGTAATCGTTCTGGTCGTAACGCAGGCCGCGAATAGCGGTCAACGCCTGTTTCTGCGCGGCTTCGCGGGTCAGGGCGCCGGCGGTTTCCAGGCCTTGGTAATAACTGAGAACGCCGCTGGCGGTCTGCACCACATGCTGGGTTTTCTGCGCCTTGGCGTCGTACAAGTCGTCATGGATCTGCTTGAGCATCATCACGCCCAAGGCCAACAGCATCATGACGGCCACGATCAGGATGAGCCACAAACGGCGGCTGATCGACATATTGCGCAAGCTGTTCATAGCGCGGTGCTCCGATTTCTTGTTCTGGGTTTCTTGTTTTTGTAATGAATGATCGCCAGCATCCTGCCAGGTCTGATAACGCGGCAGCGCTTTCCAGACTTGTCTGATAGGATTTCGGCCCCGCGCGGTAAAACCTGAATGCAAATTGATTTTTCACGGGTTTTCAGGGGGTAACGGGAACTTGTGTTCGTGGAGCTTCAACTACGCTGAGCGCGATAAACGCTTTGTAAAATACTAATGGGGCATGCGTCGACGCATAGCTTTTTGGGGGATTGATGGATCTTTGGACTGCCTTTCAGGCTTTGATTCTTGGGGTTGTAGAAGGGCTGACGGAATTTTTGCCCATTTCGAGTACCGGGCACCAGATTATTGTCGCCGACTTGCTCAACTTCGGTGGCGAACGCGCCATGGCGTTCAACATCATTATTCAGCTCGGGGCGATCCTGGCGGTGGTGTGGGAATTTCGCCGGAAGATTTTCGACGTGGTCATCGGTTTGCCGACGCAGCCGAGCGCTCGACGCTTTACCGCCAATCTGCTGATCGCCTTCATGCCGGCCGTGGTATTGGGGGTGATTTTCGCCGACCTGATTCACCACTACCTGTTCAATCCGATTACGGTAGCCACCGCGTTGGTGGTGGGCGGTATCGTCATGCTGTGGGCTGAAAAGCGCCAACATGAAGTGCATGCCGAAACCGTTGACGACATCACCTGGAAAGATGCGCTGAAAGTCGGTTTCGCCCAGTGCCTGGCAATGATTCCGGGCACCTCGCGCTCCGGCTCGACGATCATCGGCGGTTTGTTGTTCGGCTTGTCGCGCAAGACCGCTACCGAGTTCTCGTTCTTCCTGGCCATGCCGACCATGGTGGGTGCGGCAGTGTATTCGGGCTACAAGTACCGAGACCTGTTCGTGCCGTCTGACTTCCCGGTGTTCGCGATCGGCTTCGTCACTGCATTCATCTTCGCGATGATTGCCGTTCGGGGCCTGCTCAAGTTCATCGCCAGCCACAGTTATGCGGCGTTCGCCTGGTATCGCATCGCGTTCGGCCTGCTGATTCTGGCCACCTGGCAGTTTGGCTGGGTTGACTGGACTGCGGCCCAGCCATGAGTGATTCCAGCGCGCGCAAGAAGCCCGGGCGCAATTGCGGAGGCGAGATCCGCAATCCCCGGCTGAAAATGCTAGTGTTTGCGACCCTGTGCGCGCTGCCGTTGTTCGGTTCGATGTCGTTGTGGCTGCGAGGGGTGTCGCTGATACCGCTGGCAGCCTACGGCATCGTCAGCGTGCTGGCGTTTTTGCTGTACTGGAGCGACAAACGCAAGGCTCGCGCCGATCAATGGCGAACCCCGGAAAACGTGCTGCATGCCCTGGAGTTCGCCGGTGGCTGGCCAGGTGCGTTGCTCGCTCAGCAGGTGTTTCGACACAAGACGCGCAAAGTCTCGTTTCAACTGGTGTTCTGGCTCATCGTGTTACTGCACCAGGTGTTCTGGATCGACCAGTTATTCCTCGGCGCGCAGCTGTTCGCGTTGTTCTGATAAAGAAGGAATCAGAGCAGCAGCCCGACCTGAGTACGCTTGGGCAGTTTAATGACCACCAGTTGATGGGAGCGCTGTAACAGACCTTGCAGTTCTTCAGCGCCCAAAGGGTAGGGCGTTGCCATGATGATCCACTGTGCCCGCGCCAGATAAGGCGCCGGATGAATGCCTGGGCGGTCGCAATGACCGAGAAACAGATCCTTGTCGACCTTGAACGCCAGGGAGTCGCCCCGCAGGTTTTGCAAGGCGAACATCTTGTTCCCGGCAATCGAAAACACCCGCACGCCACCCCATTTGTAATCTTCCCGAGCACCCGGCAAAGCGAGGCAAAACGCCGCGACATCCGCTTCGCTCATGCGTACTGCCTTCATATCAAACGGTCCCCACAGGCATTGAATGTTTCGATCAAATGGTCGAGCCAGGCCCGCACGGCCGGCATCACGCCGCGACGGTGAGGATAGACCGCTTGCAACCAGCCGCCCGGCAGCTTCCAGTCCGGCAGCAGTTGCACCAGTGAACCGTTTGCCAGTTCCTGCTCGCAGTACATCATCGGCAGCGTGGTAAAACCCTGCCCGGCGAGCGCGCAGGTCTTGCGCACGATGAAATCGTCGATGCCCAATCGCGCTTCAAGGGCCAGCTCGAAACTTTTGCCCTGGTCATCCACCAGGCGAATATGCAGCATGCGATCGGGTTCTAACGCGCCGAGCACCGGCAGGTTTTTCAGGTCCTCGGGACGGTTGATGTCACGGCCTTGCAGGAATGCAGGACTGGCCACCAGGAGCATCTGTGCCTGACGCAATCGGCGCGTGACCAGCAGCGGGTCTTCGTCGCCCGGTTCACGTACGCGCAAAGCCACGTCGACACCTTCGGTCACCAGATCGACGCGCCGGTTGACCAGCATCACCTCCAGCTGCACTTGCGGGTATTTCTCCAGGAAGTTGCTGATCACGTCCGGCAGCATTTCGTGAGCCAATCCGACGGGAGATGAAACCCGCAAGCGCCCACGTGGCTCGCTGGACATGCTGGCCACGGCCTCGTCGGCCATTTCGGCTTCCAGCAACATCGCCTGACAATGACGCAGGTAGCGTTCACCCACGGCGGTCAGCTTGAGTTGCCGGGTGGTGCGCTGCAACAACCGCGCGCCGAGACGCTCTTCCAGTTCCGCAATACGCCGTGACAGCCGCGACTTGGGAATCCCCAGCAAACGTCCGGCCGCCGCGAATCCACCGGCCTCGACAACTTTGGCGAAGTAATAAAGGTCATTAAGATCTTGCATTGGTGTGACTCAATCGTTCTACCAGTGAGACAAACTATCGCATTGTTGCACGCTAATCAGTTATTCGTTTCGTCTGTAGGATTGTCTCCATCAGATCGCCCTGGCGGCGATCCTCACCTGGAGATCCCATATGAAACTGCTGCATATCGATTCGAGCATTCTTGGTGACAACTCGGCTTCCCGGCTACTGAGTGGCGAAGTGGTCAAAGCCTGGCAAGCCGCCGAGCCATCTGCCGTGGTGACCTACCGTGACCTGGCCGCCGATGCCATCAGCCACTTCTCTGCGACTACTCTGGTTGCTGCCGGCACCACCGCTGAGCTGCGCGACGCCGCACAACAGTACGAAGCCGAGCTGAGCGCCCAGACCCTGGCCGAATTCCTCGCCGCCGACGCCGTCGTGATTGCAGCGCCGATGTACAACTTCACCATCCCGACACAGCTGAAGGCCTGGATCGATCGCATTGCCGTTGCCGGTCAGACCTTCCGTTACACCGAAGCCGGCCCTGAAGGCCTGTGCGGCGGCAAAAAAGTGGTGATCGTTTCGACTTCCGGCGGCTTGCACGCTGGCCAAGCGACCGGTGTTGCCCACGAAGACTACTTGAAAGTGCTGTTCGGCTTCATCGGCATCACCGACATCGAGTTCGTTCGTGCACACGGCCTGGCGTACGGTGACGAAGTGCGCACCAAGGCGATGAGCGATGCTCACACGCAAATCAGCGAGCAACTGTTCGCCGCCGCGTAAGGCTTGCGTAAAAGCATCAAGCCGTTCAGGTAATGCCCCCCAAAACTCTGTATTCTGATCACGCAAGTGCCAGATACGGAGTTTTTTGTTTCTGGCTGTTACAGATTTTGGCCCAGGATATGCAATCAAGGGTTAACGTCTATGGTCTGGTAACAGGTGGGGCATCCGATGATGCGTCTTTGTGCAACTTTACTGATATGCCTGCTTGGCAGCCTGAATTCAGTGCACGCCGCCCCCGCGCCGCATCCTCACTTGAGCGTCGGTTACCACGAGATGAGTTTTCTCGACCCGCTCGATCTGCAACCGATGCGCGCCATCGCGTTCTATCCCTCCAGCGAAAAAGAGCACTCCAGCAGGCTTGAGGGCTACACGGTCGAGGCCGGTGAAGACACCAAGGTCGCCATGGGCCGTTTCCCCATGCTGATGCTGTCCCACGGCAACACCGGAACACCATTGGCCCTGCATGACCTGGCCACGTCGCTGGCTCGCAAGGGCTTTGTCGTGGTGGCGGTGATCCATCCGGGCGACAACTCTAAAGACCACAGTCGCCTCGGCACCTTGAGCAATCTCTACGGACGGCCGATCCAGATTTCCGAAGCCATCACCGCGACTTTGGGCGACCGCATGCTCGCGCCGTTCGTCAATGCTGACCAGGTCGGTGTGATCGGTTATTCGGCGGGTGGGGAGACGGCGTTGATACTGTCCGGTGCGACGCCGGACCTGGATCGTCTGCGTCGTTACTGCCAGGAACGCCCGGATGACCGCGATGCCTGTAACACCCAGGGTGAATTGATCGTCGATCGTGATGATTTGCAGCCGGTGGCCGATCCGCGCGTTCATGCGCTGTTACTGATGGCGCCGCTGAGCCTGAAATTCGGCCGTCACACGCTTGCGGACGTGCATGTACCGGTGCTGCTGTACAGCGGCGATGGCGACAAACTGGTGCCGTTCGACATGAACGCCGCTGCATTGGCGCGCAAACTGCCTGTCGCGCCGGACTTCAAGTTGTTGGCCGGGGCAGGGCACTTCGTGTTCATGGCGCCGTGCAACGACGAGCAGATCGTCATCATGCCGGCGCTGTGCACCGATGCCGATGGTGTCGACCGGGAAGACATTCACCGCAATCTGATTACCGAAGCGGGGCGCTTCTTCTCGCGTACTTTGGGCAAGGCGTCGCGGGCGGGGATGCAGACGGCGGATCAATAACCCGCTTCCAAACCCTGTGGGGGCGAGCCTGCTCGCGAAGAGGCCATCAGGTCCAACACCAATGTCGACTGTTACTCCGCCATCGCCAGCAGGCTGGCTCCCACAAGGTTGATGCAAGGCTCTAGGCCATCGAACGATGCTTGAGCAGCAAGGTCAACGCCAATGCACTGACCGACAACAGTGCCGCGCAAAAGAAAATCCACGAATACCCAAGGTTCAGCGCAATAGCCCCCATCAACGGGCCAGCGATCGCCAGCGCCAGATCGAAAAACACGGCATAAGCACTCAGTCCCGCGCCTCGGCTGGCGTTGGGCACTTGCTTGATCGCCTCGACACCCAGCGCCGGGTACACCAGCGACAAGCCAAACCCGGTGAGGCCGGCACCGATCAAGGCGTAACCGGTCGACGGCGCTAGCCAGAGCAACACCAGGCCAATAGTTTCGATGGTCATGCAGGCGATGGCCGAAGTGAATCCGCCAAAACGGCTGATGCTGGAAATGAACAGCAACCGCGCCAGGATGAAGCACACGCCGAACACCGTCAGGCAGTAAGCCGCGCCGGTCCAGCCGCGGTTGACGTAGTACAACGTGATGAACGTCGTCAGGGTGCCATAACCGATGGAGGCCAGGCTCAGGCTCGCCCCAAACGGCGCGATGCGCCCGAACACGGCCCAGAACGGCAGGCGCTCGCCGCGCACCACCGGCACCGAAGGTTTGTTACGAATCAGCAGCAACGCCGCAAGGGCCAGCACCGACAGGGCGATTCCCAAACTGGCGAAGCCCAGCTCTGCGACCATTACGACGCCCAGCGGCGCACCAATGGCGATCGCACCGTAGGACGCAATCCCATTCCACGAAATCGAGCGCGCCGTGTGTTCCGCACCGACCTGGCCCATGCACCAACTGATGGTGCCGACCCCGATCAAGCCTTGGGCGATCCCCAACAACAATCGGCCGGCGATCAGGATCAACAGGCTTAATAAAGGAAAGCTTTGCAGCAACGTCGACAATAAGGTCAGCCCGCCACTCAATACGATTCCCGACAAGCCATAGACGATGGCGCGCTTGGTGCCGATGCTGTCGGACATGCGCCCGGCCATGGGTCGACTGAGCAGGGTGGCGAGGTACTGTGAGCCGATGGTCAATCCCGCGATAACAGCGCTGAACCCCAGCTGTTCATGCACATACCCCGGCAGCACCGCAATCGGCAGGCCGATGCAGAGGAAGGCAATAAAGGTATAGAAAACGATAGAGACGATCTGCAGGGTGATCGCCGTGGAGCTTTGCGGTGGCTGTTGCTGCGCAGACATGTGGGCTCGTTCGCGGGCGGCGGTGGGAGAGCTGCATGATGGCGCGACGTTGCGATAAAAGAAAGCAGGCTAACGATCTTTTGATCCTGAAACAAAAAGCCCCATCACAAGGACAGGGCTTTTCATTTCAAACCGACGTTTAGAACACCACGCCTTGGCTACGCAGGTAGTCGTCATAGGTGCCGCTGAAGTCGGTCACGCCATTGGGGCTCAACTCGATGATGCGGGTGGCCAGGGACGATACGAACTCACGGTCGTGGCTGACGAAGATCAGCGTGCCCGGGTAGTTTTCCAGCGCCAGGTTCAGCGATTCGATGGATTCCATATCCAGGTGGTTGGTCGGTTCGTCCATCACCAGCACGTTCGGCTTTTGCAGGATCAGCTTGCCGAATAGCATGCGACCTTGCTCACCACCGGAAATGACCTTGACCGACTTGAGGATCTCGTCGTTGGAGAACAGCATGCGGCCCAACGTGCCGCGAATGATCTGTTCGCCCTGAGTCCACTGGCCCATCCAGTCGAACAGGGTGACGTCGTCTTCGAAGTCGTGGGCGTGGTCCTGGGCGTAGTAGCCCAGTTCCGCGCTTTCGGTCCATTTCACGGAGCCGGCGTCCGGGGTCAGTTCCCCCATCAAGGTACGCAGCAGGGTGGTTTTGCCGATACCGTTCGGGCCGATGATCGCGACGCGCTCGCCGGCTTCGACGGTAAAGCTGAAGTTCTTGAACAGGGTCTTGCCGTCGAAGCCCTTGGACATCTGCTCGATGGTCACGGCCTGGCGGTGCAGTTTCTTGGTCTGTTCGAAACGGATGAACGGACTCACGCGGCTCGATGGCTTGACCTCGGCCAACTGGATCTTGTCGATCTGCTTGGCGCGGGAAGTGGCCTGCTTGGCTTTCGAGGCGTTGGCCGAGAAGCGGCTGACGAACGTTTGCAGTTCGGAGATCTGGGCTTTCTTCTTGGCGTTGTCCGACAGCAGCTGCTCACGGGACTGGGTCGCCGCGGTCATGTACTCGTCGTAGTTGCCCGGGAACAGGCGCAGCTCGCCGTAGTCCAGGTCAGCCATGTGGGTGCACACGCTGTTGAGGAAGTGACGGTCGTGGGAAATGATGATCATGGTGCTGTTACGCGCCTTGAGGATCGTTTCCAGCCAGCGAATGGTATTGATGTCCAGGTGGTTGGTCGGTTCGTCGAGCAACAGCACTTCCGGATCGGAGAACAGGGCCTGGGCCAGCAGCACGCGCAGTTTCCAGCCTGGTGCGACTTCGGACATCGGGCCGAAATGCTGTTCCAGGGGAATGCCCAGGCCCAGCAGCAGTTCGCCGGCGCGGGATTCGGCGGTGTAGCCGTCCATTTCGGCGAATTCGGTTTCCAGCTCGGCCACGGCCATGCCGTCTTCTTCGCTCATTTCCGGCAGCGAATAAATGCGGTCGCGCTCGGCCTTGACCTTCCACAGCTCTTCGTGACCCATGATCACGGTGTCAATTACGGCGAACTCTTCGTAGGCGAACTGATCCTGGCGCAATTTACCCAGACGCACGTTCGGCTCCAGCATGACCTGGCCGCCGGACGGCTCGAGGTCATCACCGAGAATCTTCATGAAGGTCGACTTGCCGCAACCGTTGGCGCCGATCAAGCCATAACGGTTGCCACCGTTGAATTTGACCGAGACGTTTTCGAAGAGCGGCTTGGCGCCGAACTGCATCGTGATGTTAGCTGTAGAGATCAAAGGTTTTTCCTGCGAAGCATTCAGAGTAGCCAGGGTGCGGCAGTACCGCGCTTGACCCGAATCAAAGTGCGCTGAAGGCGGGTTTTCCCGTCATCAACGAAGTGGCACGTAAAGTTTGGCGGCGATTGTACTGGTCTGGCTCTTTAAACGATAGGGCAATCAGGCCACAGAGACACTTTGGCAGCATCGACCTATAGATTTTCACCGGAACAGGTTAACTATTGGTTACAAACTGTGGCTAAAATGCCATCTTTCACCGGCTGCCGATGTCCGGCATGACTACGGACAGGCACCGTGGCCGCTGTTTCGTTTTCAGACGCTGCACAAGACCCGCAGGCCCCTGGCTGGCAGGGGACGCAGTTTGTTCACTTCTGACGTGTGACGATTTCCGTGAAACTCATCATTGCCGCTATCTACGTTGTATCCGTCGCGTACGTTCACTTGCGCGGTCGGGTGCGCCACAAGCTGGGCCGCCAACTGAGCGATCACTCGACGTTTCTTGCGCCGATCAATTGCTTCCTTTATCTGTTCTCCAAAATCCCCAACAAGCCTTACCTCAACCCGGCGGATTTTCCCGACCTTGCGCCGTTGCAGGCCAACTGGGAAGAAATTCGCGCCGAAGGCCAGAACCTGCTGCGAGCCGGCGAGATCAAGCGCTCGAACCAGTATGACGACGTCGGGTTCAACTCGTTCTTCAAAACCGGCTGGAAGCGTTTCTACCTCAAGTGGTACGGCGACAGCCATCCATCGGCGATGAAGCTTTGCCCGCGTACCACCGAGCTGGTGCAGAGCATCGGCTCGATCAAGGCTGCCATGTTCGCCGAGTTGCCGCCGGGTTCAAAACTGGTGCGTCACCGTGATCCGTATGCAGGCTCGTACCGCTATCACCTGGGCCTGGAAACGCCCAACGACGCCGGTTGCTACATCAATGTCGATGGCGAGAACTACCATTGGCGCGACGGTGAAGCGGTGATGTTCGACGAGACATTCATTCATTACGCGGAAAACACCACGCAACAGAACCGCATCATTCTGTTTTGCGATGTCGAGCGGCCGATGAAATATCGCTGGGCGGCAGCGTTCAACGGCTGGTTCAGCCGCAACGTGATGTCGGCTGCCGGCGCACCGAACGAGGCGGGCGACAAGACCGGTGGCATCAATCGTCTGTTTGGCAAGATCTACAAGATTCGTTTGCGTGGCAAAGCGCTGAAGAAGCGTAATCGCAAGCTCTACTACCTCGAGAAGTGGGCGATTTTTGGTGGTTTGCTGGCGGTGTTCATTCTGATCTAAAAAATGTTTTACGGCTGAGGATGCTATCGAGCAAGCTCTCTCCTACAGTGGTTCGGTGTGAACCTTGTGGGAGCGAGCCTGCTCGCGATGGGGCCAGGAAACCCAATACATCACTTGGCAGCTTTTTTCTTCGCTGCCGGTTTGCTCGCTGACTTGGTTGTCGCCGGTGCCTTAACCGCGCTCCGGCCCCCAAGACTGCGTTTGAGCAACTCAGTCAAATCAATCACATCCGCTGTCTTACGGGCCTCTTCGCCGGTGTCCGTCTCTACATCCTCGATCTTGCCTTCATGGGCCTTTTTATCGACCAGGGCCATGATCTTGTCTTCGAATTCATCCCGGTAATCTTCCGGCGTCCATTCGGCGCTCATGTCTTGTACCAGCCGTTTGGCCATGTCCAGTTCACCCTTGGCCAGTTTGGCCTCGGTGACGTCCGGCCCAAGGGCGAGTTCATCCAGGCTGCGCACTTCCGCCGGCCAGCGCAATTTCACCAGTACCAGCGCCGATTCCAGCGGCATTAATGCCGCGAGGTACTGGCGGGTATGCAACACCACACGGGCGAGAGCGACTTTTTCGGTTTTGATCAGGGTTTCGCGCAATAACGCGTAGACCTTGCCGCCGCGTTTATCCGGCGCCAGGTAGTAGGGTGTGTCGATGTTTTGCAGCGGAATCTGCTTGGCGTCGACAAAGGCGAAAATATCGATGGTCTGAGTCGACAGGGGATGTGCCGAGCGGATTTCCTCTTCGCTGAGCACCACGTACCGACCCTTTTCGTAGGCGACACCTTTGACGATGTGCTCCTTGGTGACTTCCTTGCCGGTGACCTTGTTAACGCGCCTGTAGCCCACCGGTTCCATGCTGCGGCTGTCGAGCCAGTCGAAGTCCACCCCTTGCGAAGAGGTCGCCGAGACCAGCGCCACAGGAATATGCACCAGCCCGAAACTGATCGCGCCTTTCCAGATTGCCCGTGCCATGGCCGTGTTCTCGCGAGTGATGATCAGGTGACTCTGGGCCTCGGGCAAAAGTTTCCGCGGGTTGCAGCCCGGTCGTGGCGGGAGATCAACTTCGTGTTACATCTTGCGGACGAGGTTTTGGTTAACAAAACCGAACCCTGGGCGTAGCGTGCTATCGAAGACCATGTTCACGCGCATGTAGTGAGGCGTTCCATGACACGATACATTTCCGCTCTCATCCTGCTCATCATGACCGGTATTTTCGGCCTATTGGCTCAAGCGCAGGATCGTTCGCCGCGTGTGCCATTGCAGATCACCCAGAACCTGCCGAACAGCGGCAACAACAACCCGTACAACAGCCCGATTCGCCGGGCTAACCCCAACAGCATGCAGGGCTCACAACCCAGTGCTCCGGCCATACGTGGCCCGAACACCGTGCCGGTGCCGCGTCCACCGACCCTCGACAACGGCGGCATCGGCAATCGCTATCCCCAGCAGCGATCGGCGCCCACCGGCTCACCGACATTCATCCCCAATCCGCCTCCTCGAAACTAAGGCCCCGCATTCGTTGAACGGCAGGGCAGACGTCCATCCTCATGGCAAAAGGAATCGTGCATGTTGCGTAAAACCCTTCTGGCCACTCTCTGCGCCAGCGCACTATTGACCGCCACGCTGCCTGTATTGGCGGCGGCCACCCAGGACATGAAAAGTGAACAGGGCACCCTTGAGGTCACGTCGATCGCCAAGGGCCTTGAGCATCCCTGGGCGCTGGCGTTTCTGCCTGACCGCAAAGGCATGCTGGTCACTGAACGGCCCGGCAACCTGCGGGTGGTGACGGCTGACGGTAAACTTTCCGCGCCCATCAACGGTGTGCCCAAGGTGTGGGCCAAGGGGCAGGGCGGCTTGCTGGATGTGGCGTTATCACCGGACTTCAAGCAGGACCGCACGATCTATCTGTCGTACGCCGAGGGTGGCGGGCAGGGCGACAAGGCAGGCACTGCAGTCGGCCGGGGACAGCTGTCGGAAGACTTGACGACCCTCAAGGATTTCACGGTGATTTTCCGCCAGGAGCCCAAGCTCTCGGTCGGCAACCATTTCGGTTCACGACTGGTGTTCGACCGCGACGGCTATCTGTTCATTACCCTGGGTGAAAACAACGACCGGCCGACCGCTCAGGATCTCGACAAGTTGCAAGGCAAGATCGTGCGGATCTACCCGGACGGTAAGGTGCCCGACGACAACCCCTTTGTCGGCCAGTTCGGTGTGCGTCCGGAGATCTGGGCCTATGGCGTTCGCAACCCGCAAGGCGCGGCGCTCAACCCGTGGAATGGCACCCTCTGGGAGAACGAGCACGGCCCCCGGGGCGGTGACGAGATCAACGTGATCGAGCGCGGCAAAAACTACGGTTGGCCGCTGGCCACTCATGGCATCAACTACTCCGGTCAGGCGATTCCGGAAGCCAAGGGGAAAACCGCCGAAGGCTCCGTCAACCCGCGTCATTTCTGGGAAAAATCACCCGGTCTCAGTGGCATGGCGTTCTACGACGGTGATCGCTTCAAGGCCTGGCAGCACAACGTATTTATCGGCGCGCTGGTGACTCAGGAGTTGATCCGCCTGCAGTTCGACGGCGACAAGGTGGTTCACGAAGAGCGCTTGCTGGGCGAACTCAACAAGCGTATCCGCGATGTGCGGCAGGGGCCGGACGGGTATTTGTATGTGTTGACCGATGAAGAGGATGGCGGGTTGTACAAGGTAGGCCTCAAGTAATCGATTCACCGCAATCCCCTGTGGCAGCAAGTTTGTGAGCTGCTACAGGGCTATCAGGGGCAGGGCGACAGGCTTCATGGGTTCCTTCCTTGGGACGATGGGCAGGATGACCAGCCTACAGAGGCAATACTGAACTTGCCATTGACTTGCCTCGCGCGCCCGGCTAATTTCCAGCCATGAGTTTTACCGTATCGCGCTGCCAGCCAAGCATTATTACCGCCATTCCTCATTTGGCGGGCTAGCTCACGACTGCAGCACCCAACCCGCCCTGGAGGCGGGTTTTTATTATCTGTCTCGGGGCTCTGATCAATGTCAGGAGACGATCATGACCAGTACGCCCGCCCAGCAAACCCTGCTTGAGCATTACGTCAAAAAAATCCTCGCTGCGCCGGTCTATGAACTGGCCATTCGTACACCGCTGCAACCGGCACACGCATTGTCGGCATCCCTGGGCAACCAGATCCTGCTCAAGCGCGAAGATCTGCAACCAACCTTTTCTTTCAAGGTCCGTGGCGCCTACAACAAACTGGTGAACCTGGACGCTACGCAAAGGGCGCGTGGGGTGATCACCGCCTCGGCTGGCAATCATGCACAGGGTGTGGCATTGGCCGCGCGGGAGTTAGGCATCGATGCGACGATTGTCATGCCTGCCACCACACCGGAATTGAAAGTGCTGGGCGTGCGCAGTCGTGGTGCCGAGGCGGTGCTGCATGGCGAGAGTTTTCCATTTGCCCTGGCCTATGCGCTGGAGTTGGCAGAGCAAACTGGCAAGACGTTTGTTTCGCCCTTCGACGATCCGGACGTGATCGCCGGGCAGGGCACCGTTGCCATGGAAATCCTTAGTCAACATCAAGGGGCGTTGGACGCGATCTTTGTGCCTGTGGGCGGTGGTGGATTGATCGCCGGCATTGCCGCGTACGTCAAATACCTGCGCCCCGAAGTTCGTATCATCGGCGTGGAGTCAGAGCATTCGGCCTGCCTGCAAGCAGCGCTGCAAGCCAATGAGCGTGTGGTCCTGCCCGCCGTGGGCAGCTTTGCCGATGGCGTGGCGGTGGCGCAGATCGGTTCTTACGGCTTTGAAGTGTGCAGGTTTTGCGTCGATGAAGTGCTGACGGTGAACAATGATGAACTCTGCGCTTCAATCAAGAATATCTACGACGACACCCGATCAATCACCGAGCCTTCCGGTGCCCTTGCCGTAGCCGGCATCAAGAAATACGTGACACGCAGCGGCGTGCGGGGGCGGACACTGGTGGCAATAGACTCCGGCGCCAACATCAATTTTGACAGCTTGCGGTATGTCGCCGAGCGTGCCGCGCTGGGTGATGCCTTGGCATGAGGTAATAGTGGTCTGTGCAAATTGCAAAGCCGCCAGCGGTCTTTCCTGCAAATTGCATGACCGGTGTTAATGAGCTGTTACATAAATCCTTGATTTACCGATGAGCAACCGGGCGCATTGCCGGGCATGTTTTATGCTGTATCTGTTCTTAAGCTGACCGGGATTTCACATGAGCCAGCGTCGATAGTTGATTGGCAGTCTCACAAAAAGGAGAGGGTCGCCATGTTTCTTTCTGCCTTGGAACTTCGCAATATCATTGAAAGCAGTTTTTTGCCCAAGCGTTGTCAATGCACACTGTCGCCGGATCTCTCGATGACCGTAAAAGTGTATGCAGACGGCGAAACCGATCAGATTGATCTATTGAAGACGGGCATAGATGCCCAGCGTCTAAATGGCTGTCGAGAAATCAATGAACTGATTGCAGAATTGCGCACCGACCTTGCACTTCACCACGTCGCCGTTGAACAGCGCCAAGTGGTCGGCAAAGCACTTTAAGCTGCGGAAGGTAATAGTGCCGTCGACAGGCTCCGGGCCTGGAATGAAGCCAGGCCCGGAGCCAGTTCGATGTCAGTTCTGATAACTGCAAGCGTCAGACAGTTTTCGATAAGCGAGTTCTGCGGGTTGGCCCGACTGCGTATCGATGTATTTCATCGTTGCCGTGATCACTTCGCAGTCCATGGTGGTGGGCTCGGTCAAGGCAATCACCTTGCCCACATGCAATGGCATGCCGTAGTGATACGAAGGCACAGGTTGAGCCGAGGTGGTGTCGGCCTGGGCAAATCCTGTAAATGAGGCACAGACAAGAGCGGAGGAAACGAGCAATACGCGCGTGTTCATGGGGCAATCTCCAGTGCAGGCTAAAGTCAGCTCGACGTGTTGTCGAACCTGCCGCACTGGGCGTCAGAGAGCTCTGAGGGCGTGCGGTCCAGTTAGTGTTGGACTGCACGATTAAGCATTGGTTAACCCACCTGAACGCCACCTGTCGCTTTGCCACTACCGTTCGGCGGACGAAGGCTCCTGCAGAGGTATGTATTCCAACTGTAGGAGCGAGCCTGCTCGCGATGAGGCCATTGAACTCAGCGAAGATCCAACTGATTCCGATAAGGCAAATCCGGCCCTGTCTTGCTGCAAGTCAACGCCGCTGCCTGAACCGCAAACCGCATCATCGCTTCGATCTGCTCACGGCTCAGCTCACGCAAGCCTTCAACGGAATCCAGTTTCTGCTCGGTCAACCAGGCAATCAATGCCGCCTGAAAAGTATCGCCAGCGCCCACCGTATCAGCGATCTTCACCGCACAGGCCGGCACCGACCAGAAACCGTGAGCCCTGCTGAACACCGTCGCACCTTCGCCACCACGGGTCAGGAATACCAACTGACAACGGTGCTGCAACCAGCCTGCAATCACCCGGGCCGGATCCTGCTCGGGGTACAACAGGCTAAAATCCTCATCGCTGACCTTGATCAGGTCTGCGTGCTCGACCAGCGTGGCAATCCGTGAACGCCAAAGCTCGATATTCGGTTCAGGATTGAGCCGCACGTTCGGATCGAGGCTGATCAGGCGTTTGCCGCTTTCCCGGCGCACCAACGTCAGCAAGGTGTCGGCAATCGGTTGCACCACCAGCGAAAACGAACCGATGTGCAAACCGCGCACCTCAGGCGCAAGTTCCGGCAGATGCTCCGTTTTCAATTGCCGATCAGCACAGTCTTCGCCACGGAAACTGTAGTGCGGCGAGCCATTGGCGCCGACCGCGACCATCGCCAGCGTAGTGGGCGCGGCGAAATCCAGCAGATAATCCGTGCGCACGCCTTCATCCTGCAGCACTTGCAGCAAACGCCGGCCCAAGTAGTCGGTAGACAACCCGGCAAAGAGTGCCGCGTCCACGCCTAACCGGCGCAAACCTACCGCGACGTTAAACGGCGAACCGCCGGCAATTGCCTTGAAATTCACCTTTGAAGCCAGCCCGCTGGCGTCATTTTCACTGAAGAAATCGAACAGCGCTTCGCCACACACCAGATACATAATTGTTCGCTCTCTAAAGGGTTGCGACATGCTGTTGATAGCGTTCGTAGGCCTGCTGGGAGGCCAGTACGTTTTCTGTAATCGGCAAGGTTTCACTGGCCAGATCGAGCTTCACGCAGCGCTCGCACAAATCCGCCAGACTGTCCTCATGCCCGTTTGCCCAGGACTTGCACCACGCCGCCTGAATCGCCGCCCCAAGGGCTGCAGCTTCGCTTTGTTCGGTGCAGATCACCGGCGTGTTCATGATGTCCGCGACAATCTGCCGCCACACCGGGCTTTTCGAACCGCCGCCGATCAGGCAGATGCTGCGGCTTTGTAAGCCATTTTGTCGCAGCAGGTCCAGCCCGTAACGCAAACCGAAGGTGGTGCCTTCGACCACCGCGCGGCACAGATTGGCCTGGGTTAGGTTGGTCATGGTCAGGCCCAACACACTGCCGGTGGCATGGGGCAGGGCGGGGACGCGTTCACCGTTGAGAAACGGCAGCATGCAGACGCCTTCGGCACCGATGGGCGCCTGGGATACGAGCGCGTTGAAGCACTCGATATCCAGGTCGAACAATTCGCGGATGACGCCGGTGGCATTGGTCAGGTTCATGGTGCAGATCAGCGGCAACCAGCCGCCACTGGAGGAACAGAAGGTGGCGACCGCAGCGTCCGGGCTGACGGTCGGTTGAGCGGCATAGGCGTACACCGTGCCGGACGACCCCAGACTCATGGTGATCGCTCCAGGTCGGATATTGCCGGTGCCGATGGCGCCCATCATGTTGTCGCCACCGCCGCTGGAGACCAGCGCCTTCGGATTGATCCCCAACTGTTCGGCAATGCTCGGCAGAATCGTGCTGACCGCTGCGTGAGCATCGATCAGCTCCGGCAATGCGGCTTGCAGGCGCCCGCTCGGATCGATGTCGCGAAGCAGCTGCAAGTCCCACTGGCGGGTGCGCACGTTGAAATAACCCGTTCCCGAAGCATCACCGTATTCGCTGCAACTGCGGCCGGTCATCCAGACGTTCAGGTAGTCGTGGGGCAGCAGGATGCGGGCGATTCGGGCAAATACCGCTGGATGCTGCTCCTTGGTCCACAGCAATTTGGAGACGGTATAGCCCGGTGCAATGACCACGCCGAGACGCTCCAGCGAACCTTTCTCGCCACCCAGGTGTTCGAGCAGTCGATCGTTCTCTGCGGTGGTTTCGGTGTCGCACCAGAGTTTGGCCGGGCGCAGGACCTGTCCCTCATCATCGAGCAACACCAGGCCATGCTGCTGGCCGGAAACGCCGATGCCGAGGATGGACTGGCCATCGACGTCGGCGGCCAGCAACGCACGGCGGGTAGCGATGGCGAAGGCCTCCAGCCACTGAGTGGTGTCCTGCTCGCGGCGACCATTGGCGCCACTGATCAGCGTGTGGGCGGCCGCGCCCAGTCCCAGCACTTCACCGCTGACCGCATCGAGGATGATGGCTTTGGTGCCTTGGGTGCCGCAGTCGATGCCGAGGAATAATTGTTGGTTTGCCATGGTGGATCCTTGGTATATCAGGTCGATCAGTGTTAAGCCCATCTCGGACAGACTCACCGCATGGCTTACACCAGCACCCGCTCCAGCGTCCGCGTCACCCCCACATCCCGCAAACTATTGCAGCACCACTCGAACGCCGCGACAAACTCCGCCGAGCGGGAAATGGCTGTACCAAAAATCTCTTCAACCTCCAGCAACCGCTGGGTGATCAATACATCGTCGGCCACCAACGCCTGACAGAACGCCGCCCGTGGATCCGGGATCGAGTAGGTGTCGCCGTTCTCGTCCACGCCCTTCAAGTACAAGGCCCATGCCGCCACCACCAACGCCGCACGCCTGGTCTCGCGGCCATCGGCGATCAGGCGGTTGATCGTCGGAATGGTGAACTTGGGAAACTTCGACGAACCGTCCGAACACACACGCTCCAATTGATCGGCGATTGCCTGATTGGAAAAACGCTCCACCAGCGTGTTCTTGTAGTCAGCCAGGTCAATGCCCGGCACCGGCGACAACTGCGGCGTCACGTCCAGGTCCATGTAGGCGCGCATGTAACGCACGAACAACGGGTCGTTCATGGTTTCGTGGACGAAGCGATAACCCTTCAAAAAACCCAGGTACGTGAGGGCCAGATGACTGCCGTTGAGCAGCTTGATCTTCATGTCTTCGTAGGGTGTGACGTCGTCGGTGAACTGCACGCCGACCTTTTCCCAGGCCGGGCGACCGTTGACGAATTTGTCTTCCAGCACCCATTGCACGAACGGCTCGCAGACCACCGGCCAGGCGTCGTCGACGCCATGTTTGTCCGCCAGTTGCAGGCGATGCCCGGTGCTGGTCATCGGCGTGATTCGATCGACCATGGCATTGGGGAAACTGACGTTGGCATCGATCCAGTCGCGCAACCCGACATCGAGCAATGCGGCGAACGCCAACAGGGCTTTGCGGGTAACAGCGCCGTTGTGCGGCAGGTTATCGCAAGACATCAAGGTGAACGCAGGCGTGCCCGCCGTACGGCGTTTGGCCAGTGCCGCGCAGAGAAAACCGAACACGGTTTGAGGGGCATCCGGGTTGGCCAGATCGTGCTGGATCTGCGGCAAGTGCGCCATGAACTCGCCGTTGCTGTCGTCGATGCAGTAACCACCCTCGGTGATGGTCAGCGAGACGATGCGGATCTGCGGATCGGTGAGTTTGTCGATCAGCGACTGGGCACCGTCCTCGGCCAGCAGCATGTCGCGGATGGCGCCGATGACCCGGACTTCGGTGTCGTCGGTATCACCGAGTTCGAACAAGGTGAACAGGTAATCCTGTTCTTTGAGGTCATCCCGGGCGCGGCGGTCTTCGGTGCGCAGGCCGACACCACAAATCGCCCAGTCCAGGCCTTCGCCGGTGTTCATCAGCGCGTCGGTGTAATACGCCTGATGGGCGCGGTGGAAACCGCCGACGCCGATGTGGGCGATGCCTTGGTGCGTATCGCTCAGGGCGTAGGCGGGCAGGACCACCTCGGGGGCGAGGCGGTGGAGGTTCTGTTTATTGAGTTTCATCACAAGCTCTCTGGAATCAGGCGGCAACGCGCAGTGGGCGGGTGAGCGCCACGCCGTCGGCATCGAATAAATGGCAGTGTGCGGCGTCAAGGTGCAGGCCCAGGGTTTCGCCATAACGGCTCGCCAGGTCACCGCGTACGCGCAGGGTCAGGGCTTCACCGCAAGCGGTTCGAACGTGGCAGAAGGTGTCGCTGCCCAGGCGTTCGCTGACATCGGCGGTGACTTGCAAGGTGCAGTCGCCCGGTTTGGCCAGTTCCAGATGTTCCGGACGAATGCCCAGCGTCACCGCGCCACCGACGCTCAGGTTGGCACCGCTCAGCGGCAGGCTGATGCGCGTGCCGGCGTCGAGTTGCACGTCGCAACCCTGGTCGTCAACGCGGGTGACCTTGCCTTTGAGGAAGCCCATTTTCGGTGTGCCGAGGAATCCGGCGACGAACAGGTTGGCCGGCTGGTGATAGAGGTCCAGCGGCGAGCCGACCTGCTCGATCTTGCCGCCATTGAGTACGACCACTTTGTCGGCCATGGTCATGGCTTCGACCTGATCGTGCGTCACGTAGATCATCGTCGCTTGCAGGTCTTTGTGCAGGCGCAACAGCTCCAGGCGCATTTGCACTCGCAGGGCCGCGTCGAGGTTGGACAACGGTTCGTCGAACAGGAAGATTTTCGGGTTGCGCACGATGGCCCGGCCGATCGCCACGCGCTGGCGCTGACCACCGGAGAGTTGCTTGGGTTTGCGCTCAAGCATCGGCCCCAACTCAAGGATGCGCGCCGCTTCACCGACTTTCTTTTCCACTTCGGCCTTGGGTACGCCGGCCAGATCGAGGGCGAACGACATATTCTTGCGCACGCTCATGTGCGGGTACAGGGCGTAAGTCTGGAACACCATCGCCAGGTCGCGCTTGGCCGGGCTGACTTCGGTGATGTCACGGCCATCGAGTTCGATGGTGCCGCCGCTGACTTCCTCCAGCCCGGCGATCAAGCGCAGCAATGTGGATTTGCCGCAGCCCGACGGGCCGACGAAGACCACGAATTCCTTGTCGTTCACTTCAAGGTCGATGCCCTTGATGATGGAAAAGCCTTCGAAGCCTTTTTGCAGATTCTTGATTTTCAGGTTGGCCATGATGATGGGCCTCCAACTTTTTGTTTTTTTAGAAGCAAGCTTGCTCGCGATTAATTTGCAGGCGACGCGTTCATTCAGGCAGCACGCGTCATGGTTCACGTCCATCGCGAGCAGGCTCGCTCCTACAGGGGTTCATTTCACGGCGCCGAACGACAGGCCGCGCACCAGTTGTTTCTGGCTGATCCAGCCGAAGATCAGGATCGGCGCACAGGCCAGGGTCGATACCGCCGACAACTTGGCCCAGAACAACCCTTCGGGGCTTGAGTACGAAGCGATCAATGCGGTCAGCGGCGCGGCTTTCGACGAGGTCAGGTTCAGCGACCAGAACGCCTCGTTCCAGCACAGGATCAGCGACAACAGGACCGTCGAGGCCAGGCCGCCCTTGGCAATCGGCAGCAGTACCCGGACCATTTCCTGCCACAGGGTTGCTCCGTCGAGGCGAGCGGCTTCGAGGATGTCTTTGGGGATGTCCTTGAAGTAGGTGTAAATCATCCAGACCACGATCGGCAGGTTGATTAACGTGTAAATGACGATCAGCGCGATGCGCGTGTCGAGCAGGCCAAAACTCTTGGCCAGCAGGTAGATCGGCATCAGCACGCCCACTGGCGGCAGCATCTTGGTGGAGAGCATCCACAGCAGCGTGCCTCTGGTGCGCTGGGTTTCGTAGAACGCCATGGAGTAGGCCGCCGGCACCGCGATCAGCAGGCACAGCGCCGTGGCGCTGAAGGAAATCACCACCGAGTTCCAGGCGAAACTGAAGTAATCGCTGCGTTCATTGATGTGCAGGTAGTTTTCCAGCGTCGGCGTAAAAATGAACTGCGGCGGCGTGGCGAAGGCATCGATTTCGGTCTTGAAACTGGTCAGCACCATCCAGAAGATCGGAAAGAAGATCACGATCGCGATGGCCCAGGCCAACGTACCGAGCAGCAGGCTTTGCAGGCGACGGGATTGTTGAAGAGTCATGGCAGGCCTCAGGCTTTGTCTGTCAGGTTTTTGCCGATCATCCGCACTAGCACGATGGCCGCGATGTTGGCGATCACCACCGCAATCAAACCGCCTGCGGACGCCATGCCCACGTCGAACTGCACCAGTGCCTGGTTGTAGATCAGGTAGGCAAGGTTGGTCGAGGCATAGCCGGGGCCGCCGTTGGTGGTGGTGAAGATTTCGGCGAACACCGAGAGCAGGAAGATGGTTTCAATCATCACCACCACCGCAATCGGCCGCGCCAGGTGCGGCAGGGTCAGGTGCCAGAAAATCGCAATCGGCCCGGCGCCATCGAGGCGTGCGGCTTCTTTCTGTTCCTGGTCGAGGGACTGCATGGCGGTCATCAGGATCAGGATCGCGAAGGGCAGCCATTGCCACGAAACAATGATGATGATCGACAACAGCGGGTAATGCGCCAGCCAGTCCACCGGTTGCGCGCCGAACAGTTTCCAGACGTAGGCGAGAATCCCCGACACCGGATGGAATATCAGGTTTTTCCAGATCAACGCGCCGACCGTGGGCATGATGAAGAACGGCGAGATCAGCATGACCCGCACGATGCCGCGACCGAGAAACTCACTGGCCTCCAGCAAGGCGCTGATCAACACGCCGAACACCACGCTGATCAGCAGCACGCTGCCCACCAGCAGCAGGGTGTTGGTGGCGCCGGGCAGGAAGCCGGAATCGGTCAGGAAGTAAGTGAAGTTCTCCAGGCCGACGAACTCGTTTTCCCCCGGATTGAGCAGGTTGTAGCGTATGGCCGAGAAGTAGACGGTCATCCCCAGCGGCACGATCATCCACAACAGCAGCAGAGCCACTGAAGGGCTGACCAAAAACCAGCCGGGATTGGTCAACCGGCTTTTGCGCAGCGGTTGAGGGATTTCCATGTGAGCTTTGGCAGTTGAAGTATTCATGGTGATCAGAACCGAGTCGTACAGACCTATGGAGATCCACTGTAGGAGCGAGCCTGCTCGCGAAAGCGGTGTATCAGTCACCCACAATGTTGAATGGGAGCCCGTCATCGCGAGCAGGCTCGCTCACACGAAGGCGTGAGCGAGCAGCGGGTTACTTGGGATAACCCGCGCGCTTCATCTCTCGTTCAGTGGTTTGCTGCGCGGCGGCCAGGGCCTGGTCAACTGTGGTCTGGCCTATCAGCGCTGCGGAGAAGGATTTGCCGACCTGGGTGCCAATGCCCTGAAACTCGGGAATGGTCACCAACTGAATGCCGATGTACGGCACCGGTTTGGCGCTTGGCTTACTCGGATCGGCAGCCTTGAGCGATTCCAGCGTGACCTTGGCAAACGGTGCGGCGCTCATGTACGCATCGCTGTAGGTCGAGGCCCGGGTGCCTGGCGGTACGTTGGCGATGCCGTCGGTTTTGGCGACCAATTCGCCGTACTCCCTGGACGTGGCCCAGGCGCTGAAGGTTTTCGCTGCGTCCTTGGCCTTGGAGCTGGTCGGGATCGCCAGAGCCCAGGAATACAACCAGGCTGAGCCTTTGTCGGTGACTTCATGCGGCGCGTAAGTGAAGCCGACGTAATCGCTGACCTTGCTCTGGGTCTTGTCGGTGACGAACGAACCGGCGACGCTGGCATCGACCCAGATCGCGCATTTGCCGCTGTTGAACAGCGCCAGGTTTTCGTTGAATCCATTGCTCGACGCGCCCGGCGGGCCGGATTTCTTCATGGTGTCGACGTAGAAGTTCAGCGCGTTTTTCCACTCGGGACCATTGAATTCCGGTTGCCACTTTTCATCGAACCAGCGTGCGCCATAAGCGTTGGCGACAGTAGTGATCAGGGCCATGTTCTCGCCCCAACCGGCCTTGCCGCGCAGGCAGATGCCGTACTGTTCCTTGTCTTTGTGGGTGAGTTTGCCGGCGAATTCGCTGATCTGCGTCCAGGTCGGGCGCTCGGGCATGGTCAGGCCGGCGTCCTTGAACAGGTCGGTGCGGTAATAGGTGATCGAGCTTTCAGCGTAGAACGGCAGGGCGTACAACGTGCCTTTCACCGAAAGCCCTTCACGAACCGACGGGAACACGTCGTCGAGGGCATAACTGGCCGGCAAGTCCTTCATGGGCTCCAGCCAACCTTTGGCACCCCACAATGCCGCTTCGTACATGCCGATGGTCAGCACGTCGAACTGCCCGCCCTGGGTAGCGATGTCAGTGGTCAGGCGCTGACGCAGGACGTTTTCTTCGAGCACCACCCAATTGAGCTTGATCTCCGGATGCTCGGCCTCGAAGGTTTTCGAGAGCTTTTGCATGCGGATCATGTCGCTGTTGTTGACGGTGGCGATGGTCAGGGTCTGGGCGCCGAGGCTGACGCTGCTGAGGGTCATGCAGGTGAGGGCAAGCAGAGCTTTTACAGAAGGTTGCATCGTGCACTCCTTTTCTGCACCCGGCGGGTTACAGAAGGACAGTTATTGTTTTTGTGTCTTCCGAAGGCAGGAAGAATCTGTGCTGATTACAGCCTTCAATCGAGCACGAGACAAATCATCCATCGCACTTTGATCGATACTTTTTTGCACTGGGCTTTGAAGGCGTAGACGCAGGCAAGGGGGTTTCAGCGTGAGGGTGAGATCGGATACGTACAGGTTTCAGGGTTTGGCGCTGTACCTGGGGGAGCGAGCCTGCTCGCGATGGCGATGTATCAGGTTGATAAATGTCGCCTGACACGGCCTCATCGCGAGCAGGCTCGCTGCTACAGGGATTTTCGCTGTCAGCCCAGGTTTTGCTCGGTCAACCGCTGCACCACCAACCGCCGATAATGAGAAGGCGTCATGCCCTTGAGTTGCTGGAAGCGCCGGTTGAAGTTGGAAATATTGTTGAACCCGGACTCGAAACACACATCGGTCACCGGTTTATCGCCATCGGACAGGAGCTCGCAGGATTTACTGATGCGCAAGCGATTGACGAACTCGATGAAGTTGCGCCCGGTGGCCTGCTTGAACACACGGCTGAAGTACGTCGGCTTCATGCCCAAGTGCTCGGAGACTTCCTCCAGGGTCAAGTCGCGGGCGTAGTGGGTAAAGATGTAATCCACCGCGCGGTTGGTGCGGTCGATGTTGTGTTCGTCCGCCAATTGCGGCGTCGTCGCGCCAGACAGCAACTGGTAATCGTCAGATGCGGCGAGCAATTCCAGCAGGATAAAAAAGTGCCCGAGCCGGGTGATGCCGTTGGTATCGGCAATGCGTTGCATCAGGTCCATCGCCTTGCGGATAGTGTGTTTGCAGCGAAACTCGATGCCGTACTGCGCCCGCTCCAACAGTGGCGCCAGGGTCTTGAGTTCGGCAAACACCTGATAGCCGCTGTCGAACAACTCGTCGGTGAAGTTGACCAGCATGTCGCGCTTGGGCACCACTTCATCCTCGGCCACCTGGCTGATCCAGTTGTGGGGCAGGTTAGGGCCTGTGAGGAACAGGGTTGCGGGGTAGAAGTTGCCGATGTAGTCGCCGATGAACACCTTGCCGGAGCTGGCGACGATCAGGTGCAGTTCGTATTCCTTGTGAAAATGCCAGCGCACCAAAGGGCAAGGGAAACCGTGCTGGCGATAGATGATGGACAACCCGTTGTGGTCGTCCATCAGTTCGTAGGAAGGGTCGGTGACTCTGGCGCTTCGGGTCATGTCGGTGCACTTTTATTGTTATCGCGCTTCGATCATGCCCTCAATGGGGTGAGTAGCGCCAGCCTGCGAAATCGGGCGGTCGTACAGCGCGTGGTCAGTTATGCCAATTCCTTTTTATAAACAAGTCCACTCCATGGATCAAAGTTGACCCTTATCGACAGGGGAAAGTTATTTAGGTCGTTGTTGCGACTTTATTAAGTTTCCGGTTCGGCAGTTAATGACCCGGCGGCTATCTTCGAAAAAATTTGCATTGACTACGCTACAGTTTAGAGTCCAATGTCTCGTGCCTGGATCGAACCATTGATTAAGTTGCTCCTTGATGTTTACAGGGCCCAGGGCGAGGCTGTAACTCGTGGCGGAAAGCGACCACGGGTTAGAGCCGGTAGGTGGCCGCTGCATGACGCTATCAATGTGGGTCTCAAGTTCATTGACGCTGGTATCGCCTATCCCGCTCCAGCGATGGGCGATTTTGGTAGAAACCAGGCATAGTCCAGAGCAGGGTATGGCCCCCTAATTGATGGAGGCCGTTATTTGGTTTGAAGTGCCAGGGGTGTTTATAGTTTTATATACGCGACACGCCAAGATGGAAGGTGAAGCAAGAGATGTTTTAGCCGGTGAGGTTAGTGGCTTTGCGCTTGCTCGAATTTAAGGGTTGGATGATTCGATAACTCACAATGGATTGCGGTTTTTTGCCTCAATCCATTGCGCCATGTACTGGGTACTTTTGTGTTGATGATGACGCAACATGCTGCCGGTAAAGTTATCCCGCCGGACATTGCCCAGATTCCGTTGGCAATCTAGCAGTCGCTCGATCAGCGCCGGGCCATGGATGGACTGCTGATAACGGCTGCTCAACAAGGCTTGAGCCTGAGTCTGGGCATTCAGCCACTGGGTCTTGTCCTTGTAGAGCTGGACGGCGTCATTGGCGAACTCCCGCGCCGAACGCGTAACGGCACCGGGCCAGGGCTCATCACCGTGCATCGCTTCGGCACCCACGGGTGTTGTGACGTTGGGCGTGCCACAGAGCATTGCATCGACGATTTTGCCCTTGATACCTGCACCAAACCGTAATGGCGCCAGACACACTCGCGCCGTTGACATGACTTGCAGGGCCTCTTCCGCCCAGTTCAGCACATGAAAGCCCTGCGCCGCGTTGTGTAATGCGGTGGCCTTGGGCGGCGTGTAAGCGCCGTAGATATGCAGCTGCGCGGCCGGCAACTGCGCACGGATCAGCGGCCAGATCGTGGTTTTCAGCCAGAGCACCGCATCCCAGTTCGGCGCGTGCCGGAAGTTGCCGATGTGCAGGAAGTGCGCCCGATCCTCAAACGGTACGGGCGCATCGGTCGGTAGATCGACCATCAGCGGGCACCAGTGCAGCAGGTTGCGCGGCACCTTGAACTGTTCAACCAGCAATTCGATTTCCACTTCGGAAATCATCAGGTTCAGATCGCAACGATAGATCGCCGCGATCTCCCGTTTGGCCAGGTCCGTATCAGCCATGAACTGAAACTCTTCAGGTAACGCCGGGGCAAACAATTCGCTGAAGTCGTCGGTATCATCGCTGGCCTTCAGACGCTCCTTGAGCCGCTGATGCCGAGCGTCGCGCAGGCTCTGGAGATCGGACGTTTCGAGCACCCTTACCGCATCGGGGCAGTGCTTTTCCACGCGCCAGCCGAATTGTTCTTCCATCATGAAACGATCGAACAACACCACATCGGGGGCCAGTTCGCTGATGAACGTGTCGAAACTGCTGTTGTTCAGCTCGATAGGCACTTCGCGAATGCCCAGCGTTGTCAGGTCGGCACGGTGTTCACCGGTGCCGGCCGGGCTGCTGAAAGTGATGTCCCAGCCTTGCTGAAGGAGCGTTTCAAGGATTTGCATCATATGGCCACCGGCCGCGGAGGAGCGGGGCTCGGGCCAGACGTAACCAATGACCAGGACTTTGGTTGCGCGGGCGTGATTCATGAACGGGGATTCCTTGACGCGGGCAAAGGGCGAGGGACAAAAAGAGGATGATTAAACCACAGCGGGTTTCAGGATCTTTCGAGGATGGCTTTGACCTTATCCCGCAACTGGTCGATGGAAAACGGTTTGGCGATCATGAACATGCCATCGGGCACGTCAATGTTTTCGGCGTAACCACTGGCAAACAGGATGGGCAACTCAAGGCGCAGCATCCGTGCCTGGAGCGCCAGTTCCCGCCCGTCCATGCCCGGCAAGCCCACATCCGTCATCATCAGGTCAATGTGCTGGTCGACGTCTTTGAGAATCTCCAGCGCCTGCTCACTGCCGTCAGCCTCCAGCACCTTGAACTCCAGTTCCTCCAGCACATCGACAATCAGCATGCGCACGATGGAGTCATCTTCGACGACCAGGATGGTGGAGCCGTTGTTGGACATAGTGGGGGTCTCGATAGGGATGGGCGGTTGCCGGTTGATCGAAATCGCCGGCCCTCTTGCATGAGTAAGTGGCGGATCCCGACAAGTTCCCAATGCGCTGTAAAAAGAATAGAGAGAAGGATAACTGCTCCTTAGGCACGGGAGCAGCTGAATGTAGGACTTTGCGCGTAAATGCGTGAGAAAATTGGATCAATGCGCCAGTTTTGGGGCAAACTCCTTGGTTTTCAGCAGTTCGACAAGGCTTGACCATGACCTCTGAGTCTTCAGTTGATGAGCAGCGATTTCGTAAACTCCTGAGCCGCAACGTCGGCCTGCCGCTGGGTGTCGGTCTGGTCAGCGCCGTTTTCTTCGTGTCGCTCATCACGTACTTGCTGTCGACGATTCAGTGGGTCGAGCACACCGACCGGGTGATCAATAATGCCAATGAGGCGGTCAAGCTGACGGTTGATCTCGAAACTGGCATGCGCGGTTTCTTGCTCAGTGGCGATAACAAGTTTCTGGAACCCTATGAAACGGCAAAGCCGAGGATCGAGGTTGTCCTCAAGACCTTGCTCGAACTGACCGCCGACAACCCGGCTCAAACCGACCGCCTGCACCGGCTCGAAGCCTTGCAAGGGGAGTGGAGCGATTACGCGCAATCGATGATCGATTTGCAACGCAGCAGCGGTGATTACCGTGAGGCGGTGAAAGCCGGCCGGGGCAAACGCCTCACGGACGAGATCCGCAAGCAGTTCGAAGACGTGATCGACATGGAGCAGCAGCTGCGTACCGCGCGTAATGAAGAGGTGCGGAGCACCACGATCTGGAGCATCACCCTTTATCTATTGTTTATCGCTGCGATCAGCGGGCTGCTGGCGTATATCGGCCGCCGCGATTTGCTGAACCTGTCGCAAAGCTACAGCGTCAACCTCGCCGCGCAACAAGCCAGCGCCGAACGCTTGCAGCGCCAGGCCTGGCTACGCAATGGCCAGACTGAACTGGCCGGGCAGGTGCTGGGGCAGTTGTCGTTGAATTTGCTCGGGCGCAATATTCTTCAATTCTGCGCGCAGTACCTCGGCATCGCCGTCGCGGCAATTTATGTTCGGGAAGAGCACGGCGGCCTGCGTCGTGTTGCGTCTTACGGATTCTCCCGTGAACAGGAAGCCAGCGAACAACATATCTATAGCGAGGAAGGCATTGTCGGCCAGGTCGCGCAGCAGGCGCGGCTGATTCGTCTGGACGCTGTCCCGAGCGATTACTTCAAGGTCAGTTCCGGTCTCGGCGAAGGTTTGCCGGCCAGTGTGCTGGTGGTACCGACCAGCGACGATGACCGGGTCAATGGCGTTATCGAACTGGGTTTCCTGCGTCCACTGAACGACCGCGACGTCGAACTGCTTGAACTGATTGCCGGCAACATCGGCACGTCCATCGAAGCGGCGCGCTATCGCCAGCGCTTGCAGGAAGTGCTGGCCGAAACCCAGCAGCTCAACGAAGAGTTGCAGGTCCAGCAGGAAGAACTCAAGACCGCCAACGAAGAGCTGGAAGAGCAGTCGCGGATTCTCAAGGAGTCCCAGGCGCACCTGGAAACCCAACAGGTCGAGCTCGAACAGACCAACGAGCAATTGGCCGAACAGGCCGAGGTGCTGGCCGAACAACGCGACGCCATGGACTTGAAGAACACCGAGCTCAATCAGGCGCAGACTCAACTTGAGGAGCGCGCCGAGGAGTTGCAGCGCTCCAGCAAGTACAAGTCCGAATTCCTCGCCAACATGTCCCACGAACTGCGCACACCGCTGAACAGTTCGTTGATCCTGGCCAAGTTGCTCGCCGAGAACCCCCAGGAAAACCTCAGCGCCGAACAGGTCAAGTTCGCCGAGTCGATCTACTCCGCCGGCAATGACCTGCTCAACCTGATCAACGACATTCTCGACATTTCCAAGGTCGAGGCCGGCAAGCTGGAAATCCGTCCGGAGAACACCAGCGTCGCACGTCTGGTCGACGGTTTGCGCGGGATGTTCCAGCCATTGGCAGAAGACAAACAACTGGATTTCCAGATCGAGTTGCAGGACGGTTCGCCGGCGATGATGTTCACTGATCGCCAGCGTCTGGAGCAGGTGATCAAGAACCTGCTGTCCAACGCGGTGAAGTTTACCGAGCAAGGAAAAGTCAGCCTGAGCGTTGCCACTGCACCGAACGACGGCATTGCCTTCATCGTCCGCGATTCCGGCATCGGCATTGCCGGTGATCAACAGGAAAGCATTTTCGAAGCCTTCCGCCAGGCCGATGGCACCACCAATCGCCGTTACGGCGGCACGGGGTTGGGCTTGTCGATTTCCCGTGACCTTGCGGCGTTGCTCGGCGGCTCCATCAGTGTGTCCAGCGTGCCGGGGCAGGGCAGTGTGTTTACCCTGGTGTTGCCGCAACAGTATGTAGAGCCGGGCGAAAGCCCAATTGAGCCGCTTCGGGCGCAACCGGTAGTGACTACGCCGAGCGCTGTTGCACCTCTATTGAAACCGTTGATCGCCGAAGTCGATATCCCGCGTTTCAACGATGACCGCGCCAAGGCACCGTTCGGCACACGCTGCATCCTGGTGGTCGAAGACGAGCCCAACTTCGCGCATATCCTTTATGACCTGGCCCACGAGTTGGGTTACCAATGCCTGGTGGCCCACGGTGCCGATGAAGGCTATGACTTGGCCCGGCAGTTCATTCCTGACGCCATCCTGCTGGACATGCGACTGCCGGATCATTCCGGGTTGACCGTGCTGCAACGCCTGAAGGAACACGCCGAAACCCGGCACATCCCGGTGCATGTGATTTCGGTCGAGGACCGGGTCGAAGCGGCAATGCACATGGGCGCCATCGGTTATGCGGTCAAGCCCACCACCCGTGAAGAGCTCAAGGATGTATTTGCGCGGCTGGAAGCCAAATTGACCCAGAAGGTCAAGCGCGTACTGCTGGTGGAAGACGACGATTTGCAGCGCGACAGCATTTCCCGGTTGATCGGCGACGATGACATCGAAATCACCGCTGTCGGTTTAGCCCAAGAGGCGCTGGACCTGCTGCGCACCACGATCTTCGATTGCATGATCATTGATCTGAAGCTGCCGGACATGCTCGGCAACGACCTGCTCAAGCGCATGTCCACCGAAGAGATCTGCTCGTTCCCGCCGGTCATCGTCTACACCGGACGCAACCTGACCCGCGATGAAGAAGCCGAACTGCGCAAATATTCACGCTCGATCATCATCAAGGGTGCCCGTTCGCCCGAGCGTTTGCTGGATGAGGTGACACTTTTTCTGCACAAAGTCGAATCACGGTTGTCCCATGAACGGCAGAAGATGCTCAAGACCGCCCGCAGCCGCGACAAGGTCTTCGAGGGCCGCAAAGTGCTGCTGGTGGACGACGATGTGCGCAACATCTTCGCCCTGACCAGTGCGCTGGAGCAGAAGGGTGCAATCGTGGTCATCGGCCGGAACGGTCGTGAAGCGATTGATCGATTGAATGAAGTCGAAGACATCGATCTGGTGTTGATGGACGTGATGATGCCGGAGATGGATGGTTTCGAAGCCACCATCGAGATCCGCAAGGACCCGCGCTGGCGCAAGCTGCCGATCATTGCGGTGACGGCCAAGGCCATGAAGGACGATCAGGAGCGCTGCCTGCAGGCTGGCGCCAATGATTACCTGGCCAAGCCCATCGACCTGGATCGTTTGTTTTCGTTGATTCGTGTGTGGTTACCGAAGATGGAACGTATTTAGTGGAGCGCAATTATTCAGTCGAGCGAAACTACGAGATCGAATTGCGGTTGTTGATCGAAGCCATCTATCTCAAGTACAGCTACGATTTTCGCGATTATTCCGGCGCATCGATCAAGCGCCGGGTTACGCATGCGCTCAGCCAGTTCGAATGCAACACCATTTCGGCTTTGCAGGAAAAAGTCCTGCATGACCCGACGGCGTTCATGCAGCTGCTGCAACTGCTGACGATTCCGGTGAGTGAAATGTTCCGCGACCCCTCGCACTTCCTGGCCATCCGCCGGGAAGTAGTGCCGCTGCTCAAGACGTATCCGTCGATCAAGATCTGGATCGCCGGTTGCAGCACCGGTGAGGAGGTCTATTCGATGGCCATCCTGCTGCGCGAGGAAGGCCTGCTCGATCGCACTATCATCTATGCCACCGACATCAATCCGCGCTCGCTGGAGAAAGCCAAGCAAGGGATTTTCTCGATGGAGAATGTCCGCGCCTACACTGCTAATTACCAGCAGGCAGGTGGCCAGCGTTCGTTCGCCGACTACTACACGGCAGCTTACGGTTATGCGATTTTCGACAAGTCGTTGTGCGAGAACGTGACCTTTGCCGATCACAGCTTGGCAACCGACAGCGTGTTTTCAGAGACTCAATTAATATCGTGTCGTAATGTATTGATTTATTTTAATAAAAAACTTCAGGATCGTGCCTTCGGCTTGTTTCACGAGTCGCTGTGCCATCGTGGTTTCCTGGTGTTGGGCAGTAAGGAAACCCCGGATTTTTCGGCCTACGGCAACCAGTTCGAAGCGCTGGTCAAACACGAACGGATCTATCGCAAAACATGAACGGTGCAACTGCTTTGCCTTCCATAGAAGCAATCGTGATCGGTGCATCGGCCGGCGGGGTCGAGGCGCTGCTCAATATCCTCAGCCCGCTGCGCGAAGGTTTTGTGTTGCCGATCATCGTTGTGTTGCACCTGCCCGATGAGCGCCGCAGCCACTTGGCTGAAGTCTTCGCCCGACGTGTGTCGCTGCCGGTACTGGAAGCCGGTGACAAAACACCGGTCGTGGCCGGCACCCTGTATTTTGCAGCGCCGGGTTATCACCTGTCGGTGGAGCAGGACCGCAGTTTTTCCTTGAGTCTGGAAGATCGCCTGCACCATTCGCGGCCGGCCATCGACTACCTGTTTGAGTCCGCCGCTGATGCCTACGGCTCAAGCCTGGCGGCGGTGTTGCTGACCGGCGCCAACCGCGACGGTGCGAATGGGCTGGCGCTGGTGCAACAGCGCGGCGGCTTGACCATTGTGCAAGACCCGCAGGAAGCCCAGGTGGCAACCATGCCCCAAGCGGCGCTGGATGCTCATCAGCCTGATCACATTCTTCCTATCCGCGGCATCGGCCGTCTGCTTGTCGAGTTGGAACGAATCGCATGCTAAGTAATATCCCGGCCAAACTGCTGATCGTCGACGATCTGCCGGAGAATCTGTTGGCACTTGAAGCGCTGATCAAGCGCGAAGACCGCATCGTGTTCAAGGCGCAATCGGCTGACGAAGCCTTGTCCCTGTTGCTGCAACATGAATTCGCCATGGCCATTCTCGATGTGCAGATGCCTGGCATGAATGGCTTCGAACTCGCCGAGTTGATGCGTGGCACGGAGAAAACCAAAAACATCCCGATCGTGTTCGTCAGCGCCGCCGGCCGCGAGCTCAACTATGCGTTCAAGGGCTATGAAAGCGGTGCCGTGGATTTCCTGCACAAGCCGCTGGATATCCATGCGGTCAAGAGCAAGGTCAATGTGTTCGTCGAGTTGTACCGACAGAGCAAGGCGATGAAGCAGCAGGTCGAAGCCCTGGAGCAGAGCCGCCGCGAGCAGGAAGCGCTGCTCAAGCAATTGCAGAACACCCAGCTTGAACTGCAGCAGGCCGTGCGCATGCGCGATGACTTCATGTCCATCGTCGCCCACGAAGTGCGCACACCGCTCAATGGCCTGATTCTCGAAACCCAATTGCGCAAGATGCACCTGGCGCGGGATAACGCCGCCGCGTTTAGCCTCGACAAAATGCACGCCATGGTCGACCGCGACGAACGGCAGATCAAAAGTCTGATCCGCTTGATCGAAGACATGCTCGACGTATCGCGCATTCGCACCGGCAAGCTGTCGATCCGGCCGACGTTATTCGATCTGTCGACGCTGGTTCATGGTTTGTTACAGAATTTTGCCCAACAGATCGAGGCCGCCGATGCCTCCGTTTCCCTCGACGCCGAGCAACCGGTAATCGGCAACTGGGATGAATTCCGCATTGAACAGGTGATTTCCAACCTGCTGACCAACGCGTTGCGTTACGGTGCCAAGAGCCCGATCACCGTGAAGGTGTACAGTGAAAACGGCGAGGCGCGGGTCGAGGTCCGGGATTTCGGAATCGGCATCAGCGAAGAAAACCAGCAACGGATTTTCCAGCAGTTCGAGCGGGTAACGGCCAAACACGCCGTCGCCGGGCTGGGCCTGGGATTGTTTATTTCCGAACAGATTGTCACCGCCCATGGCGGTACCATTACCGTCGACAGCCGGATTGGCGAAGGCGCCCTGTTTCGCGTTTGTCTGCCGCTGTAGGAAAACAGCCCGATAAACGCAACCTCTGATCGACCCCACGGTCGTATCAGCAGCTAAAGACCGAACAAAGGCTTCCCATGAGTGAAGATGCACAAGACGTAGTCCTCGTTGTCGAGGACGAACCGGTTATCCTGATGGTGCTGACGGATTACCTGTCGGGGCAGGGGTATCGCGTATTACAGGCGGAAAACGGCGAGCAGGCCTTCGATATCCTGTCGAGCAAACCGCATCTGGACATGTTGATTACTGACTTCCGGCTGCCGGGCGGTATCTCCGGTGTGCAGATCGCCGAACCGGCAGTGAAACTGCGACCAGACTTGAAAGTGATTTTCATCAGCGGCTACCCGCAGGAAATCCGTGAGACCGGTAGCCCGATCACCCGCAAGGCACCGATCCTGGAAAAACCGTTCGACCTGGATGTGTTGGCGGAAATCATGGAAGAGATGCTTTCCTGATTCCCTGTAGGCGCTGCCGAAGGCGGCGATCTTTTAACGATCAAGATCAAAAGATCGCAGCGTTCGGCAGCGCCTGCACAGGTCAGGCACTGATCATCTCCCGCACCTTCGCCGTCAAGAGGTCGAAGGTGAACGGCTTGGTGATCATCTGCATGCCGGGGTCGAGGAAGCCGCCGCGCACCGCCGCATGCTCGGCGTAACCGGTGATGAACAAGACCTTGAGCTCAGGCCGGTACTGCCGGCCAATTTCCGCCAGTTGCCGGCCATTCATGCCGGGCAACCCGACATCGCTGATCATCAAATCAATACGCTGCCCCGAGTCGAGAATTGGCATCGCGCCGTCCGCATCGCCGGCCTCGACGAAAGCGTATCCCAACTCGCTGAGTACGGTACTGACCAATACCCGCACCGCCGGATCATCCTCGACGATCAGCACCGTTTCACCGTTTTGCGCGAAGAGTGGGTGCTGGCTGTCGACCGGATTCTCCTGCGGTGCCTCGCCGCCGAAGCGCGGCAAGAACAGGTTCACGGTCGTGCCTTCACCTTCTTTGCTTTGAATCGCCACGTGGCCCCTCGATTGTTTGCTGAAACCATAAATCATCGACAAGCCAAGGCCGGTGCCCTGACCGATCGGCTTGGTGGTGAAGAACGGATCGAACACGCGGTTGATGATGCTTTGCGGCATGCCGCAGCCAGTGTCGCTGACGCTGAGCACCACGTAATCCCCCGGTTCGAGGTTGCTGTGGGCTTCGGTGAAATCGGCGTTCAGATGGCGGTTTGAGGTTTGCACCACCAGTCTTCCGCCACCGGGCATGGCGTCGCGGGCGTTGATGACCAGGTTGAGCAGGGCGCTTTCCAGTTGATTGGGATCGGCCTCGGCCACCCACAGTTGCTCGCTCAACTGCATGTCCAGGCGAATGCTTTCGTTGATGCTGCGTTGTAGCAGTTCACCCATGGACACCACCAGGGTGTTCATTTCCACGGGTTTGGAATCCAGCGACTGGCGACGGGAAAACGCCAATAGCCGGTGAGTCAGGCCGGCGGCACGGTTGGCGGACGTCACTCCCAGATCGATCAGGCTGTCCAGATCTTCGGTGCGGCCACGGCTCAAGCGCCGACGCAGCAGCTCCAGACTGCCGATGATCCCGGTCAGCATGTTGTTGAAGTCGTGGGCGATACCGCCGGTGAGTTGGCCGACCGCTTCCATTTTCTGCGACTGGCGCAGTACTTCCTCGTTATGGCGCAGTTGAGCGGTGCGCTCTTCAACCTGTTGTTCAAGGGTTTCCAGGGTGTTTTGCAGGCGCAATTCACTTTGACTCAAGTCCACCAGCCGGTCCCTGGCTTCATACTGTCGTCGTCGGCCACGCAGGGCGGTCGTCACCAGGCTGACCAAGGTCTCAGGATGAAAAGGCCGTTCGAGGAATGTGACGTTGCCCAGTTGCGGTCCGAACCGCGAGGCGGGGTTTTGCTCCGGGCCGCCGTGATGGGTCAGTAAGACAATCGGCAAATCCGACCAGGCCGGCTGTTGCTCGATCAACTGTAAAAGCGGCTGGAGATCGGCGCCCAGCAAGGCTTCAGAGGAAATCAGCAGCAAACCCGCGCCTTGTTCCAGTTCCGTGCACAACCCAATCAGATCAGCACTGATCACCCCATCGAAACCTGCCTCCTTGAGCAGCATCAGCGCAATCTGACTGTCACGTCCCAGCGGCGCGAGTATGATCGCGCGCTCGGACGTTGCTGGCTGAGGCATCACGGCGCTTCATCCCCGAGCAAGGGAATGCTCGCACCCAGGTAAGTCGGCACCCCGCGCAACACGCCCTGGAACGCTTCCAGCGGTTCACCGATGGTCAAGCCGCTGGAGCTGATGCGGTATTCACGAATGGTCGACTCATGGCTGCCGGTACGTTTCTTGATGATCGAAATCGCCCGGCGTACTTTGCCCAGCGCTTCGAAGTAGCGCAGCAGAATCACCGCGTCCGCCAGATAGGTGATATCGACTGGCGCCTGCATGTCGCCGACCAGGCCATGCTGGGCAACGGTCATGAAGGTCGCAGCGCCCTTGCGGTTCAGGTACAGCAGCAACTCGTGCATGTGCAAGACCAGGGCGTTTTCTTCGGGCATCGCTGCCTGATAGCCGTTGATGCTGTCGATCACCACGGTTTTGATCTCGCCTTCATCGACGGCGCGTCGCACGCGGTGGGAAAACTCGCCGGGGGACAATTCGGCCGCGTCCACTTGCTCGATCAACAGGTTGCCGGTGTCTTGCAGCGCCTGGAGGTCGATGCCCATGTTCTTCATGCGTTCGAACAGCAAACCGAGCTCTTCATCGAAGATAAATAACGCGGCTTTCTCACCCCGGGTCACGGCCGCCGCAGCGAAGATCATCGCGATCAGGGATTTGCCGGTGCCGGCCGGGCCCAGTATCAATGTGCTGGAGCCGGTTTCGATGCCGCCGCCGAGCAGGGCGTCCATTTCCTTGATGCCGCTGGTCAGCTGTTGACGCAGGTAAGCGCCGCGATGCTCGGCGGCCACCAGGCGTGGAAACACATGCACGCCATCACCCATGATGGTGAAGTCATGGAAGCCGCCACGGTACTTCTGCCCGCGATACTTCACCACGCGGATACGCCGCCGTTCGGCGCCGTAGTTGGGGGTCAGTTCTTCCAGGCGAATCACCCCGTGGGCCACGCTGTGCACGGTTTTGTCGAGGGATTCGGTGGTCAGGTCGTCGAGCAGCACCACGGTGGCGTCGTAGCGTACGAAGTAATGCTTGATCGCGAGGATCTGCCGGCGATAACGCAGGGAGCTTTGCGCCAGCAAGCGGATCTCGGACAGGCTGTCGAGCACGACGCGGGTCGGCTTGAGCCGTTCGACCACTTCGAAGATCTGCCGGGTGGCTTCACCCAGTTCAAGGTCCGAGGAGTACAGCAGCGATTGCTGATGCTCGGCATTGAGCAGGTTTTCCGGCGGCGTCAGCTCGAAGATATAGACGTTGTCGTCCAGTTCCCAGCCGTGGGAGCGTGCCCCCTGGCGCAACTCGCGCTCGGTTTCGGACAGGGTGATGTACAACGAGCGTTCGCCGGCTCTGGCACCGGCCAACAGAAAGTGCAGGGCGACGGTGGTCTTGCCGGTGCCGGGCTCACCTTCGAGCAAAAACACATGCCCGCGGGACAATCCGCCACTGAGAATGTCATCGAGACCCTCGATGCCGGTGGCGGCTTTTGCGCTGATCAACTCGTTGGATGTAGACAAAAAATGCCCTCTCTTGACTAAGGGGAACAAGGCAGCTGACACGAGTGCCACTATGGGCTGCCTGTTTCACTTGACCTTTGGCCGAGACGACGGTTCAACGAAATTTGTGCCGGATATCAAAGCCCTTGCTGGATAGCCGGGTCGTCAGGATTGAGCTGTTCGAGTTGAGCCAACAGAATCTGCACGTTCTGCAATTGGCCGCTTTCCTTCCAGTAATTGATCAACAGCACCCGCGCCCGGCGATCGTTCGGGTGGCGCTGGACGATGTCCTGCAACTGTTTCTGCGCCGCTTCCAGTTCCTGCTCGCCATGCAGCGTGGTTGCCAGGTCATAGCGGTAATCCTTGTTGTCCGGCTCCAGCTCTACGGCTTTCGAAAGGCCCAGCAAGGCGAATTCGCTCTGGCCGTGATGCAGCAACCAGAGTCCCAGGGCATGTTGCAAATAGGCTGAGTCGGGTTGCGCCTTGAGTTGTTTGGCCAACAGTTGGCGGGCAGCGTCGTTCTGGCCGAGTTTGTCCAGCACTTCGATCTGCATCACCAGCGCGGGCAGGTTGTCCGGGGCTAGGCGCAAGGTGGTTTCCAGAGCCTGCTGGGCCTCTTTGTATTCAGCATTGTGCAGGTACAACCGAGCCAGTTGATACTGGTTTTCCGCACTCTGCGGCTCACTCTTGAGCGTTTGTTGCCAGGCGTCGATGGCCTGTTCCAGTGACCCGAAATACAAGCCAAGATCATCCTGCGACAACCCCAGCAATGCGTTGACCGCAGCAAAGCGAACGCTCTGATCGCCGTCATCGAGCAACGGACCCAGCAACAGGCTGCGCTGACCGCTGGGCACCAGGCCGCTGATACTTTTAATCGCGGCAATACGCACATCGGGCGACTCATGCTGCAAGTCGGTATCTGCCAGTTTCAGGGCGACGGAACTGGGGTAGTTGGGTAATTCTGCATGCAGCCAGACGCGACGCTTGGGCGAAATATCCGGGCGTGCCAATTGTTGGTAAAGCACCCGCGCGGCCCCCGGCTGCCCGTTGCGTGCAGCCGTCAGCGCTTCACTGTAACCGCGCTTGATCGCCTCGGGCACGATGGGGGTCGTGCTGCGCAGGAACGCCCACGCAAGGCCGATGGCAAACAGGATAGACAGGCTGATGAGCAGGTTGCGGCGGGACTTGGGCATGCAGAATCCGGGAGCAGGAACGCTTAGGCAAAGTTGTCAGCTTCGGTCAGGCAGGGCTGTGAGTCAAACGTTGACTGGCGGGATGTGAAACCTGTCGGGACCTCAAAGCTGTGACTACGCTTGCTGAAAGCCCTCTCCATGAGCAGTCCCATGCAAGCGTTGCTGCAATACTTCAAGGCGATCATCAGCCCCGGCCCCGGGGTGTTGCTGTTTGCCTTGCGCACCATTGCGGCCGGGCTGCTGACGCTGTACCTGGCCTTTGTGTTCGATCTTGAGCAACCCAAATGGTCGATCATGGCCGTGGTCATCATCAGCCAGCCCTTGGCCGGAATGGTGCTGGCCCGCAGTTTCGGCCAGGTCATCGGCACCACCGTGGGCGCGGCGGTGGCGGTGATGATTATGGCGATTTTTCCTCAGGCGCCGGTGCCGTTCCTGATTACGTTGTCTCTGTGGTTGGCGCTGTGCACCGCCGGAGGCACCTTGTTGCGCTACACCAGTTCCCAGGCGTTCGTGCTCAGCGGTTATACGGCGGTGGTGGTGGGGCTGCTGGCGGTGCCGGACCCGGACGGCACCTTTTTGCTGGCCGTGACCCGTGTCACCGAGACGTTGCTGGCAGTGGCCTGCGTCTGCGTCGTCAGCCTGTTGACGGCTCGACCGGAGGCTGTGGCCAAGGATTACTTCGCGCGGATCGATCAAATAATCAAACTGCTGGCGACCCATGCCAGCGCCGTCATTCGTACCGAGGAGAGCGAAGAAGACTTCCATCGTCGGCAAATGCAGTTGCTGGGGCAGATCAGCGCACTGGAAGGGGTACGACGGCACCTGTATTACGACGCGCCACGTTTGCGCAGCGCCGATGATCTGGTGCAATTGCTCGGTAATCAACTGGTACTGCTGACGGCCCGACTCACTGCATTGCGCCATCAACGTGAACTGCTACTGGCGCGCTGGGAAGGCGATTTCCCCGAAGAGATTCGGCAGTTGCTCAGCGAAGAACTGGTCTTTCTCGATGAACTGGCCCGCCAGGGACGTGCGCTACCGGCCGAGCAGCGACGGCAGTTTTCGCTGTTGCAGCAGCGTTTCGATGCACTGGCTTACCGTTCGGAGCAACTGACCGAGCCGCTGAAGGCGACCTTGCGCTCGCTGTCCTGGTCGTTGCGCTGGGAACAGGCGCGCATGCTGCAGCAGCTTGAGACGATTCTGGAGTTGAGTGATGTGATCCAGAGCGGTCGCGGGGCCAGCAGTGTGTATCGCGGCCAGGCCAACCCGCTGCACCTGGATTTCACCCTGGCAACGATGAACGCCATCCGTGCGTACTGCGCATTGATGGTGGCCGGCCTGATCTGGATCGAAACCGGTTGGGATGGCGCCCGTGGCGGGATGGTGGTGACCGGGATTCTTTGCTCGCTGATGGCGACGTTTCCCCGGCCATTGTTGGCTGTCCAAAGCTATGCCCGCGGACTGGGATTGGCGCTGGTGGTGTCGGCGGTGTTGCAATTTGCGCTGGTGCCGATGATCAGCAGTTTCGAGATGCTGGCTCTGTTACTGGTGCCTTTGCTGTATGCCGTCGCGGTGGGGTTGTCCACCCCAGCGACTACGGGGACGGGGATCGGTCTGGGGTTGACCACGTTTTTGTTATTGGGGCCGCAAAATGCCGGATTGGGGCAGAACACCGCGATCCAGTGGTTCGAATTTGCCGGCGCCTATGTTTGCGCCGCCACGCTGGCGTTGAGCGTCTACGCGTTGATCTTCCCGTTCAGGCCGGTGCTGCGCATCCGTCGCCTGCATCAGGAGAACTGCGAGCAGGTCAACGCCTTGCTGAAAACCCCGCCCACCGACGACAACCAGTTTGCTTTCGAGAGTCGCATGGTCGATCGCCTGACCATGATGCTCGGCCTGTTGCCCGCCATCCAGGACAAAACCGCGCGCGACCTGTTCGAAGTCAGCCTCGGCTGCATGGCGCTGGGCATCGCCTTGAACCAGCTCAGGCAGCAGGCGCAGGGCAATGTGCTGTTGAGCGAACCAACGCAACAACGATTGGCTACCACTGTCAGGGAAACCGGGCGACTGGTCGCCGGTCGGCCGAATATCGAGGTCGATCGGGTGCTTGAGAACCTGCATACCCTGGGCGATGAACTCGACACGCTGCATTCCAGCGTCCATGAACACCTGTGGTCAGTGTTTCGCATGCGCGTGGCGTTGCTGATCGTGGTGTCATTTCTGGGGCGGCACCGCCGCTACTTTGAAACCGCAGAATCCCAAGGAGAACCCACACTTGCCCATTGATCTGGAAATAGGCGGTGTCTACCTGCCGCCGATTGCCCAGGCACTGTTGCTGGGCCTGCCGATTTTCCTGGTGCTGGACTGGACCCTGCGGCGCCTTGGTGTGCTGCGATTTGTCTGGCATGAAGCCTTGTTCGAAGGCGCGCTGTACGCCTGCGTGTGCGCAACGCTGATTCTGCTGATGGGAGCCTGATGCCTTGAAGAAGATCCTCGCCCACCTCTCGACATTGGCTGTGGTCCTGCTGGCTTTTGTGCTCGGCTGGTTTGCCTGGGAGCATTACACCCGCGCGCCCTGGACTCGGGATGCACGGGTGCGTGCCGATGTGGTGACTTTGTCCGCCGATGTTTCGGGAAGAATCGTCAGCCTGGCCGTGCAGGACAATCAACATGTGAACAAAGGCGACGCGCTGCTGGAGATCGATCCGGCGCGTTACACGCTGGCGGTGGAGCATTCCAAACGTGCCGTCGAGGTGGCGAAAGCCTCGCTCGGGCAGGCTCAGGCGACCATCACCGCCAGCGAAGCCTTGCTCAAACAACGTCAGAGCGAGGAGCAACGTCGGCGCACGCTGAAGGCACGTTCGGCGATTTCCGGCGAAGAGTGGGAAAAAGCCAACACCGATGTATCGGTCGCCCAGGCCGATTTACTGCGTAATCAGGCAAATTTGGTGTTGGCCCAGGCCAACGTGCAGTTGGCCGTGGCGGCATTGACCCAGTCTGAGCTCGACTTGCAGCGTACGCACGTCGTATCGCCGGTCTCTGGCTACGTCACCAACCTGCTGACCCGCCAGGGTGACTACGCAACGGCGGGTGGTCCACTGGTGGCGTTGGTGGACAGCGATTCGTTTTATGTCAGCGGCTACTTCGAAGAAACCAAATTGCCGCGAATCGGTGAGGGCGACCGCGTCGACATCGAGTTGATGAGTGGCGAGCGTTTTGGCGGCACTGTGCAAAGCATCGCCTTCGCCATCGCCGACCGGGAAAACCTGCCGGGCGGGCGTTTGCTGGCCAACATCAACCCCAGCTACACCTGGGTCAAACTGGCGCAGCGGGTGCCGGTTCGGATCAAGATCGATGAGGATTATGCGGGTAAGGACACATTACGGGCGGGGACGACGGCGACGGTGACCGTGCAGGAAACCCACAATTCTAAAGACCACCGCTAACCCCTGTAGGAGCGAGCCTGCTCGCGAAAAACTCAAGGGCACCGCGTTTATTCAGGCGTTCCGTCTCATCGTTGACGACCTTCGCGAGCAGGCTCGCTCCTACAGGGGATTTGGGTGTTTTCGTGGGCGAAAAAAAGCCCCGCGACCGAATGATACGCGGGGCAAAAAAATTGGTTGGTTGCGGCCAACCAAAGGAGCTCTTTAGAAAACCGTATTACTTGCTGGCGACTGTCTCCGGCTGCCAGCCACCACCGAGGGCCTTGTAGATTGCGACGATGCCGCGATACAGATCGACTTCGGCCTGGGCCTGCGTATCTTCGGCCGCCAGACGTTCACGCTGCGCATCCAGTAACACCAGGAAATCGGCAGTGCCTTCGCGGTAGCGAATCTCGGCGAGGTCGGCAGCGGAGCGGCTCGACTCACTTTGACGAATCAGCGAAATCAGTCGCTGCTGGCGTTTGCCGTAGTCACTGAAGGCGTTTTCCGATTCTTCCAGGGCCAGCAACACTTGCTGCTCGTAGGTCGCGAGGGCGCCTTCGGCATCGGCATCGGCGCCACGCAAACGGGCACGCACACTGCCTAAATCAAAGGCTGCCCAGGTAATGCTCGGGCCGAGCGCCCAGGCATTCGCTGCTGACGAACCAATCTGCGAACCACGCCCGGCGGTGAAGCCGAGGAAGCCGCTGAGGCTGACGCGCGGGAACAGATCCGCCTTGGCCACGCCAATCCGCGCCGTGGCTGAGGCCAGTTTGCGTTCGGCGCTGAGGATGTCCGGACGACGTTGCAGCAATTCACCCGGATTACCAATCGGCAGGGCCTTGGCAATCGCCGGCAAGTCTTTCGGGCTCAGGTCCACGGTCAACTTGTCCGGACGCTCACCCAGCAACGTGGCGATGCGGTTTTTCTGCCGAACCTGCTCGGCCTGCAATTGCGGCACGCTGGCTTCGACCGAGGCCAGACGCGCATCGGCCCGTTCCACGTCGAGCTGATCGCCAACGCCGGCATCACGCAGGCTGATGGTGATTTTGCGCGACTCTTGCTGGTTGTTCAGGTTGGCCAGGGCGATTTTTTCGCGCAGTTGTGCACCACGCAATTGTCCGTAGGCGTCCACCAATTCGGCAATCATGGTGACTTGCAGTTGGTACAGGTCAGCCTCGATCGCTTGTTGCTCGGCGTTTGCCGATTCCAGATTGCGCTGGATGCGGCCAAACAGGTCGATCTCCCAGGCCATGTCCAATCCCAGGTCGTAGCGTTCGCTATTGACCCGGTCGGTGGTCTGGCCGGGAATCTGGCCCTTGCCCAAATCACTGCTGACCCGGCTGGTGATGGTTGGCATGGCGTCATTGCTGACGTCATCGCGGATCGCCCGTGCCGCTTTCCAGCGGGCGAAGGCGACACGCAAATCACGGTTACCCTTGAGCGACTCGGTCACCAACTGGTTGAGGGTTGGGTCTTCGAATTGCTGCCACCAGATGCCTTCGAAACGCGAGCGGTCAAAGTTCTTCTGACCGGCCGCACCATCGGTGGCAGTGGTGATATTGGCCGGTTCAAGGGCTTCGGTTTTGTAGTCCGGGCCGACGGCACAGGCGCTCAGCGCCAGTACCAGCAGGCTCGGCAGGAAGGCTTTCAAACTCATCAATGCGACTCCAGCTTCACGAAGGCCTTGGCAGCTTTGCGCTTCTCGCTGCGCTCGACAAAGTTACGGATCAGTACGTAGAACACTGGCGTCAGCAGCAGACCGAAGAAGGTCACCCCGAGCATCCCGGAGAACACCGCCACACCCATCGCATGCCGCATCTCGGCACCGGCACCGCTGGAGAACACCAGTGGCACAACACCCATGATGAACGCGAAGGAGGTCATCAGGATCGGCCGCAGACGCAGACGGCAGGCTTCCAACACCGCAGCCAGCGGGTTCATGCCTTCCAGCTGTTTATCCTTGGCAAACTCGACGATCAGAATCGCGTTCTTACAGGCGAGCCCCACCAGTACGATCAAACCGATCTGGGTGAAGATGTTGTTGTCGCCACCGGAGGCAATCACGCCGGTAATGGCCGACAGCAAGGTCATCGGTACGATCAGGATCACCGCCAGTGGCAGGCTCCAGCTTTCGTATTGAGCGGCGAGCACCAGGAACGCCAGCAATACGCAGAGCGGGAACACGAACAGCGCGGTGTTGCCGGACAGAATCTGCTGGTAAGTCAGGTCGGTCCACTCGTAGGTCATGCCGTTCGGAAGTTCTTCCTTGAGCAGTTTCTCGATGGCTTTTTCGGCTTGGCCGGAACTGTAACCGGGGGCTGCCGCACCGTTGATTTCAGCGGTGATGAAGCCGTTGTAGTGCATCACGCGGTCCGGGCCCGAGGTATCGCTGACCTTGATGAAGGTCGCCAGCGGAATCATCTCGCCCTTGTTGTTGCGCACTTTCAGCTGGCCGATCTGGTCGGATTCGAGGCGGAACTGTTGCTCGGCCTGAACGTTGACCTGATAGGTACGACCGAAGCGGTTGAAGTCGTTGGCATACAGCGAACCCAGGTAAATCTGCAGGGTGTCGAAGATGTCGCTGACGGCCACGCCGTGGGTCTTGGCTTTTTCACGATCGATAGCGGCATCGACCTGCGGCACGTTCACGGTGTAGCTGGTGAAGAGGCCCGCCAGTTCCGGTACGTTGTGGCTTTTGTTGATGATGTTCATGGTTTCTTTGTACAGCTCTTCGTAGCCCAGGTTGCCCCGGTCTTCGATTTGCAGGCGGAAACCACCAATGGTGCCCAGACCTTGTACCGGCGGCGGTGGGAAGATCGCCATGTAGGCTTCCTGAATCCCGGCGAACTGGCCGTTCAGGGCACCGGCAATTGCACCGGCGGACATGCTCGGGTCTTTACGCTCGTCGAACGGTTTCAGGGTCACGAACACGATGCCAGCGTTCGGGCTGTTGGTGAAACCGTTGATCGACAGGCCAGGGAAGGCCACCGCACTTTCCACGCCAGGCTGTTTCAGGGCGAGGTCGGACATGCGTTTGATCACGTCTTCGGTACGGTCCAGGCTCGCGGCGTCCGGCAATTGCGCGAAGGCCACCAGATATTGCTTATCCTGGCCGGGTACGAAACCGGTCGGGGTGCTGGAGAAACCGAAGAAGGTCAGGACCATCAGGCCGGCGTACAGCAGCAGGGCGATACCGCTTGAGCGAATCACACGGGCAACGGTACCGACATAACCGTGGCTGGCTTTCTCAAAGAAGCGGTTGAACGGACGGAACAGCCAGCCGCCAAACATCTTGTCCAGAATCCTGGAGAAACGATCCTTCGGCGCGTCGTGGCCCTTGAGCAATACCGCCGCCAGTGCTGGCGACAGGGTCAGCGAGTTGAAGGCCGAGATCACCGTCGAAATCGCAATGGTCAAGGCGAACTGCTTGTAGAACTGGCCCGTCAGACCGGAGATGAACGCTGCCGGTACGAAAACCGCACACAGCACCAGCGCCGTGGCGATGATCGGGCCGGTTACTTCGCCCATGGCTTTTTTGGTCGCTTCGACCGGGGTCAGTCCGAGTTCGATGTTCCGCTCGACGTTCTCTACCACCACGATCGCATCGTCGACCACGATACCGATCGCCAGTACCAGGCCGAACAGCGACAGGGCGTTCAACGAGAAGCCGAACAGGTGCATCACCGCAAACGTACCGATCAACGATACCGGCACCGCCACCAACGGAATGATCGAGGCGCGCCAGGTTTGCAGGAACAGGATTACCACCAGCACCACAAGAATCAGCGCTTCGAAGAGGGTGTGAACCACCGCCTCGATGGAGCCGCGCACGAAGATCGTCGGGTCATAGACGATGCTGAAGTCCATGCCTTCGGGGAAGCTCTTCTTTAGCTCGGCCATTTTCGACCGTACTTCGTTGGAGATCTCGATGGCGTTGGAACCCGGGCGCTGGAAGATCGGGATCGCTACGGCCGGTTGGTTGTTCAGCAGGGAACGCAGGGCGTATTGGCTGGAGCCCAGCTCAACGCGAGCGATGTCCTTGAGGCGAGTGATTTCACCGTTGTCGCCGGAGCGAATGATGATGTTCTCGAACTCTTCCTCATTGACCAGACGGCCCTGCGTGTTGACCGACAACTGGAAGCTTTGCGCATTCGGGGCAGGCGGGGCGCCCAAGGCACCGGCAGCCACCTGGCGGTTCTGCTCACGAATGGCGGTGACCACATCGGTGGCGGTCAGGTTGCGCGAAGCGGTCTTGTTCGGGTCGAGCCATACACGCAACGAGTAATCGCCCATGCCGAACAGTTGCACGTCACCAACACCACCCAGCCGCGCCAGCTCATCCTTGATGTTCAGGATCGCGTAGTTGGACAGATAGAGCATGTCGTAGCGTTTGTCCGGCGAGGTCAAGTGCACAACCATCGTCAGGTCGGGCGATGCCTTGTCCACGGTGATACCGATGCGCGTCACTTCCTCGGGAAGTTTCGGCTCGGTCCGGGTCACGCGGTTCTGCACCTGTACCTGCGCGTTGTCCAGGTCAGTGCCCAGCGCGAAGGTGATGGTCAGGGTGATCTTGCCGTCAGCGGTCGACTGCGAGGACATGTACAGCATGTTCTCGACGCCGGTGATCGCTTGCTCCAGCGGAGCGGCTACGGTTTCACCGATGACTTTAGGGTTGGCACCCGGGAAGTTGGCGCGGACCACAACGGTCGGCGGCACCACTTCCGGGTATTCGCTGATCGGCAACTGGAACAGCGAGATCGCGCCGGCGATCAGGATCAACAGCGACAGCACCGCTGCGAAGATCGGCCGTGAAATGAAGAACTGGGAAAAATTCATCGGAGTCGTTATCCCTTAACCGCGTGGGGTCGCTGCAGCCAGTTTCACAGCCGTACCCGGTGCGACCTTGGCAGGCGCGACTTGGGGCAGGTTGCTGGCTTCCAGCGCTTGTCGTTGTTGTGCAAGGGCCGCGAGGGTTTGTTCGCTGGCCATCGGGATCACTTCAGGGCTGACTGGCGAACCTGGACGCACCCGTTGCAGACCCTTGACGATGATGGTGTCGTCCTTGTTCAGGCCGTTGCGCACGATGCGCAGACCTTCGATTTTCGGACCCAGCTCGACCGCGCGGTAAGCGGTGTTGTTCTCGGCATCCATCACCAATACGAACTTCTTGCCGAGGTCAGTGCCAACCGCTTCGTCGTTGATCAGCATGGCGTTATAAGTGCCGCTGCCCACCAGTTTCAGGCGTGCATACAGGCCCGGGGTATAGCTGCCGTCGCTGTTGTCGAACACCGCGCGACCACGGATGGTGCCGGTCTTCGGGTTGACCTGGTTGTCGACGAAGTTCATCACGCCCTGGTGCGGGTTGCCGTCTTCGTTGGACAGACCCATGTAAACCGGGGTGGTGGCGCCGCGTTTGCCTTGGCGAGCGAGCTGGGTGTACTTGAGGAACACACGCTCGTCAGCGTCGAAGTAGGCGTAGACCTTGTCGGTGGAGACCACGCTGGTCAGCGGGGTGGTGTCGGCGGTGACCAGGTTGCCGGCGGTGATTTCCGCGCGGCTGACGCGGCCGCTGATTGGCGCGGTGACGCGGGTAAAACTCAGGTTCAACTTGGCCAGGTCCAGTTGCGCTTGCAGGGCGCCGACGGCGGCGCGGGCTTCCTGGGCGGCGCTGGTGCGCGAGTCGGCCAATTCGGCAGAAATCGCGTTGCTGGTGCGCAGACGCTCACCGCGCTGGGCTTCGTTTTCGCTGCGGGTGGCATTGGCGCGAGCCTGGGCCACCAGCGCTTCGAGGCGGCGGACCTCAGCCTGGAACGGACGCGGGTCGATCTGGAACAGCAGGTCGCCTTTCTTGACCAGTGCGCCTTCGGTGAAGGCCACTTCGTCGATCTGGCCGGAGACCCTTGGACGAATTTCTACGGTTTCCGGCGCTTCAAGGCGCCCGGTGAATTCGTCCCACTCGTTGACCGGTTGCTCCAGCACCTTGGCCACGCTGACTTTCGCCGCTGGCATCGTGGCGGCAGTTTCCGGCGCTTTGCCGCAGGCGCTCATCACCAGTACGGCCAGCATGGCCAACGGGAAGCGCAAATGTTTGAGTGACTGTTCCATGGATGCATCCGCCAATGTGTTGAGATTGGCGAATGATGCTCGGCGGGTTGGTATCGCACGAATCGAATGAGGCGAAGGTAACTATCATTCGGAATGATATAAGACCCGATTCAGCCCTCTAGCATGCACCTTTGGTTAGCGGGCTATCAATTGGGTCGATGGCAATTCTGTGTTGCTGAAAAAGCATTAATAAGGTTTGAGACCGGGGTGCGTCCATCGCCAGCAGGCTAGCTCCCACAAGAGATTTGTGAACGCCACAGATCCAATGTGGGAGCAGCTAGCCTGCTAGCGATAGGGCCATCAGCCTCAACGCACAATCCGGATCAGGCCAGACTGTCCGGATCCCCGAAAAACATCTGAATCCGCGACCGCAACCAGCGCTCACCCGGATCATTATCCTGCGACCCACGCCACGCCATGTGCAATTCGAAGCTTTGAACCGGCATCGGTGGATCTTCAGCCCGCACCCCGCCAGCCGCCGTCAGCGCGTCGGCCGTGTAGTCCGGCACGGTGGCGACGATGTCGGTCCCGCTCAGCAGCGTGCTCAGTCCGTTGAACTGCGGTACGGCGAGCACCACATGCCGCTTGCGTCCGAGCTTTTCCAATTCTTCATCTATAAAGCCGCTCAGGTCGCCAGCGAACGACACCAGCGCGTGGGGACGTGCGCAGAAGTCATCCAGGCTCAATGGCCCTGGCACGGTGTCGGCGCGCAACAGCTTCGGCGAGCTGCGGCGCAAGACTTTGCGCTTGGCATTCGCCGGCAGGTCGGTGGTGTAACTGACGCCGATGGAGATTTCGCCGGATGCCAGCAATCCCGGCATCAGGATGTAGTTGACCCGTCGCACCACCAGCACGATTCCCGGGGATTCGGCGCGCAGGCGCTTGAGCAGCATGGGCAGCAGGGCAAATTCGACATCGTCCGACAGCCCGATCCGGAACACCGCGGTGCTGGTGGCCGGGTCGAATTCGGCCGCCCGACTGACGGCGGTGGAAATGGAATCCAGCGCCGGGGAGAGCAGGGCGAAGATTTCCACGGCTCGCGCCGACGGCTCCATGCTGCGGCCGGTGCGCACAAACAGTGGATCATCGAACAACCCGCGCAGCCGCGATAGCGCCGCGCTGATGGCCGGCTGGCCGAGGAACAGCTTCTCGGCAGCGCGGGTCACACTACGTTCGTGCATCAAGGTTTCGAATACGATCAACAGGTTCAGGTCGACACGCCGCAGGTCATTACGATTCATCTGGAGTCCTGGCAGAGTCAGCAAACTTGACGTGAGCGGCCATATGAGAACAATGGCCAGCAGGAATATTACGAGGAAAGGCTGGTACTCTGCACCGAGTAATTCAGTTTTCCTACAAAGGATGCTTCGGTTTCTTACGACATTTGACGATGTTGCCGCTGATGCGGAATCAATGACAGGCATGTCGACTATTAATAGCCGCTGATAGTGTTGGGTTGAAAGCCCAGCTAGAGTTCATGGCATTAGAGGTTCATTTGGCGAGGTTTGCGATGTCCCGCACGATCCGTTTTCACAAGTTTGGTCCAGCCGAGGTGCTCAAATGCGAAGAGCATGCGGCCGCTCTGCCTGCACCGGGTGAAGTGCAGGTGCGCGTCGAAGCCATTGGCATCAGCTGGTACGACACGCTCTGGCGTCAAAACCTGGCGTCGTCCCACGCTAAACTGCCATCGGGCCTTGGCCAGGAGATGGCTGGTATCGTTATGGCGGTTGGCGACGGTATCGATGACTTGGCAGTAGGCGACAAAGTCGCCAGTTTCCCGGCTCAAAGCCCGAACGATTATCCGGTTTATGGTGAGTTGATTGTGCTGCCGCGCTCGTCGCTGACCCGTTACCCGGATGTGCTCAACCCGATTGAGGCCAGCGTGCATTACACGCCGCTGTTGATCGCTTATTTCGGCTATGCCGATCTGGCACGGGTCAAACCCGGGCAATTTGCCCTGGTCACTGACGCCAGCCACTGCGCCGGCCCATCGTTTGTGCAACTGGGCAAGGCCTTGGGTGTACGGGTGATTGCCGCGACCAAGTCAGCGGACGAACGTGAGTACCTGCTGTCGCTGGGTGCCGAGAAAGTGATTGTCACCGAGGAAGAAGATCTGCTGATGCGGATCAACAAAATCACCGACAATCGCGGCGTGGACGTAGTGTTCGATGGTCTGGGCGGCCCACAGATGTCGCTGTTGGGCGACGTGCTGGCACCGCGTGGCAGCCTGGTCCTGTACGGCCTGCAAGGCGGCAACCAGACGCCATTCCCGGCCTGCGCAGCGTTCCAGAAGAACATTCAGTTCTTCGTGCACTGCATCGGTAACTTCACTGGCAAGCCGGAACTGGGCATCATCCAGGACCAGGTTGCCCTGCAGCGTGCCTTGCGCGACATCAACCAGCTGACCGCTGACCGCGTGCTCCTGCCGCTCAAGACTCGGGTCTTTCCGTTTACCGAGTTTGTCGAAGCCCACCGCTACATGGACGAATGCCCATGCCGCGAAAGGGTCGCCCTGCAGGTCGAACCGGCGTAACCCAGCTCAAAGAGTCCGTACCACACGGACTCTTTTGCTTGTGCGCCAGGCATGGCGCGTTGCGCGTAAGCGCAACCAGCTTGGCTGTGGTGGCCTCGCTGGTGACTTGGAGGTGAAAGTCCTCTACACACCCGGCAAGGGGAAGTGTTAGCCAGAGGCAAGGGTGTCGCGGGTGACTGCGAATCTGAAGGAAGCCCGAGGCAAAATGCTGGCCTGACGAACAGGAAGCGGATAGAGGCGGCGCAGCGGGGTAAGAAGGCAAGCATCTTCAAAGCCCGATACTTGCACGGAACGCTGTGACGTAGATCCGACAGGCATAAGCAGGAAGGTCGCGCGAATTACCCTGGGAGATCTGCAGGTTTGCCACTGTGCTACCGAGCGTCGAGAGGCGACGGGATGAACCTGCAGAAGTCAGCCGAGGCCGTAGTAAGTGGCGGAAAAAACCACGCCACCAAGGGCCGAACAGGTTATGCCGCCAGTAGGCGTCACAGTCTCGTTGAATACCGAAATGCAGAAATTTCTCCCAGAGAAGACTGTTACTCCGAGTCCCGGACAGAATCCGAGGATGACGGCTGACAGCGCACAGGTATCGACGGCGTCTGTGACGTGGACGAAAGCGGAGCCGGACACGTTGATGGAGCGAGTGCTTGCATCCGCCAACCTCAGGCGTGCGTATCAACGCGTAGTCAGCAACAAGGGCGCGCCGGGTGCCGATGGCATGACGGTCGAGCAGTTGGCAGGCTACGTGAAACAGTATTGGCCGATCTTCAAGACTCGGTTGCTGGCCGGCGAGTACTACCCGCAAGGTGTACGCGCCGTCGAGATTCCCAAACCCCAAGGCGGCACCCGACAACTGGGCATTCCCAGCGTTGTGGATCGCCTGATCCAACAAGCTTTGCTGCAACAGCTCACGCCGATCTTCGATCCTCTGTTCTCGGACTATAGCTACGGTTTTCGTCCGGGCAGAAGCGCTCATCAAGCCATTGAAACCGCTCGCGGCCATGTGGCAGTGGGTCACCGCTGGTGCGTGGAACTCGATCTGGAGAAGTTCTTTGATCGGATCAACCACGATGTCTTGATGGTCTGCATCGAGCGCCAAATCGAAGACAAGCGTGTGCTCACGCTGATCCGTCGCTATCTCGAAGCGGGAACGATGTCGGGTGGACTCGTCAGCCGACGACAGGAAGGGGCGCCGCAAGGCGGGCCGCTCTCGCCGTTGCTGTCGAACATCCTGCTCAACGAACTCGACCGCGAGCTGGAACGGCGGGGGCATCGCTTTGTGCGTTATGCCGATGATGCGAACATCTATGTGCGCAGCCAACGGGCAGGCGAACGAGTGATGGCTGGCGTTGAGCGCTTCCTGAGACAGCGCCCGAAACTGACGCTGAACCGGGAAAAGAGCCGAGTAGCCGGGTCGTGGATGTGTGATTACCTGGGCTACGGGATGAGCTGGCATCAACAGCCGAGACTGAGAGTGGCGACGATGAGTCTGAATCGCCTACGCGACCGACTTAGAAGCCTGCTGCGTGCAACGCGGAGCCGCAAGATGGCGAACGTCATCGAACGGATAAACCCCGTACTGCGCGGTTGGGCAGGCTATTTCAAGCTAAGTCAGAGCAAGCGGGCACTTGAGACACTGGATGGGTGGGTGCGACATAAACTTCGCTGTATCATCTGGCGCCAATGGAAGCAGCCCTCTACGAGGGCCCGCAACTTGATGCGCTTGGGACTCAACGAGGCGCGTGCTTGTAACTCGGCATTCAATGGTCGAGGCCCTTGGTGGAACTCCGGAGCCCCCCATATGAATCAGGCGCTGCCGAAGAAACTATGGGATCGACTCGGGCTGGTCTCGATACTGGATACGATAACCCGGCTTAACCGCTAAACCTGAACCGCCGTATACGGAACCGTACGTACGGTGGTGTGAGAGGACGGCGGATGTGAATCCGCCTCCTACTCGATTCAGCACTTTCCTACACGAGACATCCCCTCGAACCGTCGATGGGACAGTTCAGCAACTGAACTGGTTTTTGCTCTCGATCTGTAGCTTCTAATCAGCAACTAAGCCCTGATAATTGGATGATTACTTTCATCTCAAGGAATGAGTCATGGACGGGTATCAGGTCGATACTTTTCGATGCGCTGCGGGGACATATATTCAAGAAGTAGCGCGTTCTTACACGGCTGCCGAATTGTCGTGCGCTAGTTCTTTCTTTATTTTATGTATTAAACGTCTGTGGGACGTTGTCGGACATTTCCTAGGATGTCGAGAGCAACCCGCAGCAACCCCTTCAGCACGGGGCTTCCAGCCTGCGCCAAGCGCGCGGCACTTGCGGCGCTGCCCAGTCGCCAGAAATGCTGGCTTGAAAACTTAAGTGCTAGCATTTGGCAATAACGCTCAACTTCGAATCTTGTTCAGGCCATTCCCTGCGCTGTGCGTGCAGTTGTTTGCGCAATATCAAGCTTATAAGCATCAGGTAAATTAAGATGACCAACATCCATGACCAAGCGATGAACTACGTCTATCAACAAATACTGCAGCGACTGGTGGGTTTCTTTTCCCGAGCCGAACGCACGGCATTGCAGTTGTTGATGCAGCGCCTGGGAGTTGCAGCCGGAGGCATGGAGCGCATAGGCGATTACAAGGTGCTGGCGGTCCAGTCGGGCTCCCGTGACAGTTGCTACACCCTGGCGCTGCTGCGCGCCGCACAACTGACGATCGCCAGCCGCGCGCCGGCGACGTTCCAGCTGCGGGTGGCGACCTTGCGTTTGAACGGCAGCAACCCGACGGCGCTGGAAAACATCCATCGCACCTATAGCGCGTTGTTTCTCTATGACGACCCACGGGTTGAAGTCCTGATGGTCGATAACCGGGAGGTCCTGCCGTTCGACCCAGCAGTACCGATGTCCCCGGCCGGCAGCGAAGCCAATCGGACGAACCTGCTGATGCTCGGCCATCGCCGGGATTGCGACGGACCGCTTCATCTGTGGGATGACGGTTACCTGGCCACTGGTGAGTTCTACGGGCAAATCGCGCGCTGGAACCATGGCGTCGATGCTTTGGTCATCAGTGATACACCGCGCCAGCAGAAGCAGTTCATGGAGGGTTTGAAGCGGGCGGCCGACAAGGCTGGGTTTGCGCCTTCGAATAGCCATGAGCCAGGTTACGCCGGGCTATTCAGCTTGCTGGACGAACTGGGGCGCGAAGACTTCCGGCGGTGTTACGCCGAGGATGGCCTGGCGTCGTGGCGCCCGGCCGAACAGTTCGAAACCTGTCGTCGCTCGACACTGATCGACATCCACGACATGTTGGTCAGTAACCTGGAAGAGCGCTGGCCACTGCTTACCGAGTTTCTCGGATTCCAGGCAGATGAATTGGCCGCCCAGCTCAGTGATAACGAGTACGTCAGCCTCTCGGTTTCGGCACACTTGCGAGGACTGCAAGCCTGTTTCGTGCAGGGTCGCAGCTACGAGGCGGGCGTCACCGAATACCTGCAACGTGCCCTGGTGATGATGCGTCGCAAGCAACTGCCGGAGCGCTTGTGCGAACTGGCAGAGGAGGTGTTTGGCAACCCGGCGACACTGGCGCAATTGCGCACACGCACGGCAACCGAGGCGCAACACAGTCTTGGCCTCACCGAGGCTCAACTGGTATGCCTGTTGTTCGCGCCGTTCAGTGACAATGCTGCGAACCTTGAACGCTTTCTGCGCCAATGCCATCCCGGCATGCTGGTCGCCATGCCGGATTTGCACCGGGCCATGCAGGGGCATCCGGTTGCGGATCAGATCATTCAATGGATGGTCGACGTCAGTGGGTTGCCGGTCGGTCTGATTGGCAAGCTCTACAGTCTCGGCCCTGTGCCTATGGATCAGGGCAGGGCGCTGGAGTCGGCAACTGGCGAACCGGACCTGGGCACCGAAGCGGTGGATGACGATATCTCGGTGGCGAGTGAATGGTCAGCCGGTCGTTAACCGTGCGCGGATGCTTGCCATGAAAGGTCCTCGCGAAACGGATTTCGCCTACCAGGCCGTTTACCGTTACCTCTCTGGACTGATCGGTGAAACCGTCAGCCACACGCGAATGCGTTTGCCTTCGTTGCGTGAATTGGCCGAGCGTCTGAACGTATCGATCTCGACCATTCAATACGCGTACTCGCTGCTGGAGAAAGAAGGGCGGGTGTATTCGGTGGCCAAGTCCGGCTATTACGCGCCGCCAGCCCCGGCCATCAACACGCTCTACAGCAGCAACGATTTGCTCGAAAGCGTTTACGTCAATGCTCGCCGCCCAGGGATGCTGGTCCTGAGTGGCGATGACCCGGCATTGCTGCAGCCAATCGACAGCCCGCTGTTACTGCTGGAAAGAGAACTGTTGCGCCAGTATCCGCGCCAGCCGCAACCGAACTCGCAACCTTGTGGCGAGCTGGAACTGCGTATGGCGCTGGCCGCACGCTACACCGCGTCACCGGTACGTTGCTGGCACGCCGATGATGTGTACATTGGCGCGGACCTTCGTGGAGTGCTGGAAATACTGATCGCTGTGTTGGGCCTCAAGGACGCCACAGTGGTGATCGAGTCACCTTGCGACTGGGGGATATTGCGCCTGCTCCAGACGGCGGGGGTGCGGCTGATCGAATGGCCGCTCCGGGCCGATGGCAGTCTTGACCGCGAACACCTCAAGGACTTGCTTGAAACCGAGCCCGTGCGCCTGGTGATGGTTTCATCCGGCCTGAACATGCCTCGCGGCAGTCAGGCACCGGAGGAAAACCGGCGTGCCATTGCGCAGTTGCTGCAACGGCATGACTGCTGGGTCTTGGAAAACGACTGTTACGGTGAACTCGCTTTTGAGTCCGAAGGCTTGCGGTTTCGCGATCTGCTGGCACCCGAACGCCTGATCGTGTTCTCCACGTTCGAAAAAATCGTCGGGCCGGAAGCGCCCTACGGTTACTTGCTCTCGCGGCATTTGGCCGTCGAATGGCAGCGGCACTTTCTGCTGCGCGCCTTCCGCCTCTCACCGATTCGCCAGAAAGCCCTTGCTCGGCTGTACAGCAACGGACGCATCGACCAGCACTTGCAATTGCTGCGGCGCAGGCTCAAAGACAGCAAGGAGCAAATGACCCAATTGCTGTGCGAGCGGATGGGTGACACATTGCAGATCGTCGAGCCGGAAGGTGGCGCAACGGTCTGGGTGCGCACATTGCCGCGGGTCGATGTGCGTGAGGTGTTTCAGCGCCTGCTCAAGCATCAGGTGGTGATCGCGCCGGGAGAGTTGTTCAGTCTTCAGGGATTGCACACGCAACATTTGCGCTTGAGCCACAGCTTCGGCAGTGATCACGATCTCGCTACCGCGCTGGGTCTGTTGGGAGACGCATTGCGCAGGGCGTCGATCGAGTGAGCAGGGCGGCTGAGGATTTATAACATTGAGCATGAGTTCAATCGGGATCGATAACGTCGCGCTACGGTCAAACTGCCAGTAAACTGCGTTCCAATTCCTGAACCACTCTATTCCAGAGGTTTTGCATGACACTCAGTCATTTTGCGGGTAAACCGGCACCGGCAGAATTGTTGGTCGACATCCCGCGACTGGTAACGGCGTACTACACCGGCCAGCCTGATGCCGCCATCTCGACCCAGCGCGTGGCCTTCGGCACGTCCGGGCACCGAGGCAGCTCTTTCGACCTGAGTTTCAACGAATGGCACGTCGTGGCCATCAGCCAGGCGATCTGCCTGTATCGCGAAGCCCAGGGCATCGATGGCCCGCTGTTCGTCGGCATCGATACCCATGCGCTGTCCACTCCGGCCGGCGCCAGCGCCCTGGAAGTACTGGCGGCCAATGGCGTGACGGTGATGATTGCCGAGGGCGACGAGTACACGCCGACCCCTGCGATTTCCCACGCGATTCTCTGCTACAACCGCGGCCGCACTTCGGGCCTGGCGGACGGCATCGTGATTACGCCGTCGCACAACCCGCCGCAAAGCGGTGGCTACAAATACAACCCTACCAACGGTGGCCCGGCCGATACCCACATCACCAAGTGGATCGAAGCCAAGGCCAACGAACTGCTGGGCAACAAGCTCGCTGGCGTCAAGCGCATCAGCTACGAGCAAGCCCTGAAGGCCGGCACCACCCATCGTCACGATTATGTGAACACCTATGTCGCCGACCTGATCAACGTGATCGACTTCGACGCCATTCGTGACGCCAAGCTGCGTCTGGGTGTCGATCCGCTGGGTGGAGCGGGCGTGCGCTACTGGTCGGCGATTGCCGAGCATTACCGCCTGGACCTGGACGTGGTGAACAAAGAGGTCGATCCGACCTTCCGTTTCATGACCGTTGACTGGGATGGCCAGATTCGCATGGACCCGTCGTCCACTCACGCCATGCAGGGCCTGATCGGCCTCAAAGAGCGCTACGACGTGGCGTTTGCCTGCGACCCTGACCACGACCGCCATGGCATCGTGACCCCGTCCGGCGGCCTGTTGGCGCCGAACAGCTACCTCGCGGTGTCCATTGATTACCTGTTCCAGAACCGTCCGCATTGGCGCGCTGATGCAGCCGTGGGCAAAACCGTGGTCAGCAGCGGCCTGATCGATCGCGTGGCCAAGCGTCTGGGCCGTCGCCTGTACGAGGTGCCGGTCGGCTTCAAGTGGTTTGCCGATGGCTTGTTCGACGGTTCTTTGGGCTTTGGCGGTGAAGAAAGCGCCGGCGCTTCGTTCCTGCGCAAGGACGGCGGCGTCTGGAGCACCGACAAGGACGGTTTGATTCCGGCGCTGCTGGCGGCTGAAATGACCGCTCGCACCGGTCGTGACCCAAGCCAGGCCTATCGTGCCTTGACCGACGAACTGGGCGAACCGTTCTCCGTTCGCGTCGATGCCAAGGCCAACCCGGAACAGAAAGCCTTGCTGAGCAAGCTGTCTCCGGCGCAGGTCACTTCGACCGAACTGGCCGGCGAAGCCATTCAGAGCATCCTCAGCCACGCACCGGGCAACGACCAGGCCATTGGCGGTCTGAAAGTCATGACCGAGAACGGCTGGTTTGCGGCGCGTCCGTCGGGCACTGAGGATATCTACAAGATCTACGCTGAAAGCTTCGTGAGTGATGACCACCTCAAGCAATTGGTGGCAGAAGCCCAGACGTTGGTGGACGGTGCTATTTCCGGGAAGTGATCCCTCGCCACAAATCCATAAACAAAGGGGCGACCAGTACGGTCGCCCCTTTTTTTGGTTCTTCACGGATTACCGGGAAAGACGCTCTTGATCTTCATGAAAAAGAATTCGCTATCCCGGTAACCGTACGCCATCCGTTTGATGACCTTTATTCGATTGTTTATACCTTCCAACTGCCCTGTGTGCATCGGCCAGCGAACCCGACTGACGATGCCTCGCCAGTAAGCCTTCAGCCGATTGGCGAACTGGATCAGTGCCGGTAGTTCGCTTTCATGAGCATGGCGCAGCCATTGCTTCCAGGCCGATCGCCAAGCCCAGGCAGCACTCGGTGTCCAGAGTGTTTTGAGCTCAGCCTTCATCAAATACACCGTCATCAGCGATTGGTTGGCCGCCAACAAATCTTGCAAGCGAACCTGCTGTTCCGGCGTTTTCAGATTCTGTGGATTGCGCAGCAACAGCCATCGCGCCTGCTTGATGACCTTGCGAGCCGGCTTGTCATGACGCAATCGGTTAGCTTCGTCGACGCGGACCCGGTCAATGACCTCTCGGCCATATTTGGCCACCACATGAAAGAGGTCGTAGACCACACGCGCTTTCGGGCAGTGCTGACGAACCTCCAGGTCAAACGCAGTGTTCATGTCCATTGCCACCGCTTCGATTCGAGCACATCCCTCTGGCCCAAGCTCTTCGAAAAAGGGCCGAACTGCCGCCCGGCTGCGGCCTTCGCCGATCCATAGCACTCGTCGCGTATCGGCATCCAACACAACACTGGCGTAGCGATGCCCTTTAAACAGCGCGAATTCATCCATCACCAGGCGTCGTGGTTGAGCCGTCGGCAACTCGCTCAATGCCGCTTGCAAGGCCCGACGCTCCAGCAACCGCACGGTGTCCCAATGCAGCCCAAACATCTGGGCCACGTGCAGGGTGGGAAGGCGTTCGCTGGCCTGAATAACCGCATCAGCCAAGCGGCGTGTCATGCGCGCATAGCGATCCAGCCAACTCACGGCCTCCATGCGTTTGCCACAGTCGCGGCAGCCAACGCGCCTGAGCAGCACGCTGAGGCGTACCGCGCGGCCGAGAATGGGCAAATCGCGAACGGTTCGCTCGCAATACTCATGAGTGGTTGAACAAGGCTTTTGGCAGCCGCCACAGGAAGGAAATCGGGTGGCGTGGGGAGTCAGTTCGATCCGTAGGGCATCACCCTCAGGCTTGATCGTGACGACAGAAAAGCCCTCCCAAAACGGAAGGAAAGTATTAATATCGCGCATAAGAACGCCGGTTTGTTAGATGTGTTTGCTCGCACGAACATCATCAATCAAATCGGCGTTCTTGTTTCTGTGTTTCCCGGGATTCCGTGAAGAACCTTTTTTTGTCCGTGCAGTTATCGAATCAAGCCAGATCAACCAACACGATCTCACTGTCCTCAATCGCCGTCACTCGCAACACCTGCTCATCGGCAACTGCAATGCCGTCTCGAGCTTGCGCGCGCAAGCCATTGACTTCAATAACGCCTGTAGCCGGAACCAGGTAGGCGCGGCGGCCGCTGTCCAGACGGTACTCGGCGGACTCGCCAGCCTTCAGGTTCGCCGCCACCAGTCGTGCATCGGCACGAATGCGCAGGCTCTGATCGTCGCCTTCCTTGCCGCTGGCCAGGGTCACGAAGCCTTCGCGGTCACCCTTCGGGAACGGTTTGGCGCCCCAGGACGGTGCCAGGCCGGATTCGTTAGGGATGATCCAGATCTGGAAGATCTTGGTCGGCGTTGCTTCCAGGTTGTATTCACTGTGAGCGATGCCGGTGCCCGCGCTCATGACCTGAACGTCACCGGCCTCGGTGCGGCCCTTGTTGCCCAGGTTGTCTTGGTGGGTAATCGCACCTTCACGCACATAGGTGATGATTTCCATGTCTCGGTGTGGGTGCTGGGGGAAACCGGTGCCGGGGGCGATCACGTCGTCGTTCCACACACGCAGGTTGCCCCAATTCATGCGTTTGGGATCGTAGTATTCGGCGAACGAAAAATGGTGATGGGCATCCAACCAGCCGTGGTGTGCGCCGCCAAGCGAGTTGAAAGGTCTGAGTTCAAGCATGATCGTCTCCTGAAAAGGTTCGTCATGGGGCGGAGCGCCTGGGCCATGAAGCGAGACCGGTGGTTGATGACGGGCATGATCCTTCAGTCAATAATCGATAAAAAGCGTAAAAAATGCCTCATAACCATCGAATGATTAGATATCGAATACATTCGAAATACTCTCACCCAGCCTTCAATTCAACGCATAAGCCAATGAGTCATAAGCATTTCACTAGAACTCAACGACAAATGCAGACACCATAGCCCTCAACAGCCTCACACCCTGGAGTCCGTCCGCGTGTCGCAACACACCCCCGATCTTCCACCTGAACTTCGTCCTCTGGCCGAGATGCCGCTGCTCAAGCGTCTGGCCGCCCGTTTCTTTGGTCATGGCCTGACACGACTGCGCGCACAACACCGCGCGTCGTGGCTGCATGGCCAGGCGGATGGCTTTCGCAGCGGCCACACGGCCGGCGTTGAATATGGCTATAAGGAAGGCAAGCTCGAGGGACTGGAGGAAGGCCGGCAGGTCCTGCTGATCCGCGACTCGCGCAGCACCGAACATCGGCCACCCAACATCGATGATCATCTGTTCGATGATTGGCGCCTGCCGCTGACCGCCGAATTGAAGAAGCGCATGAAAGCCGATGTCGCCCGACTGTTGCCGGCTCATGCGCAACCCAGCGCAGCGCAGTGGAAGATGATCTTCAGCGACACGCCTTCAACGTCGGTGATTGCCGGGGCTGGTGCGGGCAAGTCGACAACGCTGGTCCTGCGCATTGTGTTGCTGGTGCATTACCTGGGGTTCGAGTTGAGCTCGATGACCGTGGTGACGTTCACCCGCGAGTCGCGTAAGGACTTCATCAACAAGTTGATCGAACTGCTTGCGCTCTGGGGGCGGGCGCCCAGTTTCAAGGAAGCGCGGGACCTGGTGCGCACCTTCCACTCGCGAATTCTGCCGATGGTTCGCAGTCTGCCGGGCTTCGAACGCCTGCAAGCCTTCGAAAACCTCAGCCTGCGCGCGCAAAGTGGCGATGAAGAGGTGGACAGTAATCCGTTCGACCTGCGCATCAATGACGCCCAACGCCAGCAGCTCAATGCCTGTTACCAAGCGCTGCACACTCGCGATGAACGCTTTCGCGAATTGATCAAGCCGTTGTCGCGTCACGCCTTGCAGCTCAAGGAGCTGGAGCGCGATCACCCGGACGTGCAAAAGCGCGTGGCCGTGACTGAACTGGCCGCCAAGCGCGATGAAGAACTCTGCGACACGATTGAGGATTTGTGGTTTCGGGTGAAGGCCTGGCCGATCAAAGGCATCGAGCCCAAGCGCCAGACATTCGATATCAACGGTTCGACATTCCATTGCCACGGCTATATTCCGTCACTGGATGCCTGGGTCGTGCTGGGCTTCGATCCTCGGGAAAACCCGCAGGTCACCCGTCCGAATGCCAAGCTGACGGTGCGCGCAGAGTGGGCGGTAAAGCGCACCCTGTTTCAAGCTTTCTGCCGTAAACCATTGATATGGCTTGATAGTTACGAATCGTCGAAGCGTGTTTTGGCATCCTTGGCTGGCGACGCCAGTGCCGGGCCAGGCTTTGATTACAAGGTCAAGGGCGAACTCGCCTCCGCACCGTTACTCGATTGTTTTGTCGCTGCCGCCGGGTTCATCGAAAACCTCGGGCTGGATGTGCGGACGGCAGTGGGCCAGATGAGTTTTGGCAAGGACGACCCTGACCGGTTTTTCTTCGAGGCCTTGAGTCTGTATTGGCGAGCGCTGGAAGATCACTTGCTCGACCAGAAACCGCCGATCATGACCTACAACCGGATGTTCGCCTTGTTCAGCGAGCATTCACCGGAAAACCTCAAGCTGCTCAGCGACGAATTGCTGAGGCCGCTTTCGCACTTGATGATCGATGAGTTCCAGGACGTATCGCCGCAGATCGTTTCCTGGGTTCGCGCCAGCCTGGCTGAAGTCCGCAGTCGCGGCCCGGCGATGCACGTCGGTCGAGGCGCCCAGCGCTCATCGCTGCTGTGCGTCGGTGACGACTGGCAATCGATTTACGGCTGGCGTGGCAGTTCGCCGAGCTATTTCATGGAGTTCAACAAGGAGTTCTCCTCGCCGAGTACAACCAAGGTGATGCTCAGCGACAACTACCGCAGTCACCAGCACATCATCGACGCTGCCGAGCACATCGTGCGCGCTGCGCCGGCGATTGCCGGGAAGAAGGCCAAAGCCAGCGGCGAGCGAAAGGATTTACTGCCGGTCAACGTGCTGGATCGTGACGACTCAGGCATGTCCCAGCGCTTGATCGAGCATTACAGGAAGGGCGATTCAATCCTGATGCTTTATCGAAAAAGTAGCGATAAGTCATTGATAGAAGAGCATATTCAGTCTGTAGTTAATGTTGATTCTAGCTTGCCGTACGAGTCCCGGCGCTTGAAACAACTGACCTACCACAGCGCCAAGGGCTTGCAGGCCGACGCTGTCTTCCTGCTCGGCGATTGTCAGCACCTGACCAGTTCACCATACAAAAATCAGGTGTATAGAATGGCCGGATTGGGCAAGGCCGGCGACAGCGAACCGTACGACAACGCGCAAAAAGACGAAATCCTGCGCTTGGCCTATGTGGGCATCACCCGCGCCGTGCGTCATTGTTATTGGTATGTCGATGGGCAGGACACCCAAGCGGTGAACAACCCCAAGGCTTCGGACCGGATCGGCAAGGGCAAGGCGTTCTTCGCCGATCATCGACAGAGCAAAGCTTCGGCGTAAATCTTTTGACCTTTAACCCAAGAAAAAGCCCACATGACGTGGGCTTTTTACGATCAGTCGGGCCTTCAGGCATAACTCCGGAGGGCTACAGGGGGAATAAATGTCTCAAGCTCATCCTCCACCGCTTCGATTATTCGTTCGACATCGGCGGCATTCATGACTGTCGCGCAAGGGATCCCGGCAATGGCGATCATGGTCTCGCCAGTGGCTCGGTCAAACAGACGGGCAATCATGCTGCCCGGGGCATCCATGCTCGCCTCGAAACCCATGGGATGAAAATGCCAGCGCATCAGCTGGCAGGCATTTGGAAAAGTGACCTTGCTGAACCCTTTATTCATGTGTTGCCCGCCTTCTTCATCGAGCGCTTCCTTTAGCTCATGTTAGGAGGGAAGAGCCTTCAATGGCTCAACCAGTGACAGACTATAAAAGTAGCACCTGGAGGTGAAAAAAATGTGGAATTTTCAGGCCGTTTGGCGATTGCTTCGCATTTATTATACAAGCCGTGTCGCGCAAACGTTTTCGGAAAAACGCCGATACAGGTTTAGTCGTTGAAGCACTGGCAGAAGTTGGGCAAGCTCAGTTTTTTTTGTCGAGACCTTCCATGCACGCCGAGGATGATGGCCCACAGCAAACCCTTGCCACGGGTGAGACGGTCATGCGTTACCACTTGCGCTGGAAGCACCGGGACCTGGACGGTGTCATGGCGCTGTATCACCCCGATATCCAGTACAGCGATTTTTTCCAGAATCGGGTCATGGGCCTGGGCGAATTGCGTGAATACGTGCGCAGCAGCATGCCCCGCGATCCGGACGAAGCATTGGAGCATTCGGACCGCATTCGTCTGGACGGCAATACCGCGTTCATTCAGTACCGCATTACCCTGCGTGGCGGCGAGGGTTTGGTGTCGTTCCGTGCCAGCGAGGCGATCACGGTCAAGGACGGGTTGATCTGGCGGGTCAACGAATACGCTTCGCTGGTGCATGAACAACCCGCGAGCAAAGCCGCCAGCAATCAGCGGCCGGCCGTCAGCCGCCTTGGCCTGTCTCCGCGCCAACTGAGTTTCATGGCCGACGACTTGCAACAGTACTTCCAGCGCCAGCAACCCTATCTCGACCCTGAACTCGACCTGCAACGGGTCGCGAAGGAGTGTGGGTACAGCCGCAATCAGATTTCCTATCTGCTCAATCAGGTGCTCGGCCAGAGCTTCTATCGCTACGTCAACCGGGCTCGCCTGCAACACCTGCTCGACGCACTGGATAAAGCGACGCCGCCGTTGCGCATCGATGAACTGGCGTTCGCCGCCGGGTTCAATTCGCTGTCGGCGTTCTATAGCTGTTTCCGCCAGCACACCGGTCTGTCGCCCAAGGCATACGCCAAACAAATTTCTTTGCGTGCACGCGCGCAAGACACCGTCTAAGCCCACGCACTAGGATCAACGCCATCGAAGTTTTGAGTGGCGGAGGCTTGCATGCCGGCGTGGCGCACTATCAGTTTGTGGATGGACCAACTCGACGAGCCGCTCCTGGCGCGTCCGGCACTGGAACAGGACCTGGATATCGACGTGGCGATCATCGGCGCCGGTTATACCGGGCTGTGGACCGCGTATTACCTCAAGCGTCAGTCGCCGGAGCTGAACATCGCCATCATCGAGGCGCAAACCGCCGGTTTTGGCGCCTCAGGTCGCAATGGTGGCTGGTTGATGGGCAATCTGCTGGGCGAAGATCGGCTGCTTGCAGATTCATCCCCCGAACAGCGCCGCGCCTCCTACGACGTGCTGCACAACATCCCCGATGAAGTGGAAATTGTCCTCGAACGTGAAGGCATCGACTGTGATTATCGCAAGGGTGGTGCGCTGTACTGCGCCGCACGGTATCCCGAACAGGAAACCAGCCTTCGCCAGTATCTGGACAAGCTCTACAAGCAAGGCCTCAACGAAAGCGATTACCGCTGGCTGAGCCCGGAACAGTTGGCGCAGCAAATTCGCGTCGCCAAACCGTATGGCGGCATTTATGCCCCGCACGTAGCAACCATTCACCCGGCGAAACTGGTACGCGGACTGGCGCGCACGGTGGAGCGCATGGGGGTGCGGATTTATGAGAACAGCCCGGTAACTCAATGGCAGTCGGGCAGCCTGCGCACGGCCAAGGCCTCGGTGCGCAGCCATTGGGTGGTGCCGGCGGTAGAAGGTTATTCGGTGACGTTGCCGCCATTGGGCCGCTATCAGTTACCGGTACAAAGCCTGATCGTCGCCACCGAGCCATTGTCCGCCGCCACTTGGGACGAAATCGGTTTGAGTCGCGGTCAAGCCTTCAGCGAAAGCAGTCGCCAGGTCACTTATGGCCAGCGCACCGCCGACAATCGATTGATCTTCGGCGCCCGTGGCGGATACCAGTTTGCCGGACGGTTGCGCCATGACTTCGACCTGACCCGTAGCGAAATCGAGCTGCGCCGCTATCTGTTCGGTGAACTGTTCCCGCAGCTCAAGAACGTTCAGATCACCCACGGCTGGGGCGGCAACCTGGGCATGTCCCGGCGCTTCAAGCCGCACATGCTTTGCGACCGGGCCAGCGGGATTGCCCTGTCCGGTGGTTATGGCGGGGAGGGTGTGGGCGCCAGCAATCTGGGTGGGCGAACCCTTGCCGATCTGATCCTGCAACGCGACACCGAGCGGGTCCATCAACCGTGGGTCATTCCACAGCGCGGCCTCAATGCGCTACGGGCGTGGGAGCCCGAACCCTGCCGCTGGCTCGGTTACAACGCGATCATCCGCAGCTTCGTCCACGAAGACCAGACCCTGGCCAACCCGGCCACCGCGCCTTGGCGGCGCAAGCTCGCCAGTGGGGTCGCGGGGTTCATGGAAGATTTCATGCACTAATCAAACGACGTTTTATTTCAACAGGTATCCCATGAGCATCACGCAATTCAAGAACACCGCAACCCTGAAGCTGGAAGAGTCCAATCCGGTCGCCGTGCCTTTGGGTACGCCCGTGGCGGTGGCGTCGACCACCAGCGTCGAGCGCGACGACGGCGTCGAAACCGGTGTCTGGGAATGCACCCCCGGCCGCTGGCGTCGGCAGATCGTGGCCCAGGAATTCTGTCACTTCATCCAGGGTCGCTGCACGTTCACCCCGGACGATGGTGAAACCCTGCACATAGAAGCCGGCGACGCACTGATGTTGCCGGCTAACAGCCTCGGTATCTGGGATATCCAGGAAACCGTGCGCAAGACCTACGTGTTGATTTTCTGAACCCCTTAAAAAATTAAAAGCTGATCCTTTGATTGCCTGCCAACAAAAACAAACCCATACAGGAATCGACTCATGATCCGAAAGACCCTGACCCTGGCGCCGCTGATGCTCATCGCTTCAATCAGCCAGGCGGCTGACAACGTCAAAATCTACAACTGGTCTGACTACATCGCGCCGGACACTACGAAGAACTTCCAGAAAGAAACCGGCATCGCCTTCACCTACGACGTCTACGACAGCAACGAGACCCTCGATGGCAAGCTGATGACCGGCAAATCCGGTTACGACGTGGTGTTCCCGTCCAACCATTTCATGGCACGGCAGATCGAAGGCGGGGCGCTGAAAAAGCTCGACAAGAGCCAGTTACCGAACTGGAAGAATCTCAATCCTGTACTGCTCAAGGCGTTGCAAACCAACGACCCGGGCAACGAACACGGCTTCCCGTATCTGTGGGGCAGCACAGGCATCGGCTACAACATCGCCAAGGTCAAAGCAGTGCTGGGCGATAACGCGCCCGTGGATTCCTGGGACTTGATCTTCAAACCGGAAAACATGCAGAAACTGCAAAAGTGTGGCGTAGCCATTCTCGACAACGGCCCGGAATTGTTGCCTGCCGCGTTGAATTACCTGGGCTTGCCGCACCACAGTAAAAATCCGGAAGACTACAAAAAGGCCGAAGCGCTGCTGCTGAAAGTCCGGCCGTACGTCAGCTATTTCCACTCGTCCAAGTACACCAGCGACCTGGCCAACGGCGACATCTGCGTGGCGGTCGGTTTCTCCGGTGACATCCTGCAAGCGGAGAACCGCGCCAAGGAAGCCAAGAACGGCATTGATATCGGCTATTCGATTCCCAAGGAAGGCGCTGCGATCTGGTTCGATATGGTCGCCATGCCGGTCGATGCCCCCGACGAAAAGGCCGGCTACGCCTTCATGAACTACCTGTTGCGCCCGGAAGTGATGGCCAGCATCAGCAATTACGTGCATTACGCCAACGGCAACGAACAGGCGGACAGCCTGATCGACCCGGCGATCAAGAACGACACCAAGGTCTACCCGAGCCCGGAAATGATGGGCAAATTGTTCGCCCTGGAAGCGATGCCACTGAACATCGACCGGATTCGTACGCGGCTTTGGAACAAGATTCGGAGCGGTAGCTGATCGGTCATTTTTTGTAGCGATATGCGCCTGCCACCTGAAGTCGCAACTCCGTAGATTCCGAGCCTCCTTTAAGTGGATATAGGAGGCAATGGAATGCCTGTCTGTTTGAATGCCAGTCATTTACGCATTGGTCGTTTCCCAGAAACTGGATGCATCTATCTACTGACAGCCGTGGTCCATCGGCGACAGCCGGTTTTTACCGATTGGCGGCTGGGTGGGCTGGTGGCGCTGGAATTGCACAAGGCGCAAAAAGAAAATTGGGCTGATTTTCTGACGTGGATCGTGATGCCAGACCACATGCACTGCTTGGTACAACTGCGGGATAAAACCTTGGCCGAGCTGATGTGCCGGATCAAATCCCGCTGCGCAGTCGAACGCAGCCAGCGGCAGCTGCAACGATTTCGGCCACCCCGGAATTTGCGGGCGACTCGGTCAAATGTGGAAGCGGGCTTGCTCGCGAAGAACGATAACGCGATCTTCAATCTTCCTGCCGGATCGTACTCACTTCATCAGCCTTGACCTTCACCTTCGCCCCGGAAATATCCTCGAACTCGAAGAAGCCGTCCTTGGTCTTGGTTTTCGGCATGTCCTTGGTCAAATACTGGGTGCCATTCTGCAGGGTCACCACCGTGGGCGTCGAGCAGCCGGCCAGGGCCAGAAAGGCCGCTACCGCCAAAGGCAAACCCAATGTCTTGATGTTCATAACCACCTCTCATCCTTCAAAAAATCGCCACGACTGTCGAGCACGACAGCACCTCTAACGCGGTTGGTGCCACGGATCGGCGGAAAGTTCTACGCGCCGAAAAAATTTCCTGGCAGCGCTTCCGCCCATCCTTTTCCGATTGCGCCGGGCAGGGCTTGCTGGTATCTGTACGCATAACCAGTACTTGCTCGCCATGGCCCATTTTCCTGTGACTGCAAACCCGCTCGACGATCCGTTCTATTACCTGAACAACTTCATGCAAGTGCTTGATTGGCTTGAGCATCGCTATGCCGATGTACTCAGCGCCGAAGAGCAACGGTTCATTGCCGACTTCAATGGCTTGCCGCGCGAGTCCCGGGCGCTGCTGGTCCGGATGGTCATGCGCAAGGGGATTCATTTCAGGGCGAGCAAACTGCATTACGCCGAAATCGGTGACATCGCCAAAGCTGCCGACCCCCTCGTGGCCCTGGGTTGGGTCGATGAACAACTGCCGTTGTCGGTCGAGACACTGTTCGAGGTATTGCTCAAGGCCGAAATCGTTCAGTGCCTGGGCAGCGCCATCGACCAGCCCAAAGGCAAGAAGGCCGATTGGCTGCCGGCTGTGTGCGAACTGTTTCCCGAAACACGGAGTTTCGCAGACTGGTGCCCTGAGCTGGCGGATCGCCTGTTCAGTCTGACCATCATGGGCCTGTGCGATCGCCTGCGCTTGATGTTTTTCGGCAATCTTTACCAAGACTGGTCCGAATTCGTGTTGGCCGACCTTGGCATCTACACCTACGAAAAAGTCGAGTTCTGCGCCGATTCCAGGGGTTTGCGCAGCCGTGAGGACGTGGATGCCTGCATGTTCCTCTATGAATGTCAGCAGCACTTCGAGGCCGGTGAAGCGGTGGCTGACATTGTCGAGCAGATCAACGGGCTGACGCTGATCAATCCTTGGCTGCAAAGGCGTCGCGACAAATTGTTGTTCTTGATGGCCCAGCACTGCGAGCGCATCGCGGATTTTTCCACGGCGCTGATGCTGTACCGCCAGTGCGCCTACCCCGGCGCCCGTGCGCGAATGATCCGGGTGCTGGAGCGTTGCGGGGAATACGAATTGGCCCTGGATCTGGCCACAGAGGCGGAACAATCACCGCAAAGCGCCGCTGAACAACAGCAATTGCGCCGCGTGTTGCCCCGGTTGCGCCGCAAGCTCGGCGGGCCGGCGATGAAACGTGCGACCCCACGGGAAATGCTGCGCCTGGACCTGCAATTGCCCAGGACCGATCCAGTGATGTCGGTGGAGAATTACGTGCAGGCGCACTTGTCGCAAGCGTCGGCACCGGTGCATTACGTCGAAAACAGTCTGATCAATTCGCTGTTTGGCCTGCTGTGCTGGCCGGCGATTTTCGCGCCGCTGCCGGGGGCGTTTTTCCACCCGTTCCAGCGCGGTCCGGTTGACCTGCTCAATGAAGATTTCCATGTGCGCCGGGCTGACCTGTTCCAGGCTTGTCTCGCGCAACTCGATGATGGGCGCTATCGGCAGACCATTCGCCAGCGTTATGTCGAGAAATGGGGTGTGCAATCACCCTTCGTATTCTGGGGCGTACTCAGCGAGGAACTGCTGGATCAGGCCCTTGACTGCTTGCCGGCCGAGCACCTCAAACACTGGTTCAATCGCTTGCTGCTGGACATCCAGGCCAATCGCGCCGGCATGCCGGACCTGATCCAGTTCTGGCCGGAGCAAAAGACCTACCGCATGATCGAAGTCAAAGGGCCGGGGGATCGCCTTCAGGATAACCAGTTGCGTTGGCTGGAGTTCTGCCATGAGCACCGCATGCCGATTGCCGTGTGTTACGTGCAGTGGGCGGAGCAGGACGCTTGAGCTACAGCATTGCAGTACGGGCACTGTGTGAGTTCACCGCCAAGGCCGGCGACCTTGACCTGCGCTTCACACCGTCACCGACTGCGCTGGAAGGCATTGTCGGCCATCGCACGGTCGCTTCGCGGCGCAGCGAAGGCTACCAGAGTGAAGTGGCCCTCGAAGGCCAATACCAACGCCTGACCGTCAAGGGCAGGGCGGACGGCTACGATCCCGCGCAAAACTGCCTGGAAGAGGTCAAGACCTACCGGGGCGACTTGAGCAAGCAACCGGCCAACCACCGACAATTGCACTGGGCCCAGGCGAAAATCTATGGCTGGTTGATGTGCCGCAATCTGGATCTTGAGCAAATCAACCTGGCGCTGGTGTATTTCGACATCGTCAGCGAAAAGGAAACCTGTCTGGTCGAGTCCTTCAGTGCCCCGCAACTGCAACTGTTCTTCGAGCAGCATTGCGCACGGTTCCTGCGCTGGGCCGAGCAGGAAATGGCTCATCGCGAAGGGCGCAACCAGGCGGCGCAACAGTTGGCGTTTCCCCACGCCGGTTTTCGGCCGGGGCAGCGTCATCTGGCCGAATCGGTGTTCAAGGCTGTCAGTACCGGCCGGTGCCTGATGGCGCAGGCGCCGACCGGGATCGGCAAGACCGTTGGCACCCTGTTTCCGATGCTCAAGGCCCTGGCGCCACAGCAACTGGACAAGGTGTTCTTCCTCACGGCGAAAACCCCGGGGCGAAAACTGGCACTGGATGCGGCGCAGGTAATCCTCGATCGCGCCGATGCACCGCCCTTGCGGGTTCTGGAAATGATCGCCCGGGATAAGGCTTGCGAGCATCCGGACAAAGCCTGCCACGGTGAATCCTGCCCGTTGGCCCAGGGTTTCTATGATCGCTTGCCGGCAGCGCGCCAGGCCGCCAGTGAAGTAAGCCTGCTGAACCAGAATGCGTTGAGACAAATCGCGCTCGACCACGAGGTTTGCCCGTATTACCTGAGCCAGGAGATGGCCCGGTGGGCCGACGTGGTGGTTGCCGATTACAACTATTACTTCGACTTCAGCGCGTTGCTGTTCGGGCTGGCGCAAGCCAATAACTGGAAGGTCGCGGTGCTGGTGGATGAAGCCCACAACCTGGTGGAACGCGGTCGTCAGATGTACAGCGCCAGCCTCGATCAAGCGACCCTCAATGCTGTACGAAAAACCGCTCCCGAAGCGTTGAAAAAGCCCCTGCAACGGGTCAATCGTGAATGGAATACTTTGCACAATCAGCAACCGGGCGCCTATCAGGCTTATGACAAGGCCCCGGAAAAACTGCTCCAGGCGCTGTCATCGTGCAGCGCCAGTATCGGTGACTACCTGAACGATCACCCGCAAGGGCTGGACAGCGCACTGCAGGGCTTTTACTTCGACATGTTGCAGTTCAGTCGAGTGGCCGAACTGTTCGACGAGCACTTTCTGTTCGATATCAGCAAGCGCGACCTGGAGCGCAAACGAAATCTCTCGCAACTGTGCCTGCGCAACGTAGTGCCCGCCGGCTTCATCGGGCCGCGCCTGACGGCAGCGCGTAGCACGGTACTGTTTTCGGCAACGCTCAGCCCGCGTCACTATTACGCCGATCTGTTGGGGACGCCGGAAAACACCGTGTGCATCGATGTCGAGTCGCCGTTTGCCGCTGATCAGTTGCAGGTGCACATCGTCGACCGTATCTCGACCCGTTTCGTGCATCGTCAGGCCTCCGTAGCACCGATTGTCGAGCTGATCGCCAACCAGTTCCGCCAGCGGCCAGGTAACTATCTGGCGTTTTTCAGCAGTTTCGATTACTTGCAGCAAGTGGCTCAGTCACTGGCCGAATGTCATCCGCAAATCAATCTGTGGTCGCAATCCCGGGGCATGGGAGAATCGCAACGCCAGCAGTTTCTCGATCAATTCACCGAAAGCGGCGAGGGCGTCGGCTTCGCGGTACTGGGCGGGGCGTTCGGTGAAGGCATCGACCTGCCCGGTGCACGGTTGATCGGTGCATTCATCGCTACCTTGGGGCTGGCGCAACTCAACCCGGTCAACGAACAGCTGAAACAGCGAATGGCCGCGATTTTCGGTGCCGGCTACGACTACACCTACCTGTTTCCCGGCGTACAGAAAGTGGTGCAGGCCGCAGGACGGGTGATTCGTACGCAGCAAGACCAAGGGGTGGTGATGTTGATTGATGACCGCTTTGGCGACAGTAAAGTCAGGCAATTGTTGCCGCACTGGTGGTCGATCGAGCCGACGTTTTCCTCCTCAGCGCCGTAGGATTTGTACGCCGGCATCGTCAAACACGTATATCGTTAACAGGCTCGATTTGATCAGCAAACTGCCGATGTAGCGGCTTTCCAAATCGGCAGTTTGTCGCATACTCCAGAAAATCAAATATGACGCGAGAACCCAATGAGCGTGGATCAAACCAGAGCGGACGTGAATGATGAAACGCGCTTTCGTCTGCTTATCGATGCGGTGGTCGACTACGCCATCTACATGATTGATCCCAATGGCATCATCAGCAGCTGGAACGCTGGCGCCAGGCGCTTCAAGGGTTATGAAGAGGCCGAAATTCTCGGTCATCATTTCTCGCAGTTCTACACCGAAGAGGATCGCCGTGCCGGTTTGCCCCAAAGGGCCCTGGACACGGCGATTCACGAAGGACGTTTCGAAGGCGAGGGCTGGCGGGTGCGCAAGGACGGCACGCATTTCTGGTGCCACGTGGTGATTGATCCAATACGCGATGCGTCGGGCACTTTGCTCGGTTTTGCCAAGATTACCCGTGACCTGACCGATCGCAAGATGGCCGAAGAAACCCTCAAGCAAAGCGAACAGCAATTTCGCCTGTTGGTGCAAAGCGTCACGGATTACGCGATCTACATGCTCGCTCCGGATGGACGCGTGACCAACTGGAATCCCGGGGCGCAGCGCATCAAGGGCTACCGGCCGGAAGAAGTCATCGGCCAACATTTTTCCATGTTCTACACCGCGGAAGATCGTGCCGCCGGCGAGCCGCAGCGCACGCTGGAGATTGCGGTGCGCGACGGGCGTTTCGAGAACAAGGGCTGGCGTCAGCGCAAGGACGGCACGCGGTTTTTCGCGCATGTCGTGGTGGACCCGATCTGGGGCGAGACCGGCACATTGCTTGGCTTCGCCAAGATCACCCGGGATATCACCGAGGCAACCCAGGCGCAGCTGGCCCTTGAGCAAACCCGCGAGGCACTGTTCCAAGCGCAGAAAATGCAGGCCATCGGCCAACTCAGCGGCGGGATTGCCCACGACTTCAACAATCTGCTGACCGTGATCCTCGGCAATCTGGAAATTGTCCGCAAGCGCATGCCGGACGATCCGAGAATCGCCCGTTTGCTGGACAACGCCACCCAGGGCGCCTTGCGCGGTGTGTCCCTGACCCAGCGCATGCTGGCGTTTGCCCGGCGTCAGGAGCTCAAGGCCGAGACCGTCGAGATTCCGGCTCTGGTGCAGGGCATCACCGGACTGTTGCGCAGCTCCCTTGGACCGTCGGTGAAAATCGAAACCTGCTTCCTACCTGAGCCCGATCCAGTGCTGGCCGACGTCAATCAGCTGGAGCTGGCGGTGCTCAACCTGGCCACCAACGCCCGCGATGCGATGCCCAACGGTGGAAAAATTATTATCGACACTCGCACCGAGGTCATTCTCGAACAGCCGCAATCATCCCTGGCGCCGGGACGTTATGTCTGCCTGAGCGTGACCGATACCGGGGAGGGCATGGACGCCATAACGCTGGCATCGGCGATGGACCCTTTTTTCACCACCAAAGGCGTCGGCAAGGGCACGGGACTGGGGCTGTCGATGGTGCATGGCTTTATCGAACAAATGGGTGGGCGCTTCATACTCAAGAGCGAGAAAGACCAAGGCACCACCGCCGAACTCTGGTTGCCCGTGGCCGGGGCAGGTTCGGTAGCCGAATCTGTCGCCACAGAACCGGACGCACCACAGGTTCCGCGATTGAATGTGCTGGTGGTCGATGACGACAGCCTGGTGTTGACCAGCACCTGCCTGCTGCTGGAAGATCTCGGGCATCATGTCAGCATCGCCGAGTCCGGCGCGCAGGCGTTACGGTTGATCGACAGCGAGCAGCACTTCGATCTGGTCATCACCGACATGGCCATGCCGCAAATGAATGGCGCGCAACTGGCGCAGGCCATTCGAATCTTGAAGCCAACAATCCCGATCGTCCTGGCCACCGGTTACGCCGAAAGTCTGGAAGGCTTCGCGGCCAGACTCCCGCGCCTGCCCAAACCCTTTACTCAAAGCAATCTGGTGGAAATCATCGCCTTGGCAATGAAGTGAGTTGGCGAGTCTGCCGTTCATAACGCGCCAGCATCGGTTGAGTGCTGATGCCGTGCAGCAGAATGCTCAGCGCCACCACCGACAGCGTGATGTCGGTGCACACGCTCGCCACCGCTGGCGGCAGGTCATGGTTCAAGGCATAGAACAGGTAATAGAAACTCCCGATGCCGCGAATCCCGAACCAGCCGATCAGCAGTCGTTGCGGGCCGGTCAGCAAACCGCCCCATGGCAACAGGGCAACACTCAAGGGGCGAATCACGCAGAACAGCACCAGGGAAATGGCCAACGCGCGCCAGTCCCAATGGCCAACCAGCACCACCCCGAGCAGGGTGACCAGAAACACCTCCATGGCCCGCTCAACCAAACTGCCGAAGGACAGCATGTCGCCGATCATGATCCCGGCCGCGACCTGGCTGTCCTCCAGGTTCGCCACATCGCCGTGCACGGCGGCATCCGGCTCGACGTTCTGGTGACCGACCACCGGTTGCACCAGATGCTCAGCCGGCGTTTGCGAATCTCCTGTCGTTTTGACCTCAGCCCGGCGCAAGCCCAGGCCAGCGGCAAATACCGACAGAAAGCCATAGCCGTGAACCGACTCGGCCGCGACATACGCCAGCGCAATCAGGGCGAACGTCAGGTAATCGTTGGGGGAAAGGGTACTGTCGGCATTGCGGATGCGCATCGACAGGGTCAGGCGGCCGATGCCGCGGCCCATGCAGTAGCCGATCAACAAACCGGCGGGCACGGCCCACAACAGACGCTTGAGCGCCCAGTCATCGAGCCAGACGAGGGAGGCACCGGAACTCTGTTGCAGAAACAACAAACCGAGGATGACAAACGGAAAGGCAATACCGTCGTTGAGCCCGGCCTCGCCGGACAGTCCGAAACGGACCGGGTCGTCATCCTTGGCATCGTTGACTTGCACCAGCGACGCCAGCACCGGATCGGTGGGCGCCAGAATCGCCCCGATTAGCAACGATGGTCCCCATGCCAGCCCGAAGACGAAATGCAGCAGCAGGCTGACACCGATGATGGTCAAGAGCATCACCGGGGCAGCGAGCCCCAATGCGACTCGCCACTTGCGGTCCTTGAGTGGCAACCGTAGCTTGAGTCCACAAACGAACAACGAAAACAGCACCGCGACTTCCGTCAGGTGCTCCATCCAGAACGTCGCATCGTTGATGTCCAGCCTGAGCCAGCCCAGGCCGGCCGGGCCGATGGCCACCCCCAGCACCAGGCACACGGCGGAAGTGGTCACCGGCATCCAGCGCAGGTACGACGAAGTCAGCGCCAGTGTCAGCAGTACGGCGCCCAGCACCGCGACCCAGGCAATGAAGCTCATGGCTCGGGGACATCAACCGACGGTGGCGCGTAGATGCTCAGGCGTCATCACGTTGAACCAGGCCAGGATCATTTCCACCGGGATGGGCTTCCTCTTCCTTACGGATATCCGTCCAGGCGAAGTTCGGTTGAGTGAACAGTTTGACGACAGGTACGGACATGGCGACCTCCAGATATCGAAGGGCCCGCCATTGCCGGGCCCATAAGCTGTGGAGCGCCGCAGTTACCCCGGGGTTCCATTTTTACGTCAGAGAATCGGTTCGCTCCATCAAGAGATCTGTATTGTTGCTCAGAGGGTGTCAGCGCTTGAGGTCCCGCAAACTACGCTCCATCCGCGCAATCCCTTCTTCCAGCAACGAACGTGGGCAGCCGAAGTTCAGGCGCACGAACTGTTTGCAGTCATCGCCAAAATCCAGACCCGGGCTCAGACCGACCTTGGCCTGTTCGAGGAAGAATTGCTGCGGGTTATCCAGTCCCAGCGCCGAGCAGTCGAGCCAGGCCAGGTAAGTGCTTTGTGGCTCATTCATGGTGATGCCCGGCAGGCGGGTGCGCACGGCCTCGACCAGATAATCACGGTTGCTCTGCAAATAATTCTTCAACTCGGCAAGCCATGGACCGGCTTCGCTGTAGGCGACGCGGGTGGCTTCCAGGCCCAGCGGGTTGACGCTGTCGACCATGCCGCAACGGGCGTGGTTGACCTTCTCGCGCAGGTGGCGATCCTGGATGATCATGAACGAGGTTTTCAGCCCGGCGATGTTGTAGGCCTTGCTGGCCGACATTAGCGTGATGGTGCGCTGGGCGATCTGCGGGCTCAGGGTTGCCATCGGAATGTGCTGGCGACCGTCAAAACACAGCTCGGCATGGATCTCGTCGGAGATGATCCAGGCGTCGTGTTCCAGGCAGATATCGGCGATGGCTTGCAGTTCTGCCTGAGGGAACGCCTTGCCCAGCGGGTTGTGCGGGTTGCTCAGCAAGAGGGCGCCGCCCCCTTGCAGCGACTGGCTCAGGGTATCCAGTGGCGTGGTGTAGGTGCCGTCGGCTTGCGAATCAAAATTCAGCTCGACCTTGTTCAGGCCCCAATGCCCCGGCGCGTGGCGCAGCGGCGGGTAGTTCGGCACCTGCACCACGACATTCTGTTGCGGCTGGACCAGCGCCTTGAGTGCCATATTGAAGCCCGATTCGACTCCCGGCAGGAAAATCAGCTCTTGCGGCTCGACACGCCAGGCGAACTTGTTCCACAGATCGGCAACGATGGCTGCGCGCAAATTGTCCGGGGCCACGCTGTAGCCGACCATCGGGTGTTCCAGACGCTTTTGCAGGGCCTGGATGATCATCGGCGGTGCGGCGAAATCCATGTCGGCGACCCACATCGGCAACACGTCGGCCGGGTAGCGGCTCCATTTGGTACTGCCGGTGTTGTGACGGTCGAACACCTGATCAAAATCGAAAGTCATGCGCAGTCTCATAAAAGGCTGGATTGGAATGCCGACCATGATAATCGCCAATCCCCTGTAGGAGCGAGTCTGCTCGCGAAGCGCAGTGTCAGTCGGTCTCTATGTTGGATGTGCTGACGCCATCGCGAGCAGGCTCGCTCCTACAAGGGGCGGTCCAAGGCCGACGGTCGGTTGTCATGGTGAATTCGACAGCCTTGTCTAGAATTCAAAAGTCGGCAGTCCGTCTGCCGCAACCGTGATTGTCCAGAAGAGTCCGGCAAAGCACCGGATTTCCACCTGATCAGGAGTGCACGATGGACCTCAGCCGTCGTCAGTTCTTCAAGGTCGCTGGTATCGGCCTTGTGGGCTCGAGCCTGGGTGCGTTGGGCATGGCCCCCACGCCAGCCTTCGCCGAGCAGGTGCGCCACTTCAAGCTTGCCCATACCCATGAAACCCGCAACACCTGCCCGTATTGCTCGGTCGGCTGTGGGTTGATCATGTACAGCCAGGGCGATGACGCGAAGAATGTCGCGCAAAACATCATCCACATCGAAGGTGACGCCGACCACCCGGTCAACCGCGGCACCCTTTGTCCCAAAGGCGCAGGCCTGCTGGACTTCATTCACAGCCCCGGCCGCTTGCAATACCCGCAGGTGCGCAAGCCCGGCAGCACGCAATGGACGCGAATCTCCTGGGATGAAGCACTCGATCGCGTCGCCGACCTGATGAAGGCCGACCGCGACGCCCACTTCATCGAGAAGAATGAGCAAGGCCAAACGGTGAATCGCTGGGTGACCACCGGTTTCCTCGCGGCATCGGCGGCGTCCAACGAAGCGGGCTACATCACCCACAAGGTCATTCGCAGTCTCGGCATGCTGGGGTTTGATAACCAGGCGCGTGTCTGACACGGCCCGACGGTGGCAAGTCTTGCCCCGACGTACGGCCGTGGTGCCATGACCAACCACTGGACCGATATCGCCAACGCGAATCTGGTTCTGGTGATGGGCGGCAACGCAGCAGAAGCGCACCCGTGCGGCTTCAAATGGGTGACCGAAGCCAAGGCGCACAACAAGGCGCGGCTGATCGTGGTCGACCCGCGTTTTACCCGGACCGCCTCGGTGGCCGACTATTACGCGCCGATCCGTACCGGCACCGACATCGCCTTCATGGGCGGGCTGATCAATTACCTGCTGACCGAGGACAAGATCCAGCACGAATACGTGCGCAACTACACCGACGTGTCGTTCATCGTCAAAGCCGGGTTTGGCTTCGAGGACGGCATTTTCAGTGGCTACGATGCGGCCAAGCGTCTCTATACCGATAAATCCGGCTGGGGTTATGAACTCGGTGAGGACGGCTTTGCCAAGGTCGACCCGACCCTGCAAGACCCGCGCTGCGTCTATCAATTGATGAAGCAGCATTACAGCCGCTACAACATCGAACTGGCGAGTCAGATTTGCGGGATGCCGGTCGATGCCATGCACAAAATCTGGGAGGAAATCGCCACTTGCTCGCAACCGGGCAAGACCATGACCATTCTGTATGCGCTGGGCTGGACCCAGCACTCGATCGGCGCGCAGATCATCCGCAGCGCGGCGATGGTGCAACTGTTGCTGGGCAACGTTGGCATGCCGGGCGGAGGCGTGAATGCCTTGCGCGGGCACTCCAATATCCAGGGCCTGACGGACCTGGGCCTATTGTCCAACTCATTGCCGGGTTACCTGACACTGCCCGGCGATGCCGAGCAGGATTACAACGCCTACATCACCAAACGCACGCAAAAACCGTTGCGGCCGGGGCAATTGTCCTATTGGCAGAACTACAGCAAGTTCCACGTCAGCCTGATGAAATCCTGGTACGGCGCCAACGCCACGGTCGAGAACAACTGGGCCTACGACTACTTGCCGAAACTCGATATCCCGCAATACGACATCCTCAAGGTGTTCGACTTGATGGGCCAGGGCAAGGTCAACGGCTACATGTGCCAAGGCTTCAACCCGATCGCCGCATTGCCCGACAAGAACCGGGTGATGGCGGCACTGGCCAAGCTGAAATGGCTGGTGGTGATGGATCCGCTGGCCACCGAGACGTCGGAGTTCTGGCAAAAGGTCGGCCCGTACAACGACGTGAACACCGCCGATATCCAGACCGAAGTGATTCGTCTACCCACCACCTGTTTCGCTGAAGAGGACGGTTCGCTGGTCAACAGCAGCCGCTGGCTGCAATGGCACTGGAAAGGCGCCGACGGCCCCGGTGAAGCGCGTACCGACGTGCGGATCATGAGCGAATTGTTCCTGCGTCTGCGCCAGCGTTACCAGGCCAATGGCGGCAAGTTTGCGGACCCACTGCTCAAACTGTCGTGGCCGTACAAGATCCCTGACGAGCCTTCGCCGGAAGAACTGGCCAAGGAAATCAACGGCTCTGCCACCACCGACTTCACCGACGCCACAGGCGCGGTGATCAAAGCCAACGCGCAGCTGGCCGGTTTCGGCCAGCTCAAGGATGACGGCAGCACGGCGTCCGGCTGCTGGATTTTCTGTGGCAGCTGGACCGAACTGGGCAACCAGATGGCCCGCCGAGACAATAACGATCCGTTCGGCATGCACCAGCATCAGGGCTGGGCCTGGGCCTGGCCGGCCAACCGGCGGATTCTCTACAACCGTGCTTCGGCGGACCTGCAAGGCAAACCGTGGGATCCGAAAAAACGCCTGGTGTGGTGGAACGGCAAAGCCTGGGGTGGCACCGATGTGCCGGATTACAAAGCCGATGTGGCGCCGGAAGCGGGGATGAACCCGTTCATCATGAACCCCGAAGGCGTGGCGCGATTCTTTGCCGTCGACAAGATGAACGAAGGCCCGTTCCCCGAACACTACGAGCCATTCGAAACACCCATCGGCATCAACCCGCTGCACCCGAAAAACAAGAACGCCACCAGTAACCCGGCAGCACGGATCTTCGACTCGGTGTGGGACACCCTCGGCGTGGCCAAGGATTACCCGTACGCGGCGACAAGCTACCGGCTGACGGAGCATTTCCACTTCTGGAGCAAGCACTGCAAGCTCAATGCGATTATCCAGCCGGAACAGTTCGTCGAAATCGGCGAGGTGCTGGCCAAGGAAAAAGGCATCGTCGCCGGCGATCGGGTGCGGGTCAGCAGCAAGCGCGGTTTCATCGAAGCGGTCGCGGTGGTGACCAAGCGCATTCGTCCGTTGCAGGTCAACAATCAGGTGGTGCACCAGATCGGCATTCCGCTGCACTGGGGCTTTACCGGCCTCACGCGTCACGGTTACCTGACCAACACCCTGGTGCCGTTCCTCGGCGATGGCAACACACAGACCCCGGAATCCAAGTCATTCCTGGTCAACGTGGAGAAAGTCTAAATGGCCAGCCAAGACATCATTGCCCGCTCGGCCACCACCACGCCCGCGCCGTCGGTGCGCGGTGTGGAGGAAGTCGCCAAGCTGATCGACACCACCAAATGCATCGGCTGCAAGGCTTGCCAGGTCGCGTGCTCGGAATGGAACGAGTTGCGTGACGAGGTGGGTCACAACCTTGGCACCTACGACAATCCGCACGACCTGACCGCCGACACATGGACACTGATGCGCTTCACCGAGCACGAAACCGACGCCGGCAACCTCGAATGGCTGATCCGCAAGGACGGTTGCATGCATTGCGCAGAACCCGGTTGCCTGGCGGCATGCCCCAGCCCTGGGGCGATCATCAAGCACGCCAACGGCATCGTCGACTTCGATCAGGACCATTGCATCGGTTGCGGTTACTGCATCACCGGGTGTCCGTTCAACATTCCGCGTATTTCGCAAAAGGACCACAAGGCCTACAAATGCACCCTGTGTTCGGACCGTGTTGCGGTCGGGCTGGAACCGGCCTGCGTGAAAACCTGTCCCACCGGCGCCATCGTGTTCGGCACCAAGGACGACATGAAGGAACACGCTGCCGAGCGCATCGTCGACCTCAAGAGCCGCGGCTTCGACAATGCCGGCCTGTACGACCCTGAAGGCGTCGGCGGCACCCACGTGATGTACGTGCTGCACCACGCCGACACGCCAAGGATTTATGCGGGGTTGCCCGACCATCCGGCGATCAGTCCGTTGGTGGGCCTGTGGAAAGGCATCAGCAAACCCTTGGCGCTGCTGGCCATGGGCGCGGCGGTGCTGACCGGGTTCTTCCACTATGTGCGCGTCGGGCCGCAAATCGTCGAGGAAGACGAACATCCCGGCGTGCCGGACACTTCGGTGCATGAAGTCGATCCGTCGGTGCACACCTACGATCCACGCGGGGAGAGCAGGCCATGAGCAACAAGACGATCCTGCGCTACACCAGCAACCAGCGCACCAACCACTGGCTGGTGGCGATTCTGTTTTTGATGGCGGGTTTGTCCGGGTTGGCGCTGTTCCACCCGGCAATGTTCTGGCTGACCAACCTGTTCGGCGGCGGGCCGTGGACGCGCATCCTGCACCCGTTCATGGGCGTGTTGATGTTCGTGTTTTTCCTCGGTCTGGTGTTTCGTTTCTGGCGGGCCAACTACTTCATTGCCAATGACCGCCTGTGGCTCAAGCGCATCGACCGCGTGATGAAAAATGAAGAGGAGGGTGTGCCGCCCATCGGCAAATACAACCCTGGGCAGAAGTTGCTGTTCTGGACTTTACTGCTGTGCATGCTGGTGTTGCTGTTCAGTGGATTGGTGATTTGGCGGGCCTATTTCAGCGCGTACTTCGGCATCACCAGCATTCGCTGGGCCATGCTGCTGCATGCGCTGGCGGGTTTCGTGCTGATCCTGAGCATCATCGTGCACATCTACGCCGGCATCTGGATCAAGGGTTCGGTCAGCGCGATGATGCATGGCTGGGTCAGCCGCGCCTGGGCGAAGAAACACCATGAACTCTGGTATCGCCAAGTGACCCAGGATGAGCTTCGCGACGAAACTCCCGAGCGACCGATCACCAAAAAGGGCTGACCTTTGCCAACCATTCTCGAACCCGGACAAATCGAAGCGGCGGCCAGTTCGCCGCCGTTTCTGCACCTGCCGCCGCACAACCTGTTTACCCTGCGCGCACAACGCCTTGAGCAACTGGCCGTGGATCACCCGCTGGCCGATTACCTGCTGTTGATCGCCGGTTTGTGCCGGGTGCAGCAGCAGATTCTGGACGAGCCGCCGCTGAGCGAACCGCTCGACGCGCAACGCATCGAACTGTGCCAGCAACACGGCTTGCCACCGTTTGCAGCCGACAGCCTGACCCGCGAGGACGATTGGCAGCGCTACCTCGACGCCTTTTTGCAACGCTATGCGATGCCGTCACAACCGGCGGTGTCCGAAGCGCTGGCAACGTTGCGTGACGCCAGTTCGGGCCAACGTCGAGTCTGGGCGGTGGCGCTGGTCAGCGGCCAGTATTCGCTGGTACCGGCAGCGTTGGTGCCGTTCCTCGGTGCAGCCTTGCAGACAGCCTGGAGTCACTGGCTGCTGAGCACGCCGAATCTGCAACTCAAGCCCGGCGACAGCCTCAGTCAATGTCCGTGTTGTGGTTCGCCAGCCATGGCCGGGGTGATTCGAAATCGCGGCAAGCACAACGGTTTGCGTTATCTGGTCTGTTCCCTGTGTGCCTGCGAATGGCATGTGGTGCGGGTCAAATGCGTGTACTGCGAGCAGAGCAAAGGCCTGGAATACCTCAGCCTTGAAGATGATCGCCATGCTGCCAATCAGGCGCCGCTGCGGGCCGAACGGTGCCCGAGCTGCAACAGTTATCTGAAATTGCTCTATCTGGAGAACGACGCTAAAGCCGAAGCGTTGTCGGCGGACTTGAGCAGCCTGATGCTCGACATGCGCCTGGCCCAGGACGGCTATCAGCGTTTGGCACCGAATCTGTTGCTGGCTCCCGGGGACGAATGAGCACAGCGTCTACACTCTGGCGCGACGGTCTTTCGATTTCAGGAGCGCCAGATGTCCGCCAGCGGTGCCAGCCCTAACTTGCGTTTGCCTTCCATCGACCGTTTGTTGCGGCACCCGGCGTGCCAGCCTTTGGCCGAGCGCTATGGGCGCGATGCGTTGCTGGCCATGCTGCGGCAATTGCTCGATGAATTGCGCGAAGCCGTACAGCAGGGGCTGGTGCAGGCGATTGAAGTCAGCCCTGAAGTGCTGGCGGGGCGGGTAGGCGAACGTCTACAGGTTCAACACCGCAGCCATGTACGCCGCGTGTTTAACCTTACCGGCACCGTACTGCATACCAACCTCGGGCGAGCGTTACTGCCGGATGAAGCCATAGAAGCGGTGCAAGTGGCCGCACGCTATCCGCTGAATCTGGAATTCGACCTGCACAGCGGCAAGCGTGGCGACCGCGATGATTTGATCGAAGGCTTGATCCGCGAACTCACCGGTGCCGAAGCCGTGACCGTGGTCAACAACAATGCCGCCGCGGTACTCCTGACCCTTAACAGTCTCGGCGCACGCAAGGAAGGGATCATCTCCCGAGGCGAGCTGATCGAAATCGGTGGCGCGTTTCGCATTCCCGACATCATGGCCCGCGCCGGGGTAAAGCTGCATGAAGTCGGCACCACCAACCGCACCCATGCCCGCGACTACGAAGCCGCCATCGGCCCACGCAGCGGTTTGATCATGCGCGTTCACGCGAGCAACTACAGCATTCAGGGTTTCACCACGAGTGTGCCCACCGCTGAACTGGCGCAACTGGCCCACCAGCATGGCCTGCCGCTGCTCGAAGACCTGGGCAGCGGAAGCTTGCTGGACTTGACACGCTGGGGCTTGCCCGCCGAACCGACGGTGCGCCAGGCACTGTTCGATGGCGCCGATATCGTCACCTTCAGCGGCGACAAATTGCTTGGCGGTCCGCAGGCCGGGTTGATTGTCGGGTGCAAAGACCTGATCGCCAAAATCAAGAAGAACCCGCTCAAACGCGCATTGCGGGTCGACAAACTGACCCTCGCCGCCCTCGAAGCGGTGCTGGGTTTGTATCGCAATCCGGATCGACTGGCCGAACGACTGCCGAGCCTGCGTCTGTTGACCCGGCCACAGGCCGACATCCTTGCCCAGGCCGAACGCCTGCAACCGTCGCTGGCCACACGTCTGGGCGAAAACTGGAGCGTCAGGGCGTTGCCCGCGCAAGGGATGATCGGTAGCGGCAGCCAACCGGTGGCGCGCCTGCCGAGTGCCGCGTTATGCCTGCGCCCGAATACCAGCAAGCGGTTGCGCGGACGATCGCTGCTGGATCTGGAAACGGCCTTGCGTGGTTTGCCGATCCCGGTGCTCGGGCGCATCGATGACGACGCCTTGTGGCTGGATGTGCGGCAACTGGACGACGAACCCGCGTGGTTGGCGCAACTTGATCAATTGCATGTGGAGGGCCGGGCAGGGTGATTGTCGGCACGGCTGGGCACATCGACCACGGCAAGACTGCACTGCTTCAGGCTCTGACCGGGCAGGCCGGTGATCGGCGGCGGGAAGAGCGCGAGCGCGGCATGACCATTGACCTCGGTTATCTCTACGCCGCGCTGGAACCGGGCGCGCCTCTGACCGGCTTCATCGATGTGCCCGGTCATGAACGGTTCACCCACAACATGCTCGCCGGGGCGCAGGGCATCGATCTGGTGCTGCTGGTGGTGGCAGCCGATGACGGTGTGATGCCGCAAACCCGGGAGCATCTGGCCATCGTCGAACTGCTGGGTATTCCACATGCCGTGGTGGCGGTCACCAAGTGCGACCGGGTCGAACCGTCACGGGTGGCAGAGGTGCGCGAGCAGGTCAGCGGATTGTTGGCGCCCGGGCCTTACGCCGATGCGCCGCTGATTGAACTGTCGAGCGTGACCGGGCAGGGTGTCGACACCTTGCGTCAGACGTTGCTGCAAGCTCAGCACGAAGTCGCGCAACGCAGTCTTGAAGGTGGTTTTCGGCTGGCAATCGACCGGTCATTCAGCGTGGCCGGCGCGGGTGTCGTTGTCACCGGTACGGCAGTGTCCGGGCAGGTTGCAGTGGGCGATACGCTGACACTCGGTCCGCTCGGAAAAACCGTTCGCGTGCGCGGGTTGCACGCGCAGAATCAGCCCGCCGAAGGCGCGATGGCCGGGCAACGCGTGGCGTTGAACCTGAGTGGCGAACGGTTGGCGCTGGAGCAGATTCATCGCGGTCAGTGGCTCTCGGCCGAGTGGTTGTACGCGCCGACCCAACGCCTGGACATCGACTTGCAGTTACTGCCGAGTGAACCGCGCGCCTTCGAGCATTTTCAGTCAGTGCACGTGCATCTCGGCACACAGGATGTGACGGGACGCGTGGCGTTGCTGGAAGGATCGAGCCTGGCGCCGGGCGAGCGGATGTTCGCGCAAATCCTGTTGAACGTGCCGGTGCAGGCGGTGAAGGGCGATCCGTTGATCCTGCGCGACCAAAGCGCGCAGCGCACACTGGGCGGCGGACGGGTGCTGGATCCGTTCGCCCCCAGCCGACATCGACGCAGCCCTGAGCGATTGGCGCAGCTACAGGCATTGGCACTCAGCACGCGTCTGGAAGAGGTGCTGCCGGTATTGCTGGCCAACAGCGAAATCGGGTTCGATCCGCAACGTCTGGAGCGCCAGTTCAATCACCCGCGAGCGAACTGGCTACTGCCCGATGACGTGCAACTGGTCGAAACCCGGCAGGCACCGGTCTTGTTCAGCGTCGGCCGTTGGCAGGCGTTGCAGGCCGAAGTGGTGCAACACCTGGCTCGTTTTCATGAACTGGAACCGGATCAAATGGGACCGGATCGCGATCGCTTGCGACGGTTCATCGCAAGCACGCTTGATCGCTCGACGTTTCTGAGCCTGCTCGACGATTTACTCGCCAGTTACACCATCGCCGCCAACGGCCCATGGCTGCATTTACCCGATCACCAAGTGCGCCTCAGTGAAGCGGACGAAGCCCTGTGGCAAACATTGCAACCGGCGTTCGAGGCGGCTGGGCTCAATCCGCCGTGGGTGCGCGAGTTGGGTCACGACGAAGCCACTGTGCGTGCGCTGCTACGGAAAATGGCCCGGTTGGGTTTGCTGCATCAAGTGGTCCGCGACCTGTTTTACCCGGCCTCAACGATCCAGCGTTTGGCGGCTATGCTGTTGCAACTGGCCGATGGCAATCCGGTGATCGAGGTGGCAGCGTTTCGCGATGCGGTGGGCCTGGGCCGCAAGCGCAGCATCCAGATTCTCGAATACTTCGACCGCCTCGGCCTGACTCGGCGGGTGGGTGATCGCCGGCAGATTCGCCACGACAACGCCTTGGCCCGGCTGACAGAACACTGATTTCAAGGAAGGTAATCGCGCCCGGTGGCGCGGCCGGGCTTCAAACCCGGTTGGGGACGGCATCCGTTCCCGGGCAGGTTCGACTCCGGCTACCTTCCGCCATTACGCCTCGCGTTCACAAGCGAAAACAGACTTAACGTCTATGCTGGGCTAACCAGTCACAGTGAATTGTCAGGAGATATCCATGGAACCCATTCCGCTGTCAGCGAAGGCCTTGTCCCGCGGATTGCTTGACGTGTTGATTCGCGCCGGACTGATTGTCGTTCTGGTGCTGTTCTGTTTTCAGATTTTCAGTCCGTTCCGCGACTTGATGCTGTGGTCGGTGATCCTGGCAATCACCCTGTACCCGTTGCAACAACGACTGCGAGGTCCATTAGGGCAAAAGGACGGCCGTATTGCGACATTGATCGTGATCGTGGCCATCGCCATCCTGATGGTGCCGATCTATCTGTTGGGCACCTCGATTGCCGATTCCGTGGAAAGCGCCATGAGCGTGGTCAAGGACGAAGGCGTGCACATTCCGGCGCCGGCGGCGTCCGTGGCTGAATGGCCGCTGGTGGGCAATCAGGTGTTTGCGCTGTGGCAGCAAGCGGCCACCGATCTTCCGGGGCTTACGGCCAAATACATACCGCAAATCAAGGGCGTCAGCCTCGGCCTGCTGGGCAAACTGGCAGGTGTCGGCATGGGCTTTCTGACGTTCATTTTCTCGCTGATCATCGCCGGGATTTTCATGGCCTACGGTGAAGCCGGCAGCCGCGCCTCGGTGCAGATCGCTTCGCGGGTCAGCGGGCCGGACAGAGGCGTGAGTGTCGCTGCGTTGTGCACCGCCACCATCCGTGCCGTGGCGCTCGGGGTGGTCGGTATCGCATTCATTCAAATGTTGTTGGTGGGGCTCGGCTTTGTGTTGAAGGGGGTTCCCGGTGCCGGCCTGCTGGCATTGGCCATTTTGCTGCTGGGCATCATGCAGCTGCCGGCAACATTGGTGACCGTGCCGGTGATTGCTTACGTGTTCGCCACCGAAGGGCCCAGCACCGCAACCATCGTATTCGCCATCTACGTCTTCGTTGCGGGACTGGTGGACAACGTGCTCAAGCCCTTGCTGCTGGGCCGTGGTGTCGACGTGCCGATGCCGGTGGTACTGATCGGCGCCCTCGGTGGCATGGTCACCAGCGGGATCATCGGTTTGTTCATCGGCCCGGTGGTACTCGCGGTCGGTTATCAGCTCTTCTGGCAATGGGTACAGGATCCGCCACCGGCAGCCTCATGACAGGACGGATTGGCGGCTATACCGGTTGCCGGTGTGGTCGCCAGAACCATGCAGCGTGAACATCAACCCGTTGGCTCGACCGTACAACTCAGCGCTGCCGAGCCTGGTTTCTGGAAGACAGCGTTATTGCCGTCCTGCCGGAAGCTGTAGCTGCCCTGGAAATCCTTGCCGATGTATTGGGTGCCGAAATCGCTCGGCACCTGGTTCAGCGTGATCGCACTTTTCGCCCACGTCAGGTAAACGACGCCCGGCTGCGTGGTAAAGAACGTGGCGGCCAGCAGCGCATTCAGCCCGGCACAGCGAAACGCCAGGGGGCCTTCGGTGAGCCTGCTGGGATCCTTGGTTCTCACGATTGCCGAGCCTTGGCGTAACTGATGCGCTCGCTTGGCATAACTTTGGATCGTGCACGCCTTGATGTCAGCCTGTGAGGCGCACTGATTACGGTCTTCGACCCAGAATTGCTGATCGATCAGGACCTTATCCGGGAGCGGAACTGAATGTTCATCCGTGAGCGCCAGGCGATAGAGACGCATCAATTCGATATCCATCTGCGCCAGTTGCGAGTCGCGACAGATCAGTTTTTCAACAGTGGCGGTGGCCGTGGCGCAGTCGTAGCTGGTGGTGAAAGGCGGAGCGTGTGCGCAGGGGACCGTCGCCAGGCAAATGCTGGCAGAGAGCACAGAGGCGAAACAGGCCGTGACCTTTTTCATGTTGGCGTTACCCAGATCACCGGATTGCCTTGGGACCCATCGATCCTTTGCATAGTCATTCATACGCGTTGGGTGTATCGCAGTGTAAGTCAGTGTTCAGAACTTGCCACGTCTGCTGACGGCTGGGTTGCATGCCCCGGCCAGTGATCGTCAACAAAGACAGGCGCATTTGCGTCGAACCGGCAATCACTTTCGGGTGGCCTGACTATCATTCAAGGGCGGGTAGTAGCGTGTAGGTCCGCGGCGCAGCGGTGATCATTGGCCTGAGCTGGAGATACCTGATGCTGTCCTTGTTCTCTGAACGTCCATTGATCTTCGGCCTGGGCTTGATCCTGATCGATATGGTGATGTGGCGTGTCGTCGGTTCCCACCGGTACAACTGGAAAGTGCTCGCGCGGCTGGTCATTTTTTCGTTGTACAGCGCACTGTTATTCCATGAAGGCTTGAGTCCATGGGAGCCGGCGCCTCCGATCGATGACGCACCGCTGCAGTTTGCGCACACGGTGCTGCAAATCATGTGGTGGTTGTTCGGCGCGCGTACCCTCACGGTGATGATCGGCGCCGTAATGATGTATCGGGTAGGGCACACCGGGCGGTTACTTCAGGACTTGCTTGGGGCCGTGATTTTCCTGGTTGCGGTGATCGCCGCGCTGGCATATGTGCTCAATCTGCCGGTCAAGGGGGTTCTGGCCACCTCCGGTGCCTTGGCGATCATTGTCGGTCTGGCCCTGCAAAGCACCCTCAGCGATGTATTTTCCGGCATCGTTCTGAACACCACCAAGCCCTATCAAATCGATGACTGGATTGCTATCGACGGCACCGAGGGCCGGGTGACCGATATCGATTGGCGCGCTACGTTCCTGCAAACGTCCCAAGGCAGCATGATCGTGATTCCCAACTCGATGGCGGCCAAGGCCAAGATCACCAACTTCAGCCGGCCCAGCGATATGTTCGGGGTCTCGATCAGTTTGCTCATCAGCCCCCTTGTGCGTCCGAACCGGGTGTTCGATGCGCTTGAAAGGGCATCGCAGGGCTGCCGCATTCTGCTGACCAAACCGGCCCCCAAAGTGACGATCAAAAGTACCGGCAGCAATGGCGTGGAATACGAAGTCAGTGGCTTCGTGGTGTCGATGGATCAGAAACGCACCGTGCGCAACCAGTTATACGATCTGGCGTATCGGCATCTACAGGCAGCCGGTATCAACTGGTTGTCGACGGTTGAATCGAGTTTGCCCCTGGCGCAGTCAAAAGAGCGTTCGCTGCTGGACAACTCGAGTATTTTCGCGACGACGTTGAGTGAGGAGGAGAAGGATGACGTCAGCCAGAACATGACCCGGCAAATCTTTGAGCCGGGCGAAATCATTTTGCCCGCCGGACAGGTCAGCGAACACCTGTACATTATCGAATCGGGGGTGGTGACGGTGGCGTTGAGCCGTGCAGGCGTCAAGTTCGAAGCGGGGCGCATGGGGCCGGGTGAAGTCATTGGTGAAGGCGGGATCGTCTCGGGTACGGCGCTGCCAGCGGAATTCGCCGCCCTGACGTTCTGTCATCTGTACCGGATCGAGAAGGAGTTCTTCAGACCGTGCGTCGAGGCCCGCCATGACATCGGCGTGGCGATGAAGGCGTTGCTGGAATTCCGTTTGCAGGTTGCCAAGACGATGACGCAGGAAGAAGCCAAGGTCATTGAGAAAAAGGGCTTCTTGCAGTGGCTGCGTAGCCGGGTGTGATGCGGCGCGCACACGGCCCAGGTCATTATTCACAAGCTCCCTCCTGACGCATGATTTAACCTATGAACCAAGGGCCCATCACTCGATTCGCGTAGTCCAAGCGGTTGCAGCGAACGAACACGGCGAAAAAACCGAATATCAATCGTAATGTGAAGAATGAATCGTTCGCTGTTTGTTTCCCTGGATGGCCCCAAGGGCGCCGGTAAAACCACATTGTTGGAAGCCGTTACGAGAGCACTGAGGGCAGACAACAAAAAAGTGATCCGGCTTTGCGAGAAAAAAAGCGACCCTTTTCGGGGGGAAACAATGACCCTCGTTAACCAACTCGTCAGAAATCCCACGCGGGAATTGGAGTTGGAGGTCTGTGAGCGCTTGGCTGATAGCCGTACCTGGATTTCCCGGCACGTCCTGGCTAAACAGCCACCCGACAGCATCGTCTTGATCGATCGCTGGTACCCGTCTGATGCGGCGTTTCGCCGTGTAGTCCCGTTTGCAGAAATTCTGCAGTTGAACCTTGATCGAAACGTGCGAGTGCCAGACCTGCTTGTCGGGGTTGTCACCGATCCTGATATTTCATGGGCGAGGGCAGCGGCACGACGGCGCGGGCTGAGCAGCACTGTGATGCATAAGCTGGAAGAACATGTCGCTTGTACCATGGCTTTCGAGCGAGCGGTTGCTGATCACGGCTGGGTGTTATGCCGTAATGAAGGAACGATCGAAGAGGCAACGAAGCAAGTGGTTTCTGAGATCTATAGAGTCCTTCAATGCTCCGAAGGTGAAGTTTGCCGGTCTCCCGTTAGCTAAGTCCAAAACCGGCACGCGCAAGCCATCGCGCTCTGGTGATCCTCTGATGGCGGCCTGGCGATTTTCGCAAGCCGCCTTTGAAGTGACGGATACGCAGGAACAAGCGCTCAGAGCGCAGCTTTCACCTGCAACCCAAGCACCAGTGCATTGTCGATGTCTTGCCCGGAAAACGCGCCGGGTTCGATGATGTATTGCACATTCGGGCGCAGTGTCAGCCAAGGCGTGGCCTGGTAGCCGTAGCCAAGCTCGATCAGTTGTTCGGCACTGTCCAGGTTCGGGAACGTGGTGCCGTTGGCCAGCGCGGCGTCCTGCTGGACATCCCGGCTGCGTGGATTGGGTACGGCACGGCCATAGCCCAGAGCAACGGTGTCACGCGGGCGACCTTCGAACGGTTTGTACAGAACCACGCCGGTGCCGTACCACTTGCTGAACGGTGAAGCCGCTTCGCTCGCCGCCGAGTATTGGCCGAAGGCGTGCAGACTGCGGCCCTCGGACGATTGCGAACGCCACACGGCCTGATCGATCAGCAGGTAATGACCGCCGCGGCCGGACACTTCTTTATCGCTGCCGATGCGTTGCACGTCGGAACTGTCGTAGTAGTAGCCCACCTTGTACTCGCCGGGCAGCTCACCGGCGTGCTTGTACACCAGTTCGATCGGCACCACGGTGCCCGTCGTATGTTTCGGGCCCAGGTGCCAGGCACGGCTGGAATTGCCGTTGCTCTCCGGATCGACATTGAAGGCCGCCACACGCAGCTGCCAGGACGACGACAGGTCGTATTTCACGCGCACGCCCAAGTGGGCGTTGGGATAGTTAGTCCAGCCACTACCGCCGGACATGTTCAGCGGATGGCCGCAGAAACCGGCGTTCATGAAGTTGCAGAGAATGCCACTGTCCAGGCCACCGAGGTCGTTGCCCATGGCCATGTAACCCAGCTTCACGTTGAGGGCCGGGGTGAACAGGCTGCGCTCGTAACTCAGTTCAGTCAGGCGGGTGTAGAGACCGCCGTAGTTTTCCTGGATGGGCAGACGGTTGCCGACCAGATCCTCGGAGGCGCTGTTGCCACGTCGGTCATTGATGGTCAGCTGGATCTTGCCGGCGTTATCCACGCCATACAGTTTGCTCAGGTCGAACTGCGCGCCGAGCTTGATGTTCTGCGAGTAACGGGCCGAGCGGTGCAGGCCGCCATCGGCGTTGTAGGCGGTTTCGCCGCTGTAATCGCCGGTGAATTTGATGCCGTCCTGATCCATCTGGTGGCGCAGGCCACCCCAGTCACCGGTCAGGGTATTGCGGGTCAAAAGGTTCGAGTCGGTATCGGCGAAGGCGGGAAGGGTGGCGCTGCAGGTCAGGCCCAACAACAAGCCCCAGCCTGCATGAGAAAAGCGAACAGCCACAAACATGTGAGTCTTCCTGGTGGAATCTTGAATGATTTCGCAAAGCGGCGCGGCACCCACAGGTGCCGCGCACAGAGAGATTGCCCGCCAGAGAGACGGGCACAGCGGCTTACGGCAAGGCGTAGGCCATCACGTAGTCGCCGCGATCAGTCGACTGGCGCGCACCACCGGCGGTGATGACGATGTACTGCTTGCCGGTTTTCGGCGAGACAAAGGTCATCGGGCCGCCCTGGCTACCGACTGGCAGGCGAGCTTTCCACACCTCTTCACCGTTGCCGCTGTTGAAGGCGCGCAGGTAGAAGTCCTGAGTGCCGGCGATGAAGATCAAGCCACCTTGAGTCGACAGGGTGCCGCCGAGGGTCGGCAGACCAATCTTGATCGGCAGGTGCATGCGGATACCCAAGGGACCTGTGTCTTCAACGGTGCCGACCGGAACCTGCCAGGCGACTTTCTGCGTCTTCATGTCGATGGCGGTCAGCGTGCCGAACGGCGGTGCCTGACAAGGAATGCCGGCCACCGACAGGAAGCGGTTTTTGTTCACCGCATACGGCGTGCCCTTGAGCGGCACGGCGCCCATGCCGGTGTTCAGCGCTTCGCCACCGGACGCGGCCTGAGCTTTGTTTTGCGACGGGATCATCTGAATCCACAGACCCAGACGCATGTCGTTGACGAAGATGAAACCGTGCACAGGGTCCGTGGAGATACTGCCCCAGTTCATGCCACCCAGCGAACCTGGGAAGCTCAGGGATTTGTCGGTACCCGGCGCGGTGTACAGGCCGTCATAACGCATCGATTTGAAATCGATACGGCACAACAGTTGATCGTACGGCGTTGCACCCCACATGTCGGATTCGGTCAGGTGCGGAGCACCGATCTGCGGCATGCCCACTGATTTCGGCTGGGTTGGCGAGTACGGTTCGTTAGGGATGTCTGCAGCTTTGACCGGTACTTCCTCAACCTTGGTCAGTGGCTTGCCGGTGGCACGATCAAGCACGTAGATCTGCCCAGCCTTGGTGCCGATGACCAGCGCCGGTACGGTTTTGCCGTCCTTGGTGAAGTCGATCAGGCTCGGCTGCATCGGCAGGTCGAAGTCCCAGAGGTCGTTGTGAACGGTCTGAAAGACCCAGCGTTCTTCGCCGCTGGTGGCGTCCAGCGCCAGGATCGAGGCGCCGTAGGTGTGATCGAGCTTGCTGCGTTCGACACCATAGATGTCGGTGGAAGAACTGCCCATCGGCAGGAACACCGTGTTGGTCGCCGGGTCGTAGGACATCGGCGCCCAGCTGTTCGGTGTGCTGCGCACATAAGAACTGCCGTCGGCCGGCGCGTTGCGATCCTGCGGATTGCCGGGGTCGAAGGCCCAGCGCATGGCGCCGGTGATCACATCAAACCCACGAATCACGCCACCCGGCATGTCGGTTTGCACGTTGTCAGCTACGCGACCACCCACCACCACGGTGGTGCCGGCCATCAACGGAGCCGAGGACAACTGATAGTAACTGTCCGGGACGTTACCCAGTCCAGCCTTCAGGTCCACCTGGCCGTTGTTGCCAAAACCCTGGCAGAACTCGCCGGTGTCAGCATCGACCGCAATCAGGCGGGCATCAATGGTGTTGGTCAGCAGACGACGCTGGCAATTGGCTGCCGGCGCCGGTTTGGCTTCGATGATCGTCGAGTTGCCCGGCTGAGCGATGGCGGTGGTGGCGTCGAAATACGCCATGCCACGGCAACGCTGCCAGACTTTCGACTGAGCGTTGATCGAGTTCTTCCACAGTTCCTTGCCGCTGTCGGCATCGAGCGCGATCAAGTTGTTGTGCGGGGTGCAGATGAACACCTTGTTACCGATCTGCAGCGGGGTGAGCTGGTCTTCGGCGCCATTGCCATCGCTCTCGGCGACGTCACCGGTGTGGTACGTCCACGCGACTTTCAGCTTGTCGACGTTCGTGCGATTGATCTGATCCAGTGCTGCGAAGCGGCTGCCACCTTCGGTATTACCGTAGTGAGCCCAGTCCTTTTGCGCCTTGTCTGGCTCAACCGGCGTCAGGCCAGGGCCAGTGCCGGTGGCAGCAACAGTCGGGTGCGCGACGAACATGTTGCCGGCGGCTACGGCCAGACTGATCGCCAGCACAGCAGCAACGCCGTAAGCGCCACGTCCTGGAACGCTACCGTTGGCACGCTTGAGCAACGGGTAAACCAGCGTCACAGCCAAACCGACCGCGCTGAACATGAACAGGCGCGAAAACACTGGCCAGAATTCCCAACCGGCATCGCTCACAGCCCAGATCGCTGTCCCGACCAGAAACGCAGCGAACAACCAGGCACCGGCCAATTTGAAGCGAGCGATCAGTAGACCGGAAACGGTCATCACCAGCCCGCCCACCAGGAAGTACCAGGACCCTCCCAGGCTGACCAATTTCATGCCGCCGGCGGCCAATGCCAAGCCGAGGAGGGCGATGATCACGCCCAGCCCGACCAGAATGAATTTTGATATGCCCGAGAGGCTTTGACTCTGCTTCACGTTAAGTGTCCCTTTGAAAGATCTGCGCATTATATGGGTAGCTAACTATCTAGTTAAATCATAAATTCAGAATTAAGCGTAGTTCGCTGCTCAATGACGCGCGTGATCGAAGACCTGCGCGGCTCAAGGATTTGCAGGGATCGTTGAAATGTTAGCAAAAGGCTCTTTTTTGTCAGGGGGGAGCGGATTTATGACAGGTATAGATCGCGGCGTAGTCGTGCGAATTGAACGGAGTCAGCCGACGATTTACCGACGTATGACTGGACGCGGAACGGTTTCGACAACGCGCCTTGCCATTCCGAGCGGCTCCGATGCTGCCTGCTGGGATGGGCCAGATTATGGATCATCATTAGGCGAAGCGCTTGTTTCGGAGGGGCTGGCGGGCGTTTTTGCACAGGAAGTCTGTGGTGGTTTACCTGAACCTTGGGAGCGCCTCGATGTGTCTGACATTCGACGCCTTGTCGCAATGGCGGAGAGCGACTGGAGTCGCAATGATTATGGCCACGACGCGTGGTTCTTTGGTGCAGCCGACCTCCCGAGATGGCTGGGCTATTCCCTTGGATTTCAGCTCGTAAAACGATTCCTGCTGGAGCATGAGGGCAGCACCTCTTCCCGTCTCGTGGAGATGGAGGCAGAAGCGTTTCGTGGCATGCTTGCAGTGATCTGAGGCGTTCAGGTTCAGGTTATCAAGAAGGTTCCGCCAGTCATCCTTGTAAACATGTTGCCGCATTAACAGCGGGGCGATGGCACCCGGATAAAAAGCCGCGTGCCAGCCGTACAAGGAATCAGCGCGGCCTCAATAGCGCTTGACCATCACGCTATCGACCGGCGCTTTGGCCGCCGTCAACGTGCAGGATTTCTCCCGTGATGAACTCCGCCGAATCCAGGAAGAGGATAGCGCTGGCGATCTCGCACGCTTCGCCCATGCGTCCCAGCGGATGAAGAGAAGCCAGCATTTCGTAGTATTCCTCCGTATGCATAGGCGTCTTAGTGACACCCGGTGCAACGGCATTAACGCGAATGCCTTGCTTCGCGTACTCAATCGCCAGAGATCTGGTCACGGCGCTCAAGCCACCCTTGGTCAGCGCGGCCAAGGCGGTATGCGCGCCGCTGATGCCGTTTTCTATGCTGCCGGTAACGGTAACCACATGACCGCTCCCGTGCTTTTCCATTTCGGCAATGGCCCGTTGGGTGATGTGAAAAAAACCAGACATGTTTACGTTCATGACGGCGTTGTAGTCTTCGATGGAGTGCTCAGTAAAAGGCTTGCCGATGTAGATGCCGGCGTTATTCACCAGCGTGTCGATTCGGCCAAATCGCGCGACAGCTTCGCTAACGACACGCTGTGCAGTCGCCGGATCACCGATATCTCCGGCTACCGTCAGGATGTTCGGATCGTCCGACGGTTTGATCGTGCGGGACGTCGCGACTATCCGATAGTTGAGCGCGAGGAATGCCTTGACGACTTCAGCACCAATCCCTTGTGACGCTCCGGTAACGATGACGACCTTTTGTGGTGCACTCATGGTTTTGCTCCAAAAATGTACGTGTTTGGCTTTGACGCCGATCAGGCCGACGACTCTGTAGCACTCGCTTGCTCTGCCATCAACGCGCGGGTAATTGGGAGCGATGCAGAACCACTGACGAAGTGCGGCCTTGACGCAAGTTTAAAGACCAGGTTGTTGGTGTCTGTCATGCATTGGTAATGCCTGTAGATACATGCGTATGAGCGTCTTAGCACTCAGGTATGTGTGGCGCTGTTCAAGCTGGCGTTCGAGCACGAGTTGATCCACCGTTGTTGCCAGGATCTCACTGATCCGATCTGACGCCTTGAGAACCGTTGCCTCTAATGGATTAGTACCGATTTTGAAGTGGGTCAGTCTTGCGCCGTCTGGTGGATTAATTTGGCATCGGTGTCTACATACAGGACGCTTCTGGTGGATCTCGATCCTCAGGCGAACTCGACCCAATGCCTGACAGGAGTGACCGGCGAGGATATCCCCAACGGCATCCATGGGCCCGGCGACTGATACCCGGCTGATAGGCCTCGCGCGGCAGCAACAAAGCGTTGTAGCGTGCGCAAAATCGCGCAACGTCATAGTATTCCCTCCCCACGACCTGCCACGGAGCCGCATCGCCCCATGAGCGTCAACCTGCAAATCCGCGACCTGGTCTACTTCATCAAGGTTGCCGAACTGGGCCACCTGGGCCGCGCCTCCGAAGCCCTGCACATTTCTCAGTCCGCGCTTTCCAAGTGCATCGACCGCCTGGAAAGCGCCTACGACGCCGAGCTGTTCGAGCGCATCGGCCGTGGTATCCGCCTCACCGATGCGGGCCAGTTGCTGCGTGATCGTTCGTTGCAAATCGAGCGCATGCTCGATGAAACCCACCGGCAAACCTCGTCGTTGGGCAAGGGCCTGGCGGGCACGATAAGGGTGGGGGCGGCGGCCACCACGGCGGAATACCTGATGCCCCGTGCCTGTCGTCTGTTACAGGAAGAGGCGCCGGCGGTTGTGCTGGATTTGCAGATCGGTATGAACGACGTGCTGCACGATTCCTTGCGCAAGGGACTGTTGGACATCGTGGTAGGGCCGTTGGGCACCCGCGATGATGACTTGCTGGAGCAACGCATTGCCGATGACGAAGTGGTGGTGGCAGCCATTGCCAATCACCCGCTGGCGGGGCAGGCCTTTGCCATTCAAGCGTTGTGCGAATACCGCTGGATCTTGTCGTCGCCTTCGGTGGCCACGCGCCAATGGCTGGAAGGGGTGTTCGAACACCATGGCTTGCCACCGCTGCAAGTGGCCATCGTCACCAGCTCCATCGCGGCGGTGCCCAACCTGATCGCCGAAACCGGCTTGCTGAGTTTTGTTTCACGCCAATACCTGCAAGCCGGCCACCACGCCCATGGGTTGGTGGAGCTGCACAATCCCGTCACCACCATGCGCCGCAGCCTGGGCGTTGTCAGAAGGGCAGATGGTTATTTGTCGCCGGCCACACGGCGCTTCATCGACATCCTGCAAACGGTAAATCATTCCTGACGGGAAAGATTTGTTGAAAATACGCTAATAGATTCGAACGGTTGCCCGCGTGATACTTCCGGCACGCCCCGCCTAGGGGCCCTAAAAATAAGAAGCCGGAGTTACCACCATGCCACTGAGCAAGCCTCTACTGCTGTCCGTCGCGCTGTTGTGTCCGCTGCTGGCCAAGGCGCAGGACGTGCTGCCGCCGCAACTGCCCACCCAGCAAGATAGCCGATTGATCGACGTAGCCACCTCGCGACACATCTGGAACGGTGCCGCGGTCACGGTCGATGGCCGCACCTTCGTGTCCCTCACCCAATCCGAAGGCCCCGGCACCTCCCTGGCCGAGATCGGCAAAGACGGCCAATTGCATCCCTACCCGGATGCCCAATGGAACACCTGGAATGCGGCCGAGCCGGGCCAGCACTTTTTGCACGTGAATGCGCTGCGGGTCGGCCCCGACGGAAAATTGTGGGCCGTGGATGCCGGCAACACCGGGATCAACACTGGTGCCCATGCGGTACCGGGGGCGGGCAAACTGGTGAAAATCGACCTGGCGAGCAACCGTGTCGAGCAGGTGTACACCTTTGCCAGCCCCGTGCAGCAAGACAACAGCTATTTCGATGACGTGCGCTTCCACGGTCGCCTGGCCTACCTCACCGACCCCGGCGCGGTGCGCCTGGTGGTGCTGGACATGGACAGCGGCCAGGCGCGCACGGTGCTGGAAGGCCATGAGCTGTCTATCGACCATCTACCAATGTTCGCCGACGGTAATAAGCTGTTCATCCCCAATGGCCAGGAAAAACGCGTGGGGCTGGACCAACTGGAAGTCTCGCCCGACGGCAAGTACCTGTACTACCAGGCCATTCCCGGCCCCTTGGCGCGCATCGAAACCCGCTACATCGACGACCCAAAGCTTGCGGCCCGCGAAGTGGAAAAACACGCTGAACATTGGCTCGACACATGGAGTACCGGCGGCACTGCCATTGATGCGGCGGGCAACATTTACGCCTCGGACGTGAACACCCGCAGTGTCAAACGCATCGCACCGGACAAGACCGTGAGCACGGTGGTGGCCGACCCTCGGCTGATCTGGGTCGACGCGCTGTGGATAGAGGGCGGCTACCTGTACCTGCCTGCCGCACAGATCAACCGCACCCCGGCCACGACCGCAGGAAAACCCTCGACCGTGGACTACCCGGTGCACCTCTACAAGATCCGTATCGACGCCAAACCGTCGCCGTTGGATCACGCCTGAACCCTGTTTAAAAAGGTCTAATCCATGCCCCATACCCTCCTGGTCACTGCCCCCACGCTGGCTCAGGCCGGCCTTGACCTGCTCGCTGCCCATGACTGCCGGGTGTTGTTCATCCCGGCGGGGCAGGGCGCTGCAGACATCGAGCAACTGATGGCCCGCGAGCCTATCGACGCGGTGATCTCGCGCACCCTGGACCTCAGCGCGGCGGCCATTGCCGGATGCCCCACGCTGAAGGTGATCTCCAAGCACGGCGTGGGCGTGAGCAATATCGCCGTGCCGGCGGCCACCGAGCGCGCAATCCCGGTGTACGTGACGCCGGGCGCCAACGCCCAGGCGGTGACTGAGATGACCCTGGCCCTGATGTTCGCCGCGGCGCGCAAGGTCAACTGGATGGACAGCGAAATGCGCGCGGGGCGTTGGTCCCGGGCCCAGGACGGCCTTGAGTTGAGCGGTCGCACGTTGGGCCTGATCGGCTTTGGCCAAGTCGCGCGACGCGTCGCCCAGGCTTGCCAGGCCATCGGTATGCCGGTTCTGGTCTATGACCCGTTGTTGCCGGCCGATGCCGACCTGCAGGGCGCGGAGCGGGTCGCGACCCTGGCGCAACTGCTGCCACGCACTCAGGTACTCAGCCTGCACGTTCCGCTCACGGCCCAAACCCGCGGCTTCATCGGTGCCGAACAACTGGCGCTGCTGCCCCGCGATGCGCTGCTGATCAACACCGCCCGTGGCGAGGTGATCGACGAACCGGCACTGGTGCAGGCCCTGCGTGATCGTCAGTTGTTCGCGGCGGGCCTGGACACCATGGCGGTCGAGCCACTGCCAGCGAACAGTCCGCTGCTCACGCTGGACAACGTGGTGCTGACCCCGCATGTCGGCGGTTCTACCCCGGCGGCGCTGGCGGCGATGGCCCGGGGCGCGGCGCAGAACGTGCTGGCCTACTTGAATGGCACTCCGGTGGCGATCAGCGCCTGCGTCAATCCATCTGTCTTCAACCAATCAGGAGGTGTGCAATGAGCACTTCACAACAATGGCCAGCCGGCTACCGCATCAACCCACGGGTCGACAGTCTGCCAGCCGACCTGATCGAAGCCTATCGCAGCATCCCGGTGGCGGTCGCCGGTGACTGCATGGGTCGTAGCATTGGCGCTCGTGGCTTGCGCATTTACCACGGCGACCTGGGCCTCAAGCTCTGCGGGCCGGCCTTCACCCTGCGCGTACGCCCTGGTGACAATCTGATGGTGCACAAGGCATTGATGATGGTGCAGCCCGGCGACGTGCTAGTGATCGATGGCGGTGGTGACGTCAGCCAGGCGGTGATTGGCGGACTGGTACGCACCACGGCGTTGCGGGTCAAGTTGGGCGGCATCGTTATCGATGGCGCGGTGCGAGACCTGGAGGAACTGGCCGAAGGCATCATCCCGGTGTTTGCCGCCGGCCACACCCACCGCGGCCCGAGCAAGGATGGCCCAGGTGAAATCAACATCCCCATCGCCTGCGCCGGCCTGTGCGTGTTGCCCGGCGACCTGGTTTTGGGCGACGCCGATGGGGTCATCGCCATTCCCGCGCAAGACGCCGCCGCGTTACTGCCCAAAACCCTGGCGCACCTGGAGCGCGAGGCGGGCATCCGCGAAACCAACCAGGCGGGTACCGCCGACCCCGAGCGCTTTGATTCGCTGCTGCGTGCCAAGGGCTTGCCAGTCTGATTCATTGCCCTGAACAACTATAAGAAACGGGAACCCGCCATGCTCATGCTGCTCAGCTTCCTCATGTTGGCCTGCTTTATCTATTTCTTGATGAGCAGGAAGCTCTCGGCCCTGACCGCGTTGATCCTGATCCCCACTGCGTTCGCGTTGCTGGGCGGCTTTTACGCTGACCTGCCCAAGTACGTGATCGATGGGGTGAAGATGGTCGCGCCCAACGGCGTGCTGATGATCTTCGCCATGCTGTACTTCCTGACCATGACCGAGGCCGGGATGTTCGACCCGCTGGTATCGCGCATCGTCGGCGCGGTGAAAGGCGATCCGGTGCGCATCTTTATCGGCACCGTGGCACTGGCCTTCATTGTTGCGTTGGACGGCGATGGGGCAACTATCTACATGATCGTGCTGTCGGCCTTCCTGCCGATCTACAAGCGCCTGGGCCTGTCGTTGCCGATGGTGTGCTGCCTGCTGTTGCAAGTGGCGGGGTTGGGCAACATGGTGCCGTGGGGTGGGCCGACAGCACGGGCGGCCACCGCCATGCACGTGGACGTGGGCGAGATGTTCGTGCCCATGTTGCCGGCGCTGCTGGGCTGTGTGGCGTGGACCTTCTTGCTGGCCTATATGTTTGGCCGACGCGAGCGCGCGCGGTTGGGCGGGGCGATCGACCTCAACGGTGACTTTGCCGACCGCAACGAGCACCGCGGGCCGGGTGGCTGGCGTTTCTATTTCAACTGGGCGCTAACCGCCACCTTGCTGGTGGGCCTGTGCCTGGAAGTGCTGCCGCTGAGCTACCTGTTCATGGTGGCCGCGTGCATCACACTGGTGGTCAACTTTCCGTCGCTCAAGGCCCAGCATGACCAACTGGCCTTGCACGCGCCACCGATACTGGCGGTGTCCAGCCTGATCTTCGCCGCCGGAGTATTCACCGGTGTGCTCAACGGCGCGGGCATGGCCAACGCGGTCGCCAATGGCCTGGTGCAGGTGGTGCCCGAGAGCTTCGGGCCCTACATGGCGTTGATCACAGCCTTGCTCAGCATCCCGGTGACCTGGCTGGTGTCCAACGACGTGTTCTATTTCGGCATCCTGCCGATCCTCGCACAAACCGCCCAGCACCATGGCATCACGGCCATCGAAATGGCCCGCGCCTCCCTGGTGGGTCAACCGGTGCACATTCTCAGCCCCCTGGTGGCCTCCACTTACCTGGTGGTCAGCATGCTGGACCTGGACTACGCCGAGAACCAACGATTTACCCTCAAATGGTCGGTCATCAGCAGCTTGATCCTGTTGGCCATTGCCTTGCTGACGGGCATCGTGCCGCTGTTCGCCCACTGACTTTCCAATCTGCGAGACCCACGTATGCACGCTTTTCCAGACGCCATCAACTGGTCTGCCTTGCCGCAAATCATCGTGTTGGACCTGTTGCTCGGCGGTAACAACGCGATCGTCATTCGGCCGTACAGTTGTCATCATGCAAGCGCATACACCAATGGGCGGCTTGAGTGAGGATTTGTTCGTCCAACGCGCAAGGCTTAACAGGACTGCATTAAAGAGGGCAGTATTCTCAGCATCCGGTTGATTCATCATAAAACGATATCGTCGATCAGGATGTGGTGCTCCCCGCGACTGCATTTCTCGATCCTCGCCTCGACCTTATAGACGTTGCGAAGCATCTGTTCAGTAATCACCTCATGGCACGGACCGCTGCCTTGAGTTGTTCCCTGCGCGATCACCAACACCTGGTCGGCAAACCGCAGGGCCTGATTCAGGTCGTGGATCGCTATGAACACGACTACCTCGCGTTTACGAGCCAGCGCGCGCATGAAGTTCAGCACCTGTACCTGTCGATGCATGTCGAGTGCGCTGGTCGGTTCGTCCATCAACAGCACTTCCGGTTCGCGCACCAGGGTTTGTGCGATCGACACTAACTGCTGCTGACCGCCGCTGAGTTCTCCGAGGTTGCGGAAGGACAATTCGGTGATCCCGAGTGCGCCGAGAATCTCGTCCACCAATCTCAATTCATCGTCGTGGACAACCCAGCCGGGTGTCAGTTGTTTGCGCGCCAGCAACACTGATTCGTAGACCGTCAGTCGGGCACTGGCATTCAGCCCCTGAGGCATGTAGCTGATGCCCTGATGGCCCTTTTTCGCATCTTGCAGGATGACCTGGCCCGGCCCGTCGATCAGTCCGGCCATGCGTTTGAACAACGTCGACTTTCCCGCTGCATTGGGCCCGACCACTGCGACTACCTGACCGCCCATGAAGGCGGCAGTGGTGACGCCGGAAATGATTTCGCGCTGCCCGTAACGGGCACCGAGGTTCTCAAGCTGGATATTCACCATGAGTTTTTCTTCCCGCTGAGAATCAGAGATATGAAGAACGGTACGCCGATCAGTGAGGTGACCACGCCGATTGGAAAAATGGCGCCGGGGATCAGGGTTTTGCTGACCACCGAACTGGCGGACAGAATCAACGAGCCGGTCAGCAATGAAGCCGGCAGGAAGAAGCGTTGATCTTCGCCAATCAGCATCCGCGCGATGTGCGGGCCGACTAGCCCGATAAAACCGATGGTGCCGACAAAAGCCACCGGGAACGAGGCGAGCAGGCTGACCATAATCAGCGTCTGAAAACGCAAGCTGCGCACGTTGACCCCGAAACTTGCGGCCTTGTCATCACCCAAGCGCAACGCAGTCAGTGCCCAGGCGCGTTTGGCGAAGATTGGCAGGGTGATGAGGATCACAAGGCAGATCACGCCCAGTTTGGGCCATGTGGCTTTGGTCAGGCTGCCCATTGTCCAGAACACCACGGCGGCCACGGCTTGCTCGGTCGCGAAGAACTGCACCAGCGCCAACAGCGCATTGAACGTGAACACCAGCGCAATGCCGAGCAGCACGATGGTTTCGGCGGTGACGCCGCGACGCATACTCAAGAAGTGGATCAACAGCGCCGACAACATGGCCATTATGAACGCGTTCAACGGCACCATGAACTGCGCTGCCAGCGGGAACAGCGCGACACCGAACGCCAGCCCCAAAGCCGCACCAAAACTGGCGGCGGCGGAAATGCCCAACGTAAACGGACTGGCCAACGGGTTGTTGAGGATCGTCTGCATCTGGGCGCCAGCCAGCGACAACGCCGCGCCGACGGCGACGGCCATCAGGGCTACCGGCAGGCGGATGTCCCACATCACCACGCGCACTTGCGGTGAAGCGCTGTCTGGCGAGAACAGTGCGCCGAGCACTTCGCGCAAGCTGTAACTCGCCGGCCCAAGAGCCAGGTCGAGCAATACGCTGCACAACAGCAAGATCACCAGCCCGAGGAGAATCAGGCGTTTACGCAGCACCAGGCGACGATAGGTTTCGCGCTGGACGACCACGGCGTCGGTCAATGAGCTCATGGTTTTACCTCAGGCTGGCGCAAGCTGACAAAGTAACCGGACTCATAGGGCACCGGCAGGAAGCGCTCATGCAGTTCGCGAAATGACGCGTCCGGATCCAGATCAGCAAACAGCGTCGGATGGAACCATTTCGCCAATTGCTGGATGGCCACGAACTGGTAGGGGCTGTTGTAGAACTGATGCCAGATGGCGTGAAAGGCGTGATCGTCCTGAGCCTTGATCCCGGCGTAGGCTGGACGCTGGGTGTACCAGGCGAGTTTTTTCCTGGCTTGCGCCATGTCCGCGCCCGGGCCGACACCGACCCAACGGCCGCCGGGGGCGAAGGCTTCCCAGTTGGCGGTGGTGACGACGACATGCGCCGGGTTGGAGACGATGACTTGCTCGGGGTTCAACTGGCCGAACGTGGTGGGAATGATGCGGCGGGCGATGTTGTTGCCGCCGGCCATATCGACGAACAGTCCGAAGTTTTCGTTGCCGAAACTCAGGCAGCAATCATCGGTGTAGCCTCCGATGCGCTCAATGAACACGCTGGGGCGGGGCGGGTGATGTTTCTCGATGACGTCGGTCACGCGACGAATCTGCTGGTTGCGAAAATCGATGAAGGCTTCGGCACGCTGCTCTTTGGCGAACAGTTGGCCGAACAGGCGCATGGTCGGCTCGGTGTTCTGGATCGGGTTGTTGCGAAAGTCGACGTAAACCACTGGGATGCCCAAGGCGTCGAGCTTCTCGATGTAGCGCGCATCTTCGGTCGCATGCTGCGCTTCAATATTGAGGATGATCACGTCCGGGCGCTGGGAGATGGCCTGCTCGATATCGAACGTGCCGTCCTCAAACCCACCGAAGGTGGGGATTTTTGCGATGTCGGGGAATTTGCGCAGGTAGGCGCCGTAGGTGTCGGGGTCCGACTGGATCAAATCCTTGCGCCAGCCGACGATGCGCTCTATGGGGTTTTGTGTGTCCAGTGCGGCGACCAGGTACATCTGGCGGCCTTCACCCAGAATCACGCGTCTGACCGGCAAATGCACCTTGACCTTGCGCCCCAGCAGATCGGTCACCTCGGTGAGCGCCGGATCCGCTTCCGCGGCGAGCACGCTGCGCGGTGCGAAGGAAAGCACTACCAGGCTCAGCAGTCCTGCCAGTAGCAGTGCAGCGAACGTGTGGCTGCGTCGATCAAAAGTCACCATGGTCAAAGCCTTTGCAAAAGCCAGAACGGTCAACGGCTTATACCGCTGCCGGGCTGAACGTTTCAGAAATCGACAGTCGCCGACAGTAATAAGGTACGCGGTGAGCCTTGGGAGAACGCGCCGTAGGAGGCAACGCCCGACCAGTACTCGTGGTCGAGCACGTTTTGCACGGTGGCGCGAAACGTGGTCGGTCGTTCATCGATGCGGGTGGTGTAACGTGCGCCGACATCGAAGCGGGTCCAGTCATCCAGTTGCTGGGTGTTGGCCTGGTTCACGTACTGGCTCCCGGTATGAATCGCCCCGCCGGTGAGCGTCAGGCCTTCGGCCCACGAGGTATCCCATTCGGCCCAGAGGTTGGCCTGCACCTGCGGCACGCCGACCGGTTTATTGCCACGGTTGGCGGCAACCCCGGTTTTGGTCAGTTCAGCATTGAGCAGCGTCACGCCACCGAGCAGCCGTGTGCCTGGGGCGACTTCGCCGAACACATTCAGCTCCAGCCCGCGGTTGCGCTGTTCGCCCTGTACCGAAAACACACCGGATACCAGTTCGCCACTGGGTTTCTTGATTTGAAACAGGGCAAGTGTCGAGGTGAACGTGCCGTAGTCGACCTTGACCCCGAGTTCCTGTTGCCGGGAGACATAAGGCGCAAAGATCTCTCCGGCGTTCGACGCGGCGGAGGGCGCGATGTCACCTTTGCTGAGGCCTTCGACATAGTTGTAATAGAACGAAACGTGGTCCCAGGGTTTGACCACCACACCAAACAGCGGCGTGGTTTTGGCGTCGTCGTAAGAGGTGGTGACCGTGCCGGACGCGTTGTAGTTATCTGAGTTGATGTTCTGTTTGCGCAGGCCGAGCGTTACCTGAATGCGCTCATCCAGCACCGACAGCGTGTCGGCGAGGGCCACGCCGGTCAGTTCGCTCTCGGATACTTTGGGCGTGTCCGGCTTGGGGATGGCGGGTTTCGGGTGATCCACCGGGTGATAGATATTCGACAGGATGGGCGGTCCGGAAATGATCCCACGGGACAGTACATCCCGATAACGGTTGACCTGCAGGGCTGCCCGGTGACTGATCGGTCCGGTGTCGAAGCGCAGGCGTGCACCGGCGTCGACGGTGTAACGCTCGACTTCGAATTTGTAATAGCCGGGAACCGATGAGGTGTCGCCGGCCGCGTTGATGATGGTCGGCGTTTGGTCGGACATTCGTGCGACGTCCGATTTTCCACCGCCGGCGTGGGCGAACAAGGTCAACGCGTCGCTGAGGTCGTATTCGCCGCTGAGCAGGGCCGATTTGTCACGGGTTTCGGACCAGCCCCATGCCTGGCTCACGTTGGTACGGCCATTGGCGGCGGAGGGAATGTCCACGCCCGAGGCGATCAAAAACGGTCGCGAGGCGGCATCGAAGTGTTCTTTCTGGTTGAGCCAGTCGAGGGTGGTTCGTAGGCGTTCACCCTGATAGTCGAGGGATATAGCGCCGATATCGACGTGACGGGATTGATCGTTGATTGCCGTGTCGCCCTGCTGGGTGCTGCCGTTGATGCGCACGCCGAACCGGCGATCCTCCCCAAAGCGTCGGCTGACATCGAGGTGGCCACCGATCTGCGAATCCATGGCATAACTGGCGGTGAAACGGGTCAGGTCCTCATCGATGGAGCGTTTGGGCACGACGTTGATGACGCCGCCAACCGCGTTGTTGGGCGACATGCCGTAGAGCAGGGCGCCGGGGCCTTTGACCAGCTCAATGCGCTCGGCGTAATCGGTGAATACCCGGTAGTTGGGCGCCACGCCGTACACGCCGTCGAACGCCAGTTCGCCGAGGTTGCCTTCACCAACCGGAAAACCGCGGATGAAAAACGAGTCGACAATACCTCCCGCCTGTCCTGTGGAGCGCACCGATGAGTCGCGCTCCAGCACATCACCGACGGTGACGGCCTGCTGATCCTTGATCAGCGTCGAGGTGTAGGTGCTGACACTGAAAGGCGCGTCCATCACATCAGTGTTGCCCAAGATGCCCAGGCGCCCGCCGTTGGCGACCTGCCCGCCGAAATACACGGGTGGCAGGGCATCGGTGCGTTTGTCGGTACCGATGACGGCCGTTTCATCCAGCGTCACCCGGCGCTGCACCAGTGTGTAGCTGCCGTCGCGGCGCAACACCATGTCCAGGCCACTGCCCTCCAGCAAGCGAGTGACCGCCTCCTGGGTGGAGTAGTTGCCGACCAGTCCAGGACTGATCAGGCCTTCGGTCAATGATGGCTGGAACGACAGCGCGATGCCGGCGTCCACGGCAACGCTCGACAGGGTCGCACCAAGGGGGCCGGAAGGAATGTCATAGGCACGGACCGCGACAGCGTCCAGTTGCGCAGGCACGACGGCCAAGGCAAACGGGCAAATGGCACCGATCAGGACAAGGCTTAGCAACGCACTGCGAAAAACTGGGCTGAACTGACGATCCGGGCGCAGGAGGCGTGCAGCGAACATGAATGAATGAACCTATAAACAGGACGAAAAAGTTCTTCTTCTCCATAGCCAGTCGAGATCAAAAAAAGTATCACCTGTGCGCACTTTTTTGGCTCAGGCCGGGGAGAGCATGACCCAGAAGCCATTCAAGTGGCCGCTGACGAGGATCGGATAGGTCTGCGCCAACATGTTCAACGTGCGCTGGGTGTCGCTGATCGGATAGGCACCGGAAATGCGCAGGTCGGCAATCGCCGGATCGAGACGCACGAAGCCGCGGCGATAGCGGGTCAGTTCGGCGACGAAATCGGCCAGGCGCATCTTGTCGGCCATCAACATGCCTTGGGCCCAGGCGCCGATGTAGCGATCGGTCGCGGTGACCAGGCCAAAGGTGTCGGACGAAAAGTCGGTGCGTTGGCCGGCATTGATGATCAATGGCGATCCCTGGCGATTGTCGGCGAGGTCGACCTGCACAGCGCCTTCCAGCACCGCAAGGTGAGTGCGTGACTGCAATTCTCGAACGGTGAACCGTGTGCCCAGTGCCTGCATTCGGCCTTGGCGGGTGCTGACCAGGAAAGGCCGCGCCAGCGGGGAAATATCCGGTGCGGTCTGCACCAGTATTTCGCCTTCACGCAGGCGGATGAGCCGTTGGTGGGCATCGAACAGTACGTCGATGGCGGTATCGGTGTTCAGGGTGATGTGCGAGCCGTCAGCCAGGGTCAACTCGCGTCTCTGGCCGACAGCCGAGTGATAGTCCGCCGACCATTGCAGGGATTCCGCCAGCTTCCAACTGCCCCAACCGGCCGGCAGGATCGCCAGTATCATCGCCAGTTTGCCCAGCGCTGCGCGACGTTGCGGGCTGCTTGGGCGATCCAGTGCCGACATCGCCAGTGACGGTGGCAGACCGCCGAATTTGCTCTGCAATAACTGCGCGCGGCCCCAGGCACGACCACGCTCGGGCGTGCTGACTTTCCAGCATTCCCATTCGGCACGTTCAGCGTCAATGAGTTCGCCCTCACTGAGGCGCATCAGCCAGTCTGCGGCTTCTTCAAGAGCTTGGTGATCGGGATGCGGCTCTTGGCGGCGACTGAGCATTTACTCCACCAGCAACAGGCATTGCACGAAGGCTTGCTTCATGTAGCGTTTGACGGTGATCAGTGACACGCCCAGTTGCTCGGCGATGTCGTCGTATTTGAGGCCGCTGATCTGCGAGAGCAGGAACGCACGTTTGACCAGGGGCGGCAGGGCATCGAGCATTGCATCGATTTCGTGCAGGGTCTCCAGCACCATGAAGCGCAATTCCGGCGAAGGCACTTCGGGAGCGGGCACATGAGCGAGGGCATCCAGATAGGCACGTTCCAGTGCCTTGCGCTGGTACCAGTTGATCAGGATGCCCTTGGCCACGCAACTCAGGTACGCGCGAGGTTGTTCGATGACCGTGACCCGGGAGGCGAGGATGCGGGTGAAGGTGTCCTGTGCCAGATCCGCCGCGTCCATGGCGTTACCCAGTTTTTTTCTCAGCGTCGCATACAGCCAACCATGGTGGCCGCTGTACAGGGTTTCGATCGCGCGCAGGTGATCGTCATTGTTCGCGGAAAGGGTTTCGCTCATGGCTGCAGACTTTCATGCAAGTGAGAAGTATTCCCAATGCTAGTTTACAACCCGTTGATGGCGCAAGGGCCAGTAACGCAGCGCGACAATCGGAATCAATGCCACCCCATAGGCCAGGCAAACAAACAGGTAGGTGTATTGCAAGCCATAAACCTGGCTGAGCAAGCCACCGGCCGAGATCCCCGCAATCGAAGCAAATTGTGCAGTGCCCTGGGCAATCCCCAGCACGTGACCCTGTTGTGAGCTATCGGCGGTTTTCGAGATCAGCGCCATGAGCACTGGCGTGGTGGCCCCCAGCAGCACACCCCAGATGAAGTAGGCGATGACAAACACCACAGGGTTGTGCGTGACGCCTGCCACTGCCGTCAGGGCGATGCAGCCGATGACAACGTAGGTAATGCGGTGCATGGTTTCCTGCTGAGTGCGGTGTTCGAAATAACGCGACCAGGCTGTTGCGGAAAGAATGAAACCCAGCGCCAACAAGCCGTAGCACAGGCCGACCACCGAGTTACTGACCTCGAACACAGAACTGACATAGAGCGAGAAGGAGGTCTGCGGCAGCATTCGCGCCAGCAGCAGAATGCCCATCACGCCCAGTAACGACAATAACGGTGAACCTTGCCAGACGCTGCCCGAGTGCTTGGCCGGTGTCGCATGGTCGACCGGCGTTTTCTTCACCGGCGGTACATCGGGCAAGGTGACGGCAGCTACCACGGTGCATACCGCGCACAGTGCCGAGGCAATGATGTTGATCCAGAAGAACGTCGCGTAGTCGAGGACCAGTCCGCCAACAACTGCGCCCAGTAACGAGCCGACGTTGGTGGAAATCTGCAGGATGGCGAACAACCGTGCGCGCCGCGAAGGGGCTTCAATGCTGACTCCATAAGCTTGGGCCGGCGCGATGTACCCGGCGAAAGCGCCTTGCAGAAAACGCAGGATCAGAATGACCCAGATGTCGCTGGAGAGGGCCAGTCCAAGCTGCGTCAACGACAATCCCGCAAGGGCGCGGATCATCATCAACTTGTGGCCGTAGCGATCGCCGATACGACCCCAGAATGCACTGGTCAGAATAATACCCAGCATCGGCCCGACGTACACGGCGATGCTGGCGAAGCTGAAAACCGACTCCGAGGAGGTCAGCCCACGCAGGTGGACGGGCCAGAAGGGCCCACTCATTTCCATCGCGCCCATGGACACAAGCTGGATCGCAAATAGAAGATAAATCAGGACTCTTACTTTAGAACCCTGGATGGCACCTGTATGGGACATGAGTCGTCCTTGGTGGTTAATCGATAGCGAACGGATTGGTCAGGGTATGTAGCCATTTTGTTCCAGCGGCGGTAAGTCCTTCCATCGCCGAAATCACGGATCAGCAGACTACGTGCTTTGCCGTCGCAGGAAAACAACACCATGGCGTTCTCTGAACTGGCCGCGGAACATCAAAAAACATAATTGAAGGTGATACTTTTTCGCATTTCGACTGGCAATAGGAGTGATTACCATTTTCCCTGATTGAAAAGGATCCTCACGTCATGCCTGTTGTCAGTCGTCCTTGCGGTGAGCGCGTGTTAACACTCGCCATTCGTACCGCCATGCTGAATTTTGTCTTAGTCGCAGGAAGCGCCAACGTCTGGGCCGCAAGCCCCGAGCAGCAAAACGTTACCGCTGATAAGACCAGGAACGAGGTGCCAGTCACACTGGCCGACGGCAGCACGGACGCGCTGACCCTCGACACCACCAACATCAACGCCCATTACAACAGCGCGACCGCCTTGCCGGAAACCCTCGCCGGTGGCCAGGTGGCGCGCGGTGCCCGACTGGGCATGCTGGGCAACAAAGATGTGATGGATACCCCGTTCAGCGTCACCAGTTACACCGCCAAGACCCTCGCCGATCTGCAAACCGTCACCGTCGCCGATGCACTGGAGCGTGATCCTTCGGTGCGCTCGACCGGGCAGACCGGAGGTATCGTCGATTCGTTTTTCATCCGTGGCTTTCCGGTTGGTGAAGGCAACCTGGGTGAACTGGCGTTCGATGGCGTGTATGGCGTGGCGCCCAACTACCGGGTATTCACCGAGTATGCCGAGCGTGTCGAAGTGCTGAAGGGGCCGGGCGCCCTGATGTACGGCATTTCGCCAAACAGCGGCGTCGGTGGAGTGATCAATATCGTACCCAAACGTCCACTGGACGAAGACCTGACCCGTCTTACCACCAGTTACGCCTCGGACTCCCAAGTCGGTGGCCACCTCGATGTCAGCCGGCGCTTTGGTGAAGAAAACCAGTTTGGCGTGCGCTTCAACGGCAACCTGCAAGGCGGTGACACTGCCGTTGATGATCAGCACCGAGACCTGGGGGTCGGTGCCATCGCGCTGGATTATCGAGGCGAGCGCTTGCGCTTGAACCTTGATTACATCAGCCAGAAAGAAAATTGGGAGGGTGCTTCACGGCCGTTCACCATTGCGCCGGGCGTCGATGTGCCGTCCGCGCCGAACGGTCGCACTAACCACTCGCAGGATTGGGGCTGGTCCGACACCAAAGAGCAGTCGGCATTGCTGGGCGGCGAATATGACCTGAATGATGCGATCACCGTGTTTGCCCATGCGGGGGGCGGCAAGTCAGACGTCAAGCGGATGTCCGACCAGGTGCCGAGAATCATCAATGAGGCCGGCGATACCAGCAACATTCCCGGGTATTACAAATTCAACGTCGACCGCTCTACCGCCGACGTCGGGATCCGCGGAGTGTTCGCAACCGGTCCTGTCACCCACATGACGACGTTGATGGCGACCCAGTACCAGGATGAGCTGTCCCGAGGGATCAACAACGGCACTGAAGTGCGTTCGAACATCTACCATCCGGTGGAAGTGCCCAAGCAATTTATCAACTCGCCCAAGGTGCTGCGCATTTCCGAATCGGATTTGTCCGGTGTCGCGTTGACTGACACGCTGTCCATGCTTGATGACCGCTTTCAATTGACCCTGGGTGTACGTCGACAAGACATCGAGTCACGTAATTACAACGCGGCAGGCTCGGTCAGCTCGAAATATAACGACAATGCCACGACCCCGCTGGTTGGCGTGGTGGTCAAGCCCTGGGAAGACGTTTCGCTCTACTACAACTACGTTGAAGGCCTGAGCAAAGGTGACATCGCACCGGGCTCGGCGGCCAACGCCGGCGAGACGTTCGCACCTTACGAATCGAAGCAGCATGAAATCGGCGTCAAGTATGAACACGGCACGTTCATGACCACCCTGGCGTTGTTTCAGATTGAAAAACCGAGTGGCGAAATCGGCGCTGGCAACGTGTTTTCCGTGCAGGCCGAACAGCGTAATCGCGGTATTGAGTTGAGCATGTTCGGCGAAGTGGTACCGGGCACGCGCTTGATGGGGGGGGTGACGCTACTCGATGGCGAGTTGACCGATTCGGCCACTGCCGCCAATCGCGGCAACAAACCGGTAGGCGTGCCAGACGTGCAAGCCAACCTGTGGGCCGAATGGGACACGCCTTGGCTTGAGGGCTTTACCCTTACCAGCGGTGCAATTTACACCGACAGCCAATACGTCAATCAAGCAAACACCCAAGAGCTGAATTCCTGGACTCGCTTCGATGCCGGCGCGCGTTATGCCACCAAAATCGAAGGGCGGCCGACGACGTTCCGCGCCACCGTACAGAACGTGTTCGATCGTGAGTACTGGTCGGGCGTCGCCTCCTACGGCGCGTTCTCGCCTGGTTATCCACGCACCTTGCAGTTATCTGCCACGGTCGATTTCTGAGAAGGACGGGAAGGGGTAGCGACTATTGAGCGTTGCTGCCCCGACCTGATCAATCCTGAAAAAGAGTATTTTGCATGTTCTTGAACCACGACCTGTCCTCCGTAGTTCAACGTCGTCCGTTCCAGGCAACGACCCATCCACTGACCCTCGTGTCTGATCGCAGTACGAACGGTCATATCCGTGAGCTGCTCCGTTTCCATGGACTGCGCATGAGTCTTTTCCGTATAAAAGTCATCAACGCACTGGTCTTGGCCACGCTGGAGGGTGGAAAGCAGAACACGGCTCTGCAACTGTCGAGTCCTGGCTGACCAAATGATTTTGGTTTGAGTACAAAAAGCCCTTCAACAGACTGTGTGAAAACCTAGCAATCTGCGCAGCGCTCAAAGAAAATGCTCCGTATCGAAAGATACGGAGCATTTTTCGTTATGGCCTACATCCAAGGCGAATCCCGCAGCCAGACCAGCCTGTTCCCGGTTTCGCTGGAAGAACTGATCCCCGAGGATCACCTCGTTCGAGTCATCGACCTCTACGTCGCCAAGCTGGATCTGTTGCAGTTGGGCTTCGATAAGGCGCTGCCCAAAGGCACCGGCCGCCCCTCTTATGACCCTGCCGATCAGCTAAAACTCTATCTCTACGGCTATTTTCAGCGGATTCGCTCATCGCGGCGTCTCGAAGCCGAGTGCCAGCGCAACATCGAAGTGATGTGGCTGATCAACCGGCTAAAACCCGACTTCAAGACCATCGCCGACTTTCGTAAAAACAACAAACTCGCTTTTGTGGCGACGTGCCGTGCCTTCGTCCGGTTTTGCCGCACTGCCGGCCTGATCGCCGGTGAATTGGTGGCCATCGATGGCAGCAAATTTCAGGCAGTGGCGTCCTCGCGGCGTCATATGAATTTGAAACAGCTCAAACGTCAGGAAGAGAAGCTGGATAAGCGCATTGCTCAGTATCTGGCCGAGCTGGATGAAGCCGACCAGGCCGAAACCACAGAGACGATTGATCGCAGCGCAATCAAAACAGCCCTGGCGCAGCTTGAAGTTCGCCAGCAGAACAATCAGAGCTGCCAGGCGCTGATGAGCTCGATGGGACTTGAGCAGTTCAACACCCACGAAAGTGATGCCCGCATGATGCGCACCGCCAAGGGCCCGCGGGTGGCCTACAACGTACAAACCGCCGTGGACGCCGCACATTGCCTGATTCTGCATCACGAAGTGACCCAGGACGGCGACGACCGAAAACAGCTTGAGCCAATGGCCAAGGCCGCCAAAGAACACCTGGAACAAGAGGCCCTCAGCGTGACGGCCGATGCCGGCTATTCAAACGGCCAGCAGTTTCAGGCCTGCGAGGAGGCTGCCATTACGGTCTATGTACCACCCAATCGTTCGGTCAATCCTGGCGGCGAGGCGCTCTTTGAGCGCAAAGATTTTACCTATGAAGACGAACACGACCGTTATCAGTGCCCGGCGGGCAACTGGCTGACGCTCAAGCAGCGCAACAAGGGGGATCGGATCTATCAGGCCGATGTCAGCGACTGCGCTGCCTGCCCGCTCAAATCCCAATGCACTGGCGCCCAACGCCGCTATGTCTCACGCCATGCCCACGAGGAAGCTTTTGAGCGAATGGAGCAGCGAATTCTGGCCCATCCGCAGATGATGGCCAGCCGAAGATCCATCGTCGAGCATCCTTTCGGCAACCTCAAGCAATGGCTGTTTGGGAATGGTCGGTTCCTGCTGCGCCAGTTGGAGGGAGCAAAAGCAGAAATGGCCTTGGCGGTGAACGCTTATAACCTCAAGCGAGCGATTAGCGTGCTCGGAGCCCGCCAGTTAATCGCGCTAATGGGCTGAAAGGCCTTTTTTCGTCTGTTGCTCACACAAAAACAAACGCCCCGAACAAGTCGGGGCGTTTGTTGGGCTGGCCTTCAGTGCGTTTTCACACAGTCTGTCAAGGGCCTTTTTGTATTTCATTCGAGAGATGCAGTTGAACTGCCTTATACGAATGACATGAGGCGGCATTAACTTAGTGAGTTGCTTCCCGCAAGACAGCGAGAAGAGCCTGCAGCGGGTGCAAAATCGTCACACCTTCCTTGCGTTTAACTTGGCTACGGCAAGAATACCCATCCGCCAACAGGCGTCCTGAACGGTTGAATTTTTCCACCAGCGGCCTCCACGACTGACCGTAGATAATGTCAGATGTCTTCGCGTTCTGCGTCTCGTGTCCATACGTTCCAGACATGCCGCAGCAACCACTAGCTTGAACGCTCAGTTTCAGTCCCATTCGCTCGTAGACTTGCTGCCAAAGGCCGATACTGCCCGGCTCATTTGTTTTTTCAGTACAGTGGGGAAGGAAGTGAAAGGGAGCGGCATCTTTCACGCTTTGTGCCTGTGGAAGCGCACCGGCAAGCCACTCCTGTGGCAGTAGAACGGTGGGAACTTTGTCGCTACCTAGCGTCTTCGCATACTCCTGGCGATACACCAAAGTCATCGCGGGATCGAGTCCTATCAGCGGTATTGTGTAGCCCTGAATCTGTCGCAGAGCTTCACTGTTGAAGTGTGCCGCTTTTTCAAACGCTCTGATGAAACCTTGCACTTGAAGCGGTTTCCCGTTGGGCGCAAAGGGAGCGATGTAAATCTGGTAGCCAAGCCTTGAGATAAGTTCGATCCAGTCCGATAGCACTGGTGTTTCGAAGTAACGGGTAAAAGCATCCTGGACGAGGATTACGCTGCGAGCACGCTGTTGCTCACCCAATGTCGACAGAAGCTCAGGTGTTGCGATCTCCACACCCCAACGACGGCATACAGCGTCAAAGTCCGTGATGCTGAGCAAAGGGCTATCGACCATTCCGGCCATATGCTCAAGAATGAAGCGAACGGGGCGAGCGCCCATTACAAAGTTGTACAGACGTGGGACACGAGCGATATAGGGAATCGTGTATTCCAGTGAGCCGATCAAATAGTCCTTTAGCGGACGGAGATAGCGGCTGTGATACAGCTCCAGGAACCGAGAGCGGAATTCAGGCACGTTGACTTTGACTGGGCATTGGCCAGCGCAGGATTTACATGCCAGACAACCAGCCATTGCCTCATAGACTTCGTGGGAAAAGTCTTGCTGCCCCATTTTCTGCGCGACCGTATTGACCGCTCGTGTTGCTAGGCTGGCGACATTGCTGGTTGATCGAATGCGATCACTTGCCGCCAACACATCAATGTTTTGTTGACCTTGCAGTCTAAGCCATTCACGGATCAGCGAAGCACGTCCTTTAGGTGAGTGAACCCGGTCACGGGTGCCTTTCCAGGATGGACACATGGCATCGTCTTGATCAAAGTTGTAGCAGGCGCCGTTCCCGTTGCAATGCAATGCAGTGTCATAGCTGCGCCAAACCCGCTCATCGATGGTGCGGTCAAGTTCACCGCGCAACGTCACCTCGTCAACCCGCGTCAAACGGTTATTCGGCAGTGTTTTAGGCGTTGCGATTTTACCGGGGTTGAGTTGATTCCAAGGGTCAAACGCCGCTTTTAACGCCTGTAGTGCAGGATAAAGCTCACCGAAGTAGTCGGGTACATATTGGGATCTCAAACCCTTCCCATGCTCGCCCCACAGCAAGCCGCCATGTTTTTGAGTCAGTGCGGCAACGGCGTCGGAAATAGGGCGGATCAGCGCAGCCTGTGCCGGGTCTTTCATATCGAGTATCGGTCGCACGTGCAGTACGCCAGCGTCGACATGGCCAAACATGCCGTACTGCAATTGGTAGCTGTCCAGCAGCGCACGGAACTCCTGGATGAAATCAGCAAGATTCTCAGGTGGTACGGCGGTGTCCTCTACGAATGGCTGCGGCCTGGCTTCACCCTTGACGTTGCCCAGCAACCCAACAGCTCGTTTGCGCATCGCGTAAACGCGCTTCAGTGCATCGGCACCAATGGCCAGCGTATGGCCCAGTCGCACCACGGAGGTGTCGCGCTGCAGGTGCAGGACAAAGTCATGAACGCTCTGCTGAACAGCAGCTTCATCATCGCCACTGAACTCAATGAGGTTGATGCCCAAGGTCGGTATGTCGGAATCTTCGGGGAAGTATTCAGCGACGCCGTGCCAGACAATGTCCTTCATCGCAAGCATCAGGACTTTGGAATCAACAGTCTCAATCGATAATGGCTTAAGCAGCATCAACGCCTTGGCATCGCGCAATGCATCCATGAAGCTTGCGTAACGTACGTTGACCAGGATGGAATACTTTGGGATGGGCAACACGTTGAGTTTGGCTTCAACAATGAAACCCAGGGAGCCTTCGGAGCCGCAGAGCACACTGTTGAGATTGAACCGATCATCCTTTTCGCGAAGATGCGCTAGGTCATAGCCGGTGAGGCAGCGATTGAGTTTAGGAAAGGTTCGCTCAATCAGATCCGCCTGATTGTCCGCGATGTCGACCGCGCACCGGTAAACCTCTCCGATCCGATCCCGACACGCAGTTTTTTGCTCAAGACCACCTTGCTCTAGTACCGCGCTGTGGAGTAACTCACCACCCAGCAAAACCGTAGAAAGCTCCAGAACGTGATCGCGGGTTTTGCCATAGGTACAGCTACCCTGGCCACTGGCATCGGTGTTAATCATGCCGCCGATAGTTGCCCGGTTGGAGGTGGACAGTTCCGGCGCGAAGAAAAGTCCGTGAGGTTTAAGCGCAGCATTTAACTGATCCTTCACCACACCGCTCTGAACGCGAACCCACCGCTCTTCAGCGTTAATTTCAAGAATGGTGTTCATGTGACGAGACAGGTCGACGACGATGCCATCGGTCAACGACTGGCCATTGGTGCCCGTTCCGCCGCCACGTGGTGTCAGCACAACCGACCTGTGCTCAGGATCAGACGCTAGCGTCGCCAGGATCGCTACGTCCTCAGCGTCTGCGGGGAATACGGCAGCTTGAGGAAGACGCTGATAAATCGAGTTATCAGTTGCAAGCACCGTCCGCTGGCCATAGCTGTAGGCGATTTCTCCTCGGAAACCCGCTTTAGCGAGCTGCTTAAGAAAATCGTCGTAGTTCACGCTTTGATTTTTGGACGGTAGCAACCGTGCGATCATGATAAAACTCCAACCGATATGCGGCTTTTTTTGGCTAACGAACTTTGGGCAGTGGGAGAGACGGGGATGCCTTTAGCATGTTTGGGTGATCAGGCATCGAAGCCGTATAGCTTTACCGCGTTATCCCGAAGGATGAGTCGCCGGTCACTTTCTTCGGGGGCCCAAATCGCCAAGAGATCGAGGATCTGTGCGTCGTCGGGTTTCTCGAACTTCATTGTCGGGTGAGGCCAATCACTTCCCCACATCAACCTGTCGGATCTGAGTTTCACGAGCGCTGATGCCACCTGCCCAAAATCGGGGTATTCAGGTGCACCGATTTTCGAGGTGTTGTAAGGAGCGGATAATTTCGTCCACACGCGTCCTGTGGCAAGCAATCTTGAAAGTGCTGCAAAGCCCTCGGAGGAAACGCCGCCTGGTTGTGCAAGTTGACCCAAATGGTCAATAACCAATCGGCATGGCAGTTTCGATAACCTGGATTCCAGCCCCGGCAATTGATCGCCTGGCGATACCAATTGAACGTGCCAACCAAGTTCATTAACTCTCGAAGCGAGGCGTTCCATCTCGTTGATCTTGGTGCCACCGAAGCTCAAGTTGAATCGAATGCCTCTAACCCCAGCCTGATCAAGGCTGCTGAGTTCTTTATCCGTTACGGTTGGTTGAATCACGGCCACGCCTCGCGCGCTGCCTTTGCTTTGAGCCAGCCCTTCGAGGATCAAACTGTTGTCGAAACCATACGTCGAGGGCGTGACTATGACCATTCGCTCAAACCCCAAGCGGTGCTGGAGAAGACGATAGTCAGCCAGAGTTGCTGTTGGCGGAGTCAGTGTGGCACCAGCAACAGGTGGAATGCGATCATCATAGAGGTGGATGTGGCTGTCCACGCTTCCCGCTGGAACGTTGAGATTGGGAAGTTCTTCACCTTTTGACCAAGGCACCGCCCATGCAGGCGCTTGGCAACAGGCGCTCAGTGCTCCAGCAATTTGTAGGAATCGGCGTCGGGTAAATTGCATAAAAATTCTCGCTAAATTTCAGCAACGAAGTGCAGTTTTTTATCAGGTGGTGATGAGCTGTCAGTTTCAAACGGCTAAAGGTGCGAAGCCATGGGTTTTCCGGTCACGGATGCATTGACGCGATGGATTGTCGCGGTCGATGACTCGATGACGTAAAGATCGGTGGTGCCGTCGCAAGCAAAAGCCACATTCGTCGTGAGTAACCCTGCCGGAACTTTCACTCTCGCCAAGGGTTCGCCAATCGCGTTGAATCCCCAGACAGAGCCCAAGCCGGCATGTGCGACCCAGAGGCCCCCATCTGAATCCAGCGCCAGGCCGTCAGGGCCGACCCCCCCAGAAAGCTGGATAAAGTTGCCCACTTTTGCTGCGCCGTAGCCGGTCAAAGGCACTCGCCAGATGGCATTGGCGCGTGTCACCGCAAGAAGCAATGCATCCTCATCCAGATTCATCACCAAACCATTTGGACTTGGTACAGCATCAAGAATGCAATCAATCCTCCCGCTGAGCGTCATGCGGAATAAACGGCCAGTTGGATCTTGAAGTCCTGTTAAACCTTGATCGGTAAAATACAGGTCGCCGTTGCGAGCAAAGAACAAATCATTGACGCCTTTGAAGCGTTCTACGGCTGCACGCTCAAGCAACGGCTTTACTTTTCCAGAGCCCGGTTCGTGGGTCATGATTCCGTGTTTGTAATCGGCGATGAACACCAGTCCATCCTCACGGATCTTCAGGCCGTTCGGCCAGCCGTCGTACTCTGCGGCAACCGAAAACGCGCCAGCCTTATCGACATTCAGCAAGCGTCCGTTGACGATATCCACACACCAGAGCACGCCGTTTTTATCGAAGGACGGCCCCTCTAGAAAACTCTTAAATATGTGCTTACCGGGCTGCGCTAGGCTCCAGCTGGAATGTTCGTCGCCTGTTTGAAGAGAGCACGGGTAGGTTGTGAACAGTTCAGTACGAAGTATGGGGGGCGACGCGTACATGGTCGGTCTTCTCCTTTGCTTGGCCTATCGGCTTGCGCGTCAAAAACATCGAGACGAGAGCGCCTAACGCCAAGAGCACACCTGCAATGACAAAGCCGTAGTGATACTGGTGAGTCATTGAGATCACGTAGCCGGTGACAATGGGCGCGCAGATCCCGAAAAAATTACCGCCTGTGCTGATGACAGCGATGGCCGTACCTGAGTCTTCTTTCGATGGGATCAGGTCATTGATGAGCGACAGGTTTGCGGCGACTGCAGCAGTACAACCAGTCAGGGAAATGGTAAAAAACGCGAGAATGATCCGTATGTCGTTCAGGAATGGCACGAAAAAAATCGGTGTCGACATCAACAGGCAGGCTGCGACGACTACTCTACGTTTGCCTCCGCCCAGTGCTTTACCTTTCATCGCGCGGTCACCGAGCATCCCTATGACGATTCCCAATACCGCTGCACCCAGGTAAGGGATGGCGGTATATAGACCACTTTTCAAAAGGGTCAGTCCTTTCTCGGCCTGGAGATAGCTGGGCAGCCAAGTGAGAAAAAGGTAGGTGGTGTAAACCGCACAGCCATGCGTGAACGTTATCGCCCAGATAGTTTTAGAGCGCAGCAGCGTTTTCAATCCCAGCTTTGGTTCGTCCAATAATGGGGAGGTTATTCCCGTATCTCTTGTACGCAGGATCAAGCTCCGTTCTTGTGGAGATAACCAGCGAGCGACTTCAGGCTGTCTGAACCATATGAGCCAGGCGGACATCCATACGAATCCAACGGCTGCGGCAATGACAAAGGCAACACGCCATCCGTAACTATTGACGACAATGCTCAGGCCCAACGCGGCTATTGCTGGCCCAATCAGGCTTCCTGCGTGGAAGAGTGAAGTGGCCATTCCTCGTTCACCGGCAGGAACCCATTCGCGCAGGACACGCCCGCCGGCAGGGTAGGAAGTCGATTCGCCTACTCCCATCAGCAAGCGGGTGATCAGCATCGAGGAAAAACCACCTGACATTGCTGAGAGGAGGGTGGCCACCGACCAGACGCCGATACCCCAGGCATTAACTAGCCGAGTGCCGTAGCGATCTACCAGCATGCCCATAGGGATAAGTGCGAAGAGGTAGAGCCATAAAAAGGAGGACAGCAGTAGTCCCAGCATGAATGGGCTGATGTCGAATTCTTGAGTGATCTGGTGAGAGGCAATTGCCAGTGCCATACGATCAATGTAGTTGATCGCTGTCAGCGAAAACAAAAGCCCGTAAACCCAGTAACGTCTACGCATGGTCAAACTCCCGTATTTTTATGGTTTTCGGTGGTTTGTTTTGTGAGTTGACCAGAACGCAAGATGCACGCGATCGTGACGGTCAGTTTGAATCTAAGAGTGTTTTAAGGAAGGTCTGATTTGACCTCCCTCATGTCGTCGTCAGCTCTCAGCGAATGCTCGCTCGTACTTTCTCTCTAAAACTATTCTCTATCCCATCCTGGATCTTGAGCTTTTCGGCGAGCGATGGAACCAAGTGGCGACTGATAACGATGATTCCGTCTTTGTCCCCCAAAATTGCGTCGCCCGGATTACAAACAACATTGCCGCACGCGACAGGCGCACCGACCTGTCCAGGGCCGTACTTGGATGGGCCGGCTGGATTCACAGCGCGCGCATAGGTCGGCAGACCCATGACGCTCAGCTCCTCCACATCTCGAACTGCTCCGTCGATGACTACAGCTGCGACTTCGCGGGCGAGACAGACCTCACCCAGCAGATCACCAAAAACAGCACGGTTGGTTTCACCATTGCCATTGATCACGAGAACATCACCTGGCTTGGCATCATCAAGAGCCCTGTGGATGGCGAGGTTGTCACCTTCCCAAGTGAGGATGGGCAGTACCGTTCCGTAGAACGAAGCTTTACCTGCAACATGGTGGATAGCGGAAGCCATCATTCCCATGCGCTGCAAAACATCGCCAATTAGCGCGACCGGGTAATGCGATATCTCTTTAATTTCTTTAAGGGACGCGCGTTCCCAATCTTCGCTCACGGTGATGCTTTCATCAGATACATTGATAAACATGGTGACCTCGGCGTGAATCCGTTTAAAGCGCTATTAGTTGAACGACTTGGAGACAGGTTTGTTGACTGGGTGCAGGGGGGCTTCGCCGCTCAAGACTGCAGAAATCGCCTCGACCGCACTCATGCCTACCCGCAGCAGAGATTCATTGGTTTGCCCAGCAACGTGAGGCGTGACGAGCAGGTTGGGAAGGTCGGAAACAGGAAACGTGTTGCAGCTGAATGGGGTGATCATGTCCGTGTTTTCTGCAGCCAGCACGTCGACACCTGCGCCACCCAGCTTGCCGCTACGTAGTGCGTCAGCAACCGCAGCTTCATCAATCACTCCTCCTCGGCTGGTGTTGATCAAGATGGCGCCAGTTTTCATCTTCTCGATTTCAGCCCCGCCAATGAGGTTCTCAGTGCCTGGCTGCAGAGGCACGTGGAGGCTCACCACGTCGGCCTGAGCCAACAAGGTATCGAGATCTACCAAGCGTTTATCGAAGCTCGAGTCATAAGCAGGGTCAGTCGCCAGCACCTTCATGCCGAAAGCTTCAGCCACTGGCGCAACATGCCGTCCAATGTCGCCGAAGCCGATCAGGCCCAAGGTGCGCCCCTCGAGTTCGATACCTGTTAGGGAAAGTCGATCTGCCGCCCAAATGTTGTTACGGGTCTGATCCGTTGCCAGTTGAATCTTGCGGCTAATGCCCAGCAGCAGAGCAAATACATGCTCCACAACACTTCTTCTATTTGCGCCAGGCGTATTGGTTACCCAGACACCCAACTCGGCTGCTGTTTTGTAGTCAACGTTGTCGTATCCCGCGCCGTGTCGGGCGATGATCCGCAGCTTCGGGGAGGCGGCGATCATCTCTGCAGAGATATGGCCTCCGCGCAAAAAAACGGCATCTACCTGTTGTTGGATCTCTGCATAAGACACCGCATTCGGGCCATAGCCGAGTCGAACCTCACCAACTGAGGAAAGGGCCTTTAGTACATCTGGATGGATCGGGCTTGTCACATAAATGGAAGGCATGATCATTACCTTAGGAGAATTGGTGGGTGTTGGCGTCATCGCCAGCCACCGGCGCATTTTTACGAACGGTCGAGATGACGATCAGTCCCAGGAGCCCTGAAGCGCACAAGATGAATGCGGGGGTGGACTGATTGCCGGTGGCTCCGATCAGCCAGGTCGCCAGGAATGGGCCTGAACCTCCGCCGATTACCGCACCGACGCTGTGGCCGAAGGCGACGCCGGTGTGGCGGATATGCATTGGGAAGAACTCCGGCATCACTGAGTAAGTGCCCGCTTGGCAGAGTGCATACGGAATCATGCCGAGTGCCAGCCCAGCCATTGCCAGATTCACCGAGCCTTGCTGCATCAGCATGAAGGACGGTATCGACACTACGGCGTAGGCCACATAGGCGTAACGCAGGATGGACTTGCCGCCGCGATAGGAACCGAGCTGACCAGCGAGAGGAATCAAAAATGCGGCGAGGATTACGGCGACCAACACGATGGTTGATGCCTGGCCCTTCGAGTACCCCAGAATAGAGCTGAAGTAGGCTGCGATGAATACGGTACCGATGTAGGTTCCGATGTTCTGCACCATCGCGATCATGATCACTTTGACTAAAGGCTTGCGATAGTCGCGGATCAGCTCAGCGAAAGGCTGGCCTTTCTTGACTTCAGCGTCGTTTTTCTTGGACGCAAACTCTGGGCTGTCCTCAATGCTCAGTCGCATGTACAGACCAATGATCCCCAACGGCAATGCCAACAGGAACGGGATACGCCAGCCCCAAGAGAGCATCTCTGGATCTGTAAGTGTTGCCGCAGCGAGACCTGCTATCGCAGCTGCCAAGCCTTTACCGAATTGAGCAATGGAGGGGAGGAAGGAGATGTACAGAGCGCGGCGTTTAGGTGGTGCCCACTCCCGGATGTAGCTCGCAGCACCACCGATTTCACCGCCAGCGGAAAAGCCCTGCAGCATGCGCAGCACGACTAGAAGTATCGGCGCCCAGACGCCTATCTGTGCATATCCAGGCAGTAGACCAATGAACGTGGCTGCAGCCCCCATCAACGTGATGCTAGCGATCAGGCTGAAGCGTCTGCCTACCTTGTCACCGAGCCAGCCGAAAGCGATAGCGCCAAGCGGCCTGACCAAAAATGCAGAACCGAACACAAGGAAAGTGTTCAGCAAGCCTGTCGTCGCGTCGTCTGACGGGAAGAAAACCATTGCGAGTGTTGCAGCGACATACCCGTAGACGCTGAAGTCGTAATACTCAACAAACGTGCCGAATACAGCGGCCCTGGTTGCTTTCTTGGCCTTCCGTGTCTGCTCCGTCTCTTCAACGGTCTGCACAATAGGCTCGGCCATCACGTTATTGTTGTTCATGGGCACCTCGGGTTGTCGGACGTAAGTCTCATTCAAAAAATGGGACAGTGTCCTGCTTTTGTTTTGTCTAGATTCTAGAACCAGGAGACAGTTGTCAACAGCTTGGTGCGATTTGCGGTTGGGCAGCTTTTGACCCCAGAATGGGGCCCCCGAACCTCGATTTATCTAATGATGGCTCAATCAGAACGCTCTATTACCGCCTCTACACCCATTACTCCTGCATCCAGTCATACAAGGCTGATAGAGGTAGTGGACGCACTTGTTAGGAGAGCGGGCGGTGAGCCATGGGGGGTGCGAGAGCTGGCGGCAGAGCTTTCCGAGAGCCGAAGTACCGTTAATCGGATTTTGGTCTCGTTGGTTGAAATCGGCCTAGCAAGTGAGGTTGGAGTTGGTAAGTACAGCATAGGGCCCAGAGTCGACGTCCTTACCAAAACGCTCAGTGATTCGAGTGTGCTTCTTGGGCGGAGCGGGGCATTTTTGAGTGAGCTGGCTGATTCATCACAATGCACTGCGCTCGTCTCTGTCTATTGCCCTTTCAGTAACGGTTATTTCATAGCTGCCTGCCGCGAGGCCAAAGCTACGCTTACATTCAGGCCCGAACTGGGTGTCGTTTTTCCTCTTACATTCGGAGATATCGGTCGGCAGTTTGGTGCATTTATCGAGGCCGAATCTCCACATTTAAATGTGCTGGGTAATGCACGTGATGCTGACTGTAGTTCGAGTCACCACGATGCCCTTGGATTGCTATCGGAGGCAGAATTTCCTGGCGCGTTGTCGATTGCCACTAAGAGTCTTGCGAATGGGCTAATCGTCTCCGTCTCTGTCCATTCGGTTGGTAGCGCCGAGTCAAAAAAAGCCTCGCAAGTTGATGCAGATGTACATCGAGTCGCTGAGCAGATAGAAGCGGCTGTAAAGTCTCGAACTCTGGGCAGCCCTCAGCGAGCACCTGACATATTGATCGAGGAGACGAAGTCCACCGTTACTCGTCTCGAAAGACTTTTACTATTGACCTGCGCATTTCCGGATGGGATGAAAAACTCTGTGGGTTTGACTGATCAACTCCTATGCAATGAGGCTACTGCCAAACGATTGATACAATCTGGAGTCCAGGCAGGGATTGTAAGTTTATCTGGCTCAACCTTGTTTTCTGGTTCAAAACTCTATCAATGGGCGTCCAGGATTGGCGGTGATCACCGCAACCTCGCTGATCTCACCCGGCCAATTTTGTCAGGATTAGTACAAGAAACTGGTGAGACAATCGCGTTTCTCGCCTATGACGAAACCACTGAAAAAGCAGAGTTTCTTGACGTAATTCAAGGATGGCGACCGATTCAGTACAAGCTGCAAGTCAACGTGGAAGTACCGCTTTATGCCGGTGCAGCGGGTAAAGCTGTATTAGCTTTTTGTGATCAAAAATTAGTCGATTTTATCGAGCTTGAAAAAATTACCGAGGCAACCATTACTTCTCGTGAAGTACTCAAGGCTGAGTTAAAAGTAATTCACGAAAGAGGTTGGGCCACAGGTGATGGTGAGCGCGTGCTCGGCGCTTTCGGCTTGGCTGTGCCATTCTTCGTAGATGGTAAAATTCGAGGGTCGATTTCAGCCACCATACCTCAGTATCGTAAAGATGAGCGTGATCTTCCGTTGTTAACTCAGTTGATGCGCGAGGCTACTAAAAAGATAGAGCGACTTCTATCTTTGGGTGTAAAACTTGAACGGTGATTAAGCAGACCATTATTGCATATCGCTGGCCGAGTAATCTTGGTTTGAATACAAAAGGGCCATACAGACTGTGTGAAAACCTAGCAATCTGCGCAGCGCTCAAAGAAAATGCTCCGTATCGAAAGATACGGAGCATTTTTCGTTATGGCCTACATCCAAGGCGAATCCCGCAGCCAGACCAGCCTGTTCCCGGTTTCGCTGGAAGAACTGATCCCCGAGGATCACCTCGTTCGAGTCATCGACCTCTACGTCGCCAAGCTGGATCTGTTGCAGTTGGGCTTCGATAAGGCGCTGCCCAAAGGCACCGGCCGCCCCTCTTATGACCCTGCCGATCAGCTAAAACTCTATCTCTACGGCTATTTTCAGCGGATTCGCTCATCGCGGCGTCTCGAAGCCGAGTGCCAGCGCAACATCGAAGTGATGTGGCTGATCAACCGGCTAAAACCCGACTTCAAGACCATCGCCGACTTTCGTAAAAACAACAAACTCGCTTTTGTGGCGACGTGCCGTGCCTTCGTCCGGTTTTGCCGCACTGCCGGCCTGATCGCCGGTGAATTGGTGGCCATCGATGGCAGCAAATTTCAGGCAGTGGCGTCCTCGCGGCGTCATATGAATTTGAAACAGCTCAAACGTCAGGAAGAGAAGCTGGATAAGCGCATTGCTCAGTATCTGGCCGAGCTGGATGAAGCCGACCAGGCCGAAACCACAGAGACGATTGATCGCAGCGCAATCAAAACAGCCCTGGCGCAGCTTGAAGTTCGCCAGCAGAACAATCAGAGCTGCCAGGCGCTGATGAGCTCGATGGGACTTGAGCAGTTCAACACCCACGAAAGTGATGCCCGCATGATGCGCACCGCCAAGGGCCCGCGGGTGGCCTACAACGTACAAACCGCCGTGGACGCCGCACATTGCCTGATTCTGCATCACGAAGTGACCCAGGACGGCGACGACCGAAAACAGCTTGAGCCAATGGCCAAGGCCGCCAAAGAACACCTGGAACAAGAGGCCCTCAGCGTGACGGCCGATGCCGGCTATTCAAACGGCCAGCAGTTTCAGGCCTGCGAGGAGGCTGCCATTACGGTCTATGTACCACCCAATCGTTCGGTCAATCCTGGCGGCGAGGCGCTCTTTGAGCGCAAAGATTTTACCTATGAAGACGAACACGACCGTTATCAGTGCCCGGCGGGCAACTGGCTGACGCTCAAGCAGCGCAACAAGGGGGATCGGATCTATCAGGCCGATGTCAGCGACTGCGCTGCCTGCCCGCTCAAATCCCAATGCACTGGCGCCCAACGCCGCTATGTCTCACGCCATGCCCACGAGGAAGCTTTTGAGCGAATGGAGCAGCGAATTCTGGCCCATCCGCAGATGATGGCCAGCCGAAGATCCATCGTCGAGCATCCTTTCGGCAACCTCAAGCAATGGCTGTTTGGGAATGGTCGGTTCCTGCTGCGCCAGTTGGAGGGAGCAAAAGCAGAAATGGCCTTGGCGGTGAACGCTTATAACCTCAAGCGAGCGATTAGCGTGCTCGGAGCCCGCCAGTTAATCGCGCTAATGGGCTGAAAGGCCTTTTTTCGTCTGTTGCTCACACAAAAAAAAACGCCCCGAACAAGTCGGGGCGTTTGTTGGGCTGGCCTTCAGTGCGTTTTCACACAGTCTGATAGGCCCTTTTTTTAGGTTCTTCACGGATTACCGGGAAAGACGCTCTTGATCTTCATGAAAAAGAATTCGCTATCCCGGTAACCGTACGCCATCCGTTTGATGACCTTTATTCGATTGTTTATACCTTCCAACTGCCCTGTGTGCATCGGCCAGCGAACCCGACTGACGATGCCTCGCCAGTAAGCCTTCAGCCGATTGGCGAACTGGATCAGTGCCGGTAGTTCGCTTTCATGAGCATGGCGCAGCCATTGCTTCCAGGCCGATCGCCAAGCCCAGGCAGCACTCGGTGTCCAGAGTGTTTTGAGCTCAGCCTTCATCAAATACACCGTCATCAGCGATTGGTTGGCCGCCAACAAATCTTGCAAGCGAACCTGCTGTTCCGGCGTTTTCAGATTCTGTGGATTGCGCAGCAACAGCCATCGCGCCTGCTTGATGACCTTGCGAGCCGGCTTGTCATGACGCAATCGGTTAGCTTCGTCGACGCGGACCCGGTCAATGACCTCTCGGCCATATTTGGCCACCACATGAAAGAGGTCGTAGACCACACGCGCTTTCGGGCAGTGCTGACGAACCTCCAGGTCAAACGCAGTGTTCATGTCCATTGCCACCGCTTCGATTCGAGCACATCCCTCTGGCCCAAGCTCTTCGAAAAAGGGCCGAACTGCCGCCCGGCTGCGGCCTTCGCCGATCCATAGCACTCGTCGCGTATCGGCATCCAACACAACACTGGCGTAGCGATGCCCTTTAAACAGCGCGAATTCATCCATCACCAGGCGTCGTGGTTGAGCCGTCGGCAACTCGCTCAATGCCGCTTGCAAGGCCCGACGCTCCAGCAACCGCACGGTGTCCCAATGCAGCCCAAACATCTGGGCCACGTGCAGGGTGGGAAGGCGTTCGCTGGCCTGAATAACCGCATCAGCCAAGCGGCGTGTCATGCGCGCATAGCGATCCAGCCAACTCACGGCCTCCATGCGTTTGCCACAGTCGCGGCAGCCAACGCGCCTGAGCAGCACGCTGAGGCGTACCGCGCGGCCGAGAATGGGCAAATCGCGAACGGTTCGCTCGCAATACTCATGAGTGGTTGAACAAGGCTTTTGGCAGCCGCCACAGGAAGGAAATCGGGTGGCGTGGGGAGTCAGTTCGATCCGTAGGGCATCACCCTCAGGCTTGATCGTGACGACAGAAAAGCCCTCCCAAAACGGAAGGAAAGTATTAATATCGCGCATAAGAACGCCGGTTTGTTAGATGTGTTTGCTCGCACGAACATCATCAATCAAATCGGCGTTCTTGTTTCTGTGTTTCCCGGGATTCCGTGAAGAACCTTTTTTTATAGGGTTACGTCGTGGTTTACAGTTCCGATCAAAATGCAACCGATGATGGGAAGGGCTCAACTGGTCATGGTTCTCCATCATATGACTAGAGTCGACACGAATTTTTACGCGTCACAGATCGCTCTCGCATCTTTCTATGGCACCCCATACTTTTTAAAACGATGTGAACAGGTACGTTGCGATCAAGCGTGTCTCGTCGATATCTCGGGCGTCGTCACTACGATAGGTTGCATTCCTCAACCGCACCGAAAACCCTTTGAGCTGCCCTTGGAAGGCATAGCTCACATCGACATCGCGCTCCCATTCCTTTTCTGCGCCGACTTTCTTCAATCCATCGCCATGAATGTAGGATGTAAAAAAGGTAAGCCCGGGAACACCCATAGCTGCGAAGTCGAACCCATACCGAAGCTGCCAGCTATGCTCGCCTGCACTTCCGAAATCGTGGTACTGAACGTAGTTCAGTAGGTAGGGGTTATTGATATAAGGAAAGCCGGTTGAGCCTTCCATAACTTGATAGGCCGCCATGACGCTGTGTCCATTTCCCACGGTGTAACTGAGGGCTGCGGCGTATGCGCGGTTATCAACATCTCCCGCTTTAGCTGCGCCAGCATCACTGCTTGCGAAAGCACGTAGATCAGTAGTTAACGTGCCTTTTCCGATACGTGTGCTGTGTACCAGTCCAGCGAACTGCTGGCGGTATACATCATCAAGCTCTCCGTAAAAATACGTCGCACTTAACTCGGGAGTCAGCTTATATGTACCGCCGCCATACCGGTAGTAGTCTCCGATACCTGTTGCACGATATCGGCCGTCTTTCACCGCGAGGCTGATGTCCTGAAGGTCGGTGGAGTCAGGTGTAATCGTCTTATCGAATTGAGCCAGATTAATGGTCAGGCGGTCGATGTCGGTAGAGTTAATCTGCCAACCTTGGAACGTCTGGGGAAGTAGGCGGCTGTTGTTGTATTGCAGCACCGGCACCTTTGGCAATGACATCCCGTAGCGCAATGATGTCTCGGATATCTTGAGTTTTGCACCATATCCTGCTTTCGAATATTCGTCTGCGGCCTCACCGGAGGCTCGTTTGGGGAGGAGACCGCTACCCGAGCGATCGGGACTCGAATCCAGCTTGTAGCCTGCAAAGATCAATGCGTCAGCGCCGAAGCCAATGATTCCTGGTGTGTATCCCGATTCATAGTTCAGCAAAAAGCCCTGAGCCCATTCTTCTTTTTTTGATACGCCAACTCCTTGGCGATAATCCCCGTTGTAGTAGAAGTTTCGGGCTTCTAAGCGAATTTTGCTGTCAGCGATAAAGCCGTCGGCCATGGAGGTGTCGATGGAGAAAAATACGGATGCAAGCACAGCAATATATAAGGCGCGGTTCATTTTTATTATTTTCCTGACGCAGGGAGTCGCTGTTCGGTATTAGACCGAACAGAGACTTTCTAGAATGTTGTGATCGATAGTGCAGACGGGTTATGGCTTAGTGCCAAGTTCCTTGGCAAGCTTGTTGCGATCTAGTTCTTTTTCCCACGCGGAGACAACCAGTGCCGCGACGCCGTTGCCAACCAGGTTAGTCATGGCTAGGCCTGTGCCCATGAAACGGTGGATGCCCAGAATAAGAACCATGCCTGCCACAGGGACAAGTGGCACCACCATCAACGTGCTGGTCAGCATGACAAAGGCGGCACCTGAGACACCGCTGGCTCCTTTGGATGTGAGCATGGCCACGATGACCAATGTAAGTTGCTGCGAAAGTGTCAGGTCGATATTCAGCGCTTGTGCGATGAATAGCACCGCCATTGTCAGGTAGATGTTAGTGCCGTCGAGGTTGAAGGAGTAACCCGTGGGAATGACCAGACCGACAACGGGTTTTGAGCAGCCGAGACGCTCCATTTTTTCCATGATTTGTGGCAGTACCACTTCGGAAGAGCTGGTTCCAAGAACGACTAACAGTTCCTCTTTGATGTAGGAGATGAAGCGAAGAATACTAAACCCACAGACTCTCGCCACACCGCCCAAAACGACGATCACAAACAATGCGCAAAGCACGTAAAAGCTGCCTACCAGTTTCATTAGAGGCAGCAGTGAGCCAACACCGTAAGTACCCACCGTGAAAGCGATGGCGCCGAATGCACCGATAGCAGATAGCTTGGCAATGATGTGTACGATTCGAAAGAACACGCCGGACAGACCTTCGATCATGTCATAAACCGGCCGCCCCTTTTCACCCATAGCTGACAACGAGCATCCGAAAAGTACTGAAACCAGCAAAATGCAAAGGACGTTGCCCTCGGCAAAGGCCTGCACAAATGTCGAGGGGATGATCCCCATGAGGAATTCAACCATGTGCATGTGTTGTGCTTTTTCAGCGAATCCGGTGACCGCAGATGCATCTAACGTATTGACGTCCACATTGAAGCCACCTCCTGGATTGAAAAGGTGACCACCGATAAGACCAATCAGCAGCGAAACGGTCGAAATCACTTCGAAGTAGAGCAGTGCTTTGCCACCTACTCGACCAACTTTTTTCAAATCACGCATGCCTGCGATGCCAGTAACGACAGTGCAGAACACTACAGGGCCGATGATCATCTTGATTAGCTTGATGAAAGCATCACCCAGCGGCTTAAGGTCAGCGGCAAAGGTGGGCCAAAAGTGGCCGACGGCGACGCCTGCGATAATCCCCAGAAGTACTTGGAAGTACATTGCGCGATAGAAGGGCGGCTTGGTCTTCACCTTGATCGGAACGGTTACTTCGACCTGAGCAGATGCTGGGCTAGGATTCATGGCGGTCACTCACTGAAAGTCTTATTTTTGGAGGTGCAGCGAAGGCTGTTGCGGTTAGCGTCCGTAAAGCTTCATTGGGTTCTCGACCAATAGCTTTTGACGCAACTGAGAGTCGGTACAGAACTTAAACATCAGATCCACCAACTCACCGTCGTTGGGCATATCTTTGGTAATGTTCGGATGAGGCCAGTCAGTGCCCCACAGCAGGCGGTCTGGAGCGATTTCAATCAGTCTCTCTGCGAAAGGAACCGCATCTTCGAAGGGGCGACGGCCCACTGATACTCGTTCTGCACCACATACCTTCACCCACGCCAATGGATTCTCCATCAGTTGCTGCAAGGCAATGAAGGACTGCTGCTCAATGCCATCCTGAGCTTTGACCCGACCCATGTGATCGATGATAAAAGGTACGGGAATACGCGCGAGTCTTTCTGCGTAGGTCAGGATGTCTTGAGCATCAAGGTGTAGGACTACATGCCATCCCAGATCAGCTAGGCGATCAACAGTGCTGTCAAAGACATCCAGATCTGGCGCGCCACCCAGATGTGCAACGAAGTTGAATCGCACGCCACGAACACCTCCAGCGTCCATCTCGGCAAGTTGCTCGTCAGTTTCACTGCCGTCCACGATGGCTACACCTCGATACCGTCCTTCGCTGCGGGCGATAGCGTCCAGCATCGCGCGGTTATCGCTGCCATGACAGCTCGCCTGGACAATCACGCCGCGAGTGAACCCAAGGTGGTCGTGCAATGCCCGCAACGTTTCAAAAGGAGCGTCGGGTGGGGTGTAGCTGCGATCTTCGGCATAGGGGAAATCAACCGCAGGGCCGAACACATGGCAGTGAGCATCCCAAGCACCCGCAGGAAGCGGCAGCATGGGTTTTGTAGGATTGGAGTCAGGTGCGAGGCAGGTTTTCATCTCGTGTCCTTTAGTCATTGTTAGCGGAAGCGATAGCCCCGATGGTGGCCGTCTCTACGCTCTACAACAACCGAATGCAGGCTCTAGCAGTTATGCTAATTCCGCATGCGCCATTTCAGTCTATGCAGATCTCACGAACCAATAGCATTGTCTGTTCTGCTAGGCGAGACAGCGGGCGCTGTTCAAATGTTGCGATAAACAGGTGTGTTTGGATCGATGGGTCAACGATTTGCGCAGCTTTCAGGCCTTCCAGTTTCCCGTCGCCATTCGCCAAGGCAGAACGAAACAGAACGCCGTAACCCATGTTCAGATTAATCAGTTCGAGTAGTGAGGGGATGCTATCGATCTCCAGGCAAACATTCAGATTTACCTCATGTCGCGACGCTTCACTCTCGATGAGCCGGCGGATTGAGTGAGGTTCGCTGGGAGTGATCAGAGGGTATTGCCCCAAGTCTTTCATCGCTACCTGGGAGGGGAGATTCGAGTGCTGACCACCGATGATCATCAGTGGCTCTGAATGGATGTGCTCATACTGCAATTGTGCACTGAGGCCAGGATTGAAGAGTAAGGCGAAATCTAGGCGGCCGAGCAGCAGCCACTCACGCATAGAGTGTGTCAGTCCCTCTTTGATACCCAATATGCAGTCGGGAAAGCGTTCACGGAAGGCCGAGACCAGTGCTACGGTGTGTCGTCGGGAAATGCTTGGAGGAAGCCCGACGACCACTTTTCCCGACAACGTATCACGTTGTTCGCGAAGAACATCGCGAGCCACCTGTACTTGCCGCAAGATGCCTTTGCCATGATCGAACAACCGTTGTCCGGAAGCGGTCAGCAATACCCCTCGACCATTTCGCAACAGTAGATGTTCCTGCAACTCGACCTCAAGTTGCCTAACCTGACGGCTGACGACCGACTGGGAAATGTTCAGTACGGCCGCCGCCTTGGTGAAACTTCCGAACTCGGCCACCCTTACGAAACATTCGAGCTGTTTGAGATCCATGAGCGCGACTCTGGGAAAAGGCTATGTTAACGCTTTTCCTATACAGCGCCTTCACGGGCTACTGGACTGCCATACAACGTGTCGATTAGGTTTGGCCAGTTGAATGGCTCAAGACTTGGGTAACCGATATCGGCGTCACGCATGGCGTCGACGAGCCCTTTTTGAGCATCGACGATGGCAAGACTCATGTTCGGAACAACGTCTACGTCGCGAGAAGTTTTCGCGACCTCTTTCATTTCCTCAGATCGACGCCGACCGTGTTCGGCCACACGACTTATCAAATAATGAGGCAGGGCGTCGTCCCAACCCATTTGCGGGAAACTTTCGTGCAACGACGCCAGTACCTCCTCTTCGGCATGGTACTGGCGAGCAGTACTCAGACATTCGGTAGTGAGCGCTTCCAGGCCTTTAATCATGATGCTTCGACACATCTTAATCGCTGAGGCTACGCCAATCTCGTTGGCCACTACCCGAACGTTCATTCCAACCTCGGCCAATCGTTCGGCAACCTGGCCAGCACATTCGCCTCCCAAAAGAATGGGGGTTTTCAAGCGCTGAGGGGGTACAGGTGCCATGACGGCCGCATCGATGTAATCGATGCCATATTGCTGCATCGCCGTGGCCGCTGCGCGCTTCGTAGAGGGGGCCACTGAGTTGATGTCGATGAACAGCTGCCCACGCCTCATCAGTGGCGCCGCGTTCAGTGCTACTTCAAGTGCGTTATCCGCTGTGACTGCTGAGATTACCCACTCGCCCAGCGCTATCGCTTGAGCCGCGCTTTCACAAAGTTGAACGCCACACCGCTGAGAGCGTTCATACAGCGCAGTTCGTTGAGCCGGGTCTTCAAGGAGTCGATCATAGGCGTAAATTTTCACATCCAGCGCGGCGAGGTCTTGGCCGAAAATGGCGCCTGCTTCACCGAAACCGATTAGAGACAAGGTTGTGGTCATTATGATTTCACCGTGTTTTGCCAGATATCGCCAGGGATGTGGACGTTTCCGTCGAACAGAAGTCGGGCCGTGCGCACCAAGCCGCACCCGGCTAACTGGCCATCAATCAAACGAAGCTCGACCGTAAACTCGCCTGTTGGATGCTCAACAGATAATTGCACTCGATCAGCTGTTTCTACTTGGGCTAGGTTGCTCGCAACTGTCCCTTGAACTTGGCAAGCAGAGGCGACACTGACAGCGCCGAACACTCCGATCGATGTGTGACAGCGATGAGGAATGAAGGTACGGCTGCAAATTGCGCCGCCACTGCGAGCGGCTGCTATCAAAGACATTTTCGGTACAGTACGCTCGCGGACATCCCCCAGATTCATCAAAGGGCCCGCTTGCAGTCGGATTGATTCCAACAACGCTTTGAGCTCGATGTTGGCGTCCAATTGCTCGGGGCGTTCATAACCCGTACAACCCACATCAGCGGCCCTGATCAGTACAACAGGCATACCGTTGTCGATACACGTGACCTCGATACCGTCGATGCGGTCAATGGCGTTACCAGTCGGCAGCAATACTCCGCAACTGGAGCCGGCAATGTCTTCAAATTCGACAATCAGTGAGGCGCTGGTGCCTGGAACACCGTCGATGCGAGTCTCACCTGAATATTCAATGATGCCGTCTGGCGTGGGTACATTAGCTACAGCGGTCTGGCCGGTATTGACCATGAAAATTCGCACGCTTGTCTTCGATTTGTCGGCGTTGATCAGCCCACGCTCAATCGAAAAGGGGCCGACACCTGCGAGAATGTTTCCACAATTCTGACCGTAATCAACTCGAGCTTGCTCGACTGAAACCTGGGCAAACAGATAATCGACATCCGCATCCGGACGATCTGAACGACTGATGATTGCGACTTTGCTGGTCAGCGAGTTTGCCCCACCAATGCCGTCGATCTGGCGTGCATCGGGTGACCCCATAATGGCCAACAGTACTTGGTCACGCAGCTTACCTTCGGGCGGCAGGTCGTCGGCCATGAAGTAAGCACCCTTGGAAGTACCTCCACGCATCAGGAGACACGGAATACGAGTCTGGCGCATGAAGGCTACCCTTGTAGGTCAGTGAGAGTGTTGTAATAGCTCAGACCCCGGTCAGCGAGCTTCTGGCGCATCTCGTAGATGTCCAGTCCCAATTCACCCGCTGCGAGGCGCACGCGTTTCTCTTCTTCCAAACGAGCGCGTTTTCGGCTGGTTTCAAACACGTCGGGTAACTCTTCGCGGCGGACAATCACCACGCCGTCATCATCAGCTACTACGATGTCTCCGGGCTCGACCAGTTGGCCGGCGCAAATGATCGGCACATTGACTGAACCCAGAGTTTCCTTGACGGTGCCTTGGGCGTGAACAGCCCGCGACCATACCTTGAAGCCCATGTCACGTAGTGTTCGTGTATCGCGTACTCCTGCGTCAATGATTAGGGCGCGTACCCCCCTAGCCATCAATGAGGTGGCGAGCAAGTCGCCGAAGTAGCCATCGGTGCAGGGAGACGATGTCGCGACCACCAGAATATCGTCGGGTTGGCATTGTTCGACTGCCACGTGAAACATCCAGTTATCACCAGGCGCGACCAATACGGTCACTGCCGTTCCAGTGATGCTCTGGTTTTGCTGGATAGGGCGAATGGCGGAATCCAGAAGGCCTTTGCGTCCTTGGGCTTCATGTACGGTAGCAACACCAAAGCGATCCAATTCGTCGATTAACGCCGAGTCAGCACGGGGAATGTTGCGCACCACAATGCCGGTTTTTCCAATCAGTGTGCTCATGCCAGGTTCTCCGTCACCCGTGGGAAGATGCTTTGGTAGCCCTCTGCGTAAACGATGTTGCGGGTGGAGGCGATGCCCACATTGCGTTTGGCCTGCACTCCACGTTGCAGTGCAACACGTGTGTAGTACTCCCAGAGATGCTCTTGGCCTGCCATGCACTGGATGGCGGCGTATTTTTTGTCCCAGACCTCGGTGATATCCAGCAGAACATCCGGGCGCCATTCACATTGCTCAGGCTGATGGGGTTCAAAACTGTAAACAGGCGGGGCTCCCACAATTTTCTCACCAGGTTTGTAGCCTTCAGCTTGGGCGATGATGCGGGCTTCCTGCGTTAGGTTCATCGCTAGCGGGTGATCATAGTTGTAGGGGTCTTTGATCGAGTGGCTGAGGACAAACTCCGGTTGAACGCGACGAAATACGTCGGCTAAGCGAAACAACGTTTCTTTGTCGGCCCGCATCGGGTAATCGCCGATATCGAAAAACTCCACACTCGCGCCAAGGATCTCCGCTGCGGCTTCAGCCTCATTGCGACGCGCGGTTTTGACCTTGTCTTCAGACGTATCGCCTTTGCGCCAGAGCTTGGCCGACTCACCTCTTTCCCCATAGGAAAGGCATACGATGTGAACGGCGTGACCTTGTTGGGCATGCAGCGCGATGGCGCCACCAGCGCGCCAGACGAAGTCGGCTGAGTGGGCGCTGACTACCAGTGCGGTTTTTGTTTTATCGATCATTGGAGGGCTCTTTTTGCTGTTGTTTGATAGAGCCCACGTTCGCATTTGAGGAGGGAATTGAATAATGCGTTTGGCGGTGGTTCGTATGCGTTTTACTTATTGCGATGAGTTCTGCATGCTGTAAATCTGCGTTCTCAAAAATTTGGTACGAGCACATGCACAGCTCTGAACTACCCAATCTCATGCAGATTCGAGCGTTCCTTCGTGTCGTCGAATACGGCAGTGTTTCTAAGGCGTCCGCTGTGCTTTTTCGTGCTCAGTCTGTTGTGACGCGCTCCATCCATTCTTTAGAGCAACGGCTCGGTATTTCGCTGTTTGAGCGACACGTGGATGGTATGCGTCTGACTATGTATGGTGAGTGCACAGTTCCTCGGGCTAGAAGGGCAATGGATGAATTGCTCGCAATACCGCAATTGCTTGGACAGGTATTAGGTCACGTTGCGGAGCCGCTTTATCTGTTCCAAATCCGGCGCTTGGAGATTTTTGCGAAACTCTGTGAGACGCACCATATGCAAACCACTGCGAGCACTTTCGGGGTTTCACAACCAGCGATCAGTGCTGCCATTAAAGTCCTTGAACAAGGCAGTGGGGCTAGCCTGTTTGAACGTACTTCGCATGGCTTGCTTCCCACACGTGCCTGTCTTGCAATGTTGGTGCATGTGCGCCGAGCCCTTAATGAACTGCGTCACATCGATGCAGACATCGCCGCGTTGGGTGGCTCCCTTCAAGGCGTCGTGCACGTAGGGGCCTTGCCTCTTGGACGCACGGGGATATTGCCCGAAGCGATAGTGCGCCTGACCTTGGAACACCCTCATGTACAAATCGTAACCAACGAAAGCCCGTTCGACTTGTTGGCAAGTGAACTGCGCGCAGGCGATGTGGATTTTGTGCTCGGAGCTCTACGTCCATCGGCCTACGCCAGCGACCTGCATAGTGAGGCCTTGCTGCAAGAAGAAATGGTTATCCTGGTACGCCGCAACCATCCTTGGTTAAAACGGGTTCCAGTTTATGAAGACTTAGGTGCCGCGCGTTGGATTCTGCCCCGTGCGGGTTCTCCCGCAAGAAAACTGCTGGATGCGTTTTTCGCTCACATCGGCATCACTGTACCAATCTCCGTGATTGAAACGGGTGACCTGGCGATTTTGCGCGGCGTGTTGTTACGTTCAGACATGCTGGCCGCTGTTTCCGCGCACCAGTTGGAATACGAAATGGTCAGCGGTGATCTTGTTCAGCTTCCGCTTACCCTGAGTCATACCACGCGGCCAATTGGTTTTATTTCAAGAATGGGTGCGCTTCAGTCGCCAGCGGCAAAAGCGTTGATGGACAAGATTCGTGAGGTGGTGGTCAGGCGAACAGCTTGAGAGGTACATAGCCTCCATGATGGTGACTCGCCTTCAGCGACAGCAGCCATTCGTCTGCAAGACGACACGCCTCTTCTTGACAGTTGAATCGTCTGGGGAAATACTCGCCCCAAGATTCATATAGATGACTATATAACAAGGTGAATAAAGTCGATGAGTTCTCTCCCCAGTGATACTCGCCTGCCGCTCTATCAACGCCTGCGTGACCAACTGGCTGAGCAGATCGCCAACAATCGGTGGCGTCCTGGCGAAGCGATTCCCACCGAGGCTGCGCTTTCAGCGGAGTACCAACTGTCTACCGGCACGGTGCGCAAAGCGATTGATGCGTTGGTCAGTGAGGGAATCCTTGAGCGCCAGCAGGGGCGAGGGACTTTTATTCGCCGACCGCAATTCCAATCCTCTCTGTTCCGCTTTTTTCGATTTCAGACCCTCTCTGGCGAGCGCCAGGTACCGGAAAGCCGCATTCTGTCGATCGAGCCGGTAGCCGCACCCTCAGCCGTAGCCCAAGCGCTGGGGTTGCCCGTTGATGCGCCGGTGATTCGCATTGTTCGTCTGCGCCTGCTGGAGGTTCAGCCGGTGCTTGCCGAAGAAATCTGGTTGCCGCGCAGCCGCTTCCAACCGTTGCTTGAAACCGACATCAGTCTGAAAGGGCCGCTGCTGTACCCGATCTACGAAGACCTCTGCGGCCAGGTCGTTGCCTATGCCGAAGAGACTCTTACCGCCGAATCGGTGAACGACGTGCACGCACGCCTGTTGCAAGTGCCGGTTAACAGCCCGGTGGTGGTGATCGAGCGTCTGGCCCGTGATTATGCCGGTACACCACTGGAGTGGCGCCGCTCTCGCGGGCACGCGGAGCACTTCCGCTACAGCGTGGATATTCGCTAGCGCCTGTCCATATAGCGAATGGTTCAGCGACGCCCAGGTCGTCGCTGGTTTCCTGCTTGTTTGCCAAAACTGGCCCTGTAGCGGTGCGGTTCGCTCTCGGCTGCCTTACGTTCCACTTATAAGGATAAGAACCATGTTCAGCTGGTATCGCCAAGTCACTCCTCGGGAGCGCAAAACGTTTTGGGCCTGCTTCGGCGGATGGTCACTCGACGCGCTGGAAGTACAAATGTTTGGGCTGGCGATTCCGGCTCTGATCGCAGCTTTCGCGTTGTCCAAGGGCGATGCGGGGCTGATCAGTGGCGTCACGCTCGTCACGTCGGCCATCGGTGGCTGGGTAGGGGGCACATTGTCCGACCGCTATGGCCGCGTGCGCACCTTGCAGTGGATGATTTTGTGGTTCTCGTTCTTCACCTTCCTCTCAGCATTTGTCACCGGTTTCAACCAGCTGTTGATCGTCAAGGCGCTGCAGGGTTTTGGCATTGGCGGGGAGTGGGCGGCTGGTGCGGTGTTGATGGCCGAGACGATCAATCCGCAATATCGCGGCAAGGTCATGGGCACCGTGCAAAGTGCCTGGGCAGTGGGTTGGGGACTGGCCGTCGGCGTGTTCACACTGATCTATACCTTGGTGCCTCAAGATATCGCCTGGCGCGTGATGTTTCTTGTGGGTTTGCTGCCGTCGTTCCTAATCATCTGGGTGCGCCGCAACGTCGAAGAGCCGGACAGCTTTCAGCGTCTGCAAAAAGAGAACGCCATCCCGCAAAGCTTCTTCAAGTCGCTGGCCGGTATTTTTCGTCCCGAACTGATTCGCGTGACCTTGTTTGGTGGCCTGTTGGGGCTGGGTGCGCACGGTGGTTATCACGCGGTGATGACCTGGCTGCCGACCTTCCTCAAGACCGAGCGCAACCTTTCCGTCTTGAACTCGGGTGGTTACCTGGCGGTGATCATCATTGCGTTCTGGTGTGGTTGTGTGGCCAGTGGTTATTTGATCGACCGCATTGGCCGTCGCAAAAACATCGTGCTCTTCGCCCTGTGCTGTGTGGTGACCGTGCAATGCTATGTGTTCTTGCCGCTGACCAATACGCAGATGCTGTTTCTGGGCTTCCCGCTAGGCTTCTTCGCCGCAGGTATCCCGGCCAGCCTGGGAGCACTGTTCAACGAACTTTACCCGGCAGATGTGCGTGGCGCCGGCGTGGGTTTTTGCTACAACTTTGGCCGCGTTCTGTCCGCCGTTTTCCCGTTCTTGGTCGGGCATATGAGTGACTCCATGTCGTTGGGGTCAGCCATTGGTATTGACGCCGGGATTGCCTACGGTGTGGCCGTAATCGCAGCACTTTGCCTGCCAGAAACCCGTGGACGCAGCCTCGAAGCCTCGAGTGCATCGGTGTCAGCAACGATCAACGGCAACGAGAGTGCGCGGGCCTGATGCCCTTTACCTTCTATAGATGAATGCTATGACTGACACCTGTTCTACGCCGATCACCGGCATCGACTCCCATGCTCATGTGTTTAGCCGTGATCTGAATCTGGTCGGTGCACGGCGCTATACCCCTGATTACGACGCCACACTTGAGCAGTATCTGGCGCACTTGCACGCTCATGGTCTGAGTCATGGCGTATTGGTGCAACCGAGCTTTCTCGGCACCGACAATAGCTACTTGCTGGCGGCGTTGAGGCAAGCGCCGGATCAGTTGCGAGGCGTGGTTGTGGTGGAGCCAGGCGTCAGTCGCGCCATGTTAAATGACATGGATCACCTGGGCGTGGTCGGCGTTCGCTTGAATCTGATGGGTAAGGCGTTACCTGATTTTCGTGACAGTGCCTGGAGAGAGTTTTTCAGCCACATCGCTGATCTTGACTGGCATGTCGAGTTGCATCGTGAGGTAAGGGATCTGCCGGGACTGATCAATCAATTGACGCCGTTCGGTTTGAAGTTGGTGATTGATCACTTTGGTCGGCCGGATGCCAATTCGGGCGTCGATCAGCCCGGGTTTTGCGAGTTACTGGAGTTGGGATCGAAAGGTTCGATCTGGATGAAGGTATCGGGAATCTATCGTTTGGGAGGTACGCCGCAACAGAACATCATTTTCGCTCGAATGGCATTACCGCTGCTGGAACAAAGTTTCGGCCTTCGCCAGTTGGTGTGGGGCAGCGACTGGCCGCATACGCAGCATGAGCAAAGCATCGGTTTCGGCACCGTAGTCAATCAGTTGCAAGCCCTGGAGTGTTCCACTCAGGCTAGCAATTCGTTGCTGGTGCAAGCACCTCGAAGGTTATTCGGTTTTTAAAAAGGCGAAAACTGAATCTTACCCGTGCATTTGCGGATGACCATTCATCTCACCCACTTATAACGAATCCAATGCAGAAGTTGAAAGCACCCAGACGCTGTTTGGTTAATCGCGTGCGCCGACAGGCGTTACGGTTTCAAGCTTCTCTTTCAAATACTGAGTGCAGTTTTAGCGCTAGCCCAACCGAGATCCTTTCATGACTCCTTTAGATATAGACCTCTTACTGACCGCATTGGTGAGTGTCCTGGTGTTGGTGGCGCTCATCGTGTCGCGCCTCAAAATGCACCCGCTCCTGGCCTTGCTAGTAGTTTCCGTTGGCGTTGGCTTTGCAACCAGTATGGAGCCAGAAGCCATCGTCTCCCACGTGATCACCGGCGCCGGAAAGACATTGGGTGCAGTAGGTCTCGTAATCGCGCTTGGAGCGATGCTAGGCAAAATTCTTGCTGACGCAGGCGTCACAGAGCAGGTCGCCGAGGTCATCCTCAAGCGAACATCGGATCGGATGATTCCTTGGGCCATGATGATGGTTGCATTTGTAATTGGCATTCCCATGTTTTTCGAGGTGGGCTTGGTGATCATGCTGCCGTTGATATTCAGCGTGGCGCGAAAGTTGGAAAGCCAGGCTCGCTTCAAAGGTTCAGCGTATGTGTATGTGGGTGTTCCGGTGATTGCGGCACTGGCAGCCATGCACGGGATGGTACCGCCGCACCCTGGCCCCTTGACGGCCATCGCCGCGCTGAAAACCTCGGTTGGGCCCACAATGCTCTATGGCTTCCTTGCGGCTATTCCTGCAATGATTTTAGGCGGCCCGCTTTATGGGGCATTCATTTCGCCGCGCATGAGCACTCGGCCCGATCAGGTTTTGCTAGATCAGTTCACCCTGGCTGAAAAAGCCGACGATCAACCAAGCACCAGCGTATTCCTTGGCGTGCTGGCAGCCTTGCTACCGGCGATCCTGATGTTGATTCATGCCGTCGCTGAGATGGTATTACCCAAGGGCAATGCGATCCTGAAAATGGCTAGTTTCTTGGGCAATCCCCTGATAGCCATGCTCCTGGGCGTGCTGTTCGCCGGGGCAAGTCTGGTACTCGCGCGGGGCGGCGATGCGGGGCAGTTGCGTGAATCCCTGGGCAAGAGCCTCAAGCCAATCGCCTCAATCATCATGATCATCGCCGGTGGTGGTGCCTTTCAGGAACTGCTGACCAGCGCCAGGGTGGGCGATGCCATTGTGCACCTGACTCAGCAGTCTGCGTTCCCTCCGCTGATCCTGGGTTGGTTGATCGCGATGTTGCTCTCGGTATCTACCGGTTCTGCCACTGTAGGTATCGTTGGTGCTGCTGGCTTGCTGGCGCCGCTTGCAGGTGCTGATCCCAGTCTCAACCTGCCTCTGCTTGCCTTGTCCATAGGCTGCGGCTCGCTGTTCTTCAACTATGCGAACCATGCGGGCTTCTGGATGGTGAAGGAATCCTTCGGTATGACGATGGGCGAAGCCACCAAGACCATTTCGGTTGTTCAATCCATCGTCGCCGTGGTCGGTTTGATTGTGGTGTTGATGTTGAATGCGGCTGTCACGGTTAATTGAGTCAGGATCCGTTCGCAGGCAGTAACCCTGCCCGAGCGAGTTAGCCGAAGGTGGGGATGGCGTTACGTTGCACAGGGAGTTTTACCATCGAACTTGAATGCACAGTGTTCGCTGGTAAGCATGGAGCGTTTTACTCGGAACTAACCCTAAAGTGTCGGCACGCGCAAGCCACGTCAGGTGAACATCTACAAAACCCCGTATATCGGAGAAGTCGTAGAAACCAAAGGCGGCAACCACAAAACACCGAAAGAGTGGAAAGCAGAACACGGCTCTGCAACTGTCGAGTCCTGGCTGACCAAGTGATTTTGGTTTGAGTACAAGGAAGGGCCCTACGACAGGTTGTGTGAAAACGCACCCAAGGTCAGCCCAAAAAACGCCCCGACTTGTTCGGGGCTTTTTTTTGGCGAGCGACTAACGATAAAAGGTTTTTCAGGCCATTGAACCGGCGTGCAGCTCCAGCCTCTGGTGGATGCACTACGTAATCCATGACTGCGCTGTAGGCATTAGCAGTCCTGCAAATCTTCTAACGCTTGGCATTCTTGAGCGGGTGAATCAAAGTCTTAAGGACGCGCGACCTACGCCATTTTTACGAGGATGCTCGGCATTCAGGTGCGAGCAAACAGCCTCTGCCTCTCCCCTGGTCTTGAACACACCGTGCTTGCTAGCAGAGCCTCCCTCGACGAGATCTACAACCCGATATTGCATAATTCCATCGTTCAGTCTGGTGGTTTCGATCACCCTGAATCTTGGATGCATGGTGCGTTCCCTGCTAAAGAATGAGGCTCTAGGAGTACCGGTATGACTCCATGATTTCAACGATTATGCAGTGCAGAGCTGAGACAATTTATGACAGGACACTCTGCTTGAGGACGAGGGTGGCTACCGAACCGATGGATATGCGATCAGGCACCGAGAAAGCGCTCGCCCGTGTTGTGGCTTTCTTCGGTGCGGCGCAGTCACACTGCGCCGACCTCTTTGCAAAAGCGCTTGGCCGACTAATACTGATAAAATCCCTTCCCCGTTTTCCTTCCCAACAAACCACCCGCCACCATTTCTTTCAGTAAGGGAGCTGGACGGTATTTACTGTCGTTAAACCCGTCGTGAAGCGACTCGACGACGGCTAGCAGCGTATCGAGACCGATCAAGTCAGCCAGTGCGAGTGGCCCAATCGGCTGGTTGCATCCGAGCTGCATCCCCAAATCAATGTCTTCTGCGGTAGATAGCCCTTCCTGAAGAACTAGGATTGCCTCATTGATCATTGGAACTAGGATTCGATTTACCACGAAGCCAGGACGGTTTCCGGCATTAATCGCGGTTTTATCCAGACGATCCGACAGCGCAATCATCTGGGCGTGTGTGGCGTCAGAGGTCTGCAGCCCCCGGATTATTTCGATCAGTCCCATCATTGGTACAGGATTGAAGAAATGCAGGCCAATGAATCGTTCCGGCCTATCCACGCTTGCGCCTAACTGGGTGATAGAAAGCGATGATGTGTTTGTCGCGATGACGCAGGTCGGGTGCACGTAATGTGAAATCTGTTTGAGTATCCGCAGCTTTAAGTCCAGGTTCTCTGTGGCTGCCTCTACAACGATATCTGCACCATTCAACAGCGAGTAATCAGTCGAGGTCTGCACTCGTGCTATTGCGTCTTCTGCTTGCGCGCTCGATAGCGTTTGCTTTGACACTTGGCGTTCAAGGTTCCTCTTGAGGGCCGAGAGCCCGCGCTCCAACGCTTCGTCATTGATATCAAGCATGAGCACGCGATAGCCCGCAGCAGCACATACTTGCGCGATGCCGTTGCCCATGGTGCCGGCACCGATCACGCCAATAGTTTGAATGGTCATTTAATTACACCTCCAGTTGGAACGTGGCTATTAGCATCGATAACAGCCTGTGCTGCTCGAAAAGCCTCTGCTGACGCAGGAACACCTGCATACACGGCGCAGTGGAGGAGAACCTCACGGATCTCCGTCACGGTACAGCCATTGTTAAGTGCCCCCCGTACATGCCCGGCGAGCTCCTGAGGCGCTTTGAGCGCAGTCAACGCTGCAAGTGTTATGAGGCTTCGGGTTTGAAGAGACAGACCAGGCCGAGTCCACACGCCACCCCATGCATGCTCGTTAATGAAGTCTTGGAGGGGTTGCCTGAAGGCGGACGCATCGTTCATGGCCTTATCGACAAACTCATCTCCCATTACGGATTTTCGGATATCGATCCCGCTCAGTTTTTGATCAGTCATCTGGCTTCCTTTGTAAGGGATAGATGGAGGGTTCGGTTAAAGGAATTTGATGGGGTAATTGATGATCACTCGGTTGTCATCCATGCTGAAATTGCTGAAATCTCGCCGTAGTGTCGAGTTGCGCCATTTGAGCGAAAGGTTCTTAAACGTACCGCTTTGAATGACATAGGCGATTTCGGATTCACGTCCCCACTCTTTGCCGTTGTCCGTACTGCCGATGTGGACGTTGTCACCCGAAATGTACCGGTTCATCAACGTCAAACCTGGAATGCCCCAGCCGACAAAGTCGTAGTCATGTCGCAGTTGCCAGGACTTTTCTCCGGCGTTGTCATAGCTAGTGATAAAGCTGTCGTTCGCCAGGGAGCCGCCACCTGCACCGTTGACCCGCATCCAACCTGTACTTCCATGAACTTGCTGCAACCCGACATAAAAAGTGCTTGTGCCTTTCTTGGCCGAAAGCATGGCGGTGTAGGTTTTGTTATCCATCTGACCGGATTTAGCTGCACCGTCTTCGTCGCCTAGAAACACACCAGTATTTGCACCGAGCTTCCACGACCCAACCTCTTGGGTATGCACAACATTGAGGTACTGCTGCTTGTAGATGTCCTGTAGCTCCGCATACCAGAGGCCCACGAGGGTGGATTTGTTGTTGAAGGTGTACTCGCCTCCTGCGAAGTTGAATCGATCCGAGGTAGCCCCAGGCCTACCGGCCATGAACATGTCATCCATGCTGGCGTCGTTACGAGGACTGTTACCTCTGAATTGACCGGTATAGAGACTGAGGTTTTCGATTTCTTTAGAGGTGATCTGAGCGCCGCGAAAGGTTTGGGGCAGAGATCGGCCATCGTCGGATCGCAGAATGGGTAAGGCTAACTGCCATTCACCGACCTTAAGTTCTGTCTGTGAAAGTTTGGCTTTCAGTGCGATCCCTAGCCGACCGAAGTCGTCAGCTGGACGTCCGTTGTCATGCACAGGCAATAGCTGGGTTCCTGCCGTGCCACGGCCACCATCAAGCTTGATCGAGTACAGCCCTAGAACGTCGACGCCAAAACCAACCGTGCCTCCGGTGTAACCCGACCGAACATCAAGGATGAAGCTTTGTGTCCACTCCTCAGCTTTTGCTTGTGGGTACGTAGAGTCGAGGAAGTTACGGTTCTGATAAAAATTTCGGAAGTTGAGGGAGGCGGTAGCATCATCAGCAAATCCCTCGGCCAAGACCGTCATGGCGGCTGTGGAAAACAACAACCCGATAGCACCTGGTACAGCTACAGCAGAAAGTTTGGGTCGTGCAGAGCGGATAAGGATATTCATTGTTGTTATTCCTTTTTTCTGCGCGCAGCTATCCTCACAACGGAAATGCTGCGTCGAATGATTGAGAATGCAGGGGGGGGGGGCGCTATCTAATTAGCGCTTTGAACGGGTGAGCAGTGCAGTCATAAAGGCGGCACTACTAGGTTCTTTGCATTCGCTAGGTGCCCTTGGCGTCAACCAGCACAGCCATCAGCAAGGCATCAACCTCACCACGATTCACCCACGAGTGATTTGTCCCTCGTTGGATGACAACGTCGAATGGTTTCATGTCCACTTCCTCCTCATCCAGTACGAGGGTGATGGCACCTTGCAGGAGGATTATGTAATCCGTCGTGGCGCTCTTATGCATGCCGGGATCCCGTCGTGTATCCGGCTGCACATGCGCGGCGTTCATGCTGGCGAATAAGTCGCTCCAGGCTTTCGACTTCTCTTCAGGAGAAAGGTGAGCGCTACTGGCTTCTGGCGAAATCTGGAAGAAGCGAAATACGGTTCCAGATGTAGAGGGCTCTAAGGAGTTCGACCTCGCTCCGAGGTCTGTGTTGGAAGCGTGGTCGTGAGGGGCTTCAGCGGTTGTCCACAGCTCGGTCAAGCCACCAATTATGTTGGTGGCTGGGCCGTCCGAGAGTACCGACGAGCGACCGTCGTGATTGGTGCAGGTGATTATCCGGCGAACAGGAATGAGCATTGACTGGCACTCTTATTATTGGTTGAGCCGTATGCGAGGCGCGCTAACAATAGGTGAGCTGCCTTTCCTCATGGTACGAATCACCCGGTGCCAGCGCGAGGTCATAAGCGGATGTAAAAGGGTCATTTTCGGACAAGATAATCTCCTTTTCGCCGGGTAGTTATTTACGCTTCCTCCCGGATTTGGCGAGGGGTCTTGCCTGTCCACCGCTTAAAGGCGCGTCTGAAATTTGTACCGTCGCTGAAGCCTAGCCTGGCAGCGATGTCCTCGGTGCTCATCTTCGTTGTCTGCAGGTACTCAATTGCAAGGCTGCATCGAACGTCATCCAAGATCGCCCCGTAGTCTGTTCCCTCGGCCTCCAGCTTGCGACGCAGAGTTCGGGTGGTAAACCTCATCTGTTCAGCCACTTGTTCCATGGATGGGAATTTGTTCGGAGTAAGCATCATCAACTGGTACACCTCACCCGAAACGCCGGAGGATGTCTTGGCTTTGCCTATCAGTCGGTCACAGGTTTCCTGAAGCAAGCTGCGAGTTAAGCGGTTAGCCAATTGAGGTGCCTGATCCAGGATGGCGCTAGGGTAATGCAGTTCATTGGCCGGCTGGTCGAATAGGCATTCGCACGCCAACCAGCGTTCATACAAGGCTCTGTTTCGTGGGGCCGGGTATGAAAAGAGAGCTTTTATGGGCTGGCAGTCCGGGCCTGCCGCGTCATGCAGGTGGGTGACGTGCTGAGCCATCTGTTGCTGAATCAAAAACTCATGGGTCTCTTCAGTCATCAGGTTGAGGTAGATGTCAGAGAACTCCCAAATCGCAGCCCCAGCTTCTTCTCGCCAACTGATATGTAGGGTGGGTGTCGCAAGCGGGTGGTACTTCACGCCGAAATCAAAGAAGTCTCGAAGTGTGAGGCTGCACATCAGCGCATACCCATACATGCCATATGCCGACAAATGCATGCGAGCACCGACCTGGAAGGCTGTAGATGCGTCTGCTGCCGCTTTGATGACGTTTTCGCAGGCCTCTATGTACTGATGTACGGAGGTCAGCGCATTTGGATCGTGGACTTTGCTGGTATCTAGATGCGTGTTGCGAAGAACCACTTCAGCAGTAATTCCTTGCTCGGCAACCGTCTCCACAAGCGTGGCTATCTTGTAGGGGGCGAAGATCTTTTGGTTCAGCAATATTTGACCGGGTGCCGGCATGGTTAGGCCTATGACTATTGTCCGAATAGGACTGGAAGATGTCCCTTAGAAACCTTATCAGACTATCGGCACGCTCGTAGTATGACTCCAACAAAAAGCCCTTGGGCAATATAAAAAACGGAGTCACCATGAAAGAAAAACTCCATGCTTGCGTCATCGGCGCGGGCCTCATGGGTCATGGCATCGCACAGGTTTTTGCTCAAGCCGGGCACCAAGTCACCATTTGCGACCCAGACGCTGCCATCCTTGAGGTTGCTCCCCAACGTGTCGCTCACAACCTTGAGCAGATGGGGATTTCCCCTGGCGCTGTACTCGCTAACATATTACTGACGCAGGATCTAAAAAGCGCTGCTGCGGATGCGGACATCGTCATTGAGGCGATTCCTGAGCGTTTGGAGTTGAAGCAGAAGCTGTTTGCCGAGATAGTTGAATACGCTCCTGAACATGCAATTTTGGCGAGCAATACCTCGGTGATCCCCATCACCTCGATTGGCGAACTTCTGAGCGATGATGCTCGCGCTCGCCTTGTTGGCACGCACTGGTGGAACCCCCCGCATCTGGTTCCGCTGGTTGAGGTTGTACGTACCGAATACACCAGCGAGGCCGTGTTCGAGTCGACATTCCAACTGCTTCTGAGTCTCGGCAAATCTCCTGTGAAGGTTTATCGAGACGTTCCTGGTTTCATTGGTAACCGTCTCCAGCATGCGATGTGGCGAGAAGCTATTTCCTTAGTTGCCCAAGGCGTATGCGATGCGGAAACAGTTGATACGGTCGTCAAGCAGAGCTTTGGCATGCGACTGCCGTTCCTCGGGCCCATGGAGAACGCAGATCTTGTGGGGCTGACACTCGCCAAGCAAGTGCACCAGGTCATCTTCCCTGACCTTTGCAACGACACCCAGCCAAACCATCTCTTAGACCAACTGCTTGAGCATGGTCACGAGGGTATGCGCTCCGGGCAGGGACTCCGGGCCTGGACACAAGAACAGGCTGATGAAGTACGCAAACAACTCGCGCTTCGCCTGATCGACTCCGTTAAACACCCGGCTAGTTGATAGCCCCTGCTGAGCAAAAAACATGAACAATAAAAATCGGAAAGTAATCATCACCTGCGCCGTCACCGGGGCGATGCATACCCCAACAATGTCTGAGTATCTGCCGATTACACCCGAGCAGATTGCGCAGCAGTCGATTGAGGCTGTCGAAGCCGGTGCCTCCATCGTGCACTTGCATGCGCGCGACCCCATTGATGGGCGCCCCTCACCAGATCCAGCTCTTTTCGATCAGTTCGTCCCAGAAATCGCTCGTCAGACTGGCGCGGTGATTAATATCACTACCGGTGGCAGTACGCGTATGACTCTTGCAGAGCGACTCGCATATCCACTGCGGGCAAAGCCTGAGATGTGCTCGCTGAACATGGGCTCGATGAACTTTTCGATTCATCCAATCGCTAAGAAAATGCAGAACTGGAAACACGAATGGGAAAAACCATACGTGGAAGGAATGGAAGATCTTATCTTTCGGAACACCTTCAAAGACATCAAAAATATCATGCAAGAACTGGGGGAGTCAGGCACTCGGTTCGAGCTTGAGTGCTATGACGTGGGGCACCTATACAACCTTGCATATTTCGTGGATGAAGGGCTGATCAAGCCTCCATTTTTCATCCAGTCGATATATGGGGTGCTGGGAGGCCTCGGGCCAGATCCAGAAAATCTCGCGATGATGCGTGGCGTGGCTGACCGACTGTTCGGGCGCAGTAGCTATGAATTTTCCATTTTGGGTGCTGGTCGCCACCAGATGCCTTTGCTCACTGTCGGCGCGATTATGGGAGGCCATGTACGTGTGGGCCTGGAAGACAGCATCTACCTAGAGAAAGGCGTAATAGCAAAGAGCAACGCCGACCAAGTCCGAAAGATTCGTCGAATTCTCGAAGAGCTTTCTTATGAAATTGCCACGCCTGACGAAGCCCGACAGATCTTGGGATTGAAAGGCGCGCATAACGTGGGTTTCTGAAATCCAATCTGGCGAAAGCCACCCCTAACATCCATGTATGCAGGTCGATGACCACTTATCGAGTGGTCGTTGCTTATCGCTTCGTGGAAAAAACAATAATAATACCAGTGCGAGGGTTCACTATGACCAACATCCAGACGGTCAGCGGAAACGATGCTGATGCGAGTAGCACCGCCAGCGGCTCAATAGCGGAAAATGCTGTCTATCGAAAGATCACCTTGCGGTTGGTTCCGTTGCTGTTCTTAGCCTACCTGCTCGCTTTTTTGGATCGCATTAACGTCGGCTACGCAAAGCTACAGATGAGTGCCGATTTGGGCTTTTCAGAAGCCGTATATGGCTTGGGCGCAGGCATTTTTTTCATCAGCTATCTGCTGTTTGAGGTGCCTAGTAATCTCTGGCTTGAGCGCATCGGTGTACGGATAACACTGCTGCGCATTATGGTTCTCTGGGGGCTTGTATCTGCCTCGACCATGCTGGTGCAAACCCCTGAGCAGTTCTATTTCGTGCGATTGCTTCTAGGCATCTGCGAAGCCGGTTTCTTCCCTGGCATCATCCTCTACCTCACCTACTGGTTTCCGAGTTCACGGCGTGGAAAGGTTACAGGCCAGTTCATGTTTGCCATCCCTGTTGCTGGCATTATCGGTGGGCCGTTATCGGGTTGGATCATGTCTTCGATGGATGGCGTCAGCGGTCTGCAGGGCTGGCAGTGGATGTTCTTGATCGAGGGGATGCCGACTGTCTTGCTTGGGTGCCTCTGTTACGTCCTTCTCGCAAACCGACCCTCTGAAGCGAAGTGGCTTTCGGCTAGCGAAAAGCAAGTCGTAATCACCGCAATGGAAAGGGATGCGGATTCCAGCGTGAGTAACGGGCATGTCGGGATGCTATCCAAGATGCGTCTGGCCCTGAGCGACTCTCGGGTTTGGTTGCTCGCTTTCATTTACTTCACCACAGCCTGTGCAAACTACACCTTCACCTTTTGGTTGCCCACGATCATCAAAGGGTTGGGCGTGACGGACATCTCACATATCGGGATATATTCCGCAATCCCCTATGTGTTTGCCGCACTCGGAGTGCTCTTTGTGTCGGCGAGTTCTGACAAGCGCAAAGAGCGTCGCTGGCACGTAGGGGGCTCTCTCATTCTCGGAGCAATCGGTCTGGCCACCACTCCATTCCTGAACAACTCGTTGATGGCAACGTTGCTTGTGCTCAGTTTCGTGGGCTTCTTCCAGTTCGGTGCAGGTATCGCCTACTGGGCCATTCCCTCGACTTACTTGAATAAAGCTACGGCAGCAGTAGGCATAGGCTTGGTCAGCTCGATTGGTGTAGTCGGTGGATTCGTCAGCCCGGCATTGCTTGGTCTCATCAAGGATCTAACAGGCAGTCTCGATAACGGTATTTTCACTATCGCATTGCTGATGCTTGCTGGCGGGTTGGCAATTCTTGTTGCGCTGCCTGCAAGAGCTGTACGTGTAGGTACTGAGCCGTGACGTACACGTTCACCAATCTCACTGCAGCTATAACCGTCTACGGCTCTGCGACAGTTGAGTCCTGGCTGACCAAGTGATTTTGGTTTGAGTACAAGGAAGGGCCCGAGAGGGCGAGCTGTTCGCTTAATCTGTTGAAGCCTGCTTATCGAACCGCTCTATCTCTTGTCTTAGAAACGAAAAGCCCCTGAGAAAATATCTTCCAGAGGCTTTTTGCTTTGTGGGCCTTACGGGACGCGGCTTTGGCCTGATTCATCAACCGATTAAGAAAACGGCTCGCCGCGAGGGCCCTTTTTTATTTGCTCATTGTCATCATGTTTGGATCTACGTATCTAGCTAGTCTCATGTACGGGTAGTTCGTTTATCTAAATCACCCAGAAACAGGTGACGAAACAATTTAAATAGATAAATGAATTAATTAACAGTCCACTAGGCATAGCGTTTGTTAAAGGAGTCTTAGTGAGGCGTTATACAATGGGGGCTCTCTGACAGGACTGGGCTTCGAGCAGAGATGCTGTTGGTGTACGCATGCGTGGTGATTGCGGCACTGATTTTTGTGTTTTATCCATCGGGATACTGGCTTTTGGTTGCCGGGGTTCTGTTCTCTACGGCCTTTTATCCCATCTTCGGGCTAATTCTTGCGTATGTTTCCAAGCTGGCGTCTTCTGCCTCGATGGCCGTCGCCATATTTGGCATCGCTAACGTCATGCAGGGCACGGAGGGAGTGCTTGGAAACTATGGTGCTGGGCTCTTGGCGAGCCACAGTGGAACATTCTCTGGTGTATACGGTGCAATCGGCTTGGTCGGTGGGATACTGATTGTGCTGACGATTAGGTTGCCTACCGAATCTCAGGGGGCGGAGCCCGGTGTTTTTTCCACCCCCGTCAGCTCTGAAGGACTTCTTTAACATCGGGGCAGAGTTTATGCAGCCTCTGCCCTAGTTACTTTTCCAGGGTTTGCGTTTACATGCCTCAACACTTACAGGCAATCATTCCTTAATACCCCGTAGGCGCAATGAACGTCGACGCATGAGTTCAACGGCAACCAGCAATGCTACCGAACCGAGAATTAATAGTGTGGCCGCAGCGAGGATAGTTGGGCTGATCTGCTCGCGCATGCCTGACCACATCTGTCGTGGTATGGTGCGTTGCTCAACCCCGCCAAGAAATTGAACCAGCACAGCTTCATCGAATGAGGTCACCATCGCAAAGAGCGCACCGGACATGATCCCTGGACGAATAATGGGGAAGGTCACACGGAAAAATGTATAGGTCGAAGACGCTCCGAGGCTTGCCGCTGCTCTGGTCAATGAATGGTCGAAACCGACCAATGTTGCCGTCACTGTGATGATGACGAAAGGGGTACCGAGTACTGCATGGCCCAGGATGATACCGAGGTGGTTCTGTCCAATTCCTAGCGAGCTGTAGAAAAAGTACATGCCAGCGGATGAGATGATCACCGGGACGATCATCGGTGAAATCAAGGTGCCCATCAGCAGTCCTTTGCACGGCAAATTAGCGCGGCATAGCCCGAGCGCTGCCAGCGTTCCCAATGCCGTTGCGATGACCGTGGCGCAGGACGCAATTATCAGGCTGTTCTTGAACGACAACACCCACAGTGGGTCTTCAAGAAGCATGCGGTACCAACGCATGGAAAAGGCCGCCGGATCGAGGCTGAGCATCCCGCTGGTGAAGCTGAAGTAGGGCTCTACATTGAACGACAAAGGCACTACGACCAGTATTGGCAGGATCAAAAACAGCAGTACCAATACACCAAAACCACGAACACTGAAGAACCAGACTCTGCCCATCGGGCTGGTATAACTTGGAAGACTCATTTCGATTACCCCAGTTTCATGTTGTTGATGCCTACGACCCGGTCATATATCCAATACAGCACCAGGACAATCAGCAGCAGAATGGAGGCGATGGCAGCGGCCAGTCCCCAGTTCAGGGAGGTCTGCATGTGGTAGGCAATAAAATTGCTAATGACCTGGCCCGTGCGGCCACCTACCAATGCGGGGGTGATGTAGTAACCGGTGGCCAGGATGAACACCAGAATGCCGCCGGCACTCAACCCGGGCAACGACAGGGGAAAGTAGATTTGAACAAAGGTGCGGAACGAACTGGCCCCCATTGAGTGCGCCGCTCGGGTATAGGTGGAGTCGATACTTTTCATGACGCTGTACATCGGCAAAACCATGAACGGCAACAGGATGTGCGTCATGGCAATCACTGTTCCGAACAGGTTGTACATCAGCTCCAGTGGCTGGCTGATCACGCCCAAGCTGCTCAATGTACTGTTCAGTACGCCATTGTTCTGCAGGATCACCATCCAGGCACTGGTGCGAACCAGCAGTGATGTCCAGAAGGGCAGCAGCACCATGACCATTAACAGATTGCTGGTTTTTGCGGGAAGGGTCGCCAGCATGTACGCCAGCGGGTAACCGAGGAACATGCACAGTGCCGTGATACCCAACGCGACCATCAACGTCTTGATCAGGATGCTGACGTAGATGCGCCGGCTTTCAGGTTGCTGCACGACCTTGCCCTGGTCGTCATAGCGTAAGTCCAGTGCGGCCAGGTAGTTGGAGGCGGAATAGGCCGGCGCCATTTTCTTCAGTTGCATCCAGGTACCGATCTGCCCCCAGCGTTTGTCGGCAGCGGTCATTCGGCTGTTGAACGAGCCTGGTTCGACGGCCTCGGCGGCCAGACCGCGCGCGGTGCGGGCCAGCAGGGTCTTGGCATCGCTCATGACTCGGTTGAGATCGGAGCCGACACTGTCGAGTTGCCGTGCCTGTTGCAGGCTGAGAATTTCATGCCCGACGACGGCGAACAGTTGCTCGTCCGGAAGCACCGTGCCCTCCCAGTCCAACAGCGCGGCTGCAGTCTGTGGCATTGCTACGGAAAGGGACGGGGTTTGCACGCTGCGCAGCAACATGGTGCCAATCGGCAATAGGAAAAATACCGTGATGAACGCCAGCAATGGTACGACCAACAGCAATGACTTTGTCTTGTTGAGGCGTTCAGCCCGGTCAAGTTTGTCCTTCAGGTTGTTTTGCGGTTGTGCCTCGTCGACATTGTCGAGCGCGGGGCTGACGCTATATGAGCTGTTCATCTTGGGGACTCCGGCAAAAACGGTAAAGTCGTTGAAAGGCTTCAGGCGTCCAGTGCTCGACAGTCGTCGGCCGACCAACCGACATCAATGCACGTACCGGCCCTTGGCGTCGGGTGTCCTGCGGTATTGACCATCTTGACGATGAACTCGTCGTTGCCCGCCAGCTTCAGGCGTGCACGCAAATGATCACCGTGATAGATGATCTCTTCGATACGGGCGGGCATATGGTTGTCGTACTCGCCTGCGCGAGCGCCGATCTGCACGCGCTCTGGACGAATCGACAAGGTGGTGTTCGCGCTGGCAGTGGCGATGTTGACGGACAGCGCCTTGACTAGATGATTGCCGACGCGCACCTGGCAGTAGCCATGCTGGCGCTCGATAATTTGCCCCGACAGTCGATTGTTCTCGCCAATGAAGCTTGCGACAAAAGCGGTTTGTGGTTTCTCGTAGAGGTCGGATGGATTGGCCAGTTGCTGGACAATCCCGTCATTGAACACGGCGATGCGATCAGACATCGTCAGGGCTTCAGTTTGATCGTGGGTAACGTACACCACGGTGATTCCGAGCTGTTTCGACAGGCGCTTGATCTCGTACTGCATCTGCTCGCGCAGCTGTTTGTCCAGGGCTCCCAGCGGTTCATCCATCAGCACCAGGCGCGGTTCGAAAATCAACGCCCGGGCCAGCGCAACACGTTGTTTTTGACCGCCGGACAACTGCGCTGGCATGCGCTTGGCAAACGGCCCCAAGGCCACCAGCTCCAGAGACTTGCGCACGCGGTCTTCGATGTCTTGTCGAGACAGCTTGCGCACCTTGAGCGGGAAGGCCAGGTTCTCTTCGATGGTCATGTGGGGGAACAGGGCGTAGTTTTGGAACACCATGCCGATACCCCGCTTTTGTGGGGCGATGTCGTTGACTGGCTGGCCATCAATGCTGATTTGCCCATGGGTCACAGTTTCGAACCCTGCCAACATCATCAGGCAGGTGGTTTTGCCGGAGCCCGAAGGGCCAAGCATGGTGACGAACTCTCCCTGTTCGATTTCGAGGTTGAAGTTCTTGACGACGAGATGTTCGCCGTCATAACTCTTCTGCACATTTCGAAAGCTGACGAAAGATTCAGTACGCATGGGGATTTCTCTTGTTATGGGGCGTAGCGGAGCCGGACACGAAAAGTCGCCGGGGCCCATCAAGGGTTATGTCAGGTGTGCGGGTGGCAATGTCAGGATCGCGTTGGCGCTTACTTGGAGAGCCAGGCGTTGAAGCGCTCATTCAACTCATCGGAATGATCACCCCACCACTGTGAGTCCACCTGCAAGGCACTGGCGAAGTTTTCCGGGCTGGTGGGCAGGTCGGGCCTGACTTTGGGGTCGACCAACGCTTGTGCCGAGCGGCGGGTCGGCCCATAGGCAATGTAGTTACTTTGGTCGGCCAGAACCGGGCTTTGGGTTGCAAACCTCAGGAAGGCCAACGCTTGGTCTTTCTTTGGATTGCCGGCTGGAACCACCCAAGCCTCCATGTCGTACATCTGGCCATCCCAGAGGATCTTGAAGGGCTGTTGCTCCTTTTGCCGGGCAATCACGATGCGTCCGCTGTATGCCGAGATCATGCTGACTTCACCGTCGGCCAACAACTGCGGGGCCTGCGCCCCTGCCTCCCACCAGATGGTGTCTTTCTTGATGGTGTCGAGTTTGGCAAATGCGCGTTCCAGGCCTTCGTCGGTGCTCAGCAGGTCGTAGACCTGCTCGCGAGGTACGCCGTCAGCCATTAACGCCCATTCAAGGTTCACCTGTGGCGCCTTGCGTAGCGCGCGCTTGCCGGGGAAACGCTTGGTATCGAAAAAGTCCTTCAAGGTTTGGGGTTGCTCGCCCTTGAAGGCCTGGGTGTTGTAGGCCACCACCGTCGACCAGATATAACTGGCTACACCACATTCGGTCAGGGCCCCCGGCAGAAAGTCTTTTACGGCCGGTGTGCCATCCGGGGCTGGAGCCAGGGTGGCCGGGTCGATGCGCTCTAGCAAACCGTTGTTGCAGGCGCGAATGACGTTGGGGATTTCGGCATCGACCACATCCCAGGTGACTTTCTTGCTGTCAACTTGGGTTTTGATTTGGGCGATACCGCCGGAGTAATCCTCGGAGACCACCCGAGTCCCAGTGGCTGCGGAGAAGGGCTTGTGTGCGGACTGAATCTGCGCGTTGGTCAGGTTGCCGCCATAGGACACGACGGTCAGGGAGTTTTCTGCGAATGCGCTGCAGGAAACGATGCTTGAGAGCAACAGCAATGTGGCGCCTTTCATGCGGGATACCCCTCATTTTTTATTTTTGTGGGTAACCGTCGCAAGGTCGTTGCGCACCGGGTGCGTGAGCGGCCGTGGAGACGATCAGGGACTTACTCTCGACAAAAATTGGTGAAGGTAAAAGCAATAAAAAAAAGCCCAATGGGGCGTTTTTTTTTATGGGTGCAACACAAAAATTATCTGTGGGGGCAGAACAGGGCGGTGGTCTCGCTCTGTCAAATGCCAAGATTCAAACGGCTTTTCTCAATCCTCGCCACGTGCGGCCAACGCTTCTTCCATCAACCAATTGGCAAACGCGGCGGCCTGTGGATTGACAATCTTGTGCGGGGAATACACCAGGTAAAACGCTTCTGAGGTTTTGAATTTGGCGGTCAATGGGGAAATGAGTTGTCCGGACTGAAGGTATTGCTCAACCAGCGAAGAGCGCGCTAGGGCAACGCCTTGCCCCAGTTCTGCCATTTTTAGCGCGGAGATCAGCGTATCGAACTGCAAACCTTGGGATGAATCGATGTCATCGGCTTTGGCTTTCTTCAGCCAGTACCCCCAACCCTCCTCGTACCCCAGGACATGCAGCAGTTCGTGGTGACGAAGGTCTTTGGGAGTTTTCAAGGGTTTTTCGATTGTCGACAAGGTCGGGGAGCATACGGGGAAAAGCAGATCCCAAGTCAGCCGTTCACTTTTCAGGCCGCTCCATTTGCCACTACCGTAACGAATTTCCAGATCGGCTTCGAGGTCGGTATCGCCCATCCAGATGTTGCTGGTGATACGCAGGTTGATGACCGGATGCTGCTCACGGAAGTGTGGCAGCCGATTCGCCAGCCAATGGGTAAAGAACACCAGGCTGCTGCGCACAGTTAGAACCTTACGATGTCCTTGCCCAAAAATTTCGTCGGTCGCGGCTGCTAGGCGCTCCACCGATTCATGGACTACGGGCAGAAAGGCCAGCCCTGGTTCTGTCAGTTCAAGGCCCCTGGGTAGCCGCTTGAACAGCGCGGCTCCTAGCTGGGACTCCAGGGCTTTGATTTGCTGGCTGACGGCGGCCTGAGTCAGGCTCAGCTCTAAAGCCGCGTCGGTAAAGCTAAGGTGGCGGGCGGCGGACTCAAAAGCACGCAACCAGTTGAGCGGGGGCAATCGCTTCTTCATGGCATTGAGTTCTCAAGGGAAATTGAACTGACTCTTGGGCGCATCAGGGGGCGTCTTACAGCACTTATCCATAAATCCTACTCCTATCCCATAAAAAAAATGAACCCATAGGGCTTTTTTTTATTGCTTTCGCAGCCCTCAGCTTTTCTCGAAAGTAGATTCCAGATCGCCATTCAATGGTCAAGGCTGAAACGCTAAGTGCCTTTGCAAACGGCTTTTTGAAAACCGAAACCCTGCTCAAAGCTGGAAACGGCAGGACAATAAAAATAATGGGTGAAACATGGCAAAGCTCAGTCAGCTACCCCTCAGCGGCGTGAACGTCATCGATTTTGGTCAATACGTTGCCGGCCCTGCGGTCGCGATGATACTCGGCGATCTCGGTGCCACGGTCATTCATATCGATCCGCCCGCCGGCCCACTCTGGGACAGCCCGGCAAACGCTGTCCTCAACCGCAACAAGCAATGCCTGCGACTGGACTTGAAGTCCACTGATGGCCTGCAACAGGCGCGGCAGATGATCGCCAAGGCTGACATCGTGATCGAAAACTTCCGGCCAGGTGTGATGAAAAAACTGGGGCTGGATTTTTCCGAGTTGCGTCGTGAGCATCCGTCGTTGATCACATTGTCCATTCCCGGTTTTGCCACCAATGATGAGCTGCGCAACCAATGGCGTGCCACCGAGGCCATCATCGCGTCGGCCTCCGGGGTTTTCACCGACATGGGGCAGAACCGGGTGTTGATGGGCATCAACCCGAGTTTCTCGCCTCTACCGCTGGCATCTGCCTACGGCACCATGCTCGCCGTTTCGGCCGTTGTGCTAGCGTTGCAGGCGCGGCAGCGCACGGGGTTGGGCGACGAGATTGAAGTGCCATTGGCAGCAGCAGTCATGGAAGGGCTGTCCTATAACTCGATCAAGATTGACGGGTACCCCGCGCGCTACAAAACCCTACGGGAAAAAGAGATCGAGCGGCGCCGGGCCGAGAATCTGCCGATGAACCTCAGTTATGAGGATCTGCAGGAGTATCTCGACCCCTTCTACCGCACCTATGAATGTGCCGATGGACGCAAGTTCTACGCGGTGTGTCCGTCTCATCGCTCCCACGCCAAGCGTTGCCTTCAGGCAATGGGCCTATACGAGGAAATGCTCACCGTCGGCCTGCCTAAAGTCGATGACCCCTACCTGCCTTTCGATCAATGGGAGGGGGATGCGTCCCTCGGCGTTTATCCGTTGCCGGAAAACTGGGCAAAGCGGATCTCTGCGCGCATGAAGGAAGTATTCCTGACCAAGACTGCTGCGCAATGGGAAAAAATTTTCGGCGAAGGGCAGTTCCCCGGAGCACCTCATCGTTCCACGCAAGAGTGGTTGCATGACGTACATGCCAACACAGCCGGTTTGGTAGTCGATGTCGTGGATCACCAATATGGCCGTATGAAGCAGCCCGGCGCCATCGCTTGGCTTGAAGACAGTTCAGAGTTGATGTTGTCGCCGCTCTCCCGTCGAGAAGTTAGTGTTGAAGAGGCGCTCGCCACCCTGTGTGAAGGCACTCGTGAGGTATTACCGGTCGCAACGCAGCAGAGTTCAAAAGGATGGCTGGATGGGGTAAAGATTCTCGATCTGACCAACGTCATCGCCGGCCCACATTCGACATCATTCCTTGGTCGATTTGGCGCGGATGTCATCAAGCTTGATCCCACCACACCCAACTACGATCCCTGGAACACCGTCGTGTTTGGCATGTCGTCGGCGCGTGGCAAACAGAGCATTTTGGTCGACCTCAATCAGGAAGAGGGGCGGGCGGTATTCAACAAGCTGGTGCAGTCGGTGGATGTCATTGTGATGAACGCGCCGGATCGCCAACTGGCACCTCTGGGGCTGGATGAAGCCAGTCTGAAGGCAGTGAACCCACAGGTGATTTTCTGCCAACTGGATTGCTTCGGTGGCCCACGCCGTGGCCCTCGCACTGACTATCTGGGTTACGACGATCTAATCCAGGCAACGACCGGCATCATGTTGCGATTCGGTGGCGGTATGCAGACGCCGGAAGAGCACGCCCATGTTGGCACCATCGACGTGATGTGTGGCTTCGCCGCAGCACTGGGGGTGGCCACTGCGTTGTATCAAAAAGCACGAACCGGGAAAGTCAGTCGTGCCCGAACCTCGCTCGCGGCGCTGGGTAACCTGGTACAGATTCCATTTTGCTACGACTACGCGGGCCGTGCACCCTTTGATGAACCGGCCGGACGCGACACTTTGGGCTACAACGATCTGTCGCGCTTCTATCGCACTGCGGATGGCTGGCTTTACCTCGATGCCAGCGTTGCCGAGCTAGACAAACTGGAGGCAGTAAAAGGACTGCAAGGACTGTCGGCCACCGACAACCATGCTCGGTTCCTCGGTGCTGCGCTGCTCAAAGCTGCGGGCGAAACCTGGCAAACCCGCTTACAGGCGGCCGGTATTGCTGCGGCTGTGCCGGACAACATCGACACGCTACGCCAGCGTTATAGCCGTCCTGCCGACCACTATCCGGGCACGGATAACGGCAGCTACTCGTTCAGTGTCTACGCCGATCACCCAAGTGGACGCTGTGTGACTCAGCTCGATCCCTTTGCCATTCGCCCGCGCCATGCCGCCATCCGCACATTGGCGCCGGCTGAAAAGTTCGGTGCGTCCACGCGAACGGTCTTGGCTGCGCTCGGTTACAGCGAGAGTCGCATCGACGCGCTGATGGCGTGCCACGTCGTCAGTGAGAGCTGGAGTCAGGAATATTTGCCCAGCTGACGCATCCGTCTGACCCCAGGGATTGGTGCCGATCAAAGGCTCTGTACTTGGATCAATTTCATCACACATAGCAGTTGGGGGCGGACTCTCCAGGGAGGGCCGCACCCGCATGGAAAACCCGGAGGCCACATGTCCAGTCAAATAGTCCTGCCGCGCATCCTGCAGGTAGGTGCGAAGGCGAGTGAAGCGATTCCCGATGTGCTCAGCAGTCTCGGCTGTTCCCGGCCGCTGATCATCACCGACAAAATGATGGTGCAGCTTGGATATGCCAGTCGCATTCAGGATGTGCTCGCTAATAAGGGCTTGAGCGCTGATGTATTCGCCGACACGGTGCCAGAGCCTACGGTCGATTCGATTCGTGCCGGCGTAGAGCATGCGCGTTCGGGTGACTATGACAGCATCATCGCGTTGGGCGGTGGCAGCCCCATCGACAGTGCGAAGGCTATCGGCATTCTCGCCAAGTTCGGAGGCGAGATGCGCGACTACAAATTTCCACGCCAGGTGAGTGAGCAAGGCCTGCCGATCATCGCCGTGCCGACCACGGCCGGCACTGGCTCGGAAGTGACCCGTTTTACCATCATCACTGATGAGCAGAGCGACGAAAAAATGCTCTGTGTTGGCATAGGCTTCATGCCAGTAGCGGCGTTGGTCGACTACAACCTGACGCTCAGCCTGCCGGCCCGTGTCACGGCCGATACCGGGATCGATGCGTTGACCCACGCCATCGAGGCTTACGTCAGCCTTAAGGCCAACCTCTACAGCGACAGCCAAGCGCTGGCCGCTATGCGCCTGATAGGCCCGAATCTGCGACGGGCCTATTACTCAGGCCAGGACGTTGCTGCACGCGAGGCGCTGATGTTGGGGTCGACCCTGGCGGGCGTCGCGTTCTCGGCCGCCTCGGTCGCACTGGTGCACGGCATGAGCCGGCCGATTGGGGCGTTTTTCCATGTTCCACACGGTCTTTCTAACGCCATGCTGCTACCGGGTGTGACAGCCTTTTCCATTCCCGGCGCCCCGAAGCGCTACGCCGATTGTGCACGGGCAATAGGTGTAGCGACCGCACAGGACAGCGACGAAAGCGCTAACGCCAAGCTGCTCATCGAACTGCAGGCCCTTAACGATGAGCTGCAGGTGCCCACGCCTGAAGGCTTCGGCATCACTCGTTCACGCTTCTTCGAACTTATGCCGACCATGGCGGAGCAAGCCTTGGCTTCCGGCTCTCCAGGCAACAATCCCCGCGTGCCTTCGGTCGACGAAATGATCGAACTCTATCGCAACCTCTGGTAGCCACAACGCCACCCTAATCACGTCAGCGGTAACTGCCGCGCACTCAACAATAAGGAACACCCGCATGAATACTGTAGGTCATCTGATTAACGGCCAAATCGTCACCGATACTGAACGCGCCCAGGACGTGTTCAACCCGGCAACGGGGGAAGTCACGAAGCAGGTTGCCCTGGCTTCGAAACAAACGGTTGAGAAAGCCATTGCTACCGCTGAGGCGGCTTTTCCTGAGTGGCGCAACACTCCACCGATCAAACGCGCCCGAGTGATGTTTCGCTTCAAGGAATTGCTTGAGCAGAACGCAGAACGCATCTGCCAGATGATCGGTGAAGAGCACGGAAAGATTGTCCATGACGCCATGGGTGAGCTTCAGCGGGGCATCGAAAACGTTGAGTATGCTTGTGGTGTTCCCGAGTTGCTCAAGGGCGAGCACAGCAAGAACGTTGGCCCCAACATTGACTCTTGGAGCGAGTTCCAGCCCCTGGGTGTGGTCGCTGGCATCACGCCGTTCAACTTCCCAGCGATGGTGCCGTTGTGGATGTTCCCCATGGCGATTGCCTGCGGCAACTGCTTCATCTTGAAACCTTCCGAGCGCGACCCGAGTTCGACCCTGTTTATCGCGCAACTGCTGCAGGAAGCTGGATTGCCAAACGGTGTCATGAGCGTAGTCAATGGTGACAAAGAGGCTGTCGATACCTTGCTCCACGACCACCGTGTGCAGGCAATAAGTTTCGTCGGCTCGACACCAATCGCGGAGTACATCTACCGGACAGCGGCGGCAAACGGCAAACGTTGCCAGGCCTTGGGCGGAGCAAAGAACCACGCCATCGTCATGCCCGATGCGGATATAGATAATGCAGTCAATCAACTGGTTGGCGCTGCGTTTGGTTCGTCAGGAGAGCGGTGCATGGCGTTGTCTGTCGCGGTTACCGTAGGTGACGCGACAGCCGATGCCTTGATCAGCAAAATGCGCGAAGCGATGGCCAGCCTCAAGGTCGGTGCCTATCAAGAAAAGAGTAATGATTTTGGCCCGTTGATCACCCATGAGCACCAGCAAAAAGTCATCGGCTACATTAATAGTGCAGAAGAGGAGGGGGCTGAAGTCGTAGTCGATGGCCGGTCGATTCAAGTACCAGCTTGTGAGAATGGTTTTTTTGTAGGGGGGACATTGATCGATCAGGTAAAACCTGGCATGCGCTGCTACGAGGAGGAGATCTTCGGGCCCGTGCTGCTGGTCGTGCGCGCACAAAGCATGAAAGAGGCAATGCAGTTGATCGATGCCCATGAGTACGGTAACGGCACATGTATCTTCACGCGGGATGGTGAAGCCGCCCGCTACTTTTCGGACAACATCAAGGTCGGCATGGTCGGCATCAACGTACCGCTCCCAGTACCTGTCGCGTATCACAGCTTTGGTGGCTGGAAACGCTCACTGTTTGGCGACCTGCATGCCTACGGCCCGGATGCGGTTCGTTTCTATAGCAAGCGTAAAACGGTCACTCAGCGCTGGCCATCTTCGGGTATTCGCGAGGGTGTAGAGTTCTCTATGCCGACGATGAAATGACTAAACGGCAAGCTCAAATCCGATGTAGAGCGCTTTCTTCATCAAGTGCCGTAGCCATTGAAATTTTGCCAGGCTAACGCCGAGTCTTGGGAGAACCTAGTGATTCTTCTTTGAGTACAAAAGGGCCCTGAAACAAACTGTGTGAAAACGCACTGAAGGCGAGCCCAACAAACGCCCCGACTTTTTCGGGGCGTTTATTTTTGGTGCGCTAGGCATGGCGCGTTGCGCGAAGTGCAACCAGCTTGGGACTCTTCATTCTTGCTCATGTGTAGTGCGCCGCGTACTTTGCCTCCAACATCTTCCGAACCGGGCAGATCGACCAGTCAGCTCCAAGGTCGCGGCTTCAAGAGCTAGCTGGTTTTGATTGATCTTGACGAGTAGGGAAGGGAGTAGGTCTGAATTTGACATCGCGATTCCTTCGTGGAAGAGATCAGCGTAGCAGCACGAGAATTTTTGGAACTGGAGGATCTTTCCAGTAGGGCAGAGCACATCACATCAGCTTTTTGCGATATTGCGAACCGTTCCTGGGGCGCTTGTGCTTGTCATCGGAAACTGTTGATGACTGCCTAACGGCTAAGCTGACCCACGCCCTTCAGATGCGCTGATTAATGAGCCGAGTTGAATTGTTCATTGAGAAATACTCATCAAATAGCTTGTTCGAGTTAGGTAAGATCATTCCAAGCAGTCGCCATCATTGGTCGCTGGCCAACCCGGGAACCCTCATGAGTGTCAGCCGCGCAAATCTCGCCGATTTTGTTTATTTCCTTGCCATCGCCCGCCACCAGAGTTTCAGCCGGGCCGGTCAAGAGGTGGGAATCAGCGCATCTGCCCTGAGTCATGCCATCAAAGGCCTGGAGACGCGAATCGGTGTGCGCCTGCTTAATCGAACGACGAGAAGCGTCACGTTGACTGATGCGGGCGAGCGTTTGCATCAGGTGATCAGCACGCCCATGAAAGAAATCGACGATGCCATGGAAATCCTTAACAAGTTTCGGGACGAACCAACAGGCCGCATTCGATTGAACATTTTGAGCGATGCCGCTGACCTCCTGCTCGGCCCTGTGCTGCCAGTCTTCATGGATCGGTATCCGGAGATCCAGGTAGACCTGACGGTGACGAACCTTTTAGTGGATGTGATCGGTGGAGGTCATGACGCCGGTATCCGCTATGGTGGAACTGTCCCTGAAGACATGATTGCTCAGCGCCTATCCTCCGACATCCGATGGGTAGTCGCCGGGACACCCGACTATCTCGAACGGTTCGGTGTGCCTAAGCACCCTGACGATCTGCACAACCATCGCTGCTTGCGCATCCGCCTCGGCAACGGGGCGATGTACGACTGGGAGTTTGAGAAAGGTAAGCAGAAGCTCACGATTACAGTGCCCGGAATGATCACGATTGATGAAACTCGTGTAGGCCTGTCCTTGGTGCGCAATGGTGCCGGGCTGATGTATGCCCCTGAGCCCGCCATGCAACCTTTGATCGATTGTGGTGAGATCGTCACTGTCTTGGATGACTGGGCTAGCGTCGCGCCTGGCTACCATATGTATTTTTCCAGTCACCGGCAGGTTCCCACGGGGCTGCGGTTGCTGATAGATCTCATTCGAGAAATCCATCCGCTCGGCGATTAATCAACCGGCGGGGCGCGCAACGCTGTTCCTTAATTACATGGACTCGACCGCATATTTGCATCTGCCGTGGCCAGTAAATTTCAAAGGTTGATAGAGTTTGAATGCACGCTTAGTCGCTGCCCAATGCGCGGGTAGGCATCGTCAGCAATTTGCTGGGTTAGTGTCTGCTTCGCTACTTGCCGATCTAGATTCTTACGCAGTGTGCTCATGCCCCGATCCACAGCGTCCTGGCTGATATCCAGCAGGAAAACATCGTACCCTGTGACGGCACACACCTGAGCGATACCGTTTGGCTATATCAATAACTCGCGTGGATTGCAGCCGTGTCAGGCCGTCCGTGCGGACGCAAAGTCGATCACGAAGCGGTACCGCACATCCTTAGCAATAACTCGCTTGTATGCGATGTCGATCTGCTCAGGCTTGATCATCTCGATGTCTGCAGTGATATTGCGGGCAGCGCAGTAGTCGATGACTTCCTGGGTTTCGGCAATACCGCCGATCAATGAGCCGGCAAAGGACTTGCGTCCGAATGCCATGAGCATGCCGTCGAGGCCTTCCAGTTTGCCCAGCGCTCCCACATTGACGAACGTCGCATCGAGCTTCAGCATGTCGACGAAGTGTTGCATTGGATAAGATTCCGGCACCGTAGAGATGATCAAGTCGAAATGGTTGGCTAAGCGTGTAAAGGCGGATTTGTCGCTCCACAGCACGGCGTCATGGGCTCCCATCCGTTTCGCGTCTTCGAGCTTGTTCGATGTCGTCGTGAAGACAGTGACCTCTGCCCGTCTAGCTACGCCCAGCTTCACGGCTACATGGCCCAAACCTCCCATGCCAATAACGCCTACTCGTTGGCCAGGCTTCAGCTGCCAGTGTTGCATCGGCGAAAACGTGGTGACCCCTGCGCAGAGCAGCGGTGTCATAGCGGCCAGGTTCGCACCCGCCGGCATTCGAATGGCAAAGTGTTCCTTGACCACAATCCGCTCGGAATAGCCTCCGTACGTCATGCCGCCCATTGCTTTATCGGGTGAGGCGTAGGTGAAGGTGGTTCCTTTCAGACAGTTCTGCTCCCGATCGGCCAAGCAGTTTTCGCATTCACCGCAGGAGTCGACCATGCAGCCCACACCGGCGTAGTCGCCCACCTTGAATTTGGTGACCTGTTCGCCTATCGCTGCCACCTTGCCAACGATTTCGTGCCCTGGCACGCAAGGATAGGGAGTCGCCGACCATTCGCTGCGCGCGGTGTGAATGTCCGAATGGCAAATTCCTGCGTACTCGATGTCGATCAATACGTCTTTTGGCCCTACAGCTCTGCGCTGAATCTGCATGGGCGCGAAGCCCGATTTGGCGCCTTTGGTGGCATACGCTAGTACCGTATATGGGCCTTTAATTGGGGCTGGCTCGGCTATCGCCGCCGCGCTTCTGGTGCCTACGAACAAGGGCGCAGCGGCGAGGCTGGCGCCCGCCAGCATGATCTTGCGGCGGCCAATGCTGGCAGGCCCTTGGCCAGTTTTGCTGTCGTCACTCATCCTTGCGTTCTCCTCAGGATTTCTGTCTGCTGGTAAACACTTCATTGACGACCGGCACAGCGGTAAACACATTCGGCCAGCCGGTGTAGAACGCCAGCTGGGTCAACATTTCCGAGGCTTGGGCCTGCGTCAGTCCGTTGTCCATGGCCCGATTGAGGTGGGCCGCCAGTTGAGCGACCTGTCCGGTGGCGATCAGCGCACTGACGGTGATCATGCTTCGATCACGCGGTGCCAATCCCGGGCGCAGCCACAAATCGTGGAACAGCGAAGCGCTCGTGTAGTGAACAAGGCCTGGTGATACAGGGCCGACGTTCCTGTCGACATACGCCGTGCGCACTTTCTCGGAGGCCTGGTCGATAGGCAGCAGGGGGGGGGAGATGGGCGGTAATTGATCCGACGTAATGCCGCGCTTCGCAAATACGTCTTTGGTGATCAGGATTGTCGCGGTCGCATTTCCCCACCCGGTGTAGAACGCAAGGTGGTTGATGGTATCGGATATTTCCGAAGGCTTGACGCCATTATCCAGTGCAAGATTCAGGTGATACGCCAACTCGACTGTCTGTTGCTTGGAAATCAACACCGCAAGGGTGACGAGGCTGCGATCGCGGGGCGATAAGCCAGGGCGTTTCCATACCTCACCCAGCAAAGTGGTCTCAGTGTTATGAGCCAAGGCGGGAGATACCGCACGCATGTCATCCAGTGTGGGTACTGCTGGAGAGCGATTTGTAGACGAGCACGCGGCCAGTAACAGGGTCAGGCAGGCGATACCTGCTTTAGCCAAACTCACCGGGACGCCTCGTACTGCGCTTCACTGACTGGCTCCATCCACTCCACGTTTTTCCCGTCGACGGCTTCCTGGATGGCAATGTGGGTCATCCCTGTAGTGGCCGTAGCGCCATGCCAATGCTTGACGCCAGGCGGCGTCCAGATGACGTCGCCCGGTTTGATAACGGTTTTCTTACCACCCACTTGTTGTACCCAGCCGGTACCCGCCGTGACGATCAGGGTCTGACCTTTCGGATGGGTATGCCAGGCCGATCGCGCGCCCGGCTGGAAAGTCACAGCGCCCGCAGAGACTGTGGATGGCGCGCGCGCTGCAAAGATGGGATCAATCCGTGCGTTCCCAACGAAGTTGGCTGGAGCTCCCATCATCGAAGCCTGTTCGCCATTTCTCGTGATAGCCATGGCCTGGTCTTTTGGAATATCGGCGCTATGGGCAGACACGGCCGTAAACACCATTGCGGCCAGCGAAGACATTTTGATGATTGCTCTCATAGGCAAGCTCCTGCTCAGTGGGCGGTCGAGCGGACAAGCTAGATCAGGATCCCCATCTGTACTACCGGCCAAAAACAACATGATCCGATGAGCAGGGCTCAGTAATCCATAACCGCAGGAGCGGTCTCTCGGATCGCAGCTCTATCCCGGCCTTCCAGGCGATTGATGAGTGCTGCTCAGTAGAACATCCCGCATTTGCCCGGTATTCAAGGGCTCCCTCAATGATTAGCGTTAGCACACTTGAATTTTTCATCGCATATCAGCGCTCGCTGACCCTAGCCGCAGAGGACTCAAACATGAGCACACGACTGCTTCCAGCTATGGCATTGAGCTTGTTATCTATCTGCAGTGGCATCAGCACCGGCGTTACAAGTGCGGAAGCGGTCGGCGCGTCGCAGCCAAAGGAGGCAACCATGAGGTGGGATCAGGGCCAGCTTGGCAGTATCGTCAAAGCAGACGATCTACATATCACTGTGTTTCGAGAAGACAGGGTGAACTACGGTACGCCCACATTCATCTGGTGCGTCGAAGTGGCAGGTGACCTCTACGTGCGTGCCTACAACGGCGTCCAGTCTCGTTGGTACCAGGCAGCACTTAAGCAGAAGGCTGGGAGGATCATCGCAGCCGGTAAGGCGATCGACGTCAGATTTGAACCGGTCAGCGGTGCGGTCAATGATCGCATCGATGATGCGTACCGAGCCAAGTACAGCACGAGCAACTACCTGGCGCCCATGATCAGCGAGCGCTCAAGAGCTGCGACTGTTCGGATTTTGCCTGAAGGCAACGCGCAGTGAGAGAGATCGCATTGGCTGAGTCTCGCTCCCGAGAAACGCAAACGGGACATGATCCGCAGCACGGCATTCGCACTCTATTAATCCTCAGCGCCTTGCTGGCCTTCGCGTCGATTTCCACTGACCTCTATTTGCCAGCGATGCCGATCATGGCGAGCTCGTTGCACGCAGACGGCGGCACGATGGCGCTAACTGTGAGCGGATACCTTGCTGGGTTCAGTGCAGGGCAACTTTTCTGGGGGCCGTTCAGTGATCGATTTGGACGAAGGCTGCCTGTTGTACTTGGCTGCCTCCTGTTCATTGCGGGATCCGCCGGCTGTGCTCTGGCCAGTGATGGTACGACCATGATTGCCTGGCGCGTGGTGCAAGCGTTGGGCGCCTGTGCCAATGTGGTTCTCGCACGGGCAATGGTGCGCGACCTTTATGAAGGCCGCCAAGCCGGGCAGAAAATGTCGACCTTGATGACCATCATGGCGGTCGCGCCACTGGCGGGCCCTACTGTCGGCGGGCAGATTTTGCATCTGTTCTCATGGCAAGCCATCTTCTGGACGCTGGTATTGCTGGGCCTGGCCACGCTTGCCAGCTTGATACTTTTACCTGAAACCCTGCCAGCTCATCGGCGCAGCCCTACTTCGCTAACCACCATCGTGCAGCGTTATGGCGTGCTACTGCGCACGCCCAGGTTCCTGGCCTATGTCGCGACTGGCGGGTTCTTTTACGCCGGTACCTTTGCCTACATCGCGGGCTCGCCCTTTGCGTACATCGCTTACCACCATGTTGATCCGCAGTGGTACGGCGCGCTGTTCGGGGCCGGCATCGTTGGGCTCATGGTGACTAATCAGCTCAACGCTCGATTGCTCAATCGCCATGACGCCGATGCGGTGCTGTTGGTTGGTGGGGTCATCTCGGCTATTGCCGGGGGCGTGATTGCATTCACCACCTGGGCCGATTGGGGCGGGCTGCCGCTGCTCATCTGTGGCTGTTTCGTATTCGTCACAGCCACAGGCTTTGTCCTGGCAAACGCCATCACTGGGGCTTTGAACTGCCTTCCCCAATTTTCCGGCACCGCGTCGGCACTCGCCGGTGCAATGCAGTATGGCGCCGGCATTTTGGGCTCCGCACTGGTGGCCAAGTTTGCCGATGGTACCCCCTGGCCTATGGGCCTGGTCGTGGGTGCCTGCGGACTTGGCTGTCTACTCGCGGCAGCCTGTGTGCTGTGGGCACGACCCGAATCTAATCACCTTTAAAGTCGAGGATTTTCGATGAGCTTTTCGTTTGAAAACAAAGTTGCACTGGTCACCGGTGCAGCGTCTGGTATTGGTCTGGCGACCGCTAAGGCGTTCGCCCAGGCCGGGGCAGCAGTTGCGCTTGTAGACGTCAACGGGGAGGCAGCAAAGGCACAGGCCGAGGCACTGGTTGCCGCTGGCTACACGGCCATTGGTCTTCGCTGTGACGTCGCCGACACTGATCAGGTCGAGGCCATGGTCAAGGAGACCATCGCTACATTCGGGCAACTCGACGCGGCGTTCAACAACGCAGGTATCCAGAACATCCTGGCCGAAATCGCCGATGCGACCGTCGACGACTATGACCGCGTCATGTCCATCAACCTTCGTGGCGTCTGGGCCTGCATGAAGTTCGAACTGGAGCACATGCGCCGTCAAGGTAGCGGCACCATCGTGAACTGCTCTTCGCTAGGTGGACTGGTGGGTGGTGCAGAACGCGCCAACTATCACGCTGCCAAGCATGGTGTGATCGGCCTGACCAAGAGCGCCGCGCTTGAATATGCCGCCCGTAACATTCGGGTCAACGCGGTATGCCCGGGGCTGATCTGGACACCGATGGTTGATCAGATGGTCGCATCGGGGCAGGGCGAGGCTCTTGAAGGCATGACCAAGGCCGTGCCGATGGGCCGGCATGGTCAACCCGAAGAAATCGCTGACGCCGTCCTCTGGTTGAGTAGCGCTTCTTCCAGCTACGTGACCGGGCAATCCATTTCGGTGGATGGTGGTTTCATCATGCGCTGATCATTCTGGGGCGTCACGATAACGAAGGGCATCAATAACGACCTCTACGCCACGGGACATTTGCTTACGGCTTGCGTAGTAAACATGAAGGCCGGCGAAGGTCGGGAACCAGTCCTCCATGACGAATTCCAAGCGACCGTCGGCAACGTACTCGGTCGTTAGATCCTCTGGAACGAAGGCAAGGCCAACGCCTGACAGGGCTGCGTTTAGGAGCTGTGAGCTGCCGTTACAGATGAACTGTCCTTCTGCGCGCACCTGGGTTTCATGAGTGCCTTTCTTCAGCTCCCATGCGTAGAGCCCGCCGCTGGCGAACCTTAGAGCGAGGCAGTTATGGCTCAGCAAGTCTTCAGGTTTTTTCGGCCTTGGAGCACGGTCGAAATACGATGGGGCACCCACTATCACCATACGGCGGTCGGGCCCAATACGAACAGCGATCATGTCCTGAGCAACCTGGTCGCCATTTCGAACGCCGAGATCAAATCTCTCGGCGACCACATCGGTGAGCCCGTAATCGATGGAAATCTCGATCTTCAGTTCGGGATATTCAGTGAGCACATTAGTTAGACGTGGCCATATCAACGTATCGACCGCGTAGTCAGTAGACGTAATTCGCACAGTGCCTTTTGGTTTGAGCGCGAACTCGCCAATAGCATTGAGTTCTGCCTCGACCTCAGCCAAGCGGGGGGCCACAGATTTCAGTAGCTGCGCGCCTGCTTCTGTCAACGAAACGCTGCGCGTGGTGCGTGTCAGCAGGCGCACACCCAATGACTCTTCCAGGCTTCGCACCGTGTGGCTTAGCGACGAAGGTGACAGCCCTAGTTTGACCGCTGCCCGAGAGAAACTCAGTTCACGAGAAACTGCCAGAAAGGCTTGTACATCACTGATTCTATCTTTTGACATTGCTGGCTATCATTCATGAGTCTATGCGGATTTTAGCGCATAGACGCTCAATAAGCGCGACTTTACAGTGGGGTATCTCTTTTCAGTCCAGGGGGGAGCATGCGTTTCGCTCTGGAGGAGCCATCTGGTCTCTGACTGTGACCAATTATGAGGAATCGAAAAATGGAACGTCGACAACTTGGAAGCAGCGGCACAATCGTCTCGCGATTTGCGCTCGGCACGATGTACTTCGCCGGTGAAACCTCCGAGCAGGATGCGTTTGCGATCATGGATGCGTACGTCGAAGCTGGTGGCAATTTGATCGACACGGCGAATGTCTACATGGGCGGCCAGTCCGAAGCGATAGTAGGCCGTTGGTTTGCCAACCGGCCGCGCGACATCACCGACACCGTTGTGCTTGCATCCAAAGGACGATTCTCCACCCACGCTGGTGTCAACGCCGCTGGGCTTTCCAGACCAGGGCTGAATCGGTTGCTGGATGAGTCGCTACGCAACCTTGGGAGAGACTCGATTGACCTCTATCAGCTTCATGCCTGGGATCCTCTGACGCCCGTTGAAGAAGTCATCCTTTTTCTTAATGACGCGGTTCGCGCGGGCAAGATTCATTACATCGGGCTCTCCAATTTCCTGGGGTGGCAGTTGCAGCTTTTTATCTCCACGGCTCAACGCCTCGGTGCCACACTCCCAGTGACCTTGCAGCCGCAGTACAGCTTGCTGTCGCGCGAGATCGAATGGGAGATAGTGCCAGCAGCGCTTCACAATGGTATCGGCCTGCTCCCTTGGTCTCCGCTTGCCGGTGGATTCCTGGCGGGTAAGTACGAGCGCGGCAGTATTCCTGCAGTCAACACTCGTGCCGGTTCCGAGAAGCCGCTTTATCAATGGGTATCGGCCGAATACGCCGAGTCGGATCAGAACTGGGCGACTATCGAAGCGGTAGTGCAGGTTGCTCAGGAAATCGGGGCTACGCCTTCCCAGGTTGCCCTTAGCTGGCTTGCCGACCGGCCAGCGGTGACCGCCCCGATATTTGGTGCACGCACCCTTGAACACCTCAAAGACAATCTTGGCGCGGCCGATCTTCACCTGAGCGAGGAAGCGACGCAGAGGCTGGAGAAGGTCAGCCGCCCGCAGTCCGGTGGCTATCCCTATGGCGCCTTCGGTAATGGCCAGCGTGCAAGGTCATGTGATGGAAGTGCCGGCCTACAGAACAATGTCGAAGTCGGTAGCGAAGCACCTTTAGGGCGCTCCGCTCAGCGCAAATAACAGCATCCGTTCATGACAATCATCAAGGCATCGCCTGAGTCCGGCAGCGACGCCTTGATGCATGCGCCCATGCCTTGCAGGCAACCGTCGTGAGTTAGCGAAATTAGCCGAAATGACAGCTGAATGAACGACGAGCTCCTCCGGTAGCTGCGGCAGAGAAATTGACTATCCATCATCTTAGAGAACGGATCTTCTTATGACTGAAAGGCAGACGCTTGGCCATTACCCACGATCCTCTTGGATGTTTTGGCTATCCGCAGCTTTAAGTCCAGGTTCTCTGTAGCTGCCTCCACAACGATATCTGCACCATTCAACAGCGAGTAATCAGTTGAGCTCGGACGCTTACCCTTAAACGACGGGCGACAGTCATCCTACGCCAGGATGAGCAAATCCTTTTTGTGCGCAAACGCAACGCAAAGTGGAATCTACCGGGTGGACGCGTTGAACAGGGCGAGACGCCTTTGCAAGCGGCCTTACGGGAGATGGCAGAGGAGACAGGATTGGCTATCGATCAAATCTCTTATGTCTGCGAGTACGAGGACGACAAGGTCATTGATTTTTTGTTCGAGGCCCGGCGGACGTTCAATCAGAAGCCTCGTGCCGGCAATGAGATTGATGATTGCCGCTGGTTCAGCGCAAAGGATTTGGACAAGCATCCTGTTCGGGGGGCAATCAGGTCGTTGCTCAAGCACTTCGCCTCCGACACGGGCGATACCTCGGCAGTTCACGCCATTGGTTAGCGTCCACGTTGAACGAGCATTGAACCTGGGAGTGTCTACGAATGGGCAGCGACTATCGGATTGAATCTCAGCGACTTGAAGAGGATTTTGCAGATGCCTACGCCGCGTATCGCAAGCATATCGAATCCACTCCGTACCCCTTTAACGAGGATGATTGGGCTGAACATGATCGCTACCGCAATGCAGTAACCGCAGCAAGCGCGGCATGGGGCAGGTACTGCTTCGACAACCAGCACCTGCGCTGAATGCGCTCTAACTGTGTGGCACTTAGGTTTTTTCTGAGCCTTCATCTTTCAAGGTGAACGAGCTAGATGCAGCTTGAATCCGCCCTTGCAGCTGAGCAACATAGGCCTGCGCATCTTCCAAGTTCTGAAATGACACAGCGTTGTCGTCGAGCCAGACCTTGCATCCGCTTCCTTGCTCATTCACTTCGATTTTGACATTCATTGGCAGAGTCCCTGTGCGTTTGGTGCGGCAGAGAGTAATGCATTTTGGAGATGTATCAAAATGAAACAGAGGCTCTAGATCGGTGCTTTCGGTGCTTTCTGGTTTTATGTTGGTATAGTCATCTAACAAGACATCATTGGTAATTTCTGGCATTCACTACCTTGGCTTGAATTCCGTCAAGGTACTGGGACTTCAGCTCTTTGGTTAACGGCCCCAGGATGGGGTTTTTTTTGAACCGCGCCAACAAATGCTCAATCACCCGATCGACCTTGGCGTAGGCAGCGGTGACGCTTGACGGTACCAGCGGATCAAATTCGATCCTTTCCATCTCAATATCTAGTCGTTTCAACACAGATTCGGCGTCCAGGATCTGGTGGCGTATTTCATCCGGCGAGCATTGCATTGTCGACCTCCTTGTAATGCCATAAGTACAGACACGTTTCTCATTGACTGCAGTCGGGTGACGCAGGCAGGGCATGGCAGCCGCTGTCTTAAAACTGAAACATAATTGTCGCGTAGAAATATTACTGAAATGTTTCAGTCCTATGATCAAGGGAGATCTTTTTCAGGTTACCTCCCTCATGCGTCGAGCTGTGTTCAATCAAAAAGGGGGCGTTGGCAAATCCAGCATCGCCTGCAATCTCGCAGCTGTCAGTGCTGCCGAAGGCTACAGAACGTTGCTGGTGGATCTCGATCCTCAGGCTAACTCTACCCACTACCTGACAGGACTGACAGGCGATGATATCCCCATGGGGATTGCCGATTTCTTCAAGCAAACCTTATCCAGCGGGCCGGCCAGCAAAAAAAATCGGGTGGCCATCACTGATACTCGGTACGACAATCTGCACCTGGTCACGGCCAGCCACGAGCTTGCCGACCTGCAGTCAAAGCTTGAGTCAAAATTCAAAATCAATAAGCTGCGCCCCTTGTTGGTGGAGCTTTCCGAAGATTACGAACGCATTTATATCGATACGCCGCCATCCCTGAATTTCTATACCTTCAGCGCAATGATCGCCGCCGACCGCGTGCTGATTCCATTCGATTGCGACAGCTTTTCCCGTCAGGCGCTCTACAACGTCATCGCGCAAGTGGCCGAGTTGCAAGCTGACCATAATGAGTCGTTGATCGTGGAAGGCGTGGTGGTGAACCAGTTTGTGGCGCGTGCCAGCCTGCACCAAATGCTGATCGACGAGCTGGTGGCCGAAGGCTTGCCCGTGTTACCGGTTTATTTGAGCAGCACGGTCAAAATGCGTGAGTCCCATGAAGCGTCGGTGCCCATGATTCATCTGGCGCCACGCCATAAGCTTTCATTGGAATTCGTCAGCCTGTTTTCCGCTTTGGAAAGAGCCGGTTGATCGCAAAAGCAAGGTTGAAATTTCAGCGTCTGACGATGGGATAGCACGCTTTGTTTCCCCATCTTGTTATCGCCAGCGCAGGATTGACCCAGTTACCGATATTTCACTGACCCAGGCTCCTACCTTGTGAACCATTGGTAAGTAGGCCGTAGGAGTTTCACCTTCAGCCTCTCGCAGAACCGTACGTGAGTCTCTCAACTCATACGGCTCCCGTTGCCCGGTCGAACCTCATTTCCATAGACATGCCAGTGCACGAAAAACGATGGACAGGCTTTCTTCATCCGGTTGAGCCAGTCAGCACTGCGGCGCTTGTGCCCCGCCAGTGGTTTGTACTTCTGACGGGCCCAGCGTTGCAGCTTCAAGTCAAAGTGATTGAAGACCTTGCGCATCACCGTTTTGTAGAAAGCCCCATAGTAATTCCACCACCCTCGAAGGGTAGCGTTGTACTGCTTTGACAGTTCCAGAAGGCTGGCTGGTGTTTGTCGCTGGATATTCCAGCGGCGAGTTTGTTTACGCATCCGTTTCAGAGCCTCGTTACTGGCACCGGGCAGGAAGCTGGTAAACCGGCGTCCATGATTGCCCCATGCCTCCCGTGGCCGGAAGGTGAATCCCAGAAACGTAAACTGCGTCGTTGGGTAATCTGCTTTACGGTTACAGTCCTTGCAATAAACGATCTTCGACTTGTCCGGGTGCATGCTCAGCAAACACGCCTCCAAGCGCGCCTTGATTGCCGCCATCACCTCACATGCCTGCTTTTCACTGCGGCAATGAACCACCGCATCGTCGGCATAGCGTGCAAATGGACAGCCCGGAAACGTCCTTTGTATCCAGGCATCGAATACATAGTGCATAAACAGATTCATCAGCAAAGGACTGATCACCCCACCTTGGGGTGTACCGCTATCACGCGGCACCTGGACGCTATCAGCGGTCTCAAACGGCGCTTTGAGCCACCGCTCGATATACAGAACGATCCAGTCATCCTTCACATGATGCCTAACCGCTTTGAGCAGCAGTTCATGATCGATATGATCAAAAGCACCCTTGATATCAAACTCCACCACCCAATTTATATTCCAGCAGCGTTTCCGAGTGATCTCGACCGCCTGTTTGGCTGATTTTCCTGGTCGATACCCGTAGGAGTCCGGATGGAAAAGGCTGTCCAGTCGAGGCTCTATGAGCAGCTTGACAACGGTCTGAGCCACACGATCAGCGACGGTTGGAATACCCAGCTTGCGTTTGCCTCCTGATTGCTTCGCAATTTCCACCTGCCGAACCGCAGGCGGAAAATAGGAACCCGATGCCATCCGGTTCCAAACCTTGTACAGATTGCGTTGCAGCTTCTGCTCGAACTGGGCAATAGACTGTTCATCTATCCCAGCGGCTCCTCGATTGGCTTTCACTCGCTGGAAGGCCTCCCAAACTGTCAGTTTGGAAATGCTGTACGACTTTGCTGTGCTCATACCACTCCTCCCCGCCGAAGCAGGTTGATGACATAAGCCAGCTGGGCAACGCCACCCCTTCGCTCCATTCCCATTACAAGAACTTCATCACTACTACGAATGGCTCCGCCCCTCGACCTCTGCATCGGTATTCTTCCTTGCGGTGGTAGCCGCTTGTCATTTTCCTTGGCATCAAAGGCGAGGTTCTCACGTTCCCTATCAAAGCCTGTATTGAGCTCATGCCGCCTATACACCGGCTGCCATCTGGACAGTAGACAGGTATCTTCCAGACTGATCTCGAGGCTACTGGTCGACCTCGGTTTTGACAGCATTTGAATCCATAACGATGCGTCTTCGGACGGTTTGCTTTCGCTCATCTTCTCAATACGTACCTGACGCCGTTATCGGCGCCTTTTCCAACGGTCGCTCACCACCACGCCTTTTGAACGCAGCAGCACCGGGTGGTTTGAAGCCAGCTCCTGCAAGCAGACTCCGGGAGGCCTACTCCCATCTTTGATACAGCATCGCTGGCTTACGCCAGCGTTCGTGACACACACCAGCGCTGGATCTTTGCCGTTTGGTGTTGGGTCAGCGTGGTATCGGCCACTGGGTCAATTCGGCGTCAGCACCAACACGTTTATCTCTCCAGGGCCGCTTTTGTAGGGGCCACAGTGCACAACGCTGCGGGCGTAGCAAGGCGTGTCCTCGAAACTGGCGACGTCACGAATCGCACCGTCAATAACGAACCCGACGCAACCTCGTTGCTGGGCGTAAAGCTTGACCAATTCGCCAATCACCGCGTTGTTGGTATCGCCTTGGGCGTCTACCACCAATACATGGCCTGGCTGCAGCATGCTCATGGCTTTGTAGATCAGAAGATTGTCGCCTGGGCGGGTTTTGACCGTCAGGGCGGTGCCCACCAGCTTTCCGCTGCGGTTGTAACGAGTCAGGCCGCGAGCGCCGATGTGGCGACCCAGGTTGTCGCTGATGTGCGGCGTCACCACGTTGGTGAAGGCTTCCAGCACTTCGGCATCGGCTAGCGGTGGATTGGGAAGAATGCGTGAACCGGGCAAGGACATGGCTGATCTCCGAAAGTTTGAGGTAGCAGCCGGTCAGGGCTGTGGCTCGATCTTAGGAGTGAAAAAGAAACAGTTTTAGCGATATTTTATTATGCGTTAGCATCGCTTTTTTTCATGTGGTGTTGTCATGATCACCTTCAAGCAAATTGACGCGCTTTACTGGATAGCCGAACTCGGCAGCTTCGAAGCGGCGGCAAATAAGCTCAACATGTCTCAGTCGGCTATTTCCAAGCGCATCCAGGAGCTTGAAGAAACCTTCGACGTGGAGATTTTCGACCGTAGCAAGCGCAATGCCCGGTTGACCGAAAAGGGTGGGGAACTGCTGGATTACGCTAAGGACTTGCTGGAACGTCGCGACTATTTGCTGGAGCGCGTGAGTGCTCGTGAAGTCCTGGTACGAAGGTTTCGCCTTGGGGTCACCGAGCTCACTGCCCTTACCTGGTTGCCTGCCTTAGTAGAGGCGTTGCGACAGGCTTATCCCAAAGTGCAGATCGAACCGTCGGTGGAACTGAGCAGTGAGTTGTTCCGCAAACTGGAGAATAATCAGCTCGATCTAGTCATCGTGCCGGATGTTTACAACGATGCTCGATTCGTAAGCACTCCACTGAAAAGCGTTGAGAATGCCTGGATGTGTGCTCCGAGTCTGATCTCGGATCCGGATCCTGTGAGGATCGAAGTCTTGGCCGGGTGCACGGTATTGACCCAAGGTTCACAGTCGGGCACGGGCTTGATCTACGAGCGATGGCTGGCCTCGCACAACGTGCAGATGCTCAAGACCATCACCAGCCACAATTTGTTGGTGCAGGTCGGTCTCACTTTGTCGGGGGTTGGGGTCAGTTACCTCCCTAAGGCCTGTCTATCCCACTTGATCGACCAAGGTGCGTTGCGAGCATTGGTCACAACACCTGGACTGCCAAGAATTCGCTACACCGCGCTTCACCGCAATGATCGCCAATTTGGATTGAATCAAAATGTGGCGCAGCTAGCAGTCGAATGCTGTGATTTTTCAAAACTATTGCTGTGAGCATTTCAGAGCGTGAGTCCATGCCGACCTTGTAGCTATCCCATACAGAAAGCGCCGTGATCTCCAGGCTTAAAACTAACAGCCATGTCAGAGCGAGGCTGCAGATGAAGCGTGGTGTTCATCCTGTGATATACGGCCTTCAGCGTTCAACGCTGAGCACACAGCGTCTGCCTCTGTCCTAACTTTGAACACACCATTCTTGCTGGCCGAACCGCCCTCGACGAGATCAACGATCTCGATATCGCTTGCTGCCATCGTCTAGTGTGGTGGTCTCAATCACTCTGAATCTTTCGTGCATGGTTGCTTCCGTGCATGACATTGGTGATCTAGAAGTACCGGCAAAACAAGACGATTTCAAGAACGGGACGGGCTTAAGCTGAGACAATTTATGACAGTGCACCATACCTCTCAGCGTCACGATCGACTCTCTTAGTCATGATCGATTCGGTAGCCAGCCAACGATTAACTCGAACGAAAAAAAACGGCTCCCAACATTACCAAGAGCCGCATAAGCTGGTTTTTCCAGCATACGAGAGGGAGGGTTTTACCGCCCCCTACCAGGCGGGACTACATCAGGCATACCACTCGATAAATCGTTCAAATTCTTCAAAGTGTTCAAAACGCCAATACTGAGCAGCCTGCCCAATTCGTAACCGTGAGGCATGCTTTGTAGTGGCCTGTAAATTTTGGAATCCTCTAGCTTCCTTGGCGCGGAGGGCACAATGCTTGGCGTAGGGAGCAAAGCGTTAGGGATGGGGGAGTAATAGCATCGTGAGGAATGAGTACAGAACGGCGTCCTAAGCAATGCCCGGTTCGAGAATAAAAACTTTTGAAGGAAATGACCTACGCGAGCTCCTAACCTTTCTTGTGATCTACCAAGAGAGGGGGGTGGTGAAGGCTTCCAAGCGTCTGGGTGTTGGTCAGCCAGCCGTAAGTAACACACTTTCCAATCTGCGCTGCAGATTCGATGATGTTTTGTTCACAATGCCAAACTGCCAACCCACGTCCAAATCGCACAGGATGGCTGAGATCCTTTTCCCCGCGATGGACTGCCTTCAGAAAGCGATCGATGAGGTACAACATCTCCGAGCTGACTGATCCTTAGCTGCCGAGACGGTGGCATCGCTGTTAGGTGAGCGAGCAAACTTCCTGTAGCGACTAGCCTGTCCATTGGACTCAGCGGCATCATCGCGCTCGCACACTAAGCGACTCACCTCAAAATCATGTGCGCAGGTGAGTCGGAGTGCCTGTTCCAGCCTAAAAATAAGACGAGCCGACTGCCATGAATACTGTGCGTTCGCCGATCCCCAATATCAATATCGGCCAAGTCTATGATCAACGTTACAGCGATGCTGAAATCCATTACGACCGGTTGAGCAACCTAGCTGGTTTTTTCGGCCGTAACATGCCGGTGCATCGACATGATCGTTTTTTTCAGATGCATTACGTCAAAAGCGGTGCTGTTCGTGTGTATCTGGATGATCAGCAATACGTCGAACGGGGGCCGATGTTTTTCCTCACCCCTCCGACTATTCCTCATTCTTTCGCCACAGAACCCGACAGTGAAGGTCATGTACTGACCGTAAAGCAGCAGCTGGTTTGGAGTCTGCTCGATCAAGATTCTGGACTTGCGCCTTCCCCAACGATGTCCCCTGTGTGCGTCGCACTGGACAAGCTCGACGATGAGTTCAAGCCAGAGGCTGACCGCCTGAGTTTCATGCTGGATGAGTTGCGGTGGGAGTTTGATGCTCGCGGGGTGGGCAGGGGGCCGGCGCTTGAGGCGCTGACTCGTCTGATAATGATTAGCTTGTTCCGCTTGGCGGGGCAGTCATTATCAGCACGTCCCGCTCGCCATGAGGATCTACAGGTTTTCTATCGCTTTAACGCCCTGATTGAAGAACGTTACTTGGAGCACTTGTCTCTTGCGGTCTATGCACAGACTTTAGGGGTTAGCGAGGCGCGGCTTAATGATATCTGCAGGCGAGTCGCGGCGTTACCTTCCAAACGGATTGTGCTCGAGCGATTGATGCAGGAGGCAAAGCGACTGCTGCTTTTCACTGGGCACTCCTCTAACGAAATATGCTACCGATTGGGTTTCAAAGATCCTGCGTACTTCAGTCGATTTTTCCAACGGTATGCGCATATGGCTCCCGGCGAATATCGACTGACCCAAGGCGGATTCAAGTAATTACTACGGCATTTTCTCGCCTTCCAGGTTCTGTGCGTCAGGTCGGTTTCACTACACGCTCAGCGACAGCTCCCCAGTCACATCAACCGACTCGGTACCCACGATGCGCCGGTGCTTGCCCACGTTTTTCATCTTGGTGTGAGTGAGGGAATACGAGTCATTCAATCGACATTGTGATGGAGTGGGTGCTACGTTTTTGGTCTATGAAAAGTGCAATAGTCTCCGTGGAACGTCCATTTCGAACATGGTGAATGCCCGTAATACTGGACACCAAATCCAATAACAACAGGTGTCCCAATGAAGCAGCCAAACTCCTTGCTTGAAGATCTGAAGTCAGTTCTGCCGACGATTGCAGCTAATGCTGCAGAGGCAGAAAAAGATCGAAAAGTACCAGAGCAAAACATCGCGCTTCTCAAAAGCATTGGCTTGCATCGTGCGTTTCAGCCCCGGGTATACGGAGGCCTTGAAATGTCACTTCCCGAGTTTTGCGACTGCATCGCGCTTTTGGCAGGGTCTTGCGCCAGCACAGCTTGGGCGATGAGCTTGCTCTGTACTCATAGCCACCAACTCGCTATGTTTCCCAAGCAGTTTCAGGACGAGCTGTGGCTCGAAAATCCGGACGCGACCGCCAGTAGCAGTATTGCCCCTTTCGGTAAAGTCCAAGAGGTTGAAGGTGGGGTAATGTTCAGTGGTCAGATGGGATGGAGTAGCGGTAGCGATCACGCTGAATGGGCGATCATGGGATGTCGCCGGCAGAACGCCGAGGGTGGCCAGGACTACTGCTTTGCAGTTCTGCCTCGAAGCGACTATCAAATCCTCGATGACTGGTTTGCCCTTGGCATGAGGGGGAGCGGAACCAAGACGCTGAGCGTTGATAACGTCTTTGTCCCGAACCACCGCATTCAGAAAGCCAAGGACATGATGGAAGGCAAATCCGCAGGGTTTGGCCTGTACCCCGACAGCAAAATCTACTACACGCCATATCGTCCATATTTCGCAAGCGGCTTTTCGACTGTCAGCCTCGGCGTGGCGGAGCGGATGCTCGAAGTCTACAGAGAGAAGACGCGCAATCGGGTGCGGGCGTACACCGGGGCTCAAGTGGGCGCTGCGACTCCTGCTCTCATGCGCCTAGCCGAGTCGACCCACCAGATTGCGGCTGCACGCGCATTCTTGGAGAAGACGTGGCAAGACCATGCTGCGCATGGTGAACGTCATGAGTACCCGTCTAAAGATACCCTCGCGTTCTGGCGTACCAACCAGGCGTATGCGGTGAAGATGTGCATCCAGGCAGTTGATCGGCTCTTTGAAGCCGCCGGTGGCGGGGCATGGATGGAGAGTAATGAGCTTCAGCGATTGTGGCGCGACTCCCACATGACAGGGGCTCATGCCTACACGGATTACGACGTATGTGCACAAATTTTAGGGCGTGAGCTGATGGGGCTTGAACCCGACCCAACGATGGTTTGATCTCCCTTTCAAAAATAATAATCAAGCGTGCTGCTTATCGCGGCGCCAGGAGTCTTGCATGTCTATTGAATTTGATGCTCGCGCATTTCGTCGTGCTCTCGGCAACTTTGCTACAGGTGTGACGGTAGTCACTGCAGCAACAGAGGATGGCAAGCGCGTAGGCGTGACGGCCAACAGTTTCAACTCCGTTTCACTCGATCCTCCTCTCATCCTCTGGAGCATCGACAAACGCTCGAGCAGTCATGAGGTTTTTGAGGCAGCGAGCCACTTCGCGGTTAACGTGCTCGCAGCGAATCAAATCGATATCTCAAACAATTTTGCCCGTACCAAGGACGATCGATTTGCAGGCATCAGTTTTGAGGATGGGGAGGGCGGAGCTCCAGTGTTTGACGGGTGCTCAGCGCGGCTGCATTGCGAAAAATACCAGCAAGTAGACGGTGGGGATCATTGGATCATGATCGGCAAGGTCGTCCGCTTCGATGACTATGGACGATCTCCGCTTCTGTATCATCAGGGTGCGTATTCAATGGTACTTCCTCACCCTCAACTTGCATCAAAAGAGTCCGTGACCCATCCAGCAAGCAGCTTTGAGGGACGCTTGGCGGGAAATCTTTACTACCTTATGACCCAGGCTGTACGAAGCTATCAATGCGGTTATCAGCCACGACAATTGGCTACTGGTTTACGTACCAGCGAAGCTCGTATGTTGATGGTGCTGGAGAATGACGCGCAGCTTAGCCAGGGTGAATTGCTTCGTGAGGTCGCGATGCCCCAGCGCGAAGTTGATGAGGCCGTCGCTAATCTCGTTCGCAGAGGCCTGGTGACAGAAAGCGATGGCAGGGTAGGTCTGACCCCTTCTGGCGTCGAGCAAACTGAGCAGCTTTGGCAGATTGCACGCGAGCAGCAGAACCAAGTTTTCGAAGGCTTTGAGCCTGAGGATATCGAAAATTTCAAACGTGTATTGGTCGCTGTAATCACTCGCTAACATCGAACTGATCACGAGTATTTGAGCACATGGGGCATGAGCTTAAACGGCATGTCCCTCATTGTCCGGCAACCATATTTTCTGCTCCTAACTCCAGCCATCACGATCGCAGTTTTTTGCTCGGACGGGGGCCTATTACGATTCCCGATCGCGCTTCTGGATTTGGCAGCAGAGCGAATTACAAAGGTGAAGCATGTCTGATCTACGCGCAAGGCGTGGCACCATAGCGTTGCTAGCATCACTCACTGCATTTCCACCACTGTCGATTGATACCTACTTGCCTTCGCTTCCACAGATTGGTCGAGAGCTGATGACGAATGAGTCAGCAGTGCAATCGAGTATTGGGGTTTTCCTACTGGCGATGTGCCTAGGTATGCTTGTGCATGGGCCACTTTCAGATCGCTTTGGTAGGCGGCGAGTCCTTCAGTGCGGCATTGCTCTGTACCTTGCTTCGACAGTGGGGTGTGCGCTCTCGCCCGACGTCGATCGACTAATCCTTTTCAGGTTCTTCCAGGGCCTAGGCGGCGCGGCTGCATCCGTATTGGCCAGGGCAATTGTGAGAGATGTCTTTCCCGTCAGCCAAGCTGCGAAAATACTCTCTTGGATGCACTTGGCTACGATGCTCGCAACGTTGATCGCCCCCTTATTAGGTAGCGGTTTGTTGCAGTGGGGTGGCTGGCGGTCGATTTTTGCAGCGTTGTTTGCGTTAGCTCTGGTTTCTGGATTACTGGCCGCAAAATATTTGCCCGAATCACATCCTCCCGAAGCAAGGGTTTCCACCCTTTTGAAAGGGTTTGCTAGCTACCTGCACCTCATCAAGAGCCGGACGGTAATGGCTTACATTGGCTGTATGGGACTTTGCTTTGGAGGGATGTTTGCGTTCATCACGGGCTCACCCTTTGTGTATATGAATTATTTCGGTGTCGCCCCGGCAGCTTATGCGGCGCTATTTGCATCGAACATCGTTGCCATCATTCTCATGACTCTGATCAACGCTCACTATGTTTCCAGATGGGGTCACCTACGTATGATTTTCGCAGGAGCTTGTGTCTCATTTATTTCGGCCCTGACGCTGATACTCACTGCTTACTTAGACTTGAGCAGTCTGCCATTGATTGTCATTTGTGCGATGGCGTTTATTAGCGTCACCGGGTTGCTGGGCGCAAACTGCGTCGCCGCTTTACTCTCTCTCCGTGGCTCCCAAGCTGGAGCTGTCGCCGCATTGGCTGTCGCTTGTCAATTTGCGCTAGGTGCGGGCTTTAGCGCCTTGGTGGGAGCGCTCAGCGATGGGACGGCGCGACCAATGTGCTTGGTAATGGGTTTGGCCGGGATTGGATGTTTCGCCTGTGCATGGATAGTTAGGATTCAGGCCACCAGAGAGCGTTGCGCTGAACTCCAGGGATAATTTTTTGAAGCGTACGGATGGCCAGAGGCCGGCAGCCCTCGAGGAGCTAGGTACCGAAAAATAGATTGACCTAACCGAATACAAAAATATTTTCGGGGCATTACAGGTTAAAAGCCCGGTTTCAACCGGGCAATAAGGAGCAGACCTAGGAACCTATGGTGCCTAGGATCGGATAGCAGCGGCACCATCAGCTCAGAAATCAATGACTGTCTTCAGGCCTAAAACGAAAGCGTCGTTTACTTCTTTGACCGCGCCGGGATTATGGATGTACTGAAGGTTCGGTCTTAGGGTTAACCAGTTCTCTACATGCACGCCGTAGTAGATCTCAGCGTTGTACTCCGACCCTTGGAGGGCGGGCCAAATCTATATTCGGGTCGGCGTCACCGGCTAGGCTGGAGTTCGAGCACCTCATTCAATTTACTCGGCTCATTCGCACCTGGTTGCGTTGCGCCATCAATAAAGTAGATACGGTTTGCAACCACTCCGGCGCCGAGGCCATGCCGAGGTGTCGGTAGGGCTGGCAAAGCCGACCAAGTGTCCTTGGCAGGGTCGTAGATCCAGCCCTCAGCAAAAGCTTTCTTTTCGGGAACCCACTGCTCTCCGCCAAAAACGTACAGCTTTCCTGCATAGGTAGCTGCTGCAGGCGCTCCTTGGGCTTGAGGCATTGGCGTCCTGATTGTCCAAGTGTTAGTTGCTGGATCATAGACTTCCAACGTAGCAACGTTCACCTGGCTCAAGTTTCCATCCGCTTGCCTGACGACTGTTCGACCGCCTACTACATAGATTTTGCCGTCAATCACCGCGCCGCCAGCACTATTGCGGGCGCTTGGGGCGTCCGCAATGCGATGCCACTGTTGCGTTGAAGGATCTAGAACATCACTCTGGACAGTGTCCTCATAATCGCGGAAGTGCTTTGCATCCGGCTTCATAGCGCTCCGACCACCGAGAGAGTAGACCTTCCCTTGAACCGCCTCGACCACGCCTTCCGCATGTGGGTGTGGCATGCCAGGGCCGTCAGACCACCGGTTGTTTTTAGGGTTATAGATAAAGACCGAGGAGTGCATCTGCCAGTCAGGATAAGCGCCCGAGAATCCACCGATGCCATAGATCAGTCCGCCGGTTTCAGCGAGGGCTATGTGATGCCGAGCTTCGGGGAGGGGTGCTAGTTTGCTCCACCGATTCAGCTTCGCATCAAAGGCTTCAAAGTAGGCGGTGAAACCCGGGGCTGGGGTCTGCAAGCCTCCAGCTACATAGATTTTGCCGTCGAATTCGACCGGATAGATCTCCTGTCGCGCGAGACCTGCATCTGCTGCGCGAGACCAATGAGGTAGTGCAGTTGTTTCTCTTTCACCCTGAGCAAATGTGCTGCCCGAGGCTGTCACAAAAAGGGTGGCAAATATCGCCGGGATGATGAGATTGGGCATGTGGACTCCTTGGGCCTTGTACGTAATTCGGTACGGCCGCCTTAAAGAATGTGGCCAGATATGCGAGGAGGTTTTCCCTCCAGCGACTGTTCGCGCTGCTCTGGGAGCGACCGTCCGAATGAAGAGTGAATTAATGAGCTAGGCGTGCGGAGAGGGTCGCAACGCGTTCGCCGAGAAATTCGGATGTGCGCAGATCACCAGCGCTGGGCGCTTCGTCAGGCGAAGCGTCTGACGGCGACGTTGCCAATGCGCCAGCATAGCCGCCAGCATGGTTTACATCGCTTGTCGTGCTGCTCTTCTTGTTGGCCGGCAGTTGGCCGAGCCCGACCCAGATTTGGCCCTGCTGTTGGGAAAGAGTGAAGAGGTACTGGATAGTGGAATATTTATCGCCGTTGGATGATGCCGAATTAGTGAAACCCGCCGCCACCTTGTCTTTCAGCCCCTGGTTGTACCAGTGTTTGGACGTTGCATCGGCGAATTTTTTGAACTGCCAGGCTGGGCCCCCCATGTAAGTCGGCGAGCCATAAATGATGGCGTCGTACTCAACGAGCGAGTCGAGAATACCATCAGGCAAGTCGCCCTGTGCGTCGATGCGTAGCAGGTCGACTTGGGTATGGGCCACCGAGCTGGCGCCTCGCTGTACGGCTTCGGCTTGCTTGACGGTATGGCCGTAACCACTGAAATAGATAATGGCGATCTTGGTCATTGCGGTGCTCTTTGAGTGGAGAACGATAGAGATGGAACATTTTAAGAATTAAGACGCTAATGGCATCGCCGCAGCTGTTAACTCAACCGCCTACGCAGTCTGTCCACCAGTGGTGCAGGGTTTTGATACAGCTCGGAGGAATCGATGGCCTCGAACTTTCCATCAGCGTGCAACAGCAACTGAGGTACGCCACGGATATTCAGTTGGTTCATAAAACGTTGAGTGGCTTGGATGCGGGTATAGGTTTCGTCCGCAAGCAGTTCATCGGTATGTAGGCGGCTCTCAAAAGCAGATGCGTCGAGTACTTGGCCTGCGAGCGACGCGACAGTGCTCGCGACCTGCGCCACAACACTACCCTCAGCGGTGTTGCGTCCTTTGATGTAGCGTGCGACCTGCAACTCATGCAGCAGTTTGGGCTCAAGCGTTGGATCGATGGCTCGAATGGCAGTTAGCGCACGATTGATCAGGGCTGAGTCGAACCGCACGTTCTTTCCTAACAGGACATCGCGATGATAATCCTCGCTGAATATCTGCCCGGTCATATCCTCAATCCGCTGATCATTACCCCAAGCATAACGAGCCCAGTCTGGACTCAATTCACGTGCTCCGGTTTCGGAGAACAGGCCGCTAGGTAGCATTTCTAGCCGGTCGGGCCACGAGTGGGCTAGGGCGGCCAGTGCCGGTGCGCAGGCGTAGCACCATCCGCAAAGCGGGTCGAAAACATAAATTAATTGGGGAGCTGACATGGCAAGCAGCCTCATGGCTAAAGCAGTGCCTCGACTCTATTTGATTGCCTGCTGATGATATAGGGCTGGATCAATGACGCTTTGTTGCGCAGTTCGATCATATCGGCAACATTGAATAGAACAGCGACTGGAATGCAGCAGTTCGGTGCCGATATGTCCCGTTTATGCAACGAAGCGTAAACGCTACTGCGCCTATTTTCGGCGAACCTCAGCTGCCATCAGTGCTCAACCCTTTGCTACCAATCAGGTGAGTTGAGCCTTTCGAGGGCACGCTCATTTCGTTCATCTAGTAGGAGAGGTCATGAGCCTAAAAGACAAAATAATCGGCCGATTGGGTTTGGATCTGCCCCGCTCGGAAATGCGTTCCGGGCTATTCCTGAGGAGGAAGCGGCCACAACGGTTGAGGCCGCTTGGGATGCAGGCATTCGTTACTTTGATACTGCGCCGCTTTATGGCGCCGGTCTGGCCGAAGAGCGTCTCGGGTTGGCCCTATCAAAATACGGCCGCGATGAATTCACACTCAGCAGTAAAGTTGGCAGGTTGATCAGCGATGAAGGGCGGGGCAATTCGTACAAAGGAGATTTCGAGTTTGGGAGACCCAACAAGATCATCACTGACTACTCTGCTGACGCTACATTACGATCGATCGAGAGCAGTCTTGAAAGGCTAAAAATGGATCGATTGGATGTGGTTTATGTCCATGACCCTGCACAAGATGCCCACGGGGATCATTGGATAGAGCACTACAACATTGCACGCACTGGTGCATTCAAGGTGCTGGCCAGGCTTAAGGAGGAGGGCGTCATCAAGGCATGGGGCTTGGGCGTGAACAGGGTCGAACCTTGCGAGCTGACGCTTGATTTGGAGGAGTCGGAGCCGGATGGGTTTCTGCTAGCCGGTCGGTACTCCATCCTCGACCACAACCAACCGTTCGAACGCTTGTTTGCTAAAGCGGAAAAACATGGTGCGGAGTTCGTGATAGGGGGAGCTTACAGCTCCGGCGTTCTGGTTGGAGGCAAGCATTTCAACTACCGGGAAGCACCTCCGGAGGTAATCGCCAAAGTGCAAGAAATCCAAAAGCTTGTTCAGTCGTTTGATGTAGGGATCAAGTCTGCTGCGCTTCAATTTGTCCTGGCTCATCCCCTTGTTGCAGCAGTCATACCGGGGTCGAGCAAACCCTCACGCATCGATGAGGATGTGCGAGCCGTCAAAACAATCGTCCCAGCAGAGTTCTGGCAGTCTATGAAAGACCGTGGATACCTTATAGACCAAGCTCCGACGCCTTGATTTATAGTTCTTGCCGTCGGCCTCTTCATTCCGGATGAGCCGCAGTTGCGTCAGGATCTGGAGGCACTCAAGGCTTGGCGTGATGGCCCGAATAAGTGCCGCGCGGAGGCGGCGTAGCTGGTTGGGCTAATGACAACCCGGCTTGGAGATACACTCGTACCCACTAGCGCCAAGCCGAGCACCTCCTTTTCCTTTGAGGTTTGATCTAGAACCGCGTTTGCACCGTTGCCTTCATGCCAATAACATGAACTCAATGCAACGTCTCCAAGGCCAAGCCATGTTCCCCCAAAAAATGAGTAGCGGTGTAACCCTCACGAAGGGCGAAAAAACTCGTGCCCGCCTACGTACGATTGCCGCAGCTGAGTTCGCTGATCGAGGATTTCACAATACCAAGGTTAGCGACATCGTGAAGGCGAGCGGCCTGACACAGCCTGCCTTCTACAAGTATTTTGAAAGCAAGGAAGCTGCCTATGATTCGCTAGTTGAGGAGTTTCGGCACCGACTTGAAACCCTTACCAACACGTTGCTTATCAGCGGTCAGGAGGAGCTTCTGGGAAATGTCAAAGCTGCAATGCTCAGCGTTCTCGAGTTCCTCGCCTCAGATCCCGACCTCACGGAGATTGGTTTCTTCCAGCCTCCCGGGTGCAAGGAAACGAAAGCAGGGCTTGCTTCCTGGATTGCCTCCAACGTGGAAAAAGAACAGGTCATGGGCATCTTTCGATCGGACATACGAGCTGCCCAAATTGGAAGATGCTACGTCGGGATGCTTGATCAGATTGCGCGAGAGAGCACCACGGTTGAAGAGCGTAACCTCGCGGCGCATGAATGTGCGTTGCTTATCTGCGAGGGTATTCGGGGTTAGTGATCTTCGGTCGCAAGAAAAAATGGGTTGAACAAAAAGCTATCCGTGAGTAACCTTTGCGGAAATTACTCACGGATAGCTTTTATGAATTTTCGTTTATTTGCTTTGTCACTCGGAGCGTTCGCCATTGGGGTGACCGAGTTTTCGCCGATGGGCCTCTTGCCTGATATTGCCAAGGACATGCAGGTTTCAATTCCATCTGCCGGGTTGCTGATCAGTGCTTATGCCATAGGTGTGATGATCGGCGCGCCGATTACTACTTTGTACCTGAGCGCCTACCGACGCAAAGCCGCACTCCTGGTGCTTATGGCGATATTCACGTTGGGTAACCTACTGTCAGTGTTCGCTCCTTCTTACGAGCTCCTGGTTGGTTCGCGAATTGTAACCAGCGTTGCGCATGGTGCATTTTTCGGTATCGGTTCATTGGTTGCCGCCAGCCTTGTTCCGCTTAATCGAAGGGCGTCAGCGATCGCGAGTATGTTCATGGGGCTTACCGTTGCCAATATCGCCGGCGTACCTGCGGCTACCTGGCTCGGTCATGAGGCAGGATGGCGTGTGGCGTTTCTGGCTACGGGTGGAGTAGGTTTGTTTACCTTGATCACACTTTATTTCGCCCTGCCGTGGGACGTCGCGCAAAAACGCCCGAACGTCTCCACAGAATTGCGAGTTCTGATCCAACCATCGGTCTTGGCGGCACTAATGACGACAGTGCTAGCTGCTGGTTCAATGTTCACGTTGTATACCTATATCGCAGCTGTGCTCGATTCGGTCACCAAAGCTTCCGCGACGGTGATCACCGCAATGCTGGTTGTCATTGGGCTCGGATTCACTCTTGGCAACGCTATCAGCGGGCGCCTCGCAGACCGGTCTCTCAAAGCGACGCTGGTAGGTTTCCTGATTTTGCTGTCTTGCGTTAGCTTCATCTTTCCGATGGTGGCATCCACTGTTCCTGGTGCAACCACTGCGCTATTGATTTGGGGCGTGGCCAGTTTTGGGTTTGTGGCACCGTTGCAAATGCGCGTCATGACACTCGCAGCGGGCGCCCCCGCACTGGCATCAGCAGTGAACGTGGGCGCGTTCAATTTTGGGAACGCTGTCGGTGCAGCAGCTGGTGGTCTCGTTTTGAGTATGGGCTTCGGCTACGAAGCTATTGCGCCCGCTGGTGGTTTGTTCGCTTTGGCGGCTTTGTTGCTGACGATCATCCCTGGAAAGGTCGAGGACAGATTCGTGCCAGCTACTAGCTAAGCATTTCATGTGCCGGTCATGCGGATTGTGCCGCACGTGATAACGGTAGAAACATAGATGTTTTACACGAATGCAAAAAAAGCCCACTCAATGTGGGCTTTTTTTGTCTAAACGGTCAAGCGCTTCGAGGGTAATCGGTATATCCGTCTTCGCCACCAGCATACAGTCGAAGGTTGTTCAATTCATTCAACGGCGCACCAGTTTTTACACGTTCTACTAGGTCAGGATTGGCGATGAAGTAGCGCCCGAATCCAATCAGTGGTACTCGCTCTTCTTTCACAAGTGCCGCTGCTTTTTCGATATCCAGGCCACCATTCGCGATCAGGGCTCCTTCAAAATTGCCGCTCAGAATGCCAAGAATTTTCTCGAGGTCGGGCGCACCGAACCAGCCGTTCACATCGGCAATATGGATGTAACTGACGCCTTTCTCCTGAAGCAGGCGGCCGACATACGCATAAGTGTCCGCCGCAAAGTCATCAAGGGCACTGTTGTAATTTGTGAAAGGCGATATCCGCACACCAATACGGGAAACGGGTACTACTTCGGAGACTGCTTCGACAATCTCCTGAAGGAAACGAGCGCGATTTTCGATCGTACCTCCGTATTCATCATCCCTACGGTTAACATGAGCCGAAAGGAATTGGTGAGGAAGGTAGCCGTTGGCAGCGTGAATCTCGACACCGTCAAAACCAGCGGCAATCGCGTTTTGTGCGGCCTTTTTGTATTCAGCAATAGTGCTGCGAACTTCCTCCAAAGTCATTGCTCTGGAAGGCGTAGCACTGATGCGCACGTAGTTGTCATTTTTCAGCAGAGCCCAGACGTGGAGAGTATCGACGTCATCATTGAAACCCGAAGGGGACAATGGTTCTGCCCAATTCAGGGTGCCCATTGCGCCGGCTCGCCCGCCATGCCACAACTGGGCAAATATCCGTCCGCCAGCTTCATGCACGGCAGAAGTGACTGGTTTCCAACCTTCTACCTGCTGGTCAGTAAACAAACCAGGTGCCCGTTCAAAGGGGCACGACATGGCGCTGACATTGGTCGCCTCTGAGATCAACAGTCCAGCTGTTGCTCGCTGTGCATAGTATTCCGCCATAGGGGCTGTAGGTACGCCCTCCACAGTAGCGCGCGCGCGGGTGAGGGGAGCCATGATGAGCCGGTTGGGAAGCTCCAGATCTCCAAGGCGAAAAGAGTCGAGTAGTGTTGTCATCTGTTGGTAATCCAATTTTTTCTGTGTGAAGGGTGTTTGGCACAAGCGTCAGAAATCGCCATCAAGTACGACGTCTAAGCGATCGATCTGCCAAACCGAGTTTTTGCAAGAAAGGTATGCGAGATATTCCCCAGTGGTAACCAGCGAGGGCTGCCCACCGGGCGGGGTAGCGAAGCAAGAAAGATATGCTTTCAGCACCGCCTCATCACTGGATAGGCTGACGAACATTGGCGTTGTGATCTGGTGGCGACGTTGATCATTCTGGCTGTCATGAATGGCCTGCAAGCCTGCGATGATTTCGCCGCGACCTTTCCAGGGGCCCCAGCCATTATTGGAGTTCGTGATCACGCCACTCGTAACGCCGTCCTCGGCAAAGGCCGCGCCCATCGACTCCATATCATTGGAGTCGTAACCCCATGCGTAGCGGTGAAAGACGTCCAGCACTGCTTGCGCGTGAGCCCAATCTACATTTTTGTTGGTCGTGGTCATTTCGCTGATTCCTATGTTTTTTGCAGGTCGCCGGCTCGGAAAGGGCCTAGAAAGGACAGTCCAGAACCTCTTCCAAGCGTTCGAATAGCCAACCGTCAGGTGTTTTCACGGCGTCGAGGCTGTACTCCCCGGTAGCGACCAGGTGGGGCGCCTTTCCATTACCGTAAGAGAAAATCGTCACATACACGCGCGCCGTTGCGGTGTGGTCGGAGAGCTCGTCGAAGATGTAGGTATCGACGACGTGGCGACGGCGATCCGGTTGAGAGTTCCGGATGTCACTGAGAGCGCTGACCACAGTGGACTTTCCAACCCAAGGGCCCCACGAGAGGCTGGAGTTCGAAACAACGCCCCCGCTCTTTGCGTCATCGGTGAGCACGCTGCCGAGCAACTCCATATTGTTGGAGTCATATCCCCAGCAGTACTCATTGAGGCGGTGCAGGATCTCCTGCCTTGCCAATTGCTTTTGCCATTCAGTATTCATTTGTTTGCTCCAGTCTGGCCGTTGCGGTGTAGAAGCCGTCAATGCCCGCGTACGTAGGGGCCCGTTGCTCGCGCATAAGTCGGGATTGCGAGCGGCAGCTCAACGCCAGCGGCCTTGGCAACATCCAGCAGCCAGAAGGGATTGCGCAGCAGTTCTCGTCCCACGTACACAACATCGGAGGATCCGGAATGCAGAATCGATTCGATCAACTCGCTGGAGGTAATGGAGCCGTTGCAGCCAACGGGCATGTTCAGCTCTTTGCGAACATGCGAGGCGTAAGGCACCAGATACCCTGGGAAAATTTCGCCATCGAATGTGGGCGTAAGCCCACCTGCTGAGATACCCAGCAGATCCACGCCAAGTGCCTTCAGCGAAGCACAAAGACGGGTGGTGACGTCTACTGTGTTGCCTCCAGTGCCGGCTTTGTCTTCTGCTGATAGTCGAACGATCAGTGGTTTATCTTGCGGCCAGATTTCCCTGACGGCGGTGACTATTTCGATCAGCAAACGATTGCGGTTTTCTTCATTGCCGCCGTATTCATCGCTTCGCTGATTGGTGAGTGGAGAAAGAAAACCGTGGATGAGATAACCATGCGCCGCGTGGATCTCAAGGCAGTCAAAACCCGTCTTTCGCGCACGCTCTGTTGCCCGCGCATACGCTCGCACGATCTCTTTGATTTCATCCGTTGTCAGCTGGGCGGGAGTGCGATGTATGTCGCTATAAGCAATAGCGGAAGCCGCCACAATCTCGCCTTCGACGGAGGATTTGCGCCCTGCGTGAGCAAGCTGGAGGCTGCTTTTAGCGCCACAGGTGCGGATCATTTTTGAGAGGCGTGCGAGCCCCTCTATTTGGGCATCTTCCCAAAGACCCAGGTCTGTGTGGCTTATGCGTCCTTGAGGAGCAACGGCCACTACCTCGGAGGTGATCAATCCCACCCCACCCAGTGCCCGAGCGCCATAATGCGCCAGATGCAAGTCATTGACCGTGCCATCTTCCTGGCCCGTATACATGAGCATGGGCGCCATCACTATGCGGTTTTTCAGTGTCACGCTGCGAAGCGTCAGCGGTTTAAAAATTTTACTCATGGCGCACCTCTATGCCGTCGCTCTTTGACGTATAAACGCCGATTCTTGATGTATGAAATCAGCCGCGCGCTCAGCAATCATGATTGTTGGAGCTGCGGTGTTACCTCGGATAATGTTGGGCATGATTGAAGCGTCCGCCACACGTAAACCCTGTATGCCATGCACGCGTAACTGAGGATCTACTACCGCATTGGAGCCCACACCCATGGCACAAGTGCCTGTTGGATGGAGCGCTGTGCTGACACGGGCGCGCACATACGCTTCCAGATCCTCATCACTGTTGCTGACGCTGCTACCTGGCAAAGACTCCTCTTTGAGGTACTTGGCCAAGGCGGGGGCAGCCATAATTTTCCGGGCTAGGCGGATACCCTTGACGAGATTGTCGACGTCCTCTTGGGCGCTCAGGTAGTTGCCATAAACTTTTGGCATGTCGTCAGGGTTGGCGCTACGCAGCTGCACTTGGCCGCGAGATTTACAAGCGTTACTGAGCGGCGCGAGAGAGAACCTGTGTACCTGCGGAATAGGGTCACCCCATCCACAGGATGAGGCTGCGAGGGCATTCAGCTGAATCTCGGATCGCCCATCGCCATCGGTATCGAAGTAGGCGCCGCATTCCACGATATTGGAGGTCAGTACGCCAGTTCTGAAGAGCATCCACTGCAGGCCGTTCGAAACTGCGCGCCAACCCCGATCCTGGCCCATCAGACTGATTGGATTCTTTAGGTCGGCATCGACCGGAACCAAGACGTGGTCTTGGTAGTTTTGACCCACCCCGGGAATATCAGCGATGACCTCTATACCATGCTCCTTTAGGTGCTCGGCAGGCCCGATACCAGAAAGCATTAGCAGTTTTGGCGACATAAATGCGCCAGCGGAAAGCACAACTTCTTTATTTACCAGGACGTCTTTAACCGTGCTGCCGTGACTCACTTTCACGCCGATAGCGCGCGTTCCATTGAAAAGGATTTTGTGTACTGCGGCATCCGTCCAAACAGTTAAGTTGGGGCGCTTTTCTGCATTCTGTATATAGGCGACGTAGCTGCTGCTGCGCTCACCACGATGGGTCATTGTCTGATAGAAACCCACGCCGGCTTGCTTCTCGCCATTGAAGTCGTGGTTGAACGCAGCAGGCAGTCCTGGGGCTCCAGAAGCCTGCTGTGCCGCAACGATAAACGCGCTGCTCAGCTCATGGCGGTGTAAACCGTCGGAGACCCGAAGAGGGCCCTCTGTCCCATGGTAACGGCCCGCGAGGCGGCTGTTATTTTCAGCGCGCTTGAAGAAAGGCAGCACTTCGTCGTAGCTCCAGCCTTCACAGCCGTCCGCCGCCCAGCCGTCATAGTCTTCTTTTTGCCCACGGTTGTAGCACATGGCGTTGATAGCGGTGCCACCGCCCAAGGTCTTGCCTTGAAGCAGTGATAGCTGTCTGCCGTTTGCGCCTGGGATAGGTTCACTTTTGAACAGAAAGGTGCGTGAGGTGCCGTGAATCTTGAAGTACCCACCCGCCATTTTTATCAGGGGGTGGCGAGCGTGTGGCCCAGCCTCAAGAAGCAGAACCCGATTAGCTGGATCTTCAATGAGCCTAGCCGCTACAACACAGCCAGCTGCGCCGCCGCCAACTACAATATAATCAAACGTTTTTTGGCCGGAAGGGCCATTAGCAGTTTGCATGTTCTAAAGCCTTCTTATTTTTGTAGGAAACGATGGATAGAAGGCTACGACCCACCCTAAGAGGGTGCTTGGTTCTGCGCGCCAACCGTTAGGCTGGATGCGCCAATAAGACGATGGCCGGTGGGGCAGGAGCGTTGACCGGCAGAACGCAATGTTGTTAATGTATTAACAAATAATAAACGTTCACTTATCCGAGGCCTGTGCACCATGCTCAATGCCTTCAATACCTGCCAAGTTGATCACCGCAAACGCTTCGCTTATTGGGCTGATGCGATCTGCGAAACCTTCCTGAACGTCGACTGCCGTAAGCAGGGAGAGGGCCTGTTTCATGGAGAGATGAAAGGCTGCCAAATGGGGCACCTCGGGCTTATTGACGTAGTGTCACCGCCTATGGAGTACTTTCGCGGCCCCTTGCAACTGAAAGGCCATGAGGAAGAGCATTTCCAGTTGATACTGCAGGTCTCGGGTACCGGGATACTCCAGCAGCACAATAGAGAGGCTATCCTGATGCCTGGTGACATTGCTCTCTACAGCGCCACGGCCCCGTCCAGCATTGTCTACCCCAAAGGCTCCCGGACAATTGCAGTCAAGATTCCTCGATTCAGTGTGCTGGAACGAATCCATGGAGAAGAGTCAGCAATGTCCCTGGCTATCAAGGCCAATACTGCTCTGGGCTCAATGATCGGAGGAATGGTCAGGGAAGGCTTTGCCTGGGGCTCTGTATATGGATCTTCTGATGACTCTCGACTTGTCAGTGGGATGCTCGACATCATCGCGTTCGCTTTCGACTCAAAAGTGAATCCTACATGTGAGTCAGCGCATAAAAGCCCTATCGAGCAGATCAGGCGATACATGCTAAACAATCTGGGTGATCCAGAACTGTTGCTTACAGAGGTGGCCACCAAGCACAACATATCGATGCGAACACTGAATCGACTGTTTGCCGCCGAAGGCAGCAGTGCTAATCGCTGGCTGTGGTCTCAACGGTTGGAGGCGAGCTACAAAGCCCTGAGCGAGGGAAGAGTTCGCCAAGTCAGTGAAGCAGCTTTGATTTGCGGCTTCAACGATCTCTCACACTTCAGCAAGGTCTTCAAAAAAACCTACGGAATAACGCCTAACGAGGTATTGCGCGGAACCCATCACTAATCGTCATAGGAGCTGGCGCAGCCAACCAAGAGCTTGGCGCAACTGCCCAAGCCGATGCCGGCTTCATCCCCCTACCATGTCATCCCATGCGCTCCGAATAAATACAACAGCGAAACGGTGATGATATGAGTACCAACGCTTACGACTTTATTGTCGTCGGTGGCGGCGCAGGTGGCTGCGTTGTCGCTTCCCGCCTTAGCGAAGATCCGAGCAAGACCGTCCTGCTGCTCGAAGAGGGCCCCGGTGACAACAACCTCTTCATCCGCATGAATGGAGGGTACTTTCGAATGATGGGTACCCAACGAACCAGCACGTACCACACAGAACCCTCTAAGCATGTGAGCAACCGCCCAATTCAAGTGATGCAAGCCCGCACGCTTGGGGGCGGGCACTCGATCAACTCGATGATTTACATTCGTGGTCAGCGGGAAGATTACGATGGTTGGGCGCGCATGGGATGCAAGGGGTGGGCGTTCGATGATGTGCTTCCGTACTTCAAAAAAGCTGAAAACAACCAGCGCTTAAGTGGCCCGCTTCACGGTAATGAAGGCCCCCTCGTTGTTTCCGACAGCAAGCACCGGCACGTCCTTAGTGAGGCTTTCATCAGAGCGGCCCAAGAGACCTCTGATGATAATGGTGATCCATTCAACTACAACGATGACTTCAATGGTGAGGATCAGTCTGGTGTGGGCTATTACCAGATTACCAGCCAGAAAGGGGAGCGCGGCAGCACTGCCAGAACCTATCTTCGTGCTGCTAAATCCAGGTCAAATCTCACTATCCGAACGAACGCTCGGGTTTCACGTGTGCTCATCGAAGATAAATGTGCCAAGGGTGTTGTACTCAGTGATCGTGCTGGACAGGAAAGCATTATTACCGCGCGCCAAGAGGTCATTCTTTGCGCCGGTACCGTCATCACACCCAAGTTGCTGATGCTATCGGGGATCGGGGAGGCTGAGCATCTGAAGGAGCATGGAATTCCACTGGTGATGGATCTGCCAGGTGTTGGTGAAAACTTTCAGGATCACCTGGTGGCCCCCGTTGATGGGAAGCTCAAAGATCCGATTAGCCTGCTGGGCCAGGATAAGGGGCTGAAGGCGCTCAAACACGGTGTTGAATGGAGCATGTTCCGCAGTGGCATTCTTAGTTCTGGCCTAGTTGAAAGTGGTGGGTTCTTCGATCTGGACGGGGACGGCCGTCCCGAGATCCAGATTCATACCTTGGCTATGGCCTCTACTGCTTGGGGAAAGCTTGCCGATGAAGCACCGGTTCACGGCTACTCGGTTGCTCCATGCTGCCTAACGAGCTATTCACGCGGACAAATTCGGCTGCGCAGCAGCAACGCCGCTGATAGTCCTGTCATCAATGCCAATTATCTGAGCGATCCACGAGATCTTCAAAACTTGGTCAACGGTCTCCGGCTCGCGCGCAGGTTCCTCAAGGCGCCTTCACTGGCTCGCTTCATTGACAGCGAGATGATGCCCGGAACTGCAGTGGGTGACGATCAAGCTTCCCTAGAAAAGTATGTTCGTGATCATGCTCAGAACGCATTTCATCCTGCGGGCACCTGTGCCATGGGCACAGGGCCAGAAGCCGTTGTAGACCTTGAACTCAAAGTAAAAGGGATTGAGGGGCTCAGAGTGGCTGACGCCTCGGTGATGCCCGTTCTGATTCGAGGGAACACTACTGCTCCGGTCATCATGATTGCAGAACGAGCTGCTGAGTTCATCAGTCAGCGAGGTATTCCAAGTATGAAACGCATAAGTGAAGCAACGGCGCCTACTCGACCAGATCTTGTAAAAGCCTAGCGACCCAATAAGCCGATCAGTAGCCATCACATCTGGCAGTCCTTCAAGGGCTGCCACGAATGCTGCTGCCCCATTTAGCAGCTTGAGGATAACCATCCAAATAGATATCCATTGCGGCGAACTCAATTGGACATACGAAAACAACAATAACAACAACCTACGTTCACCGAGCATCCATCGGTGAAAGGAGTCTTAAGTATGCAAAGTACTCAGCCAGCCCTTCCCAAGTACCTGGAGGGTGTCCCCGTTACTCGGATCTTCATCGCCGCGTTTATCACGCAGTTTTGTATGGGGTTCGAGGTGCTGTTGCGACTCAATGCCGCGAGCACGATCAAGCATGATTTCTTCGATGCAACCAATCCACTTACATCAGGTGCGATGATCGGTGAAGTGCTAGGCGTGTTGTTCCTCGGGTTTGCGATAGCAAATTTTGTGATGTCGGCGCTTGTAGACTCGATTGGACTGCGCCGTACACACGTGCTAAGCGTGGTTTTATACCTGCTTGGCACTTTGACGTTGGTGTCAGCGGCACCGGGTTCCGATTACGCCTATCAATTGCTTTGGGGGGGCTCGCTTCTTCAAGGGCTTGCATGGGGGTCGATTGAGGCAGCGCTTAATCCTTTGGTCGTGACTATTTACCCCACGAAAAAGGTTCCTAAACTCAATTTGTTTCACGCGGCATTCGCGCTCGGCATGCTGATCGCGGCTCCGGCCTGTGTGATGGTCGAAACGTTCGCGTTGGGATGGAAGCTTCAGCTAGGTCTGGTGTTTATTCCGGCCTGCGTCGCGTTGGTGTTGATTTCTCGTGTTAAGTATCCACCGAGTGAGCGTGTGGCTCACGGCGTATCGTTTGCCGATATGTTCAAGCACACACTGACTAGGCCAGCATTCTATTTGTTTGTTTGCGCGATGTTTTTGACGGCCGCAACGGAGCTGGTGCCTAGCAGCTGGATCGACCTGACGCTCACCAAGATTGTGGGTATCCAGGGCTTCTGGTTAGTTGCCTTCATCTACACGGTGCAGATCATCGTGCGACTTTTCACGGGGTTCTTGAATCACCACCTCGGCTCCAGCGGTATCCTGTTTCTGGGGTGCCTTTTCTCTTTCGCCGGACTCGCACTGCTAAGCCAGGCAGCGAGTCCAGGAACAGGTCTTTTTGCCGCGCTGCTGTTTGGAATGGGAACCAGTGTCCTATGGCCGACGATGTTAGCTGGAACGTCCGAACGCTTTCCCAAAGGCGGGTCTTTGGCTATCGGGCTGACTGCATCTGCCGGCATGCTTTCGACATATGTATTTATGCCCTTGTTCGGCAAATTGTTTGACCAGGCAAAAATTTCGAGCGCCGGCGGCGAGGTCGCGTTTGCGACGCTCAAAGAAGGCACTGTTGCGCACGATCAGGTCATGGTTGCTGCTGCGGGCTCAATCTTTCAAACCTCCGCATTGCTTCCGTTGGTTGTTGTCGTGTTTTTTGCGGCAGCATGGCTGTATGACCATCGGCGCAAAGTCAAACAAAGCGTGATTAGCTCACAGTTCGTCACCGAGCACGGAAAAGCGTGACACCGGAGTTTTCGAGGCTTTGCGGCGAGCAATCCCGCTAAGCCTTTATTCGCGCAACATTTAGTAGTTCCGATCTGTAAGCGGCGCTTTGCTGTCGACTACACAAAATCTAAAACCAATAAAAAGAATAACTACCCAATGAATAGAAAGCTATGCTCGCTTGCTTTTGCTACCCCTTTTTTTATTTCAATGGCAGGCCAAGTTCAGGCCGCGGGAGATGCTATGGCCCGGGATTATATGGCTGCTCCAGCGGGAGTTGATCTCGCAGTTATGTACTACTTTCATAAGCAAGCCAATACCTACGTTTCAGACGGGAAGGATATTGGTTCGGACTTTTCGACCGATATGATTGTTGCGCGCTACGTGCACTTTATGGAAGTTGGCGGAATGATCATTGATCCTCAGATCATTCTGCCAATGGGGAACTTAAATGTTGATATTCCAGGGGCAGTCGATCGCCGTCGTACTGGTTTTGGCGATATCGTACTTCTTAGTTCCTTCTGGTTTGTAAATGATCCGGCAAGCAAAACATATGTTGCATTTACGCCATACGTCACCGTGCCTACCGGTACATACAACGACAACAGTCCTGGTTCCAGCTTGGGCTCTCACCGCTGGAGCTATACTGCAGAGGTCGGTATGACTAAGTGGTTTGGCGAGAAAACAACACTCGACGTGATTGCCGCAGTCGACTTTTTTGGGGGCAATGATGACTATCAAGGTCAGGAGCAAAAAAAGGACAAGGTATACAGCCTTCAAACAATCTACGCGTACAATTTAACCCCTACGGTTTGGGCCTCTGCAAAATACACGTACGCCACAGGTGGCGAAACAAAGCTGGATAATCTTAATCAGGATGACAAAACAAAGGTGCAAACGGTCGCATTGGGTATTGCCAAGCAGCTAACTTCGAAAGACAATCTTCAAGTTGAGTATATCCAGGATGTGAAGGTCGATAACGCTTTCGAGACGAAAGGAGTAAGAATGCGCTTCGTTCACGCCTTCTGATGGTTGGAATAGCGGCCTTTGTAAAATTTATGTAGGTGATCAAAATTAATGGGCATCAATGATGCCCATTTTTTAGAAGTTATCTGTACCGGTATTTAAGCGCGCACTGATAATTTCCAGGTAGCGTTAAGCAATACCGAGGCACATGTACTTAAGCTCGATATAGTCATCAATACCGTATTTCGAGCCTTCGCGCCCTAATCCGGATTGCTTGATGCCTCCGAATGGCGCGATCTCTGTAGAAATCAACCCCTCGTTCACCCCGACCATGCCGTATTCCAGCGCTTCACTTACGCGCCACGCACGTCCGAGGTCGCGCGTATACACATAAGAAGCGAGCCCGAACTCGGTATCGTTAGCCATTGCAATGGCTTGGTCTTCAGTGTCAAAACGGAACAATGGAGCCAATGGGCCAAAGGTCTCATCACGAGCCACAAGCATCTGCGCAGTGACGTCGCCCAGTACGGTTGGCTGGAAGAAATTCCCTCCTAGAGAATGAGACTGTCCGCCGGCTAATATCTTTGCGCCTTTGCTTACCGCGTCGACAATATGCTCTTCGACTTTACTCACCGCACTGGCATTGATGAGTGGGCCTTGTTGTACCCCGTCTTGGTCGGCGGGGCCGACCTTGAGGGCGTCAACGGCCGCGACCAAGCGCTGAGCGAATTCATCGTAAACACCGTTCTGCACTAGCAAACGATTGGTGCATACGCAGGTCTGCCCGGTGTTGCGAAATTTAGATCCGATTGCGCCTTCTACTGCAGCATCCAAGTCAGCGTCGTCAAACACGATGAAAGGTGCATTTCCCCCAAGCTCAAGACTGACTTTCTTGATGGTTTCAGCGCATTGGGCCATTAGCACCTTGCCGATTCCGGTAGAACCGGTGAATGACAACTTTTGCACAATGGGATTGCCAGTAAGCTCTGCGCCTATTTCACGGGAACGGCGACCGGTGACGATGTTTAGCACACCGGCAGGAATGCCGGCACGTTCTGCTAGCACCGCCAGAGCGAGCGCTGAAAGGGGCGTCTCCGAGGCGGGTTTGAGTACCACAGTACAGCCAGCAGCCAGCGCTGGGCCGACCTTGCGGGTGATCATTGCATTGGGGAAGTTCCACGGAGTAATAGCTGCGACTACACCGATCGGTTGCTTGATAACTACCAGCCTGCGCCCAGACTTGTCGTGAGGGATGACGTCCCCGTATATCCGTTTAGCTTCTTCGGCAAACCATTCGATGAAGCTCGCGCCGTAAGCAATTTCACCACGGCCCTCGGCTAGAGGCTTGCCTTGTTCCCAGCTGAGCAATCGGGCCAAGTCTTCTTGGTTGGCCATGATCAAGTCGTACCAAGTACGCAACAGCTTGCTGCGTTCCTTGGCGGTTTTGCTGCGCCAGGCTGGCAACGCTGCTGCGGCAGCTTTGATAGCTCGACTGGTTTCAGCCGCGCCCAAAGAGCTTACTTCAGCGATTAGCTCGCCATTAGCTGGGTTGGTTACTGGAAAGCGGGTTTTATCGTCCGCTTCAATCCACTCACCATTTACAAATGCTTGTTCACGTAGAAGAGTCAAATCATTGAGTTGCATATGGTTCTCGCTTTGTCAGTACACACCGCCTCCAGCAGGAGCGGTGGGTTCGATGTTCTTGAAGTGTCCGGCTAGGGTTTGAAGGCCGCGCATCAGCACGGTGGTGTCGACCCCCACTGCAACGAAGGTGGCACCCAACTCGAGATAGCGTCGTGCCAGCTTCTGGTCGGCACTGAGAATCCCGACAGCCTTGCCGGCGTTACGCACACGCGCTATTGCATCTTCGATCGCCGCTTGTACGTCAGGGTGCCCGGGGTTGCCGCGATGGCCCATGGCGGCAGAGAGATCTGCAGGGCCGATAAATACACCATCCACACCGTCGACTGCTGCAATGGCATCGAGGTTGGCCAGGCCGTCGTTGTTTTCGATCTGAACCAACAGGCACATTTCCTCGTCGGCCTTATCCAGGTATTCGGGAACGCTGTTCCAGCGCGACGCCCGAGCCAGGGCACTACCAACACCACGAATGCCGTTCGGCGGGTAGGTGATTGCGCGCACGAGCTGGCGAGCTTGCTCTGCGGTTTCGACCATCGGGACTAGGAGGGTTTGCGCTCCAATATCCAGCACTTGTTTGATCAGAGCGGTGTCGCCTACTACGGGTCGGATCACTGGTTGCGAAGGGTAGGGCGCAATAGCCTGCAACTGGCCAAGCAAGCTGCGCAGATCATTGGGCGCGTGTTCGCCATCGATCAGCAACCAGTCGAACCCGGCGTTAGCGGCAAGCTCCGCGCAATACGCATCGGCTAAGCCCAGCCACAAACCGATTTGTGGTTCGCCCGCTTTAAGGCGAGCTTTGAATGAGTTTTTCAGCATCGGTCATCCCCCTAGACGAATCGGCAAGCAATGCTGCCCAGTTGGTCATAGTCGACATGGAACGTGTCACCCGGGTTGGCTGCTACAGGCCGTGTGAAGGAACCACCCAGGATAATTTGGCCAGGCTCAAGAGTTACGTCGTAGGCAGCGAGCTTGTTCGCAAGCCAGGCGACCCCTTTAGCTGGATGGTTGAGTACGGCGGCACTCACTCCCGATTCCTCAATCACCCCATTGCGATAAAGAACGGCAGGAATTCGGCGCAGGTCAATCTCGGTAGGGCGCACAGCGCGGCCACCCATGACCACACCGGCGTTCGCCGCGTTATCAGAAATAGTATCGAATACCTTGCGGGTAACCCCTGTCTGGGGATCAACCTGCTGGATACGCGCATCGATAATCTCCAGCGCCGGGATAACCCACTCGGTGGCGTCAAGCACGTCGAACACCGAGACGTTCGGGCCCTTGAGGGGTTTGCCAAGGATAAAGGCCAGCTCGACTTCAACCCGGGGCACGATGAAGCGCTCGAACGGAATGTCAGTGCCTTCGTCGAAGAGCATATCGTCGAGCAGGGCGCCGTAGTCGGGTTCGGTGATGTTCGACGATACCTGCATGGCACGGGAGGTCAGGCCGATTTTATGACCGACCAGCTTGCGACCGTCTTTGATTTTCTGCGCCACCCACGCCCGCTGGATGGCGTAAGCGTCTTCGATGGTAATGTCGGGGTAGCTCAGGGAGAACTGGGGTACCTGTTGGCGCGTGCGTTCGGCGGTATCAAGGCGAGCAGCAGCCTGTTGGATCAAATTTGAGTCGAGCATGACGGGTCTCTCTTGAAAGAAGATTTGGCGAGGCGACGGACATCAAAGGGGGCGGCGGTCGAGGTCGCCAGCAGTGAGGTGTTTCCTCAGCCCCTTATGAGGACGGCTTGTTGAAGAGCGGATGGAGGCTGCTTTGCTTCCCGTCATAGACCTGGCCGGGGCTCTCATCGATCTGAAGGGTGATACCAACCGGCCGTTCAAGAAGAATTTCGCCAAGATGGGCACGTAATACTTCCAGCAGGCTGTCGCCGACTTTTTTATGTACGGCTGAAGTTCGGCCCGCCCCCATGCGCAAGTTGGCGTAAAGAAAGCCATATTCGCCCTTACCGTCAGCGACAGCACTGTGCGCTGCTGGATAGGCCAGCACACGGGTACCACCTGTGGGGAATACAGCCTTTCCGGTTTCGTCACGCTGTTCGAGCATGGTGTCTGCGAGCGCTCGGCACAGGCTGGGAATATCAGTCGACTGTTCGAGGTCTGGGGTGTATAGCAGCACTAAATGAGGCATATCGATCATCCTTTGGCGGAGTATCGGCCGTCCCTTCGGTCGGGACGGCAGCGCGATTACAGACGGCTGGTGAAAGCCACACCGGTCGGATTTGAAGCGCTGGCTGACGGGATGGTCGAGCCGTCTTGCTCTGTAACGGGGAAGACCGCATTAATCTGACCCGTTCCGGAAGCAGCGAAGTAAGGCGTCAGAACCTCAACCTTGCCGTCGTACTTCGACCAGCCCATGGCACCCAGTAGCATCGCGGTGTCGTGCATGAAGCCTTCCCCATGTCCCTTTGCTGCGTACTCAGGAAGCATTCCGCAGAACTCTTCCCATTCGCCGTTTTCCCACATCTGGACGACTCGCTCGTCGAGGGTCTCGAGGAACGGGCTCCAGATTTTGGTGGCAAATTCAGGCGCTTGGCCGTTCTGGGCAAATCGGTGAGAGAGTGAGCCACTCGCCAGGAACGCCACAGTACCGTCGTAGTGATCTTCTACCGCCTTGCGCATTGCCCACCCGAGGCGAGCACTGTCGTTGAGGTAGTGAGAAGTGCAAAGTGAGGAGACTGAAATCACCTTGAAGTGCTGATCGGCGTTCATGTAGCGCATCGGAACGAGGGTGCCGTATTCCGGTGCGAGAGTGGTGGCGTGATGCGCCATGGTTTCCACTCCGAATCGATTGCATTCATCTGCCAGGATCTTTCCCAGCTCCGGGTTGCCCGGGAACTCGTATTCCATATTGCTGATGAAGTGGGGGAGTTCGTTGCTGGTATATAGGCCTTTGAAATGCGGCCCGCAATTGATGTGATAATTGGCGTTGACCAGCCAATGAGTGTCAAAAACGACGAGCGTGTCGACACCCAACTCTCGGCAGCGACGGCTGATCTCGTGATGACCGTCGATCGCTGCCTTGCGGAATCCTTGCTTGGGGCCAGGCAGTTCTGACAGGTACATCGACGGAACGTGAGTAATCTTGGCGGCTAGAGCGAGCTTGCCCATGGCGGTTCTCCTGGCGGGACTCCGAAGAGCCCGAATTCTTGTGATTGGTCTGCGCGTAGGAAGCCGGTGACCCTTACAGGTATATAAACCCGACAGGGTCACGCTTGTGAATTGATCGTCACACGCCCCAGCGTGGAATGTGGTGGCTGCCCATGGAAATGCAGATGTTCTTCGCTTCGGTGAACACTTCGAAGCTGTATTCACCACCTTCGCGGCCTGTGCCGGAGCCTTTCACACCGCCGAAGGGCTGACGAAGGTCACGGACGTTCTGACTATTGATGAACACCATCCCAGCTTCGATCCCATAAGCCAGACGATGCGCTTTACCGATGTCTTGAGTCCAGATGTAAGACGCCAGCCCGTATTCAGTTTCGTTAGCCAAACGCAACGCTTCGGCCTCGTCCTTGAACTTGATCAGGCAAACCACTGGGCCAAAGATTTCTTCTTGCGCAATACGCATGCGGTTGTCCACATTCGCGAATACGGTCGGTTGAATGAACTGGCCTTTGGACAGGTGTGCAGGCAGATTTGTAGGTCGCGCAAGGCCACCTGCAAGCAGCTCTGCACCTTCCTCAATCCCGATCTTGATGTAACCCGTGACCTTGTCGTAATGGGCCTTGGTGATCATGGAGCCAACTTGCGTTTTTGGATCTTGCGGGTCGCCTACGATCAAGCGTTTGGCACGTGCCGCAAACTCGGCGACAAACTGGTCGTAAACAGTTTCCTGGATGAAGATCCGGCTGCCGGCGGTGCAACGCTCACCGTTCAGAGAGAAGATGGTGAATAGCGCTGCATCAAGAGCACGATCCAGATCCGCATCATCGAAGATCAACACTGGGCTCTTGCCGCCGAGCTCCATGGAGTACTTTTTCAGACCAGCCGTCTGCATAATTTTGCGACCGGTAGCAGTACCACCGGTGAAGGAGATGGCACGTACATCCGGGTGACGCACCAATGCATCACCGGCCGTGGCGCCGTAGCCTTGAACCACGTTAAGCACCCCTGGTGGGATACCGGCTTCAAGCGCAAGGCGCCCCAGCTCATTGGCGGTCAGCGGCGACAGCTCACTCATTTTCAGTACCGCAGTATTACCGAGTGCCAAGGCTGGTGCGGTCTTCCAGGTGGCCGTCATGAACGGCACGTTCCACGGCGAAACCAGGGCACACACGCCGACCGGCTGACGCAGGGTGTAGTTGAGCATCTGGTCGTCGACTGGGTAGCTGTGGCCGTCCATACGGGTGCAGACTTCGGCGAAAAAATCGAAGTTGTGCGACGCGCGAGGAATCAGAACGTTCTTGGTTTGATGGATCGGCAGGCCCGTATCCAGGGTTTCAAGTTCGGCCAGGTTTGGAACGTTTAAGTCGATCAGTTCGCCTAGCTTGCGCATTAGCTTGGCGCGTTCCTTGGCAGGGGTGTTAGCCCATTTTGGAAACGCCTCTTTCGCTGCTGCAACGGCCAAGTTGATTTCATCGGCACCGCCACTCGCGACTTCACCGAGGGCTTCGCCAGTTGCGGGGTTGTAGTTGGTGAACGTGTCGTTGCTTTCGACTTCCCGGCCGTTGATCCAGTGCTTGATCATGATGGTTCTCTCTTGTCGTTTCAGCCGCGAGCGGCGAAGAATTCGGATTCGCTGACGATGCGATTAACCAAACGGCCAACGCCTTCTACTTCCACCACCACCTCATCCCCGGGCACGACGTCGGCCAAGCCTTCTGGCGTGCCGGTGGCGATCATGTCGCCCGGTTGCAGGGTCATGAAGCTTGAGAAGTATTCGATCAGGTAAGGGATGTCGAAGATCATGTCGGCAGTCGTGCCTTCCTGTTTCAACTCGCCATTGATCCAAGTGCGTAACTTGAGCTTCGACGGGTCTGGTACATCAGCGGCATCGACGATCCATGGGCCGACAGGTGTTGTGCAGTCGCGATTTTTCACGCGCAGATTTGGCCGGTAGTAGTTTTCCAGGTAGTCGCGAATTGCGTAGTCGTTGCACACCGTATAACCGGCCAGATAGCTCAGCGCGTCTTCTCGCTTTACGTTGCGCGCTGGCTTACCGATCACTGCGACCAACTCACACTCGTAGTGCATGTACTTGACGTTGTCAGGGCGCCACGTGACCTGGTTATGGCCGGTATAGGTGCCTGGGGACTTGATGAATGCCAGTGGCTCTGTAGGCGCGTTAAAAGCCAGTTCCGCTGCATGATCTGCGTAGTTCAGCCCCAGGGCAAACATGCTCCCTTGCGCGGGCGGGAGCCATTCAACGTCTTGTTCAGCAAGGAGTCGTCCATCCGCGAGGCGAACGGCGTTATCCGCTTCTACTGTGACCGCATGGATTTTGTTCTGGTATTGGATACGTGCGTGCTTCATCAGTATTTCCTCACTCCGCCACAATGTGGTTGGTCAGACGACCAAGGCCGCTGATTTCCACGACGACTTCATCGCCGGGTAATACGTCGACGCGACCTTCTGGCGTACCTGTGATCAGCACATCCCCCTCATGGAGCGTCATGAACTCGCTGAGCTCAGAAATCAACCGTGGAATGCTGCGGACGAAATTGGCAGTGGTGTTTTCCTGGCGAACCTCACCGTTGACCAGCAGCTTGATTACCAGCGCATGGACATCAGCTATTTCGCCGGTGGGGATAACGTCATTACCAAACGCGCAGAACCCATCGCGGCATTTGGCTTTGACGGCAGGGCGGTAGTAGCTGTCTTCCGGCAGGCTGAATTCGTTGACGACCACGTAGCCCGCGACATGTGCGAAGGCGTTCTTTTCGTCAACACGGCTCGCAGTTTTTCCGATCACTACACCCAGAGCTGGCCCAGGTTGCAAGCGCTCGCCAGCAGGGGCAGATACAGCTTGACCGTCCGTTGAGCGGGTGTTTGGCGTTTTGATGAACAGAACCGGTTTTTGCGGCGGCTTTTGGTAAGGCGGCTCATTGAACTCTTGCAGTCGGCTTTCCAGCAAACCTTGGTAATTCAAGGCTATGCCGAACAAGGTACCCGTGGCGATTTCGCTAGCAGCGCGGCGCATGCTTCACTCCTGAATCTGGCTGGGATATCCCAGGTGTCAAAGGCAGACGGCCATGCCAGCGGGCGGTGACCACCTGAACTGGTTAACATGCTAACCTTATCGTTAAGATATTAACAATAACCGTTGGCGAATTTTTTCTGATCTACTGCGACGCCAGTCCAACAGGTATTTTGACGATGGTTATGGACGGAATGTCGCTCTATGGAGATGTTTGCCATCGGCACCCGTTGCGTTGTTCCCACGATTATTGGTTAAATTCGAAACCTTTTTATTTTTTAGCGAGCAGACCGCATGACCGCGCCACGACCATCACTCACCTTGACCTTGTTGCAGGCGCGCGAAGCAGCGATGGGATTTTTTCGGCCGTCGCTCAATGAGCGAGGATTGACTGAGCAGCAATGGCGAATAATCCGAATTCTTCGCCAGAACGGTGAGATGGAGATTTTTCAGCTCGCTCAGCAAGCGTGCATCCTGAAACCGAGCATGACTGGGGTTCTTTCGCGAATGGAGCGAGATGGCGTAGTGAGCCGCCGCAAATCGGAACAGGATCAACGACGCGTACATGTTGAACTGACAACAAAGGGGCAACAGTGCTACGTCGCCATGAGTGAAGATATGGAAGACAACTATCAGAAGATCCTTGCCCAATTTGGCAGTGAAAAGCTTCAGCAACTATTGGAGCTTTTGAATGAGCTGAAGCAGATCAAACCGTAAGGCCACGTGTTGAAAGCTAAGACTTTCACGAAGAGCGATTCGTCCGCACCGTGCAACATAGTGTCAACTCCGTGTCGATATCTCATGCCTACCGGATCAAATACTATTTTGCGTTCGTTTTCGCTCACAGGACTCACAGATGTCGGCTATCGAGGTTGGCTGCGAAAAGCCCTCTCCGCGTGTATGGAGTGCAGTCGGGTCACTAGGGATGTGCGTGGCGATGCTTATCGCTTCCGAGTTCATGCCGGTCAGCTTGCTGACACCTATTGCTGCTGATTTAGAAACAACTCAAGGAATGGCTGGTCAGGCCATCTCTGTGTCCGGCTTGTTCGCAGTAGCGGCGAGCCTGTTCATCTCGCCATTGGCAGGACGGCTCGATCGTCGATATTTCCTCATTGGGCTGACAGTTTTGTTGTTAACCTCGCTGGTGCTGATCGCAGAGGCAAGTAGCTACCGTGCTTTGATCATGGCCAGGGCATTTCTCGGAACTGCAGTAGGTGGGTTTTGGGCGCTGTCGACAGCGACCATCATGAGGCTTGTCCCAGCAAGCAGCGTTGCCAAAGCATTAGGTGTTCTCTATGGCGGTGATGCTCTCGCGTCGGCGTTTGCGAGCCCTATTGGAAGCTACGTAGGTGGCGCTTTGGGTTGGCGCGCTGTGTTTTGGGGAATGGTTCCGCTAGTCGTAGTTAACCTTGCTTGGCAGTGGCATAGCTTGCCAACTATGCCATCCGAGAAGCCCAATTCCGTTGGTACGCTAGTTCGCCTGCTCAAGCGAAGAGACATCGCATATGCCATGGTGGGATTAACACTGACCTTTTCAGGGGTGTTTTGTGTCTTCACCTATCTGCGACCGTTCTTGGAAATCCGCTCTCACGGTGACATATCTACTATTTCCAGCTTGCTGCTGGTGATGGGGATAGCGGGCTTCGCAGGCACCTATGCAGCCACCGTTCTTGTCGCGCTCCGCTTACATGCGCTTTTAGTCGGGCTACCTTTGGCTGTTGGTGGTACTGCTCTGTGCTTACTATCGTCAGGATCAAATAACTGGTTGCTAGCTTCCAGCATGATGCTCCTCGGCACCTTCAATGCTGCGATATTTGTCGTCTGGTCGACCTGGCTCACCCGAGCAGTGCCTGACAATCCGGAAAGCGGCGCCGGCCTGATGATCGCCACGATCCAGATCTCTGTGATGCTCGGAGCAGGGGTCGGAGGTTTACTGTTGGATCAACTATCGATAACAGCTGCTTTTATCGGTGGAGCCTTGCAGTTGTTGGCCGCTGCGTTACTTATTTACGGCCGATTGAAGACAGCCTTTCCCCGCTGAGATATTAATTCGCCTCACTCAATGACCTCGCGTGCTGTGCTAGGAGTAGGACGATTATAAGTGCTAAAGCTGCGATCAACGCCCCAGTCATGACGACAGCTGAGTATCCAAAACCAGTGGCTATGACGGCACCTCCAAGCGCTGCACCCGAAGCATTACCAAGATTAAAGGCTCCAATATTTACTGACGACGCGAGACTAGGGGCGTCTTTTGCCGCCCCCATCACTCTGATCTGGAGTGCAGGGATGAGAGCGAAACTTGTGACACCCCACAGGAACATCAGCAGCGCTGTTGGAATTTTATAGGGCAGTAGAATGGCCATTGCGGTGAGATTCACCGCCAGGGCCGCGAGTGCGACCATGAGGGTGCGCTCAACGCTAAGATCCGAGAACTTTCCACCTAGCCAGTTACCCACGCACATGCCAACGCCGTAGGTGGTTAGCATGGCAGTGATGAACCCCACTGACCCACCAGACTCCGCTCGCAAGATCGTAGAGATGTAGGTGAAGACCGTAAACTGCGAGCTCGATACCAATGCAGTTAAGCCAAGCGCCCCTAGTACATCCGACCGCGTGAGCACCTTGAGTTCTTGCATCGCGTTGGCCACGTCAGCGGAGGGCACGACGGGTAGTGTCAATCTAAGCGCTAGCATGGTAACGATACCAAGGCCGGTGATGCACCAGAATGCAGTTCTCCAATCGACCTGTTCGGCAATCCAAGTAATTGCCGGTACCCCAACGACGTTCGCAATGGTCAACCCCATGAACATCATGGCCACTGCGGTCGCTTGTTTACCCGCAGGTACCAGGTTCCCTGCGACGATAGCGCCGACGCCGAAAAAAGTCCCTTGGGCAAGCGATGTAATAACTCTCGCTACGAGAAGCATTTCATAGAAACTGGACAGCGCGGACAGTGCGTTGCCCGCAACAAATATTCCAGCTAACAGGATGAGCAAAGTGCGCCGAGGTACTCGCGTTGTAGAAAGGGTAACCAGCGGCGCTCCGATGGTGACTCCAATTGCATACGCACTGATAAGCAGGCCAGCAGTTGGAATGGATACGCCTATGCCTGTGGCAATTACAGGCAGCATTCCCATGGGCGCAAATTCCGTCACGCCGATAGCAAAAGCGCCAACAGCAAGAGCAATCAGAGGCAGGTTCATATTTGTCGCGGTTTCCATTGCGTACGCCCAATCTGTATTGACCGGACGTTAAGGATGTTCGAGTAATTTGCTAGGACATTTGGCGATCGGAAACGCCTCTGTAGCGCTTTAGCCAATGGGCATAAATGGCCGGCATCATTGAACTGTGATCAACTCCGAGGGCTCTGGCTGCCTCAAAGGGGTAGTGGGGGTTAGCCAGGAAGGCGTGAGCCAACATCACTACATCCAATTGCTCTTGTCTGATCGCTCGATCAGCTGTTTGAGGGTTATCCATGCGCCATGCTGCAGCGACAGGCAGCCCTGTTTCACGACGAATGCGCTCTGTGATCGGAAGCAGTAAGGCGTCGCCAGAAGGAATCTTGGTGTTTATAGAGCTGAAACCAACGCTGACATCGAGTAGATCCAGTCCACCTTTGCGTAATGCATGAGTCAACTCGATGGACTCAGCCAGCGCTTCTTCATCTCTACCATCAAACTCGATGGCACCGAATCGCGCGGTTAATGGCAGATTTTCGGGCCACACGCGACGTACCTCTTCCAAGGCTTCGAGAAGAAAGCGACTGCGGTTTTCGAGACTGCCGCCGTAATTGTCGGTGCGTTGGTTCGCGTAAGGTGAGAAGAAGCTTTGCCCCAAGAAACCATGGGCAAAATGCAGTTCTAGCCACTGGTATCCTGCTGTATATGCTCGATGGGCGGCGCGCGAGAAATCTTGCTTTACACGTTCAATGTCCTTCACAGTCATTGCTTGCGGAACGCGTGGCAGGATGCCTCCAAAAGCGATAGCCGAGGGGGAGATCGTCGTCCAGCTACGGGGATCGCTTACGGGGAAATGGTCATCACCCTCCCAGGGGCGATTGGTGTTGCCTTTTCGGCCAGCATGACCAATTTGTAATCCTGCTACGGCGCCGCTCGCCTTTATCGATTTCGCAATCTTTGCCAGCCCCTCGACCTGAGCATCGTTCCAGATCCCCAAGCAGTCAGGTGTAATACGACCTTCAGGCGACACGGCAGTTGCTTCAACTACAACTAGACCGGCACCCCCACGGGCCAGGCTTGGATAGTGGCCGTGGTGCCATTCATTGGTGAAACCATCCGTTGCGGCGTACTGACACATTGGGGCAACCGCGATGCGGTTGCGTAACGTGATGTCTTTGAGTTGGAAAGGAGTGAACAATGCAGACATTGTGGGTGCTCGCCTAGATCGGATTCGATTGCTACGCGACCCTGGGGGCCGGGTGGGTATCAGACGCGCATCAAAATGGTTCCCGTCGCTTCACGAGAACCCAACCGTTGATAAGCTACGGCGTATTGATCCATCGGAAATATGCTGTCGATCGAGGGACGAAGTGCACCTTTAGCAATGTGCTTTTGGATCGATTCGAGAGCCGAGGCTACGTCAGCATCAGTTTCCAACCATGCGTCATAACCCAAAACTCGCTTCTCATAGATGACTACGTCAGCCACATCAATGTTGGCTGTCATACCACCTACAAAGCCAATCGAAACTACAGCACCTCGCGTACGCACCGCGCTAAGAAGTTGACCTAAAATAGTGCCGCCGACGACGTCAAATGCAAGGTGAGCACCTTCACCATCAGTCGCCTCCAAGACGGCGTCCTTTAGATTCTGCGAAGACAGATCAATGACCGTTGCCGCTCCGGAACGACGAGCACACTTGGCTTTCTCTGCATTAGAAACGACTCCGATTACAGTCGCTCCCATTGCCACGGCTGTCTGAATAAGCGCATGCCCCAGCGCTCCGGACGCTCCTGAAATCAACACAGTCTGACCTGGCTCTACACGACCTACTCGCGTCAACGCTTGATGTGCAGTTACATAGTTGATTGGAAGCGCGGCCCCCTCATCCAGGTCATATTCGTCTGGTAGTTCGATGATGCGTTTGTTCTCTACAAGTACCCACTGCTGCTGAAGCCCATCTTCAGAAATGCCCAGTTGGCCACCACCAAAAATAGCCACGCGAGCACCGAGCTTAAACTGGTCGCTTTGCTCGACAACACCCGAACCATCATTACTCAAAACTACAGGGGCACTCGCCGTAACGACGATACCGGCACTCACTTGGCTTGAGAGTGGATTCACGGTGGCGGCATGCACCTTCACCAGCGTGTAACCAGGCTTGATTGCGGGGATGGGGCGTTCTTCAATAGCCATCTGCGGCTGTGGCCCAAACTGTGTGACAACGAGAGCTTTCATGGTGATTCCTATGCTTAATTTAAGTTGATGGTGCTCGAACAGACCGCAGTCATCTGCGTCCATGAGCTAGATTTCGGGGCGACACTGCAGAAATCTGTGCGCTAACAACCGTCTTTCGAATCTCTGTAACGAGCTTCTCGACCCCTTGATAGAGGTGCGACGAATTGAGGGGGATGGTGATGTTTTCGGTGCGTACTAGGAGTTGTGGAATGCCTCTCAGGTCAAAGCGTCCTATCAAGGCTTGGGCTGTAGAAGTGCGAGCGTGTGTACGCTTAGCGAGATCTTCATCGGCGAAAAGACGCACACTCAAAGTATCTGCATTTGTCTCTAGCCCGGTACCGATCAATAACTGAGTTGCTATACCCGCCACCACCGAATAGTCACAAGTGTCCTGGCCGTCTACGTACCTGGCGACCTGGAGTGCGCTCAGCAATTTTGGCTCTAGCGTCTGATCGATCGTATGGGCTTGAGTGAGGGCTCGGTTCATGGCAGATGAATCGAATTTCCCCTCGGTCTTAGCCAGTACTTGTTCGCGATATCGCTCACTAAAAATCTGACCCGTCATCCCCCCAATACGTTGATCATTACCCCAAGCATATTGAGCCCACTCTGGGTTCATTACGCGAGCTCCGCGCTTTGAAAACAGGCCACACGGAAGCATTTCGAATGTCGCTGACCAGCGCTTGGAGATTGCTGCGAGCGCCGGAGCGCAGGCATAGCACCAGCTGCACAGCGGGTCAAAAATATACTGGAGGAGTGTATCCGGCATGGTGTCGCGACTTCTCGCCTAATCGAACAGCCACTTTATTTGCTTACAGGGCGGGGATATATCGGTCTATAGTTGACGCTTTGTTGCATGAGTTAATCGAATGGATCGCCTGACAGCTGCAAAAGTACTCATAGAGACAGTGGCACGGGGGAGCATTTCAGCTGCTGCATCTCACCTGGGAATGTCTCGAGCTATGGCTACGCGCTACATCGGGCTGATGGAGGAATGGGCGGAAGCCCGTTTGCTGCATCGCACTACGCGAAAGCTGAGTTTGACTGCTGCCGGGGAGGAGGTATTACCCATATGCAAAGACCTGGTGGCCTTATCTCAGGATGTTAGCTCGATGGGGGCTCACGCAGAAAACACGCCTAAAGGACTGTTGCGAGTGACGGCGTCCTCCATCTTTGCGGAGTATTGTCTGACTGATATTTTGATGGATTTTTTACAGCTACATCCAGCTGTGGCCATTGACCTCCAGATTGTGGATCGCGCAATCAACCTAGCTGAAGAAGGTATCGACCTGGCAATCAGGGTGACAAACGATCCAGATCCAAGCGTTATCGCCAAGAAAATGGGAGAAGTCCGCTCTGTCGTATGTGCGGCCCCGTCATATCTTCGAGCCCACGGTGAGCCGACTCATGTACGAGATTTGGCGGCGCACAATTGTTTGACTTACGCCTATTACGGTCGAACAACTTGGCAGTTTTCAACTCACGATGAGAGTTTCCTGGTACCGGTATCGGGCAATTTCAGCACCAATGAAGCAGCAATCGTCGTTCGAGCAGCGATGCGTGGATCAGGGATTGCGTTGCTTCCGCATTTCGCCGCCAATGCTGAGATCAAAGCGGGGCGCCTTGTCGGGCTCATGCCCGATTATAAGGTCAAGCCCATGAGCGTCTACGCCGTTTACCTGTCCCGTCATCGGGTGCCTACGGCAATGCGTGCGCTGATCGACTTCCTAGCTCTAAGACTAAAAGACTACGACGTCTGACAGCGGTTTTGGGGGGTGAGGAAGATCTATAAAGGTGATTTGATTTTTACTAAAGCCGCTAACGGCCGATACATTTCGAAATATGTGCGCATGGTGCAACGCTGTGGCACTCGTTAGACGCCTTATCGAACCAATGGCATGGCGTTAGTCTTTCGACTGAATACGGGAAGGCAACTGGAGTATCGCAATGAATCGAGCGTATAGGCTGATCATCATGGCTTTACTCATGGTGGTCTCAGGCATGGCGTTCAGCGCCCAGGAATCCAACAATCAACCAACTCAGACAAAGGAGAAAAGCTCGATGGATGTGGTAATTCTGGGCATCACCGGTCGCACGGGTTCTAGACTAAGTGATGAGTTGTTGCGCCGCGGTCACAAGGTCACAGGTGTGGCACGCAATATTGAAAAGGTGCCACAGCGAGAAGGTGTGACGTTGGTAGCGGCCGATGTGACGGACACGCAAAAGCTGGCGTTCATTTTGAAAGGGCACAAGGTAGTCATCAGCGCTACACGCTTTGTGACCAGTGATATCAATAGCCTGATCACTGCCGTGAAGGAAGCTGACGTGGCTAGGCTGCTGGTGGTGGGCGGCGCGGCCACTTTGGAAGTCGCCCCAGGCGTGCCCATGCTAGATACACCCGGCTTCCCTGATGCGAACCGTGCAGAAGCTACTGCCGGACGTGAGTTTCTAAATCGTCTGAGACAAGAACAGTCATTCAATTGGACTTTCCTTTCGCCGTCTGCAGATTTCAATCCGGGGCAGCGTACCGGTAAATTCCGGCTAGGCCAGGACACGCTGCTGGTGGATACAAATGGAAAAAGCTGGATTTCGATGGAGGACTACGCCATCGCAATGGCCGATGAAGTAGAAGACCCCAAACACATTCGACAACGATTCACTGTCGGCTACTGAGTTATATGAACCGAGAGCCCGCCGCAGGATATTGGGCCATCACTCGTCACTGGATAACCAAGCTACTGAATATTGAACCCGAGGAGATGCCCGCAGTTGTCGCTGGCGTCCTCATGTTTTTTTTCCTGTTCACAAGCTATTTTCTGCTTCGCCCAGTCCGGGAAACTATGGGGATTGCGGGCGGAATAGAAAATCTGCAGTGGTTGTTCACTGGAACTTTTATTGCCACCCTGGTGGCGCTCCCGCTCTTTGGTTGGTGTGCGTCGGCACTGCCACGACGTCAGTTGTTGGGATGGTTATTCGGCAGCTCGGCAATTACCCTGTTAGCGTTCGCGGTGAGCTTTCAAATAGCGCCTGATTCGGCATTAGCGGCCAGTAGTTTTTACATCTGGCTATCAGTATTCAACTTGCTGTCCGTCTCATTGGCATGGAGTGTCCTTGCCGACGTCCTACGTGCGCCACAAGCGAAGCGTACATTCGCGATAATTGCTAGTGGCGCAAGCATTGGGGGTATCACGGGCCCAATGCTCGGTGCGTTGCTAGTTGCGCCACTGGGACATGTAGGTCTTCTTATAGTGGCGGCTACTCTGCTGATGCTCAGCATCGCTGCAGCGACGTGGTTGCATCGGTGGCGTGACCGCAATCCACTGGTCGGTGCGATTGAAGATTCCTCTAATCGCTCGCCGTTGAAAGGCAATCCGTTCGCCGGCGCGACCCTAACCTTACGCTCCCCGTACCTTCTGGGCATCTCTGCATTTGTCCTGATGCTAGCGAGCATCAACACCTTTTTGTATTTCGAGCAGGCACGCCTCGTTGCAGAGCTTTTTCCTGACAAAACCAGACAGACACAAGTGTTCGGAATCATAGATGCCGTTGTGCAAAGTCTTTCATTGTTTATCCAAATTTTTGTTACGGGACGGACAGCTAAACGGTTGGGAGTCAGTGCGCTGCTAGTCGCGGTTCCTGTCATCATGAGCGCGGGGTTTCTCGCTTTAGCATTGGCGCCTACGTTCGGGATTTTTGTTGCAGTCATGGTGATTCGGCGAGTGGGTGAATATGCGCTGGTAAGGCCGGGCCGTGAGATGCTCTACACCGTTGTCCCCACAGAAGAGAAGTACAAGGCCAAGAATTTCATCGACACGGTTGTCTATAGAGCAGGTGATGCAGCCAGCGGATGGATAAAACGTGCAGTCGATCTCATTGCTGATAACCCTAGTGTTGCCATGTTTCTGGGAGCGTTACTCGCTGCTGCATGGGGCTTGTGCGGGCTGTATTTGGGCCGTCGCGAGCAGGAGTTGGAATCCAAGCCAAGAGACCATAAACCCGCTCAAGCGACAGCTACGGTGACTGATACGGCCAAATCAGGCTTTCCGTGAAGCCTGCAATTTAAGTATCCCGGAGTTTTCCCCATTCTTTGATATGCTCGCACCGCTGGCGTGATGATTGCATTTGCCCAGGGCGCCAAGTACGAATCTGGTCTTGGTGGCAGCGTCCAGCTTGAATAGGAATGGGATAGATGGGGAAGGGGCGGCAAGACGAAGTCGATGGTGCGGGGCATCTCCGGAATGGTGGTTTCGATTACAACGTTGATAGTAAAGATCTAGCACTGGTAAATCTCCTAAGGGAAGACGCTCGACGCTCGTACGCTGAGTTAGGCTTATCTGTCGGTCTGTCCGCCGATGCCGTGCGCATACGTCTCGATCGCCTCGTCAGTGCTGGCTATATCCGGTTTGTCACGCTGGTTGATCCTGCTTTGGTGGGCAAATTGACACGAGTGTCGATTGGGGTGACAACGTCCGGCCCTCCTGAGCTTTTCGCAAGTTGGGCTCAGGAGCAAGCGGAGGTGATCCACTTGGTAAGAACGCTCGGCAGCTTCACTTTTTTCGGTGAGTTTGTCAGTGCTAACGACCTTGAAGCTCATCGATTCGTTTGCGAGAAGCTTCAAAGTGCCCCAGGTGTTGTTTCAGCCGAATGCTGGCCTATGCTGCGGGTTGAAAAGTGGCGAGAAGATACGCGCTCTCCATCAGTGGATCGTTCTGTTCTTGAGCAGGTATCTTGGTCTGATGACGATAGGGAGCTTCTGCGCGAGTTGAGCGCGTCACCGCGTATTCAGTTTCGCGAGTTGGCGGAAAGACTTGATCGGCCTTATGGTGTAGTACGGCGACGCGCGATGACTTTGCTCAGTGCAGGAGTAGTGCGGTCGACAATCGTGACCAACGAGCTTCTCGTAGATCACTCGCATTTGGCAATCCTGCTTGTGAAGGGTGATCAGCGCGCTAAATCGCTTCTGCTAGCGCAACCTGCCGTAACGATCATGTCGTCTTCGACTGGGTCGCGCCAGTTTGTAGGAGAGGTGAGGGCTGAATCCAGGGCGGGACTTGCAGCTCTTGAGCAAGAGCTTCGTAATCCAGATTCAGGGGTTGCTGATGTTGAACTCTTGATACAGGTTGCTGTAGACAAGCTGCCTGCTTCGTTCAAGTTCTAAATCCTGCACCCCGGATTTTTATTGGTTGGGCTCGGTTTTACCACCGAGCCCAATACGATCAGCTTTGGGCTGAGCGTCCCAATAGCGGTAAGTCTGCCAGCATGTTCTTCAATGCCAGTGCATCCCAAGGCAGATGTTCCGCCACTCCAAGGCCCACGACATCCACAACCTTGGCTACGTCGCTAAGCAGGCGTACTACCTGATCAATGGTCATCTTTCCTTGGGCGATACCGTCGAAAGTGTCATCCGGAATGTTCGGTTTAGCGAACAATAATGAACGGAAGAGATTCGGATCAAGAACATCAAGATCTAGATGAATCGCCAAGTGCTTGGCACCTGTCTCTTTTAGCCATTTGAGCACGGGCTCGCTGGTGTCTGCCAGGTCAGCAGGACTTGCACTACGCAGCCCGAGCCGTTCAATCATCGCAGTTTCGACACCCATTGTTTCTTGCAGCCCCGCATACATTACGTTAGCGGGTTTGATGGGCTGTTTTACAGCACTGGCAAAGTCTTCGTCGCCTTCACCCAGGAGGTTGCCTAGTACCATGGCATGAGCGTGCTGAAAGTCTTTGGGAGTAATGATATCTGGATGAGCGTCGACCCAGAGGACGGCCAAGTCGCCGTCGTACCGTTCATTGAGGTAAGCGAAAGGAGCGAGGTCAACCAAGCAATCGCCGCCAAGAATCACCATCCGGTCAGGCTGATGTTTCTCGATCAAGTGCTGTGCATGACTTAGCTGCTCAAGGAGGGCACCACGCCCGACGATACCATTTTCGATCTGCAGCGGCTGGCCGTCAGGTATCGCCACTTTTACTTCTTCAACTGGGCCGCTGGCCTCAGGTGCAAGCCACGACAGAAGCTGCGCTCCGAAAAAGTAAGGGGCGTTGTTGCCGCCTTGCCACTGAGGAAACAGAAGTCGGAGAGTTGTATCGGAGTTACTAGCCATTGAAATCACCATCTAGTTGGCTGGATTTGAAACGATCATCCTTTGCTACCACTCAGGCAACAGGGGTTAACGCCGGTTTACTACCTTCGCGAGCTTCAGCGGCGACGATAGACAGGGTCACGAGCATTAAGGCGATGCAGTCAGTCATGCGTAAGTGTTCCCCGTAGAAAAGAATAGAAAAGAAGGAGGCTGCTAATGGGATCACCGCCACAGCCATGCCAGTCGCGCTTGCAGGGATGCGTGTGACGCCCTTGAAGAACAGAACATAGGGTACGGCCCACACCAAAGCGCCGTAGTAGGCCATGACCCAGCCGTTGGCGATGGTCAGATGCTGCCAATCGAAAGATGCTCCCTGCACGATGGCCATCGGAAACGTGAAAAGGGTGCCTGTAAGGCATACGCCAGCAGCCATGGTGGCAGGGGGTAAGTCGACATCAAGCTTTTTAGCTGAAACCACACAGCCCGCAGTCGAAAGTGTCGACAACAATAGAAAAACAATGCCCGCAAGGGTGTTTTCGCCGGCACCGTCTGCTGTCGGCAACGTCAGTACCAATACGCCTGCGATGGCAAGAATGATCGCAGCAAACTTTCTGACACTCAGTTTTTCTTTTAGGAAAATCGACGAGAGCGTCAGTACTGCTGCTGGAGCTAGACTGCTGAAAACTGAAGCGGCTATCGCTGTCGCAGATGAAAAACCGTATAGCAGGAAGACGGTGTATAGAACCGCGCCCAGTAAAGACTGCACGCTGATCGCCAACCAAGCCTTAATACCAATTTTGTGCAGGGCAACCTTGTCACCCAAAGTCACCACTGGGTAGAGCAATATGAACCCAATCGCGAAGGTGAGGCAGGTGAATAGCCATATGGGGATTTGTTCCATAGCGTCCTTGGCCACGGGATAACTGATTCCGACCAGGATGTAACATAGCAATACGTAGACGTAGCCTCGGCTCATTGTAGACCTCGATTGTTTTAGTAAGGGCAGCTACGAAATGGGCAATAACAATTGTCTGGCGCGTGACCGACGTTTTTATTGTTTTATTGTGCGTGCAGGGTTTGCCTGCACAGCGTCGATATTGCGCTGGGGTGTGGAGGGTGCGCTTTGCTTCGATTGCCAGATGCTGTGCTCAAAACGCCAAGCGTGATCAGGTTCGACGCAGCAGTTGCTGGGGGGAAATGCCATAAGCCTGTTTGAAAGCTCGGCTGAAGTGGGAAAGATTGGTAAAGCCGAAGCTCATCGCAGCGACGCTGACCTGGCTGTACTGCCCATCGATTAGCGCCTCATGGACTGCAGATAGCCGCTGTTGCCACAGCCAACGAATGACTGTTGTGTGTTCAGCTGCGAATAGACGGTTTAGGGTTCGGGGCGATACATGGATTGCTGAAGCAATGTGTTCTACGGAGAGGTCTGTCTGCTCAAGGTTGGCCAGAACAAATTGTTTTACTCTTTCAAGCTGTTTATTGCGGTGCGATACCTCTTCTGGAGTGCTAGAGCCATAGGCCGCCTCGAAAGCACTCGACAGCACATCAAGAAATGAACCGTTTAGACGTTCGCCAATAACATCCGGAAGTGCTTGCGCGCTCCAGACCTCCATCAACATCGATTTAGCGAGACTACCAAGTGGTGACTGGCTCTCCAATGTTCGGCTAAGAAATCGCTCGTTATTGGGTATGTGGGCTTGGAGCAAGGTGCGTGGAACTGCGAGAACGATCTGATCGTCGCCTGCAGGGAACGTGCAGGTGTAGGGGCGCGAACTATCAAACAAAACGATGTCACCAGGCCGTTGCTGGGAGAGCCTCCCGCATTGGTTCACATAGGCGCTTGGGCACAATGATAGCGAGACAAAAAAATGATCACTGCCGTCATCTCGCTGACTGCGTTCGTATTCAATTGGCAGAGACTTGATTCGACTGAAGGATACGCCGCCTTTCAGCGTGACATCTAGCGAACCGTCGAACTGTTCATCCGTCAACTTACGGTTAGCTGTTGGTGCGTACGTGGAGCAAACGACGTCCTGCCAGTAGTCAAACCGCTCCTTCGCTTCGAGAGCGCCTGTGGGATAAACAATGGCCATGGGGCGCCTCCAAAAAACAAGCCGAGAATATCTCGCACGGCACGGACTCAGATATCCAGCGAGTGGATGCTGAAGGCCACGCGCTGTAAGCATGTGGCTTAGATCATAAGCCTATCAGCGATGTACCAACAGATGTGCTTGTTGCGAATACGTTCCGGCTGTCTGGTCTAAAGGCAAAGCACCGAGCAAAAGCTTCGTCTACACATAGATCCTGGTCGGGTAATGCAACCATCCAGCCCGAGCCAGATGCGGCCGTTGAGGAGTAACCCGATTCAATTGGCTATCTCTGCTGAAAAAAATGCTGTTGGGCAGGGGTGACCGACCATAGCCCCGAAAATGAGCATCGCTGACTCCTTCGCACCAAAAACAGTCAGCAGTAACTCCACCTTTCAAGTCACAACCGATCCTATGGGTCGACCTAATTCACTTCTTAAAACCCCTGAAATCCGCACCTTGATAGTGATCGACAGGTTTCGTTCACCTGTGGCACGGGATTTGCTCCTTCATGATCTGCGAAACAAGCGTTTTTATCATCTGCCCAGCTTTGTTCGCGTGTTTTTATCGTAAAAGGCCGTCAAGAGCCGTTTTTTTAAAGCCACTGACACGCTTAACTCATATAGGGCATTAATGATGGAACACATAGGCAAATCGGCATCAGTCAACGACGACAGCGCAGATGAATATGCGAACACTCCTGTACCGGAGTCTGCAAAAAACGTTGGGGCGGTCTCGATCTTCGGTGTGATGTTGGGCATCACTACCGCCCTCATCTGGTTCATGCTCGGCGCACATCTCGTCCACTCTTTTGGCACTAAAAACTTTGTCGTCGGCGCCACCACTACGGCAATCATCGTCGGTGCAATCGCCTTCGTCTGGGTTTGGTTTTCATCCAAATCCGGTTTCAACTCGGATCTTATCACTCGGGCATGTGGCTTTGGTTTCCTGGGGTCAACGATCACTGCGGTGATTTACTCCACGAACAACATCCTCTACTTCGCAATGGAGGGTGGAATCATGATCAATGCAGTACACGCCTACTTTCCATCGATCCCCACACTGCTCCTTCAGATTGCGTGCGGGTTGATCTTCATTCCACTGACTTGCTTTGGCATCAAGCTGGTAAGTCGATTGATGTGGGTCACGCTACCCATCCTGTTTATCTTTTTTGTACTGATCGCCCTGAGAGCTATCGAAATGGGTGGAGCACCAGGCTTCTGGTCTCAAGGCGCAGATTCAGCGATCAATCTTGCGGCGGGTTCGCCAGCCATGCAGGTCATGGTTGCCATGTTCGGTATTGCAGGGATAGGCGCTACCGCAAGTGATTTCGGCCGATTCATTCCAGCCCGCCATGCGGTGATTGGGGGCGTTCTCCTCGGGCCAGTGTTCACCCTGGTCACCTTCTTGCTCCCCCTGCTGTTTGGCGCCTGGTTGGGAGCGACGTTCAAGGAGTCCGACCCTGCAGTTTATTTCACGCATGCCTACGGCATTCTTGGAGTTCTGTTGGTCATCCTTACTCAGGCTCGAATCAACGTTAACAACGTCTACGGAACAGCTGTCAGTCTTGCAACAGTGGCGAAACGCTTGTTCGGAATCAATTTGTCTCGCGTCAGCTGGGTGATTATTACCTGCATTCTTTGCGTTGTGATCCTTACCTTGGATCTGTACAGCAAAGCTACAGTAGTCCTGAGCATCTGGGGCATTGTGCTGGTGTCATGGGTTGGGACTGTTTTCTCTGACATCGTACTCAATCGCTACCTTCTCGGCCTCGTCCCAAAGACCTTCCTATACAGCAAAGAGCAGCTTCGGGCCTGGAACCCAGTGGGCATTACGTCTCTTGCCGCCGCTCTGATCATCGCACTTCCACTGTCGTTCGGCATGGCTGGCCCCTTCGGCGCAAGTATCGCCCCTTTAATCGCTTTCGCAGTAACCGTCGTCGTCACCCCGTTGATGGCGCTGATAACCCGTGGTCGCTACGCCACGAGCAGCAACCACTCCTTATCCCTGACTTAGTCGCACGCGGCTAGTTACGAATAACCCTAGGAAGCATGATCCATGAACGAAGTAACACTGCTCCCGCCGTTCACAATCTCTGTGGATACTGGCGGCACCTTTACCGACCTCATTCTGTCCGACAGCAAGCGCGTAGTTGGGCTCTACAAGTCATCCTCCACGCCTGATGACCTGTTCATCGGCATTTCTAACGCAATCAAGCTCGCGGCCACTGAAAATGGTATGACCCTTGAGGCGTTGCTAGCTGAAACTCGAACATTCGTGTACTCGACTACTCGTTCGACGAATGCCGTACTTCAGGGAAAAGTGGCAAAAACCGCGTTCATTACTACCCGTGGATTTCGAGACACTCTGCTGTACCGTGAGGGCGGCAAGGAGGACGCTTGGAACCTGGCCACACCGTTCCCTAAACCCTACATTCCTCGTCGATTGTCGTTCGAAGTCACTGAACGTGTACTCGCTGACGGCACCATTGCAGTCGAGTTGAACGAGGAGACGGTACGGCAGGTGCTGGCGCGCGTTCGAGAGCTCGAAGTCGAGGCGATTGCGGTGTGCCTCGTATTTTCAGTTGTGAATCCGACGCACGAGGTGCGCATTGGAGAGTTAATTGAAACTGAGTTACCAGGAGTTGCCTATTCGCTGAGCCACCAGGTCAATAACGTTGTTCGCGAATACCGTCGAGCTTCCTCGACCGCAATCGACGCCTCCATCAAGCCGCTGATGCGAGAGCATTTGCAGGATCTTGAGCGTCGATTCCGCGAGCTCGGATTTTCTGGCGATCCTCTGATGGTCACCCATGTCAGTGGCGGGGTCATGAGCCTGGAACAAATGGCGGATCGTCCGATTCAGACTATCGACTCCGGCCCGGCGCTTGCTCCTGTCGCAGGCGCTCAGTACGGGAAACACGAGCCTCTCGCAGCCGGGAAAGACATCATCGTTGTAGATACTGGCGGTACTTCCTACGACGTCAGTCTCACCCGTGAAGGGCAGATCGCCTACAGTCGCGAAAAATGGCTTGGCCCGGAGTGGAGCGGCCACATGACCGGTTTACCCGCTGTCGATACCCGCTCCCTAGGTGCCGGCGGTGGTTCTATCGCGCATATCGACAATGGTGGTCTCGTGCGCGTGGGGCCTCTCAGTGCAGGTGCATTCCCTGGGCCGGCTTGTTATGGACGTGGCGGGAAAGAACCCACCGTGACGGACTCGGCACTCGTCCTCGGCTACCTCGACCCAAATAACTTTCTGGGTGGGCGAATGACGCTCGATCTGGAAGCAGCACGCGAAGCGTTTCGTAATCGACTGGCCGAGCCGTTGGGTATGACCATTGAGGAAAGCGCTGAAGCGGTGCTGCGTATTACCTCTGAGGACATGCGCGGATTTACTACGGACATGACCATCAGCCAAGGTATCGATCCACGTGAGTGCGTGATGGTCGCCGGTGGTGGTGCTGCTGGCATGAATATCGTGCGCATCGCCAAAGATCTCGGCATTGCACACATGATCATTCCGCGTTTGGCCTCTGGCTTGAGCGCTGTTGGCGGTCAGTGCACTGATATCAGCGCCAATTTCTCCGCCGGTCGCTATATGTCGACCACTGACTTTAATCCCGAAGCAGCCAATTCAGTGGTCGCCGAACTGAATATGAGGCTCGATGCATTCTTTTCTGAGGTAAAGCATCCGGGCAAGCGGGTACGCACCATTATCGTAGAAGCTCGTTATGAGCAGCAGCTTTGGGAAATCGACGTCGAACTCGGTGACTTTCTAGATTTCACGGCGCCCGATGCTCTTGAGAAGCTCCAGGCAGCTTTCGACAAGGCTCACCTGAAGTTCTATTCGGTTAACCAGCCGGGTGCGCCTGTTGAGGTCATCAGTTGGCGTGCAGTCGGGCGGGTGGAGCGTGAAAAACCATCCCTCGCGATGCCTCTGCTTGGTGCTGATCAGTCCATGCCCGAACCGACCTACCGAAGCATGTTCTTCGACGGCGCCGAACTACAGGGGGCTGTCTATCGCGTCGAAAAGTTGCCAAGTGACATGACAATCAAAGGCCCGGCGGTGATCGAAGAACCGACCACCACCATCGTCCTGCCGCCAGGCTCCACGGCATTGACTCGTCCGACTCATTACCTGATTTCGCTCGACTAACACTTACGAATTGTCATTCGAGACAAAAGCCAAGGATTACCTATGACCACCACTATCTCCAAAGTCGACCATATCGATCCAATCACGCTCAGCATCATGGCTAACCGGTTGGATAGCATCACGCGTGAAATGACCAACACCATGATTCGGACAGCTCGCTCCACGACCATGGCAGCACACGATTTCTCCTGCTCAATTACCAGCAGTGACCATGATCTCGTCTCTGCGCCGGGCGGCTTCCCCGTTCATGTTTACGGTTCCACCCTCATTGCGCAATCCATGGCGCGCAAGCACCCGAATTTTCGGGAGGGCGATGCCTTTCTCCATAACGATCCCTACGATGGCAATACTCACGCGGCCGACCACACGCTGGTAGTACCTGTGTTTTTCGAAGGTGAGCATGTGTTTACCGCCATCGCTAAGGCACACCAGGTCGACATTGGTAACTCGCAGCCAACCACTTATATGCCTCGCGCTCGCGACGTATACGAAGAAGGTGCGCTGATTTTCCCATGCGTGAAAGTGCAGTCCGATTACCAAGACGTTAACGACATCATCGGTATGGCGCGAGTTCGGATCCGCGCCTTTGATACTTGGTACGGTGACTATCTGGCATCCTTAGGGGCGCTGCGTTTGGCCGAGAAGCGTCTGAAGGCCTTCTGCGCCAGTTTTGAAAGCATCGAACATCTGAGAGTGTTCATTCGTGAATGGCTGAACTATGGCGAGCGCATGGCGACAGCGGGCATCGCCAAACTTCCTGAAGGCCGCGTTGAACTGAAGACCCATATGGATGCTTTCCCGGGTTTGCCAGATGGGCTTGACCTTCGTGCCACTGTCGAGATCAAACCTGCTGAAGGTCGAATCATTGTTGATCTTCGTGATAACCCGGATTGCACGCCGACGGGCCTGAACCTCACTGAAGCCACTTCTAAAAACAACGCGGTCACTGCCATCCTTATGGCTTTGAATACCGCACCTGAGGGCGGGGCCTTCAGCGTACCTAATACTTCGGGCAGCCACCGACGTATCGAGATTCTTGTCCGCGAGAACTGTGTCGTAGGGATACCTCGGCATCCTGCTTGCTGCTCTGCCGCAACTCGTACCATCACCGACCGAGTCACGGGGATGATTCTGGCTGGAATCTCGTCGATGTCTGACGCGGACATTGGCGCGGCGGAACCTCCTTATGGCTGCCCACCACATGAAGCCGTTGTATCCGGTCGTGATATGCGCCGAGGGGGAGAGGAGTTCATTCTCCAAATCTTCGCTGGTACCTCCGGCGGCCCAGCTACCGCATTCAGTGACGGATGGCTCTCGTTCGCTACCATCATGGGCGCAGGTATCCCTCACCTGGACTCGTCCGAAATTGTCGAGCAGCGTTACCCACTTGTTATTTGGCAGCATGCAACTGTGCGTATGGACTCCGAAGGCGCGGGTAACTTCCGAGGTGCTCCAGGTACCGTCTCTTCATACGGGCCAGTTTCCGCTCCAGCAGCTTCGTACTACTACATGGAAGGCGTCGAAAACCGTCCACTGGGTGTTCATGGTGGTGGTATGGCTTCTGGGCCAGAAGCGTGGGTCATCAAGGCGGACGGTTCGGCACACCAGGTAAACGATGTTGTCGCCGAAGTAACTTTAGATATCCGAGATACGATTGTCTCGCTGGGTTGCGGCGCGGGTGGTTACGGCTCGCCATTAAAACGTGACCCAAAGCTTGTGCTTGAGGATGTAATTGACGAATACATTAGCGTCGAACGCGCTAGACGTACCTATGGCGTGGTGATCATTGGCGATAGAAGTCGTTGGGAAACTCTGTCGATCGATGTTGTCGAGACTGAAGCACTACGTCATTTACTAGCCCTAGAGCCCTCGGATCAAAGTCATGACACTGGCCGACAGGCTTGGGTTGCCCCGACCTGGTACACCGATGCTCAACGCAACAACGGGTCGGAGTTGAGCAATTGATTGCAGCAGCCCTTGTGTTCGCTGCGTTCCTGCTTTCGAACATGCCATCACCGATTTATCCGTTATGGCAGCACGAGATCGGGTTCCCAACAGCAACCATCACAGTACTGTTCTCTCTGTATCAAGGGGGAGTGTTAATAGGGCTGCTTGGGCTCGGCCGCTTTGTCGATAAAATCGGTTGGCGTACCTCGCTTATTGGCGCGACTATCTTGAGCTGCATTGCGTCAGTCGCCTTTGCAGGCGCCGATACAGCATGGCAGTTGATGGTGGGGCGCCTGGTTAGCGGTATGGCTGCAGGCGTGTTCGTTTCCTGCGGCCCAGCGGCCATTACTGCGGTGTTCGAGCGGTCGGGTCACGCTCGTCCATCACTGGTTGCATCGCTGGCGATCTCAAGTGGGCTTGCGTGCGGCCCACTGTTAGCAGGGGTCTTTGCGGACTTCGCGCGGGCTCCCACGCGGCTTGTGTTCATCGTAGAGGCTTTGCTGTTGGCAGTAGGCGCCATCGCACTGCTTCGCGATAGAAGTCTAAAGACAATTGGTAGAGCCAGCACCGGGGGGAGTGGCGAACCGGTGAGCACAGGAGCTGAAGGGATTGGCCGTCGCGGCTTCTTCTTAGTCGTGACGTTTATCTTTACCTCCTGCTACATCGCGAGCGGCATCTACATGTCGATCGGCTCCTCCTATCTGCAGAACTCGCTCGGGGTTCACAGCTCGGTGTTAGCAGGGTTACTGGTATTTCTGGTCTTTGGCTCAGCGTTTACGGCGCAGCTACTCTCCGCTCGGTTCACTCCGCTTACCCAAGCAGTCATCGCTCTGGCCGCAGGCGGGTTGGGGGCAGTGATACTTGTGCTGGGCATCAAGCTGGACTCATCGGGCGCTCTGTTTGCTTCAGCGGTCTTCAGTGGAGCTTCCCAAGGATTAGGTCAGTTGGTTGGTTTGACGCTTGTACGTCGCATCACTCCTCTATCGAAATTGCGTGGGGCCTATGCAATTTTGAACACAGTAGGCTATGCCGTCAGCGGCGGTTCCATTGCCGCCTCCTGGCCATTGGTACGTGTTCTGGGAACGGCTGGGGCAATTGTGGTGATCGCCGGCGTCGTCGTTGTACTGACACTTGTCGCTGGGGGACTCACCTTGGCGAACAAGGAACGCATGGGGTAACTAACGAGAAGTTGGTAATAGATTCCTACCGGATCCATTGCCATCTTCAACGCTATACAACTGCCGATATCGTAAATCAACGCATGACATAGGTATCTCATCGATGGAACGGTTAAAAATTTATTACTCACTCACGTCTCCCTATGCCGCTAAAGCACGGATGACAGCAGCATTTGGAGGGTGTTTCTTCGAGGAAATCATGGTTGACCCAAGCGGTCAGCCAGCTGAACTTTTGGAGATGAACCCTCTCGGAAAAGTCCCGGTATTACTGAGCGCCGAAGGGCCGATCTTTGACAGCAGACTCATCACGGGTTACCTAGACACACTGAGTAAGAAAGCTCTCCACGGCGAAGGGCTTACCGAACGTTTTGCTTCACAAAAGCTAGAGGCATTATCCGATGGCATTTGCGATTGCATGCTTGCACACGTCATGGAAAGGCGCGCTCGTGAAGCCGAGAATGTCAGCGAAGCTCTACTCGATCGATACTGGGGTAAAGTGACCCGTTCGTTGGATATGCTGTGCAGCATAGTGCCCCGAATGTCCACTAAGGTAACAATCGGACAAGTAGCGTTGCGCTGCACGCTGGGCTATCTGGAGCTTCGATTTAGCGGAAAATGGGAGGAGGGCAGGGCACCTCTGATCCAATGGAAGGATCAGTTTGATGAAGAATATTCCCACCTGCGGTGCTATCTCCCAAGACAGCCTTGAAATGGCTGCTCCAAGCTATCAGAAGGGACTCAAATGAACTCGAGGAAAGCCTGCATGACAAACGATTCGCAGAGCCGGATGGCCTTACGTTATGGCCAGCCGGATATCCTGGCTCCGGGGAATTGGAGTTCAGTCATCGATCATCTGCTGGAGCACCGAAGCGTTCGTTCGTTTGCGGATACACCGTTACCCAGCGGTACTCTTGAAGCGTTAATCGCGGCTGCACAGTCAGCTGCCAGTTCGTCCAATTTGCAGGTGTGGAGCGTGGTCGCGATTGAAAGCTCGGAGCGTAAAGCGCTTCTTGCTGAGCTTTCTGGCAATCAATCGCATATTCGACAGGCTCCATTATTTTTGGTCTGGTTGGCTGACCTTTCCAGAGTCGAGCGTGTCGCGCAAAGAGAGCGCGTTGAGCTGGAAGCCGTTCCATACATCGAGAGCCTCCTGCTGGGGACAATCGATGCCGCATTGGCTGCCCAAAATGCGGTAATCGCACTTGAGTCACTGGGGCTGGGCAGCGTCTATATCGGTGCTATACGCAATGACATTGAAGGCGTAGCTCAAATATTGAAATTACCACCTCAGGTATTTCCAGTGTTCGGTTTATGCATTGGTTACCCTGATCCTGACTCTCCAGCACAGGTAAAACCACGCTTGCCCCAAGCGGCAGTTTTACACCACGAAACCTACGCGACTGAGCATGAAGAAGAGTCGATAAACCGGTACGACGAACGCCTGAGTGAATTTTATAAGCGTGAAGGGCTGACGGCGAAAGGTTGGTCGGATCAGGTGATCAACAGATTACTAAGAGTTGATAGTCTCCATGGGCGGGAGCATCTGGCAACGCAGTTGGCCCGTTTGGGATTCGGATTGCGCTGACTGATCGATTCTCTCTACTCCGCAGGTTTCGATGTTGCCGCCTCTGGTGAGGCGGTGGTTTCGTCAGGCAAAGCGCTCCCAAATTCACGCCTCCTTCCTGAGATGCGTCCAGTTACGTGAGGCGAATTTCACCACATTCCAGTGTCTTGCTTTCTCATCTGACTATTACGGGCGTAACGGTCAATGTGATGATTGTTGTAAAATCGATAAACCTCGCGCTGTCAATTTCGACGGCCACAAGACCACTTGTAAATTCGGCGTCCTCTTGGTTTCTGTATGTGTATATCGAAACTGCATCAAATTCAGAATTCCCAGTATTGCTTACTATTCCACCAACTGACTGCGGCGCGGTCGTTGGATTTTGCGTATAGCTGATGAGTCCACGCGCAGATTCAATCATGACCTGTCGGTGTTCTTCGTAGGCTTCTAAAAAGTGATCTCTAGTAATTTCTGGCTTGCGTTTGAAGATATAAATAACAGTGAACATTGAGGAGAGCTCCGGTGCTTTTGTTTTTGATTCACTCGCGGCAGAGAACATTTATATAAGCAAGCAGCTTTCCAGAAAACGGATACAGAGCGACGTTGGCAGGCGAAGCATAGCGGTTGGCGCGTACAGTCAAATTTAACGGATTGCCCGTAAGCATAGGTGCCATCCTGACCAGAATGCTGTTAGCCAGGACAACCACGAGCCTCCCGAGAAGCATGAATCAAAACGCTCCAGAATTGCCCGATGCCCCCCTCGATTGCACCTAAATAGTTCCTGCTGAAACTCCCAAGCCGTACTGATCGACTGCAAAAGTCACGAAACCTCGCATGAAGGAACTCATGCCTGGCGTGACGCTGATACACGCCCACACTGACTTGCAGCTCGAAGGTTTGGTTTTTTCACCGGCAACACACCTAGCAAGCGGTATTGTCGTTTTGGTATGGTGAAACATGGCTTTGTTTTTGCTTATACCCTTGTGCGGAAGCGTTTTTGATCTTTCACCCCTTTTGCTGGGGGGCGCGTATCACTAACACGCTAATCAAAAATTGCCCGCGTGATACCTAGCTCGCTGTGGGTCATTAAGATGGCTGCACCGTCTAATGGACGGTGATCTTGACCCCAAAAAAAGCTGGAAACCGATTGGCGTCTTTAGGCGCTTAAGCATGTAAACGGGGGGGCTATGAGCACAAAAACAAGCGCAGTAATCCATGCTGACGTGCATCCAGGTACAACGCAAAGGACTCTGGAGGTCGAAACCCGTTCCTTCGAATTTGTTCCGCTCAATGAACGACATGGCACAGTCAAGGATCAGCAAAAATTTTGGTTCATGGCGAACGCATCATTGATGACATTGTTTTCAGGTGCGGTGGGACATCAGTTTGGCCTTGGGCTGTTCTGGACGTTTATTGCTATCGCGGCGGGATCGTTTGGGGGAACCATTTTTCAGGCGCTCCACGCGGCACAAGGGCCCGTGATGGGGATCCCTCAAATGATTCAGTCACGCGTTCAGTTCGGGGCGCGAGGGGCATTAGTGCCTCTCCTTGCTGCGATGCTAGTGCTCTGTGGCTTTCCACTGTTCGGGATTCTTTCCGGGGCTAGCGCGCTTCACCAGATTGCTCCAATCGGTATGAGCGGCTCTGTAATCGTGGCTGGTGTCGCTGCAGTTCTTGTGGCGATTTATGGGTACCGGCTGTTGATCAAATCGGAAAAGATCGTCGCTTACATCGTGTGTGCGAACTTCCTCATATTGACTGTCGCCGTCGTGGTTATCGTCCCGTGGTCAACTGCGGGAGCTAACGGATGGTCTTTCAATTCTGCCGGGTTGCTAGCACAACTAGGCGCGTCCGCGATGCTACAGCTTGGAATCGCGCCATTAGTATCGGATTACACCCGTTATCTACCTACCAATGTCAGCGGCCTGAAGATCATTCAGGCGGTCTTCGGTGGAACGATGATCTCTGCGCTGTGGCTGTCCTTTATCGGGGCGGTGATCATTAATGCGTTTCCTGGCGTCGATGCAATCGAAAGCATTCGTCAGATTGGTAACGAGTTCGGTGGCCGCCTAGGCACCATCACCATGATAGTTGCGATACCTGCTTCACTATTAGCCGCAGCAACCGGGATCTATAGCTGCGGCGTCTGTTTGTTGAGTGGTGCGGAAGCATTCCGACATTTCGAAACAACCAAGGTACTGCGCACTGTGGTGCTCATGGTGCTTGGCCTGATCATCATCGCAGCAGGTCTAGTGCTCCCCGACAACATTGTGGGGGCATTCGGCAACTTCCTTTCGATCCTTGGGTATTTCCTCATCCCTTGGACGGCCGTAAATCTCGTCGACTTCTACGTCGTACGCAAAGGCGCTTACTCAATTACCGACATCCTTCATCCGGACGGCGGCTTTTATGGTCGATGGGCGTGGGACGGTCTCGTCAGCTACGCATTAGGTTTCGTGGCCATGACTCCGTTCTTCAGCACTGCGCTATACACCGGCCCAATAGCGCAAATGCTCGGCGGTGCAGATATCGCATTTGCAGTGGGGCTTCCGGTTTCCTGCATTAGCTATCTAATTTTTACACGCAGTTTCAATACGCCCGAGTATCGGGAAAAAGTCGCTGCTGCCCCCCTCAATACGCTCGGCACGAGTCACTCCGTAATTGATTTTTAACCACCCCTGCCAAAGATAGGAAACGTTATGACTACAACCCACGAAAAACTCATCTCTAGCGTTATTGTTCAGCCTGGCGGACACGCATCGGGTCGACTGGAAATTGGGCAACGCATCCAGATCGTCGACCTGCACGGAAAACAGGTATGCGACTTTGTCGCCTATAACGCTGACAACCTCAAAGAAGTCAGTGACATGGTCACTACCTGCCTCGAGCAAGACAGCTGGCAAATCTCGGAAGGTGGTTACATCTACTCCGACTACGTCAACCGGATGCTACGTATCACTGATGATAAAGTCGGTGTGCATGGCTACACCGGTGGGGCGTGCACCCACGAGATCAACAAAGCTGCTGGCGTTGATCAACCAGGCTGCACGGAAGCAATGTGCGAGGGCTTCGCCAAGATCGGTTTCCCTCAGCTGGGAGCTCCTCGTATGGCAGCCTTGAATGTCTTCCAGCCGCCACTGACCCGTCCAGACGGTAAATTCCATCCTCTGGAGCCACTCTCGGAGCCAGGTGACTACCTGGAAATGACGGCGGAGATGGCAGTGATCTGGGCACTTTCGTGCTGCCCATATCCAGGCCCGATCAATGGTTTTGGGCCGACGGCCGTCGAGGTTCGAATCTTGGCAGCTTGAGAGTGACTTCACTCGTGAAGTTACATGATGGTCACGCCGCTGGTTCCAAACGGCGTGACTTAATTATTCTCAATAACCACACTCGTCGAAACGACCCCGAAAAGGGTTATCAAACCCGGCGCGATATGCGCCGGCAAAAGTACCCGCTGATTCAATGACTGCTTAGAAGTTGGCGGCGGCTCACAGATGACAAGAAGGTAATCACCAGCGGGATGGCGAATACAGCAGCGCTGGCCCAAATGACACCGCTATATCCGAAACCTTCACGAATCACCAACCCTCCGACGACTGCTCCCAGGCCGATATTTGAGGAAGGGTTGGTTGCCGATGTAGATATGTAGGTCGGTGCCGTAGCTCCCTAGTCTGTTGTTCGTTGTTACCAGATCGTTTGATCACTCCGGCGCCATCAGCACCGCGAGCGTCATATTGATGAAGTCTTCGTTTTTACTGATTGTGTCCAAAGCACCGTGTACGTTACCGGCAACCTCAGCTGAGCCGCGCTGCTCGACCCAGAGCGTTAGCTCCATGATCACGGCTTCAAGGGCGAGCTGGTTCTGATTGATCTTGAAGAGTAGGGAAGGGAGTAGGTCTGAGTTCGACATTATAATTCCTCCTTGGAAGAGGACAGCGTTGTTATCGCCAGCGCAGGATTGACCCAGTTACCGATATTCACTGACCCAGGCTCCTACCTTGTGAATCATTACCAGCGCTGGATCTTTGCCGATTGGTGTTGGGTCAGCGTGGTATCGGCCACTGGGTCAGTTCGGCGTCAGCACCAACAGTGAGTCCTCTCTGGCGTCGCCTG